>NZ_JQNE01000001.1:0-4254300 GCF_000745075.1 Erwinia sp. 9145
AATACGGAGGGTGCAAGCGTTAATCGGAATTACTGGGCGTAAAGCGCACGCAGGCGGTCTGTTAAGTCAGATGTGAAATCCCCGGGCTCAACCCGGGAACTGCATTTGAAACTGGCAGGCTTGAGTCTCGTAGAGGGGGGTGGAATTCCAGGTGTAGCGGTGAAATGCGTAGAGATCTGGAGGAATACCGGTGGCGAAGGCGGCCCCCTGGACGAAGACTGACGCTCAGGTGCGAAAGCGTGGGGAGCAAACAGGATTAGATACCCTGGTAGTCCACGCCGTAAACGATGTCGATTTGGAGGCTGTGAGCTTGACTCGTGGCTTCCGTAGCTAACGCGTTAAATCGACCGCCTGGGGAGTACGGCCGCAAGGTTAAAACTCAAATGAATTGACGGGGGCCCGCACAAGCGGTGGAGCATGTGGTTTAATTCGATGCAACGCGAAGAACCTTACCTGGTCTTGACATCCACGGAATCGGGCAGAGATGCCTGAGTGCCTTCGGGAGCCGTGAGACAGGTGCTGCATGGCTGTCGTCAGCTCGTGTTGTGAAATGTTGGGTTAAGTCCCGCAACGAGCGCAACCCTTATCCTTTGTTGCCAGCGATTCGGTCGGGAACTCAAAGGAGACTGCCGGTGATAAACCGGAGGAAGGTGGGGATGACGTCAAGTCATCATGGCCCTTACGACCAGGGCTACACACGTGCTACAATGGCGCATACAAAGAGAAGCGACCTCGCGAGAGCAAGCGGACCTCATAAAGTGCGTCGTAGTCCGGATCGGAGTCTGCAACCCGACTCCGTGAAGTCGGAATCGCTAGTAATCGTGGATCAGAATGCCACGGTGAATACGTTCCCGGGCCTTGTACACACCGCCCGTCACACCATGGGAGTGGGTTGCAAAAGAAGTAGGTAGCTTAACCTTCGGGAGGGCGCTTACCACTTTGTGATTCATGACTGGGGTGAAGTCGTAACAAGGTAACCGTAGGGGAACCTGCGGTTGGATCACCTCCTTACCAGAAGATACTTTTTTGCGCAGTGTCCACAACAGATTGTCTGATAGAAGTAATGAGCAACAGTATCAGAGTCCCCATCGTCTAGAGGCCCAGGACACTGCCCTTTCACGGCTGTAACAGGGGTTCGAATCCCCTTGGGGACGCCATCTCCGATAACGCGTGAAAGACGTTATCACTCAGTATCCCAAAACTGACTTAATCAAGTCGGCTTTGTGATATTTGCTCTTTAACAATCCGGAACAAGCTGAAAATTTGAAAACGACATAGTGGGTCACTCTGCGTATAGAGTGGCGCAAACACTATGGTCGGGTCTCTCAAATGCCTGCAACAGCATGTGTCCTCCGGGACGCTTGTGGGTTGTGAGGTTAAGTGACGAAGCGTACACGGTGGATGCCCTGGCAGTCAGAGGCGATGAAGGGCGTGCTAATCTGCGATAAGCGTCGGTAAGGTGATATGAACCGTTATACCCGACGATACCCGAATGGGGAAACCCGGTGCAATCCGTTGCATCATCGCAACATGAATACATAGTGTTGCGAGGCGAACCGGGGGAACTGAAACATCTAAGTACCCCGAGGAAAAGAAATCAACCGAGATTCCCCCAGTAGCGGCGAGCGAACGGGGAGGAGCCCGGAACCATCATCAGCGGTTGCGTCAGTGGAAGCGTCTGGAAAGTCGCACGATACAGGGTGAAAGTCCCGTACACGAAGATGCAGCCGTTGTGAGTTCGAAGAGTAGGGCGGGACACGTGGTATCCTGTCTGAATATGGGGGGACCATCCTCCAAGGCTAAATACTCCTGACTGACCGATAGTGAACCAGTACCGTGAGGGAAAGGCGAAAAGAACCCCGGCGAGGGGAGTGAAACAGAACCTGAAACCGTGTACGTACAAGCAGTGGGAGCCTCATTTATGGGGTGACTGCGTACCTTTTGTATAATGGGTCAGCGACTTGTATTCTGTAGCAAGGTTAACCGTATAGGGGAGCCGAAGGGAAACCGAGTCTTAACCGGGCGTTAAGTTGCAGGGTACAGACCCGAAACCCGGTGATCTAGCCATGGGCAGGTTGAAGGTTGGGTAACACTAACTGGAGGACCGAACCGACTGATGTTGAAAAATCAGCGGATGACCTGTGGCTGGGGGTGAAAGGCCAATCAAACCGGGAGATAGCTGGTTCTCCCCGAAAGCTATTTAGGTAGCGCCTCGTGAACTCATCTCCGGGGGTAGAGCACTGTTTCGGCTAGGGGGCCATCCCGGCTTACCAACCCGATGCAAACTGCGAATACCGGAGAATGTTATCACGGGAGACACACGGCGGGTGCTAACGTCCGTCGTGAAGAGGGAAACAACCCAGACCGCCAGCTAAGGTCCCAAAGTCATGGTTAAGTGGGAAACGATGTGGGAAGGCCCAGACAGCCAGGATGTTGGCTTAGAAGCAGCCATCATTTAAAGAAAGCGTAATAGCTCACTGGTCGAGTCGGCCTGCGCGGAAGATGTAACGGGGCTAAACCATGCACCGAAGCTGCGGCAGCGACGCGAATGCGTTGTTGGGTAGGGGAGCGTTCTGTAAGCCGTCGAAGGTGGACTGTGAGGTCTGCTGGAGGTATCAGAAGTGCGAATGCTGACATAAGTAACGATAAAGCGGGTGAAAAGCCCGCTCGCCGGAAGACCAAGGGTTCCTGTCCAACGTTAATCGGGGCAGGGTGAGTCGACCCCTAAGGCGAGGCCGAAAGGCGTAGTCGATGGGAAACAGGTTAATATTCCTGTACTCGGTGTTACTGCGAAGGGGGGACGGAGAAGGCTATGTTGGCCGGGCGACGGTAGTCCCGGTTTAAGCGTGTAGGTGTGTGTTCCAGGCAAATCCGGTTCACTTTACACTGAGGCGTGATGACGAGGCACCACGGTGCTGAAGCAACAAATGCCCTGCTTCCAGGAAAAGCCTCTAAGCATCAGGTAACACAGAATCGTACCCCAAACCGACACAGGTGGTCAGGTAGAGAATACCAAGGCGCTTGAGAGAACCCGGGTGAAGGAACTAGGCAAAATGGTGCCGTAACTTCGGGAGAAGGCACGCTGGTGCGTAGGTGAAGTCACTTGCTGACGGAGCTGAAGCCAGTCGAAGATACCAGCTGGCTGCAACTGTTTATTAAAAACACAGCACTGTGCAAACACGAAAGTGGACGTATACGGTGTGACGCCTGCCCGGTGCCGGAAGGTTAATTGATGAGGTTATCCGTAAGGAGAAGCTTTTGATCGAAGCCCCGGTAAACGGCGGCCGTAACTATAACGGTCCTAAGGTAGCGAAATTCCTTGTCGGGTAAGTTCCGACCTGCACGAATGGCGTAATGATGGCCAGGCTGTCTCCACCCGGGACTCAGTGAAATTGAACTCGCTGTGAAGATGCAGTGTACCCGCGGCAAGACGGAAAGACCCCGTGAACCTTTACTACAGCTTGACACTGAACACTGAGCCTTGATGTGCAGGATAGGTGGGAGGCTTTGAAGCGTGGACGCCAGTCTGCGCGGAGCCATCCTTGAAATACCACCCTTTAATGTTTGGTGTTCTAACCTTGCGCCGTGATCCGGCGCGGGGACAGTGTCTGGTGGGTAGTTTGACTGGGGCGGTCTCCTCCCAAAGCGTAACGGAGGAGCACGAAGATTGGCTAATCACGGTCGGACATCGTGAGGTTAGTGCAAAGGCATAAGCCAGTTTGACTGCGAGAGTGACGGCTCGAGCAGGTGCGAAAGCAGGTCTTAGTGATCCGGTGGTTCTGAATGGAAGGGCCATCGCTCAACGGATAAAAGGTACTCCGGGGATAACAGGCTGATACCGCCCAAGAGTTCATATCGACGGCGGTGTTTGGCACCTCGATGTCGGCTCATCACATCCTGGGGCTGTAGCAGGTCCCAAGGGTACGGCTGTTCGCCGTTTAAAGTGGTACGCGAGCTGGGTTTAGAACGTCGTGAGACAGTTCGGTCCCTATCTGCCGTGGGCGCTGGAGAATTGAGAGGGTTTGCTCCCAGTACGAGAGGACCGGAGTGAACGCACCACTGGTGTACGGGTTGTCATGCCAATGGCACTGCCCGGTAGCTAAGTGCGGAACGGATAAGCGCTGAAAGCATCTAAGCGCGAAACCAGCCTCGAGATGAGTTCTCCCTGAGTCCTTGCGACTCCTGAAGGGACGTTGAAGACGACGACGTTGATAGGCCGGATGTGTAAGCGCAGCGATGCGTTGAGCTGACCGGTACTAATGACCCGAGAGGCTTAACCTTACAACGCCAGAAGCGTTCTGGTGGTATTGAGAGACGAAGAAGAATTTTCAGCGGATGTTCCGGATAACAGAATTTGCCTGGCGGCTCTAGCGCGGTGGTCCCACCTGACCCCATGCCGAACTCAGAAGTGAAACGCCGTAGCGCCGATGGTAGTGTGGGGTCTCCCCATGTGAGAGTAGGGAACTGCCAGGCATCATACAGACGAAAAAGCCTCATGCGAAAGCATGAGGCTTTTTTCGTTTACGGCACGCAGCACGGCTGCACGAAACAAATCATTCAACGATAACGCATTGAATCGGGTAAACTACGGTCAGTTAACTACCCTGAAGGCCGTTCCATGTCCATGCAGCTCCATTCTCTAAAACCCTATAACACCTTCCATCTGGATGCGCATGCACAGCATATTGCCGTTATCGATACTGCGGCTGAACTGGCTGCGGCATGGCAGGAGAGTCTGAAAAAACAGCAGCCAGTATTATTACTCGGAGAGGGCAGCAATATTTTGTTGCTGGAAGATTTTCAGGGAACGGTCATTGTTAACCGGATCAAAGGTATTAACGTCAGTGAAAGTAATGAGGCCTGGCATCTGCATGTCGGGGCCGGAGAGAACTGGCATCGGCTCGTAACGTATTCATTAGAAAATGGCTTTTCAGGATTAGAAAACCTGGCGCTGATCCCTGGCTGTGTGGGATCTGCCCCGATCCAAAACATTGGCGCTTACGGGGTGGAGTTAAAACAGGTCTGTGATTACGTTGATGTGATGAACCTGACCTCTGGCCATATCCAGCGTCTCAGCGCGGAAGAGTGCTGCTTTGGCTACAGAGACAGTATCTTCAAGCATCAATTCCAGGACGGCTATGCGATTATCGCAGTAGGTATTCTGCTTCGAAAAGCATGGACGCCGGTGATTACCTACGGCGAATTGACCACATTAGACATTGACACCGTCCAGCCCCGGCAAATATTTGACGCGGTCTGCCGGATGCGTAGAAGTAAGCTGCCTGACCCAAACATAGTGGGCAATGCGGGTAGCTTTTTCAAAAACCCCGTTGTTTCATCAATCGTAGCCGCAACGCTTAAACAAAAGTATCCTGATTCGCCTGTCTATGCCCAGGCCGATGGAAGTGTGAAGCTTGCCGCCGGTTGGCTGATTGAACAAAGTGAGCTGAAGGGTTATCACATTGGGGGCGCAGCAGTACATCGCCAGCAGGCGCTGGTACTGATTAATGAAGATGATGCCTCGGGAGAGGATATCGTGGCGCTGGCGCGTGAAGTTCGTCATCGTGTGGGTGAAAAATTCAATGTATGGCTGGAGCCTGAAGTGCGTTTCATCGGCGCTTATGGAGAAAAGAATGCGGTTGAGGTTATTTCATGAAAGGTAATACGGTTCCTTTAACCCTGATCGGTATTCTGGCCGATGGTCAGTTTCACTCAGGAGAGATGTTGGGTGAGAAGCTTGGTATGAGCCGCGCAGCAATTAACAAGCACATACACACAATTAAAGACTGGGGCATTGATGTTTTTACCGTGACCGGAAAAGGTTACAGCCTGCCGACGCCCATTCAACTTCTGGATGAGGATATCATTCTGTCGCAGCTGGATCACGGGCGGCTGGCGGTAATCCCCGTGATCGACTCCACGAATCAGTATCTGCTGGATCGTATGGATACGTTGCAGTCTGGCGATGCCTGTGTAGCTGAATATCAACAGGCGGGAAGGGGCAGGCGTGGACGGCAATGGTTCTCGCCGTTCGGCACCAACCTTTACCTGTCAATGTACTGGCGGCTTGAACAGGGCCCCGTGGCAGCAATGGGCCTGAGCCTTGTTATTGGGGTGGTTGTCGCAGAAGTATTACGTGCTTTAGGCGCTGAAAACGTGCGCGTAAAATGGCCCAACGATCTTTACCTGAACGATCGAAAACTCGCGGGTATCCTCGTCGAATTAACGGGTAAAACCGGCGATGCTGCACAAATAGTTATAGGCGCTGGCATCAATCTGGCTATGCGTACGGCGAGTGCTATCGATCAAGGGTGGATCAATCTACAGGAAGCGGGAATTACCGTTGATCGTAATCAGCTTGCGGCGCAACTGGTCAATAAGATGAGAGAATCGCTGCAATTGTTTGAAAAAGAAGGGCTGATACCTTTTATCGAACGCTGGAGCAAACTGGATAACTTTCTTAACAGGCCGGTTAAGTTACTGATTGGCGAGAGAGAGATTTTAGGGATAGCCAGAGGAATTGACCCGCAGGGCGGTCTCATCCTTGAACAGGATGGCGTGAGAAAAGCATGGGTGGGCGGAGAAATTTCTTTACGGCCGCAAGATTGAAAAGAAGAGGGGAAAGCGCCCCTCTTTTTTATTTACGCAAACGGACGAGATCCACGGCATGATTAACGCTTTTTGTCATTATCAGACTTGCACGCTCACGGGTTGGAAGAATATTTTCATTGAGATTCAATAAATTAATCTCTTCCCACAGTTGTGTAGCGATGCCCACAGCCTCTTGCTCAGAAAGTTTTGCATAGTGATGGAAATAGGAGTCAGGATCGGTAAATGCCCCCTGCCAGAATTTCAAAAAACGATTGATATACCACTTTTGTAGCAGTTCTTGCGGCGCATCAACATAGATAGAAAAATCCACAAAATCGGAAACAAATACGTGATGGGGATCGTGCGGATAATCCATCCCACTTTGTAAAACATTGAGCCCTTCAAGGATCAATATATCCGGCTGCTGAATAACCTTGTCGCCATCGGGAATCACATCGTAAATCAAATGCGAATAGACAGGTGCGGTGACTTGAGAACTGCCTGATTTAAGATCCGAGACAAAATTCACCAGCCTGTGCATATCATAAGATTGCGGAAACCCTTTCTTTTTCATCAGCCCGCGCTCTTTCAGTACCTGATTAGGATGCAGAAAGCCGTCGGTGGTGATCAGTTCAACGCGGCGATGCTCTGGCCAGCGGCTTAAGAGCGCCTGAAGGACACGCGCCGTCGTGCTTTTCCCGACCGCAACGCTACCAGCAATGCTGATGATATAGGGTATTTTTTGCCCGTTCGTTCCCAGAAACTGCTCAAGCACAGCCTGACGGCGTAAATTCGAGCTAATGTAAAAGTTTAAAAGACGTGAAAGGGGAAGATAAATCTCTGCTACCTCTTCCAGAGAAAGATCTTCATTAATCCCTTTCAGGCGAGCAATCTCCGCTTCGCTGAGGGTCATCGGTACGGTATTACGCAGTGCCGCCCATTGTGTACGGCTAAACTGCAAATAGGGTGTGGTTAACAACGACTCTTTTTTACTCATATCTATGCTTCTGCCAGCAATAAATCGCCCGTAATAAGGTCTGTAACTTAAAGGTGCCTTTATCGACGACTTTTAGTTAGCGGATGTAGGGTAATTTCAGAACACAATGGGCAGGAGGTTAACACCACACGGGCGAGGATCAGAAGGAAAAAAATATTCTGCCTGCGCAAACGCTACGGATGCCGCATTTCTTAAACAATCTGCTGCCATGTCAGTTCAGAGCTTCAGCGAAAACGCGTTTGGCAAAGAAGTGCCGGGTACTGAACAGGGTAACGTAGAGATAATAAAGCAGTAATCCGCCGCTTACTTGAACAGAATAACGGCATTAACAGGGCATTTTGCGAGGAATTGCACAAATAGTAAGCATTAAAACCGTTATCGCAATTTTTTTGTTGCATCGCGCGGCTGCTCTTCCTAGAATGCGCGTCACTTGATGCCGGCTTAGCTCAGTTGGTAGAGCAACTGACTTGTAATCAGTAGGTCACCAGTTCGATTCCGGTAGCCGGCACCATCAAGTAAAAGAAATACCGGGTGGGGTTCCCGAGCGGCCAAAGGGAGCAGACTGTAAATCTGCCGTCATCGACTTCGAAGGTTCGAATCCTTCCCCCACCACCATTTCAGACTGAGCGCATGCCCAGTCGGGTCATCAAGCGTATGCGGGTTGACTTGAGTAATAAGAAAGCGTTTCTTGTTACTCACAAGCTACAGAATGAACAGGTAGCAGAGTTCCAGGATGCGGGCATCGTATAATGGCTATTACCTCAGCCTTCCAAGCTGATGATGCGGGTTCGATTCCCGCTGCCCGCTCCAAGCCGTGCTGATATGGCTCAGTTGGTAGAGCGCACCCTTGGTAAGGGTGAGGTCCCCAGTTCGACTCTGGGTATCAGCACCACATCAATATCTCCCTCCCTGCTTCTTCTTCTGTGCATTAAATTCTACAGTTCAGGCAATGCCTGGTTGATGTGGTGATATCACCGATTTATCCGTGTCTTAGAGGGACAAGCGATGTCTAAAGAAAAATTTGAACGTTCCAAGCCGCACGTCAACGTTGGTACTATCGGCCACGTTGACCACGGTAAAACCACCCTGACTGCTGCTATCACTACCGTTCTGGCTAAAACCTACGGCGGTGCTGCACGTGCGTTCGATCAGATCGATAACGCGCCAGAAGAAAAAGCACGTGGTATCACCATCAACACCTCTCACGTTGAATATGACACCCCAAGCCGCCACTACGCGCACGTTGACTGCCCTGGCCACGCCGACTATGTGAAAAACATGATCACCGGTGCTGCGCAGATGGACGGCGCGATCCTGGTTGTTGCTGCGACTGACGGCCCGATGCCGCAGACCCGTGAGCACATCCTGCTGGGCCGTCAGGTTGGCGTTCCTTACATCATCGTGTTCCTGAACAAGTGCGACATGGTTGATGATGAAGAGCTGCTGGAACTGGTTGAAATGGAAGTCCGT
The DNA here is from genome assembly GCF_000745075.1 of Erwinia sp. 9145. Taxonomy (NCBI): domain Bacteria; kingdom Pseudomonadati; phylum Pseudomonadota; class Gammaproteobacteria; order Enterobacterales; family Erwiniaceae; genus Erwinia; species Erwinia sp. 9145. The sequence goes on from NZ_JQNE01000001.1 coordinate 9,059, forward strand.
GACCTGCTGTCACAGTACGATTTCCCTGGCGACGACACGCCAATCGTTCACGGTTCTGCCCTGAAAGCGCTGGAAGGCGATGCAGAGTGGGAAGCGAAAATCATCGAGCTGGCCGGTCACCTGGATAACTACATCCCGGAACCAGAGCGCGCCATTGACAAGCCGTTCCTGCTGCCAATCGAAGACGTTTTCTCTATCTCCGGCCGTGGTACTGTGGTAACCGGTCGTGTTGAGCGCGGTATCGTTAAAGTGGGCGAAGAAGTTGAAATCGTCGGCATCAAAGACACCGTGAAATCGACCTGTACCGGCGTTGAAATGTTCCGCAAACTGCTGGACGAAGGCCGTGCAGGTGAGAACTGTGGTATTCTGCTGCGCGGTATCAAGCGTGAAGATATCCAGCGTGGACAGGTTCTGGCCAAGCCAGGCTCAATCAAGCCACACACCAAATTTGAGTCAGAAGTTTACATTCTGTCCAAAGACGAAGGCGGCCGTCATACGCCGTTCTTCAAAGGCTACCGTCCACAGTTCTACTTCCGTACCACCGACGTGACCGGAACGATCGAACTGCCGGAAGGCGTTGAGATGGTAATGCCGGGCGACAACATCAAAATGGTTGTTACCCTGATCCACCCAATCGCAATGGACGACGGTCTGCGTTTCGCAATCCGCGAAGGCGGTCGTACCGTTGGTGCAGGCGTTGTTGCTAAAGTTATGGCGTAATCGCGATAACATTTGACGCACCGCACATGAAAAGGGCATCATTTGATGCCCTTTTTACACGCTGTAATATAGAACCTGGCTCATCAGTGATTTTCAACCATAATCATTGCTGAGACAGGCTCTGTTATACGGCGCAATATGCCGAGTTTCGCCTGACAGCATCCTTCGGTTCGGTTGCCTCCTTATCAGGGGGCAAAATAGTTTCTGATTTATTGTGGCAGGTTGGTTTATGAGTGCTAATACCGAAGCTCAAGGGAGCGGGCGCGGCCTGGAAGCGATAAAGTGGTTAGTCGTCGCGCTGCTTCTTATCGTGGCTATTGCTGGTAACTACTATTATCGTGAAGTCACCCTACCGTTACGCGCGCTGGTTGTCGTTATTCTGATTGCTGCCGCTGGCGGCATTGCGTTGCTGACGACAAAAGGTAAGGCAACGCTGGCTTTTGCTCGCGAAGCGCGCACCGAAGTCCGCAAGGTCATTTGGCCGACCCGTCAGGAAACGTTGCATACCACGTTAATCGTTGCCGCGGTTACCGCCGTGATGTCGCTGATTCTGTGGGGACTGGATGGCATTCTGGTCCGTCTTGTATCGTTTATCACTGGCCTGAGGTTCTGAGATGTCTGAAGCTCCAAAAAAGCGCTGGTACGTCGTTCAGGCGTTTTCCGGTTTTGAAGGCCGCGTAGCACAATCGCTGCGCGAGCACATCAAGTTACATAACATGGAAGAACTGTTTGGCGATGTCATGGTTCCCACTGAAGAAGTGGTCGAGATCCGTGGCGGTCAGCGTCGTAAGAGCGAGCGCAAGTTCTTTCCGGGCTATGTACTGGTTCAAATGGTCATGAACGACGCGAGCTGGCACTTAGTGCGCAGCGTACCGCGCGTCATGGGATTCATTGGCGGCACCTCCGATCGACCTGCACCGATCAGCGATAAAGAAGTGGATGCGATCATGAACCGCCTACAGCAGGTTGGCGACAAACCGCGTCCGAAAACGCTGTTCGAACCGGGCGAAATGGTACGCGTCAATGATGGCCCGTTTGCTGACTTTAATGGCGTGGTCGAAGAAGTGGACTACGAGAAGAGCCGTTTGAAAGTTTCCGTTTCTATTTTTGGACGAGCAACACCTGTTGAGCTGGACTTCGGACAGGTAGAAAAAGGCTAATCCACTCTGCAAGCCGCCATTCAGCATGGCGGACGTTATCCGGCAAATAAGTCGGAGAGTAAATAGAGTTGCCTGAGGCGCGAAATTGCAATACAATTTCGCGCCTTTTGTTTTTTATGCGCTGTTAAAGCGCGTGAATATTAATCACGGGGAGCCTCATTTCGAGGCGCTTGAACCCAATAGAGGAAATACCATGGCTAAGAAAGTACAAGCCTACGTCAAGCTGCAGGTTTCGGCAGGTATGGCGAACCCAAGTCCACCAGTTGGTCCGGCTCTGGGTCAGCAAGGCGTTAACATCATGGAATTCTGTAAAGCGTTTAACGCCAAAACGGATTCTCTGGAAAAAGGTCTGCCGATTCCGGTCGTCATCACCGTTTATTCTGACCGTTCTTTCACCTTCGTTACCAAAACGCCTCCGGCAGCCGTACTGCTGAAGAAAGCGGCAGGTATCAAATCTGGTTCGGGCAAACCGAACAAAGAGAAAGTAGGGAAAGTGTCACGTGCTCAGGTACGTGAAATCGCAGAAACTAAAGCTGCGGACATGACTGGTGCTGACGTTGAAGCGATGACTCGCTCAATCGAAGGTACTGCTCGTTCCATGGGCCTGGTGGTAGAGGATTAAGAAATGGCTAAGCTGACCAAGCGCATGCGCGTGATCCGTGACAAAGTTGATTCAACTAAACAGTATGACATCAACGAAGCTGTTGCTCTGCTGAAGGAACTGGCAACGGCCAAGTTCGTAGAAAGCGTTGACGTAGCGGTAAACCTGGGCATTGATGCTCGTAAATCTGACCAGAACGTGCGCGGTGCAACCGTACTGCCACACGGTACTGGCCGTTCAGTACGCGTTGCCGTATTTACCCAGGGCGCTAACGCCGAAGCGGCAAAAGCAGCCGGCGCTGAACTGGTAGGTATGGAAGATCTGGCTGACCAGATCAAAAAAGGCGAAATGAACTTTGACGTTGTTATCGCATCACCTGATGCAATGCGCGTTGTTGGCCAGCTGGGCCAGGTTCTGGGTCCACGCGGTCTGATGCCAAACCCGAAAGTGGGTACCGTAACGCCAAACGTTGCTGAAGCGGTGAAAAACGCTAAAGCAGGTCAGGTTCGTTATCGTAACGACAAAAACGGCATCATCCATACCACCATTGGTAAGGTTGATTTCGACGCAGATAAACTTAAAGAAAACCTGGAATCTCTGCTGGTTGCGCTGAAAAAAGCAAAACCTGCACAGGCGAAAGGCGTTTTCGTTAAGAAAGTTAGCATCTCCACCACGATGGGTGCAGGTGTTGCCGTTGATCAGGCTGGCCTGAACACCGCGACTAACTAATCTGCTTTACGCGGGCGAAAGTTTCAACTAGAATCTTACGCCCGTTGTTCTGTTATACGCAGAACCCGATTTTCAGAGCATTTGAACGGCGTTAGCCGTTTAAGTGATCGCTGGTTGGAGCCTGGCCTTATCCAGGCCTCCGTCCAAGACCGCAGGTGCAGCGCCTTACGGCAACGCTTAATTCCCTGCGTAGACGGTGACAGAACCTGAAGAATATTTTTATAGTCTTTGCTGGATTCTGCTCACCGTGTTTCGCGCCTGCCTTCGGTATCGTTGGTCAGGTGAAGTGAGTTCCGGAGAAATTCATCTCCGGCCAAAATCCAGGAGCAAAAGCTAATGGCTTTAAATCTTCAAGACAAACAAGCGATTGTTGCTGAAGTCAGCGAAGTAGCCAAAGGCGCGCTGTCTGCGGTAGTTGCGGATTCTCGCGGCGTGACCGTAGACAAAATGACTGAACTGCGTAAAGCAGGTCGTGAAGCTGGCGTTTACATGCGTGTTGTTCGTAACACCCTGCTGCGCCGCGTCGTTGAAGGAACTCAGTTTGAAGTTCTGAAAGACACGTTTGTCGGTCCAACCCTGATTGCATACTCTATGGAACATCCGGGCGCTGCTGCTCGTCTGTTCAAAGAGTTCGCGAAAGCGAATGCAAAATTTGAGGTTAAAGCGGCGGCCTTTGAAGGTGAGTTAATCAGTGCGGCTCAGATCGATCGCCTGGCAACTCTGCCTACTTACGATGAAGCAATCGCACGCCTGATGGCAACCATGAAAGAAGCCGCTGCCGGCAAACTGGTTCGCACTCTGGCTGCTGTCCGCGATCAGAAAGAGTCTGAAGCTGCTTAAGCTTAAATCTTTCTTTTCTCGTTCACTTGCTTACGTATACATAAACTACTCTGAATTTCAGGAACATTTTAAATGTCAATTACTAAAGAACAAATCATCGAAGGCGTTGCTGCCCTGTCTGTAATGGAAATCGTTGAACTGATCTCCGCTATGGAAGAAAAATTCGGCGTTTCTGCTGCTGCTGCCGTTGCAGGCCCGGCTGCTGCCGCTGAAGCTGTTGAAGAAAAAACCGAGTTCGACGTTGTACTGAAAGCTATCGGCGCTAACAAAGTTGCCGTGATCAAAGCAGTACGTGGCGCTACCGGTCTTGGCCTGAAAGAAGCTAAAGATCTGGTTGAGTCTGCACCTGCTGCCCTGAAAGAAGGCATCAGCAAAGACGACGCAGAAGCTCTGAAGAAAGCACTGGAAGAAGCTGGCGCAGAAGTTGAAGTTAAATAAGCCAACCTTTCAGGTTGCAGCCTGATTTAAGGCTGATGGCTGGTGGCTCTATGGTCACCAGCCTTTTTGCGCTCTACAGCATTAATGGGGTTTCACACTATTTAGCCATTAACCTGCTGCTTAATATCTTTTTCTATCGACGACTTAATATACTGCTCTCCTGCCTGATTTCTCATCAGCGCAACGGCAATGAAATGATTTAAGAGTGATAGAAAGAGGTATTACGGAAGGCATTCTGCCTTTCCGGCCACAAAATAGTGTCGCACAAACTGTCCCCCCGGACGGACAGAAAGGTTCTACTTTTCAGCGAGCTGAGGAACCCATGGTTTACTCCTATACCGAGAAAAAACGCATTCGTAAGGATTTTGGAAAACGTCCACAAGTTCTGGACATTCCTTATCTCCTTTCTATCCAGCTTGACTCGTTCCAGAAGTTCATCGAGCAAGATCCTGAAGGACAATATGGTCTGGAAGCAGCTTTCCGTTCCGTATTTCCGATCCAAAGCTACAGCGGTAACTCTGAGCTGCAATACGTCAGCTATCGCTTAGGCGAGCCGGTGTTTGATGTGAAAGAGTGTCAGATTCGTGGCGTCACGTTCTCTGCGCCTCTGCGCGTCAAGCTGCGGTTGGTGATCTACGAGCGCGAAGCGCCGGAAGGCACCGTTAAAGATATTAAAGAACAAGAAGTTTACATGGGCGAAATCCCGCTCATGACCGATAACGGTACCTTTGTGATCAACGGTACGGAAAGGGTTATCGTTTCTCAGCTCCATCGTAGTCCCGGCGTATTTTTCGACAGTGATAAGGGTAAAACGCACTCTTCCGGTAAAGTGCTGTATAACGCACGTATTATCCCTTACCGCGGTTCCTGGCTTGACTTTGAATTCGATCCGAAAGACAACCTGTTCGTTCGTATCGACCGTCGCCGCAAACTGCCTGCGTCGATCATTCTGCGTGCGCTGAACTACACCTCTGAGCAGATCCTTGACCTGTTCTTTGAAAAAGTCGTGTATGAAATTCGTGACAACAAGCTCCAGATGGAGCTGGTGCCTGAGCGCCTGCGTGGTGAAACTGCCTCATTTGATATCGAAGCCAACGGCACGGTATACGTTGAGAAAGGCCGCCGCATTACCGCACGTCATATTCGTCAGTTGGAAAAAGATAGCGTTGCGCATATCGAAGTACCGGTTGAATACATTGCGGGCAAAGTGGTTGGTAAAGATTATATCGACGAAAGCACCGGCGAACTGATCATCGGCGCGAACATGGAACTGTCGCTGGATCTGCTGGCTAAACTGAGCCAGGCCGGTCACAAGCGTATAGAAACGCTGTTCACCAACGATCTGGATCACGGCCCATACATCTCTGAAACCTTACGCGTCGATCCGACTACCGATCGTCTGAGCGCGCTGGTTGAGATCTATCGCATGATGCGCCCTGGCGAACCGCCAACGCGCGAAGCGGCTGAAAACCTGTTCGAAAACCTGTTCTTCTCCGAAGACCGCTATGACCTGTCAGCGGTAGGCCGGATGAAGTTCAACCGCTCTCTGCTGCGTGATGAGATCGAAGGCTCCGGTATCCTGAGCAAAGACGACATCATCGACGTGATGAGAAAGCTTATCGGTATTCGTAACGGCATTGGTGAAGTGGATGATATCGACCACCTCGGCAACCGTCGTATCCGTTCCGTCGGCGAAATGGCGGAGAACCAGTTCCGCGTCGGTCTGGTGCGCGTTGAGCGTGCGGTTAAAGAGCGTCTGTCGCTCGGCGATCTCGACACGCTGATGCCGCAGGACATGATCAATGCCAAGCCGATCTCCGCTGCGGTAAAAGAGTTCTTCGGTTCCAGCCAGCTGTCACAGTTTATGGACCAGAACAACCCGCTGTCTGAGATCACGCACAAACGTCGTATCTCGGCCCTTGGCCCGGGCGGTTTGACGCGTGAGCGCGCAGGCTTTGAAGTTCGAGACGTGCATCCGACCCACTACGGTCGCGTATGCCCAATCGAAACGCCGGAAGGTCCAAACATCGGTCTGATTAACTCGTTGTCTGTTTATGCGCAGACCAACGAGTATGGTTTCCTTGAAACGCCATACCGTCGCGTTCGCGAAGGCGTGGTGACCGACGAAATCCATTACCTTTCTGCTATTGAAGAAGGTAACTACGTTATTGCTCAGGCGAACACCAACCTCGATGACGAAGGCCATTTCGTTGACGATCTGGTGACCTGCCGTAGCAAAGGCGAATCAAGTCTGTTCAGTCGCGATCAGGTTGACTACATGGACGTTTCCACCCAGCAGGTGGTTTCCGTCGGTGCGTCGCTGATCCCGTTCCTGGAGCACGATGACGCCAACCGCGCCTTGATGGGTGCAAACATGCAACGTCAGGCGGTGCCTACCCTGCGTGCTGATAAGCCGCTGGTCGGTACCGGTATGGAGCGCGCGGTAGCGGTTGACTCCGGCGTGACCGCCGTAGCAAAACGCGGCGGCACCGTACAGTACGTCGATGCATCGCGTATCGTTATTAAAGTTAACGAAGACGAAATGTATGCAGGCGAAGCGGGTATTGATATCTACAACCTGACCAAATACACCCGTTCTAACCAGAACACCTGTATTAATCAGATGCCATGCGTCAACCTGGGCGAACCGATCGAGCGCGGCGACGTGCTGGCTGACGGTCCGTCCACGGATCTGGGCGAGCTGGCGCTGGGTCAGAACATGCGCGTGGCGTTCATGCCGTGGAACGGCTACAACTTCGAAGACTCCATTTTAGTCTCCGAGCGCGTGGTTCAGGAAGATCGCTTCACCACCATCCACATTCAGGAACTGGCCTGTGTCTCCCGCGATACCAAGCTGGGGCCGGAAGAGATCACCGCCGACATCCCTAATGTGGGTGAAGCCGCGCTCTCTAAACTGGATGAGTCAGGCATCGTTTACATCGGCGCGGAAGTGACCGGCGGCGACATTCTGGTTGGTAAGGTGACGCCGAAAGGTGAAACCCAGCTGACGCCGGAAGAGAAACTGTTGCGTGCGATCTTTGGCGAGAAAGCGTCTGACGTTAAAGACTCTTCTCTGCGCGTACCAAACGGCGTGTCCGGTACGGTTATCGACGTGCAGGTCTTTACCCGCGATGGCGTGGAAAAAGACAAACGCGCGCTGGAAATCGAAGAAATGCAGCTGAAGCAGGCGAAGAAAGACCTGTCTGAAGAATTGCAGATCCTCGAAGCGGGCCTGTTCAGCCGTATTCAGTACCTGCTGGTTGCCGGCGGTGTGGAAGCGGAAAAACTGGACAAGCTGCCTCGCGAGCGCTGGCTGGAACTTGGTCTGACCGACGAAGAGAAGCAAAACCAGCTTGAACAGCTGGCCGAGCAGTACGACGAACTGAAGCACGAGTTTGAGAAAAAACTCGAAGCGAAACGCCGCAAAATCACGCAGGGCGACGATTTGGCGCCGGGCGTGCTGAAAATCGTTAAGGTTTATCTGGCCGTTAAACGTCAGATCCAGCCGGGCGATAAAATGGCAGGTCGTCACGGGAACAAAGGTGTTATCTCCAAGATCAACCCGATCGAAGATATGCCATACGATGAGCACGGCACGCCGGTTGACATCGTACTGAACCCGCTTGGCGTACCGTCACGTATGAACATTGGACAGATTCTTGAAACCCATTTGGGCATGGCTGCGAAAGGCATCGGTGAGAAAATCAACGCGATGCTTAAGAAGCAGGAAGAAGTGTCTAAGCTGCGTGAGTTCATTCAGCGCGCTTACGATCTGGGCACCGACGTGCGTCAGAAAGTTGATCTGAACACCTTCAGCGATGACGAAGTACTGCGTCTGGCCGAGAACCTGAAAAAAGGTATGCCAATTGCCACGCCGGTGTTTGACGGTGCGAAAGAGAGCGAAATCAAAGAGCTGTTACAGCTCGGCGGGCTGCCTTCTTCCGGCCAGATCACGCTGTTTGATGGCCGTACCGGCGAGCAGTTTGAGCGTCAGGTTACCGTTGGCTACATGTACATGCTGAAACTGAACCACCTGGTTGATGACAAAATGCATGCGCGTTCTACCGGTTCTTACAGCCTTGTTACTCAGCAGCCGCTGGGTGGTAAAGCGCAGTTCGGTGGACAGCGCTTCGGTGAGATGGAAGTGTGGGCGCTGGAAGCATACGGCGCCGCGTATACTCTGCAAGAAATGCTGACCGTGAAGTCTGATGACGTGAACGGCCGTACCAAGATGTATAAAAACATCGTTGACGGCAACCATCAGATGGAACCAGGCATGCCGGAATCCTTCAACGTGCTGTTGAAAGAGATCCGCTCGCTGGGTATCAACATCGAGCTGGAAGACGAGTAAGCACTCGAATTTGTACTGGTTACAGGGCGGTCCGGCCGGGTCGCTCTGAGAAGTCTCACTCCGACGGGAGCTAATCCGTGAAAGACTTACTTAAGTTTCTGAAAGCGCAAACTAAGACCGAAGAGTTTGATGCGATCAAAATTGCTCTGGCCTCGCCAGACATGATCCGTTCCTGGTCTTTTGGCGAAGTTAAAAAGCCGGAAACCATCAACTATCGTACGTTCAAACCTGAGCGCGACGGTCTTTTCTGCGCCCGTATTTTTGGCCCGGTAAAAGATTACGAGTGCCTGTGCGGCAAGTACAAGCGCCTTAAGCATCGCGGCGTGATCTGTGAGAAGTGTGGCGTCGAAGTGACCCAGACTAAAGTTCGTCGTGAGCGTATGGGTCACATCGAACTGGCTTCGCCTACCGCGCACATCTGGTTCCTGAAATCACTGCCATCGCGCATTGGTTTGCTGCTGGATATGCCGCTGCGCGATATCGAACGCGTGCTCTATTTCGAATCTTATGTCGTTGTTGAAGGCGGCATGACCAACCTGGAACGTCGTCAGATCCTGACTGAAGAGCAGTATCTCGACGCGCTGGAAGAGTTTGGTGACGAGTTCGACGCGAAAATGGGTGCGGAAGCGATCCAGGGCCTGTTGAAAAACATGGATCTGGAGCAGGAGTGCGAGCAGCTGCGTGAAGAGCTGAACGAAACCAATTCCGAAACCAAACGTAAAAAACTGACCAAGCGTATCAAGCTGCTGGAAGCGTTCGTGCAGTCGGGCAACAAGCCTGAGTGGATGATCCTGACCGTGCTGCCTGTGCTGCCTCCGGATCTGCGTCCGCTGGTGCCGCTGGACGGCGGTCGCTTTGCAACGTCGGATCTGAACGATCTGTATCGTCGCGTGATCAACCGTAACAACCGTTTGAAACGCCTGCTGGATCTGGCCGCGCCAGATATCATCGTGCGTAACGAAAAACGTATGTTGCAGGAAGCGGTTGATGCGCTGCTGGATAACGGCCGTCGCGGTCGTGCCATCACTGGTTCTAACAAGCGTCCGCTGAAATCTCTGGCTGACATGATCAAAGGTAAGCAGGGTCGTTTCCGTCAGAACCTGCTGGGTAAACGCGTCGACTACTCAGGTCGTTCCGTGATTACCGTGGGCCCATACCTGCGCCTGCACCAGTGTGGTCTGCCGAAGAAAATGGCGCTGGAACTGTTCAAACCGTTCATCTATGGCAAGCTTGAACTGCGTGGCCTTGCGACCACCATCAAAGCCGCCAAGAAAATGGTTGAGCGTGAAGAAGCGGTCGTTTGGGATATCCTCGACGAAGTCATTCGCGAACACCCGGTACTGCTGAACCGTGCACCAACCCTGCACCGTCTTGGTATCCAGGCGTTTGAGCCGGTTCTGATTGAAGGTAAAGCCATCCAGCTGCATCCGCTGGTGTGTGCGGCGTACAACGCCGACTTCGATGGTGACCAGATGGCTGTTCACGTACCGCTGACGCTGGAAGCTCAGCTGGAAGCGCGTGCGCTGATGATGTCCACCAACAACATCCTGTCGCCAGCGAACGGCGAGCCAATCATCGTTCCTTCTCAGGACGTTGTGCTGGGTCTGTACTACATGACCCGCGACAAGGTGAACGGTAAAGGCGAAGGCATGGTGCTGACCGGCCCGAAAGAAGCCGAGCGTATTTATCGCGCCGGTCTGGCCGAGCTGCATTCACGCGTTAAGGTGCGCATCACCGAATATGAAAAAAATGACCAGGGCGATTTCACCGCGAAAACCAGCCTGATTGACACCACTGTCGGTCGCGCGATTCTGTGGATGATCGTACCTAAAGGTCTGCCTTACTCCATCGTCAACCAGGCGCTGGGTAAGAAAGCGATCTCCAAAATGCTGAACACCTGTTACCGCATTCTGGGTCTGAAGCCGACCGTTATTTTTGCTGACCAGACCATGTACACCGGTTTTGCTTACGCCGCCCGTTCAGGCGCGTCTGTGGGCATCGACGACATGGTTATTCCAGAGAAGAAAGTTGAAATCATCTCTGAAGCGGAAGCAGAAGTTGCCGAGATTCAGGAACAGTTCCAGTCTGGTCTGGTTACCGCAGGCGAACGCTATAACAAAGTGATCGATATCTGTGCTGCGGCCAACGAACGCGTTGCTAAAGCGATGATGGAAAACCTCTCTACCGAAAGCGTCATTAACCGTGACGGCGTGGAAGAGCGTCAGGTTTCCTTCAACAGCATCTTTATGATGGCCGACTCCGGTGCGCGTGGTTCCGCTGCGCAGATCCGTCAGCTGGCAGGTATGCGTGGTCTGATGGCGAAGCCGGATGGCTCCATCATCGAAACGCCGATCACCGCGAACTTCCGTGAGGGTCTGAACGTACTTCAGTACTTCATCTCGACGCACGGTGCGCGTAAAGGTCTGGCGGATACCGCACTGAAAACCGCGAACTCCGGTTATCTGACGCGTCGTCTGGTTGACGTTGCGCAGGATCTGGTGGTGACCGAGGACGATTGCGGCACGCACGAAGGCATCCTGATGACGCCGGTTATCGAAGGTGGCGACGTTAAAGAACCACTGCGCGAGCGCGTACTGGGTCGTGTTACCGCTGAAGACGTGCTGAAGCCTGGTACTGCCGACATTCTGGTTCCACGCAACACGTTGATGCATGAGCACATCTGTGACCTGCTGGAAGAGAACTCTGTCGACAGCGTGAAGGTGCGCTCTGTGGTGAGCTGTGAAACCGACTTCGGTGTGTGCGCGCACTGCTACGGTCGCGATCTGGCGCGTGGTCACATCATCAATAAAGGTGAGGCCATCGGCGTTATCGCGGCACAGTCAATCGGTGAGCCGGGTACTCAGCTGACCATGCGTACGTTCCACATCGGTGGTGCGGCATCGCGTGCGGCAGCCGAATCCAGCATTCAGGTGAAGAACAAAGGTACCATTAAGCTGACCAATGCTAAATCGGTAACCAACTCTGCCGGCAAGCTGGTGATCACCTCACGTAACGTCGAACTGAAAATGATCGACGAATTCGGTCGTACCAAAGAGAGCTATAAAGTTCCTTACGGTTCTACCATGGCGAAAGGCGATGGCGAACAGGTTGCAGCGGGCGAAACCGTCGCAAACTGGGATCCACACACCATGCCGGTTATCACCGAGGTGAGCGGTTTCATTCGCTTTACTGACATGATTGATGGCCAGACCATTACCCGCCAGACGGATGATCTGACCGGTCTCTCCTCGCTGGTGATCCTGGACAGTGCGGAACGTACTGCGGGTGGTAAAGACCTGCGTCCGGCGCTGAAAATTGTTGATGCTAACGGCGACGACGTGATGATCCCAGGCAGCGACATGCCTGCTCAGTACTTCCTGCCGGGCAAAGCGATTGTACAGCTGGAAGACGGCGTGAAAATCAGCTCGGGTGATACCCTGGCCCGTGTTCCGCAGGAATCCGGCGGTACCAAGGACATCACCGGTGGTCTGCCACGCGTTGCTGACCTGTTCGAAGCCCGTCGTCCGAAAGAGCCGGCAATCCTGGCTGAGATCAGCGGCATCATCTCCTTCGGTAAGGAAACCAAAGGCAAGCGTCGTCTGGTGATCACGCCGGTTGACGGCAGCGATCATTACGAAGAGATGATCCCGAAATGGCGTCAGCTGAACGTGTTTGAAGGTGAGCGTGTTGAGCGTGGTGACGTGGTTTCCGATGGCCCAGAGTCTCCACATGACATTCTGCGCCTGCGCGGCGTGCATGCGGTGACCCGTTACATCACTAACGAAGTGCAGGAAGTTTACCGTCTGCAAGGCGTTAAGATTAACGACAAGCACATCGAAGTCATCGTTCGTCAGATGCTGCGCAAAGCCACCATTGAAAGTGCAGGCAGCACCGACTTCCTGGATGGCGAGCAGGTTGAATTTTCACGCGTTAAAATCTCTAACCGTGAACTGGAAGCCAACGGCAAAATCGCGGCAACCTATATGCGCGATCTGCTGGGTATCACCAAGGCGTCGCTGGCAACCGAATCCTTCATCTCTGCGGCATCGTTCCAGGAAACGACGCGCGTACTGACTGAAGCGGCGGTTGCAGGTAAACGCGACGAACTGCGTGGCCTGAAAGAGAACGTGATCGTGGGCCGTCTGATCCCAGCCGGTACCGGTTATGCGTATCATCAGGATCGTATGCGCCGTAAGGCCGCAGGCGAAGCGCCTGTTGTGCCTCAGGTGACTGCGGATGAAGCGTCCGCCAGCCTGGCGGAACTGCTGAACGCCGGACTGGGTGGCAAAGACGATTAATCGTTGCTGACCCGGTGAAAACCGCTCTTCGGAGCGGTTTTTTTTTGCCTGTTATTTAGGGCCAGTTATTAATCAATATTGCAGGGATATTTTCTGGCGGATTGTGCCACTTACTTCTATATTTTTGCTGCAATCACTCGCTCCGGAGAGCTTAATGAACATCTTTAATAAATCCCTTCTGACTGGCTTAATGTTGGCCTCATTTTTTGCAGGCGCCGCCGACGGCGATGCGGTAAAAAACCCGCTTTCCGTTCATGTCCTGAATCTTCAAACCGGAACGCCAACGGCAGGAATCGCTGTTGATCTGGAGCAGAAGCAGGAGAACGGCTGGGTAAAGCTGGCGTCGGGTACGACTGATGATAATGGCCGCATCGGCGCACTGTTCCCGGCAGGTAAAATCCTCAGCCACGGCGACTATAAGGTGGTTTTCCAGACGGGAAATTACTATCAAAAAATAAAGCAGCCGACCTTTTTCCCGGAGATCCCGGTGATTTTTCACGTTGAGAAAGATGGCGACCATTACCATATTCCTCTGTTGCTGAGCCCGTATGGTTACTCAACCTATCGCGGCAATTAAAAAAGGGCGGTTGACGATATCAACAGCCCCTGAATCAGACCAGCTGTGCGATGCATTCGTCATCGCACTATTTATAGCGATAGACATCTTCCCTCGTTAGTCCGATATCCCTCAACTGCTCAGGACTCAATTTTTTCAGAGTTCGCCGCGTCTGCGCTCTCAGACGCCAGGCTTTCCATGCCCGCCAGGGAAACTGGTATATCAGGCGGAATGGCGATTGCTCGAATGGGCGTGCGGATCGATTCTCATTAAATTCCATCATTTCCTCCTCGTCACGGTTAAGTACATCCTGACGGGGAAAAGATTTTCGATACAGATGCAAAAATATTATTTATTAACCATACAGATTGCGCCATAGTGGCTCTGAATGGCATTTTTTATCTCCATCTGTATTGGTTTTTCAAAATTTAAAAAACAAAGGTGACATACAGTGACCCGTTACCAATATCTGGCCGAACTGTTGGCAAAGCGAATTGAACAGGGGCTTTATCAGAGCGGTGAGCGTCTGCCGTCGGTAAGAAGCCTGAGCGTGGAACACGGGGTGAGTATCAGCACCGTGCAGCAGGCGTATCATGTCCTGGAAGAAAGGCAGCTCATTTTGCCGCAGGCGCGCTCCGGATATTTTGTCGCGCCTCGTAAAGCGTTACCGCCCACACCGGCATTAACAACGCCGGTACAGCGGCCGGTAGAGGTCACGCAGTGGAGCTCGGTGCTGGATCTGCTCAATACCCGGCAGGATCGGGATACTTATGCGTTCGGCAGTGGCATGCCGGATGTGGATCAGCCCACCTTAAAGCCGTTATGGCGAATCATCAGCAAACTCGGTCAGCGGCAGGACGTGGAGATGCTGAATTATGACTCGCTGAATGGCGTGAAAGCGTTGCGGGAGCAGATCGCCAGACTGGCCATCGATAGCGGTTGCCGTTTTACCGCTGAGGAGGTGGTTATCACTAATGGCTGCCATGAGGCATTGTCCGTATCACTTCGCGCAGTCTGTCAACCGGGCGAGATTGTAGCGGTCGAGTCTCCCGCCTATCACGGCATTATGCAAACCCTGCGCGGCTTTGATATCAGGGCGATTGAGATCCCGACTGACTCACAAACCGGCATCAGCCTGGAAGCATTAGAGCTGGCGCTGGAACAGTGGCCCGTCAAAGCGGTGGTCGTTGTACCAACCTGTAATAACCCGCTGGGCTTTACCATGCCTGAAGCGCGCAAACGTTCGCTGTTGGCACTGGCGCAGCGGTTCGATATTGCCATTATCGAAGATGATATTTATGGCGAACTCACTTATCAGTATCCCCGCCCCGTCACCATTAAGTCGATGGATGACGACGGACGCGTATTACTCTGTAGCGCCTTTTCGAAAACGCTGGCGCCGGGGCTTCGCGTCGGTTGGGTCGTACCAGGCCGCTATTTCGACCGCGTGTTGCACATGAAATATATCGTCACGGGTTTTAGCGTTACGCCCACTCAGGTTGCCGTCGCTGAATATATTCAGGAAGGGCACTATGCCACGCACGTCAGGCGTATGCGCCAACATTACCAGCGCAATCTTGAGGCCTTCACCTGCCTGGTTCGCCACTATTTTCCCGATGGTATCTGCGTTTCCCGTCCGCAGGGCGGCTTTATGATGTGGATCGAACTGCCTGAAGCGTTCGACGCCTTTCATCTTAACCGTGAGCTTAAAGAGGCGAAACTTCAGATTGCCCCGGGTTCCCTTTTTTCCGCTTCAGGTAAATACCGCAACTGCCTGCGATTGAGTTACGCGCAGCCCTTTACCGAAAAAACATCCCGCGCCCTTGAATTACTTGGCGCGGCGCTGAGTCGGGCAATGGCGCACTGTGGGTCAGTCCTCCTTCCTCTTCCTGACGAAAAGAAGGCAGGGCCGGCAAGAGGGGGGAGAACCGGCCCTGGATGACCAGTCGGCGGTCAACGCAGCCACTATAGCGAGCCGCCTTTCACACGCCAGCCGCAATATGACGACCTGCGCAGCGGCTTCCTGTTTTTCTTATCCGGTTGCACTGCCGTAGATTTCACTGCGGGGCGCGTCCCAAAAAGCTGTCCCAGTCTTTCCAGACCGGCTGGAGTCCGGCGCGGATCAGCGCCCCGGCAACCTGTCGTGGGTGCCGGTTATCATGTGGTGAGAACTGCTCCAGTTCGGCTTCGCCAGTAGCGTAACCGCCCGGCTGCGTTTTTGAGAAGGCGCTGAGCGTGTTTATCGCCAGCGGCGCAACGCGATCGCGAAACAGGGGGGATTCACGGGTAGAGAGCGATTGCTCGACCTCCGGCGCAAACAGCCTGAAAGCGCAAATCACCTGTACCAGTTGCGCTTCGTTCATGATTGAGGCGGGCTCAATGCCGCCTGCACAGGGCCGCAAACGCGGAAAAGCGACGGAGTAGCGGCTCTGCCAGTACGTTTTTTGCAGCCACAGCAGATGTTCCGCCATCATGTAGCAATCCGTGCGCCAGCTTTCCGACAGGCCAACCAGCGCCCCAAGACCAATTTTATCTATGCCTGCCCGGCCCAGCCGATCGGGCGTCTCCAGGCGCCAGAAAAAATCCTGCTTGTTACCCTTCAGATGATGCTGCGCGTAGACCGAAGGGTGCCAGGTTTCCTGATAAACCAGCACGCCGTCAAGGCCGAGGGTTTTCAGTTCGGCATACTCGTGTTCATCCAGCGGCTGCACTTCCATCATCAGCGAGCTGAAATGCTGACGAATGGTCGGCAGATGCTGGCGAAAATAGTCCATGCCCACTTTCGCCTGATGCTCTCCGGTGACCAGCAGCAGGTGATCGAAACCCAGCGCGCGGATCGCCTGACACTCGCGCGCGATCTCGTCTGCGTTAAGCGTTTTACGCCGGATGCGGTTGCTCATCGAAAAACCGCAGTAGGTGCAGTCGTTGGCACACAGATTGGAAAGGTAGAGCGGTACGAACAGGTTGACGATGTAACCGAAGCGCTGACGCGTCAGCCGCTGTGCCTTTTGCGCCAGCGGTTCAAGGTAAGCCTCTGCCGCTGGCGAGAGAAGCGCCATCAGATCTTCTCGACCGGGTTTCGGTGCGTTCAGCGCACGCTCAACGTCCGCCGCCGTTTTACTGTGAATGCGCAGGCGGATGTCGTCCCAGTCAAGCGTTTCCCACTGCTCAACAAAACTCTTCATGTTATGGCCCCCTGCTGCAGAAAACCTGTCAGCGGACTGGTGGGCTGAGCGTGCTGATGACGGCTTCCCAGCCCGCTGCGGTAGGCCAGCGCCCCTGCTTCCACCGCCAGCCTGAAGGCGCGCGCCATGGCAACGGGCTGTTGCGCTGAGGCGATCGCGGTGTTGACCAGCACCGCGTCGGCCCCCATCTCCAGCGCTTCGCTGGCATGACTGGGCGCGCCGATACCGGCGTCAACGATCACCGGCACGTGCGCCTGTTCGATAATAATACTCAGCAGATCGCGCGTTTTCAGCCCTTGATTGCTGCCGATGGGCGCACCCAGCGGCATCACCGCTGCGCAGCCTGCCTCTTCAAGACGACGGCACAGCACCGGATCGGCGTGACAGTAGGGCAGCACAATAAAGCCCTCTTTCACCAGCGCTTCCGCCGCTTTAAGCGTTTCAATCGGGTCAGGCAGCAGATAGCGAACGTCAGGATGGATCTCCAGCTTCAGCCAGTGAGTGCCCAGTGCTTCGCGCGCCAGTCGGGCGGCAAAGATCGCTTCTTCTGCGGTTTTCGCGCCGGAGGTGTTAGGCAGCAGCTGCACGCCCATCGACTGCAACGGCTGAAGAATACCGTCATCGCCGCCGCGCAGATCGACGCGGCGCATCGCCATCGTGACCAGCTGAGAGCCGGACTCACGCAGGGCATCCAGCATCGTCGCCGCGCTGGAAAACTTACCGGTGCCGGTGAGCAAACGTGACGAAAAGGTTTTATCCGCAATCCTGAGCATATTAACCTCCTGCGATGGCCTGGAAAATCACCAGTTCATCGCCCTCCTGCAAATGAAAAGAAGACCAGCGATCGCGCGGTACGATCTGCTGGTTGACGGCCAGCGCCGTGCCGATTTGCGGGTGGTGCAGCTGTTCCAGCACCCCAACCAGCGACAGCGTAGTGGGAAAGGTCATCGCCTCATCGTTAACGATGATTTTCATGCGGGCCTCCGCAAACCGGGCAGTCGGCGCTGCGTTCCAGAGTGAGTGTTCGCCAGGTCTGCTGTCTGCCGTCGAACAGGCGCAGTTTGCCCGCCAGCGCAGAAGGCTGTCCGGTAAGCATTTTCAGCGCTTCCAAGGCCTGTAAGGTGCCCATCACGCCCACGACCGGGCCGAGTACGCCAGCGGTGCGGCAGTTGCGCTGCGGCTCCGCGTCATCGGGCCACAGACAGCGGTAGCAGCCATGGCTGAAAGGCGGGCTGAGCACCAGCAGTTGGCCGCCGAAACCAACCGCGCTGGCGCTGACCAGCGGGATGCCGCTTCGCACGCAGGCCGCGTTGATGGCATGGCGCGTCGGCATGTTATCGCTGCAATCCAGCACCAGATCCACCGTTCGTACCACCTCTGCCAGGCTGGCCGCCTCCATGCGCTGCTCCAGCGCCACGCAGGCGATGTGAGGATTCAGTGCGCTGAGCCGTTTTTTTGCCAGCGCCGCTTTTGACGTGCCGCTGTCGGCAGTGCGAAACAGGATCTGCCGCTGGAGGTTACTGATGTGCACGCGATCGTCATCGGCCAGCAGGAGCGTGCCGACGCCAGCCGCAGCCAGATAGAGCGCGGCGGGCGAACCCAAACCGCCGAGGCCCACCAGCAGCACGCTGGCGCGCTGTAATTTCTGCTGACCTTCAGGGCCAAACTCCTCCAGCAGCAGCTGACGGCTGTAGCGCAGGAAATCGTTGTCGCTAAGCATCCGCTTCATCTCCCGCGCCGACCAGCGCCAGCAGCTGCGCCGTGGCGACCCGCCAGTCTTCGGCCTGCGTTATGGCGCTGACGACCGCAATGCTGCCCACGCCGGTCGCCAGCACCGCCGGCGCACGGGCAAGCGTGATGCCGCCAATGGCCACGGTAGAGACATTCTTCAGGCGCGAAACGTGGCGCTGAAGCGCCTCCAGGCCCTGCGGCGCCGAGGGCATCTGTTTGGTCTGCGTCGGGAAAATATGGCCGAGTGCGATATAGGAAGGCTTTATCGCCAGCGCGCGCTCCAGTTCGCTGTCGTCATGCGTGGAGAGTCCCAGCCGCAGGCCGGCACGATGAATGGCGTCGCGATCGGCGACATCCAGATCCTCCTGGCCCAGATGAACGCCATAAGCCTGATGCGCAATTGCCAGCCGCCAGTAGTCATTGATAAACAGCCGTGCCTGATAGCGCCTACCCAGCGCAACCGCGTCGGCGACCTCCTGTTCAACGTCGGCTTCCGGCCTGTCTTTGATGCGCAACTGGAGTGTGCGCACGCCCGCCTCCAGCAGCCGCGCGATCCACGTTACCGAATCCACCACCGGGTAAAGTCCCAGCCGCGATGCCGTGGCAGGAAAGGGGGCGCGGCTCATATTTTCTCTCCTGTCGGCAGCGTATCCGCCGGGTGATAAAGCTCGCCGCCGTGATGGCGAAAGGCTTTCGACATTTCCGCCATGCCAATCTCAATGGGCCTGGCCTGCGCCTCCTGCTGCGCCGCGTAGTCACGCACTTCCTGGGTAATCTTCATTGAGCAGAATTTCGGGCCGCACATTGAGCAGAAATGAGCGACCTTGCCGGACTCCTGCGGCAGCGTTTCGTCGTGGTAAGCGCGCGCGGTTTCAGGATCGAGCGAGAGATTAAACTGATCTTCCCAGCGGAATTCGAAACGGGCTTTCGACATGGCGTTATCACGGATCTGCGCGCCGGGGTGTCCTTTCGCCAGATCGGCGGCGTGCGCGGCGATCTTGTAGGTGATCAGTCCCTGTTTCACGTCGTCTTTATTGGGCAGACCCAGGTGCTCTTTCGGCGTCACGTAGCACAGCATCGCGCAGCCGAACCAGCCAATCATCGCGGCGCCGATACCGGAGGTAAAGTGATCGTAGCCGGGAGCGATATCGGTAGTCAGCGGGCCGAGCGTGTAGAAGGGCGCTTCATGGCAGTGTTCGAGCTGTTCGGTCATGTTGCGGCGGATCATCTGCATCGGCACGTGACCGGGCCCTTCGATCATCACCTGCACATCATATTCCCAGGCAATTTTTGTCAGTTCGCCCAGCGTGCGCAGCTCAGCGAACTGCGCGTCGTCGTTTGCATCCTGAATCGAGCCAGGCCGCAGGCCGTCGCCGAGGGAGAGCGAAACGTCGTAGGCGGCGCAAATTTCGCAGATATCGCGGAAGCGTTCGTAGAGGAAACTCTCTTGATGGTGCGAGAGGCACCATTTCGCCATAATGGAGCCGCCGCGCGACACGATGCCGGTCAGGCGTTTGGCGGTCATTGGCACATAGCGCAGCAGCACGCCAGCGTGGATGGTGAAGTAATCGACGCCCTGTTCGGCCTGTTCAAGCAGCGTGTCGCGGAACACCTCCCAGTTGAGATCCTCCGCAATGCCGTTAACCTTTTCCAGCGCCTGATAAATGGGCACCGTGCCGATCGGCACCGGGCTGTTGCGCAGGATCCACTCGCGCGTTTCGTGGATATTGCGGCCGGTGGAGAGATCCATCACCGTGTCAGCGCCCCAGCGTGCCGACCACACCAGTTTTTCAACCTCCTCTTCAATAGAAGAACTCACCGCCGAATTACCGATATTCGCATTGATTTTGACCAGAAAATTGCGGCCGATAATCATCGGTTCGGATTCAGGGTGATTGATGTTTGCCGGAATGATCGCGCGACCTGCCGCGACCTCCTGGCGTACAAATTCCGGCGTGATATTTTCCGGCAGATGCGCGCCAAAGCTGTGGCCCGGATGCTGCTGGCGCAGCACCTCACCGCGAATGCGCTCGCGGCCCATGTTTTCGCGCAGCGCGATAAATTCCATTTCCGGGGTGACGATCCCCTGGCGCGCATAGTGGAGCTGCGTCACGCAGCGGCCCGGCTGCGCGCGACGGGGAAGCGGCAGGTTGTCGAATCGCAGTTCATCCAGCGTCTGATCTGCCAGGCGCTCGCGCGTGTACGCAGAGCTGCGCTGCGCAATAGCGTGCGTGTCATTGCGCGCAATAATCCACCCTTCACGGTGCTTCGTCAGTCCGGCATGCACATCGATTATGGCGTGCGGATCGCCGTACGGCCCGGCGGTATCATAAACCGGCACCGGCTCGTTCTCTTCATACTGCGGATTGTCTTTGCTGCCGCCGGTCATGGTGGGACTGAGCTGGATTTCACGCATCGGCACGCGAATGTCATCACGTGATCCCGTCAGCCAGATGCGTTTTGAATTGGGAAAAGCGGTGCCCTGGAGGGAGTCGATAAACTGTTGGGCTTCGGCGCGCTGCTCGCGACGGCCGGATTTTTTCTTAATGGTAGACATAGCTCGTTCCTTAATGATCAGGGAATGTCGCTTGTCTGGAGTTCGGAGGAGTAAGCGTGGGGCGCGAAAAAGATACACGCCTTCACAGAAGGTCTACTCTTGTTCCCTTCGCAGGTTCTAACCTGATCAGGTTCCGCGGATCCCGAATTAACGGTCTCAGCCCCGAGGGGCACTCCGACAAGAAGAATCTGGGTTTCCCAAACGGAAAGGCCAGACGGGCGATGCTTAACAAGCATCTGTTACATCTTATTGCCCCTTAAGCATAAAGGGGCATTACGCAAACTACAACTGCGTATTTTTCAGGCAGGGCGCGCTACGGCTTCGTCATTCGCCGCGCTGGCCTTGCCTTGAGGCTTCCCCACGGCTAAACGGATAAATTTATCCTCCAGCGAGAAGCGCATTTCCAGCATTTCACCGATTAACGAGAGCGCGTTCTGAAATTCCTGGCTGTTATCATGATCGATAGCGGTTTCCAGCCACGTGTCGTAAATCGCCATGATCTGCTCGGTATTGGCCTGAAGCGAGGGATAGATGCGTCCGGCTACCGCCAGCTGTTTGGTGCCTTCCATCTCTTCGATAAAGCGTTCGTAGATGGTAAAGTGGCCGACTGACAGATAGTCAACCAGGTTCTGGCAGAAGGTATCAAGCGCGTTTTCATCTATTCCGCTTAACGATCCCTTGTTAGGCTTGATGCCAACCACTTCATACCAGGCGACCAGCAGTTGCTTACGCGACAGCAGGTAAAAATCGACAAGGTCGCTGCTTCCGCCAACACGTGCGGTTAAATTTTCAAGCTGGTTAAGCATAAATGCTCCGAAAATAGTGTGTTATAAGCCTGATCCCAATCCAGTAACGCACAAAGTCGGTAAAGCTGAGGGCGAGCAATGTATGGAACGTGAGATTTCAAGCGTAGACGCTGGCTGGTGGGTTGTCAGCCATGAACATAAACTGTGGCTACCAAAAGGTCAATTACCGTTTGGCCGCGCCGGGACATTCGATCTGAATGGATCGACAGGATCACAAATAGGTGAATGGCAGGGTGATGCCGTCTGGCTTGTCCGTGAAAACCGCGCGCAAGAGATGGGATCGCTGCGCCAGCTTCTCGATCGGGAGCCCGGCCTGTTTCAGCTTGCCGGGCGCGGCCTGCAACTGGCTGAATTTTATCGATCGCATAAGTGGTGCGGGTACTGCGGCCACGAAATGCACACCAGCCGCACCGAATGGGCCTGCCTGTGCGGACACTGCCGTCAGCGCTACTATCCGCAAATTGCGCCCTGCATTATCGTGGCGATCCGACGCGGCGATGAGATCCTGCTGGCGCAGCATACCCGGCATCGCAACGGCATCTATACCGTGCTGGCCGGCTTCGTCGAAGTGGGTGAAACGCTGGAGCAGACGGTGGCGCGTGAGGTGATGGAGGAGAGCGGCATCAAAGTGAAAAACCTGCGTTACGTCTCTTCGCAGCCCTGGCCTTTCCCGCAGTCGCTGATGGTGGCATTTATGGCCGATTACGAGAGCGGCGACATCGTTATTGATCCGAAAGAGCTGCTGGACGCGGGCTGGTATCGTTTTGACGCGCTGCCGCAGCTGCCGCCTGTCGGCACCGTCGCGCGTCGGCTCATCGAAGACACCGTGGCGCTGTGCCGCGCCGACGCGGAATGAATGCTATACTAGGCGGCTGAATAAAAGAGAGTTTTTACCATGAATCAACTGAAGAACGATCGCTATTTGCGCGCCCTGCTACGCCAGCCTGTCGATACCACGCCCGTATGGATGATGCGCCAGGCCGGGCGCTATCTGCCTGAATATAAAGCAACGCGCGCCGTGGCTGGCGACTTTATGTCGCTGTGCAAAAATGCCGAACTGGCCTGCGAAGTGACGCTTCAGCCGCTGCGCCGCTACCCGCTGGATGCGGCGATCCTCTTCTCTGATATTTTAACCATTCCCGACGCGATGGGGCTGGGGTTGTGGTTCGAAGCTGGCGAAGGGCCGCGCTTCGCTTCTCCCATTACCTGTCGCGCCGATGTGGAGAAACTGCCGGTGCCCGATCCGGAGCAGGAGTTGGGCTACGTGATGAACGCGGTGCGCACCATCCGTAAAAACCTCAACGGAGACGTGCCGCTGATCGGTTTCTCCGGCAGCCCGTGGACGCTGGCGACCTATATGGTTGAAGGCGGCAGCAGCAAAGCCTTTACGAAGCTGAAGAAGATGATGTATGCCGAGCCGGAAACGCTGCATCTGATGCTCGATAAACTGGCGGAGAGCGTCACGCTCTATCTCAACGCGCAGATCCGCGCCGGGGCGCAATCGGTGATGATTTTTGATACCTGGGGCGGCGTGCTCACCGGACGTGACTATCGGGAGTTTTCGCTTTACTACATGCACAAAATTGTTGATGGGCTGCTACATGAAAACGAAGGCAGGCGCGTACCGGTTACGTTGTTTACCAAAGGCGGCGGTCAATGGCTGGAGGCGATGGCTGAAACCGGCTGCGACGCGCTGGGGCTCGACTGGACGACCGACATTGCCGAAGCGCGCCGCCGCGTAGGCGATAAAGTGGCGCTTCAGGGCAACATGGATCCCTCCTTACTCTATGCGCCGCCCGCGCGTATTGAGCAGGAAGTCGCCGGTATTCTTGACGGTTTTGGCAACGGCACCGGCCACGTTTTCAACCTCGGACACGGTATACATCAGGATGTGCCGCCAGAGCACGCAGGCGCTTTTGTCGAAGCGGTACACCGTCTTTCCCGCCCTTACCATCAGGAGTAAACATGGATATTGCGGCACTGCGGCAGGAACAATTGACGCGCGCAAAAGAAGTGCGCACCGACGATGATTTTGACGTTCTGCCGCCACGCTACATCGGCGGCGCTGATGTTGGCTTTGAGCAGGGCGGCGAGGTCACCCGTGCCGCCATGATCGTTCTTGAATACCCGTCGCTAAAGCTGGTTGAGCATCGCGTGGCGCGCATTGCCACCACCATGCCCTATATCCCCGGTTTCCTCTCGTTTCGCGAATATCCCGCGCTGCTGGCAGCGTGGCAGCAGCTTGAACAGCAGCCGGACCTGCTGTTTGTGGACGGACAGGGCATCGCGCATCCGCGTCGTCTGGGCGTTGCCAGCCACTTTGGCCTGCTGGTGGACGTGCCGACCATTGGCGTGGCGAAGCGCCGCCTGTGCGGCAAATTTGAGCCGCTCGATGAGGAGCCCGGCGCAAAACAGCCGCTGCTTGATAAAGGCGAGCAGATTGGCTGGGTATTGCGCAGCAAGCGACGCTGCAACCCGCTGTTTATTTCGCCGGGGCATCGCGTCAGCAACGACACCGCGCTGACGTGGGTGGAAACCTGTCTGAAAGGCTATCGCCTGCCGGAGCCGACGCGCTGGGCGGATGCGGTGGCGTCACAGCGCACCGCTTTTATTCGCTGGCAGGAGCAGGTGTGACCCTCGGGCTTTTCAGTTACACTGCACGCCGTGCATTTTAGTTAATGAGATATCACTATGTTACGTAATCCCATTCATCTGCGGCTGGAAAAGCTGGAAAGCTGGCAGCATGTGACTTTTATGGCCTGCCTTTGCGAGCGCATGTACCCCAACTATTGGGCTTTCTGCCAGCAAACCGGCTTCGGCGACGGACTGCTCTATCGCCGCCTGCTTGATTTGATTTGGGAAACGCTGCTGGTAAAAGACGCGAAAGTGAATTTTGATTTGCAGCTTGAGAAATTTGAAGAGGCGATCCCGTCCGCCGACGATTACGATTTATACGGCGTCTACCCTGCGATTGATGCCTGCGTGGCGATGAGCGAACTGCTCCATTCCCGCCTGAGCGGTGAAACGGTTATGCACGCCGTTGCCGTGAGCGAGGCGTCAATTACCACCGTGGCGATGCTGGAAATGACCCAGGCCGAACGCGAAATGACCGACGAAGAGCTAAAAGAAAATCCGGCGGTCATTGATGAATGGGATATCCAGTGGGAGATTTTCCGGCTGCTGAGCGAGTGCGAGGAGCGGGACGTCGAACTGATAAAAGGACTGCGATCTGACCTCCGCGAAGCGGGGATCAGTAATATCGGTATAAATTTTCAGCAATAAGGCGAGAAAACGTGACTTCAGGCCTGATTTGTAGCGCCAGGAGGCTTCACATTCGCCCCCACTCTGGTCTACATTTGGAGGGCTGAAAAATGTGGCTATCGGTGCGTGTATGCAGGAGAGTGCCAAAAACTGGTTTTTCCCTCGCACTCGATGCTTAGCAAGCGATAAATACACTGTAAGGATAACTTATGAACAAGACTCAACTGATTGATGTAATTGCGGACAAAGCGGATCTGTCTAAGACCCAGGCAAAAGCTGCTCTGGAATCCACCCTGGCTGCGATTACTGAGTCTCTGAAAGAAGGTGATGCTGTACAACTGGTTGGTTTTGGTACTTTTAAAGTTAACCACCGTGCTGAGCGCACTGGCCGCAATCCGCAGACTGGCAAAGAAATTAAAATTGCTGCTGCAAACGTACCGGCTTTTGTATCGGGTAAAGCACTGAAAGACGCCGTTAAGTAACTGTTCGACGTTGAAAAGATTTAAACAGGGGGGCGTTAAGCCCCTTTTGTTATGGATCGCCTGTTTATGGTTCGGCCTTCGCCGGGCATCTCACCTTCCTGTGTGGTAATCACACGATGAGACTCTCATTCTTCGCTCTGACTTTATTACTTCTGGCAGGCTGTAGCTCACGCCCGGATCTTCCTGACTTTACCGCCAGCGGCTACCTCGCCGATCGCGGCACCGTGCGTATCTGGCGCAAAAACAGCACCCAGAAAACCTGGCATCTGATGACCGTCTATACGCCCTTCAGCGGCGGGGCGACGGAGACCACCGATTATTTATGGCAGGCGGACAAGCTGATCGCCTTTGAACGGCATACCGCCGGCCAGCATCCCGGCACGGTAACGCTGCGCTTCGATCAGGATGGCGGCCTGAGTTTTATGGAGCGGCAAACGGACGGACGACGCGAAGCGCTCTCCGCCGATGACGTGGCGCTCTACCAGTTCGATGCAGAACGCATGTTGAAAATCAGCGATGATTTGCTGGCGGGCCGGGTGCTGTTGAAACAGGGGCGCTGGTTAGCTTCAGGCAAAATCATGCGCTGTGATGGCGTGACTGACGCGCCTGATTTTGATAACGGCGCCATGGTCAGGCAGCAGCGCAGGACTGGCGCGGGCGTCGCCTGGCTGGAAGCGCCATCCGGCATTCAGATGTTGCAGATTTCCATTGATGATCCATGCGCGACCGAGCCAAAAGAGGCGGAGTTCTGACCGATCATAAAAAAAGGCGAATCGATGATTCGCCTTTTGCACGCTTCGCGGCGGACTAGGTGCGATCGATCGCGCGATAGCCGATATCGCGACGACAGAAGCTGCCATCCCAGGCGATGTTTTTCGCCAGCGCATAGGCATGCCGCTGCGCGGCGGCAACGTCTTCGCCCAGCGCCGTGACACACAGCACGCGCCCGCCGCTGGTGACCACCAAATCGTCCTGCATTTGCGTGCCGGCATGGAACACCTTGCCGTCCGGCGTCTCTTCCAGCGGCAGGCCGTGGATTTGATCGCCGGTACGGTAATCGCCCGGGTAGCCGCCAGCGGCAAGCACTACGCCAAGCGCGGGGCGAGGATCCCACGCCGACGTTTTGCTATCCAGCGTACCGTCAATCGTCGCCAGGCAGAGCTCGACCAGATCCGACTGCATGCGCAGCATGATCGGCTGCGTTTCAGGATCGCCAAAGCGGCAGTTGAACTCAATCACCTTCACCTGACCCTGTTTATCGATCATCAGGCCTGCATAGAGGAAACCGGTGTAGGTATTGCCCTCTTTCGCCATGCCGCGCACGGTCGGCCAGATCACCTCGTCCATCACCCGCTGATGAACCTCATCAGTCACGACCGGCGCCGGGGAATAGGCGCCCATGCCGCCGGTGTTCAGGCCGGTATCGCCATCGCCGACGCGTTTATGATCCTGGCTGGTCGCCATCGGCAGCACGTGCTCGCCATCAACCATCACGATAAAGCTGGCTTCTTCGCCCTCAAGAAACTCTTCCACCACGATGCGGTGGCCCGCGTCGCCAAAGGCGTTGCCTGCCAGCATGTCCTCAATAGCGTCTTCCGCTTCTTTCAGCGTCATCGCCACGATCACGCCCTTGCCTGCGGCCAGACCATCTGCCTTAATCACTACCGGCGCGCCGTTTTTGCGCACCCAGGCGAGCGCGGGTTCAACGTCAGTAAAGTTTTCATAGCCGGCGGTAGGAATATGGTGGCGCGCCAGGAAATCCTTGGTGAACGCTTTGGAACCTTCAAGCTGAGCGGCGGCCTGCGTGGGGCCAAAAATCTTCAGACCAGCGGCGCGAAAGGCATCCACCACGCCTGCCACCAGCGGTTGCTCCGGCCCAACGATGGTCAGATCGATGTTTTCACGTTGCGCAAAACTCACCAGCGAAGGAATATCCGTTGCGCTGATATCAACGTTTTGCAGCGCCGGTTCCAGCGCGGTACCCGCGTTGCCCGGCGCGACAAAAACGGTTTCCGCCAGGGGGGATAAAGACGCTTTCCAGGCCAGAGCGTGTTCACGTCCGCCGTTACCGATGACTAGAATTTTCATTGTAGGCTCCTGATTAGTGACGGAAGTGGCGCATGTTGGTAAAGATCATCGCGATGCCGTGTTCGTCGGCGGCGGCAATCACCTCTTCATCGCGAATCGACCCGCCCGGCTGGATCACGCAGCTCACGCCGACGGCAGCGGCGGCATCAATGCCATCGCGGAACGGGAAGAATGCATCCGACGCCATCGCAGAACCTTTCACCTCCAGCCCTTCGTCGGCAGCCTTGATGCCGGCAATTTTGGCGGAATAAACGCGGCTCATCTGACCTGCACCAATGCCAATGGTCATATTGTCTCGCGCATAGACGATGGCATTAGACTTAACGAATTTCGCCACTTTCCAGCAGAACAGGGCATCGCGCAGCTCCTGTTCCGTTGGCTGGCGCTTGCTGACCACGCGCAATTCGCTTGCGTTAACCATGCCCAGATCGCGATCCTGCACCAGCAGCCCACCGTTGACGCGTTTGAAATCCAGACCAGCCTGACGCTGCTGCCACTGACCACAGGTGAGAACGCGCACGTTCTGTTTCGCTGCGGTGACCTTTAATGCGGCTGCGCTGGCGGAAGGCGCGATGATCACTTCTACAAACTGGCGGCTGATAATTGCCTGCGCGGTGGCTTCATCCAGCTCGCGGTTGAAAGCGATGATGCCGCCAAACGCCGAGGTCGGATCGGTCTTATACGCCAGTTCGTAGGCGTCAAGAAGGGAACCGCTGACCGCAACGCCGCAGGGATTGGCATGCTTAACGATAACGCAGGCAGGCTCAACGAACTCTTTTACGCACTCCAGCGCGGCGTCAGTATCAGCAATGTTGTTATAAGAGAGGGCTTTGCCCTGAACCTGCCGTGCCGTGGCGACTGACGCTTCCGATACGTTCTCTTCAATATAGAAAGCAGCCTCCTGATGGCTGTTTTCGCCGTAGCGCATATCCTGCTTTTTAATGAAGTTCAGGTTCAGCGTACGCGGGAAGCGGCCGGAAGGCTGCTGCGTCTCGCCGTGGTAGGCAGGCACCAGGCTGCCGAAATAGTTGGCGATCATACTGTCGTAGGCAGCGGTATGCTCAAAGGCTTTTATCGCCAGGTCGAAGCGGGTACTGAGCCGGAGGCTGTTTTCGTTGGCGTCCAGTTCGGTAATGATGGCGGCGTAGTCGCTGCTCTTCACCACAATAGCCACGTCTTTATGGTTTTTGGCTGCGGAACGCACCATGGTCGGGCCGCCGATATCGATATTTTCTACGGCATCTTCCAGCGAGCAGCCTTCACGGGCGACGGTTTGCGCGAACGGGTAAAGATTAACAACCACCATATCTATTGGAGAGATGCTGTGTTGCGACATGATCGCATCGTCCTGACCCCGGCGCCCAAGAATCCCGCCATGAACTTTGGGGTGCAGCGTTTTGACCCGGCCATCCATCATTTCCGGAAATCCCGTGTAATCTGAAACTTCTGTAACAGGCAGTCCTGCGTCTGCCAGCAGGCGGGCGGTGCCGCCCGTGGAAAGAAGCTCAACGCCTCGCGCTGAAAGCGCCTGAGCAAATTCAAGAATACCGGCTTTGTCAGAAACGCTGAGCAGAGCGCGGCGTACAGGACGACGTTGTTGCATGGTGATGATCCCCTGGCTGTGGTTCGCATAGAGTAAGAGCGTTACATCAAGCTTAGCTTTTTCCCTTTATTAAAGGAAAACGGCAAATAAGCCTCAGGTAACGTCCCAAAACGGGGCTGTTTTTTTGCGGGGGCATTGTAGCGAAAACGTTTGCGTGATGCTCGCTTAAATTCCGGACGGGCCTGGTCTGTGGATAAAAAAGTGGATAAGTGGGTATAAATGGCCCTTTTGCTGTGGAAAGCAGCGAACGCGCTATTTTTCGCAAATCAGGGCTTGTCAGCCGCAGGGAAGTCCCTATAATGCGCCTCCATCGACACGGAACAACGGCTTAACGGTCGCCGGGTTGAGAGATTCTGTAAGAAGGAATCGTCGGGGAAAATTCTGTAAAACAGGGTTGACTCTGAAAGAGGAAAGCGTAATATACGCCACCTCGCGAACCGCCGGTTAAGCCGCGTTCGCACTGCTCTTTAACAATTTATCAGACAATCTGTGTGGGCACTCGCAGGATTGATATCACAGCCTTCGGGCAGATGAACTATCAAGTCTTTGTTGAGTGAACACGTAATTCATTACGACGTTTTAATTCACAGAGCACCGCCATCCACGTGATGGCAAATCAGACTTTAATTGAAGAGTTTGATCATGGCTCAGATTGAACGCTGGCGGCAGGCCTAACACATGCAAGTCGAACGGTAGCACAGAGGAGCTTGCTCCTCGGGTGACGAGTGGCGGACGGGTGAGTAATGTCTGGGGATCTGCCCGGTAGAGGGGGATAACCACTGGAAACGGTGGCTAATACCGCATAATCTCGCAAGAGCAAAGTGGGGGACCTTCGGGCCTCACACTACCGGATGAACCCAGATGGGATTAGCCAGCTGGTGAGGTAACGGCTCACCAGGGCGACGATCCCTAGCTGGTCTGAGAGGATGACCAGCCACACTGGAACTGAGACACGGTCCAGACTCCTACGGGAGGCAGCAGTGGGGAATATTGCACAATGGGCGCAAGCCTGATGCAGCCATGCCGCGTGTATGAAGAAGGCCTTCGGGTTGTAAAGTACTTTCAGCGGGGAGGAAGGGTGAAGAGCGAATAACTTTTCACATTGACGTTACCCGCAGAAGAAGCACCGGCTAACTCCGTGCCAGCAGCCGCGGTAATACGGAGGGTGCAAGCGTTAATCGGAATTACTGGGCGTAAAGCGCACGCAGGCGGTCTGTTAAGTCAGATGTGAAATCCCCGGGCTCAACCCGGGAACTGCATTTGAAACTGGCAGGCTTGAGTCTCGTAGAGGGGGGTGGAATTCCAGGTGTAGCGGTGAAATGCGTAGAGATCTGGAGGAATACCGGTGGCGAAGGCGGCCCCCTGGACGAAGACTGACGCTCAGGTGCGAAAGCGTGGGGAGCAAACAGGATTAGATACCCTGGTAGTCCACGCCGTAAACGATGTCGATTTGGAGGCTGTGAGCTTGACTCGTGGCTTCCGTAGCTAACGCGTTAAATCGACCGCCTGGGGAGTACGGCCGCAAGGTTAAAACTCAAATGAATTGACGGGGGCCCGCACAAGCGGTGGAGCATGTGGTTTAATTCGATGCAACGCGAAGAACCTTACCTGGTCTTGACATCCACGGAATCGGGCAGAGATGCCTGAGTGCCTTCGGGAGCCGTGAGACAGGTGCTGCATGGCTGTCGTCAGCTCGTGTTGTGAAATGTTGGGTTAAGTCCCGCAACGAGCGCAACCCTTATCCTTTGTTGCCAGCGATTCGGTCGGGAACTCAAAGGAGACTGCCGGTGATAAACCGGAGGAAGGTGGGGATGACGTCAAGTCATCATGGCCCTTACGACCAGGGCTACACACGTGCTACAATGGCGCATACAAAGAGAAGCGACCTCGCGAGAGCAAGCGGACCTCATAAAGTGCGTCGTAGTCCGGATCGGAGTCTGCAACCCGACTCCGTGAAGTCGGAATCGCTAGTAATCGTGGATCAGAATGCCACGGTGAATACGTTCCCGGGCCTTGTACACACCGCCCGTCACACCATGGGAGTGGGTTGCAAAAGAAGTAGGTAGCTTAACCTTCGGGAGGGCGCTTACCACTTTGTGATTCATGACTGGGGTGAAGTCGTAACAAGGTAACCGTAGGGGAACCTGCGGTTGGATCACCTCCTTACCAGAAGATACTTTTTTGCGCAGTGTCCACAACAGATTGTCTGATAGAAGTAATGAGCAACAGTATCAGAGTCCCCATCGTCTAGAGGCCCAGGACACTGCCCTTTCACGGCTGTAACAGGGGTTCGAATCCCCTTGGGGACGCCATCTCCGATAACGCGTGAAAGACGTTATCACTCAGTATCCCAAAACTGACTTAATCAAGTCGGCTTTGTGATATTTGCTCTTTAACAATCCGGAACAAGCTGAAAATTTGAAAACGACATAGTGGGTCACTCTGCGTATAGAGTGGCGCAAACACTATGGTCGGGTCTCTCAAATGCCTGCAACAGCATGTGTCCTCCGGGACGCTTGTGGGTTGTGAGGTTAAGTGACGAAGCGTACACGGTGGATGCCCTGGCAGTCAGAGGCGATGAAGGGCGTGCTAATCTGCGATAAGCGTCGGTAAGGTGATATGAACCGTTATACCCGACGATACCCGAATGGGGAAACCCGGTGCAATCCGTTGCATCATCGCAACATGAATACATAGTGTTGCGAGGCGAACCGGGGGAACTGAAACATCTAAGTACCCCGAGGAAAAGAAATCAACCGAGATTCCCCCAGTAGCGGCGAGCGAACGGGGAGGAGCCCGGAACCATCATCAGCGGTTGCGTCAGTGGAAGCGTCTGGAAAGTCGCACGATACAGGGTGAAAGTCCCGTACACGAAGATGCAGCCGTTGTGAGTTCGAAGAGTAGGGCGGGACACGTGGTATCCTGTCTGAATATGGGGGGACCATCCTCCAAGGCTAAATACTCCTGACTGACCGATAGTGAACCAGTACCGTGAGGGAAAGGCGAAAAGAACCCCGGCGAGGGGAGTGAAACAGAACCTGAAACCGTGTACGTACAAGCAGTGGGAGCCTCATTTATGGGGTGACTGCGTACCTTTTGTATAATGGGTCAGCGACTTGTATTCTGTAGCAAGGTTAACCGTATAGGGGAGCCGAAGGGAAACCGAGTCTTAACCGGGCGTTAAGTTGCAGGGTACAGACCCGAAACCCGGTGATCTAGCCATGGGCAGGTTGAAGGTTGGGTAACACTAACTGGAGGACCGAACCGACTGATGTTGAAAAATCAGCGGATGACCTGTGGCTGGGGGTGAAAGGCCAATCAAACCGGGAGATAGCTGGTTCTCCCCGAAAGCTATTTAGGTAGCGCCTCGTGAACTCATCTCCGGGGGTAGAGCACTGTTTCGGCTAGGGGGCCATCCCGGCTTACCAACCCGATGCAAACTGCGAATACCGGAGAATGTTATCACGGGAGACACACGGCGGGTGCTAACGTCCGTCGTGAAGAGGGAAACAACCCAGACCGCCAGCTAAGGTCCCAAAGTCATGGTTAAGTGGGAAACGATGTGGGAAGGCCCAGACAGCCAGGATGTTGGCTTAGAAGCAGCCATCATTTAAAGAAAGCGTAATAGCTCACTGGTCGAGTCGGCCTGCGCGGAAGATGTAACGGGGCTAAACCATGCACCGAAGCTGCGGCAGCGACGTGAATGCGTTGTTGGGTAGGGGAGCGTTCTGTAAGCCGTCGAAGGTGGACTGTGAGGTCTGCTGGAGGTATCAGAAGTGCGAATGCTGACATAAGTAACGATAAAGCGGGTGAAAAGCCCGCTCGCCGGAAGACCAAGGGTTCCTGTCCAACGTTAATCGGGGCAGGGTGAGTCGACCCCTAAGGCGAGGCCGAAAGGCGTAGTCGATGGGAAACAGGTTAATATTCCTGTACTCGGTGTTACTGCGAAGGGGGGACGGAGAAGGCTATGTTGGCCGGGCGACGGTAGTCCCGGTTTAAGCGTGTAGGTGTGTGTTCCAGGCAAATCCGGTTCACTTTACACTGAGGCGTGATGACGAGGCACCACGGTGCTGAAGCAACAAATGCCCTGCTTCCAGGAAAAGCCTCTAAGCATCAGGTAACACAGAATCGTACCCCAAACCGACACAGGTGGTCAGGTAGAGAATACCAAGGCGCTTGAGAGAACCCGGGTGAAGGAACTAGGCAAAATGGTGCCGTAACTTCGGGAGAAGGCACGCTGGTGCGTAGGTGAAGTCACTTGCTGACGGAGCTGAAGCCAGTCGAAGATACCAGCTGGCTGCAACTGTTTATTAAAAACACAGCACTGTGCAAACACGAAAGTGGACGTATACGGTGTGACGCCTGCCCGGTGCCGGAAGGTTAATTGATGAGGTTATCCGTAAGGAGAAGCTTTTGATCGAAGCCCCGGTAAACGGCGGCCGTAACTATAACGGTCCTAAGGTAGCGAAATTCCTTGTCGGGTAAGTTCCGACCTGCACGAATGGCGTAATGATGGCCAGGCTGTCTCCACCCGGGACTCAGTGAAATTGAACTCGCTGTGAAGATGCAGTGTACCCGCGGCAAGACGGAAAGACCCCGTGAACCTTTACTACAGCTTGACACTGAACACTGAGCCTTGATGTGCAGGATAGGTGGGAGGCTTTGAAGCGTGGACGCCAGTCTGCGCGGAGCCATCCTTGAAATACCACCCTTTAATGTTTGGTGTTCTAACCTTGCGCCGTGATCCGGCGCGGGGACAGTGTCTGGTGGGTAGTTTGACTGGGGCGGTCTCCTCCCAAAGCGTAACGGAGGAGCACGAAGATTGGCTAATCACGGTCGGACATCGTGAGGTTAGTGCAAAGGCATAAGCCAGTTTGACTGCGAGAGTGACGGCTCGAGCAGGTGCGAAAGCAGGTCTTAGTGATCCGGTGGTTCTGAATGGAAGGGCCATCGCTCAACGGATAAAAGGTACTCCGGGGATAACAGGCTGATACCGCCCAAGAGTTCATATCGACGGCGGTGTTTGGCACCTCGATGTCGGCTCATCACATCCTGGGGCTGTAGCAGGTCCCAAGGGTACGGCTGTTCGCCGTTTAAAGTGGTACGCGAGCTGGGTTTAGAACGTCGTGAGACAGTTCGGTCCCTATCTGCCGTGGGCGCTGGAGAATTGAGAGGGTTTGCTCCCAGTACGAGAGGACCGGAGTGAACGCACCACTGGTGTACGGGTTGTCATGCCAATGGCACTGCCCGGTAGCTAAGTGCGGAACGGATAAGCGCTGAAAGCATCTAAGCGCGAAACCAGCCTCGAGATGAGTTCTCCCTGAGTCCTTGCGACTCCTGAAGGGACGTTGAAGACGACGACGTTGATAGGCCGGATGTGTAAGCGCAGCGATGCGTTGAGCTGACCGGTACTAATGACCCGAGAGGCTTAACCTTACAACGCCAGAAGCGTTCTGGTGGTATTGAGAGACGAAGACGAATTTTCAGCGGATGTTCCGGATAACAGAATTTGCCTGGCGGCTTTAGCGCGGT
Source organism: Erwinia sp. 9145 (assembly GCF_000745075.1). Taxonomy (NCBI): domain Bacteria; kingdom Pseudomonadati; phylum Pseudomonadota; class Gammaproteobacteria; order Enterobacterales; family Erwiniaceae; genus Erwinia; species Erwinia sp. 9145. The sequence continues at coordinate 43,997 of NZ_JQNE01000001.1, forward strand.
GGTCCCACCTGACCCCATGCCGAACTCAGAAGTGAAACGCCGTAGCGCCGATGGTAGTGTGGGGTCTCCCCATGCGAGAGTAGGGAACTGCCAGGCATCATACAGACGGAAAAGCCTCATGCGAAAGCATGGGGCTTTTTTCGTTTATGCATCGCCAGGACATATTACACCGGTTCAACTTTTCAGCGTCTCAAGCAGCGCACTACTTTGCGATAACAGCGAAAGCGTCCGGTCACGTTGGCGGGTAAACTGCGTCGTCATCATCAGAAAAGCGCGCGCGGAAGAGTTCTGCTGCAACTGACCACGTAAAACCTGCAAGCCGGGCCATGCGCCGCCGCGATAACTACGATCGTAATGAAAATCATCAGTAGAGATATAGCGAACGCGGTGCCAGAGCGCTATCGCCTGACCAATCACTTGCCGGCCCACTTCACTGTTTTCCCAGGTTATTTCCTGCAACTGGCACCGCAGCGCGAGCAGCGCTTCTTTGATTGTGCTTAGCGCAAACTGAGGATCCAATTCATTCTGTAACCCATCCAGTTCAGAGAGAAGCTGCGTCAGATAGCTGTCGGGGGCATACGGCAGCGCATCCTTACCCAGCATATGGCTCAGCCAGGCAATATGGATCTGCGTATCGCGCCAGAGCAGATCGTTGTCCACTTTGTCACGCGTATCGGCTTCAGTATGCCACCACCATCCCCCACCGCTGCCGGGAGAGTGACTGCTTTTTACTTCAGGCTCTTCGCGAAAAGCGATATGCAGCGGGATGCCGCAGCCCCAAAAGGATTGATCGCCGCCTTTACCCGGCGGCGTAATGCGTTTTGCCGGAAAACGCGTCACATCATATACCGCCTGGTGAAGAAAGCCGTGTGCCTCCGCGCCGCTGGCGTTGATGACGACCCGGGTTGCGTCGCGGCAGCCTGGCGAGTCGACGTTAATGTGCGCCACGCACTTTTGCTGCAAAAGCTGACGATAACGGTCGGCATACCATGTGGAGCCGCCGTAGCGCGCATTGGAGTGACCAGGCCACCATGCGATACGTAATCCGCGTTTGAGCGACGCGCGCTGGCTGAAAAAATGCGCCGCAACGGCCAGACAGAGCGCATTGCCGGTTGCATTATCCGTCAGCCCTTCATGCCAGGAATCGTAGTGTGAAGAGAGCAACACAAACTCATCGCGCTCGCCTGGGATCTCGACCACCGGCAGACTACACTGCGCGACATGCTCATGAAGTTCCGTGGTCATACGTGCCGTCGCGTCGCCCGCCTGCTGCGTTAACATTTCCAGCAGTTCTTGTCCCTGAGCCTGATTCACAGAAATGACCGGGATGGTCGGATAGAGTTGCTCGTCGTCAGGCACCGGTGTTCCCCATACCGGTCCGACCGTTTCTTCGTGCAGTGCCTCCTCAGCCGAGCCCCAGATGTGTATCAAGCCCAGCGCACCGGCACGATTCAGCCGCTGCACATAGTCTTCGAAACCCTGATCGGCAATAACGATTTTCCCCTTCACCGATGCCTCCCAACGGGCGCGATCCCTGTCGGCGATCTGCTCAAGCGAACGCTTATCGTAAAAAAGCGCGCCCGACACGCCATCCGGACAATGAGCGGAAAACGAGCGTGTTTTCACCTTGCCTGTCCAGTGAGGAAAGTCCATCAGTTCAAGCGATGCAGCCAGCGGATCGCTGAGAAAAAGCGTACACCGCTCCCGCACCGGCGTCATACCCAGCGCGGAGAGCCGCTGTAACAGTTGGTCAGCGGCTTGCTCGGCATCCTGACAGCCTGAGAAGCGATGCAATGGTTCAAAATCGTCAAGCAGCGCATTCATCAGCGGACGCAAAACATGCGCATCCGGCTCATTCAGCGGCATTATGCGTCTCCGCAGGCTCAACTTTCATCTTTATATTGCCAAAGTAATGTTGCTTGATCTTTTCCCAGGTGCCGTCGGCCATGATTTTCGCCAGGCCTTTATTCAGCATTTCCTGCGTCTTTTTGTCTTCCTTGCGGACGCCCCAGGCGGAACCGATACTGAATAACACGTCGTCGCGAACTTCAGGGCCGGTCAGCGCAAAGTCTTTGCCCTCCGGCTTTTGCAGGAAGCCAAACGTCACGGCCACAGAGGGGCTGAGTGCGGCATCAAGCCGTCCCGCCACTAAATCCTGATAGATAGCGTCCTGATCGGGATAGGGTCTTACTTCGACGCCCTTTGGTGCCCAGAATTTTTTTGCATACATCTCCTGAATCGTTCCCTGTTGGACAGCAACATTCTTACCCTTCAGGGACTCAGGCGTGGGCTGAAGCGGCGTGCTTTTGCGCGCGACGAGGTGAGTCGGAATATGGTAAATAAAGTCGCTGAAGCCAATCGATTTTCTGCGCTTTTCCGTGGCACCAAGTGGTGAAATGAAATCGACTTTTTTTGCCAGCAGCGAGGGGATTTCCGCATCAAAACTGCTGACCACATACTCGCATTTAACATCAATCGCTTTGCAGACGGCGTTAGTAATATCAATTTCAAAACCGGTCGGTGTGCCGTTAACATCACGGGACTGGAACGGCGGATAAGAGAGATCGGCACCGACGCGTAGCGTCTCGCCTGCGGCCAGCGCAGAGGTGCAACCGAGCGCCAGCGTAACCAGCAGGGTAAGGGGGAATCTGTTCATCGATTATCTCCGGTCTGACTGCCATTGAGTGAATTCATGTTTTACCGCTGCAAGCGTCGCCGCATCGGTGCATAACTCCCACGCCGTCAGTGCCAGCGCATTAGCGGCAATGAGCATGGTATCCAGCGCCGTGTCGGAGCCTGCCGCTGCGGCAAATTCAGGCGTATGCGGCGTTACGTCGCCGATGCGTAAATAGGGATGGATAACGGCGGTAAGCTGGCTGACGTTGCCGATATCGGACGAGCCAACGCCACCGCTGACCGGTGGCGCTTCATGCTCTACGCCAAGCAGAGCCAGATTCCGCGTAAAGCTGGCGGCAAGCGCCAGATTGTTATTACGTTCGGCGTAAATCAGCCCCTGGTCGATCTCAAGACGTGCTCCGGTCATTTCAGCAGCACCTCGCGCGGCGGCATACACTTTTTGCCGCACGCCTTCCAGGCCGCCTACGGTGGCGGCGCGCAGAATAAACTTTGCCTCGGCGAAAGCAGGAATAATATTCGCCGCGCTACCGCCGTGAGTGATGATGCCGTGCACGCGAACATCGTCGGTAAAAAGCTGACGCAGCGCATTGATGCCGTTGAAGGTATGAATAACCGCGTCCAGCGCGCTGATGCCCTGCTGCGGCGCCGAAGCCGCATGCGCCGCTTTACCATAAAACCTGAAGGTGGAGTCGTGGCAGGCCAGCGCGCCGCGTATCACCATATTTTTCTCGCGCGGATGGAACATCATCGCGGCATCCACGCCGTCAAAGATGCCCTGTTCGACCATAATGATTTTACCGCCGCCTTCTTCTTCGGCAGGGGTGCCGATAACCTCAATACAGCCATTAAAAGGCAGATCTGCCGCCCTGAGCGCCAGCGCGGCGGCGACGGAAGCCGTGCCGATCAGGTTATGGCCGCAGGCATGGCCGAGTTCAGGTAGCGCGTCATATTCCGCCAGCAACGCGATAGTGGGGCCGCCGACCCCATTTTGCCAGCGGGCGCGAAAGGCGGTTTCAAGCCCGGCGATGCCGGTTTCAACCGTAAAGCCCGCCTCGCGCAGCGGCGCAGCGAGGGCGGCAGCAGAGCGATGCTCTTCAAAGCTGAGTTCAGGACACTGATGGATCGTTAGCGCCAGCGCGCGCATCTGACCGGCGATAGCCTCAGTGGCATAAATAATTTTATTCTTCTGCTCGCTGATGGTGCGTTCATCCATAAAGGGGCTCCGGTTTGGTGCAATTAACTGCCATAAAAGCAGCGTGTTATACAGATATAGGCTTTTTGAGCGCTGATTCCCAATTGAGCTTTTTTATCGCTTGCTTTGCATTGCCAAAAAATATTTTATGGAAGGGGCAGCAGAGGCGGAGCACGATGAACGAAAAAGACTGGTTAATCATTCGGGCCGTGTGGCAATACAGAAATATTACCCGTGCGGCTGAGCAGCTTTTCACCTCGCAACCAGCGCTCAGCTATCGGCTAAAGCAAATTGAGCGCAAGCTGAGCATTCGGCTGTTTGAACAGGGCGGACGTGGGCTGACGTTTACAGCGCAGGGACGCTATCTGGCGCAGCATGCAGAGATCGTACTTGAGCAGCACCGACAGCTGAAGACCACCTTGCAGAGCCTGACATCGCCCCAGCAGGGCGAGTTGCGGATTGGTGCGACCAGCAACTATGCGGCTTACCGCCTGCCGGATCGGCTGACCGACCTGAACCGTCGCCACCCTGGCATTGACGTTAATCTGATCAGCGGGCTGAGTGAAGAGATGTTTTCCAGCCTGCAACGCCATGAGGTGCATCTGGCGATCGTGAAAGACGACTACGGCTGGAAAGAGGGTAAAAAACTGATTGATGAGGATGATTACTACGTGATCAGCCGCCAGCCTGTTGAGCTGGCGCGTCTGCCGCAGTTGCCGCAAATCAATCTCAACCACGGCGGCCATATTACCGAACTGATTGAGCGCTGGTGGAATGCCAACTACGCCACGGCGCCACGCGTGGCAATGCGCGTGGATAAACTGGAGGTCTGCCTGGCGATGGTGGAAAAAGGATTAGGCTACGCCATCGTGTCCAGCTATCAGCCGCTGCCTGCTTCGCTGGCGCGCACGCCGATTGTTTTCAATGGCGCGGCGGTGAAAAGCCGCACCTGGCTGCTCTATCGTCACACCGGCGTGGACGCCGCCGTCACGCTTCCTTTCGTCGATCTGTTTGATGCTGTCTGAGATGAAATATTTTCAACAGCCGGATGAGTTCTCGACAACGCGCGGACATCACGTTATCTTTGGCTGTCTGGATGTCTAAACGTATAAATGGTTAGTTGAGGAAGCAGATAATGCCAATCAGGGTGCCCGATGAATTACCCGCAGTAAATTTTTTGCGTAACGAAAATGTCTTTGTGATGACCTCGACGCGTGCCCGCACGCAGGAAATTCGTCCGCTAAAAGTGCTGGTACTGAATCTGATGCCAAAAAAAATTGAAACCGAAAATCAGTTTTTACGGCTGCTTTCCAACTCGCCCTTACAGATAGATATCCAGCTTCTGCGTATCGACAGCCGTGAGTCGCGCAATACGCCGATGGAGCACCTGAACAACTTCTACTGTAATTTTGATGACATACAGCATGATAACTTCGATGGACTGATTGTCACCGGCGCGCCGCTGGGGTTAGTGGATTTTAACGACGTGGCCTACTGGCCGCAGATCCAGCGCGTTCTGCACTGGGCAAAGGAACATGTTACGTCAACGCTTTTTGTCTGTTGGGCGGTACAGGCGGCGCTGAACATTCTTTATGGTATTCCCAAGCAAACGCGGGAAACCAAGCTCTCAGGCGTTTATGAACATAAAATCCTGCATCCTCATGCGCTGCTGACGCGGGGCTTTGATGATACGTTTCTTGCGCCGCATTCACGCTACGCCGATTTTCCCTCTCATCTGTTACGTGATTATACGGATCTGGAAATTTTTGCGGAATCCGAAGACACCGGTGCTTACCTGTTTGCCAGCAAAGACAAGCGGCTGGCGTTTGTCACCGGCCATCCTGAATATGACGCGCTGACGCTGTCCGGTGAATACCATCGTGACTATGAAGCCGGTCTGAATCCTGAGGTGCCCTGTAACTATTTTCCACAGGACAACCCGGAGCTGCCGCCGCGCGCAAGCTGGCGCAGCCACGGCAATCTGCTCTTTTCAAACTGGCTGAACTATTACGTTTATCAGATCACGCCGTTTGACCTGCGCCATATGAATCCAACGCTTGAATAAAAGCGTCTCCTCAAAAGGGAATAGAGCAGGCGCCCTGTTCGGCACCGGACAGCTGGCTGCGAAGCGCGGCAAACAGCTCGCGGCCACAGCCGATATGTTCTGCGCGTAAATCCGGCCGATACGCCTCACGCGCCGCCAGCGTCAGCGGATCGATCAGCACGCTCAGTTCGCCGCTGCGTCCATCAACCCGTATCGGATCGCCATTACGAATTTTCGCCAGCATGCCGCCGGCGCAGGCTTCTGGCGTCACATGAATGGCCGAAGGAACCTTGCCAGAGGCGCCGGAAAGGCGGCCATCGGTCACCAGAGCCACATTGAAACCACGATCCATCAACACGCCCAGCGGCGGCATCAGCTTGTGCAGCTCCGGCATGCCGTTGGCCTGCGGACCCTGAAAACGCACTACGATCACGCAATCCTTATCCAGCTCTCCCGCGTCAAAGGCAGGCTGCACATCGTGCTGGCTGTCGAACACCACGGCGGGCGCTTCGATAATCTGATTATCAACAGGGACAGCAGAGGTTTTCATTACCGCGCGGCCCAGATTGCCGGACATCACTTTTGTGCCGCCATGAGGTGCAAACGGTCGGGCGACGCAGGCAATAACGCCATCGTCCAGCGATGCGTCGGCACCTTCGCGCCACGCCAGCTCGCCGTTATTCAGCCAGGGTTCCCGGGTGTAACGATGCAGGCCGAAACCGGCTACGGTGTTCACGTCTTCATGCAGCAGGCCATGACTGAGCAGCTCTCGCACCACCAGCGGCACGCCGCCCGCCGCCTGAAACTGATTGATATCCGCCGGGCCGTTTGGATAGATGCGACACAGCAACGGCACCGCTTCGGAAAGATCGGAGAAGTCGTCCCAGTTGATGATGATGCCCGCCGCGCGCGCCATCGCCACCAGATGCATGGTCAGGTTAGTTGAACCGCCGGTCGCCAGCAGCGCCACAATGCCGTTGACCACCACTTTCTCATCCACTAACCGGCCGAGCGGCATCGCGTTCCCGGCGGTTTCGGTCAGGCGGGTGATCTGCCGTGCCGCCGCATCGGTAAGTGCCTCGCGCAGAGGAGAGTCAGGATGAACGAACGAGGCGCCCGGCAGATGCAAACCCATCACCTCCATCACCATCTGGTTGCTGTTGGCAGTACCATAAAACGTGCAGGTGCCGATGCTGTGATAAGAGGCGGATTCAGCCTCCAGCAGCGCCTGACGATCAACTTTGCCTTCCGTGTAGAGCTGACGGACGCGCACCTTCTCTTTATTCGGCAGGCCGCTGCTCATGGGGCCCGCCGGCACAAACAGCGCAGGCAGATGGCCAAACGACAGCGCCGACATCATCAGGCCGGGAACAATTTTATCGCAGATCCCCAAATAGAGCGCCCCGTCGAACATATTGTGAGAAAGGCCCACGGCCGCGGACATGGCGATAATATCGCGGCTCATCAGCGACAGATCCATTCCGTCCTGCCCCTGCGTCACGCCATCACACATTGCAGGCACGCCGCCGGCCACCTGACCCACCGCGCCCACCTGCTTAAGCGCGCGCTTCAGCTTTTCGGGATAATTTTCATAAGGTTGATGTGCCGAGAGCATATCGTTGTAGGCGGTAATAATGGCGATATCACTGCGCACCATATTTTTCAGCGTCGCTTTGTCATCGGGCTGGCAGGCGGCAAAGCCGTGAGCCAGATTTCCGCAGGCGAGCCGGGCGCGATGTACCGTTCGCGCCCGGGCGGCCTCAATACGCGCGAGGTAATCGTGGCGCGTGGCGGTGGAGCGGTCAATAATGCGCCGGGTAACGGCATCTAAGGTGGCGTTAAGAGTGCTCATGCGGAGGCTTCCTGTAGCTGATGCCGCACTGCCCGGGCGATCGCCTGCGCTGACGGCTGAGAGAGTTTTTTGTTACCGGTAACATTGTTATGCTAATTTCGTTCGTCCGCAATTAAAACCGGCGGACATTGCGCCCATCTGTGATCTTCCTCAACGTTTTACCGCGAATCGGCACGGTAAAAACGGCGCGTCTGTCATCGCTTTGAGCAGGGCAAAAGTTGTGCCAGTATGGATGTCGGGCGTTTTGGCCACAGGATGACGTGAAAGAGGCAAGTGTGAAATTATCAGCAATTCGACAGCAGCTCGGGCAGCGTATTATGGTGCTGGATGGCGGTATGGGCACCATGATCCAGAGCTATCGCCTGGAAGAAAAGGATTTTCGCGGTGAACGCTTTGCCGACTGGCAAAGTGATTTAAAAGGGAACAACGATTTGCTGGTGTTGACCCGGCCGGATGTGATTAGCGAGATCCACAACGCCTATCTGGCCGCCGGGGCAGACATTCTTGAAACCAACACCTTCAACGCCACGGCTATCGCGATGGCCGATTACCATATGGAATCGCTTTCGGCGGAGATCAACCTGTCGGCGGCGAAGCTGGCCCGCGCCTGCGCCGATGAATGGACCGCGCGCACGCCGGACAGGCCGCGCTACGTGGCCGGCGTGCTTGGCCCCACCAATCGCACCTGCTCAATCTCGGCAGACGTGAACGATCCCGCTTTCCGCAACGTTACTTTTAATCAGCTGGTTGAGGCCTACCGCGAATCCACCCGCGCGCTGGTTGAAGGCGGTGCGGATATCATCATGATCGAAACCGTTTTCGACACGCTCAACGCCAAAGCGGCGATCTTTGCCGTGCAGAGCGAATTCGACGCGCTCGGCATTGAGCTGCCGCTGATGATCTCCGGCACCATTACCGATGCTTCCGGCCGCACGCTTTCCGGGCAGACTACCGAAGCCTTCTACAACTCGCTGCGCCACGCCCGGCCGCTCTCCTTTGGTCTGAACTGCGCGCTTGGCCCGGACGAGCTTCGCCAGTACGTGGCGGAACTGTCGCGCATTGCTGAAGGTTACGTCACCGCGCATCCAAACGCCGGGCTGCCAAATGCCTTTGGTGAGTACGATCTGGACGCGCGGGTGATGGCGGAGCAGATTGGCGAGTGGGCGCAGGCGGGGTTTCTCAATATTGTAGGCGGCTGCTGCGGCACCACGCCAGAGCATATTGCGGCCATGGCGAAAGCAGTGGAAGGCGTTGCGCCGCGTCCGCTGCCTGACATCCCGATCGCCTGCCGCCTGTCCGGCCTGGAGCCGCTGACGATAAGTGCGGAGTCGCTGTTCGTCAACGTTGGCGAGCGGACTAACGTCACCGGTTCGGCAAAATTTAAGCGCCTGATTAAAGAGGAGAAATATAACGAAGCGCTTGAGGTTGCACTGCAACAGGTGGAAAGCGGCGCACAGATTATTGATATCAATATGGACGAAGGAATGCTCGACGCTGAAGCGGCGATGGTGCGATTCCTGAATTTGATTGCGGGCGAGCCGGATATCGCACGCGTGCCGATCATGATCGACTCCTCAAAGTGGGAAGTCATCGAGAAGGGTTTACAGTGCATTCAGGGCAAAGGGATCGTTAACTCCATTTCGATGAAAGAGGGCGTGGACACCTTTATTGATCACGCGCGGTTGGTGCGACGCTATGGCGCGGCGATGGTGGTGATGGCCTTTGACGAAGTGGGGCAGGCCGACACGCGCGAGCGTAAAATCGAAATCTGTCGTCGTGCTTATCAGATTCTGACTGAAGAAGTGGGTTTCCCGCCTGAAGATATTATTTTTGATCCCAACATTTTTGCTGTCGCCACCGGTATCGACGAACACAACAACTATGCGATGGATTTTATCGGTGCCTGCGAAGACATCAAGCGCGAACTGCCTTATGCGATGATCTCCGGCGGTGTGTCAAACGTCTCTTTTTCGTTTCGCGGCAACGACGCGGTACGCGAAGCGATCCACGCGGTGTTCCTTTACTACGCCATTCGCAACGGCATGGATATGGGGATCGTCAACGCCGGACAACTGGCTATTTACGACGATCTGGATGCGGATCTGAAACAGGCGGTTGAGGATGTGATCCTTAACCGCAGGCCCGATGGCACCGATCGTCTGCTGGCGCTGGCGGAAAAATATCGCGGCAACAAAGGCGACGACAGCGCGAAGCCGCAGGCGGAATGGCGCAGCTGGCAGGTGGAAAAACGGCTGGAATATTCGCTGGTGAAAGGCATCACCGAATTCATCGAAGAGGACACGGAAGCCGCGCGACAGAACGCAAGCCGACCCATCGAAGTGATTGAAGGGCCGCTGATGGCAGGTATGAACGTGGTCGGCGACCTGTTTGGCGAAGGAAAAATGTTTCTGCCGCAGGTGGTTAAATCCGCCCGCGTGATGAAGCAGGCGGTGGCGTACCTGGAACCTTACATTCAGGCCAGCAAGGAGAAAGGCAGCACCAACGGCAGGATTGTGCTGGCGACCGTCAAGGGCGACGTGCACGACATTGGCAAAAACATCGTCGGCGTGGTGTTGCAGTGTAATAACTACGAAATCATCGACTTAGGCGTAATGGTGCCGGGCGATAAAATTCTTAAAACCGCGCGGGAGCACAACGCCGATATCATCGGGCTTTCCGGCCTGATCACGCCATCGCTTGATGAAATGGTCAGCGTGGCGAAAGAGATGGAGCGCCAGGGCTTTACGCTGCCTCTGCTGATCGGCGGCGCCACCACCTCCAAAGCGCACACGGCGGTGAAAATCGAGCAGAACTACAGCGGCCCGACGGTTTACGTGCAGAACGCCTCACGCACCGTTGGCGTGGTTTCGGCGCTGCTCTCAGCCACGCAATATGACGACTTTGTCGCACGCACCCGCAAAGAGTACGAAACCGTCCGTATTCAGCATGCGCGTAAAAAGCCGCGAACGCCGCCGGTCACGCTTCAGGCCGCGCGGGACAATGACCTGGCGTTTGACTGGGAAACCTACACGCCGCCTGCGCCTCACCGAACGGGCGTGAGCGAAGTGAGCGCTAACATCGAAACCCTGCGTCACTATATCGACTGGACGCCGTTCTTTATGACATGGTCGCTGGCAGGGAAGTATCCACGCATTCTGGAAGATGAAATTGTTGGCGAAGAAGCGAAGCGCCTGTTTGCCGATGCCAACGCAATGTTAGACGAGTTGAGCGCAAAGCAGTCACTCACACCACGCGGCGTCGTGGGTATCTTTCCGGCAAATCGCGTGGAGGATGATATTGAAATCTACACCGACGCGTCCCGTCAGCATGTTTTAGAAGTGAGTCATCACTTACGTCAGCAAACTGAAAAAACGGGGTTTGCTAACTATTGCCTGGCCGATTTCATCGCACCGAAGTCCAGCCGCAAAGCTGATTATCTGGGCGCCTTCGCCGTCACCGGTGGTCTTGAGGAGGATGCGCTGGCCGACGCCTTTGACGCGCAGCATGATGATTACAATAAAATCATGGTAAAAGCGCTGGCCGATCGTCTTGCTGAAGCGTTTGCAGAATATCTCCATGAGCGGGTGCGCAAGGTCATCTGGGGTTATGCGGCGACGGAAAATCTCAGCAACGAGGCGCTGATCCGTGAAAACTATCAGGGAATTCGCCCGGCGCCCGGTTATCCGGCCTGCCCGGAGCATACAGAAAAAGCGACCATCTGGGCGCTGCTGGACGTGGAAAAGCATACCGGCATGAAGCTGACCGAATCCTTCGCGATGTGGCCAGGCGCCTCCGTTTCTGGCTGGTATTTCAGTCATCCGGACAGTAAGTATTTCGCTGTTGCGCAGCTTCAGCGCGATCAGATAGAAGATTACGCCGCGCGCAAAGGCATGACGGTCAGTGACGTGGAGCGCTGGCTGGCGCCCAACCTCGGTTACGATGCGGATTAGTTAACGACAGGACGCGTGCTGTTGACGCGTCCTGCGATCCCTGTTGCTGATAAACGTTGACGATGCTTCGTAATATATCGCGCTGATTCAACACATTTTTTTCACAGGACGACTAAACTTAATGCGTCGGGCGTTAACCCGAAGCTTTTTTGTTTTTGTGTTATGAGGTCGATATCATTGTTAACCCTGCTTAATTTACTTTCCGCCGTGGCGCTACTGGTCTGGGGAACGCATATCGTGCGTACCGGGATCATGCGGGTTTACGGCGCCGATCTGCGGCGCGTGCTGAGCCGCAGCGTAGCGAAAAAGCCGATGGCGTTCGTTGCCGGTATTGGCGTTACTGCGCTGGTACAAAGCAGTAACGCCACCACGCTGCTGGTTACTTCATTTGTTGCGCAGGAGCTGGTGGGCCTGACGCCGGCGCTGGTGATCATCCTTGGCGCTGACGTCGGCACCGCGCTGATGGCGCGGTTACTTACCTTCGATCTCTCCTGGCTCTCACCGCTGCTGATCTTTTTTGGCGTGGTGTTCTTTTTAGGGCGTAAACAGACCCGTGCCGGACAGATTGGCCGCGCCAGCATCGGTCTGGGGCTGATTCTGCTGGCATTGCAGCTGATTGTCGCCGCCGCCACGCCGATCACTCAGGCGGCGGGCGTGAAAGTCCTGTTCTCCTCGCTGACCGGCGATGTGACGATGGATGCGCTGATCGGCGCCGTCTTTGCGATTGTCAGCTACTCCAGCCTGGCGGCAGTGCTGCTGACCGCCACGCTGACCGCCACCGGCGTCATCTCCTTCAAGGTCGCACTTTGTCTGGTGATTGGTGCCAACCTCGGCAGCGGCCTGCTGGCGATGCTGAATAACAGCACCTCCAACGCCGCCGGAAAACGCGTGGCGCTCGGCAGCCTGCTGTTTAAATTTATCGGTTCGGTGGCGGTACTGCCGTTTATCGATCCGCTGGCCGACTGGCTGCATAAACTTCCGGTAAATGAAGAAGAGCTGGTTATTTTCTTCCACGTTTTCTACAACCTGATCCGCTGTCTGATCCTGGTGCCGTTTGCCGACCCGATGGCGCGCCTGTGTCGCCGTCTGATTGGCGAAGAGCCACAGACCGAGCTGCGTATGAAGCCACGGCATCTGGACAGCAGCGCGCTGGACACGCCCGCGCTGGCATTAGTCAACGCGTCGCGCGAAACGCTGCGTATGGGCGACGTGCTGGAGCAGATGCTGGGCGCGTTCAGTAAGGTAATGCACGGCGAAGTGCGGCAAGAGCGTGAAGTCCGCAAGCTGGATGATGACGTGGATGTGCTGTATACCGCCATCAAGCTCTATCTGGCGCAGATGCCGAAGGAGGATCTGCCCGAAGAGGATTCGCGTCGCTGGGCGGAAATCATTGAGATGGCGCTGAACCTGGAGATGGCGGGCGATATTCTTGAGCGCATGAGCGGCGATGTCGCCGACAAATCGCTTAATGCGCGGCGGCCTTTCTCTGTTGACGGGCTTGCCGAGCTGGATACGCTGATGGAGCAGCTCACCGGCAACCTGCGGCTGGCGCTTTCGGTGTTTTTGTCGCAGGACATGGCCAGCGCGAAGCGGCTGCGCCGCAGCAAGCACCGTTTCCGCATCACCAATCGTCGCTACTCGCATAAACATGTCGATCGCCTGCATCAGCAAAATGTGCAGAGCATCGAAACCAGCTCGTTGCACCTTGGCCTGCTCGGCGACATGAAGCGGCTGAATTCGCTGTTCTGCGCGGTCGCCTACAGTGTGCTTGAGCAGCCGGAAGACGAGCGCGAAGCAGAATAGAACGCCGTGCTTCCCCGCGAATTCATTGCGGGGAAGCGCATCAGCTACTTTTTCTTCACCGGCTTACCGGACCAGTAGCCTGCCAGCAGTGAGCCGGAAAGGTTGTGCCAGACGGAGAATAGCGCGCCGGGCAGCGCGGCCAGCGGTGAGAAGTAGAGTTTGCCGAGGGTGGCGGCCAGCCCGGAGTTTTGCATGCCCACCTCCAGCGCCAGCGTGCGGCAGGTTGACTCATCGAAGCCAAACAGCTTGCCGCCCCAGTAGCCGCCCAACAGGCCAATTGCGTTGTGCAGTATCACCGCAGCAATCACCACCAGCCCCACCGATCCGATAAAGCCCTGGCTGCCCGCTACCACCGCGCTGATGATCAGCAGAATGCAGACCATGGAGAACGCCGGAAGATACGGCTCCACGCGTTTTACCAGACCGTGCAGGGTGTGATGAACAATCAGGCCGATGCCAATCGGCACCACCACGATTTTCACAATGCTGAGCAGCATACCCACCACGTCTACTTCAACATGGGTATCAACGTAGAGACGGGTCAGCAGCGGCGTGGCAAATACGCCCACCAGCGCGGACACGGAAGAGATGGTGACCGACAGCGCCACATCGCCTTTCGCCAGATAGATCATTACGTTAGACGCGGTGCCACTGGCCACGCTGCCCACCAGGATCATTCCCGCAGCGAGATCGGGCGGCATATGGAACAGCTTCGCCAGCGCCCAGGCGGCCAGCGGCATCACCAGGTAGTGCAGGAACGTGCCGGCGATAACCGGCGCGGGACGGATCAGCACGCGTTTAAAATCGTTAATATTCAGCGTAACGCCCATGCCGAACATGATCAGCATCAGCAGATATGAAACCCACGGGCCAATGCCGAGGAAGAGACCAGGTGAAAAGTAAGCAGCAACAGAGAGCAGAACCGCCCACAGCGGGAACAGTCGGGTAACGGTGGCGAGCATAGCCAGACTTCCTTATAAGATGTTGTGTTTTTTTGTGCAGGATTTGCCATAAACGTCGCTTTTCCCGGAACGGGAGAAAAGCGAAAAGGATCATAACATCGAATAGTGGGAAAATAACCGGAAAGCTGGCGAAGCGCGGCGGCTCCGCCAGATAAAGAGGGATTTAGTCTTTTTGCGCCAGCAGGAAACGATAAATCAGGCTGCCCGCGACAGCGCCCACAACCGGCATCAGCCAGAACATCCATAGCTGTTCGATGGCCCAACTTCCCTGGAATATCGCCACGGCGGTACTGCGCGCAGGATTGACGGAGGTGTTGGTGACCGGAATGGAAATCAGATGGATAAGCGTCAGCGCCAGACCAATCGCGATCGGCGCGAAACCTGCCGGTGCGCGTTTTTCCGTCGCGCCGTGAATGATAATCAGGAAGATGCCGCTCAGCACTGCCTCAATAACCATGCCCGACAGCAGTGAGAACCCGCCGGGCGAATGCTCGCCAAAGCCGTTGGAGGCAAAGCCGCTGGCTGCCGCATCAAACGATCCCTGGCCGCTGGCGATGATATAAAGCACGCCGCCCGCCGCGATGCCGCCCATCACCTGGATGAAAATGTAGCCAAAGGTCAGGCTTGCGGGGAAACGTCCGCCGGCCCACAGGCCAATAGTGACCGCCGGGTTAAAATGGCCGCCTGAAATATGCCCGACCGCGTAGGCCATGGTCAGCACCGACAGACCAAACGCCAGCGCGACGCCCGCAAAACCAATACCCAGTTCCGGGTACGCTGCCGCCAGCACGGCGCTGCCGCAACCGCCCAGCACCAAAACAAACGTTCCTACAAATTCAGCCGCTAATCTGCGCATGATGTCCTCACAATCCTTATGATTAAAGGAGGGTGATTATCGTCATGCGCTTCCTGAACACAATCATAAAAATTCTAATTACCGGCGTTGCCCTGTTCGAACAGATTGCGATGCAGCGCCTGTACCACCGGTTCCGCATCCTGGCCAGGGACCAGGAAACAGAGATTGTGGCTGCTGGCGCCGTAGCAGATCAGGCGCAGGTTAAACGGCTCAAGCACGCCGAACACTTCCTTGCCCACGCCGCATGCCTGCGACAGGTTATTACCAATCAGCGCCACCAGCGCCAGGTTCTCTTCAACCTCTACGCGGCACAGTGACGACAGCTCGGTCAGCAGCGCCTGGGTCAGCAGGCTGTCGCCTGTCGAAGTCGATCCGGTGGTATCCAGCGTCAGCGCAACGCTCACCTCGGAGGTGGTGATAAGGTCGACCGAAATATTGTGGCGCGCCAGAATATTGAATACCTCGGCCAGAAAGCCCCGCGCATGCAGCATATTGAGGCTGTGCAGCGTCAGCAGGGTTTGCTTACGTCTGAGCGCCAGCGCGCGAAACAGCGGTGGATTTTCCGTTTCGTTACAGACGCGCGTGCCGCCTGCCGATGGCGTGCGGCTGGAGCCGACAAAAACCGGAATATCGCTGCGCACCGCAGGCAGCAGCGTAGCCGGATGCAGCACTTTGGCGCCAAATGTCGCCATCTCGGCAGCTTCTTCAAAGGTGATTTCATCAATGCGCTGCGCAGAAGGCACCACGCGCGGATCGGTGGTGTAAATGCCGGGAACGTCAGTCCAGATATCAATACGGCTGGCGTTCAGCGCTTCGCCGAGCAGCGCGGCAGTATAGTCGCTGCCGCCGCGTCCAAGCGTAGTGGTGCGACCTTTCGCTTCGCTGGCAATAAACCCCTGGGTGACGATCAGCGCATTTTGCAGGCGCGGCGCCAGTTGCTGTCTGGTCAGTTCAGCGAGCGCGGCAGCGTCCGGCTCCGCCCGCCCGAAGCGATCGTTGGTGCGCATCACTTTACGTACGTCGAACCATTCGGCGACAACATCACGCTGGCGCAGGATCTCAACAAAAAGCAGGGTGGACATCAGTTCGCCGTGGCTGACCAGTTCATCGGTCAGCGCGGCGGAAGTGGCCAGCGCGGCAGCCTCGGACAGCATGGTGATATTTTCCAGCATGCGGTCGATTTCATCGCGAATGACGTCGGGCTGCGCGAGCCGATCAACGATGGCGTACTGAATGCGGCGTACTTCGTCCAACAGGAAGACGCGCTGCGTCTGCTCCTGGCCTTCCGCCAGCGAAACCAGCAGGTTTGTGACGCCCGCAGAGGCGGAAAGCACCACCAGACGAACGTGGGGATCGGCCAGCACCACGTCGGCGCTGCGGTTCATGGCGCTAAAATCGGCAACGCTGGTGCCGCCAAATTTTGCCACGATTAAAGGGTGTTGCGACATGTCTTAACATACCTCGTGTCAGGTTAGATTCCATCAGCCTTGGCACAAGGAAAGAGCAGAAACGGGGCAGACGTAGAAAGGGATAACTACGAGTCACCCAGAAGCGCCCCACCTTGTATACCCGTTTATCCACCGCGTAACGGCATGATAATCAGAGTACGGACGTCCGACTGCCGAACGTGCCGGGTGACAACCCAGAGGATTCAGCCTCTGTAGCCGATGCGCGCCACTCCGCGTGGTTTGCATCTCGGCGTCGCTCCCCCTGATGTGTTTTCTGCGGATTCGGTTCCTCCAACACACTGCCTGGGCGACGCGCCTCTTCTGGCTTGCGCATCAAATGCGCAAATAGCCGACCACAAATAGCGTTTTCCGGCTGCGCTGTCAATCACTGCCGGGCGATACGCGCTATTTTGCCGGTTAACAGCAGGAAGCAGGCTAATCGTGACCCAGGACAATGCCGAAAAAACGGCGCCGGAAAATAATAGTTTCTGCGCGCGGTCTGCGCTGCTCGTCTGGCGAACGCATGCTGGCTACGTCAATAAGCAGGCTGCGCGCGCGGCCTCGCCGCATAAATTTTTTCCTATAAGCGTGAAGAATAGTCATACTGAAACGCTGAGCGGCAATCCCGCTATCCCTTTAAACATTGCGAGTACCGGCGCCCTGGCTGATAGTTGCGGCCTGTTGCAGGAAAAGGAAAGCGAAACGCTTGCAGCGAGTAATATGGCGTCCGGTCTGAATGACGGTTTCCAAATAGAAAGAGTATGTTGCTATGAAAAATATTAATCCGACGCAAACCGCTGCCTGGCAAGCTTTGCAGCAGCATTTCGACCAGATGAAAGATGTCACCATCGCGGAGTTGTTCGCCAAAGACGACAACCGTTTTGCGAACTTCTCCGCTACCTTCGACGATCTGATGCTGGTGGACTTTTCGAAAAACCGCGTGACGGCTGAAACGCTTAACAAGCTTCAGGCCCTGGCGAAAGAAACCGACCTCGCAGGCGCGATTAAATCGATGTTTTCCGGTGAGAAAATTAACCGCACCGAAGATCGCGCCGTACTCCACATCGCACTGCGCAATCGCAGCAATACGCCGGTGAAGGTCGACGGCAAAGACGTGATGCCGGAAGTGAATGCCGTACTGGAAAAGATGAAAGCGTTTTCTGAGCGCATTATCAGCGGCGAATGGAAAGGCTACACCGGCAAGCCGATTACTGACGTGGTGAACATTGGTATTGGCGGCTCGGATCTCGGCCCCTTTATGGTCACCGAAGCGCTGCGTCCGTATAAAAACCACCTCAATATGCACTTTGTTTCCAACGTTGACGGCACGCATATTGCGGAAGCGGTGAAGGATCTCAGCCCGGAAACCACGCTGTTTCTGGTTGCGTCAAAAACCTTTACCACTCAGGAAACCATGACCAACGCCCACAGCGCGCGTGACTGGTTCCTGAAAACGGCGGGTGATGAAAAGCACGTTGCTAAACACTTCGCCGCGCTGTCCACCAATGCCAAAGCCGTGGGCGATTTCGGCATCGATACCGCCAATATGTTCGAGTTCTGGGACTGGGTGGGCGGACGCTACTCGCTGTGGTCGGCAATTGGCCTGTCGATCATTCTGTCAATCGGCTTTGATAACTTCGAGCAGCTGCTGAGCGGCGCGCACGCGATGGATCAGCACTTTTCCACCGCGCCAGCCGAACAGAATTTGCCGGTGATCCTGGCGCTGATTGGTATCTGGTACAACAACTTCTTCGGCGCAGAAACGGAAGCGATTCTGCCTTACGATCAGTATATGCACCGCTTTGCCGCTTACTTCCAGCAGGGCAATATGGAGTCTAACGGTAAAAACGTCGATCGTGACGGCAACCCGGTGACTTATCAAACCGGCCCGATAATCTGGGGCGAACCGGGCACCAACGGTCAGCACGCGTTCTATCAGCTGATTCATCAGGGCACCAAGCTGGTGCCGTGCGACTTTATCGCACCTGCGATCACTCATAACAACCTGGGCGATCATCATGACAAGCTGCTGTCGAACTTTTTCGCGCAAACCGAAGCGCTGGCGTTTGGTAAGTCGCGCGATGTGGTGGAAAAAGAGTTTGCCGATGCCGGAAAAGAGGTGAAATCTGTCGGGCACGTGGTGCCGTTTAAGGTGTTCGAAGGCAACCGCCCAACTAACTCCATCCTGCTGCGTGATATTACTCCTTACAGCCTTGGCGCGCTGATTGCGCTGTATGAGCACAAAATCTTCACGCAGGGCGCGATCCTCAACATCTTCACCTTCGATCAGTGGGGCGTTGAACTGGGTAAACAGTTAGCGAATCGTATTCTGCCTGAGCTGTCCGGCAGCGAGCAGGTCAACAGCCACGACAGTTCGACCAACGGCTTAATCAACCGTTATAAAAACTGGCGCGGTTAAGCGACGGCGTCTGGCTGCCTGTAAAAGGCGAACGTCAGGGCCGGCGGTCTCTCGCCGGCCCTTTTTAATAACGTTAGTCCGATCGCAGCGCTCAATGTAGATCCGTTTGATCCTGATTTGGCTCAGGGTTGACGAATCACAGCAGGGCGTCCCTTCCCGTATCGCCCGTCGGTTACCCCCGTTCCCACGCCGGATAACCCATGATTTACCCCCATTTATTAATCAAGTTAACGGTCGAAGGCTAAGGAAATTCTTAAAAAACCGCAGGTTAACGGCTTTTTGATGACGGATAAATCTGAAATGCAAAAAAGCTTTCTGAAGCGGATTTACCGGCATCTGTCGGTAACTGATTGAAATACTAATAATTACTTCTTTACGTTCAGACGCAGCCGCAGAGCATAAAAAATCACATGCTAACGGCTATTAATAGCGGATGGCGCTAATTCTTCCTTCTTAGTCAGTTATAAATATCAATTTTTAAAATTATTCAGTTAAAAGTGGCCTGATACGGCTGAATTGTATTAATTTCATGCAGCGTAAACGCGCCCGTTGCAGCCTCTCAGCGCCGCTGAATTCTGGTAATTTATTACTTTATACTGAAGCCGCCTGAAACCCTTCAGGCAGGTATCCATTCATTCATTGAAGGGAGAAAAGTATGAAAAAACTGTTATGGGCTGCTGCAACTCTGGCTTATCTGGCGGGCAGTTCCGCTGTGATGGCCGCGCCCGCAGAAGCTGGCGCAGCTGGCGCCTCTGCTGAATCGCTCTCATCGGGAACGACGACCGCAGTAGGTGTTGGCGCGCTTGGCGCACTGGTAGGCGTTGCGCTGGCCGCAAGTAGCGGTGGTAATGGTTCTAATACCGGCACCACAACAACCACGACGACCAGTACTTCTCGCTAAGTACAAAACTTAATCATAACCACACGGTTGTGTGGTTATTTTTCGACATTGTCGGACTTTTCAGGGACACACACCCTTGCGCAATTTGTCACTGCTGTTGATTTGCCTGCTCCTCCAGGGCTGTACTCAAACACAAAAAGGTCTGGGAGAGACGGTTAAGCTTGCCCTGCTGGGGCCGGATGATGTTCAGGTTTCTGACGAGCAGGTAGAAAACCTTCCCTATGCCAGCATGTATCTGCGCCTGAACGACGGCCAGCGGATTTTTGTCGTGCTGGGCTTTGATGAAAACGGTCAGCAAAAATGGATCACGCGCGATAAAGCGATGGTGGTCACGCAGCATGGCCGACTTGTTAAAACCCTGGGGCTGGCAACCAACCTGACTGACGTGAGCAATCTCCAGCAGGATCCGCTCGGCAATCCGCTGCATCTTACCGAGGGCGCCAGCTGGACACGCCTGATTAGCTGGACAGAACAGGGCCAGTTCCACGCGGCTGCGGCGGTTTCTCACTTCACACGCACGGACGACGAGGTATTGACGCTGGCCGGAAAACGCGTGGCCTGCCGCGTGTGGCAGGAAGAGGTTGAGCTGACCGCCGACGGTAAGTCATGGACCAACACCTTCTGGGTGGATACCACCACCGGTCAGATTCGCCAGTCCATACAGCGCCCTGGCGGCAACGCCTTCACCATTGAAACCACTATTCTGAAGCCCGCGAAATCATGAAAAAAATAACGCTTCTTCTCGCAGGGATCCCGCTTTGCGCCTCACTGAGCGCGCATGCGCAGAGCCAGGTCACGGTCTATCTTCCCGGACAGACGGTGGTGGTCAGCAACGCGCAAAACCTGGCGCAGCTGGTGACGAATCCGGCACTGGCGGGCAAAACCTGGTGGCCCGGCACGGTGATCGCCGAAAGGCAGGCCACCGCCGTGGCGGTGCAGCAGCAACAGCAACTGCTGGCGCGCCTGAAAGGCTGGAGCGCCGCGCTGCGGGCAGATAACGACGGTGAGAAAGCCGCACGGGTCGATAACATTTATCAGCAGGTCGCAGCGGTAAAAGTGACCGGCCGACAGACAGCGGATCTCGATCCGGATCGGGTACGCATACAGCCGCAGGCGAATCGTCGGCTGGAGGGTGAGTACAGCCTCTATACGTTAACCAAACCCACCACGCTGACGATGGTCGGTCTGCTCACTGACAGCGGCAAAACGTCCTGGCAGCCGGGACGCAGCGTGCGGGATTATGTGAACGACCGCGAACGTCTGGCAGGCGCGGAGCGCAACAACGCGGTGCTGATCGGCCCTGACGGCAAGGTCAGCGAGGTGCCCATCGCGTACTGGAACCGCCGTCATGTTGAGCCTGAAGCGGGCAGCATTATTTACCTTGGCTTCTCTTCATGGTCGCTTCCCGGCGAGTATGCCGATCTTAACCAGCAGATTGTCTCTGTTCTGACGCACCGGATCCCTGAGTGATGAAAAAAACATATCTTTTCAGCCTGCTGGCTCTTTCTGTCGCCTGCGCATGTCAGGCCAGCGCGTCGGACAACGATCTGGTCACGCCGTCGCAATCGGATATGGGCGGCGTCGGCCTGCTTCAGGTGCCGACCGCGCGTATGGCAAAGGACGGCGAGTTCAGCCTCAACTATCGCTATAACGATCAGTACCGTTTCTACTCCTCTTCGGTACAGCTTTTCCCCTGGCTGGAAGCGACTATCCGCTACACCGACGTGAAAACCCGTCGCTACAGCGCTGATTCAAGCTTCAGCGGCAACCAGACCTATAAAGACAAAGCGTTCGATCTGAAGCTTCGCCTGTGGCAGGAAGGGTACTGGCTGCCGGAAGTGTCGGTTGGCGCGCGCGACCTCGGCGGCACCGGCCTGTTCGACAGCGAATTCATCGCGGCCACCAAAGCATGGGGGCCGTTTGACTTCACCCTGGGTATGGGCTTTGGCTATCTGGGCAACAGCGGCAACGTAAAAAACCCTTTCTGCCAGGCGGACAGCAGCTACTGTAACCGTTCCAACGGCAACGGCGAGGCGGGTTCTGTCAACGGCGACGACCTGTTTAAAGGCCCGGCCTCTCTCTTTGGCGGCGTGGAGTACCAGACGCCGTGGCAGCCGCTGCGTCTGAAAGCGGAGTATGAAGGCAACGATTATCAGGGCGACTTTGCTGGCCGCCTGGAGCAGCGCAGTAAGGTTAACGTCGGCGCGATCTATCGCCTGACCGACTGGGCGGACGTGAATGTCAGCTACGAGCGCGGCAACACCTTTATGGCCGGTTTTACCCTGCGCACCAACTTTAACGAGTTGCGCTCTGCCGCCATTGATTCGCCAAAGCCTGCTTACAAACCGCAGCCGCAGGATCGCTTCCTTGAGCCGACCGTGGTGGCGAACCAGCTTACCGATCTGAAATACAATGCCGGCCTGAGCGGCCCGAACCTTCAGGTGAAAGGCAACACGCTTTACGCCACCGGTCAGCAGAGCAAATATCGTAATACGCAGGAAGGCGTCGATCGCGCGAACGTGATCATGATGAACAATCTTCCAGCGGATATTGATACGCTCAGCGTAACCGAAACCCGCAACAATATGCCGCAGGTCACCACCGTGACGCATGTCGACAGCCTGCGCCAGCAGCTGGAAGGCTATCCGCTGGGCAAAGAGAAGTCGCTCGATCAGCAGCGGGAGGAGCCGCGCGATCCGGGCCGTACCGAACAGGGCTTCCATATCGCGCCGGATCGTTTCAACGCCAGCCTGTCGCCGGTGCTCAACCAGTCGGTCGGCGGCCCGGAAAGCTTCTACCTTTATCAGGTGGGCGTGATGGCGAACGCCAATTACTGGCTCACCGACCATCTGTTGTTAGATGGCAGCGTGTTTGCCAACATCGCCAACAACTACGATAAGTTTAACTACAACGGGGCCCCCACTGACTCCTCGCTGCCGCGCGTGCGTACGCACATTCGCGACTACGTGGATAACAACGTTTACGTGAACAACCTGCAAGCCAACTACATGCATGCGCTGGGCAACGGCTTCTATGGTCAGGTCTACGGCGGCTATCTGGAAACCATGTACGGCGGCGTGGGCGGTGAAGTGCTTTATCGTCCGCTGGATGCTGACTGGGCCGTTGGCGTGGATGCTAACTACGTTAAGCGTCGCGACTGGGACAACATGATGCAGTTTGACAACTACGATGCGAAGGTGGGCAACCTCACCGCCTACTGGCATCCGTGGTTTATGAATGGCGTTCTGGTGAAAGCCAGTGTGGGGCAATATCTGGCAGAAGACAAAGGGGCGACGGTGGATATCTCCCGTCGTTTCGACAGCGGCGTGATAGTGGGCGCTTACGCCACTAAGACCGACGTGTCCGCAGAAGAGTACGGCGAAGGCGACTTCACCAAAGGCTTCTACGTCTCTATTCCTATGGATCTGTTTACCGCTTCGCCAACGCGAGGCCGTGCGCAGGTCAACTGGACGCCGCTGACGCGTGACGGCGGTCAGATGCTGGGCCGTAAATATCAGCTCTATGACATGACCAGCGACAGGGACATCAACTACCGCTGATAACCGTACCGGGCAGAACATCGCCCGGTATCAATGATCAACGCCATCCTGCTCGCTGAGCGGATGGCGTTGTTGTTTCTGTTCCTTCAGATAGCCGACGTACCGCCATCGACAAACAGTTCGATGCCGTTCACGTAGGTTGAGTCATCTGAGGCGAGGAACAGTGCGGCCGTGGCGATCTCTTCAGACGAGCCCATCTCTCCGCGCGGGATCAGCGATTCAAACTGCTTTATGGTTTCCGCATCAAACAGCTGTTCCTGAATTGGCGTGTGGATCTGTCCGGGATGCAACACGTTTACCCGTATCCTGCGATCCTTGAGTTCATTCAGCCACGTGCGTGCAAACGAGCGAAGCGCTGCCTTGCTCGCGGAGTAGACGCCGAATCCGGGAAAACCTTTCACCGCCGCCATTGAGCCGTTCATGATAATCGATCCGCCATCGTTAAATAACGGCAGCGCTTTCTGCACCGTGAACAGCGTTCCGCGGGTGTTAAGGCCAAACACCGTATCAAAATGTTTTTCGGTCACGTCGCCTATGTTGGCCGACTCACCCGACCCGGCGCTGGCGAACAGCACGTCGATTTTGCCTTTTTCGCGCCTGACCGTATCGAACAGACGATCCAGATCGTCCAGGCTGGCCGCGTCGCCCTGCACGCCGGTAACGTTGCGGCCAATCAGTTTTACTGCCTTATCAAGCGTCTCCTGCCGTCGCCCGGAAATGAAAACGTAAGCGCCTTCCGCAACAAACAATTGCGCGGTCGCCAGCGCCATGCCGCTGGTGCCGCCCGTGATCACTGCGATTTTACCGTCAAGCTTTCCCATCATTACTCCTGTCAATCTCGTGGATGGCCTCGCTGCGCGGAAAAGCGCGTAAAAGCCGGTCAGATAAACGGTGCGGCTTGCACCGATTGCTGGATCGTGCCGGAAAGATGCGCCATAATGAACGGAGCACCGCTCCGGATAAATATATGGAGCACTGTTCCGTTTGTCAAGGAGGCCTATGCGAGCCGACGCAAAAAAGAATTACAACCATCTTCTGACCATCGCCGGCGAGGTGGTATCCGTGCAGGGCGTGGAGGCGTCTCTGCGTGATATTGCGCGTAAAGCCGATGTGGGAATGGGCACGCTTTATCGCCACTTCCCCTCGCGGGAGGCGTTGCTGGAGGCGTTGCTCCGTTCAAGTCTGGACGAGCTGACGCAGCGTGCAAAGACGCTTGAAGCCTCAGACGCAGCGGATGAAGCCCTGCTTAACTGGTCGCGCGCGGCGGTCGCGTTCACGCAGAAATACAGCGGTATTGTCGATCTGATGGCTGTGGCAATGGCTGACGAAAATTCTGCGTTGCATGCGTCCTGCGCGCAGGTGAAATCATCCGGCGCACGCCTGTTAGGCCGCGCTCAGGCGGCAGGTAGCGCGCGGAAAGATATCGATGGCGCAGATCTGATGGCGCTGATCGCTGCGCTCGGCTGGCTTAACGACCAGCCATCTTTTGCGCCACGGGCGGATCGTCTTTTCAATATTATTGCCGACGCCATCAGGTCTGCCCCTGGCGCTGCGGACGATAAAAAGCCCTGATGCGGCCTTCAGAGAGCCTTGCCAGCTCTCTGAAACTACGCCATGATCGGCGCCAACTCTGGCGACTGCCTGTGCGATTTTTAAGGATGTTTTCGATGATCACTGCAACACGCATTGCGTGGGTGTTACAAACGGTGCTGAATATTGGGCTGATTGTGCTGGCGGGTATACTGGTTATTTTTCTGGGCAAGGAGACGTTTCACCTTGCTAACGTGTTGCTTAATACGGGCGAACAAAAGTCGTCCTACCTGTTGATAGACGGCATTGTCATCTATTTCCTCTACTTTGAATTTATCGCGCTGATCGTGAAGTATTTTCAGTCTGGCTATCACTTCCCGCTACGCTATTTTGTCTATATCGGCATCACGGCGATTATCCGTCTGATCATTGTCGATCATAAAAATCCGTTCGATACGCTGGCCTATTCCATTGCGATCCTGATCCTCGTCATTACCCTCTGGCTCGCCAACAGTAACCGGCTGAAGCGCGAGTAGCACACAGCCAAAAATCAAAAAAATTGCGCGTCGGGCGCTGTGTACCCGGCGCGTGACTGCGCTACACTATGGCACCCTGATTTCTCCCGGAGACGCCGTATGGCTGATAACGCGCTGCTGCAACTGCGCGCCATGACATGGCTGACTGACTCTTCCCCGCTGCTTACCGCGCCGCTGCTCGACTGGCTGATGGAGGAGGACTCCATGACCCGACGTTTTGAGCGCCACTGCGGTCAGGTTACCGTTGAGATCCAGCATGAAGGTTTTATCAGTGCTGATGAGGCTGGCGAGGAGGCGACACTGCTGCCGCTGTCAACAAAATACTGGCTGCGCGAAATCCTGCTGTGCGGCGATGGCGTGCCCTGGCTGGCTGGCCGCACGCTGGTGCCGGAATCCACCTTAATGGGCCCGGAGCAGATGCTTCAGCAGTTGGGAACGCGGCCGCTTGGCCGTTACCTGTTCTCCTCTTCCACCCTGACGCGCGATTTTATTGAACCGGGACAGGTGGAAGGATTATGGGGGCGGCGCTCGCGATTGCGCCTTTCTGATAAACCGCTGCTCCTTACCGAACTGTTTTTACCGCCTGCACCGCTCTATCAGGCGATGCGCAATCAATGAAGGAAACCTGGTGCCATGGAAAGAAGCCTGCCGGAAAGTAAATTAAGATCCTACAGCCGCCTGATGCGTATTGATAAACCCATCGGTTCGCTGCTGCTGCTGTGGCCGACGCTCTGGGCACTGTGGCTGTCTGGGATGCAGGTTCCTCCGTTGAAGGTGCTGATCGTTTTTGTGCTGGGCGTATTTTTTATGCGCGCCGCAGGCTGCGTGGTGAATGACTATGCCGATCGCAAAATAGACGGTCACGTTAAACGTACCCGCGCCCGGCCATTGCCCGGCGGCGCGGTCACGCCCGGAGAGGCCCGGCTGCTGTTTGCCGGCCTGGTGCTGGCGTCGTTCTGTCTGGTGCTGACCATGAACGCAATGACCATCTGGCTCTCGTTTGCCGGGCTGGCCCTGGCGTGGGTTTACCCGTTTATGAAGCGCTATACGCATCTGCCGCAGGTGGTGCTGGGCGCAGCGTTTGGCTGGGCGATCCCAATGGGCTGGGCGGCGGTAAGCGAAACGGTGCCGCTTACCTGCTGGCTGCTGTTCTTTGCCAACATCTGCTGGACGGTTGCTTACGATACGCTGTATGCGATGGTGGATCGCGATGACGACCTGAAAATCGGCGTGAAATCCACCGCTGTTCTTTTTGGGCGCTTTGACAAACTCATCGTCGGCCTGTTGCAGCTCTCTACGCTACTCCTGATGACGCTGATCGGCTGGCGGCTGGCGCTGGGCGGAATATATTATGTTGCGGTATTACTGGCGGGGCTGCTGTTTATCCGACAGCAAAAGATCATCGCCACACGCGACCGCGATGCCTGCTTCCGGGCTTTTTTGAATAACAATTACGTAGGACTGATTCTGTTTGTTGGCGTTGCGCTGAGCACGGCGCCGCTGGCGGGGTGGTGGTAAGATTCATTCAAAAAAAGGGGAACGTTTGTCCCCCTTTTTTAGCGCGTTACTCGTGCGCCGAGGCGCTTTCAATGGTCATCCTGACCTCCTGGGTAATCAAATCCGCCAGCATCTGATAAACCCGCTGCGTCTGCTCAACGCGCGCATCGCCGGTATCACTGATGTAGCCTTCATCGCGCAGCGTCAGCACCAGCGTTGAGAATACCGCTTTATCGAAGAATTCCGGCGCGTTGATGCCGTGCAGAACCGACAGGCGCTGCGCCATGGTGCGGCTCTCTTTCTCCAGCGTCCCGCGGTTAATGGCCGGGTTGGCGCTGAGGATTGAGAACGTAATCGCATAGCGCTGGAGCGTTTCACGGACGCCCGCCGCCAGCAGTTGCAGTGTGCGGAAGCGAACAGGACTGAGGCGCAGCGCGTGCTCGTCGGCGGTGAGCAGGCCCTGACGCGCCATTTCGCTGACCAGCGCGTCGACCACCCCAGGCAGATCCTCTTTATTCCATCGCAGGAACAGTTCACTTTTCAGCATCGGATAGATAACGCTTAACTGACGCAGCAGTTCTGCCCGACTCAGTTCGCGATGCTGCATCAAAATAACGGCGATGAGCGAAGGCATTACCAGCATGTGATGAATGTTGTTGCGGTAGTAGGTCATCAGTACCGCCTGCTCGCGTGGCAGAATGATGATCTCGCCGATGTTGTCCTGCTCAATCTCAAACTTATTCATGCTCAGGGCGTGACTGAGCAGGGCTTCCGGCGTCATATCCGGCACGGTGGCGTCGGATGAGTAGGGCACGTTACGCAGAAGTTGCATGTAACAGTCCAACTGCTCGGTCAACTGCTCGCGGGTGAGCGAGCGCTGACGGGAAGCCAGCAAGGCGGTGACGCAGAGGTTCATGGCGTTAGCCGCGCCTGCGTTGTTGATCCTCACCATCACGCGTGCAGCGATATCATTCACCGCCGGGGTGAGCCAGGCGGGACGCTGGGACTCAATAGGATCGATAGCGTCGCGCCATTCGGGCACGTGCTTATTCAGATAGTTCACCAGCGGAAGCGGTTCGCCAAAGTTCACGTAGCCCTGGCCGAGATTGCGCAGCTTACTGAGTCCGCGCACCATCTGCATCAGTCCTTCTTTTTCTTTGGTTGCGCCACGCAGTTCCTTGGCGTAAGTACCGACTTCCATTACGTGCTCATAGCCGATATAAATCGGCACCAGCGTAATCGGGCGGTTGCCGCCGCGCAGCATCGCCTGGATGGTCATCGACAGCGTGCCGGTTTTTGGATCCAGCAAACGACCGGTACGTGAGCGACCGCCTTCAACGAAATACTCTACCGAATAACCACGGCTGAACAGTTCGCCGAGATATTCGCGAAAAACCGTGGAATAGAGCTTATTACCCTTAAAGGTTCGGCGAATAAAAAATGCGCCAAGGCGGCGGAAAACAGGACCGGCGGGCCAGAAATTCAGGTTGATGCCTGCGGCGATATGCGGTGGCACCAGCCCCTGATGGTAAAGCACGTAAGAAAGCAGCAGATAATCCATGTGGCTGCGATGGCAGGGCACATAGACGATCTCATGACCATCCTGCGCCAGTTGACGAACGCGTTCGCCGCCGTTGACGTTAATGCCCTGATAAAGCTTGCTCCACGTCCAGCCCATGATGCGATCGGTCAGGCGAATGGCTTCGTAAGAGAAGTCCGCCGCCACCTCTTCCATCAGCTCAATCGCATTCTGTTGCGCTTTCTCATGAGAGATTTTTTTACTGCGCGCTTCGTCC
Source organism: Erwinia sp. 9145 (assembly GCF_000745075.1). NCBI lineage: Bacteria > Pseudomonadati > Pseudomonadota > Gammaproteobacteria > Enterobacterales > Erwiniaceae > Erwinia > Erwinia sp. 9145. Next base: position 72,980 of record NZ_JQNE01000001.1, read on the forward strand.
TCAACGGCCTTGGCAATGGCCTTTGACTGGAGCAGCTTGCTGAACAGATCCTGCCTGACCGGCAGTCGGGGGCCAATGGCCGCCAGGCGCTGGCGGGCGAAATGCATGCGCGCCACGCGCGCCAGCTTTTGCGCAATGCTTTTATCGGTGCCGTGCTCGGTCGCCATGCGGCGCAGCGACAGGATCGGCGAAAAACGCACAAAGCTGTCGCGGCCCAGCCACAGGACGGCAAAGAATTTTTGAATGCCGTTCAGCACCCGCAGATGCGGCTGCTCATCACCCTGAACTTCACGGCCCGGCGCACGGCCAAACATGACCGAGACCGGCACCATCTGCACATCCAGCAGCGGATTGCTGCGGTGCAAATCCAGATACTCATGGAAAAGTTTTACGGATTCAAGATTGGGCACGAAGTAAGGAAAAACGCGCGGGCCATCGTGAATAAACACATGGCGGGGCAGTACGGCACCGTCAATTTCCAGCGGTTCTAACGGATCGGGAAGATCTTCTTTACGGCACTGTTCGCGCAGCGCCAGCAAATCAGCCTTTGAATCGTACGGCAGCACATACATAATAGGGCGCGACGTATCCAGCCCCAGTTCCGTAATCGGCTCGGCGGGTATCGCCTTACTCTTTACCAGTATTTTTACAGGTAAATTCAATAGGTTATAATATAATTTACGCCAACCTGACATAGACAACATGAAGCCTCTTGTTAGCAAAGCGCCGCAAGCATACCAGAAAGCGCCAGTGAAATCTGTGGTGTTGCAATTTGTGCGCCACCGGGACATTGACGTTAAATATCTCAAAGGGTTCCCTGAACATGGCAAATAACGTCACCGGCTTGACCCGGATCATTAAAGCGGCCGGCTACTCCTGGAAGGGGCTGAGCGCCGCCTGGCGTCATGAAGCGGCATTTCGTCAGGAGGCGATTGCCGCCGTTGTGGCTATCGCCATTGCCTGCTGGCTGGACGTGGATGCCATTACGCGCGTGATGCTGATTGGTTCCGTGGTGCTGGTCATCATAGTGGAAATCCTCAACAGCGCGATTGAAGCCGTCGTCGACCGCATTGGCAGTGAATTTCATCCGCTATCGGGCCGTGCAAAGGATATGGGCTCAGCGGCGGTGCTGTTAACCATTCTGTTTGCGCTCTTCGTGTGGGCAATGCTGTTAATACCGCAAATGCGATAATCTTTCCAGATTTTGACAACGCGCTGTTATTTCCCATATTTTGGGTTTTCAATCAGCAAATACCTGTATATACTCACAGTCGACTGTATAAACAACCAGGGGGCGGAATGAAAGCACTAACGGTAAGGCAGCAGCAGGTCTACGACCTGATTCGCGACCACATTAATCAGACCGGCATGCCGCCAACGCGGGCAGAAATCGCAGCCCGGCTGGGTTTTCGTTCTCCTAACGCGGCGGAAGAGCACCTGAAGGCGCTGGCGCGTAAAGGCGTGATTGAAATCATTTCTGGCGCATCGCGCGGTATCCGTCTGATGATGGAAGAAGAAGAAGGGTTGCCGCTCATCGGTCGCGTGGCCGCCGGTGAGCCACTACTGGCGCAGGAGCACATTGAAGGGCGCTACCAGGTTGATCCCGATCTGTTCAAACCGGGCGCCGACTTTTTGCTACGCGTTGCCGGTATGTCGATGAAAGACATTGGCATTATGGATGGCGACCTGCTGGCGGTGCACAAAACGCAGGATGTGCGTAACGGCCAGGTGGTCGTGGCGCGTATTGACGATGAAGTCACCGTTAAGCGCCTGAAAAAACAGGGCAACATTGTTCATCTTCTGCCAGAAAACAATGAGTTTGAACCTATCGTGGTCGATTTACGCCAGCAGACGCTCTCTATTGAAGGGCTGGCCGTCGGTGTTATTCGTAACGGCAACTGGCTCTGACCGACTTCATTAACGCGTTATGATGAATAGCGCGTGCGCCCCGCCTGCTCGCTGACTTGCCCCGGCCAGCGAGCAGTTTTATCGTCTGTCGCGTAGTGGAAACCGATGCGATTCTTCACCTCCTCTGATAAACACCTCTGGCGGCTGGCGCTGCCGATGATCCTCTCGAACATCACCGTTCCTCTTCTTGGACTGGTGGATACAGCCGTTATCGGCCATCTTGACAGCCCTACCTACCTTGGCGGCGTGGCAATAGGCACCACGGCAACCAGTTTTCTGTTCATGCTGCTGCTTTTTTTGCGCATGAGCACAACAGGATTGACCGCTCAGGCATTGGGTTCCGGCGATAAAACCGCGCTGGCACGCGCGCTGATGCAACCGCTGCTGATAGCCTTTATGGCAGGTTTTGCCTTCATCTTATTCAAATCTCCTCTCACCCACCTGGCATTAAAACTGGTCGGCGGTGAACGCGACGTTCTGCATCAGGCTGCACTCTTTATGAACATCCGCTGGCTGAGCGCCCCGGCAACGCTGGCTAATTTAGTTTTGCTGGGATGGCTACTGGGCGTGCAGTATGCGCGTGCACCGATAATTTTGCTCATTACAGGCAACCTGGTGAATATCGTCCTCGACCTCTGGCTGGTGCTGGGGCTCAACATGGGCGTACAGGGCGCCGCGACAGCGACGGTTATCGCAGAATACTGCACGCTGGCCATCGGCCTGTTGATGGTTGTGAAGGTGTTGAAATTGCGCGGCATTAGGCTGCCGTTGTTAAAAACGGCCTGGCGAGGCAATGTTCGCCGACTGCTGCGCCTGAACCGCGATATCATGCTGCGCTCGCTGCTGCTGCAACTCTGCTTTATGTCGCTGACCATTATCGGCGCCCGCCTGGGGGGCGAAGTGGTGGCGGTTAATGCGGTATTGCTGATGTTCCTGACCTTTACCGCCTACGCGCTTGACGGATTTGCCTATGCCGTAGAAGCCTGCTCCGGCGAAGCCGTAGGCGCCCGCGACGGCAGACAACTGCTGTTGGTATGGCGTTCGGCCTGCCGCCAGGCGGGCATGGTTGCGCTGGCTTTCTCACTTTTCTATGCCGTTGTCGGGACAAATATCGTCGCGCTGCTTACATCGATTCCTGAACTACAACAGCAGGCAGATAACTACCTTATCTGGCAAATCATCCTGCCCGTATGCGGCGTGTGGTGCTATCTGCTGGACGGGATGTTTATCGGCGCCACGCGCGCCAGCGAAATGCGCAATGGAATGGCGGTTGCCGCATTGGGTTACGGGTTGGCGCTGACCAGCGTGCCGCTGTTAGGTAATCACGGCTTATGGCTGGCGTTAACCGTTTTTCTTGTTCTGCGAGGAGTGGTGCTGTGGGGGATCTGGCGGCGACACTGGCAAAACGGCACGTGGCTTTCCTGACACATTTTTTTACATGTTGTTGCCGTTTCGTTAGCGGCTGATCTGCCTGTCTTTTTTCATTTTTGCCACAGGATTGATGGCGGAATAAGAGTAATCCACTCGGGTTGGGCGGAAAATTTCTCATCTTCTACTACAATTATCTGTACGTTAGGCATTTAAAGCGAATTATCTTGCTTTTGCATTATTGCTAAAACGATATCACTTAAGCGGACAACACCTAAGGTCGAGGAGAGACAAGATGAATAAAGACGAAGCCGGCGGTAACTGGAAACAGTTGAAAGGTAAAGTGAAAGAGAAATGGGGCAAGCTGACCGACGATGATATGACTATTGTTGAAGGCAAACGCGATCAGCTGGTTGGTAAAATTCAGGAGCGTTACGGTTATGGAAAAGACCAGGCTGAAAAAGAATTAAGCGAATGGGAAACCCACAACAACCATCGTTTCTGACAGCCCTGATTGACACTCATTTAAGCGTTTCAGGATGATACTCCTACCCTGGCACATGGACAGTGCCGCTTAATCCCTCTTATCGTCCCGAATTTCTCAGCGCCCGCGTTTCTTTGACACCCATTCCTTGTGATCATGCTTGCACTCTTTACGATCGGTGCAGCTTTCAACAACTGTACACTCTCCGCACAAACCATGCGCTTCTATTACGCTATGCGCCAGTACAAAACCTGATTTTAGCGCCAGCGTTTTCAATATCTCTTCAACGCCATCCGCATGCTGTTCAGCCACGGAGCCGCAGCGATCGCAGATCAACATCGCTGAACTGTGTGAAGGTTCTTCGAAGTGATGGCAGACCACATAGCTGTTTGTTGACTCTACGCGATGGACAAATCCCTGTTCGAGCAGAAAATCAAGCGCGCGATACACCGTGGGCGGTTTCGCCTGCGGTTCGGACTCACGAAGCAGATCCAGAAGGTCATAAGCACTGATTGCGCCGCTGCGCTGGCTCATTAAACGAAGAACTTCCAGGCGCTGAGGCGTCAATCTGACATTACGCTGCTGACAAAGCACCTCTGCCTGAGAGAGAATTTTTTCAGGACTGTTCAGGTTCATTGTATTGCCCTCCGCACGATAGTGATTGTTATGTTATCACGGCATAACTGAAACGCCGAATTCCGCTTCCCCATAAATATTTCCTCTTTGCCACAGGGTTGCTTACCAGCGAAACTCCAGAAACCGGTGGTATTTGCCCTAATACGCTATCGTTAATGAAAACTGATTTTTCTCATTGTTTCTGCTCGTGTCTGAAATTTTCACTAAAATAATATTAATGTCATTGGCATGAATAAAGATGAAGCTTGTTGCGAAAGGCAGGTATGGCAGGGATCTGAGCCAAAATGACGCTATCACCTACTTTATTAATTAGCGTGTTAACAGATAAATAAAGGGTCAATGAGCAGAAAAGCCAGTGAATTGTTCCTGTTTTCTCAGCAATGAATTGTTCCAAAAATGTTCATTATGCAGGTCATCGCACCGGGCTCACGTTATGAGCGCGCACTCTTCTTTTATGGATGGGTTTAAAGCAAAATGGCAAAAAAAATCAGTATGTCGAAACGATTTTCCCAACCTGCGGTATTTACTGTCCTGTTTTCCGTCCCTCTCGGCGCGCTTGCAGCCGGCAACTATTACGATGCGCGTAATGATGCAATGGGCGGTACGGGCGTGGCGTCATCCACCTACGGCACTGCGGTGCTGGCTAACCCGGCGTTAATGACCAAAGCGCGACCGGAAGACAACGTCAGCATTATTCTTCCTGCGGCGGGCGTTCAGCTCACGGACAAACACAAGCTGATTGATAAGATTGATGATTTGACCGACAGCGTCGACAGTTACCAGGACATCGCTAATAGCGGCAGCTTCACTCCGGCCGATTATCCACGCGTGCAGGCCGCAGCTGGCGATCTTGCCAGCCAGTTGCGCGGCATGAAGGGCAATCAGGCCTCCGGCACCGCAGGCGTTGCGTTTGCTGTGACCGTACCCAATGAGGTGCTGCCGTTTGCCTTCGTCACCAAAGCCTACGGCACGGCGAATGTCAGAGCCGCCGTCAGCCAGAGCGATATTGATTACCTTCAGGGCGTGGCCGACGGCACTATTTTTCCGCTGCCTGGCGATGAAGACAGGCTGACCTCTGCCGGGCTGGGCCGTGGCGCGATTGTTTACGATTATGGCGTTGCCGTAGCGCATGAGTTCACCATCGCAGGGCAGCCGGTTTCCTTCGGCGTGACGCCGAAATTGCAGAAAACCTATCTCTATAACTACAGCGCGTCGGTCTATAACTACGACAAATCAGATTTCAAAAAAGGCCGCTACAAAAATGACGACACCGGTTTCAACATCGATGCGGGCGCCGCAACCGATTTGAACGATAACTGGACGCTGGGCGTCAGCGCGCAAAACCTGATTTCTCGCGATATTGAAACCAAAGAGATCAGCGGATTCAAAGACACTTATCAGATCCGACCTGTGGTCACGCCGGGCGTGTCGTTCCATACCGATCGCCTGACCACCGCGCTCGATGTGGATGCGACGCCGACCAAACGCTTTAAAACGCAGGATCAAAGTCAGTATGCGGGCATCGGTGCCGAATATCGCCTGCTGAGCTGGCTCCAGCTACGCGCCGGCTACCGTGCGGATATGAAGTCTAACGACACCAACGTGGTGACTGCCGGTTTTGGCCTGTCACCCTTTAATAAAGTCCATCTCGACCTTGCCGGTATGAAGGGCGACGACAACACCTGGGGCGCGGTAGCGCAAATGAACTTTACGTTCTGATCGTCCGGGGGCGCTCCGTGCGCCCCTTTTACCGCCTGCGCGACAGCTTGGGATGATCGCAACAGGGGCGCGTGTTATCATTACGCTGATTTTTTAAACCCATCGAGTTAGCACGCCCTATGACCCAACATCTGCCCGCCCTTCGCTTCTCCATCGCGCCCATGCTGGACTGGACCGACCGCCACTGCCGTTATTTTCATCGACAGCTAACGCGTGAGGCGCTGCTCTATACGGAAATGGTCACCACCGGCGCCATCATTCATGGTAAGGGCGACTATCTGGCGTGGAGTCAGGAGGAGCAGCCCGTCGCATTGCAGCTGGGCGGAAGCGATCCTGCGGCGCTGGCGCAATGCGCACGCCTGGCGGAAGCGCGCGGCTACAGTGAAGTGAACCTGAACGTCGGCTGTCCCTCCGATCGCGTTCAAAATGGTCGTTTCGGCGCCTGCCTGATGGGCGAAGCGGCGCTGGTCGCAGACGGTGTGAAGGCAATGCGTGACCAGGTGTCGATTCCGGTCACGGTGAAAACACGCATTGGCATTGACGAACAGGATAGCTACGAATTTCTCTGCGACTTTATTCGTCAGGTTTCGGAGCAGGGCGGCTGCGATACCTTTATCATCCACGCGCGCAAGGCGTGGTTGTCGGGCCTCAGCCCGAAAGAGAACCGCGAAATCCCGCCGCTGGATTACGCGCGCGTCTATCAACTGAAACGAGACTTCCCGCATCTGACGATATCGATTAACGGCGGCGTAAAGTCGCTGGAAGAGGCCAGAACGCACCTGCAACACGTGGATGGCGTGATGATGGGGCGCGAGGCGTATCAAAATCCCGGCATACTGGCGCAGGTCGATCGCGAGCTGTTTGGCAGCAGCCAGCCTGCGGTTGATTCGGTTGCGGTGGTGCGTGCAATGTATCCCTACATTGAACGGGAACTGGCGAACGGCACTTACCTGGGCCATATCACGCGTCACATGCTTGGCCTGTTTCAGGGCATTCCGGGCGCGCGACAATGGCGTCGTTACCTGAGCGAAAATGCTCACAAACCGGGCGCCAATATTGAAACGGTCGAACAGGCGCTGGCCCTCGTCGCCGACAGAGTGACCGCCACGGCGTAGAAACCGTAAAAGTGATAACAGTTACAGGTGAGAATGCGGCCGCGATCACATTCTGGCATCTTCATAAGATGAATCAGTGATAACCCATATTTTTTACTTATGAACTCTGCCAGGATGCTTCTCCAGATTCGCCGCCGTACCCTACAAACCGCGCGAACGATAAAAAAGAAAAAAGGGCCTCCTTGCGGGAGGCCCTTGCCATTTCTGCGTATTACGGGATTAACAAACTGGAACCCTGTGTGGCACGGCTTTCCAACGTTTTATGCGCCTGCTGCGCATCTTTTAATGCGAATTTCTGCTGCTCCGGCACGTCCACGTTGATGGCACCACTGGCGATCATTGAAAAAAGCTCGTTGCTGGCATTGATCAGTGACTCGCGGCTGGTGATATAGCCGTGCAGCGAAGGACGGGTAACGTACAGCGATCCCTTCTGATTCAGAATACCTAAATTAACGCCGGTTACCGGGCCGGAAGCGTTACCGAAACTGACCATCAGCCCGCGACGTTGCAGGCAATCCAGTGACGTCTCCCAGGTATCTTTACCAACCGAGTCATACACCACTCGCACCATTTTGCCGTTTGTGAGCGCCGACACGCGCTCGGCCACGTTCTCTTCGCGGTAATTTATGGTGGCCCAGGCGCCTGCCGCTTTTGCCCGCGCGGCCTTCTCAGCCGATCCTGCCGTACCGATTAAACGTGCGCCCAATGCTTTCGCCCACTGACAGGCGATCAGCCCAACGCCGCCCGCCGCCGCATGGAAAAGGAAAATCTCATCCGGCTGAATCACATAAGTCTGACGCAGAAGGTAGTGAACGGTCAGACCTTTCAGGAAAGAGGCCGCCGCCTGCTCATAAGTAATACAGTCGGGAAGCACGGCGAGTTTATCGACGGACACCACGTGAGATTCACTATAGGCACCCAAAGCGGAATGGGCATAAACGACCCGGTCGCCCGGTTTCACCGCCGTTACGCCTTCACCCACGCGCTTTACCACGCCAGCGGCTTCGGTTCCCAGCCCTGTTGGCAACTGTGCCGGATAGAGTCCGCTGCGCATATAGGTATCGATGTAATTGATACCAATCGCTTTGTTCTCAACAACCACTTCACCTGCGGCCGGTTCGGGCAAATCGACGTCGATCAGCTGCATCACTTCCGGGCCGCCATGCTGACTGATTTGTATACGTTTTACCATATTCCCTCCTGTTGATTCCGCGTCATTGAGGGAGGACGACAGGGCACCAAACGGGTATACTTGCGCGTCCGACCACTCAGATTTTTGGTATTGCATCACTATGGCAGGAAATAAACCCACCAACAAATCCGTTGATAAGCGCGAGCCGCGCGATCGGCAGATGGAAGGGCTAAAATTACCGCCCCATTCGCTGGAAGCGGAGCAATCCGTACTGGGCGGGCTGATGCTGGATAATGAACGCTGGGACAACGTTTCCGAGCGCGTGGTGGCGCAGGATTTCTTCAGTCGCCCGCACCGGATGATTTTCGGCGAAATGCAGCGCCTGCTGGAGCAGGGCAAACCTATCGATCTTATTACCCTGTCCGAATCGATGGAAACGCGCGGCGAACTGAGCATGGTCGGCGGTTTTGCTTACCTGGCGGAGCTGTCCAAAAATACGCCAAGCGCTGCGAACATAGGCGCTTATGCCGATATCGTACGCGAACGCGCCGTCGTCCGTGAAATGATCGCCGTGGCTAACGAGATCGCCGACGCCGGTTACGATCCGCAAGGACGCACCAGCGAGGATCTGCTCGATCTTGCAGAATCTCGCGTCTTTCAGATAGCAGAAAATCGCGCCAATAAAGATGAAGGCCCGAAAAGCGTCGATCAGATCCTTGAAGCCACCATCTCGCGCATTGAATCGCTCTACCAAACGCCGCACGACGGCGTAACCGGCGTTGATACCGGCTATCAGGATCTGAATAAAAAGACCGCCGGGCTTCAGCGTTCGGATCTGATCATCGTGGCGGCGCGTCCTTCGATGGGTAAAACCACCTTTGCGATGAACCTGTGTGAAAATGCTGCGATGACGCAGGATAAGCCCGTTCTGATCTTCAGCCTTGAGATGCCCGGCGAGCAGATCATGATGCGTATGCTGGCGTCGCTGTCGCGCGTTGATCAGACGCGCATTCGTACCGGGCAGCTTGATGACGAGGACTGGGCGCGCATCTCCAGTACCATGGGCATCCTGCTGGAAAAGAAAAACATGTTTATCGATGATTCTTCCGGCCTGACGCCCACGGAAGTGCGCTCGCGCGCGCGACGCGTCTTCCGCGAGCACGGCGGGCTGAGCCTGATCATGATCGACTATCTGCAACTGATGCGCGTGCCGTCACTGTCAGAAAACCGTACCCTGGAGATCGCCGAGATCTCCCGCTCGCTGAAGGCGCTGGCGAAAGAGCTACAGGTGCCGGTGGTGGCGCTCTCGCAGCTTAACCGATCGCTGGAGCAGCGCGCTGATAAGCGCCCGGTCAACTCAGATCTGCGTGAATCCGGCTCGATTGAGCAGGACGCCGACCTGATCATGTTTATCTACCGCGATGAGGTTTATCACGAAAACAGCGATCTGAAAGGGATCGCGGAGATCATTCTCGGTAAGCAGCGTAACGGCCCGATCGGCTCGGTTCGTCTCACTTTTAACGGCCAGTGGTCGCGTTTCGATAACTATGCCGGCCCACAGTACGACGACGAATAACCCCGTTGCCGCGCGCGTTCACTCTTCTGTGGTATTGAGAAATAGTGTTGGACAGCGGGACGAAAAATACCGTTAGCTGTCTCACTTGTCCGCCTGAAAAACCAAACGGATCGCAGATGAGCCAGACTGATGAACATGATGTAAAAATACTGACGTTACTGGAAGCTAACGGCCGCCTGACCAACCAGGAACTGAGCGATCTGGTTGGCCTCTCCGCCTCGCAGTGCTCGCGCCGCCGCATCAGCCTTGAGCAGTCAGGACTGATCCTCGGCTATCACGCCAGGCTCTCGCCCGATGCGGTAGGGCTGAGCGTGATCGGCCTGATTGAAGTTCGCCTGCTTAACCATACTGCCGAATACGTAAAACGCTTTCATCACAGGGTGGCCAATGAGCCCGCCATCGTCGACGCGTGGAAAACCACCGGCGATGCTGACTATTTACTGAAGGTGGCGGTGGCGGATCTCCCCGGCCTGAGTGCCTTAATCAGTCAGTTGGTGGCGGGGCATCACAGCGTATCGCATGTCAAAACCTCCGTGGTGCTGGACCGGCTGAAAGAAAACGGTGCGAACGTGATTCAGAAATGAAATGAATTGCTGAAACGGCAATCGTTTTTTTCCGCGTCGGCTCGCAGTAATGCAGATCGTAGGCTGACCTTTTACCTTGAATACGGGTTATAGTGGCAGCCTGCTTTTGTCGCCCAGCGGCAATCTGATTAATAAAACGGAGATCTGCACCGTGTTTCAAAACGTTGATGCCTATGCTGGCGATCCCATCCTTACGCTGATGGAAACATTCAAACAGGATATGCGACCGCATAAGGTAAACCTGAGCATCGGGCTATATTACGACGAACAGGGCACCATTCCGCAGTTACAGGCGGTGGCTGAAGCAGAACATCGCCTCAGTGCCGGGGAGCATAGCGCGTCGCTTTATCTGCCAATGGATGGATTGCCATCGTACCGCAGCGCTATTGCGCCGCTGCTTTTCGGTGAAGATCATGCCGGGTTAAAAGCGGGCCGGCTTGCGACGATTCAAACCGTCGGCGGCTCCGGCGCGTTGAAAATCGGCGCCGATTTCCTTAAAACCTATTTTCCTCAGTCGCAGGTTTGGGTCAGCGATCCCACCTGGGAAAACCATGTGGCGATTTTCTCCGGCGCAGGTTTTACGGTAAACACCTATCCCTGGTACGACGACGAAACCTGCGGTGTTAAGTTTGACGCATTCATCGCAACGCTGAACACGCTACCGGCGCAGAGCATCGTCCTGCTGCATCCCTGCTGCCATAACCCAACCGGCGCCGATCTTACCGATGCGCAGTGGGATGCGGTAACTGACGTGCTGAAAGCGCGCCAGCTCATTCCTTTTCTTGATATTGCCTATCAGGGATTCGGGGCGGGTATGACCGAGGACGCCTACGCTATTCGCGCCATCGCCGACGCCGGGCTGCCCGTGCTGGTCAGCAACTCGTTCTCAAAGATCTTTTCACTGTATGGCGAGCGTGTTGGCGGCCTGTCGGTGGTCTGTAACGATGTGGAAGAAGCGTCGCGCGTGCTTGGTCAGCTGAAGGCAACCGTGCGTCGCAACTACTCCAGCCCGCCAAACTTCGGCGCGCAGGTGGTTTCCTGCGTGCTGAATGATCCACAACTGAAGGCGAAATGGCTGACTGAAGTGGAAGCAATGCGCCTGCGCATTATTGATATGCGTCACGCGTTAGTCGATGTGTTGAGCACGGCGTTGCCCGGTAAAAACTTCGACTATCTGCTTAAGCAGCGCGGCATGTTCAGCTACACCGGTCTGAGCGCGCAGCAGGTTGAACGACTGCGCAATGAGTTTGGCATCTATCTGATTGCCAGCGGCCGCATGTGCGTGGCCGGACTCAACAGCAGGAACGTGCATCAGGTCGCAGAGGCCTTCGCGGCCGTCATGTAGGCCCTTGCGGCCGGGCGTCGTGTCCGGCTGCTATAACTTTTTCCCTTTTCGGGTTTATCTTTTCGCCTCATGTTACACACTTAACAAACATTTGCGTTAAGGAGTTCAACGATGTGGTATCAGCAAACCATTACCTTAAGCCCCAAAAGCCGGGGATTTCATCTCATTACCGATGAGGTGCTGGGCGAACTGCGCCGCCTGAGCGATGTGCAAACGGGTATGCTTCATCTGCTGTTGCAGCATACCTCCGCTTCGCTGACGCTGAATGAGAACTGCGATCCCACCGTGCGCAGCGACATGGAACAGCATTTTCTGCGTACCGTGCCGGAAGATGCACCTTACGAACATGATTATGAAGGCGCCGACGATATGCCGGGGCACATCAAATCGTCGCTGATGGGCGTATCGCTGCTGCTGCCGGTCAGCCGTGGTCGGCTGGCGCTGGGCACCTGGCAGGGCATCTGGCTGGGTGAGCATCGTATTCACGGCGGCGCGCGGCGCATTGTCGCCACGCTGCAAGGGGAATAAACAATGAACGTATCGGATCTTCTCACTTACTGCATGGATAAGCCCGGCGCGGAACAGAGCGTGCACAGCGACTGGAAAGCCACGCAGATCAAAATTGACGACGTGCTTTTTGCAATGGTGCACGAGGTGCAGGGACGTCCTGCCGTGGCGCTGAAGAGCACCCCTGCGCTGGCCGATCTGCTACGAGAAGAGCATAAAGATGTATTGCCCAGCGAACATTTAAACAAGTCGCACTGGAGCACGGTATTACTGGATGGAACGCTGAAGGATTCGCAGATCTACTATCTGGTGGATGCGTCCTGGCAGCAGGCACTGAATACCCGAAAAGGGTAAGGAATAACAGGTGGGGCGGCGGCAAGGCCGCCCCGATTGCGCAATCAGCCGCGCAGCGTATCAATGTCGATAACAAAGCGGTATTTCACGTCGCTTTTCAGCATGCGTTCGTAGGCTTCGTTGATCTCATTCATGTTGATCATCTCAATATCCGAAGTGATATTGTGTTTGCCGCAGAAATCCAGCATGTCCTGTGTTTCTTTGATGCCGCCAATCAGTGAACCGGCCACGCTACGGCGTTTGAATATCAGGCTGGCAACATCCGGTGAAGGATGATTATTTTCCGGCACGCCAACCAGCGTCATATTGCCATCACGGCGCAGCAGGTTGATAAACGGATTCAGATCGTGCTCAGCCGCAACGGTGTTAAGGATAAAGTCAAAGCTGTTGACGTGGGCCGCCATCTGGTCGGCGTCTTTAGAAATTACCACTTCATCGGCACCAAGACGCTTGCCGTCTTCGATTTTTGATGGCGAGGTGGTGAAAAGCACCACGTGCGCGCCCATCGCGTGGGCAATTTTCACGCCCATGTGGCCGAGGCCGCCAAGGCCGACGATGCCCACTTTTTTGCCAGGGCCCACTTTCCAGTGATGCAACGGCGAATAGGTGGTGATGCCTGCACACAGCAGCGGCGCGGTGCCGGCCAGATCCAGGTTTTCAGGAATGCGCAGGACGAAGTCTTCGTTGACCACCACCTGAGTGGAATAGCCGCCGTAGGTGATATCGCCGGTTTGACGGTCTTCGCCGTTATACGTTGCGGTAAAGCCATTTTCGCAGTACTGCTCAAGCCCTTCATCACAGCTGGCACAGCTACGACAGGAATCAACCATACAGCCAACGCCGACAATATCGCCCACTTTGTATTTGTGCGTATGACCGCCAACAGCCGTTACGCGCCCAACGATTTCATGGCCAGGTACGACCGGAAAAATGGTGTTTTTCCACTCGTTGCGGGCCTGATGCAGGTCGGAATGGCACACGCCACAGTACATAACTTCAATCTGGACATCGTGTTCACGCAGCTCACGTGGCTGGTAGTCAAAAGGGGCCAGCTTCGATTTTGCATCCTGTGCAGCCCAGGCATGAGTGATATTCATGGTATCTCCAGTTATGAAAGCGTTGTAGAGGTAACGCGGAACCATAAGGATAGTCAGAGAGTGGCGAAGCGGGTATACCGAAACCTGTCTGAATCTTGCCTGATCCTGCAAGTTGATGAGGAACCGTGCAGTAAATGGGGCGAAAAACGTCGCCCCATGAGGATTTTACTTGAGTTTAAGCAAGGGCTTAAGGAAGCGAGCGGTATGCGATTCGGCGCATTTCGCCACCGTTTCCGGCGTGCCGGAAACCAGTATCTGCCCACCGCCGCTGCCGCCTTCCGGGCCAAGATCAACAATCCAGTCGGCGGTTTTAATCACGTCCAGATTGTGTTCAATCACCACAATGGTGTTGCCCTGATCTCTCAACTGATGCAGAACCTCCAGCAGTTGCTGAATATCGGCAAAGTGCAGGCCGGTGGTGGGTTCATCAAGAATATAGAGCGTCTGACCGGTGCCGCGTTTCGACAGTTCGCGCGCCAGCTTAACGCGCTGTGCTTCGCCGCCGGAGAGCGTGGTGGCTGACTGCCCCAGACGAATATACGAAAGGCCGACGTCCATCAGCGTTTGCAGCTTGCGCGCCAGCGCCGGCACGGCATCAAAGAATTCGCGCGCCTCTTCGATGGTCATCTCCAGCACTTCGTGAATGCTTTTACCCTTGTATTTAATTTCCAGCGTTTCGCGGTTATAACGTTTGCCTTTGCACTGATCGCACGGCACGTAAATATCCGGCAGGAAGTGCATCTCCACCTTAATCACGCCGTCGCCCTGGCACGCTTCGCAACGGCCGCCGCGCACGTTAAAGCTGAAGCGACCCGGCGTATAGCCGCGCGTACGCGATTCCGGCACCCCGGCGAACAGCTCGCGTACCGGCGTGAAAATGCCGGTATAGGTGGCCGGGTTGGATCGTGGCGTGCGGCCGATTGGGCTCTGATTAATATCGATAACCTTGTCGAAATGCTCCATGCCGGTTACGTCGCGGTAAGGGGCCGCCTCGGCAATGGTGGCGCCGTTTAACTGACGCTGCGCAATCGGGAAGAGCGTATCGTTGATCAACGTGGACTTGCCGGAGCCGGATACGCCGGTAATGCAGCTGAACAGGCCAACCGGCAGGGAGAGCGTGACGTCCTTCAGATTGTTGCCTTTCGCGCCGGTGATTTTCAGCACTTTGCCCGGATCGGCTTTCACCCGTTCTTCCGGTACTTTAATACCGCGCTTGCCGCTAAGGTATTGACCGGTCAGTGAATCCTTCACTGCCATGATATCGTCAACGGTTCCCTCTGCCACAATCTGACCGCCGTGCACGCCTGCGCCCGGCCCGATATCAATCACATGATCTGCCGCGCGGATCGCGTCTTCGTCATGCTCAACCACAATCACCGTGTTGCCCAGATTGCGCAGATGCACCAGCGTTTCCAACAGGCGTTCGTTATCACGCTGATGCAGGCCGATTGACGGTTCATCCAGCACGTACATGACGCCAACAAGCCCTGCGCCGATCTGGCTCGCCAGGCGAATACGCTGCGCCTCGCCGCCTGAAAGCGTTTCTGCTGAGCGCGACATCGAAAGATAGTTGAGGCCAACGTTAACCAAAAACTTCAGGCGATCGCCGATCTCTTTCAGCACCTTCTCAGCAATTTTTGCCCGTTGTCCGCTCAGCTTCATGTTCTGGAAAAACGCCATCGCATGGCCGATGCTCATATCAGAAATGGCCGGCAGCGTGGTGTTTTCCACAAATACGTGGCGCGCTTCACGCTTGAGGCGCGTACCGTGACAGCTGGTGCAGGGACGATTGCTGATAAACTTAGCCAAATCCTCGCGTACCGCGGAGGATTCCGTCTCTTTGTAGCGGCGCTCCATATTATGCAGCACGCCTTCGAACGGATGCCGACGCACCGAGGTGTCGCCACGGTCGTTGATATATTTGAACTGGATGCTCTCTTTCCCTGAGCCGTAAAGGATCACGCTTCGCGCTTTGTCATCCAGCGAATCAAAAGGGGATTCAACATCAAAATTCAGGTGTTCGGCCAGCGAACGCAGCATCTGAAAATAGTAGAAGTTGCGGCGATCCCAGCCGCGAATAGCGCCGCCCGCCAGCGACAGCTCCGGATTCTGCACCACGCGATCGGGATCGAAATACTGCTGTACGCCCAGACCATCGCAGGTCGGACAGGCGCCTGCCGGATTGTTAAATGAGAACAGGCGCGGTTCCAGTTCAGACATGCTGTAGCCGCAGACGGGACAGGCGAAGTTGGCGGAAAAGACCATCTCTTCAATGCTGGCATCGTCCATATTGGCCACAACCGCCGTGCCGCCGGAAAGCTCCAGCGCTGTTTCAAACGATTCGGCAAGTCGCTGTTGCAGGTCTTCACGCACCTTGAAGCGATCCACCACCACTTCAATAGTGTGCTTCTTCTGAAGCTCCAGCTTCGGCGGATCGGAAAGATCGCACACTTCACCGTCAATGCGAGCGCGGATATAGCCCTGCGTCGCCAGATTTTCCAGCGTTTTGGTGTGCTCGCCCTTGCGCTCTTTGACAATCGGTGCCAGCAGCATCAGGCGATGCCCTTCCGGCAGCGCCAGCACGTTATCCACCATCTGGCTAACGGTTTGCGCGGCCAGCGGAACATCATGATCCGGGCAGCGCGGTTCGCCGACGCGAGCAAACAGCAGGCGCAGGTAGTCATGAATTTCAGTGATCGTGCCCACGGTCGAGCGTGGGTTATGTGAAGTGGATTTTTGCTCAATCGAAATCGCAGGCGACAGCCCTTCGATATGATCAACATCCGGCTTTTCCATCAGGGAGAGAAACTGACGCGCATAGGCAGAAAGCGATTCTACGTAGCGACGCTGCCCTTCTGCGTACAGCGTGTCAAACGCCAGCGAGGACTTACCAGAGCCTGAAAGGCCGGTGATAACGATCAGTTTGTCGCGAGGGATGATCAGGTTGATATTTTTCAAATTATGGGTGCGGGCACCCCGTACTTCGATCTTATCCATTCACACTTCCCGGAGTTACACGAGCCTCACCGTGCGGACACGGCCAGAATTAAGCCAGTAATTATGGCACAAAATAACCTGATTGGATATACAGTGTTCTTTTGCAGGCGAGGCATGAGACGCGCGGCAACATCAGCGGAAATTTACGATCCGAGGCGGGACGCGGCCTGCAACGCTGCAAACGCGATAAACCCTTTTCGAGTGCTATTCCAAAGTAGGAAGTGCGGGTATGGCATGTTAGAATTTTCGGCTTAGACTTAAAGCAGAACATTCATCGGAGACACGACCATGGCCAGCAGAGGCGTTAACAAAGTGATTCTTGTCGGAAATCTGGGCCAGGACCCGGAAGTCCGCTACATGCCGAATGGCGGCGCCGTTGCCAACATCACCCTGGCCACGTCTGAAAGCTGGCGTGATAAGCAAACCGGCGAAACGAAAGAGAAAACTGAATGGCACCGCGTAGTGCTGTTCGGCAAGCTGGCGGAAGTCGCGGGCGAATACCTGCGCAAAGGCTCGCAGGTTTATATTGAAGGCGCGCTGCAAACGCGTAAGTGGACCGATCAGGCTGGCGTAGAAAAATATACTACTGAAGTTGTCGTCAATATTGGCGGCACCATGCAGATGCTGGGCGGACGCCAGAACGGCGGCGGCGCTGGCGCACCGGCTGGCGGCGGCAATAACAACAACGGCTGGGGCCAGCCGCAGCAGCCGCAGGGCGGCAGCAACCAATACAGCGGTGGTGGTCAGCAGCAGTCCCGTCCACAGCAACAGCCGCAGCAGCAGAACAACGCCCCGGCGGGCAACGAGCCGCCAATGGATTTTGACGACGATATTCCGTTCTGATCCCGTTTAATGCTTCTCGTATGCGCTTTGAACAACCCCGCTTCGGCGGGGTTTTGTTTGTCTGAGCGCCGGTTAGCTGTCGTGCTGATCGGCAAGCCACTGTTCAGCGGTCATGGTCGCTATTCCGTGCCGTGCGTTAAAGGTCTCCGACTTATCCCATGCCACACCGTCAGGGCGCGCAAAGGCGAGGCGGTATTTTGCCGCGACGTCATCGGGGCGCACCTGCACGTCGGCGAGCAGCGTTTCTTTATCCAGCAGTTTTCGCGTGATCTCTCCCTGCCAGCGAGCCTGCATTAAATCGGCCAGCGCGCGATAGGTCAGCGTATCGCCCGCGATGTACACCACTTCATTACGAATTTCTGGCTGATGGAAAAATATCTCGGCGGTCAGCATGCCAATATCTTCTGGCGTGGTCAGCGTGACCGCATTCTGCCAGTCGCCAGGGGCGTAAACGGTTTTGTTCGCTGCATCCACCACGCCGAAAGCGGGATCAAACAGATAACTGGTAAAAATTCCCGTTGAAACAATCACCCAATCCGTCTCGCGCTGTGCGCGCAGCAGGTGGCGCACCTCCAACTGCTCATCCCATACCTGCTGCCCACTGCCTTTGCCCACCGCGTCGTAGTCAACGCCAAACTGCCAGGGAAAATAGCGCGGCACGTTCGCCTGTAATACGGCCTGGGTGATCTTTATTTGCGTTCCCGGCCCGCCAACAAAGCCGCTGCAATTAATGACTGCATCAAACGAGCGGAAAAGCGCGCTCAGTTCAGCAACAGACTGCTGCTGTAAATCGCCCTCTACCACCGAAATATTCAAATCCGCCAACGCGTCACGCCGCGCTTTTTGCGAGCCGGACGCGGCATGGTCGGCGTGTGTTCTGAGCAGCACGCTGACGGTAACCTGTGAATGGCTTTGCGCTTTCTGGCTCATTGCCCGCAACACCGGCATACCCAGCTCGCCGGCGCCAAGCACCAAAACAGCAATGGCTGATTTTTCAGTTGAATAGGTCATACTCCCTCCTGTTGTGTGACATCAGCCTGACACGCGATGAAAGCGTGTTCAATCAGGCACATCAGTGATACCGGAGGCGAAATGGCGTGGGATCAGGAAGCGGTACTGCAATTTTCTGAAGCGATTTGTGAAGGATTAAGCGATGACGATGATGGCCTGAAGCGGGATATTCTCACCCATGCGGGCAACCGCTGGTCGCTGGGCGTGGTGCATCTTCTGGGCACCCGCGGGCCACTGCGACACGCGGAAATCGGCCGTTTGCTGCAAGGCGTCACGCAGAGAATGCTGACGCGAACGCTGCGCCAGCTGGAGCGGGACGGCCTCATCGCCCGCCACGATTTTCAGGAAAAGCGGCCGCGCGTGGTCTATTCCATCACCGATCTGGGTAAAGAATTACTGATTCAGATGCTGCCGCTTTGGCACTGGATCATCGGTTCGGCCGATCGTTTCCGCGCCGCCAGAGCGCGATATAACGAATAACGGGCGTCAGGTGGAACGCATCAAATGGCCTCGTCGCTGGCGGCGATCGCTCCAGACAGCAAAGATCCCGGCCAGCGCGACGATTGAGGCGCCCACCAGCGTTGCCGGGCCTGGCAGACTGCCCAGGAACAGATAGCCAATGACCATCGACCACACCAGCGTGGTGTAATCAAACGGCGCCAGCAAAGAGGCGTCGGTATAACGCAGGCTGAGCGTCACCAGTATCTGCGCCATGCCGCCAAAAAAACCACATCCCGTCAGCAATAAAAACTGCGCTGGCGTGGGCATGCGCCAGCCGAACAGCGCCGTCGCCAGACCAATCAGCGTGGTCATCAGGGAAAAATAGAACACAATGGCACCGGGTTTCTCCATGCCGTTAAGAAAACGGATCTGAACGCTTGAGGTGGCGGAACAGAGCGCGGCGATCAGCGCGAAGACGGCACCAATTCCCGCGCCAGCGTGCGCGCCACCGGCAGAGAAAAAAGAGCTTCCTGCGGTTAAATTTGCCGAAAGCATGATGATAATGCCGGAAAAACCCACCACAACGGCGATCCAGCGGGCGAGGCGAACGCTCTCTTTTAACAGCAGGGCCGCCATAATGACGGTAAACAGCGGCGCGGCATAGCTGATGGCGGTGGCGTCCGCCAGCGAAATATAAACCAGCGCCAGATAGTTGAAGTACATTCCGCCGGTGCCGGAAAAACCACGAATAAAGTGGCCGAAAATATTGCGTGTTTTCAGGCTCTCCAGGACTTTTCCCTGCATTTTTAACCAGACCAACAGGGGAAACATGGCGACAAATGAGCGGAAAAAAATCACTTCGCCGGTTGGAATGGCGCCCTGTAAACCCTTAACGCACGCGAGCATTAATGTTGCGCATAACGCAGAGACTATTTTCAGGGAAACGCCCACTCTGGCATTCATGAATAGCTTACCTTCGGATTGGGGAGAGGCGGTTGCAACACCGTATTAAGGGCTACCTTAGAGGGTAAAAAAGCGGAGCGGATAAGAGTATTTTGTTTTCGCCGGATAGATTTTACTTATTACCCGTCTTTCATCGGCTGTCATATAAATCCTGTATCTCCCTACAGGCTTTCCCTCTTACCCTGGCCTGATCCAATCTCGATATAGTCATTTTTCATCCTGTAAAAGCGATTGAGGGTAAACAGCAATGAGACTCAAATATGGCTCCTGTGCACTGGTATTGCCGCTGTTCCTGGCGATGACGTCCGCTAAAGCGGATGCGCTGTCGGATATTAAATCGCGTGGCGAATTAAAATGCGCCGTTTACTCTGACGTGCCGCCTTTCTCTTCGCCCGATCCGAAAACGCGTCAGCTGGCGGGCATGGACGTTGATCTTTGTGGTGCGCTGGCCAGACAGATGGGCGTGAAGCTGCAACTGATGCCGACCTCGGTCGAGGCGCGCATCGCGGTCATTGCCACCGGTCGCGCCGACGTGCTGATTGCTAACCTGGCCTACACCAAAACGCGCGGCAATCAGATTCAGTTCAGCGATCCCTATTACGTTGCCAAAGAGATGCTGTTGGTCAAGGAAGCGAACGCCAATAAAACCCTGGCGGATTTTAAACATAAACGCATCAGCGCCACCAAGGGCACGACCTCCGAGCAATCTATCGTGCTGAAAGGCGGCAAGCCGGTAACGTTCCAGGACGCCGCCTCTGCTTTCCTGGCGCTGGAGCAAAACAAAGCCGTCGGTTTTGTCACCAATACCATGACCGGCATGAAAATGATTTCGCAGGCGAAAAAAGACGGCATCAACCTCGCGATGATCAAAGAACCCATGGCGCTCGAACCGATCGGCATCGGGATGAAGCGTGATGAACCGCAGCTGCTCGCCAGCGTCAACAGCAGTCTGAAAGCCATGGACGATAACGGCACCATCGACAAAATATGGAACAGCTGGATTGGGCCTGATACCGAATACAAGATGGTGCGGGAAGAGCGCGTTCAGCCGCTTTCCAGCCTGAAATTCGAACCGCTGGAATAATCATGGATGTGCTGCATGAATTAACGGCGCGACGTGCGACGACAGGGGAAGACGAGATGAGGCTGTCGACCATGGGCAGCCGCGCATGGCTGATCGAGGCGCCCGGCGCGTTCGATCTCCCCGCGCAGCGGCGTATCTGGTCGCTGGCGCAAACGCTGACGCAGTGCGACGACATCGAAGCGTTAATCCCCGGGGTGACCAACCTGCTGGTGCTGTTCTGCGCCACACCAGACGATCCGGCAGCCACAGAACGCCGCCTGCGCCATGCCTGGCGCACCACGAAAGCGATCGATCCACAGGGCAAGCTGATTGAGATCCCGGTTTGTTACGGCGGCGAGCAGGCTACCGATCTGGAGGCGGTCTGCCGCCATACCGGCTTTTCTCCGCGTGAAGTGATCCGCCGACATCATCAGGGATGTTACACCGTCTTTGCGATTGGCAGCGCACCGGGGTTTGGCTACCTGCACGGGCTGGACCCGCTGCTGGCGACGCCGCGTAAAAAAGTGCCCTCGCTTCATATGCTGAAAGGCACCGTGACCATTGGCGGCCCTCAGGCGGGCGTGTCGGCGCTGACCGGCCCCAACGGCTGGAATGCGATTGGCTATGCGGAGATCGAGGTGTTTGATCCCCACGCGGCATCGCCTTCGCTGATGGCGCCGGGCGATACGATTCGTTTTGTTCCCGAGAGGATTGAACTGTGATTGAGATCGTGCAAAGCGCTGCCCTGAATACCGTGCAGGATGCAGGTCGCACCGCCTGGCGCCATCTGGGCGTGTCGGTGAGCGGCGCGATGGATGCGCTGGCGCTGCGTGCGGGCAATATTCTGTTGGGCAATGCGGAAAATGCGGCGGCGGTGGAGGTGCAGATGTTTCCTTTTCGCGTCCGTTTTCAGTCAGATACCTGTTTTGCCCTCACCGGCGCGGACTGTCGCGCGCGGCTGGATGGCGTCGAGCTGCCGGCCTGGTGGGCCTGTAATGCGCGGGAAGGACAGACGCTGGAACTGCATTATCCACGCAGCGGCGCGCGAGGTTATCTCTGCATTGCCGGCGGCATCGACGTACCCACGGTACTGGGATCGCGCAGTACCGCCCTGCGCGGCGGTTTCGGCGGGCTGGAAGGCCGAACGCTCCGGCAGGGCGACGTGCTGAAGGCGGGCACAAGCGCTGTCCGGTCGCTGCCTGCCTGCGGCATGGGCATTGAGCCGCCGGAGCAGGCGTTGCATGCTGCTTTCCCGCGCAGCGACGAGGGAAGGGTGCAGGTGCGTGCTATCCCTTCCGGTGAATATGCGCTGTTTGCCGCCGATGCGAAACGTTTCTGGCAGCAGCCGTGGAAAGTCTCCCTGCAAAGCAACCGCACCGGTTACCGCCTTTCGGGGGAACCTGTTCTGCCTGCGGAAAGCGTGGAACTACGCTCTTATGGGCTGATCCCCGGCATTGTTCAGGTGCCGCCCGCCGGTGAACCCATCATTCAACTCAGTGACGCCAACACGGCAGGCGGTTACCCGAAAATTGCCTGCGTCATTGAAGAAGATCTGTGGCGACTGGGACAGGTTCAACCGGGGCAGTCCATCCAGCTGGTGCAAAGCGACGCGCAGGGAGCCGTTACCGCGCGAAAAGCGATGGAGGGCTGGCTGCAACGGCTGCGTGACAGTATTACGCCTTTTAAAAACGTGGTGGGTTTATAAGGAAACGAAAATGAAGATTGATGTCAATTCCGACATGGGAGAAGGCTTCGGCGTTTATCAACTCTGTGATGACGCCGCGCTGATGAACGTGGTGTCTTCCGCCAATATCGCCTGCGGCTTTCATGCGGGCGATCCCGCCATCATGACGCGTATGGTAAAGCTGGCGAAAGCGCGCGGCGTCGGTATTGGCGCGCATCCCGGACTGCCCGATCGTCAGGGCTTTGGCCGCCGCGAACTGCCCTTTTCGGCCGAAGAGATCTGCCAGCAGGTGGCTTATCAGGTGGGCGCGCTGAGCGCGATTGCCCGCGTGGAAGAAACGCGCGTGGCGCACGTCAGCTTTCATGCTGCGATGGGCAACATCATCAACCGCGACGCGGCGCTGGCGCGGCAGGTGATGCAGACGCTCGCGCGCATTGACGATAGCCTGATCGTTTTTTCTCAATCCGACACGCTTATTGAACGCGCAGCCATAGCGGCCGGTCTGCAAAGTCTGACGCTGTTTCTGGCCGATCGCGCTTACAACGCGCAGGGAGGGCTGGTGCCGCGTGGCATTGCCGGTTCGGTGATCAATGAGGAGCTGGCGGTGCGCGCTCGCGTGCGACAGTTCCTGGAGAAGGGCACGGTGACCACCTTTGAGGGCGATACGCTGGCAATCCGCGCGCGTTCTGTCCTGATCCACAGCGATACGCCCGGTTCCGTTGAGCTGGCAATGTTAGTGCGTAGCGAAATCGAAGCCTGTGGCGGCAGCATCGCCCCGGCGGCTGAGGTACTGGCGCAATAGCGCCGTCAATCCTTCCCTTCATACAGTAAACCGGCGCCGCATGCGGCGCCGGCTGCCGTGATTTACTGACAGCCTGCGCAAAATGCGGCGATGCGATCGCAGCCGGTTTGCAGGCGTTCCATGCTGGTGGCATATGAGAGACGGAAGTACGGGCTCATGCCGTATGCTGCGCCCTGCACCGTCACCACGTGTTGCTCCTCAATCAGCGCCAGGACAAAGTCGGTGTCGCTATGGATGGCGCGGCCGCCCGCGCTGGTTTTGCCGATCAACGCCGCCATATTGACGAACAGGTAAAACGCACCCTGCGGGCGGTGACAGTGCAGGCCGGGTATCTCTGCGAGCCGCGCCAGCACGTAGTCGCGACGTTCGCGATAGATTGCCGCGCGCGCCGTTAATAGATCCTGCGGCCCGTCCAGGACGGCAACCGCCGCCGCCTGCGTCAGGGTCGTCACGCCACCGCTGTTCTGCGTGTTCACATTGCTCATGGCGGTGATCAGCGGCAGCGGGCCGCCGCAAAAACCTAAGCGCCAGCCGGTCATCGAGTAGGCTTTGGACACGCCGTTAACCGTCAGCACGCGCTCACGCAGGCGCGGTTCAACCTGTGCCAGCGTCCAGAACGTCACGTCGTCATACAGCAGATGTTCATAAATATCATCAGTCAGAACCCACACCTGCGGATGGCGCAGCATCACCTCGCCCAGCGCCAGCAGCTCATCGCGGGTCGCCACCGAGCCGGTGGGGTTACTGGGGTAGTTAAGCAGCAGCCATTTGGTTTTCGTCGTAATGGCGGCATCAACGTCGGCGGGCAGCGGTTTAAAGCCATTCTCTTCACGACAGGCGACCGGCACCGGCGTGCCGCCGGCAAACTTTACAATATCGGCGTAGCTGATCCACGACGGCGTTGGGATCACCACTTCATCGCCCGGATTGAGGGTGGCCATCATGGCGTTAAAGATGATCTGTTTGGCGCCGCCAGCGGTCAGGATCTGATTGATTTCATAATGCAATTCGTTATCGCGCAGAAATTTACGCTGGATTGCCGCGCGCAGCGCAGGCGTGCCGTCAGTCGGCGGATAGCGGGTATCACCCGCACGTGCGGCGGCATAGGCCGCCTCAATTGCATGCTCTGGCGTGGGGAAATCAGGTTCGCCGGTGGAAAGCCCCACGACATCCACGCCCCGGGCGGTGAGGTCGCGCGCTTTTTGGGTCATGGCGACGGAGGCAGAGACGGCAACATTCTTCAGACGATCGGCAATATCAGGCATGGGGCAGCATTCCGGGTTGCAGGGTCAGCAAAAAGCCGCGCGGCGAAGCGGTTCCGCGGCAGGGAGTAACAGAGGATAGAGCGGGGCAGAGTTCGGCCGTTAATAGTGCTTTGTTGTGGCGACATAACACAATGCGATAGCTGATGGCCTCAAAATGCACCCGAATGGTGCGATGGGCGCGCGCTGAAGGTATTCCCGGGGGATGAAACGCCATCACCACGGCGCTTTGGACGTAAATGACATTTCTGGCACCGATCTTGCGTTAACAATCAGACCCGCACTGAATCGGAAGCCTGTCCATGAATCTTCGTCGTCTGAAATATTTCATTAAAATCGTCGATGTTGGCAGCCTGACGCAGGCAGCTGACATTTTGCATATTGCGCAACCGGCGCTGAGCCAGCAGCTTGCCACGCTGGAAGGCGAGGTCAGACAACAGCTCTTAATTCGCACCAAGCGCGGCGTCACGCCGACTGAAGCCGGCAACATCCTTTATACCCACGCGCAGGCGATTTTGCGCCAGTGCGATCAGGCGCAGAGCGCCATTGACGGGGCGGGGCAAGCCCTCAGCGGCCATGTCTCCGTCGGGCTCGCGCCCGGCACCGCCGCACAGCAGCTGGCACTGCCGCTGATGGTTGAAGTGCAGCGCCAGTATCCGGGCATCGTGCTCTATTTCAACGAAAATTTCGGCACGACGCTGAGCGAGCTGATCATGAACGGTCGTATGGATATGGCGGTGATTTATGACAATCGCGATATTCACGGCCTGCGTTTTATCCCGCTGATGAAGGAAGACCTGTGCTTTGTCTGCCCGCGCGCGCTTGGCGAGCCAATGCGGGAAATTTCGCTTGCCAGTGCGGCAAAGTACGATCTGTTTCTGCCGCGTATTTACAACATTATGCGCAAGGTGGTGGACGACGCGTTTGTACGGCAGGGGCTGCAATACCATGTGAAAACGGAAATTGAGTCGCAAACCACGCTTAACGCCGCGCTGGCGGCGGGAATGGGCTGTACGATCATGCCTGAGTCGGCGGCGCGCGCGATGCTGAAAGCGGCCGATGCGTGGATGGCGAAAATTGTGGAGCCTGACGTGCAGGCGTCGCTGTCCTTCTGCATGTCCGATCATTTGCCGCTCTCTCAGCCTGCGGAGGCGGTAAAAGCGATACTGCTGTCGCTGATGGCGAACCGCACCGTGGACAACCGACCGCTGGCGTTGGCGGGATAATAAGTCGCGCTTATCACCTTAAAGCGAAACCCTCTTACGGACGACAGTAACGCGCACGCTAGAGTGAAGGCTCTGGCGCGCGTCTGAGCCACGCGCTGACACTACCTGCACGCGATGGAACCCCCATGAATCAAGACGCAATTGCCTTAAAAGAGTTACGCCAGCTGGCGCGCAAGATGAATGTCGCCGGTTTGCAGGAGCTGGAGTGGCGCAGCGGGCGCGTATCGATCCGGTTGCGATTTCCTGAGCGCAGCCTTCTGCCGTCTTTACCGTCAGCAGACGAGACGCCGGTGACGGATTCGCCGACCTTAACACCGGTTTGCGCGCCGATGCCGGGTCATATCGTTCTTTGCCATCCCAGCCACGGCGAGGCGTATGTGCAGCCCGGTCAGCAAGTAAAGCAGCATGATTTGCTGGCGCTGGTGAAAGTGGGGCCGTTTTACCTGCCGCTACGCAGCCCGGCAGCGGGGACGCTGGTCGCCATCCAGGTCGAACCGCTTGAGCGGGTGGAATATGGTAGCGAGATCATGATGTTGGCGCTGAACAGTGAAGCCGAAACGTCGTTATAAGACCCCCTTATCGCCTCACATCATTTACGTCTTATACCCGCCGGACATAACTGAATAAAGTCAAATAACCCACAGCACGGGCAGAACGACTGCCGCAACAGGAGAAGCAACATGCCGTTTTCAGATTACAAAGTGGCGCTGGTCACGGGCGCATCGGCCGGAATGGGGGAAGCCATCGTCGAACGTTTGTGTCAGGAAGGCATTACGGTGCATGCGGTGGCGCGTCGTCAGGAGCAGCTGGCGGCGCTGGCGGATCGCACCGGCTGCATTCCTCACGCGGTCGATGTTGCCGATCTCTCCGCGCTGACCGCGCTCTGTCGCGATCTCGAGGTCGATATTCTGATCAACAACGCGGGCTTATCACATCCCGGATCGATTCTGGATGCCGATGAAGACGTGGTGAATACGCAGGTGGACGTCAATCTGCGCGCGGTGCTGCACCTGTGCCGTTTGCTGGTGCCGGGCATGGTGGCGCGCGATCGCGGGCATGTCTTCAACATTACCTCTATCGCCGCCATCTACAACTTCAATGGCAACTCCGTTTATCACGCCACCAAGGCTGGCGTACACGCGCTGTCGCGACAGCTACGCGTTGACTGCTACGGCAAGCGGGTGCGTATCACTGAAATTTGTCCGGGCCGCGTGGCGACGGACATTTTCGGCAACGTCTCCGGCGATCACGATGACGCGCGCCGCCGTTTCATTGACGGCTTTGAACTGCCGCAGGCAAAAGATATCGCCGACTGCGTGGCGTTTGCGCTGGCGGCGCCGGTGGCAGTAAACATTGGCAATATTGAGATCACGCCGACGCTACAGGTTCCCGGTGGGCTATCCACAATGCGGCCGGGCGATCGCGATCTCTGATCTTCCAACAAGAGGACTTCCTGTGGCACTTGATTTCAGCGCCGTACTGACCGGCCCGTTCAGCCAGCTAATTGTTGAGGGCATAGTGACCACCGTGGAACTGGCGGCAGGTGCGTGGCTGCTGGCCATGTTCATGGCGCTGCTGCTGGTGGTCATCCGCCTGACGCATTATCGTGCCGCGCAGTGGTTTGTTGCCGCCTGGGTCTCCTGGCATCGCAACGTGCCCACGCTGATTCAACTGATGATGTGGTACTTCGCCATTCCAACGCTGCTGCCGGAAGCGGTACAGATGTGGATTAATGAATTTAACGCGGAGTTTCTGTTCTCACTGTTTGCGTTGGGATTGTGTCAATCCGCCTATTTTTCTGAAGATATTCGTAGCGGCTTGCGCGCCATTCCTGACGGGCAGACCGAGGCGGCCAGAGCGCTGGGCATGGGCTACGTTCGCGCCATGCGGCTGGTCATACTGCCGCAGGGCATCCGTAATGCGCTGCCGTCGATTATCAACCACACCGTGCTGCTGTTTAAAAACACCAGCCTGGCGATGGTGATTGGCGTGGCGGAACTGACTTACGTCACGCGCGATATTGAAAACCAGACCTTCCGCACCTTTGAAGCGTATGCCGTCGCGACGATCGGCTATCTGGCGTTTTCACTGATGCTGATGGGTATCGGTGCGCTGTTGGCGCGTCGCTTCCAGCGCGCGTATGCGAGGTAACAAGCATGTCAGATTTCTTCACCATTCTGCACGACAACGGCATGCTGTTCCTGATGGGACAATATCCCAGCGGGCCACTGGGCGGCGTACTCTGCACGCTGCTGATCTCCCTGCTGGCGGTGCTGTTTGCTTTTCCGGTCGGCGTGATGCTGGGGCTGCTGCGTCTGTCGCCGTGGCGCTGGCTGGCCTGGCCCGCCGCCTGCTGGGTGTACCTGCTGCGCGGCATCCCGCTCCTGATGGTGGTGTTCTGGACCTATTTCTGCGTGCCGCTGCTGATCGGCCACAACATCAGCGGCTTCGCCACCATGCTCTGTACGCTGGTTATTTATGAAAGCGCCTATATTGCCGAGATCGTTCGCGGTGGTATTCAGGCGCTGCCGCAGGGTCAATATGAGGCCTCACGGGCGATGGGCATGGGTCATATCAAGGCGTTGCGGCTGGTTATTCTGCCGCAGGCGCTCTACAACACATTGCCGAGCCTGGTCAGCCAACTGGTCTCGATCATTAAAGACAGCACCCTCGGTTATGTGATCAACGTGCCCGAACTCACCTACGCCGCCAACCAGGTGAGCAATCAGTTGTTAACCAAACCTTTCCAGGTGTTCGCCATCGTCGCGCTGGGATACTACATCATTAATTTCAGCCTGACTTGGCTGGCGAATCGCCTCGAAACGCAGATCGCCACCCGGCGTCGTAATGCGCATCCGAACGCAGGCGATATCGCCGCGCCGCTGGTTCTCACCAAAACCCAATCGCAATAAGGAGCAACCATGCGTCCGATGATTCTGTTCAATCAGGTAAACAAGTGGTACGGCAACTATCAGGCACTGACCAATCTGAGCGCAGAGATCAAACCTGGCGAAGTGGTGGTGGTGTGCGGGCCGTCCGGCTCCGGTAAATCCACGCTGATCCGCACCGTCAACCGGCTCGAGCCGATTGAGCAGGGTGAAATTCTCTTCGACGGCATCAATATTCACGGCAGCAGCACGCGTCTGAATCAGCTACGCACGCGCATTGGCTTCGTGTTCCAGAACTTCAATCTTTTTCCGCACGTCTCGGTGCTGGAAAACATCATCATGTCGCCGGTGAAAGTATTGGGCGTCAGGCGCAGCGTTGCCCGGCAGCACGCGGGCGAACTGCTGGAGCGCGTCGGCCTGTCACACAAAGCCGATGCCTATCCGGCGCAGCTGTCGGGCGGACAGCAGCAGCGTGTTGCCATTGCGCGGGCGCTGGCAATGAAACCGCCGGTCATGCTGTTTGATGAGCCGACTTCGGCGCTGGACCCGGAAATGGTTGGCGAAGTGCTTAACGTGATGCGCGGGCTGGCGCAGGAAGGCATGACTATGATGTGCGTAACGCATGAAATGAATTTTGCGCGCGATGTTGCGGATACCATCTGGTTTATGGATCAGGGAGAAATTCTGGAGAAATCAACGCCGGATAAATTCTTTACTGCGCCCCAGCATGCGCGCGCCCGGCGTTTTTTAAACGACCTTCTGTCCCACTAACGCAGAAGCGGGCGTGGTGTAAACCGCCCGCGTTAGCCCCTCTTAAAACACCGAAGGGATCAGTCCGCCATCCACCCGTAACACGCTGCCGGTGATGTAGGCGGCCTGCTGGCTGGCAAGGAATGCGGCGGCGGCGCCGTACTCCTGCGGGTCGCCGTAGCGCCCGACCGGGATGGTCTGGCGACTTTTCTCCGCCACGTCTCCGGCGGTGCTGTTCTCCCGCTCTGCTTTTATCGCATCAAGCTGATGTACGCGATCGGTGGCGATGCGTCCCGGCACCATCACATTCACCGTAATGCCGTCGGCGGCCACTTCACTGGCCAGCGTTTTTGACCAGCCGAGCAGGCTCATGCGCAGTGCATTGGAGAGCGCCAGATTGGCGATAGGCGCGATCACGCCTGAGGAGGTGGTGGTGATCACGCGGCCCCAGCCGCGCTGGCGCATGGCAGGCAAAACGCGGTCGGTCAGCTCGATAAGCGATCCCACCATCAATCCAAACTGCTGCTGCCAGCGCTCGGCATCTGTTCCCTGCGCGCGCGCAGGCGGCGGGCCGCCGGAGTTGTTAACCAGAATCTCCACGTCGCCCCAATGCTGGTGGATGGCGTTCAGCGTCTGGTCAAAGTCCGCCGGTGCCGCCAAATCCAGTGTCCATGCATGGGCGGTGCCGCCCTGCTGCTCAATGAGCGAGACGGTTTCCGCCAGTTTTTCCCTGCTGCGTCCGGTCACTGCGACATACGCGCCTTCCTGCGCCAGAGAAAGGGCGATAGCGCGGCCAAGGCCGCTCCCTGCGCCGCAGACGAGCGCGACGCGTTGTTTGATTTGCAGATCCATTATCTCTCCTGTTTGTTTTTTCAGAAGCAGATAATGCAAAAAGGGTGCCGTTTAGTCTCTGGCGACTTTTACCACCACCTGATCGTAAGCGGATTGCAGATGGTCGCGCATGCGCATAGCGGCTTCATCCAGTCTGTTTGCGCGTATGGCATCAAGGATGGCCACATGCTCTTCGCACCACTCTTTGACGCGGCGTTTGTTGTGATAACTGCCGAATTCCAGCAGCCGACGCAGGCGGTTTTGCTGCTGTACGGCCTGAAGAACAAAGGGGTTGTCGCTTGCTTCCGCCAGCATCTCGTGGAAAGAGGCATCGGTTTCAAAGATGTGCTTCGCCGGAACCTGAGTAATATCGGGATGCGTAATCAGCCACAGATGGCGTGCGCGAATGCGCTTCAGCGTTTGTCTGTCGAGCCGAAACTGTGGAGACAGCAGCGCGGCAGGCTCAATCATCAGGCGAAAGCCATAGCCGTTGCGCAGCGCGATTTCGGAGTTCAGCGTCTGAAGAAATCGCCAGCCGTGGCCCGCATTACGGGCGATCAGCCCGTCCTCCGCCAGCCTGAGCAGCGTGCGCGTCAGCACGCCGCGATCCGCCTCGTAGCGCTGGGCGATCTCCGTCTGGTTAAACGTTTCCGGCAGCGCGCCGGCGATACGTTCCCGCACCAGTTGCTCATAGAGCGCCTGATCGTTACTGATCGGCTGCTCAATCGCCAGGCGCTCAAGTTCGTCGCCGCTCTTTAACAGGAAAAATCCCTGATTAGGCCTGGCTTCCACCGCGCCCAGCAGCGTGAGCTCTTTCAGTCCGGCGCGTATCGGCGTGCGGGAAACGCCGAGCGCGTCGGCCAGCGGTTGTTCACGCAAATGATGACCTGGATCGAATCTTGCTTCATAGATCAGGTCAAGTATTTGTCGGGCGATCCGGCGACTGCTTGCGGAAGAGGCAGACTGCATGAGTAAGATGTCCTGAAATGTATTTATTTGTTCATTAAGTACGATATCACAGGCAGGAGTCAGCGCGAAATAAAGCAAATTCTGCACCATTTTCGCGCACTGCTGCACATAAAAGAGGCATTTGCTGCCGCAGTGATTGTATTTAATGAGCCACAAAAACCAATCAATTTTCGCCAGGAGAAGAGCATGTCCAGACAAAATCTGATGTTTCGTCACGTTGCCGGACTGGGTTTGATGCTGTGTGCATTAACGCCGTTCGCCAGTCAGGCCGCCGAAAGCGTCGCGCCCGGCAAGCTCACCTACGGTACTGCCGCCACCTTTATGCCTTTTGAGTACGTCAAGGACGGGCAGCTGACCGGCTTTGATATCGATCTGATTAACGCGCTGAGCAAACACATTAACCTGACCCCGGCGCCCATGCAGATGGAGTTCAAAGGGCTGATCCCTGCGCTTCAGGGCAAGCGCCTGGACGTGATCAACTCGGCCATGTACGTCAATCCGACGCGCGCCGCGCAGGTGGATTTTGTGCCTTACCTGAAGATCGGCAGCCGCGTGGTGGTGCGTAAAGGGAATCCGGCCGGCATCACCGGCCGCGATCTCTCTCTGTGCGGTAAAAACGTGGTGGTCACGCTGGGCGGCATCGAAGAGAGCCAGGCGCGCGAGGACAATAAAAAATGTCTGGCGGCGAAAAAAGAGGCCATCAACGTGATGACGTTCCCGGCCGCCACCGACTCCGCTGTGGCGGTGGCGCAGGGCCGTGCCGATGCGGAGTTTCTCTCCACGCCGGGCACGGTAGCGCTGCTGACCGAAAAACCGGGCGTCTTTGAAGCGGTTGGCCCGGAATTCGAAGCCGATACGCAGATCGCCTTTGCGGTACGCAAGGGCGACAGCGAAACCCGCGCTCAGCTTGAGAAAGGGCTGAAGGCGCTGGTGAAAGACGGCACTTATAAGCAGCTTATCGAGAAATGGCGCTTCCCTGAATCGGTCGCCATTTTCTAAAGCCGCTACCCGGAGAATGTTATGTCAATAGAGTTAATGTGGCAGTACGTCATCTCACCTTCCTTCCTTGAAGGCGCGTGGATGACGCTGTTGATCACTATCAGCGCGCTGCTGTGCGGCGTGGTGCTGGGTCTGGTGCTGGCGCTGCTTCAGGAGTCGCGATTCCGCGCCGCGCGCGGCCTGGCCTTCTTTTACCTGTGGCTGTTTCGCGGGACGCCGGTGCTGTTTCAAATCATCTTCGTTTACAACGTGCTGCCCGGTTTTGGCATCCGCTTCTCGGCGTTTACCTGTGCCATCCTGGCGCTCTCGCTCAACGAAGGCGCCTACATGGCGGAAATACTGCGCTCCGGTCTTCAGGCGGTGAAAAGCGGCCAGCGCACGGCGGGCATGGCGCTGGGGATGACCAACGCGCAGATCATGCGCAAGGTGGTTCTGCCGCAGGCGGCGCGAATTGTGCTGCCGCCGATGGGAAACCAGATGATCAGCATGCTGAAATCCAGCGCGCTGGTGTCGGTGATTGCGGTGCAGGAGCTGCTGCTGATCGCCAACCAGACCGCCAGCGCCAGCTTTCGCTACTTCGAAGCGCTGTGCGCGGCGGGCATCTACTACCTGCTGCTGACCACCCTTTTTATGATTTTCCAGTCGTGGCTGGAGCGTTCGCTGGATCCGAAACAGCGTCGGCGCAAAAGCCAGTCCGGTAAAACTGCGCTGCCGGAACCGGCACGGGAGGCGTCATGAGTATTGATAACAAACCGCTGCTGGAACTGGCCGGTATTGATAAAGCCTTCGGGCGGCAAATCGTGCTGAAAAACTGCTCGCTCAGCGTTCGACGCGGAGAAACGGTGGTGCTGATTGGGCCGTCAGGCTCCGGGAAATCAACGCTGCTGCGCTGCGTCAATCTGCTGACGCCCGCCGACGGCGGCGACGTCTTCTTTAATCGCCAGAACATCAGTCGCGGCGAAGTGCCGCCGCACCAGCTTCGCCAGCGCATCGGCATGGTCTTTCAAAACTATGAGCTGTTTTCACATCTCACGGCGGCGGAAAACATCATGCTGGCGCCGATGACGGTGCTCGGCCTCAACCGCATTGAGGCGCGTAAGCAGGCGGAACATCTGTTGGCGAAGGTGCGGATCACCGACCGCGCCGATCACTTTCCCGACGAGCTTTCCGGCGGTCAGCAGCAGCGTGTGGCTATCGCGCGTGCGCTGGCGATGAAGCCGGAACTGATGCTCTACGACGAACCGACCTCGGCGCTGGACCCGGAGATGATCCGCGAAGTGCTGGACGTGATGGCGGAACTGAGCGCCGAGGGCATGACCAGCATGGTGGTGACGCATGAAATGGGCTTCGCACGCCGCGCGGCCAACCAGATCCTCTTTATGGAAGAGGGTGAAATTCTGGAACGGGCCAGCGCCAGCGACTTCTTTTCCGGCCAGGTAAGCGAGCGCGCGCGCCGCTTCCTCGATCAAATCTTACATTAATAGCGGAGTGACTATGACGACCAGTAACGTCGACAGCGTGCGCATGAAACAGAACCTGACCGCGCTGGTGGCGATCAACACCGAAAACCCGCCGGGACGCGAGCGCGAAGCGGCCGAATGCGTCGCGGGCTGGCTGGAAGAAGCCGGTTTTGACCTGTCGTTCAGCGAATATGCGCCGGGCCGTACCAACGTGACGGCAGTGCTGCGCAACGGCAGCGGGCCGTGTTTCGCCTTCAATACCCATCTGGACGTGGTGCCTGCCGGAGAAGGCTGGACCCAGGATCCTTTTACGCTCACCGAGCGGGAAGGGAAACTGTATGGACGCGGCGCCTGTGATGCCAAAGGGCCGATGGTGGCAATGATCGAGGCGCTGCGCCTGCTCTCCGCACAGCGCGACGGCTGGTCCGGCACGCTGATGGGCGTGTTCACCGCCGATGAAGAAGTGGCGAGCGAGGGCGCGAAGCATTATGTGCGCGACGCGCCGCCCGCTATCGATTTCGCGGTAATTGGCGAACCTACCTCAAACGCCACCTTTTCGGCGCACAAGGGCAGCCTG
Organism: Erwinia sp. 9145; assembly: GCF_000745075.1. NCBI lineage: Bacteria > Pseudomonadati > Pseudomonadota > Gammaproteobacteria > Enterobacterales > Erwiniaceae > Erwinia > Erwinia sp. 9145. The sequence goes on from NZ_JQNE01000001.1 coordinate 107,571, forward strand.
CGTCCACGCGTACGGGTAAAAGGCGTCTCCGCGCATTCGGGCACGCCGGAGCTGGGCGTCAACGCCATTTACAGTGCCGCAAAACTGCTTGGGCTGGTGGAAGAGGCGCACCACCAGCAGGTTCGCTGCCGCTGTCATCCGCTGGTGGGCAATGCCAGCCTGACCGTTACGCGGGTTCATGGCGGCCATGCCGATAACGTGGTGCCCGAAAGCTGCGAGCTGCTGCTCGATCGTCGTATGGTGCCGGGAGAAGACGAAGCGGCGGTGAAAGCGGAACTGCAACAGCTGTTGCAGACGGCGCAAACGCGCTACGGCGTGGAGGCGGAGATCGTCGCCTGGCAACCCACTACCGGCGGCGCCACCGAAACCGACAGCGCGGAAGCGATTGTGCAGGCGAGCCTCGACGCCTGTCGTCGCTATGGCCAGCCGGATCCGGGGCCGTTTGGTTTTCAGGGCGGCTGCGACCTGGTGCACTTTCGTACGCTTGGCGCGAAAGGCGTGGTGATCGGCCCCGGCTCGCTGGCGGTGGCGCACAAGCCGGATGAGTTCGTGCCCATTGAGGAATTTATCGCTGCCGCCTCTATCTATCGGGCGATTGCGCTGGCGATGCTGCCCGTGGAGGCGGCATCGTGAAGGCCAGACTCTGGCGGGGCGATCTTCACTACGCGGGCGTCACGCTGCATACCGCCGCGTCCGGGGCGATTAACGCGCTGGATACCCTGTGGCTGACGCTTGACGATGACGGCGCGCAGGGCGTTGGCGAGGTGCGACTGAATATTCAGTATCTGCATGGCTACAGCGAAACGCAGGTGCTGAATAACGTTCAGCAGTACCTGGCGCGCCGGAACGGGACGCAGGAGATTGCCGCGCAGCTGGCGGCGGTGCATGCGCCGGACAGCGGCCTGCTGACGCCCTCGCGAATGCTGCTGGAGATGGCGTTACTGGATTTGCAGGCGCGTCAGCATAACCAGCCGCTGTCGCGCTGGCTGGGCGGCGGCGCCTCACCGCTTCCTGTCGCCACCAACCAGACGCTGTTCTGGGGCAGCGACGCGCAGTTGATCGACCAGGCGGAAACCTATCTCGAACGCGGGTTTACTCAGCTCAAGCTGCGCGCGGGCGTAACGGATTTCGCCACCGATCTGCGGCGGCTGAGGCTGCTGCGCGCGCGTTTTGGCGACGCTGTCTCGCTGGCGATTGACGTCAACGGGCAGTGGTCTGTCAGCCAGGCGCAGGCGTATTTACCACAGTTAACAGCGCTGTCGCTCAGCTATGTTGAGCAGCCGCTTGCCGTTGCGGACGATGCGGCGCTGGCGGATCTCACCGCCTGCGGCATCCCTCTCATGCTGGATGAGAGCCTCAACAGCGAGGCCGCCATCGCCCGCCTGGCGGAAGCGGGCGGCGCGCTGTGGGGGCACCTCAAACTGGTGAAACTGGGGGGAATTCTACCCACGCTTGCCGCCGCACAGCGCCTGAAGGCGGCCAGCGTCCCGTTTATGATCGGCCAGATGAATGAGGGCCACGCTGCGACGGCGGCGGCCATCCAGCTTTGCCAGCGTATCCAACCTGATTTTGCCGAACTTTACGGCGCCGACGGGCTGACTGACGATGCGGTCAGCGGTCCTTTTTACCACCAGGGCTGCGTGAGCGTGCCCGATCTCCCCGGTCTGGGCGTGCATTTCGATGCCGCGCGCGCCACTTTTCTTCAGGAGTTTTTCTGATGCAACACCCCGATAATGTGATTCAGGGCAGTGAATCTGCCTTTGCGGCCGACGAGTACGCACAGCGCATCCATCGCACCCGCGAGCGGCTGAGCCAGGCAGGTATCGACGTGATGATCGTCACCGGCCCGGAAAATATCTTCTGGCTTACCGGCCAACAGACGCCAGGTTACTACACCTTCCAGGCGCTGCTGCTGCCGGTCGAGGGCGAACCCGTTTTTATTATTCGTCAACTGGAATACTTCAACTTTATCGCCAACACCTATATCAGCGACGCCGCCATCTATCAGGACGGCGACAACCCGGTGGATTTTTTAGTCGGCAAGCTGCAACAGCGCGACTGGCTGAAAAAGCGTATCGGCATTGATAAGCGCGGCTGGTTCCTGCCGATTGCGGTGTATGAAACCCTCCAGGACAAACTGGGTACGGTGGCCGATGCGGCAGGCGTTATCGAACCGCTGCGCGCGGTGAAATCCGCCGCCGAGCTGGAAAAAATCAGCATGGCCGCGCGCTACGTGGATGCAGGCATGACGGCGGGCATTGCGGCGATCCGCGCGGGCGCGGACGAAAATGCGCTGGTGTCGGCCATGATGGGTTCGGCCATTGCCGCCGGATCGGAGTACGTCGGCATGGAGCCGCTGGTTTCCAGCGGGCCGCGCACCGGCATTCCGCACGGCACCTGGCGCCGTCGCGTCTTGCAGTCCGGCGAACCTGTATTCCTTGAAATGGCTGCCGCGCACGATCGCTATCATGCGGCGCTGATGCGTTCCGCCTGGCTCGGCAAACCGCCTGCGATCGCGCAGGAAATGGAAAAAGTGTGCCAGGAAGCGCTTCAGGCGGCGCTGGACGCGATCCGCCCCGGCGCCACCTGCGAAGCGCCGCACCTTGCCTGCCAGCAGGTTATCGATCGCGCGGGCTTTACCGACAACTTCAAAAAACGCACCGGCTACTCCGTAGGCGTCTCGTTTGCGCCGGACTGGGGCGAAGGTGCAATCCTCAGCCTCTACAGCGGCGTGACCACTGAACTGCAACCAGGCATGACCTTTCACATTCCGCCCGCGCTGCGCATCTACGGCGAGTTTACCGTTGGCGTCAGTGAAACCGTGGTGGTTACCGACACCGGCTACCGTCAGTTGGGCACCCTGGCCCGCCCTCTCACTTTATTATAAGGAACCAGTATGAAAGACATTAACGAGTGCCGTGAACGCCTGCGGGGCATTTTCAACATTACGGTGACGCCTTTTGATGCGCAGGGCGACATCGATTTTGCCGCGCTGGCGGAAAATATCGAGCGGGTAATTGCGCTGGGCTACGACGGTATTTTAATTGGCGGCACCTACGGCGAGTTTCCGGTGATGTTGCTGGACGAGCGTCGCCGGCTGTTTAATGAGGTGATGGCGGTTGTCGGCGATCGTGTGCCGGTGATGCTGTGCAGCGCCTCTTCCTCGCCGCGCGAAGTACGCGAGCTTACCGCGCTGGCGGGCGATTTGGGCGGCCTGCCGATGGTGACCCCGCCATTCGTCAGTGAGATCACCGACGAGCAGATTCACGCGTTTTTCCAGGAGATGGCGCCGCTGTCGAAAACCGGCATCCTGATCTACAACGCGCCGGGCATCGGTATCACGCTGTCGCCTGCCCAACTGGTGAAGCTGGCGGAGATCCCCGGCGTGGTTGGTATCAAGCAGGGCGATCTTAACCCAACGGCCATTGATCAGATCGCTAACCAGCTTCGCGGGCGGCTGCGCCTGTTCTGCGCCTCCGATCTGGCTTTTCTCGGCCCGATGATGTGCGGTTTTGACGGCATCAGCACCACCAACAGCGGCGCACTGCCTGAAGTGATCCTCGCCACTTTCCGCGCGCTGGAGCAGGGCGATGCCGACACCGCGCGCGACCTGCATCAGCTGTGGTACGACTATCGTGCGCTGGCGCGCCAGCACGGCCAGCCGCAATTAGTGAAGGCGGCGATGGCGCTGCGCGGCTTCAACGGCGGCACGGTTCGCGCGCCGCTCAAGCCGATATCGGACAGCGCGCAGACGGCGCTGGCCGGGGTAATGGCTGCGCTTGCCCGCGACCCGCGCAGCGGCGTTACGCTTGCGCGCTGACCGCCGCGTTTAACAGAGCAATAAACAGCGGATGGGGCGCATCCGGGCGTGACAGCAGTTCCGGGTGCCCCTGCACGCCGTGCCAGAAAGGATGCTCCGGCAGCGAGATGGCTTCCACAATGCCATCGGTTTCCGCACTGACCGTAACGCCGCTTGCCGCAAGCGGCGAACGCAGCGCGGGATTGAAGCGATAACGGTGGTTGTAGGCCATCACGCCAGGCCCGGACGGAAGCGGCGCGCAGGGTGAAAACGGAAGCAGACCGCAGCGATGGCGACGGTCGTCAAAGGCAATGAAGCTGTGCAGCGCGGCAGCTGGCGACACTTCGGCCAGCATTGCGTCGGCGTAGCCGGCCTGCGTTTGCAGCGCGGCGGTCGCCATGCTCTGCATACCGAGACACAGCCCGAGCACCGGCAGCGGGCGATGCAGAGTGGCCGCCGCCAGACGGATCTGCCCGCGCACGACGCGCATGGATGAACCGCCCGGCAGGATCAGCGCGTCCAGCCCGCTCAGTTCATCGACATCGTCCGACAGGCCGTCCGGCGGCAGGAAGCGCAGCGTTATGCCAATGTTTAACTGATGGGCCGCATCGCCCAGCGCGGCAAGCGTGGGCGATTCACGCAGATCGGTTTCACGTCCCGGCAGGCCAATGCACAGCCGTGGTGCGGGAAGGGAAGACGGTGCCGTCGTCCAGCGACCAAAAGCGTCCGGCTGCAACTGCAACAGCTGCTGGCCGTGTTCATCGCTCAGCACCAGGCGGTCGCCAGCGTCCCGACTGAAGAGCCTGACGCCGGGAAGACGTTCAATGTGTGCCTGGTCGCGAGCGGCAAGCACGACAACGGCATCACTTTCAGGCAGCTGCACGACGTGCGTCACTTCCTGCGCATGGCTGTCGCGGTAGAGGCCGGTGGTTACGCAGTAGCCCGCGCTGACCACGTGCTGGTGGCTGTCCGGATAGTCGCCATCGAACGCAGGGCGCAGGCTCCACAGCGGCAGATGGTGAGCGGAAGACCAGCACACCGCGCTGGCGCCAAAGCGGGCCGGGCGTTGGGTATCATCAACAATGAAAGTAAGCGACACGGTAAGTTTCCTGTAAGCCTTGGGTTAAATCGTGCTCACGATTGTATTGATTGACGCTTTAAAGACAAAAGAGGATTTATGAATAATAACCACATCGCGCGCCGTATGCAGCAGGTACGACCTTCGCCCACTGCCGCCATCTCCGATCGCGTGCGCGAGCTCGAAGCGGCTGGCAGAAGAGTCATCAACCTGGGAGAAGGCGAGCTGGATTTCGCCACGCCGCAGCCTATCGCTTATGCGGGGATTGCCGCCATCATCGGCGAACAGACAAAATATACCGCCGTGGCGGGCACCGCTTCGCTGAAAACGGCTATCGCGCAGAAGTTCCTGCGGGACAATCAGCTCACCTTTACCCACAGCGAAATCATCGCGGGCAGCGGCGCCAAACAGCTTATTTTTAATGCGCTGCTGGCAACGGTCGATCCAGGGCAACAGGTTATCATTCCTGCGCCTTACTGGGTCTCCTATCCTGACATGGTGGCTATCGCCGAGGGCGAACCGGTGATTGTGCCCTGCCACGAAGCACACGGCTGGAAGCTTCAGCCTGACGATCTGGCAAAAGCGCTGACGCCGCAAACCCGCTGGCTGATCCTGAATTCGCCGGGAAATCCTACCGGCGCGCTCTACAGCATGGATGAATTGCGCGCGCTGGCGGAGGTGTTATCAGACTGGCCGAACGTGATGATTATGGCAGACGATATCTATGAGCCGCTGCGCTACGGCGGCGCCGCCTTTACTACCTTCGCCGCCGCCGCGCCTGAACTTGCTGGCCGAACGCTGACCATCAATGGCGTGTCGAAAAGCCATGCGATGACCGGCTGGCGGCTGGGATACGCAGCCGGGCCCGCCTGGCTGATCGCCGCCATGCAGGTGCTTCAGTCGCAAAGCACGTCGAATCCTTCCAGTATTTCTCAGGCCGCCGCAGAAGCCGCGCTGGTGCAGCCACCCACCTTTCTGGCGGGATGGATCGACAAACTTGAACAGCGTCAGCAGCGGGTGCTGACCATGATAGCTGAGATTGACGGCATGAGCGCCCGCGCGCCTGAAGGCGCATTTTATGTGTTTGCCAACTGCCAGGGATTGATCGGACGCGTGACACCGGCGGGAGACGTGCTGGAGGACGATCGCGCGGTGGCTGCCTGGCTGCTGGCGGAATCGGGCGTGGCGGTGCTGCACGGCTCTGCGTTTGGTACGCCGGGCTATTTACGTATCGCCTACGCCATTAATGATGCGGTGCTGGACGAAGCGTGCCTGAAACTGGCGGCGGCGGCGGCGACACTGCGTCAGGCGGAAAAATAACGGCGTTACAGACCGGCCAGCGCTGCTATCCTTATCGCGTTGAGTGATAAGGAGTTCATGAATGGCAGGTCTGGTTTTACTGCCTGGCGTCATGTGTGACGCCGGTCTGTGGCAAAAAGTTGAAAGCGATCTTTCGCCGTTCGGCCCGCTGATTTTTGGCGACCTCTCTCAGGGGAATTCCGTCGAAGAGATGGCGGAAAGCGTACTTCAGCAGTGTCCCGCAACGTTCACGCTGGTTGGCTTTTCAATGGGCGGATTTGTGGCGCGCGAGATCCTGCGCCGCGTGCCGGAAAGGGTCGAACGACTGATCCTGATCGCCACCTCCAGCCAGCCGGACAGCGAACGCGCTCGCCGGGCGAAAGCTGCTACGGCGGCGGCGCTGGCATCGACCAGCGGCCCGTTCCGTGGGCTGGGCCAGAAGGCTATTGCGCTCTCGCTCAGCGCGAAGCGCGCCGACGATGAGGCGCTACAGGCCGTCATTCGCGCCATGAGCCTGCGGGTGGGCAGGGAAGCTTACCGCCGCCAGCTGTTGATGACGCGCCGTGGCGATACGGCATTGCTGAAGCAGATAAGCTGCCCGACGCTGGTCGTTGCGGCGGCGGACGATCGCATGCGGACGATGGCCGAGTCACAAACCCTTTGCGATAACATTCCTCATGCCACGCTTGAAGTCATTGCCGGTTCAGGCCATATGCTGCCGCTGGAACAGCCGCAGGCGCTGGCGGCTCTGCTCACGCGCTGGTTGCGCAATGATGCATAAACGGTTACTAAAAAAACGTACGGAAAGCGGTGCAACAGGGTAGATTAGCGGGGCAATAAATGAGCAGAGATGGCATTGATGAAAAAAGGGTTACTGGCTTGCAGCCTGATGCTGTTTACGCTGCGCGCGACGGCAGCCGATCCTGAAGCAATCGGCAGGGATTTTTATAACTGGTATTTAACGGCGCTGAGTCAGGATGAGAGCCCTATCGACGAGCACGATCCCCTGCTGAAAAAATACGTGACGCCGCAGCTATTGCAGAAGATCTCTGTACTGATTAAAAGTCCTGATGGTATGGATGATGACTATTTTTTACAGGATCAGGACTACAGCGATGACTGGGTTGATCACGTCAGCGTCGGGCGTTTCACCGTTAACGGCGAGGCCGCGTCCGGCGATGTGATTTTAGGCAACGGCTTTGATGATGCGCAGCGCTTGCTGGTTACGCTGCATCGGGTCGGTGACAGCTGGCTGATTGATGATGTGGCAAAAGAAGAGACGCGCTGAATCCACGCGTCGCGTCCTTAATTAACGAGGAAACGACGCGCTCAGCGCATCCAGTAGCGCATAGCGGCGGCGCGCCTCTGCACGTTTTTTACTGGCGATTTCTTCAAGTGGTTTACGCTCAATGCTTTGCGGCAGCAAATTGAGGCTTTTCGATTGTGGCTGCGCGTTCAGCGATGCCCAGAATTCATTGTAGCTGGCATGAAACACGCGCCGCTTTCTCATCCTGTAGCGCAGGCTGCGGAAAACATGGCCTTCATCGCTGACGCCATAAATTTTGCCGATGTGGTTTTCAGCGGCAAATATCATCAGTTGTTCAATCAGTAATCGTTTGGGAAATAGCCCATGACAGGCGCGCGTTGCATCGCGGATCAGCGAATGCGGCGTATCGCGGTGCGCACCCTGCATGCCGCCGATAACCAGCACTTGCTCTTTCTGATCCTGCATGACCGTAAAGGTCAGGATGGCCAGACGAACTCCGTCGCAGGTGATATACAGGTTTGCTTCGCCCTCTCTTTCACAGGTTCCGGTACAGGCCAGAGTGATGGCAACGTCCTCGTCATTTTTCCCCCGGAACTGTGCCAGCGTGGTGCCTGCGACCGTCAGCATCGCCTGGCGCAGGCGTGGAGTCGTCAGCGACCGGACGAACTGATAATGATCGATAATGGCCTGAGCACGCGCGGCGGTTGCCATGCCGCCATATAAATAGGGGCGATGTGCTTTTGCGGGCAACGTGGACTGAACCGGCAGGATATCGCGCATTATTGCATTGCTGGCCATTGCATCGACCAGCTTCCAGGTCACTGAGGGATAGATGAGCGAGCGGAAGAGATATTTCACCCGATAACGGCGCGTTGACCACAGCTTACCGGGCCTTAACCGGCCGGACACCAATGAAAGAAAAACGGTCAGGCCACTCTCCTGACGGCGGACTAATGCAGTATCAGACATGCTCAACCTGTGTAATCAATCTACGTGGGAGAGACATTGAATCACCGCGTATTTCAACCTCACTTCAACCATGCTCAGGGCGTAATGCCTTTTTCATCATGGTTGAGGTGATGTTTATCTTCCGCGCTGCGAGAGAGGCAAAGCGGGTGGTGCAGATTCCTGCATGCTACAATCTTTCTTCATCAGCGCGGGTGACGATCACCGCCGGTTTGATTGATATGCGGGTTATCTATGTTAGCGGGTGTTGTTTTTGCTCTCTGTGCAGGCCTGATGTGGGGGCTGATTTTTGTCGGGCCGTTACTGGTGCCGGACTATCCGGGGGCGTTGCAGTCGGTGGCGCGCTACGTCGCCTTTGGCCTTATTGCTCTGCCTCTTGCCTGGCGCGATCGTCGCCGTCTGGCGCTGTTGACCCGCAGCGACTGGCATGAAGCGCTAAAACTGGCTCTGGTCGGTAACCTCCTTTATTACACCTTTCTGGCAAGTGCGATTCAGCGCACCGGCGCGCCCGTTTCAACCATGATCATCGGCACGCTGCCTGTGATAATCACCATTAGCGCAAACTATTTCTATGGTCATCACGATGGCAGACTGCCCTGGCGTAAACTGTTGCCGGTACTGCTGCTTATCGCGATGGGGCTGGGGCTGGTTAACGTTGCGGAATGGCAAAGCGCTAACCATCACGGCGATGCCTCGCGCTATCTGACGGGCATCGCGCTGGCCCTGTGCGCCCTGATCTGCTGGACATGGTATCCGTTGCGAAACGCGCGCTGGCTTCGCGCGCATCCCGAAAAGAATGCCACCACCTGGGCCACGGCGCAGGGCGTCGCCACGCTGCCGCTGGCGCTAATCGGGTATCTGCTGGTGAGCTTACAACTGCATACCGCCGATCCTGTCTTCACGTTGCCGCTGGGGCCAAAGCCAGAAATTTTTCTACCGCTCATGCTTTCCATTGGCTTGTTCTGTTCATGGCTGGGCACGCTATGCTGGAATGAAGCCAGCCAGAGACTCCCGACGGTGCTGGTGGGGCCGCTGATTGTCTTCGAGATCCTTGCCGGGTTGAGTTATACCTTTCTGTTACGTCAGAGCTGGCCGCCGCCGATCACCGCTGTTGGCATCCTCTGTCTTTTGACTGGCGTGGTCCTGACAACGCTGATTAAACCAGCGCCTGTTATTCGTCGCATCGCAAAAAAATAGCCTGTTGTCAGGTTTCCTCTGGTCATTTCTCATTAAAAATGGCCTTTCTGGCCGTCTGTTACCTTTCAGAACTGTGAGCGATATCGTGTTTTTCAGACTCTTTACCGCATGTGTTTATGCTTTTTACCGGCCTGTAACGGTATAAAAAACACCTTGTTCAGGCGTCCGGCGTTTCTGTAATGATGGATAAAGAAGACCGTATTAACGAGCAATCAGATATATTTGAGACGACTTTAGTAAAGGTAAACCATACTTAATTCAAATTATCAGCGCACGCACGCGTTCTCTGAACGTCAAAAAACCGTTAAACACATTAGTTTCTTTCGTATGGCATGTAAGAAGGCAGCACCCTAAAACAGGGTATTTATCATAAAGCATAAAGTTTTTTTAACGGTTTGACTTAGGTGGAATGCCGTTGTGAAGCGGGGGTGTACTGCTGTACGCGGGTTTGCCTGAAAAAATGGACTAGCATAATAAATGCAATTTTGCGGAAAGATGCAGATTTGTGAATCATTTAATCAGAAATAAACATACAATTTACTTAAGTGTTTTGTATGATTTTTGAGCAATAATTAAAAAGGGCTTAAGTCTTGAAGGGCGCATTTATCTTTGCAGACAAAGATAGATGCGCGCTCAAGCTATTGAAAATAAATGATTTTAATTCAGTGGCGTGTGAAGTTCTGGCCTGGTAAGCGATAAAAAAATAGAATCATTCATCAATGAAAATCGCTTTCACAAAAAACTACTCTTCATATTCAATTAGTAATGTGAATATTAAAGGGGATTCATAAATTGCTAAAAATGTGTACTAAATCGCATTTTATTGGTTTTCCAGATTGTAGGGATAATGATAAACACTACGGCTAATATCTAACAAACGGCAACTCCGGCGGGTGCCAATCTCAAAGGTATCTTGTAGATAATTAACGGCCTGTCGCTTGTCATTAGTGGTAAAAAAGTTTTTAAGGACGCTTTGTAGCATCTCCTTATCTGACATCAGCGTCTGCATTTCACGCTGAACGTAATGTAGCCGCTCTTCTAAATCCTTGATCTTTCTTCCTTCTTCGGAGGAAAGTCCGGCATATTTCTTCTTCCAGCTATAAAAGGTGGCTTCGGAGATGCCAAGCTCTTCACATATCTCTTTAACCTTTACCCCACGCTCGGATGCTTTAATCGCGCTGGTGATTTGTTCCTCTGTATATCGTGACTTTCTCATAGATGCTATTACCTTTCTTAACTATCACAAAAATGGAATGACTAAATTAATGACTGGATCTGATTAAAATCAAATAGACGTAACGGCGCGTCGCAGCGCATTCAAAAATATCAGGATTAACTTAAGTGATTATTTCAAAATATCATCATGGGATTTCTCCGATTTTATTTGTAATACCGAGAGTGACCTTTCGATATCTCACTTTTTGTTATAAATTCTTTTCACGCCAGCAACAAGGCCAGTGAAAAATTCAGAATGATTCACCCTGCGGTGCAAAAAATCCTGTGCCATGCTATCTGACGGATTTTACGCTTTTGGTGAATAGAATCAGGGTGGTAGGAATTAGTAAGATTAATCTTTAAGGCAGGCAGCATTGAAATTCGTCTTTTAAATAAGAGCGGTATTTTTTTGCGCGCAACATTCTAAATAATATAGCCGTATCATTTTTTTCGCAGGCCAATGCCAGGCGAGATTTTTTGAAGTAAACACGGATGTGGTAAACGCAGACAGAATTTCAAAGGATGCTTCGATGAAACACAGTGTTATGTCCAACGCCGTCTGGATGATGTCGGAAAAAATCGTTTCCGTATTCGGCGTGATATTTGTTACATCCTATGTTGCAAAATCCTTTGGTCCATCCGTTTTTGGACAAATAGCATTTTCTGCATCACTTTTTTCAATTGTTCAGGCCGTCGCCATATTTGGTACTGAAACTATTCTGTTTAAGAGTATTAGCAAAAGTGCACCACGAGGGATACGGCTGATGGCTGTGGCAAAACGGCTCCGTATGGCGCTGTTATTGTTACTTTCTGCACCGGTGCTGTTGTATATCTGGCTGACCATGCGAGAAAATTTTCTGGTGTTCGCCGTTGCTTCTTTTTTCGCAGCGTTGTTCGTTACCCAGGATATTTTCAGCGTTTACAATAACGCGCGTCTGGCGTCACGTATGAACACCATTGCCAACGCCATCGGTATGCTGTTGAGCTTTGCTATCAGCTTCGCCGTGGCCTGGTTAAGGCTCAGCCCGCTGCTGCTGTCGCTGTCGATTGTCGCGGTTACGCTGGTGCCATACCTGATCAAACGCAGCATGTTTTATCAGGCCAACAGCATTACGCTTCCGCCAAAGCGAAAGCAAAAAAGCTATCTGCGTTATCTGCTGCACGCAGGCCTGCCGCTGGCAATTTCCAGCGTCTTTATCTCCATTCAGGTCAAGCTGGCGCAGTTTTTTTTGGTGGGTGTGGGTTCAGCGCATGAACTGGGCTTGTTTACCGCCGCGAATACGATTTCGGCCTCATGGATCTTTATTCCTGTGGCGATCATCACATCCTGTTTTTCTGAAATCTTCAGAGAGCGCGCGGATGTTGCAGTAAAACTGGCCGCGAGGCTGAATGGTTATGTTATGGCAGTTTCGTTTTTGATGCTTTTGATCGTTGCGCTTTTTGGCGAGGAAATCATCACTACCCTTTACGGGCATGACTACACAGAATCAGGAGATCTCGTTACGTTATTGTCGTTGGCTACCTGCTTATCGGCAATGGGAACAGTGGCATATCGCTATATGGTGAAAGAAGGGGGTTTTAATTACCTGCTGGTGAAGGTGATCTTGCTGGTGGTAATTAGCGTGGCAACCAACTGGTTTTTCATCCGTTCCTGGGGATTAACAGGCGCAGCCTGGAGCGTTCTTATTACTGAACTCTTATCTCTTACCGTAATGAACTATTTCTTTAAGAATGCAATTATTCTTAAAATACAGCTTTCCTCACTAAACTACAAAATATACAAATGAGGCCAAAAATGTTTAATCTCAAAAAAGAATTGAGAAAAGGCGCACTCTATCTTTTTAAGAAAATTCCATGGTCTTATCAGGATCGAATCTATTATTTACACAGATTTAAAAAGCTGCCTAACCTTCATCGACCAAAGCTTTTCAATGAAAAAGTTCTCTACAGGAAATTTATCATGGGAGATTATGTTCGATACGGAGCACTTTCAGACAAGTATTTAGTCAGAGACTATATTTCGCATACTATCGGTGATGAGTACTTAATTCCACTGCTGCATGAAACGGCCGATCCGCGTACGCTGCTTGGACTCAAGTCGTTAAAAAATACCGTTATTAAGCCAAATCACGGTTCAGGTATGGTTGAGATCCTGCTTGAAGAACCGGACAGCATACAGAAGCAGTTGTTGATTAAACGCTGTGATGAATGGCTGAGTCGCGACTTCTCGTATGAGGCACGCGAAATTCACTACCGTTATATCAAGCCGCGGATACTGGTGGAACAATATATCGGCGACGGAAAATTCGCCGCCATTGACTATAAGTTCCATATGTTCAACAAAAAAGACGGGAACTTTGAGTATGTGCTTCAGGTGATCTATAACCGTTGTGGCAACTCACCGTTATCGATGAACTTTTACGTTAACAATCTGACCCAGTGTTTTTATAAAATTCGCGATACCGGGCTGGATATCAGCAGTGAACTGGAAACCCTGGAAAGGGCGCTTGATCTGAGTAAAAAGCTGGCGGCTGATTTCGATTACGTTCGCGTTGACTGGTATATTAACGAAGGCCAGATCTTCTTTGGCGAACTGACCTTTACGCCCGGCGCGGGAATGGTCACGGGTCTGGGACAGGGGCTGGATAAGCTGATGGGCGACATGTGGCTTCAGGAAAACAAGCCAAACACGCCATCGCAAAATTACCAGCCAGCGGATATCACGACGATCCCTGCCGTGTTGAAGAAAATTTAGACACACACTGCGCCGCGATCGGCGGCGCCTTATGCTCACGGCATAGGAAAATTGGCTGGCGTGTTGTTCATGACGTTGATAAACGCATCGCGGACGATGTACCAGATGTGATGTAAATTCGCCATGCTTAACGTGATCCCCAACAGGCCGGTGACGAACCAGCAGGACATGCCGATACCGATGCTGGTAAAGACGAATGCCATCACGTTGTGACTGGTCTGGCGGCATTTAACGTTAAATGTACTGGCAAAAAACATCATCACGGCGCTAATCAGTTCCCATCTCATCATCACCACGCCGGCGGTCAACGTACCCATAAGCTTTATCTACTCCACGCAATATCAGCCCCAACAAAAATGACGTCACGCGATTCGAGCGGCAGGTTGCCAGGGAAGCCTGCGTTAAAATCAGACATAAGCTGTCTTATAAGTGTGACGCAGGTCACATTATATCACCGTATTTTAAATTTTGAACAAATTTTGAACCTGGTATGGTAGTGCCAAAATCGTCAGCGAGCGCGTGCCAGGGGGAATTAAAGCGGAAAAAAGGTAATGATGCGTCCGCCGCCCCGACAGCGACAGAGGAATATCGGGGCGAAGAGACAATCAGCAGGCCTGAGAACAGTCGTCGTTTGCGCGCCAGTTTGCAGCCGACGCGCCGCAGTCAAAATGATAGTGCGGTAGCGGCTGGCGGCGCATGGTATGGCGGTAAGCTGTCGGCGTCTGCGAGAACTGTCGACGAAAAACGCGCGAGAAGGTTTGCTGAGAATCGTAACCATACTGCATGGCGATATCGAAAACCGGACGCTGCGTCTGCCGCAACGCTTCTGCCGCCCTGGTCAGGCGACGTTCACGAATATAGTTGCCTAATGTCTTTTTAGTCACCGAGCGGAAAATACGCTGAAGATGCCACTTGGAGTAGCCAGACTTTGCGGCGACCTCATTGATGGAGAGGGATTTATCCAGATTGCTGTCGATCCAGTCGGTAAGGGTGTGAATGATGTCGTCGTGCATACGTCTTTTCTCCCTGAGTAATGGGAACGGGTCATTAATTGAAAAAAGAGTTGAGAAGTTTCGCCTTCCTGATGGCTGATGAGTATAATTCCTCAAGTTAACTTGAGGTAAAGTGCCAAATGAAAAAAAGTCGCAATAACCTTAACAAGCGCGAACTTACGCCGGGCGATGTGGCACAGCGCTGTGGGGTCGCCGTTTCAGCACTGCATTTCTATGAAAGCAAAGGCTTAATCAGCAGTTTTCGCAACAACGGAAACCAGCGGCGTTATCATCGCGACGTGCTGCGACGCGTGGCGATTATTAAAATCGCGCAGCGTATTGGCATTCCGCTGGCCACCATCGGCGAGCACCTCGCGCAGTTTCCCCCCGGCGAACGCATGTCGTCAAAAGAGTGGAAGGTGCTGACCGAACGCTGGCGCGAAGAACTCGACAGGCGCATCGAAACGCTGGCACGGCTCCGGGACGATCTGGACGGCTGCATCGGCTGTGGCTGCCTGTCGATGGCGGATTGCCCGCTACGCAACCCCGGTGACCGGCTCAGCGAACGCGGCACCGGCGCGATTTTGTTGGAGCCGGGTAGCGAGCCGTAGCGTCTATAATAAGGATCCTCTTCACAACACAAGGCCAGTTCATGATCACGGTTCATCACCTGAATAACTCCCGCTCGCAGCGCATCATCTGGATGCTGGAGGAGCTTGAGGTTCCTTATCAAATTAAACGCTATCAGCGCGAAGCGACCATGCTGGCGCCGGACGCGCTTAAGAAAGTCCATCCGCTGGGAAAATCGCCGGTGATAACCGACGGCGAGCAGGTGGTTGCCGAGTCGGGCGCGATTCTGGAGTATCTGGCCGAGCGATATGACCTGGAAAAACGGCTGCTGCCGACCGGACAGGAAGCACATCTTCAGTCGCGCTACTGGCTGCACTATGCGGAAGGCTCGCTGATGCCGCTGTTGGTGATGAAGCTGATTTTCAGTCGCATGGGGCAGCCGCCCGTTCCCTGGCTGCTGCGGCCCATTGGTAACGCCTTCGGTAAAGGCGTGCAAAAAGCCTGGCTGGATAAACAACTTGCCACGCATCGGCAGTTTATCGAGCAGCACCTGAGCCAGAATACGTGGTTTGCGGGAGCGCAGATGAGCATTGCCGATGTGCAGATGAGCTTCCCGCTTCAGGCGCTGAGCGCGCGCGGCGGTGCAGCGGATTCGCCGGCCATTCAGGCATGGCTTAAGAACGTACAGGCGCGTCCCGCCTGGCAGCGCGCAATCGAGCAGGGCGGTGAGGTGCAGCTCAGCTAGCCATCCTCTCCTGAGAGCAACGCAAAGCGAAAAAGAAATATATCCACGAACGGGTGTTGAAAAGGCACTATTAAACGCTGGATAATCGTTTGCCTTTTAAAACAATGCGGCCTTTTGCGTAGCGAAGTAAACGTTTGCTTTTTTCCGATCGCCGCCTTCGGGCTTTTTGCGAGCGGTGAACATAGCGCCCCAGGATGGAAGCGTTGAACCCGATTGTGCTTCATGCGCCACGCATTAATAAACGATAAAAATTCTCAGGGGATTTTCACTATGTCGACACCTTCACCTCAGGCCGGCGGTTCGCTGGATGCCTGGTTTAACGTTTCTGCGCGCGGCTCCTCCGTGCGCCAGGAGATTCTGGCTGGCCTGACGACCTTTCTCGCCATGGTCTACTCGGTCATTGTTGTGCCGTCTATGCTTGGCAAAGCCGGTTTCCCGCCCACCGCCGTTTTCGTTTCAACCTGTCTGGTCGCTGGCCTGGGCTCACTGTTAATGGGGCTGTGGGCCAATTTGCCGCTGGCGATTGGCTGCGCGATCTCTCTGACGGCTTTCACCGCATTCAGTCTGGTGTTGGGGCAGCATATCAGCGTGCCGGTGGCGCTGGGTGCGGTGTTCCTGATGGGCGTACTGTTTACCGTTATTTCTGCAACCGGCATTCGCGCGTGGATTTTACGTAATCTGCCGATGGGCGTGGCGCATGGCACCGGTATCGGCATCGGTCTGTTTCTGCTGCTGATTGCCGCGGACGGCATCGGACTGGTGGTGAAAAATCCTGCGCCGGGCCTGCCGGTTTCGCTGGGCAACTTCGCGTCTTTTCCGGTGATGATGGCGATGCTTGGCCTGGCAGCAATTTTCGGTCTTGAGAAGCGTCGCGTGCCTGGCGGTATTCTGTTGACCATCATTGCGATTTCCATTATCGGCCTGATCTTCGATCCGGCGGTGAAATATCAGGGGCTGTTTGCCATGCCAAGCCTGCGCGATGCGCAGGGCCATTCACTGGTGTTCAGCCTGGATATTCTGGGCGCGCTGCAACCGGCGGTCCTGCCAAGCGTGCTGGCGCTGGTAATGACGGCGGTATTTGACGCGACCGGAACCATTCGCGCGGTGGCGGGCCAGGCAAACCTGCTGGACAAAGACAACCAGATCATTGACGGCGGCAAAGCGCTGACCACCGACTCCCTCAGCAGCATCTTTTCCGGCCTGGTCGGCGCATCGCCTGCGGCGGTCTATATTGAATCCGCAGCGGGTACGGCGGCGGGCGGCAAAACGGGGCTGACGGCAATTGTTGTCGGCATTCTGTTCCTGCTGATCCTGTTCCTTTCGCCGCTGGCGTATCTGGTGCCGGGCTATGCCACCGCGCCGGCGTTGATGTACGTGGGTCTGTTGATGCTGAGCAACGTTTCAAAAATCGATTTCAACGATTTTGTTGATGCGATGGCGGGGCTGGTGACGGCGGTGTTTATCGTACTGACGTGTAACATTGTCACCGGCATTATGCTGGGCTTCGGTTCGCTGGTGATTGGTCGCATCTTCGCGGGCGAGTGGCGTAAGTTGAATATTGGCACGGTGATTATCGCCGTCGCGCTGATCGCCTTTTACGCGGGCGGCTGGGCAATCTGATCGCACAGGGCCGGTTATCCGGCCTTTTTTTATTTTTCGGTCTTTTCCCTCCTGAATAACACACATCCTGTTTTTAAACGGTTTACAATTTTGTTTTACTATCAAAGGCTGATGGTCGTTTTAATCGTTTGGTACCTGTGTAAAACATTGGAAGACGCTTAAGGAAAACATGGAAATCTTCTTCACTATTCTCATTCTGACGCTTGTGGTTTCGCTTTCCGGCGTTGCCGCACGCATTATTCCCTTTCAGATCCCGCTGCCGCTGGTACAGATCGCCACGGGCGCGCTGCTGGCCTGGCCGACGTTTGGCCTGCATGTGGACTTCGATCCTGAACTGTTTCTGGTGCTGTTTATTCCGCCGCTGCTGTTCGCCGACGGCTGGAAAACGCCGACCAGTGAGTTCCTGCATCACGGGCGCGAAATCATCGGGCTTGCGCTGGTACTGGTGTTGATTACCGTTGTCGGCATTGGTTATTTGATCTACTGGCTGGTGCCGGGTATCCCGCTGCTGGGCGCCTTTGCGCTGGCTGCGGTGCTGTCGCCCACCGACGCCGTGGCGCTCTCCGGTATCGTTGGCGAAGGGCGCATTCCGAAGAAAATCATGTCGATCCTTCAGGGCGAAGCGCTGATGAACGACGCCTCAGGCCTGGTATCGCTGAAGTTTGCCGTGGCGGTGGCGATGGGCACTATGGTGTTTACCGTCTCCGGCGCCACTATTGAGTTTTTGAAGGTCGCCATCGGCGGCCTGCTGGCGGGCATTGCCATCTGCTGGCTGTACGGCAAGTCGCTGCGTCTGCTCAGCCGCTGGAGCGGTGACGATCCGGCCACGCAAACCGTGCTGCTGCTGCTGCTGCCGTTTGCCTCCTATTTGATTGCTGAACATATTGGCGTATCGGGCATTCTGGCCGCCGTTGCGGCAGGGATGACCATCTCCCGCTCAGGCATTATCCGTCAGGCGCCGCTGGCAATGCGCCTGCGTGCCAACAGCGTCTGGCATATGTTGGAGTTCGTGTTTAACGGCATGGTCTTCCTGATGCTGGGGCTTCAGTTGCCGGGCATTCTGGAGATCTCTATCGGCCAGGCCAATGCCGATCCGAACGTCGATCTGTGGATGCTTTTCGCTTCGGTCGCACTGATTTATGCGGCGCTGATGGTGGTACGTTTTGGCTGGCTCTGGACAATGCAGGTGATCAGCAATCGCCTGCTGAAGAAAAAGCCGATGGAGTTTACCCACTATTCGACACGCGAGCTGCTGGTGGCCTCTTTTGCTGGCGTGCGCGGTGCGATTACTCTGGCGGGCGTGCTCTCTATTCCACTCTTTCTGAGTAACGGCGAACCTTACCCGGCGCGCTACGAACTGGTTTTCCTGGCAACTGGCGTCATTCTGGTTTCGCTGGTGGTAGGCGTGATCCTCCTGCCGCTGCTGCTGCGCGGCGTGGCCGGTACGGACAAGTCGGAACATCGCCGCGAAGAGCTGATGGCGAAGGTGGTGATGGCGGAAACGGCCATTGAAAGCCTGCATAAAATGGAAGAACGGCTGGTGAGTGACACCGAAGAGAACATTGATGCCGACCTGCTGAAAGAGGTCAGCCTGCGGGTGATTGGCAACCTGCGCCGCCGCGCGGACGGCAAGGCCGATCTGGAGCGTTCGCAGTATGCTGAAAACCTTGAGCGTCGCTTCCGTCTGACCGCGCTGCGCGCCGAACGCGGCGAGCTTTACCATCTGCGTGCCACGCAGAAAATCAGTAATGAAACGATGCAGAAGCTGCTGCACGATCTGGATCTGCTGGAAACGCTGCTGGTTGAGAAGGAAAGTTAGGCCTGCTATCCCGCAAACCGCATCAGGTTTGCGGGATCACCCCTCACCGATCGCGCGGTTCTTTAACCAACGGCCCGCCGGGTTTTTGATGAAATCCAGCGCCATCAACCCGGTAAGACATGGTGCCGTAACGTGATCGACTTAAACGAATGACCGAGCTATCTTTTCGGATACAGTTGGCTTTCACCGGCATATCCTCAAAGCAGATCAGATAATCGAGATCGTCGCTGGGGAAAAAGGTATCAGGATCGGGTTTAAGTTCCTGATAGCCGTCGCCGTAATCGTAAATGATCACAGTGAAAATTCCGTCTTCGTCGGGCTCCGGAATGTGATAGTTCTCTTTGAGAGAGTGTTCATTTTCTTTCCACCATTTTATTTTTCCGCTGGTGGTCAGAGGGAATTTTTTCACAATAATGAAGCTGTAATTCCCTTCCCGATGCACGGCGATGACTTCTGGTTTCCTCACTGAGAAGTAGCCGGCAACGCAACAGATCAAAAATACTGCAAGGGTCAATATCCATTTTATTAGTTTCATTATCGCGTCCCCGATATCACTATTCTGGCTTCCATATTGGTAAATAAAGGCTTAAATCCAAACTGCTGCCAGCGCTGAAGCACAAACCAGATAAGAAGAATATGCTGATAAGTAAAGCAGCCCATACCGCTTTACTTATGAAAATCCTGGTCACCGCATGAACAGCCTGAATACAATTTTATGCCTGCTTTAATAGTCTCTGATTAGCTGTCCGCCAGGCTTTTGATGAAATCCAGCGCCATCAACCCGATAATACATGGTACCGTAACGCGATCGGCCAATACTAATGATCGAGCTATCTTTTCGGATACAGTTGGCTTTCACCGGCATATCCTCAAAGCAGATCAGATAATCGAGATCGTCACTGGGGAAAAAGGCATCAGGATCGGGTTTAAGTTCCTGATAGCCGTCGCCGTAATCGTATATAATTACCGTAAAAATGCCGCTCTCATTTGGCTGGGGAATATTATAATTCTCTTTCAGAAGCTGTGCATTTTCTTTCCACCATTTTATTTTTCCGCTGGAAAGTAAGGGGAAGTTCTTTACGATAAGGTAACTTGATGTGCGATTGCGATGAGCAGCGATAATCTCTACCGGGCGCATAAATATCGTGGTCACCCAGGTGGCAGTTATGATGGCAGTCAAAATAATTACAGTTTTTATAATATTATTTATTTTCACTTTTTGTTCCTTTCAAAGTGATGTTGGCTTCCATGTTGGTAAAGAAAGGCTTAAATCCAAACTGCTGCCAGCGCTGAAGCACAAACCAGATGCGAAATATATGCAGGCGGTGAAAGGTTGGGTTCAGAATGTCATGCGCATCAAGTCCAAAGTGATCCTGACTGGCATAATGAATGTTCGCCTCAAAATCTTCCCCATCAACTTTTAATGATTCCAATACAATCTTTGTCGCATAAATATCATGAACGGACATGGAGAGCCCGTTTATCTTGTCTGTCCAGCGCGTGAATTTGGGTAAGACGGTGTCCAGAACAGCGTCTGTTAACGACTGTCTTTCTTGAGAAGGGTAAAATTTTTCATCAAAATTAATAGATTTTGACAACACTTCTTTTATCGCCTTCAACGAACTATCCCTGGAAAGATCGGTTTCAATCTGCCTTTTATAGGCAAAATTCAGCTTGCTGCTGCGGAACGGCTGGCCGTTGCCATACTGGAAATGGTTAACCATATCCAGAAACAGATCGCGGTAGCCAAAAAAGGTGAAGATCCACGAGTCACGACGAAATTCGGTAAACAGCTTGTTGACCAGTTCCTGTTGACTGATTTTTTGCTGTACCACGGCATAATTACTGCGGGGAAAGTTTTTCCACTCCGAGCGCCAGGGATCAACATTATCGGAAATGGTTTTTAGTCCATATCTGCCAGTTAACTCTGATTCAGTTAAATCGCCACAGTACATATCATCGGCCCGGTAGTCGTTCATGCGGTGCTGGGTGTGGAAAATAGTGAACGGAAAACGTAATGCAACGTTGTTATCAGTCATCGTAAAATCCTTTTAATTCAACGGCATCATTGCCTTTGTGCTGATAAAATCTACTCTGTTTCCCTTTCTGATTCAGCCGCTAACGTTAAAAGTGTGAACCCGGTTTACATTGGTAATCCTTTTTTCAGCATGCCGGTGCAAGCTTATTTGCCGACGAGCAATTTATACCGACAGCGTCGGCGCCATGCCCGGCCAGAACTCACGGCAGCAGGCGATCCACGCCTGTGCGCTTTTCGACAGGTAGCTGCCTTCACGCCAGATCAGCCCCAGTTTCCACGCCAGCTCCGATTCCAGCGGCAGCCACAGCAAATTGCTTTTATCCAGCCGCTGACAAATCGGCTCCGGCAGGATCGCCACGCCCATTCCCGCCTGAACCATCGCCGCCAGAAAATCCCACTGTCCGCTACGCACCGCAATCTGCGGCGTGAAGCCGCTGGCCTGAAATGCACGCATTAGCTGGCGATTGAGGGAGAACTCCTCGTTGTAAATCAGGATCGGATGCCCGGCCAGTTCGCTGATCGGAATGTGCGTCCGGCGCAGCCATTCGCGGGTGCGCGGCACCAGCACACAGAGCGGATGGCTCATTAGCGGCAGCGCGTTAAGCGGCAGATCGTCGGCCACCGGCAGGGCGGTCATGGCGATATCCAGCGTGCCGGCCAGCACCGCCTGCTGCACGGTCAGGCCGCCAAATTCAGAGATTTTCAGCTCAACGCCCGGATAGCGCTGGCGAAAAGCCGAGATCGACCCGGCAATCTGCATGCCGACCATAGGCGGAATGCCGAGTCGTAGCTCGCCGGTTTTCAGATCGTTAATATCCGAAATTTCCGCTTCAAGCTGCTTAAATTCCTGAAGAATCGTCATGCCGCGCTGATAAACCGCCTGGCCGGTGTCGGTCAGATGCAGCTTACGGCCTTCGCGGATCAGCAGCGTGCAGCCCAGTTCATCCTCAAGCTGGCGCAGCATCTTGCTGATGGTCGGCTGGGTGACGAACAGCTGCTCAGCGGCGCGGGTAAAGCTCTGTTGGCGCACCACCTCAACGAAATAGCGCAGGGCTCGAACGTCCATAATTATTCCTGTAGGGCATAGTATGAATAACATTAAGTCATTTTTTTCACTATCCGTCACCGCTTTATACTGTGCGCAGACATTTTTCAGGAGTTAACGTCATGACGATGCGCTCAGGTTTGACGCAACGTATTCAGGTTCCGCTTCAGGTCGTACTCTATATTGCGTTGTTTTTAATGGCGCAGCAGCTGGTTGCATGGCTGGATCTGCCGCTGCCCGCCAATATCGTTGGCATGCTGCTCCTGCTGGCGCTGATCGCGCTGCGCGTGCTGCCACTGCGCTGGGTAAAGGCGGGTTCGCAGTGGCTGCTGGCGGAAATGCTGCTGTTTTTTATTCCGGCGGTGGTGGCGGTGGTCAACTATTCGCAGCTGCTGCGGGTTGAGGGCTGGCGCATTATGTTAGTTATCGCTGTCAGCACGCTGCTGGTGCTGAGCGCCACCGCGCTGGTAGTCGATCGCGTCTACCGGCTGGAAATCTGGCTGGCGCAGCGCCGTGAGGAGAAACGCAATGCGTGATCTCATTCTCAGCGTGCTCTGTCTGCTCGCCACGCTGCTGATCTACTTTATCAACAAGCGGCTGTACCGTCGCTGGCGTCGGCTGCTGTTGATGCCGCTGGTAATGACGCCAATGGCGCTGGTGGCGCTGCTGTTGGTGACGCGGATTTCGTGGCAGGACTACATCGGCGAAAGCCACTGGCTGCTGTGGCTGCTTGGCCCGGCGACGCTGGCCTTCGCCGTGCCGGTTTATGAAAACACAGAAATTATTCGCCGCCACTGGCTGTCGCTGAGCGCGGGCGTGGTGACCGCAACGGCAGTGGCGATCGGCAGCTCGGTATGGCTGGCAAGACTGCTCACCCTGCCGGAGGTGATCCAGCGCAGTCTGGCCGTGCGCTCCATCACCACGCCTTTTGCGCTGGCGGCGGCGGAGCAGCTTGGCGGCCAGCCCGATCTGGTGGCGCTGTTCGTGGTGATAACCGGCGTGTTTGGCATGGCGGTCGGTGACGTGCTGTTTATCCGCCTGGCGGTGAAGCAGGGAATGGCGAAAGGGGCCGGTTTCGGGGCCGCGTCGCACGGCGCAGGCACCGCGCGCGCCTACGAAATCGGTCAGGAAGAGGGCGTGGTAGCGAGCCTGGTGATGATGCTGTCCGGTATTGTGACGGTGATCATCGCGCCAGTGACGGGGCATCTGCTGTGGGCAGTGGCATAGGCTGGTTATTTCATGTTACGTAAATATGTCCTGGCGGGCGGGATTCTCATGTTAATCATCCGACAGTTGGTTTACTCTGCGAAGCCGCCAGCAATGGCGTGAGTAAATTGACCAGGAGAATAAAATGAAAGCAGTGGCAACTCTTACCGGCGCGCTGGCGCTTCTGACGCTGGCAGGCACGGCGCAGGCAATCGAAGGCGGCGTGAGCGTCGGCGAAAAATACACCGATGTGCATGTCGGCCTGGGCACCACCACGCCGGGTTTTGCACTGTCAGGTGACTGGCTGCGCAGCGACCATGACGGCAACGTGGAAAGTCTCGGACTGGGCTACAACGTAGCGGTTGGCGATATATTCCTGTCGCCGGGCGTGAAAGTGATGTCCACTAATCCGACCGACAGCAAAGACGGCTACGCCGTCGCGGTGGGTGGCGGGGTTCGTTTCCCGGTAACCAATATGTTCAACGTGTATGGCGAGTATTACTACTCACCGGACTCATTCTCCAGCCATCTTGATGACTATCAGGAAGCCTCAGGCGGCGTCAGCTTTCAGCCCATTTCGCTGGTTGATGTGCGCGTAGGCTACAAATATATGGCGATGAACGGCAAAGACGGACGTAAAGACAACGTGGTTGCCAACGGCCCGTATGTGGGCGCCGCTGTGCATTTCTGATGCGCAGGGAAGGGAGCGTGCTCCCTTCCCGTGATTTTTCGAGGCGGATGGTTCAGTCCGCCTTCTTCTTCGCGCCGCTAGTGCGCCTTGCCCTGATCGATCCCCACCCCCGTCTGCGAACGAACAAACTGCGCCTTAAAGCGCTGTCGCTCCAGCTTCCCTTCGTCTGAGTTATCGGTTATTGAGAACAGCCAGGTGCCGATAAACGCGACCGCCATGGAAAACAGCGCCGGATACTCATAAGGGAAAATGGCCTTCGGGTGGCCGAGCACCTGCACCCAAACGGTGGGCCCGAGGATCATCAGCACCACCGCCGTCAGCAGCCCCATCCAGCCGCCGGTCATCGCGCCGCGCGTGGTCAGCTTCGACCAGTACATCGACAGCAGAATAATCGGGAAGTTACAGCTTGCGGCGATGGAGAACGCCAGCCCGACCATAAAGGCGATGTTCTGCTTCTCAAACAGAATGCCCAGCGCGATAGCAACAAAGCCCAAAATCACCACGGTAATTTTCGACACTTTCAGCTCCTGCCGCTCGGTGGCCTGTCCCTTACGAAACACGCTGGCGTAGAGATCGTGCGATACCGCCGAAGCTCCCGCCAGCGTCAGCCCGGCAACCACCGCCAGAATGGTGGCAAAGGCGACGGCAGAGATGAAGCCGAGGAACAGACTTCCACCTACCGCATCTGCCAGATGCACCGCCGCCATGTTGTTGCCGCCAATCAGTGCGCCGGTAGCATCTTTAAACGCCGGATTGGCGCCTACCAGCAGAATCGCGCCAAAGCCGATGATGAAGGTCAGGATGTAGAAATAGCCCATAAAGCCGGTAGCGTAAAACACGCTTTTCCGCGCCTCGCGCGCGTCGCTGACGGTGAAGAAGCGCATCAGAATATGCGGCAGGCCCGCCGTGCCGAACATCAGGCCGAGGCCAAGCGACAGCGCCGAGATGGGATCGTTGACCAGGCCGCCCGGTCGCATAATCGCGATACCTTTCGGATGCACCGCCATCGCCTGCGTAAACAGATTATTGAAGCTGAAACCTACCGTCTTCATCACCATGATTGCCATAAAGGTGGCGCCGAACAGCAGCAGCACGGCTTTAATAATTTGTACCCAGGTGGTGGCCAGCATGCCGCCGAACAGTACGTAGAGCACCATCAGAATACCGACCAGGATCACCGCCACCAGGTAATCCAGCCCGAACAGAAGCTGGATCAGCTTGCCCGCGCCAACCATCTGCGCAATCAGATAGAGTGCTACCACCACCAGCGAGCCGCAGGCGGAAAGTGTGCGGATCGGCATCTGCTTCAGCCGATAAGAGGCGACGTCGGCAAAGGTATAGCGCCCAAGGTTGCGCAGGCGTTCGGCGATCAGAAACAGAATGATCGGCCAGCCGACCAGGAAGCCGAGCGAGTAGATCAGCCCGTCGTAGCCGGAGGTATAGACCAGCGCCGATATCCCCAGAAACGAGGCGGCAGACATAAAGTCGCCCGCCATCGCCAGTCCATTCTGAAAGCCGGTAATGTTGCCGCCTGCGGTGTAATAGTCGCTGCGCGAACGGGTTCGCTTCGACGCCCACCAGGTAATGCCCAGCGTGGCGGCGACAAAAATGATAAACATCACAATCGCTTCAACGTTTGTGGGCTGCCGCTGCACTGCGCCGTTAATGGCGTCGGCGGCCAGTGCCGAAAAGGGCAGCAGCGTGGCAAAACCGGTGGTCAGAAGACGGAGTTTCATCCTTTCACCTCTTTCAGCAGTTCGCGAGTGAGGCGGTCAAACTCGCCGTTGGCGCGGCGCACGTAGACGCCGGTTAATAAAAAAGAGATGACGATCAGACCCACGCCGATGGGAATGCCGCGGGTGACGTTGGTGCCGTCATACAGCGGCGTGCCCAGCCAGCCTGGCGCGAAAGCGATCAGCAAAATAAAGCCTACGTAGAGAATAAGCACGATGGCGGAGAGAAAAGCGGCAAACGTCTGGCGTTTTTTCACCAGTTGTCTGAAGCGGGCGCTCTTTTCTATCCGTTGATAAATATCGTCATTCATCACAGGTCTCCAGAGGTTATTTATGCGGCGCCGGCCGTCGCGCAGAGGCGACGGAACGCGGGCAGAAAGAGTGCACGCGCCGGTAACGCCGGTAGGGTCATTTATTGTTATTAAAGAGTACGTTAATAAAAGGCAGCGTTATTACGCTGCCCGCCGGGTAAATAAAACGAATTACGGCATCAATATGGCCTGCTTCTCCTCAAGCAGCTTTTCGACCACGCCCGGATCGGCAAGCGTTGAGGTGTCGCCCAGATTACTGGTATCCCCCGCCGCGATTTTACGCAGAATACGGCGCATGATTTTGCCGGAGCGGGTTTTCGGCAGCGAGTCGGTCCAGTGCAGCACGTCCGGCGTGGCAATCGGGCCAATCTCTTTGCGTACCCAGTTGCGCACCTCAGCGTACAGTTCCGGTGACGGCTCTTCGCCGCTGTTGAGGGTGATATACGCGTAAATCGCCTGGCCCTTGATGCCGTGCGGTATACCGACCACGGCGGCTTCGGCAATTTTCGGGTGTGATACCAGCGCCGATTCGATTTCCGCTGTGCCGAGGCGATGGCCGGAGACGTTCAACACGTCATCAACGCGGCCGGTTATCCAGTAATAGCCGTCCTCGTCGCGTCGCGCACCGTCGCCGCTGAAATACATATTTTTGAAGGTGGAGAAGTAGGTTTGTTCAAAGCGATCGTGGTCGCCGAACAGCGTACGCGCCTGGCCGGGCCAGGCGTCGACAATCACCAGGTTGCCTTCGCAGGCTCCTTCCAGCGCGTTGCCTTCGTTATCGACCAGCGCAGGCTGAACGCCAAAAAACGGTTTGGTTGCCGAGCCTGCTTTCAGTTCGGTAGCCCCCGGCAGCGGGGTGATCATGAAACCGCCGGTTTCCGTTTGCCACCAGGTATCGACAATCGGACAGCGGCCATTGCCAATTTTGTTGTAATACCACTCCCAGGCTTCCGGGTTGATCGGCTCGCCGACCGAGCCCATGATGCGCAGGCTGGAGCGATCGGTGCCGGCAATGGCTTTATCGCCTTCCGCCATCAGCGCGCGAATGGCCGTCGGTGCGGTATAGAGCAGCGTCACCTTGTGTTTATCCACCACTTCCGCCATGCGGCTCGGCGTCGGCCAGTTGGGCACGCCTTCGAACATCAGCGTGGTGGCGCCGCAGGCCAGCGGCCCGTAAAGCAGATAGCTGTGGCCGGTGATCCAGCCCACGTCGGCGGTACACCAGTAAACGTCTTCCGGGTGGTAATCAAACACGTATTTGAAGGTGGTGGCAGCGTAGACAAGATAACCGCCGGTGGTATGCAGCACGCCCTTTGGCTTACCGGTGGAGCCGGAGGTATAGAGGATAAAAAGCGGATCTTCCGCGTTCATCTCTTCCGGCTGATGATGCGCGCTGGCGCTGTTAACCAGCTCGTGCCACCAGATGTCACGGCCGTTTTCCCAGGCGATATCGTTACCGGTGCGGCGGAATACGACCACGTTAGTGACCGAGGTGACTTTAGGATTGGCTAACGCATCGTCGACGTTTTTTTTCAGCGGTATGGTGCGGCCCGCGCGAATGCCTTCGTCGGCGGTGACCACCAGCTTACTGTTGGAATCAATAATGCGACCGGCGACGGCTTCGGGGGAGAAACCGCCAAAAATCACCGAGTGGACAGCGCCGATGCGCGCACAGGCAAGCATGGCGACCGCGGCTTCCGGCACCATTGGCATATAGATAGCGACCACGTCGCCTTTATTGACGCCCAGCTCTTTCAGTGAGTTAGCAAAGCGGCACACTTCACGGTGCAGTTCGCGAAAGGTCAGCGTTTTGCTTTCGCTGGCGTTATCGCCTTCCCAGATAATGGCTGGATGATCGCCACGGCTGTGCAGATGGCGGTCAAGGCAGTTCGCCGCCAGATTCAGCGTGCCGTCTTCATACCAACGGATATCGATATTGCCCGGCGCGAATGAAGTATTTTTTACCGTTGTATAAGGCTTAATCCAGTCGAGAATCTGCCCCTGCTCACCCCAGAACGCGTCCGGATCCTGGACAGAGAGCTGATACATGGACTGATACTGCTGAGCGTTAATCAGGGCGTTTTCCGCAATGGCGGCAGGAACAGGGTGTCTGTGTAGTTGGCTCATGGCTAATCTCCTTGAAGATGTTAATAGTATGTCAATCAAAGGTTGAATGAAGCCTGCTGATCCGCTTTGTTTGCTTTTTGCGCGACAGATCACGCCATAACTGCATGTAATGAAACAGGAACGAAACGCATGTGGAACTTTAGTGAAAAAGGCGCCACATAAGCGCCTTCTGTCGTTATTAGCGAACAAAATTACGGCAGTTGAACTGAACAGAAACGATTAAGTAAACGCTGGTACTGCATAGCTATGCGCTTTACGCGGCGGAATATTACTAATTATAACAACGTGTTAAATGCCCGGCCTCCTGACAGAGCTTTACGCTGTTAATTGGTGATAAAGTAACCGTATTTCACGCGGGGTTGCATTTATGCCAGTGAAAATGGTACTGATTACGCGCCTGTAAAAAGGCACAAACCATCCATTATCCGTGAATTAGCCGATTTCGGCGCTGCCTCCCTTGAGCGTAATTCTGCTGCATAACAGATGCAGCAAGCGGGTTGTGTTAAGGAAAATAAGATATGAAAGCTGCTAAATTCAGCCTTGCCTGGCAAATATTGACGGCACTGGTACTGGGAATCATCGTCGGAGCCATATTGCATAACCAGCAGGAAAACCGTGAATGGTTGATTGCCAACATTCTCACCCCGGCTGGCGACATCTTTATTCATCTGATCAAAATGATCGTCGTACCTATCGTGATCTCCACGCTGATTGTCGGTATCGCGGGCGTCGGCGATGCAAAAAAACTGGGACGCATTGGCGTAAAAACCATCGTCTATTTTGAAGTGATTACCACCATTGCCATCGTGGTAGGGATTACCCTGGCGAACGTGTTTGAACCTGGCTACGGCATTGATATGTCGACGCTGGCAACGGTGGACATCTCTAAGTATGAAGCGACAACCGCACAGGTACAGGGTGGACCGCACAGTCTGGTGACCACCATCCTTTCGCTGATCCCGCAGAATATTTTTGCCGCGATAGCCAAAGGCGACATGCTGCCGATTATCTTCTTCTCGGTGCTGTTTGGCCTGGGTCTCTCTTCTCTGCCCGCAGAACACCGCGATCCGCTGCTGAAGGTATTCCGCTCAACCTCAGAAACCATGTTTAAAGTAACGCATATGATTATGCGCTACGCGCCGATCGGCGTGTTCGCGCTGATTTCGGTTACCATTGCCAACTTTGGTTTCGCCTCGCTGTGGCCGTTGGCCAAGCTGGTGATCCTGGTTTACGCCGCGATTTTGTTCTTTGCCTTCGTCGTGCTGGGTACGGTTGCCCGCCTTTGCAAGCTGCGCATCACCACGCTGATGCGCATCCTGAAGGACGAGCTGATCCTGTCATATTCCACGTCCAGCTCTGAAACCGTGCTGCCGCGCATTATGGAAAAGATGGAGGCCTACGGCGCGCCCAAGTCGATTACCAGCTTTGTGGTGCCGACCGGCTACTCCTTTAACCTTGACGGCTCCACGCTTTATCAAAGCATCGCGGCGATCTTTATTGCTCAGCTTTACGGCATTAATTTGTCGATTGGTCAGGAAATCGTGCTGGTGCTGACGCTGATGGTTACCTCAAAAGGTATTGCGGGTGTACCGGGCGTCTCCTTTGTGGTGCTGCTGGCGACGCTTGGTAGTGTGGGCATTCCGCTGGAAGGTCTGGCGTTTATCGCCGGCGTTGACCGTATCATGGACATGGCGCGCACCGCGCTGAACGTGGTGGGTAATGCGCTGGCCGTGCTGGTTATTGCGAAATGGGAAAACCAGTTCGATGCGCAGCAGGCCGTTGCCTACGAGTCAAAAATTAAGCGTTTAGCCTCCTCAAGCTAATCGACGGCGGGCCGCAACGGCGGCCCGCTCTGGTAAAGCGGTATCTCACCGACTCTACAATCTCTCTTCATAATAAAGACTTAGCAGTTGCAGGGTCTTTTTCAGCGTCACCTCCGCCGCTCTCCGCATTTTCCATGCTTTTATCTCTGTCACATTTTTTTCAAATGCGATTAAAGGCGGCATGCTTTCCGCCGAAAACCATAAAAAGAGATAAACATTCATTCCTTTTTTTGACTCTCGCCTCCAGGATACGTTTCCATGCGCACAAATCTGCCTGTCACTCAGCAGGAGCATCCGTTTAATGATACGGCTACCCTGATGTCAACCACCGACGCCGCCGGACACATTACCTACGCCAATGACGCCTTTATTGAGGTAAGTGGTTTTACGCCTGAAGAGATCGCCGGTCAGGCGCACAATCTGGTGCGTCATCCTGATATGCCCGCCGAAGCCTTCGCTGATATGTGGGCCACGCTGAAGCAGGGCGAGCCCTGGACGGCGCTGGTGAAAAATCGCTGTAAAAATGGCGACTTCTATTGGGTAAGGGCCAACGCGATCCCGGTGGTGCGCAACGGCACAATTCAGGGCTATATGTCGGTGCGCACGCGGCCGGACGATGCGGAAATTCAGCAGGCGGAGCAGTGCTATCGGGCGATCCGTGAAGGTAAGCGTAAGAGCTGGCGCTTCCATAAGGGCGTGATGGTGCGCACCGGCCTGATGCGCTGGCGCAGCCTGTTCAAAACGCTGCCGTTGCGCTGGCGCATCCGCAGCGCGCTGATGACGCTTCTGCCGCTGAGCGCGGGTGCTGGTTGGGCGTCAGGATTAGCGGCTCAGCCGCTGGCGATCTTCACCGCCATCATGACGCTGCTGCTGTTTCTCGCTTCCGCCTGGCTGGAGCAGCAGATCTCCCGGCCGGTCGAGCGTCTCTGCAAGCAGGCGCTGAAGGTCGCCACCGGCGCAACGCATAATGTTGAGCAGATGGATCGGGTCGATGAGGTGGGTACGACGCTGCGCGCTATTGGCCAGTTAGGGCTGATGTTCCGCTGGCTGGTGGATGACGTTAGCGGGCAGGCGGTTAACGTGCTCAGCGCCAGCGATGCGATAGCGCAGAGTAATCAGGATCTCAGTCGCCGCACCGAACAGGCTGCCGCCAACGTGCAGCAAACCGCCGCCACCATGAATGAGATGACCGCCACGGTGAAAAGCAATGCCGGGACGGCGCAGCAGGCCAACGCCCTGTCGAAAGAGACGCGTGACGTCGCGACGCAGGGCGGCGTGGCGATGAAAGATATGGTTAACGTCATGTCCGGCATCGCCGACAGTTCAAAAAAGATCGCCAGCATCACCAGCGTGATTGACGGCATCGCGTTCCAGACCAACATTCTGGCGCTCAACGCCGCCGTCGAGGCTGCCCGCGCGGGCGAGCAGGGCAAAGGGTTCGCGGTTGTGGCCGGTGAGGTGCGCAGTCTGGCGCAGCGCAGCGCAAAAGCCGCCAGCGAAATCAAATCGCTGGTTGAAAACAGCGTGGCGAAAGTGGAATCGGGTAGCGTGCACGCCTTCGATACCGGCCAAACCATGGAGAGCATCGTTTCTCAGGTACAGAACGTCACCTCGATGATTTCGCAAATCGGCGCCGCCACCGCCGAGCAGGCGTCGGCGCTGAGTGAAATCAGCCTGGCGGTTGAGGAACTGGATAGCATCACTCACCAGAACGCCGCCAGGGTGGAAGAGGGCGCGCAGGCTTCCGGCCGCATGGCGCGACAGGCAACAAGGCTGGTGGAGGCGATCAGCGTCTTTCGCTGAGGGTTCAGAGATCGGCTACAGTTAAACGCTTGAAATCATTTGATCCGACAACATCAGGACAGAGGAAAGCGTTATGAGCCAGTTTTTTATGAATAAGAAAAGCGATCTCGTCAACGAAGCCATTGAAGGGACGCTGCTCAGCAATCGTTATCACAATACCAGCCTGCTGGATGCAGGCGCGGATATTCGCGTGGTGGTGCGCAATGACTGGGACAAATCGCGCGTGGCGGTGATCTCCGGCGGCGGCTCCGGCCACGAGCCGGCGCACGTTGGTTTTGTCGGCAAAGGGATGCTGACCGCCGCGGTCTGTGGCGACGTTTTTGCCTCGCCCAGCGTGGAAGCGGTGCTGGCGGCCATCGTGAACGTCACCGGTGAGAAAGGCTGCCTGCTGGTGGTGAAAAACTACACCGGCGACCGGCTGAACTTTGGCCTGGCGGCGGAAAAAGCCAGAGCGCGCGACCTGAAGGTCGAGCTGGTGATGGTGACCGATGATATTGCGCTGCCGGATAATCCGCAGCCGCGCGGCATCGCAGGAACGGCGCTGGTGCACAAAGTGGCGGGCTATGCGGCAGAGCAGGGGAAATCGCTGGAGGCGGTGACGGCCCTGGCCAACGAGGCGATCCGTGCCACGGCCAGCATCGGACTGGCCTTCTCCACCTGCCACGTGCCCGGCGAAGCGCGTGACGATCGCGTAAAGGCGGGCCACAGCGAACTGGGCATGGGCATTCACGGCGAGCCGGGTGCCTCCACGCTGGCGACGCAAAACAGCGTTGACATTGTCGCCACGCTGGCGGAAAAGCTGGCCGCGCATAATAAAGAAGGCAAAAGCGTGGCGCTGCTGGTGAATAACCTGGGCGGCTTCTCCGCGCTGGAGATGGCGGTGCTCACCCGTGAAACGCTGCGTTCGCCGCTGGGAAAAAACGTGAAGTACCTTGTCGGCCCGGCCACCCTGGTCAGCGCGCTGGACATGAAAGGCTTTTCGCTCTCCACGCTGCTGCTGACGCCTGCTTTTGAAGAAGCGCTTCAGGCGCCGGTTGAAGCGGCGGGCTGGCAGCCGCTCGCCAGCGTGCAGGCACTGAAACCGGTCGCCGGAGAGAAGGTGGCGCTTCAGCAGGCGGTTACGCCGTCTGATAACGCGCAGGTGGCGCAGATAGTCGAAACCATCTGTCAGACGTTGGTTGACCTTGAAAGCGAACTGAACCAGCTGGATGCCAGAGTGGGCGACGGCGACACCGGTTCAACCTTTGCGGCCGGGGCGGGCAAGGTGCTGGCCGAACTCCGGGCGAAAAAACTGCCGCTGAACGATACAGCCAGCCTGCTGACGCTGATCGGCGAACAGCTGGCGGTGGTGATGGGCGGCTCCAGCGGCGTGCTGATGTCGATTATGTTTACCTCGGCGGGGCAGAAAGTGGAAGAGGGCAAGCCGCTGGCCGAATCGCTGGCGTGGGGGCTGGATCGCATGCAGCACTATGGCGGCGCGCGTCCGGGCCACCGCACGATGATTGATGCGCTGCATCCGGCCTTTGAAGCGCTGGTGGCCGGGCAGGATCTGGCCAGCGCGGCGGCGGCGGCAAAAAAAGGCGCCGATGCCACCGCGCAGATGACCTCGGCGCAGGCGGGCCGCTCCTCCTATCTGAATCAGGAGAGTCTGACCGGGGTTAAAGATCCCGGTGCCTGCGCGGTGGAAAAGGTCTTTGCCGCGTTAGAAAAATACGTTAAGTAAGGCCGCCTCCGGGTGCTGCCCACGGCGGCGCCCGGCTCTTTCCTCTCCAGCGCTCCCCCGATGTAAAAACTCTTCTGAATGTTTTTTTCGTTATGCCGATAAAACGGAGACAGGTTGCTGCATTACAACCTGTCCCCTGGCTGAAAGCAGCGTTATTTCAGCGTAAAGCAGGTGCAAAAATTTTTAAAACAGCACCACCATTCTGCTCCAGGCGAAAAAAATGATTGAGAACAACGATGTGATGTACCGCCTGCTGGTACAAGGTGTGATTGACTACGCAATCTATATGCTTGAACCCGACGGCACCGTGGCGAACTGGAACGCCGGCGCGCAGCGCGCCAAAGGCTATCTGCCGCATGAGGTTATCGGCAAAAACTTTTCTCTTTTTTACAGCGAGGAAGATCGCGAAAAAGGCCTGCCGCAGCGCGGTCTGGCGATTGCCCGCGAAACCGGCCGCTACGACGTGGAAGGCTGGCGCTACCGCAAAGACGGCAGCGCGTTTTGGGCGCATGCGGTGATTGATGCCATCCGCGACGACGACGGCACGCTGATTGGCTTCGCCAAAATTACCCGCGACTGTACCGAACAGCGAGAAGCGCTGGCAGAACAGCGTGCGCAGGAGCAGAAGTTTCGTCTGCTGGTGGAAGGCGTAACCGACTACGCCATTTATATGCTTGATATTAATGGCCGGGTGGTGAACTGGAACGCGGGCGCGCGGCGCGCCAAAGGGTATACCGCCGATGAGATCGTAGGCCAACACTTCTCCTGTTTCTATAGCGCACAGGACAGGCTGGCGCAGATCCCGGACAGCAACCTGAAAATGGCGAAGACCCGCGGCCGCTTTGAGGATCAGGGCTGGCGCTATCGTAAGGATGGCAGCGCGTTCTGGGCGCACGTGATGATTGAGCCGATTTACAATGAAGCCCGCATGCTGATCGGCTTCTCAAAAATCACCCGCGACTGTACCGAAATGCGCGAGTACGAACAGCAGATCCTGCACGCAAAAGATCTCGCCGAGCAGAACAGCGTTAAAATGGCGTCACTGTCGAAGTTTCTCGACACCATTATCGCCAATATTCCCTCCTGCGTGATGGTGGAGGACTTGGTGTCGCGTGAGATCCTGCTCATCAACAACAAAGCGGAGCAGCTGCTGGGCATTACTCAGCAAGAGATAGCGGGCTGCCAGCTTGCTGACTGCGTGGATCCTGAGATGTGTGAGTACTTCTCACAGCTCTCGCGCGCGGCGCAGCGCAATGAAGGACTGCATAAGAATGAGCAGATGCTGCCGACGCGCTCTGGCGACAGGATTATCAGCGCCTCGGCCTCCATCGTGCGCGGCAGCGATGCGCGTACCAATTACGTGCTGTTGATCGCCGATGACGTTACCGACCAGCGCGCCGCCGATGCGCGCATTCACCATATGGCGCATCATGACAATCTCACCAGCCTGCCTAACCGCGTGCTGTTCAGCCAGCGCCTGCACGAGGCGCTGCGCGCCGATCGTGACGTGGGGAAACGCACCGCCACGCTCTGTCTGGATCTGGATAATTTCAAAAACGTCAATGACGCGCTGGGTCATCAGGTTGGCGATGAACTGCTGCGCATGGTGGCCCGACGGCTGAGCAGCGTGCTGCGCGGACAGGATACGCTGGCGCGCAACGGCGGCGACGAATTCTCTATTGTGCTGCCGGGTATCATGCAGTTAAACGAGGCGGAAGCGGTGGCGCGTCGGCTTATCGATGTGACCCGGCCCGTTTTCAACGTTGACGGACACAACCTGTCGGTTGGACTGAGCGTCGGCATCGCGATTTCCGATCAGGATCTGTCCACGGCCGATCAGCTCCTGCGCTGTGCGGATATGGCGCTTTACGAAGCGAAGCGTAATGGACGCGATCGCTTCGAGCATTTCTCATCGGAAATGGGTGAAGCGGCGAGCAAGCGGCGGATGATTGAAAACGATCTGCGCGAAGCGATAACCCGGCGTCACCTCAGGCTCTATTATCAGCCCATCACCAATGAAAACGGGCATGAGATCGTGGGCTACGAGGCGCTGATGCGCTGGCATCATCCTTCTCGTGGGTTGATTATGCCGCTTGATTTTATTCCTGTCGCGGAGGAAACCGGTCTGATCCACTCGCTGGGAGCTTACGCGCTGTACGAAGCATGCCGCGAGGCCGCCACCTGGCCAGGCGGCGAGAGCGTGGCGGTGAACCTTTCTCCGTTGCAGTTTAAAAACAGCGCGCTGGTTTCGGTGGTGGAAGCCGCGTTGAAAGAGTCGGGCCTTGCGGCGCATCGCCTTGAAGTGGAGATCACCGAGTCGGTGCTGCTGGATAATGCGCTGACAAATATCCGCACGCTGCAAAAGCTGAAGGCGCTGGGCGTGCGTATCGCACTTGATGATTTTGGCACCGGTTATTCGTCACTGAGCTACCTGAGGTCGTTTCCCTTCGACAAAATCAAAATTGATAAATCCTTTATCAGTGATATGACCGAAAGCCGTGAATCGCTGGCGATCATCAGAGCCATTACCGGAATGAGCCGCAGTCTGGATATTCAGATAACCGCAGAAGGCGTGGAGAACGACCAGCAGTTTGAACAGCTTAAAATCGAGGGCTGCACGCTGTTTCAGGGCTACTACTTCGGGCGACCACAGCCAGCGGAAACGCGGCTGAAAGTCTTCAATCCGCCTGTGCGCGCTGGAGGAGCCGCTGGCCTGATTCTTCCGGACGGCGCCGATGGCAACGCCTCAATGCCGATCGCTGCCGGGCCGCCTGAGTAAATGCCCGGGCCGCCGGTTGCGCTGGCGGCAGCGTTTCCCGACCTGATTTGTGCGTGATGTTAATTAATCTGTGCTTTTTTGTTTCATGACAATAAATTTTTGCTTAAGACCTGTTAAAATATGCGGCTTTGTTACCGATAACATTCACCTGGCGCTGACGCACTTTTGAGCACGGTGGATGGCGGGTCGATAAACATGATCGCCATCAAGGCGACGCGTTATAAGGCAATGTCATGTCAAACGAAAACAGAGGCAGTTCCCGTCGGGACTTTCTGCTTAAAACTATTACTCTGGCGCCCGCCGTGGCGATTGGCAGTAGCGGCCTCGGCGCGCTGGCCTCACCGGCGCCTGCCACCGCCGCACCGTCAGGCCCGCAAAAAGCGCGCGATTATCAGCCCACATGGTTTACCCCGGAAGAGTATGCGTTTCTGCAAGCCGCCGTGGCGCGCCTGATCCCCGCCGATGAACGCGGCCCCGGCGCCCGTGAAGCGGGCGTGCCGGAGTATATCGACCGCCAGATGAATACGCCTTACGCCACCGGCGCCAACTGGTATATGCAGGGACCGTTTCATCCCGATGCCGATAAGCTGCTCGGCTATCAGCTTCCGCTGGTGCCGCGTCAGGTGTACCGGCTGGGCCTCGCCGATGCGGATGAGGTGGCAAAGGCGCAGCACGGCAAAGCCTTCGCAAAACTGAACGATGACCAGCAGGATGCGCTGCTTCAGGCTTTCGAAGCGGGTAGCGTTGCGTTCCGGCAGATCCCCGCGCAGGTTTTTTTCACCTTCCTGCTGCAAAACACCCGCGAAGGCTTCTTCAGCGATCCGATCCACGGCGGCAACCAGGGCATGGTTGGCTGGCGGCTGATTAACTTTCCCGGTGCGCGCGCAGATTTTATGGACTGGGTGGAACGCGGCGAGCGCTATCCGTTACCGCCGGTATCCCTTCGCGGAGAGAGAACATAATCATGGCGACTGAAATGAAAAAAGCGGACGCGGTGATTGTCGGTTTTGGCTGGGCGGGTTCGATTATGGCGAAGGAGCTGACCGAAGCCGGACTGAACGTGGTGGCGCTGGAGCGCGGCCCGCATCGCGATACCTGGCCTGACGGCGCGTATCCGCAGGT
Organism: Erwinia sp. 9145; assembly: GCF_000745075.1. Classification (NCBI taxonomy): domain Bacteria; kingdom Pseudomonadati; phylum Pseudomonadota; class Gammaproteobacteria; order Enterobacterales; family Erwiniaceae; genus Erwinia; species Erwinia sp. 9145. Next base: position 145,294 of record NZ_JQNE01000001.1, read on the forward strand.
TATTGACGAACTCACCTACAATATCCGCAAAAAGCTGTTTCAGGATCTCTCCAAAAGCACCGTGACCATTCGTCATAACGCGGCGCAAACCGCTCAGCCCTACCGCCAGCTTGCCGCGTTCCTGCCGGGCACCGGCACCGGCGGCGCGGGCCTGCACTGGTCCGGCGTGCATTTTCGCGTCGATCCGATCGAGCTGCGACTGCGCAGCCATTACGAAGAGCGCTACGGCAAAAAATTCATTCCGGAAGGGATGACCATTCAGGATTTTGGCGTCAGCTATGACGAGCTGGAGCCTTTTTTCGACAAGGCCGAAAAGGTGTTCGGCACCTCCGGTTCGGCGTGGAGCGTAAAAGGCAAGGTGATCGGCAAGGGCAAAGGAAATCCTTTCGCGCCGGATCGCTCAGATAATTTCCCGCTGCCTGCGCAGAAGCGAACGTTCTCTGCGCAGCTGTTTGCCCGCGCGGCGGAAGCGGTGGGCTATCATCCCTACGATTTGCCCTCGGCCAATACTTCCGGCCCGTATACCAACACTTACGGCGCGCAGATGGGGCCGTGCAACTTCTGCGGCTACTGTAGCGGCTATGCCTGCTATATGTATTCAAAGGCTTCGCCGAACGTGAATATTCTGCCCGCGCTGCGCCAGGAGACAAAATTCGAGCTGCGCGAAAACGCCAACGTGCTGCGCGTGAATCTCACTGCCGACAAGAAACGCGCCACCGGCGTCACCTATGTGGATGCGCTGGGAAGAGAAATTGAGCAGCCCGCCGATCTGGTGATCCTCTCCGCTTTTCAGTTCCACAATGTGCATCTGATGCTGCTCTCCGGCATCGGCAAGCCTTACGATCCGGTGACCAACCAGGGTACCGTCGGGCGCAACTTCGCCTACCAGAACATCTCCACCATTAAGGCGTTTTTTAATAAAGACGTGTTTACCAATAACTTCATCGGGGCAGGCGGCGCGGGCGTTGGCGTGGACGATTTTAATGCCGACAATTTCGATCACGGCAAGTACGGCTTCGTCGGCGGCTCGCCTTTCTGGGTGAATCAGGCGGGCGTCAAGCCCATCTCCGGCCTGCCGACGCCGCCGGGCACGCCGAACTGGGGCAGTAAGTGGAAAGCGGCGGTGGCCGATCACTACACCCATCACGTTTCGATGGATGCCCACGGCGCGCACCAGTCCTATCGCAACAACTATCTCGATCTTGATCCTAATTACAAGGATGCCTTCGGGCAGCCGCTGTTGCGTATGACCTTCGACTGGCAGGAAAACGACGTCACTATGTCGCAATTTATGCACGATCGTATGCACAACATCGCCGAAGCGATGAATCCTGTGCTGATCAGCGGCTCGCCGAAAAAGCCGGGAACCCATTTCGACACCACCACTTATCAGACCACGCACATGAATGGCGGGGCGATCATGGGCGAAGATCCGCAAACCAGTGCGGTAAACCGCTATCTGCAAAGCTGGGACGTGCCGAATGTCTTTGTGCCCGGCGCGTCGGCCTTTCCGCAGGGGTTGGGCTATAACCCAACCGGCATGGTGGCCGCGCTGACGTACTGGTCGGCAAAGGCCATCCGCGAGCAGTATCTTAAAAACCCCGGCCCGCTGGTTCAGGCATAAGGCGATCACATGAAAAAGCGACTTCTGGCTCTCGTGCTGGGCATAACTACCTTCGGCGCGCTGGCGGACGAGAGCGGCGCGGATCTCATCAGCCGCGGTGAATATCTGGCGCGCGCGGGCGACTGCGTGGCCTGCCACACGAAAATGGGCGGCAAGCCTTTTGCGGGCGGCCTGTCGATGGCGACGCCCATTGGCAATATTTACTCGACCAATATCACGCCGGACAACAAAACCGGCATCGGCGACTACAGCTACGACGACTTCCAGCGTGCGGTGCGCCACGGCGTGGCGAAAAACGGCGACACGCTCTATCCGGCCATGCCCTATCCCTCTTATGCGGTAGTCAGCGATGAGGATATGCGCGCGCTGTATGCTTATTTTATGCACGGCGTTGCGCCGGTAGAGCAGGAAAATCAGCAGAGCGATATTCCGTGGCCGCTCTCAATGCGCTGGCCGCTGGCTATCTGGCGCGGTCTGTTCGCGCCGGACGTCAACGCCTTCCAGCCCGTTGAGGGAGAAGACGCGGTGCTGGCGCGTGGCCAGTATCTGGTTGAGGGGCTGGGACACTGCGGCGCCTGTCATACGCCGCGCAGCCTCACCATGCAGGAAAAAGCGCTCAATGACCGCGAAGGAAGCGACTACCTTTCCGGCAGCAGCGCGCCGGTTGACGGCTGGATCGCCAGCAATCTGCGAGGCGACAGCCGCGACGGGCTGGGGCGCTGGCATGAAGCGGAGCTGGTGGAGTTTTTGCGTACCGGCCGTAACGATCGCACCGCAGTATTCGGCGGCATGACCGATGTCGTGCAGCACAGCCTTCAGCATCTGAGTGCGGAGGACGCGACGGCGATTGCCCGCTATCTGAAATCGCTTGGGGCACGCGATCCCAATCAAACCGGTTTTGCAGAGGATGACGCGGTGGCCCGTGCGCTGTGGCAGGGCGACGACAGCCGGGCGGGCGCGTCGGTGTATGTCGATAGCTGCGCCGCCTGTCATAAAACCGACGGCAGCGGCTACAAGCGTTTCTTCCCGGCGCTGCGCGGCAATCCGGTGGTGCTGGCGGACGATCCCACATCGCTCATCCACATTGTACTGAGCGGCGCGACGCTGCCTGCGATGAAAGGCGCGCCGTCATCGATTACCATGCCCGCGTTTGGCTGGCGGCTGAACGATCAGCAGGTGGCGGATGTGGTAAATCTGATCCGCACCAGCTGGGGCAATACGGCGAAAGAACAGGTGAGCGCCGCCGACGTGGCGAAAATCAGGAAAAGCACGCCTCAGCAGGGCAGCGTGGATATCGATAAGCTGATTGAGGTGAAGTAAGGGAAGCCCGGGAAGAAGAGTAAAGCGTCGCGCGCCAGGGAGGGCGTTTTTTGCGTTTTTACGATCCTGCCTGATTCCCCGGGCAGGCGCGCTGTCGTCATTCTTTATCCTGTTGCAGCGCAAAACGCGGGTCGAAAAAGAAGGGTTCGACGGAGACCGTTGCCAGCGCCGCTGCCGCATCAGGATGAAGTGGATTGAACAGCGCGTTCCAGTCGCCGGTGATCGTACTCGGCACTTTTAACACCAGCCCTTGATCGCGACTGTTTAACCACTCATCGCCAATTGCCCTGGTTGAAAGCGGCGCGGGATCGTGCTGCCAGTCGGCAGGGAGCGCGTTCAAATCCAGTTCGGAAACCAGCTTCTCCGGCACCTTCAGCGACAGCATCGAATAGTGACCGGCCAGATCGCTGATGCGCAAATGCACCAGAAGCTCAAGCACACACAGCGAGCGGCTGGAAGCGAGGTAGACGCAGGAATGCCCAATTGAATTCCAGCGGCCGCCGTAGTTCAGTGCGCCAAAGCCGTTAAACGCGGTATCCGCATAAGCCGATTTCACCAGACGATAAAAAGACACCGTTGCCATCAGGTGATGACGCCGTGCTCGATCTGCCCTATCAGGTTGATCACGGCTTCAGCGCCCGGCGGCGTGGAGGTAAATTCAGCCGGCTTTTTGCCGCCCAACCCTTTCGCCGGCGTATCAAGCCACTCGGCGGCGCGGGTCATATCGCCGTTAAACAGCTTACCGGCGGCAGAGAGCACGCGGATCATCATATACACTCTGCCGCTCTGCTCCGGCGAAAAGGCCTGTTCACTCTTCAGACGGCGGCTGTAGGTGTTGCGATCGATACCAGACATACGCAGCAGCGAGGACTCATCAAACGTCGACAGCGACGCCGTCTGGCGCAAAATCTGCGCGCTCAGCCCGCCGCTGATGCGGCTGTGCGCCTCCGGCAGCGTCTCAGGCAGATTCAGCGAGAGCAGCAGCGAGCCTTCGGCATGACGCCTGCCGGGTGTAAAAACGCTGAGCGACATAAAACCTCCTCGTGTTCATTTGATGTTTATTTTAGTTCAAATGAACAGGCGCGACAAGCAGGATCAGGCGATTCGCAATGCTTCCAGCGTGTTCAGCAACGCATTAACTTTTGGCGTCAGTTGTTTCCGGCGCGGCCAGACCAGACACAGCGGCAGGCCGCTGACCGTCAGCTCCGGCAGGATCTGCACCAGCTCGCCACGCCGGAGTTGTTTCTCGATCATCCATGTCGCCATTTGCGCCACGCCAAGTCCGGCGGACACGGCCATCATTTGCGCCTCGCCATCGCCCAGCGCCATGCGGTGCGAAACGTTACGCGTTACTGTGCGCCCATCCGGCAGCGGCAGCCGCCACGGACTGGCGCTGCCGTCCACGCGATCGTAAACAATGGCCCGGTGTTCATTCAGGGCGTCAAGATCCTGCGGCGTGCCGTGCTGTGCCAGATAGTGCGGCGCCGCGCAAAAAATCAGCTGCTCGTCGCCGAGGTAGCGCCAGGCCAGCGAAGGCGGATACGCCGTCGGGCCGCCGATGCGTATCGCAATATCCACGCCTTCTTCAAACACGTCCACAAAACGATCCGAGAAGGCAAGATTGAGCTGGATATCCGGGTTTTGCTGACAAAAAGGGGTAAGCAACGGCATCACGCGCATACGGCCAAAAGTATGAGGCACGGCGATGCGCAGCCTGCCGGACGGCATGGTGCGCTGCGCCGCCAGTACCGACTCCGCTTCCAGCAGCTCATTGAGCACCCGCGTGCAGGTTTCGTAGAAGGCCTGGCCCGCGTCCGTCAGCGTCAGGCTGCGGGTGGTGCGTTCAAAAAGCAGTGAACCGAGCCGCGCCTCCAGCCGCGCAATGCTTTTACTGACTGCGGAAGGCGTCAGGTGCAGATACGCGGCGGCGGCGGTAAAGCTGCCGTGCTCGGCTGTGGCGACAAAGGGCGAAATGCCTTTCAAACGGTCCTGGCTCTGCATGACTAATGACTCTTTTTCACAAATAATGTGAATTTATACCTCAGATAAGACTTTTATTCTCTGCCAGACTGGTGCTGTTACTTGAAATGGAGAGAAATTATGCAACCACGCGCACTTATTGTTGGCGTCAGCGGCGTTATCGGCGCGGCGCTGGCAGAAAAACTCAACCACGACGGCTGGCAGGTATTCGGTCTTTCGCGCGGCCGCACCGCCGTGCCGGAAGGATGTCAGGCGCTGACGGCAGATTTGACTGATGCTGCGTCGGTCGCGTCGGCGCTCAACGAGATGAAAGTCGATAAGGTCTTTTTCAGCGCCTGGGCGCGCCAGGAAAACGAAAAAGAGAATATTCGCGTCAATGGTGCCATGGTACGTCATGTTATTGACGCGCTGGGCGACGGCCTGAAAGGCGGACACGTTGCGCTGGTCACCGGTCTGAAACACTATCTCGGCCCGTTTGATGCCTATGGTAAAGGCGAAGTGCCTTTGACGCCGTTTCGCGAAGAGCAGGGACGCCAGCCGGTAGACAACTTTTACTATGCCCAGGAAGACGAAGTCTTCGCCGGAGCAGAAAAGTATGGCTACAGCTGGAGCGTGCATCGTCCGCACACCATTATCGGCTTTGCGCTGGGTAATGCGATGAACATGGGGCAGACGCTGGCGGTCTATGCCAGCCTGTGCAAACAAACCGGGCAGCCGTTTGTGTTCCCTGGTTCAAAAGCGCAGTGGGAAGGCGTAACGGACATGACCGATGCGCGCGTGCTGGCGCAGCAGTTGGAATGGGCCGCGACCACGCCTTCCGCACAAAATCAGGATTACAATGTGGTTAACGGCGACGTTTTCCGCTGGAAATGGATGTGGGGCGAAATTGCCGACTACTTCGGCATCGAAGCCGCGCCGTTTCCGGACGAGGTACAGTCGCTGGAAGGGCGAATGGACGATGCGTCCGCGCAGTGGCAGAAGATTGCGCAGCAGTTCGGCCTGAAAGAGTCCGACATCAGCCGTCTGGTTTCATGGTGGCACACCGATGCCGATCTGGGTCGACCGATGGAGGTCTTTACCGACATCAGCAAGAGCCGTAAAGCGGGCTTCACCGGCTACCAGTGCACCCGCGATGCCTTTATCGATCTTTTTGAACGGCTGAAAGCGGAAAAACTGATCCCCGCCTGATGCTCATCTGTTGCGCGGAACAGAAACGCGCAACAGTCAATTACTGTTTCTCAGCAGAAACAATCAGGGTGGTTGTGCCACAACTGTTGTGTAATATTGCACTTGCGTTAGGATGGTCAGCAACAGGTTTCGCTGCGGCTGAACGCAACGACAACCGACTTTCCTTTTCTGAACCAGGCAGGTGCGATGATGAGCAACAAAACGATTCACTGGAACGGCGACTTGCAGCCGGAAGCGGTTAACATTCTCTCTGCTGATGGCGGCATGATCGTCTGTCCGACCAAGGTCGGCTATATCATCATGACCTCTGACGCTAAAGGGCTGGAGCGCAAGTTTGATGCCAAGCAGCGTAACCGCAACAAGCCGGGCGTGGTGCTGTGTGGCTCGCTGACGCAGCTGAAAGAGCTGGCGCAGTTGAATCCGGAAATTGAATCGCTTTATCAGCAGCACTGGGACAAAGACGTGCTGTTGGGCTGCATTCTGCCGTGGAAAGAAGAGGCCGTGGCGCGCATTCCGGACGACGGTTCAAAAGCGTTGATGATGGATGGCCGCCAGACCAGCTGCTTTGTGATCAAGTTTGGCATCCCCGGCGAAAAACTGGCGAAAGAGCTGTGGGAAAATCACGGTAAATTCGCGTTTGCCAGCTCGGCCAACCCGTCAGGCAAGGGCAACCGTGGCCTGGTGGAAGGCATCGGCGAGCGTATCGAATCGCAGGCTGACCTGATTATTGAAGCCAATGACTACGTGAAATCTATTCAGCCGAACGAAACTGATAAAACCCGCTACGAGCAGGGCGTAATGGTAGCGATGGTGGATGAGAGCGGCAAACTGGTGCCGGAGCAGAAAGGCGAGCGCAATATCACGCCTTGTCCGGTGCTGATCCGCAAAGGGCTGGATGTCGATAAAATTATGTCGATGCTGTCTGACACCTTTACCACCTGGGATTACCGTCACGGTAACTACTACTGATACTGTTTGCCGGGCGGTATTCTTGCCGCCCGCTTAATCCTGCCGTACCGCTCGCTGAAGCGCCTCGATAAACAACCGCACTCGCGGCGAAATGTAGCTTTCGTGCTTATATAGCACCCACGATTTATAGATATCCATTTCCCATTCCGGCAGCACTCTGCTCAACGCGCCCGTTTTTACCGCCTCCTGCGCCACATAGTCAGGAAGATAGGCAATACCGGTCTGCGCCACGGCGGAATTTACCAGCGCCATGCTGTTGTTGGCGCGAAAGCGGCTGCGAACGTCAATATTTCGCCGCTGTTTATCGCGACGAAAAGGTAAAGAGAGGGTATGAGCCGGCCCGCGAAACAGAATAAAATCATGACGCGTTAACTCTTCCGGCCTGCCGATGGTCGGGAAGCGCGCAAGGTAGTCAGGGGCGGCGTACAGGCCCCAGCTGATATCCACCAGCGGCTTATAGTGGTCGTGTTCAGGCAGATCGCGGCGGATAACGATCGCCACGTCCACGTTGTCTTCCAGCAGATTGACCGGACGATCGGTAAGATCCAAATCCACGCTGACGTGCAGGTTGGCGCTGACGAACTGGTTAAGTACCGGCACAATACACTGACAGCCAAAGGTGACGGGCGCCACCACGCGCAGGCTGCCGGTAGGCTCCTCGTGATACTGACGGATGAACAGATCGGCGCTTTTGACCTCGCTGAGAATGCGCGCACAGTACTGATACCAGGTCATGCCGACCCCGGTCACCTCTGTACGGCGGGTGGTGCGCTGAAGCAGTTTTGCGCCAAGCCGGATTTCCAACGCGGCGATCTCCTTGCTGACTGCCGATTTGGAGAGGCCCAGCGCCTTTGCCGCGTCGGTGAAGCTGCGCGTTTCCACCACCTTTGCGAAAACAACCATCGCGTGCAGGTTTTCAACATCGCTCATGATTGCCGCATTTCCTCAGTGTGTGCGAAGCGTCTGGCTTAATCTTAATGAGCGCGGCAGGCTAAGTAAATGTTGCTGATAAATAATAAAGAGAATTATTCGTAACGGGAATGCTCTGAATATTATTTTAAATAAACGTCAAGCAGGCTTTACAAAATGAACATTAAGTCAAATATATCCCCAAAATAGTGCGCGCAAACGGTTGTATTTATTTTTTGAAATATCCTTTTATGGGTGGAAATAACAGGGCGGGTTGCGTTGTATTATGTGCGTATTATAATGACCGGCTTCTTTAAACAGCACATAACGCACTGTCGATTCAGATTGGCATCAGGAGGCTTTATCACTTTTAATCAAAACGACCTGATTGTTGACCCAAATCACACTGAATTTGAAACCTGGTATCACGACTATGAGTCTGGCCCGGAAGCCGCAGTCGAGCCGCAGCCGGAGACAATTCGCGGCCTGCCCGCATCGGATATTCTGACGCCCTCAGACCGTTATCAGGATCTGTTTGAAGCGGTGCAAATGTCGCAAATATTTAGCGACAGCAAAACGTTTGCAGACTGCGCGCCAAAAGCAGAGCCGGAACGCATTCTTTATCGCTATTATATTCAGCGCGAGCGTGAAGATTTTAATTTATTAACCTTTGTGCTGGAGAATTTTGAGCTGCCGCGTGTGCACGACAGCCGCTATGTTTCCGATCCGGCAAAAAGTATGGAACAGCATATTGATTCTCTCTGGCCGGTATTAACACGCCAGCCGGAAAAGCATTCGGAATTCTCTTCGCTGCTGCCGCTGCCGGAGCCTTACGTGGTGCCGGGCGGCCGGTTTGGCGAAACCTACTACTGGGATTCCTACTTCAGCATGCTGGGTTTTGCCGCCAGCGGCCGTCACGATCTGCTGGCCAACATGGCGGACAACTTTGCGTGGATGATCGACACCTACGGGCACATCCCGAACGGCAATCGCACCTATTATCTGAGCCGTTCGCAGCCGCCGGTGTTCGCCATGATGGTCGAGCTGTTTGAAAAAGATGGCGTTGATAAAGCACAGCGCTATTTAAAGCAGCTCAAAAGCGAATATGCTTTCTGGATGGACGGCACCGATGCGCTGACGCCGAATGAAGCTTATCGTCACGTGGTGATGATGGCCGACGGTGAAGTGCTCAACCGCTACTGGGACGATCGCGATACGCCGCGTGACGAGGCGTGGATAGAGGATGTGGAAACCGCGCGCAATTCGGCGCGTCCGTCCAGCGAAGTCTATCGCGATCTGCGTGCGGGCGCGGCGTCCGGTTGGGACTTCTCCTCGCGCTGGCTGAGCGAGCCGGGTCGGCTGGAGAGCATTCAGACCACCAGCATTGTGCCGATCGATCTGAACGCGTTTCTCTACAAGCTGGAAATGACCATTGCCCGGCTTTCCGAAAACGCTCACGATCATGATGCGGCCGGGCTGTATCGTGAAAAAGCGACGCGCCGCCGCGCCGCGGTGGATAAATACCTGTGGGATGTCCAGGCGGGTCTCTATCGTGACTATAACTGGCGCGAGCGGGAGAAGGGCGCTTTCTCGGCCGCCTCGGTTGCGCCGCTGTACGTTGAAATGGCGAGCGAAATCCAGGCCAGCCAGACGGCGGATGCGATTCGTGCGCATTTACTGGCGCCGGGCGGCATCCTTTGTACGGTGGAAGAGACCGGCGAGCAGTGGGATCGCCCAAACGGCTGGGCGCCGATGCAGTGGATGGCGATTCAGGGCTTTAACCAGTACGGTGAAGAGCTGTTGGCAAAAGAGATTGCCACGCGCTGGCTTCAGGTGGTGGGCGCAACCTATCACCGGCACCACAAAATGGTGGAGAAGTATAACGTGGCCGGACGTGGGCCGGTGCTGGCGGGCGGCGGTGAATATCCGCTTCAGGACGGCTTCGGCTGGACTAACGGCGTCACCCGTCGCCTGTTGGCGATGTACCCCGACGCCGCGCCGACCAGGTAAAAATTAAGGCCTTCATATGAAGGCCTTTTTTTTGCCGTTAACGCGGCGCAAGCTGGCTGATAAACAACCCCGCTGCACCGACGGCATCAATCGCGATTTTCCCCAGCTTCTGGTTGATCGTCTCCGCCAGCGCGATGGTGGAGAAGCCGGTACAGGAGAACGCGATGACCTCGGCGCCCTCACGGTAAAGCGCGTCGGCGCAGGCCAGCGACGCCTCGCGACCCTGCGGCGTCAGCAGATCGGTAGTGTTCAGCACGCCTTCAGGCCGTGCATAACGCACCGTTTCGCCCAGCAGCGTTCTGAACGGCGCTGGCGCATCGGCGCCGATGCCCATTACCGCTACCGGGCGCTTCAGCACCGCCGCCAGGCTGGCCGACGCGCTTCCCGCACTGACGACCGGGATCGCGACCGCCTGACGCAACTCGGGCAGGCCGGGATCGGCGGCGCAGCTGAGAAACAGCGCGCGGCATCCTTCTGCTTCCAACGCGCGGCCCAGCGCCACGATCTTTGGCACCGCCACGGCTTCGCTCTGCGCATCAAAGATGCCGCGCGGCTGGTCGTCAATACAGCGGCTGACCGACGCAATCCCCCACGCCGCAGCGATCAGCCTGCCGTGTTCGTTGACGAACTCCGGATCGCTGTGCGTCAGCACACGAATAATTCCCAGCATGGTGCCTCCTGTTAACTCAGTTGATGGCCCGAAGGCAGGCTGATGGCTTCGCTGTTGGCTTTAAACACCAGCGTGGAATGCGGCCCGCCGGTGCGCGCGCCGCCGTCTGTCACCTCAATCCAGTTACCTTCCGGCAGGCCGATAATCTCCAGCTCTGGTGACACCGCCAGCAGTTCGCGGATTCGCTGCTCGCGCGTTTCGCCCTGATGCCCGGCAGGCAGCGCGTTGGTGAAGTGCGGATTGATTTGCAGCGGAAAAAGATTGAGCGCGTCCAGCCCGACCGGATCGACAATCGGCATATCGTTGGTGGTACGAATGGTCGGGCAGGCAAGATTAGCGCCTGCGCTCCAGCCAACGTAGAGCGCGCCTTTTTTCACCGCGCTGGCAATCGGGCCGAGCAGTCCCTTCTCGCGGCAGGTTTTCAGCAGGTTAAAGGTGTTGCCGCCGCCTACGATAATCACCTCCGTCTGCGCAATGGCCGACGGCGCGTCGTCCAGCGTATGCACGCCGGTGATGTCGAGGTTTAACGCGGACAGCGCCTGGCGCACTTTATCGGTATACGCATCCCGACTCTGAGTCACGCCCGCGAAGGGAATAAAAATGGCCGAGCGACGCTGTGCGAGATGCTGGCGAATAACCGGCACCGCATGTTCCAGGTAAGCTGCGCCGGGCGACGCGGAGTTGCTCAGTAGCAGTAAGTTCATGATGTCTCCTCAGAGCATATTACGCAGCAGATCGGCCAGCAGCTGGTTTGACAGCACCACCGGCAGTTCAACATGCTGGCTACAGATTTCCCGATGCCAGCCGGTATAGCCCATGCAGTCGGTGAGGATGATCTCCGCACCCTGGGCTTCCAACGAACGAGCGGCGTCGGCGATCTGCTGTTCGGTGGCGGTATAAGGCGACGCGACGGCAAAAACCGGCGCGATCGCCGCGCCTTTCCACTTGGTCAACTCGCTGGCGATCTGCGACTCCAGTGGCACCAGGATCCCGGCGCGGCGGTTGCCGACCAGCGCGTTCAGCGTCGGCGGCAGGATACGATCCGGTTCAATCAGCCAGGCGCCGTCGCAGTTGAGGCCGTGAAACTCGCCGGTACAGAGCAGAGCGATAATCTGGCAGCCCTCGGCTGCCAGCCAGTCAATCTTCTTCTGCACCGCGGCGCCCACAGCGGGTTTCCCCATCACGACCGCACTGCCGTTGAGCAGGCGCGACGTCAGCACGCCGTGGCCCTGCTGCACCGGAAATCGTGCGGCAATCTCTTCCTCGCTCAGGCCATCCAGTACGCCGGCGTGAACGCAGGTGACATGCTCAGGCAGCGCCGCCTCAAGGATGGGGGTGATATCGCTGCGCGGCGCCTGGCCGATGGTCAGCGTGCCTATTTTGCTTACGGACATTTTCATGCCTCCGGCTGACGTTTTTGCAGGTGTGCCAGCGAACCGTACAGATCAAGCAGGCGCTGATACTCCTCTGCGTTATAGAACTGACAGGTGCCGCGGGTAAACTCTTTTGCCACTTCCACGGCGAATTTGGTGGCCAGCGCGATATCCACTTCGTGGCTGGCGCCCGTGCCGCAGCCCGGCACGGCGCTGACGGCGGTGATCGCCACGCCGACGACCGGCGCGCGGGTGGCAATCGACGGTTGCAGAATGCTGTTCAGGTGATAAACGCCGTTGCCGTAAGGCGTGATGTCCTGGGTGGTGATGGGGAAGGTGACCGGCAACTGCCCGGTCGTCATCTCCATCACCCGCAGCAGATCTTCCGATACGCGCAGGATGTAGCCTTCTTTTACCGTTGGCGAAATCGCAAAGCCTTTGTGATTGATAATCCGGTTGCCTTTGGTGGTGTCAATCGACAGCACCGCATCCATCTCATCCGACACTTCCTGCTCGTTCATGTCTTCTGTTTCTACCGGTGAATCCATGAAATCAACCGGATCGTGCGGACGCGTTGGCGCATCCGGGCAGATATGCGTGGTGACAATGACGTCGCCCGGCAGGCTGTCGCCCTGGCGCTGCATTTCCGCCAGCTTCAGCGCGCTGGCAACCGCCGCGACCGCGCCGTCGGCGTCCGACACCAGCCCGATGCGTCCGGGGCGCGCGCCGATACCGCCGAGGCGCCCGACGATGCCGAGAGTGGGCGTTGTGCCGCCCTGACGCTTGCCTGCGGTGCCGGGGATCATAATTTTGACGAAGTCGGTTTTGCCTTTCGGGCCGCGGACTTCCTTAACGGTAACCTCAACGCCAGCATAGCCTGCCAGCAGTGATCTGACCTTTTCACCGCTGGCGGTGGCGCTGTCCAGCAATTCGAATACCTGCAAAGTCTGTTGTAAGCTCATGATTTTCCCTTGATGTTGGCGTGGTTATTTCTTGCCGCCGGGCAAAATTGAATTAAAGAAGCTGAACAGGGCGTCGCCTGCGATCAGGCCTGCGGCGAGCACCTCCATATTATTACGGGCGGCTTCGCCGCCGCGACGTATCCAGATGTAGCGAATAAGAATACCGAACAGCACCGCCCAGCCTGCCAGCGGATTGTTAATCAACAGGCCGGTGGCGAGGAGTACGCCCATCTGACGACCCGGACCGCCGATGAACTGGATCAACGCGCCGGGGATCGCCCAAATCAGCAAGGATTTGGCGATATCCATCGATACGCCGGCGTTGATCGCCGCCACATAAACCTTCGCGACCGGCGGCACCAGCCCCTGCGAAAAGTAGTCGCGGAAAATGAACAGCACGACCGGGATCGCCACCACAAAGGCCAGCATCGCCGCCAGAAGCTGCTGGCGGCGGCCGCTGACTTCAAGGCGGGTGAATTCCCCTTTACCACGCAATATCCAGCCCGCTTTGAGATCGTAACCCATGTCGGCAAAGGCCGGGCCGGTGGCGGCGGAGAAGCCGCACAGCATCGCCAGCGCTTCCGGCGGGAAGCCAATCAGAATACCCACCAGCAGGGTAATCAGTGCCACGGCGAACGCCGGGAACCAGCCTGAATGCATCGCGGCCAGTCCGACGATCATCTGATGCAGGAAGGCGGCAAAAGCGGCGTAGACCATAAAGGCCAGCAGCCACGGTAGCGTCAGATGCGCATAAAGGCCACTGCTCAACGCAATCAAAACGGAGATGGCAACAAAACCCAGCGCGCCAAGGCGCAGCGTCTTACCGATTTGCGTGCTCTGGTTTTCCGGCAGCGTGCTGTCGTGCTGCGTGGCGGTTGTCCCCTCCTCATTACTGGTGCGGATTAGCCTGATTATCTGGAAAAGCGCGACCACGCCTGCGCCCGCCATCATGCCGTGAGGAATATAGAGCTGGTTGATATCAATGCCGAAAACCGGCTGCGAGTAGCCACGCAGCAGGAAACCGATGCCCAGCATTCCCAGCGCCCAGATATTGCCGATAAACGCCGTACCCAGCGCGGCCATTGGAAATTTAAAAAAGGAACCGATTGCGCCAATCACAATACCCATGCCCAGCAGCGCTGCTTGCTTTCCTCCCCGATCGCCGGCCTTAATGGATTCTGCTGCGGCCACGCCCGGCGGCCACGCGCCTTCCGCCGGGAATATGCGCGTGTTGAACAGGCGGTAAAGCATGTAGCCGTCCAGCAGCATCGCCAGCGACACGCCAATAAACATGGGCATTACCATGTCCTGACGGCCAAACAGCCACGGAATGGCAATGGGCAGCAGCAGCGAATTGGCCGCGCCAAAGGTGGCCGCCGACGTGGCGCTTTGCGCAAGATTCTGGATATGTATTGAGCGAAAGCGCGCGAACGATTGCAGCGGGATACGGGCGATGATCATCGCCACCATCGCGCCGATAATCGAGGTGTTCGGCGTCACGCCAAGCGTGGTGAGAAGCTGCACGCCGATAATAGCGCCGAACACGCTGAGCGCGAGCAGCAGCAGCAGCGTAGCGGGTTCGAAGACGCGGGGATGCTCTGTGACATCCTGCCGCGGTGTTTCTGAAGGCGCAATTTTACTCAAGGTCATTCTCCTGGTATTGGCAATGAAACAACATTAAAGCTGGTGTGTTACCAGCGTGTCACCCGTCTTCAGGGCAATGTTCAGAGCGGTTTCTTTTAGCAGGGCAGCAATACGCTGTAGCTCTTCTGGCGTTGCCAGCGCTTGCGGAAAAGAGAGACAAAAAGCCACGGCTTCGAAGGTGGTGGGATCGCCAATCGCGCAGCTTACCGAGGCGGTATCAGAGACGGATTCATTGATGGCCGTGGCATAACCGCTGTCCCGGCAGCGTTCTACCGCAGCGTACAGGCTGGCGATATTGTGCGACGTGCCGCCGATCTGCGTCGCTATCAGCGGCGAGGCAAAAAAGGCGTCAAGCTGCGCATGATTGAAACGGGCCAGCAACGCGCGGCCGGTGGAGGTTCCCCACGCAGGAGAACGCGAGCCGGGCCAGGTGACGGCGGGCAGCGAGTGACGGCCGTGGATCACCCGCAGCACCAGGATCTCCTGGTTATCCAGCATGGAAATGTAGCCGGTATAGCCAGTCTGTTCGCACAGAGAGCGTAGCGCATTGTCCACCAACTCATTCAGTGGCGCCTGACGGTTGGCCAGGTGCGATGCGGACAGAAGCAGCGGGCCGGGCAGAAACAGGCCTCTGGCTGCGTCCTTTTCCACATAGCCGTAAGATTCGAGCTGGTTCATCACCCGCGAAGCCGTGCTTTTCGGCATCTCCAGGTGCTGGATCACATCGCTGATTTTGATGCCGCCTTGCAGCGTCACCATCAGCTTCAGAATATTGGCCGTCGTTTCAAGAATCGACATTGGAAAGTCTCATAAAATGGGATTGCGTACCATTTTATGAGTTGCAAAGAAGGTGCCAACGTTCAGTGGTTTTAAAATCAGCGCTGGTGATGATTTATTACGCGTTTTGCACTATAAATGAGCACAAGAAGGGTGCAGGCGATCGATTTTGGTGCAGGTAAGGCCGTGGAGTAAGGTGAGAAAGTAAAAAGCACCGTTGCCGGAGGCGTATGAAATGTCACATCCGGCAGGCGCGTATCACGTTGATGTGTGACGACGCTTATCCAGAATATGGTGCAGGTTGGTTTCTATCCAGTCAGTAAGACCTACCACCTGTCCGCGTACGTCTGCGCCGAGCGGTGACAGGTGATATTCCACATGCGGCGGCACCACGTCCAGCGCGGTACGTTCGACAAAACCATCCTCTTCCATATATCGCAGCGTCTGTGCCAGCATTCTCTCGCTGATGCCGCCGATGTGACGCCTTAACTCGCTAAAGCGCAGCGTATTGTCCTCAAGCGCAACCAGCACCAGCAGGCTCCAGCGGCTGGTAAGCCGCCGCAATATCTCGCGGGAGGGGCAGTTGGCGTCAAGAAGCTCACCGCGACGAAATTTTTCGTCAGGCAGGCAGGCAGAATCTTTTTTCATACTAACATTCCTGTGCGTACTTACTTTTCGTTAGTATATGGCTTAGCATCCTTTTCTGAAAGCAGAAAACGTATCCCTTATTTGAAAAACAGGAGTGGACAAATGATTGCTGTAACGGGCGCAACGGGCCAGCTTGGCCGCTTAGTGATTGAAGAGCTGTTGAAACATATCCCTGCGGCGGAAATCATTGCCGCCGTACGTTCGCCGGAGAAGGCTCGCGATTTGGCCGCGACTGGCGTGCAGGTGCGTGAGGCAGATTATTCACGTCCCGAAACGCTGCCGGCTGCGTTTCGTGGTGCTGAAAAAGTGCTGCTGATCTCATCCAGCGAAGCGGGAGCGCGTGTGCCGCAGCATCAGGCGGTAATCGACGCGGCGAAAGCGGCAGGGGTGCAGCTACTGGCCTATACCAGCCTGCTTCATGCCGATACCACGCCGCTTGGGCTGGGTGGTGAACATCGCGCTACTGAAAAAGCATTGAAAGACTCCGGCGTGCCTTTCACTATTTTGCGCAATGGCTGGTACACCGAAAACTATGCGGCGAGCATCGCGCCGGCTGTCGCACACGGTGCATTTATTGGTGCTGCCGGTGATGGAAAAATCGCGTCCGCCAGCCGTGTGGATTACGCCCGCGCGGCGGTAGCGGTGCTTATTGGCCGTGACGTGGCAAACAAAACCTTTGAGCTGGCAGGTGACGACGCTTACACGCTGGCAGAGTTTACCGCAGAGATTGCCCGCCAGAGCAATAAAGAGATCAATTATGTCAATCTGCCTGCGGCAGAGTTTGCCGTCGCGCTGAAGGGTGCTGGCCTGCCTGATGGCCTGGCCGAACTCCTGGCTGATTCGGACGCTGGCGCAGAGAAGGGCGCGCTGTTCGATGACAGCCGGACGCTGAGCAAACTGATCGCACAGCCTACCGTCTCGTGGCAGGACGTTATCAAAACGTTTATTAAAGCGGCATAACGCCAGGCCGCTCTGTAAAGGATCAGGATGCAGGCGCGACCCGCCGCATTCTGATTTTAAGCACATGAAGCAGGATGAGCGGGGATGACCTCGCGGATCGCAACGCCAATAATCGTCACCTCATCCAGCAAATTACCTTCAAGCGTGTGCCCGCTGCCGGTGACGAGCCGCTCCGGGCTACGATAAACCTGCGCCCAGTCATATCGCCCTGACAGTTCGAAAAGTACCTTACTGCCCGCTATTGCAGGACGGTAGCGATCGATAATGCAATAGACGCCATTACAGGCCGCCAGATAACAGTCATGGTTGGTCGTCACGATGTCCTTGAGTTTACAAAAAAGAAAAGTCAGCTCCCGTCGGGCCGGATGATTAAAATTCTCTGGTAAATCGGGAAGATGCTCGCTGTCACGGGATTGAAAAGACGAGTTATTCTGCACTGGCGCGGCCCTCATTGTTCCATTGCTTTAATGGTGAACGTAACAACGCCGAAAATATCCGGCTCGGCGTCGATGGCTATAGTTTTTTGATCAACACGCAGGTCGACAAACTGAACGCTGGGGTTGAGCTGAAGTTTTCTCACCGCGAATTCACCCTCGATCGCAACAATCACCATATCGCCATGACCTGCGGTTAACGCGCTGTCAACGACTAACAGATCGCCATCATCAATGCCGGCTTCTTTCATTGACTCTCCACAGACACGAATAAACCAGGTGGTTTCAGGCCGCCGGACGAGCAACTCGCTGAGATCGAGATGCTGCTCGATATCCCCGCAGGCCGGAAGGGGCGAGCCACACGGGACTCGCTCCAGGTAAAGAGGCAGATGGAAAAGGGCATGCAGCTCAGTCGGTCGTAAAAAATTCATCATAAACTCTCATGATTTACTGTATATAAACACAGTATTACCATTTGAGTTAATCGACAAGCGTTAGCGGTTTTTTTTTGAATAATATGACGGGTTCAAAGGAGCGCGTAGATGAGATCGGTGATGGTCGTATTCAGCCATTTCATGTTGAAATGGCTGAATTTATTTATCGGTTTCAGGCTTGATGCAGGCTAAAACGGGTTGCGCTCTCAATAATTTTTTCACGCATGATATTGTGATGGATTTCAGTCTGGCAGACAGAACCAAAAAGCATGACATGCCCGTTGTTGTTTGCGGGCGTAGCGAGAAACGTGTATTGCCAGGTCTTTGTTCCATTGCCTGCATGTGTGAAAGCCAGTGCTATACCTTCGCTGAATACCGGGTTTTCAACCGGGTTTTCTGTTTTCAGTTCGGTAAAGTGTTGCAGGCCAGACTGTAATTTTTGCTTTTGTACAGCCAGGTAATCAGAAAAAGTGCTGCCATGTGGAATGGCATCACGGGTTACCGTGATGCTACTTCCATCAGGAAAGACGATAATATTCATCGTATGGACTGCCGCGCCTGAAGGTACTGCAATCAAGCCTTCAGGACAAATAACTGTGTGTAGATCTAAACTGGACATTAATGACTCCATTGATAATTATTATTCATAGCTTATTGTATAAACGAGGATGGATTGATATTCACCCGCCGTTTGTTCTTTTTGCAGTGCATAGTAGGCTGCCCGCAATGGAACCCAAATAGTGCTCAGGCCCAATCCAAATTCGGATACTTTAAATTTACTGTTAACTTCAACAGGTGACCAGGTATTACCTTGTTTATGAAAAATCTGTACGGCAATTTGTGTCGAAACTTCACCGGTTTCTTTATTTTTGAAAGAAAATACACCTTCTTTTTCCAGCCCGGCAATGTTTGCGCCTGATAAAGACATGTGGATGCCCATATTACTCCACAAGTTTGAGTTACATGTTAATCCTACTTCAAAATCAGTATTATGATTTGGAATTGATCCCACGCCGGTAATATTACTGGAACTGATAGCTGGCAGCATAATTCTGTAGTTTCCACCATTAAACACCTCACAGGTTTGCGTGGTAAAAACGAGTTTCTTTGTATTTCTCAAATAGAAAATCTGCGAGCCGCTGCCTTCAGAACCGATACTAAAGAGTGCAACATCATTTCTTGTCGGATTGAGCGAGACATTTTCTCCTGTTTTGACAACCTCAACAATAATGGATGCCTCAAACTGAAGGTAGTTATCTGTATTGATCGACGTACCCAGATAAGGGACTTCCGTAGACAAACCTGTTTTGATTCGACGATTGGTGTAGTTACGATCCCCATTGACGGTAACAAAAACGGTCAGCCCACTTTGAGAACCTAATATATTAGAGATGTTATAGGTGTTGATATAGACATCTTCAGGCCCTTTCGCGATATCATTACCTATTTTCTTGGCGCACCATATTGATATAGGAAGATTGTTAGTATAAATAACAGAACCTATTGGCATACTCGTTGGGACTTCGTTCGGTACTTTACTAAAGTCCAGACCTGTCGTATCCGAGCGACTGCTATTAAAATCACAAATTAATTCAGCGCGCACAAACGAGCTTACTGCGATTAACAGGACGAACAGACAGTATTTATTCGCTTTCGTTAACGTATTAATATTCATCGTATTATACTCAGTCCTGTTACTGGCTGGATGATAGCGTTGTCGCCAGGCTGGCTACAGCAGAAGACGTATCGGAAACGCCGCCAGGGGTTTGGGGCTGACAAACGCGATTGAGTCGCTCAAATTTTCGCGATTTATTATCAACCGGTTTATCGCTGATGCTGACTTCAAATCCGCATGTTTGCTGTTTTTCCTCACCCCAACGAACGGATAAATAATCGCTGGTATTATCCAGTCGGACATAGATCTGACCGCCCTGAGCCACAATACCCGCCTCTTCACCATTGCGTTTTTTAACCGTCGCGCCAAAAGGAAGAGCGTTACCATCAGGTAGTTGCGCCCTGATCAGTAACATCCGGCCATGGCGCGTTGGATAATCTATTTTCACGATTGCGCCGTGGTAAGGAGCGACCTGCTGAATACTGTTTTCTATTTCTACGTCGTACGACAGGCCTTTAGGATTGAGACTGACCTGATTAAGACGATAAGGGTTCAGGTACGGCACTATTGCGTGGCCTTTGTGGTCGAGAACAATGCCTGAATAACCATCAATGGTGGCGCCGGCAGCATGTTCCGCAGAGACAACCGCCATTGTATCCAGGTTGTTATACGGGCTGAGCACGATACCTTCAGAGAAACCGACCACGCTGCCGCTTAACCCACCTGAAAACGCGTAATAACTTTTGCCGCGTGAATAACTTCCGCTCATCGTTGTTTCAGGACGAGTCCAGGTGCCGCTGAGATCGGTGGAATAGTTATTATTAACGTCTTTACTGATCGACGAACCATAGGTTAACTGATCCCGGTCGCCTGCAATGCCGCTAATGCCAATCTGGCTATTTGAGCCTTCTTTATTAAATGTTGTATAACTGTGTACGCTGGCATTTTTTCCCAATGGAAGAGATAAATTGAGCATGTACTGCGTTTCTGCCCCGGCAAGCGTAATGTTCTTATTTACCGCCAATCCATAACTCAACATTTTATAACTGTTATTATAGCCAAACTGATATTGCGTATTGGTCTGACTTTTGTTCCAGTAGTTTTCCCTGAATCCACTAATATAAAACTGACCCAGCTCGTCACTGAGTAACTGACTGACGGTCAGAGAATAGCGGTTTTTTGGTCGATTCAGGTTATTGAAGCTCATTGTTTCATTATCGCTGTCAAGATGATCTTTCAGATACACTGAATTGTATAAATCCACATAACCCGATGACGAGAAACGATAAGCGGCCAGTGAAATACTACTACTGGTAGCTGAAATAAATTTGCTGTAGCTGGCCCTGACGCTGGCACCGTTTTTGTTTTCATCTTTATAGCGAAAGTTAGCGCTGGTGACGTCAAATGAAAATGCGCCGACGGGGGTTCCTATGGCTGAACCTATCACGGCGGATCTCCAGTTTTCGGTACCGGTAAGCCCCGTATAAACGGTTAGCAGGTTATTCAGTCCGCGTTTATATGTCATCTGAGCCACCCACGGCGCAGAACTCACGTTCAAATTACGCAGTTTGCCTGCAATTACGCTGTAATTACTTAATCCCGGACGTAATAAATGCGCCAGCGAGGAATAGGGCACGGCAAAAGTTGAGACGCTGCCATCCGCCTCAGTGACTTCAACATCTAAATCACCGCCATAGCCTGTCGGATAAAGATCGTTAATAATGAATTCACCCGCAGGCACGGTGGTTTCATAAATAACGTTGCCACGCTGCCTGACAGTGACACGCGCGTTGGTCCTGGCAATACCTCTTATGGTGGGCGCATAACCCCGCATTGAGTCTGGTAACATTTGATCTGCTGTGGCCAGTTGTAAACCACGGAAAGAAAAACTGTCAAATATTTCGCCTGACGTGTTTGCGTCGCCTAATAGCAGGCGTGAACTAATGGGCGTAATATCGCGCTGAAGCGTAGTGCTGAACACGTTGTATTCACGATCGCGATGTTCATTCCAGCGAAAAGATCCTGCATGGCGTAAGAACCACGGCCCCAGATTTAAACCTGCCCGAATGTCACCATAAAAAGAGCGATTAACCTCATTGCCGTTATGCTGCTCAAAAAAGCTGGTGGTATAGTTGGTAAAAGCGCCATTTACGCCATGTGACCACAAAGCAGGCGAAACATATCCTCTGGCTTGTCGCTCCAGATAGGCCTGAGGAATAGAGAAATCAAGGCGCATATCGGCCAGGTTAAGTTTTGCTTCAGATTGCGGGATTAAATCGCGCATGGCCGAACAGCTATTCTCGTCGGCAGAGAGCATTTTACCCTCCTCCTCAAGCTTCTGCTGCTTAATTTTGATCGTTTCAATGAGATGCTTATCGATACAGATAACAGAAACATTGCCCACTTCCCGAACTACAACCTTATTGCGCCCGATGAAACGACCGTTAATATAAATGTCGGGATCATAGACGCCGGGATAAAGCTTGTAAGCACCGTTAAACCTGGATATATCCACGTTCGTACCCGTCATGGTACTGATAAAATCTGGATTAAATTGCACCTCAGAATACGCGGGGCGATGTAGGAAAAAAGACATTAATATGACAGAACTGACAAATAATGCAATTTTTGAGTTATTAATGCTATAGGTTTTCTTCATAAACATCATCCCTGAATATTTTTTTGGTCTAATCTTTTTTGATTTCTTTTAGCGTCACTACACCATGATCGTTGATATAGCTTGCGAAAAGATGCGGGTCATTTTTCAGCGATGACGTTTTAATTTTGTATGATTCGCTTAAAAATGGCGCTACCATATTTCCAGTGATAGATTCTGTTTTCTTCTCTCCCTGTCTGACTTCAATGGTAGACAAGGTCATATGTAATGGGGAGCTGTTAATAACATCGATAATACTGTAAGCACCCTCTTTTCTTCCGCTATCGCGCCATGAAATTAAATCTGTGGCATCGGTAAATGTGGTTTCTCTGATAGCGTCAGGTCGAAAAAAGAGCTTGATACGCGTGCGAAAAGCCATCTGCATGACATTCGATGAGCTTGATTCGGCCTGCGGTGGAATATCCAATACATTTAACCAAAAAACGCTTTCCCGATCGTCGGGCAGGTCATTTCCGGTATACGTAATACGCAAGCTTTGCCCCTGAGCAGGTTCAATACGCACCACCGGCGGAGAAATAATGAAAGGAACGTCAATCTGGCTTACTTTTTTATCTTTATCGCCTGTGTCAATCCATGATTGTAGCAGAGAAGGCTTTTCGCCCTTATTGTCAACTTTGACAATAACTTCTTTTTCACTCTCGTTATAGATAGCGCGTGTGCTGTTAAGCACAACCGTTGCATTTACCTGAGCAGTGAGTGAAAAAAGCATAATGGAGAGGGCTAATTTAACTTTACTTTGAATGTTCATCGCTATCCTTGCGAAATAAATCGGGGAGGATCTCCCCGATTAAACGTTATGATCAATTAATAATTAATAAATTAATTATAATCGATTGAATACGTTACAGCAGTCTGCAGATCGCCAGCGGTGGTTGCGCCAGTTGCATAGTAGCGAGCAATATAAGACATATCGGCAGCGCCAGCATTCAGCGTTACTTTGTTGGATTCAATATCACGCTGGCTGGTGTTACCCGCTGCAAGAACATCAGCGTTAGCGGTCAGTAGCTCAACCTGTACGTTTGAAGCGCCGGATGCGGCAGCGTTGTTCAGACGGCCAGAAGCAGCATCAACATTAGCGCCAGATTCAAAATAGGCACGAACGGTACCGGTTTGTGGGTTACATGCGCTCAGTTTGATCAGGAAATTGGTTTCACCAGCCGTTGCGCCAGCGGTAGCCAGTTTGCTGGTGGACAGCGTAGGCAGGTTTACGATGCCGTCGCCAGTTGCGCTGTCGTTAACTTTTACAGTACAGGTTGCAGCGGTCAGTTTACCATTGATGGTAATGGTGCCTGCTGGTGCAGGTGCTGCGAATGAAGAGAATGATACAACGCCT
Source organism: Erwinia sp. 9145 (assembly GCF_000745075.1). Classification (NCBI taxonomy): domain Bacteria; kingdom Pseudomonadati; phylum Pseudomonadota; class Gammaproteobacteria; order Enterobacterales; family Erwiniaceae; genus Erwinia; species Erwinia sp. 9145. Next base: position 168,821 of record NZ_JQNE01000001.1, read on the forward strand.
AACGCGGCAGTCATGAGAGATGCGACAAGAGTCTTTTTCATTTGTTAATCCTTAAACATATTTTCAGTATTACTAAAACGGTTTCAGAAAAACCTTCTGAGACCGGGTCCTTGCGTTACTACATTATCGATATCATGACTGATAAGATTACCAATCAGATATGATTACTTGCGGTTGAACAGGCTAAAAAACCCACCCAAACCTACGGCAAAAATTGAGACGGCAACAACAGCGACGCCAACAAATATCTTACCGAATAGATCACCCTGGCCAATCGCCGGAGAATCAATTGTTGAAGGGCTGGTCCAGTCCCCTTTTTCAGATGGTACGCGATCCGGATTTAACGCATCCATAATGTCGCTGCTCAGGTTACCACCAGAAACTTTTTTTGAATCACAATTAGAAAGTAATTTCATTTTCTATTCTTTTATTTAGGGTTGTTGTTTAACAGGTCCATCCACTGCTCGGTAAGATTATTAAATAATTCTACCGTCTTATCCCAGTCGTTTACCAGACCATACATGCCGCCCTGAATTGCACCAAAAGTAAGACCTAAAGCGACGCCAACCAGCGCACCAATAACGCCTACACCCAGAATGCCGCCGGTATTACCACCCGCGATACCTACTTTCATCATGCCGGTTGTTGCGCCAGCAAGACCACCAAGAATCATTGCCCCTACAGTACTAAAAAAAGAACCACCAGAAACGTTATCAATTTCAAAAAGTTGCAATTCACGCATTTTTATCTCCTTAGTTTATTATTTATGGTAAAACTATTTGCTGCGGTATGAATATTAATGGATGAGCAATATTCCGGGCAATAGAATAAAATCTATTTTCACGGGAACAGAGACTCTTTGGATACTTCTCGGATTATTCCTTTATCCAGAAAGATTATCCTGTCAGCACTCTTAATAGTGTCAGGGCGATGCGCAATAATGATTCGGGTAACGTTCATGCCTGAGATTGCCTTGTTGATGGCGCTTTCCCGGGCAACGTCGAGATGACTTGTCGCTTCATCAAGAATTAAGATTTTTGGCTCTCTGTAGATTGCACGAGCAAGTAATAATCGTTGAATTTGCCCGCCTGATAAAGATGAGCCCATATCACCTACCAGACTATTATAGCCCATTGGCATATGCATGATATCGTCATGAATCTCGACAAGTTGAGCAACTTTCATTGCTTTTTCTTCATTATAATTGGCATCAAAGAAGCAGATATTGTCCATAATTGAACCCGCGAAAAGTATGTCATCTTGCATCACACTGCCAACCTGATCGCGATAATGCTTCATTCCCAGCTTTTTAATATCAGTACCGTTAATGCATACCTCGCCTGCTTCCGGGCGAAGCAGCCCCAAAAGAATTTTTGCTAACGTACTTTTACCCTGACCTGAAGGGCCGACAATAGCGACTGATTCACCGCCTTCAATAGTAAAACTTGTGTTGTGCAGAATAAAAGGTTCATTTTCAGAGTAGCGAAAGTTAATATTTTTGATTTCAACACGACAAGGCTGATTATTTTTTTCCAGCGCCACCAGACTTTCAGTATCTTCTTCGGTTTCCGTAAGGACAATATCTGCCAGACGTTCGCCGTGCAGACGAAGCATTGAAAAATCAATGACGGCGTCGACCAGGCCGGTCAGGCGGCCAATAAACTGATCGGAAAAACTGATAAACGCCACCAGCATGCCGCCAGAAAAATTGCCATCCAGTACCTGAATAGCCGCCAGCCAGATAAGAACAATTCGGCTAATGCCCGATGTCAGCCCCTGAAGGATGCCAAAGAATATCGACAATCGTTGAATGTTTATGCCTTTGTTAGTGACCTGCACCAGTTCGCTGGCATAGCTTGAAACACGAATTCCCTCTTTATTGTTTAGTTTCACCGCCTGCATGCCGCGAATCGACTCAAGAAGCTGCGACTGCGCTTTAGCCGACGCGATCATCTGATCCTCATTTGCCTGGCGGAAAGGACGAAACGAAATGGCTCTGAGTAGGGTATAAATAGCAACCGTCGCCAGTACGATGTAGGTCAACGTAACGTTGTAGCTGAACAGAACAAACAAGGTGATTATTGCCATCACGCCATCAAGGATCGAGCTGATAAAGCGCGTCGTCAGCGTATTTTGAATCGTACCGATAGATCCAAAACGCGAAATAATATCGCCGATATGCCTTTCCTGAAAATAGGACATCGGTAAGCCAAGCAGATGGGTACAGATATTGGTTGACCATTGCACGCTAAGCAGGCTGGAAAACCATGTGGTGACCCAGGAACGCAATGCGGATATGACGGTTTGCAGCAGAACAACGCAGATAAACGCGGTGCCGAGCAAGAAGAGCAGATCTCTGTCGCCCGCCACCAACACATGGTCCATCACCCATTGCATATAGAAAGGTGACATCAACCCGAAAACTTCCAGGGCGACGGACAATACCATGACCTGCACGAATGCCGAACCAATGCCAGAGACATTGCCAATCAGCTTCATCATCGACAGTCGCGTTTTTTCGCTTTTCTGTTCGAAATTACAATTTGGATAGAGCTCAAGCGCAACGCCGGTGAACGATTCTGAAACTTCATCCATCGGCACTTCACGCTTGCCGCGGGCAGGATCGTGCAGAACAATTTTGTTTTTTGATACGCTTTTCAGTACCACAAAATGGTTCATGTCCCAGTGAAGGATACAGGGAAGCTGAAGCTTATCCAGCTCGTCCAGCTCCAGTCGCAGCGCGCGGCTGGAAAGCCCCATATTGTTGGCGATCTGCATAACATCGGCCAGCGTGGCGCCTTTCAATGACGTCGTATGCGCCCGACGCAGCGTGATCATGTCGGTCTGATGGCCATAAAAGCCTGCAATCATACCCACGCAGGTTAACCCACATTCCGCCGCCTGCGTCTGGTGCAGGACCGGTAATTTCTTTCGCCATGAAAACTGGAGGTCTTTCAAAAATTTCATAATAGTCCGAACCTGAATATAAATTTAATAATTAAATAGAAGCGTGACGACCCAAAGCATATAAAGGTTCAAGAACCCACTCATACAAATGACGCTTATCAATAACGAAGTCGGCCTCTAACGCACCACCGGGTTGTAATTTAACTTCCTGGCCGTAGGCGCTGATTGACTGTTTATCCAGTTCTACTCTGACCTGATAAAAAGACTCCTGAACCTGCAAATCACCGGTGATATGAGACACTTCCTGCGGAGAGAGTGAGACGCGAGAAATTTCCGCGACTTTTCCGTACTGCTGACCAAATTTTTGATACGGAAACGCCTGATAGCGCAGGATGACCGCTTGCCCCGGTTTAATAAATCCAATCGCCCGGCTGCTGACCATAATACGAGCCTGAAGATTGCCGTTTTCAGGCAGAAGCGAAGCCACAGACTGACCCGCATTGACTATCTGTCCGGGTTTTACCAACACGGAGCCGACCAGCGCGTCTTCTGGCGCGGTAACAATAATTGAACGGCGCGACTCATTTTCCACACGAGACTGACGAATACTTGAGATCTGGCGTTCAATCTCATTTTGTTTGTTGCGGGTGTTCACAGGTTGCTCACGCATTTGCTGGCGGGCCTGGGTAAGCTGCTGCTGCGCATCAATACGCTGCCTGTTAACATCCAGTAGCCTGAATTCTGCATCCAGAAGCGCTGATTGCTGCTGTTCAACCTGCGTATTCGAGGCATAGCCCTTATCACGCATTTGGATGAATTTACTGACCTGTTTTCTTGCAATATCAACGTGTGCGACCCGCTGTGTGTGCATCTTTGCCAACTGCGCCAGCTGATCCTGAAGCATTTTTTCTTTGACTTTCAGCCCCTTCATTGTCTCCTCATGCAGAGTTTGAAGGTCTTTTAATTCATTTTGCATACCCTCATATTGTCTGTTGAGCTGCTCGGCGATCATTTCGCGCGTTTGCCCAAGCTTTGTTTCTACTTCTGAAGAAATAGTCGCCAGCACGTCACCTTTTTTAACCAGCTGACCTTCGTGCATTTTCAGATCAACAATGGTGCCATTATTCATCGCCATAATGTTCATGACGCCATCAACCGGCAGTAAAGAACCTCTGGCCGTTTCACGTTTGGTATAACTGCTGAAAATACAAAATGCGATAACAATAAGCGTGATAACCGCAACCAGCCCAATTTGAATCCATCTGTAAGGTGGGCAATAAAGCGCAACGCGGCCTATAGCTTTGGAGCGATTTGCTTCGAGTGCTTCGTCCCTGAATAATTTGTTACTCATATCTCTTCTGCTTATCTATTGTTAATGACAGACATAGGTATTTAATGTCGAATAATCTAAATCACCGGTAGACGCTGCCAGTATAATTTTTTGTTTTAGGAAATTATTTTCAGCTTCAGTCAGCTCCTGCATGGATTTAAACAGGTCTCTTTCTGCGCTGAACTGATCGACCAGGGTGCGTAAGCCCACCTCTTTACCAAAGATGGTTGAGGCCAGTTTCTTTTTTGCCGATTCACTGGCTCTTTTATAAGCATTGATTTTCTCAAGGCCATTTTTGACGCCAAGCCATGAGATTTGCGTGTTTTGAATCGTTTTTCTGCGTGCATCCTCAAGCAGCTGCAATGCCTGATCGCGACGGCTTAGCGATTCGAAACTTTGCGATAACTGCCTTCCTCCGGCAAAAATGGGAATAGAGACGTTAACGCCAACATAGGTATTTTTGGTTTTATTGGTGGTACCAAAAATTGAATCCCAGACGTTTTCATTTTCTCCCCTGCTCCAGTTTCCTCCGTAACTGGCCTGCAACGACACCACAGGCAGATGGGCTGCTGATGTGGCGATGATATCTGAACGCGCTTCTTCCAGCTGATGACGTGCGGCAACAATATTTAGATTTTTTTGTACCGCCCTCTCAAGCGCGCTCTGAAGAGACTCATTCGATGAACGGAAAAGACACTGCATATTATCTTCCCGAATGTCTTCGGCCGGCAGGCCGGTCATACGGGAAAAATTAATATGGGCATTGTTCAATTCATTTTCAGCAGAAAGCATTTCAGCAATGGCGCGATCGAAATTTGCCTGCGCTTCATCAATATCGAGTTGTGTGCCATCGCCCACCTGTAACGCCGTTTTGACCTTATTTAACTGGATCTCGTAGGCTCTTTTTTCCTGCTGTAACGTAGCAAGTTGTTTGCGGGAAAAGATAACGGTGAACCAGGCGTTGCTGACATCCTGAATCAGCTTTTGTTGTGCTGACATGAAGGTGATGTCGGCCAGATCGGCTGAGGCATCGGCCCGGCGCCAGGTGGCGTATTTCGCCAAATCAAAAATTGGCTGCGTCATATTCAGCGTATAACTGTGACGTTTAACGCCCGCTGCGTAAGAGGCGTCTGGCTGATCCTGCTTATAATAACTGCCTGATAACGATATTTCAGGCAGAAGACCCGAGAACCCCTGAATACGTTTTTGGCTTTCGGCATCGTGTAGATTAGCGGCGGCGGCAAGCTCACTGTCATACGTACTGGCAGCCAGAACGGCCTGTTGCAAAGTAATACCCTGAGCATTACCTCCCGTCAGAAGAGCAACCAGAACGATTAAAGATTTTTTATCGACTTTCATCTGCTTACAACATTCCATTCAGATAAGCATATTTGAGCAGTTCGCCGTTTGTCGTGACGTTCAGCTTTTTCATGGCGCTGTGTTTTTGCGTCGCAACCGTGCTGACCGCACGATTTTTCCTGGCTGCAATGGTTGAGAGCGAGTGGCCCTGAACCACAAGAAAGATAACCTCCCATTCTTTTGACGTAAGTGCGACGTCTGAAGAAATATTGACGTTATTCTCCTTCGCTTCGCGAAGAGCCTTCGAAACAAAGCTTTTTTCAGTGCCGGAAACCAAATGGCACAGCGCATGATGAAACTCCTCAATGCTGTCATGGGCGCTGATGAGTGCATCAAACTCGCTTTGAATAACTTTATTGATTAAGTGAGGATCGGTTTGTTGAAGAAATATTAGTGTTTTCACACTACGTTTATTGCAAAGCATTTTTAGTTGTTTTTGTTCACCCGTACTACAATTTTTGTGTAAAAAATAATACTCGGTGAATAAAATATCCGTGTCGCCGGACTCAAGTGCTGCATACAGAGAGGTATGATCGCTGCAAACCTTAATGTCCAGGTCGATATCACCGGTTTCTTTTTGAATATATTCACAGATTGCTTTTTCTAATATATTAAAATTGAAATAAATCACTACCCTGAGTCGAGTCTTTAATTCTTCCATTATGCTTTCCATGCTTATTATTGGTGATGCTTAATTATAAAGTTTTTTTGATGTTTTTTAATGTTAACGTTAATGGTTTTAACTTTCTGACGTCATTTGAACGATTGTTGTAAGCATTGACGTTTTTTTAAGTGCATGCGTTTTTTGAAAGCCAGGGCCATTATCCGAATGGCAGATAAAAGCTGGCAAGGATCCCTCCTGCTGGTGTGGTTGATTGTCCCTTTCAACGTATGAGTGTTGTATGGCCGGGTAATCTGTTCCTGTTACCGGTTCAGCTAAACAACAGAGAGCATTCTTCCACTTAGAATTTGTCTTGGCAAGAAAGAATAGAAAATTATCGCATTGTTTTTTTAGTATGCCCCGTGGTTCTTTCTTGGGTTTTTTTACTGCATATCAGGCATTAATATGGATTTTTATGCTGATTTTTATTTGTTTTTTGGGCTAATGGCTTCGGCGGGCTAGTAGTTTTTTTATAATGCTCATTTGAAACTGTGTGTTAACACTTCTGTTTGTTTATCGCCCACATTTTTTTCTGTTAATATGAGAAAATCCCTTCAGAGAAGGCTCACAAAGGCGGCCAATATCGATGTTGCACAGGCTGAAAAAATGTAATAGTGAAGAGTAAACGCACCGTTCTCAGGTAAATCAGAATGACTTTTCATGAATGAATGACGGGCTTTTTACCAGGTTACAGGAGGGTTCTGACGGATAACGGAAAAATTATTGTAAATTTTTTAATTAAGATCGGCGAAGGTCGCTTTTGATTATGACATGGATAGCGTACGAGGAAGATTATGGAACGATATTTCACAGGCGCTGAGGATGTTTCCACTCCAAATGCCCAATCCTTGAGCTCTGTTTACACCAGTGCCGGACAATTTCAGCAAACGCTGGGAAATAACGCCAGCAGGGCTGAAAAAACAGGTTCGCTATTGCGTCCTGAACTGGAGTTGAGCTACAGAAAATTTATTAATATCTTTTCGCCGTTCATGCTTAATGCTGAGCCGGACGAGATATCGCGTAAAAAAAGGCGCTATCGGTTTGATAAAAATGATCAGTGCGTCGTCTATTTTTTGCAGGAAGGCGATTACTTTCTTAGTACGCAAAACGGCCACAAAATAATCGATATCCTGTCTTCACCCTCCATTGCGGGTGTAGTGCCAGGCCTGAGCAAGATGCCGTTATATCTTGAACGCGTCGATTACGGAAAAATTAGTTATCTACCTCACGATGATTTTTGGCGTCTGGTATTTGAATTCGATCTCTTTGACGACGCCATGTTGATTATGTCTGCTCAGCAATCTGAACTGATAAATTATATCGCATTAAACAAAGCCAATGCTCTCGAAGAAGTCCGTTCACTGATTGGGTGGTGGAGTAAAATACCCGATCATCTGAAAAGACGCTTTTCAATTATGTATCTTATTGAAAACAGTTCATGGCTATCGAAAAGTTCAATAAGCCGCGCGCTAAAGGCAATGAAAGAAAAAGGGGAGATCGCCCTGGAAAGAGGACGAATCAGCTGAAGCGTTGATTCAGATGTTTCATTTGATTTAAATTCAGCACCTGAATCGAATAAAAACAGCAAACGCAGGTCGCCCTGGCGGGCGTAGGCGCGATAATTCACCTGTCGGTTTTTTTATCGCGTTCCGGTACTACAATAAAGTCTGCAACGAATTTTTTAAGCAGCCTTTCAAGTTCCGCGCGTTCATGCGCCTGCCAGTGCAAAAAAATACTTTCGTACAGTTTTGCGCGTGTCACATCAATTTTATCGGTCATCGCTTTGCCGGCGGAGGTAATGGCAGCTTCATTAATCCTCTTGTCTTTTGGACTCTTCTGCCGTTTTGCCAGCCCAATTTCCTCCAGTTTCGCCACCTGACGGCTGACCGTGGTGTAATCGCGCCCAACACGATCGGCGAGTTCGACCACGCCAACAGGGCCGAAGCGGCCAATCTGCACCAGCAACGGGAACAGCGCGCGATCGAGCTGTATGCCTGACTTTTCAATCATTAATACATCCCGCTGCGGTCGGTTAAAAGCACCTACCAGCATCAGGAAAGCATCGTGCAAATCCTCAATGTCTGAATTTTTATGTGTATTTTGCACTTTTTTCATTGACGTCGCCTGAGCAGAAATATAGCGTGTATTTTACACATAGTATTTTTATTGATAAAGGATAACGTTGAATGAAAGCAGCCGTCGTACACCACGCCGGAGAGAAGCCCGTTTACGCTGATTTTCCGGAGACTCAGACTGATGACAACTCTGTGATGGTAACGGTGAGCGCTGCCGCGATGAGCCAGTTGGCAAAAGCGCGTGCGACGGGAACCCACTACAGCGCAGCATCGACGTACCCGTTTATTGCGGGCATTGACGGAACGGGACACCTCAGCAGTGGCGCGCCGGTCTATTTTCTGGCATTCAGCTCGCCGTGGGGTAGCATGGCGGAAAAAACGTGGGTGGCGAGCGACAGTATCGTGCCGCTGCCCGCAACGCTTGATCCGGTACTCGCTGCGGCCATCGCCAATCCTGGCATGTCCTCCTGGGCGGCATTAACGCGTCGGGCACATTTTCAAAAAGGAGAAACCGTGTTGATTAATGGCGCGACCGGAACTTCAGGCGGCCTGGCAGTACGCATCGCACGCCAGCTGGGCGCAGGGAAAATTATCGCGACCGGGCGCAATCATCAGGCGCTGGAAAAGCTGTATGCGGAAGGCGCGGATATCACTCTTTCCCTGGAGAGCTTACCCGCCGCACTTCCTGCATTGATGGCTGAGGGTATTGATGTGGTGCTGGATTATCTCTGGGGCCAGAGCGCGCTTGATATCATGACGGCTGCCGTTGCCCGAGGCGAAAAGGCGGTGCGATTTGTGCAAATTGGTTCGCTCAGTGGGCAGGAAATTTCGCTACACAGCAAATTGCTGCGCTCTTCAGGACTGACTCTGATGGGAAGTGGGCTGGGCAGCGTGTCGCAGGCCGGGCTGATTGCCTCAATCGGCGAGCTGCTGCAAGCGGCTGCGGCAGATAATTTTACCGTTCCTTTTCAGCAACGTCCGCTAAGTGAGGTGAACCAGGCATGGGATGAGGACGACAGCCGCTGCCGCACTGTGTTTACGCCCTGATAACGCCAGATTTGAAACGCCGATAAGCAGCAGAAGCAAAAAAGCAAAAACCCCCGCCTGAGCGAGGGTTTGAAATGATGGTGCCCGGACTCGGAATCGAACCAAGGACACGGGGATTTTCAATCCCCTGCTCTACCGACTGAGCTATCCGGGCAACGGGGCGCATTAAACCGTAAAGGCTCTCTTCCGTCAACGGCTTTGTTATAAAAATCACGTAAACCCTGACTGACTGCGCGCTTTTCAGACAGTCAGAGCGTGGGGTGACGGGGTTTACGTCCTTGTCGCCTGATTTGTTGTCAGCATCACGTCAGCGCGCCGTTCTTACGGCATAATGCGAAGTTGAGCACATCCGCAGCAAGCAGGCGGGCGATTTCCACCTCATCGACCTTACGTTTAATCAGCAGGCGGCTCAGACAGCCTTCAAGGATCAGTTCCATCTGATGCGCCACCAGCGCCGGATTATCGGTACCCAGCTCGCTGAGCAGATCGTGCGTGTACTGCCACGAGGCGCGTTTCTGCTGATCGGCAAGCTGATGAATAGGGTGGTCTGGCTGCGGATAAAAGCTACAGGCGGCGATAAACAGACAGCCAGGGTAGCGATTGTTATTGACTGCTTCTTCCAGCACCTGATAGCGCGCCAGCAGCTTTTGTTCGGCATTCATTCCTTCATCCAGCAGCAGCTGGCGCCGCCAGGTATCAATTTGCTGGCTGTGATAGCGCAGCGCGTCATAAAGCAGCGCCTCACGATCGGGCCAAAAGCGCTTTAGTTCCTGCTCATTACACTCCACTTCTTCCGCCATCATCGCGAAGGAAGTGGAGGAAGCCAGCCCGTTTTGCTCGAGTACGTTAAGTGCATGCTCGAGTACCTGTTCACGTTGCAAGTGACTCTCCTCTTGTATGCGTCGGTTCCGGCCGGGGCCGGAAAACTTTCCCAAGTGTCGTTTACCGCGCCAGTTTCTGCAAATGCTGATGAAACGCGTCGGCGTTCATATAGCCTGCCACCCGCGACCGGGGAATTTCTTGCCCTTCAGCGTCGAAGAACAAAATTGTAGGCAGTCCTGGCACGTTCAGATGCCGCAAAAGATCGCGGTCGCGCTGATTGTTCGCCGTCACGTCAGCCTGAATCAGCTGTATGTTGCCCAGCGCGGCCTGAACCTGCTCATTACTGAAGGTTTTCTTCTCAAACTCTTTGCAGGCCACGCACCAGTCGGCATAGAGATCGAGCATGGTGATACGTCCGTCGTTGTGCTGAAGCCTCTGCGCAAGGCTGTCGACGTCGGCGATGCGGGTAAAGTTTAGCGCGATCGGCGTGGGCGCGCGCGTATCCGCCCCAAACGCCCAATCCTGAAGCGGACGCGCGGCAATCAGCGCAGCAACCAGCATAACGATCTGCCCCAGCCGCAACCAGCCGTTGGTGGCGTTGAGGCTGAGAAAAGCCCAGACGAAGAAGGTGACGCCAAGCAGGCTCCACAGGCGCACTCCCCAGGCATCGCCCACCACGCGCTCCAACAGAAAAACAGGCAGCGCGAGGATCACAAAACCAAACCCTTCTTTCACCGTCTGCATCCAGACGCCGCTCTTCGGGAGCAGGCGGTTACCGAACAGGGTGACCGCGATCAGCGGCATCCCCATGCCGAGCGCGTAAAGATAGAGCGTGCCTGCGCCCGCCAGCAGGTTGCCGCTCTGCGCAATATAGAGCAGGATCGCACTGAGCGGCGCGGTGGTGCAGGGCGAGCAGATCAGCCCTGCCAGCGCGCCCATCAAAAACACGCCCGGCAGAGATCCGCCGCGCTGATGGTTGCTCCACAGCGTCAGGCGCGTTTGCAGCGCCGACGGAAGCTGCAAGGTGAACAGGCCGAACATGGAGAGTGCCAGCAGCACAAACAGTATCGACAGTCCGATCAGCACGGCCGGCGACTGAAGCGCGGCCTGAAACCGCAAGCCCGCCGCCGCAACAATCACGCCCATCAGCGTATAGGTCAGCGCCATGCCCTGCACGTAAACCATTGACAGCGCAAACAGACGCTTCAGCGAATAACGGCGGTTGCCGCCAAGTATGATGCCGGAAATCAGCGGATACATCGGCAGCACGCAGGGCGTAAAGGCAATGCCAAAACCAATCAGCAGCGCCCAGAGCGGCGAAAACGGCAGATCTTCACTAATCGCAGGCGGCGGCGAATCAGGAACAGCTGCCGCGCTGACTTCGCTCACCGGAACGGTGCGCGTCTCCGGCGGATAGCAAAATCCCGCCGCCGCGCAGCCCTGATAGGTCACGACCACGGATGCGTCTTTGCCCGCCTGGCGCAGGATAAGCGGTAGCGTCAGATTTTCAGGATAGATCTCGGTTTTGCCATAAAACTCGTCTTCATGGGCCTTTCCGCGAGGAAGCTGCCACGCTGCCAGCGTTGCATTTTTCGATGAAACCACGATCTGTTGACGGTACAGGTAGTAGCCGGGTTTCACCTGCCAGTTCAGGGTCAGCCGGTTGCCCTGCTGCGAAAAATCAAAGGCAAAGGCCTGGTCGACCGTGCCGAAAGGGTTGCCGGATTGCTTGTTAAATAGTGACGCGCCGGCATTAACGCTAATCAGCGCAATTAACAGTAAAAAAAGCGTCGTTGTAATGCGCTGAACCATAAGATTGAACCGCTCACTCCGTTGTTAATTCATTTAACCGATGTTCTACAGGAAAAGGTGCCCGAACAGGAAACCAAACGCAACCGACAGCGCGATAGCCAGCGTACCGGGAATGATAAAGGAGTGGTTAAAAACAAACTTACCAATGCGGGTCGACCCTGTATCGTCCATCTCCACTGCGGCCAGCAACGTTGGATAGGTCGGCAGAACAAACAGCGCCGACACGGCGGCAAAGGATGCCACGGCGGTAATGGGCGATACGCCCAGCAGCAGCGCGGCAGGCATCAGCGCCTTGGTGGTGGCCGCCTGAGAGTAAAGCAGCGTGGAGGCAAAGAACAGGATCACCGCCAGCATCCACGGGAAGTCCACCAGCAACTCGCCCGCGAACTGTTGGATCTCGCCGATATGCGCCTTCACAAAGGTATCGCCCAGCCAGGCAACGCCCATCACACAGACGCAGGCGCTCATGCCGGATTTAAAGGTGCTGGCCGAGAGAATTTTCGCCGTATCCACCTTACAGCTCAGGCAAATCAGCGTCGCGACGGTGAGCATGAAAATGACAATCGCTTCGTTGCGGGGCAGCACAGGATGAGCAATCAGTCCGACGGTATCGCTGATGGCGGTGGCGTACAGCACCACGGCGATGATACCGGCCAAAAACAGCAGAACAGCTCGCTTCGCGCCAGGCTGTTCGTTAAAAACGCTGGCGCCGCGCAGCACCACTTCACCGTTTGCCAGACGCGCCTGGTAAACGGCGTCGTCCTTCAGTTCTTTGCCGAGAAAATTGGTCACCAGCGCGGCGAAAAAAATGGCGAGCAGCGTGGAGGGAATCGACACCGCCAGCAGCGCAAGATAGCTGATGCCTTTTGGCTCAAGAATGCCGGCCAGAAAAACCACCGCCGCAGAAATAGGCGAGGCGGTAATCGCTATCTGTGATGCCACCACGGCGATAGAGAGCGGACGGGAAGGCCGTACGCCCTGTTCCTTTGCCACTTCGGCGATAACCGGCAGCGTGGAGAAGGCGGTGTGGCCGGTGCCCGCCAACAGCGTCATAAACCAGGTCACCAGCGGCGCGAGAAAGGTGATATAGCGCGGATGCCTGCGCAGCAGCTTTTCGGCCAGGCCGACCAGATAGTCCATGCCGCCCGCCACCTGCATTGCCGCAATAGCGGCAATGACCGCCATAATAATTTCGATCACGTCAAAGGGGATGGCGCCGGGTTTAACGCCGAATCCAAGCGTGAGGATCAGCATGCCCGCGCCGCCGGCAAAACCAATACCGATGCCGCCAAGACGCGCGCCCAGATATATCGCCAGCAGGACGATAATGAGTTCAGGCACGATCATTGTTTACTCCTTAAAATTTTGCTAACTAACCGTTAATAACTTGTTTTGTTCAATAAAAAAGGCACGCCGTTATGGGGTTGGCGTGCCTGATAAACCTCAAATCACGTTATTCATTTTCATCGGTATAACGCTTTGCTTTATAAACCGGATACATCAGATTTTGCGTCGAGAAAATGTCATCCAGTTCGGCCTCGGTCAGTAACCCGCGCTCCAGCACCACTTCGCGCACGCTTTTACCGGTTTCAGCGCAGATTTTGCCCACGATATCGCCATTGTGGTGGCCGATGTAAGGATTCAGGTAGGTGACGATGCCGATAGAGTTAAAGACGTAGGCTTCGCAAACCGCGCGGTTAGCGGTAATGCCGTTAACGCATTTTTCCAGCAGATTTGAGCAGGCGTGAGTGAGAATGTGCACTGATTCAAACATCGCCTGACCGATAACCGGCTCCATGACGTTAAGCTGGAGCTGGCCCGCCTCAGAGGCCATGGTGACGGTAACGTCGTTGCCAATCACTTTGAAACAGACCTGATTGACCACTTCTGGCACCACCGGATTGACCTTGGCAGGCATAATTGACGATCCCGCCTGCAACTCCGGCAGGTTAATTTCATTGAGTCCCGCGCGCGGGCCAGAGGAGAGCAGTCGGAGATCGTTACAGATTTTAGACAGTTTCACGGCCAGACGCTTTAGCGCGCTGTGTACCATCACGTAGGCGCCGCAGTCCGACGTTGCTTCGATGAGATCTTCTGCGGGCACGCAGGGCAGGTTGCTGACTTCCGCCAGCTTTTTCACCGCCAGATGCTGGTAGCCGTCAGGCGTGTTGAGCCGCGTGCCGATTGCCGTCGCGCCAAGGTTAACCTCCAGCAGCAGTTCAGCGGTGCGCAGGATGTTTTTAATCTCTTCATGCAACAACACGTTAAAGGCGTGAAACTCCTGCCCAAGCGTCATGGGCACGGCGTCCTGAAGCTGGGTGCGGCCCATTTTCAGGATCGTTTCAAACTCTATCGCCTTGCGCTCAAAACCTCCGCTGAGCTGGCCAATCGCGTCGAGCAGTTTCAAAATGGAGGCGTAAACCGCAATACGAAAACCGGTTGGATAGGCATCGTTGGTGGACTGGCACTTATTGACATGATCGTTGGGATTTAAAAACTGATACTCGCCTTTTTGATGGCCCATCAGTTCCAGCCCGATGTTCGCCAGCACCTCATTGGTGTTCATATTGACCGAGGTGCCCGCGCCGCCCTGATAGACGTCAATCGGGAACTGATCCAGACACTTACCGTTATCCAACACCTCATCGCAGGCCTGAATTATGGCATTCGCCACCGGACGCGGAATGGTTTGCAACTCTTTATTAGCCATCGCCGCCGCTTTCTTGACCATGACCATGCCGCGTACAAATTCAGGGATATCGCTGATTTTATTGTTGCTGATGTAGAAATTTTCAATCGCACGCAGAGTATGAATGCCGTAGTAAGCATCCGCCGGAACTTCGCGCATGCCTAACAGATCTTCTTCGATACGAATGCTATTTGCCATGAGGACCAGAACCTTAATGTGCTTGCTGTCGGAGAACCCACTACGTCGGACGTGAGGGAGGGCATAAACTTAATTGGCGGCATTTTATCTGTTTATGGTTGAAAAGGCACGGCAGAGTGCCCATCTCATCTGTGAGTTAATCTGATTTTATGCCATTGCGCGCGTTGCGCGATGGCTCTGACACAGGAGACCGCGGTGCGCTGGTTACCCTTTTTAGTTCTGTTTCTCGTCGCGTGGATTGAGATAACCCTTTTTATCCAGGTGGCGCACGTTCTCGGTGTGTTGATGACGATGCTGCTGGTGATTTTCAGTTCAGCTATCGGTATTTCGCTGGTGAAAAATCAGGGAATGAAAAATTTCATGCTGATGCAGCAAAAGCTTCAGGCGGGTGAAAGCCCTGCGGCCGAAATGATCAAAAGCGTTTCGCTGATTCTGGCGGGATTTTTACTGCTGGTGCCGGGCTTTTTCACCGACTTCATCGGCCTGCTGCTGCTGCTGCCGCCGGTACAAAAGCACCTGACGCTGAAGCTGATGCCGCACCTGCGCGTCTGGCGCGGTGCTGGCGCAGGCCCGGATAGCGGTTATACCGTAGACGGCGAGTTTGAACGGCGTGACACCGATCGCATCGATTATAAAGACGATGACAAGCCTTAAATTACCTGTCACTCATCGCGCCGGCTACAGCGTGATTCCATAATACTTTTGGTTACTGACGCCAGCCTTCTGCTGGCGTCATTCGTTTTCGTTTCAAACAGTTGCCGTAAAATATTGGCGCGCGCCGCCTGTTTGTCGTCGTGACAAAGCGCGTTTTCTGCCGTGGCGGTCAGCGACGCATTGATCAATTCATGCCCCGCTGCCGGGCGGATCAGCACCTCATTACGTGGATAGGCGGCACGAATGAGCTGACGGCAGGCGAAACAGTCGCGCCAGAAACTGTCAAAAACACTGGCGGTGCTGAGGAAGTAATCGGGCGCGGTAGCCCATCTGATCAGCGTTCATGTCCAGACAGGGCAGACCGGCGGCGGTCAGTTCCGCAATCACTTTTGGCGTATAGCTGCACCAGATAACCTCAATTTCCGGGCAGGCCCGACCATGTCAAGGTAAATATATTTACAGTTATCGGCGACGCTTTCCCGGTCAAAAAACAGTACGCGTGGGCGCTTACTCATGCGAAGCGAGATTTTTTCGAAATTTTCTTTGGTTGTTGCCAGTGCGTTGTTCATTGCCTGAACAGGGTGCGCCAGAGGGAAATGCGCTTTAAAAGCGACAGCAGAATGGAAAACTTAAACCGGCTGATTTTTTTTTGATAAAGCGGCTGAAAAAACAGCAGAGGCAGCATTCAGGAAAAAAATTTGCGCTGCGCACTTGAAACGTTGCCCGCGCGTCCCTATCTCCTTCGTCACGAGGCCGGTGCCATTTGCCCCGGCGTTCATCCCAAAAAACTGATTGGACTTCTCAAAGGAGAGCTATCAATGAAAATTCGTCCTCTGCACGACCGTGTGATCGTCAAGCGTAAAGAAGTGGAATCTAAATCAGCGGGCGGCATTGTGCTGACCGGCTCCGCAGCGGGTAAATCCACCCGTGGCGAAGTGCTGGCTGTTGGCAATGGCCGTATTCTGGAAAACGGTGACGTGAAAGCGCTGGACGTAAAACCAGGCGACGTGGTGATTTTCAATGAAGGCTACGGTGCCAAAACTGAGAAAATCGACAATGAAGAAGTGCTGATCATTTCTGAAAGCGACATTCTGGCAATTGTTGAAGCGTAATTTCGCGTACTCACTGAACGAAACGAATTTAAGGGAAATTTAAGATGGCAGCTAAAGACGTAAAATTCGGTAATGACGCACGCGTAAAAATGCTGCGTGGCGTGAATGTACTGGCAGATGCAGTAAAAGTTACCCTGGGCCCGAAAGGCCGTAACGTGGTTCTGGATAAATCTTTTGGTGCACCGACCATCACTAAAGATGGCGTTTCTGTCGCACGTGAAATCGAACTGGATGATAAGTTCGAGAACATGGGCGCGCAGATGGTGAAAGAAGTCGCCTCTAAAGCAAACGACGCTGCGGGCGACGGCACCACCACCGCCACCGTTCTGGCTCAGTCTATTATCACCGAAGGTTTGAAAGCCGTCGCTGCGGGTATGAACCCAATGGATCTGAAGCGCGGTATCGACCAGGCGGTTATCGCTGCGGTTGAAGAGCTGAAAAAACTGTCTGTACCTTGCGCTGACTCTAAAGCGATTGCGCAGGTTGGCACCATCTCCGCCAACTCCGACGAAACCGTTGGCCAGCTCATTGCTCAGGCGATGGAAAAAGTGGGCAAAGAAGGCGTTATCACTGTTGAAGAAGGCACTGGTCTTCAGGACGAGCTGGACGTGGTTGAAGGTATGCAGTTCGATCGTGGCTACCTCTCTCCTTACTTCATCAACAAACCAGAAACCGGTGCGGTTGAGCTCGAAAGCCCGTTCATCCTGCTGGCTGACAAAAAAATCTCCAACATCCGCGAAATGCTGCCGGTGCTGGAAGCCGTTGCGAAAGCAGGCAAACCGCTGCTGATTATCGCTGAAGATGTGGAAGGCGAAGCGCTGGCAACGCTGGTGGTCAACACCATGCGCGGCATCGTGAAAGTGGCTGCGGTGAAAGCGCCTGGCTTTGGCGATCGTCGTAAAGCAATGCTACAGGATATTGCCGTGCTGACCGGTGGTACCGTTATCTCTGAAGAGATCGGTATGGAGCTGGAAAAAGCGGCGCTGGAAGATCTTGGCCAGGCAAAACGCGTGGTGATCAACAAAGATACCACCACCATCATCGACGGCGTGGGCGAAGAGTCCGCTATTTCCGGACGCGTGACTCAGATCCGTCAGCAGATTGAAGAAGCGACCTCTGACTACGATCGTGAAAAACTTCAGGAGCGCGTTGCGAAACTGGCAGGCGGCGTAGCCGTACTGAAAGTTGGCGCAGCAACCGAAGTTGAAATGAAAGAGAAGAAAGCTCGCGTTGAAGATGCTCTGCATGCGACTCGCGCAGCGGTAGAAGAAGGCGTGGTTGCCGGTGGCGGCGTGGCGCTGGTTCGCGTGGCTTCCGTGCTGGGTAACCTGACCGGTCAGAACGAAGATCAGAACGTGGGGATCAAAGTTGCGCTGCGCGCGATGGAGTCACCGCTGCGTCAGATCGTTGCTAACGCAGGCGAAGAGCCTTCTGTGGTGGCGAACAACGTGAAAGCGGGCGAAGGTAACTACGGTTACAACGCCCAGACCGAAGAGTACGGCAACATGATCGACTTCGGTATCCTGGATCCAACCAAAGTGACCCGTTCTGCATTGCAGTACGCTGCTTCCGTTGCTGGTCTGATGATCACCACCGAATGTATGGTAACCGATCTGCCTAAAGCCGATGCGCCTGACTTAGGTGCTGCTGGCGGTATGGGCGGCATGGGTGGAATGGGCGGCATGATGTAAGCCGGGCTTCCAGCCAAACGAAACCCTCTGTCTCTGACAGGGGGTTTTTCTTTTTGGGGGGAACAGGGTAAAGTCAGAACGCAATAACCGATTTGAACGGCAGGGGCGCCGGGCGAAGCGTAACATGATGGATGCCCTCGCTCAGGAACGACTCTGTAAATAAAAAAATGGGGATTAACATGCGGATTAACGTTTTGCTGGTAGGTGCGGCGGCAGCGATGTTGCTGGCAGGTTGTAGCAGCTCTAAACAACTGTCGTCTTCAGGTGAGCGTGTGACCTTTACCGATCAACAGCCAGCAAAAGAGTGCCAGCTTCTCGGTAACGTCACCGGCTCGCAAAGTAACTGGTTAAGCGGTGCAGGCGGGGCGGAAAGCAGCTCACTACGCGGCGCGGCAAACGATCTGCGCAATCGCGCGGCGGAGATGGGCGGCAATGTGATTTACGGCGCAACCAGCCCGACGCAAAATATCTGGTCAGGGTTCGCTCCGCTGGACAGCAAGATGAGCGGCCAGGTTTATAAATGCCCTTAACGCCCTAATGAGTCAACGTGTTTACCAGGGGAGGAGAGCGTCCTCCCAATTTCCGATTGGGCTTCGATCAGCGAACGCAATTTAACTGCCAGATAATTAACTGGATAACCATTTTTTTCCCTCACGTTTCATGTTTTTCTCCAGCTCACTGCCGCGTGTGGCAAAAACACGTTGCATCGGGAAACCACTTTTTTCCAATACATAGGCAAGCGCTGCATATTCTCGCGGGTACGTCGTCACGATGCTCTGGTCTATTTCCACCAGGCCCAGCGGGAAAGTAAAGGTTCCCATATCGTAAATACTCTGGCGGTGAAACAGTTTCCATACGCCATCGCGCTTTTCAGCCATGTCGTAAAACCGATTATGGCTTTCACAGCCCACGTTAATTTTTACGTTTTCAGCTACAATCATTGCATTCGTTTCGAGAATTGCCTTAGTCCCGCTGGCATTGAACGTGATGGCTGGCGTCGCGATAAGATGTTTGGTTCGTAGATCTGATGCACCCATACGCATTGAACCATTGACGAAATCACTGCCCAGCCCTTCAAACCACGTGATTTCGATCGTGCCATCCGGGTGGAACACATCGCGTAGTTGATCCCATTCCCCGAGATCGCGATGCATCCAGCCGTTGATGAGATCGTTAAGTTGTTGGCGGTCCTGAATTTGGTTTTCCATTTTCTGATTCCTGTGGGTTGACTGAATTCAGTTTGACCGCAGTAAGCGTTAAACTCAAACAAATAGATTTGGCATAGGGACATCTTCGCCGTGACTGAAGAGGCATATTTTGGCAGAACTGCAATAGTGTTCACCCTGCATGAAATGTGCAGATAAAAACGCTGGAAAGGCCATTATTTTTTCTCATCCGTATTGAGCCAACTCACGCCGGGTTACTTTTATGACTGCCGAAGCTGTAAATCCAGCGGCGTTTTGCTCGGTTCACCGCCGATTTCGCGCGCCAGTTTCGGCACCAGGTAACCGGAAACCTGCGTCAGCAGCGCCCGCATAATCATTCTGGCTTCTTCATCCGACACATAGAAATGCGCGGCGCCCTGCACTTTATCCAGCACGTGCAGATAATAGGGCAGAATACCGGCGTCAAACAGCGCATTACTCAGCTCGGCCAGCGCAGCGGCGCTGTCATTCACGTTGCGCAGCAGTACGCTCTGATTAAGCAGGGTTACGCCTGCGCGCTTGAGCTGTTGCATAGCGTCGCGCAGCGCATCGTCAATTTCCTGCGCATGGTTGATATGCGTCACCAGCAGCGTCTGAAGGCGCGTCTGCGCCAGGCGTCGGCAAAGCGCAGGCGTGATACGGGCGGGGATCACCACCGGTAGGCGACTGTGAATACGCAGACGCTTAATATGCGGGATCTGCTCCAGCTCGCCTATCAGCCAGTCCAGCTCGTGGTCTTTTGCCATCAGCGGATCGCCGCCGGAGAAAATAATCTCATCCAGTTCGGGCTGCTGTCGGATATACTCCAGGGCCTGCTGCCAGTTGCGCCTGTTACCCTGATTATCGGCGTAGGGAAAATGGCGGCGGAAGCAGTAGCGACAGTTAACGGCACAGCCGCCTTTAACCAGCAGCAGCGCACGATTGCGATATTTATGTAACAGGCCCGGCACCACGCTGCTCTGCTCGTCAAGCGGATCGGTACTGTAGCCGGCCGCAGTGATAAACTCCTCGCTGGCGGTAATGACCTGAAGCAGCAGAGGATCGTGCGGATCGCCTTTGCGCATTCTTGCAGCAAAGGTGCGGGGCACGCGCAGCGCGAAAAGGCGACGTGCTTCACAACCCGCCACCAAAGCCGGATGAGAATCCAGCCCCAGATGCTGTAATAATTCATGGGGATCGGTGATTACATCTGCAAGTTGATGCAACCATTCTTCTCGCGAAGGGTTATTTAGGGTTACAATGTCTGCCATTTTTTTGGCTACGTACCAGTAATAAATTGTAGAGGGCCTTTATGGCGACTTATTCTAGCAACGATTTCCGTCCCGGTCTTAAAATCATGTTCGAAGGCGAGCCTTACGCTATCGAATCCAGCGAGTTTGTTAAACCCGGCAAAGGCCAGGCTTTCGCCCGCGTAAAAATGCGTCGCCTGCTGACCGGCAGCCGCGTTGAAAAAACCTTCAAATCCACCGACTCCGCTGAAGGCGCAGACGTTGTTGATTTGACGCTGAATTACTCTTACAACGACGGCGATTTCTATTACTTCATGCATCCTGAGAATTTTGAACAATATCAGGTAGAAGCGAAAGCGGTTGAAGACATCGTTAAGTGGTTGCAGGACAACGCCGACTGTATCGTGACGCTGTGGAACGGCCGTGCCATCGCTGTTCAGCCGCCGAACTTTATTGAAGCTGAAATTACGGAAACCGATCCGGGCCTGAAAGGCGATACCGCAGGAACAGGCGGCAAACCGGCAACGCTTTCTACCGGTGCCGTGGTTAAAGTGCCGCTGTTCGTGCAGATTGGCGAAGTGGTACGCGTTGACACCCGTTCAGGTGAATACGTTTCACGCGTAAAATAATGTCAGGCCGCCACGGCGGCCTCTCTTTTCCTTCCTTCCTTTCGTCTTAAATATTCCTTTTTCTCAGTCCGATCTGAGGCGGCAGGTAAAATTACGGCTATGCTTAAAAAGCTGTACTTTACTTCTACTTAAAAGGAAATTCGCATGTTAAAGAAAAGTATTGTTTCTGTCCTTTCCGTACTGGTGCTTTCTTCTGTACTCACAGCGTGCAACACAACTCGCGGCGTGGGTGAAGATGTGTCCGCAGGCGGCCAGGCGATCCAGAGAAGCGCTCAGTAATTCGCGTGCCGGTGCTCAGGCACCGGCCCCGTTCAGTTCTGCTTTATCCACAGTAGCTTCGAGACATCAAACCCTGCCTGACGCGCTTTCAGCAACAGCTTTTCTTTCACCTCGTGACGCAGTTCCGGCGTCCGCGACAGGATCCACAAATAATCACGATTCGGGCCGCAAACCAGCGCATATTGATAGTCATCATCCAGCGCAATCACGTTGTAACCCGCATAAAACGGGCCAAAAAACGACACTTTCAGCGCCGCCTGGTCAGGCGAACCTGTGAAATACGCCTTGCCGATACTCTCCTGCCAGCGCTGCTTCTTCTCACTGAATCCCCGATTGACCACTTTCAGTCCGCCATCGTCGCGTTTGCTGTAGGTGGCGGTAACATTATTCAGGCCGCGTTCAAAACGGTGATCGAAGCGGGCAACCTCATACCAGGTGCCCAGATAGCGTTCGCTGTTAAAGCCGCCGATTGGCACCACGCCTTTTGGCGGCGAGGTGGCGCAGGCAACGGAGAGCAGGGCGGCGGTGCCTGCGGTGATCATTTTCCACAAAGACATAGCTATTCCATTCAGTAATGCACAACCTGATGAGTATAGATGAGTTTGCGCAGGCGGCCCCGCGGCCGCCTGATAAATCAGATCGTTACCACGCCGATGAGCGTGATGAGAGTAAGAATGGCGGCAAAACCATAGAACACCCATTTCCCGGCGGGTACATGGATTTTTATATCGTGCATGCAGTGATGAAGACGATGCACGCTGCACCAGATCGGCAGCACTATTGCCAGCAGCACAAACAGTCGGCCAACGGGCGACTGCGCGAAAGCAAGGAACCGCTCATAGCTCAGCGCAGAGTCCGGCGCGCCGCCCAGCGGCAAAAGCAGGCCGATCAGCAGAACGATCACCGGCGAGACCAGCGCGGCCCACATGCCGCCAGCACCAAAAAGTCCCCAAAAAACAGGTTCGTCGGAACGCCGTGGTTGTACTTTCATTTCGCCTCCTAAGCCCACATTGCCCATGCCAATACCACCAGACTGATCAGCGTCATCGCTATCCACAGGCCGATAATAACCGGACGCGGCGACAGCTTCTTATTGCCGATCACAATCACGCTGGCTTTAGGGGCCAGCTCAAACCAGGTTTTACTGTGCAAAATCGCGGCGGCGAGTGCGATAACGTTCAACAGCAACACGACGGGATGCTGTAGAAAATCGACGAAGCCGATCCATGCAGTCGGCCCGCGCTTAAGGGCAAACAGTCCGGCAATGAGCTCAAGACTAAACCACAGTGCGGGCAGCGCCGTGCCTTCGCGCAGCATATAAAAGCGGAAAAACCCTGATTTCTGCCACCAGTTGGCAGCCATCGGGCGGTGATAAGCGTTACGCCTGGTGGTCATATTTCTCCTCCTCGCGAGGTTTCAGACGGGCGATCAGAAAATCTTTTGCGCTTTCCACTTTGCTTTGCTGGATTGCCGCAGCGGGATCGACATGCTTCGGACATACTTCAGAGCAGAAGCCGACAAAGGTGCAGGGCCAGACGCCGTTTTCCCCATTGAGCTGCGGCATGCGCAGTTTTTTACCACGATCGCGATTATCAAGGTTGTAGCGGTGCGCAAGCGTAATGGCGGCAGGCCCGATAAATTCCGGATTCAACCCAAACTGCGGGCAGGCCGCGTAGCAAAGACCGCAGTTGATGCAGCCGGAGAACTGATGATATTTCACCATTTGCGCGGGCGTTTGCTGACCGGGGCCGTCCGCAGGATCGCGATCGTTGCCGATCACCCACGGCCTGATCGCCTCAAGGCTTTCAATAAAGTGGCTCATATCCACCACCAGATCGCGCTCGATCGGAAAGTTAGCCAGCGCTTCCACGCGCGGGCCTTGAGGATAGTCACGCAGAAACGTTTTACAGGCGAGCTTCGGTACGCCGTCGACCATCATGCCGCAGGAGCCGCAGATTGCCATGCGGCAAGACCAGCGAAAGGAAAGGTCTTCGGCAAGGTTGTCTTTGATATAACCCAGCGCATCAAGCAGTGAAGTTTGTTCGTCCCAGGGCACCTCATAAAAAACGGTGTGGGGCGCGTTATCGACCTCCGGGTTGTAGCGCTGAATAGCAATTTTTATCTTCTTCAGATCGCTCATACCTTGCCTCCTTTTTGCTCGCCTTCCGCACCATAAACGCGCCTGGCCGGCGGCAGTCGGGTAATTTTCACCTCATCCCAGGCGATGGTTGGCGCGCCTGACGGATTGAAAAAGGCCTGTGAATGTTTAAGGAAATTGACGTCGTCCCGGCTGGTACATCCCTCATCCAGACGCTGGTGCGCCCCGCGCGACTCTTTGCGTTCGAAGGCCGCATGCGCCATGCATTCGGCCACGTCAAGGCCGTGCGCCAGTTCAACGGCATAAAGCAATTGCGTGTTAAACACGCTGGAGGTGTCGCTGATGCGCACGCGTGAGAAGCGTGTTTTCAGTTCGGCGAGCTTGTCGATGGTTTTCTGCATCAGTTCCGGCGTGCGGTAGATGCCGCAGCCTTCTTCCATTGAGGTGCCCATTTCATCGCGCAGCACCGACCAGCTCTCATCGCCCTGCTGGTTTACCAGCCCCTTCAGGCGACGCTCGCAGTCGCTGGCCTGCGCGGTCATGGCCGCGCCTGCGCCTTTGTTGTTACCTTCCAGCGCGCGCCGGGCGGCGTGCTCGCCCGCTGCACGGCCAAACACCACCAGTTCTGCCAGCGAATTAGAGCCCAGGCGATTCGCGCCGTGCAGACCCACCGACGAGCATTCGCCAACGGCAAACAGGCCGCGAATACGGGTTTCGCACTGCGCGTCGGTTTCGATGCCGCCCATGGTGTAGTGCGCAGTAGGGCGAACGGGGATCGGCGCGTGAATGGGATCGACGCCGACGTAGGCTTTGCTGAGTTCACAAATAAACGGCAGTCGTTCCAGCAGTTTCTTTTCGCCCAGATGGCGCAAATCAAGATGCACGACGTCGCCGCGCGGCGTGGCAATGGTTCGTCCGGCCCGCCACTCATGCCAGAAGGCCTGCGACAACTTGTCACGCGGCCCCAGCTCCATGTGTTTGTTTTCAGGGTGACCGAGCGGCGTTTCCGGCCCCATGCCGTAATCCTGAAGATAGCGATAGCCATCTTTGTTAACCATAATGCCGCCTTCGCCGCGACAGCCTTCAGTAATCAAAATGCCGGAGCCGGGCAGACCGGTAGGATGGTACTGAACAAACTCCATATCACGCAGCGGCACGCCGTGGCGCAGCGCCATGCCCATGCCGTCGCCGGTGACGATGCCGCCGTTGGTGTTGTAGCGGTAAACCCGGCCAGCGCCGCCGGTTGCCAGCACCACCGCGTTGGCCTGAATATGCACCAGCGTGCCTTCCATCATATTCATCGCCACCAGTCCGCGCGCCTGGCCGTCGTCTACCAGCAGGTCGAGAACAAAATGCTCATCGAACCGTTTGATTTGCGGATACTTCAGCGAGGTCTGGAACAGCGTATGCAGCATATGAAAGCCGGTTTTGTCTGCGGCAAACCAGGTTCGCTCGATTTTCATTCCGCCAAAGCGGCGCACGTTAACCGAGCCATCGTCGCGTCGGCTCCACGGGCAGCCCCAGATTTCAAGCTGCGCCATCTCGCGCGGACACTGTGCGACAAAATAGTCGACCACGTCCTGCTCGCACAGCCAGTCGCCACCGGATACGGTGTCCTGAAAATGGAGATCGAAGCTGTCATGCGCCTGCGTAACGGCGGCGGAACCGCCCTCGGCGGCAACGGTGTGGCTGCGCATGGGATACACTTTAGAAACCAGCGCGATAGAAAGGGTGGGGTGGGCTTCGGCGGCGGCGATGGCGGCGCGAAGACCGGCACCTCCGGCACCGACGATGACCAAATCGGCAGTAACGTGTTGCACGGCTATCTCCCTGTCTGCTTGTTGTAAAGGAAAAAAAGGAGTACCCCTTAATTTCCCAGGGGGATTAAGTATAAGGCTCTTCGTGCGGACGAAATTTGATGTGTTCAGGTATAGGGTGAAGAAATAAACAGAATAAACGCGATCGGCATCTGGTTTTTTTGTGTGAAATTCTGCGTGTCGGCGGCACCGCGCGCGGAGATTAGTTTGTTTTCGCCTGGTGAGGTGGGTAGACTGCTTCACCCTGCTTACTGAGGAATCACCATAATGAGCGATACGGCCAGCTGGCTACCGAGCGCATCCATCCCGAATCTGTTGAAACGCGCGGCGATCATGGCGGAGATCCGGCGTTTCTTTGCCGATCGCGGCGTGCTGGAGGTAGAAACGCCGGCTATGAGTCAGGCGACGGTGACCGATATCCATTTGATTCCTTTTCAAACCCGCTTCGTCGGGCCGGGCGCGTCAGCCGGGCGCGATCTCTTTCTGATGACCAGCCCCGAATACCACATGAAGCGCCTGCTCGCGGCGGGAAGCGGCCCGATTTTTCAGCTGTGTCGCAGCTTTCGTAATGAAGAAGCCGGACGTCACCATAATCCTGAATTCACCATGCTGGAGTGGTATCGCCCGCACTACGATATGTACCGCCTGATGAACGAAGTGGACGATCTGCTCCAGCAGGTGCTGGACAGCGCGCCAGCGGAAACGCTCTCGTACCAGCAGGCGTTTCTGCGCCACGTGGGCATCGATCCCTTATCAGCCGATAAGGCGCAGCTGCGTGAGGCGGCGCAAAAGTTAGGTGAAGGCGAGCTGGCAAGCCGTGAAGAGGATCGCGATACGCTGCTGCAATTGCTGTTTATGATCGGCGTTGAGCCGCATATCGGCAAAGAGAAACCGGCCTTTGTTTACCATTTCCCGGCCTCTCAGGCGGCGCTGGCGGAAATCAGTACGGAGGATCATCGGGTTGCCGAGCGCTTTGAGGTTTACTTCAGGGGCATTGAGCTGGCGAACGGATTTCGTGAGCTGACCGACAGTCGCGAACAACGCTTGCGTTTTGAACAGGATAACCGCAAACGCGCCGCGCGCGATCTGCCGCAGCAGCCGATTGATACGAATTTACTGGATGCGCTGGCGCACGGCCTGCCGGACTGCTCCGGCGTGGCGCTGGGCGTTGATCGTCTCGTTATGCTGGCGTTAAAGGCAGAGAGCCTGAGCGACGTCATTGCCTTTACCGTCGATCGCTGCTGATGGCGTGGCGGCTACAGGCCGCCTGATTTATAGGTGCGTACGGTCGGTGCGCTGTTGGCGGCAGGCGCGCCGCGCCCGACGGTTTCCATTCTGACCTGGAACGGCGGGAATGGCATCTCCAGCCCGTGCTCCTGATAGCCTCGCAGAATGAGCTGATGCAGTTCATGTCGCAGCGGCATCCGGTGTCCCATCTCCGCCGCATAAATGCGCAGTTCAAAAAGCTGAATCCCCTGCTGCAAGTCCACCAGCCACGCCTCAGGCGGCGGCGTATCCAGCACGTACTGGCAGCGCCGCGCGGCGGTCAACAACACCTCGGTCACCTGTTCGCTGCCCGCTTCGGCGGCGGCGGGAATGGTCAGCACCACGCGCGTGACCGAATCAGAGAGCGACCAGTTAACAAACTGCTCGGTGATGAAAGCCTTGTTTGGCACGATGATCTCTTTGCGATCCCAGTCGGTAATGGTGGTCGCGCGGGTGTTGATGCGCGTAATACTGCCGGTCAACTCGCGAATGGTGACGGTATCGCCAATGCGGATAGGCTTTTCAAAAAGAATAATCAGGCCTGAAATAAAGTTGGCGAAGATCTCCTGCAAGCCGAAACCCAGCCCAAGACCCATTGCGGCGACCAGCCACTGAAGCTTGGACCAGTCAACGCCAATCATAGAGAAGCCGGTCAGCCCGCCCACCAGGATCAGCACATATTTGGTCAGCGTGGTGACCGCGTAGCCGGTGCCGGGCGTCAGGCTGAGGTGCTGCAACAGCGCAAGCTCCAGCAGGGCCGGCATGTTTCGCACCAGCTGCGTGGTGATGAGCAGTACCAGGATGGCAATCAGCACCGATCCCAGCGTAACGGGTTGCAGACTCTCCACGCCGTGAACGGTGCTACTGGCGTCCCACAGCCGGATATTTTCCAGAAAGCCAAACGCTGAATGGATCTCTGACCACAGCACAATCACCGACACCAGCGCAATCAGCGTCAGGATTGAGCGCACAAGCCGCAGCGACTGGGCGCTGATGGCATCCAGATCGATGATCGGCTCATCAACGTCCACGTTCTCCGCGTTGAGGGCCTGCGCCGTGATCTCTTCTTCGCCTTTTGCGCGATGGGCCAGAATTTCTGCGCGGCGGTTACGGGCGCGGTCAAAGGCGATGCGGCGGCGCTGGATCAGCATCCAGCGCCGGATAATATGATAGATAACCAGCAGCAGGAACCAGATCGCCACCGAGGTTTCCAGCCTGGCGAGGAGCGCCTGCGCGGTTGCCAGATAACCGATGCAGCTGGCCAGCGCGGCAACCAGAGGAATGCAGATCAGCAGATTCCAGAAGACATTGTTAACAAAGTTTTCGCCGCTTCCCTCTTTGTCCAGATAAAGCGGGATGCCGGCGCGTTTCAGGCTGACGGTGACCACGCTCAGTGCGCCACAGATCAAAATGAAACAGACCCGACCAAGCGTGGCGGAATACTGGCGGTCATCGAGATTATCAAAGCTGATCAATAACATAATCAGCGGGACCACCAGCCAGATGGTAAGCGTATAGAAACGCATGGCGCGCGCGACGCGCGCTTGTGGCCAGCGGAAGTGGACGATAAACAAACCCTGCTTGCGGGCAAATGCGGCGCTGATCATAAACGCCCACAGTAACGGCACGGTGGCGGTGACGCCGTCGCCGATGGCAACCGCAACCGGCCACGGCCAGGCATGTTGCAGGCCATAGCCCAGCGCCATCCACAACACCGGCAGCGGTAGCGCCACCAGGATCGACCAGAAAACGGTGCGCATCGTTAACCCGAAGCGATCCTGCGTCACCTTACCGACTCTACTGGCGGAGCGGGCAAGGAAATCACGATAGTGTCGGCGGGAACTGATGCTGAGGACAACCAGCAGCAGCGCGCCCAGCACCGGCAGCACGGTTTCACGGCTGGTAAACATCATGACCATCGCGTTGCCAAGCTGGCCGAGCGTATCCAGTGAGAGAAGGCTTTTCAGATCGCGCACAAAATCAACAGGAAAGCTCAGGCTCACTGCGTTAACGTCCGCCGTCCAGAACAGGTAACGGTGGGTCGCTTCTTTGACCTCGTTCAGCGCATCCACCAGTTGCCCGTTCGAAACCTTCAGTTTTGTCAGTTCCAGAATCAGGTTGTCACAGCCGGAGAGCAGCGAACCAATCAGCTCGCGCTGGGTTTTGAGCTGCGCATCAAGCACGCGCCGCTGATCGACGGTGAGCGCGCTGCCGTCATCCTGCTTAAGCTGGCGAAGCTGCTGCTGTCTTTCCAGAAGATCTTCATAGTTCAGTCGCTGCACGCGCAGTTCAGCCAGTTCACTGTCTGACTGCTGAGGCTTTGGCATATCCGGCAGACGCGCCACCTGAGCGCGCAGCGCTTCGCCGAGCACGTTTGATACGCCAAGCCACTGTGACTGTTCGCGAAGAGTGCTCAGCGCCTGACGAACCTGAAGCGTCTGATTAACGGCGGTACGCTGCTGCGACGCCACCAGATCCATCCGCTGCGCCTGCATGTTAAGGGCCGAGGAGAGTTCGCGGTTCACCCGGAACTGTCTGCTGATCCCTTCCGGCAGCTCGCCGCTGTTTTCCGCCAGTTGCTCGGTACGCGCCAGGGCAATTTCGGCTTCGCGCTGGCGACGGCTGTTGAGCTGATTGCGCAGATCCTGAAGGTAGCCGTCCAGTTGAGAAGCCAGCCGCTGATGCACTTCGCTGCGCATCCGCGCCAGCTCCTGGCGGTTATTGGCCGAAAGCTGCGCCAGTTCGAGTTCATCGACGCGCGCCTTCTGCGCGGCGGACTCCGCCTGGCGAACCAGACGTTGCGCATGCGCCAGCGGCGTGGCGGCTTCCGGTTGGCCCTGAAGCCTGCGCTCGCTGTCATTCAGCGCGCGGCGGGCTTCGGTCTGCTGCTGCGGCAGCTGGCTGAGCGAGTCGCTGATTTCACGGGCGCGCTCCTGCTCCTGCTGCGCCTGGCGGCTCTCTTCAAGAAGCTGGCTGCTGACCTGAAGGATCTCCTGATCCAGTTCAGACGCGGTCATGGTGCTGCGAACGGTTTTTGGATTCTCCGTCAGCGAGGCGATTTGCTGGCGCAGTTCGCGCGAGAGTTTAGGGAAATCATCAATAATGCGCTGATAATCCTGCGCGTTAGCAAGCGACTTTTTTTGCTCGTCCAGCGCGCTGAGCGCCGCCTGGAAAGCATCAACCACTGCCGCCTGATCCGCGATGTTTTTGTCCGATTTCGCCTCTTCAAGCTGCTGCCTGATCTGCGAAGCGTCGGGTGCGCTGGCGCCCCAGGCGGGCTGGAGCAGCAGCGCGAAAATAACAGCGAGGATCAGACGTATTGGGATCATGGATGATGTAAAACTTCTTCCGCGCTGGTTTTTTGACGCGCAATCGCCAGCGTCTGACCGAGACGGGTCACGGTTTCCGGCGTCAGGCTCTCAGCCAGCATCACTTTATCCGGCGCAAAGAGATTAATCACCGTCGAGCCCAGCTTGAAGCGGCCCATCTCCTGACCTTTCAGCAGCACGACTGAACCTTCTTCATCGGCACCCGGCCAACGCCAGCGTTTAATCACGCCTTCGCGCGGTGGCGTGATGGTACCGGCCCAGGCTGTTTCGATGCTGCCGACGATGGTGGCGCCGACGAGGATCTGCGCCATCGGACCGAATTCGGTATCGAAGAGACAGATAACGCGTTCGTTGCGGGCGAACAGGTTGGGAATATTTTGTGCCGTCAGGGGATTAACAGAGTAAAGGTCGCCCGGCACGTAGATCATTTCACGCAGGATGCCATTACAGGGCATATGCACGCGGTGGTAGTCACGAGGCGCAAGATAGACGGTAACGAATTCACCGCCGCGAAACATTTCAACCATCGCCGCGTTACCGGCCAGCAGCGCTTCCAGCGTATAGGTATGGCCCTTGGCCTGGAAAATGCGATCGTCTTCGATGTGGCCTAACTGGCTGATTGCGCCGTCTGCGGGCAGCACCAGCAGGTTCGGATCGGTTTCAAGCGGGCGCGCATCATCGCGCAGCGGACGAACAAAAAAGTCATTAAAGGTGCGATAGCTGGCGGTATCCGGCTTTTGCGCCTCTTTCATATCAACTTTATAGAACCAGACAAAGAGATCGATAACGGCTTTTGTCAGCCAGCCGCCGCGCTTGCCTGCGCCCCAGCCAGCCAGTTCAGTCAGAGCCTTTTTCGGTAATAGATGATTAAGTCCGAGTTTTATACGATCTAACACGTTAGCCTCCGGGCTGATTACAAAGTAGAAAGGGGGCGGATTGTATCAGCGCCCCGGTATTTAGGCTATGCACCCGTCAGTCACTGCTTTCGGAAAAGTTACGGCGCGTTTTCAACTGCATATCAGACATGCTGTCCAGAATGCGGTGATAGCTTTCAAAGCGCGCTTCATCAATCTCGCCGTTGTTTACCGCTTCGCGAATGGCGCAGCCGGGATCGGTATCGTGTTTGCAGTCGCGAAACTTGCAGTGGCCTAAAAATTCACGAAATTCGACAAATCCCTGGGTGATTTGTTCCGGCTCTAAATGCCATAAACCGAATTCGCGCACGCCCGGCGAATCGATCACGTCGCCCCCGTGAGGAAAATGGTAGAGCCGGGCGGCAGTGGTGGTGTGCTGCCCAAGCCCCGAGACGTCGGAAACGTCGTTGGTGAGGATCTCATTGGTGCCCGGTTCCAGCCCCAGCAGGGCATTCAGCAGGCTGGATTTTCCCACGCCAGACTGACCGGCAAAAATGCTTATGCGATCGGTCAGTTCGGCTTCAAGCGCCGCCAGACCCTGCCTTTCATAGCTGGATACCATCAATACGCGATAGCCGATGCGGCGGTAAATACCCATCTGCTCATCAACAAACGCGCGGCCTTCATCATCGAGCAGATCGGTTTTGTTCAGAACCAGCAGCGGCTCGACGTCCAGCGTTTCGCTGGCAATCAGGTAGCGATCGATAATATTCAACGACAGTTCCGGCAGAATGGCGGAGACAATCACTATCTGGTTGATATTGGCCGCAATGGGTTTTACGCCGTCGTAGAAATCGGGGCGGGTGAGTACCGACGTGCGATCGTGAACCGCTTCGACGATACCCTTTACGGTTGCGCCGCCTTCCTGACCGGGGCGCCAGCGCACGCGATCGCCGGTAACGAGCGAGCGGATGGTGCGACGGATGTTGCAGCGATGCACTGAGGCATCGGCATCCTCCACGTCGGCATGCATACCGAAACGGCTGATGACCACGCCGTCACGCGCTTCGCCAAACAGGCTGTCATCCGGCTCAGGTTTGTCCGCGCGCTGCCTGAGGCGGCGCTGGTGATTAGCACTAACGCGACGTTGCTGACCTTTCGACAGTTTGTTTTTGCTCACTCTTCCTCACACGGTTTGACAGGCTTCGCCCTGACAGGGCAAAACGTCTATGATACACCCTTACGTATTATATAAGCCACGGCGAGGAACCCATGAGCGCAAATGCCAGTAACCTGATTTGGATTGATCTTGAGATGACCGGGCTGGACCCGAAGCAGGATCGCATTATTGAGATCGCCACGCTGGTTACCGATTCAAACCTTAATATCCTCGCGGAAGGGCCGGTTCTGGCCGTTCATCAGACCGATGAGCAACTGGCGCTGATGGATGAGTGGAACGTGCGTACCCATACCGGCAGCGGGCTGGTTGAGCGCGTGAAGACGAGCCAGCACAGCGAGCGCGCTGCTGAGCTGGCAACGCTTGCGTTTTTAAAGCAGTGGGTGCCTGAAAACAGTTCACCCATCTGCGGCAACAGTATCGGTCAGGATCGCCGGTTTCTTTTTAAATACATGCCTGAACTGGAAGCGTACTTCCACTATCGCTACCTTGACGTGAGCACGCTGAAAGAGCTGGCGCGTCGCTGGAAGCCAGAAATTCTGCCAGGCTTCAAGAAGCAGGGCACGCATCAGGCGATGGACGATATTCGTGAGTCGGTGGCTGAGCTGGCCTACTATCGCGAACACTTTATTCAGCGTTGATGGGTGAAGGTTATGCTGCTGCTTAAATCAGCATTCTGTCGTTTTAAACAGCAGTTGAAGGGGCGGCGAAAAAAATTACGCTCAGAGACTTGCAGCGAAAAGTAATTTTCGTATAATTCGCACCCCGTACCGGAACACAATTGTCGCGGTACGCGAAACGCCGTTAAGCGGGAATAGCTCAGTTGGTAGAGCACGACCTTGCCAAGGTCGGGGTCGCGAGTTCGAGTCTCGTTTCCCGCTCCAAAGCGTTACAGCACGGCATCAAACAGTTTGCGGGAATAGCTCAGTTGGTAGAGCACGACCTTGCCAAGGTCGGGGTCGCGAGTTCGAGTCTCGTTTCCCGCTCCAAAATGATTACCGTGCGGCATTAAACAGTATTGCGGGAATAGCTCAGTTGGTAGAGCACGACCTTGCCAAGGTCGGGGTCGCGAGTTCGAGTCTCGTTTCCCGCTCCAGATTACAGATGCGTGCCTTTGACGGCATGCAGCGCTTTTAAGGAGCTTCGGCTCCTTTTTTGTTGTCTTTTTTTAGCTTTTACTTCCTCATTTTCCAGCCCGCCTCGCAAAAAACATTGCAACGTTTTAAACACTGCTCGGTTTGTCTGAAGAGATCCCGCACGGCCTGCTTTTACCGTTTCGCCCGATGCTTCACCGATGCTAGCTTCTCGTTTCACTGTATGGATACGATGACGAGAGGGAATATGCCTTTGATGGAAACAGTTGTATCACCGCTAACAGGATGGGTTGCGCTAACGCTGGCAGGACTGTGTATTGGCAGCTTTCTGAATGTGGTTATTTATCGGCTGCCGTTGATGATAGCCCGAGGCGATAACGACACGTTACCGCCCCTGACGCTGTTTCGTCCGGCCTCGCATTGTCCCGCGTGTGGCGTTCCGCCCGGCTGGCTGGCGTTGATCCCTGTATTGAGCTGGTGGTGGCTTCGGGGAAAGTGCCGCCATTGCGCCATATCTATACCGGTAAGATATCCATTGACCGAGGCCGTCACGTTGGCGATAACGCTTTTTATCGGTTGGCTTCTTCCGCCGGGCGGCGAACTGGTTGGCATGCTGATTTTTAGCTGGCTGCTGCTGGCGCTGGCGGCAATTGACGGCATGACTTACCTTCTGCCGGACGCGCTTAACGGCCTGCTGCTGTGGAGCGGTCTGCTATTCACCCTCTGCTACCAGCGCGACGCACTGCCGGATGCGATAACAGGCGCGGCGGCAGGTTATTGTGTTTTGCGGCTGTTTACGGCGATTGTCAGCAATATGTCAGGTAAAATCTGTATGGGGCAGGGCGACTTTAAGCTTACCGCTGCGCTGGGTGCCTGGACAGGCTGGCAGAATTTACCTCTGCTGCTGCTTATCGCCTCATTATGTGGCATCTCGTGGGCCCTCGTCGCCAGAGGCGTATTCGCCAGAAAACTGTCAGCTCCCATACCTTTTGGGCCGCCGTTGGCGTTAAGCGGCTGGCTGCTGGTTATTTACGCCAGATTTTGAGGCCCGGGAAGCCTAAAGGCGCCATGTGTTGAATTTTCCACGTTGTGACCGGTGCCCTCAGGTAGGGTGAAAAAGATCTTGTCATCGTCAGGCAATGAGTCCATAATGCCTCCCATTCCAAGGCGAAGCACTTATAGATTATTATAAATCAATGAGTTAGCTCACTCTCCGGTTCTGGAATAGCGTAAAGAATCTGCACCAAAAAGCGGGAATAGCTCAGTTGGTAGAGCACGACCTTGCCAAGGTCGGGGTCGCGAGTTCGAGTCTCGTTTCCCGCTCCAAATTTTCTTCATCATCAGTTCAATCTGACATTTATCCACAGCAGCATGCTTGTTGCCCGCTGGCTTTTCCTCTGATGCCAAAATGTTTATAACAGACTTATCCACAGGATACGTTGTAATACATTCATTTTCACCGATATGTGCAAATCTGAATAAAAATAATAATCCATTGTTATTTAACGATATTTTAATATTACAAAGTATGAGCAGAACCGCTTGCGCTTTTTGTGACGATTGAATGACAACGATTTTTTATTTTTATCAACAGCGTGTGGACAACTTAACGGTCAGCAAACAGGCATGTGCGTTATTCAGGCGTCACGCGGTAACCCTTTTTCAACCGCACGCACCAGACGTTTATGTTGTGCGGGCGTTACCTCAATAGCATTTTGCTGCCTTTTCTCCCGCTGACGCGTCAGCGCCCACTCAATATGTTCATCCAACATGGCGTTTTCGCCGTGACGAGCCGTCAACACCTCTACCGCTTCCTCCGACCAGGGCGCATTGCCCAGTGCAACCGCGATATTGCGCAGCCAGCGCAGATGACCAATCCGCCGAATGGCTGAGCCTTCCGTAATTCGTAAAAACGTTGCCTCGTCCCAGCGAAAAAGCGCGGTTAACGGGGGCGCATGCAGCACCGCTCGGGGGCTGAAATCGTCTTCGTCGGTAAGCTGACCATAGCGATTCCACGGGCAGATTAACTGGCAGTCGTCACATCCATAGATTCTGTTGCCAATCAGCGGTCTGAACGCTTCAGGTATAGCGCCTTCCAGTTCAATCGTCAGATAGGAGATGCAGCGTCGTGCATCGACGGTATAAGGCGCGACGATGGCACCCGTCGGACAGGTGGTGATGCAGGCAACGCAGCGTCCGCACTGTTCTGCCTGCGGTGCGTCAACGGGCAGCGGCAGATCAATCAGCAGTTCGCCGAGGAAAAACCATGAACCGGCTTCACGATTGAGAATGAGCGAGTGCTTGCCCGTCCAGCCCAGCCCGGCTTTTGCAGCCAGCGGCCTTTCCAGTACCGGTGCGGAATCGACGAAAGGACGAAACTGCACGCTTTCGCAGCGCTCACGGATCATATCGCCGAGCTTTTTTAATCGATTGCGCAATACTTTATGGTAGTCACGCCCCAGCGCATAACGGCTGACATAGCCCAGCTGAGGATTTTTTAAGGTGCTGGCAAAGGCGGCCCTGGCCGGCAGATAGTTCATTCGCACGCTGATGACCCGCAGCGTGCCGGGCAGAAGTTCATGAGGTCGCGCGCGCATCATGCCGTGACGTGCCATCCAGTCCATCTCGCCGTGATACTGTTTGTCGAGCCATGCCTGAAGCCGCGGTTCTTCCGGGCTGAGATCGGTATCGCAGATACCGACCTGCTGGAAGCCGAGCGTCTGCCCCCATTTTTTAATGTCGAGGGCGAGTTGATTGAGATCGAGAGGATGCGACATGAATAACCTGAACCCGCTAAAAAACCCCGCTAGTTTACCCTATTCTGTCTGGCCTGTAGAGGCGATAAAACAGCTTGAACAACAGGGGGCCGACAGCCTTGGCATCACGTTGTTTGAACTGATGCAGCGCGCGGGAGAAGCTGCTTTTGCAAAAATCCGCGCGCTGTGGCCTGCTAAAGAGCACTGGCTGATCCTGTGTGGGCACGGCAACAACGGCGGCGACGGTTTTATTGTGGCGCGCCTGGCGCAATCCGCCGGACTGACGGTCAGCGTTATCGCCTGCGAAGGCAGTAAACCGCTGCCGGAAGAGGCACAGCAAGCGCGCGATGCCTGGCTGGCGGCTGGCGGAACCCTTCACGATCCTTCCGCGCCCTGGCCGGAAAAAGTGGAGGTTATTGTTGATGCTCTGTTAGGCGTCGGGGGCAATCGTGCACCTGAGGAACCTTACAGGGCGCTGATACAGCAGGCTAATCAGCATGATGCGCCCGTGTTCGCAGTAGACTGCCCGTCCGGGTTAGTGGCCGCTAACGGAACGACGCCCGGCGAAGTCATCGTTGCTGACCATACGCTTACCTTCATCGCACTCAAACCTGGCCTGCTCACCGGTAAAGCCCGCGACGTGACAGGCACACTGCATTTTCATGCGTTATCCCTCGATACCTGGCTTAACGGGCAAATCGCGCCCGTTTCGCGCTTTGACGCCACGTCGCTCAGCCGCTGGCTGAAACCCCGAAAACCCACCTCGCATAAAGGCGATAACGGTAAGCTGGCGATTATTGGCGGCGATCACGGGACGGCGGGTGCGATACGCATGACCGGCGAAGCCGCATTACGCGCGGGCGCAGGGCTTGTGCGAGTACTCACTCACAAAGATAATATTACGCCGCTTGTCACTGCCCGACCCGAACTGATGGTGCAGGAGCTGACCACCAACGCTATTGATGATGCGCTGGAGTGGGCCGACGTTATCGTGATCGGACCCGGGCTTGGCCAGGGCGAATGGGGTAAAAAAGCGCTGCAAAAGGTAGAAAATTCTCAGAAACCGATGCTGTGGGATGCTGATGCGCTTAACCTGCTGGCAATCAGGCCGGAGAAACGTCAAAATCGAATTATCACGCCTCACCCGGGCGAGGCCGCGCGTTTACTGAATGTTAAAGTCAGCGAAATTGAGAGTGACCGCTTACATTCAGCTCAACAGTTAGCAAAGCGCTATGGCGGCGTGGCGGTATTAAAAGGCGCGGGCACGATTATCGCCAGCGCAGACGGTGAGACAGCTATTGCCGATGTAGGCAACGCGGGAATGGGCAGCGGCGGGATGGGTGATGTGCTGTCGGGTATCATCGGCGGATTATTAGGCCAGAAGCTCTCGACGTATGAAGCGGCCTGCGCCGGATGCGTGGCTCATGGCGCTGCCGCAGAGGCGGTGGCGGAAAGCTACGGTACACGCGGAATGCTGGCCACCGATCTGTTTTCAAGACTCTATTTGTTTGTTAATCCAGAGATGTTAAATAAAAAGAATGAAGACCAGCGTAATCACATTGTCCGATGAAACCGCCACGCTCGCGTTGGGCGCCAGCCTCGCCCGTGCCGCCGGCGCGGGCGCTGTCACACTTTATCTGTATGGCGATCTCGGCGCGGGGAAAACCACCCTGAGCCGGGGCTTCCTGCACGCGCTGGGTCATCAGGGAAACGTGAAAAGCCCAACCTACACGCTGGTTGAGCCTTACATTCTGCCCGACAGGCGGGTCTATCACTTCGATCTTTATCGGTTGGCCGATCCTGAAGAGCTCGAGTTTATGGGCATTCGTGATTATTTCACCGAGGATGCGCTTTGTCTGGTCGAATGGCCGGAAAAAGGCGCTGGCGTGCTGCCCGCGCCGGATATTGAACTGCATCTCAGTTATCAGGGAGAGACGCGCAAGGCTGAGGTTATCGCCTGCTCCAGAACGGGCGAAGAGATGATGCAACAGGTCGCGACAAATAAGGATGGGCAATGAATTTGCGTATGAAGTTTGGCTTAGTACTGGCGCTTTTATTGAGTTCGTTTTTCAGCTCGGCAGCAAATTTATCAGATATCAAAGTGTCCAACGGCAGCAGTAGCGCGACCGTTACGCTGAGCTTTAGTGGTCAGCCGATTTATGCTTTTTTCCCGCTGAGTAATCCCAGTCGTGTCGTGCTGGACGTGCGGCAGAGCGGCGTTATTCAGGGGCTACCGCTGAACTTCAGCGGTGAGAACATCGTTAAGCGCATTCGTTCCAGTACGCCAAAAGATAATCAGAGCATTCGACTGGTGTTTGAACTGACCCAGCCGGGGAAAACCCGCGCGGTCACGCAGCGCAGCGGCAACGCGTACAACGTGGTGTTTACTATCAACGGCTCGCGCACCACCGCGGCGAAACAGCCGGTTGAGGTTTCTCCCGCACCTGTTCCGACGCCTTCATCGCCAGCCGAAAACCCGTTCAAATCAAATCCGGTTACGGCTGTCAGCAGTGGTAACGAGGTTGTCAGGCCCGGCGCTACCGCCAGCAAGGGCAACGATTCGGTGATTGTAGCCATCGATGCCGGGCACGGCGGGCAGGATCCTGGCGCAATGGGGCCGGGCGGACTGAAAGAAAAAAACGTCACCATCGCCATCGCGCGCAAGCTGAAAGCGTTGCTGAACGCCGATCCGATGTTTAAAGGCGTGATGACTCGCGACGGCGACTACTTTATCTCTGTGATGGGCCGCTCGGACGTGGCGCGTAAGCAAAATGCCAACATGCTGGTTTCCATCCACGCCGACGCCGCGCCAAATCGCAGCGCGTCCGGCGCATCCGTTTGGGTGCTCTCTAACCGGCGCGCCAACAGTGAGATGGCAAACTGGCTGGAGCAACATGAGAAACAGTCCGAGTTACTGGGCGGCGCGGGCGATCTGCTGGCAAACAGCCAGGCCGATCCTTACCTGAGCCAGGCCGTGCTCGATTTGCAATTCGGCCATTCGCAGCGCGTGGGTTACGACGTTGCTGTAAAAGTTATCGCTCAACTCCAACGCGTCGGATCGCTGCACAAGCGTCGCCCTGAGCATGCGAGCCTTGGGGTGCTGCGTTCACCGGATATCCCTTCACTGCTGGTTGAAACCGGCTTTATCAGTAATCCTTCGGAGGAGCGACTGCTTGGCAGTAGCGCATACCAGGAGAAAATTGCCGAGTCGATCTACAAAGGACTCCGCAACTACTTCCTGGCGCACCCGCTACAATCGCTCCCAAAGGAGGAAAACCGACCGTTGCAGTCCGCAGCGGCGGTTAGCGTAGAGCCCAACCCCGCGCCGGCGAATACGCAATATACCGGCGCCACCCAACGCCACGTGGTTGCGCGTGGCGAAACGCTGTCCGGTATTGCCGCGAAGTACGGCGTGAGCATGGCGACGCTGCGTGACCTGAACGCCCTTAAACGCGATGTGGTTTGGGTCGGTCAGCGTCTGAAAGTGCCTGCTGGCGGCACGCCGGTCAGCGCGCCGAAAAAAGCGGCGCGGCACAAGGTGGTTCAGGGAGATTCCCTCACCGCCATTGCCGCGCATTACGGCGTAAGTGCGAAGTCGATCCAGGAGGCGAACAAGATGAAAACGCAAAACGTCATGCTGGGTCAGACGCTGAAAATACCTACATCGTAATCCACCGAGGAATCGTTATGCCCATTCAGGTGTTGCCTCCCCAGCTCGCCAATCAGATCGCCGCCGGAGAAGTGGTCGAGCGGCCGGCATCAGTGGTCAAAGAGCTGGTAGAAAACTGTCTGGACGCGGGGGCGACGCGCATCGATGTTGAGATCGAAAAGGGCGGCGCAAAGCTGATCCGCATCCGCGACAACGGCTGCGGTATTACTAAAGATGAGCTGGCGATGGCGCTGGCCCGCCATGCAACCAGTAAAATTACCTCGCTGGATGACCTGGAGGCGATTGTGAGCCTTGGTTTTCGCGGCGAAGCGCTGGCGAGCATCAGCTCGGTTTCCCGCCTGACGCTGACTTCACGCACGCAGGCGCAAAGCGAAGCCTGGCAGGCGTACGCGGAAGGACGCGAAATGGCGGTGACGGTAAAACCGGCGGCGCACCCGGTCGGCACCACGCTGGAAGTGCTTGATCTGTTTTACAACACGCCCGCCCGCCGCAAGTTTATGCGTACGGAGAAAACGGAGTTTACGCACATTGATGAAATCATCCGGCGTATCGCGCTGGCGAGGTTTGATGTCGCGTTCTCACTGACGCATAACGGCAAGCTCATCCGACAGTATCGCGCCGTCAGCGAGGCGAGCCAGCGCGAGCGGCGACTGGGTTCAATTTGCGGTACCGCTTTTCTGGAGCACGCCCTGCGCATTGAATGGCAGCATGGCGATCTCAGTCTGCATGGCTGGGTCGCCGATCCGGCCGGTTCGCGCGCAATCACCGATTTACAATATTGCTACGTCAACGGGCGGATGATGCGCGATCGGTTGATCAATCACGCCATTCGCCAGGCGTATCTGGATCGGCTGGGCGACGATCATCAGCCCGCCTACGTGCTTTACCTTGAGATTGACCCGCACCAGGTTGATGTCAACGTACATCCGGCCAAGCACGAAGTGCGCTTTCATCAGTCAAGGCTGGTGCATGATTTTATCTATCAGGGCGTAGCCACTGCCCTACAGGAAACCGTACCGTCCGGCACGTCGCCCGCGCGGGCGCAACCGGAAAATCGTCAGGCGGCGGGTGGCAATCACTTTTCGCTGCCGGTCACGCCGGCTGCGCCGCGCGCTGCGACAGGGGCGTCTCGAGGCGGCGGCGCGCAGAAAGGTTTTGGTGCTCAGCGTCAGGAGCAGCCCACCTACCAGAAACGCGAAGGCGCGCTTTATCAGCAACTGATGAAAGTGGGTGACAAACCCGCCTCGCAGGAGCCTGCGCCTTCCCCTGTCGCAGAGGCGCCGCTGGCTGGTCACCAGCAGAGCTTTGGCCGCGTGCTGAGCGTGGTGCAGAACGGCTTCGCGCTGGTTGAAAGGGGCGACAGGCTGGCGCTTATTTCGCTCGCCGTTGTTGAGCGCTGGCTGAAACAGGCGCAGCTTGAACCCGGCGAAGACGGACTCAAGCCGCAGCCGCTGCTGATCCCACTGCGTATGAAGGTCGACAAAACCGATCGCGATGCGCTTGCCCGCTTTCATTCGTTACTGGTGAAAATGGGCGTTGACGTTGATATTGATGGACATCACGTCACGCTGCGCGCGGTGCCTTTACCATTGCGCCAACAAAATTTACAAATCTTGATTCCAGACCTGTTAGGCTATTTAGCCGGACAGCAGGATGTGACAGTTTTGCAGGTGGCGCAGTGGCTGGCGCGTCATTCGGCGATTGAACATCCGCACTGGAATCACTCGCAGGCGATTGCGCTGCTGGCAGAGGTTGAAAGACTTTGTCCGCAACTGATGAAATCGCCGCCTTCTGGCCTTTTACAGTATATCGATCTGGAACCGGCGTTGAACGCCCTGAAGCATGAGTGAAACATCCAAGGCTGGCCGACCAAAGGCTATCTTTTTAATGGGGCCAACGGCTTCCGGTAAAACCGCGCTGGCGATGGCCTTACGCCAGCGGTTGCCGGTTGAGTTGATTAGCGTCGATTCCGCCCTTATCTATCGGGGAATGGACATCGGCACGGCCAAGCCTTCCGCAGAAGAGCTGCGGCTTGCGCCCCATCGTTTACTGGACATTCGCGATCCCGCTGAGGCTTACTCAGCCGCGGAGTTTCGTCGCGATGCGCTGGTTGAAATGGCGGAAATTACCCAACGCGGGCGAATTCCGCTGCTTGTTGGCGGTACCATGCTCTACTACAAGGCGTTACTGGAAGGATTGTCGCCATTGCCCCCGGCCGATCCTGAGGTGCGTCAGCGTATTGAGCAAATGGCGAGCGAGCGCGGGTGGGACGCGCTGCACCGTCAGTTATGTGAAATAGATCCCACGGCAGCGAATCGTATTCATCCGAATGATCCGCAGAGACTCTCGCGAGCACTGGAAGTTTTTTTTATTTCGGGTAACACTTTAACGGAACTGACTAAAACTTCAGGCGAGGCGTTGTCATACGATGTGACTCAATTTGCGATTGCCCCTTTGCAGCGCGAACAGCTCCATCAACGTATTGAACAGCGTTTCATGCAGATGTTGGCGTCAGGATTTGAAACGGAGGCTCGGGCGCTTTTTGCACGAGAAGATTTGCATACGGACCTGCCTTCCATTCGTTGTGTCGGCTATCGCCAGATGTGGTCATATCTGGCTGGCGAGATCGATTACGATGACATGGTTTATCGGGGAATTTGCGCAACCCGGCAATTAGCGAAGCGTCAGATGACCTGGCTACGTGGCTGGGACGGTGTTCACTGGCTCAATAGCGAACAACCTGACGCCGCGCTGGTCAGAGTATTACAGGTTCTTGATGCGAACACTGGGTGAATGTGTACAATTGGTACGTTATCCTGCGCAATTTTTTACGCTGTATTTCAGGGCCGACAGGTTCTTAAGCAACAAACAACAAGCATATAAGGAAAAGATAGAATGGCTAAGGGGCAATCATTGCAAGACCCGTTCCTGAACGCACTGCGTCGCGAACGGGTTCCGGTTTCGATTTATTTGGTAAACGGCATCAAACTTCAGGGTCAGATTGAGTCGTTTGATCAGTTTGTAATTTTATTAAAAAACACGGTGAGCCAGATGGTATATAAGCACGCTATCTCAACCGTAGTTCCGTCCCGTCCGGTCTCCCATCATAGTAATAATACGGGTGGCGGAAGCAATAACTATCATCACGGTGGCAGTAATCAGGGGGCGTCTTCGCAGCCTCAGCAAGACAGTGACGACACAGAGTAAGTGTGGATTTTACCCGGCGGGGGCGTGATCGTTCCCGACCAGGTAGGTCTTAAGCCGGTTTTTACAGCCAAAGCGGCAGAATATTATGCGGCTTTTACTTAACGAAACGCGCAATTTGAATCTGATTTCCACGCAGTATGGCCATTGTGTAGCAGGTTTAACAAGGTTCTGAGAGGTTTTAAGTTTGTTTGACCGTTATGATGCCGGTGAGCAGGCCGTACTGGTGCACATCTATTTCTCTCAAGACAGAGATATGGAAGATCTTCAGGAATTTGAAACCCTGGTATCTTCTTCGGGTGTCGAGGCGCTGCGAGTGGTAACAGGCAGCCGCAAATCCCCCCATCCTAAATATTTTGTTGGCGAAGGGAAGGCCATTGAAATCGCCGAAGCGGTGAAAACATCCGGCGCTTCCGTGGTGCTCTTCGATCACGCCCTTAGTCCGGCGCAGGAGCGTAACCTTGAGGCACTGTGTCAGTGCCGCGTTATCGATCGTACCGGGCTGATCCTGGATATTTTTGCCCAGCGGGCGCGTACGCATGAAGGTAAATTGCAGGTCGAGCTGGCGCAGCTTCGACATCTTGCCACGCGTCTGGTACGCGGCTGGACGCATCTCGAACGTCAGAAAGGCGGTATCGGCCTGCGTGGGCCGGGCGAGACGCAGCTTGAAACCGACCGCCGTTTGCTGCGCAATCGCATTACATTAATCCTTTCCCGACTGGAACGCGTTGAAAAGCAGCGTGACCAGGGACGACAGTCGCGTAACAAAGCCGATGTGCCCACGGTGTCGCTGGTGGGTTATACCAACGCCGGTAAATCGACGCTGTTTAACCGTCTGACTTCGGCCGACGTTTATGCCGCCGATCAGCTCTTTGCCACTCTGGATCCCACGCTCCGCCGTGTTGACGTCGCAGACGTCGGCGAAGTGGTACTGGCGGACACGGTTGGGTTCATCCGCCATCTTCCGCACGATTTAGTTGCCGCCTTTAAGGCCACGCTTCAGGAAACGCGCCAGGCGGCGCTGCTGCTGCATGTGATTGATGCGGCCGATAACCGCGTTGATGAAAATATCAAGGCGGTCGATATTGTGCTGGAAGAAATTGAATCTGACGAGATCCCGTCACTACTGGTAA
Organism: Erwinia sp. 9145; assembly: GCF_000745075.1. Classification (NCBI taxonomy): domain Bacteria; kingdom Pseudomonadati; phylum Pseudomonadota; class Gammaproteobacteria; order Enterobacterales; family Erwiniaceae; genus Erwinia; species Erwinia sp. 9145. The sequence goes on from NZ_JQNE01000001.1 coordinate 212,918, forward strand.
TGAATAAAATCGATATGCTGGAAGATTTTGTCCCGCGTATCGATCGCAATGAGGAAAATATTCCGGTTCGCGTCTGGCTTTCAGCGCAAACGGGCGAAGGGATTCCGTTGCTGTTTGAGGCGCTCACCGAGCGGCTGGCCGGCGACATAGCACAGTACGATTTGCGTTTGCCGCCTGAAGCCGGGCGATTGCGCAGCCGCTTTTATCAGCTTCAGGCTATTGAAAAAGAGTGGAATGAAGATGACGGCAGCGTGGGTTTGCATATCCGCATGCCTGTCGTCGACTGGCGTCGCCTGTGTAAACAGGAACCGACGCTGGTGGAATACATTGTTTGACTGATTTTGCCTGATACGCGTATCCCGGTTTTGGGATACCACCGCATACACAATTAATGGAGTATAAACATGGCGTGGAATCAGCCCGGAAATAACGGACAGGACCGCGACCCGTGGGGAAGCAGCAATAATCAAGGCGGCAACTCTGGGGGAAATAAGGGAGGGCGCGATAAAGGGCCACCCGATTTGGATGATATTTTTCGCAAGCTGAGCAAAAAGCTTGGCGGCTTTGGCGGTGGTAAAAACGATAGCGGCAGCGGACAGCGTACACCCGGACGCGGCGGACGCGTGCTTGGGATCGTTGTGGTGGCGGCGGTAGTCATTTGGGCCGCCAGCGGTTTCTATACCATTAAGGAAGCGGAACGCGGCGTGGTCACGCGCTTTGGCAAATTCAGCCATCTGGTGGAGCCAGGCCTGAACTGGAAACCCACCTTTATCGATCAGGTCCGGGCGGTTAACGTTGAGGCCGTACGCGAGCTGGCGGCATCCGGCACCATGCTCACCTCAGATGAGAATGTGGTGCGCGTGGAGATGAACGTTCAGTATCGCGTGACCAATCCTGAACGCTATCTGTTCGCTGTCACCAGCGCAGACGACAGCCTGCGTCAGGCCACTGACAGCGCGCTGCGCGGCGTAATCGGCCGTTCTTCCATGGATCGCATCCTGACCGAAGGGCGTACCGTGGTGCGTAGCGAAACCCAGCGCGAACTGGAAGAGACCATTCGTCCTTACGATATGGGCATTACGCTGTTGGACGTGAACTTCCAGGCTGCGCGTCCGCCGGAAGAGGTTAAGGCCGCGTTTGACGATGCGATTGCCGCGCGTGAAAACCGCGAGCAGTACGTACGTGAGGCGGAAGCCTATGCCAATGAGGTCCAGCCGCGTGCGAACGGTCAGGCACAGCGTATTCTTGAAGAGGCGCGCGCTTACAAATCGCGTACCGTTCTGGAAGCGCAGGGTGAAGTGGCGCGTTTTGCCAAACTTCTGCCGGAGTATAAAGCCGCGCCGGAAATCACCCGTGAACGTCTCTATATTGAAACAATGGAACGCGTGCTCAGCCACACCCGCAAGGTGCTGGTTAACGATAAAGGCAACAACCTGATGGTGCTTCCGCTCGATCAGCTCATGCGTGGTCAGAATGACGCAGGGGCCGGTGCTGCGCGCGACAACAGTTCCAGTCTGCTGCGGCTGCCGCCTGCTTCCGGCAGCAATGAACGCGCCAGCGGAAGTTCGTCGTTCAGTCCGGGCGACATCATGGATCAGCGCCGGGTAAACGCTCAGCGCAACGATACCCAGCGCCAGGGGAGGGATTAATCGATGCGTAAGCCATTGATCGTATTATTAGTAGTTGTACTGGTGCTGCTTTACGCGTCACTGTTTGTTGTTCAGGAAGGCCAGCGCGGCATTGTGATGCGCTTCGGCAAAGTTCTGCGCGATGATGAAAACAAACCGCTGGTGTATGCGCCCGGCCTGCACTTTAAGATCCCTTTCCTGGAATCGGTAAAGTCGCTGGACGCGCGTATCCAGACCATGGATAACCAGGCGGATCGCTTTGTCACCAAAGAGAAAAAAGATCTGATTGTCGATTCTTACATTAAGTGGCGCATCAGCGACTTCAGCCGTTACTACCTGGCAACGGGCGGCGGCGATGTTTCTCAGGCGGAAGTGCTGCTGAAGCGTAAGTTCAGCGACCGTCTGCGATCTGAAATTGGTCGTCTCGACGTGAAGGATATCGTTACCGATTCGCGTGGACGGCTGACCACCGACGTACGCGACGCGCTGAATACCGGCACGTCAGGTAAAGATGACGAGGTTGCAACGCCGGCTGCCGACGACGCCATCGCCTCTGTGGCCGCGCGCGTTGAGCGTGAAACCACCGGCGACGCGCCGAAAGTGAATCCTAACAGCATGGCTGCGCTGGGCATTCAGGTGGTGGACGTACGGATCAAGCAGATCAACCTGCCTACTGAGGTGTCAGACGCCATCTACAACCGTATGCGCGCCGAACGTGAAGCCGTTGCTCGCAGCCAGCGCTCGCAGGGGCAGGAAGAGGCCGAGAAACTGCGTGCGGGTGCGGATTACGAAGTGACCCGCACGCTGGCGGAAGCGCAACGTACCGCGCTGATTACGCGTGGTGAAGGCGACGCCGAAGCGGCTAAGCTGTTCGCTGATGCGTTCAGTCAGGATCCTGACTTCTACGCCTTTATCCGTAGTCTGCGCGCCTACGACAACAGCTTCCAGAGCAGTCAGGACGTCATGGTTCTCAGCCCGGACAGCGATTTCTTCCGCTTTATGAAATCGCCCTCTAACGCCACGCGCTAAGAATCTGCTATAAATTGAAGGCCGGATAATCCGGCCTTTTTTTTTGTATTTATCGGATAACGAAATGAACCCAACCATTTGGATGGCGCTGGCGTTGGTGCTGGTTTTAGAAGGTTTAGGGCCGGTGTTGTTGCCGCGCATCTGGCGTCGAATGATACTCGCGATGGCGCAGCTTCCCGATACGGTGCTTCGTCGCTTTGGCGGCGGTTTAGTGGTGGCAGGCGCGGTGATCTACTATATGGTTTCAGCACGAAACGGCGGGTAAAAACGTCGCGGTTCACCGGTTTTAGCGGCTCTGCAATTGCCAGGTTATTTGCGGTGCTGCGGGCAAAAAAGTCGCCAATTGGCGGTTAAAACAGCTGAAAGAGACACTTTACGGTGTTAGAATCCATTTTTAAGCAATCGGTGATTTTGAGAAATGGGTAAGAACGTCGTCGTACTGGGCACCCAATGGGGTGACGAAGGTAAAGGAAAGATAGTTGATCTGCTGACTGAGCGTGCTAAATACGTTGTGCGCTACCAGGGCGGTCATAACGCTGGCCATACGCTAGTCATCAACGGTGAAAAAACCGTACTCCACTTAATTCCCTCTGGCATCCTGCGCGAAAATGTAACCAGCATCATCGGTAACGGTGTTGTGCTGTCGCCTGCTGCGCTGATGAAAGAGATGAAAGGTCTGGAGGATCGCGGCTTCCCGGTACGTGAGCGTCTGTTTATTTCTGAAGCCTGCCCGCTCATTCTTGAATATCACGTTGCGCTGGACGTGGCGCGCGAAAAAGCGCGCGGCGCGAAAGCTATCGGCACCACCGGTCGCGGCATCGGCCCGGCTTATGAAGACAAAGTCGCCCGTCGCGGCCTGCGCGTTGGCGATCTGTTCAATAAAGAGACGTTTGCCGATAAGTTGAAAGAGGTGATGGATTATCACAACTTCCAGCTGGTGAATTACTACAAAGAAGAGGCCGTCGACTATGACACGGTGCTCAGCGATATCATGGCTATCGCCGATATTCTCACTGGCATGGTGGTTGACGTCTCTGAACTGCTCGACGGCGCACGCCAGCGCGGCGACCTGATTATGTTTGAGGGCGCTCAGGGCACGCTGCTGGATATCGATCATGGCACTTATCCTTTTGTCACCTCGTCAAACACCACCGCAGGCGGCGTGGCAACGGGTTCCGGTATCGGCCCGCGCTACGTAGATTACGTGCTGGGTATTGTTAAAGCCTACTCAACCCGCGTCGGTGCAGGCCCGTTCCCTACTGAGCTTTTCGACGAAACCGGTGAGTTCCTGTGTAAAAAAGGTAACGAGTTTGGCGCCACTACCGGCCGCCGTCGCCGCACCGGCTGGCTGGACGCGGTTGCCGTGCGTCGTGCCGTGCAGATCAACTCACTGTCCGGTTTCTGTATGACCAAACTGGACGTGCTGGATGGCCTGAATGAGGTAAAAATTTGCGTGGCGTACCGCATGCCTGATGGCCGGGAAGTCACCACCACGCCGCTGGCGGCAGAAGGCTGGGAAGGGATTGAGCCGATTTACGAAACCCTGCCGGGCTGGAGCGAAAACACCTTTGGCGTGAAAACGCTGGAAGGGTTGCCCCAGGCGGCGCGCGACTACATCAAGCGCGTTGAAGCGCTTACCGGCGTGCCGGTCGATATCATCTCAACCGGCCCGGATCGCAGTGAAACGATGATCCTGCGCGATCCATTTGATGCATAACGCTGCTACTGAGGCCGGGTTTTCCCGGCCTTTTGCTTATTGCGTTGTTTTCCCGCCGATGATTTTCCAAATAAACGAGGCCTGACGGCAGAGGCTGGTTTATTATCATCAATAATATTCCTGTTAATTATCAAATAGCGGCAGTTACCGCGTTATATATCGCGCTTTGAGGTCATCGTGCAGCTAACCAGTTTTACCGATTATGGATTACGAGCGCTGATTTTCATGGCCACTTTGCCGCCGGGCAAACTGACCAGCATCACCGAGGTGACTGAAACCTATGGCGTATCGCGTAACCATATGGTCAAAATTATCAATCAACTTAGCCGGGCAGGTTACGTGGCGGCCGCGCGCGGTAAAAACGGCGGGATTAAACTTGGCAAACCGGCGTCGGAAATTGTGATTGGTCAGGTGGTGCGCGATATGGAGCCGCTCCAGCTGGTTAACTGCCACACCGATTTTTGCCACATTACCTCAGCCTGCCGCTTAAAAAAGGCGCTGAACGAGGCGGTACAGAATTTTCTTGCCATATTGGACGGTTATACGCTGGCCGATATGATTGAAGACAATCAGCCGCTCTATCACTTGTTGTTGGGTGAACGTCCTTCACTCAGCATCTGATGACAACGGAGGAACCGACATGTCACAAGATCCATTTAAGGAACGGGAAGCGGAAAAATACGACAACCCCATTCCCAGTCGTGAATTTATCCTTTCCCATCTCGATAAACGTGAAAAACCGGCCAGCCGCGAAGAGCTGGCCGAAGAGCTGTCCATCTCTGATGAAGAGCAGATTGAAGCGTTGCGACGTCGTCTGCGCGCGATGGAGCGCGATGGACAGTTAGTCTTTACTCGCCGCCAGTGCTATGCGCTGCCGGAGCGCCTCGATCTGCTGCGCGGTAAAGTTATCGGCCATCGCGACGGTTTTGGCTTTTTACGCATCGAAGGCAGTAAAGACGATCTTTACCTCTCTGCCGAGCAGATGAAAATGTGTATGCATGGCGACGTGATCCTGGCGCAGGCAATGGGCGCCGATCGCAAGGGCCGCCGCGAGGCGCGCGTGGTTCGCGTGCTGGAGCCGCGTAACAATCAAATCGTTGGTCGCTACTTTACCGAGGCGGGCGTTGGCTTCGTGGTGCCGGACGATGGTCGTCTGAGCTTCGATATTCTCATTCCGCCCGAGTCGCTGATGAATGCCCGCATGGGCTCTGTGGTGGTGGTCGAGCTGACCCAGCGTCCTACCCGCCGCAGCAAAGCCGTCGGTAACATTATCGAAGTGCTGGGCGACAATATGGGTACCGGCATGGCCGTTGAGATGGCGCTGCGCACCCACGATATTCCGCATAGCTGGCCGCCGGAGCTTGAGCAGCAGATCGCTAAGCTGAAAGAAGAGGTGCCGGAAGAGGCGAAAGCAGGGCGCGTGGATCTGCGCGATCTCCCGCTGGTGACCATTGACGGTGAAGACGCTCGCGACTTTGACGATGCCGTTTTCTGTGAAAGAAAACGCGGCGGCGGCTGGCGTCTGTGGGTGGCCATTGCCGATGTCAGTTACTATGTGCGTCCCGGCACGCCGCTGGATGACGAAGCGGTGAACCGCGGCACCTCGGTCTACTTCCCTTCTCAGGTTGTGCCGATGCTGCCTGAAGTGCTCTCCAACGGCCTGTGCTCGCTCAATCCGCAGGTGGATCGCCTGTGTATGGTATGCGAAATGACCATCTCCGCTACCGGCAAACTCACCGGCTACAAGCACTATGAAGCGGTAATGAACTCCTGGGCGCGCCTGACCTATAACAAAGTGTGGAGCATTCTCCAGGGCGATCAGGCGCTGCGCGAACAGTATCAGCCGCTGGTGAAAGATCTCGAAGAGCTGCACCGCATGTATCTGGTGCTGGATAAGGCGCGCGAGCAACGCGGCGGCATCTCGTTTGAAACGGAAGAGGCGAAGTTTATTTTTAATGCCGAACGCCGTATCGAGCGCGTGGAACAGGTTTCACGCAACGACGCCCACAAGCTGATCGAAGAGTGCATGATCCTGGCAAACATCGCTTCTGCGCGCTATGTCGAGAAAAACAACGAACCGGCGCTGTTCCGCGATCACGATCGTCCGAGCGAAGAGAACGTAAAAAGCTTCCGTTCCGTGTTGAACGAGCTGGGCCTGTCGCTGGGCGGCGGTGCCAAACCGCATCCGCTGGATTACGCGGAGCTGCTGACGCAGATTGCGCATCGGCCCGATCATGAAATGCTGCAAACCATGCTGCTGCGCTCGATGAAACAGGCGGTTTACGATCCGGAAAACCGCGGCCATTTTGGCCTGGCACTGGCGTCCTATGCGCACTTCACCTCGCCGATCCGCCGCTATCCCGATCTGCTGCTGCATCGCGCCATCAAATATCTGCTGGCGAAAGAGAACGGGACGCTGAAGGGTGAAACCACGCCGGGCGGCGGCTGGCACTACGATCTGCAACAGATGTTGCAACTGGGTCAGCACTGCTCTCTGACCGAACGGCGCGCGGATGAAGCCACCCGCGACGTTGCCGACTGGCTGAAGTGCGACTTTATGCAGGACCAGGTGGGCGAAACCTTCAGCGGCGTCATCTCCAGCGTCACCGGTTTCGGTTTCTTCGTGCGCCTGACCGATCTGTTTATTGACGGACTGGTTCACGTCTCCACGCTGGATAACGATTACTACCGCTTCGACGCGGTGGGTCAGCGGCTGGTGGGCGAGTCCGGCGGCAAGTCCTGGCGCCTGGGCGACGCGGTAGAAGTGCGTGTCGAGGCCGTGCACATGGAAGAGCGCAAAATCGATTTCGCGCTGATTTCAGGCGGACGCAGGCCGCGTAGCGAAGGCAAGACCGAGCGCGAACGGACGAAGAGAGGCGCCGCAGCGCCAAACAGCGGCAGACGCCGTCGCGAGCAGCGCAAAGGGAAAAACTTCGAACCTGACAGCGCGTTTCGCGCGCCGAAAGAGAAAGAAAATGCGACCGCCGGACGGCCTGAAAAAACCAAAAAGCCGTCGGACAAAACACGCAAAATTGCGCAGGCCACGCGTTCGAAGCGTGCTGCGAAGAAAGCTGAATAAGCGATAATTTGTTGAGTAACGTGAATGAGTGAAATTGTTTTTGGCATCCATGCTGTACAGGCGCTGCTGGAGCGCGATCCGCAGCGCTTTCAGGAAGTTTTTATTCTGAAAGGGCGCGACGATCGTCGCCTGCAACCGCTGGTGAAAGCGCTGGAAGCGCAGGGGCTGGTGATTCAGATCGCCAGCCGTCAGTGGCTGGACAGCCAGGCAGAAGGCGCGGTGCATCAGGGGATCGTGGCGCGCGTTAAGCCGGGCCGTCAGTATCAGGAGGCGGATCTTCCTGACCTGCTGGAGAGTCTGGATTCGCCGTTTTTACTGATCCTTGATGGCGTCACCGATCCGCACAACCTCGGCGCCTGCCTGCGCAGCGCCGATGCGGCGGGCGTGCATGCGGTAATTGTGCCGCGCGATCGATCGGCCACCCTGAACGCCACGGCGAAGAAAGTGGCCAGCGGCGCGGCGGAAAACGTGCCGCTGATCCGCGTGACCAATCTGGCGCGCACCATGCGCGTGCTTCAGGAAGCGAATGTCTGGCTGGTGGGCACCGCAGGCGAAGCGGATCACTCCCTGTTTCAGAGCAAAATGACCGGCCCGATGGCGCTGGTGATGGGCGCAGAAGGCGAAGGCATGCGCCGCCTGACGCGCGAGCACTGCGACGAGCTGATCAGCATACCGATGGCGGGCAGCGTCTCTTCGCTGAATGTATCGGTAGCAACCGGCATCTGCCTGTTTGAAGCCGTGCGTCAGCGGCGCGGTTAAACGCTAACAACGGCAGCGCCAGCTACGGCTGCGCGCCGCCGTTTGCTGTTGCGTAAAGCACCGCCGTTGCGTACCAGACGCCAGGGATAACGGTTTCGCTGACCAGCTGCACCACATAATAGTTCGCGCCCGCCTCATTCGCCTTCGCCTTAATCGCTCGCTGGGCATCATCCGGTGAACCGCGCTCCTGCACGCTGATGCTGCCCAGACGCGTCAGCCCGCCCGTTTGCGCGCGCGTGATTTCCTGTGCCTGAGCGGTCGGCGCGGGCGCGGGCTGCGGCGTGGTAGCAAACAGGCTACAGCCCGCAAGCAGAAGTGTGACGATCAAGGGAACAAAGCGGCGCATGATGTGGCCTTTTAACAGGGATGGCCTTTAAGTGTAAGCCATCCCTGCGGGATTTCAGGCTTTGACGGTAAAGATGCTGACCAGTTGCGTCAAATGGTGACCTTTTCGACTCAGTTCATGAGCGGTTTGCCCGGAAGCGGCCACCAGTTCGGTGCTCTGATGCGTGGCCTGTCCGATATGCGTCATCGCCTGATTCACCTGGCCAATACCGGCAGCCTGCTCTTTTGAGGCCACGTCGATTTCACTCATCAGCGTTTTTACCTGCTCGATGCGTCCGGTGATCTCCGCCATTGCCTGCTGTGTCTGCTCAGAGAGCGTGTAGCCCTGCACGATTTGACCAAGCGAGTTATCGATGAGCGTGTTGATCTCTTTCGCCGCCTGCGCGCTGCGCTGCGCCAGCGCACGCACTTCCGCCGCCACCACGGCAAAGCCTTTGCCATGTTCTCCGGCGCGGGCGGCTTCGACCGCAGCGTTAAGCGCCAGAATATTGGTCTGGAAAGCGATAGATTCGATAACCTGAGTGATATCCGCAATATTTTGTGAGGCGCTTTTGATGTCCGTCATCGTCATTACCGAGCGCGAAACGGTTTCACCGCCATGCTGAACCGCCGTGGCGGCCTCGCCGACCAGCATCAGCGCCTGTGTGACGTTAGCGGCATTTTGCGCAACGGTCGCGCTGATCTCCTCCATGCTGGCCGAGGTTTGCTCAACGCTGCTGGCCTGGCGTGAAATCTGTTCGCTGATGTTCTCGCTACCCAGCGCAATGGCATCCGTGCCGCTGCTTATCTCCTGCGCGGCGCCGCGAACCTGAAAAACCACGCGCTCCAGACCGTCGCCGATACCGTTAATGGCGGTAATCAACTGGCCTACTTCATCATGACGCGTTGTTTCCAGCGTAGCCAGCAGGTTACCTGAGGAGTAGTGGCGCGCCAGCTCAATGACCTGCTGCAACGGCCTGCTGAGCCAGCGGCGGGTGGTAATGGCAAAGGTGAGGGCGAACAGCACCACCAGCGCGGCGCCAATCAGCAGAAACAGATTACGGATATGGTTAATGGGCGCCAGCAGACTGGCCTTGTCCACCTCACCGATGATCACCCAGTTCCAGCCTGGTAACCGTTGCCAGGTGATAATCTGTGCGTGGTCATCCTCTTCCTGTAACTCTTCTGCACCGTTCGTCTGCGTCAGTAGCCGCGCCTGAAAGTCGGCGGGCCAGTCAGGCTGTTTGCCTTCGAGCGTGGGATGAAAAATAAACTGGCCGTGCGTTTTGCCGGGCGCGCTGCTCAACACAGAGAAGCGTCCGCTATCGCCCAGTTTTCGGCTTAAAACTTTATCCCGAATAAGCGCATACTGTTTGGTGATGTCCACGCCAACGAACAGGATGCCGATTACCTTGCCGCTGCTGTCTTTAACGGGTTGATACTGGGTGATATAGCGTTTGCCAAACAGCATCGTCACGCCCTGATAAGTGTCGCCGTTCAGCGCCAGCTTCCAGACCGGACCGCCGCGATCAAGGCGCGTGCCGACAGCGCGCTCGCCGTTCTCGGTACGCAGCGAAGTGGAAATACGCAGGAAATCATCACCGGTGCGTACAAAAATGGTTGAGATGGCGCCGGTACGCTGTTGGAAGTCGTCCACCATCACCTGATCAAGGTTCAGCGTCTTCAGGCCCGCACGCAGTGTACCTACCTGTTCGGTGCCAACGGTGATGGGCTGCGTATTATCCAGTGAGAAGCGCTTGGGAAGGAAGCTTTGAAGCAGCATCATATAGTTCGCGACTTCTTCGCCCAGCGTACTGTTAAACATGCTGGCCATATCACTGATGCCGCTGACCTGATTTTCCATGTTCTGTTGGGTCAGACTCTCCATCTGGCGCGATGCATTATGCGTCAGGGCCAGCGTCAGGATCAGAAACAGCACGGCCACCGTGGCAGAGGCAATCGCCGACAGCTTGACGCCAAGGCTCCAGCGGCCCAATGAGAAGTGTTTCATAGGTTAGCCTGTAAAGGATGAAAGTGGGTTGTAACGGTTAACGGCAATTTTCGTAAAAAATTTAGTGTGGCAGGTTGTAAATGCGATAATTTTGCGATGCTTTTTAAAGGAGCGTTCCATGATTGAAGTCAGTACAGAAATTTTTGCCGGTATCGAATGCCTGCACGCCGCGCCAGCCGCAAAACGACACGCGCCGTTGCCGACCGTTGTTTTCTGGCACGGCTTTACCTCGTCGAAAGAGGTGTACGCCTGGGCCGCAGTCGGGCTGGCCAACGCGGGCTTTCGCGTGGTGATGCCGGATGCCGATCAGCACGGCTCTCGTTACGGCGGCGATGCTGATTACCGGCTCGGTTGTTTCTGGGAGATCCTCAGGCAAAATATTGACGAAACGCCCCTGCTCGAAACGGCCCTTCGTCAGCAAGCGCTGGTGGAAGGGGGACGATTCGCGGTGGCAGGCGCCTCAATGGGCGGGATGACGGCGCTGGGCGCCATGGCGCGCAATCCGCAGATCGCCAGCGTCGCCTGCATGATGGGATCGGGCTATTTTATGTCGCTCTCACAGACGCTGTTTCCTCCGCTGACGCAAAAAACGCCCGATGAACAAACAGCGTTTGAAGCACGCACAGCGCCGCTGGCTGACTACGAGGTCAGCCATCAGTTGGCGAAAATCGCCGACAGGCCGCTGCTGATATGGCACGGCGAGGCGGATGAGGTGGTGCCGGTGGCAGAAAGCGTCCGGCTGGAAAACGCGATGCGCGAAGCGAACCTGAACCAACAGCTCACTTTTATTACTGAAAAGGGTGTTGGACATCGTATTACGCCACCGGCGCTGGATACGCTGGTGGCGTTTTTCCGGCATCATTTATGACCTGTTAAAGTCGTTCCGCTGTCGCCGGAACGCCGGGTGAGGCTGCTTCCGTCGGAGAGACGAGCCGGTTGATATAGACGTAGCTGTTCGCCGCTTTGCTGGTGTAGCTTTTCACCTGTTGCGCGCAGCCAGTTGTACTGGCAAAGGCGGATGTGGAAAGTTCGATCCCGAGTAAGAGGGCGATTGCGATGGTTTTCATGCGATAACTCCACAATCTGGCTGGCGCTTTCGGCGGCGCCGGGACATAACCTGTTAAGCTTAGCGCGCCTGCAATAAAAAGGTATTAGTAATTCTTGCTTTTTATTGGTTGTTGCCGGGCCTGTTTCTTTAACTGTTTGATATCTGAAAATAAGCAGCGCGTTCTCTGGCTGTGATTTTTCATCACCTGACTAATTTATCTTTTACCGCGACTTTGCCTTGAGTTTCCGGCACTCCGCCAGTATTATTACGCGTCAATTTTTCAGCCGTAATCTCAGGTTGTTTTACACAACCTTTAACGTTCCTTGCTTCCATGGGCCACGGCTGACCCTGACAGGAGGCTGAATAATCCGTAAGGAGCAAATTCGATGCGTCATTACGAAATCGTATTTATGGTTCACCCTGACCAAAGCGAACAGGTTCCTGGCATGATCGAGCGTTACACGGGTGCTATCACCGGTGCAGAAGGCACGATCCATCGTCTGGAAGACTGGGGCCGCCGTCAGCTGGCTTATCCGATCAACAAACTGCACAAAGCTCACTACGTTCTGCTGAACGTTGAAGCGCCGCAGGAAGCGATCGATGAGCTGGAAACTAACTTCCGCTTCAACGACGCCGTTATCCGCAGCATGGTTATGCGCGTTAAGCACGCGGTAACTGAAGCTTCTCCAATGGTTAAAGCGAAAGACGAGCGCCGCGAGCGTCGTGAAGATTTTGCTAACGAAACCTCGGATGATGCTGGGGATTCTGAAGAGTAATTGACCGTGACGGCCAATCGACTGACGCTGTCTGGCACCGTGTGCAAGACGCCGATGCGAAAAGTGAGCCCGTCAGGTATTCCACACTGCCAGTTCGTGCTTGAGCATCGTTCACAGCAGATGGAAGCCGGTTTTAACCGGCAAGCCTGGTGTCGGATGCCGGTGATTATCAGCGGCAAGGCCCATCAGGCACTTACTCAAAGTATAACGGTCGGCACGCTGCTCATCGTTTCAGGTTTCATCAGCTGCCATCAAGGCCGCAATGGACTGAATAAAACGGTGCTGCATGCCGAGCAGATTGAATTGATAGATTCTGGAGACTAGCCTAATGGCACGTTATTTCCGTCGTCGCAAGTTCTGCCGTTTCACCGCGGAAGGCGTTCAAGAGATCGATTATAAAGATATCGCAACGCTGAAAAACTACATCACTGAAAGCGGTAAGATTGTACCGAGCCGTATTACCGGTACTCGCGCAAAATACCAGCGTCAGCTGGCTCGTGCTATCAAGCGCGCGCGTTACCTGTCTCTGCTGCCGTATACCGATCGTCATCAGTAACGGCTGTTGTCCATTAACGACTTTAAGAGGATAAGGTAATGCAAGTTATTCTGCTTGATAAAGTAGCAAACCTGGGCACTCTGGGCGATCAGGTTAATGTTAAAGCGGGCTATGCTCGTAACTTCCTGGTACCACAGGGCAAAGCTGTTCCTGCTACTAAGAAAAACGTTGAGTTCTTCGAAGCACGTCGCGCAGAGCTGGAAGCCAAACTGGCTGACACTCAGGCTGCGGCAAATGCACGCGCTGAGAAAATCAACGCGCTGGGCAACGTTACCATCACCACCAAATCCGGTGACGGCGGTAAACTGTTCGGTTCCATCGGTACTCGCGACATCGCTGACGCTGTAACAGCGGCTGGCGTTGAAGTGAGCAAAAGCGAAGTTCGCCTGCCAAACGGCGTTCTGCGTACTACCGGTGAGCACGAAGTGGACTTCCAGGTTCACAGCGAAGTCTTCGCTAAACTGGTTGTCAACATCGTTGCTGAAGCTTAACAGGCTTCAGGTAACGCATAAAAAACGCCGGCCTCGCGCCGGCGTTTTTGTTTTTGTCGATTGCCGTAACTCTACTGCGCGCGAAGAAACGTACCATCCGGCTGACGCGTAAATAACACCTCTGCACCTGCGCTCTCCACGGTCAGGCCGGTAATCACACCCTGCGCATTTTGACGAATTTTCACCGTCTGGCCGGTTTGCAGATTGCTCAGCGGCTTGTCATTGCCTTCCACCTGTGCCATTGCAAATACGTCATTAACCGGCAACCCATTGTCGCGGAAAAGCTGCGCAAGGGTCTGTCCTGATGCGACCTGATAATCTCGCCATGCGCCCTGAGAGTCCGGGGTGGCGGCAGGCGCCGCTTTCCCGGGCTGTTCGCCGACAATCTCAGCCTGCATTGGCGGCGCGTTATTAGCGAGCGGCTTATCCGGCTGCCGCTGAGTTTGCTGCTGCGGCGCGGGAGACGGCCAGAGGAAGGCCAGCAGCACCACCAGCACGGCAACAATGATGGCGCGGCGGTGAAAGGGCGGCAGCGGATCCATCCAGCGCACCGATTCCGGCAGATGCCAGATCCGCTTGAAGAACTGTAGTGCTGGAGACGTGTTGGGCATGGTGTCGTCCTCCTGGCGCGACTCTCGCGTAAATAGTGTGCATTTCGTCACCCGACGTAAAACGTCGTTGAACGAAAGCGGCTGGCTTTTCCTTCGCCTGCGGGCAGGATGGCCCATATTGACCTCAAATATAGCTGATAACGCGTTGTCCGTACGGAGTTTATTCCGTTTGTGAGATGCTCATATTGTTTACTTTTCAGCGGGGAAAGTCACCTGAAGACGATGAAATTTTACGGCCGTTGCCTGCGCTGTTATGCTTCGTCTTCATTTTTCTATTATGAAAGGAAAACTCATGTCCACTCCTTCTTTTGACAGTGTAGAAGCGCAGGCGAGCTACGGAATCGGTTTACAGGTTGGTCAGCAGCTGCTGGAGTCCGGCCTTCAGGGCCTGGAGCCTGAGGCGCTGTTGGCCGGTTTACGTGACGCACTGGAAGGGAATGCGCCAGCGGTGCCGGTCGACGTTGTGCATCGTGCGCTGCGTGAAGTCCATGAGCGCGCCGACAGCGTCCGTCGTGAGCGTCAGCAGGCGATGGCGGCGGAAGGGCAAACCTATCTGGAAGAGAACGCGAAACGTGACGGCGTGAGCAGCACTGAGTCAGGCCTTCAGTTCAGCGTGCTGAAGCAGGGCGAGGGCGCTATCCCTTCACGTCAGGATCGCGTACGCGTTCACTATACCGGCAAACTGATTGACGGCTCTGTCTTTGACAGTTCCGTTCAGCGCGGCGAACCCGCAGAGTTTCCGGTAAGCGGCGTTATTCCTGGCTGGATCGAGGCGCTGACGCTGATGCCGGTTGGTTCCAAATGGGAACTGGTTATCCCACAAAATCTGGCCTACGGCGAGCGCGGTGCTGGCGCGTCCATTCCGCCTTTCAGTACGCTAATATTTGAAGTTGAACTGTTGGAAATTCTGTAAGTATTAAGCGTGGGATGACATTATTACTCGCTTAACAGGCCAGTGTGCTCTCCGCCGCTGGCTTTTTTATTAATAAAATAATATTCATATGAAGTTTATTTCATTTATTATGTGAGAAATGTTCATGCCTCTCTTTCCAGAATGCGCTGATAGTTGACTGTTTTTAACCAGTTAATAAGTTTAAATATCAATAAATTACTATTTGATCTCCAATAAACAAAAGGTGTAATATTAATTCGCTTTAATGATTAAAGCGAATTAATATATGGAGAGTATAAAATGCGTGAGCTAAATACTAAAGAAATTTCCCATGTTTCAGGCGCGGGTTTTTTTGGTGATATTGGTGAGCAGATGGGTAAAGCAATTGGTACCGCTGTTAGCGAAGCGGTAGCTGAGTCAGCCAGCCTGCTGGGAAAAGGGATTGGCAGCATCCTTGATTTTAATATCATTGGCGCTATTAACGACATGGCTCAGGGTATTCGCGGTATCGTTGATTGGGCAAAAAGCCTGAAAGCGGGTAAAGCTTAATAAACTGTTCTGCCCCTCTGGATACAAACCAGCTCTGACTTTAAAGCTGGTTTGTTATTGCAAAGCGGAAGGCAATTACGTCCTCTTCTTATTCACCTTCACGTCCGACAGCCTCTTTCTGAAGATCAAGCTGATAAATGGCAAAGCCAATTTCATCTGTTCCTTTGGGATGCAGTGGATATTGTGCATGCTGACGTATAAACGCGCTGGCTTTTTCTCCCGGCGAGGTTTCAAAACGTATATCCAGCGGCATTTGGCTGGTAATCGTCCTTAGCTTCCAGTTATTATCCGCCTGTGGTTTTACTTCTCCCTGTGATTTTGTCTGCGCACTGATATACGCTGCTACCACGCTACGATTCTCATCCGGCGAGGCAAAAGCAACATGCGATTCTCCCGTTCCGGCGAATTTGCCGCCATAAGCACGATAGTTATTGGTTGCCACCAGGAAAGTTGCTGCGGGATCGATGGGTTTGCCTTCATAGGTCAGGTCGGTGATCCGTGAGGCGTTCTCATTAATCATCTGGCATTCCGCGTCATAACGTGCCGGCTGCGTCACGTCGATACGGTAGTTCACGCCGTCGATAACATCGAAATTATACGTCCGGAAGTTCCAGTTTATCAGCGCCTGCGGCTTACTGCTGGCGGTATCGATCTGGTTAAACTGTCCCGCAGAGCACTCCAGCCACTCTTTTACCTCTTTTCCGCTGACTTTCATCACCACCAGCGTATTGGGATAGAGATAGAGATCGGCGGCATTGCGGAAGGTGAGCTGGCCTTTCTCAACCTCAACATAGCTGGCCGGATCGTTTTTACGCCCGCCCGCTTTAAACGGCGCAGCGGCAGACAATACGGGCAAGGCGGCTAAATCAGGATCGCCCTGAATAAAATGCTTCACATAGTCGCGCTGGGCATTATTGACGATCTGTACCGTCGGATCGTCCTGGACCAGCGATAAATAGCTGTACATCACATCGGCCGCCTTGCCGATGGGCTTACTGACAAACTCGCGGGTTGCCTTGTGGTCGGGCGCCAGCAGGCTAACCAGCGCCGGATCTTCCGCCGCCAGCGACTTCTTCGCCGCTTTATCATAGATCGGGCGCGCCTGTGCTTTCGCACTGCTCACCTGCCAGCGGCCGGCCTCATTATTCAGCACCAAATCCACAATACCCAAATGATCGCCCCACATACCCGGCATCACCGCCGGTACGCCATTGAGCGTTCCTGCTGAAATGTCAGCGCCCTTGATAGCGGCAAAATCTTTGCCGGGGAAAACGGCATGGGCGTGACCAAACATGATGGCGTCAATTCCGGGCACCTGGCTGAGGTAATAAACGGAGTTCTCCGCCATCGCTTTATAAGGATCGCCCGACAACCCGGAATGGGTAATGGCCACTACCAGATCGGCACCCTGTTTACGCATTTCCGGCACCCAGCGGCGCGCCGTTTCCGTAATATCGTTTACCGTCACCTTACCGCTGAGATTTTTTTTGTCCCACACCATGATTTGCGGCGGAACAAAACCAATAAAGCCTACTTTTAACGAATGCGTTTTGCCCTCGCGGTCAGAAACCTCAAGCTCTTTGATCAGATAAGGCGTGAACAACGGCTTGCCGGTTTTCACATCGATAATATTGGCATTGATATAAGGAAAGCGCGCGCCGCTGATGGCTTTATGTAGATAGTCCAGCCCGTAGTTAAACTCGTGGTTTCCCAGGTTACCCACGGTGTAATTCAGCGTATTGAGCGCTTTATACACCGGATGCACATCACCTTTCTGTAATCCTTTTGCCGCCATATAATCACCCAGGGGGCTGCCCTGGATGACGTCGCCGTTATCAACCAGCACGCTGTTGGTCGCCTCTTTGCGTGCCGCGTTGATCAGCGTGGCGGTACGCACCAGCCCGAACTTCTCGGTCGGCGCATCCTTGTAATAATCGAAATCCATCATGTTGCTGTGCAGATCGGTGGTTTCCAGCAGGCGAAAATCCACCGTTGCGGCGTGGATCGTTGTGCTGACCAGCAGCGCCATCAGCGTCATGCAGGGCTTTTTCATCTTTCTCTCCATGTCAGTGTGTTGCAATGCGCTTAAACATCTCAAATTTTTGTAAGGTTGTTATCTTAAGTTTCATCGTTATGTGATCAATAACAAAATTTCTTTGTTTATCAGCGCACTTCTTGATATTGCGCCTGGCTGCTATGATCAGAGAAAGAACGTTTGCCCGCCACAGCGGCAGGTATCAGGATTCTCCGGCCGATAAAACCGGCACTCAGAGACGAAGCAGGAGGTCAACAATGCTGGATAATATTTGTCAGCTCGCAAGGGACGCAGGCGATGCGATCATACAGGTTTACAACCAACAGGCGCCGCTTGATGTGGCCCATAAGCAGGACAACTCTCCGGTAACGGCTGCCGATATCGCCGCGCATGAGGTGATTTTACAGGGGCTGACACGGCTTTCGCCCGATATTCCGGTGCTCTCCGAAGAGGCGCCGCCAGGTTGGGACGTTCGCCGGCACTGGCAGCGGTACTGGCTGGTCGACCCGCTGGACGGTACCAAAGAGTTCATCAAGCGCAACGGCGAGTTCACGGTGAATATTGCGCTGATCGAGCAGGGCAAGCCGGTGCTTGGCGTCGTTTATGCACCCGTACTCGGCGTGATGTATTCCGCCGCAGAAGGGCAGGCATGGAAAGAAGAGGGCGGACGCCGTGAAGTCATTCAGATCCGTGAAGCGCGTCCGCCGCTGGTGGTGGTGAGCCGTTCGCACGCCGACAGCGAACTGGAAGATTATCTCAGCCAGCTTGGCGAGCATCAGACAATCGCTATCGGCTCTTCGCTGAAGTTCTGCCTGGTGGCGGAAGGAAAAGCGCAGCTCTATCCACGCTTCGGGCCAACGAATATTTGGGACACGGGCGCCGGTCACGCGGTGGCGATTGCCGCAGGCGCGCACGTTCACGACTGGCAGGGGAAAAGCCTCGACTACGCACCGCGCGAGTCGTTCCTCAACCCCGGCTTTCGCGTGTCGATTTTTTGACGCATTGCGGGGCCTGAACTAACGCAGCAGCTGATGCAGCAGCGCCATCACGTTATTGACTTCCTGCTGGCTCAGCGCCCCGTCTTTTGCAAAACGCACCTCGCCATTATTATCCAGCACAATAATGGCCGAACCGCCGTTTTCCAGCTTCCAGGCTTTTTTAGCCACGCCGTTATCGTCGACAATAAACTGCGACCAGGGGAATTGCTTTTTATTACTTTCGATACTGCTGCGCACGAACATGCCGGTACCAGGAATGGCATCATCGGTGTTAACCAGCGTGGTAGTTTGGTAGCGATCGCGAGGCAGCTTAGCGGCCTTGATGGCCTCAATCAGGGCGGCGTTTTTCTCTTTCGCCGACGAGCGCCCGGCAATGTGCTGAATCACCCGCACCTTGCCCGGCAACTGCGCGCTGTTCCAGCTTTTATAGCGAAACGTCTCCTGCTGATAAATCAGCTCGCCTTTATCGGCGATGCCCACAGGCGCAACGCGTTCGCCCGTCACAAAATTATGTGCATTCGCGGTGAAAGCCACAAGCGCGACGGGAAGCGCGCACAGCGTACGATAAAAAATCATTTCGGCTCCTGATGATCTCATCCGACCAGACGGTCACATTCCTGCAATAGTAAGCAGAGAAAATGTCCTTGTCGCCCTTAGGTAACAATTTTGCAACAAGCAGCACAATTCCGTCATATTTGAAGGGATATACTGTTTCAACGTGTCGCAGGCTCAGAGCGTACTGTCATGATATGTAAAAGCAGTAAAATAATTCGGTTTTCGGAATTCGTGAAGGTCAAGTTGGTCTATAGTGAATCCACTTCGCGCTGCAAAGATTCGTACCAATAGTGGTTACGGCGCAGCGTGCATCATAAAGCATAGAGAATTAACAGAATGAAAATATTCCAAAAATACAACCCACTACAGGTCGCTAAATACGTTAAAACCCTGTTCCGCGGGCGTCTTTATATCAAAGACGTTGGCGCGTTTGAGTTTGATAAGGGGAAAATCCTTATCCCGCGAATCAAAGACAAACAGCACTATAGCGTGATGTCTGAAGTGAACCGTCAGGTGCTGCGCTTACAAACCGAATTTAACTGATTTTCAGGCGAAAAAAAGGCGCGAATGCTCGCGCCTTTTTTGTTGCCATCACCTTTCCCGCCTGCACTACTCTTCCAGTACTTTGTTCAACACCGTGGCCGTCACAGGGCGAGCGTCAATGCGCGTGACCAGCAGCTGATCGATACGATAGCTGTCGATATCCACCACCTCAAACTTATAGCCGTGGAACTTGACGAAGTCGGTACGTTTGGGGATTTTGCGCAGCATATACATCATAAAGCCGCCGATGGTTTCGTAATTGCCGGATTGAGGAAACTCGTCGATGTGCAGCACGCGCATAACGTCATCAATCGGCGTGCCGCCCTCAACCAGCCAGGAGTTTTCGTCACGGGCGACGATCTGCTCCTCCAGCCCCTGACCCACCAGGTCGCCCATCAGCGTAGTCATCACGTCGTTCAGGGTAATAATGCCGACCACCAGCGCGTACTCGTTCATGATCACCGCGAAGTCTTCGCCGGCGGTTTTAAAGCTTTCCAGCGCTTCTGACAGCGTCAGCGTGTCCGGCACAATCAGCGCCGAGCGGATCTGTACGCCGCTGTTCAGCGCCATGCTCTGATGCCCGAGAACGCGCAGCAGCAGCTCTTTGGAATCAACATAGCCAACGATATGGTCAATGTCGTCGTTGCAGACAAGGAACTTCGAATGGGGATGGTTGGCGATTTTTTCTTTCAGGCTCTCTTCATCTTCATGAAGATTGAACCAGACCACGTTCTCACGTGAGGTCATGGATGAGGGAACGGTGCGCGACTCCAGTTCGAAGACGTTTTCAATCAGTTCGTGCTCCTGCTTACGCAGCACGCCCGCCAGCGCGCCCGCTTCCACCACCGCGTAGATGTCATCTGAAGTGATATCGTCCTTACGTACCAGTGGAATTTTAAACAGCCGGAAAATAATGTTGGCGCCGCCGTTAAAGAACCACACCAGCGGCCGGAACAGAAACAGGCAAAGACGCATCGGGTTGATGATCTTCAGCGCGATCACTTCCGGCGCAATCATGCCAAGGCGCTTGGGGAAAAGGTCAGCAAACAGAATAAACAGGCTGGTGACGAGGGTAAACGAACAGATAAAGCTGAGTTGATCCGCCAGTTCCGGGCTGACCACGCGCTCAAGCATCGTGCGAAAACCCGGTGAAAAGGCTGAATCGCCGACGATACCACCAAGAATAGCCACGGCGTTCAGGCCAATTTGCACCACGGTAAAGAAGGTGCCCGGCGTCTCCTGCATCTTAAGGACGTGCTGCGCGTTAATGTTGCCATCGTCCGCCAGCAGCTTCAGCTTAATTTTGCGCGCCGCCGCCAGAGAGATTTCTGAAAGGGAGAAAAATGCGCTGACCGCAATCAGCAGTAAAATGACAAGCAAGCTGTCTAACATAAAACATCCATAAAATGGCTCTGTTCAGTTGCTATCACGTGGGAAGCGTACCAAAACTGGCCTTTAGTTAATTACCTGTCATTTTTGGCCTGGGCAGCGATGAGGATCCGCGAACGTTCTTTCGTTCAGTCAAGCTCGGCTGTCCGTGCCAAAAATGTCTGCGCGATATCGGCGCAGAATTCAGTGTGGAACGCCGCGCGTCCCATGCAAGGGATTATAGCTGTGGTCACGAAGGCTTACAATTGCAGCCATCATTGTCACGCTGACAGTATGGCGCATCAGGCGGCTAAGATTAATCCGACTGTCATGCCACTTTGTTCGACTGATTGATATTCCGTTGGGGTTGTTGGTTGTATCAGCGCTATTCTTTGCACACAATAAGTCAAAATTTGGCTTTACGGGTGTGCGTAACAGGCAAAATGCCGCCATGCCCCGGTGAAAACGAAAAAAGAAGACGTTGTGCCTGAAGGGAACCCGGGCCGACCAGATAACCAGGAGTAAGCGTGTCACGAATTTATGCGTATTGTCTGTTCACTCTGCTTGCCGCTGCGCCCGCCGTCGAGGCCGCAACGGTGCGATTGCAGGTAACAGGATTATCCGGCGCGCTGGAGAAAAACGTGCGGGCAAGGCTTTCCACCATTGCCAGCGATGAGATTTCCGCCGATGGTCGCTTTCGGGCTCGGGTCAGTGAAGCGGTAAAAGAAGGCCTGAAGGCGTTAGGTTATTACGATCCCACCATTGAATTTACCCTCCTGCCGCCGCCAGCGGGCGGAAAACGGCCTCTGCTGCTGGCGAAAGTCTCGCCCGGCGAGCCGGTTAAGCTGGTGGGCGAAACGGTGATTATTCGCGGCGGCGCCCGCACCGATGAGGATTATCAGAGTCTGGTGCGTGACGGCAAGAGCAAGATCGGCGGCGTGCTGAATCATGGCGACTACGATCGTTTTAAAAGCTCCCTCAGCAACCTGGCGCTGCGCAAAGGCTATTTCGACGGCGACTACGCAAAAAGCCAGCTTGGCGTCTCCCCGGCGCGGCGCGAGGCGTTCTGGGATATCGACTATGACAGCGGCCAGCGCTACCGCTTTGGCGACGTCAGTTTTGAAGGATCGCAGATCCGCGAAGAGTATCTGCAAAATCTGGTGCCGTTTAAAAAGGGCGACTATTACAGCTCGCGCGATCTGGCCGAACTGAACCGACGCCTTTCCGCAACCGGCTGGTTTAATGCGGTTGTGGTGGCGCCAGAGTTTGAAAAATCGCGTAAAACCAAAGTGCTGCCGCTGCACGGCGTGGTCACGCCGCGCACTGAAAACACCATTGAGACCGGCGTGGGCTATTCAACGGACGTCGGGCCGCGCGTGAAGGCTACCTGGAAGCGTCCCTGGGTTAACAGCTACGGACACAGCTTTACCACCAGCGCTAACGTCTCCGCGCCAGAGCAGCAGCTGGATTTCAGCTATAAAATTCCGCTGCTGAAAAATCCCATCGAGCAGTATTATCTGTTGCAGGGCGGCCTGAAACGCACCGACCTTAACGACACGCGCTCGGATTCCACCACGCTGGCCGCGTCGCGCTATTGGGATTCGTCCAGCGGCTGGCAGCGCGCGCTCAATCTGCGCTGGAGCCTGGATCACTTTACTCAGGGCAACGTGACCAACACGACCATGCTGCTCTATCCGGGCGTCAGCGTTAACCGTACCCGCTCACGCGGCGGCCTGATGCCGGTATGGGGCGATTCTCAGCGTTACTCACTGGATGTCTCCGACACCACCTGGGGCTCGGACATTGATTTCGCCGTGGTTCAGGCGCAGAACGTCTGGATCCGTACTCTGGCGGACAAGCATCGCTTCGTGGTACGCGGCAACCTCGGTTGGATTGAAACCAACGATTTCGATCGCGTCCCGCCCGATTTGCGCTTTTTCGCCGGTGGCGATCGCAGCATTCGCGGCTACAAATACAAAGGCATTTCGCCACGCGACGAGGACGGCAAACTGACCGGTGCCTCAAAGCTGGCGACCGGTTCGCTGGAATACCAGTACAACGTGACCGGCAAATGGTGGAGCGCGGTATTTATCGACTCCGGTGAGGCGGTTAACGACATCAGGCAGAGCAACGTAAAAACCGGCGCGGGCGTTGGCGTGCGCTGGCAGTCGCCGGTCGGGCCGATCAAACTGGATATCGCCCGTCCCATCGGCGATGACGAAAAACGAGACATACAGTTTTATATCGGATTGGGGCCTGAGCTATGAGTTTGTGGAAAAAGGTCCTTATTGGCATCCTGATTTTCCTTTTGCTGCTGCTGGGCGGGGTGGCGTTTTTAATTGGCACCACTACCGGCCTGCATCTGGTGCTGAACGGCGCAACGCGCTGGGTGCCGGGGCTGGCGATCAAACAGGTGAAGGGCGGCTGGCGCGATCTGCGGCTGACCGGCGTGCAGTATGACATGCCCGGCGTGACGGTCAACGCGGGCGAATTCCACCTCGCGCTTCAACCGGGCTGCCTGAAAAGCCGTGCGCTGTGCGTCAACGATCTGTCGCTGAAAGACGTGAACGTGGTGGTGGACAGTAAAAAGATGGCGCCTGCCGGAGAGAAGCCGGTTGAAGACGACGGCACGTCCGGCGAGCTCTCCACGCCCTATCCGATTACGCTGCGCAATCTTGCGCTGCACAACATCAACGTAAAAGTTGATGACACGGCGATTTCTCTGGCTGACTTCACCTCCGGCATGCAGTGGCAGGGGCGCGCGCTGACGCTATCGCCCACGCACATTCAGGGGCTGCTGATTGCGCTGCCAAAGGCGGCGAAAGTGGCCGATGAAGAGGTGGTTCAGCCGAAAGTACAACAGCCGAAGGCCGATGAGCCGCCGCTGGGCGAAACGCTTAAGGCGATGTTTGCCAAACCGCTGCTGCCCGATCTGCCCGACTTTACTCTGCCACTGGATGTGGATGTACAGGCGATCCTTGGCGAACAGTTGCGCATTACCGGCGATACGGATATTGCCGTCAATCGCCTGTTGCTGAAGGCGAAAACGCAGGATCGCCTGCTGCATCTTGAAACGTTGGACGTGGATTCGCCGCAGGGGCAGCTTAACGCCCAGGGCCAGGCGACGTTGCAGAACAACTGGCCGGTCAGTTTTACGCTCTACAGCGCGCTCAATATGGAGCCGATGAAAGGCGAGAAGATCAAAATGACCGTCGACGGTGGGCTGCGCGAGCAGCTCAACGTCGCGCTGAATCTCTCCGGGCCGGTCAGAGTGCAGATGGAGGCACAGACGCGGCTGGCCGAGGTGGGGCTGCCGCTGGCGATGACGTTACAAAGCCCGCAGCTGCGCTGGCCGCTGACGGGCGAGGCGCAGTACCAGGCGGACAATTTCAATTTCAGCATCAAAGGGAAAGCCACAGACTACGCCGTTTCGCTGAAAACCGCCTTACAGGGCCAGAGTATTCCGCCCGCAACGCTGACGCTGGACGGCAAAGGCAACGTCGAACAGTTTGCGCTCGACAAGCTGCGGCTGGCGGCGCTCCAGGGCAATACCGATCTCACCGCGCTGGTTGACTGGAGCAAGGCGATCAGCTGGCGCAGCGAACTGACGCTCTCCGGTATCAACACGGCGAAGCAGTATCCCGACTGGCCTGCGAAACTTGACGGGAAAATCACCACGCGCGGCAGCCTCTATGGCGGAAGCTGGCAGATGCGCGTGCCGGAGCTGAAGCTGCGCGGCAACGTTAAGCAGAATGCGGTCACGGCCGACGGCTCTCTGTACGGCAACAGCTACAACCAGTGGGATATTCCGGGCCTGAAGCTGGTGCTGGGGCGCAATAATATTGACGTGAAAGGATCGCTGGGCGAGAAGCTGGCGCTGGACGCCAATATCGACGCACAGCATCTGGACAATGCGTTGCCGGGCCTTGGCGGCGTGGCAAAAGGGACGATTAAAGCGCGCGGCGATCTGAACACGCCGCAGCTGCTGGCGGATCTCACCGCCACCGGCCTGCGCTGGCAGGCGCTGAGCGTTGGCCGGATCAAACTTGAAGGCGACGTCAGTTCGGGCGAACAGATCCGGGGCAAAGTGGCGCTTCGCGTTGAGCGTCTTAAGCAGGAGACGCTGAGCATTTCGCAGCTCACGCTGGACGCCAGCGGCAGCGAAAAGCAGCATAAGTTGACGCTTAACGTCAACGGCGAACCGGTCTCCGGCCAGCTTGCGCTGACCGGCAGCTTTGATCGCCAGCAGCAGCGCTGGAAAGGCGAGCTGAATAACACGCGATTTGATACGCCGGTCGGCGAATGGCGGCTCACACGCGCCATCGCGCTGGATTATCTGAATGCGAAACAGACCGTCAGCATCGGCCCGCACTGCTGGCAGAATCCGAATGCCCAGCTCTGCGTGCCGCAAACCATCGAAGCAGGCCCGTCAGGGCATGCGAAAATAGTGCTCAGCCGCTTCGACCTGGCGATGGTGAAACCGTTT
The DNA here is from genome assembly GCF_000745075.1 of Erwinia sp. 9145. Lineage (NCBI taxonomy): Bacteria > Pseudomonadati > Pseudomonadota > Gammaproteobacteria > Enterobacterales > Erwiniaceae > Erwinia > Erwinia sp. 9145. The sequence continues at coordinate 238,373 of NZ_JQNE01000001.1, forward strand.
ATGCCTGATGCCACCGCCCTGAGCGGCGTGTTCAGCGGTGATGCAGACGTTAGCTGGCGCGCGGAAGGCGGTTTGCCGCAGGGCCGCGTCGCGCTGAAGGGCAGCGGCGTTAAAGTGGTGCAGGATGTGCAGGGCAATCCCCTGCCGATTGCCTTTGATACGCTCAATCTGAATGCTGCAATGCGTGATAACCGCGCGCAGCTTGACTGGCTGGTCCGTATTGCCAATAACGGGCAACTGTCGGGCAACGTGCAGATCGCCGATCCGCAGGGCCGACGTACGCTGTCGGGCAACGTCAATATCGCCGATCTCTCGCTGGCGCTGCTCAATCCGGCGCTGATGAAAGGTGAGAAGATTGCCGGGATACTCAACAGCGCGCTGCGGCTGGGCGGCAGCCTGCAACAGCCGCAGGTATTTGGTCAGCTTGCCCTGAAAGGGGTCGACGTTGATGGCAACTTTATGCCGGTGGATCTGACGGCGGCGAACCTCACCATGATCTTTAACGGCATGAGTTCGACGCTGGAGGGCGCGGTGCAGACATCGAAAGGTCAGCTTGCGCTGAGCGGCGATGCCAACTGGCAGCAGCTTGATGCCTGGCGCGCGCGCATTGCCGCGAAAGGGAAAAACATTCGCGTAACCGTACCGCCGATGGTGCGGATGGACGTCTCGCCGGATCTGGTCTTCGACGCCACGCCAGAGATGTTTAACCTGGATGGCCGCGTGGATATTCCCTGGGCGCGTATCACCGTGCAGGAAGTGCCGGAAAGCGCGGTGGGCGTTTCAGGCGACGAAGTGCTGTTGGATGAACAGTTAAAACCGATTGCGCCGAAAACGGCCGCCATTCCGATTAACAGCAACCTGATTATTCACGTCGGCGACGACGTGCGGCTCAGCGCCTTTGGGCTGAAGGCTAAGCTGAACGGCGATCTCAAGCTGGTGCAGGACAAGCGCGGCCTGGGACTGAACGGCCAAATCAATATCCCATCGGGGCGCTTCCACGCCTATGGGCAGGATCTCATCGTGCGCAAAGGCGAACTGCAATTCGCGGGGCCGCCTGACCAACCTTATCTGAATATTGAGGCGATCCGTAACCCTGAAGCCACAGAAGATGACGTGACGGCAGGCGTACGCGTGACCGGCCTGGCCGATGAACCGAAGGCGGAGATCTTTGCCGATCCGGCGATGTCGCAGCAGGAAGCGCTCTCCTATCTGTTACGCGGACAGGGGCTGGGTGCCAACGGCAGCGACAGCAGCGCGGTCACGTCAGCGTTAGTCGGATTGGGGCTTGCGCAAAGTGGTCAGGTTGTGGGTAAAATCGGCGAAACCTTTGGCGTAAGCAATCTGGCGCTTGACACCACCGGCGTAGGCGACAGTCAGCAGGTGCAGGTCAGCGGCTATGTGCTGCCGGGGTTACAGGTAAAATACGGTGTTGGCATATTTGATTCACTGGCGACCTTAACCTTGCGTTATCGCCTGATGCCTAAACTCTATTTGGAAGCGGTGTCGGGTATCGACCAGGCGCTGGATTTACTCTATCAGTTTGAGTTTTAGCAATGCGAATAATTGTTTATGGCAGCCTCAGACGCAAACAGGGCAACAGCCACTGGATGACCAACGGCCAGTGGCTGGGCGACCATCAGCTTGAGGGTTACGCGCTTTATAGTCTGGGGCACTATCCCGGTATCGTGGCGGGTGAAGGGCAGGTTTACTGCGAAGTTTACCGTATCGACGCCTCCACGCTGGGCGAGCTGGATGCGCTGCGCACAAAAGGCGGAGAATATAAACGTGAACTGGTGCGAACGCCTTATGGCAGCGCCTGGCTCTACGTTTATCAGCGTTCAGTGACGGGAATGCGGCGTATCAACAGCGGCGACTGGCTGCTGCGCGATGCGCCGGATGCAGACTGACGAAAAAAAACGCCTTCATCAGGAAGGCGTTTTTTATCATGAAAGAGAAAATTATTTCTTCGCGCGTTCGAAAGAAGAGATGATTTCTGCTTTTGCCGCTTCGGCGTTATCCCAGCCTTCAACTTTAACCCATTTGCCTTTTTCCAGCGCTTTATACTGCTCGAAGAAGTGGGTGATCTGCGCACGCAGCAGCTCAGGCAGATCGTTCACATCTTTGATGTGATCGTACTCTTTGCTCAGCTTGGTGTGCGGAACGGCTACCAGCTTGGCGTCTTCGCCAGACTCGTCGGTCATTTTCAATACGCCAACCGGACGGCAGCGGATAACTGAGCCAGGTTGCAGCGGATAGGGGGTTGGGACCAGCACGTCCACCGGGTCGCCATCCAGAGACAGCGTGTGGTTGATGTAACCGTAGTTGCACGGATAGAACATCGCGGTGGACATGAAGCGGTCAACGAACAGCGCGCCGGACTCTTTGTCGACTTCATATTTAATCGGATCGGCATTCGCCGGGATCTCAATAACGACGTAGATATCTTCCGGCAAATCTTTGCCCGCTGGAACCTGGTTCAAACTCATGGTGAATTCCTTTATGCAGTCTCAAATAGAGTGACGCTCATTATAGCCAACTGATACTGAAAGTATCCCCCCTTTTTGGCCTTTCGGAATGCTCCACATTAGCACTCATCGGGATTCGCACAGCTGCCGCTCGCCAGTGACTTGAGCGCCTGCACCTGATTCCTGATCAGCGCTACGCGCTGGGCGCCGAGCGAAACGGTTGCCAGCGTGCCGCCGTCGCGCATCCGTTCCCTGCTGGCAGCCAGCCAGCTATCGCGATAGGTCAGCCACGCGCGCTGCGCCTCGCGCAGTCTGGCTTTCTGCGTCTTATCCAGCGTGGACAATAGCGTGCTGTATTGCTGATTCATCTCGTTGTCCCACGCGCTGCCCGCTTCGCTGTAGCACTGCTGCATATCAACCGTCGAATTGGCTTTATCCAGACAGGCGGCCTGGGCGGTATCAATCGGGTTGGTTTCCGCATGGCCGCTGGCGGCATAAAGCACGCAGGCAATCGCAAAAAGTTTTCTCATCAGGTTATCATCGCTCAGAAGGTTTAATTAAGTTTCAGAAAAATACCTTAGCTGAATCAATCGTTTTTGTCCTGCAAGTGCTAAAGAACACCGCTTTCCTGCCGATAAGAGACCTGTTTTCTGGTGCTTTCTGGAGCTTATTTCAGCCTTTTTGGACTTTAAAATCATGCTTAAAAAAATTTCAATAAGAAGTGGTTTGTTGGTACTGATGGCGATGATGACGTTGATGCTTTTGCTGGTCAGCGTAATGGGAATTCTGGCAATCAATAAAGGTAACCGGTCGCTGGAGGTGGTTAACCGCATTCAGGGCATCGAACTGAACAGCCTGTTTCTGGCGAATACTAAGCTCTTACGCGCCCGTACTTCCGCTGCCACGTCGGTTCGCAAAATGGAGATTGGCATGATGGACGATGCGGCCGCCTCAGTGGCCCGGACGGAGAAATATATCGCTTCTTCACAAACGGAAGTGAAACGTTTTATGGATGCAGGAACGGTCACGCTACGCGGCAAAGAGCTGGCGGATGAGGTTAAAAAAACGTACGACGTTTACCTTGAACAGGGCATTCTGCCGCTGTTTGCGGCAATTAAAAAGCAGGACCCCGACGGCTACTATACGATTCTGGAAGGTAATCTGACGCCGTTGAGCACCGCGTTTTCCGAGGCGGTGGAAAAATTCAACAGCTATGCCAATCAGGTGACGGATGAGCGTCTCGCTGAAGCCAGCCGCAATGAACGCATTCTGATGACGCTTATTATACTGTGTGGCGTGCTGACGCTCGTTCTGCTCAGTATCGCGTGGTATATGCTGCGAACCATTCTGCTCAGGCCGCTGGATGTTGCCATTGCGCATCTCGAATTTGTCTCTGAAGGCGATCTGACGCAACCGCTGCCGGAAAGCGGCAAAAACGAGCTGGGCCGCCTGAATGCCGCGCTGGCGAAAATGCAGGCATCGCTTCAGGACTCGGTGAGCCGCGTGCGCGACGCCAGCATGCAGATCGACGTGGGCAGCCGTGAGCTGGCTTCCGGTAACCTCAACCTCTCGCAGCGTACCGAAGAGTCCGCCGCCTCGCTGGAGCAGACCGCCGCCAGTATGGAGCAGCTTACCGCTACCGTGAAACTGAACGCTGAAAACGCCACCCAGGCGCATCAGTTGGCCCGTTCGGTATCGGACAGCGCCGATCGCGGCAGCGAAGTCGTTTGCTACGTTATTGAGAAAATGCAGGAGATTGCCAGCAGTTCAAAACGCATTGGCGATATTCTTGGCGTGATCGACGGCATTGCTTTCCAGACGAACATTCTGGCGCTCAACGCCTCGGTTGAAGCGGCGAGAGCAGGCGAGCAGGGCCGTGGCTTTGCCGTGGTGGCGAGCGAAGTGCGGAACCTCGCGCAACGCAGTGCGACCGCCGCAAAAGAGATCCGCGAGCTAATCGGCGAATCACAAACGCGGGTGAACGAAGGCTCGCAGATGGCGACGAAAGCCGGCGAAACCATGGATGAAATCACCACGGAAGTAAGCCGTGTAACCACGCTGATGAAAGAGATTTCCAGCGCCTCGCAGGAGCAGAGCCGCGGCATTGAGCAGGTTAACCTGGCGGTGACGCAAATGGATGAGGTGGCGCAGCAAAACGCGGCGCTGGTTGAGCAGGCGTCGGCCGCTACTCAGTCGCTGGAGGAGCAGTCGGTGCAGTTAGTGCAGTCGATGGCCGTATTCCGCCTCAATCACGCCTGAGCGCAGACGCAGAAATAAACGGGGCGATCAAATGATCGCCCCGTTTTCTTTTGCCTGATACCCACGTTATGCGTCCGGGTACTCGCGCAGGAAGCGTTCGGTATCGTCCACCATGTCGGTGTTGCCAACAAAGAACGGCGAGCGCTGGTGCAGCGTTTCCGGCACCAGATCGAGAATGCGGTTTTTACCGTCGCTCGCCTTGCCGCCCGCCTGCTCGGCGAGGAAGGCCATCGGGTTGCACTCATACAGCAGGCGCAGCTTGCCCTGTGGGTGGCTGGCGGTGCTTGGGTAGAGATAGATGCCGCCTTTCAGGAGGTTGCGGTGGAAATCCGCCACCAGCGAGCCAATGTAGCGTGACGTATAGGGACGATGGGTCGCTTTATCTTCTTCCTGGCAGAATTTCAGGTACTTTTTCACGCCCTGTGGAAAACGGATATAGTTGCCTTCGTTGATGGAGTAGGTGTAGCCCTCTTCAGGAAACGCCATTTTCTCCGCGCTGAGGCAGAACACGCCCAGAGAGGGATCGTAGGTAAAGGCGTGAACTCCGCAGCCGGTGGTATAAACCAGCATGGTTGACGACCCGTAAACCACGTAGCCTGCCGCAACCTGCTGGCTGCCAGGTTGAAGGAAATCTTCTTCCGTGACGGGTGTGCCTGGCGGGGTAATGCGGCGGTAGATAGAGAAAATGGTGCCAACTGACACGTTCACATCAATATTTGATGATCCGTCAAGCGGGTCCATCAGCACGACGTACTTGCCGTTTTCCACGCCCTCAAAAATGACGATCTCATCTTCTTCTTCAGAGGCGATACCGGCTACGATGCCGCGTGCTTTCAACGCTGCTTTAAGCTTCTCGTTGGCAAACAGATCCAGTTTCATCTGCTGCTCGCCCTGAATGTTTTCAGCACCGCTGGCGCCCAGAATATCAACCAGCCCGGCTTTATTGATATCGCGATGAATAATTTTTGCGCCAAGCTTGATGGCGGAAATCAGCGCCGTCAGTTCACCTGTAGCGTGAGGAAAGTCATGTTGCTTCTCGACGATAAATTCGCCCAACGTTTTCATAACACAATCCCTGAATCTGCGATTAAATGACAGCCTGGTTAACAAACTGCCAACGTGTTCGGGCAGTTTAGCCGAATGGACGTTAAAGAACATAGGGTAAATCCGTTTATTCCGGGAGAGGGGGGCGTTACACTGTGCGCCGAACTTTAAGTAAACGGACCTGTTATGCGTATTCATATCCTTGGTATCTGCGGTACTTTTATGGGCGGGCTGGCCGTACTGGCACGCGCGCTGGGGCATGAAGTCACGGGCTCAGATGCCAATGTTTATCCGCCGATGAGCACACTGCTTGAAAAGCAAGGTATTGATTTAATTCAGGGATACGATCCTTCCCAACTCGATTCTGCGCCGGATCTGGTCATTATCGGCAACGCGATGACGCGCGGCAACGCCTGCGTGGAAGCGGTACTGGAGCGCAACATTCCTTACCTTTCCGGCCCGCAATGGCTGCATGACTTCGTGCTGCGCGACCGCTGGGTGCTGGCCGTCGCCGGAACGCACGGTAAAACCTCCACCGCAGGCATGTTGGCGTGGATTTTACAGGCCTGCGGTCTTGAACCGGGTTTCGTCATTGGCGGTGTGCCGGGAAACTTCGATGTATCGGCAACTTTAGGAAAAAGCCCATTCTTCGTGATTGAGGCTGATGAATACGACTGCGCGTTTTTCGACAAGCGCTCCAAATTCGTTCATTACTGCCCGCGCACGCTGATCCTCAATAACCTTGAATTCGATCATGCCGACATTTTTGACGATCTGCGTGCTATTCAGCGCCAGTTCCATCATCTGGTACGCATCGTGCCTGGGCAGGGCAAAATTTTACTGCCGGAAAACGACGCCAACCTGAAGCAGGTCATCGCGATGGGCTGCTGGAGCGAGCAGGAGAGCCTGGGTGAAGGCGGTCGCTGGCAGGCGAAAAAGCTGACCGCCGATGCTTCGCACTGGCACGTGTGGCTGGACGGCGAATGCGTGGCAGAGGTGAACTGGGCGTTGGTTGGCGAACACAACATGCATAACGGCATGATGGCAATCGCGGCAGCGCGCCACGTGGGCGTCAGGCCAGAAGATGCCGGCCGCGCGCTGAACGACTTTATTAATGCGCGGCGTCGCCTGGAACTTCGCGGCGAGGCCAACGGCGTAAAAGTGTATGACGACTTTGCGCACCATCCCACGGCGATCCTGGCCACGCTGACCGCCCTGCGCAGCAAAGTGGGCGGCACGGCGCGCATTCTGGCGGTGCTTGAACCGCGCTCAAACACCATGAAAATGGGCGTGAGTAAAGACGATTTGGCGCCTGCGCTGGCGCGCGCCGACGAGGTCTTTCTGCTTCAGCCGCACCATATTCCCTGGCAGGTTGCGGAAGTGGCGGATGCCTGCGTGCAGCCCGCGCACTGGAGCGCCGATGTTGATGCCCTGGCAGAGCGAGTAGTGAAAAGCGCGCAGCCCGGCGACACGATTTTAGTGATGAGCAACGGCGGGTTTGGTGGGATTCATCAGAAACTGCTGGACGGGTTGGCGAAACGGGCAGGAGTATAAAAAATAAGGCGGAGACTATCCGCCTTTTTTTTATCGGGCTTCGGCAAGCTCGCGCAGATATTGAAAAATCTGACGCCAGGCTTTCGGCGGTTTGCTGGCGGCTTTCTCTTTTTGTGCGTTACGGATCATCGCACGTAGCTGCTGGCGATCGGCGTCGGGATACAGATTCAACACCTCCGGCAGGGCGTCGTCACCCTGTTCAACCAGCCGGTCGCGCAGCATTTCCAGCTTGTGAAACAGCGCCACCTGCTGGTTATGACGGTTCTTCAGCTTATCCAGCGCCTGGCGGATCGGATCTTCATCACGCGAGCGCAGCATTTTGCCAATCAGCTGAAGCTGGCGGCGGCGTCCCTCTTTTTTGATCTTCTGCGCCAGTTCGATAGCCGCGCGCAGATCTTCATCCAGCGGGATCTTATCCAGCGAGGTTTTACTGAGATCGACCAGCTCTGCGCCAAGCCGCTTGAGCTCTTCCGCATCGCGTTTGATTTCACTTTTACTGACCCAGATAATCTCTTCGTCTTCTTCTTCTTCGTTATCCGGTACGTCATCGAGCCAGTCGTCGGGCTGCCTGGTCATAAAAGGCTCCTTAAAAAAGATGCCAATGTTAACAGGTTACTTCGCTACTGCGAAATTGTTCTCTGAGTCTGTTAGACTCAAACTATCTCACAGGCAAAATGAGTGCGTTATGTGCGATTGTCACCGGGCAGACAGCACTCACTAATTATATGGCAGGCCGATGAAATTACTCCCCCAGGTTGCAGAACAGCGTAAAATCCTTGAACAGGCGGTCGCGACAGCGCTCGACCTCGCGAAAGCCAATGCTGACGGCGCGGAAGTCGCGGTATCGAAAACCACTGGCATCAGCGTCAGCACGCGCTACGGCGAAGTGGAAAACGTTGAGTTCAACAGCGACGGCGCGCTCGGCATCACCGTTTATCAGCAAAACCGCAAGGGCAGCGCATCTTCAACCGATCTCAGCCCTGAAGCCATTAAACGTACCGTTCAGGCGGCAATCGACATCGCGCGGTACACCTCGCCCGATCCTTACGCTGGCGTTGCGGATCGTGAACTGCTGGCGTTCGAGGCGCCGGATCTGGATCTGTTTCATCCTGCCGATCTCGATCCTGACCGTGCTATCGAGCTGGCAGCCCGCGCGGAGCAGGCGGCGCTGAAATCCGACCCGCGCATCAGCAACACCGAAGGCGGCAGCTTTAACAGCCACGTCGGCGTACGCGTCTTTGGCAACAGTCATGGCATGATCCAGAGCTACGCCTCCAGCCGCCACTCGCTCTCCAGCAGCGTCATTGCCGGGGCGGAAGGCGACATGGAGCGCGACTACGCCTACACCATCGGCCGCGCAATTGACGATTTGAAATCGCCGGAATGGGTTGGCGAAGAGTGTGCCCGTCGCACGCTTTCACGCCTTTCGCCGCGTAAGCTCTCCACCATGAAGGCGCCGGTTCTCTTTGCTGCCGAAGTCGCAACCGGGCTGTTTGGTCACCTGGTGGGGGCCATCAGCGGCGGCAGCGTGTACCGCAAATCAACCTTTTTGCTCGAAGAGATGGGCCAGCAGATCCTGCCGGCGTGGCTGACTATTCAGGAGCAGCCGCACCTGCTGAAAGGATTAGCGTCTTCACCGTTTGACAGCGAAGGCGTCAAAACGCATCAGCGCGATATTATTAAAGACGGCGTGCTGCAAACCTGGCTGTTGACCAACTATTCGGCGCGCAAACTGGGTTTACAGAGCACCGGCCACGCGGGCGGTATCCATAACTGGCGTATCAACGGCCAGGGCGACAGCTTTGAACAACTGCTGAAAAAGATGGGCACGGGCCTGGTGGTCACTGAACTGATGGGGCAGGGCGTCAGCGGCATCACCGGCGACTACTCGCGCGGTGCGGCGGGCTTTTGGGTGGAAAACGGCGAGATCCAGTATCCGGTAAGCGAAATTACTATCGCCGGCAACCTGAAAGAGATGTGGCGAAACATGGTTACCGTCGGCAGCGACATTGAGACCCGCAGCAATATCCAGTGTGGTTCGGTGCTGCTGCCGGAAATGAAAATCGCCGGACAGTAAATTTTCATCCATAGTAAAAGGGCGGTCTTTTTGACCGCCTTTTTTTATGCTTTTTATTCAAAAAATAATAAGGAACCGAGCAATGCGTAAAACACTGTTGGTCATGTTCACCACCACGCTGCTATGTACCAGTATTCCGGCGCTGGCCAGTCTGGAAGATGATATGGATATGCTGAAAGGCGGTCTGCGTACCGTGATGAAATCGGATGATGCCGGAGAGATAAAAAAAGCGCTGACCGATATGCGTTCGGCGGCGGAAGATGCCAAAACGCAGACGCCGGACAAGCTCAAAGGTCAGCCAGCCGACAGCGCTCAAATGAAAGATTTCCGCGCCGGTCTTGATACGCTGCTCGGGCAAATTGATTCAAGTCTGAAGCTGGCGGAGGCGGGCGATGTGGCTGGCGCGAAGGCAGAAGCCAAAAAATTTGCTGATACGCGTGATGCCAATCACAAAAAATTTCGCTAAAGGTAACGGGTCCGGCCGGACCCTTTTATCGGGATGTTAATCATATTCACTTATCTTTAAATAGCGTGAAAATATTGTCGTTTTTATATTAATAACTGCCGCAGATGCCTGATATGGCTGATGCCATTATATTTTTTACTGTGCTTTATTTATCATTTAATAATACGTCAGATAAGTTTTTCCTCTGTAATCCTTTCTTTTTGAATCATTATTCATTGAAAAATCACTTTTAAATGCATGGACTTAGCATAATTAAATGCAGAATTGTGATATCTCTCGCATTTCCTCTCTCTGCATGCACAAATTAACGATTTTGTGGCACAGATCGCATTCCATCTGTCTGTTTCCACTTTGAAACGGAAAAAGTCGTTCTACACAGTCAGGCTTCAGAACGTTAATTTGATGACATCAGAAATTAATGGCCTTTTGTGCCAGCACTATGACGAGGTTCGTAACGTGGAAAATGGAGCGGTATCGGTGAGTACGGCTAACGAGGAACAGGCTATTCAGGCGTTGGCGGATCGCGTAATGGGTCAGATCGCCACGCTTTTTGCTACAAAAGAGATCCATCCCAACGCGGTGCAGCAGCAGATGCTGACCTCGCACGTTAAGGCGATGGCGCTGCGTTCCATCACCGGCGAGCCGCTGCCGGAAGTGGAAGCGGAGCTGTTTGAGGATATCTCTTCTGACTCCATGTCACTGGCGCAGCAGGTGGTCGATCTGTTTGGCAATCTGCCACAAGAAGAGGCCTGGCTATTGTCGGTCCATTTTGAAGTCGCAAAAGAGAACGCCTGATAGTCACGCAATTACGCAGTTATTTTTCAACAAATTAAGGAATAGAACATGTCTCAGGTCATCGTAGTGATTGGCGATCGTTTAGGTAAAGGCCAGAAGGTTGCCGCAGGCGTTGAAAAAGCGGGCGGCAAAGCGATTGTCGTACCGGGCGTGGCGGCGGATATGAAGCTGGGCGACGTCATGAAGGCGGAAAACGCCTCTTTCGGCATCTCTTTCTGCGGCAGCGGCGGCGCAGGCGCAATCACCGCGCAGAACAAACACGGCTATAAAGCGAAATACGGCATGCGCTCCATTGAAGAAGGCGTCACGGCCATCAATGAAGGCGCGCTCGCGCTGGGCTTTGGCTTTATGGATAAAGAAGAGCTGGGCGAGCGTCTGGTGCAGGCCTGGAACAAGAAGCACGGCGGCTGACCGATGAAGGAGCAATTCACCACCACGGTGAACGTCAGCGGCAAGGGCGAGAGCAAAGCGCGCGCTTTTGCCGATGCGCTGAGCCGGGTACAAAACACGCTACTGAAATCCACCAACAAAGTACTGCTTCGCATTGAACCTCAGGATGTGAAAGTGGTTCGGGCGCAGGAGAGCGTCAGAAAAGAGAAGTTTCTTTTCTTTTTTCTGGCGAGAGAGCGACGGAGTTACAGCGTTGAGCTGGATATTACCGTCAACGTGAGCGTAATCGACGCTGATAAGGTCGATTTCGACGCGCAATAAAGCACTGCCCTTCGGGGCAGCAATAACCACGATTTAAAAACGTTGGCGTAAGCCTGAAAGGAAAGACTAATGTTTTTAATTATTTTATTAAAATCGCTCATTATTGGCGGCTTTGTCGGCGTGGGCGTAGGCGCGGGTGCCGCGCGTATGTTTCATGCACCAACGACGCAGGGCATGGGCGCATTTCGTACACTGGGTGAGCTGAATTCCTGTGAGGGCGATCCCGCTTCTCACTTCTCGTTCGGCCTGGGCTTCTTTTTTAACGCATGGGCGTCTTCCGTGGCGGCGGGTTCCTTCACGCAGGACGTTGACCACCGCATTATCCCGCACTGGGGCGCCGCCGCGTTAATGGTGAAAAACCGAAACGTGGCTGAAACGTTGCACAATCCGAAGAAAATGGCGATCGCCTGCGGCATCATCGGCATGATCGTCGTTGCCTTCCTCAACTCCACCGCGTCTGCCGTTCCTGCCGCGCTACAGGTTACCGCCGTTAAGGTGCTGGTGCCTGCCGCAAACCTGCTGGTCAACACCGTGATGCCGGTTATCTTCTGGCTGGCGGCGATCGACGCCGGTAAGAAATCGGGCTTCTGGGCCACCATTTTCGGCGGCCTGGCGCAGCTGATTATGGGCAATGCCGTACCGGGTCTGGTGCTGGGTATTCTGATTGGTAAAGGCGTTGAGGAGAGCGGCTGGAACAAAGTGACCAAAATCATGATGGTGGCTATTGTTCTGCTGTTTGTGTTGAGCGGCTTCTTCCGCGGCTTTGACATGAAAATGCTGCAATCCTTCCAGCTTGGCGTGCCTGGCTGGCTGGAGATGATTCATAACTCCCTGAGCGGCAAATAAGAGGACAATGAAAATGGAAGAAACCAATAAAGGGTTCTGGTATGCCGACTGGTCGTTCCCGATCTTCGTCGGTCTGCTCTCCGCAGGCGTGTTTGCGGGTACGCACATGTACTACGTTTACGGCCTCGGCGCGTTTAACGAAGTCGCTTTCGTCTCCATGCTGCGTGCAGGAATGGAAACCGGTGTGTACGGTGCGGTCGCGGCCTTCGGCGCCAGCTTCCTGTTTGCCCGTATTATCGAAGGTTCGCTGGTGGGAATTCTCGATATCGGCGGTGCCATCCAGACCGGCGTCGGCCTGGGCGTGCCCGCGCTGCTGCTCGGCGCAGGCATTGTCTTTCCCGTGGCAAACTTCGCCGCTTCACTGGTCACCGGACTGGCGATCGGCGTGGCCATTGGCTATGTGATCATTCTGGCGCGTAAGTTCACCATCAACAACAGCGACTCCACCTACGGCGCTGACGTGATGATGGGCGCAGGTAATGCGTCTGGCCGCTTCCTGGGGCCGTTGATTATCCTCTCCGCCATGACGGCTTCCATTCCGATCGGCTTAGGTTCGCTGCTGGGCGCGCTGGCGTTCTATCTCTGGAACAAGCCGATTACCGGCGGCGCTATTCTTGGCGCCATGCTGCTGGGCGCATTTTTCCCGGTAGCCCTCTGATGTAACGGCGGCCTGCTCTCCCTGAGCTGGCCGCTCTGACGGACGCCGCTGGCGTCCGGTTCTACAGGAGTCTGCAATGTTTGACCTCATTATTCGCCGGGCGCGTCTTGCTGACGGCAGCCTGACTGATATCGCTATTCATGACGGTAAAATTGCCGCCCTGGGCGACGTACAGGGTGCAGCGATCCGGGAACGCGACCTCGAAGGGCGCTACTGGCTGAGCGCGGGATGGATTGATTCTCACGTTCACTGCTATCCCAAATCGCCGATTTATCACGATGAAGCCGACCGAATCGGCGTCTACACCGGCGTGACCACCGTGGTCGATGCCGGCAGTACTGGCGCGGACGATATCGATGACTTTTATGAAATTACCCGTGCCGCCAGCACACGGGTTTACGCGCTGCTGAATATTGCCCGCACCGGCATCGTGACGCAAAACGAGCTGGCGGACATGAACCAGATCGACAAGGTTGGCGTGCGTGATGCGGTTCAGCGTCTGCCGGGTTTTATTATTGGCATCAAAGCACGCATGAGCAGCAGCGTGGTGGGCGAGAACGGTATTCAGCCGCTGCTGCGGGCTAAAGAGATCCAGCATGAGAACGACGATCTGCCGCTGATGGTGCATATCGGCAATAACCCGCCGGATCTCGATGAGATAGCCGATCTGCTGAGCAGCGGCGACATCATTACCCACTGCTACAACGGCAAGCCTAATCGCATTCTGACCCCTGCGGGTGAACTGCGCGCGTCAATTACCCGCGCGCTCAAGCGCGGCGTGCGGCTGGACGTAGGGCACGGCACCGCCAGCTTCAGTTTTGAGGTGGCGCGCGTCGCCATCGCGCAGGGCATTCTGCCACATACCATCAGCTCTGATATTTACTGCCGCAATCGCATGAACGGCCCGGTTTACACGCTGGCGCACGTGATGTCCAAATTCTTCAGCGTTGGCATGACGCTGCCGCAGATTATTGACTGCGTCACCCACCAGGCCGCCGACGGCCTGCGTTTGCACGGCAAGGGACGGCTTGAGCCAGGCGCCGACGCCGACCTGACCATTTTTGACGTCAAAGAAGAATCTTGTCTGTTTATCGACTCCGAAGGGCAGTCGGTCAGCGGTGAGAAACAGCTAATGCCGCTGGCGGCTGTGGTGGCCGGACAGTGGTTTATTACCGACGAAGGGAAAAAGCATCATGTCTTCGATTTATGAAAAATATGACCTCAAGCAGGTCATCAACGCCTCCGGCCGCATGACCATTCTTGGCGTCTCCACGCCGAGCGCTGATGTGGTCGACTCGGTGAAATACGGTCTGAACCACTATTTTGAGATCAAGGATCTGGTCAACAAAACCGGCGCCTGGATCGCGAACCTGTTGGGCTGCGAAGATGCGGTCGTGGTTTCCTGCGCCTCTGCCGGGATCGCGCAGTCGGTCGCTGCCGTCATTGTGAAAGATAACGACTGGCTGCTGGAAAACCTGCACGCCGCGCCGCTGATTGTGCCGCACGATATTGTGGTGCCGAAAGGACACAACGTGAACTTCGGCGCGCCGGTGGGCACCATGGTCGCCATGGGCGGCGGCCGTCTGGTGGAGGCAGGCTATGCGAATGAATGCTCGCCGGAACAACTTTCGGCCGCAGTCACCCCGCAGACCGCCGCCATTCTCTATATCAAGTCGCACCACTGCGTGCAGAAAAGCCACCTCAGCGTTGAGCAGGCGGCGGGCGTCGCACGCAAGCACGGCGTGCCGTTGATTGTGGATGCGGCAGCAGAAGAAGATTTGCAGTGCTACTACCAGTACGGTGCGGATCTGGTTATCTACAGCGGCGCAAAAGCGATTGAGGGGCCAACCAGCGGCCTGGTAATGGGCCGTAAACAGTATGTTGAGTGGGTGAAACGTCAGTCGCTCGGCATTGGTCGCGCCATGAAGGTCGGCAAAGAGGGCATCCTTGGCCTGACCCAGGCGATTGAAAACTATCTGGTGCAGGAGAAAGTCTCCGGCGCGAAGATGGTGGAAAAAATGACGCCGTTTATCGACAGCCTCAATTCGCTCAACGGCATCAGCGCGCGCGTGGTGTGGGATGCGGCGGGGCGCGATATTGCGCGTGCCGAGATCCATTTCGATGAAGCGGTTATCGGCCATACCACTGGCGAGGTGGTACAGGCGCTCAAAACCGGTGATATCGCTATTTATTTCCGCGGCTACAAAGCCAACGAAGGCATTGTTGAAGTTGACGTGCGCAGCGTGTCGCCAGATCAGTTAATGACGATTTTCATTTGCATTAAGGCCTTGTTGGCAGGAGAGAAATAAGCATGACGCTGAACCCGAAATTTTATCAGGACCGCGTGTGCCTGAACGTGCTGGCCGGTTCGAAAGAGAATGCCCGCGAAATCTGGCAGGCGGCGGAAGGGCACGTGCTGGTTGGCGTACTGTCCAAAAACTACGACAGCGTTGAAAGCGCGGTTGCCGACATGCGCGAATACGCCGCACTGATCGACAATGCGCTTTCGGTCGGTCTGGGGGCAGGCGATCCTAACCAGTCGGCGATGGTCAGCGCCATCTCGGCGCAGATCCAACCGCAGCACGTCAACCAGGTCTTTACCGGCGTGGCAACCAGCCGCGCGCTGCTGGGCCAGAGCCAGACAGTGGTCAACGGACTGATTTCGCCAACCGGCACGCCGGGCCAGGTAAAAATCTCCACCGGCCCGCTCAGTTCGAAAGCCAGCGACGGCATCGTGCCGATTGAAACCGCCATCGCCCTGTTGAAAGACATGGGCGGCAGTTCGGTCAAATACTTCCCGATGGGCGGCCTGAAGGCAATCGACGAATTCAAAGCCGTTGCCAAAGCCTGCGCTGAACAGGATTTCTGGCTGGAGCCAACCGGCGGTATCGACCTGGAAAACTACGAAGCCATCCTGAAAATCGCGCTGGACGCGGGCGTCAGCAAAATCATTCCGCACATCTACAGCTCAATCATTGATAACGCCTCCGGCAATACGCGCCCGGCCGACGTCAGTACGCTGTTATCCATGACAAAAAAACTGCTTGGCTAAGCACTCCGCGGCGGGCATCCTGCCCGCCGTTTTCAGCTCCTGCGAGGAACAACTATGCGTAACTGGTCTTTTGCAGTCTCTTTTGCTCTGATGGCGGCAACGCCCCTGGCCGCTCAGGCGCAGTTTGCCTGGGTTGGTACCTATAATCCTAACGGCGAAGGCGTCTATCGCTTTCAGGTCAATCCACAGTCCGGCGCGCTTAGCGAAAAAACGCTGGTCAGCCGTCTGGCAAACCCGGCTCAGCTGACTGTGGATGCCGCCGGGAAAACGCTTTATGTCGCCAGCGAGAGTGAAAAAGGCCTGGTTGCCGCCTACGCGGTTGGCGCAGACGGCGGCCTGACCTTGCTCAATCAGGTCAGTTCGCAGGGCGCCGGGCCGGTTTATCTGACGCTGACGCCGGACGGCAAATTCCTGCTGGTGGCGAATTATGTCAGCGGCAGTAAGGCCGTCCTGCCGGTTCTGGCCGATGGACGACTTGCCGAGGCCAGCGACGTGCAGCAGGATAAAGGGCCGGCCGGCGCAGCCAGACCCGCTGCGGCCGCAGAAGGCAGCTTTGCCATCAGCGATCACAACGGGCCGCACGCGCATATGATCGCCGCCGATCCCAGCGGTAAGTTTGTTTTTTCAACCGACTTAGGCCTGGACCGCATTTATCAATACCGGCTTGATCGTAACGGCATGCTTACGCCAAACGATCCTGCATGGATTGAGGCCTCTTCCGCAGGCGCCGGTCCAAGGCACTTTGTTTTTCATCCTGACGGAAAGTCGCTCTGGCTGATTAACGAAGAGGCATCGACGCTGACGCACTACCTGCTCAACAGAGCGACCGGACGGCTGACCGAAGGCGCGACGGTTTCTGCACTGCCTGCCGGATATAAAGGCACCAGCTTTGCGGCCGGACTGGTGATTGACCGGGCAGGGAAAAATCTCTATGTCGCTAACCGTTTACATAACAGCATCGCGCATTTTGCTATTGAGCCCAACGGCGCGCTGAGCCATAAAGATGATATCTGGACGCGCGGTGACTATACGCGCACGCTGACGCTGTCGCCTGATGGAAAAACGCTTTACGCCATGAACCAGCGCAGCGATAACATCACGCGATTTGACGTGGATGCGCAGAGCGGCGCACTCTCTTTCAGCAATGATTATACGGCGGTGGGTGCACCGTCACAGATGGTACTGACGCCATAAAATACGTAAAGTGGGCCGTAACGTTCGGCCCCAATAATATCAGGAAGAAAAGTGAGATTTCCGAACCAGCGGCTTGCACAGCTGTTTGATTTACTGCAAAAAGAGACGTTGCCCCAGGACGAACTGGCGCGACGTTTTGACGTTTCAACACGCACCGTACGCACGGACATCACCGCGCTTAACGAACTGTTGGCCGATCACGGTGCGCGCTTCGTGCTCAGCCGCGGCGAAGGCTATCAGCTCAAGGTCGAGGATGCCGCGCGCTACAGCCAGCTACTGCATCAGTCGCCTTCGCATCTGCGCGTGCCGCGCACCTCTGCCGCACGCGTGCATTATCTGCTGACCCGTTTTCTCACCTCAGCCTTCTCTCTGCGACTGGAAGATCTGGCAGACGAGTGGTTTGTCAGTCGCGCTACGTTGCAAAGCGACATGGCTGAGGTGAGAGAGTGGCTCAATCGCTACCAACTGACGATTGAAACCAAGCCGCGTTACGGCATGAAGCTGTTCGGGAGCGAAGTTGCGATCCGTACCTGCCTGACCGATCTGCTTTATCAGGTGGCACAGGAGGACAGTGACGATCCGCTTTTGACGCTGGAAGCGCTGAACAGCGGCATGCTGGAGACGCTCCAGCCGCTGCTGCACCCGTGCTTTACCCGCTTTGCCATTCGCCTGACTGATGACAGCGAATTTTACCTGCGGCTTTACTGTGCCGTGGCCGTGCGTCGCATCAGCGAAGGCTATCCGCTTTCGGACTTCATCGCCGACGACGTTGATGAAGACGTAAGAAGCGCCGCTCGTCATATCATCAATTTGATGCGGCCCATTACCGGAAAAGCGATATCGCCTTCGGAAGAGTCCTATCTGCGGGTCAATATCGCGGCACGGCGCATTGAAGAGATTGCGCCAAGCGCCATCAGCCCTGACGATGGCGATTCGCTGGTGGACTATATCCTCAGCTACGTTAATACCCACTACAATTTCAACCTGCAAAACGATCCCCAATTGCGCGCCGACCTGCTGACGCACATCAAAACGATGATCACCCGCGTGCGCTATCAAATTAATATTCCCAATCCGCTGCTGGGCAATATTAAGCAGCACTATCCGCTGGCGTACGACGTGACGCTGGCGGCGGTATCAAGCTGGGGAAAATACACGCCTTATGTGATCAGTGAAAACGAAATTGGCTTTCTGGTGTTGCATATTGGCGTCGGGCTGGAGCGCCACTACAACGTGGGCTATCAGCGGCATCCGCAGATTCTACTGGTCTGCGATACCGGCAACTCAACGGTGCGCATGATCCAGGCGCTGTTGATGCGTAAGTATCCGCAGATTGTGGTCAGCAATATTGTTTCGCTGCGCGAGTACGAACAGCTTGAGAGCATTGACGAGGATTTTGTTATCTCTACCGCGCGCCTCAGCGAAAAAGATAAACCTGTCGTGCTGATGTCGCCATTTCCTACCGACTATCAGCTGGAGCAGATCGGTAAGCTGGTGCTGGTCGATCGCACCCGGCCTTATATGCTGGAGAAGTTTTTCGACGCCAGCCATTTCTGTATTATCGATGGGCCGATGGCGCAGTCCGATCTCTTCAGGACGCTGTGCAATCGCCTTGAGCAGGAGGGCGTGGTCGATGACGCTTTCTATCCATCGGTCGAGGAGCGCGAAGCGATAGTCAGTACCATGCTGGGCGAGGGCATTGCGCTGCCGCATTCGCTGGGGCTGTTGGCAAAAAAAACCGTCGTCTATACCGTGCTGGCGCCGCAGGGCATCGCCTGGGGAGATGAAACGGCGTACGTTATCTTTCTGCTGGCGATCAGCAAAACCGAATATGAAGAGGCGATGGCGATTTACGATCTGTTCGTCACCTTTATGCGGGAAAGGGCGATGACGCGCCTGCGCGACAGTCAGGATTTTGAGAGCTTTAAAGCGGTGGCGATGGATTGCCTGAGCAGGCTTTAGAGAGGCATGACCGCCCGCGCTGTCAGACGCGGGCGGCACTTCACTTATTTCAAGGTGGTAAAGGCGGTGGTAACGTGCTTAACGCCGCTTACCCGACTGGCGATGTCCGCCGCCGCTTTCGCTTCCTGATCGGTGACCAGCCCCAGCAGGAACACTTCACCGTTTTCGGTGGTGACTTTCACATTAGACGACTTCACCTGATCGCTCGACAGCAGTTGCGAACGCACCTTGGTAGTGATCCAGGTATCGGAAGAAGCGGTGCCAAAACTGGCTTTGTCGCCGGTGCGGATCTCATTATAGACTTCCGTTGCGCCATCCACGCCCATCGTTATCTGCTTCGCGCGGCTTGCCAGTTCAGCGTTTGGCGACTGGCCGGTCAGCAACACTTTGCCCTGATAGGCGGTTGCCACGATATGCGCATCTTTTTTAATCTGCTCATCTTTTGATAACGCGTTGCTGACGCGCAGTTCTAATGTGCCGTCGTCAACCTGCGTACCCACCGTACGCGGATCGGTAGCGGTTTTAGTCGCCACCGCAGCGCTGCCAACCACCGCCGCGACGCAGCCCTGTAACATCAGCGCAGTAAGCACGACCGCAAGTGCGGAAAATAATTTCATTTAAGCTCCTTTAAGCATCCTGATGGGGAAATAAGGTGTTATCGATTAAATCGCACAGGCAATTTACGGTTAACATATGCATTTCCTGAATCCTCGCGCTTCGGTGCGAAGGAATACGAATTTCCACATCCTGTGGCCCCAGTAAACCGGCGAGTTCGCCGCCATCATAGCCGGTAAGCGCGATAATTGTCATATCGCGTGTTACGGCTGCTTCAACGGCCTTCACAATATCACGCGTGTTGCCGCGCGTTGAGATGGCCAGAAGAATGTCGCCAGCCTGACCCAGTGCCCGTACCTGTTTCGCGTAGATTTCATCATGCAGGCGATCGTTGCCGATGGCCGTTAGCATCACGTTATCCGCGCTGAGCGCAATGGCCGGCAGGCTGGGCCGCTCGCTTTCGTAGCGATTAATCAGGATGGCGGCAAAATGCTGAGCGTTGGCGCTTGAGGCGCCGTTGCCGCAGCAGAGTATTTTGTTGCCGTTGAGCAGCGACTGCACAAGCGCGATCGCCGCGCGGGATATCGCATCCGGTAACGCCTCGGCCGCCGCAATTTGGGTTTGAATACTTTCGGTAAAACAGACTTTTATTCTTTCCAGCACATCTCTCACCTGGTCAGTCACTGGCGGAAAAGTATTCCGCCGAAAAAGCATTGGGTAACCACTCGACCTGGTTTCCGGTCATGGCTACGACGTCAAAGCGGCAGTCAGCAGTATCAACGCTGAGGCCGCGTCCGCTCAGCCACAGCGAGGCGGCTTGCAACAGCTTACGCTGTTTGCTGCGGGTGACGCTTGCCGCCGCGCCGCCAAACAGCGCATTGCGGCGATAGCGAACTTCAACAAAAACCCAGGTCTGCGCATCGCGCATAATCAGGTCGATTTCGCCGCTGCGATAGCGCACGTTGGCGGCGATAAAGCTGAGCCCTGCGCGTTCCAGCAGACGGCGCGCCTGGCGTTCAAAACCCGCGCCAGCCTGTTGCCGGCTCAGGAGGCCGGAACGATTTGCCCCTGGCGGTACTGGTTCCATGTCAACGTCCTGTTGATAACGCAATCCTGATTGGCGCTCAGCTCGCCCGTTTCGCCGCGAATATGCGCACCCGGCGTCTGGCGCATTTCGTTAAAGCGATTCGCCAGCGTCCAGGCGTCCACACCCATCGCGTACAGGCGCACCAGCGAGTAATCATTGTTGAAATTACGCGCGGCCTGCTGCATCAGCGAGGGATTATCGCCGGACAATAGCGGAATATCGCTGAACTGTAAGCCTTCCATTTCAAGACGATAGTCCTGACCTGCACCCGCCTGGTAGCTGCGCGAACTGGCATACATCTGTACCTGGCTGCGGCTGCTGACGCGCATTGAGAGCATGGGCTTAATCAGCGCCATCTCGCTCTGTGAACCGATAATATAAACAGAGTCCACGCTGCTGCCAGCAGAGGAGGCGGGCGTATCCTGCACCGGCGCCGGAATAGTCAGGCCGGCGATGGAAACATCCTGAGGCTGCTGCGACGGTGCCGCAATCGGCGTTCCCGTCAGGCTGAGGCCCGCGCCGCTGTTAATTCCCTGCTTCAGTTCCGCCGTTGAGCCAAACTGCTGTTGCAGCACGGTGTTGCCGCCCAGCGTTTGCCATTCAGCGGCAAAGGTTTTGCTGACACGAGCGCCCAATGCGTTGCGTGGCACAATCAGCAGCGGCGAACGTTTGCCCTGATCCCACATATGATGAGCGGCATCGCGCGCTTCGTCTTCAGGAGAAAGCGCAAAATAGCAAAGATTCGGACGGTTCTGGACGGTTTCCGGCGTGTTCAGCGCAAGGATATTAAGCGGCGTCTGAATATCAGCCAGCTTCTCAACGTTACCTTTGATCAGTGGGCCGACTACCAGCGTTGCACCATCCTGCTGTGCTTTAGCCAGTACCTGATCGACAGGCTGGGTGCTGGTGTCATAGACCTGAACCTGTGTTGAGCTGGCGGCCGGCGCGGTTTGCGCCGATGCGCTGCTCTGCGCCACCGGCTGCGCGGAGGCTGTCTGCGGCGCTTCAACGGGCGCAGCGGACGGGCTGACCGCCGCATCCGGGTTAGCAGGAGAATCGTTGGCTGGCGCGGCGGCCTCAACGGGCTGCGCGGCAGGCTGGGCCAGCGCGCCGTTTTTCGCATCGTTAAAGCCTTTCTGGATGGCGTTAGCAAAGGCCTGGGCCTGGCCGCTCAGCGGCAACAGCAGCGCGATTTTATTGGTTGATGACGGCTGGAAATTTTGAATCTGACTCAGCGCCGAAGGCAACATTTTTGCGCCGGGATTGACCGGATAACGCTTCTGCCAGTCGCTGATGCCTGCCTTAAGCATGTCAGCATCGCTGCCGTTGGCTTTATAGATATTCAGCAGATCCAGCCATCCCTGAAGCGTGTTCTCATCGGCGTTGATAACCAGGTTGTTGACCTGCTCTGGCGTCATCTGCACCAGCGCCTGCCACGTGGCATCAATATTTTTCTGTTTATCGGCAGGCTGCGACAGCAGCGGCTCCTGCGCGATCAACGCGCGCAGGAGATCCAGCCCGCGGCTGGTGGCGATCAACAGCTGGTTGTAGCGAACCTGCTGCTCTTTGGATAGCGACTCTGTATCAATTTGCCTGAGCAGCGCGTTGGCACCGGTGATGTCCTGCTGCGCGATTTTAAGCTGTGCTGCAAGCAGTCGGCTCTCCTGACGCTGAGTGTCGTTCAGGTTTTGCGGCAGTTTTGCAAACTGATCGTTGGCCTGCGGGAACTTTCCTTCCTTAAGAAACGCCCGGATGGCAAGTAATTGCCAGTCAACCTTGTTATCATCAGCGCTTTGCTGCATCTGTTGCAGATAGTAGTCGGATGTGCCCGTCGCCGCGCCCTGCACGTTAACGGCGGGTGTTTGCGGCGCCTGGTTGGTACACCCGGCGAAAATCAGGGCGGCCAGTAATACAGGCACGTAGCGTCCTGCTTTGTTATGAGTGACTTTCAAAGGAAGCATACTCGGTCCAGTAATGTTTTTTCAGGATGCTCAATATTAAATCGGCAATTCGGATCTCACAATGAAACAACGCGAAGATATTTCAGCCAGCACGCTCTATATTGTTCCCACGCCGATCGGTAACCTGGGCGATATCACCCAGCGCGCGCTGACGGTGCTGGCGCACGTTGATCTTATCGCAGCGGAAGATACACGTCACACCGGGCTGTTGCTACAACATTTCGCCATCAATGCGCGCCTCTTCGCATTACACGATCATAACGAGCAGCAGAAGGCCGAGACGCTGCTGGCAAAGCTGCGCGAAGGGCAAAGTATCGCGCTGGTCTCCGATGCCGGTACGCCTTTAATCAACGATCCGGGTTATCACCTGGTGCGTCAGTGCCGCGAAGCAGGCATCCGCGTGGTACCGCTCCCCGGCGCCTGCGCGGCGATCGCGGCGTTGAGCGCGGCGGGTCTGCCTTCGGATCGCTTTTGTTATGAAGGGTTTCTTCCGGCGAAAAGTAAAGGACGCTGCGACGTGCTGCGCGCGCTTGAGCAGGAGCCGCGCACGCTGATTTTTTACGAATCCACTCACCGGCTGCTCGAAAGCCTGGAGGACATGGTGAACGTGTGGGGCGAGGGGCGCTACGTGGTGCTGGCGCGAGAAATAACCAAGACGTGGGAGACGATCCACGGCGCGCCAGTGGGCGAACTGCTTGCCTGGGTGAAAGAGGATGAGAATCGCCGTAAGGGCGAAATGGTACTGGTGGTGGAAGGTTATCACGCTGAGGAAAACGCGCTACCGCCTGAAGCGCTGCGTACGCTGGCGCTGCTGCAAAAGGAGTTGCCGTTAAAAAAGGCCGCTCAACTGACGGCGGAAATTCACGGCGTGAAGAAGAACGCGCTCTATAAGTACGCGCTTGAGCAGCAAGAAGGGTGACAAAGAGCGAGGAATCGCCTATCATCCGCGCCGAAGCTGACCAGACAGTCGCCGCTTTGTTGCCGTCCTCCTTCGGGGGAGACAGACAGAGGGGAGGAAAGTCCGGGCTCCATAGGGCAGGGTGCCAGGTAACGCCTGGGGGGCGCAAGCCTACGACCAGTGCAACAGAGAGCAAACCGCCGATGGCCCTTTAGGGATCAGGTAAGGGTGAAAGGGTGCGGTAAGAGCGCACCGCGCGGCTGGCAACAGTTCGTGGCACGGTAAACTCCACCCGGAGCAAGGCCAAATAGGGGTTCACAAGGTACGGCCCGTACTGAACCCGGGTAGGCTGCTTGAGCCAGCGAGCGATTGCTGGCCTAGATGAATGACTGTCCACGACAGAACCCGGCTTACCGGTCAGCTTCAACTCATTCGACACAAAACCCCGCTTCGGCGGGGTTTTTGTTTTATGGGAGAGAGAGCGATGACTGGCGGGCCATGCCCTCCATTGCTGTCAGGATCGGTCAGATTCTGAAAAGTCTTGGTGCGCAGGTTGCGCAGGCTGTACAATTTATGTTCAGCTATAAAAGAAAGATTTTCCGATTGTCAAAGGAATGAAAATGGCCAACCTGCTGGATATAAAAAGCATTATTCAGCGTACGCTTAGTACGACTAATGACATCTTCAGCGAACTTGAATATAACGTACGTGTTCATGAGTTAACGGCTGAGGATATAGACTGGTGCATTCATTTGTCGAAAATGCTACCGAATGAAAAGCAACTACCCTGGGACAGGAGTGGCTCTACACTTACGGATGATGATGCTTTTAATTTCAGCTTTAAGATAACTGATGCAGATAACAAACCGGCGGGTGCATGTATTAGCAGGTTTTGTCAGGAAAATGATGAAAATCAGGCTTTTTTAAATATCGAAATGATTCAAAATTTCCATATTTATGACTCGATACTTGACGGTAACACATTGAAACTTGCTCTTTTTGCAGCGATATTGTTTATGGCTGAGACGAATTGCGCCGGTTTACGTCTGATTTCCCCTCTTAATGATGAGATCGCCGATTATTATATCGATACATACGCATTCGAAGATATATCAGGCAACAAGGAAATTTTGTTTCGCGATGCACACAGCCTTTTGGCGTGGTTTGCTTCACAAGTGACGCCGGTTGCCGATGCTTAATTAATGAGCGATAATAACTACCGTATCAACTTTCAGGAGGCAATATGGTAAACAGAATGGCTAAATTGTCAGGGCCTCTTCCAGCCTCTTATGATTTAAAAATCCGTCGGGCTGGCGTTAACGGTGCAATGATCGAAAAAACACTTAGTTCCAGCGAGATTGACAAGTTAACACCCAACGGCAAAGCGATCACCACTTCTCGTGAGGAGATTTTGAGTGTCCTCAGACGATCTGGCCGGAACATCAAACGGCAACCGTCGGCGGCGCCTGAGGCTGCGGGCGCGGCAAAAGTTCCTGCAATAAAATAAAATTACTCTCGCCTGTGAGGCTTCACCTAAGCCTTACAGCATCATCAAACCGGCAAATCAATCACCAGCGCGCGCACAGGCGTGTCCGCCGTTAATGTCACGCTCTGCTCTTCTCGTACAAACGCGCCGTCCCCGCATTTCAGTATTTCTCCCGCCTGTGAATGCGCCACGGCGCGCAATGAACCATGAATGGATTGCAGGTAAGCGCGAGGGCCGAGCAGGTCAATGCTCATGCTCTCACCTGGTGCGAGCATGACGTGATGGATCCATACCTGCTGGCGGAGTTGAAGACTGCCTTCCGCGCCGTTTGGCGACGCCAACAGCATGTGGCGCGCCTCCGGCGGGATACGTACCCGCTGCACCGGATCGTTATCCTGTGCGGGACAGGCGTCCAGCCAGAGCTGCATGCGCGTCAGCGTACTCTCTTTACTGATATTGTGTTCGCTATAGCTGACGTTGGGCTGGGTGGCCAGCAGGAGCGCTTCCCCGGTGTCGGCGCTGACGTGATTGCCTTCGCTGTCGCGGTACTCCGCCCGTCCCTGCAAAATCAGGTTCAGCACGTCAACTCTGGGATAGGTTCTGGGTTGAAAACAGGCGGCGGGCCTGAGCACTTCCTGATTAAGGACGCGCAGTGAAGCGTAGCCTAATAAATTTGGATCAAAATAGTGTCCAAAAGAAAAGGTATAACGTGCCTGAAGCCAGCCATAATCGGCCTTGCCGCAGGCCTGCGCGGTACGGCTGGTAATCATGATGTCTCCTCGTTTATCGTCCGGCCACGCCAGCATTTGTTATGCCGCTATGGTAAGTTTCTGGACGGCGGATTGTTAGCCAGTTAATCTGCTCGCTATATTCAAATTTCCTGACAGAGACCCGCTATGGCCAAAGATCGCGCCCTCACGCTGGAAGCGCTGCGAGTAATGGATGCTATCGATCGCAGGGGCAGCTTCGCAGCGGCAGCGGACGAGCTGGGGCGCGTGCCCTCCGCGCTCAGCTATACCATGCAAAAGCTGGAAGAGGAGCTGGACGTGGTGCTGTTTGACCGCTCCGGCCATCGTACAAAATTCACCAACGTTGGGCGTATGCTGCTTGAGCGCGGCAGGGTGCTGCTTGAAGCCGCAGATAAGCTGACCACCGATGCAGAAGCACTGGCACGAGGCTGGGAAACGCATCTGACCATCGTTGCCGAAGCGCTGGTGCCAAGCGACTCGCTCTTCCCGCTGATCGAAAAACTGGCCGGCAAGGCGAATACACAAATTTCGCTGATCACCGAGGTGCTGGCAGGTGCCTGGGAACGGCTTGAACAGGGACGCGCTGATATCGTTATTGCCCCTGATATGCACTTTCGCGCCTCGTCGGAAATCAATACCCGCAAGCTTTACAGCATGTTAAGCGTTATTGTCGCCAGCCCGAACCATCCGATCCATCTTGAACCGGAACCGTTGTCAGAGGTAACGCGGGTAAAATATCGCGGCATTGCCGTGGCGGATACCGCTCGCGAGCGACCGGTGCTGACCGTACAGCTGTTGGACAAGCAGCAGCGGCTGACGGTCAGCACCATTGAAGATAAACACCGGGCGCTGCTGGCCGGGCTGGGCGTTGCCTCCATGCCTTACCCGATGGTTGAGAAAGACATTGCTGAAGGCCGTTTGCGCGTGGTCAGCCCGGAATACACGCGGGAGGTCGATATCATCATGGCCTGGCGACGCGACAGCATGGGCGAAGCGAAAGCCTGGTGCCTGCGCGAGATCCCAAAACTGCTGGCGAAGCGGCAGGGTTAACCGCCGCTCATCTTAACGAAAACGTACGTCGCGCCCGTGTGGCTCATCCCAGTTAAACGCGGGGCCAACGGAGATTATCCCTTCCGGGTTAATCATTTTATGGCTGCGGTAATAGTGATGGCGAATATGGGCCAGACTGACCGTTTCTGCCACACCCGGCATTTGATAAATTTCCCGCAGAAAACCATTCAGATTCAGGTAGTCGCTGATGCGTTGCCGGTCGCATTTAAAATGAGTGACGTACACCGGATCGAACCGCACCAGCGTGGTCCAGAGTCGTAAATCCGCTTCGGTCAGACGATCGCCAGCCAGCCAGCGATGCCGGCCCAGTATCTGCTCCAGACGATCCAGCGCGTTGAAGAGCGCATTCACCGCCTCATCGTAAGCCTGTTGGCTGGTGGCAAAACCCGATTTATAGACGCCATTGTTAACGGTATCGTAAATCCAGCTATTCAGTTCGTCGATTTTGTCACGTAAATCCGTGGGGTAGAAATCACCCGCCCGCGCGCCAACCGCATCAAACGCGCTGTTAAACATGCGCAGAATATCGGCCGATTCATTACTGACAATGGTGTTCTGCTGCTTATCCCACAGCACCGGTACGGTGACGCGCCCGCTGTACTCTTTATCGGCATGCAGATAGAGCTGATAGAGAAATTCGTTTTGATACAGTGAATCGCCGGTCGCATCAGGAAAGTCTTCGTCGAATGTCCAGCCGTTCTCCAGCATCAGCGGATGTACAACCGAAACCGGGATCAATGTTTCCAGCCCCTTCAGCTTGCGCATCAGCAACGTGCGGTGCGCCCAGGGGCAGGCGAGCGATACGTAGAGATGATAGCGATCCTTTTCGGCGCGAAAGCCGCTCTTGCCGGTCGGGCCTGCTTCGCCGTCAGCGGTCACCCAGTTACGCCACGGGGCTTCAGAACGCCTGAAGCGGCCGCCGGCCGATTTGGTGTCGTACCAGGTGTCGTGCCAGACACCCTCAATCAGTTGTCCCATAACGCCTCCCGATAAACGTAGCGCGCGGGGCGATCCCTGCGCGCTGATGTTACTGAGTATAGCGGCTGTCGCTTACCATTTTTTCTTTAACAGGCGATCGATGCTGTATGCGCCCGGGCCGGTAATAAACAGCAGCAGATAGCCACCGGCGATGGTCAGGTTCTTCATAAAGTTGATGGAGTTGCTGTCCACTGAAAAGTCGCCATGGAAAATCAGCGCGGTGATGATGGCAAATACGGCGGTAAAAATAGCGGTAAAACGGGTCAGGAAGCCCAGCAGCACGGCAAGACCGCCGCCCAGTTCAAGCAGGATGGTCAACGGCAGAAAAAAGCCGGGAACGCCCATATGCGCCATATACTGCTGCGTACCTGCGTAGCCGCCAACTTTTCCCCAACCCGCCACAATGAACAGGACAGGCATCAGAATGCGCGCCACCAGAAAGCCAACATCTTCTAATTTTTTCATCATTAACTCCAACAGGATTGATTGGGCGGGAGAGCATCCCGGCCGTCTGATTTTCAGGCCTGACGTGCAGGCGCCGTTCGTTGTTGGAGATAGTAGTGGGAGAAGAAAAGGATTGTAAGCAAGTTAAACTGTCGAAGTCTTTCAGGAAAATTGAAAAGGCCCGGCAAGCCGGGCCTGAAGACAACAGAGCGTAAGGGAAAGCGAGCGAACTAGCGGCCGGGAAGATAGTTACGCATCAAACGCCAGGTACTCCAGACGCCAAGACCGCGTTTGGTCCAGCGGGTAATAAAGCGTGGATTGCGAACCGACCAGACGGCCATCAGACCGCTGCCGATAGCCACATAACGACGCATACTTACCAGCGTTAACCAGCCGCGATCGTACCGCGCGGTGACCTCAAGAAAATGCTTTTTATGCGCACTCAAATCAAGGCGTTGCTGCTGCACCTGGCGCAGCAGTTCGGCTTTACGCTCGTCGCGTTCGCGGCCCATTATTCATCCTCCAGCAGCTTACGGTCGGACTTCAGCTCCCGGCGGGTTGCGCTTAATAACGTTGAGCGCCGTGATTTGGCAAGCGTCCACAGGCCAAAGATGATCGCCAGAGCAAACAGTGCGGCGGTGGTGATGCCGATTGCCATCAGTCTGTATTGCACGTCCACGGCCCAGATAATCAGCACCATCAGGCTCATCAGACCAAATGCGGTGAAGAGCATGGTCAGGCCGATCATGATCAGCATCTGGACGATATTGGACTTTTCTTCTTCCAGCTCAACAACCGCGAGCCGCACACGCGTTTCAACAATGCCTACCAGCGTAGTGATAATCCGCTGACCGATATTAACGACCCCTTTGCCCGGGCCCTGGCTCTGCTGTGAATAGGCCATTTTAACGACGCGTCAGCAGGACGCCCAGCACCACACCGACTGCGGCACCGATACCCACGCTGGTCCAGGGATTTTCTCGTACGTAAACGTCAGCCTGATCGGCGACTTCACGCGAGGTCTGAGCAATACGCTCACCGGAATCGCCCAGGCGTGCACGCGTCTCGCGCAGCGCGCTGTTGGCTTTGCTGCGCAGCTTGTCCAGCTCGAATTTAGACCTGTCGCTGCCGCTGCTTAACACTTCTTCCAGCGTGTCGGCCAGGTTACGCAGTTCTGCACGCAGATGCTCAGATGTTGTATCTTTAGACATAACAAACTCCTTTAGTCATTAGTTATAAGAATCCGGCTCGTTGGCACCTAATAGTGCGCAGCCCGGACTTCCTTTAGTTCACGCTCAGCTTCTGCCAGTTTTTTCTCACGCTTTGCGATTTTTTTACGGTCGTCGCCGTCCGCTTTTTCTTCATTCAGCTCTTTCTGACGCTTTTCGACCGTCTGCTGATGTTCTTTAACTTTCTCCTGATGGAGAGATTTTAATTTTGCATCGCTACAGTCGGCACGCGTTTCAGTCAACGCGCGTTCCAGCCCGTTTACGCGGCGCGCATTGTTGTGCTGACGCGCCAGGTCGATTTCGTGCTGAATGTCCTGTGCTTTTTGCTGACATACCGATCCTGCTGCCTGAGATACAGGCGCAAGAACAAGAAGACTCAGTCCGAGAAGTGTGCGGTATTTCATAACAGGTATTCCCTTCCAGTTTTTCAGGCCGCAGGAACAATACCAATGATTCTGAACGGCTTTCCAGGTTCTCTGACTCAGTAAGCATAGTCATGAAATCTGGAAAGCTCAAAAAGAGAGAGGAATCTTAAGCAGGTGACGCAGGAAGGCGAAAAGCCTCAACCAAATTTGTTACGCGGGTTGGGCATGCCGGAGAGGCTCACCTGGGCTATCTCGAAGTCATAAGGAAGCAGCTGGCGCAGAACCTTTTCTGCGGCGGCGCTTTGTTCTGACGACTCGAACTGGATGATCAATGTATTGTTGTCAGGGGTGATGCTTTTAATATGAATCCCCTGCGCCGACAGGCGTTGCCATACATAGAAGCCGTCTGGCAGCGAGACGCCCTGACGGGAAGGCTCGATCTTCAGCGCGGTGTCATTGTGAAACAACATCGGCAAAGTCGTCATAAGCAGCAGGACAAGTGCGCCCGCCAGCAGAAAAGCGACGGCACGGCGGGTTAAACGAGATCTCAGAGCAGTCAACATTACGCGTTTTATCCTTTTCCCGCACTGCTGCGTTTCCGCCATAACACATAAAGCGAACCCACCAGACCGAATACCAACAGCACCAGCGGCAGGAGCATCAGGCAGAACATCA
Source organism: Erwinia sp. 9145 (assembly GCF_000745075.1). NCBI lineage: Bacteria > Pseudomonadati > Pseudomonadota > Gammaproteobacteria > Enterobacterales > Erwiniaceae > Erwinia > Erwinia sp. 9145. The sequence goes on from NZ_JQNE01000001.1 coordinate 268,954, forward strand.
GCTGATCTTCATATTTAAGGAACAGGGGCGTTTTGCCCAGCGCGAAGCCCATAACGGTCAGGATCAATACCCAAAGCAGAGCGCTCACCCAGTTAAAAAACTGAAAGCGTGCGCTGCTCAAACCCGACAAGCCTGCAATGGTAGGAAGCAGCGTGCGCACAAAGGCGATAAAGCGGCCAATCAGCAGCGCGGAGAGCCCGTGACGGTGAAAAAGCTGGTGCGCGCGCTGATGATACTGCGCGGGAAGATGCGAAAGCCATTTCTGCACCAGGCGCGTATTACCCAACCAGCGGCCCTGAATGTAGCTCACCCAACAGCCCAGGCTGGCGGCAGTGGTTAATATAAAGAGCGTCAGCGGAAAAGACATGGTGCCTTTGGCGATCAGCACGCCTACCAGGATCAACAGGCTGTCGCCGGGCAGGAAAGCGGCCGGGAGCAGGCCGTTTTCGAGGAACAAAATCATAAAGAGAACGAAGTAAATAGCCCAGACCAGCGTGGGATCGGCCAGAGTATCGTAATCCTGCTGCCAGAGCGCGCTGACGAGTGCTTTAAAAATATCCATAGGATGTCCCTGAACGTCATTGTGACATAGGTCTGGCTAAATCCGGCTCGGCGTAGATGTCATTATTATAGATGCAGGCGCTGTCCTGAACACGGATACTTATCTGATAAAGGGGCAAAAAAGGCGCATTCCCTTTATTCGCTGGTGAAAATTCTAAAAACCAGAAACTTTTAACAAATAATTACTTAACATAGCGAGTAAAACGCATCGTCCCGTATGTTTTACAGGGGGTTGCGTTGAGCGAAAAGAAGTTTTACACATGCTGACACTACTGAAGACGCTTTGACGTGCCGGCCCTTTAAAACGCGGAAAGGGCACTTTTAACCGTTTCTGGTCTTAATCTCTTTCGAAGCCGTCATTTTTTTAAGTATTATTGCCTTGTAACGGCCAGGCAGAGCGCCTGACCGTTTCTGGCATTATGATGACACGTTTATGTTATCGCGCTCATCTGCCATGCAGGCTGCGGCGGTAAAGAGAATGTCCGCCGACGAATTCAGCGCTGTCTCTGCGGAGTCCTGTAGTACGCCGATGATGAAACCCACCGCCACCACCTGCATGGCGATGTTGTCCGGGATGCCAAACATATTACAGGCAACCGGGATCAGCAGCAGAGAACCGCCCGCCACGCCTGATGCGCCGCACGCGCAGATAGCAGCCACCACGCTCAGGAGAATCGCCGTTCCGGCATCAACATCAATTCCCAGTGTATTCACCGCCGCCAGCGTCAGTACGGTAATGGTGATGGACGCGCCTGCCATACTGATATTGGCGCCAATCGGAATCGACACGGAATAGGTGTCCTCATCCAGATTGAGTTTTTTCGCCAGCGCCATATTCACCGGTATGTTAGCGGCAGAGCTGCGGGTGAAAAAGGCGGTGATGCCACTTTCCCGCAGGCAGGTTAATACCAGCGGATAGGGATTGCGGCGGATTTTCCAGTAAACCAGAAGGGGATTAAATACCAGCGCCATCAACAGCATACATCCCAGCAGGAGCGCAAGCAGGCTGGCATATTCCATCAGCGCTGAGAAACCGGTTGAGGCTAACACTGAAGCAACCAGACCAAAAATGCCCAGTGGCGCAAAGCGGATGACCACTCTCACCAGCGAGGTCACGGCTTCTGACGCATCGTTCAGGAAAGCGCGCGTGGTGGAACTGCTGTGACGAAACGCGAGGCCGAGGCCGATTGCCCAAACCAGAATGCCGATATAATTAGCGTGCATCAGCGCGTCAATGGGGTTTGCCACCATGCTCATTAGCAATGAATGCAGCACGGAAAGAATGCCGGAAGGCGGCGTGATCTGCTGCGAGGCATCCGCCAGGGTAAGCGTCTGCGGTAGTAAATGGCTTGCGACCACTGCCACGACGGCGGCAAAAAAGGTACTGAGTAAATAGAGCGTGATGATGGGACGAATGCGCGTTTTTTGTCCCTGCTGATGATTCGCGATTGAGGCAATCACCAGAACCATCACCATCAGCGGCGCAACGGCCTTCAGGGCGCTGACGAAGAGTTCGCCAAACAGGCCTGCCGCCAGCGCATTTTCTTTTGAAAACCAGGCCAGCGCCATCCCGGCCACCAGACCGATTAAAATTTGTGTTACCAGACTTCCCTGCATCAGACGCTGAACCAGCCCTGAACGATCTTTTTCCAGACTCATAATTTAAAACCAGTTGTTGTCATATTAATTTAACGCGCGGCGGCGTCGTACATCGTGTTTGCGCAGGGAAGTATAAGGAAATGTGATTGCAGGGGAAGTAAAAAATGCCCGGATGCGGCAGTCCTGCCGCAGGCCGGGCCTTAAGAGAGGAAAAGCTTAACGCTGAGACATTTGACGATCGCGGCGATGATTGACCCAGGCGTTAATCAGCAGGGTCACGGCCAGGATGCCGCCAACGGTACCCAGCGAAACGGCAACCGGAATGTGATAAAGATCGACAATCAGCATCTTGATGCCGATAAACACCAGCACAATCGCCAGGCCGTATTTCAGCATTGAGAAACGTTCAGCTACGTTTGCCAGCAGAAAATACATCGCACGCAGGCCAAGAATGGCGAACAGATTTGAGGTCAGCACGATAAAGGGATCGGTGGTCACCGCGAAAATCGCCGGGATGCTGTCGACCGCGAAGATCACGTCGCTGAGTTCTACCATAATCAGCACCAGCAGCAACGGCGTTGCGAACAACAGACCATTACGGCGCACGAAAAACTTCTCGCCTTCGAGATTTTCCGTCATGCGCAGATGGTTGCGAAGCCAGCGTACCACCGGCTTGTCTCCCGGATCGCCATCGTGACCGCCGCCCGTAGCCATTTTCACACCGGTAAACAGCAGGAAGGCGCCGAAAATGTAGAGTATCCAACTGAACTCGGATACCAGCCAGCTACCGGCGAAGATCATCACCGTTCGCAGGACGATCGCGCCCAATACGCCATAAATGAGCACGCGACGCTGAAGAGAAGTGGGTACGGAGAAGTAGCTGAACAGCATCAGCCAGACAAAGACGTTATCCACCGCGAGCGCTTTTTCCAGCACGTAGCCGGTCAGAAACGCCAGGGTTTGCGTGTGCGCGATTTCAGGGCCAGCGGTGCCTTTGAGATACCACCAGAGCCCGGCGCTGAACAGCAGCGAAACGGAGATCCAGACAATTGACCAGAAGGCAGCCTGCTTGAGCGACATGGTCTGCTCGCCGCGACGGCCCTGCATCAGCAGATCGATCGCCAGCATAATCAAAACAATGACAGCAAAGCTGCCCCAGAGAAGCGGTGTGCCTACGGTATTCATAGGGAGGATCCTGTTAAAATAAAAAAGGCCAACATCGGAAGACGTCAGCCACAGTATTTTCGCTGTAAGCAAACCTCGCCTTCCGGCAAGGTCTCACTTACAACGCAGGATCTTTTCTGGTTGCCCGGTAACCGGGTGCTTGCGCACCGTAATGACGATTGACCGACGAAGAAGTTACTCCCCTTTGCTGCTCAAGAAGATAGGCGGAGCAGCAAAAGAGGTCAAACGTATTTTGCAATATTTAGAAATATTTACACAGCGGCCGGTGCCGCGTCGGCGGGAAAGACCACGCCCGTCTGGCGGCGGATTTCCGTCAGTAATTTTGCTGTAATCCGCGACGTAACTAATCCTTCATGATGTATCTGATGATTTTCTACTAACGAAGCAAAGGTTTCCGCTTCGTAAAGCATGGTATTAATGTGCTGCGGCTGGCTGATATCCTGCGCGCGCGCGCCGCGCGGTACCGCGCTGACGCGCTGGCATTCGGAAATTTGCTCGATAAGCAGCGAACCGGCTTCGCCCTGAATCTCGCTGGCCATCCCCGACTGGCTGACTTTGGAGTGCAGCAACGTCACGTCAAAATCGCCATAATCGAGCACCACGGTACCATGTGCATCAACGCCGCTTTCCAGAAGCGTGGCGCTGGCATGCACCGCGTGCGGTTCGCCCCACAGGCTGACAGCGCTCGCCAGACAGTAAAAGCCAATGTCCATGATCGACCCGTTGGACCAGGCGGGATTGAAAGTATTTGGATTTTCGCCGTCCAGATAGCGCTGATAACGGGAGGAGTACTGACAGTAGCTGAACAGCGCCTTACGCAGTTTGCCAACCTGAGGCAGCGAACGGCGCAGCAGATGAAAGTTGGGCAGGCTGGCGGTTTTGAACGCTTCAAACAGCACCACCTGATTATCGTGCGCGCAGGCGATCATTGTTTCAACTTCCCGCAGATGAGATGCCAGCGGCTTTTCGCAAATCACATGTTTCTTGTGCTGCATAAACAGCATCGCCTGCGGACAGTGCAGCGCATTGGGGCTGGCGATATACACGGCATCAATGTCTTCGCACTGCGCCAACTGCTCAAGAGAGATAAACAGATGCTCAACGGGATAATCATTGCTGAAGGTTTGCGCCTGCGCCAGCGAGCGTGAATAAACGGCAGTCAGCTTCATTTTGCCGGTTTCATGCGCGGCGTCGATAAACTGACGCGTTATCCAGTTAGTCCCTACTACAGCGAAGCGAATCATAGCGCGTGGCCTTCTCCATACGTTCAGAAGATGTCCGGGGCGGCTCTGCCCCGCCGATTTCTCAGAGTAGCACGTGTGATTTGCAGAGTAATGGCTAAAAAAAGCGGCGCTGTCATGATAAATATCATCAGCATAACGGGATAAAATCTCGCATCATTAACGATGATATGGCGTTATTGGCGACAAACATTTCCTGTTTTTCCGGCCAGACAGAGTTAATAACCGATTTTCAGATGGGCAAAATAATGACAATGGGCAGCAGACACGCACTGAACTGGACCAGCATTCTGGTTGCCGTTCCCGTTGGCCTGGTCGCCACGTTAGCTACGTTGGGATTCCGGGCGCTGATCGAACTTATCACCGCAATGATTTTCGGCACACGTCATGACGTGACGCAGGCGATGACGGTTTACCCCTGGTATTTCTGGCCGCTGATTGTAGGCAGTGGTGGGGTGATTGCCGGATTTTTTCTGCGCTACGCCGCCGCCATTGAACAGAAAGAGACGGTGCGCACCGACTATCTGGATGTGATCAACGCCCGGCTCGATGCGGTACCGACCAAAACCTCGCTGTTTCGTGCGCTCTCCTCGCTTGCCAGCATCAGCAGCGGCGGCTCGATTGGTAAAGAGGGGCCGATGGTGCAGCTTTCAGCGCTCAGCGGCAGCCTGATGGGCCGTCTCTGTTTCCGGCGCCTCAACCTGCGCAACAGCGATGTTGTGGCAATGGCGGCGGCGGCGGGGCTGTCGTCGGTCTACCATGCGCCGCTGGCGTCGGCCATTTTTGTGGCTGAGATCGCCTTTGGCATTTCGGCCATGCAGCGCCTTGTGCCGCTGATTATCTCCTCCGGCGTGGCGGTGCTGATGATGTGGTCGCTGGGCTACCGTTCCGCTATCTATCCGTTCTCGCACGTGCTGTTTGAACTCACGCCCGCGACGATACTGTTAACCGTTGCGGTTGGCCTGCTGGCCGGGCTGGTTGGCTGGGCGATGATTTGGCTAATCGCGCAGAGCAGGCAACGTTTTGGCGTTGTCCGGAGCCTGCCGCTGCGGCTGGGATTCGGCGGGCTGATTGTGGGTACGATGGCCATTGGCTCGACAAAAATTCTGGGCAACGGCTATGAAGTGATTGTTGAGATCATGGCCGGCGGCTTTCTGATCAAGGCGCTCTTTATGTTACTGTTGCTCAAGATGTGCGCCACGGCAGTGTCGGTGGGTTCCGGGGCGGTCGGCGGCCTGTTTACGCCTTCACTGCTGATTGGAGCCATTCTTGGTGTGCTGGTGGCCTCGCTGGCGGTTCTGGCTGGGTTGCCGATAAGTAACGTGCTCATTTTTGCCGCTGTCGGCATGGGCGCGGTGCTGGCGTCGGTTAGCCAGGCGCCGCTGATGGCGATGCTGATGGTGTTGGAAATGACCCTGAACAGCAGCCTGCTGTTTCCCGCGATGATCGCCTGCGTGCTGGCTTCCATGACCGTTTACCGCCTGCACGCCAACAGCACCTATCCGGTTATCAAAAACCATTTTCGGCGCTCAGACGCCAAGTTCGATTTTGATAACGGCATCATTTCACAGTTTATCGTTTCCGGCGCGGCGCTGACGCCGACCGCCTCGGTCGGAAAAGCGCTGGCCGTCAGTTCATTAAAGCGCGAGCGTTTTGTGTATGTGATCGGTGAAGAGGGCGAATTCCTGGGCGCGGTATCGATTCACGATATTTCGCGGCAGGTGCTGGATAAAGTTATCACGCTGGACTCGCCGGTGAGCTGCGTGATGGATGAAAGCTTTCCTTATATTTTTGAAAACCAAACCATCACCGAAGGCTGGGAAGCGTTTGCAAAAGTGACGCTGGAGCGCCTGCCAGTGCTGAACAACCCGCGGGAGAAAAAATACCTCGGCGCGCTGACCAAAACCAGCCTGATTCAGAAAGCGAAAGACTTCTTATAAAGACGTCAGCTTTCGCGCCCGTGCAGCGCCTGCTCGGTCAGCCAGAGCCGTGTATCAAACTCTAACTGATGATACTGCGGTTCCATGTGGCAGCAGAGCTGGTAAAACGCCTTGTTATGCGCTTTCTCTTTGATGTGCGCCAGTTCATGTACCACGATCATCCGCAGAAAGGCTTCCGGCGCCTGTTTGAAAATGGTCGCCACACGAATTTCCGCCTTCGCTTTCAGTTTCCCGCCCTGAACGCGGGAAATGGCGGTGTGCAGGCCGAGCGCATCCTTCATGATCCTGATTTTGCTGTCGTACAGCACTTTATTGAGCGGGGGCGCATTGCGCAGCGCCTGATTTTTAAGCGCCATTGCATAGTCATATAGCGCGCGGTCGCTGGTCACGCTGTGGCTCTCCGGATAGCGTTTGCGCAGCACGTCGCCGAGCCGCTGCTGAGCGATGAGCTGACGCACCTGCGCCAGCAGCGATTCAGGATAGCCCTGAAGGTAAATCAATGACATGCCAGCTCCTGCAAGAAAAACGTTTACTGTCGGCGCGATTTAGGGGATAAAGCGCGGGAATTTTACCACTAAGGTTATCCCATGAGCCAACTTGAACTGAGCCACCGCACGCTGACGCTGCATCGCTTTCCCCCCATGCGTGAGGAGAGCCCGCTACAGGCGTGGGATGCCGCTGATGAATACCTGTTAAACACGCTGAACGAGACGTCCGTCAGCGGCCCGACGCTGATCTTTAACGACGCCTTTGGCGCGCTGGCCTGTGCGCTGGCGGACGATGCGGTGTTCAGCATAGGCGATTCGCTGCTCAGCCAGCTGGCGACACGGCAAAACCTGAAGCTTAATGGCAGGGAAGAGGATGCGGTCACGCTGCTGGACAGCCTTGCGCCGCTGCCTGCCGCTCCCGCCCGCGTGCTGATCAAAATCCCGAAAACGCTGGCCCTGCTGGAGCATCAGCTGCGCGCGCTACGCAGCGTGGTTACGCCGGAGACGCAGATCGTCGCCGCCGGGAAAGTCAAAGAGATCCACAGCTCAACGCTTCAGCTTTTTGAGCGCGTACTGGGGAAAACCACCACCTCGCTGGCGGTGAAGAAGGCGCGCCTGATCTACTGCACACCGGATTTGCCCGCGCTGGCGGATGCGCCCGCCACGCTGACCTGGCCGCTCGACGGCACTGATTACCACATCCACAACCATGCCAACGTGTTTGCCCGCAGCAGTCTTGATATCGGCGCGCGCTTTTTTATGGCGCATCTGCCGGAAAATATCGACGGGGAGATCCTTGATCTTGGCTGCGGCAACGGCGTTATTGGCCTGATGGCCCTTGAGAAAAACCCCGATGCGGTGGTGCACTTTGTGGATGAATCGATGATGGCGGTGGCGTCCAGCCAGCTGAACGTTGAGGTGAATCGCCCGCAGGATCTGGCGCGAAGCCGTTTTTCAGTGAACAACGTGCTGTCAGGTTTTCCCTCAGACAGCCTGAGCGCAGTACTGTGCAATCCACCTTTCCATCAGCAAAACGCGGTCACCGATCATGTTGCCTGGCAGATGTTTCGCGATGCCCGTCGTTGCCTCGCCTGGGGCGGCGAACTGCGCATCGTGGGTAACCGCCACCTCGACTATTACCACAAAATGAAAAAGCTGTTCGGCAACTGTGACACCGTGGCGTCGAACCAGAAGTTCGTTATCCTGCGTGCGGTCAAAGTCCGCTAACCACGCCGCTGTATCCATGAATACCGCTGCTGATAGCCATGACTGAAATGGGTGTTGCGACGATAGCTTGCCTGCTCTTCTGCCATACAGTAGGTACAAACGCGACTCAGTTCGATCTGCGTTGCCGGCACACCTTCGCGTAGGGCAATGCGTTTCGCCAGCAGCGGCAGGTCAAACCACACGCCCTGCGTGGTGGCCGCCGCCTGTGTCCGTACGGCGGCCGGGTTGGCTGGCTGGTGTGCGGTAACGGGCAGCAGCGGCGTCAGCCCGTGCGGATTTTCCTGCCCGACGCGCGTTATCAGATCCTTACCCAGCTCGTAGCAGCACGGGCCGATCGACGGGCCGACGGCGATCGTCAGGCTTTCCGGCGTGGCGCCTTGCTCGCACAGACGATGAAGCGTGTTGATCAGCACGCCTTTCAGCGTGCCGGTGAGGCTGGCGTGAACGGCGGCAACCTGCTTGCCGCGCGCGTCGGCAATCAGTATCGGCAGGCAGTCGGCGGTATAGACCGCCAGCGGACGATGGCCGCTGCCGATCAGCCCGTCGGCCTCACGGCTTTTCACCGGCAGCGCTTCGCTGTCGGTGACCACCGTCGCACTGTGGCGCTGATGGTTATAGATGGCATCGTCCGGCGGTGCCTCGCCGGCTGGCAGAAAGGCATGATCGAGCCAGTCAAAGGCAGAGAGCAGCGTTGAGCGGCAGGTATCAGGCATCAGGGCGTCCTTCCGGGTTGGGATCGTATCCTGTCATTATGGCTGAAAGCGTATCGCCGATCCCGCTTAAATCGCCAGCGCCAGCGCGGTGGCCTGGGCGATAGCCCGACGTGCATCCAGTTCCAGCGCCAACTCTGCGCCGCCAATGATATGAACCGTTTTGTTTTTTGCCGCTAATTCATCGGCCAGCGGACGGTAAGATTCCTGCCCGGCGCAGATCACGACGTTGTCAACCGGCAGCAGCTCCGCTTTTCCTTCATGCAGAATATGCAGACCCTCATCGTCTATTTTCAGGTACTCAATGCCGCCCCACATCTTTACCGCGCGCATCTGCAAACTGGCGCGATGTATCCAACCGGTGGTTTTACCCAGCGTCGCGCCGGGCTTTCCTGAACGCCGCTGCAACAGCCAGATTTGACGCGCTGACGACGGCAGCTGCGGCGCGGTGAGACCGCCCGGCTGCGCCAGCGTGCGGTCGATTCCCCACTCTTCGCAGAACGCCGCCACGTCAAGGCTTGCCGACGGACCATGCTGGCTGAGATATTCCGCCGTATCAAACCCAATGCCGCCCGCACCAATAATGGCAACGCGCTGACCAACCGGGACTTTATCTCGCAGCACCGCCAGATAGCTGAGCACCGACGGATGATCGATACCGGGGATGTCGGGGACGCGCGGCGCGACGCCGCTCGCCACGATAATTTCATCAAAGTTTGTCAGCATATCGGCGCTGGCTGCCTGATTGAGGCGCAGCGTGACGTTTTTTAACGCCAGCTGGCGCTGAAAATAGCGCAGGGTTTCGCTGAACTCCTCTTTGCCGGGGATCTGCCGGGCAATGCTGAACTGGCCGCCAATCTCCGGCGCGCGGTCGAACAGCGTTACCTGATGGCCGCGCCCGGCTGCGTTAACGGCAAAGGCCAGACCTGCCGGGCCCGCGCCCACCACCGCCAGTTTTTTCACCTGACGAGCCGGCGTTACCGGCATCTCGGTTTCGTGGCAGGCTCGCGGGTTTACCAGGCAGGAGGTCACTTTTCCGGCAAAAATCCGATCGAGGCAGGCCTGATTGCAGCCAATGCAGGTATTGATTTCATCGCTGCGTCCGGACTGCGCCTTGCTGACGAATTCGGCATCGGCAAGAAAAGGGCGCGCCATCGAGATCATATCGGCGCAGCCTTCATCAAGTAGCGCCTGCGCGACGGCGGGATGGTTGATGCGATTAGTGGCGATCAGCGGCACGCTGACGTGGTGACGAAGCTGTTGCGTTACCCAGCCAAATGCGCCGCGCGGCACGGAGGTGGCAATCGTGGGAATGCGCGCCTCGTGCCAGCCGATGCCGGTGTTGAGAAGCGTCGCGCCGGCCTGCTCAACAGCCTGCGCCAGCTTCACCGTCTGCGCCAGCGTGCTGCCCTCCTCAACCAGATCCAGCATCGACAGGCGGTAAATAATAATGAAATCGCGACCTGTTGCCTCGCGTACCGCACGAACGATCGCTACCGCGAAACGCATTCTGCGCTGCTCGTCACCGCCCCATTCATCGTTGCGCTGGTTGGTGCGCACCGTGAGAAACTGATTTATCAGATAGCCTTCCGAGCCCATGATTTCGACGCCGTCGTAGCCGGCCTGCTGCGCAAGGCGGGCGCAGCGCGCAAAGCTGGCGATCAGCGCGAGAATGTCGTCATGGGTGAGTTCACGCGGTCTGAACGGGTTAATCGGCGCCTGAAGCGGAGAGGGCGCCACCAGCGCGGACTGATAGCTGTAGCGTCCGGCATGGAGGATCTGTAGCGCGATTTTCCCGCCTGCACGATGAACGGCTTCGGTGACCGTGCGATGGTGGTCAAGCTGTTCCGGGCTGTCAAGGACGGACGCGCCCGCCATCACCACCCCTTCCGCCGAGGGCGCGATGCCGCCGGTCACGATCAGCGCCACGCCCGCTGCGGCGCGTTCGGCATAAAATGATGCCAGACGACGCGCGCCGTCGGGATGTTCTTCCAGCCCGGTATGCATTGAGCCCATCAGCACCCGATTTTTTAACCGGGTAAAGCCAAGATCCAGCGGAGAAAAGAGAGAGGCGCTCATAGAATATCAACGGGTAAGTGGTCGGATGAGTTAACTTTAGCGAGGAAAAGCGGCCAGGCAACGGGATGTTCTCGGGAGTGTGACCTGCGTCTGCAAATGAGCGCGCTATCTGTCGGTTGCAAAGGATCAAACATGACAATAAACAATTCAGAAATGAATAAAGGAAACGCGTCAGCGAGGCATTTTGATTGGTGATTATTAGCGTGAGAACATTTTCGCGTACCGTCATTAATGTAAAGATAATTAAATAATCATATTTGATTGCTGACATTTATTGATAAACAGAGTGAGTTTATTTAACCGTTCCCTTCTTGCTATTTAACCTCTTTTAAATTGTGGAAAGAAAAAAGGTCGAGGATTTTCAAAAGAGATACGCGTCTTAAATAAGCGCGTTCGTGATTTCTGAAAAAGTATTTTAAATGAATTATATTTTTATCTTTTTGATTAAAAAGGAAATATTATTACATTGTCTTTGCTATAAGCACATCTTATTGCCTTTGTTTCTAAAAGAGAGATATCGTCAGTAAGAAAGTTTTCAGTTACTAAAATTACAAAATGCGCAGGGTAATTTCCATCCAGGATTAATCTTAATGATTATATTAATGGCAAAGTGTTAGAACTTATTTTTATTATTGCAGACTTACTTAAAGCGGAGCATTTCCGCTAATTATTTTAACCCGGCGCCCAGGTTTATTCCTGTTGTCCTAGAAGAGAGACTCTATTTTGACGACTCTAAAACCCCTGTTAGCGAAAAATCGTAGTTGGGCCTTACAGCGCCGCCAACGCAATCCGCACTATTTTCGACAAAACGTACATTCGCAGCAGCCGCATTCGTTGTGGATTGGCTGTTCAGACAGTCGTGTGCCTGCCGAAGTACTGACGGGTGCGCATCCCGGAGAACTGTTTGTCCATCGTAATATCGCCAATATGGTGGTGAGCGGCGACGACAATTTTATGAGCGTGCTGCAATACGCGCTGGAGTATCTGAAAGTGTCGCGCATTGTGCTGTGCGGGCACTACGGCTGCGGCGGCGTACAGGCGGCGACATCGCTGCCGGATATTCCACTTTCTGATGAAAACTCACCGCTGGCTCGTCGTATCACCCAACTGCGGGAAGCCATATCGCCGGGTCTGGCTGAAGCGACGGACGGGGAAGATGAAACCGCGCGATTGAACCGGCTGGTTGAGGTTAACGTCCTCGCGCAGTTTGCTCATCTCATTGAAGCCGAACCGGTACGTAACGCCTGGCGCGACGGCGTGCAGCTGGATGTATTCGGCTGCGTTTACGATCTCAAAAGCGGTCACCTCAAAGAGCTTATCCAGCAGAATGCGGAGGGAAAAACGGTATGAATTTCAACACGCTTCGCCAGGACATTCCTGCGGGACTGGTGGTTTTTCTGGTCGCGCTGCCGCTGTGTCTGGGGATTGCTCAGGCCAGTGGCCTTCCGCCGTTTGTCGGTTTGCTGACCGGCGTGATCGGGGGATTGGTGGTCACTACCTTCAGCCCGTCCAAATTTGCGGTAAGCGGTCCGGCCGCCGGATTGGTCACCATCGTTACCGGCGCTATCGAGACGCTGGGTTCGTTTTCTGCGCTGCTGCTGGCGCTGGTTATCGCTGGCGTTCTCCAGTTCCTGCTGGGACTGGCGCGCGCCGGGCGGTTCATTACGCTCGTACCCGGCACGGTGATCAAAGGCATGCTGGCGGCGATTGGTATTCTGCTGATTATTCAACAGATCCCCGTCGCACTGGGCGCAGCCGAAGAGAGTGAACTGAGCGATATGGTGACCGGCGGTGCCTTCAGCTTCTCCCTCTCCGCCATCGTGGTATCCGGCATTGGCCTGCTTATTCTGTGGTTCTGGACTACGCCAACGCTGAAAAAGGTTAAGGCGCTGAGCTGGATGCCCGGCCCGCTGGTCGCCGTGCTGTTTGGCTGTCTGGCAACCGTGGTCGGTGGGCGCCTGTTCCCGGAGATCGTCAGCAACCTGCCGCGTATCTCGCTGCCAGCCTTCGACAGCATTCAGGCGCTGACCGGGGAACTGGAAAGCCCTGACTGGGCGGCCTGGCAAAATCCCGCCATCTACGTGGTTGCCGTGACCCTGGCTATTGTAGCCAGTCTGGAAACGCTGCTGAGCCAGGAGGCGTTGAAAAAACTTCGCGCTCAGCATCCTGCGCCGTCGCCGGATAAAGAGATGCGCGCTCAGGGGATCGGTAACCTCATCAGCGGCTTTTTAGGTGGCCTGCCTATTACCGCCGTTATCGTGCGCAGTTCGGTAAACGTCAGCGTAGGCGCGCAGAGCAAACTCTCAATCTTTGTTCATGGCGTTCTGCTGCTGGTGTGTGGACTGTGGTTCAGCGATTTACTTAATGCAATCCCGCTGGCCAGCCTCGCGGCGGTACTGCTTTACACCGGTTACAAACTCGCCACGCCGCGTCTGTTCATCGAACAGTTTCGTCAGGGGGCGCAGCAATATGTACCATTCCTGGCGACCATCGGCGGCATTCTGGTGTTCGGCATGCTGGCGGGCATCGGTATTGGCCTGGCGACGCAAATCCTGTTCAGCGTTTACAAAAGCCATCGCAACGCCATGCTGTTAACGCGCTATGACGATCACTATGTGCTTCGCTTCCAGCAGAATCTGACGTTTATGCACAACCCGCGTCTGAAAGGGCTGCTGGCGCAAATTCCCGAAAACAGCGTGGTGATCGTCGATCACGATAACGCGGAGTATCTCGATCCCGACGTTAAAGCCGTGCTTGAAGATTTCGGCGAAGGCGCGGGCAAACGCGGTATTGTTTTAAATCAGTGGCCGGTGAAAGTCGCGGGGTAAGACGACATCCGTAAACGGTAAAAGAAGGGTCTGATAAGACAGTGTTGTAAAAATGAGGGGCAAAGCGCCCCTCATTTTATTCCTGATGATTGTTGCAAATGGTGTGGCGCGTTCTATGCTTCGGGAGCAAATTTGCTGTTCAGAGGGATTGCTATGAGATTTAAGGGTTTGACGAAAGGATTTTTCATTCTGATTTTGTTTATCGTAACGGTCGCGTTTTTCGACGTTCTTGGCCCTTACTTTTCCGCCATTTTATGGGCGGCGATCCTCGCCGTTATTTTCCAGCCGATGAAAACCCGTCTCAGAACGCTGTTAGCCGACAGAAACGGGCTGGCATCACTGCTGACGCTGTTAATCATCTGCCTGATTGTCTTCACGCCGTTGGCCATTGTCGCGTCATCCATGGCGATTGAATTCAACGTGGTCTATCTCAAGCTTCAACACAACAATACGCAATTGCCGGTCATATTTACCGATGCGATACAGCACCTGCCGCAATGGGCGCGTAATTTCCTCGCCGATCACGATCTGGATAACGCCGCGAGCATTCAGCAAAAACTGTCGCAGTTTGCGCTTCAGGGCAGTCGATACGTCGCAGGAAGCGTTTTCCTGATCGGTAAAGGCACGTTCAGTTTTGTGGTGGGCTTTGGCGTGATGCTTTATCTGCTGTTCTTCCTGTTGAAGGACGGTGCCTGGCTGGTGAATCTGATCCTGGAATCGTTGCCGCTGTCGAAATACGTTAAGCATCACCTTTTTATGAAATTTGCCGCCGTTGCGCGCGCGACGGTGAAAGGAACGGTGGCGGTCGCCATTGTTCAGGGTACGCTGGGCGGCATCGCGTTCTGGTTCGCCGACATTGACGGCAGCCTGCTGTGGGGCGCGCTGATGGCGTTTCTTTCTCTGATCCCCGCTGTCGGTTCGGCAATCATCTGGGTTCCTGCTGCCATCTACCTCTTTGCCACGGGAATGCTGTGGAAGGGCATCCTGCTGGTGGCGTTTTTCGTGGTGGTGATTGGGCTGGTGGATAATATTTTGCGTCCGCTGCTGGTGGGTAAAGACACCAAAATGCCTGACTATCTGATCCTGATTGCCACGCTGGGCGGTATGGAAATTTACGGGATCAACGGCTTCGTGATCGGCCCGCTTATCGCTGCGCTCTTTATTGCCTGCTGGAATCTGCTGTCTGGCCGCGATCATCAGGGCAACAGTGATGAAATCGATGAGGATTTTATCGAAGAAGGTAAAAATCATTCTGAATCAAATGGTTAAATAATTGTTAAGCGCGGCGCCTTCGCGCCGCGTTCCCTGCTGGCGTGCAGGTATTCGGCGTTCTTGCGAGCCAGGTCAAATTCTTTGCACTGAATTTCCCCTCACCGTAAAAAGCATTTCACATTTTTAATAAACAGATGTACTGTGTTTATATACAGTATTTCCTGCGGCCTGTTTCATCTCAGGCCAGCTCTGGCGCGATGCCGCACAGGGCTGTTTCAGTATGCCAAATGTTCATTTCTATCTGAGCCATGACAATGCGGTTATGGTTTGTTCGCCTGTATCCTACGCAGAATATCACCGCGGCATTAACAGGCAGACGTGGCGGAGGATCGGTGTGTCGCTGCTTATAGTGTTCCCCGCGTTTGCGGGGTTAACCGCGATGCCTCCAATGTTAAATTCCTGCTGAAGGGTGAGCGGCATGATTAGAAAGTTTCAGGTCTTCATCTCGTCAACGTTCAATGACCTGCTTGACGAGCGTCAGGCGGCGGTGAGTGCGATTCTCACGGCGGGGCACATTCCGGCGGGTATGGAGCTGTTTAAACCCGGCGATCAAACCCAGCTCGACATTATCAAAAGATGGATAGATGAGTCCGACATTTACCTGCTGGTGCTGGGGGGACGATACGGATCGATTGCGCCGGGCAGCGAGTCCAGCTACACGGAGCTTGAGTATGACTACGCGTTGAAAACCAATAAGCCCCTGTTTTCCGTTGTCATTGATGAAGACTATCTGGCGCATAAAGTGCGCGATTTCGGACAGCGGGTGCTGGAGCTTGACCATCCTGATAAGTACAGAGCATTCAGAAGTAAAGTCGTCAGCTATCCGGTAGCCTTCTTCAGGGATAACAAAGATATACAGATTGCTGTTTATAAAACCTTGCCGGCGCTGGTATCGGAAAGAGACCTTAAGGGCTGGGTATCAGGCAGGGATCTTCCCGATAACCAGGGGCTGATTGAACAGATCTCCCGCCTCACGCAGGAGAACGCAAGCCTGCGCTCGCTGGTGACGTTGCTGTCGACATAAATGCATCGCGGCTTTGCCGCGCCGCTGCCGGAAAAAAATAAACTCATCGTGTCTTGCAGCTCACAGGAACGCCCGTTAAGAGGGTTACCTGTCTTTTTTGTTAGTCCGTAAAAATCGTTAACTCATCTCGTTATAAATACCGGTGACGCGGCCCAACAGTTGAATATCGCTTACGGCGCATTCAAAGGGAACCTTGCCGCCGGTGACGTGAAGTTTTTTGCCCGGCAGGACGGTCAGTTCACGAAGGCTGACCGTATTTTCTATCTCCACCAGCCAAAGGCCATCGGTAAGAGAGAGCGTTTTATCAACAAAATGCAGGCGACCTTCGGTGCGAACGGCGATGCCTTCACCCGGGGGTTTGCTGAAAAAATGTGCATCGATAGCTAAACTGCTCTCTTTTTTCAACGCGCCATCATCAAAAATGAATACCGAAATATTTAAAGATTCACTTTTTGGGATTTCCGAACCGCTACGTTTCTCTCCCAGACCGGTCATCAGCCACTGGATATTCACCCCTGTTTCCAGCGCGCAATGTACGGCAAAATCATAGGACATGTTACCGCGTTTGTAGCGATTTTGCAGCGAACTGGCGGCGATATTGAAGTGATTCGCTAACTGGATCTTCTGGGTGAAACCATACACCTCACAAATCCTGTTCAGTAATTCTTCATTGTTGAAAGTAGTGTCAGATACCATAAATAGCATTCTCTTAATTGACTGATGCTAAAATTAGCATTATCATTATCCGTATTGACCGCTAAGAAGGGCTTTTGAAGAGCGAACGCGGGCAAAGAGGGAATGATGCAATATGGTTTGTGAAATCGCAATCCTCAAAATTTTGTCATGCGATTCTGCACTGAACATTTGTTACCTCTGACAGCGCGTCAATACAGATTGCGCGCCATTGGCGAAGAATTCACTTTCGGGGAATTAACCGACGCGCGCGGCCTTTCAACAGGTGAAAACAGGAGGAGGCAGAGCTATGACTATACCGGTTGTTACCGCCCCGCACCGCGCGGGCGAGCGGCTTTCCGGCCTGAACCATGTTGCCGAATTGCGGGCGCGTTTCTGGCCCGATAGCTGGCAGGATATTGAGCGGTTTTTCACCAGGCTGCGCGACACGCGCGACCTGCACCGTGCGGAAAATGCTCGCGCATTAGCTGCCATCTTCTTTCTGGCAAACATTCCTCTGGCGGCTCACCAGCGTCCTCTGAGCGAACTGACCCGTGAGGAGAAAAAAGCGCTCATTTCTGCCATGAATCATTTACGCGCCGTCGTCAGCCTGTTCCCCAAACGGCTAACCATGCCGCTTTAATCAAGCCAAAAATTAATCAAGGCGTTAAACCCGCCGGGCACTGTATTGCCTGAATCCAGGAGATCTGAGATGAAAAAGAGTACCCGCAGTCACGACGCAGAGCACATTGCTGATTTGCTGCACGAAACCCGCCTCGATGAGCGGCGAACGCGTGCCAATTTACTGTCAGCACGACTGGATAAACTGGCCGATTATCTGTCGGATAACGCGCTGAGCGGCACCGATGCCGTCGGACTGCTGCGTCAGGAAGCGGAAAATATCCAGCGCCAGACCGGGGAGCTGTGCTGATGGGCGACATCGTGGATCGGGCGCAACAACAGGAGCAGGACGATCGCGAGCGGCTGCTGCACGCTATCCTGCATCGTCAGGTCACGCCTTCACGCCTCACCTGCGAAGAGTGTGAGGTGGCGCTGCCGGAAGCCCGCCGGATTGCAGTGCCGGGCGTCAGGCTTTGCGTCAACTGCCAGGCCATCGCCGAACTGAAATCAAAACACTATCGGGCGCTCTAAGGTGGCGATTTCATCCGCTTTTCCGTGGAACGCCCGGCAGTCGGCGATCGTCCGCCCCTTATTAACCTACAAGGAACAGTATCGTCGCGATCGCATGATGGCGGCGCTGCTACATGCCAGAAAATCGCTCTCTTTACAGCCGGAATGCGTGCGCCGTGATGCTTATCGCCTGTTCGATGCACTGGAAGCGCGTGCGGGAAGCCAGCGAGCGAATGCCTGGCTTATCACTTTCAGTAAAAAAACGCTGCCGAGACTTGAGCTGGTCAATAAAAGATATCGGGTGAATACGATCGGCCAACAAACCTCCGCCGCACTGTTTGCCGGGCATTTTGATACGTCAATTTTGCAGCACGTTGCCTCACGGCTGGTCGATATTATCAACCGATACAATCGCCTGGCGGACATGTCAAAAGCCGATATTGAACTGCTGAGTAAAGACGTCGCCCATTTCATTCGCGCCGCGCTGGCCGATATCGACACCACAGGTTTCAGCGATCTGAAAACCCTTTACTGCTGGTATATGCATGCTGCGCGACTGTGCCGACAGCTTAACGTCACGCCGCCGCTCTGGGCGCGCGCCAGCCAGAAATATGTGGCGGAGGAGGAGATTGCGCCTGCCGTCACACGTATGTTCAGCGAAAGCTGGTGGCGCGCGTCACTGCGCCGGACCGCTGCCGCCTGGCGTGAACATCTCTTCATCGCGCTGGGCAGCGTCAGCAAAAAAAAACAGCCGTACGCGAGCAAAAACTGCGTCGCCGACTGGCGGGAACAGAAGCGGCGCACGCGCGAGTTCCTCAAAGGGATGGAGTTAGAGGACGAACAGGGCAACCGCATCAGCCTGATCGACAAATACGATGCCTCGAACGCCAATCCCGCCATTCGCCGCTGTGAACTGATGACGCGCATTCGCGGTTTCGAAACGATTTGTCACGCGCTGGGCTACGTCGGGGAATTTTATACCCTCACCGCGCCGTCAAAATATCACGCCAGCCGCGGCGCGGGTTACCACAATCCCACATGGCACGGCGCCAGCCCGGCGGAAACGCAGCACTATCTGAATCGTTTGTGGGCACGCATCCGCGCGAAACTGCATCGCGATGGTATCCGGCTGTTTGGCATTCGCGTCGCCGAACCTCATCACGATGCCACGCCGCACTGGCATATGCTGATGTTTATGCTGCCGGAAGATGTCGCACAAGTACGTGCAGTGATGCGCGAGCACGCCTGTCAGGAAGACCAGCACGAGCTGGCCAGCGACAAAGCTCAAAAGGCGCGTTTCCACGCCGAAGCCATCGATCCGGCGAAGGGCAGCGCGACCGGCTATGTGGCGAAATATATCGCGAAAAACATCGATGGCTATGCGCTGGATGGCGAGCGCGACAAGGAGAGCGGGGCGCTGCTGAAAGAGGCCGCCGCTGCTGTCTCTGCGTGGGCATCGCGCTGGCATATTCGCCAGTTTCAGTTTATCGGCGGTGCGCCGGTGACGGTCTGGCGCGAGCTGCGGCGCATGGCCGACGCGGAAACCGCCCGCGCGCTGAGCGTTGAGTTTGCCGCCGTGCACGAGGCCGCCGATACCGGCAACTGGGCCGACTACGTTAACGCACAGGGCGGCCCGTTCGTGCGTCGTGATGAATTGCAGGTACGGACGCTGTACGCCCCGCGCGAGGCGCTTAATCGGTATGGCGAAGCGGTGCTGGCGGTTCGCGGCGTTTATGACGCCGCCGTGGGTGCGGGTTGTCCGATAGTCACGCGCCTTGTGCAGTGGAAAATCGTGCCGAAAAAGACGCAGGTTGAGGATATTCAACGCGCGCCCTCTTGGAGTTCTGTCAATAACCGTACGCCGGACGACAGGCATCGGCCGCTGGACTTCACCAGGCCACTCAGCAGGACAGATCGACAACGACTTTTCCAGCGGTTAAAAGCGGCAAGCCCTGTCGGCCGGCGACAAGGGCGAGAGGAAACGAGGTTGTTCAGGTACGGCTGCCGACGGCCTGAAAGCGATGTCAGTACGCGCAGGATTGTGTGCGATACCTCAAGCTTTTTAATGGAATAACAAAGCGTACTGGAAAGGGATTTAATAAATTATCGCTATATATCATCAGCATAAGAAACTTGCCGTTAACAATAATTTTCTTCACTTTTCGAAGTTATTACGCAATACTGTATTTTTGTACAGTATCTTTGAGGGGGATCTGTGAGCAGCGAATTTGAAGAACGGGTCATGCTTGAGCGGGTAGAAATGATCGCGCGGTTAACCACCGAAGGCATTTGTCAGGAGCGGGATCGTGAAATTGCACTGGATCTGATTGCCGAAATTGCACGAGGTAATCTGATTAAAAACGATGCCTGGTCCATTCTCTTTGCCGGGAATCGCCCCAAAAAATAACGATCATAACGGGCGAGAACGGCAGCGGGTTCCAGCGCGACGTTGTTCCATCACTACGCCATCCGGCGTTGCTGGCGGTGATTGGGTGTGAGAAGCAAACTACTCCCACACCCAATCATCCATCAACCAGGGCGGCTGACATGTCAAAAAAATCTCTACATCCTTATCTGTCAGCGCTGGCGGTTGTGCCGTCAGCGCGCGTCGGGGCGAGCATATCGCTATCAACGCTTCCCTGAATATCGCGCCACCGGTTTCCGTCGGTGCCGCGCGCGTCCGGCATTTTACCCTTTTCTGAGAGAGCACATTCTGATGCAGATCATTGCACAACAGGGCGACACCCTTGATGCCATCTGCCTGCGCTACTACGGGCGCACCGAGGGCGTTTTTGAACAGGTACTCGCCTTTAACCCGTCGCTGGCGACGCACGGCGCGGTGTTGCCGCATGGCACCGCCGTTGCGCTCCCGGAGGTAGCCGCGAAGCCGGTTACCTCCACGGTCAACCTCTGGGACTGACGATGGAAAGGATCAGCACCTTTATCACCTACTGGCTGTCCGCCGCGCTCGCCTGGTTTGGCACACAAGCGCCGGAGAAGTACGCATTTTTTATCGGTGGAAGCTGCGCCATTTTTACCGCGCTGGTCAATTTTTGGTATCGACGTAAAACCTATCGCTACCTGACGACAATGGCTAACGACAAAGGGTTGACGCGTGAACTCAATTGTTAAGCGATGCAGCGTGGCCGCCGTGCTGGCGCTGGCGGCGCTGCTGCCGGACTACCGACTGCTTCACACCTCGCCTGAGGGACTGGCTCTGCTCGCCAACCTTGAAGGCTGCCGTCTGCGCCCTTATCAGTGCAGCGCTGGCGTATGGACATCGGGTATCGGGCATACCGCAGGCGTGATGCCGGAAAGCGATATTACCGGACGCGACGCGGCGACAAATCTGGTGGCCGACGTGCTTAACATTGAGCGCCGTCTTGAAGCCTGCGTGCCGGTGAAGATGCCGCAGCCGGTGTATGACGCAGTCGTCAGCTTTGCCTTCAACGTGGGAGCCGGCGCCGCCTGCCGATCAACGCTGGCGTCTCATTTGCGGCGCCAGCAGTGGCGTCAGGCATGCGGGCAGCTCGGCCGCTGGGTCTACATCAACGGCGTTAAAAGCCACGGGCTGGAAAACCGTCGTCAGCGCGAGCGTGAACGTTGCCTTCTGGGGGCTGCGTGAGAACGCTGCTGGTGCTGTTGGCGGTTGCGGTCGTCGGGCTGCTGTGGTTGCGTCATGAAAACGGCGCATTGCGCGCACGTCTGGAAAGTGCGCGCCTGGTCGCCAGCGAGCAGCAGGCTGAGACAGAACGGCTGACGCGTCGGCTTGCCGCAGTGACGTTGCGTGCGGAAAAAAACGAGCGGGCGCAGGTGGAACTGCGTCAGAAACTGAGCGCCGCCGGTGAACGCCAGGCGCAGCGCGAGCAGATCATTAAGAGGTTACTTAACAACGATGAAAACTTTCGCCAGTGGTATGGGGCTGCTCTTCCTGATGCTGTGCGTCGGGTGCACCGGCGCGCCGCCTGCGCCAGCGCCGGTAGCTGTTTACAACCGTTGCCCGAAGGTGAGCCTCTGCCCGATGCCGGGCAGCCGGCCGGAAACGAACGGCGATCTGAGCGCCGATATTAACCAGCTTGAGCGTGCGTTAGTGAGCTGCGCGCTTCAGGTTGAAGCCGTTAAACAATGCCAGGATGAAACAGATGCTGAAACACGAAACCCTTCGCCGGGCGCTGACTGATGCCGTGCCAACGCTGCACGCAAATCCCGACGCGCTGCGTATCTCCCTGACGGACGGCAGTATTGCGGCTACGCTGGCCGCATCATTGTCGTTTGAAAAACGGTTCACGCTTCGCCTTACGGTAACGAACCTGGCGGAGGATATCGACGTGCTGCTTGCGCCCGTCCTCGCCTGGCTGCGTGAGAATCAGCCGGATGTGATGACGGATGATGTGTCGCGATCAAAAGGATTTACCTTCGCCGCGGATTTCAACAGCGACGGCAGCCTCAGCGTCATTATTGACCTGTTGCTGACTGAACGCACGCTGGTGGAGGAAAAAGAAGACGGTCTGCACGTGCAGAGCATTGCTGAGCCGCCTGTGCCGAAGCCGGTGACGCGTCCGGTGGCGCTGTACGTTCATGGCGAACTGATAAGCCGCTGGGAGGAGTAATCGGGCGAGGAAAGACTTGCCGCCGCCGTTGCCGACAGGTCGCGCGGCGGTTTTGCATTGATGAACGGTCGGTTTGAACAATGTTGTGTCATAGGCGGTTAAACGCCTTCACATTGCCGATGAATGCCTTCAGGCGGCATCATTTCTCCCATGAATACACTCGCATCCATCCATGAATTAACCCGTACGCTGCGCAACATGATCCGCATTGGCGTGATTGTTGATATCGATCTTGCAAGCGGGCGCTGTCGCGTGCAGACCGGCGGCATTTGCACCGACTGGCTTCAGTGGCTTACCCAGCGCGCCGGACGTTCGCGCAGCTGGTGGGCGCCTTCCATCGGTGAACAGGTGTTGCTGTTGGCGCTGGGCGGCGAGCTGGAGACGGCATTTGTGCTGCCGGGCATCTTTTCTGACGATCATCCCGCGCCGTCGTCCTCAGCAGACGCATGGCAGGTGACGTTCCCTGACGGCGCGGTTATCGCTTATGAGCCGTTGACCAGCGCGCTGACCGTCCACGGCATCAAAACCGCTGAGGTTAACGCTTCAGATAGCATCACCGCCACGGCGCCCACCCTGACTCTGAACGCATCAAGCCGCGTCACGCTTAATACGCCGGAGGTGGTCTGCACCAGCAAGCTGATTACCGGCACGCTGGAGGTGCAGAACGGCGGCAAACTGAGCGGCAACATCGAGCACGCCGGCGGCGCGCTGTCGTCCAACGGCAAGGTGCTGCATACCCATAAACATCCCGGCGACAGCGGCGGAACCACAGGAGCGCCACTATGACGGCACGCTATATCGGCATGAACCAGACAACCGGCCGAACCCTCACCGACGTTGAGCATATCAGCCAGAGCCTGAGCGATATTTTACGCACGCCGGTGGGGTCGCGCGTGATGCGCCGCGACTACGGATCGCTGCTCTCATTGATGATCGATCAGCCGCAGACCGCCGCCCTTGAGCTGCAAATTATGGCGGCCTGTTACATGGCCATTTTGAAGTGGGAGCCGCGCGTCACGCTGAGCGCGGTGACCATCGAGCGTCAGCTCAGCGGTCAAATGGTGGTCAACCTGACCGGTGTACGTGAGAGCGGCGAAAGCCTTTCGTTAACCCTTCCTGTGAGTTGAAACCATGCCAATTATCGATCTGAACCAGTTGCCTGCGCCAAACGTGGTGGAGACGCTGGATTTTGAAGCCCTGCTCGCCGAACGCAAGGCAACGTTGATTTCCCTGTTTCCCGGCGAGCAGCAGGAGGCCGTTGCCCGCACGCTGGCGCTGGAGTCAGAGCCGCTGACCAAATTCCTTGAGGAGAACGCCTATCGCGAAGTTATCTGGCGTCAGCGGGTCAACGAGGCGGCCCGCGCCGTGATGCTGGCCTATGCGGAAAATGCGGATCTCGACCTGCTGGCCGCAAACAACAACACCGTGCGGCTGACCATCACGCCCGGCGACAGCAGCACCCTTCCGCCGACGCCCGCGGTGATGGAGTCTGATACGGATTTACGGCTGCGCGCGCAGCAGGCCTTTGAAGGGCTGAGCGTGGCGGGGCCGATCGGCGCTTACGAATATCATGGCCGCAGTGCTGACGGGCGCGTTGCCGACATCTCCGTGGTCAGCCCGACGCCTGCCAGCGTCACGATCAACGTGCTGTCACGCGAAGGGGACGGGACGGCAAGCGAAGCGCTGCTGGCGGTGGTGCAGAAGGCGCTCAGCGCCGACAACGTGCGGCCGGTCGGCGACCGCGTGACCGTGCAGAGCGCAGAAATTGTGCCCTATCAGATTGACGCCACGCTCTATTTTTACCCCGGCCCGGAAGCCGAACCCCTTCGTCAGGCTGCGGAGCAGCAGTTAAAAACCTATATCAGTTCGCAGCACCGGCTGGGACGCGATATCCGCCAGTCCGCTATTTATGCCGCGCTTCATGTCGAAGGCGTGCAGCGCGTCGAGCTGGCTTCCCCGCTGGCCGATATCGTGCTCGATGAGCATCAGGCCTCTTACTGCACGCACTACAGCATCACCGCCGGAGGCATGGATGAGTAACGATCGTCTGCTTCCCGTTGGTTCCTCGACGCTGGAGGTTGCGGCGGCCGGGGCGGCGGCAAACATCATGCGCGTGCCGGTGCCGCTGCGCCAGTTGTGGAACCCGGCCACCTGCCCGACGGCGCTGCTGCCGTGGCTGGCGTGGGCGCTCTCCGTCGATCGCTGGGACGAAGCCTGGCCGGAAGCGACCAAACGCAGCGTTATCGCCGCCTCGTTTTTTGTGCATCAGCACAAAGGCACGCTCAGCGCGCTGCGCCGCGTGGTGGAACCGCTCGGCTTTCTGATCCAGATACAGGAGTGGTGGCAGCTCGACGAGGAGCCCGGCACGTTTCGTCTGGTGGTCGGCGTACTCGACAGCGGCATCACCGACGAGATGTATCAGGAGCTTGAGCGGCTGATTAATGACGCCAAACCCGCCAGCCGCCATTTAACCGGCCTGACGATCAGCCTGAGTTCCAGCGGAAGCGTGTATGTCGGTGCGGGCTGCTATGAGGGCGATGCGCTAACGATTTACCCCTGGACCGCAGAGCAGATCGTTGTCGGCGGTGAAACCTGGCCGGCTTCGGCCATCCATTTGATTGATAACCTGAGAGTGAACGCATGACAGCAAAATATTATGCCATTCTGACCAGCCAGGGCGCGGCGAAACTGGCAAACGCGACCGCGCTCGGCACCCGTCTTAACCTGACGCAAATGGCAGTTGGCGATGCCAACGGCAGCGTATCCATGCCCGATGCCGGGCAAACGACGCTGATTAATCAGAAGCGTATCGCGCCGATCAATCAGCTGAGCATCGACCCGAATAATACCAACCAGATTATTGCCGAGCAGATCATCCCGGAGAGCGAAGGCGGCTTCTGGATCCGCGAGATTGGCCTGTTTGATGACGCTGGCGTGCTGGTTGCCGTGGCAAACTGCCCGGAATCCTATAAGCCACAGTTGCAGGAGGGCAGCGGCCGCACGCAGACCATTCGCATGGTGCTGATTGTTTCCAGCACGGCGGCGGTAACGCTGAAAATCGACCCGGCGGTGGTGCTGGCGACGCGGCAATACGTTGACGACAGAGATGCGGCGCACCTCGCTGCCGCCAATCCGCATCCTCAATATCTGAAAGTGGCTGATATTGCCCAATACACGCCGGTCGGCGTGCCGCTGCCCTATCCCTCGGCTACGCCGCCAGCAGGCTGGCTGAGCTGTAATGGAGCGACGTTTGACAAGGCGAAGTATCCTGGCCTGGCGGCAATATTTCCTTCCGGCGTCCTCATCGAACTTCGCGGAGAATTTATTCGTGGCTGGGATGACGGACGAACACTAGACAATGGGCGCAGGATATTAACCACGCAAATCGCGACGTCCTTTCGTACGGCGGCGCTGGATTATCCGGGGATTGACTCAACCAGCGAGGGCGCCACCATCGGTACGGCTTTCGCAGAGGCGGACCAGGTCACCACTTCTCAGCCTGGCGAAGCCAAAGCGCCCAACAACACCGCGCTGGGGGGAGTACTTGCAGATAACCTGATAACGGCAAAACAGCTTAATACGGGCCTGGCAGGCACTGGCGCTATTTGGGTTTCAATGCGTCCTCGCAACGTTGCACTTAACTACATCATAAGGGCTGCCTAATGACTCAGGCTATGTTGAATGAAAAAGGTTTTGCCGCCAACGCCGGTGAAATCACCGTTTACCACTACAACAGTGAAACGCGTGAATACCTTTCGTCCTCGGTGGAATTTCTTGCCGTTGGCGTGGGGGTTCCGGCTCAATCATGCGTCGATGCGCCGCCCGGTGTAAAAGCCGGTTTTGCTGTGTGCCGTACGGCAAGCCTTGATGGATGGGAATACCTGCCTGACCATCGGGGAGAAACGGTTTATAGCACTGTTAATGGTCAGGCCGTTGGAATTGATGCACCCGGAGATTATTCCGCCCAGATTACGCCGCTGGCACCTGCTACCGCTTACGATCGCTGGGATGGCAGCCAATGGGTAACGGATGAGGCGGCACAGAAAAATGGTCAGGTTGCGGAGGCCGAACAGCATAAAGCAGCGCTGCTGACGGAGGCCAAAAGCACCATCAGCCTGTGGCAGACTGAATTGCAGTTGGGAATTATCAGCGAAGAAGACAAAACGAACCTGAAAGCCTGGATGGAATATATTCAGTCACTGCGCAACACCGATACCGCCGCTGCGCCAGATATTAGCTGGCCGCAACAACCATAATTACTCATGGGTAGAAAACTGTCCTCAGATGAAGCAGCGCAGTTGAGCGAGTGGGTTGATTATATTGACATATTAACAGCAACAGATACCGGATACGCTCCAGATATAAACTGGCCTGAGCAACCGGACTAGCCATCTTTTATAAGTAGCGGGCGAAAGCCCGCTTTTTTTTGCCTGTCTCTGTTGTGCCAACCTCAATATAACCCTGACAAATAGCCTGCCACCGTCGCTCAACGGACAATAACTCTCACCCAAAAACCACGGAGTTAAACGGATGAGTGACTTTCATCACGGCGTACAGGTTGTCGAAATCAACGACGGCACGCGCGTCATTTCCACCGTCTCAACCGCGATTATCGGCATGGTCTGCACCGGCAGCGATGCAGATACCGCAACCTTTCCCCTCAATGAACCGGTTCTGATCACGAACGTACAAAGCGCCATTGCGAAGGCGGGCAAAAAAGGCACGCTGGCCGCCTCGCTCCAGGCCATAGCCGATCAGGCTAAGCCGGTGATCGTCGTGGTGCGCGTTGAAGAAGGCACGGGCGACGACAGTGAAGCCGCGCTGGCGCAGACCCTGTCCAATATCATCGGCACCACCGATGAAAATGGTAAATACACCGGCCTCAAGGCGCTGCTGACCGCTGAAGCCGTGACCGGCGTTAAGCCGCGCATTCTTGGCGTGCCGGGGCTGGACACGCTGGAGGTGGCTACCGCGCTGGCGCCCATTTGCCAGAAGCTGCGCGCCTTTGGTTATGTCAGCGCCGGGAACAGCAAAACCCTGTCCGATGCCATCAAGTATCGCGAAAACTTCAGCCAGCGTGAGCTGATGGTGATTTGGCCTGATTTCCTCGCCTGGGACACTAATACCAACGCCACCACCACGGCTGTTGCCACCGCACGCGCGCTTGGCCTGCGCGCCAAAATCGATCAGGAGCAGGGCTGGCACAAAACGCTGTCTAACGTTGGCGTTAACGGCGTCAGCGGCATCAGCGCCTCGGTTTTCTGGGATCTCCAGGAGTCAGGCACCGATGCCGATCTGCTTAACGAAGCCGGCGTTACCACGCTGGTGCGCAAAGACGGTTTCCGCTTCTGGGGCAACCGCACCTGCGCGGACGATCCGCTGTTCCTGTTCGAAAACTACACCCGCACCGCACAGGTGATAGCCGATACCATGGCCGACGCGCACATGTGGGCGGTGGATAAGCCGGTCACCGCGACGCTTATTCGCGACATTATTGACGGCATCAACGCCAAATTCCGCGAACTGAAAACCAGCGGCTATATTATCGACGCCACCTGCTGGTTCGACGAGGCGGCCAACGACGCGGAAACCCTCAAAGCCGGCAAGCTGGTCATTGATTACGACTACACGCCGGTTCCTCCTCTGGAAAACCTGACGCTTCGCCAGCGCATTACCGATAAGTACCTGGCCGATCTGGTTTCTTCCGTTAACAGCAATTAAGGAGCCTGATAAATGGCTATGCCGCGCAAGCTCAAATATATGAATGTCTTTCTGAATGGCTACAGCTATCAGGGAGTGGCGAAATCGATCACGCTGCCGAAACTGACCCGCAAACTCGAAAATTATCGTGGCGCGGGCATGAATGGCGTTGCGCCCATTGATCTCGGCCTGGATGACGACGCGCTGTCAATGGAGTGGTCGCTTGGCGGCTTCCCGGACGCCGTCGTGTGGGAGATGTATGGCGCTAAGGGAGCCGATGGCGTTCCGGTTCGCTTTGCCGGTTCGTATCAGCGCGACGACAACGGTGAAACCGTGGCGGTTGAGGTCATGATGCGGGGCCGTCAGAAGGAGATCGACACCGGCGAAAACAAACCCGGCGAAGATACCGAAGCGAAGATCACCGTGATCTGCACCTACTTCAAGCTGACGATGGATGGCAAAGAGCTGGTTGAAATCGATACCGTGAACATGGTTGAGAAAATCAACGGCGTTGACCGCCTGGCGCAGCACCGTCGCAATATCGGTCTGTAATCTTGACCCGGCCAGCGTGACTGGCCGGTGCCTTCCCACAGAGAAGAGACAAATTTTCTATGACGCAAGCAAATGAACACAGCATAACCCTTGATACGCCGGTGAAACGTGGTGAACAGGTCATTGATGTCGTCACCCTGATTAAACCCAACGCGGGCACGCTGCGCGGCGTGGGGCTGGCGGCGCTGGCTAACGCCGAGGTTGACGCGCTGATCAAAGTCCTGCCGCGTATGACCCTGCCTTCCCTGACTGAGCAGGAAGTCGCAGCGCTCTCGCTGCCGGACCTGGTGACGCTGGCCGGCAAGGTGGTTGGTTTTTTGTCGCCGACTTCGGCGCAATAGACTTCCCGAAAGATCTCTCGGTCGATGATCTGATGGCGGATATCGCGGTGATATTTCACTGGCCGCCGTCAGAACTTTATCTTTTAAGTCTGACCGGGCTCATCAGATGGCGCGAAAAAGCGCTTCAGCGAAGCGGAAACATACATGAGTAACAGCGTACAGATACTCCTCAAGGCTGTTGATCAGGTCACCCGCCCGTTTAAATCCATCCAGTTAGCGAGCCGGGCGCTGTCGGGCGATATTGTGTCAACGGAAACGAAACTGGGCGAGCTGAATATGCAGGCTTCCCGCATCAGCGCGTTTCGCCAGACCCGCGCAGAACTCGCCGCAACCGGGCGGGAACTGCAAACGGCCAGGCAGGAGACGCGCGCGCTGGCTGTCACGTTTAACAGCACGGTGCAGCCCACGCGCGAACAGGGGCTGGCCTTTGAGGCCGCGCGAAGCAACGCCGCGGCGCTGCAAGTGAGGCAGACCGGGCTGCGGCAGTCGGTGCAGCAGCAGCGTCTGGAACTGGGGCGCGCGGGCATCAACACGCGCACTCTGGCGGCGGACGATCGCCGCCTGAGAAACTCGCTGGCACAAACCACCCTACAGCTCAACGCGCAGCGTGATGCGCAGGCGCGGCTCTCAGTGCAGCAGGCGAAGCTCGATGTCATCAGGCAGCGTTATCAGCAAGGCCAGCGGCTGGCGGGCCGGGCGGCATCCGTTGGCGCTACAGGCATTGGCCTGGCAAAAACCGGGCTGACGGCCGGTGTACGCCTGTTGAAGCCGGGTTATGAACAGACGCAACAAAAATCCGCGCCCGGCGAAATAACGAACAAGGAAAGCGCGCCGGTGACAAACCGCCCGGCGGCCCTTGCGCTGAACGGCGGCGTAAGCGCAGCGCCGGATAACCTCGGCGGCGACATTGGCCAGCTTCAACAGGCGTATGACGCGCTGAACGTCAGGATCTTTGAGCAGCAGGAGCCGGGTCTGCGCAAGCTGACGCAAGTGACAACCGATTACTTGTTAAAACTTGACGGCTGGGTGCAGCGAAACCAGTCGCTGGCGCAAATGACTGGCGTTATTGGCGCGGTCGCTATCGGCGTCGCCGGACTGGTCGGCGCGGTGGGTTACGTCGCCGTTCCGGTTATCAGCGGCATCAATCTGCTTATTGCCGGAGCAGGCCTGCTGGGTTCGGTTTTCACCTCTGTGGCAGGCGGCATTGCGGTGGCGATCGGCTCCCTGACCTGGCCGGTTATTGCCGTGGTCGCCGCCGTTGCCGCCGGCGCGCTGCTGATCCGCAAATACTGGGAGCCGATTAGCGCATTCTTTGGCGGCGTGGTTCAGGGCCTGGCGGCGGCATTCGGGCCGGTTGGCGAGATGTTCGCGCCGCTTGAGCCGGTGCTGGGCGCCATCAGTGAGACATTGCAAAGCGTATGGCAGGGGTTCAGTAACCTCATCGCGCCGATCAAATCCAGCCAGGAAACGCTTAACGGTTTTCAGAATGCAGGCGTGGTTTTCGGCCAGGCGCTGGCTGATGCGCTGCTGCTGCCGTTGACCGCGCTGGATACACTGCGCGGCGGCATCGACTGGGTGCTGGAAAAACTCGGCCTGGTCGATAACGCATCGCGCAAGCTTGATCAGACCTCGTCGCGGGCCGATGCCGCCATGCAGAGCGGCAGCTACATTCAGGCGACCAGCTCGCTTAACGTCTATCAGGGTTATCAACCGGCAACGGTGGCGGGCGGCAAGAGCTATACCGATCGGAGCAGCAGTACCTACAACCTCACGTTTAACGGCGAGGCTGCGACGGCTGACGATCTCCCACGCAGGGTACGCGAAGAGTTGGCCAGAGCCGAGCGCGAGAAGGCCAATCGCAATTACTCAAGTCTGATCAACAACGGCTAAGGAGGATAAGAAAATGATGCTTGCACTGGGTATGTTCGTTTTTATGCGTCAGACATTGCCCTATCAGAATTTGCAGCGTAATGCAGCATATCAGTGGCAGTCAAACTCGCGCGTCGGCAAGCGCGATGCGTACCAGTTTCTCGGCGCCGGTGAGGAGAAAGTCCAGCTTGACGGCTCGCTTTATACCGAGCTGACCGGCGGCAAGCTGAGCCTGACGGCGGTGCGGCTGATGGCTGAACAGGGCCGCGCCTGGCCGCTGCTCGATGGCAACGGCACGATTTACGGCATGTACGTTATCAGCAACGTCACTGAGACCGGCAGTGAGTTTTTTGCCGACGGCACACCGCGCAAAATCGATTTCAGCCTGTCGCTGACGCGCGTGGATGAGTCGCTGGCACAGATGTTTGGCGATATTCGCGATCAGGCCAGCATTCTCATTGGTAAAGCCGGAAAAATAGCGAATCAGCTGCCCGGCATGCTGGGGATGGGCTGATGCTTGATGCGCTGACGAATGACCTTGCCCGCGTGCGGGCGCCCGACTATGTCCTCAGGCTCGACGGACGCGATATCACGCCCAATTTCAGCGATCGTCTGATCAGCCTGACCATGACCGATAACCGGAGCCTGGAGGCCGATGAGCTTACGATTGAACTTGACGATAGCGACGGACGGGTCGAACTGCCGACGCGCGGCGAGCGGCTGACGCTTTTTCTGGGCTGGAAAGGGCAGTCGCTGACTGGAAAAGGCGATTTTACCGTCGATCGCATTACCCATGCAGGCGCGCCCGACAGGATAAGTCTTCACGCCTCCAGCGCGGACATTCGCGGCTCGCTCAATTCACGGCGAGAGCAGGCGTGGCATGGTCAGACGCTGGGCGCTATCGCCGACGCTATCGCCGCACGTAATCATCTGACCGCCAGCGTTGTACCGGCGCTGGCAAATATTATCATCCCGCACATCGACCAGTCGCAGGAGTCTGATGCAAAATTCCTGACCCGGCTCGCCGGGCGAAACGGCGGAGAGGTCTCGATCAAAGCAGGAAAGCTGCTGATGTTACAGGCGGGCCGACGCGTGACGGCCAGCAGCAAGCCGATCCAGGAGATAACGATTGCGCGTAGCGAGGGCGATCGGCATGAGTTCTCCATTGCCGATCGTTTTAATTACACCGGCGTGACGGCAAAGTGGCTTGATACCAAAGATCCAAAGCAGCAGCAGCGGCAGGTGTCGACGACACGCAAATTTGAAAAGCCATCGTCACCGGCTCAGCAGCACCCGCAGGCACAGCAGGCGGTGGCATCAGGCGGCGCTGCATCGCAGAAAGCGCAGCAAACAGCCTATATGGTTGGTGAGCCCGATAACGTCTTCGCGATGACGACCACATTTCCCACACAGGCTGAGGCAATCCGGGCCGCGCAGGCAAAATGGGAAAGTTTACAGCGCGGCGCGGCGGAATTATCACTGAACCTGGCGATGGGGCGGGCAGACATTTACCCGGAAATGCCCGTCAGGCTGACGGGATTCAAACCGGCTATTAACCAGCAGCCGTGGATAATCACCCGCGTGGTTCATTCGCTCAGCGCGCGCGGCTTTGTGACAACGCTGACGCTTGAAGTCGACATAGCCG
Source organism: Erwinia sp. 9145 (assembly GCF_000745075.1). Taxonomy (NCBI): domain Bacteria; kingdom Pseudomonadati; phylum Pseudomonadota; class Gammaproteobacteria; order Enterobacterales; family Erwiniaceae; genus Erwinia; species Erwinia sp. 9145. The sequence continues at coordinate 301,628 of NZ_JQNE01000001.1, forward strand.
GTGTTGAATATGAAATTAGTGAATAATTTTGTTCCCTTTTTGTGATTCATTACGTATCATTAATTCACTTTATGGGGATTTAAGAGGTGACTAATGTTTCATTGTCCAAATTGCCAACACGCGGCACATGCGCGTACCAGTCGTTATCTCAGTGAGAATACGAAGGAGCGCTATCATCAATGCACCAATATTCACTGTAGCTGCACTTTTGTGACGATGGAAGCGGTAGACCGCTTCATCACGTCGCCGGCGAAAACGGCCGCGCCACAGTCGTCAATGCAGTGATCCGCAGCGCAACACCAGCGCCCGCTTCGGCGGGCTTTTTTTATGGCGGCAACCGCCGCCTCTTGGAGTTCTGTCAATAATTGTAGGGCGCGCAAAGAGGCATAAGCAGTGTTAAAGTCGATAACTGTACGGAGCCGAAACGCCGATCTTAAAAAATCTGTTTACTACGTAATTGCGCAATATCATCGCCCCCCAAAAGCGATTTTTATACAGATAGTTACTACCAACTCAACTTTTTGCCACTCGTTTTCAGGTTTGGTTAAACATCATGTAATGATTGAAAAATTGCACAGAGCCAGTCCGCTGTGGCAGGGGTTATCAATGCCCGTGTTCCTCTGCTTGTCGACAGGCTGACGTATTCCAATAAATACCGGGATCCTGCGGAAAAAGTAATAATGTAAGCCTGGCTGAAAGGAGGGGAAAACTTGCCAAAATATGAACTTAATTCATCAGAAGAACGGTATCAGCCTGGCTCTGGTAATTCAGTCCTGGCGAATAAGCTGGAGATTACTGACATGGAGAAAATGGAGGCACTTGAGTCCGGTTTACTACTGATGCTGTATGAACAGCTATTTATTGAAGGCCAACTGCCTGAGGTGCTGACTTTTGAGCACGTCAGAAGGTGGCATCACCAATGGCTGGGGAATGTATACGACTGGGCCGGGAAGCCGCGTGACGCTAACCTGACGAAGGACGGCTTTCAGTTTGCTGCTGCCGGAAGAATTCGGCCATTGATCGCTGGTTTTGAGAAACAGTTCCTCGCCCGTTATGGTGAGTTGAGAGCGCTGCCTCGTCCGGAACTGGTCAGCTATCTGGCTGAATGTCACGTGGAGTTTATTTTGATCCATCCATTCAGGGAGGGGAACGGGCGTTTGTCGCGGCTGCTTTGCGATGTATTGTCAGTCCAGGCGGGAAAGAGCTTACTGGATTATAGCTTATGGGATGCACATAAGGCTTTTTACTTTAAAGCAATTCAGGCTGGTATATCAGGAAATTACAGACCTATGGTAAAACTGATAAGCGATATTTTGCCTGATTAGCGCGCGAGGCCAACGGCTTTCGCCTGTGCCTGATTGCGTTTAAGTTGCTGCTCAATTTTTTGCACAGTAGCGCCTGTTTCTATCGCGGTTGAACTGGCGACGGCACGGTAGATTTGGGTTTTGGTGATCGGGTTGTGTGTTGTTGTTTTTGTCATGGGGAACGCCTCGTTGTTTCAACCCTGATTCTAGTTCGAACAGGAATGGCTGGCAAGGCTGATACCTATGGTTAGCTTACCAGGAGACGTAGGTTTTCATGGGTTGAGTCGGCGTACTGCGATTCCCCACCTTTACTAAAAAATATATATTTATCAATTTATTGAATGTTATATATGTTTCCGTGCTGCATAGCGTGACTGTCGATTAAACATGTAAGTTCAGTCAGCCAAAAAGCGTAACCCGTCCTGATTCTTCAGGATTCTATCTTGATGTCAGACTCCATGAACAGTTCTCGTTAATCGGGAAGCTCAGATCGCGTTATTCTGTGATCACACTCAGTCATGTGCGTGGGGTTCACCGTAGCACAGTTCCAGATACTGGAAAATCATCCTGAAGAACCGGATATCAGGATGAATCGCCCCGGATAATCCAGACACTTCTCAGCCGTTGGCATCTGCTCGCTCGAGTCATGCCGACGTTTACTGTTATAAAACATTTCGATGTAATCAAAAATATCGCTTCTGGCTTCGTCTCTCGTCCCGTAGATCTTTTTCTTTAGCTCCTTCTGGAGTCGGCGGATTCCGGCCTGAGCATCTGACTGTTCTTTATCGGTGGAGGAGTCCGGCCCGACTTCTTTATCCAGGCGTAAAGACTGTGGGTAATGATATCGAGACGAGTTGCGACGCTGGAAACAGAATGGCCACGCGCAACAACCTGTTTTACCGCTTCAATTTTAAACTCTTCAGGATAACGTTTTTCGCTCATGGGACCTCTCTCTTAAGTCACCTTAAATGACTCTGAGGTGTCTGTTAGACCTGTGGCGATTCATGCGACACTCACAACGTGAATAACAAAAAAGCCACCTCGGAGGTGGCTTAATATCATGATTTTAAAGCTAAAATTTGGTGGCCCCTGCTGGACTTGAACCAGCGACCAAGCGATTATGAGTCCCAATTTGAAGCGAGTGATATCAGTAACTTACTGATTTTTAAGTTTTCATCAGGCCGAATAGTGATGTAAAGTGGCGCATAGCGTTGCGCTCTGCTGCCACTTTGCTGCCAATTTTAGGGGCAAAAATCACCGCATTTTTACTTTCGAGGTTTGATTTTTAAAAATATAAAAGTTGAGAAAATACGCTTTTAACTAAGTTTAATTATTTCTCTGCCTATAATTTCAGCCATTAATGGTGGCACGGCATTCCCAATCTGTCTGGCTTTAGATTGCAAGGCACCAAAAAATTTATAGTCTCTAGGGAATGTTTGTAAGCAAGCAGCCTCACGTACAGATAGAGCACGATTTTGTTCCGGGTGCCCAAAACGACCGTTAGAATAACTAATGCATTTAGTCGTCAAACTACTTGCCGGCTTATCCCAACTGAGGCGGCCATAGACATCAGTATGTCCAGCATGGTGTTTATGACAATTAAGTAGCAACTGCTCCGGCCAGCTTTCTCGCCCACCACCTTCTGGAGTTACTTTTATCCTTTCAATATTCAACGGAGACAATTTAGCTGTTTCGTGGTCAGCTATTTCAGGATGTATGCAACCAGCCTTTATTTCTGGTAAATCATATATCCAATCTTTAACGGTGGAGTAAGGGTTTATTAGACCATCGTGTGTGGCTTTTGGTAATTGAATGATTTTATGTTTAGATGCCACTAAAACTAAGCGTTCTCTTCTTTGGGGAACCCCAAACCATAAAGCAGGAAGCACCTTATGTTCATAAAAGTAACCTAGTTCATTCAACGTCTCTATAAAATCAAGAAAGGGTCGCGATTTACTAGAAACTTTTTGGATTCCAGGTACATTTTCTACAAAAACAAAATCGGGTAAGATACCTTTCACAAATCGAGAAAACTCTCCTAACATATCAATTCTAGGGTCATCATCCGCTTTATTATTGTTTTGAGATGAGAATGGCTGACAAGGAGCGCAGCCAGAAAAAAGAATATAATCTTTTTTAGGGTTTTTTGTTTTTACAATTTCCTTGATTTTAGAAATGGATAGATCTCTAATATCCATATTCATGAATATAGAATCCGAGAAATTGGATTTGAAAGTCTCTCCCGCATCTTTATTTAAATCAATGCCGAAAGCTATCTCCATTCCAGCCTGTTTAAAGCCCTGACTGGTTCCACCGCAGCCAGAAAAGAAATCAAAAACCTTAATTGTTTTTTTCATCTTTCCCTCAAGTTAATTATTAAATTCATCTTTTTTTATTCTACCATAATCGGCAAAGTTTGTAATTATATTTCTTATTTTAACAAAGTCTTCAGATTCGGAATTTATACGGCTTATTATTCTTCTTTGTGTATTAAATATGTCTTCTGAAGTACATTCATCACAATCTAAATCGAGCTTGCAAATTTCTCTGAAAATTACTTTTTCCGATGAGTTTTTATCTATTTCTTCGGCAAGTGAGTTATAATTATCAGGCATGTTTTCTAAAATAAAAGACTCGGGAGTCTTCATAGGTAGATAAGAGACATACTTTTCAATGTAGTCAATGAAATCGCGTTGCATCTTATAAAGAGATTCTTTGTTAACTTGGCCGCCGTTTCCGTTAGCTAGGAATTTTACGTCACATCCTATCATTTCTTTTATCTTTGTACTGAGTGTGTCATTTTCCGATAAAGGTATTGATGAGGAATTGATAAAGTTAACACCGGTATTCTTATCTCCGTCTAATAGGAATATTATTTTTTCATTTCTTGCGGCAGAAAAGGGCGCAATGTACCCTTTTATAATTGCATCAGCACCTCCGGGGATGAATTTTATGTCAAATTGAGAATAGAATGCTTTTCCTTTTTCTTTTATTGCTTTTTTAATGATTTCCACGGCTAGGCAATCTTCAACGAAAATAGTTTTCTTATGAAGTTTGTCTCCTAGATGAAAGAATGCTTCATCGGGACTTATATTGGAAGTAATGACGACTTTATTAGTTTTTTCATTAACATGGAAAAGCTTAATGGCATCTTTAGGAAGATTATTCAAAATGCTTGAAGCATGGGTTGAGATTACAATTTGGTGCTTTTGACTTTTGCACTCTTCTATTAAAAAGTTTACCAGCCTTTCTTGGGCTCCCGGATGCAGTGATACTTCAGGTTCATCTAGTAAGATCAACGAATTAGGTGTAGCAGTTTTAACCTTTATCACAAGCATCGCAACTGCAAATTCGCCACTACCAGCAAATGCTTCAGAATAGTCTAAGTGTGATGTCTCTAATATAGCCGTAGCAGATCTAACATTAAAGAAAGAATGAACTATTAGCCTAACACTGCTATAAGTTCTACCCAGAATTTCGGATATTTTCTTTAATTCTCCATCTGTGCATATTCTATTGGCGAAAACTTTCTTTTTTCCATATCTTTCATATGTTTTTAATTCATTATCAATCACTTTACGTAAGTGAACAGATTCTCTCCTGATAAAATCTTTTTTAGATAAGCTCCCAATGCTATTGCCATGATAAAAGAATTTATCAAATGCACTTAGCTGCGATCTGAAATCAATGTAAACAACTTTTTTATCAATTGCTTTCCATCTGGTTTTAGTTCTATTTGATGAAGTTTCCTCATTTTGAGGCGGGATCATGCCATCCGCAGTTAAAGGTCGAGATGGTTCCCAGTAGTCTGGATCTTCATCTTTTTTTATTCTTGTTTTAATTACTTCAACGATTTTTTTGGTATCTGGATCGAAGTAACCATAAATCATTCTTGAGCGACCCCCATCATCTATGGGGTCAACGCTGGTTGAAAACCAAAGTGAACCCAAACTGTATCCATTTGGAGTGCCATATAATGCTTTTAAGACTGAGCTTTTATTAGTTCCATTCTGGCCGACGAGCACTGTGATAGGAAAGGTAAAATCAATTCGAACGCCTTCAGCTAAATTTTTATAGAAAGGGAATCTGATATGTCTTATGAACGGCTCCATATGATTTTGAGCCAATATAAGGCGCAAAATATTCTCAGTCTTGTAATCCATTATACCATTCTCCTCATTATGAACTGTGTTTTTTTCAATGAAAAATCCCGTAAGATATTGATATTTAATACATATTAATCATTTTATTTGTTTCGTTGCCTTCATTTTCCATTTTACTTATTGGGTTGAGTAGCATAGCTTCAGCCAAATGGTCTGGAGCAAAATGTGCGTAACGCATTGTCACCTTAATGTCAGTATGTCCAAGTATTCTCTGGAGCACTAAAATATTGCCACCATTCATCATAAAATGAGAGGCGAAAGTGTGACGTAAAACATGTGTCAGCTGCCCGGCGGGTGTCTCGATACCGGCACGTTGCATGGCCTTTCTAAAGGCTGAATAGCATGGTTTAAAGAGTAACTGTGCTTTCCTGCCCGATGTTAGCTCGGCCTGTAATTTTACAGTTACCGGCACCGCTCGATTTTTCTTGCCTTTAGTTTTCACAAATATGATCTGACCGGCGCGGATTTGATTTCCCTTCAAGCCTTCGGCCTCACTCCATCGTGCTCCAGTTGACAGGCAGATTTTTACGACAGTCGTCAGATCCTTAGAGCGGCTGTTCTCACATTCAGCGAGTAAAGTTCTAATCTCCTCAATAGTAAGATACGCCATCTCAGATTCACTGATCTTAAACTCACGCACATTCTCTAGCGGATTGGGTGCGGTCCATTCATCCAACCGCCGCAGCTCGTTAAACATCGCCCTGAAATACGCCAGCTCTAAATTTACCGTTCGAGGCGTGACTGTCTTCACTCTACTGGAGCGGGTGATCTTCCCGCTTAACCGCTGTTCGCGATATGACGCGAAAATCTTCGCGTTGAATTCGGTAGCCAGTGGGTTTCCCATCGCTTCGCAGGCGAACGCCATAGTGGTTCGCCGCTTTTCGCCATCCGCTAACGTGATGCCATGCGTATTGAACCATAATTCAACCAGCTCAATTACACGCCGCTTATCTGCCTTCTCACCTAGCCAGGGCTTGTCCTGAGCCTGCTCTTTTACAAACTTCTCATAGGATTGCGCTTCGCCCTTCGTCGCAAACTGGCGGCGTATCCTTTTGCCGTTACGGCCGTTTGGGAAAACTTGTGCCTGCCATTTTCCGTTGGGTAATTTACTAATTGCCATGCTGTGCCTTTATAGGTACTCAGTGCGGGCAACGACTTTGCCCAAAACCTTGATGTCGTCTGCTTTGCATTCGAATGAGGCTTTTCCATTCTCAACGCGAATACGCCCGGCGGGAAAACGGTATAACTCCTTAACGCTGACTAGCTTATCGATCTCGATGAGCCACAGCCCATCGGTAATCTCTGCGGCCGTCATATCAACCAGGTAATTCTGCTTCTCGAAATGTACTAACAGAGGGGCTTTAACATCACTGGGTAAGAGCTGTGCGTCATATTCAACCCAATCAGATGAAATGAAATTCCCATTTGTGATTTTTTTAAGTTCGATTTTGGTCGATGGCTCGTCTTGGTTTGTGATGTTTGAATCACCGCGGCCATACGTCAGCCATTCCAGCGAAGTGCCGGTCTCCATAGAACAGATCAGAACCCAATCAGCGGGAAAATTCCCACGCATTATGCGGTTAGCCATTGTGCTTTGAGATACATTCAAATGGCGACATAGTGCTTGCCGGGACGAGAAACCATAAGCCTGAACGATACGTTCAATGGGTTCTTTACCACCCTCTGGTAAAGTTGGCGCTTTACGACTCGTAAAATCTTTCGTTGACCTTTCCAATTTGTGATCCTAATATTCACTCGTCGTATCAAGACGTGTTTAATAGTGATGAATAGAGTTGGCTAGAACTCAACAGAGGATAGTGCATCATGACCCGTAAACTTTCAATGCGCCCTTCAATCAATCTCGTGATTTCGGAACCCTACATTACCGTAGAGGAGTTCTGCCGTCGCACCGGTTACAAGGAAGGCACCGTTCGCCAGATGTACCGTGAAAACCGTCTACCCATCAGAAAGAAAGAAGGGTTAAACGGGCTGATCGAAATCAACATGGTTGCCCTGACTATCGAAGCTGCGGCTGGCTGCGAAATCACAATGCAGGCTTGATACATCCATATTGGGATAGCAGAAGGGATTTATCATGTTTGATTTCAAAGTTTCCACCCATAACCATTACGACGACGCTTGCCGCCGGTTTGCTCTCGCCCACAACATGACCGAGCTGGCACCGCAGGCTGGCATGAAAGTGCAGACACTGCGTAACAAGCTCAATCCTGATCAGGAACATCAGCTGACCGTGGCAGAAATGCTGCTGCTTACTGATCTGACTGAGGATGCAACGCTGATTGACGGCGCGCTGGCGCAGCTGCAATGTCTGCCTTGTGTGCCGGTAAACGAGATTGCTAAGGAAAAATTTCCGGTATACGTCCTCAAGGCAACGGCAGAAGTCGGAATGCTGGCGGCCAATGCGGCAAGTCAGGGCAGTATTACAACTGCGTGCCGGCGCAATGTGGTCAGCAGCGTTAATACCGGCATCCGTTGCCTGACACTGGCGGCGCTGGCCGTTCAGACGCGTATTCAGTCAAACCCCGCTCTTGCCTCAACCGTAGACGCTATAAGCGGCCTGAGTGCATCAATGGGCATCAACTGAGGATAACGCGATGATCTCCTTTGCAGCTCGTCTCACGCGTCAAAGCCCGTCAGTATCATACGGCAACGGCTGGATTACGGGCGATAAAGGTCAGCGCTGGCACCCGTGCAATGACCAGACAGATTTATTGAAAGAGCTGTCCGGCAGACGAAAAACGGTTAATTCCAGGAAGGTTTCTTTTCGGGGGATAGTATGAGGCACGTTTCCGGCAACACACCCGCACAACATGCACCGGCACCTTTTGCCAAAGCTCATACGGGTAACTGTGGTGAAGCAGTCAGGCCAATGTCATTTGATGAGTTTCGGAAAAGCTGGCGGCAGATGCGTGATAATAACGCTAATCCGTCGCTGCGTTATTTTAATCATCAGAATGATGAATTTAAATTTTGTGTATTAACGCTGGCTAATCGTGAAAAACCAAAAACGTTCAGCATGGAGGAAATAGGAAAACCCTTTGAATATTTCGACGAGCACCGCCGCGAGTTAATTATTTTGGCAATGAATAAAATGGCTCGCTGGGGCCGTATATTACCGAGGCAGTTCTCTGCCGCAGACTGTTTTCTACCTGAGTAAATAAAACTCAAAAATTAATCAGGCGTAAACCCGCCGGGCATTCCTTTGCCTTAAATCAGGAGTTTTTAATATGCGAAATACCGAAACCCGTAAATTTGAAGCTGATGCAGACGCGCTGAATGCAATGCTGCGTAAAGCCAAAAAAGAACAGCGTAGCGATGATGCGCTGTCCGTATCACTCCATCTTGCCGCGCTGGTAATACACATCCGCAATAAAGAATTGTCCGCTGTGGAAATCACCGAACTGCTGGTTCAGGAAGCGGAACGCTTTGAGAACAAGGCGCGGGAGCTGCACTGATGGCTGACTCAATGGATTTAGTACAGCAACGCGTTGAAGAAGAGTTAGCGCGCAACCTCGCAAATGCACGTCACCAGCCCGCCGGGGCGGGTGAATTCTTTTGCGTTTCCTGTGGTGAAGAAATACCTGCAGCACGGCGCCGCGCCGTTCAGGGCGTCACCCGCTGCGTGACCTGTCAGGAAATTAACGAGCTGAAAGGCACCCATTACAAAGGTGGTACGGTATGAATACGATCCTTAAATGGGCGGGCAATAAGTCGCGCCTGATGCCTGAGCTGCGGGCACACCTGCCCGCAGGTGATCGACTGGTCGAACCGTTTGCCGGTTCCTGCGCGGTTATGATGAATGTGGATTATACGGCTTATCTGGTGGCTGACGTTAATCCCGACCTCATCAATATGTACCGTCAAATCAAAGAGCATACACGCCCGTTTATTGTGCAGGCGGCCAGCCTGTTTAACCTGAATAAAACAGAAGAGCGATATTACCGCGTCCGTGAGGCATTCAATAATGACCACACTCTGCCCTTACTGGAGCGTGCGGCGCATTTTCTTTACCTGAATCGCCACGGCTATCGTGGCCTTTGCCGTTATAACCGCCGGGGCCGGTTCAATATCCCGTACGGTAATTATTCAGAGCCTTATTTTCCGCTGGAAGAAATCGAAGCGTTTTCCCTAAAGGCCCTGCGTGCCACCTTTATCTGTGCTGATTTTCGCGAAACGCTGAGCCTGGTCAAATCTGGAGACGTGGTTTATTGCGACCCACCGTATGACGGCACCTTTTCTGATTATCACTGTGCGGGTTTTGGCAAAGACGAGCAGCATAATCTGGCCTGTGAGTTGCTGGGCGTGGCTGAGCACTGTCCGGTCATCGTTTCGAACAGCGATACCCTTTTCACCCGCAGCATTTACCGGGAATTCGACATCACCAGCGTCAGCGCCGCCCGTTCGGTTGGCGTTGCTGCCGGCAAGAGTAAACAGGCATCTGAAATCATCGCCGTTTATCGCCCACTGGCAGAATCAGCGAGAAAGGCATCATGATGAGTAAACGCACGCTGAGTTTGTTTAACGACGACTGTTTTAACGTGCTTCCGACGTTAGAAGCCAGTTCTGTGGATCTGGTTTGCGCTGATGTGCCTTATGGCACCACCGGATGCAAATGGGATTCTGTTCTTGAACTTGAGCGCATGTGGCAGGAGCTTTATCGTGTTGCCAGGCCTGATGCGGCGATCGTTATTTTTTCTGCACAGCCATTTACCAGCGTTCTTGTGGCGAGCAATCTTAAGCACTGGCGCAGTGAGTGGATTTGGGAAAAAGGCAATGCGACCGGCTTTCTCAATGCGAAAAAGCAACCGCTGAGGTCGCATGAAAATATTGAGGTTTTTTACCGCCGCCAGCCAACTTATAACCCTCAGTTTACTCACGGGCATGATCGCAAAACCAGCAAGCGCAAAGCGGTCAATTCAGATTGCTATGGTGAGGCATCCACACTGACCGTTTATGACTCAACATCCCGTTATCCACGCGACGTACAGTTTTTCTCAAGCGATAAGCAAAAAAGAAGTTATCACCCTACTCAGAAGCCCGTCGCATTACTGAGATACCTCATTGAAACCTACAGTAACACCGGCGACACCGTTCTTGACTTTACAATGGGTAGCGGTACCGCTGGCGTAGCGTGTCAGGAAACAGGTCGCAAATTCATTGGCATCGAAAAGGATCGGCAATACTTCGATGTTGCGTTGCTGCGCTTCAATGAAAATCGTCTGGCGTCAGAGGTAGCCTGATGCTGAACGAATATGCTTACCCGTGGAATGCACCACGGGAAGCCATCCCCAGCCCTTATCCTACCTATGAGGAAATGCGCAGCCGCAGTCAGATGATTGCGGCTTTAGCGCACGCGCAGGAATTGCTGGAGCTACAGCCGAAGCTGATCCAGATTGATGTAAAGCGCCGTACCAGTGAGCTTGAAAAAACACAGGGCATTGCCCGCGCCAGTGCGTACTTAACAAAGACCTTTGTTGAGCGCACATTGCCGCGTGTTGAATGTGTAAATGCGCAATATCGCCTTGGTGAAATGACTACCGCCACATTTGCCATTCTGGCGCAGAATGCTGAAACCGCACGCGCCGGCGGCACGCTGTGGGAACTGATGAAGCGATTTAACCGCCTGGCTGATATGGCGCGGGCTGATATTGATTTGCTGGCTGGCGACATAGCCAGCTTCATTCTGGCCGAACTGGTGCAGACGCACGCGCAGGCCGGGGAGGAATCTGATTACCATTACACGCACCGCCTCTACATGACCGCCGCAGCCATTACCCGCGAATTCAGCCAGACGCCGCCGTTATGGGAAAAAGTCACATCCCGCCTGTTCGACCCGGAAGAAGTCACCCCGGCGATCATGCGTATGCAGACAGAAAAATGGTGGAAAGGCCGCCTGCGTCGAATCGCTGCTTCATGGCGCGAGCACCTGCAGATTGCCCTGGCTAACGTGAGTAAAAAGCATACCCCTTACGCCAGCAAAATGACGGTGATGGAATGGCGGGAGCAGAAGCGCCGCACCCGCGAGTTCCTGAAAGGCATGGAGCTGGAAGACGAAGACGGCAATCGCATCAGCCTGATTGAGAAATACGACGGCAGCGTGGCTAATCCGGCGATCCGACGTTGTGAGCTGATGACGCGTATTCGCGGCTTTGAGAATATCTGCAATGAACTGGGCTACGTTGGCGAGTTTTACACGTTCACCGCGCCCTCGCGCTATCACGCCACCATCAAAACCGGCCACCGCAACCGCAAGTGGAACGGGGCCAGCCCGGTTGACACACAGCGTTATCTCTGTGGCATGTGGCAGCGCATCCGCGCCAAACTGCACCGCGAAGATATTCGCATCTTTGGTATTCGCGTGGCTGAGCCTCACCACGACGCCACGCCACACTGGCACATGCTGATGTTTATGCTGCCGGAAAACGTAGAGCAGGTGCGGGCCATCCTGCGCGATTATGCTTATCAGGAAGACGCCGCAGAGCTGACCACGGAAAAAGCCCGTAAGGCGCGCTTTCATGCGGAGGCTATCGATCCCGAAAAAGGTAGCGCTACTGGTTACGTCGCTAAGTACATTTCCAAAAACATAGACGGGTACGCGCTGGATGGTGAACTGGACGATGAAAGCGGTAAAGAGCTGAAAGAAACCGCACCTGCCGTTTCTGCCTGGGCTGCACGGTGGCATATCCGGCAGTTTCAGTTTGTTGGTGGTGCGCCGGTTACGGTTTACCGCGAACTGCGCCGCATGGACGACAGCGAAACCGCGCACGGCCTGAGTGTTGAATTTGCCGCTGCGCATGATGCCGCCGATGCCGGAGACTGGGCCGCCTACGTTAACGCGCAGGGTGGCCCGTTCGTCCGTCGTGACGATCTGGCCGTGCGCACATGGTATCAGCCGGGAAATGATCTGAACGAATACGGCGAGGAAACCTTCCGTATTAAAGGCGTTTACGCAACGGAGATTGGCGCAGATACGCCGATTTTAACCCGCCTCGCACAGTGGAAGATTGTCCCGAAACGGGCCGTTGATTTTGGTTTTGACCTTAAGGACGCGCCGGCGTCCTCTCGGAGTTCTGTCAATAACTGTACGGGAGGTTTGAGATCTGAGGATTCAGGCCCCCCGGAAAGTTATGGGGAAACAGAGCTGCCTGGAATGAGCCGCAAAGAACGGCGGCGTTTACTGAGCCGCATCAGGGCACAACAGCCGGAAAAGCGGCATCTCGAATTAAGGCGATCAGAGAAAATCGAGGTTGCGTGCGACAATGTCATAAGCCAGGTAAAAGACTTGTGCTGCGAAACCATTAGCCGCGGGCTGGCTGTGCGCCTTATAGGCGGACAGCAAATGAAAATAGCCGGAAAAATATTTCGTAGCACGGCCTGCGGCGACTTAGTGCGGCCATTGAATTCGGGTAAGGGAATATCCAGGAAGATGGAAATATTGAGCCGTTTCAATCTGCTGGCTGAAAAGGTAAAGGCGAATAAACAAGAACGTTTGGGAATTAAAACGCAAAAAAATTAGCTCGATAGTGAAAAAACTGTTCACTTTAAGAATTACCTCATATACTGTATTTGTATACAGTACTTAAGTATAGGGGGAAAGACGTGCAAGATTACTTTATGGAGTCTGTTAAACTCCAGCGTATTGATTTATTTATGAAACTTGTTGCATCCAGCGAATGTAGTGATGATGAAAAGTCCGTAGCTATCCAGTGGGTTTCAGAACTTACCGATGAGTTAGTGGCAAAGGTGAAAAATTATGAATATAGCCGCTCAGTGAGTTCTTCTCAGTAGTAAAAAACGCCAACATGAAGGATTGATGATGCGTAAATCTCACTCCGTTGCCAAATGCAATTGGTGCATGGCTATGCCGCATGAGTTCGCATGATCCCGGAAGGATCATTTATGCCTCAGCCTGCCAGTACTGGCGGGCTTTTGCTTATGTCATGCAGTCGCATGAAAACCACTCCTTTAAGCGCGCAGGCGTGGCGGGGGTACGAGCGCGCGCTACAATGTTTGAGGATGCTTTCTGCCTCATTTTCATTTAAAATTTAGGAAAGTTCTCACCCTCGAATCCTTACCAAGGAGTACTCCTAATGCACGAAAAGATTGCAGAACTAAAAGACAAACTTGAGCAAATACATACATCCGTAGAAGAACTTCAATTTCCTCATGCAGATCTTGTAGCTTGGAACTCGACATTATTACCCGCTATACACACTCATGACCTTGCTTTACTGATGTATGATTTAAAAACTAAAGCCTCACGTTTTAAAAAGTTTATCCCCTCCTCTGATGATATTGTCACTATAGACTCTATACTATCAGCCTTAGAGAATTGTAAAATAAACATACCAAACTTAACCAATGCCAATGTAAATATTGCATCCCAATCTATACATAATTTTTTGCTAACAATGTTTTATGTTAGCAACTCAATTAATGAATTATTTTCGTTCGAAACACTAAAGGATAGAAGCTTATTACCCAAAGCAGTTATTAACAGGCTTTCTTTATATGAAGATAACTTAGAAGAGATAAAGGATAAAGCTGGTAACATTGAAAATAAAATTAAAACAATTTTAGAAGCTTATGACGCAGCGGAAGGCTTACCGACTACTGTCAAAGCCCTTCGCAAAACGAATGAAGAGTTAGAAAACCTCCAAGCTGAAGCCACTTTAAATTCCAAGACGATTGAAGAGTATAAGAACCAATCAGAAAGTTATTATGATGAGTTAGTTAAAAAACATACTGATATTTATGATTTGGCTGAGAAAATGCATGAGCAAATACATGATTATATGCAGTCCTACCAAGATCAAGCTCAAACTTATATTGAAAGTTGCGAAATCGCTTTTAGAACCACTACTACAAAAGGGCTTGCTGGGGCTTTTCAGGATAAGGCGCAAAAACTGAATGCAAGCATAAGGTGGTGGGTTGGTGGGTTAATGGGGGCATTAGTCATGGGAGCCGGTGTAGGTTATTTTCGACTTAAGGTTTTGGAGGAGTATTTATTAAGCGATAACGAATCCCCTATTAAATTACTAGTTCAATTATTTCTTGCATTATTAAGCGTCGGAGCACCATTATGGTTTGCGTGGCTTGCAACCAAACAAATTGGTCAAAGATTCCGTCTTGCTGAAGACTATGAATTTAAAGCTTCTGTATCGAAGGCATACGAAGGATACCGTAAGGAAGCCGTGACTATGGATGATTCTTTTGCGCAGAGGCTTTTTGGTAATGCATTAACGCGGTTAGAAGAACCACCATTACGATTTGTTGAGGAAAATACTCACTCATCCCCCTTAATGGAGATATTAAATTCAGTAAAATTTAGGGATTTTGTGGCAAAAAGTGATAAAAGTATTGATGTAGCATTACAGCGAGCAGGACTAAAAAGAAGTAATTCTGAAAATGATAACTTTGAACGTGATATTAAAAAGACCACTCCGTCAATTTCAGAAGCAAAGAATCTCGATATTGATGAAAAAGATGCCGCCCAATAAGGCGGCTTACCCTTATTCGCTTGCTAAATGATAGTTTTCAAAATTAATTATATTCTCGCCCAACCAGTTATTTAGCTCTTGAAGCCGTTTCTGTAATGGCATTAGTTCATTCCGCACAAAGACGCGGCTGGCCTTTTCAACATCGCCAAACCCACCTGTGTTATTCGGAATAATCCCCATCATCTGCGGTGGCACCCGGTGCGCGGCCATCATATCGTCTCGTGACACATTTTTAATGTTCAGAAATTCATCCTTGGCCGCCACCTCTGACAGCGGGATGATCTGAATCCCGTCTTTCTTGCCGTTCGGTGAGTACATAAACAGATTACGGAAGTTGCCCGGCCCCTTCGCGCTTTTCATCGCGCTGCGGATGTTGTTTACATCCTCTTGACTCTGCGCCGCGTCGGTCATGTACATAATAAAACCGGCATGACTGCCATTGATGTAATACTTCCGGCGGAACAGCGTGGCCGACTCGTTCAGCAGTGCCGACGGGATGGCAGACAGGTATTCCGGCAGGCCGTAAATCTCCTGATTTAAATCCGGCTCCATCAGGTGAAAGATACTGCCTTCCGTGAACTGGTACGGCTTGGCGGTCAGGCCGTACTGCACAAACCAGTAGGTATCCAGATCCGTGCCGCGCCGTGTGAATTTCGCCAGCGATGGCTCAAGCGCGATGGCATTTCCCAGGCGGTTGGTGCGCTTTTCCAGATAGGCATTCCCGAACACCAGATAATCCTGCACAAAACGGCTGAATGCCTGCTGGCTTAACAATGGGTGCGGGATAAATGTGCTGGTGAGAATGTTGCGCTTCACTGCAATCGGCGAGCTGTGATGCACGGCGGCGCGGAACGTGCGCGCCAGCCCGTCGAAGCTCACCGGCGGCTCATACCACCGATCCATAACCACGCATTCCACATAGTCCAGCAGTTCGCGGCGATCCAGCACCGGCACCGGGTCACCGAAGCTGAATGCTTCCGCTGCCGGTCCGCTGCGGGCCATCTGTGCTGGCTGGCTGCCCGGCTGTGTGCGGGTGCGGTTCTTACGTTTACTCATCAGAAAATCTCCATAATATTGCCGGTGTGTGCCGCTTCGCCCTGCAGCGGTTCGTGTGCGAGCGCGTGCATGGTTGCCCAGGCTAAATCCGCGTGGCTCGCTTCTTCGCTGCGGCTGGCTTCATAGGTCGGACGGTTGCCGCTGGCCGTGGTGGAGCGGCGGATCGCCATAAAGGACTGCGCAATGTCGGTGTGCCCGGCGTCAAACTCAATCCGCCGGTGGCTGATGATGTCGTAGGCTTTCAGCACCAGGGCATTTTTGACGTTGGGGTTATAGACAAACTCGGTGACGGCCGGGAAAAAGGTTTTCACGTTCTCATAGACGCCGTGGCCAACGCCGGTGGAGTCGATGCCGATATAGGTCACGTTATACTGCTGCGTGAGCTGCTTAATGGAGTCCGCCTGCGCCCGGAAATCCATCCCGCGCCACTGGTGGCGCTCCAGAATGCGGAACTTGCCACCCGGTACGGCGGGCGGCGCAATCACCACGCACCCGGCGCTGTCGCCGTTCTGCGTGCCTTTCGCCGGGTCATAACCGATCCAGACTTCACGCCATCCGAACGGGCGCAGCGCCAGCGCCTCAAAGTCCTGCCACACTTCCCAACTGTCCACCATGCACGCCTGCAGATCGGCCAGCGGGAACACGGACGCGAGGTCGTCAACGAATTCGCACATCAACAGGTTCTGGTATTCCGGCGGGCTGTACTCCAGGCGCAGCTGATCGAGGTCGAACAGGTTACAGCCGCCGCGTACCGCATCTTCCACCGTGACAATCTGGCGGAACTGGCCGTCATCGCAGAAGCGGCCGGGTGCCAGACTGCCGTGGGTCAGATCGATGTCCACACGATCCGTTTTAGCGCGGCCCCGGTTAAAGAGCGCGCCGGACCAGAACGGATAGGCGCTGTGGGTCAGGCTGGAGGGGGTGGAAAAGTAGGTCTGCCGCCATTTCTTGTGCAGCGCCATACCGGACGCCACCTTGCGCAGCTCCTGAAATTTCGGTATCCAGAAATATTCATCAAGGTAGAGGTTGCCGTGATAACTCTGTGCGGTTCGGGCATTGGTTCCGAGAAAATAGAGGCACGCGCCGTTGCTAAGCGTCATCGGATCGCCTTTCAGATCCACATCCGCCTCACGGGCAAACTCAATGATGTACTGTTTGAAGACGTGCGCCTGCGCCTTACTGGCCGACAGGAAAATCTGATTGCGCCCGGTGGTCAGTGCATCCATCAGCGCCTCTCGGGCAAAAAAGAACGTTGCGCCGATCTGGCGGGATTTGAGCAGATTTCTGATGCGGTGTTTATTGCCCGCTTCCCACCACTGGCGCTGGTAGCCGAACATTGTGCTGTGGAAAATCTCCTGCAGCTTTTCGATCTGCTCGTCTGAAAACACGTTTTTTTCCGGCGGCTTGCGCGGTCCGCTGTTGCGGTTCGCCACCTTCGGATTCAAATCGGCCTCATTGCCGCCGTTGCTGAATTTGCCGATGCGGGCGTGACGCTCGGACTGGCGCGCCAGCAGGTCGATTTCCTTGAAGTCTCTCCCTTCCTTTGTCTCCTTCATGATCAACTGACAGTAGCGCGCGGCAGTGGTGAGCTGCATCTGGTCCAGCGGGCCGTAATCACCCCACTTGTCGCGCTTCTTCCAGCTGTGAACGGTTGCGGGTTTCTCTCCCAGCATTTCAGCAATGCGGGCGATGCGGTATCCCTGAAAGTACAGCAGTAAAGCCTGCCTGCGGGGATCGAGGTCGTCGGGGGCGGGTGTCATATTCATGGCCTCAAAATACGGTCACCCGGCGGGCTTTTCTGCCGCCCCGCATTGTGTGGTTACAGACACAATGCCAGCGCATTGTTTCGATACCCCTGCCGCCGCAAACATAGGGCCTCACAGAGTTATTTAAACGGAGCCTGACCTATGGCAGTGGCAGTGAAAGCAAAGCGTTTTCGCATCGGGGTGGAAGGTGCCACCACGGACGGACGCGAAATCCAGCGTGAATGGCTGGTCGAAATGGCGGCGGCGTACTCCCCGACGGTGTACACGGCGCTGATTAATCTGGAACACCTTAAATCTTATTCGTCTGACGGGGAATTCCGCCGCTATGGCCGGGTGACGGCACTGGCTGCAGAGGAAATTACCGAGGGAGCGCTGGCGGGCAAGATGGCGCTCTACGCCGAAATTGAACCTACGCCTGATTTAGTGGCGCTGACGAAGAAGTGGCAGAAGTTATTCACCTCAATGGAAGTGAGTCCGAAATTCGCCGACACCGGCAAAGCCTATCTGGTGGGGCTGGCGGCCACGGACGATCCGGCCAGTCTCGGTACTGAAATGCTGGTGTTCAGCGCCAGTGCCGCACACAACCCGCTGGCAAACCGTAAGAAAGACGCCGCAAACCTCTTTTCTGTCGCAGAGGAAACCGTGATCGAGCTGGAAGAGGTGGCGGAAGAGAAACCGTCCCTGTTTACCCGCGTAACGGCAATGTTCAGCAAAAAGCAGCAGTCCGATGATGCCCGCTTTTCTGACGTGCATCAGGCGGTGGAGCTGATTGCCACGGAGCAGCAGGACTACGGCACGCGCACCGATGCCGCCCTGAGTGCGCAGGCTGAACGCACCGGCACGCTGGAAAGTGAGCTGCAGGATTTCCGTGCGGCGTTTGACGATCTGAAAACGCAGCTAAGCCGCGAAGACAGCCGCAAAGACTATCGCCAGCGGGCACCGGGTGGTGACGCACCGGCTGGCACCCTGACCAATTGCTGATGGAGCAACAATCGTAATGAAACAGAAAACCCGCTTTGCCTTTAACGCCTACCTGACGCAGCTGGCCCGCCTCAACGGTATTGATGTAACTGACCTGTCCAGCAAGTTCAGCGTGGAACCGTCTGTGGCGCAGACGCTGGAAGACCGCATTCAGGAGTCCGCCGCGTTTCTGACGAAAGTTAACGTGATGGGCGTGGCTGAACAGTCCGGCCAGACGCTGGGCCTTGGCGTCGGCGGCTCTATTGCCGGCACCACGGACACCACGAATAAAGAGCGCGTGCCCACCGATCCGACGCTAATGGCGGGCGCGGAATATAAGTGTGAGCAGACTAACTTTGATACCGCGCTGACCTACGCCAAGCTGGATATGTGGGCCAAGTTTCAGGATTTTCAGGTGCGCATCCGTGATGCCATCGTGAAACGCCAAGCACTGGACCGCATCATGATCGGATTTAACGGTGAGCATCGCGCTAAGACGTCAGATCGCACTGCGAACCCGCTGCTGCAGGATGTCAACAAAGGCTGGCTGCAAAAAATCCGTGAAGACGCGCCGGATAACGTTATGGGCAGCAGCACCAAAGACGGCGTAACCACTAAAGGCGCGGTAAAAGTCGGCAAAGGTGGTGATTACACCAACCTCGACGCGCTGGTGATGGATGCCGTGAACGAACTGATCGATCCGATTTTCCAGGACGATGACGAGCTGGTTGTGGTTTGTGGCCGTGAGCTGCTGTCCGACAAGTATTTCCCGCTGGTGAATGCTGAGCAGGCAAACACTGAAAAGCTGGCCGCCGATCTCATTATCAGCCAGAAGCGCATGGGCGGGCTTCAGGCGGTGCGTGCGCCATACTTCCCGGCGAATGCGGTGATGATTACCCGCCTGGATAACCTTTCCATCTACTGGCAGGAAGAAACCCGCCGCCGTTCCGTTATCGACAATCCGAAGCGCGATCGCATCGAAAACTTTGAATCAGTCAACGAGGCGTATGTGGTTGAGGATTACCGCTGCGCCGCGCTGATTGAAAACATCGAAATCGGTGATTTCAGCGCCCCCGCCGAAAATACAGGAGCGTAACGCATGAGCCTGAGTCCCGCACGGCGACACCGCCAGCGCATTCAGGCAGAACAGGCCGCCCGTCCGGGCGGCAGTGTTCGCCATGCCAGCGGCTATGACCTGATGCTGATGCAGCTGGGTGAAGACCGGCGCCGCCTGAAAGGCATCCAGTCCACGGTCAAAAAAGCAGAAATCAAGGTTGAAGTGCTGCCGAAGTATACCGCCTGGGTGGAGGGCGTGCTGGCCGCCGATGGCGCACAGCAGGATGACGTGCTGATGTACGTGATGCTCTGGCGGATCGATGCCGGTGATTATGCCGGTGCGCTGGAGATTGGTCGCCATGCCCTGCGCCACGGCTGGGTGATGCCGCCGGGCTTTAACCGGAACGTGCAGACGCTGCTCACCGAGGAAATGGCCGACGCGGCGAAAGCGGCTTTGCTGGCTGGCGTACCGTTTGATGCCGCGCTGCTGCTGCAGACGCTGGATGTGATCGGCGATATGGATATGCCGGACCAGTCACGCGCGCGCCTGCACAAATCCATCGGGCTGGTACTGCGTGATGGCCAGCCTGTTTCTGCGATGAACCATCTGCAGCAAGCCATGCAGCTTGACGAGCGCTGCGGTGTGAAAAAAGACATTGAGCAGTTGGAGCGGAAAATCCGCAAGGCCAGCTGAAAACCGGACGTGCCAACGCGCGGGGCGGCACGGGGTGAAGACAGGCAGAGCCTGACCTGACCCCCGTCCACCGCCCGACTAATCAGGAGAATGCAGCAATGAAATTCGTTGCGCCGGAGCAGGCACCGGACACGCCGGACATTATCGAAAACACCTTTTTCTGGCCGGACATCGGCCTGGCCGACTTTCGCGAGTCAATGCGTCTGGACGGCACCGTGACCGCCGCCCGCCTGCGTCAGGTGGTACTGACCGCCATCGCGGAGGTGAACGCAGAGCTTTACGGCTTCCGGGAGCATCAGCAGCGGCTGGGCTATGCCCTGCTGGCCGACGTGCCGGCGGAAAAGCTGGCCGGACACAGCCAACGGGTACACCACTACCGTAACGCGGTGATGTGCTGGACGCGGGCGGTGCTGAACGAACGCTATCAGGATTTTGACGCCACGGCGTCAGGCGTGAAGCGTGGCGAGGCGCTGAACGATACCACCGGGGATTTATGGCGGGATGCCCGCTGGGCCATCAGTCGGGTGCGGGATGCACCACACAGCATTGTGGAGCTTATCTGATGAAAGTGCGTGCGCAGCAGCATGACACGGTGGACGCGATTTGCTGGCGTCATTACGGGCGAACGCAGGGACTGACGGAGCAGATTCTGCAGGCCAATCCGGGGCTGGCCGTTTACGGTCCCGTCTTACCTCACGGGCTGGAAATTGAGCTGCCGGACATCGCGCCGGCGGCCACCGTCCAGACCGTTCAGCTTTGGGACTGAATCATGACAACCGAACGTATCAGCGCCTTTATCGCCTACAGCATGGCGGTAGTAATGGGCTGGCTGGGGCAATGGGATTTACAGGAGGTTGCCACGCTGCTGGGCATGGTGCTTGGCGTGGGAATGTTTCTGGTGAGCTGGTATTACCGGCGCAAAACTTTCCAACTGCTGGTCAGCGGAAAAATCAGCCGGAGTGAATATGAGTCTGCAAACCGTTAAGCGCTGTGCCGTCGGTGCGGTGCTGGTAATAGTGGCGCTGCTGCCGGGCTTTCAGCAGCTGCAGACGTCGGTTGAGGGACTGGCGCTGATTGCCGATTACGAAGGGTGTCGCCTGCAACCTTACCAGTGCAGCGCCGGCGTCTGGACGGACGGGATCGGCAATACGCGCGGCGTGGTGCCGGGGAAAACCATCACGGAACGGCAGGCGGCACAGGGCTTTATCAGTAACGTACTCAGGATCGAGGCGGCGCTGGCGCGCTGCGTGCCGGTGACCATGCCGCAACCGGTATACGACGCGCTGGTGTCGTTCGCGTTCAACGTCGGCACCGGCAACGCCTGCGGCTCAACGCTGGTCAGGCTGCTGAAAGAAAAGCGCTGGCGTGAGGCGTGCCGGCAGCTGCCGCGCTGGGTGTACGTTAACGGCGTGGTCAGTCAGGGGCTGGAAAACCGGCGTGCGCGTGAGCTGGCATGGTGTCTGAAAGGCGCCGCGTCATGATGCGCACGCTGGTGATGGTGGCACTGCTGCTGGCCGCGCTGGGCCTGCAGTCGTGGCGACTCGGTAACGCTAAGGAGCAAATCGACACGCAGAAGGCCGCACTGAAAAGCCGTGAGGCGCAGCTGGCACGGAAAAACAGCCAGCTGATGGCCCTGAACATCCTTACGCAAACCAACAGCCGGGAACAGATGCGGCTCTATGCCGCTGCCGAAAACACCGCCGGACTGCTGCAAAAGCGCCAGCGCCGGATCGAGGAACTGACACGTGAAAATGAAGACTTCCGCCGCTGGGCTGCTGCCGC
Organism: Erwinia sp. 9145; assembly: GCF_000745075.1. Taxonomy (NCBI): domain Bacteria; kingdom Pseudomonadati; phylum Pseudomonadota; class Gammaproteobacteria; order Enterobacterales; family Erwiniaceae; genus Erwinia; species Erwinia sp. 9145. The sequence goes on from NZ_JQNE01000001.1 coordinate 323,930, forward strand.
TCTGCCTGATACTGCTTTCCGGCTGCGCAGCAGACCGGCCATCACCGGAGGTCACTCTTACCGTGACTGGCTGTCCACGGATAACCCGTTGTCACCTGCCGCCGTCCGCACCGCAAAGTAACGGCGACCTGCTTCGCGTGCTGGATGAAACAGAGGCCGCCTGGGCCAGCTGTGCGGACAAGGTGGACACAATCGTGACCTGTCAGGAAAAAGACAATGAACAAGCCGCAATCCTTACGCAACGCGCTGAATAAATCCGTGGCCTACGTCCGGGAAAACCCGGACCGGCTGCACCTGTTCGTGGATAACGGCTCACTGGTTGCCACCGGCGCCGCGTCCATCTCATGGGAATACCGCTACACGCTTAACGTGGTGGTGACCGATTTCACCGGTGACCAGAATCTGCTGATGGCGCCGATCCTGTTCTGGCTGCGGGATAACCAGCCGGACATGCTGCACAATGCCGGTGAGCGGGAAAAGCTGTTTACGTTCGAAGTGGATATTCTCGGCAACGGTGCCTGCGATTTGAGCCTGAACCTCACGCTGACGGAACGGGTGATCGCGCGCGAGGTTAACGGCAGTATGCAGGTGGAAGCCGTGCCGGAACCGGATGCGCCGGAAGAAAACTGGACGTCATCACATGAGTGAACTGCATGAGGTGGACGCCTGGCTGGCGGCGCTGCTGGCGAAACTGGAACCGGCGCAGCGGAAACAGATGTTGCGTAACTTGGCGCGGGACGTGCGCTGTATTCAGCAGCAGAACATCACCGCACAGCGCAGCCCGGACGGCACTGCCTGGGAGCCGCGCCGGGTGACGGCCCGCACAAAAAAAGGGCGGATAAAGCGCAGGATGTTTATGAAGCTGAAAACGGCAAAATATCTGAAGGCTACGGCCAGTGCTAACAGCGCCATAGTTGCATTCGATACGAGTGTTCAGCGTGTCGCACGTGTACATCACTATGGACTTAGAGACAAAGTGAATCGGAAGGGTAAAAAAGTAAGATATGCTAAGCGCCCGCTATTAGGATTCGCTCAAAAATCAATTGAAATTATTTATCATCATTTGATATTAAACATGTAAATTTAATGAGCACTAACAATTTTTTAAAAAAAATCCCCGTATAAAGCCATTTGTGACTAACATCACAAAACCCTCCTAAATAATTACTTTTTTATAAGATTAATACGATAACGTATTTTAAGTCATTGTTTATTTTAACCTTTTAAAAATTACGCATAAGAAGTTTTTTAATATTATAAAAACCATTTGCATTAAAATTAGAGATGTAAATTTTCACTATGCGGATTTAAATGCTAAAATAAAATTTCAAAATAGTATTTCTATCTGTTAATTTAATTTTTTACGACCACTTAATCTTAATTTATCCTTATCAATTAAATTTTAGTGATGAATTATTTTTTTATAAGTAGTATCACAGTTGTTATACTACTCTTGGAGATAAAAAATGATTGTTGGACTATTTTTAAGATATTTTAAAATTTATAGTGGAACTAACTACATCCCATTAAGTAGTGGTGATAATTTTTGCGGAATTATAGGTAATAATGGAATTGGAAAAAGTTCCGTTTTAGAAGCACTGGACTGCTTATTAAACAATAAGACTTGGAATGTAAATGCTGGGTTTAGAAAAGCTTCTCATTCAACTTCTTTGCCACATATCGTCCCTTTGTACCTGATTAAGCGAGACGATATCCCAGATGAACTTAGCAATAAAGCTCAAGAGCTAAATGATCTTGTGCTGAATTTTAATGATAAATCTGCTGGCATTACTATTACTCCTACAACCCGGTATCTTTATGCCAGCTTTTCAGCTCATATAAAAAAAATAAGAAGAAATTTAGATCTTGATGATTATTATTTAATCCCTATTGGGGTTAATAAGGAAGGTGCTTTACATTTATCCATTTTAAACAGTAAGCTTCTTGCTGAATTGATTTGTTGTGAAATGGATGAAGACAGTAAGGTATCAGAAAAGGAAATTAATCAGAGGTATGGTGAGTTAAATGTGCTCTTAAAGAACAAGCATCAATATATCTATATACCAAAAGATATAGATCCAGAGTCCTTTACTAAATTAGAGACCACTGAAATACAAAAGTTAATGGGGGAAAGTCTAGAGGAGATAATAAAAGATAAAATAAAGGATGAAACCATTGATAGAATTAATAATGACCTAACTAGCTTCATAAGTGAAATAGAAACCGAACTAGTAGATTATAGCTATAGGATGAGCGGAGGGAAGCAATTCAGACTAAAAAGAAGAGATGTATACAATTTAATCATAGAGGCATTTTTCAAAGTCAGGAAAATAAATAAGAAGAAATCATCAACTTGGATTGAAATATCTGCTTTAAGTTCTGGTGAGAAGCAAAGGGCAATAATAGATATTGCCTACGGATTTTTAACTAACCATAATCAAAATGGAAAGGATTTAATTATTGCTCTTGATGAGCCTGAAAGTTCATTACATATGTCAGCTTGTTTTGAGCAATTCGAGAAATTATACAAAATCAGTAAAAACTGTAAACAATTAATCTTCACATCTCATTGGTATGGTTATTTGCCTACCATAGAAAGTGGTTGCACAACGTCAATTATTGAAAAAGAAAGTGGCGAACATCATTTTGAACTTCTCGACCTTGAAAGTTACAGGGAGGAGATAAAGCAGAAAGTTAAAGGGGCTAATATTAAACTGCCTTATGATATTAGGCTAAAAAGTATAAACGATCTTATACAATCTATCATATCAAGCACCATTTCTGATCCTCATTACAATTGGTTAATTTGCGAAGGAACCACTGAAAAGAAATATTTATCCTATTATTTAAGCGAGTTAGTAAGGATGCATAGACTGAGAATAATACCGGTAGGCGGTGCTGTTGAAGTTAAAAAAATATACAAGTATCTCGAAGCTTCTCATGAGGATATTAAAAGGGATATGAAGGGGAAGGTTTTTCTTTTGTCAGATACAGATGCCGAATTGGTTAGTTATGAAACGATAAAATCCAATGTAATTTACTGTAAGAGACTCATAAATCATTCTTCACTGAATGAAACCCAACTAGTAGATATGGAATCTATAAAAGTTTCTCCTGCTACGGAAATAGAGCACTGTTTAAACGGAAATTCATTTTTGAAAGCATTAAACGGTTTTATCCCTGATCATCCTTATCTTCAGGGATTAGTACAGGGGAAGTCATCTAATGGAAATGAATCATCGTATTTTGCCTTAAATTTAACTCCTAAAGATAATCAGCTTCTTGATAACTTTTTTAATTCAGATGGCATGAAGTATGCCTTTGCAAAGGCTTATCTAATGGAAGAGGACTTTTCTACAACTCCTATGCCTCCATGGATTTCTGAGATTTCGACATTTTTTACTGATTCATAAGTACAAAATCTGGTTGTGCCATCAGTGGCACAACCAGATTGTATTCCTGCCAAGAAAATTTATATTCATATTAGTTTATATGAATATAAACCTTACCGAAATCATGCGCCTTATCACCAACCTTATCCGCACCGGCACCGTCTCGGAAGTGGATAAGGTTAACTGGCTGTGCCGGGTGAAAACGGGCGACCTTGAAACCAACTGGATCAACTGGCTGACGCTGCGTGCCGGCAGTTCGCGCATATGGTGGAAACCAACCGTGGGTGAGCAGGTTGTGCTGCTGAGCCTCGGCGGCAACCTCGAAACTGCCTTTGCGCTGCCCGCGATTTACTCCGACACATTCCCGCCGCCTTCCGACTCGGAAGACGGCAGCGTCACCGCATACCCGGACGGTGGCTGGTTTGAATATGACCCCGCCCGCCAGCTATGGCTGATTAAGGGCGTGCAAAACATCGTGATTGAAGGTGCGGAAAACATGACGCTCAACACGCAGCGGTTTGTGCTCAACGCCGAGCAGGCCGACATCAATGCGGCGGTGACCATTAAGGGCAGTGTAACCCAGACCGGCGGCACACTGAGTTCAAACGGTGTTGTGCTGGACGCGCACAAACATGGCGGCGTGAAATTCGGTGTCGATGTGTCAGGAGGCCCGCAGTGATGTATCTCGGCATGAATCAGCAGACCGGCCAGGCGTTGACGGACACCGATCATATTCGGCAGTCCGTGCGCGACATTCTGCTAACCCCACAGGGAAGCCGCCTTGCGCGCCGGGAATATGGCTCTTTGCTGTTTGCACTGACGGACCAGCCGCAGAACGACGCGCTGAATCTGCAACTGATGGCCGCTATCTACTCTGCGCTGAGCCGCTGGGAACCGCGCATTAAGCTGAGTGCCATTCAGATAAAGCGGAACTATGACGGGTCGCTGCAGGTGGACCTGTCCGGCCAGCGTGCGGACGGCTCGCCGCTTGCCATGAACGTCTCAACGGGAGGAAACAGTGGCGGTAATTGATCTCTCACAGCTGCCGGCGCCGGAAGTGGTGGAGGTGCCGGATTTTGAATCTTTACTGACGGAACGCAAAACAGCGTTTATTGCGCTTTATCCGGCAGACCAGCAGGACGCGGTGAGGCGCACGCTCGCGCTGGAGTCGGAGCCGGTCGTCAAGCTGTTGCAGGAGAGTACGTACCGTGAAATCCTGCTGCGCCAGCGCATCAATGAGGCCGCGCAGGCGGTGATGGTGGCCTATGCACTCGGCAGCGATCTGGACCAGCTCGCCGCCAATTACAACCTGAGTCGCCTGGTGGTGACGCCTGCTGACACCGAAGCCGTTCCGCCGGTTGACGCGGTGATGGAAACGGACGACGCCCTGCGTCTGCGGGTGCCGGATGCATTTGAAGGGCTGAGCATGGCCGGGCCAAAGGCGGCCTATGAGTTCCGCGCCAAAAGTGCGGACGGGCGCGTTTCTGATGTGTCCGCGACCAGCCCCGCTCCGGCGGAAGTGCTGATCACTGTGCTTGGCCGGGAGAACGACGGTACGCCACCGGCTGATCTGCTGGCCGTAGTGGACAAGGCGCTGAACGATGAAAGCGTGCGCCCCGTCGCTGACCGCGTGACAGTGCAGGGGGCGACGATTTTCCCGTATCGCGTGGAAGCCAGGCTGCACCTCTTTGACGGCGTGATGGCCGGTCCGTGTCTGGCGGCAGCAAATGACGCGCTGGCGGCTTACCTCACGGAGCAAAACCGGCTGGGCCGCAGCATTCGTCAGGATTCTTACGGCGCCGTGCTGCGTGTGGCCGGGGTGGACTGGGTGGAAATCATTGAACCGGCCAGCGACATCATCATGGACCGCACGCAGGCGGGCCACTGCACCGGCACGCAGGTAACGGTGGCGGATGATGTCGGGGTGATCGTATGAGTGAGACGGATCGCCTTTTACCGCCGGGTTCGTCAGCGCTCGAGCGCAGGCTGGCAGCCGCATGCAGTGACCTGTCCGGGCTGGATGTGCCGCTGCGTGCGCTGTGGAGTCCGGCAGCGTGTCCGGTATCCTTTCTGCCGTATCTCGCCTGGGCCTTCTCGGTTGACCGCTGGGATGAAAGTTGGGCTGAAAGCGTCAAGCGGCGCGTCGTACAGGACGCGTTTTATATCCATCAGCACAAAGGCACGACCAGCGCCATCCGCCGCGTGGTGGAGCCGTTCGGCTTTATGATCCGCATCCTTGAGTGGTGGCAGACCGGCGAGGCGCCGGGTACGTTCCGGCTGGATATTGGCGTACAGGACCAGGGCATCACGGAAGAAACTTATCAGGAGCTGGAACGCCTGATAAGCGACGCGCGCCCGTGCAGCCGCCATATGCTGGGAATGTCCATCAACCTGCAGAGCAGTGGCCAGTTTTTTACCGGCGCCGCCAGTTATGACGGTGACGATCTCACCGTTTACCCGTACACACCTGATGTTATCTCCGTCAGCGGCCAGTCTTACGCGGGCGCGGCGGTTCACATACTCGATCTGCTGGAAGTGGGACCATGACACAAAAATTTTATGCAATCGTGACGAATCTCGGCGCGGCAAAAATTGCCAATGCCGTCTCACTCGGCATAAGACTGGACATCACGCACATGGCCGTTGGCGACGGTGGCGGCACGCTGCCGACGCCAAACGCCGCACAGACGAAACTGGTTAACGAGGTCAGGCGCGCGGCGCTTAACTCGCTCACCGTTGATGCGGCCAACAACAGCCAGATTATTGCTGAGCAGGTTATCCCTGAAACAGAAGGTGGATTCTGGATCAGGGAAATGGGCCTTTTCGATGCGGACGGCACGCTGATTGCCGTGTGCAATACCGCTGAAACCTATAAGCCGCAGCTGCAGGAAGGCAGCGGACGCACACAGCGTCTGCGAATGCTGATTATTGTCAGCAGCACCGACGCTGTCACGCTGAAAGTAGACCCGTCCGTGGTACTGGCAACGCGCCAGTATGTGGATGAAAAAGTGATCGAGGTGAAGACATATGCTGACAGCCTGATGGCGGCGCATCTGAAAGCCGCAGATCCGCACACGCAGTATGCGCCGAAGGCCAGCCCGACATTCACCGGCACGCCAGAGGCGCCAACGCCTGCTGCCGGTAACAGCTCAACGCAGCTCGCCACCACGGCATTTGTGAGTGCAGCCCTTGCGGCACTCGCCGGGAGTGCACCGGCGACACTGGACACGCTGAAAGAAATTGCTGAGGCGCTGGACAACGATCCGGCCTTCTCTGCAACGATGCTCAACAGGCTGGCCGGAAAAATGGACATTGCCAAAAATGGCGCGGATATTGCCGACGTATCAGCGTTTATCGCCAATATCGGACTGGGTGATGCGAAGTATGTGATTAACCGTGGCAGGAATGTGAACGGCACGTTTGAAATCTGGAACGACGGCACCATTATTATGTCCGGTTCCAGCGGTGCGCCGGTGTCCGGAGTGTTAACCATCACGTACCCGATCCAGCTGCCCGGCAGCAAATCTCCAACAATCCAGATCACTGACATGATTTCAAGTGATCCGGGTAACACGTCTAACATTCACCAGACCATCCTCATTGCCTCGTCCATCTCGCGGACAGGATTTTCAATCCGTCAGCGTTCTACCAATGGGGTGGTGCCTGCGAATGGTTTTCTATGGAGTGCCAGCTATGCGCCTGTTTAATCCGGTAACCCTGACAGAAGTTATCCCCGGCCTGCATGACACGTCGCAGGCGACCGGACTGCCCGACGATCACTGGTTTTTTACATATGATTATCTGCCTGATGGAATGGCGCTGGCCGTCAATGAGGCTGGCGAACCGGCACTTGAAAAAATCGACACATCACACGTGAAATAATCATTCATACGACACGGCAGCCAGGCCTGATTGCCGGGTTGCCTTGTGCCATTCCCTGCACAATGTCTGCCGGGTGCACCGGAAGCCGTCTCATTTCACCATAGCAAAACCCCTTAACAGGAGATTTGCTACATGGCGCAGGATTATCACCACGGCGTGCGCGTTACCGAAATTAACGAAGGCACCCGCTCCATTTCAACGGTAAGCACCGCTGTCGTCGGCATGGTCTGTACCGCAGACGATGCCGACACGGCCACCTTTCCGCTGAATAAACCCGTTTTACTTACCGATGTACTGACCGCCAGCGGCAAAGCAGGCGAGTCCGGCACGCTTGCGCGCGCGCTGGATGCGATTGCTGACCAGGCAAAACCGGTCACCGTCGTTGTGCGCGTGGCGCAGGGTGAAAGTGAAGCAGAAACCACGTCCAACATCATCGGCGGCGTCACCGCCGAAGGTAAACGCACCGGCATGAAAGCGCTGCTGGCCGCGCAGGCGCAGCTGGGGGTGAAACCCCGCATCCTTGGCGTACCCGGTCACGACACAAAGGCGGTGGCAACGGAGTTGTTGTCCGTCGCGCAGAGTCTGCGCGGCTTCGCCTATCTGGCGGCGTACGGCTGTAAAACGGTGGAGGACGTCATTGCCTATCGCGACAACTTCAGCCAGCGGGAAGGGATGCTTATCTGGCCTGATTTCATCAACTTTGACACCGTGCTGAACGCGGACGCAACGGCGTATGCCACCGCCCGCGCGCTCGGTCTGCGCGCAAAAATCGATGAACAAACCGGCTGGCATAAAACCCTGTCAAACGTCGGCGTGAACGGCGTGACCGGTATTTCCGCTGATGTGTTCTGGGATTTGCAGGACCCGGCCACCGATGCGGGCCTGCTGAACCAGAACGATATCACCACGCTTATCCGTCAGGACGGCTTTCGCTTCTGGGGTTCCCGCTGCCTGAGTGACGATCCGCTTTTCGCCTTTGAAAACTACACCCGTACGGCGCAGGTGCTGGCCGATACGATGGCAGAAGCGCAGATGTGGGCGGTTGACGGCGCGCTGAATCCGTCACTGGCCCGCGACATCATCGAAAGTATTCGTGCGAAATTGCGCAGCCTGGTCAGTCAGGGTTATCTCACCGGCGCGGACTGCTGGCTGGATGCCAGCGTGAATGACAGGGACACGCTCAAGGCAGGCAAACTGATTATTGATTACGACTACACGCCGGTGCCGCCGCTGGAAAACCTGATGCTGCGCCAGCGCATCACTGATCAGTATCTGGTCGATTTCGCCAGCCGTGTCAGCGCATAAGGAGACAGACAGATGGCATTACCCCGTAAGCTCAAACACCTGAACCTGTTTAACGCCGGTAATAACTGGCAGGGGCTGGTCGAGTCGCTGACCCTGCCCAAAATCACCCGCAAGTTTGAGAAGTATCGCGGCGGCGGCATGGCCGGTGCGGTGGATATTGATATGGGCCTGGACGACGGCGCGCTGGATACAGAATTTACCATCGGTGGCACCGAGGCACTGCTGTTTAAACAGATGGGCGTTGAAACCGTGGACGGCGTGCAGCTGCGCTTTACCGGTTCGATCCAGCGTGACGACACCGGCGAAGTCCAGGCGGTGGAACTGGTCATTCGCGGGCGTCACAAGGAGCTGGATTCCGGTGAGTGGAAAACCGGCGAGTCCAGCACCACCAAAGTGTCCGGCACCAACACCTACGCGAAGCTGACCATCAATAACGAGGTGCTCTACGAAATCGATCTGGTCAACATGATCCACACCGTGGACGGCAAAGACCTGATGGAAGCGCACCGTAGCGCGCTCGGCCTCTGATAACAGCGGCAGGGGAGCCCCTGCCGGTGTCCCTTACTTCATTCAGGAACTGAAAAATGACGGAAAAGAAAACTGACGCGGCAACGCAGGAAAAAAACATCACGCTGGACACACCTTTGCAGCGTGGAAAGGAAACCATCACCACCATAATGCTGCGCAAGCCGCAGTCCGGCTCCCTGCGCGGTACCCGCCTCCAGGCGCTGATGGATATGGATGTAAACGCGATGATGGTTGTGCTGCCGCGTATTTCAGTGCCCGCGCTCCTGCCGCATGAAATCAACGAAATGGACCCGGCGGATCTGCTGTCGCTGTCCGTGGAGGTGGTCACTTTTTTGTTGCCGAAGTCGGTGCTGTCGGATTTCCCGACGGCCTGACGGTGGACGATCTGGTGGCGGATATCGCCACTGTATTTCACTGGCCGCCCTCCGCAACGGAACACATGCCACTGACGGAGGTGCTGGAGTGGCGGCACAGGGCGGTTTTACGCAGCGGAGCCGGTGACGATGAGTAATACAAACCTGCGTTTGCAGGTGGTGCTTAACGCGGTGGATAAAATAACCCGCCCTTTCAAAAATGCACAGGCTGGCTCAAAGGAGCTGGCCGCCGCGCTGAAGGCCAGCAAAGACGGCCTGAAATCCCTCAACGAACAGGCCGGACGCATTGACGGCTTTCGTAAAACGCGCTCGCAACTTGCCATTACGGAAAAGAATCTGGCCGCTGCCCGACAGGAAGCCGCGCAGCTGGCAACGCAGTTTGCCGCCACGAACCGGCCCACGGCGCAGCAGGCGAAGCTGCTGGCGCAGGCAAAAAGCCGGGCGGGCGAATTACAGCGGACTTATAACGGGCTGCGCCTGTCAGTACAGCGCCAGCGTGAGGCGCTTAACGCAGCGGGGATCGATACGAAGCAACTGAGCGCCGCGCAGCGACGCCTGCGCGCGGATGCGAACGGGGCCAGCGCAGCGATTGCGCGTCAGCAGGCTGAGCTGAGAAAGCTGGGTGAACGCCAGCAGAAACTGAGCGCTATCCGGGCACGGCATGAAAAAACCATGAGCCTGCGCAACAGCCTGGCCGGAAACGGGGCGGGTATGTTGGCAACCGGCGTGACCACCGGTATGACCATGATGGTGCCGGTGCGTGCTTATTCAGAGTCAGAGGACGCGTCCACGCAGCTTGCCGCCTCGCTTATGGGGCCGGGTGCAAAGGTCGCGCCGGAGTTTGAAAAAATCAACCGGCTGGCCGTGAGCCTTGGCGACAAACTGCCCGGCACCACGGCGGACTTTCAGAACATGATGACCATGCTGCGCCGCCAGGGTATGAGCGCGCAGGTGATCTTGGGCGGGCTGGGAGAGGCAACAGCTTATCTCGGCGTACAGTTGAAAATGGCACCAACCGACGCGGCGGAGTTTGCGGCGAAGTTGCAGGATGCCACGCAGACCTCTGAACAGGACATGATGCGGCTGACTGACATCATTCAGAAGGGATTTTATGCAGGCGTGGACCCGAACAACATGCTGCAGGGGTACGCAAAAATTGGCAGCGCGATGGACATCATCAAAATGAAAGGACTTGATGCCGCTAAAACGTTTGCGCCGTTGCTGGTAATGGCCGATCAGTCGAGCATGGCGGGCGAGTCAGCGGGGAATGCATACCGCAAGGTTTTTCAGGGAATGATGAACGCGGACAAGATTAAGGGCGTTAATCAGGATCTGAAAGTAAGCGGCGTAAGCTTTGACTTCACCAATGGTAAAGGTGAATTTGGCGGTATCGACAGGATGTATCGGCAACTGGCGCAACTGAAAAAATTAACCACGCAGCAACGCCTGACCACGCTGAAGGATATGTTTGGCGACGATGCAGAGACGCTGCAGGTGTTGAACATACTGATCAGCAAGGGCATTGATGGTTACCGGGAAACGGCCGCAAAGCTGGAGAATCAGGCATCGCTGCGCGAAAGGGTGGATGCCTCGCTGAATACCCTTGGCAACAAGTGGGAAGCGGCGACTGGATCATTTACTAACTCAATGGCCGCCATCGGCGAAACCGTTGCGCCCGCGCTGAAACAGCTGGCCGACTGGCTCGGCGATCTGGCCGGTAAACTCGGTGCGTTTGTGAAGCAGCACCCGCAACTGACGGCAGGGCTGTTTAAGCTGGCGGCAGTGTTTGTTATTGCTGCCACGGCACTTGGCGCGCTGTCGCTGGCAGCGTCGGCCATCCTCGGCCCGCTGGCATTGCTGCGCATGAGCTGTGGGGTGTTGGGCATCAAAGCCGTCAGTGCATTCGGCCTGATTCGTGGAGCAATGGGTATCGTGGGCAACGGTGTTTTGTGGCTGGGGCGGCTGATGTACGCCAATCCCATTCTGGCCATTATCGGCCTGATTGCTGCCGCTGCGCTCTATATCTGGCAAAACTGGGACACACTGGGGCCGAAGTTCGCCGCGCTGTGGGATGCCATCAGCAGCAAAGTGAGCAGCGTGTGGACCGCCATCCGCACCTACCTGAGCACAAAATGGGCTGAGATTGTCGCCGATGTCCGGGCGCTGCCCGCCCGCTTTCAGGAGGCAGGTTCACAGATGATTGACGGCCTGCTGGCGGGCGTCAGCCAGAAATGGGACATGTTGAAAAACAAACTGACCTCGCTGACGGATTACCTGCCGGACTTTCTGAAGCCCGGCGGAGACAAGTCCGGCGCGCCGGTACTGCCGGGACGCAGCCCACAGTCCGCCTCCGGCTTTGCCGGTCTGTACGACAGCGGCGGGTTTATTCCGTCCGGGCAGTTTGGCATCGCGGGCGAAAACGGCCCGGAGCTTATAAACGGCCCGGCACACATCACCAGCCGTAGTCGCACCGCGAGGCTGGCCGCACTGGCCGCGCTGACGCTGGGCGGCGCAGCCGGGACCGCTGAGGCGAAGCCACTGCACCCTTTGAGCCTGCCCGCACAGGCTTACCGGCAGGAAGCACCACGCCAGCAGGCGCAGGTAAACGCGCCGCCCGTCAGCATTCATGCCCCCATCACTATTGTGCAGCAGCCGGGGCAGAATGCGCAGGACGTGGTGACGGAAGTCATGCGCAGGCTGGAGGCAAAAGAGCGGCAGGCGCAGTCACGCGCCCGCAGCAGTTACCACGACCGGGGAGGATTTGACGCATGATGATGACGCTGGGCCTGTTTGTTTTTATGCTGCAGACGGTGCCTTATCAGGCGCTGCAACACCAGCGCAGCTGGCGCTTTCCGGCCAGCGGTCGCGTGGGCATTCGTCCGTCCCTGCAGTTTCTCGGTCCCGATAACGACACGCTGACCTTATCCGGCGTGCTGCTGCCGGAAATCACCGGCGGCAGGCTGTCGCTGCTGGCACTGGAGCAGATTGCAGAGCTGGGCCGCGCCTGGCCGCTGATTGAAGGCAGCGGCACCATTTACGGCATGTTCGTGATCGAAAGCCTGAGCCAGACGAAAGCGGAGTTTTTCCGCGACGGCACCTGCCGGCGGATTGAGTTCACGCTGACGCTGAAACGCACGGATGAATCGCTGGGGGAAATGTTCGGCAGCCTGAACGACCAGCTGACGGCCATGAAAGGCGCGGCTGCGACTGCCGCCGGCAAGCTGACCGCCGCAGCGGGAGGTTTGTTCTCATGATGGCCGCACAGTGGATAAACGGCCAGAAGAATTCCCCGGCGTTCAGGCTGACGCTGGAGGGCGCCGACATCACGCAGAAAATTGAGCGGCGGCTTATCAGCCTGACGCTCACCGATAACCGGGGATTTGAGGCGGATCAGCTGGACGTTGAACTGGATGATGCGGACGGCCAGCTGCAGCTGCCGCGCCGGGGCGTGTCTCTCACGCTGGCACTGGGCTGGCAGGGTGAGGCGCTTTTTGTCAAAGGCTCGTACACCGTGGACGAGATTGAACACACCGGCACGCCTGACCGGCTGGTGTTGCGGGCGCGCAGTGCCGATTTTCGCGAAACGCTGAACATCAGGCGTGAGAAATCATGGCACCGGACCACCGTGGGCGACATGGTTAAGGACATAGCCAGCCGGCACAAGCTGAAAACGGCGCTGGGTGATGACATGGCGAAAATGCAGATTGACCATCTTGACCAGACCAACGAATCAGACGCCAGCTTTCTGATGCGGCTGGCGCAGCAGTGCGGCGCCACTGCCTGCATCAAGGAGGGCAACCTGCTGTTTATCCGTCAGGGTCAGGGCAGGCGGGCCAGCGGTAAGGCGCTGCCGGTTATCACGCTGCAACGCCGCGACGGCGACAGCCACCGGTTTACCCTGGCTGACCGCGACGCTTACACCGGCGTGATCGCCAGCTGGCTGCACACCCGCGAACCCGCAAAAAAGCCGGTGGCAAAAGTGAAACGCAGGCGCAAAACCCCGGCGAAGAAAAAGGAACCGGAGGCGAAACAGGGAGATTATCTGATTGGCACTGATGAAAACGTGCTGGTGCTGAGCCGCACCTATGCCAACCGGAGCAATGCGGAACGGGCTGCTAAAACGCAGTGGGAGCGACTGCAACGCGGCGTTGCCTCATTCTCTCTGCAGCTGGCGCGGGGGCGCGCCGATCTCTATACGGAAATGCCGGTGAAGGTCAGCGGTTTTAAACAGCCGATTGATGGCGCCGAGTGGATTATCACCACGCTGACGCACAGCCTGACGGCTGACAGCGGCTATACGACCAGCATTGATCTTGAAGTAAAAGTAGACGCGCTTGAAATGGAATAAGAGCTACCCCAAAATGGTTTGTTTATGTATTATTTATCTCAATTGTGATTAGGGGCGTTGAAAAAATGATGAATTGTCCGGTGTGTGGAAATGCAGCGCATACGCGTAGCAGCACTCAGATTTCAAAAGAAACGAAAGAACGTTATAACCAGTGCCAGAACATAAATTGCAGTTGCACATTTAAATCGCTGGAAACTGTGTCAGCTATCATTACTCAGCCTGCAAAAGTAAATCCGGTGCCGCCGCATCCCGACAGGAGGCTGCAAGGTGCGTTATGGCTTTAGAATTTGACCCGCTTAGCGGGTTTTTTTATAGCTTTAGAAAAAAAAGCTGCTGCCACTTTGCTGCCAATGGCGAATACAGAAAACAAAAAAGCCACCTCGAAGGTGGCTTAATATCATGATTTTAAAGCTAAAATTTGGTGGCCCCTACTGGACTTGAACCAGTGACCAAGCGATTATGAGTCGCGTGCTCTAACCAACTGAGCTAAGGGGCCTGCGGCGCAGGATTATAATGTAACTTCATGGTGCAATCCAGCGTTAAACAACCAGTTGCTGATTTTTAAACCATCATGGCTTACTGTGTAACCCGGTGAAATGCCATCTTTTTCTCCCCGCCGCGACGACAGCCCAGAAAGGAGTGCACATGAGTAATAACACCCGCGAGCAGCAGGCGGAAAGCCGTCGCCAAAAAATGGCAATGCTGATCGGCGAGCTGGCGCCTGAAAATGGTTACACTCAATCGTTGCTCGACGACGTGCGCTTTTTGCGATCCGATCTGCCGCTGGAGCACACGCCGGTACTTTATGAGCCGTCGATTGTCATCGTGTGCCAGGGGCGCAAGCGCGGTTTTCTTGGCGATGCGGTTTACCTCTACGATGCCCAACACTTTTTGGTGGTGGCGGTGCCGCTGCCTTTTATCAGCCAGACGGAAGCTTCCAGCGAAGAGCCAATGCTGGCGGTGGCGATCCGCCTGGATCTTCAGGCTCTGGCCGATCTGCTTATCTCGCTGGATATCGCGCCGATGCGCGATTGTCCACCTGCGGGCATGCACTCGACCGCGCTGGATGAAACGCTTGGCGACTGCGTGCTGCGCCTGCTTGATGTGCTGCGCTCGGCACAGGAGGGCAAAATTCTGGGGCCGGGCCTGCTACGCGAGATTTATTACCGCGTGCTGATGGGCGAGCAGGGCGCAATGTTACGGGCGGCGCTGGGCCAGCAGGGTTATTTTGCACAGGTGGGACGCGCGCTACATATTTTACAGACGCGCTATCGTGAACGTCTTGAAGTGGCGGATCTGGCGCGGGAAGTGGGAATGAGCGTCGCCGTGTTTCATGCGCATTTTAAAACCGTCACGCAAAGCTCGCCGATGCAGTATCTGAAGTCAACGCGCCTTCATCAGGCGCGGCTGCTGATGGTGCGGGGCGGCTTTTCGGCCGCCGCCGCCGCGGTGGATGTCGGCTATGAAAGCCCTTCGCAGTTCAGTCGGGAATTTAAGCGCTTCTTTGGCCGCAGTCCGGTGCAGGAAGCGCGCTATATGAAAGAGGTTCTGCGGCTTTCGCCCGCCGTGTCATCGGCGGAACGGGCTGCATCGTAAACCTCAGTGCGGGCTGGCGGTGGGGCGGATAATCATCTCGCTGACGTCCACGTCGTCCGGCTGGCCAATAGCCCAGGCGACCGCACGGGCAATCGCTTCAGGTTCGAGCGCAACGTTGCGCCAGCTTTTCATTGCTTCGCGCGCGGTAGCGTCCGAAATAGTGTCCGCCAACTCCGACGTCACCACGCCGGGCGAAATTACCGTCACGCGCAGTTTATCCGTTTCCTGCCGCAGCCCATCTGAAATGGCCCGCACGGCAAATTTCGTGGCGCAGTAGACCGCTGCCGTGGGTGAAGCCGACAGCCCGCCGATAGACGAAATATTAATAATGTGACCGTGCTGCTGTGCCTCCATCAGCGGCTGAGCCGCAGCGATACCGTGGAGCACGCCGCGAATATTCACGTCGATCATGCGGTTCCACTCATCAACCTTGCGCGATGAGAGCGGCGAGAGCGGCATGACGCCCGCATTATTCACTATCACATCCAGCCCGCCGAAACGCTGCTTCGCCTCGGCAACGAAATCCTCCATGCTGGCGAGGGTAGTCACGTCCAGCGCCTTATAAAAGGCGTGGCCGCCCGCTTCACGAATTGCGTCGACCAGTTTTTCCAGCCGATCGGTGCGTCGCGCACCAACCAGTACGCGCGCGCCGCTGGCGGCCAACACGCGTGCCGTGGCTTCGCCGATGCCGCTGCTGGCGCCGGTGATAGCAACAATTTTACCGTTGAGTTCAGACACAGGACTCTCCTTACAGATAAACGTCGACGGCCTCTCCGTCGACAGCATCAAGCGTAAAGAAGAACCCGGACGCTGCGAATATCCGGGACTCTTAAGGCCTTGCCTGTTTCTCTTTAAATCACCTCAGACGCGACGATCTATTGAAGGCGTCATCCTTTCTGCGCCTCCGGCGCGAAAGGTCGCTGTTTTCACGCAGTGATTCAATCACTTTCATCATGCTGAAACATAAGGCGAGGTAAACTACCGCACGCTGAGCCTGAAGAGGTTTTACAACGTCTGTCGGCAAGAATAACGATTGCTTGCAATATCTACGCGCGTAGATACAATGTCGACGTTGTAAAATTCACGGTGCTTGACGTTTGTCAGCTCGCTAAGATCATCGTTGCCTCACGTTATAGAGTTGATTGGTTAATGAAAACCAACAGATGTGAAGGCAATAGCCGGATTCCAACACCAGGGAATTTGATATCGATCTTTAGTTTGGCTTAGCAAAATAACGTCCTCACTGGCGAAGCACTCTCCTGATAAAGGACTGGCCAGGGAAGGCAAATAAAAACCTCTCATACCATGGAATTTTCATGTCCACACAACACGAGCTTCAGCAAGGTTCGGCGGCGGATGAGCGTCTGAACACCCCGGAAGGGCGCAAGGATTTCTGGCAGGCAACGCTCTCCTGCTGGCTGGGAACGGCAATGGAGTATGCGGACTTCGCGCTCTATGGTCTGGCGGCCGGCATCATTTTTGGCGACGTTTTCTTTCCTGAAGCCACTCCGGCGATGGCGCTCCTCTCAAGCTTTGCTACCTGGTCCGTCGGTTTTATCGCGCGGCCCATTGGCGCGCTTTTCTTTGGCTGGCTCGGCGATCGTAAAGGACGCCGGGTAGTGATGTTCTCCACCATCATCCTGATGGGCGCCTCCACCACGTTAATCGGTCTGATCCCTGGCTATGCCTCTATCGGCGTATGGGCGCCTGTCTGTCTGGTGCTGCTGCGCTTTAGCCAGGGGTTTGGCGCCGGGGCAGAATTGTCCGGCGGCACGGTTACGCTGGGCGAATACGCACCGGCAAACAAGCGCGGTCTGGTTTCCTCCATTATCGCGCTGGGATCGAACAGCGGTACGCTGATTGCTTCGCTGGTCTGGCTGGCGGTGGTGCAGATGGAGCCGCAGTCGTTGCAGGAGTGGGGTTGGCGCATTCCTTTCCTTTGTAGCTCACTGATTGCGCTGGCGGCGCTGTGGATCCGTCGTCATCTGAAAGAGACGCCGGTATTTGAACGTAAAAAAGCGGAAATGGAGGCCCGGCGCCATCAGCAGGCGCTCGCGCAGCCTCGCGACACCCGCAGTTTCTGGCAGCGTAGCCGTTCGTTTCTGGTGATGATTGGCCTGCGTATCGGCGAAAACGGCCCCTCTTACCTGGCGCAGGGTTTTATCATTGGCTACGTGGTGAAGGTGCTGGCGGTGGATAAATCCGTTGCCACCACGGCAGTATTTATTGCTTCGCTGCTGGGCTTCCTGATCATTCCGTTTGCCGGCTGGCTGTCCGACCGCTTTGGTCGCCGCGTAACCTATCGCGGCTTCTGCCTGCTGCTGATGATCTATGCGTTTCCGGCGTTTATGCTGCTCGATTCACGTGAGCCGGTTATTGTGATTTCAACCATTGTTGTCGGCATGGGGCTGGCCTCGCTGGGTATTTTTGGCGTGCAGGCCGCGTGGGGCGTGGAGCTGTTCGGCGTCAACCACCGCTATACTAAAATGGCGACGGCGAAAGAGGTGGGATCGATCCTTTCCGGCGGAACGGCACCGCTGGTCGCGGCCGGGCTGCTCTCCTGGACCGGGCACTGGTGGGCGATTGCCGCCTACTTTGCCATCATGGCGGCGATCGGTTTTCTGACAACCTTTGTCGCGCCGGAAACGCGCGGGCGCGATCTTAACGCGCCGGAAGATGCTATCTGACGATGGACAGATGCGGTTCGCGGTTCGGTCATTGACATTCACAGGGCGACGTTTGATAAAAAATACGCTTAACCGCACCACGCGGGCTGATGTGGCCCGCGAAGCAGGCACCTCCGTAGCGGTGGTCAGCTATGTAATCAATAACGGGCCGCGACCGGTGGCGGACGCCACGCGTCATCGCGTGCTGGAAGCAATCAAAAAAACCGGCTATCGGCCTAACAGTCTGGCGCGCGCGCTGGCTTCCGGCACCACCAAAACCTACGGGCTGGTGGTGCCGAATATCGCCAATGCGTTTATTGCCTCTTTTGCCCATGCGCTTCAGCAGGAAGCGCTACGCAACGGGATGGTGATGCTGCTGGGCGATGCCGGCGACAGCCGTCAGCGCGAGCTGGAACTGATAAATAATCTGCTCAGCCAGCAGGTTGACGGCCTGTTTTACAACAGCGTTGACCGCCATCCCTACATTGATGTGATCCAGGCCAGCGGTACGCCGCTGGTGATGTTGGATCGCGTCGAACCCGACCTTAACGTCAATATCCTGCGCGTGGATGAACAGGAAGCCGCGCGTCAGGTCACCGCCCATCTGCTCAGCCACGGCTATGAAGACGTGGGCATCATCTGTGGCCCGATCGAGATGTTCAACACGCAGGATCGCCTTTCCGGCTGGCGTCAGGCGCTGGCGGAAGCAGGCGTCACGGAGCATCCGGAGTGGATTTTTCCGGCGAGCTACACGCGGGAAGGCGGCTACTTCGCGGCGAAACAGATGCTGAAGGGCGAACGCCTGCCGCGCGCGCTGTTTGCCTCCAATGAAACCCAGGCCATCGGCTGCATCCGCGCGCTGGCCGAGCACAATATCACCGTTCCGGCGCAGATCGCGCTGGTCTGCTTTAACGGCACCGAACAGTCGGCGTTTCACGTTCCTTCGCTGACCACCGTGCGGCAGCCGGTCAGCGAGATGGCAAAAAAAGCGCTGGCGATGCTCGCCGCGCCGAAGAATGAGGCGCAGCTGTGTGAGTTTTCACATCAGTTGGAAATAGGCGAGTCGTGCGGCTGTCGGGCAGGAAAGATCGGAAAGAATGAAACGTATCATTATTGATTGCGATCCCGGAAACGGCATCGCCGGGGCCAACGTGGACGACGGGCTGGCCCTCGCGGTGGCGCTGGGTTCGCCAGGCATTGCGCTGGAGCTGATTACCATTGTGGCGGGCAACACGCCCGCAGAGGTCGGTTTCAACGTGGCGAAGGATTTGATCGACAGGCTGGGCCTCGCGGTGCCGGTGTTGAAGGGCGCCGGGCAGGCGCTGGTTGAACCGCATGGCCCCTGGCGCGAAGCGCTGGATAACCGCGTCCATAGCAGCGGCCTGAGCCATCTGTGGAACGGCGTCCGCCAGCCGCAGCGCTTTACGGCACCGGCGAAGACGGCGGCCGACGCCATTGGCGAACGTATCTGCGCCAGTCCGGGCGAGATTACGCTGGTGGCGCTCGGCCCGTTGACCAACGTGGCGCTGGCGCTGGAACGCTATCCGGCTATGGCCGAGGCGGTGCAGGAGATTGCGATCATGGGCGGCGTATTCGCGCTTGATGACTTTATCAAAGACACCAACTTCGGGCTGGATCCTGAAGCGGCGAAGGCAGTGCTGAACAGCGGCGCGAATATCACGCTGGTGCCGATGGATGTCACCACGCAAACGCTGTTGACCCATGCGGATCTGGATCGTATCGCCAGCCTGGAGACGCCGCTCTCCCGCTACGTGGTGGAAACGCTGCGTCCGTGGCTGGACTACTCAATGCACACGCGTCGTTTGTCAGGCTGCTGGATCCACGACGCGCTGGTTGTTGCCTGGCTGATGAATCAGCAGATTGCGACGGCGGCGGACTACTTTGTGGATGTGGAGATCCGCCCCGGCCAGACGCGCGGGAAGTCATGGCGTTATCGTCCGCCGCTGCGGGTGAACATCGGCATTGAGGCACCCGCGGGCGGCCCGATCCACGTGTTGAAAACGGTGGATAACGCGCGGCTGCTCTCGCTGATTGAGTACGCGCTGGCGGGATGAGAGGCACAGCCGCCGCGTCCTTGCGGCGGCGGGTTTACCGGCTGACGCTTACCGCTCGCCGCCAGCGGACGGCATCAATTATCAGCAGAACGACCAGGCTGGCGCCCATCACCGGCAGGCAAAGAGCCAGCGCCAGCGTAAAAGTCATTACCACAAGGCGCGCGCCGAATGAAAGCCGTCGCCAGCAGTGACGCAGGGTATCGGCCGGATGCACGCCCGCCGCCGGACGCCGCTGCCACCACAGGCGATAACCCAGCACGATCGTTACGCACAGCCCCAGCCCGAAGACCGCCAGCATCAGCTGGTTAGGCAGGCCGAACAGCACGCCCATATGCGCATCCACGCCCCAGCGTGTCAGCTTCGCCAGCAGGCCGAACTGCGCGAATTCAACCTTATCCACCACCGCAAAGGTCTGCGGATCGACCGCCGCGCTGTCAACCTGCGTCGGCCAGCGCCTGTCCACCTCGCTCACCGTCCACGCTTTGTTTGCCGCCTGCGTCGGGCGCACCTCAATTTTTCCGGCGTCAATACCTGCCGCCCGCGCGGCGGCAACCACCCGATCAAACTGCATTGGCGAGATAGTGACGGCAGCGCTTTCGGTCATCTCTGCCATAGTATGCCCGGCGTGTTCGTCGGTGTGCATCTCATCAGCGTCCGCCTGCGGCAGCAGACGGGTGTTCACCGCCGGCGTCGTCCAGCCGAAGTGCGTCCGCATCAGAGCAATGTTATCGCCTGCCCAGCGTGACCAGGTGAGACCGGTGGCGGAGAAAAACAGCAGCCCCAGCAGCAGTCCCAGTCCCAGCGTGCCGTGCCAGTAACGGTAGCGCTGCCGACCGTGAGCGCGCGAGGTGGTACGCTGCGTCGCCCACAGCAACAGCCCGCCGAGCGCGGCGATCCACAACCAGCTGGCGGCCAGCTCGCTGTAGTTGCGGCCAATGTCGCCCAGCAGCAGATTACGATGCAGGTAATCCAGCCAGGTACGCAGCGGTAACACGCCGCTGGTGCCATACACCGGCTCCACGCCGTGCGACGCCAGCGTGACCGGATCGATAAACACCGCCGTGCTCTCTGACGGGCCGGAGGTTGCGGTCGTGAACATCACGCGCGTGGTGTCACCCGGCGCGGGCGACGGCCTTACCGCCGCAATCACTGGCGCATCGCCCCTCATCTGCTGCGCGGCAACAACCTGTGCGGCCTGAATCTGTGCTGAGAGCGGCTGTGCTGCACCACGCGATGAGGTGTAGAGCTGGTCGGCATAGAGAAGGTTTTCAAGCTGCGGCGTCAGCACATAGAGCGTGCCGGTCAGGGCCGCGATAAAAATAAACGGGGCGATGAATACCCCAATATAGAAGTGCAGGCGTTTGAGCAGCGGCAGCATTGCGCTGCGGCTTTTTTCGGCATGCGCGGGCGCCGCCAGCGTTTTTTCTGACATGGTTTTTTCCTCCGCCTGTCGCCAGGCATAAGCAGGATGCCCGCCGTGGCAACGGCGGGGGAACAGAGACGATTAAAAAGCGGTAAATCGCTCTGTTGGCGGCGCTCGCGGATGGAAAAAGTGGGCGACGATACGCGGGATGGCGATCTGAAAACGCGGCGGTACGGGCTGACGTGCCGCCTGAAGCGCTGACCAGAGCGGAGGAAGCGAGGTGAGGTCGAGCGGCAAATGGGCCAGCAACACACAATAGCCGCAGGCGCTGTCATCCATCATCGATAATGGATGCTCCATCATCATTCGCGCGTGTTCGGCGGGCGACATCGTTGCCATCTCGTGCATGTCGTCATCCATCATCATGCCTGAATGAGAGGCAGACGAAAGCGCCAGCGATTTGGAGATCGCAGGCGCAATGAACAGCAGCAAAATGGCGCACAGGCCGAGCCACGCAGCAAAGCGACCCGGTGACTGATGCATTTTTATCAGCGACAAACCGTGCGGTTCCCGTCAGTCAGTTAGCCCGGCGAGTGTAACAGAAAAAAATAGTGCTGGCCGGAGGGAATAAACCTGCGGCTGGTTCGTTCTGTTTGTTCTTATCTCATCGTGAGCAATGATAATGACTTCATCCACCGCAACATCTTCCCGTCTGATCCGCCTGGCGCTGGTCGGCGGCATTCCACTGCTGCTGGCGCTGCTGTTCTTGTGGGCGGGCGGCTGGCTCACCCCGCAGCGGCTGTCGGCTGATAAGTTGGTTGATACGCTCCAGGCAGCACCCGGCGCGCAATCGGGCTTTCGTCGTAATCATGCCAAAGGGCTGTGCGTGATCGGCGAATTTACCTCAAGCGGCCGCGCAGGCGCGCTTTCTCGTGCCGCGCTCTTTGGCGAAGGAACAACGCCGGTGACTGGTCGCTTCGCCATTGCGGGCGGCAATCCCCACGCGCCGGATTACGCCGTGCCGGTACGCAGCCTGGCGCTGGAATTTACTTCGCCTTCCGGCCAGCAGTGGCGAACGGGCATGAACGCGATGCCGTTTTTCCCCGTCGCCACGGTGCAGGGTTTTTACGATCAGCTGCTGGCGTCGAAACCCGATCCCGCCACCGGCAAGCCCGATCCAAAAAAGATGCAGGCCTTTCTGACCGCACACCCTGAAGCAAAGCCTTTTCTGGCCTGGGCGAAACAGGCCGGGCTTTCAGCCAGTTGGGCGGTCGATCGCTATAACAGTATCAATGCCTTCCGCTTTATCGACAAAGCGGGACAAAGCCATCTGGTGCGCTGGAGTATGGTGCCGCATCAGCGCTGGCAGCCCATCGCCGCCGAACAGAAAGTGGATAAAGACTTTCTCCAGCGTGACTTAACCCGTCGTCTGGCAGAGGGGCCGCTGGCGTGGGATCTGATTATCACCCTCGCCGGGAAAGGCGACCGGGGCGATGATGCCAGCAAAGCCTGGCCTGCCGACAGGCAGACGGTGAACGCAGGCACGCTGGTGCTGCGTCGCGCCGTGCCGCAGGAGGGCGGTCCCTGCAATAATATTAATTACGATCCGCTGATTTTGCCGGACGGCATCGCCGCCTCGGACGATCCGCTGCTTAACGCGCGCTCGTCAGCCTATGCGAAATCCTACAATCGCCGTACCCATGAAGAAGCGCGCGGCGCGGCGGGAGAAAGTTTATGAAACAGGTGACACATTTTCATCCGGCGCTGCGTGCGCTGCACTGGCTGATGGCTGCGGCTATTATCGCAATGCTGTTTATTGGGGTGGCCATGGTCTCTACCGTTTCGTCGCTGCACGCGCTGCTGGTGGCGATCCATAAACCGCTTGGCGTGGCGATCCTGCTGCTGGTGGTGGTTCGTCTGTGGCTGCGCTTTACCACGCCAACGCCGCCGCTGCCGGCCTCGCTGCCGCCGTTGCAAAAAATGATGGCGCGCCTTTCGCACGTGCTGCTGTATACGCTGATGCTGGCGCAGCCGCTGATTGGCTGGGCAATGTTGTCGGCGGCGGGCTATCCTGTCAGCCTGGGGCCGGATTTTCTGTTACCGGCCATCGTGCCGATCAATAATACGCTGTATGCACTGTTGCGCCCGCTGCACACCTGGGTCGCGCTGCTGCTGTTCGCTACGGTGATGCTTCACCTGGCCGCGGCGCTGCTGCATGGGTTGCTTCTGCGCGATGGCGTATTCAGCAGCATGGCCGGATTCAAACGTCGGAGGTAAAAACGATGCCGCCGTTATCGGATGAGCAGATACGTGAGGTATTGCCCCATTTGCAGCGTTTTGCCCTCTGGCTGACGCGCAACCCGCCCCAGGCGGAAGATCTGGTGCAGTCCTGCCTGACAAAAGCGCTGAGCAGCCGACGCGGTGGGCAGGCGCCGCAGAGTCTGCGCGCGTGGCTGTTTGCCATTCTGTATCGGCAGTTTATTGACGGTGAACGGCGGCGAAAGCGTTATCAGCGCATCCTTTGTTTTTTTACCGGCGACGAGGCGACCGCACCCTCTGCGGAAGCGCTGGCGATCACTGACGATACCCTGGCGCAGTTTGCGCAGCTCGCGCCTGAATCGCGTGCGCTACTGCTGATGGTCAGCGTGGAGGGCATGAGCTATCAGGAGGTGGCGGTCGCGCTGAATATTCCTGTTGGCACGGTTATGTCGCGCCTGTCACGCGCGCGTAAACAGTTACATCAACATCTGGAAGGACACGCGCCCTCTGTCGCGCTGAGGAGACTGAAATGAAACGTCAGCAACCTGATGAGGCTGAGCTGCACGCCTGGCTGGACGGTCAGGCGGATGCAGACACGACGCAGCGCGTGGTGCGCTGGCTGGCGGAGCATCCGGCCACTGCCGCCGAGCTGGAAGGATGGCGACAGGACGCGCGGCAGCTTCGGCTGGCGATACACCAGCATCAACCCACGCTGGAAACGCCGCCGCCTGCGCTGTTTCGTCAGCGTCTTCGCCGTCAGCGACAGTGGAAAATGGCGACCGCCTTCGCACTGGTATTGACGCTCAGTCTGGGCGGCTGGTCGGGCTGGCAGCTTAAGGATGCGCAGCTTGCCGGGCGTCATCTGCCGATGGAGGATGCCGTGCAGGCGTTCAGGATCTTTGGACGCGACGGCGGTGCCAGCCTTGACGTCACCGCCGGGCAGGGCGGCGAGCTGGCCGCCTGGGTCAGGCGCTATTTTATCGATGGCTCGCTGCCGCCCAATCTTGAGCAGTTTGGCTTCAGGCTGTTAGGCGCGCGGCTGACGGCAACCAATAACGGCCCGGCGGCGCTGGTGATGTATCAGGATCCGCAGGGCATGCGCGTGGCGTGGTATATCCGGCCGATCCAGCCGGTCAGGCTGCCGCACGGCGAGCGCAAGGCAAGCGATTTGATGGCGCAGTACTGGAGCGATAATCACTATAACTATGCGCTGGTCACGCCTGCCGCATCGGAAAAGGCGAACGGCCTGCGTAACGTTTTCAGACAGACAACCAGTTAGGTGTCAGAGGGCAGGCCCGTCATTCAGACGGGCTTCAGCGTACAGTTGCCGCAGCGTTGTACCGCAGGCAGGCGATAGCGCTGGCAGCAGGTGCGGCGTTGCATTTCACCGTCGCGCGGCAGCATAGTGCGATAGAAGGGATTGTCCGAACCGTCGAGCAGCGTTTTGGAAAAGAACATGGCATGCTCCAGCTCGGCGTGCAGGCTTTCGCCCAGCAGCGGCGCAAGTTCACCCAGGAACCACCAGACGGAGAAGCCGGTGTTGCTCCAGATGAGCTTGCCGTTGATGTCGCCGTGCCGTTCAATGCCCTGCACCACCGGGATCAGATGGCGCTGGATCAGGCGATCCATCCGGCGGCGCGGGCTGAGAAAGCGCGCCTCCTCATCCTCCCGCACGTCAAGCCAGAAGGTTTCCGGACGGCCCGTTTCATGAAAGGCAACGTGGCAGTGCTCCGGCGCGCAGTCGAGCGCGCGCGATTCAAGCAGCAGCGCCATCATCATCGGCGGCAGGATCAGCCCAAAATACCACTGTGCCCACAGTGATTGCAGCGGCTTATTCTCACGGGCGTCTTCGGGATGATCCCGATAGATAAAGTCGCCGTAAAGCGCGTTAAGGCGGGTAAAGTTTTCCGTTTCTGACCAGCGCGCCAGCGTCATGCAGCGCGGCGGCGCTTCTTCGCCCAGTTTGACCGTTTCCAGAAAATAGTCCCGATGCTCGCTGAACAGCGCGCGCAGCGATGCCGCCAGCGGACGATCGCTCTGCAAAAAAATCAGCGGGTGCGCGCCGTAATCTGCAACCTGATGGACAATCATGGACATAGCGGATCCAGAATCGAAGTATAAAAACAAATGATAATCGTTCTTGATTGTATCTGAGGTCAGCGCGCCGCACAAGCCTTCTGAGGCTTGCGTCAGCAGAAACGGGTAAGGCCAGTGATAAATAAAATGTTAAACAGATCACACTTTTCATTTACCGCAAATGTGCAGAAAAAAACATATTATGTGCATAACTATGCTGATGGTAATTGTCGTAATGTAAAAAATATAAATGCTATTCGAGGTTATTCGAATAAGTAAGCGGAGGCTTATTTAAATATAAAGAAATTCTTATTGGCTAATCGTATTCGTAAAATAATTCTCTGTAAAAACAGAGCGAGACGCGGCGTGTCCGTTTGTAATTTGAATTAAAAAGACTTATTACCTGACAATATTACTCAGGTAATACGTCAGGCGTTAACGCGCACTCGCAGAAGTAAGCTGGCCGGCAATATCTTCATAGGGGACAATGGTATTTCTTCCGCAGCTCTTGGCAAGATAGAGCGCGCGATCGGCATTGACCAGCGCGCTGTCGAAATCATCATTGATCAGCGGCGCAAACCCGGCGCTGATGGTGACATGCGTGGCCACGCTCTCGTTAAAACGATGAGGGATCGCCAGATTAAGCACGTAGAGGCGAATGCGATCTGCCAGCTTCATGGCAATGGAGGCGTTAACGTTCGTCAGCAGCACCAGGAATTCCTCGCCGCCGTAGCGGGTGACAATATCGCGCGAACGCACCGCATCGCGGATGGCGACTGACACGCGGGCCAGCGCCTGATCGCCCATCGCATGCCCATAGTTGTCGTTATAGGCCTTGAAGTTGTCGATATCGATCAACAACACAAAATGGCTGCCAGAATGGTTGGCCAGCGTGTTATCCAGACGGTTCTTCAGGCCACGGCGATTATAAAGACCGGTAAGCGGATCGAGCATGCTCAGGTCGCTGTAGGTCTGCTTCTCTTCATAGAGCTGGCGCATCAGGCGGCGGGTGAAGTGGTCGCGTCGCCGCTGCATCATGTGGTGCAGGGTCAGACCGGTCAGCGGCAGCGCGATGCTGAAGAGGATCAGTAGCGTATTGTGGCCCTGATCCAGCAGCAGCACGGCCGCGGACGGCGGCGTAATATGCAGGCAAAACGCAGAAAGGTAATCGCCCAGCGCGATAGCGCCAATAAAGAAAATGCCCACCAGACTGACAATAAGGAAGCTATCGCCGAAATAAGATTCCGGGTGCTTCAGGACTATTTGCCAGGTCCACAGCAGTCCGCTAATAGATGCCACAACATTTAATATCGGCAATTTGACCGAACGCTTTAAAAGCATCCAAAACAATATAATTATGCCAAGAGAAGCAATGATAATCTCAGGGGCCGTCAACAGCTGATGTATATTTTTTTTGGTGCTGAACATAAAAAAGAGTGACGTTGCTGAGTTAAGAAAAAGGAATAGCATCAGCGACAGCCTGTGCTTGCTGTTAAGCAATTCATCGTAGCTTTGTAATTTCATTTTGTTCTACTCGCAACTGCTATAAATTGCGCCGGGCGGGAATGAAATACGCCAGGTCATTTCGTGTGAATAATTTAAGACTGTTATTATATGGTTTTTTATTTAATCGTTTTCAATCTATCACGCCGCCACAAAACTGTCATCCGCTGGCACACAGTTTCAGATAATGGCGTTGAAATTCTGCTGCAATATGATAAAAGTTCTTATATGCTAGTGGGAATCATTATCATTTAAACTGTGAGGTTATCAGGCTGCTGCCTCAGCAGAGTGCGGCATCTGAGCCAGAGGGAACAAACATGATATCAGGTAAAAGACTCGACAGCGCCTGGGGTATCGTATTGCCTTGCGCACTGGTCATGCTGATGGATCTCACCTTTCGCGAGTGGCGGATGGTTATCGCGGTTGCGCTGTTGGCGACCGTGGTGATGCTTTATCATAAACGATTGCGTCACTACCTGCTGCTGCCGTCCTGTCTGGCGCTTGCGGGCGGCGCGGCGGCAATATCGATGAATTTTACTACGTTTTGAAAGGTGTGAAGACCACAGGGAACGGGCAGGAAGAGCGGAGGGGAGATTCAACGTGGTGCGAAGAGAGGGACTTGAACCCTCACGTCCGTTAAGACACTAACACCTGAAGCTAGCGCGTCTACCAATTCCGCCACCTTCGCATCTTTGTTGAATATTTTGCTTATCTCACTGCGTTGGTGCGAAGAGAGGGACTTGAACCCTCACGTCCGTTAAGACACTAACACCTGAAGCTAGCGCGTCTACCAATTCCGCCACCTTCGCGCATACACAGCGATTTTTTTGAACAACGTGGTTTGGTGCGAAGAGAGGGACTTGAACCCTCACGTCCGTTAAGACACTAACACCTGAAGCTAGCGCGTCTACCAATTCCGCCACCTTCGCCTGCCTGCAATACAGCTATTCTGTATTGTTACCACGGAGGCGCATTCTAGAGGTTTTACGCAACAGGTCAATAATTATTTAGTGTCTCTGCGGCGATCGCTGCAAAAAGCAACATCCTTCGCCGCGCCTTTGCCACCGGGCTCAGCGTGCGCTTTTGCCGCTGCGCGTCAGTACCGCGCGATACACTTTAAAGCGGCCATTTTGCGTTAACATTTCATGGTTGCCGAAGGTTTCATCCAGCACCTGCGGATAGGGAAGAAAGGCGTTTGCCACGATACGCAGTTCACCACCGATATTCAGATGCTTCGCCGCGCCGCGGATCAGCATCTGCGCCGCCTCCAGGCTGGTTTGCATGCCGTCGTGAAACGGCGGGTTAGAGATGATCATATCAAAACGGCCATTAACCTCGGAGTAGACGTTGCTGGCAAAAACCTCGCCCTCAAGCTGATTGACCGCGAGGGTTGCCCGGCTGGCCTCAACCGCAGCGGCGCTGACGTCGGTCAGGGTCAACCGCACTTTTGGCGAGAAGCTGGCCAGCATCGCCGAGAGCACGCCCGCGCCGCAGCCGACATCCAGCACTTTGCCCTTGGTATGCGGCTTCAGCGTGGAGAGCAGCAGATTGCTGCCCGCATCCAACCCGTCACGGCTGAACACGCCCGGCAGCGTTTTAATGGTCAGCGCGCCCAGCGGATAGGCATCCCACCACGCCTCTGCGTCAAAGCCCGGTCGCGTAACAAGCTGTCCATGATAAAGTCCGCAGCGACGCGCGCTGTCAATTTTATTCAGCGTTACCCAGGACTCAACCATCTGCTCTGCGCTGCGGACGCCGCTGCGGTTTTCACCCACCACAAACAGCTCACTGCCCACCGGCATCAGCGACAGCAGGTTTTCCAGTTGAAACTGCGCTTCGGGTTTATTCTTAGGCCAGAAGTAGATCAGCGTATCGCAATCAGCAACCATGTCAGCCGTTGCGGTCAGTCCGAAACAGGCGTTTTCTCCCAGCGTGCGGCTCAGGATCTGCCAGTGATGGTACTGCTGGGTGTGCACCCGGCTCAGCGCGGTTTCCAGCCGGGCAGGCAGATCATCCTGCATGTCGCCAGCGAACAGAATGCGGCGTTGTGTAAATTCATCACTGTGGCGCAGTAACACTTCGCTGGCCGGGGTAAAAGCAGACATGGGTGGCTCCTCAAAAATCAGAGCGGCGATTATACGCAAATTTCACGCAAGAAGGGGAGAGAGGTTTATTGGCGCAGGCCAGTGGGTTTGTTAGCATAGCGACGTATTCGGGCGGAGAAAGTAAACGATGTCTTCCAGACGCGACCGGTTATTACAGCAAATGGGTATTACGCAGTATACGCTGCGGCGTCCGCGCGCGCTTCAGGGCGAGGTGTCCATCTCGCTTGCGTCAGAGACGCGCCTGCTGATTGTTGCCAGCGTGCCGCCACCGCTTTCCGATCCGCTACTTTGTGATGTGCTGCGTGCAATGCAGGTGAAAGAACCGCAGGTAATGGTGCTGACGCCTGAACAACTCGCGATGCTGCCCGATGAGACGCGCTGCGTTAGCTGGTGCCTTGGCCTTGACGCGCCGGTTCCCCTTGCGGGCTCGCAGATTGCTTCGCCTGCGCTTGCGGAGCTTTACCACAACCCCAACGCTAAAAAGGCGCTCTGGCAGCAGATTTCCCACTATGAATCCGATTTCTTTACTGACGCAGAACGATCTTGAGGCCGCATTTGCCATTGAGCAGCGCGCGCATGCCTTCCCGTGGACCGAACAAACGCTGGCCAGCAATCAGGGCGAGCGATATCTGAATTATCGGCTGGACGTTGACGGTAAAATAGCGGCTTTCGCCATCACGCAAATTGTGCTGGATGAGGCTACGCTGTTTAACCTTGCGGTTGATCCCGCCTTTCAGCGCCAGGGTCTTGGGCAGGAGCTGCTACAACATGTGATTGCTGCACTGGCGCAGCGCCATGTGCATACGCTCTGGCTGGAAGTCCGTGCCTCCAATCATCCGGCTATTGCTCTTTATACCAGGCTGAATTTCAATGAGGTCACGGTGCGCCGCAACTATTATCCCGCAGCCAACGGTCGGGAAGACGCCGTCATTATGGCGCTGATTATTTAAAAAAAGGGTTTATCAACATGTTAAATGAGTGGGACTGGATCCTCTTCGACGCAGACGACACGCTGTTTCACTTCGACGCGTTTGCCGGTTTGCAGCGCCTGTTCCAGCAGTATGACGTGACCTTTACCGCACAGGATTACGACGATTACCAGGCGATCAATAAACCGCTGTGGGTTGATTATCAGAACGGCGCCATTACGGCGCTCCAACTCCAGCATCAGCGCTTTCAGGGATGGGCGGATCGGCTGAACGTGATGCCGCACGATCTGAACAGCGGTTACCTGGCGGCGATGGCGGAGGTTTGCGTTCCGCTTGCGGGCGCGGTGAACCTGATCAACAGCCTGAAAGGGCGCGTCAATATGGGCATCATCACCAACGGCTTTACCGCGCTTCAGCAGGCTCGTCTGGAACGTACCGGCTTTATCGACTGTTTTGATCTGCTGGTTATTTCAGAACAGGTTGGGCATGCCAAACCGCATCCGGCAATATTCAACTATGCACTGGAAAAAATGGGAAACCCACCCCGCGATCGCGTGTTGATGGTGGGCGATAATCCGGATTCAGACATTCTGGGCGGCATGAATGCAGGCCTGGCGACCTGCTGGCTCAACGCCGACGGACGCGTTTTGCCAGAGGGAATTCATCCGACCTGGCAGGTAAAAACGCTGAAAGAACTGGAAACGATTCTTATCACTTAAGTTTGCTTTTTCCGAATATTTATCCTCTCTAAGGCGCTATTTTCTGGTGTTAAATCCTGAAAAGGCGCTTTCATATCAAGAAAAACCTCATTTTTCTCTGGAGACGGCTGTCTCAATATCTCAGTTGTTGTAAATATGTATCCAAAAAGAAATATTTAAGCCCTTCTTATATAATTTCTTAATATAAAAAATTCTATTTTTATCTCAAAGAGAAATAAAGCAAGGGGTAAATTAGCGTGTGATTATGGTTAATGTGCGATTTTCAGGGCCAATTCACAAGAATTTACCTTATTTCTCTCAGTTAAAATTCGCTTAACTTTATTGTTGTGCTACCGGCAATCTTGAATAAACAGCGTGACTCTGTAAACTTGCATGAAATTACTCATTGAGCTGTAGCGTTGTCATCGCGTAGTGCGTCACGTGCGTACTCGTGCGGTAGCTATGGCACTGCGCGATATCTTACTGGTATGATTTATATGGATTAATCGATACCGTTACGCAGTTGACTTACTGAGTGTCATGTTTTGCAACATGTGTTATTGATCGATTAATATAAATATATCTGACATTTATTAGCGCTTTTCAGCACAGGATGCTGCTATGACAGCGACGTGACAGGTTTTTTTAAGCGTCTGACGCCATAGTAACCCAGGGAAGGATTCAATCGGATTGATGTTTTTCCTCCATTCAACCAGGTTTTAACCTTTTCTCTGCAAAAAAACACAGGTCTTACTTTCCGTGCTGTGAAGCGTGCTTTCGGCCATGTTATGCCTTGGGGTTTTTATGCGCTGTTCATCCCATTAATAGCGTAATGCGTCTCATTGCACCTTCACACTTCAAATTTTTTATACGCTATTGCCCTCTGGCGATGGTTATGGCGAAGCTCCAGCCGGAGCGGCGCTTTTTTACTCTCTAAAACTACATGAGGATCATGGTGAATAGTCGAATTGCGCTCAGCCTGCTTTTTGTTTTGATGGTTTCCGGATGTAAAACGCCACCGCCGCCGATGACGGATGACACTGTCGTCTCCAGCACGGTTGATGGCGTTAAGCTCACTCACCGCCATGCTGTACAGCCACCCAAAACATTTACGCCAGTGAATGAGGCGTATCGCGCGTTATATAGCGCGTCGGTCATGACGCGGCCAGACTTTGGCGGCAAGGTGGTGAGCTATCTGGAGAACGGCAAAACCTATACGGTGCTTGGCAGCGTTGAAAATAACTGGTTCGCCATTGCGGAGCAGGATCAGGAACAACTGCTTGGATATGTTCCGTTGCGTGCGGTTGTAAAGAGCGATCTTTATGACAGCACGGTGAAGGCCGATTCGCGTCGCAAACGTCCCCGGACGCCAGCGAAAAAAACCTGTGTTGCCGTCGATGGCGACAGCAAGGCCTGCCAGAACAATAACAACGGCACCTGGATCATAGAATAAACATGCGCTTATGGCTGTAATATGATGAAAATAAACCTGTTTCAGCGCCTGATCCTTCAGGCGCTTTTCCTTATCACGTTCGGCCTGTTGACGGGCTGTTCTTCCTCTTCACACAGCGATCCTTCTCAATACAACCTGATGTTTCAGGCTCACCCGCAGGTCAATAATGCTGCGCCGCTCAAAGTCAGGGTCATGCTGCTGAAGTCGGATGCCGACTTCATGTCCGCTGATTTTTATTCGTTGCAAAACAATGCCGCTGCCCTGTTGGGCGGCAACCTGCTTAACAGCGAACAGTTCTTCCTGATGCCAGGACAACTCAACAAAACGGTGAGCGGACAAAGCATCCCGGAGGCGCGTTACATCGGCATTCTGGCAGAATATCAAACGCTTGACGGGAAAAAATGGCGACTCTCTCTGCCGTTGCCCGCGCCGGGAAGCGCCAGCTTTTACAAATTCTGGCAGAGTTCGACGGACGAGCTGAAAGCGGAAATCATCGCCGATATTGGCGGTTTGCGCGTCGTGGGCCAATAAGCATTGACTGTAAACGGAAGCCATTATGAATAATGCCAAGAAAGTGGTCTGGACCGAGGGCATGTTTCTGCGCCCGCATCATTTCCAGCAGTCAGAAAGTTACCAACTCAGCGCGCTCCGCCAGTGGGGCAGCGCGCAGCGCCCGTGGATGTGGGGCTTTCTCGATTATGAAATTGACGAAGGGATGCTGCAACAGGGGAAAATCGCACTCAGTTCTGCCAGCGGACTGCTGCCTGACGGAACGTTTTTCTCTTTTCGTGACGCGAACGGCGCACCGCCGCCGATTGAGATTGCCGACAATCAGATCGGCGAGAAAGTCGTGCTGGCGCTACCCGCGCGGCGCAACGGACGCGAAGAAGTGATCTTTAGCGAAACAGCCGACTCCCTCGCGCGCTACGTCAGTTTCGAGCAGGAAGTGGACGACTTCAACGCCATGTCCGTCGGCGCGGCGGCGGTACAGTTCGGTAAACTACGCCTGCGGCTGATGCCCGAGAGCGAGCTGTCGGCGGAATGGACGGCGATGGCGGTGGTCAGCGTGGCGGAAAAACGCAGCGACAATCAGGTACAGCTCGACAGCAGCTACATTCCGCCGATGCTGCACAGCGGGGCTCATTCGCAGCTCGATAGCTGGCTCAATGATATCGCCGGCCTGCTGATGCAGCGAAGCCAGCAGATCGGTCAGCGCCTGCAACAGCCGGGACGCTTCAACACCGCCGATTTAGTCGATTTTATGCTGCTGGCGCTGATTAACCACCACGTCGGCCAGGCCAGCCATCTTAAAAATCTGCCGCTGCTCCATCCTGAAAAGCTCTTCGCCCACTGGTTGGCTTTCGCCTGCGAACTGACCACGTACACGCCGTCGCGTACCCCGGATGCCTTGCCGGTCTATGACCATGACGACCTGGCGCGCTGCTTCAGCAAACTGATGCTGACGCTGCGTCAGGGATTGTCGCTGGTGATGGAAGAGAACGCGATCCAACTGCCGCTGACCGAACGTTCCCACGGCCTGAACGTGGCGACGGTGCCGACCAGCTCCATGGTGCACGATTTCGGTTTTGTACTGGCCGTTCGCGCCAACGTGCCGGGCGACATGTTGCAAACGCACTTCCCCGCACAGATGAAGGTGGCGCCGGTAACCAAAATCCGCGATCTGGTTCAGCTCCAACTGCCGGGTATGGTGCTGCGCGCTATGCCTGCCGCGCCGCCGCAAATTCCCTGGCATGTCGGCTACAGCTACTTCGAGCTGGAGAAGGGGAGCGAACTGTGGCTGGAGATGGAAAAATCCGGCACCTTTGCGCTCCATCTCGCCGGCGACTTCCCTGGCCTGACCATGGAGTTCTGGGCCGTTCGTAATCACTCAGCCTGACGCAGGGAACAGAAAAGATGCAGGAACGACAGGCTACTCAGAACGATCTCTTTACCGGCGCCAGCAGCAGCAATCCGCTGGTGGCGGCGGCAAACGGTTTGCTCAACGCCATTCCACAAATTCGTCACTCGGTCACTCATGACGATCCCGCAGGTTTGCGCCAGCGACTGATTGATGAAATCCGTCAGTTCGAAATGAACTGCCAGCGGGCGTCGCTGCCGTATGAGGTCATTATTGGCGCACGCTATTGTCTTTGCACCGCGCTGGACGAAGCCGCCGCGCTCACGCCGTGGGGCAGCCGCGGCGTCTGGCCGGGGCAGGGGCTGCTGGTCACCTTTCATAATGAAACCTGGGGCGGCGAAAAGTTTTTTCAACTGCTCGCCAAACTTTCGCAAAATCCGCGCGAGCAGATTGCACTGCTGGAACTGATCAACTACTGCCTGCAACTGGGTTTTGAAGGCCGCTACCGCGTGCTGGACAATGGTCGCTCCCAGTTGGAAACCATCAAACAGCGTCTGTTGCAGATGATCCGCTCCGTGCGTGGCGGTTACGCGCCGCCGCTCTCTCCCCATCCGGAAGATCATCCCGTTATGCGCAAACTGTGGCGACCAGTCGTGCCGCTGTGGGCCTGCGCCGCGCTGGTTGGTTTCCTCGCCTGTCTGTTTTACATCCTGCTCAACTGGCGTCTCGGCGACGCGACCAGTCCGGTGCTGGCCGCCGTTTATCAAACGCCGCTGCCGGAAGTGACCATCAATAACCCGGCACCGCCGCCGCCGGCTGCGCTCAACCTGAAGGCCTTTTTACGCCCTGAAATTGAGCAGGGATTGGTGGCGGTTCGCGATGAAGCCGATCGCAGCGTGGTGACGCTGAAGGGCGATGGCCTGTTCACCTCCGGCTCGACCGCCGTACGCGGGCGCTATGAGCAGGTGCTTGATCGCATTGCCCAGGCGATGAACAACGTTAACGGCCGTATTCTGGTGGTGGGCTACAGCGACAATGTGCCGATCCGCAGCGCCCGCTTCGCCTCCAATTATGAACTTTCCCTCGCGCGTGCGCAGTCGGTACAGGAGCGGCTGCAACAGCATCTGAGCCAGCCGCAGCGCGTGAAGGCGGAAGGACGAGGCGAAACCAATCCGCTGGTGCCCAACACCACGGCGGAAAACCGCGCGCGCAACCGCCGGGTGGACATCACGCTGTTAGTTTCTCCGCAGAATACGCGTGCGGAGATCAACGGCTTGCAGCAAGGAAATTAACGGATGCTGAATATTTTTTTCGCCATTATGACTAACCGGCTGATGTGGGGATTTGTCGGTATCACCGCGCTCTCCTTCATCATCTGGGTGATCGGGCCGGTGTTTTCCATTGTCGATTCACGTCCGCTCGAACCGGAAGTCAACCGTCAAATCAGTATCGCGCTGCTCTATATCGTCTGGGGTGTGAGTAATCTTGTGCCGCGACTCTACAACGCCTGGCTCAACCGCAAGCTGATGGGCAGCCTGAAATCCACCTCAGAAGAGAGCGCCGATCCCGATCGCAAACGCCTGACCAATGAGGATCGGGTGCTGGCCGAGCGCTTCTCCGAAGCGTCAGATCTGCTGAAAAAAGCGCATTTCAGCCGTGCAGGCAACCGCCGCTGGACGCAACGCTTCAGTCGCCAGT
The DNA here is from genome assembly GCF_000745075.1 of Erwinia sp. 9145. Classification (NCBI taxonomy): domain Bacteria; kingdom Pseudomonadati; phylum Pseudomonadota; class Gammaproteobacteria; order Enterobacterales; family Erwiniaceae; genus Erwinia; species Erwinia sp. 9145. Next base: position 360,038 of record NZ_JQNE01000001.1, read on the forward strand.
ATCTCTATCAGCTTCCCTGGTACGTGATCATTGGCGCGCCCGGCGCGGGCAAAACCACCGCGCTGGTTAACTCCGGGCTTCAGTTTCCGCTTGCCGACCGCTTTGGCAAGGCGGCGCTACGCGGTATAGGTGGAACGCGCAACTGCGACTGGTGGTTCACCAATGAAGCGGTGCTGCTGGATACCGCAGGCCGCTACACCATGCAGCAAAGTGAAGAACAGCAGGACGCGGGCGAGTGGAACAATTTTATCGGCCTGCTGCGCAAATACCGCGGGCGTCAGCCGATCAATGGCGTGATCGTCACTATCAGCGTATCCGATCTGCTCACCCAATCCGCAGAAACGTCGCAGCAGCAGGCGATTTCGCTGCGCCAGCGGCTGACTGAGCTGCACGAACAACTCGGCATTCGCTTTCCGGTCTACGTGCTGGTAACGAAAACCGATCTGCTGAAGGGCTTTCGCGCCTATTTTGCAAAGTTCGATAAAGCGCAGCGCGACCAGGTGTGGGGCTTCACCTTTCCGTGGGAGCGCTCGAAGCATGCGGATTTTGACCTGTTAAGCACCTTCACCCAGGAGTTCGCGCTCCTTCAGCAGCGGCTGGACGCCGGACTGCCGGACACGCTGCTTCAGGAGAGCGACGCCCGGGCGCGCGCAGAGAGCTATCTCTTCCCGCAGGAGTTTGCCGCGCTCCGCCCGCTGCTTCATGACTACCTTGATACGGTGTTTGCCCGTTCCAACTTTGAAACGCAGTTTTCGCCGCGCGGTATCTACTTTGCCAGCGGCACGCAGGAAGGCCTGCCGTTTGACCGGGTTATGGGCGAGCTGAGCCGTGCGCTACAGCTCCCTGATACCGAAAGCGGCACCAGCGGCAACTGGAACAACGTCAACAAAGAGGCTCCGATCCCGGCCAACAAAGGCCAGAGTTTTTTCCTTAAAGATCTGCTGCAAAATGTCATCTTTCAGGAAGCGGGCCTGGCGGGCAGTAACCGCTGGTGGGAACTGCGCAACCGCGCGGTGCTGTGGTCGGGCTATCTGCTGCTGGCGGCGGTGCTGGTGATCGCGGCGCTGCTATGGACAACCAGCTTCCGTAACAATAAAGCCTATCTGCACGCCGTGAATGCGAAAGTGCCGAAGGTGGTGCAACTGAGCCGCAACCTGGAGGCCGGCGATCTGAGCGATCTCTATGCGCTACTTCCCTTCCTCAACGGCGTGGTGAAACTCCCTGAAAGCGACGATTTCGATCTGAACGATCCGCCGATCACCCGGCGCATGGGGCTGTATCGCGGCGTGGAGGTGACCGACGCCACCCAGGCGCTGTATCAGAAATCACTGCAACAGTTACTGATGCCGCAGGTTGCCAGGATGATCACCACCTGGCTGCGTAACGACAACGGCAGCGATGCGGATTACAGCTACGAAGCGCTGAAGGCTTACCAGATGCTTTATCAACCGAAGCATTACGACGGCAAATTTCTGCATGCGTGGGTGATGCTCAATATCCAGCGCAATCAGCCGCAGAACGTGACGCGTGAGCAGACCAAACAGCTCGAATGGCACCTGATGCAGCTGCTGGAGACGCAGATCCAGGCGTCCCCTTACGCGCGGGATGATGCGCTGGTAAAGCGCGAGCAGGCGCTGATTAATCAGATGCCGCTGTCGCAGCGGGTCTACGGACGCCTCAGGCGCCTGCTACAAAGGGATGAAAGCCTGAAACCGGTATCGCTGGCTTCGCTGGGCGGCCCGCAGAGCGAGCTGGTGCTGGCGCGCAAAAGCGGTAAATCCATCGGCGACGGCATTCCCGGTCTGTTCACGCCGGAAGGCTACTGGAACAGTTTTGATAAGAATATCGACAGCGTGACGGCGGCACTGCACGACGACGATCGCTGGGTGCTGGGCGGACAGGTTGGCGGCGAAACCAAAGCGCAGACCGACCTCGCCGTGCGTCAACTCTACATGGCCGATTACATGCGGCAATGGGATGCGCTGTTACAGGATATTCAACTGAACAGCAGCGCGGATCTTTCCCAGCGCATCAACGCTGCGCGCCTCCTTTCCGGCAGCAACTCGCCGCTGCGCAAGCTGGTGATTAACCTCAGTCACTATCTGGTACTGGAAAAAACAGTGCCTGTGGACGACAAAACCCAGGCGGAAAACAAGACCGGCAGCATGGCAAGCAATACGCTCGACGCGCTGTTCCGTTCCCGACAGAACACGACCGATACCGGCCAGCAGCAGGCGCCTGAACAGTCAGTAACTGCTCACTTTTCGCCGATCATCGAGCTGGCGCAGCCGCTGGAAAAAGGCGGAAAAACCATCGCCTTTGATGATTTCCTGAAGCAGATCGACGATCTCTATCGCTATCTGACAGCGGTGCAGGACGCGGCAAACAGCGGTATGCCGCCGCCTGCCGGCGATGCGATCAGCCGTCTTCAGGCCAGCGCGGGACGGCTGCCGGGCGCGCTGCAAAACATGTTCACCAGCATGGCGGTGGGCGCCAGCAGCGACACGCAGCGCCGCGATCTTGATAACGTGCGCAAGCGCATCAACATGGAAGTCGGCAGCTTCTGCCGCCAGGCGATTGCCGGACGCTATCCGCTTTCGCGCAACGGCCGCGCGGAAGTGACGCCGGACGACCTGGCGCGCATGTTTGCGCCAGGCACTGGCCTGATGGACAGCTTCTTTCGCGATAACCTGGCGAACAAGGTCGATACCACCCAGGCGAACTGGCGCTTTACCCCAGGCATCGATGGCAAAACGCTGCCCGGCGGCGAAAGCGTGCTGCGACCGTTTCAGCAGGCGCAAAGCATTCGCGACGCTTTTTTCGCCAACGGCGCCGCCTCGCCCGCGTTTCGCGTGACGGTACGCACGGTGCAGATGGATAACAATATTCTCACGCTTTCGCTGGACGTTGATGGTCAGCTGTTGCGCTACAGCCACGGGCCGCAGGCGGTACAGCTGATGAACTGGCCGGGGCCGGGCGGCACCAGTCAGGTGAGAATGCAGCTCGGTCTGGCCGATGGCACGACCGCAACGCTGGTAACCAACGGCGCCTGGGCGCTGAACCGTTTCTTTGATCGCGCCCAACAAGCACGCGGCGCAGGCAGCCTCAGCCGTCAGGCGACATTTAACGTCAACGGCCACCGCGTGGTGCTGGAATTCACCCCGAACAGTATTCGCAACCCGTTTCAGCTTCCCGGGTTCTCATGCCCATAACTGCAAGGAAATGATGATGAGCCAGACGCCCGCGATTGGCTGGTATGGAAAATTGCCCAGTGCCGGCGATTTCTTAAAGCGCCGTTTTCCTGATGCCATCTGGCAGCAGTGGACCCACTGGTTTCAGGTAGGGTTACTTAACTGGCAACAGAACGAAGAGCAGCGCCCCGACAGCGAACAAAAGTTCAGCAGTGCGCCCGTCTGGAATTTTATCGTACCGCCGATGCTCGGCAGCCAGCTGGTGCAGATGGGCTGTCTGCTTCCTGCGCGTGACAGCGTCGGGCGGCAGTATCCGGTCTGCGCGCTGATGACCTTTTCGCCGCAGAGCTGGGCGCATTCGCAGCTGTCGATGGCCGGAGAATGGTATCAACAACTGGGGCGCGTATTGATACAGGCGGTGCGCGAAGGCTATTCCGCCACGCGGTTAGACGAGGCATTGCTGTCGGTTCCCACGCCACAGGTGCCTTCCGATGCGCAGCGTTCGGAAATTCTCGAGGTCATCGGCCCCGTCGATCAACCCTGCACGCTGAGCTGGCGGCAGGCGTGCGAGAGCTTCGATCCGCAGCGACCAACCAGCTTCTGGTGGACGAATCAGACCGACGGCTATCCGCTTTATACCCACATTCACAGCGGCAACTTTACCAGCCAGCTCTTTACCATGTTGTTCGACCCGGCGGCAGGGGCTAAACCGGGGCGGCACGGCCTCTACCCGCCGATGTTTGAATAAGGAATCACGATGAATATTGATGCGCTTCTCGTACCGGTCAGTGACGACCGCCCCTGCGGCGAGAATCTGGAATATGACGCGGACTACATGGCGATGGATCAGGCCAGCGAAGGCAAAGCCGAGCAGCAGTTTGGCACAACCATCATTCCTGCCGAACCGCCGGACTGGAACAAAGTGGAGCGGCTGGCGAGCGATCTGCTCACCCGTACCAAAGATCTGCGGGTGATGCTGGCGCTGACGCGGGCCAGAACACAGCTCAAAGGGCTGCCCGGTTACGCTAACGGGCTTGCGCTGATCGAGCAGGCGCTGAACCAATGGTGGACGGCGCTCTGGCCGATGCTGGAAGAGGATGGGCATCACGATCCTTTTTATCGAATCAATGCGCTGGGCGCGCTTGGTGATAAGTCAGCGCTTACTAACGCTGTGCGTCAGGCGCCGTTGCTACGCAGCGCCTCGGATGAGATTTCGCTGCGTGACGCCTGCGCGCTGTTGGACGGCAGCAAAACAGACTGCCCGGACTATCCGGGCGGGCGCGCGCGTTTAATCGACGAACTGGCGCGCGGCGGCCAGCCTGGCGTTGAGGCTCTGCTGGATATAAGTGAGCGTTTGCAAACGATACAGGCCACGCTGGTCAGCTATTTAGGTGAAACCGGGGTGCCTGAAATGACGCAGTTGATGAAAACTGTTCAGACCGTTGCGCAGGCGTGCGTCGCCACCGATCTTTCAACGCTGATACCTGCCGCCCAACCGCAGGACATCACGTCGGAAAGAACGGTGCAAAAGAAGGTGAGCCACGGCGTTGACTGGCGCAGCGCGCAGCCCACCTCGCGCGCGGATGCACAACTGATGTTAGAAAAAGTAAAGCAGTACTTTGTGCAGCATGAGCCAAGCCATCCGGCTCCGCTGATGATCGACCGCGTACAGCGGATGATCGAAATGGACTTTATGGACATCATTCGCGACCTGGCTCCGGACGGCGTTCATCAGTTGGAAAACATTTTCGGACGCCGCGACGGATAACCCCGGCGTTCACCCTTTTTACCGCGCATACCAATGGAGAACACCATGGCAATCAGTAAATCCAGTGGGCAGAAGTTTATCGCCCGTAACCGCGCGCCGCGCGTACAAATTGAGTACGACGTGGAGATCTATGGTGCGGAACGCAAAATTCAGCTGCCGTTCGTTATGGGCGTCATGGCAGATCTGGTCGGCAAGCCGGTCGAAGGCCTGCCCGCCGTCGATGAGCGAAAATTCATGGAGATCGACATCGATAATTTCGATGAGCGTATGAAGGCGCTGAAGCCCCGCGTGGCTTTTCAGGCCGACAATACGCTGACCGGCGAAGGCCGTCTGAATATCGATCTTACCTTTAACAGCATGGAAGACTTCTCGCCAGATGCCGTGGCGCGCAACGTTGAGCCGCTGAATAAGCTGCTGGAAGCGCGTACCGAGCTTTCTAATCTGCTGACCTATATGGATGGCAAAAACGGCGCGGAAGAGCTGATCTCGAAAATTTTGCAGGATCCAACGCTGCTTAAGTCGCTCAGCCATCTGCCAAAGCAGGATGATGCTGAGAACAAAGGCGGGGAGGCATAAACGATGAGCAATCCATCACAGCAGCAGCAGGAACAGCAGCAGGGCTGGAGCCAGGACGAGTTCAGTTCATTGCTGAACAAAGAGTTCCGTCCGAAAACCGACACCGCGCGCTCAGCGGTTGAAAGTGCGGTAAAAACGCTGGCGCAGCAGGCGCTGGAAAACAGCGTCACCGTCTCCAGCGATGCCTACCGCACCATTCAGGCGCTTATCGGTGAAATTGATGAGAAGCTGTCGCAGCAGGTCAACCAGATCATCCACCATGAAGACTTTCAGAAGCTGGAAGGCGCGTGGCGTGGACTGAGCTACCTGGTGAACAACACCGAAACCGACGAGATGCTGAAAATTCGCTTTATGAGCATCTCCAAGCAGGAACTGGGCCGCACGCTGAAGCGCTATAAAGGCGTGGGCTGGGATCAGAGCCCGATCTTCAAAAAAATCTACGAAGAGGAGTATGGTCAGTTCGGCGGCGAGCCGTTTGGCTGCCTGGTGGGCGATTACTACTTCGATCACAGCCCGCAGGACGTGGAGCTGCTGGGCGAAATGGCGCGCATTGGTTCTGCGTCGCACTGTCCGTTCATCACCGGCACCGCGCCGGAAGTGATGCAGATGGAGTCCTGGCAGGAGCTGGCGAACCCGCGCGATCTGACCAAAATCTTCCAGAACAGTGAATACGCCGCCTGGCGCAGCCTGCGTGAATCAGAAGACGCGCGCTACCTGGGTCTGGTTATGCCGCGGTTCCTTGCGCGTCTGCCTTATGGCATTCGCTCGAACCCGGTCGACACCTTTGATTTTGAAGAAGAGACCGAAGGCGCCAACCACGCCAACTACACCTGGACCAACGCGGCTTATGCCATGGCTGCCAACATCAACCGCTCGTTCAAAGAGTACGGCTGGTGCACCGCCATTCGCGGCGTTGAGTCCGGCGGCGCGGTAGAAAATCTGCCCTGCCATACCTTCCCGAGCGACGACGGCGGCGTGGACATGAAGTGCCCGACCGAGATCGCCATCAGCGATCGTCGTGAAGCCGAGCTGGCCAAAAACGGCTTTATGCCGCTGGTTCACCGCAAGAACTCCGACTTTGCTGCCTTTATCGGCGCGCAATCGTTGCAGAAGCCGGCGGAATATCACGACGCAGACGCCACCGCCAACGCGCGTCTGGCTTCACGTTTGCCGTATCTGTTCGCCTGCTGCCGTTTTGCGCACTATCTGAAGTGCATCGTGCGCGACAAGATCGGTTCTTTCCGCGAGCGTGATGAAATGCAGCGCTGGCTGAACGACTGGATTATGAACTATGTCGATGGCGATCCGGCTAACTCATCCCAGCAGGACAAATCCCGCAAGCCGCTTGCTGCTGCGAACGTTGAGGTGCAGGAGATCGAGGACAACCCGGGCTATTACGCCGCCAAGTTCTTCCTGCGTCCGCACTATCAGTTGGAAGGCCTGACGGTATCATTGCGTCTGGTCTCTAAGCTGCCGTCGTTGAAGGCGGATAACGCGTAATCAATTTTACAGAGGTGACGACAGTTACCTCTGAATAAATTCGTGGGAATATTACCGCAATATTCCAGCGATCCTCTGAATATTCCATGTAGCGATATTCGAGAGTGAGGCAGAGGTAAAATATGGACTGTTTTATTCAGCCCCATGCTTTCCTGTTTGCCATATCAGTGCTTTATCTAAAGCAAATTTCAACTAATGAAGAGTAGATAATCATGGCTATTGATATGTTTTTAAAAGTAGATGGTGTTACGGGTGAATCTAAGGATTCTAATCATACAGGTTGGACAGATATCACTTCATTCTCATGGGGTGCAACACAGCCAGGGAATATGTCCGTTGGCGGCGGCGGCGGTGCGGGTAAAGTTAATTATAACGATCTTCATGTAAATGCTTTGATCGATAAATCTGCTACGGCAATTCTAAAATATTGCTCAAGTGGGAAGCATATAAACAAAGTTGAGCTTTCGATATGCAAAGCTGGCGGAAATCAAGTTGAATATACTCGTATTACTTTAGAAGATGTTTTGGTAACCTCTGTGGAATATAGTGGTGAAAATGATGGAGATTTAGTTGGTCTGGCTTACGCTTTCCAGGCAGCAAAAGTCAAGCAACAATATTGGGAGCAAAGCTCATCAGGTGGTAAGGGAGCTGAAAGCAGCGCAGGCTGGAATATAAAAGAAAATAGAGAGGCATAATCTCAACCTCCGCCCATATTATTTTATGGGCGGAGGATTTTAATTATATAATCTTTCTCAAGGCTGAACAAGATGACGGTACTTAGAAAAGGTGATCGCGGGATAGCGGTTAAAAGGCTTCAGGAACTTCTGAACAGTAAAGGTATAAACACCAGTACTGATGGTATGTTTGGGATTAAAACAGAAACAGCCGTAAGAAAATTTCAAATGAAAAGTAACATCCATAAGGATGGCGTTGCGGGGCGTGAAACTTTTTTAAAATTAGGTCACTCAGTTATTGAGAGAGCACCACAACCGCCAATAGGAAGAAGATTAGGAAGGCAAACTTCAGGGGCAATGGCTATATCCGCTAATGGCTTGTACTTTATTTTCAAAAGAGAAGCATGGCCTGGACATAGCTGTTACTTACACTGGCCTGGGGGAGCTAGTGGTGTGACATTAGGGCCAGGATACGATATGAAGGAGCGCTCTGAAATTTCAATAAAAAACGCAATGATTCAAATTGGGATTCCTGAAAAAATTGCTGCAGAAATCAGTAAAGCTTCTCATTTGATCAATGGCGAAGCTAAGCGATTTTCAGAAAATAACAAGGCGCTTGTCAAGCTTACGTCTTTACAAGAAACTGCCCTGCTCAAATTTACAATACCGCCATATGTAAAAATGGTAAAAAATAATATATTTGTACGAATTACTCAAACTGAATTTGATGCGCTAGTTTCTTTTGCTTATAATCCTGGCGGTAGATTCAAAAAAGTTTGCGCATTCATAAATCAAGGGAAAGTATCTGATGCCATGAATGAAATAAATAAGGCAATAACCTCTGGGGGAAAAGTGTCTCGGGGGCTAATTAACCGAAGACGTTATGAGGTTGATTTGTTTTTGAATGGTATATATCAATGATTAATGGAAGGGTTTATTTAATGAAAAGATTGGTTTTTTTTATTTTGTTAATTAACTTTACCCCCTTGGCAAAATTATCATTTGCTGGAGCGCCTGAAATTCCTGAGGGTATATGGATGGTTGAAAAAACTAGCATCAATATAAACTCTGAAAGAACCTTAAACTATCAGTATAATGATCCTAGATTGAACGGGAGATACATTAGTTTTAATAAAAATGTTGTTAGAACTAATCTACCTGAAAAATTTGAATGTAATTCCCCAGGTTATTCGTCTTCTACATCAGATCTCAATGAATTGATCTTGACCTCAATCGGAAATGCTAACGCAAGTGATTATGAAGTAGAGTCTGGTAGCGACAAAATCACTGCTATTAAGATAGTCTGCAAGAGTGGGAGTTTTGGTGGGGCTGATACCGGAGTTAACTCTTGGGTAGCCCTAATTAATGATCATACCATAATTATCAACTGGTATGATGATACTTTACTTACTTTAAAAAAGACCGGGAATCTTTCAGCTCCTAACCCTTCTTTCGATTGTAAAAAAGCGACAGCTAAATCAGAAATAAAAATTTGTTCTGATGCAATTCTATCATCGTATGACCAAAGTGTTAATAAAGCCTGGTGGCTGGTAAAAAACAGTCCTGATTTAAAAAATGATCTGCGTTCTAAGGAGAATATGTTAAATATGCAGAAAGCTTGGTTAGTTAAACGTAACCGATGTGATGATGATACTGAATGCCTGACCAGAAATATGATTCAAAGATTAAATGAGCTAATGGCACGTAGTAACCAGTAAAAATTCAGATAAAGTTTTTTATTTAAAAGATAGTGATGAAAATGACTCCATTACTATCTTTCACATTGTCTGTCAGCTAATATGCTGCATTATAAAAAGATGTAAATAAATGAGTCGGTTTTTCCATTGCCTACTCAATGTATAATATAGTATTAATTTTTGCCAGAAGCTCCAGAAAACAAGGTGCAATACAATTAATTTGCTTAATGTTGCATTCCTGGATGGGTTCACTTTAAATTATTTTCTTTATCGATCTTTCTGGATATACAGCAAAAAAATGAAGTTTAAATCACTAATATTAGAATAAAGATGTACTTCATTACATGTGAATTTAAAAGCATTAAATAAAGTAAAAATATTTAAGAGGTTTTTCCTGGTTAACAGTTTCATCGTTTCTTTTTCAATAGCAGACTTTTCTATAATCTCAACCAAAAAAAATCAACAGGGAGTAACTATGCCAATACTGAAAGAAGGGAACTCCAGACCGTTAACCGCGGGTGAGAAATTGTTGGCGATGAAAATATTTGGTGATGCGATACATTATCAGTCGGTCAAAATTCATAACGGCAGTTATCTGCCCTTCAATATGCAGTCTCAGGATGTGGCAATGACACCAAATGGTGAAATTTACTTCAGAGAACCACACTATATGGATGATTTCTCGACATCAGAATCGCGATATATTCACTGGTTTATTCATGAAATGGTGCATGTGCTTCAACACCAGCTTGGTATGAATGTCAGAACGCGTGGCGCGTTTAGTTGGGCAGTAAACTATAAATACACATTACCACCAGATAAGATTTTATCAGAGTATGGGATGGAGCAGCAGGCTTCTATTATTGCTGACTACTTTTATCTGACGCACTTCGGTAAAGATAATTTTCAAGAAATAATGAGCTTTGAGGGCATTGTCGGGCCAGATCTTTTGGATAAATACAGAAACAATCTCAGCGTATTTCTTGCAAATCCGGGTGATAAAAAGGCATTTTTATGAAAATCAAATACGTTATTCTGGTAACAATATTCCTGCTGGCAGGATGCCACCTCGAACGTCCCTGGTTTACTGTTATGAAAGTCAGGATTGAAAATAACCAACCCTGTTTTTTAATCCCTGAAAATGCCGCCCGTGCTGATGAAACTCTGCAAAGCCATGGCGTTATGGTCGAGCGCCATGAGGGAGGAAAATGGCAGGTGATCTCACCACCATCGACAACGTCTCCAGTAAGAAACGTCAGGGCGGGCGAGTGTACGCGCTGGGAGGGGACTACCTGGACTGCCGGGGAATATTCAGCTCTGATGCGTGTTGATAATATTTCCACCGAAAACACCGTGCGCTACGCAGTAAAGTTTTATCTTACCGAAGACGCCTCTGGTCAGTTGAGCGTCATTAATAAATAACTGCCTGCCTGAAACGAGCTGTGGTGCCTGAAGAACTCGCCCTTTTACAATCTCGGGGCAAAAAAAGGACTTTTATGAAATGCATCTGCATGGTTCCGGCAATCATCTTCCTGCTGGCAGGATGCCACTTTGGCGAACCCAGGTACGGGGTCATGAAGGTGAAGATTGAAAATAACCAACCCTGTTTTTTAATCCCTGAAAATGCCGCACGCGCTGGTCAAATCTTACGTAGCAATGGCGTGACGGTTTCCCGCCGCGAAGGAGCGAAATGGCAGATGATCTCTCCGTCAGCGGCTGCCACGCCCGCAAGCGATGTCAAACCGGGTGAATGCACGCGCTGGGAGGGTACTCCCTGGGGAGCCGGAGAATATGGCACCTTGATGCGCATTGATAGCGTCTCCACCGAAGATACGGTGCGCTACCTTGCAGAATTTTACCTTACCGAAGACGCGTCAGGCCAACTGAGCGTCATCAATAAATAATCGCCCGCCTGCACCCCCGTTCGTCGGCTGCGGCAATGCATAAAGTACTCGCCCTCCAATAATCGTTTTTGCGCCTGTTTTCACCATGGATGTAACTCATGGAACAGGCTTTACATCCAATGCAGGAATCCGTTATGCGATTTACGATAATAGCGAATAAACCGGGTCACCAGCCGCCGCAGAGCAGTTTCGACTTTGCGCCGCCGGGCGGCACTGTAGGCCGCGGGCCTGAAAATAACCTTGTGCTGCCGGACGATAAACGCACCATCTCCCGCCTTCAGGCGCTGGTGCATATTAACGCCGAGGGCGAATGTCGCATCACCAATCGCGGCAATGTCACACAGGTTCATCTCAACGATATTCCGCTGGCGCGTGGGCGTCAGGTGGAGTTGCAGGAGGGCGACGTTCTCACGATTGATGAGTACCGCATCCAGGTCAGCGAACTCTCCGCCAGCGTGCCGCAGGCTGCGCCGGTAGTGCAGCCTGTTGTCGCGCAGCAGCCCGCTCCGCAACCGGCGGCAACGGAAAGCACGCCTGCCGCGATCCCCAGTGAAATCTGGGACAGCCTGGCGCAGGAGTTCTCAATTACCGATAACCTTTCCAGCCGCAGCAAGCCCGCGCCGGTCAGCGGCAACCCGCTCACCGAAGGGCCGACGCCGGATCGCAATCCGGTCGATCCGCTGGCGCAGTTCAGTTCCGCCGATCTGAATCTGGATCGCCGCGAAAGCACGCCGGATGCGCTGTTTAACGAGGATCCTCTGTTTAAACAGCAGAGCATTTTCGATGACAGCACGCCAAGCACGCTGCTTCAGCAGCCTGCCGCCACACCGCAACAGCCGGTAAAAGGTCATGACGAGGTCGATCCGCTGGCGCTGTTCGGCGGCGGCGGGGTGCCTCAACAAACCCACCGCGATGACCCGCTGGGCCTGATGATGGGCAATGCGGTGCCGCTGACGCCGCCGGAAGGGCAGACAGCGAAGCAGACCGACAACGATGTCAATCTCCAGGGCGGGACGTCGTCAACGGCGATTCCCGCGCAGCCGGACGCATTGAACAACTCGCCGCTCTTCGATGCGCAGCCGGACGCAATGAACAACTCGCCGCTCTTCAACGCGCAGCCGGACGCAATGAACAACTCGCCGCTCTTCGACGCGCAGCCGGACGCATTGAAAAACTCACCGCTTTTCAACGAGCCGCAGGAAGCAAGCCAACGCACGCCCCCTGCTGACGAGCTACCGCAGGCCTCGCCGCTGTTTGAGGAGCGCGGCGCGCAGCCCGACTACGGCGGCATCACGCTGCCGACGCCGCAGGCGGTTGCCCGCAATACCACGCCGCCACCGAAAGGGCGTCTGCGTATCGATCCGGTTTCCGAGCCGGTTTCACATCAGGCCAGTGCGGCTTCCAGCGGCGAAATGCTGGAAGGCGAACTGCTTGATGCGCTGATTGGCGGTATGGGACTGAACGATCTCCAACCCACGCCGCGTTTCGATCGCGACTCAATGCAGGAGTTGGGCCAGATGCTCAGCATGTTCTCGCAGGGCACCGTGGCGCTGCTCTCGTCGCGCTCAATCCTCAAGCGTGGCGTTAAAGCAGAAATGACGGTGATCCTTGACGAGGCCAACAACCCGTTCAAGCTGCTGCCGTCGGGCAAGTCGGTGCTGATGCAGATGTTCGGCAGCCGCATGCCGGGTTTTATGCCGCCGAAACAGTCGGTGCGCGATGCGCTGGTCGATCTTCAGGCGCACCAGTTGGGCATGATCGCCGGGATCCGCGCCATTATCGCGTCAATGCTTCAGTCGTTTAACCCGCAGCAGCTTGAGGAAGAAGCGCGTCAGGAGGGCATCACCTCGCGCCTGTCGCTGCCGGGCAGCCGCAAAGCCGCGCTGTGGGATCACTTCACCAAACGCTACGGCGAAACGGCAGGTGAAATTGAAGATGACTTCCATACGCTGTTTGGCGAAGCCTTCTTACATGCTTACGACATGGAAGTGAATCAGTACAAAGACTCTCAAATCAGATCGGAAGAATAATGAATATCACCCTTGCCTCTATGTCGAATCAGGGCGCCCGCGACAGCAATCAGGACCAGACCGGCGAGCGCATCGGCGAGCGCTCCGCCTGCTTTGTGGTCTGTGACGGCGTGGCCGGCCTGCCCGGCGGCGATGTCGCGGCGGAGCTGGCGCGCAACACCATCCTGGAACGCTTCGACGGCGACCAGCATCTCAATGCGCAGAGCATTCGTCGCTATGTTAACGATGCCAATCGCGCCATTCGCCAGCAGCAAAAAGCGACCAGCGATTACAAACGCATGGGCACCACGCTGGTCAGCTTATTCATCGACAGAGATTACGAGCTGGCCTACTGGGCGCACGCGGGCGACAGCCGCCTCTATCTGTTTCGCCGCGGCTATCTGTACGAGGTCACGACCGACCACAGCCTGGTGCAGCAGATGAAGGATGCCGGGCATCCCACCGAGGGCATCAACAGCAATATGCTCTATTTCGCACTGGGAATGGGCGATGAGGAGCGCGACGCCAGCTACAGCGACGTGGTACCCATTGAAGATGGCGATGCGTTTCTGCTCTGTACCGATGGCTTCTGGCATGGACTGACGCCGAATCATATGCAGCAGTCGCTGCACATGGTTAACACGCCTGCCGAATGGCTGACGCTGATGCAGGAGGTGATCCGTAAAAACGATCGTGAATCCTCCGGCAGTCAGGACAATTACAGCGCCGTCGCCGTCTGGATAGGCGACCCGCAAGACACCACGCTGCTGCACTCTTTATCAGAAGCAGCCCAGTTTTTCCCTCTTCGTGATTAAATTACGGCCTTCAAGGAACCCTATGAAATATTGGCTAACAGGTGCGTTTTCCCTGCTTATCGCGTCAGGCGCCTGGGCGCAGAATTACAACATCGTCTCCTCGCCTTCGCTGAAACTGAATATCTGGATCGACAACGTGAAGAGCAACGCGCCGGCAAGCTGGTGCGCCAGCGAGCTGCCGCTGCGCATTGTGGCGAACGGCAGCAAAGATCCCGCCGTGCTGAATGAGTTTCTGCCGCGCGTCGGTAGCCTGCTGGCGAAACAGTGCGCAAAGCTGACCACTATTCGCTGGCAAATGAATGACGGCAGCGGGCAGACGCTGGCGAAAGGCAGCGCCAGCAAAGCACAAAAATGGGCAGTGCAGGTTACGCCGGAAGCCGCGGCGCCGGTTGCTGAACCCGCCACCGCGTCCGCTCCCGAACAGACACCCGCCACCGCGTCTGTTCCTGAACAGGCGCCCGCGGTCGCGCCGGAAACGCTTTCCCCGCCTGCGGACACCACGCCGTGGAGCCAGTTCAGCCTGATGGACGGCTGTCACTTCCGCACCTGGTGGCGCAGCGGCCAGACCCACGCGCTGTTTGTACCGGCGAAAGGCGGCGTGACCTGCGGCAGCGACGGCTGGCTGAGCGGCGAAAGCCAGATAGAGCGTTCAGACTCCCGCGCGGCCAAAAGCCAGCGCGTGATCTTCCTTCAGGGATTCCCGGTAGCCGGCCTGAGCGCGAAAGCGCTGGGACGCGATCTGCAAATCACCACGGTAAATAACGAGCGCATGGTGCTGAGCGATGAGAAATCGCCGCAGAGCTGGATGCTGGTGCCCTATGCGCCGACGCTGAACGGCTGGCAGGCCGATGGCACGGTGGCGATACAGATATCGCCCGCTGAGGCCAGCGACGAA
This sequence comes from Erwinia sp. 9145, assembly GCF_000745075.1. NCBI lineage: Bacteria > Pseudomonadati > Pseudomonadota > Gammaproteobacteria > Enterobacterales > Erwiniaceae > Erwinia > Erwinia sp. 9145. Next base: position 375,067 of record NZ_JQNE01000001.1, read on the forward strand.
AGCGCGCTCAAGGCGCGTCTCGATGAAGTTCGCAAAGTGTGGTCGCCGTATCTGGCAAACGCCAAATCACTGTCGTTCAGGCTGGTTCCCGCGCTGCATCCGCAACTGCGCGATCCTGCTGCTGGCGCGTTTCGCACCATCAATTAGTTTATCGTCTGGCTGAGGAAAGGCTATGCACTCTCTTAATCAACTGATGGCTGGCGCGACGCTGGCAGACACCCTGACGCGCGTTGAAGCGGATATCAGGCGACGCCCGGCAGACGCCGATCTTCGCGCCGCGTTTGTGCAACTGCTGTGCCTGGCAGGCAACTGGCCGCGGGCGCAGATGCAGCTTAAGTCCTGGCTGGCGATGAAGCCGCAGGCGCAGCCGACGGTAACGCTGTTGGAGCAGGCGGTGGCGGGCGAGATGCAACGTGCCGATGTGTTTGCCGGTCAGGCGCAGCCGCGCATGCCTGGCGAAGCATTTGGCTGGGCCAGCTTGCTGCTGGGCGCATTGCAGGCTGATGTTGCGGGCCTGCACAGTGAAGCTGAAACGCTGCGCGCATCGGCTTTTGAGGCCGTCGACGTTAATCCGGCTACCCTGACGGAGCAGGGAAGCGACGCGCTTCATTCCGTTGAGTGGCTCATTGATGGCGACGTTCGGCTTGGCCCGATATGCGAACTGATTGTAAACGGTCGCTATACGTGGCTGCCCTTTGCCGCCGTCAGCGAGCTGCGTTTTCAGGCGCTCGCCAGCGCGACCGACCTGGTCTGGCGGCACACGCTGGTGCGGCTGATCGACGGCAGCGAGCAGGTCTGCCAGATCCCGGTGCGCTATCCGTTTGCCAGCGACGCCGCCGATGCGCTGCTTCTGGGTAGCGTCACAGAGTGGCATCCGCTCGGCGAGCAGTTTATCGGTCACGGACAGAAAACCTGGCTGAGCGCGGAGGCCAACTTTCCGCTGTTAAACCTGGACGTTGTCACCTTTAACCCTGATGGCCGCGCACCATGAGTAATGATTTCGAGCGCAATCCGCAGCAGGATCTGCTGCGCGGCGGTCATCGCCATCGCAGCAAGCAGGATGCGTTGAACGTACGTGACAAAATGCAGCCTTCGCTGCTGGATCGCCTCACCGATGACGCGCCGGATAAACAGCAGGAGCCGCTGAGCAGTACGGTGATTTCGCACAGCGCGCTGCGCCGCAACGTCCTGCGCGATCTGCAATGGCTGTTTAACAGCATCAATAATGAAGCACAGCAGGATCTCCAGCCGTTTGCACATGTTCAGCGCTCGGTGGTTAATTTTGGTGTGGCGGCGCTGGCCGGTCAGCTGATGTCGGATATTGAATGGGCCGATATTGAACGAAACCTCGCGCAGGCGATTTTGCACTTCGAGCCGCGCATTTTGCCGGCGGGCCTTGCGGTGCGGTGCGTCTCCGATGATAAGAAAATCCAGCTGCACAACATGCTGTCGATTGAGATCAAAGGGCGGCTGTGGTGCGTACCTTATCCGCTGGAGTTTCTGTTTCGCACCGATGTCGATCTGGAAAACGGTCATTTTGAGCTTAAAGACGTAGGGTAACCATGGACAGCAAACTGCTCGATTATTACAACCGCGAACTGGCCTACCTGCGTGAGATGGGCGCGGAATTTGCCGAACGCTATCCAAAGGTCGCCGGGCGGCTCGGCATGCGCGGTATTGAAGTGGCCGATCCTTATGTCGAACGGCTGATGGAAGGGTTTGCCTTTCTGACCTCACGCGTGCAGTTGAAAATGGATGCGGAGTTTCCCCGTTTCTCTCAGCGGATGCTGGAGATGATCGCGCCGAACTATCTGGCACCAACGCCATCAATGGCGATTGCGGAACTGCATCCCGATGCCAAAAAAGGCGACATCACCCGTGGCTTTCTGGTGCCGCGCGGCACGTTGATGGACAGCCAGGCATTGAAAAAGAACGGCGTAACCTGTAGCTACACCACCGCGCATGACGTCGTGCTACAACCGGTGAGCATCGAACGCGTGGAGCTGGGCGGCGTCCCGGCGGATATCCCGTTGGCGTCGCTGGGCCTTAGCCAGCGCGGTGCGGTGAGCGCGTTGCGGATACGTCTGACTACCCGTAACGAGATGATGCTGAATAACCTGACCTTCGATAATCTGATGTTCTTTCTCAGCGGGCCGGATATTCAGGCGCAGCAACTGCTGGAGCTGATTATGCAGCACAGCGTCGGCTTCTTCTGCCAGACCGTGGAGGCCAACCCGCAGCGCGTAGTCATGGGCGATGACGCGCTGAAGCAGGAGGGCTTCGCGCCGGAACAGTCGCTGCTGCCGGACGACCTGCGTAACTTTGACGGTTATCGCCTGCTCCAGGAATACTTTGCCTTTCCCGCGCGCTTCCAGTTTGTCAGCATCGGCCAGCTCAGGCCGCTGCTGGCGAAGTGCGGGCCTGGCGTGAAAACGATGGAGATCGTTCTGCTGCTGGACAAAGCCGATTCCGCGCTGGAGCGGGTGATCGATAAAAGCCATCTGGCGCTGCACTGCACGCCGGTGATCAACCTTTTTCCCAGAACGGCCGAGCGGCAAAAAATCAGTGACGACGTGCATGAGTACCATCTGGTTGCTGATAATATCCGGCCGCTCGATTATGAAATTTTTTCGGTACAAAAGCTTTACGTCTCCGGGGAAAACAGCCGTGAAGAGCAGGTCTTCCGGCCGTTCTGGAGCACCTTCGGCCGCGACGAAGGCGACTATGGCGCCTACTTTTCGCTGCGCCGCGAGCCGCGCACGCTGTCGGAACACGCCCGGCGCTACGGTACGCGAACCGGCTACGTGGGTTCGGAGGTTTTTCTCTCGCTGGTGGATGAACGCCAGTCGCCGTGGCGCGACGATCTGCGTCATCTGACGGCGGAAGTCATGTGCACCAGCCGCGACCTGCCGCTGATGCTGCTTCAGCAGGATCAGGGACACTTTATGATGGCGGACTCCATTCCCGTTGGGCAACTGACGCTGCGCAAAGGCCCGACGCCGCCGCGTCCGGCCCTGGCGGAAAACATGGCGACGTGGCGATTGATAAGCCATCTGCAAATGAACTACCTGAGCCTGATGGACAGCGAAGACGGCCAGGGCGCATCGGCGCTGCGTCAACTGCTTGGCCTGTATGCCAACCTGGCCGAACCGTCAGTCGCCCGGCAGATCGACGGCATTCGTCACTGTCAGCTCAAGCCGGTTTACCGGCGCGTGCCGGAACCCGGCCCGATTGTTTTCGCGCGCGGCATCGGCATCGATTTGAGCGTGGATGAACAGGCCTTTTCGGGCGCCAGTCCGTGGCTGCTGGGCAGCGTACTGGAGCGCGTTTTCGCGCGTCTGGTGGCGATCAATGCCTTTACGGAAGTCACGCTCAATAGCCAGCAGCGCGGTGAAGTGGGCTACTGGGCGCCGCGTATGGGTAAAAGGGCGCTGATATGACCGCGCCGCTGAAAATCTGGTCTCTCCAGCGGCTGCCGAAATCGTTTTGGCAGACGGTAAGCCATAAGCCCTGGCGATACGATCTCTTTCAACTGCTGCGTCGGCTGGATGCGCAGGGCGGCGAACGTTATCCGCTGGGCCGTGCGCCGCTGCCGCGTCATGAGCCGCTGCGCATCGGTCAGGAACCCTCGCTGGCGTTTGCCCCGTCAACGCTGGCGAAGGTGAGCCCGCGCGAGAACACGCCATACCATGACGTCTCTGTTTACAGCTTTGGCCTGTTTGGCCCGAACGGCCCGCTGCCGGTTCACCTCACCGAATACGCGCGCGAGCGCATTTATCATCATCAGGATCACAGCCTGTCGGCGTTTGCCGACCTGTTTCATCATCGCCTGACGCTGCTGTTTTATCGCGCATGGGCCGACGCACAGCCGACCGTGTCATTGGATCGCGCCGACAACCGTCGCTTCGAACACTATCTGGCCAGCCTGATTGGTATGGGGCAGCCGGGGCAGCTTAACAACGGCAGCCTGAGCGCGCATGCACGCTACGCGGTAGCGGGCCATTTGTCCCGCAACGGGCGGGACGCCAGTGGGCTGGAGAAAATTCTTCGTCACTATTTTAACGTGCCGGTCAGGCTGGTTGAGAACGTACCGCACTGGCAGCCTGTCAGCCCACGCGAACGGGCAAGGCTCGGTGCCGGACGGCATATGCCGAGACTGGGAGAGTCCGCCTTTTTGGGCGTGGCGGTGCGCGATATTCAGCACAAACTCCGCATCGAGCTCGGCCCGATGCCGCTGGAAGACTACACGCGGTTTTTGCCCGGCAAACCGTGGGCGACGCAGCTTCGCGACTGGGTGAGGCAGTATCTCGGCATTGAATACGTCTGGGATGTGCGGTTGATCCTGCGTGCCGACGAGGTGAAAGGCGCGACCCTCGGCGGCCAGTCTCTGCTGGGTCTGAGCTGCTGGCTGGGGCAGGCGGCCCGGTCAACTCCACGGGGCGAGCTGTTGTTCAGCCCGGAACCACGCGAGGGCACCGGCGAATAAGCAATATAAAGGACGCATTCAGGACGTATTACTATAAGGAAAATAGTATGTTCAGGACGACAGGCAGTAGTGAATTTAACAACGCTGTTCAAGCGTTAAAGACGGTCAGTAATGCGCTGGGGTTCCACTATATCAACGGTCACGAGGCCCGGCGGCGATTCTTTGACGAAATAAATCAGTTAATTGCCTGGGTAAAGCATGAAGTGGATATCCACTGTATGTCGCAGAGCGGCGCCATCAAAACGTTGCAAGAAGAAACCGCCAGCCTGCGGCAGCAGGAATTTCAGATGATCACCCGACACGTAAATCACTTTGCGGGGGTAGAGAAGAAGAGCGAAAACGGTAAGGCAAACCTTGTGCTTAAGCAGGTGGGATTCGTCGGCGGCGGGACGCAGATATTTGCCGGTTTTGGCGTCTGTATGGCCTCAATGGGTGCGGCCTGCGCCGCCTTCGGCAGCCCGTTGATAGCGCATGGTCTGAATAATTTTTATGAAAATGGCTATTACCTGCTGTTCAGAAAAGAGGTAAGCGGCTATACGCGGGAAAGCTACCGGAAAGTCGCGCGGGTGCTGGGATACAGTGGCAACCAGGCTGATATGGCTTATAGCGCGGTAGATATAGGGTTGTCTGCTTATGGTACAGGCAGGCTGGTTTTAAAGGAGAATACTTATCGGCTCTTCAGACATATTAATAAAGATTTTATTCGCAACTGGAGAACAATGGGTAAAATTCCACTGGCACTGGAGGCATTTGGTAGCGGCGTTAACCTTTACGGAATTCATCAGCTGAGTAAAGGAGATGAGTGATGTATGATGATGTTACTCTCTATCAGCAAAATGCGTGGCTGGGCGTAATCTACATGGCAGTGTCTGCAATTTTCGCCTGGTGCTTTTGGGTATTGAAAAGGAAAAAATATTTTTCTTCCTCATCTGTAAAGGTTTCAGTTTTTATTACCATTCTGTCTTTGGCGTTTTCTCAATACCTGATATTCAGATTTGGTATGAGTGATATCTATGAATTGCTCTCACTGTATCCTGCTCGCGATTTATATATCAGGTTAGCTGCATTACTTTTCTGCATAGTCTATTTGTATTTTCTTCCCATCAGAATGAAGACGGACTTTGATGCAAGAAAACAGTGAGTAAGGGAATGCCAATATACAGTATGCTGGCTGGCAACTGGAGCAGAGGCGGTAAGGATAGAAGCTCGATGGAAACGGAGTTTCGCAGCGTGGTACACTCTCGCAAAGCTCATTGGGTTATTTTTTTCATTTTCTTATCTCAATTTTAATTATGATGGTAATGACATTGGTTAAGCTTAAAATAAGCCTTCAATCAAGGTGTTATCAATTCTGTTCTTATTGTGTCGTTATGCTTTTGGCCACCATCCAGTTAATCATATCACAAGATAGCATTGACGACGTCTATCGTTACTTCGGCTATCCGATATGGGACGACACTTACGTCAGATATTCAGCGCTTTTTTTCTTTATTCTTTATCTTTTTTATACGCCAGAGTGGCGAACAGATAAGACGTAAATATTAATACAGCAGTGAGACGTTAAAATCTACTTCACAGCAATTCCGCTTAATCAGTTAATTAACCACTGAGAATCATTATGTCTGAAATCAGCCGCGCCGTACTGTTCGGCAAACTGGACACGCTGTTATTCACTTCGCTGGAAAGCGCCACCGCCTTTTGCAAACTGCGCGGTAATCCCTATGTGGAGCTGGTGCACTGGCTGCATCAGCTGATGCAGCAGCAGGAGGGCGATCTGCAACAGCTGATCCGTTATTTTTCACTGGATGAAGAGGCGCTGACGCGGGATATTGTCGCCGCGCTGGATCGCCTGCCGCGCGGCGCCAGCGCGGTGTCAGATCTCTCGGAGCACATCGATAGCGCCGTAGAACGCGCCTGGGTGTACGGTTCGCTGAAATTTGGCGTACAGCAGATCCGCGGCGGACATCTGATTATCGGCCTGCTCAAAACCTTCAACCTGGCAAACCTGCTGAAAAGCATCTCACCGCAGTTTGCCCGCGTCAGCGCCGACACGCTGCTTGAGCAGTTCGACAGCGTGTTCGAAGGCAGCAAAGAGACGCAGCAGATGGCCGCTGCGCCACAGGATCCCGCCGCCGCGCCGCAGCAGAAAGGCACGCTGGCGCAGTATGCGCAGGATCTCACCGCGCGGGCGCGGGAAGGAAAAATCGATCCGGTTGCCGGTCGTGATGAAGAGATCCGACAAATGGTCGACATCCTGATGCGCCGTCGCCAGAACAATCCGCTGCTGACCGGCGAGGCGGGCGTGGGTAAAACGGCCGTCGTCGAAGGGCTGGCGCTGCGCATCGCGGCGGGCGACGTGCCCGCGCCGCTTCAGGCGGTGCAGCTATGGCTACTGGATATCGGCATGTTGCAGGCGGGCGCAGGCATGAAAGGCGAATTTGAGGCGCGGCTTCAGGCGCTGATCAACGAGGTGCAAAGCAGCCCGACGCCGATCGTTCTCTTTATCGATGAAATCCATACGCTGGTCGGCGCGGGAGGCCAGCAGGGCACCGGCGATGCGGCCAACCTGCTTAAGCCTGCGCTGGCGCGCGGCCAGTTGCGCACCATTGGCGCCACCACCTGGGCTGAATACAAAAAATATATTGAAAAGGATCCGGCCCTGACGCGCCGTTTTCAGACCGTACAGGTGCATGAGCCGGACGAGCAGAAAGCGCTGCTGATGCTGCGCAGCACCGTCTCGCCACTGGAAAAACATCACCGCGTGCTGCTGCTGGATGAGGCGGTGTCGGCGGCGGTCACGCTGTCCCATCGCTATATTCCTGCCCGCCAGTTGCCTGATAAAGCGGTGGCGCTGCTTGATACCGCGTGTGCGCGCGTCGCCGTCAGCCAGAGCGCGCAGCCGCCGCAGCTTGAGGACTGCCTGCACCGCATTCACGCGCTGGAGATCGAAAAAGAGATTGCCGCGCGGGAAACCAAAGTCGCCATTGGCGATGCCGGGCGCATTGATGCGCTGGACGCGCAACTGGCCGATCTGGCTGCGCAGCGCGACGCACTGAACACACGCTGGCAGCAGGAGCGGGAACTGGTCGGGGGCATTATTGCCCTGCGTGCGCAGCTCCATGACGAGGCGGCGGCAGACGTTGACGCCCTTCATCTGGCGCTGGCCGACCGGCAGCAGCAGCTCCAGGTGCTTCAGGGCGATGCGCCATTGCTGTTTGCCGCCGTTGACGCCAACGTGGTGGCGGCGGTGGTCTCCGACTGGACCGGCATTCCGCTGGGCCGCATGGTGAAAAATGAGATCGACGCCGTGCTGAATCTCGCAGACACGCTGAATGAGCGGGTAATAGGCCAACGTCACGGGTTGGATCTGATCGCTAAACGTGTGCGCACGTCCCGCGCGCGGCTTGACGATCCTGACAAACCGGTCGGCGTCTTTATGCTGTGCGGCCCGTCCGGCGTCGGTAAAACTGAAACCGCGCTGGCGCTGGCTGAAACGCTCTACGGCGGCGAGCAGAACATCATCACCATCAATATGAGCGAGTTCCAGGAGGCGCACACCGTTTCAACGCTGAAGGGCGCACCGCCGGGTTACGTGGGATATGGCGAAGGTGGCGTGCTGACCGAAGCCGTGCGCCGTCGTCCTTACAGCGTGGTGCTGCTTGATGAGATCGAAAAGGCGCACCCGGACGTGCATGAGATCTTCTTTCAGGTCTTCGATAAAGGCTGGATGGAAGATGGCGAAGGGCGTCATATCGACTTTCGCAACACCATTATTATCCTGACCTCCAACGTTGGCACGCAGTTGATCAGCGCAATGTGCGCCGATCCTGAGCTGATGCCGGAACCGGACGCGCTGAGTGGCGCGCTGCGTGCGCCGCTGCTGGAGGTTTTCCCGCCTGCGCTGCTGGGCCGCCTGCTGGTGGTGCCTTACTATCCGCTGAGCGATGAGATGCTGGCCAGTATTGTTCGCCTTCAGCTTAAGCGCATTCAACGCCGCCTGGAGCAGAATCACGGCATTGTTTCCGAGGTGGATGAGAGCGTGATTGCGCAAATTGTGCAGCGCTGTACCGAAGTCGAGTCCGGCGGACGCATGGTCGATGCGATTCTCACCAATACCCTTCTGCCGCAAATGAGCCAGATATTGCTTTCCGCCAGCGCGCGCGATGAACGCTATCGCCGCCTGCGCGTAACCCTGGAACAGGGCGAATTTACCTGCCAGTTTGAGGCGTAAGCCCTTAACACTCAGAGAGTTGTCCATTATGTCAGAACACGATAATCCGCACGCAGTCCCGAAGGCCTTACCGGTGGGCTACCGCTTTAACGAGTTTGAAATCAAGGAAGTGATTGGCGGCGGCGGCTTTGGCATTGTCTATCGCGCCTGGGATCATCAACTTGAACGTACCATCGCCATTAAAGAGTTCATGCCTGCCTCGCTGGCGGTGCGTAATGACGATTTAACGCTGGTGCTGCGCAGCGATCGCTTCAGCAAAACCTTTCTTGCCGGTCTGAACAGCTTTATTCAGGAAGCGCGGCTGCTGGCCCGCTTTAATCACCCCAATCTGCTGCATGTGCTGCGCTTCTGGGTGCAGAACGATACCGCCTATATGGGCACCGCTTTTTATACCGGCACCACACTTTCTCAACTGCACAGCAAACGACCCGAAATGGTGAGCGATGCGTGGATACGCACGCTGCTGCCGCCGCTGTTCGGGGCCATCAACACCATCCATCAGGAAGGCTATCTGCATCGCGATATCTCGCTGGACAATATCCAGATTCAGGAGAACGGCGTGCCGGTGCTGCTGGATTTTGGCTCCGCGCGCAAGGCGATTGGCAACCTTTCTGACGAAACGGAAACCATGCTCAAGCCTGGCTTTGCGCCTATTGAGCAGTACAGCGACGACAACGAAAGCGAGCAGGGCACCTGGACTGATATTTATGCACTGGGCGCGGTGCTGCATACGCTGGTGGTGGGCGCGCCGCCGCCGGTCAGCGTGGTGCGCAGCATTGAAGACAGCTATCAGCCGCTGATGACGCTGCGGCCGGCGGGGTATTCGCTGTCGTTGCTGAACGCAATCGATCGTGCGCTGGCGCTACAGCCGGAAGATCGTCCGCAAACCGTGGACGATCTGGCCGCGCTGATGGAGCTGTCGCCAACCGATATCAACGAGATACACGAGGTGAAAATCAGCGGGCCAGGCACCATGTTGGTGCCGGTGGAGCCAGAGGCAGAGGTGCCGCCGAAAAGCGCAACCCTGAAGCGTTTTATTGTACCCGGACTGATTGCTGCTGGCGTGCTGGTCGGCATTGGCGTCGGCGCGATGATAGCCGGCGGCGACAGCAACCCGCCGCCGCCGACCGCGACTGTCCGCACCGACGCGGCCGCGCCTGTGGCGCCCTCTGAAACGGCGAGCGTTGCCGCGCCGGTTGAAACCACCAAACCGGTAGAAAAACCGGTCAGCCCGCCGCCGCCGGAGCCTGTTGCGCAGGTTTATATCAAGCTGCTGCCGGGCGACAGGGTAGCCATGAACGGCGATCCTCAGGCGCTGGTGCCGTCACCGAATGGATTCGCACTGCTCCAGCTACCGCCAGGCAACTACCGCTTCAGCATCAGCAACAGCGGTAAAACGCGCGATCAAAGCATTACCGTCGATCGTGAAGGTGTCTGGCTGCTGGATCCGCAAAGTTAACCTTTTTCCGCCCACCCCTACAGGGAGTTTATTATGTTTGATCGCATTACCGCGCAGCTGCCGGTGGAAGGTCTGCGCTTCTGGAAATTCGGCGGCAGCGAGGCCCTCTCAGGCGCCTTCATCTTCACGCTGCAACTGCTGGGCGAGGACGCCCGCGTTGACGGCCGGGCGCTCCTCGGCAAACCGGTCACCGTCACCGTTCCTCTGCCGGGCCTGGTCAGCGCGCCGCGTTATTTCAACGGAAAAATCACCGCCGTCTCGGTCGGCAGTCAGGCGCTGAACGACACGCGCTACGCCGTTTACACCCTCACCGTGGAATCTGACCTGTGGCCGCTGACCCGCGACAGGAACCAGCGCATTTTTCAGGGACAGACGGTGCCGCAGATGGTGAAAACGGTGCTGGGCGGCTACGGGGTGACGGTGGAAGACCAGCTGCGCGGGCGCTACCGCGTCTGGGAATACTGCGTGCAGTACCAGGAAAACAGCTTTGAATTCATCAGCCGCCTGATGGCGCTGGAAGGCATCTACTGGTACTTCCGCCATGCGGCAGACAGCCACACGCTGGTGCTGGCGGACGCGGCAGAGCAGCACACGCCGTTTCCCGGTTATGAAAGTATCCCGTACCACGTCACGGCTTCCGGCGGCACCACGTCGGAAGAAGGGCTTACCGGCTGGTTCGCCACGGAGCGCGTGACGCCGGGACTGTACAGCACCGACGACTACGACTTCCGCAAGCCGAACGCGTGGCTGCTGCATGCGCGGCAGAACCCGGCGTCGCCCTCGCCGGGGCAGATTGACGTCTATGACTGGCCGGGGCACTTCGTCGACCACGACCACGGCGAGGCCTACGCGCGCATCCGCCAGCAGGCGTGGCAGGCAGAGCACCGCCGCATCAGCGCCGGCGGCACCGCGTCGGGCCTGGCGCCCGGGCACACCTTCACGCTGACGAAGGCGCCGCATCCGGCCGATAACGGCGACTACCTTATCCTGTCGGCGACCTACGCGTTTGAGGAGAACAGCTACGCCAGCGGCGGCGGCACAGGCTCGCATCACACCGATATCACGGTGATACCGGCGGCGGTGACCTTCCGGCCGGTGTATGACAAGCCGTGGCCGCGCACGCACGGCCCGCAGACGGCGAAGGTGACAGGCCCGGCGGGCGAGTCCATCTGGACCGACAAATACGGCCGCATCAAGGTGAAGTTCCACTGGGACCGGGAAGGAAAAGGCGACGACACCAGCTCGTGCTGGGTGCGCGTCTCAAGCGCATGGGCGGGCCAGGGCTTCGGCGGGGTGCAGATACCGCGTGTGGGGGATGAGGTGGTGGTGGACTTCATCAACGGCGACCCGGACCGGCCGATAGTGACGGGCCGGGTGTACAACGAGGCGAGCATGCCGCCGTGGTCGCTGCCGGCGGCGGCGACGCAGATGGGTTTTCTCAGCCGCTCAAAGGACGGGTCGGCGGAGAGCGCCAACGCGCTGCGCTTTGAGGACAAAGCGGGTGAGGAGCAGCTGTGGGTGCAGGCGCAGAAGGACATGGAGGTGAACGTGAAGGCGGACGCCAGCCGGTCGGTGGGAAAGAACCACACGCATTACGTGGGTGAAAATGAAGCGCACCGGGTGGCGGGCGGTCGCATCCAGGGGGTGAAGGCGAATGAAACGGTGCTGACCGGGGGCAGAAAAAGCGATGCCGCGGTTGATGAGTACGTGCTGGGGTCAGGAACCACGCTGCGGCTGGTGTGTGGTGACAGCGCGATTGAGCTGACGGCGGCCGGGCAGATAAACATGACCGGGAAAGGTTTTAATATATTTGTGGAGGGGCACGGCTACATCAATACCAGAGACGGTAAGCTGAACCTGAACGACGGCACGGCCGCGGCGACCGTCGCGCCGGGGGCCGGACACAAAGGGGATATTGTCAGCGCATTGAAGGCGCTGTTTCCGGCAAATAAAGAATGAAAGGATGTTGCCTGCTACAGGCTCTTCACAAGCGGAGCAGGCTTTAGCAAATCCTCCCAAACTTACGCCATTTGGCAAACAAGTTGATAGTTTGGTGAGTAAATCACCAACTTTGAGCAGGGATCTGGATACACTGGATAAAAGGAGATGGTTGATTAAGGAAGGTCCGGCAGGGAAAGGCACTTTTGCTGACAGAAGTAATAAGTCTGTCAATATCGATAGTAATGAGCTTACACAACCTGAACGGGCTGTGCAGGCTTTATCACATGAGATCGGATATGCGCTCTATACGCCTGAAACAGACTTAACGTCGAAAGAGGCATATCTCAATAGTGCATTGAGCGATGAGGGTGCCGCCACGTTAAAGAATATTGAAGTGCAAAGAGAAATATTAAAGAATGGTGGTAATGATATCAGTATTGCAGGAAACTCCGCAAATAAGGATAGCTACAATATGATTTACGATAAAATGGTGAGTAAATCAATAGGGAGAAAAACGGCTGAAGAGCAAATTGGTCGGATCTTCGGGAAAGGGGAAGTTACATCGACTACTGGTGACAGTTACGAAAAATATTATGGAGGTTGGTATGATAAAACTTACCCGAATAAATAAAAAATTCGTTTTTCTGGTTCTGTTTTTAATAAAAATTAATACAACCTGGGGGATGGAAATGAAAAATAAAATATTTGGGAATTTATTAAAACTGTGCAAATAACCTTGCAGCAATCTCAAAGTAAAATAATTGACTCTGCTGGCCTTTCTTTTAAATTACAACGAGAAACAAATAATACAGTTTATTTTACTGGACAGGCACTGATGTTAAAAGACCAGACCGCCATTAATAACGTGGATCTCAGGGTCAGTAAAGGGAAAAACGTCCAACCTGCTTTCTTATCTTTCGAGGTGTCAGGTAAGTGCATTTCTAAATCGGATGTAAAAGAAAAATATCCTGATTTAAGCCTGACAGGTACACCTGGTGGTAGGTCACTGGATGAAACAACCAGTTACACAACTGTACCTGATGCTAATGGTATGACGCTTACCTTCAGTTTTGCCGAGAGAAATCCCGATTGTCTTAAAAGAGTGATCTTCGATTCAATTTGATTCAGGTTTAAATAACACCCTCGCTTATTCAGGCGTAATATTAAACGGCTGCTTTCTGGCATATAATATATAATTTAGTCCTCCATCGTAAGCACCTGATGGCACCACATCAAACTGATGGATGTTTATTGAAAAGGTCTGGTTAAGCGATATGAAAAAATTATGAGTTTTTTAATTTGTCAAACAATGGGAATGTAATATGAAGGGTTTGGCAAAAATTACAATCTTGATATTGTATTTTCTTCTGAGCTTTAATGCGTCCTCTGTGGGCGAGGTGCGTCAGTTTTCTTTACCCGATAATCCGGAGTTAATATTTAAAGATAAAGAGTTAAACAGGAAGCTGAAAATATTACTGGGTGGGTGTTATAGTGATTTTATCAATAATTTCGAGATTTATGGTGAGCCAAAGTTAACGCCATCAGGTGGATTTTTTATTGAAGGTTGGATGCAAGATTTACGAATGGAAAATGCTTCAGCCATGGTTGTTGAACCCAACGGGGGAATATACGTAGCCTGGTTGATTCCTGAGAATGAAAAGATTGAATATCGCACTAACGTTAAATCTGGCAGAGCCATTAATTCATATATAAAAGATTGGGCGGAGCGATTCAGCAATGTTTCATTTGATGAGAAAAAATATACTTCAAATCAGATAAGTGAGGAACCATTAGTTCGCCATTTCGATAGTCAGAAATTCACTATTAACCTCACCTTAATCTGCTCTGAAGAAGATTCTGGTTGCAATAGTGTATTATATGAGGGGAAGCGGCGTTCCGATGGCGCAACATTGATGCTAAAAGGTAAAGCAATAAGATCTCGCTGTGAAAAAGATATTTGCCCTGTAAACTCTTATCGGTTTGTTAACAATGGTACGGTTTATCTACTGGATACTCACCTGTCCTCTTTGATGGTTATTGATAAAAAGGGCATAGTTCTGCTCGATGAAAAAGGTAGCTGGTCTTACAGTAATAAGTAGAATCTAATACTCAATAAAAATGCTGACTCAGCGAGTTACGCCTTGAAAGTGCAACGGCTCTTGCTATTAATGCCGGATGGTAAATTTAACATGCTCCGGGTAACTATTTTGATAACAGATTGATCCCTCTCCGGGAAAGTGATGATTTTATTATGTCCGGGAAATTAAATGTGTTTTGTCTGTGTTTTTTTATTGTGTTTCTTTTAATTCCTGTATGTCAAAGTAAAGCGTATCAACAAGTTAAAACTGTCAGGCAGCATGAAAATCAAGAGGATCGCGCGGTAATGGCCGTTTATCAGGCGGTTAAGAAATATAATCTCTCCACGCTAAACGATCATTGTATTGCTTATGATTTTGACGATATTTCTGATATTCACTATTTCATTGTCAGAGTGCGCGAGATCAATACAGACACTATCTGTAAAGGTGATTCCAATATCTCAGTTAATTTATTCAGCTTTAAAGTAAGTCGTAAAGACTATTCTTTGCTGACGGATAAAGATTCGAAAGATGGGATTTTTCACCTTCTGCATTAGTTTAAGTTTTTTTAATAAACTGATTTTCTAAAGGAGATTTTTTATAAGGAAAGGGTACGCTGGGGCCGGTTTTGGGAGACAGCTGTTATCTTAAAATGAAAATGGGAAGAGCCAATTTCTTTTCAAATAATAAAAATAAGTAAGCTGAATAATTCATCAATTATACCTATCGAAATTTCTCATATATCACTAATCAGGTAATACCTATGCAATATCATCTTAATGAAGGATCTTTTTCGCTGCATAACAGCAGTTGGCTGGACAACAGCATGAACGTGCTGCGGGATGATGCGCATGGCATTACGATCGTGGTCAGCCGTGGCCCGGTTCCTGAGGGCAGCGACTTTGAGCAGGAATTCCATCGCCAGTGGGAGACGTTACGCACACAGATGACCGGCCTCCGGCAGTCTGATTTTGTCCGTGTCAACGTGGGCGAGCGTCAGCACATTCGCGGGGTACAGGTAAGCAGCCATTTCGAACGTAACGGTCAGACGCTGTATCAACATCAGCTTGCCGTACAGGCGGAAGGAAAACCAACGCTGATGGTCTTCACGTTTTCCGCGCTGCGCCCTTTTACCGATGAGGATGCGGTACGTTGGGAACAACTGAAAAACACCTTAATGCTTCATAATCCGGGACAGGATGCCTGAGTAATGAGTAATAAACCGGCAGCACGAAAGGATGACGATCTCATCCACTCCAGTATTTTTGCAGATATCACCAGTATCATCGTCGAGGGCGCCGCCTATGCGGCCATTGGCGCGGCAGTGGGCGTGGCGGCCACGGCGGCGGCACCGCTGGCCGGTGCAGGAGTCGCGGCGGCAGGGTTGACGGCGATAGGATCGAGCTGCGTACTCAGCGGCATCATTGGCGGCGTGCTGGCAAATGTGGCGGGCATTACCGATGATATTTCCCATTTCGCCAGCGGCGTCGGCGATTTTCTGTTTCCGCCTTCCGTCAGCGGAAAAATTTCCAGCGGATCGGGCAACGTCCTGACCAATCAAAAAATGGCGGCCCGTGCCGCCGGTAAACAGCTTCCGGCCGGAACCGACACGCCGGAGGAGCAGTCTCCGCTGAGCTTTCTGGACTACGGCCGTAAACTGTTAAACAGTCTGGAGCAGATCGCCAACGCTTTCTGGCAGCCGTCTGTCGCGGGCCCGGCAGAGAATACCGAAACCTGCCAGCAGGATACCGCCGCCTGTGAAAAACATTCCGGCCCGCAGTTTATGGCGGAGGGATCGTCATCGGTGTTGATAAACGGTCAGCCGGCCATCAGGGCGGGCGACCGTACCACCTGTGAAGCCACGGTGGCCGATAACGTCTCGCCGGACGTGATTATCGGCGGTGAAAGCGTGGTGGTGCGCGAAATCAAAAGCGGTAAAACGCCCGGACTGGCGCTGGCCATGATGGTTTTACCTTTACTGCGCGGCCGTCCCGGCCAGGTCATGCGCAACCTGCCCTGCGTGGTCTCAGGCGCGATTGGCGGTATGGCGGCCGATATGCTGGTCAACGCCCTGTTTTCATCATCCCATCCTGTTCACGCCGCCACCGGCGTCAAGGTGCTTAATGATGAGAACGATCTCGATTTTACGCTGCCCGGTCGTTTCCCGCTGGCCTGGCAACGCAACTATAACAGCCGCTCAACGACAGAAGGCCTGTTCGGCACCGGCTGGACCACCGTTTTTGATACCCGCCTGGAAGTGACCGGCAGTGACTGTCTGTGGTTCGACGAGTCCGGCCGTGAACTTCGCTTCAGCATGCCCGCCGAAAACGAACCGCTTTACAGTCCCGCAGACGGGCTTATTTTCCGTCGCGGTCCGGGTGGCGAACTGGCAATAGCCGATGATGACGGCAGCGTCTGGCGCCTTTACCGGCCTTTGCGCGCCAGCCCGCAGCTGCTACAGCTGGCTTCGCTCAGCGATGAGTACGGCAACATGCTGGAGACGGGCTATGACGAACAGGGGCGCCTCGTCCGTATTCATGACGCGCCGGGCGCCATTGACGTGCAGATTGACTATGCCGATCCGCGCTTTCCACAACGCGTCACCTCCCTCAGTCATTACGACGGCACCACCACCTGGCCGTTAATGACCTATTCCTATGCCGACTCGGGCCAGCTTGCGCAGGTCACCGACGCGGCCGGGATCGTCACGCGTGAATTCAGCTACAACGAGCAGGCGCTGATGACCGCGCACCGCCTGCCTGGCGGCATGCTCTGCGAATATCGCTGGCAGCATTTTGATGCGTGGCGGGTGGTGGCCGCCCGCGACAGCGCGGGCGACAGCTGCACCCTGCATTACGACCTGGCGGCGGGGCAGACCACGGTGACGCACGCCGATGGCCGTCAGCATCAGCACGTCTGGAATGCGCAGGCGCTGGTCACCCGCTATGTGGATGAGCGCGGCGGCAGCTGGCTGTACGACTGGGACGAGAACCAGCAGCTCACGCGGGCGGTCGATCCGTCCGGCAACGCGGTGTCGTTTCGCTACGATGACGCCGGCAACCGGGTGGAAGAGCGGGATGCCGCCGGTCACGTGCGCACCACGCAGTGGCTGGAAACGCGGGCGCTGCCCGTGTGCATTACCGACGCCGGCGGGGCCGCCACCCGCTTTATCTATGACGAACGCTACGGTCTGGCGCAGGTGTTTTCAGCGGGCGGGTGCGTGGAGGCGCTGGCGCGTGATGAGCACGGCCAGGTCATCAGCCGCACCGATGCGGCCGGGGGCGTCAGCCGCTACGACTATAACCGCGCGGGCCAGGTGGTGGCGGCCACGGACTGCTCCGGCTTCACCACCCGCTATGGGTATCATCCGCTGGGCTGGCTGGCGGAAGAGGTGGCGGCGGACGGCGAAACGACGCGCCACACCTGCGATGCGGCCGGGCGGCCGGTGAGGCTTGAGCGTGCGGAGGGCTGGGAAGAGTCGCTGCACTGGAACGAGCGGGGCCAGCCTGCGGCGCACCGTGGCGCGGACGGGCGGGAAAGCCGGTTCCGTTATGATGCGGCGGGCCGGCTGGTGGTCACGCGTAATCCGCAGGGCGACGAGGTGCGGCGGGAGTATGACAGCCGTAGCCGGTTAACCGGCCTGATAAATGAAAACGGCGAGCGCTACGGCTTCACCTGGGGCGCGGACGCGCTGCTGCTGGAAGAGCGCGGCCTGGACGGTGGGCTGACCCGCTACGCGTATGACGCCGTCGGACGCGTGGTCCGCCGGACCTTTGCCGCCGACACGCCTGCGGCCTTCAGCCACGTCTTTCGCTACGACGCGCGCGGCCTGGTGACCGGCAAAGGCACGCCGGACGGAGAGACGCGCTTTGCCTGGTCGGCGACGGGGCAGCTGCTGCGGGCGGCGTTCCACCCGGCGTCGGCCGGGGAGGTGACGGACGCGGCGGCGCAGGTGGTGACGTTTCAGTACGACGAACAGGGGCAGCTGACTGAAGAGACGGGCGACCGGGGCACGGTGGCGTACCGTCGTGACGCCCTGGGTAACCGCACGGGCACCACGCTGCCGGACGGGCGGACGCTGCGCCAGCTGTACTATGGCAGCGGGCATCTGCTGGGCATTGCGCTGGACGGCCTGACGGTGACGGAGTTTACGCGCGACAGCCTGCACCGGGAAACCGGGCGCACGCAGGGCGGGCTGATGAGCCGGGTGAGGTATGACCGTCTCGGGCGGCTGCGGGAACGGGATGTGTTCCGTGGCACGCAGCAGCGTCCGGCGCCGCGCGTCTGGTCGGCGCGCTGGCAGCACGACTACCGCAACAACCTCATCCGCGAGGAGCGTGACGACAACCCGTTTGCATGGCGGCAGTGGCAGTACGACGCGGCGGGGCGGCTGCTGAACCAGGGCGGCAGCCTGCCGGACGGGGAGCAGTGGCGGTGGGACGCGGCGTCGAACCCGCTGGACGCGGGCGTGACGCAGGTGGCGCACAACCGGGTGACGCGGCTGCACGGGGCGACGTACCGCTATGACCCGCACGGTCGGGTGGCGGAGAAGGTGGGCGGGGGCACGCGCTGGCGCTACCGTTATGACGGCGAGCACCGGCTGACGTCGGCGGAGAGTGAGACGCGCAGCGGCGTGCAGACGCAGGTGAGTTTTGTCTATGACCCGCTGGGGCGGCGCATCAGCAAGACCAGCCGCCGCGCCCGGCAGGGAGAGGCGCCGGGGCATCCCCGCACCACGTATTTTGTCTGGGAAGGGCTGCGTCTGTTGCAGGAAATCCGCGGGGACGTGCCGCTGACGTACGTGTATGCGGACCCGGACAGCTATGAGCCGCTGGCCCGTATTGACGGGGTGAGCGACCCGGCGATTTACTGGTATCACTGCGCGCCGAACGGCACCCCGGAGCGGCTGACGGATGCGGCGGGCGGGGTGTGCTGGCAGGGTGACAACAGCGCGTGGGGAAAACTGCTGCGCGAGGCACCGCTGAAGGGGCCGGTTTACCCGCAGAATCTGCGGATGCAGGGACAGTACCTGGACAGGGAGACGGGGCTTCATTACACTCTGTTCCGGTACTACGATCCGGACTGCGGACGGTTCACGCAGCCGGACCCGATAGGGCTGGCGGGCGGGCTGAATCTTTACCAGTATGCGCCGAATGCACTGGGGTGGGTGGATCCGTGGGGGTTGAGTAAGTGTTCAAATAATGGCCGCTCAGATCCTTATAAAGGTGCAAAAGATGCATCTGCGTATCTTCGCTCTAAGGGAGTAGATAGAGATACAAGGAAACAGATAATTAATTCTTTTGAGTTAGATACTATATCTGTACAAAAGGCAGGGAATAATCAGTTTGGAACACGTTTCCATGATTATGGAAAATCGGCCTGGCCTCTAGGTCAATATGTTTTTGAAACATTTACCCCTCTAACCAATAGATCAGGCCTTGCATTACCTTATGACTGGAATCGTATGACAGGGATCAAACAGTGGCAGATAAAACCAGGTTCTACGATAATCAGGGGCAGAGCAGCTCCGCAATTTAAATATGGCCCACAATTTAGTGGTGGTGAAGAGCAAATTTTTGTCCTACAGCCTTGGAAATATGGAACTTTATTATGATTTCTTCTTTTGAATTGTTATTGAATGACGCTCTTAATAAAGTAGCTGATGCTATTAATCGGCATGAACGCAATGAGAAAGCCCCTCTTTCTATCCAAGCATTGGCTCAGGTAAAAAAAGAGCTGGAAGAAATGATCAGGGTGATGGATCCAAAGGTTTATATGCCAGGATATCCGCGCTTTATCATAGATTGGCCAGGTGAAGACGTACTGATAAAAGAATTAGTTCATGTCGCCGCTCTATACGAAAAAATAAGGAAAAGCTAAATAAAATCTGGAAACGACCGCAAAGATCCTTCCGGCTTTTATTATGATCAGTCAGTCACTGCCCGTAATCCCCGCAAGATCCAGCTCGCTGGGAAAAGCTCCCAGCCACTCGGCGGTGGTGCGCTCATCGAACGGGGAGCGGCTCAGTCCCGGCAGCATAAACCACAGTTCGCAGATATCCTGCGTGGTGATGATGAGGCACCCGGCATCACGCGCAGCTTGAGCGGCTGCCCGGTGCTGAACCTGACTTCCTGTAGCCACGCCACAGAGGCTAATCGCCGACGTGGAGGTATCGCCCTTGTTGGGCCGGTAGCCAACACGCAGATAGCGCTCCGGCTGTGAGATTTTAAAAACGGTGATGTCTGGCGTAGAATGCGTATTCAGGGTGGTAGCATGCATGATTTCCTACACTATGACGACGATATGAAGGTAATTCACAGCCGATACAGGTAGTACGACGCGGGAATCGGATGAATTGTTGCACTTGACCCGATAGGGCTGGCGGGCGGGCTGAATCTTTACCAGTATGCGCCGAATGCACTGGGGTGGGTGGATCCGCTGGGGTTGAGTCGTAGATGCAAAGATCCTTCTAAAGAAGCAACAAAGTGGCAAGGACCTGCGAATGATGATTATCCGGGAATTGATGTTTATAAGAATAGGAAATTGAGAAAAGGTACAATACTTTATGCATTGTATCCCAATGGAGATCAATTACCTGCATATACTGTAACTCATCCTACAGTTAGGAAATATAAAGGGAACCCTATTGGATATCATGAAGCGCTTCAAGTTAAACTTGATCCACGATGGCCTGTTAGGGGGAAAGTAAGAGCATTCTACGTATCTGAGGATATAAATGTAGCGTATGGAAGGGCATCTGCTAACAAATTATATGGTGATGGTGGTGGTCTTCAATTCTTTATTCCAGAAGAGTCAAGGCACTTACTAGTACCCGGAAAGGTGATAGACATATGATGAGTTTCGATATTGATGTCGATACTGGTAATGTTAGTATTGACGGTAAAAGTCTAAGAAATGAAGAAATGAAGGAGCTAGATTTCACTAGTTCAGCCTTTTATAATAATTTATCAGGCAAAGGGTTAATAAAAAAGCTAATTCCTCATCACTATGTGATTAATGAGATATCGTGGGGGAAGGAGGCGTTTGAGTTAATTATACGACCGCAATGTTTCGATAATTTTCCATTTTTATTGCAATTTTTAGGCAAGGATTGGGAATATTTTCACTGTTTAGATAACTGGGACAAAAAAACGAATATTTCCATGTTAGATAGACAAGTTGTTGTAATGTCAAACTGGCTAACTGAAAATATCTCTTTGCCTTCAGATGTTGAAGTCATAGAAAATGGTAACAGGTGGAATTTTAGTTGGGGACGGATATCTGCATCATATGAAACGAAATCATTCAATTGTGGTATTTACATCTCCTATTTATGAAAGGGCGGTAAATAGCCATTATATTTATCTTGGTTTAAATTTAATTTATTAGGTTAATGCTATATTAAAGAGACTTTAGTTAATTCTAAAAATATCGCTGGTTGTATTGAGATAATAGCGAGTAATGGCTGTTTATTCACCTGTTATTATTATAAATTTAATGAGCTCGTGTTCTTCCGCTCTTTGCTGCCAGAGCACCGCCCGCCTTAAGCCTGGCATAGTGACCGGCAGAGATATGTATGGATTAAATAATATTTAAACGTTATGGATGTTTATCAGTGAAAATGAGGAGAGGTATTACATTAATTATGATTCGGGTGAGGTAATAAATAGAAGTGAAGATGTAAGATAAGTTAAGCACAAAGAGCCCAGCCCAGCAGAGCGGGCAGGATGCTTGCGATATAATACTGATTGCTAAATAAAGTGGTAAAATAAATTATAGGTATAGAGTTTAATATCATGCTGTCATTTTAAATACCTTGGAAGTTATTATGCTAATAATATGGGTCATGAAAAATAAACTGATCTTATAAATGACTTTAAGAAGAAGCTGAATAAAGCGAAGTAAATAAAGTATGAAGCGATCCTCTAATCCTTCCGGCCTTTTACTTGCAGCCGCCTGTTTTCTGCTCCGCCGTCAGGATCAGACAAAGTTCGTCAATCCTCATCGTGACCGGGAATCCGCTATCAAATCCCCCCGAGCTAGTCGCCCTTAATATACGCGCTGGCGCTACCGTTATGACGGCGAGCACCGGCTGACGTCGGCGGAGAGTGAGACGCGAAGCGGCGTGCAGACGCAGGTGAGTTTTGTCTATGACCCGCTGGGGCGGCGCATCAGCAAGACCAGCCGCCGCGCCCGGCAGGGAGAGGCGCCGGGGCATCCCCGCACGACATATTTTGTCTGGGAAGGGCTGCGTCTGTTGCAGGAAATCCGCGGGGACGTGCCGCTGACGTATGTGTATGCGGACCCGGACAGCTATGAGCCGCTGGCGCGAATCGACGGGGTGAGCGACCCGGAAATTTACTGGTATCACTGCGCGCCGAACGGCACCCCGGAGCGGCTGACGGATGCAGGGGGCGAGGTACGCTGGCAGGGTGACAACAGCGCGTGGGGAAAACTGCTGCGCGAGGCACCGCTGAAGGGGCCGGTTTACCCGCAGAACCTGCGGATGCAGGGACAGTACCTGGACAGGGAGACGGGGCTTCATTACACTCTGTTCCGGTACTACGATCCGGACTGCGGACGGTTCACGCAGCCGGACCCGATAGGGCTGGCGGGCGGGCTGAATCTTTACCAGTATGCGCCGAATGCAGTGGGGTGGATTGATCCGTGGGGGTTGAGTAAGTGTGGTCTGCACGGTAAATATAAAGAAATAGATAAGGCCAGCTTACCCGGTTGGATTAAAAATTCATTTAAAAATGGCGAATATAAAACAGTCATGACAACTGAAGATGTTACTTTGTATCGGGTGTTTGGCGGTCATGCGAAAATAGATGGTTCATTTGTTAGTACATCTCCTGCGTTAAACAGAATTCAGTCTAAAATAGATTCCGCTCTATTACCTGAATGGAAGAATACAAGGCAGTTTGAAACGATAATTAACGTACCTAAAGGAACTATTCTTCAGGTAGGTAAAGTTGAAAGACAAACTATGCTCTCTGGTTCTGTACTTGAAGGAGGCGCAGACCAGATACTATTACCACAGGGTTATCCTCTATCCTGGATAAGTGATGTGAGATTTTTATGAAGGATATTACTCTTGGACAAAAAAACATTTTTATCTGAAATAGATAAAACAATTAATAACATTGAAGTAGTTATAAAAGCTGAGCGCAAAGAAGATTTGCGAAATTTTATTGATGATCTTGAACGTTTGAAAGTGAAAGTCATTAATAATGAAATAAAGAATAATCCGTTAAGAGGTTTTGCCCGTCGTTATGCAGAAATGTATAACGACTATCTTAATCCAATTACAGATGTTTTGGACAGAATGGAAAAGGCAGTCGATAGCTATTTAGAAAGAGAATTATAGTTAAATAAGCCGGAAGCGATCCCCAATGATCCTTCCGGCTTTATTTTTAGCAACTGAACTGAACTGAGCCAGCAGCGCCAGCGTCTGCTGGCGGGTCTGTTCAATCTCCCGCTTCTGCTGCTCAAGCTGCGCCTGTTCCCGGCGTAACCGCGTCTCCACGCGGCTGGCAGGGATCGGCACCAGATAACCGTCCAGCACCTTCAGGCTGCCGCTGACCTACGAGTATGCGGACCCGGACAGCTATGAGCCGCTGGCCCGTATTGACGGGGTGAGCGACCCGGCGATTTACTGGTATCACTGCGCGCCGAACGGCACCCCGGAGCGGCTGACGGATGCGGCGGGCGAGGTGCGCTGGCAGGGTGACAACAGCGCGTGGGGAAAACTGCTGCGCGAGGCACCGCTGAAGGGGCCGGTTTATCCACAGAACCTGCGGATGCAGGAACAGTACCCGGACAGGGACAGATTTGTCGGGAACAAATTTGAACAGCGCGCAAGCGCTGGCCCCGGAGGGGCGAGCCTCATGGATGAGGCGAGTATTCGGGGCTTCATTACACTCTGTTCCGGTACTACGATCCGGACTGCGGACGGTTCACGCAGCCTGACCCGATAGGGCTGGCGGGTGGCTTAAATCTTTACCAGTATGCGCCGAATGCCTTAACATGGATCGATCCGCTGGGATTGATGAAGTGTTCTAATCCTCCAAAGGGCAGGAAAGTTAATCGGACTGTCTACAGATTTGAAGAGCCTGACAGAATGAGTACAACATGGACAACTCATAAATGGAATGTAGGGGCAAACCATAGATATACAGGAAAAGGTTTGGGTGGCGTGTATGGGGCAAACTCTCGGAAAACTGCTCTTGCTGAAGTTAATGCATGGAAAGTTGATTTATCTACTCGTAAATTAACTAGCAAGAAAGTACAGCTCAATAATGTCTTAGATCTGACAAGTCCAAATGTCAGAGATCAACTTGGTGTCTCCTTAAAAGATATTACTGGAAGTAAATATGATGTTACACATCAGATTGGAGTATGGGCTAAGTCTCAAGGGTATGACGGGATATTAGCTCCTTCAGCACGAAATCTAACTGGTTCAAATTTAATTGCTTTCTTCGGATTTTAATATGCATAGATTAGAAAGATATTATTCTGGTGACGCTGACTGGAATGACTTTGTAAAGCTCTACGCTGAGGATTATCTAGATGAGAATGCACGTATTTTATCTAGTAAACTCAATGGCACCCTTGACTTAGCAATCGTTATTTACGGAAAAAGAGGGATAAAAGAAGGGGAATGGTGGATAGAGCAGGAAGTACCTATGCTTGACAACATCAGACCCTTAGACTGTCTTGATGATCCCGAGTTACTCAAACGTCTTCGGGAGTGTTTAATGCGGATGCCATAAAGAAATATGGTGATAGCGTAACCGGTTTCCTACAACTATGACGATGATATGAAGGTAATTCACAGCCGAAACCGGTAATACGATCCGAACACCGGATTGATTGTTGCACAAGACCCGATAGGGCTGGCGGGCGGGCTGAACTTATACAGTTACGCTCCTAATCCATTGAACTGGGTTGATCCGCTGGGGTTGAGTCGGTGTTCTTCAGATGCTTATAAGGGCGTCAAAGATGCTTCGGCTTATTTGAAGAAACAAGGTGTTCCCCGGAAATTCAGGAAGCAGATTTTAGAATCTTTTGAAATAGATTCCCTTCGGGTTCGTAAAGCGACAGATTCAGAATACGGATTAAGATATTTCGATGGGATAAATGCAAAGGCAAGAGGACGCTATATATTTGAAACGTTCCCTGCGACAAGAGAAAGTCTGGCAGTGAAAACTGAATGGAATCAGATGACTAATGTTTCTCAATTTAAAGTTACGCCAGGCTCTGTCATTCTTGAAGGTAGAGCCTCATCTCAAGGAGTAGGATTGTCGGGTGGCCAGATACAAAAATACATCACTGACCTCAATAACTTAATAGATTTATAAATATGAATAATAAAGATAACGCGATTTTTAAGTTGAAAAAAGCGATTAATGAACTGAACAAAGTTCTTGCTGGAAATAATATCAACGTTTTAGCTATAAGCTCACATCAACAAATAGGTGAGTTTATAAAAGTGTTTGAAATTACTTTGCAGAAGATATTATCGGATAGTATTCCCCCTAAAAATGAAAGGACACTGGGAATAGCACACTTAATCGCAGACCAATGGCCCTTTGACCTTGAGTTGGGAAGTATAATTATTGATGCAGAACAAGCCTATAAAGAAATATAGTTAAATAAGCCGGAAGCGATCTCCACGATCCTTTCGGCTTTATTTTTAGCCGCTGGCCCGAGCCAGCAACGCCAGCGCCTGCTGTCGGGTCTGCTCAATCTCCCGCTGCTGCTGCTCAAGCTGCGCCTGCTCGTGGCGAAGTCGCGTCTCTTCGCGGCTGTCGGGGATCAGCACCAGGCAGCCGTCCAGCACCTTCAGGCTGCCGCTGACCTACGTGTGTGCGGACCCGCACAGCTATGAGCCCTTGGCCCGTATAGACGGGGTGAGCGACCCGGAAGTTTACTGGTATCACTGCGCGCCGAACGGCACCCCGGAGCGGCTGACGGATGCGGCGGGCGGGGTGTGCTGGCAGGGTGACAACAGCGCGTGGGGAAAACTGCTGCGCGAGGCACCGCTGAAGGGGCCGGTTTACCCGCAGAACCTGCGGATGCAGGGACAGTACCTGGACAGGGAGACGGGGCTTCATTACACTCTTTTCCGGTACTACGATCCGGACTGCGGACGGTTCACGCAGCCTGACCCGATAGGGCTGGCGGGTGGCTTAAATCTTTACCAGTATGCGCCGAATGCCTTAACATGGATCGATCCGCTGGGATTGATGAAGTGTTCTAATCCTCCAAAGGGCAGGAAAGTTAATCGGACTGTCTACAGATTCGAAGAGCCACGCAGAATGAGTACGACGTGGACTACTCACCCGGGAAATATCGGCTCAAGACACCGTTATACTGATGTAGGAAGCGGTGGCGTTTATGGAGCAAACTCTAAAAAAACAGCTTTGGCGGAAGTAACGCATTGGAAAGTGGATTTATCTACTCGCGAATTGACCAGTAAAAAAGTACAGCTTAATAATGTATTGGATTTAACTCGACGGGATGTTAGAGACCAGCTTGGTATATCGTTAAAAGATATTACCGGAAAAGAATATGATGTTACTCACCAAGTGGGGGCATGGGCTAAAATACAGGGTTATGATGGTATATTGGCACCTTCAGCTCGAAATCTAACGGGAACTAATTTAATTTCATTTTTAGGGTTTTAATTATGGCGGGATTAGAAAAATATTATGCTGGAGATGAGACATGGAAGCTGTCAGTAAAAATATTTTCAGAAGCTTACCTGGATGATAATGCCCATTTACTGGCAGAGAAGTTAAATGGCTATTTGGATCTGGCCGTAATTATTTATGGTAAAAGAGGAATAAAGGAAGCTTTATGGTGGATAGAACAAGAAGTTCCAGCATTAGAAGGCATCAGGCCGGTCGATTGCCTTAAAGATCCGTCACTATTAAAACGTCTTCGGGAATGTGTGATGCGAATGTCATAAACATTTTGATTAAATAAACCGAAAGCGATCATATTGATCCTTCCGGCTTTATTTGTAGGCGATCACCTCTTGCTCCGTCAGCTAGGAATCCAACTGGTTCTAATTTAATATCATTTAGTGGATTTTAAATATGCCTTCCTTAGAACATCATTACGCTGGTGATAAAAAGTGGAAAAGCTATTCTGACTTTTATGCCGAAGACTATTTAGATGATAATGCTCATTTACTTTCTGAAAAATTAGAAGGTCATTTGGATTTGGCCGTAGTTATTTACGGTAAAAGGGGAATAAAAGAATCTTTATGGTGGATAGAGCGAGAAGTTCCGGCATTAGAAGGAATAAAGCCGGTCGATTGCCTTAAAGATCCAGAATTATTGAAACGTCTTCGGGAATGTGTGATGCGAATGTCATAAACATTTTGATTAAATAAACCGAAAGCGATCATATTGATCCTTCCGGCTTTATTTGTAGGCGATCACCTGGCTCAACAGCCTCTACCCGTCTAGCCAGGTCAGCTCAATCTCCCGTGTCTGCTCGTGTAGCAGCCGCGTTTCTTCGCGGCTGGCGGGGATCCGCACCAGAGAGCCGGACCTTTGCCGCCGACATGCCTGCGGCCTTCAGCCACGTCTTTCGCTACGACGCGCGCGGTCTGGTGACCGGCAAAGGCACGCCGGACGGGGCGACGCGCTTTGCCTGGTCGGCGACGGGGCAGCTGCTGCGGGCGGCGTTCCACCCGGCGGCGGCCGGGGAGGTGACGGACGCGGCGGCGCAGGTGGTGACGTTTCAGTACGACAAACAGGGGCAGCTGACTGGATGCCGGGAACAAAAGCAAACCGGATTTCTATGTCGGGCCAGACGGACCGAGTGCGACAATGCCTTCTACTGCTTATCGTTATATGAGATATTTGAATGATGACGGCACGCCTGATAGGTTTGTAGAGTCAACCCTGAAAAATAAATCAGCTCCGATCACATATTTCGGTTTTGAAAAATTTGAAAGTGGGCGAGCTACTCGTGATGCTTTTCAAATTAAAGGTGTTAATCCAAAAGATCCTTTAGATGTTTCATGGAGTGATGGGCGATTAAGAGGCACTTTTGATACTTTGCAGTTATATGAAAACGGTGTGCCGCAAGCTAAAGTTCCTACAATGTTTGGTAATAAAGAAGGTGCTCCGCTTGAACCATTCACGAAAGCTTATCCAAAATATGGGAAAGGTGGAGTGCAGCAATTAATTTCTGATAGAAGACAAGTTCAATTCGATGAGATTGATATTTTACCAGAGGGTGATAATGGACCTTGAATCGTATGAAGAGGTTTTGGATTTTCTAATTGAATATTTTACAGTCAGGGTTAAAGATGAAAAATACCTGATTGACTTAAAATGCCTTATTGAAGGTTCTAGAAAGAAAAAGACCGTAACGATTAGGCCAATTCAATTACTTTTCTTAGAATATAGGGAGAAGTTTAATGATTACAGCATTATGAATGAAGGAGAAAGGGAATTGTGGATAGATCTATTGGACTATTGGCAATGATCTTCTACCAACATAATTTTAACAAAATTTCTTTATATGTGATCTCTTTAACCCAAACAATAAGCTTGGAACATCTACGGTGGAAGAGAGGAAGACGGGTAACTTGCTGATATTGTTGTGATGGAATGTGATTAAAATCGCTACGAGAAGAAAGGCTGGACGGTCTGACGGTGACGGAGTTCACGCGCGACAGCCTGCACCGGGAAACCGGGCGCACGCAGGGCGGGCTGATGAGCCGGGTGAGGTATGACCGGCTGGGACGGCTGCGGGAACGGGATGTGTTCCGCGGCACGCAGCAGCGTCCGGCGCCGCGCGTCTGGTCGGCGCGCTGGCAGCACGACTACCGCAACAACCTCATCCGCGAAGAGCGTGACGACAACCCGTTTGCATGGCGGCAGTGGCAGTACGACGCGGCGGGGCGGCTGCTGAACCAGGGCGGCAGCCTGCCGGACGGGGAGCAGTGGCGGTGGGACGCGGCGTCGAACCCGCTGGACGCGGGCGTGACGCAGGTGGCGCACAACCGGGTGACGCGGCTGCACGGGGCGACGTACCGCTATGACCCGCACGGTCGGGTGGTGGAGAAGGTGGGCGGGGGCACGCGCTGGCGCTACCGTTATGACGGCGAGCACCGGCTGACGTCGGCGGAGAGTGAGACGCGAAGCGGCGTGCAGACGCAGGTGAGTTTTGTCTATGACCCGCTGGGGCGGCGCATCAGCAAGACCAGCCGCCGCGCCCGGCAGGGAGAGGCGCCGGGGCATCCCCGCACCACGTATTTTGTCTGGGAAGGGCTGCGTCTGTTGCAGGAAATCCGCGGGGACGTGCCGCTGACGTACGTGTATGCGGACCCGGACAGTTATGAGCCGCTGGCCCGTATTGACGGGGTGAGCGACCCGGAAATTTACTGGTATCACTGCGCGCCGAACGGCACCCCGGAGAGGCTGACGGATGCGGCGGGAGAGGTGTGCTGGCAGGGTGACAACAGCGCGTGGTGAAAACTGCTGCGCGAGGCACCGCTGAAGGGGCCGGTTTACCCGCAGAACCTGCGGATGCAGGGACAGTACCCGGACAGGGACAAATTTGTCGGGAACAAATTTGAACAGCGCGCAAGCGCTGGCCCCGGAGGGGCGAGCCTCATGGATGAGGCGAGTATTCGGGGCTTCATTACACTCTGTTCCGGTACTACGATCCGGACTGCGGACGGTTCACGCAGCCGGATCCGATAGGGCTGGCGGGCGGGTTAAATCTTTATCAGTATGCGCCGAATGGACTGGGGTGGGTGGATCCGTGGGGGTTGAGTAAGTGTTCTCCAGAAATTATACCAATCAAACGAAATTCAGGCAGGAAACTATCAAGAAGTCGTGGGCTAAATAAGCAAATACAGCATGACACTATTAATAGTTTTGACGGGAAAGTATATGCTTCCAGAGGTGCGTCGGGAGATATGTTTACTATTACGGAACATGCTCCAGGAAGTGCTTCACAAGTATATGTTACAAGAGGGAGTGCCGGACTTACCCCGGCGGAAAGGCGTGCAAATCTGGCTTTACCACCCAGTAATTTGGCAACGTATGAGGGGAAAATTGCATTAACCAGAGCACAGGTGCTTCTTGAAGGTAGAGTTGCGCCACAGCTTCAATGGGGTGCAGATAAAATTGGTGGCGGATGGCAAGTAGTAACTGCTGGCGGTAGATATTCAGGAGCAACAGAATTGTTATGAATCTGGAACAAATCAGCGAAAAAATATGTGATATGTTAATCGCTTCTTCTTATTTTGATGAGGCTAATGATATCAGGGTGCTGATGATGAAAATATTAGCGCTAAATAAAAATGACCCTAACAGAGTGAACGCTATAGATAGTTTAATATCACGCTGTCATCCTAAATGGCTTGGGGATTATTACATTAATAATGTCACTTACAAAGAATGGACTGACCTAATTACTCAATTTAAAAATAAACTTAACAATGTGAAATAAAATATAGCCGGAAGTGATCCCAACGATCCTTCCAGCTATATTTTTAGCCACCGACCTGAGCCAGCAGCGCCAGCGCCTGCTGGCGGGTCTGCTCGATCTCCCGCTTCTGCTGTTCACGCTGCGCGAGGTGCGCTGGCAGGGTGACAACAGCGCGTGGGGAAAACTGCTGCGCGAGGCACCGCTGAAGGGGCCGGTTTACCCGCAGAACCTGCGGATGCAGGGGCAGTACCCGGACAGGGACAAATTTGTCGGGAACAAATTTGAACAGCGCGCAAGCGCTGGCCCCGGAGGGGCGAGCCTCATGGATGAGGCGAGTATTCGGGGCTTCATTATCCTCTGTTCCGGTACTAAGATCCGGACTGCGGACGGTTCACGCAGCCGGACCCGATAGGGCTGGCGGATGGGCTGAATCTTTACCAGTATGCGCCGAATACACTGGGGTGGATTGATCCGCCGGGGTTGAGTAGGTGTTCTCTTGGGAAAGAGACTGGCAGATACTCAGCAATAAAACCTGGGCCTTTAGATAAAGACTTAGCTGAAACTTTCTCTGGTGGGAAATATAGAGAAATAATCCTTTCTCAAGATACATCTTTTTTCCGGGCTGGAGTGACAACAAATCCATTTGGTCGTTTCTTTAGTTTGGATAAGCCACAAAGTATTATCCAGGCACGAGTAGATAAAGCAGTATTACCAAAATGGCCTAATGGCTCTGCTTCACCACTTGATAGTGTATATGAAATAAAAATCCCTGCGGGTACTAAAGTTTATGTGGGCGAGGTTGGTTATCAGAATGGTTTCTATCTTGGTGGGACAGAGCAGATAGTTATATTAGAACCCTGGAATGTAGGAACAGTGATAGGAAAATGGCCGCTGCTATGAAAGATGAAATTAAACGAGTGGTAAAAGAAATAATAAGAATGCTATTAGATAATGGCGAAGTACCCTGGGTCAGATATTTTGACAAGTGTTTAAGACAACTGGATGATGATTATCATGAAGGTGTTTATAATATAAGAACGGCCTATGGTGGCATGGGATCTTTCAATGATTTAGTTTTGCACAGTAATGGAAATCCTTTAAAAAAGGAAAATGAACAGTTAGATAAGTTGCGAAAAGAACTTTATCAAATAACAACTTAAAATATTCATATATCCGGAAGTGATCCTGACGATCCTTCCGGCTTTTTTATTTCATCTGTCAGCCTGCGGTTCCACGGTGAGGATCAGGCGCCCTTTGTCGATCTTCACCGTGACCGGGCAGCCGGTATCAAATCCCGCCTCGGGGAGCCAGGCGCCCTTCAGATGCAGGCTGGGGCTGCGTAAGTAGCAGGTGGCGGTAATATGTCACCACCCCGCATAATCGTGCCGTTCACTTTTGGTAATCTTCCGGCATGATAATGTGCGTCAGCAGATGCGGCAAAGCAGAGCGCGGCGTCCATGCCGCGATCTGCCTTAATTACGTGAGTATGCTAAACATTACAACGTTAATGACTGCCCTGATTCATTCCTGTTGCGATGCCATCGCTCGCACCGTCTGATGCCGATGCCAGTAATAACCCAGCGTGTTTTTAAAGTTTTCAATGTCCTTTTTCAGACCCGGCAGGCGGATCTCACTGCGTTTTTTGCCTTGCGCGTCAGGCTGCTTATGTTGCACATAAAGCGTATCCCGTCCAAAACTGCGGGTCACATTGATGTTTTTAACATTATCCCACGCCAGTAACTCAGCACTTTCCGGCTTCACAATGCCCAGGTAGGTGATTTCGATCTGAAAACCATTTTTCAGCGTAAAGGGCACATTCGGGAAATGTTTCAGCACCAACGCGGTTTCTTTTTCACCCGTCGGCTGAAAACGCCATGCCAGGCTCTCCTCATGGGCGGAAGAGAAGTTACGCTCGTATTTCTGCCACAGCTGTTGCTCAATATGTTCAGCAACCGGCATCAGATCAACCCAGCTTTCTGTCGGCAATTCAGATGCGATAGCGGCATAGCCAGCTTCTTCGACCGTATAACCCACGTTGCGCATCCTGTCGGCCAGCGGTGGGTGTGAGTCAAACGGGTGCGGTACATTCTGCTCGCGCATCATGCTGACAAAATCTGGCGAACTAACGTGCTGAGGCAGCCCGCCGGCAATCGCTTTACCGATCCCCAGTTCGTTCTCATGCAACGTTCCGTTCTCGAAAAGATTTCGCTCAACTTCAGTGCGATAGCTGGCATAGGCGGAAACTTTGATCAGCGATTCAACAATGGCAGCGGGTGAAATCAGCGTTGATGCGTTGAGGTCAGCCACAAACTCGCGTTCACGACTGTTACGCTGCCACGCCAGTTCAAACAGTATGCGATACAGGTATAGCGGGTAAAAGACGATGAGCGTCGCCACATTCCTGCCCATTAACTGCATATAGAGATCGAAACGGTGTAGCTTTGGCCCCAATAAAGCGCCCGAGGCGGTATCGCCCTCATGCAAGTGTGTAAGCTCATGCACCATGACGCCGTCAGCCTGTGCCGTGGTCAACTGGCGAAGAAGTGGAATACTGACGTAAAGCTTACGACCAGAAAGCTGATGCTCATTGACGCTAAGTGGCGCTTCCGTGACGTAGAAGTTGATATCAATGCCGGCAACGATGTGTTCGGGCGGCGTGGTACCCACTTTGGCAGCCAGCGCATCAACTCGTGACCAAAGCGCAGGCGCGGCTTCACGCGTGACCACTTCGCCTTCAATGCTCTCCTCAGGTGGCAGCTTTTTAAAGATGCCTTTAATGATGTAGTAAATACCACCCAGCACCATCAGACCGACCGCAATCACCACTTTTGGATAGTAGGTTTGCGTGAAAAAGGCAGTGCACCAAAAAGATAGCCACACCAGCATCGCGCCCTGCACCAGCACTTCCAGCGTGCTGGCGAGCATCAGAAACGGACGAGCCAACGTCAGGCTCAGCAGCTGCCCCTGACGGCTTTTAAATGCCAGGGCGCTGAAGAGCAGCACCATCAGTACCACCACAACGCTGGCGATCAGCGTCCAGAATGCCAGCTTATCCATCATAGAGAATTGCCACAGTTCAGAGTTCTGTGCGCAGACTGCATTTTTATAATCGAGCAGGTTCTCTGCTACCGGCCCGCAAACGCTGGAAGGGGGATTCTGATGAAGGAATGCCGTGAGCTGACCGATATCCTGTCTTTGCGCTCGGGCATCCTCAATAAAGATCTGCGTATATTGCTGGTTAAGCTGGCTCTTGCCATATTCAGCAAATACAAGCACGATCGCAGGAACTAAAAATAATGTGATCAGAAGCCAGAAGCATACCTTTGCATAACCTTTCTTCAATGCCGTTAATTTATCCAAAATAATAAACTCGCTAACTGTCGATAGGGAAGAAGCTGCGTGTATCAGGCAATGTAGAAAAGGATTCCCGGTATAGTGAAAATGGCGTGAGATCCTTCTCTGCATATGTCAGCTCAAGTTGATTTATAAATACCACAACCTGGCTATAAGACAATTTTCAGGCGCCCGGAACAAGCAATAATTAAAGTTTCAGACATTTTTTTATGGCATGCACTTTTTTCATGTTTTCCATCGACAGGATGCTCAGTCGCTGTCAGCGAAAACTGAGTGACAGCATTACCAGCGCATTCCTTTAAAAGGGCTCCACCCCTGCTCGCCTTTTTTCTCTTTCAGGTAATACGCATAGTTAGTCGCAATGCCGTACGCTACATTAAATCCAAACCCCAACCCGGCGTCGAGATACTTTGGCCAGGCTGTCCCTGACAAAGTAAAGGTTATATTCAGGCCAGTACTAATGGCTATGATAAGCACAATTAGCGTTATATTTTTCTTCCAGAGACCGAGAAAAAACAGATAAATCGGCCCAAAGAAGAAGGCAATAAAATTGAAATTGATTTTAACTTTTTGCTTGTAGGGCAGCATTTTTAGCGCAGGTTTGTAGCCCGGTGCGTTGGGCGCACCATGTAAATCAAAGAAATCAAAACGTGCCCGCCATTTAGCACTGTAAGCTTTCTCCGGTTTACCTTTTTCAGTGCTTCTGATCGGCTGATTCATTAC
Source organism: Erwinia sp. 9145 (assembly GCF_000745075.1). Classification (NCBI taxonomy): domain Bacteria; kingdom Pseudomonadati; phylum Pseudomonadota; class Gammaproteobacteria; order Enterobacterales; family Erwiniaceae; genus Erwinia; species Erwinia sp. 9145. The sequence continues at coordinate 409,806 of NZ_JQNE01000001.1, forward strand.
GACTCCAACGAGTTATAGGCTGGTTTTATAGTTAACTTGCTGATTTAAAGTATTTTGTGTTTTGTGAAGAGGAAAGTAACCGCACAGATAACGCATATCGCTAAAGCTGGCCACTGCATGGGAATATAAAAAAAATGATGATGCACGCCATCATTATGAATTCTTCGGTTAAGTAACAATCCCACTACGGTATTAATCGCAGAGCCAACGCCCACGCCGATAAGAAACTGCGCCAGTGATGTATTACCGGCTTTGACCGTCGGATCGGGAAATAACCACATTATCAACAGGACCATACAGACTGGCGTTAAAAGCGTCATAATTCCGGCACCACGATAAATCATAAGTAAAGAACCTCTCGCCATAATGTAAAAAATACGTTAATTTTAGCGGGAAGTATGCCGGGTTCGATTTAAAATTCAAGGATAAAACGGATGATAGTCTGGAGCGGAGTGGGTTTTTTCATTGCCGTTTTAATTTGTGCGGCCTACGTTCTTTGTAAATGGCTGTTCGATATAATTTGGGTCGATGGCTATTTTGCCACGCACTTATGGGCAACCGGCGCGACGTTTATCGTGTCCGCTGTGCTGTGCACCGCCTTTGTTTATGCGATCAAACAGGAAAAACTACTGGATTACCTTGCTAAGGTGACTCAAAGCCAACCAATGATTGCGCCCGAAAAAACACATAAGTTCTTTTTGATTCCGGTTCTTTATTGGCCGGTTATTCTGTTTTTGTTTGGTTCCGGAATATGTATTTACGACCTGATGAAGTAACTCTCTCCTGTATTGTGGATATTTAGCGTACTGACGATACGCCAGCGCAACAGGGAAATTAACAGCATGAAGGAGTTCGACGTGAAGTTGAGAAAAACGTTAAATATTATGGGCGCGTTATGCCTGGTGACTACGCTCGGCGGACCGGCTGTTATGGCATCTGCCGCTGAAGTCAAACCAGCGACCACGGCTGAAGCGAAGACCGAAACGCTGACGCTGCTGGACGGTAAGCTGCCTTTTAAATTACAGGGTTACGAAGTCCAGCCGGTTCCGGGCGGTGCGCCAGGCAAAATGTATGTTAACAAGCAGGCCAAACGCGTGCTGATTATTGGCGAAGAGGACGTTCCGTTGGTGGCCCGCGGCATCAGCGAGACTGATTTTCTCGACAGCATGAAAGTCATCAAGGACAAACAAAAGCAGGCCTCGCCGGCTTATCACGTCACCAGCGAAACCACTGAAAATGTTAAGGGTATGCCGGTGTATCACATCGAAGCGACCAGCAATATGGGAGGTAACGATGTACTACAGGCGACGTTACTCGCCACCGCCAACAAGAAATTTACCATCATCCAGGTTATCTCCAATCACAGAGACAAAGCGGGACATCTCGCTGCGGTGAATAATATTCTCGGCAGATAAACTGACGACGCGCCTTTTTACAGCGGCGGATTCGAAAGAGAGCTGCAAAACAGTTCTCTGAGATCACCTGGCGGAACGCATCCGTGCTCTTTAAAGAGTAAGAAAAAACGCCCTACATCAGGTAAACGCCAAATCGCTTGAGTAGTCTCGCCCAAAGTAAAAAGATCACGAGGGTCATCGCACACGATATGGCCAGCGTAGGCCAGAAGCCGATGCGCTGATAGAAAAAAGGAAACAAAATAAACATCGGCAGGGTCGGCACGACGTACCAAAACGTGTACCAGGCATGCGCGGCAATTTTTGCCTGCGGCAGTCCTTCCAGCTTCATCCAGATGAGCACCAGCACCGTTACCAGCGGCAATGCCGCCAGCAAGCCGCCCAGCCTGTCGTTATGTTTTGCCGTCTCGGAAATCAGCACCACCAGCAATGCGGTCAACGCGTACTTAGTAAAGAGCCAAAGCATCTATAACCTCCGGGACGAGCTGATAATCAGTGCAGAAGACGGCTGCGTAACGCCGCCGGCAGTCTCAAGTGATCAGGTGTTTACTGCTCCCTGTTATTGCCGAAAGGCAACATTCTGAGCAGCGTATTATCGCGAAGGAAATAATGATGAAAGAGCGCGGCCACTGTATGCAACCCGATAAGCCAGTAGCCAGCGGGTGCCAGTGTTTCATGCCAGTCAATCAGTGTGGAAGCAAGATCGGGATTGGGTAAACCGGACACAGGCATGCTGACGCCGAACAGTTTCCACTCATTCCCTCGCAGGTAACGCGAGCTGAGGCCCAATACAGGCAACGCGATAAAGAGCGCGTAAATGCAGGTATGGACGAGATGAGAAAGCCCGATCTGCCAGCGTGGGGCCGGTGGCACGATTTCCGGCGTTTTGTGGCGCGTACGCAGGTATAAACGGGTTAGCATGATCAGTAACACACAAGCACCGGCGCTAAAGTGGGTGATGATTATTGCACTTCTCTGCCAGGTACCGCGCTCTGCCAGCCCTCTCAGCTCAATTGTTGAATAGGCAATAATCAGCAGCAAAACCGTTAGCCAGTGAAAAATCATTTGTGACGCCGCATATTTTTTATGCATAACTTAACCTCATAAATAACCTGGGTTTACTTTACCACCTGATTATTTACAGAGCATCAGAGTTTATTTCCACCGTCCGATCGAAAAGCCGGGCAGAGGCGTGACAACGTCAGATGCGGCAGGAAGAAATGCGAATGCGTTCACTCCATACGCGGCGCCTGCACCACCGTATAGGTCGTCAGGTGATGACCTTTGCTGTCCGTACTGTACGCCACGTCGGTGGCGACAATTTCAGGGCTGCGCACTTCAATCAGATCTGCCAGCTCACGGAGCTTCTCGGCCAGGCAGCCGGGCACGGCGGAGATGTAAGGGGGTGGAGTTGCTCTGGCCATCGCTTTCTTCTCTCGTAACAGGGGGATTTCTACTGTTATCGGTAAAAGTCGCTAATAGCTGAGCACTGCTTCGGTAAAAGTCCGGTTGATGCCGTCGCCATGCGAACAGCAAACTCTGGCCTGACCCACGTCAGGCCAGTTCGTCCTGCTTTTTGCGGCGTTACTTCGCCAGCTTATCCTGCGTTTTAAGATCGAAATCGGCGGCGTCATGACGTTCGTGTAGCTGCTCTGAGGGTTCGCCAAAGGTGCGATTCACTATACGTCCGCGCTGCACGGCTGGCCGCATCGCAATCTCTTCCGCCCAGCGGTTGACGTGCTGATAGGAACCTGCATCCAGAAACTCTGCGGCGTTGTAAACCTGCCCGCGAACCAGCGCGCCGTACCACGGCCAGATAGCAATATCGGCAATGGTGTATTCATTACCTGCGATATAGCGATGCTGCGCCAGTTGGCGATCCAGTACGTCAAGCTGGCGTTTGGCTTCCATGGTGAAACGGTCGATGGCGTATTCAATTTTCTCCGGCGCGTAGCTATAAAAGTGGCCGAAACCACCGCCGAGGTAAGGTGCGGAGCCTTGCAGCCAGAACAGCCAGTTCAGCGTTTCGGTGCGGCCTGCGGCGTCTTTTGGCAGGAAATGCCCGAACTTCTCGGCCAGATAGAGCAAAATAGCGCCAGATTCAAACACGCGCGTTGGCGGAGTCGTCGAAACGTCCAGCAGCGCAGGAATTTTTGAATTCGGATTCACCTCAACAAAACCCGATCCAAACTGGTCGCCTTCGCCGATGCGGATCAGATACGCGTCATATTCTGCATCATTAACGTTCAGCGCCAACAGCTCTTCCAGCAGAATCGTCACCTTCTGACCGTTCGGCGTGCCCATTGAGTAGAGCTGGAGCGGATGCTTGCCCTGCGGCAGCGTGACCTCGCTGCGTGGCCCTGCGGTAGGGCGGTTAATGCTGCCCCAGGTGCCGCCGGTGCCTTTCTTTTCTGTCCAGACTTTGGCTGGCTGATAGTCATTGTTGCTCATAACCAAAAGTGTCCTTATCGTTAGGTGAGTGGCTAACCATAGCGTTCTTCGCTGGAAAAAACCAAACCAGAGGGGGCAGGTATAGCATTACCTCTGGCCTGACGTTTGTCCTGAACGAGCACTTGAGGAGAAAATTGATGGATGAAAAGCACGCTGATGCAGGCCTGATCGAAACCAGCGATGGCCGGATTTGCTGCTACTGGCAGCCTGCCATGCCGGACTATCATGATAACGAGTGGGGCAGGCCGGTGGTTGACGATCGCCGCCTGTTTGAAAAGGTCTGTCTGGAAGGTTTTCACTCCGGCATGTCGTGGCAGCTTATCTATAACAAACGCGAAAATTTTCGGCGGGCCTTTGCGGATTTCGATTTTCACATCGTGGCGACGTTTACCGATGAGGACGTGGCCCGTCTGCTAAACGATAAAAGCATTGTGCGTAACCGCGCCAAGATCCTGTCGACCATTAATAATGCGCAGCGGGCTATTGAACTGGTGGATGAAGCGGGTTCGCTTGCCGCCTGGTTCTGGCAGTTTGAACCTGCGCCGGAAGATCGCCCGGCGCGCATCGATCCCCACTACTGGCGCATCACGAAAACCTCACCGGAGGCGATCCGTATGTCGAAGGCGCTGAAAAAGCGCGGCTGGACGTGGGTCGGGCCGGTCACTACATTTTCATTAATGCAGGCGCTTGGGCTGATCAACGATCATCTTGAAGGCTGCCAGTGTCGCGACAAATTTGAGAAGGCGCGGCAGGCGCTGACGCGGCCTGTTGGTCTTTGAAGCGGAAGCCGCCACGCAAAAAATTTTAAAATTACCGGGCAACTTGCAGCGTGCTGCGGCACGTTTGCCATTTCTGCGCTTTACGCCGCGTTCCGCATTGTTTATCACCGCCGGATCGGTGAAAATGCCGGCCATTGATGATTAATTACCTGTGATTTCTGCCGTCAGGCAGACACAGCACCGGACCAGAAGAACTGTCATGTCAAATGCACCCTTTATGCAAGAGGTCGCGCGCCGCCGCACTTTTGCCATTATTTCTCACCCGGACGCCGGTAAAACCACCATTACCGAAAAAGTGCTGCTGTTCGGGCAGGCCATTCAAACTGCCGGAACGGTAAAAGGCCGCGGCAACGCGCAGCATGCCAAATCAGACTGGATGGAAATGGAGAAGCAGCGCGGCATCTCTATTACCACCTCGGTGATGCAGTTTCCCTACCGCGAGTGCCTGGTCAACCTGCTGGATACGCCCGGCCACGAAGACTTCTCGGAAGATACCTATCGTACGCTGACCGCCGTGGACTGCTGTCTGATGGTGATTGATGCGGCGAAAGGCGTTGAGGATCGTACCCGTAAGCTGATGGAAGTGACGCGTCTGCGCGATACGCCGATCCTGACCTTTATGAACAAGCTGGATCGCGATATACGCGATCCGATGGAAGTGCTGGATGAAGTCGAAAGCGAACTGAAGATCGCCTGCTCGCCCATCACCTGGCCCATCGGCTGCGGCAAGCTGTTTAAAGGCGTCTATCACCTCTATAAAAATGAGACCTATCTTTACCAGTCGGGCAAAGGCCACACCATTCAGGAGGTTCGCGTGGTGAAAGGGCTGGATAACCCGGATCTGGACGACGCCATCGGCGACGAACTGGCGGCCCAACTGCGGGAAGAGCTGGAACTGGTGCAGGGCGCGTCTCATGAATTCGACAAAGAGGCGTTTCTTGCCGGTCAGCTTACGCCGGTGTTCTTCGGCACCGCGCTGGGTAACTTCGGTGTGGATCACATGTTGGATGGCCTGGTGGACTGGGCGCCCTCACCGATGCCGCGCAAAACCGATCTCCGTACGGTCACCGCCAGCGATGAAAAATTCACCGGCTTTGTCTTTAAGATCCAGGCCAACATGGATCCGAAACACCGCGACCGCGTTGCCTTTATGCGCGTGGTATCCGGTAAATATGAGAAGGGCATGAAGCTGCGTCAGGTGCGCCTTGGCAAAGACGTGGTGATTGCCGATGCGCTCACCTTCATGGCCGGCGACCGTTCGCACGTGGAAGAAGCCTGGGCGGGCGACATTATTGGCCTGCACAACCACGGCACCATCCAGATTGGCGACACCTTTACTCAGGGCGAAAATATGAAGTTCACGGGTATTCCGAACTTCGCGCCGGAACTTTTCCGCCGCATTCGCCTGCGCGATCCGCTGAAGCAGAAACAGCTGCTTAAAGGGCTGGTCCAGCTCTCGGAAGAGGGCGCGGTACAGGTGTTCCGCCCGGTGCACAATAACGATCTGATCGTTGGCGCCGTGGGTGTGCTTCAGTTTGACGTGGTTGTGGCGCGACTCAAAAGCGAATACAACGTTGAAGCGATTTATGAAGCGATTAACGTTGCCACCGCACGCTGGGTTGAATGCAGCGATGCAAAAAAATTCGAGGATTTTCAGCGGAAAAACGAAGTCAACCTGGCGCTGGACGGCGGCGATAACCTGACCTACATTGCGCCGACCATGGTGAACCTCAATATCACCCAGGAACGTTACCCGGACGTCATCTTCCGCAAAACGCGCGAGCACTAAGCCCCACTTCTCCTGACAAAAGCGATGCCGGGCGCATCGCTTTTTTTATCCGATGACCGCCCCTCAGGTCACTGAAATCTCTCCAGACTCATCTTAAAAAAAACCTTTTTGTGTATTAATCCATCATATCAATCGCAAGCAGCGGTGAAATTCTGATTACCGTCTATATTTACTTCTACAGGACGCAAAATATGCGGCGCGGTAGCTGCAACGTCTTACTACTCCAGCCACGTCGTTTGTGGTTGAAAGCCTGTAATTGCAGGTGCATGTACAAATAAGGAAGAAATCGATGAACAAGACTAAGATTGCTAAAACTCTGATGGCTGTACTGGTGGGTTCTGCGCTTGTTGGTGGTTCTGCAATGGCAGAAGACATGTCAACCAAGGCACAAAACACGGCCGACAGCGCGAGTTCGAAAGTCGATAGTTCTATGAAAAAAGTCGGTGGGTATATGGATGACAGCGGCGTCACTGCCAAGGTCAAAGCGGCCCTGGTTGACGACGACATGATTAAAAGTACGGATATCTCGGTGAAAACCCACAATGGCGTTGTTGAGCTGAGTGGTTTTGTTCCGTCGCAGGATCAGGCAGAACGTGCTGTTGCAGCGGCGAAAAAAGTCGAAGGTGTGAAATCCGTCAGCGATAAACTACACGCAAAAGACAGCACAAAATCAAGCGTTAGCGGCTACGCGGGTGATGCAGCAACAACCAGCGAAATTAAAGCTAAACTGTTAGCGGACGATATCGTGCCATCGCGTAATGTGAAGGTAGAAACCACTAATGGCGTGGTGCAGCTTTCAGGTGAAGTGAAAAGTCAGGCGCAGTCCGAGCGCGCTGAAGGCATCGCTAAAGCAATTGAAGGCGTTAAAAGCGTTAAAAACGATCTGACCGTGAAATCGTAACGGGCATTCAGGCCGCTGTGCAAACAGCGGCCGGGCAAGGAAGTTCAGTAACACAATAACCAGCTATGCCGTAAAGCGGCAGGTTTTAATAACAGAAGCAGTTCATTTTCAAAATAGGGTAAGGAGAGGCTTATGTTTCGTTGGGGCATTATATTTCTGGTTATCGCATTGATTGCGGCGGCGTTAGGTTTTGGTGGTCTGGCTGGTACAGCCGCGTGGGCAGCCAAGATTGTTTTCGTTGTAGGTATCATTATCTTCCTGATCAGCCTGTTTACCGGCCGCAAGAAGCTATAACCTGCAACTCGCAGTATGCTTTAATGAAGACCAGCCCAGGCTGGTCTTCTTTGTTTCTGGGCTGGCTCACAGCGGTACTGGCTCACAGCGGTAAAGGAACGCTGGTATGACACCTTCATTTGTGGATACCCACTGTCATTTTGATTTTGCCCCTTTCTGCGGCGACGAGGCGAACAGTCTGCGGCTGGCGGCTGACGCAGGCGTGGAAAAAATCATCGCCGTGGGCGTCTCTGCCGACCGTTTCGCGGGTGTGATGGCGCTGGCGGAACGCTATCTGCCGGTTTATGCCTCACTGGGCATCCATCCGATGGCCATTGCGGCGTATCACGAATCGCATCTGACGCAGCTGGAAGGGTGGCTCAAAAAGCAGCCTGAAAAACTGGTCGCAATAGGTGAAATCGGGCTGGATCTGTATATTGATAACCCTCAGTTTGAACGTCAGCAGGCGTTGCTGGACGATCAGTTGCGGTTAGCAAAAAAATACGATTTACCGGTTATCCTGCACTCGCGACGCGCTCACGATAAGCTGGCGATGCATTTGCGAAAGCACGATTTGCCGCGCCGTGGCGTGGTACACGGCTTTGCCGGCAGCGAGCAGCAGGCGCTGGCTTTCATTCGCGCCGGCTATGCGATTGGCGTTGGCGGCACCCTGACTTACCCACGGGCGACGAAAACCCGCAACACGCTGGCACGTCTTCCGCTTACCTCTCTGCTGCTGGAAACCGACTCGCCGGATATGCCGTTACAGGGGTTTCAGGGGCAGCCAAATCGCCCGGAGCGCATTAAAAATGTCTGGCGCAGCCTGTGTGACATTCGTGATGAGTCACCCCAGGAGATCGCCGAAACCCTTCGGGACAATACCCGCCGCCTGTTTCACCTTTAACCGTTCCCGCTGGTTTAAATGTTACAATTATAACATTTTCTGTTTGGTGTATTCTCAGGCTTCTCTTTTATTGACGTTCATTGAGTGTGAATGTAATCACTAAATTCCCGCAGCTTTGCATGTTATAATTTTAACATTGAGTGCTTACATTCCTGGAGAAAAAAATGACTGATGCAACCCAAGCCGCCGTTCGCGCGCTGAAACTGATGGATCTGACTACGCTGAACGATGACGATACCGCCGAAAAAGTGATTGCGCTGTGCCATCAGGCCAAATCGCCTGCGGGCAATACCGCAGCCATATGTATCTATCCGCGCTTCATCCCTGTCGCCCGCAAGGCGCTGCGCGAGCAGGGTACGCCGGATATCCGCATTGCTACCGTCACCAACTTCCCGCACGGCAACGATGATATTGAGATTGCGCTGGCTGAAACGCATGCGGCCATCGCCTATGGCGCCGATGAAGTTGACGTGGTTTTTCCCTATCGCGCTCTGATGGCGGGCAACGAGGAGATCGGTTACGAACTGGTCGGCGCCTGTAAAGAAGCCTGCGCCGACGCCGACGTGCTGCTGAAAGTGATCATCGAAACCGGCGAACTGAAAGAGGCCGCGCTGATCCGTAAAGCGTCTGAAATCGCGATTGATGCAGGCGCCGATTTTATTAAAACATCCACCGGGAAAGTGCCGGTAAACGCCACGCCGGAGGTGGCTGAAATCATGCTGCGCGTTATCGCGGACAAAGGCGTGAAGCAGACCGTTGGCTTTAAACCTGCCGGAGGCGTGCGCACCGCCGAAGACGCGGCCCTCTATCTGCAACTGGCCGATGAGATTCTGGGCAGCGACTGGGTCAGCCCGCGTCATTTCCGCTTTGGCGCCTCAAGCCTGCTCTCCAGCCTGTTGAATGCGGCGGGCCACGCCAGTGCTGAAAGTAAATCTGCTTATTAGTCCCGGGGGACACCGTGTTTCTGGCACAAGAAATTATTCGAAAAAAACGTGATGGTCAGGCGCTGAGTGAAGAAGAAATTCGCTTCTTTATTAACGGCGTGCGTGATAACGCCGTTTCCGAAGGGCAAATCGCCGCGCTGGCGATGACTATCTGGTTTCACGATATGACGCTGACAGAACGCGTGGCGCTGACCATGGCTATGCGCGATTCCGGTTCAGTACTCAACTGGCAGGCGCTGGATCTTAACGGCCCGGTAGTGGATAAGCACTCTACCGGCGGCGTCGGCGACGTGACATCGCTGATGTTGGGGCCGATGGTGGCGGCCTGCGGCGGTTTTGTCCCGATGATCTCCGGGCGTGGGCTTGGTCATACCGGCGGTACGCTGGATAAGCTGGAGGCGATCCCCGGCTTTGATATCTTCCCTGACGACGAGGCGTTTCGTCAGATCATTAAAAACGTGGGCGTGGCGATTATCGGCCAGACCAACTCGCTGGCACCGGCGGACAAACGTTTTTACGCCACGCGCGATATTACCGCCACGGTGGACTCTATTCCGCTGATCACCGCCTCGATCCTCGCTAAAAAACTGGCCGAAGGGCTGGATGCGCTGGTCATGGACGTCAAAGTGGGCACCGGCGCCTTTATGCCGAATTTCGAGCAGTCAGCGCTGCTGGCGCAGGCGATCGTGGGCGTGGCGAACGGCGCAGGCTGTAAGACTACCGCGCTGCTAACCGATATGAATCAGGTGCTGGCTTCCACCGCCGGGAACGCGCTGGAAGTTCGCGAGGCGGTGCGCTTTCTTACCGGCGATTACCGCAATCCGCGCCTGCTGGAAGTCACGCTGGCGCTCTCTGCCGAGATGCTGATTTCCGGCGGTCTGGCCGCCACGCAGCAAGAAGCGACCGGCAAACTCCAGGCCGTGCTGGACAACGGCCGTGCGGCAGAGGTGTTTGCGCAGATGGTCGCCGCGCAGAAAGGCCCGACGGATTTTGTCGGGAAGGTGGACAGCTACCTTCCGGCGGCGATGCTGAGCAAAGCGGTTTACGCCGAGGCGCCCGGCGTGGTCAGCGCGATGGATACGCGCGCGCTGGGGATGGCGGTGGTGGCATTGGGCGGCGGACGCCGTCGCGCCAGCGACGCCATCGATTACAGCGTTGGCCTGAGCGACATGGTGCAGATCGGCGATGTTGTCGATGCGCAGCGGCCGCTGGCCGTGATCCATGCGGCCAGCGAGTCCGGCTGGCAGCAGGCCGCGCAGGCGGTGAGGCAGGCGGTGACGCTGAGTGAAACGGCGCCGGAGAAAACACCGGTTATCTATCGCAGAATTGCCGGATAAAGAGCATACTGTTCTGATCGATAAAATTTATGCTCATCGCGTGATACGCGCAGGAGAGGATGATGAAACGTGTATTTATTATGGTGCTGGATTCTTTCGGCATCGGCTCCAGTAAAGATGCTCACACCTTCGACGATGAAGGTTCCGATACGCTGGGTCATATTGCTGAAGCGTGTTTCAATGGCGAAGCGGATAAAGGCCGGAAAGGGCCGCTGCATCTGCCGAACCTGACCGCGCTGGGGCTGGGCAAAGCCGCAGAAGCATCAACCGGACGCTTCCCATTGGGTCTGGATAAAGACGCTGAGATTATTGGCGCTTATGCCTACGCCAGTGAGCTTTCCTCCGGCAAAGATACGCCGTCGGGCCACTGGGAAATCGCCGGCGTGCCGGTGCTGTTTGACTGGGGCTACTTCTCCGATAAAGAGAACAGCTTTCCGCAGGCGCTGCTGGATGAGCTGGTGGAAAAAGCGGACCTGCCTGGCTACCTTGGCAACTGCCACTCTTCCGGCACGGTGATCCTCGACCAGCTTGGCGAAGAGCACATGAAAACCGGCAAGCCGATTTTCTACACCTCTGCCGACTCGGTATTCCAGATTGCCTGCCACGAAGAGACATTTGGCCTGGATCGTCTGTACGCGCTGTGCGAAATCGCCCGCGAAGCCCTGACTGAAGGCGGTTACAATATTGGCCGCGTGATTGCCCGTCCGTTTGTGGGCGATAAAGCCGGTAATTTTGAGCGCACCGGCAACCGCCACGATCTGGCCGTTGAGCCGCCTTCGCCCACCATCCTGAAAAAGCTGGTGGAAGAGAAGAACGGGCAGGTTATTTCCGTCGGGAAAATCGCCGATATTTATGCGCACGTCGGTATCACTAAAAAGGTAAAGGCAACCGGGCTGGACGCGTTATTTGACGCGACGATCGAAGAGATGAAGATCGCGCCGGACAGCAGCATCGTGTTCACCAACTTCGTCGATTTCGACTCAACCTGGGGACATCGTCGCGACGTGGCCGGCTATGCGGGCGGCCTGGAGCTGTTCGATCGTCGTCTGCCGGAACTGATGAAGCTGGTAAAAGAGGGCGATATTCTGATCCTCACCGCCGATCACGGCTGCGATCCTACCTGGAAAGGCACCGAACATACGCGCGAACATATTCCTGTGCTGATTTATGGCCCTGACGTGAAGCCCGGCTCGCTTGGCTATCGCGATACCTTCGCCGATATCGGTCAGACCGTGGCGGCTTATTTCGGCCTCTCCGACATGGAATACGGCAAAAGCATGCTGTAAAACGTAATCCGCCGACGTGATGGCGTCGGCACACATTTAATAAGGACAAAAGATGGCTACGCCTCATATTAATGCGGAAATGGGTGATTTTGCTGACGTGGTGCTGATGCCGGGCGATCCTCTGCGTGCAAAACATATTGCGGAAACCTTTTTGCAGGACGCGGTTGAAGTGAACAACGTGCGCGGCATGTTGGGCTATACCGGCACCTATAAAGGTCGCAAAATTTCAGTAATGGGTCACGGTATGGGCATTCCTTCCTGCTCAATCTACGCCAAAGAGCTGATCACCGAATTCGGCGTGAAGAAAATCATTCGTGTGGGTTCGTGCGGCGCGGTACGTGCCGACGTCAAGCTGCGTGACGTGGTGATTGGCATGGGCGCCTCAACGGATTCAAAAGTAAACCGTATGCGCTTTAAGGATCACGATTTTGCCGCCATCGCCGATTACGACATGGTGCGCAACGCGGCAGACGCGGCGAAAGCGCTGGGCGTGAACGCGCGCGTTGGCAACATCTTCTCTGCTGACCTGTTCTACACGCCCGATCCGCAGATGTTTGATGTTATGGAAAAATACGGCATTCTTGGCGTGGAGATGGAAGCGGCGGGAATCTACGGCGTCGCCGCTGAGTTTGGCGCGAAGGCGCTGGCGATTTGCACCGTTTCCGACCACATCCGTACCCATGAGCAGACCACTGCGGCAGAGCGGCAGACCACCTTCAGCGAAATGGTGCACATCGCGCTGGAGTCCGTGCTGCTGGGCGACAAAGAGTAACGTTCAGAAACATAGCGAGCCGGGGAAACCCGGCTTTTTTTATGTGCTTTATCTGTTCACCAGGCTGCTTGCGGCACATTCTGTCGCCGCAGATTGCGCGCATGGCCTGACGCTCAGGGCTTCTCAGACGGCACGCCTGATTGACGCTCTTCCTCGCTGTCTTCCTTAACCGGGTTGTTGGCGGTTAACAGAAACGGCGACTGCTGCCAGCGCGTGCGGCGATGGCGCAGCAGCGTGCGGCTCAGAATAATGCCGACAGCCAGCGCCAGCAGCATCATCAGGCGCAGAATATTGGTGGTGTTATCCACCTGGCGAGACTCGGTGACCAGCACGTGCGTATCGAGCGTCACGCGCAGAAAACCGTGCGGCCCTTCGGCGCTCTCCAGCGGCTGGACAATCTGATGATTAAAATAGCTGCCGGCGCGCTGTCCATCCAGTGCCAGCCGATCGCGCACGCTGATGGTTTCGCCGCTGTGCGCCAGCAGCGTGCCGTCGTTATCGTAGATTGAGGCGTCAAGAATGCGGCTGTCTTTCGTCAACTGTGCGAGCGTGGCTTCTATCTGCGTATGATTATCATCGCTGTTTTCCATCAGCGGCGTCAGGCTCCACGCCACCTGACGCGTCAGCGTACGCGCAAGCTCTTCAACCTGACCGGAACGCGCCATCTGATGACCGAGGCTGAACCACGAGGCGCCCTGCATCAGCACCACCAGCAGCGCAAGGCAGATCAACACGATTGCCGTGCGGTGCAGTTGAAATTTAAGTTTGGCCTTTGGCATGGTAATTCTTCACGCTTTGAACGACGAACCGTCGTTCCTCTTTGCGCTTTATGTTGCCAGAAGCAGGGCTGTCAGGGTAGCCTCTTGCGTGGTTAAAATGTCTCTACAGGAACTGTAATGCCAAATAGTCTGACCTGGTGCGACCTGCCTTCAGAACTCTCTCTCTGGCCGGGGTTACCTCTCTCTCTCAGCGGCGATGAAGTGATGCCGCTGGACTACCGCGCCGGCCGCACCGGCTGGCTTTTGTACGGACGTCAGCTGGACAAAGACGTGCTCACCCGGCTTCAACATCGTTTAGGGGCGGCGATGGTTATCGTCAGCGCCTGGCGCGTTGAGGATTATCAGGTCGTTCGCCTGGCCGGATCGCTCACGCCGCAGGCGACAACGCTGGCGCACGAGGCCGGGCTGGACGTGGCGCCGCTCGGCAAAATTCCGCACCTGAAAACGCCGGGCCTGCTGGTGATGGACATGGATTCCACCGCCATTCAGGTGGAGTGTATTGATGAGATCGCCAGGCTGGCGGGCTGCGGCGAACAGGTGGCTGAAGTGACGGAACGCGCGATGCGCGGCGAGCTCGACTTTACCGCCAGCCTGCGCCAGCGCGTGGCCACGCTTGCCGGGGCCGATGCGTCTCTTCTTGACCGCGTGCGTGATGAGCTGCCGCTGATGCCGGGCCTGCAAACGCTGGTGCAAAAACTTCAGTCGCTCGGCTGGCACGTGGCCATCGCCTCCGGCGGTTTCACCTTCTTTGCTGACTATTTGCGCGATACGCTGCACCTCTCCGCCGTGGTTGCTAACGTGCTGGAGGTGCGTGACGGCAAACTGACCGGTGAAGTATCGGGCGACATCGTTGACGCGCAATACAAAGCCGATACGCTTGCAAAGCTGGCGGCGCATTTTGAGATTGCACCAGAACAGACCGTGGCGATTGGCGACGGCGCCAACGATTTACTGATGATTAAGGCGTCCGCGCTGGGCATTGCCTATCACGCCAAGCCCACGGTAAATGAAAAAACCGAAGTGAGTATTCGCCATGCGGATCTGATGGGCGTGTTCTGCATTCTCAGCGGCAGCCTGATCTTCGACGAACGATAGGGGAACGAATTGGCGAAAGCGGCAAAACGCGCGTTTGTATGTAACGAGTGCGGCGCAGACTATCCGCGCTGGCAGGGGCAGTGCAGCGCCTGCCACGCCTGGAACAGCATAACCGAGGTGCGCCTGGCGGCGTCGCCCACCGTGGCGCGCAACGAACGCCTCAGCGGCTACGCGGGCAGCGCCGGCGTCAGCCGCGTGCAGAAGCTCTCGGAAATCAGCCTGGAAGCGCTGCCGCGCTTCAGCACCGGTTTTAAAGAGTTTGACCGCGTGCTGGGCGGCGGCGTGGTGCCGGGCAGTGCAATCCTGATCGGCGGAAACCCTGGCGCGGGTAAAAGTACGCTGCTGCTGCAAACCCTTTGCCGTCTCTCGGCCGAAATGAAAACGCTCTACGTGACCGGCGAAGAGTCGCTTCAGCAGGTCGCAATGCGTGCGCATCGCCTCGGTCTGCCTGCGGATAACATCAATATGCTGTCGGAAACCAGCATCGAACAGATCTGCCTGATCGCCGAGCAGGAGCAGCCGAAGCTGATGGTGATCGACTCGATCCAGGTCATGCATATGGCGGATATCCAGTCCTCACCGGGCAGCGTGGCGCAGGTGCGTGAAACGGCCGCTTACCTGACCCGCTTTGCCAAAACGCGCGGCGTGGCGATCGTGATGGTGGGGCACGTCACAAAAGACGGCTCGCTGGCCGGGCCAAAGGTACTGGAGCACTGCATCGACTGCTCAGTACTGCTCGACGGCGACGCCGACTCGCGCTTTCGCACGCTGCGCAGCCATAAGAACCGCTTCGGCGCGGTCAATGAGCTGGGCGTCTTCGCCATGACCGAGCAGGGGCTGCGCGAAGTCAGCAACCCGTCAGCGATCTTCCTGAGCCGTGGCGATGAAGTCACCTCTGGCAGCTCGGTGATGGTGCTGTGGGAAGGCACGCGTCCGCTGCTGGTGGAGATTCAGGCGCTGGTCGATCACTCGATGATGGGCAATCCGCGCCGCGTGGCGGTGGGACTGGAGCAGAATCGCCTGGCGATCCTGCTGGCGGTGCTGCATCGTCACGGCGGGTTGCAGATGGCCGATCAGGATGTGTTTGTCAACGTGGTTGGCGGCGTTCGGGTCACCGAAACCAGCGCCGACCTGGCATTAATGCTGTCGATGGTCTCCAGCCTGCGCGATCGTCCTTTGCCGCAGGATCTGGTGGTCTTCGGCGAAGTAGGTCTGGCCGGTGAAATCCGCCCGGTGCCCAGCGGTCAGGAGCGTATTTCCGAAGCGGCGAAGCACGGCTTTGGCCGCGCCATCGTGCCCATCGCCAACGTGCCGAAAAAACCGCCGGAAAACATGAAGGTCTACGGTGTGAAAAAGCTGGCCGATGCGCTGGCGATCCTTGATGAACTTTAGCAGCGGCAGCGTTCGCTATGCAGGAGGCAACAGATGTCCTTTGATTACCTGAAAACGGCCATTCGCCAGCAGGGATGTACGCTTCAGCAGGTTGCGGATGCCAGCGGCATGACCAAGGGCTATCTCAGCCAGTTGCTGAATGCCAAAATCAAAAGCCCAAGCGCGCAAAAGCTGGAGGCGCTGCACCGTTTTCTGGGGCTTGAGTTTCCGCGCCGTGAAAAAACCATCGGCGTGGTGTTCGGTAAATTCTATCCGCTGCACACCGGGCACATTTACCTGATCCAGCGTGCCTGTAGTCAGGTGGACGAGCTGCACATCATTATGGGTTACGACGAGCCGCGCGATCGCCAGCTGTTTGAAGACAGCGCGATGTCGCATCAGCCGACCGTCAGTGACCGCCTGCGCTGGCTGCTGCAAACCTTTAAGTATCAGAAAAATATTCGCATCCACGCCTTTAACGAAGAGGGCATGGAGCCCTATCCGCACGGCTGGGACATCTGGAGCCGCGGCATGACCGGATTCATGGCGCAGCAGGGCATTGTGCCAAACCGCGTCTACACCAGCGAGGAGCCGGATGCGCCGCAGTATCAGCAGCATCTGGGGATCGAATCCGTATTGATCGATCCCAAACGTTCGTTTATGAACATCAGCGGCGCGCAGATCCGCCAGGATCCGTTTCGTTACTGGGAATACATTCCGACTGAGGTGAAGCCGTTTTTCGTGCGCACCGTGGCCATTCTTGGCGGCGAGTCGAGTGGGAAATCGACGCTGGTGAATAAGCTGGCAAACATTTTCAACACCACCAGCGCCTGGGAATTTGGTCGCGATTACGTCTTCTCCCATCTGGGCGGCGACGAGATGGCGCTGCAATATTCAGACTACGACAAAATCGCGCTCGGCCAGGCACAGTATATTGATTTTGCGGTGAAATATGCCAATAAAGTGGCGTTTATCGATACCGACTTCGTCACCACGCAGGCGTTCTGTAAAAAATATGAAGGACGCGAGCATCCGTTTGTGCAGGCATTGATCGACGAATATCGCTTCGATTTGGTGATCCTGGTGGAAAATAACGTCCCCTGGGTGGCCGACGGCCTGCGCAGCCTTGGCAGTTCGGTCGATCGTAAGGAATTTCAGTCGCTACTGGTTTCCATGCTCAACGCCAATAATATCGATTATGTGCACGTGGAACAGGACAGCTACGACGAGCGCTTCCTGCGCTGCGTTGACCTGGTAAAACAGATGTTGGGGGCGTAGGCCGCCCCCTGATGATGTGTCAGGCCAGCGCGCGCAGGGCATTGACGCTCTGCTGGCGAACGAATAGTCCTAACAGGGCGATACCTACCAGCGCCAGCAGGCTGGCGAGTAAAAAGGCCGAGGCGTAGCCACCGCCGTACTGGATCAGAAAACCGGTGATGCCCGGCGAAAGGATGCCAGCCAGGTTTGCCAGCAGATGGACAAAACCGCCCGCCGTACCGATTCGCTCTGACGGCACAATATCCTGAAGCAGTGACCAGCACGCCTGCGGTGTCATATAGGCGAATATGCTGGCAAGTGTGATCAGCGAAACGGCCACCGTCACGCTGCTGCTCCAGGCCGTTAACATCACGCAAACCGCAGCAATTGCCAGCCCACAAAAGATAACCAGTTTGCGCGACAGCAGAAAATTGCCGGTGCGATGGTAAATCGCGTCCGATATAATCCCGCCGCCAATAAAACCCACCGTTGCGCCCAGCCACGGCAGAATGCCGATCAGGCTCATACTTTTAATATCCAGATGCTGGAAGTCAGTCAGGTAGCTCGGCAGCCACGACAGGAAAAAATACTGGATATAGTTGAAGCAGAAGAAGGCGGAGGCGACACCCAGTACCGGCAGCGAAAACACATAGCGCCAGAGCGATATCGACGATGCTGCCGGGCTTTTTCCCGCACGGCTTGCCGGGCGCTGCGTAACGATTAGCTGCCGCTCAGCATCCGTCACGCGGCTGTGCTGCTCAGGCTTGTCGCGGAACAGCCACAGCCAGAACAGCAGCCAGATAAAACCCAGCACCGCGATCACTACAAAAGAGATACGCCAGCCGAAGTGCAGGCCGACAAGACCGACTACAGGCGCGGCGACCGCTGCGCCCAGCGGCTGACCGGCGTTGGTAAAGCCGACGGCGCGTCCCACCTCTTTGCGCGGGAACCAGTTGGCGATGGATTTGTTTGTCGTCGTACCCATCGGCCCTTCACCAATGCCGAAAAGCACGCGTACGATCAGCAGATGGGCAAAGTTGCCCGCCAGCGCGGTCGCACCACAGAACAGTGACCAGACCGCCGCCGCCCAGCCAAAAACGCGACGTGGTCCGAAGCGATCCGCGCCCCATCCGCCCAGGAAACAGAACAGGCAGTAGCCGATGAAAAAGCAGCTAAACAAGATGCCCATCTGTGCATCGTCGATCTGCAAATCTTTTTTGACCAGCGGTGCCATGACAGACAGTGCTGCGCGATCGAGGTAGTTCAGCATGCCAGCGAAAAACAGCAGCAGCGCCACAACGCTACGATAGTTTTTAAACATGATGCGCATCCTCAAAGTTAAATGTCATCTGACTGACGGTATGCGCTTCCAGCACCTGGCGATCCGGCTCGAAACCGAGGCCCGGCGTATCCGGCAGGGTAAGCGTTGGCTTGAAATCGAGCTGCGGCCACAGCAGGGGAGAGAAGCGAATCCAGGGCACCTCCAGCAACACATCTTCAGGCAGCGTGGCGACAAGGTGTGCTGTCGCCATCAGGCCTGCGCCATAATAAAAACAGTGCGGCACCACCTTCACCCCGAACTCACGGGCGCGGGCAAAAACGCGCAGGGAAGCGGTGATCCCGCCAACCTTCGCGACGCTCGGTTGCACCACATCAACAGCGTGCTGGCTCAGCAGTTCTTCAAATCCCCATTCGCCGGAAGCGTTCTCGCCTGCGGCAAGCGGCGTACCGGCCCGGCGAACGGCGGCCAGTCCGGCGGCATCATCCGGCGGCCAGACGGGCTCTTCCAGCCAGCCCAGTTTTAGCGGTGCCAGGCGTTCCGCATGCTGGCTGGCCTCGTCCACGCGCCAGGGACAGTTCACATCCACCATCAGCGTTGCGTCTTCCGGCAGCGCGGCGCGGGCGGCGGCAATGGCTTCATACGTCGTTTCATGAAGTTTGAGCGTAGTAAAACCGGCCTGCCATGCCCGACGAACCTGTCGAGCCACTTCCTGGGGCTGATTGTTGTAGCTTACCAGACTGGCATAGAGGCCTATTTGCCTGCGCTTCGCGCCGAGAAGCTGCCACAGCGGCTGATTTAACTGTTTTCCCAAAAGATCCCAGAGCGCAATGTCGATGGCGGAGAGGCCGTAGCGAACCGGGCCGCTTCGGCCAAAAGCATGCAGTGCTTTTTCCGCCTCCTGCATCAGCGCCGCCAGTGTTGACGGACTGTCAGGCAGGTTTTTCCCCAGAAAGCATGGCACGATCAGATCCTGCAATGCCTGAACAGTCACAGAGTTCGACAGATGACCAAAGGCTTCCCCCCAACCGTGTAATCCGTTATCTGTTTCGATGCGAACCAGCAGGGTTTCCATCTTTTTGAGCGCCGGTGAGGCGGCGTTCCACGCTGTTTCATTCGCAGGCGCCATGCTTCTTCCGCTTTCGAAAGGAATGGCGAGGCGAACAACCTCGATGTGAGTGATTTGCATACCGTAAACCTTATTTTGTAGGGCCGTCAGCGCCTTATTATTTTTCACTGGCGTGTTCATCAGGCTAAGTGAATAAACCTGAAACCGGCAGTCAGGATTCAGTATAAAAAGTGTATTGATGAGGTTCATCGTTCATGCGCACAAGGTTAACGGCCTAAAAACGCTGCGGTTTTGGCATTTGTTGTAAGGCGTGCGGGGTGAATCACAAAAGAGTGGGTAAGCCGGCGTGAATAAAACAAACAATGGCGTATCGAATGCAGCAGAAAGCGTTCTCGATACGCGCTTTTATTATAAGTAATATGGCATGACGTGGTTGTTTGCAGGCGTATGCGGATAACTCGCGGGTCATCATTCAGAAAAGTTAAGGGCTTTATATTATGAATACCAGTTTTGACACATTCATCTCGCCGCTTCTTTCTCTTATTGATAATAAGCTTCTGCTTTTTATAGTGGTTTTTATCATAACGGTTGCTTCACTCTATTATATTAAGCACAAGGCAAAGTCAGGCTTCAGTATCTCAGACAGATTCTGGATTTTCTGGACTGGCCATAAAAGAAAGGAGGGTAGCGATCTTATTGACGATATTATTGAAATTGAAAAATTTAACTATCATTACAATACCAACGCCGTATCAAAAAGGGAGAAGGTGCAGTTTGAAAATTGGGTAAGGAAATATGAGTTAGATTTTAAGCTGCTTTCTAAACTTAAAGGCTATTTTTCGATCGATATCCTCAAGGTGAAAAAGGTAAAAACGAGATGGTCGCTGGCGGCATTTCTGCTGATTTTTGTTCCTTTCTTTCTTCTTTGGGGATCGTTGATGGTGGCACTAAAACCCGCAGGCCTGATAAAAATGAAAGAAACAAGCTGGTTTTGGCTTAATAAAAATGAAGCCGCAGAATATAATTACTTCGGCGGAAAAAATGAAGGGTGGGTAATTAAACCTGCACAGTGTAATCAGCGTGAAACGCTGCCCGAGGCATTACCCGGCGTTGATGCTATATGCCGTTCCTTTACCGATCAAAAATTTCTGGCTGCCATAGCGGTTTTGATAAAACAGCAGCGATGGTTCTTTGGTGTAATAAGCGGCTTCATGTTGCTGGTTACTGTAGGACTTTTTAAAGCAACCATCACCATGATGATGACCTGGGATGCCAGAAAAATGATTTGCAGGAAAATAAAACACTATCGTGCGACGAGAGTGAAACAACAGACGGGGCAATAGTCAGCGCTGAAATAAAGGGCGCTTTCGCGCCCTTTATTGTGACTTCTGTTATTACTTCGCCATACGTTTGTACTTAATGCGTTTCGGCTCCAGCGCGTCGGCGCCGAGCGTGCGTTTCTTGTACTCTTCGTATTCGGTGAAGTTACCTTCAAAGAACTCCACCTTGCCCTCATCCTGATAATCAAGGATATGCGTGGCGATGCGGTCAAGGAACCAGCGGTCATGCGAGATAACCATTGCGCAGCCGGGGAACTCCAGCAGGGCGTTTTCCAGCGCGCGCAGGGTTTCGATGTCCAGGTCGTTGGTTGGCTCATCGAGCAGCAGCATGTTGCCGCCCACCTGGAGCAGTTTGGCAAGGTGCAGACGCCCGCGCTCGCCACCGGAAAGCTCGCCGACGCGTTTGCCCTGATCGACGCCTTTAAAGTTGAAGCGGCCAACGTAGGCGCGGCTTGGCATTTCCGTGGTGCCGATGCGCATAATGTCCTGGCCGCCGGATACTTCTTCCCAGACGGTTTTTGAGTTATCCATGCTGTCGCGGAACTGATCGACAGACGCCAGCTTGACGGTATCGCCCAGCACGATCGTGCCGGAGTCCGGCTGTTCCTGACCGGACATCATGCGGAACAGCGTGGATTTACCCGCGCCGTTCGGGCCGATGATGCCAACGATCGCCCCTTTTGGCACCGAGAAAGAGAGATCGTCAATCAGCAGACGATCGCCATAGGATTTACGCAAGTTGCTGACTTCAACCACCTTGTCGCCGAGGCGGGCGCCAGGTGGAATAAAGAGTTCGTTGGTTTCGTTACGCTTCTGGTAGTCGGTATTGTTGAGTTCTTCGAAGCGCGCCAGGCGAGCTTTGCCTTTTGACTGGCGGCCTTTCGCGCCCTGACGCACCCACTCCAGCTCTTTCTCAATGGATTTACGGCGTGCCGCTTCAGAAGAGGCTTCCTGCGCCAGACGCGCGTCCTTCTGCTCCAGCCACGAGGAGTAGTTGCCTTCCCACGGAATACCTTCGCCGCGGTCAAGCTCCAGGATCCAGCCGGCCACGTTGTCGAGGAAGTAGCGGTCATGGGTGATCGCCACCACGGTGCCTTCGAAATCGTGCAGGAAACGCTCCAGCCAGGCCACGGACTCGGCGTCCAGGTGGTTGGTCGGTTCGTCCAGCAGCAGCATATCGGGTTTTTCCAGCAGCAGGCGGCACAGCGCCACGCGGCGGCGCTCACCACCTGACAGGGTGGCGACCTTCGCTTCCCAGTCCGGCAGGCGCAGCGCATCCGCCGCGCGTTCAAGCTGGGTATTCAGGTTGTGGCCGTCATGCGCCTGAATAATCTCCTCCAGGCGGCCCTGTTCAGCGGCCAGCTTGTCGAAGTCGGCGTCTTCTTCCGCATAAAGCGCGTAAACCTCATCCAGCCTTTTCAGCGCGCTGACCACTTCTTCCAGCGCCTCTTCCACCGATTCGCGGACGGTATGTTCAGGGTTGAGCTGCGGCTCCTGCGCCAGATAACCAATTTTGATGCCCGGCTGCGGGCGCGCTTCCCCTTCGATATCGGTATCAATACCGGCCATGATACGCAGCAGGGTGGATTTACCTGCGCCATTCAGGCCGAGTACGCCGATTTTGGCGCCGGGGAAGAAGCTCAGAGAGATATTTTTCAGGATATGGCGCTTCGGCGGAACCACTTTGCCGACGCGGTGCATGCTATAGACGAATTGAGCCACGTTATTTTGAGCCTCTTGATGTCTGGGTGATAAATGGGGCAGAAACTCGCCCGCTCAGACCGGCAAGTTTAGCGGGTTTCCGTGGTTAATCACAGCCGTCGCCTGCGGATTATCCTGATATGTCGCTCCCTGAGCGATAAGCGTTTGATTTTTGAACAGCGCGGTTTATGCTGATTTTTTATCTTATAAAGCAGGGAGATATCGATGAAGGTTCTGATTGCCGCCGATGAGGATGCGTGGGGCGGAATGATCCAGCAATTTCGTCAGCGGCTCCCTGACGTAGAGTTTACTGCCTCGGCGCAGCAGGCGACAGAAAGCCTTGCCGGTTTTGACGTGCTGATCCCCGGCTCCGCAGAGGTATCTGCTTCGCTGCTGAGCACGGCCGATCGACTCAAGCTGATTCAGCAGCCGGGCGCCGGACTGGAAAGCGTAGATATCGACAGCGCCAGCGCGCTGGGAATTCCGGTGGCGAACGTGCCTTCCGACAGCTCAGGCAATGCGGATTCCGTGGCGGAACTGGGGATCTGGCTGATGATCAGCCTGGCGCGCGGCGCGCGTGAGATCCCGCAAATGATAGCTACCAGGCAGACAGGCCTGCCGGTGGGGATTGGGCTGGCCGGAAAAACCGTCGGGCTGGTAGGCCTGGGCGGTATCGGTAAAGCGCTGGCGAAGCGCCTGCTGCCGTTCGGCGTACGGCTGATTGGCGTGAAGCGCACGGCGGACAGCGCCTTCGCCAAAGCGCATCGCCTCGACTGGCTGGGCACTATGGAGCACCTGCCCGCGCTGTTGAGCGAGTCCGATTTTGTGGTGCTCAGCCTGCCCAATAATGACGCCACGCATCATATTATCGATGAAACGGCGCTGGCGCAGATGAAGCGGGGCAGTTTTCTGATTAACCTGGGACGCGGCGGTCTGGTTGAGAAGCCTTCCCTCCAGGCGGCGCTGGAAGTTGAACATCTGGCGGGCGCAGGGCTGGATGTGTTCTGGCAGGAGCCGCCGGATCCGGACGATCCGTTGTTTGATTACAACGTCATTGCCACGCCGCATATCGGCGGCGTAACGGATAATTCACTCAGCGGCAACGTCGAAAAAGTGTGTGAGAATCTGCGCCGATTGCGCGACGGGGAAGAGATCCTCAATCGCTGGAACTGACTAACTTCACGCCCTGCTGCGCCAGCCGATCCCCCAGCTTTTTCGGCGGCGGCTCATCGCTGATCAACATTGTAAAGGCGTTCAGCTCGCCAATGCGGGCGGGCAGCACTTTGCCAAACTTGCTGCTGTCCGCCAGCAAAATTTTTTGTGCGGCGCGCTGCATGGCCTGATGCTTCATTGGCAGTTCATTAAGGTTATAACAGGTCGCGCCCTGTTCGGCATCAATGCCCGCCGCAGAGATGAACGCTTTGCCCGGACACAGGCTGTCCATGACCGATCCCGCGCCGAGCGGGGTGAAAATAGCGTTATCGGCATGAAACTCACCGCCGTTGAGGATAACCCGGCACAGCGGCTTCTCCTTCAGCGCCAGAAAGGTGTTCATTGCGCAGCAGATGGCGGTAAACGCCAGCGTATCGTCAATGGCCTCAATCACCCACGGCATCGTGGTGCCGCAGTCGAAAAATACCGTCTCACCCGGCGTTATCAGCGCGGCGGCCAGCGCGCCGAGACGCCGCTTCTTCGCCACGTTCTGCGCCTGCTGATCGGAGACGAAATAGTGCGGCTGGTGCCGTTTGGGATCGCTGACGATATAGCCGCCCAACAGCACCAGCGAAGCGGGCTGCTCGTTAAGATCGCGGCGCACGGTCATCTCAGAAACGGTCAGCAGCTTTGCCGCTTCTTTCAGGTGAATTTTATCGGTTCGCCGCAGCGCCTGCTCAAGCTTGTTAATGCGCTCGTCGCGCCGGGTTTCCATGATCGATGGCTCCTGAGTCTTGCAGTGAAAAATTCTGGTCTGAACGCAGCCTGTCGATATTACCTTTATTGCGTTCGCGCCGTAAACCGCCAGCCGAATGGCAGGTTACGTAAATTTTTATGCTTAACATAGCGGGACGGCCTCAGCCTGGTTAGCATGAAGTCATATCAGGCGTGGGACAACAGAGAGGCGTAACGTGAGGAAAGTCATGGCGGACAAGTGGCAGTGGGGAATTGCAGGCGCCTTATTGGTTATCACCAGCACAGCACAGGCGGATTCGCTGGACGCACAGCGTAGCCGCTATCAGCAAATTAAGCAGGCATGGGACAGCAACCAGATGGATACGGTGGCGCAACTGATGCCGACGCTGCGTGACTATCCTCTCTATCCCTATCTCGAATATCGCCAGCTGGCGCAGGATCTCGATCAGGAGACGGGGCTGGCGGTGAATGCTTTTTTACAACGCTATCCCACGCTCCCGCCGGCGCGCTCGCTGCCGTCGCGCTTCGTCAACGTGCTGGCGTATCGTCAGGACTGGCGCGGCCTGCTGGTCTTCAGTCCTGAAATGCCGAAGCCCGTCTCCGCGCAGTGCAACTGGTATTACGCTAAATGGTCGACCGGGCAGCAGCAGGTTGCGCTGGACGGCGCCAAAACGCTCTGGTTGCGCGGCACTGCGCTGCCCACTGCCTGCGACAAGCTGATTAGCGTCTGGCAGGCGGCGGGGCAGCAAACACCCATCGCTACGCTGGCGCGCATTCGTCTGGCGATGAAAGAGGGCAATACCAGCCTGGTCAACGCGCTTGCAGCTCAGCTACCTGAAGATTATCAAACGATTGCCAGCGCGGTGAAGGATCTGCAAAACAATCCGGGCAGCGTGGAAAATTTTGCCCGTAGCGTGGGGCCAACCGACTTTACCCGTCAGGCTACCGTTATTGCCTTTACGCGCGCGGCGCGCGATGACGCGGAAAACGCGCGACTGATGATCCCTTCGCTGGTGCGGCTGCAAAAAATGGACGAGAGCGACGAGCAGGCGCTGAGCGAGGCAGTCGCCTGGCGGCTGATGGGTAACGATATCACCAGCGAACAGGCGCGCTGGCGCGACAACGTTGTGATGCGCAGCGAGTCCACCGCGCTGATTGAGCGCCGTATAAGAATGTCGCTGGGTAATCACGATCGTCGCGGGATGAATACCTGGCTCGCTCGCTTGCCCATTGAAGACAAACAAAAAGATGAATGGCAGTACTGGCAGGCCGATCTGCTGATAGGTGAAGGGCGTCAGGAAGAAGCGGAAAAGATTTTGCGCACGCTGATGCAGGCGCGCGGTTTCTATCCGATGGTGGCTGCGCAACGGCTGAATGAACCCTACAAAATGCAGATAGATGAGGCGCCTTCGCCGGAAAGCAGCCTGACACAGGGGCCGGAGATTGCCCGCGTACGCGAACTGATGTACTGGGGCATGGATAACCTTGCGCGCAGCGAGTGGAGCTCGCTGGTAACCAGCCGAACGCGCGGCCAGCAGCAGCAACTGGCGCACTATGCGTATCAGCAGAACTGGTGGGATCTCAGCGTGCAGGCGACCATCACCGGTAAACTGTGGAATCAGCTTCAGGAGCGCTTCCCGCTGGCGTATCAG
Source organism: Erwinia sp. 9145 (assembly GCF_000745075.1). NCBI lineage: Bacteria > Pseudomonadati > Pseudomonadota > Gammaproteobacteria > Enterobacterales > Erwiniaceae > Erwinia > Erwinia sp. 9145. The sequence goes on from NZ_JQNE01000001.1 coordinate 436,105, forward strand.
GATCAGTTTCAGCGCTACTCGTCAGGTAAAGCGATTCCGATCAGCTACGCAATGGCGATTGCCCGTCAGGAGAGCGCATGGAATCCAAAAGCGCGTTCGCCGGTCGGCGCGTCGGGGCTGATGCAGGTGATGCCCGCGACGGCACAGCATACGGTCAACAAATACAGCCTGCCGGGCTACAGCAACAGCAGCCAGCTGCTCGATCCTGAAACCAACATTCAGATCGGTACGCAGTATCTGGAATCGGTTTATCAACAGTTCGGGCAAAACAGGATTTTCTCTTCAGCGGCCTACAACGCCGGCCCGTCGCGTGTTAAAACCTGGCTGGGCAACAGCGCCGGGCGGCTGGATGCGGTAGCCTTCATCGAAACCATTCCGTTTTCGGAAACGCGCGGCTACGTGAAAAACGTGCTGGCCTATGATGCTTACTACCGACATTTCATGGATAAACCGGACAGCATCCTCTCTGAGAACGAGTGGCAGCGACGCTACTGATTGCCAGTCGGTTATGGTATGCTTTTGTACTAGTTTATGAGTATGGAGCATCTATGACCGATTTTTCTGCGCTTGTCTCAGCAGAACCGCACAATGAAGAGTGGCAGCGTTTCGTCCGGCTGCTTCAGCAGGCGTTTGAAAGCGGGCTGCATTTGCCGCTGCTGCAACTGATGATGACGCCTGATGAGCGTGAAGCATTGGGCACGCGTCTGCGCATTGTCGAAGAACTGATGCGTGGGGAGCTCAGCCAGCGCGAATTGAAAAACGATCTGGGCGTGGGTATCGCGACCATTACGCGCGGCTCCAACAGCCTGAAGAGCGCGCCGCCAGCGCTGAAGTTGTGGCTGGAGGCACAGTTACTGAACGGGTCAGATAAGGTCTGATTCCGTTTTCATCTGGTAGATTTCATTGTGGAACGGGCAGAGGGCAAGGATCAGCGCCTGGTGATAGACGCTGGTGCGGCTCAACAGTCCGTTGGTAAACGCGCCAATGGCACCGCCTTTCTGTTTAATATTCTCCACGCCCGTCAGACGCGCCATCTCGTCGCCCAGTTCACGGCCCTGATGAATGCCTTTCATTACCACGGCAGGCAGCGTAAAGCTCGCGGAGCGGGATTCACCGCGCTGACGCTGGTTTTCAATCACCATCCAGGCAAATGCGCAGTCGTCTTCGATTCCCGCCTCAATCGCCACCCAGAAACTGGCTTCCGGCCTGACCTTTCTGGCGTTCATCACGCGCTGGCGTGCGCCAGTTCTCGTTTCTGTGTTTGAAACGGGCTGAGGGGCGACGCCGCTGTCGACCTCAACACCTTCTATATGGCAGGATCCCTCCCCAAACACATCGCTGAACGCTTGAGAAATTGCCTTAATTTTTGCCGGATTAGTGGTGGCAGCGACAACATGGTGCATAATTGTTTGAGTCCTTTACGTAAATTTGTCGCAGTATAACGGAAAATCGCATGTTACAGGTCTATCTTGTTCGCCACGGAGAAACGCTCTGGAATGCAGCACGACGCATTCAGGGCCAGTCAGACAGCGCGCTGACGGAAAAAGGAGAGAGGCAGGCGCACCAGGTTGGTGAGCGGGTCAAAAACCTCGGTATTACCCACGTTATCGCCAGCGATCTGGGACGCACACGGCGCACGGCAGAGATCATCGCCGATGCCTGTGGGTGCGAGGTGATCCTCGATCCCCGTTTGCGTGAACTGAATATGGGCGTGCTGGAGCAGCGCGAGCTGGATCTGCTGACCGCCGAAGAAGAAGGTTGGCGATCGGCGCTGGTGGACGGCACGCCGGACGGCCGCATTCCTGAAGGCGAATCCATGACGGAGATGGCGGAAAGAATGCATCAGGCGCTCAACGCCTGTCGCGAACTGCCGGAAGGAAGCCGCCCTTTGCTGGTCAGCCACGGCATGGCGCTTGGCGTGCTGGTCAGCACCATTCTGGGGCTGCCTGCGTACGCGGAACGTCGCCTGCGGCTGCGCAACTGCTCAATCTCGCGGGTGGATTATCAGCAGAGCGCGTGGCTTGCATCGGGCTGGGTGGTGGAAACAGCGGGCGACGTCTCGCATCTTGACGCGCCCGCGCTGGATGAAATACAGCGTTAGCCATGACGGGGCGATAACGCCCCCGCGCAGTCAGGCCTGTTGAGAGCGGATGGGGATCAGATATTCGCAGCGGATCTCCATCGGCGGTTCCGGACGTTTTTTTCCGCCGTGGGTATGAAAACGCTCAATGTCCTGGCCGTGTCGGCGGGTAAGCTGAAGCGTCGGCATGCAGGTTCCGTAAATCAACAGGATAAAATCCTGTAAGTTGGTGCGCGGCCCTTCATAATTAAACTGCACATACTCGCCCGGCTCCAGCAGTACCGTCTGCGTGGCGGGCATGTTCTCTGACACGCGATCGGAAGGGACCGCCGTGGTGTAGAGAATTTCCTGTTCGTCATCTTTTTCCACGCTGGGGCGGGACTGATGCAGGCCGTACAGCTCCGGCGGCACCATATCGGTCTCGGTCAAAAACTGACGCCAGAAGTGAATGCGCATATCGTCACGATAGCTGGAGATCTGCTCCAGCGTACAGGTGTAACTTTGGGTCTGGCCAATCAGCACGGTTTCCGGCAGCGTCACGAAGGTGGCTTCCGGCATGGTGAAATCACCCAGGCGGATCGGCGGGCGCAGGCCATAAGAGTTCCAGTCCGATACGCGGCGATACCAGGCAGGCGTCTGGTTAAACTGCTTTTTAAACGCGCGCGTAAAGGTTTGCTGTGAATCGAAACGGTACTGAAGGGCAATATCCAGGATGGGGCGGCTGGTCAGACGTAGCGCAACGGCCGCTTTTGACAGCCGACGCGCGCGGATATAGGCGCCGATCGCATGACCGGTCACATCCTTAAACATTCTTTGCAGGTGCCATTTGGAATATCCTGCTCTGGCGGCGACATTATCCAACGACAGAGGCTGATCGAGGTGGCTTTCAAGCCAGACAAGCAAATCGCGAATGATACCGGCTTGATCCATAAAGGGCCCTCATCCTGTTTAAAATTAATGCGGGAAGACAATTTGTCGGGTAATGATGCTAACACAGCGTCATTATTATGTTGACGAATGTGATGTATGAGTTTGTTACGAGCGTCGGCATGCTATCACACGCGGCGACGGACCGAACAGATAACTTACAATGTCATCTATTTTTTTTGCAATGGTAACGGAATGACAATGAAAAAAATGCTAATAGTTACATCTGTAATATTTGCCTCACTCACGGCACGGGCAGAACAGGTGGGTTCGGTTGATACGGTTTTCAAAATTTTTGGCCCGGATCATAAGATTGTGGTCGAAGCGTTTGACGATCCGGACGTAAAAAACGTCACCTGCTACATCAGCCGGGCAAAAACCGGCGGCATTAAGGGCGGGCTGGGACTCGCGGAAGATACCTCGGATGCGGCAATTTCCTGCCAGCAGGTTGGGCCGGTGGAACTGAGTGACAAAATCGCCCAGGGAAAAGCGGAAGGCGAGGTGGTTTTTCGCCAGCGAACGTCGCTGATTTTTAAGAAACTCCAGGTGGTACGTTTTTTTGATAAGAAACGTAACGCGTTGATTTACCTGAGCTATTCTGACAGGGTTGTTGATGGATCGCCGAAGAATGCCCTCAGCGCCGTACCGATTATGCCGTGGGTAAAATAGCCAGCAAAAAGGCCGGATTGCCGGCCTTATGGGTTACTGATTAATCCTGCAAATCGCCACAGAAACGGTAGCCTTCGCCGTGAATGGTGGCGATGATTTCCGGCGTGTCGGGCGTGGATTCGAAATGCTTACGAATGCGGCGGATGGTCACGTCAACGGTGCGATCGTGTGGTTTCAGCTCGCGACCGGTCATTTTTTTCAGCAAATCGGCACGCGTCTGTATTTTGCCCGGATTTTCGCAGAAGTGCAGCATGGCGCGGAACTCGCTGCGCGGCAGCTTGTACTGCTCGCCCTGAGGGCTCACCAGTGAACGACTGTTGATATCCAGTTCCCAACCATTGAAGCGATAGCTCTCGACCAGTTTCCGCTCTTCGCTGTGTGGCGCAAGGTTCATGGTGCGCGACAGCAGGTTGCGAGCGCGGATGGTCAGCTCGCGCGGGTTAAATGGTTTGGTGATGTAGTCGTCAGCACCGATCTCAAGGCCCAGAATTTTATCCACTTCATTATCTCTGCCCGTCAGGAACATCAGCGCCACGTTAGCCTGTTCGCGCAGTTCACGCGCCAGAAGCAGACCATTTTTACCAGGCAGGTTAATGTCCATAATGACAAGATTAATGTCGTTATCGGTTAAAATCTGATGCATTTCAGCACCATCCGTAGCTTCATAAACCATGTAGCCTTCGGCCTCAAAAATACTTTTGAGAGTATTGCGAGTAACTAATTCGTCTTCAACGATAAGTATGTGCGGGGTCTGCATGTGTTTGCTACCTAAAATTGCCTACAAAATCAAAACCGGGATACAGCGATGCGCCGCCTCTGTCACTGAGTAAAGGCGATACGGCGCGAAACGACGGCTGTACGGAATAATGTTCCAGATACGCTAATCACTCTGCCGATAACGGAAACGATGCATATGTGTCCGATTCGGCTTATAAAGGGCGTATATCCTAACCACATTAACAGTCATATAACAGTGCAAATGCCAGGCAATGGCGACTAAAACAACGCTATCTTGACTTATATCAAATCAATTGTAGCACATTAACATTTTTGTGAAAAACTCTTCCCTGATTGCCAGCTTAGCTCACAAATTTACTCTTTTGAGTAAGCGCTGTTCTAAAAATCCCTTTTTCTGTCGGGTTGATTTTAACAATTGTTAACTTATTGAAACGTAAATGATTAAGCAAGATAACTCATTTTTATTCGTCAATTCAATGAGAAGTGCTCATAACTTTTGTTTATTACAGCAAAAAGTATGATTTCAATGTTAATTAAATGTTAATTTACGCATTCTTTTTTTTAACGTCAAGTCATGCCACAGTAGACGCTGTATTCATTAACCTGAAAGGTTGCTATGCGTTTTCCTCTCATTCTTGTTTCGCCCGCGCGCCCGGAAAATATTGGCGCAGCCGCACGCGCGATGAAAACAATGGGTTTTGATGAACTGCGTATCGTCAACAGTCAGGCGCATCGGGAACCCGCAGCTCGTTGGGTGGCCCATGGCGCCAGCGAGATCCTTGACAATGCCACCCACTGGGATTCGCTGGCGGCGGCGCTGGCGGATATCGACTTCAGCGTGGCAACCACGGCGCGCAACCGCGCAAAATATCACTATTACGCCACGCCTCAGCAGCTTGAAACGCTGCTGGAAGAAAAAAGGCAGTGGGTAAGCAGCGTGGCGTTGGTATTTGGCCGCGAAGACAGCGGCCTGACCAATGAAGAACTGGCGCTGGTGGATATTCTGACCGGCGTGCCGATGGCGGCCGACTATCCGTCGCTGAACCTTGGGCAGGCCGTCATGGTGTACTGCTACCAGCTCTCTGCGCTGCGCCAGGTCAGCGCGGTCACCGAAGCCGCCGCCGACGGCCAGCAGCTTTCCGCACTGCGGGAACGCTGCGAACGGCTGCTGGTACATCTTGAGGTGAGCGAGGATCGCAAGCTGGCGGAGTGGCTCAATCAGCGCATCGGCCTGTTGGCGCAGCGAGACAGCGCCATGTTGCACCGTTTGCTGCACGATATCGAAAAAAAATTAGCAGATAAAAACGCTGATTAACGTTATTCGTATAGCGTGACTTGCTGTATTTTTTTTGTCATGCCGAAGATTCATTCGGAGGGCGCGATGCAAAAAGCCTTTACGTATTACCCGGACAGTCCGCCTGCACAGGAAATAAATTGACATGGCGGGACGATTGCTTTACTTCTGAGTGCAGACAAATCAATAGCGATGACCAACTTTACATGCGTAATCTCAGCCTGATGACCACCATCATTATTACCACCACCATTACCACAGGTAACGGTGCGGGCTGACGCATCCAGGAAATAAAAAAAAGCCCGCACCTGAACAGTGCGGGCTTTTTTTTCGGCAAAAATTCAGGAGAAAGTAAGAATGAGAGTGCTGAAATTCGGTGGAACCTCAGTGGCGAATGCAGAAAGATTTCTGCGCGTCGCCGATATTCTGGAGAGCAATGCGAAGCAGGGACAGGTTGCTACCGTGTTATCCGCACCTGCAAAAATCACCAACCATCTGGTGGCGATGATTGAAAAAACCATCAGCGGACAGGATGCGTTGCCGAATATCAGCGATGCAGAAGCGATTTTTACCGCGCTGCTCGACGGCCTGGCGGAAGCGCAACCCGGTTTCGACCACCCACGCCTGAAAACGCTGGTGAGCCAGGAGTTCGCCCAGCTCAGGCAGGTCCTCCACGGTATCAGCCTGCTGGGGCAATGTCCTGACAGCGTCAATGCCGCCATTATCTGCCGTGGCGAAAAACTCTCCATCGCCATTATGGACGCGCTGCTCCAGGCGCGTGGGTATGCGGTCAGCGTGATCGATCCTGTCGAAAAGCTGCTGGCCGTTGGTCACTATCTGGAATCAACCGTTGATATCGCCGAATCGACCCGCCGCATCGCCGCCAGTCAGATCCCTGCCGAAAATATGATCCTGATGGCTGGCTTCACCGCAGGAAACGAAAAGGGCGAACTGGTGGTGCTCGGACGCAACGGTTCCGACTACTCTGCCGCCGTGCTGGCCGCCTGCCTGCGCGCCGACTGCTGTGAAATCTGGACCGATGTGGACGGCGTCTACACCTGCGATCCGCGCCAGGTGCCCGACGCGCGGCTGCTGAATTCGATGTCGTATCAGGAAGCGATGGAGCTCTCCTACTTCGGCGCCAAAGTGCTGCATCCACGTACGATTACGCCTATCGCCCAGTTTCAGATCCCGTGCCTGATAAAAAATACCGCCAACCCGCAGGCGCCGGGCACGCTGATCGGCGGCGACAGCGTCGATCCGGTTGAAAACCCGGTTAAGGGCATCACCAACCTGAATAACATGGCGATGTTCAACGTTTCCGGCCCCGGCATGAAGGGCATGATCGGTATGGCGGCCAGGGTGTTTGCCGCCATGTCGCGCAGCGGCATTTCTGTGGTGCTGATCACGCAATCCTCTTCCGAATACAGCATCAGCTTCTGCGTACCGCAGAGCGATCTGGCGCGGGCGCGGTCGGTACTTGAAGACGAATTTTACCTTGAGCTGAAAGACGGGCTGCTTGAGCCGCTGGACGTCATTGAACGCCTGGCGGTGATCTCCGTCGTCGGCGACGGCATGCGCACGCTGCGCGGCATTTCGGCGAAATTTTTCTCAGCGCTGGCGCGTGCCAATATCAATATTGTGGCTATCGCGCAGGGCTCGTCCGAACGATCGATCTCCGTGGTGGTGGACAATGACGATGCGACAACCGGCGTTCGCGTGGTGCACCAGATGCTCTTCGCCACCGATCAGGTAATTGAAGTTTTTGTGATCGGCGTGGGCGGCGTGGGCGGCGCGCTGTTGAATCAGCTCTATCGCCAGCAGGCATGGCTGAAAAACAAGCATATCGATCTGCGCGTCTGCGGCATCGCCAATTCCAGGGCGCTGTTGACTAACGTCCACGGTATCCCGCTGAATAACTGGCAGGAGGCGCTGCAACAGGCGAAAGAGCCGTTTAACCCTGGCCGCCTGATCCGCCTGGTGAAGGAATATCACCTGTTGAATCCGGTGATTGTCGACTGTACGTCAAGCCAGGCGGTGGCCGATCAGTATGCCGATTTCCTTGCCGAGGGTTTCCATGTGGTGACGCCGAACAAAAAGGCCAACACCGCCTCGTGGGATTATTATCAGCAGATGCGCGCGGCGGCGGCCAAATCGCGCCGCAAGTTCCTCTATGACACCAACGTGGGCGCGGGCCTGCCGGTAATTGAGAACCTGCAAAACCTGCTCAACGCCGGTGATGAACTGATCCGCTTCTCCGGTATTCTTTCCGGCTCGCTGTCGTTTATTTTCGGCAAGCTGGACGAGGGTGTTTCGCTGTCGGAGGCGACGAAAATGGCGCGCGAGATGGGCTTCACCGAGCCGGACCCACGAGACGATCTCTCCGGCATGGACGTGGCACGCAAGCTGTTGATCCTCGCGCGTGAGGCGGGTTATCAACTTGAATTAAGCGACATCGACATCGAAGCGGCATTACCCGCGTCTTTTACGGCCATTCCTGATGTGGAAACCTTTATGGCGCGCCTGCCGGAGCTGGACGACGCGTTCGGCGCGCGGGTGGCGGCCGCTCGCGAAGAGGGCAAAGTATTGCGCTTCGTTGGCGCGATTGAAGAGGGCGGACGCTGCCGGGTGAAAATCGCGGCGGTAGACGGCAACGATCCGTTGTATAAAGTAAAAAATGGCGAGAATGCGCTGGCCTTCTACAGCCGCTACTATCAGCCGATTCCGCTGGTGCTGCGCGGCTACGGCGCGGGCAACGATGTGACGGCGGCGGGCGTATTCGCCGATCTGCTGCGTACGCTTTCATGGAAGCTGGGAGTCTGAATATGGTTAAAATTTATGCGCCGGCATCTATCGGCAACGTCAGCGTGGGCTTTGACGTGCTGGGCGCGGCGGTATCGCCGATTGACGGCACGCTGCTTGGCGACTGCGTCAGCGTGGAATCCGCCAGCCGGTTCAGCCTGCGCAACGAGGGCCGCTTTGTGAGTAAACTGCCCACCGTGCCAGAGGAAAACATCGTCTGGCAGTGCTGGGATCGCTTCTGTGAGGAGATCGGTGAGCGTGTCAACGTTGCGATGACGCTGGAAAAGAACATGCCGATCGGATCGGGCCTCGGCTCCAGCGCCTGCTCGGTGGTGGCCGGGCTGATGGCGATGAACGAACACTGCGGCAGGCCGCTTGACGACACGCGGCTGCTGGCGCTGATGGGCGAGCTGGAGGGACGTATATCCGGCAGCGTTCATTATGATAACGTCGCGCCCTGTTTTCTGGGCGGCATGCAGTTGATGCTGGAAGAGAACGGTATTATCAGCCAGCCTGTGCCATGCTTTGATGAGTGGCTGTGGGTGATGGCCTATCCGGGTATTAAAGTGTCCACCGCCGAGGCGCGGGCCATTCTCCCGGCGCAGTACCGTAAACAAGACATTATTAAGCACGGTCGCTACCTGGGCGGGTTTATTCATGCCTGCCACACGCAGCAACCGGCACTGGCGGCCGCGCTGATGCGCGATGTCATTGCTGAACCTTATCGCACGAAACTGCTGCCGGGATTCGCACAGGCGCGCGAGGCGCTTGCCGATATCGGCGCGCTGGCCTGCGGCATTTCCGGCTCCGGCCCAACGCTGTTTGCCGTCTGCAACCGGGCGGATACCGCTCAGCGCACCGCAGACTGGCTCCGGCAGCACTATCTGCAAAATGATGAAGGCTTCGTCCATATTTGCCGCTTAGACACGGCGGGCGCACGTAACCAGGATAACGCATGAAACTCTATAACTTAAAGGATCACAACGAGCAGGTAAGCTTTGCACAGGCGGTAAAGCAGGGACTGGGCAAACAGCAGGGGCTGTTTTTCCCGCTGGAACTGCCGGAATTTGAATCGACCGACATCGATGAGATGCTGGAGATGGATTTTGTCACCCGCAGCAGCAAAATTCTTTCGGCGTTTATCAGCGACGAAATCGCGCCGCATCAGCTCCATGAGCGCCTTAAAACCGCCTTCACCTTTCCTGCGCCGGTGGTTAACGTCACCGACGATATTGCCGCGCTGGAGCTGTTTCACGGGCCAACGCTGGCCTTTAAAGACTTCGGCGGGCGCTTTATGGCGCAGATGCTGGCCTGGGCCAGCGGCGCCGACGAGAAAATCACCATTCTGACCGCCACTTCCGGCGATACCGGCGCAGCGGTTGCGCATGCGTTTTACGGCATGGATAACGTGCGCGTGGTCATTCTCTATCCGCAGGGCAAAATCAGCCCGCTTCAGGAGAAGCTGTTCTGTACGCTCGGCGGCAATATTCAAACCATCGCCATCGACGGTGATTTTGACGTGTGTCAGTCGCTGGTTAAACAAGCGTTTGATGATGAGGTGCTGAAAAAAGCCATCGGCCTGAACTCTGCCAACTCAATCAATATCAGCCGCCTGTTGGCGCAGATTTGCTACTACTTCGAAGCGGTGGCGCAGTTGCCGCAGGAGAAACGCAACCAGCTGGTGATCTCTGTGCCGAGCGGCAACTTTGGCGACCTGACCGCAGGCCTGCTGGCGAAATCCCTTGGCCTGCCGGTGAAGCGTTTTATCGCCGCCACCAATGCCAACGATACCGTGCCGCGTTTCCTGACCGGCGGCGAATGGCAGCCCAACGTGACGGTCGCCACGCTGTCGAACGCGATGGACGTCAGCCAGCCTAATAACTGGCCGCGCGTTGAGGAGATTTTCCGTCGCAAGACCTGGCGCTTAACCGAGTTGGGCTTTGGCGCGGTTGATGATGACACCACCAAATCCAGCATGCGCGAGCTGGCGGATCTGGGCTATTTCTCCGAGCCGCACGCCGCCATTGCGTATCGCCTGCTGCGCGATCAGCTTCAGGACGGAGAGTTTGGTCTGTTCCTTGGCACCGCGCATCCGGCGAAATTCAAAGAGAGCGTTGAGGCGATCCTGGAACGCACGCTGCCGCTGCCGGACGCGCTGGCCGAACGTGCTGAACTGCCGTTGTTATCGCATAAAATGGCGGCGGACTTCGCCCCGTTACGCGAGTTCCTGCTGCACAAATAAACGCCCCGTCGTGCGTTCAGGTCGCCGGGCCTGAACGCGCTGTGACGGAAGCCGGTGCCGGCTCTTCCCTGTCCCTTATCTGAGTAATACGGTCATTGTCGGCGCTCTCAGGTGCCGGTTCTTCGCTGTCCGTCACATCGGTGATGCGATCCTCATCAGCAATTTCCGGATGAGGCGGATGGTTTTCCGCCTGCGCCACGGCGGCACGCACCTTACTGTGTGCCTGGTAAATCTGATTAACCATTTTGTAGGTTAAACCAAAGGCGGCGGCGGTACCCGCGTTGTTGAACAGGCTTGAAAAAGCAGGCGAAACCTTGCCTTTCGTTATGGCGTTCAGAACCTGTTGAGCTGCAAGCGTGCTGCCGCTGGCGAAATTGTTCCAACTAAGGCGCGCCACCGAGTGATCCAACAGGCGCGCATAATCCTTCATTGGCAGCGACAGGGATAATTTCTGCCCATCGCCAACCTGTTTGCTGTCGTAGTGTTTACCGAGAAATGCATCGCCGGTTTCGATGACGGTATTGCAGGCAGCTCGAATACCCGAAACCAACGCGCCCATTTGGTGCAGTTCCTGGCCACTGAGTCGCTGACCGGAAGCGTCCCGAATTTCCGGGCCGGAAACGCTGTACCCCTCAGGAAGCGCCCGCTGGATTAACGCATCCTGGAGCATGCCCATTGCCAGCGTTGAGCAGGTGTACCAGGCGCCATTGGTGCTCATATTGTCATCGTTGACGCCGAAACTGGGCTTACCGTCGCGGGAGGCCACCGCGCTTCCTGTGGCATTCAGCGTTTCCCGCGCGGCGGCATAGCCCACATTGCGTATCTGCGAACTGAGGACGCGCGTAGTGAGCGCCGGATTTCCCGTTACCGCGCCGGCGACCGACAGGCCAATATTCATGAGTTCGGCCATCACCTGCTGTCCGCTGACGCGCTTCGAGTCGTTCTGATGCTGCGTCTGCATGGCCGTCCACAGTGCAGGTTTATCCTGCTTAATCACCGCCGCCTGGCTGGGACTCAGGCCGAAATGGCCGCGAACGGCAACCTCATTGTTCTGTGGGTCACGCGCCAGACGCGGTTCGCGAATGTAATGATGCGCGGCAATATTCGCCAGCGACAGCGCAACCTGCAAGCCGACCGCCGCCGCCGGGCTTTTTTCAACCATATGAGGCAGCATCAGGTTATAGGTTTCAATAAAGGCTTCTTCGCGCATCATGGTCGGTAAGCCGCAGGTGACCATCTGTTGCAGCGTATGTCCGCACAGCGCGCCCCATGCCTTATTTTGTAGCGGCGCTGCGGTAAATTTCGCCAGAGAAACGGCAGTGGCCTGGCCCTCTTTCCAGCCTTCCTTGCCCACGCATTTCGCACCTTTCCAGGCGAGATCTCCGGTGGTTTTCATCCCGCTCCAGGTATATTTCCCGCCCGTTTTCATTCCGCTCCAGGTGTATTCGCCGCCTTTTTTCATGCCACCCAGCACGCGTTCGCCGCCGTTTTTTGCATGTTTGAAGCCGCTGCCAGCCATTGACGCTGTATTGCCAGGCAGAGTGGAGAAAAATTGCGAAACGGCGCTGGCGACCCGTGCTGAACGAGGCGGCGGCGTCGCGGCCGGCGCTCCGCTCTCAAGGTCGGCATGTTGCCCGGTTGCGGTCATGGCAAAACTGCCGGTTGAATGCTGTACAGGATTGCTCATTGTTACCTCCCTGCTGAGTTGGCGATTTGTTTACGACGATCGAGGGCGATGCTCAGGGTCATAAAGTCTGCCAGCCAGGCGGCAAGCGCGTCGCCGTCAAGTCCGGAAGAATCCCAGCGACACACCAGGCACAGCGTGTCGCCCGAGAGGGCCAGCGAGCAGTGCGTGAGAACCTGAAGTTCACTGTTCGCTAACAAAAGCGGCTTCGCCTCAACGTCCTGAGAGAGTTGGAGAGCCAGCGGTGCAAGGAGGTGCAGGTGGCGTCCGTCGCCGTCAGCCAGCACGGAAATAGTTTTTTCCGACAGACGTAACTGGCAGGAACAGCCATCCTGAACATATTGAGAGGGCGATAAACGCAACTGCGTTACGGCCTGTTGCAGCAAAGAATAATGCCATTGCGAAGACACGGCCCGTTTTGCCAGGGCATCAATTCTGGCAGCATGTTGCTGCTGCCAGTCGGCGATCCACGGCGCCAGCGGCGCAGCAGCCGGTTCTTCGGGGGGTTGCGTTGCTCCCGCCTGCGCTGCGGAAAATGTTAAATCGATCAGGCAGGACGCTAAGCTGTTAAAATCATTAAGAATGTCTGCCAGCGCATCGGCATCGTCGACCTCATCCACCGCCAGTCGCCGGGTGAGTAATGCATTACCTTCCTCATCAACCGCCAGGCCGATGCCGTTCATCGTCATGGCAACATCATTGATGCGCAGGAGGGATTCGTACCAGAAGTCGGCGTGCAACGCGGACGGCTTGCGCAGGTAACCGGTTGCCAGCCAGAGCGGTACCGGCGTCGCCTGCTGGCACACCATGACGGCATGCAGCGCATCAAGCTTGATTAACCCGTTTTCGCTGAAGCGACGACAGGCATCCTCCGGGATAGCGAATTGCGCAGCGGTGGCGGTCAGCCACGGCCGCGCAGAGGAAGGCAGAGCGTTTTCAAGGCGTGCATCCGCAGGGTTCGCCCGGGGTTGCGCGGCCTGCCAGGCTCGTTCATTAATCGATTTGCATAACGCCCGCTGATCCATAACCACTCCTGCATCGTGACAAGCAATGGGAGTGGGTGAGTCATAAAACTGTCACAGTTCCTCCAGCGGGGGCAGGTATAAACAAACGGTATGGCAGCACGAGGAATAAGGCAGATTCAGGCGCCCAAACCACGCTGAGAGTAATAAAAAGTTATGCCCTTTCGGCACGTTTAAACACCAGTTCGCTGTCGCTGCTCTCAGCGGCTGAATATGCATAGCCGTCAACGTCAAATTTTTTCAGATCGGCTACCTTGCTCAGCCGGTGCTGAATAATAAAGCGGCTCATCAGTCCGCGCGCTTTTTTAGCGTAAAAGCTGATGACCTTGTATTTGCCGTTCTTCTCATCAAGAAACACCGGTTTAATAATCTGCCCGTTAACCTGCTTTGGCCTGAGGGCTTTAAAATACTCATCCGACGCAAGGTTGATTACTACCTCGTCGCCCTGTTCCGCCAGCGCCGCGTTCACCGCCTCTGTCAGCTTCTCTCCCCAGAAAGCGTAGAGATCTTTGCCCTGTGGATTCGCCAGACGGATACCCATCTCCAGCCGGTAGGGCTGCATCAGATCCAGCGGGCGTAGCAGGCCGTAAAGGCCGGAAAGAATGCGCAAATGCTGCTGGGCGAAGTCGAACTCTTTTTTCCTGAAGGTTTCTGCCTCAAGCCCGGTGTAGACATCGCCTTTGAACGCCAGGATCGCCTGCCGTGCATTTTCCAGCGTGAAGGGCGGCTGCCAGTCATTAAACCGTTCTGCATTGAGACCCGCGAGCTTGTCGCTGATTCTCATCAACGATCCAATCTGTGCTGGCGTCAGTTTACGCGCGACCTCAATCAGCTTTTGTGAATCATCCAGCAGCGCGGGCTGGGTAAACTGCCGTGTGGCCAGCGGGCTTTCAAAATCCAGCGTTTTCGCCGGAGAAATGACCATCAGCATGCCTGAGTCCTTATGTAAATGTGCCCGTGCGGGCGAAAGCGGAAAAGCGTTACTGTAGCAAAAAAGAGGTGGCAAGCGGCAAATCGCTGCCATAGCGATAAGCGACGCGGACGCGCCATGAAACGCTGACCTTGCGCGGCTTCCGACGCGTGATATTATCGCGGGCAGACCCTTTTGATAACTTCACTCTGATGAGAAAGGCCACCATGACGGATAAACTGACTTCCCTGCGTCAACTTACGACTGTTGTTGCCGACACCGGCGACATCGCAGCGATGAAGCTCTACAAGCCCCAGGACGCGACGACGAACCCTTCCCTGATCCTCAGCGCTGCGCAGATCCCGGAATACCGCAAGCTGATTGACGATGCGGTGAGCTGGGCGCGTGACCAGAGCAGCAACCGGGACGAGCAGATCCAGCACGCGGCCGATAAGCTGAACGTCAATATTGGTCTGGAAATTCTCAAGCTGGTGCCCGGCCGTATTTCGACTGAAGTGGATGCGCGCCTCTCTTACGACACCGAGGGCAGCATTAACAAAGCCCGGACGCTGATCAAACTCTATAACGATGCAGGCATCAGCAACGATCGTATCCTGATCAAACTCGCGTCGACCTGGCAGGGCATCCGTGCCGCAGAGCAGCTGGAAAAAGAGGGTATCAACTGTAACCTGACGCTGCTGTTCTCCTTCGCTCAGGCGCGTGCCTGCGCGGAAGCGGGCGTGTTCCTGATCTCGCCTTTTGTTGGCCGTATTCTTGACTGGTACAAAGCCAATACCGATAAAAAAGAGTACGCCGCGCACGAAGATCCGGGCGTGGTTTCCGTCAGCGAAATCTACAAATATTACAAGCAGCACGGTTATGAAACCGTGGTGATGGGCGCCAGCTTCCGCAACATTGGCGAAATCATTGAGCTGGCCGGCTGCGATCGCTTAACCATCTCTCCCGGCCTGCTAAAAGAGCTGGCAGAGAGCGAAGGCGCGCTGGAACGCAAACTGGCCTGGGCTGGCGACGTGAAGGCGCGTCCGGCGAAAATGACCGAGTCTGAGTTCCTGTGGCAGCATAACCAGGACCCGATGGCGGTGGACAAACTGGCGCAGGGCATTCGCAACTTCGCCGTTGATCAGGGCAAACTCGATAAGATGATTGCCGATCTGCTGTAAGCCTGACATGCCGCTGGTTTCGGCCAGCGGTTTTACCTCGCCTGGTACTTCCTGGTTATCACCTCAGCCCGCGCCCTCTCCGGCCGGGGATCGGGTAAAAAAATAATGAATACACTACGCATAGGATTAATTTCAGTATCCGATCGCGCTGCTAACGGCGTTTATCAGGATCAGGGGCTGCCCGCCCTGGAAAGCTGGTTGTCGCAGGCGCTGTCAACGCCGTTTGAACTGGAAAAGCGCCTCGTGCCGGATGAGCAGCCGATGATAGAGCAGGCGATTTGCGAGCTGGTGGACGAGCTTTTTTGCCATCTGGTGCTGACCACCGGCGGTACCGGCCCGGCGCGCCGGGATGTTACGCCCGATGCCACGCTGGCGATCGCCGACCGCGAGATGCCTGGCTTCGGCGAGCAGATGCGCCAAATCAGCCTGAACTTTGTGCCCACAGCGATCCTCTCCCGACAGATGGGCGTGATCCGCAAGCAGTCGCTGATTATCAATTTACCGGGCCAGCCGAAATCGATTAAAGAAACGCTTGAAGGCGTCAGGGATGCCGCAGGCAAGCAGAAGGTTCATGGCATTTTCGCCAGCATTCCTTATTGTATCCAGCTGCTTGAGGGGCCATATGTTGAAACAAATGAGAATGTGGTAGCAGCTTTTCGCCCCAAAAGCGCCCGACGCGAAACAAACGGCTAAAAAAAGAGAATTTCAGGCATAAAATCCAGCCTCGCTGGTGTATCGGTAAATGGACGGTATAGTAAAGCCAGCTTTACGGGCGCGCGTCAGCGTCTCATACCTTTTACTGTGGATATGCCTGAAAAATTATGCATCACGATAGCCATCGCCGCCTGAACCGACAGGATTACAAAACGCTTTCTCTCGCCGCACTCGGCGGCGCGCTCGAATTCTATGACTTTATCATTTTCGTTTTTTTTGCCGCGGTGCTGGGCGATCTGTTCTTTCCGGCAGACATCCCGGACTGGCTGCGTCAGCTGCAAACCTTTGCCATTTTCGCCGCAGGCTATCTGGCGCGCCCGCTGGGCGGCATCATCATGGCGCACTTCGGCGACAGCAAAGGGCGCAAAAAAATGTTCAGTCTCAGCATTCTGCTGATGGCATTGCCGACCCTGGCAATGGGCCTGCTGCCCACTTATCAAACAATCGGCATCGCCGCGCCGGTACTGCTGCTGTTGCTGCGCGTTTTGCAGGGCGCGGCGATCGGCGGCGAAGTGCCCGGCGCCTGGGTTTTTGTAGCTGAACACGTGCCCGAAAAGCGTATCGGCCTTGCCTGCGGAACGCTGACCGCCGGACTCACCGCAGGTATTTTGTTAGGCTCAGTGGTGGCGACGCTGGTGACCAGCACGATGTCGCCGCAGCAGGTGGCGGCAAACGGCTGGCGTATTCCCTTCTTTTTAGGAGGAATTTTTGGCCTGATTGCGCTCTGGCTACGGCGTTGGCTGCATGAAACACCGGTATTTGTCCGGATGCAGGCGCGTAAGGCATTGTCGGCAGAGCTGCCGCTGAAGGCGGTGGTGATGAAGCACAAAAAAGAGGTGGCGGTCTGTATGCTGCTGACCTGGCTGCTTTCCGCCTGTATCGTGGTGGTGATCCTGATGACGCCAACCTGGCTGCAAAAACAGTACGGCATTGCCGCTGAGCAGGCGCTTCAGGCAAACAGCCTTGCCACCCTTGCGCTGATCGCCGGCTGTATCAGCGCAGGCCTGGCCGCCGATCGCGTTGGCGCCAGCAAAACTCTCATTGTCGGCAGCGCGTTGTTAGCACTGTGCAGTTGGCTGTTCTATCACTCGGTGGGCACGCACCCGGAGATGCTGTTTGCCAGCTACGCGCTGGCAGGTTACAGCGTTGGCGTGGTGGGCGCGGTGCCTTACGTGATGGTGCGCGCTTTCCCGGCCGAAGTGCGTTTTACCGGCATCTCCTTCTCCTATAACGTGGCGTACGCCATTTTCGGCGGCTTGACGCCAATCTGCGTCACGCTGGTGATGGCGGTAACGCCGCTGGCACCCGCTTATTATATTCTCGCGCTGTCGCTTATCGGGCTGCTCACCGGCGTTTACCTGCGGCGCGACCTGAACAGCAGCGCGCGACTTATTCACGGATAAAAAAAAGCCCTGCGTAACCGGCAGGGCATTTTATTTCACAATGCAGGGCGCGTTTATATTTCGCCAGTCGGCAACTTTTTGCCGCCCAGCTGTTCGTTAATGACTTCTGCCATTGCCAGATAGATCGCGCTGGCGCCGCAGAGGATACCTTCATAACCAGCCAGCTTCAGCAGCGCCGCATTGCCGCTGATATTGCCGATTGCCAACATCGCGAACAGCAGCGTCAGGCTGGCGAAAACGAACTGCAACGCGCGGTTAGCGCGCAGCGTGCCAAAGAACATAAACAGCGTAAAGACGCCCCACAGCGCCAGCCAGACACCGAGGAATGCCGGAGGGGTCGGTTCTGCCAGTCCCATGCGCGGCAGGACTAAAATTCCCACCAGGCTCAACCAGAAGCAGCCATAAGAGGTAAAAGCGGTCAGGCCGAACGTGTTGCCTTTTTTATATTCCAGCAGGCCGGCAAAAATCTGTGCCAGACCGCCAAAAAAGATCCCCATGCTGACGATCACGGAGGTCAACGGGAAAAAGCCTGCGTTATGCAGGTTAAGTAAAACGGTGGTCATCCCGAATCCCATCAGGCCCAGCGGACCAGGATTCGCCAACTTCGTGTTATGCATATGTCCTCAGCGGAAACAGAAATAATAGAAAAGAGCGGTCAGTGACGTACAGGCATCGCCTGCCGCCGGATTAGCCAGCAGCGCGGCATCATAATGATCCGGGGAGGAGTAAACATTGATCTGGGAAATATAAAACGAAATATTTTTCGCCTTGCCCCTTGATGCGGGGGTGGATGGCCCCATCTTATTTGGCATCCAGGGTTATGGATATTGAAAAAAAGCGTGGCGACGACGGTTGAAACGGTCAAAACAGCCCGCATTAAGTGTGCATAACCTGATTTGAACCAAATTTAAGTGGGAGAAGTGTAGATGGGTAAAATTATTGGTATTGACCTGGGTACGACCAACTCTTGTGTCGCGATTATGGACGGCGGCAAAGCGCGCGTTCTGGAAAATGCTGAAGGCGATCGCACCACGCCATCGATCATCGCCTACACCCAGGACGGTGAAACGCTGGTTGGCCAGCCTGCTAAACGTCAGGCCGTGACGAACCCACAGAATACCCTGTTTGCTATCAAGCGCCTGATTGGCCGTCGTTTCCAGGACGAAGAAGTCCAGCGCGACATCAAAATCATGCCTTACAAAATCACCGGTTCTGATAACGGTGACGCATGGCTGGACGTGAAAGGCCAGAAAATGGCACCGCCGCAGATTTCTGCCGAAGTGCTGAAGAAAATGAAGAAAACCGCAGAAGATTACCTGGGTGAGCCGGTTACCGAAGCCGTGATCACCGTGCCTGCTTACTTCAATGATGCACAGCGTCAGGCAACCAAAGACGCAGGCCGCATCGCCGGTCTGGACGTTAAACGTATTATCAACGAACCTACCGCAGCCGCGCTGGCTTACGGTATGGATAAAGGCCAGGGCAACCGCACCATCGCGGTGTATGACCTCGGCGGTGGTACGTTCGATATCTCCATCATCGAAATCGATGAAGTAGATGGCGAAAAAACCTTTGAAGTGCTGGCGACCAACGGTGATACCCACCTGGGTGGCGAAGACTTCGACAGCCGTATGATCAACTATCTGGTGGCTGAATTTAAGAAAGATCAGGGTATCGATCTGCACAACGATCCGCTGGCAATGCAGCGTCTGAAAGAAGCCGCCGAGAAAGCGAAAATTGAGCTTTCTTCTGCCCAGCAGACCGACGTTAACCTGCCGTACATCACGGCGGATGCAACCGGGCCTAAGCACCTGAACATTAAGGTGACCCGTGCGAAACTGGAATCACTGGTTGAAGATCTGGTAACCCGTTCTATCGAGCCTCTGAAGGTGGCGCTTCAGGACGCAGGCCTGTCCGTTTCCGATATCAACGATGTGATCCTGGTGGGCGGTCAGACCCGTATGCCAATGGTGCAGTCGAAAGTTGCCGAGTTCTTTGGTAAAGAGCCACGCAAAGACGTTAACCCGGATGAAGCCGTTGCCGTTGGCGCGGCGGTTCAGGGCGGCGTGTTGGCCGGCGACGTGAAAGACGTGCTGCTGCTGGACGTTACTCCGCTTTCGCTGGGTATCGAAACCATGGGCGGCGTGATGACCTCGCTGATCAGCAAGAACACCACGATTCCGACCAAGCACAGCCAGGTGTTCTCTACCGCTGAGGACAACCAGTCTGCGGTAACCATTCACGTGGTTCAGGGTGAGCGTAAGCGCGCGGCGGATAACAAATCGCTGGGCCAGTTTAACCTCGACGGTATTCAGTCCGCACCGCGCGGTATGCCGCAGATCGAAGTGACCTTCGATATTGATGCCGACGGCATCCTGCACGTTTCCGCTAAGGACAAAAACAGCGGTAAAGAGCAGAAGATCACCATTAAGGCGTCTTCTGGCCTGAACGACGATGAGATCGAAAAAATGGTTCGTGACGCGGAAGCAAATGCCGAGTCGGATCGCAAATTCGAGGAGCTGGTGCAGATTCGCAACCAGGCCGATCATCTGTCCCACAGCACGCGTAAGCAGCTGGACGAAGCGGGCGATAAACTGCCGGCGGACGACAAGGCGCCTATCGAAGCCGCGTTGACCGAGCTGAATACCGCGCTGAAAGGCGAAGACAAAGCTGAAATCGAAGCCAAAATGCAGGCGCTGATGCAGGTATCCAGCAAGCTGATGGAGTTTGCTCAGCAGCAGGCTGCGGGCGGCGCGACCGACGCAGGCGATGCGTCTGCGAAGCAGGACGACGATGTGGTTGACGCAGAGTTTGAAGAAGTCAAAGACAACAAAAAATAATCGCCCTTGAGCGGGCACGGTGGCTCTGACCGGAGCCACTGATTAACCAGCACGGGCGCGGAGTTTCTCCACGCCCGTGCATGCATGTTAAGGGCAGGACCACCAGAATGGCGAAAAAAGACTATTACGAGATTTTAGGCGTCTCCCGATCGGCGGAAGAGCGTGAAATCAAAAAGGCCTATAAACGCCTGGCGATGAAACTCCATCCCGATCGCAATCCGGGTGACAAAGAATCGGAAGCCAAATTTAAAGAGGTCAAGGAAGCCTACGAAATTCTGACCGACGCGCAGAAGCGCGCGGCCTACGATCAGTACGGCCATGCCGCTTTTGAACAGGGCGGTATGGGTGGCGGCGGAGGCTATGGCGGCGGCGGCGCCGACTTCAGCGATATCTTCGGCGACGTGTTTGGCGATATTTTTGGCGGCGGTCGTCGCCAGCAGCGTGCGGCGCGCGGCTCGGATCTGCGCTACAACATGGAGCTGACGCTGGAAGAAGCCGTGCGCGGCGTGAACAAAGAAATTCGTATTCCCACGCTGGAAGAGTGCGACGTTTGTCATGGCAGCGGCGCAAAAGCGGGCACGCAGCCGCAGACCTGTCCAACCTGTCATGGTCAGGGCCAGGTGCAGATGCGTCAGGGCTTCTTTACCGTACAGCAGGCCTGTCCGACCTGTCATGGTCGCGGTTCGATCGTTAAAGATCCCTGCAACGCCTGCCACGGCCACGGCCGCGTTGAGCGTTCAAAAACGCTGTCGGTGAAAATTCCGGCGGGCGTGGATACCGGCGATCGCATTCGTCTTACCGGCGAAGGCGAAGCGGGCGAACACGGCGCGCCTCCGGGCGATCTTTACGTTCAGGTGCAGGTGCGTAAGCACCACATTTTTGAACGTGAAGAGAACAACCTCTATTGCGAAGTGCCGATCAACTTCATTATGGCCGCGCTGGGCGGCGAGATTGAAGTGCCGACTCTGGACGGGCGCGTTAAGCTGAAGGTACCCGCAGAAACACAGACCGGTAAGCTGTTCCGCATGCGTGGCAAGGGCGTGAAGTCCGTACGCGGCGGCGCGACAGGCGACCTGCTGTGCCGCGTGGTGGTTGAAACGCCGGTTAATCTCAGCGACAAGCAGAAATCGCTGCTGCGTGAACTGGATGAAAGTTTCGGCGGCCCGGGCGGCGAGAAGAACAGCCCGCGTTCGAAAACCTTTTTCGACGGCGTGAAAAAGTTCTTTGATGACCTGACGCGCTAGTTCAAACGCTGTAAACGACAAACGGGCGGCCTTCAGGCTGCCCGTTTTACTTATGCTTCCGTTAACGGACGATCTTCAGTTTGGCCGAATAAAGATGCCACTGCTCTGCCTCCGCGGACGCGCCAACGCCCCGGGCCACACGGTGCAGGGTATAACGTCCGTGAAAATGCTGCTGTTGGCCGCTCTTAAGCGTTGCGAAGACGTCGACCGGCACGTCGATCCAGCGCTGGCTCATGCCGGCGTCTGCGTTTTCAGCTTTACCGGTGATGACGCGCGTGTGGGCTGTCTGACTGAAGCCGTCGCGAAACTGTTTGCAGGTTTTTCCGCTTGCCTCTCCCGCCCGGCTCCAATACAGGTACGCTGAACGATACTCTTTATGTTCGAGCGCCGCATAATAGGCCTCCACTATCTGACGTGGATCGACCGGAGCGCTGCCTGCTGTGGTGGTCGAGAGGGCGGCGGTCAGGAACAGGGGGATCATTTCCTTTCCTTTTAACGGGTTGAGTGATGAATAAGGGTCAGGACTGACGAATACTATCGTTGATGCTGACGCCATTTGCAATCGACGGAAAACCGGCCGCCACCGCGCGCCACCATATAGAATGCCAGGAATGCCATCAGAATCGGATATTCGATTCCCCGATCGATCCACGGCCATGTAGGGCCGAGTGCCACGCTGATACCCACCATCTCGCCAGCAAAGATCATGGCTATGACGCGTGTCGCCAGGCCCAATACCAGCATCATGCTGCCGACCGTTTCCAGTAACATAATCAGAAAAGCCACCTGTGGCGCAAAGGGTAATCCCATGACATCACCGATAAGATGAATCGATCCTGCCATTGGATCACCCATGGAACCGTGTGAGGCGCCAAGCGCCTTAGGAAGGCCATGGGTAAAAAGAATAACACCAAAGGCGATGCGTAACAGGGCGTATGCAGCAGGTTCAAATTGCGCTGCCCGGCTGGCAGCCTGGCTGTAAACATTCTGCGCATAATTTTTCATCACGTTCTCCTTTCCTTTCGATGCGTCGGGCCATTATTGAGCCGTGGTAGATGACGGTGTATTGACGTGGCGCTGCCACGCATGGGCAAGGAACCCGGCCAGGGTGCCGAGGGTTGCCGCAAGCCCAAGGTCAAAGAGCGCGCCAGGTGAGGGAGGCAGATGCGCAGCAAACCAGGCAACCAGTCCGAGAAAGAAAGCCAGCAGGTTATTGAATACAGGCGCTCTGGCCAGTGAGAGAGCGATCGCGGTGATCACCACGACCACCACGCTGATGGCGTAAGCACCGAGTAGCGGACCAAGAACAGGTAACGCGTTGGCGGCGGCGATGCCCAGTAACAACCCGATTAATACACAGGCAAGATTGACCAGACCGCTGCGCAAATTTAAACCGCGCGTGAAAAAAGCGATCCAGCCGATGAACATCGCCCACACCGGCACCTCAAATACCAGCGTCCCGATCGTAGCGGCTGATGAGGCGACGAAAGACTCGCCCAATACAATCCTGAGATGTTTACCCCAGCCGTTATTTACCATGGTGAACGACTCCCTTTTGACGGGGTGATAACAGGTCGCCCATATGAATGCGGCGCAGAAACTCTGCCCGGATACGGTCGGCCACGGCATTAACGACGGCACAGCCATCATCGGAAGGATCGATATGTACACGAAAGGGTCGGTGACCAAAAGGCGTATCGACCACGTCGACGATGGCGCGCGCGACGCTGGCCGGATCGGCATCGGGCGGCTCACAGGCGGCGAGATTTTTCAGAACGTCATCCGGCAACCCGGCAGTGGGGCCTGTATCATATTCGCCCTGCCGCGCGGTATCGGCGGGTTCGCCGGCGTGCAGGAAATGGTTTGTGCCACCGGTAAATGCGCCCGGCACGACAATACTGGTTTCGATACCCCAGGGCGCCAGTTCGGCCGCATAGCTGACCGCCAGGGCGTCCATGGCTGCTTTGGCCGCAAAATAGGGGGCCAGCAGGGGAGGCGTGCCGCCACGATGGCTTGTACTTCCGACCCAAACCAGCAATCCCTGCGCCTGACGCCGCATGACGGGCAGGGCAGCGCGATTAACCCGCTGTGCGCCAAGGACGTTAATGTCATAGAGTTGGGCAAATTGTTCTGGCGTGAAGGCTTCCGCCGGGCCGAATGCCATATGCCCGGCATTATGAACAACCACATCCAGGCAACCGTTCTCATTCACAATATTCGTGATGGCCGCAGCGATGGAGGTTTCAGACTGTACGTCGAGTTCAACCGTGCGGAGATCCACCGCATGATCTGTGGCCCACCGGGTAATGTCGACCACGCGTTGCGGCCCTGCGTTTCGCGCATTGATGCATAGACGACGTGTCCTGCCCCGGCAAGCGCACGTGCTGCCATCAGCCCAAAACCCGATGACGCACCCGTAACCAGTATGGTGTAAGCCATAGTTCTCTCCTGTAAATGGGAAGTCTTAACAGGCGGCCGTCGCGGCGAAGCCTGTCTGTAAAATGAGAGTCCCACTGTTCCAGGAAAAGATAAATGGTGTGAAATGAATATGACTATTCAATATGCATCAATAATTAAATGCAGAAAAGCGCTTTTTTAGCGTAAAAATAGCCAATGCAGCGAGGAATGCACCGTAAAAGATTACATTAGTTGACAGTTTTTACAATAATAAGGCGGTATGATGAGCCACCCTTTTTCCGGCGGATTTACTGCGACAAACTATGGATCGTCTGGCTGCACTGCAACTCTTTACCCGTATTGTTGAACTGAACAGTTTCAGCCAGGCGGCCGATACGCTGGGGATCCCACGTGCAACGGCCACCCACGCCATCAAGGCACTGGAGGCCCGGCTCCAGGTGCGATTGCTTGAACGCTCGACACGTCATGTTCGGCCCACCCTGGACGGGAATACGTTCTATAAGCGCTGCGTACAAATCCTGTCGGATCTGGATAATGCAGAGTCATCCCTGCGCCATATAGCGATCAATCCCCGAGGGATCTTGCACGTGGGAATGCATGGTATTCATGCGGCACATATTGTCCTGCCTGAGATCGATACTTTCCACACGCGCTATCCTGATATTGAGCTGGTTATCAGCAGTGGCGATCGGTTAGCCAACCTGATCCCTGAGGGGATTGATTGTGTCATCCGGGCGGGAGAGCCCAGAGATTCCAGTCTGGCGGCGCGCCGACTGGCTGTTATGCCGCAACTCATTTGCGCCAGCCCACGTTACCTGCGCCGTTTCGGCACGCCCACGCATCCTGATCAACTGGCATCCCACCAGGCTGTCAGGTTTTTTGCCAGCAGTGGGGCATCAGACTATCCGGTTGAACTGTTTGTCGGGGGACAACGTCGCAGCTTTGAGACTGGCGGCTGGTTGTCGGTGAACGATGCCGGGAGCTATGTCAGCGGAGCGATGCAGGGCTGCGGGTTAATCCAACTTCCTCGCTTCCATGTTGAAGATGCCCTGTTCGACGGCGATCTGGTTGAAGTTCTGAAGGGATGGAAAAGCCCCGATATGCCTGTTTCAGCGCTCTATCCTCATCAACGACAGCTTTCCCAACGCGTGCGGGTTTTTATCGACTGGCTCAGCCCGCTATATGAAAAAAAATTTGGCCCATTGAGCACGGTTAATGATACCGCAGGTTAATGGCTATATGACGTTTTCCATTCTTACACAGGCACATTACGCGTATGCTGTTGCCCACGTTTTTATTCTGTTTTAAAGGAATGCCCTGATGAAATGGGGACTGAAAAGAGTACTGAAAAGTGAAGCAACGGGCGGCGTGGTGTTAATCATTGCCGCGGCGGTGGCGATGATCCTGGCGAACAGCGCGGCAAGCCAACAGGCCTATCACGCGTTACTGGCTATGCCGGTTGAGTTTCGCTTTGGCTCGCTTGATATCAGCAAAAATCTGCTGCTGTGGATCAACGACGCGCTGATGGCGCTCTTTTTCCTGATGATTGGCCTTGAGGTTAAGCACGAACTGGTTTCAGGCTCGCTGGCCACGCGGCAGCGCGCGATGTTTCCACTGATTGCCGCCATTGGCGGCATGGCAATGCCGGGCGCGATTTATACGCTTCTTAATCATAACGATCCGCTGGCCATACATGGCTGGGCGATCCCCACCGCCACCGATATCGCTTTCGCACTGGGCATTTTAGCCCTGCTTGGCAGTCGCGTTCCGCCTGCGCTGAAGATGTTTTTGATGGCGCTGGCAGTGATTGACGATCTTGGCGCCATTCTGATCATCGCCTTCTTTTATACGCAGGATCTCTCTCTGGCGTCGCTGAGCGTCGCGGCGGGGGCGGTAGCGGTGCTGGCATTGCTGAATCGCCTTGGCGTGCGCAGCGTGGCGGTTTATATGCTGGTTGGCATTGTGCTGTGGGTGGCGGTACTGAAATCAGGTATCCACGCGACGCTGGCGGGCGTCATTGTGGGCTTCTTCGTCCCGATTGAAAAACAAAATGGCCATTCGCCCGCCATCCATCTTGCTCATGGCCTGGCGCCGTGGGTGGGCTGGCTGATCCTGCCGTTATTCGCTTTTGCCAATGCGGGTGTGACGCTGAGCGGCGTGTCGCTGGACGGTCTGGTTTCTGCCGTGCCGCTCGGCATCATACTTGGGCTGTTTGTCGGCAAACCGGTGGGCATTACGCTGATTTGCTGGCTTGCGGTGAAAACAGGCATTGCTGCGCTGCCGGAAGGCACCAGAATGCGCGACATCGCCGCTATCGGCGTGCTTTGCGGCATTGGTTTTACCATGTCGATTTTCATTGCATCGCTGGCGTTTGATGCCGCTCATGAAGAGATGGTCACGCTGGCGAAGCTCGGCATTCTTACCGGGTCCATCGTTTCTGCGGTGGTGGGCTACGTGCTGCTGCGGATAAAACTTCGCTGAGAGTATTCAGGCTGGCTCTTCAGGAGCTGGCCCGTTACTGAATGGCGGACATAAAAAAAACCGGCAAAGAGCCGGTTTCCTTTCAAAGCCGATTAACAGCTGGCGATTAAGCCAGTTTGTTGATCTGTGCAGTCAGATTTGATTTATGACGTGCCGCTTTGTTTTTGTGGATCAAGCCTTTAGCAGCCTGACGGTCCACAATTGGTTGCATTTCATTAAATGCGTTCTGCGCAGCCGCTTTATCGCCAACAGCGATAGCCGCGTATACTTTCTTGATAAAAGTACGCAACATTGAACGACGGCTAGCGTTTTGCTTACGACGCTTCTCAGACGTTACGGCGCGTTTCTTAGCTGATTTGATATTAGCCAAGGTCCAACTCCCAAATAGTTCTATGAGGACAATTCAAAGGCCGAGGAATATGCCTCTTCCGCCCCAGGTTGTCAATGGATTTGTGCAAATAAGCGCCGCTGAAATGACGACGCCTGGTTACGTTTTGATGGCGCAAGATTCTACCAGCTTCGGGCTGGCGAATACAGCTTAATCATAATAAAAATGAGAATGCCGCACGCAGGCCGCTTCTGTGGCATAAAATGCCCCGTAAAGCCGCATTCGCGGGTTAATTTTCATCGCTGTACAAGGTATAATCCGCCGATTTCCACCCAACTGAGCCAGCCATGAAGTTTATCCGCGGGATACATAATCTCAGAGAGCAGCATCGAGGCTGCGTGCTGACTATCGGCAATTTTGATGGCGTGCATCGTGGCCATCAGGCGCTGCTGGCGCGACTGTGCGAAGAGGGTCGCAGGCGAAACCTGCCGGTCATGGTGATGCTGTTCGAACCGCAGCCGCTTGAGCTGTTTGCCGCCGGTAACGCGCCCGTGCGCCTTACCCGGCTGCGGGAGAAACTGCGCTACCTCAGCGAAGCGGGCGTGGATACCGTTCTCTGCATTCGTTTCGATCGCCGCTTCGCTGAGATCGACGCGCAGAGTTTTGTGAACGACCTGCTGGTAAATAAGCTGGGCGTGAAGTTTCTTGCCGTGGGTGATGATTTCCGCTTTGGCGCTGGTCGCAAAGGCGATTTCCTGTTATTACAGGAGGCGGGCGCCGCACACGGCATGGACGTTATCAGTACGCAAACGTTCTGCAATGACGGCAAGCGCATCAGCAGCACGGCCATCCGTCAGGCGCTGGCGGATGACAACCTCGAACTTGCGGCCTCGCTGCTGGGCCATCCCTTCAGCATCTCGGGCCGCGTGGTACACGGCGACGCGCTGGGCCGAACCATCGGTTTTCCTACCGCCAATTTGCCGCTCAAACGTTATGTTTCGCCGGTAAAAGGCGTGTATGCCGTTGAGGTTCGCGGCATTGCGTCGCATCCGCTGCCCGGCGTGGCAAACATTGGGACGCGTCCTACCGTTGCCGGTATGCGTCAGCAGTTGGAAGTTCACCTGCTGGACGTTGCAATCGACCTGTATGGTCGCCATATCGAGGTGGTGCTGCGTGAAAAAATACGAAATGAGCAGCGTTTTGCTTCACTTGACGCGCTTAAAGAACAAATTGCTAAAGATGTGGTGAGCGCCCGGACTTTCTTTGGGTTGAAAACACCGATTTAAACAGAATCGAAATACGGAACTGAGAATCTGATGAGTGACTTTAAATCTACCCTGAATTTGCCGGAAACCGGGTTCCCGATGCGTGGCGATCTGGCCAAACGCGAACCGGGCATGCTGCAACGCTGGTATGATGACAACCTGTACGGCATCATTCGCGAAGCCAAAAAAGGGAAAAAAACCTTTATCCTGCACGATGGCCCTCCCTACGCCAACGGCAGCATTCATATTGGTCACTCAGTTAACAAAATTCTGAAAGATATTATCGTTAAGTCCAAAGGCCTGGCGGGTTTCGATTCGCCCTACGTGCCGGGCTGGGACTGCCACGGCCTGCCGATTGAGCATAAAGTTGAACAGATGATTGGCAAGCCGGGCGAAAAAGTCACTGCCGCCGAGTTCCGTGAAGCCTGCCGCAAATACGCTGCGGAACAGGTCGACGGGCAGAAAAAAGACTTTATCCGCCTTGGCGTGCTGGGCGACTGGGATCGTCCCTATCTGACGATGAACTTTAAAACCGAAGCCAATATCATTCGCGCGTTGGGCAAAATCATCGGCAACGGCCATCTGCACAAAGGCGCCAAGCCGGTGCACTGGTGTATGGACTGCCGCTCCGCGCTGGCCGAGGCCGAGGTTGAGTATTACGACAAAATGTCGCCGTCCATCGACGTGATGTTTAACGCCACCGACGCCAGCGCCGTGCGCGCAAAATTTGGCGCCGACAGCGTTAACGGCCCGATCGCGCTGGTTATCTGGACCACCACGCCGTGGACCATGCCCGCTAACCGCGCCATCTCTCTGCATCCTGAGTTTGATTATCAACTGGTGCAGATTGACGGTCGCGCGCTGATCCTGGCTAAAGACCTGGTTGAGAGCGTGATGAAGCGTGCCGGTATCGCCGAATGGCAGGTATTGGGCGAAGCGAAAGGCGCCACGCTGGAGCTGATGACCTTCGCGCACCCGTTCCTTGACTACGCCTCGCCGGTGGTGATGGGCGAACACGTAACGCTGGATGCCGGTACGGGAGCGGTGCATACCGCGCCGGGCCACGGCCCTGACGACTACGTTATTGGTCAAAAATACGGTCTTGAAACGGCCAATCCGGTTGGCCCGGACGGCTGCTATTTGCCAGGAACGTATCCGGGGCTGGACGGCGTCAACGTGTTTAAAGCCAATGACAGCGTGGTTGAACTGTTACGAGATAAAGGCGCGCTGCTGCATGTGGAAAAAATGCTGCACAGCTATCCGCACTGCTGGCGCCACAAGACACCAATCATTTTCCGTGCCACGCCGCAGTGGTTTATCAGCATGGATCAAAAAGGGCTGCGTGCGCAGTCGCTTTCCGAAATTAAAAGCGTGCAGTGGATCCCGGACTGGGGCCAGGCGCGTATTGAATCAATGGTCGCTAACCGTCCGGACTGGTGTATCTCACGCCAGCGCACCTGGGGCGTGCCGATGGCGCTGTTTGTGCACAAAGACACCGAGCAGCTGCATCCCGATACGCTGGAACTCATGGAAAAAGTCGCGCAGCGCGTTGAGCAGGACGGCATCCAGGCCTGGTGGGATCTTGATGCGAAAGATCTGATGGGCGATGACGCAGAAAACTACGTTAAGGTGCCCGATACACTTGACGTCTGGTTTGATTCCGGCTCAACCAGCTATTCGGTTGTCGATGCGCGTCCTGAATTTGAGGGGCATTCGCCGGATATGTATCTGGAAGGCTCGGATCAGCATCGCGGCTGGTTTATGTCTTCACTGATGATTTCAACGGCGATGAAAGGCAAAGCGCCTTATCGTCAGGTGTTGACGCATGGTTTTACCGTTGACGGCCAGGGCCGCAAGATGTCGAAATCTATCGGCAATACGGTGTCGCCGCAGGATGTCATGAACAAGCTGGGTGGTGATATTCTTCGCCTGTGGGTCGCCTCAACGGACTATTCAGGCGAAATGGCCGTTTCCGATGAGATCCTCAAACGCTCCGCCGACGCCTATCGTCGCATCCGCAACACTGCGCGCTTCCTGCTGGCGAACCTGAATGGCTTCAACCCGGAAACCGACAGCGTCAGGCCGGAAGAGATGGTGGTGTTGGATCGCTGGGCGGTCGGACGCGCTAAAGCGGCGCAGGACGATATCATCGCTTCCTACGACCGCTATGATTTCCATGAAGTGGTGCAGCGTCTGATGCAGTTCTGCTCGATTGAGATGGGGTCTTTCTATCTTGATATCATCAAAGATCGCCAGTACACCGCGCAGCGTGACAGCCTGGCGCGCCGTAGCTGCCAGACCGCGCTGTTCTACATTGTCGAAGCGCTGGTGCGCTGGATGGCGCCGATCATGTCCTTCACGGCGGATGAGATCTGGAACGAACTGCCCGGCAAGCGTGCGCAATACGTCTTTACCGAAGAGTGGTTTGACGGGCTGTTTGGTCTCGCAGAAAACGAGTCAATGAACGATGCTTACTGGGCGGATCTGCTGAAGGTGCGCGGTGAAGTCAACAAGGTTATCGAGCAGGCGCGTGCCGAGAAGCGCGTGGGTGGTTCGCTGGAAGCAAGCGTTACGCTTTACGCCGAGGCCGGACTGGCGCAAAAACTGACCAGCCTGGGCGACGAACTGCGGTTTGTGCTGCTGACTTCAGGCGCGCAGGTGGCCGATCTTGAGCTCGCCACTGCCGATGCGCAGCAAAGCGAACTGCTGAAAGGTCTGAAAATTGCGTTGAACAAGGCCGAAGGCGAGAAATGCCCGCGCTGCTGGCACTACACTACTGACATTGGTCAGAATGCGGAGCATCCGGATATTTGCGGACGCTGTGTTACCAACGTAGCCGGTGACGGCGAACAGCGTAAATTTGCATAATGCGTAAACCTTTACTCTCAACCGGACTTCGCTGGCTGTGGCTGGTGGTGGTGGTGATCGTCGTCGACTTTGCCAGCAAGCAGTGGATCATGAACACGCTGCAACTGCATCAGTCGATGTCGATCATGCCGTTTTTCAACTTTTTTTATGCACACAACTACGGCGCGGCGTTCAGCTTTCTGGCCGACAAGGGCGGTTGGCAGCGCTGGTTCTTTGCCGGTATTGCGGTAGCCATTGTGGTCGCGCTGCTGGTGATGATGTATCGCACGCCAGCCAGTAACCGGTTAAACAACGTGGCCTATGCGCTGATCGTCGGCGGCGCGACGGGCAACCTGTTCGATCGTGCTTATCACGGCTTTGTGGTTGATTTTATCGACTTCTATGTCGGCAACTGGCACTTCGCGACGTTTAATATCGCTGACTGCGGCATCTGTATCGGTGCCGCGCTGATCGTGCTGGAGGGCTTTCTCAGTCCGTCCGGCAAACGTGCAAAAAATTAAGGGCAGGTCATGACGGATTCTGTACAGCATGACAGCGCAGTACTGGTGCATTTCACGCTGAAGCTGGAAGACGGCTCCACGGCGGAATCGACGCGCGATAATGGCAAACCGGCGCTGTTCAGCCTTGGCGACGGCAGCCTGTCGGACGCGCTGGAAGCGGAACTGATCGGTCTGCGCCAGGGTGAGAAAAAAGCCTTCTCGCTGGTGCCGGAGGCGGCTTTTGGCCTCACCAGCCCCGATTTGATCCAGTATTTCTCCCGCCGTGATTTCACCGAAGCGGGCGAGCCGGAAATCGGCGCGATTATGCTGTTCAGCGGCATGGACGGCAACGAAATGCCAGGGGTGATCCGCGAAATTTCCGGCGACTCCATCACCGTAGATTTTAACCATCCGCTGGCCGGACAGACCGTTCATTTTGACGTTGAAGTGCTGGAGATCGATCCGGCGCTGGAGGCAACCAATGCAAATTCTGCTGGCTAATCCTCGCGGCTTCTGCGCGGGCGTTGACCGCGCCATCAGCATCGTTGAGCGCGCGCTGGAGATGTACGGCGCGCCGATCTACGTTCGCCACGAAGTGGTGCACAACCGCTACGTTGTTAACAGCCTGCGTGAGCGCGGCGCAATCTTCATTGAAGAGATTACAGAAGTGCCGGACGGCTCAATCCTGATTTTCTCCGCGCACGGCGTTTCTCAGGCGGTACGCGCTGAAGCAAAAGCGCGCGATCTGACCATGCTGTTCGATGCAACCTGTCCGCTGGTCACAAAAGTGCATATGGAAGTGGCGCGTGCCAGTCGTAAAGGCACCGAGGCAATCCTGATTGGTCATGCGGGGCACCCTGAAGTGGAAGGCACCATGGGCCAGTACAATAACCCGAAAGGGGGCATGTACCTGGTTGAGTCGCCCGCCGATGTCTATAAGCTTCAGGTTAAAGATGAGGCGAACCTCTGCTTTATGACGCAAACCACGCTGTCGGTCGATGATACTTACGAGGTCATTGATGCGCTGCGCGACCGTTTTCCGAAGATCGTCGGGCCGCGCAAGGACGATATCTGCTATGCCACCACTAACCGGCAGGAAGCGGTGCGCACGCTGGCGAAGGATGCCGACGTGGTGCTGGTGGTGGGCTCGCGTAACTCCTCTAACTCCAACCGCCTTGCGGAACTGGCGCAGCGCGCCGGTAAGCTGGCCCGCCTGATCGACTCTGCGGATGATATTCAGGAAGAGTGGGTGAAAGGCGTAAGCTGCGTTGGCGTGACGGCTGGCGCCTCCGCGCCGGACGTGCTGGTGCAGGAGGTGATCCAGCGGCTGCGTGACTACGGCGGCGATGTGGCGATTGAACTGATTGGTCGCGAAGAGAATATTGTTTTTGAAGTGCCGAAAGAACTGCGGGTCGACGTACGCGAAGTGACCTGACAGCGGCTTTTATTAAAAATGCCGGAAGGTTAACGCCTTCCGGTATTTTTTTGCCGGTACAGTAGCAAAAGAAGACGACAAACGGCCAAATGCTATGAAAAGGCGGGGTTTGCCTGTTGAGACAATGCTGGCCAACAGTGTCGCTTCGCTCCTCTTTTTATTATCCGGTAAACAGCCCCAGCGCCGTGCCTGCTGCTGCCAGAGCCAGCAGCAAGAGCATCGCTTTCACCGGCGACAGGGCGCGTTTTGCCATCAGAAACCAGATGCCAATGACCACGCTGAGCGGCAGCAGTTGCGGGAAAATACCGTCCAACATCTGCTGAACATGAATGTTGACGCCGTCCCGTGTGATAAATTCCAGGCCGGTGCCGAGTTTCACGTAACTTGCCGCTACGCCACCCATCACGAAAACACCCAGCAGCGACAGCGCTTCGCGCAATCGGTTTGATTGACTGCTTACCAGCATCTCAACCGAGCCAGAGCCCATGTGGTAGCCTTTTAAAAACAAAAACCACGAGCCTGGCAGGATAATTGCCAGCCACGCCACGCAATAAAACAGCGGGCCGAGAAGGCTGCCGCCCGCGGCGAGCGCCATGCCGATGCTGAGCAGAATAGGGATCAGCATGCCGGGGATCATGGAATCGCCAATACCCGCCACCGGCCCCATCAGGCCAACTTTCAGCGTGTTGATCGTCTCGCCGTCGATAGGCTCACCGTTGGCGCGTTTTTCCTCCAACCCCAGCACCATGCCGTTAACAATTGCGCCTAACTGCGGTTCAACGTTATAAAAAGAGGCATGTCGTTTCAGCATCTCCTTACGTTCCTGCTCATCGGGATAGAGCTTCTTCGCGGCCGGCATCATGCTCAGGCAAAAGCCAAAGGACGCCAGTCGTTCAAAACTCATCGATGAGAGGCTATACATCATCCAGCTGCGCCAGCAACGGCGCAGATCCCGGCGGTTTAGTTTCCGTTCTTCCATCAGAATTCTTCCTCTTCATCACCCGGTTTCATCATGCCTGTCGACCGGGGCTCTGGTTTATAGTTGTAATGGATCAGCGCCAGCAGACTGCCCACCACCACCAGCGCCACCATATTCAGCTTGAGAAACACGATGCAGATAAAGCCCACCAGAAAGTAGATCAGCATGCTGTAGTTTTTGATGATCTGCTTTAGCAGAATGGCGATGCCTACCGCAGGCAGAATGCCGCCAAGCACGTTCATTGTCGACAAAACCAGCTGCGGCAGGCTTTCCATAAACCCGTTGATATAGCGTGCGCCGTAATAGACTGCGATAAAGGTGGGTATGAAGCGCATCAGAAAGTTGGTGATCTGCGGCCAGACAGCACTATTGAGGTAAACCCCCCGCTCATCGCCTTTTTCCAACGCCATGTCGGCGCGGTGGTTCCACCATGAGTTCAGCACCAGCATGGCGTTAAACAGTACCGTACCGGCAATACCAATTGTGGCGGCCAGCGCCACCGCCACTTCCGGCCCTTTATCAGAGAGAATGCCCAGCGCAATCGCGGGAAAGGCGACGAAATTCAGATCGGCAGGCATCGATCCGCCAGGCGTCACCATAGCAATGTAAACGGCCTGCACGGCCACGCCAACAATGATGCCGGTTTGCACATCGCCAAGAATTATGCCGACCAGCATTCCCGAAACCAGCGGACGGGTGAGCAGATACCAGCCGCCGGTAAGGCCAAAAAGCCAGGGCGTGCTGAGCGCGCCAAGGTAACAGAGAATACCGATGAGTATCGCTTCCAAAGCCATAGCGGCCTCCTTATTTTATTTTTTGCCGGGCATCCTGCCAGCGGTAGCTACCGGCGTCAGGCACCAGACGAAACTCAATCTGATGTCCGCGCTGCGCCAGATAGTCGAATGCCGTCGCCTCGTCTGCCGTGACGGCCTGGTTAGGGCCGATAGTGGTTGTGCTGGCGCGAGCGCTCATGGGCCCGACGTTAATTTTTTTATTCATGTTTTGCAGGCTGATGCCCGCTTCCTCAATACGCTTCAGGGTAAGCGGCGATTTGCCAATCACGAAGTAGCGTTTCTCGCTGGCGATAATTTTGGGCAGCTTTTCAATCGCCGTCGCGGTATCGAACAGCCAGATTTTGATGTCCTGCATCGCACCTTTCATGACGGATGAGAGCAGCGGATCGGCGGCGACGCCATCATCAATCGCAATAATGCCATCGCACGGCAGCTCTTTGGCCCAGCGGGTAACCAGTTGTCCGTGGATCACACGGTCGTCGATGCGTACAAAAGAAATACTCATAGTGACCTCTTAAAAGTCGTCAGATTGCGTGGTTTCAACCGGTCGCGCCTGTACGGTCGCTTCTTTCGCCAGCGATAACAGCTGTGCGGCAGCCTGTTCAACGTTCGTCATTGATTTCAGATCGTCGCTTTCCAGCAGCATAGGAAAATTAACGCCGCTCAGTACCGCTACGGGCGGCGAAGTATCAGTATTGAAAGCATGATGACAGGCGATATTCCATGGCGTGCCGTTCTGAAGATCGCAAAGCACCAACACGCCATCGGTTCCCTGACCGGCCTGGCGCAGCACGGCGGTAAACTCATCCCGAAAATCATTGATGTCTTTTGTTTCGCCAAGCGTGACCGGAAAAACGTGCGGCAGTTCGCCATAAACCATTCGCGCGCTGGCTAACAGCGCCTCAGCCAGCGGGCCGTGCGTAGTGAGAATCACATTTATCATTGTTACCCCCTGACCCAGGCTTTCATGGTAGCGAGTTGCTTTCCTGCACTGCTGCCATAAGGTGAAATGCGGTATTCGCCCACCGCAGCCGGAACAATAAAGGTTTCGGCATAGTGGACGACAAAAGGCTCAAAGGCGTTTTCCGGACTCTCGACCAGCGCCTCGCTGCCCTCGACTAAATTGAGGACATTGACGCCGCCGCAGGTATGGTGCGTGACCGGTTTAGTGAACCAGTGTCGGCGGGTTTCAATAAATTCGCGTGCGTGCAGGCCGGTACGTTCTTCCCGCCAGCCATCGCCTTCGGCGATCTGCTCGACACGGTTTATCAGATGCTCGCTGACCCACTCGCTATCCCGCTGCCAGTCGATAACCTGTGCGCCATGCTCCAGATGCACGGGACGCGGCAGGCCGTCCAGTCCCACTCTTCCCCAGTCCCAAAGTTTGAAGGTGAAAATATAGGGCGTCGCGCTGATCTCCAGCACCACCGCGCCCTGGCCGGAGCAGTGCACCGTCCCTGCCGGGATGAGGAAGTGATCGTGTTTGCGTGCCGGAAAGCGATTAATAAATTTTTCATCATCAAACGCTTTTTCACCGCGCTGCGCACATGCCAGGTCATCCAGCATTGCCTGCGGATCGATGCCGGTTTTGGTACCGAGAAAGACCTCAGCGTGCGGTTCTGCCTCCAGCAGGTAGTAGCTTTCATCCTGTGTGTAGTGCATGCCGAAATTTTGCTGGATATAGTTGGTCAGCGGATGAACCTGAAGACTCAGGTTCTGGCCGCCGATAGTGTCGAGAAAATCAAAACGGATGGGGAACTCTGCGCCAAAACGACCGTGAACCTTTTCACCCAACAGCGGGCGGGGATAAAGCAGCACCAGGTCCTGGGAGGGGATCTCGATGCGTACGTCGCCGACACGCAAAAAAAGGCTGTTCTCCTCGGGTACACAGTCAAAACACCATGCGTAATTAGGCGCCGAGGGATCGAGATCGAACTGGTTCTTCATCCACTGGCCTCCCCAGACGCCGGGATCGAAGAAGGGCACCACCCGAAATGGGTGCCGCGCAGTTTGCCGTAGCGCCTCACGTAACGCTTCGCCGGTAATTAATGCGGGATCGTTCTGCTGGTTTGTATCAAGCAGAAAGTCGGTGCGCCGAAGCAGCGGTGTTTTGTAACGGTCAAACACGCGCCACTCGATAAAGAAAGCGCGCTTGTAGCGACGCAGGAGATCTTCATGGATGTTGTCAGCGCCCCAGTTGCCCAGTTCACCGCGTCGGAATCGCTGCTGAATCTCCCAGCGCGCCAGATCGGCATAAACCAGCACGTCGCCCGAATGGACGAGCGCGGCACCTGAGCCATATATCACCACCAGGCCGTCCTGCACCGCCTCCGCCTTTCGTTGAAGCTGCGCCAGCGTCATAGTGGAGAAGAAATCGGTGAGCTGGTGACAGGAAAGCAGGCCAAAAACCCGATCGTCGGTCAGGTTAAATGCCAGCAATTCACTCAGGGACGTTTCGTCCTTACGCGCCTCTTCAACGTTGATTATCAGCACCGGATCAAGATGCGCGATAAGCTGCGTCACTATTTCATCAAGGCGAACGCCGGGATAGCAATCGATAACCAGCACCCTTTTTGCTGAACATTGTGCAAGC
This sequence comes from Erwinia sp. 9145, assembly GCF_000745075.1. Classification (NCBI taxonomy): domain Bacteria; kingdom Pseudomonadati; phylum Pseudomonadota; class Gammaproteobacteria; order Enterobacterales; family Erwiniaceae; genus Erwinia; species Erwinia sp. 9145. The sequence goes on from NZ_JQNE01000001.1 coordinate 473,495, forward strand.
TGGTCACGTAAACGCTGTCTGGTGGCTGACCAGCCCCGGCAGGCATGATGATTAAACCCTTTAATACGGACTTCCGGATATTTGTCATAAGCACTATTTTTCATCACAGGCTCCTTATTGTATTCTGCGGGTAAGATTAATCGATTAACCTCTTTTGAAAAGAGTGGTTAATCGCATTAACCACCTAATTTCAGTGATTATTTTCAGCTCATTTGATGGGGTTGAGGTTTTTTATGGAAAAAAAGTGGCGATTAAGTTATTCGATTAACCTTAAGTCCGGGTAAATGAAAAGGAGAAGAAATGACTTCCGTAACGCTTGCACAAGTAGCAGAAAGGGCGGGTGTTTCATCCGCAACGGTGTCAATGGTACTGCGGAATCAGGGACGTATTTCTGCCGCCACACGACAACGCGTGCTGGCCGTGCTGAAAGAGATGGGATATGTCTACAACCAGACGGCCGCAAACTTGCGGAACCGCAGCAGTAATCAGGTTGGGCTGCTGTTGCACGATATTACTAATCCTTTTTATAGCGAAATGACGGCAGCTCTGAGTCATGAAATGGAGCGCCACAATCTGCTGCTGTTTCTGGCAAACAGCGAAGAGTCCGGCCAGCGTCAGCAAAAATTTGTTGATTCACTGATGCGTAATAACGCCTGCGGCATGTTGCTTTGCGCCGCGCGAGGCACTTCTCCGCTCTTTTTCGACACGCTGAAGCGACATAACATTCCTGTCATTATGGTGGTACGGCCGCTGGATGATGTGGATTTTGATTTTGTCGGCACCGACAATTTTCTCGGCGCCCAGCTTGCCACCCGGCATTTGCTGCGTCTTGGCCATCGTCACATCGCTTTTATTGGCGGCAGTGAGGGATCAACCAGTCGGGCACAGCGTATTGGTGGCTATACAAGCCGGCTTCTGGAGCAGCATATCGCGCCAGTCGCTGACTGGATTGTGCCGTCGCAGGCGTCGCAAAGTGACGGCGCTCGCGTCTCTGAAGACCTGTTCCGTCGCTTTCCACAGATTACCGCTGCCGTCTGTTATCAGGATATTGTGGCGCTGGGCGTTATGCAGACGCTGCGTAAGCTGGGGCGAGCGCCCGGCAAAGATTTCGGGCTAATCGGCTTTGATGATATTACCGAAGCGTCGCTGGTTCAGCCTGCGCTGACAACCATCTCCGTCGCGGCAAAGGAGATTGGTCGTAAGGCGGGTGAGCTGCTTTACAGCCGCATTCAGGGTAATGACGAGCCGCCAAAACGTATTATTTTGCCGCCTGCGTTAGTGGTACGCGAGTCATGTGGTTTTGGTCAGGTATAGTCCCTGAGCAATAAAAGCGTTAATCCATCCTGTTAATAGCAGGGTGGATTTGATGGTAAATATTAATGGTCGCGCTTTTCCGCTGGCTTTAAAGGCGCGTTAAATGTTTTCATTAGGGATTGCCTTTATTCTTCTCGCAGTAGGTGGCTGGAGAATCAACTCAGGGATATATCATGAATGATAAAACAATTCGCATTGCCATCGTGGGCGCAGACGGCCGGATGGGGCGTCAGCTGTTACAGGCAGTGGCAGAGACGAAAGGCGTCGGGCTTGGCGCAGCGGTGGTAAAACGTGGCTCGTCGCTTGTCGGCGCGGATGCGGGTGAACTGGCAGGCAGCGGTGCGTGTGGCGTTCGTATCGTTGATAATCTGCCTGCGGTCGCATCGGACTTTGACGTACTGATTGACTTCACCCGACCTGAAGCCACGCTGGACTACCTCTCTTTCTGTCGCCAGCACCGCAAAGCGATGGTGATTGGCACTACCGGTTTTGATGAGGCGGGTAAAGCCGCCATAAAAGCAGCCGCTGAAGAGATCGGCATCGTATTCGCTGCCAATTTCAGCGTAGGCGTTAATCTGGTACTGAAGCTGCTGGAAAAAACCGCCAAAGTAATGGGCGACTATGCGGATATTGAAATTGTTGAAGCGCATCATCGCCACAAAGTTGATGCGCCGTCAGGCACCGCCCTGGCAATGGGAGAAGCCATTGCCGGTGCGATGGACTGGACGTTAAATGAGCACGCCGTGTACGCGCGAGAAGGGCACACCGGCGAGCGGGCGGCGGGCACCATCGGTTTTGCCACCGTCAGAGCGGGCGATATCATTGGCGAACATACCGCCATGTTTGCCGATATTGGCGAGCGGGTTGAGATAACGCATAAAGCGTCAAGCCGAATGACTTTTGCGAAAGGCGCCGTTCGTGCAGCGGAGTGGGTTTTAGCGTCAGAAAAAGGACTTTATGATATGAAAGATGTGCTTAATCTGGATGATTTATAGGTTTTATTTTTTTGTAACCCGCTGAGGCTACAACAGGTTGTAGCCTTAAAATTTTATAAAACCTGTTCTATTGCTATTTTATTTTCAGGGCGGTATTAATCCTCTTTTTTACTGGTTTTTTTCTTTGTCAGCCCTGCTGGTCGGGCCGTTCCTCCTCTTTTTGTCTGTTTTATACCACTATCACACTCTTTTTCTCGCGCAATCGATTTTATCCGTAGGTATTCTGCCTCTTTCAGCGGTAATCTGAGCATAATCCGCCGGGCCTGCTAAAAAACAGAGAAAAAACGCTGCGCAGGCTGGACAACGACAGAGGTGATCATTAGAATGCGCGCAATTTGCCAAAAATCGAGATTCAGGCGGTTTTTGCGTTGATTTCAGGCTCTCACCTGAATTAATATGCAAATAATGTGACTGTTTATTCTCAGGAGGACGTTTTGATTAAGTCAGCGCTATTGGTTCTGGAAGACGGAACCCAATTCCACGGTCGGGCCATCGGGGCAACGGGGACGGCAGTGGGGGAAGTCGTTTTCAACACGTCAATGACCGGTTATCAAGAAATCCTCACTGATCCTTCCTATTCCCGCCAGATTGTCACTCTCACTTATCCCCATATTGGTAACGTCGGCACCAACGCCGCTGATGAAGAATCTTCCAGAGTTCATGCGCAGGGCCTCGTTATCCGCGATTTACCGCTGATTGCCAGCAACTTCCGCAATGAAGAGGGGCTCTCGGACTACCTCAAGCGTAATAACGTTGTGGCTATCGCCGATATCGATACGCGTAAGCTGACCCGCCTGCTGCGGGAAAAAGGCGCGCAAAATGGCTGCATTATCGCCGGTGACGCGCCGGATGCCGCGCTGGCGCTGCAACAGGCACAGGCATTTCCTGGCTTAAAGGGCATGGATCTGGCAAAAGAAGTTTCCACGCGTGAAACCTACCGCTGGCAACAGGGGAGCTGGACGCTGGCGGGCCTGCCCGCCTCTGCCGATGAGGCGGCGCTGCCGTTCCACGTGGTGGCTTATGATTACGGCGTGAAGCGCAATATTTTGCGCATGCTGGTCGATCGCGGCTGCCGTTTGACCGTTGTTCCGGCGCAGACGCCTGCCGCCGACGTGCTGAAGATGAATCCCGATGGCGTTTTCCTGGCAAATGGCCCCGGCGATCCTGAGCCGTGCGATTACGCTATTACGGCGATCAAAACCCTTCTTGAAACCGATATTCCAGTTTTTGGTATCTGTCTGGGGCATCAACTGCTGGCGCTGGCCAGCGGCGCGAAGACCGTCAAAATGAAGCTGGGCCATCACGGCGGCAACCATCCGGTTAAAGATCACGATAACAATACCGTGATGATTACCGCACAAAACCACGGCTTCGCAGTGGATGAGTCAAATTTGCCGGCAAACCTGCGCATTACCCATACGTCGCTGTTCGACCACACGGTGCAGGGTATTCATCGTACCGATAAAGCCGCCTTCAGTTTTCAGGGACACCCGGAAGCCAGCCCCGGCCCGCACGATGCCGCACCGCTGTTCGATCACTTTATCGAACTGATCGAAGCTTACCGTTCAACCGCGAAATAATCAGGAGCGAGAAAATGCCAAAACGTACCGACATAAAAAGTATCCTGATCCTTGGCGCTGGCCCCATTGTGATCGGCCAGGCCTGCGAGTTTGACTATTCGGGCGCCCAGGCGTGTAAAGCGCTGCGCGAAGAGGGTTATCGCGTCATTCTGGTTAACTCCAATCCCGCCACCATCATGACCGATCCCGATATGGCCGACGCAACTTACATCGAGCCAATACACTGGGAAGTGGTGCGTAAAATCATTGAAAAAGAGCGTCCTGACGCGGTATTGCCAACCATGGGCGGCCAGACGGCGCTGAACTGTGCGCTGGAGCTGGAGCGGCAGGGCGTGCTTGCCGAGTTTGGCGTCACGATGATCGGCGCGACGGCAGACGCCATTGATAAAGCGGAAGATCGCCAGCGCTTCGATAAAGCCATGAAGAAAATTGGTCTGGAAACGGCGCGTTCCGGTATCGCACACACCATGGAAGAGGCGCTGGCGGTGGCCGCTGACGTTGGTTTCCCGTGTATTATTCGCCCCTCTTTCACCATGGGCGGCACCGGCGGCGGTATCGCCTATAACCGTGAAGAATTTGAAGAGATTTGCGAGCGTGGCCTGGATCTCTCACCAACCAATGAGCTGCTGATTGACGAGTCGCTGATTGGCTGGAAAGAGTATGAAATGGAAGTGGTGCGCGACAAAAATGATAATTGCATTATTGTCTGCTCCATCGAAAACTTTGACGCGATGGGCATCCATACCGGCGACTCCATTACCGTGGCGCCTGCGCAGACGCTGACCGATAAAGAGTATCAAATCATGCGTAACGCCTCGATGGCGGTGCTGCGTGAAATCGGCGTGGAAACCGGCGGATCGAACGTGCAGTTCTCGGTCAATCCGGAAAACGGCCGCTTAATCATCATCGAGATGAACCCGCGCGTATCGCGCTCGTCGGCGCTGGCGTCAAAGGCGACCGGCTTCCCTATTGCGAAAATCGCCGCCAAGTTGGCCGTGGGCTACACGCTTGACGAGTTGATGAATGATATCACCGGTGGCCGGACTCCGGCATCGTTCGAACCTTCTATCGACTACGTCGTGACCAAAATTCCACGCTTCAATTTTGAAAAATTTGCGGGTGCCAATGACCGCCTGACGACGCAGATGAAGTCGGTCGGAGAAGTGATGGCGATTGGCCGCACCTTCCAGGAGTCGATGCAGAAAGCGCTGCGCGGGCTTGAAGTGGGCGCCGCAGGCTTTGATCCGAAGGTTGACCACAACGATGCCGAGTCGCTGACCCATATCCGCCGGGAGTTGAAGGACGCGGGCTGCGATCGCATCTGGTATATCGCTGATGCTTTCCGCGCGGGCATGTCCGTTGACGGCGTGTTCAACCTGACCAACGTTGACCGCTGGTTCCTGGTGCAGATTGAAGAGCTGGTGCGCCTGGAAGAGCGCGTAAGCCGCGAAGGCATTAATGGCCTGACGAAAGACTTCCTGCGGGATCTGAAGCGTAAAGGCTTTGCCGATGCGCGACTCTCCACGCTGGCGGGCGTTGCCGAGGCGGAAGTACGCAAATTGCGTGAGCAGTACAATCTGCATCCCGTTTACAAGCGCGTTGATACCTGCGCCGCCGAATTCTCTACCGACACCGCCTACATGTACTCCACTTATGAAGAAGAGTGCGAGGCGAACCCCAACCAGGATCGTGAAAAAATCATGGTGCTGGGCGGCGGGCCAAACCGTATCGGCCAGGGTATTGAGTTTGACTACTGCTGCGTGCACGCCGCGCTGGCGCTGAGCGAAGACGGTTTTGAAACGATAATGGTTAACTGTAACCCCGAAACCGTTTCCACCGATTATGACACCTCCGACCGCCTCTACTTTGAGCCGGTAACGCTGGAAGACGTGCTGGAAATCGTGCGCATTGAGCAGCCGAAAGGCGTCATCGTGCAGTACGGCGGCCAGACGCCGCTGAAGCTGGCGCGCGATCTCGAAGCCGCTGGCGTACCGATTATCGGCACCAGCCCGGATGCCATTGACCGCGCGGAAGACCGCGAACGTTTCCAGCAGGCGGTGGATCGCCTCGGTCTCAAACAGCCCGCTAACGCCACCGTCACCACTACGGAGCAGGCGATTGAGAAAGCCCTGCTGATTGGCTATCCGTTGGTGGTGCGCCCTTCCTACGTGCTCGGCGGCCGCGCGATGGAGATCGTTTACGATGAGGTCGATCTGAAACGCTACTTCCAGACGGCGGTGTCGGTTTCCAACGATGCGCCGGTGCTGCTGGATCGCTTCCTGGATGACGCGGTGGAAGTGGACGTTGACGCCATCTGCGACGGCGAACGCGTGTTGATTGGCGGCATTATGGAGCATATCGAGCAGGCGGGCGTGCACTCCGGCGACTCGGCCTGTTCTCTGCCTGCCTATACGCTGAGCGCTGACATTCAGAACGTCATGCGTCAGCAGGTGGAAAAACTGGCCTTTGAGCTCTGCGTTCGCGGCCTGATGAACGTGCAGTTTGCCGTGAAGGATAACGAGGTTTACCTGATTGAGGTTAACCCACGCGCGGCGCGTACCGTGCCGTTCGTCTCCAAAGCCACCGGCGTGCCGCTGGCGAAAGTGGCCGCGCGCGTGATGGCCGGTAAATCACTGGCGGAGCAGGGCGTGACTGAAGAAGTTATTCCGCCCTACTATTCGGTGAAGGAAGTGGTGCTGCCGTTCAACAAATTCCAGGGCGTTGATCCGATTCTCGGCCCGGAAATGCGCTCAACCGGTGAGGTGATGGGCGTGGGACGCACCTTCGCTGAGGCGTTCTCTAAGGCGATGCTGGGCGCGCAAAGCAACATGAAGAAAAGCGGACGCGCGCTGCTGTCGGTTCGCCAGGAAGACAAAAAGCGTATTGTTGACCTGGCGGCAAAGCTGCAAAAACTGGGCTTTGAACTTGACGCCACCCACGGTACGGCCGTGGTGCTGGGCGAGGCGGGCATCAATCCGCGCCTGGTGAACAAAGTGCATGAAGGCCGCCCGCATATTCAGGATCGCCTGAAGAACGGAGAGTATGCCTATATCGTCAATACTACGGCGGGACGCCAGGCCATTGAAGATTCAAAGCTGATCCGCCGCAGCGCGCTTCAGTACAAAGTGCACTATGACACCACGCTGAACGGCGGCTTTGCCACGGCGATGTCGCTCAATGCAGATCCAACGGAACAGGTGATTTCGGTGCAGGAGATGCACGCGCAGATACAGCGGTAATGTGTGACTGGCCCCGCTTCGGCGGGGTTTTTTTCAGGAAATAAAACATTTCTTGTTACAACTATGTCAGTTTTGTGACAGTGTTAATAGCAAGCGCCAGCGGGTTTCCTTAGTATTGAAAGTGATACTGATGTCTCACTTTTAATGCCTATGCTGGAACCCTTATGAAAAAAATCCTGTTAACCTCACTGATCTGCGCTTTCACCACCCAGCTTGCCTTTGCGGCAAAAGACGTCACCACAAAACCCGACGTCTATTTTCTAAAAGAATCCCAGAGCATTGACAGCCTGGCGCTACTGCCGCCGCCGCCGGCAATGGACAGCATCGATTTCCAGAATGATAAAGCACAGTATGACGTGGGCAAAATGCTCAGGAATACGCCGCGCGGCAAGCAGGCATGGAAGGATGCCCACGTTGCCGGTGATGGCGTAGCGGAAGCGTTATCCGACGCGTTTGGCATGGCGATCAGCAAAGAGAAAACCCCGGAAATCTATCGGCTGGTGATGAAAATGCGTGAAGATGCAGGGGATCTGGCGACGCGCGGCGCAAAAGAACATTACATGCGCATCCGGCCTTTTGCCTTCTACAATGAGCCAACCTGCCGCTCCGACGAAGAGAGCAGCCTGTCTAAAAATGGCTCTTATCCGTCAGGTCACACCACCATTGGCTGGGCCACGGCGCTGGTACTGGCAGAAATAAATCCTGGCCGCCAGGCGGAAATTTTCAAACGCGGCTACGAAATGGGGCAAAGCCGGGTGATCTGCGGCTATCACTGGCAAAGCGACGTGACGGCGGCGCGCGTTGTGGCGTCGGCTATCGTGGCGCGCCTGCATGCGGAACCCGCTTTCAACGAGCAGTTACAAAAGGCGAAAGACGAATTCAAACGCGGTAACGCCTCCTGATAGTAAAAAAACCTGCCGCGGCAGGTTTTTTGCTTCTATGACAGCGCGACTTTTATGCCCAGCGCGATCAGCACGCCGCCGAGCAGCTTATCAACCAGCTTTTGCGCTTTCGCCAGTCCGCGACGCACCGGCGCGCTCTGAATCAATATCACCAGCAGCGGCCACCACAGGCAGGAGAGGGCAATAATAATGCCTGCGTACCACAGTTTTTCCCCAAAGCCGGAATGGACGTTAAGCACCTGAGTAAACATCGACAGAAAAAAAAGCGTCGCTTTAGGATTCAGCAGGTTACACAGATAGCCCTGCATAAACGCTTTCTTATAAGAGGTTGACTCCGCCTTCACGCCGCTGAGATCCATCTTGCCGCCTCCGCGTGAGAGCAGGGCCATCGCGCCGACGTAAATCAGATACGCTGCGCCGGCATATTTAAGCAGCATGAACAGCCACGGCGTGGTGGTGATCACCACCGCCAGGCCAGCCACGCAGTAGGTCATATGGGTGATGACGCCACAGATGACGCCCAGCGAAGTGACCAGCGCCGCGCTGCGACGATAGCGCGCCGCATTTTTGATAATCAGAAAAAAATCCGGGCCGGGGGAGAGCATCCCCAGCGTGGCAATCGTGGCAATAAATAAGCTGGTTTCTAACATGGTCACATCTGCGTTAAATCGAAAGACGGATCTTAGCATGGATGATGAATGATGTGCGGTGGATGGAAAAAATCAGCCTTTTTAACTTTGTGTAAAACGTCCGGTTTAGCTATCGACGAAAGTTTCGCCTTTACGTATGATGGCGCGAATTTTATCGCCTGTTGAGTGTTAATGAATGATTAGCTTTATTGCGGCTATCGCAGCCGATCGCGTGATTGGCATGGAGAACGCTATGCCCTGGCATCTTCCAGCCGACCTGGCGTGGTTTAAACGTAACACGCTGGGTAAGCCTGTGATTATGGGACGCCGGACATGGGAATCAATTGGCCGTCCTTTGCCCGGACGCCTCAATATCGTGATCAGTAGCCAGACAGGCGAAGCGGAAGGCGTAACCTGGGTGAGTTCCATCGACGATGCGCTGCTGGCAGCCGGTGATGCGGAGGAGATCATGATCATTGGCGGCGGCCGGATTTATGAGCAGCTTTTACCCCGCGCCAACCGGCTCTATCTGACGCATATTGACGTGGAAGTGGAAGGCGATACCACCTTCCCGGACTACGAGCCGGATCAATGGCAGTCAACTTTTAGCGAGTTCCACGACGCTGACGAGAAAAACAGCCACAGCTACTGCTTTGAGATCCTCGACCGCCGTTAGCAGAAGGGCGGAACTGTCTCCGCCCGCTGCTACTCTTCCAGCGCGCGCTCGCGGTTAGAAGGCTGCACGAAGAGGCGCTTGTCTTCCCAGCGCAGCATGGTCAGCGTTCCGCCCCAGCAGCAGCCGGTATCCAGACCGATGATGCCCTCGGGCGTGCCTTTGCCCTCCAGCGATGCCCAGTGACCAAAAATAATGGTGTACTCTTTTGACACCGGGCCGGGAATGGCGAACCACGGCTTCAGCGGCGGCGGCGCGGATTCCGGCGAGTCCTTGCAGATCATATCCAACTGACCATTGGGGAAGCAGAAGCGCATTCTGGTCAGCGCGTTGGTGCTGAAGCGCAGCCGCGCGAGTCCGGTCAGTTCAGGCGTCCAGTTATTCGGCATATCGCCATACATGGCATTGAGAAACAGCGGATAGGTATCGCTGGAAAGCACCGCCTCCACCTCTTTCGCGCAGATCTTTGCCGATTCCAGATCCCACTGCGGCGTGATCCCGGCGTGCGCCATCACCAGCTTCTTTTCTTCATCAACCTGAAGCAGCGGCTGACGGCGTAGCCAGTTAATCAGTTCATCGGCATCGTCTGCCTCCAGCAGCACTGAAAGGCGGTCTTTTGGCTTGTTACGACTGATGCCGGCGAAAACGGCCAGCAAATGCAAATCGTGGTTACCCAGGACCAGGCGAACACACTCGCCCAGCGAGCGCACAAACCGCAGTACCTCAAGCGAACCGGGGCCGCGCGCGACCAGATCGCCTGTCAGCCAGAGCGTGTCCTGAGTGGGATTGAAATCAACCTGCTGAAGTAAAGACTGAAGTTCGTCGTAGCAACCGTGGATGTCGCCAATTAAATACGTACTCATTAAGTCTGCCTGCGACAAGACGCCTGTGAACAGGCTTTAGTGAATTTTACTGGGAATGGCCAGCCTGAATACCGGGATCTCAACCTGGAACGTGGTGCCCTGTTGATCAATCATCTCGTAGTGGCCCTGCATGGTGCCCATTGGCGTTTCAAGTACCGCACCGCTGGTATACTGGAACTCGTTACCCGCCGCAATGTGCGGCTGCTCGCCAATCACGCCTTCACCCTGAACTTCCGTTTCACGACCGTTGCCGTTAGTAATCAACCAGTAGCGGCTGAGCAGCTGTACGGCGGACTGCCCAAGGTTGCGAATGGTAATGGTGTAAGCGAAAACGTAGCGGTCCTCTTCCGGGGAAGACTGCGAAGGTATCCAGACGCTCTGCACGTGAACACAAACCCTGGGCGTGTCGGTCATGAATCAGTTCTCCTGCGGCTGAGGATGCGCAATCAGCCAGTTTGCCAGCTGGCAATACTGTGCCACCGAGATATTCTCAGCGCGTAAAATCGGATCGATATTCATCTCTTCCAGAACCTCGGTAGTAAACAGGTGACCAAGGCTGTTACGCAGCGTTTTACGACGCTTGCCGAAGGCTTCCGTGGTAATCCGGCTCAGGGTGCGGATATCCTCTACGGGATACGGCAAACTGGCGTAGGGTACCAGGCGAACCACCGCGGAATCGACTTTAGGCGCGGGCGTGAAGGAGGCCGGCGGCACTTCGAGTACCGGAATTATCTGGCAATAGTACTGCGCCATCACCGACAGGCGCCCATACGCTTTACTGCCCGGCCCGGCAACCAGCCGATTCACCACCTCTTTTTGCAGCATAAAATGCATGTCGCGGATCGCATCAGTATAGCTGAAAAGGTGGAACATCAACGGCGTGGAGATGTTATACGGCAGGTTGCCGAATACGCGCAGCGCCTGACCCTGCTCGCGTGCATAGGCGGCAAAGTCAAAGGTCATGGCATCCTGCTGGAAAATCGTCAGTTTGGGGCCGAGAAACGGATGCGTTTGCAGACGTGCGGCCAAATCGCGATCCAGCTCAATCACCGTCATGCGTTCAAGACGTTCGCCGACCGGTTCGGTCAACGCGCCCAGGCCGGGACCGATTTCGACAACGGCTTCGCCTGGCTGCGGGTGAATGGCGGAGACAATACTGTCGATAATGTACGGATCGTTAAGGAAGTTCTGGCCGAAACGCTTGCGGGCGAAGTGGCCCTGATGGACGCGATTATTCATTGACATTCAATCATGGTGATGGCGAGGTTAAGCGCCGTAGTAAAGCTGCCCGCATCAGCGCTGCCAAGGCCAGCCAGCTCAAGAGCGGTGCCGTGATCGACGGAGGTGCGGATAAAAGGCAGGCCGAGGGTGATATTCACCGCCCGTCCAAACCCCTGATATTTTAATACCGGCAGGCCCTGATCGTGGTACATCGCCAACACCGCATCGGCCTGTTGCAGATACTTGGGTTGAAACAGCGTGTCGGCCGGCAGCGGGCCGGTCAGTAACATGCCGCTGTTGCGCAGTTCGCTCAGCGCCGGGTTGATCACGTCAATCTCTTCGCGGCCCAAATGTCCGCTTTCTCCCGCGTGCGGATTCAGCCCGCAAACAAAAATATGCGGCGACGCGATGCCGAATTTACTTTGCAGATCGGCATGAAGAATGCCAATCGTTTCGAGCAGGCTTTCGCGAGTGATCGCGGCAGAGACGTCTTTCAGCGGAAGATGCGTGGTGGCGAGCGCGACGCGCAGCTCTTCGGTCGCCAGCATCATCACCACGCGCGCCCGACCGGCGCGCTCGGCGAAAAACTCAGTGTGGCCGCTGAAGGGGATACCGGCGTCGTTGATGACGCCCTTATGAACCGGGCCGGTGATCAGCGCAGCGAACTCGCCGTTCAGGCAGCCATCGCAGGCGCGAGCCAGCGTGTCGAGCACGTAATGACCATTCGCCACGCAGAGTTCACCTGGCCTGACCGGCTGTTGGACGGGTACCGACAACACGGTGAGCGTTCCGGCCGCCTGCGGCTGTGCCGCCACGCCGGGCTGGTAATCGCGCAGCGTAAGGGGAAGCCCCAACGCCTGCGCACGCTGTCGCAGTACCACCGGATCGCCGCAAATGACCAGCTCAACGGGCCAGGCGCGCTGGGCAAGTTGAACGGTGAGATCGGGCCCGATCCCGGCGGGTTCGCCGGGCGTGATCACAACACGTGCGTTACTGCGCATTCGTATCCAGAATCTTCACGTAGGCCGATGCACGCTGTTCCTGCATCCAGGTCTGGGCCTCTTCCGCAAATTTGCGGTTAAACAACAGACGATAGGCGCGCTCTTTCTGCGCGGCATCGGTCTTATCGACCTTACGCGTGTCCATTAACTGAATCAGATGCCAGCCGAACGAGGAGTGAACCGGCGCGCTCATCTGGCCTTTATTCAGGCGCAGCAGCGCGTCGCGGAACGCAGGATCGTAGATTTCCGGTGAACTCCAGCCCAGATCGCCGCCCTGATTCGCGGAACCCGGATCCTGAGAAAGCTGTTTCGCCGCTTCAGCGAAGGTGGTTTTGCGGCTGTTAATATCCGCAGCAATCTGTTGCAGCTTCTGGCGCGCCTGATCGTCGGTCAGCACCGGCGATGGCTTCAGCAGGATATGACGGGCATGAACTTCGGTCACGGAGATGCTCTGCTTATCACCGCGCATGTCGTTAACTTTTAAAATATGAAAGCCAACGCCAGAACGAATCGGGCCGATAATGTCGCCTTTTTTCGCCGTCGACAGCGCCTGAGCAAACAGCGATGGCAGTTCCTGAATGCGACCCCAGCCCATGTTGCCGCCTTTTAAGGCCTGCGGATCGGAAGAGTAGGTGATGGCCAGCTTGCCGAAATCGGCGCCGCCTTTGCTTTCGCTGACTAACTGCTTCGCCAGCGTTTCCTGATCGTCAACCTGTTGTTGAGACGGGTTTTCCGGCAGCGGCAGCAAAATATGACTCAGGTTCAACTCGGTGCCTGCATCGTTCTGCGAGGCGACCTGTTTCGCCAGCGAATCCACCTCCTGCGGCAGAATGGTCACGCGGCGGCGCACTTCGTTATTGCGCACTTCGGCAATGGTCATCTCTTTGCGGATCTGCTCGCGGTAGGTGGCGTAGTTCATGCCGTCATAAGCCAGACGGCTACGCAGCTGATCCATGCTCATCTTGTTCTGCGCGGCAATATTGCCAATGGCCTGATCGAGCTGGGCATCGGAAATTTGCATGCCGCCCTGTTTGGCCATTTGCAACAAAATATTGTCCATGACCAGGCGTTCAACGATCTGGTGGCGCAGCGTTTTGTCATCCGGTAACTGCTGACCCGCCTGCTGGGCCTGCCCTTTCACTGACTGCATCATGCCGTCAACGTCACTTTCCAGAACCACGCCGTTATTCACGACGGCGGCAACTTTATCAACAACCTGCGGGGCTGCAAACGCGGTGCTGGCTGTCAGCGCTGCACCAAGGATCAGCATTCTCCAGTTCTTCATACCTTTTCCATTCTTCTATCCGCACTGCGGGTTTGCATACTATCGAACAACATCAGAAAGAGCGCTGGTACGGCAGGATACCCTGACGAAGCATTTCACCCGTGCCCAAACTGTACGAAGGACTCAGACCCCGTAGCTCAATGTTGAATGAGATTTTATTGTCATACTTACTGCTGTCGTTTTCCCAACTGGTGATCTTCCGCTCGTAGCCGAGACGAATCGCGTAACAGCAGGAGCTGTATTGCACGCCAAGCAGCTGGTCGGCCGGTTGTTTCGCTTTGGTATCGTAATACCATGCGCCTACTACTGACCAGGCGTCGGCAATCGGCCAGCTGGCCGTGGTGCCTACCTGTGAAATCCCCTGCTGATAGCCGGGGTTTCTGACCTGACTTAAGGTTTGCTCAATGTACTCCGGGCTGGTATAGCGATAGTTCAGCTGTACCATGCGGTCGGCGTCGCGACGGTACTCCAGTACGGCATTGCCCTGCGAAACATCATCAAGGCGCGTATCGTACTGAACGCCGCCGCGCGCCCCCCAGCGATCGCTGATCTTCCAGTAAGTGTCGCCTGCCCACACCAGGCTGCCACGGTCGTCGTTGTCTGCCGTCGACAGGCCGGTACGGGAAGGCGTGAACGAGTAGATTTGACCTATAGAAGCGTTAAAACGTTCAACCAGATCGTTATCAAAAATTCGCGTGGTCACGCCGCTGGTTAACTGGTTGGCGGAGGCAATACGATCAAGACCGCTGTAGGTACGGTCGCGGAACAGGCCGGTGTAATCACTTTGCAGCAGCGTGGAGTCGTAGGCGCGAATGTCGCTCTGATCGCGATAGGGAATATAGAGGTACTGCATACGCGGTTCCAGCGTCTGCGTATAGCCCGGCGACCAGTCCATATTACGATCGAACACCATTTTGCCATCCATTTTAAACTGCGGCATGGTGCGGTTAACGGTGCTTTTCAGCTGGTTAACTTTAGTGGTGTCGACATTGTCGTTGTAGTACTCAATATTCTCCTGCTGATAGTGCGTCGCCAGCAGTTTCGCTTCCGTATTCAGGCTGCCCCAGCCGTTAGAGAGCGGCAGATTAATCGTGGGTTCAACGTGCAGGCGCGTCGCGTCAGGATAGTCGTCGTTCACGTTAGTGAATTTGACCGCCTGCGCATAGAGATGCGTATCAAACGGCCCGACGTCGTTCTGATAATAGTTGTAATCTAACTGCGGCTCGGCACGGTAAACGTCATTATTGGCATTGGTTGAGAAGATCTGGAACTGCTTGGTTGATAAGGTCGCATCCCAGTTCTTTTCGGCGTAACCCACGCTGAATTTCTGCGTGACGTAGCCGTCAGTCGAGTTACCGTAGGTCGAATCCAGATCGGTGAAGTAGTAAGGATCGCTGACCTTGGTGTAATCGACGTCGAAGCGCCAGTTCTGCTCGTAGACGCCGGAATGCTTCCAGAAGAACAGCCAGCGATTCGAATCTTTCTCATCGGAAATGTTGCGCGCATCAGCGTCTTTGTTGAACTGATCGTCGGTCGGCAGGTAGTCGAACTCCATCAGCCCCGCGCCCGCTTTAGTCAGGTAGCGGAACTCATTCTGCCATTGTAAGCCGCGCTTGCTCATATAGTGCGGCGTGATAGTGGCATCGGCCTGCGGCGCAATGTTCCAGTAATAGGGCAGAATGAATTCAAACCCGTTGGAACTGCCATATTTGGCGTTCGGGATCAGAAAACCTGAACGGCGGCGGTCGCCGATCGGCAACTGCAAATAGGGGCTGTAGAGCACCGGCACTGCGCCGATTTTAAAGCGAGCGTTCCAGATTTCAGCAACCTGCTCTTCACGATCCTCAATCACCTCGGTTCCCGCCACGCTCCAGCTGTTATCGCCGGGCAGACAAGACGTGAACGTTCCGTTTTCAAGAATGGTGTAGCGATTTTGTCCGCGCTGCTTCATCTGATCGCCGGTGCCGCGGCCCTGGCGACCCACCATCTGGTAAGAACCGTCCCAGACGTTGGTGTCTTTGGTATTCAGGTTCGACCAGGCTTTCGGACCTTTCAGGATGACCTGATTATCGTCGTAATGTACATTTCCTAACGCATCAACGGTCCGAACCGGCGTGGCCTCTCCGGGCTGCTGCTTCTGATGAAGCTGCACTTCGTCAGAGAGCATGCGGCTGTTGCCCTGCTGAATATCGACGTTACCGCTGAATACCGCGTTATCGGGATAGTTACCCTTCGCCTGGTCGGCATTAATCGTTACCGGCAGATCGTTGGTATTCTTGCCCTCAATCAGCGGACGATTATAGCTGGGCACGCCCAGCATACACTGCGAGGCGAGATCGTCGGCCAGACCCTGCTGGCTGTAGAGCGCTGAACCGATAAGCGTGGCCAGCAAAGTAGGTAGTCTTTTTTTCATACGCGGTATCGAAAATTCCGTGATAGCTGGCATCATGCCGACAAACGGTCAGAGACTAACGTACTCAACTGCGTTGCGCTAGTGCTATGCCCTTCATCTTACAATTTACAGACGCGTTGCCGTTAGGCTCGTGGCGAAATGACAGGTATGATAATGCAATTTTCAGCCGGGAGCATGGCGAATTGAGGAGTATATGCGCTATTGGGGAAAAGTAATTGGCCTTGTGCTGGGTTTGTTAAGCGGCGCCGGCTTTTGGGGAGTGGCCTTCGGCCTGCTGATTGGTCATCTGTTTGATAAAGCGCGCGCGATAAAAGGGCAGGGCTACTTCGCCAATCAGCAAACGCGTCAAACGCTGTTCTTCAGCACCACCTTTCAGGTGATGGGCCATCTGACCAAGTCAAAAGGGCGGGTGACCGACGCCGACATACAGATGGCGTCGCTGCTGATGGACAGAATGCAGCTGCACGGCGAAGCCAGAACTGCCGCACAGCGCGCCTTTCGCGAAGGCAAAGAGAGCGGCTATCCGCTGCGCGAAAGACTCCGCGAACTGCGCAGCGCCTGCTTTGGTCGTTTCGATCTGATCCGTATGTTTCTGGAAATTCAGATTCAGGCGGCGTTCGCCGACGGCTCGCTTCATCCCAACGAGCGTCAGGTGCTCTACGTGATCGCAGAAGAGTTGGGTATATCTCGCCTACAGTTCGACCAGTTTCTGAAAATGATGGAAGGCGGTCAGCAGTTTGGCGGCGGGCACAGCTACCAGCAGTCAGGCGGCTTTAACCCGGGCCGGCAGCGCGGGCCGACGCTGGAAGCCGCATGCAGCGTGCTCGGCGTAAAACGCAGCGACGACGCCGCCACCATTAAACGCGCCTACCGCAAGCTGATGAGCGAGCACCATCCCGACAAACTGGTGGCCAAAGGGCTGCCGCCGCAAATGATGGAGATGGCGAAGGAAAAGGCGCAGGAGATCCAGGCGGCTTACGACCTGATCAAGCGCGAAAAAGGCTTTAAGTAACCTCGGGAGCGGTCTGCTCCCGGTTCAATACGCTAAAAGTCCGCCGGTTGGCGAAAGGTCATCGGCGTTTTATACAGCGGATGGGTGATGGTCAGCGTCTCTGCATGAAGCTGTAAACGGGGCGCCATCAGCCGTGCGGCGTCGTCAGCGTAAAAGTTATCGCCTAAAATCGGATGCCCCAGCGCCTGCATATGCACGCGTAGCTGATGGGAGCGTCCGGTGATGGGCTTAAGCTGCATGCGCGCGCAGTTGTCCTTCTCATATTCCAGCACCTGATAGAGCGTTTGTGCCGGTTTTCCGGTGTCAAAACAGACCTTCTGCTTTGGCCGGTTCGGCCAGTCGCAAATCAGCGGTAAATCCACCAGGCCTTTCTCCTGCGCCGGATGTCCCCAGACGCGGGCGATGTAGGTTTTCTGCGGCTCCCGCTCGCGAAACTGTCGCTTCAGCTCGCGCTCGGCGGCCTTGTTCAGCGCCACCACGAGAACGCCGCTGGTCGCCATATCCAGACGATGCACCGACTCCGCCGTGGGAAAATCGCGCTGAATACGCGTCATCACGCTGTCCTTGTGCTCTGCCAGACGGCCCGGCACGGAGAGCAGTCCGCCTGGCTTATTCACCACCATGATTGCGCTGTCCTGATAGAGGATGTGCAGCCAGGGCTCTTGCGGTGGGTTATAGGGTTCCATTTCTTTGCCTGTAAAGGGCGGATTGCGCCGCCCTTGCGAAGTTACTGATGCGTAACGACGATCAGGCGCAGCGCGTCAAGACGCCAGCCCGCATCGTTAAGCGCGGACAACACCTGTTCGCGATTGCTCTCCAGCGCGTCGATCTCATCCTGACGAATGTTCGGATTGACGGCACTGAGCGCAGAAAGGCGCGACAGTTCCGCGCTGAGCTTCTCATCGGCCTCCTGACGCGCGGCATCAATGACGTTGCGCGCCTCGGCCGCCGCCTGATCTTCTGCCAGCGTCAGGATCGCATGCACATCCTGTTGCACCGCATTGACCAGCTTGCTGCCGTTATGGCGATTGACCGCATTGAGCTGACGGTTAAAGCTTTCAAACTCAACCTTGCCCGCCAGGTTGGTTCCCTGACGATCGACCAGCATTCTGATCGGCGTGGGCGGCAGGAAGCGCGTGAGCTGAAGATGGCGCGGCGCCTGCGCTTCCACCACGTAAATCAGCTCCAGCAGCAGCGTGCCGACCGGCAGCGCCTTATTTTTCAGCAGCGAAAGCGCGCAGCTTCCGGTATCGCCGGAGAGGATCAGATCCAGTCCGTTACGAATGATCGGATGCTCCCAGGTCACATACTGCGCATCTTCCCGTGAAAGCGCCTGGGCGCGATCGAAGGTGATGGTGCAGCCATCCTCCGGCAGGCCCGGAAAGTCCGGCACCAGCATGTGATCGCCCGGCGTGAGTACGATCAGATTATCGCTGCGATCTTCCTGATTGATGCCGACAATATCGAACAGGTTAAGCGCAAAGTTAACCAGCTCAATATTATTATCCTGCTCGCTGATGACGTCCGCCAGCGCCTGCGCTTTTTCGCCGCCGTTGGAGTGCAGCTCCAGCAGGCGATCGCGTCCCTGTTCAAGCTGCGCTTTCAGGGCCGCGTGCTCTTTACGGCATTCGTCGATGAATGCATCCAGCCCTTCGGTATTTTCCGGTGCGGCGAGGAATGAGACCAGCTGCGGCTGTACCCGATCGTAAATGGCGCGGCCGGTCGGACAGGTGTGTTCGAAAGCGTCCAGCCCTTCGTGATACCAGCGGATCAGCACCGACTGCGCCGTTTTTTCCAGATAAGGAACGTGGATCTGAATATCATGAACCTGACCAATACGATCCAGGCGGCCGATGCGCTGCTCCAGCAGATCCGGGTTGGCAGGCAGGTCGAACATCACCATCTGGCTGGCGAACTGGAAGTTACGCCCTTCAGAGCCGATTTCAGAACAGAGCAGCACCTGCGCGCCATCCTCTTCTGACGCAAACCAGGCGGCGGCGCGGTCGCGTTCGATAATGGACAAGCCTTCATGGAACACCGCCGCACGGATGCCTTCGCGCTCGCGCAGTACCTGCTCAAGCTGAAGGGCGGTATCGGCTTTGGCGCAGATCACCAGCACTTTCTGGTCACGGTGGCTGGTGAGAAAGCCCATCAGCCACTCAACGCGCGGATCAAAGTTCCACCAGGTGCCGCTGTCGCCTTCAAATGCCTGATAAATCTGTTCGGGATAGAGCATGTCGCGGGCGCGCTCATCAACGCTTTTACGGCTGCTCATGATCCCGGAGACTTTAATGGCGGTTTGGTACTGCGTCGGCAGCGGCAGACGGATCTGATGGAGTTCGCGATGCGGGAAACCCTTCACGCCGTTGCGCGTGTTGCGAAACAGCACGCGGCTGGTGCCGTGACGATCCGTCAGCATGCTAATCAACGCCTGACGCGCTTCGTGCTTGCCCGCGCCGTCGCCGTTGGCCGTTTGCAGCAGTGGCTCAATATCCTCTTCACCCATCAGATCGTTAAGCAGATTCATCTCCTGCTGGCTGATGGATTTATCGGCCAGCAGCATCGCCACCGCATCGGCAATCGGGCGGAAGTGCTGCTGCTCCTCAACAAAAGCGGCAAAGTCGTGGAAGCGATCCGGGTCCAGCAGTCGCAGACGCGCAAAATGGCTCTCCATACCTAACTGTTCCGGCGTGGCGGTGAGCAGCAGCACGCCGGGGATCTGCGCGGCAAGCTGCTCAATAACCTGATATTCACGACCTGGCTTGCCCTCTTCCCAGGCGAGGTGATGCGCTTCATCAACCACCATCAGGTCCCAGCAGGCATCGGCCAGCTTTTCCAGGCGCGGCTTGCTGCGGCGCACGAAATCCAGCGAGCAGATAATCAGTTGTTCAGTTTCGAAGGCGTTGTCGCTGTCCAGTTCGGCCTGCGCGTAGCGCTCGTCGTCAAACAGGGCGAAGCGCAGGTTAAAGCGACGCAGCATCTCGACCAGCCACTGGTGCTGGAGCGTTTCGGGTACGACGATCAGCACGCGCTCGGCGCGGCCTGCCAGCAATTGCTGGTGAATGATCATGCCGGCTTCGATGGTTTTCCCCAGGCCGACTTCGTCCGCCAGCAGCACGCGTGGCGCATGGCGGCGCCCGACGTCATGCGCGATATGCAACTGATGCGGGATCAGGCTGGTGCGCATCCCGCGCAGGCCGCTTACCGACAGGCGATACTGCTCGCTGTGATATTTACGTGCGCGAAAGCGCAGGGCGAAGCGATCCATGCGATCGAGCTGACCGGCGAACAGCCGATCCTGCGGTTTGCTGAACGCAAGCTTGCTGTCCAGCATCACTTCGCGCAGCGACACGCCCGGTTCAGCGGTATCCAGTCGCGTACCCACGTAGGTGACCAGATCGTTTTCCGTTACCACCTCATCGACGACTAACTGCCAGCCTTCATGGCTGGTGACGGTATCGCCCGGATTAAATATCACGCGGGTTACGGGAGAATCGCTTCTGGCGTAATGACGGTTTTCACCGGTGGCAGGAAAAAGCAGCGTCACCATGCGCGGTTCTACCGTGACGACAGTTCCCAATCCCAGTTCGCTTTCCGTATCGCTTATCCAGCGTTGACCAAGTGTAAAAGGCATAAATATTCGGCTCGATTCTCGTAAGATGATTTCAGATTTTTTGAGGCAACAGTACAACCGCCCGGCGCAGACGCCCGGCAGGAGGGTTCAGATAATCAGGAAGGGCGCTATGGTACTGGAAGGCCGCGCGTTCGTCACCTGTCAAAAAAGCCCCAGTTGTCCGGTAACCAGTGTAGCAAAGTCATCCTGCAAAAAAGGAAGGATGCCGTCGGCCACCGGCTGAAGCTGACGCTCCAGGTAATGTTCATAGTCAAACGGCGTCGTGCGCGCCTCCAGCGGCTCCGGCCCTGACGTGGCCATCACGTAGCGAATGCGCCCGCCGTTCTGGTAGAGCAGCGGGCGGCCCAGCTTCTGATTCTGTTCATCGGCAATGCGCGCGGCGCGCACGTGCGGCGGCACATTGCGCTGATAGTCACTGAGGGGGCGACGCAGCCGCTTGCGGTAAACCAGCTGCGCGTCCAGTTCGCCCTCAAGCAGCTGTCGCACCGTTTCGCGAATGTAATCCTGATAGGGTTCGCCTTTGAAAATTTTCAGGTAGAGCGTCTGCTGAAACTGCTGCGCCAGCGGTGTCCAGTCGGTACGCACCGTCTCCAGCCCTTTGAACACCATTTTTTCTTCGCCGCCGGTGCAAATCAGTCCGGCATAGCGCTTTTTACTGCCCTGCTCGGCGCCGCGAATGGTTGGCATCAGAAAGCGGCTGAAATGCGTTTCATACTCCAGCTCCAGCGCGCTTTGCAGACCGTATTCCGCAAGAAGGTGTTCGCGCCACCAGCCGTCGATTTTATCCACCAGGCGCCGCCCGATTTCAGCCGCCGCGGCCTCATCGTGCGGGGTTTTCAGCCAGACGAAGGTGGAATCGGTGTCGCCATAAATCACGTCATAACCTTCCGCTTCAATCAGCGTTCTGGTCTGACGCATGATCTCATGGCCGCGCAGAGTGATAGACGACGCCAGTCGCGGATCGAAAAAGCGGCAGGCGCTGGTGCCGAGCACGCCATAAAACGCGTTCATGATGATTTTCAGCGCCTGTGAGAGCGGCTTGTTGCCCTGTTTTTTGGCCCTTTCGCGGCCCAGCCAGATCTGGCTGACGATTTCCGGCAGGCAGTGATTACTGCGCGAGAAGCGCGCGCCGCGAAAGCCGCTGACCGAATCGGCGTCATCAGGATGCGCCAGCCCCTCAATCAGGCCGACCGGATCGATCAGGAAGGTACGAATAATCGAGGGATAGAGGCTTTTGTAATCCAGCACCAGCACCGAGTCGTAGAGGCCGGGACGCGAATCCATCACATAGCCGCCGGGACTGGCCTCCGGCGCCACTTCACCCATCCCTGGCGCAACGAAACCGGCGCGGTGCATGCGCGGCAGATAGAGATGGCTGAACGCGGCGACGGAGCCGCCGTGGCGATCCACCGGCAGACCGTTAACCGACGCGCGCTCCAGCAGGAAAGGCATCAGTTCGGTATGCTGAAAAATCCGCGTCACCAGCTCGCAGTCCTTCAGGTTGTAGCGTGCCAGCGCGGGCTTGTCTTCTGCAAAGCGCTGATCGATCTCCTGCATACGATCCCAGGGATTATCAATCGCTTTACCTTCACCGAGCAGCGTCTGAGAAACCGTTTCAAGGCTGAACGAACTGAAGTTCCAGAATGCGGATTTCAGCGCGTCGATACCGTCGATAATCAGCCGACCGGTGGCCTGAGCAAAAAATACGCCGGGCTTGAAGCCGTGTTCGCGCCACTCAAGCGCCTCGTTGTTACGGCCCAGACGCAGCGGAATAGCGTAGCGGTCGGCGTGCTTTTGTAGCATGCGCAGATCGAACTGCACCACGTTCCAGCCGATCAGCACATCGGGATCGTGGCGGGCGAACCAGGCGTTAAGCTGCTCCAGGAGCTGCGGGCGGCTGGTCACATAATGCAGGTTAAAATCCAGCCCGCGCGCGTCGCCGTTTTCCGGGCCAAGCATGTAGACATCGCGCTGGCCGCACCCCTCCAGACCGATACAATACAGCTCGCCGTGGCGCGTGGTTTCAATATCCAGCGATACCCACTTCAGGGGCGGACGGTAGTCGGGATGGGGTTTAAGGCGCGCGTTAATCAGGCTGGCGCCGTGCGCCTCGCCGCTGAACCACACCGGTGCGGTAATGAAGCGCTCCATGAGAAAGCGGTCGGGCGGACGGACGTCGGCTTCGTAAACCATGATGCCGTTTTCACGCAGCAGTTTTTCCAGCTTCAGTAGCTGACGATAGTGCGTGCAGTAGAGGCCGAAAACCGGGCGCTGGCGGAAATCTTTCAGGGTCAGCGCAGCGAGTCGACAATGGCGCTCCTGTTTGAGCAGCGCGACGGTTTGCGCCCGGTAAGCTTCCGGTATAAAGGCAACGGACTCCTGCGCAGGCAGCACCACGCGCTGCGGGCCCTGGTCGGTCGCCAGCCAAAGCACCACTTCCGTTCCCGTTGACGTATCACGCCAGTGGCGGGTCAGCACAAAGCCTGCGCGCGCGTTATTCACCCGATGCCCCTTTTGATGATGAAGTGAGCGATAATAGCATGTTTATTTATACAGTGTCTTCAGGCGGGTTTGGTGTGGCTGCGCGCACCGTCAGCATTCCCATACAAAACATCCCTTGACGGCATGTTAACGGCTCAGGACAATCCGTGCTCCAATCAGCAGAGTGTGGATTGTATGGAAGCCTGGCTGCAACATTTAATTACGCAATCCCTGGCCTGGTCGTTACTGGCCGTCGGGCTGATCGCCTTTTTCGAATCGCTGGCGCTGGTGGGGCTGTTACTGCCCGGCACGGTGCTGATGGCCTCTTTCGGCGCGCTGATTGGCAGCGGTCAGGTCGGGCTCTATCCGGCCTGGGGCGCCGGTATCATTGGTTGCCTGGCGGGAGACTGGATCTCCTGGTTTATCGGCTGGCAGTTTAAAGGCCCGCTGCACCGCTGGTCGTTTATTAAAAAGCATCAGGCACTGATGAATAAGACCGAACATGCGCTTCATCAGCACAGCATGTTTACGATTATTGTTGGTCGTTTTGTCGGGCCGACGCGCCCGCTGATCCCGCTGGTGGCAGGCATGCTTGAGCTACCGCTCAAGAAATTCATTCCGCCTAATCTGATTGGCTGCCTGCTGTGGCCGCCGCTTTACCTGATGCCCGGCATACTGGCAGGGGTGGCGATCGATGTCCCAAAGGACGCCCACAGCGACGGGTTCACATGGCTGCTGTTGGCGGTGGCGCTGCTTGTCTGGCTGGGCGGGTGGCTGTGCTGGCGCTGGCTGCGTGCGAAAAAACAGTCTGACTGGGCGACGTCTTATCTGCCTGCCGCGCGCCTGCGCTGGCTGGCGCCGTTAACGGTCGTGGTGGCGCTCGGCAGCCTGGCAGCAATCCAGTTCCATCCCATGATGCCGCTGTTCCGTCATCTTCTCTGGCAGGTGTTTATCGGACGTTAACGCCCAGCACTTTTGCTTCCTGCACCTCGCCGTTGAGTAGTGCTGCGGTGCTGCCGTCCCAGTAAACGCGCCCTTCGACGATCAAAATGCTGCGTTCTGCGATGCGCGCAGCGTCTTCCAGACTGTGTGACACCATCAATAGCGTGATAGCGCGCTCCCTGCACACTTCATCGACCAGGTGCAGCATCTCGTTGCGCAGTGCCGGATCGAGCGCCGAGAACGGCTCATCCAGCAACAGCACCGGCTGCCGCCGCACCAGGCAACGCGCCAGCGCGGCACGCTGGCGCTGGCCGCCGGAAAGCTCGCCAGGCAGACGCGACAGGTATGCCGTCAGGCCGACGCGTTCAGCGATGGCGTGCAGCTGTGCGGTTTGCGCCGGTTTCAGTCGCAGGCCGGGATGCAGCCCTAAACCGATATTTTGCGCCACCGTCAGATGGGGAAACAGATTGTTTTCCTGAAACAGCATCGATACCGGGCGCTGCGCGGGCGGCGTACGATCGTGCGCCTCGCCGTTAATGCGCAGGCTGCCGCTTTCGGCGTGAATAAAACCGGCAATCAGGCTCAGCAAAGTGCTTTTTCCCGCGCCGCTGGGGCCGAGCACCGCCACTCTTTCTCCCTGGTGAACGGTAAAAGAGAAACGCATTGGCAGGTGATGATAGAGCCAGGTGAGATCAGTCAGCGTTAGCATGGCGCCCCGGTAGTTTTTCAATCAGCGTAAAAAGTAAAAAGCAGAGCAGCAGCAGCAGCAGGGCGGTGACCGCGCCGTCCGCGCTGCGGTAAGCGCCAATCTGTTGATAGAGATAGAAAGGAAGCGTGCGAAACGCATCGTTGCCGAAAAGCGCCACCACGCCAAAATCGCCAATTGAGAGCACGCAGGCAAAGGCCAGCGCCTGCGCCAGCGGTCGCTTCAGCGCGCGCATTTCGATTAAACGCAGGCGATGCCAGCCACGAATATCCAGCGACAGGCAGAGCCGCCCGTAGCGTTCCGCCACGTCGCGCATCGGGTTTTCCAACACCTTCATTGCGTAAGGCACCGCCATCAGCGCGTTAGTGAATATCACCATGCCGTCCGCGCGCTGCGGCAGCCCGACGCTGGCGTTGAGCAGCAGAAAAAAGCCGGTCGCCAGTACAATCCCCGGCATCGCCAGGATCAGCATGCCGCTCAGTTCCAGCAGTTGACCAGGCAGGACATGCTGCCTGAGCCGCAGCTCGCGGCTGCTCCACAGCAGCATCATGGTCAGCGTGACGCTGACGACGCCCGCCCCCAGCGCAATACGCAGCGAGGTCAACGTCGCCTGCCACAGCGCGGGCTGATGGAACACCGCGTTCAGGCCCTGTCTGAGACCGTCCGCGATGACGGCCAGTAACGGCGGCAACAGCAACAGCAGCGCCAGCGCGATCGGCAAGGCATCAGTGATTTTCGCCCGCAGGCTATCCTGCGGGTCGCGCCAGCCGCCGACCACCGCGCTCCCTGACGGGATCGCCTTGCTCAATCGCTGACTCAGCATTACCAGACCGAGGCAGCAGACCATCTGGATCATTGCCAGCAGCGCCGCGCGGCCGGGATCGTAATCAAAACTGAGCGCCTGAAAGATCGCCAGTTCGAGAGTGGTGGCTTTAGGGCCGCCGCCCAGCGACAGAACGGTGGCGAAGCTGGCGAAGCAGAGCATAAAAATCAGCGCGCCGGCGGGGAAAATTTGCCGCCGCAGCCACGGCCATTCAACGACAGAAAAAAAGTGCCAGCCGCGCAGGCCCAGCTGCGCGGCCAGCTGGCGCTGCTCGCCGGGGATCTGCTCCAGCGCCTGAAGCAGCAGGCGCGCGGCAAGCGGAAGGTTGAAAAAAATATGCGCCAGCAGGATGCCCGCCAGGCCATAAGGCGAAAAGGTGTAATCAATGCCCAGCAGCGCGCAGAGCTTAGCCAGCCAGCCGGTTCTGCCGTACACGCTGAGTATGCCAAAAACGGCGACCAGCACCGGCAGTACCAGCGTCATTGCGCACAGGCGCAGCAGCAGCGCCCTGCCGGGAAAGCGCCTGCGGTATAGCGCCCGTGCCAGCGGCAGCGCAGGCAGCACCGAAAACAGCGCCGACAGAAAAGCCTGCCAGAAGGAGAAACGCAGCACGTGCCACAGATAGTCATCACGCCACAGCGCCTGCCACGCGATGTCCGGCGCGTGACAGAGCAGGGCGGTAAAGGCCAGCAGAGCGGTGGCGGTCAGTAGCGCTGCCGCCACGCTGCCGGGCAGCAGGCCCCTGATCAATGGCTGACGGCGCGTTGCCAGGCGGCAATCCACTGGCTGCGCTGGCGGGCTACCTCTTCCGGCGTGAACTGGAGCGTGGTAGCGGGAACGGTCAGCGTATCAAAACCGGCAGGCAGATCGCTTTTCACCGCCGGATACATCCAGTTGCCGGTCGGGATGGTCTGCTGAAAACGCTTATCCAGCACAAACTGCATGAATTTTTGCGCCAGCGCTGGTTGCTGACTGGCTTTCAACCGCCCGGCCACTTCAACCTGAAGATAGTGACCCTCGCTGAAATCTGCGGCGGCGTACTGAGTCTTTTTCTCTTCAATCAAATGGTAAGCCGGTGAAGTGGTATAGCTCAGAACCATATCGCCTTCGCCCTTCAGGAACAGCCCGTAGGCTTCGCTCCAGCCTTTGGTGACGGTGACGGTTTTCTTCGCCAGCTTCTGCCACGCGCCGTCGGCCTTGTCGCCGTAGACCTTTTGCATCCACAGCAGCAGCCCCAGGCCAGGCGTGCTGGTGCGCGGATCTTCGTAAATCACCCTGAGCGGACGATCGCTCTCGACCAGCTCTTTCAGGCTTTTTGGGGGATTCGGCAGTCTGGTTTTGTCGTAGACGAAGGCAAACCAGCCGTAGTCGTACGGAACGAAGGTCGCGTTATGCCAGCCGCCAGGCACGGCGGTGTTGCTGGCATCAACCTGCGCCGGGGCGAAGAGACCGGTTTTCTCTGCGGCGTCCAGCAGGTTATTGTCCAGCCCGAGCACCACGTCGGCCTTGCTGTTTTTTCCTTCCATCCGTAAACGGTTGAGCAGTGAAACGCCATCTTCCAGCGCAACGTACTTCAGTTCGCAGCCACAGTCGGCTTCAAACGCTTTTTTAATGGCTGGCCCCGGCCCCCAGTCGGCGGAGAACGAGTCATAGGTGTAGACCGTCAGCGTGGGCTTTGCGGCAGCGGCGGGCAGGGCGATGAGCATCAACAGTGGAAAAACTTTTTTTAACACTTTGCGTTCCTTGGTTGCAGGGCGTCGCAAAGGATCTGAGCAGATGGAGCAGTCTCAAATCCCTACGCCGGTATTATCCGGATCAGGTTCGACGGGTCAGTCTCAGCGAAAACAGACGTTTTTCGCACCCCGTTGAGAAGGCTTCATTCTAGTGCGTATGCGCGCGAAGCGAAAGGCCGACTACGCATCGGGCGGCGCAAACCAGGCGGAGGTGAAGTCGAACCAGCCCAGCGTGTTCATTCGCACGCCGCGCATGCCGCGTTCGCCCTCCAGCAGCAGCCAGTGGTGAAACAGCGGATGCAGGAAATCGCGCGCCAGCAGGCTCTGGCACCATTCCGCCAGCGACAGCGTCTGTTCCCGCCAGCGCTGCGCCTCCCGCAGCCAGTCGATCGGGATGCAGTGCTGCATTAGCGGAATGTCATACAACAGCGCGAAAAGGGAATATTCCAGCGGCAGCGTAAAGTTGGCGCTGCCCAGCCAGATATCGCTGGCGGCATCGCCCCGGTGCCAGCGCTCGTAATCCACCTGCTGCGTCACCAGCGTCACGCCGTGCGCCGCCAGCATCGGCGCAATGGCGTTAGCAATACCGACGTGCTCAATATGATCTGAATACCAGGTCAGCGTCAGCGTGGTCAGCCCTGCGGGTTTTTGTGGCGCATTGACGCCGCGCCGGTGATGCCAGCGCGGCAGCAGCCCCCAGGCGGGAAACCAGTAGCGCTGATAGCCCACGCCAAGGTGGTTCAGCAGCGCGATAGGATTCAACACCGCACTGACCCAGCGGCGGATCTCGTCGTTGCGGCCCTGTTCGGAACGACGGTCGAACAGCAGAAAATAGCAGCCTTCTTCGAGCCGGCTCTCTTCTGATTTTTCGCCTGCGCTGAGGCCCTCCAGCCTGACGCCAGCGTAAACCAGCTCCTCCGTAATATCCGGCAGCACCCAGATATTCACCTCGTCGATCAGCGCACGATAGCCAAAATAGTCGTCAAAGGCCCGAATGCGCAGCTGGGTTTGCTCATTGCGCACCACGGCATACGGCCCGGTTCCCACCGGCTGGCGGGCGAAACCGGGCAGCGTGGGCCACTCCTGCGGGAGGATCATCGCGCTGACGCTGGCCAGCAGCCAGGGCAGCCACCGGTCGGGCTGGCGCAAATGAACGTCCAGCGTCCAGGGCGCGGAAGAGGCCACGCGCTCAATATTGGCAAAGAGCGGCTGTGGACGCTGCCGTTCCAGCGTGCCGATCACGTCGTCCATATGCAGTTCGCGGCCGTGATGAAAGCGGATCGCCGGGCGCAAAAAAAAGCGCCAGTGAAGCGGCGTCACCGCCTGCCAGTGATGGGCGATATCCGGCTCGATTTCCCCGTTTTCCTCATTTATATGCGTCAGCCCGCTGAAAATCTGCCGCGCCAGATGCGTTTCCGAACGGCGCAGCGGCGTGCCGGGCAGCAGGTTGGGGAGGGAGCGGTAATAGAGTACGCGCAGGATGTGTTTGCCTTCGCGAAAGCTGCGCCCAAGGTGGGAAATCAGCATCTGACGCACGGCGTTTTTATCGCCAACCAGCTGCACCAACTGATCGATGCGATCCTGCTCAAGCAGATCTTCGGCGCGCTGCTGAGAAAGCGCCAGCCCGGTATAGAGAAAGGTAAGCGTTGAGCGTTTGCCTCTTCCGGCTTCAGCCTGCCACGACAGCCAGCCCGCTTTTTGCATTGCGTTCAGCAGGTTGCGCATGTGTCGGCGCGAACAGTTCAGCCGTTCGGCCAGATCGTTAAGGGTGGTTTCCTGCGTCTGGCCCTGACAGCTTTGCCACAGGCGGATGAACTGCTGCTGCATGCGCGGAGAAGACATAAAAGGGGAATCCTTGTCAGAAAGCAGACTGTTTTTTGTACCCTTTATTATGACGATAATGGATAAAGATGAAAGAGCGGGAGACCTCTTCTCTGAAGAGGGCTCTGACATCGTTAATCTGAGTATGGTGCAACTTCACCAGCCAGCGTGCACAACGACGCTGGCTTTTTTTATGTTACCGCAGGAAGGCAGGCTGCTGCTGTTCGTAAGCGCTGATGGCGTCTTCGTGCTGAAGCGTCAGGCCAATGCTGTCGAGGCCGTTCAGCAGGCAGTGGCGGCGAAAGCCGTCGATAGTGAACGCGTAGCGTTTGTCACCGGCCAGAACCCACTGGTTTTCCAGATCGACAGTAAAGGCGATCCCCGGCTGTGCGGCCACCATCCGGAACAGCGACTCGACTTCTTCTTCGCGTAATGAAACCAGCAGAAGCTGATTGTTAAATGAATTATTGGCGAAGATGTCGGCGAAATCGCTGCCGATAATCGCCTGGATGCCATAGTCGGTCAGCGCCCAGGGCGCATGCTCACGCGAGGAACCGCAGCCGAAATTTTCCCGCGTCAGCATAATGCTCGCGCCGCTGAATTCGGGCTTGTTCAGCACAAAGTCAGGATTCGGGATCTGGCCTTCCGCATCGCTGTAGCGCCAGTCGTAGAAGAGATTGCGGCCAAAGCCGGTGCGGGTGACCATCTGCAAAAACTGTTTGGGAATGATTGCATCGGTATCCACGTTGGCCGCATCCATCGGCACCACAACGCCGGTGTGCCGGGTGAATTTTTTCGCCATTATGCCTTCCTCAATTCACGAATATCGACAAAGTGACCGTTTACCGCCGCAGCCGCAGCCATTGCCGGGCTGAGCAGGTGCGTGCGTCCACCCCGGCCCTGACGGCCTTCAAAGTTGCGGTTGCTGGTGGAGGCGCAGCGTTCGCCAGGGCTGAGACGATCGTTATTCATCGCCAGACACATTGAGCAGCCGGGCAGCCGCCACTCGAAACCCGCCTCGATAAAGATTTTGTCCAGCCCTTCGGCTTCGGCCTGCGCTTTGACCGGGCCGGAACCGGGCACGACGTAAGCCTGCACGCCCGCCGCGAGGGTATGACCTTTCACCACCGCCGCAGCCGCCCGCAGATCTTCGATCCGCGAGTTGGTGCAGGAGCCGATAAAAACCTTGTCGATACGCACATCGGTCAGGCGGATGCCGGGCCTGAGATCCATATAAGCCAGTGCTTTTTCCGCCGAGGCGCGGTCAACCGGGTCGCTGAACGAAGCGGGATCGGGAATGCAGTCGCTAACGGCAATGACCTGGCCCGGATTGGTTCCCCAGGTGACCTGCGGCGCGATATCGGCCGCGTTGATCGTCACCACTTTGTCATAGACCGCGCCGGGATCGCTTTTCAGCGTGCGCCAGTACGCCAGCGCGTTTTCCCAGTCGCTCTCCTTCGGTGCAAACTGACGGCCTTTGACATAGCTGAACGTGGTGTCATCCGGCGCCACCAGGCCCGCTTTCGCGCCCAGTTCAATCGCCATATTGCACAGCGTCATGCGGCCTTCCATGCTCAGTTTCTCCACCGCCGGGCCGCAGAATTCGACCACATGGCCGTTGCCGCCGCCGCTGCCGGTTTTGCCGATGATCGCCAGCGCGATATCTTTGGCGGTGATGCCCGGCGCGGTTTCGCCGACAACCTCAACTTTCATCGTCTTCGCACGCGCCTGCTTCAGCGTTTGCGTCGCCAGCACGTGTTCCACTTCAGAGGTGCCGATACCAAACGCCAGCGCGCCGAAGGCGCCGTGCGTCGAGGTGTGTGAATCACCGCAGACAATGGTCATGCCGGGCAGCGACATGCCCTGTTCCGGGCCGATAATGTGCACAATTCCCTGAAAAGGGTGCTTAAGATCGTACAGCCGCACGCCGAAGGCTTCGCAGTTTTTCATCAGCATCGACATCTGAATACGTGCCATTTCACCGCTGGCGTTGATATCACGCGTTTGGGTGGAAACGTTATGATCCATCGTGGCGAAGGTTTTTCCCGGCTGGCGCACCGTACGGCCGTGCGCGCGCAGCCCGTCAAACGCCTGCGCGGAGGTCACCTCGTGCACCAGATGCCGGTCGATATAGAGCAGCGGCGTCTCGTTGGGCGCCTCAAACACCACATGCGCATCAAACAGCTTTTCGTAAAGTGTTTTCATCATCAGGACTCGCTGATAAATCCGGCAATTATGCCGCCCATTTCGTCGGTGCCAATCGATGCGCCATCGCCCGCCAGATCGCCAGTGCGGTAGCCCTCTTCCAGCGCGCGGCTGACGGCCTGCTCAATCGCATCAGCCGCTTCGCCTGCGTCCAGGCTGTAACGCAGCAGCAGCGCCAGCGACAGAATTTGCGCAATCGGATTGGCAATGTTTTTTCCGGCAATATCGGGCGCGGAGCCTCCTGCCGGTTCGAACAGGCCAAAACCCTGCTCATTCAGGCTGGCGGACGGCAGCATGCCCATTGAGCCGGTGATCATTGCGCACTCGTCGGAAAGAATGTCGCCAAACAGGTTAGAACAGAGCACCACGTCAAACTGCGACGGCGCCTTGATCATCTGCATGGTGGCGTTATCAATATACATGTGGCTAAGTTCGACATCGGGGAAGTCGCTGGCCACTTCACTGACGATTTCACGCCAGAGGATCGACGATTGCAGCACGTTGGCTTTGTCAATTGAGGTGACTTTTTTGCGGCGCTTGCGGGCGGATTCGAAGGCGATACGCGCAATACGCTCAATTTCAAAGCGGTGATAGACCTCAGTATCGAAGGCGCGCTCGTGCTGGCCGCTGCCTTCGCGGCCCTTGGGCTGTCCAAAATAGATGCCGCCGGTCAGTTCGCGCACCACCAGGATATCAAAACCCTGTTCAGCGATATCGCTGCGCAGAGGGCAAAACGCTTCCAGCCCCTGATAAAGACTGGCCGGGCGCAGGTTACTGAACAGCTTGAAATGTTTACGCAACGGCAGCAGCGCCCCGCGCTCCGGCTGCGCAGCGGGCGGCAGGTGCTCCCATTTTGGGCCGCCAACCGAGCCAAACAAAATGGCATCCGCCTGCTCGCAGCCCGTCACCGTCGCCTTCGGTAGCGGCTCACCGTGACGATCGATGGCGATGCCGCCTACGTCATAGTCGCTGGTGGTGATCCGCATGTTGAAACGCTGACGCACCGCGTCCAGAACCTTCCTGGCCTGCGCCATCACTTCGGGGCCGATGCCGTCGCCGGGCAGAATGGCAATATGGTAAGTCCTTGACATCATTACACCGATTCCTTTTGTTTGGCTTGAGATTTGCGTTGCAGTTCCTGCTCAACCAGGCGAGAGCGCCAGATGTTGTTCAGCGCGTTAATCATCGCCTTCGCAGATGATTCAACGATGTCCGTCGCCAGACCGACGCCGTGGAATTTGCGGCCGTTATAGTTGACCACGATATCCACCTGACCCAGCGCGTCTTTGCCCTGGCCTTTCGCGGTGAGCTGGTAGGTCACCAGTTCGGCGTCAAACTCGGTAATGCGGTTGATCGCCTGATAGACCGCATCGACCGGGCCGTTGCCGGTGGCCGCTTCGGATTTCATCTCTTCACCGCAGACCAGTTTCACCGAGGCGGTTGCCATCACGCTGGAGCCGGACTGCACGCTGAAATAGTCCAGGCGGAAATGCTCCGGCTCCTCGTTCTGTTTATTAATAAACGCCAGCGCTTCCAGATCGTAGTCAAACACCTGGCCTTTTTTGTCCGCCAGCTTCAGGAAGGCGTCATACAGCGCATCCAGGCTGTAGTCATTCTCTTTGTAACCCATCTCATCCATGCGGTGTTTTACCGCCGCGCGGCCGGAGCGAGAGGTCAGGTTCAGTTGGATCTTGTTCAGTCCAATCGATTCCGGCGTCATGATTTCGTAGTTTTCGCGGTTTTTCAGCACGCCGTCCTGATGGATGCCGGAGGAGTGGGCAAACGCGCCGGTGCCGACGACGGCTTTATTGGCCGGGATCGGCATATTACAAATCTGACTGACAATCTGGCTGGTACGATAAATTTCGTGGTGGTTGATCGCGGTATGGACGTTCATCAACTGGCTGCGGGTTTTAATGGCCATGATGACTTCTTCCAGCGCGCAGTTGCCGGCGCGCTCGCCGAGGCCATTCAGCGTACCTTCTACCTGGCGTGCGCCTGCCTGCACGGCGGCAATCGCGTTGCCTACCGCCATACCCAAATCGTCATGGGTGTGCACCGACAGAATCGCTTTATCAATGTTCGGCACGCGGTTGATCAATTGGGTGATGATGTTGCTGTACTCGTCCGGCAGCGTATAGCCCACGGTATCAGGAATATTGATGGTGGTGGCGCCTGCGTTGATTGCAGCTTCCACTACGCGACACAGATCGTCGATGGGGGTGCGTCCGCCGTCTTCACAGGAGAACTCCACGTCGTTGGTATAGTTACGCGCGCGTTTTACCGTACGCACCGCGCGCTCAATCACCTCTGGCAGGGTGCTGCGCAGTTTGGTGGCGATATGCATCGGCGATGTCGCCAGAAACGTATGAATACGGTAAGCGTCCGCCACGCGCAGCGCCTCGTAAGCAGCATCGACGTCTTTATCCACACAGCGGGCAAGCGCACAAACGCGACTGTTTTTCACCTGCCGGGCGATAGTCTGCACCGATTCGAAATCACCCGGTGAAGAGACCGGAAAACCGACTTCCATCACGTCCACGCCCATGCGCTCAAGCGCCAGTGCAATCTGCAATTTTTCCTTTACACTCAGACTGGCCTGCAACGCCTGCTCACCGTCGCGCAGAGTGGTATCGAAAATAATCACTTGTTGGCTCATTGGTTAATTCCTTGTCGTGGTTGCGTCGCCCTTGCCGCGAGCAAAAAAAAACCCGCGCAGTGGCGCGGGTTTTTTAAGTTTGTGGACCTGAATCAGTGACTGTTTCCGTCCACAAGGCTACCGCGCAGTTGAGATGCGTTAAGTAGTAGGCCTGGTAGACGGGTAAAACGAATCATTAATTCAAACCTCAGAAATTATGCTGTTGCTTTATTGATACTTGATCCGCAGGGGTGATGTCAACCCGGCACGGCGTTCGGGCGCGGATTCAGCGACCGTTCCGGAGCTGCCGCGCAGTAATAATGTGATAAAAGGCGCTTTTTTAAGACGTACGCGTGCCGGTTAATTCGTCAATTATTTTATTAACAAAACAATTACACTAATATTTATTTAACCGGCAGAACAAATCACTTTTTTCACCGGCGATGGCTGGTTTAATTACCGATATTTTTTATCCCAAAGCAGTGCCATAGCGAGCCGACAGGCATCCTTGCTTACCGCGTGGTGTTTGCCTGCCAACTTTTCTACGGTTATGGTATTTCCTCAACTCTACGTAAAAATAGCTAAACCCAGTACCCGGATTCGGGAAATGAGTTCCTGAGTCTTCGCATAAACACAGGTTTTGACCTTATCGGGTGGCTTTCCGCTGCGCGTCGTGGCGGCTGTTCTGCCGGTAAATCAGCACCTTAAAGCCTGGAGGCAAAAATGGAGATGTTGTCAGGAGCCGAAATGGTCGTTCGATCGTTGATCGATCAGGGCGTTAAACACGTATTCGGCTATCCCGGCGGAGCCGTTCTTGATATTTATGACGCGCTTCAGACAGTCGGCGGAATCGATCACATTCTGGTGCGCCACGAACAGGGCGCCGTGCACATGGCCGACGGCTACGCGCGCGCCACCGGCGAGGTTGGCGTGGTGTTGGTGACGTCGGGCCCAGGCGCGACTAACGCCATTACCGGTATCGCCACCGCCTATATGGATTCGATTCCTTTAGTGGTGCTTTCTGGCCAGGTGCCCTCGACGCTGATCGGCTATGACGCCTTTCAGGAGTGCGACATGGTTGGGATCTCCCGGCCGGTGGTGAAGCACAGCTTTATGGTTAAACACGCTGAAGATGTGCCCGCCATTATAAAAAAAGCATTCTGGCTGGCGGCCAGCGGACGTCCCGGCCCGGTGGTGGTCGATCTGCCAAAAGATATGATGAGCCCGGCCAATAAGCTGCCCTACGTCTGGCCCGACAGCGTCAGTATGCGCTCGTATAACCCGACGACGCAGGGCCACAAGGGCCAGATCAAACGCGCACTGCAAACGCTGATTGCGGCCAAACAGCCGGTCATTTACGTTGGCGGCGGCGTTATTAATGCGTCATGCCATGACGAGCTGCGCCAGATTGTGGAAACGCTGAATTTGCCGGTCGCGTCTTCGTTAATGGGCCTTGGCGGTTTCCCCGGCACGCACCGCCAGAGCCTGGGCATGCTGGGCATGCACGGCACCTATGAAGCCAATATGGTGATGCACAATGCAGACGTGATTTTTGCCGTCGGCGTGCGTTTTGACGATCGCACCACCAATAATCTGGCCAAATATTGCCCGGATGCAACGGTGCTGCATATTGATATCGATCCCACGTCTATTTCCAAAACCGTGGCGGCGGATATTCCTGTCGTTGGCGATGCGAAGCAGGCGCTTTCGCAGATGCTGGAGCTGCTTGCCCAGGGCGACAACACGCAGGATTTCGACAGCCTGCGCGACTGGTGGCAAAAAATTGAAGGCTGGCGCGCCCGTCAGTGTCTCGCTTTTGAACAGGGACATGAGAAAATTAAACCGCAGGCGGTGATTGAAACTATCTGGAAACTGACCCACGGCGACGCCTTCGTGACCTCGGACGTCGGGCAGCACCAGATGTTCGCTGCGCTTTACTATCCCTTTGATAAACCACGCCGTTGGATCAACTCAGGCGGCCTCGGCACGATGGGATTCGGTCTGCCTGCGGCGCTGGGCGTGAAACTGGCGCTGCCGGAAGAGACGGTGATTTGCGTTACCGGCGATGGCAGCATTCAGATGAACATTCAGGAGCTGTCCACCGCGCTGCAATATGATTTGCCGGTGCTGGTGCTGAGCCTTAACAACCGCTATCTCGGTATGGTAAAGCAGTGGCAGGACATGATCTATTCAGGTCGCCATTCGCAGTCTTACATGCAGTCGCTGCCTGATTTCGTCCGTCTGGCGGAAGCTTACGGTCACGTCGGTATTGGCATCAATCACCCTGACGAACTGGAAAGCAAACTGGCGCAGGCGCTGGAAGAAGTTGGAAAAGGACGGCTGGTCTTTGTTGACGTGAACGTTGACGGAACCGAACACGTTTACCCGATGCAGATTCGCGGCGGCGGGATGGATGAAATGTGGCTTAGCAAAACGGAGAGGACTTAACTATGCGTCGTGTTTTATCGGTACTGCTGGAGAACGAATCCGGCGCATTATCCCGCGTGGTGGGGCTGTTTTCCCAGCGGGGTTACAACATTGAAAGCCTGACCGTGGCGCCGACCGACGACCCGACGCTTTCACGCATGACGATCCAGACGGTGGGCGACGCGAAGGTGCTGGAGCAGATCGAAAAGCAGCTTCACAAGCTGGTGGATGTGCTGCGCGTCAGCGAGCTGGGGCAGGGGGCCTTTGTTGAGCGCGAAGTCATGCTGGTGAAAATTCAGGCGACCGGCTACGGTCGCGAAGAGGTGAAGCGCAGCACCGAAATTTTTCGCGGGCAGATTGTCGACGTCACGCCGTCGTTGTATACGGTTCAGCTGGCCGGCACCAGCGACAAGCTGGACGCATTTCTCACCGCCGTACGTGACGTGGCGGAGATTGTGGAAGTGGCGCGTTCGGGCGTCGTGGGCGTGGCGCGCGGCGATCGCATTATGCGTTAAACCGTCTGCGTGAATGCGCGCCGCACTGTACTCAATGCGTCAAACAGGAACCGCCGCCGCGGTTCCTGTTTTTGATCCGGGCGGCATCCGTCATCCATGACGCTGAGATACAATCCCCTTCGTCTGAGGCGGCAAAAACGCGAAAGCAGTTGCTCGCTAAACTGATCTGCTGTTAGATGTTACAAATGTTTTATCCATAGTCGTAATGCGGCTATTTTTTGCGCCAGAAAGGTGCCAGCGTGGGGTTATTGTGAAACTGGATGAAATTGCGCGCCTTGCCGGAGTATCGCGCACCACGGCCAGCTACGTTATTAACGGTAAAGCCAGACAGTATCGCGTCAGTGATAAAACCGTCGAAAAAGTCATGGCGGTGGTGAGAGAGCATAATTACCATCCCAATGCGGTTGCCGCAGGTTTGCGCGCCGGACGAACGCGCTCTATCGGTCTGGTTATCCCCGATTTGGAGAATACCAGCTATACACGGATCGCGAATTATCTCGAACGTCAGGCAAGGCAGCGCGGTTATCAGCTTCTGATCGCCTGTTCGGAAGATCAGCCGGATAACGAAATGCGCTGCGTTGAGCATCTGCTTCAGCGCCAGGTGGATGCCATTATTGTTTCCACCTCATTGCCGCCGGAACATCCTTTTTACCAGCGCTGGATCAACGACTCGCTGCCCATTATTGCTTTGGATCGCGCGTTAGATCGTGAACACTTTACCAGCGTTGTCGGCGCCGACCAGGAAGATGCGAATACGCTGGCGGCGGAACTGCGTAAGCAACCGATAAAAAATGTGTTGTTTCTGGGCGCGTTACCGGAGCTGTCGGTAAGCTTCCTGCGGGAAATGGGCTTTCGTGAGGCGTGGGAAGGAGACGAACGTCAGCAGGACTTCATTTATGCTAACAGCTTTGAACGCAGCGCGGCGGCGGCGCTGTTTGAAAAATGGCTTGAGACGCACGCCATGCCTGACGCGCTGTTCACCACCTCGTTTGGCCTGTTGCAGGGCGTCATGGATATCACGCTGAAGCGGGAAGGGCGACTGCCCACCGATCTGGTGATTGCCACCTTCGGCGATCACGAACTGCTCGACTTCCTTGAGTGCCCGGTTTTTGCCGTGGCGCAGCGGCATCGGGACGTGGCGGAGCGCGTACTTGAGCTCGTGTTAGCCAGCCTTGATGAACCGCGCAGACCAAAACCAGGATTAACCCGAATTCGTCGTAATCTCTATCAACGTGGAAGACTCAGCCGAAAGTCCGGTTAGGCTTTTCGCGACACGCAGCGTTAATGTTTTTATAAAAAAGACGGTCATCCCGTCTTTTTTAGTTTGAATCATATTTTGTCGGTCTTTTATCTGTACGTAAAACCAGTTATTCAACGCTATTTGTTAATATTCATTTCCGGATTATCTGTAATGGCAACGTTTTTTTCATTGAAGAAGAGTTTCTTACATTTAAAAGCGTCAAAATTATTAAATGTTTAGGACAAGAGTAAGCCGCTTCACAACGGATGCGCGTTCAGACTGGCCTGAAAACCAGAAATACCCTAAAATGCAGCGCGCCTCGCAAAGTCAGTAATGAATTTTCTTGTCGTCAGAAAGTGACATATTTGGGTTTAAATAAAAATTTTTGGTTTTTTTTATCTTTATTCATTAGCTTAATTTTAATTTCCCAAAAGTTTCGTCCTCTTTTTATCTCATCGCATTTTAAATTAGTGAAGAAATAATCCTTTCAGACCGTCGCTGTCGCTTGACAATGATTTCCCTCGCTCCGTACACTCTCCAGGTGGGATTTTGTGGTGTAAAGTGGTGAAAAGAGGGCGAGGCTGGCATGTTCCGTGGGGCAACGATAGTCAACCTCGACAGCAAAGGGCGTATGGCCGTTCCAACACGCTATCGCGAAACGCTGATTGAGGAAGCGCAGGGGCAAATGGTATGCACCATTGACCTTCATCAGCCATGCCTGCTGCTTTACACCCTCCCGGAGTGGGAAATTATCGAACGTAAACTGGCGCGTTTATCCAGCATGAATCCTGCTGAGCGCCGGGTGCAGCGTCTGCTGCTGGGGCATGCCAGCGAATGCCAGATGGATAATGCAGGTCGATTGCTGGTGGCAGGCACGCTGCGCCAGCATGCGAATCTGACTAAAGAAGTGATGCTGGTCGGGCAGTTCAACAAATTTGAATTGTGGGATGAACAGACATGGTATCAACAGGTCAGGGAGGATATTGACGCAGAGCAAACGACTCAGGAGCCGTTGTCTGAGCGCTTACAGGACTTGTCACTATAGCTATGCAGGCAAATTATAATCACACCACGGTGCTGTTGGACGAGGCGGTAAACGGCCTCAATATCCAACCCGACGGCATCTATATCGATGGCACCTTTGGACGAGGGGGCCACTCGCGACTGATTCTTTCGCGTCTGGGCGCGGAGGGACATCTCTACGCTATTGATCGCGATCCGCAGGCTATCGCCGCCGCCGCTCACATTACCGATCCCCGCTTCACAATTATCCACGGTCCCTTTTCTGCGCTTGCTGACTACGTTGAAGCGCGCGGCCTCAGCGGGAAAGTAAACGGGATCCTGCTGGATCTCGGCGTCTCTTCACCCCAGCTTGATGACGCCGAACGCGGATTTTCTTTTATGCGCGACGGGCCGTTGGATATGCGTATGGACCCGACAAAAGGGCTGTCTGCCTCGCAGTGGCTGCTTCAGGCGGAAGAGAGCGATATCGCGTTTGTGCTCAAAACCTTTGGCGAAGAGCGCTTTGCCAAACGCATTGCGCGCGCCATCGTTGAGCGCAACCGTGAACAGCCCATGACGCGCACCAAAGAGCTGGCCGACGTTATCTACGCCGCCACGCCGGTAAAAGATAAGTACAAACACCCCGCGACGCGCAGTTTTCAGGCAATCCGCATCTGGGTCAATAGCGAACTGGAAGAGATCGAACAGGCGTTGAAAGGCGCGGTAACGGTACTGGCGCCGGAAGGTCGACTGTCGATTATCAGTTTCCACTCACTGGAAGATCGCATTGTAAAACGCTTTATGCGCGAACAGAGCCGCGGGCCGCAGGTGCCGGCCGGTTTGCCGATGACCGAAGCGCAGTTGAACGAACTCGGCGGCCGTCAGCTGAAAACGTTGGGAAAAATGATGCCTGGCGAGGCAGAAGTGGCGGAAAACCCACGCGCGCGTAGTTCGGTGCTGCGTATTGCAGAGAGAACCGCGTCATGATTGGCAACGAGCGCCACAGCCTGCCCACCGTGATCGGTGGCGATCTGCTGCGTCACGGCAAGATCGCGCTGATCCTTACCGTCGCCGTACTGGTTTCGGCGTTGCTGGTGGTGACAACCGCGCACAAAACCCGCCTGCTTACCGCGCAGCGGGAACAGCTGGTGCTGGAGCGTGATGCGCTGGATATCGAATGGCGTAACCTGATCCTGGAAGAAAATGCGCTCGGCGATCACAGCCGGGTAGAGAGGACGGCAACTGACAAGCTAC
Source organism: Erwinia sp. 9145 (assembly GCF_000745075.1). NCBI lineage: Bacteria > Pseudomonadati > Pseudomonadota > Gammaproteobacteria > Enterobacterales > Erwiniaceae > Erwinia > Erwinia sp. 9145. The sequence goes on from NZ_JQNE01000001.1 coordinate 514,043, forward strand.
AAATGCAGCATGTCGATCCATCGCAGGAAAATATTGTGGTTCAGCCCTGAGAGAGTGAATGAAAGCCGCAGCTAAGACGTTGAAGTTAAAACGACCGGAAGATCAGGCCAGCTTTGTGAGCTGGCGTTTTGCGTTGATTTGCTGCGGGATTTTACTGGCGCTTTTCGGACTGCTGGCGCGTATGGCCTATCTTCAGGTGATCAACCCGGACAAGCTGGTCCGCGAAGGCGATATGCGTTCGCTGCGCGTGCAGGCAGTACCTACCGCGCGCGGGATGATCTCCGATCGCGCAGGTCGTCCGCTGGCGGTCAGCGTGCCGGTAAATGCTATCTGGGCCGATCCTAAAGAGCTGCATGATAAAGGCGGTATCACGCTGGACAGCCGCTGGAAAGCGCTCTCCGACGCGCTTTCAATTCCTCTGGATCAGCTTGCCGCTCGCGTGAACGCCAACCCGAACGGCCGCTTCGTTTATCTCGCGCGTCAGGTCAATCCCGCCATTGGCGACTACATCAAAAAACTGAAGCTTCCCGGCATCTTTCTGCGCGAAGAGTCGCGCCGTTACTATCCGGCAGGGCAGGTGACATCGCATCTGATCGGCTTCACCAATATCGACGGTCAGGGCATTGAAGGCGTTGAAAAGAGCTTTGATAAGTGGCTGACCGGCAAGCCTGGCGAACGAACGGTGCGTAAAGATCGTTTCGGCCGGGTGATCGAGGATATCTCGTCGGTGGACAGCCGCGCTGCCCATAACCTGGCGCTGAGCATTGACGAGCGTCTTCAGGCGCTGGTTTACCGCGAGTTAAACAACGCTGTGGCGTTCAACAAAGCAGAATCCGGCACGGCGGTACTGGTGGATGTGAACACCGGCGAAGTGCTGGCAATGGCGAACAGCCCGGCCTATAACCCGAATAACCTGACCGGCACCACCAAAGACGTCATGCGCACCCGGGCAATTACCGACATCTTCGAACCCGGTTCCACGGTAAAACCGATGGTGGTGATGACCGCGCTTCAGCGCGGCGTGGTGAAAGAAAATACCGTACTGAATACCGTTCCGTATCGCGTCAACGGCCATGAAATCAAAGACGTGGCGCGCTACAACGAACTGACCCTGACCGGGGTTTTGCAAAAATCGAGTAACGTTGGCGTTTCAAAGCTGGCGTTAGCGATGCCCTCCTCAGCGCTGGTAGAAACCTACGCGCGCTTTGGATTGGGTAAGGCGACCAATTTGGGGTTGGTCGGAGAAAGCAGTGGCTTATATCCTCAAAAACAACGGTGGTCTGACATAGAGAGGGCCACCTTCTCTTTCGGCTATGGGCTAATGGTAACGCCGTTACAGTTAGCGCGAGTCTACGCCACGATCGGCAGCTATGGCGTTTATCGTCCGCTGTCGATTACCAAAGTTGATCCGCCGGTTGCGGGTCAGCGCATCTTCCCGGAGAGCCTTGTTCGCACCGTGATGCACATGATGGAAAGCGTTGCGCTGCCCGGCGGCGGCGGCGTAAAGGCGGCGATCAAAGGGTATCGTATTGCTATAAAAACCGGCACTGCAAAAAAGGTCGGGCCGGATGGGCGCTACGTCAACAAATACATTGCTTACACCGCGGGCGTTGCGCCGGCGAGTCGTCCCCGCTTTGCGTTGGTGGTGGTTATCAACGATCCGCAGGCGGGGAAATATTATGGCGGTGCGGTTTCCGCGCCTGTTTTTGGCGCGATCATGGGTGGCGTGCTGCGCACCATGAACGTCGAGCCTGATGCGCTGCCGCCAGCGGGCCCTGTGGATAAAAATGAGATGGTAGATAACAGAAGTGAGAGATCGAGTGACCGTTCGTAACCTGCGCGACCTGCTGGCGCCGTGGGTGCCTGGCGCACCTTCGCTGCCGCTCAGCGAAATGATTCTGGACAGCCGTGTTGCGGCGTCCGGCGATCTCTTTGTGGCGATAAAAGGCCACGCGGCGGACGGTCGCCGTTTTATTCCGCAGGCCATTGCGCAGGGCGTTGCAGCCGTGGTGGCAGAAGCTGAAGGCGAAGCGGAAGACGGCAGCATTACCCACCTTCACGGCGTGCCGGTGATCTGGCTGGCGCAGCTTTCTCAGCGCCTTTCCGCGCTGGCAGGCCGTTTCTACCAGCAGCCTGGCGAAAAGCTGCGGTTGATAGGCGTGACCGGGACGAACGGCAAAACCACCACTACGCAGCTGCTGGCGCAGTGGGCCACTCTGTTGGGTGAAACGGGCGCGGTGATGGGTACTGTAGGCAATGGTCTTTACGGCCAGTTGCAGCCCGCTGAGAACACGACCGGTTCCGCCGTTGACGTGCAGCAGACCCTGAGCTCGCTGGTCGAACAGGGCGCCACGCTGGCGGCGATGGAAATCTCCTCGCACGGTCTGGTTCAGCATCGCGTGGCCGCGCTGCCGTTCGCCGCTGCCGCTTTTACCAATCTCAGCCGCGATCACCTGGATTATCACGGCGATATGGCGCATTACGAATCCGCTAAATGGCTGCTTTTCTCCGAGCACCTGGTGGCCCAGGCGATCGTCAACGCTGACGATGAAACCGGCCGCCGCTGGCTGGAAAAACTGCCGGACGCCGTGGCGGTAACGATGGAGAACAATCTCCAGGCCGGCTGTCGGGGGCGCTGGCTCAAGGCCGTTGACGTGGTGTATCACGACAACGGCGCGACCGTACGATTTGACTCCAGCTGGGGCTTTGGTGAAATCGAAAGCCGCCTGATGGGTGCCTTCAACGTCAGTAATTTGCTGGTGGCGCTGAGCACGCTGCTGGCGCTGGGCTATCCGCTGGCTTCGCTGGTGGCGACCGGCCAGCAGCTTCAGCCTGTTACCGGGCGCATGGAAGTCTTTTCCGCTCCGGGTAAACCCACGGTGGTGGTCGATTATGCACACACGCCGGACGCGCTGGAAAAGGCGCTTCAGGCGGCGCGGCTGCACTGCAAAGGCACGCTGTGGTGCGTCTTTGGCTGCGGCGGCGATCGCGATAAAGGTAAGCGCCCGCTGATGGGCGCTATCGCTGAGCAGTTTGCGGACGTGGTCGTTATTACCGACGACAATCCGCGCAGCGAAGATCCGGCGGCTATCGTTGCCGACATCCTTAGCGGTTTTATGGACGGCGGCCGCGCCCGCGTGGTGGCCGGACGTGCGCAAGCGGTCACTAACGCGGTCATGCAGGCGCAGGAAGGGGATATCGTCCTGGTGGCCGGTAAAGGCCATGAAGATTATCAGCTTGTCGGCAACCGTCGGCTGGACTACTCCGACCGGGTGACGGTCGCGCGTTTACTGGGGGTAATGGCATGATCGCGCTTTCCCTGCAAACGCTGGCGGAAGTGACCCGCGGCACGCTTTTCGGCGGTGACCTGACGTTCAACGCGGTGACGACCGATACGCGCGCGGCCACCGCAGGCTGCCTGTTTATTGCCCTGAAGGGCGAGCGTTTCGATGCGCATGAATTTGTCGGCGATGCGATTGCCGCCGGTTCGGCAGCGCTGTTGGTCAGTAAGCACTTACAAGTCGCGGTGCCGCAGGTCGTTGTCACAGATACCCGCGTTGCGCTGGCGCAGCTTGCGGGCTGGGTGCGTCAGCAGTCAACGGCGCGGGTAGTGGCGCTGACGGGGTCCTCCGGAAAAACCTCAGTGAAAGAGATGACCGCCGCAATCCTGCGCGAATGTGGCGAAACGCTCTTTACCGCCGGTAACTTTAATAACGATATTGGCGTGCCGCTCACGCTGCTGCGTCTGGATGATCAACATCGCTATGCGGTTATTGAACTCGGCGCCAATCATCAGGGTGAAATTGCCTTTACCACCGCCATCACGCGCCCTGAAACCGCGCTGATTAATAATCTGGCGGCGGCGCATCTGGAAGGCTTTGGCTCGCTGGCTGGCGTGGCGAAAGCGAAAGGCGAAATTTTTGAAGGTCTGTCGGTTAACGGCACGGCGATTATTAACGACGAAAGCAATGATCTGCCGAACTGGCAGCCTCTGTTGGACGGCAAACGCGTCTGGCGCTTCTCGGCGCAGGGCGAAAGCGATTTCTCTGCGTCAAACGTGCGTATTTCCGCCAGCGGTACGGCGTTTGTGATGAGCACGCCGGTGGGCGAGGTGGATATTCATCTGCCGCTGCCGGGCCGTCACAACATTGCCAACGCGCTGGCCGCCGCCGCGCTGTCGCTGTCGGTCGATGCCCCGCTCAGTGCGGTGCAACATGGTCTGTCTGCATTGAAAGCGGTGCCGGGGCGGCTTTTTCCGGTTCAGCTTGCCCGGGGCAAGCTGCTGCTGGATGACACCTATAACGCCAATGTGGGTTCGATGACCGCAGCGGTACAGGTTCTGGCCGATATGCCGGGATTTCGCGTGCTGGTGGTGGGCGACATGGGGGAACTGGGCGCCGATGCCGAAGCCTGCCATCGCGAGGTGGGCATGGCTGCACGCAAGGCGGGGATTGACTGGGTGGTGAGCGTTGGCGTGCTGAGCAGGCTTATCAGTGAGGCCAGCGGCAGCGGCGAGCATTTTGCCGATAAACCGTCCGCCGTTACGCGTCTACGCGCGCTGTTGGCGACCCATGCCGATATCACCATTTTAGTGAAAGGTTCACGTAGTGCCGCCATGGAGCAGGTAGTACAGAGCTTAAAGGAGAAAGGAACATGCTAGTCTGGCTGGCCGAACATCTGGTCACTTTTTATTCGGGCTTCAACGTCTTTTCGTATCTGACGTTTCGCGCCATTGTCAGCCTGCTGACCGCGCTGTTTATTTCGCTGTGGATGGGGCCGCGCATGATTGTGCGTCTTCAGGAGATGTCTTTCGGCCAGGTGGTGCGTAACGACGGCCCGGAGTCGCACTTCAGCAAGCGCGGCACGCCGACGATGGGCGGCATTATGATCCTGTTTTCCATTACCATTTCCGTACTGATGTGGGCCTATCCGTCCAACCCCTACGTCTGGTGCGTGCTGTTTGTGCTGGTAGGTTACGGCATCATTGGCTTTATCGACGACTACCGCAAAGTGGTGCGCAAAGACACCAAAGGGCTTATCGCGCGCTGGAAATACTTCTGGCAGTCGGTGATCGCCCTGGCGGTTGCTTTTGTGATGTACATCGTCGGGAAAGATACGCCAGCCACTGAGCTGGTTGTGCCGTTTTTTAAGGACGTGATGCCGCAGCTTGGCCTGCTCTACCTGCTGTTGACCTACTTTGTGATCGTCGGCACCAGCAACGCGGTCAACCTGACCGACGGGCTGGATGGCCTGGCGATTATGCCTACCGTTTTCGTGGCGGCGGGCTTTGCGCTGGTGGCATGGGCCACCGGCAATATGAATTTTGCTGGCTATCTGCATATTCCTTACCTGCGCCATGCGGGCGAGCTGGTGATTGTCTGTACCGCCATTGTCGGCGCCGGGCTTGGCTTCTTGTGGTTTAACACCTATCCGGCGCAGGTGTTTATGGGTGATGTCGGTTCACTGGCGCTGGGCGGCGCGCTGGGCACCATCGCCGTGCTGCTGCGTCAGGAGTTTTTACTGCTGATTATGGGCGGTGTGTTTGTGGTGGAAACGCTGTCGGTGATCCTTCAGGTAGGCTCCTTCAAACTGCGCGGGCAGCGCATTTTTCGCATGGCGCCTATTCACCATCACTATGAACTGAAGGGCTGGCCGGAACCGCGCGTGATCGTGCGCTTCTGGATTATTTCACTGATGCTGGTGCTGATTGGCCTGGCAACGCTGAAGGTACGGTAAACAATGGCCGACTATCAGGGTAAAAAAGTTGTCATCATCGGGCTGGGGCTGACCGGCCTCTCCTGCGTTGATTTCTTTTTAGCGCGTGGCGTTACGCCGCGCGTGGTGGATACCCGCGTCGCGCCGCCAGGCCTGAACAAACTGCCGGAAAACATTGAGTGCTGGCTGGGATCGATCAACGACGACTGGCTGCTGAACGCCGACCTGATTGTTGCCAGCCCCGGCATGGCGCTGGCGCATCCGTCGCTGGCGGCGGCGGCGGAAGCGGGCGTGGAGATTGTTGGCGATATCGAACTGTTCTGCCGCGAAGCGCAGGCGCCCATTGTCGCCATTACCGGTTCTAACGGCAAAAGCACCGTGACCATGCTGGTTGGCGAAATGGCGAAGGCCGCGGGCTGGCAGGTGGGCGTCGGCGGCAACATCGGCCTGCCTGCGCTGACGCTGCTGGATACGCCGGCACAGCTTTACGTGCTGGAACTGTCGAGCTTCCAGCTTGAAACCACCCACAGTTTGCAGGCGGCGGCAGCCACCCTGCTGAACGTGACCGAAGATCATATGGATCGCTATCCGCTCGGAATGCAGCAGTACCGCGCCGCGAAGCTGCGCATCTACGAGCAGGCAGCGGTTTGCGTGGTGAATGCCGATGATGCCATGACCATGCCGGTGCGCGGCGCGGATGCGCGCTGCGTCAGTTTTGGTGTGGACGTGGGCGATTATCATCTGAACCGGCAGCAGGGAAACATCTGGCTGCGGGTGAAGGGCGAGAAGGTGCTGAACACGGCAGAAATGGCGCTCACCGGGCAGCATAATTTTACTAACGCGCTCGCCGCGCTGGCGCTGGCGGATGCGGTTGGCCTGCCGCGCGCCAGCAGCCTGAAGGCGCTGACCACGTTTAGCGGTCTGGCGCACCGTTTTCAGCTTGCCTGGGAGCACAATGGCGTGCGCTGGATCAACGATTCCAAAGCCACCAACGTGGGCAGTACCGAAGCCGCGCTGAAGGGGTTACAGGTGCAGGGCACGCTGTGGCTGCTGCTCGGCGGCGACGGTAAGTCGGCTGACTTCAGCGCGCTGGCGCCGTTTCTGACCGATAACGTGCGCACTTGGTGCTTTGGTCGCGATCGCGAGGCGCTGGCCGCGCTGCGCCCGGATATCGCCGTACAGACGGAAACGCTGGCCGAGGCGATGACGCAAATTGCCGCGCAGGTGAAGCCAGGCGATATGGTGCTGCTGTCGCCCGCCTGCGCCAGCCTCGACCAGTTCAAGAACTTTGAGCAGCGCGGCGATGTCTTTACGCGCCTGGCGAAGGAGCTTGGCTGATGAATATACGTGGTATGAGCCTGGCGAGTGGTTTCACGAATCGTCTGAAAGAGTGGGTGATGGGCTCGCGCGAGAGCGACGCCAGCTCGATGGTTTTGTACGATCGCACGCTGCTCTGGCTGACCATCGGCCTGGCGGTGATTGGCTTTGTGATGGTGACGTCGGCATCGATGCCGGTCGGGCAGAGACTGTCGGACGATCCGTTCTTTTTTGCCAAACGCGATGCGTTCTATCTGGTGCTGGCGCTGGGTATGGCGATGGTCACGCTGCGCATCCCGATGGATTTCTGGCAGCGCTACAGCAACATCATGCTGCTGGTAACGGTGGTGATGTTATTGATTGTGCTGGTGGTCGGCAGTTCGGTTAACGGCGCATCGCGCTGGATTGCGCTCGGGCCGCTGCGTATTCAGCCTGCTGAGCTGTCAAAGCTGTCGCTGTTTTGTTACCTGGCCAGCTATCTGGTGCGCAAGGTGGAAGAGGTTCGCAATAACTTTTGGGGCTTCTGTAAACCGATGGGCGTGATGGTGGTGCTGGCGGTGCTGCTGCTGGCGCAGCCGGATCTCGGTACGGTGGTGGTGCTGTTTGTCACCACGCTGGCGATGCTGTTCCTCGCCGGTGCAAAACTGTGGCAGTTTCTGGCGATTATCGGCTCCGGTATTTTTGCCGTGATACTGCTGATTATTGCCGAACCGTACCGTATGCGTCGTGTGACGTCGTTCTGGAATCCGTGGGATGACCCGTTCGGCAGCGGCTACCAGCTTACGCAGTCGCTGATGGCCTTTGGCCGCGGTGAATTGTGGGGCCAGGGGCTGGGCAACTCCGTACAAAAACTGGAGTATCTGCCCGAAGCGCATACCGACTTTATCTTCTCGATTATCGGGGAAGAACTGGGTTATATCGGTGTGGTTTTGGCGCTTTTGATGGTATTCTTCGTCGCTTTTCGCGCGATGTCCATCGGCCGACGCGCGCTGGAAATCGACCAGCGTTTTTCCGGCTTTTTGGGCTGTTCAATCGGCGTATGGTTCAGTTTCCAGGCGCTGGTTAACGTCGGCGCGGCGGCGGGCATGCTGCCGACGAAAGGCCTGACGCTGCCGCTGATCAGTTACGGTGGATCGAGCCTGATTATTATGTCGACCGCCATCGTATTTTTACTACGTATAGATTATGAAACGCGACTGGCGCGCGCGCAGGCGTTTACGCGGGGGACTCGATGACAGGGAAGCGACTGATGGTGATGGCGGGCGGAACCGGCGGACACGTTTTCCCGGGGCTGGCGGTTGCGCACCACCTGATGGCGCAGGGCTGGCAGGTTCGCTGGCTGGGCACCGCAGATCGTATGGAAGCCGATTTAGTGCCGAAGCACGGCATCGACATCGATTTTATACGCATCAGCGGCTTGCGCGGTAAGGGACTGAAAGCGCTGCTGGCCGCGCCGGTAAGGATTTTTACCGCCGTACGCCAGGCCCGCGCCATCATGAAGGCGTACCAGCCGGATGTGGTGCTGGGCATGGGCGGTTACGTGTCCGGCCCTGGCGGCCTGGCGGCCTGGAGCTGCGGGATCCCTGTGGTGCTGCATGAGCAGAACGGCATTGCGGGCCTGACTAACAAATGGCTGGCGAAAATCGCGAAAAAAGTGATGCAGGCATTTCCGGGCGCGTTTCCCCACGCCGACGTGGTGGGCAACCCGGTTCGCGTTGACGTGCTGGCGCTGCCCGCGCCGCAAACGCGTCTGGCAGGGCGTGTCGGCCCGATACGCGTGCTGGTCATTGGCGGCAGCCAGGGCGCGCGCGTACTGAACCAAACCCTGCCGCAGGTGGCCGCGCAATTGGGCGATACCATCACGCTCTGGCATCAGGTAGGGAAGGGCGCGCTGGCGAGCGTGAATCAGGCTTACGCGCAGGTAAACCAGACGCAGCATCGCGTCACCGAGTTTATCGACGATATGGCAGAAGCCTACGCCTGGGCCGATGTGGTGGTGTGTCGATCCGGCGCGTTGACCGTCAGTGAAGTAGCCGTCGCAGGCTTACCGGCGATTTTTGTGCCTTTTCAGCATAAAGATCGTCAACAGTACTGGAACGCGCTGCCGCTTGAGCAGGCAGGCGCGGCAAAAATTTTTGAGCAGCCGCAGTTTACGGCGAACGCAGTTGCGGAAACGCTGGCCGGTTGGGATCGACAAACGCTGCTGGCTATGGCGATCAACGCCAGAGCAGCCTCGATTCCCGATGCGACCGAACGCGTTGCGGCAGAAGTCAGCGCCGCAGCGTTATAAAAGAAAGGCAGATGCCGGACAAACCGGCCTCCATAGGTGTTTCCCCATCCCGGTGGGGACAAAACGGTGCGCTAACGCACTGACAGGCAAAAAAGATGAATATTCAACAATTGGCGAAACTGCGTTCTATTGTGCCCGAGATGCGTCGCGTCCGGCACATCCACTTTGTCGGCATCGGCGGTGCCGGCATGGGCGGTATTGCCGAAGTGTTGGCCAACGAAGGCTATGAAATCAGCGGTTCAGATCTGGCGCCTAACGCGGTGACGCAGCATTTGAGCGGCCTGGGCGCGACGATCTATTTCAACCATCGCCCGGAAAACGTCAGCGACGCCAGCGTGGTGGTGGTCTCCACCGCGGTATCGCAGGATAACCCGGAAATTGTTGCGGCCCGTGAGGCGCGCATTCCGGTGATCCGCCGCGCCGAGATGCTGGCGGAACTGATGCGTTTTCGTCACGGCATCGCCGTTGCCGGAACGCACGGCAAAACCACCACCACGGCGATGGTGTCCAGTATTTATGCGGAAGGCGGTCTGGATCCTACCTTCGTTAACGGCGGACTGGTCAAAGCCGCAGGCACGCACGCGCGCCTTGGTAGCAGCCGCTACCTGATTGCGGAAGCTGATGAAAGCGACGCCTCGTTTCTGCATCTGCAACCGATGGTGGCGATTGTCACGAATATTGAAGCCGATCATATGGATACCTACCAGGGCGACTTCGAAAATCTGAAGCAGACGTTTATTAATTTTCTGCACAATCTGCCGTTTTATGGGCGTGCGGTATTGTGCGTTGACGACGCGGTGATTCGCGATCTGATCCCGCGCGTTGGGCGTCAGGTCACCACGTACGGTTTTAGCGAAGACGCCGATGTGCGTATTGCCAGCTATGAGCAGCACGGCGCGCAGGGGCATTTCACGCTGGCGCGGCTCGATAAGCCGCTAATGCACGTTACGCTCAATGCGCCAGGGCGACATAATGCGCTGAATGCCGCGGCAGCGGTGGCGGTGGCGACGGAAGAAGGTATTGAAGACGACGAGATCCTCAGCGCGCTGGAGAGCTTTCAGGGCACCGGCCGTCGCTTCGATTTCCTTGGTGAATATCCGATCGTCGACGTCAACGGTAACGCGGGCACGGCGATGCTGGTTGATGACTACGGCCATCATCCCACCGAGGTGGATGCAACGATCAAAGCAGCGCGCGCGGGCTGGCCGGATAAGCAACTGGTGATGATTTTCCAGCCGCATCGCTATACGCGCACCCGCGACCTGTATGACGATTTCGCTAACGTGCTCTCTCAGGTTGACGTGCTGCTGATGCTGGACGTGTATTCCGCCGGAGAAACGGCGATACCCGGTGCGGACAGCCGCTCGCTTTGCCGCACCATTCGCGGCCGCGGAAAGGTCGATCCGATCCTGGTTTCCGATCACGAGGCGGTACCCGACATGCTGGCGCCGAAGCTCTCCGGTAACGATTTGATCCTGGTGCAGGGCGCCGGAAACGTGGGACGTATTGCGCGTCGGCTGGCAGACCTTAAGTTACAACCACAGACAACTGAAGGGGAACATCATGGCTGAGAAAGTAGCTGTTTTGCTGGGTGGCACCTCTGCCGAACGCGACGTTTCGTTGATGTCAGGCAACGCCGTGCTGGCCGGACTGATTGAAGCGGGTATTGACGCGCAAGCGGTCGATATTCGCGATTTTCCGGTAATGCGCCTGAAAGAAGAGGGCTTCGACAAAGCCTTTATCGCACTTCACGGTCGCGGCGGCGAAGACGGCACGCTCCAGGGCGTGCTGGAGTTTCTCGCTATTCCCTACACCGGCAGCGGCGTAATGGCATCAGCCATCACCATGGATAAACTGCGCACCAAACTGCTCTGGCAGGGCTGCGGACTGCCCGTTTCCCCCTATGTGGCAATCACGCGTGATGAAATGAACGCCGGTCTGAACGAGGAGGCCCGCGCGCGCATCGCGGCGCTGGGGCTGCCGCTGTTCGTTAAGCCGAGCTGTGAAGGCTCCAGCGTGGGTATCACCCGCGTTAATCATGCTGACGCGCTTCAGGCGGCGCTGGATGAAGCGTTCCGCCACGACGACGAGGTGTTAATTGAGGCATTTTTAAGCGGCCCGGAATACACCGTTGCCGTCATTGGCGATGAAATCCTGCCTTCTATTCGCATCCAGGTGATTTCTGAGTTCTATGACTATGAAGCAAAATACTTTTCTGACGATACTCAATACTTCTGTCCGAGCGGCCTGAGTGCAGAACAGGAGTCAGTGCTCAGTACCATCGTCACTGATGCCTGGCGCGCGCTGGGCTGTAGCGGCTGGGGCCGCGTGGACGTAATGATGGGCGACGACGGCCAGTTTTATCTGCTTGAGGTCAATACCTCGCCAGGTATGACCGGCCACAGCCTGGTGCCGATGGCGGCGAAGCAAGCCGGCATGAGCTTCCCGCAGCTGGTTGCGCGCATTCTGGAGCTGGCCGACTGATATGTCCCAGGCGGCTCTGAACGTTCGTAACCGCGAAGCGCAGGAAAAAGCGCGTTCCGGCAGGAGCAATGGCTCGCGGCTGGCAGGCATCATCTTTTTAATGATGGTGCTGGGCGTGATGGTCGCGGGCGGGCTGGTCGTGGTGAAGTGGATGAACGATGCCTCAAGGCTGCCGCTTTCCAGGCTGGTCGTCACCGGGCAGATGCACTACACCACGCACGATGACATTCGCCAGGCGATATTGTCGCTTGGCGCGCCGGGCACCTTCATGTCGCAGGATGTGGATGTGATTCAGCAGCAGATTGAACGGCTGCCGTGGATCCAGCAGGTGAGCGTGCGCAAACAGTGGCCGGACGAGCTGAAGATTCATCTGGTGGAGTATGTGCCGGTCGCACGGTGGAATGATTTGCATATGGTTGACGCCGAAGGGAAATCCTTCAGCGTGCCGGCCAGCCATCTTGGCAAAGAGGCGATGCCGATGCTTCACGGGCCGGAAGGCAGCGAAGCAGAAGTGCTGGCAGGTTACCACCAGATGCGTGATGCGCTGGCTGCCAGCAAACTTAAACTGAAAGTGGCCTCAATGACCGCGCGGCGATCCTGGCAACTGGTGTTGGACGATGACATCCGCCTTGAGCTGGGACGAAATGACGATATGAAGCGGCTGAAGCGTTTTACCCAGCTGTATCCTTCGCTGCAACAGCAGGCGCAGGCGGAAAACAAGCGAATCAGCTACGTTGACCTGCGGTACGACTCTGGCGCGGCAGTAGGTTGGGCGCCAGCGCCCCTTGAGAAAACTGACAGTAAACAGGAACAGAATCAGGCACAGGTTAAACAACAATGATCAAAGCGACGGACAGAAAACTGGTAGTTGGACTTGAAATCGGCACTGCGAAGGTCGCCGCTTTGGTAGGTGAGGTTCTGCCCGATGGCATGGTCAATATTATTGGCGTGGGAAGCTGCCCTTCGCGCGGCATGGATAAAGGCGGCGTAAACGATCTGGAATCCGTTGTGAAGTGCGTGCAGCGTGCGATCGACCAGGCGGAGTTGATGGCTGACTGCCAGATCTCATCGGTTTACCTTGCTTTATCGGGGAAACATATCAGTTGCCAGAACGAAATAGGGATGGTTCCTATTTCGGAAGAAGAAGTGACTCAGGAAGATGTGGAGAACGTGGTGCATACCGCTAAATCGGTTCGCGTGCGCGATGAGCACCGAATTCTCCATGTTATTCCACAGGAATACGCCATCGATTATCAGGAAGGCATTAAAAATCCGGTGGGTTTGTCGGGCGTGAGGATGCAGGCAAAAGTGCACCTGATTACCTGCCACAATGATATGGCGAAAAACATCGTCAAAGCCGTTGAACGATGCGGGCTGAAAGTTGACCAACTGATTTTTGCCGGCCTGGCTTCAAGCTTTGCGGTGTTGACAGAAGATGAACGCGAGCTGGGCGTCTGTGTGGTCGACGTCGGCGGCGGCACCATGGATATCGCGGTTTACACCGGCGGCGCGCTGCGTCATACCAAAGTGATCCCATACGCGGGCAACGTGGTCACCAGCGATATCGCCTATGCATTCGGTACGCCGCCCACCGATGCCGAGGCGATCAAGGTTCGTCATGGCTGCGCGCTCGGCTCGATTGTCGGCAAGGATGAAAACGTTGAAGTGCCAAGCGTGGGCGGCCGCCCGCCGCGCAGTTTGCAGCGGCAAACGCTGGCTGAGGTCATTGAACCTCGCTATACCGAATTACTGAATCTGGTGAATGACGAGATCCTGCAACTTCAGGAGCAGCTTCGCCAGCAGGGCGTGAAGCATCATCTGGCGGCAGGCATTGTTCTGACCGGCGGCGCGTCACAAATTGAAGGTTTAGCGGCCTGCGCCCAGCGTGTGTTTCACACGCAGGTGCGAATTGGACAGCCGCTGAATATTACCGGGCTGACGGATTATGCGCAGGAGCCTTACTACTCAACGGCGGTAGGCCTGCTGCACTATGGAAAAGAGTCTCACCTGAACGGTGAGGCCGACGTGGAAAAAAGAAGCTCGGTGGGCAACTGGTTTAAGCGAATCAACAGCTGGCTGAGAAAAGAGTTTTAATTTTAATAAAAGGAGATCATGCTAGCCTTATTTATGATCTCCAGGCGACAGGCACATAACGGAGAGAAATTATGTTTGAACCTATGGAATTAACCAATGACGCGGTGATTAAAGTCATCGGCGTCGGCGGCGGCGGCGGTAACGCCGTAGAGCATATGGTGCGCGAGCGCATCGAAGGCGTTGAGTTCTTTGCCGTCAACACCGATGCGCAGGCTCTGCGCAAAACGGCGGTGGGTCAGACCATCCAGATCGGTAACGGTATCACCAAAGGTCTGGGCGCCGGGGCAAATCCCGAAGTCGGCCGTAACTCCGCAGAAGAAGATCGTGAAGCACTGCGTCAGGCGCTGGAAGGCGCGGACATGGTGTTTATTGCCGCAGGCATGGGCGGCGGCACCGGTACGGGCGCCGCGCCGGTTGTGGCAGAAGTGGCAAAAGATTTGGGTATCCTGACGGTTGCCGTGGTCACCAAGCCGTTTAATTTTGAAGGCAAAAAGCGCATGGCGTTTGCCGAGCAGGGTATTGCCGAGTTATCCAAGCACGTTGACTCGCTGATCACTATCCCGAACGACAAGCTGCTGAAAGTGCTGGGCCGCGGTATTTCGCTGCTGGACGCCTTCGGCGCCGCAAACGACGTGCTGAAAGGCGCGGTACAGGGTATCGCCGAGCTGATCACCCGTCCGGGCCTGATGAACGTCGACTTCGCCGACGTGCGCACCGTGATGTCCGAAATGGGCTACGCGATGATGGGTTCCGGCGTTGCCTGCGGTGAAGACCGTGCGGAAGAAGCAGCAGAAATGGCGATTTCCAGCCCGCTGCTGGAAGACATCGACCTTTCTGGCGCGCGCGGCGTGCTGGTAAACATCACGGCTGGCTTCGATCTGCGTCTGGACGAGTTTGAAACCGTGGGTAACACCATTCGCGCCTTCGCCTCTGATAACGCGACCGTGGTGATCGGTACGTCTCTCGATCCGGAAATGAACGATGAACTGCGCGTAACCGTCGTGGCTACCGGTATTGGCATGGACAAACGTCCTGAAATTACCCTGGTGACCAACAAACAGCAGCAGCAGACGCAGCCGGTTATGGATCATCGTTATCAGCAGCACGGTATGGCTCCGCTCCCGCAAGAGCAAAAGCCAGCGGCGAAAGTGGTTAACGACCAGAGTTCGCAGCCAAACAAAGAGCCTGACTATCTGGATATCCCGGCCTTCCTGCGTAAGCAGGCGGATTAAGATATTCCTGATAATTGGGATTCTCCGCTCTTTGTGCTAAAGTGCTCGCCCGTCGGTGATTTATACTGGCGGTCGGATGAGTAATTTTGCGAGATAATGCGATGATCAAACAACGGACTTTAAAACGTATTGTTCAGGCGACAGGTGTCGGTTTGCATACCGGCAAGAAAGTCACGCTGACGTTACGCCCTGCGCCGGCTAATACCGGGGTCATCTATCGCCGCACTGACTTGAATCCACCGGTTGATTTCCCGGCCGATGCCAAATCCGTGCGTGATACCATGCTCTGTACTTGCCTGGTTAATGAGCATGACGTGCGTATTTCAACGGTAGAACACCTGAACGCCGCACTGGCTGGCCTCGGCATTGATAACATTATTGTGGAAGTCAACGCGCCTGAAATTCCTATTATGGATGGCAGCGCCGCTCCCTTTATTTATCTGTTGATGGACGCGGGCATTGATGAGCTGAACGCCGCGAAGAAATTTGTGCGTATCAAGCAGACTGTTCGGGTTGAAGACGGCGACAAATGGGCTGAGTTCAGGCCGCACAATGGTTTTACGTTGGATTTCACTATCGACTTCAACCATCCTGCGATTGACGCCAGCTCTCAGCGCTACAGCATGGATTTTTCCGCTGAAGCCTTCGCTCGCCAGATCAGCCGCGCCCGCACCTTTGGCTTTATGCGCGACATCGAAGCGTTGCAGGCACGCGGCCTTTGCCTGGGCGGCAGCTTTGACTGTGCCATCGTGGTCGATGACTATCGCGTGCTGAACGAAGACGGCCTGCGTTTTGAAGACGAGTTCGTGCGTCACAAAATGTTAGATGCTATCGGTGACCTGTTCATGTGTGGCCACAATATTATTGGTGCATTTACTGCATTCAAATCGGGCCATGCGCTGAATAACAAACTGCTACAGGCGGTTCTCGCGAAGCAGGAAGCCTGGGAATGGGCGACCTTTGAAGATGAAGCTGAGCTACCGGTAACCTTCCGGGCGCCGAACCTGGTTCTGGCGTAACTACTTATTACGACTGGTTGAGCTGGTACTCTCTCCGGCCAGTAAGGCCAGTCGTTCTATTACTTTTCGCAGTTTTTCAGGACTCAGTTCCGCCACGCCTCTCAAAATCTCCGCGCTTTCTGCACTCAGGCGTCTCCCTGACGTTTTGCTTTCTTTCTCAGATTGATTGCTGCTTTCCTGAACGCTTTCATGCCCTTTTCCCGCCAGCGATGGATTTATCCTGATGTCGATTGACGTCAATGATGGTAATATTTGCGTTCGTAAAGCCGACAGCAGGCTGGATTGTTCATAGCGTAAGCGCATCATCCAGCTGGCATTGGCCGTTTCAAGCACCAGAATGCCCTGGCGAAAG
Source organism: Erwinia sp. 9145 (assembly GCF_000745075.1). Taxonomy (NCBI): domain Bacteria; kingdom Pseudomonadati; phylum Pseudomonadota; class Gammaproteobacteria; order Enterobacterales; family Erwiniaceae; genus Erwinia; species Erwinia sp. 9145. The sequence goes on from NZ_JQNE01000001.1 coordinate 530,546, forward strand.
TTCGCCACGCGGCACCAGGGATGAAGCTGGGCGGGAAGCATTCCCCGCACGGCACGGTTCAGTTTATTCAGGGCAAGCGCGCGTTGCTGAATCGCCTGAAGCGTACTCTGGCCTTCTGTGGCTTCAATTAAATTTTCAACAGATTGCGGGCGACTATCGCGCATAGCGGGCTCCGGCGGAAAAAAGTGATTGGTATTCTAAATCGTTGGCGACAATTTGGCAGACGTTATTTCTGGCCGCATCTCCTGTTAGGGATGGTCGCGGCGAGTATCGGCGCGCCTCACACTTTTGCCAGCGAACAGGCTACGTTACCAGAAACCTCCACAAGAAGCCTGAATATTGGCAGCGTGGTGCGTTTCGACGGCCTTGCGCTGTTGCAGGAGAGCACGCGTCGATCGGGCGTTAACGTTGATTACTGGCATCAACATGCTATTCGCACCGTTATTCGTCATCTCACTTTTACGCTTGCGCCGGTTCGCGATCCCATTGCTCAGCAAACGCTCAACGTGCAAAAGCTGGTGCTGCTGGATACGCTCAGCACGCTGCTGACGCATGAAGCGCGCCCGCCGGTAATTGTTCGCCAGACGGCGCAGCCCCTGCTGGCCACCGGGACGCAGTGGCAAACCGGCCTCTGGCTGGCGCAGGTGCAGGGTATTCGCGCCGGGCCCTTTTCTCTCACATAAAATTTGTCGCTTTATCCACCTACATTTACATGCTTTACCGCCGGAGGCGGTGGCTGAGAGAAATTATTAATCATGCTTATTAAATTATTAACCAAAGTTTTTGGCAGCAGTAACGAACGTACCCTGCGCCGTATGCGCAAAGTTGTTGATCAGATCAATAAAATGGAACCGGATTTCGAGAAGCTTTCTGATGAAGAACTGAAGGCGAAGACTAACGAATTCCGCGCACGTCTTGAGAAGAACGCGTCTCTCGAAAGCCTGATCCCCGAAGCATTTGCCACCGTGCGCGAAGCCAGCCGCCGCGTGTTCAATATGCGCCACTTTGACGTACAGCTCTTGGGCGGCATGGTGCTGAACAATCGCTGCATCGCAGAGATGCGTACCGGTGAAGGTAAAACCCTGACGGCAACGCTGCCGGCCTACCTTAACGCCCTGAGCGGTAAAGGCGTACACGTTGTGACGGTGAACGACTACCTGGCACAGCGCGATGCGGAAAACAACCGTCCGCTGTTTGAATTCCTCGGCATGAGCATCGGTATCAACCTGCCCGGCATGCCTGCACCGGCCAAACGTGAAGCCTACGCGGCGGACATCACTTACGGCACTAACAATGAATACGGTTTCGACTACCTGCGCGACAACATGGCCTTCAGCCCTGAAGATCGCGTTCAGCGTAAGCTGAACTACGCGCTGGTGGATGAGGTTGACTCCATTCTGATCGATGAGGCGCGTACGCCGCTGATCATTTCCGGCCCGGCGGAAGACAGCTCTGAACTCTACATTCGCGTAAACAAGATCATTCCTGGCCTTATTCGTCAGGAAAAAGAAGACTCTGATACTTTCCAGGGCGAAGGTCACTTCTCCGTGGATGAGAAAGCGCGTCAGGTTCATCTGACCGAACGCGGTCTGGTCGCCATTGAAGAGCTGATGGTCAGCGAAGGCATCATGGAAGAGGGCGAATCACTCTACTCGCCGGGCAACATTATGATGATGCATCACGTGACGGCTGCGCTGCGCGCGCATGTGCTCTTTACCCGCGACGTGGATTACATCGTGAAAGATGGCGAAGTGATCATTGTCGATGAACACACCGGTCGTACCATGCAGGGACGCCGCTGGTCAGATGGTCTGCATCAGGCGATTGAAGCGAAAGAAGGTGTGGAGATCCAGAACGAAAACCAGACGCTGGCTTCAATCACCTTCCAGAACTACTTCCGCCTCTATGACAAGCTGGCAGGCATGACCGGTACAGCGGATACGGAAGCCTTTGAGTTCAGTTCAATCTACAAGCTGGAAACCATTGTCGTGCCGACTAACCGACCAATGGTGCGTAAAGATCTGGCGGATTTGGTCTACATGACCGAGAAAGAGAAGATTGATGCGATCATTGAAGACATCCGTGAACGTACCGCCAACGGTCAGCCGGTGCTGGTCGGCACCATCTCAATTGAAAAATCGGAGGTGGTTTCTGCCGAACTGACTAAAGCGGGCATCGAGCATGCGGTACTGAACGCCAAGTTCCACGCCCGCGAGGCAGACATTGTTGCCCAGGCCGGACAGCCAGGCGCGGTCACCATTGCCACCAACATGGCCGGACGCGGTACGGATATCGTGCTGGGCGGTAGCTGGCAGGCAGAAATTGCTGGGCTGGACGAGCCAACGTCAGAGCAGATTGAAGCGATTAAGGCGGCGTGGAAGATCCGTCATGAAGCGGTGCTGGCCTCTGGCGGTCTGCATATTATCGGTACCGAGCGTCACGAATCACGCCGTATTGATAACCAGCTGCGTGGTCGTTCCGGTCGTCAGGGTGATAACGGTTCCTCACGCTTCTACCTGTCAATGGAAGATGCGCTGATGCGTATTTTCGCCTCGGATCGCGTGTCCAATATGATGCGCAAGCTGGGCATGAAGCCGGGCGAAGCGATCGAGCATCCCTGGGTGACAAAAGCCATCGCTAACGCGCAGCGGAAAGTGGAAAGCCGCAACTTCGATATTCGCAAGCAGCTGCTTGAATATGATGACGTAGCCAACGATCAGCGCCGCGCCATTTACTCGCAGCGTAACGAGCTGCTGGACGTATCAGACGTATCAGAAACCATTGCCAGTATTCGCGAAGACGTCTTTAAAACGACGCTGGACAGCTACATTCCCCCGCAGTCGCTTGAGGAAATGTGGGATGTGCCGGGTTTGCAGGAGCGTCTTAAAAACGACTTCGATCTTGAGCTGCCCATCGCTGAATGGCTGGACAAAGAGCCGGATCTGCACGAAGAAACGCTGCGGGAACGTATTCTTGAACAGGCTAAACAGCATTACCTGCTCAAAGAAGAGATTGTTGGCGTTGAGATGATGCGCAACTTCGAGAAAGGCGTGATGTTACAGACGCTGGACTCCCTGTGGAAAGAGCATCTGGCGGCGATGGACTACCTGCGTCAGGGCATCCACCTGCGTGGCTATGCGCAAAAAGATCCGAAGCAGGAGTACAAGCGCGAATCCTTTGCGATGTTCGCAGCCATGCTGGAATCGCTGAAGTACGAAGTGATCAGTACGCTGAGTAAGGTGCAGGTTCGTATGCCGGAAGAGGTCGAGGCGATGGAAGAGCAGCGCCGTGAAGAGGCCGAGCGTCTGGCCCAACAGCAGCAGCTAAGTCACGTTGATACCGAGACGGAAGCGGCAATCGCGCTGGCCGATCAGACCGGCGAACGTAAAGTCGGGCGAAACGATCCCTGTCCGTGCGGTTCCGGTAAAAAGTTTAAGCAGTGCCACGGGCGCCTTGCATAAACAAACACATCAGACTGAGGCCGGAGAAATACCGGCCTTTTTTATGGCCGCAAAAAAATTTTCGCCTGCCGGAAGGTTGTCATCACAGGTTAAGACTGAAATAGTATCAGCAAAATCAGGATGACAAAGTGAGAAGAAAATGAAGCATCTGCAAGTAGCCGTGGGGATCATTCGTAATTCGCAACGGCAGATATTCCTGGCGCAGCGGTCTGCAAGCGCCTACATGGCGAGTATGTGGGAGTTTCCTGGTGGAAAAATTGAAGCAGGTGAAACACCCCTGGAGGCACTAAAGCGCGAGCTCCTGGAAGAAACCGATATCACCGTGCTGAACGCGGTGCCCTATGAGTCCTTCGACCATACTTACGACGATTTAAAAGTGTCACTCTATTTCTTTATCGTTGAGGAGTGGCAGGGAGAGCCATATGGCCGCGAAGGGCAGCCCTCGCGCTGGGTTGCGCAGGCGGAGCTGATTGCTGAAGATTTCCCGCCCGCTAATGTAGGCATTGTTGCCCGTCTCAGAGCTGAAGCGTAGCCGGCTGCCCGCATCAGCGGGCACCATTATCGGTCAGGATCTGCTTCGCTCCAGTCGTCGCTTTCCGACAGATCGCCGCTGCTGCTGATGCGTTTTTCTTCCGCTGCCCACTCTCCCAGGTCAATAAGCTGGCAGCGCTTACTGCAAAATGGCCGCCATGGGCTCAGTTCGTCCCAAATCACGTCTTTGCCACAGGTTGGGCAGTTAACCATCGTTACATCATTATTCATAAAACACCTTTAACAGCAGGCTAGTTCAAAATCAAGCCGGGCCGGGATCTCACCGCGTTCGCTGTCGAGCGGCATAAAGCGGATAGCGAAACGGCTTTTATGCCCGGAGACCTGTGGGTAGAGCGCGTCATCCAGCGACAGCATCAGGCGCAGTAGCTCTGCGCCGTCCGCATTATCCTGAAAGAAACCGTTCAGGCTGGTCTGCGTACGGAAGTTGCCCGACTGACGGATCAAATCGAGCAGCAGCGTCAGCGCATGGCGAATAGGAGCGAGCGAAGACATCCACAGTGCGACCTGTTCATCGCGCTGTGACTGCCCGATATGTAGCCAGGTATGCAACGTCGGAAGATCAAAACTACAACAGCCGCCGGGAATACTGAGGCGCTGGCGTACCAGCCCGATCAGGCGATCTTCACGCAGCAGCTGGCCCATACGCGGCGCGGCAATCAGCACCGCCGCACGCGCTTTAAGGTTGTCGTTCAGCACATTTACCCGTTCCATATCAACACCCGGAACTTCAGCCCATGAACGTAGCTTTTGCTGCTGTTTTTCCAGTTCTTTTAATATTTCAGTGCGCAACTCGCCGCGCTCAAAAACGTCCAGCAACTCGGCCGCGTTGCGAAAAAAAGTCAGGGCGCTCAGGTGATCGGTAATGGTCTGACACTGATCCAACTGTTGAAGAAGGAATTCAATACGCAGCCAGGTGCGCATTTTTTCATTTAAAGGATATTCAAATAGTATGGTTGTGCTCATGTATTAATCCTGCTGTGTTGCCGAAGCCAGCTGCCTGTAGCGCTGGTCAAGAACGGCAACCTGGGCGGCCACTGCATCGGGTGACCCGCCGTTATTAATAATATCGTCTGCCGCCGCAAGTCGGGTTTCACGTGAGGCCTGCGCCGCGAGAATATGTTCCGCCTGCGCGCGGGATACGCCGTCTCTCGCCATCGTACGCGAAAGCTGTGTATTGCGATCCACATCCACAACCAGCACCCGGTTCGCCAGGTGCTGCAAATTATTTTCTACCAGCAGAGGGACAACCCACAGGCACCATACTGATTGCGCCATCGCCAGTTGTCTGCGGGTCTCTGCCTGAATCAGAGGATGCAACAGCGCATTCAGCCACGCTTTATCTTCAGGTGCGGTGAAGATTTGCTTACGTAGCCGCGCGCGGTCCAGCGAACCGTCTTTCAGGAGGATCCGCGGACCAAATTTTTCATGTATGGCGTTCAACGCTGGCCGGCCTGGTTCAACGACCTGGCGGGCGATGACATCCGCATCGACAACGTCCACGCCTCTGGCGGCAAAGGCATTAGCGATAGTGGTTTTTCCGCTGCCGATGCCTCCGGTCAGCGCAACAGTATAGCGCATAAGCTCCTGTGCCTCTGGCCCACGAATGGATACAGTTGGTGTGGCTCGTTATCAAATACGGCACGCGATGTCGCAGTCTCATCCGCATCCGAAGAATTTCGGTAAATTTATGGGATTGTAGCGTAAATAAACCGGTTTTCGCAGTCTTGTCGCCGCGTTTTTAGTGCGTATGATAAGCTCACTGGAGCTGGCAGCACGCCTGTTAGATTGCGCCATTAACCAGGAAAAGATCATGCGTATCGAAGAAGATATTAAGTTAGGTTTTAAAGATGTTCTTATCCGGCCAAAGCGTTCTACGCTTAAGAGCCGTTCTCAGGTGGATTTGACACGTCATTTCACCTTTAAGCATTCTGGCGTGGTCTGGTCAGGCGTGCCCGTCATCGCCGCCAATATGGATACGGTGGGCACCTTTAGCATGGCGGAAGCACTGGCATCTTTTGACGTGCTGACCGCCGTACATAAACACTACAGCATCGAGCAGTGGCAGGCGTTTGTTTCACGCGTGCCGGAAAGCGTATTGCGGCACGTCATGGTATCAACCGGAACATCTGAGTCCGACTTCGTTAAGCTGAAACAAATTCTGGCGCTGTCGCCCGCACTGAACTTTATCTGTATCGATGTGGCTAACGGCTATTCTGAGCATTTTGTCGATTTCCTGAAACGCGCGCGTGAAGCCTGCCCGGATAAAACGATTTGCGCCGGTAATGTTGTCACCGGCGAGATGGTTGAAGAACTGATACTTTCCGGCGCGGATATCATTAAAGTTGGCATCGGGCCTGGCTCAGTTTGTACTACGCGCGTTAAAACCGGGGTAGGCTATCCTCAGCTTTCTGCCGTTATTGAATGCGCAGACGCCGCCCACGGGCTTGGCGGTCAGATCGTCAGCGACGGAGGCTGTTCCGTACCCGGCGACGTCGCAAAAGCCTTTGGCGGCGGCGCAGATTTTGTCATGCTCGGTGGAATGCTCGCTGCACATGACGAATGTGAGGGCACTGTGGTGGAGGAAAACGGCGAGCAGTTTATGCTCTTCTACGGTATGAGCTCCGAGTCAGCCATGAAGCGCCACGCTGGCGGCGTGGCAGGTTACCGTGCCGCTGAAGGTAAAACGGTGAAGCTGCCTGTTCGCGGACCGGTAGAGCATACCGCGCGTGATATCCTTGGCGGTCTGCGTTCGGCCTGTACGTACGTTGGTGCCGAACGTTTGAAAGAGCTGACCAAGCGCACTACCTTTATTCGCGTGGCCGAACAGGAAAACCGGGTGTTCAACCGCTAATACTTAACCCTTCATTATGAGGTATTGATGATGAAGGGTTCTCTTCTTTGTGGTGTTTCCGCCCGGTGTTTCACTCTGTTTTTGCGCCTTCGTTCTGTTAAATGCTAGCCAAGCGCATCGCCAAGATTGAAGATGGGAAGATACATGGCAACCACCAGCGCGCCGACTATCGATCCTGTCACTATCATCATTAACGGCTCCAGCGCCGCCGCCAGATTATCCGCCAGTTCTGCGGTGTGTTCCTCATGAAAAACGCCCAGCCTGACCAGCAAACTGTCCAGCGAACCGGCTTCTTCGCCCACTTTAATGAGCTGGTAGCAAAGGGGCGTGAACAGCACATGCTGTTTTAGCGCATGGTTTAGCGGTCGTCCGGATGAAATATGCGTTTGTAGCATCACGATGGCATCACGCCAGAGTGTTTGCGTTAGCGTCCGCTCCACGGCCTGAAGGCTTTGCAGCAGGGTTAAACCGGCCTGCTGCGTCATCGCCAGCGTCATAAATATTCTGCCTAACTGCCCACCGCGATAAAGCCGTCCAATTAACGGAAGGCGTAATAACGTTAACTGTATTTTTCTTTGCCAGGGTGCTGAGCGATGAAAATGCCACTTAGCGCTATATCCTGTGGCTATTATGCCAGGAAGGATAAAGAGCCCGTACTGACGCAGCCAGTCGGAAAGCGTCATCACTGCCGCTGTAAACGCCGGTAGCGGTGCATCGAAAGTTTGGTAAATGGATACAAACTCAGGTAATACCCATACCAGCATGCCAGTGCTTACTATCAGAGCAACCGCAAGAATGAACAGCGGATAGCGCATCGCCTTGTGCACTTTTTTTTGTAACGCCTGTTGCCGTTCCTGCTGACTTGCCAACTGCAAGCAGCACTCGTCCAGGCGGCCAGTGAGTTCGCCTACTTTTATCAGCGCAGGATAGAGGGGCGGAAAAACGTCGGGCCACTCTGCCAGCGCATCGGAAAAAGGAATGCCTTCCGATACGCTCTGCTGAATGTGCGTAATTAAGGCCTGCCACGCCAGCTCATCATGGTCTTCGCCTGTCAGCGTTAAGCTATCTGATAGCGTCAGGCCAGCTTTAAGCAAGGTCGCAAGCTGGCGGAAAAAAGCAGTTTTATGTGGCCACTTCCAGTCTTTGGCCTGATATCTGCGCCCGGCAACAAGCGTTGTGGGCAGGCAGTTTTTTTCAACCAGCCTTTCCATTGCCTCGTGACGGGAGAGGCAAAAAAAAGCACCCTGACTAAAATGGCCTTGACTATCCATTCCGCGCCAGTGAAATAGCCGTTTATCAGCCATCCTCCGGCCCCACTACGCGATTAAGCTCTTCAAGCGTTGTTTCGCCACGATTCACACAGTGTAATCCTTCAATAAATAAAGGCTGCATTCCCTGATTTTTGGCTAAATCGGAAAGCTCTTCCGGGCCTTTCTCAGCGATGATGGCGTTTTGCAGGCGAGGCGTTATCTGTAAAAGCTCAAATATCGCCAGGCGACCATAGAAACCTGAGCAGCAGCGTTCGCATCCTCTGGCTCGCCAGTTTTGTACCGTGCCAGGCCAGATGTTGGAGGGAAAGTGCGCTAAGGCTTCCGCCGGTTCTCGGCAGTGAATGCAGAGACGGCGAACTAACCGTTGGGCGATCACCAGTTTCAGCGCAGAAGCAAGCAGGTAGCCCGGGATCCCCATCTGCGCCATACGGGTAAGCGTTTCCGTGGTCGAATTAGTGTGTAATGTCGACAGTACCAGATGCCCTGTTTGCGCGGCTTTAACTGCTATCTCAGCGGTTTCGGCATCACGAATTTCGCCAAGCATAATCACATCATGATCCTGGCGCAGAAGCGCGCGCAGCACCCGGCCAAAATCAAGCCCGCTTCTGGGATGAATCTGGGTTTGATTTACGCCCGCCAGCGGTATTTCTATCGGATCTTCTACGCTACATACGTTGCGCTGGGGATGGTTCAGCCAGCTCAGTCCGCTGTAAAGCGTAAAGGTTTTACCGCTGCCGGTTGGGCCGGTAACAAGGATGAGGCCTTGTGGTCGTGACAGCGCTTTCTGAAAGCGACGCAGCGAGGCTGATGTCATCCCCAGATTTTCTAACGTAACGGCATTGGTATCGCTTTGCAGCAGGCGAATGACCGCTTTCTCGCCAAAGCGTATGGGCAGCGTTGAAAGGCGAAACGTTTCTGATTTTCCATTAAGGTCAACCGAAAACTGACCATCCTGAGGCGTTCTTCGCTCTGCAATATCCAGCCCTGCAAGGATCTTCAGGCGGGCAACGAGCGTGGCGGCAGAATCTGCCGCGCTGGTGGGAACGTCTTGCAGCACGCCATCAACCCGAAAGCGAATTCGTAATAATTTCGCCTGCGGTTCAAGATGGATATCAGATGCGCGCTGTTGTATGGCCAGTAATAACAGCTGATTGATGCGCTCAGGCGCTGCTGTTTGATGATTAGTCTCTGTCTGCGGCGTTGCATCCTGCGTTTGTAAAAATTGCGCCAGGCGTGCCTCAGGCCAGTGTTCAATATCAATAACGGCCTGTGTGGCGAAGCGTAGCGATTCCATCATGGCTGTTGAGGGCATTTCGCTAACGGCCAGATGTAATCGCTCCTGCGTCATTTCTAATATCACGGCCTGATTCTGCTGGCAGAGACTTTCTATAGCTTTGTGAGAGGGCAACTGCGTCATTCTTCACCGCCGGTACTTTCATCATCGAAGCGGAACAGGTTCTCGCAGGCTTCTTTTAACGTTGGTTGCTCGCTGTTACAGCTACGCTGCCAGCCCATTTGCCCTTCATTATTCCACTGCGGCTTCATGATCACGCTCAGTCCGGTCAGGCTCTCCTGCCCGGTCAGGGTGAGGGTGCCTGTCTGAACGGAAACGGCGGAGACATAGCGTGAGCCTTTACCTGAAGGCACGCCGTTAACGCCCTCAGAACAGCTGCCCGGCCCACCGTGTTCAAGCGCGCATAGTTCGACGGCCGTTTTATACGGCATTGCCGTTTGCAACATATCCGTCAGCGCCGCTTTTTGCAGGTAGTTCTGATAAGCAGGAAGGCCGATTGCGCTCAATATGGCGATGATGGCAATAACAATCATCAGTTCGATCAGGGTGAAACCACGTTGCTTTTCCATAGCACTACTCCTTTAGGGATGAGGAGTGCAGCCTAATAGCGGGCATCGTGCGTTTCCAGCGGCAAAAAAAGAGGTCTGGAGCCAGATTCAGAAATGATTTCTCTGTTGCATTATTAAGCAATAAGCGTGGAAGGCATGCCGCAAATTAATATCACAGCCAAAATAAACGCCACACTTAACGGGTGGCGCATGATACAAAAAGTTGCGGTTAACGAAAGCGCATGGAGAGATCGAGTGCATGGATATGTTTAGTCAGCGCGCCCACGGAAATATAATCAACGCCTGTTTCGGCAAAGGTTTTCAGTGTTTCAGCGGTAACGTTGCCGGAAACCTCCAGCAGCGCGCGACCATCGGCAAGCTTCACGGCGTCCCGCATAGCCTCAAGGGTGAAATTATCGAGCATGATAATATCCGCCCCGGCATCGATCGCCTGGTTGAGTTCATCAAGCGTTTCCACCTCTACCTCAACGGGAACGTCGGGATGCAGCCAGCTTGCTTTATTGATGGCATCGCGAATGGAACCCGTCGCGATGATGTGATTTTCCTTTATAAGGAAAGCATCAGACAACCCAAGACGATGGTTAGCGCCACCGCCACACAGCACGGCATATTTCAGCGCGGTACGCAGGCCGGGCAGTGTTTTACGCGTATCCAGCAGTTGAGTACGCGTACCTTGCAAAAGGGCAACGTAGCGACTGACCTCGGTAGCCACGCCGGAAAGGGTTTGCACAAAATTCAGTGCCGTACGTTCTGCGGTCAGAATCAACGCAGAAGGGCCCAACACTTCAAACAGCGTTTGGTTAGCCTGAATGGCATCGCCATCGTCCACATGCCAGATAATCTGTGTTTTGTTGCCAAGTTGGATGAAGATCTCTTCTACCCAGCGCTTACCGCAAAAAATACCGGGCTCGCGGGTGATAACAACGGCATGGGCGCGGGCCTCGGCGGGAAGCAGGCTGGCGGTAATGTCTTTTCCAGCGTCGATATCGCCGCCCAGATCTTCACGCAAAGCCAGTGCAACGGCAGGAGGAATATCGTCATCAATACGGGCCAGCAGCGCGGCGTGGCGGCTGTTCGGATCGTAGCGGCGGGTGGTCATGGTTGGGCTCCGAAACGTCGGATAAAATGTTCGATTATGCTAGCCTGGTTCAGGGGGCCTTGTCAGCCGGCCAGAACGCTATTTAATGCGCATCACATGTTGCATTGCCAAAAAATGATTCATGTTACTCTGATGATATCGTTAAGAAAGGAGAGTATCGCATGCACTTACAAGCAGGCTGGATCCATGAGGCGAGAAGGGTGCCCTCGCCGCATTTCGATGAGCGGCCAGCCGGTGTCGCGCCCACGTTGCTGGTTATTCACAATATTAGCCTGCCGCCAGGCCAGTTCGGCGGGCCGTGGATTGATGCGCTGTTTACCGGAACGCTGGATCCTGACGCGCATCCCTGTTTTGCCGATATTGCCGCTCTTCGTGTTTCAGCACATTGTCTGATTCGGCGCGATGGCGAAATCGTGCAATACGTTCCTTTTCATCTGCGCGCCTGGCACGCCGGAGTTTCATCTTATCAGGGGCGTGAGGCATGTAATGACTTCTCCATCGGTATTGAACTGGAAGGAACCGACACGCTCCCTTACGCCGATGCGCAGTATCGTGCGCTTGAGAAGGTGACCCGGTTGCTGATTAAGTACTATCCGACCATCGCAGAAAATATTACTGGTCACAGCGATATTGCGCCGATCAGAAAAACCGATCCCGGGCCGTCGTTTGACTGGGCGCGATACTATGCTGCGCTAAGGCAATTTGACTCAAAGCCTGTTGATAAGGAGTAACCAGCATGACGCTCTTTTGTTTACTGTTGGTATCAGGCTGGGAACGCTTGTTTAAAATGGGTGAGCACTGGCAGCTCGATCATCTTTTGACGCCACTTTTTCGTAAACAACATCGTTTCTCGTTACCGCGTACGCTACTGATGTTTCTGGCTGCCATTGGCGTTACTGCGGTTTGCGTGCTGGCGCTGAAAGGCTGGTTCTATGGTGTGTTGCAACTGCTGTTCTGGACCGCCGTTGGGCTTTTATGTATCGGCGCCGGCTCGGTGCGTTTGCACTATCATGCCTATCTGAAGGCGGCCAGCCGCAATGATACTGATGCACACAACGCCATGGCTGAAGAGCTCACGCTTATTCATGGCCTGCCCGTCAATTGTAGTGAGCGCGAATACCTGAGCGAACTGCAAAATGCGCTGTTATGGATTAACTATCGTTTTTATCTGGCACCGATTTTATGGTTTGTGGCGGGAGGAACATGGGGGCCGGTACTGCTGGTGGGGTATGCCTTTCTGCGCGCCTGGCAAACCTGGCTGGCACGACATCGTTCGCCGCTTGAGCGCGCGCAGGCCGGTATTGACAGGGTGCTGCACGTAATTGACTGGCTGCCGGTCAGACTGGTGGGCGTCGCATATGCGCTGCTTGGCCACGGTGAGCGCGCATTGCCTGCCTGGTTTGCGTCATTAACCGATCGTCGTACATCGCAGTATCAGGTGTTAACCCGTCTGGCGCAGTATTCACTGGCGCGCGACCCACATACCGATAGGGTTGAGACGCCTCGTGTGGCGGTGGCGCTGGCTAAAAAAGTTTCACTGGTCATTGTGGTGGTGGTGGCGCTGTTAACCATCTACGGCACGCTTATTTAAAGAGGCGTATGTTCAGGCAATAAAAAAGGGGCCGGAAGCCCCTTTAGATAAAACTTTCACCTTATGCTTTTTGCATGCGGTTTTTTAGTGCATAGCCTACCGCCAGAACGGCAATCCATACAGGGATCAGCCATACTGAAATCGCCATGCCCGGCGTCATTGCCATAATCACCAGGATCCCCGCAAGGAAGACCAGACAGATCCAGTTACCTGCCGGATAAAACAGCGCTTTAAAGCGTGTCTGTACACCCTGACGATCCTTTTTACGACGGAATTTCAGGTGAGCAAGGCTGATCATCGCCCAGTTAATCACCAGTGCAGAAACCACCAGTGCCATCAGCAGACCAAACGCCTCGCCCGGCATCAGATAGTTGATCAACACGCAGAGCGCCGTTGCCAACGCCGAGATACCAATTGCCGCTACCGGGACGCCGCGTTTATCAACCTTCATCAGCATCTGCGGGGCGTTGCCCTGCTGAGCGAGACCAAACAGCATGCGGCTGTTGCAGTACACACAGCTGTTATAGACCGACAGTGCCGCGGTAAGGATTACCACGTTCAGCGCGTTTGCCACCAGGGTATCGCCCAGATCATGGAAAATCATAACGAAAGGACTGGAACCGCCGATAACTTTCGTCCAGGGATAAAGAGACAGCAGAACGGTGAGTGAACCGATATAGAAGATTAAAATGCGGTACAGCACCTGGTTAGTGGCTTTGGGGATGGTTTTCTCGGGATCGTCGGCCTCTGCTGCGGTAATGCCGACCAGTTCAAGACCCCCGAAAGAGAACATTAACACCGCCATTGCCATCACCATGCCGGAGACGCCGTTGGGGAAGAAGCCGCCTTTGTCCCACAGGTTGGAAACCGTTGCTTCCGGCCCGGCGCTACCGCTGAACAGCAACCAGCCGCCAAACAGGATCATGCCGATGACTGCCGCCACTTTAATAATGGCAAACCAGAACTCCATTTCACCGTAAACTTTAACGTTAGTAAGGTTGATGGCGTTGATCAGCACAAAGAACACGGCCGCAGACATCCAGGTCGGGATTTCGGGCCACCAGTATTGAATATATTTGCCAACGGCGGTCAGCTCGGCCATGGCGACCAGCACATACAAAATCCAGTAATTCCAGCCGGAGGCAAAACCGGCAAAGTTACCCCAGTACTTATAGGCAAAATGGCTGAACGATCCGGCTACGGGTTCTTCAACGACCATTTCCCCTAGCTGTCGCATAATCATAAACGCGATAAAACCACCGATTGCATAGCCCAGCAATACGGATGGGCCGGCCATTCTAATCGTGTCCGCGATCCCCAGAAACAGGCCGGTACCTACGGCACCTCCCAACGCGATCAGCTGTATATGGCGGTTTTTTAAACCACGCTTCAGCGTCTCGCCCTGATGTTGTCCCATATAAACCTCTTGATGTCGTTATTCTTCTTGACGGACGATTGCTCGTGTAAGACAGATATGACAAGTAACGTATTGAAAAGTGTACAGAGCCCTGGCCATTAAATTATGACCCCGGCTACCTTCGCGACAAGAATAGTGATAAGTGCAGCGCATTGCACTCGCTTTCGCTTTCTGTGCGGCGGTATGCGTAAAAAAGCATCGACCGGTCACATTTCTGAGTCATGTCATATTCGTTGAATAAAGGCGAATAGTATTCGCTTATGATTAACAATGCTTTTACTTAAGCGTTTGCCTTCTTTGATGAAAGTTAAGCCGTTTGACCTTTAAGCCACCCGGATTTATGACCGCTTTATACAGACTCATGCCGTCTGTTAAAGCGTGAAGCTGTTCTGATTTCGGGCTGATGCCATATAGACACAAGGTGAATACTTTGTTACTTTACGGGCACCATTTTTCAATTGGTATTACCAATTTACTTCGGTGAAGAGCATGAGAAGGGATAATGGCCTACAGTAAGATTCGCCAGCCAAAGCTTTCCGATGCCATTGAGCAACAGCTTGAATCCCTGATCATGGAAGGGACGCTTCGACCGGGTGAAAAACTGCTCCCTGAACGCGAGCTCGCAAAACAGTTTGATGTCTCCCGTCCCTCTTTGCGTGAAGCTATCCAGCGTCTGGAAGCGAAAGGTCTGCTGCTGCGCCGTCAGGGCGGCGGCACTTTTGTTCAGACCAGCCTTTGGCAAAGCCTGAGCGACCCGCTCGTTGAACTGCTTGCCAGCCATCCTGAATCCCAGTTCGATCTGCTGGAAACGCGTCACGCGCTGGAAGGGATTGCCGCCTATTACGCCGCGCTTCGGGGAACTGATGACGATCTTGAGCGTATCCGTGACTGCCATTTGCAGATTCAGGCTGCCCAGCAGAGCGGCGATCGGGATGCTGAAGCCGATGCGGTGATGCAGTATCAAATTGCCGTAACAGAAGCAGCGCATAACGTAGTGCTGTTGCATTTGCTACGCTGCATGGGGCCGATGCTCGAACAGAACGTAAGACAGAATTTTGAATTGCTCTACTCGCGCCGCGAAATGCTGGCAACAGTGAGCGGTCACCGCGCCAGTATTTTCGAGGCGATTGTAGCGCGTGAGCCCGAACGGGCGCGCGAGGCTTCACACCGTCACCTGGCGTTTATCGAGGAAATACTGCTGGACAGAAGCCGGGAGCAGACGCGTCGTGAACGCTCTCTGCGACGTTTACAGCAACGCAAGGATTAACGCGTAGAGATATACGTGAAAATTCGCCCCCACGCCGAAGGCGAAGGGAATACACCAGGGCCTGTCTCTTTGTGCTTTGAAAAGAAACAAAGTACAGAGAGACAGGCTCCAGATAATTCAACGTAGTAGACACAAATAAGGAATACCGCCCATGTCAGAACGTTTACAAAATGACGTGGATCCGATCGAAACTCGCGACTGGCTACAGGCGATCGAATCGGTCATCCGTGAAGAAGGTGTTGAGCGCGCACAGTATCTGATTGACCAGGTGCTGAGCGAAGCACGCAAAGGTGGCGTGCAGGTAGCTTCTGGTAAAGGCGTCAGTAACTACGTCAACTCAATTGCCGTTGAGGACGAGCCAGACTATCCGGGCAATACTTCTCTGGAACGTCGTATTCGTTCCGCGATCCGTTGGAACGCTATTATGGCCGTTCTGCGCGCATCGAAAAAAGATCTGGAGCTGGGTGGACACATGTCTTCCTTCCAGTCTTCCGCAACCATTTATGAAGTGTGCTTCAACCACTTCTTCCGCGCGCGCAGCGAGAAAGACGGCGGCGATCTGGTCTATTTCCAGGGCCACATCTCTCCCGGCGTTTACGCACGCGCCTTCCTGGAAGGCCGCCTGACCGAAGATCAGATGAACAACTTCCGTCAGGAAGTGCACGGTAAAGGGCTCTCCTCTTACCCGCACCCAAAACTGATGCCTGAGTTCTGGCAGTTCCCGACCGTATCAATGGGCCTTGGCCCGATTGGCGCAATTTATCAGGCCAAATTCCTGAAATATCTTGAGCATCGCGGCCTGAAAGATACCGCGCAGCAGACCGTTTACGCCTTCCTTGGCGACGGCGAAATGGATGAACCGGAATCCAAAGGCGCCATCACTATCGCCACCCGCGAGAAGCTGGATAACCTGGTCTTCATCATCAACTGTAACCTGCAACGCCTGGACGGCCCGGTCACCGGTAACGGTAAGATCATCAACGAACTGGACGGCATTTTTGGCGGCGCCGGTTGGGAAGTTATCAAGGTTATCTGGGGCAGTCGCTGGGACGAACTGCTGCGTAAAGACACCAGCGGTAAGCTGGTTCAGCTGATGAACGAAACCGTTGACGGCGACTATCAGACCTTCAAATCACGCGACGGCGCCTACGTGCGCGAGCACTTCTTCGGCAAATATCCTGAAACCGCCGCGCTGGTTAAAGATATGTCCGACGATGAGATCTGGTCACTGAACCGCGGCGGTCACGATCCGAAGAAAATCTATGCGGCGCTGAAAAAAGCGCAGGACACCAAAGGCAAACCGGTGGTGATCCTGGCGCATACCATCAAAGGTTATGGTATGGGCGACACCGCAGAAGGTAAAAATATCGCGCACCAGGTGAAGAAAATGAACATGGATGGCGTTCGCTACATTCGCGATCGCTTCAACGTGCCGGTTGAAGATGCCCGGCTCGAAGAGATGCCATACATCACCTTTGAAAAAGAGTCTGAAGAGTACAAATATCTGCACGGCCAGCGCGAAAAGCTGGGCGGCTATCTGCCGACCCGTCAGCCCAACTTCAGCGAGAAGCTGGAGATGCCTGCGCTGGAAGACTTCAAATCCTTGCTGGATGAGCAGAACAAAGAGATCTCCACCACTATCGCCTTCGTGCGTGCGCTTAACGTGATGCTGAAGAACAAGTCGATCAAAGATCGTCTCGTGCCGATCATCGCTGATGAAGCGCGTACCTTCGGTATGGAAGGTCTGTTCCGTCAGATTGGTATCTACAGCCCGAACGGCCAGCAGTATACGCCGCAGGACCGTGAGCAGGTTGCTTACTATAAAGAAGACGAAAAAGGCCAGATCCTTCAGGAAGGGATTAACGAGCTGGGCGCAGGCGCCTCGTGGCTGGCGGCGGCAACGTCATACAGCACCAACAACCTGCCGATGATCCCGTTCTATATCTACTACTCGATGTTCGGCTTCCAGCGTATCGGCGATCTGTGCTGGGCGGCAGGCGATCAGCAGGCGCGCGGCTTCCTGATCGGCGGCACCTCCGGCCGTACCACGCTGAATGGCGAAGGTTTGCAGCATGAAGATGGCCACAGCCACATTCAGTCGCTGACCATTCCTAACTGTATCTCTTACGATCCGGCTTACGCGTATGAAGTGGCGGTTATCATGCACGATGGCCTGGTCCGCATGTACGGCGACGCGCAGGAAAATATCTACTACTACATCACTACGCTGAATGAAAACTACCACATGCCTGCGATGCCGCAGGGTGCGGAAGAAGGCATTCGTAAGGGGATCTACAAGCTGGAAACCCTTGAAGGCAGCAAAGGTAAAGTCCAGCTGCTGGGTTCAGGCTCTATCCTGCGTCACGTGCGTGAAGCGGCACAGATTCTGGCGAAAGAGTATGGCGTTGGCTCAGACGTTTACAGCGTGACCTCGTTCACTGAACTGGCCCGCGACGGTCAGGACTGCGAGCGCTGGAACATGCTGCACCCAACCGAGGAGCCGCGCGTGCCGTACGTCGCGCAGGTGATGAACGATGCGCCAGCCGTGGCATCAACCGACTACATGAAACTGTTCGCCGAGCAGATCCGCACCTTCATGCCAGCCAGCGATTATCGCGTGCTGGGCACCGATGGTTTCGGACGCTCTGACAGCCGCGAAAACCTGCGTCACCATTTCGAAGTGGACGCATCATACGTGGTAGTTGCAGCGCTGGGTGAACTGGCCAAACGTGGTGAAATCGATAAGAAAGTGGTCGCGGAAGCGATTACCAAATTCAATATCGATGCCGATAAAGTCAACCCACGTCTGGCATAAGAGGTAAAGATTAATGGCTATCGAAATCAACGTACCGGATATCGGTGCAGATGAAGTGGAAGTCACCGAGATTCTGGTCAAGGTGGGCGACAAGGTTGACGTTGAGCAGTCGCTGATTACCGTAGAGGGCGATAAAGCCTCGATGGAAGTGCCTTCGCCGGAAGCGGGCGTGGTCAAAGAGATCAAAGTTGCCACTGGTGACAAAGTGGAAACCGGCAAGCTGATCATGATTTTTGATTCTGCTGAAGGCGCAGCCGCGCCGGAAAAAGCTGAAGCGAAAGAAGCGCCGAAAGAAGAGAAAAAAGCGGACGAGAAGCCAGCAGCAGCGGCGGCCGAAAGCAAAGACGTGAACGTGCCGGACATCGGCGGCGATGAAGTCGAAGTGACTGAGATTCTGGTGAAAGTTGGTGATACCGTCGACGCTGAGCAGTCGCTGATCACCGTTGAAGGTGATAAAGCCTCAATGGAAGTCCCTGCGCCGTTCGCCGGCACCGTTAAAGAGATCAAAATTGCCACCGGTGACAAAGTCAGCACCGGTTCGCTGATTATGATCTTCGAAACGGCAGGCTCAGCACCGTCTTCTGACGTGAAACCAGAAGTTAAAGAAGACGCGGCCGCCGCGCCTACCGCTGCCAGCGGCATAAAAGACGTTGAAGTGCCTGACATCGGCGGTGATGAAGTTGAAGTTACCGAGGTGATGGTGAAAGTCGGCGATAAAGTTGAAGCCGAGCAGTCGCTGATCACCGTTGAAGGCGATAAGGCCTCAATGGAAGTCCCTGCGCCGTTCGCCGGCACCGTGAAAGAGATCAAAATCTCGACCGGCGACAAGGTGAAAACCGGTTCGCCAATCATGGTGTTCGAAGTGGAAGGCGCAGCGCCTGCGCCAGCCGCGAAGAAAGAAGAAGCGGCTCCGGCTAAGCAGGAGGCGAAGCCCGCGCCGGCGAAAGCTGATGCTGCTGCGTCAAAAGACGAGTTCGCTGAAAATGACGCTTACGTGCATGCGACGCCGGTTATTCGTCGTCTGGCGCGTGAGTTCGGCGTAAACCTGGCAAAAGTGAAAGGCTCTGGTCGTAAGGGCCGTATCCTGAAAGAAGACGTTCAGGCCTACGTGAAAGAGGCGGTGAAACGCGCCGAGTCTGCCCCTGCCGCAGCAACGGGCGGCGGCCTGCCGGGCATGCTGCCGTGGCCGAAAGTCGACTTCAGCAAGTTTGGTGAGATCGAAGAAGTTGAACTGGGCCGCATCCAGAAAATTTCTGGTGCAAACCTCAGCCGTAACTGGGTGGTGATCCCGCACGTTACGCATTTCGACAAAACGGATATCACCGATCTGGAAGCATTCCGTAAACAGCAGAACGTGGAAGCCGAGAAGCGTAAGCTGGATGTGAAGATCACCCCTGTTGTCTTCATCATGAAAGCCGTCGCTGCCGCGCTTGAGCAACTGCCGCGCTTCAACAGCTCGCTGTCTGAAGATGGTCAGAAGCTGACGCTGAAGAAGTACATCAACATCGGCGTGGCGGTGGATACGCCTAACGGGCTGGTTGTGCCGGTATTCAAGGATGTGAATAAAAAAGGCATCGTTGAGCTGTCCCGCGAACTGATGACCATTTCCAAAAAAGCGCGTGACGGCAAGCTGACCGCGGGTGAGATGCAGGGCGGCTGCTTTACTATTTCCAGCATTGGCGGCCTGGGCACCACGCACTTCGCGCCTATCGTCAACGCGCCGGAAGTGGCCATCCTTGGCGTCTCCAAGTCTGCGATGGAGCCGGTCTGGAACGGTAAAGAGTTTGTGCCGCGCCTGATGCTGCCCATCTCCCTGTCGTTCGACCACCGCGTAATCGACGGTGCTGATGGTGCGCGCTTTATCACCATCATCAACAACACGCTGAGCGACATCCGCCGCCTGGTGATGTAATCGAAAAAGCCGGCCTGACGGCCGGTTTTTTTCTGATAATCTCATGATGCTGATGAGATTGTTGAGACCAGATATATTCGTTTGTTGTTTCAAAATTGTTAACGATTTTGTAAAATGCGGACGGATTGAACGACCCGGTGGATAGGGGGCGACAGGCTCCCGGCATCGCCGTAAATAATTAAGAGGTCATGATGAGTACAGAAATCAAAACTCAGGTCGTGGTACTTGGGGCAGGACCGGCAGGCTACTCTGCCGCATTCCGTTGCGCTGATTTAGGTCTGGAGACCGTCATCGTCGAGCGTTTCAGCACCCTGGGCGGGGTTTGTCTGAACGTAGGCTGTATACCTTCTAAAGCGCTGCTGCACGTTGCGAAAGTGATTGAAGAAGCGAAAGCGCTGGAAGAGCACGGTATCGTGTTCGGAAAACCGCAGACCGACATCAATAAAATCCGCGGTTGGAAAGAGAAAGTCATCAACCAACTGACCGGCGGCCTGTCCGGCATGGCAAAAGGCCGTAAAGTGAAAGTCGTGACCGGCCTGGGCAAATTCACCGGTGCCAATACGCTGGTGGTTGAAGGCGAAAATGGCGCGACGACGATCAACTTTGATAACGCCATCATTGCGGCGGGCTCGCGCCCAATTCAACTGCCGTTTATCCCGCATGACGATCCTCGCGTGTGGGATTCTACCGATGCGCTGGAACTGAGAGAAGTCCCGGAGCGCCTGTTGGTTATGGGCGGCGGCATCATCGGCCTGGAAATGGCCACCGTCTACCACGCGCTGGGTTCACAGATTGACGTGGTTGAGATGTTTGACCAGGTGATCCCGGCCGCTGATAAAGACGTGGTGAAAGTTTTCACCAGGCGTATCAGCCAGCAGTTCAACCTGATGCTGGAAACGAAAGTGACCGCCGTAGAAGCAAAAGAAGACGGCATTTATGTTTCGATGGAAGGCAAAAAAGCGCCTGCCGAACCACAGCGTTACGATGCGGTTCTGGTGGCGATTGGCCGCGTACCTAACGGTAAAGGTCTGGATGCAGGCCAGGCGGGCGTTGAAGTGGATGACCGTGGCTTTATTCGCGTTGACAAGCAGATGCGTACTAACGTTCCGCACATTTATGCTATTGGCGATATCGTGGGTCAGCCAATGCTGGCGCACAAAGGCGTACATGAAGGCCATGTTGCGGCAGAAGTCATTTCTGGTAAGAAGCACTACTTCGATCCGAAAGTCATTCCTTCTATCGCCTACACCGAGCCAGAAGTGGCATGGGTTGGCCTGACGGAGAAAGAAGCGAAAGAGAAGGGCATCAGCTATGAAACGGCAACCTTCCCGTGGGCAGCATCTGGCCGCGCCATTGCTTCAGACTGTGCAGATGGCATGACCAAGCTGATTTTCGATAAAGAAAGCCACCGCGTTATTGGCGGCGCCATCGTCGGTACCAACGGCGGCGAACTGCTGGGTGAAATCGGTCTGGCTATCGAAATGGGCTGCGACGCGGAAGATATTGCGCTGACCATTCATGCCCACCCGACGCTGCATGAATCGGTCGGTCTGGCAGCCGAGATTTATGAAGGCAGCATTACCGACCTGCCGAATGCGAAAGCAAAGAAAAAATAGGCCTCGTTGCCGCTTATTAAAGCTCCCGTCCGGGAGCTTTTTTTTGCCTTTTTTATAAAGAGATCGGCGTTGGGTGGCCGGAAACGACTCGATCGTTTTAATACGCACTATGACTTTTTCTGTAGAATATAGCAGGAACTGTGACGCTTAAATTTTACCTGAATAGCCGGTAGAATTTATCTGATGATAAAAAGCTATTACTTTCAGTAGGTTATTTTTAGAGTGTTCCCCACATGCGTGGGGTTAAACCATCATCCGATGGGACAGAGAAAACGTCGCCGGTTTGTCCCCCAAGCCCGCGGGATTAAACGGTGCGCCTTTCTGGCCTCACAACTGACTCCGCAGTATTTAACAGTGAATTCACTGGTAAGCGACGTTGTTAACACGCATGAAAATGAGTTAAAAGGCAAATGTCCATTTTGTGATCTGTATATATTTAAATTAAAACTATATAGTTTTTAATGCGTATCACACAGTGAGTTTGTCCAAAAGGATTTGATGATGAAGACAACGTTTCCAGAGAATTTTTGGTGGGGATGCGCTGAATCGGCGGCACAGACGGAAGGTGAAGCAGATACATCCGCCTCCATCACCAACTGGCAGCATTGGTATCAACAGCAGCCGGAGCGTTTTTTCAATCAGCACGGCCCACAGCACACACGCAATAGCTATTCCTGCTATAAACAGGACGTTAAGCGGATGCGTGATATCGGTTTAAATAGTTTTCGCACCTCAATTTCCTGGGCGCGACTCCTCCCTGATGGAAAAAACGCTGATCCAAAAGCCATCGACTATTACCGCAGTTTTTTTAACGAGCTGAAAAATAGCGGTATCGAACCCGTCGTTACGCTAATGCATTTTGATATGCCTTATTTAATGCAGCAAAAGGGCGGTTGGACCAATCGTGCTGTTGTTAACGATTTTGCTGATTATGCCGCGCGCTGTTTTGAATTATTTTCGAATGAAGTGAAACATTGGATAACGTTTAATGAACCTATTGTTCCGCTGGAAGGCGGGTATTTATATGATTTTCATTATCCCAATCAGCGTGACTTCAGGATGGCGGCACAGGCGGCTTTTTTCACCCAGCTTGCTCACGCAAAAGCAGTTAACGCCTATCGGGCCAGCGGGCAGAAAGGTAAAATTGGCATTGTATTAAATCTCACCCCGTCCTATCCCCGTTCAATAAATCAGGCGGATAAAAAGGCTGCACATATCGCCGACCTGCTATTTAACCGAAGTTTTCTTGATCCTTCATTAAAGGGGCACTATCCCTTCGAACTGATTACATTACTGAAAAAATATCGTCAGCTACCGGAATATACTGCGGAAGATCTCCGTGAAATAGCCACGGCGACCATTGATATGCTGGGTGTCAATTATTACCATCCGCGACGAGTACAGGCAAAGATACACGCTATACATCCTCAGGCGCCTTTTATGCCTGAATGGTTCTTTGATAATTATGAAATGCCTGGTTGCCGGATGAATCCTTATCGTGGCTGGGAAATCTATCCGCAAGGGCTGTACGATATTCTGACTAATCTGCGTGACCACTACGGTAATATACCCTGCTTTATTTCTGAAAATGGCATGGGCGTTGAAAACGAAGAGCGCTTTATCCGCAAAGGCATCGTTGAAGATGACTACCGAATAGAATTTATGCAAGACCATCTACGCGGTATCAGTCAGGCGATTAGCGAAGGAAGCGCTTGCTTTGGTTATCACTGCTGGACGTTTACAGATAACTGGTCATGGTTAAATGCCTATAAAAATCGCTATGGGCTGTATCGCTTTGATCTGTCGGATGGCAGTATCAGCCCAAAGCGAAGCGCTTATTGGTATCAGGACGTAATTAAAAAGAATGGTTTTTAATACTTTACAAGGGAAAATCATGATTGAAAATATGGACTATGAAGAAATTGTTATGGGCATAATTGTTAATGCCGGACAATGCAAAAGTTTTGCTTTTCAGGCATTACAGCAGGCTAAAAAAGGGAACGTCGCAGAATCTGCGGCGTTGATGGCGCAATCTCAAACTATGGCTAAAGAAGCGCATATTCTCCAAACGCAGTTAATTGAATTCGATGAGGGAGAAGGTAAAATTCCGGTTCATTTGATCATGGTACATGCGCAGGATCATTTAATGACCGCAATGTTGGCTAAAGAGTTGATTCAGGAAATTATTGAATTACATCAACGCTGATTAAAACCATATTCTCATTATCACACCGTTAAAACAGGTGGCCTTATGTCCGATTCAACATTTCTTGGGCGTATTACTGATATATCACAAAAGATGGCTTCTGAGGTGCATTTACGGAGCCTGCGGGATAGCTTTGTCATTGCAATACCTTTTCTGGTATTGGCAGGGCTGTTTATTATGCTCAATTTTGTTATTCTTTCGCCTTCCGGAATATTTTCGGATTGGCTGTCACCAGAAAGGTTAGCATCCCTCAGTAATATTGGCGATCGTGTTCTTAATGGCACGATGAATATTTTATCAATAATGCTGGTGGTGTTGGTTTCTTATAATATTGCCAGTAAAAAAAGGTTTGATACACCGATCATCCCGGCGATGGTATCGCTGGCCGCTTTCTTTGTCTTAATGCCCATTAACACGCAGGTACTCGCGCCGGGCGGCGATGCGCCAGTCGAGGTAGGCGGCGTTGTTTCATACAGTCTGACCAATGCGGGGGGCGTTTTCCTCGCTATTCTCACCGCTGTCATTGGCACAACCATTTTCCTGTGGATATCAAAAAACAGGTATTTGACCCTTCATCTCGGCGATGATGTTCCCCCGATGGTTGCGCAATCATTCCAGTCAATGTTCTCTATCATGCTGACTATCGGGATATTCGCACTGGCGGCATTCGGTGTAACGACACTGACGCATCTGGAAATTTATCAGGTTATCCAGCAGGCTATTCAGGCGCCGCTTGTGCATCTGACTACAAACCTGTCAGGTTTTATTGCGTTAACCACATTAACGAACGTGCTTTTTTCACTCGGTATACATCCATCCGGCATTATCAATCCAATTCTGGAACCACCTTTACTGGTCGCAATGCAGGAGAATATGTCCGCATTTGCGCAAGGACTTATTCCTCCGCATATTATTGTACTGCCGTTTCGCGATTTATATGGACATCTGGGCGGCACCGGCAGCACATTATCGCTGTTGCTTGCCATCATGCTGCGCAGCAAAATGTCCAGCCACCGTAACTTTTCGCGTACGGTGATAGCACCAGGAATATTTAATATTAACGAGCCCGTTATTTTTGGTTTTCCGGTGCTTTATAATCCACTGATCATGATCCCCTTCATTATTGCCCCGCAGGTTAACTTTATTATTGCTTATTTTGCTACCGACCTTGGAATGGTTTCCCGCATCGTTGCTTATGTGCCTTGGTCGGTTCCGCCGCTGTTATCTGGCTGGTTAGGCTCCGGTGGCGATTTCCGTAACGTCATTTTGCAAGTTATTCTGCTGGTCTTTGGTGTGGTTGCTTACCTGCCGTTCCTGATGGCGTATGAACGCTCTCTTATTGAGGGGAAAAGCAAAAAAATTATCGATGCAGCGGGTGAGCAAGGTCAGTCTGCTTCAGTGGATATCAGCGACGCAATAACGTTGCCGGAGAATCAGTCAAAGGCCAAATCATCACCTCTTGAAAAAGCAAACGATAAAACCATCATACTGATGTGCAATGAGGGAATGTCGACGTCTATCGTTGCCGCTAAAATGCGTAAATATGCCGAAAGTCAGGGGTGTAATTTACAGGTCTACGCAATCAATCTGGGTAAATTAAGCCTTGAATATCCTAAAGCCGATCTTATTTTGCTCGGCCCACAACTCACTTATATGGCGGAAAACATCAGCAGTGAAATAAACCATCACTGTACGGTTTTACCGATTGATCCACAGCATTTCAGTAAGCTCGATGGCAAAGCCGTTATTGAAGCCGCATTGCCTTATATCAGCAAATAAAAAATAATTGAAAGGACGAGAGAATGACGATTACAAGTGCATTTATCGGATTCGGCAAAAGCGCCACGCGTTATCATTTGCCCTATGTGCTGGCACGAAAGGACAAATTTACGGTTAAACGTATTTACGACATTAAACGGCAGGCTGATAAAGAGAACCAGCAAGCGTATCAACATATTTTATTTACCAGCGAGCTGGCAGATATACTGAACGATGCAGACATTACGCTGGTGACGATATGTACGCATCCGGACAGTCATTATTACTATGCGCACCTGTGTCTGGAACACGGTAAAAATGTGCTGGTGGAGAAACCGTTCACCACTACGCTGGAAGAGGCGAAAACGCTGTTTGCCATTGCGCGTGAAAAAGGACTGACCGTTTCTCCCTTCCAGAATCGCCGCTTTGATAGCTGCTTTCTAACCATGAAGCAGGCCATTGAGAGCGGCAAACTGGGTAAGATTGTTGAGGTGGAAAGTCATTTCGACTATTTTCGCCCGGAAGCTGAAACCAGCCCCGGTGGTCATTTTAACGGGGCGTTTTATGGTCTTGGCGTGCATACCCTCGACCAGATTATCTCGCTGTTTGGCCGCCCACAGCAGGTCGGTTACCACCTGCAAAAACTGCGTAACCCGCTCAACCCTGATGATACGTTCGAAGTTCAGCTCTATTTCAAAGAGATGAAGGCGATTATTAAAACCAGCCATCTGGTGAAAATAGATTATCCAAAATTTATTGTCCATGGCACTCATGGCTCGTTTATTCGTTATGGTATTGATCGGCAGGAAACCAGTCTGAAGGCAGGCGTGATGCCGGGTGAGCCCGATTTTGCGCACGACCCGCAGCAGGCCGTTCTGGAATATACAGATCGTTCAGGAGAAACCGTGCGTGAGCAATTACCTGCGGTGCAGGGTGATTACGGACGCGTTTATGATGCGCTCTATGAAACGCTGGTAAATGGCGCGCCGAACTATGTTAGCGAGCAGGAAGCGCTGACCAATCTTGATATTCTCGAAACAGCTTTCAAACAACCTTCTCCTGCTGTAGTGACTCTGTGATAAGGGACAATCATGAAACGTATTTTGAACTGTCGAACCACTGATTTTGCTTTATCTGTAACAGGCCCGGAGCTGGCGCAGGCTATCGCAAGTTCTGAAGGCCGCGTCATTATGACGGAAGTCGCTGCCAGCGCCGCACCGTTATATGCTGAAATCACTAACGCAGAATTACTGAGTGCATTTGGGGCCGATTTAATCTTACTTAAAGGCCTTAACTGTCAGCAGCAGCAGGTCAGCGGAAGTTCCGTCGCATTTGGTGAAACGGCCGTGGCGCAAATTAAACGGTTAACGGGTCGTTTGGTGGGCGTGAGCCTGGAGGTGCTGGCAGAGGACGCGGCGCAAGGGACAACGGGGTTCAGCAGTGAAAATCTTGCGCGAGTGCAGGATGCCGATTTTATTTGCCTGACGGGTTATGACAAACCTGGCGTAACCACACAGCGTATGCATCAGGTTATTGGTCAAACCTGTGAAGCATGCTCAAAAATGGTTTTGGTTGCGAAATTTTGCAGCCAGGGCGTTGCGCAACCGGAAGAGTATGCCAGCTATATCACTGCGGGCGCGCATGGCGCGATCGTTCCCGCTCCGGCCAGTTGTCGCGGTGCCAGCGAGGCAACTGTCAGCGCCGCGATAGCGGCGATACAGCAGGCCAGTGGCCTTGCTGTTACCACTATCAGCAGTAGTCAGGAAGGCGCGGACTGTGCTACGGTTCGCGAAATTGGCCTTGCCAGCAAGCGCTGTGGCAGCGACATGCATAACTTTGGTGATGCGGGCGTGGCCGGAATGGCCGATCCGGAAGCGGTAAAAGCGCTGTCGATTGCGATCCGGGGCCGCCGGCATACCTGGGTGCGCATGGCTGCGTCATTACATCGCTAACGGCCAGACGTACGGATCAGAGGAGCCGCTTCGGAGTGTACTATGCCTAAATATATGGAAATTTACCGCGAAATTCGCCTGCGAATTGAGTCGGGAAACTATGCTCCAGACAAAAAGCTTCCGGAGGGCTCGAAACTTGCCAGCGAGTTTTCATGCAGTGAATTAACGATTACTAAAGCGCTTGATTTACTGGTGCGTGAAGGATTAGTTCTGCGCAAACGCGGGTCGGGATCGTTTGTAAAACGTCTGGCCTCCTCAGCCAGTAATTCTCACTTATCAGGTACGGCGGAACGTTGCGCCAGAGCGGGGAAAAAGCTGGAAACGCGGGTGATCAATTTTACCGCAGAGCCTGCTGATGAGCATGTTGCCCAAAAACTGACCATACCCCACGGTCAGCTCGTTTATGTTATCCATCGCGTACGCGTTATCGATGGCGTGCCTTCAATTATTGAATATACATGGATGCCGGTCGATCTCATTCCGCAGCTCACCCTGACTTACGTTAATCAATCTATTTATCACTACATCACTAAGCAACTTGGATGGGTCATTCACAGTGCGCATATGACCATTACCGGGCAACAGGCTACGCATCATGAATGCCAGCAGCTGGCGCTCGTTGAACCTACTGCCCTGATTCAGGTAGAGCAGGTGGCTTTTCTCGATAACGGGAAACTGTTTGAATATTCTATTGCCCGCCATCTGTGGAATTCATTTAACTTTGAAACCGATTTTGTACGCGTTTGAATATGATGGGTATTAACGGTAAAGGCAATATGTAAATTGATGCCCGTCGCTATCAATACATTAATATAGCGTGTTTTACTGGGTTGTACACTTCGTTTGGAAACGTTGTAAGGGGTAAAAATGCCTTGTTCAAGAGGCAGGTTTTTCTGTTTAAAATAAAACTGGAAGGGACTTCATGAATAAATTACTTTTGTCCGTATTAATTACCGGGGCCGCATTAACTGGCAACAGTTATGCAGCATTATCTTCAGAGCTGGAAGGCCGTCTGTTGCTGCTTGAACAGCGCGTAAAACAGGCTGAAGCTCGCGCAGACAAGGCAGAGGAAAAGATCCAGCAACGCAGTCATGACGATCGAACCGTCAATACAGCCGTAGCTGATCAACAGAAGACACCAACGGATACGCAGGTTCTTACGCTTGCCGGTTTTAATAATCTCAAACTGTATGGCGATGTCGAGCTTAATATGGACGGCGCGAGCCGCAGCGGGCAGTTAACCTCACTCAAAACAAGCGATGATAAACACTGGAAACCGGGAAGCCATGAGCGCTGGGATATCAATGGCCGCATACTAATTGGTCTGGACGGATATACGCGTCACGATAACGGCTTCTTTTCTGGTTTTACCGTGCAGCCGCTGGCGAATATCAACGGAAATATGAATGTCGATGATGCCGCTTTTTTCTTTGGGGAAGAAAAAAACTGGCAGGCGAAAGTGGGGCGTTTCGAAGCGTACGACATGTTCCCGCTTAATCAGGATACGTTTGTGGAATATTCAGGTAATACGGCCAACGATCTCTATTCCGACGGTTATGGTTATATTTACATGATGAAAGAAGGGCGGGGGCGTAGTAACAGCGGTGGTAGTTTCAAT
Source organism: Erwinia sp. 9145 (assembly GCF_000745075.1). NCBI lineage: Bacteria > Pseudomonadati > Pseudomonadota > Gammaproteobacteria > Enterobacterales > Erwiniaceae > Erwinia > Erwinia sp. 9145. The sequence continues at coordinate 559,795 of NZ_JQNE01000001.1, forward strand.
TTGAGTAAGAATATCGGTAACTGGTATCTGGAATTAAATACGCTGCTTGAAGAGGGAACCGCACTGTTTGTTGATAAGCGCTATCATGGTAATGATCTGGTCAGCAATAAAAACGCAGTTTATTTACGACCTGTTGTCGCATGGAAAAAAGAGGCTTTCTCCGCCGCCGTGGCGATGGAGAGCAACGTCGTTAAAAATGCCTGGCGTTATGAAAATGCACAAGGCGAAATGAGCGACCCGTCGCGTCGTCATGGCTATGGTTTGACGCTGAGCTGGAACGGGCAGGCGACCGATCCGCAGGATGGCGTTATTGCCAGTTTCAGTACGGCTTATCTGGACGCGCAGGATGAGCAAGACTTCTCGATCGGTGCTAATACGCTCTGGCGTCGGTTTGAGATCGGTTATATTTATGCCCACAATAATATTGAAAAATTTAACAGCAGCAGCGTTATTCAGGACGAAGGCGGCGTGTTTGACGGCGCAGGGAAATACAGTATTCACACCGTGCATACCTCGTATCTCTTTCCTGACATCATGAATATGAAGAACTTCAACCTTTATCTGGGCGCCTACGCCTCACTGCTGAATACCGCTGATGCAGGAAGCGATGGCGATACGCGCTATGGCATGCGCGCACGATTTAAATATTTTTTCTGATGCATGCTGTCCGTACGTTAATAACGGCATCTGAGCAGGATGCCGTTATTGTTTAACACGCCTTTTTTATTATCCGTTGTTATAAAAATTGCGACATTCCTTCGCAGGGCAGCAATGGAACTCCGGGACGATCAGATACACACAACCAACGGTAAAACCTCTGCCCGGAACCTTTAAGGAATGGTGTGATGATAAAGAATATTGGCGACTATGCCGTGCGGACTGCCGGTGCGGCTATAGAAAAAGCGCAACATACGGCGGCGAATACGCTTCATAAAACCGGACTCCCACAGGGGGCGGCGCATACGGCCAACGCGCTGGGTGTGCCCGAATATGCTCAACAGAAAGTCAGTTCCATATTCGAGCGCCTGGGATTAACAATTAAATCAGGGACGTCATCGGTTCCACGGCTTCCACAGGAAATTCTCGAGCTCATCAGCAATAATGCAGATAAAAAAACCAACGCGGCGTTTGCAGCAGCCAGCCACAGTTTTGCGCAGGCCGCCGGAAGTACCGTGCAATCGCTGACATTTTATGGTCCGCACGATCTGCATCTGAGTGCAGAGATGCTCAAACAAAACGAAAGTCTGATTGGCTTTGCCGCACACGGGCTCAAACATTTAACGCTGAATGCCGATCGATCGCCGGAAGGGGAGTACGATCTCCATGATTTGCAGCAGATCCCGGACTGGATGCGGGCATCCTTACAGCAGGTAACGGTTAAAGCGCCGCTCACGGGCGAGGCATGGGATTTTCTGCAAACGTTTCCCAATATGAAAAAGATTGAAATGGCGGATATGACGGGGCCGGTACACAACACGGTGCTTGATCATCTCCCCGCCGGCCAGCCGGAATTGCACCTGCGTATGCCTCTTTCGCCGCATGAGATGGCGCAGCTTCAGCGTTTTAACCAGTTGAAAACCGTCCACGTTAGCGTTGTACCCGGCAAATCTCTTGCCGAGGTGCTGGAACCTTTCACCGCACCTGAATCGGGTGATGAAGACGCACCGGAAACAGCATCGGTGCTGCATAATGCCGCTATCGCAACGCTGGATTTCACGGTGGATCGTAGCGGCAATCATCAGCAAACCCATTCGCATTTTCAGGAAAACGATGTGGATCTGCTGCCGGAAAGCCTGAAATCATTGAAGCTGCACGGTATTTCTCCGTCGATAGCCACGCTTGAACAGCTTAAGGAAACGAAACTTACCTCGCTGACCCTGGATGAGGCCACGCTGCTCAGCGGTGATTTGCTGAAACATGTGCTTGACCATCCGACGCTGACGGAGTTTCACGCCGCCAATGCCGGACTGAACGCGGCTGATGCGAAAACAATCGCCGCCAGCCCGAGGCTGTCTGCCGTGTATTTGCCGTCCAATAACAGAATCGGTGATGAAGGGCTCCGCGCGCTTACCGCCAACCCGCGCATTACGCATCTCGATATTGCCCGCTGTGGCGGCAGCGATCGTCTGTTGCACAACCTGGCATTCAACAAACCAGAGCATATTCAACACATTAATTTTGATATCTGAAGACGTTACCGGTTCTGCACATGCCCACCAGCGCGGGGAGGCAGCTCGTGCGCCAGTGCCGCGCCCAGTTCGGCAATCGCCGCATTGCGCGCTGCCAGGGTGGCGGTCGTTTCGGTGATAAACACAGCGACAACCACCGGCGCATGCGAAGGTGGCCACATGACGGCAATGACGCTGCGCGAACCGTGCCCGCCTGCGCCCGTTCTGTCGGCAATGCGCCATGTTGATGGAATGCCCGCGCGCAGCAGCGGCCCGCCAACGGCGTCTTCAATCATCCAGCGCGTCAGTTTTTCACGAGACGCGCCAGAGAGCGCATTCCCGAGAACCAGTTTGCGCAGGGAGGCGACAGCCGCTGCGGGCGTGGTGGTGTCCCGCAGATCGCCCGGCGTCGCCTCGTTGAGATCCGGCTCGCGGCGATCAAGACGCGTCACGCTGTCGCCAATTTCACGCATAAAGCGCGTCATACCTTCGGGGCCGCCAATGCTGGTAACTATTTTGTTGGCCGCCACGTTATCGCTGGTGCGCATCGTCGCGGCGCACAGGCGATCGAGGCTGACCGACTGCCCAATGAGCGTTTCCGTTACCGGCGCATAAGGGATCATCTCTTCCCGCGTAACCCTCGTCGTTTTATTCAGATCGTTCTTGCCCGCGTCGGCCTGGTACAGCAGCGCGCCGCAGGCGAAGGCTTTAAAGGTGCTGTTGAGCGGGAAACGTTGTTCGGCGTTATATAACCAGCGCCTGTCGCTGCCGGTATCGATAACGGCCACGCCGACGCGTGCGTTAAGACGCTTTTCAATCGCCTGCGCCTTAAGCGCAATGGCATCACCGACGGCAAAACTGTTTTTGGTCATGACAAACGACAATACGATTGTACCGAGCGCGTACGTTAAGCGTCTCATTAAGCAGATTTCTCCTCATCAATGGCTTTGCGCTACCGGGCGGGGCATTATTCATAACGCTCCGGACAGAATAAACCCGCCCTTAGCGCGTAGCGTAATGCATTTTATTTCAGCCGACATTTTACGCTTCAAAAAATGTTGCTTTTTTGTAAACAGATTAACATTTTCCGGAAATCCTGCTATGCTGGCCGTCGCTGTACCGGGCTCCTTACCCTACCTTTACGCGTTCACGATCGTACGCTGAACCTTTCGGGCGCCCGGAAGCCATTACACTGTGAGCGAGGAGAACGTCGTGCTAGAAGAATACCGTAAGCACGTTGCCGAGCGTGCTGCTGAGGGGATCGTTGCAAAACCGCTGGATGCTTCCCAAATGGCCGCGCTGGTTGAACTGCTGAAAAACCCGCCAGCGGGTGAAGAAGAATTCCTGTCTGATCTGTTAATCAATCGCGTTCCGCCTGGCGTGGACGAAGCCGCCTACGTTAAGGCCGGTTTTCTGGCCGCTATCGCAAAGGGTGAAGCCACTTCTCCTCTGGTCACGCCTGAAAAAGCCGTAGAGCTGCTCGGCACCATGCAGGGCGGCTACAATATCCATCCGCTGATTGAGGCGCTGGATAATAACAGGCTCGCGCCCATCGCTGCGAAAGCGCTTTCCCATACGCTGCTGATGTTCGATAACTTTTTCGACGTGGAAGAGAAAGCCAAAGCGGGCAACGCCTACGCTCAACAGATTATGACCTCGTGGGCCGAGGCCGAGTGGTATCTCTCCCGCCCGGAACTGGCTGAAAAAATCACCGTGACCGTCTTTAAAGTGACCGGTGAAACCAACACTGACGATCTCTCTCCTGCGCCGGATGCCTGGTCGCGCCCTGATATTCCTCTGCACGCGCTGGCGATGCTGAAGAACGCCCGCGAAGGCATTGAGCCGAACGAGCCGGGTAACATCGGCCCGATCAAACAGATTGAAGCGCTCCAGGCGAAAGGCTATCCGCTGGCCTACGTCGGCGACGTGGTGGGAACCGGTTCTTCCCGTAAATCCGCCACCAACTCGGTGCTGTGGTTTATGGGCGACGACATCCCCTTCGTGCCGAATAAAAAAGGCGGCGGCGTGGTGCTGGGCGGTAAAATCGCCCCCATTTTCTTCAACACCATGGAAGATGCGGGCGCACTGCCGATTGAAGTGGATGTCGATAACCTGAATATGGGCGACGTGATTGACATCTTCCCCTATAAAGGCGAAGTGCGTAATCACCTTACCGGCGACGTGCTGGCAACCTTTGCGCTGAAAACCGACGTGCTGCTGGATGAAGTCCGTGCCGGTGGCCGCATCCCGCTGATTATCGGTCGTGGTCTGACTACCCGCGCGCGTGAAGCGCTCGGCCTGCCGCACAGCAACGTGTTCCGCCAGGCGAAAGACGTGGCGGTGAGCACGCGCGGCTTCTCGCTGGCGCAGAAAATGGTCGGCCGCGCCTGCGGCACCGATGGCATCCGTCCTGGTCAGTATTGCGAACCTAAAATGACCTCGGTCGGTTCACAGGATACCACCGGCCCGATGACCCGCGACGAGCTGAAAGATCTGGCCTGCCTGGGCTTTTCGGCAGACCTGGTGATGCAGTCCTTCTGTCATACCGCCGCCTATCCAAAACCTGTGGACGTAACCACGCACCACACGCTGCCGGACTTCATCATGAACCGTGGCGGCGTGTCGCTGCGTCCGGGCGATGGCATCATCCATAGCTGGCTGAACCGCATGCTGCTGCCGGATACCGTCGGTACCGGCGGCGACTCGCACACCCGTTTCCCTATCGGCATCTCTTTCCCGGCCGGTTCTGGCCTGGTCGCCTTTGCGGCGGCAACGGGCGTGATGCCGCTGGATATGCCGGAGTCGGTGCTGGTGCGTTTCAAAGGCAAAATGCAGCCTGGCATCACCCTGCGCGATCTGGTGCACGCGATTCCGCTGTACGCCATCCGTCAGGGGCTGCTGACCGTGGAGAAGAAGGGCAAGAAAAACATCTTCTCCGGCCGCATTCTGGAAATCGAAGGCCTGCCGGATCTGAAAGTCGAGCAGGCGTTTGAACTTTCTGACGCCTCCGCCGAGCGTTCTGCGGCAGGCTGTTCGATCAAGCTGGGCCAGGCGCCGATTATCGAATATCTCACGTCCAATATCGTCCTGCTGAAGTGGATGATCTCGGAAGGCTACGGCGACCGCCGTACGCTGGAGCGTCGTATTCAGGGCATGGAGAAATGGCTGGCCGATCCGCAACTGATGGAAGGCGATGCCGATGCGGAATACGCAGCGGTGATCGACATCGATCTGGCGGAGATCAAAGAGCCTATTCTTTGCGCGCCAAACGATCCTGACGATGCGCGTCTGCTGTCGGACGTGCAGGGCGAGAAGATCGACGAGGTCTTTATCGGCTCCTGTATGACCAACATCGGCCACTTCCGCGCGGCGGGCAAGCTGCTGGACAGCCATAAAGGCCAGTTGCCAACGCGTCTGTGGGTCGCGCCGCCAACCAAAATGGACGCCGCGCAGCTCACCGAAGAGGGCTACTACAGCGTGTTTGGTAAGAGCGGGGCGCGCATTGAGATCCCTGGCTGTTCGCTGTGCATGGGTAACCAGGCACGGGTGGCAGACGGCGCGACGGTGGTCTCTACCTCAACCCGTAACTTCCCGAACCGTCTGGGAACAGGCGCGAATGTCTACCTCGCCTCGGCCGAGCTGGCTGCGGTCGCGTCCCTGTTGGGCAAGCTGCCAACGCCGGACGAATACCAGCAGTTCATGAATCAGGTCGATAAGACGGCGGTGGACACCTACCGCTACCTGAACTTTGACCGCCTGCCGCAGTATACGGACAAAGCGGACAACGTGATTTTCCAGACCGCGATTTAACGAAACGGCCAGAGCCATAACGATAAAAGGGACGCAGAGGCGTCCCTTTTTTATAAACTTATTTTTACATCGTGGTTGATTGCCTGACGGGCGGAGTTCAGATAATCATGCTGCGTAAAAAATCCAGCGAGCGCTCGTTTTCTAACTGGCCCAGCCGCTGAAAGAGGGCAGCGCTCTCGGGTAACGTCTTGCAGCAGTCGGCAAACTTCTGCGCGCGCTCGTCGGCGCTGAAGGGCTCAGCGAGCGAGCCTTTTGCGCTCAGGCGCTGATGGCGAAGCGTGCGCCCGTCCTTCAGCACGATCGCCACCTGATGAGGCAGATTGTCCGCCTGCGCTTCTTCGTCTTCACGCCAGCTCTCCATGGTGATGCGCGACATCAGCGGATTCGCGGCCTGCTCGCGTACGCGCGCTGGCGTGAAGTCCGCCACGCTCAGCGAGCCGGATTCCAGCATGCGCATCACGCAGTAGTTCATTGAAAAACGCGCCTGCATCTCGTCTTCCGGCGCGGTATACGCCAGGTTGCGGAAGTTAGAGATGCCCACTTTGCACTTCACCGAGACCACGTCGTCGGCAGTAAAGTGCGTTTCCTGTTGCAGATCCGCAATCACATCCAGCACACGATGGGTGGAGCCGCAACAGGGATGCTTTTTCGGCATCACGCCAACGGTTTCGACCACGTGCTGCGTCCCGGTCAGCCAGCGCTGCATCTTTTCCGGGGTAAAGCGGCTGCCCGCAAAAAGCTGATAAAACCCCATTTCGCCTTCCAGAATATCCAGCCTGCCGCTCATACCGCAGGCGGCAAGCGTGGCGGCATCCACCGCATTTCGTGCCGCCATACCGGCATGGAAAGGTTTCAGCGGCGTACCGAACTGCCCCTTGACGCCGCTGGCGAGACTCACCGCCACGCTCAGCGATCGGGCAATGCCTGCTTCGTCCAGCCCTTTCAGCCAGGCGACGCCTGCGGCGGTGCCGATGCAGCCAACGGTAGAGGTGCCGTGCCAGCCTGCGGTGTAGTGTGACTGACTCACCAGCTCACCCACGAACGCCTGCGCCTGAAGGCCGACCAGCCAGGCATTAACCAACGTCTCGCCGTCACGATCCTCCTCCAGCGCCACCGCCAGCAGGGCCGGCACCAGCACCGCCGAGGCGTGGCTCATGCCGGGGCCAAAATTATCATCATAGTCAATGGCATGGGCCGCCGTGCCGTTCAGTAAGGCCGCAATGGCGGTAGGACGGGGGGTATAACTGGCCCACGCCTCACGAACGGCAAGCACAGAGAAATCATCCCGTCCGGCGTAAAGGCAGGCCAGCGTGTCGGTGATGGCTTCCCGCGCCAGGCGACGGGCCGTTGCGCTGAAGCGCGGTTCACGCGCGCACCAGGCGGCGATAGTTTCAATCACGGTCATTTAGCGTTCTCCCAATTCGTCCAGCAACAGTTGCACTATTTTTCCTGCCTGAAAGCGATTTACCTCGCGGCCCGGGCTGTCGGTGTCGACACGATGCACTACCACGCAATCTAACGCGGGCATCACCAGGCAGAGGTGACCGCCAGCGCCCTGTGCCGAATAGCTGCCTTCCGGCAGAACCGCCTCCGGCCAGCCGATACCGTTGCGCGTCACCCACCACATATAGCCATAGGCACCGTGGCTCCCGGCGTGCGAAATGGGGCGGGTGCTGGTGTCTGTCCAGCGGGCGGGGATCACCTGCTGCGTCTGCCAGCGGCCCTGTTGCAGAAAAAGCTGGCCGAAGCGGGCAAGATCGCGCGTGGAGAGCCGGAAAGGCCAGGCGGGGTGATCGGAGAAAGGGCCGTCTTCGTACCAGCCATCCCGTTCGGCATCAAAATCTTCCATGCCGATGGGTTGCGCGATGCGCTGCGCAAAAGCCTGATGAATGTTTTCGCCGGTCAACTGGCGCCAGATGCTGCCCAGCGCGTTGAAATCCCAGTTGCTGTAGCACCAGTTTTCACCGGGCGCATGGCAATGGCGGGGCGGTTTGATGCGCTGCATCCACGGCGTTTCATAATTCGCCGGATGGTAGATCCCCGACCGCGCCGTCAGCAAATCGTACACCGTCGCCTGCTTTTCAACCTCAGACAGCGGCTGGCGATCGTCAATTCCCAGCGCGGCGAGCGTCAGTGAAAGATCGAACCGTCCCTCCGCCACCGCCTGGCCGATCAGCGCGCTGAGAAAGCTTTTACGCATTGAGTGGCACTGATAGCGACGTTCGACGTCGCCGTAGTGATATATCAGCTTGCCGTACTGCAAAATCATCACGGCAGCGGTATCCATGCCGCGCAGCGTGTTTTCCAGGCGAGTAAACATCGCTTCTCCTTACGCTTCGCTGGCTGCCAGAAAGCGCTGAGTGTACGCCTCGCGAGCCACGCCGCCGCGAACCTCCTCTGCCGTCAGCTCCTCCAGCAGCCGGCCCTGATGCATTATTGCCACCCGCTGGCACAGGTGCGTCACTACCGCCAGATCGTGCGTGACCATCAGCCAGGTCAGCTGACGCTGCCTGCGCAGAGCGGCGAGGAGGTTGAGAATTTCGGCCTGTACCGAGACGTCAAGCGCCGAGGTCGGCTCATCCAGCAGCAGCACCTTCGGTTCTATGATCAGCGCGCGCGCAATCGCCACGCGCTGGCGCTGCCCGCCGGAGAGCTGATGCGGATAGCGGTAGCGAAAGGCGTTGTTCAGCCCTACCGCATGCAAAATGTCGCTGATGCGCGACGCCTTACGATCAAAACCGTGCAGCGTCAGCGGCTCCAGCAGAGCGTCGCAGACCATCTTTCGGGGGTGAAGCGACGCGTACGGATCCTGAAACACCATCTGCACCTGACGATAAAATTCTTTATCGCGTCGTGGCTGCTGCTCCTTGTTGTTAAACAAAATGGCGCCGTGATAATCGCTGTTCAGGCCGGCAAGCGCGCGCAGAATGGTTGATTTGCCGCAGCCAGATTCGCCGATGAGTCCGTACGCGTCGCCTGACGCCAGGGTCAGACTGACATCGTCCACCACCTGGCGTCGCTGGCTTCCCTCGCCGAAGGCGATGGAGAGATTGACCGTTTCGATACGTCTTAACTGTGTTGGGATCATAATGCCACTCCGTTACGCCAGGCCGGGCCGTGCAGCCACGCCGGATCGCGGGCCGGCACGCTCAGCGTGTCAACCGGATGATGCAGACGCGGCTGGCTGGCGAGCAGCGCCTGAGTGTAGGGATGCTGCGCGAGATGCAGCTGGTTTGCGGCGATCTCTTCAACGATGCGTCCGGCATACATCACCAGCACGCGGTCGCAAAAACGCGAAACCAGGTTGAGATCGTGGGTAATGAACAGCAGGCCGGTATTGCGTCTGGCCAGTTGCTCATCAAGGATGGCGAGCACCTGCTGGCGCACGGTCACGTCCAGCGCGGAAGTCGGTTCGTCAGCGATGATCAGATCCGGTTCCGGGATCAGCATCATGGCGATCATGACCCGCTGGCCCATGCCGCCGGAAATTTCATGCGGATAGAGACGGCAAACTTTTTCCGCATCGCGAATATGCACCGACTCCAGCATCGCCAGGGTGCGTTCGCGGGCGACGCGTTTCGAGGCTTGTGAATGCAGGCGGTACGCTTCCGTAATCTGGTCGCCGATGCGCATCAGCGGATTCAGCGAAAAGCGGGGATCTTGCAGGATCATTGAGATGCGGTTGCCGCGTATGGTGCGCATCTTTTTTTCGCTGGCGTTGAGCAGATCCACGTCGCAGAACTGCATCAGATCGGCGCTGATGCGGGCAATATTGGGCGTGAGTTTGAGCAGGGCGCGACAGGTCTGCGACTTACCCGAGCCTGACTCGCCCACGATGGCGACTTTTTCCCGACCGACGCTGAAGGAGACGTCCCGGACCGCATGGTGATCCTCATGGGCGCCTTTAAACACAATATTCAGGTTCTGCACCTGGAGCAGGGAATCAGTCATGGCGAAGATCCATTACGTCGCGCAGGCCGTCGCCCAGCAGGTTAAAGGCCAGGCTGGTAAACAGGATCGCCAGGCCAGGGATGGCAGCAATAAAACCGTTGTTCAGCATAAATTCCCGCCCTGACGCCAGCATCGCGCCCCATTCCGGGCTGGGGGCCTGCGCGCCGAGGCCAAGAAAGCCCAGCCCGGCGGCGGTCAAAATAATCGCGGCCATGTTCAGCGTCACGCGCACCACTACCGACGGCAGGCAAACAGGGATGATGTGCCGGATAATAATATGCAGCGAGCTGGCGCCCTGTAAGCGCACCGCGGCAATGTAGTCCATCTTGCGGATTGAGAGCGTTTCCGCGCGCGCCAGGCGGGCAATCGGCGGCCATGACGACAGCGAAATGGCGATGATCGCATTCTCGATGCCCGGCCCCAGCGCGGCCACAAACGCCAGCGCGAGGATCAGGCTGGGGAAAGCGAGAAAAATATCCACCAGCCGCATCAGCAGCGTATCGACCCAGCCGCCGAGATAGCCCGCGCTGGTGCCAATCAGCAGGCCGAGCGGAGTGATGATCACTGCCGTCAGAAAAGCGATATACAGCGTGATGCGCGCGCCCCAGAGCAGGCGGCTGAAGATATCGCGACCCAGCTCGTCGGTGCCCAGCCAGAACTCCGCGCCCGGCGGTTGCAGACGATGCGCCAGATTCTGCGCATAAATGTCGTGGTTGCTCAGCCAGGGCGCGAACATTGCCGCAAAGACGATCACCAGCAGGACTGCCAGACCAAACAGCGCGGAGTGATTGGCGCAAAACCGCCGCCACTGTAGCCAGATTTGCTGTATGCGCGCCTGAAAGGACGAGGCAGGCTCAGGCGTGCTCAGCCAGTGACGGAGCGCCGAGCGGCGTGGCGCGGGCAGAGATTTACTCAGAGAGTCGGTCATATTGCCTCCTGACGCGTGCGCGGATCGAAAATGCGATAGAGCAGATCGCAAAGCAGGTTGAGCGCCACAAAAATCGCGCCGGTCAGTAAGGTGCAGCCGACCACGGCGTTCATGTCGCCCGCCAGCAGAGCGTTAGTCAGGTAGCGACCAAAGCCCGGCCAGGCAAAAACGGTTTCGGTTAATACCGCACCTTCTAACAGCCATGCCCAGGAGAGGGCGATCACCGTCAGGGTGGGCACGGCGATATTGCGGAAGGCGTGGTTCCAGACGCAGCGCGCGCGGGAAAGCCCCTTCACGCGGGCGGTAATGATGTACTCCTGCGACAGCTGTTCAATCATAAAGCTGCGCACCATCCGGCTGATATAGGCCAGCGAACTGAGGCCGAGGATCGACGCCGGCAGAATGATATGGCTGAAAACGTTTTTAAATACCGCCATGTTGCCGCTCATCGCGCTGTCGATCAGCCAGAAGCCGGTGACCGGCTGGAGATCGAACTCGTAGATGAAATCTATGCGGCCCGGCCCGCCGATCCAGCCCAACGTGGCGTAGAACAGCAGCAGCCCCATCAGTCCCAGCCAGAAATGCGGCGTCGAGTAGCTGAGCAGGCCAATAAAGCGGATCAGATGATCGAACCAGGTGTTGCGATACATTGCCGAAAGCACGCCCGCCGGCACGCCGAGCCCGACGCCGATGATTGCCGCAACCGTCGCCAGTTCCAGCGTCGCCGGAAACACGCGGGCAATATCCGTCGCTACCGGCTGGCTGGTGGTCAGGGCGGTGCCGAAGTCGAGGTGAACCAGCTGCCACAGATAATCGACAAACTGTCTCCACAGAGGCTGATCCAGCCCCAGTTGACGGTACATCTGGTCATACGCTTCCTGACTGGCGTTGTCGCCGATCACCGCCACCACCGGATCGATCGGCAACAGGCGACCAATAAAAAACGTCAGCGCGGCCAGCCCCAGCAGCGTACAGAAAACCGAAAGCGTGCCTTTCAGGCCCCGTTTCAGGCGTCGGAACAGCGGCGATGCCTGCGGAGAATGTAAAGTGACCTGCGACATACCCGCCTCCGTTATTTTTCTGCGGCGCCGTACCACACGCGAAAACCATTCCACGTCCAGTTTTTCACCGTCGGGCTGACCCCTGCGGTGTTATACATCTGGAACATGATCGCCATCGGGCCTTTCTCCATCACCGCACGCTGCAAATCGGCGTACATGGCGCTGCGCCTGGCGTCATCCGGTTCCAGCAGCGCCGTGTTTACCGCGTCGTTCATTGCCTTGTCAAAATAAGCGGCGCGCCAGCTTGGGTACTGCGTCGCTCGCGCTTCTTTACGGTTGTCCGGGTTGTAGACCAGCCGCGAGGCGTTGCCATAGGCATCCGGCACCGAGGTTTGCCAGGCCATCATCGCGCTCTGAAATTCACGACCGCGTGCGCGACTGAACAGCTGCGCATTCGCCATCCGCTCCAGCGAGAGCTTCACACCCACTTTGGCGGCATTTTGCTGAATGCTTTGCGCAATCGGCGCGGAGTGCGGCAGGGTGCCGAAAATCACCGAGGCGGAGAAGCCGTTGGGATAGCCTGCTTCGCTCAGTAGCTGTCTGGCTTTCGCCAGATCGAGTTTGAACGGCTGCCCCTCTTTTTCGTCCAGCGCGCCAAAGGCGCCCTGCTGCGCGAAGCTGGCGCGAGGGACGCCGAGGTAAGGCATTACGCTTTTCGCCAGCCCGTCGTAATCAATCAGATAGCGCATCGCCAGACGCACTTTCTCATTTTTGAAGATCGGATCTTCATTGTTGAAGGTCCAGAAAAAGAGCTGCGGCTTCAGAACTTTATCAACCCTGACCTTGCCGCCTTCGTCCAGCGTTTTGAGATCGTCCGCCGAGAGATCGCGGGCGATATCCACGTCGCCTTTGGTTAACAGCAGACGCTGGGTGCCGGTTTCCGCCACGTGACGGATCAGCACGCGCTTCAGTTTCGGCGCCGTGCCCCAGTAGTTCGGCGCGGCCTGGAGCACCACGCCTTCGCCTGCGTTCCAGCGCATCAGCTGGTACGGCCCGACGCAGGCGGTGTGGGTGGAAAGGTATTTATGGCCCATATCGTCGCCAACCGCCTCTTTCTCCAGCAGCTTGCGGTTCAGCAGCGTGGCGACGTTGTTGGCGGCAATCGCCTGAAGCAGCAGGTTAGTGGGATAGGCTTTGTCAAAGGCCATTACCAGCGTGGCGTCGTCCGGCGCGGTAATCATCCGATCGACGTTTTCCTTGCTGAAGCCATACTCGGTGAGCGTGGCGCCGTTGCCGTAGCCCAGTTTGACCACGCGCTGTAGCGACCAGGCAAAGTCTCTGGCGGTAGCCGGTGAACCATCGGCAAATTTGAGGTTGGGTTGCAGATGAAAGGTAAGGGTTTTACGATCGTCGGATACCTCCCAGCTTTTCGCCAGTTCCGGCACCACTTTCTTCTCATCTTTCACGTCAAACGACGCCAGCGTGTCGCAGGTGTTCATAATAATTTCATTGGTGACCACCTCACCAATCTGTGCCGGGTCCCAGGTGCTGATCGCATCGATATTCCACGCCATGACCAGCGAGTCGGGCGGCGTGGCCGCGTGTGAGATGCCGCTGTAACAACCTGCGGCCAGCACGGCGGCGCTCAGTGCATTGCGTTTTAGCATAAACGTTAACTCCCAAAGGTTGAGCGGTTTACAGCGTGTCCGGGCGTGGCTGAATCGGCGGTTTCACCTCCGCAGGGATCGGGCAGCGGTAAGGCGTTTCGCTGGTCTGCTCGAAATGGGCTTTTTTCACCTGCGCCAGCAGCATTTTGTCGGTGAGAACGTCCACGGCGGTGGCAGCCATGATTTTTGCCACATGCGTCAGCCCTTTGTGCGCGGCGGGCATTTTTCCCTGCGCGGTGAGCTGCCACGAGTGGCCGGGCGTGCCCAGCGCCATGGTCGGCACGTGCGCCTGGACGGTAGGAATGACCCAGCTCACGTCGCCAACGTCGGTGGAGCCAATCATTGGTTCGCCGTGGGTATCAAGAGGAATAATAAAGTCGCTGAGCGGTTTGGGATTGTTGGGCTTCACGCCTGCTCTACGGTAGTCGCTGGCGATCTCTTCCGCGCTGAGCGTCGCCTGAATCTCGGCGGCAAAGGCCAGGTCGGCTTCGTCAAAGGGAACGGTGCCCAGCGCCTCAAAGTTGCGCTGCATCGCCTCTTCCAGCGGACGGTTGCCGAGCAGGTTGGAGACGGCGCTCATGATGCTGATCTCCACTTTCGTATCGGTCATCAGCGCGGCGCCTTCCGCCACGCGTTTCACCCGCTCGTTTAATTCGAACATGCCGTGCACGTCACGCGAGCGAATGGCGTAGCGCACCGCGGCTTTTGCCTGCACCACGTTGGGCGCAATGCCGCCAGAGTCCAGCATCGCATAGTGGATGCGGGAGTCTTGCGGCACATGTTCACGCAGAAACTGCACGCCGACGTTCATCAGTTCGACGGCGTCCAGCGCGCTGCGGCCCAGGTGCGGCGACGCGGCGGCGTGCGACGAACGGCCGGTGAAAAAGAAATCCATCCGGGTATTGGCCAGCGACAGCGCCTTGGTGACCTCATGATGACCGCTGGGGTGCCAGCTTATCGCCACGTCCACGCCGTCAAAGGCGCCGGCGCGGGCCATAAAGGATTTCGCCGCGCCGCCCTCTTCGGCAGGGCAGCCGTAATAGCGAACCCGGCCCGGCAGCCCGCTTTCTGCCAGCCACTCTTTCAGCGCCGTTGCCGCCAGCATCGCGGCGGAACCCAACAGGTTGTGGCCGCAGCCGTGGCCGTTACCGTTGCCCGGCAGGGGCGACGGATGCGCTACGCCGGAAGCCTGGCTCAGGCCCGGCAACGCGTCGTACTCGCCGAGGATGGCGATAATCGGCCCGCCTTCGCCCGCCTCGCCCATCACTGCGGTGGGGATCTCCGCCACGTTTTCGGTAACGCGAAACCCCTGCTGCTTCAGCATGGCGGTGTGCTCGGCCACCGAACGATATTCGGTGTAGCAAATCTCCGGCATACCCCAAACCCGGTCGCTCAGTTCACAGAACTCGGTGCGGTGCGCATCCACTAACTTCCAGACTAACGCTTTGTTTTGCATGGTTGTCCCCAGAAGGCATGTTGGGTAAGAAACGAAGGCCGCGCAGGCCCGGTGCGTTTTCAGCATGCAAGAGAAGCGCAGTTAATTACCAATGAGCAATTTGCCTGCCCCATTCCAAAATTGCATAGTTTCCGTTTTCAGGCGGCCGACGGGGTTTTCTCGCCGTCGACGGCGCACTGCCAGAACGCCTCTGCCGCCTCTGCGCGCAGCACCGGCTGGCGATAGAGCCGGATATCCAGCGGCATATCCCACCGGCTGTCGCCCGCTCTGACCAGCGCGCCGCTCTCCAGCTCCGCCTTCAGCAGGCTCTCCGGCAGCCAGGCGACGCCACCGCCGGAGAGCGCCATGGCCTTCAGGTTGATCGACATGCCGTTTTCATAAATGGCCACCAGCGGCAGCGAGGCAATCTGCGGCGAGCGTGCCAGCGCATGGGCGAAAAAAGAGTGCTGCCCGTAGCTGAGGAACGGCACCGGCGCCTGGCTGACGCCCACCGGGTAGAGCGGCCTGCCGTCGCTGTCCGGGCGGCACACGGCGATGGCCCGCTCCCGACCCAGCCGCAGCATCGGGTAGTGATTAAGCTGCTGAATAAGCCCGACGGCGTCATGCGCGTAGGTCAGCAAAAAATCCGTTTCGTCCGAATGAAGTTGAGAGATGTGCTCAACAAAGGTGGGTTTCTGATCGCACAGCCGGATGTAGCCAAGCTGCTGCTGCTGTTTGAGCTGCTCGATCCAGTTCGGAAAGAAGGTTAACGACAGCGTATTCAGCATGGCGAAGCGCAGTACCGAGGTGCGCGACTGGTAGCGCTGGTGCAGATCGCTGCGCAGGTGGCCGAGTGAAAAAACCGTTTCGCTGGCGGTGTTCAAAAAAGCCTGGCCTTCAGGCGTCAGGGTGACGGGATAGGTTTTTCGGTCAAAAAGGGGGACGCCCAGCCACTCTTCAAGCTGCCTGATGCGGCGGCTGAGGGCAGACTGGGTAATATGTCGATCGTCGGCGGCGCGGGTAAAACTGTAACAGCGCGCCACGCTCAGGAAATCTTCAAACCATTTCAGCTCCATCGTTAAACCTCGTTGTGGACGAAAAGGAAACCGACTCAGGAAATACGCAAAAAACGCGCCATAGTGAGAAGAGGGGCCGGAATCGCTTTTATTCAGGCTGCCGCCTGCGATAATGCGATTTTGTCGCGGCGTATATGCACCATTGAGGTGCGCCCGTGGTCAGGGGAGAGCAGGATGGAATATGAATTTTTACGCGACGTCACCGGTGCGGTGAAGGTGCGCATGACGATGGGCCACGAAGCGTTAGGCCACTGGTTTAATGAAGAAGTGGATGGCGACGCATCGGTACTCGACGCGGTCGAGGCAGCGGTGAAAGAGATAAAAGGCAGCGAGCGGCAGTGGCAGCGCGTGGGCCGCGAATATACGCTGTGGATGGATGAGGAAGAGGTGATCGTGCGCGCCAATCTGCTCAGTTTTGAAGGCGATGAGCTGGAAGAGGGTATGAACTACTACGACGAAGAGAGTCTGTGTTTCTGCGGCGTGGAGGATTTTCTGGCGGTAGTGGCCGCCTGGCGGGCCTTCATGCAGGGGCGCTGAGCGCCCCGGTTATTTACAGGACGTGCAGCACTTGCCGAAAAAAGTTACGCACAATCTCGAAGGTCGACCAGATGCCAATCAGCGAAATCACCCCGAGCAGCGCCTGCTCCCACAAACGGTTGGCCTGGCCTTCCATCATAAACCGTTTGCGGCTGGTCATGATGAATAACCCAATCAGCAGCGGCGGCAGCACCAGCGAGGTGGCGACGCTGGTGCCCAGAATATTCAGCACCACCAGATCGGGCGCGCTCGGCAGGGTGACCATGATGGGCAGAATGATATAGACGCCGATCTGCACGCGTCTGAACCAGGGGTTATCATCCGGCGTGGCGTAACGCTCGTTGAGCCGGCCGCCGTGGTGCACACAGCTGAAAATCAGCGAGCAGAAACCGCGCGATTGCGACGGAAAGCTGGTAAAGCTGGCGAGAAAAATACAGATCCACAACAGATAAGGGCCAACCGGGCCGACCACGCTGAGCATCATTGCAGAGAGATCGCTCTCACCGGCGATGGTATTACCGGAACCGTGTACCACCTCTGCCGCCACGCTCCAGAACAGCACGTTGATCACCAGCATCGGCAGCATGCCAAACAGCAGATCCAACTGCTGAAGCCGGCGGTATTTCGGGCCAACCCAGCCCTTATCGCGCATAAAACCCGGATAGAGCAGGTTGCTGGTGGAACCGCCGATCGCGCCAATGGTGGATACGGCAATAAATACCGCAAAGAACGGCCCGGCGTTCTCCGGCAGGCCAAAGGTCAGGCCGCGCATAAAGCCGCTGAAATCAAAGTGGCCGACCTTGTACATGGCATACAGAAAAGAACCCACCATGATCACCGACGCCACGCGAGCCAGCGTTTCAAGGTGGCGATACTGATTGCGGGTGAGCATCATCAATAACGTCATGCCGACGATCGCCACGCTCCACAGGAACACGCCCCAGGTTTCTCCGCCCGCTTTGCCGAAAAGCTGATAGAGGCCGACGGCTCCCGCGCGCAGAAAACTCATCTGTACCACAAAGGCGACGATGGCGATCAGGATACCGAAAAACAGCGGAAAACCGCGCCAGACGCGCTTGTAGCCCTGAATAATATCGTTATCGCCAAAGCGGTTCATCAGCGTGTATTTGGCGATATAGGAGATCATAAAACCGCGTGCCAGCAGCGCAATGACCAGCGTCCAGAGCAGGTCATAGCCGTAGTTCGCCCCCGCCACAGTCGACGCGACCAGATCGCCGGTGCCGAGAAAGGTCATGGCCAGCACCAGGCCAGGGCCAAAGCTGCGCACGTAGCCTTTTACGGTGGTGGGAAGGCGGTGGTCGGCATTGGAGAGGGGTGCTTCCTGTTGCGATGTACTACTCATGATGAAGCCTCACGGTAGGGTCGATTGGCATGGCATTGTGCTCTTTTGCCGCTCGCTGTAGGGTCGGGCGGGGCACGCTGTTACGGCGTGCCCCGCGGCAGGTGTTATTGTTCAGACATTCAATTACGTGCGTTAACGTTAAACGCGTCCTGGCGAAGGCGCGCCCGCGTGGGCCGGTTCGTCCTCCTCTATAGGCTCGACTTTACCCATCAGGAACAGATAGTTGATGATGCCGACGACGACCAGCACGGCCGAAAAGACCAGCGCCCAGGTGAAGGAGCCTGTTGCGGCGACGATGGCGCCGGTCACAATCGGGCCCACTGCGCCGCCCAAATTCGACACGGTGTTTTGCAGCCCGGCGACTATCGACACGCTGTTTTTCGGCGCGACGTCGCCCGGCAGCGCCCATACCTGCGAGGCGGCCACGGTGGTGCCGGATTTCGCCACGCAGAGCAGGAAAACGGTCATGAATACTGAGTCGGTAAAGGGCGCAAAACCGATACAGAGCGCCATCAGCAGGCCGATAGTCAGGAACAGCTTGCGGGTGGCGGTCAGCGACAGCACTTTTTTATGCACCATGCGATCCGACGCCCAACCGGCGGCGACTTCAATAATCATCCCGCACAGCAGCGGCAGCGCGGCGATCATGCCCATCTTAATGAAATCCATGCCTTTCTCTTTCACCAGGTAGGTTGGCAGCCAGGTGATAAAGAAATAGGAGGTATAGTTGATGGTGAAGAAACCAATACACATCGCCCAGATATTGCGATAGCGCAGCAGCTTGTACCATTTCATCGGTCTGACGTTTTTGTCGCCGTGCTTGCGCAACTGGCCGTCGCGGATCAGGCTCACTTCGCTGCGGCTGATGTGTTTATGATCTTCCGGGTTCTCTGCATAGATAAAGTACCAGGCGATCACCCACAGCAGACCCACTGCGCCGATGATCAGAAAGGTCAGACGCCAGTCAACCATGTAGATCATCCAGACGATCAGCGGCATTGCCACCGCGCCGCCAAATTTCGAGGCGCTGTCAAACAGGCCGGAAACCGTGGCGCGCTCTTTGTCCGGGAACCAGCGCGCGGTAATGCCTGCGTTACTGGGGTAAGCCGCCGCTTCACCGACGCCCAGCGCCAGCCGCAGCGCGAGCAGTGATTTAAAGCCGGTTGCCAGTCCCATCATCGAGGTGGCGATCGACCACCAGGCGACCGCCAGCCCCAGCCCTTTTTTCTGACCGAAGCGGTCAGCAAACCAGCCTGCCGGGATTTGCAGCAGCGAGTAAGACCAGAAAAACGCCGCCATAATAAAGCCCATCATTTCCGGATCAAGGCTCAGTTCGTCAATCAGGTGCGGCGCCGCCGCGGAGAGCACGGTGCGGTCGATATAGTTGATCGCGATAGCCAGCCACATCAGGCCCGCTATCCACCAACGGATACGTGTATTTCCAGCAGTCGTATTCATAGTTTTTGCCCGGTACAAAGGTTGTTATGGGCCGGATCGGCGTCCGGCTTTTTCATGGCAGGGCCTTACAGCGTGTTCATCACGTTGACGGGCCGCTGCTGTTCTTTCACGCACTGAATAATTTGCTGCACGCAGCGCTCGCCGATCGCGCCGATCGCCCCGTCGGTATAGCCCGCGATATGTGAGGTAGGAATAAAGTTATCCAGCGAGAACAGCGGATGCGTCTCCAGCGGCTCGCTGTCGAAGACGTCGGCTGCCGCGCCGGCAATCACCTTGTCGGAGAGCGCGCTAAAGAGATCGGCTTCATTGACCACGCCGCCGCGCGAGACGTTAATTAAAAACGCTGATTTCTTCATTTCGCCGATGCGTTTGCTGTCGAACAGGTTGCGCGTTTCCGGCGTCAGCGGCGTGTGCAGGGTGATAAAATCGCTCTGCGCGGTCAGCGCATCCAGCGAGACAAACTCAACGTTATGCTCAGCGGCGAATGTCTCGTCGGGGTAAAAATCAAATGCCAGCACGCGCATGTTGAAGCCGCTGGCACGCAGGGCAACCTGCTTGCCGATATTGCCCAGCCCGATAATGCCCAGCGTTTTGCCACAGACATCGGTGGCAAAAATGCGCGGCCACGCCCCCGCGCGCGTCGCTATGGCCGCCTGCGTGACCTGACGCGCGGCGTTGAGGATCAGCGCGAAGGCAAAGTCGGCCACCGCGTGTTTATTGGCATCCGGCACGTTGGTGACATAAATGCCGCGCGCTTTGGTCGCATCCAGATCGATATTGTCGACGCCCACGCCGTGTTTGCAGACGATTTTGAGCTGCGGCGCGCGATCCAGCAGCGCATCGTTGACCTCAGTGAACGCCACGATCATCGCCACGGTATCCGCCAGGTGTGGTTCCAGCGCGCTCAGCGGCGCGTCGGCGGGCAGCACGACCAGCTCAAAACCCTGCTGTTGCAGCGTGGTAGCGGGCTGGTCGTCATATTTTGCAAAAGAGGGTGATGTACAAATCACTTTCATTTTGATTGTCCCGGTGTAAGGCGGGCAGCGCCCGCACAAATTTATTGCGTGTACTGGTTGACGATCTGGCGAATACGCTGCGCTTCATCGGCGCTGAAGCGCACCGCATAGCGGCTTTCGCCAACGTCATGACCCATCAGCGCCACGGCTTTTTTCACCGCCGCCGGAGAGAACGCCACGCTGTAGAGATCGGTGCGCAGTCCGGTAACGTTCTCCTGCGCCTTACGCGAGCCGTCGATATCGCCTGCGTTAAAGCGTTCCCAGATAGCGTTGATCTCTTTCGGCGCGACGTTAGCCAGGCCAGAAATACAGGCGGAGCAGCCGTCAACGAAGCCCTGATGGATCAGCGAATCCGGCCCGTTCAGCACGTCGAAATTGTCGATGCCGTTGGCGACCTGCAAAAAGCCGCTCAGGCTCTCGTAGCTGCCCGCGCTGTCCTTGATGCCGATAATATTCGGATGCGCCGCCAGCGTGCGTACCGTTTCCGGCTGGAGCGTGTTGCCGGTGCGCACCGGGATGTTGTACAGGAAGATCGGCACCTCAAGCGCATCGGCCACTTCTTCATAATGTGCGATCAGCTCTTCCTGCTTCAGCGGCACGAACCACGGCGTGATCACCGACACGGCGTCAACGCCCAGTGCGGCAATTTTTTTGCCGAGGCGAAGGGTTTCACGCGTGGAAATTTCGCCGATGTGCGCCACTACCGGCGCTTTCCCGCCAACCTCCTCTATGCAGGTTCTGGCGACGGCCAGCTTCTCGTCGGCGTTCAGCACAAAAAATTCGCCGTTGGTGCCGCCACAGAAAATGCCGTTGCCTGCGGCGAGCTGGCGCTGGATTTGCACGCGCATCGCCGGTTCGTTGTAGTCGCCGTCAGCGGTAAAAGGCGTGACGATGGCGGTTAATACGCCGGTAATTTTTTTACTCATAATGTCCTCGTAAGCGGTGAGTGAGGTCGGGCCGGAAACAGCGTCAGATAGACGTCGCGGACGTCATCGGCATTCACGGGGGCGGGCACGTTTTTCATCAGGCGCTGCACGTCCAGCGCGGCTTCCACCAGGAAGGGAAGGTGATCGGCGTTAATACCCAGTTCGTCAAGGCTGGCGGGCAGCTTCAGGCGTTTCACCAGCGCGGAGAAATAGTCCACCAGTGCGACGGATTTCTCCTCTTCGCTCAGTGTCGTATTGGCGTCGGGCAGCAGATCGTACGCCTGTGCAAATTTGCTCACCGCCGCCGGACGTACGAAGCGCATGCAGGGCGCCAGCAGGATCGCATTGGCGACGCCGTGCGGAATATGGTATTTGCCGCCGAGCGGGTAGGACATGGCATGCACCAGATGCGTCCCGGCGTGAGCAATCGCGGCACCGCCATAGTAAGAGGCCCACAGCATATCCAGCCGTGCGGCGAGGTTGTCCGGCTCGGCAATCGTTTTTTCCAGGCTGGCAAACAGCTTTTTCATGCCGATCAGCGCATAGTTGTCGCTCACCGGATTCGACACGGTGGCGGTAAAGCACTCGATCAGATGGCAAAGCGCGTCGATGCCGGTAGAAGAGGCGATGTGCGCGGGCATGCTGGTGGTCAGTTCTGGTGCCAGGATCACACGATCGGGCAGCATCACCGGCGAAATAATACCGACTTTCGTTTCACGTTCCGGGATCGCCAGAATCGCGTTCGGCGTCGCTTCGGAACCGGTGCCGGCAGTAGTGGGGATCAGCAGCGACGCGGTACGCGTTTGCGGTTTTTCCCCCTCCAGCAGCGCCTCCAGCGTCGGCGCGCCTTTCACGCAAAGCACTGACAACAGCTTCGCCACATCCAGCACGCTGCCGCCGCCCACGCCGATCACCAGATCCACATCCGTGGCATCCAGCGCAGCCACAATCTCCGCCACGTCGTGCCGGGCGGGCTCCGGCGGCACCGAGTCGATTTTGCTGATCTTCGGCACTTTTGCTTGCAGTTGCTCAGTCAGCGCCTGTACCGCAGGAATACCGGAGATGTTTTTATCGGTCACCAGCAGGACATGCCGGTGGCCCTTAAGCAGATAGCCGATGTCGTTAAGCGTCTGATAGCCGCTGATAACGGTGCTGTTTATATTCATTTGCCTTACCTTGTTTCTTTCCATTCGCCTTCGCTATGGAATGATTGCATTTCATCATTTGCTCGCTTGCAGTCGCGAGCGGTGCCTAATTTTATAGGATAAATTGATTTCAGTTAATTTGATCTTGCTCACATATAATCAATCATGATTGAATATAATCATTCAGGTGGGCATTACCCGCCTTATCAGATTCAGGAGTAAACATGACGCAGCGGCAGTGGAAAACGCCCGTACTGGTCATTGCGGATGACTTTACCGGCGCGAACGACGCCGGAGCGGGGTTTGCGCAGGCAGGCGCCCGGGTCAACGTGCTGTTCGATATTACGACGCGTGATCAATCCGCAGCGGCGGACGTATGGGCGATTAGCACCGACAGCCGCGCCGTTGACGCCGCAGAAGCGGCAAGACGCACGCACGCTGTACTTGATAACTGGCGCGAGGTGGCGCGCAGCGGCTGGGTATTTAAAAAGATCGACTCCACGCTACGCGGCAATCCCGGCGCGGAAACGCAGGCAGCGTTACTGGCCAGCGGGGCGAAAGCCGCGTTGATCGTGCCTGCGGTGCCGCGTCTGGGCCGCATCACGCGGGAAGGACAGTGCTATATCCACGGCGTGCTGCTTACCGAAACAGAATTTGCCAGCGATCCGAAAACGCCGGTGACGCAGGCCAGCGTGGCGGCGCGGTTTCGGGCGCAGAGCGAATTCTCCGTCGGGCAAATCGGGCTGGCAACGGTACGCCAGCCCGGTCTGGCGGACGCGCTGGAACGCGCCATAGAAGCAGGCGAGCGGCTGATCGTGCTGGATGCGGAAAGCGACAACGATCTGCATTGCATTATGCGGGCCGCCGCGCAGCTCCCCCATCGGCCGCTGCTGGTCGGCGCCGCCGGACTGAGCGATGCGCTCAGCACGCACCTGGCTGCCGCGCCCGCCGCGCCCGCGCTGGCGGTGGTCGGCTCAATGAGCACGATCGCCGCCAGGCAGATAGCCCGTGCGCAGCACGGGAACACGGCGGTGGTGGATGTTGATATCGCGCAGTTATTCACCACGCCCGCCTGGCCCGATGCCACCGCGTGGCAAACGGCAGCGATCGGCGCGCTACGCGAAGGGTGCCACTGCATTATTCGCACCTGCCAGCAGGCCGGACAGCGGCTGGAAATTGACGCGTTGTGCGCGCGGCATGGCGTGACGCGCCAGCAGCTTGGCGAGCGCATCTGCGATTTTCTGGCGGTGCTGACGCGCGACATCCTGCGCGATGTCCGGCCTGCGGGCCTTTATTTGTCCGGCGGTGACGTGGCGATAGCGGTATCCCGCGGAATGGGCGCGACGGGCTTTCAGATTCAGGGGCAGGTGGCGGGCTGTGTTCCGTATGGCCGCCTGCTCAACACAAAAAATAACCTGCTGGTGCTGACTAAGGCCGGAGGCTTTGGTGATGAAAGCACCCTAACAGACGTATTCCGTTTTATTGAGGAGAAGGCGAGTGAATAACGTAATAGCGGTAACCATGGGCGATCCGGCGGGTATTGGCCCGGAAATTATCATCAAATCACTTGCTGAGGGCGAACTTTCGGGCGCGCCCGTGGTGGTGGTGGGATGTGCGGCCACGCTGCGTCGGGTGCTGAGCAAAGGCATTACGCCGCAGGCTGAACTGCGCGTGCTGAACAGCGTGGCCGGGGCGCAGTTTGCGCCGGGCATCATTAACGTGATTGATGAGCCGCTGGCCGATCCTGACGCGTTAAAGCCGGGCGTGGTACAGGCCGAAGCGGGCGATCTTGCCTGGCGCTGCGTAAAGCGCGCTACCGAACTGGCGATGGCGGGCGAGGTACAGGCCATCGCCACCGCGCCGCTGAATAAAGAGGCGCTGCACTCCGCCGGGCATCTCTATCCGGGCCATACCGAGCTGCTGGCAACGCTGACCCACAGCAAAGACTATGCCATGGTGCTCTATACCGATCGCCTGAAGGTGATCCACGTCACCACGCACATCGCATTGCGTAAGTTTCTCGACACGCTGAGCCGGGAACGGGTGGAAACGGTGGTGCGCATGGCGGACACCTTCCTGAGGCGCGTCGGGTTTGACAATCCGCGCATCGCCGTGGCAGGCGTCAATCCGCACGCGGGCGAGAACGGCCTGTTCGGTGACGAAGAGATTACCACCGTCGGCCCGTCCGTTGAGGCGATGAAGGCGGAGGGCTATAACGTCTACGGCCCGTGCCCGCCGGATACCGTTTTTCTTCAGTGCTATGAAGGTCAGTACGACATCGTGGTGGCGATGTATCACGACCAGGGACACATTCCGCTTAAGCTTCTGGGCTTTTACGACGGGGTGAATATCACCGCCGGCCTGCCGTTTATTCGCACCTCCGCTGACCACGGCACCGCATTTGATATTGCCTGGACAGGAAAAGCGAAGTCTGAGAGCATGGCGATCTCCATCAAGCTGGCAATGCAACTCGCATAAGAAGATATGAAGGGACAAAGTCGCCTCGATCAGATTATGGACTATCTGAAAAGCCATAATCTGGTGACCGTCGATCAGCTGGTGGCAGCGATCTCCGCATCGCCCGCCACCATCCGGCGGGATTTAATCAAACTCGATCGCGAAGGCGTGGTCAGCCGCACCCATGGCGGCGTGACCCTCAATCGTTTTATTCCTGCGCAGCCCACCACGGTAGAGAAAATGCAGCGCAATCTGGCAGAAAAGCAGGCTATCGCGCGCGCGGCGGCCGAGCGGGTGAAGTCTGGCGATTCGGTGGTGCTTGATGCGGGCACCACCATGCTGGAGCTGGCTCGCCAGCTGACGCATCTGCCGCTGCGGGTGATCACCTCGGATTTGCATATTGCGCTGTTTCTGTCGGAGTTTAAGCAGATTGAAGTGACGATCATCGGCGGGCGTATCGACGACTCCAGCCAGTCCTGCATCGGCGAGCACGGCCGCCGCCTGTTGCGCAGTATCAATCCTGACGTGGCCTTTGTGAGCTGTAACTCCTGGAGCCTTGAGAAGGGCGTAACCACGCCAACGGAAGAGAAAGCCGGACTGAAAGAGGATCTGCTGGCGAACGCGCGTCGCCGCGTTTTACTGGCGGACAGCAGCAAATATGGTTCGTGGTCGCTGTTCTGCGTGACGCCGCTGCACGCGCTGACCGATATCATTACCGACGCGCGGTTGGGCGAGGAAGAGCGGCGTGAACTGAGCGGGCAAGGATTCAACCTGACGCTGACGCAGCCCTGAAAGCAAAACGGACGGCTCGTCGGCCGCCCGTTTTTCGTTCTCTTTTTACAGCGTTTTCAGTCCGACGGACGGAATATTGCGCCCGTAATAGATCTCCCGCATCTCTTTCCACAGCAGGTCGGTAATACGCTTGTGCTCCTGTGGGCTGAGGTCTTCCGGTTTGGTGTTGAAGAGATAGTGCTTGAGATCGAACTCTCTCAGCAGCATCTTGGTGTGGAAGATGTTCTCCTGATAAACGTTTACGTCCATCATGTCGTACATCGACTTCATATCGTCCGACATAAAATTCTGAATTGAATTGATCTGATGATCGATATAGTGCTTCACGCCCTTGATGTCGCGGGTAAAACCGCGCACGCGATAGTCGATGGTGACGATATCGGATTCCAGTTGGTGGATCAGGTAGTTCAGCGCCTTCAGTGGCGAAATAACGCCACAGGTTGACACTTCGATATCCGCGCGGAAGGTGCACAGATCGCCCTGCGGATGGCTTTCCGGATAGGTGTGCACGCAGATATGGCTCTTATCCAGGTGCGCAACCACCGAACTGGGCAGCGGGCCCGGATGTTCAGAGTTATCGATATCTTTTGGATCGATGGGCTCTTCGCTGACCAGAATGGTGACGCTGGCGCCCTGTGGCTCATAGTCCTGGCGCGCGATATTCAGCACGTTTGCACCGATGATCGAGCAGGTTTCGCTCAGGATCTCAGTGAGGCGGTTAGCATTATACTGCTCATCAATGTACGCAATGTATCCGTCACGCTCAGCATCTGTGTTGGCGTAGCAGATATCGTAGATACAAAAACTCAGGCTTTTGGTCAGGTTGTTGAAGCCATGTAGTTTCAGCTTTTGCAATTTCGTTCACCCCCTTAAAATGCCCGGTCAGTTGGCCAGCGCATTCAACAGATATTGCGGCAGAGCAAAGCTGCCGTTATGGATTGCCGGATTGTAATACCGGCAGGTCAGGTTCGCGGCGGTAAAGCGCGCCTGCAACGTCGCGATATCAGTCTGGCGCAGCGCCGGATTATCGCTCGCCCAGGCAAAGGTCATGATGCCGCCGTAGTAGGTCGGGATCGCCGCCTGATAAAAGCTGACGTCGCTGAAATAGTGGCCCAGTTTGCGATGGCTGCCGATCGCCTCATCCTGCTGAAGGAAACAGACGCCGTTCTGCGCAACAAAAATACCGTTCTCATTCAGACAGCGGCGGCAGCCTTCATAAAATTCGGAGGTGAACAGGCTTTCACCTGGCCCGACCGGATCGGTGCAGTCAGAAATAATCACGTCAAATTTTTCGTCACAATGGCTGACAAAATTCACGCCGTCGTCAATCACCAGCGTAAAGCGCGGATCGTCGTAGGCGCCTGCGCTGTGGTTGGGCAGGTATTGCTTACAGAACGTCACCACGCCTGCGTCAATTTCTACCATGGTTATCTGTTCGACGTTTTTGTGTCGGCTGACTTCGCGCAGCATCGCGCCATCGCCGCCACCGATGATCAGGACGCGCTTTGCGTCTCCATGCGCCAGCAAGGGCACGTGCGTCATCATTTCATGATAGATGAATTCATCGCGTTCGGTGGTTTGTACCACGCCGTCAAGCGCCATGACGCGACCAAACGCCGCATTTTCGAAAATAACCAGATCCTGGTGGCCGGTTTTTTCACGGTACAGGATATTGTCGACAGAAAAATATTGTCCGAACCCGGCATGAAGCGTTTCATACCACATCTCTTTATCGGCCATGGTAGGGGCTCTCCTTCCTGATAACAGCCACGAAAAATGGGCGCGACATAATAGCTAACTCTGACCGTGGTTGCACGGTCAAATTATCAGCAAAGAGGGGAAAGCAGGGGATTATTTGACGTAGGCGAGCAGGCTGAGAGAGTCGCGGGCCAGAGACTTGCATTTTTTGTCGTTCGACACGGCGATGCCGCTCAGATCGCGATAGCTCTCTTCGCCCAGCGATTTCATATTAAAGCTGGCGTAGTTGCTCAGATCCCAACGATTTTGTTCTGCAAAAAAGACCAGCGCCTTGCGAATCTGGTTATCCGGCAGGTTCTGGTAGCCGCAGTCATTTTTTAAATAGACAAAAACGGCGGTTAAATCCGCCAGGTCTTCCGCTTCCGACTCGCTCAGGGCAAAGCTCGCAGACGAGAAGCCAAAGAGGCTCAATAACAACAGAGCCTTGATGCATTTCTTCATAACTGTTCTCAAGGGATGGCAATAACCAAACGTTAACACAGTTATCGGCAGGCTTCAGGCAATTTTCATCCGCTGCGCGATTTCTTTATCGCGCCCGCCAGGCCAGCCAGGGAAACTTGACCTTATCGGGTGAGAACGGGTTATCCTGCCCGCAGACAAATGCACAGGACAGGTTCAATGCAACGACGAGATTTTATCAAGCTGAGCGCCGCGATGGGCGCGGCCAGCGCGCTGCCGTTATGGAGCCGTGCTTTGATGGCCGCCGAATCGCAGCCGGCGATGCCGATCCCCACGCTGATGACGCCCGACCCGCGCGGCATCATGAACCTGACGGCGCAGCAGGGAACCACCACCTGGCGGGGCCAGTCGGTGTCGACCTGGGGCTATAACGGCAGCCTGCTCGGCCCGGCGTTGCTGCTCGATCGCGGCAAGCCGGTCACCCTAACTATTCACAACACGCTGCCGGAAGCGACGACGGTTCACTGGCACGGTCTGGAGGTGCCCGGCGAGGCAGACGGCGGCCCGCAGGCGCTGATTGCGCCAGGCGACAGCCGCAGCGTGAGCTTCACGCCGGATCAGCCAGGCGCCACCTGCTGGTTCCATCCGCATCCGCACATGCGCAGCGGCTATCAGGTAGCGCAGGGCCTGGCCGGCCTGTTAGTGGTCAGAGACGATGCGACGGAAAAGCTGCTGCTGCCGAAAATCTGGGGCGTGGATGACATTCCCGTCGTGCTTCAGGACAAAAGGCTGAGCGTTGACGGCAACAAAATCGACTATACGCTGGATGAAATGAGTGCGACGGTGGGCTGGTTTGGCAACGTGCTGTTGACCAACGGCGCAATCTACCCGCGCCAGGCCGTCCCGCGTGGCTGGCTGCGATTAAGGTTGCTGAACGGCTGCAATGCGCGATCGCTTAATCTCACCGCCAGCGACGGACGCACGCTCTACGTTATCGGCGGTGACGGCGGCCTGCTTGGCGAGCCGGTTGCGCTGCAAACCCTGCTGATGATGCCGGGCGAGCGTTTTGAAGTGCTGGTGGACACGCACGACGGCAAGCCCTTCGATCTGCATACGCTGCCGGTGCGTCAGATGGGCATGACGCTGGCGCCGTTTGACCAGCCGCTGCCGGTTCTGAGCATCATCCCCTTACAGGTTATGGCCAGCGGCACGCTGCCGGATACGCTGGTTGAGCTCCCTGCGCTGCCCTCACCGGCGGGCCTGAAAAGCCGCTGGCTACAGATGTCGATGGATCCTGAACTGGAGCGGCGCGGCATGCTGGCGCTGATGGAAAAGTACGGTCAATCGGCGATGGCAGGCATGAGCGGCGACGGGCACGATAACGCCGCGCCTGCTGAGAAAGGTAAAGCGGCCCCCCTTGATCTGATGCACAGCAACAAAATCAACGGCGCCGCTTTCGATATGGCGTCGCCTGCGTTTGACGTTAAGCGTGGCGAAACGGAAATATGGACGATCTCCGGGGAAGGCGATGAAATGCTTCATCCTTTCCATATTCACGGCGCGCAGTTTCGTATTGTTTCCGAAAACGGCAAGCCGCCCGACGCGCATCGTCAGGGCTGGAAGGATAGTGTGCGCGTGGAGGGCTGGCGAAGTGAGGTGCTGGTACGCTTTAACCATCTGGCAACGAAAGAGAGCCCCTATATGGCGCACTGTCACCTGTTAGAACATGAAGACACCGGCATGATGCTGAGTTTTACGGTGAGCGCCTGAAACGCGGTTACCCAATGATTAATTGGAAATTACTGGTCAATAAATCATCTGAAAAAGGTATGATGTCGGCAAAGTTTGCGGTCAATGATAAATCGACTGTCTTCACCGTTGCGTAACTATCTCTAATTTTGATCACCACTCAGGGAGAAAAATAGTGTCACGTATTTTAACCACCCATGTCGGCAGCCTGGCGCGTCCCAGGGCGCTGCTTGATGTGATGAAAGCGAACATTGAGGGCGCGGACAATCGTCCGGCGCTGGAAGCGGGTATTCGCGACGCGGTGTTTACCTCGGTTGAGCAGCAGGTTGCCGATGGCATTGATATCGTGGCGGACGGTGAAATGTCGAAAGTGGGCTTTTTCGCCTACGTGCGCGATCGCATTTCCGGCTTCGAGCCGCGTCCCGGCCAGGGCTATGCCGCCTTTGATGCCGAAGTGGAAGCCTTCCCTGAGTATTATCAGCACTACTTTGGCGAAGCGATGCTGGGCGGCAACCTGGTGCCCTTTGTGCCGGTTGCCTGCACCGGGCCGGTCAGCTATCACGGCACCGAACAGCTTCAGCGCGATCTGAAAAACCTTCGCGATGCGGTCGATGCGTCGTCTGCGCAGCATGCCTTTGTGCCGTCCGTTGCGCCAACCGGCGTCGGCAGCAATGAGTTTTACCCGCGTGAAAGCGACTACCTCGCCGCCGTCGCCGACGCGCTGCGCGTGGAGTATACGGCAGCGATTGACGCGGGTTTCAGCCTGCAAATCGACGATCCTTTCCTGCCCGATCTGTTTGCCGATCGTCACCTGACCAGCGCGCAGATCCGCGAAAAAGCGGACGATTATATTCAGATCCTCAACCATGCGCTGCGCGGTATCCCGCAGGAACGCATCCGTTATCACACCTGTTACAGCATCAACGAAGGTCCGCGCATTCACGACGTGCCGTTCATTGAGTTTGTGAACTACATGTTGGCGCTGAATGCCGCCGATTACTCTTTCGAAGCGGGTAACGTGCGCCATGAGCATGAATATCACATCTGGGAGCAGGTCAAACTGCCACAGGGGAAACGCCTGATCCCCGGCGTGATTTGCCACGCCAGCAATACCGTCGAGCACCCGGAGCTGATCGCCGAGCGGCTGATCCGCTTTGCGGAGCGCGTTGGCAAAGAAAACGTCATTGCGGGCGTGGACTGCGGCTTCTCATCGCAGGCCACCTATAAACCGGAAGTGCACCCATCGGTGGTTCGCGAAAAATTCCGCGCGCTGCGCGCCGGGGCCGATCTGGCCAGCCAGAAGCTGTGGTCGCGGTAACGGGCTTCTGCTGAATACGGCGCGGCGGCGGCGCCTGTTCAGGGTGACAAAGCCACCTCAGGCGCGTAGCGCCTCGTACGACACCATGACATGCTCGCGAAAAGCCGGGCGCGCCTCTAACCGCTCATAATAGGCGCGCAGATTCGGCAGCGGTTTCCGCGCAATCTCAATATCGTAATAACGATACAGCACATGGCCAAACTGGATATCAGCCAGCGTGAATGCCTCACCGACCAGAAACGCCTGCGTGGCAAAGCGTTTCTCAGCAATATCAAATTTCTGCTCAAGTTTCGTTATCGCCTCACGGATTGCCGTCGGGTCGCGTTTCTCCGCCGGCGTTCTCACCACGCGCCAGAAAACGGGAGCGGTAAATGCCTCCGCGATATTCAGTTTGGACCACTCCATCCAGCGGTCAACCTCCGTTCTCGCCAGCAGATCCTCTGGCCAGAAAGCATCGCGGGCATAGCGATTCGCCAGATAGCGTAGGATCGCACCGGTTTCCCACAAGGGCGGATTGTCGCCATCCTGAAGAACAGGAATGGTGCGATTAGGATTCAGCGCGAAAAAGGCGTCGGTATCGGTGCCGCCATAGTGATGGCCGATATCATGACGCTTAAAGGGCAGGTTCATTTCACCGATGCACCACATCAGTGCCTGCACGTTGGACGAGGTTTTACGGCCCCAAACGGTTAACATACTGCCTCCGGGCGGATGAATATTGCGTGCGAGTCAGCTTGCCTGCACGCGATGAAAAGGTTAAAGGTATACCCATTCCGACCGGGCTGCTGAAATATCAGCACGCTTTCGCCGCCGCACCGGGTTGCGAAAGCCGGTTATTTTGCTTATATACACTGCTTCCTTGCAAAGATGGCTGAAAACATGTCGATGAATGTCGATCTGAACGACCTCTACGCCTTCCGCGCGCTGATTAAGCACGGCAATTTCCGTAAGGCGGGCGAAGCAATCTGTCTCTCTCAGTCCGCTTTTAGTCGCAGAATCGACAAGCTGGAAAGCGCGCTCGGCGTAAAGCTGTTTGAAAGAACCACACGGCGCGTCAGCCTGACGCTGGTGGGGCGCACCTTCGCCGAGCGGGCGGAGCGTCTGCTGGCGGATTTTGAAGACGTCGTCTCTGATATCAGCGAAACAGGGCAGATGCGTCCTGGCCTGATTACCGTCGCCTGCGTACCCTCTGCGGCTTTATATTTTATGCCGGATGTGATCGTGCGCTTTCAGCAAAAGTACCCACGCGTGCGCATCAAGCTTATCGACAGCAGCGCGGGCGAGGTCTACAACGCCGTGGTCAACGGCGAGGCCGATTTTGGCATCAGCTTCTCCGGTTCTCCGCAGCCGGATATCGAGTTCATTTCGCTGGTAGAAGATACCTATGTCGCCGCCTGCCGCCACGATCATCCGCTGGTTGGGCGGGAAAGTATCAGCTGGGCCGAGTTTTACCGGCACGACTGGGTGAGGCTGGATAAAACCTCGGGGAACAGAAACCTGCTCGACCGGGCGGTGGGGCATATCGTCCCGGCCCGTCCCAGCATTTGTGAAACGCAGCATGTCACCACCCAGCTCGGCATGGTGGAAGCGGGGATCGGTATTGCTGCCGTTCCGGCGATGTCCGTCCCGTCTTCAGGCCATCACGCGCTGACCTGGCTTTTGTTAACCGAACCGGTGGTGAAAAGAGAAATGGGCCTGCTCAGGCGCAGCGGCAGAACGCCATCGCATATCGCCGGCGAGCTGGCCCGACTGATTATTGCACAGCATGCTTCTCCGCCATCGGGGCAGTCGTTACCGACTTAAGGCCGGTTTCGTGCACAACCTTTTGCGCTTCCGCCGAGGCAAGGTAGTTCAGCAGCGCTTTTGCTTCCGGTTCGTTTTCCGCGCCTTTGGGGATCGCCCCTGCAAAGCGCGTAATATACTGAACGCTGTCCGGCAGTTCGCCGATAAAGGTGACGCCATGTTCGGGCATCAGTTCGCTGACCTGTTGGAAGCCGAGCTGATACGTTCCTTTCGCCACCTGTGATGCCACCGGGATCCTCTCTACCTGATGGGCTTTATTGCCCACTTCTTTTTCGATACCGAGTTTTTTAAACAGCTGAGTACTGATGTATTTTCCGCTGGCGCTATCCGAATAAGCGATGGATTTGGCGTTAAGCAGGGCCGTGCGCAGCGCTGCTTCGGTACTGATGTCCACCTTCGGCTGGCCTTCCTTTACCACCGCGCCAATCGGCGAGTCGGCCAGTTCCACGCGAGAATCGGGCACGACTTTGCCATCACTCTCCAGCGCCTTCAGCGCATCGCCCACCATAATCACCACGTCAGCCTTTTCGCCGCGCGCCAGACGGTTGGGGATGGCCTGCGGCGTTTTACCCATTGACGGGCCGGAAACGATCACCACTTTATCGCCATGTTGCGCTTCATAACGCGGCGCAAGCTGCGTTAAGGCGGCCTTGAAACCGCCGGAGATCATGACGGTAATCTCCTTCGCCTGTGCGCCGCCTGCGATAAACAGCAGCGCGGTCACCAGTAGCGGACGCGTTTTAATTTTCATTATTTTTCCTTATCCTGCTGAGTTGCGGGCAGACTGAAACTGACCCGTGCTGCGGCGATAGAGATAAAGCGTTGCAAAGAACGCACAGACGGCGGCGAAACTCATCCAGTAACCCGGCGATGCTTTATCGCCGGTGAGCTGAATCAGGCCGGTGGACATGGCAGGCGTGAAGCCGCCAAACACCGCCGTCGCCAGACTGTAGGCCAGCGAGAAACCGGCTACTCTGACCTCACCCGGCATGATTTCGGTCAGCGCCGGCACCATCGCGCCGTTATAAAGACCATAAATAAATGAGAGCCACAGCAGTACGCCAAGCATCATGGAAAAGCTGGGCGCGCCAGCCAGCAGGCGAAGCGCGGGGTACGAGGTCGCCATTGCCAGCAGCGTCATGGCAATCAGCACCGGTTTGCGACCGAGCCTGTCGGAAAGCATGCCGCCGATGGGCAGCCAGATGAAATTCGATATGGCGACCAGCAGCGTGACCAGCAAGCTGTCTGACGCGCTGAGCATCAGCACTTTTTTGCCGAACGTCGGCGCGTAGACGGTGATCAGGTAAAATGCGGTGGTGGTCATTGCCACCATCAGCATGCCTGCAATAACCACCTGCCAGTTACCGAGCAGCGTACGGAAAGCCTGTCCCATCTCAGGGTGGCTGCGCCGGGTTTTAAACTCCTCCGTCTCTTCCAGGCGGCGACGCAGAATAAAGATGAAGGGCACGATCAGGCAGCCGACCAGGAAGGGAATACGCCATCCCCAGTCACGAATGGCGGACTCTTCAAGCATGTTGCTGAGCGCAAAGCCCAATACGGCGGCAATCATGATTGCCACCTGCTGGCTACCCGATTGCCAACTGGTATAGAAGCCTTTACGGCCAGGCGTGGCAATCTCTGCCAGGTAAACCGATACGCCGCCCAGTTCCGCGCCCGCCGAAAAGCCCTGCAACAGGCGGCCAATCAACACCAACAGCGGAGAGAGCAGCCCGATGCTCTGGTAAGAGGGGATCAACACAATCATAAAAGTGCCGACGGCCATTATCGACAGCGTAACAATCAGCCCTTTTCGTCTGCCCACTTTATCGATGTATGCGCCGAGCATCACGGCACCGATAGGCCGCATCAAAAAGCCTGCGCCAAACACGGCAAACGTCATCATCAGTGAGGCGAATTCGCTGCTTGCGGGGAAGAATGTGTGTGCGATGTAGGTGGCATAAAATCCAAACAGAAAGAAATCAAACTGTTCAAGGAAGTTGCCCGATGTCACGCGGAAAATCGCGCCGACCTTCGAACGGGCGGGTGAGGTAGCGGTGGTCTGCATTATTTTCTCCGGTTACTGAGTGGCGCTTTTCCTGCACCAGTAAAGAAAGACTGGATCAAGAATAGCGGGGTAATAAGTGCATTTAATCGATTTATTGATGCGTGACGCGCATCAGTTGCCGTGAAATTTCTCTGACGTGGCGTCTTTACTGATGTTTACGAAGCGATGACAAAAATACGCATTTAACAATTATGAAACATTTTTGCCGGTTTTGTGATGGAGGTCATATTGTGATGGCGGCGTAAAGGTCAGCCGCCGTTTGGGATGAAGATTTTATGGCTAAGCATAATCCGGGCGCAGACCCCTTTATTTTTACCTTTCGCTAAGTTTTTGTATTTTAGTAGAGTTTATGTGAAGTGAAAAAAGGGTTGCTGTCGGATTATTGAAGAATAGCCTTTCTGTTCAGAGGGTTGATGCATATACTTACTATTCACTGCCGTACAGGCAGTTCAGAAAAGATGATTGGTATGCATACAGCGCTGGGCCACAAATTCCCCGCCGGACTTCCGGCCAGCCTGATCGGCCAGGCCCGCCACGATAATGAACCTTGGTTTAACATACGCCGTCAATGAACCCATCAATGCGCATGCCGCTAATCAGCCACGCCGGCCGCCAGAAATATCTGCGAACGCAGCCACTGGCTGGCCGGATCGTCGTTATTACGTGGATGCCAGTAGACGCTGACGGAAATAGTTGGCAGCGGTAACGGCGGTTCGAAAAAATCCAGCGTCTCGCCAAAGCGTTGCAGCATCCTGCGCGGCAGGGTGCAGAGCAGATCGGTTTCCGCCACGATGGGCGGCGCCATCGCGTAGCTCTGCGTCGACATCACCACGCTGCGCCGTCGTCCTGATCCGGCGAGCGCCCGATCGACAAAACCGGTAAAGGCGTCGCCCTCGGAAGAGACAATCAGGTGAGGCAGGGCACAGAAGGCATCCACATCGAATGCTTCACGTCCGCGCGGATGCTGCTTACGCTGCGCGGTGGCGAAGGTATCTTCAAACAGCCTGCGGCCAATCCAGGATTCATGCGCGCTGGCGCTGAGACCAATGTAGATATCGATGTCGCCATTCTCAAGTTCGCCAGCCAGCCTGTCTTTCTCCGGCAGGGCAAAGCGCAGACGGGCATGCGGTGCGGCGCGAGTCATCTGATTCAGTAAATCGGCGCCCAGCATCAGCGCCGGATTCTCATGCAGAGCGATAACAAACGTTCGATTACTGCTTGTTGGATCAAAAGTCTCAGGGGCCAGCATGGCCGTCATCGCCTGTAAAACCTGGCTGACCAAAGGGCGCAACGCTTCGGCGCGCGGCGTGGGCAGCACGCCGCGGCCATGCGGGGAAGGAACAAACAGTCGTTCGCCGAACAGCGAGCGAAGGCGCGTCAACCGGGCAGACATCGCGGGCTGGCTGATCCCCAGCCTGCTTGCCGCATGCGTAATATTCTGCTCAGCGAGCAACGCATCCAGCGCCAGTAAAAGATCGGTATCAATGTCGGGAAAGCCGTTCATTCCTTTGCTCCGTCAATAGCGTTGCGCGCTATTTGCCCGCGCGATTAGTGTAGGTGACAGGCACCCAGTGATAACCGCCGCGATCGTTCTCCGCAACGTGACCGATGCCGGGGAAAGGCAGGTGCGGCGCGGCAATCAGATCGCCCTGGCTGGCAAACTGCGCAAACGCGGTTTGCCTCACGGCGGCGGCCTTATTCTGATCTTCATCGTAGGCGATGGTAATGCCCGGCTGGGGGAACTGCACGGCCGCAACGTGAATGATATCGCCAACGAAGGTTATCTTCTCGCCCGCACTGGTGAGCGTGTAGAACGCGGAGCCTGGCGTGTGGCCGGGGTGAACGGTGCCGGTGATGCCTGGCAAAATCTCTGCGGTATTCGAAAAGGTTTTCACCTTACCGGCGTCCAGATAAGGTCTGAGGGTCTTTTGCGCAACGGTGAAATACTGTTTGTCGTAGCCGGTTTTTTTCTGGTTGGCGTCATTGAAGAAGAAGTCCACGTCAGGTTTACCGAGCCAGATGCTGGCGCGAGTAAAGACGCGCTGGCCGTCTTTCACCAGGCCGCCGGAATGGTCGGAATGCGCGTGCGTCAGCAGCACATCCGTGATGTCTTCCGGCTTAATGCCTTTCGTCGCCAGGCTCTCAATCAGTCGTCCGCCGTTTCCCGGCCCGAAAAGCTGCCCGGAGCCGGTATCAACCAGAACCCGATGGCCAGGAAGTTCAATCAGAAACGCATTGATTGAAGCCTCAACCGGGTTGCTCTGATAATTTCTGGCAAGCAGCCTGTCGATATCGGCCTGCGTGGTATGCCGCAGCAACGTATAAAGATCCTGCGGCACGCTGCCGTCGGTGAACGAGGTCACGCGAATCTTACCCACCTGCACGCTGTAGCCGCCCGCCTGCTGCGCAACAACGTGCTGCGGGCCGGGAACGGCGCCATAAACGCCGGGCGCCTGGCTCAGCGCGCCCGCTAACAGCATCAAACCTGCGGTTTTTTTTAACATAAACATAAGTGTGCTCCTGATTAAAACCTTAACTTAAAACGCGCAAAGGTATAAAAGAAGCTTTACGGCTTTTATAGGCGTCATCCATGTGATGGATAGGTCGGAGGAAATAAGGGCTGCCTGACGCCATTGTTCTGAAAACTGACGCGTATTTATTTACTGTTGCATCCTCTTTCTTCGTAAACTCATCCTGTTGCGTTCAGACATCGTCGAGGTTTATCAATGAGCCAGTCATCATCGTTATCAATAGGCATGCTGTTGTTTCCCGGGCTTACCCAGTTGGATCTTACCGGGCCTTATGAGGTCTTCGCCAGAGCGCCGGAAGCCCGTGTTCATCTCATAGGGAAAACGCGGCAACCGGTGATATCGGATCGCGGGATGGGTATTTTACCCACCCACACCTTCGATGACTGCCCGGTACTGGATGTGATATGCATACCGGGCGGGCCCGGACAGATTACCTTGATGGATGATGATGAAACACTCTCTTTTATTCGTCATCACAGTGAAAACGCGAAGTTAGTGACCTCGGTCTGCACGGGATCGCTGGTTCTCGGTGCGGCAGGACTTTTGCAGGGATATAAAGCAACGACTCACTGGGCTTCTCTTGACCAACTCGCGCTGCTTGGAGCGGAGCCGGTGAATCAGCGGGTAGTCAGAGATCGTAACCGAATTACCGGTGCAGGCGTGACGTCAGGGATTGATTTCGCCCTGAGTGTGATTGCCGATCTCTACGGAGCAGACACAGCGCAGCATATTCAGTTGCAGATGGAATATAACCCGGAACCGCCATTTTTATCCGGCTCCCCCGCAGTTGCCTCTGCGACGCTTGTCGAACAGGCTAAAAAGCAGATGGCGCCGTTTATTGAGAAAAGACGACTGGCGACGGAAGCGGCCGGTCGTAAACTGGTTAAACGGTAGAGCCAGCAGCCTGCATGCTGGCCCGGCGGCGTAATATTCACCTCTTAAGAAAGGCGGCGTGCTAAACCCGATCCAGCGCCAGGCGCAGATCCTCTATCAGATCGTCTCTGTTTTCGATACCGATTGAGACGCGGACGGTGGATTCGCTAATGCCAATGCGCGCACGGACGTCAGCAGGGACGCCGGAGTGTGTGGTGCTGGCCGGATGGCTGGCAAGCGACTCGGTGCCTCCCAGGCTCACCGCCAGTTTGAACAGCTGGAGCGCGTTGAGCAGTTTAAACGCTGCCGCTTCGCCGCCCACCACGTCGAAAGAGAAGGTTGAACCCGCGCCGCTGCACTGCCGGCTGAAAGTTTGCCCGGCGGCCGAGTCGGCATCCAGAAAAGAGAGATAATGCAGCTTCTCAATTTTGTTGTGATCGCGCAGGAAGGCGGCCACCGCAGCAGCGTTGTCATTGGCTTTTTCCATCCGCAGCGACAGCGTTTCCAGCGAACGGCCAATCATCCAGCACGAATGCGGATCGAGCTGCGTACCGATAGCGCCGCGTAGCGCTTTTATCTGCTTAATCAGCGCTTTATTGCCCATCGCCGCCCCGGCGATCAAATCAGAATGGCCGCCGACGTATTTGGTCAGTGAATAGAGCGAAATGTCAGCGCCGTGCTCGGTGGGACGCTGAAAAACCGGGCCAAGCAGCGTATTGTCACAGGCGATAACCGGGCGATGCTGCTGCTTCTGCGCGATAACGTCCGCCACGCGATGAATGAGGGCAATATCCACCAGGCTGTTGGTTGGATTCGCCGGCGATTCAATCAGAATGACTGAGACGCGGCCCTGCCTCATCGCCTCATCGGCGGCGGCCTGCACCGACGCTTCGTTCAGGCCGTCGGCAAAGCCTACCGTCGCCACCTTAAGACGCCGGAACGTTTTGGTCAGCAGAGTTTCGGTGCCGCCGTACAGCGGCTGCGAATGAAGAATGGCATCGCCCGGCTCGGTGAATGCCAGCAGAGCGGTGGAGATGGCGGACATGCCGGAAGAGAACAGCGCGGCGCTGTCGGTGCGTTCATAAATCGCCAGCCGATCCTCAACGATTTCACTGTTGGGGTGGTTAAAACGTGAATAGACCAGCCCGTTGGTTTCGCCTTCTGGCGGTTCGCGGCGGCCGGAAACATAGTCGAAGAAGTCTTTTCCCTCTTCGGCGGTGTTGAAAACAAAGGTTGAGGTCAGAAACACCGGCGGCTTCACGGCACCTTCAGAGAGCGAAGGATCGTAGCCGTAGTTAAGCATCTGCGTTTCGGGCTGAAGCTCGCGGTTGCCAATATGGGTTTTCTTTGAATGTTGGGAGGCCATGCTCTCTCCTGTTGGCGCGGCTGCGCCGGTCGACGCAGTTGCGCTACGTTACCATGCGGGTTATTACGCCGGTAAATGAATTAACGTTCTAATGTTAAAACAAAAAGCATTATTAAATTTTGCAAAAAAGACATTTAGAAGTCTGTACGTCTGGAGAGAAGATTGCGCCGTAAGAAGCGAATGAACTGCAAAATATGATAAACTCCGCTGCTTTCATCGTTCCACCGACAATATCGACGCAATTTATGAAACATACTGTAGAAATCATGATCTCCGAACAGCAGCTCGTCAAACGCATTAACGAGCTGGGTCAGCAAATTAATGAACATTATCGCGACAGCGGCAGCGAGATGGTGCTGGTCGGGCTGCTGCGCGGCTCGTTTATGTTTATGGCGGATCTCTGCCGGAAAATTGAGGTGCCGCACGAGGTCGATTTCATGACCGCTTCCAGCTACGGCAGCGGCATGTCTTCCACACGCGATGTTAAGATCCTGAAAGATCTGGACGAGGACATTCGTGGTAAAGACGTGCTGATCGTCGAGGACATTATCGATTCCGGCAACACGCTCAGCAAAGTGCGCGAAATCCTGCGGCTGCGTGAGCCAAAGTCGCTGGCTATCTGCACCCTGCTGGATAAGCCAGAGCGGCGCGAAGTGGATGTGCCGGTCGAGTTCGTGGGCTTCACCATTCCCGATAAGTTCGTGGTCGGCTACGGCATCGACTACGCGCAGCGCTATCGCCACCTGCCTTACGTGGGCAACGTGATTATGCTGGAAGAGTAGGCATTCAGCCACCGCACAAACAACCAGGTCCGATAGTGTCGGCCTGGTATACTGTGCGGCGCCTGGCGTTACTCCGGGCTTTGCAGATTGTTGAGCAGGTGCGCAATACCGTGACGGTAGCGCTGTTCGAGGATCTCGCGGTTGGTGGCGGTCACTTCCAGATCGCGCAGGTAGCCATCCTGAATACCGTAAACCCAACCGTGAATGGTCACTTTCTGACCGCGCTTCCAGGCCGACTGCATCACAGTCGAGTGTCCCAGGTTGTAAACCTGCTCAATCACGTTGATTTCGCAGAGTTTATCGAAGCGTTTTTCCGGCGGCAGCTCACCCAATAACGAACTATGCTTGTACCACAGGTCGCGGATGTGCAGCAGCCAGTTGTTGATCAGGCCCAGCTCCGGGTTTTCCACCGCCGCCTGCACGCCGCCGCAGCCGTAGTGACCGCAAATGATGATGTGTTCAACTTCCAGCACCTCAACGGCGTACTGCACCACGGAAAGACAGTTTAAATCCGTGTGTATCACCAGGTTAGCCACATTGCGATGAACAAAGAGTTCGCCAGGCTCGAGGCCGGTCAGACGCTCGGCAGGAACGCGGCTGTCAGAGCAGCCAATCCAAAGAAAACGCGGCTTCTGAGCCAGTGAAAGGCGTTCAAAAAAGCCCGGGTCTTCCTCTTTCAGCAGTTTGGACCAGGCGCGATTGTTGCTGATAAGAGCATCGATATCTTTCATGTCAGTGTCGACCAATACGTAAAAAGCGTGGCAGTAATATAGGCCAATGAGACGCGATTTAAAACGGTTAACAAAAAATCCACATAAAACAGGGCACGCTTCAACCTATGACTTATGCACTGGAACTTGAAAAACTTACCAAAACCTACGCTGGCGGCGTTCAGGCGCTGAAGGGCATTGACCTGAACGTGGAGGCTGGCGATTTTTATGCGCTGCTCGGCCCCAACGGCGCGGGCAAATCCACCACCATCGGCATCATCAGCTCGCTGGTGAATAAAACGGCGGGCAAGGTGCGCGTCTTCGGCTACGACCTGCAACAGGACGTAGTGAACGCCAAGCGCCAGCTGGGCCTGGTGCCGCAGGAGTTTAACTTTAACCAGTTCGAAACCGTGCAGCAGATTGTCGTCAGCCAGGCGGGACTGTACGGCGTGGAGAAGGCGGATGCGCTCAAACGTGCGGAAAAATACCTGAAGCAGCTCGATCTGTGGGAGAAGCGCAGCGAAAAAGCGCGGATGCTCTCAGGCGGGATGAAGCGTCGCCTGATGATTGCGCGTGCGCTGATGCATGAGCCCAAACTGCTGATCCTGGATGAGCCAACGGCGGGCGTCGATATCGAGCTGCGTCGCTCCATGTGGAGCTTCCTTCAGGATCTCAATGCCAAAGGCACCACGATCATTTTGACCACCCACTACCTGGAAGAGGCGGAAATGCTCTGCCGCAATATCGGCATCATTCAACGCGGCGAACTGGTTGAAAACACCACCATGAAAGGGCTGCTGTCGAAACTGAAATCGGAAACCTTTATTTTCGATCTGGCGGCGAAAAGTCCGCTACCACATCTTGAAGGCTTTCAGTACCGGCTGGTCGATACCGCGACGCTGGAGGTTGAAGTGCTGCGCGAGCAGGGCCTGAACAGCGTATTCAGCCAGCTCAGCCAGCAGGGCGTGCAGGTGTTGAGTATGCGTAACAAGGCGAACCGTCTTGAGGAGCTGTTTGTGGACCTGGTGAACGGTCGCAAAGGAGAAAAAGCATGACACATTTGTACTGGGTTGCCCTGAAAAGCATCTGGGGAAAAGAGATCAACCGCTTTGCGCGTATCTGGATACAGACGCTGGTGCCGCCGGTGATCACTATGACGCTCTATTTTATTATTTTCGGCAACCTGATCGGTTCGCGTATCGGCGAGATGCATGGCTTCTCCTACATGCAGTTTATCGTGCCGGGATTGATCATGATGGCGGTGATCACCAACGCCTACGCCAACGTGGCATCGTCATTCTTCAGCGCCAAATTCCAACGCAACATTGAAGAACTGCTGGTTGCGCCGGTGCCAACGCACGTCATCATTGCTGGCTATGTGGGCGGCGGCGTGGCGCGCGGCATCTGCGTAGGTATTCTGGTAACGGCAATTTCGCTGTTTTTCGTTCCCTTTCACGTGCATTCGTGGCTGATGGTCGCGGTAACATTGCTGTTGACGGCGATTCTGTTTTCGCTGGCGGGTTTACTCAATGCGGTATTCGCCCGCACCTTTGATGATATCAGCCTGATCCCAACCTTTGTGTTAACGCCATTAACCTATCTGGGCGGAGTTTTCTATTCACTGACGCTGCTGCCGCCTGTCTGGCAATTGATTTCGAAACTGAACCCGATTGTTTATATGATCAGCGGCTTCCGTTATGGCTTCCTCGGTATTAACGATGTGCCGTTGGTGTTTACGCTGGGCGTGCTGGTGGCATTTATTGTGGTGTTTTATGCGCTTGTGTGGGTGTTGATCCAGCGCGGCAGAGGTTTACGAACTTAATTCACTGTACGGACGTTTATTAAGCGAGCCACGCGGCTCGCTTTTTTTATCATTCTTAAATATGCCTGTCGGGAAATATCCGTTTTTTACCGGTAAGTATTACTCAAATGAAGTTTAAACTATCTAATTTCGAATTTCTTCGAGTTTACTTCTTGTGCCGTATTTAATAGAGTGCATACAGGGTGAAGTTATGGCAATAACCCTTTATAAGTGTTAATAACGACCACACATAGTTTTATACTGATTGACTATCATCAACACACAAGGAAGAAAAAATGAACGTTATTAAAAAAGAAGAAATGAAATTTATCTCTGGTGGTTTCAGCAACATCGATATGGGGCCTCTTAAAATCGATCCCATTTTCTCTCGTCAGGTAGAGCAGGGTATCCACGATGCTGTAACCCCTATTTATATCACCGACAAGCCAATTTTTACGTTACCTGAAATTCAGGTGCCTCAGTTTTTTGCTGATGTTCTCTCTTTCTTCGGCATTAAATTTTCCTGATAATAGCGAGCGTAAACCTTTTTAGTATCCGTTATATTGACTTAAGCCTGCACGAGACAAGTACGTAAAACAACGGAAACTGAACAGAGAACCTCAGTGCTATAAGATAACAGGATCTGATGATATTCAGATCCTGATGTTTTTCTTCCCGTAATGGATCCCTGATTTACTCTCCGATAAGCGCCTGCTCCGAAAAACCGCCCTCCAATCTGAAAAATCAACAAGCAGTGTTCTCGATTTATGGCAGCGATCACAAAACATAAGTAAAGCTTATTCTCTGGCGACCCTTTTTGTGCGGGTAACCACTTACACCACAATCGTGAACACGTTGTACTGGTATCTGGATTCACCGGGTTT
This sequence comes from Erwinia sp. 9145, assembly GCF_000745075.1. Lineage (NCBI taxonomy): Bacteria > Pseudomonadati > Pseudomonadota > Gammaproteobacteria > Enterobacterales > Erwiniaceae > Erwinia > Erwinia sp. 9145. The sequence continues at coordinate 603,564 of NZ_JQNE01000001.1, forward strand.
GGCACGAGGTAAATTTTCAGTCGGCAGGCCGGTGCCTGACGCACTTTCTTTTTTTCGGAGTGAGAGTTATGACCAGTATCAACCGTTTACCTCCCTCGAGATATCCCGCAGAAAACGACACATCACGGCCGGACTACAGTGGGGAGCAATCCCCTCCACCTGAAAGGCAAATGAATTTCAGCTATCCCGGACGCTATAAACCAGAAAGCCTGACGGCGGATCCGGCCAGTCATCATCGTCATACAGCAGGCGGAGCCAGGAACGCGACTCAGAACGTGCCTGGCGGATCGGATACGATTACACCGGCAAAAAATCAGACACTGCCGCCAAAAGCGACCACTGATGCCGCAAAAGCAGCTGCAACGGCAAAAGCAGAGGCAGCCGCAAAAGCAGAGGCGACGGCAAAAGCCGCTGCGGTGCAAAAGCAGAATGAAATTAATCTGATCGCTACGCAATTACGGCAATATTTTCCTGGCAGTAACGACCTCAAGGAGATTGTAGATACTCGCGCCGCAGAGTTGCATGACATGGGTGAAACGCCAGACAGTATTGCCGCCAATATGACCAAAGCGCGACAGATGGATCACATCAGCGAACTGGCTGGCGGTGCGGTGAAGGCATTTCCTTTTGCTATCTCGGGTTTTGCCTCTGGCGCAATGAAACTGGGATTGGGCGTAGAAGGTGCTTCGGTAGGGATGGAAGCGCTGGCGGGTGCCATTGACGGCGGCACGGCAATGGTACTGAAATCGGTAGGCGATAAGGTTTTCGCCGATACGGTTAAAGGTACCAAATGGCTTGAAGCGGATGCATCGAAACTTGAACCAGCCATGCAGGAAGTGCTGAAACATCGGGATGGCCTGGGCGAGCGCCTGAGGCTGGCGCCGCTGGGAGGCCAGGGTTTTAACGGACGTAATGTCGTGACGTCTACTGTCGCCGCCCTCACGAAAAATAATCCCAATGCCGTATCGAATACCAACAACGGGCTGAGTCTCGCGGCGGGGGCGGCAGGAGGCGTGTTGACTAACATGGCCAGCGCCACGCACGGCCCGGAATTCCTTTTAGGTCGTACCGACTGGAAAGAACAATATACGGCCCTCAAAGATACCAGCATTGGCAGGCAAATGGCGTCAGGCGGTTGGGACAGGACAAAGACCCTCGCCGCGAGTCTCGTAAAACCACAAAATTATGTGAAAGGCGTCGCCAATATTGTCTCACCGAATATGCTGGCGGAAATCGGCACCCTGGCAGGCGGGGTGGCAGGGGCAAATGTTGTGGGTAACGTTGTGCGCAATGCCGTCGGTAGTGCGCCACTCAGCTCTGCGTCCACAGCGACAATTGATGCCATCACCAATCGCCTCAGCGCGGCACAGCTCTCTTCGCCAGGCGCTATCGCTAAAGACCGCTTTCTTAATGTTGCGATGTCGTCCGTCGCCTATGCCGCTCAGGGCGTCGCCGGCGCGCTGGTTGGCCCTTCATCATCAGCAAAAGACGATTGGGTTGATGCAAAAACCGATCAGTTAGCGAATACCCCAGCCGGCAAAGCGGTTTCAAAGGCAAAGACAAGTTCTGTCGAGTGGATGGCCAGTCTGATACGCGGAAAAGTTGAAAACCAGACGAATGATATAGAGATGCAGCGACCGCGTAATGCCAATCCCACCACCACAGGCACCTGAGGGAAAGAGACCGGCGGGAGAAGGCCGTCAGGTGGCGCTCGCGCTATCGATAATAGCCGTCCAATCCCGCTGTTCCCTGGTCGCTCTGGAAAAACAGGATTTAATGAGACAGATCAAGAAACATAAGTAAATCTTATTTTTTTTCGACCTGTTTTACGTTGGTGACCACTCACTATGTAATCGTGAAGACGCTGTATCTGTATGCACCGGTTTTGACACGATAATCGGGCAGGTCGATGGCCTGTCGCCCATTTTCTGAACACTGGAGCAATTTTATGGCAGGTATTGGTTCCACATCACCTCATTCCAATCCAATGACGTCTTCTCATGCCACCGGGCAGGATATTTCCAGCCAGAGCACGCGCATCCGGCATACCAACACCGGTCAGGCGGCCACGGCTACAGCAGAAGCCAATGATGCCCGGGAGCGCGCCATTGAGGTGCTCACAACGCAGTTGAGCAACTATATTATCGGCGAAAATACGGAGGCCCTGATTCGGGATCGCGCAGAGGGACTGCACGAAATGGAGGAGTCGCCGCACGACCTCGCTGAAACGATGGCCTGGGGAGAGACGCTGGATAATATCAGCAAAGCGGTAAAAAACGCAGTGGAGGCCATTCCTTTCGCTGTATCAGGCCCCATAGCGGGAGCCATTAAATTAGGTGCTGACAAATTAGGCGCTGATTTTTCCGGTACATCTGTTGCCTCAGAAGCGGCAAGTGGGGCGATAGATGCGGCAACGGCAATGACACTTAAAGCGTTTTTCGATAAGATCTGCGCTGATGCGGGGAAAGATTCGCTCTGGCTGGAGGCGGATGCCGAAAAACTGGCGCCGGTGATGCAGGAAGTGCTGAAAAAGCGTCAGGGATTGGGTGAAAATTTGAAACTCGCGCCGTTAGGCGGGCAGGGGTTTAACGCACGTAATGCTGTTGTGGGCGGTGTTGCCGTAGCAAGCCAGAATAATCCCCAGGCAATCTCCCACACCAGTAATGTTTTGAGTCTGGCGGCAGGCGCAGCAGGTGGGGTGCTCACGCAAAGGTTTAGCGCTTCTCACGGACCGGAATACCTGTTAGGGCGTAACGACTGGAAAGACCAATACAAGGCGCTGAAAGAGACATCGGCTAAGCAACAGATGGCTCACGGCGGCGCAAGGCTGAAAACGCTGGCGGGCAGTCTGCTCACACCACGCAATTATGCCAAAGGCGCACTGAATATTGCCAAAGGGGATATGATTGCCGAAATTACAACGCTAGCGGCCTTCGTGGCAGGGAGCAATGCGTTACGTAACGTTGTCCGTAACCCTGGCGTGAGCGGCGCAGTGAGTTCGGCCCCCTCAGCGGGTGTTGATCAGCTCACCGGGCGAATTGGCGCGGCTAAGTTGACCGATCGTAAAGAGATTGCGAAAGATCAGGGGATTAATGTTCTTAATTCAGCCGTAGCCTATACAGCCCAGGGGGTTGCGGGGGCGTTAGCCAGATCCGACGGCGACGAAGCGGTAGATTATGTGGCCGATAAGATTGTAAACAGCGCGGTGGGCCAGAAAACCGGCGAGATAAAGGATAAAACCAGTACTCTGGCAACGCAGGGCTACACTACGCTGGCGGATGGGGCGGGTAGTCTGGCGAAGGGGGCAGGTAAGGTGGCAACGCAGGGCTACACTACGCTGGCGGATGGGGCGGGTAGTCTGGCGAAGGGGACAGGTAAGGTGGCAACGCAGGGCTACAATTCTCTGGCAAGTGGGGCAGGTAGTCTGGCGAAGGGGACAGGTGAGTTGGCAACCAGCGCAAAGAATCGCGCTTCGCAGGCCTATAGAGATCTCAATCTTCGGAGGGGAAACCAAATGCAAAGCAGCGGTACTTCCTCTGCCCCGACAAACCAGCCGATTCTGCCGCTGTCAGCCGCACCGGCCGCAGCACCGGTGACACCAGCCGCTGCGGCGCAGACGACAGCACCCGCCGCCCCGCCAGTTTCCTCGCAAACGGCACCACCCCCCCGCGCTCAGGCGAGTTCATCGCAGACGGTGCCGACACGCGGCGCCTCACCCGCTGAGGAAATAGAAATGCAGCCGCTTGAGGGGAAAAGTAAGCAGGCGTAAGCGCGACAGGCAACCCTGGCAGCGCTGAAGGATGAATGATTGCCGTATCATGAGCGGGGGAGACTTCCCCCGCTTGTGGATCAGGCAACCTGCACCGGAACCGCTTTCGCCAGGCGCTTCATCTGATTATCGCCTTCGAAATAGGCCACTTTAGGCTGCCATTCGCGGGCTTCTGCATCCTCCATGGTGACATAAGAGCAGATAATCAGGATATCGCCTTCGCAGGCGCAGCGAGCGGCCGCGCCGTTGACAGAGATGATTTTAGAACCGCGCTCGGCGGCGATGGCATAGGTTGAGAAACGCTGACCGTTAGTCACGTTATAAATGTCGATCGCCTCATACTGAAGAATGCCGGAAGCGTCGAGAAAGTCCTGATCGATGGCACAGGAGCCTTCATAATTGAGATCCGCCTGAGTGACTTTCACCCGGTGAAGTTTGCCCTGCAACATGGTACGAATCATAGTATTGCTACCTTTGTTACATCATCATGACAGACGCCTGAGCGCCTGAACCGGTTACTGCGTTAAATCGACCTGCTGATTATCGATAAGGCGCGCCATACCGAGCCAGGCGGCCATCAGGATCACCGCGCGCTGACTGTCGACGTTCAGCGGCAGCAGCGTATCCGCATCGCAAATCGCCAGGCCATCCGGGCGCAATCCTTTCAGCGTCAGCGCCGCTTCGGCATCGGCAATAATCTCTTCCACGTGACGTTCGCCGCTGGCAAGGCGATCCGCCATACTGTTCATCACCTTGCTTAAGGCGGGAGCCAGCTTGCGTTCATCGGCACTCAGATAGCCGTTGCGCGAACTGAGCGCCAGCCCGTCTTTGGCCCGCACGGTCGGTACGCCAATGATGTCGATGTCATAACCCATATCCGCCACCATCTTACGGATCAGCGCCAGCTGCTGGTAATCTTTCTCGCCGAAGCAGGCGAGATCCGGCTGCACCAGGTTGAACAGCTTGCTGACGATGGTCGACACGCCGCGAAAATGTCCCGGACGGCTGGCGCCTTCCAGCAGTCCGGAAAGGCCGGGCACCTCAACAAAGGTCTGCTCGCTGAGGCCGAGCGGATAGATATCGCCGGGCGCGGGCGCAAAAATCAGATCCACCTTGCGCTTGTTCAGCTTTTCGCAATCGTCCTGAAGCGTGCGCGGGTAGCGCGCCAGGTCGTCAGGCCGCTCAAACTGCATCGGGTTCACAAAGATTGAGACCACAACAATGTCGGCGCGTTCTCGCGCATCATCAACCAGCGTCATATGGCCGTCGTGCAGGTTACCCATGGTGGGCACCAGCGCAATACGTTTACCGTCCTGTCGCCAGCGGCGAATCTCCCGACGCAGCATCGGCAGGGTTTCAATAATCAGCACAAACCTTCCCCCGGTTAATTAAAACTGTGTTCGTCAGCAGGGTAAGCGCCTGCTTCGACATCCGCCACATACTGCCGGATTGCCGCGCGCATGTCGCCGGTTTCAGCAAGGAAATTTTTGGCGAATTTGGGGATGTGGCCGCCGGTAATGCCGAAGGCGTCATGCATCACCAGAATCTGCCCGTCGGTAGCGTTACCGGCACCAATACCAATCACCGGGATCGACAGCGCGTCAGTGATGCGCTTCGCCAGCGAAACCGGCACGCACTCCAGCACCACCAGCTGCGCGCCAGCCGCTTCCAGCGCCAGCGCGTCGGCAAGCAGGTTGTCGGCGGCAGTGCTTTCACGGCCCTGCACCTTATAACCGCCAAAAATATTAACCGACTGCGGCGTCAGGCCCAGATGACCGCAGACCGGAACGGCGCGCTCGGTCAGCTGTTTCACCGTCTCCGCCAGCCACTTGCCGCCCTCCAGCTTGACCATGTTCGCGCCTGCGCGCATCAGCGCCGCCGCGTTCTCAAAGGTCTGCTCCGGCGTGGCGTAGCTCATAAAGGGCAGATCGGACATCAGCAACGCGTTGGGCGCGCCGCGCCGTACGGCCTGCGTGTGATACACAATGTCCGTCACGGTGACGGGCAGGGTGGAATCGTGCCCCTGCACCACCATGCCCAGCGAATCGCCAACCAGCAATACCGGCACGCCCTCATCGGCAAACAGGCGGGCAAAACTGAAATCATAGGCGGTGATAGAGGCGAATTTGCGCCCCTCTTTTTTCCACTGGTGAAGCGTGGAAACCGTTGTTGGCTTCATCGTAACCTCTGTCGGATAGCTGTTGAGCGTATTTTAATGGAAGGACGAGCGCTTTGCATCCGCACGCGGCGGCGCTACCAGGGTTGAATTTGTGTGGTATCGAGTGAGGCGAGCAGGTCGGCGATGCGGACGCCGTCCGGCAGTTGCGCATCGGGCGCGATCTCCAGCAGCGGCAGCAACATAAATGCGCGATTGCGCATATCGTAGTGCGGCACGGTCAGTCGCGGCGTATTCAGCTGTAAATCGCCGAAAAGCATAATATCGAGGTCAAGCGTGCGCGGCCCCCAGCGTTCATCTTTTCGAACGCGGCCCTGCTCCCGTTCGATGCGCTGCGTGAGGTCGAGCAGCGCCTCCGGCGCAAGCCCGGTATCCAGCGCCACGGCGGCGTTGAGATAGTCAGGCTGGTCGGGCGGGCCGTAGGGCGGCGTGCGATAAAACGATGAGGTGGCGACGCGCAGGCTGTCAGGCAGCGCGTCAAGCGCCTCCAGCGCGGCCTGCACCTGATGCAGCGGATCGGCCAGGTTGCTGCCCAGCGCGAGGTAAACGCGCGTCATACGTTGTTGTTATCGCTGCTGTTACGGCGCGGGCCGGGTACGCGTTTGCGTGGGCGACGCGTGCGACGACGCGGTTCGGGATCGCTGTCCAGCGTCGTAAGCATGTTTTTCTGCTGAGGCGGCGCGGCAACCTGAAAATCGTTCCACCAGGCGGCAAGCCGGAGCAGTTCCGTGTTGTTCTCCACCTCGGCGCGCAGCGCCAGTAGATCGTAGGCGGCGCGGAACTTAGGATGTTCCATCAGCTTCCAGGCGCGCTTGCCGTTGCGGCGCGAGAGCCGCAGTTGAAGCTGCCAGATATCACGGATTAGCGTGGTCAGACGCTTAGGGATCGCCAGCGAGCGGCACGCTTCGTCCAGCACGTCATTCATCGCCATCGCGAAAGCGTCGTAGTAGGACAGCCCGCTCTCCTGAGCAATTTTCTGGGCGGTTTCAAGCTGCGGATACCAGAACATGGCGGCAAACAGAAACGCAGGGTTAACGCGCATCTGATTGTGGATACGGCTGTCGGTGTTTTTCAGCACCTGCACAATCATCCGCTCCATATTGCTGTCGCCCTGCTCGGTAAAGTAGCGGGTGATCAGCGGGAAGAGCGGCTGGAACAGTTGATATTCACGCAGTTGCAGCCAGGTTGCGTAGCCGTAGCCCGTTTGCAACAGTTTAAGCGTCTCTTCAAACAGGCGCGCAGGCGGAATATCGTGCAGCAGCGTTGCCAGACGCGGAACAGGTTCGGCCGTTTCCGGCGCGATGGTCATATCCAGCCGCGCAGCGAAACGGATCACGCGCAGCATGCGCACCGGATCTTCGCGGTAGCGGGTTTCAGGATCGCCAATCAGGCGAATGATGCCCTGTTGAAGGTCGCTCAGCCCGCCGACATAGTCGCGCACCGTAAAGTCGGCGACGCTGTAGTAAAGGCTGTTGATGGTCAGATCGCGGCGCTGTGCGTCGTCTTCGATGCTGCCGAAAATATTGTCGCGCAGCAGCATGCCGTTCTGGCCGCGTTGCGAACCGTTGCGATCGGCTTCGTCCTGCTCCACTTCGTGATGCCCGCGAAAGGTCGCGACTTCAATAATTTCAGGGCCAAACATCACGTGCGCAAGGCGAAAACGGCGGCCGACAAGGCGGCAGTTGCGGAACAGCTTACGCATTTGCTCCGGCGTGGCGTTGGTGGTGACGTCAAAATCTTTCGGCGTTTTGCCCAGCAGCAAATCACGTACGCCGCCGCCAACCAGATAGGCCTCATAGCCCGCTTTGTTCAGGCGATACAATACCTTGAGGGCATTTTCACTAATGTCTTTGCGCGAAATGGTGTGATGATCGCGCGGGACCACGTTCATCCGTGGCGCCTGTATCGGTTCAACCGGCGCGTCGCCTTCGCGGCTTAAAACTTTTCGGCAAAAATTAGCAACTCGGGTAAAAATGGGACACCTCGATAGTGACAATAAGCTGGGCAATAAAAAAACAGCGGCTAATATAGCTCAGTGCGGCGCATTTGAGAATGCTCATTGCGGCATTGATGCGTCCTGACGCGGAACGGCGGCGAGATCCCAGCGATCAACAGCCTGTTCCAGCAGCGCGGTTTGCGACAGATCCTGCCATTCTTCGCCGACCGGCTGACCGAGAAAACGCAGCGCCTGCACCAGCGCAGGCCGCGCGTCGCCTGCGGGCAACGGCGCGGCATGATTTTGCTTGGAGAGTTTATTGCCGTCCGGATTAATCACCAGCGGCAGATGCAGATAATCAGGCGCCTGCCAGCCAAACTGCCGAAACAGCGTGAGCTGCCGCACCGTTGGCTCAATCAGATCCGCGCCGCGTACCACTTCCGTTATGCCCTGAAAATGATCGTCCACCACCACAGCCAGATTGTAAGCAAACAGGCCGTCGCGGCGGTGGATAATAAAATCTTCACGCGCGAGCGCGGCGTCAGCATGGATCTCGCCACGCAGCACATCCTGAAAACAGAACACCGGGCTGACGGACTTCAGACGCAGCGCGGCATTTTCCGCAGGATGGTTCAGGCTGCGGCAGTGGCCGTCGTAGACGCCGTCAGGCAGTTGCTGAATACGGCTGCGGGGACAGGTGCAGTAGTAGCTGTGATGTTGGCGTTGAAGCCAGCTCAGCGCCTCGCGATAGGCCTCATGACGCTGTGACTGCCAGAGCACGTCGCCGTCCCAGTGCAGACCATGCTGCTCAAGCTGTTGCAGAATGCGCGCGGCCGCGCCGGGGACTTCTCGGGGTGGGTCGATGTCTTCGATGCGCACGCGCCAGCGGCCCTGCTGCGCACGCGCGCGCAGAAAGCTGCCAAGCGCGGCAATCAGAGAACCAAAATGCAATTCACCGGAAGGAGAGGGGGCGAAGCGCCCTGTATAAGAAGCGGACATTATTTCATAACGGCAGTGAAGCGGCTGCTTCACTGCGCGTCTTCAGCCATTAACCTGCCATCTGCTTTTCGCGAATTTCCGCCAGCGTTTTGCAATCAATGCAAAGATCGGCGGTGGGACGCGCTTCGAGACGACGGATACCGATCTCAACGCCGCACGATTCGCAGAAGCCAAAATCATCGTCTTCTACTTTCTTAAGCGTCTTCTCAATCTTCTTGATCAGTTTGCGTTCGCGATCGCGGTTACGCAGTTCAAGACTGAACTCCTCTTCCTGCGCGGCGCGGTCAACCGGATCGGGGAAGTTGGCCGCTTCATCCTGCATATGAGAAACCGTGCGATCGACTTCATCGCGCAACTGGTTGCGCCAGGCCTCAAGGATCTTCCTGAAATGGTCCAGCTGGGCTTCATTCATGTACTCTTCGCCCGGCTTCTCCTGATACGGCTCTACGCCAGCAATGGCGAGAATACTCAGAGACGAGGTTTTACGGGTTTGCCCTTCTTGCATGTTGCTTCTCCTGGATAACACGCACTATCGATCCCCAGAGGGGAAAAAAACAGGCCGCTATAAATAACAGAAGCGATTCTGATTGGCAATTATTCCTCAACATGCCTTGACAGCACTGTGAAGAAAAGCGTAATTAGCGCAGCGTGACGCATCTTTTTTTAACAAAAAGTGCGTAATCCTGTCTTAAACCGCTACGTTCAGCGCTTTTTCTAACTGCATACCGTCGGGAGAAAGCCGCGCGTTATAACACAGCACCTCCACGCCGCTCTGTCGAGCCTGAACCAGTAGTTCTGCGTAACGCACATCAATGTGATGCGCGGGGGAAACGTCCTCAATTCCCGTGTGCAAAACGGCAAAAAAAAGAACCGCTCGCTGGCCATTTTCTGAAATCTTCGTCAGTTCACGAAGGTGTTTCTGGCCTCGTTCGGTTACCGCATCCGGGAAATACCCTTTGCCCTGCTGTAGTAGCGTCACGGATTTGACTTCAATATAGCAGTTCGCCTGATTATCTGCCTGTAACAGGAAATCAATTCGGCTTTTTTCAGCGCCGTATTTTACTTCGCTGCGCAGCGTGCAGTAAGCGGACAATTCCGGAATGCATTTTGCCGTCAGCGCCTCTTTGACTAACAGATTAGCGCGTAACGTATTTACGCATATCCAGTGGCCCTGCTGCGTCTGCGTCAGCTCCCAACTGTGCGGGTACTTGCGCGTCAGGCTGTCAGATGTTGAATACCAGACGGTATCGCCCGGGGTCGCGCAGCCGGTCATCGCGCCAGTGTTGGCGCAGTGCAGCGTCAGCGCAACGCCTTCCGGGGTGATGACATCGGCGAGAAACCGTTTATAGCGCTTTACCAGCCGGGCCGGTTGCAGCGGCGGCGTAAACTTCATGGTTGCTCCAGCGGCCAGTGAGCGACTTCGCTATAGCGCGTCCGTCCCTGGCTGTACGATGAGTGATACAGCGCAAAGCGCGACACGCGGAACGGCCAGCTGAAATTACGCGGCGGCAGCGCGACCGGCTGTGAAGCATTACGCAGTAATGTGACGTGCGGATGAAAGGGCAGCGTACTTTGCGGGCAGCCGCTGCGCGCCGCCTGCGACCGTAAAAGTTCCGCCAGCTGGAGCAGCCCGCGCGGCGCGCGCTTTGGCCCCAGCCAGACCACGCCGGATCGTGGCCAGTGTCCGGCATCGTCCAGCGTAAGTGTAAACGCCGGTTGACGGATGCGACCCGCAGAATGTTGCAGCATCAGCGACCTTTCTTCGCTGATCTCACCCAAAAAAGCCAGCGTCAGGTGCAGATTTTCTGCCGCTACCGGCCGGCCAGCTTCCGCGGCGAAGGTCTCTGCGCGCCATTGAATGATGCTTTGTCGGCTCTCCCGGGGTAATTCAATGCCAAAAAACAGCCTTTTTTGCTCGCTCATGGTGCTCTCCGGTATTCCCTGAACAGGGATGCTACAATGCCGGGCAGGATAAGGCTATGGAGTTAAGACGTGAGTTCATTACCGGTCAGCGCCGTGCTGCCTGAACTGCTTGCCGCGCTGCGCGAGTCATCGCAGCTGCTGCTCGCCGCGCCGCCGGGCGCCGGAAAATCGACCTGGCTGCCGCTGCAAATTCTGCAACAAAGCGGCTTAAGCGGCCGCATTCTGCTGCTGGAGCCGCGGCGGCTGGCCGCGCGCAATGTCGCACAGCGCCTCGCCGGGCAGTTGGGTGAACAGCCCGGCGAAACCGTGGGTTACCGCATGCGCGCTGAAACCCGCAGCGGGCCGAACACGCGGCTGGAGGTGGTAACCGAAGGTATTTTAACCCGCATGTTACAGCGCGATCCGATGCTGGAAGGCGTGTCGCTGGTGATCCTTGATGAGTTTCATGAACGCAGCCTGGAAGCCGATCTGGCGCTGGCGCTGCTGTTGGATGTGCAGCAGGGGCTGCGCGACGATCTGAAAATCATGCTGATGTCCGCCACGCTGGATAACGCGCGCTTGCAGGCGATGCTGCCCGATGCGCCGGTTATTTGCTGCGAAGGGCGCGCCTTTCCGGTTGAACGCCGTTACGCTTCGCTCCCTGCCAGCCTGCGCGTTGAAGAGGCAGTGGCGCGCCAGGTGAGCCAGCTGCTGCGCGAGGAGCCCGGCTCCCTGCTGCTGTTTCTGCCGGGCGTCGGGGAGATCAAACGCGTACAGATGCAGCTTGCGTCGCAGGTATCCAGTGAGGTCGAACTCTGTCCGCTGTATGGCGCGCTGTCGCTGGCCGAACAGCGCAAAGCTATCCTTCCGGCGGCGACGGGGCGGCGTAAAGTGGTGCTGGCGACCAACATTGCAGAAACCAGTCTGACTATTGAGGGTATCCGCCTGGTGGTGGATTGTGCGCTGGAGCGAACGGCGATGTTTGACGTGCGCACCGGCCTGACCAGGCTGCAAACGCAGCGCGTCAGTCAGGCGTCAATGACGCAGCGCGCCGGACGCGCCGGACGTCTCGAACCCGGCATTTGTCTGCACCTGATCGCTCGTGAGCAGGCGGAACGCGCTGCCGCCCACGCCGATGCGGAAATGCTGCATGCCGATCTGGCCTCGCTGTGGCTGAATATTTTGCAGTGGGGCTGCTATGATGCGCGGCAACTGCGCTGGCTGGATGCGCCGCCCGCAGCCGGTCTTCGTCAGGTGCAGGCATTGCTGTCTCAGTTGGGCGCCACCGACGCAGACGGAAAACTGAATGCGAAAGGCCGACAGATGGCGGCGCTGGGCGCAGAGCCGCGGATCGGCGCGATGCTGATTGCGGCCGGAGACGATGCCGACAGTATTGCTACCGCCGCGCTGCTGGCGGCGATGCTGGAAGAGCCGGATCGCAGTGGTGCCGATTTACGCGATGCGTTTCATCGCCGTCTGCCGCACTGGCTGGCGCGGGCGAAACAGCTGCAAAAACGCCTGAAGGCAACGACCGGTTCGCCGGACGCCGGACGGATAGCGCCGCTGCTGGCGAGCGCCTTCCCGGACCGGATCGCTCGTCGGCGCGGCGCGGAGGGACGCTACCAGTTAGCGAACGGCACCGGCGCCATGCTGGACGGTGCGGATGCGCTGACGCGTTACGAATGGCTGCTGGCGCCCGGCCTGTTGCAGGGGAGCGCGCAGCCGGACGCACGAATTTTACAGGCTATTCCGCTGGATATCGCGGCGCTGGAAAACGCGCTGCCTCAGTTGGTGACAACGCGCACCGAAGTAGAGTGGGATGAGGCGCGCGGCACGCTGCGCGCCTGGCAGCGCGAACAGATTGGCGAACTGGTGCTCAGGGCGCAGCCGCTGACCAAACCGGAGGAGGCCGAACTTCATCCGGCCATGCTGCGCTGGATCCGGCAAAAAGGGCTATCGGTGCTGAACTGGACGCCGCAGGCGGAACAGCTGCGGATTCGGCTGGTGTGCGCCGCTCAGTGGCTTCCTGAGGAGAACTGGCCCGACGCTACCGAAAGTGCGCTGGTTGCGACGCTGGATCAGTGGCTGCTGCCTGCGATGAACGGCGTGCGCGACGCGCGCGGCCTGAAGCATATCGACGTCGTCGCGGCGTTATTACATTTACTCACATGGTCGCAGCGACAGCAACTGGATACTCTGTTACCAACTCATTACACTGTGCCCACCGGAAGTCGGCTGCCCATCCGTTACGATGAGGAGAAGCCGCCCGCGCTGGCGGTTCGTCTCCAGGAGATGTTCGGCGAAGCGCAGAATCCCTGCGTGGCGGCCGGGCGTATTCCCCTGGTGCTGGAGCTGCTTTCGCCCGCGCAGCGTCCGCTCCAGATCACTCGCGACCTGGCCGCGTTCTGGCAGGGGGCGTGGCGGGATGTGCAAAAGGAGATGAAAGGACGCTATCCCAAACATTCATGGCCGGACGATCCGGCCAGCGCGCTGCCCACGCGGCGCACGAAAAAGTATTCCGCGCCCTCGTGAACCTCGCTATTTAGGAAGGTTCCCGTTCCGAAGCGCATTAAGCCATAACAGAGTAGTCGGCCTGGCCGACGGCTACCCGGAGAAGAGAAGAGCATGTCAGACGATCGCGAACCTATTGGTCGCAAAGGCAAACGGCCCCCGCGCAATCTGGCGGGCCAGGGTCGCCGCAGGGATGAGGACTATGAAGACGATTATCAGGATGACGAAGACGACGAGGAGAGTGAACCCGTGCCACGTAAAGGAAAAGGGCGCCCGCCGCGCAAGAAAAGAGGCTGGCTGAGCCTGCTGCTCAAACTGTTGCTGATTTTCATCGTGGTAATGGTTATTTATGGCGTCTACCTTGACGCGCAGATCCGCAGCCGCATTGACGGAAAAGTCTGGCAGCTTCCCGCCACGGTGTACGGGCGCATGGTCAGTCTTGAACCGGGCATGTCCTGGGACAAAAAAGAGATGATCGCCCTGCTGGAAGGCACGCAGTATCGTCAGGTCACGCGCATGACGCGTCCCGGCGAATTCACCGTGCAGGCCAACAGCATTGAGATGATCCGCCGCCCGTTTGACTTCCCGGACAGCAAAGAGGGGCAAATCCGCGCACGATTGAGCTTCAGCAACGATGCGCTGAGCGAAATCAAAAACCTCGACAGCGGACGTGACTTCGGCTTCTTCCGCCTCGATCCTCGCCTGATCACCATGCTGCAATCGCCGAAGGGCGAGCAGCGCCTGTTTGTGCCGCGCGCGGGTTTCCCGGATCTGCTGGTGGATACGCTGGTCGCCACTGAAGATCGCCATTTCTATCAGCACGATGGCATCAGTTTCTACTCAATTGGCCGCGCTTTTCTGGCCAACATTACCGCCGGTCGCGCGGTGCAGGGTGGCAGTACGCTGACGCAGCAGCTGGTTAAAAACCTGTTTCTGACCAACGAGCGTTCTCTGTGGCGTAAGGCAAACGAAGCCTATATGGCGCTGATCATGGATGCGCGCTACAGCAAAGATCGTATTCTCGAGCTTTACCTGAATGAGGTGTATCTGGGCCAGGCGGGCGGCGATCAGATCCGCGGCTTCCCGCTTGCCAGCCTCTATTACTTTGGCCGTCCGGTGGATGAACTGAGCCTCGATCAGCAGGCGCTGCTGGTGGGCATGGTGAAGGGCGCATCGCTGTACAATCCGTGGCGCAATCCCAGGCTGGCGCTGGAACGCCGCAATCTGGTGCTGCGTTTGCTTCAGCAGCAAAAGGTTATCGATCAGGAACTGTATGACATGCTCAGCGCGCGACCGCTGGGCGTGCAGCCGAAAGGCGGCGTGATCACGCCGCAGCCGGCCTTTATGCAGATGGTGCGTAACGAGCTACAGGCGAAGCTGGGCGATAAGATAAAAGATCTGTCGGGCGTGAAGATCTTCACCACGCTGGATTCGGTGTCGCAGGATGCGGCTGAAAAAGCCGCGGAAGAGGGCGTGCAGACGCTGCGCAAGCAGCGCAAGCTGAACGATCTGGAAACCGCGATGGTGATTGTCGATCGCTTCAGTGGGGAAGTCCGCGCGATGGTCGGCGGCGCCGATCCGCAGTTCGCCGGTTATAACCGCGCGCTTCAGGCGCGTCGTTCGATAGGTTCGCTGGCCAAACCGGCCACCTATCTCACCGCGTTAATGCAGCCGGATAAATATCGCCTCAATACCTGGATTGCCGATAATCCGATCGCCCTGAAGCAGCCAAACGGTCAGATCTGGAAGCCGCAGAACGACGATCGCCGCTTCAGCGGTCAGGTGATGTTGGTGGACGCGCTGACTAACTCGATGAACGTGCCGACGGTGAATCTGGGCATGACGCTCGGCCTGCCGCAGGTGGTGGATACCTGGACGCGGCTGGGCGTGCCGAAAGATCAGCTTCAGCCGGTTCCGGCGATGCTGCTGGGCGCGCTCAACCTGACGCCGATTCAGGTGGCGCAGGCGTTTCAGACCATCGCCAGCGGCGGTAACCGCGCGCCGCTCTCCGCCGTTCGCTCGGTGATTGCGGAAGATGGCACCGTGCTTTATCAGAGCTTCCCACAGGCTGAGCGCGTGGTTCCCGCGCAGGCCGCTTACCTGACGCTCTATACCATGCAGCAGGTTGCCGATCACGGCACCGCGCGCGCGCTGGGCGCACGCTATCCTCGCGCGCATCTGGCGGGCAAAACCGGCACCACTAACAATCAGGTGGATAGCTGGTTTGCGGGCATTGATGGCAAAGAGGTGGCGATAACCTGGATCGGTCGCGACAACAACCAGCCGACCAAACTCTACGGTGCCAGCGGCGCGATGCAGATTTATCGTCACTATCTTGATAATCAGGCGCCCATGCCGCTGTTGGCGACGCCGCCGGAAGATATTGCCCCGATGAATATCGACTCCGCCGGAAACTTTGTTTGTGGCAGTGCCAGCAGTAGCTGGCGAATGCTGCCGGTGTGGACCACCGATGGCAACGCGCTCTGTCAGCAACAGCAGCAGGTGATGCAGCAGCAACAGCAAATGCTGCAACAGCAGCAGGCGCCCCAGCAGCAGCCTCAACAGCAGCAGGCGCCGCAAAACGAGCAGAAAGACAGCGACGGCGTGGCGGGATGGATTAAAGATATGTTTGGTCAATAATCTTCATCCGATCAAAAAAGCCGGTTCATCCTGAACCGGCTTTTTTATCGTTCAGCAGCCATTGTGACAACAAATCAGCAGCAAACAGAGTGTTCAGATTAACAAGCCCGTTACCGGCCTGTTTCTGGCAAACTACATTCGTCTGTTCGTGAATCAAATGGCGTTTGAGCCGGGCATTTCTTCTTGCAGAATTCACTGCGTTTCGCATATTATCCCTCCGTTATAATAATAATTCTCGTTTACGTTTACGACTTATCAATTTCATTCAGAGAAATGCCACATGCCAACCGCATCTTTGATTCGTTCGTCTTTGCCAGTGAAATGCCGCCTTGCCCTCCTTGTTGCTCTGGCCGTTTCCTCTTCCACTTTTGCCGCCGAACAGACGATTACCGTTGACGCCAGCACCAGTGATGCGCCACAGGAAAACGCATGGGGCCCTGCGGCCACCATCGCCGCCAAACACAGTGCAACCGGTACCAAAACCGACACGCCCATCGAGAAAAACCCACAGTCGGTTTCGGTGGTGACGCGTCAGGAGCTGGATATTCACCAGCCGATCTCGGTTAAAGAGGCGCTGGGGTACACGCCTGGCGTGACGGTAAGCAGCCGTGGCGCTTCTGACACTTACGACTTCGTGATTATTCGCGGGTTCTCCTCGCGCGGCCTGAACCAGAACAACTACCTGGACGGGCAGAAACTCCAGGGCGATTTCTATAATGACGCCTCAATCGATCCCTACATGCTTGAACGCGTGGAATTGATGCGCGGGCCCACCTCGGTGCTTTATGGTAAAAGCAGCCCCGGCGGCATCGTGTCTATGGTCAGCAAACGCCCGACCACCGAACCGCTACGCGAAGTGCAGTTTAAAATGGGCAGCGACAACCTGATGCAGACCGGGTTTGACTTCAGCGATGCGCTGGACGATAACGGCGAGTTTTCTTACCGTCTGACCGGCCTGGCGCGCTCTGCGAATGAGCAGCAGACCAACGCCGAAACCCAGCGCTACGCCATTGCCCCTTCCTTCAGCTGGCGTCCGGACGAAAAAACCAATTTTACTTTCCTCTCCTATTTCCAGAACGAACCGGAAACCGGCTATTACGGCTGGTTGCCGAAAGAGGGCACGGTCGAACCTCTGCCGAACGGCGGCCATCTCTCAAGCGCCTTTAATGAAGGCGCGACCAACAATACCTATTCGCGTAACCAGAAGATGGTCGGTTACGCTTTTGAACATGGGTTCAATGATACGTTCACCGTTCGACAGAACCTGCGCTTCTCTGAAATGAAAACGGCGCAGAACAGCGCCTACGGCACCGGCCTGTGTAACAACAGCATGAACGGCTTTAATGTTTACTGTCAGGCGCTGACGCCTGCTCAGCAGGCGCACTATCTGGGCCGCGGCACCGTTGTCGATCATGAACGTTTGCAGAATTTCAGCGTTGATACGCAACTGGAAAGCAAGTTCGGCACCGGCGATGTTCAGCACACCCTGTTAACCGGCGTCGACTATTCACGGATGCGTAACGATATCAGCGCACTGTTTGGCAATGCGCCCGCGCTGGATCTGAATAATCTGCCTTCCATGAGCGACGTCGATTTTGGCGATGCGGTGCCGTACCAGATGAACGAGTCCAAACAGACCGGCCTGTACGTTCAGGATCAGGCGGAATGGGATAAATGGGTATTCACCCTGGGCGGTCGTTACGACTGGTCAACTCAGGCAACCACCGTGCGCGCTGATAACGGCTACATTGAGCGCAACGACCGCCAGTTTACCTGGCGCGGCGGCGTTAACTACCTGTTTGATAATGGCATCACGCCTTACTTCAGCTACAGCCAGTCTTTCGAACCCAACGCGTTCAGCCTCTACAGCGATCCGCGCGTGGCCTATGCGCCTTCCAAAGGCGAGCAGTACGAAGCGGGCGTGAAGTATGTGCCGAAAGATCGTCCGATTGTGCTGACGGGGGCAGTCTATCAGCTCACCAAGAGCGATACGCTGATGGCCGATCCTGATAACGCGCTCAACCAGGTGCCTGCGGGCGAAGTGCGCGCGCGTGGCGTGGAGCTGGAAGGTAAAGCTGCGCTGTCGGCCAACGTCAATATGACCGCCTCTTACACCTATACCGATGCGGAATTTACCAAAGACACCACGCTGAAAGGCAATACGCCGGAGCAGGTGCCTGAGCACATGGCGTCGCTGTGGGGTGACTACACCTTTAACAACGGCGCGCTGAGCGGGGTAACCCTGGGCGCCGGTGGTCGGTTTATCGGCTCAAGCTATGGCGACCCGGCGAACACCTTTAAAGTGGGCAGCGCGACGGTGATGGATGCCGTGGTGAAATACGATCTTGGTCGTTTTGGCCTGTACGGTTCCAACGTGGCGCTGAACGTTAAAAACCTGCTGGATCGTGAATATGTCGCCAGTTGCTTCCAGACCTATGGTTGCTTCTGGGGAGCAGGCCGCCAGGTTGTCGCAACCGCCACGTTCCGCTTCTAATCCTTTACCTACACGGGCGCGGTTCACCCGCGCCCTCCAATCAGAAGACCGCTATGTCGCACGTAACAGAAACAACCTTCACGCTGGATGGCGCGACGTTCACCGTACCAGGCCGTACGCTGCTGCAACCGCTTTCTCTGACGTTTCCTGCCGGCAAGGTGTGCGGGCTGATCGGCCACAACGGATCGGGGAAATCGACGCTGCTTAAACTGCTCGGAAGACACCAGGCCGCGACGGCGGGCAAGGTGCTGCTTAACGGTCAGAACGTGGAGACGTGGAATACCAAAGCGTTCGCCCGCGAAGTGGCCTATCTGCCGCAGCAGTTGCCGGCCGCCGAAGGGATGACGGTACGCGAGCTGGTGGCCATGGGACGCTATCCGTGGCACGGCGCGCTGGGGCGGTTTGGTGCCGAAGATCGTGAGCGGGTTGAAGAGGCAATAGCGCTGGTTGGTCTGAAACCCTTTGCCAGGCGGCTGGTGGACAGCCTCTCCGGCGGCGAACGCCAGCGTGCGTGGATTGCCATGCTGGTGGCGCAAAACAGCCGCTGCCTGCTGCTTGATGAACCGACTTCCGCGCTGGATATCGCGCATCAGGTGGAGGTGCTGGCGCTGATCCAGCGGCTGAGCCACGAGCGCGGGCTGACGGTGATCGCCATCCTGCATGATATCAATATCGCTGCCCGCTACAGCGATTCGCTGGTGGCGCTGCGCGAGGGCGCGATGATCGCGCAGGGCGATGCGCTGGACATTATGCAGGCGGAGGTGCTCGATCGTATTTATGGCATCCCGATGGGAACACTCCCTCATCCGAACGGCGGCGCGCCGGTAAGTTTCGTTTACTGAAGGATGGATATTACCATGCCGGATCCTGTTCGCCGCCGCCTGCTGATGGCGATGGCGCTTTCACCCTTACTTCCCGTGCTGCGCAGTCGCGCGGCGTCACCCGTCGATCTCAGCCGTATCATCACCATTGAGTGGCTGCCCACTGAACTGCTGATGGCGCTGGGCGTCGCGCCGATGGGCGCAGCGGAACAGCATGGTTATCGCAACTGGGTGGCCGAACCGGCACTGCCCGCCTCCACGGTGGATGTCGGCCTGCGCACCGAGCCGAATCTGGAACTGATGATCCAGATGAAGCCGTCGCTGATCCTCTGCTCGTCAGGCTACGGCCCGGATCTCAGCAGGATCCGCCAGATCGCCCCAACGATGGGGTTTTCCTTCAGTGATGAAAGCGGAAAACCGCTGGATGTGACGCGTAAGTCATTGTTAAGGCTGGGCGAACATCTTGATCTTCTGCCACAGGCGCAGGCGCACCTCGCGCAGTACGACAGCTTCATTGCCGCTGCCAAAGTGCGCATGGCGCGGCGAACCAAACGGCCGCTGCTGCTGATCTCGGTGCTGGATAGCCGTCATACCATGGTGTTTGGCAAAGGCAGCCTGTTTCAGAACGTCATGGATGAGCTGGGTATCGAAAGCGCATGGAAGGGGGAAAGCTCTTTCTGGGGCAGCGCGGTCATTGGCATTGAACGGCTGATTGGCATGACGGGCGTTGATGCGATCTGCTTCGATCACGGCGACGATGCCGTCATGCAGCAGGTTGAGGCGATGCCGCTCTGGCAGGCGATGCCTTTCGTGCGCGAAAAACGTTTTCACCGCGTGCCGCAGGTCTGGTTTTACGGCGGCACGCTGTCGGCGATGCGCTTCTGCCGTTCGCTGGACAGCGTTCTGGGGACGACGGCATGAAAACATCCATTCGTATGCCGGCGGCGCTGCTGACGGGACTGTTCGTGCTGGCGCTGAGCCTCACCTGGTACAACTTCAGCCAGCATTTGCCGCGCGACCAGTGGCTGCATGCCCTGTTAACGCCCGACAATAACAGCGGTGCGCAGATGGTATTCCACTTCAGCCTGCTGCCGCGCTTTGCGCTGTCGCTGTTGGTGGGGGCGGGACTGGGGCTGGTGGGACTGTTGTTCCAGCAGGTATTGCGCAATCCGCTGGCGGAACCCACCACGCTTGGCGTGGCGACAGGCGCCCAGCTTGGCCTGACCGTGGCGACGCTATGGGCGGTGCCGGGTGGGCTTTTTTCCCCGCAGGTGGCGGCCATGAGCGGCTCGTTGATTGTCGGAATGCTGGTGTTCGGTATCGCCTGGGGCAAACGCCTCTCGCCGGTGACGCTGATTCTGGCCGGGCTGGTGATTTCGCTCTATTGCGGCGCGTTGAATCAGCTTATCGGCCTGTTTAACCACGACTACCTGCAAAGTATTTTCCTGTGGGGCACCGGCACGCTCAACCAGATGGACTGGAGCAACGTCAGCTTTCTCTGGCCTAAACTGCTGGTAGGATTTTTGCTGTCGCTGCTGCTGCTCCGCCCGATGACGCTGATGGGGCTGGACGATGGCGTCGCGAAAAATCTGGGGCTGGCGCTGTCAGCGGCGCGCTTTGCCGTGCTGGTGCTGGCCATCGTCCTCAGCGCGCAGATCGTCAACGCCGTTGGCATCATCGGTTTTATCGGCCTGTTCGCGCCGCTGCTGGCGAAGCTGCTCGGCGCACGACGTCTGCTCAGTCGTCTGCTGCTGGCACCGCTGATTGGCCTGCTGCTGCTCTGGCTGGCGGATCAGCTGGTGATCTGGCTCACTGACAACTGGCGTGAGGTCTCCACCGGCACCGCGACGGCGATTATCGGCTCACCGCTGCTGTTGTGGCTGTTACCGCGTCTGCGCACCGGCGGAACGCCGCCTGCGATGAACGCGGGCGACAAAATACCCGTGGAGCGCCATCGTGTCCTGCTCTGGAGCGCGGTCGGCTGCGCCGTCCTGCTGCTGATTGCCCTGGTGGCGCTCAGCTATGGCCGCGATGCCAACGGCTGGCGATGGGCGACAGGCGCGCTGTGGGAACAACTTCTGCCGTGGCGCATGCCACGGGTCGCCACCGCGATGGCGACCGGCATGATGCTGGGCGTGGCGGGATGTATTGTTCAGCGCCTTACCGGTAACCCGATGGCCAGCCCGGAAGTGCTGGGTATCAGTTCCGGTGCCGCATTCGGCGTGGTGGTGATGATGTTTTTGGTGCCGAATGACGCCTTCACCTGGCTGTTGCCTGCGGGGAGCCTGGGCGCCGCGCTGACGCTGCTGCTGATCCTGGTCACCGGCGGGCGGGGCGGTTTTTCGCCGGAGCGTATGTTACTCGCCGGTATGGCGCTGAGCACTGCCTTTTCCACGCTGCTGATCCTGCTGATGGCCAGTAACGATCCGCGCATGACTAACCTGATGGCGTGGATTGCGGGCTCGACCTACAAGGTGAGCGCGCTTCAGGCGCAGCGCACGGTAATTATTGCAGCAGTGCTGATTGCGCTGGTGCCGTTGTGCCGACGCTGGCTGACGCTACTGCCGCTGGGCGGCGAAACGGCGCGCTCTGTCGGTATCGCTTTAAAGCCGACGCGTATCGCGCTGCTGCTGCTGGCAGCGGCGCTGACCGCTGCGGCCACGCTGAGCACCGGCCCATTGAGCTTTATCGGCCTGATGGCGCCGCACATTGCGCGAATGATCGGTTTCCGCCGGACGGTGCCGCAGCAGATCATGGCTGCGCTGTTGGGCGGCGGTTTGATGATGGTGGCGGACTGGTGCGGTCGGATGGTGGCGTTTCCCAGCCAGATCCCGGCCGGGATGCTGGCGAGCTTTATCGGCGCGCCATACTTTATCTATCTGCTGCGGAAAATATAGTCAAGGGCAGGTGCAAACCTGCCCTTCCGGGTTAATCCAGCTTAGCGAAGCAGCGCCGCGCCGCGTCAACGGTGTGCTGAATATCCTCATTGCTGTGTGCCAGCGACATAAAACCGGCTTCCCAGGCGGACGGGGCGAGGTAAATGCCTTCCGCTAACATCAGATGGAAAAATTGCTTAAAGCGCGGCAGGTTGCAGCGGGTGACGTCCTCGTAGTGAGTGACCGTTTCGGCATCGGTAAAAAACAGGCCGAACATGCCGCCAACGTGGTTGACCACCAGCGGTATATTTTCCGCTTTCGCCGCGGCCAGCAGGCCGTCCGCCAGTTTGTCGGTGAGCGCGGTAAGGCGGTCGTGCGATCCGGGTTTAGCAATTTCATTCAGGCAGGCCAGGCCGGCGGCCATCGCAATCGGATTGCCGGAAAGCGTGCCCGCCTGATAAACCGGGCCGGTGGGCGCCAGCGCGGCCATAACTTCGCGGCGACCGCCGAACGCGCCAACCGGCATTCCGCCGCCGATAATTTTACCCAGACAGGTCAGATCCGGTTTCACGCCATAATGTGCCTGCGCGCCCGCCAGCGCCACGCGAAAACCGGTCATCACTTCGTCGATAATCAACAGTGCGCCAAACTCGTCGCACAGCGCACGCAGGCCCGGCAGGAAGTCAGGCAGCGGTGGAATGCAGTTCATGTTGCCGGCAACCGGTTCAACGATAATGCAGGCGACTTCATGCGGATACTGCTCAAACGCCGCGCGCACTGTCTCAAGGTCGTTAAAGGTGCAGGTCAGCGTGTGTTTGGCGAAGTCCGCAGGCACGCCAGGGGAGTTGGGCTGGCCGAGCGTCAGCGCGCCCGATCCCGCTTTGACCAGCAGACAGTCGGCGTGACCGTGATAGCAGCCTTCAAATTTGATAATTTTATCGCGGCCGGTGAAGCCTCGCGCCAGACGGATCGCGCTCATCGTCGCTTCCGTGCCGGAGTTCACCATGCGCACCATGTCCATGGTGGGCACCAGTTCGGTCACCCGTCGAGCCATGGTGATTTCCATTTCGGTGGGTGCGCCAAAACTCAGGCCGCGCGCGGCGGCCTCAATCACCGCATCGCGGATCGCCGGATGATTATGGCCCAGCACCATCGGCCCCCAGGAGCCGACGTAGTCGATATAGGCTTTGCCATCGACGTCATAAATCTTTGCGCCGTCTGCGCGTTCGATAAAGAGCGGTATGCCGCCAACGCCAGCGAAGGCGCGAACCGGCGAGTTGACCCCGCCGGGAATGAATTGCTGCGCCTGAGCATAGAGATTTTCTGACTGACTCATGGTTCCGCTCCTGAAGATTCATTAAAAAACCCCTATATTCTAGGGAACAAGCCAGCCGGATAAAAGGAGAGTTGCAGAACGAAAAGTTTTTTGTCGGATCTTACCCGCCGCTTTGCGGAAAATACGGGTGGGTTTGCCACTGGTGTCTGCGCTTTTTTATAGACCCATCGTTCTTATCATGTGATGGGTGAGGTGTAATGACCGCATGCTGGCAAAACAGCAGCAGGAGAATGTAGAGCAGGTAGCAGGCCGTGCCATAATCGCGCCGGACACTTGATTGCTATACTTGCGTATAAGATAATGACGCAAGACATGGTCGTTTTATGACCTGATCGCTTACTGGAGTATCAAATGAGTGACGATATCGTTCTGCCCCTGCAATTTACTGAAGCAGCGGCCAGCAAAGTTAAAAACCTGATTTCAGATGAGGACAATCCCGATCTGAAACTGCGCGTCTATATTACCGGCGGCGGCTGTTCAGGCTTTCAGTATGGTTTTACCTTTGATGATAAGGTAAACGATGGCGATATGACCATTGAGAAAGCGGGCGTGGCGTTGGTTGTTGACCCGATGAGTTTGCAATATCTGGTTGGCGGCTCGGTCGACTACACCGAAGGGCTGGAAGGCTCGCGCTTTGTGGTGACGAACCCGAATGCGAAAACCACCTGCGGCTGCGGCTCCTCATTCAGCATCTGAGTTTTTCCCCAACGCCTTAAAGTTGGGGATTTTTCTGCCTTTTCCCCGTTTTTTCTTCAGGTTCAGCGTGCAATTGCTGACAGAGCGCCTGCGCCGCCAGCACAATGCGCGGGCCGGCCCTGCTGATCCAGTCTTCGTTTATTGCTATAACCGGCACGTTAAGCTGTGAACGCCAGAAGGCGCGAACCGACGCCGCGTGGTTCGCATCGCCGCCGGTGACGATCGCTGCCGGATGGCGCATCAGTACCTGTTCGCGGCTCACCTGCGGCCAGGCCACGCGCGCGTCGGCAAAAATGTTGTCGCCGCCACACAGATCAAGCACCTGGTTTTGCAGCGTATTGCGTGAGGCGGTGAACAGCGGCTGCTGCCCGAATTGCAGAAAAACCGCTTTGCGCGGCGCATGGCCGTAACGCTGACGCAGCGCAGCAAGCTGGTTTTCAAGCGATCGCGCCGCGCGATCGGCTTTCTCAGGCTGCGGACTCCAGATCTTGAGCCGCCGCAGCGTCGCGATAACCTGTTCTATGGTTTCTGGGTCAATCCACTCAACCTGAATGCCAAACGCCTGAAGCTGCTCAACCTGCCGCTGCGGATTGCCGCCGCGCCAGGCCAGCACCAGATCGGGCCGGAGCGCCATAATGCGCTCGACGTTAATGCCCTGCCAGTCGGCAACCTGCTCGATCTGCGTGGCTCCCGGCGGGAAATCAGCGTTGCTGCTGACGCCAACGGGCGTAATGCCTGCCGCAAATGCCAGTTCGGTCAGATTGGGCGCCAGAGTAATAACAACCGGTGCCGCTGACGCCGTCAGGCTGCTCAGCAGCAGTAACGCGGCCAGCCATTTAGCCACGCGAGAGATGGGCCAGCAGCGTTTCCACCATCAGCGAGGACTGTGCTGCGGCGACGGCGAGAAACTCGTCGAAGCTCAGATGGGATTCGCGATCGGCCACGTCGGAGATGGCGCGCACCACCACAAACGGCGTGCCAAACTGGTAGCAGACGTGCGCGATCGCGGTGGCTTCCATTTCAACGGCAATGGCCTGAGGGAACGTGTTGCGGATGCGCGCCAGCGGTTCTGCACCGTTGATAAAGGCATCGCCGCTTACTACCAGACCGCGCACCGCGTTCAGGCCAAGCTCGCTGATGCACGACTCCGCCGCCGCGATCAGCGCGTCATCGGCACGAAAAGCAGCGGGACAACCTGCCATCTGACCGGGTTCGTAACCGAAGGCGGTGACGTCGGCATCGTGGTAGCGCACTTCGTCAGATACGACGATATCACCCACCGTCAATGAGGCCGCCAGGCCGCCAGCAGAGCCGGTATTAATAATGAGATCCGGTTTACACCGCTCCAGCAACAGCGTGGTGCCCATCGCCGCCGACACTTTGCCAATCCCAGACTTCAGCAACGCTACCTCGACGCCGTTCAGCGTGCCGGTATAAATTTCGCAGCCAGCCAGCGTCAGCGTTTGACGGTTTTCAATTTTATCGCGGAGCAGGGTAACTTCCTGCTCCATTGCACCAATTATGCCTGCTTTCATAGGGATACCCGCTAATGTTGTGGAATTCGTCTGCGTTTTCAGCGCATAGTCTATCATGGCAGCATAAGGGACATAATCCGCAAAACGCACTTCGCACAGGTGCCCGAACACGGGAAGCAGGCATGAACCATATCGATTTCAGGAAGAAAATTAACTATCAGCGCCGCTATCGACCGCAGCAGGGCGTTAAAGATGAGCATGAAATTCTGCGCATTTTTGAAAGCGATCGCGGGCGTATTATTAACTCAGCGGCCATTCGCCGTTTGCAACAGAAAACGCAGGTCTTCCCGCTTGAGCGCAACGCGGCGGTGCGCTCCCGTCTGACGCACTCGCTGGAGGTGCAGCAGGTGGGTCGCTACATCGCCAAAGAAGTTATGACGCGACTGAAAGAGCTGGGCAGGCTGGAAACTTATGGCCTGGCGCAGTTGACCGGCCCGTTCGAAAGCGTGGTGGAGATGGCCTGCCTGATGCACGATATCGGCAATCCGCCGTTTGGCCACTTTGGCGAATCAGCCATTAACGACTGGTTCGGTCAGCGGCTGGACGCGACGTTCCGCCGTGGCGATAACCGTCAGGATTACTGCGAGCCGCACGCGTTGCGCTATCAGGACGACGGTTTCAATGAACTGCGTGCCCGCATCCGTCAGGATCTTTCGCACTTTGAAGGCAACGCGCAGGCCATTCGTATGGTGCATACGCTGTTTAAAATGAACCTGACCTGGGCGCAGGTTGGCTGCATCCTGAAATATACACGTCCGGCGTGGTTCAGCGGCGACATTCCGCCATCGCACGCCTATTTAATGAAAAAGCCAGGCTATTATCTGGCAGAAGAAGAATACGTCGGTCGTTTGCGTAAAGAATTAGATTTAAAACCGCACTGCCGTTTTCCGCTGACCTATATTATGGAAGCCGCCGATGATATTTCTTATTGCGTGGCGGATTTAGAAGATGCGGTTGAGAAGAAGATATTTACCGTTGAGCAACTTTATGACCATTTATATGCGTTGTGGCCAAACCATCAGGCGGGCGATCTGTTCAGTTTAGTGGTGACCAACGCGCTGGAGAAATCGCGTAACGCGCAGTTCAGCCGCAGCAGTGTCGATCAGTTCTTTATGTATCTGCGAGTGAATACCGTTTCACGACTGGTGCCGCATGCCGCCAGTCGTTTTATTGACAATATTTCGGCGGTGTATGATGGCGAATTCAATGAAGCGCTGCTTGAAGACGGCAGCCCACAAAATTTGTTATTGGAAATTTTCAAAAAAGTAGCGTTTAGTCATGTATTTAACCACCCCGATGTGGAACAGCTTGAGCTTCAGGGCTACCGGGTGATTAGCGGGCTGCTGGATATTTATCGTCCGCTGCTTTCGCTCAGTCAGCACGATTTTTCAGAACTGATTGAGAAAGATTATTTAAAAGGCTACCCAATAGAGACGCGCCTTTTCCATAAACTCTCCACGCGTTTTCGCCTGGCTTACAGTGAGGCGGTAGGGCGGCTGGATAAACGATCTGACGATATTGCTATCTGGGAATACTATTTCCGCGCGCGAATGTTACAGGATTATGTTAGCGGTATGACGGATTTGTATGCATGGGATGAATATCGTCGTTTAATGGCGGTGGAATAACCCGTCGCGCGGGTTAGTTTTGTAAAGGATTAATATAAATATTTACCTTTAGCTGAAACTTCCTGATGAACTTAGCGGTAAAACATGAATCTCATCATCACGACCACAGCAATGGTTGCATAACAGGACACAGTGAGAATCAGACGTATGAAAAAAACACTTCTGGCCAGTGCGCTGGCATTAAGCCTTGGAATGGCGACTATCCCTTTCTCTGCCGTTGCGGCGGAAACCGCTTCTTCATCAAGCCAGCAGCTTCCCAGCCTGGCGCCGATGCTGGAAAAGGTCATGCCTTCGGTGGTCAGCATTAATATTGAAGGCAGCACCACCGTTCGTAATCAACGTTTACCGCAGCAGTTCCAGCAGTTTTTTGGCGACAATTCGCCGTTTTGTCAGGAGGGTTCGCCGTTCCTGAATTCACCGTTCTGCCAGGGAGGCGGACAGGGCGGTGCAAATCCGCAGCAGGAAACGTTCCGCGCGCTGGGATCGGGCGTGGTGATTGATGCCGCCAAAGGCTATGTGGTGACAAATAATCACGTTGTCGATAAGGCGACCAAAATTCAGGTGCAGCTGAGCGATGGCCGCAAATATGATGCAAAGGTTATTGGTAAAGATCCCCGTTCTGATATCGCGCTGATCCAGCTCAATGAAGCGAAAAACCTGACGGCGATTAAAATGGCCGACTCGGACGATATCAAAGTGGGCGACTACACGGTGGCAATCGGTAACCCTTACGGCCTGGGCGAAACGGTTACCTCGGGCATCGTATCTGCGCTGGGCCGAAGCGGTCTGAATGTGGAGAACTACGAGAACTTTATCCAGACGGATGCGGCGATTAACCGTGGCAACTCCGGCGGCGCGCTGGTGAACCTGAACGGCGAACTGATCGGCATTAACACTGCGATCCTCGCGCCGGACGGCGGCAACATCGGCATCGGTTTCGCTATTCCCAGCAACATGGTGAAGAACCTGACGGCGCAAATGGTGGAATACGGTCAGGTGAAACGCGGCGAACTGGGGATCATGGGTACCGAACTGAACTCGGAACTGGCGAAGGCAATGAAAGTTGACGCGCAGCGCGGCGCGTTCATCAGCCAGGTGGTGCCGGGATCGTCCGCAGCGAAAGCAGGCGTTAAGGCAGGCGATGTGGTGACCTCGATCAACGGCAAGCCAATATCCAGCTTTGCCGCCCTGCGTGCGCAGGTGGGTTCACTGCCGGTGGGTACAAAAATGGTGCTCGGCCTGATCCGCGACGGCAAGCCGCTGACGGTTAACGTTGAACTTCAGCAGAGCAGCCAGAGTAAAGTCGATTCCGGCAATATCTACACGGGCATTGAGGGTGCCGATCTGAGCAACTACGACGTGAAAGGCGTTAAGGGCGTGAAGATTGACAGCGTGAAGCCGGGTTCTGCTGCGGCGGGCATCGGATTGAAAAAGGACGACGTGATCCTCGGTGTCAATCAGCAGCCCGTGACCAACCTCGGTGAACTGAGGAAGATCCTCGACGCCAAACCCGGCGTGCTGGCGCTGAATATCAAACGTGGCGACAGCAGCATCTATTTGCTGATGCAGTAATCTCTCCGGGCGCCGATGTCCGTCGGCGCCATTCTGGCTGTAAATCGTGAGTCTCTTCGCAGTTTTTGTATTCCATGCTTTTCTTTGTGCATTTGCACAATGCTCTGCTGTTGTACCCCGGCTATTCTGACTCGATAACTTTTTTTCAGGAGCTGTCTATGTCAACCTGCCATCTTGACGCCCGTCTGGCGCAGGAGATTGTGGCCCGAACCATGCAGATTATTGACAGCAATGTCAACGTGATGGACGCGCGCGGCCGCATTATCGGCAGCGGCGATCGGGAGCGAATAGGGGAAATGCACGAAGGGGCGCTGCTTGCCCTTTCCCAGGCGCGCGTGGTGGATATTGACGAGGCGGTGGCAAAACATCTGCACGGCGTGCGGCCCGGCATTAATTTGCCGATGCGCATCGACGGCGAAATTGTCGGCGTGATTGGTCTGACCGGCGAGCCGGTGGCGTTGCGCCACTACGGCGAACTGGTGTGCATGACGGCTGAAATGATGCTGGAACAGACGCGCCTGCTGCACATGCTGGCGCAGGACAGCCGCCTGCGTGAAGAGCTGGTGCTCAATCTGATCCGCAGTGAAACGATCTCGCCAGCGCTGATGGAGTGGGCGCAGCGGCTGGGGATCGACATCAACCAGCCGCGCGTGGTGGCCGTGGTTGAGGTGGACAGCGGACAGCTTGGCGTGGACAGCGCCATGTCTGAGCTGCAACAGTTACAGACGCTGCTTACCACGCCGGAGCGCGACAATCTTATCGCCATTGTTTCGCTGACTGAAATGGTGGTGCTGAAACCGGCGCTGAATGCGCACGGACGCTACGATGCGGACGATCATCGTAAACGCGTTGATCATCTGCTGGCGCGTATGAAAGAGAGCGGTCATTTACGGATGCGTATTGCGCTGGGTAACTATTTCACCGGGCCGGGCAGCATTGCGCGATCTTATCGCACCGCGCGCACTACCATGCTGGTAGGCAAACAGCGTATGCCGGAGCAGCGTAGCTTTTTCTATCAGGATTTGGTGTTGCCGGTATTGCTGGACAGCCTGCGCGGCGGCTGGCAGGCGAATGAGTTGTCGCGCCCGCTGGCGAAGCTGAAAGCGATGGATAATAACGGCCTGCTTAAACGCACGCTGAGCGCCTGGTTCAGTCATAACGTGCAGCCTTCGGCCACCGCGAAAGCGCTCTATATTCATCGCAACACACTTGAGTATCGGCTGAATCGGATCTCCGAGCTGACGGGCCTGAATCTGAGCAATTTCGACGATCGGCTACTGCTTTATGTCGCGCTGCAACTGGATGAGCAGCCCTGAAAATAGGACATAAAAAAACCAGCGTGTTTAACGCTGGTTTTTTATATCAGGCAGAGAAAAATTAACGACCGTTGCGGGTTAACGTTTCCAGATCGGCTTCGATTTCGCTGATCTTATTTGAAACCACGCTTTCCAGATGGCGTAAGTCTTCAAGAATTTTACGCTTCAGATCCACTTCAACGCGATCGCGCTGGCAAATCTGATCCAGCTCATCAATGACGTAACGCAGGTTGGGGCTGATTTCCTGAATTTCTTTGTAGCCCTGGCTGACGTTATCGGCCACCACGGTTTTACGCTGGCGCGGGTATTTAAACTTCACGCTTTTGGCAAAAAACTCGCCTTTGTCTTTGCGGAAGTAGATTTTCAGGATGTCGTTGCTGGCTTCCTGACGCAGGCTGTAACGGTCAATATCGTCGGGATTACTGACACCCAAACTTTTCAAATTATCATACATAAGAGTTATTTCCTGAATGAAGAGGGATCGCTCCGGCTGCGCGTCGTGAATACTGCGTTGTGCAGTGCTCGCCATGCTCATGGACGTTAAATCCACTCCGCTGGCTGCGCGCTTACGCCTTGTCTTCACTCAGCTCGCTCGTTTCGGACTATCGAAAAAGATAGCTTTAAAATTCACAGCCCGGATTACGAAAAGATTAAATTGCATTATTAACTGGCGCGGATTATCGCTCAGTTGTTGCGCAATAGCACCCGTTATTTCAGGGCCTGAAAGAAGTTATTTAAGCGGGAAGTGTAAAGATAAAATTACGGGCCGCCGGGCGCGGCCCGCAGGCTTAGTCGATGGTGCGCAGCAGTTCGTTGATGCCCACTTTTCCGCGGGTTTTTGCGTCAACTTTCTTGACGATCACCGCACAGTAAAGGCTGTAGCTGCCGTCTTTGGAGGGCAGGTTGCCGGAAACCACCACGGAACCCGCAGGAACACGTCCGTAATGAACTTCGCCGGTTTCGCGGTCATAAATTTTTGTGCTCTGACCGATGTAGACGCCCATTGAGATCACCGCGCCTTCTTCGACAATCACGCCTTCAACGATTTCAGAGCGCGCGCCGATAAAACAGTTGTCTTCGATGATGGTGGGATTGGCCTGCAACGGTTCCAGCACGCCGCCAATGCCAACGCCGCCGGACAGGTGTACGTTTTTGCCAATCTGCGCGCAGGAACCCACGGTTGCCCAGGTATCTACCATGGCGCCTTCATCAACGTAAGCGCCGATATTCACGTAAGAGGGCATCAGTACGGTGTTGCGGGCGATAAACGCGCCCTGGCGCACGGCGGCAGGCGGCACCACGCGAAAGCCCTCTTTTTTGAAGCGTGCGTCATCATAGTCAGCGAATTTCATCGGCACTTTGTCGTAAAAACGGCTTTCAGCGCCGTCAATCACCTGGTTGTCATTAAGGCGAAAAGAGAGCAGCACCGCCTTTTTTAACCACTGATGGGTGACCCATTCGCCATTAATCTTTTCAGCCACGCGCAGCGCGCCGCTGTCCAGTTGGGCAATAACCTGGCTCACCGCTTCGCGGGTGGCGGTATCGGCATTTGCAGGGGTAATGTCGGCGCGACGCTCAAAGGCGCTCTCAATAACACTCTGTAACTGTTGCATTAATTCTCATTTCCTGTGGTCAAAGCGGTTTGCGAAGCAGACACGCTCCCGCAAAAAAAGCGAGAAGCGCGCGACTCCGGCGGGTCGAAAAAAGTTTACTCCCGGTCACACTTTATCGTTTGGATCAAGGGCCTCTGTCAACCGTTGTTGCAACTCCTTGCGCAATTGCGGGTTGAGCGCCCGCCGCTCGCCGTTGGCTAAAATAAACAGATCTTCCACGCGTTCGCCGATGGTGCTGATCCGCGCGCCGTGCAGCGAGACGCCAAGATCGGCGAACACTTCCCCCACGCGCGCCAGCAGGCCAGGCTGATCCAACGCGATCAGCTCCAGATAGGTGCGACGATCGGTATGGGTTGGCAGAAATTTCGCTTCGGTTTCCACATTAAAGTGCCTGAGGCGCGGCGACGGCCGCCGCGTTCTTGGCGGCTGCCATGTCGTCTGACCGATAGCCTGCCGCAGCGCCTCGCGGATCATCTCGTGACGATCGGCTGCCAGCGGGCTGCCGTCCGGTTCCAGCACGATAAAGGTGTCCATCGCCATGCCGTCGCGGCTGGTGAAGATCTGCGCGTCATGAACGCTCAGATTGCGGCGATCCAACTCGCCTGCCACCGTGGCAAACAGGTAAGGACGATCCGGGCACCAGACGAAGATCTCCGTGCCGCCGCGCGTCGCCTGCGGGCTGACCAGCACCAGCGGTTTGCTCAGATCGTGATTGATCAAATGACGTGCATGCCAGGCGAGCTGGTTTGGCGTATGGCGCAGGAAGTAGTCGGCACGGCAGCGGCCCCAGATGTTTTGCAGCGCCTGTTCGTCGATGTTGTCCATTCGCAGCAGGGAGAGCGCTTGCAGGCGATGATGGCGCACGCGCTCGCGCAGATCGGGATGGTTGTCCATGCCGCGCCGAAGCTGTTTCTCGGTGGCGAAAAAGAGTTCGCGCAGCAGGCTCTGCTTCCAGCTGTTCCACAGATTGCCGTTGGTGGCGCAAATATCGGCCACCGTCAGGCAGATAAGATAGCGCAGCCGGTTTTCGTTCTGCATCACCTCCGCAAACTGCTGAATGACGGTGGGATCCTGAATATCGCGCCGTTGCGCGGTGACCGACATCAGCAGATGATGCTGCACCAGCCACGCAACCAGTTGCGTTTCCCGCGAGTTCAGATGATGCAGCTCGGCGAATTCCAGCACGTCCTGCGCGCCGAGGATCGAGTGGTCACCGCCGCGTCCTTTGGCGATATCGTGAAACAGCGCGGCCAGCAGCAGCAGTTCCGGCTGCGGCAGGCGCGGCCAAATCTCCACGCACAGCGGATGCTGCGGACGCGTCTCCTCGCTGGCGAAGCTCTCCAGCTTTTGCAGAACGCGAACGGTGTGTTCATCGACGGTGTAAGCATGGAAAAGATCGAACTGCATCTGTCCGACGATATTGCCCCATTGCGGCATATAGGCGCGTAAAACGCTGTGGCGGTGCATCGGCACCAGCGCCCGACTCACCGCGCCGGGATGCCGCAGAATGGCGAGAAACAGCTGTCGCGCCTCTGGAATATAACACAGCGGCTGATTGAGATGACTGCGCGCGTGGCGTAGCTGGCGCAGCGTGGTCGAGTAGATGCCGGTGATCACCGGCGTGCGCACCATGGTATAAAACATGCGCATGATCGCTTCAGGTTGACGGCTGAACAGCGTTTCATCAATCAGGTCGATCAGCGTGCCGCGTAGCTGAAATTCACTGTCAATCGGTCGTGGTTTTTCGTCCTCGCCCAGCGCGAGGATCGCCTCGTCGAAAAGCTGGAGCAGCATCTGATTCAGTTCGCCGATGCGGCGGGTCACGCGGTAGAAATCCTTCATCATCCGCTCGACCGGCTCATTCCCTTCACCGGCATAATTCAGCCGCTGCGCAACGTTAAGCTGACGATCAAACAGCAGGCGGTTATCGTAGCGCGGCAGCGTTAAATGCAGCGCGAAACGAATGCGCCACAGAAAGCTCTGACATTCGTTCAGCTCATTGCGCTCGGCGCTGGTGAGAAAGCCAAAATCAACCATCTCGTCCATTGAGGTGGCGCCAAAATGGCGACGCGCCACCCACAGCAGCGTGTGGATGTCGCGCAGGCCGCCGGGGCTGCTTTTGATGTCCGGCTCCAGGTTATAGCTGGTGCCGTGATAGCGATGATGCCGCGCCTGCTGCTCCTCGATTTTGGCGGCAAAAAAGCGGTCGGACGGCCAGAAGCCGTCGCTGAAGATGTTTTTCTGTAGCTCAAGAAACAGCGCAAGATCGCCGGTGATCAGGCGCGATTCAATCAGGTTGGTGGCGATAGTAAGATCGGATAACCCTTCCAGCAGGCACTCTTCAAGGGTGCGCACGCTATGGCCCACTTCCAGCTTCAGGTCCCACATCAGCGTCAGCAGCTCGCTGGTGCGGCGCGCGTCCTGCTCGGAAAGCACATTGCGGCTCAGCATCAGCACGTCGATATCGGAAAGCGGGTGCAGTTCACCACGGCCGTAGCCGCCAACCGCCACCAGCGCGATATCCTGCTGCGCCGGAAAGCCATAAAACTGCCAGAGGCGGCGGAGTAATCTGTCGATAAAAAGCGTACGCGCATCAATCAGTTCTTCCGCGTTGACGCCCTCATCAAACGCCTCCGCGAGGTTTTGCTGAAACTGCTCAAGGCGCAGGCGAATAGTATCGCGCGTCAGGTCGTTGTCCTGCCAGTCGGCGGGAGAAGGGGAAAGAGAGTACTTATTTAATTTTTTATTCACGCCTGGCTTCTCCGCGCATGGAGGAAAGGGATCCGGTGATGGCGGCGGCAAAAAAAAACCGGCTTTCGCCGGCTTTACACGCTGAAGAGCTATCAGGCGTCGTGCGTCAGAACCGCCGGAAGGGTCTCATCTTTACGCAGCGTCATAATTTCGCAGCCGTTTTCCGTCACCACGATAGTATGCTCATACTGCGCAGACAAGCTGCGATCTTTAGTTTTTACCGTCCAGCCATCTTTCATGCTGCGAATGCGGTAGTCACCGGCGTTGACCATCGGCTCAATGGTGAACGCCATGCCGGGCTGAAGCACCACGCCGCCGTCGTCCGCATCGTAATGCAGCACCTGCGGCTCTTCATGGAAGCCGCGGCCAATGCCGTGTCCACAGTATTCACGCACCACGGAGAAGTCCTGCGCTTCAACGAACTTCTGGATTTCACGGCCGATCGACCGCAGGCGAATGCCTGGCCTGACCATGCGCAGCCCCAGGTAAAGGCTCTCCTGGGTGATACGGCAGAGTCGTTCGCCCTGGATAGTGGGTTTGCCGACGATAAACATGGTGGAAGTATCGCCATGGAACTCATCTTTAATCACCGTGACATCAATATTCACGATATCGCCATCCTTCAGGATCTTGTCATCGCTGGGAATGCCGTGGCAAACCACTTCGTTGACGGAGATGCAAACGGATTTTGGAAAGCCGTGGTAGCCCAGGCTGGCCGATACCGCTTTTTGCGTGTTCACAATGTGATCGTGGCACAGTCTGTCCAGTTCGCCGGTGCTTACGCCGGCCACCACGTGCTCTGCAATCATTTCAAGCACTTCTGCGGCGAGGCGACCGGCCACGCGCATTTTTTCAATCTCTTCAGGGGTTTTAATTGTAATTGCCATTCAATTTGTCCGCAGTTGTCGACATTTTCGACAATAATAAAGCAAGTGGAGCAATGTTAGCAGTCCGCCCCGGCTCTGCCAATTGCAGTTTGTGTGTGCACGCACGCAACAACAATTATTGGCTTCGCACAGCGCTTTGTGGTATAAAGCGCGCCGACGATTCTCTGTGGCGACACCGGGAACGCATAACTCTCATTGTGTAAATAACACACATGTATCGAGACCATACGCCGGGGTGCCTTAATGTTTGCGTAAGCAGCAGCGAGGTCGGTTGTATGGGATACATGGAGGCCTAACCCCAAATCATTTATAGAGGTAATCATGGCAACTGTTTCCATGCGCGACATGCTTCAGGCAGGTGTACACTTCGGTCACCAGACCCGTTACTGGAACCCGAAAATGAAACCATTCATCTTCGGTGCGCGTAACAAAGTTCACATCATCAACCTGGAAAAAACCGTACCTATGTTCAACGAAGCCCTGGCTGAGCTGAACAAAATTTCTTCCCGTAAAGGTAAGATCCTTTTTGTAGGTACTAAGCGCGCGGCAAGCGAAGCGGTAAAAGAAGCAGCAGGCAGCTGTGACCAGTTCTTCGTCAATCACCGCTGGTTGGGTGGCATGCTGACTAACTGGAAAACCGTTCGTCAGTCCATCAAACGCCTGAAAGATCTGGAAACTCAGTCTCAGGACGGTACTTTCGACAAGCTGACCAAAAAAGAAGCGCTGATGCGTGCTCGTGAACTGGCCAAGCTGGAAAACAGCCTGGGCGGTATCAAAGACATGGGCGGCCTGCCGGACGCACTGTTTGTTATCGATGCTGACCACGAACACATTGCTATCAAAGAAGCAAACAACCTGGGTATCCCGGTATTTGCTGTTGTTGATACCAACTCTGATCCAGACGGCGTTGACTTCATCATTCCTGGTAATGATGACGCCATCCGTTCTGTCAGCCTGTACCTGACCGCCGTGGCTACTACCGTGCGTGAAGGTCGCTCTCAGGATCTGGCTCAGCAGGCGGAAGAAAGCTTCGCTGAAGCTGAGTAATAAGGACTGCTCTTCAACAGAGCCCTTATCAATCAGATAGTAATCTGTAAGGGGCCACGTATGGCCCCTTTATTTTTTTCGAATTTGCTTTGCCGCCGGCGAGGCGAAATATTTCTTCCGAGACCAGGCATTCGACGTGGCGCCACGGCGCTGACGAATGCTGAGCTAACCGAGGATTAGAGAATGGCTGATATTACTGCTGCTCTGGTAAAAGAACTGCGCGAGCGCACTGGCGCTGGCATGATGGATTGTAAAAAAGCGCTGACCGAAGCCAATGGCGACATCGAGCTGGCGATTGAGAACATGCGTAAATCCGGCGCAATCAAAGCGGCGAAAAAAGCAGGCAACGTAGCGGCCGACGGCGTGATCAAAACCAAAATCGTTGGCAACTACGGCATCATTCTGGAAGTTAACTGCCAGACTGACTTCGTTGCTAAAGACGGCGGCTTCCAGGCGTTTGCTGACAAAGTGCTGGATGCGGCTGTTGCAGGCAAAATCACTGACGTTGACGTGCTGAAAACCCAGTTTGAAGAAGAGCGCGTTGCGCTGGTAGCGAAAATTGGTGAAAACATCAATATCCGTCGCGTTGCTTCACTGGAAGGCGACGTGCTGGGCAACTACCTGCACGGCGCGCGTATCGGCGTGCTGATTGCTGCCACCGGTGCTGACGAAGAGCTGGTTAAGCAACTGGCGATGCACGTTGCGGCAAGCAAGCCTGAATTCGTTAAGCCAGAAGACGTGTCTGCCGATGTGGTTGAGCGTGAGCACCAGATCCAGCTCGACATCGCTATGCAGTCCGGCAAGCCGCGTGAAATCGCAGAGAAAATGGTTGAAGGCCGCATGAAGAAATTCACCGGCGAAGTTTCTCTGACCGGTCAGGCGTTTGTTATGGA
The DNA here is from genome assembly GCF_000745075.1 of Erwinia sp. 9145. Classification (NCBI taxonomy): domain Bacteria; kingdom Pseudomonadati; phylum Pseudomonadota; class Gammaproteobacteria; order Enterobacterales; family Erwiniaceae; genus Erwinia; species Erwinia sp. 9145. Next base: position 640,962 of record NZ_JQNE01000001.1, read on the forward strand.
CCCAGGCAAAACCGTGGGCCAGCTGCTGAAAGAGAAAAATGCAGACGTGACTAACTTCATCCGTTTCGAAGTGGGCGAAGGCATTGAGAAAGCGGAAACCGACTTCGCGGCAGAAGTCGCGGCCATGTCCAAACAGTCTTAATGGTTAACAGGAACCGCCAAACGGCGGTTCCTTTTTATCTGCTTCAGAATACATTTTTCAGTCTCATCCCAATAGTCATTCACCCTGACTCAAGGGATGATAGCGCAGACTACATTCCCCTTATCGATGACAGCTTCCAGGAAAAAAACCATGGCAACGAATGCAAAACCCGTATATCAACGAATTCTGCTCAAGCTGAGCGGTGAAGCTCTGCAAGGCGCCGAAGGTTTCGGCATTGACGCCAGCGTGCTGGATCGTATGGCTCAGGAAGTGAAAGAGCTGGTAGAACTGGGCATTCAGGTCGGCGTGGTTATTGGTGGCGGTAACCTGTTCCGCGGCGCTGGCCTGGCGCAGGCAGGTATGAACCGCGTAGTCGGCGACCACATGGGCATGCTGGCAACCGTGATGAACGGCCTGGCGATGCGCGATGCGCTGCACCGCGCCTATGTCAACGCGCGTCTGATGTCGGCAATCCCGTTAAACGGCGTATGCGACAACTACAGCTGGGCAGAAGCAATCAGCCTGCTGCGGAATAACCGCGTGGTGATTTTCTCCGCCGGTACGGGCAATCCTTTCTTCACTACCGATTCAGCAGCCTGCCTGCGCGGTATTGAGATCGAAGCCGATGTGGTGTTGAAAGCGACGAAAGTAGACGGTGTTTACTCTGCCGATCCGGTGACAAACCCGGATGCAACGCTTCACGATCAGCTGAGCTACGCCGACGTGCTGGAGCGTGAGCTGAAGGTAATGGATCTGGCGGCATTCACCCTGGCGCGCGACCACAAGCTGCCCATTCGCGTATTTAATATGAATAAACCCGGCGCCCTGCGTCGCGTGGTGATGGGCGAAAAAGAAGGCACGCTGATTACGCACTAATACCCGTCAGCGTCGAGTTAAGGTATATTCTCTGCGTGGCGCGTGGTACGCGCTACACTAAAGAGTGATGACGACATTCGCAACGGGCGCAATTTTACGCGCCCGGCAGGTCAACCAGAATCCAAGGGTTCCAACGTGATTAACGAAATCAGAAAAGATACTGAAACGCGCATGGATAAAAGCGTTGAGGCATTCAAAAATAACATCAGTAAAATTCGTACCGGCCGCGCGTCGCCCAGTATTCTCGACGGGATTACGGTTGAATACTACGGTACGCCTACACCGCTGCGTCAGCTGGCCAGCGTAACGGTAGAAGATTCACGTACGCTGAAGGTAAACGTGTTCGACCGTTCAGTTAGCGCTGCCGTTGAAAAAGCCATTATGACCTCCGATCTCGGTCTGAATCCAAGCTCGGCGGGAAGCGATATCCGCGTTCCGCTGCCGGCGCTGACTGAAGAGCGTCGCAAAGATCTGATCAAGATCGTGCGTGGCGAAGCAGAGCAGGGCCGCGTTGCCGTACGTAACGTGCGTCGCGATGCTAACGACAAGCTTAAAGCGTTGTTGAAAGACAAAGAGATCAGTGAAGACGAAGATCGTCGCTCACAGGAAGAAATTCAAAAAATGACCGACGCCTTCATTAAAAAAGTGGATACCGCGTTGGCCGAGAAAGAAGCGGAGCTGATGGACTTCTGAGTTCGTCATCTTTCGCATAAACGCCGTACAGATTGCCGTTCTCGCGAGTGGTCAGTCTTACGGCGTTTTGCATTTCGTCTCGTTATTGATGAAGGCAGTGCAGGCGCCTTCCTCCGTTCACTATGCAGAGCAACTTCATGAAGCAATTAACGATCCTCGGTTCGACCGGCTCTATTGGCACCAGTACGCTGGCGGTGGTGCGCGCTAATCCGCAACGGTTTGCCGTGAAGGCACTGGTCGCTGGACATAACGTAGAGCTGATGGCGGAGCAGTGTCTGAATTTTCGGCCTGCTTATGCCGCGATGTCGGACGAACGATCGGCCAGCGCGCTGAGGCTGCGTCTGAAAAGTATGAACGTTGCCACCGAGGTAATGAGCGGTGAAGAGGCGGCCTGCGAGCTGGCCGCGCTGGACGACGTTGACCAGGTGATGGCGGCGATCGTCGGCGCTGCCGGCCTGTTGCCCACGCTGGCGGCTATTCGCGCAGGTAAGCAGGTTCTTCTTGCCAATAAAGAGTCGCTGGTCACCTGCGGCCAGCTTTTTCTTGAGGCGGTGAGCGCTTCCGGTGCGCAGCTTTTGCCCGTCGACAGCGAGCACAACGCCATTTTTCAGAGTTTGCCCGCTTCCCTCCAGCAGCAGTTAGGGTACGCTTCTCTGACGGATAATGGCATTGACAGCATTATCCTTACGGGGTCAGGTGGCCCTTTTCGCACGACGCCGCTGGCGGATTTGGCCCGCATGACGCCCGATCAGGCCTGTGCGCATCCGAACTGGTCAATGGGGCGTAAAATCTCCGTCGATTCGGCCACCATGATGAATAAAGGTCTGGAATATATTGAAGCCCGCTGGTTGTTTAACGCGAGCGATTCGCAAATGGAAGTGATCCTGCATCCGCAGTCGGTTATCCACTCCATGGTGCGCTATCGTGATGGCAGCGTGCTGGCTCAGCTTGGGTCGCCGGATATGCGTACGCCTATTGCTCATGTGATGGCGTGGCCGCAACGCGTGCAGTCTGGCGCAACGCCGCTGGATTTCACCCGCATGGGCGCAATGACCTTCGCCGAGCCGGACTACACACGCTATCCCTGCCTGAAGCTGGCGATTGACGCCTGCAAGAACGGACAGGCCGCAACGACTGCGCTAAATGCCGCTAATGAAATTGCCGTCGCCGCATTTCTTGACGCGCAAATCCGTTTTACCGACATTGCGGCTGTTAATATGGCCGTGTTGGAAACGTTGAACAGTGCAGAGCCAACCAGTGTGGATGCCGTTCTTGATATCGACAGACAGGCGCGTGCAGCCGCTATTGCCTGTCTGCCGCGTTTTGCTGCGGCGCGATAACGGGGCCGTCGCCATTTGTGGGGCAGGGGCGGAGATGGTATAGTCTTCGACCGCTAATTAATGCTGAGGCCGCATTGGTCACGGCTTTTTTTGCGCCACGCGGGCAAGATATTTCAGAAACCAGACTTTTTCTGAATAAAGGAAATAAATACGCGTTATGTCGTCCGAAAACTTATTACAACCCGATGACCTGCAAAGGGAAATTCCCCGTCACGTGGCCATCATTATGGATGGCAATGGCCGTTGGGCTAAAAACCAGGGCCGACTGCGCATAACGGGTCACAAGGCGGGCGTGAAATCGGTTCGTCGGGCCGTTAGTTTTGCCGTCAGCAACAAATTTGACGCGCTGACGCTCTACGCTTTCAGCAGTGAGAACTGGAACCGCCCTCCGCAAGAAGTGATGGCGTTGATGGAGCTGTTTGTCTGGGCGCTCGACAGCGAAGTAAAAAATCTGCATAAGCATAATGTTCGCCTGCGAATTATCGGTGACACCGGCCGTTTTAACGCCCGCTTGCAGGAGCGTATTCGCCGTGCAGAGGAACTTACTCAACAAAATAATGGACTGACACTCAACATTGCCGCGAATTATGGCGGTCGTTGGGATATTATTCACGGTGTCAGAAAAATCGCAGAGCAGGTGCAGGAAGGTCTTATTCGCCCCGATAACATCAGCGAAGAGACGCTTGGCTCACACCTTTGCCTTCAGGATCTGGCACCGGTGGATTTGGTAATAAGGACAGGGGGAGAGCATCGAATCAGTAACTTCTTGCTGTGGCAAATTGCTTACGCGGAGTTCTTTTTTACCGATGTTCTCTGGCCTGATTTTGATGAACAAGTTTTTGAAGGTGCATTGAATGCGTTTGCACAACGAGAGCGTCGCTTTGGCGGCGCAGCACCCGATGGCGCCTGAGCGCTCGGGGGGTAATCTTTGCTGAAGTCTCGCCTGATTACTGCATTTATACTCATTCCCATTGTGATAGCGGCGCTCTTTTTGCTGCCGCCCTCAGGGTTCGCGATTACCATCCTGGCCATCTGTATGCTGGCCGCCTGGGAATGGGGGCAGTTGGCGGGACTTGCGTCACGCGCTCAGCGTATCGCGCTCGCAGCAACATGCGGCCTTCTGCTGGTCGTGATGCTTTCCACCCTTCCGGCCTGGCAGCACTCCGTGCTTTTACCGCAGGTGACAGGATCGCTCTGGGCTGCGCTGGCCTGGTGGATTGTTGCTTTGATTCTGGTGTTGTTTTATCCCACGTCCGCTTCACTCTGGCGTACTTCACGCCCGCTGCGTCTCCTTTTTGGCATTCTGACCATTGTGCCCTTTTTCTGGGGCATGATGGCGCTACGCCAGTATCATTACGACGTTGACCATTTTGCCGGTGCCTGGTGGCTGCTCTATATCATGTTTCTGGTATGGGGCGCGGATTCCGGCGCGTATATGTTTGGCCGCCTCTTCGGCAAACACAAGCTGGCACCTAAGGTTTCTCCCGGTAAAACCTGGGAAGGCTTTTTCGGCGGCCTTCTCTGTTCGGCGATTATCTCCTGGCTGTTCGGGCTGTGGGCGCCGCTGAGCATTCCTGCCGTCACGTTGCTAACCTGTTCAGTGGTGGCCGCGCTGGCCTCCGTGCTCGGCGATCTCACCGAAAGCATGTTCAAGCGCGAGGCGGGTATTAAGGACAGCGGAAATTTAATTCCGGGACATGGCGGTATTCTTGACCGTATTGACAGCCTTACCGCTGCGGTACCGGTTTTCGCCTGTTTGTTGTTGCTGGTCTTCGGGACGTTATAAGGGACGATATGCTGAGCATCCTGTGGAGCCTTGGCGCGTTTATCATTGCGCTGGGCGTATTGATTACCGTGCACGAGTTCGGCCACTTTTGGGTAGCCCGCCGCTGCGGCGTCAAGGTTGAGCGCTTTTCCATTGGTTTTGGTAAAGCGCTGTGGCGTCGTCGCGACGCGCAGGGCACGGAATACGTGGTTGCGCTGATCCCGCTCGGCGGCTATGTGAAGATGCTGGACGAGCGCGTCGAAAGCGTGACGCCGGAGCTTCGTCATCAGGCTTTCAATAATAAAACCATTCTTCAGCGCACGGCCATTATCAGCGCCGGGCCCATCGCAAATTTCCTTTTTGCTATTTTCGCTTACTGGCTGGTATTCATGATTGGCGTACCCGGCGTGCGCCCGGTAATTGGCGAAATAACCAGCAACTCGCCCGCCGCAGCGGCGCAAATTGCACCAGGCATGGAACTTAAAGCCGTTGACGGTATCGAAACGCCTGATTGGGAAGCTGTGCGCATGGCGCTGGTAGCAAAAATCGGCGAGAAAGACACCACGCTGAGCGTAGCGCCTTTCAACAGCGCGCAGCGCACCGATAAGCGGGTTGATTTACGGGACTGGCAGTTCGAACCGGATAAGCAGGACCCGGTCGCCGCGCTGGGTATCCAGCCGCGCGGTCCACAGATAGAAACCGTGCTGGCGAAGGTGCAAAGCAACTCGGCGGCGAGCAAAGCAGGTTTGCAAGCAGACGACAGGATCGTTAAAGTCGATGGTCAACCGCTGAAGCAGTGGATGGATTTTGCCACGCAGGTACGTAACAGTCCCGGCAAAGCGATGGCGGTTGAGGTGGAACGACACGGGCAAACGGTAGCAGTCACGCTGACGCCCGACGTGAAACCAGGCAATAAGGCGGAAGGGTTTGTCGGCGTGGTTCCGCGCTTTATTCCGCTTGCGGATGAATATAAAACGGTGCGCCAGTACGGCCCGTTTGCCGCGATAGGTGAGGCCACTGCAAAAACCTGGCAGCTCATGAAGCTGACGGTCAACATGCTGGGCAAGCTTATCGTAGGTGAAGTGAAGTTAAATAATCTCAGCGGGCCCATTTCGATTGCACAGGGTGCTGGGACGTCGGCGGAATACGGCCTGATTTATTACTTGATGTTCCTCGCGTTAATCAGCGTGAATCTCGGTATCATCAACCTGTTCCCTCTGCCGGTATTAGATGGTGGACATTTGCTGTTTCTGGCGATCGAAAAGATCAAAGGTGCGCCAGTGTCTGAGCGAGTTCAGGACTTCAGTTATCGCATCGGCTCAATTTTGCTGGTGTTGTTAATGGGGCTTGCGCTTTTCAATGATTTCTCGCGGTTATAGTTTGCCTTCGGGCAACTGAATGTGGGAACCAGTTAGGAAGAATGCATAACAACGATGGCGATGAAAAAGTTGCTCATAGCGTCGCTGCTGTTTAGCAGCGCTACCGTATACGCGGCAGACGGCTTCGTGGTGAAGGATATTCATTTCGAAGGCCTTCAACGAGTCGCCGTCGGTGCGGCATTACTGAGTATGCCCGTACGCGTCGGCGATTCCGTCTCCGACGACGACATCAGTAATACTATTCGCGCCCTTTTTGCTACCGGAAACTTTGAAGACGTTCAGGTTTTACGCGATGGCGATACGCTGATTGTTCAGGTGAAGGAGCGTCCAACGATTGCCAGCATCACCTTCTCCGGCAATAAAGCGGTGAAGGACGACATGCTCAAGCAAAACCTTGAGGCTTCTGGCGTGCGCGTGGGCGAAGCCCTCGACCGCACCACCATCACCTCAATCGAGAAAGGGCTGGAAGATTTCTACTATAGCGTCGGTAAATACAGCGCCAACGTCAAAGCGGTGGTCACACCGCTGCCACGTAACCGTGTGGATCTGAAACTGGTCTTCACCGAAGGCGTTTCCGCGAAAATTCAGCAGATCAACGTTGTTGGCAACAAAGACTTCAGCTCTGAAGAGCTGATTTCCCGCTTCCAGTTGCGCGATGAAGTGCCGTGGTGGAACGTGGTCGGCGACCGTAAGTATCAGAAGCAAAAGCTGGCTGGCGATCTCGAAACGCTGCGCAGCTTCTATCTCGATCGCGGCTATGCGCGTTTCAATATTGATTCCACGCAGGTCAGCCTGACGCCGGATAAAAAAGGCATCTATATCACCATCAACATCAACGAAGGCGATCAGTACAAGCTTTCAGGCGTGGTGGTGAATGGCAGCATGGCGGGCCACTCCGCTGAAGTAGAAGCGCTGACTAAAATCAAGCCTGGCGAACTGTACAACGGCGCGAAAGTGACGCGTATGGAAGACGACATCAAAAAGATGCTCGGCCGCTATGGCTATGCCTATCCGCGCGTGGCAACGCAGCCTGAAATCAACGATGCGGATAAAACCGTTAAGCTTCACGTCAACGTTGACGCGGGCAATCGTTACTACGTGCGTAAAGTACGCTTTGAAGGTAACGATACGTCAAAAGATTCCGTTCTGCGCCGCGAGATGCGCCAGATGGAAGGCGCGTGGCTGGGCAGCGATCTGGTCGAGCAGGGCAAAGAGCGCCTGAATCGTACCGGCTATTTTGAAACGGTTGATACCGATACGCAGCGCGTATCAGGCTCGCCGGATCAGGTTGATGTGGTTTACAAAGTGAAAGAGCGCAATACCGGCACCTTTAACTTTGGCGTTGGTTACGGTACGGAAAGCGGCGTCAGCTTCCAGGTTGGCGTCACGCAGGATAACTGGCTGGGCACCGGGAACACCGTTGGCATCAGCGGAACCAAAAACGACTACCAGACCTACGCTGAATTCTCACTGACCGATCCCTATTTTACCGTGGACGGCGTGAGCCTCGGTGGCCGCGTCTTCTATAACGACTTTGAAGCCGATGACGCCGATCTTTCCGACTACACCAACAAAAGTTACGGTGCGGACGGCACGCTTGGCTTCCCGGTTAACGAAAACAACACGCTTCGCGTTGGCCTGGGCTACGTACATAACTCATTGTCCAACATGCAGCCGCAGGTGGCGATGTTCCGTTATCTGCGCTCGGTGGGTCAGAACCCGGATCTCAGCGGTCGCGAGTCCTATTCTGCCGATGACTTCACCTTTAACTACGGCTGGACGTACAACAATCTCGACCGCGGGTTCTTCCCAACTTCGGGTAACCGTACCAACCTGAATGGCAAGGTGACCATTCCGGGCTCCGACAACGCCTTCTATAAAGCGACGCTGGATACGCAGCAGTACCTGCCGCTGAATCAGGATCGCACCTGGGTGCTGTTGGGACGTGGTCGCGTAGGCTACGGCGACGGACTGGATGGTAAAGAAATGCCGTTCTACGAGAACTTTTACGCGGGTGGTTCAAGCACCGTGCGCGGCTTCCGTTCCAATACCATCGGGCCGAAAGCGGCTTACTACAATGACAATTCGTCTACCTGCTCGGGCACGAATACGCTTTGTAGCTCTAACGATGCCGTGGGCGGTAACGCGATGGCAACAGCCAGCGCTGAGCTGATCACCCCAACGCCGTTCCTGAGTGAGAAGTATGCCAATTCGGTGCGCACCTCGCTGTTTGTGGATGGCGGTACGGCGTGGGATACGAAATGGGAAAATACCGCGGAGACGCGCGCAGCAGGCATTCCTGACTACAGCGATCCGGGCAATATCCGCCTGTCGGCGGGTCTGGCGCTACAGTGGATGTCGCCGCTGGGGCCGCTGGTCTTCTCGTATGCCCAACCGTTCAAAAAGTATGATGGAGACAAGGCTGAACAGTTCCAGTTTAACATTGGTAAAACCTGGTAACGCAGCCGATATGGAAATCATTTAAGAGTGTATCGCGCCGTTCACAGGCAGCTTGTGAAGAGCTGCCTTAACGCGCAGACCTGTGTCGAAGACACAAACGTTGATGGTAAGGAGTTTATAGTGAAAAAGTTGTTGTGTGCCGCAGGCCTCTCTATCGCCCTGGCGACTTCCGCAGGTGTACAGGCTGCTGATAAGATTGCAGTGGTGAACGTTTCCAGCATTTTCCAACAGTTACCGGCGCGTGCGACAGTTGCGAAACAGCTTGAGAATGAGTTCAAAGGCCGTGCTACCGAGCTTCAGGGTATGGAACGCGATCTGCAAACTAAAATGCAGCGTTTGCAGCGTGACGGCTCAACCATGAAGGCCAGCGAACGCAGCCGCATGGAAAAAGACGTCATGACCCAGCGTGAAGCCTTCTCCAGCAAAGCGCAGGCTTTCGAGCAGGATAATCGCCGTCGTCAGGCGGAAGAGCGTAATAAAATTCTGAGCCGTATTCAGGACGCCGTGCAGAAAGTGGCTGACGACGATGGCTACGATGTGGTGATTGATGCCAATGCTGTTGCTTATGCAGGTAAATCCAAAGACATCACCGCTGATGTTCTGAAACAGGTTAAATAATCAATGTCTTCAATTCGACTGGCTGATTTAGCCCAGCAGTTGGATGCAGAATTGCACGGAGATGGCGAGCTCGTCATCTCTGGCATTGCTTCTATGCAATCCGCCCAATCCGGTCAAATCACCTTTCTTTCCAACAGCCGCTATCGTGAACAGCTTGCCCACTGCAACGCGTCCGCCGTGGTGTTGACGCAGGCCGATCGCGACTGCTTTAACGGCGCGGCGCTGGTGGTTAACGATCCCTATCTGACCTATGCCCGCATGGCGCAAATACTGGATACCACGCCGCAGCCGGCGCATAATATCGCGTCCAGCGCGGTCATTGATGCCTCAGCCACGCTGGGAAGCGGCGTTTGCGTGGGTGCCAACGCGGTCATCGAGTCCGGTGTTGAACTGGGTGACAACGTGATCATCGGCGCAGGCTGTTTTATTGGAAAAAATGCGCGTATCGGTGCAGGTTCTCGTTTATGGGCGAACGTCTCGGTTTATCATGAAGTGCAAATTGGCAAGGCGTGCCTGATTCAGTCGGGAACGGTAATCGGCGCAGATGGTTTTGGTTACGCTAACGATCGCGGCAACTGGGTGAAAATTCCTCAGTTGGGTACGGTCATTATTGGCGATCGTGTAGAGATCGGTGCCTGTACCACTATCGATCGCGGCGCGCTTGATAACACTCAGATCGGGAATGGTGTTATCATTGATAACCAGTGCCAGATTGCACATAACGTTGTGATTGGCGACAATACCGCTGTTGCTGGCGGCGTGATCATGGCGGGCAGTTTAAAAATTGGCCGTTACTGCATGATTGGCGGCGCAAGCGTGATAAACGGCCACATGGAAATTTGTGACAAAGTTACCGTTACCGGAATGGGAATGGTCATGCGACCAATTACCGAACCAGGAGTATACTCCTCCGGCATTCCGCTACAGCCCAACAAAACCTGGCGCAAAACGGCAGCGCTGGTAATGAATATCGATGAAATAAGCAAGCGCTTAAAAAACGTCGAGCGCAAAGTCAATCAGGACTAAGCATTCTCAACCAGTCTGAAGCCAGCTTTCGCAGTTCGAACGATCGGCACCAGTGATACCGCTCGAACGGATAAAAACGGAATGCTGAGCCCGATGCACGGATACTGATTCGCGGCCTGCGAGGGATTTTAAGAACCTTGCAGGCCGTCTTATTGATGCCATCAGATTATTTTTAGGACAGGAAGAGTATTTTGACTACTGAAACTCATACTCTGAAGATTGAAGAGATTATTGAACTGCTGCCGCACCGCTATCCGTTTCTGCTGGTCGACCGCGTACTTGAATTCGAACCACATAAGTATTTACGCGCGGTGAAGAACGTATCGGTTAACGAACCGTTTTTCCAGGGACACTTCCCTGGTAAACCGATTTTGCCAGGCGTGCTGATTTTAGAAGCCATGGCGCAGGCAACGGGAATTCTTGCGTTCAAAAGCGTAGGCAAACTTGAGCCTGGCGAACTGTACTATTTCGCCGGTATCGATGAAGCGCGCTTCAAGCGTCCGGTCGTGCCGGGCGATCAGATGATCATGGAAGTCACCTTCGAGAAAACTCGCCGTGGGTTGACCCGCTTTAAAGGCGTGGCGACCGTTGACGGCAAAATTGTCTGCGAAGCAACGATGATGTGTGCCCGCAGCCGGGAGGCGTAATCCGTGATTGATGAATCCGCTGTTATCCATCCTTCGTCCGTGATTGAAGAGGGCGCCGTTATTGGCGCTCGCGTTCAGATTGGCCCATTTTGCTACATCGGCGCCCATGTCGACATCGGCGAAGGCACCGTCCTGAAATCGCATGTGGTTGTTAACGGCCATACGAAAATCGGCAAAGACAACACTGTTTATCAGTTTGCCACCATTGGCGAGGCGAATCAGGATCTGAAATACGCCGGTGAACCTACCCGCGTGGAGATTGGCGATCGAAACAGCATCCGCGAAAGCGTCACCATTCACCGCGGCACCGTTCAGGCTGACAGCCTGACCAAAGTCGGCAGCGACAACCTGCTCATGGTTAACGCGCACATTGCCCACGACTGCATCATTGGCGACCACTGCATACTTGCCAACAATGCCACGCTGGGCGGCCATGTCACGGTGGATGACTATGCCATTATCGGCGGCATGACGGCGGTTCATCAATTCTGCATCATTGGCGCACATGTGATGGTGGGCGGCTGTTCCGGCGTCGCGCAGGACGTGCCGCCATTTGTCATCGCGCAGGGTAACCACGCCACGCCGTTCGGCATCAACCTTGTAGGGCTGCAACGCCGCGGCTTCAGCAAAGAAGCGCTGCATGCCATTCGCAACGCCTATAAAATTCTGTACCGCAGCGGGAAAACGCTGGATGAAGCGAAACCTGAAATCGCTGAAATCGCGCGTGAACACGCTGAAGTGCAGCCGTTTTATGACTTCTTCACCCGCTCGACCCGAGGTTTGATTCGTTAAGTTATGCCATTGTCATCGGATAGCTATCCCGCCCGGCCAGGCGGGCGCGCCTTAACGATTGCCCTTGTCGCCGGAGAAACCTCCGGCGATATTCTTGGTGCCGGTCTGATCCGGGCATTAAGAGAAAAGCATCCCGACACGCGTTTTGTCGGCGTTGCCGGCCCGCTGATGCAGGCTGAAGGCTGCGAGGCGTGGTATGAGATGGAAGAGCTGGCGGTTATGGGCATTGTCGAAGTGGTTGGACGTCTGCGCCGCCTGCTGGCAATCCGCAGCGATCTTACCCGCCGTTTCAGCGAGCTGAAGCCGGACGTGTTTGTGGGCATTGATGCCCCAGATTTTAATATCACGCTGGAAGGGCGCCTCAAACAGCGCGGCATTCGTACTATTCACTATGTCAGTCCGTCGGTCTGGGCCTGGCGTCAGAAGCGCGTTTTCAAAATTGGTCGTGCCACCGATATGGTGCTGGCGTTCCTGCCTTTTGAAAAAGCGTTTTACGACCGTTTTAACGTTCCCTGCCGCTTTATTGGTCACACCATGGCCGATACAATGCCGATTGAGCCTGATAAAAAAGCGGCACGTCGCGAACTGGGGATTGCGGAAGAGAAACGCTGCCTGGCGCTGCTGCCGGGCAGCCGAAGCGCGGAAGTCGAGATGCTCAGCGGCGATTTTCTGAAAACGGCGATGCTGCTGCGACAAAGGTGGCCGGAGCTGGAAATTGTGGTGCCGCTGGTGAATCCGCGGCGACGGGAGCAGTTCGAGAAGATTAAAGCCGAAGTGGCGCCGGATCTGCCCGTGCATCTGCTGGATGGCAATGCCCGCGCCGCCATGATCGCCAGCGACGCCGCGCTGCTGGCATCAGGCACCGCCGCACTGGAGTGCATGCTGGCGAAGTGTCCGATGGTGGTGGGTTACCGCATGAAGCCTTTCACCTTCTGGCTGGCTAAGCGCCTGGTGAAGACCGACTATGTTTCGCTGCCCAATCTGCTGGCAGGGCGCGAGTTGGTGAAGGAGCTGTTGCAGGATGAGTGCCGTCCGGAACTGCTCGCCGCCGCGCTTGAGCCGCTGATGGCGGAAGGCGAAACCCGCCGCCAACTGCTGGCAACCTTCACGGAATTGCATCATCAAATTCGCTGGAACGCCGATGAACAGGCGGCGGCAGCGGTACTGGAGCTGTGCCCATGAATCCGTTTGTTTACCCCGTCGCCGCCTGCATTGCAGGCGTTGACGAAGTCGGTCGCGGCCCGCTGGTGGGCGCAGTGGTGACCGCGGCGGTGATCCTCGATCCGCGTCGTCCCATTGTGGGCCTGGCGGATTCCAAAAAATTGTCGGAAAAGCGTCGCCTGGCGTTGTACGATGAAATACAGGAAAAGGCACTAAGCTGGAGCCTGGGACGCGCGGAGCCGGAAGAGATCGACAACCTGAATATCCTGCACGCCACGATGCTGGCGATGCAGCGCGCCGTGGCCGGGCTTGCGATTACGCCGGACTTCGTGCTGATTGACGGCAATCGCTGCCCGGCGCTGCCGATGCCGTCGCAGGCGGTGGTTAAAGGCGACAGTCTGGTGGCGGAAATCAGCGCCGCATCGATTATGGCAAAGGTCACGCGTGACAGAGAGATGGCGGAGCTGGATCTTCTGTTCCCCGAATATGGCTTTGCGCAGCACAAAGGTTATCCGACGGCGCTGCATCTGGAAAAACTGATCCATCACGGCGCCACGCCGCACCATCGCCGCAGTTTTGCGCCGGTGCGCAACGCGTTGCTGGATGCTGAGGTTGCCGCCGCCGTACGTACAGTTCAGACTTAAGCGGAAAAAAAATGGCCGAACCTCGTTTTATTCATTTACGCGTACACAGTGACTACTCCATGGTTGATGGCCTGGCGAAAACTGGCCCGCTGGTGAAAAAAGCGGCGGCGCTTGAGATGCCGGCCATCGCCATTACCGACTACACCAATCTTTGTGGCCTGGTGAAGTTTTACGGCACGGCGCACGGGCAGGGCATCAAACCGATTATCGGCGCCGACTTCAAAGTTGCCAGTGAGGCGATGGGCGATGAGCTTTCGCAGTTGACGGTGCTGGCGGCCAACAACACCGGCTATCAAAATCTCACGCTGCTGATCTCGCGCGCCTACCTGCGTGGCTATGGTGGTGCGGGCCCGGTCATCGATCGCGACTGGCTTGTCGAGCTGTCGGAAGGATTGATTCTGCTCTCCGGCGGGCGCTGCGGCGACGTTGGCAAAATGCTGTTACGCGGCAATCAGACCATGGTGGCCGAATGCCTGGCCTTCTACCAGCAGCACTTCCCTGATCGTTACTACCTTGAACTGGTGCGCACCGGCCGCGCCGACGAAGAAACCTGGGTGCATGCCGCCGTTGAACTGGCGCTGGCCCAGGGCGTGCCGGTGGTGGCAACCAACGAAGTTTGCTTCCTTGAGGCGGATGATTTCGACGCGCACGAAATACGAGTGGCGATCCACGACGGCTTCACGCTGGACGATCCCAAACGCCCGCGCAATTACAGCCCGCAGCAGTACATGCGCAGCGTTGACGAAATGTGCGAGCTGTTTTCGGACATCCCGGAAGCGCTGCAAAACAGCGTGGAGATCGCCCGTCGCTGCAACGTGACCATCCGCCTCGGCGAGTACTTCCTGCCGCAGTTCCCTACCGGTGATATGACCACCGAAGATTTTCTGGTGGTGAAATCGCGTGAAGGCCTGGAAGAGCGCCTGGCGTTTCTCTTTCCCGATCCCGCTGAACGCGCGGAAAAACGGCCCGCCTATGACGAGCGTCTTGAAGTCGAACTTAACGTTATCAACCAGATGGGATTCCCTGGCTACTTTCTGATCGTGATGGAGTTTATCCAGTGGTCGAAGGATAACGACGTGCCGGTGGGGCCGGGACGCGGTTCCGGCGCGGGTTCGCTGGTCGCTTATGCATTGAAAATCACCGATCTCGATCCGCTGGAATTTGACCTGCTGTTCGAACGCTTCCTCAACCCTGAGCGCGTCTCCATGCCCGACTTTGACGTCGACTTCTGCATGGAAAAACGCGACCTGGTGATTGAGCACGTCGCCGAGATGTACGGTCGTAAGGCGGTTTCGCAGATTATCACCTTCGGCACCATGGCGGCGAAAGCGGTTATTCGTGACGTGGGGCGCGTGCTGGGGCATCCGTACGGTTTTGTCGATCGTATTTCAAAGCTGGTGCCGCCCGATCCCGGCATGACGCTGGAGAAAGCGTTTGCCGCCGAACCGCAGCTACCGGAAGTTTACGAAGCGGATGAAGAAGTTAAAGCGCTAATCGATATGGCGCGCAAGCTGGAAGGCGTGACGCGAAACGCCGGGAAGCACGCGGGCGGCGTGGTGATTGCGCCGACGCAGATCACCGATTTCGCACCGCTCTACTGTGATGAAAACGGCAACCATCCGGTTACCCAGTTCGACAAAAACGACGTGGAATACGCCGGGCTGGTGAAGTTTGACTTCCTCGGCCTGCGCACGTTAACCATCATCGACTGGGCGCTGGAGATGATCAACGCCCGGCGTAAAAAACAGGGCGAGCCGCCGATAGAT
This sequence comes from Erwinia sp. 9145, assembly GCF_000745075.1. Lineage (NCBI taxonomy): Bacteria > Pseudomonadati > Pseudomonadota > Gammaproteobacteria > Enterobacterales > Erwiniaceae > Erwinia > Erwinia sp. 9145. The sequence goes on from NZ_JQNE01000001.1 coordinate 656,271, forward strand.
ATCGCCGCCATTCCGCTGGTAGATAAAAAAAGCTTCGACATGCTGCAACGCTCGGAAACCACTGCGGTGTTTCAGCTTGAATCGCGCGGCATGAAGGATCTGATTAAGCGACTGAAGCCGGACTGCTTCGAAGACATGATCGCGCTGGTGGCGCTGTTCCGCCCCGGCCCGCTTCAGTCAGGCATGGTGGACAACTTTATCGACCGTAAACACGGACGTGAAGCGATCTCCTATCCGGATATTCAATGGCAGCATGAGTCGCTGAAACCGGTGTTGGAACCGACCTACGGCATTATCCTGTATCAGGAACAGGTGATGCAGATTGCGCAGGTGCTGGCCGGCTACAGCCTGGGCGGCGCCGACATGCTGCGCCGCGCCATGGGCAAGAAAAACCCTGTTGAAATGGCCAAACAGCGCGGCGGTTTTGAAGAGGGCGCCAAATCGCGCGGCATTGACGGCGAACTGGCGGTTAAAATCTTCGATCTGGTGGAAAAGTTCGCCGGATATGGCTTCAACAAATCGCACTCGGCGGCCTACGCGCTGGTTTCTTATCAGACGCTGTGGCTGAAAGCGCATTATCCCGCCGAATTTATGGCGGCAGTGATGACCGCCGATATGGATAACACCGAAAAAGTGGTCGGGCTGGTTGATGAGTGCTGGCGAATGGGTCTGAAGGTGCTGCCGCCGGACATCAACTCCGGCCTCTACCAGTTCCACGTCAATGATGACGGCGAAATCGTCTACGGCATCGGCGCCATAAAAGGCGTTGGTGAGGGGCCGATTGAAGCAATCATTGAAGCACGTAATAAAGATGGCTACTTTCGCGAGCTGTTTGATCTTTGCGCGCGCACCGATACAAAAAAACTCAACCGCCGCGTGCTGGAAAAGCTTATTATGTCCGGCGCTTTCGACCGGCTGGGGCCGCATCGCGCCGCGTTGATGAGCGCGCTGGGCGATGCGCTGAAGGCGGCCGATCAGCATGCGAAAGCCGAGGCCATCGGCCAGGCTGACATGTTCGGCGTGCTGGCGGACGAACCGGAGCAGATCGAGCAGTCTTACGCAGACGTCACGCCGTGGCCGGAACAGGTCAGGCTGGATGGCGAGCGAGAGACGCTGGGTCTTTATCTCACCGGCCACCCGATCAATCAGTATCTGAAAGAAATAGAGCGTTACGTTGGCGGTATGCGTCTGAAGGACATGCATCCGACTGAACGAGGCAAAACCACGATGGCCGTTGGTCTGGTGGTCGCGGCCCGCGTAATGGTGACAAAACGCGGTAATCGCATTGGCATCTGCACGCTGGACGATCGTTCTGGTCGGCTGGAAGTGATGTTGTTTACCGACGCGCTTGACAGGTTCCAGCATCTGCTGGAGAAAGATCGTATTCTGATTGTCAGCGGACAGGTCAGCTTTGATGATTTCAACGGCGGCCTTAAAATGACCGCCCGCGATGTGATGGACATTGATGAAGCCCGCGAAAAATATGCACGCGGACTTGCTATCTCGCTGACAGACAGGCAAATTGATGACCAGCTTTTGAACCGTCTCCGTCAATCCCTGGAGCCCCATCGTTCGGGAACGATTCCGGTACATCTCTATTACCAGAGAGAGGATGCGCGGGCGAAACTGCGCTTTGGCGCAGCGTGGCGCGTGTCGCCCAGCGATCGTTTACTTAACGATCTGCGATCGCTAATCGGATCAGAGCAGGTGGAACTGGAGTTTGACTAAAACAGGATTATTATGAGTCTTAATTACCTGGATTTTGAACAGCCAATCGCAGAGCTTGAGGCGAAAATTGATTCACTCAAATCGGTTGGCCGTCAGGATGAAAAACTGGATATCAATCTGGACGAAGAAGTACAGCGTCTGCGTGAGAAAAGCGTAGAGCTGACGCGTAAGATCTTCGCCGATTTAGGTGCCTGGCAAATTGCGCAGCTGGCGCGCCATCCTTTGCGTCCTTATACGCTGGACTACGTCCGCAATGTCTTTACCGATTTTGACGAGCTGGCAGGCGATCGCGCCTACGCAGATGATAAAGCCATTGTTGGCGGCATCGCCCGTCTGGACGATCGTCCGGTGATGATCATTGGTCATCAGAAAGGCCGCGAAACCAAAGAAAAAATTCGCCGTAACTTCGGCATGCCTGCGCCGGAAGGCTATCGCAAAGCGCTGCGCCTGATGGAAATGGCCGAGCGTTTTAATATGCCGATTGTGACCTTTATTGACACACCGGGCGCTTATCCGGGCGTCGGCGCCGAAGAGCGCGGGCAAAGCGAGGCGATTGCCCGCAACCTGCGCGAAATGTCTGGCCTGAAAGTGCCGGTTATCTGCACCGTTATCGGTGAGGGGGGTTCCGGCGGCGCGCTGGCGATTGGCGTGGGTGATAAGGTGAATATGTTGCAGTACAGCACCTACTCGGTGATTTCGCCGGAAGGTTGCGCCTCAATTCTGTGGAAGAGCGCGGACAAAGCCCCGCTGGCCGCCGAAGCGATGGGCATCATCGCCTCCCGCCTGAAAGAGCTGAAGTTGATCGACACGGTGATCCCTGAGCCGTTGGGCGGCGCGCACCGGAATCCGGTGGCTATTGGCGCTTCCCTGAAGGCGCAGCTGCTGGAAGATCTGGCCGAGCTGGACGGACTCAGCAAGGAAGAGCTGCTGGATCGTCGCTATCAGCGCCTGATGAATTACGGTTACGCCTGAATATATTCCTTCCCTTCGCATATGCAGCGGCGAAAACCGCTGCATTCTCCGATCTGAATCCCCTCCTCCTGAATAGTTAATTTACATTAAACCTTATTACGTGGTCATTTTGGGTAACCCGTTAATATTTAGTTAAAGCGTGGCGCAATATGAAGCGTAAACTGTGTGACAGGTCAGATTTATTAATGTTTTAGCTTGATTGCTCACGCATTAATGTATTCTATTACGCCATCGCGCAGGAGCGTGTTAATTACACAGGAGGTTATATGGGTTATTACGAATTAAGAAAATCGAAGAAGGATACATCTCAGCCCTGGTATTTTGTGCTGATTGCGGGTAACCATGAAATTATCGCTACCAGCGAAATGTACGCCAGTAAACAGGGCGCTCAGCGCGGGATTGAATCCGTCCGTCAAAACGCCCCCACCTTCGCTGTCAACGATAAGACCTGATCGCTTCGGGGCAGAATAATTCTGCCCCGGCACACCATCTTCGCTATGCTTATTCCTTGCCGCAACGCCAACAGGAGGTGAGCATTGAACATTATCGCGATCATGGGCCCCCATAACGCATTCTATAAAGACGAACCCATTCGTGAGCTGGACGACGCGCTGAATGCCCGTAAATTTCAGACTATCTATCCGAAAGACGCCAACGACTTGCTCAAGCTGATTGAGCACAATCCGCGCATCTGCGGCGTGATTTTCGACTGGGACGAATACAGCTTCGATCTCTGTAGCGAAATTAATCAGCTTAATGAGTATCTGCCGCTATACGCGTTTATTAATACACACTCCACGATGGACGTCAGCATCAATGAAATGCGGATGGCCGTCTGGTTCTTCGAATACGGGCTGGGCGCGGCAGAAGAGATCGCACAGCGCATCAGCCAGTACACTGACGAATATTTCGACACCATTACGCCGCCGCTGACCAAAGCGCTGTTCACCTATGTAAAAGAGGGGAAATATACCTTCTGCACGCCCGGCCATATGGCGGGAACGGCCTTTCAGAAAAGCCCGGTTGGCACGCTGTTTTATGATTTTTTTGGCGCAAACACGCTGAAGGCGGATGTCTCCATCTCCGTCACCGAATTGGGATCGCTGCTCGATCACACCGGCCCGCATCTGGAGGCCGAAGAGTATGTGGCAAGAACCTTCGGGGCCGAGCAGAGCTACATGGTGACGAATGGCACCTCGACCTCGAATAAAATTGTTGGCATGTATGCGGCACCGGCAGGCAGCACGGTACTGATCGATCGCAACTGCCACAAGTCGCTGACGCATCTGCTGATGATGAGCGATATCATTCCCATCTGGCTTAAACCAACGCGCAACGCGCTGGGTATTCTCGGCGGTATTCCTAAACGCGAGTTCACTAAAGCGAGTATTGCGCTGAAAGTGGCACAAACCGAGCGCGCCAGCTGGCCGGTTCATGCGGTGATCACCAACTCCACCTACGACGGGCTGCTGTACAACACGCAATATATTAAAGACACGCTTGAGGTGCCCTCCATTCACTTCGACTCCGCGTGGGTGCCGTACACCAATTTTCACCCGATTTACAGCGGGCTGAGCGGCATGAGCGGCGAGCGTACACCGGGCAAAGTAATTTATGAAACGCAGTCCACGCACAAGCTGCTGGCCGCGTTTTCGCAGGCGTCGCTCATTCATATCAAGGGCGATTATGACGAGCAGACCTTTAACGAAGCCTACATGATGCACACCACCACCTCGCCGAACTACGCGATTGTTGCATCAATTGAAACCGCGGCGGCGATGCTGCGCGGCAATCCGGGCAAGCGGTTAATCAATCGCTCGGTTGAGCGGGCGCTGCATTTCCGGCGTGAGGTCCAGCGGCTTCGTGAAGAGTCCGACGGCTGGTTCTTTGATATCTGGCAGCCGGAAGGCGTGGACGAGCCGGAATGCTGGCCGATTCAGCCAGGGGATGAGGCGTGGCATGGCTTTGTGGACGCCGATGCTGATCATATGTACCTCGATCCGATCAAGGTCACCATTCTCACGCCCGGCATGAGCGAGCAGGGCGAGATGGCGGAGGAGGGTATTCCGGCCGCGCTGGTGGCCAAATTCCTGGACGAACGCGGCGTGGTGGTGGAGAAAACCGGCCCTTACAATCTGCTGTTCTTATTCAGCATTGGCATCGATAAAACCAAAGCGATGAGCGTGCTGCGTGGACTGACGGAGTTCAAACGTGCCTACGATCTCAATCTGCGGGTCAGAAACATGCTGCCGGATCTTTATGCGGAGGATCCTGATTTCTACCGTAATATGCGTATTCAGACGCTGGCGCAGGGCATTCATCGCCTGATCCGCGAACACGATCTGCCGCGCCTGATGCTTCAGGCCTTTTCAACGCTGCCGGAAATGAAGATGACGCCGCACCAGATGTTTCAGCAGCAGGTGCAGGGCAACGTGGAAACGGTGGATATCAGTGAAATGGTCGGGCGAGTGTCGGCCAATATGATCCTGCCCTATCCGCCAGGCGTGCCGGTGGTAATGCCGGGCGAGATGGTTACCGAAGAGAGCCGTGCAGTGCTCGATTTTCTGCTGATGCTCTGCACCATCGGTAAACACTACCCGGGCTTTGAAACGGATATTCACGGTGCGCGATTGACGGAAGAAGGTCAGTATTTAGTGCGTGTGCTGAAGGCGTGAATGCAGAATTGTGCCATTGTTACGCCGTAAGTAACGGCGTAGCGTATGACGCGCCGCCATCAGAAAAGGATAATCATGTTAACAATCAGCCACATTCATCATATTGCAATCATCGCCAGCGATTATGAAACCAGTAAGGCGTTTTACTGCGACATACTGGGCTTTACGCTGCAAGAAGAAGTCTATCGCGAGGCGCGTGACTCCTGGAAAGGCGATCTCGCGCTGAACGGGCAGTACGTCATCGAACTGTTTTCATTTCCGTCGCCGCCCGCGCGGCCTACGCAACCGGAAGCCTGCGGGCTGCGTCATCTGGCGTTTTGCGTGGAGGATATTGACGCGGCGGTGCAGCACCTGACGACTAAAGGCGTCAACTGCGAAGCGATCCGCGTTGATCCGCTGACCGATAAACGCTTTACCTTCTTCAGCGACCCGGACGGTTTGCCGCTGGAGCTGTATCAGGCGTAAACTGGCGCAGGATTTATTTCTTTTGCGGAACGCTATGTCAGCTTTACTCACACTCGAACATCATCTTGCCGGCCGCCAACAGCTGCTGGTGGCCTACAGCGGCGGACTGGATTCCAGCGTTCTGCTTCACCAACTGGTGCTGCTGCGCGAGCAGCGCCCGTCGCTGAAACTGCGCGCCATCCATATTCATCACGGGCTCAGCGCGTATGCCGATCGCTGGGTGAAACATTGCCAGCGGCAGTGCGACGCATGGCAGGTGCCGCTGGACGTGGTGCGGGTGACCATTGATGCAAAAAATCACGGCGTTGAAGCTGCCGCACGCGCGGCGCGCTATGCCGCTTTTGCTCAGCATCGGGCAGAAAATGAGTGCCTGCTTACCGCGCAGCATCTGGACGATCAGTGCGAAACGCTGTTGCTGGCGCTGAAGCGCGGTAGCGGCCCGGCGGGGCTGTCCGCCATGCCGCACGCGGCGCGGCATCACCTGCGTCCGTTGCTCTCCTGCTCCCGTGACGCGCTGGCGTCGTGGGCCGCCGCGCATCATCTGACGTGGATTGAAGACGACAGCAATCAGGATCGTCGCTTTGACCGCAACTTTTTACGCCGGGAGATAGTGCCGCAGCTCTCCGCGCGCTGGCCGCATTTTGCGCAGGCCGCCGCGCGCAGCGCGGAGCTCTGCGCAGAGCAGGAACAACTGCTGAACGAGCTGCTGGCGGAAACGCTCTCTGAACTGGTAAATGACGAGGGCGCGCTGTGGTTTCGGCCGCTTGAAAAGATGAGCGAAGCGAAACGCGCCGCGCTGCTGCGTCGCTGGATTGCCGGACAGCAGGGGCTGATGCCATCGAGAGACGCGATTCGGCGTATCTGGCAGGAGGTTGCCTGTAGTCGGGAGGACGCCGTTCCGCGCCTGGTCTGCGGTAGCGCAGAAGTCCGTCGTTTTCGCGACCGTCTCTACTGGCTGCCTGTTACCCTATCCATAGCCGATACGGTGATTGACTGGTCACCGCCTTTTGCGCCGCTGATGTTGCCAGACGGGCTGGGCCGGCTCAGCATGGGCGAGGGGGAAACGCGGGTGCGCACACCGGCGGAGAACGAGTCGGTCAGCGTGCGTTTTCGTGCGCAGGGACAGTTTCACCTGTCAGGGCGAGCGGGAAGCCGCCCGTTGAAAAAGATCTGGCAGGCGTTGGGCGTACCGCCGTGGCAGCGTGAGCGCACGCCGCTGATCTTCTATAACGAAAACTTAATTTCAGCCGTCGGCGTATTTGTCACGCGCGAAGGCGAGGCGGCAGCGTCGCCGTGTTGGCAGCTTGCGTGGAGCAAAAATTCATGAATGTGCGTTTAAAGTTAGTGGCGCTGGCGGTTTATGCCGTCGCGCTGCCAGCCTTTGCAGCGGGCAATCCCGCCGCCGGGCAGCAAAAATCAGCGAGCTGTCAGGCCTGCCACGGTGCGGAAGGCAAGGCGAAAGTAACACTTTATCCCAACCTGGCCGGGCAGCACGCCGACTATCTGGCTCACGCTATGCATGCTTATAAAAAAGGGGAACGCAGCGGTGGCCAGGCGGAGGTGATGAAGGCGTTTGTTTCGGGACTGAGCGATGAGGACATTGATGATTTGGCGGCGTGGTATGCCAGTATGAAGCCCTGATGAAGGGAAGGGACGGAGGTGGTTCCGTCCCGCAGGATTAATCAGACTCGCTGACCGAAACGGTACCCAGCTCAGGATGGCTGAAACGCGCGATGTGGTCGAGGCGTAATTCGCGAACCTCGCCTGAGAGATCGACCGCCAGATATTCAACGTTTTTACGCGATATCATATCTGTCGCTTTCGCCTGTAGCACTTCACCGTTTTTCAGCTCAAGCGCCAGCACCCAGCTCTTCTGACAGGCAAGTTCCAGGTTGTCGTAATCGTCGCAGTTAATGGGTTTATAGGCTTCATTCGTCAACATAATCACTCACCAATAAGTTAGCAGCAGCAAACGCTGCCTGTTCCCTGATGGAAGAGTGTAGCGCATCGTTTGCCGCTACCTCATTGAGTGCTTTCAACACGCATTCCAGGGCGTCCGGCACGTATCCCAGATCGCCACTGCCGATTTGGGCGTATTTCTGGCGAACTAAATCACAATACTTTTGCAAGTGCACCTCCCGGACCACATTTTCTTCGTTGATTTCACGACTATAGCACAGGCTGTACGGCGAAATCAGCCAGGTGGCGAGTGATTTGCTGAAGCCTGAGGTACAATAGGCGGCAATATGGATAAGGAATTTTATGGCACTTAAAGCAACAATCTATAAAGCCGCCGTCAACGTGGCGGACATGGACCGATCGGTCTTTCTCGACAGCAACCTGACGCTGGCCCGCCATCCTTCAGAAACGGAAGAGCGCCTGATGCTGCGGCTGGTGGCCTGGCTGGTCAACGCGCACGAGCGGCTGACGTTTACGCGCGGCCTGAGCGCGGAGGATGAGCCTGAAATCTGGCGAATGAACGACCATAACGGCATCGAACTGTGGGTGGAGTTGGGCCTGCCGGACGAACGCAGAATAAAAAAAGCATGCAGCCGCTCAGGCGAAGTCTGCTTATATACGTACAACGCCCGCGCCGCGCAGATTTGGTGGCAACAAAACCAGGCTCGCCTGGCGCAGCAGGATAATCTGACCGTACGTTTCCTGGATGATGAACAGCTTAAGGCGCTGACACAACTTGCCTCGCGTTCAATGACGCTCCAGGCCACCATTCAGGACGGCACCATCTGGCTTTCGGACGAGCAGCATCATCTGGAGCTGCACTTTACCGACTGGCTGATTAACGGCAAGCTGGCATGATTGTTCTGTCGCAGAACGTGGTCATCCCCGACGGCGAGCTTGAGATCACTGCGATCCGGGCGCAGGGCGCGGGCGGTCAGAATGTGAATAAAACCTCGACGGCGATCCACCTGCGTTTTAACGTGCACGCCTCCAGCCTGCCCGGGTTTTACAAATCTCGCCTGCTTGCCGCCAGCCATCATCTGATCACCCCTGATGGCGTGGTGATCATCAAAGCTCAGGAGTACCGCAGCCAGGAGATGAACCGGGAAGCGGCGCTGAAGCGGCTTGAAAATTTAATCCGTGAGCTGACGGCACCGGAGAAAACGCGACGCGCGACGCGGCCGACGCTGTCATCGAAAAAGCGCCGGCTGGAAAGTAAAACGCGCAAGGCTACGATTAAATCTTTGCGCGGCAAAATGCGCCGCGTGCCGGACTGACTGATGCAGGAGAAGAGAATGAAAAAGAGCGTTATTGCGCTGCTGGCAACGCTGTTAGCGGGGCCGCTGGTGGGATGTCAGAATCATGATGCTGCGCCGGTCGCAGAGACGCCTGAAACCATGGCCGAAACTTATCAGGGAACCCTCCCTTGCGCCGATTGCGCAGGCATTCAGGTTTCACTTTCGCTGCGTCAGGGCGGTCGCTATATGCTGAACGAGCGCTATAGCGGAACCAACGAAGAGAGTACCGCGCAGCAGGGCCGTTGGACCCGAACGGCAGAACGGCTGGTGCTGGTATCGGATAAAGGAGAGAAGCGCTATTTCCGGCCGTTGAATGACGGGCTGGAGATGCTGGATAAGGAAGGACTGCCGATCCGTTCAACGCATCGTTATCAGCTGATGCCGGTGAAAACGGTGAAGTGATAATAACGACAGGCCGCAAAAACGGCCTGTCGGGCGAAACGCTTAGCCGTTGATTTCAGCGATCAGGAAGTCGACGATAGCGTCAGTGCTGATCATCCGCTTCTCGCCTTCGCGACGGGATTTGTACTCGATTTCGTTGTTATCGAGATTGCGATCGCCAATCACAATGGTATGCGGCACGCCAATCAGCTCCATATCTGCAAACATCACGCCCGGACGCTCTTTACGATCGTCGAGGATCGCATCAATGCCGCTGGCGCGAAGCTGGTTGTAAATCTCTTCCGCCAGCTCTTTAACGCGAAACGATTTGTGCATGTTCATCGGCAGGATCGCTACCTGGAAAGGCGCCAGCGCCGCAGGCCAGATTATGCCGCGATCGTCGTGATTCTGCTCAATGGCGGCAGCCACAATGCGGCTGATACCGATGCCGTAACATCCCATGGTCAGTATCTGATTGCGGCCGTCTTCGCCCTGTACGGACGCTTTCATCGCCTCGGAGTATTTTGTGCCGAGCTGGAATATATGACCGACTTCGATGCCGCGTTTGATCATCAGCGTGCCTTTTCCGTCCGGGCTGGCGTCGCCTTCCACCACGTTACGGATGTCCGCCACGCGGGGTAAAGGCAGATCGCGCTGCCAGTTGATGCCGGTAAAGTGCTTGCCGTCAACGTTGGCGCCCGCGCTGAAATCGCTCATGGCGGCGACGGTGCGATCGACAACCACCGGTATCGTCAGGCCAATCGGACCGAGCGAACCCGGGCCTGCGCCGGTGGCCGCACGGATTTCGTCTTCGCTGGCGAAGGTTAACGGCGCCGCAACGATATCGATCTTCTCTGCTTTCACGTCGTTCAGTTCGTGATCGCCGCGCACCAGCAGCGCTACCAGCGAATGACCGCTTTCTGGCGTTGCTTTCACCAGCAGCGTCTTAACGGTTTTTCGAATCGGCAGGCCAAACTGCTCAACCAGCGCGGCAATGGTTTTTGCATCGGGCGTATCAATCTCTTTCAACGCCTGCGTTGCGTCCGGACGACCGCCCGCTGGCGCGACGGCTTCGGCCATCTCAATATTGGCCGCGTAGTCAGATTCAGTAGAGAAAACGATATCGTCCTCGCCGCTCTCTGCCAGCACCTGGAACTCGTGTGACGCACTGCCGCCGATTGAACCGGTATCCGCCTGTACCGCGCGGAAATTCAGCCCCATCCGGCTGAAGCTCTGGCTGTAGGCGCGGTACATATCATCGTAGGTTGCCTGAAGCGATTCCTGCGAGGTGTGGAATGAGTACGCGTCTTTCATAATGAATTCGCGACCGCGCATCACGCCAAAACGCGGGCGCACTTCGTCGCGAAACTTGGTCTGGATCTGATAAACGTTCAGCGGCAGTTGCTTATAGGAACTCAGCTCGTTGCGGATCAGATCGGTCACCACTTCTTCATGCGTCGGGCCAAGAACGAAAGGGCGATCGCCGCGATCGACAAAGCGCAGCAGTTCCGGGCCATACTGCTCCCAGCGTCCGCTCTCCTGCCACAAATCCGCTGGCTGAACGACCGGCATGGAGATCTCAATGGCACCGGCGTTGTTCATCTCTTCACGCACGATGTTTTCAACTTTCTTCAGTACGCGCAGGCCGGTCGGCAGCCAGGTATAAAGACCGGAAGCCAGTTTGCGGATCATCCCTGCGCGTAGCATCAGCTGATGGCTGATGACTTCGGCGTCGGCAGGCGTTTCCTTTTGTGTGGAGAGCAGATATTGAGTCGTACGCATGAGTTACCATTCCCGTTAAGCGATACAGTGCGCTGTAAAAATCTGGCGGCTAGTGTACCAGCGCGGCAGGGGACTCAAAAGATGCAGAGAAATAAATTAACGGCGATCGACCGCAATCACTTCTGTTCCGCTTGCATTCACCCGCCAGCGCACGTTGAAATCGAGCACCCAGGCGGCGTATTCGCGATCCGGCTCTTCGCCCTGACGGTAAGCTGGCCGGGGATCCTGCGCCAGAACCTGCGCAATAAAGCGTGCCAGGTGCGGATAGTACTGCGCGTATGCAGCAATTTGCTGCCCGGCCTGCGATGAAAATGATACCGGCATCGTGGCGGCAGGCGCCTGCTGCGCAAAGCCAGCCCGCGCGTCGGGTATTGATTCCGCAAAGGGCAGGTAGGGTTTGATATCAACAACCGGCGTACCGTCTACCAGATCCAGACTGCCCAGCTCCAGCACAACGCTGCCTTTTTCGCTGCGAATGCCGGTCAGCTCGACCAGCGACATGCCGATGGGATTCGGACGAAATGTGGATCGCGTGGCGAACACGCCCATGCGCGCGTTGCCGCCCAGCCGTGGAGGGCGCACCGTTGGTCGCCAGCCGCCCGCCATGGTTTGATGGAAGACAAACAGCAACCACAAATGGCTGAACGATTCCAGTCCGCGTACGGCTTCGGGCTGATTGTACGGCGCGTGAAGGTGAAGCTCGCCGCCGCCGTCCTCAATCAGGCCAGGCTGGCGGGGAACGGCAAATTTTTCCTTCCAGGGAGAGTGAATAGTGCCGATTTTCTGGAAGGAAAAGGAACTCATTGGTTCGACACTTTCAGCGCGGAGCCCTGGCAAACGGCCTGGCGATAACAGCCCTGAGCGCTGCTGACGACTTCGCAATGGTGCAGCAGTACGGCGTTGGCCTTCATGGAAGACGCGCGGATCTGCATTCTTTTGCGGGCGGTATTGATGTTCGGCGGCGAGTTTTGCGCGCTGGCCTGACAGTCTTCGCCATACACTTCGCCCAGATCGCGGAAAGGTTTGCTCACCAGATCGCCGGCGTCAGTATAGAGTTTTACCATGTTAGGACGCGGCGTGGGCTTAACGCGTGTTGACTCCGTTTGCGGGGTTGGCTTAAAAGGCTCAACAGGTTTGTAAGGCTTATGCAGCAGCGAACACCCTGTGAGCGAGAGGGCTAACAAACAGAGCGGTAGAACACGCATGGGAAAATCCTCACATTCGGTAAAAGTGGCGTTATTGAAACAATCTCAGGGAGAAATAACAAGGGATCCGGAAAGAACAAAGCGGGCATTTAGCCCGCTTTGCAGCCTGTCCCGCATAAAAATGCAGTAATTACCAGCCTTTCACTGCGCCGCCGTTGAAGATCTTGTTGGCCGCTTCATTGACGTCGTCAGTCTGATACGCCTGAACGAATTTTTTCACGTTCTCTGCGTCTTTATTATCTTCACGCGCAACGATCATATTGACGTATGGTGAGTCTTTGTCTTCCACAAAGATGCCATCTTTAGCTGGCGTCAGATTGATCTGGCTGGCGTAGGTGGTGTTGATTACAGCCAGGGCAATCTGCTGATCGTCCAGTGAACGTGGCAACTGCGGAGCTTCCAGCTCAACCAGCTTGATGTTTTTCGGGTTTTCGATCACATCCAGCGAGGTTGGCATCAGGCCCACGCCCTCTTTGAGCTTGATCAGGCCCACTTTCTGTAACAGCAGCAGCGATCGGCCCAGGTTAGTAGGATCGTTGGGAATGGCAACCTGTGCGCCGTTTTGTAACTCATCTAATGATTTGATTTTTCTGGAGTAACCTGCGATAGGATAGACAAAGGTGTTACCCACGGAAACCAGCTTGTAGCCGCGATCCTTGATCTGCTGATCCAGGTAAGGTTTATGCTGGAAGGCGTTGGCATCGATATCGCCTTTGCTCAGCGCTTCATTCGGCAGCACGTAGTCGTTAAAGGTGACCAGCTCGACGTCGAGGCCAAACTTATCTTTTGCGACTTTTTTCGCCACTTCAGCAACCTGCTGCTCGCTACCGACGATCACGCCAACCTTGATGTGATTCGGATCTTTTTCTTTCTGATCGCAGCCTGCCAGAGCCAGTGAACCCATCAGCGCAGCCACAGCGGCAAATGTTTTTACGTTAAAAGACATATCCCTTCCTTAATCAATATGAACGGTTTTTTATCGGTGCGTGACCACGCGTACAATGCGGTCGCCGCAGAATTGAATCAAATACACCAGCACGACCAGCAATATCAGGACCGTGTTCATCACGGTAGCGTTGTAGCCGATATAGCCATACTGATAACCAATCTGGCCCAGTCCGCCCGCGCCCACCGCGCCACCCATTGCAGAATAGCCTACCAGCGTAATTAGCGTAATGGTGGCGGCATTCACCAGCCCCGGCAGCGCTTCCGGCAGCAACACTTTGCAAACGATCTGCAACGGCGTGGCGCCCATGGCGCGGGATGCTTCAATCAGTCCCGAAGGCAGCTCAAGCAGTGCGTTTTCCACCATGCGCGCGATAAAGGGGGCCGCGCCAACGGTGAGCGGCACAATGGCCGCCTGCAAACCGATTGATGTTCCCACCACCATGCGGGTAAAGGGGATCATCCAGACCAGCAGAATAATGAAAGGGATCGAGCGGAAAATATTTACCGCCGCCGACAGCGTACGGTAGAGCTTCACGCTTGACATGATCTGTCCCGGCCGGGTCACGTAAAGCAGCACGCCCACCGGCAGGCCAAGAACAAAACCGAAGAAACCGGAGACAAAGGTCATCATCAGCGTTTCCCAAATGCCGCGACCCAGCAGCCACATCATTGCTTCAGACATAGCCTAATACCTCTACTTTCACGTGGTGCGCTTGCAAAAATTCAATGGCGGCCTGCGTGTCCGCCGTGTTGCCGTGCATTTCGGTCAGCATGATGCCGAATTTGACGCCGCCGGCATAATCCATCTGCGCGCTGATAATATTGTTATTCACATTGTAGCGGCGCGCTGACTCAGAGAGCAGCGGCGCATCGACCGACTGGCCGGTGAATTCAAGGCGCAATAAAGGAACGCGATCCGATTGGCTTTCTGCCGACAGCCGCGCGGAATAGTCTTCCGGAATATCCAGATGCAGCGTGGACTGAATAAACTGCTGCGCCAGCGGCGTCTTGGGATGCGAGAACACTTCGCTTACCGTATCCTGTTCAATCAACTCACCCTGGCTGATGACCGCTACCCGATCGCAAATACGTTTCACCACGTCCATTTCATGCGTGATCAGCAGTATGGTAATGCCCAGACGGCGGTTAATATCTTTTAACAGTTCAAGGATGGCGCGCGTTGTCGCCGGATCGAGCGCGCTGGTTGCTTCATCGCACAGCAGCACCTTCGGATTACTGGCCAGCGCGCGGGCAATAGCAACGCGCTGCTTCTGACCGCCAGAGAGATTTGCGGGCCACGCATCCTGTTTGTCGGCAAGGCCAACCAGCTCAAGCAATTCACGGACGCGCGTTTTGATTTCATCACGCGAGAGCTTGCCTAACTCCAGCGGCAACGCGACGTTACCCGCCACGGTGCGCGAGTTCATCAGATTGAAATGCTGAAAAATCATGCCGATCTGACGCCGCGCCTGGGTAAGCTGGCTTTCTGAAAGGGTGGTGAGATCCTGATTATCAACCAGCACGCTGCCTGACGTCGGACGCTCAAGCAGGTTAACGCAGCGGATTAACGTACTTTTCCCCGCGCCGGATGCGCCAATGACGCCGTAAATTTGCCCCGCAGGCACGTGCAGGCTGACGTCTGACAGCGCCGTTATCGTGCGTGTGCCTTGCTGGAACACTTTTGTGATATTCGAAAGTTTTATCATTTTATTTGGTAATGCAGTTATCCGTGGCGTTCATTTGAAAAGATACCGGCAGTGCGGCATGCGGGTGGATGGTAAGGCATCCAGACGGCTGAATCAATGAAAGTCACTCAAACTGTCATTCTCTCCCGCGACCTAATCATGCGATACTTATGCACATCTTTTGCAGCAGGAGTTTCTACGTGACAGACAAAGTCCCGGCAATATTTCTCGATCGCGACGGCACCATAAATGTCGATCATGGTTATGTACATGAAATCGATAAGTTCCATTTTATCGATGGCGCTATCGAGGCGATGAAAGAACTAAAAAGTATGGGCTTCGCGCTGGTGATGGTGTCGAATCAGTCCGGCATTGCGCGCGGAATGTTCACGGAAGATACCTTTATGCGTTTGACCGAATGGATGGACTGGTCGCTGGCGGATCGCGATGTCGATCTTGATGGTATCTACTTCTGTCCGCACCACCCTGACGCGGCGGTAGAGGCTTATCGGCAGTCGTGTGATTGCCGTAAGCCCGCCCCCGGCATGCTGCTCAGCGCGCAACGCGACCTGAATATCGATATGGCCGCCTCTTATATGGTTGGCGATAAACCCGAGGACATGCAGGCGGCGCAGGCGGCAGGCGTGGGGAAAAAGGTTTTAGTGCGTAGCGGTAAAGCCGTTACGGCCGAGGGTGAAAAAGCAGCAGACTGGGTAATCGATAGCCTTGCAGACTTGCCTTCACGCATAAAACAGGGTTAAAAAGCGTCGTTTTGCGTGAAGTTTCAGCGAACAATAAAAAAGTTCATTTTTATGCTTGCCTTCCCCTGAGGCATCCCTATAATGCGCCTCCATCGAACGGCAGCAGGGCAGACGCCCGGCGCTGAATGATGAAGAGAAAATTCTGTAAAACAGGGTTGACTCTGTAAGAGGAAAGCGTAATATACGCCACCTCGCGAACCGCCGGTTAAGCCGCGTTCGCACTGCTCTTTAACAATTTATCAGACAATCTGTGTGGGCACTCGCAGGATTGATATCACAGCCTTCGGGCGAATGAACTATCAAGTCTTTGTTGAGTGAACACGTAATTCATTACGACGTTTTAATTCACAGAGCATCGCCATCCACGTGATGGCAAATCAGACTTTAATTGAAGAGTTTGATCATGGCTCAGATTGAACGCTGGCGGCAGGCCTAACACATGCAAGTCGAACGGTAGCACAGAGGAGCTTGCTCCTCGGGTGACGAGTGGCGGACGGGTGAGTAATGTCTGGGGATCTGCCCGGTAGAGGGGGATAACCACTGGAAACGGTGGCTAATACCGCATAATCTCGCAAGAGCAAAGTGGGGGACCTTCGGGCCTCACACTACCGGATGAACCCAGATGGGATTAGCCAGCTGGTGAGGTAACGGCTCACCAGGGCGACGATCCCTAGCTGGTCTGAGAGGATGACCAGCCACACTGGAACTGAGACACGGTCCAGACTCCTACGGGAGGCAGCAGTGGGGAATATTGCACAATGGGCGCAAGCCTGATGCAGCCATGCCGCGTGTATGAAGAAGGCCTTCGGGTTGTAAAGTACTTTCAGCGGGGAGGAAGGGTGAAGAGCGAATAACTTTTCACATTGACGTTACCCGCAGAAGAAGCACCGGCTAACTCCGTGCCAGCAGCCGCGGTAATACGGAGGGTGCAAGCGTTAATCGGAATTACTGGGCGTAAAGCGCACGCAGGCGGTCTGTTAAGTCAGATGTGAAATCCCCGGGCTCAACCCGGGAACTGCATTTGAAACTGGCAGGCTTGAGTCTCGTAGAGGGGGGTGGAATTCCAGGTGTAGCGGTGAAATGCGTAGAGATCTGGAGGAATACCGGTGGCGAAGGCGGCCCCCTGGACGAAGACTGACGCTCAGGTGCGAAAGCGTGGGGAGCAAACAGGATTAGATACCCTGGTAGTCCACGCCGTAAACGATGTCGATTTGGAGGCTGTGAGCTTGACTCGTGGCTTCCGTAGCTAACGCGTTAAATCGACCGCCTGGGGAGTACGGCCGCAAGGTTAAAACTCAAATGAATTGACGGGGGCCCGCACAAGCGGTGGAGCATGTGGTTTAATTCGATGCAACGCGAAGAACCTTACCTGGTCTTGACATCCACGGAATCGGGCAGAGATGCCTGAGTGCCTTCGGGAGCCGTGAGACAGGTGCTGCATGGCTGTCGTCAGCTCGTGTTGTGAAATGTTGGGTTAAGTCCCGCAACGAGCGCAACCCTTATCCTTTGTTGCCAGCGATTCGGTCGGGAACTCAAAGGAGACTGCCGGTGATAAACCGGAGGAAGGTGGGGATGACGTCAAGTCATCATGGCCCTTACGACCAGGGCTACACACGTGCTACAATGGCGCATACAAAGAGAAGCGACCTCGCGAGAGCAAGCGGACCTCATAAAGTGCGTCGTAGTCCGGATCGGAGTCTGCAACCCGACTCCGTGAAGTCGGAATCGCTAGTAATCGTGGATCAGAATGCCACGGTGAATACGTTCCCGGGCCTTGTACACACCGCCCGTCACACCATGGGAGTGGGTTGCAAAAGAAGTAGGTAGCTTAACCTTCGGGAGGGCGCTTACCACTTTGTGATTCATGACTGGGGTGAAGTCGTAACAAGGTAACCGTAGGGGAACCTGCGGTTGGATCACCTCCTTACCAGAAGATACTTTTTTGCGCAGTGTCCACAACAGATTGTCTGATAGAAGTAATGAGCAGAAAAAACCTCTACAGGCTTGTAGCTCAGGTGGTTAGAGCGCACCCCTGATAAGGGTGAGGTCGGTGGTTCAAGTCCACTCAGGCCTACCAAATTTCACCTCATGCGGCGTTATGCGCGCGGTCGTTTACGTAAGTAAACTTCCCTTCCGCATGCCTTGCCTGAGAAGAAATTAACGTGTTTTCCGCAGGGAAAAGACGTGACTCGGTTGAGTGGTAGTAAAGGTCTCTGCACACTGTATGGGGCTATAGCTCAGCTGGGAGAGCGCCTGCCT
This sequence comes from Erwinia sp. 9145, assembly GCF_000745075.1. Classification (NCBI taxonomy): domain Bacteria; kingdom Pseudomonadati; phylum Pseudomonadota; class Gammaproteobacteria; order Enterobacterales; family Erwiniaceae; genus Erwinia; species Erwinia sp. 9145. The sequence continues at coordinate 674,389 of NZ_JQNE01000001.1, forward strand.
TGCACGCAGGAGGTCAGCGGTTCGATCCCGCTTAGCTCCACCATGCAGTCTGAAATCACTTCAGAGCGTACCGGTAACGGTGTGCTGTGAAGTATTTGCTCTTTAACAATCCGGAACAAGCTGAAAATTTGAAAACGACATAGTGGGTCACTCTTCGTATAAAGAGTGGCGCAAACACTATGGTCGGGTCTCTCAAATGCCTGCAACAGCATGTGTCCTCCGGGACGCTTGTGGGTTGTGAGGTTAAGTGACGAAGCGTACACGGTGGATGCCCTGGCAGTCAGAGGCGATGAAGGGCGTGCTAATCTGCGATAAGCGTCGGTAAGGTGATATGAACCGTTATACCCGACGATACCCGAATGGGGAAACCCGGTGCAATCCGTTGCATCATCGCAACATGAATACATAGTGTTGCGAGGCGAACCGGGGGAACTGAAACATCTAAGTACCCCGAGGAAAAGAAATCAACCGAGATTCCCCCAGTAGCGGCGAGCGAACGGGGAGGAGCCCGGAACCATCATCAGCGGTTGCGTCAGTGGAAGCGTCTGGAAAGTCGCACGATACAGGGTGAAAGTCCCGTACACGAAGATGCAGCCGTTGTGAGTTCGAAGAGTAGGGCGGGACACGTGGTATCCTGTCTGAATATGGGGGGACCATCCTCCAAGGCTAAATACTCCTGACTGACCGATAGTGAACCAGTACCGTGAGGGAAAGGCGAAAAGAACCCCGGCGAGGGGAGTGAAACAGAACCTGAAACCGTGTACGTACAAGCAGTGGGAGCCTCATTTATGGGGTGACTGCGTACCTTTTGTATAATGGGTCAGCGACTTGTATTCTGTAGCAAGGTTAACCGTATAGGGGAGCCGAAGGGAAACCGAGTCTTAACCGGGCGTTAAGTTGCAGGGTACAGACCCGAAACCCGGTGATCTAGCCATGGGCAGGTTGAAGGTTGGGTAACACTAACTGGAGGACCGAACCGACTGATGTTGAAAAATCAGCGGATGACCTGTGGCTGGGGGTGAAAGGCCAATCAAACCGGGAGATAGCTGGTTCTCCCCGAAAGCTATTTAGGTAGCGCCTCGTGAATTCATCTCCGGGGGTAGAGCACTGTTTCGGCTAGGGGGCCATCCCGGCTTACCAACCCGATGCAAACTGCGAATACCGGAGAATGTTATCACGGGAGACACACGGCGGGTGCTAACGTCCGTCGTGAAGAGGGAAACAACCCAGACCGCCAGCTAAGGTCCCAAAGTCATGGTTAAGTGGGAAACGATGTGGGAAGGCCCAGACAGCCAGGATGTTGGCTTAGAAGCAGCCATCATTTAAAGAAAGCGTAATAGCTCACTGGTCGAGTCGGCCTGCGCGGAAGATGTAACGGGGCTAAACCATGCACCGAAGCTGCGGCAGCGGACGTATCACTTAAGGCGCTTAACGTGACGGCGAAGCCGGCACGTTCAAGCCACAACAACGTTGAGTCGGTCTGCGAACTGACAACAACGAAGCGTCTTAAGGATACGTCCGTTGGGTAGGGGAGCGTTCTGTAAGCCGTTGAAGGTGGACTGTGAGGTCTGCTGGAGGTATCAGAAGTGCGAATGCTGACATAAGTAACGATAAAGCGGGTGAAAAGCCCGCTCGCCGGAAGACCAAGGGTTCCTGTCCAACGTTAATCGGGGCAGGGTGAGTCGACCCCTAAGGCGAGGCCGAAAGGCGTAGTCGATGGGAAACAGGTTAATATTCCTGTACTCGGTGTTACTGCGAAGGGGGGACGGAGAAGGCTATGTTGGCCGGGCGACGGTAGTCCCGGTTTAAGCGTGTAGGTGTGTGTTCCAGGCAAATCCGGTTCACTTTACACTGAGGCGTGATGACGAGGCACCACGGTGCTGAAGCAACAAATGCCCTGCTTCCAGGAAAAGCCTCTAAGCATCAGGTAACACAGAATCGTACCCCAAACCGACACAGGTGGTCAGGTAGAGAATACCAAGGCGCTTGAGAGAACCCGGGTGAAGGAACTAGGCAAAATGGTGCCGTAACTTCGGGAGAAGGCACGCTGGTGTGTAGGTGAAGTCACTTGCTGACGGAGCTGAAGCCAGTCGAAGATACCAGCTGGCTGCAACTGTTTATTAAAAACACAGCACTGTGCAAACACGAAAGTGGACGTATACGGTGTGACGCCTGCCCGGTGCCGGAAGGTTAATTGATGAGGTTATCCGTAAGGAGAAGCTTTTGATCGAAGCCCCGGTAAACGGCGGCCGTAACTATAACGGTCCTAAGGTAGCGAAATTCCTTGTCGGGTAAGTTCCGACCTGCACGAATGGCGTAATGATGGCCAGGCTGTCTCCACCCGGGACTCAGTGAAATTGAACTCGCTGTGAAGATGCAGTGTACCCGCGGCAAGACGGAAAGACCCCGTGAACCTTTACTACAGCTTGACACTGAACACTGAGCCTTGATGTGCAGGATAGGTGGGAGGCTTTGAAGCGTGGACGCCAGTCTGCGCGGAGCCATCCTTGAAATACCACCCTTTAATGTTTGGTGTTCTAACCTTGCGCCGTGATCCGGCGCGGGGACAGTGTCTGGTGGGTAGTTTGACTGGGGCGGTCTCCTCCCAAAGCGTAACGGAGGAGCACGAAGATTGGCTAATCACGGTCGGACATCGTGAGGTTAGTGCAAAGGCATAAGCCAGTTTGACTGCGAGAGTGACGGCTCGAGCAGGTGCGAAAGCAGGTCTTAGTGATCCGGTGGTTCTGAATGGAAGGGCCATCGCTCAACGGATAAAAGGTACTCCGGGGATAACAGGCTGATACCGCCCAAGAGTTCATATCGACGGCGGTGTTTGGCACCTCGATGTCGGCTCATCACATCCTGGGGCTGTAGCAGGTCCCAAGGGTACGGCTGTTCGCCGTTTAAAGTGGTACGCGAGCTGGGTTTAGAACGTCGTGAGACAGTTCGGTCCCTATCTGCCGTGGGCGCTGGAGAATTGAGAGGGTTTGCTCCCAGTACGAGAGGACCGGAGTGAACGCACCACTGGTGTACGGGTTGTCATGCCAATGGCACTGCCCGGTAGCTAAGTGCGGAACGGATAAGCGCTGAAAGCATCTAAGCGCGAAACCAGCCTCGAGATGAGTTCTCCCTGAGTCCTGGCGACTCCTGAAGGGACGTTGAAGACGACGACGTTGATAGGCCGGATGTGTAAGCGCAGCGATGCGTTGAGCTGACCGGTACTAATGACCCGAGAGGCTTAACCTTACAACGCCAGAAGCGTTCTGGTGGTATTGAGAGACGAAGAAGAATTTTCAGCGGATGTTCCGGATAACAGAATTTGCCTGGCGGCTTTAGCGCGGTGGTCCCACCTGACCCCATGCCGAACTCAGAAGTGAAACGCCGTAGCGCCGATGGTAGTGTGGGGTCTCCCCATGTGAGAGTAGGGAACTGCCAGGCATCATATTAAGGTTCATACGAACCGTGACCTCTCCGGTGACGCGGAAAGGGCGACATACCTGATATCAGAAGCAACATTCTGAATTCAGTCCAGAATCGGTGGAGCGGTAGTTCAGTTGGTTAGAATACCTGCCTGTCACGCAGGGGGTCGCGGGTTCGAGCCCCGTCCGTTCCGCCACATTACAAGGCCCTGAGTCATAAGACTCAGGGCTTTTTTTTGCCCGCTATTCCTTATCTTAAGGTGGTTGGTGCTGTCATTGCATGCACCTGGTATGACAGTGGTCGGCGGTCGTATGGACAGAACAGAATGCGTCAGCCGTGACAGGTAAAGATAAGTGGCTATCAGTCGCATATGTTTACTGTCGAATTGGCGTTATTAGCTGCCTGCGATTGAAAGTCTGTCCTAAAGCCCCTATAACTGAAAGCTATAGCAATCTATTTAGCGGTAACTGACGCCAGGCGGTAAAGTGCGAAAAAAGACGTATGCCATGAGGTATGTAGCGGGACAGCCAGCGGAACAGATCTTTCCGCCAGGAGCCATGCTGCATGTGGGTAAGGCGTTGCCCCCGGGTGCCCCACTGACAACCGAGTCGTCATTACGCGTGCTGGTCTGGAACATTTTCAAACAGCAGCGCGCAGACTGGCTTTCGGTGCTGCAAAACTTTGGTAAAGATGCGCATCTGGTGCTGCTTCAGGAAGCGCAAACGACGCCGGAGTTGGTGAAATTCGCTACGACTCACTATCTCGCCGCCGATCAGGTTCCCGCCTTTGTCCTGCCTCAACACCCTTCGGGCGTGATGACTCTTGCCTCAGCACATCCTGTATACTGCTGCCCGCTACGGGAACGTGAGCCTTTGCTGCGCTTATCAAAATCGGCGCTGGTTACCGCTTATCCCTTACCTGATAACCAGATGCTGATGGTGGTGAATATTCATGCTGTTAATTTCAGTCTCGGTATTGATGTGTACAGCAAGCAGCTTGATCCCATTGGCGAGCAAATTATCCATCATCAGGGGCCGGTGATCATGGCGGGTGATTTCAATGCCTGGAGCCGACAGCGCATCAACGCGTTATATAATTTCGCCCGTGATATGGGGCTGGAAGAGGTAGGCTTTACTGACGATCATCGACGTAAAGCGTTCGGGCGTCCTCTGGATTTCATTTTCTATCGCGGCATGGGCGTGGCGGAGGCTTCGGTACTGGTGACTCGCGCTTCCGATCATAACCCTCTACTCGTCGAATTCCATCCGCGCAAACCTGCGCTTCTCTGAATACCTCTGGCAGGACCCGGCCCCTGCCTGCACGCGCACCCGATAAGGAGAATGAATGGCAACGCATCATCATGACAATGTCGATAGTCAGTTTGGCGATCGCGCAGAAGCCTATCTGAGCAGCGCCCTGCACGCCAGCGGGCGCGACCTGCTTAAGCTGGAAGAGTGCCTGGCAGGAGAGAAAGAAGCACGCCTGTTGGACGTGGGTTGCGGCGGTGGGCATGCAAGCTATCTCGCTGCTCGACATGTATCCAGCGTCGTCGCTTACGATCTTTCAGAAAAAATGCTCAACGTGGTTAATGAAACCGCCAAATCGCGTGGCTACAGTCATCTCACCACGCAGCAGGGCTACGCCGAACGCCTGCCTTTTGATGATCAACAGTTTGATATTGCCATCAGCCGCTATTCCGCTCATCACTGGCACGATCCGGGACGTGCGCTGCGGGAGATCAATCGGGTATTAAAACCAGGCGGCAAAGTCATCATTATGGACGTTAGCGCGCCCGGAAATGCCTTGCTGGACATCTGGTTGCAAACCATTGAAGCGCTAAGAGACACCTCGCACGTCAAAGACTATGCGCCAGGTGAATGGCTGAGTATGTTTACCGAGGCGGGACTGGCCATTACCGGCGTCAGTCAGGACAGGTTACAGCTTGAATTTTCGAGCTGGATTGAACGTATGCGAACGCCGACGGTAATGGTTGAGGCGATCCGCGCCTATCAGCGCTCAGCCAGCGACGAGGTTCAGCGCTATTTCGAGCTTCAGCCAGACGGCAGTTTCAGTAGCGATATCATTTTTGTTGAAGCGTTCAGGCCTTATTAGTTGGCCTGAGACGTAAAAAAAAAGCCAATCTGATGATTGGCTTTTTTATTGCGGAGGCTCAGCTGTCAGGCGTTGAGGTATTACTCACAAAAAGCGTTAGCTTATCGCCAGGCTGAAGATCTTTAGTTTCGCTGCTGTTCCAGCGTAACAGATCTTCCATGTTCACACCGTGGCGTTTGGCGATGCTGGCCAGAGAATCACCCTTACGAACCCTGTAGGTGATGCTGTTGCCATTATCGGCCAGGCTGGTCGCGTTTCCGCTACCGCCCAGGCTCAGCGTCTGTCCTGGTTTAATACTGCTGGCGCTGCTCAGGTTATTCGCGCGTTGCAGATCCTTCACCGGGATGTTGAGGCGTTTGGCTATGCCAGACAACGTGTCGCCGTTACGAACCTTATACGAACCTGATGCCAGAGCGCCAGGCTGAACCGCTGCTATATCACCAGATGCTAACGAACTGCGAAGCTTTGCGACATTCGATTTAGGCACCATAATGTAGTGCGGTCCGTTAGGGCCCGTGCTGCTTCGTTTGTAACCCGCATTAAAGCTTTTCAGCTTGCTCAGCGACATCCCTGCCATATCAGCAGCCTGAGTCAGTTCAATCTGCTGACCGATTTCCACCCTTGCTAATGCGCGGGTTTCATTAGGTGTCGGCAGACGCACGCCGTACTGCTTATTCTTTTTAAGAATGTCGCCAAGCGCCAACATTTTTGGTACGTAAATCGTCGTTTCGCGCGGCAGTGATAAAGACCAGAAGTCCGTCGGTTTCCCGCGCGCCTTGTTGGCTTTAATCGCTTTCATAACGCGCCCTTCGCCGCTGTTATATGCCGCGATGGTCAGCAACCAGTCGCCGTCAAACATGCGGTTCATTCGCTCCATCATGTCCAGCGCGACTTTCGTCGAGGCCACGATATCACGACGCCCGTCGTACCACTGGGTTTGCTTCAACCCGTAATGACGCCCCGTTTGCGGCACTATCTGCCAGATGCCAGCGGCATCGGCGGCAGAGGTAGCATGGGGGTCAAAAGCGCTCTCCACTATGGGTAGTAGTACCAGTTCCATCGGCATCTTACGTTGCTTAATCTGCTCGACAATCCAGTACATATACGGCTCTGCCCGTAATGTTACATCGTGGAGATAGCTCTTGTTTCTTAAATATTTTTGCTTCTGTTCGCGTATCCGGGAATTTTCCGGAACCTTCATCTTCAACTCGGTGCTAATGAAACTCCACAAACCCTGTTCCTGCGTCACGCTGGTCCCATCGTCCTGCCAGCGTGGAGACAGCAAGCGGTCTGTGTCTTTTACGTTTTCATTTTGACCTGCTGAAGACAAACTCTGTGCATGTTGTTCAGGATCGCCGGCATCGTGCTTGTTTGCCTGGCACCCAACCAACAAGACCGAGGCGAGTAATATCGCTTTAGCCTTCATGTGTGTGTCAATTTGTCGCTTAAAAGACGAGCAACTATACGTGCATGGTTAAACCAATACAACCCGAAAAATCAAAAATTGTCTTTCTTCTCGCGTAGCGTTGCGAAAACCTGATATTCATGTTGTGGAGATGTTTCGAAGCCAATAATCTTTTGTAAATCATCTTCTTGCGTTCTTAGAAAAACATTTATTCTGCGTTCTAAAGCCAGTTTTGTCGGCAAGGTGACCTGTTTTTTTACCCGTAACTCCTTAATTTCATGGTAGTAGCGCGCTATTTCGACATCATTTGGAAAAATTGCGTTGGAAAACGTTAAGTTTGATAACGTATATTCATGTGCGCAACAGATTAACGTTTCTTCGGGAAGCTGGTTAATCTTTTGAAATGACTCAAACATTTGCTCGGGCGTACCTTCAAATAAACGCCCGCAACCGCCAGAAAACATCGTGTCACCACAGAAAAGGTAAGGAAAACTAAAATATGAGATATGTCCTAAAGTATGGCCAGGCGTATGGAGGATGGTAAAGTCACGGTCCAGGAGGGTGAGAGTGTCCCCTTCAGTAACGATCTCCGTCGCGCCCTTGTCCTGGGTTTCATTCGGCCCATAAACCACCAACCCGGGAAATTTTTCCCGCAGTTTTTTTACGCCGTCCACATGGTCGCCGTGATGATGTGTCAATAAAATGGCCACGGGCTGCCACTGATTTTCGTCGAGCGCTTTCAGCACGGGTGCCGCTTCGCCAGGATCGACAATCAGGCACTGACCTGCTTCGTTATTTAATGTCCAGATGTAGTTGTCCTGAAGAGCCGGAATACTGGTAAGATTCATCATCGCCTCATTTTTGGCCTGAGTGTAAAGAAGATGGTAGAGCATGAAGCCCGCTAAAACACGTCAAATTCGTCAGGTTCCGCAGCGTTGGGCTGATATGCCCTGGGGCGAGTTTTACCGTGACGCGCTGACCAAACATCTCCAGCCCTGTCTGGCTAAGATGTATGGTTTTCATCTGTTAAAGATAGGACAACTTAGCGCTGAAATAGATACCGATAAGTGCGCCATTTCGCATCAGGTCAATGTGGCGTTGAGCGGTGAGTCGTTACAGGTACAGGCCGATCCGCTGAGCCTGCCGTTTGCATCGAAATCCGTGGACGCCTGCCTGCTGGCGCATTGCCTCGCCTGGAGCAGCGATGCGCATCGCATTCTGCGGGAGGTGGATCGCGTGCTGGTTGATGATGGTTGGATCATCGTCAGCGGTTTTAATCCTTTTAGCGTACTGGGTATAGGAAAGCTGATCCCTGGTCTGCATCGTCGTGTGCCCTGGAACAGCCGCATGTTCACACAGATGAGAATGATGGACTGGCTGAGCCTGCTCAATTATGAAGTTGTGCAGCGCACACGCTTTCAGGTGCTGCCGTGGAACCGGCAGGGCGGCAAGGTTATCAGCACGCATTTTCCGGCACTGGGTTGTTTAAGCATTATCGTTGCCCGCAAGCGCACCTTTCCCCTTATTCGCAATCCGGCGAAAAGAGCCGCCCTGAACAGACAACTGAGTCCGGCGGTGAGCGCCACCAGCCGGCTGCACGCGCGCTGTAACGATCAGGACGCGGACTGATAACCAATATCGTCGAACGCCGGGCTGCCGGCAGCCGCGCGCGCCAGCTCGTCACAGCGCTCGTTCTCTGCATGTCCGGCATGGCCTTTTACCCACTCCCAGCGTATTTGATGATGGCTTAAGGCGGTATCGAGTCGTTTCCACAGATCAACATTCTTCACCGGCTTTTTGTCGGCCGTTTTCCAACCGCGTTTTTTCCAGTTATGGATCCAACTGGTGATCCCCTGTCGGACGTACTGGCTGTCGGTGCTGATCACCACTTCACACTGCTGAGTCAGCGCTTCCAGGGCGACGATGGCCGCCATCAGTTCCATACGATTATTGGTGGTGAGGAAATAACCGGCGCTGAAGGTTTTTTCATGTTTGCCATAGCGTAAAATCGCGCCATAACCGCCGGGGCCGGGGTTGCCCAGGCACGATCCATCGGTGAAAATTTCTACCTGCTTCACCATCTCTGGTAGACTCCGTACTGAAAAACGCCAAGTCTGACATAAACGGGTCCTATGAGCACAGTAAATACAACGCGTCAGATCGTTCTTGATACTGAAACCACCGGTATGAACATGATTGGGGTGCACTACGAAGGGCATCGCATCATTGAAATTGGTGCCGTTGAGGTAGTGAACCGCCGTCTGACCGGTAACAACTACCATGTTTATCTCAAGCCCGATCGCCTGATCGATCCCGAGGCGTTCGGCGTGCACGGCATTGCCGATGAGTTTCTTGCCGACAAACCCACTTTTGCCGATATCGCTGACGAATTTATCGCCTGGATCAACGGTGCAGAGCTGGTTATTCATAATGCCTCGTTTGATATCGGCTTTATGGACTACGAGTTTTCGAAACTGGGGCGCAATATTCCCAAAACCGAGACCTTCTGTAAGGTAACCGACAGTCTGGCGATGGCGAGGAAACTGTTTCCCGGCAAGCGCAACAGCCTGGATGCACTCTGTTCGCGCTATGAGATAGACAACGGGCGTCGAACCCTCCATGGGGCGCTGTTGGACTCCGAAATTCTTGCAGAGGTGTTCCTGGCGATGACCGGCGGGCAGACCTCGCTGGCGTTTTCCATGGAAGGCGATCGACAGGAGCAAACCGGCGGCGACACCATCTATCGCATTGCGCGACCCACATCAGGTCTGCGCGTGATTTCGGCCAGTGATGACGAGATAACCGCCCATGAAGAACGTCTCGATTTAGTGATGAAGAAGGGCGGAAGCTGCCTCTGGCGGGCCTGAGTGCCGCAGACAGCAAAGAGAGGGCGAAAAAACGCGCAGTCGGTTGGATTGGCAGAGAAAAAGCGTTGACGCCCGTTCGACCTCACCGTAATATCCAGCCCGTTCCCGACGGGGAACACCGCGCGGAGCGGTAGTTCAGTTGGTTAGAATACCTGCCTGTCACGCAGGGGGTCGCGGGTTCGAGCCCCGTCCGTTCCGCCAATATTCAGAAAGCCTGACTCAGTAATGAGTCAGGCTTTTGTCGTTTTGGGCCTTGCTCTTAATCTACCGCCATTTTCCCGTTAAAGCCTTTTACGGATCGCTCAAGTTCATTGCGAGCAAACCAGCGATAGCAGCCTGCCGACAACGCAACGCCAATGAACCAGCTAAAATTGGCAACGTTATGCAGGGAAGGAATAAAGCTGATGGTCAGGCCGATCGCGACCGACGGCACCAGCGCGGCAATGGCTTTCGGGTTAAAACCACCGCGATACCAGTACTTTCCTGTTGGCGTGTCATCAAACAGGTCGTCAACGAAAACCTTTCCACGCTTGATGATATAAAAATCACACAACAGAATGCCGAACAGCGGCCCGATAAAGGCGCCCAGCACGTCCAGCGTGTAGTGAATAACCTCTGGCGACTGGAAAAGGTTCCACGGCGTCAGCAGCACCGAGCCGACGGCGGCGATCATCCCACCGGTACGAAAGCTGATTTTCTGCGGCGAACAGTTAGAAAAATCAAAGGCGGGCGAAACAAAATTCGCCACGATATTGATACCGATGGTGGCGGTAATCATCGTCAGCAGTCCAATGGCCACCGCCAGATCGCTGCCAACCATACTGACCGTCTCAATCGGATCGGTGATCATACGGCCAAACAGCGACTGCGTGCCGGAGACAATCACCACGGTCACCACGGAAAACAACAGAAAGTTAAAAGGCAGACCCCAGCGGTTGCCGCGACGAATTTCCCCCATGCTTTTGCCATAGCGCGAGAAGTCGCCGAAGTTCAGCAGCGGGCCGGAAAAATAGGAAACCACTAAGGCGGTAGCGGTAATCATCTGCCATACCTGCTCGCCGCCGGAAAGCACTTTACTGGCAAGCGTTAGCGAAATACCGTCAAAACCGGTTTTGTATACAATCCATCCTGCCAGCGCCAGCATTACCACGTAAACCGCAGGCCCGGCGATATCAATAAAGCGCTTAATCGCACGCATTCCATGCCAGAACACCATCGCCTGCGCAAACCACATTATGCCGAAACAGATCCAGCCGAGCTGGGAAAGCCCCAGCCAGGATGCCTGCGTCATCGACGCCAGCGACGGCCAGAACTTCAGCGAAACCAGCATCAGCGCATTGGCCGCAAGGTAAGTCTGAATGCCGTACCAGGCAAATGCGATCAGGCCGCGGATCACCGCCGGAATGTTGGCGCCAAAGACGCCGAACGCCTGACGACAAATCACCGCGTAGGGCACGCCCGTCATCTGGCTGGGTTTGGCCACCAGGTTGGCGCAAAGCTGCACAATACAGATCCCCGCAAGCAGGCACAGCAGCACCTGCCAGCTCGCCAGTCCCAGCGTGAAGAAGCTGGCGGCCACCACGTAGCCGCCCATGCTGTGTACATCCGACATCCAGAAAGAAAAAATGTTGTACCAGTTCCAGTTGCGATCGCGCGTGGGCGCCAGATCTTCATTACACAGCCGTGGGCTGTAGTTTGCGTGGGCTTCAACCGCCGACGCCGGGGTGACATTCTGACTGTTTGGCATGAAACCTGCTCCTGTGAAGTGAACCGAATGCCCGATGGGTCAGGGTGAATAGTGCAAGGTCCAGGCCAGAATCCGATCTTGTATACAAAAAGTTAAATTCAGGTATACGATTACGGGTGAAAAATGAGGGGTTTTGGAGCAAAAAATGAACAGTGAAACCAGCCTGAAAACGGCTTCTGACCTGCCGGAGCGGGATGAGCCCATTTATCAGGCGCTGATGTCAGCGATTGTCGAACATCAGCTCTTGCCGGGCAGCAAACTGCCGGAAGAAGCGCTTGCCGGGGTGTTCGGCGTCAGCCGCACCGGCATCCGCAAAGTGCTTCAGCGCCTCGCGGCGGTGCAGATGGTGATATTAACGCCCAGACGCGGTGCGCTGGTTGCCTCTCCCTCGGTCAGCGAAGCGCGGGACATCTTTACAACGCGCTCGCTGCTGGAGTGCGCCAACCTGCCTGCGGTGCTGGAGCACTGCCAGCCCGCTCATCTGCTGGCGCTGGAAGCGGTGATCCGGCATGAGCAGCAGGCCCACGACGAGGGCGATGGCCCGGCGGCGATCCGTTTTTCTGCGGCGTTTCATATCCAGCTGCATGCCATTTCCGGCAATCAGGTGCTCACTGAGATGGTGACGCGTTTGTCTCAGCGTTCGTCGCTGGCGATTGCCGCCTGGAGCGCGCCCTGGCAGCAGGGCTGCCGCTGCAACGATCACGACAGGCTGATCGCATTATTAAGAAATAAAGCGCTGGAACCGCTTTCTGACGCATTGCGGCAACATTTTGAACATATCGTTGCCACATTGCGCTTTGAACGTGCTGGCGAAACGCTGCCTGATTTCGCCAGGCTGTTTGCGCACAAAGGAGTTAATCAATGACGGAAAAACAGATTATTCAGGTGATCAATCCGAATACCAGCCTGGCGATGACTGAAACCATCGCGGCGGCAGCGCGCGCCGTGGCTGGCCCGCAGACCGACATCGTGGCGGTTTCTCCGGCGCAGGGCGTACCGTCCATCGAAGGGCACTTTGACGAAGCGGTTGCCGCCATTGGCGTGCTTGAGCAAATCAAAGCGGGGCGCAACGCCCACGGACACGTCATCGCCTGCTTTGGCGATCCGGGGCTGCTGGCGGCGCGTGAGCTGGCGCGCGGGCCGGTGGTCGGTATTGCGGAGGCGGCGATGCATATGGCGACGATGGTCGCCACGCGCTTTTCCATCGTCACCACGCTGCCGCGCACGGTGATCATTGCGCGTCATCTGCTGCGTCAGTACGGCTTTGAGCACCACTGCGCGGCGTTGCATGCGATTGATTTACCGGTACTGGCGCTGGAAGACGGCAGCGGTCTGGCGCAGCAAAAAGTGCGTGAAGGCTGTATACAGGCGATGCGTCGGGACGGCAGCGGGGCGATCGTTCTGGGCTGCGGCGGCATGGCCACGCTGGCGCGCGAGTTGACGCATGAGCTGGGCATTCCGGTGATTGACGGCGTGGGCGCGGCGGTGAAAATGGTGGAATCGCTGGTGGCGTTAGGATTATCCACCAGCAAACATGGCGATTTGGATTATCCCCTCCAAAAAACACTGTCAGGTCAGTTTGAGCGCCTAAACTTGCTGTAAACCGGCCTGAACAAAGGATAGCAATGATGACCGATGCCGCAGAAAAAAAAGAGTACAGCTTTAATAAGAATTACCCGCGCGATCTGAGGGGCTACGCGGGCAACCCGCCTCATGCGGCCTGGCCCGGCGAGGCGCGCATCGCCGTGCAGTTTGTACTCAACTATGAAGAGGGCGCAGAAAGCAATGTGCTGCATGGCGATACTGCTTCCGAGCAGTTTCTTTCCGATATCATCGGCGCGGCGAGCTACCCGGAACGTCATATGTCGATGGACTCCCTCTATGAATACGGCTCCCGCGCAGGTTTCTGGCGCATTCATAATGAGTTTAAAAAGCGGAATTTGCCGCTGACGGTTTTTGGCGTGGCGATGGCGCTGGCGCGGCATCCGGAAGTGGTCGAGGCGATCAAAGAGGCCGATTATGACGTGGTCAGCCACGGCTGGCGCTGGATCCACTATCAGAATATGGACGCAAAAACCGAGCGGCAGCATATGCAGCAGGCCATCGACACGCTGCGCGACCTGTTCGGCAAAGCGCCGACCGGCTGGTACACCGGGCGCGACAGCCCGAATACGCGGCGGCTGGTGGTGGAGCAGGGCAGCTTTACCTACGACAGCGACTACTACGGCGACGATCTGCCCTTCTGGACGCAGGTGAGCTGTCAGGATGGCACGGTCAAGCCGCACCTGATTATTCCCTATTCGCTGGAAACCAACGACATGCGCTTCGCCACGCCGCAGGGATTTAACACCGCCGAGCAGTTCTATACCTATCTGAAGGACAGTTTCGACGTGCTGTACGAAGAAGGGGAAACCTCGCCGAAAATGCTCTCCGTGGGCATGCACTGCCGCCTGCTCGGCCGTCCGGGCCGTTTCAAAGCGCTTCAGCGCTTTCTCGACTACCTTGAGCAGCACGACGGCGTGTGGATCTGTACCCGTCAGCAGATTGCCGACCACTGGCTGACGGCGCATCCGGCGGAGGAGGTCAAAAACTCCGTCAGCTCATCACGCTGACCTGCGCCGCGACAATGCGCCAGCCAGCGGCAAACTTCACCCAGGTTTGCTGCTGGCGACCAATTTTGTCGCTGCCTTCACGGGTGAATTCGGTGCTGCATACCGCGTAGTCTTCGCCAAAGGTCACAATCACCGTATTCCGTAGCCGACGATCCAGCCCGACGGACGGGCGTGCGGCGCGAAATGCGCTTATCGCCTCAATGCCGTAAAGGTTTTCTCCGGCGCCGAGCCGCACGGTGCGTTCGTCGTGCCAGAACAGCATGTCCAGCGTGGCGATATCGTTGGTTACCAGCGCCAGTTCATAACGGTAAAATGCGTCGCTGACCTCGGCCAGCACGGCGGGGCGATTGATGTCGCTATTCATAATGATACTCACAATGTTGCCGACAGGGCTTGCGCCACGCCGCGTTGCTCCAGCGCATACGCCGCGCGCAGGCAGGCCTGTTCATTAAAAGGGGCGGCGATGAGCTGCACACCGATGGGCAGCCCTGACGTTGTTAACGGAACCGTGGTGACCGGCAGGCCGAGAAATGAGATCGGCTGGGTCAGCATGCCCATGCTGGCGCGGATCGGCAAATCGGTCTGATTAATCTGCATGGTCTCCTCGCCAATCAGCGTTGCGCGACAGGGCGTTGCGGGCGCGATCAGCAGGTCGAACTGTCTGAAATGCGCCAGCACCTGCTGTTGAAAATAGCGGCGAAAACGCTGCGCCTGCACGTACCACGCCGCCGGGATCATCGCCCCGGCCAGCAAGCGCTCGCGCGACAACGGTTCCATGCGATCCGGCGCGTTGCGCAGCGCCGGAAGATAGTGATTGCCGCCTTCCGATGCGGTGATCATAAAGGCCGCGCTGCGCGCCAGTTCCGCTTCCGGCAGCGTTATCTCATCCTGCGCGTTCAGCGCCTTTGCCACCGCCGCGACCGCGCCGCGCGCGGCATCGTCGCACCACGTCGTAAAATAACCGCCCAGCACGCCAACGCGCAGCCCTTCCGTACCTCGCATCAGCAACGGCGAGACGGGCTGAACCGCTGTGTCTGACTGGAAGCGGTCATCCGCATCATGCCCTTGCAGAGCGTCATAAACCCGCGTCAGATCGGCGGTACTGCGGGCGAACGGGCCAATATGGTCGAGGCTGGCAACAAACGGCTGAGTGCCGCTACGGGAAAGTCGTCCAAAGGTGGGCTTCAGGCCAAAAATGCCACACAGCGAAGCCGGCACGCGAATTGAACCGTTGGTATCGCTGCCGAGAGAAAAATGCACCAGTCCGGCGGCAACCGCCGCTGCCGAGCCGCCGGACGATCCACCGGCAATGCGGCGCAGATCGTGCGGATTGCGCGTGGCGCCGTAGTGGCTGTTTTCAGTGGTGAAACCGTAGGCATACGCATCCATATTCAGCATGCCGGTCAGCAGGCCGCCCGCCTCAGCGGCTTTCCGCACCGCCCAGCTATCGCGCACCGCCGCCGGGCGTTCACTGAACAATCGGGCGCCGGCCAGCGTGGTATAGCCCGCGACGTCAAACAGGTTTTTGACCGCATAAGGCACCGCCGCCAGCGGCGGCAACGGTTGCCCCGACTGACGCAGACCATCGATGCGCTGCGCTTCCGCCAGCAGTCGATCGCGGGTAATCGCTGTCCAGGCATTCATTTTCGGGTTATCGCGTTCAATATTGCGCAGCGTCTGTCGGGCAATATCGACCGCGCAGAGTTCACCGCGCCTGAGCGCCGTTTGTAACTGTTCAATTGACAGATCGTTGAGCGTCATGGCTGATACACTCCGGCGACTTCAAGGCGATCGTCGAGCGGGAACGCCATCAGCGGTTCAGCCATGGCGGCGATGCGCGTGAACTGCACCAGCAGTTCAGCACGGCGCGATGGGTCGAGCGGAACATCCATCAGACTCTCCATCTGCGCCAGCCAGGCGGCGAGTTCCTGTTGATTTTGCTTCATCGTTTTTTCTCCTGTCAAAAACCGGCGGCGCTGCCGTCGCTGCGGGGATCGCTGGCGCCTTCCAGCATGCCGCTGGCATGGCGCACGATGGCGCCCGCATGCCCGACGGCTTCGCTAAAATCGGGCAGCTTTTCAAGCTGATGCCCCAGCGCGCTCAGCGCATCAAAAGTGCTTTGGGGAAAGCGGCCCTCAAGCTTGAGCGAATCAGACGATTCGCCCCAGGTACGGCCGAGCAGCCAGCGCGGCGCGGTAACGCATTGCTGAAGCGGCATGCCCTGCATCACGTAGCGCGTGAAGATCGCTGCCTGCGTCTGCGGCTGCCCGTCGCCGCCCATTGAGCCATAAACCAGCGTGCGGCCATCTTTCAGACGTGCTGCGGCCGGATTCAGCGTGTGGAAAGGCTGCTTGCCCGGTGCCAGCGCCAGCAGGTGGGTGGGATCAAGGCTGAAAGCGGCGCCGCGATTCTGCCAGACGATCCCGGTGCCGGGCAGCACCACGCCGCTGCCAAATTCGTGGTAGATACTCTGAATAAACGAGACGGCCAGCCCGTTTTTGTCGATGACGCCCATCCACACCGTGTCGCCCGGCCCTTTGCCTTCTGCGCCAGGCATGGCGCGCGCATCGTCGATCTGGCTGGCCATCATTGCCAGTCGCTGAGGATCCAGCAGTGACTGCGCCTCTTGCTGCATGTGCCGCGGATCGGTGATGTGGCGATCGCGCAGATCGAACGCCAGTCGGGTTGCCTCAACGATGCGGTGAAGGGTCTGCACCTCGCTGGCCTGGGCCATGTCCAGTTGGTTCGTGATGCCGAGGATGGCCAGTGAAACCACGCCCTGAGTTGGCGGCGGCGTATTAAAAATGTCGCCCATGTCGTGCCGGAGGCGCAGCGGCATGCGGCGCTTTACCTGATGCTGATGGAGATCCGTAAGGGTAATCGGCATGCCGAGGCGCGACATCTCTGCGGCCATCTTCTCTGCCAGCGCACCGCGATAGAAGCTGTCCAGGCCGTGGCGGGCGAGCTGGCTGAGCGTGTCGGCGAGGTCGGGCTGGATAAAGCGGCTGCCCGTGGGCGGCACGTCGCCGTCAGGCATGAACAGGTCAGTAAAACCGGGCAGGTCGGCCAGTTCGTGAACTTTGCTGCGGGTTGCCGCCGCCTGCGAATCTGTTACCGGAAAACCTGCCCGCGCGTAACCCGTTGCGTCGGCTAACAGGCGTGAGAGCGGCAGTTTCCCGCTGCTGAGCGCAAGCGCCCCGGCCCAGCCGCTGACGGTGCCCGCCACGGTCAGCGCCGCTTTTGCCCCGCGATGCGGGATTTTTTCCGCGCCCTGATAAAAAGCGATATCCGCCAGCGAACCCGCCGCGCCGCTGGCGTCGAGAGCAATCGGATCGCCGTCGGGCGGTACGATCAGCCAGAAACCGTCGCCGCCCAGCCCGTTCATATGTGGGTAAACCACCGCGATGGTGGCGGCGGCGGCAACCATCGCCTCAATGGCATCGCCGCCTTCTCGCAGCACCGCCAGCGCGCTCTCGCTGGCAAGATGATGCGGCGTGACGGCCATGCCGGATGGGGCAGTTTTACTGTGGATCATGACGGCTTCTCATTAAGAAATGACATAACCCGTCAAGCAAGAGGTGTTCCAGGTTGCATAAAGCGTTGCGGAAAATAGTGCTTTTGTGCCGCGCCGTTTTGTTTATGCTGTCTGCACTGAAACGAAAGTATCAAAGGTTGAGCCATGAAGCCGCTTGATGAACGTCTGAAACATCACTATTCGCAGCTCTCCGGTCAGGAGCAGCGCATCGCGGATTTCATTTTCGATCACTACGACGACCTGATGGGCTACAACAGCGCCGAGCTGGCGCGTCTCAGCGGGGTATCGAAGGCCACCGTCAGCCGCCTGTTTAAGCGGTTGGGTTATGAAAAATATAAGGATATGCGCGACGAACTGCGAACCCTGCGCCAGAGTGGAATGCCGCTGGCGGGCGACCGTGATGTGGTTCAGGGAAACACGCTGCTGGCGCGTCACTACAAACAGGAGATGGCAAACCTCACGCAGTGGGTGAATCAGATTGATGCAGACGCCTTCAACGACATTATCCAGCGTCTGGCCAGCAGCAAACGCCTGTTTATCATTGGCATGCGCAATGCCTGGCCGGTTGCGCTGCACCTTCGTCAGCAGCTTTTGCAGGTCAGAGGCGACATTCACCTGCTGCCGCAGCCGGGGCAAACGCTCTCCGAAGAGCTGGTGGCGATGAATGAAAACGATATGGCGGTGGTACTGGCCTTTCGCCGTCGCCCGCGAATTATCAAACCCCTTCTGCAACAGATGCAGCAACGTGGCATCCCCTCGCTGGTGATATGCGAGCCGCAGGCGCAGTCGGTACGCGCGCTGGCGCGCTGGGAACTTTGCGTCCCGCTGGACAGCGTTTCCGCTTTTGACAGCTACGCCGCTGCCAACAGTCTGGTAAACCTGTTATCGAATGCGCTGCTGCACGAATTACTGCAAACGGGGCGGCAGCGAATCCATCACATCGCCGATCTTTACGCTGCGCTGGACGAGCTGGAACAACGTTAGTTGGGCACCATTATAGTGCATTGCATTATTTTGACGCAGCGGCAGCGTACTTTTTTTACACGGCAGGGCAAAAGAGCTGAGATGGCTTAAACGCACTTAATTTCATGCAATTATGCTCAAATTCCTTGTTTTTCATTTTCTGTTTTGCATCTGACATTCTGCTGATGGCGGGTTAATGACCCACCGCTTCCTTTGGCACATTAGTTGCAAAGATAAAAATTAAGAATCTTTTGTTTCAATGCTACGCTACCGGGGAAGAGAGATGAAAAAACGATTACTGACCGTACTGGGCGCAATACTGATGCTGATGCAGGTGACACAGGCAATGGCCGATCAGCTACAGGAGATTGAAAAACGCGGCGTCATTCGTATCGCCATTCCGCAGGACTTCCCGCCGTTTGGATCGGTCGGCACCGATCTCCAGCCGCAGGGTTACGATATCGATATGGCAACCTATCTGGCAAAACAGATGAAACTTAAGTTGCAGCTGGTGCCGGTGAGCAGCGCCAATCGTGTGCCTTATCTGCAAACCGGTAAAGTTGACCTGGTGATTTCCAGCCTGGGGAAAAATGCCGAGCGTGAAAAAGTCATCGCCTTCAGCCGCGCTTACGCGCCATTCTTTTTAGGCGTATTTGGCCCCAAAGAGAGCGCGTTACCCGATGCAAAAGCGCTCAGCGGGAAATTAATCGGCGTCACCCGTGGCGCGGTGGAAGATATGGTGTTGAGCGAGGTGGCGCCGAAAGATGCTCAGGTAAAACGCTATGAGGACAACAACACCACCTTATCCGCTTACCTCTCCGGTCAGGTTGAATTTATTGCCACCGGTAATCTGGTGGTGGCGGCCATTGCGCGACAGAACGCCGATAAAGCGCCGGTGGCGAAATTTATGCTTAAAGATTCGCCGTGCTATATCGGCATGAAAAAAGAGCAGCCCGCGCTGAAAGCGAAAGTGGATGCGCTGATCGCACAGGCGATCAAAGACAAGACGCTGAACGGCCTGTCTGAAAAATGGCTGAAAGCGCCGCTGCCTGCGGATCCGGGCGCATAGAGGCGGATAATGATGGGCCAACTTGATTTCGCCGCGCTGCTACCTTACCTGCCGTCCCTGCTGCTGGGGTTGTGGGTAACTATTCAGCTTACCGCGTTGGCCACGGTCGGCGGCGTGACGCTTGGGATTGTCGGTGCAGCGCTGCGCTGCGGCAAGCCGTCGCTGGCGGGCCGGTTATGGGGGATCTACGTTGAACTGATCCGCAATACGCCGTTCGTGGTGCAGCTGTTCTTTATTGTTTTCGGACTGCCAAACCTGGGCCTGAAGCTGACGGCGGGCGAGGCCGCCCTGCTGGCGATGCTGGTCAACCTGGGCGCCTACAGTACTGAAATCATCCGTGCAGGAATTCAGGTGACACCGCAAGGGCAGTGGGAGGCGGGCCGCGTGCTGGGGCTGAGCCGCAGACAGACTTTCCTTCGGGTGATCCTGCCGCCCTCGCTGAAGCGCATTTACCCGGCGCTGGTCAGCCAGTGCATTATCGTGATGTTAGGTTCATCGGTGGTGTCGCAGGTGTCTTATGAAGAGCTGACCTTTGCCGCCAACGTGATTCAGTCACGCACCTTCTTAAGTTTTGAGGTGTATCTGGTCACCACGCTTATTTATCTTCTGCTGTCTGTCGCCATGCGGCAGGTGCTGCTGGCGGCGGGACGCCGCTGGCTGGGAGGCGGTCAATCATGAACACCTTTACCGACTGGGACATTCTGCGCAACCTGCTGCTGGCGGCGCGCTGGACGCTGCTGCTGTCGCTGGTCGCATTTGTCGGCGGCACCGTGGTGGCGATGCCGCTGGTGGCTGTTCGCCTGAGCGGACGTCGCTGGCCGGGACGCGTTGTCCGCGCCTGGAGCGAACTGTTTCAGGGCACGCCGCTGCTGATGCAGCTGTTTCTGGCTTTTTTCGGCGTGGCGCTGTTTGGTATCGACGTGTCGCCGTGGACGGCCGCCTCGCTGGCGTTAACGTTTTACACCAGCGCCTTTCTGGTGGATATCTGGTTCGGCAGCATTCGCGCGCTGCCCAAAGGGCAATGGGAAGCCTGCCGATGTCTTGGGCTGAGCGTGGGACAGGCGCTGTTTCGCGTGGTGCTGCCCCAGGCGTTGCGCATCGCCATTGCGCCGACCGTCGGCTTTGCCGTGCAGGTGGTGAAAGGCACCGCGCTGGCCTCGATCATCGGTTTTGTCGAGCTGACCCGCGCCGGAACGATCCTCAATAATGTCACCTTCGAACCTTTTAAAGTGTTCGGACTGGTGGCGCTCGGCTATTTCCTGATCTGTTATCCGCTGTCGCGATACAGCAAGTACCTGGAGAAGAAATTCAATGCCGCTCATCACCATTAATCAGGTGCAGAAATACTACGGCGAGAACCATGTGTTGAAAGGCGTGGATCTTGATATCGACATGGGCGAGGTGGTCTCGATTATTGGCCGCAGCGGCTCAGGTAAAAGCACGCTGTTGCGCTGTATCAACGGCCTGGAAGCCTATCAGGATGGCAGCATCAAGCTGGGCGGCATGACCATTACCCACCGCGATGCGCAGGCGCGCGAAATCAGCCGCTCCATCGGCATGGTGTTTCAGAACTGTAACCTGTTTCCGCACATGACCGCGCTGGAAAACGTGATGCTGGCGCCGCGTCGGGTACTGAAGAAGAAAGAAACCGCGTGTCGCGAACTGGCGGCGCGCATGCTGGAAAAGGTCGGGCTTGGCGATCGCATGGATTACTATCCTTCCAGCCTGTCCGGTGGTCAGCAACAGCGCGTGGCGATTGCCCGCGCGCTGGCGATGAACCCCAAAGTGCTGCTCTGCGACGAAATCACCTCGGCGCTGGATCCGGAACTGGTTGGCGAAGTGCTGAAGGTGCTGGAGCAGCTGGCGAAAGAGGGCATGACCCTGATCCTGGTGACGCATGAAATGAATTTCGCCCGGGAAGTGGGCGATCGCGTGGTATTTATGCATGAGGGCCGTGTCCGGGAGCAGGGCGAGAGCAAAGCGCTGTTCGCCAGTCCGCAAACCCCGGAACTGAAGCAGTTTATCTCGTCCGTGCGCGGTCTGAGCTGACTCTGAGTATCAAAAAGAAGGAGAGAACGGATGGATATCACCCACTACCCACAAATTAATCCGCCGCCGCGCCTGCTGATGGGGCCCGGCCCGATCAATGCCGATCCGCGCGTGCTGCGCGCCATGTCCAGCCAGCTACTCGGCCAGTACGATCCGGCGATGACGCACTACATGAACGAGGTGATGGCGCTCTATCGCGGCGTGTTTCGCACCGAAAACCGCTGGACGCTGCTGGTGGACGGCACCTCGCGCGCGGGCATCGAGGCGATTCTGTTGTCGGCCATTCGACCCGGCGACAAAGTGCTGGTGCCGGTTTTTGGCCGTTTCGGCCATCTGCTGTGCGAAATCGCCCGTCGCTGTCGCGCGGAAGTTCATACCATTGAAGCGCCGTGGGGCGAGGTGTTCACTCCCGATCGCATCGAAGACGCGCTGAAAACCGTGCGGCCGCGCATGCTGCTGACCGTGCAGGGCGACACCTCAACCACCATGCTTCAGCCGCTGGAGGCGCTCGGCGCGCTGTGCAGACAATATGGCGCGCTGTTCTATACCGACGCCACCGCCTCGCTGGCGGGCAATCCGCTGGAAACCGATGCCTGGGGGCTGGATGCGGTTTCCGCAGGCATGCAGAAATGCCTTGGCGGGCCGTCCGGCACCTCGCCGGTGACGCTCAGTCCGCAGATGGAGGCGGCGATCCGCAGGCGTAAATGCGTGGAAGAGGGCATTCGCACCGCCGATCATCAGGATGGCGACGAAGAGATGATCTGGTCGAACTATTTCGATCTGGGCATGATCATGGATTACTGGGGGCCGGAGCGGCTTAACCACCACACCGAAGCCACCAGCGCGCTGTTCGGCGCGCGCGAATGCGCCCGGTTGATCCTTGAGGAAGGGCTGGAAAACGGCATCGCCCGCCATAAGCTGCACGGCGACGCGATGCTGAAAGGCATCCAGGGCATGGGACTGGACACCTTCGGCAACCTGAAACACAAAATGAACAACGTGCTCGGCGTGTGCATTCCACCGGGCATCAACGGCGACAGCGTGCGCAAAGTAATGCTGGAAGACTTCGGCATTGAAATCGGCACCTCGTTTGGCCCGCTGCACGGTAAGGTCTGGCGCATTGGCACTATGGGCTATAACGCGCGCAAAGAGTGCGTGATGATGACGCTCAGTGCGCTGGAGTCCGTGCTCACCCGGCTGGGCTTTAAAACGCCGCAGGGCGCGGCGATGCAGGCTGCCTGGGATCACTACGCAAACGGGAGCGCCTGATGAATGCGGCAGACGCCGCACGGGCGGCAGCGAGGGTGATGGCGCGCTGTGATGCGCTGGCGGCGATCAGCGAAGCGCCGGACGGGCTGACGCGCGTTTATCTTTCGCCGGAACACCTGCGGGCCAATGCGCTGACCGGCGAATGGATGCGCGCGGCGGGCATGCGCGTCTGGCAGGACAGCGTCGGCAACATCTGCGGGCGCTACGAAGCCAGCACGCCAGGCGCGCCTGCGCTGCTGCTGGGATCACACCTTGATACCGTGCGCGATGCGGGCCGTTACGACGGCATGCTGGGCGTGCTGAGCGCCATCGAAATCGTGCACGCGCTCAACGCCAGCGGGACGCGCCTGCCACATGCCATTGAAATTATTGGTTTTGCCGATGAAGAGGGCACGCGCTTTGGCATCACTCTGCTGGGCAGTCGCGGTATCACCGGGAGCTGGCCGGAAAGCTGGCTGACTCACCGTGACGGCAACAGTATCACCGTGGAACAGGCGATGAGCGACGTGGGTTTCAGCGCGCACAACGTGCAGCAGGCGGCGCGAAAACCCGACGAGATCATGGCCTATCTGGAACTGCATATAGAACAGGGGCCAAGCCTGGAGCAGGAGGGGCTGGCGCTGGGCGTGGTGACCGCCATCAACGGTGCGCGCCGACTGAACTGCCGTTTTCTCGGCGAAGCCGGGCACGCCGGCACGGTGCCGATGGCGCACCGTCGCGACGCGCTGGCCGCTGCCGCAGAATGGATGGTATTTATCGAGCAGGCCACCGCCGCGCACGGCCCGCAGCTGGTCGCCACGGTGGGCGCGCTGCACTGTGCGCCCGGCGCGGTAAACGTCATTCCTGGCGAGGTTTCGCTCAGCCTTGACGTGCGCGGCCCGGACGACGACGCGCTGGCGACGCTGCTTGCCGAACTGCTGACGCAGGGCGAGGCGATAGCCCAGCGGCGCGGGCTGAACTTCAACGCCGAGCAGTATTATCAGATTGCCGCCACGCGCTGCGACGACACGCTACAGGCGGCGCTGCGCCGCGCGGTAACCGGCGTGCAGGGGCGCAGCCTGTCGCTGCCCAGCGGTGCGGGACACGATGCTATTGCCATTGCTGCGCGCTGGCCGGTGGGCATGCTCTTCGTGCGTTGCGCGGGCGGCGTCAGTCACCATCCCGACGAATCGGTGCAGGAAAGCGACGTTGCGCTGGCGGTTCAGGCTTACCTGCAAGCCGTGATTGAGGTCGCGGGCGCGCACTGACTTATCAGAGTGATATCGCGATGGTGACGCCCGTCAGCAGCAGGATGTAGATGCGGGCGTGGAGTAAATCCGGCACCGGCGGAATGAACTTGCGGGTAAAGGCAATGCCCGCAAAGCCGGTCACGATCAGCAGCCCCAGAATTTGCAGGTTAATGTACCCGAGGTAGCCGTTTTCAGGCATGCCATCCGGCGCGCTGAAAATGTAAACCAGTGAAGCAACCACGGCGACGGGCACAGAAAGCGGATTTGCCGCACTGATGCAGTGCTGCATCGCGTAGCCGTGACGTCGAAGCAGCGGCACGGTCATCACGCTGCCGCCCACGCCGAGCAGGGCGGCAACCGTGCCAATAACCACGCCGCCTGCGCTCGCGGTAAATGAAGAAAGGCGTTTTTTCTCCCGCTGCATGAAAAAACCTTTTCGCAGCAGACAATCCGCCACGGTGAAAAGCATATAAAGAATGTAAAGCATCCTGATGCGGTTATCCGGCAGCGCGCCTGCCAGCAATGCGCCAAGAAGCGCGCCGGGTACAATAAAGAAGATCAGTGGACAGAGCGTTTCCGCAAGCAGCGTTCCCGCTTTCCAGTTTTTGTAGCTCGCCAGCGAGGCATTCAGCACCATCACCGCCGTCGAGGTGGCCACCGCAATATGCATCGCCTGGCCCGCCACGGCGTCACCGCCATGATGCGAGATAAAGCGATACACGAAGGGAACAACCACAAAACCCCCGCCAAACCCAAATAAAACGGTCGTCATACCGGTTGCAACACCGGCCAGCACAATTATCACGATGTCGCTCATTTCGCCTGCCCTGTACAGAAGAAAATAGTGGCGGCAAGCATACCGTCTGCCCCTCCGGCTTCCCATTTTCGGCCCGCTCATTTACCCTTGCGAAACGGTCAAAATAAAGGCTGACGAGCTGATGCGTAACGTCCATATTGACGATCATGACAACCTTAAGCGGGACGTGGTGGCGCTGGGAAATGACTATCCCGGCGGCTATCTGCTGTCGAAACACCGCCACCGGCGGGCGCAGCTGCTCTATGGGGCGACGGGCCTGATGGAAGTGATGACCGACAGCGGCTGCTGGATTGTGCCGCCGCAGCATGCGGTCTGGCTCCCGTCCGGCATGGAGCATCGTGTGAAATTTATGGGCGTCACCACCCGCAGCCTGTATATCGAACCGGCAAAAGCGGACGATCTGAACATGGGGAACGCCTGTAAAATCATTGCTGTCTCTTCGCTGCTGCGTCAGTTGCTGATTGAGGCGGTAGATCTTCCCCCTCTTTACGAGACGCAGCGCGATTGCGCGCTGATGACGCTGCTGTTAGCTGAAATGGCGACCATGCCCCGCCGTGCTTTTGACATTCCGCTGCCGCAGGAGAAAAGGCTGCTGCTGAAGTGTCATCGCTTCCTGAACAGGCCGTCGGTACAGGCCGCATCGGTTGACTGGGCCGCCGATCTTTTTATGAGTGAAAGCACCTTCCGGCGTCATTTCAGGCGTGAAACGGGGTTGTCATTCTCTGCCTGGCGACAAAGAGCGTGCGTGGTGGTATCGCTGGCGCGGCTGGTGGAAGGCGAGGCGGTGAACGTTATCGCGCTGGAGATGGGTTATGAAAGCGGCTCGTCATTTTCGACCATGTTCCGCCGGGTGACCGGGCAGTCTCCCTCGCACTATCTTCCCCCGGCGCAAACGCGCAGGGGGACGTAAGCGTTAAAAATAAAACGCGTCCGCATCGCGCCACGCCGGAAAGCGTTGGCGATAATCGCGAAGTGCTTCAAGTGACAGTTCAGCATGAAGCACGGCAGGCTGATGAGGCTCGCCCGCTGCCACGATATCGCCCTGCGGGTTGATGATCCGGCTGTCGCCGCTGTAGTGATGGTCGTTACCGTCGCGGCCCACGCGGTTGCAGCCCGCCACCCAGGCCTGATTCTCAATGGCGCGGGCCAGCAGCAGCGCCTGCCAGTGAGCGGCGCGCGGCGCGGGCCAGTTGGCGACGTAAAGCGCCAAATCGTAGTCATTGCGGTTGCGGGAAAAGACCGGAAAGCGCAGATCGTAACAAACCTGCGGCAGAATGCGCCAGCCGCGCCATTCGACGATCTCACGGCGGCTGCCGGCCAGGTAATGATGATGCTCATCGGCCATGCGGAACAGATGCCGTTTATCGTAACGGTGAACACGGCCGTTTGGCTCGACCAGCAGAAAGCGATTGACGGCACCGTCCGCTGTCTGAATCGCGGCGCTGCCGCCCACCAGCGCGTCGGCCGTGCGGGCTTTCTCGTGCAGCCACTCTGCGACCCGCGCTTCAGGCAGCGAGCTTTTCGCCGCCTCCATCGCAAAGCCGGTGGTGAACATTTCCGGCAGCACAATCAGGTCGCGCCCGTGCAGGCCGGCCAGCAGCGTATCAAAGTGACGCAGATTGGCTTCGCCTTCCATCCACGCCAGCGGCTGTTGCAGCACGGTAAGGTTTAAAGTTGACACAGGCGCTCCGCGGCGGCGTCCAGCGTGGCTTCCTGTTTGGCGAAGCACAGCCGGATCAGCTTATGGGGGAAAGGATCGGCGCAGAATACCGACAGCGGGATCGCCGCCACGCCAACCTCCGTGGTCAGCCACTGGCAGAACGCCACGTCGTCCAGATCGGAAACGGCGCTGTAGTCGGCGAGCAGAAAATAAGTGCCTTCACAGGGCAGCACCTTGAGGCGGCTTTTCGACAATGCCTGCACAAAACGATCGCGCCGCGCACGGTAAAATGCGGGTAATTGTCGATAGTGCTCAGGCTCGGCGTTCAGCATATCCGCCAGCGCCAGCTGTGCGGGCGTGTTTACCGCGAAGGTCAGATACTGATGCACCTTACGAATTTCCGCCGTTAACTCGGCGGGCGCCACGCAGTAACCCACTTTCCAGCCGGTCATATGGAAGGTTTTACCAAACGAGGACACCGCAATGGCGCGCGCACGCAGTTCAGGGTGCGCCAGCACGCTGGCGTGGCCGTCGTCGGCAAAACAGATGTGTTCGTAAACCTCATCGCTCAGCACATAGATTTCCTGCGCGCGAATGGCCTGCCACAGCGACGCATAATCGCTTTTCTGCCAGACGGTGGCGGAAGGATTGTGCGGCGTATTCAGAATGACTAACCGGGTGCGGGAGGAGAGCTGCGTGGCGAAGGCCTGCCAGTCAACGCGAAACGACGGCGGTTGCAGTGCGATGCGCTTCATAACGCCGCCCGCCAGCGTCACCGCAGGCGCGTAGCTGTCGTAGCTGGGATCGAAGCAGATCACCTCATCGCCAGGCCGAACCAGCGCGGTGATCGCGGCATAGAGCGCTTCGGTTGCGCCTGCGGTCACGGTCACCCCGGTCGTGCTGTCCGGCCGGTAGCCATAAAGTTCCGCCGTCTTTGCGACAATCGCGTCGCGCAGCGGCTGCACGCCCGCCATGGGCGCATACTGGTTCGCGCCCGTACTGACATGGTGCGCCAGGCGCGATTTAAGATAGTCGGGGCCGTCGAAATCGGGAAAACCTTGCGACAGATTGATGGCGTTGTGCTGCTGGGCGAGCGCGCTCATCTGCGAAAAAATAGTGGTGCCGAGAGCGGGCAATTTGCTCTCAGGGATCAGGTGAGTCTGGCTCATGAATAGTCATCCTTCGGCGCGGGATTTACGCTCTGTATTGCTGCCACTATAGCCGCGATGCTACTATTTGGCAATCGAGACGCTTAGACGTCTAAATGCCCTGTCGGTTCAGGCGGACGGGCTATGATAAGGAGCGGTATGACCTTGAGTTCACAGTTAGATCAGCTGGTGGCAGCCTGCCACTGGATTGGCGAAAAAGGCTGGGCGCCTGCCACCGGCGGCAATATGTCGGTGCGTCAGGACGCGGAATTTTGCCTGCTCAGCGAATCCGGCAAAGACAAAGGTGCGCTGACGCGCAATGACTTTATTCAGGTGGCGATTGCGACAAACGCGGTGCCGTCAGGGCGTAAGCCCTCTGCCGAAACCGGCCTGCACACGCTGATATATCGGCTCTTTCCTGATGCGGGCGCGGTGCTGCACACGCATACGGTCAACTCGACCGTGCTCTCACGCGTTGAGAAGAGTGCCGCACTGATTCTGCAAGGTTATGAAATGCAGAAAACGCTGGCCGGACAGCACTCGCATCTCAATCGCGTGGCCCTTGCGCTTTTCGATAACGATCAGGATATTGATGCACTGGCAGGACGCATTGCGCATTACGCCGAAACCTCGCCGCTGCGCTATGGTTTTTTGCTGCGCGGCCACGGCCTCACCTGCTGGGGCAGGGACGTGCAGGAAGCGCGTCGCCATCTTGAAGGGCTGGAGTTTCTTTTCCAGTGTGAACTACAACGCCGCGTGCTGGAGGCCAGATGATCCGCGCCATTGTTACCGATATTGAAGGCACCACCAGCGATATCCGCTTTGTCCACAACGTGCTGTTTCCCTATGCGCGTGAAAACCTCGCCGCGTTCATTGCCGCCTTTCAGCACCGCGAAGACGTGGCGCAGGCGTTAAGCGATCTGCGGGACGAAATCGCCCGGCCGCAGGCGACGGTGGAGGATCTGATCGCCGTGCTGTTTGGCTTTATGGATGAAGATCGCAAGTCTACGGCGCTGAAGGCGCTTCAGGGCATGATCTGGCGTGATGGCTACCTCAACGGCAGCTTTACCGGCCATCTCTATCCTGACGTGCTGCCGTCGCTGACCAGCTGGAAGCAGCAGGGCATTGATTTATATATTTATTCCTCCGGCTCCGTCGCTGCGCAAAAATTGTTATTTGGCTACAGCGATGAGGGTGATATTACTGGTCTCTTCAGCGGCTATTTCGATACGCACGTCGGCGCCAAGCGAGAAACGACGTCCTATCGCAACATTGCCGGAAAGATCAACCTGCCGGCGAATACGCTGCTGTTTTTATCAGATATGCGTCAGGAGTTGGATGCCGCTAAAGAGGCGGGCTGGCATACCTTACAGTTACTGCGTGACGACGCGGATGAGCAGAGCCGCCATCGTCAGGTAAACCGTTTTGATCAGATAACCCTGGAGCCGTTTGCTTTATGAGTGCACTGACTATTTTTACCGATATTGAAGCCACCAAACCGATCTGGCACAGCACCGATGCCGAAGAGATACGCCAGAAGCTGAATGCGAAAGCGGTGCGGTTTGAGCGATGGGAAGCGGATCGCGATTTAGGTAAAGATCCCGCGCCGGAAACGGTGATCACCGCCTATCAGCACGCAATTGACCGGCTGGTGGCTGAAAAAGGCTATCAGAGCTGGGACGTCATCAGCATGCGGGCGGACAATCCGCAGAAAGAGACGCTGCGTACTAAGTTTCTCTCCGAGCACACGCACGGCGAAGACGAAGTCCGCTTCTTTGTTGAAGGTTCCGGGTTGTTTTGTCTGCATCTCGACGGACACGTTTACCAGATCCTCTGCGAGAAGAACGATCTGATCTCCGTGCCAGCCGGGACGCCGCACTGGTTCGACATGGGATCGGCGCCCCATTTTACCGCTATACGCATCTTTGATAATCAGGAAGGCTGGATAGCAAACTTTACCGGCGATGCGATTGCCGATGCCTATCCACGCCTGCCGTAGGTCAATGCGTTATCGGGCTGGCTGAAACACGCCTGCCTCAACCTGCGCTGCGGTGACCACGCCGGTGTCCAGCACCCAGCCCGCGATCAGCGCGGCGGGCGTGACGTCAAAGGCCGGGTTATAGACCTGCGCATCGTCCGGCGCCCAGCGAACGTCGCCAAAGCTGCCGGCAACGCCGGTGACTTCGGTCGCGGCGCGCTGCTCAATAGGGATGGCGGCACCGTTGGGACAGGCGGGATCGAGCGTGGTATGCGGCGCGGCAACGTAAAACGGAATGCCGTGAAAATGCGCCAGTACCGCCAGGCTGTAGGTGCCAATTTTGTTCGCCACGTCGCCGTTGGCGGCGATGCGGTCGGCGCCGACCCAAATCGCATCGACCTGCTTTTGCGCCATCAGGCTGGCGGCCATGCTGTCACAAATAAGCCGATAAGGCACGCCGAGTTCGCCGAGCTCCCATGCCGTCAGGCGGCCGCCCTGAAGAAGCGGGCGGGTTTCATCCACCCAGACTTTCTCAACGCGGCCATCCTGCCAGCCGCGCGAAATAACACCCAGCGCCGTCCCCACGCCGGCCGTTGCCAGGCCGCCGGTGTTGCAGTGGGTGAGGAGACGGCTGCCGGGCGCGATCAGTTGGGCACCATGAGCGGCAATTTTATCGCACAGCGCGCGATCTTCCTCCACCAGGCGCAGCGCTTCAAACGTCAGGGCGGTGACATAATTGTCCTGCGCCAGCGCAAGCTTCATGCGATCGAGATTGTTCATCAGATTCACGGCGGTGGGGCGAGCGGCGCGGAGGATTTCCAGCGAGCTGGCGAGTTCCGCTTTCGCCATGCCGTTTTCTGCCAGCAGGGCCAGCAGCAGGCTGGCGGAGAGGCCAATCAGCGGTGCGCCACGAACCCGCAGCGTTTTGATATGTTCTACCAGGTCAGCGACACCGGGCGTTGGACACCAGATCGTTTTTTGCGGCAGCGCCTGCTGATCGAGTATCCAGAGTTGGTTGTCACGAATTCGTAAGCTGGTGGTTTGCAAAGTCTGCATGAACGTTAAATCCTGGTTGCGTTATTGCGGCATATTGTGCCAACATGCCTTTCGGAAGTATAGACGTCTGAACGGCTTATATTAAAAGAATTGTTGGATTCATCGCGATCGAAGAGGGGCAGGCAATGTCGCAATACCGTACGTTCACCGCAGCAGATGCCGTTGAATACGCGCGCCAGTTTGGCGGCGTGGCGGATCTGGTGGATTCCCTTGAGGTGGGTGATGGCAACCTCAATCTGGTGTTTAAAATTTTCGACACGAAGGGCATCAGCCGAATCATCATCAAGCAGGCCCTCCCTTATGTCCGCTGCGTCGGGGAATCCTGGCCGCTGACGCTCGATCGCGCACGCATTGAAGCCGAAGTGCTCAATATACATGGTCAGTTCTGCCCGGAACATACGGTAAAAATCCTGCACTACGATCCGCAGTTAGCGGTGATGGTGATGGAGGATCTCTCCAGCCTTGCCATCTGGCGCGGCGAGCAGGTAAAAGGCGTGGACTATCCGCAGGCTGCCGCGCAGCTCGGCGAGTATCTGGCGAAGACGCTGTTTCACACCTCCGATTTTTTCCAGCATCCGCATCAGAAGAAGGCGGATGTCGCGCGCTTTACCAACCCGGAACTGTGCGACATCACGGAAGAGCTGTTTTTTAACGAACCCTATGAGGTGCATGAACGCAATGGCTATCCGCGCGCGCTGGAGCCGCTGGTAGCCTCGCTGCGCACCGATGACGCGCTGCGGCTGAACGTCGCGGCGCTGAAGCACCGGTTTCTGTCCAACGCTGAGGCGCTGCTCCACGGCGACGTGCACAGCGGATCGATATTCGTGGGTGACAATACGCTGAAGGTCATCGATGCGGAGTTTGGCTATTACGGCCCGATAGGTTTCGACGTGGGCAGTGCGCTGGGTAATCTGCTGCTTAACTACTGCGCGCTGCCGGGCCTGCTGGTGCCGCGGGAAGCCGCCGATGCGCGCGAAAAGCGCCTTAATGACGTGCGCAGACTGTGGCGGCGCTTCTCTGAACGCTTCCTGGCGCTGGCGGCGGAAAATTCACGCGACCGCGCGCTGGCGTATCCCGGCTATGGTGACGCCTTCATGCGTAAAATCTGGCAGGACACGCTGGGCTTCTGCGGTACAGAGCTGATCCGTCGTACGGTGGGCATGTCGCAGGTGGCGGATATTAAAGAAATTGACGATGAAACGATGAAGATCGAGTGCGTGCGTCAGGCGATAACGCTGGGCAGAACGCTGATCCTCGCGGCACATCAGATCGACGATATTGATGCGCTGATCGCCCGCGTCAGGCAGAACGGATAAACGAAACCCCCCGCCTTTCGGCGGGGCGTTATTCCCTCATACTTCAGCGCAACGCGCTAGGCCGCCTCAGTTTTTCTTTCCTGCTCCATCATCTTTACCGGCTGCGTTGCCAGCGCATCCGCCTCAAACTCATCGACGTTG
Source organism: Erwinia sp. 9145 (assembly GCF_000745075.1). Lineage (NCBI taxonomy): Bacteria > Pseudomonadati > Pseudomonadota > Gammaproteobacteria > Enterobacterales > Erwiniaceae > Erwinia > Erwinia sp. 9145. The sequence continues at coordinate 706,782 of NZ_JQNE01000001.1, forward strand.
ATGGCGCGCAGGCGGCTGGCTTCCGCACGGATCAGCACCGCGGCTTCTTCATCATTGAGCCATTTTTCCGCCAGCCCGCGTTTTGCCAGCTCGTCCAGCCGGGTAAACGGCAGCGGCTTCTTCTGCTCCTTACACAGGCGATCGTGAATAACCTCCGCCGCCATAACGTGACTGAGCGCCTCTTCCAGCTGCCCCGCAGGATTGTGCTCAGACGGCGTCAGGTACTGCCCGCGCCCAAGACGCGTGCGGGTGGCGGAAGGCAGTTGCAGAATGCGTGCCAGTTGGTGATCGAGGCGATCGGACGGCTCACGGCAGTGGCGACCGGTCGGGAAAATCACCGCGTGGAGCAGACCGGCAACCAGTCGATTCGGGAAATTACGCAGCAGCGCTTCCACCGCCGTTTCGGCCTGATACATCGCATCCTGCACGCCCCAATGCAGCAGCGGCAGATCCGCTTCGTTGCGGCCTTCGTCCTCATAGCGTTTCAGCGCCGCCGAGGCCAGATAGAGCTGGCTGAGCACGTCGCCCAGGCGGGCAGAGATGCGCTCACGACGCTTCAGGCTTCCGCCCAACACCGACATCGACATGTCGGCCAGCAGCGCCATGTTGGCGCTCAGGCGGTTCAGATGCTGATAGTAGCGGGCGGTCACGTCGCGGGTCGGCGTGCGGCTGGTGCGGCCGCCGGTCAGTCCAAGCCACAGGCTGCGCGCCACGTTACTCCCGACGTGTCCGACGTGGCTGAACAGCGCGTTGTCAAACGCGTGCAGATCGTGATTGTGCGCGGCGGCCATCTCTGTCAGCACATACGGATGGCAACGGATCGCGCCCTGGCCAAAGATGATCATGCTGCGCGTCAGAATATTGGCGCCTTCCACGGTGATGGCAATAGGCGCGCCCTGGTAGGCGCGGGCCAGGAAGTTGCTTTTGCCGAGCATAATGCCTTTGCCGCCAGCAATATCCATCGCATCCAGAATGGCGCGCTGCCCACGATGGGTACAGTGGTATTTCACAATAGCAGAGAGCACCGCCGGTTTTTCGCCCTGCACGATGCCGTAGGTAATTAATGAAGCGGCGGCGTCCATCACCCAGGCATTACCGGCAATGCGTGCCAGCGGCTCTTCGATGCCCTCCATTTTGCCGATGGGCAGACGAAACTGGCGGCGAATATGCGCATAGGCGCCGATGGCCAGCGCAATGCTTTTGACGCTGCCGGTGGAATTGGAGGGCAGAGTGATGCCGCGTCCGACGGAGAGGCATTCAACCAGCATCCGCCAGCCCTGACCGGCCATTTTCGGCCCGCCAATAATGGTATCAATTGGGACAAAAATATCGTTACCGCGCGTCGGGCCGTTCTGGAAAGGTACGTTCAGCGGGAAGTGGCGTTTGCCGATCTCCACGCCCGGCGTGTGTGCCGGGATCAGCGCGCAGGTAATGCCCAGGTTTTCCGTCTCGCCCAGCAGATGTTCGGGATCGGAGAGCTTAAACGCGAGGCCGAGGACGGTAGCGACCGGTGCCAGCGTGATATAACGTTTGTTCCAGGTGAGGCGCATGCCCAGCACGCGTTCGCCCTGCCATTCGCCCATACACACCACGCCGGTGTCCGGGATGGCACCGGCATCGGAGCCGGCTTCCGGGCTGGTCAGCGCAAAGCAGGGGATTTCGTCGCCCCTGGCCAGACGCGGCAGATAATGATTTTTCTGTGCTTCCGTTCCGTAGTGCTGAAGCAGTTCACCGGGGCCGAGTGAGTTCGGCACGCCTACGGTAATGGCCAGGATGCCGGAGACGCCCGCCAGCTTTTGCAACACCTGCGCCTGCGCATACGCTGAGAATGCCAGTCCGCCGTACTCTTTCTTAATGATCATGGCGAAAAAGCGCTGTTCTTTCAGGTACGCCCACAGCTCAGGCGGCAAATCGGCCATTTCGTGCGTGATGGCGAAGTCGTTCGCCATGCGGCAGGCCTCTTCAACCGGGCCATCCAGAAACGCCTGCTCATCGGCGGTCAGACGCGGCTGCGGATAATTGTGCAGCTTCTGCCAGTCCGGCGCGCCGCGAAACAGCTCGCCTTCCCACCAGGTGGTGCCTGCTTCAATCGCCTCTTTTTCTGTGCGGGACATCGGCGGCATCACTTTCTGAAAGGTTTTCAGCATCGGTTTTGAGAACAGTGACTGGCGCAATGAGGAGAGGTTAAACGGCAGCAGCAGCAGCGCCACCGGGATCACCATCCACATCGTCCAGACGTGCGCCAGCGCCCAGGCCACCGTCCAGACCAGCAGGATCAGACTGCTGAGCCGCAGGCTGATGCGGTGATAAAACAGCACGCCAATCAGCACAAGTGTTGCAACGCAACTGAGAAGCATCATAAAAATCTCCATCATCTAGTAAGAGGTCTGACCTGTTGGCTACAGATTTAGATGAGATGCATTTGCTTAGCAATGCATTTACATAATAATTACAACGTGGGTCACATTCCGCGCGCACTTAATGTCAATGTGACAGCCCAACCGGAAAGGCGCTTTTCGCGCTTCGTCCGGGTTGTTAAACTAAATCTGACCTCACTCTTAAAGGACTCCCCTATGTATCAGGACATCATTCGCGCCGAGCTCAACGAAGCCGCTGAAACGCTCAGTAACTTTCTCAGCGACGAAGCCAATATTCACGCCATCCAGCGCGCGGCGGTGCTGCTGGCAGATGCTTTCAAAGCGGGCGGCAAGGTGCTCTCCTGCGGAAACGGCGGTTCACACTGCGATGCCATGCATTTTGCAGAAGAGCTGACCGGCCGCTATCGTGAGAATCGCCCCGGCTATCCGGCGATTGCCATCTCTGACGTCAGCCATCTCTCCTGCGTCAGTAACGATTTTGGCTATGAGTTTGTCTTCTCGCGCTACGTGGAAGCGGTGGGCAAATCGGGCGATGTACTGCTTGGTCTTTCCACCTCCGGCAACTCGGCCAACGTGCTGAAAGCCATTGAAGCCGCGCGCGCGCAGGGCATGAAGGTGATTGCGCTGACCGGCAAAGACGGCGGAAAAATGGATGGTCTGGCCGACGTGGAAATTCGCGTCCCGCACTTCGGTTACGCCGATCGTATTCAGGAGATCCATATCAAAGTGATCCATATCCTGATGCTGCTGGTTGAAAAAGAGATGGTTAAATAATCCTTTTGCCGCCCCGTGCGCGGGGCATTGTTTGCGAGGTAGCGCTATGTGCGAACTGCTCGGGATGAGCGCGAACGTTCCGACCGATATCTGCTTCAGCTTTACCGGGCTGGTTCAGCGCGGCGGAGGAACCGGCCCGCATAAGGACGGCTGGGGCATTACCTTTTATGAGGGAAAAGGCTGTCGCACATTCAAAGATCCTCAGCCCAGCTTCAACTCGCCTGTTGCGCGCCTGGTGCAGGAGTATCCGATTAAATCCTGCTCGGTGGTGGCGCACATTCGTCAGGCCAATCGCGGCAAGGTGTCGCTGGAAAACACGCATCCGTTTACGCGCGAGCTGTGGGGGCGTAACTGGACGTTCGCACACAACGGCCAGCTAAAAGGCTACCGACGTCTTGATACCGGGCAGTTCCGTCCCGTCGGGGAAACCGACAGCGAACACGCTTTTTGCTGGCTGCTGCACCAGCTGACCCTGCGCTATCCGCGCACGCCGGGCAACTGGCCGGCGGTTTTTCGCTACATTGCCGAACTGGCGGCGGAGCTGCGTAAAAAGGGCGTGTTTAATATGCTGCTGTCGGATGGACAATTTCTGATGACGTACTGCTCAACCAATCTGTTCTGGATCACCCGGCGGGCACCGTTCGGCAAGGCGACGTTGCTGGATCAGGATGTGGAAATTGATTTTCAGAAGCAGACCACGCCGAACGACGTGGTCACGGTAATCGCGACTCAGCCGCTGACCGCTAACGAAACCTGGCACAAAATTGCGCCAGGCGACTGGACGTTATTTTGTCTCGGTGAGCGCCAACGCTGAGCGATCCGTAAAGGTACTGCCTGCGCTGCCCATCACGTAGCGACCGTCGCTAACGCTGACAGCAGGTGGCAGGCGCGTTTTTACAAACTGCGCGTAGCCCGGCTGAAGCTGCCGCCAGAAACTGTAGTAGACCGAGTTGCGGTGGCGTTGCAGGTTGCTGTCGGTCATGCGGAACGGGTAAATGCTGACGTCCACGCGTGGCTGACCGTTACGCAGCGCTGCTTCCACGTAGCGATAAATATCTTCAATGTAGGTATCGGTCATCGCATAGCAGCCGATAGAGACGCAGCTGCCGTGGATCATCAGGTACTTACCTTCGTAACCCTGCTGGCGATCGTATTCATTGGGGAAGCCAACGTTGATCGCGCGATAAAAGCGGCTGTCCGGCTTCAACTGGGAAAGCCCGACGCTGTAGAATCCTTCCGGGCTTTTAAAATCACCCTGACGTCGCTTTGGCCCCAGGCCACCGGAAAAATTACAGATCCGATAGCTGTCGATCAAACGATACTCGGTGCCGATTTTGCCATACAGCTCAAGCGTGCGCTCTTCTTTGAAGATCTGAATATAGACAGGCGTGCCAAGTAACTGTTTCTTTAATTCTTTGCTGACCGGAGCCAGCGGCAGAACCGGTGCGGTCGGTTCGCTGGCAAAAACAACGGCTGGCATTAAAAACATCGCAAACAGCAGTGCGATTTTGCCCATTCTGTTTCCCTTAAAAGAGGGTTGGAGACAGCGTCGGAGACGCCTTTAACTGGCAATATAGGAAAAGTCCTTAATTGCAGCGCCACATTAGCATTGTCTGTTTTTTTATCAAGAGAGCGACGGTGAAAATACGCATAAAAAGCGATCAAAAATCCCTGCCGCTGCGCTTTGACGTTGCACTGAGAGATTGAAAACGGTCTGATTAACTGTATACTTATCCAGTGATGACGGAGGGGGCATGCGCAAGATCATTCACGTTGATATGGACTGCTTTTTTGCCGCAGTAGAAATGCGTGACGATCCTGCGTTGCGCAATATTCCCATTGCTATCGGGGGCAGCCATCTCAAGCGCGGCGTCATCAGCACCGCAAATTACCCGGCGCGAAAATATGGCGTACACAGCGCGATGTCCACGGCGATGGCGCTGAAGCTTTGCCCTCACCTGAAAGTGATCCCCGGTCGCTTTGACGCCTATAAAGAGGCCAGCGCGCACATTCGTGAAATCTTTTCCCGTTTTACCTCGCTGATTGAACCGCTTTCTTTGGATGAAGCCTATCTGGACGTGTCCGACAGCCATCACTGTCGGGGCTCGGCCACGCTTATCGCGCAGGAGATCCGCCGCACCATCGCCCATGAGCTGAACCTGACCGCCTCCGCAGGCATCGCGCCGGTCAAATTCCTCGCCAAAATCGCCTCCGATCTTAACAAGCCTGACGGACAATATGTCATCACGCCGGACGAGATGGCGCCGTTTCTGCTGACGCTGCCGCTGGCGAAAATTCCCGGCGTCGGCAAAGTGACGGCAAAGAAGCTGGAGGAGATGGGGCTGCTCTCCTGCGGCGACGTGCAGAAAACCGACCTGGCCACGCTGTTAAAACGCTTCGGGAAATTTGGTCGGGTCATCTGGGAGCGCAGTCACGGTATCGACGAGCGGGCGGTGATCACCGAGCGCCTGCGCAAATCTCTCGGCGTTGAACGCACGCTGTCGGAAGATATCCATAGCTGGGAAGCCTGTCTGGAAATTATCGATTTTCTCTATGAAGAGCTGGAACGGCGACTGGAGAAGATCAAGCCGGACAAGCTGATTGCCCGTCAGGGCGTGAAGCTGAAGTTCAACGATTTCCAGCAAACCACCCAGGAGCACGTCTGGCCGGTACTGAATAAAGACGACATGATTGCGGTGGCAAAGAAAACCTGGGAGGAGCGGCGTGGCGAGCGCGGGGTCAGGCTGGTCGGGCTGCACGTTACGCTGCTCGATCCTCAACTGGAGAGGCAACTGCTGCTGGGGCTGTAAAAACCGGCGTCTGCCTCATAGCCGACGCCGGTTGGCACGATCTACTTCGCGGGGATCGCCTTCAGCAGGGCGGTCAGCAGCTGCCAGTACAGGCCGACGCTTGCGATATGCACCTGCTCATCCGGCGAGTGAGGGCCGGTGATGGTCGGGCCGATAGAAACCATATCCATGTCCGGATACGGTTTTTTGAACAGCCCGCACTCCAGTCCGGCGTGGATCACCTGAATGTTCGGCGTCCTGTCAAACAGCTTCTTATAGGTGTCGCTCACCAGCGCCATCATCGGTGAGGAGGCATCCGGCTGCCACCCGGGGTAGCTGCCTTTGGCGACGGTTTTCGCACCAGCCAGTTCGCCCAGCGCGGTGAGCGTCTCGACCAGGTACTCTTTACCGCTGTCGATCAGTGAGCGAACCAGACTGTTGATTACCGCCTGGTTCTCCTCCAGCTTGACCACGCCGACGTTCAGCGAGGTTTCCACCACGCCTTTCATCACGTCTGAGTTGCGGATCACGCCGTTTGGCGTGCTGTTCAGCAGCGCAATAAACGCATCGCGGCTGACGTCGGTCAGCGCCTGGCCGGAAGCCGCGACGTTCTCGACCACCAGGTTTATATTCTTCTCTTTCAGGCTCAGCTCGTTTTGCAGCGTTTCCAGATAGCTCAGCGCTGCGCTTTTCAACTGATCGATCTTATCGGCAGGAACGGCAAGCGAGGCGATAGCTTCACGCGGAATAGCGTTACGCAGCGTACCGCCGGTAAAATCGACCAGACGCAGATCCAACGTCTTCGCATGGGCAAACAGGAAGCGCGCCAGCAGCTTGTTGGCGTTGCCAAGTCCGACGTGAATATCGCAGCCGGAGTGGCCGCCTTTCAGCCCCTTCAGGATGAGCTGAATATGCTGATAACCCGCCGGGACGGCTTCACGCTCCACCGGCAGCGTGGCGGTAAAGTCGATGCCACCCGCGCAGCCCATGTAGATCTCGCCCTCTTCTTCAGAGTCGGTATTGATCAGGATCTCTGACTGAAGCCAGCCGGGCTGGAGGCCAAACGCGCCGACCATGCCGGTCTCTTCGGTCATGGTCAACAGCACTTCAAGCGGGCCGTGTTCGACGTTTTTGTCCGCCAGCACCGCCAGCGCGGAAGAGAGGCCAATGCCGTTGTCGGCGCCAAGCGTGGTGCCGCGTGCTTTCACCCATTCGCCATCCACCCACGGCTGAATCGGATCTTTGGTGAAATCGTGCACGGTGTCGTTATTCTTCTGCGGCACCATATCAAGATGCGCCTGCAACGCCACAGGCTTCAGGTTTTCCAGACCGCGGGTTGCCGGTTTGCGGATCAAAATATTGCCCACCGCATCGCGCTCGGCCCAGAACCCCTGCTCTTTTGCCCAGGACAAAATAAAGTTCGCCAGCTCTTCTTCATGGTACGACGGGTGGGGAATAGAGCAGACTTTGGCAAAAATATCCCACAGCGGCTGTGGCGACAGTTGAGACAATTCAGACACGATAACTCTCCTGTGTCAGCATCCCCGGTCAGCAGTGGCCGCGGATAGCAAGCATGATTAGCGGTTGAGAAACTCCCGTCAGTCAATCTGACGCGATGGGCAAAGAATATCACCCTTTGCCTGTCGTTGCTCAAGGGCAGCGGGAAAAACTCAGGTCAGCGCTGGTTTTTGACGGCTCAGATCTCTATAATTCCGCGCAACCACTCCCATTGTACAAATTTTAAGCCAACACCATTGGTCGGGATTCCTTTATGAGCGAAAAATACGTCGTCACCTGGGACATGCTTCAGATCCATGCCCGCAAACTGGCTCAGCGCCTGCTACCCGTTGAGCAGTGGAAAGGCATTATCGCGGTCAGCCGCGGTGGTCTGGTGCCTGCTTCTCTGCTGGCCCGTGAATTGTGTATCCGCTATGTGGATACGGTCTGCATCTCCAGCTACGACCACGACAACCAGCGCGAAATGACCGTGCTGAAGCGTGCGGAAGGCGACGGTGAAGGTTTTATCGTGATTGACGACCTGGTCGATACCGGCGGTACCGCGCAGGCGATCCGCGACATGTATCCGAAGGCGCGTTTTGTGACCATTTTCGCCAAACCGGCCGGTCGTCCGCTGGTGGATGACTACGTGGTCGACATTCCGCAGAACACCTGGATTGAGCAGCCCTGGGATATGGGCGTGGTTTATATCCCGCCGATTGTGAAAAGCTGATTGACCGACATCAATACAACGTCCGGTTCTGCCGGGCGTTGTGGTTTTTACGCTTACCACCGCCAGCCATGCTGCGTTAGACTACGCAGAACCCGTGCGTTGGAGGAGTGTTACGCCATGCCGTCAAAAAATCTGAGTGAAGAACTGTTCAAACCTCGCTTTAAACATCCCGAAACCTCATCGTTAATCCGTCGTATTCAACATCAACCTCTTCAGACTGTCTCTTCTGCGCTGGAAGGCGAAAGCCATCGCGGCTGGTACCGGATGATCAACCGGATGCTGTGGAGCTGGCGCGGACTGCCGCCGCTGGAGCTGGGCGAAGTGATGGCCAGGATCGCCGCCAGCAGCGCCGATCGCACCCGTGAGACGCTGCTGGATACGGTGGTGGGCTATCGTGGCGGCAACTGGATTTATGAGTGGTCAAAACAGGCGGCGGTCTGGCAGCAAAAGGCCTTTGATGCAGACAGCGACGAGGCGGCAGGGCGCTGCTGGCTTCATGCCGCCAACCTGTATGGCGTGGCGGGGTATCCGCATCTGAAAGGCGATGAACTGGCCGAACAGGCGCAGATGATGGCGAGCCGCGCCTATGAGGAAGCGACCGGTCGGCTGACCGGCGAGCTGAAAGAGCTGACGTTTCCTGTTGCTGACGGCGGTTCCATCGTGGGCTTCCTGCATATGCCTTCCGGCGTCAGCGCGCCTTATCCTACCGTGCTGATGTGCGGTAGCCTCGATGCGCTGCAAACCGATCACTACCGCCTGTTTCATGACTACCTTGCGCCGCGCGGTATCGCGATGCTGACCATCGATATGCCTTCCGTGGGCTTCTCGTCGAAGTGGACGTTAACGCAGGACACCAGCTTTCTGCATCAGCAGGTGCTGCGCCATCTGGAAAATATTCCCTGGGTTGATCACACCCGCGTTGCGGCATTTGGCCTGCGTTTTGGCGCCAACGTGGCGGTGCGCATGGCTTTTCTGGAGTCGCAGCGTCTGTGCGCCGTTGCCTGTCTCGGGCCGGTCGTACACAGCCTGCTGAGCGAAACAGCCTTGCAGGATCGCATTCCGCCGATGTATATGGATGTACTGGCCAGTCGGCTTGGCATGCGTAGCGCCTCTGACGACGCGCTTCGCGCCGAACTGAATCGCTATTCGTTAAAAACGCAGGGATTGCTGGGCCGACGCACGCCGGTGCCGCTGCTTTCTGCCTGGTGGCCAGACGACGTTTTCAGTCCGGAAGAGGAGTCAACGCTGATTGTGCGGTCGTCCGGCGACGCGAAACGGTTGCCGATTGCGCGCTCGCCTGCAATGCATAACTTTGATAAAGCATTACGTGATATTGTTGACTGGTTGGCAAAGCGATTGCGCTGCTAATATTGAACCCTTTGCTTTTACAGGCTGATGAATGGAGATTTGACAATGTCGTTACCGAGTGGACATCCTAAAAGCCGCTTAATGAAGCGTTTTGGTGCACTGGGGCCGTATATCCGTGAAGCGAAGTGCGAAGACAATCGCTTTTTCTTTGACTGCCTGGCCGTTTGCGTCAACGTTAAACCTGCTCCGGAACTGCGCGAGTTTTGGGGCTGGTGGATGGTGCTGGATGCACAGCAGGACCATTTTGCCTATGAATATCATTTCGGCCTGTTCGATAAAGAGGGCAACTGGAAGCCTTCTGCGATTAAAGGCAAAGAGAACAACCAGCGGCTGGAAGAGACACTGCGTAATTTCCACGAACGCCTGGTCGCCACGCTGGCCGAACTGGAGCTGGGCCTGAAACCGGCGGCGGGCTTTGCCGATGAGCCAATCAAGCTGACCGCCTGACAACGAACCTGAAAGAAAAAGGCTGGCGATTGCCAGCCTTTGCTTCAGACACAGAATGAGAAGCCGCGCTCCGGCGCCTGCTCAGAACTGATAGGTCAGACCTACCGCAACCACGTCGTCGTTATTCAGACCAAGCGCGTTATCATCATCCAACTGATTGATTTTGTAATCGACAAAAGCGCTCATGTTTTTGTTGAAGTAGTACGTCGCGCCCACATCGATGTATTCAACCAGGTCAACGTCTCCCACTCCTTCAATGTCTTTGCCTTTGGTTTGCACGTAGCCGACAGACGGACGCAGACCGAAATCAAACTGATATTGCGCTACCAGCTCAACGTTTTGTGCTTTATTTGCCGCGCCGGCAACGGATCCCGCCGTGCCCGCAACGGCCGCAGGCACGGTAATCGGCGTCATATTGCGGGTTTCAGTGTAGATCGCCGCCAGATAAACGTTGTTGGCATCATACTTCAGACCGCCGCCCCAGGAATCGGCTTTGTCGCCGCTGCCATACGGCGAGGCCTGCTGCGCATTGGTGCGATCGGAGGTGGTGTAAGCGCCGCTGATGCTCAGGCCGGTGTCGGCAACAGCGTACACGGCTGAAAGACCGTAGCCGTCGCCATTCTGCTTCGTCAGGTCGGTGCGTGATGACGGCTCATTTTTACCCTGGTATTGCAGCGCAAATTTCAAACCGTCAACCAGACCGAAGAAAGTGTTATTACGATACGTTGCCACGCCGGTGGTGCGCTGAGTCATAAAGTTATCGCTGCGTGCCGTGCCGTCGCCGCCGAATTCCGGGAACATGTCGGTCCAGGCCTCCACATCGTACAGCACGCCATAGTTGCGGCCGTAGTCAACCGATCCATAATCGCCGAACTTCAGGCCAGCAAAGCCCAGACGCGTTTTATTGCCGGTGTTGGCGTCTGAACCTTCACTGTTGTTAAGATTGTACTGATATTCCCACTGACCGTAGCCGGTCATCAGGTCGTTAATCTGTGTCTGACCTTTGAAGCCGATACGCGTATAGGATTTGTCGCCATCCGAGCCGGCGTTATCGCTCATGTAATGCATGCCTTTCAGCTTGCCGTAAAAATCCAGCTTGTTGCCGTTCTTATTATAAACTTCTGCGGCATGGGCGGCGGAGGTCAGTGCCAGGGCTGCGATTACCATTGCCAGTGCGCTTTTCTTCATTTTGTTATCAATCCCAAATAAGTAACGTGGTTGTAGCCTTAAGACTTCTCTGAAGACAGCAACGTTTTACGCCGTGATGATTAAAGATTTATTACATTCGGACGCATTTCCTGTTAATTGCAAAACGCGGTTCTGCCCACGCGCCTGTGATTTTCTCCTTTTCATCCACTGCCTGTTGGCTTCCGCTGGCACACCTGCTAAAACGTCCTCTTGCACACTTTTTTACGTAACGGCAGGAAATATGAGCAGCAGCCAGACCCTGGTAGTGAAACTGGGGACCAGCGTATTAACCGGCGGATCGCGTCGGCTGAACCGGGCGCACATCGTCGAACTGGTGCGCCAGTGCGCGCAACAGCACGCGGCGGGCCATCGCATTGTGATTGTGACCTCTGGCGCGATGGCCGCCGGACGTGAACATCTTGGCTACCCGGAACTGCCGCCGACCATCGCCTCAAAGCAGCTGCTGGCTGCGGTGGGGCAGAGCCGGTTAATTCAGCTGTGGGAGCAGCTCTTCTCAATTTATGGCCTGCATATCGGGCAGATGCTGCTGACGCGCGCCGATCTTGAGGATCGCGAACGCTTTCTCAACGCGCGCGACACGCTGCGCGCGCTGCTCGATAATCATATTGTTCCGGTGATCAATGAGAATGACGCGGTGGCGACGGCCGAGATCAAAGTGGGCGATAACGACAATTTGTCAGCGCTGGCGGCAATTTTAGCCGGTGCCGACAAGCTGCTGCTGCTGACCGATCAGCAGGGGCTGTTCACCGCCGATCCGCGCAACAACCCTGAAGCGGAACTCATTCAGAACGTGCACAGTATTGATGACGCGCTGCGTGCGCTGGCGGGCGACAGCGTTTCCGGGCTGGGAACCGGCGGGATGACCACCAAACTTCAGGCGGCGGATGTCGCCTGTCGCGCGGGCGTTGATACAATTATTGCCGCAGGCAGCCGTCCGGGCGTGATTGGCGATGTGATTGCCGGTAATCCGGTTGGCACGCGTTTTCACGCGCTGCAATCGCCGCTGGAGAACCGCAAGCGCTGGATCTTTGGCGCGCCGCCGGCGGGCGAAATCACCGTTGACGACGGCGCGATCTCCGCGATTCTGGCGCGCGGCAGCTCGCTATTGCCGAAGGGCATCCGTGAAATCAGCGGCAACTTCTCCCGCGGCGAAGTAATCCGCATTCGCAGCCTTGAAGGGCGCGATGTGGCGCACGGCGTCTGCCGTTATAACAGCGACGCGATGCGCCTGATTGCCGGGCATCACTCGCAGCACATCAGTGACATTTTAGGCTACGAATATGGTCCGGTGGCGGTTCACCGTGACGATATGATCGTCAGTTAAGGAACCTCCATGCTTGAAGAAATGGGAAAAGCGGCCAGGGCCGCATCGCACCGACTGGCGGTGCTCTCGACCGCCGAAAAGAACCAGGTGCTGATGACCATCGCCGATCGGTTGGAAGCGCAAAGCGCGACGATTCTGGCAGCGAACGAACGCGATCTGGCTGACGCCCGTCAGAACGGGTTGAGCGAGGCGCTGCTGGATCGCCTGATGTTGGATCCGGCGCGGCTGGCTGGCATTGCCCACGACGTGCGTCAGGTCTGTCGCCTGGCCGATCCGGTGGGTGAGATAATTGACGGCGGCCTGCTTGACAGCGGGCTGCGCATTGAGCGTCGCCGCGTGCCGCTGGGCGTGGTCGGCGTGATTTACGAAGCGCGGCCGAACGTCACCGTCGACGTGGCCAGCCTGTGCCTGAAAACCGGCAACGCGGTGATCCTGCGCGGCGGCAAGGAGACGTACCGCACCAACACGGCGACGGTACGCGTGATTCAGGATGCGTTGCAGCAGCACGGCCTGCCTGCCGGCGCGGTTCAGGCGATTGAGAACCCGGATCGCGAACTGGTGAACCAACTGCTAAAGCTGGATCGCTATGTCGATATGCTGATCCCGCGCGGCGGTGCGGGCCTGCACAAGCTCTGTCGTGAACAGTCGACCATCCCGGTGATCACCGGCGGCATCGGCGTCTGTCATATTTATGTGGATCGCGACATGGAGATCGATGCCGCACTGAACGTTATCGCCAATGCGAAAAAACAGCGTCCCAGCGCCTGTAACTCAGTGGAAACGCTGCTGGTGCATTCGGCGGTTGCCGACGGTTTTCTGTCTGCTCTGAGCCGCCGTATGGCGGAGGAGGGCATTGCACTGCATGCCGATCCGCACGCGCTGCCGCTGTTGCGACATGGCCCGGCCGCGCTGAGTGAGGTTACCGACGCGCAGTATCGCGACGAGTGGCTGTCGCTGGATCTGAACGTGAAGGTAGTGGCGTCGCTGGACGAAGCGATTGATCATATTCGCGAATACGGCACGCAGCACTCCGATGCGATCCTGACGCGCAGCATTCACAACTCGCAGCGATTTGTGAATGAGGTCAATTCGTCAGCAGTATACGTCAATGCCAGCACGCGTTTCACCGACGGCGGACAGTTCGGCCTGGGCGCAGAGGTGGCCGTCAGCACGCAGAAGCTCCACGCGCGCGGCCCGATGGGGCTGGAGGCGTTGACCACCTATAAGTGGATTGCCTGGGGCAGCGATACCGTGCGAGGTTAGCCGACTGCCGGGCGGGCGCGACGTATTTTTTCTCTACAGGAGTACAGGATATGGTGACGTTTTCGCAGCTTATTCCTTTCGCCGCCATCGCGCTTGGTATGGTGTTGACGCCCGGTCCGAACATGATTTATCTCATCTCCCGCTCGCTGTGTCAGGGGCGCAGGGCCGGTTATGTCTCACTGCTCGGCGTGGCGCTGGGTTTTATGTTTTACATGCTTTGCGCCGCAATGGGCATTACCGCGCTCATTATGGCCGTGCCGCTGGCGTATGACGCCCTGCGTATTGCGGGCGCGCTTTACCTGCTTTATATGGCATGGCAGGCGGTGTTTGGCGGAAAATCACCTTTCGAAGTCCGCGACCTGCCGCCGGACAGCCCGAAAAAGCTGTTCACCATGGGATTGCTGACAAATTTACTGAATCCAAAAACGGCCGTTATTTACCTCTCGCTGCTTCCGCAATTTATCCATCCTGAGCAGGGGCACGTGCTGGCGCAGTCCCTGACGTTAGGTTTTACGCAAATCATCACCAGCCTGTTGGTCAATGGCATCATCATCTTTGCAGCTGGCAGCATCGCGATTTTTCTGGCGCAGCGGCCCACATGGCAAAAAATCCAGCGCTGGGTAATGGGAACCGTGCTGGCGGGTCTGGCGGTAAGAATGGTATTTGATGGCAAGAAATAGCGCATCGTCTGGAGATTGAGCATCATCGTCGAAAAAAGCCGCAGGCAGCGCGCTGCCTCTTGACTCGCTGCCCGGTTTTTTTTAACGTATCGCCCCGTAGTTCCTTCCTCAACGCCGATATAGCTCAGTTGGTAGAGCAGCGCATTCGTAATGCGAAGGTCGTAGGTTCGACTCCTATTATCGGCACCAGTATTTTCAACGGCTTATGCATCATTAGTTCCTTCCTCGTTTTCCGTGTGGGACAGATTTGCGACACAAGTTCTGAAAATCGCCTCGGTTTGCTTTGCGTATTGCGTCAAAGGGTTCGGCGCCAGCTTTGCATACCTGCAAACCATGAGGCCAGCAAGCGAATTGCAACGGCGAGCGCTGTCGTATTCCTTGATATAAATAGCTCACCCATTACGCCGACTTGAGTCCAGACCCTGCGCAACGCTGCCCGCATGATGTCCCGGTCGCCGACGAAAATTGAGAAGCCATAAAGACTAAGCCCGCCGCTGTCGGGTTTTGTTGTCCTGCCAAAATCCACTCAGATGGGCGTTGTGCCGCCGGTAAAATGGCCCTGACAATCGTCACGGGTATGACATCGGGATGAGGGTGCAACGTGGCACTTCCCGCAAATTTACCGTTATAATCCCACAAATTATTCAACTGGCTCAGAAACGACTATGACAAAACTCACCTTGCAAGAACAGCTGCTTAAAGCTGGGTTAGTAACCAGCAAAAAAATGGCTAAAGTCCAGAAAACGGCTAAAAAATCTCGCGTTCAGACTCGTGAGGCGAGGGCGGCCGTGGAGGAAAATAAAAAAGCCCAGCAGGAGCGTGATAAACAGCTGAGCGAACAGCAAAAGCAGGCTGCTTTATCTAAAGAGTATAAAGCTCAGGTAAAACAGCTGATTGAAATGAACAGGGTTGTCATTTCAAAAGGTAATATTGATTTTAACTTCACCGATAATAATCTGATTAAAAAAATAGTGGTTGATAAGCTGACGCAAACTCAGCTGATCGGTGGCCGTCTCGCCATTGCGCGTTTGGTGAATGATAACAGTGGTGAGAGTGAATACGCGATTATTCCTGCCAGCGTAGCGGACAAAATTGCCCAGAGAGAGGCGAACAGTATTGTATTAAACAGCGCGCTTAGCCAGGAAGAGCAGGATGAAGAAGATCCCTATGCCGATTTTAAAGTGCCCGACGACTTAATGTGGTAATGAACGCACCGATACGAAAGCGCTCCGGGGCTTTTCATTTCAGGCGGATCGCCTCTTAATCCGCCTCTGTTTACCGCAAAGAGTGAACCCTGTTCCTGTGGGGCAATCCTGTCATTGATGATAGAAATGTCTTATAGGAGATCGTCGCCAGCCGCAACATTTTGCGCACTTCTTCGTCGTTTATCGATCGCAGCGCCCTCTGTTGTGCGTTTTTTACGCGAATCGATATTCTTAATTGAAATTATACCGGCGCCTTCTATAACACTTCTGCCTGGTCGTGTATGACTAATTACGTTATTGATGTTAACGGTCTTGGTAAATAAATGAATATTTTAGGCATGGCATTGTATTTAAGTAATATTTAATTTGTAGATTCTGGGAATGTGCAACCAGGCATCAAAAAATGTGCAAGAAGTTAACGTCTGCTTTACCTTATTGTCGGTTGCAGTTCGTTTTTTAATTCACTAGTATAAATAAGTATTGGATATGCAACTTTATATAATGGCATATCAGTCACTTCACATCGTTGCCCCGTTCATTGCCTTACTGGCGATGAGCGCGTTGCGTATATAAAATTAACTGATGGAACGATTCTTAATTTCAGAGGAAGGAGTTGCCGGTAAAAGAGGGTATGCCCAGTGTGGACGCTGCCTGATTATCGGATTATATGTTAAATAAGAGATCTCTAATGAAAACGCAGTTTCGTATTATGGCTTTTGCTGTATCTGTTCTTGTATCTGGTGCGGCAATGGCTGAAAATTCAGGCGTAACCGAAAACCCAAATTCGAATGCCGGTACGCAAAGTACGGGCGGCCAGGTCAGGTTTACCGGTTCTGTCACCGATACGTCCTGTAATATCGATGCTGAAAGCGCCAGCCAGGTGGTTGACCTGGGTAAATGGGCGGGTAATTATTTTACCGCGGCGGGTACGTCAACCACCAAAACCCCTTTCCATATCAAAGTGCAGGATTGCCCCGAGTCCGTTACTTCTGTTGCCGTACTTTTTGATGGCAACCATGATGCCACTGATAAAAATTTACTGGCTATCGACGCGGGTGAAAATGCGGCAACCGGTATTGCGATCGAGCTCTATGAAGCCAACCAGTCTGAAAAAATCAGTGTTGGTTCGATATCAGAAGCCTATCCTGTCAACGCGGGCAGCAATGACAACGATGGCAGTGCCGATCTTACCTTCTACGCCGATTATCGATCCATTGCTGAAAACGTTACGGCGGGCGATGCGAACGGTGTGGCAAATTTCAACATGATCTACAACTGAGTCATCACAGAGCAGGGGCATGACCTGCTTTGTTTCATTCTGTTTTTTCTCCCTTTGGTTGTCACTTATGAAACGGTTAACCGCTGGCATTGCTGGCTTATTTTTATTGTTATCTGGCTCAGTTCAGGCGGGTATTATCGTCGGTGGAACACGGGTGATTTATCAGGAAGGCAGCCGTGAGGCGTCTGTTTCAGTCACCAATGCGGACAGCCATACACCGTATTTAATTCAGTCATGGATAGAGAATTATCACCAGGGCGATAAAACCCGGGCGCCATTTATTGTTACGCCGCCGCTCTTTCGACTCGATCCGGAACAAAAAAATGTTCTGCGTATTAATTTTATTGGTACCACGTTGCCAGCCGATCGTGAATCTGTTTACTGGCTCAACGTTAAAAGTATTTCACCCTCGCAGAAGGGCGTGTCAAATAAGTTACAAGTTAATATTAAATCAAAATTTAAACTCTTTTATCGGCCGGATGGCCTGCCAGGCGATTCGGCGATGGCCTGGCAGGCGCTGCGTTTTCATCTGGAAGGTAAGCGTTTAATTGCGAAAAATCCTTCACCCTGGTTTGTTTCTCTCTTTTCACTGAGCGTCGGCGGAAAAGAGATTGATGAACCCGGCATGATTGGTCCGTTTGAAACCAGAGAATGGCCCGTAACCTCTGCGGGTGAGATCAGATGGCGCGCAATTAATGATTTTGGCGGTATTACTGATTACGCAAGACAGTGAAATGGCGTGCGGCACTGGCAAAGTGAAAAAGACAATAAATCCGCAGCAATTTTCATTGCTATCTGTATCTACAAAAACCGCCCGGTTACTCACCACGTTTCCTGCACTTTTTTTGCTGTTGGGCCACAACAGGCAGGCGATGGCGGATGATTATTTCGATCCGGCGGCGCTGGAGTTAACCGATCCCCAACACGAAACCGCCGATCTGCACTATTTCTCAAGGGCGGGCGGCCAGCAGCCGGGTTTTTACCCGGTAAGCATTGTGGTGAACAACCAGGAAGTCGCGCAGGAAACCATTAAATTTATTGATGATGGCGGCACCCTGAAACCGCTGCTGACTCCGTCACAGTTAACAGCATACGGGATAAACGTCAGCGCCTTTTCATCATTCAGCACGCTTCATGAGGGCGAGACGCTGAGTCAGATCGAGCGCTTCATTCCTGATGCCAGCAGTAAATTCGATTTCGCCGCCCGACGCCTCTCGTTAAGCATCCCGCAGGCAGCGATGGTGGTGCAACGCCGTGGCGATACCGATCCCGCCCGCTGGGATGAGGGGATCCCGGCTGCGTTTGTCAATTACAACCTGACGGGGGCGCAAAGCCAAACGCAGGATGGCGGAACTGATTCAAACTACCTGAACTTACGCAGTGGGATCAATCTGGGCGGCTGGCGCTTACGCAACGTTGCGTCAATGGTCTATGACAAACGCAGCCGCTGGCAGTCGCAGAGCACCTGGCTTCAGCATGATGTGAAAGCGCTTAAAAGCCTTTTACGGGCAGGCGACACCTACACTTCCGGCGATATGTTTGACAGCATTCAGTTTCGTGGCGTGCAGTTGACCTCGGAAGAGGGGATGCTGCCGGACAGCATGCGTGGCTTTGCCCCGGTCATTCGTGGCATGGCGCACAGCAACGCGAAAGTGACGGTTTCACAGCACGGCTACGTTATTTACGAAACCTGGGTTGCACCGGGCGCATTTGCCCTGAGGGATCTCTATCCCACGGCACAAAGCGGCGATCTGGAGGTAAAGGTAACTGAAAGCAATGGCATCGTCCGATCCTTTACCCAACCCTATTCCGCCGTCCCCTTTATGCTGCGTGAAGGACGCAGTAAATTCAGCATAAGCGTCGGACGCTATCATCCCGCGGGTGAGGGAGCCCGAACGCCGTCGTTTATGCAAACCACGTTGTCTTATGGCCTGCCGTATGCGTTTACGCTTTCTGGCGGCGTACAGTTTGCAGAAAATTATCAGGCCTGGGGGGCAGGTATCGGGCGTGGATTTGGTGAACTGGGAGCGCTGGGCGCCGATGCTATTTTTTCAACGACAAAAATGCCTTCCCGACAGCCCGCCGCCGGACAGGCTGTTCGCGTACAGTATCAGAAGGATCTGGAGACGACGGACACCGCCTTCAGCCTCGCCAGCTACCGCTACTCTTCCCGCGGTTATTACAGCCTGAGTGAAGCGAATACCCGCAGCCCCCGCGATCGGGCAGGCAACAAACGCAGCCGAGAAGAGCTCTCAGTGACGCAGTCACTGGGCGTCGCCGGAAGCCTTTCTGCGTCCGTCTACACCCAGACATACTGGCATGGCAGAGGTGACGATAAGACGTTCCATGTGGGGCTTTATAGCGGCTGGAAGGGCGTCTCCTGCGGCCTGGCTTACTACTTCACTCAATCCCCGGAGAGAAAGGCGGATCGTGCCGTTTCGTTCAACATCACTATTCCGCTGGAGCAGTGGTTGCCAGAGCATGCCGTCACCTACACCACCACGTCAGACAATAACGGTTATACGTCACAGCAGGTCTCCCTGAATGGTACCGTGCTGGATAATCACAACCTTTACTACAACATTCAGCAGGGTTACGGTAACAGCGGGCAGGGCAGCAACAGCAGCGCATCGCTTGATTATCATGGCGTATACGGCACATCGCAGCTCGGCTATCGTCACGATTCGCTGAACAACCAAATCACCTGGGGCGCAGCGGGATCGGTTGTTGCTCACCCGCACGGTATTACCTTAGGTCAGCCTACCGGCGACAGCTTTGCCATTGTTCGGGCGCCTGGCGCGGCAAACGTAGCCGTTCAGAACGGCAGCAATATCTATACCGACTCACGCGGCTATGCCATCGTGCCGACGCTCACCACCTGGCGGAAAAATTACATCACGCTCGATACGGGAACGATGGACAACGATACGGACGTTGAACTGGAAGGGCAGACGGTCGTTCCCGGCGGTGGGGCAGTGGTGCAGGCGAATTACCAAACGCATATTGGTAACCGGGTGCTGTTTACCCTGAGCGACCGCCGCGGCCCGCTGCCATTTGGCGCCAGTGCGCATGTCATTCAGCAGAGTAAAGAGGACGGGATGCCCGCCAGCGGGATGGTGGCCGATCGTGGAGAGGTCTATCTGAGCGGTGTTCCGGAACAGGGGACGCTCGAAGCGCGTTGGGATGTGCAAAACGTCACTCATACCTGCACCCTGTCTTTTTACCTTCCCAAAAATCAGCAGCAGAAGGCGGTGAAGACCTTCGGCGGCCTGTGCTTATAAGGAACACAATGTCTCACACGCTTCGCTCCGCCTCTTTTTTCCTCCTGCTTCTGGCGACGGTTTACTGTCAACCAGGCCTGGCAGAAACCTGTAATGCCAGCGTAGGACAAATGACGCTGAATACGCAGAACATCCGCTATCAACCCACCTTGCCGGTTAATACGCAAATGACAAATTCGCTGTCGGTTAACGGAGACGGCATTCACTTTACCTGTGATTTACAGGCTCCCGTGGACACCGTGAAACGCATTATTTATCAACAGATGGATACATCCGGCGCGGGGCTGGTGATTAATGGCCATCACGTCTACGCGTCAAAACTGGAGGGGATAGGTTACTCGCTTGGTTTTCAGTGTGCCGGCGGCGCTATCCGTTACATTGACGACATCGGCTCGCCTGCCGGAAGTGAGTCTGCGACCGTTTGTGAGAGCTCACAGATCCCCGACATGCTTACGCAGCGCGAGCTGATGGTAAAAATCTATATCACATTCTACAAAACGGGCGAGCTGGCGCTGGCAGGCGGAAACCACATTAACGCGCCCGCTCAGCCGCAGATCGGTAAGCTTTATATTGATCAGGGCGCGGGCAACGCGGCAGGCGCATCAACAACGCTCGATCTTGCGGCGCTGAATGTCGATATTGGGGCCAGTGGGAGTTGCCAGGTGACAACATCGACGATCAACGTGAACTTAGGCCCGGTGAGCAAAGCCGAATTTCAGGGTAAAAATACCCGCGCCGGTGCGGCCCGGGACTTTGCCATACCGGTTTTCTGCTCCATGCCGACGGATATCAGAATTGGATTTTTCGGCGTCGCCGCTGATCCAGACTTTACCGATACGCTGGCCCTGAGTGACGTAACGGGCGCGGCAAAAGGCGTCGGCGTAAGGCTGAGCTATGGCAATAATACGGTTCCGGCCCCGGCCCCAGGCACGGCAGTGAAAATTAATGAGGCCAGTAACTTGCCCGTTCTTAAACATGTTGTCGCCGGCAGCGCGGGAAGCGCCGAAAATATTAATTTCGTGGCGCAATTCGTTCAAACGGAAAACACGGTATCAGCCGGCACGGCCAACACCATGGCGACATTTTCGCTGATATATAATTAATGCAGCGGGTTAAGATGGCACTCTTCAGCCAGCGCTATTTGTAGCACTGGCGCAGAGAATAAAAAAGATCTTAAGCGTGAAAGGTGTTAGGGTGGTGGCTCGTAAATTAAAAAAATGAAGGTTTGTATCATAAATTTTAAACTCCAATGTCCCTCTTGCTTCAGCAGTCAGTATCGCTTCTCCCAACTGGACATCACCTCAAAAAATCCTCACGGTGCAAAATGCATTTTCTGTAAATCCATCATGCAGGTAAGCGCTAAACGCCTGACCGCTGCGTAATCCCGCACAAAAAACCGCCCGTTGGACGGTTATTGTTGCGTTCACGCCTGTTTTCCCGGCAAAACGAAATAGCTGAATCATACCCGGACTCTCCTCAGCCCGGCCCGTCGCTCGCCGCAGCCAGTAGCGGCACAATCACATCGCTGATCGGCGTAGAAATGCCATGCGCCTGGCCGTATCGCTGCACAACGCCGTTGCGGATATCCCACTCCAGCGGATGGCCTCCCTCGCGATCCACCAGAATTGAGGTGCCCGTGTCGGCCGGATAGCCCTGAAAGCTCCGGACAATGTCCTGCGGCACGTCATCGCTCAGTTTAGCGCCTGCGGCGCGCGCCACCGCCAGACACTCCTGTAAATAGGCCAAAGCCAGCCCGGTGATATCACTGCGTGAAAACATGCCGGCGCGCCGGCCTGACAGCACCATCAGCCCGGCGACCGCGTTTTGCAGCAGCTTTCTCCATGCGACGGTCGTGAAATCTGCCGCAACATCAACGGCGCAGCGCGTTCCTTCCAGCGCCGTCAGCACCACGCGAGCGGCAGGCAAATCCGGCAGGGTGAGACGCGGCTGGCTCCGTAGCGACACGACGTTATCCGCTTCCCGCTGAGCAGGAAACCACACCACCGAAGGCAGTATCTGGCTGGCGGCGAGCCAGGGCGCAAAGCGCGCTTTCTGCTCCACGCCATTTTGCAGTATGCAGACAACGGTCTTCTCATCGCATAAGGCCGCGAGCCACGGAACAGCCGCTTCCACCTGGGTTGACTTAATTGCCACAAACACCAGGTCGACGGTTTTTTTTATACTGCCGGGATCGGTTTTGACCGGGCCAGGTACCACAATCTGGCCATCCCCGAAGCGCACTTCCAGCAATTGATGCGCAGTGCGGCCAAAAAGGGTTGGCGTGCGGCCGGCTTCATGAAGCGCCGCCGCGATGGTCGCGCCAATCGCACCCGGCCCGACAAGCGCAATACTCAGATTTTCAGCCATACCGTTATCCTCTGTTCATCATGTCTCTCAGACCATCGTCAGCCGATGACCATGGTGCCGACGGCTATCAACATACACGCCAGTATCTTACGAACGCTCAGTTTTTCACCCAGAAAAAAGTAACCGATAAAGGCGGCGAACAGCACGCTGGTTTCACGCAGGGCCGATACCGCGCCCATTGGCGCGCCGGACATGGCATAAATCACCATGCCGTAGGCCAGAAGCGAAACCAGCCCGCCGCCGAAAGCCGCGGAGAATCCGGGCCGCAGCGTAAATAAACTGCGCGCGCCGCGCAGAGAAATGTATACCGCGGGCATCAACACGCCCCAGAGCGCGCTCATCCAGACCGTATAGGCCAGCGCATCGCCGGAAAGCCGTACGCCAATGCCGTCCGTTACGCTATAAGCAGCAATGAAGCAGCCGGTGCCCAGCGCATAGGGCAGATTAGGCGCCGCCAGCCTGCGTCCGTTAAAGGCAAGAAAAATAATGCCACCCGATACCAGCGCAATACCCGCCATCGCGCTTGCCTCTGGCCGCTCTCCGGCGAAAACGGCGGCCGCGAGGGTAATTAACAGGGGTGAAGATCCCCGCGCGATGGGATAGGTTTGCCCGAGATCCCCTGTCTGATAGCTTTTCACCAGAAACAGGTTATAGCCCACGTGCAGCAGTGCTGACAGCGCCGCACACATCCAACTTGCCCTGGCGGGCGGCGCCAGAAACATCGCCATCACGGCGCTGGCAAGCGTAACGGCCAGACACATAACGGTCATCGACCAGAGTCTGTCGCTGCCGCCGCGCAGGAGCGCATTCCAGCTCGCATGCAGAAGCGCTGCAAAAAGCGTCAGTGCAATAATATTAAGAGGCATACCTTAGCTTAAGCATCTCCGACCGTTTAGTGAAACGATGTCTCCTCATCCGGGCATGAGCAAAAACTCATGCCTGTCCATAGCGGTGCTGCGCCTTTTCAGATGCCTGAAGGAGCCAGTGGCGAAAATTAATAATGTGTGGCTGGGATTCAATCCCTTTCGGACAGACGAAATAGTAGGCAACCGGCGAAGAAAAGGGAACGTCAAACAATCTCACCAGCGCGCCGCTGTCGATCTCCGCCTCGACATGCCCACTGCGGGCCAGCGCAATCCCCTGGCCCAACAGCGCCGCCTCAAGGGTCATATTGGTATCCGCAAAGCGGACGCTTTCACGCAGCGCAGAAATCGTGGTACCCACGTGCTGGAACCACACCTCCCATTTTGGCACCAGATCGGCGCCATCGCGCGTCAGCAGCGGATAACGCAGCAGTTCTGCCGGTTCATGCGGTACGCCGAAGCGGTTAAGTAAATCGGGGCTGGCGACCGGGAAGATCTGTTCACGAAACAGGAATTCTGAAAACAGCGCCGGGTAGTTGCCCTGACCAAAACGGATCGCCACGTCTGATTCGCTGTCCGCAAAGTTAATCGCTTTATCGGTGGTTTCCAGCGTGAGCAGAATTTCAGGATGCTGACGTGACAAATCCGGTATACGCGGCAGCAGCCATTTCAGTGCGAAGGAGTAGGTGGTGCTGACGCTCAGGCGCACTTTACCTTTTTGCTCACGCAAATCGGACAGGGTCGCTTCCAGACGGGTAAAAAATTCCCGTACGATGGGCGCGAGCGCCGCACCGGCGGGCGTCAGGCTTAACGACCTGCCGCGTTGAAAGAGCTGCAATCCCCACAGATCTTCCAGATTTTTTAACTGATGACTCACCGCGCTTTGGGTAATGTGCAGTTCTTCGGCGGCGGCGGTGAAGGTTGCGTGCCGCGTGGCAACCTCAAAGGCGCGCAGCGTCGCGCCGGGCGGCAGATCTTTCATGGCAGGGTATCCCGGTTAACGTTTAACACGCGTCGTTGATGAACAGAATGTCATAGTAGAGCATTTCGGCCGTGCGGCGGAAGAGACGCGGTGAGACGTATTTTTGCGTGCTACGCTTTAAGCACTGTTTCCTTCCAGGAGCGCGTCATACGGTGACCTGTAAATCTTATTTTAACCTGCTG
The DNA here is from genome assembly GCF_000745075.1 of Erwinia sp. 9145. Lineage (NCBI taxonomy): Bacteria > Pseudomonadati > Pseudomonadota > Gammaproteobacteria > Enterobacterales > Erwiniaceae > Erwinia > Erwinia sp. 9145. The sequence goes on from NZ_JQNE01000001.1 coordinate 731,403, forward strand.
TTTCCCCTCTTACTGCTCGCCGCTCATGCCGATGCCGCGAAAAACGACGCGCCGTTTATGACCTGCGGCAAGTTCCTTTTCACCCATTCTTCCGGCAATAAAGAGCAGATCCGCATCAACGGCGTGCAGCCAAAGGTGCAGAAAATCACCTTTCTGAAGAAAGAGGGCGATTGGGATAACGTGAAGGCGCACTGGATCGTTGCCGCGACAAAATTCCAGGGCGATTACAAAATGGACTATGTGAAACAGGGCGGGCCGGGGCAGCTGCATGCAGAGATCGTCAGAACCAGCCGCAGCCAGATAAAAATCTCCGGCGACTACGATTGCGTGCAGCCTTAAGCCGCACGGAAATCATCGCGTTTCAACGGCGTTGAAAAATTTACTCAACAACTGCCAGAGGAAATGCGCGGCGGGTGTGAGACGCCGGTCGGCGCTGCGCAGCAAATGGCACTGGCTTTCCTGCGCAATGCGGTGGTCGATCGGTACCGCCACCAGGCTTCCCTGGCGGAGCGGCATTTTCACCGTATGCGCGGTCATAAAAGCAATCCCCAGACCGGCCTGGCTGAGCGCAATAGCGCTGGAAAACAGGTTGCAACAGTAGTGCGGCGTAAAAATCAGGCCCTCGCTTTTGAACATGGCGTTGATGTGATGTTGCAGCCCAAAGTTATCGCTCATGGCAATCAGTCTGTGATGCGTTAACGCCTCAACGGTGACCTGATTCAGGCGGGCAACAGGATGTTCCGGCTGCACGATGGCGCAAATGGGGCCGCGATGGAAACTGTGGCGCTTCAGGGCCGCAGAGCCCATCGGCCCAAAAGCCACCGCCATGTCGACTTCGCCCCTGGCGATCAGCGTCAGCGTGGTTTGCATGTCACCGGACATAATATCGACAAACACGCCGGGCCAGGCGGCAGAGAACGGCCGGATAACGTGCTGTATCACATCCTCCACCATGCCCTGGCCCACGCGCAGGGAGACGGAGCCGCCGCGCATGTGGCGCAGATCGCTGAGCTGGCGGGAGAGCTTCCTGCGGCGCGCGCTGGTTTGCGCATAATCTTCAGCCAGCATTCTGCCCGCCTCGGTCAGCACCACGCCGCGCCCGCGGCGTTCAAGTAAAGGAAGCTGCATGGTTCGCGACAGTAGCGCAATCTGGCGGCTGACCACCGACGGGTTCACGCCAAGCATATCTGCCGCCCGGCGGATCCCACCCTGAACGCCCACTTCATACAGATAACTTATGGATTTTTCCGGCCATGTAGACGACATCACACTTTCCCGCTAACCGTTGCTCACAGAGCAACAATATTAGCAGTTACGCGACATTCTTTTTGCGCAGAATTTCTGCACATACTGCTTTACTCCACTCTGACAGGCGGGTAATAGCATGGAAAACATAAAAAATTATTTAACGCAGCATGCCGGTGAGATTCTGGCTGATATCAAACGGCTGGTGCGGGCAGAATCGCCCTCGACGGACAAAGACGCGGTGGATCGCTGCGGCGACGTTCTGCAAAGCATCATGCAGCAGCGGCTTGGCATCGCGGCGGAGGTTGAACCTCAGCAGGATTACGGCAACCTGCTCAAATTCTCGCTGGGCGACAGTGGCCCTCAAACCACCCTCCTCGGGCATTTTGATACGGTCTGGGACAACGGCGAGCTGCCGCTGCGCGAAGAAGAGGGCAGGCTGCACGGCCCCGGCGTGCTGGATATGAAGGCCGGCCTGGTGCAGGCCATCTGGGCGGTGCGCGCGCTGGTGGAAACTGAAGGACTTGCCGGGCGAATTGTTTTTCTCTGTAACAGCGATGAAGAGCTGGGCAGCCCCTGCTCCAGCGACTGGATAGCCGATCACGCTCGTGGCTCTGCGCAGGTACTGGTGGTGGAGCCGGCCACGGCGGGCGACGGCGCGCTGAAGATTGCCCGCAAAGGCACCGGACGGTACGACGTTGCCATCACCGGGTTTGCCGCCCATGCGGGGAACAATCCGGAAGAGGGGATCAGCGCAGTCCAGGAAATGGCGCAGCAGATCCTCTATCTGCACGGGCTGAACGACCCGGAATGCGGCACAACGGTCAATGTCGGCATCGCGCGCGGCGGCAGCCGCATCAACGTGGTGGCAGACCGGGCCGAACTTGGCATTGATACGCGGGTCACCAGCGCGGCAGAAGCGCAGCGTATTCATCAGGCCATCAGCCAGCTTTCGCCCTGCCTTGACGGGATTACGCTGACGGTGAACGGCGAGCAGTCGCGTCCTCCGATGCAGCAGACGCCTGCTTCGCTGGCGCTCCTGGCGCAGGCGCAGCGTGTGGCGCAGGCGCTTGGCTTCGCCGTGGAGGGGAAAGCGGTCGGCGGCGGCAGCGACGGCAACTATACCGCCGCGCTGGGCATACCCACGCTCGACGGGCTGGGCGCCACCGGCGCAGGCATTCATGCCAGGCATGAACATATTATCATTGCCGACATCGTACCGCGCACGGCGTTGCTGGCCGGTTTGCTGCTGGAGATCACCCGCGATAAGGAGGACGCATGCCGCAGGTAAACACCAATGCTTCTGCGCCGCCGTCCAGCGAACAAAGCCCCTATCTGTTGCTTTTTATCATTCTGGTGGTGGCGACGATGGCGACGTGGCTGATCCCGGCGGGAAAATTTGATTATGTCACGCGCGATGGGATCAAGTTTGCGGTAAAGGGGAGCCTGCACGCGGTGCCGCAGGCGGGCGTATACCCTTTGGAGATCTTCACCGCTATCGCCAAAGGGATGGTGAAATCTGCCTCGGTGATTTTTCTGATCCTCTTCACCGGCGGCGTGCTGGCAGTGGTGGAGGCGACCGGCGCGATTGCTACGGCGCTCAACGCGCTGTCACGAAGTACGCGCCTGAGCGATACGCGTATTGTGTTAATCTTCGGGGCCATATTCGCCCTGCTGGGCACCACGGGCGTGGTGGTCAATGCGGTGGTGGCGTTCGTGCCTATCGGGCTGCTGGTGGCGCGATCGCTTGGCCTGCCGCCGATTCTCGGCGCGTCGCTGGTCTACCTGACCTGCGCCGCCGGTTTTAACGTCGCCATCATGAATCCGGCCACCACCGGTCTGACTCAGCATCTTGCGCAGCTGCCGCTCTTTTCAGGGATGCTGCTGCGCGGCCTGACCTGCCTGCTGTTTGTGGTCAGCGCCGTGCTGTTTCTGATCCGCAGCCTGCGCCGCGCGCGTCGGGAAGGGAACCTGCGCCCCACCCAGCCGGTTGAGGCGGGTGAAATCCACCAGGTGACGGGGCGCCATAAACTGATCCTCGCCACCGTGGTAGTGGCGCTGCTGATCTTTATCGGCGGCGTGATCCGCTACCATTGGGAAACCAATGAGATGTCGGCGATGTTTGTGCTGCTGGCGGTGGTGGTGGGCATAACCGGGCGCATGTCCGGTTCCGACATTGCCAACACCTTTCTCAGCGGCTGCGCGAAACTGGTCAAAGGCGCGTTTATCGTCGGCATGGCCGGGGCGATTTCGCTGGTGTTGCAGCAGGGCGACGTGCTCGATCCTATCGTTGGCTTCCTCTCTGATTTGCTGGCGCCGATTCCTCCGTCGGGGGCCACCATCGGCATGTTTATCAGCGCGGCGCTGATGCACTTCGGCATCTCCTCAGGCTCCGGAGAGTCGGCGCTGCTGGTACCGATCTTCACGCCGCTGGGCGACAACCTCGGTCTGACGCGTCAGGTGATGGTGCAAACCGTGTTGCTGGGCGAAGGAATTGTCAACAGCATCAGCCCGACCTCTGGCGTGCTGATGGCGGTGCTGGCAACCGCCAACGTCTCCTTTGGCAAGTGGCTGCGTTTTGTCGCGCCGCTGGTCGCCGTCTGGTTTGCGATCTGCGTGGTGATGCTGCTGATCGGTGTCGCCATCAAGTGGGGCCCCTTTTAGTCCAGCCGGTCGCGCACCTTATCAACGGGGCGCGACCGACAACCGTTACGGTTTTTTTCCAAACTCGCACTGCAACACGGTCCATTTACGCGCCTGTTCGCTCAGCGTGAAGCCCAGGCCGTGTCGGTCAGAGATCCACATCCGCCCGTCGCGCAGTTCAAGCTGTTCGTTGAACAACGGATTGAGCCACTCGAAATGCTCCAGCCACGGCTCCAGCGGGTAGGCCGCCGCCAGATGGATGTGCACCTCCATGGCAAAATGCGGCGCCAGTTTGCGGCCGTGCTTCGCCGCCAGATCCATAATTTTCAGGAATGGCGAAATACCGCCGACGCGCGGCGCGTCAGGCTGCACGACGTCGCTGGCGTTGCCAAGGATCAGCTGCTCGTGTTCACGGAAGCTGGTCAGCATCTCGCCGGTAGCGATCGGCGTATCCAGCGCCGCCGCCAGCTGCGCATGGCCTTGTACGTCGTACGCATCCAGCGGCTCCTCAATCCAGATCAGGTTGAACGCCTCCATTTTGCGGCCCATACGAATCGCGGTTTCGCGATCCCACTGCTGATTGGCGTCCACCATTAACGGAAAATCGTCGCCCAGCGCCTTACGTACGCCGGTCAGACGGCGAATGTCCTCAGCGGCGTTGGGCTGCCCGACCTTGAGTTTGATACCGCCGATGCCGCTCTCCTGCGAAATCACCACGTTCTTCAGCACCTGATCGAGTGGTGTGTGCAGGAAGCCGCCGGAGGTGTTGTAGCACTGCACAGAGTCACGATGGGCGCCCAGCAACTTTGAGAGCGGCAGCCCGGCGCGCTTTGCTTTCATGTCCCACAGCGCGATATCGAAAGGCGAAATCGCCTGCACCGCCATGCCGCTGCGGCCAACCGACGCGCCCGCCCAGAGCAGTTTGGTATAAATTTTATCGATATCGTTTGGGTCTTCGCCCAACAGGTTGTCGGCGATCTCTTTCGCGTGGGCGTAGATGCCCTGGCCGCCCGCGCGTTTTGAGTAGCTGAAGCCAATACCTTCAAAACCGTCGCGGCTGCGGATCTCAGCGAAAATGAGGGCAACTTCGGTCAGCGGTTTCTGGCGACCGGTCAGGACTTTGGCGTCGCTGACCGGCGTGGCCAGCGGCAAAAAAGCCAGCGAAAGCTGAATGCTCTCGATACGATCGCCGCTGTCGGCGGCGGTAGCGTTAGCGGTAGAGGTCGCATAGCTCACTGCGTCTGAATTTGCGCTGGAAGACATGGTTGGCTCCTTGTGAACAGGGTTCTGTCACTTGTAACCTGTCTTCATGCTCGGCGCGAAGCGTTCATAACGCTTGTGAACGCGTCATCACGAATTCATCAAAAAGACCTTCGCGGCGGTCACGTTTCACTGAAATTTGGGGAATTGCACGAAGAAACCGCGCGCACAACCCTGTATGACTTTTCGACGTTTTACCCACCGTCAGCGACAGCCCCGCTCTTCACAGCCATTGTGCAACGCCACCATGATGCGAGCAGGTGCCCCGACGATGCAATTACGCCGGGTGATGCAACAGCTGGCGGCAGCGCTCCAGCGCAAACAATGCCGCCTGATGAATAACCGCCTCGCTCTCGCCGCGGAAATACTTCATCTCGCTTTGCACCCGTCCATCGGGAAATGCCCAGGCAAACCAGACGGTGCCCGCTGGCGTACCGTCTTCGCCGCCGTCCGGCCCGGCATAGCCGGTTATCGCCAGGCTCACCGCCTCGCCGGTCAGCGCCTTCGCGCCAGTGGCCATTTCCCGCACGGTGGCTTCGCTGACAGCGGTATACTCACGCAGCGTCCCGGCAGAGACATTAAGCACCCGATGTTTGGCCTCATCGGTGTAGGTCACCAGCCCGGTGGTAAAGAAATCACCGCTGCCCGGCGCGGCGCCGAGCGCCATACTCACCAGACCGGCGGTACATGACTCTGCCGTAACGCTTTTTAACGCCATTGCTTTCAGCGCCTTACCTAACGCTTCCGCCGCATCGACCAGTTGCTTATTCATTGCCGCTCCTTGCCTGACATAAAAAAATCTTATCTGGGAAGTATAGATAATCGCGACAGAGGCGGGATCCCCTGCCAGCGACTACGCTGGAAAGTACATAACGTTGCAAAGAAATGGAAAGGGCGCAGGGAAGCGCGCTTTGCCCTGTCGGAGCCATGAAATGAGCCATATCACCTGCACCCTTACCTGCGAGGGGCAACGGCTGTGGGGGCTGTGTGCGGTTTCCGCCTCGCTGGAGAGCAGCCCGCAAAAGCCCATCACCCGCAATAGTGGGGAAAAAAGCCATGCCTGATGCCGATCTGACGCTGCTACTGTCGCGCGGGCAGTTTGCGGTGACGATCGGGCTGCATATTGTGCTCGCCGCCTTTGCGCTGGGTCTGGCGCAGTTTCTGGCTTTTCTTGAGGGAGTATGGCTCTGGACAGGCGATCGGCGCTATCGCAGCCTCTATCGCTTCTGGCTGAAGATTTTTGCGCTGACTATCGCCGTCGGCACCGTCTCCGGGGTGGTGATGGAGTTTCAGTTTGCCACCAACTGGAGCGAGCTGGTGCGGCGAACCGGCGGCATTCTCGGCCCGCTGATGCTGTATGAGGTGCTGGTGGCATTTTTTATGGAGTCGGCGCTGGCCGGGGTGATGATTTTCGGAATGGATCGCATCCGTCCGGGCGTGCACTTCCTGGTGACGCTGCTGGTGGCGCTGGGCGCGTTGATCAGCGCTTTCTGGATCCTCGCAGCCAACGCCTGGATGCAGACGCCGACCGGTTTTACGCTTGATGCGGCGGGCATCCTTCAGCCGGAGAGCTGGCTGACCATTCTTCGCGCGCCCTCATTCCCGTGGCGGCTGACGCACATGGTGCTGGCCGCGCTGCTGGCTACGGCTTTTCTGGTGGCGGGCGTGGGGGCGTGGCGGTTGCTGAAAGGAATACAGCCGGAAACCGCGCGCCTGATGCTGTCGCTGGCAATGTGGCTGGCGCTGATCCTGATGCCCGTGCAGATTATTATTGGCGATCTGCACGGCGAAAACACACTGGAACATCAGCCGCAGAAAGTGGCGGCGATGGAGGGCAACTGGCGCAGACCGCCGCAGGGTGAAGGCGAACCGCTGCGGCTGTTCGCCATTCCCGATGCAGAGGCGCAGCGTAACCGGGCGGAGGTAGCCATACCGGATATCGCTTCGCTCTATCTGCGGCACAATCTGCACGGCCACATTCAGAGCCTGAGCGAGTTTCCCAAAACCGATCTGCCGCCGGTGGCGCTGGTGTTTTTTGCTTTTCGCCTGATGGTTGGCCTGGGCGTCATCATGTTTGCCGCCAGCCTGGCCGCTTTTCTCCTGCGCCTGCGCAAAAGGCTGTACGGCGCGCGCTGGCTGCTGAAAAGCCTGGTGCTGCTGTCGCCGGCGGGCTTTGCGGCGATGCTGGCGGGCTGGGTGGTCACCGAGGTGGGCCGACAGCCGTGGGCAGTGTGGGGCGTTCTGCGCACCGCGCAGGGCGTTTCGCCGCTGCCTTCCGCCTGGGTCAGCGCGTCGCTGACCGCCGTGGTGATTATCTATGCCATCGCCTTTGCCGCCGGTCTGCGCTACTTCCTGCACTATGTTGCTTCCCCCCTGCCGCCGGACAACGCAGCCGGTAAGGAGAAAGAGGGTGATGCTTAATCTCCCGGATCTGGCCGCCGCCGCGCTGGCCTTTACCCTGATGATGTACGTGCTGCTGGACGGTGCCGATCTTGGCGTTGGCATGCTGTTTGGATGGTTTCACGGTGAGGAGGAGCGGCATCGACTGGCGCTCACCATCCTGCCTCTCTGGGACGCCAACGAAACCTGGCTGGTGCTGCTGGCGGGCGGCCTGCTGGCGCTCTTTCCGGCGGCGGCCGCGCAGCTGTTTACCGCGCTTTATATTCCGCTGTTTATTATGCTTTTTGCGCTGTTTGTCCGCGCCTTTGCGCTGGAGTACCGGGGTCACGCTTCGGCGCGGACGAAGCGCCTGCTGGATCGCGCTTTTGCGCTTGGCTCGGCAACGGCGGCATTCTTTCAGGGCGTGCTGACGGGGGCAATGCTGAACGGCGTGTCGTCCGGCAGTTGGTTCTCATTAACGTCGGCGCTCTGCGGCTGCGGCGCGATGGCCGGTTACCTGCTGCTGGGCTGCTGCTGGACGCGCTGGCGGCTGGGGGGCGAAACCGGCGAACGCGCCAGCCTGCTCGCCGGGTTGTTTCTGGTTATCGCCATTGTGATGACGATCGGCGTGGCGCTGTTGCTTCCTGCGCGACTGGAGGCAACCTGGCACTTTGCGGCCGGGAAAGCGTTCTGCGCAGCGGCGGGCGCGCTGTGCATTGCGCTGCCTGTACTGCTGTACGGTGAGCGTCCTTTTGCCCCGTTGCTGGCGGCGCTGCTGCTCACCGTGTGCTGGCTGGCGGCCGGGATGCTGAGCGTCTGGCCGTGGCTGATCCCCGATCTTCTGCCGCTAAACGCAACCGCCGCGTCGCCGGTTGCGCAGCGCTTTGTGCTGTGGGGACTGGCGGTGGTGATGCCCCTGACGCTTGCCTATAACAGCTGGGCGTTCCGGGTGCTGAAAGGCAGGGTCATCTGACATCAGGGAATTTTGCCTTTTTCCGCCTGCTCAGACGTCGTAAAACCGGTATGGCCTTTGGCATGCTCACCCGCGCCCTTCACGCGTTTGAGCTGAATAACATCGCCCTGTTGCCAGGCGTCAGCGCCTTTCACCACCGGATCGGCGACGATATCGCTGCGTTCCTGACGGATTTTTTTGGTATCGATATCGAATCGCTTATCGCGATCGACCAGCAGACGCGAGTCCATCTGGCCATCGGCGGTGAAGCCCATCATCAGCGAGGGAATGCCGAGCGGGAGCGTCTTGTCGCGATCGGTGTGCCAGGTGTGCCACGTTTTGCCATAGGTGTTCACAATCTTTCTCATCAACGGTTTTTCAGCGGCGGCGGGCAGGCCGGGAGCGATCAGACTGCCGGATTTCACCTCGTACTGATGGCTGTGCCAGAGCTTTTTCTCTTCCGGCGGCAGCGTGGCGAAAAGGCGTGCGCTGATAATGTATTCCACGCCCATCAGATGTGCGTCACGGGTGTTTCCGTCGTAGATCACCGCCTGCATCACGTCATCGTTGAGTATGGTGATGTAGTGGTGCGCTTCCATCTGGCCATTTTTGTCGCCGTTGTAGAAGTGAAAACCGTCGAGATAAGCATTCATCGCATCAATTGGCGGACGTGACTGAAGGAGCGCCGCGCCCGTATCCAGCGCCTGAAGTTTTGCCGAGGTTGGCGCGCCGGGTGAAATCACCTGCGGCGGCGTGTTGGCGCCGCATCCGGCGAGCAGTAACAGGGAACAAAAGAGGGGAGGGAGTCGTTGCATCAGCGTTTTCCTTGCCGGGAAGAAACAGGCGACCGGGAGGCCGCCCTGAAACTATTTCTTTTTTGTCGGTGTGCGACCGGGCTTTTTCGGCGCTGAATCATTCTCAATTGGCGGCACTGCGCCAATATCCGTTCCGGTCACCGGATTAACGGCAGGATCGGAGGCGGTGCGCGCAATCATGCTGTCGAGATTCCTCTGCTGTTCAGCGGGTAACGTAACGCTGGCGCTGCCGTCGCCACCATCCACTGCCGGGCCGGGATCGGCAACATAGTTGAAATTCTCATCGGAATTCCAGCTTCCACGCACTTCACCCCCTTCAGACATGTTGTAGTAGGTGCTGGCGTACTTCTCAATCGGTGGCAGTTTGCCCGGCGGGAAGTTATTGCGAATAGAGTAAAGCGCCTTCTCAAAGGAGATCTGATGCGCGACTTCTCGCGTCATTAAAAAACCCAGCGCGTCTTTTACGCCCGGATCGTCCGTCAGATTAATCAGGCGCTCATAAATGATTTTCGCTCGCGCTTCTGCTGCGATGTTGGAGCGCAGATCGGCCGTCACTTCGCCAATGGTATCAATGTAGGCTGCCGTCCACGGCGCGCCAGCGGAGTTAGTCAGCGCCGGGCCGCCGCCATACAAAAGCGAGGTCAGGTGACTGTCATTGCCCTTGCCACTCAGCGAGCGATAAAGGTCGCCTTCCTTTTCAGTACCTTCAGCAAGGTCGCCCTTCGCGCCCTTATTGAGCATGCCCACCAGCGATCCAATGATTTCCAGATGGCTCAGCTCTTCGGTGGCGATATCCATTAACAGATCTTTACGACCCGGATCGTCATCACTCAGGCCCTGGGTGAAGTAGCGACAGGCGGCAGCCAGCTCGCCCTGCGGGCCGCCAAACTGTTCCAGAAGAAGATTTGCCAGCCCTGGATTGGGGCCAGCCACCCTGACGGTGTACTGCAATTGTTTTACGTGTCTGAACATAGCTCACTCTGCTTAAAGAAAATTTCATAAAAAAGCCGCGCGATGGCGGCCTGTTTCCGTTGGAGTCACGGTTCTATTTCTTGGCTTCTACGCCCGGCGCGGCGGATCGCACCAGGAACTGCTCGGTCACATCCGGCAGGTGTTTCAGCGACCAGTCGGCCATTGCCACTTCCTGCTCGCGGATTTGAGAAAAAATGCGCGCGCCCTCTACGTCGCCCACCACCTGAGCGGCGGCGATCAGCGAGGTATAACTGGCGATTTCGAGATTTTCAAAAACGTAGCCGCTGATAGCGCCTTTAACGACTTCGTCATCGGCCATCATGCCGCCCATCGCCTGCCCAAAAGCAGACAGTTTGCCCAGGGTGTCTTTGAAGGTTGAACTGGAGGTATCAAAGCGGTCGATCACCGATTGCACCATCACCTGTTGCTGACGCGTTTCTTCAATATGCTGTTTAATGCGCGCTTTCAAATCAGGATAGTGCTCCAGACGATCGGCCATTTTTTCCAGCATACTTTCTGCCTGTTTTTCCATGGCGTGCGCGTCTTTCACCCACGCCAGATAATTCTCTTCATGTGTCATGATCCCGGTCTCCGTAAATGTTGTGTCGAAGACGCTGCGCCGTTAAGCCTGCTGCTCTGCAATAACGGTCAACTTCTCATCGGTCGCTTTTTCTTCTTTCAGCGTTTCAGCCAGCAGACGCGCCGCCTCTTTGTAACCCAGCTTCACGGCCAGGGCATAGAGCGTGCCGTAGGTGGCGATTTCATAGTGCTCAACTTTCTGCGCTGCGCCGATCAGGCCTGCATCACGTACCGGGCCAGCCTCAACCGAATCGATAATTTCCTGCGCTTCTTCAGCAAGGCCTTCCAGCGCATGACACTTCATTCGTTTGATTTTTAAACCGTCGGTGATCTCAACCAACTGGTCAAGACGTTCGATCTGCCCCTGAGTTTCTTCAAGGTGTTGTTTAAACGCGGCAACCAGTTTTTCATCCGTTGCGGCACGCGCCATTTTTGGCAAAGCGCGGGTAATCTGTTTTTCTGCACTGTAAACGTCTGACAAATCATGAATAAATAAATCTTCGAGGGTTTTAATTGTCATAATTAACCTTTTTTAATCGTAGGGAAATAAATCCGGAGGTGTTTTTTAAATTCAAATAAAGCATAGTTGATAAAAGGATAAGGAAACGAGAAATGCATAATAAATAAAGTATTAAGACTAATCTTAGATGAAATAAATTTATAAATCAGCCTGTAGCCTGTCTGTCATTAATTTTCATAAAAATAAAACCCGCAATCCATAAAAGTGATGGCGGGTTTTACTTAGCGTTAATGCTAACTACATGTTATGCAAAAGGTTAAAAAGCGACTATTTTTTCTGGCCGCCTTTTTTGCCCGCTTCAGAGGCTTTTTCGGGATCGTTTTTGAAATTACCGCTTCCGCTCCCGCTGTTACTACTTTTTCCGCCTTTTTTACCGGCTTCTGAGGCTTTTTCACGATCTTCGGCAAAATTACCGGCATTTCCACGATGCTGAGTCATATCAATTTATTCCTCTTCATGTTTAAAAGCTCCACCGATTGTCATAATGTTCCGTACCATAATTTCATGGACAGGAATCGGTGAACGTCGTGCATTAATAAATCTAGCAAGCGTTTCGTTATTTGCAATATCTGCAAGAAAAAATCTTGTGCCGGTTTATTTCTATTAACCTGATGAAGTTAAAGCGTATTTAAAATAAGCGAAGCCGCAGTTTATATTTTGAAATACAGAGTTTGTATAAAAATCAACGGATAACGCGGGTGAGAAAATATCAATTAAATTTCAGAGGCGTCCCTTCCTCTGAAGGATAAAACAGGCGGGAACCAGAGCGTGCCGGTACCGCCCTCAGAACACCACACCTGACCAGAGGTGTGGCTGTTTTCATTGGACGCCAGCGTGACATAAAGCGGTGCGATTTCAGCGGGCTGCCCAATACTCGCTTACGCCTGTTTTGGCTGGCCGTTTGATGCGGTCAGGCCGCCGTCAACCGGCAGATTCGCACCGGTAATGTAGCGTGCGTCGTCGCTGGCGATAAAGGCAATGGCATCGGCAATATCTTCCGGCTCGCCCGCGCGATTCAGCGGGATGCGATCATAGAATTTATTCAGCAGCGACGGATTGTTCTTCATCTCTTCCGTGAGGTCGGTAAAGGTGAAGCCGGGGCAGATCGCGTTGACGCGAACGCCATCCTCGCCGTAATCCATCGCCAGCGAGCGGGTGAAATTGGTCACCGCGCCTTTCGCCGCATTATAGACGCTCATGCCCCAGTCGCCGCCCAGACCGGAAACCGACGAGATATTTACCACGTTGCCTTTGCTCTTCAGCAGGGCAGGCATAAAGTAGTGCACGCAGTGATACACGCCGTCCAGATCCACCTTCATCAGCTTTTTCCAGTCGTCCGGTTCGATCTCATGAATGCGCCCCTGCACAATCACGCCAGCGTTATTGACCAGCACGTCAACACGCCCGTACTTTTCCAGCACCTTCTGCGCCAGCGCCTTCACGTCGTCCGCCTCGCCCACGTCGGCGGGGGCGACAAGATGGTCGCCCGCGCCGAGCGTTTTCAACGTTTTTTCCAGCTTGTCGGCCGTACGACCGATTAATACTACGGAGGCGCCTTCACTGGCGAAACGTCGGGCCGTCGCCGCGCCGATCCCGGAGCCTGCACCGGTGATTACCACTATTTTTTTCTCAAAACGCGCCATTTTTTTCCTCCATTTTTTCGCTGAGTCGGTACTAAACCTGGCAAACATGGCGCGAAGTGCAAGCGGGACTTTCCTTCAGAATGTTTACCAGGGCACCTCGCGACCCAGGTAGTCGAGGTAATGCAGGCCGGTGCGGCCCTCGCTGGCGGTAAGGGTATCAACCAGCGCCGGAATGCTCTCCTCAATTGTCAACCGTGCATCGGGGCCGCCCATATCGGTGCGCACCCAGCCCGGCGCCATCAGCAGTAGCGTTTCTGGCGCATCGCCCTGACGTGCGGCAAAACTACGCATAAACATATTCAGCGCGGCTTTGCTGCCGCGGTAGACATCGTATTGTCCGTTGGTGTTATTGGTAAGGCTGCCCTGACCGGAAGACATCACGGCGATTGTGCCGCCCGGCGTCACGCAATCTTTAAGCCGTTCAATCACCCTGATCGGGCTCAGCGCATTTGTCACCATTACCCTGACAAATTCCCCGGTGGAGACGTTGGCGGCCGTTTCGCTATCGTCATTTTTAACGCCAGCGTTAACAAACAGGATATCCACGCGCGTGGCGCCGAGTCGGCTACGCAAGGCGTCGACTTCGTCAGGTTGGGTAATTTCCACCGTTTCGACACGCAGCAGAGCAGGGTAGCGTGCCGCCAGCGCAGAGAGCGCCTTGCGTGAGTTTTCCCGCCCGGTGGCGATCACCTGAACACCACGCTTCAGATACTCTTCCGCCATCGCAAAGCCCAGACCGCGCGAGGCGCCAATCAGTAAAACCGTTTTTTGTGCCATCATCCTTCTCCTCATTGACAGGCAAGCGAGCGTGCTGATGATAAAAGATACGCTGAAGGCAGACAGGGCGGAAGACGCAGGGGATGCATGTTATACCTGCATCAAACGCCATCTGTAACGATAACAGGAGACGAAATGGCCGCACCCGATTTCAACTTGCTGATGGCGCTGGATAACCTGCTGGCGGAGGAGAGCGTGGCCGGCGCCGCGCGGCGCCTGGGGCTCAGCGCGTCCGCCATGAGCCGTACCCTCGCGCGCCTGCGCGCTGTCACCGGCGATCCGCTGCTGGTGCGGGCCGGGCGCGTCATGGTGCTGACGCCTTATGCACAGGCGATCCGTGAGCGAACCCGTCAGGCCGTCTCAGAAGCGCAGGCCATTTTGCGCCCTGCGTTTTCGGAAATAAGTCTCCCGACGCTGGAACGCACCTTCACGCTGCGCACCAACGACGGGTTCGTCGAGGCATTTGGCGCGCAGCTGATCGCGGCGGCGGCGGACGTGGCGCCGCAGGTGCGGCTGTGCTTTACGCCTAAACCGGAAAAAAGCGCAAAGCCGCTGCGTGACGGCACAGTGGATCTTGAAATCGGCGTGCTGGGTGAAACGGGGCCGGAGATCCGTTTACAGGGACTGTTCCGGGATCGTTTTATTGGCGTGGTCAGAAAGGGGCATCCGCTGATAAAAAACGTCACGCCGGAAGGCTTCGCCGCCGCCGCACACGTGGTCGCTTCCCGGCGAGGTATCGCCAGCGGGCCGGTGGACGAGGCACTGGCGAAACGGGGGCTTGAGCGGAAAGTGTCCGCCGTGGTGGCCAGCTTTCAGGCTGCGCTGGCCGTGGCGATAAGTTCCGATCTGGTGGCGCAGGTGCCGGCCTCGTTCATCATGCATCAGCCCGACAGGCATGCCGCGCTGGAGGCGTTTGAACTGCCGGTCAGCGTTGGGGGCTTTACCGTTTCGCAGATGTGGCATCCGCGTTCAGAATCCGATGCAGCGCATCGATGGCTTCGACAGTTGATTAATGAGGTTTGCCGTCAATAAACAGAGCCACATGCCAGGCAATTCCGTGCGCTGACAGAACGCCCTGTACAGATAACACCCTGTCTCTGATGTTTTTTATCCAGGGCTTGCCCCTGCTTATGGATTACGTCTACTGTTATTGTTCTGGTAAATGGTTACCAATAAAGGCGACAGGGAGCCGTAATGAAAAAAGTCCTCGGCACATTCTTACCGCTCTATACCACCACGCTGCTAATGCTGCTCGGCTCCGGCCTGTTGACTACCTGGGTTTCATTGCGCCTTGCCCATGAGCAGGTAAGCGGCGGGGTGATCGGGGCAATCATTGCTGCCCATTACATCGGCCTGGTTATCGGCGGCAAGGTAGGGCATAACCTGATCGCCCGCGTCGGGCATATTCGCACCTATGTCTCCTGTGCCGGGATCATTACCGCCTCGGTGCTCGGCCACGGTTTGACCGAGTTTCTGCCGCTGTGGATCTTTCTGCGGCTGATTATCGGTCTGTGCATGATGTGCCAGTACATGGTGCTGGAGAGCTGGCTTAACGATCAGTCAGAAGCCAGCCAGCGCGGGACGATATTTGGTTTATACATGGTGGCAACCTACCTCGGCCTGTCGGCCGGGCAAATTATTCTGATGTCGCCGCTCGGCACCGACAGCAGCAGCCTGTTGATTGTGGCGCTCTGTTTCGCACTCTGCCTGGTGCCGATTGCACTTACTACCCGCACGCATGCGCATCCGTTGTCGCCTGCGCCAATGGAGCTGGGCTACTTCGTGCATGCCATTCCTCAAATTTTAGTGATGACGCTGGTGATCGGCATGGCGGTCGGGGCATTTTACGGGATGGCGCCGGTCTACATCAGCCAGCTGGGTTTCAGTACCCGGCAGGCCGGTCTGTTTATGGGCATCACCATCTTCGCCGGGCTGGTGTCGCAGTTTCCCCTGAGCTGGCTCTCTGACCGTGTCAGTCGCCCGCGCCTGCTGTTTTATACCGGCGTGCTTTACGTGCTGGCAGCGCTGCCGCTGACGCTACCGGCGCATTTTTCGTTTTTCTGGGTGGCGTTAATTGCTTTTATCGCCAGTATGATGCAGTTCTCACTCTATCCGCTGGTAGTGGCGATGGCCAACGACAGCGTGGTGCCGGAGCGGCGCGTCTCGCTGACCGCCTGCCTGCTGATGGCATTTGGTATAGGCGCGTGTATCGGGCCGCTGGTCACCGGCGCGCTGATGCAGCCGCTGGGCGGCAACATGCTCTATCTCTTTTTCTGCCTTTGCGGCGTGCTGATTGCCACGCTGGCGGGCTTCAGCAGCCGACGCCGCACGGTGAGTAACGAGTTGCCCATTCCGCACGTGCCGATGCCGGATACGATGGCCAGCTCACCGCTGGCGGCCGCGCTCAATCCCAATATTGCCGAAGAGGAAATTCAGTCGGTGATGGTCAATAACGATGAAACCACGGAAGAGAATGTGGCCGGGTGACCAGCGTTTTTTATAAAAAGCGCCGATTCGGCATCAATTTAATAGTGAAATCAACGGATAAACTTTCAAAAAATACGTCGGAAAACAGAGTGGTAGTATCTAAGGAAAATCCGAAAGTTGATCGCATTATCTAAATGTTTATACTCAGATCACTTAAACGCTGCTTCAGGAGTGGTTATGAGGGAACGCCTGTCAGCCAGAGGGAAAATCTGGCTTGTTGTGATCGTCTGCTGTGCGCTGTTCTGGAGTCTGTTGTTCTGGATTTTGTGATAGTAAACTCCACAACGATGTCCAATTTCTGATGATGAGAAGCTGATGGTGAAGTCTTTAGTCGCCGTAATAGTCGGTGGTTCGCTGGGATGCGTTATCCGCTGGCTGTTGGGTGTACGTCTCAACGCGCTCTTTCCTAATCTGCCGCCCGGCACGCTGGTCGTTAATCTGCTTGGCGGGTTTATCATTGGCGGCGCGATGGCCTGGTTTCTGCGTCATCCGCAACTCGATCCGGCCTGGAAGCTGTTGATCGCCACCGGTCTGTGCGGCGGCATGACCACCTTTTCCACTTTTTCTCTGGAGATCATGACGCTGCTTCAGGCCGGTAACTATACGTGGGCAATGGCGTCGGTGCTTATTCACGTCGTAGGCGCATTGCTGATGACCTTCGCCGGTTTCTGGCTGGTGTCGCTGATGCTGTAGGCGAATCAGTCCTCGTTTTGCGACTCTAACGCCAGCGCGCTGGCGGTCGCCGCGTCAAACAGCGAAAGACTCTCTACCTGATCGAGCATGATCACTTTACGAAATGCCATGGCAGATTTCGGCTCGGAATCGAGGGTAATGCCATGCTCAGCGTAATATTTGCTGTAGTTGTGCTCAATGTGCAGGTTGAGCGTTTCACCGTCCCGGTAGCCGCTGAGCATCGGGATCAGCACCAGATTGGCCGTCGAGGGGAGTTCATAATGCGCGGTATGGATCATGCCGATATAGATCCGCCGCGATTTCAGCGTGACCCAGGCCAGCTCACCCTCTTCCATGCACTGATAGAGCAGCCCTTCAACGCCGTTCGCGCGCGTCAGATTTTTATAGAGCTTTTTACGGCCTTCGCTGCTTAATTTAGCGCTGCCTGACCAGTTTGAACGGTAGACGCAGAAGACAATAGCAAAACTCAGCATGACGACAACCGGCGCCTGAATGCCCAAAAAGCTCCAGGTCATAAATTCAATTTGCCAGTGATAATGCACGCCTTCGCCCAGCGCCGGAACCGCATTCATCACCGCCGACGCCGCCAGCAGCAGTATCCAGACGATCCCGGTGGCGATCACCCCCTGCAAAACGAAGATGCAGCCATAGAGCGCCACCAGAAAATAGACGTCCCAACCAAACGAGCGTTTGATTTTGAAGCGGGTAGTGAGGTCGCGGCTGGTGTACCAGTAGCCACAGACCATCAACACCATAAATATCGCCGTTCCCATTTTACGCCCTCTTCAACGCATTCACGTGGCGGGCAAAGTCCTCATGCACTTCTTTGCTGTAAATATTGACGGTTGCGCTGCCGTCTTCATCAATCAGAATGCGCTCGTCATCTTCAATCGATTCGGCGATATCGCGCTGGCTCATCACCTGCAACAGCAGTTCCGGACTTGAAAACAGAGAGAGTAGAAATTTAAACACGGTTTTGCTCCAAATATTGTCTTCACCAAGTCTGGCAGGCGCAGAAGATCTGCGCCATGAGAACAATGTGAATCTGAAACCGCAGGCTTACTGGCCTGACTGCGGTGCCGGGTCATCCTGAAGCTCTTTTTTGAAGTGTTTTTCTAACTGCTCAAGCGATTTGCCCTGCGTTTCCGGGGCAAACATCACTGCGAAAATACCCCCGGCGACGCCGACGGCGGCAAAGATGAAGAAGCTGGTTGTCAGCCCTAATCCCTCAAGCATAATCGGGAACATAAACGCAATGGAGAAGTTAGTCATCTGCATGGCGAAAACCGAAATACCGTTTGCCGTACCGCGAATGCGCATCGGAAACATTTCAGACAGCAGCAGCCAGGTGACCGGCGACAGCGCACCCTGCTGGAAGCAGAGAAATACCAGCATTCCGCCCAGCACCAGGTAGCTGCGCACCACGTCAGGATGCCCGTTTACCGTTTCCGGCATCATCAGCATGATAAGACCGATGACAAACAGCGTACAGGTACAGCCAATCTGACCGACCAGCAATAACGGGCGTCGCCCGAAGCGGCTGAGCAGCATGATACCCACAAAGGTCATGATCACCGAGATCACCCCGTTGGCGATGGTCGCCATCAGCGAGGCGTTGGTGCCCAGGCCTGTCGCCTGAAGCATGGTCGGCGCGTAAAACATAATGGTATTCACGCCCGAGAGCTGTTGCAGCATAGCGATACCGATGCCCAGCGCCACCAGCCGCTTCATCCACACCGAGATGGTTTTCTGTCGACGCGCATGTTTATCATTAAGCGAGGTGAAAGACTGACGAATCTCCTTCATCTCTTTCTCGACATGCCGTGAGGCCCGCGTGCGCTCCAGCACGTCGCGCGCTTCGCGATAGCGACCATGCATGGCGTACCAGCGCGGCGTATCCGGCAGAAAAAGCATGCCAACCCACAGAATGACCGCCGGGACGCAGGCCACGCCGAGCATCCAGCGCCAGGTGGTTTCGCCGCCCCAGACTTCATTGATGGCGGCGTTGCTGGTGTAGGCAATGAGCTGTCCGGAAACAATCATCAGCTCCTGAAGAGTGACAAACTGCCAGCGTCGGTTAGCGGGAACGATTTCCGCAATGTAGATCGGCACAATAGCCGCCGCGCCGCCAACGGCCAGGCCAAGCGTAAAGCGAAACGCGATCATGACCTCAACGTTCGGGGCCATTGCACAGCCCAGCGAGCCGATCATAAAGACGATAGCCATCAGCAGGATAATCTTTTTGCGGCCAAAACGATCCGCAACGCGCCCGGCGCAAATCGCGCCAATCGCCGATCCCAGGATCAGAAAGCTGGTGACCATGCCCGTAGTGACCGATGTCAGATGCAGATCGTGCTTCATAAACAGCAGTGCACCCGCTATAACGCCGGTATCGTAGCCAAACAGCAGCCCGCCCAGCGTGGCGATAAACGCAATGACTTTTACCAGCGGTTCGGTCGCTTGTGTCTTCGACGTCTCATTCTGTGGCCCGCTTTTCAAATTAACCGTCACAACTTACTCCCTGAATAATTGATAGGCGAAATGACATGTGACGTAGATCACACGCATGATAAATCTATGTCACGCTGAGAATTGTGCCAGGAAAAGCATGAATTAAATTTCAGAGAGGGCATTTGCAGGGTGAAAAACGGCGCCGGAGATAGCGCCGGCGCATATTTTATTGTGACCGGGCGTTGGTCAGAAACAGAGCGATCGCGTTAATGCGTCATGGCAACGCGACGAGATTCGCGATTAAACTGTATGACCGGGTTTTCCTGGTGCGTTGAAACTTCACATTCCTGGTTATATTCAGCAAGCCAGTTCAGATACTCTTCCATGACCAGCGTCGTATTCTCTCCGCTCTGGGTGGTGCGAATATAGAGCTGGGCAGCGGGACGCGAGTTGTCCTGAATATAGATTTCGTATTTTTTATCCCATGCTGGCGTATCAGGGCGTTCGCGCAGGATGACATCGTTAAAGCGCAGATGCTGCCAGCGCGTCAGGCGTTGGTAAAAGTGTTTTTTATTCATGACGGATTAACCTCTCCGTTTTTTTTGTCATTACTGTGTTGTTCTCTGCACAATGTGTTTACACCGTTGGGCTGGCGTATTTTTGAGCAGAGGGATAGCGACAGCGCCCCGTTTCAGAGACCCTGGTTGCTTAAATGTAGTAGAAATCCTTCTTCACGCCACTTGGCATCTTGTTTTCAGATATTTCCCTGATGCGATTAGGGTCAAAACGGCGTCTACTTGATTTGGCAGAACTTTTTCGCGGACTCTCTCGGTGCGCGCCTATCAGGATCGGTTTCAGGAGCGGAGTATGAAGCAGTTGGTTATCGATGTTTTAATGAAAATCGCCAATATCGAAGTTGAGGCAAAAGAACTTACCGCGCAGGTTGAAGCACAGTCCTTGCTGGTCGCCGCGCTGTTGCTGACGGCAGGTAAAGAGGGCAATAACAGTGACTCAATTTCAGAAAATATTAATAACGCGATCGTAGTGGCATCCCATTCAGGGAAAGGCTTTTTGCGCTCGGACGTTGACCTGCTGCTGACGCACGTCAATCGTCTGCTGGCGGTGACCAGTTTTGTCGACGAAAAGGCCAAAGAGGAAAAGTAATTTTTTTACACCATCAAACCGATTTAGCCCCTTCTATCAAATAAGGCTTGTGAAGGTAGAACGGTTGTTCTACCTTTGCAGGATGCAAACCACAACCCCGATATACGAACAGCTGCTGGATATCGCTGAACAGCTCATCTATCAACATGGCATTCACGCTACGGGCATTGATATGCTCGTTAAAACCTCCGGCATTTCACGTAAAACTATCTATCGCTATTTCGCCAATAAAGAGGCGCTGTGCGCGGCCGCGCTTGAGCGCCGCGATCGCCGCTGGATGGCCTGGTTAGCGCGTGAATCGCAGGCGGACGATCCTCACGAGCGCATACTGGCGCTGTTTAGCGCGTTGAAAAAATGGTTTGGCAGCGATGATTTTCGCGGATGCGCGTTTATCAATACGGCGGGTGAAATTAGCGATCCGTCGCATCCGCTGCGTCACATCGCCCGCGACCATAAAAACAACCTTAAAACATTTATCACCGGGCTTTGTCGTGAGGCGAATGTCGTTGATTGCGACATCATGGCCAGCCAGCTGTTATTGCTGATTGACGGCGCGATAACCGTTGCGATGGTAATGAACGATGTTTCTGCGGCAGACGACGCGCAACAGATCGCGCGCCGCCTGCTCGCTCCTGTCTGATCCTCCTGAGGAGAAAATGATGTCTGGAAACAGTGAACGTAGACTGCCGCTGCCGCCTTTTACGCATGAAACGGCTATTGAAAAGGTTCGTCTTGCAGAAGACGGCTGGAACAGCCGCGATCCGCAAAAGGTGGCGCTGGCTTACACCGTTGACACACAGTGGCGAAACCGCGCGGAATTTGTCACCAATCGTCAGGAAGCCGCCGATTTTCTGAGCAGAAAGTGGGCGCGCGAACTGGACTATCGATTGATCAAAGAACTGTGGGCGTTTGAAGGCAACCGCATTGCGGTGCGCTATGCCTATGAATGGCATGACGACTCCGGCAACTGGTTCCGCTCTTATGGCAATGAGAACTGGGAGTTTGATGAAAATGGATTGATGGCGCGGCGTTTCGCCTGCATTAACGACCTGCCAATAGCGGAAGCCGGGCGCAAATTTCACTGGCCGCTGGGACGCAGGCCGGACGACCATCCGGGACTGAGCGAGCTGGGTCTGTAGTGTTTCAGTGGATGTGCGTGGTTTCTTCGCTGTCGCTGCCGTGACTGCGGTAAACCTCACCGCAAAGCAGCACAGCGTTGGGGCGTCGTTCTTTGATACGCGCCGCCATACGCTCGCACACTTCCCGCGAGGGAAAAAGATGTTCAGAGATCGGCAGCGCTTCGCAGGCGTCATTCCCGCAGGCGCTGACCAGTAAGACAAAACCAATCAACATGGCTCACTCCGTTGAAAGAAAGTATCGCTAAGTATAGGTGATGAGCGAGACGGTGACGGCAGCATACTGATGGATGTCGTGTGAAGGGCGGTTTTGTTGCAGAAACGGATGATAACGGCCCTTCCGCAGAAGGGCCGTGTGTAACACTTAGTGAGCGACGGTATTGGTCGTCGTGCCGGTGCTGGTGGTAGAGCCATCGCCGTCACCGCCGCCGCCCATGGTGGCTAAAGCCACGCCCAGCAGCGCGCCTACTGCGCCAACGCCCACGGCGTTGGAATCGCCTTCAGACATCGTGGTGGCTTCGCTACCTGCCGCCGCGCCTTCGGTTGTTGCAGCCTGAGCGCCTACGGAGCCGACCAGGGTAATTAACAGTGCCAGTGCAGTCATTTTTTTCATTTTTTATACTCTTCTCAGTCGGGATCGAATCACAATGTGAGGAAGCATAATCGAAAGCGCCGCCTTTGGAAGCGGGCTTTTAGCCGATTTTGTGCGGGTTATGACCGGCATGTGACAGAAACAGATCCGACGTAATATTGAGCTTTTCTTTCACTTTTTAAACGAGGCGTTGCGGTTCCGGTATACGGATCGGCCTGCCGCTGTGCTTTATCGTCGGGAAGCTGAGATTTATCGCAGCGAAGCGGTGCGAAATCTTCTTAAACAGCATAAATTCAGGCGGTCATAAAAAAGCGCCGATCATTATCAGAATTTCTGTCTGCTTTTAGGATTAATTCCCGAGGGGTATTTCTTTCACAATATCAGTGAGATCGCCCTGGTCGCGTTAAGCAGCTTGTACAACTATTGGCAAAGCTGTGCAGCCTTTGCCAGGCTTAGCGTTCACCCAACAACAGGAGGAGACCATGCGAGATGAATCAGAAGCAACCGTAGGCAGTGAGGAAGAGGTGTGTAACATTATTGGTAAAGCGGTGGTTGACCTGAGCATCACAGGGCAGCCGGTAAATAAAGCGACTCTGGTGCTTAAGCTATTAACCATGGCCGATCAGGATGATGATGACGAGAGAATCCTTCTTTACTGGATTGCCCGTAAAGCAATTAACCAACCGCAGAGATTTGCGACAGCCTGGTGATTTTTATGGCATCTGGCATTTCAAGCCTGTCGAACGGCCGCTCATTATGAGCGGTCGTTTTCGTTATTAACTCAGGCAATTTTTCTCATCCAGGGGATAAGCCGCAGAAGCCAGCAAATCAGGGCAGACAGCGCATAAGAGGCGATCGCCACGCCGGGAATAATCAGGACGGAATCGTAGTTATTAAAGCTGAAATTAAATATCCGCAGCAGCGTCTCCAGCACCATCATATGTACAAAGAATATGCCCAGACTTAAACGCGACAGCGTTCTGATGACGGCGATACCTCTTCTGCTCCATGAAAAACGCGCATTTAACAGCATAAAAAAAGCGGAGACGGAGATCGCAACAATAGTGGGGGCAGAATAGAATAAGAATATCGGGTTGGGTGTCTGAGTGCTGACGGAGAGAGAATAAGTCAGAACCGACGTCAGCACGGCGGAAAGAATAAACACGATTGTCGCTATGGTCACCTTGGGATTAATATTAAAGCGCCGTGCCACGCCGCCAAAAATATAGAATCCTGACAGATAAACCACCATATCGATATTACTGAGGATGGCTTCCGTTTTACCCTCAATCAGGTTCGCCTTCACGTTATCAAAAAGCACGTAGACCGACGCCAGCACGAACCAGACGGTAAGCGTATAGTTGATGCGCTGGCGGCTGCCGTTCTGAATGAAGGTGTTCAGCAGCGGCGTAAGCAGGTAAAGCAGGATCAGCGTGTAGATAAACCATAAATGGGGATAGACCGGCTGGCTGAGCACATCCAGCAGGCTGACAGGCTTACTGATCCCGCTGACATAGCGCGCATAAAAAATATAAACAATTGACCAGACAACCAGCGGAATGATCAGATCCAGCACGCGCGTTTTCAGCGCGCTGAGCAGTGATTCATTTTTATTAAGTGAAACGTAACCCGCAATAAGTAAAAAAAGCGGGAACGCCGTGCGGCCGAGCGCTTCATACAGCACCGAAACGGACCAGGCGCGGTGAAAATAGTTAAATGAGAATGCTGCCGTATGCAGCAAAATAACCAGAAACGTCGCCAACAGCGTCAGCAACTTAATATTGATCGTTTTCAACGCCTAACCCCTTGTCAAAAAGCATAAACCGCCCCGGCAGGGCGGGATAGTGCTGCCAGATAAAGGTAACATATTCCTTATGGCTGACGTATCTTCAGACGTGAAAAAAGGCGTTTTAAAGCATTACCCGCGCGATGAAGCGCGTTCGATAGTGATGGCGCCGGGGCAGTTTTCTGCGGGCGGCACCAGCCGATATTCGGCTTTGCCCTGGTGAATATAAATACAGGCGCGTCCAGCTTCGCCGCCGTCCTGCTCCTGCGCCAGCCGCAGCGTGACGGGCTCTGCCTGAGCGGCCGTCCAGCACAGCGCGGTGAATAACAGAGAAGACGTCAGCTTTTTCAACATGCTAAATCCGTTCATTGATATGCGACCAGAAGTAAGAAATTTCAAAAAGTGACAGGGCATAATCCTGTCGGCCGCTATGAAGTTAGCGCCAGCACCGGGCAGGCTGCAAGGTCGTGACTGCATTATCAGACGAAGCCGGTATGAGAAAGCAGGCGTTGAACAGGCGAGTTGAGAGATCTGGTGTTAATTTTTACAGTAAAATCAATAGGATAACGCGTTATGCGCTTCAATTCAGGGCGGCAAACACACGATTTGACTTAGGGAATAAAAGGCAGGAAAAGAGGGTGAAGAAAAAATAGCCTCGGGAAGTGGGAAACCCACATACACTTCCTGAGGCCATGCAAATGCATAATTCGTTACGAGTAATAAACTACCTGAGCCCTTAACATTTGTACAACTTTTTCACGCGCGTTGTACAACTTTGTGTAAGCGAATGTATATCCGTGTAAATTGTAGGGTTTAGGCGAATGCCGTATCTTGACCTTCCCCCTGCTGGAAGGTGGAAGATGCCTCGCGTTACCCACCCACGCCAATGAAGGAAAGAGTATGAACGCCATTAAATGCGGCCTGATTTTTTCACTGTTACTCTCCTGCGCCGCGCAGGCTGAAACCATGAAGAACCACCCGACCGACGCCGCCGCGCAGCAGAGCTATCATGCAGGCATGAGCAAAATGCATGAAGATATGATGGCCGGAATGAAAGAGAGTAATTCTGATGTCGCCTTCGCCAAAGGCATGATCGCTCATCACCAGGGCGCCATCGATATGGCGCAAACCGAGCTGAAATACGGTAAAGATCCGGAAATGCGCAAGCTGGCAGAGGCGATTATCAAAGCGCAGCAGCCAGAAATCGATCAGATGCAGGATTGGCTCAAACAGCAGAAGCGCTGATGACGCGCGCGGACGAGAAAAAATCCGCCCAAAAAAGGGAAAAGCGTTAAAATTACTCTTTTCCCCTTCAATTATGGAATACCTATGTCATCAGAAATCGCACACCCTTCCACCAATCCTAAACAGGCCGCGCTGCAACTGGTCATCGAACTGGTTCGTGCAGGCAAGCTCAGTCCGCTTCAGGGCGATGCGTCGAATATGATCTCCATTTACGAGCAGTTCAAAGCCCATTTCGAAGCGGACAAGCAGAAAAAAGCCTCTGTTTCAGCGATCCTGTAATGCCTGAACGCGGCCGTTATGCATAGTGACGGCGCGATCGCACATATGGTCGATCACATCGGCATCGTGGCTCACCAGCACCATCGTCAGATTATCCTGCTGCTTGAGCCGGTTAAGCAGATTCAGAATCTCTGCCTGCACCGACATATCCAGCGCCGAGGTAGGCTCATCCAGCAGCAGGATCTTCGGCTCCAGCAGCAGCGCCCGCACAATGGCGACGCGCTGCCGCTGGCCGCCGGAAAGCTGATGCGGATAGCGATCCGCCAGCGACGGATCGAGTCCCACATGACGAAATCCGTTTTCTATCCGCGCGTTAATATCGCTTTTCTTTAACAGCTTCAGCGGCTCTGCCAGCGTGCGCCGCAGGCGATGTCGCGGGTGCAGAGATGCGTAAGGGTCCTGAAACACCATTTGCACGTCCTGACGCAGTTGACCGGTAAAGGCGTCCCCCGGCGTCACCGGGCGTCCTGCAAGGTTCATCGCGCCCTGCCAGTGGGGATTCAACCCTGCAAGCACCCACAGCAGCGACGATTTGCCGCAGCCGGACGGGCCGACCAGGCCAAAACACTCGCCGCTGGCAACCGACAGCGAGACGTTATGCACCACGGTTCGGCTCTCATACCCCTGGCGATGCGAGACGCTCAGGTCATTCAGCTCAATCATGTTCACGCAATGCCTCCATCGCCGTGCGATCCAGCACCGGCAGCGGCTTACCGTGCGTCGCCTTGCCCGGTCGACAGGCCCACAGCGTGCTGGTGTAGGGATGCGTGGCATGCGGCAGGTCGGCGGCGGGTAGCCTGTCGAGGATCCTGCCCTGATACATCACCATCACGCGTTCGCAGTGTTCGGAAACCTGTTGGAGGTCGTGACTGATCAGCAGCAGGCCCATATTGCGTTCGTCGACCAGGCGGCGGATCAGCGTCAGTACCTGGTCGCGCATCGCATGATCCAGTGCCGAGGTGGGTTCATCGGCAATCAGCAACTGCGGATCGGCAATCAGCGCAATCGCCAGCATCACGCGCTGGCCCATGCCGCCGGAGAGCTGATGCGGATAGCGATCCATCAGCGTCTTCGGCTGAGGAAGACCGACCGCGTCGAGCATCTCACACACTTTCTCTTTTATTTCTGCCCGGCTCAGGCGGCCATGCAGTTTTAACGGTTCTGCCACCTGCCAGCCGATGGTGCGCATCGGGTTAAGCGCGTATTTCGGGTCCTGCATTACCATCGCCATCTGGCTGCCGCGCAGCTGGCTCCATTGCCGCTCGCTCAACGACGTGGCGTCCTGCCCGGCGACGCTCAGCGTTCGGGCGGTCAGGTGCAGCGAAGGCGCGAGCAGGCCCATCAGGCTGCGCGCGGTGAGCGACTTGCCGGAGCCGGACTCGCCCACCAGCGCCACGCGTTCACGGCCAAGTGAAAAGCTGATAGCGTCCACCAGCGTGCTGCCCGCTGCGGTGGCGATGGTCAGGTCGTTCGCCACGATCAGATTTGAAGTCTCAGTTGCCATGTCGGGTATCCAGTCTGTCGCGCAGGCCGTCGCCCGTCAGGTTAAAGGCCAGGCTGGCAAGCAGGATAGCGCCGCCGGGCGCGGCAGCGACCCACCACTGATCGAAGATCACTTTGCCGCCTTCCGCCACCATCGATCCCCATTCGGCGGTAGGCGGCTGAATACCCATGCCGAGGAAACCCAGACCGGCTGCGGAGAGAATAATACCGCCAAGGCTCAACGCGGCGCGTACCACGGCGCTGGGAACGCACAGCGGCAGAATATGCCCGAACATCAGGCGCGGGCCGGTAATGCCCTGCATTCGCGCAGCGGAAAGGTAGTCACTGCGACGCAGAGCCAGCGTTTCGCCGCGCGCCTGGCGGGCAAACGGCGGCCAACTGGTCAACGCCAGCGCCAGCGCGCCGTTCATCAGGCCGGGGCCGAGCATGGCCACCAGCGCCAGCGCAATCACCAGGTTTGGCAGCGACAGAAAGATATCGGTAATGCGCATCAGCACGCGCTCGGTCCAGCCGCCAAGGTAGCCCGCGCAAATGCCGACCAGCATGCCCACCGGAATGGTCAGCACGAGGATCAGCGAAACCAGCAGCAGGGTGGGACGCGCGCCGTAAATCACGCGGGAAAGCAGGTCGCGTCCGAAGCCGTCGGTGCCGAACCAGTGTGCGGAGGAGGGCGGCATCAGCCTGGCGGACATCGTCTGCACATTCGGATCGAACGGCGCCAGCAGCGGAGCAAAAAGCGCCGCGCAAATCAGCACCAGCACCAGGCCGCCGCCGATAGCCAGCGACGTTATGCGTTTACGTCGATGCCGACGCGGCGCGGCGCTTTCAGCATCGGTTAAATGTTGCGTCATCGTGTTCTCGGATCGCTAAGGTAAGTGAGTGCGTCAGCCAGCGCATTCAGGGTGATAAAGCAGCCGCCAATCAGCAGCGTCGATCCCAGAATGGCGGGCGTATCGGTGGCGAACAGCGCGGAAGTCATATAGCGCCCGACGCCGGGCCAGGCAAACACCGTTTCCGTCAGCACCGATCCCTCCAGCAGCGACGCATAAGCAAGGGCCAGCACGGTAATCAGCGTGCCGCGCACGTTCGGAAAGATATGCAGCAACAGGATCCGGCCACGGCTGGCGCCTTTGGCGCGGGCAAGGGTAACGTACTCTTTGTTGCTTTCTTCAAGCAGAGCGCTGCGCAACAGGCGAGTGATGGATGCCATCGCCAGCAGTCCCAATACCACCACCGGCAGCCAGAGGTGAGCAACCGCGTTGCGAAACATCTCCGCATCGCCCGACAGCCAGCTGTCAACCAGCACCAGTCCGGTTTTGGGTTCCAGCGTATAGAGCCAGATATCATCCAGCCGTCCCGGGCCGGCAGACCAGTGCAGCACGGCGTAGAACAGCAGCAGCCCCAGCAGACCGAGCCAGAACACCGGCACGGAAAAGCCCAGCAGCGAGATCAGGCGCGCAGCGTGGTCCACCACGCTTCCCGGTTTCCATGCGGCCAACAGCGCCAGCAGAATGCCGAAGGTCGCGCCGAAGATCATCGCGCAGGTTGCCAGCTCAAAGGTGGCGGGAAAGGTGCGCAGCAGATCGCTGGCTACCGGCTGATGCGTCAGGCGGGAAATGCCTAAATCGCCGTGGAACAGGTGCACCAGATAGCGCCAGAACTGCGTCAGTACCGGCTGATCCAGCCCCAGATCGTGGCGAATTTGTTGATAGGTAGATTCGCTGGCGTGATCCCCGGCCAGTTGCAGCACGGGATCGACCGGCGACAGATGTGAAAGCATAAAAGTGAAGGCCAGCAGGCCGAGCAGCGTCACCACCAGCGACAGGACGCCGGTCAGCAGCCGCTGGCTTTGTCGCCATACCAGCCGGGCGGACCCGGCTTCTGTTGCAGCGTGCGCCATTACTTACTGACCTGACCGTAGTAAACCATATCCGGATTGATGCCCTGCACGTATCCTTTCAGGTTATCACGCAGCGCAATCAGGTTACGCGCCTGAAGGCCAACCACAAACGGCGAGCTTTTCTGCACGTCGCGCTGCATGTCCTGGTACAGCGCCACGCGCTTCGCTTTGTCATTTTCAGCAGTCGCGGCCAGCGTCTTTTTATTCAGTTCAGGAATATGCCAGTTGGCGCGCCAGGCAAGCGTGGTGCTGCCGTTTTCCGGGTTCCAGGCGAATGCCGACGCGTTGGTATTCGGATCGAAATAGTCTGCGCCCCAGGAGTTCAGCGTCGCTTCATAGCGATGCGATTTCACATTGGTGGAGATTTCATTGCTCAGGCCCGGGAGCAGCTCAACCTTCACCCCGCCTTTAGCAAAGCTGGCCTGAAGCGCCTGCGCAATATCCAGGTATGGCGGCTGGTTGCTGACGACCAGCTTGAAGCTGACGTTCTTCAGGCCGGCCTTGCTGAGAATGGCCTTCGCTTTTTCCGGATCGTACTGATAAGGGTTGTCCTTCAGCGCGCCCAGATAGCCTTCCGGCAGGAACGACTGATGCACCTGGAACTGGCCTTTCAGCAGGTCGTCAGCGATGCCGTGATAGTCGAACAGATAGCGGGACGCCTCCCACAGCGCGGGATTCTTCAGTACCGGATTGGCTTCAGCATTGAACATAAGGTAGTAGAGCGACGCCATCGGGATGGCCATCGGCTTCACGCCCGGTTTGCCTTTCAGCGCGGCCAGCTGGTCGGTGCCCAGGTTACGTGCGATATCGGCATCACCCTGCTCCAGCAGCAAGCGGCGTGCGGCAGGATCGGGAACGTTTTTGATCAAAACATTTTTCAGTTTCGGTGCGCCGCCTGGCGACGTTGGGTTGGCGCTCAGCAATACCACCTCATGCGGCACATATTTGCGGAGCTGGAACGGGCCGCTGCCCGCCGAATGCGCGCCCAGCCACGCGTTGCCGAAATCGCCTTTCTGCACGTGGGCCGAGGCCGTTTTTTCATCAACGATGGAAGAGACCGGTGCCGCCAGCAGGCTGAGCACGTAGTTTGCGCTGACGTCTGCCGTCCAGTTTATCTGCACATGGCTGTCATCGATTTTTTTGAGCTGGCCGTCAACGTTATCTTTTGTCCAGCCCAGCTGCGTCAGAATAAAAGAGGGATCGAGGTTCAGCTTCACCACCCGGCTCAGCGAAAAAATCACGTCTTCAGGACGAACAGGGTTACCGGAAGCGAATTTCGCGCCATCGCGCAGGGTAAAGATCAGGCTGCGATTATCACTGCCCGCCTGCCAGCTGCTGGCCAGCGTCGGTTTCAAATCAACCGGGTTCTGCGGATCGGAC
This sequence comes from Erwinia sp. 9145, assembly GCF_000745075.1. Lineage (NCBI taxonomy): Bacteria > Pseudomonadati > Pseudomonadota > Gammaproteobacteria > Enterobacterales > Erwiniaceae > Erwinia > Erwinia sp. 9145. The sequence goes on from NZ_JQNE01000001.1 coordinate 761,804, forward strand.
TGCACCAGGCGTTGATACAGGTTAGTAAAGGCCTGCACCGACGTCAGCTCAAAACCTTCTGCCGGGTCAAAGCTGCTGGCATCGTCAATGGACTGTGCGATGACCAGCGTATCCGGCGGCGTGGCGGCCTGCGCGGTAAATGAACCAGCCAGCGCGACAGCCAGCATTGACGGAACAATAATCTTCATGACATTTCCTTACCTTTTTTGATTACGCGAGTGTAGATGAGCGGACGTAAGGAAGAATAGTTGATTAATCGCTATCGTTATTCTTTTGCGTTATAACTCGCGCAAAGTAGTTATAAAAATTAATCATTCAGGCGAGCGAATGCGAAAAAGAGCGCCAGATCCACGGCGACATGCCGATTGCGTTATTCAACATATGCAGCATGACGGGCAGCAACAGGCCGCCAGAAAGCAGCCTCGCATAACAGAGCAGCAGCGAAAGCGCGCTGAGGGCAATAATGGTCTGTAAATGTGCATACTGTGTATGCATGGCGGCAAAGAGCAGTGAGGTCAGCAGCGCGCAGGCGAAGCGCTGGTCGGGCGCCCACAGCAGCAGACCCTGAAGTACAAAACCCCGAAACAGGATCTCCTCAAATACCGGCGCAAGTACAATCACCGCCAGCGCGAAAAGCAGAAGCTGTGGCTGTCCGCCGCTGAGCTGGCCGGCGGTCCAGCTCTCCTGCCGCAGGAAAAACGACTGCGAGATAATCAGCGCCAGCAGCAGCAGGCTGAACAGCGCGAGCTGTTGCACCTTCACCGTCGCCAGCGGGATAGTGGCGTAGTGTCGACAGTACCAGTAATAAAGCGGTACCAGTACGCAAAACTCCAGCGCACACAGTAGCGGCATCAGCATACCGTTACTGCGCAGTGCAGTCTGATAAGGCAGCATGCTGATGATAAGGGTGATGGCATACCAGACCACGAACATGCCTGCACACAGCAGGGTGTGGATCACTCTGTCGGAAAGGTTGCGCATGGTCGGTTCTCTGGCCGGGGAGCAGCGGATAGTAACAAGCGCTGCCGGGGCCTGTCGAGACGGCGAGCCGGGTTATCAGCCTAAACTGTTCGCATCACGGGCCGATAACAGATCAATAAGGCGTCGGTAAATCCGGCGCGCAGAGCAAGCTAACGGGTCGCGTTGCTTGATGAGGCAACTGAAAAAGGGTCCGTAGTGAATGAATTATCCTCCGCTGCCAGAACATCAAATCGTCACTGACGATCACAAAGCGGCTTTTTTCACGCGAAGGCTGCTGATGTCGCTGATCCTGCTGCTCTCCGGCGTCATCCTGCTGGCGATGCTGTTGCTTGTGGGCATTGCCTGGCGGCAGAATGAAGACGCCGTGCAGCAGCAGCGTTTCCTGCTCAGCAATATCTGGAAAGACAAGCGGCAAAGCATCCTCACCGATATTCGTGACTACGCCTTCTGGAGCGAGGCGTGGAACCATCTGCATTTACAGGTCGATACGGTCTGGGCCTTCGATCAGCAAAATTTTGGTCCTGGCTTGTTCCAGGAGTATCACTACGAAGGCATTTTTGTTGTGGACGGTCAGGGGCGCACGCGCTATTCGGTGATTAATGGCAAGCTGGATACGTTACCGCTTGAGAGCTGGCTCGGCATCCACGCTGCGCCGTTGATCAGAAAAGCGCGGTCGCTGGCGGCGGCGGAGGGCGCGACAACGCAAAATGTCATTATCGGCACCACGCCCGCGCTGGTCGCTGCCGCCGCCATCACCCCCGGCAAAGTGCCCGGAACCGGCACTCTCCCAGGTCCACCCTCGGTTATGGTCTTTGTCTCTCGCTTCACACCGGAAAAGCTGAAGCAGTTGGGCAACGCCGTCGGGGTAAAAAATGTCAGGGTGCCAACCACCACGCAGGATGCCTTCGTGGCACCTTTTATGGTGGAGGAGGTGGCGGAAGACGCGCCGATTATCATCCGCTGGGATCCGCGCCAGCCGGGGCGCAATCTGCTTATCTGTCTGCTTCCGGCACTTTTTTTTGCCGCGTTCGTGCTGGGCTTGATTGCCCGCAGAGTGATTAACCATGCCATGTCCAGCGCGGTGCTCGCCGACCGGCGATTTGCCCAGTTGAAGCACAGCGAGCGCGAACTGGCGGCAAGCGAAGCGCGTTTTCGCGACGTGGCGGAAACCGCCTCAGACTGGATTTGGGAAACCAATCCGCAGGGCGTGATCACCTATCTTTCCCGCCGCTTCACCTCGGTGACCGGCTTTGAAATAAGTCGCATGCTGGGTCGCTCTGTCGACGATATTCTGCTGCATGAAACGGAAGCGGTTTCACTGTGGATTTTCCAGCAGCGCGCTGACGGGCAGCGCAGACAGCTACGCTGCTACTCGTATTCTGCGCAAAATGAGAAACGTATTTGTAGCCTGGTGGCGAATCCGGTGTTGCTGAAAGGCCAGATTGCAGGCTATCGCGGCACGGTATCGGATATCACCCAGGAGGTCGAGGCCGAAGCGCGACTGCACTATCTGTCGCAGCACGATACGCTCACCGGGCTGCCTAATCGCGTTTACATGCTGGAATTTCTGCGCGGTAAACTTCACGCGCAGCCAACGGCCGAGCGCCCGCTGGTATTGATCAGTCTCGATCTCGATCGCTTCAAGCCCGTTAACGATGCCTTTGGTTATGCGGCGGGCGACAGCGTGCTGGTGGAAGCCTCACACCGACTGCGCGGCGCGCTGAACGCGGGCGATCTGGTCTCCCGGACAGGCGGCGACGAATTTATGCTGCTGGTTTGCGATCTGACCAATGAAGAAGAGATTGATCACTGCTGCGTTCGGTTGCAAAGCGAACTGTGTCGGCCTTTTTATATCGGGCAGCAGGAGCTCTTTATTGGCGTCAGCATGGGGATTGCGCTGGCGCCGGTTGACGCGATGCAGGCAGATGAGCTACTGCGTCTGGCGGACATTGCACTTTATAAATCCAAGCGGGAAGGGCGCAACTGCTGGACGTGGTATCGCCCGGATATGGCGGAGCAACTGATTCATCGACGCGAGCTGGAGCGAAACCTGCGCATGGCTATCGTCAATGACGAGCTGAAACTCTACTATCAGCCGCGCTACTGCCTGCAAAAATCCCGAATGGAAGGGGCCGAAGCGCTGATCCGTTGGGCGCATCCGCCAACCGGCCTGATCATGCCGGACAGCTTTATTCCGCTGGCGGAAGAAACCGGTCTTATCATCGACGTCAGCAACTGGGTGCTGTTACGCGCCTGTACTGACGCGCTGGCGTGGCCGAACATGATGTATGTATCGGTTAATATTTCGCCGGTGGAGTTCCGCAGCGGTAATCTGGCGAAGCGCGTGGCTGATGCGCTGCACAAAAGCGGTCTGGCGCCCAGTCGACTGGAGCTGGAGATCACGGAAAATATTACGCTTGAGAATCCACAAAACGCGCTGACAATGATGCAGGCGCTGAAAAAACTGGGCGTCAGGCTGACGGTGGATGACTTTGGCGCGGGCTATGCCTCGCTCAACTATCTTAAGACCTTCCCGTTTGACGGCATGAAAATGGATCGCTCTTACCTGCATGACTTTCCGCAGTCGCGACAGGCGGTATCGATTGTGGAGGGCATCATCGCCCTTGGCAAAGCGTTCTCGTTGACGGTGACGGCGGAAGGTATTGAGACGCAGGCGCAGTGGGAGGAGCTGAAGGCGATTTCGTGCCAGGAAGGGCAGGGTTACTATCTGGGGCGTCCAATGCCGCTGGAGAGTTTTTTACCCCTGCTGAATACGCCGCTCCTGTTAGAAAGCCACCACGTAGAGCATTAAAAAAGCCCGTCAATACGGGCTTTTTAATTAGCGGACTTTCACCGCGACCAGCGTCATGACCGCTGCAAAAGCAACAAAGCTGAACAGTGCCATTGTGCCCTCCTCATCTGAGATTATTCTTAATTATAATGCAGTACTGCTGATTATTTGAACACTTCGTGCCCCATTTTGTCTCAGGCCAGGTTTTTTAGTCCCTGCGTAAAAGCCGTACGCCTGTTAGCATGAATCTGCTAACCTTTGCCGGGTCTTAAGGTCGTTAAAGAATGAAAAGGAGAGATAAATGATATTTTCCAGAAGGATGATGGTCGCCGCCGCGCTGGTTATGCTGGCGGGATGTCAGTCTGACGCAAAGCCGGACGCTGCCGCTGCGCAGGCCGATCCTGAAATGGATCGCTGTGGCGCATCGCAATACCAGCAGTACGTGGGCAAGCCGCTCTCATCGATTTCATCACTGAAGTTCGGGCATGCCGTGCGCGCTATCCCGCACAACTCGGCGGTCACGATGGACTTCAACCTCAATCGTCTGAACTTCCTGGGCGACGAAAAAAACAACATCACCAAAGTCTATTGCGGCTAGCGTCCGGGCCGGGTTAACCGGCCCTTTGCACCGCTTAGCGATACCATTTACTTGCCCACCACAGACGCAATCGCATCCCGGTATCGCTTGTCCAGCCGCTGGTACTCAGCACCACCTGGCCTTTTGAGACGACGATCAGCGTCGGCATGACGTTAAGCCCCCATTCGGCCACCATCTCGCCCTGCGGATCGTTAACGATGGGTTGCGTCAGATGCCGGCCCCGCAGGAGGCGAATGATCCGGATGTCATCACCCGAGTTCAGCGTTACGGTCAGCACGTTGCCACCGCTCGCGCGCAGCCGTTGAACGTTTCGCGACGCATACTCACAAACACCGCAGGTACCGGACCAGACATAGATCAACAGCGGTTTTTTAGCGCTCAGTTCAGCGAGGGTGACGGCCTTGCCATCAATGGTGTAAAGCGGCCTGTCGGCGAAATCTGTGGGGAGGTGCGGGGCGCGTAGCCAGTCCATGATCGCAAGCGTTGCCACCAGCAGCGCAACCAGTAACAGTACGACGCGGAGATCCTGTCGCTGTTGATGACGACAGGCGTTTTTCCAACTGTCGTTATAAAAAAGGGGTAATTTTCGGCTATCCATGCCAGTGTTTCGCTATCCATAGGCTTCGTTCATTTATCCCGCCATAATAGCCAGCATATTTTCTGTGGCAATCATTTCATACCTGAACCAGACATCTGTCATCCGGCTGTCACACCTGCGCGCTACGCTGCGCTGGCAATTTCTCTCTTATTCTAAAAATGATCAACCCGTCTCATTCCCGCCGCGTGCGGGTTTTTTTTGGATGGCTGACGCCGCGCGACGCCTGCTTTTCATCCATTACCTGCGCCAGCAGATTGCGATAACCGTTCAGCCTTGCTTCGTCCACCTCGCCTTCCAGACGCGCAATAATAATGCTGACGATCGCTTTATTGGTGGCCGGACGCCCGTCGCGCATCAGTTCAATCATCACGGCAGCCAACAGCTCGCTGACATTTGGCGTGTGAAAGGCCGGACTGTTGAAGTAGTCAGTAATAGCGCGTCCCGCGCCGGGGAGAGAGCGGCCCATCGTTAACCTCCGCAAAAGCGCCAGCGACCGCCTTTTGGCGGAGCGAAGAGAGTAAAAAGTGATACAGAGCCGATTCGCCAGAACGGCGGACAGCGACATAGCCTGAAAAATAATCAGGCGGGAATTTTTAAACTCTAGATGTGGCGGTCAGAAAGTCCAGTAACAATCAGAAATATTTTCAACAAGGCCGATTAAAGGCGTTAAAGACATTACAGAAATGTTGCTTCAGCAGGAAAACAGCCAGTAAAGGGATCGGCAATAAGCAGGGGAATTAAAAAAGTACGATAAATAACAATGGCTTATTTTTTATTTGCGATTATTTGCCAGCAAGGGGTTGTACTCCCTCCTCCATTATGAGTAAATGCACCGTCGGTTTTGAAACAGACAGCGTATGCGAGCCATTTTAGTAAAGCAGTTTTCAGTTAAAGCGTTATCTCAGATATCTCTTCTTCCTGACTTCCTTCTTAAGTGCCCCATAAGTCCATCCTGTTCACAAAGCCCCACGCCATTATGGCCTCACACTTATTGAAGGAAAGACACATGTCTAACAAAATGACTGGTTTAGTAAAATGGTTCAACGCTGAGAAAGGTTTCGGCTTCATCTCTCCAACCGACGGCAGCAAAGACGTGTTCGTACACTTCTCTGCTATCCAGAACGGTGGTTTCAAAACCCTGGAAGAAGGTCAGAAAGTTGAATTCTCAATCGAAAACGGCCAGAAAGGCCCGGCAGCTGCTAACGTAACTGCACTGTAATTTCGATTGCTGAATACTCAGCATAAAAAACCCGCCAACTGGCGGGTTTTTTGCTTTCTGACGTCGCGCTGGCTTCAGGTTTGACATCCGTTCTGGTTAGTGTTTCGCTATAAATCTCACCACCTGACCTCTTCGCCCAACGCCAGCGTGTTAGACTTTACGTTCACACGCAATCATAGGTTAAACGCGCCGCGCGATGGAATCCTGGAAAATTAACCTCATTTCAGTCTGGTTTGGCTGCCTTTTTACCGGGCTGGCTATCAGTCAGATCATTCCCTTTCTTCCTCTCTACGTCGAGCAGCTTGGCGTCACCGATCACGATTCGTTAACGCTCTGGTCAGGTCTGATTTTCAGCGTAACTTTTATGATTTCCGCCATCGTTTCACCGATGTGGGGCAGCCTTGCCGATCGCAAAGGGCGCAAGCTGATGCTGCTGCGCGCCTCGCTGGGCATGGGCATCGTGATTTTTCTTCAGGCTTTTGTCACCAACGTCTGGCAGCTTTTCCTGCTGCGGGCGCTGATGGGATTGACCTCAGGTTATATTCCCAACGCGATGGCGCTGGTGGCGGGGCAGGTACCGCGCGAGCGCAGCGGTTGGGCGCTGAGCATGGTATCCACCGCGCAGATTTGCGGGGTGATCATGGGGCCGATGATGGGCGGCTTCCTGGCTGATAAAGTCGGGCTGCGCGCGGTATTTTTCATTACCGCCGCGCTGCTGCTGATCAGCTTTCTGGTCACGCTCTTTTTGATCAAAGAAGGCGGTCGCGTGCAGATAAAGAAAGCGGACAAGCTCAGTGGCAGCATGGTTTTCCGCTCGCTGTCACATCCCGGCCTGATCGTCAGCCTGTTTATCACCACCCTGGTTATTCAGCTGTGCAACGGTTCGATTAGCCCGATCCTGACGCTGTTTGTACGTGAACTGGAGCCGAACGTGCAGAACATCGCTTTTCTCAGCGGCGTGGTTGCGGCGATCCCCGGCGTCTCTGCGCTGTTTTCTGCGCCGGCGCTGGGCAAGCTGGGCGACAGAATCGGCGCGCAGCGGGTTCTTTTTGCCGCGTTGATCCTGACATTTTGCCTGTTCGTCGCCATGTCATGGGCAGGCAGCGCCTTTGAACTGGCGGCACTGCGCTTTATGTTAGGTTTCGCGGAGGGCGCGATGATGCCGGCGGTGCAAACGCTGCTGCTGCGCTACTCCAGCGATCGCGTTACCGGGCGCATATTTGGTTATAACCAGTCGTTTATGTACCTCGGCAACGTGGTCGGGCCGCTGACCGGATCGGCGGTCTCCGCCATTGGGGGCTTCCGCTGGGTTTTTGCCGCCACTGCAACGTTCGTACTGATCAATACGGTTCAACTGATGCTGGTGTGGCGTCGCCGTAAAACGACGCCGGGCCGTATGGAATAGGCTATACCATCGTTAACGTTACCGACCAGACATAGCGTGAACCGTCCAGTAGAAACTCAGGGCTGACGCTCGGACTCCAGGAGTCGTCGCCGCCAACGCCCATGTGATAGCCATCAAGGCTTAACCAGCAACCCTCTTCCTCTTCCAACAGGTGTCTGTGCGAGGTGTCGCGCAGTTGTTCCAGACCATAGCGGCTGAGCGAAAAGTGGAAGTCGCCCGTCACGCGGAGCGCGCCAGCCTGCAACCTTTTTACACCGCCGCGCAGGCCGTTTTCCGACGGAAACACATACGGCGTACAGAGCGCATCCAGCGGCAGCGTCCAGCGGGAAAACTGCGCCGCCAGCCGCCGGTCGGGATAGTTTTCATGCGGCCCCAGCCCCAGCCAGCTTGCCTCGGCGGGCACGTCGCGCAGCCGACAGCGCAGGCCGATACGCGCCGGGAAGGGCTGGCCCGCCGCGACGCTAACGTCCATGGTCACGCAGAGCGCGCCGCTGGCGTCAATTTCAAAACGTTTCTGACTGACAAAGCGGGTTTCCCCGGCGAACTGCCATGCCTGTACTATCGTCACGCGTCCGCCGGGACGGTCGCAGCGCAGATCAATGAGGTGACAGGTCAGATCGTTGTATCCTGCCTGCTGCCAGCGCGACACCCAGGCGTTGGGATCGACTTTCGCCACTTCGCTGATGCCGATGTCGTTGTCCAGCGGCGCCCGCACGAAGAGGTCGCGCAGCGGTGAGAGCAACTGCGGCGCGCCATCCACCCGCCACTGCACCAGATCGCCGCTGCGCGTGCAAAACTGCCAGCATTGCCGCCCGTGCGTGATTTCAAGGCGATCGGGGTGTTCATCTATAGCCGGCGCGATCGGCGATCCCAAGCGAGCAGGCAGCACCAGCGCCGACGGCAATCGCCACTGATCCCAGGCGACGCGATGATCCTCTGGTGACCAGGCGGTAGCCGCTGGCTGAATAACTGAGACATTCAGCCATACGTCGCCGTCTGATTGTGGCGCGTCGCCCAGCGTCAGCGTGACGCTGCCTTGTGGGACAAGGACTAACGCCAGTTCGCCGCCGTCGATCCGCTCACCGTTATGCTCAATGTTCCAGCGCAGACGTTCATTATCTGTCTGGCGAAACAGGTATTCACTGCGCACGGTGAGCGTCAACGGTGCGGTGCTGTCCAGCGTAAACTGAAAAAACTGCTGCGCGCGCTGGGCCTCATACAGCGCCGGATGCGGCGTGCGATCGGCAAAGACCAGCCCGTTCATGCAGAACTGGCGATCGTTCGGGCTGTCGCCGAAATCGCCACCGTAGGCCTGCCAGGCGGTGCCGCGCTGGTCATAGCGCGTCAGACTCTGATCCACCCAGTCCCAGACAAAGCCGCCCTGAAGCCGCGGAAACTGACGAAACGCCTGCCAGTATTTGGCGAAACCACCCAGGCTGTTGCCCATCGCATGTGCGTACTCGCACAGGATCAGCGGGCGCGTCTCCTCCGGCAGGCCGATCCATTTCTTGATCGACCATTTCGGCACCGCCGCAAACGGCTGATCCTGATCCACCCGCGCGTACATGGGACAGATAATATCCGTGGCGGCGGTGTCGGCGCCGCCGCCTTCGTACTGAACCGGCCGGGTGCCGTCGCTACTTTTTACCCAGCGCCACAGCGCATCATGGGTTGAACCGTGGCCGGACTCGTTGCCAAGCGACCAGATAATAATGCACGGATGATTGCGGTCGCGCTGCACCATCCGCGTCACCCGTTCACTGAAGGCGTTAAACCAGACTGGATCGTCGGAGAGACGGTTCATCGGCGTCATGCCGTGGGTTTCAATATTCGCCTCATCGACGACGTAAAGCCCGTAGCGGTCGCACAGACGATACCACAACGGATGATTGGGATAGTGCGAGCAGCGCACGGCGTTGAAATTGTGCTGCTTTATCAGTTGAATATCGCGCAGCATGGTAGACGCGTCCATCACCTGGCCCTGCTCGGGATGGTGTTCATGGCGATTGACGCCGCGGATCAGCAACGGTTTGCCGTTCAGTTTCAGCAGACCTTCATGGATCGCCACCTGACGAAAACCGACATCAAACGCTTCCACCTCCTGCAACTGCCCGTCGTTATCAAACAGGGCAATGGTTGCGCGATACAGATGAGGCGTTTCAGCGCTCCACAGATCGGGGCGATCGACGTGCAGGCTGAGCGTGGTGCGATCCTGATAGCGGCCGCGCTCATCAATGACTTCGCTGCCCATGCGCTGGCGTCCGCTGGCGATAAGCGCTTCGCCGCGCCAGAGCTGGACGGCGGCCTCGGCCTCGCCGGATGAGCACACCACCTTTACCTCAAGACTCGCGGAGAGAAAAGCCGGACCGAGCCGCGTTTCGATCTGCACGTCTTTCAGATGCAGCGCGGGCTTATGCAACAGGCTGACGTCGCGGAAAATCCCGCTCATCCGCCACATATCCTGATCTTCCAGATAGCTGCCGTCGCTCCAGCGTAACACCAGCGCCGCCAGACGGTTTTCGCCCTCTTTCAGACTGTGGGTGAGATCAAATTCGGCGGGAAGCCGGCTGTCCTGCGAATAGCCGATAAACTGCCCGTTACACCACAGATAGAAGGCCGAGCTGACGCCGTCAAACTGAATGCGCGTCTCGCCATGGGCCAGCCAGCCCGCAGGCGCGGTAAAGGTCAGCGAATAGCAGCCGGTGGGATTCCCGGCGGGAACATACGGCGGGTTTACCGGGATCGGATACTGCACGTTGGTATAAACAGGCGCGTCAAAACCAGCCAACTGCCAGTTCGACGGTACGCTGATCGACGAAGCATCGTGAAGATCCTGCATCAGCCAGCGGTCAGGCACGTGCTCAGGCGCAGAAAAATAGCTGAACTGCCAGTCGCCGTTTAACAACAGAAGGCTGGTGCTGGGCACATCGTCGCGGGCGGCGGTCAGATCGCGCCAGCTACTAAAGGGCGGATGGGCAGGAAGGCGATGAATATGCGTAACGGCGGGGTTTTCCCAGTCACGGCGGCTGAGCTGCTGTTGAAGGTTCATTGGCGCGAGCAAGGTCATAACGATCTCTCTGCTGTGGAATGCGCTCACAATGCTGCCCGCAACAAAATTTGTAAAGTGCGGCGCGGGCAGCCTGCGAGCCTGACATCAGGAATTTACCGTGACAGGCAGCTTTTTTGCCGCTTTCCGACAGCAAAGCGTTAAGCGTGGTTACGTCGGGTTAATAGCCGCCCGAACAGGAGAATTCTGCATTGTCGGGGCTGCGGCCGCAGCTTAGTATCAGCGGCACAGCAATGGGAGGTATAAAAATATGAATCGTCTTATTAAAGTAGTGAGTGTGATTGCGCTGGTTACGGCGCTGAGTGGTTGCCTGTTTCCTCCTCCGGGCGGTGGCGGTGGCTGGGGTGGTCACGGTGGCGGCGGCGGCGGCGGCGGCCCGCGCGGTGGCTTCGCCATGGGGCCGGGACGCTAAAAAAATTCATCCGGGGGCGTAATGCCTCCGTTTTTCCATCCCGCTTTTGCGATCCCGCCGCGTTATTTTAACCTCTCTTCTCACCGACAAAAAATTTCCTGCCAGAATTGATCTGACTCACTTACATAAGGAATGCACCAATGAAAGCGATCTGTTTCATCGCAGGACTGGCGGCTATCGTCAGCAGCTACGTAACTGCCGCAGAACCCGGCGTGCAGCAGCAAAAAATGACGCAGTGTAATCATCAGGCCGGCGAAAAATCATTAAAGGGCGATGACCGCAAAACCTTTATGCAGGGCTGCCTGAAAAAAGAGGGCGGCAATATGGAAAAGATGACGCCTCAGCAGATCCGTATGAAAACCTGTAACGCACAGGCGGGCGAAAAAAGCCTTAAGGGCGCTGACCGTAAAACCTTCATGAGCGCCTGCCTGAAAAAAAGCTAATGGGTGGGGCCGTCCGGCCCCGCTTCACTGTTTGCATAAATTTTTTTACGTTTTTAAAGCCCTTTATCAACAAAGGGTTATCCTGCCCTCTTTGCCGTTCCGCCTTCTTCTATGTTGTTCAATTCCTTATCAATGCCAGGCTTAATACTGTTAAATATAAAAATAAGGAGCGCTGTCGTGAGCTATCAGAACGCCCTGGTATTACAGGATTTACCTGAGGGTAAACCGGTCAGAGTGCCCATCGGGGACACTGACATTCTGCTGATCCGTAATGGCGAAGCGGTGAATGCCTTTCAGGCAAAATGCCCGCACTCTGGCGCGCCGCTGGAAGAGGGCGCCATCTGCGAAGGCAAACTCATTTGCCCGTGGCATAAAGCCAACTTTGATATCAGCGACGGCCATCTGTGCGAACCGCTGGCGCTGAGCGATTTGCAACGCTATCCGGTCAACATTGTGAACGGCATGGTTCAGGTTGAACCTGAAGCTCTACCGCCGCTTTATCGTTTTTCAGCCGATCGGGAAGAGCCGGTTTTTGTGGTGCTGGGAACGGGCGCGGCGGGCAGCGCCGCCGCCTGGACCCTGCGTCGTGAAGGTTTTAAAGGGCGATTGGTACTGGTAGATCGGGAAACTGAAGCGCCCTATGATCGCACCGTACTGACCAAATTTGTCCCTGCCGGAAAAATGACCATTGACGAGGTGCCGTCGGTACTTGATGACGACTTTTTTGATGTCGCCGAACGTAAACAGGGTGACGTTGAGCAACTCGACACACAAGCGCAGACGCTGCGCTTCGCTGATGGCTCGACGCTGCGTTATGACAAACTGCTGATCGCCACCGGCGGCATACCGCAGCGCCCGGATCTGGAAGGGAAGGCGCTGTTTGGCGTGCATGTCCTACGCAGTCTCGAACAGGCGGAGACGCTGCTCAACGAGGTGGATAGCAGTAAAAAGCTGGTGATTATTGGCAATAACTTTATCAGCACCGAACTGGCCTCTGCGCTACGCAGTCGTGATATTGACGTGCAAATTATCACCCGCTCACCGCTGCCGTTCGAAAAACAGTTTGGCGAAGAACTGGCGCGCTACTTCCGCAGGCTGCATGAAGAGAACGGCGTGCGCTTTGTCGAAGGTGAACCAGACAAACTTGAAGGCGCAGACGGAAAGGTGAACGGTGTCCGGCTGAAAAGTGGCGTCACCGTGGCGGCAGATGTGGTGCTGTTGGCAACCGGCGTGGCGCCGGGCACGGACTTTATTCACGATATCCCGTTACGTGATGACGGCAGCCTGACCGCAACCGAAACGCTTGAGGTGGCGCGCAACGTCTGGGCGGCAGGCGACATCGTCAGCTATCCGGTCGCAAGCGGCTATCAGCGCATTGAACACTGGCGCGTGGCGCAGCAGCAGGGGCGCATCAGCGCAAAAAACATGCTGGAGAAAACCGAACCGTTTAACCGGGTGCCTTTTTTCTGGACGGCGCAGTTTGGCACGCGCTATGAGTATCTCGGTCACGCCAGCGAGTGGGACGATTACACGCTGTTGGGTTCACTGGAAGACAAAACCTTCGTGGCGCTGTACGGGCAAAAAGGGCAACTGGCAGCGCTGGCCTCCTGCGGGATGTACACCTTTACGGCAGAGATGATACGTCGCATGCAGCATCCGTTAAGCGTTGACGAGGCGGCCTCGCTGGCGCAGAAGGCGCTTGATGAAAAACGCTAGTGCAACAGGGGCGCGAAGCCCCTTTTTTTGGCGTCAGGATTTACCCATGCTTTCTGATTTCGCCATACACTGCTGCATCGCGCCGATCACCGCCGCGCGGAAACCCTTCTCCTCCAGCACCTTCACCGCTTCAATGGTGGTGCCGCCCGGTGAACAGACCATGTCTTTCAGTTCGGCCGGATGTTTTCCGGTTTCCAGCACCATCTGCGCGGCGCCCTTAACCGCCTGCGCCGCAAACTGATAAGCCTGCGCACGCGGCATTCCGCCCAGCACCGCGGCATCCGCCATCGCTTCAATAAATAAAAATACATAGGCGGGCGCCGAACCGCTCACGCCCACTACCGCGTGGATCATAGACTCCGGCACGCGCTGCGCCTTACCGAACCCGTTGAAAATAGCGATGATTTCATTGGCTTCTTCCTCGGTGACCAGCACGTTAGGCGTTACCGAGGTCATGCCTTCATTCACCAGCGCAGGCGTGTTTGGCATCACCCGCACCAGCTTGCGATCGTGGCCCAGCACGCCCGCCAGTGAATCCAGCGTCACGCCCGCCGCAATGGACACCACCAGCGTCTCTTTATTCAGGCTGCCGGAAATCTCCTTCAACACGCTGAGGATCACGTTGGGTTTTACCGCGCCAAAGAGAATGTCCACCTGGCGGGCCAGTTCGTCCGCGCTGTTGGCGGGCGTGATGCCGTACTTCTCGTGCATGGCCTGGTTTGTGGCTGGCTTATGGTCATAAACCCAGATATTTTCTGCCTTAATCTGACCCGCGGAAATCATGCCGCCAATAATGGCCTGGGACATATTGCCGCAGCCAATAAAACCAATTTTCTTGTCCATTTCATGCTCTCTGTTTCGGTTACCTGCGTTTAGCTTACGTCATTCATCTTCTTAATCCAGTTTCGGCTACGCTTAAGCAACAATCAGGAGAAAAATATGCAGCCCAATCCGCAGGATGAAGAGCAAAGCCGACACTACCCCATTGAAGAAAATCTGCGCTGGCAGCGCATAGAGTGGGCCATTCAACGCGTGGGTTACCTGCTGCTGTTCGCCGTGGTGATACTTGGCGCGTGTGGCCTGTTTTCCAAAGGCGTACTCAGCGACGTAACCGCGACCTCGTCCGACGGCACGCTACAGGTCAACTACGAACGTTTTGGCCTGCGTGACAGTGACATGACGATGACTATCCGGGTAAAACCGCACCAGCCGGGACGGTTTACCCTGGTCGTGAGCGGCGAGGAGATGGAGAATTTTCAGATTCAGTCGCTTCAGCCGCAGCCGCAGCGCGCCGTTACGCGTAATAACAGCCTTGAATTAACCTGGGAAACGTCGATGAATGACGGCGCCACGGTATGGATAGGATCGCAGGCGCTAAACCCAGGCCGTTACCCGGTAACCATCACCCTGGATAACGCCGCAAAAGTGAATTTTACTCATTATATTTATCCGTAGGAGTCAGGCATGGAAACGGTAATGCGTGCGGCGAGCATGTATCTGCTGCTGATGATCGTGTTGAAAATTGCGGGCAGGCGCACCCTGCTGGAGATGACCTCGTTTGATTTGATCCTGCTGCTGATTATCAGTGAGGCGACGCAGCAGGCGCTGCTGGGCAACGATTTCTCCATAACCGGTGCATCGCTGACCATCATTACGCTGATCGTGGTGGATATTCTTTTCGGGATGCTGAAATCACGCTTTCCGCGGCTCGATATGCTGATTGACGGCACGGCATTGATTCTGGTGGAAAACGGACGCGTATTGCCTGAACGCGCCCGGCGCGCGGGGATCTCTGAAGACGATATTCTGAATTCGGCGCGCAGTTCCGGCCTCGAACGCCTCGATCAGATCAAATACGCCATCCTTGAAAAGAACGGCAAAATTTCAATTATTCCTGAACAGCAGAACGGGTAGGTTTGGGGGACAAACGTTCCCCTACAAACAAGCCCGGTGTCCGCCGGGCCTGGTTCTGTTTTTACAGCGTGGCCTGCGTTGACTGCATGCCCGGCACCAGAATCACCTTACGGCAATCTTCCTCGCGTTTTTCAAAGATTTCGTAACCCCTTGCCGCATCTTCCAGCGGCAGGTGATGCGTCACGATCTCTTCCGGCTTCAGCAGACCTTTCTCAATGAGCGACAGCAGATCGGGCAGGTAAGCATGCACGTGCGTCTGACCCATTTTAAAGGTCAGCCCTTTATCGAAGGCGTCGCCAAACATAAAGCCGTGAATAGGGCCGGCATAGACGCCTGGTACGCTGACAATGCCGCCCCGGCGTACCGCCGCGATGCACTGGCGCAGCGCTTTGCCGCTGCTTCCCTCGATTTTCAGATTGGTCAGGATGGTTTCAGTGAGGCTGCCTTTCGCCTCAAACCCCACCGCATCAATCACCGCATCAACGCCGCGATGACCCGCTGTGTTATCGATAATCCACGCCGCCGGATCGTCGTTTTCATCGAAGTTAATGGGGATCACGCCATAACGCTCACGGGCGAACGCCAGCCGATAGTCGTTATGGTCGATCATAAAGATCTGTTCGGCGCCTTCCAGACGCGCACAGGCCGCGCTCAGCAGGCCAACCGGCCCGGCACCGAAAATGGCGACGCTCGATCCCTTTTTGATCTCCGCATTTTTAACCGCCTGCCACGCGGTGGGAAGAATATCGGAGAGAAAAAGCACTTTCTCATCCGGCAGCGTATCGGGGACTTTGAAAGGGCCGGTGTTGGCTTTCGGCACGCGCACATACTCGGCCTGCCCGCCAGGGATACCGCCATACATGTCGCTGAAACCAAACAGCGCCGCCGGAGGCGTGATGTTTTTACGGTTCAGTGCGGCGCCTTTACCGCTGTTGGTGCTTTCGCAGGCTGAATACTGCTGAAGGTGGCAATAGAAACAGTCGCCACAGGCGATGACAAACGGCACCACCACGCGGTCGCCTTTACTGACGGCGGTGACGCCGGGGCCGGCTTCAACCACTTCGCCCATAAATTCATGGCCAAAAATATCGCCGTGATGCGTGCCGGGCATCTTGCCGCGGTAAAAGTGCAGGTCTGAACCGCAGATTGCGGTGGCCGTTACGCGGAGAACAATATCATCTGCCGCTTCAATCGTTGGATCAGGAACATTATCGACGCTGACCTTATGCGGGCCATGATAGGTAAGGGCTTTCATATTTTCTCCCGTTCAAAGAATTTCATCGAGCTGTAAATACACAGCCCGGCCTTAAGGCTGCATGGATAAAGGTTAGTCCAATTTTTTTAATGTTGTTCGCTACACTGGATTCAGAGCGGCGATTACGTTCTACTTCTCGCCAGCAAAAAAAATGAAAGGAGAGAGCAATGCCAATCTGGGTGGATGCGGATGCGTGCCCGAAAGTGATCAAAGAGGTGCTCTACCGTGCGGCGGAGCGGGCGGAGATGATGGTGACGCTGGTGGCCAATCAGTCGCTCAGCGTACCGCCGTCGCGCTTTGTGCGTACGCTGCGCGTCGCGGCGGGCTTTGATGTCGCTGATAATGAGATTGTGCGTCGGGTTGAAAAAAACGACCTGGTGGTCACCGCAGACATTCCGCTGGCGGCCGAGGTGATGGAGAAGGGCGCGATTGCACTCAATCCACGCGGCGAGCGCTACAGTGACGCAACCATTCGTGAGCGTCTGACCATGCGCGACTTTATGGATACCCTGCGCGCCAGCGGCGTACAGACCGGCGGCCCGCCGACGCTCAGCCAGCGCGATCGGCAGCAGTTTGCTAATGAGCTGGATAAGTGGCTGGTGGCGCAGAAAAAGAAAAGCTGAACGCGCGGGTGAGCGATGCGCACCCGCGCCCGATATTAAACGAAGGTGTCGTCGTCACCAAAGTCATCATTGTTGTAATCGCTGAAGTCGTCGGCGGCGTAATCCTGCTGAAGATCGTCATTCTGATCCAGAAAGCTTCCCTCGCCTGCATTATCACCCGACGCCTGCGGCTGCGCCGGTTCGTTGATAATATTGACAATCTCCTCTGGCTGGGTGTGATGGAACATGCTGGTCAGCATGTCTGCCATCACCACGCCGCCCGCAACGCCCACCGCCGTTTGCAATGCGCCGCCAAGGAAGCCGCGCGTGGCGGAAGGTGTGCCCGCGCCGCCAAACGGTTGCTGCTGTTGCTGTGGCGCGCTGTTCCAGGCGGGCTGCTGCTGCGGGGCGGGCTGGCGCTGCTGACCGCCGCCAAACAGGCCGGAAAGAAAACCGCCGCTGCTCTGCCGCGCGGGCTGTTGTTCAACCTGCTTGAGTCTGGCTTCCAGTTCGCTGACCCGATCGTTGAGCTGCTTCATGGCCGCTTCCTGAATCAGGACGGTTTGCGCCATATAGTAAACGGCCGCAGGCTGTTGCTGAACCTGCTGATGAATAAGGTTTTCGGCTGCCGCATCGCGCGGGCCTGACTGTGTCTCCGCCTGCTTTAAACGGCTGAACAAACTTTCAATTAGCTGCTGTTCCTGGCTCTGCATAATGTATCCTCTGCCTGTGTGTCATGCTTATCTTGGGGCGGCGACGCCGAAAGTAAACACGCGACGGGTAAGCAAATGTTGCCGGTTAACGTTAAGTCAAGCGCAAGGCCCGGCCTTTTGCAAAATCTGCGTTAACGTCCCCGCAATATTTCACTTTTTCTGAAAGGGCGGCGTCGGCTGGTCGCACAGAAAAAATCCCGGTATGATGCGTCGCAAAGTGGAAAACGGTTGCTGCACGACGCAGAAACCGTTGCAGGCAAGGCTGAGGAAGTTGCTGGTATGGCGTTACCCCTTTATCTTATTGGCGCGCGTGGTTGCGGTAAAACCACCGTTGGACAGAAGCTGGCTGATGCGTTGGGCTACGCCTTTTGTGATACCGATCGTCATCTCCAGCAGGTGAGCGGACGCAGCGTTGAGCAGATCGTGGCCGCAGAGGGATGGCAAAGCTTTCGCCAGCAGGAAACCCTCGCGCTGCATGCGGTAACGGCGCCGGACACGGTGATCGCGACCGGCGGCGGCATGGTGCTGGCACCGGAAAACTGCCGCTATATGCGCGAACACGGGCAGGTTATCTACCTGAACGCCGAGGCCGGCATACTGGCGGCACGCCTTGAGGCCGATCCTGAACAGGCGCAGCGGCCTACGCTCACCGGCAGGCCCATTGTCGATGAAGTGGATGAAGTGCTTGCCGCGCGCGATACGCTTTACCAAAATGCCGCGCATCGGGTGGTTAACGCCATGCAATCGCCTGAAGGCGTGATTGAGGAGATCATCACGCTGCTTTCCCTGGCGCGCGCGGGGTAAAACGCCGTCCGGCAAAAAAAATCGTTGGCATTGTCTATACTTACTAAACCTGTCCCTTACGGACACCCTCTGTCTTTCTTACAGGAGTAAGTTGTATGCCAACCAGACCGCCCTATCCACGCGAAGCGCGCATTGTACCGGTGGAAAAAGGTACAGCAGGCAACCCTGTCACCTGGTACGAGCTGCGCGCCGACCACCCCCGACCTGATACGCTGATCAGCGAACATGAAACCGAGCAGGAAGCACTGGATTCAAAAGCGCGCTACGAGGATGTCGAAAAAGAGTAGTGTGACGCGCCATCCTGATTTATGCGATGTAAAAAAAGTACCTGTATGGATGCGTTATGGATAACGCATCACGTTTTTCGAACGTATTGCAGCCTGCCAAACGCTTTTTCCCCCGCTTTTTCTTGACCCGTGCCTTTCATCCCCTTATTTTCGCCTGAAGCAATGGTTAAACGGGTGCCGGAACTGCGCCTGAGTGACATCAACAGAAAGGACGTTGTGGAAAGTGAAATGATAAAAAATAAACTGGTTGCCCTTTTACCAGGCGGGGTTTCACGCAGCGACATCTTTCCGTTGCTGACTGAACATCTGTCGGAGGAGAAAATCGTCTGCATCGGGCTGCTCGACGGCATCAGCGATGAGGAAATCCAACGACTTTATGCGCCGTCTCAGGGCGAAAATACCCTACACCTGCGACGCAAAGCGCAAGCAACGCTGGCGCTCTCGGCTGAACGCGTTGAGGCCGCGCTGCAAAAGCGTATCCGCGATCTTGAAGCGCAGGGCGCGGAAACCATTCTTCTTCTGAACGCGAACGCGTTTGAAAACCTGCGTGCCGGAAGCACCGTGCTGCTTGAACCGCGCAGGATCGTGCCGCCGATGATTGAAGCGATCGTTAATGACCATCAGGCCGGCATCATTGTTGCCGCAGACGACGCCGCGGCCGGAAGTGCCCATTACTGGCGCAGGCTCAGCAAGCGGCCCCACTTTGCCGTTGCCAGTCCGTGGGAGGATGAGGCGCTGATTGACGCGGCGCTGGCGCTTCAGGAAAAAGGGGCGGATGTGCTGATCCTGGATTGTCTGGGTTACCACCAACGGCACCGTGATTTTTTACAAAAATTATTGGGGATCCCCGTGCTGCTGTCGCATTTGCTGATTGTAAAACTGGCAGCAGAACTGGTGATGTGATGAAGTTTGCATCTGTGTACGTTTTTTGTCTCACTATCATGTAAGGATAAAATAATGCTCAACGTTAGCGAGTACTTCGACGGAAAAGTGAAATCTATTGGTTTCGACAGTGCCAGTACAGGACGTGCCAGCGTGGGCGTAATGGCGGAAGGGGAATATACGTTTGGTACCGGACAGCCCGAAGAGATGACGGTGGTGAGCGGTTCGCTGAAGGTGCTGCTGCCAGACGAAACGGAGTGGACGCTCTACCAGCCGGGCCAGGTATTTAACGTTCCCGGCCACAGCGAATTTCATCTTCAGGTGGCCGAGCCGTCTTCTTATCTCTGTCGCTATCTGAAAGGATAACCGCAGGGCGACGCCGCGCCCCGTTCCTCAGCGCTGTGCTTCGCCGCCCAGCGCTTCAATGGTATTGGCGATCAGCGCGGCAAGCTCACCGGTCATCAGAATAAAGTCGGCATCAAAACGTGCCGCCACGTCTTCGCGGTCGATATCATCATTCTGCTCACGCAGCGCATCGGCGAATTTCAACCGTTTAAACGACCCGTCGTCCGACAGCACAAGCTGAACGCGCTCCTGCCAGTCCAGCGCCAGTTTTGTCACCAGTTTGCCCGCTTCGATATGATTGGCTATCTCATCGCAAACCAGATCCTGCTTTTTACAGCGAATAACGCCGCCGTCTTCCAGCAGCGCCTTCAGCTCGGCTTCATCCATTAACGCAAAACCCGCAGGCGTCTCGCCGGAGCGCACCCATTCCGTCATGGTCAGCTCAATGGGGCTTTCCAGCGTCAGCGGCACCACCGGCAGCGAACCGAGGCTTTTACGCAGCAGCGCCAGCGTGTCTTCAGCTTTTTTTGCGCTGGCTGAATCAACCATAATCAGGTTGTTAACAGAATCGATCCACAGAAAGGTCTGGCTGAAACGGCTGAAGGCGCGCGGCAGCAGGCTGTGCAATACTTCATCTTTCAGCGAGTCCTTTTCCGTTTTCTTCAGCTTGCGCTGCTGCTCTGTTTCAAGCTTGCCAATTTTGGCTTCCAGCGCCTGTTTGATCACCGGAGAAGGCAGGATTTTTTCTTCTTTGCGCGCGCAAATCAGGATCTGGCCGTTGTTAAGGTGCGTAAACGCCTCGCCGCGCGAACCCATTGGCGACACCCAGCCGGTTTTTGCCATATCCTGGCTGCCGCAGGGAGTGAAAGCAAAGGCTTCAAGCTGTTTTTCCATCTCATCAATCGCCAGTGGGATCTCGCGATTCAGACGATATACCATTAAATTTTTAAACCACAGCACTATGCTTTTCCTCTCCGTGCGCCTATCTGGCGCGCCAGTGTAAACGTCAGCGCGCATGATAGCGAATCGGCGGCGACGTTTCATTGCCTTTCCGCCTGCTTCACTCTACGCTCAGAGTCAGGCCATTGAATAGTGAGGAATTATGCGTATCGGGATTGATTTGGGCGGCACAAAAATTGAAGTCATTGCGCTGTCGGCAGAAGGTGATGCACTTTTTCGCCATCGCGTGAGCACGCCGCGCGACGACTATCCAAAAACGCTGGAGGCCATCGTTGGTCTGGTAAAACTGGCGGAAGAGAAAACCGGCCAGCAGGGCAGCGTCGGGCTGGGCATTCCCGGCACGCTTTCGCCGTTCACGCGACGGGTGAAAAACGCCAACTCTACCTGGCTCAATGGCCAGCCGCTGGATAAAGATCTGCATAAAATGCTTGGGCGCGAAGTGCGGATTGCCAACGACGCCAACTGTCTTGCGGTATCCGAAGCGGTTGACGGCGCGGCGGCAGGCTGTCCGACGGTATTTGCCGTGATTATCGGTACCGGCTGCGGCGCGGGCGTGGCGCTCAACGGCAAGGCGCACACCGGCGGCAATGGCAACGCCGGTGAATGGGGGCATAATCCGCTGCCGTGGATGGATGAAGACGAGCTGCGCTATCGCGATGAGGTTCCGTGCTACTGCGGTAAATCAGGCTGTATCGAAACCTTTATTTCAGGCACCGGTTTCGCTGTCGACTACCAGCGGTTAAGCGGCGTTGAGCGTAAAGGCGCGGAGATCATCAAACTTGTCGGGGAGCAGGATCCGGTTGCTGAGCTGGCGATGAGCCGCTACGAACTGCGCCTGGCGAAATCGCTGGCGCATGTGGTGAATATTCTCGACCCGGACGTGATTGTGATGGGCGGTGGAATGAGCAACGTTGATCGTCTTTATCAGACGGTGCCGATGCTGATGAAAAAGTGGGTGTTCGGCGGCGAATGCGAAACGCCGGTGCGCAAAGCGCGACACGGCGACTCCAGCGGCGTGCGCGGTGCCGCGTGGCTCTGGCCTCAGGATAATTGACGGTACGTGCATCGCCGTATTATTTTTCGGGTTTAAATTCCAGTACCATCTCCCCCGGAAGATTTTCAGGCGGCGGCGGCAGATCGTCGGCGCTGCCAATGACGCTCCATGCCTTCAGACACAGCGCTTCGTCGCCGTTTGTGCTTTTAACGCTATAGCGGCCGTTGCCGCTCCAGCCCACCGTCACCAGGCACTCGCGGCCATGATAGCGATCGGCCTCGTTAAAGTTGCGCTGAATGGCGTACTGCATTTTTGCAAAGTAGACGCAGTCGCCCTTTTTAGCGGACGTCTCGTGGCGGCACGCTTTGTCAGCCGCAGCCTGAATCGCCTGCGCGTCAGGCGGCGTTTTGCCGTCCTGTACGGACTGACATCCCGCCAGCACCATCGCGATGCCGATAATACCTGTACGCATTGCCATCCCTTCTTTCATTCTCTGATGCCGCATAGTCTACAGGCTGTATGTCTGTGAAAAAGGCAAGTGCGCTATTTACAGATTTTTCGCGCTCAGGTCGGCGTCTCCAGCCTGCTGTAACCCAGGCCATTTATTTTGCGCACCTTAATCTGTACCGGAATGCGCTCTTTCATCGCTTCGACGTGGCTGATCACGCCAATGGTCTTACCGCTGGCATTCAGCGCATCCAGCGCATCCAGCGCGCTCTCCAGCGTTTCGGCATCCAGCGTGCCAAAACCCTCATCAAGGAACAGCGATTCAATGCGCGTTTTATGGCTGACCAGATCCGAAAGCGCCAGCGCCAGCGCGAGACTTACCAGAAAACTTTCGCCGCCGGACAGCGTACGCGTATCGCGTTCGGCGTCCGCCTGCCAGGTATCGACAACCTGTAATTCCAGCGCCTCCTGAGATTTTCGTTGCAGCAGATAGCGTCCGTGCAGGCGATCGAGCTGCCTGTTAGCCAACCAGACCAGGTGATCCAGCGTCAGGCCCTGGGCGAACTTACGGAACTTGTCGCCCTCTTTTGAACCAATCAGCTGGTTGAGATAGCTCCACTCCTCAACCTGCGCCTCAACGCGGCCGATTTCCGTCAGCAGCGACTGCTGCTGCTGGCGACGGGCGGCATCGCTGGTCAGCTGCTGGCGTGCTTCTCCCTGCCACTGCGCATTGTCGCGGAGCTGGCGGGCAAGGGCGGCAACGGCGTCCTGTATGTTTTCATTTTCCGGCGGCATATCCAGCGGTTTTTGCGCCAGCAGCGCGGCGAGGTTGCTTTCCGCCTGCCGTAAAAGCGCCGTGGTTTGCTGACGCCGCTCGTCATGCTGCTTTTGCAGCGCGCTGAGCCGCAGCATCTGCGCCTCATCCATCAGAGCCGCAGTAAACGCGGCTTCATCGCTGAACTGACTGGCCGTCAGGGCCGTATCAAAAGCCTGCTCAGCCTCTTTCAACCGCGTCTCAAGTACGGACGCGCTTTCGGTTAAGGTGGTCAACTGCCCGTGAAGGGTAGTCAACTGATTCTGCTGCGTTTGCCACTGCTGCTGACGCAGTTGACACTGCTCCGCGTGCTGTGCGGAAAGCGCGCGGAGCTGCTGCTGCCACTCCGCAGTAAGCTTGTCGCCAAACAGCCGCTGACGCTGCTGCGTTAACTCTGCCCGGGATGCCAGCGCCTGCTTCTGCTGTTGCTCCTGCGCGGCAAGTTTCTCCTGCTCGTTAGCGATTGTCTCGTTTATTGCCTTCTGTTCAGAGGCCAGCGTTGCCAGCGCAGGGCCGAGATCGGTAAGCACTTGCTCCGTTTGCCGCCACTGCCGCCATTCGGCCTGCCTCGCCGACAGCCAGCTTTCGTCGCCACCCGGCGTCGGGAGCGTCAGGCCGACATCGGCCAGCGATGCTTCCAGCGCGCTACGCTGCTGCGCATGTTGCTGTTGAACGGCATGCAACTGTCTTTGCAGTTCATCAAGCGATTGCCGCGAAGTAAGCAGTTGCTGACCGCTCAGTTCCCGCTTCTGCTGAAGAGCGCTGAGCGTATTTTGCTGTTGCGCCTGAAGATCCTTCTGCGTCTGTAGCGTGCGGACGGCCTGTTGCAATGCGGCGAGCTGTGCCTGGCGCTGCATTTCCTGCGCGTCCTGTTCTTCCAGCCAGGTCGTAATTGAATCGGTATCATCCGGCGAAAGCGTCAGCGAAAGCGCGTGCGTGGCGAGCTGCCACTGATTTTGCAGCCTGACGCGCTCTGCCTCTGTCTCCGTCCACTCCTGCTGCTGCTGCTCCGACTGCTGGTTGAGGTTTTTGACCTCTTCGCGCTTCGCGGTGCCGCGGTCGTGAAGCTGTTGCTCCTCAGCCCGAAGCCGCGCAAGACGCTGTTGATTTTCCGAAGGCTCAAGCGCCTGGTAATCGGCGATGGCCGGATGCTCGCAGGCGCCGCAGAGCGGGCAGGGCTGCCCGGCCTCAAGGCGGGCGCGATGCTGTTCCAGACTGGCGATGCGCTGCTCCAGTTCGCAGCGCGCTTCAAGATCGGCCAGGTGCTGCCGTTTCTCTTTCCACTCGGCACGCAGTGATTGCAGCGCGTTTTCCGACTGCTGAAGCTGTTGCGTGGTGGCCTGTTGGGCATGCAATACACGCTGACGCCGTTGGTGACACTGCTGCCACTGCGGCATCAGCAGCGCCAGCGCCTGCCGCTGCGGGCGCTGCTGTTGCAGCAAACTCAACGCGTGCTGAACGTCTGCTTCTGCATGCTGCTGCCGGAGCCGGGCCAGCGCCTGCTCTGCCTGCTGAACCGCATTCAGGGACGTTTCTGCCTGCTGCCGTTGCGGCTGGATCTGCACATCCAGCGCGCTGAGCGCCTGCTCCAGTTCCTTTATGCCGTTTTGCTGAGCGGCAATGCGCTGTTGCAGATGGGCGACATCTTCATGATGTTGCTGATGCTGACTCAGAGTCATGCGCCACACCTGAAGCGATTCGCCCCATGCCGCCAGCCGTGTATTATCGGCCTGCCAGCGTTGATGGGTTGACTGTGCAGCCAGCGCCTCTTTCTGCGCCTGCTGATTTTGTAGCAGTGCTGTCTGACGTTCTCGCAAAGAGTGTTGGCGCTCACTAATCTCTTGCGCCAGCTCCGTAAGGCGCTTTTCCAGCGCGGCGAGCTGATTATCAAGCGGTATCACCTGCCCGGCGATCAGCGTTTCCTGCGCCAGGCGTAGCGCTTCATGCTGTTGTCGTGCGTCTTCCGCCTCTTGCAGCGAGGCCGTGCAGCTTTCAAGCGTGCGAGCGGCCTGCTCATGTTGTTGTGCAAGCTGCGCGCGCTGCTGTTGCAACGCGGCGGCGTCCTGCTGTTGACGCTGACGCTGCTGCCAGAGCGGGCGCAGCTTCCCGGCGGGTTCTGCCTGCGCCAGTTTTTGCAGCGTCGGCTGTGCGGTTTGCCAGTCTGCCGCTGCCTGCTGATGTTCGCTACGGGCGGTGTCGGCGGCGCTACGCAGCGACTGATGCTGCTGCTGCCAGTGAAGTAACTGCTGATGGCGTTGCCAGGTTGAAGTAAGCACCTGCTCATCTGCAATAAGCTGCTCTAACCGGGTGTTGAGCTCGCGCAACTGTTCTTCAGGCAGAAGCGACATCCCGCTGGCCTGCGCGCGCAGCGTCTCCAGCGCGGTACGCGCATTTTTATGGCGCTCGAACACGCTGGCGGAGAGGCGTCCATAGATTTCCGTGCCGGTCAGCTCTTCAAGCAGTTCGGCGCGGCTGTTGGCATCGGCGTTGAGAAAGGCGGCGAACTGCCCCTGAGAGAGCATCATCGACCGGGTAAACCGTTCGAAATCCAGTCCGGTCAGGGCGGTGAGCATCTCCAGCTTGTCTTTCACCTTATCGGCAACGATATGATTGTCGCTGCATCGCGCCAGCTCCACGCGCGGCGCCTGAAGATTGCCTTCCGCCGCGCCGCGCGCCCGGTTCTGGCTCCAGAAGGCGCGCCATGCTTCGCCCTTGACCTCAAATTCAACCTCCGCCAGGCACTCTGCTGTGTCGCGGGTCATCAAATCGTTTTGCGACTGCGACAGTTTGCCCAGCCGCGAGGTTTCGTGGTAAAGCGCCAGGCAGATGGCATCCAGCAGGGTGGTTTTTCCGGCGCCGGTCGGCCCGGTGATAGCAAAAAGGCCATTGCTGGCGAACGGTTCTTTCGTGAAATCAATCTTCCACTCGCCCTTCAGCGAGTTGAGGTTTTTAAAACGCAGCGTCAGGATTTTCATTGCGCGACCTCGTCATCGAGTGCCGCCAGCGTCTGATTAAACAGCAGCGTGGCGCGCGCCAGCCGCTCCGGCGTTTCGTTTTCTTCCATCGCCAGCCGACGCGCAAACACCTCCTGTACGCTGAGTTCGCTCAGCGTCTCATTGCTTTGCCGGGCAATGGTCTGTTCGCGCTGCTCACGGCTGCGGCGCAGCAGCACTACCTCCACCGGCAGCGTGTCGGTGAGTGCCTCAATACGGCGCTGAATATCATTCAGCCATGCCTGGCTGACGATTTCGATATCGAGCCACGTTGGTTTGCCGTCTGTGCGCGGCGCGATGGCGGCGAGCTGGCGTTCTATCTCCGCCAGCGAGCCTTTAATCATCTGCATGGGCTGAAACAGCGGGATAGCAAGCGGTTGCACCTGACTGAGTTTCCCCTCCTGAAAATCCACCAGAAAAACGCTCTTTTCTTTGCCCAGTTCATCAAAACTGAGCGGGATCGGCGAGCCGCTGTAGCGAATATGTTCGCTGTTGGCAACGCGCTGCGCGCGATGGATATGGCCCAGCGCGATATAGTCGGCGGGGGGAAACGCGTTCGCAGGAAACGCATCCAGCGTGCCGATATAGATATCGCGCACCGCATCACTTTTCGTCACGCCAACGGTGGTCAGATGGCCGGTGGCGATAATCGGCAACGGCAGGCCAAGCGACTCGCGCTGAAGCAGTGCCGCCTGCCAGCAACGCTGATAGTGGTCAGCAATCGCCTCCAGCAGGGTTTGCTGTTTTTCCCGGCCGGACTGGCCTGCGCGGCTCAGCAGGATATCGCGCGGCCGAAGAAAAGGAACGGCGCAGAGCAGCGCGCCCGGCTGGCCATCACGCGTGTTGAGCAACAGCACCTGTTCGGCCGGATCGTTCATGGCGGCGGCGATCACGCGGGTATTCAGGCAGGCCAACAGCGCGCGTGACTCATTCAGCGTGGCGACCGAGTCATGATTGCCGCCCAGCACCACTAACTGGCAGCCGGTTTGCTGGAGATCAACGACGAAGCGATTATAGAGTTCGCGCGCGTAGCTGGGCGGCGAACCGGTATCAAAAATATCGCCGGCCACAATAATGACGTCGACCTGATGATCAACTGCCTGCGTCAGTAACCAGTTAAGAAACGCCTGGTGTTCAGCCGCGCGGCTTTTGGTATAGAAATGCTGGCCCAGGTGCCAGTC
Organism: Erwinia sp. 9145; assembly: GCF_000745075.1. NCBI lineage: Bacteria > Pseudomonadati > Pseudomonadota > Gammaproteobacteria > Enterobacterales > Erwiniaceae > Erwinia > Erwinia sp. 9145. The sequence continues at coordinate 789,225 of NZ_JQNE01000001.1, forward strand.
GGCGGTATGAATAAGTCGCATGAAGCCTCTGTGGCAGCGAAGCGGATGCGACGATTATAAACAGCGACGCTAAAAAACCTACCCCGCATGTTGGAAAGCGCTTCGCAAAACAGTCATAAAAGCCGCAGTGTACCCGTGCTTTTTTCATAAAACTGTCATAAAACTGACGCATAATGGCGCCGCAAATCCCAGAAGCATCCGTTGCAGGAGCAATAATGGCTAAGCGTATTTTGGTGGTGGAAGATGAAGCCCCTATCCGTGAGATGCTGTGTTTCGTACTTGAGCAAAATGACTATCAGCCGATTGAAGCGGAAGATTATGACAGCGCCATCAACTTGCTGATTGAACCCTGGCCCGATTTGATCCTTCTGGACTGGATGTTGCCCGGCGGAACCGGCCTTCAGTTTATTAAGCACTTAAAGCGTGAGGCGATGACGCGCGATATTCCTGTCATGATGCTGACCGCGCGCGGCGAAGAGGAAGACCGCGTGCGTGGTCTGGAAGTGGGCGCGGACGACTACATTACGAAACCCTTTTCACCCAAGGAGCTGGTGGCGCGCATCAAAGCGGTGATGCGGCGTATTTCGCCGATGGCGTTGGAAGAGGTGATTGAAATCCAGGGGCTGAGTCTCGATCCCTCGTCGCATCGCGTGATGTCGAACACCCAGCCGCTGGATATGGGGCCGACTGAGTACAAGCTGCTGCACTTCTTTATGACCCATCCGGAGCGGGTATACAGCCGTGAACAGTTGCTTAATCATGTCTGGGGCACTAACGTGTATGTCGAAGATCGTACCGTTGACGTGCATATTCGCCGCTTACGTAAAGCGCTTGAGCACACCGGTCACGACCGCATGGTGCAGACGGTGCGCGGAACAGGCTACCGCTTCTCTGCACGCTACTGATCGCTCGGGAGCCTGAACCGTGTTGGAACGCCTCTCCTGGAAGAGATTGCTGCTGGAGCTGGTACTGGTTTGCCTGCCCGCGCTGATTATCGGGCTGCTGGCGGGCGGACTACCCTGGCTGCTGTTGCTCTCCTTGCTGGCCCTGCTGGGCTGGCACTTCATCAATTTGCTGCGCCTTTCTTACTGGCTGTGGGTCGATCGCAGCATGACGCCGCCCGCCGGTCGCGGTAGCTGGGAGCCGCTTTTTTATGGGCTTTACCAGATGCAGGCGCGCAACCGGCGTCGGCGCCGCGAACTGGGCAATCTGATTAAACGCTTTCGCAGCGGCGCGGAATCGCTGCCCGATGCGGTGGTACTGACCACCGAAGAGGGGATGATTTTCTGGTGTAATGGTCTGGCTCAGCAGATGCTTGGCCTGCGCTGGCCGGAGGATAATGGTCAGAACATCCTCAACCTGCTGCGTTATCCTGAGTTTACCCGCTATCTGCGCCAGCGCGATTTCTCGCGTCCCCTGACGCTGGTGCTGAACAACCAGCGCCATCTTGAGTTTCGCCTGATGCCTTATACGGAAGGGCAGTGGCTGCTGGTAGCGCGTGATGTTACCCAGAGACATCAGTTAGAGGGCGCGCGGCGAAACTTTTTCGCCAACGTCAGCCACGAACTGCGCACGCCGCTGACGGTGTTGCAGGGCTACCTTGAGGTTATGAGCGACTCGGTTCTTGAAGGGCCGCTGCGCGAGAAGGCCCTGCACACCATGCAGGAGCAAACGCGGCGTATGGATGCGCTGGTCAGCCAACTGCTGACGCTGTCGCGCATTGAGGCCGCGCCCGCACTGGATCTGCGTGAAAAAGTCGATGTGCCGCTGATGCTGCGCCTGCTGCAACGCGAAGCGGAAACGCTCAGCCACGGACGCCACGAGATTCGTTTTAATACCGATCCGCATCTTAAAGTCTACGGCAACGATGAGCAGCTGCGCAGCGCCATATCGAACCTGGTGTATAACGCGGTAAACCATACGCCGGACGGCACGCGCATCGATATCAGCTGGCTGAAAACGCCGCTTGGCGCGCAGTTTAAAGTAAAAGACAACGGGCCCGGGATCCCGGCAGAGCATATCCCCCGCCTGACCGAGCGTTTCTACCGCGTGGATAAAGCGCGCTCGCGCCAGACCGGCGGCAGCGGGCTGGGGTTGGCGATTGTTAAACACGCGCTGGGACACCATAATGCACGGCTGGATATTACCAGCCAGCCGGACATTGAAACCTGTTTCAGCTTCCTGCTGCCGCCGGGGTTGATTGTCAGTGGTGAATCGCCACAAAATGCCTCTCGCTGAGGCAATCGGAAAAGATGATGAAAACGCTGTTTCTAGCCGTCGCGCTGCTGTTCAGCACCCTTGCACAGGCTGGCACGCTGGTCGGTAACCTGAGCGGCGTCGGCTCGGATACGCTGGGCAACCTGATGGCGCTGTGGGGCGAAAATTTTAACCGGCAATATCCCGGCGTGAACGTGCAAATTCAGGCTGCGGGTTCTTCGACCGCACCAACCGCGCTGGCTGCGGGCGCCGCACAGCTGGGAGCGATGAGCCGCCCGATGCAGGCTGTAGAGCGTGAACTTTTTGAGGCCCGCTACGGCTATCCGCCGCTGGCGATCCCCGTCGCGCTGGATGCGCTGGTAGTGGTGGTGAATCAGGACAATCCTTTACCGGGCCTGAATATACGCCAGCTCGACGCGATTTTCTCAATTACCCGGCGCTGTAGCGGCACCGCCGCCATCAACCGCTGGGGCGATCTTCAACTGATGCCGCCTGGCTGGAAGGATCGTGTCCTTCAGCGGTTTGGCCGTAACTCCGCCTCCGGCACCTGGGGCTTCTTCCGGCAGCAGGCGCTGTGCAATGGCGATTTCCGCAAAGACGTGGGGGAATACCCCGGCTCGGCGGCGGTGGTGCAGGCCGTTGCCGGAACGTTAAACGGCATTGGCTATGCCAGCATGGGCATTCGCCTGAGCGGTGTGAAGACTCTGCCTGTCGCCCGCGAAGGCACTGCCTGGGTGCAGCCAACGGCGGAATCCATTCGCAATGGCCGCTATCCCTGGGCACGTCCGCTTTACATTTATGTCAACAAAGCGCCAGGTAAACCGCTGGCCCCGCTTACGGCGGCTTTTCTGCGCAATGTCCTTTCGCCAGAAGGGCAGGCGCTGGTGACGCAGGCAGGCTATCTGCCGCTTTCGGAGACGCAGCGTGCACAGGCGCTGACTGCGATGAATGAGTGAAATGGCTGTACCTCGCGTTCATCCCTCTTTCTGAGTGAATTTTTTTCATGCATCATGAATTTTCCTCGTTTGCGTCTGAATCTTTCTCATGACACTCTTCTTCTCAGCCATATAGACATCCAGAAGTCTAAATATAACCAGGCGTAATTATTTCACCGGTAAATTATGCGCATGATGCGCAGGCCAGGAGTAGCCAATATGCAAAACAAGTCCGCTCAGTCACGTGCCGAAGTTGTCGGCAGTTTTCTGCGTCCCGCCGCCGTTAAACAGGCGCGCGAACGGTTTCAGGCTGGCGCGCTTGATGCCACTGCGCTTCGCCGCGTCGAAGACGAAGCGATTCGCGATGTGGTGACCAAACAGCGCGCCTGCGGCCTGAAGGTGGTCACCGACGGCGAATTCCGCCGTGCATGGTGGCATTTTGATTTCTTTGACGGCCTGGAAGGCGTGGAGCGTTATGAGTCTGAGCAGGGCATTCAGTTTAACGGCGTGCAAACCAAAGCCCACGGCATCCGCGTGACTGGCAAACTGGGCTTCGGCAACCATCCGATGCTGGAAGATTTTCGCTATCTGAAAAGCATCAGCGGCGACGCGGTGCCCAAAATGACCATTCCCAGCCCAAGCGTTCTGCACTTTCGCGGCGGACGTAAAGCGATTGATGCCAGCGTCTATCCTGACCTGAATGTTTATTTCGACGATCTGGCGCAAACGTACCGCGATGCTATTCAGGCTTTCTACGCGGCGGGCTGCCGCTATCTGCAACTGGACGATACCGTCTGGGCCTACCTCTGTTCCGAAGATCAGAAGGCGCAGATCCGCGCGCGCGGCGACGATCCGGAAGAGCTGGCTTATATCTATGCTCAGGTGCTTAACAAAGCGATTGAAGGGAAGCCGGATGATTTGACCATTGGTCTGCATGTCTGTCGCGGTAACTTCCGCTCAACGTGGATCTCTGAAGGCGGCTATGAGCCGGTGGCGGAAATTCTTTTCGGCACGGTGAATATTGATGCGTTTTTCCTGGAGTATGATAATGAGCGCTCCGGCGGTTTTGAGCCACTACGCTTTATCAAACCGGGCAGGCAGCAGGTGGTGCTGGGATTAATCACCACCAAAAACGGTGAACCCGAAGATCCGGAAACGGTAAAAAAACGCATCGCTGAAGCGGCGCAGTACGTCAGCCTCGATCAGATCTGCCTCAGCCCGCAGTGCGGCTTCGCCTCAACGGAAGAGGGCAACAGTCTCAGCGAGGAGCAACAGTGGGCGAAACTGCGCCTGGTGGTTGATATCGCCGATGAAGTGTGGAAAAACGCATAGTCATTGATGAAAAGCGCGTGAGAACGCGCTTTTCACGCATTCTGCCCCGAAGTTTTGCAAGAATGCCATTAAGCGAATAAAAAATAAGCAAATCATCTCGCGCATCTGCGCAATAATCTGAACAGTTACGCTGCCTGATGCGTTTTCTACGCGATATCCTTCTGGTTTTCCGATTCAGCATTGCCTTTCGCCGCTATAAACGGTTTACTTAGCGCCGTTTTTCCCGATCGCCTGCAAGTAAAGTAAAACTCAGTGCGAATCTGCTGCCAAAGTGTTAATGGGTTATATATTTCCCTTTAACGGTTTGATTACGTGGTTTTTAAGCACATGCACATGGCATCACTTTTTTATTAACACCGTATGGGCCAATCCACAGCTTATGACTAACCGTTTATCTTCTAAAGACATCCTCGCGCTGGGTTTTATGACTTTTGCCCTGTTCGTGGGGGCTGGCAATATTATTTTTCCGCCTGTAGTGGGGATTCAGTCCGGCGAACACGTCTGGATTGCCGCACTCGGCTTTCTGATCACCGCCGTGGGGCTGCCGGTTGTCACCGTTATCGCGCTGGCGCGCGTTGGCGGCGGCATTGATGCGCTGAGTTCGCCCATTGGTAAAACGGCAGGCGTGGTACTGGCGACCGTATGCTACCTGGCGGTCGGGCCGCTGTTTGCCACGCCGCGTACCGCCACCGTTTCGTTTGAGATCGGCATCGCGCCGTTAACCGGCGAAAGCCCCGGCGCGCTGCTGATTTACAGCCTGATCTATTTCGCGATCGTTATCGGCGTTTCACTCTACCCGGGAAAGCTGCTGGATACCGTCGGCCATTTTCTTGCGCCGCTGAAAATCGTCGCGCTGGCCATTCTTGGCGTTGCGGCGCTGCTGTGGCCGGTCGGCGGGATGGCCCCCGCCACGGAAACCTATCAGCAGGCGGCGTTCTCCAGTGGGTTTGTGAACGGCTATCTGACCATGGATACGCTGGGCGCGCTGGTTTTTGGCATTGTGATTGTTAACGCGGCGCGTTCGCGCGGCATTACCGAAGCAAAACTGCTGACGCGCTACACCGTACTGGCCGGTTTGATTGCCGGTATCGGTCTGACGCTGGTTTATCTGGCGCTGTTCAAGCTGGGTTCCGGCAGCGCATCCATTGTCCATCAGAACGCTAACGGCGCGGCGATCCTGCATGCCTATGTTCAGCAGACGTTCGGTAGCATGGGCAGCATTTTCCTCGGCACGCTGATTTTTGTCGCCTGCATGGTGACGGCGGTAGGCCTGACCTGCGCCTGCGCGGAGTTTTTCGAGCACTATCTGCCGCTGAGCTATCGTCAGTTAGTGTTTACCCTGGGTCTGTTCTCAATGCTGGTATCTAACCTTGGGCTGGCCGATCTGATTAAGTTTTCGATCCCGGTGCTGACCGCCATCTACCCGCCCTGTATTGTGCTGGTGTTACTGAGTTTCACGCTGAGCTGGTGGAATAAAAATTCGCGTATTATTGCGCCAACGATGCTGATAAGCCTGGTGTTTGGTATTATCGACGCGATCAAAGCCAGCGATCTGAAGACGATATTGCCTGCGTTTGCTCAGCATCTGCCGCTGGCCGATCAGGGGCTGGCATGGTTGCTGCCCTCGCTGGCGATGCTGGTGCTGGTGGCAATTTGCGACCGGATGCTGGGACGTCAGCAGGTTAAGGCGCATGAGCAGTGAGTAATAAAATCGCTTCGCCTGACCTCAGGGGAGCTACGGATGCAGAAGCTAAGATGAAAAATAATACCCTCAAAAAGGGATTGAGCACGCGCCATATCCGCTTTATGGCGCTGGGTTCGGCTATCGGGACGGGGTTATTTTATGGCTCCGCCGACGCGATGAAAATGGCCGGCCCGAGCGTCATGATCGCCTACATCATTGGCGGCGCTGTCGCCTATATTATTATGCGCGCGCTGGGTGAAATGTCGGTGAACAACCCGCAGGCCAGCTCCTTCTCCCGCTATGCGCAGGACTATCTGGGCCCGCTGGCGGGTTATATTACCGGATGGACCTACTGCTTCGAAATTCTGATTGTCGCCATCGCCGACGTTACCGCCTTCGGCATCTATATGGGAGTCTGGTTCCCTGACGTGCCGCACTGGATCTGGGTTCTGAGCGTGGTGCTGATTATCGGCGCCATTAATATGGCGACCGTAAAAGTGTTTGGTGAGGTCGAATTCTGGCTGTCGCTGTTTAAAGTCGCCACCATCATTATCATGATCGTTGCGGGCATCGGCATCATTTTCTGGGGGATCGGTAACGGCGGTCAGCCGACGGGCATTCATAATCTCTGGACCAACGGCGGATTCTTCGCGCACGGCGTAACTGGCATGGTGCTGTCGTTGCAAATCGTCATGTTTGCCTATGGCGGCATTGAGATTATCGGCATCACCGCGGGCGAAGCCAAAGATCCGGCGACCTCTATTCCAAAGGCGATTAACACCGTGCCGCTGCGCATTCTGGTGTTCTACGTTGGCACGCTGTTCGTCATTATGTCGATTTTCCCATGGGATCAGGTTGGCACCAACGGCAGCCCGTTTGTGCTGACCTTCCAGCATATGGGCATCGCGGCGGCGGCGGCCATTCTGAATTTTGTGGTGATTACCGCGTCATTATCTGCCATCAACAGCGACGTATTCGGCGTGGGTCGTATGCTGCACGGTATGGCGGAACAGGGACATGCGCCGAAAGCCTTTGCCACCGTTTCGCGTCGCGGGATACCCTGGGTGACCGTATTGGTGATGATGATGGCGATGCTGATCGCCGTCTGGCTTAACTACCTGATGCCGGAGAAAGTCTTCCTTGTTATCGCGTCGCTGGCGACCTTTGCGACCGTTTGGGTGTGGATTATGATCCTGTTTGCGCAGATCGGTTTCCGTCGCTCACTCACCAGCGAGCAGACAAAAGCGCTGAAGTTCGCCATGCCCGGCGGACGCTACACCGCAATGGTGGGTATTCTGTTCCTGGCCTTTATTATTGGTTTGATCGGTTACTTCCCGGATACGCGCATATCACTCTATGTCGGCGTTGGCTGGCTGTTACTGTTGTTGATAAGTTGGCTTTTTGTCAGAAAGACCACCGCTTAAAAGCGAAGCCGGAACCTGTTCCGGCTTTTTTATGCGCTGCGGTCATGACTAATTCAGACGATTTCGCAACGCGATGGTGCTGCCCAGCGCCGTCAGGTGATGCGTATCGTAATAAACGGGCAAACCGCGATTGGCAATCAGGCAGCCCTGCTGGCTACAGAGGTTGTCTTTCAGCCTGATCACCTTCACGCCCGGCTGTGCGTACCGGTCAAGCAGCGTGTCAACGTGGTCGGTTTCCGGGTAAAGGCGGAGTGTGCGTTCGGGATCGGCTGAGGATACCGTGTTTTCGGTCAGCAGCGCGTGGATTCGCTTACGCAGCGGAATTTGCTGAATGTTGTTAAAACGCAGCGGATCGATATCCAGACGAGGGGCATCCTCAATAATGGTGACCTTTTTATTTGCGGCACGCAGTTTCGCCACGGCATTTTTCAACCCCCGATCCAACGCCTGATAATTATCGGTGACGCGTCTGTCGAGCGAGTTGTAGCCGTAGCCACGCGTCGGCAGGAATCCGGAAGACCAGTAGGCGGCAATGATGACTTCATCAACCTTGTTGCTGAGTAAAATTTTCAGCGTCTCTTCGTTGAAGGCCTGGCACTGCGCGCCGTGTTTAGGGTGATCGACCATATAGCGGCTGGCGCCCACCAAAAACGGGCAGGAAGATTTGGTCAGTTCGAATAAAGGTTTCTTTTTGTTTTCAGCGTATTGTGCGACAGCCGTATGCAGCGCGGCGGCATGGCTATCGCCCACCAGCGCCACGGCAGGCACGTCTGATGATGGCAGACAGCGGCTACCCGGTACCGGCAGCTGCGGGCCATAATCAATCAGGCAGGGGTTTTTCTCGGCGGAAACTTTGAACATTTCACCTTCATTGACCAATGGATTGACCCTGTCCGGCAGGCCGCCCAGTGTATAAATCGCGGTGAAAGATAAAATTCCTGCGGCGCACAGCGCACAATAAACGGAAATAACACGCTGACGCGGGCGCGCCGGTTGGCGGAAAGGTTTTTCGACAAAATACCAGGAGAACGCCGCAATGATAAAGGCAGCGGCGCTAATGGAGAGTCCCTGTATGGCAGTGAGATCGTGGTCGGCGGAGAGGCGGGCCAGGCTCAGCAATGGCCAGTGCCAGAGATACCATGAGTAGGAGACTCTGCCGATAAATACCATGACACGATTCTCCAGCAGCCAGCGGCTCAGGCTACTGCGGGCGAAAATAATCAGTACGCCGCCCAGCACCGGTAACAGGGCCAGATAGCCCGGAAAGACGCTGTCTTTATTCAGTACTGCGGCGGGGATCAGAATCAGTAAAAAACCAGCCAGTGAAAAAGGCAGGCTTTTCGCACCGGTAAGCGGCCTGCTGCGGTAAAGCGCCAGCAGTACGCCAGCGCCTAATTCCCACGCGCGCGTATGCAGCAAATAAAAAGCGTTGTTCGCATCGTTTGGTGTAACAACAATATTCACTGCCAGCGAAATCAGACTGATAATCGCAATAAACAGCCTGATGGAAAAACGGATGCGACGCGCGAAAAGCATGATGACCGGCAGGAAAAAGTAGAATTGCTCCTCAATGCCCAGCGACCAGGTCATCAGCAGCGGATTAAGATCCGCATTGGGATTAAAATAGTCAATTCCCTTTAATAACATGATATTAGGCACGCAAAGCAGTACCGAAACAATATACTTTGCCATATCGCGGAATTCCAGCGGCGACAGCATGCTATAGCCGAGCGCGCTGATACAGAGCAGCATAAAGAACAGCGCCGGCGCGATGCGGCGAATTCGCCTGACATAAAACCGCTGATAGGAAAAGGCATTATTGTTTATTTCGCGATAGATGATATTGCCAATCAGGAAACCTGAAATAACAAAAAAGACATCTACGCCAATAAACCCGCCGCTGAATATATTGGCACCTGAGTGAAAAAGAACAACTAACAGAATCGCCAGCGCGCGCAGACCGTCAATATCCGCTCTGTATTCGGGATTTTTATCAGACATGAGAGGCTTATCCTTATTTTTTCCCACACCATAAAGCAAGTTGTGAGTGTTTCCAATATAGAAACAAAAAATAGGGTAATTCCCAGGAAAGGCTGTTAAAACCTTCTAAAGCGAGGGGAGGTGAAGGAAGAGGGAAAGGCGTTATAAAGCAAGGATCAGGCGGGAAAGGCATAAAAAAACCCGCCGAAGCGGGTCTTGAATGAGGACGCGGAATTACAGCTTTGTCGCGTGCTCAGAGAGGAATTTGGCAACGCCGTCCGGAGACGCGCCCATGCCTTCTTTCCCTTTTTCCCACTGTGCCGGGCAAACTTCACCGTGCTCTTCGTGGAATTGCAGCGCGTCAACCATACGCAGCATTTCGTCAATGTTACGGCCCAGCGGCAGATCGTTAACCACCTGGTGACGAACGACACCCGCCTGATCGATCAGGAATGAACCGCGCAGCGCAACGCCAGCGTCCGGATGTTCAATGCCGTAAGCTTTCTGAACTTCACGTTTGATGTCAGCAACCATGGCGTATTTGACTTCGCCGATGCCGCCTTTTTCGATAGGGGTTTTACGCCATGCGTTATGAACGAACTCAGAGTCAAAGGAAACGCCCACAACTTCAACGCCGCGTTTCTGGAATTCTTCGTAACGCTTGTCGAAGGCGATCAGCTCAGATGGACATACAAAGGTAAAATCCATTGGCCAGAAGAACACAACGGCGGCTTTACCGGCGGTGTGTTTTTTAAAGTTAAAGTTATCGACGATTTCACCGTTGCCCAGTACGGCGGCGGCAGTAAAATCAGGGGCTTGACGAGTTACCAGGACCATGTTTACTCCTGTAAAAGTGGTTTGTGAATAAAACAGGACGCAAGTATACGTGTGGCGTCCATCCTTGAACCAGCCGGAGAGACCGATTGCTCAGATAGGTTTAACCTATCGAAAATACTGTATTTTCAAAGTTGCTTTATACAATACCCGTTTTTAGCGAAAGGGCAAGCGGCAGCATGCTCTCAAAGTTTTTTTTGCGTAGCAAGTTCCATCATCCGCGGATAGAACTGCCAGAAAAAATCATTAAGCACCTGATAGTTATCAATGAAATCCTGCCAGGACGCTTCAAGCGCCGCCAGCCGGGGCCGTCGGCTGGCCATGCCTGACAGCACCTGTTGCAGGTAAACCGCTTCTGCGTAGCGTTCCATCCAACGCTCACGCCACAGATAACGATTCAGATTCTGAAAGCGCGCCGGCGTGCCGGGCAGGTCGGGCCGGATTGCCGCCTGCGCCTGCGCCAAAAAACGAGGCAGGGGCAGGGCGGGATGCAGTGTGTCCCAGTGCAGGGAAAGAAAGTGATCCCACACGACGTCCAGCGTGATGGGTGCGACGCGGCGCGTCTCTGCGCGAAAATAGCGTTTCGCCGCCAGCACTTCGGGTAGCGAGTCGGTCATCACATCAATACGACGATGTAGCAAAATGCCTTCCACGATATCGGCAGGCCAGTCGGCACAAGGGTTGCCACGAACAAAATCCGCCATCAGGTTGCCGGTAAGGGAACTGTTGGCAAGCGTGGCCAGGTGAAGATGCGCAAGAAAGTTCATGCTGCGAGTATATCGCCTGTTAGGACGGTGTGTTAGCGGCACCGTTGCATTATTGCAGCGGGAATGACGGCGAATGTTTAGATACGCGTGTTTTTCAGCTAGAATGTGCGCCCTGATTTCCCGAACTGTAAATAATGATGCGCGTTGCCGATTTTTCCTTTGAGTTGCCAGAATCTCTGATTGCCCGTTATCCGCAGGCCAGCCGCAGTGGCTGCCGTCTTCTTTCGCTTAACGGCCCTGACGGCGCGCTGACGCACGGCGTGTTTACGGATCTGCTGGACAAGCTGAATCCGGGCGATCTGTTGGTATTCAATAATACGCGCGTTATTCCGGCAAGAGTGTTTGGCCGCAAGGCCAGCGGTGGAAAGATTGAGGTGCTGATTGAGCGTATGCTCGACGATCGGCGCGTACTGGCGCATGTTCGCGCCTCTAAAGCGCCGAAAGCCGGAGCAGAACTGCTGTTGGGCGATGATGAAAGCGTTAAAGCGACCATGTTTGCACGCCATGATACGCTGTTTGAACTGCATTTTGACGACCCGCGTCCGGTGCTTGATATTCTTAACGACATCGGTCATATGCCGCTGCCGCCGTACATTGATCGCCCTGACGAAGAATCCGACCGCGAGCTTTATCAGACCGTCTACAGCGAGCGTCCCGGCGCGGTGGCTGCCCCCACGGCCGGTTTGCACTTTGATGAGCCGCTGCTGGCTGCGCTGCGTGAGAAAGGTATTGAAACGGCCTTTGTCACGTTGCACGTTGGCGCGGGCACCTTCCAGCCAGTCCGCGTGGAGAGCATTGAAGATCACATTATGCATGCCGAATACGCTGAAGTGCCGCAGGAGGTGGTTGACGCGGTGCTGGCCTGTAAAGCGCGCGGCAAGCGCGTGGTTGCGGTCGGCACCACGTCGGTACGCTCGCTGGAGAGCGCGGCGCAGGCGGCAGAGCATGCACTGATTGCCCCCTTCTTTGACGATACGAAAATTTTTATCTATCCGGGCTATCGCTATCAGGTGATTGACGCGCTGGTGACCAATTTTCACCTGCCGGAATCGACGCTGATCATGCTGGTTTCCGCCTTTGCCGGCTACCGCAATACATTACATGCTTACCAGCAGGCCGTGGCGGAGCAGTACCGCTTCTTCAGCTATGGCGATGCCATGTTCATCACCCATAATCCGCAGGCGGTCGACGAGCGGGTGGGCGACTAATTTTATTCCGCCGCATCCTGCGGTGGAAATTTTAATTGTAAGTATCCCGCATAATTGTGCCATTCACATTCAGAGATCTTCCGGCATAACAACACCAATCTTTGCCGGGGCCGCAAAAAGCGCTGGAACTAAAACGGGTGTTTTCACACAACCTTCGATTACTTGCATTACAGAATGAGCACTATCTACTTAACTTTTATTTAATCAAGTTAGCAGGGGGCGGGCTGGCAACCCGTTTCCCCAGTTGTAAAGAGCGCATTTCTATGGTGAGGTGAATAAAATAAGCACACATAATTGATAATGAAGCAGCAACGAAAAATGACAGGGAGAAACTGTACCCAAGCCTCATCATAATATTTATAGAGTAATATCCCAAAACAGAATGTATTAAATAGAGCGGATAGCTTATATTTGCAAGGAAATCTAACAGCAAGCCGCTCTTGAATTTTTCTCGAAACAGATAACAGGTTGCGAACAATATTATCGCAATGGCATAATTTACAACCACTATCCTTTTAATAAGGACGTTATCTGAAATTAATTCAGTAGCAAAGAAAATAAAGCAACTAAACACTATAAAGCTAATGCCTGTAACAGAGCCGCAACTCCTCTCAAACACCCTGTTTAAATAAAAGCCAACAAGCATAAATGGTAAATATTTAAAGTCCTGCAAAAAAAATTCAAGATAGCCTCCGCCATAACTACCGTGCACAATTAAGTAAAAAACACATAAAACCAGAGACATCGCCAATGTAGCGGTGAGCCTGTTTTTTTCAGGGAACCTGTACATTAAAGCCATTAAAATATAAAATTTTAACTCGACGGAAAGGCTCCAGCTTACAAAGTTAATATCAGGAATGCCAACGGTCTGATTGACTAAGAGAAAGTTAGAGATAATATATTTAGCGTCTAAGTAATCAGGTAGCTCACCATGCGAAAACATATTAAACGCACATATCAATCCCAGACATACTGCGAGACAGAATATGTAGGTAGGGTATATTCTGAAGAATCTTTGAGTAAGAAAATCGCCTGTGTTTAACTTTTTCAGTGAGTAGTCAATAACGAATCCACTTATCAAAAAGAACACGGCGACACCGATTACGCCAATGTTGAAAACGTTATTGCAGAACCAGATAAATGAGTGATTTGAAGTGCTTGTGACACGTTCAAACCCAAGCCTTCCGGAAATGTAAGCGTTGCTGTCGAAATATACTGCGCAAAGGTGCGCTATCATCACGGACACAGCTGCCAGACCACGAAGGCTGTTAGCGAAAACGACCTTTCTTTTCATTGCCAACCCTCAAATCTTTAGCTTTATTCTAAAGCAAAAGTTAACTAAATTCCTGATGAATTGCTCCTTAAATCTAAGCCATTGATGTTATTAGTTATGAAAAATTGCTGGAGTTAACAAGGAGGTGAATGAGTGATAGCCTCACATACATTTATGTAATTATATACAGTGTTTCCTGTGAATTATTCGGCGAGGCAGACACGGGCAAACTGATGGGCTGCGCTATCGTAACAAGGAACGGCGATGCGATTGCAGGCGGCGCGCAGGAAGATGTGATCATCATCGGCAGGGTGACGCTGATGATCCAGACGATGTTGGATGACAAGTGGCCAGTCATTCAGGTGTGCCAAATTTGTGCCGGAATCGTGACACAAAAAGGCTGAAAGCTGTATGCGTGATATAAACGCTAACTTCGCGGGCTGGCTTGTGTAGCGGCTTCAACGGTTGATAGAATGCGCTCCTTTTTACTAATCATCAGACTGTTTCTCTGGTGGAGGCAACGTGAAGTTTGAACTTGATACCACTGATGGACGCGCGCGTCGCGGACGTCTGATCTTTGAGCGCGGCGTGGTGGAAACGCCGGCCTTTATGCCCGTCGGCACCTATGGCACGGTAAAAGGCATGACGCCGGAAGAGGTGCAGGAGACGGGAGCGCAGATTATTCTGGGCAACACTTTTCACCTCTGGCTGCGTCCGGGCCAGGCGATCATGAAGCTGCATGGCGATCTGCATGATTTTATGCAGTGGAAAGGGCCGATCCTCACCGATTCCGGCGGTTTTCAGGTGTTCAGCCTGGGCGACATTCGTAAGATCACCGAAGCGGGCGTGCATTTTCGCAATCCGATTAACGGCGACGCTATTTTTCTCGATCCTGAAAAATCGATGGAGATACAGTTCGATCTCGGCTCCGATATCGTCATGATCTTCGACGAATGCACGCCTTATCCATCCGACTGGGACTACGCCAAACGCTCGATGGAGATGTCGCTTCGCTGGGCACAGCGCAGCCGCGATCGCTTTGATTCGCTGGGAAATAAAAACGCGCTGTTCGGGATTATTCAGGGCGGCGTTTACGAAGATTTACGAGATGTCTCCGTGAAAGGGCTGGTAGATATCGGCTTTGATGGTTACGCTGTGGGCGGCCTGGCGGTCGGCGAGCCAAAAGAGGATATGCACCGTATTCTGGCGCACGTTTGCCCACAGATCCCGGCAGATAAACCGCGTTATCTGATGGGCGTCGGTAAACCGGAAGATCTGGTTGAGGGCGTGCGTCGCGGCATTGATATGTTTGACTGCGTGATGCCGACGCGTAACGCCCGTAACGGCCATCTTTTTGTGACCGACGGCGTGGTGAAAATCCGCAACGCCAAATATAAAGACGACGTATCCACGCTGGATGCCGAATGCGATTGCTATACCTGTCGTCATTACAGTCGTGCCTATTTGCATCATCTCGATCGCTGCAATGAGATTCTGGGCGCGCGGCTGAACACGATTCATAATCTGCGCTATTACCAGCGTCTGATGGCGGGTTTACGTCAGGCTATTGAAGAGGGTAAATTAGAGCACTTTGTTACCGAATTCTATGACCGGACGGGCAAGGCGGTTCCGCCTTTAAACGACTGATAATTAAACAATGAGGGAAATTTAATGAGCTTGTTCATTTCTGACGCAGTGGCTGCCGCAGGCGCGCCGTCACAGGGAAGTCCTTATTCACTGGTCATCATGCTGGTGGTATTTGGCCTGATTTTTTATTTTATGATCCTGCGTCCGCAGCAGAAACGTGCGAAAGATCATAAAAAGCTGATGGACTCCATCGCGAAAGGTGACGAAGTGCTGACCACGGGTGGCCTGGTTGGACGCGTGAACAAAGTTTCTGATACCGGTTATGTAACCATCGCGCTGAATGAGACGAATGAAGTTGTCGTCAAACGTGATTTCGTGGCTGCCGTTCTGCCGAAAGGTACGATGAAGGCGCTTTAATTTTTGTTTTCCCGAAGGGAATTGCCGTGCTAAACCGTTATCCTTTGTGGAAGTACATTATGCTTGCCGTCGTATTGATCGTCGGCCTGCTCTATGCGCTCCCCAACCTCTATGGTGAGGATCCGGCTGTTCAGGTGACTGGTGCGCGCGGAAGCGCCGCCAGTGAACAAACGCTGGGTCAGATTCAGACCGCCTTAAAAGAAGAAAATATCCAGAGCAAATCGCTGGCGCTGGAAAATGGCGCCATCATGGCGCGATTCGCCAACGGTGACGTACAGCTTCGCGCCCGCGATGCCATCACTAAAGTGCTTGGCGAAGACTATGTCGTCGCCCTTAACCTTGCGCCAGCCACCCCACGCTGGCTCACGCTGCTGGCCGCTGAGCCGATGAAGCTGGGCCTGGATCTGCGCGGCGGCGTGCACTTCCTGATGGAAGTGGATATGGATACTGCCCTGGGCAAGCTTCAGGAGCAGAATATCGACAACCTGCGCAGCGATCTGCGTGACAAAAGCATTCCTTACACCAACGTCCGCAAAACCGATAACTATGGCATGGAAATCCGTTTCCGCGATGCGCAGGCGCGCGACGATGCCGTGAGCTATCTGACCGGACGCCACCGCGACCTGGTGATCAACAGCGCCGGCGGTAATTTGCTGCGTGCGGTAATGACCGATGACAGGCTGCGTGAAGCGCGTGAATATGCCGTTCAGCAGAACATAACCATCCTGCGCAACCGCGTAAATCAGCTCGGCGTGGCTGAGCCGCTGGTGCAGCGTCAGGGGGCCGACCGTATCGTGGTTGAGCTGCCGGGTATTCAGGATACCGCGCGTGCGAAAGAAATTTTAGGCGCGACCGCTACGCTGGAATTCCGTCTGGTGAATACTACGGTTGATCCGAATGCTGCCGCCAGCGGCCGCGTACCGGGTGATTCAGAAGTAAAAAATACCCGTGACGGACAGCCGGTAACGCTGTTTAAGCGCGTTATTCTGACCGGCGATCATATTACCGATTCCACCTCCAGCCAGGACGAGTACGGGCAGGCGCAGGTTAACATCTCGCTCGACAGCGCCGGTGGCAACACCATGTCCAACTTCACCAAGGACAATATCGGTAAGCCGATGGCGACGCTGTTTGTTGAATATAAAGACAGCGGCAAGAAGGACGCGAACGGCAGAGCCATTCTGGCGAAGCAGGAAGAGGTGATCAACGTGGCGAATATCCAGTCGCGTCTCGGTAACAGCTTCCGCATCACCGGTATTAACAATCCGAATGAAGCACGCCAGCTCTCGCTGCTGCTGCGCGCCGGTGCGTTGATTGCGCCGATTCAGATTGTTGAAGAGCGCACTATCGGCCCGACCATGGGACAGCAGAATATTACCCAGGGTCTGGAAGCGTGTCTTTGGGGCCTGATCGCCTCCATCGTCTTCATGGTGGTTTACTACCGTAAGTTCGGCGTGATCGCCACCACGGCGCTGATTGCCAACCTGGTGCTGATTGTGGGTATCATGTCGCTCCTGCCGGGCGCCACGCTTACCATGCCGGGTATCGCCGGTATCGTACTTACGCTGGCGGTTGCGGTGGATGCGAACGTGCTGATCAACGAACGTATCAAGGAAGAGCTGAAGAACGGACGATCTGTTCAGCAGGCGATTCATGAAGGTTATAAAGGTGCGTTCTCCAGTATCATCGATGCCAACGTCACCACGCTGATTACGGCGATTATCCTTTACGCCGTGGGCACCGGTTCGATTAAAGGCTTTGCCATCACCACCGCAATTGGTGTGGCAACCTCGATGTTCACCGCCATTGTCGGCACCCGCGCCATCGTAAACCTGTTGTACGGCGGCAAACGCATTAACAAGCTGTCTATCTGAGGAGTGCGTTGTGGCACAGGACTATAGCGTTGAACAATTAAACTACGGGCGTAAAGTATATGACTTTATGCGCTGGGATAAACTGGCCTTCTCCCTTTCCGGACTGCTCCTGATCGCCTCTCTGGCGATCATGGGCATTAAGGGTTTTAACTGGGGCCTGGATTTCACCGGCGGTACGGTCATCGAAATTACCCTGGAAAAACCGGCCGAACTGGATAATCTGCGCGATGCGCTGCAAAAATCGGGCTTCGCCGAGCCGCAGGTGCAAAACTTCGGCAGCGCCCGCGACGTGCTGGTTCGCATGTCGCCCGCTGAGGGCAATGCCGGTCAGGAGTTGGGAAGCAAGGTGGTGAGCGTCATCAGCCAGGCAACCCAGCAGAATGCTACCGTTAAGCGAATCGAGTTTGTAGGGCCAAGTGTGGGCGGCGATCTGGCGCAGGCGGGCGGTATGGCGCTGTTGGTTGCGCTTATTGCCATCCTGATTTACGTCGGCTTCCGCTTCGAATGGCGCCTGGCGCTCGGGGCGGTACTCGCGCTGGCGCACGATGTGGTGATCACCATGGGCATCCTTTCGCTGTTCCATATTGAAATCGATCTCACCATTATTGCGTCACTGATGTCGGTCATCGGCTACTCGCTGAACGACAGCATCGTGGTATCGGATCGTATTCGTGAGAACTTCCGCAAAATTCGTCGAGGTACGCCTTACGAAATCTTTAACGTCTCGCTGACGCAGACGCTAAGCCGAACCATTATGACCTCGGCGACCACGCTGGTTGTGGTGCTGATGCTGTTTATTTTCGGCGGCGCGTTGCTGGAAGGGTTCTCGCTGACCATGCTGATTGGCGTATCAATTGGTACGATCTCATCAATCTACGTTGCCTCGGCGCTGGCGCTGAAGCTGGGTATGAAGCGTGAACATATTATTCAGCAGAAGGTTGAGAAAGAGGGCGCCGATCAGCCTTCAATCCTGCCGTAATCATCATAACTGAATAAAAAACGCCGCAATCGCGGCGTTTTTTTTAAGGTGCTGAAGGCGTTTGCACCACAATGTTGTGAATGCGCACGTAGCCCAGTTGGTCGGGAGCAATCGTGGTTAAATGCAGAGAAACGGTAACGTCGCTTTGCGGCAGCAGCGGGGGCGTAACGCGTATCGGCTGACTTTGCGCCGACAGCGGTTTCCCTGTTGCGCTATCCAGTTCACCCCATTCAATCTGTGCATCAAAAGCAGGAACCGGCTTTCCACTGGTAGCGCCGATGTGCAACACCGCGCGCGTCCCGTTGGCTTCGCCATCAATATCGCTCAGCGACAGACGAAGTTCACCGGCCTGACTGTGTAGCAGCACCGCCGTTTTTGTGGCGGGTAGCAGCCACGCACCCTGCGCCGAGTGACCGTTCAGGCTGTTTTGCTGTTCAAGCGAAGCGGCCTGCCGGGTCAACTGATGCATCTCGTTATTGAGCTTACTCACTTCACTATGCAGCTGATTTAATTCCGGCTGCTTTTGCGGAGAGACGCATCCCGCCAGCAACAAAATAATCGGTAACGGATAAAACCGGCTTAATGCTCTGCTTGCCATAGCCTGAACGCTCTCCTGAATGACTTAATCAGGAATACGCAGCGTCTGGCCCGGATAGATCTTGTCCGGATGCGACAGCATTGGCTTGTTGGCTTCGAAAATTTTGTTGTACTTGCTGGCATCGCCATACACTTCTTTTGAGACCGCGCTCAGCGTATCGCCCTTTTTCACCGTATAAAAACGCGCTTCTTTTGCAGGCTCAGCGACGTTTACATTGTCTTCCACCGCGGTGATGCCGGCGACGTTACCCGCAGCCACAAGGATTTTCTCTTTCAGTTCCTGAGAAATGGCATCGCCAGTAATCGTGGCTTTGTCATTTTCAACCTTTACGTCAACTTTATCGCTGCCGGGAAGACCCAGTTTGGTAATGTGCTCCTGAAGCTTTTTAGACTGATCGTGAGCCTCACCGGTGACGCTGTCCCACAACTTTTCACCCGCTTCTTTTACAAAATTAAATAATCCCATATATCCTCCTGTTAATCCCCGATTAGGGAAGAAATTAAGCTAAAAGCAACAGGAACTATAGCGGATAAATAATATTTGCGCCTTCAGACGCGCTCTGAAAGTCTACAGGTAAGCATTACGCGAGTCGGGCCGCAAATATGCCGCATATTATTTTGTTGCCAGCCACTTCGCGTTACACTATCCGTCACTTTCATGAATACTCAGGGATCATCATGCATTGCCCGTTCTGTTCAGCCGTGGATACTAAAGTGATCGATTCCCGCCTGGTGGGCGAAGGAACCTCGGTACGTCGTCGTCGCCAGTGCCTGGTGTGTCATGAGCGTTTTACCACGTTTGAAGTTGCCGAGCTGGTTATGCCGCGGGTGGTGAAAAGCAATGATATTCGCGAACCCTTCAATGAAGACAAGCTTTGTAGCGGAATGTTGAGAGCCCTGGAAAAGCGCCCCGTCAATTCAGAGGACGTGGAAAACGCCATCAGCCACATTAAAAGCCAACTGCGTTCAACCGGCGAACGCGAAGTGCCCAGTAAAATGATCGGTAATCTGGTAATGGATGAGTTGAAAAAGCTCGATAAAGTCGCCTATATCCGCTTCGCTTCGGTTTATCGCAGCTTTGAGGATATTCGCGAATTTGGCGAAGAGATCGCCCGCTTACAGGACTGACACATGCGCGATGAACATTATATGGCGCGCGCCCTTGAGCTGGCGCGCCGTGGACGCTTTACGACCTCGCCAAATCCCAACGTCGGCTGCGTGATCGTTCATAACGGCAATATTGTCGGCGAAGGCTATCATTTTCGTGCAGGCGAACCTCATGCTGAAGTTCACGCGCTGCGCATGGCGGGCGACCGCGCCCGCGGCGCCACGGCCTATGTGACGCTGGAACCGTGCAGCCATCATGGGCGCACGCCGCCGTGCTGTGATGCGCTGATTGCCGCTGGCGTCGGGCGGGTCGTGGTGGCGATGCAGGATCCCAATCCGCAGGTGGCTGGTCGCGGCCTTTACCGTTTACAGCAGGCGGGTATCGAGGTCAGCCATGGCCTGATGATGCAGGAAGCCGAGGCGCTGAATCGCGGTTTTCTCAAACGGATGCGCACCGGGTTTCCTTTCGTACAGCTTAAAATGGGCGCGTCGCTTGATGGACGCACCGCCATGAGCAGTGGCGAAAGCCAGTGGATCACCTCTGCGGAAGCCCGTCGCGACGTGCAGCGGCTGCGTGCGCAAAGCTCGGCTATTCTCAGCAGCAGCGCCACCGTGCTGGCAGACGATCCGTCGCTGACCGTACGCTGGAACGAGCTGAGTGCCGACAGCCAGAGCGTCTTCTCCGAGGGCGATCTTCGTCAGCCGGTACGCGTTATTATCGACAGCCAGAACCGCGTGACGCCGCAGCATAAGATTATCAGTCAGCCGGGGCAAACCTGGCTGGCACGCCTACAGCCAGACGTGCAGCCCTGGCCGGAAGGCGTCGAACAGTTTACCGTACCGCTGCACAACGGCAGGCTCGATCTGGTGGCAATGATGATGTTGCTGGGGCGTCGTCAGATCAACAGCGTCTGGGTGGAAGCCGGGGCGCAACTGGGCGGCGCACTGATTTCCGCCGGCGTGGTGGACGAGCTGATCGTTTATCTGGCGCCGACATTATTGGGCGACGCCGCGCGCGGCCTGTGCCATCTGCCGGGTTTAACACAGCTTGCTGAGGCGCCCGCATTTACCTTTCGTGATGTCCGCCAGGTTGGGGCGGATATACGGCTGACGCTTACCGCTTAAACGCAAACGAAAAGCGGAAGCAGACCGGCCGGGAATGTGATAGAATCCGCCCCCCTGCGGGGCCACAACTGAACCCTTGAAGGAAGATTATGAACGTTATTGAAGCTGCTGTTGCCACACCTGATGCGCGCGTTGCCATTGTCATTGCGCGTTTTAACAATTTTATCAATGACAGCCTGCTTAGCGGTGCCCTTGACGCGCTGAAACGCATTGGCCAGGTGAAAGATGAAAATATCACCGTGGTCTGGGTGCCCGGCGCCTATGAAATGCCAATGACGGCACGCGCGCTGGCTAAAGCAAACAAATATGACGCTGTCGTTGCGCTCGGCACGGTTATCCGTGGCGGCACTGCCCATTTCGAATACGTTGCGGGCGAAGCCAGTTCTGGCCTGGCCAGCGTGGCGATGCACAGCGACATTCCGGTCGCCTTTGGTGTATTGACCACGGAAAACATCGAGCAGGCCATCGAACGCGCCGGAACGAAAGCGGGTAACAAAGGGGCGGAAGCCGCGCTGACCGCACTTGAAATGATTAACGTATTGAAAGCTATCCACGCCTGATTTGTAAGGGGAATTTTGTGAAACCTGCTGCTCGCCGCCGCGCCCGTGAATGTGCTGTCCAGGCGCTTTACTCCTGGCAGTTATCTCAGAACGACATCGCTGATGTCGAATACCAGTTTCTGGCGGAGCAAGACGTCAAAGACGTTGATATCGGCTATTTTCGTGAGCTGCTTAATGGCGTTGCGACTAACAGTGACTATCTTGATGGTCTGATGAAGCCCTGGCTGTCCCGTCAGTTAGAAGAGCTGGGCCAGGTCGAAAAGGCCGTTTTGCGCATTTCACTTTATGAACTGAGCAAGCGTGCCGACGTGCCGTATAAAGTAGCTATCAACGAAGGCATTGAGCTGGCAAAAACCTTCGGCGCCGAAGACAGCCACAAGTTTGTCAACGGCGTGCTGGATAAAGCCGCTCCGCAAATCCGCCCCAACAAGAAGTAATCCTCCGAGGCCGTTTTCGCGGCCTCTGTCATTTTCAACTCTGGATTAGCCTATGGCATGTGGAGAATTCGAACTAATCACACGCTATTTTGACCGCGTGACCAGTTCCCGTCGTGATGTGGAAAAAGGCATTGGCGACGACTGTGCGTTACTGACGGTGCCTGAAAAGCAGATGCTGGCGATCAGTACGGACACGCTGGTTGAAGGCGTACATTTTCTGCGTGACATTCATCCTGCGGATCTGGGCTACAAGGCGCTGGCGGTAAATCTCAGCGATCTGGCGGCAATGGGCGCCGATCCGGCGTGGCTGACGCTGGCAATGACGCTGCCATCAGTCAATGAGGCCTGGCTGAAGGACTTCAGCGACAGCTTGTTCGAGCTGCTGGACTATTACGATATGCAGCTGATAGGCGGTGACACCACGCGCGGCCCGCTGAGCCTGACGCTGGGTATTCACGGCATGGTACCGGCAGGCAAAGCGCTGAAGCGTGCCGGTGCGCGACCGGGCGACTGGATCTATGTGACCGGGACGCTGGGTGACAGCGCGGCAGGCCTGGCGCTGTTGCAGCACCGCGTGAAAATCAGCGATCCTGCCGCGCATGAGGCCTTGATCAAGCGTCACCTGCGACCGATGCCGCGTATCTTGCAGGGGCAGGCGTTACGCTCGCTGGCCAGCGCGGCAATTGACATTTCAGACGGCCTGATTTCTGACGTTCAGCACATTCTTCGCGCCAGCGGCTGCGGCGCGCGGATCAATATCGATGCGCTGCCGCTCTCGCCGGCCATGAAGCAGCATTTTGAACCTGAGCAGGCGCTTCGCTGGGCGCTGGCTGGCGGAGAAGATTACGAGCTGTGCTTTACCGTACCGGAAATCAATCGCGGCGCGCTGGACGTGGCGCTCAGCCATTTTGGCGTGCCTTTTACCTGTATTGGTCAGATGGCACCGCAGTCAGAAGGGCTGACGCTGCTACAGGATGGCAAACCAGTGGATATCGACCTGAAAGGATTTGACCACTTTGATCAGTGATAAATTTGTGGCAAAGAGCCGCCTGAAAATGAGCAATCCGTGGCATCTGCTGGCCACCGGTTTCGGCAGCGGGCTCAGCCCTTACGTACCCGGAACCGTCGGCTCGCTGGCCTCTCTGCCTTTCTGGTATCTGATGACCTTTCTGCCGGCGGACATCTACTCGCTGGTGGTTATGTTCGGTATCTGTATCGGCGTATATCTCTGCCATCGCACGGCAAAAGATATGGGCGTCCACGATCACGGCAGCATTGTCTGGGATGAGTTTATCGGCATGTGGATCACGTTGATGGCGATCCCGGTCAACAGTTGGCAGTGGGTGTTGGCGGGATTTGTGATTTTTCGCATTCTGGATATGTGGAAGCCGTGGCCAATCCGCTGGTTTGATCGTAATGTCCACGGCGGTATGGGGATCATGATCGATGATATCGTGGCGGGTATTATCTCAGCAGGCATCCTTTATTACGTCGGTCACCACCTGCTGTAATGAAAAGGCGACCACCGTCGCCTTTAACTTTTATTCAAATCCAACCACGCTGTGAGGCTGATAGACGCTCTCCAGTTCAATAATTTCCTGGCGGGTCAGCGTCACCTCCACTGCCTTTACCAGATCCGCCAGTTGCTCTGCGCGCGATGCGCCGATGATGGGTGCGGTCACCGCCGGTTTCGCCAACATCCACGCCAGCGCGACCTGCGCCCGGCTGATGCCTTTATCTTCTGCGATGCGCGCCACGCGTCCGGCAATCGCGCCGTCATTCTCCTCCGTAGTGGCGTAGAGCGTGCTGCCAAACTCATCGGAAACCGAACGGGCGGTCGTCTCTCCCCACGGTCGCGTCAGGCGTCCGCGCGCCAGCGGGCTCCAGGGGATCACCGCGATGTTCTCTGCCTGGCAAAGCGGATGCATTTCGCGTTCCTCCTCACGCTGGATCAGGTTGTACTGATCCTGCATGCTGGCGAAACGCGTCCAGCCATTAGCATCGGCCGTGTAGAGTGCTTTGGCGAACTGCCACGCATACATTGATGATGCGCCGATATAGCGCGCCTTGCCGGATTTCACCACGTCATGCAGCGCTTCCAGCGTCTCTTCCAGCGGCGTGTCGTAGTCCCAGCGGTGGATTTGTAACAGATCGACGTAATCCATGCCCAGCCGGCTCAGGCTGTCATCAACAGATTGCAGAATGTTTTTACGCGACAGACCGCCGGAGAGGTTGCTCATGGGAAAGTAAACCTTGGTGGCCACAACGATCTCATCGCGACGCGCAAAATCCTTCAGTGCACGACCGACAATCTCTTCGCTGCTGCCGTCGGAATAGCTGTTTGCGGTATCAAAGAAGTTAATGCCTGACTCCAGCGCCTGCCTGATCAGCGGGCGGCTGCTCTCTTCCGGCAGCGTCCATGCGTGGCGTCCGCGATCCGGTTCGCCAAAGGTCATGCAGCCCAGGCAAAGGCGGGAAACGGTCAGGTCGGTGTTGCCTAATGGAATGGTTTTCATGCTGGCTCCTGCTTATCGGTGTGCGGCCTTCAGGTCGATTTTGATAAGTAAGGATAGCAGGTGAAAGGCTTCCCGAAGAGGAAGCCCTGTGAGCATTATTGTGCCAGCCAGCGGCTGATTTGCTGCTCAATGCCTTCAGCATCCAGTTGATAGTCCTGACGGATCTCCTCCTGGGTGCCCTGTGGAATAAACTCATCCGGCAGGCCAATCGTCAGCACCGGCACCAGCAGGCGCCGCGCCATCAGCGCTTCAATCACGCCGCTGCCCGCGCCGCCTTTGATGGTGCCTTCTTCTAACGTTATCAGAGCCTCATGGCTGGCGGCCAGCTCAGCAATCAGCGCGTCGTCCAACGGTTTAACAAACCGCATATCCACCAGCGTGGCGTTGAGCGATTCGGCAACGGCTTCTGCTTCCGGCAGCAGCGTACCGAAATTCAGGATCGCCAGTTTTTCGCCTTCACGTTTCATCACGCCCTTGCCTAACGGCAGCGATGCCAGCGGTTGCAGATCGGCGCCGGTACCGGTACCGCGCGGGTAGCGCACCGCGCTTGGCCCCTGCATATAGTGATACCCGGTGTAGAGCATCTGGCGACATTCGTTTTCGTTACTGGGCGTCATGATCACCATATTCGGGATACAGCGCAGAAACGCGATATCAAACGCGCCCTGATGCGTCTGTCCATCGGCACCGACAATGCCGCCGCGATCGATGGCAAACAGCACTGGCAGCTTCTGGATGGCCACGTCATGGATCAGCTGATCGTAAGCGCGTTGCAGGAAGGTGGAGTAGATCGCCACCACGGGGCGATAACCGCCAATCGCCAGGCCGGCAGCGAAGGTGACAGCGTGCTGTTCGGCGATGGCCACATCAAAATACTGTCCCGGATAGTCGCGCGAAAAGCTCACCATGCCGGACCCTTCACGCATGGCAGGCGTTACCGCCATCAGTCTGGCGTCATCGGCGGCGGTTTCGCACAGCCACTCACCAAAAATTTTCGAATAGGTTGGCAGGCCGCCTGCGGATTTTGGCAGCAGGCCGCTGACCGGATCGAATTTTGGCACGGCGTGCCAGGTAATAGGATCCTTTTCCGCCGGGGCGTAACCCTTGCCCTTTTTCGTCATGATGTGCAGAAACTGCGGGCCTTTCAGGTCGCGCATGTTTTTCAGCGTACTGACCAGCGCAAGCACATCGTGTCCGTCCACCGGGCCGATATAGTTGAAGCCCAGTTCTTCAAATAGCGTGCCGGGCGCCACCATTCCTTTAAGATGCTCTTCGGTGCGCTTTACCAGCTCCTTAATCGGCGGCAGGCTGGTCAGCACTTTTTTGCCGCCTTCACGAAAGCGTGAATAGGTTTTGCCCGAGAGGATCTGCGCCAGACGGTTGTTCAGCGCGCCGACGTTTTCGGAAATAGACATTTCGTTGTCGTTGAGCACCACCAGCAGATCGGCTTTGATGTCGCCCGCGTGGTTCATGGCTTCGAAGGCCATACCGGCGGTGATGGCGCCGTCGCCGATCACGCAAACGGTGCGGCGACCCTGGTCTTCCTTACCTGCGGCCACGGCCATGCCAAGCCCGGCGCTGATAGAGGTGGAAGAGTGACCGACGTTGAGCACGTCATATTCGCTCTCGTCGCGCCATGGAAAGGGGTGTAAACCATTTTTTTGCCGGATGGTGCCGATGCGATCGCGGCGTCCGGTCAGAATTTTGTGCGGATAGGCCTGGTGGCCGACATCCCATACCAGATGATCAAACGGCGTGTTATAGACGTAGTGCAGCGCAACGGTCAGTTCGACCACGCCCAGCCCTGAAGCAAAATGCCCGCTGGAGCGGCTGACGCTGTCGAGCAGGTACTGGCGCAGCTCATCGCAGAGTTTTGGCAGGCTCTCTTTCGGAAGCAAACGTAATTCCGTTGCTTCGCTGGCCTTTGCCAGCGTTGGGTATTTCGCAGTATCAAAACTCATCAGAGACTCATTGTGGAAGTTATTTATCGCGTTCAATGATGTAACTCGCCAGCGCCTGAAGCGGGGCCGTGTCACAGGATTGCGCAGAAAGCTGTTCTAAAGCGCTCAGCGATTCATGGTAAAGATCGCGTGCTTTGGCCCGTGCGCCGTCCAGCCCCAGCAGTGCCGGATAGGTGCTTTTTCCCAGATCCTGGTCGGCGCCCTGACGCTTGCCGATAATCGCGGTATCGCCAATAACATCCAGAATGTCATCCTGCACCTGAAATGCCAGGCCGATGGCGTTGGCATAGCGATCCAGCGCCGGTAGCGCGGCGCGGCCGCGTTCACCCGCGGCCAGCGCGCCGAGACGCACGGCGGAGCGGATCAGCGCGCCAGTTTTATGGCGGTGGATCTGTTCAAGAGCCGTAAGGTCAATCTGTCTGCCCTCGGCCGCCAAATCAAGCGCCTGTCCGCCGCACATACCACGCGCGCCGCTGGCCTGGGCCAGCTCGGCGATCATCGCAAGACGGCTTTCCGTGGATACATTCGGCATATCCGCCTCAGCCAGAATCGAAAAAGCCAGCGTTTGCAGCGCATCTCCCGCCAGAATGGCGGTGTCCTCGCCAAATTTCACGTGGCAGGTGGGCTGGCCGCGGCGCAGGCTGTCGTCGTCCATGGCGGGAAGATCGTCGTGGATCAGCGAATAGGCGTGAACGCATTCAACGGCGGTGGCGGGCGCATCAAGCGCGGTGCCATCGGCATCAAGCATTTCACCTGTCGCATAGACCAGAAACGGGCGCAGGCGCTTACCGCCCAATAGTGCACCGTACGCCATGGCCTCTAACAGCGGAGAATGCTGAAAAGGGAGCGGGGCGATAAACCGGGTAAGCGCCTGGTTTACGCGAGCGTGATGCGCGTTCAGAATGGCAGCAAAATCCATTACTCATTTTCCGGCGTAAAGGGCGACAGTTCTGCATCTTTATCATCGCTCAGCAGGATCTGCACGCGCTGCTCCGCCTGCTGGAGTTTTTGCTGGCCGGCACGCGCGAGCTGGACGCCGCGTTCAAATTCGCCAAGCGCCTCTTCAAGAGGAAGGTCACCGCTTTCAAGGCGAGAGACAATGTGCTCAAGCTGCTCAAGAGAGGTTTCAAAGCTGGCAGGCTGTTCGGCTTTTTTCGGCATAATAGCGTTACGTCTGGTTATTTTAATCGGCATGAAGTCATTCATGTTAGCCGACTCAATCCGATTAGCAAAATAATGATCCGCGCCGCCATTGAATAAGCAGTCAGCGGAAGAGTGTGGTAGACTCCCGTCCCGGAATGTAAAGGGCGAACGTCGCTTTGCAAAACATCAATTTTATCTGTCAGCGACAGATATTTCAGCACTTATCTTACTTAACGAACCCGTGCCGCCATGAAGTTTATTATTAAGCTGTTTCCTGAAATTACCATCAAAAGTCAGTCTGTTCGCCTTCGTTTTATCAAAATTTTGACCACCAACATCAGAAATGTGCTGAAGCATCTGGATGAGACGCTGGCCGTTGTGCGCCACTGGGATCATATTGAGGTGCGCTCAAAAGACGAAAGCAAACGCAGTGTCATCGTTGACGAACTGACGCGTATTCCCGGCATCCACCACGTGCTGGCGGTAGAAGACAGCGCTTATACGACCATGCATGATATTTTTGAGCAGACGCTGGCGCTCAATCGCGAGCGAATTGAAGGGAAAACGTTCGCCGTGCGCGTTAAGCGCCGCGGTAAGCAAGACTTCAGCTCGCAGGACGTTGAGCGCTACGTTGGCGGCGGGTTGAATCAACACGTTGCCAGTGCGCAGGTCAGGCTCAACCGGCCGGAGGTGACGGTCAATCTGGAAATCGAAGACGATCGGCTGGTGCTGGTTACCGGACGTTTCGAAGGTATTGGCGGCTTCCCCATCGGCACACAGGAAGACGTGTTGTCACTGATCTCGGGCGGTTTCGATTCCGGCGTGTCGAGCTACATGCTGATGCGTCGCGGCTGCCGCGTGCACTATTGCTTTTTCAATCTGGGCGGCGCGGCGCACGAAATCGGCGTGCGTCAGGTTGCGCATTATCTGTGGCACCGTTTTGGCCGCTCCCATAAAGTGCGCTTCGTGGCGATCAATTTTGAGCCGGTGGTGGGCGAGATCCTGGAAAAAGTGGAAGACGGGCAGATGGGCGTGGTGTTGAAGCGGATGATGGTGCGCGCAGCATCGCAAATTGCAGAGCGTTATGGCGTGCAGGCGCTGGTAACCGGTGAAGCGCTGGGCCAGGTCTCCAGCCAGACGCTGACCAACCTCCGCCTGATCGACAATGCTTCTGACACGCTGATTTTGCGTCCGCTGATCTCGCACGATAAAGAGCACATCATTAACCTGGCGCGGGAAATAGGGACAGAGGATTTTGCGCGCACCATGCCGGAATACTGTGGCGTGATTTCGAAAAGTCCAACGGTGAAGGCGGTAAAAGCCAAAATAGAAGAGGAAGAGCAGAATTTTGATTTTGCGATTCTGGACCGCGTGGTGCAGGACGCCACCAACGTGGACATTCGAACCATCGCGGAAGAGACGCAGCAGGAGGTGGCTGAAGTGGAAACCGTTGCGTCCTTCACCGCTAATGATGTGGTGCTTGATATTCGATCCCCCGACGAGCAGGACGATCGCCCGCTGGCGTTAGAGGATGTTGAGGTGAAAGAGCTGCCGTTCTATAAGCTCGCTACGCAATTCGGCGACCTCGATCAGAACAAGACCTGGCTGCTTTACTGCGAGCGCGGCGTGATGAGTCGGTTGCAGGCGTTGTATTTGCACGAGCAAGGGTTTACGAACGTGAAGGTGTATCGTCCATAGAAAGTCACCGGGGCCGCACGCCCCGGTTTGTTATTCTCAGGCTTCTTCCTGGTCACGATAATCATAGATACCGGCGGCCAGCACCAGCTGTTGCGCCACTTCATGCGCCTTCGCTCTCCCTGCCAGAAGGTCAATCAGCTTGAGCGCGAAATCCATGGCCGTGCCGGGCCCCTGGCTGGTAAGCAAATTGACGCGACGATCCCACACTACGCGTTTGTCCTGCCATTTTTCTTCCGCAATGGTCTCTTTCAACCCTGGAAAACCGGTCATATTTCCTACCGGGAAAAGATCGTGCGGCTCCAGCACCGTTCCCGCCGCGGCGCAAATGGCGGCAACGATACGGCCCGATTGATGAAACTGGCGAACGGTTTCCACTAACAGCGGACTGTCGCGAAAGGCTTGCGCGCCTTTCAGGCCGCCCGGCAATACAATGGCATCAAATTCATTATCCGCAACCTCTATCAACGGCGCATCGGCCAGCAGCCGGACGCCACGCGAGCAGACAATGTCGGTACTGCCGTCATCGGTCACGCTGGCGGTGGTGACGCGCACTCCGCCGCGAACCAGCAGGTCAATCGTCGTTACCGCTTCAGTTTCTTCACTGCCAGGTGCCAGGCAAACCAGCACCGATGGAATCGTGCTCATTGTAATGTTCCTTTCGTTTAACCATCTCAAAAAGACGGGTGTTTTCCGGCAGGCTCAGGCCCTGCGCGCGCGCCCGACGGATCACATAACCAGTAATATAATCAATCTCGGTTCGCCGGCCCGCGCGGATGTCCTGCAACATCGAAGAGATGTTTGCCGCCGTGCTGTCGATAACGTCCATTACAAAAGACAGCAGCGCTTCCGGTGAGGTGTGCTGCCCTTCACGCGCCATGATCATCGCCAGTTCGCGACAGAGCGCGGCAATCTCCTGCGGATGGTTCAGCAATTCGCCGTTTGGACAGTCGTATTGCACGGTAAGCGGATTTATCACGCAGTTAACGGCCAGCTTTTGCCAGGCGGCGGAAGCGACGTTGTTGTGCCAGGCGACATCCGGCAGAGCCTGATGCAAAACTTCAGCCAGATAGCTGAGTGCCGCACCTTCCGGAGAGAGGGGACCAATATGCGTGGTGCCTGAGGCGACATGCACTACGCGCGAACCGTCGCGCATTGCCGCATGGGTGGTCACGCCTTTCAGCACCGGTTGGCGCAGCGATTTTAATTCATCCAGCGTGCCCATACCGTTATGCAGCAGCAAAATGGGGCAGCGATCAGGCAAAGGTAAGTTTTTTACCGCTTCAGAAACCTGCCACGCTTTTAACGTGACCAGCAGCAGATCGCTTCCGGCAAGAAACTGCGCATCGTTTGCCATAAAGGTTTTGCTGTAGGTAATACCGTGTGGCGTCACCACCTGCACGGCGCAGTGGGATTGCGGAACGCGCAGCCAGCCTTGTACGCTGTGTCCCTGCTTATCCAGCGCCGCCAGCCAAATTTGTCCTAATGCACCGCACCCCAAAACGGTTATTCTCATTTCGCCTCCCTGTCCGTAAAAAGCATTGTCGCAGTTCGCCTGCGATGGGTTTTACCTGCATGCTGTCTCTATTATAGCTTTCAACGCCCATGGTTTTTTTAAAACGCCTAAGTAGGTATTATGCATGTCACTTTAGAATTTGGAGAAAAAATCATGCCTTCTTTCGATATCGTTTCAGAAATTGACATGCAGGAAGTGCGAAACGCGGTGGAAAATGCCAACCGCGAACTGGCAACCCGGTTTGATTTTCGCAACGTGACCGCCAGTTTTGAGCTGAATGAGAAAAACGAATCCGTTAAGGTGCTCAGCGAATCAGATTTTCAGGTTAAGCAGCTTGTCGAGATCATGCGTGAAAAACTGCTGAAGCGCGGCATCGAGGGTGCCGCGCTGGACGTGCCGGAAGAGATTGAGCATAACGGCAAGCTCTGGAGCGTTGAGGCCAAACTGAAATCGGGCATCGCTACCGAGGTGGCAAAAAAAATCGTCAAGCTGATTAAAGACAGTAAAATTAAGGTTCAATCGCAGATTCAGGGCGAAGAAGTGCGGGTCAACGGTAAGTCACGTGACGATTTGCAAAGCGCGATGGCGCTGGTACGCGGCGGCAATCTGGGCCAGCCGTTTCAGTTTAAAAACTTCCGCGACTAAAAATAGGCGGGGAGTGGCTCCCCGCTGTATCAGCCGGACGCGACCAGCGCTTCCAGCTCAACCCGGTTGGTCACTTTGCTGTCGATTTTTACATAGGCGCTTTTCTCTTCCGGTACAATTAATACCGCCTTCACGCCGGGCTGCGCCCACAGTCGTTTCTCCAGCTTCGCCGTATCATGATGGTTTTCACCCAGCAAAATACGCAGGCTGCTGACATACGGCGGCTCTTTCATCGTGCAACTCAGCAGCAGCCAGGCGGTAGCGATAACTGCTCCGCCAGCGAAAACCATCTGCGCGTCAAAATGGCCATAGAGCCAACCGCCAAGGCTGCCGCCAATGGCCACGCCAATAAACTGGCTGGTTGAATAGATCCCCATCGCCGTACCTTTGTAGCCGGGCGGCGACTCTTTGCTGACCAGCGAAGGAAGGATCGCTTCCATCAGGTTGAAACCAATAAAAAAGATCTGCACGCCGATCACCAGCGTCCAGAAATGGTCGCCTGCGCCCCACAACACGATCTCGGCAATCAACATCAGCGCCACGCAGCAGACAAACACACGCTTCATGCGGCGTTTCACTTCTGCATAAATAATGAAAGGAACCACGCTGGCAAAGGCGACCAGCATTGTTATCAGATACACTTTCCAGTGTTGTTCGGCAGCGAAGCCCGCCTGCTCAAAAACGCCGGGTAAGGCCACAAAGCTCGACATCAGCAGAATATGCAGGCAAAGAATCCCCACGTTCAGCTTTACCAGACGCGCATTCGCCAGCACGTGGCGGATGCTTCCCTTTACCATGCCGGATTCACGATTAAGTATATGGTTGGGCGCGGCAGGCACCACCGACAGGGTGATGATAATTCCGCCGGTCGCCAGTAGCGCAATCATCCAGAACAGCGCGTGCAGTCCCAGCGCGTGGGTGATGATGGGGCCGAGCACCATCGCTATGGCAAAGGTGATACCAAAGCTGATGCCGATAAACGCCATCGCCTTGGTGCGATTCTGCTCACGCGTCAGGTCGGAGAGCAACGCCATTACGGCCGCCGCGATAGCGCCGGAGCCCTGTAGCGCACGGCCAAGGATCACGCCCCAGATCGACGTTGTCATCGCGGCAATAACGCTGCCCAGGACGAAGATCAGCAGTCCGCCGATTATCAGCGGCTTACGGCCAATACGATCCGACAGCAATCCAAACGGGATCTGAAAAACAGCCTGCGCCAGACCATAAATACCAATAGCAAGGCCAATTAAGGTTTCACTGGCTCCCTGAAGAGCCATGCCGTAAGTGGTGAGTACGGGGAGTACCATAAACATGCCAAGCATACGCAGAGAAAAAACAGTCCCTAAACCCCATGTCGCGCGCAGTTCGACCGGCGTCATTTTGTTATCGTTCATTACTACCTCGGTTCATCTGGTGCGGGTATTTTAAGGGGGCAGGGGAGGGCGGTAAAATGAAAGTCGTAACAAAAAGAAAGATACCCTGCATATCTGACGCTGTCGCTGCGCAGAGATGAAGGGTATCGGGTATTACGTGGTAAAACGCGTTGTGCATTACCAGACGTAAGTCAGCAGATCCTTTGACGCTGGCGTCATAAAGTCAATCGACATCATTACGCTCAGAGCGGTAATCGCCACGATGGAGAAAACGAACAGCTTACGTGCCCAAACGCGATCGTTCTGCGTTTTATAGCCGGACAGCGCCATTCCTAACCACCACAGGCTGACCGCGGACGCCACAATCAGATATTTGTAGCCCGCGTAGCCCACCAGCGTCAGCATCAGGGTTGCCACCATAAACGCCACGATGTACAGCGTGATATGGTTTTTCGCCACGGAGATGCCTTTCACCACCGGCAAAACCGGGATGTTTGCCGCCTGATAA
Organism: Erwinia sp. 9145; assembly: GCF_000745075.1. Classification (NCBI taxonomy): domain Bacteria; kingdom Pseudomonadati; phylum Pseudomonadota; class Gammaproteobacteria; order Enterobacterales; family Erwiniaceae; genus Erwinia; species Erwinia sp. 9145. The sequence continues at coordinate 822,919 of NZ_JQNE01000001.1, forward strand.
TCCTTAAAGCGGAAGATGGCAATCGCGTAGGAGTGCGGCATCTGCCAGAGGCTGAAGATCGCCAGCAGGATCAGCGCGCCCGCATCAAACTGTCCGGTGACGGCACAATAGCCAATCACCGGTGGTGCCGCGCCGGACAGGCTGCCAATCAGCGTGCCGTAAACGGATTTGCGTTTCATGTACAGGCTGTAAACGCCGACATACACCACAAAACCCATCACTGACAACCACATAGCCAGCGGATTAGCGCCAAAGTACAGCAGTGCGAAACCAGCAATACCCAGAACGGTGGCATAAACCAGGGCGACATTAACGGAGATGAGACCTTTGACCAACACCCGATTCCTGGTCCTCTCCATTTTTTTGTCGATGTCCCGGTCAATCAGGTTGTTATAAACACAGCCTGACGCAATCACCAGTGAGACGCCCACTAAGGTGGAAAGAAACAGGGCGTAGTCGATGCTGCCTTTGGAAGCCAGCAGGAATCCCCCGATGACAGAAATTAAATTGCCAAAAATAATTCCTGGTTTCGTTACTTGCAGGTATTGCTTCATCATCACGGTAGCCCGGTTAGTCCGCCATCATGTTGTAGTTGAGGTTCCACATGATCCACAGCGAGCCAGCAACAACGATCAAGATGATTATCGAAGAGAAGACAATTGCCACGAGGTTCCATCTCTCTTCGGACGAGGTGTTGAGATGCAGGAAGTAGACCAGGTGCACCAGCACCTGAACCACCGCACAAACAATGACAACACCGAGAATGGTCGCTTTTGACGCGCTGCCGTCCATCACCATCCAGAAGGGAATGGCGGTTAGAATGATCGACAGGATAAAGCCGACCATATAAGACTTCACGCTGCCATGCGAAGCGCCATGTTCGTTTACAGAATGACTCATTACATGGCCCCCATCAGATAAACAATGGTAAATACGCAGATCCACACCACATCCAGGAAGTGCCAGAACAGGCTCAGACACAGGATTCGGGTGCGGTTAGTCGCGGTCAGACCGCGCGTCGCAATTTGATACATCAGCACCAGCATCCAGATCAGACCGGACGTGACGTGCAGACCGTGGGTGCCGACCAGCGTAAAGAACGCCGAGAGGAAACCGCTGCGCTGCGGGCCAAAGCCCTCTTCAATCAGGTGATGGAATTCATAGATTTCCATGCCGATGAAGCCCAGACCGAACAGGAAGGTCAGAGCCAGCCAGCCGATGACGGCGCTTTTATTTTCCCGGTTCATGTTGATGACGGCAAAGCCGTAGGTAATCGAACTCAACAGAAGCAGGGCGGTTTCTACCAGTACAAACGGCAGTTCAAAAATATCTTTACCCGCCGGGCCGCCGGCGGTGTTGTTCACCATGACGCCGTACGTGGCGAACAGGGTGGCAAAGATAATGCAGTCACTCATCAGGTAGATCCAGAAACCAAACACCTTGTTGGATCCTGAATCGTGATGGTGTTGCCCATGCTTAGCATGGGCGTCCAGGTTTTCAGTTACCATTTTTCAGACCTGCTTTGCTAATTTCGTCAAAATGCTGATTTTCGATTTTCTCAATCTCGGCGACCGGAACGTAGTAATCCACGTCTTCGTCAAAGCTCTTGATAATCCAGGTCAGGATCATGCCGAGGAAAGAGAGACCTGCCAGCCACCAGATATGCCAGATCGCGGCGAAACCAAATACGATGCTGAACAGGCCGATGATCAGACCCGCGCCGCTGTTTTTCGGCATATGGATCTCTTCATAATGCGCAGGCTTCTTATACGCTTCGCCTTTCTCTTTCATTTCCCAGAACGCGTCGCGCTCATCAACCAGCGGCACTTCTGCAAAGTTATAGAAAGGAGGCGGAGAAGAGGTTGACCACTCCAGCGTACGTGCGCCCCACGGATCGCCCGTCAGATCGCGGTTCAGATGACGGTCGCGTACCGATACCCAGAACATGATCAACTGGCACAGAATACCGATAGCGATCAGTCCCGCGCCGACTGCGGCAATTACCAGCAGAGGATGGAACTGCGGATCGATGTCCTGACTCAGGCGACGGGTCATGCCCATAAAGCCCAGCGCGTACAGCGGCATAAAGGCCACGAAGAAGCCAATAATCCAGAACCAGAAGGCGCGTTTACCCCATGTTTCATTCAGGGTGAAACCAAACGCTTTCGGGAACCAGTAGGTTACGCCAGCCATACAACCGAACACCACGCCGCCGATGATAACGTTGTGGAAGTGCGCGATCAGGAACAGGCTGTTGTGCAGCACAAAGTCCGCGCCCGGCACGGCCAGCAGTACGCCGGTCATGCCGCCTACGGAGAAGGTGACCAGGAAGCCTACGGTCCACAACATCGCCGAGTGCATCTGGATGCGGCCCTGATACATGGTGAACAGCCAGTTGAAGATCTTAACGCCGGTTGGAATGGCGATAATCATCGTCATGATACCGAAGAAGGCGTTAACGTTGGCGCCTGCGCCCATGGTAAAGAAGTGGTGCAGCCAGACAATAAAGGAAAGTACGGTAATCACCACCGTTGCCCATACCAGCGAGGTATAGCCAAACAGGCGTTTTTTCGAGAAGGTTGCCACGACTTCGGAGAAGACGCCGAACACAGGCAGAACCAGGATGTACACTTCCGGATGACCCCAAACCCAAATCAGGTTGACGTACATCATCATGTTGCCGCCCATGTCATTGGTGAAGAAATGGAAGCCTAAATAGCGATCCAACGTCAACAATGCCAGAGTAACGGTAAGCACCGGGAAGGAAACAATGATCAGCACGTTAGTACAGAGCGAGGCCCAGGTGAACACCGGCATTTTGAACATGGTCATGCCAGGCGCGCGCATGTTCAGAATGGTCACGAAGAAGTTAATCCCGGTCAGCGTCGTTCCGATCCCGGACAGCTGTAAACTCCATATCCAGTAATCAACCCCGACGCCCGGACTGTACTCGCTGCCCGACAGCGGCGGATAGGCCAGCCAGCCGGTCTGCGCGAATTCACCCACGCCCAGCGACAGGTTAACCAACACCACGCCCACCACCGTGAACCAGAAGCTCAGGTTATTCAGGAACGGGAAGGCCACGTCACGCGCGCCGATCTGCAAAGGAACCGCAATGTTCATCAGACCGATAACAAACGGCATCGCCACGAAGAAGATCATGATCACGCCGTGCGCGGTAAAGATCTGGTCGTAGTGGTGCGGCGGCAGGAAGCCCGCTTCGCCCGCAGAGGCAAGCATCTGCTGGCTACGCATCATGATGGCATCGGCGAAGCCGCGGAGCAGCATCACAAACGCCACAAGGATATACATGATACCCAGTTTTTTATGGTCGACCGACGTCAGCCACTCAGACCACAAATATTGCCATTTACCGAACCAGGTAATGGCACCAACAACAGCCACACCACCAAGAATGATGGCGGCTACCGTGATCATGATAATGGGTTCATGATACGGTACAGCATCAAGGGTTAATTTTCCCAACATCGTCTTATTCCTCGGCTCCCGCGTGAGAGACTTCGCTCATGCCTTCATGTTCAGACATGTTCATTTTCCCGTGGCTCATCTTGTATTTGCCGATAACCTGCTTAAACAGCTCAGGATTTGCCGTAGAGAAAAACTCAACCGGATGGTTTTCGCTTGGCGCAGCCAGCTTCTCGAAGTCATCCATCGTCGTCAGCGTATGAGACGAGGTCTTCGCATTGGCTACCCACTGCTCAAACGCAGCGTTATCCGGGGTGGCAATCGCTTTAAACTTCATACCTGAGAAGCCGCGACCGCTGAAGTTAGAGGAGATACCGTTGAACGTACCAGGTTCATTCGCAATCAGGTGCAGTTTGGTCTGCATGCCTGCCATGGCGTAGATCTGGCTGCCAAGCGTAGGAATGAAGAAGGAGTTCATTACGCTGTTAGAGGTGATCTTAAAGTTCACCGGCGTATTGGCGGGGAAAGCAATCTGATTAACCGTAGCAATACCCTGTTCCGGGTAGATAAACAGCCACTTCCAGTCCAATGCAATCACGTCGATTTCTATCGGCTTCACATCAGAAGCAATCGGCTTACCCGGCTCCAGCGCGTGCGTGGATTTCCACGTCAAAATAGCGAGAAACAGGATAATCAGGATAGGAACCGTCCAAACCACGGCTTCCACTTTATTAGAGTGTGACCAGTTCGGGCTGTATTTTGCATTGGTATTGGATGCCCGATATTTCCAGGCGAACACCACGGCCATTAAGACTGCGGGAATAACGACGATCATCATCAGGCCAAAGGCCGTCAGGATCAGCGAGCGTTGCTCCATTGCAATCTGTCCTTTGGGACTTAACAATGCACTATCACAGCCACTTAACACTAAAGTGGCCGTAATTAATGACAAAATCCCCAAACTTTTATTGTATTTCATGAGTCTCATTTAACGACCTCAATGACAAGGGCTCTATGTCGTTTAAGTGTGGCGGCATTTTACGGGAAGGTTTCAGGACTGTAAACCAGCAACAGGTAGTGTCAGCGCCGTGTTGACGCCTTTTGCAAGGGTTGTCACAGATGTTACATAAGGTGACAAGATATGAATACTAGCAGCTATTTCGGGGTTATATAACAAAAACCGATGAAAGATTTGTCAGGAAAATCAGCTTTGCTATAACCACAAAAAATAACGCCCAATTATTTAACATCCCTGCATCATTTTGTGCGATAAGATGCCATTTAATATAATTACGCACCGGTTTTAAATACCGATAAAGTGTGTTCAGGCATATCGAAAAGCGCAATTAATCGAGCATGATAAAAATTAACTTTCGCAAAAAATGTTAAAAAATTGTCTCTAACATAGATATGTCATTGCTGTTTTGCCGGGCGCTAATGGCCTCTGAATGAGGGAACGATTAACATTACTCCCTCAAAGACGGTTTTCGCATCGCCATATAGTCCAGCAGGCTACCGACTATCACCCCAAGCAGCGTAAGCGCCAGGCCAGCTTCTGGTAACAGATCGAGTAAACCGCCCGCATTAAAAACTGTCAGTGCGCGTGCCGCCAGCAAAAGCAGCCAGATGCCTAGCAGTACACCTCCGGCTTTTAGCGCTCTTAGCGCCCAGCGATAGCCGGATGTAAAGTGCTCTCGTTGGGAAAAATGTTGTTCTGATTGGGCCTGCTCCAGCGTGTTGCTGCAACCCGCCAGCAACAGCAGGCCGGGGAGTGCGGCCACCACAGAAAAAGCATAAAAGGTGGGCCAGCCCCAGGATTCAACAAACCAGCCCGCTACCGGCCCGACGTAGACGCGACCTGTTGCCGACAGGGCAGACAGCAACGCAAACTGCGTGGCGGAAAATGACTTATTACACAGCGTCATCAGCAACGCGACAAACGCCGCCGTGCCCATCCCGCCGCAGAGGTTTTCAACAAATACCGCAGACGCCATGCTCCACAGATGCTTATCGGTAACGGAGAGCAGCCAGTAGCCCAGATTAGAGATCGCCTGCAAAATACCAAACAGCATCAGCGCACGAAACAGATTCAGGCGCTGCATCAACAGACCACCGAGAAGCGCGCCAACGATGGTGGCGATCAGCCCCAGGCTTTTATTCACCAGGCCGACGTCGCCGGCATCAAACCCCACGCCGCGAATAAGGAAAATGGTGGTAAGACTGGCGGCAAAAGCGTCGCCGAGCTTATAAAGAACGATAAGTGAGAGGATCAGCCAGGCGTTATTACGATTGAAAAAGTCACGCAGCGGCGCAGACACCGCCTCTTCAAGGCTGCGTGGCCGGGCTGTCGCTCCCTCCGGTTCCTTCGCCAGCAGCGTGGCGATGACGCCAGGGATCATCATCGCCGCCATCAGCCACCAGATTGCCTGCCAGCCCAAAAAACGGTCCGCCAGCCACAGTGCCAGCCCGCCGGAAACCAGCATCGCAAGGCGATAGCCGAGTACGCTGATCGCCGCGCCGCTGCCGCGTTCTTGCGGCGGCAACACGTCCGTTTTCCATGCGTCGAACACAATATCCTGCGAGGCGGAACAGAAGGCGATCAGCACCGCCAGCGCAGCCAGCAGCGTCAGATCGCGGGCGGGCGTCATAAATCCCATCAACGCGATGCCCACGATCAGTAAAATTTGCGTCACCAGTAGCCAGCCGCGTCGGCGTCCGGCGATCGGCGGCGTGTAACGATCCATCAGCGGCGACCAGAGAAACTTAAAGACGTAGGCCTGGCCGACCAGGGAAAAGAAGCCAATCGTTTTAATATCGACATTTTCAACGGCCATCCACGCCTGAAGCGTTCCGGAGGTTAGCGCCAGCGGCAACCCGGAGGCAAATCCAAGGATGAGAAGCAGCGCGGCGTTGCGTTGTGTGAAGATTTTAAGATACTGGCTGTCCATAGAAACCTTAAAATAGCGCCCGCCGATGGACGGCGGGCGAAGAGATTATCGAGCGTTCTGCTTGATAAACTGGTGAATGCTGGTGTCCTGCGCCATGTCGGCGATCACGTCGCTGAGCGTGGCATTAACCGCGTTAGTGATTTTTGTGTTGTTTGCATTGAAGGCGCCTTCAACGCTGTAGGTCTGACGATAGTTTTTAACCTGCTTGTTACCGTTTTTGGCGGTGGCAATAATCGAGATATCCGCCCTGGTAGTGATGCTGTAGCGCACGTTGCCCTGGGTAACGTCAGAATAGAGATTGTTCACCACGATCTGTAGATCAACGGCGCCGTCAGGGCCAATCATGTAACCGCGCGCGCCCATCTGTTTTTCTAACACTTCCTGAAGCAGGAAGCGAAGATCGCGCGATGGCGTCAGGGTGACTAACTGATTATCGCGGGTGACTTTCGCCAGCGCCTGATCGCTGCGCTGATCGGCACCGTTAATGCTGACGGTAATGCCCATCAGGCTTGGGTCTTGCTGCGGCAGCTGAATTTTAGGCGTAACGTTAAGAGTGTTGCTGTTGCTTGCACAGCCAGCCAGAATCAGAGCGGCCAGAAGAGGGAAAAACAGTTTTTTTAACATGCTTATTTTCTCGTTTGCGTAAGAGGTGATGCAGATAAAACTGCGGCTATCATAACATCGCCTGAGGCAAGAGGAAGCCCCCGGCTGCGCGTAAATTCATCATATTTCGTTAATTCCTGGCAAGCGCCGGGCGCTCAATCATTCAGGGTTGCAGCATTGGCCGAAAAAATGCAGAGTAGCTCGCTTTTAGTGCGGGTTATTTTTCGTCAAGTGAAACCTGAAGCGGCGTAAACCAGCTAATATTTAAAGCAATGAGGCGCGGCTCAGGTTGCAGAGGAGTAGGGGTATGATGCGTGAACGTATTGAAGAAAAGTTAAGAACGGCATTTTCACCCGTACATCTGGACGTGCATGATGAAAGCTATCGTCATAATGTCCCTGCCGGCGCGGAAAGCCATTTTAAGGTCGTTATCGTCAGCGACAGCTTCGTGAACCAGCGCTTCCTGCAACGTCATCGCGCCATTTACGGCCAGTTAACGGAAGAACTTGCCGGCAGCGTCCATGCGCTGGCGCTGCACACTTATACCGTGAAAGAGTGGGAAAGCTTGCAGGATACCGTACCGGCTTCGCCCGGCTGCCGCGGAGCCGGTACGCTGGCGTGATTTTCCGGTCAACATAAAGCGGCAATTATGCCGCTTTGGTTTTTGATACTTCCTTTATACCTGACGTTCAGCCTGATTGAGTGAGGTGGTTTGGCGGTCAATGCCGCGCCGAAGCTGGTTGGCAGCCCAGTCAGTGGCGCTGTTCAACGCCTCAGGAAGTTTCTCTTGTAAAAGTTCTACCGCTTTATCGGCCAGGGGGCCACCCATGATCTCAGCGGGAGGCACTGCGCTAAACACTGGAGCTGAGGTGACTACGTTGACGAAATGACTCATAGCAGCGATCGACGCCGCATTGTAGCCCCGACTGGCCATTGCCGTACTGACTGCACTGCGCGCTGAGAGAACACCAGCGAAACCGCCGCCAATGCCTGCGGTTTTAGCCAGGCTGCCAGCCGAGAAGACGCTGGCGAGCGCCTTAGGTGTATCAGTCACAATATCAACAGGCAATTTTGCAAGGCGTTTTGCCACGCCTTTAACCGGATCGGTATACGGATTAGTGGCCTTTAACGCCAGATACTGTTCTTTCCAGTCCGTACGCGCCAGCATATATTCCGGCCCAATGCGCCCTTTTTTATTATCCAGTTCATTCAGCCCTGCGCCGACCAGTCCTCCCGCCGCCAGGCCTCTTGCTCCGGTAAGCCAGGTATCAAAATTGCTTCCCGCCGCCGCGCCGTAAAAATGCGTAACAGCGGGCGTGGCGCCGAGACGCACTGTATTACCAAGTGTATAAGCCTGGAAGGCGGCTGAAATTTCCTTCGCGGTTTGCCAGGGCGTTGGCTGTTTCTCCAGCAGTGCATCGCGTATTTCAGGTTCAAGTTGTGCGGCGTTCGCTGTAAACCAGTGGGTATTGCTTGTCGCGCGATCGATCAGTCCAATCCCGACAGTATCGGCAAGCGAAGCTTGAATGCCGGCATGCAGGCCCAGTTCGGCTGCACTGTTGGCAAATGAACTGAGTAAGGGGATTTTATCAAACGCGACTGAGGCCACGGCAAAAGGAAAAGCGCGGGCACTCACCCTGGCCACCGATGCCAGGCGGTTAAGGTTTGTCCCTTTTGAAAAAACAGCGTCGATATCTGCCGGACTCTCCTTCATCGCGTGTAACTCTCGCGTACGATCGGCAATCAGGCCGATAAATTTCTCGCGATTATCGCTGGTAATATGTTTCTCATATAAGAGACTAATTTTCTGGTGAATATTCACTTCGTCAGCGGTGGCATAGCTGACGCCGTCTACTGTATGAGCCGTACTCTCCTCCGAAGGAGCCTGAGTCTGCTGTAAGGATTCATGGCTCAGAGCAGAGGCTTGTGATCCAGGCGGGGTAAGTTGAAGAGGGTTATGAGCGTCATTATCAAGGTCAAACGCACGATCGCAAATGCGTTCAAAGCTGGTTCTTTGAGAAGGAGGTAACAGTGCCATTTTACGGATTTCCATTAATACAAATAATCAAAATGTGAAACTCAGAAAGTGATAGGTAGGCCGTATGTCACTTGTGGTTCCATCCTGTATTCTGAAATAACGGCAGTTCGTGTTTTAACCTCAGGCAGTCTCGCAGGGGTTTGATTAAAAAAGAGGCAGTGAAATCACGCTCGCTGCGAAACGGCGTGTTTGCTTTCTCGACTCGCCCGAACGTTGCCGCTATAATGCTGCGTCTATTTTTCCAGAATGTCTTCGGGACGCTTCTGGCAACAGGGAACGCGGTTCTGACATCAGAGGCCGTCCCGGTTCCGGGCCGTTTGTCCGCCTGGCGGAATGAAGGGCCCGAAGTTGACCGAGCACGTGATTTTTTGAGGTAATAAGATGCAAGTTTCAGTAGAAACAACTCAGGGCCTGGGCCGTCGCGTAACGATTACCGTAGATAAAGATGTGATCGAAACCGCAGTGAAAAATGAGCTGGTCAACGTCGCTAAGAAAGTGCGTATCGACGGTTTCCGTAAAGGAAAAGTACCTATGACCGTTGTTGCGCAGCGCTATGGCGCATCCGTTCGTCAGGACGTGTTAGGCGATCTGATGCAGCGCAACTTCGTTGACGCGATCATTAAAGAAAAGATCAATCCGGCCGGTGCGCCGAACTACGTACCGGGCGAATACAAGAACGGCGAAGACTTCACTTTCGCGGTTGAGTTTGAAGTTTATCCGGAAGTCGAACTGAAAGGCCTGGAAACAATCGAAGTTGAAAAACCGGTTGTTGAAGTGACCGATGCAGATGTCGACACCATGCTGGACACCCTGCGTAAGCAGCAGGCGACCTGGAAAGATGTCGATCGCGCTGCGGAAGCCGCTGACCGCGTGACCGTGGACTTTTCCGGCTCCGTAGACGGCGAAGAGTTTGAAGGCGGTAAAGCGTCTGACTTCGTTCTGGCCATGGGCCAGGGCCGTATGATCCCGGGTTTTGAAGAGGGCGTCATTGGCCACAAAGCGGGCGAAAATTTCACCATCGACGTGAATTTCCCGGAAGATTACCACGCTGAAAACCTGAAGGGTAAAGCGGCTAAATTCGACATCGTGCTGAAGAAAGTTGAAGAAAGCGAGCTGCCTGAGTTTACCGAAGAGTTCATCAAGCGCTTTGGCGTGGAAGATGGCTCCGTTGCCGGTTTGCGTACCGAAGTGCGTAAAAACATGGAGCGTGAGTTAAAAGGCGCCGTGCGTAACCGCGTTAAGTCGCAGGCCATTGACGGACTGGTTAATGCTAACGAAATCGACGTACCGGCTGCGCTGATTGACGGCGAAATTGACGTGCTGAAGCGTCAGGCCGCACAGCGCTTCGGTGGAAACGAGCAGCAGGCGCTTGAACTGCCTCGTGAACTGTTCGAAGAGCAGGCAAAACGTCGCGTTGTCGTTGGCCTGCTGCTGGGCGAAGTGATTCGCACGCACGAGCTGAAAGCAGACGAAGATCGCGTAAAAACGCTGATCGAAGAGATGGCTTCCGCCTATGAAGACCCGGCAGAAGTGATCGAGTTCTACAGCAAAAACAACGAGCTGATGAACAACATGCGTAACGTTGCGCTGGAAGAGCAGGCGGTTGAAGCCGTTCTGGAAAAAGCAAAAGTGACTGAAAAGGCCACTAACTTCCAGGAACTGATGAACCAGGCTCAACCGGCTTGATTTCACCGTTCATGACGCGTTAATGAAAGCCCGTGGCCGCTATGGCCGCGGGCTTTTTGCTTTAATCATGCGGCCGGAAGTACCTTATGCTGTTTATTCGCGCATTAAAACCGCAAAAGATCGGCTAAGCTAATTTCCTTGTTAGCAGTTGATATAAACGTTGTTATGCTTGAAACAGCGGGGCAGCATCCCCAAATAGTAGCTTTAGTTGTACTGAATCTTGATTGGCCTGTGATTTTTAGGCGTGGAGTTGGTGACATTGTGTTTCCGATCGCTCTCAACCGGAATCGGTACGGCATGTAGCCAAATGAAATTTATCCAGGAGACGGTAATGTCATACAGTGGCGAACGTGAACAAACTGCACCTCATATGGCTCTGGTGCCGATGGTGGTCGAACAAACCTCTCGCGGAGAGCGTTCTTACGACATCTTTTCCCGCCTGCTCAAGGAACGTATTATCTTCCTCACCGGTCAGGTTGAGGATCACATGGCGAACCTGATCGTTGCCCAGATGCTGTTCCTGGAAGCAGAGAACCCGGAAAAAGATATCCATCTTTATATTAATTCGCCTGGCGGGGTGATCACCGCTGGCATGTCGATTTACGACACCATGAAGTTCATCAAGCCCGACGTCAGCACCATTTGTATGGGCCAGGCGTGCTCAATGGGCGCGTTTTTGCTGACGGCCGGCGCGAAAGGCAAGCGTTACTGCCTGCCGAATTCACGCGTAATGATCCATCAGCCGCTGGGCGGCTATCAGGGTCAGGCGACGGACATTGAGATCCATGCGCGCGAAATTCTGAAAGTGAAACAGCGCATGAACGAGCTGATGGCTGAACATACGGGCAAAACTCTTGAAGAAATCGAGAGAGACACCGAGCGCGACCGTTTCCTCTCCGCCAGCGAAGCTGTAGAGTATGGTTTGGTTGATTCAATCCTGACGCATCGCGCTTAGTGCCCGTCAGTCGACTATATTGATAGTTGACATACGTGACGATTAAGGGTGTCGCGGGGCGACACCATCGCCGCAACCAAGTGCGGACGAAGATAACAGAAGAGGTTAACTGATGACAGATAAGCGCAAAGACGGTTCAGGAAAGCTGCTGTACTGCTCTTTCTGTGGCAAAAGCCAGCATGAGGTGCGCAAGCTGATTGCCGGCCCGTCAGTGTATATCTGCGATGAGTGTGTCGATTTATGCAATGACATCATTCGCGAAGAGATCAAAGAAGTTGCGCCGCACCGCGAACGCAGTGCGTTACCGACACCGCATGAAATTCGCCACCACCTTGATGACTATGTTATTGGTCAGGAGCGGGCGAAAAAGGTGCTGGCGGTAGCGGTTTATAACCACTACAAGCGCCTGCGTAACGGCGATACCAGCAACGGCATTGAGCTTGGTAAAAGTAACATTCTGCTGATTGGTCCAACCGGTAGCGGTAAAACGCTCCTGGCAGAAACGCTGGCCCGCCTGCTGGACGTGCCGTTCACCATGGCTGACGCCACCACGCTGACCGAGGCCGGTTACGTGGGTGAAGACGTTGAAAATATCATTCAGAAGCTGCTGCAAAAATGCGACTACGATGTGCAGAAAGCGCAGCGCGGCATCGTTTATATCGATGAAATTGATAAAATTTCCCGTAAGTCTGACAACCCTTCTATTACCCGCGACGTCTCGGGCGAAGGCGTGCAGCAGGCGCTGTTGAAGCTGATCGAAGGCACGGTGGCAGCGGTGCCGCCACAGGGTGGCCGCAAGCATCCTCAGCAGGAGTTTTTGCAGGTGGATACCTCCAAAATCCTGTTTATTTGTGGTGGCGCTTTTGCCGGACTCGATAAAGTGATTTCCCAGCGTGTTGAAACCGGTTCAGGTATTGGTTTTGGCGCCATGGTGAAGGGCAAATCGCAGAAGGCAACCGAAGGCGAACTGCTGGAGCAGGTGGAGCCGGAAGATCTGATCAAATTTGGCCTGATCCCGGAGTTCATCGGCCGTCTGCCGGTTGTGGCAACGCTGAATGAGCTGAGCGAAGAAGCGCTGATTCAGATCCTGCGCGAGCCGAAAAACGCCCTGACTAAGCAGTATCAGGCACTGTTCAATCTGGAAGGTGTCGAGCTTGAGTTCCGTGAGGAGGCGTTGAACGCCATTGCCAAAAAGGCGATGTCGCGTAAAACAGGCGCGCGTGGTTTGCGTTCGATCGTTGAAGGCGCGCTGCTGAACACGATGTATGATCTGCCTTCAATGGATGACGTTGAGAAAGTGGTTATCGATGATTCCGTTATCGACGGACAAACCGACCCAATGCTGATTTACGGTAAACATGAAGCGCAGCAGGCTTCTGGTGAATAAATAAGCAAATCTTTCCAGTCAGTTAACTCAAAAAGGGAGAATTTATTCTCCCTTTCGTTTTTCTCAGGCACAGGCCGTTGAATGTCGCATGTTCATCCCCATATACTCAACTATCTGTGGGATAACCGTCCATTGCGGTACCCTTGCCCTGGCGGAAATTAACTAAGAGAGAGCTCTATGAATCCTGAGCGTTCTGAACGCATTGAAATCCCTGTGTTGCCGTTGCGTGACGTAGTGGTTTATCCGCACATGGTCATTCCGTTGTTTGTTGGTCGTGAAAAATCGATCCGCTGCCTTGAAGCCGCCATGGATCATGATAAAAAAATCATGTTGGTCGCTCAGAAAGAAGCTTCAACGGATGAACCTGGCATCAACGATCTCTTCTCCGTAGGGACCGTCGCATCCATTCTGCAAATGCTTAAATTGCCCGACGGCACGGTGAAAGTGCTGGTGGAAGGCCTTCAGCGCGCGCATATCACCACGCTTGCTGATAACGGCGACCATTTTACCGCTCAGGCCGAATATCTGGCCTCGCCTGAAATTGACGAGCGCGAGCAGGAAGTGCTGGTTCGTACGGCTATTAATCAGTTTGAAGGCTATATCAAGCTGAACAAAAAAATCCCGCCGGAAGTTCTTACCTCGCTGAACAGCATTGAAGATGCCGCTCGCCTGGCGGACACGGTGGCTGCGCATATGCCGCTGAAGCTTGCCGATAAGCAGTCCGTGCTGGAAATGTCTGACGTTAACGAACGTCTCGAGTTTCTGATGGCGATGATGGAGTCGGAGATCGACCTGTTGCAGGTTGAGAAGCGCATCCGTAATCGTGTCAAAAAGCAGATGGAAAAAAGCCAGCGCGAATACTATCTGAATGAGCAAATGAAGGCGATTCAGAAAGAGCTGGGCGAAATGGACGATGCGCCTGATGAAAACGAGGCGCTGAAGCGGAAAATCGACGCGGCGAAAATGCCGAAAGAAGCGCGCGAAAAAACCGAAGCCGAGCTGCAAAAACTGAAAATGATGTCGCCGATGTCTGCCGAAGCTACCGTAGTACGCGGCTATATCGACTGGATGGTTCAGGTGCCGTGGAACGCGCGCAGCAAAGTGAAAAAAGATCTGCTGAAGGCGCAGGAGACGCTGGACACCGACCACTTCGGTCTGGAGCGCGTCAAAGATCGCATCCTCGAATACTTAGCCGTACAGAGCCGCGTCAGCAAAATTAAAGGGCCAATCCTCTGTCTGGTTGGGCCTCCCGGCGTAGGTAAAACCTCGCTGGGCCAGTCCATTGCGAAAGCAACCGGTCGTAAATACGTTCGTATGGCGCTGGGCGGCGTGCGCGATGAGGCGGAAATCCGCGGACATCGCCGCACCTATATTGGCTCTATGCCGGGCAAACTTATTCAGAAAATGGCGAAAGTTGGCGTGAAAAACCCGCTTTTCCTGCTGGATGAGATTGACAAAATGTCCTCGGACATGCGGGGCGATCCGGCTTCGGCGCTGCTTGAGGTGCTGGATCCGGAACAAAATATTGCCTTTAACGATCACTATCTGGAAGTGGATTACGATCTCTCCGACGTGATGTTTGTGGCAACGTCGAACTCAATGAACATCCCGGCGCCGTTGCTGGATCGTATGGAAGTTATTCGTCTTTCCGGCTACACCGAAGACGAAAAGCTGAACATCGCTAAACAGCATCTTTTGCCGAAGCAGATTGAACGCAACGCGCTGACCAAAACTGAAATAACTGTCGACGACAGCGCCATTGTCGGCATTATTCGTTACTACACCCGCGAAGCGGGCGTGCGTAGCCTTGAGCGCGAGCTTTCCAAACTTTGTCGTAAAGCGGTTAAAACGCTGCTGATGGATAAGACCATCAAGCATATCGACATCAATGGCGACAACCTGAAAGATTTCCTTGGCGTACAGCGCTTCGACTACGGCCGCGCCGATAGTGAAAACCGTGTAGGACAGGTTACCGGCCTGGCGTGGACGGAAGTGGGCGGCGATCTGCTGACCATTGAAACCGCGTGCGTGCCGGGCAAAGGTAAACTGACCTACACCGGCTCGTTGGGCGAAGTGATGCAGGAGTCAATCCAGGCGGCATTGACCGTTGTGCGCGCGCGGGCGGAGAAGCTGGGTATTAATGGCGACTTCTACGAAAAACGCGACATTCACGTTCACGTGCCGGAAGGCGCAACGCCAAAAGATGGCCCGAGCGCCGGTATCGCCATGTGTACCGCGCTGGTATCATGCCTGACCGGTAATCCGGTGCGTGCAGACGTCGCGATGACCGGCGAAATCACGCTACGCGGTCAGGTATTGCCCATTGGCGGCCTGAAAGAAAAACTGCTGGCAGCGCATCGCGGCGGCATCAAAACCGTCTTGATCCCGGACGAGAACAAACGCGATTTGGAAGAGATCCCTGACAACGTCATCGCCGACCTGGATATTCATCCGGTAAAACGTATCGATGAAGTACTGACGCTGGCGCTGCAAAACGCGCCTTACGGCATGCAGGTCGCCACGGCAAAATAGTGATTTAAGACAAAAACACGGGAAAACCAGAGCTGGTGAGCAAAAAGTGACTTGCCAGCTTTTTTTTGTGCCGCTAATTTAGAGAGCGGTTTAGCCAGTAACGGCAACGTTTTGAGCGTTACGGCTCGACAGGCGCAATCTTGATAACTGGCACACATAGAGGGTGATCAAACCCCATTATGTTGTGAATAATAACAGAGGGGATGGGTGAGTGAATAAGTCACAGTTGATCGACAAAATAGCTGCTAATGCGGATATTTCTAAAGCAGCCGCCGGACGTGTTTTAGATGCTTTCATGGATGGCGTTTCAGATTCTCTTAAAGCTGGCGATGACGTCGCGTTGGTTGGATTTGGTACTTTTTCCGTACGCGAACGTGCAGAGCGCACCGGCCGCAATCCGCAAACCGGCAAAGAAATCACGATCCCGGCGGGTAAAGTTCCCGGTTTCCGCGCCGGTAAAGCGTTGAAAGACGCTGTAAACTAACGTATTGCTTCCCGCAGAGTAATTTCTTTGGCGGAGAGAAGATTGTCATAGCGTTCTCATGTACCATACGGGGCACTTCAGGATTCTGATGTGCCTTTTTTTATGTTTCAATGATTGAGACGGGCTGACGTGTTGGCACGCAGCGGCGCGAAGCGTTCTCCGGATCACAGGACGCAGGCGCAAAGTTTTACATTCACATTACAGCGGAGTGTTGTCACACTATGATGGACAATTTACGTGCGGCATCGAACCATGTCGTGCTCAAAATTCTACTGGCTTTAATTATCCTGTCGTTTGTACTGACGGGCGTGGGCAACTATCTGATTGGCGGTAACGGTGATTACGCCGCTAAAGTTAACGGCGACGAAATCAGCCGCGCGCAGCTTGAACGCGCCTTCACTAATGAACGTTCCCGTCAGCAGCAGATGCTCGGTGAACAGTTCTCTCAGCTTGCCGGTAACCCGGGCTATATGCAGCAGATCCGCCAGCAGGCGCTTTCTCAACTGGTTGATGAAAAATTGCTCGATCAGTATGCAAAAGAGCTTCGTCTGGGGATCAGTGACGATCAGATCAAACAGGCGATATTCACTCAGCCTGCGTTCCAGACCAACGGGAAATTCGATAATGCAAAATACCTGAGTATTATCAATAATATGGGTTTCTCTGCCGATCAGTATGCAGAAGCGTTGCGCAAGCAGCTTACCACGCAGCAGCTTATCGCCGCGGTCACCGGCACTGATTTCACCCTGACCGGCGAAACCGATGCGCTTGCCGCTTTGGTGGCGCAACAGCGTGTTATACGCAAAGCAACTATCGATGTTGGCGCGCTGGCAGCAGGCCAGCCTGTCACGGACGAAGAAATTAAAAATCGCTACGAGCAGAATAAAAACAGCTTTATGGCCCCTGAGCAGTTCCGCGTCAGCTATATCAAACTGGATGCGGCGGCCATGCAGCAAACCGTCAGCGACAGTGATGTTCAGGCCTGGTACGAGCAGCATCAGGATGACTACACGCAGCCGCAGCGCAGTCGTTACAGTATTATTCAGAGCAAAACCGCAGCGGATGCGCAGGCGGTACTGGATGAACTGAAAAAGGGGGGTGATTTTGCTGCGCTGGCAAAAGCGAAGTCCAGCGATCCGATCTCGGCTCGCCACGGCGGCGACATGGGCTGGCTGGAGCCCGCCACCACGCCTGACGAGCTCAAAACGGCTGATCTGAAAGAAAAAGGCCAGCTTTCCGGCATCATCAAGTCATCCGTCGGTTTTATCGTTGCGCGACTGGACGATATTCAGCCGCAGCAGATCAAGCCACTGAGCGCCGTGCGTGATGACATTACGGCGAAGGTGAAGCAGGAGAAAGCGCTGGATGTGTACTATAAGCTGCAACAAAAAGTAAGCGATGCGGCCAGCAATGACAACGAATCGCTGGCTGGCGCTGAAGAGGCGGCAGGTGTTAAGGCGGTGGAAACCAACTGGTTCGATCGCGACAGCCTGCCCGCTGAGCTGAACTTTCCTAAGGTTGAACAGGCGATCTTCAGCGGCGATCTGGTCGGCAACAACGGTTCGCCGGGAAGCAACTCTGATATCATCACCGTTGATGGCGACCGTGCTTTCGTGCTGCGCGTCAGTGCGCACAAGCCTGAAGCGGTCAGGCCGCTCAACGATGTCAAAGCGGAAGTTACCACCCTGCTCAAACGTGAGAAAGCGCAAAAAGCGGCAAAAGAGCAGGCCGATAAAGTCCTTGCGGCATTGAAGGCAGGCAGTGGCGATCCGGCGATGAAAGCAGCGAACCTGAGCTTTGGCCCGCAGCTGACGCTGGAACGTAATAGTCAGGATGCGCTGACGCAGAAAGCCTTTGCGATGACGCCGCCGGCGAAAGATAAAACCAGTTATGAGATCGGCGAAGACGGGCAGGGTAACGTTGTGCTGCTGGCGCTGGAAAGCGTGAAGAGCGGCACCATGCCAGAGGCGCAGAAGCAGGCGATGGTTCAGGGCGTGACGCAAAACAACGCGCAAATCGCTTTCGAAGCATTGCTCAGCAATCTGCGCAAGGACGCCAAAATTAAATACGGTGCGGCGGCTGAAGCTCAATAAGACGCGCAATTTTTTTGTAACGCACTGCAAACCTGAAGGCCGCTTTCGCGGCCTTTTCCATTTCTGATTTCCATCGTTTGTTCAATATACCGCGCTGACGTAGGGTAAGGCTGCTGTCACACACATGGAGGAAAACAGCATGACATACAGGATCTTTACTGCGCTTTACCTTGCCTTCACCCTGGTGCCGCTGGCTGCCGCTTCGGTCCAGGCCGCACCGGTTGAAAACAGCATCGTTGTTGAGGCAAAAGAAGCGGCAACGCCTGCCAGCGTCAGCATCAATCAGGCCAGTGCGCAAGAGCTTGCCGCGGTACTGAACGGCGTTGGACTGAAAAAAGCGGAGGCCATTATCCGCTATCGGGACGAATTTGGGCCCTTTACGCAGATTGAGCAACTCAGAGAGGTGCCCGGCATCGGCAACGCGCTGGTAGAGCGAAATCTGTCGCGGCTGAAATTGTGATCGCTATCGCGCGGTCAATGTGTGCCGCTTCAGGCGACGTAAACCGCTGCTAATATGGGGAGGTCATACCAGTGAGTATGGCCTCATCTTTAACGTTAAGGCGGTTATGCAAACAACAATAAAAGTACGCGGCTATCATCTGGATGTTTATCAGCACGTCAATAATGCCCGCTATCTCGAATTTCTCGAAGAGGCGCGCTGGGCGTGGCTGGAGCAAACGGAGGCGTTTAACTGGCTAACGGAAAACCAGTTCGCTTTTGTAGTGGTAAACATCAATATTAACTACCGCAGGCCAGCGGTGCTGGGAGACGTGCTCCATGTTAACAGCACGCTGCTGGAGCTGGGCAGAAAAAGCGGGGTGATCGGCCAGACGGTGACGCTGGCGCCCGGCGGCGAGACGGTCGCGGACGCCGCATTGACTTTTGTCTGTATCGACCTGCGTACGCAAAAGGCGCAGCCGATAGAGGGCGAACTGAAACAACGCCTGGAGGAGATGATGTGATGTCAGCCCAGGCCGGTTTTACGCTTCATCTGCTGCATAATGGCGCTGGCGTGTGACTGATAGTCGTTCAGCCCGTTTGCCCGAAGCGTGCACGCGGCGCATTCCCCGCATCCGTCGCCCTTGATGCCGTTATAGCAGGTCAGCGTTTCATTACGTATCAGCGTCAGTTGCTGCCAGTAGTCAGCAAGCGCCCAGGTTTCCGCTTTATTCAGCCACATCAGCGGTGTTTCAAAGCGTACCGGACGCGCCATGCCAAGCATCACCGCATGATTTAAGGCTTTTACAAATTCATCGCGGCAGTCAGGATAGCCAGAAAAATCGGTTTCACAGACGCCGGTAATCACCGCTTCTGCTTCAACCTGATAAGCATAAATTGAGGCGAGCGTCAGAAACAGGATATTGCGACCGGGCACAAACGTGCTGGGCAGGCCGCTGGCATTCGCATCGTAAGCAGGCACAGGGATGCTGTCGCGCGTGAGGCTGCTGACCGCCAGTTCATTAAGCAGGGTGGTATCCAGTACCTTGTGGGCACGCGCACCCAGCGCATGCGAAAGCTGGCGCGCGATGTCGATCTCCGCACGGTGACGCTGACCGTAATCAAAGGTTATGCAGTGCACTTCATCGTACTGCTTTAACGCCTGAATCAGACAGGTTGTTGAATCCTGTCCGCCGCTGAACACCACCACTGCACGTCTCATTCTTTTCACCTTATGACTTTTATTGCGCTCTATGGTACTGCCTGAAGAAGCGGAAGTGTAGCCAGCTCATGCTGCCAGCGGCTGATATCACCAATGTTTTCCGCCACCCAGGCGGGATGATAATAGCTTTCAAGGTAGCGTTCGCCGCTGTCGCAAAGCAGCGTAACGATGGCACCGCTGCGCTTTTCTGCCGCCATTTTTTTGGCAATTTGCAGCGCGCCCCACACATTAGTGCCGGTGGATGCGCCGGGTTTACGCCCCAGCTGTTTTTCCAGCCACAGCATGGCGGCAATACTGGCGCCGTCCGGCACTTTGATCATCTCGTCCACGACGTCTGCAATAAAGGACGGCTCAACACGGGGCCGCCCGATCCCCTCTATTTTGCCGCCGCGCGGGTTGCTCAGCGTGGCATCACGCTGATGCCAGTAATCATAAAATACCGAGTTTTCCGGGTCGACGACCGTCAGGCGCGTATTGTGCCCCTGGTAGCGTAAATAGCGGCCAATAGTAGCTGACGTGCCGCCGGTGCCCGCGCTCATTACGATATGTGCAGGGATTGGACAAGGTTCATTTTTCATTTGTTGAAAAATGCTGTCGGCAATGTTGTTATTGCCGCGCCAGTCAGTGGCGCGCTCCGCAAAAGTGAACTGATCCATAAAGTGGCCTTTCAGTTCACCTGCCAGCCGTTCGGATTCAGCATATATCTGGCAGGGATCGTTCACAAAATGGCAACGTCCACCGTAGAAGGTAATCTGCTCAACCTTACGCTTTGCCGTACTGGCAGGCATAACGGCGATAAAGGGAAGGCCGAGCAGGCGTGCAAAATAGGCTTCCGATACCGCGGTGCTGCCCGACGACGCCTCAATGACTGGCGTTCCCTCTTTGATCCAGCCATTACATAAGCCATACAGAAACAGCGATCGCGCCAGCCGATGTTTCAGGCTACCGCTGGGGTGCGTGCTTTCATCTTTCAGATAGAGCCAGATACCCGGTAAGCCCGGCAGCGGCAGGCGGATCAGGTGCGTATCGGCCGAACGTTGAATGTCGGCGTTAATCTCTTTTATAGCCTGCGAAACCCATCTGTCCATCTGCATCATCACCGTGTTATTGATTTGTCGCAGCGTACGGCATTATCAGGAAAATAGGTTTGCCATTTTTCCTGTATAATGGCCCAATATGAGAAAACTTTTCTCCCGGACGACGGTATGACAGATAAAACCGATCTTAAACTGCTCGATCTGCTGCAACAGGACTGTACGCTATCGCTTCAGGCGCTGGCGGATGCCGTTCACCTCACCACCACGCCGTGCTGGAAGAGGCTGAAAAAGCTCGAAGAAGAGGGCTATATACGCGGGCGCGTGGCGCTGTTGGATGCCGACAAGTTAGCACTTTCGCTTACGGCTTTTATGCTGATCAAAACTCAGCAGCACAGTAAAAGCTGGTATCAGCAGTTTGTTGATCAGGTCAATGCCATGCCGGAAGTCATGGGATGTTACCGAATGGCGGGCGAATATGACTATTTGCTGCGGATTCAGGTGGCGGATATGAAAAGTTATGACGCCTTCTATAAGCGCTTAGTGAACGGGGTGCCGGGTTTACTGGATGTGACTTCGAGCTTTGCGATGGAAGAGATAAAATACACCACGGCGCTGCCGCTTGCGCGCGCTCAGTAATCACCTTACGCCTGCCCGGGACGGTATTTGTGCGATTGTTTAGTCAACTACGTTGGTTTTTTTTTCGTGAATGGCGGCGTTACCTCGGCGCCGTCTTGCTGCTGATTATTATTGCGATCCTTCAACTGTTGCCGCCAAAAGTGGTTGGCGTGATCGTGGACGGTATAACCCGGCAGCAGATGAGCACATCACAGCTGTTTATCTGGACGGGTGCCATGCTGGCTACGGCAGTGGTGGTTTATCTGCTGCGCTACGTCTGGCGCGTGCTGCTTTTTGGGGCATCTTATCAGCTTGCCGTCGAGCTCCGACAGGATTTCTACCGTCAGCTCAGCCGCCAGTATCCTGAATTTTACCTGCGTCACCGCACCGGCGATCTGATGGCGCGTGCGACAAATGACGTCGATCGCGTGGTCTTCGCCGCAGGCGAGGGCGTACTGACGCTGGTGGATTCGCTGGTGATGGGCATTGTGGTGCTGGTTGTCATGAGCACACAAATTAGCTGGCAGTTGACCCTGTTGGCCCTGCTGCCGATGCCGGTGATGGCGCTGGTGATCAAACGTTATGGCGATAAGCTTCATCAGCGATTTAAGCTTGCGCAGGCGGCCTTCTCCTCCCTTAACGATCAGACCCAGGAGAGCCTGACCAGCATTCGTCTGATTAAGGCTTTTGGGCTTGAGGATCACCAGTCCGCGCAGTTTGCCGGTATTGCGCGCGAAACCGGACAAAAAAACCTGCGCGTGGCGCGGGTGGATGCCCGTTTCGATCCCACAATCTATATCGCCGTGGGCATGTCGAATCTGCTGGCCGTCGGCGGCGGCAGTTGGCTGGTCTGGCATGGCGATATGACGCTGGGTCAACTCACCAGCTTCGTGATGTACCTTGGATTGATGATCTGGCCGATGCTGGCGCTGGCCTGGATGTTTAATATCGTCGAACGCGGCAGCGCCGCCTGGAGCCGCATTCAGTCTCTGCTGGCAGAGCGCCCAACGGTGGTGGATGGCGAGAAAATCCTGCCTGAGGGGCGTGGCGAACTGCGTGTCGCAATAAATACATTCAGCTATCCGGGCGCGCAGCAGGCGTCGCTCACGGGGATCGACCTCAACCTTGCGCCGGGCCAGATGCTTGGCCTGTGCGGCCCAACCGGATCGGGGAAAAGTACGCTGCTCAGCCTGATCCAGCGGCATTATGATGTTACCGACGGCGACATTCGCTATCACGACATTCCGCTGTCGCAGCTGCAACTTGAGAGCTGGCGCGGGCGGCTGGCGGTGGTCAGCCAGACGCCGTTTCTCTTCTCTGATACCGTCGCCAGTAACATCGCGCTGGGGCGCCCTACCGCCAGCCAGAGTGATATTGAGCAGGCGGCGAGGCTGGCGAACGTGCATGACGACATTCTGCGTCTGCCGCAGGGGTACGAAACCGAGGTAGGCGAGCGGGGCGTGATGCTGTCAGGTGGTCAGAAGCAGCGAATCTCTATTGCGCGGGCGCTACTGCTGGATGCGGAAATATTGATCCTTGACGATGCGCTGTCGGCGGTCGACGGCAGAACGGAGCATGAAATTTTGCACAATCTCCGCCAGTGGGGCGAAGGACGCACCATTATCATCAGCGCACATCGTCTGTCGGCGCTGAATGAAGCCAGCGAGATTCTGGTGATGCAGCGCGGCGGCGTCATGCAGCGTGGAAATCATGAGCAGCTTGCTGCGCAGCCGGGGTGGTATCAGGAGATGCATCGCTATCAGCAGCTTGAGGCTGCACTGAACGACGACGAAACGGAGGTCGCTCATGGCTAATACCGTTCAACTCTGGCCGACGGTAAAACGCCTGCTGGCCTACGGTTCACCGTGGCGCAAATCGCTGGGGCTGGCGGTACTGCTGCTGTGGATTGCTGCCGGTGCGGAAGTACTGGGGCCGGTTCTGGTCAGCTACTTTATTGATAATCTGGTGGCAAAACACCGCCTGCTGCCGGGCGTTATCGCCGGCCTCGCGGTGAGTTTTATTTTACTGCAACTGCTGGCCGCCGCGCTTCATTACTGGCAGGCACTGCTGTTTAACCAGGCGGCGGTGGGCGTGGTGCAGCGGTTACGTACGGACGTGATGGATGCGGCGCTGCGTCAGCCGCTTAATGCCTTTGATACGCAGCCCGTCGGGCAGATTATTTCCCGGGTCACCAATGATACGGAAGTCGTGCGCGATCTGTACGTCACGGTGGTGGCGACGGTGATGCGCAGCGCGGCGCTGGTCGGCGCCATGCTGGTGGCGATGTTCAGCCTGAACTGGCGCATGGCGCTGATCGCGATAATGATTTTTCCGGCGGTGCTGACGGTGATGCTGATTTACCAGCGCTACAGCACGCCGATCGTGCGCAGCGTGCGTGGTTATCTGGCGGATATCAATAATGGCTTCAATGAGGTCATCAATGGCATGAGCGTTATCCAGCAGTTTCGCCAGCAGGCGCGCTTTGGCGAGCGGCTGGGCGCGGCAAGCCGTTCGCACTATCTTGCGCGAATGCAAACGCTGAAGCTGGACGGCTTCCTGCTGCGGCCGTTGCTGAGCCTGTTTTCGGCGCTCATTCTGTGCGGACTGATGCTGTTGTTCGGCTTTTCCCCGACCGGAACGATTGAAGTGGGCGTGCTTTACGCCTTCATCAACTATCTCGGCAGGTTAAACGAGCCGCTAATTGAGCTGACCACGCAGCAGTCAATGCTTCAGCAGGCGGTAGTGGCGGGAGAGCGTATTTTTGAACTGATGGATGCGCCTCGCCAGCACTATGGTGATGATGCGTCATCGCTGAATTCGGGCAGTATCACAATTGCCGATTTGAATTTTGCCTACCGTGACGATCGTTACGTGCTGCACGATATTAATCTTACCGTACCGTCGCACAGTTTTGTTGCCCTGGTAGGCCACACCGGCAGCGGGAAAAGTACGTTGGCAAATCTGCTGATGGGCTATTATCCGATTGAGCAGGGCGAAATCCTGCTTGATGGCCGCCCGCTCAGTATGTTCAGCCATGCGGCGTTAAGGCAGGGCGTGGCGATGGTACAGCAGGACCCGGTAGTGCTGGCGGATACCCTGATGGCTAACGTGACGCTGGGCCGCAATATCGCTGAAGACACGGTATGGCAAGCGCTGGAGACGGTGCAGCTGGCCGAACTGGCGCGCGGTCTGGTAAACGGTATTCACACCCGACTCGGTGAACAGGGAAACACGCTCTCCGTCGGGCAAAAACAGCTGCTGGCGCTGGCTCGCGTGCTGGTTGCCGCGCCGCAGATCCTGATCCTCGACGAGGCCACCGCCAATATCGACTCGGGGACGGAACAGGCGATTCAAAAAGCGCTGCATGCTGTTCGACAGCAGACCACGCTGGTGGTGATCGCTCACCGCCTTTCAACGATCACCGAAGCCGATGCGATTGTGGTGCTGCACCGTGGGCGTATTGTTGAGCAGGGCAATCATCATGATCTTCTGGAAAAACAGGGGCGCTACTGGCAGATGTATCAACTCCAGCGGGCAGGTGAAGATTTGCACGTTACTCCACTGCACCAGGAAAATGCGTTGTAAGAAAATTCTGCACTGACGGAACGCATAACGCACCGAAATGGTGCGTTTTTTTTACTCTTCCTGACCACCTGACTCCTTTTTTTCATTGCTGCCCCGCGCTGATGCGCTAAATAACTCCAGACGGCGTTATGGCACAGCCTTTGCTTTAACCAATCCATATTCCATATAGCGGCCGTTATCTGAAGGGGATCGTATGAAGCTGGTTACCGTGGTAATTAAACCATTCAAATTGGAAGACGTGCGCGAAGCGCTCTCCTCCATTGGCATTCAGGGATTGACCGTAACAGAAGTAAAAGGGTTTGGACGCCAGAAGGGGCACGCAGAACTTTATCGGGGTGCAGAATACAGCGTGAACTTCCTGCCAAAGGTAAAAATTGATATCGCCATTGCCGACGATCAGCTTGATGAAGTGATTGATGTGATCAGCAAAGCCGCCTACACCGGGAAAATCGGTGACGGCAAAATTTTTGTCGCAGAGCTGGAACGGGTTATCCGTATTCGCACAGGCGAAACTGACGAAGCCGCACTGTAATTTCGGGGCGAAGTATGATGATGGGATGGGATAAAATGAATAAAAAAATTGCAGCAGTCGGCCTTGCTGGCCTGGCATCGTTACCTTCACTGGCGATGGCCGCTACGCCTGCGGTAGCGGATAAAGCCGATAATGCCTTTATGATGATCTGCACCGCGCTGGTGCTCTTTATGACGCTGCCTGGCATTGCGCTGTTTTACGGCGGTCTGATCCGCGCAAAAAACGTGCTCTCCATGCTGACGCAGGTCTCGGTTACGTTTGCGATGGTGTGCGTGCTATGGATGATTTACGGCTACTCGCTGGCGTTTAGCGAAGGCAACGCGTTTTTCGGCGGGTTCAGCATGGTTATGCTGAAAAACATACAGCTGACGGCGCTGGTAGGGAGTTTCTATCAGTATATTCACGTTTCTTTCCAGGCGTCGTTCGCCTGTATTACCGTCGCATTGATTGTTGGCGCACTGGCTGAGCGCATTCGCTTTTCCGCACTGCTGATCTTCGTTGCTATCTGGTTCACCTTCTCCTATTTGCCGATTGCGCATATGGTTTGGTCAGGCGGTCTGCTGGCACAGGATGGCGCGCTGGACTTTGCGGGCGGCACGGTGGTGCACATTAACGCTGCGGTTGCCGGGTTGGTTGGCGCTTACCTGGTAGGTAAACGCGCAGGCTTTGGCAAAGAAGCGTTTAAGCCACACAACCTGCCGATGGTATTCACCGGCACGGCGATCCTCTATGTTGGCTGGTTTGGCTTCAACGCCGGTTCTGCCAGTGCGGCGAACGAAATCGCCGGACTGGCGTTTATCAATACCGTTATGGCGACGGCGGGCGCGATGCTGAGCTGGACATTTGCCGAATGGGCGCTGCGCGGCAAACCTTCACTGCTGGGCGTCTGTTCCGGTGCCATTGCCGGACTGGTCGCCGTCACTCCGGCCTGTGGTTATGTGGGCGTGGGCGGCGCGCTGATTATCGGTATCGTTGGCGGTCTGGCGGGCTTCTGGGGCGTAACCACGCTGAAAAAATGGCTGCGCGTTGACGATCCCTGCGACGTCTTCGGCGTGCATGGCGTTTGTGGCGTTGTGGGATGTCTGCTGACCGGTGTTTTCGCTTCCTCCTCTCTGGGCGGAGTAGGTTATGCCGAAGGCGTGACGATGGGGCATCAGGTCTGGATCCAGCTGTTCAGCGTGGGCGTGACTATTGTCTGGACGGCGGTTGTGGCGTTTGTTGCTTTCAAAGTGGCGGACATGATGGTTGGCCTGCGCGTGCCTGAAGAGCAGGAGCGTGAAGGACTTGACGTTAACAGCCACGGTGAAAGTGCCTATAACCAGTAATGGGTTTGCTGTAAAAGTACAACGGCCTCGCGAGAGGCCGTTTTTGTATTAATGCCTGTCGCGCATTACGCCTTCCTGCACGGTCGAAGCCACCAATACGCCATCCTGCGTAAAAAACTCGCCGCGCACAAACCCTCTGGCGCCGGATGCTGACGTGCTTTCCACGCTATAGAGCAGCCACTGATTTAAGTCGAAAGGCCGGTGGAACCACATCGAATGGTCGATGGTCGCCACCTGCATTCCCGGCTCAAGAAAACCTTTGCCGTGTGGCTGAAGCGCCACGGGCAGGAAGTTGAAATCGGACGCATAGCCCAGCAGGTACTGATGTATGCGTTTATCATCCGGTATCGGGCCGTTGGCTCTTATCCAGACATGTCTGACCGGCTCATCAGGATCGCCTTTTAGCGGGTTATGAAACTTAACCGGCCGGATTTCGAACGGCTTTTCGGAGAGAAATTTCTCGCGCGCGCGTTCAGGAATGAAATGCGCCAGCTTTTTGGCGATCTCGCTTTCGCTGGGCAGATTGTCCGGGCCGGGCACTTCAGGCGCCGATTTCTGATGTTCAAAACCGCTTTCGGGCGCCTGAAAAGAGGCGGTCATATAAAAAATGGGATGGCCGTTCTGAATAGCGCTAACGCGTCTGGCGCTGAAGCTCTGTCCGTCGCGCAGGTTTTCAACGTCATAAATGATGGCTTTCTGGCTGTCGCCCGGACGTAGGAAATAGCTGTGGAATGAGTGAATAATGCGTTCCGCTGGCACACTCTGTTTAGCGGCATACAGCGCCTGGCCCACCACCTGACCGCCAAAGACCTGACGCAGGCCGAGGTCTTCACTCTGCCCGCGAAACAGCCCTTCCTCTAATTTTTCCAGATTAAGCAGATTAACAAGATTTTTAAGCGCCTGGCTCATCGCGGCTTCCTCAGTAGTCGTCTCGCCTTAAGTTTGCGAGATCCGACCAGTTATCGCAACGATATGGAGGGAAATCTTGTTCAAACAGCGGGCGTGGATGGAAAAATCAATAACTTGTGCCAGAATGAACAGTAAAGACGTAGTGAAATTCTGTCTCATGCAGCCCGCTGAGGCAGCGATAATTGCATTGATCTGAAGGAGAATAATCAATGAAAGTCTGGCCAATGGTAACCGGCGCCGCTCTGGCAGTGGCGCTCTCAGGATGTGCTGATAAGAGCAGAGATGTGCCAACGGCAACGCTGGCATCGCAGGTCGCAGGGCAGCAGGCAACGATTCGTCAGCCCAATGTGAGCGGATCGATATTTATCAGACAGCGTATCGCTCTGCCGCCGGATGCCGTCCTGACCGTAACGCTCTCTGATGCCTCCGTTGCAGATGCGCCTTCAAGAGTGATTACGCAACGCGTGGTACGCACCGATGGTAAACAGGCGCCGTTTAACTTTATTCTGCCTTACAATCCTGCGGATATTAAACCCGACGCACGTATTTTGCTGAGCGCGGCGATCACCGTTAACAACAAAATGATGTTTATTACCGATGGCGTTAAGCCCGTTATTAATAACGGTGGCACGAAACAAGAACTGACGCTGGTACCGGTTCCTTCCGTTGCGATGCAGACGCAAAGCGGCGCGGCGACCACCGTTCCTTCTACCTCGCCTACGCAGGTTTCCCCTTCCTCTGCGATACCTGCGCCAACCTCTCTGTAAGCCGATTTGCCGTCCCTTCGGGGCGGCTATCCTTCCCAGCGATAGCGGCTCAGCACGATTTTGCCTTCCGGGCTGACGTCAATCCCCTCATCGATGAGCGCATTGCGCTGGCGTTCAAGGTTATCGCCGGTAAGAGAGATCATGCCTGCACGATTAATCACGCGATGCCAGGGAAGCTTGCTGCCCTCCGGCAGACGTTTCAGCACGCCGCCAACCTGACGTGCGGCGCCGGGTGAACCCGCAAGACGCGCAATATCGCCGTAGGTGGCGACTTTTCCGCACGGAATAGCGGCAACGATTTGCCAGATGCGCTGGCGCAAGGAGTCTTCTTCATGCATGTAAATTTTCCCTGTCATCTCAATGCTTATTGGACAGAAAGAACTTACCTGAAAGGATCGTACAAGAAAAGAACGGTCATCCGGAGATGGGTTGCAATTACCATAGCGTTCAAAGATAATGCCCTCGCTCCATAGCATGGAGCTAGCCAATGGGGGCCCGGTTGGTTCTCCCGCAACGCTAACTTGTGAACTCGGTCAGGTCCGGAAGGAAGCAGCCGCAGCAGGTGACGCGTGTGCCGGGATGTAGCTGGCAGGGCCCCCACCCAATTCTGCTGACGCCACAATGGCCGCCCAAATCACTACTATCGTACGGTTTCCCCGAAACGCTGATAAATTCGATTTCCTCTGCACAGATGTTCAAAACGCGAATTGCGCTACATGACTTCACAACCTTCCCAACGCCTTCCGCAGTCCATCCATGCCCGATAATGTCTCTCTGCCTTACATGGAAAAAGCTGTAGTCAACCATGCTGATTATCCCTCGTTATCTTTTCCTGGCGCCACATAGTGATGATTCTGACAAGTTACGTAATGCACTTCAGAAAACATCAAAAAAATGATGCTTTTCACTGTCAGCTCCTGTTTCCTGACCAGCAAAATAGTTAGCGTCCACAATGGAAGCAGTGACAGGCTTTAACCCGCTTTTAACAATCGTTTGCTAACGGTTCATTATAAAAAAGCGCAATCAAAAGGAATGTCTACGCGCCTGTTCCGATTTATATGTGGCTTAAAAATACTGAGGGCTATGGACGTGCAGGCACGTAAAAGAAGTACTGAGTTCATGGGATTCAGGCGTGTAATGAACCTTGCACAACACAGGTTTTTGAAGTCTGACGGCTTGCGAAACATTCGAAATAATGCAAAGAGGATTTTTCTGACGGGCTGAACAGGGCTGGAACGGATGTTAAAATTTGAGAACGCCTGATAATGTTAGTCAGCTTTATTCCGGGCTGCAGTCGGGGAAGCGACAAAGCTTACAATAAAGCGCTAAGGCATCCTGTCACGCTATTCATGTGCAATACGCAATGAAAATTCCCTTTAGCGTGCATGTTTTATGATTCTCAGGTCACTTGCCCGAGCCATAATGTGGCAGGACATGTCAGATGGGCCGCCACCGTATAATACATTGAAATGAAAGATTTTACCGGATGCGTTACCGGATAGCAGGAACCACACACTTCTTCTTCAGGCAGGCCCATTTTATCTTCCCTGACTCCACGCTTCCTGTTAGCGAACGTATTTCCAAACCGAGACGGGAACTTTGTCGTAAAGCTTATTCATTGTCAGTTCAGCCAAACGATGATCCGCCGCCGAATAAAATACTGCTAATTCATTTTCAGATAATTCATATTTATTTTTTTCAATAACACGCTCAAGCGTATCAATAGAACGGCACCGTCTCAGGCGCATCAGGTAGTCCGTCTTTGTCAGGCATTTATCTGTCATTGTTAAACCATAAAATTAAGAGGTTACTAAAACGAATGGCTGGTCTGGATCGTCGGCGCGCATTCTTTAGCAAAAATGTTAAACAGCCTTTTTACTGACTTTTGCCAGCGCTGTAAGTCTTGTACGTTAATACCGTAATTACTAAAAAGCATAAACGTATCATCCAGATATTCATCAACCTGGGTAATGAGCTCATCGTCTTCAGTATGTTTGATTTTGTAAACCATAGTAAAGGCAGCAATATGCTCAATCAGATCGTTAATCTGTAAATTAATTGCTGAAGTAGGATCGTTTACCCAGCCGTGATGACTATCGCCAATGGTGGCCAGGCTTTCATCATACAAGCTTTCACAAAGAAATTTCAACTGGGCGATATCATGCCTTTTTGGTGAGTATTCGTCCATCTTTTTCCCCTCCATAGCGATTGAAATATGCCGCCGATGCGGGCTATTCAGCAGGTGGTATGCCATGAAGCGATACGTATTATTATAGTATAAATCCGAATGGTTATTTACCGCCACTCAGAAAACAACATTATCATTGCGCTTTAGCAGAAGATTCAGGTTCATCGCCCGGAAACTCAAAAACAATCGCACCGGGAAATCGTTCAAAATTAACCTTATCGGTCATGGTTTCATCACTATCAATATCGAGGCAGGCATTGAAAACGCGCCAGGAGAAGCTGTAGGTCATTTTATAACGCGCAGGCTGCATCTCTTCTATAGAAATAATTTTAATGCTTTCCGGCACATATTGGGCATTAGAAGAATAATAAAATATGGAATCTGTGAGTTCATCAACTATTTCAGGGATAATTAGCGCAACAACCTGTTTCAGATTTTCTCCATCCCCTTCATTCAGGTCTGGATTAATGGCGATTCTTTTGCGCATTTCTTCCTCGCAGAGTTCATTTCTTCTTATACAGATCATTGCCCCGCAACGCTAAAGATGCAAGTTAAGGATACGCTTTTTTTCTATCTCTATGATTTATTTGTCGTTAATTTTTTGCTTATTTTTTTCGGTAAATTTTTTGCTGCTGCTGACTTCCAGTATTTTTATCAAATGTTGACGGCATATAAATCTTGATGAGTAATGTTTAGATACATTTAGCCGTTCACAGTCAGCACAAAAACGCGTAAAGTATTGTTATGTTATAACGTACTTAAGTATCAACAATGATGAAAGTTCTCCTCTCAATGCATCCAGCTCACAGCCTGCTGACGCTTCCGGCAGGGTGTCGTCTGCTGCTGGCTTTCCTGCTCTCTCTGATTCTACTGGCCCTGACGTGGTGGACGCTTAGCTGATGATCAGATTAAAAAACTTAACCGTTGGCTATCAGGGAGTAGCCGTTACGTCAGCGCTCAACGGCGAGTTTAAACACGGGTCGATGACGGCCCTGACCGGTGCCAACGGATCGGGAAAATCAACGTTAATTAAAACACTTGCCGGGTTGCAGAGACCGGTGTCGGGGGAGATCGCCTTTTCCGATCCGCTACCCTCCATCGCCTGGCTTCCGCAGCAGTCTGACATTGAAAAAAACTTTCCGGTAAGCGTGTTTGACGTCGTAGCCATGGGTTGCTGGCAACAAAGCGGCTGGTTTAAAGGAATTGGCCGGCAACAGCGGCAGGCCGTTATGCATGCGCTGGAGCAGGCAGGCGTGCAGAATCTCGCGCACGCCAGACCGGGAACGCTTTCCGGCGGTCAACTTCAGCGCGTTATGTTTGCGCGGCTTTTGATGCAGCAGGCTGAGTTGTTACTGCTGGATGAACCCTTTGCGGGTATTGACAGCGCGACCACCGGGCAGTTGCTGGCGCTACTGGAGGCGCTGAATCGTGCCGGACGTACGCTGATTGTCGTGCTGCATGATATGTCGACCGTGGAAAAATATTTTCCTCAGACGCTGCATCTGGCAGAGCGCCCTGCCACAGCGTGCGACAGCACCTGCGGTCGCGTACCGGAGGCAGGTTGATGGTGACCGTACTGCATCCGTTTATTGAGTTTGGCTTCATGCGCCGCGCGCTGGTTGCCTGCGTGGCGCTGTCGATCAGCGCCACGCCGCTTGGCGTTTTCCTGTTGCTGCGCAGAATGAGTCTGGTGGGCGATGCGCTCTCTCACGCGGTGCTGCCAGGCGCTGCGATTGGCTATCTGATTTCAGGGCTTTCACTGGTGGCGATGGGAACGGGCGGGGTGATTGCGGGCCTTTCGGTCGCGCTTCTTTCCGGCGCCGTCAGCCGTTATACGCCGCTGCGGGAGGATGCCAGCTTTGCGGGTTTCTACCTCGGCTCGCTGGCGCTTGGCGTGACGCTGGTTTCACTGCGCGGCTCAAGTATTGACCTGTTGCATGTGCTCTTCGGCTCATTGCTGGCGGTTGATAACGCCGCTGTTTTGCTGGTAAGCGGCATCGCTGTTGTATCCCTGATGGTGTTGGCGCTGATTTATCGTCCGCTGGTCATTGACGCTTTCGATCCGGGTTTCCTCCGTGCGCAGAACCGCTGGGCCGCGCCGCTGGTGCACGGCATTTTTCTGGTGCTGGTAGTGACCAACCTTGTGGCGGGCTTTCAGGTGCTTGGCACGCTGATGTGCGTCGGCCTGATGATGCTGCCTGCGGCGGCCTCGCGTTTCTGGAGCCACCGTTTATCAGGCATCCTCGTTGCCGCCATGAGCCTGGCGCTGCTGGCCAGTTTCAGCGGCCTGGTGGCCTCCTTTTATCTTTCGCTTCCGGCAGGGCCGGCGGTGGTGTTGTGCGCCGCCATCTTATTCTTTATCTCAATTCTGCTGGGGCCCTGTGGCGGGATCTTTCGTTCGCACGGCTTTTTATCCATTCGCAAGGAGTAAACATGAAAAAATTACCTGTTGTTCTGACGCTTGCCGCCGCCTTCAGCGCGCCGCTGGCGATGGCAAAAACCGTGGATACGGTTGCCAGCTTCTCCGTTCTTGCCGATATCGTGAAAGAAGTGGGCGGCCCGCATGTGAAAGTGAAAAGCCTCGTCGGACCGGATGGCGATCCACATGGTTTCGAGCCGACGCCGCAGGACAGCCAGTCGCTGGCAAACGCTGATGTGGTGTTTGTCAGCGGGCTTGGTCTTGAGGGCTGGATGGATCGTCTGGTTTCCGCGTCGGGTTATAAAGGAAAGGTGATCGTTGCCTCAGACGGCATTGAAACACGCACCATGGACGAAGAGGGGAAAACCGTCACCGACCCTCATGCATGGAACAGCATGAAGAACGGCGTGGTTTACGCCACCAATGTGATGAATGCGCTCATCGCCGCCGATCCAGAGGATGCGGATGCCTTCCGTCGACAGGGCGCGGACTATATCGCAACGCTGAAAAAGCTGGATAGCTGGGCGCAAACAAGTTTCAGGGCCATTCCGCAGCAAAAGCGAAAAGTGCTGACCAGCCACGATGCATTCGGCTATTTTGGCCAGCGCTATGGGGTAACGTTTATGTCTCCGGTCGGGTTTTCAACCGAATCTGAAGCCAGCGCCGGCGAGGTGGCCGGACTGGTGACGCAGCTTAAAAAAGAGCATATTCATCGTTACTTTATTGAAAACCAGACCGATCCGCGTCTGGTCAAACAGATAGCGTCTTCCACCGGCGCACAGCCTGGCGGCGAGCTCTATCCCGAAGCACTCACAAAGCCGGGTGGCGAGGCCGACACCTACGTTGCAGCCTTCAGTCACAACGTTAATGCTATGATTAACAGCATGAAGTAAAAAGAAAGGCCGCTGATTAGCGGCCTTTTTGACAATCATCGCTTTTTCTTTCTTCCCTGAACCGCTTTGAAGCGGGGATTGCTTTTGCAAATCACATAGACACGGCCATGACGGCGAACCACTTTGCAATCCTTATGGCGTTTTTTGGCGGAGGCCAGTGAACTGAGAACCTGCATTATTGCTCCTTAGTCGATTGAGAGAAAAAACGGCCAAAGCGCTGATTGAAACGGTGCGCGCTGCCTTCTTTGGCAAACTCTTTCTGCTTGCCGGTGTAGTAGGGATGCGATGCAGACGAAACATCCAGCGCGACGTAGGGGAGAACTTCACCATTCAGTTCTACGGTGCGGTCGGTCTTTATTGTGGAGCCAACGGTAAAGTACGTATTGGTGCTGGTGTCGTGGAACGCCACGGTACGGTAGGCCGGATGGATATCTTTTTTCATAAATACTCGCTCATATTTTGTATGTTATAACATAACAATAATTATGCGCGCGTCGTTTGAGCAATGCAACCGGGAGGGGAGAGAAAAGCACAGAGAAAGGATAAAAAAAGAGGCCGCGATGGCGGCCTCTGGAGGGTTACTGTTCCCGTTGCTGCGGATGTCCGTGTTCAACTTCATCACGATGCTTGCTGAAGCGGCGGCGAACCACCACAAAGAACACCGGCACAAAGAAGATTGCCAGAATGGTTGCCGTTACCATCCCGCCCATTACGCCCGTACCCACTGCGTTTTGCGCGCCGGAGCCTGCGCCGGTACTGATGGTCAGCGGCAGAACGCCGAGAATAAAGGCCAGCGACGTCATCAGAATCGGGCGTAAACGCATACGCACCGCTTCCAGCGTCGATTCCACCAGCCCCTTGCCCTCTTTCTCCATCAGATCTTTGGCGAATTCCACGATCAGTATCGCGTTCTTCGCCGACAATCCAATGGTTGTCAACAGCCCTACCACGAAGTAGACATCGTTGCTGAGCCCGCGCAGCGTAGTGAAGATTAGCGCACCAAATACGCCGAGTGGCACCACCAGCATTACCGCGAACGGAATGGACCAGCTCTCATACAGCGCAGCCAGGCAGAGGAAGACCACAATCAGCGAAATGGCATAAAGCGCCGGTGCCTGATTGCCGGAAAGCCGTTCCTGATAGGACATGCCCGTCCAGTCAAAGCCAATCCCTTGAGGTAGCTTAGATGCCAGCTGTTCCATCAGATCCATCGCTTCACCCGAGCTTCTGCCTGGCGTCGGCTGACCGAGGATCTCCATCGCGGGCAGGCCGTTGTAGCGCTCAAGGCGCGGCGAGCCATACTGCCATTTTGCGGATGCAAACGAGGAGAAAGGCACCATCGAGCCGTTTGAGGCGCGGACATACCATTTGTTGATATCGTCCGGCATCATGCGGGAGTCGGCTTCACCCATCACGTAGACTTTCTTCACACGACCGCGATCGATAAAGTCGTTGACATAGGAACCGCCCCAGGCCGCGCCCAGCGTGGTGTTGATATCGGAAATGGTGACGCCAAGCGCCTCGGCTTTTTCCTGATCGATAGTCAGTTTATATTGTGGCGTGTCTTCCAGTCCGTTCGGACGCACGCCCACTAACGTATCGCCGTGTTCCGCGATCATGCCTAAAAGCTGGTTACGTGCCTGGGTGAGTTTATCGTGACCCAGGTTGCCCTGGTCGATCAGCTCAAAGTCAAAACCGGTTGCGTTACCCAGCTCGATAATTGCTGGCAGGTTAAACGGAATAACCATACCGTCTTTGATTGCGCCCAGCGCCTGCATGGCACGGCCTGCAATAGCCGGCACGCGGTTGTCGCTGCCGCTGCGCTCATCCCAGGGTTTAAGACTGACGAAGGCGATACCGGTATTCTGCCCGCGTCCGGCAAAGCCAAAGCCGCCAACGGTAAACACCGAGTTCACGTTGGCTTTTTCTTTGGTCAGGAAGTAGTCAGAAACCTGTTCGAGCACTTTCTGCGTACGTTCCTGCGTTGCGCCTGCCGGGAGTTGCGCCTGTGCCAGCAGCAGCCCCTGATCTTCTTCCGGCAGGAAGGAGGTGGGCAGCTTCAGGAACAGCCAGGCCATACCGACGACGATCAGCAAATAGATCACCAGGTAGCGACCGGTACTGCGGATAATGTGGCCTACGCTGTCGGTATAGTGATGCGTGCTCTTATCGAACATGCGGTTAAACCAACCGAAGAAGCCGGTGGTTTTACCATGATCGCCTTTCTGAACTGGCTTCAGCATGGTGGCACACAGGGCTGGCGTCAAAATCAGCGCCACAATCACCGACAGCACCATCGCGGAAACGATAGTAATCGAGAACTGACGATAGATAACGCCGGTTGAACCGCCAAAGAACGCCATCGGCACGAACACGGCGGAGAGCACCAGCGCAATCCCTACCAGCGCGCCCTGAATCTGTTCCATCGACTTGCGGGTTGCCTCTTTTGGCGGCAGACCCTCTTCGGCCATCACGCGTTCGACGTTCTCCACCACGACGATGGCGTCATCCACCAACAGGCCGATGGCCAGCACCATCCCGAACATGGTCAGCGTGTTTATTGAATAGCCAAAGGCGTTGATGATGGCGAAGGTGCCGAGCAGAACAACCGGTACCGCGATAGTCGGGATCAGCGTGGCACGGAAGTTTTGCAGGAACAGATACATCACCAGGAACACCAGCACGATCGCTTCTATCAGCGTTTTTACCACTTCGTTGATAGAGATGGTGACGAACGGCGTGGTGTCATAAGGGAACACGGCCTTCATACCGGCAGGGAAGGTGGGGGCCATTTTCGCCAGTTCTGCTTTTACCGCCGCAGCGGTATCCAGCGCATTGGCGCCCGTGGCCAGCTTGATACCCAGTCCTGCGGCTGGCTGACCGTTGTAACGCGCCACGATTTCGTAGTTTTCACCGCCCAGCTCAATGCGCGCCACGTCGCGCAGGCGAACCTGCGAGCCGTCGCTGTTCACTTTCAGCAGGATCTTGCCGAACTCATCCGTAGAGGTGAGACGGGTTTGCGCAATAATCGACGCGTTAAGCTGTTGTCCTTTAACCGGCGGCGTACCGCCGAGCTGGCCAGCGGCAACCTGCGCGTTCTGATTATTAATCGCGGAAACCACGTCAACCGGCGTCAGTTGATAGTTGTTCAGCTTGTGCGGGTCCATCCAGATGCGCATCGCATACTGCGCGCCGAACAGCTGGGTGTCACCCACGCCGGTGACGCGGCTCAGCGGATCCTTGATATTGGACGCCACAAAATCGGCAATGTCGTTTTGCGACATGGTGCCATTTTCGTTAACGAAGCCGGCAACCATCAGGAAGCTACTGGACGATTTCTGAACGCGAATACCCTGTTGTTGCACTTCCTGCGGCAGCAAAGGCATCGCCAGTTGCAGTTTGTTCTGCACCTGAACCTGCGCGATATCCGCATCCGTACCGGACTCGAAGGACATGGTCAGCGTCAGCGTCCCGGAAGAGTCGCTGCTCGAACTCATGTACATGAATCCGTCGATGCCGTTCATGTTCTGCTCAATGACCTGCGTCACCGAATCCTGCAACGTTTTCGCATCCGCGCCCGGATAGGTCGCCTGAATCTCAATCGCCGGCGGCGCAACATTGGGATATTGCTCAATCGGCAGCTTCAGGATCGACAGCACACCTGCCAGCATGATGATGATGGCGATAACCCACGCAAATATGGGGCGATCGATAAAGAACTTAGCCATGTATCAGCGGCTCCTGTTTAAGACTGCGGTTGTTCAGGCTTGGCCTTATTGGCTTCGTCTGCACTCACTTCCTGCGGTGTAACCTGCGCACCCGGTTTGGCACGCATAATGCCGGTTGTGATCACCTTCTCGCCTTCCTTCAAACCTGACGTCACCAGCCATTTATCGCCGATTGCCTGATCGGCCGTGAGCGTACGGGCCTCAACTTTATTGTCAGCGCCAACGACCATCGCGGTTGCCTGGCCGGTTGGCGTACGGGTCACCGCCTGCTGCGGCACCAGAAGCGCGTTCGGATTGATGCCTTCTTCCAGGCGGGCGCGAACAAACATGCCCGGCAGCAGAGCGTGATCCGGGTTCGGGAACACGGCGCGCAGGGTAATAGAACCGGTGGTTTCATCAACGGTTACGTCAGAGAACTCAAGCGTACCGCTCTGCGCGTGCTCGCTGCCATCCTGAAGCAGCAGTTTAACCTGCGCTTTGCCGTCAACCTGTTGCAGCTTGCCGGATTTCAGCTCGTTGCGCAGACGCATAAAATCTTCACTGGACTGCGTCACGTCGACATAAATGGGATCGAGCTGCTGCACGGTGGCCAGCGCATCGGTCTGCGCGCTTTGCACAAGAGCGCCTTCGGTAACGGAGGATTTACCAATGCGGCCGCTGATCGGCGAGGTCACTTTGGTGTAGGCCAGATTAATACGGGCTGTTTCTACGTTAGCTTTTGCTCCCTGTGCTGCGGCAGCGGTCTGGCTCTGTGTGGCTATCGCCTGGTCGTAATCCTGCTGGCTGATATATTTGGTGCCGAGCAGCGGCTTATAACGCTTCACGGTTACCGCAGCAATCTGGGCGTTGGCCTGCGCCTGCGCCAGGTCGCCTTTCGCGCTGTCATACGCCGCCTGATAGGTGGCTGGATCAATCTGATAAAGGGATTGTCCCGCTTTGACGTCGCTGCCTTCAATGAAGTTACGTTTTAAAATAATGCCGGAAACCTGGGGGCGCACTTCAGCGATGCGGTACGAAGAGGTTCGTCCCGGTAAATCTGTTGTGATTTTAAGCGGGGCGCTTTTCAGGGTGACGACGCCAACTTCCGGCGCCTGTTGCTGACCACCCTTTGGCGCTTCTTTATTATCACATCCTGTCAGCGCTAAGCTGCCGGAAAGCATCAGAACGGCCGCCAGAGGCGTTAACCCTCTGTTCATGTTCATAAAGTACCCTCGAAAGTCCAATATCGATTGATTGACGGGTCACAAGTCTGAGAACCCATTAATGTGTTTAAATCAGGGATGTGCTATGGTACATACATTCGCAAATGTATGTAAGTCCACCATTTTGTAAAAATACACCTATGGCACGAAAAACTAAACAACAGGCGCTTGAGACGCGAAACCAGATACTTGACGCGGCAATTGAGCGATTTTCAGAATATGGTGTATCCCGTACTTCGCTGGCCGATATTGCCGCGGCGGCAGGCGTAACGCGTGGCGCGATTTACTGGCATTTTAAAAATAAAACCGATCTGCTTAACACCATCTGGGCGCAATCGGAATCCGGTCTGGAAGACGTAGAGCAAGAGTATCAGTCAAAATACCCCGCCGATCCACTATCCGTTATGCGCGCGATGCTGTTGCATGTGCTTGAGGCTGCTGAAAGAGATCCCAGAAGACGTGCGCTTATGGAGATCATTTACCATAAATGCGAATTTGTCGGCGAAATGACCACGTTACAGCAAATGCAGCAAACACTTTATCTGGAATGTTACGACAGGATTGAAGATATTTTATGTCAGTGCATGTCGGCCGGCCAGCTACCGCCAAATCTTGATACGCGTCGCGCGGCGGTAGTCATAAGAGGCTACATCAGCGGCCTGATGGAAAACTGGCTGTTCGCGCCGGATGGCTTTGCGCTTGCCTCTGAAGCGCCGCCGCTTGTTGATGTGCTCATCGACATGCTTAATTGCAGCCCGTCACTGCGTCGCGCTCAGGGCTGACGCCCGGCTTCCGGCGCGTCGCGTTTCTTCTCAAAATCTTTTTGCACAATTAACAGCGCCGCCAGCGCTGTCTCGGGGGCGATATCGTTCTCTTCCAGCAGCATAATCAAATCTACGGCCAGTTTCACTTCATCTGGTGCGTTTTCCAGCGACATCGTTGCCTCTTTTTCATCATTATCTTACGTTTACCAATCGGTGAGAATAGCGGATTACTGCGCTAGTTTTCCTGCTTCTCAATGGCACGCTCAATCCGTTTTAACGCCTGCAAACAGCGCTGCAAACGCCCCTCAATGGCGGCGATTTCACGCTGTAGATTTTGTTGTTGCACCAGCGTATCGCACGATGCCAGCAGGCTTTCGCGGTCGGCTACCATCGCACGCAGGCGACGTTCATAATCCTGATGCTTTGCCAGCTTCTCATAGAAATTTTCACCGACTGGTCGGGCGCGCGCGTCTGCTTTACGCAGCTTTTGCGTCGCCAGTTCGCGCTGGAGCGCACCCATCTGTAGCACGACGCGTTCAGCCATCCACGCCACGCGCTCGGCGCGGCCGCCATTGACGCTGTGCCTGAGCTGCGCCAGACTTTGCCGTATCTCAGCCAGATAGTCACCTAAACGCAATGCGCGGCAGTGAAACAGCTGCTGGTCGAAGCGGGCTTCGGTCATTCGCGTATTCGCATGAGGCTCAACGGCCGTTGCCAGTTGGTTAAGCTGTGCGTCTAATTGCTGAAGCAGAAAGGCGCTTTTCATTTTTTCTCTCCGATCGGCGGTGTGATACTCTTTCGGTCATTCTGAGGAAATCAAACTGTGCAACGTATCATTCTACTGATTATTGGCTGGTTAGCGATGGGATTAGCCACGCTGGGCGTGGTTTTGCCGCTATTACCAACCACGCCCTTTTTGCTGGTGGCCGCCTGGTGCTTTGCCCGCTCTTCGCCACGGTTCCATCACTGGCTGCTCTACCGCTCCGTTTTTGGCCGCTATTTGCGGCACTGGCAGCAGCACCGGGCGCTGCCGCCGCGCACCAAAGGAAGAATGATCGTCGTTACCCTCGCCACCTTTGCCCTCTCGCTATGGCTGGTAAATATTCTCTGGGTGCGGCTGATGCTGATTTGTCTGCTGGCTGGCCTGATTATTTTTATGCTTCGACTGCCGGTGGTTGATGACGAGCAACAAAAGCCCTGATTTTTCGTTGTACGGTTGCAATTGCCCGGCGCTTTGCATAGATTTGGTCGTTTTCATGCGCAGCTTCTCCTCTGTATTGCCATTTTGACCGGCGAAACTTTTTTCCGGGCAATGGAAGCTGCGTGAGTCAGATTTGTATTCACCAGGCACACTATTATGACCGCAACTGCGCAGCAGCTTGAATATTTGCAAGAAAGCATTAAAAGCATCCCGGATTACCCGAAACCGGGCATTCTTTTCCGTGACGTCACCAGCCTGCTGGAAGATCCGAAAGCGTTCGCGCTGAGCATCAGCCTGCTGGTTGAGCGCTATCGCCATGCCGGTATCACTAAGGTGGTTGGTACGGAAGCGCGCGGCTTTCTGTTTGGCGCGCCGGTTGCGCTTGGGCTGGGCGTAGGATTTGTGCCGGTGCGCAAACCGGGCAAGCTGCCGCGTAAAACCTTTGCCGAAACTTATCAGCTTGAGTACGGCAGCGACCAGCTTGAACTGCATTGCGATGCGATCAAGCCCGGCGACGTCGTGCTGGTTATTGACGATCTGCTCGCCACCGGCGGCACCATTGAGGCCACGGTGAAGCTGATTCGTCGCGCGGGCGGCGAAGTCAAAAACGCGGCGTTTATTATTAATTTATTCGATCTCAGCGGCGAAACGCGGCTGAAAGTGCTCGGCGTCGAAAGCTACAGCCTGGTGAACTTTCCCGGTCACTGATCCCGACACCGCAAGCCTCGCCGTCAGGGTGGGGCTGTGTTAGCATGGCTCTCCGGTTCACTCAACATATTCTGCGAATTAATGAGCTATCAGGTACTGGCCCGCAAGTGGCGTCCACAAGCGTTTAGTGATGTCGTCGGACAGGAGCACGTCCTGACCGCGCTGGCGAACGGCCTGTCGCTTGGCCGTATCCATCACGCCTATCTTTTTTCCGGCACGCGCGGCGTGGGTAAAACCACCATTGCACGCCTGCTGGCGCGCGGCCTTAACTGCGAAACCGGTATCACCGCCACGCCCTGCGGCACCTGCGACAACTGCCGTGAAATTGAGCAGGGGCGCTTCGTCGATCTGATTGAAATTGACGCCGCCTCGCGCACCAGGGTTGAAGATACGCGCGAGCTGCTCGACAACGTGCAGTACGCACCCGCTCGCGGTCGTTTCAAAGTCTACCTGATTGACGAAGTCCACATGCTTTCCCGGCACAGCTTCAACGCGCTGTTGAAAACGCTGGAAGAGCCGCCCGCACACGTTAAATTCCTGCTCGCCACCACCGATCCGCAAAAGCTGCCGGTGACCATCCTGTCGCGCTGCCTTCAGTTTCACCTGAAAGCGCTGGATGTTGAACAAATTCGCGGGCAACTGGACTATGTCCTGAAAGAAGAGCAAATCGCTTCGGAGCCGCGCGCGCTTCAACTGCTGGCACGCGCGGCGGACGGCAGCATGCGCGATGCTCTCAGCCTGACCGATCAGGCCATCGCCATCGGGCAGGGGCAGGTGACCACGGCGTCGGTCAGCGCGATGCTGGGCACGCTTGACGATGAGCAGCCGCTGGCGCTGATTGAAGCGCTGGTCGACGCGCAGGGCGAGCTGGTGATGTCGCTACTCAACCAGGCCGCTTCGCGCGGCGTTGAGTGGGAGGCGCTGTTGGTGGAAATGCTGCGGCTGCTGCACCGTATCGCGATGATACAGCTTCTGCCTGCGGCGCCGGGCGACGATCCTGCCCCGGTTGAACAGCGCCTGCGGGAGCTGGCGCGCGTGCTGCCGCCTGCTGATGTACAACTTTATTATCAAATGCTGCTGACCGGCCGAAAAGAGCTGCCGCTGGCGCCGGATCGGCGCATGGGCGTTGAAATGACGCTGCTGCGCGCGCTGGCATTTCACCCGAAACAGGTGATTGCCGAACCGGTCGCGCGACCGGTGATGACGCCACAGGCCGCGCCTGAGCCGGCGGTTCAACCCGAAGCCGCCGCACCGCCTGCCGCCGCCGCGCCTGCACATACCGTTCAGCAGGCGACGCTGCCGGATGCCACCAGCCAGTTACTTCAGGCGCGAACCCAGCTGATGCGGCAGAAGGGAGCAACCACGCCAAAAAAGGATGAACCGGCGGCGCACACTGCGCGGCCGGCAAGCTCGGCGCTGGAGCGGCTGGCCAATGTTACCGAACGCGGGCTCAGGCGACAGGCTGCCGCCGCGCAGGCCGAACCGGTAAAAAAAGAGGCGTACCGCTGGAAAACGCAAAAAACCGAAGAGAGCAAACCTGCGCCGGTCGCCACGCCCAGGCTGCTGCGCTCGGCGCTTGAGCACGATAAAACGCCGGAGCTGACGGCGAAGCTGGCCGAAGAATCCTTGCTTCGCGATCCCTGGGCGGCGGAAATCGCCGGGCTGGCGCTGCCGAAACTGGTGCAACAGCTGGCGCTTAACGCCTGGAAAGAGGTGACGGACAACGGCGTTTGCCTGCATCTGCGCACCAGCCAGCGCCATCTGAATTCGCCGTCGGCGCAGAAGACGCTTCAGGACGAAATGAGTAAGGCGGCGGGGCAGCCCGTCGCATTGAGCATTATTGAAGACGACAATCCGGACGTGGCAACGCCGCTGGAGTGGCGGCAGGCAATATATCAAGAGAAGCTGGCGCAGGCGCGCCAGTCGATTACAGCGGATAATCATATTCTGACGCTGCGTCGGTTGTTTGATGCGGACGTGGATGAAGAGAGTATTCGCCCCCTTTGAATCGCTGCTACAACGCTTCGGCGTCAACGCAGCCTGATGTGAGAGAAAACTATGTTTGGAAAAGGCGGATTGGGCAACCTGATGAAGCAGGCCCAGCAGATGCAGGACAAAATGGCGCAGGTTCAGGAAGAGATCGCCGCGCTGGAAGTGACCGGTGAATCGGGCGCGGGCATGGTAAAAGTGACCATTAATGGCGCACACAACTGCCGTCGCGTAGAGATCGACCCGAGCCTGATGGAAGACGACAAAGAGATGCTGGAAGATCTGGTCGCCGCCGCATTCAATGATGCCGCGCGCCGCATTGCTGAAGAGCAGAAAGATAAAATGGCCGCCGTTTCCAACGGCATGCAGCTTCCACCCGGCTTCAAGATGCCGTTCTGATGCAAACCAGCCCGCTTCTGGAAAGCCTGATGGAGTCGCTGCGCTGTCTGCCGGGCGTTGGCCCGAAATCGGCGCAGCGCATGGCGTTTCAGCTGTTACAGCGCGACCGCAGCGGCGGTATGCGTCTGGCGCAGGCGCTGACGCGCGCGATGTCCGAGATCGGCCACTGCCGCGACTGCCGCACCTTCACAGAGCAGGAGGTGTGTACCATTTGCGCCAGCGCGCGCCGTCAGCAAACCGGGCTGATCTGCGTGGTGGAGAGTCCGGCCGATATTCACGCCATCGAGCAAACCGGGCAGTTCGCCGGCCGCTACTTTGTGCTGATGGGGCACCTCTCGCCGCTTGACGGCATCGGGCCCAACGATATCGGTCTGGATCGTCTGGAACAGCGCCTTGCCGGCGAAGCCATCCAGGAAGTGATCCTTGCCACCAACCCAACGGTGGAAGGGGAAGCCACGGCGAACTATATCGCAGAACTGTGCGGTCAGTACGGCGTTGATGCCAGCCGGATCGCCCACGGCGTTCCGATGGGCGGCGAACTGGATATGGTCGACGGCACCACGCTGTCCCACTCGCTGGCAGGCCGTCAAAAGATCCGTTTTTAATGACTTAACGGCACGATTTGTCGTGCCGTCTTGAAATCCTTCATAT
This sequence comes from Erwinia sp. 9145, assembly GCF_000745075.1. Lineage (NCBI taxonomy): Bacteria > Pseudomonadati > Pseudomonadota > Gammaproteobacteria > Enterobacterales > Erwiniaceae > Erwinia > Erwinia sp. 9145. The sequence continues at coordinate 867,643 of NZ_JQNE01000001.1, forward strand.
TGCCCCCACCTCACTTCACAACACAGACCAATCGTTAGCTGAGGTAGCAATGACTATGAAAGGACAAGAGACGCGTGGCTTCCAGTCAGAGGTTAAACAGCTTCTGCACCTGATGATCCATTCCCTCTACTCAAATAAAGAAATTTTCCTGCGTGAGCTGATCTCCAACGCCTCCGATGCCGCCGACAAGCTGCGCTTTCGCGCGCTCTCCACGCCGGATCTCTATGAAGGCGACGGCGATCTGCGGGTACGGGTTTCGGTCGATAAGGAAAAGCGCACGCTGACGCTGAGCGATAATGGCATCGGCATGACGCGTGACGAAGTCATTGAAAATCTGGGCACCATTGCCAAATCCGGCACCAAATCTTTCCTTGAAACGCTCGGCTCCGACCAGGCGAAAGACAGCCAGCTTATTGGCCAGTTCGGCGTCGGGTTTTATTCGGCGTTCATCGTGGCTGATAAGGTTTCCGTCCGCACGCGCGCGGCGGGCGCCAGCGCCGACGACGCGGTGTTCTGGGAATCCGCCGGTGAAGGCGAATATACCGTTGCGGATATTTCTAAAGCCGACCGCGGCACCGAGATCACCCTGCATCTGCGTGAAGGCGAGGACGAGTTTCTTGATGCCTGGCGCGTGCGCAGCATTATCAGCAAATATTCCGACCACATCGCGCTGCCGGTAGAGATTGAGACTCATAACGAAGAAGACGACACCACCAGCTGGGAGAAGATTAACAAAGCCCAGGCGCTGTGGACGCGAAACAAATCTGACATCAGCGACGACGAATACAAAGAGTTTTATAAGCATGTGTCGCACGACTTCGCCGATCCGCTTACCTGGAGCCACAACCGGGTTGAAGGTAAGCAGGAGTACACCAGCCTGCTTTATATCCCGACGCAGGCGCCGTGGGATATGTGGAACCGCGACCACAAGCACGGCCTGAAACTCTATGTTCAGCGCGTGTTCATCATGGATGACGCCGAGCAGTTTATGCCGAACTATCTGCGCTTCGTGCGCGGCCTGATTGACTCCAGCGATCTGCCGCTCAACGTATCGCGCGAAATTTTGCAGGACAGCCGCATCACCCAGAACCTGCGTAACGCGCTGAGCAAACGCGCATTGCAGATGCTGGAGAAGGTGGCAAAAGATGATGAAGAGAAATATCAGCAGTTCTGGCAGCAGTTCGGTCTGGTACTGAAAGAAGGCCCGGCGGAAGACAGCGCCAATGGCGAAAGCATTGCCAGACTGCTGCGCTTCGCCACCACCAGCAGCGAAGGCGCTGCGCAAACCGTCTCGCTGGAAGATTATGTCAGCCGCATGGTGGAAGGGCAGGAGAAAATCTTCTACATCACCGCCGACAGCTATGCCGCCGCGAAAAGCAGCCCGCATCTGGAACTGTTCCGCAAAAAAGGCATTGAGGTGCTGCTGCTCTCCGATCGCATCGACGAATGGATGATGAGCTACCTGACAGAATTTGACGGCAAAGCATTCCAGTCGGTCAGCAAGGCCGACGACGCGTTGAGCAAGCTGGCTGACGAAGAGAGCGACGAGCAGAAAGAAGCGGAAAAGGCGCTGGAACCGTTTGTGGAGCGCGTGAAAACGCTGCTGGGCGAGCGCGTGAAAGAGGTGCGCCTGACGCATCGCCTGACCGATACGCCTGCCATCGTCACCACCGACGCCAACGATATGGGCACGCAGATGGCGAAGTTGTTCGCGGCCGCCGGTCAGCCGGTGCCGGAGGTGAAATATCTGTTTGAAATCAACCCGGAACATGCCCTGGTAAAACGCGCGGCCGATACGCAGGACGACGCGCGCTTTGCGGAATGGGTGGAGCTGCTGCTGGATCAGGCGATGTTTGCCGAGCGCGGCACGCTTGACGATCCCAATCAGTTTATTCGTCGTATGAATCAGCTGCTGCTGGGCTGATGCGTTAAACAGGCGGGACGATACCTTTCGTCCCGTTTTTCTTTTCAGCCGGTCATGGCCGCCTCTTCCAGCAGCCAGCGGCGAAACAGGTCAATCTCCGCTTCTTCTTTCCGCGATGCTTTCACCATCATCCATGTCGCTCTGTCCACTTCGGCAAAGCCTAACGGCGCAATCAGCGTGCCTTCCCGGATCTCTTTCTTAACCAGAATTTGCGGCGTCATAATAATACCGAGCCCGTTTCGCGCTGCCTGAATAGCCAGCGTCAGGTTATCAAAATGCTTGCCCGCCCAAAAATCACCGCGCGCGCCGGTCTTTTTGGCCCACTCCGCCCAGGCGTGCAGTTTGGTATCGGCATGCAGCAGCGGCAGGGTGGAAAAATCGGTTGCGTAGGTAAAACGGTTGCTGAACATCGGCGCGCAAACCGGGCCAATGTAATCCACGGTGATCAGCGTGGCGGCGATATCTTCCTGCACCGGCTGCTCGTGACTGAGGATCAGCACATCCGACTGTTCGCTGCGTATACGCTCAATGTCGCCATGTGTTTGAAAAGTCAACGCAATATCTTTATGACGTTCGGAGAAGCGTCCTATGCGGGGGATCAGCCACTGCGCCAGAAAGCTGGGCGCGCAGGAGATGGTCAGGCTGTTGGCGTTACGCGCGCGAATCTTCTCACAGGTGGTCTCAATATCGCGGAAAGCCTGCATACAGCACACCTTCAGCCGCTCACCGTCAGAGGTGAGCTGCACCCGCCCGTTAGCGCGTAAAAAGAGAGGCTTGCCCAGCCACTCCTCCAGTTGCTTGATCTGATGGCTGACCGCGCTGTGCGTGACGTTCAGCGATTGGGCGGCAAGACTGAAATTTTGGTGCAGCGCTGCCTTGTGGAAATAGCGCAGGGCGCGCAGGGAAGGAAGGCCGGGCATAAGTATTCTCTGTGAGAAAAACTAACAGCCAGTGTCTGTTTATATCATTTCAAAGTCCAGCGTCTTTTCCCTAATCTGATTACGAAGAGGGGAAAACTCTTATCACGGTAATGGCGTTTTACCCTCCTGTTAGCCGCATTTCTCCTCAAATTGAACGCGTTTATGTTTAACAGCACCGTGAAGGCAGCCGGCGCCAGCTACTTTCCTCACGCCAGAACGATAAGACTCTCCTGCTGGGCGCGCGGCGATGGTAAAAAGCCGGTGGACATGACCGCCACTATTGAAAAGGAAATCAGTAAGCTATGGGAGCAACAATGAAACGCACGTCATCGATCAACGGCAATGTTATTGGCATGCTGGGCGGTTTGATCCTCAGCCTTGATTCCGTGTTTATTCGCCTGATGAACATCGAAAATTCATGGACCATTGTGATGCTGCGCGGCTTATTTATGTGGGCTGTTTGTCTGCTGGTGCGGACGCTGTGGCGCGGAAGCCGCTCTGCGATTGGTAAACCGTGGCTGACGCGCGATAATGCGTTGTCGACGCTGTTCTTCGCCGTGTCGTCGGCCTGCTTTGTCAATGCGCTGAATCGCGGCAACGTGGCAACGGTGCTGGTGATTATCTCCTCCACGCCGTTCATTTCTGCGGTGATTTCGCGCCTGTTTTTCAACATGAAAAGCGAGCGAAGCGTGATGATTGCCGCGCTGGCGGGAATTATTGGCGTGATCGTGGTGATGTCGGGCCGCGCCGCCGGGCAGGACGCGCTTGCTAACGTCTTCGCGCTGGCCACGGCGGTGTCGATGGCGCTGGCCTTTATCTTCACCTCGCGCGTCTCTGGCGGCACGATTGGTCTGCCGTCGCTGGGCGGGCTGGTTGCCTCGCTGGTGATCCTGGTGTGGTCGGGAGACGACCTGCTACAAAATCTGAAAATGCTCTCGATGGCGCAGTATGGCTGGTCGCTGGCGGAAGGCATGCTGATCATGCCGCTGGCTATGGGGTTAATCGCGTTATCAACGCGTTTTGTCTCACCGGCTAACGCCGGCCTGTTTTTGCTGCTGGAAACGGCGCTGGGGCCGCTATGGATGGCCATTTTCATGGATGAGATGCCTACAATACAGGCAGTTATCGGCGGGGCGATCATTATTGTCGCCGTGGTTTCGCAAACGCTCTACGCGCGCCGTCAGGTTTCGCTTTCGCGCTATGCGGATGCCGGATAACCGCCGCATTCCTTGTGGATAAAGGGCCATGATGGTATGTTCGTGGCCTCGACAAATTGAACATTTAAGCAATTCGCAAGGGGATTTACGCAATGCGTATTATTCTGCTCGGTGCACCGGGTGCAGGTAAGGGGACTCAGGCTCAGTTTATTATGGAGAAATACGGTATTCCGCAAATCTCCACGGGCGACATGCTGCGTGCGGCCGTTAAGGCCGGCAGCGATCTGGGTAAACAAGCCAAAGAGATCATGGATGCCGGTAAACTGGTGACCGACGAACTGGTGATTGCGCTGGTAAAAGAGCGTATTGCTCAGGACGACTGCCGCAACGGTTTTCTGCTGGACGGCTTTCCGCGCACCATTCCTCAGGCGGATGCGATGAAGGAAGCGGGCATTAAAGTGGATAACGTGCTGGAGTTCGACGTGCCGGACGCGCTGATCGTTGAGCGTATCGTGGGCCGTCGCGTCCATGCGCCATCAGGCCGCGTGTATCACGTCACCTTCAATCCACCGAAGGAAGAGGGCAAAGACGACGTCACCGGCGAAGCGCTGACCACGCGCAAAGACGATCAGGAAGAAACCGTGCGTAAGCGTCTGGTGGAATACCATGAGATGACCGCGCCGCTGATCAGCTACTACCGCAAAGAAGCCGATGCGGGCAACACGGCGTATCACAAAATCGACGGCACCCGCAACGTGTCCGAAGTCAGCGCCGAGCTGGCTAAAATCCTCGGTTAATCTTAACAGGGCCGGCAGTTGACCGGCCCTGTTGCTGCAACAGGTTTTTCCCCCGCCATTTTCCGCTAGAATAGTTTTCGTTTTATCCCTGCTTTTGCCGACTAAGGAATGATGATGAGGCAAGATACTCCTGGCGTACTATTGGTTAACCTTGGCACACCTGAAGCGCCGACCACGCCTGCCGTGAAGCGCTACCTGAAACAGTTTCTTAGTGATAAACGCGTTGTTGATACGCCGCGCTGGCTGTGGTGGCCTGTTCTGAACGGCGCGATCTTACCGATTCGTTCCCCGCGCGTGGCGAAGCTGTACGCCTCTGTCTGGATGGACGAAGGATCGCCGCTGATGGTCTACAGCAAACGGCAGCGTGACGCGCTGGCGGCAAAACTCGACATGCCTGTGGCGTTGGGAATGAGCTACGGTAAGCCAAGCCTGAAGAGCGCCATCGACGAACTGATGGTGCAGGGCGTCACCCGTCTTATTGTGCTGCCGCTTTATCCACAGTTTTCCTGCTCAACCGTCGGCGCCGTCTGGGATGGGATTACCGCTGTCTTTGCAGGCTATCGCAGTCTGCCGTCGGTGCATTTTATTCGCGATTATGCGGAACATCCGACTTATATCGCTGCGCTGAAGGCGTCGGTTGAGCGCTCTTTCGCCACGCACGGCCGGCCCGACCTGCTGGTCATGTCGTTTCACGGCATTCCGCAACGTTTCGCCAACGAAGGTGACGACTACCCACAGCGTTGCTTTGACACCAGCGAAGCGCTGAAGGCGTCGCTGGGGCTGAACAGCGAGCAGGCGATGCTGACCTTCCAGTCGCGCTTTGGCCGTGAGCCCTGGCTGACACCTTACACCGATGAAACCATGAAGTCGCTGCCGTCGAAAGGCATTAAACACGTACAGATTATGAGCCCTGGCTTTTCGGCCGACTGCCTGGAAACGCTGGAAGAGATCAGCGAGCAGAACCGCGAGTTCTTCCTGCATGCGGGCGGCACGAAATTTGAATATATTCCGGCGCTCAATGACGACGCGCTGCATATCGACATGATGGTCGACCTGGTAAACGATCAGAGAAAGCAGTATGAAATTTCCCGGCAAGCGTAAGTCAAAGCACTATTTTCCGGTCAGCGCGCGCGATCCGCTGCTCAAGCAGGCCCTGCCCGAAAGTGAAGTGGCGAACAGCTGGATTGTTGGCATCGATCAGACGCTGGTGGATATTGAAGCCAAAGTGGACGACGCGTTTATTGCCCGTTACGGACTCAGTCCGGGGCATTCGCTGGTGATTGAAGACGACGTGGCGGAAGCGCTTTACGCCGAACTGACGCGGGAGAAACTGATTACGCATCAGTTCGCGGGCGGCACCATTGGCAATACGCTGCACAACTACTCGGTGCTGGCGGACGATCGCTCCGTGCTGCTGGGCGTGATGTGCAGCAACGTGCAGATCGGTGGCTACGCCTACCGCTATCTCTGCAACACCTCCAGCCGTACCGATCTGAACTACCTTCAGGGCGTTGAGGGCGCGATAGGGCGCTGTTTTACGCTGATTGGCGAACAAGGCGAACGTACCTTTGCGATCAGTCCGGGAATGATGAACCAGCTCCGACGTGAAAGCATTCCTGAAGAGGTGATTGCCGGCGCATCGGCGCTGGTACTGACTTCCTATCTGGTGCGCTGCAAGCCGGGCGAGCCGATGCCGGACGCCACTATGCAGGCCATCGCCTGGGCGAAAAAATATAACGTGCCGGTGGTGCTGACGCTCGGCACGAAATACGTGATCGGCGATAATCCGGGCTTCTGGCGCGAGTTTCTGCGCGAGCACGTCTCCGTTGTGGCAATGAACGAAGAGGAGGCGGAGGCGCTCACCGGCCTCAGCGATCCGCTTCAGGCGGCGAACATTGCGCTGGACTGGGTGGATCTGGTGTTGTGCACCGCCGGGCCGAATGGCCTTTATATGGCGGGTTTCACCGAAGAAGAGGGGAAACGGAAAACGCAGCATCCGCTGTTGCCCGGCGCGATCCCGGAATTCAATCAGTATGAGTTCAGCCGCGCCATGCGCCATCAGGATTGTCAGCAGCCGCTGCGTATTTTCTCCCATATCGCGCCCTATATGGGCGGCCCGGAGAAAATTATGAATACCAACGGCGCAGGCGACGGTGCACTGGCGGCACTGCTCCACGATATCACCGCCAACAACTATCACCGCTCGAACGTGCCGAATTCGAGCAAGCATGGGCGTAACTATCTGACCTACTCATCGCTGGCGCAGGTGTGCAAGTACGCCAATCGCGTCAGCTATCAGGTGCTCAACCAGCATTCGCCGCGCCTGACGCGCGGCCTGCCGGAGCGGGAAGACAGCCTGGAAGAGTCTTACTGGGAAAGGTAACAGGAGAGTCCGTCCCCCGGCGGGGGACGGAACCGTCAGATGGGGCACTGCTGCGGATCGTACGTCGCATCCACCTTCATCAGCGTCAGCATACTGCTGGCAATTTCACGTTCGCCCATCACCACCCCGTTGGCGCCACGCTCGGTAATGTAGTCAACTTCATCGTCATAGTGCGCGCGGGCAATAATCTCGATGGTGGGGTATTTTTCGCGTGCGGCGATCACCACTTCACCGGCTTCATAGCCGTTCGGGATGGTCAGCAGCAACCAGCGCGCGCAGTTCAGGCAGGCCAGCTCCATGATTTCTGGTCGTGCAGCGTTACCTAAAACCGCCTTAATGCCCTGTTCCCGCAGCGCCTCGACGCGGCTTCGGCTGTTCTCGACCACCACAATCGGCACGCCCTGCTCAAGCAGTTTCTTGCCCAACAGGCTGCCGACGCGCCCGTAACCTACCACCACAGCATGTCCGCAGATATCAACCGGGATCTGCTTCTCTTCTTCGATCGCCTCTTCCAGTGTCTGCTCTTCAATGGTTTCGGTCTTATCAAGATAGCGCTGGAGCACGGCAAACAGAATGGGATTGAGCATAATCGAGAGGATCGCACCCGCCAGCACCAGGTTTCGTCCTTCATCAGGCAGCAGCTTCAGCGAGATCCCCAGCCCGGCAAGAATAAATGCGAATTCGCCGATCTGCGCCAGGCTCACCGAAATGGTCAGCGCGGTGCGTTTTGAATGGCCAAACAGGCGCACCAGCAGCAGCGCGGCAAGGGATTTGCCGACAACAATAATGGCCAGTACGCCCATCACCGCCAGCGGCTCGTTTACCAGCACCATCGGGTCAAAAAGCATGCCCACCGACACGAAAAACAGCACGGCAAACGCATCGCGAAGCGGCAGCGTGTCGTGCGCGGCGCGATGGCTCAGTTCAGATTCGTTCAGCACCATACCGGCAAAAAACGCGCCGAGCGCAAAGGAAACATCAAAAAATTCTACCGCGCCAAACGCAATGCCCAGCGCCAGAGCAAGCACGGCAAGGGTAAAGAGTTCACGGGAGCCGGTCGCGGCGCTGCGTGCCAGAATCCACGGCACGACGCGACGGCCCACCACCATCATCAGCACCATAAAGGCCGCCACCTTACCAATGGTGATCAGCAGATCGAACAGGATAAGACCCGGGCTGGCGTTGCCCTCTTCAAACATCCCGGCAATGGCGGGCAGCAGTACCAGCGCCAGTACCATCACCAGGTCTTCGACAATCAGCCAGCCAATGGCAATCTGTCCGCGCTGGCTGTCAATTAACTGGCGTTCCTCAAGGGCGCGCAGCAGCACCACCGTACTGGCGGTTGAAAGACACAGCCCAAACACCAGCCCGGTCAGCCAGGGCCAGCCCATCGCGGCCGAAAGCCCCATTCCCAGCAGCGTCGCCACGGCGATCTGCGCAATTGCGCCGGGAATGGCAATCGTCTTTACCGCCATCAAATCCTTCAGGGAGAAGTGCAGGCCAACGCCAAACATCAGCAAAATCACGCCTAACTCAGCCAGTTCCGGCGCCAGGTTAGTATCAGCGACAAAGCCGGGGGTAAACGGGCCCGCCAGCACGCCGGCCATCAGATATCCCACCAGCGGCGATATCCTGAGACGGTTGGCGATCATGCCAAGGAGAAAGGCAAGAACCAGCCCTCCAACAATAGTGGTGATAAGCGGAGTGGTGTGATGCATGCTTGTCTCCTTGTGTATGCAAATGTGTCTGATTGTAATTATTTAGTGTAAGGCATATTCGCCAGCGGCGCTTGACTTAAACGGCTAAAAAGTTAAAAAAACAATCAATGAACGAAGAAACGATCGGGAAAGGGATTTTTCGATCTTATCGGCAGGCAGGCTTGATGACGCCAGTGAAAGGCAGGGCACGAAGAGCAATTATCCACAGGGCGAACGGTAGATTTTCACTGCGGGCAGACAGTAAAACGGTAAGTATGTCAGGTCAGGCCTTGTAAGGGAGGATTTGGTACAAATGAAGCACTTAAAGCAGAAACAGCGAGGTCAAAAGCGCTTCTTTTATACTCTCGTCAGATAATCCTGCATCATAATCGCCGAAGTGTCACAATAAAATTCAGAGAATAGTGTTAAATTTCAGTCATGCTTTTCGCTCTGTCGTTTTATTAACAAGGAGATTTACCGTGTTTTTGATGAAAAAAATGTCGCTGGTTTTGGTGATTGCGCTCAGCGTTCCGGCGGCAGCGCACGCGTGGGTAAAGGATCACGTTTACAAATTCACCGTGCTGCACACCAACGATCATCATGGCCGCTTCTGGAATAATGAACACGACGAGTATGGGCTGGCGGCACAAAAAACCATGATGGATCAGATCCGCTACGACGTGCAGGCGCATGGTGGGCAGGTGCTGATCCTCTCCGGCGGCGACATCAATACCGGCGTGCCGGAGTCCGATTTACAGGACGCCGAACCTGACTTTCGCGGCATGAACCTGATTGGCTATGATGCCATGGCGATTGGCAACCACGAGTTCGACAATCCGCTCACGGTGCTGCGTCAACAGCAAAAGTGGGCCAAGTTCCCGCTGCTTTCCGCCAATATCTATCAAAAAAGCACCGGAAAACGGCTGTTCCAGCCTTACGCATTGTTTAACCGTATGGGACTCAAAATCGCCGTCATCGGCCTGACCACCGACGACACGGCCAAAATTGGCAACCCGGAATTCTTTACCGATATGGAATTCCGCAAACCTGCTGACGAAGCCAAATCCGTTGTTGAGGCGTTGCGGAAAAAAGAGAAGCCGGACGTCATCATCGCGGCCACCCATATGGGGCATTACGATAACGGCCAGCATGGCTCCAATGCGCCTGGCGATGTGGAAATGGCCCGCGCGCTGCCGGCAGGCTATCTGAATATGATTGTGGGAGGGCATTCCCAGGATCCGGTCTGCATGGCGAAGCCAAACGTTAAGCAGGCTGACTATGTGCCGGGCACGCCATGCCAACCGGACCAGCAAAATGGCACCTGGATTGTGCAGGCGCATGAGTGGGGAAAATACATTGGCCGCGCCGATTTCACCTTCCTCAACGGCAAGTTGACGCTTGAGCATTATGAACTTGTACCGATTAACCTGCGCCATAAGGTGAAAAACGCCGATGGCAGCAGCAGCTGGATTAACTACACGCAGGAGATCGCCAAAAATCCGGGGATGATGAAGCTGCTGACGCCGTTCCAGAAAAAAGGTGAAGCGCAACTGGGCGTGAAGATCGGCAGCGTTAACGGTCATCTTGAAGGCGATCGCAGCAAAGTGCGTTTCAAACAAACCAATCTGGCGCGCGTGCTGCTGGCTGCGCAAATGGCGCGAACCGACGCCGACTTTGCGGTAATGAGCGGCGGCGGCGTGCGTGACTCTATCGAGGCGGGCGCCATCACCTATAAGGACGTGCTCAAAGTGCAGCCGTTTGGCAACACCGTGGTCTATGCCGATATGAAAGGCAGCGAGGTGAAAAAATATCTGGGCGTGGTGGCGAATATTAAGGTCGATTCAGGAGGCTATGCGCAATTCGCCAACGTCAGCCTGGTGGCCGACGGAACGGGCGTCAGCGCGGTGAAGATCAACGGTAAACCGCTTGAAGATGAAAAAACTTACCGCATGGCGACGCTCAGCTTCAACGCCACCGGTGGCGACGGCTATCCTGCCATTGATAAACTGCCTGGCTATGTGAACACCGGTTTTGTCGATGCTGAAGTGCTCAAGCAATATATTCAGAGCCACTCACCGCTGGATGCCAGTGCATTTGAGCCGAAAGGCGAAATTGTTTATCAGGAAAAACCGCAGCAGGAGGAAGAGAAGCCTGCACCGCATAAAAAATGGCATCTGCCAAAAATATTTACCGCGATGCGTTGAACCGTTAAAACGGCCCTCCTGGAGAGGGCCGTTTGCTTTACTGCGAGCGGCACATTTTATATTTAAGCCATCGCGCATGGAGCAGGTCGAAAAGCCAGTTATAAAAAACGGTATAAGGAAGGTAAGCAAGGAAAAATGCGATCTCAATTAACAGCGCCTGCCCCAGTGAGATGCCGAGCATCGCGGCGGCAATCGGCAGACCGATCAGGATAAATCCGCCCTCGAAGCCCAGCGCCTGTAGCACGCGCAGCGCAAGGCCGCGCGTAACCTTATCACGGGGGAAGAGTTTATCGAATCCGGCGTTATAAATAACGTTCCAGATCATCGCCACGGTGGAGAGCATGACGGCCAGGGAACCCATTTGAAAAAGCGGCTTATCCAGAGCCCAGGCCGCAGCAGGCGCCAGTAGCAAAATCGCCACGCTCTCGTAGCCAACGGCGTGAATAACGCGCGTTTTAATATTCCAGGTACGCATAATTTCTCCTGATAAGTCAGGCCTGCCATTCTCTGCCACTTTTTTGCTAAGATGAAACGAATATCCATCGATAAAAGCGATATGTTAATGCGTTACTCTCCTGAATCCCTGGAAGCCTTTGTTCAGACGGTCGAAAGCGGTTCTTTTTCCGCCGCGGCCCGTGCGCTGCGTAAAAGCCAGTCCACCATCAGCGCGGCGGTGGCAAATCTGGAGGCTGACCTGGGCTTTACGCTTTTTGATCGCCAGGGGCGCTATCCGCTGCTGACGGAAAACGGCAAACGCGCGCTGGCGCAGGTACGTGAAATTCTGTCGGCGAGCGTGCAGCTTGATACGCTGGCCGTTCGGCTGGCGGGTGAGGTGGAACCCTGCCTGAGCATGGTGGTATCCGATTTCTGGCAGACGGTTTATCACGAGCGGCTGTTGACGCGCTTTGCTGAGCGCTACCCGGATATCGAGTTTGAATGCATGATCGCTGAAGATGCCGACGCCATCGATATTCTCCAGTCGGGCAGGGCGCACCTGGCGGTCATTGGCGCACAGCCGTTTTACCCCGGCGATATTGCGACCGCGCGGCTTCAGGTAGATGCGGAAATGGCGATCTGGTTGCATCAGGCGCATCCGCTGGCACAGCAGGAGAACATCAGTGAAGCGGCACTGAAAACGGTGCGCCAGCTCTGCCTGAATACATGGGTTGAGCAAGGTCGACGACAAACCGGTAAGGTCTGGTCTGCGCCCTCCTACCTGCTGCTGCTGGAGATGGCTGAGCAGGGGTTTGGCTGGAGCATACTGCCGCGATGGATGGTTACCCGCTTCGGGCACCACGTGCTGCGCGAACTACCGCTGCAAGGCTGGCCGCAGCACATTGCGCTTGACGCGGCCTGGTCCCGCCGCACGCCGCCCGGCCCGGCGGGTCGCTGGATGATCGATCATCTGCTGGCCCAGCAGCCGGTTTAATCGCGGCGGGAGATGTCGGCGAAAAGGGCGCTCAACTGACGGGCCAGATCCTGCGGCGACAGTTCAATATCCAGGCCGCGTTTGCCGCCGGAAACAAAAATAGTGGCGAAGGCCTTCGCGGGCGCATCAATCACGGTGGGTAAACGCTTTTTCTGCCCCAGCGGACTGATACCGCCCAGCAAATAGCCGGTGGTGCGCTGGGCAATCTGCGGATCGGCCATTTCCACTTTTTTTTCGCCAAATGCTTTGGCAACCTTTTTTAAATCCAGCTGGCCGGCGACCGGCGTGACCGCCACGGCCAGCGTTTTATTGTCCCCGTTCAGGGCAACCAGCAGAGTTTTATAAACCTGTTCGGCGTTGAGGTTCAATTTTCGCACCGCCTCATCGCCAAAATTTGCTTCGTTTGCGTCATGTTCGTACGCGTGAAGCTGAAAGGGAATACTGTTTTTTTCAAGGAGTTTTACCGCTGGCGTCATCGTGAAGATCCTTACGCTGTTTACCCGTTATTTTTCAGTAATTCAGGCAGATTGCCATCGCCATAAAGGTGTAGCGCGCCGACGGCCACGACATAGTTTCCCGCGGGCAGCGCTGGTAACATTTCACTCCAGCGCTGATTACGCTGAAGCATCAGCACGTCGTTAAGCGCATTATTAAAGGTGCTGGGTAACATGGCAGCGCCGCGAGGCGGCCTTTCCAGCCACCAGCTCATCATGGTTTGCAGCAGCCGCGCATTGGTGTCCCAGTGCTCCAGCGTATCGCGCAGCAGCGACAGACCGTTATCGGGCAGCGCCTGAAGCAGCGCCAGCTGCGCTGCCGGGCCTTCAAGCTCAATTACCTGCTTCTGCTGCGCGCGCGCGGCGTTAAGGAGCTGCATATCAATGCCGTATTCTGTCCGCAGACCAAGGCGTTGCGCCTGCTGCGCCTGAAGCATCAATGCAATCTGCCATCCGGAAAGCGTATCGATCGCTTCAGGCGCAATCGCCACCGTTTCGCACAGGCGTTCAAGGCGGCACAGCTCCTCCGCTGTTAAGCGCGTGCTGAGCGGCGGGCAAATTTCACTTTCGCCGAAGGGAGAAGCGCCTGATGTAATGTCAGCTTCCACGATCAGCGCGTCAGCGCGGGCAAGACGCGCCTGAAGGGCGGCGGGCAAGGGCATCATGCCCTGCGTACCCATATGGATGCTGCCGACCAGATGAAACTCGCTGTCGCCGACGTTTATATCCTGCGCCGGATAAGCATAGCGTGGCTGCCCGCGCCAGAAGGCTTTGAGGATGCGTAATATTTTTCCCATAGTGTCCGTCTCCAGCCCGTTATTCAGTCATGCTAACGGTTTAAGTGGCTGAGTAACAGGAGAAAACGGCCCTGGCTGCGGGCGCTTACGGCTTAAAGCGTATCAGGCGATTGGCGTTGCTCACCACGGTAATTGAAGAGAGCGCCATCGCCGCGCCCGCCACTACCGGGCTGAGCAGCGTGCCGGTGAAGGGATAGAGCACGCCAGCGGCGAGCGGAATGCCGATAACGTTATAAATAAAAGCGCCTGCAAGATTCTGCTTCATATTGCGCAGCGTCGCTTTGGCGATCGCCAGCGCATCCACCACCGCGTTGAGATCGTGGCGCATCAGCGTCATCGCGGCGGTTTCAATCGCCACATCGCTGCCGCTACCCATTGCGATGCTTACATCCGCCTGCGCCAGCGCGGGCGCATCGTTGATGCCATCGCCGATCATTGCCACCTGCCTGCCCTGCTGCTGAAGACGCTTGATCGCGTCCGCTTTTTCCTCCGGCAGAACACCGGCAATAACTTCATCCAGTCCGGCCTCGCGGGCAATGGCCCCGGCGGTTAATGCGTTATCGCCGGTCAGCATGACCAGTTGATATCCCTGCTCTCGCAAACGGGCCAGCGCGGCCACGCTCTCCTTGCGTAACGGATCGCGCACAGAAAACATCGCGACCACCTTGCCGTCAGCGGCCAGCAGCACGGGCGTTATGCCCTGACCAGCCTGTTTTGCCAGACGCTCATCCAGCGCTGAAGTGTCAATTTGCTGCTGCGCCATCAGGGCACGACTGCCCAGCAACAGCGTAATGCCGTCTACATTACCGCTGACGCCCAGCCCGCGTATTGTACGAAATTGCTTAGTATCCGGCAGCGCGGCTTGACCTGCACGCGCCAGGATCGCCTGCGCCAGTGGATGATGTGAGCCCTGTTCAAGCGCGGCCGCCCAGCGTAGCGCCTGTTCCTCGCTGACATTGTTAAACAAAGTAATATCAACCACCTGCGGCTCACCCGCGGTCAGCGTGCCGGTTTTATCGAACACCAGCGTTGAGAGCGTACTGGCCCGCTGAAGCGCATCGGCATCGCGTACCAGTACGCCAAATTCCGCAGCGCGCCCCACGCCAGCAATAATCGACATCGGCGTTGCCAGACCCAGCGCGCAGGGGCAGGCAATAATCAGCACGGTCGTGGCGATAACCAGCGTGTACACGGCCTGCGGCGCAGGGCCGAAGATATACCAGACCGCCGCGCTGAGCAGCGCGATAGCGACCACGGCAGGCACAAACACCGCCGAAATGCGGTCTGCCAGCTGACCGATTTCTGGCTTACTGCTTTGCGCTTCGCGTACGCGGTTAATAATGCGCGATAGCGTGGTGTTTTTCCCGACGGCCTGCGCGATAAAAAGCACGCTGCCGTCCTGGATCACCGTGCCTGCGTGAAGGTGATCGCCCGGCGTTTTTTGTTGCGGCATGGCTTCACCGGTCAGCATGGCCTCATCGAGAAGGGCTTCGCCCTGACCGATCACACCATCAACCGGCACGCGATCGCCGGTACGCAGGCGCAGCGTCATGCCGGGCACCACCTCGCTCAGGCTGCACTGTTTTTCGCCCGCTTCACTGACGACAAGCGCAGTGGGCGGCGTCAGATCCAGCAGGCGTTCCAGCGCCTGAGACGAGCGCTGGCGCGCACGCTGCTCCAGCATGTGACCCAGGTTGATCAATCCGATAATCATTACGCTGGCTTCGTAATAAAGATGTCGCGCCTCAAGTGGGAAAACCGCCGGCCAGAGGTTAACAATAATGGAATAGAGCCAGGCCGCGCCGGTACCCAGCGCCACCAGCGTATCCATGGTCGCCGTACCGTTGCGCAGGCTTCTGGCCGCGCTGCGATAAAAATGACCGCCCGCGACAATCATAATGAAAAACGTGAGGATCCCCACGGCAAGCCAGCCGCTGCGGTTGGTTTCTGTCAGCATCATATTGTCGCCGATCATCCCCCACAGCATAAGCGGGATGCCAACTGCCAGCGCCAGCGCAGCCTGCCAGCGAAACCGACGCGTTGCCTGCATGGCCGTTTTTTGCTGTTTTTCACGACGCCTGGCATCATCTTCGATGATTTCAGCAGCATAACCGGCTTTTTTAACTGCTTCCGTCAGCGCATGCGGCGAAGTATCTCCCATCACCAGCGCGCTTCGCTCGGCAAGATTGACGCGCGCCTGACGCACGCCCGATACCTGTTGCAGCGCATGCTGCACCCGGCTGACGCAGCTGGCGCAGCTCATGCCCTCAATCAGTAAATGGAAGCTTTCGCTCTCCTGAGCCGGAAGCTGTTGAGTGGCCGCTGTCAGCGCTTCCGGCTGAGATAGTGAGTCTGCCAGCGGTTCAGGCTTTGGGTGAGAAGGATGCTGAAGAAAAGCGGCATGATAGCCAGCCGCTTCGACGGTGGCGATCAGCTCTTCTGTGCTGGCGCTGCCGTTAACGGTGGCTTCGGTCAGGGTGATTTCGGCATTCTGAACGTCGTCGCGCTGTTCCAGCGCCTCTTTTACGCGCCTGATGCAGTGCCCGCAGGACAGGCCATCAAGCGTAAGCAGGGTCGTCTGTGACATGATAAGGACTCCCAATCCCGGGGTAACCCGGAAAGTATTTTACAGTAGTGATACAGAATAAACCTTCCATCAACGGGAAGGTCAATATTTTATCCCGTATCGCTGCTGTAAAATCGGCGTTCCCTATAATAATTATTATTAACGTTTTTGAAATTAAGTCCCGCAATATCGCGAGACTCATTAACGCTCCCGGGGTTTTCTTAACCAAACTTGCGGGCGAAATCTTCTTCGGAAGTGCAGAGATAGATAATGAATTCGACAAAAGCAATCAGAGCCGGGATAAACGTCCAGAAGAACAGAAGATAGAGTATACCCTGGCCCGTTTTACCCAGATAAAATTTATGCGCACCTAAACCGCCAAAGAAGAAAGCCAACAGCGTTGCGGTTAATTTACTCTTTGTGCCCGCTGTTTTTTGTGGCGCTCCACAGCCGGGGCAGGCTGCCGCATCTTTATGAATCTCTTTTCCACAGCCGCGGCAGAAAGCCATATTGCTCATAAAAAAACTCCTGTATGAAATACTTACCATTTTTAATTTCCCAGAAATGTATTTTATAATGAAGTCGCAATTTCGGTAAATAAAAACAGGCTGGTAATTTCTTTTTTAATTAATGCAAGGTTGCATGGTGTAATTGGTTTTTTAACTTGTTGAGTTTTGATTTTTTTTGCGTGTGGAAGGGTGAAGATAGTCGTTAATAACATGTCATGAATGCGTTAATTATTATATAATGCCATTAAGGCAGACTCGTGGTTTGAGTGAGTGTTGTTTACGGGGTGTAAAATGCGCAAGTGCAGGAGAGTGGAATGAACATCAGCGACGTCGCCCGAAAAACCGGCCTGACCAGCAAAGCTATTCGTTTTTACGAAGAAAAAGGGCTGGTTACCGCACCGCTACGCAGTGAAAACGGCTATCGGAGCTATACCGCCAGGCACCTTGAGGAGCTGACTTTATTGCGTCAGGCACGCCAGGTCGGCTTCAACCTCGAAGAGTGTCGCGAACTTATCGCGCTGTTTAATAATCCCCGGCGACACAGCGCGGACGTAAAAGCGCGCACGCTGGATAAAGTTGCGGAAATCGAGAACCATATTCGCGAACTCAGTGAAATGCGCGAACGGCTGCTGATGCTGGCGGAAAGCTGCCCTGGCGACGACAGCGCCGATTGTCCGATTATCAACAATCTCGCTGGCTGCTGCCGCGCCGGACATTCAGGCGGAGTACAGGCAGTCACTGCTCCTTGTTCAGCCGGTGCGCCTGATGATTTGCAGGGTGATCCCTTCCACCCCGACCACGGTAACGGGCGTTCCCGCCGGTAAGTTCTCTGCGGCCTGAACGCGCCAGTCGCTGTCACCGATGCGCACCCGGCCAAAACCGTCCACCAGCGTTTCATCCAGCGTCAGCTGCTGTCCGATAAGCTGGCTGCCGCGCTGATTAAGCATGGACTGCGGTTGCCTGCCGGCGCGGCCCTTAAGCCAGCGATACCACCAGAGCGCAGACAAAACCGTTAACAGTGCGAAGCTGAGGCCTTGCCACTCCCACGGCAGCGGCACCAGCCAGACCAGCAGGCTCACCAGTATTGCCGCGATGCCGCTCCACAAAAGATAACCGCTGGCACCCAGCATTTCTGCCGCCAGCAATGCGCCGCCGAGCGTCAGCCACAGCCGCCAGGGATTGGCTAGCAGGTCGCTCAACATTAGCGGCTCCGCTCTTTACCGGACTGGTTCAGCAACTCAGCAATACCGGCAATGGAGCCCATCAGGCCACTGGCCTCAAGCGGCAGCATCACCATTTTGCTGTTGTTTGCTGTACCGATTTTCTTCAGCGCCTCAGTATAGTTTTGCGCCACAAAGTAGTTAATGGCCTGAATGTCACCGGCGGCAATTGCCTCAGAAACCATTCTGGTTGCGGCGGCTTCGGCTTCCGCGCTTCGCTCACGGGCTTCTGCCTGGAGAAACGCCGACTGGCGTTCACCTTCTGCTTTCAGGATCTGCGATTGCTTTTCGCCCTCTGCGCGCAGGATTGCTGCCTGACGCACGCCTTCTGCTTCCAGGATGTCCGCACGCTTGGTTCGTTCGGCTTTCATCTGCGCATTCATTGAGGCGATCAGCTCGGCGGGCGGACGCACATCGCGAATTTCAATACGGGTAATTTTCACCCCCCATGGATTGGTGGCCTCGTCGACGATACGCAGCAGGCGCGAATTAATGTTATCGCGCTGCGACAGCATTTCATCCAGCTCCATTGAACCGAGTACGGTACGCATATTGGTCATCGTCAGATTAATGATCGCCAGCTCAAGGTTGCTGACTTCATAGGCGGCGCGAGCGGCGTCCACGGCCTGAATAAAACAGACGGCGTCGATGGTGACGCTGGCGTTGTCCTTAGAGATGATCTCCTGCGAGGGAATATCGACCACGCGCTCCATCATATTGATTTTGCGGCCCACGCGATCCATAAACGGCACAACAAGATTCAGGCCAGGCTGGAGGGTGGTGGTATAGCGGCCAAAGCGCTCCACCGTCCACTGAAAGCCCTGAGGAACAATTTTTATGCCTGACCAGACGACGATCAGGGCCAGAACGATAATAACCGGTATCACAGCGAGCATAAATTAACCTCCCAATTGTTAAAAGCCTTGGGCCAACTCATTTGGCCCCTGTCACTTGTCTTTAGCGCGACGATCTGCTCGCTGGCTATATCGAGCGAACCGGAGAAGCGCTAATAAAGCAGCGAGTAGAGCTGCCGACGATATTTTGCAGCGAGCGCATCACCGGTGCCAAGCGCGGCAAGGATCTCCTGCAACATTTTACGTGCATCGCCGTTTGCCGCAGCAAGATCTTTTTTCAGGTGACTGAACAGCAGCTCAAGCGCCTCTTCGTTTCGTCCAACCTGATGCAGTTGCAGCGCCAGCTGCGTGGCAAGCTGCGCGTTTTCCGGATCCGCTGCGCTCTGCTGCTGAAGCTGCTGGATTTCAGGCGTATCCGCGGCCTGCTTTAACAGATCGATCTGCGCAATCAGCCCCTGGTAACGCGTATCTTTATCCTGTAACGGCACCTCGGCCAGAACGGTTTCGGCTTCGTCACTGCGATTCAGGGCAATAAGCGCTTCTGCCAGAAGAAAGCCCATCTCGCTGTTTTTGTTGCTGAGTGTCCAGGCATCCTTCAGTAGCGGCAGGGCATCCAGCACCTTGCCTTCCTGCATCAGTTTCATGCCCTCCTGCGCCTTCAGCTCTTCCTCTTTCGGCAGAACCTTATGCAAAAGCGCGCGAATGGCCTCTTCTGGCTGCGGCCCCTGGAAACCATCCACAGGCTGACCGTTCTGGAAAAGATAGACGGTGGGGATTGAACGCAGGCCAAACTGCTGGGCAACGGCCGGTTGCGCGTCGCAATCCAGCTCGGCAAGCACGAACTGTCCGGCATACTCCTGCGCCAGGCGTTCAAGTACCGGCGTCAGCTCCTGACAGTGCTGGCTGCGTGCAGACCAGAAATAGAACAGGACCGGCACCTGCATGGACTGCTCAAGCGTCTCGTGCAGGTTGGTTTCATCAATAGTAATAATGGCAGCTTGTGGTGACATGCATTCGTCTCGCAATCAGAGTTTGTTACTTTATGGGGGCGCCACGGCGCGCTTCAAGTCTTTTTGCCGCTGTGTGGCTATTTCCCGCGCAAAATGCGATCCAGCATCCAGCCCGGAAGCAAACGGCGTAATATCGACATCGTATGGGCGACGAGGGTTACGGGATAGCGCAATCGCGGATGTTTACTCTCTAAAGCATGGCGTAATTTCGGCAAAACTGCCTCAGGCGGCAGAGTGAAACGTGCGGCGATGCCGGGATTCTTCACTGGCTTATCCTGCTCGCCCTGGCTAACGTTATCGGTGAAGCGGGTTTTAATCGGGCCCGGCTCAATCAGACTGACCCGCACGCCGCTGCCGTGCAGTTCCATACGCAACGCGTCAGACCAGGCCTCAAGCGCGTATTTGCTGGCGGCGTACATGCCGCGACCGGGTGTGGAAATCAGCCCCAGCACCGAACTGGTGTTAATAATTCGAGCCTGCGGGCTGGCTTTGAGGGCGGGAAGCAGCAGCATAGTGAGCTGGTGCGCGCCAAAAACGTTGGTGGCAAACTGCCGCTCCATCTGCTCGCGTGACAGCGTCGCCAGCGGGCCATAAACGCCATAGCCGCCGTTATTGAACAGCGCGTAGAGGCGGTTATCGCACTGCCGGAGGATCGCTGCGGCGCCACGCGCCACGCTGGCGCTGTCGTTTAAATCCAGCTCGATGCCGGTAAAGCCCAGCGCATTCATGCGTTGAACATCTTCCGGTTTTCGACAGGCGGCCAGGACGCGATAGCCGCGACGCAGCAGATCGTTGGCGGCGACCAGACCAATTCCGCTCGAACAGCCGGTAATGACAATATTTTTTTGCATAACTTTACCTGTGAATCCGTCAGTTAACGGGTCACTCATGCTTAACTAGAGGGGCCAGTTCTTTTGCCATGACGTCGGCAATGAACGGTTGTGCATCAGGATTCGGATGAATTCCATCCTGCTGCATCCACTCCGGTTTTTGATAGACCTGCTCCATGAAAAAGGGCAGCAGCGGGATCGAAAAAGTTTTTGCCAGCCTTGGGTACATGGCGCTGAACGATTCCGTATAGCGGCGGCCATAGTTTACTGGCAAACGCACCTGCATCAGCAGCGGCTGCGCGTTCGCAGCCTTAACCTGGGTAATGATTGCGCTGAGATCTTTCTCAATGCTTTGCGGCGGGAAGCCGCGCAGACCGTCGTTGCCGCCCAGCTCGATCAGCACCCAACGAGGCTGATGCTGCTTCAGCAGCGCAGGCAGACGCGCCAGCCCCTGCGTCGCCGTATCGCCGCTAATGCTGCCATTGACGATGACCGGCGATTTTTGCCATTTATCATTCAGTAATGCCGGCCACGCCACGGTTGCGGACATGCGATACCCCGCGCTCAGGCTGTCGCCCAGCACCAGCAGCGTATCAGCCGCCGCCACACGCAGTGTAAACAGAGCCAATAATAACAGGAAAGGAAAATGCCAGCGGAAAACAGTATTGAAGTTCATCGTCTTAGTAAGTCCGTCGGTCAGGGGGATCATCAGCTTTCCATCCTTACCGGAGTTGAGCTGGTTGTCAAACCTGCTGAAACTATTGCGCTAATTGGCGAATCGGGGTCGGGAAAATCGACCTTGCTGGGTATTCTTGCCGGACTGGATGACGGGAGCGAAGGCGAGGTCTTTCTGCTCGGTTCACCGCTGCATCAGATGGATGAAGAACAGCGCGCGAATTTACGGGCGCAAAGCGTGGGATTTGTTTTTCAGTCTTTTATGCTGGTGCCAACGCTTAATGCGCTGGAAAACGTACAGCTCCCCGCGTTGCTGCGCGGCGAGAGTGATAAGCAGAGCCGCGACCAGGCAAAAGCGCTGTTGGCGCAGCTTGGTCTGGCAGAGCGTTTAACGCATTTACCTTCTCAGCTTTCAGGGGGCGAACAGCAGCGCGTGGCGCTGGCGCGCGCCTTCAGCGGCCGTCCTGCACTACTGTTTGCCGATGAGCCAACCGGCAACCTTGACCGCAAAACCGGCGATCGCATAGCCGATCTGCTGTTCTCCCTCAACAGAGACTTCGCCACCACGCTGATCCTGGTGACGCATGACGAGCAGCTGGCCGCGCGTTGCGACCGGCGGCTGCGGGTGCGTGACGGCAAGCTATGGGAGGAAGCATGATCTGGCGGTGGTTCTGGCGGGAGTGGCGATCGCCGTCACTGCTGATCGTCTGGCTGGCGCTGACGCTGGCGGTTGCCTGCGTGCTGGCGTTAGGGTCGCTCAGTGACCGCATGGAAAAAGGGCTGACGCAGCAGGGCCGCGACTATATGGCGGGCGACCGCACGTTACAAAGCTCGCGTGAGGTGCCGCAGGCATGGCTGGATGAAGCGCGGCAATCGGGGCTGACCGTAGCCAGACAGCTCACCTTTATGACCATGACCTTCGCGGGCGATACGCCGCAGCTGGCGTCGGTTAAAGCCGTAGACGACCTCTATCCGATGTTTGGTGCGCTGAGTACGGCGCCAGCGGGCCTGAAACCCAAAGCCGGAACGGTGCTGGCGGCGCCAAGGCTGCTGGCGCTGCTCAATCTTAAATCAGGCGGAAACCTCGACGTAGGCGATACCACGCTGCGAATCGCGGGCGAGGTTATTCAGGAGCCTGACGCCGGTTTTAATCCCTTTCAGACCGCGCCGCGGCTGCTGATGAACCTTGCCGATGTAGAAAAAACCGGTGCGATTCAGCCCGGCAGCCGCCTGACATGGCGCTATAAGTTTACCGGGACACCCGAACAGCTCGGCCGCTACGATAGTTTTATCGCCTCAAATATTAAACCGGATCAGCGTTGGATAAGCATTGAGAACTCCGAGGACGCGCTGGGCAAATCCATGCAGCGTGCCAGTCAGTTCCTGCTGCTGTCGGCGTTGCTGACGTTGATGCTGGCCATCGCGGCGGTGGCGGTGGCCATGAATCACTACTGCCGCAGCCGTTATGATTTGGTTGCGGTGCTGAAAACGCTGGGCGCGAACCGCGCCGCGCTGCGAAAGCTGATTGTCGGGCAGTGGCTGGCGGTGCTGCTGCTGGCAGCCACTTTTGGCAGCCTGTGCGGTAAGGGATTCGAAATTGTACTGCTGCATATGCTGAGGCCCGTCCTGCCCGGCGAGCTTCCGCCCGCCAGCGGCTGGCCATGGTTATGGGCGATCGGCTCGCTGTTTATTATTTCGCTGCTGGTGGGGTTGCGTCCTTATAAACTGCTGCTTGCCACACAGCCGCTGCGCGTGCTGCGACGGGACGCGGTTGCTAACGTCTGGCCGTTAAAGGTCTTTCTTCCGATAACGGCGCTGGTGATTGTCGCTCTGCTGGCGATGCTGGTCGGCGGCAGCAAAATGCTGTGGGTACTGATAGCGGGCATCGTACTGCTTTCGCTTCTGCTGGGCGGTTTGGGTTGGGGCGGGCTACTCATTTTGCGGCGGCTGGTGGTGCGCAACATGGCGTTTCGTCTGGCGGTAAATCGTCTGCTGCGCCAGCCGTGGACCACGCTCAGCCAGCTTGCGACTTTCTCTCTGTCCTTTATGCTACTGGCGCTGCTGCTGGTGATGCGTGGCGATCTGCTCGATCGTTGGCAACAGCAGCTTCCGCCGGAGAGCCCGAACTACTTTCTGCTTAATCTGACGCGCGAACAGGTGCCGCAGGTCAAAACTTTCCTTGAACAGCATCAGGTTGAGCCGCAAACCTTTTACCCGATCGCGCGCGTACGTTTAACCGAAATCAATCAACGGAAAGCCGATCCGTCGCTGGATAATGCGCTGCAACGCGAACTTAACCTCACCTGGCAGGCGCAGCGGCCGGAGCATAATCCGTTAACCGCAGGTAGCTGGCCGCCGAAACAGGGCGAGGTTTCGATGGAGGAAGCACTGGCCGACAGGCTGGGCGTGAAGCTGGGTGACACGCTGACTTTTACCGGTGATACGCAAACCTTTACTGCCAAAATCAGCAGCTTGCGTAAAGTGGACTGGGAAAGCCTGCGGCCTAACTTCTTCTTTATTTTCCCTCCCGGCGCGCTGGATGCGCAGCCGCAGACCTGGCTTACCAGCTTCCGGCTTGATGGCAACACGGCGCTGCTGGCTCAGCTCAATCGCGCTTTCCCGACGCTCAGCCTGCTTGATATTGGCAGCCTGTTGAAGCAAACGGGTCAGGTGATGGCGCAGGTCAGCCAGGCGCTGGAGGTCATGGTGGTGCTGGTGACCGCCTGCGGCGTACTGCTGTTGCTGGCGCAAATTCAGGTGGGAATGCGCCAGCGCAGGCAGGAACTGGTGGTCTACCGCACGCTGGGCGCCGGGAAGAAACTGCTGCGCGGCACCCTCTGGTGGGAGTTCATTCTGCTGGGCGGCGTATCCGGCCTGGCCGCTGCCGCCGGCGCAGAAGCGGCGCTGTGGGGGTTGCAGCGTAAAGTTTTCGATTTCCCCTGGCAGCCTGATTTTGTGTTATGGCTGGCATTGCCGTTAACCGGCGCAATACTGCTGTCGCTGTGCGGCGGCTGGCTGGGCGGGCGGCTGATCAAAGGCAAAGCGCTGTTCCGCAGCTATAACGCATCATAAATGTCGGGCCGCAACGGCCCGTTTTTTATGACTGCTAGCGGTTGAAACAAAAGTAAAACTTAAGTTTTCTGCTTCCAAAAAGCGTTTTCAAATTTACTCAAAGATAACTATCTGATACATTTTTTCCCACAGGGGAATCACGACTCAGTGATGATAAAATTGAGAATGGAATAAATTGAAATGCTTGAATTATTTGATGTAAATCATGGTTTATTATCTGAAGCAAGATCAAAAGAGCTATTTACATTAAGGAAGAAGGTATTCAAGGATCGTCTCAACTGGATTGTTAACAGTGAAAATAACATGGAATATGACGAATATGATAATTATCGTACAAATTATATTCTCGGGTTATACAACAATCTGTCCGTGTGCGGTGTAAGGTTCATTGAATTGCAGTTTAATAATATGATCCTTGGAACCTTCAAAAGCTATTTCAAAAAAATAGAACTGCCTGAAGGGAATTATGTTGAAGCCAGTCGTCTTTTTATTGATAAAGGAAGGATTAAGTCGCTTGCTTTACAGCATCAGCCGGTTAGCGCGCTGCTTTTTTTGTCAATGATAAATTACGCGCGCCATTTTGGTTATGAGGGCATTTACGCTATTGTCAGCCATCCGATGTATATTATTTTTAAACGCTCCGGCTGGGCGGTTTCAGAAGTTGAAGAGGGTCTTTCGGAGAAAGATCAAAAGATTCACCTTATCTTTATGCCGGTTGATGATGCCAACCAGCGTACGCTGATTGAGCTGGTTAAAGCCAGAGCATTACCGTGCAGCGCGAAACTTGATGGCTGGCCGCTCTCATTTCCCATCAAGAGGGACGGGTCTGATCAGCTGTAGCTCAATGCCAAGCCGTATCGCGTGTTTTGCATTGGTAACGCCCAGCTTTTTAACGGCGTTACCAACGTGAAATTTCACGGTGGTCAGCTTGATGCCAAGAATTATCGCAATCTCCTGATAGGATTTGCCCAGGCTCGCCCAGTAAATAATTTCATTTTCACGTTTAGAGAAGATTTCTCTGGCATTCATCTCTTCAAAATCTTTTTTACTGGTTTGTTCCTGATAGTGTTTCGTCAGTTTTTCATGCGTGGTGATTAATATCATCTGAAGACGATCTTTCTGGCTTTTAATCGTTTCTTCTGCATTATCATCGCAGTCTTTATCCAGCATAATTGAAAGCACGGCAAGATTATTATTATTATCATGCACGACAAAAGTATAACCATTGATAATGCCGTGATTTCTTGCCATATCAAAAAGTTTGGGCACTTTAACGCCCTGGTTAAGCTGGAGGTTTTCATCCCATGAAAACGGCGTTAACCGATAAAGCGCAGTAATCAAAACAGGGTCGATAAACTGAAAGTTGTTCTCAACGTAAACCTTAAACCACTCTTTTCTGTTTGAAATAATAGAAAAATCAGCAGGATTACGCTTATTCATAATGGCGTAGGCATATTTGATGTTCGGATAGGTCGCCAGTTCGCTTTCAAGATCCTCCTTTATCGCTGCATTGATTGCATTATCGGCAAAAAATGATTTCAACACGGTACTGCCTCCCTGAAAGGTGAATGCTTTCCTGAACGATTAACAACTTTATCATAACTTTCAAAATTCATCTAACAGCATAGGGAAACTTATGTAACCTGATGGCGTGATGAAAATGGCAAGCTTACGACACACCCGCGCTGAAAAGAGGCGGACAGGGAGGGGAGGTGAGTGAGAGGGGAAAAACAGAGGGAGCAGACTGGCTGCTCCCTCTTATTGTTAAGATAAACTGACGTGGTGTCTGTTTAAATGATTTCCCTGGTAGTTGGCAATTAAAAACTTAACATTATAATTATAAAAGGTATTTATCTTTCTTGTTGCAGATACAATACGGTGTTCTGACGCCCGAAGATAGCCATACTTAAGTATAGTTATGCACTTTTATTTATCATTTCCTCTTGCAGACGCGCCTGCGCCCATTGCAAACCATGGTGATATTCCGCTGGCAAGGTGGTTGCCAGCGCGTCCAGCGTCCGGGTAATGGCGTCTGCCGACGGATCGCAAAGATTCAGGTGACCGACCTTACGTCCGGGGCGAACTTCTTTTTCATACCAGTGAAGGTTGACCAGCGGTTGTGCCAGCCACTGCAAATTCACCGCCGTGCCGATTAAGTTGATCATCACCGCAGGGGAACTCACTACAGGTTTGGGCATCGGCAGATCAAGGATGGCACGCAGGTGCAGTTCAAACTGGCTAATCGACGCGCCATTTTGCGTCCAGTGTCCACTATTGTGTACGCGCGGCGCCAGTTCATTGATCAGCAATCCTTCCGGGACGATGAAACACTCCATCGCCATCACGCCAACGTAATTAAGCTCATGCATAATGGCTGACAGCATCTTTTCGGCCTGACGCTGACGTGCGCTGTCCGGCTCCGGCAACGCTACGCTGGTACGCAGGATGCCATCCTGGTGCAGGTTATGCGTCAGCGGATAGAAGACGGTACGGCCGTCATGCGCGCGTGCGCCAACCAGCGAAACCTCACCAGAGAAATGAATTCCCTGTTCAACGATACATTCGCCGTAGCAGTCGGCGGGAAGCGTTTCGGTTTCATTGACGTGCAGACGCCACTGGCCCCGGCCGTCGTAGCCGCCGGTGCGGCGTTTAACGATAGCCAGCTCACCGAGGGAGGCGAAAACCTGCGGCCACTGGCTCGTATTTTCCAGCAATTGCCACGGCGCGGTGGCGAGACCCAGCCGATCGAGAAGCTGCTTCTGCGTCAGGCGATCGGCGAGAAGAGGAAAAATATCGCGATTAACGAAGGCAGAGTGGCTCGCCAGCTCGCGCGTCAGAGCGGTTTCGGGCCAGCGCTCGATCTCCGCTGTTATCACGCTTTGTTGGATCGGCAGCGCCTGCGGCTCGGCATCCAGCCCGACAGGGTAAACGGCGATGCCCAGCGGCTCGCCCGCCTGACGCAGCATGCGCCCCAGTTGACCGTTACCTAATACGCAAACCGGCTTCATGCTTCCTCCTGCGGATTCGGATTATTCAGCACGTCATCAGTTTGCGCCTGTCGCCAGCCTGCCAGGCGTGACGCCAGCTCGGTATCGTGCAGTGCCAGAATCTGGGCGGCCAGCAGTGCCGCATTGGCCGCGCCCGCTTTGCCTATCGCCAGCGTGCCGACGGGGATGCCGCGCGGCATCTGGACGATCGAGTAAAGGCTGTCAACGCCGCTGAGCGCCGCGCTCTGCACCGGAACGCCAAGCACCGGCACCAGCGTTTTTGCCGCCAGCATGCCCGGCAAATGTGCCGCGCCGCCCGCACCGGCGATAATCACCTGAAAACCGTTTTTTTCGGCATCCTCAGCGAAGGTGAAGAGCTTGTCCGGCGTGCGGTGTGCGGAAACCACCTCGCAGTGAAAAGGCACGGCCAGGCTGCTGAGGATTTCCGCGGCGAATTGCATGGTTGCCCAGTCACTTTTGGAACCCATAACGATAGCAATTCGGGCCGGGGCGGCAGTAGATGACATGCGGATCTGACTCCTGTGATTACAAAAACGTTGTCGGAACATCCTTTTTAATAAAAATGGATGTCGGCCAGGAAGGGCAAAGAGAATAGCATGACCAGGCAGCAAGGAAAACGGTTGCGCAGCGGTAATTACGGCAAAAAAGCGTGTTTATATCGTCAGAAGGGAAAGGTGATGAGCGTCGCTCCGGTGGCGTCAAGGCGGATCATTGAGCCTTCCTCATGCCATGCGCCAAGCACCAGCCGCTCGGCGCGCTGGCCGTCGAGATTGCATTGATGAACCGCAGGACGATGCGTATGACCGTGGATCAAACAGTGAACGCGCTGACGCGACATGGCCTGGTACACCGCGTGATCGTTAACGTCCATAATCGTCAGCGATTTGCCGCTGTTCGCCTGCCTGCTGTCCGCACGCATACGCGCGGCAATCTTCTGGCGAAGTGAGAGGGGCAGGGCGAGAAACAGTTTTTGCAGCCAGCGCTGATGAACGCGACGGCGAAACTGCTGATAGGCTTCATCATCGGTACAGAGCGTGTCGCCGTGCATAATCAACACGCGGTGGCCATACAGCTCCAGCACCTGCTCTTCCGGCAGCAGCGTCATGCCTGCGGCAGCGGCAAAGCGATTGCCGAGGAGAAAATCGCGGTTACCATGAATGAAATAGCAGGGAACGCCATGCTGGTGCAGATCGTTCAGAGCGGCAGCAACCTGCGCATGAAGCGGGGTGGGATCGTCGTCGCCAATCCACGCTTCGAACAGATCGCCGAGAATATAAAGTGCATCGGCGTGCAGGGCATCACGGCGCAAAAAAGCAAGAAAACCGGCTGTGATTGCCGGTTCAGTTGTACTCAGATGCAGGTCCGCGATGAACAGCGTGTGGGGCATTATTCGCTGACGGTCACTTTCTGAATGATAACGTCTTCTTTTGGCACGTCCTGATGCATACCGCTGCGGCCGGTAGAAACGGCTTTGATTTTCTCAACCACGTCCATGCCTTCGACCACTTCAGCGAACACGCAGTAGCCCCAGCCTTGCAGGCTTTCGTCACGGAAGTTCAGAAAATCATTATCCGCAACGTTAATAAAGAACTGCGCGGTCGCCGAGTGAGGAGCCTGGGTGCGGGCCATCGCCAGCGTGCCTTTGGTGTTTTTCAGACCGTTATTCGCTTCGTTACGAATCTCTTCTTTCGTTGCTTTCTGATTCATGCCGGGTTCGAAACCGCCGCCCTGAACCATAAAACCGTTGATCACACGGTGAAAAATGGTGTTGTCGTAGAAGCCTTCACGGCAGTAATCCAGGAAATTTTTAACGGTTGCTGGCGCTTTGTCGTCAAAGGTTTTAATGACGATATCGCCATGATTAGTCTGGAAAGTGACCATGTTCTCATCCTGTAAAGGTTGAAATGTTTATCGGTAAGCTGGCGTCGGGAGTCCACCGCTTTTAACAAGCCGCTTTTATATCACAAATTCTGATGACGAGTTAGTCCTGGCGCATAAACGACCACCGCGCCGGCCTTGCTTTGCGTGGCGCTTACGTTAAGAATACGGCAGAATAAAGGCTTATGGCCGTATCCCGCACACGTATAAAACGGAATGTCTCAATGCTTAAGATTTTCAACACCCTGAGTCGTCAAAAAGAGGAATTTAAACCTATTCATGCTGGTGAAATCGGCATGTACGTGTGCGGCATCACCGTTTATGACCTCTGTCACATTGGTCACGGCAGAACCTTCGTTGCTTTTGATGTCGTTGCGCGCTATCTGCGTTATCGCGGCTATACGCTGAAATATGTCCGCAATATTACCGATATTGACGACAAAATAATTAAACGCGCGCATGAAAACGGTGAGTCTATTGAGGCGCTGACCCAGCGTACCATCGCCGACATGCATGCTGACTTTGCCGCGCTGAACATTTTGCCTCCGGATCGGGAGCCGCGCGCGACGCATCATATTCCCGAAATTATTGAAATCGTCGAAAAACTCATTTCACGCCATCATGCTTATGTTGCCAGCAACGGCGACGTGATGTTTGCTGTCGACAGCGATCCCGAATACGGCAAGCTGTCGCGACAGGATCTTGAGCAGCTTCAGGCTGGCGCGCGCGTGGACGTGGTGGAAAACGTCAAGCGCAACCCGATGGATTTTGTGCTGTGGAAAATGTCAAAAGAGGGCGAGCCAGGCTGGCCGTCGCCGTGGGGCGTAGGGCGTCCTGGCTGGCATATTGAGTGTTCGGCCATGAACTGCAAGCAGTTGGGTGAGCACTTCGATATTCATGGCGGCGGTTCTGACCTGATGTTTCCGCATCATGAAAATGAGATCGCCCAGTCCAGCTGCGCGCACGACGGCCCGTACGTCAACTACTGGATGCACTCTGGTATGGTGATGATCGATCGGGAAAAGATGTCTAAATCGCTGAATAACTTTTTCACCGTTCGCGACGTGCTGGCGCATTACGATGCGGAAACGGTGCGCTATTT
This sequence comes from Erwinia sp. 9145, assembly GCF_000745075.1. Taxonomy (NCBI): domain Bacteria; kingdom Pseudomonadati; phylum Pseudomonadota; class Gammaproteobacteria; order Enterobacterales; family Erwiniaceae; genus Erwinia; species Erwinia sp. 9145. The sequence continues at coordinate 898,169 of NZ_JQNE01000001.1, forward strand.
TCTGATGTCAGGTCACTATCGCAGCCAGTTGAATTACGGCGAAGACAACCTGAAGCAGGCGCGCGCCGCGCTGGAGCGCCTCTATATCGCTATCCGCAACACCGACGCTACCGCAGAGGCATCGGGGTTTGAGGCGTTTGAGACGCGTTTTTGCGAGGCGATGGACGACGATTTCAACACGCCTGAAGCCTATTCTGTGCTGTTTGATATGGCGCGGGAAATCAACCGCCTGAAGGCTGACGATATGACGGTGGCCAACGCGCTGGCGGCGACGCTGCGTAAACTGGCTGGCGTACTTGGCCTGCTGGAGCAGGATCCGGAACAATTCCTGCAAAGCGGCGCCCAGAGCGATGACGACGTGGCGGAAATTGAAGCGCTGGTGCAGATGCGTATTACGTCGCGCAAGGAGAAAAACTGGGCGCAGGCTGATATTGCGCGCGATAAGTTAAACGCGCTGGGGATTGTACTTGAGGATGGCCCGCAGGGAACAAGCTGGCGACGTAAATAAGATTTACCGCCTGCGCATACTCAGCGCAGGCGATATCAGAGTCAGGCGACGATTTTTATACTGTTGCCATCAAATACAACGGTCTGCCCGATAACGATTTTACAGCGTTTACGGGTTTCCACCGTACCGTCCACCGTGACCAGCCCCTCCGCGATCAGCGATTTTGCCATTGCGCCGCTCTCCACCCAGCCTTCCAGCTTAAGCAGATCGCAGAGATCGACGTGAGGATGTTTACCTAAAGAAAACGTTGCCATTAGCCTGTCGCTCCATCATGAAATTCTTCACATGCCTGTAAGGTATTTTGTATCAGCGTGGCGACCGTCATCGGGCCAACGCCGCCGGGAACCGGCGTGATATAAGCGGCGCGAGACGACGCCTCTTCGAAATTCACATCGCCCACCACTTTGCCGCTGTCGAGGCGATTGATGCCAACGTCAATGACGATTGCGCCCGGCTTTATCCACTCGCCGGGTATAAAGCCGGGTTTACCAACGGCAACGATCAGCAAATCGGCATGCTCAACGTGATGACGCAGATCCTTAGTGAAGCGGTGAGTGACGGTGGTAGTGCAGCCTGCCAGCAGCAGTTCCATGCTCATTGGTCGACCCACGATATTGGAGGCGCCCACCACGACCGCGTTCAAACCGTAGGTGTCGATATGGTAACGCTCCAGCAGCGTGACGATGCCGCGCGGCGTACAGGGGCGCAGCATGGGCGCACGCTGGCACAGGCGACCGACGTTATAGGGATGGAAACCATCCACATCTTTAGACGGGGCGATGCGTTCCAGAACCTTGACGTTGTCGATGCCCGCCGGCAGCGGTAGCTGCACCAGAATGCCGTCGATCTCGCCGTCGCCGTTCAGCTTATCAATAAGCTGAAGAAGTTCGGCCTCGCTGGTGGTAGCGGGAAGATCGTAAGAGCGTGAGATAAAACCCACTTCTTCGCAGGCACGGCGTTTGCTGCCAACATAAATTTGCGATGCCGGATTTTCCCCGACCAGCACCACTGCCAGACCGGGAGCGCGTTTACCGGCGCTCAGACGCTGCTGTACCTTCGCAGCCACTTCCTGCCGTACCTGCTGCGCAATCGTTTTACCGTCAATAATTTTTGCTGCCATCTCAGAGGGGATCCATCTGGTTGAGTGAGTATGGGGGAACAGGGCGCTATTTTGTCAGAAGCGGGCGCTGCTGTCAGGCAGAGATTGCCGGCAGACTGCTCACCCGTTAAGCAACGGAGCGGACATCGGAGTAAAATCGTTGACTCGACTGGCTCGCACCGTATAATTCGACGCAGTTCACTATGCGCCCTTAGCTCAGTTGGATAGAGCACCGGCCTTCTAAGCCGTAGGTCACAGGTTCGAATCCTGTAGGGCGTACCATTAAATATCAATGAGTTACGCAAGCTTCAACCCCACCTGATTTTCTCTTTGTGTCGTATTTGTGTCGCTCTCTCCCAAAAGCGAGTCAATTTTACGCGCATGTTCCGTCAGATGGTTCGGCGCAAGATGCGCATAACGGCGCACCATTTCGATGCTCTCCCAGCCGCCCATCTCCTGAAGCGCGGAAAGTGGTACACCTGACTGAATCAGCCAGCTTGCCCATGTGTGTCGCAGATCATGAAAGCGAAAATCCTCAATGCCTGCCCGCTTAAGCCCGATCCGCCATGCTGTGTTATCATCACAGCGCATCTTCCTGATTGCTGCCGTTTTGGTTCCGTCCGGTCGCGTTGATGGTTTGGTGTGAACGAACACCCAGCGCGAATGCTTACCTATCTGAGCCTTCAGCACCTTGCACGCTGTATCATTCAGAGCCACGCCAATAGCCTTGCCCGCTTTGGCGTTCTCTGGATTTATCCAGGCGACCTTCCTTTGCATATCCACCTGCGTCCATTCAAGATCCAGAATGTTCGAACGGCGTAGCCCGGTCGAAAGCGCGAAGATAACCACTGGTCGGATACTGACCGGCGTACAGTCAATGAGCCTGGCCGCTTCTTCACGCGTGAGCCAGCGTATCCTTTTGCTCAACGGTTTTTTCGTCTTTATCACCGGCGCGATTTTAATCCATCCCCACTCATTGGCAGCTGCGCGCAGCAGCCCGCGCATGAAAGAGAGGTAATGGCTTCTGGTGCCAGCGCTAACCGGCTTATCTTTGAACGAAGGGACCGGCCTGTCATCCCGCAGAGCCGCTTCGCGTTGTATCTCCCATTTTCTGCGGTGATTCCTGTTAACCATTTTGCTGACGATCTTCTGAACTTCTTCACCGGTAATAGTGGCAATGTCTCGTCCGGAGAAGTGGCCCAGGAAGAACTCAATTTTTACCTTATCATCGTCCAGGCTGCGCTTGTGCTCTTTCTCATCCAGCCAGCGCACGCAGGCCTCTTCAAATGATCTGCCCGGCAGGTCGCCCAACTCCTCCACCCGCCACGCTTCAGATTTCAGTTTGTCGTGCAACTCCTGCGCTTGCCTCTTGTCCGTGGTGCCAAGCGATCGCCTAACTCTTTTGCCATTCGGGGTAAAGAAATGACAGTGCCATACCCCGCCTCTGAGGGTGATTGACATAGTGCTTCTCCTTTTGCGCCATCACCCATGCTCGCAGGGCGATTCTGAGATGGATTCGAAAGATAATCAATACAGGCCGATCGGAGAACGAGATACTTACCGGCGTTTCCGCCTGTCTGGCGCCCGATGAGATCGCCTCGCTTAATCAGGTTGCTGACGGTGCGCGGAGACACTTTTAAAAAGGCAGCCGCTTCCGCGAGCGTCAATGGCTCGTCGTGGTTCATGGTGACCTCTGTTAACTTGCGGTAATCGCCGCGGTGGGGTTATTGCTGCGGGCGGAGGATTAAATCGCCATTCATCAACGCTTCTTTGATTGCGTTGAACTCCCAACAGTAGATATTTGCGTCAACATAGATGCGCAGCCCATCACGGTAGTCGTGCTGCTTGCGCTTAATGAATGCTTCGGCAGCTTCGCGGGTGAAATGGCTGTTAACGTACTCCCATTCCCACTGATACCCGGTAACGGTGTGGTATTCCAGTTCACCTATCACATACCACTGGTCTCTGGCGTCAGACTTCATGAACTGTTTATCGCACCAGTCCTGAGATTTTTTATTAAGTTCAACCTGTGATTCATAGTCCAGATCATCCCAGTATTCCTGGATACTGAACCAGTGATTATCATCGCAATAAATCATCAGCTGATCCGTATAGTCGGGGTCAATACCGCTCACCAGCCGTCTGCGCTCAACGATAAAAATCGCATCAGCAGTACAGTGATCGCTAACGCCTTCTCCCTCGCAGTGGTATTTCAGTCGGTTTACAAAATCGGCAAATGTTTCGGGCGTGAGTTTGTTGCCAGTCGCTAAAGTCATGCTTTCATTTCCTTATCCACCACGCGCACGTAATAAACCAGCCACTGACGGGCAGGAAATTTATCTGGCGGCAGGGCGGCTATTTGGTTGGTGTATTTGTCTAACAGAAGGGTGGTAATACGGTCGTGCTCTGATTTGGGTTTCCCGGATGTGGCTTTAAGTATTTCGGCGCGGCACTTTCTGGCCGTTGACCGTAGCGCGTTCTCAGCTTCCGGCGTCATCGGTCAGCCTTATGCCGGGGATTTTACCGGCAGCGATGGCATCATAGATTATCTGAGGGTCGCTGTAGTCGCCGATATTCAACTGCTTCATAGCCGCAATTGCGACTTCTTCTTTCCTGTCCTGTGCAGTGATAAGGCTGAAATCTCCTGTTTCTCCTGACGAGGCGAGGTAACCAATATCCACCGTCGCCCCTTTCTTTCCTGAATAAACGACAATCCCTTTTTTATATTCAGAGCGCTCATCAACCCAAAATTTGATTTCTGCGCCTACTGGTGGGAAACCTTCGCCGCTCCATTCAATATTCATGATAATTTCCTCTGCTGTTCTGCGCGCACCATACGCTCATGGTCTTCACGGCACTCAGGGCTGCAAAAATGCCCGCTGCTGATTGGCTCTTCGCACCAATGACAGTCGCCGGTAAATACCATCTGCGGCTTAGTGCGGTTCGCCAGCGCCACGGCAATCATCTGTTCCGAGCGCGCTGCGGCCTCGTCAATTGGGTCTGCATACATAGGGATTTCTCCAGATAGGGGCAATAAAAAAACCCGCCGAAGCGGGCCTGGTCATATAATAATTTAATTTATTCAGGAAAAGATTTTTTCAACTTTACTTCAAGTTGATCTGTAAATTTATCGACATTGTCTATTAGTTCAATAATCTCATTATTTGTAATGTCTAAAGGCCGTCCCGACTTGGTGTGACCCGCTCTGTGTATAATGTCATTACGTATCTGTATGGCGCCCAGTATTTTTCCAAACTCCGGTAGCTCAATTTTTAATCCGTCTTCAATTGCTGGTTTTAGTTTGTCTAGTCTATGCCAAACTGTATTTTCAATAAGAATATTCATTACGTCTTTTTTGAATTTACCTATATTTTTAAAAACGTCTGTTATTTTAAAATCTTTGGGATTGCAAATGTTCGATGAAATTCTGAATAGCACCCAGTCGTCTTGTTTAGACCAATATATGACCGTGTCAGCTAAGTATGCCTCTAAGGAGGTTATAACCATGCAATAAGACATTTGCTTTATAAGCTGGTCTGATGTGTTTAGAAACGGCGATATTTCAAAAAGATTTCTAATTTCATGAACTCTTTGCTCATACTTAAGCTTGGGTAGATCACGATCATCAATCAAATCGTCATATTCATAAAAATCGCTTTCATCATGCCATGTGATGGGCGCCCATTCATCTCCGACTTCCGATTCAAGGTCCTCAATAACTTCATCAATGACATCATCAGGAACATGTTCGCCGAATCTTGCATTTAATTCTTCGCTTGGGTTGTATGGGCCGCCATGAATATATAAGTAACCGCCCTCCCTGCCGTTGAAAGGAGTTTCTTGTGCGGGGTCACAATAACGATCTGTAAACCATTCCCTCACTGCTGTTAATTGATCTTCTCTACTTGCGTTAGATAACCACTCGTTATTAAATTCTGCTGGTCCATCGTTATTAAAAGGCATATCGAAAGCATCACACGGAAAGTTGGTGTGGTCGGGATAATTAATATGGCGATCATTCATTGTCATGTATCCTCGATAGTATTCCGGTTAAAAACGAAATGTATTAAAAAATACCAACCTCTGAATACCATACTCTTATTGCCAAACTTCACCACACTCCAGCGCAACATTGGGACGCCGATCAAGAATCCGCGCTTTCATCTGCTCGCATACTGCTCTGGTGGGGTAAATGGTTTCACTGACTGGCGCATATTGAGGAAGGGAGATGATGAGGAGGACGTAGCCGATGAGCATCAGTCACCCTCCACCTGCGCGCCAGCAGCGCGGATGGCTTCCTGATATTTGTAGTGCGCCTCGGTGCGGTCACAATCAGCCGGTAAATCAGGAATCTTTACCGGCTTGACCACTGGCGCGTCGGCGTTAAGGCGCTGGACTTCGGCAAGGCAGGTGTTCCACCAGCGCGACGCTACAACGGCGTCTCCAATAGACATTGATTGCCCGTGTTTTTTTCTTTCCTGCTGTAAATTAAAAGGTGTTTTTTCCGACGGCAACCGCAAAGCAGGTACGGGCGGCTCCGCCTCTAGGCTCGCCAGCGCGATTTGCTGGCGTTCTAACTGGCTTTGAAGTAATTCAATACGCATTGCTGAATTTCCTTTCCGGCCTAGCTTCTTTTGAAGGGTTTTAATTGAGTATTCGCAGTCCGCTATGAGTAGCAGCCGCCGTTGCTCTGTTAATTGGTTAATCATTATCAATCCTCCTGAATTCGATTACCCACACCCACGGGTTAGCCTGCCAGCTGCTAGCGCCGTAAATGGATTGCCAGATATAATGGAAGTGCTCATGTGGTGTGGCGCTGTATATGTAATGGGGGATAGAGCCGTGCCCGCCATTGCACCCCTCAGCAAGCGCATCGCTCTCGGTCATACTATTTAAACGCTCAACCCGGAGGCCGGTAATCTCCAGCGTTATGCGCGAAGCCCAGCGCGGCATGTGGATGGATGGCGTCCATCGCTCATAGTTGTAAATAGTCGGGTTGTAAGTGGCTGGGGCAATCTTCTCTAACTGCGCTCCACCCCGGTAAGCAATGTTCCACTTCGTTTTTTTTGGAGGAACTGACTGCGGTTCTAAAGGCGCTGGGAAAAATGTCTCACGCACCCACAGGCGATCACCTATTGCACCGAACGGGCACCATTCGCAGTAATAGCTCTGGCTATTCGCATGATGCTTACCTGACTCCAGAGGATAGCATTCACCGATGCTTGAGGCCGCATCGATCATTTTCAATTGGCGAGGAGACAACATGCGCCGCGTCTGCGTCTTGCGACCATCCAGAACAGCTCGCACCATATCGGCGTTGAAGATTATTCCGCGCTCACGCATGGCTGGCCTCCTTTTCGCACTCGCACATGCCGACGATAGACAGGGTTAAAGCTGAAGGCTCATCCGGGCATGACACCGCATCAGAGTGATAAACCTTACCGCGATAGATAACGCTGAAACCATCAGCGTTTATCAGCATTAACTTACCGGTGCGTACAGATATACGCATACTCCGTACATCCCCTCTGACGATAGTGAAGTCAACGTGTTCTCCGACTTTGGGCTGGCGTGGCTGCCCCGTGAAGCGTCGGCAATTCTGGCAGCGTTCCATCACACACCCCCTTCATTGCGGAGTTGATTGGCGACTGTCATGAGGTATAGAGCTGCTGCGTGAAAATACTCTGACGACACAGGCTCGCTACGTGTAGCCAGATCCTTAAGTTCATTAACGGAAATATCCACCCCCTGCGCCTGCAATTCACGGATGGCGGCGTCTGTGGCTGGCACTGAAACATAATCAGGAAGAAGCTTTCGCATCAGTCCACACTCAACTGTCAGCGCGTTCACCTGCTGCTTGAGTGCGTCCATTGCTTTGAGATGCGTCATTGCAGATTCGGCAGATAATCTGTCGTGACAGTCGAAAACTGCACGGCTCACTCCCTCCGAGTCGCGCTCATACACTGTCCAGAATTGCGCTACATCATCAGCGCACATCTCGCAATTACCGTCAGCGTCTGATATGACGCCGCTTACGTAGTATTTTTCCATTTCATTGCTCCGGTAACGGGCCAGCGCGAAAGCCGCCAGCCGGGAGGTTTATTTGATAATGAGGGAAGGTTTGCCGATTTTGATTTGTGCGCCGGGGACATCCTGTCCGGCAGTAAGTAGGTGCTTGATAGCCATTTTGTCGGGTTTGATAGTTGTTTCATATTCGACAAGATCAGAGGGCAGGGCGCCGGCGTCAGTAATTTCAACTGACTTTGACGGCGCTCTCACAGTTACCTGATGGAGGCCAGCTTTAAGCGATTTCATACCCGCCGTTTCGAGTGAGTTAGCGATGTACTCTTTGATGCTGGCAACGCGATTTTCCTCCGCTTTAGCGCGCTCTGAAAAGCGGCGGCTCTCTTCCTTGAGGGCATCTGAGTATGCCGTCTGGTTTTTGCAGATTGCCAGAAGCTGCTCCACCTTATCGCTCAGCTCGCCTGACATCCCTTCGAGCGTATCGGCGATAAATTCAGGATCTAAATCCTCCGCGACCAGCTTGGCGTAATCGTTCGCAATTTGATAAAGGGCTGTCATTGTGCAATCTCCAGTTTATTTTTGGCTTCGGCATAAATGGCCTGGACGTTTTTCTGAACTGGCAGGCCGGAGGTAAGGCGGTAGGCTTTCTGAAAAAGGGATTTCAATTCGTTGATGCTTTCAGCAAGCGGCATTTTGTCGCAAAGTTCGGTAAGCTCACCTTCAAATTCCTTTTGTTTATGCTGTTCGTCCTGAATAATTTTTTCCTCTGGCACGTACGCCATTACTGGCTCTGTGAAAATTCCTTCACTTTCATTAAGCATATCCACTGCATTATCAAGTCGGTCAGCGCGAGGCCAGTATTTATGAGCACGCTTTACAATTGTTTTTCTTGCCATTTCAGACCAGAAGTTAACCCAAGGTCCTTTTGGATGTGCCCCTGACTTGCTGACCTTTCGTATATCCTCGATTTCCGACAGGCTCATCTCTTCCGTGAGATAATCACCGTCAACAGTCTTGACTGTGCAGTAGCCCCCAATGACTGCGCCACGATCTTCAGGATTGGCGTAAGGGTTGTATTTATGGAAGGGTGCTTTATCGAGGCCTGATGTTTCATACGTATCGCTGGCATAAACTAACTTGCACTGGCCCCATTTTATTACGCCGGCAGACTGAGCTATGTGCAGGAGGCCCATATAGCTAATATCAAGGCATACCATGCCGTCACGAGGCACCAGATATGCTAACTTGCTCGCTGGGTTTAAGCTGATGCCAATCGCCGCAACGTTGATAATCGCATTCTGAGCGCTTATAGGGTTGGCTATAGCTGTCTCAGCCAGTTTCTGGTTGCGCTGAAAGTGCTGTATCGCAAATTGGCATTCCTTTGCCCAAGACACTGACGAGTCAGTCAGCGCCCCGACAAACAAAGATTCCTGCTGCTTCACAAATTCAATAAGGTTGAAGCTCATTACGCTACCTCCCCGTAGCTGTTCTTATCGCGCCACATACGGATCGCATACTCACGCGTAACGCGGTACGTCAGCGCGTCCCAAAACATCTCGTCGAGCTTCTGCTGATAATCAACGTCCGACTCGTCCAGCCATTCACAGGCGGCGCCGGTAAACTCGTCGGCATCGTGGCCGCGCACCGCTGCAAAGAACGGGTTGCGCTTGTCAGCCAGGCGTTCAACCTCTTCGTGTAAGTGCTCCCGCTCGACGTCGGTAAATGCGGAAATAATGGCGTCGATTTCCCTGTTGTCTTTCAACGTGAGCCTCATAGAAGGCACCCCCTTGCGATGTTATGAGCAGCGGCCCACATAATCGGGTCATGAGTGAGCAGTGCAACGCGCGCCATCTGACGCGCCATAGTGAGAATTTCGTTCATGGTTATGGGTTCCCCGGTCTGGTCAGGGCATCAATCAGATTGCGCCAGCCGGTACGGAGGCGGCGGGTAATGGTGTCGAGAAGGGATTCAGAGCGGCCAGCAACAGGCCACCCTGCAATAGCGAGTTGCATGGCGTTTCCTTAAAAGTTGATTAGTAGTTAATGCTGGTGTGCGGGATTTTGTTGTCTTTCAGGGCAGTGAGGGTGACGATAGCTTGCTCGCGCGTAAGGCCAGCGTGAGCCATCAGGCCTTTCACTACAGCGGTTCCGATCGCTTTGCGGTGCGTTTCATTGGCTTCACGCTTCGCCTTTTCATCGGCCAGGCGTTTCTCTTCAGCCAGTCGGCGCTGCTCTGCTTCTGTGGCTTTACGCTGTTCAGCCTCGATAGCCTCCTGCTTCTCGCGCTCGGCGCGCTGGCGGGCTTCCTCTGCTTCACGCTGCGCCCGCTGTTCGGCGGCGATGCGGTCACGCTCGGCCTGTTCAGCTTGTGCTTTCAACACAGACTCACGGTGGGCTGCTTCTTCACGTTCACGCTGAGCTCTCAACTCTACCTCGCGACGGGCCGCATTCTCTGCCAGCCGCTTTAATTCTTCTTCGTACTCAATACGTTGGCGCTCAGCCGCCTCTTTCGCCGCCGCCGCCTCCCGGTCGAACTTGTCGTTCAGCAACAGGGCGATTTCGTGATCTGATTCGAATTTTTCAGCTGCCGCTTTATCGAATGCGATGTTCATTTCCAGCGCTTCAGTATGCCAGTCGAGCATCTGCTGCTCCGCCTTGAGCCGATCCTGCTCGTCTTCCCAATCCGTTAAAGGCTTGCGCACTTCATCACGCAGCGCGTCACACTCGGTTACCCAGCGGCGCAATTCAGCTTCAGCAGGTTTAACGGCCTCCTTCAGGTGACGAAGGTAATCACGGCCAGGCTTTTCCACTGCGGTTTTACTGCGTGATACCTGCGCCGCGAGTGAGGCTACGCGGGCGCGGCCCTTCGCTGTTGTCAGGTCTGGCACTTCGTTGACCTGCTGGCGAATCTGCTCAAGAAATCCGTCCAGGCCATTCGGCACGTAAAGCGCTGGTGCCTGCTCCGGCTTAATTTCCAATACTGCAATTTCCGTTGTTTCGCTCATCAATTTCTCCTTGCTGAGGGCATAAAAAAGCCCCCGGTGTCAGGCGAGGGCGGTAGGCAGTAATATCGTCGAGCTGACTCGTAAATCAGCTCTGCGATGTCACTCAGTGGGTGGTAATGGGAGCGGCATCCAGTGGGTCGGATTGCAGGCGGCTCTCTTATCATCCACATATGCGTATTGAAAATATTTTCCTAAACGGAAAGCCACGAATTGTTCTTTGGTATCAGAGCAATAAACTTGTACATCAACACCAAGTTCCGGTTTTTTTTCGCTGCACTTAATCCACTCCATCTTCCTCTCCTTACTGCGGTTGGCCGAGTGCTTTGCATATCACAGCGTCAACTTGTGCTGCGTTATCCTCAACCGGATTCAAAGAGCCAGCCTTCGACTCGACTCCTGCCTGCCGGAACTGAGCTTGAATGCGCAAGCACGCCTCCAGCAATTCAGGTGCCGCGGCGATTAGTGCCATATCCTCTTTATTGCAACTAACATGCGGGAAACCTGTTTTGTCCTTATACGCATAAAGCACATCGCCATCTTTTCCCGAAAGAATACTGCTCAGGCGTATGTGGCTGTTGCTAGTGAACCACTTCCACGGCCCCGGCGTACCCATAAATTCACTCATTTTCCCTTACTCCTCTCTATTTGAATGCGCCGCTCAGTGAAGCAGCGAAATGCCATTGCGTAATTGCCCTGGCGTCGGTACTCAAGGCCAAGACGGTGTGCTCTGACCGCCATAGCGTGAAAGTGTCTGCGCGTATGGCTGGTCATCGCTTTCCCCTGGTGAGGGCGTAAAAAAAGCCGCTCAATTGGCGGCTTTAATGAATTTGTTAAATACGATGTGCGCGTGCTTTGGCTTGAAGTCGCGAATGTCTTGCAGCACGTCGCGAAACTCGCTTAACTTCATGCCGCGCCGCTTTGCCTCGGCCTTTATCAGCCCGTTATCCATCAGGTCGTAAAGCAGTTTTGCTTCGGCTTTTGCATTGTTGAATATTGTTTTCCGAACGAATAATTCGTCATCTTTACGGCGCTTTTCTGCCGTCAAGTGGTCATCAAGTTCCTTATGAAAGTTTCCGCGCTTATCCAGCGGGACATTTAACATGCCGTGGTCAAGTGCCATAAATCCTCACTTAATGATGTGTGTTGCGTCCTTACGGACAGTTCGATAACCAGCGGCGTACAAGGCCACCTCTGGTAAACACGCGCTGCCTGACTGCCGCACCGCCCGGCGCTCACATGCGCCATTTACCGCACGTGCCACCTTCACGCTGCAACCTGCGCCCGCTGCTTCAATACGGCGCGCTAACCGTGCATCTTCCTGATGCTCTGCCTGACGTTCAGCACGGCGCGCTTTGTAGCGGCTTTTAGCTGTGCCTTGCGGCTTAGGTTCTTTCCAGATGATGGTTGCCATGATTGACCCCACTTTTGCCGGTTGAATGGCTGAATATTTATTCAGAGATAGAAAATTTTTCCGTTAACGCTTTTTTGGCCGCTTCAATACGAGCTGCGGTTCCTGCATTAGGCTCAATCTGCTGAATTCTCTGAGCATCTTGCATAAGCTGAGCAATCAGCATCTTAATGTCGTCTTCGTTCATCTCTTTTACCTCCGGGTTAGATGATTTTGGTGATTGGATGGCCGAAGTAGGAATTCGGCGCCATGCTGTTCTGTCGCCAGAAGCTTTTCCCGGCTGCGTCATTCTGACGGTCTGTTCAGCCCGCATTCACCCAATCCCAAAACCATCTGGTTCTGGCTCCGCCTGTTAGAGCGGAAGTTCATCAATGTTAAAGAGCGGTAAAACTGTTCAGACGCCCGGTCTATTTGCACAGTGGCATTCGAGAGAAGTACCTGCCTGATCACTACCTTCTCTGGTACATGCGGTGTTTTGCATGCGGGTTACGCTCATTTGCCAACTCACCCGGTCTTACTCACCCTCCAGGGCTACCATCTGAACCATCAGCTGAATCACTCTCTGGTGAGTAGTGCGTCCTGCTGATGGGTTTAAATTACAATAAAGTTTGTATTCAGTAAACAATAAATATTGTAATTTTAGCTGTAAAATACTCACTTGTTTGTTTTTAAAGGTTATTTATTTTTTGTGGGATTTGTTTTAGGGTAATGATTCATCTAAAGGAGGCATTATGGACATGGAAGAAACTCAAGCGGCGGTCGCTCAGGTGATCGGAGAGGCAGCATTGCAGGTGTTGGCAGAGGGCAGGGAACTGTCAAACGAGACGGTGAGAAATATGGTGCTGTTGCTGGCAGAGGCCGTCCCGGATTTGTCAGTGGAGTTTGCGCTGGATTTGCTCAGGTGAAAGGCACAAAAAACCCGGCGCGGGGGCCGGGTTATGTATCAATTCCCTTTAGGCAGTTGGGGGCGCTTAACTTGTGTGAGTAATGTTGCTGCGTTGACTTGCGGGATTGAACCGTCTTTTATTTTACTCACTATGTAAGCTGGGAATTTAGTCGGAAGATAAGATTGCTGCATCCATCTTCTAAACTCACCTAATGCATCATCAGGATAGACCCAAACGTCAATAGGACCCGCTTTACTCTGAGGAAACCATTCAGGATAAACATGTGGCGATTTTATTCTTTGTCCATATTTTTCATCAAGATTCGATGATAGCCAATGCTTTCCCCAAACCTTTCCTATACTTATATCGGGTACTGCACTTGGCCCAAAATTAAAACCGCCGCTAATCATTTTTAATGACAAATCGGCCATCTCAACAAAAACTGAGAAATATCCAAAGGGTATTTGCGAATTGAGTTGCAACCTATCTTGAAATGCCTGCCATGACCCACGCTGAGGATTTTCCGGATCAATCCCAACGCTTAAAAATATCAATCTTCTTAAAGCTGTATCACCAAGTGCTCTGAAATTTTTGAGAGCAATAGTTCTGTCAGTTTGTTCTGACTCGAAAGCGTAGTATTCAAGAATAGCCATGCATACAGAAGATGGATAGGCACGTGCATCTGAACCATTTTCAGTGATGGGCCAATATAAGTGAGTAAGTTTCAGCCCCTTATTTTGCAGAATCGCATCTATCTTTCGACCACGAGGCTTCTGTCTTTGATCTATCCAATCTGTTGTCAGTCGTGAGATAGCTGTAGGGTCTACACCACAAAGGCGAGACAGCCCTCCCATTGTGAGATAGGGAATGCCGTGATTGAGCACGCCCATTTGAATTCCTTCAACCTCCACTTCTTTGACTGGAAAGATTGACATATCTAACTGTTGACCGGGTAGGTACTTATCTTCGCTATCCATTTGATTTCCTTATATAATGCACTATTGACCGAAATGGTCTTTCCCTGTAAACAATTTACGACCCGATCTAATGCCGGATTCGTTTGATGGACATTAAATCGTCAATTCGACCCAAAACTTTACCACTTTTTACCCACCAGGTCCCCATGCCCCTGAAGCCAAAAACCACACCATCACCCCCAAGGCCACCACTCCCCCGAAGCGAGGAACAGCACAAACTCCAGCGCCAGCACAACCATCAGCAGCACACCGAGCTTGTGATTGCAGATCCAGTTAACCATGGGTCACCCAAACGTCTCGTCCGGCCATTGTCAGACAAGCCTTAGTTTTGTCTCAATCGCCACACCAATAATTCGGCAGTTACCGTTGATAGGCTTTAAAGGCCATGCAGGGTTGAGGCCCTTCAAAAATCTTTCGCTACCATCAATCACCAACTTCTTGAAAGTAGCTTCGTTGTCATCTGTCAGCTTAGCGACGACCAAACTGCCGTTGATGGCTTCCCGTCCTGTGTCGAAAAGCACAAAAGTACCTTCCGGTATGCTGAGGCCCATCGGTGCCGTCATTGAGTCGCCCTCAACCTCCAGCCAGAACGCATCACCCTGGATATGAGCATCGGATTCAAGCCAAAGGCTGATATCCCTTAAAGAGTAAACCTCAACAGCCTCAGCCCATGCGCCAGCCTGCACTTTGCTAATTACCGGATACTTTTTACCCTGAATATAGGGCTGGAAATTTGCAACGTTAGCATCCGGGCCCGATCCGTTCCCTTCCAAAAGCCATTGAATATCGCAGCCAAGAGCTTTTGCCAACTCAGGCAGATACCTTGGTCTTTTAGTTTTCCCGCTTTCAAGCTGCACAATGGCCTGCTGAGAGGTGCCGGTTTTTTCAGCAAGCTCTGCCTGCGTCCATCCTAACTCATTTCTTTTCGCTAAAACGCGAGACGCAATAGTCATCAAATCACCTCATTTCCTGCAAGAGATGTTCACAAGAAAAGCTGTAATTGACAAACAAACTATATTGTATTTAAAATACAAGAAAGTTTGTCAAGGAGGCTATATGCAAACTATCTCTGATCGCCTCAAACAGAAACGGTCAGAACTGAATTTGACGCAGTCCGAACTGGCTCTGAAGGCCGGCATAAAGCAGCAGTCAATTCAGCAGATCGAAGCGGGCGTAACCAAACGTCCTCGCTTCCTGTTTGAAATTGCTAACGCATTGCAGTGCGACCCGATCTGGCTGCAATACGGTAATGGCGGCACTAACGCCGCATAGTTTCACCGCTCTTTACCAACTTGGCCGCCCGCCTAACCGCGAGCACAAACACAGTGGCAAGCCCCACGGCTTGCTCACGAAACTACTTAACACAACGGAATATTACGAAATGGAACACGCAAAGAAACGCAATGAAGCGTTGCGCATTGAGAGCGCATTACTCAACAAGATCGCAATGCTTGGAACAGAAAAAACAGCCGCTGCTGTCGGCGTCGATAAGGCGCAGATCAGCCGCTGGAAACGTGACTGGATTCCGAAGATGTCAATGCTGCTCGCGGTGCTGGAATGGGGTGTCATTGATGACGATATGGCCCGCCTCGCTGCACAGGTAGCAAAAGTGCTCACAAATAAAAAATGCCCGGCGGCAACCGAGCATTCTGAACAAATCACTATCAATTTCTGAAGGCAATTATATGTCTAAATCCACAGTAATTACAAACAAAGGAGCCGCAGCGCATGGCTAAATCTTCAAAAGACGCATATGGCGCGAGCGGCCAGACAAATCTGCTGATGTTTGTGCCGGAATCATTGCACCTCATCACCGAACGCACGCACCCACTCTACGATGAACGCGTTCACCTGCCGCTCGAAGAGTCGATGGTGCTCAATATCATGGAGTTCGGCGTTCTACAGCCGATTATGGTGTGGAAAGATCCTGAAACGGGGCTTGCCTGCGTTGTAGCAGGTCGCCAGCGTGTTCGTCATGCACTGGAAGCGAATGTCAGGCTCATGGCTGAAGGTAAAGAGCCACTACAGATTCCGGGCGTCGTTAAACGCGGTTCTGCTGTTCGAATGGCAGGTTATCGCGACAGCGAAAACGAGATCCGCCAGGCTGATACCCCACTGGGCCGCGCTAAAAAAATGTCCGGCCATCTCGACCGTGGTCACGACGAGAATGACCTGGCGTTGATGTTCGGTTGCACAGTAAAAACTGTCCGCGACACTCTGGCGCTTCTTGAATGCACGCAGGCGGTTCAGCAGGCTGTCGAGTCCGGCGAGATTAATGCCACCATCGCCAGACAGCTGGCAGACCTGCCACCAGAAGAGCAGCGAGAAACAGTTGCTCAGCTGCGTCAGGCAGGTGAGGGCGCGAAGGGACATGAAAAATCCCGCAGACAGCGCTTGGTTATGGGAACCGATAAACCACGCCTCAAGACCCGCAAACAGATCACAAATGCTCTCGACAGCGCCACCGGCGATTATGCCGCTGCGTTGCGCTGGGTGCTGGGTGAAGCTCAGGAGGGATCATGAATCTCGCCACCGTCATCAATTTCCCTAAAAAAACCGAGCAAACGGGAGGTCATATGGCCGACCTGTCCAACGGGTACACCAAAGTCGCCAATGAGATACAGCAGTTTAAGCCCCGCCTGAGAATGTCAGGAAGGGAATGGCAATGTTTCGAAGCGGTGATTTGGCTTACCTACGGATGGAATAAAAAACAGGACAGGGTGACAAACACAGTGATTGCTGAACTTACTGGGCTCAGCGATACGCATGTTTCAGACGCTATCAAAGCTCTTGCGCAGCGAAAAATCATCTTCAGCCAGAAGCAGGGGATGATGAAATTAGTGGGCGTAAATACTGAGCTTTCAGCATGGATTTTAGAAAAACCGGAAACGGGAACAAAATTCCCGAAAACGGGAAAATCCTTCCCGAAAAAGGGAAAAAGGTTCCCGGAAACGGTAGACACCCAATACAAGAACAAGAACAGTAATAAAAACACTACGTCTGAGAATTCTGACGAATCCTCAAACCCTCCCAAAAGACTTCCAGTTTCTCGTCCTGAATCAGCCATCCAGTCACCCAAGGGCGATAAGTGGGGAACTGCTGATGATTTGAAAGCTGCTGAGTGGCTGTTCAGCAAGGTGCAGGTTGTTGCCCCTACGGCGCAGGAACCTAACTGGCCTTCCTGGTCGAACGATATTCGCCTGATGAGAAATGCTCTTCATGTCACGCACCATGAGATCTGCGAAGTTTTCAAATGGGCAAATTCGGATCACTTCTGGCAAACCAACGTCATGAGCCCGTCAAAGCTTCGGGAAAAATGGGACACGCTGAAAGCCCAAATGAGCCAGCCTAATCGCAACAGGCCATCATCTGCGCCACAGCCAGAAACTCCTCACTGGAACAGCCCTGAAGGTTGGGAGGATTTTCTATGAGTACTCAACTCATGCATGCGATTAACAATCGCGATGGATCCGCCCTGTCCAGAATGTCAGGGGGTAACAGCGATCCGCAGAAGGTAATCAATCCTGATGCTGAACGACTGGTTGACGCGCTCTTCAATCAGCTTAAGCAGATTTTCCCTGCGGCAATGAGTACCAGCCTGCGTGATGAAGAACGCGAGAAGACAACGAAACGCCAGTGGGTGGTAGCTTTTGCTGAGAACGGGATACGCACCCGTGAGCAGGTTTCCGCAGGTGTTCGTCATGCGCGGGCAAGCGATTCGGCATTCTGGCCGTCGCCAGGGCAGTTTATCAAGTGGTGCAAAGACAGCAGTACGGTGTTGGGTGTAACGCTGGATGATGTCATGACGGAGTTTCGCCGTTACAGCAACGAGAAGGGTTTACATTCTGGCGGGCCTGAGCGCTTCCCCTGGACAAAGCCGGTAATGTACTGGATTGTCTGCGATACCCGCAGGGCGATGTACTCACGCCAGCTTAGCGAGGGGGAGGTGGAAAAGTTCGCCAGCAAGCAGCTTGCCGAATGGTCAAAGAAAGTTTCTGAAGGCCAGTCTATACCCGATCCTGTTGCCCGTCTGGAGTCGAAAAACGAGGTGATACCCACCGGCAATCTTGTAGCGGCGGATGAAAAGAAATTTCGTTACATGCCTGATGCTCGCGTGCTGGGCTCAGTAACGCCAGCGCAATGGCTCTATGCAGAATACAAGCGGCGCAAAGCACTGGGTATGGTTTAAAATTATGACTGCGGGAATAATCCGCTCCAAAATTTAGGACTGAAAAATGACAGCGAAAAAATTAGATGTTGAGGGATATGTAGCGAGGGAGCGGCAGTTATTGTCTCAGGTAACGATGGATGAAACGCACATCATCCTGTCATTACCCGAAGGAGCCATTGGAGAAAGTTACGAGATCGCCTTAGATACAATTAAAACACCTGAACAGGTTGTGTCGTGGATCTTCCACTTGAGCTCAAAGCAGTGGGTGGACAGAGAAATGCTTAGGCGCTTCATCAAGCTGGCCTCTGAGCATGCAGGCATTGAGCTTTAAGGGAGGTCAGAGTAAGAGTAATAAACAAGGCCGCTTCTGAAGCGGTTTTTTTGTGCCAAAAATTCGGAATGGATCAGCAGGCGGCTCGCGCAGAACGAGATTCACGGCAGCAGCCACAAAAGAACAGAGGTGGATTCTGATGAATTACTGGATTAAGTGCAGTGAGCGTGTGCCACGCGATAGGCAGGCAGTCATTATCAGTGATGGGCATGAAGTTGGGGTCTGGCGCTGGCGAGGATTTTGGCCGAACAGGGAAGGCGATAGCTGCTCAGTAGAGCATAGCGCTACCGTTTTACTGGGGACGGTAACCCACTGGCAACAACTCCCATCACCACCGGAGGCATCATGACCGCAGAAGTAATCCCATTCAAAAAGACATGTCCGCATCTGGAAAACGTTCATGCAGGTATGACGCTGTTGAAGAAGTTCAACAACGAGGGCGGACACAGCCAGCAAACTACAGCGATGATTCTGGAGCAGATAGAGATTGATCTCGCTCTGCATCAGGCGGAGAACGAGCGGAGGTAGACTGTGCAAATCGACCTGGTTAAACATCCAGGCGGCGTATTTTCTCCAGTAAACGACAGTGACATCGAACGACTCCATCGATTCAAAAACGGCGAAACCTACTGCGCCGACATCAAGCTCTCCCGCAACCCCCAGTTTCACCGCAAGGTAATGGCCTTCTTTGGCTTCTGTTTCGAGCACTGGTGTGCTGACAGGGCCGGGATGGGTAATGCCGACGAACACACGCAGCGCAACCGGTTCAGGAAAGACCTGACGATATTGGCAGGATTTTACGACACGGTTGTAAACATTCGCGGTGAGGTGAGGGCAGAGGCTAAGAGCCTGGCGTATTCGAACATGGATCAGGAAGAGTTTGAGCGCTGCTATTCAGCACTGATTAACGCCGCCATTAAGCATGTGTTCGCCGGAACACTTGATCCCAATATTCTCAACCAGCTTCAGAGCTATTTCTGAGGAGCAACCATGAAAAAGTACAGGCTGATTTACGCCGATCCGCCGTGGGAATACGGCAACGAGGTATCGAACGGCGCGGCCAAAAACCACTATTCAACAATGAAACTTGAAGACCTGAAGCGCCTGCCTGTTTGGGATTTAACCGATGATGATGCGCTGCTGGCTATGTGGTACACGGGCAATCATTCGCAGGAGGCGCGAGAGCTGGCGGAGGCTTGGGGCTTCAAGGTCAAGCAGATGTTCCTCTTTACCTGGGTGAAGCTTACCGAGAAGGCCGAGCGCACTATCAATGCCGCCCTGAGCAAGCAGGAGGTTGTCGATTATTACGACTGGCTCGATCTGCTGGATACGGTCACCCGCATGAATGGCGGCAATTACAGCCGGCAAAATCAGGAAAGCGTGCTGATCGCCCGGCGTGGGAAAGGCCTGGAGCGTCAAAGCGCATCGGTGAAGCAGATTATTTACTCCCCGCTTTCAGAGCACAGCGCTAAGCCTGGTGAGGCCCGGCACCGATTGAATGTTCTCTATGGCGACGTGCCGCGCATCGAACTGTTCGCGCGCGCGCAGGATGATGGCTGGGACAGTTGGGGCAATCAATGCGATCGGTCGGTAGATCTGCTACCCGGCGTCGCGGTGAAAAACGTAGCGGAGAAAGCAGCATGAGCAAAATGAAAATAGCAATAATGGAATCAGCATCTGAAAGTGAATGGAGAGGTTCAACTGAACTGGCACGACGCGCCTGTTTTCCTGCTTCTTCGGTACGAGTATCGCTGGTTGCCCTGTGTACTGCCGGACTGTTAGAGCGCAGGACTGACCCTAATAACCCGCGCCACACACAGTACAGGAAGACCGAAAAACAATGCGGATTTGGCGTAAATGCCAACATGGCAGAGTTTCAGCGCCTGATAAGCACAGCGAGGATCAGCCATGCGACAGCAGGTTAGCATCACCCACCTCGCCTGTGAGCACGCCAAATTAAAACCACCCCGCCAGAAGCCAAAGCGCCAAAAAATCCCCAACGAATCGGAAGTCGAAACCTGCTTTTATGCAGAGCGTTTGCGGCTGGCTGTTGCGGACAAAATGAGGATGCCGAGATGAGGGAACCTTTGTTAAAAATTACCCACGATGAGCTGTGTCTCAGAGCGGAGCGATTCCTCAAATCAAACGGATTCGGCGTGGCGTTTCACGATAAGTTCCGGGCTTATTCAGGCACTGGCGAATTGCCGGACGCTCTCGGGTTTCGTAACGGCGTTTCATGTCTGATTGAAGTTAAGTGCTCCCGTTCTGATTTCCTCGCCGACCGTAAAAAGCATTTCCGTATTGACCCAATTGTGGGTATGGGGGACTGGCGTTTTTTCATGTGCGAGCCGGGCATTATCGCGGTGGAGGACTTACCACAAGGCTGGGGGCTGCTTTACGTGAAGGGAAATCGGGTTCTGAAGGTTCACGGCTGGCCTGCGAACACGATGTGGTTTTATCAGAAACCCTTTGCTGCAAACAAGCAGGCTGAGTGCGATTTCATGTATAGCGCCTTGCGCCGAATGGTGGTGCGCGGCCACTTCAATGAAATTTATGACGGCCTGCCCGGTAAACCAGAATTAGCGGAGGTTGCCAATGGCTAAAGGCGCAACGCCGAAAAAGCCGAAGCCTAAGACCTGCCCGATCTGCTCCACGCAATACACTCCCCGAAGTTCTCTCCAAAAAGTCTGCCACAACTACCGCTGCGCCATTGCGTTCAATAAGCAACGCGATGCAGAGAATGCTGCGCGCGAACAGCGCAAGCAGGAACGTATACAGCGAGATGATTTACGGCAAAGAAGGGAGAAGCTCAAAGGTAAGCCGGAGTGGAACAGAGAGGCTCAGGCAGCGGTTAACAAGTTCATCTTTTGGCGGGACTATGGCAAGCCCTGCATATCGTGCGGCAGGCAGCTTAATTACGGCGTCCGGGGTGGTGCAGTCGATGCCAGCCACTACCGCTCACGAGGAGCAGCGCCCTGGCTAAGGTTCAACGTCTTCAACAATAACGCCAGTTGTGTCCACTGCAATCGCGACTTATCAGGCAATCCCATTCCCTATCGTATCAACCTCATCGAGAAGTTTGGCCTCGACCGGGTTGAGCGCATTGAGCACGACAATACCGTGCGGAAATTCGACATTGAGTACATGAAGCGAGTGAAAGCGATATTCACACGCCGGGCGCGGCATTACGAAAAACTTCGCAAACGTCATCAGGAGGCGGCATGACCAGAGAATACGTCAAGAAAATCCATTATCCATGCGAAACGGCGTCAATATTTCAGGGTGTCATTTTCGTAATACGACCGCAGCATGCTTCAGAACTGCTTTGTGAGGCGGACAAAGCGACTGAGTTCTACCTGAATTATTTCCCCTACGTGACACTGGAAAACATCCGGGAAGGCATTCGCTACAGCTTCGGAGGGCTTTATTTTACCGACGATCAGCTAATTCGGGAGGCGGCATGAACTGGCTAACCCGACTACTCACACCTTTCACACCGATTATTCCGACAATCCAGCAGCCATGCAGGCGCGGCAGCTATCCAGTTAACACCAGACTGAGGAAGAAGCGATGAGCATACGCGAGCTAAATCTCACCAAGGAGCAACACGACTGGCTGAACGGCTGGCTTGAGTTGTGGGGATCATGGGTTTACAGCGGCAGGCTTGAAAGGCGGCAAAGCAGCATGATCGCCGTATGGATGGCATCGGTAGAGCCTCAACCCGGTATGACTAGGCCAATGTGCAATGACGATGACGGAATGTTGATTTCTCAGGTCGTAGATTCCGTCATCTGCATTGATAAAAAAGCGTTTGGCATCCTGCTAAGTTACTACGCTCACGGCTCTTCTAAGCGAGCTATTGCATCGTACTACCACAAGACCGCAAGTCCCCGCAAAATAACGCGCGGTCGGGGAGGGGAAGGCTGGCGCAAACCATCTGAAGAGGCGTGCCGTAAGGAAATCACCGAAATACTTAATGCCAGCCTGTTTTTGCTGTATCAACCATTGCAAGATGCTTTCAACGGTCGCAAACGCTTGGACAAAATTAAGAAAGTTGCATAGATAATGCTTGACTTTGTTTTACCCATTTACCCATAATGTAAGGGTAAGCTGCCGTACGTGTCCTTAGGGATGTGACGGCGGCTTTTTTTTATGTCCAGAATTCTGGGTGAGAAGCACAGAGGTTGTGCGTTCGGCTGTTAACCGATTGGTCGCTGGTTCGAATCCAGCCTTGCCCGCCAAATAAAATAACTCCTCAAGTAAACAAATATGTTGACCGTATAAGCATTATTGTTTACTATAGCTACATGTTCAACAGACAGGAGGAGTAGTGAAGCAAAGCGAGTTCAGGCGGTGGCTTGAATCTCAGGGAGTTGAAGTTTCAAATGGCACAAACCATCTGAAGCTAAGATACAACGGGAAGCGAAGCGTAATGCCAAGGCATCCCGGATCTGAGATTAAAGAACCACTCCGAAAGGCCATACTCAAGCAGCTTGGCCTGATATAAAAAACCAGCCCTTCGGGGCTGGTACTCGCGGAGATTCACTAACACGATATGCGATACCCGATAAAATTAGAGCCAGACAGCGGCGGCTTCGTGGTTTCGTTCCCGGATATACCGGAAGCGCTTACCCAGGGCGATACGCGAGAGGAGGCGCTGGCGATGGGGTTGGATGCGCTGGTCACATCCTTTGAGTTTTACTTTGAGGACAGCAGGCCCGTGCCGCCTCCAGGCGATATTGCAGATGATTTTGTTGAAGTGCCGGCCAGCGTGGCGGCGAAAGTGCTCATGCTTAATGCTTTCATCGCTTCCGGCTTAACTCAGGTTGAACTGGCTGCGCGCATGGGGGTAAAAAAGCAGGAAGTAACACGTCTTTTCGATCTGAATCACTCGACCAAAATCGACACGGTACAAAAAGCGTTGTCCGCGCTTGGTAAGCGGCTTGAATTAGCCGCTGCCTGATAGGAAAAAATCATTAAAGGCTCACTTCGGTGGGCCTTTTTTATACTTACTGGTCAACAAATACCCAGTCTCGCCCTCTACTGTCATGGTATTTATCAGTCGTGTACTGAGATTTATGACCCAGTAATCTCATTGTATTTACGCCCTGACTACGATATAGCCGCTCTGACAGTGAGCGTTGTTCATGAAATGATGGTGGATTCCCTTGCCAGTAGTTATCTGGGTAGGCTAGCCGTCGCGCTCGCATAAATCCAACTGTCAGGGCTGCGGTTGTTGCGGCGCGACCACAGTCGAATCGTAAAATATTTCCAGACGCAGGGGAGATCCGGATGACGTCATTCAGGCTCGTACCAATCGCATCTAAATGGAGCGATAACGGCAGGGCAACCTTTGCACCAGTTTTTTCCTGTTCAACGAACAAATAGCCATCGCGTATGTTATCAGATGACATTTTCTGAATGTCGCCCCGTCGCTGACCTGTTATCAGGGCAAGTAGCATGCTGAGGTATGTGTACTGGAATCCATGTACACTCGCCGCGCGAAAAATCCGCAACCATTCGTTCAGGTTTAAGCGCGACCTCTGAGGTGAGGTGCGAGGAGAACGGATAGGTGCTGCCGGATTGTGGGTAATCAGCCCAAAGGAACACGCCTCACTAAAAATATCTGAGATAACTGAGTGCGCTGTTTTGGCAGCAGACGCATGGCTTTCAAGCGCCTTGGCCCGGATTATCTGGTGTAGTTCTGATGTCTGGATATTATGGAGCATTCGATGACCAAATTTCTCATCAAGGCGATCCAGCCAGATTTTTTTATTGTATATAGTTTTATTGGACAGCCCGCGCTCAACTAGCAGGCTGGTGTAAGTCGATAACCACTCAGAAAAAAACACGGCTCCCTCCGTAAGGCAGTCAGTCAACCTGGTTTTTTGGATCGTTAACATATTTAAAAAAAGCGTCACGCAGATCTAATATCGAAGCGCCTTTTAGCTCAGTGTCATTACCATGCAGGTCAACAACACGATCAGATTTATTGATGCAATATATAAATCCGTTAACATCGAAACATAAAAAATCATGTGCATCGCTACCCAGGCGTTCCTGTAGTGGCAAGCGCCCTTCAAGGAATAAAACCTTCATGTCTTTAAAATCCGGGTCTGTGTCGAATTTCATTTCTCTGATGAGTCTGTCAGCCTCTCTGTGCATTAAATATGCGCGGTCACGCAAATGAGACACCATTGCCCGAACCATTGATGCCGGTAAACGGCGCTCCTCTGATACCCACTGCCGAACTGAGCGATCATTGATACCAAACACGCGTGCAAGTTCTGATTTCCAGTTCGAGCCATAGGCGGCCTCACCTGCACGTGTGAATAACTCTATTTTTTTGTCGTTATTCATAATGAGCTCCTAAAATTTTTAGCGGGTGTAAACATAGCAAATTTGTTCGCCTAACCAGGAATTCGGCGCGCCAAAAAACAAATCGCGCTCACCACCCCAGGAACTAAACATCAAATTATTTTCTGCACAGACCCATTCCTGACCGTGGTTGAGATTGTTTTCTTCTGCAACAGTAAGTAGCTCGATATATCGAGATTTTCTTCCAATAGCATTTTTTCTATTTTCTTCGTGCTGCATTAATTGATTACGGGCATCAATAGCGTCCTGCCATGCTTCGCCAAGCTGGAAGACAAACCGCTGACGAAGAGTTTTAGCAGAAGGATTTTTTGCATACGCTACGCGGGCCTTAGCCCAGGCATTCTGCATAATTAATTTGGTGTCGTAGATGTATTTCATATTGTAGCCCTTTGGCTGTTGGAGTTGGCTTGTTCCCCCTCCCTTGAACCCAATAATACTATGTACCGGATTTCGGTACAATATATTTCTTGTTATTTAAGCAAAAAAATCCGCACATGGCGGATTCTTCTTCGGTTACTCCCTCAGCGCATTAGCGCATTCATTTTAAACAGCATAAGAGCCGGTCTTACCGGGCTGCCGGAGACGGCCGTATGGCAATTGAGTTTTTTACCAAAGAAACGTTACTTGGACTGGGTGGCGCACTTTCCGTTGGTCTGAATGGATGGATGGCGTTTGGACGTTATTGGGTAAGTAACAAGGCGCGTAACGCCAACGATATTCAGCAGATAGATATGCTTGAACGACAGGAGCAGTACATAGAGCGTTTGGAGAAAACAAACACTGAACTGCGTTCTGACAACGCCGCCAAAGATGAAACCATCCGACAGTACTGGAAAACTATTGCTGATACCCAAGCCAGATTGCAGATTATCGAAAGCTCGCAAAAACATCTTGAAGAGCAAAACGAGGCGCTGAAACACCAGGTATCTGAGCTGACATCCTCAAACATGAATCTGGTTAGCCAGATAGCACAACTACGCACATCGCTGGAGGTGACGCGGTGAACATGAAACGAACCCCCGACGAGTTTTCAATAAGCTGGCGAATGTGGATCGTCATGTTCGCGACGTCATTTGGAATTTACCTCGGCGGAGTAACATCCGGATATTTTATTGCCCGCGCGGAGTACTCGCAATACGCACTAAAGCGCGACGCCACTGTGAACGAGATTAAGCGCAGGGTTGAGCAGTTGCCCCAGCGTACAGCAGAAGCGGTAAAGGAGGATGAGGCCAAATGACGCGACAGGAAATCTTTGACGGCATCCTCGGAAAAGAGGGCGGCTACGTCAACAACCCAAACGACAAAGGCGGCCCGACTAACTGGGGAATCACCCAGGCAGTGGCCCGCGCGCATGGTTACACCGGCGACATGCGTAACCTCACCAGAGAGAAAGCGCTCATTATCCTTGAGGCTGATTACTGGTATGGCCCGCGCTTCGATCAGGTTGCAGCGCTCAGCGAGAGTATCGCAACCGAGCTTACTGACACTGGCGTGAACATGGGGCCAGCCATGGCGGCTAAATTTCTCCAGCGCTCCCTGAACGTGTTCAACAATCAGGGCAAGCTTTACCCGGACATCACCGCTGACGGTCAGATCGGCCCGCGTACCATCGCGGCATTGAATGCGTTCCTGTCAGGCCGGAAGCAGGCAGGCGAAACCGTGATGCTCAAGGCCCTGAACAGCCTTCAGGGTGCCCGGTACATCGAACTGTCTGAGACGCGCGCGGCAAACGAAGAATTCACCTACGGCTGGTTTGAACGGGTGACTGTCTGATGGCATTAGCGGACATCGTAAAAAGCGTTGGGGATGGCAAGCACTCCCTGAGCAAATGGACGCAGACCATCGCCTTCCTGACCTGCACCGGTGTTATCTGCTGGTATGCCTACAACCTGCAATTAAGCGAGTGGATGTTTGGTCTTTACTTCGGCGTGGCCGTAGGCGGTAACATCCTCAACAAAAAGATTGCGGTGGATAAGGTGGTTGAAGAGAAGAAGATTGATGCCGCTATCGAACCGGAGAGATCCTCATGAGTTGGGAAATAATCATTGGAGCCATCGGCGCGCTGATTGCTGCTCTTACTGCGGCATTTGGTATCGGTCACGCCAGAGGTAAGGGCACAGCCGAACAGGCCGCCACTGAGCGAGAAGCACAAGCAAACATTGAATCACAGCAGGCCGCCGCCCGGCATCAAAGCGAAGTATCCAAAGGAGCCGCAGATGTACAGGACACTGTTACCCGCATGTCTGATAGCGCTGTTGACGACGAGTTGCTCAGGGACTGGACGCGTAAGGACTGAAGTAGTCGATACGGCGTGCCTATGGGTCAACCCCATTATCCTGACGCGCGCTGATGTACTGACGCTCTCAGATCCAACCAAGCGCGCCATCCTAACGCATAACAAATCGTGGCAGGCCAACTGCCAGCCGGAGAGCAAATAGCCGGGTTGCAGCAATGCATCACTGATCAGTGCATGAGGTGAATGATGGTTATTGTCCCCGTAACATTTCGCCGGGCATCTGATTTTGTCCGTGATTTGCATCGCCACAATAAGCCTCCAACAGGCCACAAATTTAGCATTGGGCTGGAAGATGATGGCGTGCTGGTAGGCGTCGCAATGGCTGGGCGTCCAGTCGCAAGACATTTCGACGATGGCTTGACCATTGAAGTGAACCGCACCTGCACTGACGGAACCCGAAATGCTAATTCAATGCTTTATGGGGCAGTTCGTCGTGCAGCATGGGGAATGGGATACCAAAGAATAATCACCTACACTCAAGCAGACGAGTCTGGTGCATCTCTGCGGGCTGCTGGTTTCAATCAGGTTAAAAAGCTTCCTGCGCGGTCAAGCTGGTTTGATTCGTCAGTGAAGCTAAAGGCGAGTCGCGATCCAGTTGGCAATGGTGGAGTTGAACGTGTGCTTTGGGAAGTAAAGCGTTGACCATCACAAGGCGCATTTGCGAGTGCGCCTTAGGAAAGCTAATTAGCTACTTACACGTACTGGCCTATTGGAATCCACCATCCTTTAAGAAATGGATTCCGGATGAGAATATTCGAGTCTTATGGATGTTAACTTCATATATCCTCGGCTCGTGGTCATAGTCTAT
The DNA here is from genome assembly GCF_000745075.1 of Erwinia sp. 9145. Taxonomy (NCBI): domain Bacteria; kingdom Pseudomonadati; phylum Pseudomonadota; class Gammaproteobacteria; order Enterobacterales; family Erwiniaceae; genus Erwinia; species Erwinia sp. 9145. The sequence goes on from NZ_JQNE01000001.1 coordinate 926,060, forward strand.
ATAGATCGCGGTTTCAATATATCCCAGCTCTTCCAAAAGCTTAAAATGGCCAGCCACTTTTCGCCCGTCAGTTTGTCCAGAGCAGACTCTTTTAAAAGCCTCTTGGCTCATGGTGCCGGGGTATTCTTCCGCAAGTTCGCTTAATATTTTATTCAAAAAATCGTTATCAATTTGCATGAATACTGCTCTCCAAAGGTATAAATATGGCACTCACCGACAAACAACAAATGTTCTGTCGCGAGTACATCATCGATTTGAACCCACGGCAGCGGCCATTCTGGCGGGGTAAAGCAAATAGACCGACCGCGCTGCTGGTTGTGAAAACCTAACAAAAACTGATATCAGAAACCGTATCGCAGATCTCAAAGCGGAGCGGTGAAACCAATGAATTAAGGGTAATGATATGGCAAAAGCGAAATGGCCTAAATTACCAAGATTTTTTGTGCCTCTTTTCCATTGCGCAAATATCTACTTCTGCCGCAGTAGAGAAGAGTGGATGCAGGCAGAGGCGTCGATTGGACTACACCCTGCTGATATTTCTCACTGCGCTGGAAGGTGCAGGCATTTCATCGATGATGAAACAGGAGAGAACCTTTATTTGATAGGTGTCTTTGACAATAGCCTGCCAACTCTGGTTCATGAGTGCGCGCATGCAACATTTTACTGCTGTAGCGATGCTGGAGTTACTGTCCAAACAGACCAGCCCAACGAGACCTACTGCTATCTACTTGACAGGATGTTTAGCCACTTTATGCCTCACATAGTCAAAAAGGATTAATTATGGCAAAACCGGGTTGGGAGGCTATTGAGCGCGAATATCGTGCAGGCGATTCCTCAATCCGTGCTCTGGCCGAAAAGCATGGCGTGAGTGATACAGCTATTCGCAAGAAGGCTAAATCAGAAGGATGGGTGAAGCCTGCAAAGGTTCGCACTAACCCTGCTGAAGAAGTTCGCACTGCGAACCAAAATGCGAACCTGCGAACCAGCGCCGAAGAAATTATTGAGGATGAAGACCTTGCCCCCATGCAGGCCGCATTCGTCCTTGAATACGTCAAAGACAGAAACGGTACTCAGGCGGCTATCAGGGCTGGCTATAGCGAAGACTCTGCATCCGTTACCGCATCCCGACTGCTAAGCAAGGCTAAGGTCAGGACGGCTGTTAACCGGCAGCTTCAGGCGGCGGCAGAGAGACAACTCATCACGGCTGATCGTGTCATCGCTGAGATGGCAGCAATCGGCTTCTCCAACTTTCAGGACATCCTAGATAGTCGCGGCGATTTAACCAACGTCAATGATCTGCCACGTCAGGCGGCGGCGGCCATAAAAGAGATCAGGGTGAAGGTGACGACTCGCGGCGATGATGACATTGAAGAGACAACTTACAAGCTCCACGATAAGCGGGCAGCACTGACTGAACTGATGAAGCACTTGCAACTGTTTGGGCCTGAACAGGAAGGTGGAGACACAGAGCCGACACCGGTACAGATCAATGTGAATGTAGTAGATGCGAGGAACTACGATGGGGATCAGCCCGACGCTTAATATCCCGCAGGCTCGCTTCCTTTCCATGCCTCACAAATTCAAAGCTTATGTTGCAGGCTTCGGTTCCGGTAAGACGTGGATTGGCTGCGGCGGCATCTGCAAAGGTTTTTGGGAGTTCCCAAAGGTCAACCAAGGATACTTTGCTCCAACCTATCCTCAGATAAGGGACATCTTCTACCCCACGGTTGAGGAAGTGGCCCACGACTGGGGGCTGAATGTAAAAATCAACGAGAGCAACAAGGAAGTCCACTTTTACGAAGGCCGCGTCTATCGCGGCACGACGATCTGCCGCTCGATGGAAAAGCCAGAGACGATAGTTGGCTTCAAGATCGGCAACGCTCTGGTTGATGAGCTTGACGTGATGAAGGCGATAAAAGCGCAGCAGGCATGGCGCAAAATCATTGCCCGTATGCGCTACAAACGCGACGGACTGAGAAACGGCATAGACGTTACTACCACGCCCGAAGGTTTTAAGTTCGTCTACCAGCAATTCGTAAAGGCGTTGCGGGAAAAGCCTGAACTTGCTTCCCTGTACGGACTCGTCCAGGCGAGCACATTTGACAATGAGAAAAACCTTCCGGCTGACTACATCCCATCGCTGATGGGCTCTTATCCTGTTGAATTGATAAAGGCGTATCTTCGCGGTCAGTTCGTGAACCTCAATAGCGGCACTGTTTATCACGAGTTCGATCGCGTGCTTAACAACTGCAAAGATGAGGAGCAGCCAGGTGAGCCGATCTTTATCGGCATGGACTTCAACGTAGGGAAAATGGCCGGGATTGTGCACGTTAAGCGTGACGGGCTCCCGCGCGCTGTGGCCGAAATCACCAACGGCTACGACACGCCGGACATGATAAAGCGTATTAAGCGCCAGTTCTGGAAAGAGACGACCGAAAACGTGTTTGAGAAAACGCGTGAAATTTATATCTACCCTGACGCCTCAGGCGATTCGCGTAAATCAGTTAACGCCAGCCAGACCGATCTATCACAATTGCGTGACTCCGGCTTCTCTGTGCGCGTGGATGCTGCTAACCCTCCAGTTAAAGACCGGGTCAACACGATGAACGCCATGTTTTGTAATGCCATCGGCGAACGCAGGTACAAGGTGAATGTGCAACGGTGTCCCACCTATACCGACAACCTTGAGCAGCAGATATGGGCTGTTAATGGCGAGCCCGACAAAAAGGCGGGGAACGACCACACCAACGACGCCGCTGGGTATTTCATCCTGAAAGACTTTCCAATAGTGAAACCAGTACCTAAACCGATCACTTTCAAATGGTAGAAACATGGCTGATACCAATATTGACTACCGCCATCCTGCATACGCTGAGTTTTTACCTGAATGGGAGATGATCGGCGACTGTGTTGATGGTGAGCGCAAGATTAAGAAGAAGGGTGCAAAGTACCTGCCGCATCCGAGCAATGACAGCACCAACGATGATCCAAGCGGTGAGCGTTATGAAGCATACAAACTTCGAGCAGCGTTCATCAACGCCACGGGGCGAACACTGTCCGGCCTGATTGGCATTGCTTTCAATAAACCTCCAAAGATAGAGCTAAGTGGCGGTATTGAAGAGATTGAAAACGATGCTGACGGTGAAGGCCAGCCGCTGGAGCAGATGATACGCGATGCTCTGGGGCAGAATCTTCAGCGTGGACGCGCGGGAATTATGACTGATTTTACCGGCTCAGGAATACAAACACAGGCGACTAAAGGCCGTCCAGTTCTGCGATTGTTTACTGCCAAGGAAATAATCAACTGGAGAGTAACCAAAGGCAAAACCTCGTTGGTGATAATTCACTACCTTGAGCCGGTGGACGATCCGGATGAATTCGAGTTGACGTTAAAGCGTCACTGGATTGAGTTGCGCCTGATTAACGGCGTTGCTCATGCTCGTAAATGGGAAGAGGGAACTGAGCGGATAGAGGGGCGAGAATTAATTCCACTTAAAGATGCCGACGGCATTGTACTGAATGAGTTGCCATGGTCATGGATTGGCGCAAGCAATAATGACCACACGCCAGATTCGCCGCCTCTGGCTGATATCGCCTATGTGAATATCCACCACTACCAGGCAGAAGCCGATATCGCGGAGTCTGCGCATACAGTCGGTCAGCCGATGGTCGGCTTAACCGGCCTTACAGATGAGTGGGCGGATAAGTATCTAAGTGATGGATTTACAGTTGGTTCCCGAAAAGGCGTGTTGTTGCCGGTTGGCGGCGATCTCAAATTCGCTCAGCCAGAGGAACGTAATGTGTTAATTACGCTGGCTGAGCGACGGGAAAACCAGATGGCAATGTTGGGGGCAAAACTGGTAGAGCGTAATACTGCTGCCAGAACGGCCACGCAGGCTGGTGACGAAGCGCAAACTGATAACTCTATATTGTCACTTTGTGCGGGGAACGTTGAGCAGGCCATCAATCGTGCGTTGACGTTTGCTATCCGTTTTGCGGGCAGTGGGGAAGGCGGGGTAGAGCTTAACAAGAAATACGAAATCGCCAACCTCGACTCCCAGGCGATTGCCGCGCTTCTGAGTGCTGTTCAGTCCGGGAAAATGAGGCTGGTTGATTTTGTTCGCTACCAGCAGCGAATCGGCCTGATAGGTCAGGACGAAAAGCCTGATGATGTGGTTGATGAGCTGATGAACCTCGCACCAACAATGCTGGCCGGAGATAACAATGACCCTCAACGAGAGGTTGCGTGACGAAACGATAGCGCACTCCTTATTCGTCAGCCGCTATGGCACTGGCACTGCTAATCGCATGGTGAAGTTGCTCAATCAAAGTGATTCAGAGCTAACCGCACGGCTGCTGATAGCGATGGATAATTTACCACGCGACAGCTTCACCGTGAGTAGACTGGAAAGCCTGCTTGGAAGCGTCAGGCAGGCTAATCAGAAAGCTATTGAGTCAATGCATGCCGGACTAACGAATGAGTTGCTGGAGTTCGCAAAACATGAATCTGGTTATCAGGTAAGTCTGTTTGAATCGCTGCTGCCTGAAGCGGTGCTATCCCGTTATCCTCTCACCTCATTATCCGCTGAAATGGTATATGCCGCAGCAATGGCACAGCCATTTCAGGGGAGGCTACTGAGCGAGTGGGCGTCCAACCTTGAATCGGACAGGCTGGCTCGAATAAGCAATGCCGTCCGTTCCGGTTTTTTGCTGGGCGACACAACGGAGAGAATCGCCCGGAAGGTGCGCGGTCTTGCATCAAATGATTATCAGGATGGCGCTTTGCAGATAAGCCGCGCAAACGCTGCAAGCATCACAAAGACGGCAGTAAATCACGTTGCTTCCGTTGCCCGAAGAAGCTTTGCTGATGCAAATGGCGACATCATTGACAGTAAACAATGGCTTTCCACGCTGGACAATAAGACTTCACGCGACTGCATTATCCGCGACCGGCTGAAATACACTCTGGACGGTAAACCGGTTGGGCATAAGGTTCCCTATTTGCAGGGGCCAGGCCGCATTCACTTCTGCTGCCGCAGCATGGAAACGTTCGTCACCAAGTCGTGGCGGCAACTTGGTTTCAATGTTGATGAGATGGATGCCGGAACCCGCGCCAGTATGGACGGTCAGGTAGCCAGTGATACTTCCTATGGCGAGTGGCTCCAGCGCCAACCTCTGTCGCGTCAGATTGATGTACTCGGTGAGAAGCGCGCCCGGCTGATGCGAGAGGGTGGCATGCGAACATCAGAGTTTTTCAGTGATAAAGGGGAATGGTTATCGCTGGAGCAATTGCGAGAAACAGACAGTAGGGCATTTGAGGATGCCGGACTGTAATCAAATCCAATCATAAAAGGCTGCCATCTGGTGGCCTTTTTTATTTCCCGCAGTCCGAGACTGCAAACATCTGACCCGAGGTTATAGATGCTCAAGTTCAAACTGTCCAAAGAAGAGTTCGACGCGCTGGATGATTCTCAGAAAGCATTTTATGCCGAAGCTGGCGAAAGTTATCAGTTCGCTATCGAAGGCGCACCGGACGTTTCAGGGCTGGAAAAAAAAGTAAACGAACTGCTTGGTGAGAAGAAAGCCGAACAGGAAAAACGTCGTCTGGCTGAAGATGAAGCTAAAAAAGCAGCTGAAGAGCAGGCCCGCAAGAAAGGCGATCTGGATACGCTTGAAAAAAGCTGGGCTGAAAAGCTTTCCACTCGCGAGAAAGAGCTGCTCGCTCAGATTGACGAGCGCGATAGTCGCTTGCATACGCTGCTGGTTGACAATGTCGCTCAGTCACTGGCTACCAAGCTGGCCGGTGACAGTGCGGCAGTAATGACACCGCATATTAAATCCCGCCTCATTGTTGAGGAAGGAAAAACACGAATCGTTGACGCTGAAGGCAAGCCTTCGGCAGCAACTCTTGATGACTTAGAAAAAGAATTCCGTAACAACAAGCTTTTTGCGCCTGTTGTTATCGGCAGTAAGGCATCCGGTACCGGTGGTATTGGTAGCCCGACGTTCGCCAGCGGCGGCGGCAAAAAATGGAGTGATTTAACTGAGGCTCAACGCCTCAAGCTTTTCCAGGAAGACCGCGAGGCTTTTGATCGTCTTGCGGCCACGCAGAATCAATAAGAGGTAACGCCGCATGGCAACTAATGCAACCCGTCTTTCAGACATTTTCGTCAGCGATTACTACCAGACCATCGCACCGGTCAACAGCCCGGAGAAAACTGCTGTATACGATTCCGGCATCATCACCCGACTTCCTTCGCTGGATGCTATTGCGCAAAACGGCCAGGGCACAGCGACTGTTAGCTACTGGCAGGACCTGGACGCAGATGAAGCGCCAAATGCGTCTACTGATGACCCTGACGAGATTGGCAAAGTAGGCAAAGCCACACAGGGCAACATGCGCGCGCGTACCCTGTTCCTGAACAAGGGCTATGGCGTAGCCGATTTGGCCTCTGAGCTGGCAAACAGCGACCCAATGACTCAGATCCGTAACCGCTTCGGTACCTACTGGACTCGCCAGTGGCAGCGCTATCTGATTGGTGCTGCTCGTGGTGTCATTGCATCAAACATCGCCAATGATGATAGCGACATGGTCATTCAGGCTGGCGCAAGAATCAATGCGCAGAACTTCATTGATGCCGCCTATACGGCAGGTGATGCTGCTGACGGATTCTCTGCACTCGGTGTTCACTCAGTCATCATGAAGCAGATGGCTGAGCAGGATTTGATTGAATACCTGCGCGACTCAACCGGCAACATCATACTGCGCACTTATCTCGGCAAGCCCATCTTCATGGATGACAGCCTGAAGTATGCAGATGGCAGCTATCTCTCTGTATTCTTCGGCTCAGGTGCTTTTGGTTACGGGGTCGGTACTCCTCATACCCCTTCCGAATTACAGCGTAAACCTGACGGCGGCAATGGTGGTGGTGCGGAAATCTTGTGGGAACGCAAGACATACATCATCCAGCCAGCCGGCTTTAGCTGGAAGGGTGAAGACGATCCGAACAAGACGCCGACTTACACCCAGATGGCCGCTGCCGGAAACTGGGAGCGTGTGTTTGATCGTAAGCAGGTGCCATTCGCCGCCGTGCTTTCACAGGCTGCGGGTTCTTAAGTCAAAGTCAGATTGTTTTGCTAATGCCCGTTTAACCGCCATAAATATCTTATTGACGCACTTTACAATGAAGAGTAACAATTGCGTTGATAACAAGCGGCGGTTGCCTTACGAGAATGGTACTTACTTATGTAATAGTGGGCGCAAGTGGCGGCATACTTGCGTTTCTTTTAAATTTTGCCGTGGCTGAATTAATTAGTCTGGTTTCTGTCTATCTCATGAATAAAATTAAGGGGGCGCTTATGTCTAAATATATTATGGAAAGTTATAAGGATATTAAAAACAAATTTGGCCTCCGCGGCTTCGGGTATTCCCGCTGATGAGCTTATTCAACTAAGCGAAAGCCAGTTATCACTAACCGCCTCCGGGCGGTTTTTTATTGGAGAGAATATGGACGTTGTTATCGATGGCGTTCGTTACGCCCCAGTCACTAATCGTACCTCTAATATTGGCATCGCCATTTCTACCCATAACCGCCATGACGTTTTAGTCAGTGCAATGAATCAGCACCTGAAGCATCTGCCAGTAGGTGCGCAGGTGGTGGTCATTGATGACGGTTCATCTAAACCGGTGATTGTGCCTGATGGCGTGAAATTGATCCGACAAGATGAATCCCTTGGCATTGTAGCGGCTAAAAACCGAAGCCTCGAAGTACTGATGAACGCTGGCTGTGAGCATCTCTTTCTTTGGGACGATGATGCATGGCCCATTACTGATGGTTGGGAGCGCCCGTACGTCGAGTCGGCAGAACCGCACCTTGCATACCAGTTTAAGGACTTCGCCACCGGGCAGAAGTTAAACGATATCGCAGTGCTGTACTGCGACGATAAACACGTTGCCTACACAGGCCAGCGTGGTGTGATGCTTTATTATCACCGCTCAGCGATAGAGAAGGTTGGCGGTTTCGATCCGGTCTATGGACGCGGCATGTACGAGCACAGCGATTTAGCCCTGCGCATTCACAACGCCGGATTAACCACCTGGGCCTTTGCTGACGTGAAAGGATCGGAAAAGCTGATTCACTCGCTGGACGAACATCAGGCAGTAGAGCGCTCAGTACCGCGCACGGATCGAGAACAGCAGGTAAGGAACAACGTCCGCATTCACAACGAACGGCGAGAAGCTGGCTATACCGGCTACGCGGATTATCGGCAGCAGCGCAATGTAGTGATAACCACCTTACTGACAAGCCAGCCAGATCCGCAGCGCGGCTCCAGGCTGGTGGCATCACCTGAACTTCTAAGCAAATGGGCCTCATCGGTGACAGGCGCTGATTCTGTTGTGCTGGTGGACGAACTCGAATCAGCGCCAGCAGGCGCAACTCTTTTCCGCGTTCCCGATGTGCAGATGAATGTCTACTTCCGGCGCTGGTTGCATATTTGGCAGCATTTGCGCGAGCATCCCGAATACCACTTTGTATGGTGTACCGATGGTACTGACGTTGAGATGCTCCGAGAGCCATGGAATGAAATGGAGCCTGGCAAAATTTATGTTGGCTCCGAACCAAAAACCTACGCTGACCCATGGGCATCAACACACCATCCCGAACGCATATATCAGGAATTTGTCGAGCAAAATCGCAATGAACTGATGCTGAATGCTGGTTTACTTGGCGGTGCTCGTGCCGATGTGATGGCGATAGCTCACGGCATTATCAGACTCTTTTACCGCATCGAGAGTAATCGATTCTGGAAGAAAGAGCAGGAGGCCGCAGCGATTGGTGACATGTTAGCTTTCGGCATCGTTAGTTATCACCATCGCGACAGGTTAATCACCGGCCCGTTAGTGAATACGGTCTTTAAATCCAATGGAGCCGGCAGGGAGTTCGCATGGTGGCAGCACAAATAAAGTTTGTGGTGGTCGGCCATCACTCCCGGCGCGATAAGGCGAATGATTTGGCTGAATCACTTGGGGCGCTGACCCTCATTGATAAAGGTGACAACGGCGCAGCTTGGAACCATTTCCGCGCCATTGAGTGGGCAGGGCAGCAGAATTGCCGTGTAGTGATAGTTGAAGATGATGCGCTGCCGGTTCCGGAATTTAAAGATAAAGCCGTTGGCTGGCTGGCGCGATACCCCGATGATCTACTGAGTTTCTATCTTGGCACAGGCAGGCCGCCGCAATGGCAGTCAGAGATTAAGCGCAAACTCGCTGATAACGCCGATTTTATTACTCTGCCAACGCTAATTCACGGCGTCTGCTACAGCATCCCGCAGCAGCATATTCAACGCATTCTCGATAAATGGCCCCTGCATCTTGCGGCTGATTATGCCATTGGCCGGGCATGGGGGCGAGATGTGATCTACCCCTCCTATTCGCTCGTTGACCATGCAGACGGCGAAAGCGTTGAAAAACACCCTGACGGTGCGAAACGAACAGAAGTCAGGCGGGCATGGCAACTGGCAAGCTGAGGACATAATGCTTAACACCGACCCTACATCACCGGATTTTAACAGTTATGCCAGCGTAAGCGATTTACGCGACTTCTCTACAGCGCGAGGTTATGACATTCCCACCGATGACACTACCTGCAAGCAGTTACTGGTGCAGGCTATGGACTATCTCGATTCTGTGAACTGGAAAGGCTCCCGTAGCGCCATCGGTCAGCCGCTGGCGTGGCCGCGAGATCGGGTGTTTATTGATGGCGAAGAGATCGATAAGTCAATTATTCCGACGCGCATTAAACAGGCTCAGTGCCGCCTGGCTGTTGAGGCGCAGGAAACAGACCTTAACCCAACACAAAGCGGCGGAGCAGTAACGATGGAACGCATTGAAGGGGCTGTGACGGTGCAATATGACGGCTCAAGTAATGATGGCACTGTGTCTTTCCCGTGGCTCAATGCGATGCTTCGTGGCCTGACAAAAAGTGGCTGTGTGTTCAACTTCGACGTAAGGCGCGGCTAATGGCAATGAACTATCTCAGGCTTCGCGCCAAATCGAAAAGGTTGCTCACCGAAAATGGAATGCAGTACAGCGTGATCCGTAAAGGCAAGGTCACCGTGGTGGCAGGAAAAGAAATCAAAGAACCCGATAGCATATTTACCGCAGTTGGAGTACGTACAGAATATGCACCTTCAGAAATTGATGGCTCGCTCATCAAAGCTGGCGATACGCGTATTGTGTTCAGCGCTGATACTGACCTGGTGATTGGTGACATGGTGCTTGTCGATGAGAAGCAGTATCGGATTGTGCAGCCTAATCCCGTTAAACCTGCGAGCCTTGTCCTCTGCTATAAGGCTCAATTGAGGGCATGATATGTCAGACAACCAGTCTTTCGTAGCAGCTGTTAATGCGTTCGTGAACCAGGCGAAAATGAATCAGGAAGCCGTAGTTCGCACTGTCGGTATAAAGATTCTTGCACGATTGGTCGAGATGTCCCCGGTTGGCAATCCCGAATTATGGGAGGTTAATCAGACGGCGGTCTCTTATAACAACGCTGTTACTGAGCACAATAGCGCACTCCGCGATGATCCTGACAACCTGACAAAAACAGGTCGCCTGAAGCGCGGGCGACTGATTAAAGACAGTATGGATATAAGAGTGCCGGCAGGCTATACGGGCGGACGATTTCGCGGTAATTGGCAGGTAGGCTTTGATGCTGCGCCAGATGGTGAAACGGGTCGCATCGACAAATCCGGAAGTATGACAAAGGCTATCGGAAATCTTGTGATTGAAAGATTCCGTGTGGGCATGAATGCCGTCTATTTCACTAACAATGTGCCTTATGCCTACCCGCTTGAGATGGGCCATTCAAAACAAGCGCCTGGCGGCATGGTGCGAATCACCGCAGCAGAGTTTCAAAGGTTTTTCGAAGAAGCCGTAAGGAAGGTGTCAACATGAGCAGGCCAGCTATTACAGAACTGCTTGAAGAGCGGCTTGGTGACTGGGCAGCCGCAAACGGCATCCAGGTCGCCTACGACAACATTGACTTTGAACCACCCGACAGCATCTACCTGACTTCGCATGATCTGCCTGCCACTCCATACGCCATTGACCTGAGTCAGAGAAGCAAAGTTTTCATCGGCGTGTATCAGGTCAATGTGATTATTCCTGCCGGAATTGGCAGAAGCGAAGGGAGGCGGATTGCCGGCCTAATTGAAGAAAGATTCGTGAACGGTGCGGAGATGCAAGGTGATGGCTTTATTTGCTACATCACGGGCGAGCCAGCGCAGTTCGCTGGCATAACGAACGACACTGCTTATACCATCCCCATCAGCATGAATTATCGCGCTGACATCATCGCTTAAACCTGAGCGATACAAACATACCGGCGAAAGCCGGTTTTTTTACGTCCAAATAATGGAGAAACCATCATGGGCTTTGCTTTACCTAATGGCGCGACCGTGTTCGTGGGCTCAGAGTTGGCGACTGCGATTGCCGTCTCCGATGTCTCTAACGCTGACGGCGCAGTATTTAAAGTTGCGAGTGGTCACGGTCTGGTGGTGGATGATGTTGTACTCATCTCATCTGGCTGGGGGCTGATTGATAACCTGGTAGCGCGCGTTTCAGCGCAAACCGCAGCCAGCGTAACAATTGGTGTGATTAACAGCAGCGATACGAATTTCTTTGCCCAGGGCGCAGGGGCTGGCACGTTACGCAAAGTGACCGGCTGGACTGAAATCCCACAAATCACAGAAGTAGCTCAGTCCGGTGGCGATCAGCAGTATGTCCAGATTCAGTTTCTTTCGGATGACCGCCAGCGCAACCTTGCCACGTATAAGGCTGCAAAATCTCAAACATTCACCCTGGCACATGACTCAACGCTACCGATATACCCGATTCTCAGTGCTGGCGATCGCTCCGGCGATACACTGCCGCTGCGAATGTACGTACCGAAGGCCAAAGAGATGCGTTACTGGTCGGGTGTCCCGTCATTCGATCCGCAGCCTACGACAGCAGTTAATGCCGTTGAAACTGTCCAGGCGGCATTCTCTGTGCAGTCGCGCGACATGACCTTTTATAAAGATCAAGAAGTGCAGCCCGGCAGCTAAGTACCGCCGAATATTTTCAGCCCGGTAACGGGCTTTTCTTTCTGCCGAGGAAATTATGGCATCGAAATTTCAACTACATCCCAATCCCACCTTCAAGGCTGATGTAAAAATCCCCCGAGCCGGGGAAGAGGACGGCATCGTCACTTTTACGTTTCGTCACAAGCCACTTAAAAGCCTGGCGGAGCTGGAAGGACTCGAGGGTAAAACCGCCGTGGATTTTCTGATGGAAATCACTGAAGGCTGGGCTCTTCCTGATGAGTTCGAAAGAAATAATCTTGAAACGTTACTGGATAACTATCCCCGCGCGCTTGAGGCCATTACCCGTACTTATTACACCGAATTGATGTCCAATCGCGAAAAAAACTGATAGCGGTTGCCTCACAGTTCTATACGCCTGAACCAACCAAAGAAGACTATTCAGCCTTCGGCCTTAGCGCTGACGATTACACCGAGGAAGAAACCACGGTAGATGTATGGCCGGATGCATGGGCTGCTTTCAACGTGTTCCGGTCAGCCAGCACACAGTGGCGAGTTAGTATGGGCGGCGTGACAGGACTGGATTATAACGTCATGCCCTGGCTGATGAAATTGTATGGTATAGAGGATGAGGCAACCGCGCTAAACGATATTCGCGTTATGGAGCGTGCAGCGCTGAACGTCATTCACAAGGGGGCATGATGTCCGACATTGCAACAATATCGCTTCGTGTGAATACCTCGGAGCTTGAGCGCGGCAACAAAGCGCTGGATGAGTTCCAGAGTGCGGCTGGTAGTGCAGCCGGTAAAGCTGATGATCTCAACCGAGTATTTAAAGCCGGTACAGAAAGTCAAAAGCGCAGCACCGAATCGACGCGCCAGCAGCAGCAGGAACTTCAGGCGCTGCTAAACAAAATCAGTCCGGTAAATCGTGCATTTAATCAACTTGATGACTTACAGAAGAGTCTTTCAAATTTTCGCCTTAAGGGAATGGTGGATGATGAGGACTTTGCTCGCTACAACTCGGTACTTGAGACGACCAGACTTAAACTTGCTCAGATTATGGAGGCTGAAACCGACGAAGGCCGGGCGCGAATTGAGCAGGCACAAACGGCAGAGCGGGCTGCTGTTTCTCAGCGTTCTTTTCTTCAGGGGCTTTCAGAGCAGGCTGCAACCTTTCGAGCATCGAAAGCTGATATTGCTGAGTACCGCGCTGCGCAATTAGGACTTTCTCAGGAAGCGGCACCCTTTATCAATCAGCTCCGTGAGACAGAGCACGCAATCGCTAACCAGGCTTTGCAGGCCAAAATTTCCGCAGCAGCACTGCGAGAAAAAGAGTCTGCTGAAAAGCAGGCTGCAAGCGAGCAGGCCCGGCTGCAATCGCAACAAGATAATTTTGTAAAATCCCTGCAAAACGAATCAGTAGCGATTGGTAAATCTCGCTCGGAACTGCTGGAACTTAAAGCTGCTCAGATGGGCCTGTCAGCACAGGCTGCCCCCTATATTGTCCAAATCCGCAATCAGGAACTTGCTCAGGCACGCGAAGCTGATCAGAAGCGTGCAGCAGCCATTGCGGCAAAGGGCTTGAAGCAGGCTCTTGCTGAGCAGGAAGCCGCAGAACGAGCGCTGGCAGTTGAAACAGCTCGTTTAGTTGCATCTCAGCAGAATTTTGTTAATTCCCTTCAGGAGCAGGTTAACTCCATAGGGAAGACGCGCTCTGAGCTTTTAGAGCTGAAAGCGGCACAACTCGGAGTGTCTACCCAGGCAGCTCCGATGATTGCCCGGCTCAGGGAGCAGGAGAACGCCTGGAAGAATGGCTCCATTTCTGCCGGGCAATATCGCCAGGCTATGCGAATGCTTCCTGCTCAGTTCACAGATATTGCGACCTCCATTGCTGGTGGTATGCCCATCTGGATGATAGCCATCCAGCAGGGCGGTCAGATTAAAGACTCATTCGGTGGCGTAGGTAATTCTATTAAAGCCCTGCTGAGTCTCATTACGCCATTGCGTCTGGCTTTTGGAGGATTAGTCACTGCCGGGGCATTGGTGGCATATCAGTTTTATAAAGCCGATGCACAGAACGAGGAACTGCGTAAATCTTTAGCTTTGACTGGTGGCTATTCAGGCCTGACAGCCACCTCAATACTGCGAACGGTTTCAGCAGCCAATCAGGCAGGGATTTCATATTCCAACGCTGCCGATTCACTCAATGCACTGGTCAGGGCTGGCGTTCCTGCTGGTGCAAATTTTGAAAATCTGACCGTCTCGCTGTCGAAGTTTTCCAAAGAGTCTGGTGTTGCTCTTGATGAGCTCGCCAGGGACTTTGTTGCCATCGCTAATGATCCGACGAAAGGGATTCTGGCTCTAAACGAGAAATATCATTTCCTGTCGGCCGCTCAGTACGAACACATTGCCGCTTTGCAGGAAGAGGGTAAGTATACTGAGGCGCTGGCCGCAGCCAACCAGGCTGCATCACAGAGCATGGATCGCGCTGCCAGCAACATGAAAGATTCACTAGGTACTGTATCAACTATAATCCGTGGCCTGACAGATATGGCTAAGGGTATGTGGGATGCGATCGAAGGTATCGGACGCGCACCAACGCAAAATGAGGCACTAAAAACACTTACGAACCGCCGAGATAGCATACAAGCGCAGATCAGCAACTCAGAGGCTACCGGATATAACAGAAATAACGGCAGACTTGATGAGTGGCGAAAAGAGCTTGGGGTACTTAATGCACAAATTAACGCATTTACTCTTCAGGGCGACATCCAGGTTGCCAAAGAAGAGGCAGCCAGCGAAGCTCGAGCCCAGCACAATCAGAATCTCAAAGATGCTATCGATTTACAGAATGGTTTAAACCAGGGACTTACCAATGCGGAAAAACGTACAAAGGCTATAGCTGAATTAGATCGACAGCGCATCAGGATGAACTCGGCGGCCTCTGCTGATTCGAAAAGCAATGTTGGCATGTCTGATGCTGAATACAATAAGCGGCTGGCGAACATCAACAATCAGTATAAAGACCCGAAGACACCAAAAGGGCGTGCTTATACAACGCCAGCCGGTGAGCGCGCTGAGGACTCATCTCTAGGCGAACTGTTGGCGTTACAGGCTCAGTTGCAAGTGCTGAAGCAGCATAGCAGCATTACAGATGTCATCAGTCAGCAGCGAAAAGACCTTTGGAAAACCGAAGCTCAGTTCGCTGTCCTTGAAGCAGCGGCCAGCAATCGGCAACTTTCTAAACAGGAGCAATCACTCTTATCCAGTAAAGATAAGGTGCTTGCCCTGGCACGTCAGAAAGCTGAACTGGGTGACCAGATTACCGCTCAGGAACGGCTGAATAAGCTGCAAGATACATCGTCAAAGTACGTCACTCAGATGGCTGAGA
This sequence comes from Erwinia sp. 9145, assembly GCF_000745075.1. NCBI lineage: Bacteria > Pseudomonadati > Pseudomonadota > Gammaproteobacteria > Enterobacterales > Erwiniaceae > Erwinia > Erwinia sp. 9145. Next base: position 941,537 of record NZ_JQNE01000001.1, read on the forward strand.
AACAACGGGCTTTAACCGTCGGCTCGACATTAAGTGATCGGCAAGCAGGTCGGGAAAGCACTTTTGCTCAGTTGCGCAGTGGTTGGCAAAACGCTGGCGGCAGCCTCGAAGACGATGGATACCAGAAAGAACTCAAGGCGGCAGAAGATTATTACTCTGCGGAGGATGCCTTACGATCTGACTGGGTTTCTGGGGCGAAAAAAGGGTGGGCGGAATTCGCTGATAGTGCAACCAACATATATGGGCAGGTACAGGACATCTCCAAAAGCGCATTCATGGGTATGGCATCCACGCTAACGGACTTCTTCACAACCGGCAAAGCCAGCTTCAAGGACTTTCTGACGACCTTTCTTAAAGGCATTGTGCAGATGATCACCCAACTGATGGTGTTGCGCTCTGTTCAGGCGGGAGCCTCGGCGCTGGGCTACAGCTTCGACGTTGGTGGCTATACCGGCGACGGTGGTAAGCATGATCCTGCTGGAGTTGTACACAAAGGCGAATTTGTTTTCACCAAAGAGGCCACGCAGCGTATTGGGGTTTCAAACCTCTACGGCATGATGCGCGGCTACGCCGATGGTGGGGTGGTAGGCGGAAACGCACCGATGTATGGGCTTCAGTCTTCTGGTTCCGCTGGCGTCAATGTGCAGACATCAGTGGTTGTGCAGGGTGATAACAGCCAGCAAATGACATCCGGCAGTAATGATGCATTAGGTAAGGCATACAAACAAACGATAGACCGTGCTGTGATGGATGGCATACAGAGAGAATCCCGCCCTGGCGGACTTATCTGGTCGGCAAACAAATCACGTTAATGACCCGCTTCGGCGGGTTTTCTTTTGCCGGGAGGAAAAATGGCAATTGAAACGTTCACCTGGCGCACACAGACGCAGGGAAACATGGAGGGTTCCTTTGATCATCGGATCAGAGAAGCCCAGTTTGGTGATGGCTATAAGCAGGTAAGCGGCGATGGCATCAATCCTGAAACACAAAGCTGGCCCGTAACTCTAACAGGTCGACAGCGCGACATACTTCCTGCCCTGACATTTATCCGCAACCACACCGTTAAGTCTTTCATATGGACGCCACCCTTTGGCGGACCAGGGCTTTATCGCGCGGTAAAGGACTCAATCAAGGCTCTTCCGATAGGCGGCAATGCCATGACTATCACTGCAACCTTTGAACAGGCATTTGCTCCATGACAATTAACAGTGATCTGCAAAAACTTGAACCCGGTAACCGTATCCGGCTCTTTGAGGTTGATGGGGCGGCCTTCGGTGCGGACATTCTTCGATTCCATGCGCATACCATCGCGCATACACCAGCAGAAATTGAGGCGGCGGGAGGTGATGAAGCAAAGTTACCGGCTAAATCCATCTGGTGGCAGGGCAAAGAATATGGCGCCTGGCCTGTTCAAATCGAAGGGATTGAGGCCTCAACGGGCGGCACAAGCGCTCAGCCCCGTCTTACTGTCGCCAACCTGAACGGGTCAATAACCACCCTGTGTCTGGCTTACGATGACATGCTTCAGGCTACAGTGACCATTCATGACACGCTAGCTCAGTATCTGGATGCCAGAAATTTCACCTCCGGGAACGCTACGGCCGATTCGACTCAGGAGAAGTTGCAGGTTTTCTACATTGACAGCAAAAGTCAGGAAAACAATCAGGCGGTAGAGTTCACGCTTACCAGCCCAATGGACTTGCAGGGACTGATGATTCCCACGCGGCAACTGCATTCGCTTTGCACCTGGTGTATTCGCGGCAAATACCGCTCAGGTGACGGTTGCGACTATGCCGGAACACGATATTTCGATAAGCATGGAAATCCGGTCTCAGACCCGTCTCAGGATGTATGCAACGGGACGCTTAACAGCGGATGCAAACCGCGCTTCGGAGCAAATAACCCGCTGCCTTTTGGCGGATTTCCCGGCACCTCACTCATCAAGAGCTAACTATGCGACAGAAAACTATTAAGGCCATTATGTCCCATGCGGCTGATTGTTACCCGCAAGAATGTTGTGGGGTGGTTGCGCTAAAAAGCAGGGTTGAACGTTATTTTCCTTGCCGCAATTTAGCTTTGGAGCCCGATGAGCATTTCCACCTCAGCCCTGAAGACTACGCAGCCGCAGAGGACTGGGGAACCATTACAGCTGTGGTTCACAGTCATCCAGATGCAACCACACAGCCGAGCGAACTGGACAAGGCTCAGTGTGATGCCACCGAATTACCATGGCACATAGTAAGTTGGCCTGATGGTGATCTGAGCACAATTATACCGCGCGGCGAATTACCGTTAATCGGACGCCCTTTTGTTCTGGGACACTATGATTGTTGGGGGCTGATAATGAGCTATTTCCGGCAAACACACGGCCTAGAGCTGGCGGACTATCGCGTTGATTATCCGTGGTGGGAAGATCAGTACGCTGAAAATTTCTATCAGGATTGCTGGCATGAATGTGGTTTCCGTGAATTCGATGGCCCGCCCCAGACCGGCGACATGGTCATCATGCAGGTGCAATCCATTAAGTGGAACCATGCCGGGATCATCCTCGAAGACAATATGTTGCTTCATCATCTTTATGGCGCGCTTAGCCAGCGAGTCCCATATGGCGGGTATTGGCGAGAGCGCACAATGAAAATCGTCCGCCACACTTCGATGCCAAAGGTGAAATATGAGTCTCACTGAAATTTCGGGCATATTCAAATCGCCAGACGGCCTGCCGTTATCCAGCGTATCAATCACTATCACTTCGACGCGCTTAACTTCGCACAGCTTTGCCAATATTAACCTGTCGCAGGTTACTGACGACGGTGGAAATTATGCGTTCTCTCTGGCACCGGGCAGTTACAAAGTGATAGTGAAAATGCCAGGCGATAAATCATCCCTGATCATTGGCAGGATGGAGATTGAAGAAGGCAGCGAAACCGGCACTCTCAATGACTACATCCAGTTTGCAGCTCCTGAGTTAGCCACCCCGACAATCTACTCCGAAATCAAAGTCTGGTATGAGTCTACACGCAATATATCTTCAGGCATTGAAGATAAAATAAGCATAGCTACAGGGGCAGTGCAGCAATCAGCTGAAAATGCCGCCGCCGCTGCACAGGCAGAGGAAACCACGGCATCACATTCAGGCATTGCGGCTGACGCAGCAGCTCAATCCGAAGCCAACAGGCAAGCCGCAGAGCTGGCTCGCAATGAGGCAGTTTCGGCCCGCGATGTGGCGCAGTCCGCAGCCGCTACTTCTGGCATGGTGAAGGATATTGCTGCTGGTCTGGCCGCCACCATTAACGGCCAGTCATTTTCCGTTGCGCAGGGCGCTGATTCAGATATAGCGATCCGCACGTACCTGAACAACAACGGTATGGCGCAGGAGACATCACGCATCACCGGGCAGGCCGCCGTCGAACGCATCAGCGCGCGAGTGGCGCCCGGCGCGCAGGAGGCTATTCAGTTCCGAGCCGCAAACGGCGTCATCGGTCAGTTTCGCAACGATGCGACGCTTGAGATTATCTCGCTGGAGTCTGGCGACGTTAAAACGCCACTGGTGCAGAGTGCGCAGGTCAACGCCACCGGCATCAGATCCAATCTGTTGACGCTCGGCACCGGCACAACCGCAAAAGAAGGCCTGTTACCTTTCGCTCTGTTCGGTAAAAACGGGCCGGTGCTGGCGTACTATAACGACGCGCTGCACTGCGTGGCCGCTGATTTCACAGAGATACGGCTGGGAGGCGTGGACATCACCACACTGTTCAATCAGCACGACCCTGAGCCGGTTTACCCGATTGAGCCGCCCGGCATACTGGATGGTTACGAGCATATCCCGTATTACGGCCAGAGCCAGGTGATCGGTACAACAAACGGCGTTATTCACAACGTTCCGTTCGACCCTGACACGCTCATGCCTGCGGGCGGCCTGCGCGCCTTTGGCGTGACCGGCTACAACACAGCGGTGACACAGGCTATTTTCTACACCTCACTTGTGCCGATTGCTGATCGCTATGGTGAGACATTCATCCCCGGCCAGGCCATCCAGGCGCGCAAGCTGCTGACACGCGATAATCCCGATCGCACTGTTCGACCCGTGTTTACCGTAGCAGGACAGGGCGGCGCTGATATCAGTCTGCTGAAGAAAGGCACAACCTCTTACAGCCAGTTCGTCACGCAGTGGGCAGGCGTCATTAATGCCATCACCGCGCTGGGCGAGCAGTATCGCTGTCACACGTTGAACTGGTGCCAGGGCGGCTCAGATGACGGGCTGGCCACTCCGGCAGCCGTCTGGCAGACGCAGGTCGAGAAACTGCGCGCTGACCTGAACGCCGATATTCTGGCCGCGACCGGTCAGCACGTTGATCCGGCCTGGATTGTCATCCAGATCAACAACTACATGCGTTATCCCGCGCTGAACGGTAAACCCAATATCGGGCTTAAACAGTACGATCTGGCCGTGAACGCTGATGGCTATTTCGGTGCCTGCCCGACGTATATTCTGGATTTTATCGACGTGGCTCACTGGACTAAAGAGTCACAGGTGAAAGTGGGGGCATACATCGAGCGCGTGCATCGCAACATTCTCATAGAAGGCGGAACGTGGAAACCTCTTCATCCGATCTCAGTTATCACGCGCGGTAAATTCTCTCTGGTTAAATTCCACCTGCCGCAGGGCGGCAAACTGGAGCTGGATACCACCATTGTTAGCCAGGCCACCAGCTACGGATTCAGCGCGGCACAGGCGGACGGCACAGCCATCCCGGTCAACCGCGTGCGCCTGGTATCCGCTGATACCGTTGAGCTACATTTCGACGCGACACCGTTGGCGGGAGCAGTGGTGATGTACGGCCAGACCGGCCAGGTTGGTGATCCTAACGCCGCTGACGGTTCCGGCCTGGGCCGCATTAACGGCATGCGCGGCAACCTCCGCGATGACGCGGGCTACAACGACACGATTAGCATCAACGGCGCGGATTACCCGCTGCATAACTGGTGCTGGATGTTCAATCAGCCGATGGAGTTTTAAAATGGGACTGACGATTAACGGCGACTTCACAGCCTCGCGCGTACTGGACATCAAACTGGATCACGTTCAGAAAGCGGCAATGACGTACCTGGGTCTGTACGGGCCTGACCGTGCATCGCTGCTGCTGAACCAGACGCCCGGCACGGTAGCATCAGCCGTTTCGCTCTATGAAGAGGCGGGCATTCAGTACGGCAAAAACTATTTCACCATGAACGCGGCCACGTCCGCTGGCGTGCAGGCGGCCGACCAGCCGAAGCTGCTGCCAGCAACCATCTTCACTGTGTTCAATGCTGACGCGCATACCGGCACGGCTGATGTGGTGAGGCAGGTCAGCGCCCTGTGGGGAACGAATCCCAGCACGGCGGCAAACCCCGGGCTGCTGGCGATCAGCCTGCTCAAGGCCAGCGATGCGAACTATGTAATCCTTCAGTGGGGAACCGGCACGGACATCCCGTTTAAAACCTGTGCTGTTAAGTTCGACTGGACGACAGCTACCGGGCCGATCATGGCAATCGGCAGCCGCGATGACACGGGCAAGATGCGCCTGGAAGTTCGCGCCGCTGGCGTCGCTTACAAAGCCGCTGCCGCTGTTACGCCGGTCGCAATTCCGTCATCTACCGCGTCCTGGCGGTTCTTTACCGGGCAGATTTCCGCGCGACCACTGAACGGCCTGAAAATCTTTGCGAATGCGTGCTGGTCAGTGACGATGACAGCAGAGGAAATGTCGGCGGAACTGGACGTAATGCAGATGAATCTGGCGGCGAGGCTGGTTTAATGGTCACAGTAGCAAAAGAGATTGGCGAGTGCATGATCACGCACGGCGATCGAGATTATTTTTTTCGGCCGTCATTTGCAAACATGATGCGCATTGGCGAACCGAATCAGATTGTTGAGGCCTTTCACCACCTACACAACGACGAATTCTCTGCGCTGATTAACCGGGCAGTTGTGGCATATGGCATCGTGCCGCAGTGGCTGATGCGCCACGTTGCGCGCCCGCAGTTCAGTAAGCAGGCCGTCTATTCCGCGATGAGTGTGCTCACTGCATGCTGTGACGACGACGTAGCGACGTTGATTGGTGAGCTGCGACCGGGAAAATCCGGCAAGTGGGCATTCGTTTACCGCAAAGGTGTAATGCCTGTCGGTGACATGATCCTGATAGCGCAGTCGCTCATTCAGCACGGCATTATTGGCAAAGCTAAAGTGCGCCAGCTTCAGCGCCATGAAAGCGGGCAGGCGACGACCGAATTTAACGCTTTCGAGTACATCAGCGCCGCCCGCAACCACTTCAGCATGAGCCGGGCAGAGGCTGAGCAGCTCACCATGACCGAGTTTCAGCAGTTACTCACAGCGAAATACCCGGATCAGAAGGGTTTCACGCGGGAAGAGTATGACGCTGTAGCAGATGACTACATGGCGAAGAAGGCGAGAAGGCTGGCTAAAGCCGCATGAATTCCGAAAGGATTACCGGTCGGATTGCCGTTATATTATCGTTGATAATATCGAACGGGTGTCCTAAACTGACGTTAACGTCAAGTACATATTTAAACAAATTACACGTTGCTATAGTTAAGGAGGAGCGAGTGATTCAGAATAATGAAGTTAAAGCTAGCGCTAAGCCGCGCACTACCATTCGTCGCTCTGCTGACCATAAGGCTCGTCTCAGCGCAGCATCAAAATTATTGGCTGAGAAAATGGAAGAGAAGCGACTTGTATGGGGTTCAAAATAAGCAGATCGCAAGCTTTAACTGAAGTCATCACCCAGTTCCCTGAGACCGAATTTACTGTTAATGAATTTGAAGAGTATAAGCGCATATGCATGGATTTTGGTGATATTCCTGCACCGCTGATCCATGTCCAGCTAAATCACCCGGCCCACATCGAAACTATAGGGAAAGATAAGTTGATGGAAGGGCCGCCAGAAGCGCGTGCCGAATGGCTTCATCATACTCATATTTGGCAGGAAGGCTGCTGCTGGGAGGATGCTGATGGACTCAAGGTCCAGTGGGCATCAACAAGTGACAGTTACGTTGTATATTCCTACTTCATCGATAGTGATAAAGAACATCATTTTTATTTGATCGATTTTTGTCGAGATAAGGCACACACTATCATCAAGGACAAAGGGCAGGTCGCAGATTGGACTAGGCAAGCCAAAGAATTCAGATGTCAAAATAGCGAACCTACTTAACGGTGGGTTTCTTGCTTCCCTTTCCATCAGTTTCGCTTTAGGATTTATCCCATCGTTTACTGATGGGGATAGGGATGTGAAAAAAATAATATTGATTGGCGCGACTGTTGTTCTTCTAAGCGGCTGTGCTGCGAAAGTTGATCCTGCTTTACAAGCTGAAGCAATGAAGCCGCTTGCTTGTCAGGATGAGAAACAATGTGATTTATATTGGAAGAGATCGCAATTTTGGCTGGCAAACAATTCTGCATGGAAGATCCAAACGGCCACTGATACGCTGATTTCAACTTACAATCCAACACCTAACAGTCCTTTGCTGGCATATCAGATCAGCAAGATGCCTAATGAGAACGGGTCATCACAAATATTCATAAAACCTTTCTGCGATAATATGTTTGGTTGCCAGCCCAACATTTATCAAGCCGTTGTCAGTTTCAAAAACTTCGTAAGAAATGGCTCTTGATATGCAAAAAATACTTCTGGCGCTATGCGCTTTGGGATTGTCTGGGTGCGCTGAGAAACCTTTCGAACCAACCAAAACAATTTATGAACCATCACTAATGACGAGAAGTGACGATGCAACCCACGTGCGTGTTCATAGGGTAAAGCAGATATCTGGTTCCGGATTGGGTGAAGGCTGTCCCTTAATTCTGAAAGTGGATAACAAAGAGGTGGCTGGCCTACAACAGAATCAATATGCAGATCTGTTTCTCCCTGGAGGGAAACATACTCTCTCAGTAAGGTTTAAATGTGCTCTGACTGAATGGAGAAAATCCATTGATTTGGAAGCAAATGGAAATTATCAAGAGTATGAAACAGAGCTTGGCGCTGCCGGTCAATATCGAATGTGGCAAACTAAATAACTATCAGGGTCGCTTAGGCGGCCTTTTTTTATGGAGATTAGAATGATGGAAGCAATTCCAGAAAGAATGACTACTATCGAGTTATCGGGCCCTTTAGCAAAAGCATTCGGTAAAAAACATCATCGCCTTGTCAGGACTAAGGCAGAAGCCATTCACGCCCTTTGCAAAACGATTGATAATTTCGAGCGATTTCTTAATAGCAGTAAGATACGCGGGTTGACGTATGCGGTCTTTGTGGGAAAGAAAAATGTTGGCTTAGATGATTTGGATTATCCCGCCACGGAGGAGGTGATAAAAATTGTTCCTGTGGTAATAGGCAGTAAGCGTGCCGGAGCATTGCAAACTATTCTGGGAGCCGTTTTGGTAGTTGTTGGTGTCGTGGTTGGGGTTGTAGGTGGATGGACTGGAGTAGGTGGCGCTGTGGCTGCCGGGATGATTAAAGTTGGAGCTGCGATGGCTCTCGGCGGGGTAATCCAGATGCTATCCCCTCAAACCGCAGGCCTCGCCAGCAAGCAGGACTCTGACAACCAGGCATCCTATGCTTTCGGCGGCGTAACGAATACTTCCGCTCAGGGCTACCCTGTTCCATTGCTTTATGGCAAGCGCCGAATCGGCGGGGCGATTATTTCAGCCGGCATTTATGTCGAAGATCAACAGTGAAAAAATTCATCCAATCATTTAGTCGCTAAGGCGGCTTTTTTTATGGGCGCAATATGGCAACTGCAACAGCAATTAAAGGTCGTAAAGGCGGCGGCTCATCCTCGCGCACGCCTGTTGAACAGCCGGACGATCTCCAGTCCATCGCCAAAGCCAAGCTGCTTATCGCATTAGGTGAAGGCGAGTTTGGCGGCGAACTGTCAGGGCAGACGATTTTTCTTGATGGCACTCCACTGCTGAATGCAGACGGCTCAAGCAACTTCAGCGGCGTCGCATGGGAATTTCGACCCGGCACGCAGGCACAAACATACATCCAGGGCTTGCCAGGCACAGAGAACGAGATAAGTGTTGGCACAGAAGTGAAAAGCTCGGTTGCGTGGACGCATACTTTTACTAATACCCAATTGTCAGCAATCCGGTTACGGCTTAAATGGGCGTCGTTGTTTCGTCAGGAAGATGACGGAGATCTGGTCGGAAACTCAGTTAGTTATGCCATCGATGTGCAGACGGATGGTGGGGCCTTCAAGACGGTTGTGAATACTGCCGTAACCGGCAAAACCACTTCTGGCTATGAGCGCAGCCACCGTATTGACCTGCCGCAGGCCGGAAGCACCTGGACAGTGCGACTACGTAAAATCACAACCGATGCTAACAGCGCCAAGACTGGCGATGCTATGAGCATCCAGAGCTATACCGAAGTCATTGATGCCAAGCTTCGTTATCCAAATACCGCTCTGTTATATATCGAATTTGACTCAAGCCAGTTTAATGGCTCAATCCCTCAGATCGCATGTGAGCCAAAGGGTCGCGTTATCCGCGTGCCGGATAATTATGATCCGAACGCGCGGACATATAGCGGGACATGGACGGGTTCCTTCAAGTGGGCATGGACGGATAATCCGGCCTGGGTTTTTTATGATCTCGTTGTGAGTGACCGTTTTGGCCTCGGCAACCGCCTTACAGCCGCTAATATTGATAAATGGGAGCTATACCGCGTCTCCCAGTACTGCGACCAGACCGTGCCGGATGGTAAAGGCGGCAGCGGAACTGAGCCTCGTTATAAATGCGATGTTTATGTGCAGAGCCGCAACGAGGCTTATACCGTTCTGAGGGATTTCGCTGCCATCTTCAGGGGAATGACCTACTGGGGCGGAAACCAGATCGTCTCTCTTGCCGATATGCCCCGTGATATTGATTACAGCTATACGCGTGCGAACGTCGTTGATGGCCTGTTCACTTACTCAAGCAGCACAACCAAAACTCGCTACACCACTGCGTTGGTGTCATGGTCTGACCCGGCTAATGCCTACTCTGATGCGATGGAACCCGTATTTGAGCAGGCTCTTGTCTCGCGGTACGGTTTCAATCAGCTTGAGCTCACGGCCATTGGCTGTACCCGTCAGTCAGAAGCAAACCGTAAAGGGCGATGGGGAATTCTGACCAATAATAAAGATCGGGTTGTGACTTTTGCGGTAGGTCTTGACGGTATGATCCCGCAGCCCGGATACATCATTGCCGTTGCTGATGAAATGCTCTCCGGTAAAGTGACTGGCGGTCGCATCAGCAAGGTCAGCGGCAGGTCGATAACGCTTGACCGTATTGCTGACGCTGTTGCAGGTGACAGGTTAATACTTAACCTGCCATCCGGTGCGTCACAGAGTCGAACCATCCAGTCGATCTCTGGAAAGGCTGTGACGGTGGCGACCGTCTACAGCGAAACGCCCCAGGCTGAGAGCGTGTGGGTGGTTGAGTCCAGTGAATTGTTTGTTCAGCAATATCGGGTTATCAGCGTTACTGACAATAACGACAATACATTTACTATTTCCGCCGCTTATCATGACCCGGACAAGTATGCACGCATCGACACCGGTGCGATTATTGACGAGCGTCCGATTAGTGTTATACCACCCGGAAGCCAGACTGCCCCCGACAATATTAAAATCGGCTCGTATTCTGTCGTTAATCAGGGAATCAGCATCCAGACAATGCGCGTCACATGGGATAAGGCCGACAATTCCATTGCGTACGAAGCTCAGTGGCGGAGGAACGACAGTAACTGGGTAAATATGCCTCGCAGCTCCACAACGTCCTTTGAAGTACCTGGTATTTATGCCGGGCGCTATCTTGTACGTGTACGTGCAATCAACGCAGCCGAGATATCCAGTAACTGGGGATATTCAGAAGAGGTTGTGCTGACCGGAAAAGAGGGGAATCCGCCGAAACCTGTAGGATTTTCAGCAACCGGAATTAACTGGGGGATGCAGCTTAACTGGGGATTCCCGGAAAACACGTCCGACACGCTAAAAACGGAAATTCAGTATACGCCGAATGCTGACCAGTCTGATCCGTTACTGTTATCAGACGTACCTTATCCGCAGGCCACCTATACGCAGCTTGGGCTCAAAGCGGGCCAGATCTTCTGGTATCGCGCGCAACTGGTGGACAAAACCGGAAACGAGTCCGGTTACACCGACTGGGTACGCGGCATGGCAAACGACCAGGCTTCGGACTATCTGGGCGATATAGCCGATCAGTTCCTCACCGCTGAAGATGGTAAGGCTTTACTAAGCCAGGTGCAGACCAACCCGGAAGCGCTTTTACAGACTATGCTGGCCGAATATGATTCCGTGAACCAGCAGTGGGCGCAGTACGGAGAAAACCGCGCAGGTGTGCTTCAGGCGCAGAAGGCTGTTGCCGATGCTGAGAAGTCACTGGCACAACTTGAAACTGACGTGGTAGCGCAGTTCGCCCAGCAGGAAGCAGCAATTCAGCAAAAGATGACAGCCTACGCTGATGCCAATGGCGGGTCTGCCATCTACACGCTGAAGGCGGGAATCAAATACGGCGGCACGAACTACGACGCCGGACTTTCGGTGGCGGTCACTATCAACGGGTCTCAGGTAGACACGCGTGTTGCGGTTAATGCTAACCAGTTTGTGGTGATGAGCGGTTCCGGGGATGTGCGGTACTCTCCATTCGCTGTTGTCGGTGGGCAGGTATTTATTAACAGTGGATTTATCCAGGACGCCTCGATAACAAACGGCAAGATCGGTAATTACATTCAGTCAAATAATTATGTGGCTGGCTCTGTGGGATGGCGGCTGGATAAAGGCGGCACGTTTGAAAACTATGGCTCAGATGGCGATGGTGCGATGAAACAGACCAACACAACAATAAGTGTAAGGGACTCCGCAGGAGTACTCAGGTTTCAGGCAGGAAAAATCACGGGGGTATTCTGATGGCGTGGGGAGTACAAACGTGGGATGCGGCAGGGAAGCCAAATAACTATGGGCTGGTTCCGGTATCATTACTCAGTCAAATTTCGCTTGATACTGCTCAGGTTAGTGGTTCCTGGTCATTCAATGTACCTGCCGGTTACCGGCTTGATTATATTCATATTCCAAAAATATTCGCCTATACCACAACGCGACGACTTATAACCGTCAACGGTTCGTCAATCACATTAAGTAGTGCCGAGCAGAGCAACTATGGTTTTGGTTCTGAGTTTGCTCACGCGGCGTTTCTTGTGGTTTTTCTCAGGAATGATTAATGGCTAATTATGGTGTTTATCTGACAACAACGGATGGTCGCCCCTTTATAACCCCTGATAGCATGCCGATGAATTTGCTGACAAAAGTGACAGCGTCAGGAAATGGTATGGCGTCGGCGACGATTAATATCGATTCAGGCGCTATTAACCTGCCATTCATTATCTCTGACGCACTGGCATATGCCTCATATTCCATGAGTGGTAACACAATGACGCTGACAGCGCATACAACAGATGATAATGGTGGCGCTGTGAATATGGAGGCCTATGTGTTTTCAGTCAAAGAGCCTGCACTTCCTAAATGGGGCGTGGCTATCTGGAATGCGCAGGGAAGATGCATTCTGACTAATGAGACCAGAGTGCTCAGGGACATAAAAACTATAGGAACAAAGGGTGGCACTGGTTCTGCCGGCACGAGCATTAACCAGACTATTGCGGGAAAGTGGGCCATACTCCCTGAAATTGCCGGTGTTATGTCCGGCGTTTTTCAGCAGCGCCCGATAAGTATCGTTCAGCCTTTCTTTTCAAGATATATCAACGGGAGTTCTCAAATAAGCTCAATAATGGCAAGTACGCCGCCCACGGGAACCCAGGGAACGCTAACCAGCACTCTCAACAGCGTTAAAGCCATTAATGCGGCTTTATATGATTAGCAAATTCGATCATTTCGATCGATTCAGCGATTTGATTGATTTTCCAGTGAGTTATCTAATGTGTTCATACCCAGTTAATGAGCGCAGCCATGAAATTTATCTTGATTTTGATGTCAGCAATCCTGTTGTCTGCATGTCAGAAATTGCCAGCACCAGCCTGTACGGGAACGGCCATCGTAGGTGGTCAGGAAACGTCTGTGAATATTTACGATATCCGTAAAATAGCGAATCAGACGGAATATAAAGCGGGGCCGCCATTTAACTGGCGGTGGGTGAGTAAAACAAACTTTACCCATACAACCTGCGATAAATAATTGATTTTAAAATAAACAGACCCGGCCACCGCGCCGGGTTTTTTAATGCCCGGAGATAATTATGCCAGCAGGTACTATTTCAGTAACCAATAATTCAGCCACTGTTTCCGGTACAGGAACGAGTTTTACCAGTGAATTAAAGCCTGGCGACTTCATCGGGATTATTGCGGGTGGCGCGCCTTATACGCTTGTAGTTGCGTCGATCGCATCAGATACGCAACTTACAATAGGCACGGCGTACACTGGTCCAACAACGAGTAATCTCGCCTGGTATGGAGTGCCAGCGACGCTGATGTTTGCTATCACACAGCAGACGCTCAATGATATGGCAGCTAACCTGCGTGGTATGAATACGCAAATGGTTAACTGGCAGAAAATCTACAGTGACGCTCAGTCGGTCACTGTTGAGCGGTCAGACAAAACAACGTTTACCGGGCCCAGCTGGGGATACATGGCCGCGCAGTATGCGAACAAGGTTGACAAGACATCTTTGGGAAACTCGGCCACACGTAATGTCGGAACAACAGCCGGGACTGTAGCCGCAGGGGACGATGCTCGCCTCAGCAGCATAAACGGCATGAGCGGGGGCGGAATAACCAGTAGTCTGGCTATTTTGAATAATGGAAACCTGACCATAGATACAGGCTCTGACTATCTGGCAAAAGCGCGGCTATCAATAAATTCTTCAGGTGCTTTGTTGCTGGATGGTAGCGGATCTCCCGCATTTGATGCCGGGTTCGGCTTCAGATGCAGGGCAGGTTCTGGCGGAGCCGCCTCTGGCAGCACATTCCTGTTCAACTGGACTGGATCAGTTCTTCAGGCATGGGTCAATAACAACAGCATAGGAAACGTAACAGTAGCAACCAATTCGGATATATTATTAAAAAAAGATGTGGCATATCGTGATGACTACGAAGAATCTCTTGCAGAAGTTATAAGGTGGCGTCCAGCAGTATTTAAATATAAAGCCCGAGGCTTTATTCCAGAAACGGAAGAACTTTTAGGCTTCATTGCAAACGATCTGATTAAAGTATCTCCTGAGTGTGTTAAAGGCGAGGGACTCAAAGAAGGGTATGATGACAAAAATCCGGAAGGAGCCTATTACCTCGATCAGGTTGCCATGATAACAAAATTGGCCGGTGCTGTTATGGCTATTAACGAGAAGTTGGAGCAGCGTGATGCCGCAATCACTGAATTACAGAGCCGCCTAAAGGCTTTTGATGGGCTCGACGCATAAATAAGCCCCGGCGACGGGGCAATGACACTTCCGCGCTTTTTCGACCACGCACGTGGGGAATACTTGGTCGCGAATGTACTGCTGCAAATAGTTCACGGTTTAACCCCTGACATCAAAAAAAGATATCCATCAGCAGATTTTGTTGGCAATAATAAGGTGATTTTTAGCATCAAAGGTAATGATTACAGGCTTATTATTGCCGTTGCATATCATTTTAAAGCAGTGTATGTGAAATTTATCGGAACTCACGCTGAAAATAATAAAATAGATGCTAATACGGTAGGTACATAATGAAATATCAAGTTAAACCGATTCGTACTGAAAGCGATTATCAGGAGGCGTTAGAGGCGGTTTCACCACTTTTTGATCAACAGCCTGACGTCGGCACACCTGAGGGTGATTTTCTCGAGGTAATGATTTTACTCATCGAACAATATGAGAACGCACATTACTCCATTGATGCGTCAACGCCCGTTGAGGCGATTAAATTTCGCATGGATCAGCAGGGGTTAACCGCAAAAGATTTGGAGCCTGCGATTGGTCGTGTGAATCGCGTCTATGAGATCCTGAATGGCAAGCGCAGCCTGACATTACCGATGATCAGAAAATTGCATCGCGATTTTGGTATTTCCGCAGAGTGCCTTATTGGCACATAAAACTGAAAAACTGATGGTTTTTACTCAAGTGCAGGCTGTAATGCTTTAGAAAAGTTATGTGCGGAAGATTAATTACAGATTTAATTTAATGTTTTCAACCTGACTGGTTTGATATGCCAGTATGGATGCACCTTTATATGACAGAAGCTCAGAACCTGTTAAAACTGAAAACGGTTTAACCGCATCTATGTTGGGAACACCGGCCGGAAGGTTCTGCATTCGCAATACAAGACGGTTTAACCCCCGCAGACGCGTGGAACACATTGCCGTGTACGCGCTCAATATACTCGCCGACGATTCAACCCCAAGCTTAGGGGATGCAGTTGACTTAAGTATAGCTCCCGCTTCCCACCAAAAAATAAATTCCCCTGCACTTCAACGCCATCGTCAGATCTGTACAAAAAGCCAGTTGCCTGCCCACAATGAATGCTACTACTGTGTTTACATACAGCAATAAGTGGAGGACAACTATTATGCAGTTCATCAGACCAGTCGAAATTCGTGCAGTACTTCATTTACCCATGTTTATTGAGCGTGTGCCATGTGGCTTCCCCAGTCCGGCACAGGATTATGTAGAGCAACGTCTCGATCTAAACGACCTGATGGTGAGCCATCCCAGCGCGACCTATTTCGTTCGTGTCAGTGGCGATTCAATGATTGAGGGCGGCATTAGTGATGGAGACATGCTGGTTATTGACAGCTCTCTGACCGCTGAGCACGGCGACATCGTTATTGCCTCAGTTGCCGGGGAGTTTACTGTTAAACGCCTTCAGCTTCATCCCGTCATTCAACTGGTGCCAATGAACAGCGCATACAGTCCCATAATTATTGGCAGTGAGGACGCGCTTGAGGTTTTTGGCGTGGTTACCTACACAATAAAATCCAATAAATAATGTTTGCCCTGGTAGATGTAAATTCGTTTTATGCGTCATGTGAAACGGTGTTCCGCCCGGATTTGCGTGGGCTGCCAGTTGTCGTTTTGTCAAATAATGACGGCTGCGTAATCGCACGCAGTGCCGAGGCAAAAAAATTAGACGTAAAAATGGGCGTGCCGTATTACCAGATGCGCGATTTAATCCGGCGCCATAGGGTACAGGTGTTCAGCAGCAACTACGCGCTGTACGCCGATATGAGCCTGAGAGTGATGACGGTTTTAGAGGAAATGGCACCAGCCGTTGAAATCTATTCGATTGATGAGGCATTCATGAACATCAGCGGCGTCAGCAACTGCATATCGCTGGATCAGTTTGGCCGCGACGTTCGCGCGCGCGTTCAGCGAGAAACGCATCTGACTGTTGGTGTCGGCATTGCTCAGACCAAAACGCTCGCCAAATTAGCCAACCACGCGGCAAAAAAATGGAGCAAAACAGGCGGTGTGCTCGATCTGTCAAATCCGGAACGTCAGCGCAAACTCATGGAGTTGGTGCCGGTTGAGGATGTGTGGGGCGTTGGGCGGCGCATCAGCAAAAAATTAAACCTGATGGGTGTTAAAACCGCGCTCCATTTATCTGAATGCTCGACATGGTTTATTCGCAAAAATTTTAACGTTGTACTGGAGCGCACGGTGCGGGAGCTGCGCGGTGAGCCATGCCTTGAACTGGAAGAGTTTGCGCCCACCAAGCAGCAGATTGTCTGTAGTCGTTCATTCGGACACCGCATCACCGATTTTAACGACATGCGTCAGGCGATCTGCACCTACGCAGAGCGCGCAGGTGAGAAACTACGGGGTGAGAAACAGTATTGCAGGCAGATATCCGTTTTCGTGAAAACTAACCCGCACGCTGTTGACGAGCCGTATTACGGTAATCAAATCACAGGCAAATTGTTAACGCCCTCCAATGACACGCGTGACATCATCCGCATGGCAATGGACTGCCTGGATCGCATCTGGATAGACGGCCACCGCTATATGAAGGCGGGCGTGATGCTCGGCGACTTTTTCAGCCAGGGCGTGGCGCAACTTAATCTTTTTGACGAAAACCAGCCGCAAAAAAATAGCGAAACGCTGATGCGGCTCATTGATGGCATTAACCAGAGCGGCAGGGGGCAGTTATGGTTCGCAGGGCAGGGTATTCAAAAATCATGGGCAATGAAACGGGAAATGCTGTCGCCGGCGTACACGACGCGTTACAGCGACCTTCCTGTGGTCAGGTGACATTTATTCATCATCCTTTAAATAAAATCATCCAGACTGGGGATGATTGCTTTCTCACAGAGCTGCACGGAGAACTGTGCATTGTCGATCGCACTATCCGGCCTGTCGATGGCTCCCGTGTTTTATTGGACATGTATGGAATCAATGACTGGGGTCGGGTGATATTACGACCTGAAAGGATCATTACAGATGATGGCCTTCTTCTTGAGGGCGACCTGCTCGACGGGGTGATCATTATTGGTGTCGTGACGCTGATGATTCAGAAAATGTGGGATGATGAGCGGCCAATAATTTGATGTGTCGTAATTGTGTCGTTAATTTTCGCATGCTAAAGCCAATGAATGGCAGTCAACGACGATTAACGACACAAATCCAGTTGCGAGCATGGATTCAGGCTTTAATTTCAATTAGTTATGAGGTGATCTACTATCTTCTAAGCCGTAGGTCACAGGTTCGAATCCTGTAGGGCGTACCATTAAATATCAACGATTTACGCAAGCTTCAACCCCACCTGATTTTCTCTATGTGTCGTATTTGTGTCGCTCTCTCCCAAAAGCGAGTCAATTTTACGCGCATGTTCCGTCAGATGGTTCGGCGCAAGATGCGCATAACGGCGCACCATTTCAATACTCTCCCATTCGCCTATTTCCTGAAGGGCCGAAAGTGGAACTCCGGACTGAATGAGCCAGCTCGCTCACGGGGAGCGGGTCACTCCAGGAACGAGCAATAAAAAAAGGCCAGATATTATCCTGGCCTTTATTGAAATGCGTGTTATCAATTATTCATTTTTCTAAACCAGGATCACATTGGCGCATTAATAAAGCTGGCGGCTGCAAATTCCGGTGCGCTTTCCTTGGCTATTCTCTCAGCTTCGTTAGTAATCCGACTCTCAAAAACTTCGTTCTTATCAACGATGAAATTTTCATTTTTAATCATAAGAGTATACATTGGCATGTTTTCAGATCTGTAATTCATGTATGTTTTTACAGTTAATTCAAATGGCACCTTACCAGACAAACTCTCTGGTTTTAATGCTTTCTCACCAGTGAGGCCCTGACTCTCGTTGACTTCTCTGGCAATTTTGAACAAGGCGTCATGAAGTTCTTTCGAGAAGTTATTAGGGTCAACGTTTGTTAAATCTAATGCTGCTGCTGACTTTTCTGAGGCATCATGTAGAGTAATGTTCATTCCTCGACTTTCACTGTATACCTTGCCTAAATTCACATGACCTACCGTGGTTGTCAGGATGTTTTCTTTGGGTTGAACCTTCTCTTTTTGTAAAATAAGGCCACTTTTTACCATCGCTGAGAAAAATATCGCCACCCCCAAGATGACAGATGCAGATACTAATGAAGTTCCTATGCTTTTACTATTCATGATTCCAGCCCGCGTTTTTATGGTATTAGATTGCTCAATTCTACTAAGCAACGCCAGCGTTAAATCAATGAACAGGCCTAATTAAATTGCTCTATTAATGCTTTTATTAAGAAATTTAGGGTTGGTTCTACTTATCAGCCGGTGGTATATAATCACTCGAGCCATGCCGATGCTTACTGTCATAAAACATTTCGACGTAATCAAAAATATCGCTCAGGGTTTCTTCCCGCGTTCTGTAGAACTTTTTTTATCCGTTCACGCTTCAGTAGCTGGAAAAAGCTTTCTGCAACTGCGTTGTCGTGACAGTTACCACGACGGCTCATACTGCCCTCCAGGCCGTGTGATTTCAGGAACGACTGCCACTCATGGCTTGTGTACTGACTACCTTGGTCAGAATGAACCAGCACCTGTTTTTGGGGATTACGTCGTCACACGGCCATCAACAGCGCATTCAGAACAATATCTTTTGTCATCCGGAGTTGCATTGACCAGCCAATAACTTTGCACGAGAACAGGTCAACAACTACGGCCAGATACAGCCAGCCTTCGTGGGTTCGGATGTAAGTTATGTACGTTACCCAACGTTCATCCGGTGCTTCCGGGTTGAACTGACGCTGGAGTCTATTGGGTGCCACGATACTGGCTTCACCTTTATGCGCTCGTGGGCTTCGATACCCGACCTGAGCCTTTATCCCGGCACACTTCATCAGCCGCCAGACCCGGTTAATCCCACATTGTTGCCCGCTATCTTTCAGGTCGAGATGGATCTTGCGATAACCATAAACGCAACCGGACTCCAGCCAGAACTGTTTGATTTGTCCTGTCAGCCTGAGAGCCGCCTGATGCTATGGTGAATGCGGCTGCTGAAGCCAGGCGTAAAAACCACTCGGATGAACATGCAGCACCCGGCAGAGCAGACGAACAGACCAACAACAGGAGTTGTCACGGATAAAGGCATACCTCAGTCGGACAGCTTTGCGAAGTACGCCGCGGCTTTTTTTAATATGTCCCGTTCGTCAGTAACCCGCTTCAGCTCCTTCTGGAGTCGGCGGATCTCGGCCTGAGCATCTGACTGCTCTTTGTTGGTGGAAGAGTCCGGCCCGTACTTCTTTATCCAGGCATAAAGACTGTGGGTAGTGATATCGAGACGTGTTGCAACACTGGAAACAGAATGGCCACGATCAACAACCTGTTTGACAGCTTCAATTTTAAACTCTTCAGGATAACGCTTACTGCTCATATGCACCTCTCTTTAAGCCATTTTAAATGACTCCGAGGTGTCTGTTAAACCTGTGGCGATTCAGAGGTCAAAGAGCAGAAACTAACTCAAAGTATGAGAGCCGTTTTTATGAGAACCAATGAAAGCCGTGTGTATACACACTTTGACTTGGAGAACTCATCTGATGAGGAAATCATAGGCTCGCTTCGTGCACTACTTCCGGTATGGAGGAAAGAGTATGGAATCAAGGGCAGGAAGCAAGAGGCTTTCGGTCTGGGAAAGATTCTAAAGTTGGTTGACTACCGTATCCTTCCAATGATTGATTTGCTCATGTGGGCTAAGTTAAATGATGTCTCTCTTTCTAACACCATCCTTTCCAGGGTGCTTTATCCTAAGCTCACTGATGAGGTTAGAGGAGATGAACAACTCAAGGACATAGACCGTCCAATAGCTGCGAAGGCCATGTCAGGTGAGACCTTTAGAAACATTGAGAGTTTCATTAACAAGAATCGTCATCTTAGCGATTTGTCAGTATTACAATTGAGGGACATTACCTAGTCATGTAATATTAGTTGTCTAAGTAACATCAGCTTTCAGTGCTGATATTAATGGTGAAATTCCAAAAATAATTAGTAATTCTTTTAGAGTGAAAAAAAGGGGCTGCGATGTTTTGTAATAAATGTGGTTCATCAATATCTGAGACTGTTAATTATTGTGGGCAGTGCGGAGAGGATTTAAGAGTTACAAAAGGCGGAGTGAATCAATCTATAGCAGGTGATAATGGATTTAGCGCCGGACAGCACAATGTTTTTACAGGCAATAACATTAATTTAGGTATGAGAGATGAAAAGCCAAAAGCATTCATTGACAGGGAAAGTGTGAAGCCAGTTAAGTTAATGGGGAAGCATATAAAAACAGCATGGTTAATGGTGGTCGGCTTTGTTGGGTTTTTTGCCAATGTAGCAACAATTTTCACATCAATTGGAACTCCTAATAATTACAATATGATATTATGGTTGCTATGTAGTTTCAGTGCTTTTCTTTTTATTTTGGGGTTTTTACTGAAGCGATTCCGTTTTATTCCTTTGATTTTTCAAAGAAATGCCGAATCCGATAGGTCTGGGTATGTCTATATTACAAAACTATCAGGTAATTGTGCTCTTTGTGATGGAGAATTGAAGCTTAGGCATTTGGGACCTAAAAATAATAAAAAAATGTTTCTATGTTGTACAAGGAATCCTGAACATCGGTGCCATTTTGATCCGACCATCCTAAATGATCTTATAAATTAAAAAATAAAAGCCTATGATGAAATAAAAAAATAATCTCAGGCTGTGAAAAATATTAAATACAATGGATACACAGTAAAAAATCGATGGTCAGCAGCACAAGGGTGGAAGAGAACTGGTTTTCAGAATCTAAGTTTATCTGTTTCCATAAAATGCGCTCGATGTCAAGAGAGTGTGAAGGATTATTATTCTCCCCCACAATAGTTCTTTAACGATCTCCCACAAGAGACTCATCCGCTTACCTGAAGGGCTACATATGACTCTGACCCGAAATCCTGCTCCATTCAGAAACAGAATTCCGGCATGATAAACACTCCCCTGAGCGAAGGTGGTGCCGATGAAAAAGTCACGATTCACCGAAGAGCAGATTGTCTTTGCCCTGAAGCAGGCTGAGCTGGGGACGTCCGTGCCGGATGTCTGCCGCAAGCTGGGCATTTCCGATGCCACTTTTTACGCGTGGCGTAAGAAATACGGCGGAATTTCCCCGTCTGAACTCAAACACATGCGCCAGCTGGAAGAGGAAAATCTGCGGCTGAAGAAGCTGGTTGCAGACCTCAGCCTCGACAAGGCCATGCTGCAGGACGTGCTGGCAAAAAAGAGCTGACGCTGGCACGCCTGCGCGAGTGGGTCAGGGATTTGCAGGCCCGCTACGGTGCCAGTGAGAGACAGGTCTGTTTTGCACTGCGGGTCAGCCGCAGCTCGTTCAGATATCGTTCAGTTGCTGCCGATGACAGCGCACTGCGGCTGCGCATCCGTGAGATCACCGAAACCCGGGTGCATTACGGTTACCGCCGCGTACACGTCATGCTCAGGCGGGAAGGCTGGTGCGATAACCATAAAAGGATTTACCGGCTTTACAGCGAACAGGGGCTGTCGCTGCGCCTCAAACGGCCACGCCGCAATAAATCCGCACAGCGCCGGCAACCGCAGCCTCAGGGCGTGTATCCGAATCACGTCTGGGGCATGGATTTTGTCTCTGATGCGCTGTTTGACGGGCGACGACTGCGCCTGCTGACGGTTATCGACCTGTACACCCGCGAATGCCCGGGGATCTGCGTGGGGCAGAATCTGCGTTCAACAGAAGTGGCAGAAATGCTGAACAGCATAGCGCTCAGACGGCCTTTACCTCAGTTGCTGAAAACCGATAACGGCTCTGAATTTGCAGGGAAAATGCTGGACAGATGGGTGTACGAAAGAGGCATCAGAATCGACTTCTCACGCCCGGGAACACCGACGGACAATGCGACGGTGGAGTCCTTCAACGGCAGGTTACGGCAGGAATGTCTGAACGAGAGCTGGTTCATGTCTCTGGAGGATGCACGGTGCAAAATCGAGGCCTGGCGCATACACTATAATCAGAGACGTCCCCATTCTGCGCCGGGCTGGATGACCCCGTCAGAATTTGCTGAGAAGTCTGCCGGTTGCCAGAAGATGCAGCCAGAATGAAGCCGGTTATTCCTGATTATGACTGGATCATATTCGGGGTCAGGGTCATCAGGTGTTGAAACTGAGAACCATCTTGCATGAGCAGGGGGGCAACACGGCTTGGATCGAGTTGCAGTTGGCACATGCGTATAAGAATACGATTCGCGGGACATATAACCATACGCAGTATCTGGAACAGAGAAAGGAGATGTTGCAGTGCTATGCGGATTATGTGGATGGATTGCGATTTAATGAAAAATTTGCCAGAGTTTGTTAATAAAGCGCCGGTTTGAGTCCGACTCTTCGGCACTATCGGGATATAAACAGACGTCAACGTTCGTCTTTTTTGTGCATAAAATCCAGTGCTTATTTATCATTCCCGCTATATTAACGCTATCGACTCCAACGTACATCTACCAACAGATGTTGGTTTAGATGATGGTATTTCCGGTTCGATAATGCTTGTACCAACAGCTACCGTGTGAAGTTCCGTGCCTCTCGCTGAAAGATATGATTAACACCCCCTGAGAGTCAGCAGCAAGCTGTTGCCGACAGATCCTAAATCACGCCCTTCACGTCGCAAGCGCCATGAAGAAGGCCGGGTTTCGCACTGCTCGCCTGCCAGTATCACTTTAAAAGAGGATTTTAAGGAGACCCTACGTCCGCTGTGTGCCAGAAGCGGACGTGGTTGCTACAGGTGATGAATTACTGGGTCAGGCTGTGCAGAGAAAAAGCAATTAACAATATCCCGCCGGCAATGTTGACGTATTTTTTGAGCAACAATGGATTAGTTTTTTTTACTGAAAAGATCAGTGTTTGACTGACTGCGAAAAGCCAAACGCTCATAACCACAACATGTACTGATGCCAGTGTCAGATAGTCGCAAACGCCTCCCTGTATCCCTGCGAACTGCGAAACGACAGTCAGATAGAAAATGATGGCCTTAGGATTCAAAACATTCGCTATCCAGGCCTCTCTTAAAGTCACTGAATGCTTCGTATCAGCAGCCCCTCCAGGAGCTGCCCTTATGCCGTTGCAAATGTGCATCGCTCCTAACCAGAGCAGATAAGCGGTTCCGAAAAATTTCAACACAGCAAAAGTTGCTGGAGACGAGATGAGTACCGCAGTTATACCAAGCCCTATAAGAACTGCGTGGGTGTATATGCCCAAAGCTGTTCCGGCAAGAGTCCTGAACAGTCCTTTGTGACCGCCTGCCAGAGCACCGCTCATAATAAGAGTGAAGCTTGCTCCGGGAGACAGTGCAACAGGGAGTAGTACTGGCATAAAGCCAAGAAGGTTTAGATCCATAGATTTTGGATAGTAATTGACGCTCTGCTGTATTGCCAGTCAAGGTGCTTCAGGGATGTTATATTCAACGTAATGGAAACACATAGCTGCTGACCGTATGAAAGCTCAAGCGTGTTGCCATCAGGATCAGCGAAGAACGCCCAATAACCCACTGGAGCGGATGATTGCTGTGCTGTTCGGCGTAACACACCTTCGCCTTCTGCCAGAGCCACTTTGGCATCAATCTCTTCTTTGCTGTTACATGCAACGCCAATGTGATTAAACGGACCCAAAGGCGTATCCTCCGTTGTCTGAGATTGCACCAGCACAAGAGCAAACGGACGCGTCAACTATTCTGGCCGCCATAGGATTACTGCTTAACTGACTGCTGGGTTACTGCTTTCGAGGTTTTCTTTCTGTAGCTTTCTCCTGTTACCTCGAAGAGGTATCCGTGGTGGATCAACCTGGCGGCCGCTGCCACCGCCATCGTCTCATCTACGATGCTGCCCCACGTGCTGAACGGATGGTTGCTCGTGATTATCAGACTTCCTCTTTCGTACCGGTGGGCTATAAGCTCTAACAGCGCCCCGGTTTCCGCATTATCCCGTTTGACGTAGCCCAGGTCGTCTATCACTATCACCCGGTAGCGATCCAGCTTCAGAAACACCTCGTTCAGCCTTATTAACGAGCGGGCCTTACGCAGATCCTGTAGCAGTTCGCCTGCACCGTAGACCCGGGTCCGGTAGCCCTGACGCCGTCCACTATCGCTGCGACAAGGTGGCTCTTGCCCAGACGGTTTGGGTTTAATCCAGGCCGGCTATCCAGCGCTCGCTCTCCATATTCAGTGCGGCATGCTGGTTGAAATCCTGCCCGATCTGCGCCCCGCGCCGCTCACTGCCTCTTTCGTTTGCGCGCACCGGCGCAATCTGTCACGACGCGTCAGGGTTTTTATGAGCTGGACGGAGGAGGGCTTGAAACCTTATTTTAACTGATACCCGTCTGAATGGGGCAAGTGCTCGCAGTGAAAGACGGCGTACAGAGGAAATGCAGCAATTGATTTGCACGGGCAACGGTTCATTAATGCACCGGTTTAATCATTTCGCTATGCTAAACCTCCTGACCCGGATGGAGAATAATTTCAGCCTTGTGAAAAGCGATAATGTTATGCGTAAAGCAGGAAAACTAAGTAGAAAATAGTCTTATCCTTAAATTAATCTGTAGGCTCGCCGAAATACTTCACTTAATATGATACATAAAATTACAATTGTATTACCCTTCTAACGCCCTACTCAGATGTGCGAAGAATTATCTATTCCTTCTTTCAGGAATTAATAAATATAAAATTACGTATTAACCCTTTATTTTCTTCTTTCCTGTCTGTTTACCGATGAAATTATTCCCGCCCGTTTTCTGATTATATTGTTGCGGTGCAGGAAGAATTTTTGTAACGAAAATTGAAAAAAGTTGCAAGCGTGAACATTTAAAAAAAAGCCTAATCGCTTTGTCAAGAAACAACATATCTATCAGTGATGTATGATTTTATCTTGATAAAAGGCTGTTAGGAAAATTCTCAATGTGAAGTTAATCATCAGAAAATCTAAACAATGTATCGTAAAATTTAATATAAAAATCAAATATTTACCCATAAATGTTATTTATGTGACGCTAATATTGCAATATTGTTAAGCGTGGTTTAGATTGTTTTAGCGCTTATAGATAAGCATTTCTGAATGATTCCGGGCGCTGTCTAAAATTCAGATATTACCCCTGGCGCTTATTGTTTTGGGTAATGAGCGACAGCTAATAATTTTAAAGTTTCTGCACCCTACGGAACAGGAGTCATTAATGTTTGAAAAATCTATTTCCCATGAGGCTAAAAACTTCGCTTTTTCATTGCCAGTTCGCATAATTTTCGAGGTTTTTGGGCTAAATAATTTAAGCGCGTATCTGCGGGATGCGGGTAAAAGTGATGCGCTGATTGTGCTGAGCGAATCGGCGAAAGAAAGATTTAGTTCGCTGATAAATCATAATGAAAATTCGTCTGATCCGGTCAGATTTACTTACTGGACAGTTGAGAATAATTTTAAAGCCTCGACAAAGGCGCTTCATGCTATTCAGTCCCATCTGCGCACTAATAATTACGACGCAATAGTGTCAATTGGCGGCGGAAATATTATTGATTTTGTGAAAGTAGCGGCCATTAGTTTAAGCAGCGCCATTGATATTGATACGGTGGTGGGCAAAACTTTCGACAAAGTAGATAAGAAAATCCTCCATGTAGCCGTACCGACGACCTTTGGCACCGGCTCCGAAGTGACGAAAGGGGCCATCATTTACGACAGTAAGCGGCACATAAAAGAGGGCGTGCGTGGCGATGCCATCTTTCCTGATATCGCACTGGTTGACCCGCAACTCGGTGCGAGCTTACCCGATGCGGTACTGCGTGAAACGCTGTTCGACAGTTTTACCCATGTGTTTGAAGCCCTGCACGCCGTCAAAAGTAACCCGTTGACGGAAACACTGGCTGTTGCGTCTCTCAAGAGACTGAATGGCAATATCGCGCGCTATTCGGCCGGGCAGTTGGATGCCGATTTTTATTCAGAAGCCGCGTTAATCTCCCTGGCTGGCGGCATTTGCGTTTGCCATAACAGCACCTGTTTGCCTCATCGCTTTGAGCAGGCCTTCGCGCCTTTTTATCAGCTGTCGCACGGCGCCGGCCTTGCGGCAATTTACCCTGCCTGGGTAAGGGCGCTGGAGCGGGAGAAGAAAATTTCTCCGCTGCTGGCGCAGTTCAGTGAAGGCAAAAGCGCCTCAGACTATGTTGCGAATATTCTGCGTGAATTGAAGCTGGATGATGCCCGTGAACGGCTTGCTACCGCTGAATTATCGGCTACTGATATGGTTAAAAGAGTAACCGGCAATGTCTCTAACGATCCGCTAATTGATGCGGATAGCAAGGTCATTCCCGCGCTTCTGTCTGAAATTATCAGGGGGGAAGCATGTACTACTCTCTGACCTGCCACAGTAAACATAATCAGACCTATGAACCCGAAGCGGCGCCCGTTGTCCCGGCAGGTTTTTTGCAAATTGAAGTGGTAAAGGCCGCCATCTGTGGCTCGGACTTAATGGTGTTTAATCAGACACACCCTTATAAACAGTACCCGGCGATTTTGGGCCATGAGTTTATTGGTAAAATTGCCGATTCTGCGGGAAATTCGGCGTTTCGTCAGGGCCAGTGGGTTACCGGCCTCTCGTTTGGCTTCTGCGGAAATTGCGTCAGTTGCGAACAGGGGATGAGTAATCACTGTCTGAATAAGGTGACCTATAACACCGCCGGCACCAGCGGCGCATTTACCCGCACGATGATTGCTCATCACAGTTCATTACTGCCGCTGCCTGAAGACACCGCAATCGTGGATGAATATGTGCTGTCTGAACCCCTGAGCATTATTGTCCATGCTATGCGTAAAGCGACTTTTTTTTCAAAGGCCCGAGTCGTCATTATTGGGGCGGGGGCAATGGGCATACTCAGCGCGATTTACTGTCGCGAAGAGATGGGTATTGCGTCGTTAACGCTGATTGACAATACCGCTTCACGCCGCGAATTTGTGCGATCGCTGGGTTTTGACAGCGAGGAGACGCTTGCGGGCAGGGAGCCTGACAGTATAGATATTCTTATCATCGCGGGCGGGCATAAGTTGGACATCAACAACTATATTGCATCGCTACGCCCGGCGGCTCAGGTTTTACTGATCTCTTATTTTGATAGTGAATCAACGATTGATATGAACATGCTGGTCAGAAAAGAGATCACGTTACGTGGCTCTTTTCTCAGCGACAAACGCGATCTGGCGACGGCTATCAATATTATTGGACAGGCAATAAAGAAAGAATCCGCACTGAAAAAGGTGATAACCGATGTTATCGCTTTCTCCGAACTGCGCGACTTTATGCTGAATAAAAACAGTAAGGGTAAAGTTCTTATAAATGAACCGGGAGTTCTGCTATGAATTTAACGGCTTTTGTCATTGGTGCAACCGGCTGGACGGGCGCTGAAATAATTCGTTTGCTGGCGCAACATCCTCAGGTGGGTGAGATATATGCTGTGTCACGTGAGGGAGAGAATAGTCTGGAGTCTGTTCATCCCAACCTGACCGGCATTAATAAAAAAACCTGGACGCTGGATAACCTGCCGGACGTCACGCCCGATGTGGTCTTTATCTCGCTGCCATCGGGCAAGGCGCATGAGGTTGCCGCCCGTTTCGCCACGGGTACGACGCGTATCATCGATTTAGGGGCGGATTTCCGCTTTAGCGAACCGGCGCAATTCGAACGTATTTATGGCAAGCCGCATCAGGCGCCAGCATTGCAGGATACGTTTCGCTACGGTTTTCCTGAAGCCTTTCGCGAGAGTATTGCGCAAAGCCGCTATATTGCCAATCCGGGATGCTATGTGAATGCGGCGCTTTGTGGTCTGTTGCCGCTAATACAGCACAACATAATCAAAACGCAGCCTGTTTTCATTAGCGCTGTTAATGGCACCTCCGGCGCGGGAAGCAGTTCAAAACGCGAACTTTTGCATTACAACATGACCAATAATATGTTGGCCTACTCGCTCAATGGTCATCGCCATACGCAGGAAATTGAGCAGGTTATTAAAACGGTAACCGGAAAAGAGACCGATGTGTCTTTAATTACCTCTCATGGTAATTTTGCTCGTGGCATATTTATGATCATCGCCGCGAAGCTTGAAGAGGGCATTTCAGAAACGCGTGAGAGCATCCTGGCCACTCTTGACGATTATTATACTGATAATCCGTTCGTTTTTATTACCGGTAAAGAGAAAGGATCGAACGGTATTGAAAAAGAGTATGGGATCTATCCTCAACTGGCAAAAGTCATTGGATCGAATGCGTGCCATATTTCCGTGGATATTGTTGCGGATAAACGGGAGATTCGAATTGTCAGCGTCATTGATAATCTCGTAAAAGGTGCGGCAGGCACTGCTATCCAAAATATGAATATTATGCTGGGGCTGGACGAAACTACGGGGTTGAGCCGCTATGGATTATAATCAAAAAATACTTATTGTTGACCCGATTCATCAGAAATTACTCTCCTATCTTAAGAAAAATTACGATGTGACCGTTAAACATCCTGTTAGCAGAGAAGAGCTGCTTAATAGCATCGCTGATTACGGTATGCTTATTTTACGTAGCGGTGCGAAGGTAGATAAGGCGCTGCTCGATAAAGGTAAAGCGTTACATACTATTATTCGCGCCGGAACGGGAACGGATAATATCGATCTCGCTGCGGTAAGCGATCGTGGTATTGGATTTTATAATACGCCGAGCACTAATTCACGAGCGGTCGCAGAACTCAGTTTCGGTATGATGCATTGTCTGTATCGGCATATTACGCGTGCCAGCAATGAAATTCGGAATAATATTTGGGACAAAAAATCGCTGTTGGGTTTTGAACTATCGCATAAAAAGATAGGACTGGTGGGATTCGGCAGTATTGCTAAAGAGATTGCCGATATCGCCAGAGGTTATCATATGGATATTCACTGCACCGTCTCAAACTATACGCCAGCGCGGGCGTCGCAACTGCATGAGCGAAATATCACGCTGCATGCTGATATAAAAGCGATGTTTAAAGCGTGCGATATTGTGGTTGTCTGCTGCCCGTACACCGAGGCTACCCACGGTTTAATTAATGCACAGGCACTGGCCTGCCTTAATCCTCACGCCATTCTGGTGAATGTTGCCCGCGGCGGTGTGATTAACGAAGCGGATTTATATGACGCGCTGAAGGAAAAACAGATATGGGGCGCGGCCAGCGATGTCTTTGTTAATGAACGGCAGCCTTCTCCCTTGTTCGACATGAACAATTTTATTGGTACGCCTCATATCGGCGCAATGTCTCATGAATCGCAGCAAAAAATCGCCGATCTGATTATTCAGTATCTGCAAAAGCAGAGTCATAACAGCAGTACAGGGGAGAGGGTCACCCCACGTCTCAGTACGACAACTTACCCATAATCATCATCAACGAGGTAACTATGAATATTCAACAACGTCTGGCCCGCGGCGACAACACGCAGTTTATGGAAGCGCATAATGGTTTAAGCGCAAAAATTGTCGAGCATGTAGGTTTTGAAGCGATCTGGGCATCCGGGTTATCAATGAGTGCGGCGATGGGGCTGTCAGACAGAAATGAAGCATCGTGGTCGCAGGTGATTAACGTGCTGGAGCAAATGGCGGATAACACCTCCGTCCCTATTTTAGTGGACGGCGACTCAGGCTTTGGCAACTACCTGAATGTGATCCGTTTTGTAAAAAAACTGCAACAAATCAACGTGCTTGCCGTATGTATTGAAGACAAAATGTTCCCTAAAGTAAACTCCTTCATCGGCGAGAACCAGGCGCTTGCCCCCATTGATGAATTCTGTAATAAAATCAAAGCGGCGAAGGATACCGGCGGCAGTGATTTTACCGTGGTCGCGCGCGTGGAAGCGTTAATTTCAGGACGCTCTATGGAAGAAGCGCTTGAGCGAGCCGAAGCGTATAAAGAAGCTGGCGCGGATGCGATACTGATCCACTCTAAAAAGGCTGATGCATCTGAAGTCTTTACATTTTCAGAACGCTGGGGTGGCAAACTTCCGCTGTTCGCGGTGCCCACCAAATATTACAAGACGGAATACAAGGAGTTTGTCAATCACGGTATAAGCAATTTGATCTGGGCAAATCATCTCATTCGTAGTTCCGTGCGCAGTATGAAAGAAACAGCCGAGCGTATATTTAAAGAAAAATCTCTGGTTAATGTGGAAGAAAAAGTTTCTTCTCTGGAAGAATTGTTCTCATTGACTAATGAACGCTATATGGACGATCTGGAGGCTAAATATAATCCGTAATTTTAGTAATACGTGATTTCTTACCCTGTATCTTGCTTATTAAAAATTACGTCAGAAAAACTGGCAGCCTGTTGCTACGTTTAAAACGTTTATTCTGTCGGAGAAAATTATGATCAATATAGCCATCGTGGGCGGAGGCCCAAATGGGATGTATTTCCTTAATGGATTACTAAGCGTATTTAAAGAACTCAAAATCAGCAATAATATTGGCATAACCGTATATGATAAGTATGGATACTTTGGCTCGGGCTGGCCGCATTCACCTGCGCAGGCAAAAACCAGCATGCTTAATCGTATTGTTGGTCAAATCTCTTTTGCACCGGACAAAACGAATATCGCAAGCCATTATTTCCCACAGAGTACGCGAATTACGTTTAATGAATGGCTGAAGAAAAAGTATCAAACCACGCAAAATGAGCGATACAGTCTTAACCCGGATGACTTTCCTACTCGTGAGCTATATGGCGAATCACTGGTAGAAATTTGTCAGGATCTGATTAATGAAGTCAGGCAGGCGGGCATTGACGTTAAACTTGTCAAAGACACGGTAAAACACGTCAAAAAAGCCGAGGGCAAATATCAGCTTTTTCGGGAAAGTAACGCTGGAGCGGATGAGTTCGATCTGGTGATGTTAGCTACCGGTCATCAGGAGTCAAAAAATAACTTTTACCTCGCTGCTTCTCTTAAAGAATATGTTGAGTATTACAATTTTGCCTATCCGCTGTTTGATGTGCCCGACTGGCAAAACAAGCGCATTGCCGTCATCGGCATGGGCCTCACCTCCATTGATACGCTACTTTACTACACGGAGAATAAAGGCGGCACCTTCTACCGCGATCAGGGGAAACTCCACTATACGCCCAGTGGCCAGGAGCCGAAAAAGCTTTATGCGCTCAGTCGTTCCGGTTACTTCACCTACAGCCGACCCCACAATGCCAAAGAGGTTGACCTGGCAAAATATGAGCATCAGGGTTACTTCTTTACCCGCCCGCTGATTGACAGGCTGCGGCAAAATGTAGGTCAACCCGCTCACCCGGATAGCTCCACTGAAAACCATGCGTTACAGCTCGATTTTGATGTGCACGTTTTCCCTCTGTTAATACTGGAGCTACAGCTTTGCTATTACCGCATTCTGTTTGGCCCGGAGGTGCTCTCAATTATGATTGCCGAGAGCCGTCCGCTGGTTGAGCAGTTTATTGCCTGTAACCGTGCTTTTAATTCACAAAAAGAGAGCGCCATTAACTGGCTGACCCAGGCCACCGAACGCCTGGCGCGCGAAGCCATTTTCCTGATCCGATGCTTTCTTAACGACGGAACCACGGCCTCTTTTCATGGCGTGCCGGTTGAAACACTCGTTTCGCGCTTTGTTTATGTCGTCAGCGCGCAGCAGACCACCACACCGGGCGACGTACAGAATTTCGCGCTGGCGGCGCTGGCTCAGCAAAGCCCCTGGGAGCACAAACGCGATCCTGAAGCGCACCTGTTTAACTGGGATATGATTGTCGATCCTATCCGGCTTATGGATTTTACGGCGGAGACGCCTTGGCGCGAACGGCTGCTTGCTTTTATGCACTGGGATCGGCGTCAGTCCGAGCAGGGTAATCTTGATAATCCCTATAAAGGCGCCTGTGACGATGTATTTCGCGATTTGCGCCAAACGGTGGTGTATGCCGTGGATTTTGGCGGTATCACGCCGGCATCCTACAACAATATGCTGAAAGACTTTTATGCGGTGCATAACCGGGCGGCGAACGGCAACTGTATTGCGCTCATGGAGAAAATGGAGGCGCTGATTGAAGCTGATGTCGTCGACGTTACCTATGCCCAGGCGAATATTCAGATCCAGAACCAACAGGTCTGGCTGCACAGTCTGAGTGATGCCGGGAAATATACCCGCGTTGACGCCATGATCGATGCCAAATTGCATAATTTCAGCGTAATGAAAGCCCGGAATGACCTGTTCCGCGACTTAATCGAGGAGGGGATTGCCAGTTACTGGGTGCATAAAGATCAAAATGGGGTCGAGTGTTCAGCCTCGGGATTTAATATTACGCGTCAGTTCCAGTTTATTAATCGTGACGGAAAGCGCGAACGCTTTTTCTGCGTAGGCCAGCCTTCTGAGGGAATTATGTTTTTCCAGAACGGCTCTATTCGCCCCAATGTTAACCATCATGTTGCCAATGACATTCTGGCCTGTATGACGTCAGTGAAAAACGAGCTGCAAACGTTGTTAACCGGGCAGCAGAAACAGGTATCGCTGACAAGCTAATGGCGCGCGGGAACAATAGCGCTGTCTTATTCACTTTCCGTTACAGAGGTCGCACATATGTATATGTATCCTTTTAAAGCTTACCAGCCAGATGTTCCCAGGGTGACACGCGCCAAAGGTATCTGGCTCTATGATGAAGATGGTAAAGGTTATATCGACGCCACTTCCGGGCCGATGACGGTGAATTTAGGCCACTGTCATCCCGATATTATCGCGGCGATGCATGCACAGGTGGAGCGTCTGCATTTTGCCTATCGTTTTCATTTCCGCAGCAATGAAGCCGAGCAGCTAGCCGACCGACTGGTTTCACTGTCGGATGATAATAAACGCTACGCTTTTTTTATGAACAGCGGATCGGAAGCATCAGAAGCGGCGTATCGTATCGCGCTGGATTATTTTCGCGCGCACGGTAACGATAAAAAGACGCTGGCCGTGGGGAGGCGTATCTCCAACCACGGCAATACCATTCAGTCATTAACCTATGGCGACGATCGGGCGCGCAAGGTTAACCTGCTTGATAAAGCTATCGATACCGCTGTCAGCGAAATACGCTTACCGCCTTATTACGATCTCCATAAGCCCGGCAACATTTCGTCCGACGACTATTTGCAGGCCTGCCTGAAGGAGACATTCGATACCATCGACCGCGTGGGCGCGGAAAAAATTGCCTGCGTTTTCGCTGAGCCGATAACGGCTTCATCAGGCGGTGTATTGATCCCGCATCCGGGCTATTTCAAAGCGCTTAAAGCCGGTCTTGAAGCGCGTAATATTTTATTGATCGCCGATGAGATTGTTACCGGGCTGGGCCGAACCGGCGAATGGTTCAATATGAAAACCTGGGGCGCGGAATCGGATATTACCATTATTGGTAAAGGGTTAGGCGCGGGATTTACGCCAATATCCGGCGTCCTGATTTCACAGCAGATTGGTGATGCCCTGGCATCGCTGGCGCCGCCCCATTTTATCGGCCACACCTATTCCGGGAACCCGCTGTCGGCGGGCGTGGCGCTGGCGGTGCTTGATACGCTGGAGCACAAAATCAGTCTGGAGGCTATCCGCTCAAAAGGGGTTTACTTCGGGCGGCTGCTCCACGAGCTGGCCGGTGGGCTTGAGGGCGTGGTGGATATCCGTGGTCAGGGGCTGCTCTGGGCGGTGGAAACCTCGCTCAGCCGCCAGCATGCCGACGCCTTTGTGCAGGCAGGCCATCACCATGGCATTAATCTTTATCCCTGCCGATCCTCCGGTAAAGAGGGCGATGCGTTGACCTTCCTGTTTACGCCGCCGTTAGTGATCACCGAAGCGGAAATGGATGAACTGGTCGGCCGCTTTGCCCGTGTACTCAAAGACCGGCTATGAGTGGATTGCCGCGAATTCTTTTTAGCGCAGGCATCAATATCAGCGCCGGGGTGCGCACGCATCCCAGAATTGATGAAGATGCCGACGCGCTACGGCCGCTGTTGCGCGAGCAGGCAACCCTTCTTATCTTCAACCATCAGGGGGATTATGCGAAGGGCACGGCGCAGGCCACCCCCTGGCTTGCGCCGCTGCTCAGCGAGCAGTTACAGCGGCCGGTACACTATTGTTCACACAGTATCGGAGCCGAGGCTCGGGAATTTATTGCGCAACTGCCGCCCGACGCTATCGGGCTGATGGGCAATACGCGCGCCTATGCTCAGGAGCAGCAGAATGACGCGGATTTTGCCCGTGAGCTGGCGCGATCCGGCGATCGTCTGGTTATTGGCGGATTCTCTAAACTGCACCGGAAAAATGCGTCTAACTGCGCCATTAAACAGTTTATTCCCTGGCGCTACTCACAGGGCGTGCTGGCGCAACTGGATGCGCTGGAAAGTCTGCGCACTGCGCATTACCAGCACAAATCCACGATATTGCTCCTGGGCGGCAATAAAAAAGAGAAGGTGCAGTTTCTCTTTAATCATGCACGCCTGCCGCACGTGGATCGCGTTATCGCAGGCGGGGCCGTGCTCAACAGCTTGCTTAAGGCGCGCGGCTTTGCGGTAGGCCGTTCTGACTGCCTGCCGCTGCCAGCGGGCATTTTGTCCCCACTGCCGGTCTATCAGCCTGATACCGTTATTGTCGCCACCGTCAGCGGCAGGCTCGAGCCGCGCCCGGTTCGGCAGGTACGCGACAGCGACAGGATTGTGGATTTCATCTTTGACGAGCGCTTTCTGGACGATATCAACAGCCCTGACGCCTGCTCCTTTTTTGCCGCCGGGCCCTTGAGTCTGCCGCAAAGTCAGTACGCTCATGCCGCTTATCGGTGTCTGGCGAGAAAAGGCATTGAGGGGCTGTTTATGGGGGGGGATACGCTTTCCGAAGTGGAAACCTTCTCATCGCGATCGTCAGGAGGCGGGGCGGTGCTGCACTTTTTTTCAGCAGGCTATGGCGACATTTTACAGCCGGAGACGTATGCCACATAAAATGCAAACCCTGACGGGAACACTGATTGATGTACATAAACGCTGCGGTAAAGAGCTTGCGGGCACCTTCTTTATCCGGCTGATATATTTTATCGCCTGGCCTTATATGGTGCTGGTCTTTCAGCAGGAGTACGGGCTGGACGCGCTGCACACGGGAGCGCTGCTTTTTATTGCCACGCTCACCGCATTCTTTGCGACCCAGGTTGCCGGCAGCGCTATTGATCGCGGCAGGCTTCACTTAATTTTCCCCGTCGCCAGTCTGCTACTGATGTCCGGCCTGGCGCTGCTGCTGGTTCATAGTCTGAGCGCGGCGGTGGTGGGGCTTAATCTGCTGGTACTGGCGACCCGCACGCTGGAAACCGGCTTTAAAGTTAATCTCAGCGACCGCGCATCCCGTGAGATTGTTGAAAGCGCTCACAACGCCCGCTACTACTATGTCAACGTGAGCGGCGCGCTGGCGCCAGCGCTGGTGGCGCTGCTCGGCCTGCAAGGTCGCGATTACCTGCTTTATGGCTCGCTGGTGCTGGCGCTGCTGATTGGTTTGTATACCCTTTTTTATCGCGCCGCGCCGCGCCAGAACGCCTCATCGCCGGGGCTCGGCGCCAGTCTGCTGCGTATTTTTCGTGACAAAGCCTTTTTACAGCTGTGCGCATTCAGCATTCTGTTTTATATGGTGATGGCCAGCAATGACACCGTCCTTCTCATGCTGTTAAGCCAGCATCTTCCCCAGCGTACCGCACTGCATTTCTATGCCACCATTCAGGTAATCAATACGCTGATGGTGTTGATAGCCTATTTTCCTCTTAACCACGCCGTGCAGCGATTTACCTTACGCACCCGCATCTCTGTCGCGCTGTTTGTCATGATGCTGAGCCAGTTAATGATTTTCTTTCATTGGCTGCAAAATGGTCTCACCGTCGCGCTGTTCGCGCTGGTGTTTACCTTCGGCGAGTTAGTGGCGATTTCCGCGTCCAACTATGCGATGGAGCTGCTCACGCCGACCGCCTTCAAAGGAGGGTACTTCTCGTTTTACAACATCTACATGACCGGTATGGCGCTGGCGCCACTTCTGGGCGGCGCCTTTATCAACGCCGGGATCGGCGACAGCTGGTATCTCTTTACAACCGGTACATTGCTGGTCGCTGCCATCATTTTTAATCGCCTCTTTGCAGACAGAGACGCGGTGATATCTACTGAGGCGAGGTAAGAGTATGCGTTTTTTCTCCCTGCCAGCCGGCGCTGAGACGGCTATTCTCTTTAACGATCGGCGCTTTTCACGCGATCGGGTGCGGCATCTGACTCATTGCCTGGCCGATCGGCTGTTAAACCGATGGTCGGCGCCGTTGCGCCGCGTGGCCATGCTGGTTGATCCCTCTCCCGAGCAGCAAATATGCGTGCTGGCGTTGCACCATGCGGGCATTACCTGCGTGCCGCTTGCCAAAAGCCTGCCCGTTGAGCGCATCGCGGCTATCACGGAGATGCTGGCTATCGATCTTATCGTCACCGATCGGCAGTTGGCTGCTGGCGAGGCGATCCCCCTCAGCAGCCTGTTTGAAAACCTCGACAATGAAGCCAGCGAGCTGACTGAACCGGTAGACATCGCCGGGGAAGCTGACTGCCTGATCCTGCATACATCAGGCAGCACGGGGGTGCCGAAGGCCATTGCGCTGAGCCGCGACAATATTTTTGCCATGCTGGAGGCGTTTGTAAAAACCCCGCTCTTTGGCGCCTCATCACTGGCAAACCGTATTTGCAGTTTTGATTTCTCAGTTATTGAAACCTTGCCCTATCTTTATCATGGACGACTGCTGCATATCGTCGATCAGAGTACGCGCGATTCGCCGCAACGGCTGGCTGAAGCGATTCTCTCCTCCCCGGCTGAGGTGGTGGCCATGACGCCCTCGTGGTTTTACGAAGTGGCACGGCAGATGCTTCAGCAACGTAGCGACTATCCCGACAGCGTGCCAAAAAAGATTGTTTTCGGCGGTGAGAAAATTAATTATGCCGCGCTGGCGCCTTGGTGGATGCAGTTTGTGGAGCAGCATGGCTATCAGGTCTTCAATATTTACGGCCCCACGGAGTGCAGCGTATTCGTGACCTGGCACCCGGTGACGGCAGCGGATACCCGCTCGGGTGAGGCGAAAATCGGCGACGTATTTGGCGAAAACCGCCTGCTGATACTGGATGAGAAAAATCATGAGATTGCGCAGGAGAGGCAGCCGGGACGGCTGATCGTGCAGGGCCGCTCGGTGGCGAGCGGCTATTTAAATGCCAGCGCGGGCGACCGTTTTGCGATGCGTGGAGATGAAAGGAGCTATGACACCGGCGATATCGGCTACCGCGTGGGCTCCTCGTTCTATATCGTCGGCCGCAGCGATAATCAGGTTAAAGTTCGCGGGTTTCGCGTCGATCTGGATGAAATTTCCCGGCATATTACCTCGGTTGACGGCGTGAAGGATTGTCACGTCGCCGTATTCAATAATGCCCGTACCGATCATATCGTCGCTTTTGTCACCGGCGGCAGGCGAGAGATGGCTGAGGGGATCTATCAGTATCTGGCAAAGCATCTCCCTGAATATGCGCTGCCGAATCATATTTGCCAGCCGGAAAAAATACCAACCAACGCGAATGGCAAAACGGATGAGCACGCCCTGCGGCAGCTCTATCTGCGTACTCTTGAAGAGAAAAACGTCCGTCTGCTGGCCCGGCGTATTAAATCCCGGGCTTTTCCTTCGCACTATACGCTTGCCGATCTGCATCTTACCTCACTGGAGAGCGTGGAGTTGTTTATCGAACTGGAAATGGCCTACGGCATTCGGCTTCGCGATCCCGATAAAAATCAGCCCTTGCGTGAACTGGCTGCGCTGTGTGAGTCGCTGCCGACGGAGCGGGAGGCAGATGCCGCGCAGGAGACGCCGCAGGCCAGCCGCACGCTGCCCGCGCAGGGATACTACTGCGATAACTATTTCAAATATCAGATCCGCCGTGATGCGGTCTCCGTATCGCTACAGTTTCCGCCAGCTTATTCAGCTGCCTTGCTGCGGGAAGGGATCCTGGGGCTGTTGAAGGCGGTGCCTTCACTGCATGTCTCACTTCGCGAACATGCGGGTGAAATCTGGCAATATGACACGCCGCTAGCGGCAGACGTGCAGCAATATGAACTGGCAGGTTCGCCCACGCCCGTGCTGATGCAGGATTTTGATTTTGAAGCAGGAAAGTTGTTTTACTATCAAATTTACGAGGCTGCGCAGGGGCCGGTGCTGACGCTGCATATCGCGCACGTTATTTCCGATGGCTACGCCTGCCGATTCTTGATTAACGGCCTCTTACAAATACTGGAGCAAAAGACGCCGCCCGTTATTACCA
Source organism: Erwinia sp. 9145 (assembly GCF_000745075.1). Taxonomy (NCBI): domain Bacteria; kingdom Pseudomonadati; phylum Pseudomonadota; class Gammaproteobacteria; order Enterobacterales; family Erwiniaceae; genus Erwinia; species Erwinia sp. 9145. Next base: position 980,413 of record NZ_JQNE01000001.1, read on the forward strand.
ACCTTCACGCTTATGCCACTCAGGTCTGGCAACGACAGCCAAAAGATTTGCAGCCGCTGCGGCAATTTTGGGCAGAACAGGCGAGCCAGAAACGCCCGACAACGCTTTTTAGAAATATTCCCGCGGCTGTCAGGCCTGGCAGCGTTGAAGGGTATACCCATCAGCTACAGTGCCGCTATTTATCAATGCCCGTTATTAACAGGCGGATTGTTGAGGCCGGTATTTCGCTGCACGCGTTTGTGGCTTATGCCGTATGGCGCGTGCAGCAGCATTTCTCTTCCGCGCCGCGCGTTGAGTTTCACTCGCCAATCGGCAATCGCAATCGCGAGAATCATGCGGTTATTGCGAATATGATTACGATTGTGCCATTCAGCATAGAGATAGCATCAGATGTTGAAACGCCCCTTCAACTTCTGCAAATGCATCAGGCTATTACCGGGAGTATCGAGCGCTGCCAGCTCAGCTGGGCGGAAACGGCCGCCTTAACGGGACGTGAACGCATCTCGTTAATCGTGGCGGAGAGCCCGAAACCGTTTAGCGACAGCCAGCGCGGCGTTTATGAAACCGCGATACCCGGCCCGGTCATTGCAAAAAATGCGCTCTCCTTTTTTTACTGCGCTCATGCAGAGGCGTTACATATCGATATTCGCTACAACGCCTCGGTCGCGGATCAGGAAACCATCACCCAACTCGGCAAGACGCTCGATCGGGTATTAACAGACATTGTGGCGGAGCTGGCTGACGGCGCTTCGTCCGAATTTTCACAACCACAAAGCAGGGAGTAAGAATAATGTTTGAGGATCCAATAGCTCAGTTTCACGGCTGGTGGGATGAGGTTAAACGTGACGTTCAGCCTGAACATCCCGGCGCGATGTGTGTTTCAACGGTTTCAGCAAGTGGTATGCCCAGCGCGCGCTTTGTCGCTCTGAAGTCAGCGGATGCCGAAGGTTTTGTCTTTTGCACCTGGTTTGACTCGCGCAAGGGAAAAGAGCTGGCAAGCAATCCTAACGTGGCGCTAACCTTCTGGTGGGAAGAGAAGGGCTGGCAGGTGCGGGTTGAAGGCGTTGTCGAATCTGTCAGCGAGCAGGAGTCTGAGGAGGCATGGGCCTCTCGCTCCCGGGATGCCCAACTGGCCACCTTGTGTTTTCAGCAGAGTCAGCCGCTGGCTTCTGAGGCGGCGCTTGAAGAGAAACTGCATCAGGCGCAAAGGGATAACGCCGGTAAACCCATAGAAAAACCCCCTCGCTGGGGAGGCCTGCGCGTCATACCCCGTTCAATTGAGTTTTTAACCTTCCGGGAGAATCGCCTGCATTTACGCGAGTACTATACCCGTTCCGGGCAGCAGTCAGACTGGGAAAAGCAGCTGCTTCAACCCTGAGTCTGTCGGCGCTGTGTGCGATTCGCCTCAACGCCGCCGCGAAAGAGTGCCGGCCGCAGTGGGGCAGGGAATGCATGTTGCGCGCTGAACGCTCCTCGCTTCAGCCACTACTGAGGTACCGCAAACGGGCGAAATCATGCGTATTTAAGGTAACGCCGCATGGATTCAGGCGGTGGTCGGAAGCGAGGTTTTACGCGTTAGAGATATTTGTGCAATAAATCACCATTAAAAACAGTAAAATCATGACCAACATGGCGCCTTTTAAATCGAAACAGAGAACACAGGCGTGGCGATAAATTGTTTTCAGGCACCTTTTCTCGCCTGACGTGATTCTCCGCTCGACCGCGCATCAGACTCCATCTTGTCATGCTGCGGGGACGTGACGTAAAAGAAATTCAAACCATCCGTACCCCTGAGCCAGGTAGTGAAATTTTCATCAGACTGGAATGCCGGGGCTGACAAGCGCTCTGCGCTCAGGATGGGCGGTTTTTTTTTATACCGGTACTGACTGTTTTACAAACGATGACTGAGCAACAGACAGATCTGCCCTGCGTCAGGGCGGCACGTACCGCATCAGGCTGATATTCCGCGCATGCGCTTTAAGGGCCTGCACATTAAGACCCGCGATAGCACGACGGTAAGACAGGGGCCCGCATTCAAACGGATCGCGACGCAGGAGCTGCTTACTCAGCTCACACCTTCATCACCGCCGTGGGTTTCTCCATCCCCAGCGTACTGTAAACCTGTAGCCGTTTTTCGCCGCATACGCGGTTGGGCAGAAAACCAAAATATCGCACCATCCGGAAGTGCTTCTCCGGGATATGCTGCTTCAGGCGTGCCATCAGAAAGTCCTGTACTGCCTCTACGGTGAAAAGAAGTTTGGCGGGGCAGGGTGTATGCATGGGACAGAGTATAAAACGGAGTTCCGGCCATGCAAACTCCCGAAGCTGCGCAGCGCCGCTCACGCCGCAGGCGTGCTACGTTCTCTTTGACTACGTTCGGCGTCTTCATGCCGCTGAGGGGCTATCAGAGAAAGAGAAAATTGCCTGGCATGCGTTTTCGTTCCGCTGAGCGCCAGCCCCCGGACTCCGTTTATGGAACTAAACCGGTTTTCGTATCACTCAGTCGCCTGAAAGCTTCGTTGTGTCCGCTCTCATGGAACAAATGACACACATCGCGCAGCAAAAAATGCCGGCGCGCCTCTCCCTGACAACCCGTATATCGTCAAAATGAGTATGTCGGCGACAGGGGCGCTAACGGATACCTGCATCAGTGACAAGAGGTAAAAAGCTTTGTTTAATCCCAATAAATATAACCAGTCTAATTATTCCGGTTACAGTTATGGCACAGGAAGCAATCAGACATCTGCACAGCCGGAAACTTACTCAGGAGCTCCGATCCAGCAGTCAGCATATTCTCAGTCATCTTCTGTGACGGCTCAGTCAACCTCCACCGCTCAAATGACAGGTCATTCGAGCCTGCCGCCCGGATGGGAATCGTCAACCGATCCGCAGTCCGGAAATGAGTACTATGTGCACTCCAGAAGCGGCCATACTCAGTGGCAAAAGCCGTCATCGCTACAGGCAGGATGGCATCATGCCATACATAAACATGGCAGCCAGAAAGGACAGCTCTACTATTACAATCCCAATACCAGAGAATCACGTGATGCCAGTCAGAGACCAGAGGTGATGCAGCTACCGGCAACTTCTGGTCAGTACGCGACTCAGCAGTATGTGGCACCTCAGTCGGGAACCATCGCAGCCGGTACATCAGGCCAGTCGGGGTTTTCTGTGGCGGGACCATCCTCATCATCTTACTTACAGGGCAGCAGCGGGCAGCAGCGCGAAGTATTTTTTGAGGTTCCCTCCAAACGGCAGGGCCGAATCTCTGATTGCTGGTATGCGGCCATGCAGATGGTGCTTTCGTGGCAGTCAGGTGAAAAAACGAAGCCTCAAGGCGATGCGGTTAAGAGCCACCGTAAGCTACCTGTTGTTGGCAACAGGCTGTCGTTCGACAGTGATACAGGACGTCGTATTCTTGAAGAGAATGGGCTAAGGCCAATGGGCTCAAAGCTGGATCTGAAGGACATCGGCTCGATTGCGAGAATACTGAATACTCACGGGCCATTTATAGTATGTGGTCAATTCAACGACCTCGGATTTGGACATGACCTGGTAGTTTGCGGCGTTAAACCGGACCAGGGGCTGGTCGCGTATATAGATCCAACTTATGGGGGTAAGGCAAAGTGGCGAAAATATGACTATTTTAACCTTGTCCATAAATATAAAGGCTCTGATAATCCTACAGAGGAATCCGTAATCGTTCTGAAATAAAATAATTACAAATCTAAACGAGCCGCCGTAGAGACTATCTCGGATCCATCCAGGGAGGCCAGTGACGTCACTCCCTGGAATCACCATCTTTACAGGCCGTCCTTGTGCTTCATGGGTGAAGGCGCGATTTCGGCAATCGCAGACGCGCCGACTTTGAATGCCACCTTGTATTCTGGATCAGCATGCCGGGCGTGATCCGATCGTAGCTGCCGCGCAGCGCCGCTCACGCCGCCGGCGTGCTACGTTAATGTTATGGGGGCGCCCCAAAAGTCCGTTGGGATTCTGCGCTGAGGAATTCATCGTTGCAGGCGGGATATTTTATTATTGCAGCCAGGCTGCTTGCCATGGATATCAACCCAATGCTGGGTTTTGATGAGCAGTCGCTGAATACCGCCTTTTTCCCGGACAGCAATATCCGCGTCAATAGGGTGTCAACGCCAGAATATGGCGAGCCGTTCACACTTTATGCTCGGGCTCCACGCTTTGGCTTCGAAGAAGTGAATCAGATTATATGAATACGGGGTTCAAAGCCCATTAGGGCGAAAATGCACCTTATTGAATGAACATATGTGATATGTCATAAAGATTTCTCCATAAAAACAAAACGCAAATTGGCCGTAACGGGTGTACCGAATCGTGTGTCAGTTGATGGAAAGGGTTCAGTTTCACCTGTCTGATGATAACCGCGTCTTTCATACCATTTAATGAGCGAATCGCGAACTTCCAGCACCGTCATTTGTATCCTGCTTCCGCCACGGGAACGACACCATTGTTCTGCCGCTGTCATTAGTCTCCTGCCGTACTGTGCGTTTTGTAATTGTGGATCAATCGCAAGAGAACCCAGATACCAGATGCCATCGCTCACAGGCTCAAGCCAGACGCAACCTGTGACTTTTTCCTGCCTCTTCCATACCAGCAATGTTGCCTCTGGTTTTGTTATAATTTCCTGCCTTAATGTCTCTTCACTTATACGATCCCCGTCGATGATACCGACTTCTGTCGTCCATCCGCCTTCCCCACCAACACACCGGTATGATCGGTTTAGCAATGATACGACGTCTGTCACATCCTCTTCGGTCGCTGGCTGCAACTCCGGAGAGGAAAGGCGGAAAGCACGTTCAGGAAGCGGCTCCGCCTCAAGACGTTTTTCCAGCTCAGCAAGTTGGTCAGGAAACGAACCGCTAAGACCTTCGGTCAGCTCCCGCACAACCGTATCAAGCAGTGGCCAGACAATCTTTTCTCCACGTGAAACAACAGATGCACCAGCAGCTGTCAGTGCCACAACAGATTTACGCTTATCACTATTATCAGCACGATTGCTGACCAGCCCTGCTTCAACCAGTTTGCTGATACTTTTTGTCATTGCAGGCTGACTGACCCGGATAGCGCGGGCAAGTTCGCCAATTGTCATGCTGGTTTCTTTTTTAAGGACAGCAAGTGTGGGATAGAGACCCGGAGGTACATGGGTATTGTTCGCACTGGCCAGCAGACTCGAGTCTGCCTGCATATGCTCTGCGAGCCGCTTCAGCCGGCTTCCGAGAAAAACAAAGGGCATTTCTGCAATAATATCCACGTCGTCTCCGGATAATAAGAATCATCAAAATTGAATAACCGGTTATATTTTCTTGCCGCCGTTCTGTCAATACGATTTTTCAGGGTGAACGGTAAGTTATTCAGGAAAAATGCGGCCAGGCGCTGAATTGTATCTATCTGGTCTCTGATTTATCTCCTTTCAGCAGGACACGCATGCGCGCTAGCGGTGAGCTTTCCCGAAGTGATGCTATTTTTTTAATCGCAGGTTTGAAGTCCAATGGAGCGACAATGTAAATTAAGAGTGTAATAGATTGTTTATACTGATTTTAATTGTATTTTTTTGAATGGGCCGGAAAATCACGTCAATAGGTTTGAGAAGGTAGTTGCCCCGCTCAACCGTTTGACTCTGACCCGAAATCCTGCTCCATTCAGAAACAGAATTCCGGCATGATTGACCCGCTCCCTTGAACGGAGGTAGTGGCCGACACTGCCTGCACCTGAGTAAAGCCGATCCGCGTCACCGAAGCTGACATCCTGTCTATAGATGAGCGAACAAAACGCGCCATACTGATCCACAACAAAACCTGGAAGGTAAGTTGCCAGGTTAAAAGCCAATAGCAGGATTGCAGCCGTACATCACTGAGCAGCGCCAAAAATGAATTTAATGCCTGATTCGACACCAATACGAGTTAAAACCCCTACGCACTTTTAATAAAGGAATGCTCATGAAGAAATTACTCTTACTGTTAGCTTGCTTATCTGCCGCATCTGCAATTGCTGAGACATATACTACTTACAAGCCAGTTGTTGAGCCGACAATTGGATTTGCTAAATCGGTTGTCCAATATAATCCTGGTGAGGGCGCCTCTGGTGTGGGCGCAGTAACAAATAAAATCTTAGGCGCACCCGATGATCCTAATACTGGCGCGAATGCACCGTTTAATTTTCTATCTATGGGTATGGGTGGGAATGTAATCGTTGAGATGGATAGTCCATTGCAGGCTGATAGTACGAGCGCAAATGAATTATATGTTTTCGAATCGCGCTCATACGAAACATTTGATGTTTATGTTTCCGTTGATCAAACTACCTGGACTAAGCTGGCTATCACAAGCTCAGCAATCCAAAACGGTGCTGGTTCATGGGTTGGATTCAATCTGGATGGTCAGGTCACTCAAGGGATTTTATATCCCTATGTCCGTATTGTCGATACTGGCAAACAGGGAAGTACAGTAGCAGGAACATATGGAGCGGATATTGATGCAGTAGTTGCCACGGCTGCATCGCCCTCTCAGGCAAGCTATAAGTTTATCGATACAGATTCGCGTAATGGAAAAGTTTATGACCTGTATCAAAACACGGCTACCGGTGCTATAGGCGTAAAAATAATTGATAAAAACGATCAGGTTTCTTATATACCTTTCACTTCAGATGGTTCGATGGATGCCTTAGCGATTTCTCTTCAGGGTGATTTCAATTGTGACGACCAAAAGGACATCAACGTCCTTGCCACTCGAAAAGCAGATAACGTTCAGCTAAACATCATTAAGCAGCAGGATGGAACTGCTATCAAAACAATCGATAACAGCGTCACCAGGTAATCATCACAAGGCGCATTTGCGAGTGCGCCCGATGATGATCCTGGAATCAGAAAAATTATGCGATAATTTATGTGGCCAGGAGGTTTGCCACTCTTCAACTTGCTGGTCATACTCATCCCAACCAGCAAAACCTATGAGACGCTTAGGCTCATCTGGACGCTGTGTTTTTATCCTGACCAAAAGAACGCTAATTTGGGATACATGCTGCCCAAGCTCAACGGGGTTACCATCATCTCTGATACTGAATAGCTACGGGCAATCCAGACACTTTAATTATTCTGGCCAGTCATAAATCAAACAAATCATGCTTTAGTCATTGGCTTTTTTGGGAGTACTTTTTTCACACACGCCATTGCGACCAAAAGAATCATGCACTCAAACAAGAATAACACTCTGTCAGCCGAAGCATAGACTGTCGGTGAGAAACCGATCATAATCACAGTGGCGGGAGCAAAAATAACCGTAAAAACGGTAACGTAATCATTAACAGTATTAAATACTCTGCAAATAATATATATTATACATACATAAAATATCAGTGCTACTGTGTATCTTAAATAAAATGAAAAGTTTATCCAATCTCCGGGTTTCATGAATTGGACGGGTAATAAATTATTCATTTTTGCGATTTGAAATACAAAAATTATCGTGCAGACGATTGTTCCAAAAACATCCGGATGGAACCTCACTTTTTTGAAGTATAGCAGGATTAGTAATGCTGAGATTATTAAGAGTAAGCTATTGCTGGCGTTTATAACCACGCCAAGCCTGTCCATGCCTAAGCCTATTTTATCTATTATTCCATAGTCTGCAAATTCTGGGATTCTTCTTGACTCTCCCAGGAATCTTAATTTGTTTCCGGGGGCAAGCATTAAGATTAGAAATGATAATAATGTTACTGTAAGAAAGGTTGTTTTATAAGCGTTTATTTTTTTATCAATAATTAAATTAGTACCTAATAAGGCTATCATTGTTACTGCCATTTGCTCGTTGGAGCAAGCGACAGGTAAAGCTAAAATAGATGTGAATAATTTAAAATTGCTTTGTGATCTGTAATGAATAACAACAGAGATCGCATATATTCCAAATGATACAGGTAAAAGGTAGTTGTAAAAGCCAGTCACCCACCAGGCGCCTTCCGTCAATGTTTTGGATGGCATGCTATGAAATAAAATCAGGCAGATTAAAACGTATTGTGGATGAGTTTTTTCGCCATTATCAATGGTTTTACATATCGAATAGCAGAGTAAAAGCAGACATAATGGGATTGAAATTCTCCACACCATATGATGATTTATTGTAGTAACAAGTATGTATTCAATGAAAAATCTTCCACTCCATGTCATATACCGCATGTGCAAAAAATCAAAGAGGGATGTGTTATCCAACGCCTTTACAAAGTAAACATCATCGTCCATGTAAGTACGAAGATCCAGCGAGGCCCCAATGCGATACAAAATAATTGCCATCACGACAAAAATTAACGTAGTGTAGATCTTATTGGCACTTATATTTTGTTTCATGAATTCTGCCATCCATATCTTCAACTGAAATTATAACAGACAGGTTGTCTGTTGAACTGTCAATTCGCGTTGCACCATAAAAAGCTGACATTCCATGTTTTTTTCCTTCCCCGAACAAACGCTTGAGATCGTCTGATTTCAATGTTTTTTTATAAACAGGAAATAGCTCGCCATTTGTTTCAAGGTATAGCCGGGTAAGTTTCTCCGGGCTTCCCTTCGTCAAAATCGCCCATCCTCTAATCACAAATACACCATTCTTTAAACTGCATTCATCAATTGAATAACGTATATCGTTCAAATGATCAGGCATGTGATGCGCTATTTTAGGGTGCGTATTATGGAAATACAACGCAATAGTAAATAATGCGATAGCAAGTAAAGCGGACGAGAAGAGGATGTTTAGTATACGACTATTCATTATCTCTGGCCTTAAGAAGATATTTCGGGCGTTGTTTTACTTCCGTATAAATTCTCCCTGTATATTCGCCCAATACACCTATCCCTATAAGCTGCACACCACCTAAAAAAAGTACAGAAACCAGAAGTGATGGATAGCCTCGTACAGGGTTACCGAACGCGAGAGTGTTAATTATCATCCATGCCCCATACAAAAAGGATAAACCAGCAACAGCCAATCCTATGTAGGTCCATATGCGTAAGGGAAAGGTGGAGAAACTGGTAATACCCTCAAGTGCTAAATTCCAGAGCTTCCAACCATTAAATTTTGATGTGCCTGCAACGCGTTCTGCACGCGTATATTCTACAATCTGCACTCGGCCGCCTACCCATGAAAGAATTCCTTTCATGAACAGGTTACGCTCAGGCAGTAATTTGATGTGCTCGACAATTTCCCGGGACATCAGTCGAAAATCGCCGACATTCTCTTCTATGGTCGGTGAGCTAATTTTGTTGTGCAGGCGATAAAACCACTCTGCGGTTTTGCGCTTCATATGACCGTCAGTGTTTCGGTCAGTGCGCTTTGCCAACACTACGTCAGCGCCTGACTGCCAGCGTTCAATGAGTTGAGGAATGATTTCGATGGGATCCTGCAAATCAACATCAATCGGAATGACCGCATCGCCGGTAGCATGTTCTAAGCCGGCAAAAAGTGCAGGCTCTTTGCCGAAATTACGCGTAAAGGATAGCGAATTAACCAGCCGATCGGCGACAGACAAGGCATTGATAATTCCCTCAGTACCGTCTTTGCTACCATCGTTAATGAATACAATTTCCACCTCATAATCGTTCAGTTTACTTCGCACTGTCTGGTAAAAAATGGGAATGGCTTCCTCTTCGTTGAAGACGGGCACAACCAGAGATATTTTCATTTCGCTTCCCTGAACACGATAAATTTAGAATATATGAAGCCACAGACCAGGCTTATCAAGGAAAAGACCACAAGTGTTACAAGGGGAGGGAGTACGCATTTATCAGCTACCCAGCCCACAACAGATGCAACTACGCCCATGAATGCGACGTAAAGCATATAACGTAGAGCAGTAGTCTCAGATTTGAATGTCCATTTGGCATTCACAAAAAATGAGAATGTCACTGCGATGCAGAAGGCACCGAAATTCGACATCGTTTGATTCGCGCCATAATAGAACATGACGGCAAATACGAACCAATGTATCAGCGTGTTTATAACGCCGACGGACGCGTATTTAGTAAACAGTTTTAACATGCTATTTATCAATAGTTGAAAGTGAAGCGATCGTGACATCAGGCAATGTAAATGGCAAGGAATCATCATGAAAGAACAGGCTTTTTAGGTGCGATGAGCAAAAAATACCCGGCGAGGGAGCCATGAACAAGCCGCGCCATTTTCCGTCAGGTTCACGGGATGCCGTAGGTGAAGCAAAGCTCCTGTAACCCCCATCAAAATAATTTACTTCATACTTCGACGCCATATCAGAACTGTGCAAAAAGCCAGTGTTAAGCATGAAGCCTGAAAGTGCTGTATGTAAAAACAGTAACGAGAGCGGGCAAAACTCATGGCAAAACGAAACGAGATTACAGGCGCATTTGCGAACAGCCTCTATCACGAATCAACGGTCGCCGCTCGGGTTAGTACTGTGGATCTTTTGCGTGAACTAATGAGGTCAATCACCGGGCAAGGCGCAAAGCGCATCGGGTAGAACCGCCCGCTTTCGCTTCGTGGAGAATACTGATGTTCCGTTGGTTGGAAAAACGCTTCTCATGAGATGGCCTCACAGGGCTTATGAAGGCATGACTCACAGCGGGGAGGAGGTCAGCAGGACTCAATTAACTCTACTATACTGTTTTTTCACTGATTAGATTGTCTACAATTTGGAGAAGCCATAGTTTAATAAAAATTAAGCGTTGGTATGGGGGGAAAGAAAAGGCGTATGCTTTTTGCCGCACAAATTGTATTATTTACCCGGGTCCAAAACCACTCAGTGGTTAAAAATAAAATTGCTTTAATATCAATAACTTGCCTTGAATTGACAAGGTTTTGCCATAGGCATATTGGTTTGTGCGAACCAGGGCGGTAGCGTGGCTGTTTATTCATAGTGAATAAAAATTGACCCGCAAGATGTGTAACAGATTGTTCAAATTTGTTAGAGGATATGGAATGTTACTTCCCGTAATTATGGCCGGAGGAACTGGCAGCCGCTTATGGCCTCTTTCCCGCGAACTTTACCCCAAACAGTTCATCTGCCTGCATGGCGAGCACTCAATGCTTCAGGAGACGGTTAACCGTCTTGTTGGTATTGAAGCGCGCGCACCAATGGTAATTTGCAATGTAGAGCATCGCTTTTTAGTTGCTGAGCAGTTGCGACAAATTAACAAGCTATCCCATAACATTATTCTTGAACCGGTAGGGCGCAATACTGCTCCGGCCATTGCGCTTGCCGCGCTGAACGCAATAGAGCAAGGCGACGATCCGGTACTGCTGGTGCTGGCCGCAGACCACGTTATTGAAGATCGTGCCGCGTTTCATCAGGCTATTAACATTGCAATTGCTCATGCCAAACAGGGCAAGCTGGTTACCTTTGGCATCGTGCCAACCGGCCCGGAAACCGGATATGGTTACATTCAGCGTGGCGAAGCATTGCCAGGCGGCGAGAGCGGCCCTTATCAGGTTCAGCGTTTTGTCGAAAAACCTGATCAGAGCACTGCGGAGGAATATCTTGCGTCCGGTGAGTACTACTGGAATAGCGGTATGTTCATGTTCCGGGCAAAACGCTATCTTCAGGAGCTCGAAAAATTCCGTCCTGATATCCTTGAAGCATGTCGTCGCGCTATGGCTGACGTTAAAGAAGGCAATGACTTTATCAATATAGATAAAGATGACTTCACCGCCTGTCCGGACGAGTCGGTTGATTATGCCGTAATGGAGCAAACCGATGCTGCCGTTGTGGTTCCATTGGCTGCGGGCTGGAGTGATGTGGGCTCCTGGTCGGCGCTGTGGGAAGTGAACGATAAAGATACTTACGGCAACTCTTTAAAAGGCGATACCTTCCTTCATAACACCAAAAATTGTTACATCAATAGCGAAGATCAATTGGTCGCAGCAATCGGTGTAGAGAACCTGGTTATTGTTAATACCAAAGATGCTGTTCTGGTTGCTCGTAAAGATCAGGTTCAGGATGTAAAGCGCATAGTGGAGTTTCTCAAAGGTGAGTGCCGAAGCGAATATCGCCGTCACCGCGAAACTTACTGGCCGTGGGGACGCTGTGATCTGGTGGTTAATACCGGACGGTTCAACGTCAACCGCATTACGGTTAAACCGGGTGAAAAATTTGAGTTGCAGATGCATTATCACCGCGCCGAGCACTGGGTAATTTTGTCCGGCACGGCAAAGGTCACTATTCAGGATAAGACACTGTTGCTGACAGAGAACCAGTCAACTTTTATTCCAATCGGCCATCTACATACTTTAGAAAACCCGGGAAAAATTCCATTAGAGTTGTTGGAGATCCAATCGGGTTCCTATCTCGGTGATGACGATCTCATTTTAATTAAACAACTACTCGAAAGTAAGTAAGGACCGTCAAGATCATGGCAACGCTGACCTGTTTTAAAGCTTATGACATCCGAGGCGAATTAGGTACAGAACTGAATGACGATATTGCTTACCGCATCGGTCGCGCTTATGGTGAATTTATCCGACCCAGGACGATAGTGCTGGGTGGAGATGTACGTCTAACCAGTGAATCATTAAAAGTGGCACTGGCAAACGGACTCAGGGATGCGGGTACTGACGTTCTGGATATTGGCATGAGCGGAACGGAAGAGATCTATTTCGCCACTTTTCATTTAGGTATTGATGGCGGCATCGAAGTAACAGCCAGCCATAATCCGATGAACTATAACGGCATGAAGTTAGTACGCGAAGGTGCTCGTCCTGTTAGTGGTGATACAGGATTGCGTGACGTTCAGCGACTTGCGGAAGCCAATGATTTTGCCCCGGTAGATGAGAGCAAACGCGGTAGCTATAAGCAAATCTCTGTCTTAGATGCTTATATTGATCATTTAATGAGTTATATCGACCTGAAGAATTTCACCAAACCGATGAAGCTGGTAATTAATTCAGGTAACGGTGCTGCCGGCCACGTGATCGATGAGATTGAAAAGCGCTTCCGACAGGCAAACGTACCGATTATGTTTATCAAAGTGCATCACGAGGCCGACGGTAACTTCCCGCATGGCATACCTAATCCATTACTGCCAGAATGTCGTCAAGACACATCTGAGGCAGTGCATGATCACCAGGCAGACATGGGCATTGCCTTTGACGGCGATTTTGATCGCTGTTTCATGTTCGATGAAAAAGCTGAGTTTATTGAGGGGTATTACATTGTTGGTTTATTGGCTGCCGCTTTTCTTAAGAAAGAACCTGGCGCAAAAATCATCCATGACCCTCGTTTGACCTGGAACACTATTGACGTAGTGACCAAAGCGGGGGGCATTCCAGTGATGTCTAAAACTGGCCACGCCTTTATCAAAGAACGAATGCGTGAAGAAGATGCGGTATATGGGGGGGAGATGAGTGCACATCACTATTTCCGCGACTTCGCCTATTGCGACAGTGGCATGATTCCGTGGCTACTGGTTGCGGAGCTGTTGGCAGTGAAAGACGTAACGCTTTCAGAGCTGGTATCAGAAAGAATGAGAGCATTTCCATGTAGTGGCGAGATTAATTTTAAAGTTAAAAGTATCTCAAAGATTTTAAATCGCATCGAAGTCAAATATTTGAAGACTGCGCTTTATGAAAATAAAACTGACGGACTTAGTATTGAATATGAAGATTGGCGTATGAATATTAGAAGCTCCAATACTGAGCCATTATTAAGATTAAATATTGAGACGCGTGCCAATGAACCATTGATGTTAGAAATGGTCAGGCAATTGATTGCAACAATTAAGGAATGAGAAATTGTTCATAGTTAACGTAACAAGGGCTCTGGTCCAGTATCGAAGTTTTATATTTGGAAGCATTAAAAGAGAATTCCAGACTAAATACCAAAACTCATTACTTGGGGCCGCGTGGAATATAATTAATCCGCTTTCTATGATAGTGGTTTACACATTGATCTTTTCACAAATAATGCGGGCTAAGCTCCCGGGTATTGATAATGCTTTCGCATATAGTATATATCTTTGCGCAGGAACACTGACCTGGGGGCTGTTTAGTGAAATTGTCGGGCGAGGTCAGATGGTTTTTATAGAAAATGCGAACATCATTAAAAAAATAAATTTCCCCAGACTCTGCTTACCTGTAACCATTGTAGCTAATGCGTTACTTAACTTTATAATTGTATTTGGACTGTTTACGCTATTCCTAATAGTTAGTGGTAATTTTCCCGGTTTGGTTTACTTTGCTATGATACCTGTAATAATAACGGTAGTCATCTTTGCAATAGGGCTTGGGATTACACTGGGAGTAATGAACGTTTTTTTTAGAGATGTAGGTCAAACGTTCAATATAATACTACAGTTTTGGTTTTGGTTTACACCAATTGTTTATCCCATTAACATAATACCAGAGAAATTTCATGAAATAATGCGATTCAACCCAATGGTTGGCGTTATTGAAGCTGCACAATCTATTCTTGTTCAAGCTGTTATGCCCAACTGGATCAACCTGTTACCTGCATTAACAGTAGGAATAATATTAATGTTTCTGGGTATGCGGCTTTTCAAAAATAATGTTGGCGAAATGGTGGATGAATTATAATGGCCGCAATTATAGTTGATAATATAGGCAAAGCCTATAAACAATACTCCAGCAAGTGGAAGCGTTTAGTTGAATGGTTTGTGCCGGGAGTTAATAAACAGCACCACCTAAAATGGATTTTACAGGATGTTAGTTTTACCGTTGAGGCTGGAGAAGCAGTAGGTATTATTGGCATTAATGGTGCTGGTAAAAGTACTTTATTAAAAATGATTACTGGTACAACCCAACCGAGCCTGGGAACGATAAAGCTTAATGGACGTGTTGCAGCTTTACTTGAATTAGGCATGGGGTTTCATCCTGATTTTACAGGTAGACAAAACGTTTTTATGGCAGGTCAGCTCATAGGGTTTTCGGTAGCAGAAATACAACGCCTGATGCATGAGATTGAAGAGTTCGCCGAGATAGGTGACTATATTGATCAACCTGTCCGGGTTTATTCAAGCGGTATGCAAATGCGTCTTGCTTTTAGTGTAGCGACTGCCGTAAGACCAGATATCTTGATCGTTGATGAGGCTTTATCCGTTGGAGACACATATTTCCAACATAAGAGTTTCGAAAGAATAAGAGAATATGCGAAAAAGGGAACAACCTTACTTATCGTTTCTCATGATAAGCAAGCCATCCAAAGTATATGCGATAGAGCTATTTTGCTAAATGCTGGCAGAAAAGAGTTTGAAGGTAATCCAGAGGCGGTCATGGATTACTACAACGCACTTTTGGCAGATAAAGAAAAAAAGAACATCGTCCAGAAAACTTCTCAGGATGGGAGAGTTCAAACTATCTCAGGTACAGGCGAGGCCAAAGTACTTGAAACACGTCTGCTCGATAAGCATGGCGAAAGGTCTGAATTCTTGAACGTTGGGGAAGAAGTATCACTCGAAATGGATGTTGAGATATATAAAGATATACCTCGGCTGGTTTTAGGGTATTCGATAAAAGACCGCCTGGGGCAGGTAATCTATGGCACAAATACAGAGTTAAAGAAACAGGCTATAACCTCTGTCCAAAGAGGCAACAAGTATACCTTTAAATTTTCATTTAAACTTAGTTTGGGTGTGGGTAGCTACTCAATACAAACTGCTTTAGTTAGCAGTGAAAATCATCTTGTGAATAATTATGAATGGCGCGATTTAGCCTTAGTATTTAATGTTATTAATACTGACAAAGATCACTTCGCAGGTCTTGCGTGGATAGATCCCAGCATTGAGATTATCAAACTATGAAATTTATAAGTTATTCACAGAACTTTGAAGATGTAATGCTATGGAGAGCATTGAACCATATAAAAAAAGGTTTTTTCATAGATGTTGGGGCGGCCTGGCCTGATAAAGACTCAGTAACCAAAGTTTTCTACGATTCCGGTTGGAACGGAATTAATATTGAGCCGAATCCTTCATTGTATGAAGAATATAAGTTAAAGCGAGAAAGAGATTTAAATTTGCCCTATGCAATATCTGATTACTCAGGTACAGAGTCAATGAGTTTCATCCCAAATACTGGCCTGTCAACACTAAGTAATGATGTTGTTGCAATGCACGCTGTACAGGGCTATGAAAGTTTTGAGAAAGAAGTTGAAATCAAGACGTTAAATCAAATATATGAGAATTATGTTAAACCAGAACAGCAGATACATTTTTTAAAGATTGACGTAGAAGGTTTAGAGTTCAATGTATTGAATGGCTGTGATTGGAAAAAATGCCGGCCCTGGATAGTCGTTGTTGAATCAACTATACCCATGACCCAAAAGGAGAACTACGAGTTATGGGAGTATTTACTAACTGATTCAAATTATCATTTCGCATATCGAGATGGCTTAAACAGATATTATGTTGCAGATGAACATAAAGGACTTATTAAAAAATTTAAAAACCCGCCAAACGTTTTTGATGGGTTTATTTTGTATTCTGAACAAAAGAAGAAAGATGAATTAAGTGAAGTAAAGAAAAGAATTAAAAGACACCTTGCCACTGAACGGCAGCTCAGGAAACTGGTAGCAGATAAAGAACATGAAGCATGGCTTGCCAGACATCAATTAGAAAGCATCTATTTAAGTAGGTACTGGAAGCTTACTACACCTGTAAGATACTTTTTCTTATATGGCCGGAAGCTTTTTAATTTCATTAAATATTTTGATAAAGACAAGTCTCCCAGAGCATTGGTAAACTTTATCTTTATAAGATTAGAGCGTCATCCTTCTATAAGTAATAAGTTGAAAAAAATACTAAAAAAAGTTGGGTTACATAACTTTGCTTCTAAAGCACTTCATAAAAGTATTTCCCCGCCGACTCATTATCAGTTAGATAGTCTTTCTAATGGGGCGAAGAAAATATACAAACGCTTTAAAGCATTCAACGATATGAACAAGGATTGAATATGCGCTTAGTAATTGACATGCAAGGTTGGCAGGGGTCAAGTCGTACAAGGGGAATTGGCAGGTATACAATTTCTATTGTTAAAGAATTAATTAAAATAAATAGAGACAACACTGTTATTTTAACTTTCAACGGAAGCTATACTGATTCTATTAGAGAGTTTAAGGATCTTGTAAAGATTGAGGGTTTCCAAATCGAAGTTTGGTACCCAGTCGAACTCACATCTTTTATTTACGAAGCTAATAAATGGAATAGAAAAGTTTCACAAAAATTATATGAAGAATTCCATACTAGTTTAAAACCAGATTTCTTATTAATGACGAGTATTTTCGAAGGTTTAATTGACCATTCTGTTATTAGTATTTCAGAGAAAAAAAATTATCCTGTTGGCGTTATACTGTATGACCTTATACCCTATATTTATAGAGATATATATCTGACTAACGATGTTTTAAAAGCATGGTATGATACTCAATTGGAGTTCCTGAAAAAAGCTGACTACCTCTTTAGCATTTCATCTTCAGCGGGAAAAGAGGCAGTTGACTATTTGAATTGGGATGTAAGTAAGGTAATTAATGTATCTACAGCAGCAGATGAAATATTTTTCCCGACAAACATCAATGAAGAAAAGAAGTTAGATATAAATAAAAAATATCAGCTTCAGGATGACTTCCTCATGTACACGGGGGGAGTGGATCATCGTAAAAATATGGAGAAGTTAATTGAAAGCTATAGTTTATTATCCAATGATTTAAAGGAAAAACATCAATTAGCTATTGTTTGTTCAATGCCAGATCACGTTAAATTGGATCTCTATAAACTGGGCGAATCGTTTGGATTAGTGGAAAATCAGCTGGTTCTAACGGGTTATGTAAGTGATGAGGAGTTAGTTTGTCTATATAATCTCTGTTATGCTTTTGTCTTTCCTTCGTGGCATGAAGGTTTTGGACTTCCTGTATTAGAAGCCATGCTTTGCGGTAAACCCGTTATAACCAGTAACGTATCAAGTCTCCCGGAGGTTATAGAATTCGAAGATGCCCTCTTTGACCCAAGAGATGTAAACGATATAACTAAAAAAATTACGCAAGTCCTGAACGATGATGATTTCAGAAATAAACTTTTAATACATTCTCAGAAGCAAGTTAAGAAATTTGGATGGGACATTTCTGCAAAAAAACTTTTAGATGGAATTTCTCATTTTACTGAAAATCATAAATATGAAACTGGTATAAGTGAGATTAATGATAAAAAGCAGTTGGCTTTAATTTCTCCGCTTACGCCTGAAAAAAGCGGCATAAGTTATTATTGCGCTGATTTGCTTCCTTATTTGTCTAAGTATTATAAAATAAAAATTGTCAACGATAACATTGATGTGAAAATTCTATGGAAAAAACACTCTGTAGAAGTTATTACTGTCGAAGAATTTAAAAAACAGCATCAAGAGTTCGATAGAATATTATATCAATTCGGTAATTCACATTTTCATAGCCACATGTTTGAACTGTTAAATTTATTTCCGGGCGTTGTAGTAATGCATGATTTTTATCTCTCGGGTGTAATTAATTGGATGTTGCACACAACAAATGGTAGTGCAAAAATAAATGACATTTTATATGATTCTCATGGCTATAATGCGGTGAGATTTAATAATGATAGAATGACAAATGATGATGCGATACTTGAATATCCATGTAATAAAGATGTATTAGAAGGCGCTACATCTATTATATTTCATTCAAAGAGCACCATTAAACTGGCTGAGAGTTGGTACGGTAACTTATTTAAAAGCAAATACAACCATGTTCCGCTTTTGAGGGAACCCGTTTTGGATGTCAATAAAAAAAATGCCCGAAAAAAACTTAATATTGCAGACAATGAACTGCTAATAATAAGCCTGGGTTTTGTTGCGGTAACAAAACTCAATCATAAAATTATTGACGCTTTTAATAATTTACATAACCCTGACGGATCGGTAAAGTTGGTTTTTGTTGGACATAACTCTAAGGGCGATTATGGCCAATTAATAGATGAAAAAATCTCAAAATCTGTCTGTAAGGACTGTATTAAGATTACAGATTGGGTAAGCGATGATGAATACAAGCTCTGGTTAAGTGCAGCCGATATCGGTATACAATTAAGAACCTTGTCGAGAGGAGAAACATCAGCTGCTGTATTGGATTGCATGAATTATGGCCTGGCGACAATTGCTAATTCTAACGGAAGCATGAGCGATCTTGATCCAGAGGCAATAATTTTGCTGGACGATAATTTTGATAATCAAGAATTGACAGCACAACTTCAACAACTTGTGGCAGACAGTACCAAAAGAACTACTCTTGGATCCAGGGCCAGGAATGTTATCCAAACCTTGCATAGTCCATCGGAATGCGCCAAAGAATATTTTAATATAATTGAAGATGCTTATAAAATCGAGGATAAAAGTAAGCTTCTAAATTTTGAAAGCTATGAAAAAGAATTGCTCATTGCTGATGATTCTGCGCTAAAAAGTCTTTCACAATCAATAAGTAACAGTGTTCCCGCTGATGCATCTTCGACTATATATATAGATGTTAGCGTTGTATATGAATGTGACGATTCTCTTGAATTAAATGATGTTGTCATGAATCTTTCAGATGCTCTTAACCGTAATTTTAGACTTGAACCTATTCACTTCGATGGTCATAATTATAAAAAGGCAAAAGGTTATGCGCAGGACTTGTTTGCTCTTTCTGATTTTAATATTCATGACGAAATTATTGATATAGTTAAAAATAGCCACTTTATAATATACAATCCTACAGCAGAGCATATTTTGAAAATTGCTGATGCATGTCATTTTATCTCGATAAATAATCGCATTACGTTTATGCTTTGGGAGGATGATGTAACTTCTCTCGAAGGTGTATTTTCTGAGTTAGGTGAGGATGAAAGAGAAAAGATAATTGATATTATGAGCTGCGGAGATGTCGTTTTCTCTGACAACATGCCTGAGGTCACTCTGGACTCCTTAAAAAATCGTTTCCCGGGTGCTCAACAATGGGTGGTGAAATATTTATCGCCTGAAATGTATATAAAACAGCTCTTAATGCTGTGAAGTTCATAAGCCTGATTACTCATTGAAGAAGGTAAGAAATGACTAATAAAATTGCAATAATAACAGGTATCACAGGTCAGGATGGCGCATATTTAGCTGAACTACTACTTGGTAAAGGCTATAAAGTATACGGTACTTATCGTCGTACAAGCTCTGTAAACTTTTGGCGTATTGAAGAATTGGGCATTAAATCTGATCCTAATCTTCACTTGATAGAATATGACCTCACCGATCTATCATCAAGCATACGCTTACTGCAAGAAAGTCAGGCGACGGAAGTTTATAATCTTGCTGCCCAGAGCTTTGTCGGCGTCTCATTTGATCAGCCATTAACCACTGCCGAAATTACTGGTCTTGGGCCGGTAAATTTGCTGGAAGCCATCCGCATTGTCAATCCAGGAATTCGATTTTATCAGGCCTCGACTTCTGAAATGTTTGGCAAGGTACAAGCTATTCCACAGAAAGAGGATACTCCCTTCTATCCACGGAGTCCTTATGGGGTCGCTAAGCTCTATGCGCACTGGATGACGATAAATTACCGCGAGAGCTATAATATTTTTGCTTCAAGCGGCATTCTTTTTAATCATGAATCGCCACTTCGTGGACAGGAATTCGTGACCCGTAAAATTACTGACTCTGTAGCCAAAATCAAACTTGGTAAGCTTGATGTATTAGAGTTAGGTAATATGGATGCTAAGCGAGACTGGGGCTTCGCAAAAGAATATGTGGAAGGCATGTGGTTAATGTTGCAGGCCGAGGAGCCTGATACTTTTGTGCTGGCGACCAATCGTACTGAAACGGTTCGTGACTTTGTCTCAATGGCATTTAAAGCAGCCGGTATTGAGCTTCGTTTTGAAGGTAAGGAAGATCAAGAAGTCGCCATTGATGTTGCAACTAACAAAGTTGTCGTGAAAGTTAATCCTAAGTTCTATCGGCCGGCTGAAGTCGAACTGCTCATCGGTAATCCGCAGCGCGCGAAAGATATTCTGGGTTGGGAGCCTAAAACAACGCTGGAAGAACTGTGTGCTATGATGGTTGAAGAAGATCTGCGCCGCAACAAACAAGGGTTCTCATTCTGATATGACTAATGGCAAAAAAGCACTGATCACTGGGATCGAGGGCTTTACCGGCCAATATATGGCAGCGGAGTTATCCGCTGCCGGATATGAAGTTTATGGTTTCGGTTCATCCCCCGCCCGCGAATCCTCAAATTATATTCAGGTCAATCTCACCAACGCAGCACAGGTTAAGCAAGCTATTGATGCAGTTCAACCTGACATCGTTGTTCATCTTGCTGCCATTGCTTTTGTTGCACACAGTGATCCTAAAATATTTTATGACGTAAATCTTTGGGGAACGCGTAATTTATTACAGGCTTTAGCCGAATCAACGAAGACGCCTGAGGCAGTTTTGGTCGCAAGCAGCGCAAATGTTTATGGTAATAACACACCGGGTAAATTAGCGGAGACGACGCCGACCAGACCGGCAAATGACTATGCGGTAAGCAAATTGGCGATGGAGTTTATGGCGGGCCTGTTCTATGACACGCTACCAATTATTATTACACGACCATTTAACTACACGGGCGTGGGTCAGGCAGAAAACTTTCTCATTCCAAAAATAGTTAAGCATTTTCGTGAGCGAAAAGAGATAATTAAGCTGGGGAACATCGATGTCTGGCGTGATTTTTCTGACGTGCGAGACGTGGTGAAAAGCTATTTAACGTTACTCAAATCCTCTTCTTTTGGCAACGTTGTCAATGTTGCTTCAGGTAAGATGTACTCTTTGCATGAAGTAATAGTGCTCTGTAAAGAGTTGACTGGCCATGACATCCGTATTGAAGTCAATCCACAATTCGTCCGACCAAACGAAATTAAAGAACTCTGTGGCGATATCACGTTACTGAATAATATAACGGGTAATAATTCTCCGAAAATTCCTCTCAGAGACACACTCAAATGGATGCTGGAAGCAAAAAAATAAACGTCGTTTTTTCTACGGATTGTATTAAATACCCTTTAACCGGTATTGGCCGTTACGCGTTTGAACTTGCAAAACAGCTTCAGAGAAAAGAAGAACTGATGCTGACGTACCTTCATGGCACAAAAGTACATGATTCACTGGTTGTCGCCAGTGAACCAGCTCAATCGGTTCAATCTCTCAAACGCACGTTACAAAAAAGCAAAGCCGTTAGTGAGATCTACCGCCTTACTTTTCCTGCTATGAAAACACTGGCACTACGGAATTTTAAAAACCATATATATCACAGCCCTAACTATTATTTACCCCCTAAAGTTAAGCATTGTGTTGCGACATTTCATGATCTTTCTGTTTTTCACTGGCCACAATTTCACCCAGCCGGTCGAGTTCATTTAATGCAAAAAGAGTTAAGAAAAACAGTTTCCCGTGCACCCATGTTGATTACTGACTCGTACTACACCCGGCAGGAGTTGATTGATTTTTTTGGTATTGAAGATAAAAAAATTGTCGTTGCTCCTCTTGCCTGCAATGAACAATTTCATTGTCGTAATGAAATTGATGTGCAAAATGTACTCAAAAAATACAATCTTAAGTGGCGAAGTTTTTTTCTCTATACTGGTACGATTGAACCGCGAAAAAATATACTTACGCTATTGCAGGCTTATGACAGTCTGGCTTCCCATGATAAAGCCGCATTTCCTTTAGTCATTAGCGGTTATAAAGGATGGGAAAATGAGAAGCTTTTCAAGCTATTCGACAAGGGCGAAAGGGAAGGGTGGCTGAAATATCCAGGTTTTGTCCCTGAAAAAGATTTGCCTGCTCTATTCAGCGCTGCTACAAGTTTTGTCTTTCCTTCGATATATGAAGGTTTCGGGTTGCCAGTGCTTGAAGCAATGGCATCAGGAACAGCTGTAATTTGCTCTAACAGTACTTCACTGCCTGAGGTGGCAGGGGATGCTGCATTAATGCATGATCCAGAAGATATAGATGCCTTGACTAATTATATCCAAATGATGATGGGTAACGCTTATGAAAAGCAACATATGATTGATAAAGGCCTCGCCCGCGCCCGCCAATTTTCCTGGTCATTGTGTGCGGACAAAACCATTGAAGCTTACCAGCAGGTCGCGAAATACATATGACTCGGGTTCTACATTGTTATAAAACATACTATCCTGATACTTTTGGTGGTATTGAACAGGTTATATATCAGCTTGCGGAAGGTGGAATCAAAGAAGATATCAGATCCGTGATTTTCACCCACAGTCCCAGTTTTGAAAATAAAAAAGAGGCCCTGGATAATCATCTTATTTATCGTGTAAAAACACTCTACGAGTTCGCTTCAACGCCATTTTCTTATTCAGCGATAAGACAATTCAAAAAACTTGCAGAGGATTCAGACATTATCCATTACCACTTCCCTTATCCCTTTATGGACTTCATGCATTTTGCAGCAGGGATAAAAAAGCCTTCGGTGGTAAGCTATCATTCTGATATTGTAAAACAAAAGACGCTGCTGAGGCTATATACCCCCTTAATGAATCGTTTTCTTTCCAGCGTAAATCATATTGTTGCGGCCTCGCCGAATTACGTTGAAAGTAGTCCTGTTTTGCAGCGATTTAAGGATAAAGTCGAAGTCATTCCTTATGGTCTTGATAAAGAGTTCTATCAAAACAACGATCCCGCCGTTTTACAAAAATGGCATGCAATATTCCCGAATGGCTTCTTCCTGTTTATCGGGACGTTTCGTTACTATAAAGGCCTGCATATTTTAATCGAGGCGGCAAGGAACAGCCGTTATCCGGTTGTTGTGGTAGGGGCCGGGCCGATTGAAGCTGAACTTAAGTCTCAGGCGCAGCGGTTAGGTGTGAACAATATCCATTTTCTCGGCGCATTAGAAGACAGCGAAAAGTCCGCCTTACTGCAATTATGTACTTGTCTGGTTTTCCCCTCGCACCTGCGTTCAGAAGCCTTTGGAATTTCGCTACTTGAAGGGGCTCTGTATTCTAAGCCGCTCATATCCAGTGAAATCGGTACGGGCACAACTTTCATCAATATTGATTCTGTAACGGGTTTAGTGGTTCCACCATCGGATCCTGCTGCTTTGCGTAAAGCAATGGATGAAATATGGAACAATCCTCAGTTAGCCAGCAGTTACGGCGCGGCTGCCCTGGCCCGCTTCGAGTCGCATTTTACCGCAGATAAAATGGTTAAAAGCTATAACAGGATTTATAAGTCATTGTTAAATAGGTGATTTTTATTATTAATTTCATCTGGCTATCAGACCAATTATTATCTTTAATAAGCTATTCTGAGTTAATCTACTCATCTTTTTAAAATGGTGTTACTTGTAACACCCTGCGAGACCATAAACAGGAGTATGTAATGTCCAAGCAGCAGATCGGCGTTGTAGGTATGGCAGTCATGGGGCGGAATTTGGCTCTTAACATTGAGAGCCGGGGTTACACTGTCTCTATCTTTAACCGTTCGCGTGAAAAGACCGATGAAGTCATCGCTGAGAACCAGGGCAAGAAACTGGCCCCTTTTTACACCGTTGAAGAGTTTATTGAATCGCTGGAAAAACCACGCCGTATCCTGCTGATGGTTCAGGCTGGTGAAGCGACCGATAAAACCATTGCATCGCTGACGCCACATCTGGATAAAGGTGACATTCTGATTGATGGCGGTAATACTTTCTATAAAGATACCATTCGTCGTAACAAAGAGCTGTCTGAACAGGGTTTTAACTTCATCGGTACGGGCGTTTCCGGTGGTGAAGAGGGCGCACTGAAAGGCCCGTCGATTATGCCTGGCGGTCAGAAAGAAGCTTATGAGCTGGTCGCACCGATCCTGAATAAGATAGCTGCACGCGCTGATGATGGCGAAGCCTGTGTGGCTTATATCGGCCCGGACGGTGCAGGTCACTATGTTAAAATGGTTCATAACGGCATCGAATACGGCGATATGCAGCTGATTGCTGAAGCCTATGCATTGCTGAAGAATGCGCTGGGACTGAACAACATTGAGCTGGCTGAAACGTTCACCAACTGGAATAACGGTGAGCTAAGCAGCTACCTGATCGACATCACCAAAGATATATTTACCCGGAAAGACGAAGAGGGTAAATACCTGGTTGATGTGATCCTGGATGAAGCGGCGAATAAGGGCACGGGTAAATGGACCAGCCAGAGCTCACTTGATCTGGGTGAGCCACTGTCACTGATTACTGAATCCGTTTTCGCCCGTTATCTTTCTTCGCTAAAAACTCAGCGTGTTGCGGCCTCTAAAATACTGAGTGGCCCGCAGGCTCAAGCCTTCATCGGTGACAAAGCGGAGTTTATTGAAAAAGTGCGTCGTGCGCTCTACCTGGGTAAAATCGTCTCTTATGCCCAGGGTTTCTCACAGCTGCGCGCGGCTTCAGAAGAGAACAACTGGGATCTGCATTACGGTGAAATTGCTAAGATTTTCCGGGCTGGTTGCATCATCCGCGCGCAGTTTTTGCAGAAGATTACGGATGCCTATGCTGAAAATGCGAGCATTGCTAACCTGCTATTAGCACCTTACTTTAAAGGTATTGCTGACAAGTATCAGCAGGCATTGCGTGATGTCGTCTCCTATGCGATTCAGAACGGCATCCCAACGCCAACATTCTCGGCGGCGATTGCTTACTACGACAGTTACCGTTCAGATGTGCTGCCTGCAAACCTGATTCAAGCGCAGCGTGACTACTTCGGTGCTCACACCTATAAGCGTATTGATAAAGAAGGTGTGTTCCATACAGAATGGCTCGACTAACCACTAAAAATGCTTCCCCAGGGAAGCATTTTTTTTCACATCAAAAATCCACGCTCAAATTCCGCCCCGCCATTATGTCCGCCATTGCAAACCTCTCTCTGAATGTCGTATACAGAATATCCGTCTTGCTCTGTCGATTAGGGCGTAATCATCACAAGATCGCTATTAGCGAGCGCTCCGGCTGCTTCAACGAAATTCGTAAAGTCACCCATACTCATAAATACATATTCATTATTAAAGTTGGAAATATTATATAAGCCATTTTGGGCGGGGGCGTTATTGAAGACGCCAACGTTCACAGGGAAAAATGCCCCTTTGCAGGGGCAAGTTTATTCAGCGCGGAACTTCAGAGACTTTTTCGACTTCATTCTGATTTATCTGCTGTTTGGTGCCATTAGCATCAATATAACCCAGTAAACCGGCTTCAGTTCCTTGTGGTTTACCATCGCTAATAATTGTGCGCCCATCTTTTGTGTGGATAGCGTAATTGCTGTGTGAGCAACCGGCCAGCGCAGCCACGGCAAGTAATGCAGCAACGGACATGCTTAACGTCTTTTTCATAGATACCCTCGTGATTACTTGTTTAAGAACGAGTTAAGTATAGCAGAAGATGGTTGAACATGATTTTTACCCCCGATAAGACTGTGAAGAATAAGGACGGCAGTTCTGCGGAAACGGTGCTTAACTTATTATTCATCTACCGGGGAGACGAGTTATGAATCGAGCTAAACTTGCAGAAACGTTGGGCCTGACTGAGGAAGAAATTGAAGTGCTGGGGCTGCAATCCACGGACTTGCAGGAGGATGCAGATAAATCAGGTGAGACATCGTACTCATACTATTTCACCGTACCGGAAACCACGCCTCAGCGCATATTGGGCAAAAAAGGGTGGTCGATAGGCGACCGTGTCGACGTAGACCCTGCGCTATTTCGCGAGCCCGATCGGGAATAAAATTAGCTAATCGGTAATATCACCTGTCTGTTATCACGAGGCGCATTTTCAGGTGCGCCGATGATGCCTAAAGCGAAAAATCCGGCTTAAATACGGACAAATCACTATTAAATCACCTCACTATTAACTGATACAGATTACAGGAATAACTAATTTTATTTCATTGTTAATCAACAGGTTATGTAAATCGATCGTTTTAAACGATCAATTCAGTGCAATCGATCGGTTATAACTGTTTGTTAAGTTTTTTTATTAAAACTATTGTCTGGAGAGCGTCAGTGTACCCGAGCATGGCACGCAGAAATTGCGCCAAACCGACCAGGGCTTAGCGCGCCTGCCGCTGACAGATAATCCTTATGCGTTTAACTGATAGCAGCACGACTTAACCCGCCGTTATCATTGACCGGCGTTTTGCCGGTTTTTTTTGCCTGATAGCAGGGCGCGCAGTCGATAGATACAACGGAAATGTGCAGGTGAATAAAAAAGAGGGGCCACAACAGTGTGTGACCCATTATGCATACATCAATTTTTTTCCGGCCAGGCCACGGCGGGAAGCCCATTCAGTTTAGGGCTGGCGAATAACGAACCCTGAAAATTATAAATACCGGCCGCTTCCAGCCACATCCACTCTTCAGGTTTCTCAACGCCCTCGGCGATAACGGAAATTTCCAGCGAAGAGCAGCACTTAATAATAGCCAGTATAATTGCCTGCTTAGGGCCGCTTTTATGTACGTCATTAATAATATGACGATCGATCTTTATTTTATCAGGCTGGAAACGGGTAAGCAGTAACAGGCCAGCCGAACCGGCACCAAAACCATCAATTGAAAGGCTGATACCGGCGGCTTTAAGCTTTTTAATTGCCGTTTCGAATGCATCAACGCGCGAAATGGTATCGCTTTCGGTAAATTCGACCACAATCTGCTCGGGCACGAAGCCATAAGCGTCGATCTCCGTCAGCAGAAACTCAACGGCGTCTGGCACCATCACCAGCGACATCGGCAGCAAATTAATCGATAAGGTCAGATGCTGAATATCCAGCTTCCGGGCCTGTGCAAAGGCCAGTTTTTTGGATTTCAAATCCGTCTCGTAGACATTTTCGCGCGGCAGGTTTGAAAGATAGTCTTCGGCTGAACGCCCGTCCAGGCCCTGCATGAGCGCTTCGAAAGAGACGATCTGCTGAGAAAAGGGATCGATGATGGGTTGAAACGTAAAGCAAAAGTCCTCAGAAGCATTCAACGCTGAATCGCCTTCGCGCATCTGATTGTCATCCGCTATAAACGCCCATGAATCGGCCGGCGGCACTTCGTAATAGTTTTCCTTCTCTCTCGCCTCAACAAAAGTGCGGAGAAACTGAAGAGCGCGATCATCATAGGTAAGCTGAAATTTCGATGTGCCTTTATCCAGCACTGATTGAAGCACCGAATCCTTATCAAAATCTCTGAGATCGAAAAGCTCCATGCCGACATTGCCAAAGCGACGTGAAGGCGCATAATCGCGCATTAATTCAACGACGTTATGATGCCGTTCGTCTTCACAAATGCGTCCATATATAGTGCGAACGGCTTCTTCCGGCCCTTCAAGCACCTGAAAAAAATGGGTGCCGTTAAAAAGTAAAATACCGGTGATGTCATATAATTCGTTGACTTTATTAGCAATAACTACCATTTCTTCCAGTTTTTTAACCGGAACCTCATCGCAGAGATGACTGCGATAGACGATTGTTGACAACATGCAGCATTCCAAATGATTACCTTTATGTCACATACATTACCAGAAGTGCTAATGGGGTTGTCCAGATCAATATAAGTAAATAATACGAAGCGCTTTGATAATAATAGGAAAAGTGTGCGTAAAATCAGAGGAATTAATGTTCCAATGAATAATAACCAGAAAAGCATTGAGAAAATTTGCGGTTGCCAGATTTTATACTACGCGTAAAATTGCCCCTTACACCTACCAGGGTTTAAGGCACATGAAGAACATTATCCTTAGTATGCTGGCAAAAATTTCCAAAATTGATGCCGAGAATAAAAAACTTTCCGCGCAGGTTGAGGCGCAGTCTCTGCTGTTGAGTGCATTGGTATTGACCGTAGGGAAAAACGGCGGCGTGACTGAAATGGTCGAATCAGTTAACAAAGCCATCAACTCAGTCCTGGATTCTTCTGACGAAATGATGAAAAGCGACGCGCAGCTGCTGTTAGCCGAATTTCATCAACTGCTCTCAATGACGCAGCTCATTGGAAAAGCGGATTCAGAAGTGGATAATGCAGCATTAAACGATCTGGCGAAAAACGCGCCCGACGCGTAACGCCGGCCATTGCTGATGCGCGCGTCTGACGATCTCTTTCTCCGCCTGTCGCAATCCTCCTTTCGGCAACGCTTCCACCTGGGCCGGGCGGAATACGATTATTGTCTGGAAAAAGGCGAGGCGCTGACAGGCGAACACGCCGCAGCGTTTATCCGGCAGCGTCTGGCACCCGGCGAACCCGCTAACGACGGCAAACAAACGCCGATGCGTGGGCATCCGGTATTCATCGCCCAGCATGCCACCGCAACCTGCTGTCGTCGCTGTCTGAGCAAATGGCACGGCATCCCGCAGCATCAACCGCTGACCCACGAGCAGCAGGCGTGGGTGGTGGCGGTGATAATCCGCTGGCTGCGCCAGGAGATGCAGCGGCCTGCGCCGAAAGCAAAAGCGCCCCGGTCGCGCGCCAACCCTGATAACCCGCAGCCTGACCTTTTTTGAATGCGCCATTTCCGGCGCATGCTACGATAGCAACAAAATGCTGAGGTCATTGCTATGAGAACCATTGTGCCCGTTTTGTCGCTGCTGCTGTTAATCACAGGCTGCACCTCTTCCGTCGGGAAAAATTTTGATGAAGCGCAGCTGGAAAAAATCCATAAAGGCGCCTCGACCAAACGCGATTTGGTCGCGTTGTTCGGCCACCCCACCTCTGAGACGCCATACCCGGAAGATCGCCTGATCCTGCTCTGGACCTGGGCGCAGGCGAGAACGCTCGACACCACGGAAGGAAAAACGCTGACGGTTGAACTGGATAAAGGCAGGGTAAAAAGCTATACGGTGAGTAAATCCTGATGGCAGGCGGGTTGCCGCCTGCCTCACTGTTACTTGTTCAGTGCGTCCTGCGCCTCTTTCAGTTCATCGCGCGCTTCATCCAGCTTCTCCTGCTTTTTGGCGATTTTCTTCTGGCTGCCGCTGTTTTGCGCTGCCATCAGTTCGCGTTCGCGCTCCGCCACTTTGCTCTGCTTCTCTGCGACACGCGCCTGGCGCTGCGTCAACAGTCCGCTGTCGGTGCAATGGTCGTTCACTTCCGCCAGCGCCTTTTGCAATCCGGCGAGACGCTGCGTGTTGCCATGCTGTTTTGCGTAATCAATCTGCTGTTCGATATCCTGTTTTTTCGCGGCGCAGCCGGTGGGTGCGGCGCTGGCGGGCAGCGCAATAAAGGTGAAAGCCAGTAGGCCCGCGGTATAAAAAGCGTTGGTTTTCATGTTCTCAGCTCCATTGGGGACGTGGTGGCGATTATAGTGAACTATCTTAAGAGTTTCTTAACACAGGACAAAACAAGGTGTTTTAACCGGATGTAAAGTGGTTCGGTTGCTGGTTTTACAGCCTGCTGCTACTCTGTCGCCGCGCTTTTTCGCACCACTCAGGAAGGACAATGCATGATCTGGCTGATGCTGTTAACTCTCGCCATTGTATTTTTTATCGGTTTTCGCGTGCTGCACTCGCGCACGCGGCGCGCGGTGAAAGCCTTAACGCGTAAGCTGAATATTGACGTGGTTTGGGTTGAATCGCTGATCGCCATGATGGGCAAAAACGCGGGCGAAGAGTTTGTGGATTATCTTACCGACGATAACGACGCGCACCTGGCAAATGCCGCCAGCGTGTTGCTGATTTATCAGACCTTTATCGTTGATGAATCGGAAGAAAATCTCATCGCCTGGCAGGCGGTGATGCGCAAGGCGCATTTGCCGGCGGCGTTGAGCATCGGTCACGTGCGGCTGGCGCTGAGTTTTCTGCGAGAAATTGAGCCCGATGCGCAGGAGATGCACGCTTTCCGCCAGCGCTACAATGCCCGCTTTGCGCCGGAAGAGGAGATACCCGCCAACGGCAACGTGTTCTCAATCCATTCCCGCCTGCATTAACCGGGCGAGCCGCCGGTTTAAAACAGCGCGGTTTCTGGCATTTCCTCGCCGCTGTGCCAGGTTATTTAGCGGAGGAGACGAAATGAAAAGAGATATTTTAAGCGAAGACGATTACGACGAAGTTTGCCGCGTGGTGGGCGATGCGGTGATCGTACTGGCCGAGAGCGGCCATGAGACGCCGCGCGGCGTGATCGCCGAACTGCTGAAAAAAACGCGTCAGCAGCGCGCCGACAGCGAGCGTGATGAGCAAAAGATCCTCGAACACGCTATCCGCCTGGTGAAGCCGTAAGCGCTTAACGACGGCGTCAGATCGTTGTGGCCTCGTTGCGGGTGATGATCGCCAGCGCCAGGCCGCGCGTCGGCGAGTAATTATCCGTCAGAAAGTTAATCGACGTGTGCTTAAACGTAAAGGCCAGCGTTCTCGCCCTGGCCGTTTCCCGCGCGTATTCGCAAAATGTCGGGCTGATATTCCACGGGCAGTCAATCACCAGCGTTGCCGGATTGAGCAACAGCATGATCTGGCTCAGCGCTTTGCCCAGCGCCTCGCCGGCCTCGCGCATAATGGCGTGGGTAACGTCGGGTGCTTCGTCGCGTTTTTCCCAACTCAAACCGGCCCGCGCGCGGGCAAAGCGCTGACGGATGGCCGGAATACTGATGATGGCCTCCAGACAACCCTGCTGGCCGCAGCGACACTGCGGCCCGTCGGCCACGGTGAGATGTCCGGCTTCGCCCGCCGTCCAGCTACTGCCGGTAAAGATCTCATTGCCGTTTAACAGCGCGCCGCCGGTGCCTTCGCCGACGCGTAAATAAAAACAGCTGCGCGCTGCGCCCTCATTGTGTCGGGGCAGTGACAGCAGCGCGGCGGCCCTGACCGGGTTCATCACCCTGACCGGTGCGCCAACGTCGCGCAGCGCCGACTGAACGTCAACGCTGTGCCAGTTAAGGTGAGAGGAGAGGTGAAGATAGCCACGTTCGGGATCGATAATACCCGGCAGCCCGACGCCGATGCCTAACAGTTCAGGATGCTGTGCAACCAGCTGGCGACAGAGGGCGTTGATTTCGCGCAGCACGCGTTGCGGATCCTGCGTATCCATCGGCCACGTCCGCGTATCAATCACCTCAGAGAAGTAGTCGCATACCGTGAGCTGCGCGCGCTCGCGCTCAATCAAAATGCCTGCGGCCTTCATCTTCTCCGGACGCAGAGCGATCTGGATCTTTGGCCGCCCGGCACCGGCCACCTGCTGTAAACCGCGCTCCTGCACAAGGTCGGCAGCGATCAGCTCCTCAACGATCAACGAAACGGTATTTTTACTGAGCGACAGCGCCTGTGACATATCCTGCCGCGTTGTAATGCGCTGCTGCCGCAGAAAACCCAGTGCCCGCTTGACGTTGTGCACGCGGAGCAGCGCGGGGCCTTTGCCAGATTCTTTCATCTCTTATCCACCCGAATTGCCTCCGGGCTAGTCTGGCAGGCCTGACGCGGGTTGTCATCCCACAACCTTGCGTCCCGCTTTGTAGGTCGCGCGCAGCGAGACGCCATGCGCCTGCGGCGAGAGCAGCAGGAAATCAGCAGGCGCACCGGCACGCAATCCCTGCTGCTGCGGAAGATTGAGCTGTTTTGCCGGCCGCAGCGAGGCCATCGCCAGCGCCTCGCCGACAGAGGCCAGATCGTTCTGTAACAGGTGGTTGACGCCGTGCAGCAGCCCACGCGCTGAACCGGCGAGCAGGGCAGGCGTTTCCGTCACCGCCAGCCGGCCGGATTCACTGAGCGTCACCCGTCCGCCGATCGGCGTCTGGTATTCGCCGGGCGGCATTCCGGCAAAGCAGGTCACGTCGCTGACCAGGAATGCCCGTTCTCCTTTGGCCCGCATGAATACTTTCAGCACCGCCAGCGGCAGATGATCGCCATCGGCGATCATCGCGCAGGCCAGCTCATCCTGCGCAAGCTGTTGCCAGATGTAGTTGGGATGACGCGGCAGATGCAGATGCGCACCGTTGCCCAGATGGGTGGAAAGCGACGCGCCTGCCGCAACGGCATCTGCAATTTGCGCCGCGCTGGCGCTGGTATGTCCGATGGATATCATCACGCCTTCGCCAACGCAGCGTTGAATAAACGCCGTGCTGTTCGCCCACTCTGGTGAAAGCGTCAGTAGCCGAATGCCGCCGCGCGCCGCCTGCTGCCAGCGTCTGAAGCGCGCGTCATCGGGCGCGCTGATATGCGCAAGCGGATGCGCGCCGCGCGGGCCATCTTCCGGCGAGAGAAACGGCCCTTCCAGATGAAAACCCGGTACGGCGGCCGCCACCACGGGTTGCTCGCGTGCGGCAGCCAGGGTGGACAGCGCCTGCTCAATCGACCTGTCGCTGGCGGTGATCACCGTGGGCAAAAAGGTGGTCACGCCCTGCTGCCAGAGCTTTTCGACCACGGCCGCCACCGCTTCCGGGCTGAAAGGATAATGGTTGAAGTCGATACCCGCGTAGCCGTTTACCTGAAGATCAACCAGCCCCGGAGCAATGAGCGGTAAAGGTTCCGTCGTATCGAGCGGCACAATCTTCTCAATCACCCCGTTGGCGGCGGTCAGCCTGATAGCCTGAAGCGAATCAGCGTCCCGTGCGTCAATCACGCAGTCAGCCATGGCGCGGTTCCTCAAACGCATCGTTATCGGTATAAAGCGTACAGTCGGGATGGCGGCGCAGAATCGTTGCCGGGCAGGCGGTGCTGACGGGCTGATGCAGCGCGTCGCTTACCGCCTGGCGCTTGCTGCGGCCCGGCACCATGCAAAACAGTCGGCGAGCGGCCATCAGTGCCGGAATGGTCAGCGTCAGCGCATGGCGCGGCACTGCGTCCAGCGTGGCGAAACAGCCGTCGTTAACCTGCTGCTGGCGGCAGAGCGCGTCAAGCTCCACCACCTTCATCAACTGCGGGTCGTTGAAGTCGGCCACCGGCGGATCGTTAAATGCCAGATGGCCGTTTTCGCCTATGCCCAGGCAAACGATGTCGACGGGCGCTTCAGCGATTTTCGCCGCATAGTCACGGCATATCGTCTCAGCATCACCCTCGGCGGGGATCGGCCACACGTCGCCGGGCCGCACGACGGCAAACAGATGCTGCGCCAGCCAGGTGCTGAACCGCTGCGCAGGCGGGCAGGCGGCACCCAGGTACTCATCCATATGAAAGGCTGTTACGCGCGACCAGTCGATGCCGGTTTCGCGGGCAAGCGTGGCCAGAAACTCAGTTTGCGACGGCGCGGCGGCAAAAATCATTCGCACGCGTGGCTGGTTATTCAGCAGATGCCGCAGATGTGCGGCGGCAGCTTTGCCGGCCTCGTGGCCGAGCGTGTGGCGATCGGCATACACCGCCACCTTCAGACGGTCGTAATGGCGGACAGGATGTGGCGTATTCATCAGTCTCTCCTTTCAGTTTGTCTCGCGCGGTGTGGCGGGCGCGTCCTGATTCAGCGCGTTCAGCAGCGTATCCACCTCCGGCGACACCGGACTGCGGCGCAGCACGCCGCACAGCATGTAAACCGCGAGCGAGGTAAGCACCGGCGAGGCGACGACGGTGGCGGTGGTGACGTCGTTCAGTAAAAATTTCACCGTGAAAAAGACCGAGACGCCGCAGGCCCACGATGCGATGGCGGCGGTACTGCCGCATCGGCGAAACCACGGCAGCAGCCCGAGCAGCATCGGAATCGAAATGGGGCCGACCAGGCCGCCAAACCAGATAATCAGTAGCGACAGAACGCCGCCGAAGCGCCCGGCATTCAGCGCAATAACCAGCGTCAGCAGGATAAACAGTGTGGTGGTGATACGTGCCGCCAGCAGCGAAGGCGTGCGCTGCGAGAAATAGCGCGGCAGCACCACCGGTAAAATATCGCGTGTGACCACGGCGGTGATGGCGTTGGCGTCCGACGACGTCATCGACAGCGTATGAGTGAACATGGCGACCAGCACCAGGCCAGTCAGCCCTTCAGGCAGCAGATCCATTGCCATCACCGAATATGACCGTGACGGATCGGCCAGATCGGGATAGAGCAACGGCGCGGCCCACATCGGATAGAACAGCACCAGCGGCCAGAGCAGATAGAGCGCAGCGGAGAGCAGGGCTGCCTTGCGCGCCGACTGACCGCCGGGCGAGGCGATAAAACGCTGCGCCAGATTCCAGGTGCCGCCGTTGTAGCTCAGCGTGTAAATAATGAAACAGGCAAGAATAAAGCCTGTCGTGTAGGGTTCCTGCACAATAGTGGTGTGCTGCGGCGGCAGGCGATCCCAGATGGTCAGCAGTTCGCTGAAGCCGCCGAGGTGGATGGCGACGGCAATCACCATCACGATGGCGGCGACAAACTGCACAATAAACTGGCCGAAGTCGTTACAGGCATCGGCCCACAGGCCGCCCATTACCGAATAGAACAGGCTCAGCGTGCCGGAAATCAGGATGCCCATCAGCGGTGAAAAGCCGGTAAAGACGTTGATGATCACCGCGATGGCTGCCCACTTTGCGCCGACGTCAAACACCTTCAGCAGCACGCCGCTCCAGGCCAGCACCTGCTGCGTCGGCACGTTATAGCGGGTGGCGAGGTATTCCATCGGTGATTCTATATTCATATGAATACGCAGGCGCGCCCAGCGTGGCGCAAAGATCCAGGCGCCAAGCAGCACGGCGATGGAGATGGGAAACGCCCACCAGAAGTAGATGGTGATCCCTGATTTATAGGCGACAGCGGCGTAGGCCACAAACACCGCCGCGCTGTAGCCGGACATATGGTGAGAGACGCCGGAGAGCCACCAGGGCATTTTTCCACCTGCGGCAAAAAAATCTTTTGTGCTGCCGATACGCCGCATCGCCCAAAACGTAATGCAGACAATCATGATGGCATAGAGAGCCATTACCCCGTAATCAAGCGCGTTCATAGCAAACCCCACAGTGGTCAAATCAGATTGCCGGCCTTACCGCTCACCGACGGACAGTGTCACGTGCTCTCAAACCTCAGTTGATTACTTTTTAATTAATCCTAAATTAGGACAAATTAAAAATAGCATTCCCTTATTGTTTAAAATGTGTGCAGCATCACTGTTTTCTTTTTTTAATTTTCCTTTTTTTCTAAAAAAAGAAACGAAGCCGGGAACCGTCGGTGGCGCCTCACCACACATAAACACGCCCGGAGTGTAAAATCATTCAGGAGAGAACATTGTGTCGTTTGTGACCAGGAATTTTATTTCCGCATTTGGCCTGCACAATACTCAACGCGCCAGCGGCGCACCTTCAACGCAGCGGGGACAGGGCGTTCTTGCCCAGCAGCCCGCAGCACCACGACAATCGGGCGGGGGAACGCCGATCGCCACGGCCGGCGAACACACCTTCGCGCCAGGCGAGGGATTGCACCAGGATCGCGGGACGCGGGCCACCACCGGCGATCGCTTTCGCGCCTTTATCCACAAGCCGCTTTTTCGTAATAAAAATGCCTCTTCGCATCCGTCCGCGCCCGCGGATGAAACACACAACATTGCCATGCGCACTCTTAGCACGCCCGCGCCACAGCTTCAGCTTAATCTGCCCGATCGTGACACGGAAGGATTAGGCCAGGCGCTCGACCGGGTATGGAGTGAGGCTTCCACCGCGTCACCCAATAGCGAAGACGGCGCCTCGCTGCGTCGCTTTGATTCATCGCGCCGCGAAAACAGCCCGCCCGGTTCGGCGCGGAGCAGCGCCCGCGACGGATCGCGCGCATCGGGCGAAACGTCCACCGCGTCCCTTCGCAGCGAAGACGGCGCCTCGCTGCGTCGCTTTGATTCATCGCGCCGCGAAAACAGCCCGCCCGGTTCGGTGCGGAGCAGCGCCCGCGACGGATCGCGTTCATCGGGCGAAACGTCCACCGCGTCCCTTCGCAGCGAAGACGGTGCCTCGCCGCGTCGCTTTGATTCATCGCGCCGCGAAAACAGCCCGCCTGGTTCGGCGCGGAGCAGCACCCGCGACGGATCGCGCGCATCGGGCGAAACGTCCACCGCGTCCCTTCGCAGCGAAGACGGTGCCTCGCCGCGTCGTTTCGCATCGTCGCAGCGGGAGGCCAGCCCGGTCAATTCTGAACGGAACGGCTCGCGCTCTGTCGCGTCCAGCCAGCGCGCCTCCAGCGAAGTATCTACCGCCGCGCCCAACAGCGAAGACGGGATAGAACTGCGTCGCTTTGGTTCTCCCCGCCCGCCCGTCACCCAGGCTGCCATGCCGCGCAACGAGGCGGCGGTTAAACTACGCCTGGACGAGGGTAAAGCAATCCTGCTCCGTGGGCCTGCCATACGGGTTGAGCTGCTGAAGCAAACGATCGGACGTGATAAGCAGCACTACCAGGACATCGCGTCAAGCAGCGATAACCAGCAGCATATTCTGCTGGAGGACAGCGGCAGGCTGCTCGCCGTTCACTCTTCCACTGATGCGTTGACGGGCGTTGCCTCCAGTAAAATAGAGGGAAAATGGCAGCGCACTCCAACGCCCGGATCGGCGTCCTCGCGTTCCACTCAAAGAGGAGCAACCGACCACACGCTGAAGCTCAGCAATGGCAACAACCAGGTCGAGGTCAGTCAAAAGCGCGTGCATACACGCGTTCCTGCCAAAATGAAACTGCCTGACGCTGCCGTTTTGAGCCAGCTCACCGGCGTGTATGCGCAACAGGACGGGAAACAGTCGTGGCGTATTCATGACAAAAAGGCCTATCAGATGGCGCCGGGCGGGGAAGCGTGGAAAGTTGCCACGCCGCCCGGCCTGGAAGCGGATAAAGATATCGCTCAGCTGAGCCGACAGGGCGACAACCAGCTCTATTGCGTCCACGACAGCACCCGCCTTTGCAACCTTGAAACGCACATCCACAGTGAAAAAATGGACGACAAAATCGGCAAGGCTGCCGTCGCGCCTGACGGTAAGGCGCTGCTGCTGCTTAAGAACGAAACCACGCATAAGCAGAGCCTCACACTGCTTCCCCGGCTTGATGCACCGGCGAACAGGCATCAGACGCTGACCGTCAAACCAGCAGATATCGAACTGGCCGCCATCGCCCAGGACCAAAGCCACGTTTTTGCCGCCGATTATCAGGGTAAGCTGCGGGTGGCCAGCCATGCCGATGAGAGCGGCGAGCTGAAATTCAGTGAGGGTGAAGCGCTAACCTTACAGAATCGCCTCAACAATCAGATAAAAAACGTGGTTGGCAACAGGTTTCACGTGGAGGACGTGGTGCATGGCGACGATCGCCAGCTTCACGTTATCGTTAAGGATGGCCAGGATCGCAAACATGCGATTGCCTTAAACCATCCGCACGATATACGGCATGTGCCTTCGACATGGAACCTGAGCGACAGCATGGTCATGGATTTTCAGAAAGGGTTGCCGCAGTTAAAACCGGAACCACAGGATACGGTAAGCGTGGGTCAGGGCGGCCTGGTGACGCTACATGACGATAAAATACACTTTTTTAACGACACCACCCAAAACTGGGAGGCGACAGAGGTTAAAGCGAAAGCGGTACGCTGCGGGCAGGATGGTCAGGCCTGGATACGTACCGAAGGTAACGAACTGAAACGGCTGAAGATGAACTTCACCAGCAACAAAATCAATGCTGAACAGAACGCGTTTGCCCTGAGCAAGGTGAAAAAAAGCTTCAGTGAAGATCTTGCCATGGCCGGACTGGATAAAAACCTGGAACTGGTGGCGATCGGCGCGCTGGATAACGGCCGCTTTGCGGCGCTGGAAGAGAACGGCAACCTGCATATCCGTCACGTTAATGCCGACAACCGTCGCGATCGCCAGGCGCCTGTTGATATCAACCATCAAAGCCTGCAACAGGCGATGATCGGCGCAGAAACGCGAGGCAGTAAAAAACAGGGGCCGGTCGAGGGGCATAAAGCCAAAGATATGGCGATTGGCACGGACAACAGCCTCTTTTTGCTCAGTGATAAAGGCAAAATATTCAGCGTTGCGCAGGCGGACTGGCTGAAAGGCGACCTCAGCAAAATGAAGATGGAGGCGCTTCCTGCAAAAATCGGCAATAACGCCAACCTCGAAGATACGGTCGCCGACAAATTTATTGTCAATCAGCGCAACCGCTTACTGGCTAAAACCACTGACGGTAAGCTTATCGCCTGTGAGAGAGATAACGATAAAAAAACCACCAAATGGAAAGAGATTAATGAGAAAGACATTTTTCCTGCCGGGGATGGCAAAAATTACGCAAGAAAATATTACGATCGTATCAGTTCTGCCACGCCCGAGGGGCGGGTGGGGACATCCGGCCTGACTTACAAACAGGAAGTTAATACTTTCGGTCAGACCGGCCACGATGGCTATAAAGTGCACACGCCGTTCCGTACCCGCCTTAACACCTTTGTATTTCGCCCGGTGGTTCACGGCCGTCCGGTAAAGAATATGGTGGATCTGATGCAGCACAGCTACGGCGGACGCCAGGGATTGAACGCTATCTATCAGGAGCAGGGTAAACAGCTTAACGCGCTTGAACATCACCTCGCTCATCCTCCGCGACGCATCGACGACCAGCCGCTGGATGAGCAGATTTCCGCCCTGTCGATTGCAGGCGCACCGGCATGGCTGGCCGAGGTACAAAGCTTTAGCACCGTGCTGGCGGAGAGCGCGGCGCGTCACGCAACGCAGTTGAAAGATCACTACGGGCAGGATAAAAATGAGGTCAGTAAAGGGTTCACTGCGATGACCAATCACCTGAACCCGGCCAGCACCCGCAACGGCGAGTTAACCGATAAACTCACCCGGCTTTTTGGGGAGTATCCGGCCAGCAATAAAAAACACGCCCATGCGGCCCTGAATACCTTACATACCAAAAACGTCAAACTCTCCCATCAGAAAGCGGGGAACGTGCCGCTGGGGCTGCATCGCGATAAATACGATGAAACGGGACTGATCAAATCGCGTCTGATCCTCGACGGCGTGACCTCTGCAAAGCTGCACGACTTAACCTTTCGGGTGGGCGAGGCAATGAAAAAGCAGGGCGAGGCGAAGACGAAAGAGCTGGCGTCGCTGGAGAAAGAGTTTACCGCGCTGCGGGATAACGGCTGGATGGATAACCCGATCACCCGCATCACGCGGCAGGGCTTTGGCGACAATGACCGGCTGGAGGCCAACTACGACGCCATGAAAACCATGATGAGGGCATTCAGCGAGGAGAACCACGCCGTCAGCGTCACCGCGCGTACCGTCACGCGCTCCGCGAATAATACGGAGCTGGCGGAAAACCTGCGAAAAACCATTTTGTCAATGGAGAAGGATGAAAGCATCTCGTTCAGCCGCGCCTATGGCGTGACCAGCACCGTGACCGGCGTGCCTGACATTCCCGGCAACGAAGTCTTTATCGGGATAGGCGGACGCGGGAGCCTGGACAGAGGCTATAACCTCAGCCTGACGCGTAGCGAAGGCGGTATTAACGTCAGCTTTGGTCGCGACGGCGGCGGCAGCGTAACGGTGATTGGCGGCGCGGGTTACAACATTCTTACCGATCACATGAAAAGTCATCCGGTACACTTAGGCAGCGAACGCGAGCTCTCACCGGGGGTACGCTTCGGCGGCGGGATCTCCGCCACTCCGCTGGATCTGAAAAAACAAAACGGCGTCAGTT
The DNA here is from genome assembly GCF_000745075.1 of Erwinia sp. 9145. Classification (NCBI taxonomy): domain Bacteria; kingdom Pseudomonadati; phylum Pseudomonadota; class Gammaproteobacteria; order Enterobacterales; family Erwiniaceae; genus Erwinia; species Erwinia sp. 9145. The sequence goes on from NZ_JQNE01000001.1 coordinate 1,020,975, forward strand.
TTGAAATTACCGAAGCAGAGTTTCCGGCGTTTATTCAGGGTCTGGCCGAAGGAAAACTCGATCCGCTTTCGCTGCTTGACCGCGGCATCAACCATAGCGTCAGGCATGGTAACGTGATGAGTGTGAGTCTGGACGCCAACCTGGCCGGTATGGCCTCAGTGGGTCTACCGTTCACCTCTAAGGCTGAAAAAGAGACGCCCGCAAGCTTTCGCGCTGGCCTGGGAGGTTATATGTCGGCAAACCTGGCCTATGCATCACGCGAACGCGAAAGCAGCCGTAAAGAAGACGGTAATGCGAAAGGCCGCAGCAATAATCACCTTCAGGCGTTCAACCGAGGCGCCATCGGCGGCAACTTTGCTTTGCCGACCGGCGTGATTATCCAAAACGATAAAGGCCGCATGCCCGTTTTCTCCGGGCCGGCGGCCAGTATCCAGCGCAGCGTGGACAGTACCACCCGGCACAATCTTTCTATGGGAACCAAAGTTCCCCGTCCGCTGGCAGGGACAGATATGGATAAGCTGACCGAGTCGATGGGGAAAAGCTTCACCGATCCCAAAACGGCAAAGCTGATGGAAGATTTAAAAGATCCGAAGAAAGACGAAGACAAAACGGCGATGACGCCAAAGCAGAAGCTGGACAGGCTCGACGCGCACTTTACCCCGCGCAATTATGACAGCCGTAACAATGCGCAGCGGGGCGCGCTTCGCGATCTTGATAAGCATATTCGCCAGCAGAAAGCGTGGGAGGAGGGCAACCTCCTGCTGGACAGCGGTGAGCACAAAGTCACCTTCTCCAACATGAACAAAGTGACCGGCGACAGCCTGAAAGACAACCTGGCGAAGCTGCTTGGCGGCCTGCTGGCCTCTGAAGCGGTAGAAAAGGTGATTCAACTGGCGGAAAACGACGAGCGGCTAAAGGAAACGCTGTCCTCGCTGAAGGACAATACCAGCGCCACGGCGGTAGTGACGCTTGAGATGAAAGATGACGCGCGCGACGATCTTGAAGATCGGCTGCTGAACGGCGGCAAGGTGCCGGATGATTTGAGCCAGGAGCTGGTCGATTATTCAAAAATGCGCGTCAAATCGATCGATTTCACTAAAACCCAGACCAAAAGCGATGGTTTTGCCACGCCTGCTTTCCTGCTGGGCGGCTCAAACAGCGCCTCGGTGGCGATGAAACGCAGCCTGGGGAAAATCAGTTTCAGCTACGGCAAGGATCAGGATCTCCCGACCGGCTACACGCTGGATGGCCGCATCGCTAAAATCAACGACCGTCTTGCCGACACGCTGCGTCAGGCACAGCAGGCTGACTTCGTGCTCAGGTAATCCCTTAAGGAGAAAAAATGTCCATCACCGATAGCGTTAATCAGTACCTTGCCGCCTGGGGGCGTCGCCACAATACGACGCTCAGCCTCAACGACGGCGTTTGCGCGCTGGTCAACGGCGACAGGCAGGAGGTGGCGGTGGTTGAGCTGCCTGCCGACAGCGACTGTGTGCTTTTTCACTGTCAGTTAGAGAATATGCAGGCTACCGCGTCAGAAAACCGTCTGCGTATGCTGCTGGCGCTGAATTTTGAGATGAACGCCATGCGCGGTTGCTGGCTGGCACTGGACGGAGACGACTGCCTGCGGCTGTGCAGCCAGCTCTCCGTCAGCGGGCTGGACGCGCGCACCTTCAGCCAGATGCTGGAGGGGTTTATCACTCAGGCGCAGGAGGTAAGCGAATTCCTCAATGAGATCCGCGAGGCAGCCTGACGCACGCATCACAATCCATTCATAATGTAATGAAAGCGCTAAGGAATGATAAAGTACCGTAAAATATAGGGTTTTAGGACAAGGAGTGGTATTTTTTCAGTAAGGAGTGAACGATAGTGAGCCTCAGCGGCGTACCTGAAGCCGCGTGAAAATTGAGGATATCACCATGAAAAAGACCACTGTGGCATTTCTGATTGCGGCTGTTACCGCAGGTTTTTCCGGCGTAACGCAGGCTGAAGGGCCTCCGGGCCAGCCGCAGTTCAGGCATCAGGCGCAGGGTGGCCACGACGCCAGATCGGATCGTGGTGGCCCGCGCGGCGACAGTCATCACGACGAGCGCCGTCATGACGACCGCCATTATGCGTCACGCGACAGTTTTGCGTGGCAGGGGCAGGATTTCCGTCGCGGCCATCGTTTGCCTGCGCATTTCGACAGCGCGCCTTACCGCGTTAACGACTGGCGCGACCGTGGCCTTGGCGAACCACCGCGTGGTCAGCACTGGGCGTATATCGACGGGAATTACGTGCTGATCGCTGCCGCGACCGGTGTAATCACCTCAATCCTGTTGCATAACGCTCTGTAATACAGGTGAAACGGCCGTCTGTTTCTCGCGCACGAAATCGATAAATGCCTGAAGCGGCGCGGGGATCAGGCGGCGATCCGGGTAATAGAGCCACGGGCCGGAGAAAGTAAGCCACCACTCCGGCAACACCGGCACCAGCCTGCCGCTGTCGAACGTCGGTTGCAGCCACTGCTCAAACAGATAGATAATCCCGCCGCCCGCTATCGCCGTTTCCACCCCCAAATCTACCGCGCCGCCAATGCTGACCAGAAGCTGTCCGCCCGGCTGCACGTTAACGCTTTCGCCTGCTTTCTCAAACTCCCACTCCGGCACGATGCCGCTGGCGAAGCGCCCCTGAATACAGCGATGGTGTATCAAATCTTTGGGATGTTCAGGGCTGCCGTGTCGCGCAAGGTAATCAGGCGAGGCGGCGAGGGCAAAGCGTTGTTCACGCGGGCCGATGGGAATGGCGATGACGTCCTGCTCCAGCCGTTCCTCGTAGCGAATGCCCGCGTCGCAGCCGTCGCGGAACACATCCTGCACGTTGCTCTCCGCCACCACGTCGAGCCGGATATCCGGATAGCGGGCGAGGAAACCAGGCACCAGCGCCGGTAATACCAGCCGCGCCGCGCTGATTGGCACGTTCAGCCGCAGCGTTCCGGCAGGCGTATCGCGGTAGCGGTTAATATCATCCAGCGCAGATTCCATTTCATTCATGGCCGGAAGCAGGCGCTCCATCAGCATTCTGCCCACCTCGGTGAGCGCCACCGTGCGCGTGGTGCGGTTGAACAGCCGCACGCCCAGCTGCTGCTCCGCGCGGCGTACCGCGTCGCTGAGGCGAGAAGGGTTGCTGCCGGTAACGCGCGCCGCTTCGCGAAAACCGCCTGCCTTTGCTACCGCCACCACCGCATGCAACAGGGCCATATCCAGCTTCATTGTGCGTCTCCTCGTACAGCGTGTCATGATTTTGCCGGATAGTGACACAGCCTGACGCCCTGTACAATCATTGAACACTCACTGAGGAGGTCTGCGATGTCAGAACATACACTTTCCTGGACGTTAGGCGATCGTACAATCAGCCGGATGGGCTACGGCGCCATGCAGTTAGCCGGCCCCGGCGTTTTTGGCCCGCCAAAAGATGAACAGGCGGCGGTGCAGGTGCTGCGCGATGCCGTCGCGGCTGGCGTGACGATGATCGATACGTCCGATTTCTACGGCCCGCACGTGACCAACCGCCTGATCAAAAAGGCGCTGCATCCCTATGCCGATACGCTGTGCATCGTCACCAAGGTGGGCGCGAAGCGTGACGAGCAGGGCAACTGGCTGCCCGCATTTTCCGCCAGCGAACTGACCCGCGCGGTGGAGGAGAATCTGGAAAATCTGGGGCTGGAGACGCTGGAGGTGGTTAACCTGCGCAGCATGCTGGATATGGCGAAGCCGGTTGAAGGGTCGCTCGACGCGCCACTGCGCGCGCTGCTGGCGTTGCAGGAGCAGGGGCTGATCCGCCACATCGGCCTGAGCAACGTCACCGCGAAGCAGGTGGCCGATGCGCAGGCGATCGCGCCGATTGTCTGCGTACAAAACCTCTACAATCTGGCGAACCGGCAGGACGACGCGCTGGTTGACAGCCTGGCCGCCCGGGGGATTGCTTACGTGCCGTTTTTCCCGCTCGGCGGTTTTTCGCCGCTTCAGTCGGCGGCGCTGAATGAGGTCGCGCAGTCGCTCAACGCCACGCCGATGCAGGTCGCGCTGGCGTGGCTTCTCCAGCGCTCGCCCAACATTCTGCTGATCCCCGGCACCTCATCAACCACCCACCTGCGTGAAAACCTGGCGGCGGCGGATCTGGTTCTGCCGGAAGCAGCGGTGAAAAAGCTGAACGGTATGGCCGCTTAAACGATATCGTATGCCGCTTCCAGCATCGCGCGCTGTTGCTCTTCGCTGTAGGTCACCAGCGCGTTTTTACTGTTTGAGCGGGCGAGGATCCAGCTCACTTCAGCCTGCGTCAGCGTCTGCGGCGTTTGCCAGAACGGCACGATGGCGTTCTCCTTCAGCCATTCGGCCAGAAGCCTGGCGGGCGGCAGGGTGAAAGCCGGAAACAGCGTATTGGCAAGATCGCTCATCAACGCCTGCTGTTGCGGGTGGTCGCTCTTTCCTGAAATTTCCAGAAAAGGCAGCAGCAGGCGGCCGCAAACCTCGCCGTGGTGATAATCTTTTATCGCGCCCAGCTCACCGGCGATGCCGTGGATCACACCCAGCCCGGCCATACTCAAACTCAGACCGCCAAGCCAGGACGCCATCATCATCTGCTCACGCGCGATGTCTCCGGCTTCGTCGTCGCTGTTCAGGCGGGGCCAGGCAGTGATAAACGACCGCATGCCGTTCAGCGCCATCTGGCGGGTGAACAGGTTGCCCTTCGCAGAAAGGTACGCTTCAAACAGATGGGTAAAGGCGTCGATGGCGCAGCAGGCCAGCACGTGGTCCGGCGCGCCGCGCAGCAGGTCGGGATCGAGGATCGCCACCTGTGGCACGAAGGCAGGATGACGCAGCGAGGCCTTTACCTTGTTATCCGTTTTATCGGTAACCACCGCGTTCTGCGTCACTTCGCTGCCGGTTCCGGCGGTGGTGGGAATGGCGATCAGCGGCAGCGTGGCGCCGGTTACCGCCGTATCGCCCACTTTTTCCAGATAACGCAGCGTGTTTAACGGATGCTGACTGAGGGCGGCAAAAGCCTTTGCCGCATCAAGCACGCTGCCTCCGCCGATGGCCACCACCCGTTGCGCCCTGCCGCGCCAGCGGTCGACCCAGGCGTCGATTTCCACCGGCGACGCTTCATGGCTGACAATCTCATGACCGACCAGCAGCGGCGTCAGGTCGTTTTCCAACGCGGCCCAGGCGTCACCCGCTAAAAAAGACCTTCCGCAGAACAGCAGCGTTGGCTGCGGATCGGCGCTCAGTAACGGCAGCAGTTCGCGCAGGCTTCCACGGCCGAAAAAGGTGTGACGGTTGGCAATCATCTGACTGGCGCTCATGCTTATTATCCTTATTACGCAAACGTAAAAGAAAGGTTATAGCATAACGCCGTCGGCAAGCGCTTAAATCGCGCGGGAAGGGCAGGAGAAGACGATCATTTTGTCCTGCGGCGCGTTAATCACGCTGAAGCGCGTGTCGGAGAGGCGCTGCGCCAGCCAGCCTTCACGGGTTACGGCGGACGGGAAATAGCGTTCCCGGTCATTGCTTTGCAGCAGGCCGCTTTCCAGCGACAGTTCCGGCTCATCAACGTCAACGCTGAACGAGGTGAAGCGATCGGTGACCGTGCCTTCGATATTGCCGAGCGCCTGGCCGGTCAGCGTTTCCATTTTGCCCTGACAGGCCATACCCTTGTCGTCCGAGGCGCAGCCTGCCAACAGCAACAGCGTCAGCCCCACGCCAGCAGCGCGATATAGTGTGTTATCCAGCCTGCGCATAGCTCGTCCTGTCTGTGATCGGAGCGGTTAAGTATAGTCGCCGCTTGCAGCGTATGACATTCGCAAAACCTGCGCAATTGTGATCATTTTGTGGCATTTAACTGAATCAATTCAGCTATCGCATTAACATAACTTCGTAAAGCCGCGACTGAATGCTACAATCCGGCATCTTTTTGGCACGTTCCTCCCGTTTAAGCGCTGATGACAGCCGTAAACCTGTTCTCCGGGCGGCCCGCTGGTTTTTCATAAAAACGACGGCGCGCGGGCAGGTTTTCAGAGTGGTTATATACTAATCTGCATGTGCGTGCCGCAGCCTGAACGCTGAGACGTTTTAAACCTTACTCATACCGAACCGATGCTGTGAACAACAAAACCTTCGCTTTTCTGATCGTCCCGATGTTACTGCCCGCCGTGGTCAGCTATGCGCAGGGCGATTCACTGATCGTTATTGGCCAGCCGCGTGGCCTTTCCGAACTGGACACGCCCGCTGCGGTCAGCGTGATCAACGGCGACGATCTGCGCCGGGATCGCGCGCAGGTAAATTTGTCGGAAGGGCTGAGCGGCGTACCGGGCTTGCAGATCCAGAATCGTCAAAACTACGCGCAGGACCTTCAGCTATCGGTACGCGGCTTCGGCAGCCGATCCATGTATGGCGTGCGCGGTGTGCGGGTCTACGTCGACGGTATTCCGGCGACCATGCCGGACGGGCAGGGGCAAACCTCCAACATTGATATCGGCTCCATCGATCACGTTGATGTCCTGCGTGGGCCGTACTCTGCGCTCTATGGCAACGCCTCCGGCGGCGTGGTCAATATCGACAGCGAAACCGGCAGCGCGCCGACAACCCTCAGTGCGGGCACCTGGTACGGCAGCAACGCGAGCTGGCGCAACAGCGTGAAAGCCAGCGGCGCCACCGGCGATGGCACTCACGTGGGCGACGTCAACTATCTGATCTCCGGTTCGCGCTTTACCACTCATGGTTTTCGCGACCACAGCGGCACGCAGAAAAGTCTGGGCAACGGCAAGCTCGGCGTGCGGATCGACGAGGTCAGCACCCTGACGCTGATGTTTAACAGCGTCTCCGTTGATGCCAACGATCCGGGCGGGCTGACGCGTGATGAGTGGCGGGAGAACCCGCGCCAGTCGCCGCGTGGCGATAGCTTCAACACCCGCAAAACCCTCGATCAAACCCAGCTTGGCCTGCGCTACGCGCGCGAGATGAGCGACAACGATCGGCTGACGCTGACCGCCTGGCACGGCGAACGTCATACCACGCAGTATCAGTCGATCCCAATGGCCCCTCAGTTACGTCCGGCGTATCCGGGCGGCGTTATTGTGCTTGAGCGCAAATACGCCGGCGTGGATACGCGCTGGCAACATGATGACCAGCTGGGCGATGTGCCCTTTTCTCTCACCGGCGGGCTGGATTATGAAACCATGACTGAACGGCGTCAGGGCTTCGAAAACTTTACCCTGCTGAACGACACGCCGCAGTATGGCGAAAAGGGCGGCCAGCGCCGCAACGAAAAGAACGTGATGTGGAACCTCGATCCCTACCTGCAAACCAGCTGGCGGCTGACGCCAAAATGGACGCTGGATGCCGGCGTGCGCTACAGCACCGTCAGTTTTGATGCGGAAGATTACTATATCGCGCCGGGGAATGGAGACGACAGCGGCAGTAAGCGCTATCACAAACTGCTGCCGATGGGCGCGCTCAACTATGCAGTGACCGATGCCTGGAACCTCTACTTCTCCGCCGGGCGTGGTTTTGAAACGCCCACCATCAACGAACTCTCTTATCGCTCGGTTGACGGTAGCCAGACCGGCCTGAACCTGGGGCTGAAGCCGTCCACCAGCGACACCTTCGAGTTAGGCAGCAAAACCCGCATAGGCTATGGCCTGCTCACCGCCGCGTTGTTTCAGACCAATACCGATAACGAACTGGTAGTGGCAGACAGCAGCAACGGCCGCTCCGTGTATAAAAATGCGGGCAAAACCCGTCGTCGCGGCGTTGAGCTCTCTTTTGATCAGCAGTTTGCAGAGAACTGGCGGATGCAGATGGCCTGGACCTGGCTGGACGCCACCTACCGCAATGAAACCTGCGACGACAGCGGTAACTGTACACCGGCGGGCAATCGCTTACCGGGTGTGTCGCGCAATATGGGCTATGCTTCGCTGGGATGGATGCCGGATGCGGGCTGGCACGCAGGTGTGGATATTCGCTATCTGAGCAGCATTCAGGCCAATGACGAAAACAATGCAAAAGCGCCGTCTTACACGGTAGCGGGCCTGAGCAGCGGCTACCGCTTTACGCAGGACAAGTGGTCGCTCGACCTGTCTGGCCGCGTTGATAATCTGTTTGATAAAACCTACGCGGGATCGGTGATCGTCAATGAAGGCAACGGTCGCTATTACGAACCCGCGCCGGGGCGTAACTACGGCGTCGGCGCCTCGCTCAGCTATACGTTTCAATAGAATTCATAACAGCCCCGACCGTGGTGCACGGCGAGGGTGTTTTAAGCGATTTGGCCTGTGCGCTAAATCGAAGGCGTTACATTTTGGTAAGGGAAAATATTATGTCTAAAACATCGGTTTCACGAGCGATCGTGGTACTGACGGCTGTCTTTGCCGCCATCAGCGGAGCGTATCTGCTCATTGGCGGCATCTGGCTGGCGAAACTGGGCGGCTCGGTGTATTACATCGCAGCCGGCGTGGTTGAGCTGATCGTTGCCTGGCTGCTGTTCCGTCGTCGTTCTTCCGCGCTGCTGCTGTACGCGTTGTTCCTGCTGGCTACTTTGATTTGGTCGCTATGGGAAGTGGGCAGCGACTTTTGGGCGCTGACGCCGCGTCTCGACGTCACCTTCTTCCTCGGCCTGTGGCTGGTTCTGCCGTTTGTTTACCGGGGCCTCAGCGAAGGTAAAGCCGCACGCGGCGCGCTTGGCGCGGTGCTGGCGGTGACCGTGGTCGCGCTGGTCTACGCCGTATTTAACGATCCGCAGGAGATCAACGGCTCGCTCAGCCCGGCGCAGGCTTCCAACGTTGCGAAATCAACGGACGGCATTGCCGCAGGCGACTGGCCCGCCTATGGTCGCACGCAGGGAGGCACGCGCTATTCACCCCTGACGCAGATCAACGACAAAAACGTCGGTCAGTTGAAAGAGGCCTGGACCTTCCGCACCGGCGACATGAAGCGCGCCACCGATCCGGGCGAACTGACCAACGAAGTCACCCCGATCAAAATGGGCAACTCACTCTACCTGTGTACGCCGCATCAGATCCTGTTTGCGCTTGATGCCGCAACCGGCAAGCAGAAGTGGAAGTTCGATCCGCAACTGAAGACCGATCCGTCGTTCCAGCACGTCACCTGTCGCGGCGTCTCTTACCACGAAATGCCTGAAGCGGCCGCCGTGCCTGCGGGCAGCCAGCCTGCGCTCTGCGCGCGCCGTATTATCCTGCCGGTCAACGACGGCAACCTGTATGCGCTGGACGCTGAAACCGGTGCGCCGTGCCCTGAATTTGGCGAAAACGGTAAGGTAAACCTGCAACAGAATATGCCGAACGCGCGCGCGGGAGCCTATGAGCCGACTTCGCCGCCGGTGATCACCGACACCACCATCGTGATAGCGGGCGCGGTAACCGATAACTACTCCACCCGCGAGCCGTCTGGCGTCATCCGTGGCTTTGATGTGAACACCGGTAAGCTGCTGTGGGCCTTCGATACCGGCGCGAAAGATCCTAACGTGCTGCCGGAAGGCGAGCAGCACTATGTGGCTAACTCACCTAACTCCTGGGCGCCCGCCGCCTACGATGCAAAACTGGATCTGGTCTATCTGCCGATTGGCGTGACCACGCCGGATATCTGGGGCGGCAACCGCACGCCGGAAATGGAGCGCTTCGCCAGCGGCATGCTGGCGCTGAATGCCACCACCGGCAAGCTTGCCTGGTTCTATCAGACCGTGCATCACGATCTCTGGGATATGGACGTACCGGCTCAGCCAACGCTGGCTGACATCACCGACAAGAGCGGCAATACCGTGCCGGTGATTTACGTTCCGGCGAAAACCGGCAATATTTTCGTGCTGGATCGCCGCACCGGTAAAACCGTGGTGCCCGCGCCGGAAACCCCGGTTCCGCAGGGGCCGGCGAAGGGCGATCGCCTGTCGCCGACGCAGCCTTATTCGGAACTGACCTACCGTCCGAAGAAAAACCTCACCGGGGCGGATATGTGGGGCGCCACCATTTACGATCAGCTGATCTGCCGCGTGATGTTCCATAGCCTGCGCTACGAAGGCCCGTTCACGCCGCCGTCCGAGCAGGGCACGCTGGTGTTCCCTGGCAACCTCGGCATGTTCGAATGGGGCGGCATCTCGGTGGATACCGATCGTCAGATTGCGGTGACTAACCCGATGGCGCTGCCGTTCGTTTCTCGTCTGATCCCGCGCGGGCCGAATAATCCGCTGTGGCCGAATGAGAACGATAAAGGCGGCAGCGGCACGGAAACTGGCGTTCAGCCGCAGTACGGCGTGCCTTACGGCGTGACGCTGAATCCGTTCCTGGCGCCGACCGGTTTTCCGTGCAAGCAGCCCGCCTGGGGCTACGTTTCTGCGGTGGATCTGAAAACCAACCAGATCGCGTGGAAAAAACGTATTGGTACGGTCTACGACAGCTCGCCTCTGCCGCTGCCGTTCAGGATGGGTATGCCGATGCTTGGCGGGCCGATCTCTACGGCGGGTAACGTGATGTTCATCGCTGCGACGGCAGATAACTACCTGCGCGCCTTTAACGTCACCAACGGCGACAAGCTGTGGGAAGCGCGCCTGCCTGCGGGCGGCCAGGCAACGCCGATGACCTATGAGGTGAACGGCAAGCAGTATGTGCTGATCGCCGCTGGCGGGCACGGTTCGTTTGGCACCAAACTGGGCGACTATATTGTTGCCTACGCGCTGCCGGACGACGCGAAGAAATAATTGTCAGTAAGATTGTTTAAAGGGACAACATAACGTTGTCCCTTTTTTTTTGCTCTGGCAAAAAGAGAGGCGTAAACAAAGCCGATTGCGCTATTATCACGGCGACGATTTTTTCAGGACGAAACGATGTCGATTATCTCACCTTTGCTGGACGTGCGTGACGTGACCTGTTCACAGGCAGGCCGCCAGCGTCTCGCCCCCGTCTCCTTTACGCTCAACGCCGGTGAACGGCTGCACGTTACCGGCCCTTCCGGCTGCGGTAAAAGCACGCTGTTGAAGATCCTCGCGTCGCTGCTTGAACCTGCCAGCGGCGCGATTTTCTTCAGCGGACGGCCCGTCAGCGAACTGAAGCCCGAAGCCTACCGTCAGCAGGTTTCCTGGTGCAGCCAGACCCCCGCACTGTTTGGTGAAACGGTGTGGGATAACCTGGCGTTCCCCTGGCAGATCCGGCAAAAACGGCCCGAACGCGCCACGCTGCAACGCTGGCTCCGCCGGGTGAATCTTGCCGACGATCTGCTCGACACGCCGGTGACGCAGCTTTCCGGCGGCGAAAAACAGCGGGTCGCACTGCTGCGCAACCTGCAATTTTTACCGCAGGTGCTGCTGTTGGATGAGGTAACCAGCGCGCTGGATGAGCAGAACAAACGGGTTATTCACCAGCTGATCGACGAGCTTATCAACCAGCACGGCATGGCGGCGGTTTGGGTCAGCCACGATCCATCGGAGATCGCGCAGGCCTCCCGCCTGTTAGCGCTCAGGCCCGTCGGGAGGCAGCATGAATCAGCCTGATATCACCACGCAGTCATTAGGAATGGCGTTGATGCTGGTGGCGATTGCGCTGGCGATCAGCGCAAAAGAGCGGCTTGGCCTGGGGCGCGATATTCTCTGGAGCGTGTTTCGCGCGGTCGTCCAGCTACTGATCGTCGGCGCGGTACTGAAAATGCTTTTCGCGGTCAGCAACGTTACGCTGACGGTGGCGATGGTGCTGTTTATCTGCCTGAATGCCGCGCTGAATGCGCGCAAACGCAGTCAGCACAGCGATCGCGCCTTTGCCATCGCTTTTCTGGCGATTACCGCCAGCACCGTGACCACCCTGATGATTTTGACCTTAAGTCGCGCGATCCATTTTGTGCCTGGGCAGGTGATACCGCTTTCGGGGATGATCGCCGGTAACGCCATGGTGGCGGTTGGCCTGTGCTTCAGCAATCTGGATCGGCGTTTTTACAGCGACAAACAGCAGATTATGGAGAAACTGGCGCTGGGCGCCTCAGTAAAACTGGCTTCGGCGGAGATCGTCCGTGACAGCATTCGCGCTGCGCTGATCCCAACCGTCGATGCCGCTAAAACCGTCGGGCTGGTCAGCCTGCCGGGCATGATGTCCGGACTCATTTTTGCCGGTATCGATCCCTTGCTGGCGATTAAATATCAGATTATGGTGACGTTCATGCTGTTAGGGACTGCCAGTCTCGCAACCGTGTTAACCGCCTATCTGACGTCTCGTCGCTTTTACACGCCGCGCGCGCAGCTCAGGATTGAGGAATAAAAAAAAGGCCGACAGCGTCGGCCTTTTTATCAAAGCGGGGACTGGCTTAGCGACGACCACCAAAGATCTTCGCAACCAGGAATCCAACGCCCGCGGCAAAGGCCAGCGCGGCGAAAGGGGAATCCTGGGTTTTGCTTTTCACGCAGTCCAGCGCGTCATCAACAGCGTAAGAGGCTTTTGCGGCGGTCTGGCGCGCTTTGCCTTTCAGCTCATGCTCTGGCGAATCGGAAGCTTTACCGAACTGCTCCTGGCCTTTACCCAGCGCTTCTTCAGCTTTATCGTTAGCTTTATCTAATAAACTCATACTTCCTCCTTCTTGATGGCATGATTTCCTCATGAACAGGATTAAGCATAGACCATCATGGCAATCTTACCGCTGCGGTAGTGTTTAAAATTATGACAGCAGTAAGAAGGAGTGACTGCGCTAGTGTGACTTCATGCCAGCGGCGGTCATCATCAGGCGAAACAGCGTAGCGACCACGCCGAGCGCCATCACGCTGCCCGCATAGATAACCACCAGCCACATCAGGCGTTTCCAGAGTGGAGAAACCATATCACCTCCCGTCAGTGAATCAGTGATAACCCGCATCCGGCTTGATTTTCCCCCGGAAAACGTAGTAGCTCCAGAAGGTGTAAACCAGGATCACAGGAATGATAATCAGGCTGCCAACCAGCATAAAGCTCAGGCTCTGCGGCGGTGAGGCGGCCTGCCAGATGGTGATGGAGGGCGGAATGATATCGGGCCAGATGCTGATGCCGAGGCCGGTAAAACCCAGGAAGACCAGCGCCAGCGTCAACAGGAAAGGCGCATAGTGCGCGTGGCGTCTGAGCGCGCGCAGCAGCAATACTGACACCAGCAGCACCAGCACCGGCACCGGCAGGAACCAGAACAGGTTCGGCAGGGTAAACCAGCGGTGCATGATGTCCGCGTGCTGAAGCGGCGTCCAGATGCTGACCACAACAATAATAGCCAGCAGCGCCAGCAGCAACGGACGCGTCAGCGCGGTCATTTTACGATGCAGCTCGCCTTCGGTTTTCATAATCAGCCAGCTGCTACCGAGCAGCGCGTAGGCAACCACCAGGCCCAGACCGCAGAACAGCGCAAACGGCGTCAGCCACAGCAGCTCAGGGCCGCTGTACGCGCGGCCGGTCACTTCAAAGCCGTTAATGAAAGAGCCGAGCACAACCCCCTGACTAAAGGTGGCTAAAAACGATCCGGCGATAAACGACTTATCCCAAAAAGGGCGGTGCTCTTCGGTGGCTTTGAAGCGGAATTCAAAGGCCACGCCGCGAAAAATCAGCCCGATCAGCATCACCGTCAGCGGCACCGAAAGGGCGTCGATAATGACCGCATAGGCCAGCGGAAACGCCCCGTACAGACCTGCGCCGCCGAGCACCAGCCAGGTCTCGTTGCCATCCCACACCGGCGCGACGGTATTCACCATCATGTCGCGCTCGGTGGCATCTTTATTGAACGGGAAAAGAATGCCGATGCCCAGATCGAATCCGTCCATCACGATATACATCAGCGTGGAAAACACGATGATGGTAAACCAGATAATTGGGAGATCGATGCCCACGATTAGCGACCCTCTTCGTTAGTAAGTTTTTCTTTCGCTGCGGAAAGCGGACGTGCTGGCGTGTGCGTTGTGCCGGGACCACCGTGATCGGTGCCGTCGCCTTCCCCTTGCTGCGGGCCTTTTTTGATCAGATTAAAAAGATAGATATAACCCACGCCGAACACCGACGAGTAAACCAGAATAAAGGCGAGCAGGCTGAGGCTCATATGCAGATCGCCATGCGCCGAGACCGCGTCGCGCGTGCGCATCAGGCCATAAACCACCCACGGCTGCCGGCCAATCTCAGTGGTAAACCAGCCTGCCAGAATGGCGATCAACCCGGACGGCCCCATCAGCAGCGCAAACCACAGAAACGGACGCGAGTTGTAAAGACGACCACGAATACGCAGCCACAGGCTGACCACGCCGAGCAGCACCATCAGCATGCCAAGTCCGGCCATAATGCGAAACGACCAGAAAATAATGGTGGAGTTGGGCCGATCCTCTTTCGGGAATGACTTCAGCGCCGGCACCTGCTTATCCAGACTGTGGGTCAGGATCAGGCTGCCGAGGTAAGGGATTTCCAGCGCATAGCGGGTCTTCTCCTGCTCCATATCCGGCAGGCCGAACAGGATCAGCGGCGTTGCTTCGCCCGGCGGGTTTTCCCAGTGGCCTTCCATTGCGGCGATCTTCGCCGGCTGATGCTTAAGCGTGTTCAGGCCGTGCGCATCGCCGAGCATCGCCTGAATGGGCGCGACGATCAGTGCCATCCACAGCGCCATCGAGAGCATTTTGCGAATGGCAGGCGTATCATTTTTGCGCAGCAGATGCCACGCTGCCGACGCGCCGACAAAGAACGCGCTCGCCAGAAAAGCGGCAGTAGACATATGCAGCAAACGGTAGGGGAACGACGGGTTAAACACAATTTTGAACCAGTCAACCGGCACCACGATACCGTTTTCAATGGCAAAACCCTGCGGCGTTTGCATCCAGCTGTTTGATGCCAGGATCCAGAAAGTTGAGATCAGCGTGCCGAGCGCTACCATGCAGGTGGCAAAAAAGTGCAGGCCCGGGCCAACGCGGTTCCAGCCAAACAGCATCACGCCCAGAAATCCTGCCTCAAGGAAGAAAGCGGTCAGCACTTCATAGGTGAGCAGCGGGCCGGTGATGCTGCCGGCAAATTGTGAAAAGCCACTCCAGTTGGTGCCGAACTGGTAGGCCATCACCAGCCCGGAAACCACACCCATCCCGAAGTTCACTGCGAAAATTTTTGACCAGAAGTGATAGAGATCGCGGTAGTCGCGGTTATGGGTTTTCAGCCACAGCCCTTCAAGCACCGCCAGAAAGCTGGCCAGCCCGATGGTGATGGCGGGAAAAATAATATGAAAGGAAACGGTGAAAGCGAACTGAATCCTTGCCAGATGAAACGCATCTAATCCAAACATGGCTTACCTCGAACTGACCTGTGCTGCTCTTTATTTTAATAACCTGCTGTTAACAAGCTGGCCGCATTTCATCGTGACGGACAGAAGAAACGCGGTAAATTAACGACGGGCGGAATAATAAGAAGGAGCGGTAACCATAACGTTATTCTGGTTTGACGGGATTGTGCCTTTGCGAAGAATTGTTTCACCGCGTCGGTAAATAATGTCTCTGTTTTGTTAAATTTAATTATCAGGGTGATAGTAATGTGTGAAATTAATGTATCCGTATGGTTTGAAAGAGGTTTGTTTTACAGCCCATAATTGTGATCATGATACCGTTTGACAGCCGGTATGCAGTTTTAAACCGTGGAAATTTTCTTTCATTGCACATACCTGACGATAAAAAATAATAAACCCTGCGGTTATGTAGCGAAAAATATTCATTTTTGCACGCGTTCCCACCTTTAACGCTCTGCCAGTCACGCAAACGTAACGGTTGCCCTGTGTTATGCCGTTTTCATAACGAACCACCGGCATAAATTGTTAAAAAATGACGGCCTGAAAACGTTTGTTTTGACATATCAAGTTACATTTAGTTGTGTTTATTAATCGGTATTCTTGTTTCATGTCAATAACCGGTTTTTCAAATAATGCTTACCAGGCGGCACGGCGGCGTCTGTTGAAAGTTTGATCCCCCTCGCAAAATGTAAATTCCGTCTCTTCAGTGCGTATCCGTTGAGCAGGGTTATCGTTAACATGTTCCCGGTAACAACTGAGCCCTGAAACTGCGTAGCCACGCTCAGGGCGAAAAATAATAGTGTGTCTGCGGCAGGCCGCAGAACATGCGCATCGGAGAAAACGTTATGCCTTTAGTCATCGTTGCGATTGGCGTGGTGCTGCTGCTACTGCTGATGATCCGCTTCAAGCTGAATGGATTTATTGCACTGATACTGGTCGCGCTGGCGGTGGGTATCATGCAGGGAATGCCGGTTACCAAAGTTATTGCCTCAATCAAAGCGGGCGTTGGCGGCACGCTGGGCAGTCTGGCGCTGATCATGGGCTTCGGCGCTATGCTCGGTAAGCTGCTGGCGGACTGCGGCGGCGCTCAGCGTATTGCCACCACGCTCATCAGCAAGTTTGGTGAAAAATATATTCAGTGGGCGGTGGTGCTTACCGGTTTTACCGTTGGTTTTGCGCTGTTCTACGAAGTGGGCTTTGTGCTGATGCTGCCGCTGGTATTCACCATCGCCGCCGCCGCACGCGTACCGCTGCTCTTTATCGGTGTGCCAATGGCCGCTGCGCTGTCGGTAACGCACGGCTTTCTGCCGCCGCATCCCGGCCCGACCGCTATCGCCACGCTGTTCCATGCCGACATGGGCCGCACGCTGCTGTTCGGCACCATCCTGGCCATTCCCACCGTTATTCTTGCTGGCCCGGTCTATGCACGCTTCCTGAAAAAGATTGATAAACCGATCCCGGAAGGCATGTATAACTCGAAAAACTTTACCGAAGCGGAAATGCCTGGCTTTGCGGTCAGCGTCTGGACGTCGCTGGTGCCGGTGATCCTGATGGCGCTGCGCGCCGTGGCTGAAATGATATTGCCGAAAGGACATCCGCTGCTGGGCTGGGCGGAATTTTTCGGCGATCCGATCATGGCGACGCTGATTGCCGTGCTGATTGCGCTGTTCACCTTTGGCCTGAACCGCGGCCGCAGCATGGATGAGGTGATGCAAACCCTCACCGATTCCATCAAAATCATCGCCATGATGCTGCTGATTATTGGCGGCGGCGGGGCGTTCAAGCAGGTTCTGGTTGACGGCGGCGTGGATAAATATATCGCGGGCCTGATGCAGGGCAGTGCGATATCTCCGCTGCTGCTGGCCTGGTCCGTTGCTGCGGCGCTGCGTATCGCGCTGGGGTCGGCAACGGTCGCGGCGATCACCGCAGGCGGCATCGTGGCGCCGATTATCGCCACCACCGGCGTGAGCCCTGAGCTGATGGTGATTGCGGTGGGTTCTGGCAGCGTGATCTTCTCACACGTTAACGATCCGGGCTTCTGGCTGTTCAAAGAGTATTTCAACCTGACCATTGGCGAAACACTGCGCTCGTGGTCGGCGCTGGAAACCATCATC
Source organism: Erwinia sp. 9145 (assembly GCF_000745075.1). Lineage (NCBI taxonomy): Bacteria > Pseudomonadati > Pseudomonadota > Gammaproteobacteria > Enterobacterales > Erwiniaceae > Erwinia > Erwinia sp. 9145. The sequence continues at coordinate 1,038,379 of NZ_JQNE01000001.1, forward strand.
GCCGTGTGCGGGCTGGTGGGTTGCCTGGTGCTACAGCAGTTTATTTGATCCTCTAAACCGGCGCGTGCTGCGCGCCGGTTCTCTCCCTTATCGCTCTCTTTATGCTTCCTTTCACTGTGGCTATTGCGCTTAATAATGCATCGCAAGTATACTATCACCTTGAAAATGCTTGATTTTTTGACTAAAGCCAAATTTCTTATTCGATAAAAAAAACCTTTCATGGCACCAGGGGATCTTCTTCTGCCGGCCGTGGGCAACCTGTTGTTTTTCCTTAACGTCGTTCGGCGTTAGCGGTTTGAAATCCTTTATCTTTATATCTTGTTGATGGCAAGCGACTTTGGGGATATGCAGTATGGAAAGTGAACACAGCAGCGCGCCTGAGCTCTCTATGGAGGGGATCCCCCAGCCGATTCTGGCGCTGGGGAAACGGCTGGCCGATACCAAATTTCAGATCGATGTACTGGGCAAAAACGGCTGGGCCGACCTTACTGCCAATCTGCATGGCCTGGAAGCGAGTGGTGAGTGGAGCGGCCCGGACGATGCGCTGACTTTTTTCAGTAAAATTGTTCCGTTTGCCAGCCTGCCAGCACAGACGGAGCCGCTGGGCATTTTTCAGGTGCCCGTGGAGCGCGTAATCAGCCGCAGTGGTCAGTGGTGGCCTGAACACCTTAGCGCCAGCAGCGAAGCGCGACTGGTTGAGCATCTGCAAAGCCCTTCCGCCGCGGAAAGTACCTCCTACTATTTTATTCCGGCGCTGGGCGTGCTGCTGGCCGCGCAGGGGCAGAGCAGAGTGAACTACTGTCGCTATCGGCATATTCCTTTGCTCACCGCGCGCGTCACCCTGTTGACCTATCCGCCGGCGGATCGTTTCCGGCTCTATCACGTCAGCCAGGGAGAAACGCGTCAAAGCTGGGTGGTGCTGAACGATCGCTATCTCCAGCCGGTGCTCTGGCCCCGAATTACGCTGCCAGCGCTGACAACCTATGGCGTGCATGCCGGTAGCTGGCCGCTGACTTTTCCGCCGGTCAGTCGGGTTTTTGACGCGCTGCACGATCCCTCCGCCGAACAGGACTTTCTGCTGCGCAGTATTGATCTGCACGCGGTGGAACAAACCATGCGCAGCGAGCAGGAGGCTGCCAGAGAGGCGAGGCTGCCGGTAAAAATGGCGCTCAGCGATATGGATATCAGCAACATCTGGCCGATTGGCCTGACGCTGACATTCTTCTTTTTGCTGTCGATGGTGATTGCCGGCCTGACGGCGGGCACCGGCTGGGCTGGCCATATCAGCCTGCTGACCTGCGGTATGACGGGCAGCCTGCTGCTGTTTATGGCGCTGCCGGTTTTTCTTGCGAACCGACAGCTACGCCGCAGCGTGACCTTCGTTGAGGCGAAGACCCTCGGCGAGGCAAAAGAGCAGTAGCCCGCAGGCTACTGCACGAGATGATGGCTGATGGCGTACTTCACAATATCGGCATTGCTGGCGAACTGCATTTTGTCCATCATGCGCGATTTATAGGTGCTGACGGTTTTGTTGCTGATTGACAGCGCCTCGGCAATGGCATTGATGGTTTCGCCATGTGCCAGCATCAGCAGTATCTGCCGCTCGCGCGTGGTGAGCGTTTCGTGCAGCGCGCGATTCCCGTTCTGGTACTCGGCAAAGACAATTTCCTGCGCCAGATCGTGATCGATGTAGCGTGAACCGGATGCCACGCTGCGGATCGCGGTCAGCAGTGCGTCAGGATTTTTGTCTTTGGTAATGTAGCCCAGCGCGCCGCAGTTAAGCACGCGTCGCGCGATCTGTGGCTCATTAAACATACTGAGAACCAGAATCGGCAGATTTTCATACTGCGCATGAATGCGGTTGATTAAATCCTCGCCGCTGATGCCGGGCATGGAAATGTCCAGCAGCAGCAGATCGATGCCGCCCAGCCGCAGGCGCTCCAGCACTTCGCCGCCGTCCCCGGCCTCGCCGACCACGTCAATCATCTTGTCCAGTGCAAAAATCTGTTTCAATCCTTCACGCATTAACGCGTGATCGTCGGCAATGACTAACCGTATAACTTCACTCATCCTGTTTCCCGGTTCACTATTGCGACGGTAAAGTCACAGCATAGCAGTTCAGTGTGACGGATTGGCAACCAGCGGCAGCGTGAGTTCAAGCTGGGTGCCTTCGCCGGGTGTACTTGAGATGTTCACTTCACCCTTGAGCATGCCCACGCGCTCACGGATGCCGAGCAGCCCAAAAGCATCGTGACGCACCGACTGCATCTGAAAGCCGCGACCGTTATCACGGATCTGAATCACGATGGCGTCCCGCGTGGTCTGCACGATAATGGACACCCTGGTGGCCTGCGCATGTCGCGAAATATTGGTCAGCGACTCCTGTACGACCCGGAAAACCGCCGTCACCGCCTGATCGTCCAGCGTCACCGGTTTTTTATCGGGAACAATCAGCATACAGCTACAGCCGCTGTTCTTCACAAATTCATCGCGCAACCATTCCAGCGCGGGAACCAGCCCCATATTCAGCATATTTGGCCGCAGACGGGTAGAGACGTCGCGCACTACCTGAATGGTGCTGTCAATCAGCGTCATCAGGTAGTCAACCTGCTGGCTAACCTGCTGCGGATCGTGGGGCTGCATGCCGATGACCGACAGGCCGGCGCGCAGGCTGGTGAGATGCTGCCCCAGCTCGTCATGGATTTCACGCGCGATGTGTTTGCGCTCATCCTCGGTTTGCTGCTGCTGATTGCTGGCCAGCAGTCGCAGCTGTTGATGCGCGGCGCGAACCTGATTTTCCACGTCGCGCAGCCGGGTGATATCACGTCCGACCGCCAGAATGGTGGTCACCTCACCGTTCAGATTAAACTCGGGCACGCAGCGAACGTGCAGCACCATGGTGCGATCGTCATAGTTCGCTTCCAGCTCAGCCTCGCTTTTTTCGCCGCTGGCCAGCGTGTTGGAAACCAGCCGGAAAAGACGCATGCCGGTTTCATCAAAAGGAATGGTATCGGTCAGATGCCAGCCATGCGCCTGCTCCGCCGTGCAGCCAACCAGCTCAAGCACCAGCGGATTCACGTACAGACACCGCAGATCGGTATCGAAACGGGCCATCAGATCAGGGGAGTTTTCAACCAGCGAGCGGAACTGCTGCTCCTGTTGCAGATAGCGCTCGGTACGCTGCTTAAGCTCGCGTACGTCACGCACCACGCACAGCACCATGTTTTGCTGCTGATGCACATAGGCGCTGGAGCTGACCTCAACCGGGATGATTTCGCCGCTTTTCATGCGGTGCTGAGAAGTGAAGCGGATACCTTCCGGGCGCTGGCTGAGTTTCCACCACAGCGCGGCCACGTCAGGATCCAGCAGTTCCTCCTCCACGTTGGAATACTTAAGACGGATCAGTTCCCGATATTTATAGCCTAACATTTCGCACGCTTTATTATTAATATAAGCAAGCCTGGCGTCAGGACCAACTAAATAGAGAGCATCATTAACTTTGTCAAGGGCAAAGTCGGGGAGGATTGAGCGGCCATCCTGTGAGTTTCTATTCACATTAAGGCTGAATATTTCAGGCGAATGCATTTTTCTCTCTGAAAACGGAAAAGTAAATTTACCATCTGTATTATTACCGCTTAGTGTGCCATTTGAAAACTGAACCATTAAGCGGTAATTACAGCAAATAATTTCCCTGATGACCATTAACATTCATCTGAAAATTGATCCAACCCTCAGATAAATATTTTCATCGAATTCAGACTAAAAAATTAGCTTAATTCAGCTAATCGTGCTTCTGAGCGACTCACGTACGCGCGACAGACGAGATTTTACCGTGCCAAGCGGAATATCCAGCGTAGAAGCCACGTCCTGATAGCTGCCGTTGCGCTCTACAAGGATGGTCAGCATTTCGCGGGTGTCGTCAGGCAGTTTATCGATGGAGCTGGCCATAACGTTAAGCAGCTGATCGTTGGCGATAATATCGCTGGGATCGCAATCCTGAACCAGCTCCAGCGGATTGTCCTCATTCAAACTGTCAAACAAAAAACGGTTGTGATGCGTTTTGTAGTAGTTACGGATCAGGTTGGCGGCAATGCCGAACAGCCAGGTTTCCGGACGTGACGCGCCGAGAAATTTATGACTGTTGCGCAACACTTCCACGCAGGTCATTTGTGCGATGTCTTCAACATCTTCACGGTTAGAAACGCGCTTGCGAATAAAATTATGTAGCTTACGATTTTGCTGACAAAGAATTTCCTGCCACAAAATAACCGTGGGTGCTTCAGGTGAAAATGACAATTCAACGGATGAAGTTAACATAGTAACGCTCCTGAAATTAATTAACAGCCTGCAATGGTCATATAGCAAGGAGCGTGCCAGCCGATAAAAAATAGCGCGAGGCTGATTATTACTGGCTTTTATTTTTAACTTAAGAATCATCTGAGACAAAAAATGGCCGCCGGGTCAGATTAACTGTGCAACTTTTTACACAAAAAGAATTGTCGCTTAAATCTGTCCTTTTAAATGCATCTTTAGTTTATTTTTATCCGGGAACTTATTGCTCTCTTTGTCCACGTAACATAACTACGAAAACAACGCAGAGGCCGCGATGATAAAAGTTCAGTCCTCCTTGCAGTTTCAGCAGGCCATGGCGAAAAGTCTGCTCAAACAGGACAGCCCGTTATCTACCGCTGCGGGAAACGAGACGCGTCCGCGTGCGGTCAATACCCAGTCGCCGGCGGGCATCCCGCTCGATTCACTGGAAGAACTCGGTTCGCTGTTCAGTGAAAAAATGGAGAAAAAAACCAAGGGACTGAACCGCCGGCAAATCAACACGGCGCATTTGCGCAGCAATCGTAAGTCGGTCGAGCGAATCGAGAGCCTGATCGAGCTGTATCAGATGCTGGACGATCAGCAGCAGGATCGCCTGGAAACGCGTCTGGGCGAGATGAGAAGCGCGCTGGGCAAGCCGGGCGAGCAGAGTGCGGATTCGCTGGTAGAAGCCGCAGAAGGCGATCCGGCGCGCTGTGACCTGATGCTGCGCATGGCGCTGCGCGAGGCCGATCGTACGGGCGATCACCAGCTCGCGGCCGCGGCCAGCAGCGGGCTTGATAAGCTGCATGAAGCGTTCGGCGGCGAAGTCAAGGCCGGTCTGAATACCGCAAAGGCCATTGCCAGCTTCACCACCGATCCTGATGAAAAACAGTCAATTCGCAATCTTTATTATAAAGGCATCGTCAGGCAACAGTCCGCCGCCGCCATTTTCGACAGCCTGCTTGAGCGCTTTGGTCACGAGCAGATGGTGCCCGGCCTGCGAACGCTTCAGCGCGCGCTGTCGGAAGACATCGCCGCGTTTACGCCGTCGCTCAAGTCCAGTTCGCTGCGCCGCATCCACCTCGGACTGGCCGAATCGAGACATGTCGGTCAGTTGATTACGCAGAGCACCGAGCTGCTCGACCGTCTGCGGTCGCGCGGCAAGATTCCCGTGGTCGCCGCAGGCGGCATCGATATGGCGCGGCGGGTGCTCTCCTTCGCGGCAAACGGCATGGAAGTGAATGATTTAAAAAATATTGGTAACGACTACGCTGGCCAGCATCCCGCCGCACAGATGATATTTTTCAACGGGCTGCTGCCGCTGGTGAATAAGCTTCCTCTGCCGCTCTGGAAAGACATCAAATGGCGCGGATCGGCACTGCAAAAACTGAGTGTCGCCATTGATGTGTTGGTAAAGAAAGAGAACAACGCGGCAGCGAAAAGCTAGCAGGAGACGGGTATGAACGGCATTTTTTTGATTTTAAATCGTATCGCGCTTGGCGCCATGCAGCGCTCCGAAATTATCGGCGCCATGTTTGCCATGGCGATCGTGTTTATGCTGATCATCCCGCTGCCGCTGGGGCTGATCGATACGCTGATTGCCGTGAATATCTGTATCTCCTCGCTGCTGGTGGTACTGGCAATGTACCTGCCCAAGCCGCTGGCGTTCTCCACCTTCCCGGCGGTGCTGCTGCTGACCACCATGTTTCGCCTGGCGCTGTCGATTTCAACCACGCGTCAGATCCTCGTGCAGCAGGACGCCGGACACATCGTTGCCGCTTTCGGGACGTTCGTGGTAGGCGGTAATCTGGCCGTGGGGATGGTCATGTTTTTAATCCTCACCGTGGTGAACTTCCTGGTCATTACCAAAGGTTCGGAGAGGGTGGCTGAAGTGGCTGCGCGCTTCACGCTGGATGCGATGCCGGGCAAACAAATGTCCATTGACAGCGACCTGCGCGCCGGAATGATTGACGTAAATACGGCAAAACGCCGCCGTGTCGATCTGGCGAAAGAGAGCCAGCTGTTTGGCGCGATGGACGGCGCAATGAAATTTGTGAAAGGCGATGCCATCGCCGGACTGGTGATCCTGTTTATTAACCTGATTGGCGGTTTCAGTATCGGCGTAATGCAGTTGGGGATGCCCGCCGGCGACGCGATGCACACCTATTCGGTACTGACCATCGGCGATGGCCTGATTGCGCAAATTCCGGCGCTGCTTATCTCGCTTACCGCCGGAATGATCATCACCCGCGTCTCCTCAGACAGCGACGCAAACAGCATTGATAACAACATTGGCCGGGAAATCGCCGAGCAGCTGACCAGCCAGCCAAAAGCCTGGATCCTCTCTTCTATCGGCATGTTTGGCTTCGCAATGCTGCCGGGCATGCCGACCGGCGTCTTTGTCATTCTGGCGGTGCTGACGCTGGCCACCGGCAGTTTTCAGGTCTGGCGCGCCCGGCGCGAGCTGATTGCCGGTCAGCCGCAGATGGAAAACGAAGTGATTCCGCCAGAGCTGAACGGCACCGAAGATCTGCGGCAGTTCAATCCGACGCGTCCTTATCTGTTGCAGTTTCACAGCAGCGCACGGGGCACGGCGGAAACGCTGGATCTGGTGCAGGCGATTCGCCGGATGCGTAACAGCATCGTCTACAACTACGGCTTTACGCTGCCCGCATTTGATATTGAGTTCCAGGATCAGCTGCCCGCCGACGAGTTCCGCTACTCGGTTTACGAAATCCCCAGGGTGGTCGGCACCTTTAACGTGCCGCTTCAGGCTGTAAACCGCCGCGAATATGCCCACCTGGCGGAAGAAGAAGGGGTGGTGGAAGGCAGTGAAGCGCGCCGTGAAAGCGAGCTGCTGTGGCTGCCGCCCGATCATACGCTGCTGCAAAATGAAGACGTGCCGCGTCAGAATTTCCACGATGTGCTGATGCAGCGGATGGAAAACGCCATTCACGCCAGCGCACCGCATTTTATCGGCCTACAGGAGACGCGGGCGCTGATGGGCTGGCTGGAAGCGGAGCAGCCGGAGCTGGCGCAGGAGCTTCAGCGCGTCATGCCTATCGCGCGCTTCTCCAGCGTGTTGCAAAACCTGGTATCAGAACGCATCCCGCTGCGCTCGGTGCGCGCGATAGCCGAAGCGTTGATTGAACACGGTCAACATGAACGCGATATCAGTCTGCTGACCGATCTGGTGCGTATTTCGATGAAAGAACACATCTGCTACCAGTACAGCCAGGATGATGGTCTGCACGTCTGGCTGCTGACGCCGGAACTGGAAGAAGATCTGCGCGACGCGCTGCGGCAAACGCAGAGCGAAGTCTTTTTTGCCCTCACGCAGGAGCAGAACATGGCCATTCTGGCGCACCTGCGTAACGCTTTTGCCCCTGGCAATCCGGCTTTTGCCGTGCTGCTGGTAGCGCAGGATCTGCGCAGTCCGCTGCGTGGCCTGATTCAGGATGAGTTCCATCAGGTACCGGTACTGTCGTTCGCTGAACTACAGTCGAACCTGTCGATAAATGTGGTGGGTCGACTCGATCTGGAAGATTCAGCCGAATCCTTTGATGCTTAGGGAGCTGATTATGTTTGAGTTACGCGTGCTTACGGGCCGTCACCAGGGGGCGGCGCTACCGGTTATGGGCGGTGAATGGACGCTCGGCCAGGGCGAAGAAGCCGATCTGTTGCTGACCGACAGCGGCGTGGCCGCACATCACGCCACGCTTTTTTTTGCCGACGAACGCTGGCAGCTTCGCGCGGCGGAAGGAAAGCTGTATACGCCCGACGGTAAAGAGAGCGAGCTGTTCGATCCGCTGCCGCCTGACCAGCCGTTTGCGCTGGGTGACGTGTGGCTGAGCCTGTCGCCTGCGGAACAACCGTGGGAAGCGATGACCGCCGCGCCGCAGCCGCTGGCTGACGCGGCGCCAGCAACGGCTGCGGCGGTGCAGGAAGCGGCGCCTGCGCCGTCGCGCACCTTCTCGCGCGGCGTGCAGGTGCTGTCAGTAAGCCTGATCCTGCTGCTGAGCTTCACCATTATCAGTTGGATCCTTCAGCCGACCGTCGCGCAAACGTCGACCACCGGTTCGAATCGCCAGGTGCTGGAAACGCTTCAGGAAGTGCGCCCGCCGCTGCTGGCAATGCTGCGCGATCGTGGCCTGACGCCCGGCGTGAAAATTGATATGGGCAAAGGGAAAATGGTGCTCAACGGCGAACTGAATAAAGATCAGTTGCAGATTCTGGAACGGATGCTGGTGCGATTTCAGGCGCAGTACAACGTCATTCCTAAACTGGTTAACAATACGCGCCAGTACAATGCGAAGCTGCCGTTTCGCATCGTGCAGATTACTACCGGCAAACGCGCCAACGTGGTGACCGATACCGGAGAGCGCCTGTTTATTGGCGATCAAAAGGATGAACTGCGCCTGGTGGCGATCACCTCATCGGAGGTGGAATTCGCCGGACGCGATCATATCAAGGTGAACTGGTAATGCAGGCGCAGCTTGATGCATGGTTTGACGCGCACCAGCAGCGTCTGGCGGGTTTCGCGCCGGTAGAGATTTTTGGCCGTATTACCGGTATCAGCGGCATCCTGCTGGAGAGCAGCCTGCCCGGCGCGCGTATTGGCGATCTCTGCCGCATCGAGGGCAAAAACAATACCCGCGTGCTGGCGGAAGTGGTGGGTTTTAATCCTCAGCACACGCTGCTTTCGGCGCTGGGCCAGCTTGATGGCATCGCGCAGGGCGCGCGCGTGACGCCGCTCTATCTGCCGCACAGCATCCGCGTTTCTGACGATCTCCTGGGCAGCGTGCTTGACGGCTTTGGCCGGCCGATTGAGGCGGGCAGCATCAGCGCCTTTGCGCAGCCGGAAGACCGCCACCGCGACGGCGTGAAAACGGTACTGGGCGACGCGCCGCCGCCGACCGAGCGCCCGCGCATTGATACGCCGCTGCCCACCGGTATGCGGGCGATTGATGGTCTGCTGACCCTCGGCGTCGGCCAGCGCGTCGGCATTTTCGCCGGTGCGGGCTGTGGTAAAACCACGCTGCTGGCGGAACTGGCGCGCAACACGCCCTGCGACGTGATCGTCTTTGGCCTGATTGGCGAGCGTGGACGCGAACTGCGCGAATTTCTCGACCACGAGCTGGACAGCGAACTGCGCAGTCGTACGGTGCTGCTCTGCGCTACCTCTGACCGCAGCAGCATGGAGCGCGCCCGCGCGGCCTTTACCGCTACCGCCATTGCCGAAGCGTTTCGCGACGAGGGTAAGAGCGTCCTGCTGATCCTTGACTCGTTGACACGTTTTGCCCGTGCCCAGCGTGAAATTGGTCTGGCGCTGGGTGAACCGCCGGGGCGCGGCGGCCTGCCGCCGTCGGTGTATACGCTGTTGCCGACGCTGCTTGAGCGCGCCGGCCAAACCTCGACCGGCGCTATTACCGCGCTCTATTCGGTGCTGATTGAGCAGGATTCGATGAACGATCCGGTGGCCGATGAGGTGCGATCGCTGATTGACGGTCATATCGTGCTGACGCGAAAACTGGCGGAGCGCGGGCACTATCCGGCCATTGACGTACTGGCCAGCCTGAGCCGAACCATGACTAACGTGGTGGAGCGACAGCAGGTCAGCGAAGCCACGTCGGTTCGCCGACTGATGGCGGCCTGGCAGCAGGTGGAGATGCTGATCCGCCTGGGCGAGTACCAGCCGGGCAACGACAGCCTGACCGACGCCGCCGTGGACGCGCAGGACGCCATTAACGGCTATCTGCAACAGGCGATGCGCGATCCTTCCACGTTTGACCAGACCTGTTCTCAACTTTCCGAGGTAAGCCGCTATGCGCCGTCACGCTAATCCAGAACCAGAAATTGAAGCCGATGCCGCTGCCATTGAGCTACAAAAAACGTTGAATATGCTGCTGCCGATCCGCCGCCAGCGCCTGAATCGCAGCGAGCGTCAGCAGCGCGAACAGGAGAGGGCGCTTCAACAGGTCATTGATAAAACGGCCGAGGGCGAGGTGCGGCTGACGCAACGCCAGCAGGATTATCAGCAGATCCGTCAGGGATTTGATGGAAAAAATCGCGGTATCAGCCAGGCAAAGTTCCGTCTCGATCGCGCGCTGGAAAGCGAACATCAGGCGCTTGAGCGCGTGGATAACGAACGGCTTGGCCTGCATCAGCTTGCGGTTGAGCAGCGCGAACGGCAGAGTAAAGTCGAGCAGGCGCAGCAGGAGACGCGCCTGCGCATGCGCGAAATGGAAAAACTGGAATATCTGTTGCAGCAGGAGGTGTTGGGATGATTCGTTCGCTTGCTCAGGCGGCTGTACAGCAGCGGATTAAAGAGGCAAATCAGCAGCAGGCTCAGCAACAGGCCGGTCGTCATCGTGCAGAAGCGCAGCTGGCCCGGCTGCGCACCAGCGAACAGCGCCGTGAATCACGCGCCACGCTGGCGCCGCAGCCCTCTCGCAGCCAGGACGAGGCCGCGCCCGCGCGCAGCACAGCGCGCAGCGAGTCGAAACGCCCGCAGCAGGAAGACAACGCGCTGTTCAGTGCGCTGCTGGATGAGAGCGATGACGTAATGACGCCGCTGTTGGCCTTTGGCGAAAGTGGATCGGGCCAACAGGGCTTTGGCGAATTAGAAGAGACCGCGACACAGGGCGGCCCACCGGCAATGGCGCTGTGGCAGGAGATTGAGCCCGCGCTCAGCGCCGCGCTCCACGATGTGCCGCCGGGCGAGATGATGCTCACTCTGATGCTGCCGAAGCTGGGCAACGTTGATGCCCATATGGCGGCGCTGCCCGGCGGCGGGTGGGATATTGCGCTTCACCTGCAACCCGGCGCCTGGCAGGCGTTGCTGCCGCACCAGGAACGCTGTCGTCTGTCGCTGCGCCAGCGAATGAACAGCCGCGTTCGCCTGCGTTTCGAGCGTCGTTCGCCGGATGAGCAGGAGCAGGCAGGATGAGCACATTATTGCGTAACGTCAGCGCCAGCGAGGCCAGGCTCAGAGAGCGGCTCGGTGGCGGCCTGTTTTATCATTATACGCTGGACGGCGAGCCTGGCGTTTTACGGCTGGCACTGGCGGAGGATCGTCACCCGACCGACCTTACCGCTTTTCGCTGCGAGGCAGGTGCCCTCGCGCTCTCTGAGCCGGAACCTGTTCTTGCGCTGATGTCCACCTGCCCCGGTTTTGCCGCCGCGCCGCAGACGCCGGAGCAGGCGTGGTACTGGCCGTGGTGGAATCAGCAACTTTCTTTCGAACTTCTTGCGCTATTCGGCCACTTATCCGTAGAGACGGAAAATGCCGGGACGGGCGATTTCCTGTTGTCGTTAACGCTGGAGTGGGGCACACAGCGCGCACAAAGCCTGCTGGCCCTCTCTTCAGCGAGTTTATCACTGCTTTTGGATAAATCAGGTTGGCAGCAGGACGCGTCACCGTTACCGGAAAGCATGATGCTTACGCTGCCGATGATTATCGGCGAATTAGTGCTGTCGCCTGCCGGGCTACAGTCCCTGCGCTGCGGGGACGTGGTGCTGCCGGATACGCAGTGGTTCACCCCTGACGGACGGGGAACCCTCCGAGGCAACGGCTGGCACCTGCAAGGCGAATTGCAGATGCAGCCCGGCGAGATGGCTCATTTTTATCTTAGCGAGACGGAGAGAATTAACGTGACCCTGACACCTGACGAGTTTGAGCACGACCACCAACATCATTCCGATCCTCAATGGGATGACGGGGCGGCCGGGGGCACCGCGGATTTTACGCCGCTGCCGCTCTCCCTTTCCGTTCGCTGCGGCCAGTTAAAGCTGACGCTGGGCGAATTGTCCACGCTGACGCCCGGCGCGATGGTGATGATTGAAAACGTCACGCCGGGCGAAGCCGTGCTCTGCCACGGTGACTATCCACTGGCGAAAGGTGAACTGGTGGACGTGGAGGGCAGGCTCGGTTTGCAAATTACGCACGTGCTGCCGGTCAGCAAAAACCCGATGAACGGGGGCGCCTGGTAGCCGTATGGATTCACTGTCGATGAACCCGATGACGCTGGCCCTGTTTCTTGGGGCGCTGTCGCTGGTGCCGATTCTGATGATTGTCTGCACCTGCTTTTTAAAAATATCGATGGTGCTGATGTTAACGCGTAACGCCATGGGGGTGCAGCAGATCCCCCCGAATATGGCTATTTATGGTATTGCGCTTGCCGCCTCGCTGTTTGTTATGGCGCCGGTATTTAACGACATAAGCCAGCGGGTGAAAACGGTGCCGATTGACACCCAGTCCGCAGAAAGGCTGGATTATACCGTCAGCAACGCCGCCGAACCGCTGAAGCGCTTTATGGTGAAAAACACCGATCCGGATATCCTGATCCATCTTCAGGAAAACGCGCAGCGCATGTGGCCGAAAGAGATGGCAGACAGCGTTTCGCATGAAAGCCCGCTGCTACTGATCCCCTCTTTTGTGCTCTCGGAATTGCAGAACGGTTTTAAAATCGGCTTTTTGATTTTCATTCCCTTTATTGTTGTCGACCTGATTGTCTCCAACGTGCTGCTGGCGTTGGGTATGCAAATGGTGTCGCCGATGACCATTTCGCTGCCGCTGAAAATTTTACTGTTCGTGCTGGTCAGCGGCTGGACACGGCTGCTCGACGGCCTGTTCTATAGCTATTTATGAGGGAACGATGGATATTTTGACGCTGTTTCGCCAGGCAATGCTGTTAGTGGTGGTGCTCTCTGCGCCGCCGCTGATCGTGGCCGTTATCGTTGGCGTCATCGTGTCGCTATTGCAGGCGGTGATGCAGTTGCAGGATCAGACGCTGCCGTTCGCCATCAAGCTGGTGGCGGTGGGCGTGGCGCTGGCGCTCTCCGGCCGCTGGATCGGCGTCGAGCTGATTGAACTGGCGCAAAGCGCATTCGCCATGATGCCAAACGTAAAGTACTGATATGTGGAATAACCTCCTGCACGATGGCTACTACTTCATTCTTGCCCTTGTGCTGTCGATGGCGCGTATCTTCCCCTGCCTGCTGCTCTCACCGGTCTTCTCTTTCAACGCGATCAAAGGCGGCCTGCGTTCCGCTATTGTGCTGTCGCTGGCGCTGTTTCCGGCGCCGATGATCCAACAACAGATTGCCATTAATGACCCTTCGATGTTTCTGATGGCCGCACTGGCGGTAAAAGAAGTGATCATCGGCGTGATAATTGGCCTGCTCATGGCAATGCCGTTCTGGCTGTTTGAGTCGGTTGGCGCGCTGTTTGATAACCAGCGCGGCGCGTTGATGGGCGGTCAGCTCAACCCGCAGTTGGGGCCGGACGCCACGCCGCTGGGCTTTTTGATGCAGCAGACCGTTATTCTGCTGCTGGTGGTTGGGCTGGGCCTTTCAACGCTGACGCAAATTATCTGGGACAGCTACAGCCTGTGGCCGCCGATGCAGTGGCTGCCGCTGCCTTCAGAGGCAGGTTTTAACGTCTATCTCGATCTGCTGGGCGGGATATTCACGCATATCGTGCTGTATGCCGGACCGCTGGTAGCGCTGCTGCTGCTGGTCGATTTCAGCGTGGGCATTCTGAGTATCTACAGCCCGCAGCTTCAGGCGACGGTGCTGGCGATGCCGGTAAAATGCCTGTTGGGCATGCTGTTTTTCGTTCTCTATTTTCCAATTCTCAATTATGTTGCCGACGAGCGCCTGTTCGACCTGAAAGATCTGGTCCCTCAGCTTACGGATATATTGGGTAAAGGGAGCCGGTAATGGCAGAAAAAACGGAAAAGGCCACCTCCCAAAAACTGAAAGAATCGCGAAAAAAAGGCCAGGTCGGGCAAACGCCCGATATTCCTAAGCTGCTTATCTGTATTGGCGTAATGGAGACAATTTTTGCGCTGGCCGAGGGGGGAATGCAGCGCATGCAGGCAATGATCATGCTGCCGCTGAGCCGTCTGAGCGATCCTTTTGGTCATGCGGTGCAGGAAGTGGTGCTGGATGGGCTGATGGTGCTGCTCTATTTCTGCGGCATCGTCTGCGCGCTGATTTTTCTGCTGCGTATCATCGGCGGCTGGGTGCAGTTTGGTCCGCTGTTTGCTACCGAAGCGCTCGAGCCAAAATTTGAAGCGCTCAATCCTGTCGGTCAGATAAAAAATATGTTTTCCGCCAAACAGTTCACGACGCTGCTGACCAGCGTGCTGAAATCTATCGCTATTGGCGTGGTGTTTTATCTGGTCATCAAACCGGATCTGGGCCCGCTGGCGCAGCTGGCATACAGTGATAACCTCAACGGCTTCTGGCTGTCAGTGCTGGCGCTGTTTAAGAAGATCGTGCGGGAGACGCTGGTGCTGCTGCTGGTGATGAGCCTGCTCGATTTTGGCCTGCAAAAGTATTTCTTCCTCAAGCAGCAGCGCATGAGCCATGAAGACATCCGCAACGAATATAAGCAGAGCGAAGGCGACCCGCACATGAAAGGCCATCGTAAATCAGTGGCGCATGAAATCCTTAATGAGGCGCCAAAGCCGCTGAAGCGCGACGTGACCCTGGAGGATGCCGATATGGTGTTGGTCAATCCTACGCACTTTGCCGTCGGGCTCTACTATCGTCCCGGCGAGACGCCGCTGCCGCGAATGGTATTTAAGTCCGAGGGGTATGAAGCACAGGATATTATTGAGGAGGCGCAAAACCGCAATATGCCGGTAATCCGTTTTGTCTGGCTGACGCGCACGCTGTTCCGCACCGTAGAAGAGGGCGACTATATTCCACGCGAAACGCTAAAGGCCGTTGCTCAGGTTTATCGTCTGCTGAAGGAACTGGAAAATCAGGAGCTGGACGGCATCGTTGAGATTGAAGATTAACGACTTAGTTTTTAAGCCGAAAAAAAAACGAAAATTAAGATATTTTTTTGGAACCATCCGGTGGGTTCTCCCACTTAATAATCGAATGCATGAGTATTCATATATCAACTTCGAGAGGATATTAACATGGGTTACGATAGCGTCGGCACATCCCTTGGTGGTGCTTCCAGCAGCTTACAGTCTAATAAAACTCAGCTTGAGCAAAGCCAGAGTGGCTCAGATTACGCCTCTGATATGGCTGGTATCATGAAGCAAACGCAGCAGGATAACCTGCAGAAAGCAGAAATGGACCGTCAGTTGGCGAAATCCAACGGTCAGGCAAACAGCGCAACAACCGCTGCTTCTGCGGCGAACCAGAACAAAATTACGTATTAATCATTCATACGTACTGAATATCGAATTTAAAAAAGGGCCGTATGGCCCTTTCCAATTATTTAAACGGTAAAACGTTGCCGTATGATTATTGATACCAACAGATACCCAGGATAAGCGGAGCGTTATATGTCATATAAAAGCTTAAGTTCACCCGGTGATGCCCAGTCCGATTATGCTCAGCAAATGGATAATATCCGGCTGAAAACGCAGCAGGATATGTTGGAAAAAAACCAAACGGATTTTGAAAACTTACTGACAAATACTGTTGCCAGTGCGTCATCGCAGGAAAATACGGCAATTACCCAAAGTAAACTGCAATTCTGATTACCCTGACCCTTCTGACAGCGTACGCACACAGCTCTACCTCTAATCGCAGCGCCGCCGACAGGTCAGCCCCTCATACTTTCTCCGTTAACATCAGCAGACACGACAGGCATTCTCTGCGGCGGATAACAGGCTATCCGACGCAAAGAATGCGTTGAAACCTCTGTATTTCATTACTTCACCGTTGTGATTTTACTGTCAGCGTTTATGGCCGGGATGAGGCTTCTTACGGGGAACGATAGCGCTACTGCAAATTCAGCAGCGAACTCAGCATGCTGATTAAGGCATAGGGATCGTCATCAGACGAGGGATGACAGCACACAGCAAGCGAACCATCCGCCTCTATACTGATAAAGCAGCCATCATAGCGGTCTGGGTGTTGAAAGCGCCAGGTGAGTACCTGGCGTAGCAGTGAGTCGCTCAGAAAAGAAGGCAGGATGCGGAGCGTTAGCGTGGGTTGCGGCTGCGGCGAAAAAGCCAGTTCGCTGCCGGGTCGAAACGTCTGGCAACAGCCTTCGCCGCGCTGCCAGGCCGTCAGGAAAGCCGCAATCCCCTCGCTCATTCGTTAACCGACGCCTGCGTATAGTCGAAGGGACCATTGCGCATATCCGGCTGCCACCAGATCGTCATCGCGTGATCGTCCGATACCGGACGACAGGAGACATCGTTACAGCCGGGCAGTCGTGGGTTGGCGCAGGCGGCCAGCAACATGGCCAGCGCCAGCACACACAGCGGTTTTTTCATCTTCATCTCTTCCTTTCTTCATTAGCGCGACAGCATGCGGGTTGACGATGTACTGACGGCGGCCGGTGCCGGCACGTAGCCATCCTGCGATTTCAGCAGCGAAACGCGGGACGGTCGCGCCGGGATCTGCGTGTCATAGGCCACGTAAACCTCGGTGGATTCGCCTGGCTTCAGGCGGGTATGTGGCCAGGCCGACACGGCAAGCGTACGATCGCTGCGGCAGGAAGCTTCGTCGAAACGCGCCTCTTTGCCGCTGGTGTTGGTCAGCACGCCTACCGCGATCTGCATTGAGCTGTTGCCATACCACTGGTGCCTTGCACTGCTGCGGAAAGTGAAAGGTATGTTGCACAGTGAGCCCAGATTCAGCCCGTTCTGGCTGGCGCTCAGCCCGCCCGGCACGCGGCCTTCCGCCAGATCCTGCATCGCGCTTTCAATGGTCCGTTTCATGTCGCCAAACTGATGGCGACGACTGATATCGCGCAGCGTATCATTGACCTGATCGCGGTTTTCCGCGTCAACATAGCGCGAAGGATCGACCTGGTCGCCGATCAGATGCGGCGTAATAATAAACAGCCGCTCGCGCTGCGTTGCAGTGCGGTTATTCGAGGTGAAAAGCTTACCGATCAACGGGATTTTACCCAGAATCGGTATCCGCTCTTCATTATCGCCGCTTTCTTTGGTGTGGAATCCACCCATCACCAGCGAGCGTTTTTCCTGCACCAGCGCCTGCGTGCTGATCACGCCGTTTTCCGTGCCCTGGGCGCTGCCGTCGGTATTTTGATTCAGCTTGCCGTCTTCCACGTCCACCACCAGCTGCACCGAGGTTTTGCCTGGCGTATCGCCGATGGAGCGCGGCGTTACGCGCAGGCTGGTGCCAGCGGTGATCTCGCGGATATCCGCCACGCGCTCGCCAATTGCGGTAATGAAAGCGGTATTGCTGAAGTCGATAACGGCCGGCTGATTTTCCAGCGTCAGTACCGAAGGGTTGGCAATAATAGAGGCCGTGCCTTCACCCTCCAGCGCCTGAATATCGGCGAAAAAGCGGTTGAAGTCGGTGACGAACAGCGTGCTGGTGCCGCCCAGCATGGACGAGCCGCCGGTGACGTTGCCAAAGCGGCCCGACCAGTTGGAGGAGAGTCGTGCCAGTTCGTTGCGATCGATATCAATAATCACCGCGTCAATTTCCACCAGCTTCTGCGGCACGTCAATCATCTGCACCAGTTGCTGATATTCGCTGCGCAGTTTTTTATTGTCGCGCACCAGCAGGGTATTGTTACGCACGTCGGCGGAAACTTTACCCTGCAATTCGGCGCCGTCCACCCGGCTTTCGTCTTTATTACGATTCAGACGGGTGTTGCGGCCTATCATTTGACTAAGGATGTTGCGACTTTGACTTTGCATGGCCTGATAGGCACTGTCTTCGTTGCTGTTTTGATTATCCTGCGTCAATGTCATGCCACTTGCTGAACCGCCGGCATTTTGCCCTAACAGCTCATTGAGCATGGTCGCGACACCGGGAACCACCAGCGTCTGATCGCGGAATTTTATCGTGCGATCCGCCACATCGGCATATTTCAGCGGAAAAGCCATCATTTGTTTATCTTCTTTCGGCTCTTCCGGCTCCGATTTCTTACTGAAATCGGCGATCATGTCGACATATTTGGGCGGCCCGGACACCAGCACCACGCCCTCATCCGGCAGTTCGCCCCAGCCGAAACGCGGCTCAAGTAGCCCCACGCCTTCAAGCGCCTGTTTGATATCCGGCGCAGCATCTGCGCTGATTTTCAAACGGCGAGAGGTCTGTTCTGATTGCGGGCTGACGTAGAGCGTATTGTTATAAACGAACCACTGAAAGCGATATTCCAGCGCGAGACGATTGAGGAAGGCTTCGGCGGAATCGGAGCGGAGACGGGCGGTCACAAACGTATCCGGCAGACCGGTAACGTTGGCATCCACACCATGGCTGCTGGCAAAGTCCTGAAGAATGACGCTGAGCGGCGTGTTGTCTGCGGAGTAGGCGTAAGCGCCATCTTTCCAGTCGTCGGGGGTATTCGCGTAGCTGTGTGAAACAGATAATCCAATCGCCACTGCCAGTAAGAGTGGACGAAATGGTCGTAAAGTGGTCAGCGTCTTGCGCACGCTTCTCTCCTTGTTATACGGACATCTTAACGCGTTGCTGCGTTAACACACTTAGCAGGGTTTCCTGCCAGACTTCACACTGGTTGCAGATGCTTTCCAGCAGAGACAAAGCATAGTCGGTCTGATCGTTCTTAAGGCGTACTATCAGGTTCAGCGTCTCATTCTGCGGATTAAAGCAGAGCGCCGCGGCATTAGCGGTAAAATGCACCAGCGCAGGGGCGGTAAGACGCAGCGCGAGCTCAATCACCTGCAAGCTGATCTCAACGCCGAGGGTTAATTCAACAAGATAAAACCAGCCGCCGGGCCGGCGCTGTAGACTGACAGGCATATCATCAATCAACAGCGCCAGCTCGCCGCTGGTTTTCTCTAACTGTTGCTCAATCAGCGCGGCAACATCAGTTGATGGCATCAATGATCGCCTTGCGCATACCGTGCTTGAACTGGGTATACTGCGAATTCGCCCAGTTGGCGCCGGAAACATTCATCATTTCATTCTGGAAGG
The DNA here is from genome assembly GCF_000745075.1 of Erwinia sp. 9145. Classification (NCBI taxonomy): domain Bacteria; kingdom Pseudomonadati; phylum Pseudomonadota; class Gammaproteobacteria; order Enterobacterales; family Erwiniaceae; genus Erwinia; species Erwinia sp. 9145. The sequence continues at coordinate 1,057,585 of NZ_JQNE01000001.1, forward strand.
CGTAAATGTCGCTAACGTTTACCGATCCATTCTGGCTGTCTTGTGCGAACTGATACATATCATTTCGCGCATGGTTCAACTGATTGCTTAAACGGCGTTGGATTGCATCGTTGTTGCTCATCGTGTTATCTCCTGTGAGGGTCTGGAGTTGAGTGGCGCGAAACGATGCACGGTTCCCGTTGCCGGAAAAAATGTTAACAGACAAGGAACGTTCGGGAAAGAGAAGGTTAATTAGCCGGTAATAATGCGTCGAAAATGTGTTTCCAACTGAGGTGAAGTTCACCGCGCCCGGTGGTGAGGATTAACGCATCATCATCCAGTGCTGCGTCAGTACTGACTTCCCATGTCAGTTGTGGATGTGCCGCCAGCCATTCTTCAATGGCGGACTGCTGAGCCGGGGCGCAAATCAGCGTGGCAGCGCCCTGGCGACCCTGCGCTTTGACTAACTGACTGAGCATTGCCTGCAAGCGAGCCGCATCGGGCTGTTCATCAAGCAACTGACTCATTGCCTGGGTGAGCAGCGCTTCCGCCCTGGGCATCAGCGCATGCTGCCACTGCTGTTCCTGCTCCTGCCAATGGTCAAAAAGCTGCTGTGCCTGGGTGATAAAATCCTGTTGTTGTTGGATCATCTGCTCTTCCAGCGCCTGTTCAACGCGCTGACGAGCCTCATCGAGCAACACGCTGGCCTGGCGTTCAGCCTGTTCGATACGCTCCAGAGCCTGCTCTTCAGCACGTTGAACCACCGTCAGCGCCTGCTGATGTTCCGCAATCGCTTCACGCGTCAGCACATTACTTTGCGATAGCTGCGGGTCACTCAGCAGGGTTATTTTCTTGCGGATCCACATGTAGAGCACTCTCCGGTTGCTGAATTTGCCAAATTACCGCATCCCATAACGCGGCCAGCCGGGAGGCCGGGAGCGCAACGGCGGGATACTCATCGACTTGCATTGCCCACCCTCGGGGAAAAAGCAGGCGCAGCCGTGGCCAACTCTCCGGCGACAGACCGCGCAGCAATAACAGGCTGCCCGTTGTCCAGGGATGAAAACAGTCATTGCTCAACCAGTTGTCACAGCGTAGCGCCTTTGTCAGGCGCCGGCACCAGATCAGATTGGCCGAGGTGAGCATCTCCGGCGCTGACTGTGGCGCGCAGATCCCGGCCAGCAGCCCCAGCGAATGCGCGCGCGCGTCGGCAGGCAGGTCGATAAAGGCGAGCAGGCGTGCCTGCGGGGCCGGTGGCAGAGCAGGGCGAATGGCAAACCCCGTGGCGACTGCCTGCGGATGCTGCCAGCAAAGCCGCTGCTGCTGTTCCGGGGGCAGAGCAAAGAAACTGTTTTCCTGCCAGCTGGCATCCGCCTGCTGCCAGTAACCCTGGTGCCACCAGTGCAGCCAGCGCCCGGCCTGCTCTTCACTCCACTCCATCCTTTACTTGCCTGCCGCCGTTGCGGGTTTTGTCTTGCCCGCCTTCAGCTTTTTGCCAGGCTTCAGGAACATAATGCCGAAAGCAATCATTAACATAATGGCAAACAGCGAAAAGACCCATTTCACCGTGGAGTACTCGCCCGGCGTCAGCTGGAACGGCCCCATTTTTACCACTTCGATACGATCCTCGTAGGTCTGCGCCGGAACAAACACAATGGCCAGATCTTTACTGGTTTTGCCAGCCAGGCCGGGAATGCTGGTGGCGACCATCTGGCGAATACGCGGCTCAATACTGTCGGGATCGAGATTGTTGTGGTATTTAATAAATACCGAAGCCGAAGCGGGCTGCATCGGTTCGCCCGGCGCCAGACGCTCAGGCAGCACCACATGCACGCGCGCCACTACCACGCCATCAATCTGCGCCAGCGTCGACTCCACTTCCTGGGAAAGCGCGTAAATATAGCGCGCGCGCTCTTCCATCGGGCTGGAGATGACGCCACTCTTCTGGAAGACCTCGCCCAGGTTAGTACGCGCCTTGCGGGGAAGACCGGCAGAATCAAGAATCTTTACGCTTCGCTGAATATTTTCTGCGTCTACCGACACCGATATACCGCTTTTATCAATCAGTTTTTCCGCCGCAATCTGATGCTGATTCAACTCCGCAACAATATCGTTGGCGTCATTCTCAGCCAGTCCGCTGTAGAGCACGGTTTTATCGCCGCAGCCCGTAAGCAGCAGCATCAGCGACAGCAGCGGCAGCCATTTCAGCAGAAAGTTTTTCATTTTATTCGCTATTGTAAGTTGGTCAGTTTATCAATGCTTTGCACGCCTTTAGAGACGATCTTGGCATTCATTAAGTTTTCAATGTAATAGTCGGATAAGGCAGCGCTGGCCTGATTAAATTCGGCCATATTGGAAGATCGGGACGCCGTTTGTAACTCTTTGAGCGTCTCTTTTCGTTGTTGATCGTTGTTATGCATTGAATCAGCCAGACCTTTAAACATATTCGTCACATTTCCTGGCGCTGAGACTTTTTCGACCTGTGGCTCCTCCTTCAACTGGGCAGAGAAGAAATCAATATCGGTTTGTTCAGGTTGTAGCAGTGCTGATTGCCCGGAAAAATCGTTTTGTGCCAGTCCTGAGTCTGATGATGATATTTTCATGATTATTCGCTCATGCTGATGAAAAGAGTGAAGAAATAGTGCAAATCAATGGCTGCGTTCGGCTGAAGAGATCGCTATTGCGTTTCAACCTGTGTTGCAGTGGAGCCGTTGTCCCTGTCGGTGTGGCTACGCCAAACCTCATGCTGCTGACGGCTCCTCTGAGGTGGATCTCACACTGCATTCCTGTGATTAAGTGGCAGCGAAATGTGCAGGGTTCCAAAATTATTTTTTTATCCCATTCCTCCGGCGCTGGTTCAGGCCACGATGTTCAGTATTTTGATACGGTGATAAAGCGTGCGACGAGGAATGCCCAGTTCGTGAACGACGTTATCAATTTTGTGACCGTGACGATCCAGGCACTCTTTTATCAAACTGCGTTCGATACGGCGCAGGCGATCTTTTAGCAGTGTTGCTTCGCCATCCATGGGGGAAATATCACGCAGCGGCGGCAGGCGCAGCACATGGCGCTCCGCAGCGGCTTTCAGTTCGCGGATATTTCCCGGCCAGCTATGCAGCAGCAGCGCTTCATCCAGCGGCAGCGAGCGCGGCGGCACCGACTGCTTTAACCGCATTGCCGCTTCCTGCGTAAAACGACGAAACAGCGGGATGATCAGCTCCGCGTGCGCGCGCACGGTTGGCGTTTCAATTTTGATGGTGGAGAGGCGGAAGAAGAGATCGCTGCGAAAACGGCCCTGTTCCACCAGCTCTGCCAGCGGCGTCTGTGAGGCAGCAATCACGCGCAGATCCAGCCCAACAGGCTGCGTCGATCCCAGCCGCTGTATTGAACGTGTTTCCAGCACGCGTAGCAGCTTGGCCTGGAGAATAAGCGGCATGCTGTCGATTTCATCAAGGAACAGAATGCCTTTGTCCGCCGTTTCAATGTAGCCTGCACGTGAGTGACTGGCGCCGGTATAGGCACCGGCCATCACGCCGAATAATTCGCTTTCGGCGAGGTTTTCCGGAATGGCGGCGCAGTTAACCGGCACCAGCGGTCCTTTCGCGCCGGATAGCTGATAGATGCGGCGGGTGAGGGTATCTTTCCCTGTGCCGGTTTCTCCTTCCAGCAGCAGATCCACTTTTAACGGCGCCAGCGTATTCACTATTTGATGCAAATGCGCATGAATATCCGGCGCAGCGGCGTCGTTTGCCGCCGTTGGGATGCCCGCATCACAGGCGGTTAGAGAACTTTCCTGACGACGACCGGTAACATCACGGCAGGTAATCTGGCCTTTTAGCTGTTTTTCACTACCCGTAATCATATGCTCTCCTGTCTTCCCTCAGACGAATTATGAAAATTCAATGCTTGACCTGATGTGAAATAAGAGATGGAGCGGTGTCTGGTTCGGATTGCTCCGTAAAACGACACTCAATTTTCGTTTACTATTTACCACCCTCGCACAGGCCGCCTATCAGTTTCATCTGAAGTTGTTGTGGGGATCTCCGACGGGCAAGGTAGGGATATCCCTACAAAAATTCGCTATCCTGCTGATTAAATAATGTAAATAAGTGCATTGTTTCGATTACTAATCGTAAAGAAAGTGTGATGAAGATTGCGGAAAATTTTCCTTTAGATCGCCCCGATGGAACTCTCTTCCCTCTCTTACCACCCATTAACCGAGAAGAAAGCTGCGACAAAACGCTCCCATCACGGCGAATTGCTCGCAGAAATATGCATTTCAATCAACGGAGGTCTCTATGGGTGGTATGAAAATTGGCGGCGGTAACGGCGGCATGTTCAGCGGCAAGACGGGTGGAGATATGCCGGGTCCTGATGTGTCCGGTAAAGGCAGACAGGATATCGGCCCCAATGGCGCGCGCAACAATGGTTCGCAGGGCGGCGGGAGTATCGGCGGCAAGGCGCTCGACTATGGCTCTAACATGCTTTCTCAAACGACTGGCAAGAGCGACGGATTGAGTTTCGGCACGCAGCCGGGAAGTAATTTATTCTCCGCCAAATCCAGCAAGGGTAGCGAAGGCAGTCAGGGCGCTGATGGTCAGGCTGACAACAACGTCATGAGCAATATCACACAACTGCTGAATGCCATCGTGCAACTGCTGAAGGGTCAAAGCCAGGGCGGGGAAAAAGCCGGTAACGGCGAGTCGAACGCCCCAACCGAGGGCAGCAAGACTGAGGGCAGCAACGGAACGCAAGGCAGCGGCGATATCATGACTCAGCTGATGGAGATGATTAAGAAGATGCTGGGCCAGGAGGGTGAGGGCAGCAAGACCGGCGAGGCGACCAGCGAGCAGCAGCCCAGCAGCGAAAGTACTCAGAATGCTTCCGGCGGCGATACGCTGACCCAGTTAATGGATATGATCAAGAAATTGCTGGGCCAGTCTACGGAAGGCGGCGAGTCTACCGGTAAGTCAGGCGGTGAAGGATCCACGCCAGCGGCGGCACAGAATACCAATGACAATCAGGAAGGTGGCGTTACTGGTAAGCTGGGCACCGCGCTGCAAATGCTGGGTCTGGGCACTCTTCTTTCTGCCCTTCAGGGCGGTGCTGGCGGCGCGCAGGGTGGAGAGAGCACCAAATAATTCTGCTGAACATACTGCAAAACAGAGGGGGCTTCGCGCCCCCTTTTTTAGTGCCTGCAACCTGTGACGATCAGGCTGGCAGCGTGCCTTTGCCGGTGGCAATGGTATTGGCAAAGCCCATAACTTTATCAACGTAGGTTGAATCACCCGTGCCGGTTTTTGAAATATCGCTGAGGTCGGCGAGATTGACGTTATTTGGCCCTGAGTTATAAGCACGCAGCGCCGCGCCCATGTTGCCGTCAAAGGTGTTGAGTTGTTCTTTCATGTAAAGAGCACCTGCCATGACGTTGTCGCGAGGATTGTTCGGACTGGCGTTAGCGCCAAGCAGATCGGGATTTTTGCTTTGTAAATCGGCAAACGTATTGCTGTTCACCTGCATCAGTCCCGCATCCTGCAAGCCGTTGCCGCCGTTCACCGTGCTGGCGCCCAGATTGCCGCGTGACTCCTGCCAGATTTGCGCGGCCAGCAAATTAGCAGGCACGCCGGTTGATTGTGCAGCGTGTTGAATATCTTTTTCATAAGGTTTCAGAGACTCGGGCAGATGTAAATCGCTGCCGCTGCTGGTAGATATTGCCGGTGAATTTGCCGTGGTTTCGGCGGTGGCAGGCGGTGTGGCGTTTTGTGTGTCCTCAGCGGAGAGCACCGGCATATCTGGCGCGCTGGCCGGCGGTGAAGCCGCTGCTGGCGTATCGCTGGCATCTGCCTCCGAATTGCCCGATGGCGTTTGCGCACTGCCTGCACCGATGCTGCCTGCCTGCGCGTTACTATCCGTATTTCCGCTCTGCTGGCCCTGCATAATTTGTTGTAGCAGCGGCATCAGCGCCTTCATGATTTCAGCGACCAGCTGCGCTATTCCCTGAGAAAGTTCGCTATTTTGTCCCTTATCCAAACCATCCGTCTCCGGGTTCAGAAGGCTTGCCATTGAGGTTCCTTTGCTACCGGACTGGCTAAAATCAATGAGATTACTGCCGTTTGCGGTTGGCTGCTGCGCAGCACTTTTCGGGCCTGACGAGAACGATTTTTCGTCCAGAAAACTGAAGTCCAGCCCCGGTGAGGCAGAATTAATGAATGAATTGGAAACAGGTGTATTCATGGTTTTTTCCTGTATACAAGAGGCAAACGTGGGCGAAAAAAGAGCATTCGCTGAAAATGAGTGGCTGCTTTATCCGCCGGGTTCCCGCAGCGGAACGCAAACGGGATTGTTGACACAGGAGAAGGGGGAACGCTCAAGGGAAAGATGCGTGCGGGCAGGCATAGCCAGCGCGACTCAATATCAGTGCAATACGCAGTTTGAAAGGTTTATTCACCAGAGGGAAAAGGTATCATTCAGTATGGCGGCCGTCTGATAATCAGGGCCTCGTGAAGAGGCCCACGGAGTGTCAATGCTGATGCGTTACATCAAAGCCGGCGTCAACCATCCGCTCCCGAAAAGCGTTGGCGATGGCCCGATTACCGCCGGTAACCGGGTAAACAACATTGTTGATGACATCATCAAGGTCATGCTCATCAAACTCCTGCCGGGTAAGCTGCGCGCCGCCCTCGTCGTTAATAGCTATTGAACCCTGAATATGATTGCCAGCATGCTCAGCTTTCAGGCTGTATCGGCCCATGCTGCTGTCTATCGTGCTCATAAAGTCTCCTGTCATTAACCAATTGTATCAGTGACGTTAAAGCAAATTATCCACATTCATTTTAGCCAGGGAAAAAGGCGCTAACTAAGAATTTTCTGCAAAGAAAGATAAATCGTGATCGCAATCCCGAAAAAATATTATTTTAAATTATTATTATTTTTCAGGTGGTTGCAGCACTCTCTTTATGTCAGGAGACGATAACTAGCTGGTGCGAATACAAAAATCCTGTCGTATGAGGCGAGTTAACAGCGAAGCCGCGAATCGTCTTCTATACTCAAATAACGACATCGCTTGTTCACTAAATGTATTGAGGAAAATGGAATGAAAATTATTCTTTGGATTATTGCTATTATTTTCATTGTCGGGCTGCTGACACTGACCGGCGTATTTAAGGTACTGTTCTGATCAATCGTGAGGTGGCGGATTTCCCGTCACCTTTCATTTTTAGCCTGCTTTTCATCTCTTCCTATCCTGACTGTTAACTCCCTGGCTGGGCGCCCCCGCGTGGTTTTTCCTGCTGAATCTTCACCCTCATCGTTGTTAAACGACATATCCATTAACGTTAGTGGCTTATTACAATTAAAACAAACGGCACCATGATGCGTAGCGTTTCGTTTTGCGCAAGGTGTAAAAGTGAAGCCTCTACATCCGCACTTACTGCATTTCAGTACCACGTTTGCTGCTCCTGCACGTTAAGAGATTTATCGTAACGGCAGCTATACTATCAGATAATTCCTTAAAATCGATAAGCCACGTTAATTAGTATTGGATCTAAACTATAAGTGTAATTGATCTGGATCAAGGCAAGCAACGTAGGCGTATATTTTAAAAGGCTTTTTTTTAGCATTAAAAAGAAGTGAAAATTTGCACAAGAGGTTGCATTAATGATGGTTATAAATCAATGAGTTATGCAGAGGTGCAGCAATGGCGCTGATTATCAGCGTATCAGGCTTTGCCTTTCGCGCCTGATGAGTATCCTCTTCTTCGTTATACGGCGTGGATCGTGGGGCAAGAATAAAAAAAAGCGATATTTATCACTTTTTCATCATCGGTTACTGGACAAAAGCCTCGGCAATTGCTGTACTAACTCCCGACACAGTTTAGTGTCCATTTTTCATGTAAAGGTAATATTGATGTCCAAGATTAAAGGTAGCGTTAAGTGGTTTAATGAGTCCAAAGGATTCGGTTTCATTACTCCTGAAGATGGTAGCAAAGACGTGTTCGTACACTTCTCTGCCATCCAGAGCAACGGTTTCAAAACTCTGGCTGAAGGTCAGCGCGTAGAGTTCGAAATCACAAACGGCGCCAAAGGCCCATCTGCTGCTAACGTTGCCGCTATTTAAGTTATCAGACAGAATTCTAAAAACCCGCCGCTGGCGGGTTTTTTTTCGTTCGTATTCAGTCGCCGGGAGCGTGATCGGTCCACTCATTTATCTCTCTGCCGCTTGCCAGCACCAGCGCATCGGCAATGGCATTAATCTGTTCCGGCTGCATCATGGCCGTACTGACGCGTATAAACTGAATGCCGCCGCTGCGACAGCGTTCGCCCGGCAGCACGGCGATGCCGCGCGCGGCCAGGGTGATCATCGCAAACTGTTCTGACTCTACAGGAATAAAAATACTCAGCCCGTCACGCTCCGGCAGCGTCAGGCCGCGTTGCGCAAGCGCTGTCAGGAGCGCTTTTCTGCGCGTGGCATAGATGGCTTTGGCGTGCTCAATCTGCTGTTGCGTTGCAGGATCGTTTAACATCCATGCCACGGCATGCTGCAAAATGCGGCTGGTCCAGCTTGCGCCGAAGTTGCGCCACGACTGAATGCGTTTCACCAGCGCCATCGGCCCGGAGAGCACGCCCAGGCGTAAATCCGGGCCATACGCTTTAGAAAATGAATGAACGTGCAGCGTACGATCGGGAAAATAGCTGCCCAGGCTGTAGATCGCCTGCGCGGCCAGATCGCCAATGCCGTTATCTTCAATAATCAGCGTGCGGCTCTCTTTTAATGCCTCTGCAAGCTGCTGGCTGCGCGTTTTGCTTACTGTCTTACCGGTTGCTGAATGCGTACCCGGCTGATAAATCATTGCCGTCGCCCCTTTTTTTAATAATATCGCCAGCGCGCCGGGCAGGGGGCCTTCCTCATCGCAGGCCAGCGGCATCATTTCCGCACCTACGTTATCCAGCATATCCAGCAGCCGGGTGGCGGTGGGATCTTCGATAATCACGCGATCGCCGGGCGTTATCAGCGTCTGGACAATGCAGTTCATGGCGTCAAAGCCGCCATCCGTCGCCAGCCAGGCTTCGGCCGCGCAGGGCCAGCGCGGCCTGATGGCTGCCAGCAGGCCCGGTGCAATCGCATCGCGCTGATAGCTGTTAAGCTGCGCGCACTGAACGCCTTGCAGCATCGCTTCACGCAGGTCGGGAAGCAGGGCAGGATCGGGTGACGCCATCGCCAGATCGGCGCGAATAGCGCTGCCGTAGTTACCGATTTTTTCGAAACGCACCGGACGCGGCGTGACGTTATCGCCACACACCCACACGCCGCTGCGCCCTTTACCGGCAATGACTTTCTGCCGCTTAAGCTGGCCCCATGCCGCCGAAACCGTGGCCGGACTCACACCCAACCGCTCGGCCAGATCCCGCACCGCCGGGAGATGTGCGCCAACCGGGATTTCACCTTCACGAATTAATACGCCGGTGGCCGCCGCAATCCCTTTCACAGAGGTATCCGCAATTCGCGCAGCAAGCCAGTTTACGTCAAGAGGCAAAGTCATAAGAAATCCATTTGTTCAGTAACAAAGAAAACATTGTACAGATATTATTATCGATCTAGTATCAAATTTAAGCATTATCTGTGCATATTTTGTGCTTATGACATGAGCTAAAAAAAAGAGGCAAAAATGGTCACAATCAGGCTGGCGGTGCGCGACTGGGATTATTTTACCCCCCTTGCGCTGGGCGATATCAAACCGCAGGGTTTCCATCTGGAGGTGGACCGCGTGGGTACGCTGGTAGGCGATTTAGCGACCAGCACGCAATACGATGCGGCTGAGGTTTCCTTCAGCCGCTACGCGCAGGCCAGAGCGAAAGGGGATGATTCCCTGCTGGCGCTGCCGCATTTTCTTATGCGCGGCTTCCGCCAACGCTGCATCATCACCGCCCAGGACAGCCCGATCACGTCGCTTGATGGGCTGAAAGGCAAAAAAATTGGCGTCACGGGCTGGCAGGATTCGGGCAACACCTGGACCCGCGCGCTGCTGTATGAAGCCGGCGTGCGCATTGAAGACGCCTACTGGTTTGCAGGACGACTGACCGCCGAACATCCGATTGTCGATCGCCTGAGCGGTTTTGGTCAGCCGGGCCGTATCGAAGCCGCGCCGGGCGAGCATCCGCTGATTGACCTGCTCAGGGCAGGCGAGCTGGATGCGGTGTTTACGCCCTTTATGCCAGCCGGTTTCTTTTTAAAAGACTCCGGGCTGCGCCAGCTACAACCGGACTTCCGCCAGGCGGAGCTGGATTACTTTAATCGGGTGGGTTACATCCCCGGCCACCATCTGTTGGCTTTCAGGTCTGACATCGCCAACACGCATCCCGGCCTGCCGCAGGCGCTGAGCGCGTTGATTGAGCAGTCCGCTGCCCTGTGGCTTGAAAAACGGGAGAAGTACGCCGACACCACGCCCTGGCTGTTTGATGATTTGCGACGCACTGCGCAGGATTTGCCCGCCAACTGGAATCAGAACGGTTTTACCGCTAATAAGAAGATGATTGCCGACTTCGGCAAAGCGCTTTATGACCAGGGCCTGACCGCGCAGTGCCTCACGCCTGACGATCTTTTTCCCATGCAGAGCGAAGGAGCATCACGATGAAAGTTGCATTAGGGCAGTTTGCGGTCAGCCGCGACTGGCAGGAAAACAGTGCCACCTGCACCCGTTTGATGGCGGAAGCACAGGCGGAAGGTGCCGATCTGCTGGTGCTGCCGGAAGGCATTCTGGCGCGTGATATTGCCGATCCGGATCTGGTTCTGAAAGCGGCCCAGCCGCTGGACGGCCCCTTCCTCACCGCGATCTGCGCCGCCAGCCGCGGCAATGCGCTGACCACCATGATGACCGTGCATGTCCCCGCCGGCGATGGCAAAGCGCTGAATGTACTGGTGGCCATTCGCAATGGCGAAATCATCGCCCGTTACGACAAACTTCATCTTTACGATGCCTTCGCCGTACAGGAGTCGCGCAACGTGACGCCGGGCAATCAGGTGCCGCCGCTGGTTGAAGTGGCAGGCATGAAAGTGGGCCTGATGACCTGCTATGACGTGCGTTTCCCCGAGCAGGCCCGCCGCCTGGCGCTGGACGGCGCCGAGGTGTTGGTGCTGCCCGCAGCATGGGTAAAAGGCCCGCTGAAAGAGAAGCACTGGGAGGTACTGGTTACCGCGCGCGCGTTAGAGAATACCTGCTATGTGGTGGCCGTCGGCGAATGCGGCCCGCGCAATATCGGCAACAGTATGGTCGTTGATCCGATGGGTGTCGCCATTGCCAGCGCAGCCGAAGCGCCAGCGTTGGTCTTCGCCACGCTGGAGGCGACGCGCATTGCACAGGTTCGCGAGGTGCTGCCCGTATTGCAAAATCGGCGTTTCGCACGTCCTGAGTTAAATTAACGTGACCACACCGGGGAAACTGACCATGACCATAAAAACAACGGCTGCTGCGCTGGTTCTGGGTTTAACTGCGGGTTTTGCTCAGGCTGCCGACGCGATCCCGACACAAAAAGTTGACCAGGCGCTGCACGATCGCCTGCCTGAAGGGATTAAAAAAGCGGGCAGGATGATCTCCGTGAATAACGGCTCTTTTCCGCCCTATGAAATTGTAGAAAGCCCGACCTCAATGAGCGGTGCCTCTGCTGATTTAACCGAGGCGCTGGCGCAGCTGCTGGGGGTGAAAATCGAACACGCCACCGTCAGCGGGCTTTCCGGCGTGCTGGCCGGTATCAAGTCTGGCCGGTATCAGTTGGCAATAGGCCCGGTTGGCGATTATCCCGATCGCCAGCAGAAAAACGACTTTATTGATTTTGTGCAGGAGTTTGTGGTGTTTGCCGTGCAGAAAGGCAATCCGGCGAAGATCAACTCGCTTGACGACACCTGCGGCAAACGCATTGCCGTGATGGCTGCCGGCTCCGCCGAACAGGTGATCCGTAAGCAGTCGAAGGTCTGCACCGATGCGGGCAAACCCGCGGTGACCGTGCAGTCATTTACCGATCAGCCTTCGTCCATTCTTGCCGTGCGGTCAAAACGCTCGGACGCCTTTTTCTCTTCTCAGGCACCGCTGATTTACTTTGTCGAACAGGCGCATGGTCAGCTTGAGCTGAGCGGGAAAGGGCAGAAAAACGGCTTCGGTGATATTTTCCAGGGCACCGTGGTGCCAAAAGATTCCGCGCTGGGAAAAGTCGTGTTAGATGGCTACCAGGCGCTTTTTGATAATGGCACCTACGCCGCGATCATGAAGAAGTGGAAGCTTGAAGGCAACATGATTAAAGCACCTGGCGTCAATCTGGCGAAGGGGGAGGTAAAATGAATAAAAGCGCCGCGAGCAGGACAAACGCACAGCATCGCGATGTGGCGCTGGCCCGTAACGCGCCGCGCTATGGTCGCCTGATCTCCTGGATTGTGGTGCTGCTGATTGCCGCTAACTTTCTCTGGCTGGTGGCAACCAATCCCAATTTTGAGTGGCATGTGGTGCTTGAGTGGTTTACTGAAGGCTCCGTTCTCAAGGGGCTTGAGGTTACGCTTGGCTTGACGGTGGTGTCGATGATCCTTGGCACGCTGCTGGGGCTGCTGTTGGCGGTGGCGCGCCTTTCGGATAATCGCCTGCTCAGCGGTTTGTCGGGTCTCTATATCTGGTTTTTTCGCGGCACGCCGCTGCTGGTGCAGCTGATCTTCTGGTACAACATGTCCACCCTGTTCCCAACGGTGACGCTGGGTATTCCGTTCGGCGGGCCGACCTGGGCCACCTGGAACACCAACGATCTGATCACGCCGCTGACGGCTGCGATTGCCGGGCTGGCGCTCAATGAAGCGGCCTATATGGCGGAGATTATTCGCGCCGGGCTGCTCTCAGTCGATCAGGGGCAGGTGGAAACAACGCAGGCATTCGGGATGAGTCGGGCACGCGCGCTGCGCCGCATTATTATCCCGCAGGCGATGCGATCGATTATCCCGCCTAGCGGTAACCAGTTGATTAGTATGATTAAAGCCACCTCGCTGGTGAGCGTTATTGCGATGGGTGACCTGCTCTATTCGGTACAGTCCGTCTACAACCGCACCTTCGAAGTGGTGCCGATGCTGATGGTGGCGGTGATCTGGTATCTGCTGATCACCTCGGTTCTTAATGTCGGCCAGTCCGCGATTGAGCGCTACTATTCGCGGGGTGTTCGTCGCTCGGTTTCCAGCGCCCGCCGTCGCGCGCCCGCGGTCAAGGCGGCACCCATCGTTAATCGTCCTTATTTCCCCCGGGAGGATGTATGAGTGAGATGCAGCCGCTGGTCCAGGCGCGAAACGTGCAGAAAAACTATGGCGACAATGCGGTGCTGCGTGGCATCGACCTGGATGTGATGGCCGGTGAAGTGGTGGTGATCCTCGGGCCTTCCGGCTCCGGGAAATCAACGCTGCTGCGCTGTATCAACCATCTTGAGGATCTGAACGCGGGTTCCATTATGGTTGGTGATCACCAGGTGGGATATGAGTTGCGCAACGGCCAGCTACACCGCCTTTCGCCGCGCAAGATCGCCCGCCAGCGTCAGGAAATTGGGATGGTGTTCCAGCAATTCAATCTTTATCCACACATGACGGTATTGGAAAATATCATCGAAGCGCCCGTTGGCGTACACAAGCGCCCGCGAGATGAAGCCATCCGCGAGGCGACGGAGCTTTTGGCGACGGTGGGTCTGAGCGATAAAGCCGATGCATGGCCGCAGCATTTGTCGGGCGGTCAGCAGCAGCGCGTAGCCATCGCTCGCGCGCTGGCGATCCGCCCAAAACTGATGCTGTTTGACGAGCCAACGTCGGCGCTGGACCCGGAGCTGGTCGGCGAGGTGCTGGCAACGATGCGCACCCTGGCCGATCGGGGGTTAACCATGGTGGTGGTAACGCACGAAATTGGCTTTGCTCGTGAGGCGGCGGATCGGGTGGTGTTTATGGATGGCGGCGTCGTTGTAGAGCAGGGGCCGCCGGAAGAGGTGCTGGTCAATCCTCGTCATCCACGCTTTCAGGCTTTCCTGAGTCGCTTTATCTGATATTATCTGCGGGCTAAATATTACTCTGTTACAGATTATGATTGTATCAGGCGCCATTCCGCGCGTTAATAGAGCTTACCGTAAGCGACTCGTTGCGGGTCAGGTTTGAAGAGAAGGTATTTATGGAAGGTATCAGTATTGCTAAGCTGCTGATTATCGGCGCGCTGATCGTTTTATTGTTCGGCACAAACAAGCTGCGTTCACTCGGTGGCGATTTAGGATCGGCCATTAAAGGCTTTAAAAAAGCCATGAGTGAGGACGATACGTCCGCAAAAAGAACGCCTGCTGCTGATGAAAAGCCTGTTGAGCAGGTTGTTCATAAAGATTGATCGCCTCGCGAAGCCATAAAAAAAACGGATGACCCATCATCCGTTTTTTTTGCGCGGCACGTTACTGTAAACAGATGTAACGCGCTACTTAACTTCCAGACCTTTTGCCTGCATGTCCGCATGGTAGGAGGAGCGCACAAACGGACCACAGGCGGCGTGCGTGAAGCCCATATCCAGCGCGGCCTCTTTCATTTCATCAAATTCCGCCGGGCTGACGTAACGCTGCACCGGCAGATGGTGACGGCTTGGCTGGAGATATTGTCCCAGCGTCAGCATGGTCACGCCGTGACGACGCAGATCGCGCATCACCTCAACAATTTCCGCATTCGTTTCGCCCAGGCCCACCATCAGACCGGACTTGGTTGGAATAGCAGGATGTGCCTCTTTAAAGCGCTCCAGAAGCTTCAGCGACCAGTCATAGTTCGCACCGGGGCGAACCTGACGGTACACGCGCGGCACGTTTTCCAGATTGTGGTTAAACACGTCCGGCGGCGTGGCGGTGAGGATATCCAGCGCGCGATCCATTCTGCCGCGGAAGTCGGGCACCAGCGTTTCAATTTTAATCGCCGGGTTTTTTACGCGAATAGCAGAAATACAGTCGGCAAAGTGCTGTGCGCCGCCGTCACGCAGATCGTCTCGGTCAACGGACGTGATAACCACGTAGCGCAGGCCCATATCGGCGATGGTTTGTGCCAGTTTTTCCGGCTCGTTGTTGTCCGGCGCGACGGGGCGACCATGCGCCACGTCGCAGAACGGGCAGCGGCGCGTACAGATGGCGCCGAGGATCATAAATGTTGCGGTGCCGTGGTTGAAGCATTCGGCAAGATTAGGGCAGGAGGCCTCTTCACAAACGGAGTGCAGACCGTTTTTGCGCATCGCGGCTTTGATGCCCTGGATACGACTGGAGTCCGCCGGAAGTTTGATTTTCATCCACTCCGGTTTACGTAAAACCTCCGTTCGCTCCGTGACCACCGTTTTAACCGGGATCAGCGCCATTTTGTCTGCGTCGCGGTACTTTACGCCGCGTTCCATCTGTATAGGTTTACTCATAATCTTGCATAGTCCAGGTTGGTATGCGCTCAAAAAAGCCGCATCAAACGCAATGAGTTATTAAACTTTTTTTGATAAAAGCGTCAAAATTATATCATTCCGGGCGACGACTTTCAGCCACGGAATGTAACGGATTTGTAAATCCGCACGTGCGGTCACCAAACGGGCAGGCGGTTATCGCTCTGCCAGCTCAGCGAGGGTATCGCCAACAGACGCGCGAAATGTTCAACCAGCCGCGGACGCACCGCTTCCGTTGTCACGCCGGGACGCAGCGCGCTCAACTGCGTCATCTCCAGTCCGGCGTAGCCGCAGGGATTGATGCGCAGAAAAGGCGTCAGATCCATATCCACATTTAACGCCAGCCCGTGAAACGAGCAGCCGTTGCGTATGCGTAGCCCCAGCGAGCAAATTTTCTTGTCGCTGACGTAAACACCAGGCGCATCGGCACGGGCGGCGGCGTCAATGCCGAAGTCCGCCAGCGTATTAATTACCGTTTGTTCAATCGCGGAAACAAGCTGGCGAACGCCCACTTTACGACGCTTCAGGTTGATCATCACATACATCACCTGTTGGCCGGGGCCATGATAGGTCACCTGGCCGCCGCGGTCGCTTTGCATCACGGGAATGTCGCCGGGCATCAGCAGATGTTCAGCCTTACCGGCCTGGCCCTGGGTAAAAACGGGATGATGTTCAACCAGCCACAGCTCGTCCGGCGTTGCATCGTTACGGCGATCGGTAAAGGCATGCATCGCCTGTGAGACGATATCCCAGGGCTGAAGGCCAGGTTGACGAACAATTAAGGTATCTGGCAGCAAAACGGGCAGTCCGTTCAGAAGTGAAAATTGCGTCAGCCAAGAGCGACGCGCGGTCGCTCTTTACGCCATACTCTCTTACAGCACCATGCGGACAATTTCAATTTTGCCCAACTCTTCATAGAGCGTTTCCACCTGCTCAATGTGAGTGGCGGTGATGGTGATCGAGACAGAGTGATAGTTGCCTTTGCTGCTTGGCTTGATGTCGGGAGAGTAGTCGCCAGGCGCATGGCGCTGGACAACTTCAACCACTTGATCAACCAGTTCTGGCTGCGCCAGACCCATGACTTTGTAGGTAAAAGGCGTGGGGAATTCGAGCAGTTCTTTAAGATTGGTTTTCATAGGGGCTCCGGTAACGCCAAAACAAAGACTCCTGCCGCAGCAGGAGTCTGAATATACCACAGATATGGTGGCGTGGAGCACGAAATCAAGAGGGGCTGGCTGCCCCGATCAACCAAACCAGTGATGGAACATCAGCTTGATATAGTCAACGATGCGGCCGAAGAATCCGCCTTCAGGCATGTCATTCAGCACCACCAGCGGATGCTGTTCAATGGTTTTGCCATCAAGCTGGAAGTTAATACTGCCGACAACCTGATTTTTCTTCAGCGGCGCGTGCAGTTCAGTATTGCTCAGCGTGTAACTGGCCTTCAGGTCTTTCATGCGGCCGCGCGGAATGGTCAGGTAGACATCTTTTTCCACGCCCAGCTGCACGCGATCGCTGTTGCCAAACCAGACCGGCTCGGACGCAAACTCTTTGCCGGCTTTGAGCGGCGCAACGGTTTCAAAGAAGCGGAAGCCCCAGGTCAGCAGCTTTTTGCTTTCGGTTTCACGTCCTTTGTAGGTGTGACCGCCCATTACCGCCGAGATCAGACGCATCTGGCCTTCGGTTGCGGAGGCAACCAGATTGTAGCCTGCGGCTTCAGTATGGCCGGTTTTAATGCCGTCAACGTGCAGGCTGGTATCCCAGAGCAGGCCGTTGCGGTTGGTCTGACGGATATTGTTGAAGGTAAACTCTTTCTCTCTGTAGACCGCGTATTCGTCCGGCACGTCGCGGATCAGCGACTGACCAATCAGCGCCATGTCGCGTGCAGAGCTGTACTGTCCTTCCGCGTCCAGGCCGTGAACGGTCTGGAAATGCGTGTTTTGCAGGCCCAGCGCTTTTACGTAGTTATTCATCAGGCCGACAAAGGCATCCTGACTACCGGCAACATAGTCCGCCATTGCCACGCAGGCGTCGTTGCCCGACTGAAGCACGATGCCGCGGGTCAGTTGCGAAACCGGTACGCGGTCGCCGGGTTTGAGAAACATCAGTGAAGAGCCTTTAAAGACCGGATTGCCGGTTGCCCAGGCGTCTTTACCTACGGTCACCACATCTTCCTGATGAATTTTACCCGCTTTAACCGCCTGACCAATCACGTAGCTGGTCATCATTTTTGTCAGGCTGGCAGGATCGCGACGCGCATCGGCATTTTTTTCTGCCAGCACTTTGCCCGAGTTGTAGTCGATCAGGACGTAAGCTTCAGCATCAATATCCGGAACGCCCGGGATCATGGTTTTGATATTGACGTCGTCGGCGTGAGCGAAAGTGGTCAGGCTGAGCGCAATCAGCGATCCTGCCGTCAGGCGTTTGATCAGTAGGGAAGAGGTGAAATTGTTCATGTTAAGGACTACAACATCCATGGGCTGAGTTAAAAAAAGTGACTCACTATAGCAAAAGCCGTAACGCCCGGCATCCGTCTTTATCGGCAGTATGTAACAGGTTTAGTCGGCCGGTGACGGCATGCCGGAGCAGTTTGCCTTTGCTAAGGGGCGGCGGTGATAAAAGATTGCTGCTGCGCTTCGTTAAGCAAGCGCTGCTGAAGCGCAGCGGCCTGCTGGCGAGAAGAGAAACGGCCGAGCTGAACCCGATAGACGTTGCCCTGATTGCTGACTGCGCCAGGCACGCCGAATTTGTCGCTCAGCGATGTCTTCAACTGCTGGGCACGTGCGCTATCGCTGAGCGCGCCGACCTGTACCGACCAGCCGCTGCCAGAGGCGGCTGGCTTGCTGTCAGCAACAGGCGCCGCAACCGGTGCAGCAGCAACGGCGGGCGCAGCGGCAGGTGCAGGCTCACTGCCTTCCAGCACGCCAGCGCGCAGAGGCTGCGCAGCGCCTAAAAAGCCGCTGGAACGCACCGGCGCACCCATTTCGTCACCGGCGGGGTTGCCGTTATCTACCGGATGAGCTTCCGCCTCAGGCTGCGCTGGCGCTGTTTGTGACGCGCCGCCGCCCATAGTGGTCATGCCGCCGGCAAGGTCAGGGCGAGGCGGCAGGGCATAGCTCTGTTTTGCCACGGTCGTGCCGATGGTGCCGGGGCCGGACAGCGTGCCGTCGGGCGCGACGTTGATAAAGTCCACCTTCACACGCGTATTATTAGAGATATTCAGGCGATCGCCAGCGGCGCGGGAGAGGTCGATAATCCGCCCCGGCGTGTAGGGGCCGCGATCGTTCACGCGTACTACGATTTGCCGGCCGTTAGCGAGATTGGTTACACGAACATAGCTGGGCAGCGGCAGGGTGGGATGCGCGGCAGTCAGCGCATCGGGGTCAAACTGTTCGCCCGTCGCCGTACGGCTGCCGTTGGCCTCTTCGCCATACCAGGTCGCCAGGCCGGTTTCGCTAAAATTAGCGGGATCTTTAACAATACGATAGGTTTTACCGTTAACGCTGTAGTCCTGCTGCGTAGCCGGATTGACCGGTTCATAGCGCGGTTCAACACCGCCGATTTCCACCACCGGCCCGTTATAGGCAGGCTGCTGGCTCTGCTGCACCGGCGCCTGCTGCTCATTTGTAGTACAGGCTGCCAGCAGTGCCGACGCCAGGCCAATCCAAAGCCAATCCTTACGCATGTTTAAGCCTCTTTAAACGCTTTTCGACAATAGTTTCCGGTGGGTATGAATCGACATAATAATGCCAAACCCGGCCATCAGCACAATTAAAGCAGAGCCTCCGTAGCTGACCAGCGGCAGAGGAACGCCTACCACCGGCAGAATGCCGCTGACCATGCCAATATTAACAAAAACATACACAAAGAAAATGAGCATCAGCCCGCCCGCCATCACGCGCCCAAAGGTGGTTTGCGCCCGCGCCGCCATCACCAGCCCACGCATAATCAGCAGCACGTAGAGTATCAGCAGAACCAGTACGCCGACCAGGCCAAGCTCTTCGGCTAACACGGCAAATATAAAGTCGGTGTGGCGCTCGGGTAAAAACTCAAGCTGCGACTGGGTGCCGTGCAGCCAGCCTTTGCCGCGCAGGCCGCCTGAACCAATGGCAATTTTCGACTGAATAATATGATAGCCCGCACCCAGCGGATCGGTTTCCGGATCGAGCAGCATCATCACGCGAGCGCGCTGATAGTCGTGCATCAGGAAGAACCAGAGCACCGGTATGAATGCGGCCACCAGCAGAACCGCAACGGCAATCAGTTTCCAGCTCATGCCGGAAAGAAACAACACAAACAGGCCGGAAGCGGCAATCAGGATCGACGTACCGAGATCCGGCTGCGCCGCGACCAGCAGCGTAGGCATAAAGATCAGTACCAGCGCGATGGCGGTGTTTTTAAGAGTCGGCGGGCATACGTCACGATTAATAAAACGTGCCACCATCAGCGGCACGGCGATTTTGGCAATCTCCGAAGGCTGGAAGCGGACCACGCCAAGATCCAGCCAGCGCTGCGCGCCTTTACTGATGTGACCAAACGCATCCACCGCAATCAGCAATATCACACAGACAATATAGAGGTAGGGCGCCCAGCCCTCATAGACGCGCGGCGGAATTTGCGCCATCACCATCATGACCACAAAGCCCATCGCAATCTGACCGATTTTGCGCTCCATCATGCCCGGATCCTGGCCGCTGGCGCTCCAGATGACCAATCCACTGTAAATCAGCAGCGCGGCGATCAGGATTAAAAACGTCGGATCGACGTGAATTTTAGCCCAGATCGTGCGTTTTTGATGACGATCGTTCATCGTTATTCACCTTCATAGCCTGGCGGCACCGGAGCAGCGTCAGGCAGGTTAGTGTTGTTATCGCCCAGCATGATGTGGTCGAGGATCTGGCGCATAATGGTGCCTACTGCCGGGCCGGCGCCGCCGTTTTCGAGGATCATCGTTACCGCCACGCGGGGTTTATCGTAAGGGGCAAAAGCGGTCATCAGCTTATGATCGCGCAAGTGTTCCGCTATCTTGTGCGCATTATAGGTTTCATTTGCCTTCAGGCCGTAAACCTGAGCGGTACCGGACTTGGCGGCGATTTTATAAGGCGCATCCTGAAAGCTCTTCCGCGCCGTGCCGTTAGGACGATTCGCCACGCCATACATGCCATCTTTCGCAATTTCCCAGTAGCCGGAGTGGACATCGGCAACGGGTGGCTCCGCCGGCTCACGCCAGGGCACTTTCGCATTATTGACGACTCTCGACATCATCAGGTGCGGCGTTTTAATGACACCGTCGTTAATCAGGATCATCATCGCCTTATTCATCTGCACCGGCGTCGCCGTCCAGTAACCCTGGCCGATACCCACCGGGATGGTGTCGCCCTGATACCACGGTTTTTTGTAGCGCTTCATTTTCCATTCGCGCGTCGGCATGTTGCCGGGCGTCTCTTCCGTCAAATCGATGCCGGAAAGCTTGCCGTAGCCAAATTTAGTCATCCACGAGGAGAGGCGGTCGATACCCATATCGTACGCCACCTGATAGAAGAAGGTGTCCGCGGACTCTTCCAGCGATTTTGTAACGTTCAGACGACCGTGACCCCAGTGTTTCCAGTCGCGGAAGCGTTTCTCAGAGCCTGGCAGCTGCCACCAGCCGGGATCGAACAGGCTGGTATTACGGTTGATGACGCCGCTGGTCAGGGCAGAAACGGCAATATAGGGCTTCACCGTCGATGCCGGCGGGTAAGCGCCTTGCGTGGTGCGGTTAATCAATGGACGGTTAGGGTCGTTTAGCAGCCTGTTATAATCTTTGCTGCTGATGCCGTCCACAAACAGGTTAGGGTCATAGCTGGGTGTGGAAACCAGCGCCAGAATGTCGCCATTACGCGGATCGGTCACCACTACCGCGGCGCGGCTGCCCGCCAGCAGCGTCTCAATATACTGTTGCAGTTTCAGATCGATGGTCAGGTAAATATCCTGTCCGGCCTGCGGCGACTGCTCGTGCAATTGACGGATTACCCGGCCGCGGTTGTTCACCTCGACTTCTTCATAACCGGTTTTGCCGTGCAGCGTGTCTTCGTAATAGCGCTCAATGCCGAGCTTACCGATATCATGCGTGGCGGCGTAGTTAGGCCATTTTCCCTCTTTATCGAGGCGTTCGACGTCACGATCGTTGATTTTCGATACATAACCCAAAACGTGGGTGAGGGCGGAATTATAGGGATAGTAGCGGCGCTGATAGCCTTTGACTTCGACACCGGGGAAAGCGTACTGGTTAACCGCGAAGCGCGCCACCTGAACATCGTTCAGACCGGTTTTCAACGGAATAGAGGTAAAACGACGTGAGCGCTTGCGTTCTGTTTCAAACGCGGCCAAATCGTCGTCGCTGAGATCGACAACAGGCCGTAGCGCCTCAAGTGTCTGCTTGAGGTTATCCACTTTTTCCGGCACCAGTTCCAGCTGATAAATGGTGCGGTTGAGCGCCAGCGGAATACCGTTACGATCGAAAATAATGCCGCGACTCGGTGCCACGGGCACCAGCTTGATACGGTTCGCGTTAGATCGCGTGCTGTAGTCGCTGTAACGAAGTATCTGAAGATGATAGAGATTAACCACCAGCACGCCGGAGAGCAGCAAAATGCCCAAAAATGCGATCAGCGCCCGGCGAACAAACAGCGTCTGTTCAGCGGTATAGTCACGAAATGAGTTGCGTTGTAATTTCATCCGCTGCTTAAGTATATCCGGTTAACCCTGTCGCCTATTCGCGATGATAAGGATGGTTCGCAGTAATGCTCCACGCGCGGTACAGGCTCTCGGCAACCAGCACCCGTACCAGCGGATGGGGCAGGGTCAGCGCAGAGAGAGACCAGCTTTGTTCCGCTGCGTCTTTGCAGGCGGGAGACAGCCCTTCAGGGCCGCCGATCAGCAGGCTGACATCTCGTCCGTCCTGTTTCCAGCGTTCGAGCTGTTCAGCCAGATGCGGCGTTTCCCATGGCTGGCCGGGAATATCCAGCGTGACGATACGGTTGCCTTTGCCGGTCGCCGCCAGCATCAATTCACCTTCTTTTTCCAGAATGCGCTTGATGTCTGCGTTTTTTCCACGCTTGCCGGCCGGTATTTCAACCAGCTCAAGCGGCATGTCTTTGGGAAAGCGACGCAGATATTCCATGAAGCCGGTTTGCACCCAATCCGGCATTTTCGTGCCGACGGCGATCAGTTGCAGCTTCATGGCTCAGCTCCAGAGCTTTTCAAGCTCATAGAGCTGGCGGCTCTCTTCCTGCATAACGTGCACAATAACGTCACCGAGATCGACAACAATCCAGTCAGCGGTTGCTTTACCGTCCACACCCAGCGGCCGTAATCCCGCAGCGCGGGACTCTTCCACAACATGCTCGGCAATCGAGGCCACGTGGCGCGTGGAAGTGCCGGTGCAGATAATCATGCAGTCGGTAATGCTGGATTTGCCCTGAACGTCTAAAGAGACGATATTCTGGCCTTTCAGATCGTCAATCTTATCAATGACGAAGTCTTGGAGTGCTTGACCTTGCAAAAGGTTCCCCCTCGGGTTTGTAAGTCTGAAACAGGACGATTTTTTCCGCGAACCCGGAAAATTTAGCGGCGCAGTATACCATGAGGCACCGGGTTTCGATATAAACCCGCGTCATTGATGTAGGAGAGCACGGCGGGCGGCAATAACGCATCACAGGACTGGTTCTGGTGAAGCCGCTGGCGAATTTCCGTTGCTGAGATGGCCAGCAGCGGCGTGGTCGCCAGAAAAACCTTTCCGGCCGGTGAGGCATGTAGCAACTGCGGATCGACCGTCTGATGCTGTTGCAGCCAGCGCTGCATCTCAGTCGTTTCCAGCGTGCTGTTATAGCCAGGACGTTTGCAAACCAACAAATGACACACCTTAAGCAGATCCTGCCAGCGATGCCACTTATGTAAGCTTAGCAGTGAATCCTGCCCGATAATAAACGCCAGGGGTTGATCGTTTCCGCGCTCTGCCCGCAGCGCCGTTAACGTATCAATTGTCCACGAAGGCGTTTCGCGCTGCATTTCGCGCAGGTCGACGTTAAAAAGCGGTGCATCGGCAACGGCCAGTCGCACCATTTCCGCACGCTGTTGCGATGACGCCTCTGGCTGAGGCCGATGCGGCGGCACGTTATTTGGCAGCAGCGTGACGCTCTTCAGACCGATCTGCGCGGCCAGCGCCTCAGCCGGTCTGAGATGGCCATAGTGAATGGGATCGAAAGTGCCGCCAAGAAGCGCATGAAGTGGCTCAGACATCACAAAAACTTTCCGGAAAAGAGGGGCTACAGAGCAGCAGCGTTAACGTTTCCAGTTCTGGCCACACGTCCTGGCCATAATCCTGTTTGAGGGAGATCTCAATGCGCGTCAGCAGCCTGATGGCCTGAGCAAGCTGCCTTGCCGATAATCGCTGAAGCGCCTCAGAAAACAGCGGTCGGCGATTCTGCCAGACGCGATGTTTGTCAAACAGCGCTCTGAGCGGCGTGGTGGCGCTTTGGCGCTGAAGCGTCAGCAATGTCATCACCTCGCGTTGCAGCGTGCGTAACAGAATGACCGGCTCGCTATCCTCTGCCTTCATCTGCCTGAGAATATGCCTCGCCCGTTTGCTTTTTCCGGCCAGAAGCGCATCCACCCAGTGGAACGGCGTGAAATGTGCCGCATCGTTAACCGCTTCTTCCACTCTCGGCAGCGTGAGCTTGCCGTCGGGCCAGAGCAATGAAAGCCGCTCCAGCGCCTGCGTCAGCGCCAACAGATTGCCCTCGTAACAGTAGCAAAGAAGCTGTGTGGCCGCGTCATCCAGCGTGAGTTTATACTTTTTCGCCCTGGCCGATACCCAGCGTGGAAGCTGCGCCGGTTCCGGCGTCTGGCACGGCACCATCACAGCCTGCGCGCTCAGTGCTTTGAACCAGGCGCTGTTTTCCTGGGCTTTGGTGATCTTCGCCGCGCGAAGCAGCAGCAGGATATCAGCATGAAGCAGCGTGGAGAGCGTAACAAGCTGTTCGCTCATCGCTGCGTTTGGACCATTTTCGGGGAGGGTGAGGAGCAGCGTCTGCCGGCTGGCAAACAGGCTCAGCGACTGACAGGCAGAAAAGATCGCTTCCCAGTCGGTGTTGGCCTCAACCGCCATACTGAAATGTTCGGTGAAGCCCTGCTGCTGCGCGGCGTTGCGGACGGTATCCTGCGACTCCTGAAGCAACAGCGGCTCATTGCCGGTAAGAATATAACAGGCGCGCAGTCCTTCATTGAGCTGCGCGCCGAGCTGTTCGGGATAAACCCTGATCATCTTGCCAGCGAGTTGTTGGGGAGCATCGATTCAGGCGAGTTCTCATCAACAGCCGCAGGCGTGGCGTCCAGCGTATTGATCGAACTGTCATCCTCTGCGGCGTGTACCGTCAGCAGCTTACGCACCAGCTGTTGTGCGGCCTGAGCGCGCATTTCACTGGTGATAATGGTCTGCTCCGAGTCCTTCGCCAGCGCGGCCAGCGGGTTATCGAAGAATGAACGATAAACCGTCGCACTGATTGGATAGATGCCTTTATTCGGCACCAGAACCTGTGCTCTGACCGTCATGACCAGCGAGTACTCCGCCGTTTTACCGTCCTGGAAAATCGAGGCCGTATCACGCCCCTGAGTTTCTCCCATCAGGCGCAGCGAAGGGACATCTTTGCGCAGCCCGGCATCATCAAGAATGGTCACGTCGTTCAGGCGAAGCTGCTCACGAACGGCGCGGGTCAGCGGCCCGTAAGGATCGTTGGTGTCCAGAATCATTGTTTTCATTTCAGGCGGTACAGACGTTGTACCGCGAAGATGAAAGCCGCAGCCTGCGGTGATCAACACCAGCAGACTGACAAACACAGAGATAATCGGATGTCGCACAGTTCCTCCTGACATCAACCCACGACCAGATTTAACAGCTTGCCCGGTACGTAAATCACTTTACGGATGGTGACGCCAGCAAGATATTTGGCGACCAGATGTTCCTCTGCGGCACGCGCTTGCACCTGCTCCTGCGTGGCGTCCGCCGCAACGGTTATTTTGCCACGTACTTTACCATTGACCTGTACAACAACCAGTATGGAATCTTCCACCATTGCCTGTTCATCAGCTTCAGGCCAGGCGGCATTATCGATATCTTCGATGCCGCCAAGCGTCTGCCACAGCGTAAAGCTGGCATGCGGTGTGAAAGGATAAAGCATACGGACAACGGCAAGCAGCGCTTCCTGCATCAGCGCGCGATCCTGCTCTGATTCTTGCGGCGCGCGCGCCAGTTTATTCATCAGCTCCATAATAGCGGCAATGGCCGTATTGAAGGTCTGACGGCGTCCAATGTCATCGGAAACTTTAGCAATTGTTTTATGCAAATCGCGACGCAGTGATTTCTGTTCGTCGTTCAGAGTCGCCACGTTTAATGCGGCGACAACGCCTTTGCTGGTGTGTTCATACACCAGTTTCCAGACGCGCTTCAGGAACCGGTTAGCCCCTTCAACGCCTGACTCCTGCCACTCCAGCGTCATATCGGCGGGGGAGGCGAACATCATAAACAGGCGAACGGTATCGGCGCCGTAACGCTCAACCATTACCTGCGGGTCGATACCGTTATTTTTCGACTTGGACATTTTGCTCATGCCCGCGTAAACCAGTTCACGGCCGGTCGTATCGGTTGCTTTGACGATACGTCCTTTTTCGTCGCGCTCCACGGTGACGTCAACCGGAGAAACCCAATTGCGCTCGCCGTTCACGCCGTGATACCAGAACGCATCGGCCAGTACCATGCCCTGACACAGCAGGCGTTTGGCCGGTTCGTCAGACGTCACCAGGCCCGCATCGCGCAGCAGCTTATGATAAAAGCGAAAGTAGAGCAGGTGCATAATCGCGTGCTCAATACCGCCAACGTACTGATCGACCGGCAGCCAGTAATTGGCCGCAGCGGGATCCAGCATCCCCTGGTCATAGTCCGGGCAGGTATAGCGAGCGTAATACCACGATGACTCCATGAACGTATCGAAGGTGTCCGTTTCGCGCAGAGCGGGCTGGCCGTTTACGGTGGTCTTTGCCCACTCAGGATCGGCTTTAATTGGGCTGGTGATGCCGTCCATGGTGACGTCTTCCGGCAGAATAACCGGTAACTGATCTGCTGGCGTGGGCATCACCGTGCCGTCTTCCAGGGTTACCATGGGGATAGGCGCGCCCCAGTAGCGCTGACGGGACACGCCCCAGTCGCGCAGTCGGTAGTTTACTTTGCGTTCACCGACACCTTTCTCAGCCAGTTTGTCAGCAATGGCATTGAAGCCGTCTTGATAGGAAAGTCCGTCAAATTCACCTGAATTAAACAGCGTGCCTTTCTCAGTCAGCGCGGCTGCACTGATATCCGGTTCGCTGCCGTCGGCGGCGAGGATCACAGGCTTGATCGTCAGGTTATATTTGGTGGCAAACTCCCAGTCGCGCTGATCGTGGGCAGGAACCGCCATAACGGCACCCGTGCCGTACTCCATCAGCACGAAGTTGGCGACCCACACCGGCAGCCTTTCGCCGCTGAGCGGATGCACGGCGTATAAACCGGTTGCCATGCCTTTTTTCTCCATGGTCGCCATTTCCGCTTCGGCAACTTTGGTATTGCGGCACTCGGCGATGAAGTCGGCCAGCGCCGGATTAGAGGCTGCCGCTTGCGCAGCCAGCGGGTGGCCAGCCGCAACGCCGAGATAGGTGGCACCCATAAAAGTGTCGGGGCGCGTAGTGTAGACGGTCACCTTTTCGCTGCTTTCAGCAACGTCAAAGGTGATTTCAACGCCTTCTGAGCGCCCAATCCAGTTACGCTGCATGGTTTTGACCTGCTCAGGCCAGCTCTCCAGCGTGTCCAGATCGCTGAGCAGTTCATCGGCGTAGGCGGTAATTTTGACAAACCACTGCGGGATCTCTTTACGCTCAACCGGCGTATCGCAGCGCCAGCAGCAGCCATCAATAACCTGTTCGTTCGCCAGCACCGTCTGGTCATGAGGACACCAGTTAACGGCGGACGTTTTTTTGTAGACCAGACCTTTTTCATACAGGCGGGTAAAGAACCACTGTTCCCAGCGGTAATATTCAGGCTGACAGGTTGCCAGTTCACGGCTCCAGTCATAGCCAAAGCCCAGTAGCTTCAGCTGGTTTTTCATGTAATCAATGTTGTCGTAGGTCCAGGGCGCGGGCGCGGTATTGTTCTTTACCGCCGCGCCCTCCGCGGGCAGACCAAAGGCATCCCAGCCGATAGGTTGCAGCACGTTTTTACCCAGCATGCGCTGGTAGCGGGAAATAACGTCGCCGATGGTGTAATTGCGTACGTGGCCCATATGCAGGCGGCCAGAAGGATAGGGCAGCATGGAGAGGCAGTAATACTTCTCTTTGCCTTCATCTTCCGTAACTTTAAAGGTTTGCTTCTCTTCCCAATGGTGCTGAACGTGGGATTCTATCTCTTCCGGGCGGTATTGCTCTTGCATGGCAGCCTGTGATCCTTTGTAAATAAGCGCTCTTCTCTTTGTCCGTAAGCATGTTGGTTTTGAAACGACAAAGAGTTAACTTTTGCTGTGTTCGTTAAGATCCGCATAGCATAGCTGATAAGCACTCAGCGCAACAACAGTAACCGCCCTGCTGACGGCCATTTCTCATAAAGGTGGAAGGCGGCAGGCAAAAAAAGCTGTCTGCCTAATCGCTCAGTAAACAATAAGTTATCTGCTTCGCAAAAATTATCAGGAACCCGGCGCAGGGAATGAACACTTATGAACATCAACAGGGCGTGATTTCAACTGAAAAGAAAGGGAATTTTACGTTCAACTAATGGCCTCTGTGCCGGGAGATTTTATGAATCCAATTAAACGTTCGCTACTGGCAGTCGCACTGACGTTAACCAGTTCTGTGGCGTTGGCCAGCGTTCACTCGGTATCCCAGTCGCAGTCTGACACTCGCCATAATGACAGTGTGGCTGACAGCATGGCGGATGCGGTCAGTGCCATTAACGGCGCAGGTGCGGGCTCTTCAATAGGCAGCGGTGGAAACGGTGCGGGCGCGGGCTCCTCAATTGGCAGCGGCGGAAACGGCGCTAACCCGGTTGGCGGCGGCTAATCTGTTCAGGCTGCCTGCCCGTACCGCGATCAACGCGGGCAGGCGGCCCTGTTTTATCCCATCTTTTAGCACCAGAACGTTATTTCTCCGCTGCTTTCCCTCACAGTTGTCGTTTTACCGCTAAAATTAAAACGCTAACGTGCCGGTACGTTAAGGAGAAAAAATGAACAAGGTTGCTCAGTATTATCAGGAACTGGTTGCATCACTGACCGAACGCATTAACCAGGGCGAGCATGATATTGATGCACTGGTTGAGAGCGCGAGGCTACGGATGATCAATCGCGGCGAATTGACCGACAGTCAGATTGACGATGTCGTGCGCGCCGTGCGCCGCGATCTGGAAGAGTTTGCCCGCAGCTATACCGAACGTCATGTTGATGCTGGCGACAGCGTCTTTTTACGGGTTATTCGTGAAAGCGTTTGGAAAGAACTGGCCGATATTACCGACAAAAGCCAGCTGGAATGGCGTGAAGTCTTTCAGGATCTGAACCATCATGGTGTCTATCAGAGCGGTGAAGTGGTGGGATTGGGCAATCTGGTCTGTGAAAAATGCCGCTTCACACGGGCAATTTACACGGCAGAAACGCTGACCCGCTGTCCGGAGTGCGGGAACGATCAGTTCCAGCGCCAGCCTTTCGAACCGTAAATCTGCCGGGCGGGGCTAATCCGCCCGGCAGGCGCTACGTTAATGCAGGATTTTCGCCAGGAAGTCCTTAGCGCGATCGGATGCCGGATCGTTAAAGAACGCATCTTTTGGCGAATCCTCCACGATTTTCCCTTCATCCATAAAGATCACCCGGTTAGCCACTTTACGAGCGAAGCCCATTTCGTGCGTCACCACCATCATGGTCATGCCTTCGTTGGCCAGTTCCACCATGACGTCCAGCACTTCGTTGATCATCTCCGGGTCAAGCGCGGAAGTTGGCTCATCGAACAGCATGGCGATGGGATCCATACAGAGCGCGCGGGCGATTGCCACACGCTGCTGCTGACCGCCGGAAAGCTGGCCGGGATGCTTGTTGGCATGCGCTGAAAGTCCAACGCGCTCCAGCAGTTTCAGCCCCTTTTGCCGCGCGGCTTCTTTGTTGCGCTTGAGTACTTTGACCTGGGCAATGGTCAGATTCTCAATAATGGACAGATGAGGAAACAGCTCGAAATGCTGAAACACCATGCCGACTTTTGAGCGTAGCTGGGCCAGATTCGTGCGCTTATCGTTCACGGCAATGCCGTTCACTTCAATGCTGCCTTGCTGAATCGGCTCCAGGCCGTTCACCGTTTTTATCAGCGTGGATTTACCCGAACCGGACGGGCCACAAACCACGACCACTTCGCCTTTTTTCACTTCGGTTGAGCAGTCGGTCAGCACCTGAAAGTGACCATACCACTTAGAAACGTTTTTCAGGGAAATCATTTAAACTGTCCTTTTTTTCTTTAAATAGCTGACCAACAGTGAAGCGCTAAGGCTGATAACAAAGTAAACCGCACCGGCAAACAGCACCATTTCGATTTCGGTACCGTTGTTGATGCCGATGGTGTCGGCGGTACGGAAGAAGTCGGCAAGACTGAGCACGTAGACCAGTGAGGTATCCTGAAACAGCACGATACCCTGCGTGAGCAGCAGCGGCACCATGGCGCGAAAGGCCTGCGGCAGGATGATCAGCTGCATTGATTGCCACGACGTCATGCCAAGCGCCAGCGCAGCGCTCCCCTGTCCGCGAGCAATACTGATGATCCCGGCACGGATAATTTCCGAATAGTAGGCGGCCTCAAAGAGTGAAAAGGCGACCATAGCGGAAATCAGGCGAATATCGGTTTTTGGCGACAGGCCCAGCACCTGTTGTAAAAAGCTGGGTACAACCAGGTAAAACCACAGCAGCACCATGACCAGCGGCACCGAGCGGAACAGGTTTACGTAAAGCCGGGCGAACCAGCTGATCGGCTTAAAGCGCGACAGGCGCATTACCGCCAGAAGGGTTCCCCAGACGATGCCAAATATCACCGCGGTCACGGTGATTTTCAACGTGATGATCATGCCGTTAATCAGGTAGGGCAGGTTCGGCGCGATGGTGCTCCAGTCAAATTCGTACATTATTTACCTCCCATTCCACCGGGCAACCGGACTTTTCGCTCCACCAGGCTCATCAAAAACATCACCACCAGATTAATAGCGATATAGGCCACGGTAATGGCAGTGAAGGATTCATAAGCGTGTGCGGAGTAGTCGAGCAGCTTGCCCGCCTGCGCGGCCATATCAACCAGACCAATGGTTGAGGCGATAGCGGAGTTTTTCACCAGGTTCAGCATTTCTGATGTCATCGGCGGCACGATAACGCGATAAGCGTTCGGCAGCAGCACATAGCGATAGGTTTGTGGCAGCGTCAGCCCCATGGCCAGGCCGGCGTTCTTTTGTCCACGCGGCAGCGACTGAATAGCGGCGCGAACCTGCTCGCAGACGCGGGCAGCGGTAAACAGACCCAGGCAACAGACGGAACAGACAAAGAACTGGATGTCAGGATCCAGTTCGGACTTAAACCAGATGCTAATATCTTCTGGCAGCAGTTCAGGTATCACCAGATACCAGATAAAGAACTGCACGATCAGCGGAACGTTACGAAACAGTTCCACGTAGCAGGTGCCGATCCCGGAGAGCAGGCGGTTAGGGACGGTGCGCAGAATACCAAACAGAGAGCCGACGCAGAAGGCGAGTATCCAGGCGCAAAAAGAGACGGCAAGCGTCACCTTGAAGCCTGACCACAGCCAGCCCAGATAGGTGGTGTTCCCGAACGGAGCCTGTTGTAAAAAAATGCCCCAGTTCCAATCGATTGACATAACGTACTCCGTTAAAAAAAGGGTAGCGAAGCTACCCTGAAGATTGGTGAGAGCCTGTATCCGGACGCGATGGGGAACGACCACCGCGTTCAGTAAACCCAACGTCAGCCGCTGTCAGCGCAGCCTGCGGTCGGGGTGTCTGTCCGGCCCGTATTCAACAATCAGAAGGCGACATGAGCCGCCCTTATTTTCTTTATTTAGTTAAGCGCTTTGTCGTTCGGCGTTTTGAACGTTGCTTTCATGTCATCCGACAGCGAAAAATCCATGTTCAGATTTTTAGGTGGAATAGGCTGCTTAAACCACTTATCAAACCATTTTTCCGCTTCGCCGGAAGTCTGTGCTTTGGCGATGGTGTCATCCATCAGCTTTTTAAAGTCTGCATCGCCTTTGCGCAGCATACAGCCATAGGCTTCTTTGGATTGTGGCGTGCCGATAATGTCCCAGTTGTCAGGTTTTTTGGCCTTAGCGCGTTCACCGGCCAGCAGTGCGTCATCCATCATGAAAGCAACGGCACGACCGCTTTCCAGCGTGCGGAAGGAGTCGCCATGATCCTTCGCACTGATGATGCGCATGCTCATTTTTTTCTCGTCGTTCAGCTTGTTGAGCAGAATTTCAGACGTGGTGCCGGAAGTAACAACCACGGTTTTCCCTTTCAGGTCCGCGAAGTCTTTAATCGGGCCGCCTTTTTTCACCAGCAGGCGCGTGCCGATAACAAAGATGGTATCGGAAAAAGCGGCCTGTTTCTGACGTTCGAGGTTATTGGTGGTGGAACCACATTCAAAATCATAGGTGCCGTTTTGCAGCAGCGGAATACGGTTTTGCGAGGTGATTGGCAGCATTTTTACCTGAAGGTCGGGCTTATTCAGTTTGGCTTTGATAGCTGCCACAATGGCGTTTGAATAATCCTGAGAGTAGCCAACGACTTTTTGCTGGTTATCATAGTAAGAGAAAGGTACAGATGACTCGCGATGACCGACAACGATAACGCCATTTTTGGCAACTTTATCCAGCGTGGACATCTGCGGTGCGTCTTCTGCACGAGCAATACCGGATGCCAGACCCGCCAGAGCCAGGCAAAGTCCCAGTTTCCGTAATTTCATCTCTAACTCCTTCATTGTGTGGCGCGCAAAAAACGTGCCGATTATGATGTTATGTTTATTGCCTGCTGCTTTCTTTCAAATCCCAAGCCGTAACGCGCTTTGAACAGCCATAACATAGCTGATTGTTAACAATATGAAACAGGAAAGTTTCTTTTTTGCGAGATGCCCCGCACCAAATAATGGCATTTCTGCCACGCTGCGCTTTTATGGCGCATCGGGTGAGCTTTTATGGTGCAAAAGTATCGTTAACCGGGCGTCACGGCGGTTTTAAAGCGATTTCGCCGTAATATTTTGCAAAGGTCATGCCAGATAGGACAGGGAGGAGGGACTGGAAGAGAGAAAAAACGCTGAATCCGTGATGAATTCAGCGTTTAAAGATTAACGGCGTTTTCTTACGCTGACGATCGCAGCGATAACAGCAAACAGCGCGGTCACTATCCAGACCGACAGGTTGCCAAAGCGCGCATACGGCGTCAGCCCCCGTGTTGGCGTCACCTGAGCCGTCAAAACCTGCGTGGTAAACTGCGGGATCATCTCCTCCGCATCGCCGTTGGCATCAATCACTGCCGTTACGCCATTATTGGTGGCGCGCAACAGCGGACGACCCAGCTCAAGCGCGCGCATTCTGGCCATCTGGAAATGCTGCCATGGCCCGATAGAGTGACCAAACCAGGCGTCGTTAGAAATAGTTAACAAAAAGTCCGTGTCGGGGCGGAAGTTATCCCTGACCTGCTGGCCAAGCACGATTTCATAGCAGATGGCCGCCGTGAGTCGCATCCCGGCTACCTTTAACTGCGGCTGAACATAGGCGCCCCGGCTGAAGGAAGACATTGGCAGATCGAAAAACGGCGCGAGCGGCCGCAGTAGGGTTTCCAGCGGCACAAACTCTCCGAACGGCACCAGATGATTCTTTTGATAGCGATTCTGGCTGTTGTAGCTGTAAGGCTGCTCGCCGCCCAGTACGATAATTGAGTTGTAATCGTGATAGCGATTGTTTTCCAGGCGCGAATCGACAATGCCGGTTACCAGACTGCTTCCGCTGGCGCGCAGCTCACGATCGATGGTGGTGAGAAACGGTTGCTGATTGCTTTCCAGATCGGGAATAGCGGATTCCGGCCAGACGATCAGCGGAGTTTTGCCCACCAGCGGGCGGCTCAGAGAGGTGTAGGTTTTCAGCGTGTTGATCAACTGCTGAGG
The DNA here is from genome assembly GCF_000745075.1 of Erwinia sp. 9145. Taxonomy (NCBI): domain Bacteria; kingdom Pseudomonadati; phylum Pseudomonadota; class Gammaproteobacteria; order Enterobacterales; family Erwiniaceae; genus Erwinia; species Erwinia sp. 9145. The sequence goes on from NZ_JQNE01000001.1 coordinate 1,091,248, forward strand.
ATCCCACTTCATGGATTGCGGAATGTTTCCCTGCACCAGCGCGACGTCGACAGCGCGATCCGGTTCAGGCTGGTACCAGCTTATTTGCTGCATGGGCCAGGGAAGCAGCAGCACGGCAAAGGCCGCCATTCCCGCAACCCAGCGGCGCTTAACCATGGCGAAAACCATCAGGCCGCAAATAACAGAAAGAAGGAAGGTAATTCCTTCAACGCCAACCAGCGGCGCCAGGCCTTTTAGCGGGCCGTTTATCTGGCTGTAGCCAAACTGAAGCCACGGAAAACCGGTCAATATCCAGCCGCGCAAAAACTCAGTGACCTGCCACAGCACCGGCGCGGCAATCACCAGCCGCACAACGCTGGCGGCGGGAAACAGGCGATTAAGCAGCGCGGTGAACAGCAGCGGATAAAGCGCCAGGTAAGCCGCAAGCAGAATGACGAGGAAAACGTTGATCGGCCCCGGCATGCCGCCAAAGGTTGCGATACTGACGTAGACCCAATTAATACCGCTGCCAAACAGGCCAAGGCCCCAGACAAAACCAATCGCACTTGCCTGACGCGTCGAGCGGTTAAGCGTCAGGCCCAGCAGGCCAGACAGCGAAACAATTGCTGCGGGCCAAAAATCATACGGTGAAAATGCGCACGTGCCAACGGCACCCGTCAGCAGCGCCAGCAAAAGGCGAACGCGCTGGCGCTGATATAAAGAGGCAATAGCCATAGAGCGATTATTCTTCCATTATGGGTTGCGGTGCGTCTTCCGGGATCCTGACATGAACCTGAATAATACGACGGCTGTCGGCCATAGCGACCTTAAAGTGATAGCCGTCAATTTCAATGCTTTCGCCGCGCGCAGGGAGGTGACCAAACGCCTGCATCACCAGACCGCCGATGGTGTCGACCTCTTCATCGCTGAAGCTGGTTTCAAAGACGTCATTGAAATCTTCGATAGGCGTCAGGGCGCGGATAGTATAGGTGTGACGGCTGAGCTGACGGATATCGCGATCTTCTTCATCGTCATATTCATCTTCAATTTCGCCAACGATCAGCTCCAGAATATCTTCAATCGTCACCAGGCCGGAGACGCCGCCGAATTCATCAATCACAATCGCCATGTGATAGCGCTGCGAGCGAAACTCTTTCAGCATGCGGTCAACGCGCTTGCTTTCCGGCACCACGACGGCGGGGCGCAGAACCTCTTCCATGCTGAACGGCGCCGACTCGCTGCTCATAAAAGGCAGCAAATCCTTCGCCATCAGGATGCCTTCAACGTGATCTTTGTCTTCGCTGATCACCGGAAAACGGGAATGTGCCGACTCAATAATCACCTCCAGACACTCTTCTAAGGTCTGGTTACGCTTAAGGGTAATCATCTGGGAGCGGGGGATCATGATATCGCGCACGCGCTGCTCGGCGATATCCATCACCCCTTCGAGCATATCGCGGGTATCGGGATCGATCAGGTCGTTCTGCTCGGAATCGCGGATGAGTTCCAGCAGGTCGTCACGGTTTTTGGGTTCGCCGTGAAAAAGCTGATTGAGGATAAGGGTGAAAAATCCCTTTTTACTGCCGGGACTGTCATTATTCTGTGAATGGTCATCGCTCATGGCGTTTTGGTTTCTGTCACTCATGTTGTGAGGGGGAAGTGTCCCTTACCGGCAAAGGCACGGCCGGGACGATAAAATCAGGATTACGCTTTCTCCGAAATGTACGGGTCGTCATAACCAAGAGCAAGCATTATCTCGGTTTCAATCGATTCCATCTCTTCGGCTTCATCATCGTCTATATGGTCATAGCCCAGCAGGTGCAGACTGCCGTGAATGACCATATGCGCCCAGTGCGCCAGCAAGGGTTTATCCTGTTCAACGGCTTCTTTCTCTACCACCTGACGACAAATAATCAGATCGCCGAGCAGCGGCAGTTCAATGCCGGGCGGCGCTTCAAACGGGAAAGAGAGCACGTTGGTAGGCTTGTCCTTTCCGCGATAGGTGTGGTTCAACGTATGGCTTTCGGCCTCGTCAACCACGCGAATCGTCACTTCACTTTCTGCCTGGAACTGGGGCAGAACCGCTTCCAGCCAGCGTTGAAAATCAGCTTCAGGCGGAAGCCCTTCCGCGCTGTCGCAGGCAAGCTGAAGATCCAGGATCACCACGCTCATTTCTGCTCCTGCGCGGCCAGTTGAAGCGCCAGCGCTTCACGTTTGCGCTCTTCCGCCTGGGCGTCTCGGCGTTTCTGCTCAGCGGCTTCCCATGCTTCATAGGCGACAACCACGCGTGCAACCACCGGATGGCGTACCACGTCTTCGCTGTGGAAGAAGTTAAAGCTGATCTCTTCCACCTCCGCGAGCACCTCGATAGCGTGACGCAGGCCCGATTTCTGATTGCGTGGCAGGTCAATCTGCGTGACGTCGCCGGTGATCACCGCCTTTGAGTTGAAGCCGATGCGGGTCAGAAACATTTTCATCTGCTCAATGGTGGTGTTCTGGCTCTCATCGAGAATGATAAAAGCGTCATTGAGCGTGCGGCCGCGCATATAGGCCAGCGGGGCGACCTCAATCACGTTGCGCTCGATGAGTTTTTCAACGCGCTCGAAACCCAGCATCTCGAACAGGGCGTCATACAGCGGACGCAGGTAAGGATCCACTTTTTGACTCAGATCGCCCGGTAAAAAACCGAGCTTCTCGCCAGCTTCAACGGCGGGACGAGTCAGCAGAATACGACGAACTTCCTGACGTTCCAGCGCATCAACGGCGGCGGCGACGGCAAGATAGGTTTTCCCGGTGCCCGCCGGGCCCACCCCGAAGGCAATATCATGATCGAGGATATTCGCGACGTACTGTGCCTGGTTCGGCGTGCGCGGTTTAATCACACCGCGGCGGGTCTTGATATTTACCGCCTTACCGTACTCCGGCACGCTGTCGTCAGACTGCTCCAGCACCCGGCTCTCTTTAATTGAGAGATGGATCTGCTCAGGATCGATATCAGGCACGTTACCGCGAATCGGGGCGGTATCGACGTACAGATCGCGCAGGATGTTCGCAGCAGCATTGACGTTTAGCAACTTGCCGACCAGTTTGAAAACATTGTCGCGACGGTTGATCTCAATGCCCAGACGACGTTCAAGTTGTTTCACATTGTCGTCGAAGGGGCCGCACAGGCTGAGCAGACGTCGATTGTCGGCAGGTTCTAAAGTGATTTCTCGTGTTTCAATATTCAAACTAATCCTTTGGGTCGCTCAGGGCCAGTTAAGGATGGCATTTTCATCGGGACATCGCTGCGGTTAACCGCCATGTCACAGGAGAATTATTTATGGCTGTGCGCTAATGCGCAAGCGCAGGAAAAGATATTTGGGCGCTGCTTTCAGAAAGCAAGTGTAACGCGGTGAATAGATGCAGCGAACCCGGAAGGCCCGCCGCATTCATTAGCGATCAGGGCTGGAAAGTACCGACGCCCAGCTCATTTTCTTTGCGCGTACGCGCGATGACGGATGCAGGCGTTTCCATGCTGCGCAGATCCATCTGGTCTTCACTTCTCACCACCACGCCGCGCAGCGAGTTTGAATAGACGTCAACGATCTCCACATCCACGAACTTACCCACCATCTCAGGCGTGCCTTCAAAGTTGACCACGCGGTTGTTTTCGGTGCGTCCTGACAGCTCCATCACGTTTTTACGCGAGGTGCCTTCCACTAAAATGCGCTGAACGGTGCCCACCATGCGTCGGCTCCAGGCCATTGCCTGCTGATTGATACGTTCCTGAAGTATCCACAGACGCTGCTTTTTCTCTTCTTCAGGCACGTCGTCTGGCAGATCTGCCGCCGGCGTGCCGGGGCGCGCCGAGTAGATAAAGCTGAAGCTCATATCGAAATTGACATCGCCGATCAGTTTCATGGTCTGCTCGAAATCCTGCTGGGTTTCGCCAGGGAAGCCGATGATGAAATCTGAGCTGATCTGAATGTTGGGACGCGCGGCGAGCAGTTTGCGGATGATCGATTTATATTCCAGCGCCGTATGCGCGCGCTTCATCAGCGTCAGAATACGATCGGCACCGCTCTGCACCGGCAGGTGCAGGAAGCTCACCAGCTCAGGCGTGTCGCGGTAAACCTCAATAATATCATCGGTAAATTCGATAGGATGGCTGGTGGTGAAGCGAATGCGATCGATACCGTCAATGGCCGCCACCAGACGCAGCAGATCGGCAAACGTGCAGACCTCGCCTTCAAACGTCTCGCCGCGATAGGCATTGACGTTCTGGCCGAGGAGGTTCACTTCACGCACGCCCTGCGCCGCCAGCTGGGCTATCTCAAACAGGATATCGTCGCATGGACGGCTCACTTCTTCGCCGCGCGTATAAGGTACGACGCAGAAGGTACAGTATTTGTTACAGCCTTCCATAATGGAAACAAACGCCGTCGGGCCGTCCGCTTTCGGTTCAGGCAGGCGATCGAACTTTTCGATTTCAGGGAAGCTGATATCCACTACCGGGCTTTTTGAACCGGCGACGGTGTTGATCATTTCCGGCAGACGGTGCAGGGTTTGCGGGCCGAAAACGATATCGACATAGCTGGCGCGCTGGCGGATGTGATCGCCTTCCTGCGATGCCACACAGCCGCCGACGCCGATAATTAAATCCGGGTTGCTTTCCTTGAGTGTTCTCCAGCGACCAAGCTGATGGAATACCTTTTCCTGGGCCTTTTCACGGATTGAACAGGTGTTGAGCAGCAGAACGTCGGCTTCTTCTGCTGCGTCTGTCAGGATGAATCCGTGGGTGCTGTTTAACAGGTCAGCCATTTTGGATGAATCATACTCATTCATCTGGCAGCCCCAGGTTTTGATATGCAGTTTTTTAGTCATCTGATTGCCGTTTATCATGCGGAACAAGGTGCAGGGCGCGTATTGTAATGCTTTGACGCGGTTGTGACCAGCGTACGACCTTTTAAAGCGTAATGGTATGGCAAATTCCGTTACACTACGCGTAAAAGAACCGCTTCTGAGCGTATAAAAGACAGGGGCCGTCCATGGGACAGGATAACGATCATGCCAGATTCAATACCGAAATATGATATCGCCGTTGTGGGCGGCGGCATGGTGGGCGCCGCGCTGGCCAGCGGGCTTACCGCGCAAGGCTTCACAGTGCTGGTGCTTGAACAGCAGGCACCGGCAGAGTTTGACTGCGACAGCCAGCCTGACCTCAGGATCTCCGCCATCGGCGCCGCATCGGTGGGGCTGCTTAAGCAGCTTGACGTGTGGCAGGCTGTGCAGCAAATGCGCTGCGCGCCTTACCGCCGGCTGGAAACCTGGGAGTGGCACTCCGCGCGCGTGAACTTTGATGCACAATCGCTTGGCCTGCCGGAACTGGGCTATATGGTGGAAAACAGCGTGTTACAGCGCGCGCTGTGGGAGCGTTTGCAACGGCAGCAGGTAAATATACTCTCCCCGGCGCGGCTGAGCGATTTGCAGCCGCACAGCGGCGGATGGCATCTGCGGCTGGAGGGCGGTAAAACGGTTTCCGCGCGGCTGGTGGTGGGCGCCGATGGCGCTAACTCACAGGTACGCCAGCTCGCCGGCATTGGCATTCACGGCTGGAATTATACGCAATCCTGCATGCTGATTAGCGTCAAATGCGGACGCGACGCGGGAGATTGCACCTGGCAACAGTTCACGCCGGACGGCCCGCGCGCCTTTCTTCCTCTTTTTGACGGTTGGGCTTCGCTGGTGTGGTATGACAAACCAGCGCGTATTCGGCAGCTTCAGGCAATGAACATGCTGCAACTGGAAAAAGAGATTCACGCGCACTTTCCCGCACGGCTGGGCCAGGTGACGCCCGTTACCGCAGGTGCCTTCCCGCTGGTGCGACGCCATGCCACGCGCTATGTATTGCCGGGGCTGGCGCTGGTGGGCGACGCCGCGCATACCATCAATCCGCTGGCGGGGCAGGGGGTGAATCTGGGCTATCGCGATGTGGATGCGCTGATTGAGACGCTGACGGCGTCGCGCGCGCGCGCGGAGAACTGGGCGTCTGAAGCGACGCTGCTGCGTTATCAACGCCAGCGGCAGAGAGACAATTTGCTGATGCAAAGCGGGATGGATCTGTTTTACTTTACCTTCAGTAATCAGGTGGCGCCGTTGCGGATTATGCGCAATCTGGGGCTGATGGTTGCTGAGCGTTCAGGCGTGTTGAAGCGCCAGGCGCTGCGCTATGCGTTGGGCTTATAGCATAAGCGGGGGAAGCATTCTCCCGCGTTGCTGACGCACAGCAATAAAAAAAGCCCACATAAGCGGGCTTTTTTATTAAGTGGCTGGGGTGCAGGGATTCGAACCCCGGAATGCTGGTATCAGAAACCAGAGCCTTACCACTTGGCGACACCCCAATTTTTCGTTGCGACCCGCAAGGCAGGTCGTCTTTTTTATGGCTGGGGTGCAGGGATTCGAACCCCGGAATGCTGGTATCAGAAACCAGTGCCTTACCGCTTGGCGACACCCCAATAAAATTGGTGGCTACTACGGGAATCGAACCTGTGACCCCAGCATTATGAGTGCTGTGCTCTAACCAGCTGAGCTAAGTAGCCAAATTTTACTGCGTACAACGTTAACATACTTTTGCGTGGCTGGGATACCTGGATTCGAACCAGGGAATGCCGGTATCAAAAACCGGTGCCTTACCGCTTGGCGATATCCCAATGTCCGTTTCACAAAGTACAGCGACCATCAAAAACTGGCTGGGGTACCTGGATTCGAACCAGGGAATGCCGGTATCAAAAACCGGTGCCTTACCGCTTGGCGATACCCCATCCGTGCATTACCGATTTGGAAATGGTGCGGGAGGCGAGACTTGAACTCGCACACCTTGCGGCGCCAGAACCTAAATCTGGTGCGTCTACCAATTTCGCCACTCCCGCAAAAAAGATGGTGGCTACGACGGGAATCGAACCTGTGACCCCAGCATTATGAGTGCTGTGCTCTAACCAGCTGAGCTACGTAGCCATCTTTTTTCGCGCAACCTTCATCGGCGTTGCGGGGCGCATTATGCGTATTGCGTCTTTTAGCGTCAACAAATTTTTTCCCGTTTTTGCCCTGAAACGGGTTGTTTGTCTGGCTTATAACCAGCCTGCCGATTAAATCAGCAAATTCCCGCGCTGACAGCGGAATAACAGAAAATAACGGGCTGAATATCAGCCCGTTATTTATCGTGTCTTACCGTGTATTAATAGGCGGACTGGTGAACGCCTACCGCACGTCCTGACGGATCGTCCATGGTTTTGAACGCTTCATCCCATTCAATGGCTTTTGCGGATGAACAGGCCACGGAAGGGCCGCCCGGCACGCATTCTGCCGCGCTGGGCAGCGGGAACAGCTCTTCGAAGATTTCGCGATACACGTAGCCCTCTTTTGAGCTCGGCGTATTGTGTGGAAAGCGGAAGTGCGCCGTTGCCAGTTGCTGATCGCTGACCTGCTTCGCGGCGATCTCTTTTAGCGTGTCGATCCAGCTGTAGCCCACGCCGTCGGAGAACTGCTCTTTCTGGCGCCACGCCACGCTCTCCGGCAAATAAGAGGAGAAGCATTCACGCAGAATATGTTTTTCCATTTTGCCGTTTTGCCCGCACATTTTATCCTGCGGGTTGATGCGCATGGCAACGTCGAGGAACTTTTTGTCCAGGAAAGGCACGCGCGCTTCAACGCCCCAGGCAGACATTGCTTTGTTGGCGCGAGCGCAATCAAACATATGCAGCGCGAGCAGCTTGCGGACGTTTTCTTCGTGGAATTCCTTCGCGTTGGGCGCCTTATGGAAATAGAGATAGCCGCCAAAGACTTCGTCCGCGCCTTCGCCGGAAAGCACCATTTTAATGCCCATTGCTTTGATTTTACGCGACATCAGGTACATCGGCGTTGAGGCGCGAATGGTGGTCACATCATAGGTTTCAATGTGATAGATCACGTCGCGAATAGCGTCGAGGCCTTCCTGCACCGTAAAGTGTATTTCATGGTGTACGGTGCCCAGATGATCCGCCACGGATTTCGCGGCTTTCAGATCGGGCGAGCCTTCCAGGCCTACGGCGAAAGAGTGCAACTGCGGCCACCAGGCTTCGCTCTTGTCCTGATCCTCAACGCGCTTGGCGGCGTACTTTTTGGTGATCGCTGAAATAATCGATGAATCCAGACCGCCTGACAGCAGTACGCCGTAAGGCACGTCGGACATCAGGTGCGTTTTAACCGACTCTTCCAGCGCGTCTTTCAGCGCAACAGCATCCGTTTTGTTGTTTTCAACGGCTTCATAGCTGAACCAGTCGCGCTGCCAGTAGCGACGAATTTCGCCGTCGGTGCTGGACATATAGCTTCCCGGCGGGAATTCTTTAATGGTTTTGCACACCGGCACCAGCGCCTTCATTTCTGAAGCGACAAACAGGTTACCGTGTTCGTCATTGCCCATATAAAGCGGAATGATCCCGATGTGGTCGCGGCCAATCAGCCAGCTCTTTTTCACGCTGTCGTAGAGAACAAAGGCAAACATTCCCTGTAGGTCGTCAAGGAAATCAACGCCTTTTTCCTGATACAACGCCAGGATCACTTCGCAGTCAGAACCGGTCTGGAATTCATAACGATCGCCCAGTTCAGCGCGCAGCGCCTGGTGGTTGTAGATTTCACCATTGACGGCCAGCACGTGCGTGCGTGCGGCATTAAACAGTGGCTGCGCGCCGTTGTTAACGTCGACAATTGACAGACGTTCGTGCGAAAGAATGGCGTTATCGTCCGCATAGATGCCGGACCAGTCCGGGCCGCGATGACGCATCAGACGGGAAAGCTCCAGGGCTTTCTTACGCAACTCAACAGGATCGCTTTTCAGATCCAGCACGCCAAAAATTGAACACATAGCTAACTTCCTCCCGACATCCCTGAATAACATTATTCTTTAATGGCGACCTATTTCGCCCGATAGATAAGAAAATGCGTCAGACGCAGGCATGATGCAAGCAATTTAGCTTTTCTGTGAAAAAAAGTCTGTTGCGTGGCGCGGATTATTGATGATTATTCATTTTTATACGCGAAAAATTATCGGATCGATAATAAACAGGGAGAGCTGTTCATTATTTAATCGACGAACTGAAGATTCGTTTATTAAAAAAGGAGATGCGCAGGCCAGGCTGCGCATTGAGAAAGCGTTATGGGCGGCCTTCAAGAAGATGTTGTAGCAGGATACCGTTCAGCATGGCGCGCTTTGCCAGCGCGAAGGCGCCAATCGCAGAGCGGTGATCGATTTCGGAGCGCACGACCGGCAAATTTTTACGGAAAGCTTTTAATACCTGCGTATTGATGCAGCCCTCGATGGCGGGCAACAATACGCGGTCAGCCTCAATGATTTCACCGGCAATCACGACTTTTTGCGGGTTGAACAGGTTAATGGCTATCGCCACCGCTTTGCCCAGATGGCGCCCCACAAATTCAATGACCTCGGTTGCCAGCGCGTCGCCGCGATTGGCCGCTTTACAAATTTGCGGCATATGGCAATCCTCCAGCGTCAGCGAGCTGGGATAGCCCTGCGTTAGCAGATTGCGGACGCGGTTCTCTATGGCACCATTCGCAGCAATGGTTTCCAGACAACCGAAATTGCCGCAGTGACAGCGTTCGCCCAGCGGATCGACCTGAATATGACCAAGCTCGCCGACGTTGCCGTTGCTGCCGAGAAAAATGTGGCCGTTGGCGATAATACCCGCTCCTGTGCCGCGATGAACGCGCACTAAAATTGAGTCTGCGCAATCGCGCGACGCACCAAAATAGTGCTCCGCCAGCGCCAGGCTGCGTATATCGTGGCCGACGAAGCTGGTGACGTTAAAGCGCTCCTGGAGTCTTGCCACCAGCGGCCAGTAGCTCACGTTGATATGCGGCATATAGCGGATTACGCCGTTATTGGGGTCAACCAGGCCCGGCAGGATCACCGCAATTGCGATCAGCTCACGCAGCTTGCGATGGTGCAGTTCGCTGAAGGTGGCAATGGCGTTAAAAAGGGCGAGTTCCAGATCCTCCTGCGAGCGTTCCGGCAGGGGATAGTCTTCCTGCGCCAGCGATTTGCCGCTCAGGTCGAAAAGCGTCAGCGTGGCGTCATTGCGGCCGAGGCGTACGCCAATGGTATGAAAACCCCGTGTTTCGGTAATAATTGAAATAGCGCGGCGGCCTCCGGTGGAGGCCTGCTGATCAACTTCTTTGATCAATCCGCGTTCAATAAGCTGGCGGGTGATTTTGGTGACGCTGGCGGGCGCAAGCTGGCTGTGCTCGGCAATCTGAATGCGCGAAATGGGCCCCTGCTGGTCAATCAACCGGTAGACGGCCGCGCTGTTAAGTTGCTTTACAAGATCGACATTTCCGATTTGAGCCAGGCCGCCATTGGTCATTCAGTATCTACTCACTTAAGACTTCATCGCCATTAACGATAGTCTGGATTATTTTATAGTCGCGCGTGAAAACCGTCAGGTTTGCCACTTTTCCGGCTTCAACAGTACCCAATGTTTTATCGATTCCCATTGCTTTGGCCGGATAAAACGTCGCCATGCGCAACGCTTCGTCGAGTGCAATTCCAACATGTTCGACGCTGTTCGCAACCGCTTCGATCATTGTCAATGCAGAACCGCTCAGCGTGCCGTTTTCATCCACGCACAGTCCGTCGCGATAGTATATTGTTTTTCCTGCAAAAATGAACTTGTCAATTGCGGCACCCGCCGGCGCAGTCGCGTCTGTCACCAGGATCAACTTGTCGCCTTTAACGCGTTTGGCATTACGGATATTGGCGTAATGAACATGCAGTCCGTCAGCGATAATGCCGCAGTACACCTCTGGCGCATCCAACAACGCGCCGATCAGGCCGGGTTCACGACCAGAAGTGGTGGGCATGGCGTTATAGAGATGCGTCGAAAAACGGATGCCGGCAGCAATGCCGCAGCGTGCTTCATCATAGGTAGCGTGGCTGTGACCACTGGAAATAATGATACCGGCGTCGGAAAGCTGGCGAATAAAGCGGCTGTCAACCTGCTCAGGCGCGAGGGTGATTTTAGTAATGACGTCGGCATTGGCGCAGAGAAAATCGACCAGTTCCTGAGTGGGTTTACGAATCAAAGCGGGGTTGTGCGTGCCGGGTTTACGCGGGCTCAGCCACGGGCCTTCCAGGTGTAGCCCCAGCGCTTTATTCTCATTTTGAGAAAGCCACGCGCGCATCACGTCAACTGCACGCTTCATCATCTCGTCGGTACTGGTGATAAGCGTTGGTAAAAAACTGGTGCAGCCTGATTTTTCGTTCGCTTTCTGCATGATGCTCAGCGTTTCAATGCTTAGCGCGCCGATGTCGTCATTGAACTGTACGCCGCCGCAGCCGTTGAGCTGCAAATCGATAAAGCCGGGAGCAATGATTGCGCCATTTACATCACGCGTGTTCACGCCAGCAGGCAGTGCGTTCAACGGACAGACGCGTTCAATCAGACCCTCTGCAATGACAACGGCATGATTATCCAGAATCTCGTGGCCGGTATAGATACGGCCATTGGTTAAAGCGTACATAGTTTCCCCCCGGAAATTTTCGACGCGACGACCGCCTGTGGTCCTGGCGTCACGCCGTTAAACACTGTGCTGGCAACTTACAGATCTTTCACGTTTTCCGCTTCCATTTCACGGAAGTATTTAACGGTTTTCACCTTCAGTTCCATGGTGGCAGGCTCGTCACAAACGACCACGGCTTTCGCATGCAGTTGCAGGCAGCTGATGGTCCACATGTGGTTAACATTGCCTTCAACGGCAGCCTGAAGCGCCTGCGCTTTCACGTGGCCGATAACCAGAATCATCACCTCTTCGGCGTCCAGCAGCGTGCCGACGCCGACGGTCAGGGCATATTTCGGCACCTGATTGACATCGCCATCAAAGAAGCGAGAGTTCGCTACGCGCGTATCGTGGGTCAGCGTTTTGATGCGGGTGCGGGAAGCCAGTGAAGAGGCTGGTTCGTTAAACGCGATATGACCGTCGTTGCCCACGCCGCCCATAAACAGATGGATTTTGCCATAAGCACGAATTTTTTCTTCATATTGACGGCATTCGGCATCAATATCTTCTGCGTTACCGTTAAGCAGGTTGATGTTTTCAGGTTGAATATCAACGTGATCGAAGAAATTTCTGTACATAAAGCTGTGGTAGCTTTCCGGATGCTCTTTCGGCAGGCCGACATATTCATCCATATTGAACGTTACAACGTGTTTAAAGCTGACCTGGCCCGCTTTATGCATCTCAATCAGATGTTTGTAGGCTTCAAGCGGCGTTCCGCCAGTAGGAAGTCCAAGAACGAACGGGCGTTCAGCGGTGGGTTTGAAGGCATTGATACGATTAACGATATGGCGGGCGGCCCATTTGCCAACCTGTGTTGGCGTAGCCAGAGGAATCAATCTCATGTAGCACCTCATTTAAACAGAAACAAAAACAGGAAGAAGGATGGAACGGCGATTGCGATAGTGTCAAATTAACACAGCTTCAGGTTAAGACTTCCGAAGAACTTATCCGTTCTGATTTTTCGGATCATAAAATAAGTTTACAGCGATAGCCAGTCATGTCGTCTCTTTCGCACCAATTTTGGTGATAAAAGTCACATATACGGCGGTTTTAATTTGCGGAGCGAATTAATTTTTCAATACACTCCGTTTCAGGGTTTTTGATGTCATATAAAAAACCACACAGCCGTGATAACAAAACAAAACGGCCACGTGCGCCTTAACAGGTCTCATAGGGGGAAAGGTGAATATACTTGGATTTTTTCAACGGTTAGGTCGCTCATTGCAGCTTCCTATCGCGGTTTTACCGGCTGCGGCGCTCATGCTGCGTTTTGGTCAACCCGACTTACTTAATATGCCTTTCATCGCGCAGGGCGGTGGGGCAATTTTCGATAACCTCGCGCTGATATTCGCTATCGGCGTGGCATCAACCTGGTCTAAAGATAATGCCGGTTCAGCGGCCCTCGCGGGTGCGGTAGGCTATTTCATCCTGACTAAGGCGATGGTGACCATCAACCCGGCAATCAATATGGGCGTGCTGGCCGGTATTATTTCCGGGTTGATTGCAGGGGGAACGTATAACCGCTGGTCAGATATCAAACTGCCTGACTTCCTCAGCTTCTTCGGCGGCAAACGTTTTGTCCCGATTGCGACGGGCTTTTTCTGTCTGGTACTGGCTGCAATCCTGGGCTATGTCTGGCCGCCCGTTCAGGCCGCTATTCATGCCGGTGGTCAGTGGATCGTTTCCGAAGGCGCGTTCGGGGCCGGTATCTTTGGTTTTGTTAACCGTCTGCTGATCCCTACCGGCCTGCATCAGGTGCTGAATACTATCGCCTGGTTCCAGATTGGTGAATTTACCAACGCCGCAGGCGCCGTGTTCCACGGTGATATCAACCGTTTCTACGCGGGCGATGGCACGGCGGGCATGTTTATGTCCGGTTTCTTCCCAATCATGATGTTCGGCCTGCCCGGCGCGGCGCTGGCCATGTACCTGGCGGCGCAAAAAGAGCGCCGTCCTATGGTCGGCGGCATGCTGCTTTCGGTGGCCATCACGGCTTTCCTGACCGGGGTAACGGAACCGCTTGAATTCCTCTTTATGTTCCTGGCGCCAATGCTGTATCTGATCCACGCCATACTGACCGGCATCAGCCTGTACGTCGCGACATTGCTCGGTATCCATGCAGGGTTCTCTTTCTCTGCCGGCGCCATTGACTATGCACTGATGTATAACCTGCCCGCCGCCAGCAACAACGTCTGGATGCTGCTGGTGATGGGCGCGGTGGCGTTTGTACTCTACTTTGTTCTGTTCACCGCCGTGATTCGTATGCTCGATCTGAAAACGCCTGGCCGTGAAGAGGTTGTAGTTAGCGAAAGCGATCTTAACAGCAATACCGAAGAAGGCATGAGCCAGCTTTCTCAGCAGTATATCTCTGCCGTAGGCGGCTCTGACAATCTGAAGGTAATTGATGCCTGCATCACCCGTCTGCGTCTTTCCGTTAAAGATGCCGGGCTGGTTAACGATGCGGCCTGTAAGCGCCTTGGCGCGTCTGGCATTGTGAAACTTAACAAGCAGACCGTACAGGTTATCGTCGGCGCGAAAGCAGAATCCATTGCCGAAGAGATGAAAAGACAGATTGCTAAAGGCCCGATTGCCGCAGCATCTGCCGCTGCTTCCGTTGCCGCACCGCAGGCGGTAAATCGCCAGGCGATACCCAACGCCGCCAAAGGTATTGTCGCCACGCTGGTTGCGCCGGTGAGCGGCGATGTTGTCGCGCTGGAGCAGGTACCGGATGAAGCTTTCGCCAGCAAGGCCGTTGGCGATGGTCTGGCTATCCAACCTACCGGTAATACCGTGGTTGCGCCTGTTGCCGGGACGATAGTGAAAATTTTCACTACCAATCATGCCTTCTGTCTGGAAACGGCCAGCGGCGCTGAGATAGTGGTGCACATGGGGCTGGATACCGTTGCGCTTTCTGGTAAAGGCTTCTCGCGCCTGGTGGAAGAGGGCGCGCAGGTCACCGCAGGTCAGCCGGTGTTGGAAATGGATCTGGCCTGGTTGAACGCCAATGCCCGATCAATGGTCAGTCCGGTTGTCGTCAGCAATATTGAAGATTTCAGCGGCATTACGCTGCTGGCGGGCGACAAAGTGGTTGCCGGAGAAAGCCGTATTTTTGAGATTAACGGTTAACCTCTTGTCGCATCAGTCAACAGGGCGGGAAGTGATTCCCGCCCTTTTTTTATCGCAGCCTGTAACTAACGGTTGTTTCCGCTCCCGGCTTTGTGGATCATACTCCGTTATTTCACGTACTAATTGCGCCCTGAGGAAATTAAGATGAGTGAGGCAGACGCCCGCCCAACTAACTTTATTCGTCAGATTATTGACGAAGATCTGGCGAACGGTACGCACGCAAGCGTGCATACCCGCTTCCCGCCTGAGCCTAACGGCTATCTGCACATTGGCCATGCTAAATCAATCTGCCTGAATTTTGGCATTGCTCAGGATTATCAGGGGCAATGCAACCTGCGTTTTGACGATACCAATCCGGTGAAAGAAGACCTGGAGTATGTTGAGTCAATCAAACAGGACGTAAAGTGGCTGGGTTTTGAGTGGAACGGCGACGTTCACTACTCTTCAGATTATTTCGATCAGCTTTTTAATTATGCCGTGGAGCTGATCGGTAAAGGTCTGGCCTATGTTGATGAACTGACGCCTGAACAGATCCGCGAATATCGCGGCACGTTAACCTCGCCGGGGCAAAACAGCCCTTATCGCGAGCGTAGCGTGGAGGAGAATCTGGCGCTTTTTGAGAAAATGCGCAACGGTGAATTTGCCGAAGGTACCGCCTGCCTGCGTGCAAAAATCGATATGGCGTCCAGCTTCATGGTGATGCGCGATCCGGTGCTTTATCGGATTAAATTTGCCGATCACCATCAAACCGGTAGCAAGTGGTGCATCTATCCGATGTACGATTTCACCCACTGCATTTCCGATGCGCTGGAAGGGATCACGCATTCACTTTGCACCCTGGAGTTCCAGGACAATCGCCGTTTGTATGACTGGGTGCTGGACAACATCACCATTCCCGCGCATCCGCGTCAGTACGAGTTTTCACGCCTGAATCTTGAATATGCGATCATGTCCAAGCGTAAGCTGAATCTACTGGTCACGGAAAAAGTGGTGGAAGGATGGGACGATCCGCGCATGTTGACCGTTTCCGGCCTGCGCCGTCGTGGCTATACAGCCTCGTCCATTCGTGAATTCTGCCGCCGTATTGGCGTAACCAAGCAGGATAACCTTGTGGAAATGGCATCGCTTGAATCCTGCATTCGCGACGATCTGAATGAAAATGCGCCGCGTGCCATGGCCGTGCTGGATCCGCTGAAGGTCGTTATTGAAAACCTGCCATCGAATCACGAAGAAATCATCAGTATGCTCAATCATCCGAATAAACCGGAGATGGGCACGCGTGAAGTCCCCTTCAGTCGTGAAATTTATATCGATCGCGCCGATTTCCGCGAAGAGGCCAACAAGCACTATAAGCGTTTGGTGTCAGGCAAAGAAGTTCGCCTGCGCAATGCCTACGTGATCAAAGCTGAACGCGTGGCGAAGGACGAAGAAGGTAACATCACCTGCCTGTTTTGCACCTGCGATGTCGATACGTTGAGCAAAGATCCTGCTGACGGTCGTAAAGTTAAGGGTGTTATTCATTGGGTTTCAGCTGAACATGCGCTGCCTGCCGAGTTCCGCCTTTACGATCGGCTGTTCAGCGTGCCAAATCCCGCTGCCGCTGAGGACTTTCTCTCAACCATCAACCCGGAGTCGCTGGTTGTCCGTGATGGTTTTGTCGAACCAGGTTTAAGTAAAGCCGTAGCAGGATCGCCTTACCAGTTTGAGCGGGAAGGATACTTTTGCGCCGACAGCCGCTATTCGACGCCGGTAAAACTGGTGTTTAACCGCACGGTAGGCCTGCGTGATACGTGGAACAAAACAGGCGAATAATTAGCCTGATTAGTTATTTAAGCAGCCGTCGGGCTGCTTTTTTTTGGTTAATGTAATAGGACGCATAACATCATTAAAAGTGTGGTCGCCGTCAAGATTTAGTGATTATTGTCAAATTACACATTGATAATTCGCGCTGCGAAAAATAATATAATCGGGATGACTGGCGTTGTTTTATCGCTATTTATATTATGGAATAATTTATTTGAGAGGGAATTCTCATGCAGTGGTCAGCTCTATTTCTTAGCGCGTTACTTTCTCCCTTATTTATTGGTGTGTTTTATTTTCCACCGGCTAATGCAACAGGATTCGTGGACGAATCCGAGCTGAGCGGTAGCGTTTATTACTGGCAGCGCCATCGCGAGAGAAAAGATCGCGATCCCGGAAGTGATAAAAACGGACAATATCAACAAAACCTCCATCACTCCACTTTTAACGCTAACCTCGATTTTTCTTCCGGCTATGCCGCTGATTTTGTCGGTATCGATCTGGCCGCTTTTGGCGCGCTTGAGCTGTCTGATAAGGGGCCGGCTGCCCCAAACGAAATTGGCTTCAGCGATGCAAATACTCGCTGGGACGAAGCGTGGACGGGAGATAAAAACGGCCTGAGCCTTTATAAAGCGGCGCTGAAAATTAAACATGATAAATATTGGCTACGGGGCGGTTATATCCAGCCTGTCGGTCAGTCGCTGATTGCTTCCCATTGGAGTTTTCTGCCCGGCACCTATCGCGGCATAGAGACGGGAGCCAGCTATGATTTTGCCGATGTGGGAGCGCTTTCTTTTTCCTGGCTCTGGAGTGATAAATATAAGGCGCCCTGGTATCAGCACATGTATAACTTTCGCAAGGCGGATGGAGAAAGCGGAATAAGCTATTTGCATTCACTGGGCGCTAAATATGATTTTAAAAACGGAATAGTATTTGAAAGCGCATTTGGTCAGGCAGCGAATTATATGGATCAGTATTTTACCAAAGTTGCCTGGACTTTCCCGCTCTCTGAAAACAAGTTACTGACTACCTGGCAGTTTTATGGCGCTAAAGATAAAGAAAGCGGTGGTGCCGGAAACGCTAATGACGTTTATAACGGTCTTGCCTGGCTTCAGGCCGTGACGTTGGGCTATACCGCCGGGCCGTTTGATTTCCGGCTGGAAGGAACCTGGGTAAAAGCCGAAGGTAATCAGGGCTTCTTTTTACAGCGAATGACGCCTGGCTATGCCACATCAAACGGTCGACTCGATGTGTGGTGGGATTCGCGTTCGGACTTTAACGCGAACGGCGAGAAAGCGCTCTTCGCGGGAGTTATGTACGACCTGACAAACTGGCGGTTACCTGGCTGGGCCGTCGGCACCTCTTATGCCTGGGGATGGGATGCGAAACCCTCGTCTAATCCGTTATATGACCAGAACAGGCGCCTGAAAGAATCTGCCTGGAATTTGGATCTCCTCTATACCGTGCAGCAGGGGCCGATTAAAGGAACCTTAGTCAAACTGCACTACACACGCTATGACAACCACTCAGATCTTCCAGACTGGGGCGGCGGTTATGGCAACATTTTTCAGGACGAGAAAGACGTTAAGTTCATCGTGATAGCGCCTTTCACACTATTTAGTGCAGGTAAATAAGATCGCTGCCGGTCAAGGGAGAATGCCATATGAAATCTATGCTAGCGCTCATCGCCATGCTGATGCTCAGCGCGTGTGCAACAAAAAGCGCGGAGCAGCCACAGGAAACCATCCCCGGCCTTGATTATCAGCGCTGTCTGGATGCTGAACAGATGGGCGGCGCGGAGAACATTGAGGCACGATGCGGCAAGCTTCAGCAGGAAACAGAACACACCTCTTACTAGTGGACAAGGAAAACGGATGAACACGTTCAAAGCCAGCCTTATTGCGGTTGCGTTGATGTCAGCATCAGGAAGTGGCTACGCGAAGGCGAACCAGAAAATTGTCGATCAAATCAGCCAGTTTGGCGTGAAGTACAAGGTCACCGATAATCAGGCCGCACAGCATGGCGTTGACTGCGCGGCTCTGGGCGCCGACTGGAGCGCCTGTAATCGTGCAACCATTACCCTGACCAACCATGGTCCGGCAATCCACAGCAAAGACTGGGCAATATATATGTCCAACGTCCACGAAACGTTAAAGGTCGAAAGCGATCAGTTTCGTATGGTGCATATTGTTGGGGATTTGACGCGACTGGAACCCACGGACAAATTCAGGGGATTCGCTGCCGGTGAGTCCGTAGAGATCCCCATCATTAACGAATACTGGCAGCTTTTTATCACCGATGTCATGCCGCGATGGTATGTGACCTCAGGTGATGCGAAACCGAAAATCATGATCGATACCGACTCGGACGATCTGACAACGTTCGTCGAACCCTTTGGCGAACAGTGGAAGCGCACCCAGGACGACAAAAATGTGCTGATGGTGGCTTCCAGTCGCTTTGATAAAAACAGCGACGTGGCGTTGCTTCCCGCTTCGGCGCTAAGAGGGCAGATTGTTCCGACGCCATTGCAGATTGAGATTACGGCCGGGGACGCTGACCTGTCGAAAGGCGTAAAGCTCGATCTCTCCGGTTTGTCGGCTGATAAAGCGCAGGCGGTAAAGCAGCGGTTCCAGCTACTGGGACTGAAAGAGCACGCCAGCGGTTATGAGATTTCCACGCGAATTGACAGCAACATGTTGAATGCTGAGCTGGCGATTGCCGGTGGCTATCAGTTGGTGATTGATAAAGAAAAAGCACAGGTGGTTGGCTACGATCAAGGCGGTGTATTTTACGGCCTTCAGTCGATCCTCTCACTGCTCCCCGCGGACGGCAGCGCAAAAATTGCCACTCTGAAAGCCAGCGACGCGCCTCGTTTTCCCTATCGCGGTGTTTTCCTGGATGTTGCACGTAACTTTCACAGCAAAGCGGCGATTCTCCGCATGTTGGATCAGCTTGCCGCGTGGAAAATGAACGTATTTCACTTTCATCTGAGCGACGATGAAGCCTGGCGTATTGAGATTCCTGGCCTGCCTGAACTTACCGGGGTGGGTGGAAAGCGCTGTCACGATCTGACCGAGCGGCGCTGCCTGTTGCCGCAGTTGGGCTCCGGCCCGGACACCAATAATAACGGCACCGGTCATTTCAGCCGTCAGGATTACATTGATATTTTGAAATACGCCGCGGCAAGAAATATTGAGGTGATCCCGGAGATCGACATGCCGGCTCATGCCAGGGCTGCCGTAATCTCAATGGAAGCCCGCTATCATCGTCTGATGAAAATGGGCAAAACGTCCGAAGCCTCAGAGTATCGGCTGGTCGATCCCACGGATAATTCCAACACGACCTCGGTGCAGCTTTACGATCGTACCAGCTATCTGAACCCCTGCCTGGATTCTTCGCTGCGCTTTACCGATAAGATAATCGGTGAAATTAACAAAATGCACGGTGAGGCCGGGCAACCGCTTAAAACCTGGCACTTCGGCGGCGACGAAGCAAAAAATATTCGTCTGGGCGCCGGTTATTCCGACATTAACAAGCCGGTAGCGGGTACGGGCTTACTTGATATGCGCAAAGAAGACAAACCGTGGGCGAAATCGCTGGTTTGTCAGAAAATGATTAAAGAAGGCAAGGTGGCGGATCTGGAACATCTGCCCAGCTATTTTGCATTGCAGGTCAGCAAGCAGGTTAAGCAACACGGCATTGAAAAAATGCAGGCCTGGCAAGACGGGCTGAAGGATGCGGAAAATGCTAAAGCGTTTGCCACTGAACGCGTTGCCGTTAACTTCTGGGATACGCTCTACTGGGGAGGCTTTAACTCTGCCAACGACTGGGCAAACAAAGGTTATGACGTCATCATCTCCAACCCTGATTATGTCTATGTGGACTTTCCCTATGAAGTGAATCCGCTGGAACGCGGCTACTACTGGGGAACCCGTTTTAGCGATGAGCGGAAAATGTTCAGTTTTGCACCTAATAACCTGCCGCAGAACGCCGAGACCTCGGTCGATCGCGACGGTAAAACTTTTACTGCAAAATCTGACAAAGCCTGGCCGGGCGCGTATGGCTTGTCCGCCCAGCTTTGGAGCGAAACGTCGCGCACTGACGACAACACAGAATATATGATTTTCCCTCGTATTCTTTCAGTGGCTGAACGCGCCTGGCATCGTGCCGCATGGGAGCAGGATTACCAGGCGGGCAGGGAATATATCGGTGGAGAAACTGGGCACGTTGATCGCCAGGCGTTGCATCAAGACTGGCAGCGATTTGCCAACCTGCTCGGACAACGCGAACTGGCAAAACTGGATAAGCGGGGCATTCACTATCGTCTGCCGGTTCCTGGCGCGCGTATTGTTGATGGGAAATTAAACGTCAATATCGCCTTACCAGGCGTGGCCATTGAGTACAGCGTGGATCAGGGAAAAAACTGGCAGCGTTATGATGCCGGTGCAAGACCGTCCGTGACAGGCAATGTGAGCGTTCGCGCTGTCAGCGCGGATGGGAAACGTTTCAGTCGCACTGAAATACTGTGAGATTAACGGCCCGAAACAGGGCCGTTTTCACTTAGCGGAGCGTTTAAAGAGCGTAAATTACCGGTAGTCGAGGGTAATGCGACCGGTGAGATCTTTACACGCTAAAAACAAAAACTGCACCTTACTTGTCGGATAGCCAACTTTTCGGGTGCAGTTCATCTTACTGATACTTATGGCGTCAGGGCCGATTACTCGTCGTGCAAAGACTCATCTTCACGACAGTCGCCTGTTGCGCAGTGACCATACAGATAGAGACTGTGATTACTGAGCTTGATGCCATGCCGCGTGGCGATATCACGCTGGCGTGTTTCAATGGATTCGTCAGTGAATTCGATCACTTTTCCACAGTCCAGGCAAATCAGATGATCGTGATGATGCTGCTGCGTCAATTCAAATACGGATTTACCGCCTTCAAAGTTGTGGCGCGTCACAATCCCTGCGTCGTCAAACTGGTTCAGCACGCGGTAAACCGTGGCCAGACCAATTTCTTCGCCCATATCAATCAGGCGTTTATACAAGTCTTCCGCACTGACGTGATGGCCCTCTGGTTCCTGAAGGACTTCCAGAATCTTTAAGCGTGGAAGCGTGACTTTCAGGCCGGCCTTCTTTAATGCGGTGTTATTGTCAGTCATGCGGATATTATCCTGTTACTTTGCTAGTCACTAAGTGGCTGAAAAACCGTGAACATCGGTCGACACAGAAAGCAAACTGCGTCTCATTATAGAACTGATACGTTGAAATGGAAACGGGCTGCCGTAGTCGCCGCCAGAGCAAACTGCTCAAAAGGCTGGATAACCGATGCGGGTATTCTACAGTTATGCGGGCAAAAGTTACAAATATGTATCTATCACTTCTATAGGAAAAACCACTGGCTTGATGTGACTTCTCTCACATCAAGCTAAAGTGTTCGTTATGCTTCAAGGATCTCTTTGAGCTGAAGCTCTTCATAAATCTGCTTTACCCACTGTTCCGTACGGGAAGCGGTCAACTCGGGTTGACGATCTTCGTCAATAGCCAGACCAAGGAAATGCGTATCGTCCGCAAGCCCTTTAGAGGCTTCAAAATTGTAACCTTCGGTCGGCCAGTGACCAACAATCACCGCGCCGTTAGGCTCGATAATGTCGCGAATGGTGCCCATCGCATCGCAGAAATATTCAGCATAGTCTTCCTGATCGCCGCAGCCAAAAAGGGCAACCAGCTTACCGTTGAAATCAATCTCTTCCAGCGTAGGGAAAAAGTCGTCCCAGTCGCATTGCGCTTCACCGTAGTACCAGGTCGGTATGCCTAAAAGCAGAATATCAAAGGCTTCAAGATCTTCTTTGCTGCTTTTAGCGATATCATGAACTTCAGCAACGTCAGAACCGAGCTGCTTCTGAATCATTTTTGCAATGTTTTCCGTATTGCCCGTATCGCTACCAAAGAAAATGCCTACGATTGCCATGCGTCTAGTAACCTCTTGAAACGTATTGATATGGTGGCTGCTGATAAAACAGATTCAGGCAATAATAGCAGAGAGGCAGAAGGGTATAAACGTGAAATGCTCCTGCTTTTGTCGCTTTGTGCTGTGAGATAACGCATTCTGTAAGGTTAAAACTCAACGCTGCTGGCGGGTTAACTGTGCCAGCACCATCTCTTCAATCAACTCGCTACGACTGATATTTCGCGCTTCGGCAAGCTGATTGAGCGCATCAACAGCTTCGGCGTTTATTTTCAGCTCAACGCGCTTCAGGCCGCGCACTTTGTCCCGTCTGAGCTGATTGCGCTTATTAATACGCAACTGCTCATCGCGCGTGAGCGGGTTGGTCTTTGGACGTCCCGGACGTCGTTCATCGGCGAACAGGTCGATCGTCGTGCGGTCCGTGTTCTCTTTTGCCATAGGATCGTACTAATGAAAGGCTGAAGGGTTAATAAATGGGCTCTTAACGCCTGAAATACAACCAGCGGCCCTTAATGAGCGCGCCATCATACCCTGGCAAAACTTACCGCGACAACGATTTAACAAATCGACTGAATATTTCTGTTTATTGTGCAAGAAAGCGTCGGATACCGCGTAAAACGGCATCGGGTTTCTCAGCATGTACCCAGTGTCCGGCACCGCTGATAACGTGCGCGCGTGCCTGCGGAAACTGGGAAAGCAGCGCATCACGGTAAGCGTCGTCCAGATAAGGTGAGCGCTCCCCCCGAATAAACAAAGCCGGATGCGGCCAGGCCGGAACGGCATTCCAGCCAATAAGATCGTCGTAGTGCTGCCATAAAACCGGCACGTTAAAACGCCACTCACCTTCATGGAACGATTTCAACAGGAATTGAATAACACCCTCTTCATTGAGCATCTCCCGCATCAGGTCGGCAGCGTCGCTGCGTCGCGTAATACCTGCCTCGGTAACGGCGTTCAGCGCGGCGAAAATGGCGTCATGATGCCGTTCCGGATAGGCAACGGGCGCCATATCAATCACCACCAGCTTACTGACGCGCTCCGGCGCAAGGGCAGTTAACGCCATGGCGATTTTACCGCCCATTGAGTGGCCCACCACCGAGAATTGCCCGATAGCCGCATCGTCCAGCGTATCAAGAATGTCCTGCGCCATGGCCGGATAATCCATCTCCTCCGCGCGGGGAGAAAGGCCGTGATTACGCACGTCAACCAGCACAAGCCCACAGGTATCTTTCAGCCCCCTTGCCAGCACGCCAAGGTTGTCCTGGCTGCCGAAAAGGCCATGGATTAGCACGACTGGGGCATCGGTCAGTTCAGATTGTTCAGTTTGCAGGCGGGCATTCAATTTCATAGCAAAGTTCTTACGGATGGGCCGAAGGGTTAGGGTATCATAAATGCATATTTCCCTGTCGGCATGGCGAAAAACCTTATCGCGAACTTTTTGCGGCATATTCTGACTTTTGCCACTATTAAGGCCTGGCGCTACACCCCGGCAGGATTTAACTTTATAATCCTGATGTTAGAGCAGGTTTGCCCATCGTTCAGGAAATTTATCGACTGCATAAGGTGCAGATCGGCTCTTATAAGCAATAATCGTACTGGATCATGATGAAAACTATTGAAGTCGACGAAGAGCTATACCGTTATATTGCCAGCCACACGCAGCATATTGGCGAAAGCGCATCTGACATTTTACGGCGTATGCTGAAATTTTCCGCCGGTCAAAGCGTTGCAGCCTCATCGGCAACCGGCGCAAAACAGACGGCGTCAGCGAGTGTGGAGGCACGGCCTCAGGATCGCGTTCGCGCGGTTCGTGAACTCCTGCTTTCAGATGAATATGCGGAACAGAAAAAAGCGGTTAATCGCTTTATGCTTATTCTCTCGACCTTATATACGCTTGATCCCAAAGCATTCGCCGCCGCCACCGAGTCTCTGCTTGGCCGCACGCGCGTTTACTTTGCGGGTAATCAACAGACTCTGGTTCAGAACGGCACCCATACCAAGCCGCAGCACATTCCGGGCACGCCGTACTGGGTAATTACTAACACTAACACAGGTCGTAAACGCAGCATGGTGGAACATATCATGCAGTCGATGCAGTTCCCGGCGGAGCTTATCGACAAAGTTTGCGGCACCCTCTAACTGATAACATAAGCGTCAGGGAGAAGCGCCCCATGGCTAATCATCCCCGTGCCGGACAGCCAGCACAGCAGAGTGATTTGATTAACGTTGCACAACTGACTTCACAGTATTATGTCCTGCAACCGGATTTGACCAACCCTGAACACGCGGTGAAATTTGGTACATCAGGCCATCGTGGCAGTGCAGGGCGTCAGAGCTTTAATGAGACGCATATCCTGGCAATTGCGCAGGCGATCGCGGAAGAACGTAAAAAGAACGGCATTACCGGCCCGTGCTTTGTAGGTAAAGACACGCACGCGCTGTCAGAACCGGCGATCATTTCGGTACTGGAAGTGCTCGCCGCCAACGGCGTTGACGTTATTGTGCAGCAGGAAAATGGCTATACGCCGACGCCCGCTATCTCTAACGCTATTCTTGAGCACAATAAAGCGGGCGGCCTCCAGGCTGACGGCATCGTGATTACGCCTTCGCACAATCCCCCAGAAGATGGCGGCATCAAATACAATCCGCCAAACGGCGGCCCGGCGGACACTAACGTTACAAAAGTGGTTGAAGATCGTGCGAATGCGCTGATCAAAGACGGCCTGAAAGGCGTTAAGCGCATCGCGCTGGATAAAGCCTGGGCAAGCGGCCACCTTCAGGAAAAAGATCTGATCCAGCCTTACATTGAAGGTCTGGCGGAGATCATTGATATTCCTGCAATTCAGAAAGCGGGCCTGAAAATCGGCGTCGATCCGCTTGGCGGTTCCGGTATTGCTTACTGGCAGCGCATCGCTGAATTTTACAATCTTGATCTGACCATCGTTAACGACGCGGTCGACCAAACCTTCCGTTTCATGCATCTGGATAAAGATGGCGTGATCCGCATGGACTGCTCATCCGAAAGCGCTATGGCTGGCCTGCTGGCGCTGCGCGATAAGTTTGATCTGGCCTTCGCTAACGATCCTGACTACGACCGCCATGGCATCGTTACGCCTGCGGGACTGATGAATCCCAATCACTACCTGGCCGTTGCCATCAACTATCTGTTCCAGCATCGTCCACAGTGGGGCAAAGAGGTGGCGGTTGGCAAAACGCTGGTTTCCAGCGCGATGATCGATCGTGTGGTGAATGACATTGGCCGCAGGCTGGTGGAAGTGCCGGTGGGCTTTAAGTGGTTCGTTGACGGCCTCTACGACGGCAGCTTCGGTTTTGGCGGCGAAGAGAGCGCGGGCGCTTCATTCCTGCGTTTTGACGGCACGCCGTGGTCGACGGATAAAGACGGTATCATCATGTGTCTGCTGGCGGCGGAGATCACTGCGGTGACCGGCAAAAATCCCCAGCAGCACTACGATGAGCTGGCAGAACGTTTCGGCGCGCCAAGCTACAACCGCCTTCAGGCGTCGGCCACGTCTGCGCAGAAAGCCGCACTCTCTAAGCTGTCGCCGGAAATGGTCAGCGCCGATACGCTGGCAGGCGATCCTATCACCGCACGCCTGACGGCTGCGCCTGGCAATGGCGCTTCTATCGGCGGACTTAAAGTGATGACGGAAAACGGCTGGTTTGCGGCGCGTCCTTCCGGCACGGAAGATGCCTATAAAATCTACTGTGAAAGCTTCCTTGGCGCGGAGCACCGCGAAAAGATTGAGAAAGAAGCGGTAGAAATCGTCAGCGAAGTGTTGAAAAACGCCTGATACAGTACGTTTTCTCATCTTCGAAAAAGCCCGACGCTGGTCGGGCTTTTTTTTTGTGTAAACATGCTGCGTTAAAAATATGTAAAAAATAATCGTACTTTTAACGGCTCTGTAACTTAATTACGCGACAGAAAAATAAAAGCTGTTTTTTTATACGTAAAGTGGTCGGATGAGTAGTAAAATTACACAATAAGCGTTATTATTTTGCGCAGACAACGCAATTTTATTTATCTTCCGGGAGGATGTATGGACCTTTATAGAGTTTATCCGCTGCACCGCATCGTCCTTCGACGCATTGCTGTCGCCGTCGTTGGCATTGTTGCCCTGCCTGTAATGCTGTTTCGCAGCGATCGAGCGAGATTTTACAGCTATCTGCATCGCGTATGGAGCAAAACCAGCAGCCAGCCGGTATGGATGGCACAAACGGAAGCGGCAGGCTGTGATTTTTATTAACCACGTCTCTTCCTGAACGCCCGGAAATATCACCGTTTCCGGGCCGCTCGCGTCTTAATCCATATCAAAAAGCGGTGCTTTTTTCTCACCCAGTGAGGCAACATAACGCTGCGCATTCAGCTTCATATTCTTTATTCGCACCGGCTCGGCTGCGGCGAGATCCTGCTCTTCGCTCACGTCCTTCGTTACGTTATAAAGCAGCGGCGCCGCCAACGGCGCAGGTTTACCGTCTTTCAACGCATTCAGCACGATTTTGTAGTCGCCTTCACGCCACGCCATCAGTTCGCCCATAAAAAAGTAAGGCACGCTGGTACGGGGAGAGTTTGTATCGCCGAACAGGGCAGGCGAGAGATCGACGCCATCCAGATCTTTCTGCGCGTGCTCGGTATGGCTCAGAGACATCAGCGTAGGCAAAATGTCCAGCGTGCTGCCAAGACCACTTTTCACCGCCGGCACAATTTTACCTGGCCATTTAATGATAAACGGCGTGCGCTGACCGCCTTCAAACACGCTACTTTTACCATCGCGCAGCGGCACCGCCGAACCGGACAGGCCCCACTTATCAAACGGCAGCCAGGGGCCGTTATCTGAGGTGAATATGACAATGGTGTTCTTATCCAGACCACGTGCTTTTAATGCGTTATTTATCTGACCCACCGACCAGTCAACCTCGGCCATAGCATCGCCATAGCGATTATGTCCTTTGCCAATAAATGCGTCCGAGGTAAAAATGGGTACATGGTTTTGCGGCCATGCCATATACATAAAAAACGGTTTTTCACTCTGCTCATTAATATAGTCGACGGCTCGCGCAGTAATATCCTGCGTAAAGTCTTTTTGCCGTAGTCCACCGGGAACCTGATAATCCACATAGCGCCCTTTTTGTCGGTAAGAATCATACAGCGGCACGTCCCAATATTTTTGATCGGGTACGGCCATCTGCTGCATCTGTATTTTCCGTGCGTTGGCAAAGGCTTCCGGCGAGGCAGGATTTTTAGCTGACAGCAGCGTTTTAAAATCAGGCGCGGTGGTATGCCATAAATCATTACTGGTCGGAATACCGTACCACTGGTCAAAACCATGGCGCGTTGGCAGGCCGTCCGGCTGTGAGCCTAAATGCCACTTGCCAAACATGATAGTGCGGTAGCCGCCGTCGCGTAGCGACTCCGCGAGGCTGACTTCTTCATCGGGGAAACCATCCGGGTCAGACTCAAAAAAAACCGGCACCGTACTGCCGTACAGGCCTGTTTTGGTCTCGACCCTGCCGGTCAGCAGGGAACCACGGCTTGGGGAGCAAACGGGCGATGCGACATAAAATTGTGTCCAGCGCTGGCCCTCCTTCGCCATCATATCCAGATTTGGCGTGGGCGTTTTTCCACCTTGAGAAGAGATATCCGCCCATCCCATATCATCGGCGAGCATTAAAATAATATTTGGTTGTGAGGCGGAAAAAGCGGCATGACTGAAACCGGAGGCAAGCGCAATACTTACCGCTAATGCGGAAACTAACTGTCTTTTCATCATATCTTCCCTGTTATTTAACGAGCGTAAAATCGCAGGCAGTATGTTTATATCTTGCCTGTTTTTATGTGTTGAAGATCACAAAAAAGCAGGTGCGTTTAAATTAACTTTTTGGCTGCGAATAAGTTAGCTTTTTAATTTACTTTCTTATGTTATCTGTAATTAATTATGTGAGGATTCACATTGTCGTTAATAATATTTAACTGGTAAATGTCATGCAGTTAATAAAAACTCAATGAGAAAACGCATTTTCACAACCTTTACTTTTTACTTGCCGCCCCGCTATCAAACCTGAGGCGCACAAACTTGTACAACTTTTTGATTGTTGTATAACTTGGCGTAAGCGTCTACACTGGTCGTACGGTTTAAAAAGGGGGTGGATATGAACAGAAAAATTCCTGTCGGCATCAGTGCCTGTTTGTTGGGTAACAATGTTCGTTTTGACGGCGGCCACAAGCGCTGTGAATTTGCGTCGGTCGATCTCGCCCCCTTTGTGCGTTATCAGCCTGTCTGCCCGGAAATGGCTATTGGCTTGCCGACGCCGCGTCCGGCGCTGCGCCTGACCGAAAATGCCGCGGGGACAGTCGAGCTCTGTTTCAGCAATGGTCAGGGCGAGCCGATCACTGAAGAGATGCGCAGCTTCTCGGATAAAGTCATCGCCAATATGCATCACCTTTGTGGCTACATTGTTTGTGCGAAATCGCCCAGCTGCGGTATGGAACGCGTGCGTATTTATCAACAGGACAATAACAACAACCGGAAAGAAGGCGTGGGGATCTTTACGCGTCAACTGATGGAGCAGATGCCCTGGCTGCCGGTTGAAGAAGATGGTCGTCTTCACGATCCGCTTCTGCGTGAAAACTTTGTTGAACGTGTTTACACGCTGCATGAATTCAATGAGATGTGGCGGAGCGGATTGACGCGCGGCAAGCTGATTGCCTTCCACAGCCGTTACAAGCTGTCGCTGTTGGCCCATTCGCAGCCGGATTACCGGTCGCTGGGGCGCTTTGTCGCAAATATCGAAAAATGGGACTCGCTGGAAGCCTTTGCGATGGAATATCGTCAGCGCCTGATGGATCTGCTTAAAAACAACGCGACGCGCGGTAACCATACCAACGTTCTGATGCACGTTCAGGGATATTTTCGCCCACAGCTTAATACCAAACAGCGTCACGAACTGACGTCGCTGATTGAAAATTATCGTCAGGGAACGCAGCCGTTGCTGGCTCCGATGACGCTGCTTAAACACTATATGTCCGAGTACCCCGATCCGTATCTCTTGCAGCAGCGCTATTTTACGCCCTATCCGGAAGCGCTGCGTCTGCGCTAAGGCCATTAACGTTCATGGCCACGCATCTGGTTTGGCTGCGCAGCGACCTGCGCATTCATGATAACTATGCTCTTCATGCCGCCTGCCGCGATAAAGACGCCACGGTACTGGCGCTGTTTATCGCCACCCCGAAACAGTGGGCGGCGCACGACATGGCGCCACGGCAGGCCAGGTTTATCTTTTGCAGCGTGCAGGATGTTCGGCAGTCGCTGGCTGAAAAGGGCATTGCGCTGCACACGATTGAGTGCGAAGACTATACGGCTTCCGTTGCACGACTAACGGAATTCTGTCAGCAGCACAGCGTTGATCGCCTGTTTTACAACTATCAATACGAAGTTAACGAACGCAAGCGCGACGCCGCGGCCGAGCGGGCACTGTTTGATATTGATGTTATTTCACAGGGTTTTGACGACAGCGTGCTGTTGCCGCCGGGCAGCGTATTGACCGGTAACCGCGAAATGTACAAAGTGTTTACGCCCTTCAGTCGTGCGTTTGTGAAGCGTCTGCATGAAGGACTGCCTGAATGCGTTCCGGCGCCTGCTGCGCGCCACGGCGCGCCATTAAACGACATGCCAGCGCTCAGGCCTTTCGACTACCCGTTACAGGACATCGATGAAGAGATGTTTCCGGTGGGTGAAGGGAAGGCGTTACAGCGTTTACGCGCCTTTTGTCAGGCACCGGTCATCGACTATCCTCAGGCGCGCAACGCTCCTTCAGTAAATGGCACCAGTCGCGTCTCGGCCTATCTCACCGTTGGCGTGCTCTCGCCACGTCAGTGTTTGCATCGGTTATTAAGAGAACATCCGCATGCGCTGGTAGACAGTAAAATTTTTAGCTGGCTTAACGAGCTCATCTGGCGGGAATTTTACCGTCATTTGCTGGTGGCTTTCCCCGATCTGTGTCGGCATAAACCCTTTATTGACTGGACGAGAAAGGTTCAGTGGCAGCAGAACGATGCGCATCTCAAGGCCTGGCAGGCGGGGAAAACCGGTTATCCCATTGTGGATGCTGCTATGCGCCACTTAAACGCACGTGGCTGGATGCACAACAGATTACGTATGATCACCGCCAGTTTTTTAATCAAGGATCTGCTGATCGACTGGCGCATCGGCGAGCGCTATTTTATGACCCAGCTTATTGATGGCGACCTGGCGTCTAATAACGGTGGCTGGCAGTGGGCCGCATCAACCGGCACCGACTCCGCTCCCTATTTCCGCATCTTTAATCCCACCACGCAGGGCGAACGCTTCGACAAAGACGGCCACTTTATTCGCCAGTGGCTGCCGGAACTGCAAGACGTGCCTGATAAATACATTCATCAGCCCGGCGAATGGGCAGAAAAAAAAGGTATCACGCTGGATTATCCTGCGCCGATTGTCGATCATAAAGCAGCGCGCAGGCAAACGCTTGACGCCTTTGAGGCCGCACGACAATCGCAAACCAGGAATATTTATGCGTAATACCGAGCTTGAAAATCTTGTTAATCAGCAACTTGCTACCGCCAGCTTTAATGATTACGCGCCAAACGGGCTTCAGGTTGAAGGCCGTAGTGATATCAAAAAAATCGTTACCGGCGTGACCGCCTGCCAGGCGCTGCTGGATGAAGCGGTGCGTCTGGAGGCCGATGCGGTACTGGTGCATCACGGCTACTTCTGGAAGAGTGAATCGCCGGTGATCAAGGGCATGAAGCGCAACCGCCTGAAAACGCTGCTGGCCAATGACATCAACCTGTTTGGCTGGCACCTGCCATTGGATGCGCACCCGGAACTGGGCAATAACGCGCAGTTAGCAAAGCTGCTGGGCATTGATGTGCAGGGACATATTGAACAACTGCTGCCCTGGGGCGAACTTCGCGAACCGTTAACAGGCAGCGCGCTGGCGGCGCGCATCGCTTCCGTACTGGGTCGCGAACCGCTGCACTGCGGCGATAACGCGCCTGAAACAATCCGCCGTATTGCCTGGTGTAGCGGCGGCGGGCAGGGATTCATTGACGCTGCCGCCGCGCACGGCGTGGATGCGTTTATTACCGGCGAAGTTTCGGAGCAGACTATTCACAGCGCTCGCGAGCAGGGCCTGCATTTTTTTGCTGCCGGGCACCACGCCACCGAACGCGCAGGTATCCGGGCGCTGGGCGACTGGCTTGCCGATGTGCACGCTCTTGACGTTACCTTTATCGACATCCCCAACCCCGCCTGATCTTCGATGGGCGGCCCAGCGCCGCCCGCAGCATGTATTGACACATCCCCCACATTTCCGCATAACTATTTGCCAAAAGTCGCTACAGGCCTGCTCATCTGGCCCGAAGGAGAAGTATTTTGCAACGAGCACGTTGTTACCTGCTAGGCGAACGCGCTGTGGTGCTTGAGCTGGAACCCCCCGTTTCGCTCAGCAGCCAGCAGCGGATCTGGGGATTATCCGACCAGTTAAAAGACAGACCGGAAGTGGTGGAAGTGGTTCCTGGAATGAATAACATCACGGTGATACTCAGCGATCCGCAGAGTACGGCGCTGGATGCCATTGAATGGTTGCAAACCTGGTGGGAAAAGAGCAGCTCGCTGGAGGTCGCTTCACGTCAGGTTGAAATCCCGGTGATTTACGGTCTGGAGGCCGGGCCGGATCTGGCCGAGGTGGCCCAGCACAGCGGCCTTACGCCCGCGCAGGTGGTGGAAGCCCATGCCGCCAGCCAATACGTCGTCTTTTTTATCGGCTTTCAGCCAGGTTTCCCCTATATGGCCGGGCTGGATGCGCGTCTTCATACGCCGCGTCGCGCTGAGCCACGCATCCAGGTACCCGCCGGTTCAGTGGGCATTGGCGGCAGCCAGACCGGCGTCTATCCGCTGTCCGCGCCCGGCGGCTGGCAGCTGATTGGCCGTACCGATATCAAATTATTTAATCCGGCACATCAGCCGCCAACGTATTTACGGCCCGGCGACAGCGTGCGCTTTGTTCCGCAGAAGGAGGGCATATGCTGAAAATCCTTCGTGCCGGCATGAGCACCACGCTTCAGGATCGCGGACGCACCGGCTGGCGACAATTCGGCGTGGGGCCGGGCGGCGTGCTGGATCAGCCCGCCATGGAAACGGCGAACATGCTGGTCGGCAATGCCCGAAACAGCGCGGTGCTGGAAATCACGCTGGGGCAGTTCAGCGCTGAATTTGGCCGCGACGGCTGGATTGCGCTGACCGGCGCCGGTTGCCATGCCGATGTTGATGGCGAACCGGTGTGGACCGGCTGGCGCACACCGGTTCGGCGCGGGCAGCGGCTGACGCTGAAGATGCCGACGCGCGGCATGCGCAGCTACCTGGCGCTGGACGGCGGGTTTGCCATCGAGCCGGTGCTTGGCTCATGCAGTACCGACGCGAAAGCCGGTTTTGGCGGCTTCAAAGGCCGTAAAATTGAGGACGGTGACAGCCTGCCGCTGGTGACGCCTGCACATCATTTCACCGAACCGGCAGGCGTGCGACAGTTACTGTTTGGCAATCGCGTGCGCGCGCTGGCGGGGCCGGAATATCATGAATTCAGCGAAGCCAGCCGCGAGGCGTTCTGGCGGACGTCATGGAAGCTCAATCCGCAGAGCAACCGGATGGGTTACCGCCTTCAGGGACGGCCTCTGGAGCGCGTCCAGGATCGGGAGATGCTGTCGCACGGCCTGCTGCCCGGCGTGGTGCAGGTGCCGCCGAATGGCCAGCCAATCGTACTGATGGCGGATGCGCAAACCACCGGCGGCTATCCGCGCATCGCCTGCGTCATTGAAGCCGATCTTTATCATCTTGCCCAAATTCGTCTGGGCGAACCGATTCATTTTGTTCACTGCACGCTGGACGAGGCGCTGAAGGCGAAGCGCGAACGTGAACGCGCGCTTGAGCAGATGGCATGGGGGTTAGAACATGAAAGTTGATCTTAATGCCGATCTCGGCGAAGGCTGCGCCAACGATCGCGCGCTGCTTCAGCTTGTCACCTCAGCCAATATCGCCTGCGGCTTTCACGCCGGCGATGCCGACACCATGCTCCAGAGCGTACGCTGGGCGCTGGAGTTTGGCGTGGCGGTGGGCGCACATCCCAGCTTCCCCGACCGGGAAAACTTCGGTCGTACCAAAATGCAGCTTCCCACGGAAACCGTTTACGCGCAGGTGGTGTATCAAACCGGCGCGCTGAAGGCGCTGGTGGAGAGTGAAAACGGGCGGCTGGTGCACGTCAAGCCGCACGGCATGCTTTATAACCAGTCCGCCCAGGAACCCGCGCTGGCTGAGGCGATCGCCCGTGCGGTGAAAGCGGTCGATCCCGCGTTAACCCTGGTGGGACTGGCGAACAGTGAATCGATCCGGGCCGCGCGCCACATCGGCCTCGCCACGCGTGAAGAGGTGTTCGCCGATCGCGGCTATCAGGCCGACGGCTCGCTGGTCCCGCGATCGCAGCCCGGCGCGCTGGTGGAAAGCGACGAGCAGGCGATTGCGCAGACGCTGAACATGATCCAGCAGCAGCGCGTGCAGAGCCTGAGCGGCGAATGGGTGAACGTGCGCGCCGATACCGTTTGTTTACACGGCGACGGCGCGCACGCGCTGGCATTCGCCACAAAGCTTCGGCAGGCCTTCAGCCAACATAATATAAACGTGACCAGTCAGTAAAATTCGCTGGCACCTGAAGCGCCGTAAAAACCGATTTATCGACATTTGAACATCAGGAGATGAAATGGAAAGTGCAGTTAACCTCTGGCCGCTGGCCGGGATCGTGGCTATCGTAATTGGATTCTTGTTACGATTTAACCCGGTACTGGTGGTGATTGTCGCCGGACTGATCACCGGTCTGGCGGCAAAAATGCCGATTGGCGATATTCTCGAAAAGCTTGGTTCCGGCTTTCTCAACACCCGCAATCTTCCGCTGATCCTGTTGCTGCCGCTTGCCGTTATCGGCCTGCTTGAGCGGCACGGCCTGAAAGAGCGCGCGCAGGCATGGATTGCGCAGATCAAAACCGCCACGGCGGGCCGACTGCTGATCGTCTACCTGTTCGTGCGCGAAGCAACCGCCGCGATGGGGCTGACCAGCCTGGGCGGTCATCCGCAGATGGTACGTCCGCTGCTGGCGCCCATGGCCGAAGGCGCAACGGAAAATCGCTACGGCGAGCTGCCGCCTGAAGTGCGTCACCGGTTGCGCGCCATGTCGGCGGCAACGGACAACGTCGGGCTGTTTTTCGGCGAGGACATCTTTGTCGCCTTCGGCGCAATTATCTTTATGCACAACTTTATGCAGGAGTCGGCAGGCATCCAGACCGAACCCCTGCATATTGCCGTCTGGGGCATCCCAACGGCCGTGTGCGCCTTTGTGATCCACGCGGTGCGCCTGCGTCGTCTGGACAAAAAGCTTGCCGCTGAGCTTTCCGCGTTGAACGCCAGCGCGTTGAAGTCGAAGGGAGATCGCTAATGGTCCAGCAACAATATCTTTACTGGCTGGCGGGTGCGATCCTGCTGGTGGTAGCAGTGATGTCCTGGCGCGACAAGGCAAACCCGCGTCGTCTGACTACCGGCCTGTTCTGGGCGCTCTACGGCCTTGTCTTTTTGATTGGCGACTGGACGGCAACCTTTTTTGCTACCCGCACGCTGCACATACTGACCGGCGCGATCGTGGTGGTGATGGCACTGATCGCTGGCCTTGGCGGCGTAAAGCTCGGTTCATATCACCAGCGCAGCCAGGCGCAACGTAGTGAAAGCGCGCAGAGGCTGCGCAACCGTCTGTTCCTGCCTGCGCTGGCAATCCCGGTCGTCACGGTCATTGGCGTGCTGACGTTTAATAACGTTCCCGGTTTGCAGGAGCGGGTATTTGGCGCGGGCAATCATTCCACGTTAATTACGCTCTTTTCGATGATGCTGGGCTGCGTGGCGGGCTGGCTGATCGCACTGAAAATGACGCGGGAAAGCCCGGCGCAGTCGGTACAGGAAGCACGACGCCTGCTTGATGCTATCGGCTGGGCATTTATTCTGCCGCAAATTCTGGCCACGCTCGGGCTGCTGTTTACCACGGCGGGCGTTGGCTCGGCGATTTCTCATCTCACCGAAACTTACCTGGCGGTAGACAACAAATTTGTCGCCGTGGCGACGTATACGATCGGCATGGCGCTGCTGACGATGGTGATGGGTAATGCCTTTGCGGCGTTTCCGATTGTCACTGCGGGCGTGGGTATTCCCATTCTGGTGTTGCAGCATCACGGCAACCCGGCGGTGATGGCGGCTATCGGCATGTTTTCTGGCTACTGCGGCACGTTGATGACGCCAATGGCCGCTAACTTTAACATCGTACCGGCTGCGCTGCTTGAGTTGCCGGATCGCAACGCGGTGATTAAGGCTCAGGTGCCAACCGGCGTGCTATTGTTAATTGCCAACGTGTTTTTACTCTATTTCCTGATGTTCCTGTGAGGCTGCAATGAAAACGGTTCTGATTACCGCCTTTGAGCCTTTTGGCGGCGAGCGGATTAACCCCTCCTGGGAGGCGGTAAGTACCCTGAACGATCGCATGCTGGCTGGCGCGCGCGTGGTGGCGAAAGAACTGCCGTGCGTTTTCGGCGAGTCGCTGGAGGTGTTAAAAGCAGCGCTTGATGAGTTGAAACCCGATCTGGTGATTGCGGTGGGGCAGGCGGGCGGGCGTACCGATATCACCGTTGAACGCGTGGCGATCAACGTTGACGACGCGCGTATTGCGGATAACGCCGGCAACCAGCCCATTGATGAGGCCATTATTGCCAAAGGCCCGGCCGCGTATTTTTCCACGCTGCCGATTAAAGCGATCGTTGACGGTATCCGTGAGGCGGGCATTCCCGCCACGGTATCGCAAACGGCGGGCACCTTCGTCTGCAACCATGTGATGTATGGCCTGCTGCACTTTTTATCGAAATCCCGACGAAAAGTGCGCGGCGGCTTTATTCATATTCCTTATCTGCCGGAGCAGGCGGTACATCATCCGGGTATGCCCAGTATGCCCGCGCAAACGGTGACCCTGGCGCTTGAAATGGCGCTGAGTATTGCGTTGAGAGTTGAAGAGGATATTCGCCTTGAGGGCGGAGCGACACACTAACGCGGAAGGAAATAAGGCATGCCGGAAGGGCCGGAAATCCGTCGTGCGGCGGACAAGCTGGAAAAGGCGATCAAAGGGAAAACGCTCACCGAGGTCTGGTTTGCCTTCCCCGCGCTGAAAAATTATGAGGCCTCGCTGCTGGGCGAGCAGGTTGATGCGATAGAAACGCGCGGCAAAGCCATTCTGACGCATTTCTCAAATGGCCTGACGCTTTACAGCCATAACCAGCTTTACGGCGTGTGGCGGGTGATTAAGAGCGGTAAACAACCGGAATCGAATCGCATACTGCGCGTTAAATTAGCTGCCGCGGACAACACCATCCTGCTTTACAGCGCTTCGGACATCGACATGCTGGATCGCGACGCGCTGGCGGCGCATCCGTTCCTGCTGCGGGTGGGGCCGGACGTGCTGGATATGTCGCTGACCGTGGAGCAGGTGGCGGAGCGGCTGCTCTCTCCGCGCTTTCGTCGGCGACAGTTCAGTGGACTGCTGCTCGATCAGGCTTTTCTTGCCGGGCTGGGTAACTACCTGCGGGTGGAAATCCTGTGGCAGGCGGGGCTGGCTGCGCAGCATCGTGCGATGGATCTCACGCCAGAACAGGTGGAGCAACTGGCCGGTGCGCTGCTGAGGATACCGCGTCTTTCTTATCAAACACGCGGGAGGGTAAATGATAAGAAACATCACGGCGCGCTGTTCAGCTTCAGGGTTTTTCACCGTCAGGGTAAGCCCTGCGAACGCTGCGGCGGAATAATTGAGAAAACGACGCTTTCGTCACGCCCTTTTTACTGGTGTCCGGGCTGCCAGAAATAATTTTTCGGGCATGATTTACTACCCGAACGCGCAACAGTGATAAAAAAAGGGCCGTTCATTTCTGAACGGCCCTGGTTAACTTCAAACATTTATTTGAGCGCGGATTTAAAATCACGCTGATCGTAACCGGTATAAAGCTGGCGAGGACGCGCGATTTTAACGCCGTCGTCGTGCATCTCTTTCCAGTGAGCAATCCAGCCTACGGTACGCGCCATTGCGAAGATCACCGTGAACATGGAGGAAGGAATGCCCATCGCTTTCAGGATCAGCCCTGAATAGAAATCGACGTTTGGATAAAGTTTACGTTCGATAAAGTAGGGGTCGTTCAGCGCGATGTTTTCCAGCTCCATCGCCACTTCCAGCAGGTCGTCCTTCATGCCGAGTTCATTCAGCACTTCATGGCAGGTTTCACGCATTACGGTGGCGCGCGGATCGTAGTTCTTGTACACGCGGTGGCCGAAGCCCATCAGGCGGAAGGAGTCGTTCTTGTCCTTGGCGCGCTTCAGGAATTCAGGAATATGTTCAACGGAGCTGATCTCTTCCAGCATACGCAGACAGGCCTCGTTCGCCCCGCCGTGAGCCGGCCCCCACAGAGAAGCAATACCGGCCGCAATACAGGCAAACGGGTTGGCGCCGGAGGAGCCGGCGGTGCGTACGGTAGAGGTTGACGCGTTCTGCTCGTGATCGGCGTGCAGGATCAGAATACGATCCATCGCGCGCTCCAGCACCGGGTTCACCACGTACTCTTCGCAAGGCGTGGAAAACATCATATTGAGGAAATTACCGGCGTAGGAAAGATCGTTACGCGGATAGACAAAGGGCTGACCAATCGAATATTTATAACACATTGCCGCCACGGTCGGCATTTTCGACAGCAGGCGGAACGCGGCGATTTCGCGGTGGCGTTCAATATTAACATCCATCGCATCATGATAAAATGCAGCCAGCGCCCCGACCACGCCGCACATCACCGCCATTGGGTGCGAGTCGCGACGAAAACCGCGGAACAGATGGTGGATCTGCTCATGGATCATGGTGTGGCGGGTGACGATGGTTTTGAATTCTTCATACTGCTCTTTGGTCGGCGCTTCGCCGTTCAGCAGGATGTAACAGACTTCAAGATAGTTAGAGTTGACTGCCAACTGATCGATAGGAAAACCACGGTGCAGCAGAATGCCTTCGTCACCGTCAATATAGGTGATTTTTGATTCGCAGGATGCCGTAGAGGTGAAGCCCGGATCAAACGTGAAGTAGCCCTTCGAACCCAGGTTACGGACATCAATCTCTTCCTCGCCCAGCGTGCCTTTAAGCACATTGAGTTCGATAGGAGCTTCGCCTTCAAGCGTTAGCGTTGCTTTTTTATCAGCCATTTACAGTCTCCTTAGCGCCTTATCTATGAACCTTTGACACCTGAAAAGCGATTATGTCCGTGCCGACGCTGACCCCGTGGCATCTTTTTATGTGCAGGGTACAGAGTCAATGGCGCGTGCGGGCCGGTGGGCACAATGTGGCTGCGTTTCGCGGTTGTTAAAGATCCGGTCTGGTCATAACTTATGAGTAACCTTTACCTGATACTTTCTGCTTATTTCTTATCAATGTTACATAACTTGTGCTTAGGGGAAAGTGTATCCCCATAACTTTTGTGCATTACAGAACTTTTGAGCGTCAGTTTGTAACAGGAATGTTGAACTTTTGTCAAATCAGATAATTGAATTTGTATGAATTGTGAAAAACGTGAAGGCGATCACTGTTCCACCTAAATGTTTCCAAAGTGTTTGTAGGGGAATTGTAATGAGAATGTGATCCCCCTATACTTCGGCCAGGTCTCCGGTATACCTGCTGTAGGAGCCACCCAGCGTTATATACGCGTCGTTTTTGACACTGGACGTTGCAGTTTTGGTGCCTGGCGCAGTGCTTTACTTAACGCTGATTGACCCGTCCTCAGGACCGGAGGAAGCAAAATAAGAAAGGCTGTGTGGGCAAAACCGTGAAAAAACAAAGACCTGTCAACTTGGATCTCTCAACGATCCGGTTTCCCGTTACTGCAATAGCGTCTATTCTCCACCGTGTCTCCGGCGTGATTACTTTGGTGGCCGTTGGCATTCTGCTCTGGTTACTGAATTTGTCACTCTCCTCTCCTGATGGTTTTCTTCAGGCATCCGCCATTATGGGCAGCTTCTTCGTGAAATTTATCGTCTGGGGCATTATGACCGCGCTGGCTTTTCATATTGTCGGCGGCATTCGCCATATGATGATGGATTTCGGCTACCTGGCAGAAACGCTGGAGGTGGGCAAGAGCTCAGCCTGGGCAAGCTTTGGTATCACCGTCGTGCTTTCAATTCTGGCTGGAGTTCTCGTATGGTAAGCAATGCTTCATCACTGGGTCGCAATGGCGTACACGACTGGCTGCTGCTGCGTGCGGCGGCGATTATTATTGCGCTTTATGTGATTTATATTCTTGGTTTTTTTGTGGTGTCGGACACGCTGACCTTTGAGACCTGGCACGCTTTTTTCGCCTCGACCACCACGAAAGTTTTCACACTTCTGACGCTGTTCTCCATTCTGGTACACGGCTGGATCGGAATGTGGCAGGTGCTGACAGATTATATTAAATCGCTGGCGCTGCGGCTGACGCTGCAACTCGTGGTGATTGTTGCGCTGTTGGTGTATGCAATTTATGGAACTGTCGTTGTGTGGGGTGCGTAATGAAATTGCCAGTCAGAGAGTTTGACGCCGTTGTGGTCGGCGCTGGTGGTGCAGGCATGCGTGCCGCGCTGCAAATTTCCCAATCGGGCCAGACCTGCGCCCTGTTATCAAAAGTTTTTCCAACCCGTTCCCATACCGTCTCCGCACAGGGCGGCATTACCGTTGCGCTGGGCAATACCCATGAGGACAACTGGGAATGGCATATGTACGACACGGTAAAAGGCTCCGATTATATCGGTGATCAGGACGCGATTGAATATATGTGTAAAACCGGCCCGGAAGCGATTCTGGAGCTTGAACACATGGGGCTGCCGTTTTCCCGTCTTGATGACGGCCGCATTTACCAGCGTCCGTTTGGCGGCCAGTCGAAGAATTTCGGCGGCGAGCAGGCGGCGCGTACCGCAGCGGCGGCTGACCGTACCGGTCATGCTCTGCTGCACACGCTCTATCAGCAGAACCTGAAAAACAAAACCACGATTTTTTCTGAATGGTATGCGCTGGATCTGGTAAAAAACGCCGACGGCGCGGTAGTGGGCTGCACCGCGATTAATATTGAAGACGGCGAAGTCGTTTATTTTAAAGCGAAAGCGACGGTATTAGCCACCGGCGGCGCGGGCCGTATTTATCAGTCCACCACCAACGCGCATA
The DNA here is from genome assembly GCF_000745075.1 of Erwinia sp. 9145. NCBI lineage: Bacteria > Pseudomonadati > Pseudomonadota > Gammaproteobacteria > Enterobacterales > Erwiniaceae > Erwinia > Erwinia sp. 9145. The sequence goes on from NZ_JQNE01000001.1 coordinate 1,132,051, forward strand.
TCAATACCGGCGACGGCGTGGGTATGGCGCTGCGTGCGGGCGTGCCGGTGCAGGACATGGAGATGTGGCAGTTTCACCCGACCGGCATCGCCGGGGCGGGCGTACTGGTAACCGAAGGCTGTCGCGGAGAAGGCGGCTACCTGCTCAACACGCACGGCGAACGCTTCATGGAGCGTTATGCGCCCAATGCAAAAGATCTGGCGGGCCGCGACGTGGTGGCACGTTCAATGATGATCGAAATCCGCGAAGGCCGCGGCTGTGAAGGTCCGTGGGGGCCGCACATCAAGCTGAAGCTGGACCATTTAGGCAAAGACGTGCTGGAAGCGCGCCTGCCCGGCATCCTTGAGCTGTCGCGCACGTTTGCGCACGTCGATCCGGTCAAAGAGCCGATTCCGGTTATTCCAACCTGTCACTATATGATGGGCGGCATTCCTACCCGCGTGACCGGTCAGGCATTGACGCTGAATGAACAGGGTGAGGATGTCGTGGTAGCGGGCCTGTTTGCGGTTGGTGAAATCGCCTGCGTCTCGGTACACGGTTCCAACCGACTGGGCGGCAACTCGCTGCTCGACCTGGTGGTGTTTGGCCGCGCGGCGGGCCTGCATTTGCAGGAGTCTATTCAGCAGCAGGGCGAACTGCGCGACGCCACGGACGAAGAGATTGATGCCGCGCTGGCGCGCCTGAACCGCTGGAATAACAACACTACCGGCGAAGATCCCGCCGAGTTGCGTAAAGCGCTGCAAACCTGCATGCAGAACAACTTCTCGGTATTCCGTGAAGGCGACGCGATGGCAAAAGGTCTTGAAGAGCTGAAAGTGCTGCGCGAGCGGCTGAAAAGCGCGCGTCTGGACGATCGTTCTGCCGATTTCAATACCCAGCGTATTGAGTGCCTGGAGCTGGATAACCTGATGGAAACGGCCTTTGCGACGGCGGTGGCGGCGAACTATCGCACTGAAAGCCGCGGCGCGCACAGCCGCTTCGATTACCCTGACCGTGATGATGCAAACTGGCTGTGCCACAGCGTGTACCTGCCGCAGAGCGAAAGCATGACGCGCCGTGAAGTGAACATGGCACCGAAACTGCGCGCGGCGTTCCCGCCGAAAGCACGTACCTACTAGTTTGCGGAGAGAAGACGATGAGACTCGAATTTTCAATTTATCGTTATAACCCGGACGTTGATAACGCGCCGCGTATGCAGGATTACAGCCTGGAATCGGAAGAAGGGCGCGACATGATGCTGCTGGACGCGCTGATCCGCCTGAAAGAGAAAGATCCGACGCTGGCCTTCCGTCGCTCATGCCGTGAAGGCGTTTGCGGTTCCGACGGCATCAACATGAACGGGAAGAATGGCCTGGCCTGTATCACGCCGGTTTCAGCGCTGGGCGGCGGGAAGAAAAAGATTGTGATCCGTCCCCTGCCGGGCCTGCCGGTTATACGTGATCTGGTCGTAGACATGGGGCAGTTCTATACTCAGTATGAGAAGATTAAGCCTTACCTGTTGAATAATGGAGAGAACCCGCCAGCGCGTGAGCACTTACAGGCTCCTGAACAGCGTGAAAAGCTGGATGGTCTGTACGAATGTATTCTTTGCGCTTGCTGTTCAACCTCCTGTCCGTCTTTCTGGTGGAACCCGGACAAGTTCATCGGCCCGGCGGGGCTGCTGGCAGCCTACCGCTTCCTGATTGACAGTCGTGATACGGAAACCAACGCGCGACTGGACAATCTGAACGATGCTTTCAGCGTATTCCGCTGTCACAGCATTATGAACTGTGTGAGCGTGTGTCCCAAAGGGCTCAACCCGACGCGCGCCATTGGTCATATTAAATCGATGCTGTTGCAAAGAAGCGCATAACGAAACGTCGCCGGGAACCTCAGGTTCCCGGTGTTTCAGGAAGCCTTTCAAAGCCGCCGGCGACGGTTTTAAAAGGTTCCCTTACGGGCCAGAGTACGCTCGTACTGATGAACTTTCAGGCCGTGTCTCGCTCATGACACGACCGGGGGCAAGCCGCCTGTGCGGCGCGGGGCCTGCGAAGGCTCCATTACACAATCACGGCGAAAGAAAGCAAAATTGCTTAAGGGATCACAATGCAGAACAGCGCGATGAAGCCCTGGCTGGACTCTTCCTGGCTGGCCGGCGCGAACCAGACCTACATAGAGCAACTCTATGAGGACTATCTAACCGATCCTGACTCTGTTGATGTTGCCTGGAAATCGCTGTTTCAGCAGCTTCCGGGGAATGGGGTTAGACCTGAACAATTCCACTCGACCACCCGCGAATATTTTAAACGCCTGGCAAAAGACGCCACGCGCTACACCGCCTCCGTCAGCGATCCCGATACCAACGCGAAACAGGTTAAAGTTCTCCAGTTAATCAACGCCTTCCGTTTTCGTGGCCATCAGCAGGCTAATCTTGATCCGCTGGGGTTATGGAAACAGGATGACGTGCCCGATCTCAACCCGGCCTTTCACGATCTGACCGAGACGGACTTCCAGGAAACCTTTAACGTCGGTTCTTTTGCCTTTGGCAAAGACACCATGAAGCTGGCCGATCTGTTTGCGCTTCTGCAACAGACCTACTGCGGTTCCATTGGTGCGGAATATATGCACATCACCAATACCGAAGAGAAACGCTGGATCCAGCAGCGCATCGAATCGGTGGCGGGGCAGGCTTCTTTCTCTTCTGAAGAGAAAAAAGGGTTCCTGAAACAGCTCACCGCAGCCGAAGGTCTTGAGCGCTATCTGGGCGCCAAATTCCCCGGCGCCAAACGCTTCTCGCTTGAGGGCGGCGACGCGCTGGTGCCGATGCTGAACGAGATGATCCGCCACGCCGGCAAAAGCGGCACCCGCGAAGTGGTGCTGGGCATGGCGCACCGTGGTCGTCTGAACGTGCTGATTAACGTGTTGGGCAAAAAGCCGCAGGATCTGTTCGACGAATTCTCCGGCAAACACAAAGAGCACCTCGGCACCGGCGACGTGAAGTACCACATGGGCTTCTCGTCGGACGTTGAAACCGAAGGCGGCATGGTGCACCTGGCGCTGGCGTTTAACCCGTCGCACCTTGAAATCGTCAGCCCGGTGGTGATGGGCTCAGTGCGTGCGCGTCTCGATCGTCTTGACGAGCCAAGCAGCAACAAAGTGCTGCCGATCACCATTCATGGCGACGCGGCGGTCACCGGCCAGGGCGTGGTGCAGGAAACGCTGAACATGTCGCAGGCGCGCGGCTATGAGGTGGGCGGTACGGTACGTATCGTTATTAATAACCAGATTGGTTTTACCACCTCCAACCCGAAAGATGCCCGCTCGACGCAGTACTGCACCGATATCGGCAAAATGGTGCTGGCGCCGATTTTCCACGTCAACGCTGACGATCCGGAAGCGGTGGCATTCGTCACCCGTCTGGCGCTCGACTTCCGTAACACCTTCAAGCGCGACGTCTTTATCGATCTGGTGTGCTACCGCCGCCACGGCCATAACGAGGCCGATGAGCCGAGCGCCACCCAGCCGGTGATGTACCAGAAGATCAAGAAGCAGCCAACGCCGCGTAAAATTTACGCCGATCGCCTGGAGCAGGAAAAAGTGGCCACCCTCGAAGACGCTACCGAAATGGTCAACCTGTACCGCGATGCGCTGGACGCCGGCGAATGCGTGGTGCCGGAGTGGCGTCCGATGAGCCTGCACTCCTTTACCTGGTCGCCGTATCTGAACCACGAGTGGGATGAAAGCTATCCCTCCACGCTGGAGTACAAACGGCTTCAGGATCTGGCAAAGCGCATCAGCACCGTGCCGGAACAGATTGAAATGCAGTCGCGCGTGGCGAAAATCTACGGCGACCGTGCGGAAATGGCCGCAGGCAATAAACCGTTTGACTGGGGCGCAGCCGAAAACCTCGCCTATGCCACGCTGGTCGATGAAGGCATTCCTGTGCGCCTGTCCGGTGAGGACATGGGCCGCGGCACCTTTTTCCACCGCCACGCGGTGATCCACAATCAGGCGAATGGTTCCACCTGGACGCCGCTGCAACATGTGCACAACGGTCAGGGCAGTTTCCGCGTGTGGGACTCCGTGCTCTCTGAAGAAGCGGTACTGGCATTCGAATATGGCTACGCCACGGCAGAGCCGCGCACGCTGACCATCTGGGAAGCGCAGTTCGGCGATTTCGCCAACGGCGCGCAGGTGGTGATTGACCAGTTCATCAGCTCTGGCGAGCAGAAATGGGGCCGCATGTGCGGTCTGGTGATGCTGCTGCCGCACGGCTACGAAGGGCAGGGGCCGGAGCACTCCTCTGCGCGTCTGGAGCGCTACCTGCAACTCTGCGCCGAGCAGAATATGCAGGTTTGCGTGCCGTCCACGCCCGCGCAGGTTTACCACATGCTGCGTCGTCAGGCGCTGCGCGGTATGCGTCGTCCACTGATTGTCATGTCGCCAAAATCGCTGCTGCGTCATCCTCTGGCTATCTCTTCCCTGGAAGAAATGGCTAACGGCGGCTTCCAGCCTGCCATCGGCGAGGTGGACGATCTTGATCCGAAAGGCATCAAGCGCGTGGTGCTCTGCTCGGGCAAGGTGTACTACGATCTGCTGGAAAAACGCCGTAAGAATGAGCAGACCGATGTGGCGATTGTGCGTATCGAACAGCTCTATCCATTCCCGCACAAAGCGGTTCAGGATGCGCTTCAGCCTTATTCGCACGTGCATGATTTTGTCTGGTGCCAGGAAGAACCGCTCAACCAGGGCGCCTGGTATTGCAGTCAGCACCACTTCCGCGAAGCCGTTCCGTTTGGGGCTTCATTACGTTATGCCGGCCGTCCTGCTTCGGCCTCGCCGGCAGTTGGCTATATGTCCGTCCACCAGCAGCAGCAGCAAGATCTGGTTAATGACGCGCTGAACGTTAATTAATTAAAGGAAAAATAATGAGTAGCGTAGATATCCTCGTTCCCGACCTGCCTGAATCCGTTGCCGATGCCACCGTGGCAACCTGGCACAAAAAACCGGGCGACGCTGTGCAGCGCGATGAAGTGCTGGTTGAGATTGAAACTGATAAAGTTGTACTGGAAGTACCTGCATCCGCCGACGGCGTACTGGAAGCGATTCTCGAAGACGAAGGCGCAACCGTGACTTCCCGCCAGGCGCTGGGCCGCCTGAAAGAGGGCAACAGCGGCGGTAAAGAGAGTTCCGTTAAATCTGAAGCGCAGCAGGCAACGCCTGCACAGCGCCAGAGCGCCTCGCTCAGCGATGACGAAAGCAATGACGCGCTCACGCCGGCAATCCGCCGTCTGATTGCCGAGCACAGCCTCGATCCGGCCGCCATCAAAGGCACCGGCGTCGGCGGCCGTCTGACCCGTGAAGACGTTGAGAAACATCTGGCCTCTGGCTCACAGGCTAAAGCGCCTGAAGCGAAAGCGCCGGAAACGAAAGCGCCTGAGTCCGCGCCTTCGCTGGCTGGCCGTAGCGAGAAACGCGTGCCGATGACCCGTCTGCGCAAGCGCGTGGCCGAGCGTCTGCTGGAAGCGAAGAACAGCACCGCCATGCTGACGACCTTCAACGAAGTCAATATGCAGCCGATCATGAGCCTGCGTAAACAGTACGGCGAAGCGTTTGAAAAACGTCACGGCGTGCGCCTGGGCTTCATGTCTTTCTACCTGAAAGCGGTAGTGGAAGCGCTGAAACGCTTCCCGGAAGTGAATGCGTCTATTGATGGCGACGACGTGGTTTATCACAACTACTTCGACGTCAGCATCGCGGTTTCCACACCGCGCGGTCTGGTGACGCCGGTACTGAAAGACGTCGACGCGCTGGGCATGGCCGATATCGAGAAGAAAATCAAAGAGCTGGCAATCAAAGGCCGCGACGGCAAACTCACCGTTGACGAGCTGACCGGCGGCAACTTTACCATTACCAACGGCGGCGTATTTGGCTCGCTGATGTCCACACCGATTATCAATCCACCGCAAAGCGCGATCCTCGGTATGCACGCGATCAAAGATCGCCCCATGGCGGTAAATGGCCAGGTGGTGATCCAACCGATGATGTATCTGGCGCTCTCCTACGATCACCGTCTGATCGATGGCAAAGAGTCAGTGAGCTTCCTGGTGGCGATAAAAGATCTGCTGGAAGATCCGTCCCGCCTGCTGCTGGACGTTTAACCCTGCGGGCGCGGCCTGATGCCGCGCCCGAACCTATGTATGGCCGACGCGTTTAACTCGGCTGAGTCTTTTCCGACCTGGATGGATTATCAACATGAACTTACATGAATATCAGGCAAAGCAGCTTTTTGCGCGGTATGGCCTGGCGGCGCCAACCGGTTATGCCTGCACCACGCCACGCGAAGCTGAAGAGGCTGCCTCAAAAATTGGCGCCGGTCCGTGGGTAGTGAAATGTCAGGTTCATGCCGGAGGCCGCGGTAAAGCGGGCGGCGTGAAAGTGGTTAAGAGTAAAGAAGAGATCCGCGCTTTTGCTGAACAGTGGCTGGGCAAACGTCTGACCACCTACCAGACCGACGCCAACGGCCAGCCGGTTCACCAGATCCTGGTGGAAGCGGCTACCGATATCGATCAGGAGCTGTATCTCGGCGCGGTTGTCGATCGCGGCACGCGTCGCGTGGTGTTTATGGCCTCGACCGAAGGCGGCGTGGAAATTGAAAAAGTGGCGGAAGAGACGCCGCACCTGATCCACAAAATGGCGCTCGATCCGTTAACCGGCCCGCAGCCTTATCAGGGCCGCGAACTGGCTTTCAAACTGGGCCTGAGCGGCAAGCAGATTGGCCAGTTCACCAAAATCTTCATGGGGCTGGCAACGCTGTTCCTTGAGCGCGATCTGGCGCTGGTGGAAATCAACCCGCTGGTGATCACCAAACAGGGCGATCTGGTTTGTCTCGACGGCAAGCTGGGCGCAGACGGCAACGCGCTGTTCCGCCAGCCTGAACTTCGCGAAATGCGCGATCCAAGCCAGGAAGATTCCCGCGAAGCGCACGCCGCGCAGTGGGAACTGAACTACGTTGCGCTGGAAGGCAACATCGGCTGTATGGTTAACGGCGCCGGCCTGGCGATGGGCACCATGGATATTGTCAAGCTGAGCGGCGGCCAGCCGGCAAACTTCCTTGACGTGGGCGGCGGCGCAACAAAAGAGCGCGTGACCGAAGCCTTCAAAATTATCCTCTCGGATGACGCGGTGAAAGCGGTATTCGTTAACATCTTCGGCGGTATTGTACGCTGTGACCTGATCGCTGACGGTATCATCGGCGCGGTAGAGGAAGTGGGTGTCAACGTGCCGGTGGTGGTGCGTCTGGAAGGAAATAACGCCGAGCTGGGTGCGCAGAAACTGGCGGACAGCGGTTTAAATATTATTGCAGCAACCAGCCTGAGCGACGCGGCGCAGCGCGTTGTTGCCGCAGCGGAGGGTAAATAATGTCCATTTTGATCGATAAAAACACCAGGGTGATCTGCCAGGGCTTTACCGGCGGACAGGGAACCTTCCATTCAGAACAGGCGCTGGCTTACGGTACGCAGCTGGTTGGCGGCGTAACGCCCGGCAAGGGCGGCACCGAGCACCTCGGCCTGCCGGTTTTCAATACCGTGCGCGAAGCCGTGGAAGCCACGGGCGCTACCGCGTCGGTGATCTACGTTCCTGCGCCGTTCTGTAAAGACGGCATTCTGGAAGCGATCGAAGCCGGTATTAAACTGATCATCACCATTACCGAAGGCATTCCAACGCTGGACATGCTGACGGTAAAAGTGAAGCTGGATGAAGCCGGCGTGCGCATGATCGGCCCGAACTGTCCGGGCGTGATCACGCCGGGCGAGTGCAAAATCGGCATCATGCCTGGTCACATTCACAAACCCGGCCGCATCGGTATTGTTTCCCGCTCCGGCACACTGACCTATGAAGCCGTGAAGCAGACCACCGACATCGGCTACGGCCAGTCAACCTGCGTGGGCATCGGCGGCGACCCGATTCCGGGCTCTAACTTTATTGATATCCTGACGCTGTTCCAGGACGATCCGCAGACTGAAGCTATCGTGATGATCGGCGAAATCGGGGGCAGCGCGGAAGAAGAAGCTGCCGCCTTTATCAAAGAGCACGTCACCAAGCCGGTTGTGGGTTACATCGCCGGTGTGACCGCGCCGAAAGGTAAGCGCATGGGTCATGCCGGCGCGATCATCGCGGGCGGAAAGGGCACGGCGGACGAGAAGTTCGCTGCGCTGGAAGCGGCCGGGGTGAAAACGGTTCGTAGCCTTGCTGACATTGGCGACGCGGTTAAAGCAGTCTTACCTCAATAAAAATCTGTGTCTGAGATTTTGCTGGCCGCCTTCGGGCGGCCTTTTTTTTGCCATTGTTGCGCCAGCCAACTGAGAAGACACAATAGTTAAATTAACGCCCTGTTTAGCAGCTTATTAAATCAATTATATTTACCTTTAACACAATATGATAACAATGTGCGGCGTTGCCCTGTTCCAACGCATTGCCGTCTCGATTCATATCATTAAATAAAGCTGCTCAGGTGTCGAACAGGGGGATAATTCGTGATTTTTGGCTAAATTGTTCTATATCAAAAAAGCGGCTTTTCCTGATTTGAGCAATGTTTGATCCAGGTAAAAAATTAGCACTCGTAACTCAAAAATGTGTTTTCTCCCCGGCAATTAACGGCGTAGAATAACCCCGAAATTCATCCGGTTTTTATTACTAACTTGTTAAATTTAAACGTTCGGAAAGAAGTTTATTCTCTTTCTATTAACGTATATGCAGCATTTTCAGGTTACTGACGATGACAGCAGCGTTTTTCTGCGGCTGCGTCGAAATCTTCGTGTGAGGAGCAAGGAGTCAAGATGTTTGATATTGTCGAACTGTCGCGCTTACAGTTTGCTCTGACGGCGATGTACCATTTCCTTTTTGTCCCGTTAACGCTGGGTATGGCGTTTCTGCTGGCCATTATGGAAACGGTTTATGTCCTGTCAGGCAAACAAATATATAAAGATATGACTAAGTTCTGGGGCAAGTTATTCGGTATTAACTTTGCTCTGGGCGTGGCGACCGGCCTGACCATGGAATTCCAGTTTGGAACCAACTGGTCTTATTACTCGCACTACGTGGGTGATATTTTCGGCGCGCCGCTGGCGATAGAAGGGCTGATGGCCTTCTTCCTTGAATCCACCTTTGTCGGCCTGTTTTTCTTCGGCTGGGATCGTCTGAGTAAAGTGCAGCACATGGCCGTGACCTGGCTGGTTGCATTGGGTTCGAACCTCTCCGCACTGTGGATTCTGGTGGCGAACGGCTGGATGCAGAACCCGGTAGCCTCCGACTTCAACTTCGAAACCATGCGCATGGAAATGGTCAGCTTCAGCGAACTGATTTTCAACCCGGTTGCGCAGGTTAAATTCGTGCATACCGTGGCGGCGGGTTATACCTGCGGTGCCATGTTCATACTGGGCATCAGCGCTTACTATCTGCTGCGCGGACGCGACAAGGCGTTTGCTAAACGTTCATTCGCTATCGCGGCCAGCTTCGGTATGGCCTCCATCCTTTCCGTTATCGTGCTGGGCGACGAGTCCGGCTATGAGATCGGCGACGTGCAAAAAACCAAACTGGCCGCTATCGAAGCCGAATGGGAAACGCAACCTGCGCCAGCCGCCTTCACGCTGTTTGGCATCCCCGATCAGGACACGCAGGAAAACAAATACGCCATTCAGATCCCGTGGGCGCTCGGCCTGATTGCCACGCGTTCGGTAGACAAGCAGGTGACCGGCCTGAAAGAGCTGATGGGCCAGCACGAAGTCCGTATTCGTAACGGGATGAAAGCGTACAGCCTGCTTGAGCAACTGCGCTCCGGCAGCAAAGATCCGTCCGTACGCGATGCGTTCAACGACGTGAAAAAAGACCTGGGCTATGGCCTGCTGTTAAAACGCTACACGCCGAACGTCGCCGATGCCAGCGAAGCGCAAATCAAGCAGGCAACGAAAGATTCCATTCCTCGTGTCGCGCCACTCTACTTCTCCTTCCGTATCATGGTGGGTTCTGGCGTGTTAATGCTGCTGATTATCGGCTGCGCGTTCTGGAGCGTGCTGCGTAATCGCATCGGTAAGAGCACTTTCCTGCTGAAATGCGCGCTGTATGGCATTCCTCTGCCGTGGATCGCCATTGAGTCAGGCTGGTTCGTGGCCGAATATGGCCGTCAGCCCTGGGCAATTGGTGAAGTCCTGCCGACCGCCGTCGCGAACTCCACCCTGACGGTGGGCGATCTGCTGTTCTCGATGATCCTGATCTGCGGTTTGTATACGATGTTCCTGGTGGTTGAAATGTACCTGATGTTCAAATTTGCGCGCCTCGGACCAAGCAGCCTGAAAACCGGCCGCTATCACTATGAACAATCCACTATCGCCACCCACACAGGAGCTATTCAATGATCACCTATGAACTGCTGCGATTCGTCTGGTGGGTACTGATTGGCGTGTTGCTGATTGGCTTCGCCGTTGCCGACGGATTTGATATGGGCGTAGGTATGCTTTCCCGCATTATGGGCCGCACCGACACCGAACGCCGTATCATGATCAACAGTATCGCCCCGCACTGGGACGGAAACCAGGTCTGGCTGATCACCGCAGGCGGCGCGCTCTTTGCCGCCTGGCCGATGGTTTATGCGGCCGCGTTTTCCGGCTTTTACGTCGCGATGATTTTAGTGCTGGCCTCGCTGTTCTTCCGCCCGGTGGGGTTTGACTACCGTTCGAAGATTGAAGATCTGCGCTGGCGTCGCACCTGGGACTGGGGCATTTTTATCGGCAGTTTCGTTCCGCCGCTGGTGATTGGCGTGGCCTTCGGCAACCTGCTTCAGGGCGTACCGTTTCATGCCGATGAGTACCTCCGTCTGACCTACACCGGCAACTTCTTCCAGCTGCTCAATCCGTTTGCCCTGCTGGCAGGTATCGTCAGCCTGACCATGATCTTATGTCAGGGCGCGACCTATTTGCAGATGCGCACCGTTGGCGAACTGCACCTCCGCTCACGTGCGGCGGCGCAGATCTCCGCGCTGGTGATGATGGTTTGCTTTATTCTGGCAGGCGTTTGGGTGATGCACGGTATTGATGGCTACGTGGTGAATTCCGTTCTGGATCATAACGCGGCGTCAAATCCACTGGCGAAAGAAGTATCGCGCGAGGCGGGCGCCTGGCTGGTGAACTTTAATCGTATGCCGGTGCTGTGGACGATCCCTGCGCTGGGCGTGGTGCTGCCGCTGTTCACCGTCCTTTGCTCACGTCTGGAGAAGGGCGCCCTGGCGTTTCTCTTCTCTTCCCTGACGCTGGCCTGCGTGATCCTGACGGCGGGCGTGGCGATGTTCCCGTTCATCATGCCTTCCAGCACGGTGCCGAACCTGAGCCTGACCATGTGGGATGCCACATCCAGCCTGCTGACGCTGAAAATCATGACCGTGGCGGCCATCATATTTGTGCCGATCATCCTGGGATATACAACCTGGTGTTACTACAAAATGTTCGGTCGCCTGACCAAAGAGCAGATTGAGAGCAACACCCATTCACTTTACTGATTGAGGAGCTGAACCATGTGGTATTTTGCCTGGATTCTCGGCACGCTGTTGGCCTGTGCATTTGGTATCGTCACCGCGCTGGCTATCGAACATATCGAAGACAGCGACGTTAAAGAGCAATAATGGCCGGTATGATCAGCCGTCTTTATACGATGATGGACAGACGCCCGATCAGGGCGCTGTCTCTTATCATGGCGCTGCTGCTGGCGGGCTGTATGTTCTGGGATCCCAGACGCTTTGCCGCCAGCAGCAGTTCGCTTGAGATCTGGCAGGGATTATTGATGATGTGGGCCGTGTGCACCGGCGTTATCCACGGCGTGGGCTTCAGTCCGCGTCGCCTGCGCTGGCAGGCATTTTTTTCGCCGCTGCCGGCATGGTGCGTACTGCTGCCAGGTCTGATCTTCTTCTTTAACTGACAGGCAGGGCAAAACGCCGTTTTGCCCGTTTATTTCCCCGTTATCTCACTGCACATTTATCTTTTTTCATCTCCAGTTGTGTCAAACAAAGTCTAAGAATCTTCTTTAATCACCTCAGCTTGTTTACATAAGATAATTATTTTCTTTACCCTCTGGCAATCCATTCCCAAGGCGTTTGCTCTTGCGTATAGTAGCAGCGTCATAACGCATTACCGGGATGTAGAGTGAGTACAACGCTGTTTCGATGGCCGGTGCGTGTCTACTATGAAGATACCGATGCCGGAGGCGTGGTTTACCATGCCAGCTATGTCGCTTTTTATGAACGGGCACGAACTGAGATGCTGCGCCAGCACCATTTCAATCAGCAGGCGCTGCTGGAACAGCAGGTCGCGTTTGTCGTGCGTCGGATTACGGTCGACTATCTTGCGGCTGCACGCCTTGATGATTTGCTTGAGGTGCAGAGCGAGGTGGTGAAGATGACCAGAACGACCATGACATTCGCGCAACGTATTGTAAGTGCAGAAGGGCGAACGCTGAACGAGGCAGAAGTCCTGATCGCCTGCATCAATCCACATCTGATGAAGCCAATTGCGCTTCCCAAGTCTATTGTCGCGGAGTTCAAGCAGTGACTGACATGAACATTCTTGATTTGTTCCTGAAGGCGAGCCTTCTGGTCAAACTTATCATGTTGATTTTAATTGGATTTTCCATCGCCTCCTGGGCAATTATCATTCAGCGTACGCGCATTCTGAACGCCGCAGGGCGCGAAGCGGACGCCTTTGAGGACAAGTTCTGGTCTGGGATCGAGCTGTCCCGCCTCTATCAGGAGAGCCAGGCGCGCCGCGATGAGCTGGGCGGTTCTGAGCAGATCTTCTACGCAGGCTTTAAAGAGTTTGCCCGACTGCATCGTGCAAATAATCACGCGCCCGAAGCGGTCGTTGAAGGCGCGACGCGAGCGATGCGCATCTCCATGAATCGTGAGCTGGAAACGCTGGAAAACAATATCCCTTTCCTCGGCACCGTTGGCTCAATCAGCCCTTATATCGGCCTTTTCGGCACCGTTTGGGGGATTATGCACGCCTTTATCGCCCTTGGCGCGGTGAAACAGGCGACGTTACAGATGGTCGCGCCCGGCATTGCCGAAGCGCTGATCGCCACGGCTATCGGCCTGTTTGCGGCCATTCCGGCGGTCATGGCCTATAACCGCCTGAACCAGCGCGTGAATAAACTTGAACAGAATTACGATAACTTTATGGAAGAGTTCACGGCTATTCTGCATCGTCAGGCGTTCTCCAGCGAGAGCAGCAGGTAAGAGCGGAGGTTTTTATGGCCAGAACGCGTGGTCGCGGCGGTCGCCGCGAGATGAAATCTGAAATTAATATCGTTCCGCTGCTGGACGTGCTGCTGGTGCTGCTGCTGATTTTTATGGCAACGGCACCGATTATCACCCAAAGCGTTGAGGTCGACCTGCCGGATGCAACGGATTCAAAAACCGTTTCCAGCGATGACAATCCGCCGGTAATCGTTGAGGTTGCCGGCGTCGGGCAATACAGCCTGGTGGTCGATCACGACCGGATGACGCAGTTGCCGCCGGAGCAGGTTGTGGCAGAGGCGCAGCGTCGTATTCAGGCAAACCCGAAAACGGTATTCCTGATTGGCGGAGCAAAAGATGTTCCGTATGACGAAATCATCAAGGCGCTGAATCTCCTGCACCAGGCAGGCGTGAAATCAGTTGGCCTGATGACGCAGCCGATTTAATTCATTCGAACCGTTTTTGGGAACCGAGCGTGTCAAAGGCAACCGAACAGAACGATAAGTTGAAACGCGCCATTATTATTTCAGTAATTTTGCATATCTTTTTGATTGCATTACTGATCTGGAGCTCGTTCGACGAACATATCGAAGCCAGCGGTGGTGGCGGCGGTAGCGATATTGACGCCGTGATGGTCGATCCCGGCGCGGTGGTCGATCAGTACAATCGTCAGCAGAATCAGCAAAACGACAGCAAGCGCGCCGAGCAGCAGCGTCAGAAGCAGGCAAAGCAGCAGGCGGAAGAGCTACAGCAGAAACAGGCCGCCGAGCAGCAGCGCCTGAAAGAGATAGAAAAAGAGCGCCTGGAGGCGCAGCAGGCAGCGAAAGAGCAGGCTGCTGAGCAGAAGAAGGCGCAGCAGGCCGCCGAGCAGGCGCAGGAGCAGCAGAAACAGGCCGAAGCGGCTGCGGCAAAAGCGAAAGCCGATGCTAAAGCACAGGCGGATGCGCAGGCGAAAGCCGCAGCGGATGCGAAAAAGCAGGCGGACGCCGAGGCAAAAAAAGCGGCCGCTGATGCCAAAAAAGAGGCGGAAGCTGAGGCCAAAAAAGCCGCTGCCGAAGCGGCGAAAGTAAAAGCCGCCGCGGATGCAAAAGCCAAAGCCGAGTCTGATGCTAAAGCGAAAGCCGCTGCGGATGCCAAAGCGGCGCAGGAAGCCAAAGAGAAAGCGGCCGAAGAGGCGAAAGCCAAAGCGGAGGCGTCGGCGAAAGCGAAGGCTGATGCAGCGGCGAAAGCGAAGGCGGCGGCTGACGCGAAGAAAAAGGCTGCGGCAGAAGCCGCTAAAGAATCCAGCGACGTTGACGATTTACTGGGTGGGCTCTCTTCCGGTAAAAACGCGCCGAAGCAGGGCAAGTCCGGCGGCGCGGCAGGACAGGGCAATCAGAAAAAGTCGGGCGCATCAGGCGCGGCGATCGATAGCTACCTGGGGCAGGTGCAGGGCGCGATCCAGAGCAAGTTTTATGATGCCGATACGTTTAAAGGGAAAACCTGTAACGTACGCGTCAAGCTGGCGCCCGACGGATTATTGATTTCCGCCACGGCGGCAGGCGGCGATCCGGCGCTTTGTCAGGCAGCGATCAACGCGGCGCGCATGGCCAGAATTCCGAAACCGCCCAGTGATGATATTTATCAGGCTGTAAAAGATGCAACATTAGAATTCAAGCCATAGACTTCGTTAACGGTCGGCATGTTGAACTCTGTTCAACATGCCGTACTCTATAAACGCATAACTGGTTGGTTGAAACACTGCTAATTATCATGAACGTCACGTTCAGGTAAGGGAGAAAAGATGAAGCAGGCATTTCGTATCGCATTGAGCTGTTTATTGCTGTTTGTCGCTGCGGCGCACGCAGAAGTTCGTATTGAAATTACCCAGGGTGTCAACACGGCGCGCCCTATCGGCGTTTTGCCGTTCAAATGGGAAGGGCCGGGCGCTGCGCCTGAGGATATCGGCGGCATCGTCGCAGCCGACCTGCGCAACAGCGGAAAATTCAACCCGCTCGATCGCTCCCGCCTGCCGCAACAGCCCACTTCCGCTGCTGAAGTGCAGCCTGCTGCCTGGACCGCGCTCGGTATTGATGCCGTTGTCGTGGGTCAGGTGCAGGGCGGCGCAGACGGCAGCTACGTGGTTTCTTACCAACTGGTGGATACCTCCGGCAACCCTGGCGCCGTTATCGCGCAGAATCAGTTTAAAGTGACCAAACAGTGGCTTCGCTATGCGGCGCATACTGCCAGCGACGAAGCCTTTGAGAAACTGACAGGCATTAAAGGCGCGTTCCGTACGCGTATCGCCTACGTTGTGCAGACCAACGGCGGCCAGTTCCCTTACGAACTGCGCGTTTCTGACTACGACGGTTACAATCAGTTTGTCGTGCACCGTTCGCCACAGCCGCTGATGTCGCCTTCATGGTCGAAAGACGGCAGCAAGCTGGCCTATGTGACCTTTGAAAGCGGCAAATCCGCGCTGGTTATCCAGACGCTGGCGAATGGCGCGATCAAGCAGGTTGCTTCATTCCCTCGTCATAACGGCGCGCCGTCTTTCTCCCCGGACGGTTCAAAGCTGGCGTTTGCTCTCTCTAAAACCGGCAGTCTGAATTTGTACGTGATGGATGTGGCATCCGGTCAGATCAGTCAGATTACCGATGGCCGCTTCAACAGCACTGAACCGTCGTGGTTCCCGGACAGCCAGACGCTGGCCTATACGTCCGATCAGGCGGGTCGTCCACAAATTTATAAGATCAGCGCGAGCGGCGGTACGCCACAGCGTCTGACCTGGGAAGGTTCACAAAATCAGGATGGCAACGTCAGTTCTGATGGTAAATCACTGGTGATGATCAGCACCAATGGCGGTGCGCAGCACGTCGCCAGACAGGATCTGGAAACGGGAGCCGTTCAAACGTTAACGGACACGTTCCTGGATGAATCGCCAAGCCTGGCGCCAAACGGCACAATGGTAATCTACAGCTCTACACAGGGCATGGGTTCCGTACTGCAACTGGTGTCAACGGATGGTCGTTTCAAAGCGCGTCTTCCGGCAACTGATGGACAGGTAAAATCACCTGCCTGGTCGCCGTATCTGTGATGCATGTGTAAATATGTATGGCAAACAATAATAGGATTGTAGAAATGCAACTGAATAAAGTGCTGAAAGGCTTAATGCTGGCACTGCCAGTAATCGCAGTGGCTGCATGTAGCTCACACAAAAACAACAACAACGACCAGACCAACGGTATGGGCGCTGATGGTGGTGCTAACGGCGGTATGGGCATGAACAGCGGTAACATGTCTTCCGACGAGCAGGCGCGTCTGCAAATGCAGGAGCTCCAGAGAAACAATATCGTTTACTTTGGTCTGGACAAGTTTGACATCCAGTCTGAGTTTGCTCAGATGCTGGATGCGCATGCCACTTTCCTGCGTAACAACCCATCATACAAAGTGACCGTTGAAGGTCATGCGGATGAGCGCGGTACGCCAGAGTACAACATCGCCCTGGGCGAACGTCGTGCTAACGCCGTTAAAATGTACCTTCAGGGTAAAGGCGTTTCTGCTGACCAGATCTCTATCGTGTCTTACGGTAAAGAGAAGCCAGCGGTGCTGGGTCACGACGAGTCGGCCTATGCTAAAAACCGTCGCGCCGTACTGGTATACTAAGAGAATCACATGATTAGTAACTTCAGACTTCACCTGTTGGGTCTGTCGTTATTGGTTGGCGTAGCGGCCCCCTGGGCCGCTAGTGCCCAGGCGTCAATCAGTAACGCTGGCTCAGGCTCGGTCGAAGACCGCGTCACTTCACTTGAGCGTATTTCTAATGCTCAGGGACAACTTCTTCAACAGCTTCAGCAGCAAATTTCCGATAATCAACGTGATATCGACTCGCTCCGTGGGCAGATTCAGGAAAGCCAGTACCAGCTGAATCAGGTTACCGAACGGCAGAAAGGCCTCTATCAGCAAATTGATACGTTAAGCAGCAGCAACAGCGCGCAGACTGGCGCTTCTGGCGCAGCAGATGCAGCAGCGGCGGGTGGAGCGGCTGCGGCAAGCGGCGGTGACGATACTGCCAGCGCGCCGACGCAGAGTGGCGATGCGAATACCGACTACAACGCAGCGGTTGCGTTGGTGTTGGAGAAAAAGCAGAACGAGCAGGCGATAACGGCGTTTCAAAACTTTGTGAAGAAGTACCCGGATTCAACCTATCAACCTAATGCGAATTACTGGTTGGGGCAGTTGAATTACAACAAAGGAAAAAAAGACGACGCCGCGTATTACTTTGCGACAGTGGTAAAGAAATATCCTAAGTCACCGAAAAGCGCCGATGCGTTATACAAAGTTGGGGTGATCATGCAGGAAAAGGGTGATGGCGCGAAAGCCAAAGCTGTCTTCCAGCAGGTGATCAAGCAGTACCCTGATAGCGAAGCGGCAAAAAACGCACAAAAGCGCGCAGCATCACTTTAGTATTGTGTATCGCCAGATATCGAATGTTTTCTGTTCTGTACGCATGAAAGCCAGGCAGTTGAATGGTTTATCTGAAAATAGTGGTTGCGCTGAATCGTCAAATCAGTAATATATGCCGCCGTTGCCGGGACATATGTTGATAGCCTGACAGCGCAAAAGTGGGTCGTTAGCTCAGTTGGTAGAGCAGTTGACTTTTAATCAATTGGTCGCAGGTTCGAATCCTGCACGACCCACCACTTTAAAGCCAGTAACGGATGTTAAGCGTGCAGGGTTTCAACCTGCCGCAGGTCGAGTCTCACGCAGTGAGACAATGCTGCCGAAGGCAGCAGCGCGGAGGGCGAGGCGCAAGCCGGTTCATCCTGCACGACCCACCCCTTTAAAGTACGCCACATTTGTGGGTCGTTAGCTCAGTTGGTAGAGCAGTTGACTTTTAATCAATTGGTCGCAGGTTCGAATCCTGCACGACCCACCATTTTAAAGCCGGTTACAGAAGTTGAGCGTGCAGGGTTCGAGCCTGCCGCAGGTTCGGGTCGAACGCAGTGAGACAACGTTGCCGCAGGCAACGGCCCGCAGGGCAAGGCGAAGCCTGGTCATCCTGCACGACACACCACTTTACAGTACACCGCATATTTGCGGGTCGTTAGCTCAGTTGGTAGAGCAGTTGACTTTTAATCAATTGGTCGCAGGTTCGAATCCTGCACGACCCACCAGTGTAGAAAGGCGCCCTAAAGGCGCCTTTTTGCTGTGCAAAATCGGGCGGGGTTCGAACCTGCCGCAGGTTCGGGTCGAACGCAGTGAGACAACGTTGCCACCGGCAACGGCCCGAAGGGCAAGGGCGAAGCCGGGTCATCCTGCACGACCCACCAGTGTAGAAAGGCGCCCTAAAGGCGCCTTTTTGCTGTGCAAAATCGGGCGGGGTTCGAACCTGCCGCAGGTTCGGGTCGAACGCAGTGAGACAACGTTGCCTGAACGAACGTTTCAGGTCTCTGATGGCGCGCCTTACGTGGAACACAAAGTAAAACCTTCCGCGACGCAATGACATGTTCAGGATCCAGCATTTTCAGGGAAGACGCGAACCTTCATTTCGCCAGATTTTTCCAGATATGCATCACCGCATAGCTGCGCCACGGGCGCCAGGCTTGTGACAGCGCTTCCGCTTCTTTTGCCGTGACGCCGCCAAGGTTTTTTCTGATCACCACGTCTCCTTCAGGGAAGGCGTCAGGCCAGCGCAGCGCGCGCATGGCGATATACTTTGCCGTCCATGCGCCAATCCCCGGCAATGCGATTAAGCGCTCAATAATCTCTTCCGGGTGAACAGCCGTGTCCAGCGATAAAGAACCCTCCACGCATGCCTCTGCGCAGGCAATCAGGGTTTTCGCCCGCGCGCTGATGATGCCAAGACTGGCTATGGCATCCGTACTCGCGGCAGCAACCCGTTCCGGCTGCGGTGCAAGATGAGACAGGGCCGGGAACGGCGTGACGATGGGTTCGCCAAAGGCTTCGGCAAAACGACCGCCGAGCGTCGTCGCTGCTTTAACCGTGATCTGCTGGCCCAAAATGGCGCGGGTCACCATCTCGAAACCATCAAATGCCCCCGGCACGCGTAAACCGGGACTCTTTTCCACACTCGCGCTGAGCAACGGATCCTGACTGAGATGGGCGATGATGCGATCGGGATGCGCGGTAAGATCGAAGAGATTCCGCAAGCGCCTGAGCAGCGCGGGCAGCACCGGGGTCAGCGAATGGGTGAATTCAACGCGCAAACCATTTTTCTCCGGCGCGTGCGTTACGCGCACCCAGCCGGTATGTGCGCCTGAACGCACGGTACGGGCATAGCTGCTTTCATCCACACTCTCCACGCCCTTCATGGCACGCAGCCGTAGAAAAGCCAGCAGAGAGAGCCAGTCGAACGGTGGTCGATAGCTCATCAGCAGCGTTGACGTCCCGCCGCTGAGCAGCGCATCGGGTGACTGACGAATGTGCTTACGCAGTCGACCGGGCGGCATACGGTAATGTTTACTGAAGGCATCATTAAACCGTCGCAGACTGGCGAAACCGCTGGCCAGCGCGATTTCAGTCACCGGCAAATCGGTTTCTGTCAGCAACTGCTTTGCAAGCAGCAGGCGGCGCGTCTGTCGCAGCGCCAGTGGTGACACGCCCAGTTCTTTATGGACGATACGCCGCAGCTGACGGGGACTCAGCGCAAACAGGGCGGCGATTTCATCCAGGCCTTCCGCGTCGTCGCTCAGCCCATCCTCAAAACGCTGCACCAGCCGATCGGCAATGCGCTGGCTGCGCTCCATCGGCGCATTGCCGGGTGCCAGTTCCGGACGACAACGAAGGCAGGGGCGAAAGGCGGCCTTCTCGGCGGCCTCTGCGGAGCTGAAAAAAAGGCAGTTCTCCGGACGCGGTGGCTTAACCGGACAAACCGGTCGACAGTAGATCCCAGTTGAGGTCACGCCGACATAAAACACGCCATCAAATCGCGCATCGCGTGAGATCAGCGCACGCCAGGCTATCGTCTCATCAATCATTTTCGGCCTCAGATGCAGTCGTCTTTCCCGGAGAATAACGCTATTCCGTCACCTGTGCTGGCGGTTTTCGGACACCATATAATTATTTATATCAATGTCCGAAAACGGCTGGCACCGCCTCTTTGATTACGGATAATACGCTTTATCGGTTCGACAGAGCGTGATAAAGGGAGAAACCTCATGCACTATTTCTTTAAAACAATGCCTTCGCCCGTCGGGCTCCTCACGCTGATTGCCAGCGATCGCGGGCTGGCCGCTGTGCTGTGGGAAAATGAAAACCCTCAGCGCGTGCGCCAGATGTCACCGCAGGAGGATCCACAGCATACGGTACTGCTTGAGACGGAGCGCCAGTTAAATGAATACTTTGCCGGGCAGCGCACGCGCTTTACCATGGCGCTGGATTTTGTTGGCACCGACTTTCAAAAAAAGGTCTGGCAGGCACTGGTACGCATACCCTTTGGCGAAACCCGCAGCTATGCGCAAATTGCGCGTGAAATCGGCCATCCGACGGCGGTGCGCGCGGTGGGCGCCGCCAACGGTAAGAACCCGATTTCTATTATTGCGCCCTGTCACCGCGTAATCGGCTCAAACGGTAAACTCACCGGTTTTGCCGGTGGACTGGAAAACAAAGCGCTGCTGCTGAAAATCGAAGCGGACACGGACGGAAAAAAAGCATTTATTCTTCGCTAACTGCCAATAAAAAATAGCGACATCGCGCGTTGTTTTCGCTATCTTGTTTAGCATATAAAACAAGCCTGCGGCCAGAAACGTCGATTGCAGGTTTTCACCGCCAAATGAGTTAAGTCGAGAAAACGTGAGCCGAGCGATGAGCCTGATGTCCTTTAATGCCGATGCCGCTGTTTATCCCTTTCCGCCAAAACCCGCGCGGCTTTCGGCTGATGAAAAAAACGATTACCGGGAAAAAATTAAGCGTTTATTAAAAGCGCGTAATGCGGTGATGGTCGCGCACTACTATACCGATCCTGAAATACAGTCGCTGGCGGAAGAAACCGGCGGCTGCGTGGCGGATTCGCTTGAAATGGCGCGCTTCGGAAGCCAGCATCCGGCCTCGACCCTGCTGGTCGCTGGCGTGCGATTTATGGGCGAAACCGCCAAAATCCTCAGTCCGGAAAAAACCATTCTGATGCCGACGCTGCACGCTGAATGCTCGCTCGATCTTGGCTGCCCGATTGATGAATTTTCCCGTTTCTGCGATGCGCATCCCGACAGAACCGTGGTGGTGTACGCCAACACCTCGGCGGCGGTAAAAGCACGCGCAGACTGGGTGGTGACCTCAAGTATTGCAGTCGAACTGATTGAACATCTGGACAGCCAGGGCGAAAAAATCATCTGGGCGCCGGATCGCCACCTGGGACAGTATGTTGCCCGCCAGACCGGCGCCGATATTCTCTGCTGGCAAAGCGCCTGCATCGTTCACGATGAATTTAAAACGCAGGCGCTGCGGCGAATGAAAACGCTGTTTCCCGACGCGGCCGTGCTGGTTCATCCTGAATCGCCGCAGGCGATCGTCGAACTGGCCGATGCGGTGGGTTCCACCAGCCAGCTGATTCAGGCTGCAAGAACGCTGCCTCATAAGAAGCTTATCGTGGCGACCGATCGCGGCATTTTTTATAAAATGCAGCAGGCCTGCCCGGAAAAAGAGCTGTTGGAAGCGCCCACCGCCGGCGAGGGCGCCACCTGCCGCAGCTGTGCGCATTGTCCGTGGATGGCAATGAACGGCCTCAAAGCGATAGCGGAAGGTCTGGAGCAGGGCGGAAAACAGCACGAGATTATTGTTGATGCGGCACTGCGTGAAGGCGCGTTGATACCGTTGGATCGTATGCTAACCTTTGCTGCACGTTTAAAAGGATAAAAGGGCGGTTATGGATTTTTTCAGCACGCAAAACATACTGGTTCACATTCCGCTGGGCGCAGGCGGTTACGATCTCTCATGGATTGAAGCCGTCGGCACGCTGGCGGGGCTGCTCTGTATCTGGCTCGCCAGCCTGGAGAAGATTGTTAACTATGCGTTCGGGCTGGTCAACGTCACTCTGTTCGCGATTATTTTCTTTCAGATACAGCTTTATGCCAGCCTGCTGCTCCAGGTGTTTTTCTTTGTGGCGAATATTTACGGCTGGTATGCCTGGAGCAGGCAAACCGCAGACAATCAGGTCGCGCTGAAAATTCGCTGGATGAGTCTGCCAAAAGCGCTGGCGTGGCTGGCTGTTTCTGCGGTGTCGATTGCTCTGATGACGCACTACATCAATCCGGTTTTTGCCTGGCTGACCCGCACGGCGGTGGCGCTGATGCATGCGCTGGGGCTGCGCGCAACGATGCCTGAACTCCAGCCGGACGCTTTCCCCTTCTGGGATTCGTGCCTGATGGTGTTGTCGATAGTGGCGATGATTTTGATGACGCGTAAATTCGTCGAAAACTGGCTGCTTTGGGTGGTGATCAACGTTATCAGCGTGATGATTTTTGCCCGACAGGGGGTCTACGCAATGTCGCTGGAGTACGTCATTCTGACGGTGATTGCGCTGAACGGCTCAAGGATGTGGATCAAAAGCGCGCACGAGCACGGCTCACGCGCGCTGGAAAGAACTTAGTGATGATGATGGGAATGTGTCAATGTTCCCGTCGTCAGCCCACACAGGTTCGCCTCACACTGCTGATACTCCATCTGCACGGTAGCGTGTTCAATCTGATAGTTTTCGTGCAGATAATCGTGGATACGGTGCAGCAGCGCATCGTGATCGTAAGGCGGAATGACCTGTACATGCAGCGTCATCACAGGTTTTTCACCGACCAGCCACAGATGAATGTGATGCACGTTACGTACTTCAGGGATATTGCGCGTCAGCATTTTTTTCAGTTTCTCAACGTCCATACTGCCCGGCGCGCCTTCCAGCAGCTCATGAACACTCTCCTTCATTAGTGCCCACGCGCTACGCACCACCAGTAGCGAAACCAGAATCGATAAAATCGGATCGACGGGCGTCCAGCCGGTAAACATAATAATCAACGCGGCGGCGATCGCACCCACCGAACCGAGCAGATCGCCGAGAACGTGCAGCGCTGCCGCGCGAACGTTGAGGTTTTTCTCTTCGCTGCCGCGATGCAGCAGCCAGAAAGAGAGCAGATTCGCCAGCAGCCCGGCGATCGCGATACCTAACATAAATCCGCCCTCCACCGGATGCGGATGAATGAAACGCTGAATGGCTTCCCATACGATCAACACCGTAATCACCAGCAGCGCTATCGCGTTGACGAACGCGGCCAGCGTGGTCAGCCGTAGCAGGCCGAAAGTGTGCCGCGCATTGGGCTTGCGTCGGGCCAGCTGTACCGCCAGAAGCGCCATCAGCAGTGCGGCGGCGTCGGTCAGCATGTGTCCTGCATCGGCCAGCAGCGCAAGCGAGCCGGAAAGGAGTCCGCCAGCCACTTCGGCAACCATAAACACGGCGGTCACTAAAAAGGCCGCCAGCAGGCGATTGCGATTACTGTTCGTCTCTGAATGGGTATGAGCGTGCGCCATAGAAGTCCGGTTGGAGGTAAAAAAGGCCTGGTTATCTTAACAAGAAAATGATGACAGCGGCTATGTTGTGAGGCGGGGAAATGCATGCAGAGAAAAGCAGGCGTGCAAAGCAAAAAGGAGAGCCAGGCTCTCCTTTTTTAACGTGCCGACAATTAATTCGTGGTGCCGTCGGTTTTGGTGTCTGCATCCGCGCCAACTTTTTTGTTAACGTTTGGACACTTGCCGTCTTTACACTGTGTATTCTGATCGATTTCGTTAGCAGTCATTTTTTTATGATGCTTCATTGTTTTATGGGTGCTCTTGGTCGTGGTGTTGGAAGTGCCACTGTTGTTGATTTTGCTGTTATCAACGTTGTTTGGTGGCAAATTCTGCTTAGCACCGCCTGATACTGCACCGGCATCAGCCGCCTGATTAGAGGTGCCGTTGCTGTCACCGCTGTCCGCAGCCATGGCCGCACCGCTACCTAAAGTCATCGCTGCTGTAAGAAATACGATTGCAAACTTATTCATCATTATGCTCCGTTAATATTTGAACAGGGGCTAACCAATTGGCCAGAGTAGATATGAAACACCGTAATTAAAAACTAACGCATGGCGTTCACAGTGCTGAAAGTTCGTGATCTTTATGCGTTTTTTCTAATCGTTTACCTGTTTAAGTGTAGTAAAGAATGCAAAAACAGCAAATGCGATTGTTACTGTTTATCTGAAGCTGATTTACAGCACAGAAGGCACACGATAAATTAGACGGGATGCGCCTGGTGTGCAGTTTGGCTTTGAAACGACTGGAATAATTATGAATTATCAGAATGATGACTTAAGAATCAAAGAGATAAAGGAACTTCTCCCGCCTGTTGCCCTGCTTGAAAAATATCCTGCCACGGAAACGGCAGCAAAAACCGTTTCCGATGCCCGCCAGGCTATTCATCATATTCTCAATAAAAGTGATGACCGTTTGTTGGTGGTTATCGGGCCTTGTTCTATTCATGACATCAAGGCGGCAAGCGAGTACGCCGCACGTCTGATGGCGCTGCGTGAAGCGCTAAGCGACTCGCTGGAAATCGTGATGCGTGTCTATTTTGAAAAGCCGCGCACCACCGTCGGCTGGAAAGGCCTGATTAACGATCCGATGATGGACGGCAGCTTCCAGATCAACGACGGACTGCGTATTGCCCGTAAGCTACTGCTGGAGATCAATGATACCGGCATGCCGACCGCTGGTGAATTTCTGGACATGATCACGCCGCAGTATCTTGCCGACCTGATGAGTTGGGGCGCCATCGGCGCGCGGACTACCGAGTCGCAGGTGCACCGTGAGCTCTCTTCCGGCCTGTCCTGCCCGGTTGGATTTAAAAACGGCACCGACGGCACGATTAAAGTGGCGATTGATGCCATCAATGCCGCCAGCGCGCCGCACTGCTTCCTATCGGTGACCAAATATGGCCATTCCGCCATCGTTGAAACCAGCGGTAACGGCGATTGCCACATCATCCTGCGCGGCGGCAAAGAGCCAAACTACAGCGCAGAGCATGTCAGCGCGGTAAAAGAGGGGCTGGAGAAGGCGGGCCTTGAAGCGCAAATCATGATCGACTTCAGCCATGCTAACAGCAGCAAGCAGTTTAAGAAGCAAATGGTGGTGGCAGAAGACGTCGCACAGCAGATTGCGCGTGGCGATAAATCGATCATCGGCGTGATGATCGAAAGCCATCTGGTGGAAGGTAACCAGAGCCTTGAAAGCGGCGAACCGCTGGTTTACGGTAAAAGCGTTACCGACGCCTGTATTGGCTGGGAGGATACCGAGAAGGTGCTTCGCCAACTGGCGCAGGCGGTGCAGGCGCGTCGCGGCTGACAATCGCGCGCCGGAAAGTAAAAATCCGCCTTTCGGCGGATTTTTTTACTTCGCTTTACCCTGGTTGGCGACGGCAGCGGCTTTCGCTGCGATTTCGTCGGCATCGCCCAGGTAGTAATGTTTTACCGGCTTGAAGTTTTCGTCGAACTCATACACCAGCGGCACGCCGGTTGGGATATTCAGCTCAAGAATCTCTTCTTCGCTCATGTTGTCGAGATATTTAACCAGCGCGCGCAGTGAGTTACCGTGCGCAGCGATGATCACTTTCTCGCCTTTTTTCATGCGCGGAAGAATGGATTCATTCCAGTAGGGCAGCACGCGATCGATGGTCAGCGCCAGGCTTTCGGTGGTTGGCAACTGCTCAGCGGTCAGCGCGGCGTAGCGCGGATCGTGACCAGGAAAACGTTCGTCGGCGCGATCCAGTTCCGGCGGCGTAACGGCGAAGCCGCGGCGCCACTGTTTTACCTGATCGTCGCCATATTTCTGTGCGGTTTCCGCTTTATCCAGACCCTGAAGGGCGCCGTAGTGACGCTCGTTCAGACGCCATGATTTCTCAACCGGCAGCCATGCCTGATCAACTTCATCAAGAATGTTCCACAGGGTATGGATCGCACGTTTCAGCACGGAGGTATAAGCGAAGTCGAAGGTAAAGCCTTCTTTTTTCAGCAGTTGACCTGCTGCTTTCGCTTCGGTACGGCCCTTGTCGGACAGATCCACATCATACCATCCGGTAAAGCGGTTTTCGTTATTCCACTGGCTTTCGCCGTGACGTACCAGAACCAGCTTCGTTACAGCCATAGCTTAACTCCTTAATAATCTTGACGTGTCTGTGATAGTGGGAAACTGCCGTCGCAGTTCAGGGCACTACCATAGCCGAATTCTTCGCGTCGTGTAAGTCTGAAACATACGCGACGCGCGTTTTTCATGCGCTTAATCAAACTGCCGTCAGGCAATAGCGCGTCACCGACTGAAACGATTCACCCGGAGCCAGCCAGCAGGTCGGCTGCGGCCATTCGGGATGGTTAGGCGAGTCGGGCAGAAACTCACTCTCCAGCGCGATGCCCTGAAAAGCAGTATAGACGCCCTGTTCACGGGCGGGCGTTCCGGCCAGGTAGTTGCCGCTATAAAACTGAAGGGCAGGCGCCTCGGTAAAGACGGTCAGCTTCAGCCTGCCATCGGCAGAGTAGAGCTCAGCGGCAGGCTGCTCGCGGCTGCTGAGCAGAAAGGCGTGATCGTACCCCTTCACCGCGCGCTGATCGTCGTCCTGAAGGAAATCCTGCGCCACGCGTTTCGGCTGGCGGAAGTCAAAACTGGTGTTTGCCACGGATTTTAACGCGGCACCGGGAATGCCATCGCTGTCAACGGGCAGATAGCGGTCGGCATTGAGCCGAAGCGTGTGCTGACGCGCATCGCCATGCTCTGCGTCCAGGTTGAAATAAGCATGGTTAGTCAGGTTTACCGGGCAGGCTTCATCGACCGTGGCGTGGTAAGCGATGGAGAGCGTGTTGTCCTCCGTCAGGCTGTAAGTCACCGTCGCCAGCAGGCGGCCGGGAAAGCCCTGGTCGCCAGCCGGAGAATCAAGCTGATACACTACGTTTTGCGCCGACTGGCTGAGAATTTGCCAGCGACGTGCGTTAAACCCTTCCGGGCCGCCATGCAGTTGATGTTCGCCCTGATTGGCCGCAAGCTGGATGGTCGCGCCGTTGACGCTGAGGCGCGCCTGAGCGATGCGGTTAGCGTAACGTCCCACCGTCGCCCCCAGATAGGCGGTCTGATGCAGGTAATCGGACGGCGTGGCGCAGCCGAGCAGCGCTTCACGCACCGTTCCGTCTTTCATCGGCACCCGCGCCGAGAGCCAGGTTGCGCCCCAGTCCATCAGGCTGACGACCATGCCTGCGGCATTGCGCAAGGTGGTTATACGCCACGGCTGGCCGTCGGGCGCCAGCGCCTCAGTTCCGGTCAGCATTGGCCCGCTCCTTCAGAGGCTTTACAGACGTAAAACGTCTCTTTAATGCCTGATTTGGCTTCATACCGATCCGCAACCGCCGAGCGCACCTCTTCCACCAGCGCCTGCGGCACCAGCGCCACCACGCAGCCGCCAAAACCGCCGCCGGTCATGCGCACGCCGCCGCGATCGCCAATGGTGTTTTTCACAATCTCCACCAGCGTATCGATAGGGGGAACGGTGATTTCAAAATCGTCGCGCATTGATGCATGAGAGTCAGCCATTAACTCGCCCATACGCGCCAGATCGCCTTTCGCCAGCGCATCTGCCGCCTCCAGCGTACGGGCGTTTTCGGTCAGGACATGGCGAACGCGCTTCGCGACCACCGGATCCAGTTCATGCTCAACGGCCTTGAACTGGCTCAGTTCGACGTCACGCAGTGAAGGCCGGGTGAAGAAGCGCGCGCCGGTTTCGCACTGCTGGCGGCGCGTGTTGTATTCGCTGCCCACCAGGTTGCGGCGGAAGTTGGAGTTGATAATCACCACCGCGACATCTTTCGGCATTGGCACCGGACGCGTCCCCAGCGTGCGGCAGTCAAGCAGCATCGCGTGATCTTTTTTACCCAGTGAGGAGATCAGCTGATCCATGATGCCGCAGTTACAGCCGACAAACTGGTTTTCCGCTTCCTGCCCGTTAACCGCGATCTCGGCACCGTCCAGCGGCAGATGGTAAAGCTGCTGAAACACGGTGCCGACCGCTACTTCCAGCGAAGCGGAGGAGCTGAGGCCCGCGCCCTGCGGCACGTCGCCGGCGATCACCATATCCACGCCGTCAAAGTCTTTATTACGCTGTTGCAGATGTTTTACCACGCCGCGCACGTAGTTCGACCACATCTGATCCTGATGAGTCAGAATCGGCTCATCCAGTGAGAAACTGTCCTGCTGATTGTCATAGTCGGCGGCAATCACCCGCACCGTACGATCGTCACGTTTCGCACAGGCGATCACCGTCTGATAGTCGATGGCGCAGGGCAGCACGAAACCGTCGTTGTAGTCAGTGTGTTCACCGATCAGGTTGACGCGGCCCGGCGCCTGAATGGTGTGGTCGGCGTCGTAGCCGAAGGTGTCTTTGAAAATCTGATGGGTAGAGGTCTTTAAAGTCATTGTTATGCTCCCGTCTCGCGGAAATGAATATCATTGACGGCACGCAGGCGTTCGGCCGCCTGCTCCGCCGTTAAATCGCGCTGGGTTTCCGCCAGCATCTCGTAACCGACCATAAATTTGCGCACCGTGGCGGAGCGTAGCAGCGGCGGATAAAAATGCGCATGAAGCTGCCAGTGATCGTTGCTCTCACCGTTAAACGGCGCGCCGTGCCAGCCCATCGAGTAGGGGAAAGAGCACTGGAACAGGTTGTCGTAGCGGCTGGTGAGCTTTTTAAGCGCCAGCGCCAGATCCTGTCGCTGTGCGTCGGTCACATCGACGATGCGCTTAATGTGCGCCTTCGGCAGCAGCAGCGTTTCGAACGGCCATGCCGCCCACCATGGCACCACGGCCAGCCAGTGTTCGGTTTCCACCACCGTACGGCTGCCATCGTTCAGCTCGCGCCTGGTATAGTCCACCAGCATCGGTGAGCCGTGCTGCGTGAAATACGCGCGCTGCAAATCGTCTTCGCGTTTGGCTTCGTTCGGCAGAAAGCTGTTTGCCCAAATCTGACCGTGCGGATGCGGGTTGGAACAGCCCATCGCCGCGCCTTTGTTTTCAAATACCTGCACCCAGGGATAGTGTTGTCCCAAATCGGCGGTCTGTTCCTGCCAGGTTTTGACCACCTGTTCGATACCGCTAACGGGAAGCTCCGGCAGGGTTTTGCTGTGATCGGGCGAGAAGCAGATAACGCGACTGGTGCCGCGCGCGCTTTCACAGCGCATCAGCAGGTCGTCGCTCTCTGGCGCATCCGGCGTATCCGTCATCAGCGCAGCATAATCATTGGTGAACACCCAGGTGCCGGTGTAATCCGGGTTTTTGTCGCCGGTTGCGCGGACGTTGCCGGGGCATAAAAAGCAGTCCGGATCGTGCGCAGGCAGCGTCGCCTGTGAAGGCGTTTCCTGGGCGCCCTGCCACGGACGCTTCGCGCGATGTGGAGAAACCAAAATCCACTGGTCGGCCAGCGGGTTGTAACGGCGATGCGGGTGATCGACCGGATTGAATGTCTGCATGTTGAGTCCTGGTAACTTTTTTTATACGGCGTTGCTACTAAAAAGTAGCACAGCGCGAAAAATGAAATCGTGATCGAGTCTGGATAAATGGAATCGTTTACACAAGCTGATAATTCCTAACCTACAGGGTTAGTGGCAAAATAATCCATAGAGAGACTAGCCAGGTCAGCGAAAATTGGTAGCGGTTACATTATGGGAGCGGCGCAGCGGTTACCGCGCCGCTCAACAGAGAGGGAAGCCTTTTAACGCAGCGTATCCTGCTGATAACGATAGCTTTCGCCATCAGGTACAAAGCTCAGACGGTGGGTGATACACTGCGGCGCATCTTCCGCATGGTGCGAAACAAAAAGCAGCTGCGTTTCACCCTCGCCAATCAGCACGTCGATAAAGCGGCGGATCAGCTGTCGGTTGATCGGATCTAACCCTTGCAGCGGCTCATCGAGGATCAGCAGGGCAGGGTGCTTCACCAGCGCGCGGGCAATCAGCACCAGACGCTGCTGTCCCCATGACAGACCGTGGAAAGGGGCGTCGCCTGCCTGCGCCATACCCAGAAGGTGCAGCCACTGCGCAGCAAGAAAATGCTGGCGGTCAGACACCGCCTGATAAATGCCGATCGAGTCAAAGTAGCCGGAAAGGATCACGTTGCGTACGCTGCTGCTGACGCGGTAATCCAGATGCAGGCTGCTGCTGACGTAGCCGATATGCTGCTTGATGTCCCAGATGGTTTCGCCGCTGCCGCGACGGCGGCCAAACAGCGTCAGATCGTTGCTGTAGCCTTGCGGATGGTCGCCGGTGACCAGGCTGAGCAAGGTGGATTTGCCAGCGCCGTTCGGCCCGACGATCTGCCAGTGCTCGCCGGGTTTCACTTCCCAGCTCAGGTGATTCAGAATCGGGCGATCGTTATAGGAGACCACGCCGTCGCGCAGCGTGATAAGCGGCGCGTCGGCAGCAGGTTTCGTTCTGCCTGCGGTATCGTCCGCCTCCGGCAGCGTCATGCCTGCCAGCGTCTCGCTGTGCGCCAGCTGTGCGACCAGCGCTTCCGCCATAATCGCATCGCGTGCGCCAACGTGCGTCAGCGTGCACTCCGCCAGTACGCCCACTTTTTCAATAAAATCAGGGATATCGTCAAAGCGATTCAGCACCAGGGCAATCGTATAACCGCGCCGGTTAAGCTGATGCAGCACGTCGGCCAGATTTTTACGTGACGCCACGTCCAGGCCGTCAAAAGGTTCATCAAGAATGAGCAGATCCGGTTCGGACATCAGTGCCTGGCACAGCAGCGTTTTACGCGTTTCGCCGGTCGAGAGATATTTAAAGCGGCGCGTCAGCAGCGGCGTGATGCCGAACAATTCGGCCAGCTCTGCGCAGCGCGCCGCGTTTTTTACCTCATCCTGAATGATCTCCGCCGCGGTGCGGCCGGTGTCTTCTTCGCCGGGACTGAGCAGGTCGGTGTTATTGCGCTGCCATTCGTCGGAGACCAGCTTTTGCAACTGCTCCAGCGACAGGCGCGCCGGGCGGAGGAACGTGCTGGAAAAGCTGCCTTTAGCGGGCGGCAGTTCGCCCGCCAGCGCCCTGGCGAGCGACGATTTGCCGCTGCCGTTCGCGCCGACGAAGGCCCAGCTTTCGCCACCGTTAAGCGTCAGCGCATCCAGCGTCAGCGTGCGGGTTGCGCTAAGATGAAATATGCCTTGCGAAATATGCAACGTTGTCATGATTCATTCCATTTTATGCATTGTTCTTTCACTAATAGCCCCACACGCTGGCGATGTCAACGCGCGCCTGGTCAGAGTAGCGTGGCGATAATCACCCGATCGGCATCGAAATGCGCAATAACCTCCAGCCCCGGCCGCAGTTTTTGCTCGGTAACCCGTTGGTTAGCCAGGGTGGCGCAGAGCGTTTCGCCGCCGGGCAGGGTGACCAGCACTTCGCTCTGCTCCTCGCCCGTTTCAAGATGGCTGACAATGCCGCTGAGCTGATTGTCTGCGTCAGAGGACGCGCAGGTGATGTCAATCCATGGCGCCTTGATCAACACCAGCACCTCTTTGCCGCTGTCCAGCGCCAGGCGATTGGCGCTGCGTTCGGTCAGCGCGGCGGTAATGCGGGTTGCGCCATCGGCCAGCAGGATTTCAACATGCTGCTGTACGGCGCGCGCATCACGCTCCACCACGCTGCCGAACAGCTGGTTACGCGCGCTGGTCTGCAACGAAAAGCGTGCAATCGCGCCCAGCAGGCTGCCAGGCGGAACGTCATCCTGAAGCACGTCAAAGGCGCGCTGCTGGATCTGCTCCATTAACGCATAGAGCTGAAGCAGCCTTTCGCCATACGGCGTGAGCAGCGCGCCGCCACCGCCTTTGCCGCCGGTCGCCCGCTCAACCAGCGTCCGATCGGCCAGCGTGTTCATTTCGTTAATCGCATCCCAGGCGCTTTTATAGCTGACGCCAGCCTGCTTTGCGCCCTGGCTGATCGACCCGGTGAGCTGAATCTGTTTCAACAGCGCTATCCGGCGCGGATCGGCAAACAGACGCTGTTGCGATTTCAGGATCAAAGAGAGTTCGGCCTGCATGGTTGTTCCTCGTGCAACGTCTTAATGCGCAAAGTGTACACCTTTGCGCGCCGCAGGCGTAAAAACAGGTAAAGCGCACAAAAGGTCAGTGCACTTTTTTTTGGCGTGGTTACAATAACTTTTTGTTCAGCAACGGAGGCTACAATGCTGGAATTATTGAAAGGTCTGGCTGTTGCCATTCTGATGGTGCCGGTGGTCATGGCAATCATCCTTGGCCTGATTTACGGCCTTGGCGAAGTGTTCAACATCATTTCGAAAATTGGTCATCGTGATGACGGCGCCCCGGCGAAAAATCGTCAGTAATCTCTTCACTCACGCCCGCCCCGCCGGGCGTGCGTTTTTTTGCGCTTCCTCAACCTTCCCGCTCTTCCTCTGAAAAATTCATGACACTGTTTTCCGACTCGTTATATCATCCGTTGCATAACGTAAACCCTGGAGAACACCATGTCTGTTGAAATGCGTCCTTACCTTGTTGGCGCGGTACTGAGCCTGAGCGTCGCGGGTCACGCCGTGGCGGCGGAGAACATCACCGTTTTTGCTGCCGCGTCATTAACCAACGCCTTGCAGGATATCGCCACGCAGTATGAAAACGGCAAAGAGGTGAAAGTGGTCTCTTCCTTTGCCTCGTCTTCCACGCTGGCGCGCCAGCTTGAGCAGGGCGCACCCGCCGACCTCTTCATTTCAGCCGATCAGCAGTGGATGGATTATGCGGTTGAGAAGAAAACCATTGATGATTCAAGCCGCTACACGCTGCTCGGCAACGATTTGGTGCTGGTTGCGCCGGAGAAAAGCCACGCGAAACCGGTGACCATTTCTAAAGACACCGACTGGAAAAGCCTGCTGAAAGGCCAGCGTCTCTCCGTTGGCGATCCCGATCACGTGCCTGCCGGTATCTATGCTAAAGAAGCGTTACAGAAACTCGGTGCCTGGGACACGCTTTCCCCGATGATGGCGCGCGGCAACAGCGTGCGTGCGGCGCTGGCGCTGGTGGAACGTGACGAAACGCCTTACGGCATCGTCTATGGTTCTGACGCGGTGGCCAGCAAAAAAGTGACGGTGGTCGGTACCTTCCCGGAGGAGAGCCACAAGCCGGTCGAGTATCCGATGGCAATGGTGAAAGATCATAACAGCGCCAGCGTCACCGCCTTTTACAACTACCTGAAAGGGCCGGAAGCGGCTGCCATCTTTAAACGCTATGGATTTACGCCGAAACAATGATGTTGAGCGATCCCGAATGGCAGGCCGTTGCCCTGAGCCTGAAAGTCTCCTCGGTGGCGGTGTTGTTCAGCCTGCCGTTCGGGATTTTGATGGCATGGGTGTTGGTTCGCTGTCAGTTTCCCGGCAAAACCCTGCTCGACAGCCTCATCCATCTGCCGCTGGTGCTGCCACCGGTGGTAGTGGGCTACCTGCTGCTGCTGGGATTTGGCCGGCGCGGGGTGATTGGCGAATACCTCTACGACTGGTTTGGCTTCAGCTTTGCCTTTAGCTGGCGCGGCGCGGCGCTGGCGTCGGCGGTGATCGCCTTCCCGCTGATGGTACGCGCCATTCGCCTCGCGCTGGAAAACGTGGACGGTAAACTGGAGCTGGCGGCGCGCACGCTGGGCGCCGGGCGCTGGCGGGTGTTTTTTACCATCACATTGCCCCTTACGCTGCCCGGCATCATTGTCGGCACCGTGCTGGCCTTTGCCCGCTCGCTGGGCGAGTTTGGCGCCACCATCACCTTTGTGTCGAACATTCCCGGCGAAACGCGCACGCTGCCCTCGGCAATGTATACGCTGATTGAAACGCCGGGCGCGGAAGGCGCGGCGGCGCGTCTGTGCGTTATTGCTATCGCGCTGGCGCTCTGCTCACTTCTGCTCTCCGAATGGCTGGCCCGCTGGGGCCGCAAACGGCTGGGGGGCTGATGCTCGAACTCAATTTTACCCAGCGGCTTGGCGACCATACGCTCTCTCTTGACGTGCAGCTCCCCGCGCAGGGCATTACCGCCGTTTTCGGCGTTTCCGGCGCGGGTAAAACCTCGCTGATCAACGCCATCGGCGGGCTGACGCGCCCGCAGCAGGGACGCCTTGTGCTGAACGGCAGAACCCTGAGCGATGCCGACGCGGGCATCTTCCTGGCGCCGGAGAAGCGCCGGATTGGCTATGTCTTTCAGGACGCACGGCTCTTTCCGCACTATCGCGTGCGCGGCAACCTTGAATACGGCATGGCAAAAAGCATGCGCGCGCAGTTTGACGCTATGGTGGCGTTGCTGGGGCTGGAAAAACTGCTGACGCGCTATCCTGTCTCGCTCTCCGGCGGCGAGAAACAGCGCGTGGCGATCGGGCGTGCGCTGCTCACCGCGCCGGAAATTCTGTTGATGGATGAACCGCTTGCCTCGCTCGATCTGCCGCGCAAACGCGAGCTGTTGCCTTATTTGCAAACGCTGGCGAAGCAGGTCGATATTCCGCTGCTCTACGTCAGCCACAGCCTTGATGAAATCCTGCATCTTGCTGACCAGGTGCTGGTGCTGGATGAAGGGCGGGTGAAAGCGTTCGGCGCGCTGGAAAGCGTCTGGGCCAGTAGCGCCATGCGTCCGTGGCTGCCGCCTGCCGACCGCAGCAGCATTCTGCGGGTGCAGGTGCTTGAGCAGCATCCTCATTATGAGATGACCGCGCTGGCATCAGGCGATTGCGTTCTTTGGGTCAGCCGGGTGGATGCGCCAGTGAAGACGCCGTTGCGTATTCGCATTCAGTCCGCCGACGTGTCGCTCGCGCTGCAACCGCCCGTCAACAGCAGCATTCGCAACGTGATACCGGCGCAGGTGGCGGAACTGCTGGACGTTAACGGGCAGCTTGAGGTCAGGTTATTGCTCGGCCAGAGCGAACTCTGGGCGCGGATCACGCCCTGGGCGCGCGATGAACTGGCGATCAAAAGCGGCATGTGGCTTTATGCGCAGATCAAAAGCGTGGCGATTGTGGCTTAAAGGATCTCTTTATAGAGCGTTTCCGCGATGCCCGGCTCCAGGTTGGTGCCGATAACGCGGCCGGCACGGGCTTTGATCGCCTCATCGGCATTGCCCATCGCCACGCCAAGCCCAGCCGTTTCCAGCATGCTCAGATCGTTATAGTTATCGCCAAACGCCAGCACGTCGCGCATCTGCAAGCCTTCAGCCGCTACCCACTGCGCCAGCCGCTTGCCTTTGCTGTTGCCGGCTTTGGCGATGTCCACCTGATCGTGCCATGACCATTCGCAGGCCAGCCCCATCTCTTTTTCAACGCTTTCGGCAAACTGTTGCAGCGCACGCGTATCGGGATGGGAAAGGGCGAATTTCCAGATGGAATCCGCCTGTTCGGCCGCGCGGGCCAGGCTGTCAACCTGCCGGAATACCGGACGCTGATGCGGCGGCAGCGACAGTCCCCAGTTAATGGTGCGGGTCACGTGGCCGGTTTCGGTTTCATACAGCATGGCATCATCGACGTACAGCAGGCCATGAATGGCGGCGTCATCCAGCATGCGGATCACCCTTAGCGCCTGATCCTGCGGCAGTGGATCGGAATCAATGACTCTTTTGTTGT
The DNA here is from genome assembly GCF_000745075.1 of Erwinia sp. 9145. NCBI lineage: Bacteria > Pseudomonadati > Pseudomonadota > Gammaproteobacteria > Enterobacterales > Erwiniaceae > Erwinia > Erwinia sp. 9145. The sequence continues at coordinate 1,167,940 of NZ_JQNE01000001.1, forward strand.
GATAGTCGTATAAACAGGCACCGTTGCAGCAGATCGCTGGCGTATCCAACGCCAGCGCCTGATAAAACGGATGGATAGCGACGTGATGACGCCCGGTCACAATCACCACTTTAACGCCCGCCTCGCGGACTTTTTTTAACGCCTCAAGCGACTCAGGCAGGATGGTTTTGCGCGGCGTCAACAGGGTGCCGTCGAGATCCAGCGCGACAATGCGATAGCTCATCATGATTTTCCGATAGCGACAGGAGAACCGCCGAGTTTACACCCTGCGGCCTTGCCGACAAAACCGTGCGCCATAATTCCTCCACCCTGAGGGCAAAAACGCGCTACCCTTTGCCACTCACCACCCGCAAAAAGGAGACGATATGCAACAGGTTGTTTACACCGCCAGCCCTAAAAGCCAGCAGATCCACGCGTGGCAGCTTCACGACGACGGCGCGCTGACGCTGCTTCAGGTGGTGGACGCGCCCGGCGAGGTGCAGCCGATGGTGGTCGGCCCCGACGGACGTTTTCTCTACGTTGGCGTACGCCCCGGATTTCGTATCGTCGCGTATCGTATTGATGCAGAAGGCAAACTGACCGAAGCCGGACAGGCTTCGCTGCCGGGCAGTCCAACGCATATTTCCACCGACCGTCGCGGTCGCTTTATTTTTGTCGGTTCCTATAACGACGCCTGCGTCAGCGTCTCGCCGGTGGGCGAAGATGGCCTGCCGGGCGAGCCGCTTCAGGTGATCAACGGCCTCGACGGCTGCCATTCAGCCAATATTGATTTGAATAATCACACGCTCTACGTGCCTGCGCTGAAGCAGGATCGCATCTGCCTGTTTGATTTGCAGGAGAACGGCACGCTGACGCCGCACGCACAGCCGCAGGTGACTACGGTTGAGGGTGCCGGGCCGCGGCATATGGTTTTCCATCCCAATCAGCAGTATGCCTACTCGGTTAACGAGCTGGACAGCACCGTGGACGTCTGGCGCCTGCGCAATCCGCATGGCGAGATGGAGCGCGTGCAGAGCCTGGATATGATGCCGGAAGGGTTCAGCGATACCCGCTGGGCGGCGGATATTCATCTTACGCCGGATGGTCGCCACCTTTACAGCTGCGATCGCACCGCCAGCGTGCTGGCTGTTTTCAGCGTCAGTGAAGACGGCGGTCTGTTGACGCCGGAAGGGCATCAGCCTACCGAAACGCAGCCGCGCGGCTTTAATATTGATAATACGGGCCGGTATCTGATCGCCGCCGGACAGCTATCGCATCATATCGAAGTGTATAACATTGCGGGCGTGCGGGGATTGTTGCAGCCGCTGGGGCGTTATGCGGTAGGGCAGGGGCCGATGTGGGTGGTGGTTCACTCACTTCGCTGAGCAGAGCGGGCACCCGCTAAGGGGTGCCCGATGAATCAGATATAGAGCGCCGTGATGGATGCGCTGGCAAGCTGATGGAAATGGACGTTAAAGCCCAACATCGCGCCGCTGGCGTTTTCATCCACCTCAAGCTTTTCCACATCCAGCGCGTAAACGGTGAATATATAGCGATGGCTTTCGCCGCTGGGCGGCGCCGCGCCGCCGTAGCCGCTGGTGCCGAAGTCGGTACGGGTCTGTACCGCGCCGGACGGCAGTTCGGCGGTGCCGGAGCCTGCGCCCTGCGGCAGCACGCGCGTATCGGCAGGCAGATTCGCCACGCCCCAGTGCCACCAGCCGGAACCGGTCGGCGCATCAGGATCGTAGCAGGTTACCACAAAGCTCTTTGTGCCAGACGGCACGTCATCCCACGTCAGATGCGGAGAAAGGTTGTCGCCCTGATAGCCCATTCCGTTAAACACGTGACGTTCGGGCAGCTTGTCGCCATCGTTAAAATTGTGGCTTAACAGTTTCATTCCACCTCCTTGCATTATTGATGAAGCAGTTTTAGCAGCTCCTCGGCTGCGGCGGCAGAGGATGCGGGATTCTGGCCGGTCACCAGATGGCCGTCGGTCAGCGTAAACACGCCCCAGTCATCGGTTTTTTCAAACTCCGCGCCCAGCGCCCTGAGCGCATCCTCAACCAGGAAAGGTACCACATTTGTCAGCCCCACGGCGGCTTCTTCACTATTGGTAAAACCGGTAACGCGCTTGCCCTGCACCAGCGGCGTGCCGTCAGGTTTTTTGGCGTGACGCAGTACGCCCGGTGCGTGACACACCGCGCCCACCGGCTTGCCGTTGGCGTAAAAATTCTCAATCAACTCAATGCTTTTTCTGTCGGTCGCCAGATCCCACAGCGGGCCGTGGCCGCCGGGATAGAAAATAGCGTCAAAGGTGCTGCTGTCGATATTCTCCAACTGTTGGGTGTTAGCCAACGCCTGCTGCGCTGCGATGTCCTGACGGAAGCGTTCTGTATCGGGCGTCTGCGCATCGGGCTCATCGCTTACCGGATCGAGCGGCGGCTGTCCGCCAGCGGGCGAGGCCAGCACCACGTTAATACTGGCATCGCGGAACACATACCAGGGCGCGGCGAACTCCTCCAGCCAGAAGCCGGTTTTCTTGCCGGTTTCACCAAGTCGATCGTGGGAAGTTAAAACCATTAACACTTTCATCAGGCGTTCCTTTAAGGTTTGTCGCCGGCGACGCGGATCAGCACCTTGCCGAAGTTTTTACCCTCAAGCATGCCGATAAACGTCTCCGGAGCGTTGTCCAGACCATCGATCACGTCTTCGCGGAAAACAAAGCGCTCTCCGGCCACCCACTGACTCATCTGGGTGAAAAATTCGCCGAAGCGGTTAGCGTAATCCTGGGTAATAATAAAGCCCTGCACGCGCAGCCTTTTACGCAGAATGGCGCTCTGAAAGGCAGGCAGCAGGTTTGCGCCGGGCGCGGTGTCGGTGCTGTTGTAGTCGGCGATCAGTCCGCACACCGGAATGCGCCCTTTGGTGTTCATCAGCGGCAGCACGGCGTTAAATACCGCACCGCCGACGCTCTCAAAATAGACGTCGATGCCGTCGCGGCAGTGGCGACGCAGCGCTTCACTCAAATTGGCAGAACGGTGATCGAGACAACGGTCGAAGCCAAGCACCTCTTCGGCGTAGCGACATTTTTCTTCGCCGCCCGCGATGCCCACCACATAACAGCCTTTGAGTTTCGCAATCTGACCGACCATTGAGCCTACTGCGCCGGTGGCCGCGGCAACCACGACGGTTTCGCCAGGCTGCGGATTGCCGATATCCAGCAGGCCCATATAGGCGGTAAAACCGGTCATACCTAAAATACCCAGCGCCCGGGAGGGATGCTTCAGCACCGGGCCGCTCAGTTTGAACAGATCGTTGCCCGTCGACAGCGCAAAATCCTGCCAGCCGCTCTGGCTGACCACCCAGTCGCCCTCGGCGTAATCAGGATGGTTTGATTGTTCAACCACGGCGACGGTGCCGGCGCTCATCACGTCATTGACGGCGATCGGCGGCACATAGGAAGGCGCGTCGCTCATGCGGCCGCGCATATAGGGATCCAGCGACAGCCAGACGGTACGCAGTAAAACCTCGCCCGCGCCGGGCGTCGGCACGTGCTGCGACTCCAGGCGGAAATTGCTTTCAACAGGCGCCCCGTGCGGGCGGGAAGCCAGCACGATGCGGCGATTAGTGTGTTTGTCTTGCGGCATAATTTACTCCTTCTGCGGGACGGTGCCCCGTAAAAGCGTAGTGCATCAACGCGCCGCCTGCCTGGCGCTGTGTCGCAGGATGCCGGCCGCGAAGGCTAGGGAGCGGCAAACAGCGCGGGTTTGGAGAGCGCCGCGCCGATGGCGTCGGTTAAGCGTTTCAGCGCATCGGGCCGGATAATATAGGGCGGCATCAGGTAGATAAGCCTGCCAAATGGACGGATCCACACGCCCTGCTCAACAAAAAACGCCTGTAACGCCGCCATGTTTACCGGACGATGAGTCTCGATCACGCCAATGCTGCCGAGCACGCGGGCGGCCCTGACGTCGCTGCTGTCGGCCAGCGGCAACAGATCGCGCGTTAACTGTGCTTCAATGGCCGCCACCTGCTGCATCCAGTGGTTCTCCTGGAGAATCGCCAGGCTTTCACTGGCGACCGCACAGGCGAGAGGATTGCCCATAAAAGTCGGCCCGTGCATAAAACAGCCCGCCGCGCCGTTGCTGATGGTGTCCGCCACGTGGCGGGTGGTCAGCGTGGCGGAGAGCGTCATGGTGCCGCCGGTCAGCGCCTTGCCGACGCACAGAATATCCGGCGAAATGCCTGCGTGTTCACAGGCAAACAGCTTGCCGGTGCGCCCGAAACCAGTGGCGATCTCATCGGCAATCAGCAACACGCCGTGCGCGTCGCACAGCTCACGCACGCGCCGCAAATACGCAGGATGGTAAAAGCGCATTCCGCCAGCGCCCTGTACGATGGGCTCCAGGATCACCGCCGCCAGTTCGCCCGCGTGCCGGGCGATCAGAGCGCTGAAATCCTGAATATCTTCCGGCTGCCATTCCTCGCCAAAGCCGCAGGCGGGCGCGGCGGCGAACAGATGATCCGGCAGGTAGCCCTGATAGAGACTGTGCATTGAGTTTTGCGGATCGCACACCGACATGGCGGCGAAGGTATCGCCGTGATAGCCGTTGCGCAAGGTTAAAAAACGCTGCCGCTTCTGCCCGCGCGCCTGCCAGTATTGCAGCGCCATCTTCATCGAGACTTCCACGGCAACCGAGCCGGAGTCCGCCAGGAACACGCACTCCAGCCCTGCTGGCGTCATCTCCACCAGTTGGCGGCAGAGCGCCACGGCGGAAGGGTGCGTGATGCCGCCGAACATGACGTGTGACATCTGCGCAATCTGCCTGCTCATCGCCTGATTCAGGCGCGGATGGTTATAGCCGTGGATCGCTGCCCACCATGACGACATACCGTCCACCAGCTCACGCCCGTCCGCCAGATAAAGCGAGGTGCCTTTCGCCGCCGTCACCGGGTAAACCGGCAGCGGCTTGCTCATCGAGGTATAGGGATGCCAGATATGGTCACGATCGAAAGCCAGGTCGTCAGGTGTCATAAAATTCTTGTAAACCAAATTCAAAAAAATTAGTTTACAAGTATAACCACGCAATGATTGTTGACGACAGATCTTTTTGGAGCATGCAATGACGACCCGTTGGACTCTTTCTCAGGCGCAGGCCCTGTTTGATAAGCCCTTTCTCGAACTGATGTTTGAAGCGCAGCAGGTGCATCGCCAGCACTTCGATCCGCAACAGGTGCAGGTGAGCACGCTGCTGTCGATTAAAACCGGCGCCTGCCCGGAAGACTGCAAATACTGCCCGCAGAGCGCCCGCTACAAAACCGGGCTGGCGTCAGAGCGCCTGATGGAAGTGGAAGAGGTGTTAACCTCCGCCCGTAAGGCGAAAGCCGCCGGTTCAGGCCGCTTCTGCATGGGCGCCGCGTGGAAAAACCCGCACGACCGCGACATGCCTTACCTTGAGCAGATGGTCAAAGGCGTCAAAGAAATGGGCATGGAAACCTGTATGACGCTTGGCACGCTGAGCGATGAACAGGCGCACCGTCTGGCCCACGCCGGCCTGGATTTTTATAACCACAACCTGGACACGTCGCCGGAATTTTACGGCAACATTATCACCACGCGCTCCTATCAGGAGCGACTGGATACGCTGGGTAAAGTACGCGACGCGGGGATCAAGGTCTGTTCCGGCGGCATTGTCGGGCTGGGCGAAACCGTTGACGATCGCGCAGGGCTGCTGGTGCAGTTGGCTAATCTGCCGACGCCGCCGGAGAGCGTGCCGATCAACATGCTGGTGAAGGTGAAAGGCACGCCGCTGGCCGACAACGACGACGTGGATCCTTTTGATTTTGTGCGCACCATCGCGGTCGCGCGGATCATGATGCCGTCCTCGCACGTGCGGCTCTCCGCCGGGCGCGAGCAGATGAGCGAACAGACCCAGGCGATGTGTTTTATGGCGGGCGCGAACTCCATTTTCTATGGCTGCAAGCTGCTTACCACGCCAAACCCTGAAGAGGATAAAGATCTTGTTCTGTTCCGCAAACTTGGCCTGAATCCGCAGCACAACACCACCACGGCGGGCGATAACGAGCAGCAGCAGGTGCTGGCCGGACAGTTACTGAACGCCGATACCGAACAGTTTTACAACGCGGCGCTGTAAATGAGCTGGCAGCAACGCATCACCGACGCGCTCGCTGTGCGGCGCGGAAAAGGCCAGTTTCGCCAGCGGCAGGTTTTTCAGCCGCACAGCGGCGCCTCGCTTGACGTGAACGGCCAGCGTTATCTCAACTTTGCCGCCAACGACTATCTGGGGCTGACTCGCGATCCGCGTATCGTTCGCGCCTGGCAGCAGGGCGCAGAGCGTTACGGCGTGGGCGCGGGCGGATCGGGCCACGTCACCGGTTACGGCGCGCCGCACGCCGCGTTTGAAGAGGAACTGGCCGACTGGCTTGGCTATCCGCGCGCGCTGCTGTTCATTTCAGGTTTTGCGGCAAATCAGGCGGTTATTGCGGCGATGATGGCAAAAAACGACCGCATCTTCGCCGACAAATTGTCACATGCCTCGCTGCTGGAGGCCGCGGCGCTGAGTCCGGCCACGCTGCGCCGTTTTGCACATAACCAGCCCGATGCGCTGGCCGCGCTGCTGACGGGCGCCGACGGTGGAGAAACGCTGGTGGTAACCGAAGGCGTCTTCAGCATGGATGGCGACAGCGCGCCGCTGTCCGCCCTGCACGCCCTTACTCGCCAGCACGGCGGCTGGCTGATGGTGGACGATGCGCACGGCATCGGCGTCACCGGCGAAGAGGGGCGCGGCAGCGCCTGGCAGCAGCAGGTGCAGCCGGAACTGCTGGTGGTCACCTTCGGCAAAGCCTTTGGCGTCAGCGGCGCGGCGGTACTTTGCCAGACCGAAACGGCGGACTATCTGATCCAGTTCGCCCGCCATCTGATCTACAGCACGGCGATGCCGCCCGCCCAGGCATGCGCGCTGAGCGCCTCGCTGGCTTGCGTCAGGCAGGGCGATGCGCAGCGCCAGCGGCTGGCAGAGAATATCGCCCTGTTTAAAGCCGGTGCCGCCGCGCGCGGCTTCAAACTGACGCCTTCGCTGACGGCGATCCAGCCGCTGATAGTGGGCGACGAAGCGCGCGCGCTGGCGCTGGCCGATACGCTGCGCGCGCAGGGCTGCTGGGTGACGGCGATCCGACCGCCAACGGTGCCGCCCGGTACGGCGCGGCTGCGCATCACGCTCAGCGCGGCGCATCGGCCGGAAGAGATCCAACGGCTGCTGGAGGCGCTGAATGACGCAAGAGGTTAACAAGCAGGCGGTGGCGCAGGCGTTTGGCCGCGCGGCGACGCACTACAATCAGTTTGCTGAACTCCAGCGCATGAGCGGCGAGGCGCTGAAGGCCTTTGCCTCGCGCCACGGCGGGCTGGCGGTGCTGGACGCCGGCTGCGGTACGGGCTGGTTCAGCCGTCAATGGCGAGAGGCGGGCAACCGGGTCACCGCCCTCGATCTCTCGCCGGTGATGCTCCAACAGGCCGAGACGCAGCAGACGGCGCACGGTTACCGGCAGGGCGACATCGAAGCGCTGCCCTTCGGTGAGGCGGAATTTGATCTCTGCTGGAGCAATCTGGCGGTGCAGTGGTGCGCCGATCTGCGCCAGGCGCTGCGCGAGATGCGGCGCGTGACGCGTCCTGACGGCCAGGTGCTCTTTTCGACGCTGGCGGCGGGATCGCTCAGTGAGCTTTCGTTCGCCTGGCAGCATCTTGCCATGCCTGCGCCCGTTAACCGCTTTCTTACCGCCGAGGCCATTGCCGAAGCGGGTAAGGATCTGCCGCTGACGCTGCACCCGCAGACGCTGACGCTGGCTTTCCCGGACGTGCTGAGCGCGCTGCGTTCGCTGAAGGGTATCGGCGCAACGCATCTGCATCAGGGCCGCCGCGCGTTGCTGACCCGCCAACATCTTATCCGGCTGGAGCAGGTCTGGCCGCGCGACGCGCGCGGTTGCCTGCTCAGCTATCAGCTTATTTATGGAGTAATTGAACGTGACTGAACGCTGGTTTATCACCGGAACCGATACCGAAGTGGGTAAGACCGTGGCAAGTACCGCGCTGCTTCAGGCGGCGCGCGCGGCGGGCCTGCGCGCCGTGGGATATAAACCGGTGGCGTCGGGCTGCGAGATGACACAGGACGGACTGCGTAATGAAGACGCGCTGGCGCTGCAAAAAAACAGCGCGCTGTCGCTGCCCTATGCACAGATCAATCCGCTGGCCTTTGCGGAACCCACCGCGCCGCATATCGTCAGCGCGGAAGAGGGCAGGCCGATTGCGTTTGAGCAGCTCTCTGCCGGCCTGGCAACGCTGACGGAACGCGCAGAGTGGGTGCTGATTGAAGGCGCGGGCGGCTGGTTTACGCCGCTCTCAGAGAGCACGACCTTTGCAGGTTGGGTGGAGCAGGAGCAGCTTCCGGTAGTGCTGGTGGTTGGCGTGAAGCTGGGCTGCATTAATCACGCAATGCTCACCGCGCAGGCGATTCAGGCCAGCGGACTGCGGCTGGCCGGCTGGATTGCCAACGCTGTCGAGCGCCCCGGAAAACGCTATGCGGCGTATCTGGAGACGCTGAAACAGCGGCTGCCTGCGCCGATGCTCGGTGAGATCCCGCATCTGACCGCGCCCGACGCGTTTGAGCGCCTCGATCGCTATGTGCGCCTGCCGACGTAAACCCCGACGCGCAGCGCATCGTTAACCGGTGCTCTGCGTGGTCAGCCAGGTATCCACCATGCTCTCATTGAGCTGCGCAACCTCGCCGCGGGCCACGCCCCGTCCCCGGTGCAGCAGCAAAAAGTAATCGGCCACCTTACGAATAAACGAGATGCGCTGCTCCAGCAGTAAAATCGTCAGACCAAAGTCATGATTCAACCGGTGAATTAAATTTCCCATCTCCTCTTCCAGCCACGGCGACATGCCTTCTACCGGCTCATCCAGGATCAGCAGCCTGGGCTGGAGCACCAACGCACGCGCCAGCGCCAGCTGTTGCTGCTCATCCAGCGAGAGATCGCCGCTGCGGCGGTGGCGCAGCGACCAGATCAGTGGAAAAAGCTCAAACACCATCGGCGGAATGCCCCGATGTCGCGCTTCGCCCGCGCCGGAGAGCAGAGCGATGTGCAGGTTATCCTCCACGCTGAGCTGTGAGAAGATCTGCCGTCCCTGCGGCACATAGCCGATACCCAGCGCCGCGCGACGCTCGACGGGTTGATGCAGCAGATCCAGCGGCGGCAGGTTACCCTCCTGCCAGGTGATGGAGCCGCTGTTGATCGGTAAATGGCCCATAATGCAGTTCACCAGGGTTGTTTTGCCCATGCCGGTGCTGCCCACCACGCCGGTACAGGTACCGGGCGACAGATCCAAATCAACATCCCATAAGATGTGATTCTGACCATAGAACTGATTAATTGAACGTAAGCTGAGCATCTTCCACTCTCCTTCAGACAGTTTTCGATCGCCTCTGCTTGCGTCCGCTCTGCGTCGTCTTGCAAACAGTTGTGTTAAACGTGCCGCGGCTTCGTGAACTGGCGAAAAGAAAGCGTGCAGCGGTGTAATCAGCATTGCAAGTTATGGGCCAGTTGTCTGATAACAACGCGAAATAAGCCCCCGTCGCCGCTTTTTTCAGGGCCAGCGGGTGATAGACAGTTAATCATTTGCTTCGCTGCACCCGCACGGGGCATTTCTTCGGTGCAGCAGCAAAAAAACGCCCGGGCGCGCGCGTTAAAAAAAAGCGCCGGGGGCTGGCTGAACGGGCCGATTTGTGCCAGGCAGGGCGGCCCGCAGGCAAACGCCAATCGAAAAAAAACGAAAAAAATTTTTTTGCAGGCGCGTGGGACTGTTTGCGGCGATTTATGCACATGAGATGGTTCGGGCGCTGCCGTCAGTTATCCACTATTCCTGTGGATAACCATGTGCATGAGTGACTTAAAACCCTCGCCAGGCGAGAGCGGACGCGGCCTGGAGTCAGATTGGTGCGAAACGCGCCTTGTTACCTAAAGTTTTTTAAATCAATGAGTTGTATAAAATCAAGAGCCAAAAAATTGGCTTAACACTGCTGACATAGTTTTTATTCGACAGGCTTGACAAATGTTAAAGCGCTTGCCCGTTCTGGGGATAACCGTTTACGCGCTATTCTCATTTTTAATGCCGTCTTTGGCATAAGCGCAAATGGCGAGTAAGTAAACGGATCCGGCTTGAGGACTGTGTATATATCCACTGTTTTTTGCTGGAAAAATCGCCGTAGCAGAGTAGAATTAATCTCCTGTCCGCGCTTTAACCATCAGGTACGTAACGTAATGAGCAAAGTCTTTAAACTCAACTCCGATTTTAAACCTTCCGGCGACCAGCCTGAGGCTATCCGTCGTCTGAAAGAGGGGCTGGAGGATGGGCTGGCTCATCAGACGCTGCTGGGCGTAACCGGCTCAGGAAAAACCTTCACCGTGGCGAACGTCATTGCCGACCTTAATCGCCCGACGATGGTGCTGGCACCGAATAAAACCCTGGCGGCGCAGCTCTATGGCGAAATGAAAGAGTTTTTCCCGGATAACGCGGTGGAATACTTCGTTTCCTACTACGACTATTATCAGCCTGAAGCTTACGTCCCCAGTTCAGATACCTTTATCGAGAAAGATGCTTCGGTGAACGAGCATATCGAACAGATGCGTCTCTCTGCCACCAAGGCCCTGCTGGAGCGTCGCGACGTGGTGGTGGTGGCGTCAGTGTCGGCAATCTATGGCCTTGGCGATCCCGATCTTTACCTGAAAATGATGCTGCATCTGACGCGCGGCATGGTGATCGATCAGCGTGCTATTCTGCGCCGTCTTGCCGAGTTGCAGTACACGCGCAACGATCAGGCTTTCCAGCGCGGCACCTTCCGCGTGCGCGGCGAAGTGATCGATATCTTCCCGGCGGAATCGGATGAATACGCCCTCCGCGTGGAGCTGTTCGACGAAGAAGTGGAGCGGTTGTCGATTTTCGATCCGCTGACCGGCCACATTGATTCGGTGATCCCGCGTTATACCATCTATCCCAAAACGCACTACGTCACGCCGCGCGAGCGCATTCTTCAGGCCATGGAAGACATCAAGGTTGAACTGGTCGAGCGTAAAAAAACGCTGCTGGAGAATAACAAACTGCTGGAAGAGCAGCGCATTTCGCAGCGCACGCAGTTCGATCTGGAGATGATGAACGAGCTGGGTTACTGCTCCGGTATCGAAAACTACTCGCGTTACCTGTCAGGTCGCGGACCGGGCGAAGCGCCGCCAACGCTCTTTGACTACCTTCCTGCCGACGGGCTGCTGGTCGTCGATGAGTCGCACGTTACCATTCCACAGATTGGCGGCATGTACCGTGGCGACCGCGCGCGTAAAGAGACGCTGGTTGAGTATGGCTTTCGTCTGCCCTCCGCGCTGGATAACCGCCCGATGAAATTTGAAGAGTTCGAAGCGCTGGCGCCACAGACTATTTACGTTTCCGCCACGCCGGGCAACTATGAGCTGGAGAAATCCGGCGGCGAGGTCATCGATCAGGTCGTGCGGCCAACCGGCCTGCTCGATCCGCTGATTGAAGTGCGTCCGGTCACTACCCAGGTGGACGATCTGCTGTCTGAGATCCGCAAGCGCGTGGCCATTAACGAGCGCGTGTTGGTGACGGTACTGACCAAGCGCATGGCGGAGGATCTTACCGAATATCTGACCGAACACGGCGAGCGGGTGCGCTATCTGCACTCCGACATTGATACCGTGGAGCGCGTTGAAATCATCCGTGATTTACGCCTTGGCGAGTTCGACGTGCTGGTGGGGATTAACCTGCTGAGGGAAGGGCTGGATATGCCTGAAGTGTCGCTGGTAGCGATTCTGGACGCCGACAAAGAGGGCTTCCTGCGTTCCGAGCGTTCGCTGATCCAGACCATCGGCCGCGCAGCGCGTAACATCAACGGGAAGGCGATATTGTACGGCGACAAAATTACGCCGTCGATGGCGCGGGCTATTGATGAAACCGAACGTCGTCGCGAGAAGCAGACAATCTACAATGCGGAAAACGGCATCGTGCCGCAGGGCCTCAACAAGAAAATCGCTGATATTCTCGAACTGGGGCAGGGGCTTAACAAACTCAACAAAAACAAAGGTCGCGGCAGCAAGTCGGCCCGCGATATCGTTGAGGATGACAGCGCCTGGCTGGCGCTGACGCCGCAGGCACTCCAGAAGAAAATCCGCGAACTGGAGGCGAAAATGCAGCAGCATGCGCAGAATCTTGAGTTTGAAGAGGCGGCGCACGTTCGCGATCAGCTCCACGAGGCGCGCGAGCTGTTTATCGCTGCGTCCTGAGTGCGGCGCGGCATCTGCCGCGCCCGCCACCGTCAGCCAATGGACTGGATCGCGTGTTCCAGCGCGGTGTGCAGCAGTTGACGGTCATGACGATAGGGAATATCAGCAGCGTCAAGCGGCTCCTGAATAATTAACCGATCGCCCACGCCCTGCGTGTTCACGTGCGGGCCAATCACCACTGCATCGATCACTTTTTTGCCGATGGCTTTTTCCATTATCGCCAGCTTATCAGCCAGCGTCAGACGCGCGGCAGCAGGGCTGAGTTCTTTTCCGAGGTTGCCGATAAATACCATGGTGGCGGGCGTGCGGCGCAGCGCCTGCGCCATATCCGGCATCAGCAGCACTGGCATCAGGCTGGTGTAAAAGCTACCGGGGCCGATCAGAATTAAATCTGCTTCGCCTACTGCCTCAATCGCCTCGCGCGTGGCGTTGACCGTGGGCGACAGCCGGAGCGCCTGTGGCGCGTTCTGCATCTGGTCAATGGCCGTTTCGCCATAAATCATGTTGCCTTCATCGTCGATCGCCAGCAGATCGACCGGCTGCTCCGACATCGGGATCAAAAAGGCATCGACCTTGAGCAGATTGCGGATCAGATTAATCGCTTCGACCGGCCGGACGCTGAGGTGATCCAGCGCCTTCAGCATCAGGTTGCCAAGGTTGTGTCCCGCCAGCTCGCCGTTCCCGGCAAAGCGATATTCAAACATGGCCGATGCCACGCTGGGCTCGGTGATCAGCTGATTCAGGCAGTTGCGCATATCGCCCCAGGCAATGCCGCCCTCAGAACGCCGGATACGCCCGGTGGAACCGCCATTGTCCGTGGTGGTGACCACGCCGGTCAGTCGTGAACCAAGAGTAGAAAGTGCCGACATGACGCGGCCCAGACCGTGTCCGCCGCCGATGGCCACGACGCGATCGAGATCGGCTAAGGTGCGATTGCGCATAAATCTCCTTCAGTGTTGTAACGGTAACTTGACCCGGCGCAACGCAGCGGGTTATCGACTATTTTACCTTATCGTGCAGGGAAAATGCGGTTAAAATCCGATATATAGCAAAATATACAACGAAAGGTCGTTCTGGTAACCCGTTCGTATTCGCGGTAGAATTTTCTCAACCTGTTCTACCTGAAACAGGTAAAACACACTTAGCCTGGACAGCCTACGTCGCATGATATGGAGGCCAGGCCGCAACAATTTTGTTGCCAGGGTGCAGAAAGAAATGCCTGCATCCCCCGTATTTGGAAAGGTGTTCTGGTGCCACAATTTACTGACAGCTTCGATCGCCGTTTTTATTATCTGCGGCTGTCGATCACCGACGTGTGCAATTTTCGTTGCAACTATTGCCTGCCCGACGGCTACAAACCGCACGGCACGGCCAACAAAAGCTTCCTGTCGCTGGATGAAATCCGTCGCGTCACGCGCGCCTTTGCGGCGGCGGGCACGGAGAAAGTCCGTCTGACCGGCGGCGAGCCCACGCTTCGTCGCGACTTTACCGATATCATTGCCGCCGTGCGTGAAAACGCCGCGATCCGCCAGCTGGCGGTGACCACCAACGGCTATCGTCTGGCGCGTGACGTGGCGAAATGGCGCGATGCGGGCCTGACCGCGCTTAACGTCAGCATCGACAGTCTCGATGCGCGGCAGTTTCACGCCATCACCGGACAGGACAAATTTCATCAGGTAATGAGCGGCATCGATGCCGCTTTCGAGGCTGGTTTCAGCAAGGTCAAAGTGAATACCGTGCTGATGCGCGATGTCAACCACAGCAGCCTTGACACCTTCCTCGACTGGATCCGCAGCCGCCCGATTCAACTGCGCTTTATTGAGCTGATGGAAACCGGCGACGGCGGCGCGCTGTTTCGCAAATACCATATTTCCGGCGAGGTGATCCGCGATCGCCTGCTGATGCAGGGCTGGACGCAGCAGGCCCGCGCGCGCAGCGACGGCCCTGCGCAGGTATTTCGCCATCCGGACTATCAGGGCGAAATCGGCCTGATCATGCCTTACGAGAAAGATTTTTGCGCCAGTTGCAATCGCCTGCGCGTGTCGGCCACCGGCAAGCTGCATCTGTGTCTGTTTGGCGACGGCGGCGTTTCGCTCCGCGATCTGCTTCAGTCCGACGACCAGCAGACGCAGCTTCAGGCACGCATCGCCGCCAGCCTGCACAGCAAGAAGCAGACGCATTTCCTGCATCAGGGCAATACCGGCGTCACGCAAAATCTCTCATTCATTGGCGGTTAATAAGGAACGTAATAATGGCTAAACCCGCAGCAGAATTCATTCCGCTTAACGCAGCGGTGCTGACGATTTCCGACAGCCGCGACGCGGCCAGCGACACCTCCGGCGACTATTTTCGCGAAGCCCTCATCGACGCGGGGCATCACGTATTCGATCGCGCCCTGGTAAAAGATGACCGCTACCGCATCCGCGCGGTGGTCTCCAGCTGGATTGCCAGCAGCGACGTACAGGTGGTGCTGATTAACGGCGGCACCGGTTTTCACAGTAAAAACAGCACGCCGGAAGCGCTTCTGCCGCTGTTTGACCGCGAGATAGACGGCTTTGGCGAACTGTTTCGCATGGTTTCCTGGGAGGAGATCGGCAGCGCCACGCTGCAATCGCGTGCGGTGGCCGGGCTGGCGAATCAGACGCTGATTTTCGCCGTGCCGGGCTCGACCGGCGCCTGCCAGAGCGCGTGGGAGCAGATCATCATGCAGCAGCTCGACGCGCGCACCCGCCCGTGTAACTTTGTCGCTCATCTGAAGAAGCCGTAACGCTATGTCACACCTTACCCATATCAACGCCGCAGGCGAAGCGCACATGGTGGACGTTTCCGCCAAAACCGAGACGGTGCGTGAAGCGCGTGCCGAAGCCTTTGTGGTCATGAACGCCGACACGTTGCAAATGATTATCGACGGCAGCCACCACAAGGGCGATGTCTTTGCTACCGCGCGCATTGCCGGTATTCAGGCCGCCAAGCGAACCTGGGAGCTCATCCCACTTTGTCATCCGCTGCTGCTCAGCAAGGTTGAAGTCACGCTGGAAGCAGAGCCGCAACACGGCCGGGTGCGCATAGAATCCCTCTGCCGCCTGACGGGTAAAACCGGCGTGGAGATGGAGGCGCTCACCGCCGCGTCGGTGGCGGCGCTGACCATTTACGATATGTGTAAAGCGGTACAAAAAGATATTTCAATCGAGCGCTGTCGGCTTTTAAGCAAAAGCGGCGGCAAATCCGGGGATTTTCAGGCGGTAAGCAATGATTAACGTGCTGTTTTTTGCGCAGGTGCGCGAGCTGGTTGGCACCGCCAGCCTGGCGATCGAGGATGAGTTTTCCACGGTGGAGGCGCTGCGGGCGGCGCTGGCGGCGAAGGGCGACCGCTGGGCGCTGGCGCTGGAGTCGGGCAGGCTGCTCTCTGCGGTCAACCAGACGCTGGTTTCCCCACAGCATCCGCTGAGGGCAGGGGATGAAGTGGCCTTTTTCCCGCCGGTGACCGGAGGCTGACATGGAAACGCGCATTCGGGTCGGTCAGGCTCCTTTTGATATGGCTGAAGAGTACCGCTGGCTGGCCGCCTGCGATGAAGACGGCGCGGTGGTCACCTTCACCGGTAAGGTGCGAAATCACAACCTTGGCGATAACGTCTCTGCGCTGACGCTGGAACACTATCCCGGCATGACCGAAAAGGCGCTGGAGGAGATCGTTACTGAGGCGCGGACGCGCTGGCCGATGCAGCGTGCTACGGTCATTCACCGTATCGGTGAGCTGTTTCCCGGCGACGAGATCGTGATGGTCGGCGTCAGCGGCGCGCATCGCGGTAGCGCTTTTGCCGCTGCGGAATTTATTATGGATTACCTTAAAACCCGCGCGCCCTTCTGGAAGCGCGAGGCGACGCCGGAGGGCGAGCGCTGGGTTGAATCGCGCGACAGCGACCGTGATGCGGCCGCGCGCTGGCAACAGACGAAAAATGGAGCAAAATGAACCGTGCGGCAGGGGATTTTTAATGGATAAAAGCCGCCTCGCTGTGTAACCTCAGCGCTTTCCTCAAAAATTCAGGAAACGCGATGATCTCCTCCGCGATTCGACGTGTGTCGCTACTGGCGCTGCTGGTGTTGGCAGGCTGTAGCAGCGAACCAAAAAAAACGCAGCCTGAACGCCAGCCTGCCGACGTAAAAGCGCAGATTGTGGCGCTGCTTCCGCCGCAGGCGAACGATCGCCAGGGCTGGGCAAACGATATCTTTGCCGCCTTTAACAGTCAGCAGTTGGATCCGACCAGCGCCAATCTCTGTTCGGTGATCGCCGTCACCGGACAGGAGTCCAACTTCAGTGCGGATGCCAACGTGGCCGGCCTGCCGAAAATCGCCTGGGGCGAAATTGACCGCCGCGCGGGAAAGCTGCACATTCCCGCTTTCGTGGTGCGTACCGCCCTGATGATTAAATCGCCGAACGGCAAAAGCTATACAGACCGCCTCGACAACGTGCGCAGCGAAAAAGAGCTGAGCGCCATTTTTGATGACTTCATCAACATGGTGCCGATGGGCCAGACGCTGTTCGGCAATCTTAATCCGATCCATACCGGCGGCCCGATGCAGGTCAGCATCGCCTTTGCCGAAGCGCATGCCAGGGGCTATCCGTATCCGGTTGACGGCTCCATTCGCCGGGAAGTGTTCAGCCGACGCGGCGGGATCTGGTTCGGCACGCTGCATCTGCTGGGGTATCCGGTCAGCTATACCCGACCGATTTATCGCTTTGCGGATTTCAATGCTGGCTGGTACGCCAGCCGAAATTCGGCGTTTCAGGCGGCGGTCTCGCGCCTCAGCGGTATTAAACTGGCGCTGGACGGCGATCTGATTGTTTATGGTTCCGACACTGCCGGATCGACCGAGCTGGCGGTACGAACCCTCGCTAAACGCCTGGATATGAGCGAACGGGCGATCCGCAGCGCACTGGAGAAGGGCGACAGCGAGGCGTTTGAAAAAACCGATCTGTGGGAGAAGGTGTTTGCGCTGGCGGACAAAAATGGCGGCGCGCGGCAGCCGCGCGAAAGGCTGCCCGGCATTACCCTGAGCAGCCCGAAGATCACCCGCAATCTGACGACGGCGTGGTTTGCGCAGCGGGTTGAAAGCCGCTATCAGCGCTGTATGTCGCAGGCCAGCGCGGCGCAAAAGTAACGCCGGGCCGGGCCTCAGGCGGCGTTGAGCCTGAACAGCTGAACGGTCTGCGCCAGCTGCTGCGCCTGGTCTTCCAGCGAGGCCGCCGCGGCAGACATCTGCTGTACCAGCGCGGAGTTCTGCTGCGTGGTGCCGTCCATCTGATTCACCGCGACGGTGACCTGGCCGATACCCTGCGACTGCTCGTCTGAAGCGTTAACGATTTCATTGATAATGGTTTTCACCGAGTTGACCGCGCCGCTCATCTCCTGCATGGTTTTCCCGGCATCCTGCACCAGCGTGACGCCCTGATCGACGCGCTGCGTCGATTCGGCAATCAGCGCGGAAATATCTTTCACCGCGTTGGCGCTGCGCTGCGCCAGGCTGCGCACCTCTGAGGCGACCACCGCAAAACCGCGCCCCTGCTCTCCTGCACGCGCCGCTTCTACCGCAGCGTTTAGCGCCAGAATATTAGTCTGGAAAGCAATACCATTGATAATGCTGGTAATTGCGCCTATCTTCTGCGAACTCTCATCAATCTGCTGCATAATCAGCACAACCTGCTGCACAAGATCTTCACCGCGTTTGGCGATATCGGTGGCGGTATTGGTCAGTTCGGTGGCGTGATGAGCGTTGTCGGCGTTGTGTTTAACCGTCGCCGTCAACTGCTCCATGCTGGCGGCCGTCTCTTCCAGCGCGGCGGCCTGCTGTTCGGTACGCGAGGCAAGATCCAGGTTGCTGGCGGCGATTTCACCTGCGCCCTGGCGAACGGAGTCGCTGGCGGAGATGATTTCACCCACCATAGTTCGAAGCTGATGCTGCATGGTTTGCATGGCGTAAAAGATGCTCTGACGATCGCGGCTTTCAACCGGAATAGCGGCGCTCAGGTTGCCTTCCGCCACGCCAAGCGCAATTTCAGCCGCCTGAGACGGTTCGCCGCCGATCGGTTTTGCAATCTTGCGGTTAAAGATCAGGCCCAGCACGGTGCAGACCAGAACGATGCTGATAACCATCATGATCAGCGCGTGCATCAGTTGGCGGTTCGCCGCCGCCATCACGGCGCTCACCGGCGCGACCACGCCGAGATACCAGGGACGATCGCTGGTGCCAACCAGCACCGGACGCCACATTTCCAGCACGTCCTCACCCAGCGACGCGTCAAAATGCTGCACCGCTTTGGTGGAGTAATTATTGGTTTCACCTTTGTAGGCTTTGCCCGCCTGCGCTTTGTCAGGGCTGGAGACCACCAGGCCGGTATGAGAGAGTAGCAGCGCGTAGCCGGTGCCCTGCCAGGGTTTAATCGCGCCAACGGTTTTTTGCAGCGAGGCGAGAGAGATGTCCGAGGTGACTACCGCCTTCAGCTTACCGTCGTCAATCACCACCGCTGCCACCGAGGTCAGCAGGGTCGGCACGCCGTTATAGGCGTAGCTGTAAGGCTCGGTCAGCACGTCTTTTTGCAGCTTCTGTGGGATCAGGTAGTAATCACCCTGGCCCGGCATCAGAAAGGAGTCGAGATTGTGCAATGCAAATTTACCGGTGCTGTCGCGATCGACAAAACGGGCAAAGCGCCCCTCCGGCGCTGAGCCGGGAAGTTTAGCGAATTCAGCGTCTTTACCGTCAAACGCATTTTGCTCAAAAATCACCGACATGGAGAGGTAGTCCGGGTTCTGTTTGAGCGAGTATTTCATCAGCTCTTCGCCCACCTTGCGATCGGTGATCCCGCTGTCGGGCAAGGCGATCAGGCTCTGGCCCAGATCCTTCGCCACCGTACGCGCGTACTCCAGATCTTTCTGCACGCTCAGCGCTTTGCTTTCGGCGATCTGTCCGAGATAGTCTTCGGCGAGCGCGCGCTGCTGCTGACTGGACTGCCAGCTCAGCAGGCCAATAGTGACGGTAAAGCCAAGAGAGATTGTTAAGGCGCCCGTCAACAGCATCATCGTGCGGGTGCTCATTTTCTTTTTGCGACTGTTCATGGAAGTTCCCCGGTAAAAGCGTGCTCAGTTAGTGGACTTCCTGTACAGCGATCTCCCTGTATCTGATTTATCGGCATTTGACCACGCAGCTTTAATTGTGGCGCGTGACTGTTTGCGCGCCGCGCTGAAAAAACAGCCGGACAGGCTGGCAAGCTCACGGGACTGTGCCAGACTTGCGGAGAGCTTAATTCTGGAAATGGAGACAACCATGGCACTGCGCCCCAACGACACACTTGTTTCTTCGGCCCGTACCGGCCTGCAAACCTATATGGCACAGGTTTATGGTTGGATGACCTGCGGCCTGCTGCTGACCGCGTTTGTTTCGTGGTTCGCCGCCAATACGCCCGCCGTGATGGAGCTGGTTTTCGCCAACCGCATTACCTTTTATGGCCTGATTATTGTCCAGCTTGGCCTGGTGTTTGTGCTCTCCGGCATGGTGCATAAGCTGAGCGGTGCGGCGGCGACCGGGCTGTTTATGCTCTATTCGGCGCTGACCGGCCTGACCATGGCCAGTATTTTCCTGATGTATACCTATTCGTCCATTGCCAGCACTTTTCTGGTGACCGGCGGCATGTTCGGCGCCATGAGCTTCTGGGGTTACACCACAAAGCGCGATCTGAGCGGCATGGGCAGCATGCTGTTTATGGGGCTGATTGGCATCGTGCTGGCGTCGCTGGTGAATATCTGGCTGAAGAGCACCGCGCTGATGTGGGCGGTGACTTATATCGGCGTGGTGGTGTTTGTTGGCCTGACGGCTTATGACACACAGAAGCTGAAAAATATCGGGGAAGGGATTAACGTTGACGATAAAGAGAACCTGCGCCGTTACTCCATCATGGGCGCGTTGACGCTCTATCTGGACTTTATCAACCTGTTCCTGATGCTGTTGCGTATTTTCGGCAATCGTCGTTAATGTCGCCGATATACATAAAAAACCCCGGTCGGTGACCGGGGTTTTTTGTCTCTGTCAGGCGGACTTCTCCATCTCCTGCACGTTCTTTTGCCTGAGCGACTTCGCTTTGCTTTCCAGCAGCAGATAGAGCACCAGCGCCAGCAGCAGCGGGGCAATAAAGTAGAGAACACGGTAGGCAAGCAGCGCGGCAATGATCGCGCCGTGAGAAACATGTTCGCCGCCCAGTAGCGCCAGGAACACCGCCTCCAGCACGCCGATCCCGGCCGGAATATGAATAATCACTCCGGCAATACTGCTGATCAGCAGCACTCCCAGCACCTGGGGATAATCCACTTTCTCCGCCAGTAACAGCCAGATAATCATGCCCATCACCAGCCAGTTGGCGCTGGAGACGACGAACTGAATCCCCGCCATGCGCAGCGAGGGAAGCGCCAGGGTATGGCCCTTCACCGTCCAGCGGCGACGTTTTGAAAACGCGCAAAAGGCAAGATAGACCACCACAAACGCCAGCAGACCCATGCCGATAGCCCGCAGCGCCCCTTCACCAACAAACCAGCCGGAAGGGATTTCTACCATGCCAGCGCTGAACACCACGCCGGAAACCAGTACGTAGCCCAGCCAGTTGGTGGCGATGCTCAGCGAGAAGATGCGCGTAATAGTGCTGCCGTCGAGGCCGAGTCGCGAGTAGAGACGATAGCGCATCGCCACGCCGCCAACCCAGGTGCTGAGCGTCAGGTTGAAGGCATAGCAGATAAACGACACCAGCATCACCTGGCGCTTCTGCAATTTGTGTCCGCAGTAGGATTGCCCGATCAGATCGTAAACGCCATAGGTGAGGTAACTGATCACCACCAGCGCCACCGAGGCGAGGATCGCCAGTCGGTTGTAGTTGACCACCACTTCAATTACGTCGTGCCAGTTAACTTTGCGGGCGTACAGCACCAGCAACACGATAACGGCGATGAAAAACAGCCAGGTGAGGATTTTCTTCGCCAGTTTCCAGCGTGGATGATCGGCCATCAGGATTTCACTCTCTCATTATCGTTTTTCACGCGATCCTGCGTTTCCATTTCGGGATGCACCGGTGGCGAAATCTGCGCCAGCTTTGGCGTGTGTGCGGGTAACCAGCCGGCAATGGCCGGGAAGTGGCGCAAAAAGTGGAAAACCACCACGCTTTTACTTAACTGCCACCAGTTTTGTTTTGGCAACTGGCTCTCCTCAACGCGCTGGCAGTCTTCCGTCAGCAGACGGTTGAGATTGTCGCGCAGCGTCTGGTTAAAGGCGCGATCGTGCACAACCAGGTTGGCCTCCAGGTTTAGCGACAGGCTCAGCGGGTCAAGGTTGCTGGAGCCTACCGTCGACCAGTAGTTGTCCTGTACCGCGATTTTGGCATGCAGCGGGCGGCGGATGTATTCATAAACCTCAACGCCGCCGCCCACCAGATAGTTGTAAAGCAGCTCGGCGCCCACTTTCACAATCGGCATATCCGGTTCGCCCTGCACGATCAGCTTTACCCTGACGCCCCGCTGGGCCGCGCTGCGCATTTCGCGCAGCAGCCGGTAGCCGGGGAAAAAGTAGGCGTTGGCGATGATCACTTCCTCTTTTGCCTTGTGCAGCATATCCATATAGTGCTGCTCGATATCGTCGCGGTGCTCGTCGTTGTCGCGCCGGACAAACAGCACCTGCGCATCGCCAGGCGTTGCGTTTCGCGCCATGCGGTGTGAACGCTGACTCCACCAGTGACGCCGCACCGGCTGCTCGCTGTTGATTGCCTGCTGAACAAAGCGGGTGATGTCGTCAACCACCGGGCCTTTCACCTCCACGGCATAGTCCTGCTTGGCCTGGGGGCCGTAGCTGCTGTTATGCTCGGAAGAAAAGTTAATGCCGCCGACAAAGGCAATCTCGCCATCACACACCACGATTTTGCGATGCAGACGACGGAAGATATTGGTACGCATACCGAAAACCAGCGGGCGCGGATCGTAATAGATGAAGCGCACGCCTGCCGTGATCAGGCTGTGAACAAACGCCTCTGAGAGATCGTTTGATCCGTAGCCATCAACCATGATTTCAACCTTGACGCCGCGTTGAGCCGCCTCAAGGATCACGGTATGCAGTTCATCGCCCACCTCATCCTCAAAAAGGATAAAGGTTTCCAGCAGCACGTTCGACTGCGCACGGCGTATCGCTTCAAAAACCCGTGGGAAAAAGGTTTCGCCGTTTTCCAGCAGGCGCAGGCGGTTACCATTGCGCCATTCCATATTCATAGGTGGATCTCCACCGCCAGCGGCGCGTGATCGGATAAATGGGACCAGGGCCGCAACGGGATAGTCTGCGGATGGCTGGCGCCTGCATTTTTAACATAAATGCGATCGAGACGCAGCAGCGGAAAACGCGCCGGAAATGTGCGTGCCGGGCGACCGCTACGCTGGCTGAAGACTTCTGTCATACCGGCTTCATGTTGCAAAATAGCATTCGCCTTTTGTTGCCAGTCGTTAAAGTCGCCGGCCACCACGACGGGCGCGTCGGGCGGCAGGCTGTTTACCAGTTCGCTCAGCATTTTAAGCTGCGCGTGACGGTGCGCGTCACGCAGCCCGAGGTGCACGCAGATAGCATGTAGCGTGACGTCGTGATGGGGCAGGATGAGCCGACAGTGCAGCAGCCCGCGCTTTTCGGTTCCTTCCACGGAAATGTCGCGGTTCTCATATTCTGCAATCGGAAAACGGGACATGACGGCATTGCCGTGGTGGCCTTCCGGGTAAACCGCGTTGCGGCCGTAAGCAAAATCGTTCCACATGGTATCAGCTAAAAATTCGTAATGAGGTGTGTCCGGCCAGTTCTCAACCTTAAGTTGATTCACATCGTGGCTGCCCATTACCTCCTGTAAAAACACAATATCCGCCGAGGTTGCGCGAACGGCATCACGCAGTTCAGGCAGGATGAATCGGCGGTTAAAGGCGTTAAAACCCTTATGGGTATTGATTGTCAGGACTTTTAATGAAAATTTCCCCGGGTTTTGTGACATACTGTGCGCGCTCTCCTTTTCGGCGAGAAAAGGTAAAGTGTAGTCTTTGTCACAAAAGAGTGCTTTGAACCTGCGAAGGTTGCGGCATTATTCGACAACTGCGTTAGTCTGAGGAAATTCGTTAATACGTTTCGTGTTAACAAAGCTGGGCGACCTCTGTTGGGTCTGCCAGGAGAAGAAAATGAAATGGTCTAATCGTATCCAGATTGTCACCGGACAAACCTGCGTACATATCATGCTCCACCTGCTGCTTCTGGCCGCACTGGTGTGGGGATGGAAGCATCAAGCCTTGCTACAGGTCAGCACGGTGCTACTGGCAATGTACGCCAGCATCTTTGCCGCCATGCTGCTGACCCAGCGCCTGCCACGCTTACGCCGCGTTGGCGACTTCTTTGAAGACGTGACCACCACGTACTACTTCGGCGCTGCCATGCTGGTGCTCTATCTGCTCTCCCGCGTGATCCACAATAACCTGCTTTTGGGCTGTGTTGGCGTGCTGATGCTTACCGGACCCGCCGTGGTCTCGCTGCTGGTGAAAGAAGCGCCGCGCGCGCATCACCGCCATCGCTGATGCACCACAGGCCACCCGCGTGGCCTGTTTCTTTTCCTTACTAAAAATAGCCCCTTAACCGTATCACTTCTGTTATAATCCGCCGCTTACGCACCGTGGTTTGTGCTCCCTTTCAAACGTCAGGCCAGGCCTGGCGTCATATTTCTCCCCCCGGAAACTACATCGCTGAGCGCGATCGGGGCGGATCTGGAGTCAGTCAACTTTATGTCATTCGATTCTCTCGGCCTGAATGCCGATATTTTGCGCGCGGTAACCGAACAGGGTTACAGCGAGCCTACGCCTGTCCAGCGTCAGGCGATCCCCGTGGTACTGGCAGGTCGCGACCTGATGGCCAGCGCCCAGACCGGCACCGGTAAAACCGCCGGTTTTACGCTGCCTCTTCTGCAAAAGTTAAGCAGCGGCGACACGAATCCAAAAGGACGTCGCCCGGTGCGCGCCCTGATTTTAACGCCAACCCGTGAGCTTGCGGCGCAGGTGGCGGAAAACGTCCGTGACTACAGTAAGTACCTGAATATCCGCTCACTGGTGGTCTTCGGCGGCGTCAGCATTAATCCACAGATGATGAAGCTGCGCAGCGGCGTCGACGTGCTGATCGCTACGCCGGGTCGCCTGCTTGATCTTGAACATCAGAAC
The DNA here is from genome assembly GCF_000745075.1 of Erwinia sp. 9145. Taxonomy (NCBI): domain Bacteria; kingdom Pseudomonadati; phylum Pseudomonadota; class Gammaproteobacteria; order Enterobacterales; family Erwiniaceae; genus Erwinia; species Erwinia sp. 9145. Next base: position 1,192,536 of record NZ_JQNE01000001.1, read on the forward strand.
GCGGTAGACCTTTCTCAGGTAGAAATTCTGGTGCTGGATGAAGCCGACCGCATGCTGGACATGGGCTTTATTCATGACATCCGCCGCGTGCTGGCTAAGCTGCCGGCCAAACGTCAGAATCTGCTCTTTTCCGCCACGTTTTCTGATGAAATCAGAGGGCTTGCCAGCAAGCTGCTGCACAATCCTGAAGAGGTTTCCGTGGCGCGCCGCAATACCGCGTCAGAGCAGATTGCCCAGCACGTGCACTTTGTTGATAAGAAACGTAAGCGGGAACTGCTGTCGTTTTTGATCGGCCGCGACAACTGGCAGCAGGTGCTGGTTTTCACCCGCACCAAGCACGGCGCCAACCATCTGACCGAGCAGCTGAGTAAAGACGGCATCACCGCCGCTGCTATCCACGGCAACAAAAGTCAGGGCGCGCGCACCCGCGCGCTGAGCGACTTTAAAGAAGGCAAGATCCGCGTGCTGGTGGCGACGGATATCGCCGCGCGCGGTATTGATATTTCCGAGCTGCCGCACGTAGTGAACTATGAGCTGCCTAACGTGCCGGAAGATTACGTTCACCGCATTGGCCGTACCGGACGCGCGGCCGCAACCGGCGAAGCGCTGTCGCTGGTTTGTGTCGATGAGCACAAGCTGCTGCGCGATATCGAACGCCTGCTGAAGCGTGAGATCCCACGTATTGCTGTGGATGGCTACGAGCCGGACCCGACCATTAAGGCCGAACCGATCATCAACGGTCGTCAGCAGCGTGGCGGCGGCGGACGCGGCGCGCCTCAGGGCAACCGCGGCGGCGGTCAGGGCAACAGCCGCGGCGGCGAGCGTAGCCAGAGCACCGGCCAGCGTCGTCCGGCGGCAGGCGCAGGACGTGGCGCAAAACCAGAAGGCGCCGGTGGCGCAGCGCGTAATAAAACCCGCCAGCGCCGTTCTAATCCGGCGTAAACAGGTTATCATTCAGGGGCCATTCGGCCCCTTTTTCAACGCTTCGAACAGGTTGCATCATGCGCGTTATACTGGCCCCGATGGAGGGCGTCCTTGATTCTCTCGTGCGAGAGCTGCTGACCAGCGTCAACGATTACGATCTCTGCATCACTGAATTCCTGCGCGTTGTCGACCAGCTTCTGCCGGTTAAATCCTTTTATCGCCTTTGCCCTGAACTTCGCCATGCCAGCCGCACGCCTTCCGGCACGCTGGTGCGCGTGCAGCTTCTCGGCCAGCATCCTGACTGGCTGGCGGAGAACGCCGCGCGCGCGGTGGAACTGGGTTCTTATGGCGTCGATCTGAACTGCGGCTGCCCGTCGAAAACGGTTAACGGCAGCGGCGGCGGCGCCACCCTTCTGAAAGATCCTGAACTGATTTATCGCGCCACCAAAGCGCTACGCGAGGCAGTGCCCGCTGCGCTGCCGGTGACGGTGAAGGTGCGTCTCGGCTGGGACTCAGGCGAGCATCAGTTTGACATCGCCGATGCGGTGCAGCAGGGCGGCGCCAGTGAGCTGGCGGTGCACGGTCGCACCAAAGAGGAGGGTTATCGTGCCGAGTGCATCAACTGGCAGTCGATTGGCGAGATCCGCCAGCGTCTGCGCATTCCGGTCATCGCCAACGGCGAAATTTGGGACTGGCAGAGCGCGCAGCGCTGCCTGGCGGTAACCGGTTGCGATGCGGTGATGATCGGTCGCGGCGCGCTGAACGTGCCTAACCTGAGTCGGGTGATTAAACAGAACGCGCCGCGCATGCCGTGGCCGGAAGTGGTAGCGCTGCTGCGTCGCTACACGCAGTTGGAGAAACAGGGCGATACCGGCCACTATCACGTGGCGCGCATCAAACAGTGGCTCGGCTATCTGCGCAAGGAGTATGAAGAAGCGTCCCAGCTTTTTGCGGAAGTGCGCGCGCTGAAGAAATCGCAGGAGATTGCTCAGGCCATTGAGCGCATCAGCTACACGCTGGCTTAACCCGCTCGTCGTTAAAAATGCGTGAACAGCCAGTAAAGTGACGCAGAGAGTAGAATCGATATTGGCAGCGTCAATATCCATGCCATCAGTAAATTGCGTACCGTAGCCATTTGCAGACCTGACCGGTTTGCCGCCATGGTGCCCGCCACGCCGGAAGAGAGGACGTGCGTGGTGGAAACCGGCAGCCCGAAACCGTCAGCGGCACCGATGGTCACCATTGCCACCAGCTCTGCGCTGGCGCCCTGAGCGTAAGTCAGGTGCGATTTACCGATTTTTTCGCCAACCGTGACCACAATCCGCCGCCATCCCGCCATTGTGCCTGCACCCAGCGCAATAGCGACTACGACTTTCACCCACCAGGGAATGAAGCGTGTCGCATTATCCAGCTCGGCTTTGAGCGCGTCCAGATCCTGCTGCGTCTGTGCAGGCAGCGTCAGCTGCTTCTCGTTTTTCAGCTGCTTGATGGTTTCGGAAACCAGATACATCGCGTTGCGGGTATTGGTTACTGCCTGCGCCGGGATTTTCTCCACCGTACCATACTGTCGGATCTGCTCGCCAATGGCGCCGCTGATCTGTGCCAGCGCGGGCAACACCGACGGCGTCAGCGTACTGGTGCGCACATAGGTGGTCAGCGTGCTGTAAGAAGAGGCGGGCGGCGCGGCGTTGTTCGACTCTTCTATCAGCGCCTGCCGTGTAACCGCTGCCAGCGCGGCAACGCGAGGGCTCTGTTCCTGCGGGATGGATCGGTTAAGCGCATAGGCCATGGGCATCGTGCCGACCAGAATCAGCATAATCAGCCCCATTCCTTTCTGGCCGTCGTTGGAGCCGTGGGCGAAAGAGACGCCGGTGCAGGTGAGGATCAGCAGGCCGCGGATCCACACCGGAGGCTGGTTTTTACCGTCCGGCGCGCGATAAAGCGTACGGTTCTTCACCACGCGCCGCATCACCAGCAGCAGCACCGCTGCGCAGACAAAGCCGATGACAGGGGAGAGCAGCAGCGCGTAACCGACTTTCAGCGCCTGATCCCAGTCGACGCCGCTGGTGCCGGTACGGCCATGAATGAGCGCATTTGCCACACCAACGCCAATAATGGATCCAATCAGCGTATGGGAAGAAGACGCGGGCAGGCCAAACCACCAGGTGCCGAGATTCCAGATAATCGCGGAGAACAGCAGCGCATAAATCATAGCAAAACCGCCGCCGGTGCCGGCCTGGAGGATCAGCTCAACGGGCAGCAGGGAGATAATGCCAAACGCCACCACACCCGATGAAAGAAGCACGCCTAAGAAATTAAAAAAGCCGGACCAGATAACCGCCACCGTCGGCGTCAGGGAGTGGGTATAGATAACGGTGGCAACGGCATTGGCCGTGTCGTGAAAACCGTTTACGAATTCAAACCCCAGGGCGATCAGTAGCGCCATCGCCAGTAACAGGAACGGTACATAGCGGGTGAGGTCACCGCCCGCGTTGCTGACATCCCGGAACAGGTTAATACCGGCGAAAGCAATGCCCAGAACGATGAGAAGAATGAACAGCGTAACGGAGAGGCGGCTGTTCTTTTTATAGAGCAGAGGATGGCTGGAGCTCTGTTGAATCGCGCTGTTATGGCTCATAAAACCTCTTTATCTCATCGGCTGCGATTTTCGCGGTGTCAGGACGGTGATACTCAGGTTTAATGACAGAAAGATGACGCCTCAAATCCTTTACGGCTCGGCTCACGTTAAAAAGAGTTAAATAATTTCACTCCGACATTATCCTTTTGTACAGGTAGTGATTCTTGTTCCTTTGCCGATAAACAGTACAAATAAAAGAAACAATAACGCTGTCGGGCTGGAGAAAAATGATGAAAATACTGAAAAATTATACGATCCGCGCTGTCATGCTGTGGATATTGAGCCTGTTCTGTTTACTTCTGTGCGGCGTGGTTTTTTACAGCGTGAATTCACTGAATAAAATGAGCAGCGCTAATGAAAAGGGCAATATGCTGGTTAGCGAGATGACCACGCTCAGTCAGGGAAACGAACAATATTTTCGTTTTGTTTTGCGTCTCTATCGTGTGGTCAATCAGCGCGAGCAGGGCACGCAGCCACCGCAGGCGGAAGTTGACCTGGTCAAAAAGGCGCTGGATGGGCTTCAGACGCGGCTTAATGAATTTAAAGCGTATCCCGCAACAACCTTGGATCCTGACCTTAAACAGGCCGTAACGGCGAGTTGGGAAACGCTGATCCAGCAGGGCATTCAGCCACAGTTTCGGCTGGCCCAGGCAGCGGATTTGACCGCCTATCATCATCAGGCGAACCTGGTGACGCCGCCTTTGAGTCGTGACTTCGGAGCAAAAATTGAACACTTTAATCAGGCTGCCAATGCCGCGCTTCAGGCTGCACGGAGTGACGTTGTGCAGCGCAGCGCATGGACAAAGCGTGCTCTGATTGCTGCGGTGATTGTCGGTGCATTAATTCTGCTTTTCACCGATCGCTATCTGGTCGTTATGGTGGTGCGCCCGCTGGATAAAATCCGTCTTTATTTTAATCAGATTGCTGCGGGCGATTTATCACAGCCCTTCGAAGACATTGGCAAAAACTGCGTTGGCAGGCTGATCCCGCTGCTGCGCACCATGCAGGACAGCCTGCGTGGCGCGGTCAGCTCAATTCGTCGCGCCAGTGAAAAGATCCATCACGATGCCGGGCAGATCTCCGGGCGCAATAACGACCTTTCCGCCCGTACGGAACAGCAGGCGGCAGCGCTTGAACAGACGGCGGCGAGTATGGAGCAATTATCCTCTACCGTGAAGTTAAACGCCGAGAATGCACAGCAGGCCAGTCAGCTGGCCGAGGCGGCCTCTGTGACGGCCGGTAAAGGCGGGCAGCTTGTTCAGCACGTGGTGGTTACCATGAAAGGTATCGCAGAGAGTTCCCACAAAATTGCGGATATCACCAGCGTCATTAACAGCATTGCTTTTCAGACCAACATTCTGGCGCTGAACGCCTCGGTGGAAGCGGCCAGAGCGGGTGAGCAGGGGCGGGGTTTCGCGGTGGTTGCCAGCGAGGTGCGCAATCTTGCGCAGCGTAGCGCGAATGCCGCAAGAGAGATCGAAGCGTTGATCGCCGAATCGGTCAGTCGGGTGGATAGCGGCACGCAGCAGGTCAACAGCGCGGGCAGCACCATGAGCGAGATGCTGGCGTCAGTAGAGGCCGTGACCGATCTGATGAAGCAGATCGCGGGCGCCACCGAGGAGCAGAGTAAAGGGATCAATCAGGTCGGGCTGGCGATGACTGAAATGGACAGCGTGACGCAGCGTAATGCGTCGCTGGTCTCTGACATGGCGGCAGCGGCCGGCGCGCTGGAGCATCAGACCAATGAGTTGACGCATTCCGTGGCGCATTTTCGGCTTGAAGAGCAGGCTTCTGGCCCGTCGGTGAGGGTTACTACACCGCGTTCGCCGGTGGTAAAACCGGATGCCCGCGCACGCAAGGGAGCAGCGTCAGAAGAGTGGGTTGCGTTTTAAACACGTACAGGCAACGCCATTCACAAAATCTCTGTTTACTGTCACTTCCATAAAAAAAGCCATTCGCCTGCGCGAATGGCTTTTCTGCCGATATCCTTCAGCTTTTCAAGCAAACAGCTTAGTTTGCCGCCGTTTTTATGCGTGCGGCTGAGGTCGTGTTCTCATAAACCGGGCCCGGCTGGGAAGGCACGACGAAGGTGCTGTCACCGTTCTCTTCTGACGGCGCCTGAACCGGTGCCGGCGCGGCTTCCGCTGGCGCATCGCCGGTGGTATCGCCCTCAACAGGCGCAGAATTATCAACCGGCGCCGGTTCGGTGCTCTGGCTGGCGTCATGCGCGCCCTGCGGCGTGGCTGGCGTCATCGGCTGCTCGTTCGGCATGTTGCCATCGGTGGCCGGTGCAGCGATCGGGGCGGCTGGCGTATTGTTTGCCTCACCGTTCACTTTGATCGGCATACCAGAGCGGGTTTTCATTGCCGCATCAACCGCAGCAGGGTCGACGCTGGCATCGCCAATCACTTTGTTTACGACGGAAGTGATGGTCAGCGGCACCGGCTCGCGTGAGTTGAACTGCTCTTCGGTCTGCGACAGCGGATTATGCACTTCCATCAGGCGCGAACCGTCCGGCTCAACGCTGGCTTTCACCGGCTGATCGATAAACTGTACGCGCGTGCCCACCGGCACGTTATCGAACAGCCATTTAATATCTTCCGTACGCAGACGCACGCAGCCGTGGCTTACGCGCAGGCCAATACCGAAGTTGGCGTTGGTGCCGTGAATAGCATACAGGCGGCCAATATAGAGCGCGTAAAGACCCATTGGGTTATCGGGGCCGGCAGGAAAGACCTCGGGCAAATTCTCGCCGCGCGCAGTGTACTCTTCGTGCATCTTCTTGGTGGGCGTCCAGGTCGGGCCGTCTTTCTTGCGCTCAACGCTGGTCGTCCAGTTAATCGGCGTATCTTTACCCAGCTCACCGATGCCAATCGGCAGCACCACAACGGTTTTTGTGCCTTTAGGATAATAATAAAGGCGCATCTCCGCGCTGTTAATCACAATGCCTTCACGCGGCGCGTCAGGCAGCAGCAGCTGCTGAGGAATAATCAGCTTACTGCCGGGCTTAGGCAGGTAGACGTCCACGCCCGGATTAGCTTCCAGCACGTTGCTCAGGCCCATTTGATACTGAGCGGCAAAGGCTTCCAGCGGGAGCGTACTGTTGGCGGGTACGGTGATTTCAAGATTCTCACCCACCAGGCGGCTGTTAGCGGCCGGAAGGGAATAGACCACGGCAGAAGCGGAGTGGCTGTATGCTGTGATGGCCAGAACTAAGGTTGCTAACGCGCGAATGCTTATTTTCATATTGTTAAGGTAAAGTGCCAGATTAGGGGTGGATAAACAACTCAGAGCCTGAGCAAACCGGCTCAAAAGCCGCTCCGTTGTGAGCGGCTGCACATTATATGGTCATTTGCGAGCCGGAATAAACCAGCATTTATAACAATCGAACTAACTTTACGTAAAATTGTCATGAAATTTAACGCCAGGCCCCTAAAGAGTGAAATCAGGGCTGCCAGAGCGGATCGTCGCCGCTGAGCTTGCGGTTGAGAAAAAACGCCGCGCTGATTAAGGCCAGATGGCTTAACGCCTGCGGTGTATTCCCCAACGCGCGGCCCTGTTTATCAAACTCTTCCGCGTACAGCCCCAGCGGATTGGCATAGCTTAACAGCTTTTCAAACTCAAAATGCGCTTCGCTTACCCGTCCCGCGCGGGCCAGACATTCCACGTACCAGAAGGAACAGGCCACAAAGGCGCCTTCTTCGCCTTCAAGCCCGTCGGAAGGCGTCTCAGCAATGTTATAGCGCTTCACCAGACCATCCGTCACCAGATTCTCTTTGATGGTATCCAGCGTTGCCAGCCAGTCGGGATCGGTCGCACCGACGAAACGCACCAGCGGCATCAGCAGCATCGAGGCATCGACAAAATCGCCGTGGCGGGTGGCGACAAAATGGCCGCGATCGGCATTCCAGAAGTTTTGCCAGATATCGTCACGAATAGCATCTCTGGCCTTGCCCCAGCGCTCCCAGTTGACCGACAGCGAGCGCTTATCACCGAGGCGCAGCGCGCGATCCAGGGCTACCCAGCACATCAGCCGCGAATGAAGAAAGTGTTGCGGTTCGCCGCGCATCTCCCAGATGCCGGCATCAGGCTGATTCCAGTTATCGCAAACGTAGTCAATCATTTTACTGACGTGAAGCCAGCCGCGATGCGAAATCGCTTCACCATATTTATTGGCTAAATAAACGGCATCCATCAGTTCGCCATAAATATCCAGCTGGGTCTGATTCCAGGCGTCGTTACCAATCCTGACCGGCGTCGAGTCAGCATAGCCTGACAGGTTCAACAGCTCGGTTTCATGCAGCTCGGTGCCGCTGTCCAGACGGTACATCACCTGAAGCTTTTCAACATCGTGATGGCTGTTCTCCACGCAGCGACCCACCCAATGGGTGAAATGCTTTGCCTCTTCGATGTAGCCCAAACGCATCAGCGCATAAACGCTGAAGGAAGCATCGCGCAGCCAGGTGGCGCGATAATCCCAGTTACGCTCGCCGCCCGGCTCTTCCGGCAGGCCGAACGTTGCCGCTGCCGCGATAGAGCCATGTTTCCACGAGGTCAGCAGCTTCAGCGTCAGCGCCGAACGGTTAACCATCTCCTGCCAGCGGCCTTTGTAATTGCTTTTGGCGCTCCAGTTGCGCCAGTAATTGAGCGTCTCTTGAAAGCAGCGTTCGGTCACCTCTTCATCAAGATGCTTATCGTCGGCGCATCCAAATATAAACTCACGGTGTTCGCCGTTTTTGAGCGTGAAGCGCGCTTCCGCTGCGTTGCCGTTGAGGGTGAACGCCACATTGCCGCACAGTCGCAGCGTCGGTTGACCTTCGGCGCTGAACAGTACGCTGCCCTCTTTTTGGCTGGCCTGCGTGTTGGCGCGCGCATAGTCATGTACCGGCGCGCAACGCAGGGTGAAATTCGCTTCGCCATGCACCATTTTTATGCGGCGAATAATACGCGGCCGATCGTCCTCCTGGTGGCAAATCGGCATGTAGTCGGTGATTTCCGCCACGCCGTCATCGCCAAGCCAGCGGGTTTGCAGCAGCGTGGTATCGGGCAGGTAAAGCTGTTGTCGACGCGCGTCCGGCCAGTCTGGCGCGATGCTGAAAATACCGGCTTCATCGCCGTCAAGCAGCGCGGTAAACACGGAAGGACTGTCGAGATCGGGCCAGCAAAAATAATCAATGGTGCCGTCGTTGGCGATAAGTGCGCAGGTTTGCAAATCGCCTATTACGCCGTGGTCTTCAATCTTACGTTTTATTTCACTCATGCTTTTCCCCGGTTACGGCAATAGTTAAGGCGGCAGCAGTAACTATAGTCACTGCCGCTGAGGCTGGCGTAATGACGCGATCATCTATACTCACTGGCTTACCACTGAATAAGGAGACACCCATGAGCACGACAGCTAACAGAGTGGCCATCGTGACCGCTTCAGATTCGGGCATTGGCCAGGCCTGCGCCATCATGCTGGCAGAGCAGGGGTTTGACGTTGGCATCACCTGGCGCTCTGACGAAAAGGGCGCACAGCAAACGGCGGAAGCGGTGCGCAAGCACGGTAAAAAGGCGGAGGTGGCCAGGCTTGACCTTGCCGATCCGCAGAAGGGCGGCGAAATGCTGGAGGCGCTGATTGCCCGCTTTGGCCGCATCGATGCGCTGGTGAATAACGCGGGCACGAATGTTAAGGCCGATTTTCTGGAAACCACCTTTGAGGACTGGCGCAAAGTGTTTTCCGTCGACGTGGATGGCGCATTTATTTGCGGGCAGATCGCCGCGCGCCACATGGTTAAGCAGGACGAAGGCGGCAGAATTATCAACATCACCTCCGTTCATGAACACACGCCGCTGCCGGGTTCGGTTGCCTATACCGCTGCCAAACATGCCATGGGCGGTCTGACAAAATCGATGGCGCTGAGCCTGCTGCCGCACAAGATCCTCGTTAATGCCGTGGCGCCTGGCGCGATTGCCACCCCCATGAATGAGATGAGCAATGACGATGCTCACAACATCAGCATGCCGGAGATCCCGGCGGGACGGCCTGGCGATACGCGTGAAATCGCCAGCATGGTGGCCTGGCTGTGCTCACAGTGGTCGAGCTATACCACCGGCCAGTCGTTTGTGATCGACGGCGGTTTCACGCTGGCGAACCCGCAGTTTTTTATGCAAAAAGCGAAGTGACGCCGGGGGGAGCGCTACTCGCTCCCTTCCTCTTTCTCACGCTCTGCGCGGCGCTTCAGCCAGAGCCGCACGCTCCACACCAGCAGCAGGATCAACGCCAGCCAGACGAGATATTTCAGATGGTGATTCAGCGCATGCAGCCACGGCGCAATGATCTGGCCGCCCATGTAGCCCAGCGAAACGAAAATGAGCGCCCAGGCAATGGCGCCTGCCACGTTAAGCAAAAGAAACTTCTGCGGCTTCAGCTTGCTGGCCCCGATGATCACCGGCCCGACAATACGCAGGCCGTACATAAATCGCACGCCAATCACAAACAGCACCGGCCGCCTGCGGATCATACGGTTTGCTTTCGCGATCTGCTTTTGGTGTTTTTTGAAACGTTTAAGAATCGGTTCGCCATAGTAGCGACCCAGAAAAAACAGCCCGGTATCACCCAGAATGCCACCCAGCATCGCCACCAGCAGCACCCAACCGTAATGCAGTAACCCTTCATGTGCCGCCACGCCGCCCAGCAGCGTGAACGTTTCCCCTTCGGCAATGCAGCCGATAAAAAGCGCCAGATAACCGTACTGAACAATCAACTGGTTTATATCCATATGCAAATCCCTTCCGGTTTGTGCGCTAAAACCCTAAGTCTAACGGCTTTACCGTAAATCGCGTCCGGGAAGATCATTTTTTTAGTGTAATCAGAAGGGATTAGCGCAAAGTTGCAGTGATTAAAAAATAAACACTGCACAACCGCTTATACTTGAGGAACTGCCGTCTGACGGTCGTCAGGCGGGGCGTCAGTTACAGAGGAGTCATAAGATGAGCCATGTATGGGGACTTCTTGCGCATCCCAACCGGGAGATGCGTAGCATCAGGCAAGAGAATGAAACGCTTTCTTATCACTACACCCATCACGTTCTGCTGATGGCGCTGATCCCGGTAGTCTGTGCATTTATTGGCACCACGCAAATTGGCTGGGACGTGGGCGCCCGGCAGACTATCCCGCTGACGTTATTAAGCGCGGCCGGTCTGGCGATACTGTTCTATGCGCTGATCCTCGGCGGTGTGGCGGTCATGGGGCGGGTAATCTACTGGATGGCGAGGGATTATCCCCAGCGGCCTACGCTGCGTCGCTGCACGGTGTTTGCCGGTTATGTTGCCACGCCGCTGTTCCTCAGCGGGCTGGTCGCGCTCTATCCGCTGGTCTGGCTTTGCGTATTTGTCGGCGCGCTGGCGCTGGTCTATACCGGCTATTTGCTCTACGTGGGTATTCCGCTGTTCCTGAACATCGATCGTGAAGAGAGCCTGCGTTTATCAGGTTCAACGCTGGCCATCGGCGTGCTGGTATTTGAAGTGCTGCTGGCGCTGACGGTGGTGATTTGGGGCTATGGCTACCGGCTGTTCTGATTTTTACGCCGCCGCGCGCGTCGGCGGCTTTTTGGTAATGCCCGGAAATGATTATCATGTAGTCAACATGTTAACGAAAAGCGTATGATGCGCGGGCCAGCTCCCGCTACGTATGCATGGGAGCAGCGTGTGGGATCTCCGCACCTGAATCACTCTCGCTAAGTTTTGAATGATGCCTGAAAAAATTCGTCTCCTCTGGTCCGCACTGGCACTGATGGTTGCCGCCCCTGCAATGATGACTCCGGCCGCCGCCAGTCCGCGTCAGGCCAGCGTGGTTGCTGCCGCGCAGCCTGAAATTGCCTCCGGCAGCGCCATGATTGTCGATCTCAATACTAACAAGGTGATCTACGCCAGCCACCCCGATCTGGTGCGGCCGATGGCCTCTATCACCAAGCTGATGACGGCGATGGTGGTGCTTGACGCGCGCCTGCCGCTGGACGACATGCTCAGCGTGGATATCAGCCATACGGCAGAGATGCGCGGCATCTATTCACGCGTGCGGCTGAACAGCGAAATCAGCCGGAAAGAGATGCTGCTGCTGGCGCTGATGTCGTCGGAGAACCGCGCAGCGGCCAGCCTTGCACATCACTATCCCGGTGGCTACGACGCGTTTATTCGCGCCATGAACGCCAAAGCGCAGTCGCTGGGCATGACCCACACGCGCTACGTTGAGCCGACCGGACTCTCGACGATGAACGTCTCCACGGCACGCGATTTAACAAAGCTGCTGATCGCCACCAAACGCTATTCGCTGATTGGTCAGCTCAGCACCACGCACGAAGACATGGCCACCTTCCGCAGCCCGAACTACACGCTGCCTTTCCGCAATACCAATCATCTGGTCTACCGGCCGGACTGGAACATCCAGCTCACCAAAACCGGGTTTACCAATGAGGCCGGACATTGCCTGGTGATGCGCACGGTGATCGGTAAACAGCCCGTTGCGCTGGTGGTGATGGACGCTTTCGGAAAATATACCCACTTTGCTGATGCGAATCGCCTGCGTTCATGGATAGAAACGGGTAAAATTTCGCCGGTGCCAGCCGCTGCGTTGAGTTATAAAAAGCAGAAGGCTGCCGAAATGGCGAATATCGACGCATCGGCGTCCAACGAGTAGCGGCGCATGCCGCCAATCTGTTATCCGGGAAAGTAGCGTTATGTCCAGGTTAGTTCTTTTTCTTCGCGTCTGTCTGCTGGCGCTGTTGGTATTATCGCCGGTTGTTGCTCAGTCGGCCGGGGCGGATAATTCACAGGGCGAAGAAGCGCCCGTCAAAATCAATGCTGCCGTTGAACTGCCTAAGATGCAGAAGGTGCTGGATAAAATTAAGCAGCAGGTATCGGGCGAAACCAACGACAGCAAACTCAGCGCGCTGGACGATCTGGCGAAGGAGCTTTCCGGCGACGCCGATACGCTGATCCAGAGCATCACGCCGCAGCGCGAACAGCTTCACGCGCAGCTGGCGGTGCTGGGCCCGGCGCCCAAACCGGAAAGCGGGGTGAAAGAGACGGCGGAAGTCACGCAGAAGCGTAAAAGTCTTGAAAGCCAAAAAAGCAAGATGGACGACCAGATCAAACAGGCCGAAGCGATTAAGAGCGGCGCGATCAATCTGTCATCACAAATCGTCAATCTGCGCCGCGACGCGCTGAAAACGCAGCTGGCGCTGAACGCGGGCAGTATTTTCGGCCCGCGCTTCTGGGCGCCGGTGTTTAACGACCAGAACGGCGACGGCGACAAACTGCGCAGTTTTTGCGATGAACTGCTGGGCACCGCCGCGCTCTCCTGGGAGCCAGGCTGGCGCGCGGGCACCGCATTATGGATTGTCGCGGCGCTGCTGGTGGCCTCGCTGGGACGCCGCTATCTGGAGCAGTTTCTGGCCTGGGTCGGCATAAATCTGCTGCCGGAAGGACGTCTGCGCCGCAGCTTCCTGGCCGCTGCCACTGCACTGACCACGCTGGTGGCTATCGTGCTGGCCTTTAACTTTCTCGATCTTGCGTTTACCCGACATGATGAAGTGGGCGACGGCGTCAGAAACTTTGGCGACAATCTGGTGCGCCTGAGCGTATCCTGCGGGCTGATTGCCGGGCTGGGCAGGGCGTTTCTCTCCACGCGTCGCCCCTCATGGCGACTGCCGAACATCTCTCACGACGTGGCGCTGGCGCTGAAGCCTTTTCCGCCGCTCACCGCCGCGCTGGTATTTATTTTCCAGATGGTCGAGGCGCTTAACAGCAGCGCCAATACCAGCGTGAGTACCACGGTATTTGCCAACGGCCTGACCGCGCTGCTGATTGGCGCGACCGCGCTCTCGATCAGCTTTCGTACCAAACGCGTACGTCGCCAGATGATTCTGGCCGGTACGCCGCCGGAGGCGAAATCGACGCTGGTGGGCCTGATCCAGATGGCGATCACCCTGGTGGGCGTCGCCATCATGGTGACCCTGGTCATCGGCTACGTCACCTTCGCCCGTTTTCTCAGCTATGAGCTGATCTGGATGGGCATCGTATTCGGTTCGTTCTATATACTCACGCAACTGGTGACGGATGGCTGTGAAAGTCTCTTCTCCATGAACAACGCGTCCGGTAAAAGTATTCAGCGATCGCTGAATATCGATGAACGTCACCTTCAGCAGGTTGCGGCGGTGCTGGCGGCGCTAGGTAAAACTTTCCTGGTGCTGGCTGCGGCGATGGCGGTGCTTAACGGTACATTCAGCAGCGCCACGCCGATTGAGCTGGTGCAAAAAGCCATTGAGTTCTGGGGCGGTAAAGGACTTGAATCGCTGAATATCGTCCCGGCCCACGTCCTGAATGCGCTGCTGTGTCTGATCGTCGGCATCTACATACTGCGTTCGGTAAGGCGCTGGCTGGAGCATGACTTCCTGCCTAAAACCACCATGGACGTCGGCATGCGTGTGTCACTGACCACGCTGTTAAGCAACCTTGGCTACGTCACCGTCTTCCTGCTGGCGCTGTCGGTGATGGGGCTGCAATGGAATAAACTGGCATGGATCGTCAGCGCCCTGTCGGTGGGTATCGGTTTCGGTCTTCAGGAGATTGTGAAGAACTTTATTTCCGGCCTGATCCTGCTGACCGAACGACCGGTGAAAGTGGGCGATCTGGTAAGCATCAGCGGCATCGAAGGCGATATTCGTCGCATCAACGTGCGCGCCACGGAAATCCAGCTTGGCGACAAATCAACGGTAATTGTACCGAATTCGCAGTTGATCTCGCAGAACGTGCGCAACGCCACCATGGGCAACGCGCAGGGTGTGGCGACCATCACGCTGACGTTTCCGCTGGATATCGATCCGCAACAGGTGCGTGAACTGCTGCTGGACGTGTTCAACCAGAACGAACGCATTCTTGAAAACCCGGAGCCGTCGGTCACCTTTAAGGATCTGACGTCGACGGGCATCGTGATGTCGGTTACCGGCAATGTCGCCAGCCCGCGCCAGGTGGCGGGCGCGAAAAGCGATCTGCTGTTCGATATTCTGACGCGCCTGCGCAAAGAGGGCGTGGTGCTTTCCACGCCGCAGACGATGATCGTCGAACAGCGCAACGGCAACGTGGTGATGAAAGAACCCGAAGCCTGACGCCAGAGCCGGGCGGTTTAGATGGCCGCCCGGCGCGCCTGGTGGGGCTTCCCGCAGCAGCCCCAGCCTTTGGCCTTGCTGGTTTTACCAATGCCCGGGTTAAAGCTGTTGGTGGGATCGAGCTGCTGATAAAATGCCTTAAGCTGCGGTTTCGCTTCGTAAAGATGACCAACGTTGTGCTCGGCGGGATACTCCGCGCCGCGCGCCGCAAGGATCGCCAGCATTTTCTCTTTCAGCGCATGCGCATCAACGCCTTTCTTCACGATATAGTCCTGATGGAAGACATGGCAGAAAAAATGGCCGTAGTAGAGTCGATGCACCAGCGCGTCATCAAACTCAGGCGGCAGCCGTTCAAACCAGTCGCGATCGTTACGGCGTAGCGCGATATCCAGCGCCAGAATATCCTCCACCTCATCGTGATGCACCGCGTGGTAGCGCACGGCCGCGCCGGCGGCGGCAAAGCGATGCAGAAAGGCCTTCGCGCCCTCTTCAGGGCTACATTCAAAAAACTCGCCTTCCGCCTGGCTGAAAAACTGATTTAAATAGCGGCGCGCCTCGTCGACGCCCGGCCCGGACATCTTCAGCATCAGGTGATGTTCAAAACGATCGCGATACTGTTTCAGCCGCTTCGGCAGATGCGCAGGCAGCAGCGCGCTGATTTTTTGCAGCAGGCGATCGCTGAAATGCGGGCGCACAAAAGAGAGATTATTGAGCAGCGCGTCCACGCGGCCTTTCAGCGAAAAGAACAGCGGCATTTTGTCGGTGCCGAGCTTGTCGATCATCACAAAGGTGTCTTTGCCATAGACGTTGGCGATATCGAAAATATCGCGATGCAGATACTCGCCGGCGACCGGCAGCTCACTGAATTCGCTCAGGATGTGGCGACGGATTTCGCCCAGCACCTGCGTATCGTTGGTGCCGATATAAAAGACCTGCTGGGCGCGTTCGGCGGCAAACGTATCAAGCCGTACCGCAAACACCGCCAGCTTGCCCGCGCAGCCGGAGGCTTCATACAGCCTGCGCGCATCGGCGTTGAAGCGCGATGGCGTATCCGCTGCCACATCGCGCACCCGCGCGGCGTAATCGTGGTCGGAGGCGAGCCGCTGGTCATGGCGCACGTCGCCCGGTTGCCAGGTTTCATCATCCAGGCGGCGTAATATCTCTTCCGGCGAGTTCCCGAGTTCGATGCCGAGATGGTTGACCAGCCGCAGCCTGCCCTGTGAGTCGATTTGCGCAAAAAGCGCCATTTCGCTGTAGGCCGGCCCGCGTTTTACCAGCGCGCCGCCTGAGTTATTACACACCCCGCCGAGGACAGACGCGCCGATGCAGGAGGAGCCAATCACCGAATGCGGCTCGCGTCCCAGCGGCTTCAGCACTTTCTCTAACTGGTAAAGCGTGCTGCCCGGAAAGGCCAGCACCTGTTTCCCTTCCTCAATAAGCTGAATTTTATCCATTCGCCGCGTGCTGACGATCACAATGTCGCGATCGTAATCGTTGCCATTCGGCGTGGAGCCTTCCGTCAGGCCGGTATTGGCCGCCTGCATTAATATAATCACGTCGGCCGCCACACAGGCCTGCAATATTCGCCACTGCTCCAGCAGCGTACCGGGAAAAACCACCGCCAGGGCGTCGCCCTGACCGGAGCGGAAGCCTTTACGATAGCGTTCTGTTTTGCGGGGATCGGTCAGTAAATGCGCGCCGCCGACGATACGGCGCAGGTCTGCTATCAGCGGTTGTCCTGAAGCGTTTTGCATATCCATTGTCCTCTGAGATGTCACGCCTTTACTTTAGCACCACTTCATCGTTCACTCAGGAGCAAAACCTGGAGCCAGATCGCGGCAATCGGTAGAAAACTATCTGCTATCCTCAACTTATGGCACACTGCAACGGTGATTTTGCCAATTCGTGATTTCCTGTCCGACTCTATTTGAGAGAAACCAACCTGATGAAATGGATTTGCTCTGTCAGCCTTGCTGTGACCCTGGCGCTGCAACCTGCGTTTGCTGAAAATCAACCCGTTAAACATCCGTTAACACCGGAAGCGCGCGACGCATTCGTAACCGATCTGCTGAAAAAAATGACGCTTGATGAAAAAATTGGTCAGCTCAGGCTGATCAGCGTCGGGCCGGATAATCCGAAAGAAGCCATTCGCGAAATGATCGGGAAAGAGCAGGTTGGCGCCATCTTTAATACCGTTACGCGCAAAGACATTCGCGCGATGCAGGATCAGGTCATGCAGTTGAGCCGCCTGAAAATCCCTCTGTTTTTTGCCTATGACGTGATACACGGACAGCGTACCGTTTTCCCCATTCCATTAGGGCTGGCGGCAAGCTGGGATCTGGACGCGGTGGCGACAGTCGGGCGGATTTCCGCTTATGAAGCAGCCGACGATGGCCTGAATATGACCTGGGCGCCGATGGTGGACGTCAGCCGCGAGCCGCGCTGGGGCAGGGTGTCGGAAGGGTTGGGTGAGGATACTTATCTGACTTCAAGCATGGGCCGCACGCTGGTTGAATCCATGCAGGGCAAGAGCGCGGCCGATCGCTATTCTGTCATGACCAGCGTGAAGCATTTCGCCGCCTATGGCGCGGTGGAGGGCGGGCGTGATTACAACACGGTGGATATGAGTTCACAGCGGCTGGCGCAGGACTATTTGCCGCCGTATAAAGCCGCGCTGGACGCAGGCAGCGGCGGCGTGATGGTGGCACTGAATTCGCTCAACGGCGTGCCTGCGACCGCCGACAGCTGGCTGCTTAAGGATGTGCTGCGCGATGAGTGGAAGTTTAAAGGCATCACCATCAGCGATCACGGCGCCATTAAAGAGCTGATTAAACACGGCGTGGCCAGCGATCCGCAGGATGCGGTGCGCATTGCGATCCAGTCCGGCGTCAACATGAGCATGAGCGATGAGTATTACAGCAAATATCTGCCGGATTTAGTGAAGCGCGGCAAGGTGAGCGAGCAGGAAATTGACGATGCCACGCGCCACGTGCTGAACGTAAAATATGACATGGGCCTGTTTAACGATCCCTACAGTCATCTGGGGCCGCAAGAGAGCGATCCGCAGGATAATAATGCCGAAAGCCGTCTGCATCGCGAGGAAGCGCGAGACGTTGCGCGTAAAAGTATCGTGCTGCTGAAAAACCGCCTCGAGACGCTGCCGCTGAAGAAATCCGGCACCATCTCGCTGGTCGGGCCGCTGGCGGACAGCCAGCGCGATATCATGGGAAGCTGGTCTGCGGCGGGCAGGGCAGAGCAGTCCGTTACCGTGCTCCAGGGGCTGAAAAACGCCATCGGCGACAAAGCAACCCTCCTTTATGCCAAAGGCGCAAACGTCACCGATAACAAAGGCATTCAGGAATTTCTTAACAAATATGAACAAGCGGTAACGGTCGACAGCCGCTCGCCGCAGCAGATGATCGACGAAGCGGTTGAGAACGCGAAAAAAGCCGATGTGGTGGTGGCGGTGATCGGCGAGGCGCAGGGCATGGCGCATGAAGCGTCAAGCCGCAGCGACATTACTATTCCGCCGAGCCAACTGGCGCTGGTCGATGCGCTGAAAGCCACTGGCAAACCGCTGGTGCTGGTGCTGATGAACGGCCGCCCTCTGGCGCTGGTGAAAGAAAATATGCAGGCCGATGCGCTGCTGGAAACCTGGTTTAGCGGCACCGAAGGCGGCAACGCCATCGCCGACGTGCTGTTCGGCGATTACAATCCATCGGGCAAGCTGCCGATGTCCTTCCCGCGCTCGGTGGGGCAAATCCCGATTTATTATAATCACCTCAACAGCGGACGCCCTTATGACGCCGACCATCCCAATAAATACACCTCGCATTACTACGATGCGGCAAACGGCCCGCTGTTCCCGTTTGGCTATGGGCTGAGCTATACCACCTTTACCGTTTCGCCCGTGACCCTGTCGTCGAAAACCATGGTGCGTGACGGCAGCATTAACGCCAGCGTGACGGTCACCAATACCGGTAAGCGCGAGGGCGCAACGGTGGTGCAGATGTACCTGCGCGATCGGGTCGCCAGCATCAGCCGACCGGTGAAAGAGCTGAAAGGCTTTAAGCGTATTATGCTGAAAGCGGGTGAGGCGCAAACGGTCACCTTCCCGATTGACGTTAAGGCGCTGTCGTTCTGGAATGCGAAAATGCAGCACGTGGCGGAGCCGGGTAAGTTCAGCGTGATGATCGGGCTGGATTCGGTACGCACCCGCGACGCTGAATTCGACTACCGGTAGCATCATGCCGTCGCTGCGGGACAGAATTCAACAGCAGGTGTTTCGCCTTAACGGGCTGGCGCTGAACGAATTCGATCTCTCACAGCCGCCGGGCGATCCGGGCCTGTATGGCCCGGAAAGCGTTATCTGGCGCGTACATGGCGATTTCCCTTCAATGCTGTGCGGCGGGATTTCTGCGCTGCTGATGCAGATGCTTCATCCACTCGCGCTGGCGGGCGTATGGGATCACTCCACCTTCCGGCAGGATATGATGGGCCGTCTTCGGCGCACCAGCCAGTTTATTGCCGTCACTACCTTTGGCAATCGTGCCGATGCGCAGACGCTGATTGAGCGTGTCAAACGTATTCATTTGCAGGTGAGCGGCACTGACACCGATGGCGTTCCCTATGCCGCCAGCGATCCCGCGCTGCTGACCTGGGTGCACGTTGCCGAAACCAGCCGCTTTCTCGCTGCCCATCTGCGCTATAAAAATCCCGGCCTGAGCCTGGCGGAGCAGGATCGCTACTACGAGGAAGCGGCGCGCGTAGCGGAAGCGCTGGGCGCAACGGCGGTGCCGAAAACGGTGCGCGACGTGGAGGACTATCTGCTGGCGATGCGGCCTGCGCTACGCTGCGACGCGCGTACGCGTGAAGTTCTGACGCTGTTATTAAACGTGCCCGCGCCCTCGTGGCAGGCGCGTCCGGCGATGACCGTGATGATGATGGGCGGTATTGAGCTGCTGCCCGACTGGGTGCAACAGCAATTTGGTTTCCACTTTTCAGGCCCGCGACGCTGGTTTATTCAGCAGCGTATGCGCCTGCTTGCGGTGACGCTGCGCTGGGCAATCCGACGCGGCGCTTATCAGCGGGCGATGGAAAGAGTGGGGCGCTGAATTTAAGACCACTATATTAATGTAAACAATGCGCAACATCAGAAAGAAAAATACCTTAAAGATTTTCCCACGCGGCTGATTATTGGATAGCGATCTGCTATGGGTATGATATATGGCATTGTGGTTTGGTTCGTTTTATAAAGTACAGGGGAGGAAAAGAAAACAGTAAAAAATACGATTACATGTTGGAAGATTATTTACAGTGCCTGTGAGTATGAAATAGTAGATTATCATCTGCACGATTGTTCTTCCCGATTTTCACGGTTATAAATATCAGGTGCCGCAGACTTGTCGCGCTGACGTTCATATATCAAGATACCGTCTGTGCCAGCGTCGCCCGTGGTGACGACGAAAAATCAGCTTTCCGTTAAGCTCTCTCCGCCACTTGAAAAGAGGAAAGTATATTTCCTCCAGGTCGCCAGTTTTCAACTTTTTTCACCCATCATGAATAAAGAAAACAACAGTAAAAGTGGACAGTGATTAGCAGGTTGTTTTTTGTTCTGATAACAGGATGCAATGGTAATCTCAGTGGATAAAGTATTAAAAGTGATACCGAGAGGGAATAATTATTTTACGTATTAGTTTTGATGCGTTAATAGTACCATTGATGAACGATGTAGTGTGATCTGAATGCATATTTAAGAACGGTAATTTGTATTACTATAGTGAAAGTTAAATATACCACTATTTTATTCAAAATATAGATATCACAGAGGTTTTATGGATACCGTTCAAAATACGCTTGCCACGCATAAGGCCAGTAGTTGGAGAAAAAGCGATATCGTCTGGATGTTGGGGCTGTACGGAACCGCCATTGGCGCAGGCGTGCTTTTCCTGCCAATTAATGCCGGCGGCGGTGGAATGCTGCCGCTGATCGTGATGGCCGTGCTGGCTTTTCCGATGACGTTCTTCGCCCATCGTGGGCTTACGCGTTTTGTACTGTCGGGAAAAAATCCGGGAGAAGATATTACTGAAGTGGTTGAGGAACATTTCGGTATTGGCGCAGGCAAGCTGATTACCCTGCTCTATTTTTTTGCTATCTATCCCATTCTGCTTGTTTACAGCGTGGCGATCACCAATACGGTTGAAAGCTTTTTGTTGCACCAGCTTCACCTTACGCCGCCGCCCCGTGCTGTGCTTTCACTGATTTTAATCCTCGGAATGATGACCATTGTCCGCCTGGGCGAGCAGATGATTGTTAAA
This sequence comes from Erwinia sp. 9145, assembly GCF_000745075.1. Lineage (NCBI taxonomy): Bacteria > Pseudomonadati > Pseudomonadota > Gammaproteobacteria > Enterobacterales > Erwiniaceae > Erwinia > Erwinia sp. 9145. The sequence continues at coordinate 1,213,562 of NZ_JQNE01000001.1, forward strand.
GCGATGAGCGTGCTGGTTTTTCCCTTCGTTGCCGTGCTGATGCTGCTGGCCTGCTATTTGATCCCGCACTGGAACAGTGCCGCTTTCGACACGCTCTCCTTCAACAGCGCGTCGTCTACGGGCAACGGCCTGTGGATGACGCTGTGGCTGGCCATCCCGGTCATGGTTTTCTCCTTTAACCACTCGCCTATTATCTCCTCTTTCGCCGTGGCGAAGCGCGCAGAGTACGGTGAAAATGCCGAACGAAAATGTTCGAAAATACTGGCCTGCGCGCACGTTATGATGGTTCTTACCGTGATGTTCTTCGTGTTCAGTTGCGTACTCAGTCTCTCGCCTGCGGATCTGGCTGAAGCAAAAGCGCAGAATATCTCTATTCTCTCTTATCTCGCGAATCACTTTAATGCGCCGGTTATCGCCTGGATGGCGCCGATCATTGCCATTATCGCCATAACTAAATCTTTTCTTGGTCACTATTTAGGCGCCCGTGAAGGTTTTAATGGCATGGTGATTAAATCACTGCGCAGCCGGGGTAAAAGTATTGAAGCAGGCCGTCTCAACAGGCTAACCGCGCTGTTTATGCTGGTGACCACCTGGATTGTCGCAACGCTTAACCCCAGCATCCTTGGAATGATTGAGACGTTAGGTGGGCCGATTATTGCCACCATTTTGTTCCTGATGCCAATGTATGCCATTCAGAAAGTCCCTGCGATGCGCAAATACAGCGGTCATATCAGCAACGTCTTTATCGTGGTAATGGGACTCATCGCCATTTCGGCCATTGCTTATTCACTGGTTAATTAATTTAATTTCCTCATTTCAGGGATACCCTCAGCGTGTCCCTGTCATTGCACACAGGTGCTTTATGATCAGCGTTTTCGATATTTTCAAAGTCAGCATTGGCCCGTCCAGTTCACATACCGTCGGGCCAATGAAAGCAGGAAAACACTTCACCGATTGTCTGCGTGAAAAAGGGCTGTTGGATAGCGTGACGCGACTGGTGGTCGATGTCTATGGTTCGCTTTCATTAACCGGCAAGGGTCATCACACCGACATTGCTATTATTCTCGGTTTGTCCGGTTATCTACCCGATACGGTCGATGTCGACGCCATACCGGCGATGATTAAAGACGTTAACGATAAAAATCGTTTAATTATTGATGAAGGTCGGCGTGAAATTGCCTTTCCCGTTACGGAATGTATGCGATTTCATAATGAATTTCTTCCGCTGCATGAAAATGGCATGAGTATTACTGCTTTTATTGACGGCAGAATGATGCATTCTCAAACCTATTATTCTACGGGCGGTGGATTTATTGTCACGGAAGAGGAGTTTGGTAAAAATCAGGAAAGTGAGTGCGCTATCCCGTTCCCTTTTTACTCCGCACGCAACCTGCTGACGCATTGCCATGATAATTGTTTATCGATTTCAGCCGTAATGATGAAAAATGAAGTTGCCCGCCACGGCAGAAGCGACGTTGAGCGACAGATGGCGGCGATCTGGGAAACGATGAAAAATGCGATTCATCGGGGAATGAAAACCGAAGGTACGCTCCCCGGCCCGTTGAAAGTGCCGCGTCGGGCTTCCGCACTGCATCGCGTATTAGAACCCCAGGGACAACATGTGACGCCGCTGAGCGCGATGGACTGGGTGAATATGTTTGCGATGGCCGTCAGTGAGGAGAATGCCTCTGGCGGGCGGGTAGTCACCGCCCCCACCAATGGCGCCTGCGGTATCATTCCGGCGGTCATCGCCTATTATGATCGCTTTGTACAGCCTGTGACGCCTGAAATTTACACGCGCTATTACCTGACCGCCGGTGCCATCGGGATACTTTATAAAATGAATGCCTCTATTTCCGGCGCGGAAGTGGGCTGTCAGGGCGAGGTGGGCGTGGCCTGTTCAATGGCGTCTGCTGGCCTGGCCGAACTGCTTGGCGGCAGTCCTGAGAAAGTGTGCATCGCGGCGGAGATCGGCATGGAACATAACCTGGGGCTGACCTGCGATCCTGTTGCAGGACAGGTTCAGGTACCGTGCATTGAACGCAATGCCATCGCCGCCGTAAAGGCCATCAATGCAGCAAGCATGGCGATGTACCGTACCAGCGATCCTAAAGTCTCGCTGGATAAAGTCATTGAAACCATGTTTGAAACCGGCAAAGACATGAACGCCAAATACCGTGAAACCGCGCGGGGCGGCCTGGCGATTAAAGTTGCCGTTTGCGAAGCCTGAACAGGCGAACAACCGTCTGGCTGGCAGGCGGTTGTTCTTTGTTGCCAGTCAGAACGACATTCCTTCCGTCAATCCCCGGTTATATTCCTGTAATGAAGCAACGGGCGCAAAGTGTGGACATGCACAGCCATGCTGACAGTGCGGCCTTCGACTTTTGACCTTTTTGGCCTGTCGCGCTCCGCCGTGCCCAACCTGTACCTCCGCGTTGCGTCTGGTACAGGCCGATGACGCCAGGTGGGTTTAAGCGCACCCATCCAGTTACCCTGACAGGGAAATAAGAATTTCTCATAAATTTCAGTAGATTGTGTTTGCGCGTTCATAAAGCATCGCTGCCTGTGTGAGGTTTTATGGGTTAAGGAAGTTAATTAATTAGATTTTTGATAAACTAATGTGCATTAATTATATAAACCTCAGATAACCGTGAAGACAACGGTTACTGGATTTTCGTGACTTATCAGACAACTACAGGTTGTTGGCTGAATATAAGGGAAAATAATGCCATTAATATTTGGTGAGTTATCTGGCGCTCCGATATGGGTGCCTGCTGTATTGCTCGTCACGCTCTCATTCGCACTGGGTTTCCTGGCCCGGTTTATACTTCTCAGATTCATCCGCTACTGGCAGAATCGTGACAGGAAATTATTCAAATCGCTTGAAATGCATCTTCGTGGATCAATGTTTTTTTTCATTCCCTTACTGTTAATAAATGTAGGGATTAATTATATTAATATTCATCCTGACTCTCTTGCGTTTATCACAACCATTATTAATGTTTTTATAATATTATCATTTTGCTCGGTATTAATTCGATTAACTAATGTTGCGCAGGATATGCTTTTTATACGCTATGACATTAATCTCTCGAATAACCTACGTGCGCGGAAAATTCGCACTCAGATAATATATGTCAAAAAGGTCGCTATTGTAATTCTGGTGGCCTTCTGTCTTACTCTGATTCTGCTCAGCTTTCCTGGTGTTCGAAAATTTGGCACGACAATTCTGGCCGGTGCCGGTGTTGCAGGAATAATCATTGGATTCGCCCTTCAGAAGTCTCTTGTCAATCTTTTTGCCGGCATTCAGATAGCCTTTACACAACCTATAAAAATCGATGATGCCGTGGTCGTTGAAAATGAATGGGGCTGGATTGAGGAGATAAACCTGACCTATGTTGTTGTGCGTATCTGGGATCTGCGCCGACTGGTCTTGCCCATTACATACTTTACAGAAAATGCCTTTCAGAACTGGACGCGTAATAACGCACAAATACTAGGCTCTGTTTTTCTTTACCTTGATTATTCGATGCCATTAGAACCACTGCGTAAGCATTTTGAAAAAATACTCAGTGAAACAAAACTCTGGGATCAACAGACTCAGGTGCTTCAGGTTACCGATGCTAATGACAAAACCATGACCATCAGATTGTTGATGACTGCGCAGAATTCCCCCATCGCCTGGGATTTACGCTGCCACGTTCGGGAAAAAATGATTGAGTTTATTCAGCAAAATTACCCGCAGAGCCTGCCTCACGTAAGGGCTACGCTGACCGATTCCAGTGTTTGATAGTCCGGGAGCTCACTCGGTCAATTTATTTGATGCATTATGTTAAACAAACGATATTTATTCTCATCAGGTAACGCGTAAAGTAGGGATAACACGAGGCGGGGAAGGCTTGTTTGAGCATCAACACTGCCAACCTGCTGAGAATTTCCCGCGAGATCAGGATAAATACGTCATGAAAAAGATTGGATTTTTGTCATTTGGTCACTGGACGCCGTCGCCGCAGTCCGGAACCCGTTCGGCCGCTGACGCGCTGCTGCAATCCATCGACCTGGCGGTTGCCGCTGAAGAATTGGGGGCGGACGGCGCGTATTTCAGGGTGCATCACTTTGCCCGACAGCTCAGCGCGCCGTTTCCTCTGCTGTCCGCGATCGGCGCAAAAACCCGCCGTATTGAAATCGGCACGGGCGTTATCGACATGCGCTATGAAAACCCGCTGTATATGGCGGAGGATGCAGGGGCAGCGGATTTGATCGCTGGCGGACGTTTACAGTTGGGGATCAGCCGCGGTTCCCCGGAGCAGGTGATTGATGGCTGGCGCTATTTTGGCTATGCCCCTTCCGAAGGAGAAAACGAGTCTGATATGGCGCGCCGTCACACCGAGGTGCTGTTGGACGTGCTGCGTGGCGAAGGTTTTGCGAAACCCAATCCGCAGCCGATGTTTCCGAACCCGCCAGGCCTGTTACGCCCTGAGCCACATTCTGAAGGTTTACGCGACCGTATCTGGTGGGGCGCCGGTTCAAATGCGACGGCGGTGTGGGCCGCGAAACTGGGCATGAACCTGCAAAGTTCCACGCTGAAAGACGATGAAACAGGTGAACCTTTTCACATTCAGCAGGCAAAACAGATCCGGGCGTACCGCGAGGCCTGGGCGGAAGCGTGGCATACACGTATGCCACGCGTCTCGGTCAGCCGCAGTATTTTTGCCCTGATGGACGATCGTGACCGGATGTATTTTGGTGCAGGCCGTGAAGATAATGATAAGGTCGGTTTCCTGGATGAGAAAACGCGCGCGATTTTCGGGCGCAGCTATGCCGCAGAGCCGGACAAGCTGATCGCACAGTTGAAACAGGATGAGGCAATTGCCGAAGCGGATACGCTATTGCTGACCGTGCCGAATCAGCTGGGCGTGGATTACAACGTCCACGTTATCGAGTCCATTCTGAAGCACGTCGCGCCGTCAATGGGCTGGCGCGAGGCATAAGTCTGGCAGGAAAAACGCCGCGCATGTTGTACACTATGCGCGGCATTTAATCGCAACCCGCAGGCTGGATTATCTTATGGCTCAGTCAGTAACGGATAAATCGCCTCCGGTGCCCTTGTTGAGCCCACAGATATTTCCTCTCTTCAAGCGACCTGATACCAGAAGTAAATACTCGCCATCACTTACCCTTCAGAGGTGACTTATGACTAAAGATGTACCGCTTAAATTTTATGACATCGTGGATGAGTATTCGACGGAATCTGCAACACCAGTGAGCGAGTCAGAACGTGAACATCTGGCCCATTATTTTCAGTTACTGATCGCCCGCCTGATGAATAATGAAGAAATCAGTGAGAATGCGCAGGCAGAGATGGCCAGCGAAGCCGGCATTGACGCGCTTCGTATTGATGAGATAGCGACGTTTTTGAATCAATGGGGCAATGAGTAGCGCCTGGCGGGTTCATTATGCGCACCCTGCGAAGTAGCCAGGGTTATCTCCGCTCCGTGCCGATCATCAGCTTTTTTTTCAGGAGATTTCGGCGGTTTTATTCATTACGTCGCCGCCTTTATTTTTCCGGCTCTTTTGAACCAAAAGACCAGACCAGATTGCTGGTCGCCGAAGAAACAAACCATTCATTGATGCCGCTCTCGTTTTTTGTTCCCTCTTCTTTTGTTAAAGCAGAGCAGCGCTCTTTCAACGGCGTCTGTTTTTTACGGATCCGGATCCGCGCGCATGAATCCTTGCTGAACTGCGCATTAAACGTGCGAATATGCGAATCAAATAAAATCGACTCCAGCTGATGCAGGCTCTCCAGACCACGCAGGAGACCTATCAGCGTGCTCAGCGTCACCGATTCACCTAATTCAACGCGCTTGATCGTGGCAATACCTACGCGCGAACGTTCCGCCAGCTCAATTTGCGAAAGCCCCAGCTGCATGCGAGTTTCTTTAATCCGGTGACAGAGTTCAGCAATAATTTCACTGTCCGACATGGTGCTGAAACGCATCTTAACTCCTGTAGTGTTTTCTCAAACAAGCGCGGTATGGCCTGCAAAGTGAACGGCAGCGATCATAACAGAGCCATTTTCCTCAACGGAATTTTTCAGCGCAATACTTAACCAAAATCAGAAAAGGACAAAAAACAGGCGTTGTGAAGGTGATCAGGCGCGATGTGGCGCCAGCACCGCGCGTTTTGAGACTCTTCTCCTTGTCGTGATATGGCGTGACATATCATCCTTCTTTACGCTAAGGGAAACTTCAGGAAAAGGATTCCGCCCTATCACGTCGAGGCTTTATGACACAGTCGTACCGCATTGCTGAGTTCCCTAATCAGCAGCAAACGCTTATCGCTACGGTTGAACAGGATGAGCGCACCGCCTATTTTTATATCTGGCCAGCCGAACCGTTTCGTACGCAGTTTGCCGTGCGCGGTTGTTGGCTGCGTAACTTGCTGCCCGCACCGTCCCGCGAAGACGTTGAAGCGATGGAGCAGGGCATTGCGCCGCTGTTAAGCGCGGAACATTGCCGCACGCTCGAAGCGGAACCTGCGCTGGACCCCGCCGGTTTGCAGGTGATATGGGAACCGGCCGATGACGGCGCCGCGCTGTGGTATCAGGGGCAACTGCTGGCGGTGATCCCCGGCTGGAGCCTCTATCAGAATCGACAGGTCAGCTTTTCCGCAGGCTGCATCAGGGAAAACCGGCTTACCGCGCCGCTCGGTTCGGCCTCCACCAATGACTACTACGCCCGAGCCGAGTCGCATCGTCACTTCTGGCGCGACTGGCACGATGGACACCTCTGGGAACCGCTTCAGCGGGAACTGCTTAAGCGCTATGAATCACACTATGGCGATTCGCTCAAATACTACACCATAGACCAGGGCAGCTGGCCACCGATGGCCATCTCTCAGCACTTTCATCAGGGCTGCTGGTATTTTCTCACCGTTGGTATGTGCATCCGCCCGATGCCGTGGGTTGATTTTCTTTACGAGGATCTGGCGCCTCAGTATCGGCGCACCGAGCTGGCGATGGCGATTGATGCAGAGGTGATGACCGAAGAGAACGCGGTACAAATGGCCAGCGCGCTGGCGGGTTTTGCGCACTATCCCTGGGCGCGGCTCAGCTGGTTAGGTGAAGGGCACACGCTGGAATCTGCCGTTGCGCCGGTCGGCTTCGACGGCTTTATACTGTCTGGGGCGCTCGCGGGCGAAGCGGGGCAGCTTGCGCTGCCGAAGCGTGACGGTGAGAAGGTTAACCTGCTGTGGACGACGCCCGTCACCGCCGCCGAGCGCGAATTTGCCGAGGCCGCTGACAACGGCGGTCTGCGGTTGATCGAGAAACTGCGGGAATACGGCGCACACCATATTTTCCTTCCCCGTCAGCAGGTGGTGGAGCCGCCAGCGCCAGGCGCCCCAGCGTCATAAAGAAAATCTGACGCCGTCCTCTCAAGTTATTTTCCGCTGCGCCGTTAACTCGATCAGGCAATCATGCCTGATTGAGTTGATCGGGGCTTATACTATGTTAAAAACAACCCAGGCCAGATTTACCCTACTGATCGTTGGTTTCTTCGTGTTGCTGCTACTGATCACGGTGACGGTGATCAAAATGTTTGTCGCGCCACAGCTCAGCGCCAGCGAAAGCCGTCTGGTGCGCTATGAAGTGGAGACTATTGGCGCACGCATCAGTGAAATGATGAACCGTATTCAGGCGCAGCAGCGCAGCATTACCGAATCCGTCGCGGTACTCGATAGCGACAATATCGATAAAGTGCTGCCCGCGCTGGTGAATCAGTACAAAGATGTGAACGTATTTGGCGGCGGCGTCTGGCCGTTGCCGAAAATGCGCGATCCGGCAAAGGATAAGTTCAGCACTTTCTTTGCCCGCGACAGCAACAATACCCTCCAGGTCAACACCTTCTGGAACTCTGCCGACGCGCCCAACTACTATGAGCAGTCATGGTATAAAGACGGCCAGAACGCGCCGGAAGGGCAGTGTGCCTGGGCAAATGCCTATCAGGATGCGGCCAGCCCGCAGCCGCGCACCAACTGCGCGATGGCGATTTATCGCAACGGTGCGGTATGGGGCGTGACCACCATCGACGTTACGCTTGGTTTCTTCAATCATCTCGCCAAAGAGATGGGCGAGGCGATCCACGGCAAGGTGCTGATTGTTGAAGCGGACGGCAAAGTGGTTGGCGACGCCGCTCTGGCCGACGCAACGCCAAAACTGAGTAATCTGAGCGAGCAGTCCGATCCGATGGCGGTTTCACTGCGGGCGATGCTGAGCGGCACAGGCGACGGCAGAGAAAGCACTTACGAGGGCAATGACGGCGAGCATACGCTGATGGTGCAGCCGATTGCCGGCAGCCCGTGGTTAATCGCCAGCGACGTGCCCACCGCGCTGCTCGCCGCGCAAACAAACTCCATTTTAACGCGCCTTGGCCTGGTACAGATCCCACTGGCCATTATGCTGCTGCTGGTGCTGCTTGGTTTTGTCCGCGCCATGATGAAACGGCTTAACGGCCTCAATGATAATATCCTGGCGCTCTCCTCCGGCGGCGCGGATCTGACGCAGCGTCTGCCCGCCAGCAGCAGCCCGGAATTTAATGCGGTGTCGCAAAGCTTTAACAACTTCATCGGCTATTTACAGGAACTGCTGCGTCAGGTGGGCGAGAGCGCGACGGCGATCACCTCTGCGTCGCGGGAGATCGCCAGCGGTAACCTCGATCTCTCTGCGCGGACAGAAAGCCAGGCCAGCGCGATCGTCGAAACGGCGGCGTCGATGGAGCAACTCACCGGCACCGTTCGTCAGAACGCCGACAACGCCACGCACGCCAACCAGCTGGCGGGCGATGCGTCACAGGTGGCAAATCGCGGCTCGAACGTGGTGAAACAGGTGGTCAGCACCATGGGCGAAATCAACGCTTCCTCCCGCAAGGTGGTTGATATTATCAGCGTCATCGACAGCATCGCTTTCCAGACCAATATTCTGGCGCTGAACGCGGCGGTTGAAGCCGCCCGCGCCGGCGAGCAGGGCAGAGGGTTCGCCGTCGTGGCGTCGGAGGTGCGTAACCTTGCGCAGCGTTCCGCAAACTCGGCGCGGGAGATCAAAAAGCTGATTGAAGAGTCCGTCGCCAATATCGATAAGGGCAGTCATCTGGTGAATGAAGCAGGTAACACCATGGATGAACTGATGAGCGGCGTCAGCAACGTGACCACGCTGATGGCGGAAATCATGTCCGCCAGCCGCGAGCAGAGTATCGGTATCGATCAGGTGAATACCGCCATCAACCAGCTTGACAGCACCACGCAGCAAAACGCCTCACTGGTTGAGCAGGTCTCCTCGGCGGCACAGGCGATGGATGAGCAGAGCGTCCGGCTGGCGCAGGTCGTTGGCGGCTTTAAACTGTAATGCGCGGGTCGGGGAGCAGCGGGCTCCCCGACGATGGTCTCAGGCAGCGTCATGCTGCCTTTTTTCGCCTGATGTTTACGGCGCAAAATCTTCCGCGTCTACGTCATAACCTGACGGCTCCCAGCGAATCGCCAGCAGCGCCACCAGCCCGGCCAGCGGCGCCAGGGCAATCACCCAGAACACATCGGTACTTAACGCCGCCGACAGCAGCGGAAAGGTAAACAGTGACACCGTTGAGCTTCCGCGCATCAGCGTCTGGTTAAAGCCGACGCCGACGCCGCGCAGCGACGTCGGGTAGCTGAGCGAGGCGAATGTCATGGTGTGCGAACCCGGTCCGAAACCCTGGCCAAGTAAAAACAGCGCCAGCATGGCGATGGAGATCGCCGCTTCTGCGCCGCTGTCCGGCTTGCCGATCAGCGCCAGGCCGAGCAGCGCCGCAAACTGACAGACATAACCGAGCACGGTCATTTTCCACGCGCCGAAGCGCGGTACCAGCCGGACGGCCAGCAGGCCGCCGGTAAAGGCGAACAGCAGATTAAGCGCCAGCGAAACCAGAATGGTGCTCAGCATCGACTGCGCAAGAAAGCTGGAGAGAATAACCGGCAGGCCAAAGGCCACCGCGTTATAGGCGAATGCGGAAGCCACGGCCGTAACGGTGGCCAGAATGGTGCGCCGCAGATACATGCCTTTCAGCAGCTCGCCGTAGTTGCGCCAGCCCGCACGCCGCGTTGGCGCAGCGGGCGTCAGGTCGGCGTCGTCGGCAACATGCGCATTGATGCCGTAAGAACTGCGCAGGATCGCCGCCGCGCCGTTCAGGTTGCCCTGATTCGCCGCCCACACCGGCGACTCGCTCATATAGCGGCTGCGAATGGCGATGATCAGCAGCGCAGGCACCGCGCCAAAGCCAAGAATGATGCGCCACAGCCAGCCTGCGTGCTCATCCGGCAGCACGGCGTAGAAAAACAGTACCAGCAGATAGGAGACGGAGATCGCCGCATACCAGGTGGGGCACCACATGGCGATACTTGATGCCTTATTACCGCGCCCCTTCAGTTTTGAAAACTCCGCCAGAAACGCCATCGCCACGGGCAGATCGATGCCCACGCCAAGGCCCATCACGAAACGGGCGCCCGCCAGCACATACTCATTTGGGGCCAGCGCGCAGGCAATCGCGGCAACCACGAAGAAGAACATATCGGCCATGAAAACCCGGTAGCGGCCAATTTTGTCCGTCAGGTAACCGCCAATCAGCGCGCCGACGATCGCGCCGAAAGCAATGGCGGATGCCACCATCCCTGCGCCGCCGGGTGACAGACCAAACTCGCGTGTCACGTCCTTCATGCCAAAGGCCAGCGCGCCGAGATCGTACGCGTCGAGAAAAACACCGCCCAACGCGATGCCGATGACAATCCGCGCGTTACTGCGCGCCTGGGTGCTGGTATTGACGAGCCGGGAGACGTCAGCGGCCCGGCGAATCGTTACCGATTCGCCGGACGGCGCCGTACCTGCGGTGGCGACGTGCGCCGAAGAAGTGAGATCGGTCATAATGTGATGTTCATTTTTTAGAAGTAGCGTCAAGAATACGCCGCGCTTATGCAGAGTTAAATTCCAGCTGGTTATAAGTTACAACCGATTAAACGTTGAAATTATCGTGATAACGGGTTCCTCTTGATCTTAGCGCTTCAGGGTTTTGGTCCGTCTGATTTTACCTGGCGATGAATTAGGCTACGCTTTTAATTATTCTGAAAAAAAGGAAAAGAAAATGGCGAACAAAGCAGGGCGTATCGGCGGGTTGGCGTTGGCGGTGTTACTGGCGATGGCGGGCACGGCGAAAGCGGCTGAACCGGTAAAAGTGGGCTCAAAAATTGATACGGAAGGATCGTTATTAGGGAATATTATCCTGCAAGTGCTGGATAAACACGGCGTGAAAACCATTAATAAAGTCCAGCTCGGCACGACCCAGGTCGTACGCGGTGCCATTACCGCAGGCGAGCTGGATATCTACCCTGAATATACCGGCAACGGCGCGTTCTTCTTTAATGATGAGCACGACGCGGCCTGGAAAGATGCCAAAGCGGGCTACGAAAAGGTGAAAAAGTTAGATCAGGATAAAAATCAGCTCACCTGGCTGACGCCCGCCCCGGCCAACAATACCTGGACCATTGCGGTTCGCAGCGATCTGGCACAGAAAAACAAGCTTAACTCGCTGGAGGATCTGAGCGCGTGGCTGAAAAAGGGCGGAGAATTCAAACTGGCCGCGTCGGCTGAATTCATTGAGCGCCCGGACGCGCTGCCTGCCTTCCAGAAAGCCTATGGCTTCACCCTGAAACAGGATCAGCTGCTGTCGCTGGCGGGCGGAGACACGGCGGTCACCATCAAAGCGGCGGCGCAGCAGACCTCTGGCGTGAACGCCGCGATGGCCTACGGCACGGACGGCCCGGTCGCCGCGCTTGGCCTGCAAACGCTCAGCGATCCCAAACACGTGCAGCCGATCTATGCGCCCGCGCCGGTGATCCGCGAGTCGGTGTTAAAAGCCAACCCGAAAATTGCCGAATGGCTGAAGCCGGTTTTCGAATCGCTGGATGAAAAAACGCTTCAGGCGCTGAACGCAAAAATCGCCGTTGATGGTCAGGACGCCAAAAAAGTGGCCGCAGACTATTTGCAGCAGAAGCACCTGCTCTGAGCCAAAGGCCGGGTAGCCGGCCTGTTATTTCTGCGGAGAAATTTTGCGCCATACTCTCTCAAATCGCGTGTTGCTGACGCTGGTCGTGCTGCTGATGGCGGCGGCAACCGCGCTCCCTTTCCTGAATTACGCGCCGAATCGCCTGGTCTCCGGCCAGCCGCTTTCGCTGTTTCAGTCGCTGCATGGCATAAGCTGGGCGATCCTGCTTCCCGCTCCGGCTTTGCTGCTGCTTGCTTTTTTTCGTGGTTCGGCACGAGTACTGATCCTGACGCTGCTGCTCAGCGAACTGTTATTCATTCTGCTGCTGATGCAAAGCGGCATGGAAGCCACGCGGCTGGCGCAGACCGGCAGCCCGCTGGCACGGACGTCCTTCGGCAGCGGCTTCTGGCTGGCGTCGGCGCTCTGCCTGCTGATTGCGGCGGATGCGGTTTCGCGCCTGACGGCGAAGCCGCTGTGGCAATTACTGCTTAACGGGCAGATCTGGCTGCCGGTTATCTTTCTGCTGCTGAGCGGCACGCTCGATCAGTTGGCCTTACTGAAAGAGTACGCCAACCGCCAGGAGGTGTTCGATCAGGCGCTGACGCGACATCTGCTGCTGCTGGTGGGAACGCTTATTCCAACGCTGGTCATCGGTATTCCGCTCGGCTGGCTGTGCGCGCGCAGGGCCTCCGTGCAGTCGCCGGTCTTTGCCGTGCTAAACGTTATCCAAACCGTACCGTCCATTGCGCTGTTCGGCCTGCTGATTGCCCCGCTGGCCGGGCTGGCGAAAAGCTTCCCGGCGTTATCGAAAATTGGCGTCAGCGGCATCGGCATGGCGCCCGCGCTGATTGCGCTGGTGCTCTACGCGCTGCTACCGCTGGTGCGAAGTGTGGTGGCCGGCCTGCAACAGGTGCCGAAAGACGTGACCGAAACGGCGGTGGGCATGGGCATGACGCCAGCTCAGATCTTCTGGCATGCCGAGGTGCCGCTGGCGCTGCCGGTACTGCTTTCGGGCCTGCGGGTGATCTCAGTGCAAACCGTGGGCATGGCGGTGATTGCCGCGCTGATTGGCGCTGGCGGCTTCGGCGCCATCATTTTCCAGGGGCTGCTGAGCAGCGCGCTGGAGTTGGTGCTGCTCGGCGTCATCCCGGTTATTGCGCTGGCGGTCATCATCGACGCACTGTTCAAATTTCTCATTTCTGTGATCGAGGCGGAGCGCCAATGATTAACTTTAACAACGTGAGCAAACACTTTGCGGGCAAGGCCGCCGTCAGCGATCTGTCGCTGAATATTGCCAAAGGCGAGTTCACCGTGCTGATCGGCACCTCAGGCTCCGGAAAGTCCACCACGCTGAAAATGATCAACCGCCTGATAGAGCATGATGAAGGCACCATTCAGTTTGCCGGTGAAGAGATCCGCAGCTTTAATCCGCAGGTGCTGCGTCGGCGCATGGGCTACGCCATTCAGTCAATTGGCTTGTTTCCTCACTGGACGGTCGAAAAAAATATTGCCACCGTGCCCGCGCTGCTCAACTGGCCGAAGGCCAAAATTTCAGCGCGGATCAGCGAACTGCTCGCGTTGCTGAACCTCGACGAACGCTTTCGCCATCGCTATCCGCACCAGCTTTCCGGTGGTCAGCAGCAGCGCGTGGGCGTGGCGCGCGCGCTGGCCGCCGACCCGGAGGTGCTGCTGATGGATGAGCCGTTTGGCGCGCTCGATCCGGTCACGCGCGGCGCGCTTCAGCAGGAGATTGTGCGTATTCATCAACTTCTGGGCCGAACCATTGTGTTGGTGACTCATGATATTGACGAGGCGCTGGCGCTGGCAGACAGGCTGGTGCTGATGGACGGCGGGCAGGTGGTCCAGCAGGGAACGCCGTATGAGATGCTTACCCGACCAAAAAATGACTTCGTGCGTGATTTCTTCGGGCGCAGCGAACTGGGCGTGCGGCTGCTTGCGCTCGGCAATGCAGGGGCGGCCGCCCGGCGCGGCGAATGGATTGAGGAGGAGGCGATCCCGGAGAGCATGACGCTGCGTGAAGCGCTGTCGCAGTTTATCGCCAGGCAGACCGATCGTCTGGCGGTGCTCGACGCGCAGCAAAAGCCGCTGGGCGTGCTGCACTTTGCCGATCTGCTGCGGCAGCGGGGGAATTAGATCATGCGCATATTACGCGATCCGCTACTGTGGCTGATCCTGCTGTTTTTCGCATTGTTATTAGCGATGCCCTGGAGCGAACCGCTGTTCGCCCACTGGTTTCCCGAGCTGGCCCGCCCGCTTTATCAGCAGGACAGCTTTATGCAACTGGCGCTGGCGCATATCCGGCTGGTGGCGTTGTCGAGCCTGTTTGCCATTGTTATCGGCATGGGCGCGGGTATTATGGTGACCCGCCGCGCCGGGCGTGAGTTTCGCTCGCTGGTGGAAACGCTGGTGGCGGCCGGGCAGACTTTTCCGCCCGTCGCGGTGCTGGCCGTTGCCGTTCCGGTTATGGGTTTTGGCGAAGAACCCGCCATTATTGCGTTACTGCTTTACGGGCTGCTGCCGATCCTGCAAGGCACGCTGGCCGGACTTGGCGCGGTGCCGGCCAGCGCGAAGGAGATTGCCGAAGGCGTGGGGATGAATGGCTGGCAGATCCTGACGAAGGTTGAGCTGCCGCTGGCCGCACCGGTGATCCTTGCTGGCGTGCGCACCTCGGTGATCATTAATATCGGCACGGCGGCAATCGCCTCGACCGTCGGAGCGAAAACGCTGGGATCGCCGGTGATTATCGGCCTGAGCGGCTTTAACACCGCGTATGTGATTCAGGGAGCCTGCCTGGTGGCGCTGCTGGCTATTGTTACCGACCGGCTTTTCGAGCGCCTTCAGAAGCGTTTTAAGAGTGGATAATAATGGAGTAACCCATCAGCATCACGCCGCCGATGCCGCCAAGGGCCATCAGCAGGAAAAGGATAACTACGCTGAATTTTTGCACGTTCATGCCGTTGCCTGTTCGTCGTAAGCGAGGAAGAACGTAAGTATATCGCATACGTTTGCGCCAGGCCATCTCTCTGCCCGCGTCCAGTCACGGGCTGTCCTGCACAGGGCGCTCAGTTCGAAGGGGGATACTGTGGGCCGGTATAGGTGACCGGATAACCCTGTTCGCGCCAGTGCGTCATCTGTTCCTGCTGACGTCGGGAGAGCGGTTTGCCGGTAAAGACGAAGATCTGCTGACCGGGGAAAAGCTCAGGACGCGGCAGTTCTAATGGCTCCGCCAGCACGTCAATACGCCAGCCCTGCTGAGAAAGCCGCCAGGCCTCCAGCCATAAGCGCGTGCGATCGTCGATTGCCCAGCCCATCAGCAGCGCGTCTTTACCCTCTTTTTTACGCGATCCGGTTAAGCAGAATGCCGCATAATCTATCAGTGCGCCGTCAAGGAGGCTGCACATCGCGCGAGCGGTGGTCTGATCGAGTCCTAAGCGCTGCCTGACCGGTAAATAAACGTGATCGATCAGATCGCTGGCGGGATGCTCCCGGCCCATTGTGGCGATTTTTGTTCTGATGCGCGACGGCTTAACCTGACGCAGCACTTTCATGATCTCTTCCTGAAGCGTAGTCCAGCCGTCATGGACGCTGACGTTTTCACCTTCAAGAAGCGCCTTAACTTTACCTACCGGTACGCCGCTGCCTATCCAGCGTTTAATTTCTTCAATGCGCTGGATATCCTCATCATCAAACTGACGATGACCTCCCTCGGTCCGTTGAGGTTTCAATAAGCCGTAGCGACGTTGCCATGCGCGAAGCGTAACGGGGTTAATCCCGCATCGTTCGGCGACGTCACCAATACTGTAAATTGCCATTCATTCTCTCTTAAACTAATCAGCTACACTAACCCTAGCGGACTCTTCATTTCTGTACAAGATTTTTTTGGTTGTACAACTTAGCCTGTACGACAGAAATGGTCAAAATTGTACATGCGGACAGATGCAGATATCCATTCCAGGCTGTCCGGGAAGTGTCTTTCCAGTAGCGGACTTTTCTCATCATCCGTAAAGCTGCCTGAGCGGGCATGCAGCATCACATCGCAAATCGTATTATTCGTCAATATTCCCCTTCAGGCAAAATGAAAAATCTCTTTCCTCCGCAAAGCGGAACGTCACCTTTCTCCCATTCCCCGCAGATAATATCGACATTTTACGACATGCGTCTCACACCTCAGTGGATATAATCACCGCGCGCGGCGGCCTGCCGCCGTACCGTTTTGTAAAATGAACCTGTCGGGCAGCGAAGGGTGCCATCCGTTGCGCTTCAGGAAGCACTCTCAGTTCTCATTAAGGAAGATGTGATGAAAAAGTTAATTATTGCCGGGATGATGATGTCTGGCGTCCTGTTTTCAATGCCGGTATCTGCTGAAAGCCAGACTATTTCTCTGGGTTATGCGCAGAGTGAAGTGGAAGATTTTAAAGATATCAGCGGCATCAGCGCGAAGTATCGCTATGAAGGAAACGCCTCAGCGGTGGGATTGATTGGCTCGTTTAACTGGCTGTCGGGCGAAAAAAGCAACGTTAACGTAAGGCACTACGCATTAATGCTCGGCCCGGCCTGGCGCCTTAACGATCTGTTCAGTCTGTATGCCACCGGCGGCGTCAGCTGGAGCCGTGCCACCTTTGGCAGCTATGGATCCGAGAGCAAATCCGCTTTTGCCTGGGGTGCTGGCGCGCAGTTCGATGTGACTCATAATATCGCCATTGATGTCGGTTACCAGGGCGGTGATATTTTTGATTCATCCAGCCACGGTTTCAACCTTGGCGTAGGCTATCGTTTCTGAGGCCACCACGGAGCCTCAGGGCTCCTTCTTTTTACCAATAATGCCGCGCCCCGGAATAGAGGTTGAAGGTTTGCGCCGCTTTCAGTAAGGTCTTTCGAACGTATTTCACGCAATCTTCTCCACGTCACCCGGTTGTCATCACCTCTTTGCCCGCTATAGCGCGCGGAAAACGGAACTATGGTCTGTCTGAAAGTATGTAGCCTTGCTTTTATCTGTATTCTCCTGCTTTCCTTCGGGCAGAGTTATGTAAAAGCCACCCACAGCGGCGTCAAAATTACCGGCGGCGACTGGGCCACGGCCCGACGCGACTCTGCCGGCATCGCGCCCGATCCCGTCGCGTTAAAAGATACCGCGATTGTGCAGGTTTATACGGCCACCACGTTCGGCTGGCGCGGCCTGTTCGCGGTACATCCGTGGATCATCTTCAAAAGAGCCGGAGAAACGCGCTTCAGCCGCTATGAAGTGATCAGTTGGGGCAGCAACAACGTTGTGCGGCGAAACTACGCGCTGCCGGATGGCTACTGGTTTGGCGCGCGTCCGGGGCTGCTGCTGGAACACCGCGGCAGCGCTGCCGAAGCGATGATCCCGCACATTGAGGCGGCGATAAAAAGCTATCCGTGGCCGCACACCTATCGCGTCTGGCCGGGGCCGAACAGCAATACGTTTCTGGCCCACATTGGTCGGGAAGTGCCTGCGCTGAAGCTGGATATGCCTGCGAACGCCATTGGTAAAGATTTCCGGCCCCTGACGCGCCCCGTTGGGCTGCCGCCGTCCGGACGCGGCGTACAGCTCTCCCTGTTTGGCATAGCGGGCGTGACCCTGGGTATTGAAGAGGGCATTGAACTGAACCTGCTGAGCCTGAACCTGGGCGTGGACGTGAAGTCGCCCGCGCTGCGGCTGCCTTTTATTGGTCGTTTAGGGGTGGATAAATCGCCGGCAACACCGCTGACTGATAAACCGGTTGTGCGTAATTAATCCGGTGACGGTGAAAAGAGAGAACGGGCCAGAAATAATAAATTAAGCGACAGAATTAGTAGTTAATAAAGACAGATTATCATTAATCTGTCTTTTTTTTGGTTATTTGATCTGTATTAAATATTATTACGCCAAACAGACTGTTTCCGGCGAAAATATAAAATGCAACGATGGTACAATGTTGGTTGGCATTCTACTCATCGCATTTAGCCATACAGAAGTAAACTGCGTTTATTATCGCGCGGATAGCGCATTAATGGATTTAATTAAGGACGATTTCATGAAGAAAACGGCATTGACTCTACTTGTGGCCGCTGCGGCTGCTCTCGCCACGCCTGCTCTGGCAGACAATCACACCTACACCCTCGGCTATGCGCAGAGTGAAGTAAATCACTTTACGGATATTCAGGGCATGGCGTTGAAATACCGTTATGAAAAAAGCGCGTCGCCCGCCGGTGTGATTGCCTCTTTTATCTGGATGCAGGGTGATAAAGAACAGGGCAAATTAGAGCGCTATTCTTTACTGGTTGGGCCGGCCTGGCGGCTGAATGATTATGTCAGCCTTTATGCTAATGGCGGCGTAAGCTGGAATACATTCAAGGACAGATATGATAATAGCGATTCAAAGAACGCGTTTGCTTACGGTACAGGCGCGCAGTTCAATCCGGTGGATACGCTGGCAATCGATGTCGGCTATCAGGCGGGTAAAGCGTTTGGATTAACAACGCGCGGCGTTAATATCGGCATCGGCTATCGTTTCTGATCTCTCCCGCCCCGATGAAAATCGTCGGGGCGCTTCACCTGTCTGTGTAACCCCCCACGCAATAATTTAACCCTGGGTGATAAGAAGGCTGACGTCGGCCCCTGTACTGTGTAAAAATACAGGCCATTCTGATCAAAAGTGGTTGTTATGGCGCTTACTGCCGCGTTAAAAACGCAAATTGCGGAGTGGTACAAAACGCTCCAGCAGCAAATTCCCGACTTTATCTCCCGTGCGCCGCAGCGACAGATGATCGCCGAGGTGGCAAAAACGCTCGCGGGTGAAGAAGGGCGCCATCTTGCCATTGAGGCTCCCACCGGCGTGGGAAAAACGCTCTCTTATCTGATCCCCGGCATTGCCGTCAGCCGTGCGGAAGAGAAGCCGCTGGTGGTCAGCACCGCCAACGTGGCGCTTCAGGATCAGATTTTCAGCAAAGACCTGCCGATGCTGAAAAAACTCATTCCCGACCTGCGATTCACCGCCGCCTTTGGACGCGGTCGCTACGTCTGCCCGCGCAATCTTTCCGCGCTGGCGACTGATGAAGAGAAGCAGGGCGATCTGCTACTGTTTCTGGATGACGACATGACCGCCAGCAAAGACGAACGCGCGCTCTGCACCTCGCTGGAAACATCGCTCAACCGACATCAGTGGGATGGCCTGCGCGATCACTGCGACGCGTCAATTGAAGAGTCGCTCTGGCAGCGTTTAAGTACTGACCGGGCGAACTGCCTGGGCGCTAACTGCCACTGGTTTCGCGAATGCCCGTTTTACGTGGCGCGGCGCGAGATCGAACAGGCGGACGTGGTGGTCGCGAATCATGCGCTGGTGATGGCGGCGCTGGAGAACGAGTCGGTGCTGCCGCCGCCGAAAAATTTGCTGCTGGTGCTCGATGAGGGACATCATCTTCCCGATGTCGCCCGTGACGCGCTGGAGATGAGCGGCGATATCACGCCCGGCTGGACGGTGCTTCAGCTCGATCTCTTTTGCCGCCTGGTGGAGCAGTGCATGGCGCAGTTCCGGCCGAAAAAACCGCCTGCGCTCAGCCATCCTGATAAGCTTAAAGCCCATTGCGAAGAGGTGCGCGAACAGCTTCAGATGCTGTCGACGCTTATGACGCAGTGGCTACCGGCAGATAACCACGAAGGCGAATACCGCTTTGAGATGGGGCTGCTGCCGGATGAAATTCTGACGATATGCGCGCGCCTGTTCAAATTAAGCGACGGGCTGCGCGGTCTGGCGGAAGCGCTGCTGAACGATCTCAGTGAAAAATCGGGCCAGTTTGATGTGGTTCGGCTGCACCGCACGCTTATTCAGATCAACAAAGCGCTGGGCTGGTTTGAGGCAAGCACTAAGCTATGGCGGCTGGCGGCGATGACGCAGGCATCCGGCGCGCCGGTGTCAAAATGGGTACAGCGGGAGATCCGCGAAGGCAGCGCGCATCTGCTGTTTCACTGCGCGGGAATTCGCGTCAGCGAGCAGTTGGAAAAGCTGCTGTGGCGTAAAATTCCGCACGTGGTGGTGACTTCAGCAACGCTGCGTTCGCTGAACAGCTTTCAACGGCTACAGGAGATGTCCGGCCTGCGCGAAGAGATCGGGGATCGTTTTGTTGCGCTCGATTCGCCGTTCAACCATCCTCAACAGGGAAAACTGTTGATCCCGCTGATGCGCAATGAGCCGACGCTGGCGACTGAGGCACAGCATCTGGCGGAGATGGCGCATTTTTTTCGCCAGCAGATCAAAGAGGCGAAGCACAAAGGACTGCTGGTGCTGTTCGCCAGCGGCCGCGCGATGCAGCAGTTCCTGGCGTTTCTGCCGGAACTGCGGCTGATGATGCTGGTGCAGGGCGACAAGCCGCGCCCGGCGCTGGTGGCGCTGCATCGCAAGCGGGTGGAGCAGGGCGAAACCAGTATTCTGGTCGGCCTGCAATCTTTTGCCGAAGGGCTGGATTTAAAAGGCGACCTGTTGTCACAGGTGCATATTCATAAAATTGCTTTTCCGCCGGTCGACAGCCCGGTTATTTTAACCGAGGGTGAATGGCTGAAAAGCCTCAGGCGCTATCCGTTTGAAGTACAAAGCCTGCCGAGCGCCTCGTTTAACCTGATACAGCAGGTGGGGCGGCTGATCCGCAGTCACGCCTGCTTTGGCGAAATTGTTATTTACGATCGGCGGCTACTGAGTAAAAGCTACGGTTCGCGCCTGCTGGGGGCGCTGCCGGTGTTTCCCATTGAACAGCCTGCGATGCCGGAAGGCGAGCTGCCGAAAGCCAGCCCTGCCCTGAGCGGGAAAAAACCGTCGCCGCGCCGCCGTCGCTAAAAAGTATGAGCAGAATAATGGATTACAGAAAAATCATTAAAGAGATTGGCCGCGGAAAAAATCATGCCCGCGACATTGATTACGCCACCGCCCGTGAGCTTTACCGACAGATGCTGGCCGATGAGGTGCCCCCGCTGGAGCTGGGCGCGATACTGATTGCGCTGCGCATTAAAGGCGAAGGCGAGGAGGAGATGCCGGGCTTCTATGCTGCGATGCAGGCGCAGACGATCCGACTGACGCCGCCCGCCAACCGGCCAATGCCGATCGTTATTCCCAGCTATAACGGCGCGCGCAGGCAGGCCAACCTGACGCCGCTGCTGGCACTGCTGCTGGCAAAAATGGATTTTCCGGTGCTGGTGCACGGCGTCAGCGACGATCCCACACGCGTCACCAGCGAAGCCATCTTTCAGGCGTTGGGCACAGCCGTCGTGCACGATGCGCCGCAGGCTCAGGCGCAGCTTGATCGCGGTGAAATGGTGTTTATGCCGGTCGCCACGCTCTGTCCGCCGCTGGAAAAACAGCTTTCGCTGCGCTGGACGCTCGGCGTGCGCAACAGCGCCCATACGCTTGCCAAGCTGGCGACGCCCTTTGACGAGGCGGCGGCGCTACGCCTTTCCAGCGTTTCGCACCCAGAGTATCTGCCGCGCGTGGGGAAATTTTTTCACGCCATCGGCGGCCGCGCGCTGCTGCTGAACGGCACCGAAGGCGAAGTTTATGCCAGTCCGCAGCGCTGTCCCGCCATCAGCCTGATTGCCGGTGGAGAAGAGCCGCAGGTATTGCTGGCGCGCCAGGAAGAGCGCGCGCTGGCGCACGATGCGCTGCCCGCAGCGAAGGACGCCGACACCACCGCTGACTGGACAACGCGCTGCCTGAACCGGGAAGTGCCGGTGCCACACGCTCTCCGCCTGCAAGTCGCCTGTTGTCTGATCGCAACGGGCCGGGCCGCAGAAATGGAAAGCGCGCTGGCGCAGATCGCCCGCGCCGGATACTGATCGTTAGCGCGCCACGGGCAGCAACTGTTCCGCCAGCGTGCTCCACACCGCCACGCCGTGCGCCACGATCTCATCGTTGAAGTCGTAATGCGCATTGTGCAGCGGGCGCGACGGCGTGCTGCCGTCGGCGCCAATCCAGAAGTAGGCGCCGGGGCACGCTTCCAGCATGCAGGCGAAATCTTCCGAAGCCATTGACGGATTGACCTGCCAGTGCACCTGATTTTCCGGCAGCAGCGCCAGCGCGCAGTCGCGAATTTTCCGCGCCTCAACGGCGTTATTGTGGGTTACCGGGTAGTCGGTCAGCCAGACAAGCTGGCCCGTAATGCCCGGCGGCGAAGCGGAGACAAACTCTGCAATCAGCCCGCGCACCTTTTCTCTTATATCGCTTTGCAGGCAGCGCACGGTGCCGCGCAGCACCACCTTTTCCGGGATCACGTTAATCGCTTCGCCGCCGTTGATCTGCGTCACGCTGACCACCGCCGAGGCCAGCGGTGACAGACGGCGGGCAGGGATGGTTTGCAGCGCAAGGATCAGCTGCGCGGCCGCCACCACCGGATCGTCGCCGTTTTCCGGCATCGCCGCGTGGCAGCTTCTGCCGCTGAGCGTAATCTCAAACGCGTCCAGCGAGGCCATCATCGCGCCACTGTTGACGGCCAGATGCCCAACCGGCAGTCCGGGCCAGTTATGCAGACCGTAAATTGCCGACATCGGAAAGCGCTCGAACAGGCCATCGGCCACCATTTTACGCGCGCCGCCCAGGTTCTCTTCGGCGGGCTGGAAGACGAAGTGCAGCGTACCGCTGAAGCGGCGCGTGACGCTGAGATGTTTTGCTGCCGCCAGCAGCATCGCTGTATGGCCGTCGTGGCCGCAGGCATGCATAACGCCCGGGCGCGTGGAGCGCCACGGCACGCTGCTCAGTTCGGTGATGGGCAGCGCGTCCATATCGGCGCGAAAGCCGATAGCGGGGCCGGGGCCGTTTTCCAGCGTGGCCACCACGCCCGTTCCCGCCAGGCCGGTGTGCGTCTGTAGCCCAAAACCACGCAGCTTTTCTGCCACCCATTGAGAGGTGTTAACTTCCTGATAGCCCAGTTCAGGCTGCGCGTGAAGTTCTCTGCGCCAGGAAATGGCTTCTTCAATCAGTAAATCGGGGATCGCCATCTCTTCCTCTCCTTACAGGATCTGCTATCCGGCTGATTTAAGGTAGCATAAATGGCGGAGTAAAGCGCTTTGCGGCGTGTTAGAACGCGGGAAATGGCCGGGCAGGGCGCCCGGCCAGCAGGCACTATTTCAGCATCGGCAAATTGAGTTCATGCGTCGCTGCGCATGACTGCGCCAGTTCATAGCCCGCATCGGCATGACGCATCACGCCGGTTGCCGGATCGTTCCACAACACGCGGCCCAGACGTTTATCGGCTTCCGGGGTGCCGTCACAGACAATCACCACGCCCGCATGCTGCGAGAAGCCCATCCCGACGCCGCCGCCGTGATGCAGACTGACCCAGGTCGCGCCGCCTGCGGTATTGAGCAGGGCGTTCAGTAGCGGCCAGTCGGACACCGCGTCCGATCCATCCTTCATCGCTTCGGTTTCACGGTTTGGCGAGGCCACCGAGCCGCAGTCCAGATGGTCGCGTCCAATCACCACCGGCGCTTTCAGCTCACCGTTGCGCACCATCTCATTGAATGCCAGCCCGGCGAGGTGACGCTCGCCCAGCCCCAGCCAGCAAATGCGCGCCGGTAACCCCTGAAACGCGATACGCTCCTGCGCCATATCCAGCCAGCGATGCAAATTTTTATGCTCAGGGAACAGCTCTTTCAGTTTGGCGTCGGTTTTGAATATGTCTTCCGGGTCGCCGGAGAGCGCGACCCAGCGGAACGGCCCTTTACCTTCACAGAACAGCGGCCGGATATAGGCCGGCACGAAACCAGGGAAGTCGAACGCATTTTTCACGCCCTCTTCGAGCGCCACCTGGCGAATGTTGTTGCCATAATCCACGGTCGGAATGCCCATATGGCAAAAGTCGAGCATCGCCTGCACGTGCACCGCCATGGAGGCGCGCGCGGCGGTGGCGACCGCTTTCGGCTGCGTTTTGCGTTCCCCGAACCAGCGCTCCAGGCTCCATCCGGCGGGCAGATAGCCATTGATCGGATCGTGCGCCGAGGTCTGATCGGTAACGATATCCGGCCTCATGCCGCCCGCCTGCGCGCGCTTCACCAGCGCCGGGAGGATCTCCGCCGCATTGCCCAACAGGCCAACGGAAATGGCGCGTTTCTCTTTATTGGCCTGGTCGATTTTTTCCAGTGCTTCATCAATGGTAAAAGCCTTGAAATCGAGATAGCGGGTACGCAGACGGAAATCAATACGCGATTCCTGGCACTCAATCGCCAGCACCGACGCGCCTGCCAGCACGCCCGCCAGCGGCTGTGCGCCGCCCATGCCGCCAAGGCCCGCAGTGAGTATCCACCTGCCGCTGAGATCGTTATTGTAGTGCTGCCGTCCTGCTTCGACGAAGGTTTCAAAGGTGCCCTGCACGATGCCCTGCGCGCCGATATAGATCCAGGAACCGGCGGTCATCTGGCCGTACATCATCAGTCCGGCTTTATCCAGCTCGTGGAAATGATCCCAGTTGGCCCAGTGCGGCACCAGATTGGAGTTGGCGATCAGCACACGCGGCGCATCGGCATGGGTGCGAAACACACCAACCGGTTTACCCGACTGCACCAGCAGCGTCTCTTCCGGCTGGAGCGCTTTCAACGAGCGCAGGATCTGCTCAAAGCATTCCCAGTTGCGCGCTGCTTTACCAATGCCGCCATACACCACCAGATCTTCCGGGCGTTCTGCCACGTCAGGATCGAGATTGTTCTGGATCATGCGAAACGCCGCTTCAATCAGCCAGTTAGCGCAGCTCAGCGTCGCACCGTGCGGCGCGCGGATTTCACGCGCGACGGCGCTTTTTATCGTGTTGCTCATGGTGTGATCCTTTATCGGTCGAAGAAGTTACCCTGCGTTACCAGGAAGAAGGTCGGCAAGCGGCGCAGGCCAGCTGTCGCGCAGCGCCCACAACCGCATCTGCTCAATATCCGGCGCAAGAAGACGGTCTTTATCCAGAAAAGCCACGCGCTGACGCAGTGCGGCGAACTCGCTTTCCATCAGCGCAGAACTTTGTAACGGACGATGGAACTCAATGCCCTGCGCGGCAGCCATCGCTTCAATACCCACAACGGCGGCGGTGTTGAAACACATCTCGCCCAACCGACGCGCGCTATAGGTAGCCATGGAAACGTGATCTTCCTGATTCGCAGAGGTCGGCAGGCTGTCGACGCTGCCCGGATGTGCCAGCGATTTGTTTTCGGAGGCCAGCGCCGCTGCGGTCACCTGGGCAATCATAAAGCCGGAGTTGATGCCGCCTTCCTTCACCAGGAAGGGCGGCAGGCCGGAAAGCCCGGTATCGAGCAGCAGCGCCAGGCGCCGTTCAGAAATGGCGCCGATCTCCGCCACTGCCAGCGCGATAATGTCTGCGGCAAAGGCGACAGGCTCGGCATGGAAGTTGCCGCCGGAGATGACATCGCCGCTGTCGCTGAACACCAGCGGATTATCCGACGCCGCGTTGGCCTCGATTTGCAGCACGCGCGCGGCGTGGTTGAGGTTATCCAGACACGCGCCCATCACCTGCGGCACGCAGCGGATGGAGTAGGGATCCTGCACGCGGCCACAATCGGCGTGAGAATCCAGAATCTCGCTTCCTTGCAGCAGGTCGGAAACGGCAGCGGCCACGGCAATCTGTCCTGTCTGGCCTCGCGCCTTATGGATGCGGGCGTCGTAAGGTTTGATGGAGCCTTTGATCGCCTCCAGCGACAGCGCGCCCGCCAGCAGGCCAGCGGCAAACACCTTCTCGCCTTCAAAAAGACCGCGCAGCGCCAGCGCGGTGGAAACCTGCGTGCCGTTCAGCAGCGCCAGCCCCTCTTTCGGCCCGAGTTCAAAGGGCTGTAAACCGGCCAGGCGCAGGCCGTCAACGGCGGCAATCCGCTCGCCATTGACCCGTACCTCGCCTTCGCCCAGCAGCATCAGCGAAAGATGGGCCAGCGGCGCCAGGTCACCCGACGCGCCAACGGAACCTTTCTCAGGGATGCAGGGCATCACGCCCGCGTTGAACAGGGCGAGCAGGCCGTCAATCAGCGCCATCCGCACGCCGGAATGGCCGCGCGCCAGGCTGATCACCTTGGTGGCCATAATGACGCGCACCACGTTATCGGGCAGCAGTTCGCCAATACCCACGCTGTGCGAAAGCACCAGGTTACGCTGGAGCTCAGCCAGACGCGGCGCGGGAATAGTGGTTTGCGCCAGCTTGCCAAAGCCGGTATTGATGCCGTAGGTAACCGTTCCTGCCTGAACGATGCGGGCAACCGTCGCCTGCGCCTGCTCTATGGCGCTGCGCGCGCCCTCGTCCAGCGTCAGTCGGACGTTACCGTGATAGATGCGTTTCAGCGTGGCTAACGTCACCTCTCCCGGCGTCAGCGTGCAGCACTGTGAATCTGTCGGCATAGTATACTCCTGTATAGACAAGTTTGGTTGCTGTCATCCCTGCAAGGTAATCCAGGCAGCTCATGATGATCGTTGCTCATGAATAAAACAAAGTGAAGCAGATGTGTATAATCTTGTCTATACAATTAGCAATGCTTGTGCCAGGTCGATCACAAAACTTCTTTTCCGTCAGACGTGGCGGTAGCGCCTTTTGCCGAGGCGCAGACGCATAAAAATGCCCGGCACGCGGCGCTATAGCATGCAAAAATGCACCGTCGTGGCGCAGACTGCGCGGCAGGGGTGCAACAGAACACGTCTATACATCCACCGGTCCGCTCAGTAAACTGAACACATTATTCTGATGAGGACGTTTTTATGGTCGAGCAGAGTGCAATCTCGCAACTTTCTGCCGCAATGAGCGATCTGCCCGCGCCGATTTATCAGCGTGTGAAGCAGGCGATTATCAGTCAGATCACCGAAGGCACCTGGAAACCTAACCAGCGCGTGCCCTCAGAAAGCGAACTGGTCAACGAACTGGGCGTCAGCCGGATGACCATCAACCGCGCCCTGCGCGAACTGACCAGCGAAGGCTATCTGCTGCGTATGCAGGGCGTCGGCACCTTTGTCGCCGAGTCCAAAGGCTATACCGCGATGCTGGAGGTGCACAATATTGCCGAAGAGATCGCGCAGCGCGGCCATACGCACAGTTGTAAAGTTATCACCCTGCGCGAAATCAAAGCCGACCCGGAGCAGGCCGGCGTGCTGGGCCTGACCACCGGTCACGCTGTTTTTCATTCGCTGATGGTGCATTACGAAAACGATCTGCCGGTACAGCTGGAAGATCGTCTGGTTAACCCGCTGGTGGCGCCCGACTATCTGCAACAGGATTATCAGACACAGACGCCTTACACCTATCTGATGCGGGTCGCGCCGCTGACCGCTGGCGAGCACATCGTTGAAGCGGTGCTGCCCGACAGGCACCAGTGCGCGCATCTCTCCATTGAAGCCAACGAGCCGTGCCTGCTTATTCGCCGCCAGACCTGGAGCGAAGCAAAAATTGTGACCTGGGCGCGGCTGCTCTATCCCGGATCGCGTTACAAGCTGCTCGGTAAATTCAAGGGGCATGGTTAGCCCGTGATCAGGGCGGCGGGAACTGCATGGCGGTTCTCAGGCCGTCATTATTGCGGTTGCGCTGTATGCGCAGGGCAGAGCGCAGGCCCAGACGAGAGGAGTCTTTTGCGCGTTCGCGAACGATGAGCATCAAAGGGCGCCAGCTTTCGCGGGTCTGCAAAAGTTTATCAACGGCGCCGTCCATTTCCCTGGCCTTCGTTTCATCTCCCCGCTGGCGGAACAGATGCGCCAGTGAGCGGTAGCCGTCAATTTCCGCGCCGGTTTCGCCTTTTAATGAATAGTTAACGTTGAAGAGAGCGTAATGGGTCTGTTGCGACAGCTGCGTTAACTGCTGCTCGAAGTCATCCAGCAAACCTGCGGCCTGTTCGCGAAGTTCAGGCGTATCGCGCTTTTCCGCATCCAGCTCGAGTGTCTCAATACAGCGCATCAGCCAGGCGTCGCGATTCACCGATATCTCTTTTTGCATATCGGCTACGGTGCTGTAGTGGCGATCGAGATCGGCGTCCTGTTTGTCTTCAATGGTGTAAAGCGATAACTCGTTACGCTCCTGATGCCAGCTGAGATCGCGCCCCACGCCTGCCTGAAAGGGCGCAGAGAAGCGTCCTGTCGTTGCATTACCCAGCGTTCCCGGCTGGTTTGATAGCGGTGAAGCGCTTACCGTGCCGTCCAGTCGGGTGGTTTGCGTTGTCGTATCCGCCTGATAACCATTGATCCGCACGGTTCCCTGCGCTTCCTGGCGCGTATCCGTATTGCGCTCGTGCTGTGCGCTCAGGGACATTTCGTTATTTATCCATGCGCCGGTCGTTGCCGATGTCGCCAGGCTGGCGAAAGGAAGCCGACCAAATACCGCCCCACGGAAGGCGGTCGTCTGACTGCTGCTGCTGACGTGGCTCAGTGATACATCGTCACTGCGCGCCAGAATCGCCTCCAGCGGCCCGCTGAATGCCGGGCCCTGGTTTGAAGGCAGACTGTCCCAGCGCACCATGCTTTCCAGCGCGGTATACATTTTTTGCCGCATTTCATCATCATGAAAACGACGTCGAAAAAAACGGATCAGTGTGGCATCCGAATCCGCTTCCTGCTTGCGCAATGTGCCTTTTACGCCGCCCAACAGCGAAACATGCGGAGCAACGCTGCCGCCAGCGGTTAATCCAACGCTGGCTTCGCCCGCTTTGGTTGTGGTTTTACCAAACGACATCTCCATCCCCAGAATGGGCATAAACAGCTGCACGTAGGCTTCATCGCTGCGGGAAAGCTCGAAAGAGAAGGTGGGCACAACAGGGAACAGCGCGTTAAGCGGCAGCGCCGGCAGACCGCCTCCCAGCGTGCCGCCTTCGCCAAGCTTCACGCGATCGCGCAGCCGACTGCCTTCTATCAGCGGTTTG
The DNA here is from genome assembly GCF_000745075.1 of Erwinia sp. 9145. Classification (NCBI taxonomy): domain Bacteria; kingdom Pseudomonadati; phylum Pseudomonadota; class Gammaproteobacteria; order Enterobacterales; family Erwiniaceae; genus Erwinia; species Erwinia sp. 9145. Next base: position 1,242,500 of record NZ_JQNE01000001.1, read on the forward strand.
AAAAAGGTCAGAACGTCTTCTTTGTTAGTGAAGTGCCGCGTTTTTAGCAGGCGAAGCGCATCCTGTTCTTCCGCCGACGGGGCGGCAGGCGTTTCACGCTTCTCTGCGGGCAGCGCGTTGTTCAGGTGCTCGCCGAGCTGATTGAGCGCCTCATAGACGCTGAGATGCTGCGTAAACAGTGAAGAGAGGGCCTCAGGCAGATCGGCACGCGAAAACCGCGCGGTCAGCCTGTTCCCGTTATTCGCCTGCATGCGCCGCAGATCGGCCATATGCCTGCCGGTGAGAGGCTGCTGCGACAGATGCTGCCCTTTATCACGCCATTTCAGCAGGAGTTGGGTGAAATGTTCCGCGTGTTCGGCCAGTGCCTGCGCGCTGGCGTCATCACCGGCTTCAGCACGACAGCGTTCTGTCAGATTTTTTATGCGTGCAAGCTGGCCGTCAATCAGCGTTTCGCCTTTGCTGCGCAGCGAGAACATATTCATACCGTCAGTGATATCCATCGCGCGATCGCGCGTTTTGGCGTTGAACGGATTTTTTCTGACGTTAGGAATCGGACGTAACTCAGCCGCTTGCCCTGCGGGAGGACGCGCCATCGCGCGAAATACCCATTCGTTGGTGGCTTTGAGAAGGCGTTTGTTATCCTGATCGTACGCCGAGCCGGGCGCGTTGCTGTAATAGCCGTTCCTTACCGCGTTATAAGCCGCGTGAGCCACATCGTCAAAGGCGGCGCCATCCTTTGCCAGCTTGCTCTTCGCCACGTTTTGCGCGCCCTGCAACCAGGCTTTCACGGCAGGATCTTTCTCTGCCTGTTGGGCAGCATCCGCATTCCAGAAGGTGCGTAAGGCTTTTGACAGCTCGCCATCGGGCGGTTGATCGCCACTGGCGGAGAGAAGCTGGAGAAGATCCGCGCCGCGCGGAAGTTCGCTCAGGCGGTGACAAAACTGGATCAGATCGCGAGTCGTTTCATCATGAGGAGCAGCCAGCGTCGTCCAGTGCTGCGCGGTGTGGGTTGAAAGCTGCTGCAAAACCTTTCCCGCCCGTTCGGGTTTGTCAGCGCACACGGCGCCGAGGGTGCTTTTCACAATATTCGCAATCAGCCAGGAAGGTTGTTTGGTCAGGCTGGCGTCCTCATTCAGGCGGCGGGTTAACTTATCGAGTTGCGCGGAGAGTTCCGCGTCCTGCAACGGTTTAACAACGTCGTTGAAGGAAGCCTGAATTTCCTGCCTGATGCCGCTTAGCGCCGTTTTATCAGGCTGCGGTGCGGGGGATGCTGTTGGCGGCGCAGGCGTTTTTCCCGCCAGCACGCCTTCGGTTTTGCTGGCGTTAACCCACACCCGGCTGGCGCTGGTGCGCTGCTGCATCAGCTCCCCCTGCTCTTTATTGAGTAATTCCAGCGCTTTTTTTATTGAGGACCCGGCCGAGGTGCTGTCGATTTCAAGACTTTCCAACTGATGCATATTATCCAGCAGCAGGCTTTCAGCCGCCTGTTTTAACAGAAGATGGCGACAAACAAGCTCATCCTCCGGCGGCGGATTCTGCTCGTTCAGTTTTTCAAGCGAGACCAGCGCGTTATGCAACTGGCGATAACCTGCCTCCATACTGTTGGCGAGGATCATCAACTGCTTTATTTTCGCTGTATTTGCCGCCAGTTTCAGGTCGGTTGCTGTCAGTGACGTGTGGCTCTGCGTACGGATATCAACGGCTGCGTCAGCCAGTTCCCGCAGCCGCTTTGCGGCAAAATCGCTTTGCAGATCGGCGTTATCGGCAAAATCGCTCAGGCGACTGAGCGCCAGCACGGTGGGATCTTCCAGGCTTTTCAACAGGATGTCCTGATGATGCTGAACCTGTGCCTCCGCCAGTCTTATCTGCTCCTGCAACTGCGCGGTGTGGGCGTTACCCGATTGCGGGCGGGCGGCGGCGCGCGCCTGATACTGCCTTTCCAGTACCTCGGTGGCCGTTTCCAGCTTAAGGCGCTGTTCCGTCAGCGTCTCCTGAAGATGCTGCACCGTACGGGCAATCTCTTCGCGCGGTACAGCCGCATCAATTTTTTCTTCGCCTGAACGTTTCCCTCCGTGAATAGCGGCCACGTCACGCAGCGCCTGCGGCTTCAGGAAGGGGAAAAGCCGCACCAGACGCTGGCGATGTTTATCCGGCGCAGGGCGTTGCCAGAGCGACGTTTTATTTTCTTCCAGCGTCTGCACGCTGGATCGGGCAACGCGCAAAAGCTGCTTGCTGCGCTGGAGCAGGGGGTGATCGGCGTCCTCCTCCTCAACGATGTTCTGCTCTGGTGCCGCATCGCGTAGCGCGCGATCCACCGTACGTTCGGTGCCGGTAAGGCCAGCGGAAACGGTGAACGGACGTGCGGACAGCCCGCCTTTTAGCGCGTTGCGTTTGCCTTGCTTCTGCTGAGGGGGGTTGTGTGAGGACGACGGCGGGTGTTCATTCCGCGCGCGCAGCTTTTGCTCCGCCTCTGTCGACAGCGTTTTTACGTTTCCCGGCGGTAATGGCGTTGTTTCCGTGGGGGCGGGCTGCTCCGTTTCGGCTTGATGACGCACAGAGGTAAGAAACGTAGGCAATCTCATGGCTGACTCATCCTGCAACAAGGAAAGATATTACGATTATCAGCAGAAGGGTGATCGGGAAGGAAATGCTAATTTTAGAAGAGGTTATGCATCCTTAATGAATAAGGACAGCGCTGACATCGGCTGTCCCCGCCGGGTAAAGGCACTATTTTTCTGCCTGACGCCGGGCAAGCGTGACGGCAAGAAGTGAAGCTGATGCTGTTTCGCGGCGCAGTAAAGCGCCGTCTCCGGCATCCCACCAGGCGCCACGATCTGGCGTGAGCCGCCGTTCGCCCAGGCTCCATTCTCCCGACAGAACGTAAACCACACCTGCATTTTCAGGTACGGGTGCAAAGGTCTCATGGTGGACGGCAACGCTGGCGCAGTGCGTAGCGCGACGCGTCATCACGTTGAAATCGCTGCTGATGCCGCCCGTCAGACGACAGAAAATCGCTTCCTCGCCCGCAAAAGCAAACGGCCGATGTCTGACTAATCGCTGTTTTTCTTCGTCATTCGAGTAAAGCGTAACGTCATCGCCCTCCAGCAGAGTAATGACGCGGTCGATCCCCGGAAAAAGCGAGAAGGGGGCGTCGGCAGCAAGGGTGGCGATGCTGATGCGCCAGCTAAAATCGGCGATGTCCGGTGGAAAACTCACCACCTCGCGCGTTTCACCGCCGCCGTTGCGCCAGCGGCTGATCGGCAGCGTATCGCGGCTGAAAAAATGCATCATTTCAGCGCCTCCAGCGCGGAACGGAAGGCCGCAGCAATCTGTGCTTCTTCGGCGTGTTTTCCGCCACGGATAACCGGCCGGCCCGCCACCCAGACGTCCTGAATCTGCCCGCGATGCCCGGCAAACAGCCAGCGGTTGAGCAGCGCGCTGTCTTCCGTGCTGCCCAGCAGCGCATCGTCCGCCAGCACCAGCCAGTCAGCACGCCAGCCGGTTTTGAGGCAGCTCGTCTGTACCCCGCAGGCCTGCGCGCCGCCGGCCAGCGCCTGTTGATAAAGCACATCGCCTACGGCGTTTTGCCGGGCGGTGACGATACGATTGCGGCGACGGTCGCGCAGGCGCTGTCCATATTCCAGCAGCCGCAGCTCCTCCACCACATCCAGCGAAACGTGGCTGTCTGAGCCGATGCCCCAGCGGCCGCCCTGGACGATATACGCTGATGCAGGGAAAATGCCGTCGCCCAGGTTGGCCTCGGTGGTGGGGCAAAGTCCCGCCACCGCCTGGCTTGTCGCCAGTTGTGAGATTTCGTGCTCGTCCAGATGCGTGGCGTGGATCAGGCACCAGCGGGCATTAACGTCAAAGCGCTTAAACAGCCAGTTCACCGGGCGTTCGCCGCTCCAGTCCAGGCAGTCACTGACCTCTTTTTCCTGCTCGGCGATGTGGAGGTGGACAGGCAGGGCGCTGTCGCTGGCGGCGAGCACGTCATGCATTTGTGCTTCGCTGACCGCGCGCAGCGAGTGGAAGCAAAGCCCCTGATTGTGCAGCGGTTTATCGGCAATTAACGCGTTGAGCCGCTGCTGCTGTTGCAGATACTGCTCGCTGCTTTGAATAAAGCGTTTTTGTCCCGGCTGCGGCGGCTGCGCGCCGAAACCGGCGTAGCTGTAAAGCACCGGCAGCAGCGTCTGGCCGATCCCGGCCCGTTCGGCGGCGGCGATCAGCTGGCGCAGCATATCGTCATCCTGATAGGGCTGCCCGTCAGGATCGTGGTGCAGATAGTGAAATTCCGCCACCTGGCTGTAGCCGCCTTTCAGCATATCGACATAAAGCTGCGCGGCGATGGCGCCTACCTGCTGGGGAGAGAGACGCTGCACCATGCGGTACATTAATTCGCGCCATGTCCAGAAGCTGTCCTGCGGATCGCCCGCCACTTCTGCCAGCCCCGCCATCGCCCGCTGGAAGGCGTGTGAGTGTAAATTAACCATTGCGGGCACCACCGCGCCCGTCAGCCGCTCTGCGCCGTCGGCAGAGGCGTCTGGCGTCAGCGCCTCAATCGCGCCCGCGTCATTAACCTCAATAAGAACATCGTGCTGCCAGCCGTCTTCGAGCATGGCGCGTGGTGCAAAATAGCGAGCCATAGGTTGCGTCCCGGACAATGTAGTTGTATATACATATACATACTTATGAATCAACAGTAAAGCCGGGAGAGAAGATGAGCGAGCAACATCGCTGCGACAGCCTGTGGCACGGTGCGGACGTGGTCACGATGCAAAACGGCCGGTACAACATCATCGAAGACGGCGCGATTGCGGTGCGTGACGGCAATATCATCTGGGTTGGCCCGCTGCGTGATGCGCGGGAGATAAATGCCGTACGGCGTATTGATTTCGGCGGCGGCATCGTCACCCCTGGCCTGGTGGATTGCCACACGCATCTGGTGTTCGGCGGCGATCGCAGTCATGAATTTGAGCAGCGGCTCAACGGCGTCAGCTACAGCGACATCGCCGCACAGGGCGGCGGCATTCTCTCGACGGTACGCGCCACGCGGGCCGCTTCGGAAGCGGAACTGGTGAGCAGCGCCGCGTGGCGGCTGCAACGGCTGCTGGCGGAGGGCGTGACGACGCTTGAAATCAAGTCCGGCTACGGCCTGACGCATGACAGCGAGCTGCGCATGCTGCGCGCTATCCGACAACTGGCGCAGCAGACCCCGGCGCAGATCCAGTCCACCTGTCTGGCGGCCCACGCCACGCCGCCCGAGTTTAGCGATAATCCGGACGGCTGGATCGATCTTATCTGCAACGAGCTGCTGCCGCAGGTGGCCGACGAGGGGCTGGCCGATGCGGTGGACGCTTTTTGCGAGCATCTGGCGTTTTCGCCTGAGCAGGTTGCGCGGGTGTTTGATGCGGCGCAGCGGCTTGGCCTGCCGGTGAAGCTGCATGCGGAACAGCTCTCTTCGCTGGGCGGCAGCGCGCTGGCCGCGCGTTACGGCGCGCTGTCCGCCGACCATCTGGAGTATGCCACCGAACATGACGTGGCGGCGATGGCCGCAAGCGGCACCGTGGCGGTGCTGCTGCCCGGCGCGTTTTACCTGCTGCGAGAAAAGCAGGTGCCGCCGGTGGCGTTGTTTCGCCAGTATGGCGTGCCGATGGCGCTGGCCAGCGACGCCAATCCGGGCACCTCGCCCGCGCTCTCTTTGCGTCTGATGCTGAATATGGGCTGCACGCTGTTTGGCATGACGCCGGAAGAGGCGCTGGCTGGCGTGACGCTGCACGGCGCACGGGCGCTGGGGCTGGCCGATACGCACGGTTCGCTGGAAGCGGGCAAGGTGGCCGATTTTGTTCACTGGCCGCTGACGCGTCCGGCAGAACTGGTTTACTGGCTGGGCGGCGAACTGCCGTGTCAGGTTATTTTCAGAGGAGAGGCGATTCGATGAAACCCTATAGTTTTACCGCTGGCACGCTGCCGCTGCTGGTCAGTATTCCTCACGCCGGAACCGCGCTGACGCCCGAGGTGGAACAGGGGCTGAGCGATGCGGCGAAAGCGCTGCCGGACACCGACTGGCATATTCCACAGCTCTATGATTTTGTTGGCGAAATGGGCGCAAATATACTGGTGGGCAACTATTCGCGTTTTGTTATCGATCTTAATCGTCCGCCCGATAACGCCGCGCTCTATACCACTGCCACCACCGGTCTGTACCCTGAAACGCTGTTCGACGGCACGCCTGTGTTTACACCCGGAATGACGCCCGACGCTGCGGCGCGCCAGCGCTACCTTGATACAATCTGGACGCCTTATCATCAAAAGATCGCGCAGGAACTGGCGCGAATGAAGCAGCAGTTTGGCTACGCGCTGCTGTTTGACGCCCACTCTATTGCGTCGGTTATTCCGCGCCTGTTCGACGGCAAACTGCCCGATCTCAACCTGGGCACCAACGACGGCGCAAGCTGCGACGATCTGATAACGCAGGGGCTGATGCAGGTTTGCCAGGCGCAGAAGGCGTTTAACTGGGTGCTGAACGGCCGCTTCAAGGGCGGCTACATCACGCGCGCGTACGGCAGGCCGCGGGAGAGCCAGTATGCCGTGCAGCTGGAGCTGGCGCAGTGCAACTATATGGATGAGGCGCCGCCTTATGGCTGGCGCGGTGACAGAGCGGCTTCGCTCCAGCCGCTGCTGAAAGACATCATTGCCGCGCTGCTCAGACGATAAGCCTGCTACAGCAGCAGCGTTTCTATCTCCTGCCAGTTTTTGACCCGCCGGTAGCCGGTGACGTGCAGGTTATGCGGCGCGGTATAAAGCAGGCCCTCGCCGCAAAAATCGACAAAATTGTGGGCATTATCGTCAATCATGTAGTCAGCGTTGATGATGCTTTTGTTACCGCAAAACACAATATTGCTGGGTTTGATCTGCGGAAAATGTTCGTTCAGCCAGCGAAATTTAGCGTTAAAAGAGGTGGGCACCTCCATCGCGGCGGTCGTGATAAATACCTCATACTGCTTACTCAATTCACCAATGACGCGCTGGCTGTCCGCGATCACCGCCAGATCCGCAAAAAATTCCGGATGACCGGCAAGGCGCATAATTTCTGCCAACATATCGGGTTTTTCATGGCGAAGTCTGAACAGATTGAGCTCATCATGCGTGAGCGTTAATGAGAAGTGCGCGTTAACGGCGCTCAGCATTTTAGGATGGAAATCGGCTATCACTTCATCCATATCGATAGCAATACGTTTCATTGTTGCTCCTTTATCCAATTGTGGTGCACGTTGAAAGGGCGCTGCGCACTTTACTGGTGCATCCCGCCAGCGCGGTGCTGACGCACGCAGCGATTATCCGTTACTCCGCATCCTGGCACAACTCTTGCTGTACTTGTATGTACAAGACATAACATCCGTGGCTACATTCCATTAACATAGACTGAGTCACACTTTTCTCTTTCGCTACAAGAATTGTCAGATGATTGGTTGTATATACATGACATAACACCTGAGATTTTTACGCCATGATGCGTCACGATGGCATAACTTTTCGGCCAACCGGCCTGTCCATTACCAGGAGCGCCCGATGAAACGTCCTCTATTCCGCTGCGTACTGATTAACGCCCTTGTTGCCTCCGCCTTGCTGACTTCGCTATCGCTTCAGGCCAAAGAGTGGAAAGCCATCACCATTGCCACCGAAGGCAGCTATGAGCCATGGAACCTGACGTTGCCGGGCGGCAAGCTGAGCGGTTTTGAACCTGAACTGATGACTAATCTGTGCCAGCGAATGAAAATCGAGTGCAGGCTGGTGGTTCAGAACTGGGATGGCATGATTGCCGGTATGCAGGCGGGTAAATATGACGTGATCATGGATGCCATCGTGATTACGCCGGATCGCCGCAAAGTCATCGATTTTACCGTGCCTTATGCCTCAACGCCCGCCAGCTTCATTACGCTGAAAGGCGATCTGCTGCCCAAAGCGAGCGGTGCGGAAAACATCATTAAGCTGAATGACGATCCGAAAGAGATTGAACCTGCCATTGCCGGTCTGAAAGCGGCGCTGAAGGGCAAAACCATCGGCATCGCTTCCGGCACCGTCTATACGCCGTTTATCGATAACTATTTTAAAGACGTGGCGACCGTGCGCGAATATAACGCCTCGGCGGATGCCATGCTCGATCTTCAGGCCGAGCGCATTGATGCGGTATTCGACGACGTGACTTTTGCGAACTCGATACTCAGCAAGCCGGAAAATAAAGATTTACAGCTGGCGGGTCCACAGCTTGGCGGCCCGATCTGGGGCGAGGGCGAGGCGCTGGGCATCCGCAAAACCGACGGCGAGCTGAAGGCGAAACTCGATGAGGCGATCAACGCGGCACTGGCTGACGGCACGGTCAAAAAACTCAGTGAGAAGTGGTTTAAAACCAACGTCACGCCCTGAGCGGAGGAGGTGATTATGACCATTCCGGGATTTGGTGAAAACGGTTGGGGAAACCTTATTCTCAGCGCGACGCTGACCACGCTGCTGCTCTCGCTGGCGGCGATGGCGGTCGGCGCGCTGGTGGGCGGCGTGGTCGCGGCGGGCAAGCTGTCACCACGGCGTCCGATCCGCTGGCTGGGCGACGGCTACTCGGTGATTTTTCGCGGCATCCCTGAGCTGTTGATTATCTATCTGTTCTATTTCGGCGGTTCAGGGTTGATTTCTCAGGTAGGGCAGCTGTTCGGCGCCGACGGCTTTATCGAAGTGCCGCCGTTTCTGATTGGCGCGCTGGCGATTGGGCTGATTTCCGGTTCGTATCAGGCGGAAGTCTTTCGCGCCGGTCGGCTGGCGCTGAGCCAGGGGGAAATCGAAGCGGCGCAGGCCATCGGCATGCCGAAATGGCGCATTCTGCAACGCATTATGCTGCCTCAGGTGCTGCGCTATTCGCTGCCGGGCATGTCCAACGTCTGGCAGATGAGCCTGAAGGATTCGGCGCTGATCTCCGTGACCGGGATTGTCGAGCTGATGCGCGCCAGCCAGGTGGCGGCGGGTTCAACGCGGCAGTATTTCACCTTTTACCTGATTGGCGGCGCCTGTTATCTGCTGCTGACCGCGCTCTCCAATGCCGCCTTTAAGCGGGCGGAGACGCGTCTGGGTCAGGCCCATCAAAGCCGCACCGCGGCGCAACACTAACGGAGCGCACGATGATCGATTTTGCTTTCCTCAGCGATACGCTTCTGAAGCTCTCCGCTGCGCTGCCGGTGACGCTGGGACTGTTTTTCGCCTCGTTTGTGCTCGGCGGCCTTCTTGCGCTGGCGATCCTCGCGATGCGGATGAGTCGTCATCCGCTGCTGAGCGGTTTCGCCCGTGCTTACATTCTGGTTTTCCGCGGCTCGCCGCTGCTTATTCAGCTTTTTCTCATCTATTACGGTCTCGGTCAGTTTGAGGTGATCCGCCACAGTTTTGTCTGGCCAGTGCTGCGTGAACCGTTCTTCTGCGCGGTGGTGGCGCTGGCGCTCTGTACCGCCTCTTATACCGCTGAAATTTTTCGCGGCGGCCTGCTGGCGATCCCGAACGGGCAAATTGAAGCCGGGCTGGCCTGCGGCATGTCGCGCTGGCTGCTGCTGCGTCGGATTATTGCGCCGGTGATGCTGCGTTACGCGCTGCCCGCTTACTCAACCGAGGCCATTCTGCTGGTGAAGTCCACCGCGCTGGCCAGCCTGGTCACCGTCTGGGACGTGACCGGTGTGGCGCAACAGATTATTCAGCGCACCTATCGCACCATGGAAGTGTTCATCTGTGCAGCGCTGATCTACCTGATCCTGAATTTTATTATTGTGCAGATTTACGCGTGGATTGAGCGCTGTTTGTCACCGCGCCCGCGGCCACCCGCTGCGGATCGACCGTCTGCCCTCGCCGGAGAGAAACATGACTAATCTCGCTCCCATTTCGCTCTCAATGCGCGACATTCATAAATCTTTTGGTTCGCTGGAGGTGCTGAAAGGCATTTCGCTGGATGCGCATAAGGGCGATGTGATCTCAATTCTTGGCGCCAGCGGTTCCGGGAAAAGCACCTTTCTGCGCTGCATCAATCTGCTGGAAACCCCTGATTCAGGCGTGGTCAGCGTGGCGGGCGAAACCATCGAAATGACGCATCATGCGCGCGGGCATCGTCTGGCCGCCAACCATAAGCAGGTGGAGACGCTGCGTTCACGGCTGGGCATGGTGTTTCAGAGCTTTAATTTGTGGTCGCACATGACGGTGCTGCAAAACGTTATTGAGGGGCCGCGCTACGTGCTGAAGCGCGATCGGCAGGCGTGCATCGAACAGGCGGAGGCGATCCTGAACCGCGTTGGCCTGTTAAATCGGAAAGACTTTTATCCATCGCAGCTCTCGGGCGGACAGCAGCAGCGCGTGGCTATCGCGCGGGCGCTGGCGATGGAGCCGGAGGTGATGCTGTTTGATGAGCCGACCTCGGCCCTTGACCCGGAGCTGGTGGGCGACGTGTTAAAAGTGATGCGCAGCCTGGCGGAAGAGGGGCGCACCATGCTGGTGGTGACGCATGAGATGGGTTTTGCACGCACGGTATCGAACCGCGTGGTGTTTATGCATCAGGGAATGATTGATTGTCAGGGCGCGCCAGAGGCGATGTTCGGCGAGGAGAGCTCGCCGCGTTTTCAGCAGTTTATCTCCAGCCACCGGGCAGGTTGAGGTCGCAATGGAAAAAATCGTTTGGGGAGAGTCGCCTCTTCGCTGGCAGGAAGTCGTGAGCGTGGCAAAAGATCGCGCGGTGCTTGCGTTAAGCAGCGGGGCCTGGCAGCGGATCGGCAACGCGCGCGAGATCGTCACCCGTATCGTCGCCGACGGGCAGATCGCCTATGGCATTAATACCGGCCTGGGTGCGCTCTGCAACATTACGCTGGATGAGGCCCAGCTCGGCCAGCTTTCCCGCAACACGCTGTTGAGCCACGCCTGTGGCGTCGGGCCACTGCTGAGCGAGACGCAGGTGCGGGCGATTATCTGTGCGGCGGTTGCCAACTACAGTCACGGCCATTCCGGCGTGTCGCCGACGGTGGTACAGGGGCTGCTGTCGCTGGTGAACAGCGGCATTACGCCGCAGGTGCCGTCGCAGGGGTCGGTCGGTTATCTTACCCATATGGCGCATATCGGCCTGGCGCTGATTGGGATCGGTAACGTTCACTATCGCGGCAAAGTAATGCCTGCGGCTGAAGCGCTGGCGGCGGAAGATCTTGCGCCTTGTGCGCTGGGCGCAAAGGATGGTCTGAGCCTGGTGAACGGCACGCCCTGTATGACCGGACTGGCCTGCCTGGCGCTGGACGAGGCTGCCAGGCTGCTGGCGTGGGCCGACGTAACCGGCGCCATGAGTTTTGAGGCGCTGCGCGGGCAGACCGATGCGTTTGATGCGGAGATCCTCGCCCTGAAGGGCAGCGCCAACGTGCAGGCGGTGGGTGAACGGCTCAGGGCGTTGCTGGATGGCAGCGAGATTCTGGCGGGCAGTCGGGGCATTCGTACCCAGGACGCCCTGAGTCTGCGTTCGATACCGCAAATTCACGGCGCCTGCCGCGACCAGTTCGATCATGCCGCACGGCAGATTGAAACGGAACTGAACGCGGCAACGGATAATCCGCTGATCCTGGGAACGTCAGAACGCTGGCGGGTGGTGTCGCAGGCCAATCCGCATGGTGAATCGGTTGCGATGGCGGCTGATTTGCTGGCGCTGGCGCTGGCAGAGATCGGCAGCGTGGCAGAGCGCCGTCTTGACCGACTGATCAATCCGCTGGTCAGCGCGCTGCCGCCGTTTCTGGTGTCGCAGCCCGGCGTCAATTCAGGCATGATGATTGCGCAGTACGTCGCCGCCTCATTGTGTGGTGAAAACCGACGCCTTGCTCAGCCTGCGGTGGTAGATAACTTTGTGACCTCTGGCTTGCAGGAAGATCATTTGAGTATGGGAACCAGCGCCGCATTAAAGCTGTTAACGCTTGCCGAAAACGTCAGCCAGATCCTCGCTATTGAATATCTGCTGGCCGCGCAGGCGCTGGATTTTCATGAGGCCGCGAAGGGCGAGGGAACGTCACAGGCCTGGGCGCTGCTGCGGGAAAGTGTAGCCACCTGGACGGAAGACCGCTGGCTCGCTCCGGAGATAGCGAAAGCGGCGGCGCTGATAAAGGCGGGGCAGGTTTTGCTTTAGTCTCAAAAGCAGCACCATGATGTGTGGACGGCATAAAGGCTTCAGCAGGACGCGGCAGGGGAAGGCGTCCCGGCGTCTGAACCTCGATGACGCCCTTCACCGGCGCGCGTGTCGCGTTTAAATCTTGCTGCGCGCATCGGGCCGTACAAGGTCAAAGCGTCGATCGTCGCCGATCGTATAGTAGGCGCTGGGCCCGCCGGCGCGCAGAACCGGGTTTGCCTTCGCGGTCTGGTAAATCCCCTCCTCAAGAAGCTCGCTGTCAATGTGAATAACCACCGCCTCGCCCAGCACCAGCCACTGATCGAGCTTTTCCCCGTTGGCGTCCTGAAGCTGGATAATCTGCGTGAGCTTACATTCAAAATTAACCGGGCTTTCCGCCACCATACTCACCGATACCTGCGTTGCGGGCAAAGCCGTCAGCCCGGCGAGAGCGAATTCGTCTTCACCCTGTGCAACAGAAGCCGAACTTTCATTCATTGCCACCGCCAAATCGCGTGTGGTCAGATTCCAGACAAACTCGCCGGTTTCAGCAATGTTCGCCACGCTGTCCTTCCAGCCCTGGCTGGAAAAGCCAATAATTGGCGGCTGATAGTTAAAACAGTTAAAAAAACTGTAGGGCGCAAGATTGCGTTCGCCGCGTGCGCTTTGTGAACTGATCCAACCAATCGGGCGCGGCGCAATAATAGCGTTCAGCGGATTGTGAGGAAGATTGTGCCCGTGACGAGGCTGATAAGAATGGCGGGAACGCGACATCGGAATTCCTTGAGTAGCAAATAATAACTTCATCATAGCGCTTCATTGGCAGGAAAAAAGGCGCAATTGTTTACGATCCTGGCCGCAGCAGGTATCTTACGCGCCTTCAGATAAGAGAATTGCCATGAAAAAAATTGCCGAAAGAACGCCATTCCATCCCCGTAACCGCCATCGCGGACGCTATGATTTTCCCGCACTGATTGCCAGCCATCCGCCGCTGGCGTCCTTCGTGGCGGTCAATCAGTATGGCGATGAAACGGTTGATTTTGCTAATCCGGCAGCGGTTAAAACGCTTAATCAGGCCCTGCTGCACCATTTTTATCAGATTGCTCACTGGTCAATCCCGGAAGGTTTTCTCTGCCCGCCCATTCCTGGTCGGGCCGACTATATCCACCACCTGGCTGATTTGCTGGCTGAGGATCATCATGCCGTTATACCGCGCGATCTCACCGTGCTGGACATTGGCTGCGGCGCTAACTGTATCTACCCTCTGATTGGTTTTCGTGAATACGGCTGGCGTTTCACCGGCAGCGAAGTCAATGAAGAGGCGATGCGCGCGGCAAATGCCATCGTTGCTGCCAATCCGGGGATCAATCGCGGCGTGCGACTGCGTCGGCAGAAAGATCCTCAGGCAATTTTCAGCGGCATCATTCATAAAAACGAACAGTATCATGCGGCAATCTGCAACCCGCCGTTCCATGCTTCAGCCAGCGAGGCCCGCCAGGGCAGCCAGCGGAAAGTGCGCAACCTGGGGCTGGAAAAAAATTCACCGCTGAATTTTGGCGGGCAGCAGAACGAACTGTGGTGCGAAGGCGGCGAGAAAGCCTTTATCAGCCGAATGATTGACGAAAGCGGTACCTTTGCCCGCCAGTGTGTCTGGTTCACGTCGCTGGTGTCACGCAAGGAAAACCTGCCGGAACTGTGGCGGGCGCTGGAAGAGTCTGGCGCCGAGACGGTGCGCACTATTGATATGGCGCAGGGGCAGAAACAGAGCCGGTTTATCGCCTGGAGCTTTATGACAAAACCGGCGCGCGAAAAAGCCCTCAGCCGCCGCTAGCTGTGCAGGATCGCTTCACGACGGGATAGTGCGTTAACGTAGCTGACTATCTTTACTGCCCCGGCGGTTAAACAGGCTACTGGCTGCCTGACGATCGTCGCGCTGCTGCTGGCAGGTTATGCAATACTGCACGCCGGGCAGAGCAAGCCGACGCGCCTGTGGAATCGGCTCGCCGCACTCTTCGCAGAACTCCGCGCTGGTGCCGTGATGCATTGCTCGCCTGGCGCGGCTGACGGCATCATCAATGGTTGAGTCAATTTGCTCCTGTACTGCGTCATCACGTGCCCATCCGCTTGCCATAGTGACCTCCAATAAAAAAGAGCAGGCGATTGCATCACCTGCTCCTGAGAACGTTCCGTAAAGCCGCCTCAAGGACGGCATAAAGGCTTATTCAATATTTGATTCAATAAACCACAGGAATTTGTCCAGATCACGCGAAGCAGCGGTAAAGATATCTGCGGTATCTTCATCTTCCACTTCGGTAATCGCTTTACGCGTATCGTTAGCCACAACGGCATAACGCTCCGCCAATGCTTTCAGGTGATCCTGCACGCTGTGAATATTTAGCGGGTAGCTTTTCAGTGGCGTTCTGTCGTTCACAACCTGCGTGGTACCCAGCGCCACACCGCCAAGCTGCACCACACGTTCAGCAATGGTGTCCTGATGATCGGTAATTGCCGTGCGGAAGCCATCCAGCATTTCATGTACACCAATGAAGTTGGCGCCGCGCATGTTCCAGTGGGCCTGTTTGGTGATCAAAGACAGATCGATAAATTCGGTAACCAGACGATTGAGCACCTCAATGGTGGCTTTTTTCTCGTCGTCAGCCACATTATTGCGGGTGTAAATCAGATCAGAAGATTTTGTTTTAACCAGTTTAGCGGTACTCATCATTAATATCCTCTTAATGTTGGTTGTCCTAATTAATTACCGAATAATTATAGCACCTCTTTGGCAATCTGCCGGAAAGATATTAACTATCGGTCAAATAGTGCTGCCCTTTGGGGTTTCTAATAATGTTAAATGAGAGTTATTAATATTCTCAATCGCGATTTTCATCACAGCGCATTGAATAATATGGCTATTCTCAGCAAAAAAGCCCGATGCGTATTGTCGCAAAAATTTTCAATGAATATGTTTCAAAAATCATCTTTTTTTGACTACTGCGTTTTATTACTGTTAATAAAATGCTCACTTTGGCTGAGGTTCTTTAATCAGGAGATATTATTTTTCCCTTTACAGGGCGCAGCGTGAGTGTCGAACCGGCTGATGCCAGAATAATTGCCAGCAGGCCGAGCCATTGGGTAAACGTTAATAATTCTCCAAGAAAAAGCATCCCGGAAAACGCCGCCAGCGCGGGCTCCATGCTCATTAATGTGCCAAAGCTCTTCGCCGGTAGACGCGTGAGCGCAACCATTTCCAGCGAGTAGGGCAGCGCGGTGGACAGTACAGCGATAGCCAGCCCGATCGGGATCAGGGAGAGTGTCCAGGCGTCGCCGCTGGTAAACGCCACGCCGAGCGGCACAAAAAAGCAGGAGGCGATCAACGAACCCGCCGCCGCCGTGGCGGGGCCATGCTGCGAACCGGCACGCTTTCCTGCCACTATATAAACGGCCCATAATGCCCCTGCCAGCACCGCCAGCAGCGCGCCCTGAGGATCAACATTGGCGATGTTTCCCCGCAGAGGTAAAAGAAACCACAAGCCCGACAGCGCCAAAACAACCCAGATGAAGTCCAGCGGGCGCCGGGAACTGGCTAACG
Source organism: Erwinia sp. 9145 (assembly GCF_000745075.1). Classification (NCBI taxonomy): domain Bacteria; kingdom Pseudomonadati; phylum Pseudomonadota; class Gammaproteobacteria; order Enterobacterales; family Erwiniaceae; genus Erwinia; species Erwinia sp. 9145. The sequence continues at coordinate 1,258,243 of NZ_JQNE01000001.1, forward strand.
CTAACGCCAGCGGACCGGTAAATTCCAACGCGACGGCGATTCCCAGGGGAACGGTGCGCAACGACAGGTAAAACGCATAGTTCATGCCGCCCAGCGACAGACCATAAAACAGCAGCGGCAAAACCTGTCGGCGGGTAAAACGCAGCCGCCAGGGCTTGAAGATAACAGTAAGGATAAAGGTGCCAAGGCCCAGACGCAGCGCAGTAATGCCCGGCGCGCCGACGGAGGCGAAGAGAGTTTTTGCCAGGGCCGCGCCGCTTTGAATCGATATCATGGCAATAATCAGTACCAGTAAAGGCAGCCATACTGACGAGCGAAAAGAGGAAAAAGACATCCTGCAACCATCCTTAGTCGATCCAGATAAAAAGAGATTTACCAATAGTGTACGTGAAGGGAGGGGTTTGAAACGGCAGGAGGCGAAAAAAAGCTGTCAGACCAGGTCAATTACGTAAATTCAGGTCAATATCGCCTAAGATTAATCCTAATGAACAAATTTTTACATTCTAATGACATGTTAAATTGAACCTGTTCTTTATAAGGAAAAATAATGACATAGCGTGGATCGTTAACCTTCTGTTACACCAACGCAAGCTTGGACAACAAAATCAGAGCAGAGTTTCCTCAATAGTTTTGTTATATTTTGTCCGTTGTCAGGAGAGAAGTTTTTTCACATTTGAGGTGGTTATGAAAAAAATTGCATGTCTTTCTGCGTTGGCTTGTGTACTGGCCGTATCTGCTGGTTCAGCAATGGCGCAAAGCACAGTTTCTGGTGGTTATGCTCAGAGCGATTATCAGGGCGTGGCTAATAAAGCGAATGGCTTCAACCTGAAGTATCGCTACGAAAACGGCAGCGATCCACTGGGTTGGATCGGATCTTTCACTTATACCGAGAAAGATAGCAGCGAGTCTGGCTTCTATAACAAAGGCCAGTACTACGGTGTGACTGCGGGTCCTGCTCTGCGTCTGAACGACTGGGCAAGCATCTACGGTGTGGTTGGTGTTGGCTACGGCAAATTCCAGCAGAACGCTCAGCAGACGCGTGACAAATCTGATACCAGCGATTACGGCGTTGCCTATGGCGCAGGTCTTCAGTTCAACCCAATTGAAAACGTTGCGCTGGACGTAGGCTACGAGCAGAGCCGCATTCGCAACACCGACGTTGGTACCTGGATCGCAGGCGTGGGTTACAGCTTCTAAGCTGTAGGCTTATTGCTTCACCGATCATAAAAATCCGCCCTCGAGGCGGATTTTTTATGCCGTTTTACGGGTCAACATTTCCAGCAGCATCAGTCGTAGCGTAAAAGGCGAACGACAGAAGAGCGTCAGCAAGAGCGGTTTTTTCATTTTTCAGCCTCCTGCGGGCGTTTTTTATCCCAAATGAGTAGGAATGCGTTCGTATTATAATCAGTTATAGCATGGGCTATACTTTGTAGCCAGCGCTATGCAGCGAAATTTTGTGCTTCAGCGGGCTTCGTTTACACTAGGAAACCAAAATCTGACGTGGTCGTAGCGCGTAAGTGTTAATCAATGAGGAAGCTGAATGAGTCGTCGCGCTAAAGGTGCCATCCCCGCACCATTAAAAGATATCGAAGAGCACGTCGAAGGTTTCCGCCAGGTGCGCGAGGCGCATCGCCGTGAGCTGATTGATGACTACGTTGAGCTGATTTCCGATCTCATCCGCCAGTTTGGCGAAGCGCGACAGGTGGATATGGCGGCGCGGCTGGGCGTTTCGCAACCCACCGTCGCTAAGATGTTGAAAAGGCTGGCTCTCGCCGGCCTGGTTGAACAGGTTCCTTACCGCGGCGTATTTCTTACCGCCGAAGGCGAAGCGCTGGCGGAAGAGAGTCGTATACGCCACTCTATAGTGGAAAACTTTTTGCTGGCGCTGGGCATCAGCCCGGACACAGCCCGGCGCGATGCCGAAGGCCTGGAGCATCACGTCAGCGATGAGACGTTGGCCATCTTCCAGAAGTTTTACGAGAATCGTCAGTAACCGTTGTCACCCGCACCCTTTTTTAGTCATTAATGCGATTAATGCGCTACCCGGCGTAAGTTTGTAAAGAAATACTGGAATTTGTCAGTTTACATCGTATTGTTATAGCTGCGTTAATCATGCGAACCGACAACGGGTTCGCCGTAACCTGATGAGAAATATGGCTAATCAATCAACTCCCCCGTCGGATGATGACCAGCGTCATCAGGAAGACAACCCGCAGCAGGACAAGCAAAATGACCAGCAGGATGATCAGGAGCAGCCGGAGCGCAAGCGACCCGGCAAAAAGCCGCTTATCATCCTTGGCGTGGTGGTAGCGATCGCGATCGTCGTGGCGCTGTGGTTCTGGTTCACTACCCGCAATATTGAAAGCACCGATGACGCCTTCACCGACGCCGATGCGGTGACCATTGCGCCAAAAGCGTCCGGCTATGTCACCAGGCTGCTGGTGAAAGATAACCAGCGGGTGAAAAAGGGCGATCTGCTGGTGGTGATTGATCCGCGCGACAACACCGCACAGCGCGATCAGGCACAGGCGCAGTTAGGGCTTGCGGTTGCACAGCTGCATCAGGCTCAGGCCGCGCTGGCGCTGGCAAAGGTGCAGTACCCGGCGCAGAAAGATCAGGCGCTTGCCCAGCAGGCCAGCGCGGAGGCCAACCTGCGTAATGCGGAAGAGGATTACAAACGTCAGCGCGGTGTTGATCCGCGCGCCACGTCACAGCGCAATATTGATGCGGCAAATGCCCAGTTGAGAAGCGCGCGTGCGCAGTTTGAGAGCGCAAAAGCGCAGGTGGAAGTTGCCTCGCAGATCCAACTGCAAATACGCCAGCAGGAAACCAACGTTGAAGCGCGTCAGCAACAGGTTCAGCAGGCGCAGGCGCAGCTCAATACCGCCAATCTTAACCTTTCCTATACCGAAGTCCGCGCGCCGTACGACGGCTTTGTCACGCGTCGCAACGTACAGGTCGGAACGCTGGTGCAGGCCGGCACCTCGCTGTTTTCACTGGTGTCGCCTGATGTCTGGATCACCGCCAATTTCAAGGAATCGCAGCTTGAACGCATGAAACCGGGCGATAAAGTCAACATTACTATTGATGCGTGGCCGGATATGAAGCTGGAAGGGCACGTAGACAGCGTGCAGATGGGCTCTGGCTCGCGCTTCTCGGCCTTCCCGGCGGAAAACGCCACCGGGAACTATGTTAAAATCGTACAGCGCGTGCCGGTTAAGATTGTTATCGATAAAGGTCTCGATCCAAACAAATTACTGCCGTTGGGGCTGTCGGTCGAACCTGAGGTAACGGTGGAATGAGTTCCGGCCAGAGCTGGAAACCGGCCAGCAATCCCTGGCTGGTCGCCATGACGGTGACGCTGGCGGTGTTCATGGAGATCCTCGACACCACTATCGTCAACGTGGCGCTGCCGCACGTCGCCGGGTCGCTGTCATCCAGCTATGACGAGTCCACCTGGGTACTCACCTCCTACCTGGTGGCGAACGGTATCGTGCTGCCCATCTCCGCCTTTCTCAGCCGTATTTTTGGCCGCAAACAGTTTTTTCTGATCTGTATTGTGATGTTCACCGTCTGTTCGTTCCTGTGCGGCATTGCCACCGAGCTGTGGCAAATCATTCTGTTCAGGGTGCTTCAGGGCTTCTTTGGCGGCGGCCTGCAACCGGTGCAGCAATCGGTTCTGCTCGACTATTTTAAGCCGGAAGATCGCGGCAAGGCGTTTGGCCTCTCTTCCATTGCGATTATTGTGGCGCCGGTGCTCGGCCCGACGCTGGGCGGCTGGATCACCGATAACTACAGCTGGCGCTGGGTGTTCTTCATCAACATTCCGGTGGGCATTTTCAGCGTGCTGGCTATTTATCAGTTGCTGGAAGATCCGCCATGGGAACGTAAGTGGGCGAAGGGTAAGCTGAAAATTGACTATATCGGTATCAGCCTGATCACGCTTGGCCTGGGCTGTTTGCAGGTGATGCTCGATCGCGGGGAAGATGACGACTGGTTCAGCTCCGGCTTTATCATCACCTTCGCGGTGCTGACGGCGGTCGGCCTGGTTGGCGCGGTTTACTGGCTGCTCTATGCCAGGAAACCGGTGGTGGATCTGCACTGTCTGAAGGATAAAAATTTTGCGGTCGCCTCGATTCTGATGGCGGGCATGGCGGCGATCCTCTACGGCAGCTCGGTGGTTATCCCCCAACTGGCGCAGCAGGATTTAGGCTATACCGCCACCTGGTCCGGCCTGGTGCTGTCGCCCGGCGCGGTGCTGATCGTCCTGTCGATACCGCTGGTGCTGAAGCTGATGCCGCTGGTGCAAACCCGCTGGATTATCGCCTTTGGTTTTACCTGTCTGTTTCTGTCGTTCCTCTACTCTGCGACGCTGACGCCGAACGTGGATTTCACCACGCTGGTGATGATCCGCAGTGCACAGACCATTGGCCTTGGCTTCCTGTTTGTGCCGCTGACCACTATTGCCTTTGTCACCATTCCACAACGGCTCAATGCTGACGCCTCGGCGCTGTTTACCATGTGCCGCAACGTGGCGGGCTCGATCGGCATTTCACTGTCGACAGCGATGATCACCGAGCGCGAGCAGGCGCGCAGCGCGCAGATGGTGCATAACATGTCGCAGTTTAACGAGCCGTTTAACCTGACGGTGGAGCGCTGGGCGCAGTCGGTAAAAGATTTCTCGTCGATGGTTGGCGATCCGGTAACCATCGCCACCGGGCAGCTTTATCAACAGATGATTGCCCAGGCGCGAATTTTGGCCTATATCGACGTGTTTATGGGTCTGAGCGTGGTCGCCCTGATCCTTATTCCCTTTTGTTTGCTGCTTGCGCCGATTAAGAGCGAGGGCAGTGCAGGAGCACACTGACATGAACGTTCTTATCAACTTCAAGCGTTCGCGCACCGGCGCGCTGTTGATCGCCTCGATAGCGCTGGCGGCCTGCTCCGTCGGGCCGGATTATCAGGCGCGTCAGCCGACCACGCCGTCGTCTTTTAACGATATGCGGTCCGGCAGCGCCTCAAAGCCGCAGGCGGCGCAAACCAGCCCAAACTGGTGGAAATCGTTTAACGATCCGCAACTCGACAGCCTGATTGATCGCGCCATCACCGGTAACCTCAGCCTTCAGCAGGCGGTGTTGCGTATTGCCAGTTCCCGCCAGCAGGTGAATCAGGCGCGCGGCGCGTGGTTTCCGTCGGTAAATGGCAACCTCGGCGTCACGCGTCAACAGCTGGGTGCGAAAGGCATTCTGGAGGCGAACGGCGTGTATGATCAGGTGGATCAGGTTGATCCAAACCTGCGCTCGGCGCTGAACGGCCTGACGCAGCCGATCACCAACTATCAGGGCTCGTTTGATGCCTCGTGGGAGATCGATCTGTGGGGCAAAGTGCGTCGTCAGGTAGAAATGGCCAACGCGCAGCAGCAGCAGCAGATTGAGAACCGTAACGATGCGCTGGTGTCGCTGGAGGCGGAAGTCGCCCGCACTTATCTGCAACTGCGCGGCGCGCAATCGATCGTCAACACGCTGCAAACGCAGATCGATATCGCGCAGCAAACCGTCGGGCTGACGCAGAGCCAGCAACAGAATGGCCTCGCGCCGCAGATGGACGTTGAGAACGCACGCGCGCAGCTCAGTTCGCTTCAGGCGCAGCTTCCGCAGTACGAGGCGCAGAGCCGTCAGGCGATGAATGGCCTGGCGGTGCTCATCGGCAAGCCGCCGGGCGCGCTGGACGGCGAGCTGAGCGCGGTAAAAGCGCTGCCGCCGCTGCCGAAAGCGGTGCCGGTCGGGCTGCCCTCGACGCTGGCGCGTCGCCGTCCTGACGTTCGCGCCGCCGAAGCGCAGCTGCATGCCGCCACGGCCAATATCGGCGTTTCGGTCGCGCAGCTTTTCCCGGATCTGTCGCTGACCGGGCAGTTTGGCATGCGCAACTCCGACATCAGCTATCTGGATAACTGGAGCAGTCACTTCTACAGCTTCGGGCCGTCGATTTCGATCCCCATCTTCCAGGGCGGAAGGCTGGTGTCGAGCGTGAAAATGGCCAGAGCCGAACAGGCCAGCGCGGCGCTGGGCTACCGTCAGACGGTGCTGACCGCGCTTCAGGACGTCGAAAATGCGCTGGTCAGCTATCGTACCGATCAGCAGCGCGTGGAAGGGCTGGATCGCACGGTGGCTTCGCTGCAAAACGCTTATAACCTGGCGAATGAGAGCTATGGAAAAGGGCTGGCGACGTTTATCGACGCGCTGGATGCACAGCGTCAGCTGGCGCAGGCCACGCAGCAGGCAGCCTCGGCGCGGGTGCAGAGCAGTCTGGATCTTGTTGCGCTGTACAAAGCGCTGGGCGGCGGTTGGGAAACCTATCAGAACGTGACGCTGCCGGACTATTCGGTATTCGGCCCGGCGGAGAGCGTCACTCCCGCAACCGAGTAAAATTTTCAGGAAGCAGAGCCTGCATTTTCAACTCGCGGCTGTGGCGGATAGCGGTTTCCGTTTCACAGCCCGCGTATTCCGCAATTTCCCGCCAGGTAAAATCGTAGCCAGGCCAGCGCTCATACAGCGTACTGATGGCGCGCATCACCCGCTGTCGCGATTTATCGTAAGCCATGCTCGCCATTCGTTTTTCTGCTTCGGCAAGATCGCCCGCCAGCCTGCGCACCATAAACGCGTGCAGCGCGGAATAGTGATTCAGAAAGCGGTCAGGATCGTATGGGGTGATCCGCGTGACGCTGGCGGTACGCTGCACGCGGGAAGAGCAGTGATAATAGCTGTCGCCAAAGAGGCTGCGGTAGCCGAAAAACTCGCCGGGGCAGAAGAGGCGAATCAGACAGACCTTGCCGTTTTCCAGCATGTGATAGAGGCCCACCAGCCCGCTGTGCAAATAGTAAAAGGAGGACGCTTCGTCCTCCTGCGGATAGATACGGGTCTGTTTAGGCAGCGCCTCCAGACGGGTTAACAGTGCGTGGGGTGAGCCTGTCAGGCCCGCAAACAGCGCCGGGCCTGACGTTTCCTCAGAACTTTTGTTTCTTTTCCTCAATCTTCACCCCTTTGGTTGGCAAACCGGTATCGTAGTCGCGCACCACCGGCGAGACCAGATCGTCCGGCTTCGGACGGAATGCCCCCATCCATTGAGCATGTCTGCCAGGCCGCCACGGTCGCATCGCCCAGCGATAGCTACGGAACGGATCGCGGATCCTGTCCATATAATCCAGTAACGTATCATGAAGTGCATCGCGGCGCGCGGCGTAGCGCGGATCGTCGATCACATTGTTCATCTCATCGGGATCCGCCTTGCGGTCATAGAGCTCGTCTTCGTCAAACAGATTGATCACCAGCTTCAGCTCATTAGAAACCCACGCGCGCATCGGTATAAAGCCGCCAAAGCTGTCATGCTCGATTTCATAGCGGTTGAATTCCACCATCACCTCGCGGTGCTGCTCTGTCTGCGTTGACTTGAGCAGCGGCAGCAGGCTTTCGCCATGCAGGGCAGGCGGACGCGGAATGTTGGCGATCTCCAGCAGCGTCGGCAGCAGATCGATATGGCTTATTGGCGTATCAATTTCGCGTACGATCAGGCCGGGGCCGTGAATGATAAAAGGAATACGCGTGATATCGTCATATCCGGCGGAACCCTTGCTGATCAGGCGGTGCGCACCCATCATTTCACCGTGATCCGAGGTATAAATCACCCAGGTGTTATCCCACTCTTCGGGCGTCAGGTGATCCAGCACGCGGCCAATCTGGTCATCAACAAAATCATTACAGGCAAAGTAGAGCGGATGGTGATAGCTCTCGCCGTCAGCAACGGGCGACGGCATCGCTTCGGCCCACAGCCTCTGATGCATCGGTTTGCCCTGTAAATCATCCTTCGCTTTCGCGCCCAGCGGATAATGAAAATCTGCGTATCTGTCGAGATAGCGCGGCGGGCAGGTAAACGGGTGATGCGGTTCATCGTAGGAGAGCACCAGCAGAAATGGCCTGTCGTCCTGCTGACGGCGTTCATCCAGAAAAGCGATAGCGCGATCGCTGATGCGGTAGCCCCAGGTGAAGGCGTCGTCGATAGCGTATGCCTCCAGCTCCTCTTTGCTGTTCAGGCCGTTGCGCCACAGGCTTATCTGATCTTCCGACAGATCGGCAAGATAGTTTGCGCCGTCGTACCAGTACTTTTCGTCCCATTCGGGCGGACAAACGCCGGTACCGAAGTAGTCATGACCGTCCAGATGCCATTTACCGATGTAGCCGGTTTTCCAGCCGCTGTTGTGGAAATAGCTGCCCATGGTGCGCATATTTTTCCCCGGCGCGAGGTTATTGGTCCAGGGGCCGCTCTGACTGGAATAGAGGCCGGTAAACAACCCGGCGCGGGCAGGCGTACAAAGTGGAGCCGTGGTGTAGGCCGAGTTGAATTTCGTGCCGCGCGCCGCCAGGCGATCAATATTATCGGTTCCCAGCGGCAGACCGGTATAGCAGCCCACCATATTCGAGGCCTGCGTATCGGTCATAATAAAAATGATATTGGGCTGTTTCATCGGGTGGTCTCCTGTTTTAAGGGTTTATTGCCGCCGAAAAACGCCAGCCGCAGGCAGATACCTACAACCACGGCACCGGTCAGCCAGCAGAGCCAGGCGGTGTTCCATCCGCCGAAACGGGCAAGAAACGCATAGACAAATACCATGGCGGACACCACTGCCACCGAGGCGATTTTGACATTTTTCCAGGGCGTTAAATCAACAGCGAAGGCGTCTTTAAATTCAAACGGCGTTTCGCGCGGCGCCAGGCGGCCCACGATCAGCATCATCAATACGTTCAGCAGGAAGGTGATCGCCAGTAGATAGAGAAAGTGGATATGCGATTCAAAGACATAGTTGATACAGATATAACTCACGATGCCCATAAACAGGGCAAGCTTTGCAGCCAGCGCCGGAATGCGTGGAAAAAAGAAGCCCATTAATACAATGGTCACCAGCGGCACGTTATAGACGCCGTTAAGCTGTTTCATCCAGCTGTAAAGGCCTTCCGGCGCGTTGGCGATGGTGGGCGCCACCACGATCGACATGATGGTCAGCGCCAGCGCAAAATAGCGCCCGACGGCGACCTGCCGTTCCTGCGTTGCATTTTGGTTGAGCACCCGGCTGTATATGCCATAGCTGAACAGCGTACTGGCGCTGTTCAGAAAGCCGGTAAAGGCGCTGATAATGGCTCCAAAAAGCACCGCGCCAAAGAAACCGATCAAGGGATCGGGCAGAACCTGATTCACCAGCGCCGGATAGGCCATATCCGCCTTCGGCAGATTCTTAAACAGATGCCAGGCGATAACGCCGGGCAGCACCAGAATCAGCGGGTCGAGCATCTTCAGCACGGCAGTATAAATGGCGCCTTTCTGCCCTTCGGCAAGGCTTTTCGACGCCAGCGTGCGCTGTACAATGCCCTGATTAGTACACCAGTAAAAGGTGTTGACGAGGATCAGGCCGGTCAGCGCAGCGCCAAGCGGCACGGGATCGTGCGCGCCACCGATTGAGTTGAGCTTCTCGCCGTGATCGTTTGCCAGCCTGTTTACGCCTGCGATAAAGCTGCCGCCGCCCATCGCCATCAGGCCAAACCAGGGCACCATCAGCCCGCCAGTCACCAGACCGATACCGTTGATCACGTCCGCGACGGCTATCGCCCGCAGCCCGCCAATAATGGCATAGGCGGAGCCGATACAGCCCAGCATCGCCACCATCAGGATCAGCGAGCCGGTCTGGCTCAGACCGGTTATGCCGCTGATATTAAACAGGCTGTTCAGCGCCAGCGAGCCGGAATACAGCACGATGGGAAGAAAGCAGATGCCGGTGGCGATCAGAAAGCAGCAGTCCACAACCAGGCGCGTGGTGCGGTCGTAGCGCTCTTCAATGAAATCGGGAATGGTGGCGATACCGCGTTTGAGGTAACGCGGCAAAAATATCAGCGCCAGCAGCACCAGCGGAATAGCGGACATCACCTCCCAGGCCATCACCGACATGCCGAATTTATAGGCCTGTCCGCTCAGCCCGACCAGCTGTTCGGTAGAAAGGTTGGTGAGCATGAGCGAGGCGGCAATTATGGGGGCTTTAAGCGAGCGTCCTGCAAGAAAGTAACCTTGCTGAGAGTGGACATCGTCCTTTCTCACTTTCCACCAGGTCAGCACGCCAACCAGTACGGTGAAAAAGAAAAACGAGGCAATATGCAGCGTATTCATAGAGTAATCCGTCCGGTAAAGTAATCGCTATTCTTCCCTGCCTTTACGTTGTTGAAACGAAGACAGAATTAACTTCATCATTATTAACAACAATTTATGAAAGGCTAATATCGAGTTGACCTGCTTTATAACCAAAAGGCGGGTCGTTGTTACTGCGCAGGGAGAGCGGCTGTTTGCGCAGTTGCCGGTGGAGCAAGTTGTACTCTTTTCAGGGGGCTGTTTTTATGACGATAGTCATAAGCGACATGGGCTTAACTCACAAAACCATAAGAATATGAGTGTCTCTTCAGCCGTTCAGGCTGTCGCGATGAGGTATTCCCCGGCGTATTTTTTTGGCATAATGCGCGCTGGTTCACACATCCCCCATCGCAAACGAAAGGCAATCCTGTGCTAGTTTCCAGCAACGTCACCATGCAGTTTGGCAGTAAGCCGCTGTTCGAAAACATCTCTGTAAAATTTGGCGGTGGAAATCGCTACGGCCTGATCGGCGCCAACGGCAGCGGCAAATCTACCTTTATGAAAATTCTGGGTGGCGATCTTGTTCCCTCCGCCGGTAACGTCTCCCTCGATCCCAACGAGCGTATCGGCAAGCTACGTCAGGATCAGTTTGCTTTTGAAACGTTCTCAGTGCTCGATACGGTGATCATGGGCCACGGCGAACTGTGGGAAGTGAAGCAGGAACGCGATCGCATCTATGCGCTGGCGGAAATGAGCGAAGAAGATGGCTATAAAGTCGCCGATCTCGAAGTGCTCTACGGCGAAATGGATGGCTACACGGCGGAAGCGCGCGCGGGTGAACTGCTGCTTGGCGTTGGCATTCCGCTGGAGCAGCACTACGGCCCGATGAGCGAAGTCGCCCCCGGCTGGAAGCTGCGTGTTTTGCTGGCGCAGGCGCTCTTCTCCAACCCGGACATCCTGCTGCTCGATGAACCGACCAACAACCTGGACATTGATACGATTCGCTGGCTGGAGCAGGTGCTGAACGAACGCAACAGCACCATGATCATTATTTCGCACGACCGTCATTTTCTGAACATGGTGTGCACGCACATGGCCGATCTGGACTACGGCGAACTCCGCGTGTACTCCGGCAACTACGACGAATACATGACGGCGGCCACCCAGGCGCGCGAACGTCTGCTGTCCGATAACGCGAAGAAAAAAGCGCAGATTAACGAGCTGCAATCCTTTGTCAGTCGCTTCAGCGCAAACGCCTCTAAATCGCGTCAGGCTACGTCACGCGCGAAACAGATCGATAAAATCAAGCTGGAAGAGGTGAAAGCGTCCAGCCGTCAGAACCCGTTTATTCGTTTCGAGCAGGGGAAAAAGCTGTTCCGCAACGCGCTGGAGCTGGAGTCAGTCACCAAAGGCTTCGATCAGGGACCGCTGTTTAAAAACCTCAATCTGCTGCTGGAAGTGGGCGAAAAATTAGCGATCCTCGGACCTAACGGGATCGGGAAAACCACGCTGTTGAAAACGCTGGTGGGCGAGCTGCCTGCTGATAATGGCGCGGTGAAGTGGTCTGAAAATGCCAGCATCGGTTACTACGCACAGGATCACGCGCATGATTTTGCCGACGACCTGACCGTTTTCGACTGGATGAGCCAGTGGAAGCAGGAGAGCGACGACGAGCAGGCGGTGCGCAGCATTCTCGGTCGGTTGCTGTTCAGCCAGGACGACATCAAAAAACCGGCGAAAGTGCTGTCCGGTGGCGAAAAAGGCCGCATGCTGTTTGGCAAACTGATGATGCAAAAACCGAACGTGCTGATCATGGATGAACCGACCAACCACCTGGATATGGAATCCATTGAGGCGCTCAACATGGCGCTGGAGATGTATGAAGGTACGCTGATTTTCGTCTCGCACGACCGCGAATTCGTCAGCTCGCTGGCAACAAGGGTGATTGAAATGTCGCCGGGCAAGCTCAACGACTTTACCGGCAATTACGAAGACTACCTGCGCAGTCAGGGCATCGTTTGATCATCAGCAGGAAGCCGGACGGCTTCCTGTTAGCTTTTTTGACCACGGGCTGTTTTCTGTTTTACTCGCTGGAAAAATAAGTTTGTGGGGTGAGCTTACGCACCCCCGTTTCAGAGCATCTCAACGCGGTTTTTGCCAGCAGTTTTCGCCTGATAAAGCGCTTTATCCGCCTCGCTTATCAGCGCCTCGCGCGACGTATTAGTCGCTTCATCCTCCAGCGCATGCACGCCCACGCTGATGGTCACAATCTTCTCCGCCACGTCGCTGCTCTCGTGAGGGATATTCATCAATGCCACCGCGTCAACCGCCGCCTGTGCATAGCGTAAGGCGCCTTTACGGCCGCTGTCGGGCAAAATCACCGCAAATTCTTCGCCGCCGTAGCGTGCAATCAGGTCGTCAGCACGATGAGGAACCTGCTGCAACGCGCTGGCGATCCGCTTCAGACACTCATCGCCAGCAAGATGCCCATAGGTATCGTTAAAGCGCTTAAAGGAGTCGACATCGATCATCAGCAGCGCCACGGGAGACCGCGCTCTTTCCGCCTGCTCCAGGCTGCTGTCGAGGTAAAGATCAAACTGCCGTCGGTTCGCCAGGCCGGTAAGGCTGTCAACCAGCGCGAGGTTTTGTAGCGCGTGGTTCATCTGCGTGAGCTGATCGCGTACTTCAGCCAGCTCGCGCTGATTCTGAATACTTTTACTCAGGTTACGCAGCAGCAGGTAGCCAAGCATAACAATGGCAAGCAGAAGCAGGATGCACAGGACGATATAAACCAGTACGCCGGTCAGCCACGTCTGCAAAAGCTGTTGCTTGCCATAACCAACCGTCACCACCAGCGGATAGCGCTTCATACTGGCGTAGCCAAACACGCGCTCGACGCCGTCGATGGCCGCTTTATAAATCGCGGTTCCGCTGGCGGATTCTTTCAGCAAATGCGTAAACAGCGGGCTGCTGGAAAGGTTGCGATTGATGGTGTCGTCAGGGGAAGGCCTGGCGTAAAAAAGGTTGCCTTTATCGCTGATCAGCGCCATCAGACCGCGTTCGCCCAGCGTATAGTAGCCAAAAACCTGCCGAAAATAATCAATGCGAATGGTCGCCAGCAGTACGCCGCGAAACGAGCCGTCGCTGTTGTTCAGACGCATTGATAAGGGAATAATCAGCTCACCCGTACTGCGGCTGTGGATCACCTTGCTGATGAGCATGCCCGGATCGGTGTGCGTCATATGGTAGCGGAAATAGTCGCGATCGCTGTTGTTAAAATGTTTTTTTGGCATCTCCGCCGCCGAGGTGACCACCCAGTCCCCATTGGCATCGTAAACAAACAGGCCGTGCAGCTGCGGCAGAGAGGCCTTACGCGTGGAGAGCAGATCGTGCAGATAAACCTGCCGCTCACCATCCAGCCCGATGAGCGTAATGCGGTCGCGCAGATCCTGTAACACCAGCTCCACCTGAAGAAATGAATCTTCCGACTGCTGCGACACGGATTGCGAAAGATTACGTGCGTTGTTTTGCGTATCGTCGAGCATGCGTTGCCAGGTATTATTGACTATCCAGCCATTCACCAACACCACGGCTACGCAGATAACCGATAAAAAGATCAGCAGCATTTTACGTAAATTAAGCATGCTGGTGTCGTTCTGCGCCCGTATCTCTTCACTCATGTTTACCACATACCTCGCAGGCCGGGTCTTTCGCTACCTTCATCTCACGAAACTGAAGCGTCATTGCATCATAGATTAGCAGCTTACCGCTGACGCGCTCGCCATAGTGCGTCAGCAGCCGGATGGCTTCCATCGCCTGAAGCGCGCCAATCACCCCCACCAGCGGGGCCATCACGCCCGCTTCGACGCAGCTGAGGGTTGCGTCGCCGAACAGCCGACTGATGCAGCGATAGCAGGGCGCATCGTCCTGCCAGCTGAATACGTTAATCTGTCCTTCCATGCGGATCGCTGCGCCGGAAACCAGCGGAACGCGATGCCTGAAACAGAGCCGGTTTAACTGCTCGCGTGTGGCTACGTTGTCGGTGCAATCGAGCACCACGTCGTGTTTCTTGAGCAGTTCCGCCATTGCTTCGTCGTTAAGCTGTGCATTAACGCTGCTGAGGGAGAGATGGGGGTTGAGCGCGCGCAGCCTGCGGCCAGCCGACGCCACTTTTGGCGTGCCGATGTCCGCATCGGTATGCAGCGTCTGGCGCTGAAGGTTAGACAGCGAAACCGTGTCAAAATCGAGCAGCGTCAGATGACCCATGCCCGCCGACGCGAGGTAGGGCGCAGCCGCGCAGCCGAGGCCGCCAAGGCCGACCACCAGCGCTTTCGACGCTTTCAGCCGCTCCTGCCCGTCAAAATCGAAACCGCGCAGCACAATCTGGCGGTTATAGCGCAGCGTCTCTTCATCGCTCAGTTCCGGCAGCATTTATCCCTCCAGCAGGGCGTTGAAAGGCTCAACCTCAACCCATTCGCCGGCGTTAACGTTGCCGCGCTCGCGCTCAAGCACGATAAAACAGTTGGCCTGGCTGAACGAACTGAACACGTGGGAGCCCTGAGGCCCGGTGCTGCGCACTTCCATTTCGCCCTCCGCGTTGCGGCTGAGGATGCCGCGCTGGAAATCGAGCCGCCCTGGCGATTTTTTCAGCGAGCCCGTCAGCTTAACGCGCTGGCGTGGCGGCAGTACGGCCGACTGCTGGCCGGTGAGCTTCGCCAGCAGCGGCTGCACCAGTTGATAAAAGGTGAGAGCCGCAGAAACCGGATTACCCGGCAGGCCGCAGAACCAGCTATTTTTCAGGCGGCCAAAGGCGAAAGGCTTGCCGGGTTTGATGGCCAGCTTCCAGAAGGTGACTTCCCCTAAGCTTTCCAGCATCTGTTTGGTGTAATCCGCTTCGCCAACAGAAACGCCGCCGCTGCTGAGGGTAACGTCGGCCTGGCTGTCCGCCTGCTGAAACGCGGCGCGCAGCGCGTCAGGATCGTCACGAATGATACCAAGATCAATCACCTCGCAGCCCAGCTTATGCAGCATCAGCGAGACGGCAAAGCGGTTGGTGTCGTAAATCTGCCCGGCACCCAGCGGCTGGCCGACCGGCTGGAGCTCGTCGCCGGTTGAAAATACCGCAACCCGCAGGCGGCGAATGACGTTTACCTCGGCCACGCCTAATGAGGCCAGCAGCGGAAGCTCCGCCGCGCCCAGGCGCGTTCCGGCTCGCAGCACGCGGGCGCCGCGCCGAATATCTTCACCCGGCAGCCGGATATTTTGCCCGGCCGCCACCGGCGCGGTAATGCGGATCGCCTCGCCGTCCTGTTCGGTCTGCTCCTGCATCACCACCGCATCCGCACCCGGCGGCACCGGTGCGCCGGTCATAATGCGGATACAGCTTCCTGCGGGCCATTCGCCGGAAAAGGGCGCGCCGGCAAACGCTTTGCCTGCTACGTAAAGCGGTTTTTCATTCTGTATATCTGCCAGCCGCACGGCATAACCATCCATGGCGGAGTTAGCAAAAGAGGGCACATCAATCGGTGAAATCACCTCTTCAGCGGTTATGCGACCTGCGGCATCGGTAATCGACAGCGTTTCATCATCGGTAAGCGGGGTAATTTGGCCCAGCATCGTGGCCAGCGCGTCATCCAGGGAAATCAGTCCTGTGGTAAAGGGTTCCATACGTTCTCCGGCGCGCCTGCACGCGCGCTAATCAATCAGATGCTTTTATTATGACGGCAATTTGCCTTAGGGTCACGTAAACGCCCCGTCCGGCATGAGTTATAACTTTTCGTTATTATCAGCCAGCAACCTTTGTGCTTTACATCACTTTACAGGCTGCCTATAGTCAAAAACGGCTTATTCCAAATAAATGCAGCCTAACTCAGTGTTTTTCATGCTGATTTGGCGGTCACGACAGAGGCGTTATGGTCAAAGCAGCAATTGCCATCCACGGCGGCGCAGGCGCTATCGCCCGCGCCAGTATGAGCGCGGAAAAAGAGCAGGCGTACATTCAGGCGCTGTCAGACATTGTGTCACGCGGCCAGGCGATGCTGGCGGAAGGACGCAGCGCGCTGGATGCGGTCACCGAGGCGGTACGGCTGCTTGAAGAGTGTCCGCTGTTTAACGCAGGCAAAGGCGCGGTATTTACGCATGCGGGTACGCATGAGCTCGATGCCAGCGTGATGGATGGCCGCACGCTGGAAGCGGGTGCCGTCGCGGGCGTCAGCCGCATTCGCAACCCGGTGCTGGCGGCGCGTGAGGTGCTGGCGCACAGCCCGCACGTGCTGCTGATTGGCGAAGGCGCAGAAAAATTTGCGGCCGAACGCGGCCTTGAACGCGTTGCGCCGGACTTCTTCTCAACCGATGAACGCCGCGAGCAGCTCGAACGCGCGCTGGCGTCTGAGCAGGTGCTGCTCGACCACGATGGCGCCGCACAGTCCTCGGGCGATCCGCTCGACCCGGATCGCAAATTCGGCACCGTCGGCGCGGTGGCGCTCGACCTTGCAGGGGATCTGGCGGCGGCCACCTCAACCGGCGGAATGACCAATAAACAGGCGGGACGCGTAGGGGATTCCCCCGTCATCGGCGCGGGCTGCTATGCCAACAACGCAAACGTTGCCGTCTCCTGTACCGGCACCGGTGAAGTCTATATGCGTACGCTGGCCGCCTACGACATCGCTGCGCTGATGGCGTATGCAGGCCTGTCATTAAAGGAGGCGACCGACCGCGTGATCATGGAAAAAATTCCCGCTTTCGGCGGCAGCGGCGGCCTGATTGCTATCGATCGCGAAGGCAATATCGCGCTGCCTTTTAACAGTGAAGGCATGTATCGCGGCTACGGTTACGTGGGCGACGCGCCAAACGTCGGCATCTACCGTCAACAATAAACAGGCTTGAGCATAATGCAGTCACCAGAGGAACAGGTACTTTCGGTCAAAAATCTGCGCGTCAGTTTTCAGCAGGAAGGCGAAAGGATTCAGGCGGTGAAAAATCTTTCGCTGGAGGTGAAGCGCGGCGAAACGCTGGCGATCGTCGGAGAATCCGGCTCAGGAAAATCGGTGACGTCACTGGCGCTGATGCGTCTGGTGGAGCAGGGCGGCGGCATTATCGACAGCGGCGAGATGTGGCTGCGTCGGCGTAACGGCGAGCTTATTGACCTTGCCACGCTGCGTCAGTCGCAGCTGCGCGGCATTCGCGGCGCCGATATGGCGATGATTTTCCAGGAGCCGATGACCTCGCTCAATCCGGTTTTCCCGGTGGGCGAGCAGATCGCTGAATCCATTCGTCTGCATCAGGCAAAAAGCCATCGTGACGCGCTGAAGGAAGCCGAAAGGATGCTCGACCTGGTGCGTATTCCCGAAGCGAAAAACGTACTTTCCCGTTTTCCGCACCAGCTTTCCGGCGGGATGCGTCAGCGGGTGATGATAGCCATGGCGCTCTCCTGCCGACCGGCGCTGCTGATTGCCGATGAGCCGACCACAGCGCTTGACGTCACCATCCAGGCGCAGATCCTGCAACTGATCCGCGTATTGCAAAAAGAGATGCAGATGGGCGTGATTTTTATCACCCACGATATGGGCGTGGTGGCGGAAATGGCCGATCGTGTGCAGGTCATGTATCGCGGCGACGTAATGGAAACCGGCAGCGTCGACGAGATTTTTCAGCGTCCGCAGCGCGACTATACGCGCGCGCTGCTGGCCGCCGTGCCAAAACTGGGGGCGATGACCGGCAGAGCGCTGCCGGCGCATTTCCCGCTGATTGGGCATGATAATGATGACACTCCCCAGGATACCGTGGTCGCGGACGGTGAGCCGGTGCTACAGGTGCGCGATCTGGTAACCCGCTTCGATATTCGCAGCGGCATTCTGAACCGCGTGACGCGGCGCGTGCACGCGGTGGAGAAGGTTAGTTTTGATTTGCGCGCGGGCGAAACGCTGGCGCTGGTGGGAGAGTCCGGCTGCGGCAAGTCCACCACCGGACGCTCGCTGCTGCGGCTGGTTGAAAGCCAGGGCGGCACCATTACCTTTAACGGCCAGCGAATTGATACCCTCACCGGCCCGGCGCTTTCACATCTGCGGCGTGATATTCAGTTTATTTTTCAGGACCCCTACGCCTCGCTGGATCCGCGACTGACGGTCGGCTTTTCAATTATGGAGCCGCTGCTGGTGCACGGCATCGCAAAAGGGCAGGCGGCGGAAGATCGCGTGGCCTGGCTGCTGGAGCGCGTTGGCCTTTTGCCGGAGCACGCGCGTCGCTATCCCCATGAATTTTCCGGCGGTCAGCGGCAGCGCATCTGTATTGCGCGCGCGCTGGCGCTTAACCCAAAGGTGGTGATCGCCGACGAGTCGGTTTCCGCGCTGGACGTCTCCATTCAGGCGCAGATCGTTAACCTGATGCTCGATCTCCAGCGCGAGTTTGGCATTGCCTTTCTGTTTATCTCTCACGATATGGCGGTGGTGGAACGGATCAGCCACCGCGTGGCGGTGATGTATCTGGGGCAGATTGTTGA
This sequence comes from Erwinia sp. 9145, assembly GCF_000745075.1. NCBI lineage: Bacteria > Pseudomonadati > Pseudomonadota > Gammaproteobacteria > Enterobacterales > Erwiniaceae > Erwinia > Erwinia sp. 9145. The sequence continues at coordinate 1,276,904 of NZ_JQNE01000001.1, forward strand.
GATCGGCCCGCGTCAGTCTGTATTTGAAAATCCGCAGCATCCCTACACGCGCAAGCTGATGTCGGCGGTGCCGGTGGCGGACCCGGCTCATCGACGCCGTGAACGAGCGCTACTGGTTGATGAAATTCCCAGCCCGATCCGCGCCCTGGGCGATGAGCCGGTGGTGGCACAGCTTATTGAAGTGAGCGCAGGACACTACGTTGCCCGCCATGCAGTCGGCGGCTGATTTGCAGCACAACATCGACAAAGGATTAAGAGGAAGACGAGATGATGATTCAAAAACGTAAGTTGCTGTTAACCGCTGGCCTGCTGGGCAGTATTGCGGCGCTACCCGCGTGGGCGGCAAAGGATGCGGTGATCGCCGTAGGGTCCAATTTCACCACGCTCGATCCTTACGACGCCAACGACACGCTGTCGCAGGCGGTAGCGAAATCTTTCTATCAGGGCCTGTTTGGCTTTGATAAAGATATGAAGTTAATTAACGTGCTGGCAGAGAGCTATCAGGCCAGCCCGGACGGATTGACGTACACCGTCAAACTGCGTTCAGGCATTAAATTCCAGGACGGCAGCGACTTCAATGCCGAAGCGGTCAAGGTTAACCTCGATCGCGCCAGCGATCCCGACAGCCATCTGAAGCGCTATAACCTGTTTAAATCCATCGGCACCACCGAAGTGGTCGATCCCGTAACGGTGAAAATCACCCTCAAGCAGCCGTTCTCCGCCTTTATTAACACCCTGGCAAGCCCGGCGGCAGCGATGATTTCGCCCACTGCGCTGAAGAAGTACGGCAAGGACATCGGTTTTCATCCGGTGGGAACCGGCCCGTACGAACTGGAGAACTGGAATCAGACCGATTTCGTCAAGGTGAAAAAGTTTGCCGGCTACTGGAAAAAAGGCTATCCGAAACTGGATACCATCACCTGGCGTCCGGTTGTGGACAACAACACGCGCGCCGCGATGCTGCAAACCGGCGAAGCCAACCTGGCGTTCCCTATCCCTTATGAGCAGGCGAAGCGTCTGGAGAGCAATGCCAAACTGGATCTGACCACGTCGCCGTCGATCATGCAGCGCTATATCAGTTTCAACGTCACGCAGAAGCCGTTTGATAATCCTAAAGTGCGCGAAGCGATCAACTATGCGATCAACCGTCAGGCGCTGGTGAAGGTGGCTTTCGCCGGTTACGCCACGCCTGCCACCGGCATCGTGCCGCCGGCTATCCAGTATTCAGAAAGCTTTGCGGCGCCGCAGTACAATCCGGCGAAGGCGCGCGAGTTGCTGAAAGAGGCGGGTTATCCAAACGGTTTCGAAACCACGCTCTGGTCTTCACATAACCACAGCACGGCGCAAAAGGTGTTGCAGTTCACCCAGCAGCAGCTTGCTCAGGTGGGCATTAAGGTGAAAGTCACGGCGATGGATGCCGGCCAGCGTGCGGCGGAAGTGGAAGGTAAGGGCCAGAAAGAGAGCGGCGTGCGTATGTTCTATACCGGCTGGTCTGCGTCGACGGGCGAAGCGAACTGGGCGCTGACGCCGCTCTTTGATACGCAGTCCTGGCCGCCGACCATCTTCAACACGGCGTTCTACAGCAATCCGCAGGTGGATAAAGACCTGGCCGACGCGTTGAAAACCACCGACGGCGAGAAGAAAGCCTCGCTGTATAAAGACGCGCAGTCGCGCATCTGGAAAGATCAGCCATGGGCGCCGCTGGTGGTCGAAAAGCTGGTTTCAGCAAAAACGAAAAACCTGACGGGCTTCTACGTCATGCCTGACACCTCGTTCAGCTTTGATGAAGCCGAACTGAAGTAACAGCGTTCGCTGCGGCTGCGGCTCCGGAGAGAGGCGCAGCCGCGCGATGCGCAGGATAACGCATGCTTAACTATTTCTTCAGACGCTTACTGGGGCTGATCCCAACTCTGCTGATCGTGGCGGTGCTGGTGTTTCTGTTCGTGCATATGCTGCCCGGCGACCCGGCGCGGCTGGTGGCAGGGCCGGAAGCGGATGCCACCGTGGTGGCGATGGTTCGTCAGCAGTTGGGGCTGGATCAGCCGCTGCTTCAGCAGTTCTGGCATTTTATCAGCCATGCCGTGAGAGGCGATTTCGGCCTGTCGATGGTGTCAAAGCGACCCGTTTCAGAGGAAATCGCGCTGCGATTTTTACCGACGCTGTGGCTGACGCTCAGCAGTATGGTGTGGTCGGTGATCTTTGGTATGACGATTGGGATTGTTTCGGCGGTCTGGCGCAACCGCTGGCCGGATCGGCTCGGCATGACGCTGGCGGTGTCGGGCATCTCGTTTCCCGCCTTCGCGCTCGGCATGCTGATGATGCAGGTGTTCTCTGTCGAACTGGGCTGGCTGCCCACCGTCGGCGCAGACAGCTGGAAACACTATATTCTGCCCTCCATTACGCTTGGTGCCGCCGTTGCAGCGGTGATGGCGCGTTTTACCCGCGCGTCGTTCGTTGAGGTTATGCAGGAAGACTATATGCGTACGGCGCGGGCGAAAGGCGTGCGCGAAAGCTGGGTTGTGGTCAAGCACGGCCTGCGCAACGCGATGATCCCGGTGGTGACCATGATGGGATTACAGTTCGGCTTTCTGCTGGGCGGTTCCATTGTCGTTGAGGTGGTTTTTAACTGGCCGGGGCTGGGACGACTGCTGGTGGATTCGGTAGAAATGCGCGACTACCCGGTGGTACAGGCGGAAGTGCTGCTTTTTTCGCTGGAATTCATTCTTATCAACCTGATTGTCGATATGCTGTATGCCGCAATCAACCCCGCGATTCGCTACAAATAAGGACACGCGATGAAAAACTGGCGACGAAGCGCGGCACAGGCCGCGATGCCAACCATCAATCAGCATCGCGTTCGCACGCCCTGGCGGGAGTTCTGGCGCCGTTTTCGCCGTCAGCCGGTGGCGCTGATGGCGGGCCTGTTCATCTTACTGCTGATCGTCGTGGCGGTGCTGGCGCCCTGGATTGCGCCGTTCGATGCTGAAAACTATTTTGATTACGATCGCCTGACCGAAGGGCCGTCCGGTATGCACTGGTTTGGCGTCGATTCGCTTGGACGCGATATTTTCAGTCGCGTACTGCTTGGCACGCGGCTGTCGCTGATTTCCGGCTTTGTGTCCGTCGCAATCGGTGCCGCTATCGGCACCGCGCTTGGTCTGCTGGCGGGCTATTACGAGGGCTGGTGGGATCGCATCATCATGCGCATCAGCGACGTGCTGTTCGCGTTCCCCGGTATCCTGCTGGCGATTGCGATTGTGGCCATCATGGGCACCGGCATGTCGAATGTGATCATCGCCGTCGCGGTATTCAGCGTGCCCGCTTTTGCCCGTCTGGTGCGCGGCAATACGCTGGTGTTGAAACAGATGACCTTTATCGAGTCGGCGCGCAGTATTGGCGCCTCTGACTTCACGATTATTATGCGGCACATTCTGCCCGGCACCATCTCGTCCATTGTGGTCTATTTCACCATGCGTATCGGCACGTCGATTATTACGGCGGCGAGCCTCTCTTTTCTCGGACTTGGCGCACAGCCACCCACGCCGGAGTGGGGCGCGATGCTGAACGAGGCGCGCGCGGATATGGTGATGGCGCCGCACGTGGCGATTTTCCCCAGCCTGGCGATTTTTCTCACGGTGCTGGCTTTCAATCTCCTTGGTGACGGCCTGCGCGACGCGCTTGATCCGAAACTGAAAACCTGACCTTTCCCTTCAGCGCCCGGTTCCGGCGGGCGCGGCTTCGCCGATTTTGTGCCAGACTGAATGTTTTACTCAGGAGATGGCACGGTGAAGGAATTTGATTATCAGCAGGACTTCAAAACAATCGATTTTCGCAAGCATCCTGAGCGCTATCAGGTGGGACGCGGCGAGCAGGGCGTGCTGATGGTTGAACCTTATAAGAGTGAAATTCTGCCGCACTGGCGGTTTAAGACCGCTGAGATCGCGAAAGTTTCCTCCCGGGCGATCATGACGCTGTTTGAGGAATACCGTGCGAAAGATGATTTTGTGGGGATGGATATGGCGCGCAAGTTTATTCAGATGGGATATACCCGCGCGCGTCGTTATGCCAATCACAAGGGCGGCCGGAAATATGATGCCGATCGCAACGAGCTGCCGCGCGAGCTGAATGATGAAAAAGCCGCAGCCGCCGCAATTTTTAAAGCAGAGTGGGACAAGCTGCGTGCGGATGCAGATTACCTGGCGCGAAAGAAAAAGCATCAGGCGGCGTTTGGCTGATGCGAAGGGCTGCTAAGCGCCAGTCGCCTGGCACAAAGAAAACCACACCCTGCCTCAGATTCTTGTCGCCCAGAGATCGTATTCGTCGGCGTTGTCCACCACCGCATGAATAATATCGCCTGGCTTGAGGTTCGTCTCGCCGTTAAGGTAAACCGCACCGTCAATCTCCGGCGCATCGGCCATGCTTCGGCCAATCGCGCCTTCCTCATCCACTTCATCAATAATGACAGCAATGTTGCGGCCGATTTTTTCCTGCAAACGTTCCGTTGAAATAGCCTGCTGAAGCTGCATAAAGCGGTTGAAGCGATCTTCCTTCACCGACTCCGGGATCGGGTCCGGCAGATCGTTGGCCGTCGCGCCCTCAACCGGACTGTATTTAAAGCAGCCGACGCGATCCAGCCGTGCCTCTTTCAGGAAGTTGAGCAGCATCTGAAAATCGTCTTCCGTCTCGCCGGGAAAACCGACAATAAACGTCGAGCGTAGCGTCAGTTCCGGACAGATTTCGCGCCAGCGCTTGATGCGTTCCAGCGTGCGTTCGACGGCGCCGGGACGCTTCATCAGCTTTAAAATGCGCGGGCTGGCGTGCTGAAGGGGAATATCCAGATAGGGCAACACCTTGCCTGCCGCCATCAGTGGGATCACGTCGTCCACGTGTGGATAGGGATAAACGTAGTGCAGGCGCACCCACACGCCGAGCTTCGCCAGCTGTTCGCACAGGCTGACCATGCTGGTTTTCACCGGCTGGCCGTTCCAGAACCCGGTACGGTGCTTCACATCCACGCCGTAGGCTGACGTGTCCTGCGAAATCACCAGCAGCTCTTTCACACCGGCTTCCACCAGGCGCCGCGCTTCGTCCAGCACCTCGCCTACCGCCCGGCTGTCGAGATCGCCTCGCATTGAAGGAATAATGCAGAAGGTACAGCGATGGTTACAGCCTTCTGAAATTTTCAGGTAGGCATAATGACGCGGCGTCAGCTTCACGCCCTGTTCCGGCACCAGGCTGGTAAAGGGGTTATGCTGCGGCTTTGGTACATAGCGATGCACATGTGAGAGCACCTGCTCGTAGCTGTGTGGGCCGGTGATCTCCAGCACTTTCGGATGCACTTCGCGGATCTGGTTTTCCTTCGCGCCCAGACAGCCGGTTACGATCACCTTGCCGTTTTCGTTCAGCGCTTCGCCAATGGCTTCAAGCGACTCCTGCACGGCACTGTCGATAAAACCGCAGGTGTTAACGATAACGATTTCTGCATCGTCATAACGTGGCACCACATCATAGCCTTCGGTACGAAGTTCGGTCAGGATCCGCTCAGAATCGACCAGGTTTTTAGGGCAGCCTAACGATATAAATCCTACACGAGGGGTATGTATTACATTGCTCATAAGGTCAAGAATTTATCATGTTTATAATTGATAGGGCTGCGATTCTACAGATGTCCAAGTCGAAATTGTATAGCTATATACGCTGGTCAAGTGATAGGCAGCAACAAGGTTCCACCAGAGAACGGCAGATGAGATCTGTTCCTACCCACATATTGTGGAAGCGATCCTGAGCGAGGGGCTGGTTTTCAAACTGTTCCGGGCTGAGTCCGCCGCAGGCACTATGACGTCACCAGCGATTGTAATCGCACCCAATATAATTAAATACCGTGCCTCGCATTATTTCTCGGCTGCTGAAGCGTTCTCCGCAGATACATTCCACCATCAGTGAGTGAAAGTAGCTTTCCGCGAAGGCATTATCGTAACAGCAACTTTTTGCGCTCATGCTGCCGAGCAGATTATATCGCTTCAGCAGCGCCTGATAGTTTGCTGAACAGTACTGTCCTCCGTGATCGGTGTGAGCGATAACATTTTTCGGGCGCTTACTCCGCCAGAGCGCCATCTGCAAAGCATCGCAGGCAAGTTGTGATGTCATCTACGATGACATCGACCAGCCAATGACAGCACGTGACTACAGGTCAATGATCACCGCCAGATACAGCCAGCCTTCTTCCGTGCGCAGATACATGATGTCACCTGCCCACTTCTGGTTTGGGGCGGCGGCACAAAAGTCCTGTTTCAACAGATTTTCTGATACCGTCAGGCCATGCCTCCGATAGCTCACCGGGCTGAACTTCCGCGCGGCTTTCGCCCGCAGTCCCTGACGACACAAACTGGTGGCAATGGTTTTGATGTTGTACTCCGATAGCCCATTAGCAAGGCGCGGAGCACCATAGCGCTGTTTTGCCTCAGTGAATGCCTTACGGACAGCAGCATCACAGATGAGCCAGAACTGCTGACGCGAACCCGTCTGATAAGGAACTGATGGACAGAGAGAACGAGGATTGTGGGTTAAGCTGGGAATCAGACGCATTCTAACGCGTCTGTAATATTAAGGTTCAGTATGATTCTGAAAGTTATTTTAAACCTTTTAGAACGCATCCTATTAAGCTTATTCGCGGTTTTCTTTAATGTTCCAGCTCGATTGAGTTTCAGCACCTCTGCCACCAGTTGTAGACTGTTCCCAGTACTGGGTCTTGACCTTAGCAGCCTGGAATTGGTAGATCATACCAACAAGGTCACGCTGGCTTGCACCATTGAACATAGCATCGATGATCAGTACATCCTCAAGGGTAATACGACAATACTCAATCTGAGTTCCTCCGGCTTTGCATATGGCCAGTTCAACCTTAGTTATGTGTTTACCGTTGGAGAGATAACGCATGATTGCTGGAATTGCCTTGTCGATGTTCGCATGTACAGTGAGATCCCGGTACTGAACCTTGCCAGCTCCACCACCACCACCAACACTCATGTTTGCAGCCTGGCTTGCACCCCAAGAGAATGAGTCGATGTTGATCCAACCCTTGTGGTTAGAATCCTGTGACTCACCGTTGATGCCATCAATTCTCAGGTAAAGATCGGTACTCATATTCAAAACTCCCTTTGATTACTCAATGATATCTGTTTAAATAAAATTACTGAGCATATGATGACACAATGGGACTGTTATGGACAACTACGCGAATTCAGGGAGATTTTCAAATTACTATCAGACAATGGCAAACCTCCAGGCAAATCAGCTTAATAGCATTGCTAATACACTATCATTGCTGCATATCCAGGACGCAATGCTCAGGATGAATTTTAAGGATGAAATTCAATCATTCATCACCCTTCAGCTTAATGCTATTCGCTCAGCCAGTACTGATAATGAGTGCCAGGCTTGCATAAAGAATCTCAAACAAGAGTATGAATATCTAACCATACAAGACAGGATGCTTCGTTCAGGTCACGCTGTAGTGTCTGCTTCAGTTCAGTTCTACCATGATCATGAAAAAATCATCGATTATATAATAGATGGCATAGGTGTTGTAGTGGGCGGATTACAAATGGTGGCAGGTGCTACTTTAGTAGCCGGATCCATAGTAACCGGAAACGTAGTCGGAGTTGTCGCAGGCGGTAGTCTCGTCTTCAATGGCTTCGGTTCGCTAACAGAGAATATCCAGAAAATTGCAGGTAGCACTAACCCTTCAAATTTTGCAAGAGATGCATATGAAGACGTGGCTGAATTCATGGGCTTCGACAAAAGGTTAGGATTATTGGCGTACCAAGCCGTTGATTTTACTACATCGTATTATGGGGTTTTGAAGCTAACTTTAAAACCTGAGGCATGGAGGCTATTCAACTATCTTCCATCAGACTATTACAGAAAAGTTCAGGCAATGAGTAAACCAGCTCTCGCACTAAAAGGAGCTGGTGCGGCAAAGAAAGGAATAGAGATCGGCATTAACATTAAAGATATGAATACTGATCCCAAATAATTTTACTTATTCTTAGCCATGTAACGATAAGCTTTCCAGGCGAGTTTCATAGGAGTAACAATATATACAACCGTTACTCCGAATATGGCACCAATGAAATATGAAATTACTTTGCTTTTTTCATCAGCATGAAGTAAGCCAAAGATGAAACAAATTGCAATGATTGCTAAAGAAATAACTCCACCCCAAAAACGTTTGCTCAAGTCAAGTACTATAGAAGCAAACGTTTGATCCTTAGTAGGAACACTCTCAACTATGTTACGTAATCGACTTATATCTTTGTCAGTAAAGCCATTAGCCTTGAGATCATTTATAAAATCCATATCGTTCAAAATTGGCTCCATCTCTAAACTTCAATGAATTAACATAGAGTATTTTAACATATGGCGGCTAATTAGTACATTCATTAGTTGATTATGAATGATTTTTTATCAGGAGATAAAACCATTTCTTAATACAGCCAAGATTTATCTTGGTGACTTAAATTATAGAAACTGTAGAATACGTATCGCCCTGTATGCTCCATGGGGATTGTTCTGTGACATTTTTGCAACAGGACAACACTTAGAATGGTAGCTCACACCGCTTAACAAACGTCCTGACCCCATCCTTAAAGGGTAAATAACTCTTAAAAAACCGGGCGCTGGCCCGTTTTTTTATATTTGATACGACCATTAATCAAACCAGCGCCAAAATATATTGGTATGGTTAATTTTGCCATTACAGGAATATTGGATGATGCTCAAATATCGGGTTTCAAAAAGTCGAGGGGTTTAAAAAAGATGTTTTTACATTGTCCGAAAGATATTTTTCTGATTTATCGATGATGAAACGTTTACACCATTTAATAGGTCTTCCTTAAGCTTTTGTAAAGTCTCCTCCTTCTCAATATTTTTTCACTAAATTTAAACAACGCTCATCATAAAGAGGAAAAGGCATGTCTCGTCTGCTTACGGCCGCGGCTGTTGCTGCCTCGCTGTTATTCAGCCAGAACGCGCTGGCGGAAAAAGTCAGCGTGGAAGAGGTGCAAACCGGGTTAGATCATCCGTGGGCTGTCGCATTTCTGCCCGACAATCAGGGAATGCTGATCACCGAGCGGTCGGGTAGTTTGCGCTATTGGCGGCAGGGTAAAGGATTGTCCCAGCCCATCAGCGGTGTGCCAAAAGTCTGGGCTGAGCGGCAGGGCGGGCTACTTGATGTGGTGCTGGCGCCTGACTTTACGCGAAGCCGTCGCGTCTGGCTGACGTGGACAGAGGCTGACCATAACGGGCGCGCGGGCGCAGTAGTGGGTTACGGCACGCTCAGCGACGATAACGCGCGGTTGACCAATCTGAAAACCGTGCTTCGTCAGCAGCCGGCGCTTTCCAGCGGGGCCAACCTGGGATCGCGCATCGCCTTCGATAATGATGGCTTTGTCTGGATCACCTTTGGGGATAATTTTCACGCTGAAACGGCGCAGGATCTCTCTGCGCTGACCGGGAAAATCGTCCGGCTGAACGCCGACGGCAGCGTGCCGAAAGACAACCCTTTTGTAAACAAAGCGGGGGCCAGGCCAGAGATCTGGGCGCTGGGCGTGCGCAATCCACAGGGCATCGCGCTGAACCCATGGACGAAGGAAATCTGGGAGAGCGAGCACGGGCCGCGCGGGGGCGATGAGGTGAATATCCCTCGCAAAGGGAAAAACTACGGCTGGCCGTTGGCGACGTGGGGCCTCGATTACAGCGGCGAAAAGGTGCCGGGATCGAAAGGCGGCGAAGTGGCCGGAACCGAGCAGCCTGCTTTCTGGTGGAAGGTATCACCCGCGATCGGCGGCATGGCTTTTTACAACAGTGCGCGTTTCCCGCAGTGGAAAAACTCACTGTTCATCGGCGCGCTGAAGGAAAAAAACCTGATCCATCTGTCGGTGAACGGCGATAGCGTGACAGAAAAAGAACGGCTGCTCAGCGATCGCGGCGAGCGTATTCGCGACGTCAGAATGGGGCCTGACGGCTATCTTTATGTATTGACCGATGAACGTAACGGTAAACTACTCAAAGTAGGCCTGGCAGAGTAGCCAGGCCGGACTGGCGCTATCGCTGCCAGTGACAAATTTCCCAACCGCGCTGCTGTGCCACAAGGTGCAGCGGCTCTGCGGGGTTAATGACAAAAGCGTGATCGGCGTGCTCCAGCATCGGCAGGTCATTCATCGAGTCGCTGTAGGCCCAGGTGCGCTCGTAGGCCGCGTCTTTCTGCTCCGCCAGCCAGTCGTTCAGGCGCGTCACTTTTCCTTCTTTATAGGTCATCGTACCGTAGGTCTGGCCGCTGTAGCGGTCATCAAGGATCTCAACGCCAATGGCCAGCGCGCCGTGAGCGCCCAGACGCTGCGCGATAGGAACAACCAGATGCTCGCCGCTGGCTGACACGACCATCACCTTGTCACCGCGCGCGTGGTGCCATGCCATGCGTTCATGAGCGGAAGGGTAGACGCGCGGCACGATATCACGCTGAATAAAACGTCTGACCCAGCCGGTCACGGTGAGCGTGCCCATGCCGGCAAGCGGAGAAAGCGTCGCGGCCATATACTCTTCCATACGCAACGTGCCCTGATAATACTGCGTCATCAGCGCCTGTTCTTCATCAATAAGCCCGGCTGGTGCGAATCCCTGCGAAACCAGCCAGCGTAGCCAGAGTCCGGTACTGTCTTCGCTGATCACCGTTTCATCAAGATCGAATAAAGCTAAATCCATCGTCGCCACTCCTCTGCGGGTTTGCTTCAGATTAGTAGAATTTTGTGACGAACTTAACAGTGTGACGGTAAATCAGAATTCACCTGGCTTTTTCGACGCTGTAAAGAGGTTGAAAGGGCTGATGAGGCATGTTTCTAATATATTTCTAATAAACTCTAGAAAACTTTACGAATGAACTGTTCTAATCGGTGAGAAGACGCGATAGCGTGGGAAGGTTTACGCTCGCCAGCGCTCCAAAAACAGCGCTCATTCAAATGGATACTTGGGTTCTGCCATGAAGAAAATGCATCATTCTGCCGCCGTCCGCGCCGTTGCGATCTCCGCTACCTTCTCTTTACTTTTTGTTACTCTTGCCCACGCCGAAGAGCCCCCCGCGCCGCCGCAAATTGAAGCGAAAGCCTGGATTCTTATGGACTATAACAGTAGCAAAGTGCTGGCTGAGTCCCATGCTGATGACCGTCTCGATCCTGCCAGCCTGACAAAAATGATGGCCAGCTACGTCAGTGGTCAGGCAATCAAGTCCGGCAAGATCACCACTGACGATATGGTGACGGTGGGTAAAGATGCCTGGGCGACCGGTAATCCCATTTTGAAAGGGTCGTCGCTGATGTTTCTCAAACCCGGCGATCGCATCCCTGTTTCCGAACTGAACAAAGGCATCATTATTCAATCCGGCAACGATGCAAGCATCGCGCTGGCAGATTATGTGGCGGGCAGTCAGGATGCGTTCGTCGGCCTGATGAACAACTACGTCAATGCGCTTGGCCTGCAAAACACGCATTTTAAAACCGTTCACGGCCTTGATTCCGACGGACAGTACAGCACCGCGCGCGATATGGCGCTGATTGGTCAGGCGCTGATCCGCGACGTGCCTGAAGAGTATGCAATCCATCAGGAAAAGGAGTTCACCTTTAACGGCATTCGGCAGCATAACCGCAACCGGCTGCTGTGGAGCAGCAACCTGAAGGTGGACGGCATCAAAACCGGGCATACCGATGGCGCGGGCCATAACCTTGTGGCTTCCGCGGTAGCGGGCGATCAGCGCCTGATCTCGGTGGTGCTCGGCGCAGCGACGGATGGCATTCGCTTCCGGGAGAGCGAGAAGCTGCTGACGTGGGGATTCCGCTTCTTTGAAACCATCACGCCCATTAAATCAGGCAAGCCGTTTGCCAGCCAGCGCGTGTGGTATGGCGACAGCGATACCGTCAATCTGGGGGTGGCGAAAGATGCGGCGATCACGTTGCCGAAAGGACAGGCGAAAAATTTGAAGGCGAGCTTTACGCTCTCACAGCCACAGCTGACCGCGCCGCTGAAGAAGGATCAGCAGGTTGGGACGATTAACTTTCAGCTCGACGGTAAAACGATCGAACAGCGCCCGCTGGTGGTGATGCAGGACGTTAACGAAGGCGGATTTTTCAGCCGTATTGTTGATTTCGTTATGATGAAAATGAACGGCTGGTTTGGGAAATGGTTTTCCTGATAAGTCCTGACCTGAAAAAGGCAGCCGTTGCGGCTGCCTTTTTTGTGCCGGTTTAATTCTGTACCCAGCCTTTACGAATCGGAATGGCAAAGAGTTGGCGATAGAGCCACGAGGTGGTGGCCAGCACGCGTTCACCGCAAAACATCCACGCCATCTGGGCGAACAGGCATGAGAGCATGCCGACCAACAGGCCACCAAGCATATCCATCGGCCAGTGCACGCCGAGATAGACCCGCGACCAGGCGATAGCGGCGCCGACAATCATCAGCACCGCGCCGGACCACACACGATGCCAGCAGATAAAGGCAATGGCAAAGGTAAATATTGCCGTACCGTGATCGCTGGGATAGGAGTCGTCAGGGGCGTGCTTCAGTAACTGATGACCCAGACCGAGCATAAACGGACGTGGATGCGGGAAGAGATTGCCTATGCACCAGGAAAGGCTGAGCGCCCACGCCAGCGCAATGGCGATTTTGATCACCAGCTCGCGCTGCAAAGTCAGTTGCCCCTTTGGCCCCCAAAACCACATCGCCACCACCAGCAGGGGAACAACGGCAATCAGATCGCGTGCAATGAATACCGCCAGCGAAATCAACCACTCCGGCGCACTGGCGCTGGCATTGATCCAGAGAAACAGCGTCCGGTTCAACTCTTCCATTCATTATCTCCTCATCGGTTCGACGACAGCTGCCGTCGGACGTAAAATTCAGGATCAATAAGATAAAACCCGATGTCAGGAAGATAAACGGATTCATTCCGAAATGACGCTGTGGTTAGGGTTTTGTTAAGGTTTAATGACGATCTGACAGGGGAGCAGGTGGTAAACGGGGTGCCAGAAAAAGAAAAACCCGCTAATCATTTGATTAACGGGCTCCACAATTTAGGATTTCAAAGAAAAGCAGTGGCACTAATTAGGACTGCGCGGAGAAATAAAAGTTCTCATGCGTGCTGAAATAATTTTTATCCGCCCAGCGCAGGCCAGATTATTACGATCAGCGTACCTGCCAGCGTAAGCAGGACGTTCGCAATAGCATAGGTGCCCGCATAGCCCAGCGCAGGAATATTACTGCGTGCGGTATCGCTGATAATTTCCATTGCGGGCGCACAGGTGCGCGCGCCCATAATCGCGCCAAACAGCAGTGCGCGGTTCATTTTCAATACCCAGGCGCCAAATAAAAAGCTGGCGATGACCGGCAGCAGGCTGACCATCAGCCCGGCGCCCAGCATCAGCAGCCCCGTATCGCCCAGCCCGCGCGATAAGCCGCTGCCTGCGCTCAATCCTACGCCCGCCATAAAGACCATCAGGCCGAACTCTTTTACCATTGTCAGCGCCGCCTGCGGGATATAGCCAAACGTAGGGTGGTTAGCGCGTAAAAAACCGAGAAGAATTCCTGAAAAAAGTAAGCCGGCAGCGTTACCAATACCAAAATTAAAATTGCTGAACTGGAAGGTCACCATACCGATCATCAGTCCAATAATAAAAAAGGCGCAAAAGGCGAGCAGGTCTGTGACCTGACTATGAATTGAGATGAATCCGATGCGATCCGCAATGGATTTAACCCGTCGGGCTTCACCGCTGATGTGTAATACGTCGCCTTTATTAAGAATAATGCTGCTGTCGATGGGCATCTCAATCTGACTGCGGATCACCCGATTCAGAAAGCAGCCATGATCGGTTAATTTTAACTGGCTGAGCCGCTTATTCACCGCATTATTATTTTTTACCACGATCTCTTCATTAATGATGCGCATGTCCAGCAGATCGCGGTCAAACACTTCTTTGCCGTTGCGAAAGCTGGGATCGAGGCGGGCATGGGCATCGGGATAGCCGACCAGCGAGATCTCATCGCCCGGTTGCAGCACCGCATCGCCGTCCGGGCTGGCCAGAATACCGTTGCGGCGAATGCGTTCGATATAGCAGCCGGTTTGCCGATAAATACCTAACTCGCGCAGATTTTTGCCGTCGGTCCAGGCGACCAGTTCCGGCCCGACGCGGTAAGCGCGAATCACGGGCAGGTAGATTTTGCGCTGGCTGTCCGGATCAAGGCCGCGTTCCCGCGCGATCTGTTGGGCGCAGGTGGGCAGATCCTGATGTTGCAGTTTCGGCAGGTAGCGCGCGCCAAAAATCAGGCTGACGAGGCCGATCAGATAGGTTAAGGCATAGCCAAGACTGAGGTTATCCAGCGCATGATTCAGCGCCGGGCTGGCGTTCAACGTCTGACGCAGCGTATCGCCTGCGCCCACCAGCACCGGCGTTGACGTCATGGAACCCGCCAGCATGCCTGCCGTCAGGCCAATATCCCAGCCAAACAGCTTGCCTAACCCCAGCGCGGTCACCACGGCGGTGATCACCATTACCAGCGCCAGCAGGAGGTAATTTTTGCCGTCGCGAAAGAAAATGGAAAAGAAATTGGGGCCGACTTCGATACCGACGCAAAAAATAAATAACATAAAGCCCAAATTAAGCGCGTCGGTATTCATGCCAAAGTGTTGTTGTCCCAGCAGGAGCGAGACGACTAAAACACCAATGGAATTACCGAGTTGGACTGAGCCAAGTCGTAATTTCCCTAAACAGAGCCCGAGGGAGAGAACAACAAATAATAACAGAATGTCATTATCAATTAACAAATCTGCGACGTTTATATTCACGCTTTAACTTCTTGTTTACGAGTAACATGTTGATAAGTCGGGTTTTTTGAGCTAAATTTATCGCGCTGCCAACAGAGCAGCGGCGGCGTTCAGGTTAATCAGAGAACGACAGCCCAGCGCCATAAATAATGGCCGCCATTTTAATCGCTTCATACTTTTTCAGCCAGTAAAAGCCGTGATGAATTTTAACGGGTCCTTGTAGCATGATTAACCGAACGAATGTGTCGAATTATTTTGACAAACTCACGTCATAAATTACCGGAAGAAAGTTTCATGATGCTGAAAGGCGTGTCGCGGACAAGCGTGCTGGGCAGTTTTGTTCTTTTTTGCCTCGTATTTTTAGCAGTAGGATCGCAGATGTCCAGCGAGAATCCGGCGAAGCTGCATGCGCGGCTTGGTCTGCTGATGTTCATCCTTCCGGGCGTCATGACGGCGCTGTTCTGTCGATCTTCCCCGCTTGTCGCCACGCTGCTTGGCGCGCTGCTGGCAACGCCGGTCTGCCTGATCGCGCTGCATACCTGGTTTACGAACAGCGGTGACCTGGTGCAGGAAGTGGCTTTTGTGACCAGTGCGGTGTTCTGGTGTGGCTCAGGTGCGCTGCTGGTTATGCTCTGGCGAATGATGTTCTGGCAGCAGCATCGCTGACGCACTGCCCGTAACGCACGCAAAAAAAAAGCCGATATTCTCGGCTTTCTTCTTTTATGGGCATCAGCGTTATGACTGAAACAGACCCAGATTCTCTTTGGCGTAGGCTTCAAAATCGGTGAAACCGCCCACGTGGTTCTGATCAAGAAAGATTTGCGGAACGGTTTCGACCGGCTTGCCGACGGTTTTTTCAAGATCGGCTTTGGTGATGCCTTCCGCATGGATATCGACGTAACGGAAGTTGAAGTCTTCACGCTCTTCAGTCAGCTTCTCAGCCAGGTCTTTAGCACGTACGCAGTAAGGGCAGCCCGGGCGGCCAAAAATCACAGCAAACATGGAATTCTCCTTGAGGTAACCATTTTCTATGTGACTTACATCACAATTTATAACTCACTGGCGGTTATCATGCCCGCTTCATTCTGCTAATAAAAGAAGAAATTGCCTGTTGATCTGATTCGTGCAGGCTATGCTACAGGCTGAATTTTACGTTTTACTATTTGCGTGTGCCGAATAAAACCATCAGGAGTGAACCATGACGCCGACCATTGAGCTACTCTGCTCACATCGCTCGATCCGGGCCTTTACCGATGCCGCGATTGATGACGCCCGGCGTGATGCCATTATTGCCGCAGCGCAGTCGGCTTCAAGCTCGAGCTTTTTGCAGTGCTCATCCATAATTCGTATTACCGACCGCAGCCTGCGTGAGCAGCTAGTGACGTTAACCGGTGGGCAACACTACGTGGGGCAGGCCGCCGAATTTTGGGTGTTTTGCGCGGACTTTAATCGCCACCAGCAAATTTGCCCGCAGGCGCAGCTTGGCCTGGCCGAACAGCTATTGCTCGGCTGCGTTGATACCGCGCTGATGGGGCAAAATGCCATGACCGCCGCCGAATCGCTCGGTCTTGGCGGCGTTTTCATTGGCGGTATTCGTAACAATATTGCTGAAGTGACCGAACTGCTGGCGCTGCCGAAGTTTGTTCTGCCGCTGTTTGGCCTCTGTCTTGGCTGGCCCGATCAGTCGCCGCAGCACAAGCCGCGCATGCCGTCGGCGATGCTGGTGCATGAAAATCGCTATCAACCGATCGACCCGGCCGTACTGGCAGCTTACGACAGCGAGCAGGAAGCGTATTATATGAACCGCGACAGCAATCGCCGTCGTGAAACCTGGAGCGAACACATCCAGAAAACCATTATCAAAGAGAATCGTCCTTTCATGCTGGATTATCTGCACAAGCAGGGATGGGCGACGCGGTGAGCGTGCGGAGCGGAGAAAAAGGGTGAAGATTGCGATTCTTTCCAGAGACGGTTCGCTTTATTCATGTCGGCGACTGCTTGAGGCGGGCAAAGATCGCGGCCACAGCATGGAGGTGATCGACCCGCTCTCCTGCTACATGAATATCAATCCGGCGTCGTCGACCATTCACTATCGCGGCAGGCAACTGGCGCATTTCGATGCGGTGATACCGCGCATCGGTTCGGCGATTACCTTTTACGGCACCGCCGTGCTGCGCCAGTTTGAAGTGTGCGGCAGCTATCCGCTCAATGAATCGGTCGCCATTACCCGCGCGCGCGACAAACTGCGCTCTTTACAACTTCTGGCACGGCAGGGCATTGCCATGCCGGTGACCGGTTTTGCACATTCGCCGGACGACACGCACGATCTGATCGAGATGGTCGGCGGCGCGCCGTTGGTAGTGAAGCTGGTGGAGGGCACGCAGGGTATCGGCGTGGTGCTGGCCGAAACGCGGCAGGCGGCAGAGAGTGTGATCGACGCCTTTCGCGGCCTCAATGCGCATATTCTGGTGCAGGAATTTATTAAAGAGGCGCACGGCAGAGATATCCGCTGCCTGGTGATTGGCGGCGACGTGGTGGCGGCCATCGAGCGCGAGGCAAGAGAAGGGGATTTCCGCTCTAATTTGCATCGCGGCGGTACGGCACGGCGCGTACAGATTACCGAACAGGAAAGAGACATCGCCATTGCGGCCGCCAATACGCTGGGGCTGGATGTGGCCGGTGTTGATATTCTGCGCGCCCGCCGTGGGCCGCTGGTGATGGAAGTTAACGCCTCGCCGGGGCTGGAAGGCATTGAGAGCACCACCGGCCTGAATATTGCCGGAATGATGATCGCCTGGATTGAAGAGCAGGCGCGTCCCGGCTTCAGTCTTAAAACGGGGGGTTAATCTGCATATTTAGCGCGTAATCGTGGTGTTTACGTGCTTTTTTCCGTAAGCTAGGGCGCAATTTTCCGGCAGTCAGAGAGCAAGCATATGGATTCACTCGTCGTTCCCGATATCGATCTACTACGACGTTGGCTCGATCAGCAAAGCATCACCTGGTTTGAATGCGATTCATGCCAGGCGCTTCATCTGCCGCATATGCAAAATTTCGACGGGGTATTTGATGCCAAGCTGGATTTAGTCGACAACGTCATTCTGTTTTCCGCGCTGGCCGAGGTCAAACCGACGGCGTTGATCCCGCTGGTGGGCGATCTTTCGCTCATTAACGCCAGCTCGCTTACCGTTAAAGCGTTCGTGGATATCCAGGACGATAATCTGCCAAAGCTGATTGTCTGCCAGTCATTTTGCGTCGAGGCGGGCCTGACCTTCGGCCAGTTCGTTCACTTTATGAAGCAGAGCGAAGAGCAGATCTCAATGGTCATTATGGAAGCCTTCTCCAATCATCTGCTGGCCATTGGCGAAGAAGAAGAGCGCGGTTCGCTTATTGATACGCCCCATCATCTGCATTAAGACCTTCTGTGGATCGATAATGTATCGATCCCCTCTCTTTTCCCGCCGCTCTTCTCTCCCATCGCGCTGTATAATTATGCAAAACCGTCTTTTATTCTGCATTTTGCCCTAAAATGCCAGATATTTATCGCGGGTTATGCCGCCTTCGGCGTATCACATAGAGGAATCATGCCTTTAGATTCGATAAAAGGCGTTTTTTACGCTGAGGGCTGGTCTGAAAAGCCCTGGAGGTCTATTCTTGCCGGGCTGCGTTTCTGGTGCGATGCGGCGGTTCACAGCGCAGTGAATAATCATTCATGATTCGCGCTGCTTTTTTGCAGGCGGCGGCCTCGTTGTTGGCCCTGTCATTCCGGGATTATTACCGATCGTGTCGTGGAGGTGGAAAGCATGTTCAACCAGCGTAAAAAATGGTTGTCTGGCGTGGTTGCGGGCGTAATGATGGTTGCTGGCGCAGGTGCGGCTGATAAAACGCTGCACGTTTATAACTGGTCAGATTATATCGCTGCGGACACGGTGCCCAATTTCGAAAAGCAAAGCGGCGTTAAGGTTGTCTACGACGTGTTTGACTCCAACGAGGTGCTGGAAGGAAAACTGATGGCGGGCAGCACCGGCTACGACGTGGTGGTGCCATCCTCCAGCTTTCTGGCGCGCCAGCTCCAGTCGGGCGTGTTTCAGCCGCTCGATAAAAGCAAATTGCCGAACTACAAAAATCTCGATCCCGACCTGTTGAAAAAAGTTGAGCAGCACGATCCGGGCAACAAATACGCGATACCTTACCTGTGGGCTACCACCGGTATTGGCTATAACGTGGAAAAAGTGAAGGCGGCGCTGGGTAAAGATGCGCCGGTCGACAGCTGGGATCTGGTGCTGAAACCGGAAAACCTTGAGAAGCTGAAAAGCTGCGGCGTCTCCTTCCTTGATGCACCGGAAGAGATTTTCGCTACCGTACTTAACTATCTGGGCAAAGATCCCAACAGCTCTGACGCAAAAGATTATTCGGGCGCCGCCACCGACCTGCTGTTGAAACTGCGGCCGTCAATTCGCTACTTCCACTCATCGCAGTACATTAACGATCTGGCGAACGGCAATACCTGCGTGGCAATCGGCTGGGCCGGCGACATTCTTCAGGCGAAGAACCGCGCGGTGGAAGCTAAGAACGGCGTCAATATCGCTTACACTATTCCAAAAGAGGGCGCGCTGGCGTTCTTCGATATGCTGGCTATTCCTAAAGACGCGAAGAACCTCGATGCCGCCTATCAGTTCCTCAACTATCTGATGGAACCGAAGGTGATTGCCGATGTGTCCGACAAGGTGTTTTACGCTAACGGCAACAAGGCTTCAGTACCGCTTATCAGTGCCGATGTTCGTAACAATCCGGGCATTTTCCCCACGCCGGAAACCATGGCAAAACTGTTTGTGCTGAAAGTACAGGATCCCAAACTGGATCGCGTGCGTACGCGTGCATGGACTAAAGTTAAAAGTGGCAAGTAGCTGACGGCGATTGCACGCCGACAGCAATCTACGCAACAGAGGTTCGGTGCCCGGCCTCTGTTTTGTCTTTTCTACGGCCACGCCGTAATCCGAATAGCGCCGGAGAGTAAAGGTAGTGAATGACGCAGTCCACCGTCCGCAACAAAAAGCAGCTAAGGCGCTGACGCCGCTGCTTGAAATCCGCAATCTGACCAGATCCTTCGACGGACAGCACGCGGTTGATGATGTCAATCTGACGATTTACAAAGGCGAAATATTTGCCCTGCTGGGCCCATCCGGCTGTGGGAAATCCACGCTGCTGCGCATGCTGGCAGGTTTTGAGCCGCCGACATCGGGACAGATTGTCCTTGATGGCCAGGATCTCTCCCATGTGCCGCCGTATCAGCGTCCCATCAATATGATGTTTCAGTCCTACGCGCTGTTTCCGCATATGACGGTGGAGCAGAATATCGCCTTCGGCCTGAAGCAGGATCGCCTGCCGAAAGATGAAATCGCCAGCCGCGTGGCCGAGATGCTGACGCTGGTACATATGCAGGAGTACGCAAAGCGTAAGCCGCATCAGCTATCCGGCGGGCAACGGCAGCGCGTGGCGCTGGCGCGCAGCCTTGCCAAACGTCCTAAACTGCTGCTGCTGGATGAACCGATGGGCGCGCTGGATAAAAAGCTGCGCGATCGTATGCAGCTTGAGGTCGTGGACATTCTTGAACGCGTTGGCGCCACCTGCGTCATGGTCACCCACGATCAGGAAGAGGCGATGACCATGGCGGGGCGTATTGCGATAATGAATCGCGGCAAGTTTGTGCAGATTGGTGAGCCGGAAGAGATCTACGAGCATCCCACCACGCGTTACAGTGCGGAATTTATCGGCTCGGTCAATCTGTTTGAAGGACTGCTGCGTGAGCGGCGGGCCGATGGGTTAATCATTGCCAGCCCCGGACTGGTGCATCCAATGAAGGTGGATTCGGACGCCTCCGTCATGGATGGCGTGCCGGTACACGTTGCGCTGAGGCCGGAAAAGGTCATGCTTTGCGAAGCCGTGCCGGAAGACGGTTGCAACTTTGCGGTCGGCGAAGTGGTGCACATTGCCTATCTCGGCGATCTCTCTATTTATCACGTACGATTGCACAGCGGACAGATGATCAGCGCGCAGTTGCAGAATGCGCATCGCTTCCGTAAGGGCGCACCCACCTGGGGCGATGAAGTTCGCCTCTGCTGGGATGCGGACAGTTGTGTCGTGCTGACGGTATAGCGGAGAAGTCATGAGCCAACATTCAGTGAAATCTGCGCGGCCGTTAAACGCCTTTATCACCCGCATGCAGATGCGTCACGGCCGCAAAGCGGTCATTGCGCTACCTTACCTCTGGCTGATCCTGCTGTTCCTGCTGCCGTTTCTGATCGTGCTGAAGATAAGCTTTGCGGATATTGCCCGCGCCATCCCGCCCTATACCGAACTGCTGTCGTGGGCGGACGATCAGCTGACAATGGTGATGAACGTTGGCAACTACCTGACGTTAACTGACGATCCCCTGTATGTTGATGCCTATCTGCATTCATTGCAGGTGGCGGGCATTTCAACCGTCATCTGCCTGCTGATTGGCTATCCCCTGGCCTGGGCGGTGGCGCACAGCGCGCCGTCAACGCGCAACATTCTGCTGCTGCTGGTGATTTTGCCTTCCTGGACGTCGTTTCTGGTGCGCGTCTATGCCTGGATGGGCATCCTGAACGATAACGGTATTCTTAATCGTTTTCTGATGTGGACGGGCGCGACCGATCACCCGATAGCGATCCTCTATACCAATCTGGCGGTATATATCGGCATCGTTTACTGCTATCTGCCCTTTATGGTGCTGCCGATCTATACGGCGCTGACGCGCATCGACTATTCGCTGGTCGAAGCCTCATTAGATCTGGGCGCCCGGCCGTTGCGTACCTTTTTCAGCGTGATCGTGCCGCTCACCAAAGGCGGCATTATCGCCGGGTCGATGCTGGTGTTTATTCCGGCCGTTGGCGAATATGTCATCCCGGAACTGCTCGGCGGCCCCGACAGCATCATGATTGGTCGTGTGCTGTGGCAGGAGTTCTTTAACAATCGTGACTGGCCGGTGGCCTCCGCGCTGGCGGTGATCATTTTACTGATCCTGATCCTGCCGATTATCTGGTTCCATAAGCATCAGAACAGAGCGACAGGGGAGAAGAAATGAGCGCCTTACCGACAATTCGTTCGCCCTGGCGGACGGCGATCCTCATCGTCTGCTTTTTCTTCCTGTACGCACCGATGGCGCTGTTGGTTATATACTCCTTCAACGCGTCGCAGCTGGCCGCCTGGGAGCGATTCTCGCTGCACTGGTACAGAGTGCTTTTTCACGACGGTGCAATGATAAGCGCCGTGACGCTGAGCCTGTCCATCGCCGCGCTGGCGGCCACGGCGGCGTCGGTGCTGGGCACGATCGCGGCGGTGATCGTGGTGCGTTTCGGACGCTTTAAAGGCTCGACCGGCTTTGCGTTTATGCTGACCGCGCCGCTGGTAATGCCTGACGTTATCACCGGCCTCTCACTGCTGCTGCTGTTTGTGGCGATGGGCAACGCCTTCGGCTGGCCGGCGGATCGCGGCATGCTGACTATCTGGCTGGCGCACGTCACGTTCTGCACCGCCTATGTCGCGGTGGTGATTAACGCGCGCCTGCGCGAGCTGGATCGATCGATTGAAGAAGCGGCGATGGATCTCGGCGCCGCGCCGCTCAAGGTGTTTTTTGTCATTACCGTGCCGATGATCGCACCGGCTATCATCACCGGCTGGCTGCTGGCGTTTACGCTGTCGCTGGATGACCTGGTGATTGCCAGCTTCGTGACCGGCCCCGGCGCCACCACGCTGCCGATGCAGATATTTGCTACCGTGCGTCGCGGCGTAAATCCCGAGATCAACGCGCTGGCAACGCTTATCCTGTTTGTGGTCGGCATTGTCGGGTTCATCGCCTGGCGCGTGATGGCGCATGAAGAGAAACAGCGGCTGCGCGACAGACAGAAGGCACGTGGCGCACATCAGACGTTGTGAGGCATGAGGGCATCCGGCGGAGGAAAGCTATGTCAGACGTGCTCAGAGAAAGTAAAGCGGTACTGCACGCTTCTGCGACCATTCCGGTGCAGGTACTGATTGCCGGTATCGCGATTATCGCTATGCGCTGCCTTAGCGTGGCGTTACAGGTTGGGGAGCTGGGGCTGGATGAGTTGATGAATTTTCTTCATCGCAGCGCACAGGCCTGGGATTCCACGCTGATTTTTATTGCCAGCCAGCTGATGTTCTTTATTGAACTACGCTGCGCCATTGCGCTGATGTATGGCCGCAACTGGGGCCGCTGGGGCTATGCGTTGACGCAGTTGATTAAGCTGTTCTATATGTTTATCGCCTCGATGGGCTGGAGCTATCCGGAAATTTTCAGCATTCACGGAGAGAATAACCTGCAAATCGTTAACGTGCTGATTTCACAAACGTTACCCGATTTGCTGGTGCTGTTTCTGCTGTTCTGTCCGGCCAGCAGCCGCCGGTTTTTCCGTCCGCACTGAACGGTGATATAATGCTAATCCGCACCATGTTTTATGGATTTAACCTTCGCCATGCACTGCGCTCTCTATAATGCCGAACGCTGCCGCTCGTGCCAGTGGCTGCCGCTTCCCTATACCATGCAACTGGAACAAAAGCAGTCGCAGCTGCACGCGCTGCTGGCGCAGCAGCCGGTTAAAACGTGGCTGCCGCCGGTCACTTCGCCCCAGGAAAAGTTTCGCAATAAGGCGAAAATGGTGGTCAGCGGCAGCGTCGAACGCCCGCTGCTAGGTCTGCTGCACCGCGATGGCACGCCGGTGGATCTCACCGGCTGCCCGCTCTATCCTGACACCTTTGACGCAATTTTTACGCAGCTCAAACCGTTTATCGCGCGCGCCGGGCTGACGCCTTATCACGTTGTGCGCAGGCGCGGCGAGCTGAAGTTTATTCTTCTGACCGAAAGCGCCGCCAGCGGCGAACTGATGCTGCGCTTCGTCCTGCGCTCGAAAACCAAACTGGATGCGCTGCGTCGGGCGCTGCCGTGGCTTCAGCAGCAGCTGCCGCAGCTGCGGGTGATCTCGGTGAATATTCAGCCGGTCGCTATGGCGATCCTCGAAGGTGATGAAGAGATCATTCTGACCGATCATCAGGCGCTGCCCGAGCAGCTTAATGACGTGCCGTTGTGGATCCGACCACAAAGCTTTTTCCAGACCAACCCGCAGGTCGCGGCCGCGCTCTATGCCACCGCTCGCCGCTGGGTCAGCGCGCTGTCAGTGACCAGCATGTGGGATCTGTTTTGCGGCGTGGGCGGTTTTGGCCTGCACTGCGCCACGCCGGATATGCGCCTGACCGGTATTGAGATCAGCGCTGAGGCGATTGCCTGCGCGCGACGCGCGGCGGATCAAATGGGATTACAACACGTCAGCTTTGCCGCTCTCGACTCAACCGCCTTTGCGACCGGGGAAGGCGCCGTGGCGGATCTGGTGCTGGTGAATCCACCACGACGCGGCATCGGCGCAGAACTCTGCCGCTGGCTGAGCGAGATGGCGCCGCCCTATATCCTTTATTCAAGCTGCAACGCCAGCACCATGGCCAGCGATATCGCCTTGCTGACTGATTACGCCATTGAGAAAGTACAGCTGTTTGATATGTTTCCTCATACCGCGCACAGTGAAGTATTGACGCTGCTGAAGCGTATTCAATGCTGAATGCCTAACCAGCGGCGATTCAATTTTTCCAGCGTGCCATCTTTTTTCAGGCTTTGCAGTGCGCTGTTAAGGCTGTTTTTCAGCGCGGTATTATTTTTGTGTACCGCAATGCCGATGCCGTAGCCAAAGTAGCGCCCGTCGGTGACAGGTTCGCCAACCTGCGCCAGCTGCGGGTTGGTCTTGAACAGTTCCCGCATGGAGAAGGTGTCGCCAAAAATGCCATCAAGCCGATTGTGCCTGATGTCGAGCAGGGCGTTCTGAAAGCTGTCGTAGTTCACTGCAATAATGTCTGGCTGCGCTTCAGCCAGCCAGGCCTGCTGCGTGGTGCCATTCACCACGCCTACGCGCTTGCCCGCAAGCTGGCTGATGTGTTGAAAGCGGCCTTTAGTGGCAATCAGGGAGCTTGAGTTGGTGCGATAGGGTTCGGTAAAGTCGACATCTTCCTGTCGGGCAGGGGTAATATCCAGCGCGCAGATAGCGGCATCGTAGTGCTCATATTTCAGCGAGGGGAGCAGCCGCTCAAAGGTGTTATTGGTAAACTGACAGGTTACGTTCAGTCGCTGGCAAATCGCCTCAGCCAGATCAATATCAAA
Source organism: Erwinia sp. 9145 (assembly GCF_000745075.1). Taxonomy (NCBI): domain Bacteria; kingdom Pseudomonadati; phylum Pseudomonadota; class Gammaproteobacteria; order Enterobacterales; family Erwiniaceae; genus Erwinia; species Erwinia sp. 9145. The sequence goes on from NZ_JQNE01000001.1 coordinate 1,302,016, forward strand.
ACCGGTCAGCGTGTTATCAGCGTTGTAATACTCAAACGGCGGATTAGTGGCGCTGGTGGTGAAGCGAAGCGTCCCGGCGGCCATCGCATTCACGCTGAAGCAGGCGAGCAGAAAGATCTGAACAAGTTGGTGCATGATCTACGGTCCTTGCGTAAAAAACCCAACCATTATGCATCACAACGCTGGCAGGCTATCCGCAGATTAACCGCTCAGGAAAGGCTGTTTCCGGGCGATTCCGACGGCAGCACTGCCGTCAGAAAGAGATTAATTTCGTCGTTCAAACGCCAGCGCGCGACGTTCGATCAGCCGCATCAGCAGCGTGAGCAGGCCGTTTACGCAGAGATAGATCAGACCGGCGGCGGCAAAAACCGTCACGTCATAGGTGCGTCCATACAGAAGCTGCCCGTGTCCCATCACTTCCATCAGGGTGATGGTATAGGCCAGTGACGTGCTTTTAAAGACCAGCACCACCTCGTTGGAATATGAAGAGAGCGCACGCTTAAAGGCATACGGAAGCAGAATGCGCAGCGAACTCTTTCTGTCCATGCCCAGTGCGGCACAGGCGTGCCACTGTCCTGCCGGAATAGCACGTACCGCGCCGTGAAAAAGCAGGGTGGTGTAAGCGGCGCTGTTGAGTGAGAGCGCCAGCAGGGCGCAGAACCAGGGCTGCGACAGGAAATGCCACAGCCACGGAATTGACTGGATTGAAGGAAACTGTCCGGGCCCGTAATAGATTAAAAAGATCTGCACCAGCAGCGGCGTGCCGGTAAACAGCGTGATCCATGCGCGCACTAACGGGCTGAGCAGCGGTGTTTTCAGCGACAGAATCACCGTAAACAGCAGGGCAAACAGCAGCGCCAGCAGCAGTGAGGCGAGCGTCAGCGTCAGGCTGGTTTGCAGCCCCTTCATCAGCTCCGGCAGATAGCTCATCATGATGATTGTCCCCGCTCAAAACGGGTGGCGCGCGCGTCGATGCGCTTCAGTATCTGCTGGCTGAAAAGCGTAATCACCAGATAGACCGCGGCGGCGACCAGATACCAGGTAAAAGGTTGTTGGGTGCGCACCGCAATGCTTTTGGTTTGCAGCATAATATCGTTCACGCTGATTAACGAAACCAGCGCCGTATCCTTCAGCAGAACCAGCCACTGATTGCCCAGGCCCGGCAGCGCGTGTCGCCACATTTGTGGCAGGATCAGGCGAAAAAAACAGGCCGACGTCTTTATACCCAGCGCCCGGCCGGATTCCCACTGGCCTGCCGGCACGGCTTTCAGCGCACCGCGCAGCGTCTGCGAAGCATAGGAAGCGTAAAGAATAGCGAGTGCAATCACGCCGCACAGGAACGGGCTGACGTCAAAATTCTCAATATTCACCTGCATCGGCAACTGTACAAGGCCCAGATTGAGGCTGAAGCCGTCCGAAAGCGTCAGTAAAAGCTGTGAAGCGCCGAAATAGACAAACAGCACCACCAGAATTTCCGGCAGGCCACGAAACAGCGTGACCAGGCCCGTCGTCGGCCATGAAAGAAGTCGCCAGCGGGAAGACTCACCGGCGGCAAAGATCATCGCCAGAATCAGGCCTGCCGCCAGCGCGCAAAGCGCAAGGCCGAGCGTCATCGCGGCGGCGCCTACAAGTGAATAGAGTTCGTTCATGTAAAGTTACTGCTGAAACCATTTGCTGTAGAGCGTTTTATAAGTGCCGTCGGTTTTGATTTTATCCAGTGCGGCGTTGAACTGGCTTTGCAGTTGAGTATTGCCCTGACGAACCGCAATGCCTAAACCGGTGCCGAAGTAGGCTTTGTCCGTCACTTTTTCGCCCACCGGCGCCAGGCTGGCGTTCTGCTTCAGCCACGCGTTTACTACGGCGGTGTCACCAAATACCGCATCAATACGGCCGTTTTTCAGATCGAGAATGGCGTTCTGATAGCTGTCGTACGGCACGGTACTGACGTCAGCCATTTTTTCAGCAAGGTATTTCTGGTGCGTGGTGCCATTTTGCACCCCGACGCGCTTGCCTTTCAGCGCCGCGGCAGAGGCAACTTTACCCTTCTGCGCGATAAACAGTGCCGAGTTGTCATAGTAGGCTTTGGTAAACAGCACCTGTTTTTCACGTTCCGGGGTGATATCCATACCGGCCATCACCGCGTCGAAGCGACGAAATTTCAGGCTGGGGATCAGGCTGTCAAAGGCCTGATTGGTAAAGGTGCAGGTCGCATTCATTTCGCGGCACAGCGCGTTAGCCAGATCGACATCAAAGCCCTGGATTTTATTGTTTGAGTCAACAAATTCAAAAGGAGGGTAGGAGGCTTCGGTGGCAAAACGGATGGTCTGCGCGGCGCTTGCGCTCAGGCTTAAACCGGCTAATACGGCGGCAAGGACGATTTTTTTCATCATAATATCCTGAATTAATGCGAAAGATAGTGGGCAAACGCGTCGGTCTGCGGCCGGGTGAAGAGGCTGGCATCGCCCTGCTCGACCACGCAGCCGTTTTCCATATACACCACGCGACTGGCGGTTTTACGGGCAACCTCCACCTCATGCGTGACGATCACCTGCGTGATATGGGTCTGCGAAAGTTCACGAATGATGGAGACAATCTGTGCGGTGATCTCCGGGTCCAGCGCGGCGGTGGGTTCATCAAACAGCAGCACCGCCGGTTCCATCATCAGCGCACGCGCAATCGCAACGCGCTGTTGCTGCCCGCCGGAAAGATGCAGAGGAAAGCGATCGGAAAAAGAGATCAGGCGCAGGCGCTCAAGCAGCTTGTCGGCGCGGGCGCGCGCCTGTTCTTTGCTCAGTCCCAGCACGCGGCACGGCGCTTCAGTGAGATTCTGCATTACCGTCAGATGCGGCCAGAGGTTGTACTGCTGAAAGACCATGCCAACATTTTGACGCAGTTCGCGAATGGTGGAATCAGACGGCGTTTTGGTAAAATCAATATTTCTGCCCGCAATGCTCATGGTGCCGGAACGTGGCATCTCCAGCAGGTTCAGTACACGCAATAGCGAACTCTTGCCAGCGCCGCTCGGCCCGAGCAGCACCAGCGTTTCGCCTTCAGGGCAGGTCAGATTGATGTCAAAAAGCGCCTGATGAGCGCCATAAAAACAATTGATACCGTTAAGTTGAATACTCATGCGTCAAAAGTGAATAGCCATTAATGCTGCGAATCTTAACGTTGACGGCATAGTTATGCAATCATCGCGCGTAAAAATCATTTTCAGCCATTAACAGAAGCCATGATCTGGCACAAAATCGCGCAATTTGTGCACATAATAACGCGCGCCGAAGCGCGCATTACCGTCATTTCAGCAGCAGCTGGCTGAGCGATCCGCCTTCCAGATGGGCGTTATTGTGCGTATAGCGGATGTCATCCACCGTCCAGCAAGTGCCTTCCCGCACCATTAATACTTCATCCTGCCATTCCGCGCCATTGCTGCCGTCACGGCTTAGCGAGACGCGCAGCGGAATGTTTCGTGCATCGGTATTCGGAATGGTTGAGGCGTCGGCCACGTCGGCAGAAGTAGGGCCGGCGGCGAGGCTTGAGAAGATATCGCCGCTCAGCGCCGGATCGCTTTTACCTTCGCTCCTGGCTTTTAACAACGTTTGATAAAGTTTGTCGCTCAGGTAAGGGCGATATTTTGCCAGCAGTTGTGCATCTGGCAGGCCCTGTGAAGGCTGCGCGGTTCGCAAATCATAGAATTTTTGCGCAACGGTATCCGGGCCGCCGTCAACGCACGGTCCCATGCGGGTGCCGATATCCTTATAAGCGGGTTCAACCGTGGTACAGGCGCTGAGCAGCAGCGCAAGCGGAGCCATTACGGCGAGATATTTCATCTTGATTTCCTTATTGTTTCTGGATGACATTTTTTAGCATACAGTATAGTCGCTTGCTTAGCCGCAAGGGCTATGACAATTACCGACAGGAGCAACTAATGAAGTTTTCTACCACGCCAACGCTTGAAGGTCATGCCATCCGCGATTACTGCGGCGTCGTCACCGGCGAGGCCATTCTGGGTGCCAACATCTTTCGTGATTTCTTCGCCGGTATTCGCGACATTGTTGGCGGCCGCTCTGGCGCTTATGAAAAAGAGCTGCGCAAAGCGCGGCAAATTGCCTTCGCTGAGCTGGAAGAGCAGGCAAAAGCGCTGGGGGCGAACGCCGTGGTCGGCATTGATATCGATTATGAAACCGTCGGCAAAGACGGCAGCATGCTGATGGTGAGCGTGAGCGGCACAGCGGTGAAGGTTGGCTGATGCGGGTTCTGCTGCTGACGGTAATGGCGCTGCTGCTGACCGCGTGCGTATCAAAAGGGTTCGAGCGGCACGACGGCTATGTGGTGGATACGCGCCACCCGGCGCTGGGCGCGCGGCCACGCGTGAAGGTGCTGGTGATTCACTATACCGCTGGCGATTTTGCGTCTTCGTTGAACACGCTGACCGATCGGGAGGTCAGCGCGCACTATCTGATCCCGGCCTCGCCGCCGGAAAAGAGCGGTCGGCCGGTGTTACTCAGGCTGGTGCCGGAAACGGAGCTTGCCTGGCATGCGGGCGCCAGCTACTGGCGCGGCGCAACGCGCATCAATGACACCTCCATCGGCATCGAACTGGAAAACCAGGGCTTCCACAAAACCGCAGCGGGACGCGTCTGGTTTCCTTTCCCGCAGCCGCAAATGGCTGCGTTGATGCCGCTGATGCGCGACATCATTTTGCGCTACGGCATCAGGCCGCAAAACGTGGTGGGGCACAGCGATATCGCCGCGCAGCGCAAACAGGATCCCGGCCCGTTGTTTCCCTGGCAATGGCTGGCGGCGGAAGGCATCGGCGCATGGCCCGATGCCGATCGCGTGACGTTCTATCTGGCGGGACGTGCGCCCATGCAGCCGGTGGATCGGCAACGCCTGCTCGGCCTGCTGGCGCGTTATGGCTATGAGATCGCGCCTGCGATGAGCGCGCGGCAGCAGCAAAGAACCATCGCCGCCTTTCAGATGCACTTCCGGCCGCGCGACTATCGCGGCCTGGCCGATGCTGAAAGCGAGGCGATCGTCCTGGCGCTACTGGAAAAATACAGCGCGGAATAAACCCTCAGCGGCGCAGAAATGCCTGCCACGCCGCCACCAGCGTTTCCAGCGCGTCACGACTGATGTCCAGATGGGTGACCAGGCGCGTGACCGGGCCGGCGCTGAGCCGAATGTCGCGCTCGCGCATCCACGCGGCGAGCGGCTCAACCTGTTCCGGCGGCACGCGAACAAACACCATGTTGGTATCCTGACGTGAAACCTCCACGCCAGCCTCGCGCAGCCGTTCTGCCAGCCACGCGGCGTTGTCATGATCGTCCTTCAGCCGCACCACGTTATGTTCCAGCGCGTAAAGACCCGCTGCGGCCAGAATCCCGGCCTGACGCATGGCGCCGCCGGTCATTTTGCGCCAGCGGCGGGCGCGTTTGATGTACTCCGTACTGCCGCACAGCAGCGAACCGACCGGCGCGCCCAGGCCTTTCGAGAGGCAGATGGTCAGCGTATCGCAATAGCGGGCGATCTCTTCCAGGCCGACGCCGAGCGCAACGGCGGCGTTAAAAATACGCGCGCCGTCGATGTGCAGCGCCAGCCCGCGCTCGCGCGTGAACGCATAAGCCTCTTCAAGGTAGCGCAGCGGCAGCACGCTGCCGTTCCAGGTGTTTTCAAGGCTGAGCAGTTTTGTTATCGCAAAGTGCATGTCGTCCGGCTTGATAAACTGCGCCACAACGTCGAGCGGCAGCGAACCGTCCGCCGCGGCCGTAACCGGCTGTGGTTGAATGCTGCCCAGAACCGCCGCGCCGCCCGCCTCATATTTGTAGTTATGGGCAAGCTGACCGACGATGTACTCCTCGCCGCGCTGGCAGTGACAGAGCAGGGCGACCAGGTTCGCCTGGGTGCCGCTGGGAAGAAAAAGGGCCGCTTCCTTGCCGCTCAGGCGCGCTGCCGTCGCTTCGAGCGCGTTAACGGTCGGGTCGTCGCCATAGACATCATCGCCGGTTTCGGCAGCCATCATGGCGGCCAGCATCGCCGCAGAGGGACGGGTGACGGTATCACTGCGTAAATCGATCACTTTTGCGCTCCTTTTAAGCAAAACTGTCGATGTTTTACCGCAGGCGGTGATTTTTTACCAGCGTCATCAGGAGCAACAGGCGATACGCCGGAGAAAGGCAGGCGGGGGCCACCCCGCCTGGTAAGCGTCAGGAGATAACGATATCGCTGGCAGGATGACAGCGACAGGCCAGTACGTAGCCGGCCGCAATCTCTTCAGCACTGAGCGTTTGCGTACTGTCGGTGCGGTACTCGCCGCGGAGGATCTGTGTCTTACAGCAGCCACACACGCCGGCGCGGCAGGCGGCATCAACGGCAAACTGGTTTTTCTCCAGTGCGTCAAGCAACGTTTCACCTGCGTTAAAGATCCCGACCTCAGCCTTCGTTGCTGAACGCAGCGTATGTTCCGCCGCGTCTGCTTCAGTCACGCTGCTGTCGGCAGGCGTAAACTGTTCAAGGCAGATTTCCGCCGCGCCCAGTTCACGGGCGAAGCCCTCTACCTGCTGCATGTAAGCGGCTGGCCCGCAGATCATCACCGTACGCTGCGTCATATCGGGCACCAGCGCCTTCAGCCGCTCGCGCGTGATGCGTCCTTCAGGCAGATCGGCGGTGGGTCTGTTTTCCACCACCAGCTCCAGCGCCAGCCACGGCTGCATTGCGCGGAGCGCATCGGCAAAAATCACGTCCTGCTCTGAACGCACGCTGTAGCAGAGCGTGACGCGCGCGTCGGGGCGGTGGGCATGCAGCCAGCGGCACATCGATATCACCGGCGTGATGCCGCAGCCTGCCGCCATCATCAGATAGCGATCGGCCGGATGCTGTTCACAGGTAAACTCGCCCTGCGCATCGGAAAGCCAGACGTAGTCGCCCGCCTTAACCTGCTGCGTCAGCCAGTGCGAACCTTTACCGCCTTCGATATGGCGTACGGTCAGCGTGATAAAGTCGCTCTGGCCCGGCGTGGAAGAGAGCGTATAGGCGCGCAGCTGGCTCGATTTGCCAACCTGCACCAGGGCAAACTGCCCCGCCTGCCAGCGGTAAAAATCGTGATTGATCAGCGCGATCGTCCAGACGTCCGGCGTCTCCTGAACCACGTGGTGAACCTGCATGCGCCAGGGGCAAAGAGGATGAGATTGCATGACGGGTCTCCTTAGTGAGCCAGAATAGCGTTAATGTCGTTTTCGACGGTGGTCACCGGCGCCAGACCAAATTCGCGTTGCAGCAGCGCCATAACGTTTTCGCTGAGGAAGCCCGGCGCGCTTGGGCCGGTGCGGATGTTTTTCACGCCCAGCGACAGCAGCGTCAGCAGGACCACAATGGCTTTCTGCTCAAACCAGGAGAGCACCAGCGACAGCGGCAAATCATTAACGCCGCAGTTCAGTTTTTCCGCCAGCTTCACGGCCAGCATGATCGCGGCGTAGCTGTCGTTACACTGTCCAACGTCGAGCAGGCGCGGCAGGCCTTCAAGCGTGCCGAAATCGAGCTTGTTGAAGCGATACTTGCCGCACGCGAGGGTGAGGATCAGGCAATCTTTTGGTACAGCGGTAGCCAGATCGGTGAAGTAGCTACGCTGCTCGCGGCTGCCATCGCACCCGCCAATCAGAAAGACGTGACGCAGTTTCTGCTGCGCAACCAGTTCGATAACGCTGTCGCTGGCGTCCTGAAGTACCTGGCGGCCAAAACCCACGGTAATTTCGTGTGGGATCTCCGTCCACGGAAAGCCCGGCATTCCCTGCGCCTGCTCAATAACCGGCGAGAAGTCTTCGCCGTCAAGGTGATTCACTCCCGGCCAGCCGACGATACTGCGCGTCCAGATACGGGACTGATATTCACCGACAAAAGGATCGATAATGCAGTTAGATGTCATCACGATCGGGCCGGGGAAGCGGGCAAATTCCGCCTGCTGGTTTTGCCAGCCGCTGCCATAATTGCCCACCAGGTGCGGATACTGTTTTAACAGCGGATAGCCGTGCGCAGGCAGCATCTCGCCGTGCGTATACACGTTGATGTCTTTACCCACGGTCTGCTCAAGCAGCAGCTGAAGGTCTTTCAGATCGTGACCTGAAATCAGAATCGCTTTACCGGCCACCGGGCGCACATTGACGGAAACGGGCTGAGGATCGCCGTAGGTGGTGGTCTGCGCTTCATCCAGCATGGCCATAATGCTGAAGTTCATTTTGCCGATCTGCATGGCATGATCCAGCAGATCGCTCAGCTGGTTCGGTTGCGTGCCGAGCCACGCCATAATCTCGTGATAGTGCTGATAAACCTTTTCATCGTAGCGGCCATGCACGTGCGCATGTTCCATATAGGCCGCTGCGCCTTTCAGGCCGTAGAGGCAGAGCAGACGCACGCCAAGAATATCTTCATCTTCTTCATCGCGATTCAGCGCAAAGTCGGCTGCCTGTTTTTGCAGCGCATCCAAATCGTGACTGACCAGCGACAGTTCCGCCATCGGATGCGTGAAGCTGTTCGGAAGCTGCGCGTTGAGACACAGCGTTTTCAACCGCTCGCGCCAGGCGATAGCGGTAGTGGCATAATCAACGATGCGCTGAGAGTCAAAATTGACGTTAGTCAGCGTGGCAAAGAATGCCTGCGGCGCAAAGCTGTCGACCTCATGAATGATGATGCCATGACGCCGCGCTTCCACTGCCCAGGCAGAAAGCCCCTGAAGGACGGCAATCAGCAGGTCCTGTAGATCGGACGTCTGTGCCGTTTTGCCGCACATGCCCTGGGCCCATGAACAGCCGTTGCCTTCGGGAGTTCTGATTGTTTGCTCACATTGAACGCAAAACATAATGTTGCCTTTTTAAAGTTGTATTTTAAATGCAACTTTATGCTATGAGCAAATACCGCCTGTGAAAAGTGGCGGTATGCAGAATCAGAAGTGAGTTTGATCTGGCGCAAACAAAATGCCGATCAGGCAGAAAAGAGCGCCATCAGCAACGGCGCAATCAGGCTGAGGATAAAGCCGTGGACGATAGCGGCGGAGACAATCTCCATGCCGCCGCTGCGTTGCAGCACAGGCAGAGTGAAATCCATCGAAGTTGCGCCGCACAGGCCCAGCGCACTGGCGCGATGGCGGCGGATCAGCGACGGAATAAGCATAATCGCCAGCAGCTCCCGCAGCAGGTCGTTAAAAAAGGCGGCGCTGCCGATCACCGGGCCGAATGACTCGGTCATCATGATGCCGGAAAGTGAATACCAGCCAAAACCGGACGCCAGCGCCAGCCCGGTGCGCAGCGGCAGGCCAAGCGCTAACGAAGCGATTATGCCGCCTGCCAGCGCGCTGAAGACAACCACCAGCGCCACCTGCATGCCGCGTCGGTTGAGCACGATTTGCCGTACAGTCATGCCGTTGCCGCGCAGTTGAAGGCCCACCAGGAAAAGCAGCAGCAGCAGGGCATATTCGCCGATCTGACTGGCGAAGGTGAGTGGCGTCCAGCGGCTCAGGCCAAGACAAAAACCGGCGGCAACCACGCCGCACAATTTAACCGACTCCAGCGCCATACGCAGCCGTGACGGCAGCGCCTCATGCTGCTGCGCGTGCCGCCACGGGTGGCGTGCTTCCAGAAGACGCAGCGCCAGAACGTTACAGATCAGAATGCAGGTGGCGCTAACCAGGCTGTAGCGCAGAATAGCCAGCAGGCTCTGGCCGAGATCGTCAATAAACGCCAGGCTGATGCCCATGAAAAACAGAATGATGTAAACCATCCAGCCGAGCACTTTATTTACCATCCGCATGCGTGCCGCGCCGGAAGGCGGCAGCAGATAGCCAATAAACAGAGGAAGAAGGATGATTAACAGTCCTGAATACATGTGTGGCGCGTCCATTTGAGAATTTGCCGACACGCTAACCAAAAAAGGATGCGCAGTAAACCGTTAATTATTGGGTAAAAAAATGCACCGCGCGTAATCCACGCGGCGCGGGGTAGCGATTAATGAGAGGGCCGCGCCGCGCTGACAGGTTGCAGCCGACTGGCGCTGCCGTCGCGAATCGTAATCCCTGAATTAACGTAGCGGATAAAGGCCGGATAGACGCTGTCGTGCGCTTCACAGCGCAGCGGCGCGTCAGCCGCGATGAAGCGCTGGATCATCAGCATGTCTTTCCGCGTCGCCACCTGATAAACGGCATCAGGACGCACTTTTTCACCCTTTTCCAGCGTGAGTTGAACGATGCGATCGCCGCTTTTCCGGCTGGGATCAAATTTTACGTTGACGCCTGAAACCTGCTGAAAATGGATACTCACCGCTGGCCAGGCCGCCAGGGTGTATTCAATCATCTCTTTCAGTTGTGCGCCGGTATAGGTGAATTTACACAGCGGCTGTTCCGAGCCCAGCGTGCTGAGCAACGTTGCGCGCGTGACCGGGCCGGGCGCAATATCCCGCCGGATTGTCACGCCCGCAGCGAAGGCGACATCCGCCGCCGTAGCTGCACGATAGGCATCGGCGACCAGATCGCCTAAATTGGTCTCCTGCGATCGCACCCGATGGCGTTCGCCTACCAGTTTAACCGGCGTGGTAAACACCACTTCCGCGAGCTGTTGCTGATTGCGGGCGTTTACCTCATCAATGATGGCGCGCACGGTGCTGTCAGGTAGCACAGTTTTGCTCTGCCGCAACTCCGCAAGCGAGAGGGTGCTGGCCGTTTTCTCCACCACCACATCGTCGCGCAGCGTCAGTTTGACCACGCCGAGGTATTGCCCGTATTCGCCCGCTTCGGCAATCAGCACGCCGTTGTGCATTAACCCATTCTTGTGCAGCGTATGACAATGCCCGTCGATAATCGCCGTCAGCCAGGGCGCCTTTTCCGCCAGCCAGGTGCTGCGCATCGTGGGGTCGGCGTCGGTGACGCCCAGGTGCGCAACGGCAACAAAGACGGTTGCACCCTGGCGCCGCGCCTCCTGATGCAGGCGTTCAGCAACGCGCAGCGTTTTCTCAGGAAAGCCTGCGGCGACGGGCGAAGTGGTCAGTCCCAGGAAAGCGATTTTCACGCCATTAATATTTTTAATCAGGTAGTCGCCCGGCGTCGGCAGCGCGGCGCGCAGGGTATCCGGCGCGTTGGCGCCCAGAATGGGGAAGTTTACCGCATCAAAAATACCGCTCAGCCAGTCGGCTTCCATAGCGTATTCATGATTTCCCAGCACCATCATCTCATAGCCCGCTGCGTTCATCACCCTGGCCACGTCCAGCCCTTTGCTCAGTGACGCAAAGGGCACCCCGGCAAAGGCATCACCGGCGGAGAGGGTCACGACCTGCTTGCCTTCGCTTTTCAGCTTATCAACATAGCCTTTAACGAAGGGTTCGATATCTACATGGCCGTGAACGTCGTTGGTGTGCACAAGGTAAATTTCGGCCTCTGCGGCGGCAGGCGTTGCGATAATGATCGAAAGCGTCAGCAGCAGGGCTATTGCTGCAATAGATTTTATCCGGTATTGAAAATGCATACGCTACTCCTTGTAATGATAATGTCCTTGCTGGCAGTCGGCTTGTCCGGTGGGGTAATCAGCACCTTAACCAAATGTGCTTTTTCGGCATGCCAGATATAAAAAAACCATTTGCTTATCAACGGAGGTGCGCGGTTGATAAGCAAATGGTTTAGCTTGAAAATTCAATAACTACCCAGCCTGACCGGACATTAACAGGGTTGCTTTGGCCAGGCAAGCGGCAAAGGAGAAGGGCGTGCGGCGTGTCAAAGGGTTGAAAAAAGAGCGGCTATCCCAAACTATGTTCTGGCGGGCAGGAGAGGCATAAAAATGCCAGCATGGTTGGCTGGCATTTTACTTCGGGGTTGTTCAGAATGAGTGTGATTGAGGTCAGGCACTGGCTGCCAGCGCCATTTCAACCGGGATGATAAGGCTGGCATGATTGCCTTTCGGCCCCTGATGCACATCAAACTGAACCTGTTGCCCGGCTTTTAGCGTTCGGTAGCCGTCCATCTGGATTGTTGAGTAGTGGGCGAAAATGTCTTCGCCGCCGCCAATGGGGCAGATAAAGCCGAAACCTTTGGCGTTATTAAACCATTTAACAGTACCCGTCTCCATGCTTAACATCTCTCATAAGTCGTTCAGGTAGGTGAGGTGATAAAGCGTACAGCTCCTGAGCTGGTTAAGTTACGTCCAACTCATGCCAGTACTGTAGAGAAATGGCATGGAGCGTCAAGCAAATGGGGACGTCAGGACGGGATAAAATCGTCAAAATTTGAGGTAGTTAACGCTATTGCAAATTTTGTGATAAAGGTCGCTTAGCGTGATGCTGTCGACCAGAACTCTCGGCGAGAGCCAGCAGTTGAGGTGTGTTAAACTTAACCTGTCATTTGCCCGCTGACGTTTGCTGGCAGCGTTATCAAATTGGGTACGTATGGGAAAGACTAACGACTGGCTTAATTTTGAACAGCTTGCAGAAGACAAATTGCGTGAAGGCCTTAAGCCACCTTCGATGTATAAAGTTATTTTAAATAATGACGATTATACACCTATGGAATTTGTTATTGACGTACTGCAAAAGTTCTTTTCTTATGATGTTGAACGTGCAACACAGTTGATGCTTACCGTTCACTATCAGGGAAAGGCAATTTGCGGCGTTTTTACCGCCGAAGTGGCGGAAACGAAAGTTGCACATGTCAATAAGTATGCCAGGGAGAACGAGCATCCATTGCTGTGTACGCTTGAAAAAGCCTGAATAAGGCAATCAATTGGGGGAGGTGCCAATGCTCAATCAAGAACTGGAACTCAGTTTAAACATGGCTTTCGCCAGAGCGCGTGAGCACCGTCATGAATTTATGACCGTCGAGCATCTGTTGCTGGCATTGCTCAGTAACCCGTCGGCCAGAGAGGCGCTTGAAGCCTGTTCAGTCGATATCGTAGCGCTTCGGCAGGAGCTCGAAGCCTTTATTGAACAAACCACCCCGGTCTTGCCGGTCAGCGAAGAAGAGCGTGACACGCAGCCTACGCTCAGTTTCCAGCGCGTATTACAGCGCGCAGTATTCCACGTACAGTCCTCCGGCCGCAGCGAAGTTGCGGGCGCCAACGTGCTGGTCGCGATATTTAGCGAGCAGGAGTCTCAGGCCGCTTATCTGCTGCGCAAGCATGAAATCAGCCGTCTGGACGTGGTGAACTTTATTTCCCACGGTACGCGTAAAGACGAGACAGGGCCCGCCTCAGGCGCGGAAAATCCTGTTAACGAAGAGCAGGCAGGCGGGGAGGATCGTATGGAAAACTTCACCACCAATCTCAATCAGCTTGCTCGTGTCGGCGGTATCGATCCGCTTATCGGACGCGATAAAGAGCTTGAGCGCACTGTCCAGGTGCTTTGCCGTCGCCGTAAAAACAACCCGCTGCTGGTGGGTGAGTCCGGCGTAGGGAAAACCGCTATTGCCGAAGGGCTTGCCTGGCGTATCGTGCAGGGCGAAGTGCCTGAAGTGATGAAAGACGCCACCATCTATTCACTGGATATTGGCTCACTGTTGGCGGGCACCAAATATCGTGGCGACTTTGAAAAACGCTTCAAGGCATTGCTGAAGCAGCTTGAGCAGGACAACAGCAGCATTCTGTTCATTGATGAGATCCATACCATCATCGGTGCAGGCGCGGCTTCAGGCGGCCAGGTCGACGCGGCAAACCTGATCAAGCCGCTGCTCTCAAGCGGTAAAATTCGCGTGATGGGTTCAACCACCTATCAGGAATTCAGCAACATTTTTGAAAAAGATCGTGCGCTGGCGCGCCGGTTCCAGAAAATCGACATTACCGAGCCGTCGGTGGATGAGACCGTGCAGATCCTGAACGGCCTCAAGCCGAAGTACGAAGCGCATCACGATGTGCGTTATACGGCGAAGGCGGTACGGGCTGCCGTTGAGCTGGCGGTGAAGTACATCAACGATCGTCATCTGCCCGATAAGGCCATTGACGTTATTGATGAAGCAGGCGCACGTGCGCGTTTGATGCCGGTCAGCAAACGCAAGAAAACGGTCAACGTGGCGGATATCGAATCCGTGGTCGCTCGCATCGCGCGTATTCCAGAAAAAAGCGTTTCTGCGACCGATCGCGATACGCTGAAAACCCTGGGCGAACGTCTGAAAATGCTGGTGTTTGGTCAGGACAATGCAATTGAAGCGTTAACCGAAGCGATCAAAATGAGTCGCGCCGGTTTGGGCCAGGATCGCAAGCCTGTCGGTTCCTTCCTGTTTGCCGGCCCAACCGGCGTCGGTAAGACCGAGGTCACCGTGCAACTGGCGAAGGCGTTAGGCATTGAACTGCTGCGTTTTGATATGTCGGAGTACATGGAGCGTCATACCGTCAGCCGCTTAATTGGTGCGCCTCCGGGCTACGTCGGTTTCGATCAGGGCGGTCTGCTGACGGATGCGGTTATCAAGCATCCGCACGCGGTGGTGCTGCTTGATGAGATTGAAAAAGCGCATCCGGACGTGTTCAACCTGCTGCTTCAGGTGATGGATAACGGCATGCTGACCGATAACAACGGCCGCAAAGCCGATTTCCGCAACGTTGTCGTGGTGATGACCACCAACGCCGGCGTGCGTGAAACGGAGCGTAAATCTATCGGTCTGATCCAACAGGATAACAGCACTGATGCGATGGAAGAGATCAAGAAAATCTTCACGCCGGAGTTCCGTAACCGTCTCGACAACATTATCTGGTTCAAACACCTTGATACTGAGGTGATCCATCAGGTTGTGGACAAGTTCATCGTCGAGCTTCAGGCGCAGCTGGATGCGAAGGGCGTGTCGCTGGAAGTCAGCGACGAAGCGCGTGACTGGCTGGCAGCGAAAGGCTACGACAAAGCGATGGGCGCGCGTCCGATGGCGCGTACCGTGCAGGAAAGCCTGAAGAAACCGCTGGCTAACGAGCTGCTGTTTGGTTCGCTGGTGGACGGCGGTTCGGTCTCTGTCGCGCTGGACAAAGAGCAAAATCAGCTAACGTATCACTTCCTCAGTGCTGAGAAGCGCAAAACGGAAGGCACGGTTCACTGATAACGCGTTAAACCTGCTCAACAAAAAGGCCGGAAATTCCGGCCTTTTTTTATGGGCGCAGCGGCGAAAGCGGCAGCGCGAATGAAAGCATATTAACGACTGCGGAAGACAATGCGGCCTTTGCTCAGGTCGTACGGGGTCAGCTCTACAGTGACTTTGTCGCCCGTCAGGATGCGGATATAGTTTTTACGCATTTTACCGGAGATATGAGCGGTAACCACGTGTCCATTTTCAAGCTCTACGCGGAACATGGTGTTAGGTAACGTATCCAGTACGGTACCCTGCATTTCAATATTGTCTTCTTTGGCCATCGAATCCTCTGGGTGTCACAACCTTGGTTTTAAACCGGCAAGATAATGCCGAATTCCAGGTATTATGTAAACAATTGTTGGTGGTTTCACCAGCATTAACGCCTCTGCGTCAGACAGGCACAGAGGCGTTTACGTTAAAACTGTGTCGTATTTTGGTGTCAGGGTGGGGGGAATTGCGGACAAAGCGTGCTCGCTTAAGCGCGTTATGAAATCGGATAAAGTGCGTTAATATTCCCGGCCAGTCCGGGCCTGCCACAGTAGGGCTCAGGGCGGACGACATACCAAACGGGCATTATTATATCACCCTTATCGGGCTTTGCGTGTAAAACATTGTTCCGCTGCGCTAAAAAAGCGTCTGTTGCTGCCAGCACCCTTCGGCAACCGGCCTCTGCGCCAGCTTATGAACCTGCCTGAGATAATCCACGCGCGCGATCTCTTCCGCGCCGAGCGAGGCGGTATGCGCATTTAATACCTGACAATCGATTAGCCTGCCGCCCTGACGCCGGAAGTAGTCGCTGAAAACCAGCACGGCCGTTTTCGACGCGTTTTCACAGCGGCTGAACATCGATTCCCCGCAAAAAATTTGCCCCAGCTCAAGCCCATACATGCCACCGACCAGCTCTTTTTCAAGCCACACTTCAACCGACTGAGCGTGTCCCGTGTCAAACAGCTGTAGCCAGGCACGTTTAACCTCAGGTGTGATCCAGGTGCCTTCAGCGCGATCGCTGGCGCAGCCTTCAATCACCCCGTGGAAATGTTGATTGAGCGTGACCCGATACGGCGAGCGCTGATGAAAACGCTTCATGCTGCGGCTGAGATGGAATTTTTCCGGGTAGAGCACCGCGCGCGGATCGGGCGACCACCACAAAATAGGATCGCCCGGCGAAAACCAGGGGAAAATCCCCTGCTGATAAGCGTTAAGCAGACGCGGCGGGCTCAAATCCCCGCCCATTGCCAGCAGGCCGTTTGGCTCGCGCAGGGCCATTTCCGGCGGAGGAAAATTGATTGAATCCCGTGAGAGTTGGATCAGCCGCATGTTGAAAATCTCAGTGGTATGAGAGCTATGACTATAGCGTAAACCGCTGATGAAAATACCAGTAGCGTCCGCGTTTTGCGATTAACTCAGCATGATTTCCCTGCTCAAGAATCTGTCCGTTATCCATAACGCAAATTTTATCGAAGTGGTGCAGCCCCTGAAGACGATGCGTCACCATGATCAGCGTTTTGTTTCTGGCAACCTCGCGCAGCAGCGACAATATATGGCGCTCGGTTTCCGCGTCGAGCCCCTCTGTGGGCTCATCCAGTAACAGAAGGCTGCCGTCGTGGAGCAGGGCTCTGGCAAGCGCCAGACGGCGCAGTTCGCCGCCGGAAAGCTGCCTGCCGCCTTCGCCCAGCCACGCATTCAGTCCCTGGCGATCCTCAAGCAGCGTCTGGAGGCCAACCTGCTGAAGCACCTCGCACAGCTGCGCGTCGCTGCTAGCGGGCGATGCCAGCAAAAGATTATCGCGCAGCGTGGCGCTGAACAGATGCACGCGCTGCGTCACCACGCTGGTGGCGGCGCGAAGCGAGGCTTCATCAATCTCGCTCAGGGGCCTGCCGTTAAGCAGGATTGCTCCGGCCTGTGCGTCCCGGCCGCGGGTTAACAGCTGAAGCAGAGTTGATTTTCCGCAGCCGGTGCGGCCGAGTAGCGCAATGTGTTCGCCGCGAGCGACGTCGAGGGAGAAATGATGCAGGGCCGGATTGCCCGCGTCGTAGCTAAAGCTGACGTCGCGCAGCGACAGGCTGACGCTGGCCAAATCCCCACTGCGCCCCTCGGGAAACTGCACCGCCGGCGTCTGAGAGAGAATCTGCGTGATGCGCCGGGCCGAAGCCATCACCTGCCCAAGGTGCTGAAAAGCGCCGCCGACCGGCGCCAGTGCTTCAAATGCCGCCAGCGTACAAAAGACGAACAGGGCAATCAGCGCGCCGGGCTGTGTTTGTGCGCCAACACCGCCCGCCGCCAGCCACAGCATCAACACCAGGGTGCAGCCGGTGATGATAGTTAACAGCGCAACAGAAAAACCGGAAAGCCCTGCCTGCCGCTGTTGCGCCTGCAACCACTGCGCTTCTGTTTCGTCCAGCCTGGCGCGGAAGTCGGATTCTGCACCATACAGCGTCAGTTCCGTCTGCCCGCGCAGCCAGCGGGTGAGCTGCGAACGATACTCGCCCCGTAGCCGGGCAATGGCTTCGCCAGCGGGCCGTCCCGCACGATAAAACAGCGGCGGCAACAGCAGTATGGTCAGCAGCATGATACCGCCCAGCGTCAGGGCCAGCGGCACATCGAGCCAGCTCAGGCCGACGGTGACCACAACCGTGACCAGCAGCGCGCCAACCAGCGGAGAGATCACCCGCAGATAGAGGTGATCGAGGGTATCTACGTCCGCCACCAGACGATTAAGCAGTTCACCCTGTTGATAGCGGCTCAGGCCCGCTGGCGACAGCGGCATCAGCTTACTGAAGGTGAACACGCGCAGGTGTTCCAGCACCCTGAAAGTGCCGTCATGGCTGACCAGACGCTCAAAATAGCGTGCGGCGGTGCGAATAATGGCCGCGCCGCGTACGCCTGCGGCAGGCAGCATATAGTTGAAGGTGTAGAGTCCTGCCAGGCCCGCCAGCGATGAGGCGGCCAGAAACCAGCCTGACAGCGTCAGCAGGCCAATACTGGCCAGCAGGGTGACAATCGCCAGCACCATCCCCAGCGAAAGCCGCCAGAGGTGACGTCGATAAAGCGCTAAAAAAGGCGCCAGAACCTTCATTGAATGGTCTCCTGCCGGTGCGTCATCAGTGCGTTAAACGCGCCGGGCCGTTGTGAAAGCTGCTCATACGTTCCCTGTTGAATAATTTTGCCTTCACGCATCAGCCACACCTCGTCCCACTCATGCAGACGGTCGAGCTGATGGGTTATCAGCAGGGTGGTTTGTCGGAAAGAGGCATCAAGCAGCGCCTGATTGACGTGTTGCTCGCTGCGGCGGTCAAGGCTGGCGCCCGGTTCGTCGAGCAGCAGTAAACGGCAGGATTTATAAAGCGCACGCGCCACGGCAACGCGCTGCGCCTGGCCGACTGAAAGATTGCCCGCCTGCTCGCCGATTTTGCTGTCGAGGCCATTGGACAAGTGAGGCAAAAACTCTGCAACACCCGCCTGCTCAACGATACCGTCGAGCCTGCTGCCGTCTTCTGTGCCGTTCATCACGATGTTCTCACGCAGCGTATCAGCAGGCAGATGCGGATTCTGCCCGACCCAGGCAAGCTGTTGCTGCCAGAAGGACGGCGAAATATCGCGCAGTTCGACGCCGTTAATCTGTAACGATCCCTGATAGGGAAGATAGCCAAGCAGCACGTTGAGCAGTGAGGTTTTCCCCGCGCCGCTTTGACCGACCAGCGCCACGCGCCTGCCGGGCGCAATGTGAAAATTCAGCGGCCCCGCCAGAACGGTTCCGCCAACGCTGGTTATGGTCAGGTTGTCAGCGTGAATTGACATGTTCGCGTCAGCATTAAAAGTTTGCCTGCCCTGACGGATCGGCGAGGCGATTTCTGCATTAAGAAACGCTTCAAGCGCTTCCGCGCCGCCCACCGCCTGCGCTTTGGCATGATAAAACGCGCCCATGTCGCGCAGTGGCTGGAAAAACTCAGGTGCGAGGATCAGCGCCAGAAAGCCTGCGAAGAGCGTGACGCCAGCGCCGTAATGACCAAAATTGAGTTCGCCAAGGTAGGAGAATCCGAAGTAAACCGCCACCACGGCAATCGACAGCGAGGCAAAAAATTCCAGTACCGCGGAGGAGAGAAACGCGAGCCGCAGCACGTCCATCGTTCGTTGACGAAAATCCTGCGAGGCGCGCTGAATATGTACGCGCTCCGCTTCCCCACGGTGAAACAGGCGAAGCGTTTCAAGCCCCTGTAAACGATCGAGAAAATAGCCGCTGAGGCGCGCCAGCGCTTTAAAATTGCGTCGGTTGGCATCGGCGGCGCCCATACCCACCAGCGCCATGAATAACGGGATCAGCGGAGCCGTTGCCACTAAAATCAGCCCGGCTGCCCAGTTAACAGGGAACAGCGCCAGCAAAATTGCGCAGGGAATAAATACCGCCAGCAGCATCTGTGGCTGATAACGCGCATAGTAATCCTGCATGTCGTCGATCTGTTCCAGCAGCAGCGTTGCCCAGCTTCCGGCGGGCTTGCCCTGGATCCACGCCGGGCCAAGCGCGTTCAGCCTGTCGAGCACGGTGCGCCGCAGCGCCTGACGAATAGCGCGCCCGTATTCGAACCCGACTTTTTCGCGCGCCCATGCCAGCAGCGCGCGCAGCAGAAAACAGGCCAGCAGCAAAGCGAAGGACGTGAGCAATTCGGCGCGCGGCGTGCCTGCGACAATCAGCGCCTGAAGCAATGAGGCCAGCAGCCAGGCCTGACAGACAATAAGCAGGGCGCTGAGCATGCCCAGCACTTTCGTCAACTGTAACCAGCGTTTACCCTGCGAGCTCTGACTTTTTAACCAGCGAAGTAGCTGTTGCTGCCGTGTTCTGTCCATCATCTACCGGTAAGCGGGAAGCCGTTCCTGATTTGAACGGAGGAGAAAGTGGCTAATGGTACAATGAGGCAAATAAAAAGGCGACCTGTTGCGGCCGCCTTGGGGAAGGTTGATACATCATTTTAACAACTTAGCTATCGTTTTTAACTAATCCGTCCAGATAGCGCTCCGCATCCAGCGCGGCCATGCAGCCGGTGCCTGCGGAGGTGATCGCCTGACGATAGATATGATCCATTACGTCGCCTGCGGCAAAAACGCCGGGAATGCTGGTTTGCGTCGCGTTGCCTTGCAGACCCGAATGCACTTTGATATAGCCGTTTTCAAGCGCAAGCTGACCGTTAAAAATGGCCGTATTAGGGCTGTGGCCGATAGCAACAAACAGACCGGCAACCTCCAGCACTTTTGTCTGCTGATCGTCACGAGTGGCGCGCAAGCGCAGGCTACTGACGCCCATCTGATCGCCCATAACCTCTTCCAGCGTGTGGTCAGTATGCAAAACGATATTGCCGTTACGCACCTTGTCCATCAGACGATCGATCAGGATTTTCTCTGCTCTGAAGCTGTCGCGGCGGTGGATCAGATGCACTTCTGAAGCAATGTTTGCCAGGTAAAGCGCTTCTTCGACGGCGGTATTGCCGCCGCCGATCACCGCCACTTTTTGATTGCGATAAAAGAAGCCATCGCAGGTTGCGCAGGCGGAGACGCCGCGGCCTTTAAAAGCTTCTTCCGACGGCAGACCCAGATAGCGTGCGGAGGCGCCGGTAGCAATAATCAGCGCATCGGCGGTGTATTCCGCGCTGTCGCCGGTCAGGCGGAAGGGACGATTCTGCAAATCCACCGTGTGAATGTGATCGAAAATGATTTCAGTATTGAACTTCTCGGCGTGCTCCTGCATGCGCTCCATCAGCAGCGGACCGGTTAAGTCGTGAGGATCGCCGGGCCAGTTCTCTACTTCAGTGGTGGTGGTCAACTGGCCGCCTTTTTCCAGCCCGGTAATCAATACCGGATGCAGATTAGCGCGCGCAGCATAGACGGCAGCGGTGTAGCCTGCTGGACCGGAACCCAGAATGAGTAATTTACTGTGTTTGGCCGTGCTCATGAGCCCCTCTTTTTTAATCGGTTATTGTTTTCGATTGTAAGGAATTTACCCTGGCAAAAAAAGTATTGTGCGATTTTGTTAACGATGGGTGCAAAAGGGTAAACCAATTTCCTATCGTGCCACGATGGGGAGCGGTGCGCCACCAGCGTGCATACAATGATGTCTGATGGTGCAAAAAGGTAAAAATATTTATTTAAAAACAGTCGGGAAGGGATGTATCTGGCACGTTGTACTGATTTAAGCTGTTTTGCTTTGACAATCGGCTGATGTTTTGCGAAAACAGTCAGTGAAGCGGAGCGTATTCAGGCAATTCGGGCAGGTTTCTGGCATGCGCGAGTCTTCAGGCCGAATAATCTCAGTCTGTCATTGGTCATGACGCATGCGGCGGACAGGCAGCATGCGTCATACGGATGGGCGTGTTAATCGCAGCAGGCGTTAGTCTTCACCTAAACAACCCTGGCGCATCAGGGTACGGCAGGTAAAGGGATAGCATTAAGAGAGACAATAATAATGGTAGACAATAAAAAACGACCCGGTAAAGATCTCGACAGAATTGACCGTAACATTCTGAATGAACTACAAAAAGACGGACGAATTTCTAATGTCGAACTGTCTAAACGGGTAGGGCTGTCGCCGACGCCTTGTCTGGAGCGCGTGCGTCGCCTTGAAAGGCAGGGATTTATACTGGGCTACACCGCGCAGTTAAATCCGCACTATCTGGATGCGTCATTGCTGGTCTTCGTTGAGATTACTCTGAATCGTGGCGCGCCGGATGTATTTGAACAATTTAACGCTGCGGTGCAAAAACTTGAGGAAACTCAAGAGTGTCACCTTGTTTCCGGTGATTTCGACTATCTGCTTAAAACGCGCGTGCCGGATATGTCTGCCTATCGTAAACTGCTGGGCGAAACCCTGCTCCGTCTGCCGGGCGTCAACGACACCCGCACCTATGTGGTGATGGAAGAAGTGAAGCAAAGTAATCGCTTAGTGATTAAAACGCGCTAAAAGAGGGCAGGTGCAATTGCTGTCAGATTTCGGTACACTCCTGTGAATTCATACAGGTTCAGCGTCGGCAACGTCCGGCGCTGTTGCCTTCATAGTTTACGGGCACCTGGAGAGAACTCTTGAGCCAGGAATACACAGAAGATAAAGAAGTTTCCCTACAGCCACTGAGCAGCGGGCGTCGCCTGCTGGAAGCGCTGTTAATCATTGTCGCTCTTTTCGCCGTCTATCTGATGGTCGCGTTGCTGAGCTTCAATCCTTCCGATCCAAGCTGGTCGCAAACCGCCTGGCATGAACCTATCCATAATCTGGGCGGTGGCATTGGCGCCTGGCTGGCCGATACGCTGTTTTTCATCTTTGGCGTGATGGCCTACGCCATTCCTCCGGTCATACTTGGCCTGTGCTGGATAACGTTCAGGCAGCGCCATTCACAGGACTATATCGACTATTTCGCCGTCTCGCTTCGGCTTATCGGCGTGCTGGCGCTGGTGGTGACCTCCTGTGGGCTGGCAGCACTGAATGCCGATGATATCTGGTATTTTGCCTCCGGCGGCGTTATCGGCAGCCTGATCAGCAGCGCGATGGTGCCGTGGTTTAACGGCCCCGGCGGCACGCTGACGCTGCTCGTGGTATGGGCGGCGGGCCTGACGCTCTATACCGGCTGGTCATGGTTGACCATTGCCGAGAAGATCGGCGGCGCGGTAATGGGCGTACTGACCTTTGCCAGCAACCGCTCCCGCCGCGACGAACGCTGGGAAGAAGACGAAGAATACGTTGATGACGCTGAACCGCTTCTGAAACCGTCCACTGAAGACGATCCGCTGTTGGCCGCACCGAAAAAAGCGCAGGACGATGACGTTCTGTTAGCTGCGCCGCCGCAGACGCACGATGTGGCGGTTGCGCCCGCGCAGATGCCAGAGGATGACGTTCTGCTGACCAGACCGCAGCCGGACAGCGTAAAGGTCTCGCCTGAAGCTGCGCCAGTCGAAAGCGCTATTTCGCCGACTATCGCCGCCGTTGACGAGAAGCCCGAGCTTTACCGTTTTGACGTTCCGGCAGAAACGCCAGCGCCTTCTGTTCCCGTAAAAGCAGAAGAAGACGATGCGCCCCGTATGGGGAACTGGCGCGACGCCGCATCCGCGTCGCCATTTGATTTCTCAACGGCGGCCGCCTCGCAGCCTGCTGACATCATCAGTAACGCTGCCGACCTGAATGATACCGCCAGCGTCGCCGCCGCCTCTGCCGCAGCCATCACCTTTATGCCTGCATTCAGCGCGACCAGTGAAGAGAGCAATCCGCAGGTCAAGAAGGGGATTGGCCCCTCTCTGCCACGTCCGAATCCGGTTAAGCTGCCCACGCGACGCGAACTGGCATCGTATGGCATCAAATTGCCTTCCCAACGCGTGGCCGAGGAAAAAGCGAAAGAAGCTGAACAGCGTGCGCCGGTTGCGCCCGCTAACGTTAATGATGCCGATGCGCTGGAAGAAGCACACCTGCGCGAGGCCTTTATGGCGCAGCAGCAGGCACGCTATGGCGAAGAGGTGTCGGCTCCTGACGACGATGCGCTTCAGCAGGCCGCGCTGGCTCGTGAATTTGCCGCTCAGCAACAGCAGCGTTACGACGACGAAAAAGCGACCGAAGCGCCCACTTTTTCGCTGGATACCGCTGGCGCGTTCGACTTTTCACCGATGGACGATTTGGTGGACGATGGCCCAAGCGAGCCGCTGTTCACGCTTCCGGCGGCGCCGGAAGCGGATGCCGCGCCTGTTGCACCGCAGCAAACGCAATGGCAGCAGCAGCGCCCTGAGCCTGCGCCACAGCAGCCGGCCGCCATACAGCCCGAGGCGCCGAAACCGCCAGCGGCCGATAGCCTGTTCCATCCTTTCCTGGTTCGCCATGAGCAGCCGCTGGAAAAACCCACCACGCCGCTTCCCACGCTGGATCTGCTCACCGCGCCGCCGGTTGAGGCGGAGCCGGTTGATGAGTTTGCGCTGGAGCAAACGGCCCGCCTGGTTGAGGCGCGGCTGGCAGATTATCGTGTCAAAGCCGAAGTGGTCGGCATTTCTCCTGGCCCGGTGATCACTCGTTATGAGTTGGATCTTGCGCCGGGCGTGAAGGCCGCACGTATTTCAAATCTTTCCCGCGATCTGGCCCGTTCGCTTTCCGCCGTGGCGGTTCGCGTGGTTGAAGTCATTCCCGGTAAGCCCTATGTCGGCCTGGAGTTGCCTAACAAACATCGTCAGACCGTTTACATGCGCGAAGTGCTGGAGTGCCCGAAATTCCGCGACAATCCGTCGCCGCTGTCGGTGGTGCTGGGTAAAGATATCGCCGGGCAGCCGGTTGTGGCCGATCTGGCGAAGATGCCGCACCTGCTGGTCGCGGGTACCACTGGCTCAGGTAAATCGGTCGGCGTTAACGCGATGATCATCAGCATGCTGTATAAAGCCACTCCGGAAGAGGTGCGCTTTATCATGATCGATCCGAAGATGCTTGAGCTGTCGGTTTACGAAGGCATTCCTCATCTGCTGACCGAAGTTGTTACCGACATGAAAGATGCGGCCAACGCGCTGCGCTGGAGCGTCGGCGAGATGGAAAGGCGCTATAAACTGATGTCGGCGCTCGGCGTGCGTAACCTGGCTGGTTATAACGAGAAGGTGGCGCAGGCTGAGGCGATGGGCCGTCCGATCCCGGATCCGTTCTGGAAGCCGGGCGACAGCATGGACGCCACGCCGCCGGTACTGGAAAAACTGCCTTACATTGTGGTGCTGGTTGATGAATTTGCCGATCTGATGATGGCGGTGGGTAAAAAGGTTGAAGAGCTGATTGCGCGTCTGGCGCAGAAGGCGCGTGCGGCGGGTATCCATCTGGTGCTGGCGACGCAGCGTCCGTCGGTGGATGTGATTACCGGCCTGATCAAAGCCAACATTCCAACCCGCATTGCCTTTACCGTATCCAGCAAAATTGACTCGCGCACCATCCTTGACCAGGCGGGTGCGGAATCACTGCTTGGTATGGGCGACATGCTCTATATGCCGCCAAATTCCTCAATGCCGGTGCGTGTTCACGGCGCGTTTGTGCGCGACCAGGAAGTTCATGCGGTTGTGCAGGACTGGAAAGCGCGCGGTCGTCCGCAGTATATCGACAGCATTACTGCCGGTGAAGAGAGCGAAAGCGGCGGCGCGGGGCTTGATGGCGACGAGGAACTCGATCCGTTGTTCGATCAGGCGGTGGCCTTTGTGGTTGAAAAGCGTCGCGCGTCTATCTCCGGCGTGCAGCGTCAGTTCCGTATTGGCTATAACCGTGCAGCACGTATTATCGAACAGATGGAAGCGCAGAGCATTGTCTCTTCGCCGGGTCACAACGGTAACCGCGAGGTGTTGTCTCCTCCGCCGCATGAAATGTAGCAGATAAGAGAGTTTTACTGCCGCTGACGGGCCGGATTTATCCGGCCCGTTGATTTTTTGCTTCATGACACCCATAACCTCTTATATTGCCAGCATCATTCAGCGTAATCTTCTGTTGAAATGGCGCTGACCTGGCTACAGTTATCGACGAATGCGCCCCCGCTATCGGGATAAAAGCGTTTTAAAAAGGATGCCGTAATGAAAAAACTACTGATGTCATGCTGTATGATTGCCGCTTTTTCTTCTGCCAGCGTTCTGGCGGATGCTTCCTCTGATTTGCAGCAGCGCCTGGATAAAGTCAAAACGTTCCATGCCAGCTTCACGCAGAAAGTCACCGACGGCGGCGGCCAGTCGGTACAGGATGGCGAGGGTGAACTGTGGGTTAAGCGTCCTAATCTTTTCAACTGGCACATGACCGCGCCGGATGAAAGCGTCATTATTTCCGACGGTAAAACGCTGTGGTTTTATAATCCCTTTGTCGAGCAGGTGAGCGCAACCTGGCTGAAAGACGCGACAAGCAATACGCCTTTTATGCTGATTGCTCGTAACCAGAACAGTGACTGGAAACAGTACAACATTAAACAGCTTGGCGATAACTTTGAGCTGACCCCGAAAGCGGCCGATGGCAACCTGAAACAGTTTACGATAAACGTTTCTTCTAACGGCACCATCAACCAGTTCAGTGCGGTAGAGCAGGACGGTCAGCGCAGCAGCTACACGCTGAAAAGCCAGCAGAACGGTGCGGTCAGCGCGGACAAATTTCAGTTTACGCCGCCAAAAGGCGTGACGCTGGACGACCAGCGTAAGTGAGGTTTGCGTGAGTAACCTGCCACTTGATTTTTCCCATAATGAATTCCAGCCACTGGCCGCGCGAATGCGGCCACGTACGCTGGCGGAATATATCGGTCAGCAGCATCTGCTGGCGCCGGGTAAGCCGCTGCCGCGCGCTATAGAAGCGGGGCATCTGCATTCGATGATTTTGTGGGGGCCGCCGGGCACGGGGAAAACGACGCTGGCGGAGATCATTGGTCGCTACGGCCAGGCCGACGTGGAGCGCATTTCGGCGGTCACGTCGGGAGTGAAAGAGATCCGCGAAGCCATTGAGCGCGCGCGGCAGAACCGCAATGCGGGACGCCGCACCATCCTGTTTGTGGATGAGGTGCATCGCTTCAATAAAAGTCAGCAGGACGCGTTCCTGCCGCACATTGAGGACGGCACCATCACCTTTATTGGTGCCACCACTGAAAATCCCTCCTTTGAACTGAATTCGGCGCTGCTCTCACGCGCGCGCGTTTATCTGCTGAAATCCCTCACCAGCGACGATATCGAAAAGGTGCTGGAGCAGGCGATGAACGACGGCGAGCGGGGCTACAACGGCGGCGACATCGTGCTGCCGGAAAACACGCGCCGGATGATTGCCGAACTGGTCAACGGCGACGCGCGACGCGCGTTGAACACGCTGGAAATGATGGCCGATATGGCCGAGGCAGACAGCAAAGGCAAGCGTGAACTGACCCCCGCACTGCTGAATGAAGTGTCCGGTGAGCGCAGTGCCAGATTCGATAACAAAGGCGACAGGTATTACGATCTCATCTCTGCGCTGCATAAATCCGTGCGCGGCTCTGCGCCAGACGCCGCGCTCTACTGGTACGCACGCATTATAACCGCAGGTGGCGATCCGCTTTATGTGGCGCGTCGGCTGCTGGCGATTGCCTCGGAAGACGTCGGCAACGCGGATCCGCGCGGCATGCAGGTGGCAATTTCCGCCTGGGACTGTTTCACCCGCGTCGGGCCGGCCGAAGGCGAGCGGGCCATTGCGCAGGCGATTGTCTATCTTGCCTGCGCGCCGAAAAGCAACGCCGTTTATACCGCTTTTAAAGCCGCGATGCGCGACGCGCGCGAAAAAGCGGATTTCGACGTGCCTGAACACCTGCGAAATGCGCCCACAAAATTGATGAAAGAGATGGGCCTGGGCGCAGAGTATCGTTACGCACACGATGAGCCTAACGCCTATGCGGCTGGAGAGGATTACTTTCCGCCTGAGATGGCCTTCACCCGATACTACCAGCCGACCGCACGCGGGCTGGAGGGCAAGATTGGTGAAAAGCTCGCCTGGCTCGCTGAGCAGGATCAAATTAGCCCGACAAAACGCTATCGCTAAAAGTGGCGTTGCGGTAAGGTTAGTAACGAATTCAACGCATTCGCGGTGCGAATGCGTCCCCTCATTTAATCACTCAATTTTATAAGCACAGGACAAGCATGCTCGATCCCAATCTGCTGCGTAACGAGCCAGACGCAGTCGCAGAAAAACTGGCACGCCGGGGCTTTACGCTGGATGTTGATACGCTGCGCGCTCATGAAGAGCGTCGTAAAATTTTGCAGGTGGAAACGGAAACCTTACAGGCTGAGCGTAATTCACGATCCAAATCTATCGGCCAGGCGAAGGCGCGTGGGGAAGATATCGAGCCATTGCGTAAGGAAGTTAACGCGCTGGGTGAGCGTCTGGATGCGGCCAAAGCCGAACTGGATACGCTGCAAAATGCCATTCGCGACGTTTCGCTGGCCATCCCGAATATCCCGGCGGACGACGTGCCAATGGGAAAAGACGACAGTGAAAATCTGGAAATCAGCCGCTGGGGCGAGCCGAAAAAATATGATTTCGCCGTCCGCGATCACGTGGAACTGGGTGAAATGGCCGCTGGCCTGGATTTTGCTGTCGCAACCAAACTGACCGGTTCGCGCTTTGTGGTAATGAAAGGGCAGGTTGCGCTGATGCACCGCGCGCTCAGCCAGTTTATGCTCGATCTGCATACCGAACAGCACGGTTATCTGGAAACCTACGTGCCGTACCTGGTGAACCATGCTTCGTTGTACGGCACCGGTCAGCTGCCGAAATTTGGCGAAGATCTCTTCCATACACGTCCGCTGGAAGAAGAAGCATCAAGCAGCGATTACGCGCTGATTCCGACCTCCGAAGTGCCGCTGACCAACCTTGTGCGCGATGAGATCCTGGAAGAGGAGCTTCTGCCGCTGAAGTTTACCGCCCACACGCCCTGCTTCCGCTCTGAGGCGGGTGCCTATGGACGCGATACGCGCGGTCTGATCCGCATGCACCAGTTTGATAAAGTCGAAATGGTGCAAATCACGCGGCCTGAAGAGTCAATGCAGGCGCTTGAAGAGCTGGTAGGGCATGCTGAAAAGGTGTTGCAGCTGCTGAATCTGCCTTACAGGAAAGTGCTGCTGTGTACCGGCGACATGGGTTTTGGCTCCACAAAAACTTATGATCTGGAAGTCTGGCTGCCTGCGCAGGATACCTATCGTGAAATCTCCTCCTGTTCAAACATGGGCGATTTCCAGGCGCGCAGGATGCAGGCTCGCTGCCGTACCAAAACCGAGAAAAAACCGCGTCTTGTTCACACGCTGAACGGTTCCGGCCTGGCGGTGGGGCGTACGCTGGTGGCAGTGTTGGAAAACTATCAGCAGGCCGACGGCCGTATCGCGGTGCCGGAGGTATTGCGGCCCTATATGAAAGGTCTGGCGTTCATCGGCTAGCCATCATGAGCCATAAATCAGACCCGCCACCCGGCGGGTTTTTTTATGGGCGGTTTACATAATCTAAGAAAAATAAATGTTATCGAAAGGAAGCGAGGCGAAACGCCTAAAAGCTTCATTTATCATAAACATAAACCCGCACAATGCCGCTTCGCTTTGCGCTGTAACCCTTTGTAGATAAAAAAATTAAATCGATCGCCAGCAAATTGTGCTGCTTCTGTTTTTCGCCCGTTGACTTTAGGGTTACCGGTGGCATTATGCGCGCAAAATCTTTCCATTTTGGTTATTTACTGATTATGTCCGCCTGGTCCCGTCCTGTCATTCTGCTGCTCTGCGGCATGTTATTAATGACAATTTCTATTGCCGTGCTTAACACGCTGGTGCCGCTCTGGCTGACACATGATGCGCTTCCGACCTGGCAGGTCGGCGCGGTCAGTTCGTCATATTATTCAGGGAACCTGTCTGGCACGCTGCTGGCTGGCTGGACCATAAAACGGCTTGGCTTTAATCGCAGCTATTATCTCGCTTCCTTCGTTTTTGCACTCGCCACGGCAGCGCTGGGGCTGGAAGAGGGCTTTTGGGCATGGACGCTATGGCGTTTTGCTGCCGGAACGGCCTGTGCGCTGATTTGGGTGGTGGTGGAAAGCGCATTACTGTGCAGCGGTACGGTACGCAATCGCGGGCAACTGCTGGCAGCCTACATGATCGTTTATTACCTTGGTACGGTCGCCGGACAGTTGCTGGTCAGCCGCGTCTCAACGGAACTTCTGCATGTGCTTCCCTGGGTTACCGCTGTGGTTATTGCCGCGATCCTTCCGCTGATCTTTACCCGCATCACCGCACAGGGCGATGAGGAAAATGCCGTGCCGGGCCGTATGTGGCCGATGCTGCGCCGCCGGAACGCGCGCCTTGGTATCAATGGCTGCATCATATCCGGCATTCTGCTCGGGTCACTGTACGGACTGATGCCGCTCTACCTTTCGCATCAGGGCATGAGTGACGCCACGGTAGGTTACTGGATGGCGCTGCTGGTCAGTGCTGGCATTGTCGGGCAGTGGCCGGTCGGACGTCTTGCAGACCGCTACGGCCGCCTGTTGGTGCTGCGCGTACAGGTGTTTGTGGTGATTATTGGCGCGATCGCCATGCTGAGCAACGCCGCGATGGCGCCCGCGCTGTTCGTGCTGGGTTGCGCAGGGTTTACGCTCTATCCGCTGGCGATGTCGTGGGCCTGCGAAACGGTGGCGCATCATGAACTGGTGGCGATGAATCAGGCGCTGCTGCTCAGCTACACCGTCGGCAGCCTGGTCGGGCCTGCGATGACCTCCATGCTGATGCAAAACTATTCCGATCGGGTACTTTTTGTGATGATTGCTGCGGTTGCCTTGATCTATCTGGTGATGCTGATGCGTAATGCCGGTAAACACGCGACGCCAATGGCTCACGCCTGATAACGGCAAAGGTAAAAAAGGCGCCCGATGGCGCCTTTTTGCATTTCAGTACATCACTTTGTGGCCATAGCCTTCAAGGATGCCTTTTATTCTGTCCATCGTCTCGGCCTTTGGCGGATGGATACCGTCCAGCTTGTAGTCTTCACCCATTGCGATCCACTTGTGCTTGCCCAGTTCGTGATAGGGCAGCAGCTCAATTTTTTCCACGTTGCCCATATCACGGGTAAACTCGCCCAGGCGATGCGCCGAATCATCATCATCGGAATAACCCGGCACCACCACGAAGCGGATCCAGGTACGGATTTTTTTCTTCGCCAGGTAACGGGCGAAATCGAGGGTGCGATGATTGGATACGCCCACCAGAATCTGATGAATATCATCATTGATCTGCTTGAGATCCAGCATCACCAAATCGGTCACTTCCAGCAGTTCATCGATTACCGGATCGTAGCGACGCACAAAACCATTGGTATCCAGACAGGTATTGATGCCTTCCGCGTGACAGGCGCGAAACCAGTCACGCACAAATTCAGCCTGCAATATTGCTTCGCCGCCTGACGCAGTGACGCCGCCGCCAGAGGCGTTCATAAAGTGGCGATAGGAAACCACGTCCTTCATCAGCTCTTCAACGGTAATCTCTTTGCCGCCGTGCGTGTCCCAGGTGTCACGATTGTGGCAGTAGAGGCAGCGCATCAGGCAGCCCTGAAAAAAGGTGATAAAGCGGATGCCGGGGCCGTCAACGGTCCCGCAGGATTCAAACGAGTGAATACGACCTGTAACTGACATTGCGATGAATTCTCCACGGTAGAGCCTGCCATTCGGCAGGCACGCAGTCTTTGAGCTGCGTTAGTCTGTTTTGCCCGCAACCTGAAAGTCAGACGGCTGGCAAACCACACTATAGAAAAGGCTCCACAAACGTGGAGCCTTTTTTTCTCAGAAGGGTTTACATTGTCTGAGTAAAGGTACGGGTGATCACGTCCTGCTGCTGCTCTTTCGTCAGCGAGTTAAAGCGCACTGCATAACCGGAAACGCGAATGGTTAACTGAGGATACTTCTCAGGATCTTCCATCGCATCCAGCAGCATTTCACGGTTCATTACGTTAACGTTCAGATGCTGACCGCCTTCGATACTGGACTCATGATGGAAGTAGCCATCCATCAGGCCGGCAAGGTTGGTTTTACGTACGTCGTCGTCTTTACCCAGCGCGTTTGGCACGATGGAGAAGGTATAAGAAATACCATCTTTCGCGTAGGCAAACGGCAGTTTTGCAACCGAGGTCAGAGACGCAACGGCGCCTTTCTGATCGCGACCGTGCATTGGGTTAGCGCCAGGACCGAACGGTGCACCTGCGCGACGACCGTCTGGCGTATTACCGGTTTTCTTACCATAAACCACGTTAGAGGTAATGGTCAGCACTGACTGAGTCGGTACCGCGTTGCGGTAGGTTTGCAGCTTCTGAATTTTCTTCATAAAGCGTTCAACCAGATCGCAGGCGATGTCATCAACGCGAGAGTCATTGTTACCAAACTGCGGGTATTCACCTTCGATTTTGAAGTCAACGGCCAGGCCGTCTTCATCGCGAATGGTCGATACTTTTGCATATTTGATGGCAGACAGTGAGTCAGCCGCTACGGACAGACCGGCGATGCCGCAGGCCATGGTGCGATAAACGTCGCGATCGTGCAGCGCCATCAGCGAGGCTTCGTAGCTGTACTTGTCGTGCATGTAGTGGATCACGTTCAGCGCGGTCACGTACTGCTTAGCCAGCCAGTCCATGAAGTGATCCATGCGTGCCATTACTTTTTCGTAATCCAGCACGTCGTCCATCATTGGCGCTTCTTTCGGACCAACCTGCATTTTCAGTTTTTCATCAACGCCGCCGTTAATCGCGTAAAGCATGGTTTTCGCGAGGTTGGCGCGCGCGCCGAAGAACTGCATTTGCTTACCGACGATCATCGGGCTGACGCAGCAGGCGATGGCGTAGTCATCGTTGTTGAAGTCAGGACGCATCAGGTCATCGTTTTCATACTGTACGGATGAGGTATCGATTGAAACCTTGGCCGCGTATTTTTTGAAGTTAAGCGGCAGCTTCTCTGACCACAGAATGGTCATGTTTGGCTCAGGGGATGGACCCATGGTGTACAGCGTATTCAGGAAGCGGAAGCTGTTTTTAGTGACCAGCGTACGGCCGTCAACGCCCATACCTGCCAGTGATTCCGTTGCCCAGATAGGATCGCCGGAGAAGAGTTCATCATACTCAGGCGTACGCAGGAAGCGCACCATACGCAGTTTCATCACCAGGTGGTCGATCAGTTCCTGTGCTTCCTGCTCGTTGATCTTACCTGCTTTGAGGTCACGTTCGATGTAAACGTCAAGGAAGGTTGAAACGCGACCAAAGGACATTGCCGCGCCGTTTTGTGACTTAACCGCAGCCAGATAGCCGAAGTAGGTCCACTGAACGGCTTCCTGAGCCGTGGTTGCCGGGCCGGAGATATCGCAGCCGTATTTGGCAGCCATCTCTTTAATCTGTGAAAGTGCATGATGCTGGTCAGCAATCTCTTCGCGCAGGCGAATAGTGGCTTCCAGATTCACGCCGTTTTCCATATCACTTTGCAGAGAAGTGAACTGGGCGAATTTGTCTTTCATCAGATAATCGATACCGTACAGCGCAACGCGACGGTAGTCACCGATGATGCGGCCACGGCCATAGGCGTCAGGCAGACCGGTCAGCACGCCGGATTTACGGCAGCGCAGGATATCCGGGGTATAAACGTCAAACACGCCCTGGTTGTGGGTTTTACGGTAGTCGGTGAAAACCTGTTTCAGGGCCGGATCCAGTTCACGACCGTAAACTTTACAGGAACCTTCAACCATTTTGATGCCGCCGAAGGGGATCAGCGCACGTTTCAGTGGCGCGTCAGTCTGCAAACCAACGATGGTTTCCAGTTTTTTATTGATGTAGCCCGCATCGTGAGAGGTGATGGTTGAAGCCAGGTCGGTATCAAAATCTACCGGCGCATGGGTACGGTTTTCCAGCTTGATGCCTTCCATCACCTTGTCCCACAGGGCGTTGGTGGCTTCAGTTGCGCCGCTCAGGAAAGATTCGTCACCTTCATACGGCGTGTAGTTTTTCTGAATGAAGTCGCGCACGTTGACGCTTTTCTGCCATTCGCCTTCTGCAAAGCCCGTCCAGGCAACTGCCTGTTTTTCGTTGTGCTCGCTCATTTGATACCTACCTTCTTTAATGGAATTCTTTATCCCGCCAGAGTCAGCGGGCGCCGGACATAAATTTGGAGATCAGTGATGATCGCCGTCGCGTAAATAGATAACCCAGTACGTTAATCCAACCAGCAGGCCGCCGCCGATAATGTTGCCGATGGTCACCGGGATCAGATTGTCGATAATAAAGTTTTTCACCGTGAGATGTGAGAACTGCGCGGCGGTGACGCCTGCTGCCTGCCAGAACTCCGGTGAAGCAAAATCTTTGATGATAATCGCCATTGGGATCATAAACATGTTGGCGATGCTGTGTTCAAACCCGCTGGCGACGAACATGGCAACCGGCAGCACCATAGCCAACATTTTGTCGGTCAGGCTGCGGCCGGAGTAGCTCATCCATACCGCCATGCACACCATCAGGTTCGCCAGGGTGCCAAGGCAGACGGCCTCAATGAAAGTATGGTGCATTTTATGGTCGGCGGTCTGTAATACGTTCAGACCCCAGGCGCCGTTATCGACCATGTGTTGACCCGCAAACCAGATCAGGGCGACGAAGAACATCGCACCGAAAAAATTCCCCACGTAGACGTTAATCCAGTTGCGCATCAGCTGGCCCCAGGAGATATGGCCGCTGGCTTTAGCGACCATGGTCAGTACGGTGGAAGTAAAAAGATCGGCGCCGCAGACCACAACCAGCATCAGGCCCAGTGAGAAGCAGATGCCGCCAATGAGTTTCGTGATACCCCACGGCATCGCTGCGGTACCGGTGGTGGCGGTAATGTAAAAGACAAACGCAATTGAAATAAAAACGCCAGCAGTAATGGCCAGAAAAAAAGTGGTGAAGGGGTGTTTTGTTGCTTTATAGACACCGGCTTCTTCGGCCACTTTAGCCATTTCGGACGGTAAGAGCAGATTAAACGGGTTGCCAGCTTTCACACTAACGTCTCCCTGAATGAGTCAACAGTCAGATACTAACAAAGGAGTATAGAGAAGAATTTGATATGGATCATATTGTATCAGGAGGCTGGTGGGTTTATTGCCAGAGAACACGGTTTTTTATTATTAAGTCTTTGAAAATATTACTATAAATATATTTGAAAATTTAAATAAATAGTTGAGGTTAAATTTTACCACGTGCGGGAAAAGTGAAAAAATAACACGTAATGTTTAATATTTGTAATTATTGGCGCTCGGTTCACTCATAAATAAACGTTAAAATAACGTCTGAGCAAAACAGGCAATATTTGTTGCCTGTTTTGATCGGCGCCCTGCGTAAAAACGCTATTTCCAGTTTTGACGTTTTGCCTGCTGGAGTTTCTCGTAGGCCGCCAGTAAGGACTGATGCGCAGGGAAGGCCGCTAACTGCGCATCCACCGCCTGAAGACCATAGAAGGGGGCTTCGCCGCTCAGCGCCGCCGAAGCAGCGTCTACCGCGTCCTGACCATACATGCGCACGAAAGCCGTATGATACTGAAGCGGATCGCGATCTTCTTCCTGGCTCAGCAGCAGCAGCGTTTGCAGGCAGCGATAGTAGTTTGCGCGCGCCGGTGTGAAGAGGGAACTGTTGAACTCCATGGTCCACTCCGTCCAGATCAGCGCCTGATCCAGATCGCCGCCCGCCAGCGCCAGCATCGCTTTCAGCTCGCCAACGCGTAGCGTATACCAGCCGTTGTCTTTGCCGGTTGCCAGGCCGAGCAGTTCACGCACGCGCGTAAAGTCGTCATGGCCTTCGTCATCAAGACGGTCGATTAGCGCCAGAAAGGCCTCTTTGCTCCAGTTGCTGGCAGGCAAAGAAAGAACGACGTCACGCAGGCCTGCACCCATATTGTTATTGGCCAACAAGAGATCTTCAGCCGGATAGATATCGGACATGCCGGGCACGATGATGCGGCAGGCGTACACATCCAGATGCTGATAATCCGCAATGTAAACCTCTTTACCTTCGGCGTTGAAAATGGCCATCAGCGTAGCAAACTCTTCTGCGGTGGTGCCGTTAAAACGCCAGTCAACAAACGGGTAGTCCGCATCGTCCTTAAACAGATCCCAGGAGATCAGGCCGCTGGAGTCGATAAAGTGCGTTTCAAGATTGGCATGTTCCGCCACTTCCTCATCGTCGAAGGTGGGCGGCGTAAAGACATCGAGGTCTTTCAGCCCGCGGCCCTGAAGCAGTTCTGTTACCGTCCGCTCCAGCGCCACGCCAAAATCCGGGTGCGCGCCAAATGAAGCAAAGCAGGTGCCGTTTTGCGGATTAAACAGCACCACGCAGATCACCGGATACTTGCCGCCCAGCGAGGCGTCGTAAGCGAAAATAGGGAACCCTTCAGCTTCCAGCGTCGCAATCGCTTCCACCACGCCCGGGTAGCGATCCAGCACGGCTTGCGGAATCACGGGCAGGCTGATGGATTCAGCAATAATGCGATTTTTAATATAGCGTTCAAACACCTCTGAAAGTGCCTGCACGCGCGCTTCGGCTGGCGTGTTGCCCGCAGACATGCCGTTTGACACATAGAGGTTGCCAATAATATTCATCGGGATGTAAACCGTCTGATTATCGGACTGGCGGGTGAAGGGCAGCGCGCAGATGCCGCGCGCGGCATTGCCGGACTGTAGATCGATCAGCTCGCTGGCGTTCAGTTCATTTTCAGGATCGTAAAATGCGCGCAGGTGATCATCGAGAATGCCGTCCGGCAGACTTTCATCGTCCGGCAGCGGGAACCATTTCTCATTGGGATAATGCACAAAATCGCCGTTGGCAACCGTGTTGCCCAGCCAGAAGTCGGCAAAAAAGTAGTTGGTCGACAGCCGTTCAAAATATTCGCCCAGCGCAGAGGCCAGCGCGGCTTTCTTGCTGGCGCCTTTACCGTTGGTGAAGCACAGCGGGCAGTCGCGGTCGCGAATATGAACCGACCAGACGTTAGGCACCGGATTCAGCCAGGACGCCTCTTCAATATTGAAACCGAGATCCTGCAATTTTTGCTGAAAGCGCGCGATAGAATCTTCGAGCGCGGCGTCTTTGCCGGGTATATACGTTTGCGTCATAGAGCCCACTTGTGATGAAGAGAGTCGAAAACGCGCAATGATACGGACTTTTTCGCGTCACCGCCATGCGCGGAAAAGGAATTTACCGCACGGGCAAACTGGTCGGCTGACCGGATAAAACATTGCAGCCCCGGGTTGGCAGTGATACAAACAAATGCAGAAAAGTATCGATTGATCTGAAAGTGGTGAGGGGAAATGAGTCAGGTTTTCAATTTTAGCTCCGGCCCGGCAATGCTGCCGGCAGAAGTGTTGCGCCGTGCAGAACAGGAACTGCGTAACTGGCAGGGTTCAGGCACCTCGGTGATGGAAATCAGCCATCGCAGTAAAGAGTTTCTTCAGGTAGCCAACGATGCCGAAAAGGATTTTCGCGATCTGCTGAAAATCCCCCCGAACTATAAAGTCCTCTTTTGCCACGGCGGCGCGCGCGCGCAGTTTGCGGCGGTGCCGATGAACCTGCTCGGCGATCGTACCCGCGCTGACTACGTTGACGGCGGCTACTGGGCGCACAGCGCGATCAATGAAGCGCTGAAATACTGCACGCCAAACGTTATTGATGTCAAAACGACCGTCGACGGGCTGCGCGGCATCACGCCAATGCGCGACTGGGCGCTCTCTGACGACGCGGCCTACGTCCACTATTGTCCAAATGAAACCATTGACGGCATCGCCATTGATGAAGAGCCGGATTTCGGCGATAAAGTCGTAGTGGCCGATCTCTCTTCAACGATTCTTTCACGCCCCATTGATATCAGCCGCTATGGCGTGATTTACGCTGGCGCGCAGAAAAATATTGGCCCGGCCGGTCTGACGCTGGTTGTCGTACGTGAGGACCTGCTCGGTAAAGCCCATAAAGCGTTGCCTTCCATTCTTGATTATCAGGTGCTGAGCGACAACGACTCGATGTTTAACACGCCTCCTACGTTTGCCTGGTATCTCTCCGGTCTGGTGTTTAAATGGCTGAAAGAGCAGG
Source organism: Erwinia sp. 9145 (assembly GCF_000745075.1). Classification (NCBI taxonomy): domain Bacteria; kingdom Pseudomonadati; phylum Pseudomonadota; class Gammaproteobacteria; order Enterobacterales; family Erwiniaceae; genus Erwinia; species Erwinia sp. 9145. Next base: position 1,339,662 of record NZ_JQNE01000001.1, read on the forward strand.
GCGGTGTAGCGGAGCTGGATAAGCGTAATCAGGCCAAGGCCGATCTGCTGTACAGCACCATCGATAACAGCGATTTTTATCGTAATGATGTGGCGAAAGGCAGTCGTTCGCGCATGAACGTGCCGTTCCTGTTGGCAGATGCGTCGCTTGATAACACATTCCTTGAGGAGTCGGCGAAAGCGGGCCTGCACGCATTGAAAGGGCATCGCGTGGTCGGCGGCATGCGAGCGTCCATTTATAATGCGATGCCATTGGAAGGCGTACAGGCGCTGACCGATTTCATGACTGACTTTGCGCGCCGCAACGGCTGACAAGGGCTTTACGATCAAACCCGATGAAACCCTGCCGCTGCGGGGTTTCTCTGTATTTACTTTGGAGAAAACGTTTCACATGCAGGACTCCCTGACTTTACACCCTGTCGCGCGGGTAGACGGCACCATAAATTTACCCGGTTCCAAAAGCGTATCGAATCGCGCACTGCTGCTGGCGGCGCTGGCCACCGGCAAAACCCGCCTGACTAACCTGCTGGATAGCGACGATATTCGTCATATGCTCAATGCGCTTAAGACGCTGGGCGTTGACTACACGCTCTCTGAAAACAGAACGGTATGCGAAGTAACCGGCCAGGGCGGCCCGTTACAGGCGCAGGGTGCGACTGAGCTCTTTCTGGGCAATGCCGGTACGGCGATGCGCCCACTGGCGGCGGCGCTCTGTCTGGGCAGCAATGATATTGTGCTGACCGGCGAGCCGCGCATGAAGGAGCGTCCTATCGGTCATCTGGTTGATGCGCTGCGTCAGGGCGGAGCGGACATCACCTGTCTGGAGCAGGAAAACTATCCGCCGCTGCGTCTTAAGGGTGGTTTTTCGGGCGGTGAACTGAGCGTGGACGGCAGCGTATCGAGCCAGTTTTTAACCGCGCTGTTGATGACCGCGCCGCTGGCGAAAAACGACACGCGCATTGCGATTAAAGGCGATCTGGTTTCAAAGCCCTACATTGATATCACGCTTAAGCTGATGGAAACCTTTGGCGTGAGCGTTGAAAATGATAACTACACTCTCTTTCGCATCGCGGGCAATCAACAATACGTTTCGCCTGGCGACTATCTGGTTGAAGGCGATGCTTCATCGGCGTCTTACTTTCTTGCTGCCGCAGCAATCAAAGGCGGAACGGTGAAGGTTACCGGCATTGGGCGCGACAGCGTGCAGGGCGATATTCGCTTTGCCGATGTGCTGGAAAAAATGGGCGCGACCGTCAGCTGGGGCGACGACTACATTGCCTGTACGCGCGGCGAGCTGAACGCCATTGATATGGATATGAATCATATCCCCGATGCGGCCATGACTATTGCGACCACGGCACTGTTTGCCAAAGGCACAACCGTGCTGCGCAACATTTATAACTGGCGCGTGAAAGAGACCGATCGCCTTGCCGCCATGGCAATTGAACTGCGTAAAGTGGGCGCTGAGGTGGAAGAGGGGCACGACTTCATTAAAGTTACGCCGCCAGCAAAAATCCGACATGCCGATATCGGCACCTGGAACGATCACCGTATGGCGATGTGTTTTTCACTGGTCGCGCTTTCGGACGCGCCGGTCACTATACTTGATCCCGGCTGCACGGCCAAAACCTTCCCTGACTACTTTGCGCGGCTGGCAGAAATTAGTCAGCCAGGATAATTCTGTAAATCCGCTACCGCTAACCACCATGGATAGCGGCTAACCGACGCATACGGCAACAAATATTCTGCTTTTTCGATCGTTTGTCGCCTGAAGCTCTGTCAGCATCCGCGCTTTAACAGTAACGGTCCGGGGCCATGAGGCGTATAATGCGCCGCGATCTTTGTCTGAACAGGTAATATCAGACATCACAGCGACAGGAGAACGACATGACGGCTATGGCCCCGGTGATAACGATTGATGGCCCAAGCGGCGCAGGTAAAGGCACGCTTTGTAAAGCAATGGCGGAGGCGTTGAACTGGCATCTGCTGGATTCGGGCGCAATCTACCGCGTTCTTGCCCTGGCAGCCTTGCACCATCAGGTTGATATCACCTCGGAAGAGGCTATGGTACCGATTGCGGCGCATCTTGATGTACGCTTCATTTCTTCAGAGGGCGAACTGAAAGTAATCCTGGAAGGGGAAGACGTTACCGCTGAAATCCGCACGCAGGAGGTCAGTAATACGGCGTCGAAAGTGGCGGCGTTTCCTCGCGTTCGCGAGGCGTTGCTTCGTCGGCAACGGGCGTTTCGCGATGCCCCCGGCCTGATTGCTGACGGACGCGATATGGGCACGGTTGTTTTCCCCGAAGCGCCGGTAAAGATCTTCCTGGATGCAAGCGCGGAAGAACGCGCGCACCGCCGTATGCTACAGTTGCAGGAGAAGGGCTTTAGTGTTAACTTTGAGCGCCTTTTATCCGAGATAAAAGAGCGTGACGACCGCGATCGTAATCGCACCGTTGCGCCGCTCAGGCCAGCAGAGGATGCGTTGGTGCTGGATTCAACCAGCATGACGATTGAGCAAGTTATTGAGAAATCGCTTAATTTCGCACGAGAAAAGCTCTCTCTGGCATAGCAGCAACCGGGCCTTAGTCGCCCGGCATTTTTTTTAACCCTGTGATAAGGATGTCATGGGGCATGTGAAACAACCCCACCCGTCAGGATGTCAGGTGGACGTTAAATTGAAGAATCCATAAGATTATCAATATGACTGAATCTTTTGCTCAACTATTTGAAGAATCACTGAAAACCATCGAAACCCGTCCGGGTTCCATCGTTCGTGGCGTTGTTGTCTCTATCGACAAAGACGTTGTGCTGGTTGATGCGGGCCTGAAATCTGAATCTGCTATTCCGGCAGAGCAGTTCAAGAACGCAGCCGGCGAACTGGAAATCCAGGTTGGCGATGAAGTTGACGTTGCGCTGGACGCTGTTGAAGACGGCTTCGGTGAAACCCTGCTGTCCCGTGAAAAAGCTAAGCGTCACGAAGCCTGGATCACGCTGGAAAAAGCATACGAAGACGCTGAAACCGTTACCGGTGTTATCAACGGCAAAGTCAAAGGTGGCTTCACGGTTGAGCTGAACGGCATTCGTGCGTTCCTGCCAGGTTCTCTGGTAGACGTGCGTCCAGTGCGCGACACGCTGCACCTCGAAGGCAAAGAGCTTGAATTCAAAGTGATCAAGCTGGATCAGAAACGCAACAACGTGGTGGTATCACGTCGTGCGGTTATCGAATCCGAAAACAGCGCAGAGCGCGATCAGCTGCTGGAAAACCTCCAGGAAGGCATGGAAGTTAAAGGTATTGTTAAAAACCTTACTGACTACGGTGCATTCGTTGATCTGGGCGGCGTTGACGGCCTGCTGCACATTACCGATATGGCCTGGAAACGCGTTAAGCATCCAAGCGAAATCGTGAATGTTGGCGATGAAATTACGGTTAAAGTCCTGAAGTTCGACCGCGAGCGTACCCGCGTGTCACTGGGTCTGAAACAGCTTGGCGAAGATCCATGGGTTGCTATCGCTAAGCGTTACCCTGAAGGCACTCGCCTGACCGGTCGCGTGACTAACCTGACTGATTACGGCTGCTTCGTGGAAATCGAAGAAGGCGTTGAAGGTCTGGTACACGTTTCAGAAATGGACTGGACCAACAAAAACATTCACCCATCTAAAGTTGTTAACGTGGGCGATGTGGTTGAAGTTATGGTTCTGGATATCGACGAAGAACGTCGTCGTATCTCCCTGGGCCTGAAACAGTGCAAATCTAATCCGTGGCAGCAGTTTGCAGAAACCCACAACAAGGGCGACCGCGTTGAAGGTAAAATCAAGTCAATCACTGACTTCGGTATCTTCATCGGCCTGGACGGCGGCATCGACGGCCTGGTTCACCTGTCTGACATCTCCTGGAACGCTACCGGAGAAGAAGCCGTTCGTGAATACAAGAAAGGCGACGAAATCGCAGCCGTGGTTCTGCAAGTTGACGCAGAGCGCGAGCGCATCTCCCTGGGCGTTAAGCAGCTGGCAGAAGATCCGTTCAACAACTACATCTCTCTGAACAAGAAAGGTGCCATTGTTAACGGTAAAGTGACCGCTGTGGACGCAAAAGGTGCTACAGTTGAACTGGCAGACGGCGTTGAGGGTTACCTGCGCGCTTCTGAAGCTTCACTGGATCGCGTTGAAGATGCAACGCTGGTTCTGAACGTCGGTGACGACGTTGAAGCCAAATTTACGGGCGTTGACCGTAAAAACCGCGTAGTGAGCCTGTCTGTTCGTGCTAAAGACCAGGCTGACGAGAAAGAAGCCATCAACACTGTTAACACCAAACAGGAAGACGGTAACTTCTCCAGCGCGATGGCTGAAGCCTTCAAAGCTGCTAAAGGCGAATAATTGCGCTTGCCGCAGGGCGGTGTTGAGCCGCCCTGTAACAGCCGTTGCTGTCAGAGCTTTTCCCTAAGGAATTAACCGGAGGATTTAATGACCAAGTCAGAACTGATTGAAAGACTTGCCGGCCAGCATTCCCATATTCCGGCGAAAGTCGTTGAGGATGCGGTTAAAGAGATGCTTGAGCACATGGCAACCACCCTGGCCCAGGGCGAACGCATCGAAATCCGGGGCTTCGGCAGTTTCTCTTTGCACTATCGCGCACCACGTACCGGACGTAACCCGAAAACGGGAGACAAAGTGGAACTGGAAGGTAAATACGTTCCCCACTTCAAGCCCGGTAAAGAACTGCGCGATCGCGCGAATATTTACGGCTGATGCATAGCGCTACGCGATAAAACGACACTTCGGTGTCGTTTTTTTTTGCCTTAACATTCCTGCCAATCTCGGAGCCTGCTCGCAAAAGTCGCCCTGTCTTTCAGTAATAGCAGAAAAATCTTCCAGCGCGCTGCGCATTCAGGATCTTAAGCAAAGGCACGAATGATAAATATCCGGCACACTCTTTTCTATGGAATAAAGGAGTGTCCCGATGCCCGTCTCTCCGGTTCGCCTTGCAGCATGGATGATTATTGCCGCGTTGCCGTTGAATTTGCTGCCGCAACTTCCTGCGGAACATTTCGATCCTGCGCTGATGCTGTGCGCGCTGTTTTTACTGAAGATAAACAGGCGTTGGGCTGGCGACCTGGCTGTAGTGATGTTGCTATTCCTGTGGTCTGTCAGCGCGGCGCGCAGCACGGTACAGCAGATCAACGCGCTCTCTGACAAACCCGTTGAAGCACGAGTGCAAATCGGGCAGATCAATCCTGTGACAGACAGGGTGAAAGTATGCATCCTCAGTGCGGATAACGTCCGCTTTTTCCCGCCGGTTTACGCCTTACTGAACAGGCCCGAAACAGCAGGCGAGATCTGTACCGGCCAGCGCTGGCAGATGCGTCTGAAGCTGAGACCCGTCCATGCTCACCTCAATGAAGGCGGTTTTGACGCGCAGCGTTTCGCGATAGCAAACGGTATGCCGCTCAGTGGCAGAGTGCTGTCGGCCACACCTGAAGACAGTCAATGCGGCTGGCGCGATCGGATCATCAGCAGCAGTCATAACAATTATCAGATGCTGCCCTGGCACGCATTTATCTCTGCGCTGGCGTTTGGCGAGCGTGGCGAGGTCAGCAGAGAAATGAACCAACTGCTGCGTGAAACCGGCACCGCGCACCTGATGGCCATTTCCGGCATGCATATCAGCCTTGCGGCGGGCGTGGGCTGGCTGCTCGGGCGGCTTCTTCAGTCGGTGATGACTGCGCGCCGGATAGGCTACCGCTTTCCGCTGGCGCTCAGCCTGATCGTGGCGCTGATCTATACCTGGCTGTCCGGCGGTAATCCACCGTCGGTGCGGGCGATGCTGGCACTGAGCGTCTGGAGCGCGCTGCGCCTGAGCGGGAAAAGCTGTAACGGCTGGCAGGTGTGGCTGTTGTGCATCGGGCTGATACTGTTTTTCGATCCGCTCAGCATTTTGTCAGACAGCCTGTGGCTGTCTGCGGTTGCCGTCGCCGGTTTGCTGTTCTGGTTTCACTGGTTTCCTTTGCCGGGCCGTTTTATGAAGAAAAAGCGTTGGCTGCTGCTGCGGTTGCTGCACCTGCAACTGGGGATGTTTTTGCTGCTGATGCCCATTCAGGTACTGACTTTTCACGGCATCAGCTTCAGTGCGCTACTGGCAAATGTATGGGCGGTGCCGAGCATCTCTCTACTCACCGTGCCGCTTATTCTTTGTGCCCTGTTATTTCATGCAGTGACGCCGCTCAGTCAGCTACTCTGGTGGGGAGCAGACAGAACGCTGGCGCTGGTTTTTATCCCGCTAGGCGCGTTGCCAGCAGGATGGATAAACGTAGAGGAGGGCACGCTGCCGCTGAGCATGCTGGCATGGGTGCTGGTTATTGCGTGGCGACTAAGTGGGTGGCGCAGTTCGCCGGTAACGCTGTTTGCGTTTGGTCTGGCTGCTCTGTGCTGGCGAGTCCAGCCCGACCGGGCCAACTGGCGGGTAGATATGCTTGATGTGGGACACGGGCTGGCCGTGGTTATTTCACGTAACGGCGAGGCCACGCTTTACGATACCGGCAACCGCTGGGCCAGCGGCGATGCAGCGCGGAGCTATATCCTTCCCTGGCTGAACTGGAAAGGACTGACCGTCAGGCACGTCATCCTCAGTCATGGCCATCTGGATCACATCGGCGGGCTGAACACTATTCAGACGGCCTTTCCCCTCGCCCGGCTGCACAGCAACACGGATGACAGTACACATTTTCCCTGCCATCGCGGTGTTGTATGGCGCTGGCAGTCGCTGAAGTTCCGCGTTGTCTGGCCGGAGGCGGGCGAACGCCAGACAGGCAACAACCAATCCTGCGTGGTCATGATCAGCGATGGCCAGCGGCGGGTGTTGCTGACCGGTGATATTGAGGCGTCCGCAGAACGGACGATGATAAAAAAATATCGACAAGAGCTTGCGGCTGACGTGATACAGGTGCCGCATCACGGCAGTGGCACCTCGTCTGTCGCGCCTCTTCTGCGTACTGTCGCTGGCCGGGTCGCGATTGCTTCGGCAGCCCGCTACAGCGCCTGGCGACTACCGGCTGAGCGAATCATTAAGCGTTACAAAGAGAATCATTACCTGTGGCATGACACGGCACTGGAAGGCCAGATCAGCATCACTTTTTCCACTAATAACTGGCAGGTTAAGGGCTTAAGAGACCAAATAATGCCCCGCTGGTATCATCAGTGGTTTGGCGTAACCCGTGATTCCAGGTAGAATGAGCGGCTATTTCTTCTAAAGCTGGTTTAATAATGCAACAGGATAAAGATCTCTCCACCTGGCAGACGTTCCGTCGCCTCTGGCCGATGATTGCGCCATTCAGAACGGGTCTGATCGTGGCGGCGGTTGCGCTGGTAATTAACGCAGCGGGTGATACGTTGATGCTGTCACTGCTGAAACCGCTTCTTGATGACGGTTTTGGCAAAGCAGATTCCTCAGTGCTGATATGGATGCCGCTGGCGGTCATCGGTCTGATGCTGATCCGTGGCGTGACCAGCTATATTTCCAGCTACTGCATCTCCTGGGTATCAGGCAACGTGGTGATGACCATGCGTCGTCGTCTCTTCAGCCATATGATGGGCATGCCGGTTGCTTTTTTTGATCAGCAGTCCACCGGTACGCTGCTCTCCCGTATTACCTACGATTCTGAACAGGTCGCGTCGTCTTCATCCAGCGCGCTGGTGACGGTGGTACGCGAAGGTGCGTCGATTATTGGCCTGTTTATCATGATGTTCTGGTACAGCTGGCAACTCTCTTTAATCCTTATTTTGCTGGCGCCGATTGTTTCCTTTGCCATCCGCATGGTATCCAAGCGCTTCCGCAACATCAGTAAAAGCATGCAGAACACCATGGGACACGTGACCACCAGCGCCGAACAGATGCTTAAAGGGCATAAAGAAGTGTTGATCTTTGGCGGTCAGCAGGTAGAAAGCGAACGCTTTAACCGCGTCAGTAATCGTATGCGTCAACAGGGCATGAAGCTGGTTTCCGCGTCGTCAATTTCCGATCCGATTATTCAGCTTATCGCCTCGCTGGCGCTGGCATTTGTGCTTTACGCCGCCAGCTTTCCTTCGGTAATGGAAACGCTGACCGCCGGGACGATCACCGTTGTGTTTTCTTCAATGATCGCACTGATGCGCCCGCTGAAATCGTTGACCAACGTTAACGCGCAGTTTCAACGCGGCATGGCGGCCTGCCAGACGCTGTTTTCAATTCTTGATAGCGAGCAGGAAGAAGATACCGGAACGCGCACCATTGAGCGGGCAAGGGGCGATATTGAGTTCCGCAATGTAACCTTTACCTATCCAGGCCGCGAAGCGCCTGCGTTACACAATATCAATCTTGCGATCCCTGAAGGCAAGACGGTCGCACTGGTCGGGCGCTCAGGCTCGGGCAAATCAACCATTGCCAGCCTGCTCACGCGATTCTATGACGTGCAGCAGGGCGAGATTCTGATGGACGGCCACGATCTGCGCGAATATACGCTCAGCTCGCTGCGTAATCAGGTAGCGCTGGTTTCGCAGAACGTACATCTGTTTAACGATACCGTAGCAAACAATATTGCCTACGCGCGTAACGAGCACTACAGCCGTGAAGATATTGAAAAAGCGGCGGTTATGGCGCATGCGATGGATTTTATTAACAAAATGGATAACGGGCTCGATACCGTTATTGGCGAGAACGGGGTGCTGCTCTCCGGCGGGCAGCGCCAGCGCATCGCCATCGCGCGCGCGCTGCTGCGCGACAGCCCGGTGCTGATTCTGGACGAGGCGACCTCCGCGCTGGATACCGAGTCTGAACGCGCGATTCAGGCGGCGCTGGATGAGTTACAGAAAAACCGTACCTCGCTGGTGATCGCGCACCGACTTTCCACTATCGAACAGGCGGATGAAATTGTGGTGGTTGAGGACGGCCATATTGTTGAACGCGGCAGCCATCAGGTGCTGCTGGAGCAACGAGGCGTCTATGCGCAGCTTCATAAAATGCAGTTTGGTCAATGATTGAGCGCATATGGAGCGGCAAATCGCCGCTTTATCTGCTGCTCTTGCCGTTCAGTTTTCTGTATGGCCTTGTCAGCAAACTGATCCGCCTGAGTTACGTGCTGGGATGGCGCAAAGCATGGCGTTCACCGGTGCCGGTGGTGGTGGTGGGCAACCTGACCGCTGGTGGCAACGGCAAAACGCCGGTCGCCATCTGGCTGGTGGAAGCATTACAGCAGCGCGGCCTGCGCCCCGGCGTGGTTTCGCGTGGCTATGGCGGTAAAGCGGCGCGCTATCCGCTGCTGCTGAATACGCGCACCACCACGCGCGAGGCGGGTGACGAACCGGTGCTGATTTATCAACGCACCGGCGCGCCGGTTGCTGTTTCTCCCGTCCGGCGCGAGGCGGTGCAGGCGCTGCTTGAACAGGGCGATATCGACATCGTTATTACCGATGACGGGTTACAGCACTACGCACTGGCGCGCGACATTGAAATTGTGGTGGTGGACGGTACGCGTCGCTTCGGTAACGGCTGGTGGCTTCCGGCGGGGCCGATGCGCGAACGCGCTGCAAGGCTCAAAAGCGTGGATGCGGTGATTACCAACGGCGGTGAAGCGAAAGCCGGTGAAATTCCCATGACGCTTGCGCCTGGCGACGCGGTCAATATCAAAACCGGCGAAACCCGGCCCGCCAGCACCCTGACGCAGGTGGTGGCGATGGCGGGCATTGGTCACCCACCGCGCTTTTTTACCACGCTGAAGCAGCAGGGCATTACACCGGTTAAAGAGATTGCTTTTGCCGACCATCAGAACTACAGCGAGGCGCAGCTTCACGCACTGGCCGGGCCTTATCAGACGCTGCTGATGACCGAAAAAGACGCGGTAAAAGCGCGTCCCTTCGCCGCCGGGAACTGGTGGTATTTGCCGGTGGATGCCAGCCTACCTGACCCGCAGGCCTCGGCGCTGCTGGACAGTATTACCCGGATCTGCCGCTCCCCGCGCTGAGACGCTACACTCAATACGTCTCTGGCAATCAGGTGCATTATGTCGTTACCGCAACTTTCACTGAAGCAGGCCCGCCACCTCCATCTTTCCGCGCAGGGTATGCTGCGCGCACCGTCGCGCAAGGCAACTTTCGCCGACGTATTAGCCGCAATCCGGCGCATGTCGTTGCTGCAAATCGATACCATCCATGTTGTTGCGCGCAGTCCTTACCTGGTTCTGTTCAGTCGCCTCGGCGAGTACGATCAGACATGGCTGAACGATGCGCTCGCTTCCGGCAGCCTGTTCGAGTATTGGGCTCACGAGGCCTGTTTCATTCCTTCGGAAGACTATCCGCTGCTGCGCCATCGCATGCTCGATCCACAACGTCTGGGTTGGAAATACAATCACGCATGGATGGAAACGTGGCAGCAGGAGATTGGCGAGCTTTTGCAGCATATTGAGCAAAACGGGCCGGTGAAATCGGCTGACTTCGCCGCGCCGGAAGGGCAAAAGGCTGGCTGGTGGGCATGGAAGCCGCACAAAAGGCATCTGGAAAATCTCTTTACCGCCGGGGAACTGATGGTGACGGAGCGACGCAATTTTCAGCGCGTGTACGATCTCAGACGTCGCGTGCTCCCGGACTGGGACGATGCGCGACATGCGCTGAGCGAGCAGGAGGCGGTGCAGCAGATGCTGCGCAACAGCGCCGCCGCGCTGGGATTGTTTCGCGCCAGCTGGCTGGCGGACTACTATCGGCTTAAGCGCGCACCGGTTAAAGCAACCCTCGACGACTGGGTTACACAGGGCGAGGTGGTGGAGGTGGAGGTCGAAAAACTGGGCCGCTGCTATCTGCACTCTGCGCTGCTGCCACAGCTTGAAGCGACACCTGCGGCAACGCATACCGCTCTTCTTTCGCCGTTTGATCCGGTGGTCTGGGATCGTAAACGGGCGCTGGAACTGTTTGATTTCGACTATCGTCTGGAGTGCTACACGCCAGAGGCGAAACGGCAGTTTGGCTATTTTGTTCTGCCCGTTTTGCACCGTGGCGCGCTGAAGGGAAGGCTGGACGCAAAAATGCTGCGTAAAGAGAAGGTTCTGCTGATAAAGGCATTCTGGCTGGAACCGGGCGTGCGCGTCAGCCAGGCTTTTCTCAACGACATGCAGCAGGCGCTTTCACGTTTTGCCCGCTGGCAGGGCGCTGAAACGGTGGTGTTGGACCGGCTGCCCGACGCGCTGGAGCATACCTGGCAAAAAGGGTGGTCGCTGTAATTTTGCCTTTCGCGCAGGGTAACCTCCTGATGCAAGCTGTGATATTCTGACGCTCTGTCTGACCGGGTTCTGTTCAGGAGCTAATATGGATCACCGTTTACTTGAAATTGTTGCCTGTCCGGTTTGCCACGGCAAACTCTATTATATTAAAGATCAGCAGGAGCTCATCTGTAAACCAGATGGCCTGGCGTATCCCGTGCGCGACGGCATTCCTGTGCTGCTGGAAAGCGAATCTCGTGCGCTGACGCTGGAAGAGAGCCATCCATGAGTTTTATCGCTATTGTACCGGCACGCTTTGCCTCAACGCGGCTGCCGGGAAAACCGCTGGTTGATATCAACGGCAAACCAATGGTGCTGCACGTAATGGAACGGGCGCTGGAGTCCGGCGCGTCGCGCGTTATCGTTGCCACCGATCACGCTGACGTGGCGCGCGTTGTTGAAGCCGCCGGTGGCGAAGTGTGCATGACCCGCGCGGATCACCAGTCCGGTACGGAACGTCTGGCGGAAGTGGTGGAACGCTATCAGTTTGCCGATGACACCGTCATTGTTAACGTGCAGGGCGACGAGCCGATGATCCCGCCGGTGATTATTCGCCAGGTGGCCGACAATCTGTCGCGCAGCGCAGCCAACATGGCGACGCTGGCGGTGCCGATTGACACGGCGGAAGAGGCGTTCAATCCTAACGCGGTGAAGGTGGTGATGGATGCGAACGGCTATGCGCTCTACTTCTCACGCGCCGCTATTCCCTGGGATCGCGAACGTTTTACCCATTCGCGCGAGACAATAGGTGAAACCTTCCTGCGGCACATTGGCATTTACGCCTATCGTGCCGGTTTTATTCGTCGCTACGTGAGCTGGGCGCCCAGTCCACTGGAGCAGATCGAGCTGCTTGAGCAGCTTCGCGTGCTTTGGTATGGCGAAAAAATTCACGTTGAGGCGGCGAAGGCTGTTCCCAGCGTGGGCGTTGATACGCCTGAAGATCTCGCACGTGTCCGAATCGCTATGCGATAACGCAGATTCACTTTTATCCCACTTCCTTGATCTGCTTCCATGCAATCCTCCTGAACGGGTCCATCATTAAATGATTGCCTGACAGGAGGTAACAATGGAACAGCTTCGTTCAGAGCTTTCGCTGGTGCTGGGTGAGCCCCTCAGCCGCCTGGAGTGTATCAGCGAACAGCCGTATGCCAGCCTTTACTCGCTCTATGACGGGAAAGGCACCGCCATGCCGGTGGTGGCAAAATACTTCAACGTGAAAGGCGTGGCAGCACAGGAAGCGTACAAGCTCTCGATGCTGGCGCGTGAAAGTCTCGTTCGTTTGCCGTCAGTTTATGGCCTGGTGGTCAGCCAGCGTTCGCCGCAGCATGAAGTGCTGCTTATTGAGCGCATGGGCGGCGTGTCCGTCGAGGCGCCAACGCGCACGCGCGACCGCTGGCTACAGCTTCAGGAACAGATTGTTGAAGCGCTACTGGCCTGGCACCGGCTGGACAGCCACGGTCTGGTGGGGCGCGCCGACAGCACGCAGGAGAACAACTGGACCGCCTGGTATACGCAACGCATCGAAGTACTGTGGTCAACGCTCAAATTTATGCGTCCGGCAGGGCTGACCGACGACGATCTCCACATGCTCAGGCGCAGCCGGGAAAATCTTTCCGATCTGATGGCGGATTTCGACGATCCCTGCGTGCTGGTGCACGGCAACATTACGCTGCGCAGCATGCTGAAAGAGGCCAGAGGCGATCAGCTTCTGTCGATGATCAATCCGGGCATGATGCTGTGGGCGCCGCGTGAATATGAGCTTTTTCGCCTCAGCGACGAAGGACAGTCGCAGGCGCTGCTCTTCCACTATCTGAAGCAGGCGCCGGTGGCGGAAGGGTTTATCGCCCGCCGCTGGCTCTACACGATGTGGGATCAGGTCGATAATATGATCCATACCGGGCAGTTCGAACCCACCCGCTTTCATCAGGCAGCACAGTCACTTATGCCCTGGCTCCGTTGACGGTATATCGCTTTGCGCCGTCAGGCGCTGCCAGATGCGCCCCAGCGTTTCATAAATCGCGCGTTCGCTGTGTCCAAGCCAGAACGAGGCGGGAATGGCTCTCTCCCAGGCCGGAAGCGGCGAGTTAATGGCGAGCTGATTGGCCGGAGCAGGGATGGGATGAAGTCCCTGTTTCTCAAACCAGATAATAGCGCGCGGCAAATGTGAAGCCGACGTCACCAGCAGGAAAGGGCGTGCACCGACGATGTTTGCCACCTCCTGCGCCTCCTGTGCGGTATCGCGCGGGTGGTCGAGCGTAATAATTTTTTCTTGCGGTACGCCAAGCGATTGCGCGACGCGCGAGGTGACTTCCGCTGAACTGACCGGATTATGCGGCGCGGCACCGCCGGTAAAAATCAGACGCGCCTGCGGATGTTGCCGCCACAGACGAATGCCTTCGGTCAGTCGGGGCAGGCTGTTATTCAGCATATTCGAACTGGGCGCCCACGCGTCATTCCACGTATAGCCCCCGCCCAGCACCACAATGTAGTCAACGTTATGGGTCTCGCGCTGCGTGGCATAGCGATCTTCAACCGGGGCCAGCAGCCGATCGGCTATCGGTTGCAGGCTGAGCAGCGTCAGGAAAAGCCAGCTGCAAGAGAGGATGATTTTGCCGGTTTTCTGCCAGCGGCTGAACCAGAGCAATAAAATGCCAGTCGCCATAAGAATGAGCAGGAAGGGCAGGGGAAGCAGCAGGCCGCCGACGATTTTTTTCAGGGTAAAAAGCATGAAAACGGACTCCTTTTGTCCGAAAAAACGCCACTTACTCACCACGTGGCGACGGAAAGGTTCATTATCGCGCCGTGTATGTCAAAATAGCCACCTGACTGAGTCTCGTGGGGCCGCGGCATGCAGGATCGCAACTTTGATGATATCGCCGACAAGTTTTCGAAGAATATCTATGGCACCACTAAAGGCCGTATCCGGCAGGCGATCGTCTGGCAGGAGCTTGAAACAATTTTAGCCAGCCTGCCGCGCCGGGCGCTACACATTCTTGACGCGGGCGGCGGCGAGGGTCAAATCAGTAGCGGACTGGCCGCACAAGGGCATCAGGTGCTGCTTTGTGACCTCTCGGCGGAAATGTTAGCGCGTGCGCGCCTCAACGCCGAAGAAAAAGGTGTGAGCCATCACATGCAATTTAAACAAATTAGCGCACAAGACGCCGCGCAACATTTGGATAAGCCCGTCGATCTGGTATTGTTTCACGCTGTGCTCGAATGGGTTGCGGAACCCGAAGCGGTTCTGACCGCGCTCTATGCCGCGCTGGCGCCGGGCGGCGTGCTCTCGCTGATGTTTTACAACGTCAACGGATTAATGATGCAGACGCTGGTGCTGGGAAATTTCGGCTACATGCAGGCCGATTTACGCAAGCGGAAAAGAAAAACGCTTTCGCCCGACTTCCCCCGCGAGCCGCAGCAGGTTTATCGCTGGCTGGAACAGGCCGGCTTCATCGTTGAAGAGAAAGCGGGGATCCGCGTTTTCCACGATTACCTGCGCGAAAAAAATAAGCAAACCGAGCGATTTGAGGAAATTCTGGCGCTGGAAAAGCGTCTGTGTCGCCAGGAGCCCTTTTTAAGTCTGGGCCGTTACATCCATGTGACGGCGCGGAAACCCGTAAGGACGAACAATGAGTGAATATTCCCAGACGGTGCCTGAACTGGTTGCCTGGGCGAGAAAAAACGACTTTTCTGTCTCATTGCCCACTGAACGTCTGGCTTTTTTGCTGGCTGTCGCCACCCTTAACGGCGAGCGCATGGACGGAGAGATGAGCGAAGGTGAGCTGATTGATGCCTTCCGTCACGTCAGCGAAGGCTTTGATCAAACCAGCGAAACCCTGAATACGCGCGCGAACAACGCCATCAACGATATGGTGCGCCAGCGGCTGCTTAACCGCTTTACCAGCGAGCTTTCCGAAGGGAATGCGATTTATCGCCTGACGCCGCTGGCGATTGGCATCACCGATTACTATATCCGCCAGCGCGAATTTTCCACTCTGCGGCTCTCCATGCAGCTGTCGATTGTGGCCAGCGAACTGAAGCGGGCTGCCGATGCCGCCGCAGAAAACGGCGACGAATTTCACTGGCACCGCAACGTTTTCGCACCGCTCAAATACTCGGTTGCGGAGATCTTCGACAGCATTGATATCTCACAGCGCATTATGGACGAGCAGCAGCAGGCGGTAAAAGATGATATCGCGCAGTTGCTGAATAAAGACTGGCAGGCGGCCATCTCCAGCTGTGAGCTGCTGCTGAGCGAAACATCCGGGACGCTGCGCGAACTTCAGGACACGCTTGAAGCGGCAGGCGATAAGCTTCAGGCCAACCTGCTGCGCATTCAGGAGGCGATCATGAACAGCCCGGATCTTCACTTTATCGACAAGCTGGTGTTCGACCTTCAAAGCAAACTCGACCGCATCATCAGTTGGGGCCAGCAGGCGATCGATCTGTGGATTGGCTATGACCGCCACGTGCATAAATTTATCCGAACCGCCATTGATATGGATAAAAACCGCGTCTTTGCGCAGCGCCTGCGTCTGTCGGTGCAAAACTATTTCGATATGCCGTGGACGCTGACCTGTGCCAACGCCGACCGTTTGTACGACGTGCGCGACGAAGAGCTGACGCTGCGCAACGAAGAGGTGACCGGCGAGCTGCCGTCCGAGCTGGAATATGAAGAGTTTAATGAGATCCGCGAGCAGCTTGCCGCGATGATTGAAGAGGCGCTGGCCGTCTACAAAACGCAGCAAAAACCGCTTAATCTCGGGGCGGTCATGCGCGACTATCTCGCGCAGTATCCACGGGCGCGTCACTTTGACCTGGCGCGCATCGTGGTCGATCAGGCCGTGCGCTTAGGCGTGGCCGAAGCAGATTTCTCGGGCCTGCCGGCAGAATGGCAGGTCATTAATGATTACGGAGCCAAGGTGCAGGCGCATGTCATCGATAAATATTGAACAAGTGATGCCGGTTAAGCTGGCGCAGGCGCTGGCAAATTCCCTTTTTCCGGCGCTGGATAGTCAGCTACGCGCGGGTCGCCACATCGGCATTGAAGAGTTAGATAATCACGCGTTCCTGATGGATTACCAGGAGTATCTGGAAGAGTTCTACGCGCGTTATAACGTTGAGCTGATCCGCGCGCCGGAAGGTTTTTTCTATTTACGCCCTCGCTCAACCACGCTTATCCCGCGATCGGTGCTCTCTGAGCTGGACATGATGGTCGGGAAAATTCTCTGCTATCTCTACCTGAGTCCGGAACGGCTGGCCAACGAGGGGATCTTCACCCAGCAGGAGCTTTACGACGAGCTGCTGACGCTGGCCGATGAAAACAAGCTACTGAAGCTGGTGAACCAGCGATCGACCGGATCGGATCTGGACCGACAGAAGCTTCAGGAGAAAATGCGCGCCTCGCTCAACCGCCTGCGCCGTCTGGGCATGGTGTGGTTTATGGGCAACGACAGCAGTAAATTCCGCATCATTGAGACGGTTTTCCGCTTCGGCGCCGACGTTCGCAGCGGCGACGACGCGCGAGAAGCGCAACTGAGGATGATCAGGGACGGCGAAGCGATGTCGATTGAAAATGGCCTGGCGCTGAACGATGACAGCGATGAGGAGGGAGAGGCTTCGGGCCGTCCGTCCGACAACGCGGAGAATGAGTAAATGATTGAACGCGGGAAGTTTCGTTCGCTGACGCTGATTAACTGGAACGGTTTTTTTGCGCGAACCTTTGACCTTGATGAGCTGGTCACCACGCTTTCCGGCGGCAACGGCGCCGGTAAATCAACTACCATGGCGGCGTTTATCACCGCACTGATCCCCGATCTTACGCTGCTGCACTTCCGCAACACGACGGAAGCAGGCGCAACCTCAGGCTCGCGTGACAAAGGGCTGCACGGCAAGCTGCGTCCGGGAGTCTGTTATGCGGCGCTGGACGTGGTGAATTCGGTTCACCAGCGGGTGATCGTCGGCGTGCGTCTGCAACAGGTGGCCGGCCGCGATCGTAAAGTTGATATTAAACCCTTCAGCATTCACGGCCTGCCCACCTCGATCAACCCGACGGAGATCCTCACGGAAACCGTTAACGCACGCCAGGCGCGCGTGCTGCCGCTCAGCGAGCTGAAAGAGAAGTTCGAGGCGATGGAGAGCGTGCAGTTTAAGCAGTTCAACTCCATTATCGATTACCATTCGCTGATGTTCGACCTGGGCATTGTGGCGCGCCGCCTGCGCTCCGCCTCGGATCGCAGCAAATATTACCGGCTGATCGAAGCGTCGCTTTACGGCGGTATTTCCAGCGCCATTACCCGCTCGCTGCGTGACTACCTGTTGCCGGAAAACAGCGGCGTGCGCAAGGCGTTTCAGGATATGGAAGCCGCGCTGCGCGAAAATCGGATGACGCTGGAAGCGATCCGCGTGACGCAGTCCGATCGCGATCTGTTCAAACATCTGATCTCCGAAGCAACCAGCTACGTGGCGGCAGATTACATGCGCCACGCCAATGAGCGGCGCATCCATCTGGACGGTGCGCTACAGCAGCGTCATGACCTTCTCGACAGCCGCAAGCAGCTCAGCGTCGAGCAATATCGCCACGTGGAGATGTCGCGCGAGTTGAGCGAGCACGTCGCGGCAGAAAGCGATCTCGAAACCGATTATCAGAGCGCCAGCGATCACCTGAACCTGGTGCAAACCGCCATGCGTCAGCAGGAGAAGATCGAACGCTACGAGGGCGACATCGATGAGCTGACCTACCGCCTGGAAGAGCAAAACGAGGTGGTGGCGGAAGCGCGTGAAGTGCAGGAAGAGAACGAAGCGCGTCTGGAAGGCGCCGAAGCGGAAGTGGACGAGCTGAAAAGCCAGCTTGCCGATTACCAGCAGGCGCTGGACGTGCAGCAGACGCGCGCAATTCAGTATCAGCAGGCGCTGGCGGCGCTTCAGCGCGCGCAGGCGATTTGCCAGCTTCCCGATCTCGCTATCGATAATGCAGAAGAGTGGCAGGAAACTTTCCAGGCGAAAGAGCAAGAGGCCACCGCACGACTGCTGATGCTTGAACAAAAAATGAGCGTGGCCGAGGCGGCGCACAGCCAGTTTGAACAGGCGTTTGATCTGGTTACCCGCATTAACGGGCCGGTCAGCCGCAGCGATGCGTGGCAAACCGCGCGCGATCTGCTGCGTGAAGCCGCCAACCAGCGCTATCACGCTGAGCAGATGCCCTCGTTGCGCTCACGCATTGCCGAAATGGAACAGCGCCTGCGCGAGCAGCAGGAAGCTGAACGCCTGCTGAACGAGTTCTGCAAGCGGCAGGGGCAGGCGTATCATCCGCAGGAGCTTGAAGATTATCAGCAGTCGCTGGAAGCGCAGATCGAACAGCTTTCCGAAAGCGTCTCTCTCGCGGGCGAGCGTCGTATGGAGATGCGTCAGACGCTGGAGCAGGTGCGGGAACGCATTGCCCGCCTGACCCGCCAGGCGCCGCAGTGGCTGGCCGGACAGGAAATATTAATCCAACTGCGCGAGCAAACCGATCAGCCGCTGGAAAACAGCCAGCAGGTTACCGAATTCATGCAACAATTGCTGGAGCGCGAGCGCGAAACCACCGTTGAGCGCGATGAGGTTTCGACCCGTAAGCGCGATGTGGAGGCGCAGATCGCACGTCTGAGCCAGCCCGGCGGCGCGGAAGATGCGCGGCTTAACCACCTGGCCGAGCGCTTTGGCGGCGTGCTGTTGTCGGAAATCTATGACGACGTCACTCTTGAAGACGCACCCTATTTCTCGGCGCTTTACGGCCCGTCGCGTCATGCTATCGTGGTGCCCGATCTCTCCAGGGCGCGCGAGCAGTTGGAAGGGCTGGAGGAGTGCCCGGAAGATCTCTATCTGATTGAGGGTGACCCGCAGTCCTTTGATGACAGCGTATTTAACGTAGAAGAGATGCAGCGCGCGGTGGTGGTGAAGTCCGGCGAGCGCCAGTGGCGCTACTCGCGTTTCCCGAAAGTGCCGCTGTTTGGCCGTGCCGCGCGCGAAAACCAGCTTGAACTGCTGCACGCCGAGCGCGAAACGCTGGCCGAGCGTTATGCCACGCTGTCGTTCGACGTGCAGAAAACGCAGCGGCTGCATCAGTCTTTCAGCCGCTTTATCGGCAGTCACCTTGGCGTGGCTTTTGAGGCCGATCCGGAAGCGGAAATTCGTCAGCTTAACGGCCGTCGTACCGAACTGGAGCGCGGCCTTGCGCAACATGAAAGTGAAAACCAGCAGCAGCGTCAGCAGTTTGAGCAGGCGAAGGAGGGCGTATCCCAGCTTAACCGTCTGATGCCGCGCATCAGCCTGTTGCTGGATGAGACGCTTCAGGATCGCTACGACGAACTGCTGGAGCAGCTTGATGAAGCGCAGGAAGCGACACGTTTTCTGCAACAACACGGCAGCCAGCTGGCAAAACTGGAACCTATGGCGTCGGTGTTGCAAAACGATCCTGAACAGCACGAGCAGCTGAAGCTGGATTACGAAGAGGCGCGCCAGACGCAGCAGGCCGCGCGTCAGCAGGCGTTTGCGCTGACCGAAGTCGTGCAGCGCCGCGCGCATTTCAGCTATGTGGATTCCGCTGGCATGCTCGACGGCAACAGCGATCTGAACGAGAAGCTGCGTCAGCGGCTGGAGCAGGCCGAAGCCGAGCGTGCCCGCGCGCGCGAACAGCTACGTGAACATCAGGCACGCTTTACGCAGTACAGCCAGCTTCTCGCGTCGCTGAAAAGCTCATTCGATGCCAAACGTGACATGCTGAAAGAACTTCAGCAGGAGATGCAGGACATTGGCGTCAACGCCGACGCCAGCGCGGAAGAGCGCGCCCGCGTCCGTCGCGATGAACTGTATAACGCGCTGAGCAATAACCGTGCGCGTCGCAATCAGCTGGAAAAACAGCTCACCTTCTGCGAAGCAGAAATGGACGCGTTGCAGAAAAAACTCAAACGCGTCGAACGTGAATATCATCAGAGTCGCGAGCAGGTGGTCAGCGCGAAAGCGGGCTGGGTCGCCGTGTTGCGGCTGGTGAAAGACAACGGCGTCGAGCGCAGGCTGCATCGTCGTGAGCTGGCCTACCTGAGCGGTGATGAGCTGCGCTCAATGTCGGATAAGGCGCTGGGCGCGCTGCGCCTGGCGGTGGCAGACAACGAACACCTGCGCGATGTGCTGCGCCTGTCGGAAGATCCGAAGCGGCCGGAGCGAAAAATTCAGTTCTTCATCGCTGTTTATCAGCATCTGCGCGAGCGTATTCGTCAGGATATCATCCGCACCGACGATCCGGTCGAGGCCATTGAGCAGATGGAGATTGAGCTGAATCGCCTGACCGAAGAGCTGACGGCGCGCGAACAGATGCTGGCGATCAGTTCCAAAAGCGTGGCTAACATCATCCGTAAAACCATCCAGCGCGAGCAGAACCGTATTCGCCAGTTGAATCAGGGCCTGCAAAGCGTCAGCTTTGGCCAGGTGCGGAGCGTGCGGCTTAACGTTAACGTGCGGGAGTCCCACGCCACGCTGCTGGATGTACTGTCTGAACAGCATGAGCAGCATCAGGATCTCTTCAACAGCAATCGTCTGACCTTCTCTGAGGCGCTGGCAAAGCTCTATCAACGCCTGAATCCGCAGGTGGATATGGGACAGCGTACGCCGCAAACCATCGGCGAAGAGCTGCTTGATTACCGCAACTATCTGGAGATGGAAGTTGAGGTAAATCGCGGCTCGGAAGGCTGGCTGCGTGCGGAAAGCGGCGCGCTCTCCACGGGTGAAGCGATTGGTACCGGGATGTCGATACTGGTGATGGTGGTGCAGAGTTGGGAAGACGAGTCGCGCCGCCTGCGCGGGAAAGATATCTCGCCGTGTCGCCTGCTGTTCCTCGATGAAGCGGCGCGTCTTGATGCCCGGTCAATTGCCACACTTTTCGAGCTCTGCGATCGTCTGGAGATGCAGCTCATTATTGCGGCGCCGGAAAATATCAGTCCGGAAAAAGGCACCACCTATAAACTGGTGCGTAAAGTCATTAACAACGTTGAACATGTGCACGTGGTGGGGCTTCGCGGCTTTGCGGCCGACACGGCGGCGGTCAACGCCACCTCGGAAGGTCACGAGCAACAGGTATCTTCCTGACAATGGGTTAAAAAAATTCCACTGTCAGATATAGATAAAAATCTGTCAGCGCATTAATCTACGTAACGGCATTTGCTGGTTTTACAGCAAATGCCGTTTTCTTTTCTAAACTTATAACAACGACGCTACAACAGATGGGGTCTGTCTGTTGATAAACTACAGGAGGCAAGGGATGTTGCTGACAAAATCGCTTTCCGCAAAGTTACCACTGCTGGGCTGCTGCCTGGCGCTCTTTATGGGGGAAATGGCCCCCGTCGCTGCGGGCATACCTCCTGTTTCGGCACCGGTCAACGCTACGCGTTCACACGCTGAGGCGCAATCACAGCTGTTAGCCCATTTCGCGCATGGCTACCGGCCCGTTTATCTCAGCACGCTGGCGACGATCTATGCCGCGCGCGATATGCAGCCTCTGTGGCAGGATCGTGAGGCGGTGCAGCAGTTCCAGCAGCAGCTGGCGGAAGTGGCCCTCTCCGGCGTGCAGCCGCAGTTTACGCAGTGGATCAAACTGCTGACCGATCCGGCCATTACCGGTGAAGCGCGCGATATTGTCTTATCCGACGCGATGCTGGGCTATTTGCAGTTTGCCTCCACCGTGCCGACAAAAGGCGAAACCTGGCTCTACAGCAACGTGCCTTACAAAATTGAGCTACCGGCGCTGTCGGTGATCAATCAGTGGCAGCGTGCGGTAAACGGCGGGGCCGCCGCCGCTTTTGTCGCGTCGTTAACGCCTCAGCATCCGCAGTACACCCGCATGCACCAGGCGCTGAAAACGCTGCTGGCGGACAATCGTCCGTGGCCGCAGCTCAGCGGTCAAAAAACGCTGCGCCCCGGTCAGCTCAGCCAAGACGTCCCGGCGCTGCGTGAAATCCTTCAGCGTACCGGCATGCTCACGGCAGCAACG
This sequence comes from Erwinia sp. 9145, assembly GCF_000745075.1. NCBI lineage: Bacteria > Pseudomonadati > Pseudomonadota > Gammaproteobacteria > Enterobacterales > Erwiniaceae > Erwinia > Erwinia sp. 9145. The sequence goes on from NZ_JQNE01000001.1 coordinate 1,361,956, forward strand.
GAAGCGCCGCAGCCAAATGAGGACGCGGTCGCCGCGCCCGACGTGCCCGTCGATGTTAACGATGGCGATGATGTGGCGGTCAGTCCTTCTGCTACCGCCATAACCGACACCGCTCAGGCTGGCGCACCCGCAGATCCGGGCGAGGTTCAGGGCGAAAGCGCAACGGCGCCGGCTGACCCGACGCATATCTACAGCGCCGATCTGATTGAAGGCGTGAAGCGTTTTCAACGCTGGCAGGGGCTTGAAGCCGACGGCGCGATTGGCCCGCGTACCCGCGAATGGCTGAACGTCTCACCACAGCTTCGGGCTGCGCTGCTGGCACTCAATATTCAGCGTCTTCGCCTGCTGCCGGATGATATGCATAACGGCATCATGGTGAACATTCCTGACTATTCGCTGAATTATTATATTAATGGCAATCAGATTCTGGCCTCGCGGGTTATTGTCGGCCGACCGGATCGTAAAACACCGCTGATGCGCAGCGCGCTGAACAACGTGGTGCTCAATCCGCCGTGGAACGTGCCCACCACGTTGGTGCGGCAGGATATCGTGCCGAAGGTGAAGCAGGATCCCACCTATCTCTATAAGCACAACTACACGCTGCTGTCGGGCTGGAGCAGTGATGCAGAGGTCATCGATCCGTCGATGATTGACTGGCGAATGGTGTCGGCAGCGTCCTTCCCGTACCGGATTCGCCAGGCGCCAGGCGCAACCAATTCGCTGGGGCGTTACAAATTTAATATGCCCAGCTCTGACGCTATCTACCTTCATGACACGCCGAACCATACGCTGTTTGCTAAAGACATTCGCGCGCTAAGCTCCGGCTGCGTGCGGGTAAATAAAGCATCCGATCTGGCGAATCTGCTGCTTCAGGATGCAGGCTGGAATGATTCACGCATCTCCAGCACGCTGAAAGAGGGTGATACGCGCTATGTGTCAATTCGTCACCGCATCCCGGTAAACCTTTACTACCTGACGGCGTGGGTGGCAGAAGATGGTATGCCGCAATTTCGTACAGATATTTACAATTATGACATGACCGCACGGTCGGGCGCGCAGGTGCTGACCACCGCTGGTCAATTATTGCTCTAACGGTTGATTTTTCTGGCTTTCAGCGGCCGCCTGTATATCAATCGCTTTCCGCGGCGCAGTCGTTCATTTTTGAATTGCTGCGCCGATCACGTTTCCCCGGTTGACTCCGCTTTTCTCCACGGTTATGGTTCCCGACGGTAACTGATAAGCACCGTTTCTGAACATCTAGCCGGGTATCACAGATTAATGGATAAATTTGACTCTCATCGTCGCAGGCTGCTGGTATTGGGTGGCGCTGCATTGGGCGTTGCGCTCCTGCCGCAGCAGGCTTTCGCTTCGCTTTCAACCTCTCGCCCACGCGTTTTAACGCTCAGTAACCTTAATACGGGTGAAAGCCTCAAAACGGAATTTTTCAACGGTAAGAAATACGATAAAGATGAACTGGCGCGGCTGAATCATTTTTTTCGCGACTATCGTGCTAATAAAATAAAAAGTATCGATCCCCATCTTTTCGATCAAATATTCCGTTTACAGTCGCTGCTGGATACGCGCAAGCCCGTTCAGCTGGTTTCAGGCTACCGTTCGCTGGCGACCAACAATTCATTGCGCAGCCACAGTAAAGGCGTGGCGAAGCACAGCTATCACACGCTCGGGCAGGCAATGGATTTCCATATTGAAGGTATCGAATTAAGCAATGTCCGCAAAGCTGCGCTTTCCATGCGCGCGGGTGGTGTAGGATACTATCCAAAGAGTAACTTTGTGCACATTGATACCGGGCCAATGCGGCACTGGTAAAGGCGATCCCCGGATGTCTCTGGCAGCCGGTAACGGAGTAATATGGAGTATCAAACTATCCCGGTGACGGCGTTCGCACAGAACTGCTCGCTCATCTGGTGCCCGCAAACGCGGCAGGCCGCTATTGTCGATCCTGGCGGCGACGCCGAAAAAATCCAGGCAGTGGTGGCGGAAAAGGGCGTTGAAATTACGCAAATTTTATTGACGCATGGTCACCTTGACCACGTTGGCGCGGCGGCGGCGCTGGCCGGGTCGTACGGCGTGCCGATTGTTGGCCCCCACAAGGCTGATGCTTTCTGGCTGGAAGGATTACCGGAGCAGAGCAGAATGTTTGGCCTGCCGGAATGCGCGCCGCTGGAGCCGGATCGCTGGCTGGAAGAGGGCGACACCGTTAAACTGGGTGAGCTCTCCTTTGATATTTTCCTCTGTCCCGGCCATACACCGGGTCATATTGTCTTTTTTGAACGACGTTCCCGCCTGCTGATCTCTGGCGATGTTATTTTCAGCGGGGGCGTGGGCCGTTCGGATTTCCCGATGGGCAGCCACAGCGATCTCATCGCGTCCATTAAAAACACGCTGCTGCCGCTGGGCGATGAGGTGATTTTTCTGCCCGGTCATGGCCCTTCGTCGACGCTGGGACGTGAACGTATTTCGAATCCTTTCCTGCAATAGCTGTCGCCGATCACATTTCAGGAAAAGCGTTCTGTGAGGCAGCACCGGATATGATAACGTCTTTACTGTCTGGTTAATTTATCATCAGATATTGGATTGTTACCGTTAAGAGAAAAACGGGCAAAACCTGAAACCGCTTCTGCGCTAAATGCAGCGTGCGGGTTCAGGTTTTTTTTATGCCGTTGTCACAACCCCTCATTATCTTATCAATGAACCAGGAAGGTGAAAGATGAAGATCAATCCGCTTTTATTCGTCATCGGTACATCATATTTATTACCCTTAGCAGGCCAGGCGACTGAACAGATCAAACTGGGGCACAGAGTAGTTTCTGTTATCCAACAGGATGGGCTGCTATTTAAGGATCTTAATAAAGATGAAACGCTGAACCCCTATGAGGACTGGCGATTATCACCCGAGGCGCGGGCCCGCGATCTGCTTTCCAGAATGACGCCTGAAGAGAAAGCCGGTGTCATGATGCACGGTTCTGCGCCGGCGCCAGGCAGTATTATCGGGATTGGCAGCGAATACGATCTGACGGCTTCGGCCGCAATGATTATTGATGAAAGGGTAAATACTTTTATTACGCGATTAAGTACAGAACCGGCTAAGCTGGCTGAGCAAAATAATCGCTTACAGGAAATTGCAGAAGGCGCGCGCCTCGGCATTCCTTTAACAATCAGTATTGATCCGGTCAATACCTATCGCTATCTGCCCGAAAAAACCGCTACCCCGGACGCCTTTTCTAAATGGCCGGAAACCACCGGCCTTGCCGCCATCGGAGACGAAAATTTAGTGAAGCGTTACGCGGACATCGGCCGTCAGGAGTATCGCCTGCTGGGCATCACCCAGGCGCTGTCGCCAATGGCTGACCTGGCAACAGAACCCAGATGGTCGCGGTTATCCGGCACCTTTGGCGAGGATGCTCAACTGACCAGACGGATGGTGCGAGGGTATGTAGCGGGAATGCAAAACGGCACGTCAGGTCTGAATGCCGGGAGCGTCAGTACGGTGGTAAAACACTGGGCGGGCTATGGCGCATCGGAAAACGGCTTTGACGGCCACAGTGTTTATGGCAAATATGCTGATTTTTCCGGTAATAATCTGGATGAACATCTTATCCCATTTACCGGCGCATTTGAGGTCAATACGGCAGGCGTAATGCCAACTTACGCCATTCTGAAAAACCTGGTTTATAAAGGGAAAAAGATTGAACAGGTCGGCGCCGGATTTAACCACTATTTGCTCCAGGATTTACTCCGTCAGCACTATAAATTTGATGGCGTGATTATCAGCGACTGGATGATTACCGCTGACTGTGTCGATAAATGTATTCATGGTCACCCTGAGGGAGAAGCGCCCGATCCCAGCAGCCTGGGCATGCCGTGGGGCGTTGAATCACTGACCGAGGTTGAACGTTTCGCCAGGGCCGTTAATGCAGGTATCAATCAGTTTGGCGGCGTCACTGACACCACGCCACTGCTTAAGGCGCTCAAAGCGGGCAAAGTCAGCGAAGAAAAAATCAATGACTCGGTAAGACGCCTGCTGGAGCAGAAGATTGCGCTTGGGTTATTTGAAAACGCTTATGTGGACGTCAATGCGGCAAAAAAATTACCCAATGCGGCATGGCAGCAGGAGGCAGACAGAGCACAGCGTCTGTCGCTGGTTTTGTTAGAGAAAAAAACGGGCGTGTTGCCCGTCAAAGCCAGAACAAAGGTCTGGCTGCATGGCGTTAATGCTGACGAGGCGAAAAAAGCCGGTTTGGTGGTGGTTGATCAACCCCAAAAAGCGGATATTGCCATTGCGCGTATTGTTGCGCCCTTTGAGCAGCCGCATAAGAACTATTTCTTTGGCGCCCAGTATCATGAGGGCTCTTTAGCCTTCCGGAACGATGATGCCGATATCGCCGCCATCGCAAAGCTGGCTGAAAAAATGCCGGTTATTGTGACCGTTTACCTTGACCGGCCAGCGATCCTTACACCCTTAAGAGATAAAGCCAGTGTGTTAATCGGTAATTTCGGCGTGAGTGATACTGTCTTGTTTACTGCGCTGATGGATGGCGCCGCGTTCTCAGGGAAGTTACCTTTCGAACTGCCTTCATCAATGGAGAGCGTGCTGAAACAGCATTCAGATCGCGCTGCTGATAGCGAGCATCCGCTCTATACGCTTGGGTTTGGTCTGAAATAGCTGCGGCATAAAAATAGCGGGGCCAGGCCCCGCTTGAGGATTACAGTACAGCGACAATGGCTTCACACAGTGCCGACATGTTGTCTGGCGTCATGCCTGCCACATTAACGCGTCCGGAGTTCACGGCGTAAATACCAAATGCTTCCCGCAGACGAACGACCTGATCTTTGGTCAGTCCGCTGAAGGAGAACATACCGTTCTGGTTAATAATAAAACTGAAGTCTCTGTCTGCGCCTTTCTCCTGAAGCGTATTCACGAAGAGCTGACGCATGCGATGAATGCGCTGACGCATGTCGGTCAGTTCCTGCTCCCAGACAGCGCGCAGATCGTCATTGCCGAGAATGGTCGCAACCACCGCCGCGCCATGCGCCGGTGGGTTAGAGTAGTTTGCGCGGATGGTGTATTTCACCTGGCTGAACGCGGTATCTGCAACCGCGTCATCACTGGCGACCAGCGTCAGTGCGCCAACGCGCTCGTTGTACAGACCGAAGTTTTTAGAATAAGAGCTGGCGACAATCAGTTCCTGATGACTGGCGGCAAAAATACGCAGCCCTTCTGCATCTTCCTCAAGACCGCGAGCGAAGCCCTGATAGGCGAAATCGAACAGCGGCAGCCAGCCGTTCGCCTGAGAAAGGGCGGCAAGCTGCTGCCACTGCTCAGCGCTCGGGTCCACGCCGGTAGGATTATGGCAGCAGCCATGGAAGAGAACGATATCACCGGCCTGCACGTCACGCAGTGAACTGACCATCGCCTCAAAGTTCAGCGAGTGGTTTACGGCGTCATAATACTGATATTCACAGACTTCCAGCCCGGCAGCATGAAAGACGTTTTTATGGTTTGGCCAGCTTGGATTGCTTATCCAGATGCGTTTCGCGGTGGTTTGCGTGGCGATAAAATCAGCGGCAACGCGCAGGGCACCGGTTCCGCCCGGCGTTTGCGCAGTAAGGGCGCGTTTACTGCTGATGATGGCGCTCTCTTTACCGAACAGCAGCGCCTGGGTGCAGCGGGCAAAGTCGGCCAGGCCGTCAATGCTTAAATAATTTTTTGTGGTTTCATTTTCCAGCAGGTACTGCTCTGCTTTTTTCACGCTGGTGAGCACCGGCGTTTTGCCCGTTTCGTCTTTATATACGCCAATACCGAGATTGATTTTATTAGGACGGTCGTCGGCGCGAAAAAGATCGGCTAAGCCAAGAATAGGATCGGCAGGGGCGGCTGCAATGCGTTCAAACATAGTCAAAGTCCGTTAGCGTAATCTGAAGCGAAGTGAAGGTTCAGGTTACCGCCACAGCGCACAAAATGCCAACCGTTTGCGTGAAAAAGAGCGGGGGAAACAGGGAAGTAAATCAAAGAAAATAAAAATGGAGCCGAAGGCTCCATTTTTTACGATGAACGGCGGTGAGGTTATCACCCCGGTAGCGTTTTTAGAACTGGTAAACCAGGCCTACTGCTACGGTGTCATCAGTGTTCAGACCCAGTGGATTATCATCATCCAGCAGGTTGATCTGGTAGTCGACATAGGTAGACATGTTTTTGTTGAAGTAGTAAGTCGCACCTACGTCAGCATATTTGATCAGGTCAGCATCGCCGATACCGCTGCCAATGTCTTTGCCTTTAGACTGCACGTAGCCGAGAGAAGGACGCAGACCAAAGTCGAACTGATACTGAGCCACTAACTCAATGTTTTGCGCTTTGTTAGCGAAAGAGGACATGTTGCCGGTCACGCCGTTGTCAAAAGTTACACCGGTAGCGCTAATAGGCGTTGCATTACGCGTTTCACCGTACATCGCGGCCAGGTAAATATTGTTAGCGTCGTATTTAACTGCGGTTGCCCATGCTTCAGCACGTTCGCCTGCGCCGTTGTTGATGGTGCCAACGGTATCGCCATCAGCATTCGTTACGTTACGCACGCCCGCTTCCTGAGCGTTGGTACGGTCATAAGAACCGTACGCACCAGACACACCTAAGCCGATTGGCGAGGTATAGGTGGTAGAAACCGCATAGCCATCACCGTTAGAGCGACGAGGATCATCACGGTCATTTTTACCCTGATATTGCAGAGCGAAATCCCAGCCATCAACCAGGCCGAAGAAGTTGGTGTTACGGTAGGTCAGTACGCCAGTGGTACGGCCGCCGGTTACGCCTGTATCAGTGTAAGCTGAGTCGCCGCCGAATTCTGGCAGCATATCGGTCCAGCCCATTGGATCGTACAGCAGCGCGTAGTTACGACCGTAGTCGATTGAACCCGCGTCGCCGAATTTCAGACCAGCAAAGCCCAGACGGGTTTTGTTGCCGTTCTGCGCGTCTGAACCTTCAGAGTTGTTGGTGTTGAACTGGTATTCCCACTGGCCGAAACCGGTCAGCTGGTCGTTAATCTGGGTTTCGCCTTTGAAACCTAAGCGCGCATATGACTGGTCGCCATCATTGCCGTCGTTATCAGAGAAGTAGTGCAGGCCAACAGCTTTACCGTACAGGTCCAGTTTGTTGCCATTCTTGTTATAAACTTCGGCTGCATTGGCTGCGCCTGCTGCTAACAGGGCTGGGATAACCAGTGCAAGAATGTTGCGCTTCATCATTTTTTATTACCCTCATTGGAGTTATTTGGACACCTGCCACTGCCGTCAAAAATTCTTTACAGAACTCTGAAGAGAGTTTGGTGTCTTCCTGTGTCTGCACGCATCTTTCCATTCACTGAGACGTTAATCTAGCGCGAAAATGCTACTAATAGCTTATTCTGGTAACAGGAAGAAAATTTGTATTACAAAATGTAATAATCACGGAACTTTGTGAAGTACTTCATAATTTACAAAAATAAAAAAAGGCCAGCAGCGCTGACCTTGATTATATATATGAATTTCTTATGTTTTATGCCGAAAATCAGAAACTCGCATTTCGCGGCGTGCGCGGGAAGGCAATCACGTCCCTCACATTTTGTACACCCGTAACATAAGCAATTAAACGTTCAAATCCTAAACCGAAACCAGAATGTGGCACGGTGCCATAGCGACGCAGATCGCGATACCACCAATAATCTTCTTTATTAAGGCCCATTTCGTTCAGGCGCGCATCCAGCACATCAAGACGTTCTTCACGTTGCGAACCGCCAATGATTTCACCTATGCCTGGCGCTAAAACATCCATGGCCGCGACGGTTTTGCCGTCGTCGTTCAGGCGCATATAAAACGCTTTGATGTCTTTGGGATAGTTTTTCACCACCACCGGCGCTTTAAAATGCTTTTCAGCAAGGTAACGTTCGTGTTCAGACGAGAGATCGATACCCCAGGCTACCGGATTTTCGAATTTCTCGCCGCAGTTCATCAGGATCTCAACCGCCTCGGTGTAATCAACCTGCGCAAAATCGGTTGTTACAAAACGCTCCAGGCGAGAAATCGCCTCTTTATCTACGCGTTCGGCAAAGAACGCCATATCATCAGCGCGCTCGGCCAGAACGGCCCTGAACACATACTTCAGCATCGCTTCCGCCAGCGCGGCGGCGTCATTCAGATCGGCAAACGCCACTTCAGGTTCGAGCATCCAGAACTCAGCGAGATGACGACTGGTATTGGAATTTTCGGCGCGGAAGGTCGGGCCGAAGGTATAGATTTTAGAAATCGCGCTGGCGTAGGTTTCGCCGTTGAGCTGGCCCGATACGGTCAGGAATGCTTCACGGCCAAAAAAGTCTTCATCAAAATTCACTTTGCCGTCCGGCGTGCGCGGCAGGTTTGCCAGATCCAGCGTGGAGACGCGGAACATTTCACCCGCGCCTTCGGTATCGGAGGCGGTGATCAACGGCGTGGAAACCCAGAAATAGCCTTGCTCATCAAAAAAGCGGTGCAGGGCCTGCGCCAGGGTATGACGAACGCGCGCAACCGCGCCGATCAGGTTGGTGCGAGGACGCAGGTGCGCCACTTCGCGCAGGTACTCAATACTGTGGCGCTTGGCCGCCATTGGATAAGTATCAGGATCGTCGACCCAGCCGACCACCTCGACGTGGCTGGCCTGAATTTCAAAGCTCTGACCTTCACCGGGGGATTCAACCACCTTACCGGTGATGGCTACCGAGCAGCCGGTGGTCAGGCGCAGCACTTCATCCTGATAATTATTCAGAGAATTATTGACGACAGCCTGGACGGGATTGAAGCAGGAGCCGTCGTAAACGGCGATGAAGGAAATACCAGCTTTCGAATCTCTTCGTGTACGCACCCAACCACGTACGGTGACTTCGCTGTCAACCGCGACACGGCCATGCAGTACATCCGTTACAGGCACAACGCTCATAAGTGTCTCTCACTTTTAATCAGAATTAGAAAATAAATACCCAAATTCAGGGTAGTGCTATGTTACTTGTCGATCGGCGAGACACAAGCAGATTTCGTTACCGTGCGGGAGATTTCTTTTACAAACAGAAAAGAGGCGATGCAGCCGCCTCTTTATGATGAAGAGAGGCTAGCTGGCTTTTTTAACCAGCGGCAGGTCAAACGCTTTGCGCAACGCGCGGACAAAGGCTTTGTCCTGGCATATGGTTTTACCGGGACTGTCGGAGAGTTTGGCAACGGGTTTGCCGTTGCATTCCACCAGTTTAATCACAATATTCAGCGGCTTAACCTGCGGAATATCGCAGGTGAGTCGCGTGCCGATACCGAAAATGACCTCGGTGCGCTGGCCGAAGTGCCGGTAAAGATCGACGGCTTTATCCAGATCGAGGTTGTCTGAAAAGACCAGCGTTTTGGTTTTCGGATCGATATTCAGTCGCTGATAGTGAGCAAGAGCTTTTTCGCCCCATTCAACCGGGTCGCCGGAATCGTGACGCAATCCCTGATAGCGGCTGGCGAAGTTCATCCCAAAATCACGCAGGAAAGCGTCCATCGTGATGCAGTCGGTGAGGGCGATGCCCAGGCTGTCGGGATACTCTTCCAGCCACGCCTGCAACGCCGCGCGCTGGCTGTTGGCGAGCACCGGGCTTATCTGCTGATGCGCCTGAAACCATTCATGCGCCTGCGTGCCTACGGGCGCGATCGCCAGTCGGCGGGCGATGTCGTAGTTGCTGGAGCCAACCAGCCACGGGAAATCCTGTTGAAGCGTGCTGACAATCGCCAGCTGCACGTCGCGCGAGAAGCGGCGGCGGGTGCCGAAGTCCATCAGCTTAAAACGAGAGAGATCCATTCCGTCGGTGGTTTGACGAAATCCGGCCAGCTTGCTTTGTAACTGTTCGACCGCTGTCTCAACCGCGATCTGTGGCGAGCGGTGACGATGCACCACCTCGCTTATCAGGGCCAGCAGCGGCACTTCCCACATAATCACCTCAAGCCACGGGCCGCTGATGCGAATATCCAGCTTGCCTTTGTGATTGCGCACGCGTACCTGAGAAGGATCGTAGCGGAACTGACGTAGCCAGCTGAGATAGTCGTCTTTAAAGAAGGGAAGGCCGGCCAGATAAGTGGCTTCTTCATCAGTCAGCCTGAGAGCACGCATCATTTCAATTTGCTGCACGATCTCATCGGCGTACACACCCAACAGATCGTCGCCCCGGCAGCGAAATTCGGCAACCACAGAAATATTTTGATAACGGTGAAACACGGCCTGCTGCATATGTAGCTTGTAGGCATCCGTATCCAGTAACGTGGTTAAAATCGGGTTATCGTAAGATGTCATGGTGCGTTTCAGCATCCTCTGGCGAAGAGCGTTATCCCCGGTAAAAAAACGAAAGACGCAGGAGTATAACGTGAATACTCATTTATTGAACCCGATCACAACATAATTCGCCGCCAGAGGTCGAGGGCAATCCGTGCGCAGGTATCGTTTTTTATGTTTTCTGGCCTGCGGCGCGGTGATTCGTCGTGGCAACATTGCGCTAACAGGAATAGACTTTATCCGACTAACTAATATCGACGTGAGAAGGACTTATGACGCAACTGCCACAAGCCAAAAATCGGCATGATTATCGTGCGCCGGATTACACCATTACCGATATCGACCTGACATTCAATCTTGATGCCAGCGTCACGCAGGTTACCGCCGTGAGCCGCATCAAAAGGCTGGGCGCAGACGGTGCCGCGCTGCGCCTCGACGGCGAAGATCTCACGCTGGTTTCGCTTGAGGTGGATGGTCAGCCCTGGTCGCATTATCGGCTGGAAGAGGGCGCGCTGGTGCTGGAACACCTGCCGGAAACCTTTACGCTGACGGTGGTGAACAACATTCACCCCGACAAAAACACCGCGCTGGAAGGGCTTTATAAATCCGGCGAAGCGCTCTGCACGCAGTGCGAGGCGGAAGGCTTTCGCCATATTACCTGGTATCTGGACAGGCCAGACGTGCTGGCCCGCTTTACCACTACGATTATCGCCGAGAGCACGCGCTATCCTTATTTACTGTCGAACGGCAATCGCATTGACGGCGGCCAGATGGAAGACGGTCGCCACTGGATGAAGTGGGAAGATCCCTTTCCGAAACCCTGCTATCTGTTTGCGCTGGTGGCGGGCGATTTTGACGTGCTGCGCGACAGCTTCACCACCCGATCCGGGCGCGACGTGGCGCTGGAGATTTTTGTCGACCGCGGCAACCTCGATCGCGCCGACTGGGCGATGACATCGCTGAAAAACAGCATGAAATGGGATGAAGAGCGCTTCGGTCTGGAGTACGACCTCGACATCTTTATGATCGTTGCCGTCGACTTCTTCAATATGGGCGCGATGGAGAACAAAGGACTTAACGTCTTTAACTCTAAATACGTGCTGGCAAAAGCTGAAACCGCGACCGATAAAGACTATCTGGGCATTGAGGCGGTGATTGGCCACGAATATTTCCATAACTGGACCGGCAACCGCGTCACCTGCCGCGACTGGTTCCAGCTCAGTCTGAAAGAGGGGCTGACCGTTTTCCGCGATCAGGAGTTCAGTTCCGATCTCGGCTCCCGGGCGGTTAACCGTATCGATAACGTGCGCGTCATGCGCGGCGCGCAGTTCGCTGAAGATGCCAGCCCGATGGCGCACCCGATCCGACCTGAGCAGGTGATCGAGATGAACAACTTTTACACCCTGACGGTGTATGAAAAGGGTTCTGAAGTGATCCGCATGATGCACACGCTGCTCGGCGAAGAGAATTTCCAGAAGGGCATGCAGCTCTATTTTGAGCGCCACGATGGCAGCGCCGCGACCTGTGACGATTTCGTGCAGGCGATGGAAGATGCCTCCAATGTCGATCTCTCACAGTTCCGCCGCTGGTATAGCCAGTCCGGCACGCCGGTGCTCTCCGTACGTGACGACTACAATCCTGAACTTGAGCAGTACACGCTGCACGTCACGCAGATGACGCCGCCCACCGCCGATCAGAAAGAGAAGCGTCCGCTGCATATTCCGCTGGATATTGAACTGTACGATAGCGAAGGGAAGGCGATCCCGCTTCAGCGCGACGGTCACCCGGTGCATCACGTGCTCAACGTGACCGAAGAGTTTCAGAGCTTTGTTTTCGACAACGTTTACTTCCAACCGGTGCCCTCGCTGCTGCGTGAATTCTCTGCGCCGGTGAAGCTGGACTATCACTGGAGCGATGCGCAGCTCACCTTCCTGATGCGTCATGCGCGAAATGATTTCGCCCGCTGGGATGCGGCGCAAAGCCTGCTGGCAACCTATATCAAACTTAATGTTGCCCGCTATCAGCAGGAGCAGCCGCTCTCCGTGCCGCTGCACGTTGCTGATGCGTTCCGCGGCGTGCTACTGGAAGAGAACAGCGATCCGGCGCTGATGGCGCTGATCCTGACATTGCCGGGTGAAAACGAGATCGCTGAACTGTTCGACATTATCGATCCCATTGCCATTGCGGAAGTACGTCACGCGCTGGTGCGCCTGCTGGCAAACGAACTGGCTGACGAATGGCTCGCGGTGTATAACGCCAACCAGAGCGCCGATTATCAGGTAACGCATGCCGATATTGGCCGTCGCGCGCTGAAAAACGTCTGCCTGGGTTACCTGGCACATGGCGAAGTGTCGCTGGCGGACAAACTGGTGAAAGCGCAGTTTGTGCAGGCGAATAACATGACCGATTCGCTGGCGGCGATGGCAGCTGCCGTGATGGCGCAACTGCCGTGTCGCGAAGCCTTACTCACCGCGTTTGACGAACGCTGGCATCAGGATGGCCTGGTGATGGATAAATGGTTCGCGTTACAGGCGACCAGCCCGGCCGCAGACGTATTGGGCCGCGTGCGGGGTTTGCTGAACCATCGCTCATTCAGCCTGAGCAATCCAAACCGCATTCGTTCGCTGATTGGCGCTTTCGCCTCCGCCAATCCGGCCGCCTTCCATGCGGAAGATGGCAGCGGTTATCATTTTCTGGTGGAAATCCTTACCGATCTGAACCGTCGCAACCCGCAGGTCGCCGCGCGCATGATTGAGCCGCTGATCCGCCTCAAACGCTACGATGAAGGACGTCAGGCGCTGATGCGTCAGGCGCTGGAGCAGCTCAAGGGGCTGGAAAATCTCTCCGGGGATCTCTACGAGAAGATCAGCAAGGCGCTGAGCGCCTGAGGAAACGGGCGAAGCAATTCGCCCGTTTTTCGACCTTAACGATGGGCATAACGCTTATCGGCTTCAGCTGATGAGCGTTTCATTACCCGGTCGAGGACTTCTGCTTCCAGTTCAGCAAGCTTTGCCGAACCTTTACGTCGCGGGCGAGGCAGATCGACCATCAGATCCAACCCCGTTTTTCCCTCTTCAATCAGCAGCACCCGATCCGCCATCGCCACCGCTTCACTCACGTCATGCGTCACCAGCAGCACGGTAAAGTGGTGTTCCTGCCAGAGCGACGCGATAAGATCCTGCATCTCAATGCGGGTCAGCGCATCCAGCGCACCGAGCGGCTCATCAAGCAGCAGCAGGCCGGGACGATGAATAAGCGCGCGGGCGAGCGCCACACGCTGCTTCTGACCGCCGGACAGCGCGGCAGGCCATTCATTAGCGCGCTCGGCCAGACCGACGGCGGCAAGCGCATCTCTTGCCGCATGCTTCCACGCGCGGCCCTTCAGGCCAAGCCCGACGTTATCAATAACGCTCTTCCACGGCAGCAGCCGTGCATCCTGAAACATCAGTCGCGTATCTTCTCTGGCCTCGCTCAGGGGCGCGCTGCCCGCCAGAAGCTCACCCGATGACGTTTTCTCCAGCCCGGCCAGCAGCCGCAGCAGCGTGCTTTTACCGCAGCCGCTGCGCCCGACCACGGCAACAAACTGGCCGGAAGGAATATGCAACGTCAGATTGTCCAGCACCGTACGGCCGTTGTATTGTTTACTGACGCCGTTGATAACCAGCGGCGTGCCAGCGTTCAGTCGCGCCGGCGAGGGGGCAAGTGCGCTCATGCGTTTTCCTCCTTCAATTGATAAGCCGGATGCCAGCGCAGCCAGATCCGCTCAAGCAGCAGCGCGCTGACGTCGGCCAGTTTCCCGAGCAGGGCATACAAAATAATGGCCACCACCACCACGTCTGTTTGTAAAAATTCGCGCGCGTTCATCGCCAGATAGCCAATGCCGGAATTGGCAGAAATGGTTTCCGCCACAATCAGCGTCAGCCACATCAGGCCCAGCCCGAAGCGTACGCCAACCATAATAGAAGGCAGCGCGCCCGGTAACACCACCTGAATAAACAGGCTCCAGCCAGACAGGCCATAGCTGCGCGCCATCTCCACCAGTCCGCGATCGACATTGCGAATGCCGTGATAGGTATTCAGATAGATGGGAAAGAGCGTGCCGAGCGCCACCAGGAAAATTTTTGCCGATTCGTCAATGCCGAACCAGAGGATCACCAGCGGGATCAGCGCGAGATGCGGAACGTTACGCAGCATCTGCACCGAGGTATCGAGCAGCCGCTCGCCGAGACGCGACATGCCGGTGATCAGGCCCAGCGTCAGACCAATCGAGCCGCCGATGCAGAAACCGATGGCGGCGCGCCAGCCGCTGATCGCCAGATGCTGCCAGAGCTCGCCGCTGGCGGAGAGACGCCAGAACGTCAGCACAATGGCCTCGGGCGAGGGCAGAATGCGCGTAGAGAGCCAGCCCGTTTGCGACGCGATTTGCCACACAACCACCAGCAGAATTGGCAATGCCCACGGGATCAGGGGCTGAGTAATGCGTTGAAGCGATCTGTTCATAGCGTGCTTTCCCCTTTAAACCGCCAGCGCCAGCGGCTGATGCCGACGCGCCAGCGCCTGCCAGAAGGTGTCCAGTGATTCATTGAGGCGCGCGTCCAGCACCGGCGAGAGCACCGGCTGGCGATCGTAATGCGTCACCTGGCTGTCATCGGCAAAGACGCCATGCAGCACTTCCTGCGCTTTCAGGGCGTTCAGCACCGGTTTCAGCGCATAATCCACGGAGAGCATATGCGCGATGGTGCCGCCGGTCGCCAGCGGCAGCACCACCTTATGCTCCAGCGCACGTTCCGGCAGCAGGTCGAGCAGGGTTTTCAGCGCGCCGGAAAAAGAGGCTTTATAGATAGGCGTCGCCACAATCACGCCGTCCGCTTTTTCCAGATCCTCATTGAGCGCCAGCAGGGCAGGCGAATCGAATCGGGCGCAAATCAGATCTTCAGGATGGAAATTATGCAGATTCCACGGAATAACCTCGACGCCGCGCTGTTCCAGCCGATGCTGACAAAGCGTGAGCAGGGCCGTTGAACGTGATGGATAGCGAGGGCTTCCCGCCAGGGTAATAACGCGCATAATCTCTCCTTTTAACCGGATGTTAATTATTCAACAGATCGTGTAACAGAGAGGGTTATCCTGACAGAGCCCATAAAGAGCCTTAAATGATTTATCCGGTATTGATAAGCTGCTTTACGAATAAGAAAACGTTTGCGCGCGCGTGCAATCGTTTACATTGCAGCTAAAGCGCTTTACCATTTTGTGCCGCACCCGTCGCGTTTCTGCGCCAATCCTGACACCACACCGCCAGACTGGAATAGCCGATACGCGCTCGCACGGCGTTTGTCGGGGGTCGACCGACGCGCGTTTTCATCTTACTTTCCCGCACAGTCGGGCTTCAGGAGCATTCATGTATCACCTGGTTCGTCAGGCACTTTTCCAACTTGATGCCGAGCGCGCGCACGAACTTACGCTGCGTCAGTTGCAGCGCGTTTCCGGTACGCCGCTGATACAGCTGGTTCGCCAGTCTCTTCCTTTACGTCCGGTAAACTGCATGGGGCTGACGTTTAAAAATCCGCTTGGCCTCGCGGCTGGCCTGGATAAAAACGGCGAATGCATTGATGCCTTTGGCGCAATGGGATTTGGTTCTGTTGAAATTGGCACGGTCACGCCGCGGCCCCAGCCGGGAAATGATAAACCCAGAATGTTTCGCGTGCTGGAAGCGGAGGGGATCATTAACCGGATGGGATTTAATAACCACGGCGTCGACAGGCTGGTTGAAAACGTTAAAAAAGCCCGCTTCGATGGCGTCCTCGGCATCAATATCGGTAAAAATAAAGATACGCCGGTTGAGCAGGGCGCCGAAGATTATTTAATCTGTATGGAAAAAATCTACCGTCATACCGGTTATATCGCTATCAATATTTCGTCGCCCAATACGCCAGGATTACGCACTTTACAGTATGGTGATGCGTTAGATGAATTGTTAAGGGCGGTTAAACAAAAACAGAAAGATCTTGAAACGATCCATCACAAATATGTTCCCGTTGCGGTGAAAATAGCGCCGGACCTTTCTGAAGAAGAACTGATCCAAATTGCAGACAGCCTTGTTCGACATAATATTGATGGCGTGATTGCCACCAATACCACGCTCGACCGATCGCTGGTCAGCGGATTGAAATATGCAGACGAGGCGGGAGGGTTAAGTGGACGCCCGCTACAGCTTTCCAGCACGGCAATCATTCGCCGTCTGGCCGACGAGTTGCAGGGCCGACTGCCAATAATTGGCGTTGGCGGAATTGATTCTTTGATCTCTGCCAGAGAAAAAATGGCGGCAGGCGCATCGCTGATTCAAATATATTCCGGGTTTATTTATAAAGGGCCGCCGTTGATAAAACAAATTGTGACCCATCTTTGAAGAATATTGGTTTAAACCAGGCCAGGGGGTTTATTTTCCCCGCTGGCTCGTTTATATTTTGGGATGTTTTCGCAATATTCAGATTTACAGGCGCATTCTCTGTCATTACGGCTTCGCCTGAATTTACAAAAATTGAAGTTTGCGACCGGAATGTAAACAAGTATGACAACAGGACACATCATGAAAATAAAACCCGACGACAGCTGGCGCTGGTTTTTCGATGCGGAACACGATCGCATGATGCTGGATCTGGCTGATGGGATGCTGTTCCGCTCCCGCTTTCCCCGTAAGATGTTAACCCCTGATGCTTTCAGCGAAACCGCCTTCTGCGTTGATGAAGCGGCGCTGTTTTATAGCTTCGCCGAACACTGCCGCCGCTGCACGCTTGACGACAGCCAGCGTATCGAACTGGTGCTGAATGCGCTGGTCGCCAGCCGCTTCCTCAAACCGCTGATGCCTAAGAGCTGGCACTTTACTACCTGTCGCGATTATCTCTCACCCAAAGAGGGCGAGCTGGTTTGCGTGACGCTGTGCGAAACGGGCGAACAGGCAGTAATGATGGTGGCGGAGGCCGGCGAGAGCGCCGCGCTGTGCGTGCTGGCTCAGCCGCAGCTAACGCTGGCTGGCCGCAGCATGGTGCTTGGCGACGCGATCAAAATCATGAACGACAGGCTGCAACCCAGGGCGGATGAGCAGCATCTGCTGCTGGCCAGCGCGGTCTGAGTCCTACTTCCCACGTAAAACAACGTCGCCGGCGGGAATGCAGCTGCAGCTCAAAACGCGACCGTCGGCGCCAATAGCCTCTTTCTTCAGGGGCCGCACCTCTCCCGATACCAGCGTGATTTTGCAGCTACCGCAGATGCCCGCACGACACGAGTAAGGAATGCGGTAACCCTGCATCTCCAGTTGCTCCAGCAATATCTGCTGATTATTGCCGGTAAAGGTGTTTCCCTGCCAGTTGATGGTGAGCTTTTGCGAGGCGCTGTGGACGACCTCCAGCGTTTCGCTCACCTTTCCTGCGCCATACGGGCGCGGCGGTTTATTCGCCAGCACCTCCAGTTCATCACCCACGCGCAGTATGCCACTGCTTCTGGCGATTAAATTCAGGCCAAAATCGATATCGCCGCTGTCATCAGCGGCGGTTCGAAATTTTTGTAAGGTCGTCAGCGGCTCGCCGGACGGGTGCTTTTTGCCGCCCTCGGGACTGACGGTGGTGAAGACGCAACGGCTACAGGGTTTCGGCACATCAAAAATAATGTTGCCGATGCGCAGGGTTGACCAGGCGTCCTCAGCCCAGGCGCCGGTGCCGGTGACCACCAGATTGGGGCGGAACTGCTCCAGGCGGATACCCGCCGGGCAGCGCTGGCGAAGATCGTTGAGCGAGGCCTCATTGATCAGCAGAAAGGGAAAGCCGTCGGCAAAGCCTAACGGCACCTGCTCGAAGCGCTTCACGCGACGGCTCATCTGTTGGCCGACCCAACGCAGCTGCACCGGTCGCGGAAAGAACCCGCTCAGCCACTGATTTATTTCATCGGGGGCAATCAGCGCAGTAAAGGTACTGCCCCAGACTTCCGTGGAGGCGGCATCGCCGGAAAAGTCAGCCAGCCGGATAGTGGCGCTGGTGCCATCCGGCGCGGAGAGAAACAGGCCATCCTGCATCAGCGCTGGCGTGAACAGCACCATATCCGGATACTGACGCGCGGTGATAAATGTCCCGTTGGTATCGGTGATCATAAACACGCGGTCAAAAGCAAGGCCGCTTTCCAACGCCTGCGCATGGGAAACCTGCGTACCTCGCATTGATTTAACCGGATGAATATAAAGACGAGACAGGGTAACCATCACACGCTCCTGATAAAAACTGTCGCGCTGCGGCGCATCAAACCGCAATAAGACGCGATCAAAAGAAGCTAACTTTATGACATGCGCCTGCGATTAGCTATAATGCGCAACTATTTTCTGAAGACGATAAGTGACGTTATGAATTCTCTGTTTGCCAGTACGGCGCGTGGGCTCGAAGAGCTGTTAAAAAGTGAACTGGAAGCGCTGGGAGCCGAAGGCTGCCGGGTGGTTCAGGGCGGCGTACATTTTCAGGGCGACGATCGTCTGATGTATCAGAGTTTACTGTGGAGCCGTCTGGCTTCGCGCATCCTGTTGCCGCTGACCGAATGCGGCGTTTACAGCGATCTTGATCTTTACCTCGGCGTCCAGGCCATCGACTGGCCAGCGCTGTTCAGCAGTGAAAAAACCTTTGCCGTGCACTTTAGCGGGCTGAACGAGGTGATCCGCAACAGCCAGTACGGCGCGTTGAAGGTGAAAGACGCCATTGTCGACAGTTTTACCCGTAAAAACCTGCCGCGTCCCGATGTGGATCGCGAGCTGCCGGATATTCGCATCAACGTCTGGCTGAATAATGATACCGCCAGCATCGCGCTCGACCTGAGCGGCGACGGTCTTCATCAGCGCGGCTACCGTCAGCAGGCCGGGCAGGCGCCGTTGAAGGAGACGCTGGCGGCGGCGATCGTGCTGCGTTCCGGCTGGCAGGCTGGCACACCGCTGGTCGATCCGATGTGCGGTTCCGGCACGCTGCTGATTGAAGCGGCAATGATCGCCAGCGATCGCGCGCCGGGCCTGCATCGCACCCATTGGGGCTTTACCGGCTGGCGGAAATTCAATAGCGAACTGTGGCGCGAAATCACCAGCGAAGCGCAGGTGCGCGCCCGCCGTGGGCTTCAGGAAACGGCTTCGCGCTTTTACGGCTCGGATAATGACGCGCGAGTGATCGAACGGGCGCGCGCAAACGCCCGTCGCGCCGGCCTGGCGGATCTGATTGAGTTTAGCGTGAAGGATGTCATCAGGCTTGAGAACCCGCTGCCGGATGGCCCGTCAGGTACGGTACTGAGCAACCCGCCATATGGCGAGCGGCTGGACAGCGAACCGGCGCTGATTGCGCTGCACAGCCAGCTGGGCCGCATCATGAAAAGCCAGTTTGGCGGCTGGAACCTGTCGCTGTTCAGCGCCTCGCCAGAGTTATTAAGCTGTCTGCAACTGCGTGCCGGACGTCAGTTTAAGGCGAAAAACGGCCCGCTCGACTGCGTGCAGAAAAATTATCAGCTGGCGGTCAGCGCGTCGTCCGAAGGACGCGGACAGATTGCTGAAGATTATGCCAACCGTCTGCGTAAGAATCTTAAGAAGCTGGACAAATGGGCGCGCCAGGAAGGGATCGAATGCTATCGCGTTTACGATGCCGACCTGCCGGACTACAACGTGGCGGTGGATCGCTACGGCGACTGGATCGTGGTGCAGGAGTACGCGCCGCCAAAAACGATCGAGCCGGCAAAAGCGCGCCAGCGCCTTTTCGATGTCATATCCGCCACGCTCAGCGTGCTGGATCTGCCCTCGAATCGTCTGGTGCTGAAAACCCGCGAGCGGCAGAAGGGTAAAAGCCAGTATCAGAAGCTGGGCGAAAAAGGTGACTTCATGGAAGTCTCAGAGTTTAACGCGCGCCTGTGGGTCAATCTTACCGACTATCTGGATACCGGCCTGTTCCTCGATCACCGCATTGCCCGCAAAATGCTGGGCGAAATGAGCGACGGCAAAGATTTCCTGAATCTGTTTGCCTATACCGGTAGTGCCAGCGTGCATGCCGGCCTGGGCGGGGCGCGCAGCACCACTACGGTGGATATGTCGCGTACCTATCTGGAATGGGCGGAGCGCAATCTGCGCCTTAACGATTTGACCGGACGGCAGCATCGCCTGATGCAGGCCGACTGCCTCAGCTGGCTGCGTGAATCAGACGAACAGTTCGATCTGATTTTTATCGATCCGCCCACCTTCTCCAACTCTAAACGCATGGAAGAGAGCTTCGACGTGCAGCGCGATCATCTGCAACTGATGAAAGATTTAAAGCGGCTGCTGCGCCGGGGCGGCACTATTATGTTCTCCAATAACAAACGCGGTTTCAAAATGGATCTTGCCGGACTCGCTGCGCTGAATTTAACCGCGCAGGAAATAACCGACAAAACCCAGTCGCAGGACTTTGCCCGCAACCGTCAGATCCATAACTGCTGGCTGATTACTCATGCCGGTAAGGAAGATGTTTAATGTCACTGATCAGTATCCATGGCGCCTACCTCTCCTTCAGCGACGCGCCGCTGTTAGATAATACCGAACTTCATATTGAAGAGAACGAGCGTGTCTGTCTGGTGGGCCGCAACGGCGCGGGCAAATCCACGCTGATGAAGATCATCAATCGCGAACAGCCGCTGGACGATGGTCGCATCATTTATGAACAGGATCTGGTGGTTTCGCGTTTGCAGCAGGACCCGCCGCGCGATGTTCAGGGTTCGGTTTATGACTTCGTTGCCGAAGGCGTCAACGAGCAGGCGGAATATCTGAAAGCCTATCACGCCATTTCTCATCTGGTGATGACCGATCCCAGCGAAAAAAATCTCAATGAGATGGGTCGTCTTCAAAGCATCCTCGATCATCAAAACCTCTGGCAGCTTGAAAACCGCATTCACGACGTGCTGAAGCAGATCGGGCTGGAGGCGGATGCGCCGCTTTCATCGCTCTCGGGCGGCTGGCTGCGTAAAGCGGCGCTGGGCCGCGCGCTGGTCAGCAATCCGCGCGTCCTGATGCTTGATGAGCCCACTAACCATCTTGATATCGAAACCATCGACTGGCTGGAAGGCTTCCTGAAAACGTTTCAGGGCAGCATTATTTTTATCTCGCATGACCGCTCGTTTATTCGCAATATGGCGACGCGCATCGTCGATCTCGATCGCGGCAAACTGGTCTCCTGGCCAGGCGATTACGATCTCTACCTGACGTCAAAAGAAGAAGCGCTGCGTGTGGAAGAGATGCAGAACGCGGAGTTCGACCGCAAGCTGGCGCAGGAAGAAGTGTGGATCCGTCAGGGCATTAAAGCGCGCCGCACCCGCAATGAGGGCCGCGTCCGCGCGCTCAAAGCGTTGCGTAACGAGCGTGCAGAGCGCCGTGAAGTGCTGGGCAAAGCCAATATGCAGGTCGAAGAAGCCAGCCGCTCCGGGAAGATTGTGTTTGAACTGGAGAACGTCAGCTATCGTGTGGCCGAAAAACAGCTGGTGCGGGATTTCTCCTCGCAGGTGCAGCGCAGCGACAAGATTGCGTTGATTGGGCCTAACGGCTGCGGGAAAACCACGCTGCTGAAGCTGATGCTCG
The DNA here is from genome assembly GCF_000745075.1 of Erwinia sp. 9145. NCBI lineage: Bacteria > Pseudomonadati > Pseudomonadota > Gammaproteobacteria > Enterobacterales > Erwiniaceae > Erwinia > Erwinia sp. 9145. Next base: position 1,383,876 of record NZ_JQNE01000001.1, read on the forward strand.
GTCAGCTGAAAGCCGACAGCGGCCGCGTGCATATCGGTACCAAACTGGAAGTGGCCTATTTCGACCAGCATCGCGCCGAGCTGGACCCCGATCGTACCGTGATGGACAACCTCGCTGAGGGCAAGCAGGAAGTAATGGTGAACGGCAAGCCGCGTCACGTGCTTGGCTATTTGCAGGATTTTCTGTTTCATCCTAAACGCGCCATGACGCCGGTAAGAGCGCTCTCCGGCGGAGAACGTAACCGTCTGCTGCTGGCACGCCTGTTTCTCAAGCCCAGCAACCTGCTGATCCTTGATGAACCGACCAACGATCTGGATGTGGAAACGCTGGAGCTGCTGGAAGAACTGATCGACGGCTATCAGGGCACCGTGCTGCTGGTCAGCCACGATCGTCAGTTTGTGGATAATACCGTGACGGAATGCTGGATATTTGAAGGCAACGGCGATATCGGTGCCTTTGTCGGTGGTTATCACGATGCGCAGCAGCAGCGCGCGGCATCAAAGCAGTCGCGCGCGGCGATCAAAACCTCATCCGTTCCGCAGGAAAGCGTAAAAGCCGAGCCGGCAAAACGTGCAGCCGCTAAGATGAGTTATAACTTACAGCGCGAACTGGAACAGCTGCCGCAAAGAATGGAAGAACTGGAGAAGCAGCTCGAAACGCTTCAGGCGCAGGTCGCTGATGCCAGCTTTTTCAGCCAGCCGCATGAGGTAACGCAGCCCGTGCTGGATGCGCTGGCGCAGGCGGAGCAGGATCTGGAAGCCGCCTTTGAACGCTGGGAATATCTTGAATCGTTGAAAAACGGCTAACCGCGAAGAGGTTGACTATGTGCGGTTCTCACCACCCCGACCGCTGGATGCTTTGCCCGCAGTGCGACCTGATGACCGAAGTGCCTGAGCTTGCGCCGGGCAGCAAAGCCAGTTGTCCGCGCTGCGATACCACGCTGGCCGCCGCCTGGGTGGAGCCGCAGCGTCGGCCAACGGGTTACGCGCTGGCGGCGCTGTTTATGCTGCTGCTGGCAAACCTGTTTCCCTTCGTTAATATGCACGTTGCCGGATTGAGCAGTCAGATTAGCCTGTGGCGTATTCCACAGGTGATGGTCTCTGAAGATTACAGCAGCCTGGCGACGCTGTTTATTCTGTTCGTGCAGGCGATGCCCGCCGTGTGCATGGTGGGGATTGTGCTGCTGGTCAATCCTGTTCGTCTGCCGCAGTCGCTCAGGCGAGGCATGGCGCGCGTGCTGTTTCAGTTGAAAAACTGGGGCATGGCCGAAATTTTTCTCGTCGGCGTGCTGGTGAGTTTCGTGAAGCTGATGGCCTATGGCGATATCGGCATTGGCACCAGTTTTGTTCCCTGGTGCCTTTTTTGTGTGCTGCAACTGCGCGCGTTTCAGTGCGTTGATCGGCGCTGGCTCTGGCAGCGGATCGCATCGCCGCCGCCTTTGCCGGCAGAGCCCGTGCCGGCCATCAGCGGGCTGCGCCAGGGGTTGCGCTCCTGCCGCTGCTGCACGGCGGTGCTGCCTGTTGATCAAACGGTTTGCCCACGCTGCGGCACCGCAGGCCACGCGCGTCGCAGACACAGCCTGCAATGGACAATGGCGCTGCTCATCACCGCTTTTATGCTCTATATTCCGGCGAATCTGTTGCCGATCATGGTGACGGAATCGCTGGGCAGTAAAACCCATTCGACGATTATGGCGGGCGTGGTGCTGCTGTGGAGTGACGGTTCGTATCCGGTTGCGCTGGTGATTTTTATCGCCAGCATCATGGTTCCCTCGTTGAAAATGCTGGCGATAGGCTGGCTCTGCTGGGATGCTCGCAGCAACGGGCCGACGCATCACGACAGCGAAAAAATGCACAAAATTTATGAGGTGGTCGAATTTGTTGGCCGCTGGTCGATGATCGACGTTTTTGTGATTGCCGTCCTCTCGGCGCTGGTGCGCATGGGCAGGTTAATGAGTATTTATCCCGCCATCGGGGCGTTGCTGTTTGCGATAGTGGTTATTCTGACCATGTTCGCGTCAATGACGTTCGATCCCCGACTGACGTGGGATCGATTACGTGAAAAGAGTTTTGAGGAGCCGAGCATTGAAGGAAAATAACCACCACAGCGCGAAGGTTGAGCAGATCAAACGCTGGTCGCCGGTCTGGATTGTCCCGATTGTCACCGTGCTTATCGGCGCGTGGATCCTGTTCTATCACTTCAGCCATCAGGGGCCGTTAGTTACGCTCATCACCACCAATGCGGAAGGCATCGAAGGCGGCAAAACCACCATTAAAAGCCGTAGCGTTGACGTTGGCGTGGTCGAAAGTGCCGTGCTGACCGATGACCTGCATCATGTTGAAATTACCGCCCGGCTCAATTCCGGCATGGAAAAATTGCTGAAGGAAGACAGCGCCTTTTGGGTGGTGAAACCTTCTATCGGCCGAGAAGGCGTGACCGGACTGGGAACATTGTTGTCCGGCGCCTATATCGAACTGCAACCCGGCAATAAGGGCGGTAAAAAAGAGCAGTATCAACTGCTGGATTCACCGCCGCTGGCATCGCCAGATGCAAAAGGCGTCCATATCACCCTGGACAGCGCAAAAGCGGGGCAGCTAAACCCTGGCGATCCGGTGCTGTTCCGCGGTTATCGCGTGGGATCGGTTGAAACCAGCCAGTTCGATCCCGATAAGCGGATGATGACCTATCAACTGTTCATCACCGCGCCTTATGATCGCCTGGTTACCACCAACGTGCGTTTCTGGAAGGACAGCGGCATCGCCGTGGATATGTCCGCTTCCGGCATGCGGGTTGAAATGGGATCGCTCACCACGCTGTTCAGCGGCGGGGTCAGTTTTGATGTGCCCAACGGCTGGGAGCTGGGCGACGTGGCGGCCAATAAAGCGGAGTACAAGCTGTTTGACGATCAGCGCAGCATCCAGGATTCGCTTTATACCCTTCACAAAGATTTCCTGATGTTCTTCAGCGACTCGATTCGCGGCCTGCAACCCGGCGCGCCGGTAGAGTTCCGCGGTATTCGCCTGGGCACCGTGGCTGAAGTTCCGTACAAATCCAATAAAGTGGCGCAGCAGTTGGACAACGACTACCGCATTCCTGTGCTGATCCGTATCGAACCGGATCGCTTCCAGAGCATGCTCGGTAAAGATTTTGATATTGATCAGCATCTGAAAGACGGTATCAAAAATGGCCTCCGTGCTTCGCTGAAATCAGCGAACCTGCTGACCGGCTCGCTCTATATCGATCTGGATTTCTATAAAAATGCCAAACCTGTTGATGGTGTCACGGCGTTTGCTGGCTATAAACTGATTCCCACGGTGAGCGGGGGCCTCGCGCAGATCCAGCAAAAACTGATGGATGCGTTGGATAAGATTAATAATCTGCCGCTCAATCCGGTACTTAATGAGGCGACCGGCACGCTGAAAGAGAGCCAGCGGACGCTGCGTGAACTGCAAAAAACGCTGGATAATGTGAATCAAATCACTTCAAGCCAGTCGATGAAGGACTTGCCTGCGGATATGCAGCAGACTCTGCGTGAGCTGAATCGCAGCATGAAGGGCTTCCAGCCTGGCTCACCGGCATATTCGCGTATGGTCGGTGATATGCAGCGTCTGGATCAGGTGCTTCGTGAACTTCAGCCCGTGCTGAAAACGCTGAACAGTAAGAGTAACGCGCTGGTATTTGAAGCGAAACCCGGTCAGGACCCACAGCCGAAGAGAGCGAAATAATGATGAGATGGATCCCCGTGGCGTTAGCGCTGGCCTTAACCGCCTGTAGCAGCACGCCAGAGACAAACTACTATCAGTTGCCTGCGGGCAATAGGCTGGCGACGGTCAGCAGTCAGGTTGATGCCGGTCGTCCGACGGTGTGGGTGGAGCATGTTAGCGTACCGGATTATCTGGCAGGCAATGGCGTTGTCTATCAAAGCAGCGATGTGCAGTACGTTATCGCCAGCAATAATCTGTGGGCCAGCCCGCTTGACCAGCAGCTACAGCAAACGCTGCTGGCGAACCTCAGCCAGGCGCTGCCGGGCAGTCTGGTTTCCGCGTCGCCGCTGGGTCAACAGCAGGACAAGCTGAACGTTAACGTTACTGGTTTTCACGGTCGCTACGACGGTCAGGCGATTGTCAGCGGTGAATGGGTGCTGGAACATCAGGGCAAAATAGAGAAACGCAGCTTTGCCCTGACCATGCCGCAGAACGAAGATGGATACGATGCGCTGGTCCGCACGCTGGCGAAAGGCTGGCAGCAGGAAGCGAATGAAATCGCTAATGCGATCCGCAACAATCAATAAAAACTATTAATCTTAAGCACACAATCCCTGTGCGCTGCAAACACGTTTTTGCATCGCACAGGGATTTTTCTTTTTTAACCAACTGCTTGCCGTTCTTTTTCACACCTTTAAACCGCTGAAGATGCCTTCCCACGTTTCATCCTGATGACGAAGCGGTGAAATTTGCGCATTGATTTTTATTTTTAAAGGCAGTAAAAAAGAAAGGTGGTTGCACGTTATTTAACCACTGATTTCTTTCCACCAGAGTCCACCTGACCTGAAAAAGAGGATTACAGGCATGATGAAGAGACAGAAACGAGATCGACTTGAACGGGCACATTCACGAGGTTATCAGGCCGGGATCTCCGGGCGATCCAAAGATATGTGCCCCTATCAACTGATAGATGCGAAATCTCACTGGTTGGGAGGCTGGCGACAAGCCATGGAGGACAGATCGGTTACCGTGTAGCCGGGTGTCAGTAAAGGGAAAACCTCCGCAAAGCGGAGGTTTTTTGATTCAGAAAGCAGAAGTATCTTTAAAAAGTCCGACTTTAAGATCGGTGGCGGTATAGATCACGTGACCATCTACCAGCACTTCGCCATCGGCCACGCCCATTACCAGTTTACGGTTGATAACGCGTTTGAAGTGAATACGATAAGAGACTTTTTTCGCGGTTGGCAAAACCTGGCCAGTGAACTTCACTTCACCCACGCCGAGCGCACGGCCTTTGCCTTCAGCGCCCAGCCAGCCCAGATAAAATCCAACCAGCTGCCACATCGCATCCAGACCCAGACAGCCAGGCATCACCGGATCGCCAATAAAATGGCAGCCAAAGAACCAGAGATCGGGTGAAATATCCAGTTCTGCTTCAACAAAGCCTTTACCGTAGTTACCGCCGTCTTCGGTCATTTTTACCACGCGGTCCATCATCAGCATGTTGCCGGCAGGTAATGGCGGGCCTTCCGCGCCAAACAACTCTCCGCGACCAGAGGCAATGAGGTCTTCTTTTGTATAGGATTCGCGTTTATCTACCATGTTTTAAATAAGCCTTATTTTAGTGAACCACGAAGGTTAGCGAACAGGTGTATGCTGAACAAGTCCGATCAGCGCTGGTTAAACCAGTTGAGCCAGCGTAGCGGCCATGCGCGGTGGCGAGCATCCAGCTGATTAATATGTGCGATACGCTCCTGAATAGATCGTAGCAGACAGGGGCCCGTTTCTTTATCCCACTCTGCTCCCGTCAGCAGAGGCAGCGCTTCGTAAACGCTATTTACCGCCCAAATATGGAATTTTTCTTCACGCACGGCGTCAACAACCTCCTGCTGAAGCGAAAGATGTCTCACATTCGCCGCCGGAATGATAACGCCTTGTTTACCATCAAGATTGCGCTGATTACAGATGTGGAAAAAGCCCTCAATCTTTTCATTAAGACCGCCAACGGGCTGGACGCGGCCAAATTGATCGACCGACCCGGTCACGGCAATATGCTGAAAGATGGGCTGACTGGCCAGCGCGCTGATCAACGCACAAAGTTCTGCAAGCGAGGCGCTGTCGCCGTCTACTTCCGAATAGGACTGCTCAAAAACCAGTGATGCAGAGAAGGGAAGCTGTTGATCCAGTTCCAGTTCTGCTATCAACCAGGCCTGCATAATCATCATGCCTTTCGCATGAATATTGCCACCCAGCTCGGCTTTGCGCTCGACGTCGGTGAATTCGCCGTCGCCTACATGCACAACGCAGCTGATACGCGACGGTTCGCCAAAGGCGCGTGGATGACCAGGAAACTCTATCACGGAGAGCGCGTTAATCTGGCCGATGGTTTCGCCTTCGGTTTCAATAACAATCTGATCCAGCAGGATTTCATCACGCACGCGTTCGGCGAGAAAGCCCTCGCGCCAGGCCCGGCTCTCAAGCGCAGATTCAAGATCTTCACCTTTGATTTCAGCATCCGTGCAATACAGCGCCGCATCCTGAAGCTGGCGTGCAATCCACGCGGGACAGAGCGGCAGCGTATCCTGATCGCCGGTATAGCGTACGGCTTCGCGGATCAGTACGGGCCAGACGCTTTCCGCAACCGGCGGCAGGGCTTGGCGCGCGATAAGGGCAAAAACCCATTTGGCCCACAACACCAGCTCTTCCTCGCTGACAATCTGAATGTTCTCTTCAAATTCGCTGTAAATCGCCAGCGCAGTAAGTTCGGGCTCCATCTCCTGAAAATCAGCCAGCGCATCGCGTTCACCGGTCAACACCAGACGGAATTCCATTGGCATTGAAGGAATCGATAAAGGAAGCGGGCGCGTTTCGTCAGGAGAAAGCCATTCGAAGCGCTTGCTGGTCATGATCTGCTTTAAGCGAAGCCAGAGCAACGGCTGTGCCAGCAGGGTGCGAATGGAGAGGATCACTGTTCCGCCGTTCGCGCGGTGAAGCAGGCCTGGTTCAAGTTGAACCCTGTTTTGCTGAAGGCGAACGCAGCCAAAAAGCTGTTCGGCTTCAATCCAGTCAGCACGGTGCACGCCGCCCACGCTGGCAAAATTATCCTGCGCAGAACCGGCTGGCTGCCAGGTCACCGACGCGCCGTCAACGGTATAGCAGCCGCCGTAAATCTCAGGGGCATTGCCGTCGTCAAGCGTGGCAAGCTCATGCTGAAGCAGCGCCTGATAATCAACGGTTTCTGATGTTTTTACCATCATCAGCGGCATGCTTGCTGAGGTTGCCAGCAGCAGTTTTAGCCCGTCAAAAAGACGTGATTGAACCAGCGAAAAACAACTGGGGTCGGCGTCATATGCCTGTGCAAAAAAGGGCAGGATGCTGTCGGTATCAGGCTGTAAGTTACGCCATTCAAGTCGGTTGCTGGTCAAAGTTATCGTATTTATTCTCAATGAAAAGCGGCATTATACAAGATCTTAGTCCGTTAAGCATCGTAGACATACGCCGCTCTTCATGTTGAGATGATAACGATTCTGTTTTATCTGCGGTTGCGTAAGAAAAAACTGTTATTCTAACCCTGTTACGTGGACAGATGAGATTCCGATGAAATATCAGCAACTGGAAAATCTTGAAAGCGGTTGGAAATGGAAATATCTGGTGAAAAAGCACCGGGAAGGCGAGCAGATAACCCGCTATCTGGAGTTCAGTGCGGCGCAGGTTGCCGTAGAAGAATTACTGGCAATGGAAAATCGCCCGGTTGAAGTGCTTGCCTGGATCGAGGAACACATCAACCCTGCGCTGCAAAACAGAATGAAGCAGACCATCCGCGCTCGTCGCAAGCGTCATTTCAATGCCGAGCATCAGCATACACGCAAAAAATCTATCGACCTGGAATATCTGGTGTGGCAGCGCCTGGCAGGCCTCGCGCAGCGCAGAAGCAGCACGCTATCAGAAACTATTGTTCAGCTGATTGAGGATGCTGAAAGAAAAGAGAAATATGCCAGCCAGATGTCATCCCTTAAGCAGGATCTGAAAGCCATACTTGGCAAACCAAATCCATCATAACGGTATTTTCCGCACAATTTTCAGCAAAAAAAAACCCCGCAGCTGCGGGGTTTTTTCTGAATGAGGTAGCTTAGCCCTGAGGCTGAGTCACAACATCTTTGATACCTTTAACTTCGATTTCTACGCGACGATCCGGTGCCAGGCAATCGATCAGGGCGTTACGGCCTTTCACGCTGTCACAGGTGTTGCCGGTAACAGGGTTAGTTTCACCCATACCGCGTGCAGAGATCTTGTTAGAAGGGATGCCTTTAGAAACGAGGTAGTCAACAACAGACTGAGCGCGTTTTTCAGACAGCTTCTGGTTGTACTGGTCAGAACCGATGCGGTCGGTGTAACCCAGAACAACAACGGAACCATCTTTAGGATCCATTGAGCTCAGCTGGGTGTACAGCTGATCCAGAGCCTGCTGACCTTCTGGCTTCAGAGAAGCTTTGTTGAAGGTGAACAGAACGTCAGACTTCAGTGTGAAACGCTTGGTTTCAACAACTGGCGCTGGCGCTGGAGCCGGAGCTGGTGCTGGAGCAGCAGCTTCATCCTGACCAAAGCGGTAAGACACGCCCAGGCTCAGCATGCCGTTATCAGGACGGGTGCCAACAGTCTGCGCATCGCCGATGTTGTTAACCCACTGATAGTCCAGACGCGTTGCCCAGTTTTTGTCCAGCGCATATTCGAAACCTACAGCAGCCAGCGGAGATACGCCGGTGTCGTGGTCGCTGATGCGGTTGCCAGTAGCGGTGTTCTGCTGAGTAGAGTCTGCACGCCATACCATACCACCCAGACGCGTGTACACGTCCAGATCGTCAGCAATTGGGTAGCTCAGTTTAGCAGCCAGCTGAATGCCCTGTGCTTTGAATGCGCCGTTGACGTTGTTGCCTTTGTTAGGCATACGACCCAGCCAGTCATAACCCAGTTCGAAGCCCAGGTATTCGTTAGCCTGATAGCCACCGAATGCACCGGCGCCCAGCTGACTTTCATGAGTTGGGCCATCATTGTTGGTGTAACCGTTACCGTAGTAACCAGTGTCGTGATACTGAGACCAGCCCAGTTTCGCACCGGTATACCAGGTGTTATCTTTTGGGGCGGCCTGCGCTACGGTAGCGAAGCCAGCCAGTGCCACTGCAATTGCGATAGCTGTCTTTTTCATTTTTTGCGCCTCGTTATCATCCAAATAGGCAATGAGCTTTCATTAGCTCTTTGATTAAAATCCTTCGCCGGGTTATGTAAGCTCGATTGTGTCTCATCCAAAAAAGGTGATTATTGAGCACCCTGGCGACGTAAAGTCTACAACGTACCAGCAAAGTTACAAGTAAGATGTTACGTGAGTCAGTAAAAAAAAAGAGGTTTTCTACATAAATTTTCACATTTTCAGTGAAAATTTCTCAGGACTATATGATGCGAAATAGAGCTAACTCCTTGTCCGGCCGCGCCATAGCAATATCAGACGGTTACCGGTACAGGAAATAAAGGGCGCGCTGAGAAAAATCTTATTTTTACTTAATGATACAAAGTTGAGTGAATTTTTAACCCATTAAGCGGTCTTGAAGGCGCACAATTTGCGCGATCCGGACACATGATCAGGCCTAAAGCCTGACCTGAACGCGCAGCCTGTTGAAGTCTGCACCGTTCACTGACCGAAATTTCTTCAGAAATCCAACCCAGCACAACACTGTAATTCCCCGTTTGTAGCGCTTTAATCATTGCTTCAACCGTGGTTATCGTTTGCGTTGGCGGCACCTGCATAACTTTATTCAATGGCAGGCCGGCATCACGTAACCAGTTACGGCTAAGTTTGTGCGGCGGCGTCAACCAGAGCTGCCAGCGCGATTGCGTGCCCAGCTGCTGTAGCAGAGGCAGCAAAAGCAATTGGGTCAGTCCGGGCTGATTTTCACTATAGACGAGTTCGCTAATTAAACCCGGCGCAGCGGAAAAATCAGAGATCGCGCTGGCAGAGGTCTCACTGTACCTGCGGTTAACGCGATGTTTTTTCAGAGAGTGAGTTTGCATGGTAGCTTCGCCTGTAGTGATACTGTATGGATAAACAGTATCCTGTGCGAAACTAAAGATCAACATGAATTTTTTGAAAATGCTTCGCAAAAATGCGATGAAAATGGCCGTAACGCTAATTAGTAATTGAACCTGTAATCGCTATTGCATACTTTCTCTCTTGCATAAGGAAACGCCTTCGGACTCTGGTAGCTGAAGGCAAAAAGGAGAAAAAGATGTATCACTCAAAAATAAAAATAGCACAGGCCAAACAAGAACTTATCGAACTGGGTAATATAGACAGCAGAAGCCAGTTTGGTGGGTACAGTTTAGCGATTGATAAAGTTGTTTTTGCGCTGGTATCGGAAGGAGAGCTCTATCTTCGCGCTTGTGAACAGGTGAAACCCTACCTTATTGAACACAACATGCAGCCGCTATGCCTCAAGAAAAGGGGCATTCCAATTATTCTTGATTACTATCGGGTAGATTCGGAACTGTGGAAAGCGCCCGGGCAGCTTCTGACGCTAAGCCAGTTATGTCTTGAGGGCGCTCGCCAACAGCGTGCGCTTGATTCAAGCAACATAAGGCTGAAGGATTTACCTAACCTCAGTATACGTATCGAACATCAGCTTCGCAGAGTGGGTATTGATACCGTTGAGCGGCTGAAGCAGGAGGGCGCAAAAGCATGTTGGCTCAGATTGCGCGCCAGCAATACCAACCTCAGTCTCAATGTCTTATATGCCCTGGAAGGTGCTATTCGCGGCCATCACTGTCAGGCATTACCCCAGTCAGTGAAAGATGAGCTTTTCTGCTGGTATTGCCAGACGGTGTAAGCGCATATTGCCGCTTTAGCACTGAGTTAATGGTTCTGAATGTGGGTCTTTAATTGCGCTATTTCCGGCAGCAGCGTTACCAGTAATCCGACCTGCTGCAAAATTAATGGCTCTTTTGTTTCAGGATCGGCGTCCAGAATGGCAATCTGATGCGCAAGATCGGCAAGTTGACGCTGTGCCTTCTCTTTATTAATGGGATCGCTATGCAGAATGTCGTCGACATAGCAAACGGCGTCATCCATCAGCGTCAACATTGCCTCCCGGGGAATTTTTTCACGGTGGGCACCTAACGCAGAGATATAACTCAAAAACGAGTGATTCAGACATAACAAGCGAAAGGCTGCCTCCCGAGTACCCGGCAACGTATTTTTTTCTGCTGAAATATTTGACACGACTGAAGCCAGTTCTGCATCGCCGTTATGAGCATCACGCCGCGCAATGCGATAATCAAGGCGATTGTCTTTACCCTGATGGTATTGCACAAGGATGGCATCGAGATAACGGCAATTGGCCTTTAGCGTCCGTTCTGCAACCGAAGAGAGACGTCGAAAGCGCCAGTCCGGCCAGATAAAAGCCACCGCCAGCCAGGCAATGCCGCAGCCGAGAAGCGTATCCACCACGCGCGGCAACGCCACCTCAAAACCTTCACCGAGCAGGTTGAAACAGAAAAGAACCAGCAGGGTAATGAACATCGTGGCATGCGCATATTGTGACTGACGAAATGCGAAAAACAGCACGCCGGAAGCCACAATTAATACAAGCTGACCCTCAACGGAGGGCACCAGCCAGAGTAGCGGCAGGCCCGTAACGATACCTGCCAGCGTACCGGCGATGCGCAGCGCCAGGCGCCGTCGGGTTGCGTTATAGTTTGGCTGGCAAACAAAAAGGCTGGTCAGCAATATCCAGTAGCCGTGTTGCATACCCGTTAGCTGAATAAAGGTGTAGCCAGCGCACAGCAGCAAGGACATCCGCACCGCGTGGCGAAAAAGGGGAGATTCCGGTGAAAGATGTCGACTGAATCGCAGCCTGATATCTGCCCAGCCGTTCAGCCCTTCGCTTGAGAGGGTGTTATCAACGCCTGCGGCCAGAGCCTGTTCAGATTCAACCGTCGCCAACTGTGCGTCTATAGCTTTCAGGTTGTTAAGAAGATAATGCATCGCTTTGATATCGCTGTTTGCCGGCCGGGCTTTTTCCAGACGATCGAGCGTTTCATTCAGATGCAAGAACGCGCGTTCGAAGCGCGGATCGTGTTGATAGGTATCCCGCATTAGAATGCAGCCTGCAAGTTGCTGACAGGCTCTTGACTGCATAGAGAGCAGGCGCTGGAAGCGAAACAAAACGTCGCTGTCGCGATATTCATGGCGCAACGCATGATATTGCGCGTGAGAGGAGCTGACACGCTCATGAATATCCTGCGCAATGAAATAGTAGTGCAGCGTTCTGCGGGTGCCGCGCTGGCCGCGATCGCCGCGCAGGCGGGACTGAATGGAGTTTTTTGCCTGATTAAGCGTAGCCACGAGCTTGCCGTTGGCCATCGCCATTTCAATCAGTGACGGGCTGTCATCCTCTAAATCGGGATCGAACAATCCTGCCTTCGCTTCCAGGCATACCGCCAGTTCTTCAAAGCAGCGCGCCATGTTTTCCTGAAGCGGGCGTACCGGAAAAATGAGGTGTCCGGCCAGCGTCAGCAGGTTGTACCAGATGGCACCCGTCAGCAAAAGAATGGGTTGCACATACCACTGTGGAAAGAGCTGAATGCCCAGCAGCGTATAAATGGCGATCAGCAGCGCACCAAAGGCGATGGTGGCATAGCGCTGCCCCAGCGAACCTAAAAGGATAAATCCCCAGGTGGATACCGCCAGCCCCAGCGTAAACAGCCACGGCGTCGGGGCAAGCAGCTCAACAGAAACCGAGGCAACGCAAAAGCATACAAGTGTAATCAACAGGTTGCGCAGTCTGCCCGCCAGGCGGTCGTCCAAATCTGCCAGCGCCGCCGCCACCACTCCAAGCGTAAGGGGGATGGTCCACGTTATCTGATCCATAAACCAGGGCACGCTCGCCGTACCCGCAAGCGCAAAGAAAATTCGCAGGTTGTAGAAAAGCGCGCTGTTATAAGCATACCGACGCAGGCCGGAGGTAAACGTTAGGCGCATGTCGATCTCAGTTAAAACGGCTGCGGGCGTTTGCCTCGCGAGCGGCCTGAGCCACTTCCACTGAAACCACGCGGCGCCCTACGGGCCACAAAGCAATGGCGGCAATTTTAAAATGCGCAATACCGACAGGAATACCGATTAACGTCAGGCACTGCGCTATACCAGTGAGGACATGTAAGATGCACAGCCACCAGCCAAAAAAGATCAGCCAGATAATATTCAGCAGGCTGCCGCTGGTGCTCAGCAGAGCATTTTTTCTGTCCGGATAGAGCGCATCAACGTGTACCGCTTCATTGCCGTAGGGCAGAAGGGATAGTTTGGTTATCTCCCAACAGGAGCGGGTTAACGGTAGGGTAAAAACAAAAACAATGCTGGCTACCGTGGCAAACAGCCAGCAGAGCGTGAGGAAAAATCCACCCAAAAAGAAATTCAGAACATTTAAAACGGTACGCATAGTAGTTTCCCTGGAACGTGCAGAACGCAATGCGCTGATTGTACCGCGTTTTAAGGCTGGAGCGGTACACTGTGGACGGGTAAACTAGCGCCAGAACCGTTAACAGCAGCCAGGGTCTCTTCATGGAACTGAAAGCAACATCGTTGGGTAAGCATCTGGCGCAGCATCCATACAACCGTGTGCGGCTGCTGACCGCTGGCGTTGAAGTCAGCGGAGAGAAGCATCAATACCTGATCCCGTTCAATCAACTGCTGGACATCACGTGCAAACGCGGCCTGGTGTGGGGCGAGCTGGAATTTACCCTGCCGGACAAAAAAGTTGTGAGACTACACGGCACGGAATGGCAGGAAACCCAACGCTTTTATCATGTGCTAAGCCAGCAGTGGCGGCGCTGGAGCGAAGAGATGAGCGCGGTCGCAGCAGGTGTTCTGGATGAGCAGGTGACAAAACTCAGCGGGTTTGAACAGCAGGACAAGTGGCTGAAACGTAAAGATATGGCGGGGTGCCGTGAGAGCATTCTTCAGGCATTTGCGTCGCTACCGTTACCCACGTCGCGCCTGGACGCGTTCGATAACTGCCGGGAAGCTTATCATCACTGCCTGCAATGGCTGGACAGCAGTGAAGCAACGCGACAGAAGAGAAACGCTCAATGGACTGAAAAAATGCTCGACGCGCATGCTGACTTTTTCAACCATGTAGAAACTTCACCTCTCAATGCCTCTCAGGCAAAAGCGGTGGTCAACGGCGAAGAGGCGCTGCTGGTGCTGGCAGGCGCGGGCAGCGGCAAAACGTCGGTACTGGTCGCGCGCGCAGGATGGTTGCTGCTTCGTAAGCAGGCGACGCCGCAGGAGATCCTTCTGCTGGCCTTCGGGCGCAAAGCCGCTGAAGAGATGAACGAGCGTATCAGCGCGCGTCTTGATGCCAAAGGCATTGAAGCGCGAACATTTCATTCGCTCGCGCTGAACATTATTCAGCAGGGCAGCAATAAAGCGCCCGCTATCAGCAGGCTGGAAACTGACACCGCGCTGCGCCATAAATTACTTATTGATACCTGGCGTCAGCAGTGTAGCGAGAAAAAAGCGCACGCCAACGGCTGGCGTCACTGGTTACAGGACGAGCTGGACTGGACCTCGGATGAAAGCGCCTTCTGGCAGGACGATCGGCTTGCCGGCAGGCTGGCGGGACGGCTTGAGCGCTGGCTTGGGCTGATGCGGATGCACGGCGGCGCGCAGGCAGCAATGATTGACTCTGCGCCTGAGGAGGTTCGCGAGCTGTTCAGCAAACGCGTAAAACTGATGGCGCCCATCATGAAAGCCTGGAAAGGCGCGCTAAAAGAAGAGGGCGCGGTTGATTTCTCAGGGCTTATCCATCAGGCGGTGAACATCCTTGATAAGGGACGTTTCATCAGTCCCTGGAAGCATATTCTGGTTGATGAATTTCAGGATATTTCACCGCAGCGCGCGGCGCTGTTGACGGCACTGAGAAGACAAAACAAACAAACCACGCTGTTTGCTGTGGGGGATGACTGGCAGGCCATCTATCGCTTCAGCGGTGCGGAAATGACGCTAACCACCGCTTTTCATCACTATTTTGGCGAAGGCGATCGTTGCGTACTGGATACGACTTACCGGTTCAACGATCGCATTGGTGAAAAAGCCAATGGCTTTATCCAGCGCAATCCGCATCAGTTAAAAAAAGCGCTGAACAGTCTGAGCAAAGGCAATAAAAAGTCCATTTCACTGCTGCCTGAATCCCAGCTGGAAGACCTGCTTAATAAAATTAGCGGTTATGCCCGGCCAGAGGAGCGGGTTTTGATCCTCGCGCGTTATCATTTTCTGCGCCCTGCGCTGATGGACAAAGCAAAAACCCGCTGGCCAAAACTTAAAGTTGAATTTTTAACTATCCATGCCAGTAAAGGACAGCAGGCGGATTATGTATTGCTGCTTGGATTAGAAGAGGGCCGGGAAGGATTTCCGGCACCGACGCGGGAATCGGTAATCGAGCAGGCCCTGCTCCCAACGCCGGAAGATTTTCCCGATGCGGAGGAGCGCCGGCTTGCCTATGTCGCGATTACACGCGCAAAGCAGCAGGTGTGGCTGCTTTACAATAAAGAAAATCCGTCGGTATTTGTTGAAGAACTCAGGCAGCTCGGCGTGCCGATACTGCGCAGGCCCTAGCGCAGCTACTTCAGGCGCTCTGCAAGATAGCGCTGATAATCAGGAATGCTGATATCAATCTGCTGTGCAAAAAGCGGCGAATGGATAATAAAATCGGCGGTGCTGCGGTTTGTGGCCACCGGGATATTCCAGACGGTTGCCAGCCGCAGCAGGGCTTTAACATCAGGATCGTGCGGAACGGCATTCAGCGGATCCCAAAAGAAGAACAGTACATCAATTTTCGATTCAGAGATTAGCGCCCCCACCTGCTGATCGCCACCCATCGGGCCGCTGAGCATCGCTTCAACCGGCAGGCCGGTTGCACGTTGAATAAGATTGCCTGTGGTGCCCGTCGCATAAAGAGTATGCGCTTTCAGCACGTCTTTATGGATATCAACCCACTGCATCAGCGACGTTTTGCAATGATCGTGCGCAACCAGCGCGATGTGTTTTTTCTTCTGAATTGTACGGGTGGTAAGATCCATGCCGGTTTCCTGGTTCGTGGCAGATGACGACAGAACAGGTCTGCCCAATCGCGTATCGAGTTTAGGCTGTCAAACGACAGACATCAACTGGTTCGCAGCGCCTGCATCAGCAGAACCAGGCGTTGACGCGTGGCGGAGTCCACCTGACGATACCAGAGCTGAAGCAGACGACCGGTAGGATGCTCCATGCTTACCATGTCGGTGGACATATCGTCAGCCGGCGCGTTGGAGAGATGGGGTTGGGCAAAACGCGGAACGGAAGCAACGTTACGCTGAAGATTATAGGCGATCATCGCCTGTTCGAAGTTGCTCTCATTACTCGAAAGATAATCACGCTGGCTATTGATGGTCGCGCCGTGCTCGTCAATCAATTCAAAAGAAGGATGTTTATCAAAGGCTTTCCCCTGCTGGAGCGTCTCCAGCGGCGGCAGTTTGATAGCGATTGATTCTGCCTGGGCTGTAAACGTTACAATCTGCGGAACAGAGATCCATGATGAGCCCCTGTGCGAATTTTTTTGCAGATCCTTTTCAACGCGAAACAGTAGTTGATGCTGCCCGCGATCAAGCTCCAGGCCGTCGGCACCTTTGAGTAGCGAACCGGAAATTTTACGTCCATCAAGGACCAACAGGTCAATATCCGAAGCGAGCTTAAGGGTGGTTGCCTGCGAAGATGCCGCAGTTACCATTATCAATAAGCCTGCCATGACCAGACGCAGCTTCATTCTTTCTCCAATGCGCAGCAGTGCGTAAGCGCTGAATGTATCAATTTTTTTCAGTAAAGCAGAATGTTTACATTTTAACATATTTATTTGTGCGGTATGGCCTTATTTTTTGCTGTTATGACGCTGGTTTATTCCATAAATGCTGTCAGCGCATAGACTAAAAGGGAAGGTCATAAGGAGAAAGTCATGAATGATAAAATGATTGCTGAACTGCTGACATCTACGCACCATATCGCGCTGGTTGGGGCGAGCGATAAAACCCATCGGGCAAGCTATGGCGTAATGAAGTGGCTGCTTTCGCAAGGTTATAAAGTGACGCCGGTGAGTCCAAAGCTTGACGGGCAGATGCTGTTGGGGCAGAGAGTTTATAGCAGCCTGGAAGAGATCCCCGAAGCGGTGGATATGGTGGATGTTTTCAGAAACAGCGAAGCGGCGTATGGCGTGGCGCAGGAAGCGATTGCCATCGGGGCAAAATCGCTCTGGTTACAGCTGGGCGTCATCAATCAGCAGGCTGCTGAACTGGCAGAAAAAGCCGGACTGAAAGTCGTGATGGATCGCTGTCCTAAGATCGAAATTCCACGCCTTGGTCTTGAAAAGCGCTGAGTAAAAACCCCGCCCGGCGGGGTTTTGTTAATTTCTGAGACGAGGCGCCTGAAGCTGATGACGTATTGAGGCCGCCAATTCATCCATCGAAGGTTGTTCAGGATGCCCGTCCGGCTGCTCCCAGGATAGCTGTGCTTCAGCCAGATAGGTCTGGACAGTCATACCGTCTTCATCCTCAATCACCACGTGATACCAGGGCGCATTACGCAGCGATTCGCTTTCGGCGAGATCATCGTGCGAATCCTCCAGGGAATAGTGTGGATCGACATCAACCACAACACCTAAAAAACCCAACAGCCTGTGGCGAACCTGCTGACCCGGGCCAAATTTGCTGGTAATCATTGTGACCTCCTGTAAAACATGCACACCTCTGAAATGGGGACAAAGGCGGCGTTTTCAAGTCACAGTACGCGGCAGGCAAATCCTTTTAAATAGAGTCCTTCCGGGTAGCTGGCGATGACCGGATGATCTGCCGACTGCCGGAACTGTTCTATAAATTGTACGTCACGCTGCGCATCCAGCGCGGCGTCGGCGATGATTTTTTGAAAAAGATCCGTTGGCATCAGCCCGGAACAGGAGAACGTTAACAGCGTTCCTCCTGGTTTAAGTAACTGTATCGCCAACATATTTATATCTTTATAACCCCGGCAGGCGCCCGCAAGCTGATTCTTGTTTTCTACAAACTTGGGCGGATCCATCACAATAAGATCGAACTGCTCGCCTTCTTCGCGATAGCGGCGCAGCAGCTTAAAGACGTCATCGCGCACGAACTCCGCTTTAGACAGGTCTAAGTGGTTAAGCTCGACGTTTTGCCTGGCGACATCAAGCGCGGCCTGGGAGGTGTCAACGCTGATGACCTGCTGGCAGTTGCCCATCAGCGCTGAAACGGCAAATCCCCCGGTATAGGAGAAACAGTTCAGGACGCGACCACCTTCAGCATAGCGACGCGTGGCCAGGCGACTGTCGCGCTGGTCAAGGTAATAACCCGTTTTATGGCCGGTTTGAATATCCACCAGAAGCTTCATTCCATGCTCGGTGATGGGCAACAACGCAGGCGGCATATCGCCCAGCACCACGCCTGAGGTGAGCGGCAGCCCCTCTTTTTTACGCACGGAGACGTCTGAACGGTCGTAAATCGCGCAGGAGGGGTAGCAACGTTGAAGGGCAGTGATGAGCGTCGCGCGCTGATACTCGGCACCCGCCGAAAGCAGTTGCAGCACCAGAAAATTACCAAAGCGATCGATAGTAATGCCGGGCAGACCGTCCGATTCGCCTGCAATCAGGCGATAGCTGTCCAGGTTATCGCGTTGGGCCAGCCAGTCGCGAAGCCGCTGTGCGGTCGTCAGACGACGCACGAAAAATTCGGTATCGACAGCCTCGTCCTGCTGCCAGCTCCAGGCGCGGGCACGAATTTGCGAAGAGGGCGACCAGGCGGCACGGGCCAGCCAGTTACCGTGGCTGTCGCAGACGTCAATAGTTTCGCCAGAGCTGGCCTGGCCTTCAAGGCGGGCAACAGCGCCAGAGAAAATCCAGGGATGGCGACGCAGTAAGGACTTTTCACGTCCTTTGGCAAGAATCAAACGAGCGGTCATATTTGCTATGCTTAAAGTCAGAAAAACAGGCGCTATTGTCCGGTGCCTGGCGACAAATTGCAAACTACGTCTCTGCCGGAGGAGTGTATGACAACTGTATGTACGCGTGCCTGGGTGCACGGCCTTGTTCAGGGCGTTGGATTTCGCTACAGCACGCAGCATGAAGCAAAATCGCTGGGAGTGAAGGGCTACGCAAAAAACCTTGATGACGGTAGCGTCGAGGTGCTGGCGTGCGGCGAAGCAGAGCAGGTAGAAGCGCTGATTGCGTGGTTAAAAGCAGGCGGGCCACGCAGCGCGCGGGTAGATAAGGTGTTGTGTGAACCGCATCAGCCGCGCGATGAGCACGCGGGTTTCACCACGCGCTAGAGGCACTTTGCCGGTTTTGGCAGGCCGGCAATTTTCGTTGCCTGTTTTGCCGGCCCCTCAGGGAACAGGCGGAACAGGTAACGGCTGTTCCCTTTCTCTTCGCCGTACTTTTGCGCCATCGCCTTGACCAGCATTCTTACCGCAGGCGAGGTATTGAACTCCAGATAGAACGCACGAACGAAATGCACAACTTCCCAGTGAGCATCGGTTAGCGTAATGCCTTCCTCTTCTGCCAGCAGCGGCGCCAGCGCCTCATGCCAGTCATTGATGGATTTCAGATAACCCTGCGCATCTCGCTCGATACGCTTACCGTCAAATAACACCGTCTTTCTCCTGCATTGAAATCATCCGCAAGTTTATCAAAATTTCCTGCTGCAAAAAACAAAGCCCCGCATGGCGGGGCTTTATGTTTTGCTGAGGCAATCAGTTATTACGAGACAGACCGAAGATGCTTAGCAGGCTGACAAATATATTATAAAGGGAGACGTACAGGCTGACCGTAGCACGAATGTAGTTGGTTTCGCCGCCGTGGATAATGTTGCTGGTTTCCCACAGGATCGCGCCGGAAGAGAACAGCACGAACATCACGCTGATCGCCAGATGCAGCGCAGGAATGTGTAAGAACAGGTTAGCCACCACCGCGACCAGCAGCACCACAAAACCGGCCATCATCATGCCGCCGAGGAAAGACATGTCTTTACGGGTCGTCAGCACGTAGGCCGAGCAGCAGAAGAACACCAGCGCGGTGCCGCCCAGCGCCAGCCCGATGACGTCGCCCATGCCCGCAGACAGCAGCGCGTTTAGCATTGGGCCCAGGCTGTAGCCCAGAAAACCGGTGAAGGCGAAAGCAGCAAGAATGCCTGCCGGACTGTCAGCCAGGCGATAAGTCAGAAACATCAATCCGTAAAAACCGGCAAGCATCAGCAGCAGGCCGGGAGCGGGCAGAGCAAAGACGGTGCTCAGCGTTGCCGTTACGGCAGAAAACGCCAGCGTCAGGCCCAGCAGGAAGTAGGTATTGCGCAAAACCTTGTGCGTAGAGATTAACGAGCGCTCGCGTGCGCCAGTAACAATGCGATCCATATAAATGCCTCTCAGGGTCATTAAATCAGCGTTGAGAATAAGGAGCGGAGCGCGGGAGGGGAAGGCGTTTTACCCTTCTTTACGCCGCAGGTTGCCGCTTCCTTACTCCGTGTGGTGAAAATAGCGCCAAACGAAACAGAGTTGACGTTTTTTCAGGCGGTTGAGACAAAACTTGCTTTACATGATTGGGGTGGATTGTTTATAGTGCGCCTCATTGCGGAGGGGTGGCCGAGTGGCTGAAGGCACCGGTCTTGAAAACCGGCGACGGGAAACCGTTCGAGAGTTCGAATCTCTCCTCCTCCGCCATCAAATTTAACGGGTCAGCAGCGTGCTGGCCCGTTTTGCTTTCTGCAATTAATCCAACATTCTCTTCATACATGCCTTGCTGTAAAAAATCATATAAAAGCGCATAAATTCAACAAAGTAAGCAAAATCGTGCTTGGCAAAGCTGTCGTGTTACTTTATACTGCGCGCCATCAGTTGCCTGACGCGTTAAACCGTCCTGTTGCTGATAAAAGTGCGGAGGGGTGGCCGAGTGGCTGAAGGCACCGGTCTTGAAAACCGGCGACGGGAAACCGTTCGAGAGTTCGAATCTCTCCTCCTCCGCCAGCACATTTAACGGGTCGGCAAATTGCCGGCCCGTTTTGCTTTCCGGCGTTCACTCAGCGCGGCCCGCCAGCCACAGGATTGTTAATCACTCCTAAAATATCCCTTTCCTTTTCAATCTCCTGATGCGTCAGAACGGTAAAAGCGATACTCTGCTATATTCTCACTATGACGGGCAGCGGGTCCGTTTTCTCTGGAATAGCGTTACGAGTATTATGAAGTTTGTTGCTGTCTTATCCTCTTAACAGCACGCTCCACACGCACGGATCATTTACCTATAAACGACGGAAAAAAACATGATTAAAAAGCTTAGTCTCTGCGCGTTAGCGGTTTGCTCGGCGCTTACCGGGGTTTCAGCCTCAGCCGCCGAGGGTGATTACCAGCTTGAGCAGGTTTTAATGATGAGCCGCCACAACCTACGCGCGCCGCTGGCTGATAACGGGAGCGTGCTGGCGCAGTCAACAAAAAAAGCCTGGCCGAAATGGGATGTGCCGGGCGGTCAACTGACCACCAAAGGCGGCGTACTTGAAGTCTATATGGGGCGTTATACGCGCGAATGGCTGGCCCAACAGGGGCTGGTCAAAGATGGCGAATGCCCGGGCAGCGATACTGTTTACGCTTACGCTAACAGCCTGCAACGCACCGTCGCAACCGCGCAGTTCTTTATTACCGGCGCCTTCCCGGGCTGCGACGTGCCTGTCACGCATCAGGATGCGATGGGCGAAATGGATCCGGTATTCAATCCGGTCGTGACGGACGGCAGTGAAGAATTCAACAAAAAAGCGCTGACCGCTATGAACAGCGCCGACGAAAAGCAGTCGCTGAAGCCTGCTTTCCAGCGTCTGGAAAAGATTATCGACTATAAGAACGCCGCCGCATGCGAGGGTAAAAAGCAGTGCGATCTCTCTGGTGAAAAACAGAATCAATTCAGCGCAGAAAATGGCAAAGAGCCTGGCGTTTCCGGGCCGTTAAAGGTGGGCAACTCGCTGGTTGACGCCTTCACGTTGCAATATTATGAAGGCATGCCGCTGGATCAGGTGGCGTGGGGGCAAATCAAAACCCCGGAACAGTGGAAAGAGCTGTCGGCGATTAAAAATGCCTATCAGGACACGCTGTTTACCTCGCCAGAGGTTGCGCGTAACGTCGCAGCGCCGCTGGTTGACTATATCCGCAGCATGCTGGTTGATGAAGACCAGGCCGCTGCGCCGAAAGTGACGCTGATGGTCGGGCATGATTCAAACATCGCCTCGCTGCTGACCGCGCTGGATTTCAAATCTTATACGTTGCCGGATCAAAATGAGCGGACGCCTATTGGCGGCATGATCCAGTTTCAGCGCTGGCACGATAAGAAAAATGATAAAGAACTGGTGAAGGTTGAATATGTTTACCAGAGCAGCGATCAGCTGCGCGATGCCACACCGCTGTCGCTGGAGACGCCGCCAAAACGCGTCACGCTACAAATGAACGGCTGCCCCACCGATGCGAACGGTTTCTGTTCCTGGGATCAGTTTACTCAGGTGCTGAACAAAGCGATTGAAGGCACGCCAATGGCGGCTAACGTTGCTGAAAGCGTTAAACCAGCAGCGAAAGAGGCGACAGAGCAGAAGGACAACGCGGCAAAAGCGCCCGCAGGCGATGCAGCGCCAGCCGACGCAGTAAAAAGCGCCGAGCCTGCCCCTGCTGATAAAGCTGCTGCTGACAAAGCGGCAGCAGAGAAAGCTGCCAAAGAGAAAGCGGATGCCGACAAGGCTGCAAAAGACAAAGCGGATGCTGAAAAGAATAAAACCGCTCAGCCGCAGGCAGCGCAGAAATCATCCTGATGAGGCGCAAATGAAAAAGAAAAAGCCGACGAATACGTCGGCTTTTTTATGTTTCCGATAAACCTTTACTGGCTGACAACCACCAGCTTCTGGTTAACAAATTCCTTAATGCCTAAATCGGAAAGCTCCCGTCCGTACCCGGAACGTTTCACGCCGCCGAAAGGCAGTTCTGCCGCAGTGTTGCTGGCGGAGTTGATATAAACCATGCCGGTTTCGATACGGGAAGCGAGCGTTTTACCGCGTTCAATGTTATTGGTGAAGACCGCACCGCCCAGGCCGTAATGTGAGTCGTTAGCCAGCGCAACCGCGTCATCATCATTTTTGACTACGTAGACCTGCGCTACCGGGCCAAAGAACTCTTCAAACCATGCCGGATTATCGCGAGTGATGCCGGTTAAAATAGTGGGTTCGTAAAAGCAACCTTCGCCCGCAACGGCTTTTCCGCCGAGATGCAGTTTCGCGCCCCTGGCAACGGCCTCATCCACCTGTTTTACCAGCGTATCTCGCGCGGAAGCGGAAGAGAGCGGGCCGAGCGTCGTGCTTTCATCCAGGGGATCGCCGATTTTTACTTCACGAAATGCCTGGGTGAATTTTTCCAGAAAGGCATCGGCCACTTTTTCATGAATAATAAAGCGTTTCGCTGCGGTGCAGACCTGTCCACAGTTGCTCAGGCGCGCGCCGACGCCAGCCGCAACGGCTTTATCGAGATCGCAATCGTCCAGCACCATAAAGACATCGTTACCGCCCAGTTCCAGCGTGGTTTTTTTCAGGTATTTTCCTGCCTGCTGCGCGACGGCGCTCCCGGCACGCTCTGAGCCGGTCAGGGCCGCGCCTTTGACGCGATCGTCTGCGATCAGGTCAGCAATTTGCTCGTTACTGACGAACAGGTTTGTCCATGCCCCCTCCGGCGCGCCCGCTTCTTTTACCAGCGCTTCAAACAGCGTTGCGCAGTGCGGGACGTTAGCTGCATGCTTCGCCAGCACCGGGTTGCCCGCCGCCAGATTTGGCGCCAGCACACGCATGAGCTGGTAGTACGGGAAATTCCACGGTTCGACGGCCACCAGCACGCCAATCGGATGATTCTCAACCCAGGCTTCGCCCAGATCGGTTGGATATTTTGTCGGGGCCAGGAAGCGCCCGGCATTTTCCGCGTAGTAGCGGGCGATCTGCGCGCAAAGCTTCACTTCGCTGCGGCTCTGGGCAATCAGTTTACCCATTTCGGTGCTGGCAACTTTCGCCAGCTCTTCAACCCGGCTGTCGATCAGGTCGGCCATCTTCTTCAGAACCTGAAGACGTGGCTGTATCGGGCCTTTCGACCAGGCCGAATGGAAAAGATTATCAGCAGCGGTTAATGCCTGCCCAACCTGTTGAGCGCTGTGTGCGGGCCAGGACTTGATCAGTTTATTACTGGCGGGATTAATGGTCTGGTAAGACATTGTTGCGCTCCTTTCACTGTTTTCTGCCCGGTTGTGGGCTTTGACGTGGGT
Source organism: Erwinia sp. 9145 (assembly GCF_000745075.1). Lineage (NCBI taxonomy): Bacteria > Pseudomonadati > Pseudomonadota > Gammaproteobacteria > Enterobacterales > Erwiniaceae > Erwinia > Erwinia sp. 9145. The sequence goes on from NZ_JQNE01000001.1 coordinate 1,407,979, forward strand.
AAGCGTAGTAAAAGGAGCGCTGATTACTCAACGTAACTATGTTGAAAGGAGAATTATCTGTATGCACAAAAAGAAAAAAGGCGGGTAGACCCGCCTTATTTTAATCCGGACAATTAAACGTTTTTACGTTCGACGACCTTGTTGTCCCAGGTCAGCTCGTTGGCGTCCGTTTTTTCAAATGCGCGGATCAGCACATCATCGCTGCCCTGTTGCTCCCAAATTTCTTCGGCAAGCTTTTCATCATAATCCGCCACTTCAAAAATGGCCTCAGCAATTTCCGGGGACGTTGCGCGCAGGCTTGCCCACTCTCCTACACGATGCTCTTTAGATTGTTGCGTTGCCATAATATTCTCCTGATGAGTTTATCCATTGAGTTTAACGGCCAGACCAGCGACCAGTTGTCCCTGATAGCGGGCAATATTTAATTCGGCCTCGCTGGGCTGTCGGGAACCATCGCCCCCTGCAAGCGTGGTCGCACCATAAGGCGTGCCGCCGCGCACCTGCGAAATATCAAAAAGCTCTTTTGCACCGTAGCCAATGGGCACAATCACCATGCCGTGATGGGCGAGGGTGGTCCAGGTGGAAGAGATGGTATGCTCCTGACCGCCACCGGTGCCGGTAGAAGAAAATACGCTGGCAAGTTTCCCTTGCAGCGCGCCGGAAGCCCAGAGCCCGCCGGTGCGATCGAGAAAAGTACGCATCTGTCCTGCCATGTTACCGAAGCGGGTTGGTGTACCGATTATGATCGCATCGTACTGCGGCAGCTCTTCCGTGGTTGCAATCTCCGCCGACTGATCGGTTTTGCCGCCCACCTGGGCAAATCGTTCGGCGTCCATTGTTTCCGGGACGCGTTTAATGGTGACGTCTACGCCCTCAACGCCTTTTGCGCCTTCGGCCACGGCCTGCGCCATTGTCTCGATATGACCGTACATGGAGTAATAAAGAACTAAAATTCGTGCCACCGTCTCTCTCCTTGAAAATAGGTTTTAAATATACGCAAAAACGGCTGGCACCTGCGTGCACAGCCGTTCAGTTACGATTTTTTTGGGGACTTTTGCGAATTATCAGAGGGCATTTTATCACCTGATTCAGGCGCATTCCGCGGGTCATCCTTCGCGATTGGACGCTTTTCTGATTCAGCCATAGCACGCTCCTTATCATTGTGGTTGATGAATGTTTCACTGATTAAGTATAGAAGATCGGTGTGACTCTGCTGTGTCTGCGCTGTGGCCAGGTGTTTCATACCCAACAAAAAAAGAGTCTTAACAGCAGGTTAAAAAAATCATTACCACTAAAAAAACAGCGTTTTTACGCGTAATAGATTAAATTACGCGCGCTTTATCTCAGTCATCTATGCTTAATAATGCGTCAGGGGAATAAAATTCTGAACGCGAACGCAGGTAAACTCAGTGATACTTATTGGCACTTAACCGTTTAACGATTTGGAGGTGAGAAATGGCAGAACATCGTGGTGGATCTGGAAATTTCGCTGAAGACCGAAAAAGAGCGTCAGAAGCGGGACGTAAAGGTGGCAAAGTCAGCGGAGGAAACTTCAAAAACGATCCTCAACGGGCTTCAGAAGCCGGAGTGAAAGGGGGACGCAACAGCCGTGGAAATCGGGAGACCGCAGAATAACGCTGAACGTATTTTTATCCGGCGGCGACGGGACGCTGATATAACGTCATCCCGTCGCCGAACGGCTTCGGTTATCCTTTTTTACGCTTTCGCAGCCACCAGCCAATACTCAGCATTACAAACCACAGCGGCGTAACCATCAGCGCCTGTCGTGTATCCTCTTGTAGCGTCAACAACACCAGTACAAAAGCAAAAAAAGCTATGCAAACCCAGCACATAATTATTCCAGCCGGCATTTTGTAGGTGGACTCTATGTGCTGCTGCGGACGCTGCTTCCGCCACGCCAGGTAGGAGCAAAGAATGATCGTCCATACAAACATAAAGAGTATGGCCGACACGGTGGTGACCAGCGTAAACACCGTCATCACGTTGGGGATCAGATAGATCAGCGCCACGCCGGCAAGCAGACAAAAACAGGAGAAAAACAGGCCGGTTGTGGGCACTGCGCGCCCTGAAAGAAGACCAAAACGGCGATGCGCCACGCCCTGTTGCGCCAGACCATACAGCATACGGCTGGTTGAAAAAATACCGCTGTTGGCAGATGAAGCCGCTGAAGTCAGCACCACAAAGTTGACGATACTGGCGGCAGCGGGCAGACCGATCAATACAAACATCTCAACGAACGGACTGCGATCGGCGACAACCTGGTCCCACGGCGTTACCGCCATAATCACCAGCAGCGACAGAACGTAAAACATAATAATGCGTAGCGGTATCGCGTTAATGGCACGCGGCAACACGGTTTTCGGATCGTGCGTTTCTGCGGCGGCGGTGCCGACCAGTTCGATACCGACAAAGGCGAATACCGCTATCTGAAAGCCCGCAAAAAAGCCGCTCAGGCCTTTGGGGAACATCCCGCCATGACTCCAGATATTACTCAGCGCAGCGGTACCTCCGCCGGGCGAAGGGAAATGCATGGCAACCAGAACAATACCCACCGCAATCAGCGCGATAATGGCGATGATTTTAATGATGGCGAACCAGAACTCCATTTCGCCAAATAATTTCACCGTCGCGATATTCAGCGTCAGGAAAACGACGACGCAGAGCAGGGCGCTCATCCAGATGGAAAAGTCGGGAAACCAGAGCTGAAAATAGGCGCTGATGGCAACCACGTCGGCAATGCCGGTCACCACCCAACAAAACCAGTAGGTCCAGCCGGTAAAGTAGCCTGCCCAGGGCCCCAGCAAATCTGCGGCAAAGTCGCTGAATGATTTATATTCCAGATTTGAAAGCAGCAACTCGCCCATGGCGCGCATAACGAAAAACAGCATAAAGCCGATAATCATATAGACAAATATGATTGAAGGGCCGGCCAGGCTGATGGTCTTGCCTGAACCCATAAACAGGCCGGTGCCAATAGCGCCGCCGATAGCGATGAGCTGGATATGACGATTGTGCAGGTTTCGCCGAAGCTCCTCCGGCTTCTCCTCCGCCAAAGGCGTTTTATTTAACTGGTCAACCATTACGAATTATCCGTCCTTTACGTGATGTTGTTTAAGCTCTGAAGGCTTTTATTTAATGAGATAAAAGGCAGTGAGCGAAGACGTGAGTCAGTTCCCGCGACTTAACGCTCAACGCGTTTTTCAGGCGCAAAGCTTAACGCAAATGTAGAGCGGATACAGGTAAAGTTAGGTAGAACCGGCTCGATTGCGCAAAAACACCGCTAAGCTTTTTGAATCAGCCGCCTGGAGGGAGATCCATCACAGATGAAATTTTTGATAACGATTGGCGTTCTGATCCTCTTTGGCGTAGCCATTACGCCGGTGCTGCAACGCTATTTGCCCGCAGCCTGGAATCCCTTCCTGCCGCTCAATGTAACCGACGCGCCTTCATTTATTACACGCTACAAACTTAAGCGGCTTTCTGGCGATCCGGCTGCCTGCCTTGCGGTACTGCAACGCGCGCAGAAAGCAGGCGCTATTCGCTATACAGAACCCGGCTCTGTAGACGGCAACTGCCCGCTTTCATCGCCCGTGCGGGTGGTCAGCTTTGGCGAAGTACGGCTGAGCACCAGTTTCCTGGCAAGTTGTCCGTTAGCATTGAGTTCAGCGATGTATGTCACCCAGGTGGTTAAACCGTTGGCGGCAAGCGAAATGGGCTCGCCGTTGGCGCGTATCGATCATGTGGGGAGCTACGCCTGTCGTAATATTTACCACCGCGCACAGGGCAGGCTGAGTGAGCATGCCACGGCCGATGCGCTGGACGTCACGGCATTTCAACTGAACAACGGCAGACGTATCAGCGTCGCGGGTGCCTGGACTGCGACAAATGCCGCCTCGCCCTGGCTCAAACAGATATTTCAACAAAGCTGCCGCTATTATGGTAATGCGCTGGGGCCTGATTATAATGCCGCCCATGCCGGTCATTTTCACCTTGGTATGCAAGGTTTTGGTATTTGTCGATAAGGCATGCAGCAGGGTTTCAAACAACAGGCAGCCTGTTGGCACCTGAGTCAGCGGCTAATAGGGAAAAAACTGTTTTTTCCAGCATAAAACGCCCGCCGGTGAGCAAGCGGGCCACTCTTACCTGAATAAAAGTGCAATCGCCAGGTTAACAAGCCCGGAAAATGCCAGTATTAAAAAAAGCAGAGAAAAAAATTTGATTTAATTGCGTGTGTCGACATTGAAAACCGTTTACAGCAGCCTCACTGTATTTTGTACTAAATATATGCGCGGTCTTAAACCGGAACCGGATTTTCAGCGTGCCAGAGCCAGCCATTGTTATAATCATGAGCGCATTAATTTATAAAAATATAGCTTATAGCCAGAGAGTCTCTGTTCAGGCCGCGCTGTTAACGCCAGGGGGAGGAATTGAGCGTGTAAAAGCCTTATGAACAGAGTGCAAAACGTTCGCTTCACTTTTATTGAGACCAAAAATTTTTCTTGAATGGTGCTGATTGCGCGATGAGGCGGCATGTAAAATCAACGATACGCAGACCTTGCAGACAGTGGCGAATCCTCAGGTCTTCCGGGATGTGGGCTGTCAACGCCTTAACGGATGGCTGTTCTGCTTTGAATGATTAACCTCAATTTAGTGATACTCTCTTAAAATTAATGCATTTGATAAAGCCAAATTGGACAAAAGGATTTTATTGATATAGCTATTAATGGGTTACTCATTGATCTAAGCCAAATTTCTTTTTAGATGAAAAAAATTGATTAACTGGCTCAAAAAATTTAGACCTTATCAGGTATGAAATAATGTCAAAAATATTGAATATTTCCAGGAAAAATCCTATTCTTGTTCCATTAAGAGAGCTGCTCAGAGGCAGGTGGTTACAGACAGGGAGCACAGGAATAATTGTCTGTTAACGCGAACATTGCGCCGGGCTGAGTTGATGATACATTTTTTGCGAAGCCGGAAGCGACGGAAGCCGCTTTATTTTCCGTCTCACCTTAGCGTCTGTAATTAACTGTTACGGAAGTGGAATTTTGTTTTGCGGAGAAGCCCTGACCTGTCGGATAAGGGAAAGTCTGCCATTTCGATGAGGCGTTAATGACTGCTGAAGATTATTTCAGTTGGCGCAATGAAATGCGGTTCAGTTTTCATCATGCTCAAAATGGCGCTGATGTAATTTATCTTATTGAACAGCAGATCCAAATGCTGGGGTTTGAATATTATGCTCTGTATATTCGTCATCCCATACCTTTTACCCGGCCGAGGATTTTCATATACAGTAATTATCCTAAAAAATGGGTTCGGATTTATCAGAAAGAAAAGTTTGCGGAAAAAGATCCCGTAATCCGGCATTGTCTGATGCCCGGGAAAATATTGTTATGGAATGATGACCTTGTTAGTGAAGGGCAGGGTGTGTTTGAAGCAGCAAAAAAACACGGAATTCATTCGGGTTTTTCCTGCTCATCCATGACTAAAAATCGTGCCCTGTGTATTTTATCGGTCGCTTCGGAAAAGACATTTGATAACAGTGGGTTGACAGAAGAAAAGCAGCTAAAGATACAGCATCTGATGGTGGCGATGCTTGAAGCACTACAGCGGGTAAATGATATATCGGTATCGGTTCTGGACATGGAATTAAGTCAGCGTGAGCTGGAAATACTTAAATGGACGGCAGAAGGTAAAACCTCTGTGGAAATATCGTTGATCCTCTCCATCTCTGAACATACCGTTAATTTTCACCAAAAAAATATGCAAAAGCGATTTAATGCGACAAACAGAACCCAGGTAGCCACCTATGCTGCGGCAATCGGACTACTCTGAACAGCGCAGCAACTACTAAATTTAGTAGTTTCGTATTGCTAATTGGTTGTCTACCCTGCGCCGGGGTTGCAGCCCCTGCTCAAGCCGTCAGGAGCGGCATTCACGAAGGAATGCGGGAGAGGAATTATAATGAAAATCATTCAAACAAAGCTGAAGGATATGCCTTCCTCTTTACTGGCTGAACTGGGCAGCTATCGTTACAGCGTGTATGCGCGGGAAGAGGGATGGTCGATACCTTCGCGGCTCAGTACGCCGGGCCAGGAATACGATCGCTTTGATCGCTCGGATGTAACCTGGATAATCGCATGGAATGCCCAGCATGGCATCTGTGGCTGCGCGCGTTTGATTGAGTGGCACAGGCCGGAGGGAGAGGTGCTGGAGGAGGCGGGAGAAAAACCGGCGCTTCCGCATGCGTTACCGATCTGGGAGATGTCACGTTTCTCCGCCAGGCTTGATATCGATGCCACGCTACCTTTGAGTATTTTATGGCACAGCGTGCAGTTGGCAGAACAGTCCGGCGTAAAATATCTGTACAGCGCCGCCACGCCCATGCTGGAACAGATGTTTGCAGAAAACAACGTGGTTTATGCGCCGTTGTCTGCCGGTGTTATCCAGTCGGAGGATAATCTGTTTGCCATCAGCATTCCGGTTGAGCAGCCTCACCTGGCTGCTAAGTTCCACGGTGCACGGCGTTTCAGTCCGGCGGAAGTGCTGCCTTCGCTGGGCGTCTCTGCTAACTGGAATAAAACGCGTTAGGCGCGCCGTCTGGCCTGTAAAAATCAGTACTCAGGCGGCCGCGACCCGGGTAGCGCCTTAAAGGGTAAGCCTGTTGTCACGGCCGGTCTGAAAAGTTATCACTCTGGCTCGTTGAGGCGCGATCGACGGGCCTCATCGGACACGGAAAACTATTTGCGATAGGCTTCTTTAATCTGCCCGATCGTATCAGTAAATACGTCGGCCTGACGGCGATCGGTGAGCTGATTAATATATTTTTCCATATTAATTATCACCTTACCTGCATCGGCCTGGCCCATTCCTTTCAGCATAAATGTGACCAGCGCCTTCATACAGGCCATCTCTTCGGCCAGGGTTTTTGTCTCTTCACTGGTTGAAAAGTCAGTATTGCTCATAGTTACTCCTTATCAGTCACTATCATTTCACCAGCGCAAAATGCGGCTGATAACGTTGATTAATAACAAGTATATCACATAATCATCACATAAATCGGTAACCTGTATGATAATGACGCGATGCCGCCGCGCAAACTAATTTTATGTTCAACCCACCCGCAAAAAGAGGTAAGATCTCTGACCTGAAAAATGCCCAAATGTGTATGGCATTACTCATCTGGAGACACCGGTTTGATTAGCGTTCTTCTTGTTGATGACCATGAACTCGTTCGCGCCGGGATCCGCCGTATACTGGAAGATATTAAAGGCTTTCACGTTGCGGGAGAGGCAAGCTGCGGTGAAGATGCGGTAAAGTGGTGTCGCTCAAACAGCGTCGATGTGGTGCTGATGGATATGAATATGCCGGGGATCGGCGGACTCGAAGCAACGCGAAAAATTGTGCGCTACCGCCCCGACATCAAAATCATCATGCTCACCATTCATACCGAAAATCCCCTGCCTGCGCGCGTCATGCAGGCCGGTGCTGCCGGCTATCTCAGTAAAGGCGCCGCGCCGCAGGAGGTGGTCAGCGCCATTCGATCCGTTAACGCCGGTCAGCGCTATATCGCTTCTGATATTGCTCAGCAGATGGCGCTCAGCCAGATAGAACCGCAGAAAACCGATTCGCCTTTCGGGAGTTTGTCGGAACGTGAATTACAGATTATGCTGATGATCACCCGGGGCCAGAAAGTGGCGGAAATTTCCGAACACCTCAACCTGAGCCCAAAAACCGTCAACAGCTACCGCTATCGTATGTTCAGCAAGCTTAATATCAGCGGCGACGTTGAATTAACGCACCTTGCCATCCGCCACGGCCTGTTCAATCCGGAGTCGTTAATCAGTAGTGAATGATGTATTTGATGCGCCATCCTTCCTGAAATCCGTAACCAGCCAGCCGGGCGTCTATCGTATGTACGATGCGGGCGGCACGGTTATCTATGTGGGCAAAGCAAAAGATCTCAAAAAGCGGCTTTCCAGCTATTTCCGGGTCAATCCGGGTAGCCGAAAAACCGAAGCGCTGGTCGCGAGTATCCGGCAGATTGATGTCACCGTGACGCATACCGAAACGGAAGCGCTGCTGCTTGAACACAACTACATCAAGCTTTATCAGCCGCGCTACAACGTACTGCTGCGCGACGACAAATCCTATCCTTATATATTTCTCAGCGGCGACACCCATCCACGGCTGGCCAGCCATCGTGGTGCAAAACATGTGAAGGGCGAGTATTTTGGCCCGTTTCCCAACGGTTACGCCGTGCGTGAAACCCTGTCGCTGTTGCAGAAAATTTTTCCGATCCGCCAGTGTGAAAACAGCGTCTACCGCAACCGTTCGCGTCCGTGTCTGCAATACCAGATCGGACGCTGCCTTGGGCCGTGCGTCGCCGGGCTGGTCTCGGAGGAAGAGTATGCGCAGCAGGTGGCGTGGGTACGCCTGTTTCTTTCCGGCAAAGACGATCAGGTGTTGAATCAACTGGTTGGAATGATGGAAGCGGCCAGTCGTGAGATGCGTTTTGAAGAAGCGGCGCGATTGCGCGATCAGATTCAGGCGGTGCGCCGCGTCACGGAAAAGCAATTTGTATCGAACAATGGCGACGATCTGGACGTGATTGGCGTTGCCTATGACGCGGGCATGGCCTGCCTGCATGTGCTTTTTATTCGCCAGGGCAAGGTGCTGGGCAGCCGCAGCTATTTCCCAAAAGTGCCGGGAGATACCGAATTGTCGGAGGTGGTGCAAACCTTTGTCGGCCAGTTTTATCTCCAGGGGAGCCAGGCACGCACGCTGCCATCCGATATCCTGCTGGACTTTGCGCTGCCGGAAAAAACGCTGCTGGCGGATTCGTTGACCGAACTCGCCGGACGTCGCGTCTCCATTCAAAGCAATCCACGCGGCGACCGGGCGCGCTACATGAAACTCGCGCGCACTAACGCCAGCACGGCGCTCACCAGCAGGCTTTCTCAGCAATCAACTATTCATCAGCGGCTTACTGCGCTGGCTGGCGTACTGAAGCTGCCCGACATCAAACGCATGGAGTGCTTTGATATCAGCCATACGATGGGGGAGCAGACCGTTGCTTCCTGCGTGGTGTTTGACAGTAATGGCCCGCTGCGCGCGGAGTATCGCCGCTATAACATCACCGGTATTACGCCGGGTGATGACTATGCGGCGATGAATCAGGTGCTGCGTCGCCGCTATGGTAAAGCGCTGGAAGAGAGCAAAATTCCGGATGTGATCCTGATTGATGGCGGAAAAGGGCAGCTCGGTCAGGCGAAAAAAGTATTTGCCGAACTGAATGTCGAGTGGGATAAGTCACATCCCATTTTACTCGGCATTGCTAAAGGCACCGACCGTAAAGCCGGACTGGAGACGCTGTTCTTTGAACCGGAAGGTGAGGGTTTCTCCCTGCCGCCTGATTCGCCAGCGCTGCATGTCATTCAGCATATTCGTGACGACTCTCACAATCATGCAATTACCGGGCATCGCAATAAACGCGCGAAAGCGAAGAACACCAGCGCGCTGGAATCAATTGAGGGGATAGGGCCAAAAAGGCGCCAGCAGCTGCTGAAATACATGGGCGGCCTGCAACCGTTGATGAACGCCTCGGTGGATGAAATTGCCAGCGTTCCGGGAATATCCCATGCGCTGGCAGAGAAAATCTTCCATTCGCTGAAACACTAAGCATTGCAACCCTTCGGGCAATGTAGGAACATAAGGACAAATTCTACCCTGCCCAGACAGTTAGCGTATCTATGCATCTTAATATTCCGACGTTGCTTACACTGTTTCGTGTCGTGCTGATCCCCTTCTTTGTTCTGGCGTTTTATCTGCCTTTTCAGTGGGCTCCCCTGGCGTGCGCGCTCATTTTTATTGTCGCAGCTATTACCGACTGGTTCGATGGCTATCTGGCTCGCCGCCTGAAGCAAACGACGCGTTTTGGCGCTTTCCTCGACCCGGTAGCTGACAAGGTGATGGTGGCGATCGCGCTGGTGCTGGTGGCGGAGTATTTTCATTCCTGGTGGATCACGCTGCCGGCGGCAACGATGATTGCCCGCGAGATTATCATTTCTGCACTGCGGGAGTGGATGGCGGAGATAGGCAAGCGCAGCAGCGTGGCGGTCTCCTGGATTGGTAAAGTGAAAACCACCGCGCAGATGCTGTCGCTGGTGGCGCTGCTCTGGCGTTATGACACGATGGTGATCGGCATTGGCGTGGTGGCGTTCTATATCGCCGCAGTGCTCACCTTCTGGTCAATGTTCCAGTATCTCAATGCAGCACGCGGCGACCTGTTTGAAGGGTGACGCCGTAAAAAGCAGCAAACGGACAGAAAGTGAGGATTATTTTATTGACTCGTTCGACCAGGTCAGTAGAATGCAACGCATCGAAAGGCAGTGTGTTTGCCAGAAGATAAAGTAAATCAGCAGCTTCTGTTCATTCAGGTTCGTTGATAAAGGCGGGAATAGCTCAGTTGGTAGAGCACGACCTTGCCAAGGTCGGGGTCGCGAGTTCGAGTCTCGTTTCCCGCTCCAGATTTGGCTCTCAGGCGTTGCCTGGCAGCGAAGCAGTTACGGCGCGTTGGCAGAGTGGCCATGCAGCGGATTGCAAATCCGTCAACCTCGGTTCGACTCCGGGACGCGCCTCCACTTTATACCCTGCCCGGGTGGTGAAATCGGTAGACACAAGGGATTTAAAATCCCTCGGCTTTATGGCTGTGCGGGTTCAAGTCCCGCCCCGGGCACCACGCCGAATATTCAATAAAAATAAAGTAATATGAGCAATGTTGATACCGCCGTAAGGCGGTTTTTTTGCGTCTGAAATCTACCTTTCCTGATATTATCCGTTCTTTTTCTGACCACCTGCAACAGGCACGAGGGTGATTTCGCCCTGGCCGCGTGCCGCGCTCATCCGCTTATCAGACGCATGAAGGCAAAAAAAAAGCCCGCAATGTGCGGGCTGAGCAGAAAAAGTGCTGTGTGTATTCTTAGTATTATCCTGAAAATACGACCTCAGGTAATGATGTTATCGGCCTGCAAAATTAAATACTTGAGTTTGGTGCACAAAAAAACCGGCCGGTACGGCCGGCAAAATTATTGTGCTTAACACTACACTCACGCGCATTCATCAGTGCGCGTAGGAGAAGTAGTGTAGTCGGCCATGCAAAATCAGAGTGTAAGAATTATGTAATAGTGAAAAATTTGAAACGACATAGTCTGAATTTGCCTTTCCGCCGAAAAAAAACGGGCGGTAAGCCGATTCTGCCCGCGTATTTTCAGGTTTTTTTGCAATTATACCTGCCACAGACGAAAAAAAGCCCACCACCAGGGCGGGCTTCTTCTCACTTGCCAGATGGTAGGAGCATCTGACATGTTCAGAATTCAATTCATCTCTAAAAAATCCCGCGTTACACGGGAAATAATTTACAAGGGTAATCCAAAATCTCAGCTCATCAGAGATGAGAACACCCAGCATACAGTGATATAGCGTAATAGATATGCCTGAGAAGCGCTCAGCCACGATTAAGCACGTAATGGGTGTCCGACTGGCAAAAGCGTCAGGTTGCATGCGCAGAGAAGATGAGCCGGACTGGCTATAATAAGTGCTTGTGGGTAAAAGGGCCTGCGGGTTGACCCTTTTTGAATATCAGTTACCGTTATACCAGTCAATAAAGCGAAACACCCCGCGGTAGAACGATAAAATGCCAATCAACATGAAGAAAAGAATAATAAAATCAGTAGGGTAACAAATTAAATTCGATGTTTTAACACTACTTACAGCTACTATTTGCTGGAATGTGTATAAGCTCAGCATGGCTGTAATAAAGTTGCGATGTTTTTTATGCTGGGGATGTTCACTGTGGAAAAGTGAATTGATCAACTCTTTTACCCTCCGCCAGACGTATTGCACTATATAGCGAGAGCCGTTGCCAAAGAGAGTGGTGAGCGCGCTGAAACGCGATAATCTTTTCATCGTATATCCCTATTTTGTTCCAGGAGCCCTCCGGCTCTCTGACAATTCATACCTCAACACATCGCGGTGTGCAATAGCGTTTTTACGAGGTTTTCCGGTTAAAACCTCGCAAAAATAACCCGTTGCGAGCGGGCTCGCAATTCGCTGCTTTTATATTCCCCACAGACTAAAAAATTTGTGAAGTAAATCATCCTGTCGGTTTTCGCCTTTAATAATCTCCTGAGGCAGAAATGGCTGTCAGCGCGAATGCCCGCCGATGCCCGGCGGGAAAAACGTCATCAGCAGCGGAAGCGCCGAAAACATCATCAACGCCGCACCTGCGCCTGCGGCGTCATAGATCACGCCAAAAATCACCGAACCCGCGATTTGTCCCGCTGCCAGCATAAAGAAAGCGGTAGCGACGCCAGCCGCGGGCGCATTTGCGGTGGCGGACGCGCCGCAAACCAACAGGACGCCTGACAGGGTGACATAGCCGGCCCCGCATAACGCAACGGCAGGAAACAGCCACCAGGAGAAGTGATGGCTCAGCGCAAGGAGTAACAGTGGCGCTGCCATACACAGTTGAGAAAGCCGGTAAATCTGTATCAGGCCGGTACGCGCCGCGACGGGCCCGGTTAGCGCGCCGACAATGCCCGCGCCGCCGCTTACCAGCCATAGCGCGCTGGTGAGCGTATCGTTAACGTTGATATGCTGGCGCAGCACATCCGGGCCGAAACTCCACCAGGCCGCACTGGCCATGCCGCTGATAAAAGCAGTTGTCCCCAGCCGCGCAATGGATTTTTGCAGCAGCGTTGCCCGCCAGCTCACTTTCTCATTGCCGCGTGCCGGGCGCCCGGCAGGCAGATAGCGCAGCGTGGGGATAACACAGATCAGTGCGATAACAGCGAAGAGAAGGCAGGCTGCGCGCCAGCCGCCGGGCATAAACAGAAGTATCGGCACCGAGAAAATAATCCCGGCGCTGGTGCCGGCGTTGATAATGGTGTTCACCTGCGGCTGCCGTTTTATATCGATCATCAGGCTTACCGCATCGGCCAGCGCTGGCGAGGCAAGCCCGGCACTCAGACCTGCGATAAACAGTCCGTTCGCCAGCATCAATGGGGAAGAGGATAAGGCCAGCAGCAGCAGACCAACCGCGGCACAAAGCGCGGCGATGATGGCCGGCAATCGCGGGCCGATGCGCTGCGCCAGCAGTGATGCCGCAATGATGGAAACACAATAGGCCGCAAAACTACAGGCCGTTAGCACGCCAGCCAGCCGGGAACTGAAAGGAATATCGTGGGCAACCTCTGGCAGCATCAATCCCCAGGAAAATCTGGCCATGCCATAGGTGACGGCAATCAGTGAGAAACCGGTCACGCCGAGCGCGGCGGACGCTCTCACAGGCACCTCTTATTTGCAGCGATAAGCAGGCTCGCGGCTTCACCGGCGCGGCTGGCTGCCTCTGCGCCAATAAGTAACGCAGAGGTAATCGCGCCTTCAAACAGAATCCACACGGCATCGGCGAGGGCGCCGTTTGGTTCGCCGCAGGCATGAGAGACGCAGGCTGCGATGTAGTCACGCATGGCGTAGCGATAATCGAGCGCCAGCGCCGACAGCCGCAGATCCTGCTGCGCATATTCGCCCCACACTTTCAGAAAAAAGCACCCCAGCGCACCGTGCTCCTGCATCCACTGGTCGAAGGTGGTAAAGAGATGAGGGATAGCCTTCGGGTGGTCGGGCGCGTGCAGCGCCGCAAAGAAACGGGCTTTACGCTCGTCCATTACCGCTTCGGTCAGCGCTTCCCGCGAGGGGAAGTAGCGATAGAGCGTGCGGGTGGAGACCTTCGCTTCGCTGCAAATCCTGTCGGTGCTGGTGGCGTGGAAGCCGTTGGTATAAAACAGCCGCTCGGCGGCCCGGATGATGTCATGTTTTTTATTCATCCTTAAAAAGTAAACCGATCGTTTTACTTTGGCAAGTTTGTTGTTAAGAGTGGTTTTAAAAGACATTAACGTCTATCTTTCACCTCACTCAGTCATCGTGGGAAGTAAATATGAAGACGCTAATGGTTTTACTGGCCTGCCTGATTGTTTCCGGCTGCTCCGGAATGGGGGCGTTTATTCCGTCCAGCGACGTCTGCCCGAATGGTATCGACAGCGTTACCGGCCAGTGCAGATAACCGGAATTAACCGAACAGCTTCAGCTTCGCCGTCAGCTTGCGCAGCGCTTTTTTTTCACCGGTAATACCGATGCCCAGATGATGCAGTTGCGCCTCGGGGATCTCACTGACCGCCTGACTGAACGCCGCGTAGTCGACGGTCATCTGTCCTTCAACAGGAAACAAAATCACGTCAAACTGTCGTTCGCGGCACGCCTCAACCAGCGATCGTAGCTGGTCATTGCTGGCAGTTAACACCGGAATGCCGACCGGGATCAGTCCTGGCCAGACAGAACCATTGCCGTCGACCAGTTCCGGGCCAACAAAATGCGGATGACGCTGACCCAACGTCAATGAAATCACCGCTGCCGCGTTGGCGGCCTTACCGGCGGGCAAATCTGAATTAAGGATGACAACACAGCGTAAATCGCTCATCTGACTCTTCTCCATGCAGGTGAAAAGTGCAGGGTAGCGTTGCATGTCGCTTCAGTCTGGAAGATTTGTGCAGCGTTGGTAGCGGGCTGGCGTCAGTTGATAAGCGCGTCGAAACCAGCGCCCCAGATGACTTTGGTCGGCGAAACCTGACCGTGCGGCCACGTCGGCGGGCGCAATGCCCGCAGCCAACAGGCGACGCGCATGGGTTAACCGCAGCTGGATAAGCCATGCGTGAGGCGGCAGACCAAACGCGGCCTGAAATTCGCGCGAAAGTCGAAAGCGATCGACCCCCAACGCGACCGCCATATCGCTCAGCCCGATGTTGTCGGCAAGGCGATCCTGCATAAAGGCCCGCGCCTGATGCGCCAGAGGGTTGTCATGATAAATCCGTTGCGGTTTCCGCCAGTACGAATGGCGCGTCAGCGCGGAAAAAAGTTGCCCCAGCGCGGCCTCTCTGACCATTTTTCCTTCCCCGTCGTGGAGCATTTGAAACGCGTCGAACGTGGCGCGGGCAAGCCCGACATCGCCGGAAAGCGTGCGGGCAAACAGCAGCTCAACGCTTTGCGGCGCGTCAGTGAACTGATCGAGAAGCTGCTGGCGAACGAAAGCGGGATCGAGATAGAGCATACGATAGGTAAAGCCCTGCTCATCGATCGCGTCGCCGTCATGCAGTTCGCCAGGCTCCAGCATAAACACGGTGCCGGGGCGGCTGCGGTGCTGTTTGCGGCGTGAGTGGAACTGCTGCACGCCCTGTTCGGTGACACCAATCAGATAGCTGTCGTGCCAGTGCGGATCGTAAGCGTGTCCGGTAAAATGCGCCCGGATGGCTTCAATCGGCATATCTGCATCTCTGGAAAGCTCCAGCCAGGTGGGCTGATCCATTCGTGCTGTTCTCGCGTCAGGGCTAAACCCGTAAGGTAATCCGGAATCGCCGTGATGAGCAACCCATGAAGCGCCTTTGCCTCTGCAATCTGTGGATGTTCTGCTAGATTTAATCGGGAATGGAGGCGCGACTGCGCTGTCGCGACGAGCCTGACGCCACCTTCACAATTACCCTTAACATTGATTATAATCAGCGGCTCTACTTCGTTAGAGTTCTAATTATCAGGTCTCTACATTTTGAATGCTTCCGAACTCAATTTTTCCCGGCTGCTGCACCTTACCGCGCATGCCTGGCGTCAGGCGATCGATCGTCGTGTTAAGGAGAACGGTCTCAGCATGAGTAGCTGGATGGCGGTCGCCACGCTTGCCGTTCAGGAAACCCCCTTAACGCAGAAAGAGCTGGCGCAGGCGCTGGGGCTTGAGGATGCCAGTGTGGTACCGCTTATCGATCGCCTGGTCAGGCAGGAGCTGGTGGTGCGGGTTCAGCCGGGCGATGACCGTCGTAAGCGGCTGCTGCACGTCACTCCGCAGGGTAACGCGCTCTACGACAAGTTAAAAATTGAAGCGGACAGTCTGCGACGCGAGCTGCTGGCAGATATTCATCCCCAGGAACTGGCGATCACCCAGCGCGTGCTACAACGTCTGTTGACCGCGACCGAGGCGAAATAGCATGCGTGGAGACAGGCCCGATCCCTTTGCACCGCGCGAATGGGCGCCGGGTGAGAAGCCCATGTTGCCCGGTTCGCCCTCGACGCCGCTGCATCCGACGCCCAGGCGCATCGCTTTTGGCATTATCGGCCTGCTGATCGCCATCACCGGCGCGCTGAGCAACGCGCTGGTGACCGCGAATCTGACCAATCTTCAGGGCGTTTTCGGCGCGTACAGCAACGAAATCGCCTGGCTGCCCGCGGTTTACGTCATGGGCAACATCTCAATCAACCTGCTGCTGGTGAAGTTTCGCCAGCAGTTTGGCCTGCGCGTATTCACCGAGGCCTTTCTGGTGCTTTACGTGCTGGTCTCGTTCTTTCACCTGCTGGTGAACGATCTCAGTTCAGCGATTGCGGTGCGTGCCGCGCATGGCATGGTGGGAGCGGCGCTCAGCTCGCTCGGCATCTACTATCAGATTCAGGCATGGCCGGCGAAGCATCGCCTGAAGGCGCTGACCATCGGTATGTGCGCCTCGCAGCTGGCCATTCCGCTGGCGCGTCTGTTTTCCTCGGAGCTGCTTCAGCTTGAGCAGTGGCGCGGGCTTTATCTGTTTGAGCTGGGTTTAGCGATGATCTGTCTTGGCGCGGTGCTGGTGCTGAAGCTGCCGCCGGGCGACCGCATTAAAGTCTTTGAGAAAAAAGACTTTCTGACCTTTTTCCTGATGGCGCCGGGCATGGCCTTGCTCTGCGGCGTGCTGTCGCTGGGGCGCATCGAATGGTGGACGAGTACGCCGTGGCTCGGCGTCTGCCTGGCGCTGGGGCTGGTACTGATCGTGGCTGCGGTGGTGCTGGAGCATAACCGCAGCAACCCGCTGATTAACACCCGCTGGCTGCGTACCGGGGCGATTTTTCGCTTTGGCATCGTGATGATCATGCTGCGCGTCACCCTGGCGGAGCAGAACACCGGCGCGATTGGCTATCTGCAACAGATCGGCCTGCTTAACGATCAGATGCAGGGGCTGGCGCTGGCAATCCTGGCGGGCGTGGCGACCGGCATCGTGGTAAGCGCGCTGACCATTAACGTTAAGCATCTCAGCTGGCCCATTGTGGTGTCGCTGGTGCTGATTATGATTGCGTCGCTGATGGATTCGCAGTCCAGCCCGTTGACGCGCGCCAACAACATGTACTTCAGCCAGTTTCTGCTCGGTTTCAGCAGTACTTTCTTTATTGCGCCCGCCCTGCTGCTGAACATCGGCAGCGTGGTGACGCAGCCGAAAAATCTGGTGAGCCTGGTGGTGCTGTTCGGCATGAGCCAGAACCTGGGCGGTCTGATGGGCTCGGCGCTGCTGGGCACCTTTCAGGTCTGGCGCGAAAAATATCACTCCAGCCTGCTTGGCGACCAGCTTTCATACCTCAATCCGTTTGTCACCGAGCGGCTGACGCAGTACACCAACTTATACGCTACTTTTCTTGATGACGGCACGCTGCGCAGCGCACAGGGCGCGGCACAGCTTCAGACGGCGGCAACCTTACAGGCCAACGTGCTGGCCTGGAACGATACCTATATGCTTACCGCCGGCATGGCCTTTGTGACCCTGATTTGGGTTTTATGGCGTCTTTCGCGGCTGCGCTACCTTAACTGGCAGCAGGCAAAGCGCGAGGCGGAAGCGGAACGGCGTGCAATGCTACAAACGACTACTTCACTCAGTATGGAGAAACAATGAGCCAGCAGGAGCAAAGCCAGATTTCAGAACGCGAACGGACCAACAAACTGCGCATTTTATCGATCGCGTTCGGTGCAGGGATCGCCATTGTTGGCGTACTGGTCATTTTGTACGCGTGGCAGCTGCCGCCGTTCACCAGCCAGACGCAATCTACTGAAAACGCCTACGTGCGCGGCCAGATAACCTTTATCAGCCCGCAGGTTAGCGGCTATGTGACGGCGGTCAATGCGCTGGACTATCAGCCGGTGCACAAAGGCGACGTGCTGATGACCATTGACGATCGCATTTATAAACAGCGCGTTCACCAGGCGCAGGCGCAAGTGGCGATGAAAAAGGCCGCGCTGGCGAACAACATCCAGCAGCGACGCAGCGCGGCGGCGGTGATTGAGCGCAACAAGGCCGCGCTTGATAATGCTAAAGCGCAGGCGGTGAAAAGCGGCCTGGATCTGAAACGCGTGGAAAATCTTGTCTCAGACGGTTCGCTGTCGATCCGCGAGCGCGACGCGTCTCGCGCCAGCCACAGCCAGACCGACGCCGACGTGCAGCAGGCGAAAGCCACGCTGGAAGTTTCACGTCAGGATCTGCAAACCTCGGTGGTCAATCAGGCTTCACTTGAGGCGGACGTCGCGAACGCGCAGGCCTCGCTGGAACTGGCGCAAATCGATCTCAACAATACCAAAATCATCGCGCCGCGCGACGGCCAACTGGGGCAGATCGCCGTGCGGCAGGGCGCTTATGTGACGGCGGGTACACGTCTCACCTCGCTGGTGCCGGATCAGCTGTGGGTGGTCGCCAACATGAAAGAGACGCAGATGGCGCGTATCCGGCCCGGCCTGCCGGTCACCTTTACGGTAGATGCGCTGGATGGCGAACAGTATCAGGGCGTCGTCGAATACATTTCGCCTGCGGCGGGTTCAGAGTTCAGCGCCATCTCGCCGGACAACGCCACCGGCAACTTCGTTAAAATCGCCCAGCGCATTCCGGTGCGTATCAACATCACCAGCGACAATGCGGCGCGCCTGCGGCCCGGCATGTCGGTGGAGGTGAATATTGATACGGCGGCAGAGCCGCAAAATCGGGAGAAGAAGTGATGCGCTATCGCAATTTTTTATCAGGCGCTCTCTGCATCGCGACGCTGGCCGGCTGCGCTACCCACGTTGAGAAAGCGCCACAGGCGCTGCCGATCCCGGCACAGTGGCGCGGCCAGGTCGGGCCGTCGGCACCGGTAGAAATGGGCTGGTGGCGGGCGTTTGGCGACGCCGATTTAAACCGACTGGTGGATCAGGCACTGCGTAACAATCTGGACATTCTCACTGCCCGCTCACGGGTCGATCAGTACCGTGCCGAACTGCGCGCGGCGCAGGGCGATAATTTCCCCACGCTCGACGCGGGCGTCAACGTCGCCCATTCGCGCTCGCTATCCTCAGCGACGGGCCAGCCTTACGAAACCGCCGTGTTCCAGGGGCTGTTACAGAGCAATTACGATGTCGATCTCTGGGGCTCAAGACGCAGCAGCATTACTGCCGCAGAAAGCTCGCTGGCCGCTCAGCAGGCCGCAGCAGCGGCGGCGGAGCTGACGGTCGCCAGTTCGGTCGCATCGGGCTACATGACGCTGGTGGCGCTGGATGAGCAGCTACGCGTCACCGAAGCCACGCTGGCCACGCGAGCCGACTCGCTGCGTCTGGCGCAGCGCCAGTTTGAAACCGGCTACACCTCAAAGCTCGAATGGGTGCAGTCCGAATCAGAATATCAAACCGCCAAAGGACAGATCCCGGCGCTGAAACATCAAATCGCTCAGCAGGAGAACGCGCTCAGCATTCTGGCGGGCATGAACCCACGTGAAATCGCCCGTTCACGCCGTTTCGACCGCGTTGCGCCGCAGACGCTGCCTTCACTGTTGCCGTCGGAACTGCTGCGTCGCCGTCCTGATATCGCCCAGGCCGAAAGAACGCTGGTGGCGGCCGACGCCTCGCTGATCTCGTCGCGCGCGAAGCTGCTGCCGTCGCTCAACCTTACCGCCAGCGGCACGCTGCAAAGTTCCAGCCTGCATCAGCTACTGGATAATCCGTTCCGCCTGTGGAGCATCGGCGGCAGCGTGCTGGCGCCCTTACTCAACCGCGAGGCGCTGACGGCGCAGGTTGACGTGGCGATGGCGTCGCGCAATCAGGCGCTTTATGGCTATGAAAAAACCGTGCGCAACGCCTTCAGCGAGGTGAACAACGATCTGGATGCGATTTCGCGCTATCAGGAGCAGCTGGTTGAGCTGCAAAAACAGGAAGAGGTGGTGAGCGAAGCGCTGCGCATTGCGC
Organism: Erwinia sp. 9145; assembly: GCF_000745075.1. Taxonomy (NCBI): domain Bacteria; kingdom Pseudomonadati; phylum Pseudomonadota; class Gammaproteobacteria; order Enterobacterales; family Erwiniaceae; genus Erwinia; species Erwinia sp. 9145. The sequence goes on from NZ_JQNE01000001.1 coordinate 1,428,098, forward strand.
GCAATCGTTATCAAAACGGTTATGCCTCCTACCTGGACGAGCTGGACGCGCAGCGAACGCTGTTCAGTACGCAGTTAAACCTGGTACAGCTCAAAAACAACCTGCTTCAGGCACAAATCGATCTCTATCGCGCGCTGGGCGGCGGCTGGAAAAATCCTTAAGTTGTTTCCTTTTGCCTGCGCTTTATTCTTTCGTCTTTTTAGCATCGAGTGCTATTATGCGCGCCTTCACGATGAACAAAATCGGGCGCCGCATTTCCCGGGCGTCAGCCCGAATACAGGGAAAATTTGATGAAACGCTTATTATGTTGCGCCGTAGCAATAATGGCGCTGGCGGGCTGCGCGCGCACCGAGCCGGTTAAAAACGTGAAAGAAACCGTTTCTGCAAAGTACAGCGGCGAGCAGATTAAGAAAGCCGTTACAGAAGCTGGCCTGGCGCGTCAGTGGGTGATGCAGCCCGCAGGGCCGGGCGTGATTAACGGCCACCTGATGCAGCGCGGTCACCGTGCCGATATTCGCGTCACCTATGGCACCGGGCAGTACGCGATTGACTATGTCAGCAGTCAGAATTTGCTGGCTGAAAACGGCCAAATCCATCGTAACTACAATCGCTGGATCGCTAATCTCGATCAGGATATTCAACTGCGGTTAGCATCGCAGGGCGTGAATTAAACGATCGAACGCCATACAGGATAAAAATGAGCGGCAGCATGTAAAGATATGGGTCGGCCCGCCGACAACGTATTTACGCTGTCTCTCTGCGAGAACCGTTGATCGCGGCGGTATTATCAGCCGCCGGAGCAGAGTCAAACGGGAAGCGCTGAACGCAGCCAACCCGGCTTGCTCTCTGAAGAAGATCGACGTATGAAATTAGCTTTTACACTTCTCGACTGGCAGGCCAGCGCGCCAGGGCTCAGCGAAACAACCGACTGGCAGCAGTGGGCGTCGCGACCGTTGCAGATGGATGCATCGCTGCCGATGGGGAAGGCGCGCTACCTGCCAATGATGACGGCGCGTCGCCTGACCGGCGGCAGTCGCGCTGCCGTCGACAGCGGCCTGGCGATCATGCAGCGCCAGCGCGTCGACGCCGTGGTGTTCAGCAGCCGTCACGGAGAGCTTGAGCGAAACCTGCGCATCCTGACCGCGCTGCAACGACAGGAGAGCCTCTCGCCAACGGATTTCGCCATGTCGGTGCACAATTCCGCCGTCGGCAGCCTGACCATCGCCGCCGCCGCGCCGGTAATGAGCACGTCGCTCTCGGCGGGCGCCGATACCTTTCAGCAGGCGCTGGTTGAGGTCACCGCACTGCATTCGGCGGGATATCAACAGGTGCTTCTGGTCGATTCTGAAGGTGCCATCCCTGAATTCTATCAGCCGCATTTACCCGCAGGCGCCATGCGCAGCCCTTATGCGGTTGCGCTGCTGCTGGGGCAGGGCGATAACCTCTGCTGTCAGAGCGCGACGTCGGTAAATGCGCCTGACGTTATGCCGCAAAGTCTGCTCTTCCTGCATGCATGGCTGGCCCGCGTTGCCGCTTTTACGATTAACGGCGAGCGGCTGATATGGCGGTGGGCGTGTCGCTATGAATGAAAGAGGCGCATCTGCCGCACGGCTCAACGCCTGCTGGCGGCTGCTGATGACCCTGGTCTGCTTTACGCTGTTCGGGCTGGGCGGGCTGCTGTTATCGCTCTGCTTTAACGTGCTGTTGCTGGTTCAGCGCGATCCGCATCGCCGTCGACGTCTGGCGCGGCGCGGCATCTCCTTCAGCTTCCGCTGTTTTTTACGCACCACGCGCGCGCTGGGCGTGCTGGATTATCGTATTGACGGCGCTGAACAACTTAAAACCGACCGGCGATGTCTGGTGGTCGCAAACCACCCTACGCTGATTGATTACGTGCTGCTGGCTTCGGTCATGCCGGACGTGGACTGTCTGGTCAAGGCGGAGCTGCAACGCAATCCGTTTGTCTGCGGGGTAATCCGCGCCGCCGATTACCTGGTGAACAGCCAGGCGGAGACGCTGCTGCCGGACTGTCGCAGACGGCTGGATAACGGCGATGCCATTTTGATTTTTCCCGAAGGCACCCGCACCCGCTACGGCGAGGCGCTGAAGCTTCAGCGCGGCGCGGCCAATATCGCCGTGCGTAGTCGCTGCGATTTGCGTATTGTGCATATTCGCTGTACGCAAAAATTTCTTGATAAACAGAGCCGCTGGTATCAGGTGCCGGCGGCAAAACCGCTGTTCACGGTCAGCGTCCGCGATCGTATCGACAGCGTGCCTTTTACCGTGGGAAACGAGGAGGCGCTGCCGCTGGCCGCGCGTCGTCTGACCCACTTTTTGCAGCATGCGCTTACGCCAGAGCATCAATAAAGAATCGGAACAGGTATGGAAGAGTTATCGCTTGAAATTAAACAGATGATTATCGACACGCTCAATCTGGAAGAGCTGTCGGTGGACGATATCGACAGCAACGCCCCGCTGTTCGGCGACGGGCTGGGGCTCGATTCAATTGATGCGCTGGAGCTGGGGCTGGCGGTGAAAAATCGCTACGGTGTGATACTGTCCGCCGAAAGCGAAGAGATGCGCCTGCATTTTTACTCCGTTGCGTCGCTGGCGGCGTTTATTCAGACCCAGCGCCCGGCGTCGGGTGCCTGAACCACACTATCGCGAGTAAGTTATGGATAAGAATGAAATTTACCAGGAAATCACCGATCTGCTGGTGAAACTGTTTGAGTTGGATGCCGGTGACATCAAGCCGACGTCCCGCCTTTATGAAGATCTCGAGCTGGACAGCATCGACGCCGTTGATATGGTGGTTCATCTGCAAAAGCGCATCGGGCGTAAAATCAGGCCTGAAATCTTTAAGTCGGTGCGTACCGTGCAGGACGTGGTCGACGCCGTCGAACAGCTGATCCACGAAGGCTGATCGCTGTGGCGCACCCTGTGATGCCGTTGCTGAATGCGCTGCTGATGGCCGCCTGGCCGCTGCTGGTCTGGTTCACGCTCACTCATCCCGCATGGCGCTGGCTTTTGCCGCTGGCGATCGTGCTCTTTCTTTTGCGCCTGCTGGCGCTGCGCGGGCGCGCCGGAGAAAGGGCGCTGGTGGGACGCTGGCTTGCCGCTACGGGCGCCGGTCTGAGCCTTGTCAGCCTGTTGCTGAATAAAGGCCATCTGCTGATGTGGTATCCGGTGGTGGTTAACGCTCTGATGCTGCTGCTTTTCGCCGCGTCATTGCTCAGCGACATGCCGCTGGTGGAGCGCATCGCCAGACTGAAAGAGCCTGCGCTGCCGGCAGCGGCGATCCGCTGGACGCGGCGCGTGACGCAGGTATGGTGTCTGTTTTTTATCGTTAACGGCGGTGTCGCGTTGATGACCTGCCTGGCAGACGATCTTCGCTGGTGGACATGGTGGAACGGGCTGTTCAGTTATTTGCTGATGGGATCGCTGATGGCCGGAGAATGGCTGCTGCGCCAGCGTCACAGGGCGCGGGCATAAAATGCTGACGCAGCCGATCAACGCCTGGCTGACCCGGCAGCACGCAGGCATCGTCGCCCGCCGGGGAGGCCAGACCCTGCTGCGCGCGGAATGGCAGCGGCATATCGTCACCCTCGGCCACCGGCTGATGGCGGAGCCGCAGCGGCGCTGGGCGTTGTGCTTCGACGACAGCTATCTCTTCAGCGTGGCGCTGCTCGCCGCGCTGCACGCGGGAAAAACCCCGGTGATACCCGGCCACTGCCGCGAAGCGCTGCTACAGGAGCAACGCGATGATTTTGACGGCGTGCTGACCGACCTTGATTTCGCGCTCGACTGCCCGGTGGTGACGCTTCCGCTGGCGGAAAACGGGCCGCTGCCGCCGCTGCCCGCCATCGCGCCCGATGCGGCGGTGATCCTCTTCACCTCCGGTTCCACCGGCAGGCCGGAGCAGGTGATCAAACCGCTACACTGCCTCGACAGGGAGGCCGGCTGGCTGGCCAGGCGCTGGTCGCCGCAGTTGCAGGACGCCACCGTGATCGCCTCGGTCAGCCATCAGCATCTTTACGGGCTGACCTTTCGCATTATTCTGCCGCTGGCCTGCGGCATTCCCTTCGACAGCCGCCAGGTGCTTTACAGCGAACAGCTCGCCGCGCAGGACGCTCATCAGCGCTACGTCTTTATCAGCAGTCCGGCCTTTTTGCGTCGTCTGGATCGTTCGCTGCGCGCGCCCGCGTGTCAGCTGATCGTCTCGGCAGGCGGCACGCTGGCCTGGGAGCATGCGCAGGCGGCGGGGCAGTGGTTCGGTCAGCCCGTGGATGAAATATACGGCAGCACGGAAACCGGCGTGCTGGCGACGCGGCGCTTTGTCCATGAAGGGCAACCCTGGCAGCCGTTCGACGGCGTCGCCTTCTCGCAGGACGCACGCCAAAACTGGCGGGTACGTTCGCCGCTGATCCCGCAGTCCGGCGGGCTGCTGCTGAATGACAAACTCCGGTTCAGCACCGATGGCTTCCGGCTTTGCGGTCGTCACGACAGAATTGTTAAAATTGAGGACAAGCGCGTGTCGCTGAGCGAAATCGAACGCCGCCTGCTGGCGCTGCCGGGCGTGGTGGACGCCGCCGCGCTGGTGATCACGCGGCCTGAACGCTGCGGCGTCGGCGTGGTGCTGGTGCTGGACAGCGATGTCACCGCGCGACAGTTACTCAGCCTTCGCCAGCAGTGGCGGCAGGCGCTGCACCGCTGGCTGGAACCGGTTGCCATGCCGCGCTACTGGCGGGTGGTGGAATCAATTCCACAAAACAGTCAGAGCAAACGTGCCTGGCCGCAAATACAGGAGTTATTTTATGCTGCCCGTTGAACTCTCCCGCCAGCGGGAAGAGAATTCCGCCGTGCTCACGCTGCGCGCCGATCCCTGTCTCTTCTGGTTTCGCGGCCATTTTCCCACTCAGCCGATCCTGCCCGGCGTGGCTCAGATCGACTGGGTGATGCACTACGGCACGGCGCTGCTGGCGCCGGCGTACCGCTTCAGCGCCATAGAAAACGTCAAGTTTCAGCAGCCGGTGCTGCCTGGCGCGACGCTTGTCCTGACGCTGCGCTGGCAGGTTGAAACCAACCGGCTGCTGTTTGAGTATGCGGTAACCGGCGCAGACGCGCCGCAGCGCGCCAGCAGTGGGAAAATTCTCCTGTGTCGCTAACTGAATTTAACCCCTGCGTGGTGATCCCCTGTTATAACCACGGCGAAACGATCGCGGAGGTGCTGGAGAGGCTTTCGCCGTTCGGGCTGTCGGTGTTTATCATTGATGATGGCAGCGACGCGCCTGCGCGCGCGCGATTGGACAGTCTGCGTGATGAACGTGTCACGCTGATCCGCCTGCCGCGCAACCAGGGAAAAGGCGCGGCGGTGATGCGCGGATTGCAGTCGGCGGCGGCGGCGGGCTTTACCCACGCGCTTCAGGTGGATGCGGATGGCCAGCATCAGATCGAAGACTGCCCGCGCCTGCTGGCGGAGGCCAAAGCGCATCCGGACTGCCTGATTTCCGGTCAGCCGCTGTATGACGATTCAGTTCCCAAATCCAGGCTGTACGGGCGCTACGTCACCCACTTTTGGGTATGGATAGAGACGCTGTCGCTGTCGATTAAAGACAGCATGTGCGGTTTTCGCGTCTATCCATTGCCCGCCACGCTGGCGCTGGCGACGCGGCATCCGCTGGGGCAGCGGATGGACTTCGATACCGAGGTGATGGTGCGTCTTTACTGGGCGGGCACCCCCAGCCGCTTTATCGCTACCCGCGTCATCTATCCGCAGAACGGCCTTTCGCATTTCGATGCGCTCCGCGATAACCTGCGTATTTCGTGGATGCACACGCGGCTGTTTTTCGGCATGCTGCCGCGCATTCCCGCGCTGCTTAAAAAGCGGCGCGGCGCGCACTGGGCGGGCGTTGAAGAGCGTCGCGGGCTGGCTGGAATGAAGTTTATGCTGTGGATCTACCGCCTGGCGGGACGCCGCGTCTTTACGCTGTTCCTCTGGCCGGTCACCGGTTTTTACTGGCTGAGCGGCGGCGAGCAGCGGCAGGCGTCGCGGCAGTGGCTGAAAACCATACAGCAGCATGCGGCGGCGCAGCAGATTGCGCTGCCCGGCCGCCTCAACAGTTTTCGCCACTTCCTGCGTTTTGGCGATGCGATGATTGAAAAGATTGCCAGCTGGCGCGGCGATCTGCGCTGGGGAAAAGAGATCGATTTCGCGCCGGGCGCTGAAGCGCTGCTGCAAGCGCCCGGCGGTCGGCTGATCCTCGCCTCGCACCTGGGTGATATTGAAGCCTGTCGGGCGCTGGCGCAGCAGGTCAGCGGGCTGGTTATCAATGCGCTGGTCTTTACCGATAACGCGCAGCGTTTCCGTCAGGTGATGGACGAAATCGCTCCCGAGGCCAGCGAGCATGTAATTCCGGTGTCGTCGATCGGGCCGGATACCGCCATCCTGCTGAAGCAGAAGCTCGACGCCGGGGAATGGGTGGCCATCGTCGGCGATCGCACCGCGGTGAACCGCCAGCGCGGCGGCGTGCGGAGGGTTTGCTGGAGCAATTTTTTAGGGCGGCCTGCGCCTTTCCCGCAGGGGCCGTTTGTGCTGGCGGCGGCGCTGCGCTGCCCGGTGCTGCTGATGTTCGCCATCCGCCAGCAGGGCAAACTGCGGCTGCACTGCGAACATTTTGCCGATCCGCTCCTGCTGCCCCGCGCCAGCCGCGAGCAGGCGTTGCAGGAGACGGTGGATCGCTATGCGTCCCGGCTGGCCGCGCATGCTTACCTTGCGCCGCTCGACTGGTTTAACTTTTTCGATTTCTGGCAGTTGCCGGACCAATCCCGCACGGAAAATAAGGAGTAACAGTGTTAAACGATGCGCGTTTTACCGTTGACGTTGAACTGAGCATTCCGTTTCACGATGTGGATGCGATGGGCGTTGTCTGGCATGGCAACTATTTTCGCTATTTTGAGATTGCTCGCGAGGCGCTGCTGGCAACCTTTAACTACGGCTATCGGGAAATGAAAGCCTCCGGCTACCTGTGGCCCGTGGTGGATACGCGGGTGAAATACCGTGCGCCGTTGACCTTCGAGCAGGCCATTCGGGTGCGGGCGACGCTTGAAGAGTATGAAAACCGACTTCGTATTGGTTATCAGATCTTTGACGCGGCGAGCGGACAGCGCACCACCAGCGGCTATACCATCCAGGTGGCGGTAGAGGAAAACAGCCAGGCGCTGAGCTTTGTCTCTCCGCCCATCCTGTTTGAACGACTGGGAGTGGCATGATGTTCAGAGTTGTTTTTGCCGCGCTGCTGCTGTTCAGCGCCGCTGCGCCAGCGGTGACGCTGGAGGCACTTCAGCAACGTTTCGCCGGCCAGCCGGTGGTGCGGGCAAACTTCAGCCAGATCCGCGAGATCAACGGCATGGCGCAGCCGCTGAAATCCAGCGGTGAGCTGCTTATCGCGCGCGAAAACGGCCTGTGGTGGCATCAGGCGAAGCCTTTCCCGATGACGCTGGTGCTCGACGACACGCGCATGGTACAGGTCATGAACGGCCAGACGCCGCAGATCGTCACCAAAGAGAGCAATCCGCAAATGTTCCAGTTTAATCATCTGCTGCGCGCGCTGTTTCAGGCCGACAGAGAGGTGCTGGAGCAGAACTTCCGGCTGGATTTTCAGGATGAAGGGCAGGAGAAGTGGCGGCTGGTGCTGACGCCGAAAACTTCGCCGCTGGACAAGCTGTTTAACTCGCTGACGCTGACCGGCGCGACCTGGCTGGAGACGATCCAACTGCGGGATCGGCAGGGCGATAATACGCTGATCCTGCTCAGCAACCAGCACGCGACGCCGGAAACGCTCACCGATGACGAGCGGCAACGTTTTGTTTTCTGAACCGCACAAGCGCCTTGCGCTCGGCTGGCTGACGCTCTGTCTGCTGATGGCGGCGGCGCTGGCGGTGATGCTGCCGCGCGCCACAGTAAACAGTAGCGTGCTGGCTCTGCTGCCGCAGCAGGCGATGGGTGAGATGCCCGCCGCGCTGCAACAGGGCTTTATGCAGCGGCTGGATCGCCAGATGGTGTGGCTGGTGAGTCCCGGCAGGCAGGCGGATGCGAGCGTGGCGCAGTGGTGGCAGCAGCGGCTGATGGCGCTGCCCGCATTAACAGCGATCAAGGGGCCGATGACGGCGGAGCAGCAGCAGACGTGGGGGAAATTCGCCTGGCAGCACCGCAATGCCATGCTGGATGCGGCGACGCGCGCCAGGCTGCAACATCATGGCGCAGCGCAGGCCGACTGGGTGCTGGCGCAGCTCTATTCCGCTTTCGCGGGCGTCGGCGCGCAGGAGCTGAATCACGATCCGCTGCTGCTGGTGCGCGGCGCGCAGCTGGCGATGCAGCAAAATGGCGGCCGCCTTGGCCTCAGCGACGGCTGGCTGACCACCATCGATGCGCAGGGCCGCGTCTGGTATTTCCTGCACGGCGAGCTTAACGGCAATTCGTTTGATATGCAGCAGAGCCACGCGCTGGTTGAACAGATGGCGGCGTTGAAAACGGCGCTAATCGCGCGCTACCCTGACGCACAGCTGTTGTCGCGCGGTACGGTTTTTTTCAGCGATTACGCCAGCCAGCAGGCGAAACACGATATTTCCACGCTGGGCGCGGCGACCGTTTGCGGCGTGCTGCTGCTGATCTTCGCCGTGTTCCGCTCGCCGCGACCGCTGGTGCTGTGCGCCGTTTCGGTCAGTATCGGCGCGCTGGCGGGCGCCGTGGTCACGCTGCTCTGCTTTGGCGAGCTTCACCTGATGACGCTGGTGATGAGCATGAGCATCGTCGGCATTTCGGCGGACTACACGCTCTATTACCTGACCGAGCGAATGATCCACGGCGCTGACGCCACGCCGTTGCAAAGCCTGCGCAAAGTGATCCGTGCCTTATTGATGGCGCTGGCAACGGCGGCCATTGCGTATCTGATTATGATGCTGGCGCCGTTTCCCGGCATTCGCCAGCTGGCCGTGTTTGCGGCGGCGGGGCTTTCGGCCTCGTGCCTGACGGTTATCTGCTGGTATCCGCTGCTGGTAAAAGGGCTGCCGGTCAGGCCGGTGCCTCTGCTGGCGGTGATGGGGCGCTGGTTAAGCGGCTGGCGTCGCCGTCGATGGCTGCGTGTCGGGCTGCCGCTGCTGGTGGCAGCAATCTCCGCCGGCGGCCTGATGCAGCTACGCATTGATGATGATATTGCGCAACTGCAAGCGCCCCCGCCCGCGCTGCTGGCGCAGGAGAAGCAGATCGCGGCACTGACCGGGCAGCGCGCAGATCAAACCTGGCTGGCGGTGTGGGGCGACAGCGCGCAGCAAACGCTGGAACGTGTTGAGGCGCTGGCGCCGCAGCTTGCCGCCGCGCGCGAGAAGGGCTGGGTGGCGCATTATCGCCTGCTGCCGCTCTTATCGCAGGCGCAGCAGGCCAATGACCTGCGGCTGCTGAAGCAGGCGGCGCCCACGGTGATGAGTCGCCTGCGTGACGCGGGCGTCACGGTAAGCGATGCGGATCTCTCTTCAATGACGCTGACGCCGGAGGCATGGCTCGCCAGCCCCAACAGCGAAGGCTGGCGGCTGCTGTGGATGTCGCTCAGCGATGGCCGCAGCGCGGTGCTGGTGCCGGTTGAAGAGGTAAAAAATCCTCAGGCGATGAAATCACTGGCGGCATCGCTCCCCGGCGTCAGTTGGATCGATCGTAAAGCGACTTTTGACCAGCTGTTTGCCTTTTACCGGGGGCTGATGAGCTGGCTGCTGGGCGCGGCGCTGCTGGCGATTGCGTTAAGCTTTATCATACGGCTTGGCCTGCGTCAGGGCGTGCGGGCGTTTCTGCCTTCGCTGCTGTCGCTGGGCGGCGGCCTGGCGGCGCTGGCGCTGAGCGGGCATGCGCTGAACCTGTTTTCGCTGCTTGCGCTGGTGCTGGTGCTGGGGATCGGTATTAATTACACGCTGTTCTTCAGTAATCCACGCGGCACGCCGATAACCACCTTACTGGCGGTGACGCTGGCGATGACCGTCGCGCTGCTGACGCTTGGCATGCTGGTATTCAGCAGCACCCAGGCCATCGCCAGTTTTGGTATTGTGCTTTGTAGCGGCATTTTTACCGCCTTCCTGCTTGCGCCGCTGGCGATGCCGACGACAAGGAAAAAGAGATGAGGATCGTTGCCCTGGCCGCACTGGCCATGCTGCTGCTAACCGGCTGCGCCGGAAAGCAGGAGAGTACCCGTCCGCAGGCCTGGCTGAAGCCGGGCGTGCGCGTAACGCTGCCCGCGCCGGATATCGACCCGCCATTCAGTCGTCAACAGTTGCTGACCGGCACCTTCAAAGGCAAACAGCAGTCGCTGATGGTGCTGCTGAGCGCTGACGGACAGCGTCTGACGCTGGCAGGGCTCTCTGCGCTGGGCATTCGTCTGTTCAGGGTCAGCTACGATCGGCACGGCGTGCAGAGCGAACAGTCGGTTGTGCTGCCGGAGCTGCCGCCAGCCAGCCAGGTGCTGGCTGATATCATGCTCAGCCACTGGCCGATCGACGCCTGGCGTTCACAATTGCCTGGAGGCTGGACGCTGGTTGATGAGGGCGACCGTCGCCTGTTACGCGATGAAAACGGCAAAACGGTAACGGAAATTCGTTACATGCAGCGCGGCGCAACGCGCGAGCCCGTTTCTGTTCAGCAGTTTGTCTTTGGCTATCACATCACTATTCAGGATCTGGATTCGCCATGATCTACATTTCAGCCGTCGCCATGCTTAACGCGCTGGGTAACGACATGGCGCAAATAGCGCAAAACCTCAGCCACGGCAATGCGCCGGGCATGCGCGCCGACAGCGGCTGGCTGCTGGCTGGTAAACCGTGCTGGACCGGGCGGGTAGAGGCGGATCTGCCGACCGTTCCCGCAGCGCTGGCCGCCAGCAACAGCCGCAACAATCAGCTGCTGCTGGCGACGCTGGCGCAAATTCGTCCGCAGATCGACGAGGCGATAGCCGCTTATGGCGAAGATCGCGTGGCGGTGGTGCTTGGCACCAGCACCTCCGGGCTGGATGAGGCGGACTGCTATATCTCAGAAGCACGCGCGACCTGGCGCTACGCTCAACAGGAGCTGGGCGATCCCTCGCGCTTTGTCGCCGATTACCTTGGACTGAACGGCCCCTGCTATACGCTCTCCACCGCCTGTTCTTCAAGCGCCCGCGCGCTGATCAGCGGCGCACGTTTGATTGAGGCCGGGCTGGCGGACGTCGCTATCGTCGGCGGTGCGGATACGCTGAGCCGCATGCCGATAAACGGCTTTGACAGTCTGGAGTCGCTCTCGCCGCTGCGCTGTGCGCCGTTCAGCAAAGGGCGAGACGGCATCACCATTGGCGAAGGCGCGGCGCTGATGCTGCTGACGCGCACGCCGCAGGAGATTGCGGTGCTGGGCGTGGGCGAATCGTCGGACGCCTGGCACATGTCGGCACCGCATCCGCAGGGAGAAGGCGCTGTTAAGGCCATCAATATGGCGCTCCGCCAGGCCCGTTTACCGCCGGAGGCGCTGGGTTACATTAACCTGCATGGCACCGCCACGCCGCTCAACGATCGCATTGAGGCCGACGTGGTGCGCGCTATCTTTGGTGAAGCCGTGCCCTGTAGCTCAACCAAGCATCTGACCGGGCACACGCTTGGCGCGGCGGGCATTTGCGAGGCTGCGCTGTGCTGGCTGCTGCTGACGCAGGATCTGCCGCTGCCGCCGCAGGATTTCAGCGTGCGCGATCCGGACGACACGCTGGCGCCGTTTGGCCTGTTGGTTACGCCGCAGCCGCTTCAGCGACCGTTCATTCTCAGCAACTCCTTTGCCTTCGGCGGTAACAATACCTGTTTGATTTTAGGGAAACACAATGGCTGAATTTGACGAGGCGGTGGATTATCTGCCGCATGAAACGCCGATGGTGCTGCTTGAACGGGTGCTGGCGGTAAGCGACGAAGGCGCAACCTGTCAGGTCGTGGTGTCGCCAGACGGCGTTCTGGCACCGTTTTTAGACGTGGACGGCGCGCTTCCGGCCTGGTTTGGCGTGGAGATGATCGCCCAGGCCATTGGCGTGTGGTCGGGTTGGCATCACCGCCAGCATACCGACGGCAAACCCGTGCTGGGCATGCTGCTTGGCGCACGGGCTTTCCGCTGCGACAGGGCCGCTTTTCCGGCGGGTGCCACGCTCACCGTGTCGGTACATCTGCTGATGCGCGATGAAAAAATCGGCAGCTTTGAGGGCGAGATCGACGCTGAGGGGCAGCATCTGGCCAGCGGTAGGCTCAATACCTGGCAGCCCGATGAAAACGAATTACAACAACTTCTGCAACAGGGTAAAAAAGGATGACGCGTTCTGTTTTGGTGACGGGCGGCAGTAAAGGCATCGGGCGGGCTATCGCGCTGCGGCTGGCGGCGGACGGCTTTGCTGTTACCGTGCATTATCATCGCGATGAGGCTGGCGCAGAGGAGACGCGCAGGCTGATCGTACAGGCGGGCGGCACGGCGCGATGTATCGGTTTTGATATTGCCGATCGCGCAGCCTGCCGGGAAGGTCTTGAGGCGCATATTGCGCAATACGGCGCGTGGTACGGTGTGGTCAGCAACGCCGGGATCGCCCGCGACGGCGCATTTCCCGCACTGAGCGAAGAGGACTGGGACAGCGTCATCAGCACCAACCTCGACGGCTTTTACAATGTCATCCAGCCCTGCATCATGCCGATGATCGGCCTGCGCAAAGGCGGGAGGATCATCACGCTCTCTTCCGTTTCCGGCCTGATGGGCAATCGCGGGCAGGTGAACTACAGCGCCGCCAAGGCAGGCATCATCGGCGCCACGAAAGCGCTGGCGATTGAGCTGGCGAAGCGCAGGATCACGGTGAACTGCATCGCGCCGGGACTAATCGATACCGGCATGCTCAACATGGAGGCGGCCGCAGCGGAAGAGGCCATGCGCATGATCCCAATGAAGCGCATGGGCGAAGCGGAGGAAGTGGCCGGACTGGCAGGCTATCTGATGTCGGACATCGCGGGCTACGTCACGCGACAGGTTATTTCCATTAACGGAGGCATGCTGTGATGCGGCGCGTGGTGGTCACCGGGATGGGGGGCGTTACCGCATTTGGCAACGACTGGGAACAGGTGAGCGAAAAGCTGCGCGCCGGACGCAACGCGGTGCGTAAAATGCCGGAATGGCAGGTTTACGACGGACTGAATACGCTGCTTGGCGCGCCGGTAGAGAATTTCACTCTGCCTGAGCACTATACGCGCAAGCGCATCCGTTCCATGGGCCGCGTCTCGCTGCTGGCGACGCGGGCCACCGAACTGGCGCTGGCCCAGGCAGGCCTGCTGGAGCATCCTGTCCTTACCGGCGGAGAAACCGGCATCGCCTATGGATCGTCAACCGGCAGCACCGGGCCGGTCAGCGAATTCGCCACCATGCTGACCGAAAAGCACACCAATAATATTACCGGCACCACCTACGTGCAGATGATGCCGCACACCGCAGCGGTGAACGCCGGGCTGTTTTTTGGCCTGCGCGGTCGGGTGATCCCCACCTCCAGCGCCTGTACCTCCGGCAGCCAGGCGATTGGTTATGCCTGGGAAGCGATCCGCCATGGTTATCAGACCGTGATGGTGGCGGGCGGCGCGGAAGAGCTGTGCCCCTCCGAAGCCGCCGTTTTCGACACGCTGTTTGCCACCAGCCAGCGTAACGATGCGCCAGAGAGCACGCCTTCGCCGTTCGACAAAAACCGCGACGGTCTGGTGATCGGCGAGGGAGCCGGCACATTGATTCTGGAAGAGCTTGAGCATGCGCGCGCGCGCGGCGCAACGATCTGTGCAGAGGTGGTGGGCTTTTATACCAACTGCGACGCTGCGCACATCACCCAGCCTCAGCGCGAGACGATGCAGATTTGCATCGAAGGCGCGTTACGCATGGCCGGACTGACGCCGCAGGACATTGGCTATATCAGCGCGCACGGCACCGCGACCGATCGCGGCGACGTGGCGGAAAGCCTTGCCACGGCGGCGTTGTTTGGCAACCGCACGCCCATTTCCTCTTTAAAAAGCTACTTCGGCCATACGCTCGGCGCCTGCGGCGCGCTGGAGGCGTGGATGAGCATTGAAATGATGCGCGAAGGGTGGTTTGCGCCCACCCTGAACCTCACGCAGCCGGCCGACGACTGCGGCGATCTGGACTACATCATGCATCAGCCGCGCGTACTGCAAACCGACTACATTCAGTCGAACAATTTTGCCTTTGGCGGTATCAATACCTCACTGATTTTCCGCCGCTGGCGCGACTGAAAGGTTAAGTAAAGTGACACGCTGTCATTTTTGCTTGCAATTAGAAGCACTCTGACGATAATCGCAATTCGAATAAAAACTATTATCAATTGCATTATTATCAGGGTAACGAAATGGCACACCTCACGACCTCCTGCACCGGCTTCAGACTTACGCTGCTGTCGGTGCTGATTGGCGCAGCGATCCCGCCTGCATTTGCCGCTCCTGCGGCTGACAACTCAGACAACACCATGACCGTGGAAGCCATGCCGGAAAATTTTAAGCCGGGCGGCGATGAGCTGGTTCCCGCCTGGCTGGACGGACAGATTGCTAACGGTGGCCGTCTTGGCATGCTCGGCGAGCAGAATGCGCATAACGTACCTTTCAACGTCGTCGGCTACACCTCGAAAATGATTCAGGATCAGCAGGCCAACACGCTGAAAGAAGTGGTGGCTAACGATGCGTCCGTACAGAATGTTCAGGGTTATGGCAACTTTGCCGAAACCTACCGCATTCGCGGCTTTACGCTTGACGGCGACGATATCACCCTGGGCGGGCTGCCCGGCGTTATGCCGCGCCAGGTGGTGTCCACCCAGATGATCGATCGCGTTGAAGTGTTCAAGGGTTCAAATGCGCTGATCAACGGCGCGGCCGTTTCCGGCGTCGGCGGTATGATCAACCTCGAACCAAAACATGCGGAAGACACGCCGTTAACGCGCCTCGGCGTGGATTACACCTCGGCGTCTCAGGTTGGCACCTCGCTGGACAGCGGACGTCGTTTTGGTGACAACAACGAGTGGGGCGCGCGCGTCAATCTGCTGCATCGCGAAGGCGAAACGGCGGTGGATAACGAGAAACGTCGCACCACGCTGGCGTCGCTCGGGCTGGATTACCGCGGCGACAAACTGCGTACGTCGCTGGATATGGGTTATCAGAAACAGGCGTTTCACGGCGGGCGGCTTGGCGTAAACATCAGCGGTGTGGACTTCATTCCTGAGGTGCCGCGCGGCACCAGCAACTACAGCCAGGACTGGGTCTACAGCGATCTGGAAAGCGAATTCGGCATGGCGCGCGTGGAGTACGATCTGCTGCCGGACTGGACGCTCTACGGCGCCGTGGGTGGGCAGCATTCGCATGAAACCGGCGCCTATGCCTCGCCAAAAGTCACTGATCAAACGGGCGCCGCCACTATTGGCAACATGAATACCAATAAAATTGTCGATGCCTTCAGCGGCATGACCGGCGTGCGCGGAAAATTCGACACCGGCATGGTCAGCCACAGCGTGAACGTCGGCTACTCTGCGCAGACGAAGCGTGAAAAAACCGCCTATGGTATGGCGCTGTCGCCGGTTGCCACCAATATTTATCAGCCCGACGCGGTTGAGAAACCGGCGAACACCTTCTTTGGCGGCGATCTGGACGATCCGCGTGCTACCAGCCGCATCAGAACCCAGGGCGTTCTGCTGGCCGATACGCTGGGCTTTGTTGACGACAAAATCCTGCTGACCGTCGGCGCGCGTCATCAGAAAGTGGTGGTGCGCAACTATGCGTACGGAACGCAGACTGAAGACAGCGATGCCCGCTTTACTAAATCGCGCTGGACGCCGGGCTATGGGCTGGTGGTCAAACCCTGGGAGTCCGTCTCGCTTTATGCCAACCATATTGAGGCGCTCCAGCCTGGCGAAAGCGCATCAAGCGGCGCGGTTAACGTCGGTCAGGTAACGGGAATTTCGCTCTCCAAACAGAATGAAGTGGGCGTGAAACTCGACTATGGTCGCGTCGGCGGATCGCTGGCGCTGTTTGAAATCAAAAAACCTACCGGGATTATCGATCCGCAAACCAATATTTTTGGCCTGTATGGCGAACAGCGTAACCGCGGCGTGGAGCTGAACGTCTTTGGCGAGCCGGTTTATGGCGTGCGCCTCAACGGCAGCGCCACCTGGCTCGATCCAAAAATGAGCAAAACCCAGGACGGGCAGTACGATGGCAATGATGCCGTGGGCGTGGCGAATTTCTACACCGTACTGAGCGCGGAGTATGATATCAAGCCGGTTGAAGGGCTGACCGCGCTGGCCCGTCTGACGCACTCCGGCTCACAGTATGCGGATCAGGCCAACACCAAAAAGCTGGACAGTTACACCACGCTGGATTTGGGTATGCGCTACCGGATGCGCGTTAAGGAAAACGATTTAACCTGGCGCCTGGCGGTGGAGAACGTGACCAACGAGAAGTACTGGTCAGGCGTTGAAAACTACGGCACCTATATCTATCAGGGCGATCCGCGCGAGCTGAAGCTCTCGCTCTCTTATGATTTTTAAGCTGTCGGGCCGCAGATGCGGCCCTTTTTATTGCCCGCGCGCCACGCTTTATCATCACCTTTAGTACAGGTTGCAGTAACAGGTTTTGCACTTATACTTTGCGTGCGGCTGACGAGCTGCCGAAGAGAGGCCACCTTTAAGGAGCAAGACAAGAATGGATGCGAAAGACGATAAGCTGCTGGCGCTGGTAGGACTGCTGACCGCCTGCCTGATCACCATCATTGTGATGTTTACCCTCACATGGATCTCAGACATGCGCCTGACTTCCGAAGAAGCAACCCTCCCCGAAAAATGCATAAAAGTGGACACTCACGTTTCCTGAGCGCCACGTCCTCCGTTTCTGAATCTGATTTGCTGGCTGCGAATGGTCAGCGCATAGGGCTCATACAGGGTGCGATTGCCGTTGGCATCGGGCAGGCCAAACAGCCCGCCGGGCGAGCGTCGCGCGTCGGCCCATGTCGGGTAGTCAACCGCCGGAAAAAGGGATATGCCTTCCACCTGCACGCCGAGATCCATCGCCTGAGTCACCTGTTCCACCACGCCGTTCAGCCAGGCCACGCGCGCGTTGCCCTCTGCGCCCGTTTCCGCCAGGAGCAGAGGGCGCTGATAGCGCTGCCACACGTCCTCCAGCAGGCTGGCGAGACTGCGCCTCGCGGTGTTATCGATATCCAGCGGATCGCCGTTGCTGAACCACTGATTATCCGGATAGTAGTTAAGCCCGATGATATCCAGCAGAGACGCCTCGCCGCCCAGTTCTGGTTCGCAGCGACCGGCCAGCATATCCCAGGCGGTGAACTGCGCGTTGTGCTGACGTTCCGCCTCCTCACGGGCGGCGGCAGAATCATCAACGGGCGCGACGTAGACCAGCGGATCGGTTAATACGAACCGGGCGGCGGGCAGCTCTTCCCGGATCGCCCGCATGGCGGCAATGGAGGCTCTGACCAGTTGCTGCTTCAGCGTGTGTCCGCGTCCGCTTACGCCAGGATTGAACCAGGCGACATCCGCCCCGGCCCATGACCAGAAGGAGATCTGATTCACCGGCGTGAAGAAAGGGGCCGTATAGCCTTCGTTGCGCATCAGGATCGCCATGGCGCGCGCAAAAGCGGCAAAGCTGTCGACAAACGCGGGTTGCCAGATATCCAGATGCGACGGCCAGCCGAAGTGCGCCAGCTCCCAGATGATTTCCAGCCCCTGGTTCTCCGCCGCATGCAGCATTGGCAGGAAGGTCGACCAGTCATATTCGCCAGGTTTCTCTTCAATCAGATACCAGCGCGCACCGTCACGCGCCGTCAGCAACTGCGCTTCCGCCAGACGGGCGTAGTCCTTGTCCAACAGCATATCGTGGCCGCTGTTAATGACCAGGTCAACGCGCCGCCCCTCATCACGGCAGGCGGTTGAGCAGGCAAAACTGCCCTGAAAAAAGCTTTTAAACAGCGTTGGGCGATGCGGCGTCGTTTTTACAGCCTGCGTTGGTGCGATCATAGCGATTCCTCATTACACGTACTGACGCGGATCTATCGGCTAAGTCTAGACTAAAGGCCGTTGCAGGCAGCAGGCAACCTGCTGAATTTGACAGCGAAGCGATAAATAACGCCTGAGGCTGCCGGACACAGGCTATATTGGTTTATCGCGTCATAAAATTTAAGGACAAACTATGGCAGAAGCTCTGCTACCGGATGAAGAGGTGGGCGCTCAGACGCGACTGACGCGCGCCATTGCGCCAAGGGTGAAACAGCACCCCGGCCTGAGCGGTATTCACCCGCTTGAAGAAGGGCTGGATGCGTTCGCGGCCCGCTATCTGCTGATCTCAATGGCTGAGTTCACGCTCGATATTCAGTACTACATCTGGCAGAACGATATGTCCGGACGGTTGCTGTTCAGCGCGGTGCTTGAGGCGGCCGATCGTGGCGTCAGGGTGCGCCTGCTGCTGGACGACAACAATACGCTCGGGCTGGACGAAACGCTGAGCGAGCTGTGCCGTCACGAGAATATTGAGGTACGGCTGTTCAATCCCTTCTCCTTTCGCACGCTGCGCGCGCTGGGTTACCTCAGCGACTTCGCACGGCTGAATCGCCGTATGCACAATAAAAGCTTTACCGTCGATGGCGAGGCGACCATTGTCGGCGGGCGCAACGTCGGCGATGAGTATTTCGGTGCGGGCGATGAACCGCTCTTTTCCGATCTTGACGTGCTGGCGGTCGGGCCGGTGGTCGGGGAGGTCACGCGCGATTTTGAAGGCTACTGGCAAAGCCGCGCGGTGCAGCCGCTTAACAGCGTGGTTGAGGTGGATAAAGCAAACGGGCGCGATGCGGTCACGCTGCCGACGGCATGGCGCAACGATCCGCAGGTGCTGCGCTATCTGGAAAAAATTAACGCCTCGGCTTTTGTTCAGGAACTGGAGAGCGGCGATCTGTCGCTAACCTGGGCGGTGACGCGCCTGCTCAGCGACGATCCGCGTAAAGGGCTGGGACGCGCGCGCGCAAAAACCATGCTGCCGCAGCGCATGATGGAGGTGATCGGCAAGCCGCAGACGCAGTTTGATATCATCTCAGCCTACTTTGTGCCAACCCGGGCGGGCGTGGCGCAGCTGCTGTCGCTGGTGAGAAACGGTGTGAAAATCGCCATCCTGACCAACTCGCTGGCGGCGAATGACGTCTCGGTGGTGCATGCCGGTTACGCCAGGTGGCGGAAAAAACTGCTGCGTCACGGCATCACGCTGTATGAACTCAAGCCCCACCACGCGCGTGAGCCTTCACACGATCGCGGCCTGACCGGAAACTCAGGCTCAAGCCTGCATGCCAAAACGTTCAGCGTGGACAGGAAAAAAGTTTTTATCGGTTCGTTTAACTTTGATCCGCGCTCGGCGATGCTGAATACAGAAATGGGATTTGTGATCGAGAGCGAAGCGCTGGCGGATAACATTCACCAGCGTTTTATCAACAGCATGCGCGATCGCGCCTGGACACTGCGGCTGGATAAATGGGGCCGCGTCAACTGGGTGGAATTTCCCGGCGAGGGTGACAAAGAGCGGGTACACAAGCATGAGCCGCGTACCCGCTTTATACAGCGGCTGCTGGTACGGCTGGTATGGCGTTTACCGATCGAGTGGCTGCTGTAGCGATTTTCCGGTATCGGCCGCCGCAGGGCGCTGCGGCTTGCCGGAAAAGAGAAAACGCAGCAGCGGAATACGCAGGTGGATCTCATAGAGCAGAAAGGCGATGCCGAACACAAACGCCAGCCCGACGAAAAAGCCCAGCGTGTTGCTGCTGATGGTCGGCACGATAAAAATGCCATAAAGAATGGTCAGCGGATGGTGAACCAGATAAACGAAAAGCGATGCGTTGACCAGGTAAGTCACGCGCGGCGAATGGCTGTTGAGCAGCCGATGCCCAAGTGAAAACACCACATTGACCATCCATAGACCCATCATCATCGACATGACCCCGTCAATTTCGTACAGCCAGCCTTCACCTTTGCTCCACGTCTGGTTGGCGACGTAGCCGATAAACGCCACCAGCGCGCCGAAAAAGATCCAGGGAACCGGTTTGATAAACAGCGCTTTGATTGCCGGATATTTCCACGACATCGCGCCAAGGATGAAAAACGGCAGGAAAAACAGCGACTGCATTACCGCATAATTAAACAGGCCATCGCTTAATAGCTGCGGCTCGAAAACAAACAGCATGCGACGCAGCGTTCCCCACGCGAGACTGCACAGCAGAATAATCAGGCTGAGTTTGCCCCACGTCAGGTCGGAATAGTCTGTTTTTGCCACGCCGTCGCGCAGCCGTTTGAACATCCAGACGCCAGCAAGAGTCAGCACCGAAAGAACCAGCAGGAACCAGAGATGGGAGATGAGATCCCAGGAGAGCGCATTGAGTTTTTGATACAGCGTCAGCCCGTGCCAGTCGCCAATTTTAGTGGTCCAGGCTTTGATCATAAAAAACTGTGGCACGGTAATCAGCGGCACGGCCGCCAACATTGGGATGCTGACGCGCTCCAGCCTCACCTTCAGCCATTGTTGCGGGCTGTAGCGTAAAAAAAGCATGTAGGAAAAATAACCGGAAATAACAAAAAACACCTGCATACGAAATGCATGAATGAAATCATTAAAAATGGTCAGCCACACCGAGGGCGCAAGGCTGTTTACTGACCAAATCTGCGTGGAATAAATCAGGGAAACGTGAAAAGGAATACCTAACAGCATTAACCAGGCCCTGACAGAATCAAGGAAATATTCTCTTTGCTGGGTCTTTTTTATCATATCTATCCGCAATTCAATAAGTTGCTAAAACAGTTCACCCTGAACCAGGCTAAAGCGTAACGCTTACTTTATGTGATCAAACACAGATATACTATCAGGGGAATCTGTATACGGTGGATGTCAGTTACCCGCGTGATAAACATGAACAAAGTGAGCGTTACGCTGTCGGAAAGCTGAATTATCCATTAATATGGATGCGATTGATTTAAGCACACGAAAGGGGGGGATGTGCTGATTAAAATGAAAAACACGCCAAAACTGATGAGCCAGATCGGCATAACGGTTTTGCTTTCACTGTATGCCAGCGCAGGTTGGGCATTCAGCATTGATGACGTTGCAAAACAGGCGAAGGATTTGGCCGGGAAAGGGTATGAGGCGCCGAAAAGCAATTTGCCTTCCCAACTGCGTGAAATGAAATATGCTGACTATCAGCAGATTCAGTTCAATCGCGACAAGGCCTGGTGGAGTAAGTTGAAGTCCCCATTCAAACTTGAGTTTTACCATCAGGGAATGTACTTCGACACGCCGGTGCAAATTAATGAAGTTTCTGCATCGACGGTTCGACAGATTAAATATTCACCCGACTATTTTAATTTTGGCAACGTTAAGCATGACCCTGAAACGGTCAAAAACCTGGGCTTTGCCGGGTTTAAAGTGCTCTATCCGCTGAATAACAAAAATAAAAAAGACGACGAAATCAGCAGCTTCCTCGGCGCCAGCTATTTCCGTGTTATCGGCGGCGGCCAGGTGTATGGTCTTTCCGCACGTGGCCTGGCGATTGATACTGCTTTACCCTCCGGCGAAGAGTTCCCGCGCTTTAAAACCTTCTGGGTGCAGCGGCCAAAACCGTCGGATAAGCAGCTTGTCATTTATGCGCTGCTGGACTCCCCGCGAGCAACCGGCGCTTATCGCTTCCTGATTAAACCGGGAAGTGAGACCACCGTAGACGTACAGTCCAAAGTCTATCTGCGTGATAAAGTCGGCAAGCTGGGCGTTGCGCCGTTGACCAGCATGTTCCTGTTTGGGCCGAATCAGCCATCCCCGACAACCAATTTCCGTCCGCAGCTCCATGACTCCAACGGTCTCTCTATTCATGCCGGCAACGGTGAGTGGATCTGGCGTCCGCTGAATAATCCAAAACATCTGGCGGTAAGCACTTTTACCGTTGAGAATCCGAAAGGCTTTGGTCTGCTTCAGCGCAGTCGTGATTTCAATCAGTACCAGGATCTTGATGACCGCTACGATCTACGCCCAAGCGGCTGGATTGAACCGCAGGGCGACTGGGGTAAAGGCCGCATTGAACTGGTCGAAATTCCTACCGCCGATGAAACCAACGACAACATCGTTGCTTTCTGGACGCCGGAAAGCCTGCCGGAACCCGGCAAAGAGATGAATTTTAAATATCGCCTGCACTTTACGCGCGATGAAAGCCAGCTGCATTCGCCGGAAACGGCCTGGGTCAGCAATACGCTGCGCTCAACGGGTGATGTGAAGCAGTCCAACCTGGTTCGCCAGCCGGACGGCACGCTGGCCTTTATCGTTGACTTTACCGGTCAGGAGATGAGTCAGTTACCGGAAAACACCCCGGTTACGCCGCAGGTGAGCATCGGTGATAACGGTGAGCTGGTGGAAAACAGCGTTCGTTATAACCCGGTAACCAAGGGCTGGCGTCTGGTGATGCGTATGCGTATCAAAGATGCAAAACAGCCAACGGAAATGCGTGCTGCGCTGGTCAACGGCGACAAAACGCTGACTGAAACCTGGAGCTATCAGTTGCCTGCCAATGAATAAGACTACTGCAACACCCAGTGATTATATCGATGTGCTCCCGCTTTCGCCCGATCGAAAGCGTGGATTACAGGCCTCGATACCTGCCGAATCGGATGAGGTTTTCAGCCAGCTGCATCAGTCGCTGGCTGACGGCGGGCCGATTGAGTGTCGGCCTGACGACGCGCCGCTTGAGTCGGTTAAAACGCGTATTGAGATGAGCTGGCCTGACTCGCTCGGCGAGCAGGGCGAACAGTTCGATAAAGATCATCTCGATCGCACCACGCTGAAGGCGATGCCGCCGCATAAGCGCTCGTCCATGTACCCTGAAGCGTGGCGCACCAACCCGGTTGCGCGTGCGTGGGACTCGGTGCGTGGCCGCAAAAGCGTTCCGCGCTACAGCAGCGCGGAAGAGCGTCGGGCGGAGGAGAAGTGGCGTCATGTTGGATCGATTCGCCGCTATATCCTGTTGATTCTGACTATCGCGCAGACCATCGTCGCTACCTGGTATATGAAAACCATCCTGCCTTATCAGGGCTGGGCGCTGATCGATCCGATGGATATGATCCATCAGAACTGGCAACAGTCTGCTTTGCAGCTCCTGCCTTATGTCCTGCAAACCGGAATACTGTTCCTGTTCGCGGTGCTGTTCTGTTGGGTCTCAGCCGGGTTCTGGACGGCGCTGATGGGCTTCCTGCAATTGCTGATAGGCAAAGACAAATACAGTATTTCCTACGGCACAACCGGTAACGAGGCTATCGATCCGGCGCACAGAACGGCGCTGATCATGCCCATCTGCAACGAAGACGTCGAGCGCGTCTTCGCTGGCCTGCGCGCCACCTGGGAATCGGTGGTCAGAACCGGCGAGCAGCAGCACTTCGATGTGTATATTCTCAGCGACAGTTACAACCCGGACATCGCCGTGGCTGAACAAAAAGCCTGGATGGAACTGGTGCGTGATGTCGGCGGGGAAGGGCGAATTTTTTATCGCCGCCGTCGCCGTCGCGTGAAACGTAAAAGCGGCAACATTGATGATTTCTGCCGCCGCTGGGGCAGCCAGTACAGCTATATGGTGGTGCTGGACGCAGACAGTGTGATGAGCGGCGAGTGTCTGACCGGCCTGGTGCGCATGATGGAAGCCAACCCGAACGCGGGTATTATCCAGTCATCGCCGAAGGCGTCAGGCATGGATACGCTCTATGCGCGCTGTCAGCAGTTCGCGACCCGCGTCTACGGGCCGCTGTTCACCGCCGGTCTGCACTTCTGGCAACTGGGCGAGTCGCACTACTGGGGGCACAACGCCATCATTCGCGTGCAGCCGTTTATTGAGCACTGTGCGCTGGCGCCGCTGCCGGGTGAAGGTTCGTTTGCCGGCTCTATTCTTTCACATGACTTTGTGGAAGCGGCGCTGATGCGTCGTGCGGGATGGGGAGTGTGGATCGCTTATGATCTACCGGGTTCTTATGAAGAACTGCCGCCAAACCTGCTGGACGAGCTGAAGCGCGACCGCCGCTGGTGTCACGGCAACCTGATGAACTTCCGTCTGTTCCTGGTGAAAGGCATGCATCCGGTTCACCGCGCGGTGTTCCTGACCGGCGTGATGTCCTACCTTTCCGCGCCGCTGTGGTTCCTGTTCCTGGCGCTGTCGACGGCGTTGCAGGTGGTGCACACGCTGATGGAGCCGCAGTACTTCCTTCAGCCGCGGCAGCTCTTCCCGGTCTGGCCGCAGTGGCGTCCTGAACTGGCCATTGCGCTCTTCTCTACCACGCTGGTGCTGCTGTTCCTGCCGAAGCTGCTGAGCGTGATACTGATCTGGTGTAAAGGCGCAAAACCTTACGGCGGCGCATTGCGGGTGTTCGCCTCGCTGTTCCTGGAGATGCTTTTTTCGGTGCTGCTGGCGCCGGTGCGCATGCTGTTCCATACGGTGTTCGTGGTCAGCGCTTTTCTCGGCTGGGAAGTGGTCTGGAACTCGCCGCAGCGTGATGATGATGCCACGCCGTGGAGCGAAGCCTTTAAACGTCATGGTTCGCAGATGGCGCTGGGCCTGGTATGGGCTATCGGCATGGGCTGGCTGGATCTGAACTTTCTGTGGTGGCTGGCGCCGATCGTCTTTTCGCTGATCCTCTCGCCGTTTGTTTCGGTCTTTTCCAGCCGATCAACCACCGGTAACGCCTCGAAGCGTGCGAAATTGTTCCTGATCCCGGAAGAGTTCGATCCGCCGAAAGAGCTGCTGGATACTGACCGCTATCTGGAACTGAACCGTGAGCGCGTGTTAAAAGATGGCTTTATGCACGCGGTGCTCAATCCGTCCTTTAATGCGCTGGCAAGCGCGATGGCGACCTCCCGTCACCTGAAAAGTGACATCCTGGAATTTGCCCGCGATCGCCACGTTGAGCAGGCGCTGAGCCGTTCACCGGTTAAGGTCGATCGCGATCTGCGGCTGGTGCTGATGAGCGATCCGGTGACGCTGTCGCGAATGCACTATCGTTTGTGGCAGCATGCGGATAAGTATCACGACTGGTTTGATTACTACAAAACGCTGACGCTGAATCCACTGGCGCTTCCGCCAGCGAAGTAAGCATTTGATGCCGTAATACGATGCCGGTCAGTTATTCTGACCGGTATTTTTTTGTGCGTCGTACTGGTTTGACGCGGCGGGCATGGAATAACCTCTTTTCGTCCGATTGCCTGCACGGCGATGCGCTAAGATGACATTTTTCTCAGTAACGGAGTCGTAATGATAATGAGGATACTACGTGGATTGGCGCTGTCGGCGTCGCTGGTCGTGCTGACCGGCTGCGGTAGTATTATCAGCCGCACGGTTCCAGGGCAGGGGCACGGTAATCAGTTCTATCCGGGCGTACAGTGGGATATTCGCGATACGCCGTGGCGTTTTCTGACGATTATTGATCTACCGCTGTCGATGGTGGTAGATACGCTGCTGCTGCCGGTGGATGCGCATCACGGCCCTTATGAATAACGCACCCGAATAAGCGTGCGTTTGGTCAGATATCGGGATTAGCAATTACGCCCAGCGATCGGAATCGGTATTGTCATCTTCCCACTCTTCCGCCGCCGCCGCGCCCTCTTCGCTGTCTGCGGGCGGTTCAAGCTGGAATTCGCCTTCGTCCCACTCGTGCAGCGTATTTTCCGGCTGCCACTCCTGACGAAGTTCGATCTCATCAAAGTCGCCGTCGAAAATGGCCTGTGCCGCCTCGCCGCTGCGCAGTGACAGGCACTCGCCCTCGTCGCCCTCATCGGTAAAGAATTCAGCCTGCCACATGATGTCGCCATCCTGCATGACGTACTTTTGCAGGTTGAACTGGCTGATCGATACGTCCTCTTCATTCAGGTCCGGATTAGCCGCCAGATACTCTTCACGTGCGGCGTCGATAGCCTCTTCCAGCGTTGCAAACATGCTCATCGCATTCTCCATAAAAGTTTTTGCAGGTTTTTAGAAAGGATAGTCGAAGATTTCCGGGTAGAAAGCGCGGAAGCTAAAAAAATATCCACGGATTTTTGGTCTATTAATCAACCAATTAATTACCTGCAATCCGTTGCGCCTGCACGATGGAGGAGGTTACGGCAGACGCGCTGCCGCTGACACCACTAATAGAGAGAGGTTTCGCCGGGCGGGCGGGTTTTGAAGCGGCGGTGCAGCCACATGTACTGTTCAGGTGCCATCAGCACACCGTTTTCGACCACTTTATTCATACGCGCGGCGGTGGCGGATTCATCGTCAACGGGCATCGCCTGCTCTTCCGGCAGAATCACCATTTCATAGCCCTTACCGTGGGGCAGACGGCGCGGGACAAACGGGATCACCGCCGGCTGGCCGCTGCGGATCAGCAGATAGCTACCTTTGGTTGACGCCGCCTTATCCACCGCAAAAAAGGGCACGAAGACGCTGCTTTTCGGGCCATAGTCATGATCGGGCGCGTACCAGATGATGTCACCGTTTTTCAACGCGCGGATCATGCCTTTCAGGTCTTTGCGATCGAGCATGCTTTTATTGGAGCGCATCCGGCCCCACGTTTGCAGCCAGTCCAGCAGCGCGTTATCGTTTGGCCGGTAAACGCCAATTCCCGGATTGTGGATGCCGAAAATGCGCGCGCCCAGTTCGAGCGTCAGAAAGTGCATGCCAATCAGCAACACGCCTTTGCCGTCGGTGCGCGCTTTCTCAATGTGCTCCAGACCGCTCACGTGAAACCATTTTTTGATGCGCCAGTCCGGCCAGAACCAGGCCATGCCTGTTTCAATCAGCCCCATTCCCACGGACTCAAAATTTCTCATGACCATTGCTTCCCGCTCTGCGGCGGGCATATCGGGAAAGCAGAGTTCGAGGTTCCGTTGCGTCACCTCCAGCCGACGTCGCAAAAAACGCATTGAAAGACGACCAAGTCCGCAGCCAAGGTGATAAAGCACGGGATAGGGCAGCAGCACCAGCAGATAGAGCGCGCCGATGCCCAACCAGGTAAACCAATAACGTGGATGCAGCAACGCACGGGTGAATTGAGGAAGCTGAGTCATGAGTTTCCAGATCGAAAAAAAGGGGCACCATTATGCTGCCCGCTAAGTATGAATTATCGCTTATTGTGCCATTTTTTGGGGATGAACTGAAACATGCTGCCGAATCGATAGCATATTTTACCGCCCCGGCTGACGGGGCGGTAACATCTTATGATTTAAAAAGACCTTTTACCTCGTGCGGTTCGCTGCGCCAGTATTGTTCCGGCGCGCGCACTTTCTCACCCAGTCTGGCGGCAGCGTGCCACGGCCAGCGCGGATCGTAGAGCATGCCGCGCGCCAGCGCCACCATATCGGTTTGCTGGTTCGCCAGCAGCGTTTCCGCCTGTTCCGCGTCGGTGATCAGGCCAACGGCGATAACCGGAATGTCCACGGCGTCTTTGATCGCAGCGGCGAAGGGCACCTGATAATTCGGGCCAACGGCGATCTGCTGCGCTGGCGAGAGGCCGCCGCTGGAGACGTGGATATAGCTGCATCCTTCTTTACCCAGCGCCTGGCTGAGCGCAATGGATTGCGCAATATCCCACCCGCCTTCAACCCAGTCCGTGGCGGAAATGCGCACGCCCACCGGCTTATCGGCTGGCGTCACGCGACGTACTTCACGGAACACCTCCAGCGTCAGGCGCATGCGGTTTTCGAGCGAACCGCCATACTGGTCATCGCGCTGATTTGCGAGCGGTGAGAGGAACTGATGCAGCAGATAGCCATGCGCCGCGTGCACCTCAATCAGATCCAGCCCCAGCCTGTCGGCACGGATCGCGGCGTCAATGAAGGCTTGTTTGATCTCCTCAATGCGCGCAAGCGTCAGGGCCTGCGGCGTGCCGTCAGACTCATTGAAGGGCAGGGCAGAAGGTGCGGAGGTCTGCCAGCCGCCCTGCTCGGGTTGCAGAAAACCACCGCCGCGCCACGGCACGTCGGTGGACGCTTTACGCCCGGCGTGCGCAAGCTGAATGCCAATCGGCATTGCGGAATAGCTGCGCACGTCTTTCAGCACGTCGGCCAGCGCCTGTTCGGTGTCGTCATTCCAGATGCCCAAATCCTGCGGCGTGATCCGTCCCTGCGCTTCAACAGCGGCGGCTTCAATAATTAGCAGACCTGCTCCGGAAAGCGCCAGATGACCCAGATGAATGCGATGCCATGCGGTCGCCCGGCCCTGCTCGGCGGAGTACTGACACATGGGTGCGATGACAATGCGGTTCTCGAGGTGTAACTTGCCCAGCGTAATCGGGTTGAAAAGGTGACTCATACAGCGTTCTCCGTAGCGATCGTTTATTTCATTAACAGGGAAACTATAGGCGCTAATTGCCGGCGTGATGATCCGGTTATGCTTTCAGTTCGACGGAAAAGATTCTTTTTATCAGGACGGTTTGATTTTTCATGAGATCGGGTATCATAGCCGCCGCAAAATTCTTCTCAAAAACGCAGGAAAAAACACCATGCCAGTGTTACATAACCTTGTTTCCAATGAAGAGCTGAAAGCGCGCATGCTGGCCGAAACCGAGCCGCGCACGACGGTCTCTTTTTATAAATATTTCACCATTGACGATCCCAAAGCCTTTCGCGATGCGCTCTATGTGGCGATGACGTCCCTGAAAGTCTTTGGCCGCGTCTATATTGCCAGCGAAGGCATCAATGCGCAGATCAGCGTGCCGGCCAGCCAGTATGAGGCGATGAAGTCGATGCTGTATGGTTTTCATCCGGCGCTCAATGCGCTGCGAATGAATATCGCGCTGGATGACGATGGCAAATCCTTCTGGGTGCTGCGTTTAAAAGTCCGCGATCGCATCGTGGCCGATGGCATTACCGACGAGCGTTTCGATGCCAGCGACGTGGGCGCTTACCTGAAAGCAGGCGACGTCAATGCGATGCTCGACGATCCCGATGCGGTGTTCGTCGATATGCGTAACCACTACGAGTACGAAGTAGGCCATTTTGAAAACGCAATGGAGATCCCCGCTGATACCTTCCGCGATCAGCTGCCGATGGCCGTTGAGATGTTGCAGGAAAAACGGGACAAAAAAATCGTAATGTACTGCACCGGCGGTATTCGCTGTGAAAAGGCCAGCGCCTGGATGCGGCATAACGGTTTTAGCAATGTTTATCACGTTGAGGGCGGCATTATTGAGTACGCGCGACGCGCCCGGGAGCAGGGATTGCCGGTGCGTTTCAAGGGCAAAAACTTTGTCTTTGACGAGCGGATGGGCGAGCGCATCTCCGACGACGTGATTGCCCATTGCCATCAGTGTGGCGCGGTCTGCGATACCCATGTGAACTGTAAAAACGACGGCTGCCATCTGCTGTTCATCCAGTGTCCTGACTGTGCAGAGAAATATCAGCACTGTTGCAGTCCGCTGTGCATGGAGGAGCTGGCGCTTTCGCCGGAAGAGCAGCGTGCCCGTCGCGCCGGACGAGAAAACGGCAATAAAGTATTCAACAAGTCGCGCGGCCTGCTGAATATGACCCTCAAAATCCCTGAGCCGGACAGGTAAAGTCAACAAGGCCGATGATATCGGCCTTGTTGTCGCTTACTGACGAACGCCTTCAAGCGAAATAATCAGCTCCACGCTCTGCGAGGCCGGCCCGAGGTCGGTGGTGATATTGAAGTCCTTCAGGGCGAATTTCCCTTCTGCCTCAAAGCCTGCGCGGTAGCCGCCCCACGGATCTTTACCTTCCCCCAGTTTTTTCGCTTCCAGCGTCACCGGTTTGGTCACGCCATTCAGCGTCAGGTTACCGGTGATATCCAGTTCGTCGCCGTCTTTTTTCACGCCCGTTGAAACAAAGGTGGCTTTCGGAAATTTAGCAACGTTCAGGAATTCGGCGCTGCGCAGGTGCTTATCGCGTTCGGCATGGTTGGTATCAATACTGTTGGTATTAATGGTGACGTTAACTTTATCTTTAGCGGGATCGGCCTCGTCAAAGGTAAAATTACCGTCGAAGTCTTTAAATGAGCCGTAAATCCAGCTGTAGCCGAGGTGCTGAATGCGGAACTGCACAAAGGCATGCTGTCCCTGTTTATCGATTTTATAATCCGCTGCGGAGGCGGCACCGGCGCTGATCAACATCGCGGCGGCGGTAATGCTTAACAGGCTTTTTTTAAACATGGTCTTCTCCCTTAGAGATTAATCGATGCGGCTACCCAGCATCCGTTTTAATGTGACGTCACGATCGATAAAGTGGTGCTTCAGTGCGGCCAGACCGTGCAACACGGAGAGGATCACCACGCTCCACGCCAGCCACAAATGAACCTCGCCCGCCACGTCCGCCTGCTCGGCCAGCCCCTGAAAGGTGGCAGGAACGCTAAACAGGCCGAAGACCTCAACAGGCTGGCCGTCGGCGGTAGAAATCAGATAGCCACTGATAAACAGGGCAAACAGGATGCCATAAAGCAAAATATGTACGGTAACCGCACTGACACGCGTCAGGGCGGAATAGCTGCTGAGGGGTTTCGGTGGCGGTGAGAGAAAACGCCAGACGGTTCTGAAAATCATGATAGCGAACAGCGTAATGCCGATGCTTTTATGCAGTTCAGGCGCAGGATGATACCAGCTATCGTAATAACCCAGCGTGACCATCCACAGTCCGAGCGCAAACATACCATAGATAAACAGCGCCATTCCCCAATGCAGCAGCACGCTGATGTGGCCGTAGCGGCGGGTTGTGTTTTTAAGCAGCATGTTGAAAACCCTGTGGTCTTTTTGAAAAGAATGGACAAGCGGATACTTAAAATCAACAACTAAATTACGTTGTGCAATAAAAGATATTTTTATTCAAATTAATTGAGTAAGTTAGCGAATTTACTTCTCATAATTTGCTTGTTAATTGCGTTTATTGGCTATGTTGATGCATTTAAAGGGAATGTAACTACAAAAAAAGACGTATTTTTATCGATTTTTTTGATTGTAGTTAAAAGATTTGTCAGCACACCGTCATTTTACGTTTACGGTAAAGCATAAAAGATATGCATGTATCAGCACGGGCGGTGAATCAGCGCAGATTAATTCAGTGCGTGTAAAACTATTATCCGCTCGTCGCAATTAAAAAGCGGCAGAAATGACGCTATTAGCCTGCTTATTATATTGAGGCCGCTTCTCAACATGAAAAAGATCGGCCTGGAGCAAGGCCGGATCAATTATTGTAAACGGGAAAGCATAAAGGGCGAGAGGTCAAACGGGCTTTCTTTATCTTGCGCAAACGCGGCGGCAATTTCACCCAAAACCGTGGCGAATTTAAATCCGTGACCACTCAGTCCGCTAATAATAAGCCGGTTCGGCGAGCCGAACGTATCAATAATAAAGTCTTCGTCCGCGGTATTATCATAGGTACAAGCCGCGCCGCGCAGGCAAACGCCCACGCCGGGCAAAAATTGACGTAAAAATGAGAAAAGTTCGCTGCCGTCGGCGGCAACCGCACCAAAAGGCTTGCGTTCTTCAGGTGCATTTATTGGCTGGCCGCCATCATGTCTGCCAATTTTAAGCGCGTTATTATCTGCCGGAAATCCATAAAAGTGCGATCCGTCCGGGGTTTCGACGGTGAAAGCGGGAAATCTGTTATTTTCACTGTAGCGGCCATCGGCCTGATGCCAGGCGAACACTTTTCTGACCGGCGTTACCGGCAGTTCAGGCATCAGCGTTTTAACCCAGGTGCCAGCGCTGAGCAGCAGTTTACGGCTTCGATAAGCGCCATCAGCGGTATTCACAACCTGCAATCCGCTCTCTTCGGTGAGAGAATCAACGCCGCAGTTAAACAGTTGCGCACAGCCTGCCTCTTTACTCAGGCGTATCATCTGGCGAATGGCGATCTCTGATTTCAGGTAGCCCGAACGGGGTTCGAAAATGCCCGTGTAGCCTGAAGGCACGCTGATTTCCGGCCAGCGACGCGTAACGTCTTCACCGCTAAGCGTTTCGGCTTCAAGTGCAAACTGGCTGGCGCTCTGGCGTACGTTATGGATAAACGCTGAAGCGGCGGGGGCAAGGTTAATCACGCCGCAGCGGTGCATCAGCTGTTCGCCGCACTCTTTTTCTAATTCGTCCCAGAGCTGCTGGGCGCGAAGTACCATCGCGACGTAATGCGGCCCTTCGCCGTAGGCGTGGCGAATAATGCGGGTTTCACCGTGGTGGCTGCCGTCCTGATGCGGGGGGTGACCACGGTCAATCATCAGCACCTTTAAGCCAGCCCGCGTGGCATAAAGCCCTGCGGCAGCGCCCACTGAACCGCTGCCCACTACAATCAGATCGTACACCATCTCTCACCGGCTCCGTTTTTGTATTAATCAGCTGAGGATAGCAAAATCCAGCGCCAATGAAAAAGGCACCCCGAAAGGTGCCTTTAAGATAAACTAAATAAAAATCAATGCTTTTTGAAATCCCGATCCAGATAATCAGTTGCTTCAATCTTTGCAATGCCGGCTTCAAGAATAGAGATAAATTGTCTGGCTACGTCAGTGGTCAGCCAGTAAGTCTGGCCCACTTCGGCCTCATCGGTTTGCTGCTCATCAGCTGATGGTGAATGTAGACGGATCATCATGGCGTCATAGCTGTCGACGGTGCTGATATCCCACCCAATCAGGGGATGTGTCTGGATAACATCTTTATTTCTGTCCATTATAACCCCCTTTATAACTCGTGTTAAAATGCCAACGAAGTGATTTATCGAGGTTCAATGCGGTCTTATTTTCTTTAGAACACGCTAATTATAACAGGCTTCATCATTCGCGCAGAACGAAATTTTTAACAGAGTTAAGTGCGCTTTCTCAACTCTCTGCTATGAAAAGTCCCGCTGAACTATTTATATATATCGACACGAAACGGGAAAAGTTAAGTATTAACGCTACTGAGATGGCGAAATATTCACCACAGCGAGACGCTGTTCTAAATGTTCCGCAAGACGAGCAAAATGCTGCTGCATATTTTCGTCACGATCCTGATTCTGCGCTTCAAGCCGTAAACTCTGAATCAATAAGCCGCTCGCTTTTTCATCAAGGCAGAATGAGAGGGCCGAAAAAGCGCTCTCCAGGGCAGTCAGACGGCGTTGCTGATCGGCAATCAACGTTAGCAGTTCACCAAAGGTCATTGTCTCTTCGGGGTTCTCATTCACCATCGCAACACCTCATTGTAAAGCGGGGAAGGGTCTGACTGAGTCAGTCTACAACGGCAGGATAAATTCGGCGAGGAAAAGTGCGATGGAAAAAAGCCGGACGGCGAAATCCGGCAAGGACAACAATGCGTTACCCGGTGATGAACCAGTCGTCTGCGCTCTCCCAGGTTTCCTGTAGGATCTCGGTAATGCGGTCTTTGGCCTCTTTGCCACCACCCATCACCGTCAGATTATTTGCGCCAGCATAGCGAACGGATACGCTGTTCATTGATTCGGGAAAGTGTTTATCAATACGTTTGCTGAGCTCACCTGTTAACGCATCAATAGCGCCGGCAGGTAAAGACGTTGTTTTGGCTACCGTGACTTCAACACGCATAAAAACCTCCGGTTAATTTACTGTGAATATATACAGTATATTGACCAGAGGCAATCTTTTTTGCTGATATGGCTGAGAAGTTTCAGTTTGCTGACACGGACCAGTTCAGCGTTTCGCCCGCCAGGAATGGCACCAGCTCATCATCGCCGAGCATGACACGCTCCGGCACCGTCCACGGCTTGCGCTCCAGCGTAATGGTCCCGTCATTCAGCGGCAGGCCATAAAAGCGCGGGCCATTTTCAGAGCAGAACGCTTCAAGATGCTGTAACGCATTCATCTCTTCAAAGACCGTTGCGTAAGCAGGCAACGCGGACGGTGCGTTAAATACGCCTGCGCAGCCGCAGCTGGCCTCTTTACGATGACGCAGATGCGGCGCGGTGTCCGTTCCTGAAAAGAAGCGTGGATTGCCGCTGGCGATCACCTCCCGCAGCGCCTGCTGATGCACGTTGCGTTTCAATATCGGCAAGCAGTAGAGGTGCGGGCGTACGCCGCCAACCAGCATGTGGTTGCGATTGAACATCAGATGCTGGGGGGTAATGGTCGCCGCAACATGAGAGTCTGCTGCCAGCACCCACGCTGCGGCTTCGCGCGTGGTGATATGCTCGCAAACAATTTTCAGTTCAGGAAACTGCCTGCGTAGCGGGGTCATCACCGTTTCAATGAAGCGCGCTTCCCGGTCAAAAATATCGATATGCGCGTCGGTCACCTCGCCGTGAACCAGCAGCGGCATGCCGATTTTCTGCATGCGTTCAAGCACGCCGGCAATGGCGGCAATATTGGTGACGCCGTGGCTGGAGTTGGTGGTGGCGTGCGCCGGATAGAGTTTGGCGGCGGTAAAGACGCCTTCACTGAAGCCTTTTTCCACCTCATCGGCGTTCAGCGAGTCGGTCAGGTAACAGGTCATCAGCGGCGTAAAGCGGTGCTCAGGCGGGAGCGCGGCGAGAATGCGATCCCGGTAGGCTATCGCTGCGGCAACGCTGGTGACCGGCGGCACCAGATTCGGCATCACAATAGCCCGTCCGCAAACCTCGCTGGTAAACGGCAGCACCGTCCTGAGCATATCATCATCGCGCAGATGGATATGCCAGTCGTCAGGGCGGCGAATAGTCAGTTGCTGAGATTGTGCTGTCATCGTGATGCTCCGGCTGAGGTGAAAGGGGATTTGGCCGGGTATCAAGCATAGGGACAAAGCCATTTAATTGCACCCGCTTTATCCGCGAGGCGTGAAAAAAATGGCTTTGGTTCTGCCGTTAACGCGCCGTAAAAGGGATCACCAGCTCGCCGGGCTTCACTTCCAGACCTTTTGCAAAACGCTTAGCCAGCGACTCGGCTTTGCTGCGATCGGTGCTGAGGACATAAGCGGGTTTCTGATTGAAATACTCTTTCAGCGACTGATTCAGCCAGGGCGTCAGCGTTTTCAGCACGCCCTGCATTTTCTCCGGCTGCACCCGGGCGTCAACCAGCGTCATATCTTGCAGAAAAACCGCGCCCTGCTGCTTATCAAAAAACGGCTGTGCCTTCATGGTCAGAAACATCTCAGCCTGCTGCGGGCCAAACAGCGAGCTGATATTAACGTTTGCCTTGCCGGAAAGCGTGACCACGCCCGGCTCCTGACGGCCAATCTGGCTGGTGAGTTCTGTCAGGGTGATCTTCGCATCCGCCAGACCAGCGACGCTGAGCTGCTTTTCATAATTATTATGTTTTTGCAGCGCCTGGTTCACTTCCTGTTCGCTGATGGTGTACTGCGTAAGCTGATTACAGGCGCTCAGTAAAAATGCCAGCACGATGACGCACGGCGTCAGAAAACCTTTTTTCATTGTTATCCTCATGGTGTAAAAATCGCCAGCAACCCTTCTGGCGCACGGCATAAGCTTGCCCGACATTGACGTGCGAGTCACCAGGAGAAAGAAGATCGTCGGGGAAAATGGAAGCAGGGCCGCACAAAAACGGCCCTGAAACAATCAGGAAGCAATAGAGGAAAGCAGGTTGACCTGCGTTTGTTTGGCAAGATTGTCGCGGTATTCGGCGACGCGCGTCGGATACTCAATACCGCTTATCAGGCTCAACGCGCGCAGGACAGGGAAGAGATTGATATCGTCCAGCGACGGCTCGCCGTTCACCGCATTCGGTTTAACAATCAGCTTGTCGAGTTTGCGCAGATCGTCGTTAACGTTTTTGATAAAACCGTCAGCGTGCTGACGAAGTTCATCAAAGTTGCCTGCATTCGCTTCTTTTTTCTCTTTAAAGTACGTTCGCGCTTCCGGCGTGGCGAATTCGGCAAAGGAGGCGGTGGCGATACGCGGGAGCAAAAGCTTGTTCACATAACCGTTAATGTGGCGTAGCCAGTCGCTGATTGCCGGGTTTGTTTTTCCGGTCAGCAGCGGTTCGCCGTCTTTATTATCGATATATTTCACGATATCCAGACTCTCGGCCATGCAACTGCCATCTTCCTTCATCAGGATTGGCGCGATTTTCTGTCCAATCAGTTTCTTCGGCGTCTCTTCATCATCATTGAGCATAACGACCAGTTCAATCGGCACGTTCTTCATGCCAAAAATCATGCGGGCTTTGACGCAGAACGGGCAGTGATCATAGATAAAAAGTTTCAAAAGCACCTCCTCATAGCAATAAACTTCCAGTTTTTTTAAGACGTTAAGTGAGTATGGAAGAGATTTGGCAAGAGGGCAAAGCGAAGCGGGGATGGCTTGCGGCCATTCAAAACCACGCCGGCAGACACTATTTCTCTGCTAAACGCCCTTTTTTTGTTTCACCGTTTTACCCGTTGGCGTTCAGACGGTTATAGTAAAATGGTTACCCGAAACAGCGCGATGTGCGAAATCTGCGACCGTCTTCGTTCGCCGGATCAGGAGAAAAAATGTTTGGCTATCGTTCCGCCGCGCCTAAAGTGCGCCTGACGACTGACCGGCTGGTAGTGCGGCTTGTACACGAGCGCGATGCCTGGCGGCTGGCTGATTACTACGCTGAAAATCGTGCCTTCCTCAAGCCCTGGGAGCCGGTACGCGATGAGAGCCACTGTTATGCTTCAGGCTGGCAGGCGCGGCTTGGCATGATCGTGGAGATGCACAAACAGGGCAATGCTTACTACTTTGCGGCGATGGACCCGGAAGAGAACGAGATTCGCGGCGTGGCAAACTTCAGCAATGTGGTACGCGGATCGTTCCACGCCTGCTACCTTGGCTATTCGCTGGGCGAGAAGTGGCAGGGGCAGGGAATGATGTTTGAAGCGCTCCAGCCGGCGATCCGCTACATGCAGCGCCAGCAGCGCATTCATCGTATTATGGCGAATTATATGCCGCACAATCAGCGCAGCGGTAATCTTCTGGCGCGCCTGGGTTTTGAAAAAGAGGGCTATGCTAAAGATTATCTGCTGATTGACGGTCAGTGGCAGGATCATGTGCTGACCGCACTGACGGCCAGAGAGTGGACACCGGAGCGACGTGGATGAAGAAACCTCGTATTGGACTGGTCGGGCTGGGAGGTATTGCGCAAAAGGCCTGGCTGCCCGTAATAACCCGAAGCGCCGACTGGGCGCTGGCTGGCGCATTTTCGCCTGATCAGCAAAAAGCAAAAATTGTTTGCGACAGCTACCGTCTTCCGCTCCACAGCAGCCTTGACGCTCTGGCCGCCGCCAGCGATGCGGTTTTCGTTCATACCTCGACCGCAACGCATTTTGAGGTGGTCAGGCAACTGCTGCAAAGGGATGTGGATGTCTGCGTCGATAAGCCGCTGGCCGCCACGCTCCACGAAGCAGAACAGCTGGTTGAACTGGCGCACCGGCGTGGCCGCAAACTGATGGTGGCTTTTAATCGTCGCTTCGCGC
Organism: Erwinia sp. 9145; assembly: GCF_000745075.1. NCBI lineage: Bacteria > Pseudomonadati > Pseudomonadota > Gammaproteobacteria > Enterobacterales > Erwiniaceae > Erwinia > Erwinia sp. 9145. The sequence goes on from NZ_JQNE01000001.1 coordinate 1,465,573, forward strand.
CGCGCTATGTGCAGTTAAAGGCGCAGCTTGCGGGCCTTGCATCGCTGCGGATGGATAAGCACCGCAGCAATAGTGTCGGCCCGCACGATCTTTTCTTTACGCTGCTGGATGATTACCTGCATGTTATCGATACGGCGCTGTGGCTGGGCGGCGGACGCGGCGTGTTGCAAAGCGGCACGCTGACTACCACCGAGGCGGGAGAGATGCTCTATGCTGAGCACCATTTCCGCGTGGACGACGCGCTGATCACCACCAGCATGCACCGCCGGGCGGGTACGCAGCGCGAATCGGTGATGGCTGTCGCCGACGGGAGCGTGTTACATGTGGATGAGATGCGCGAATTCCGGCAGGAAAAGGCCAACCAGCTGATTGTGGAGGCGGTACCCGGCTGGCAAACCACGCTTGAACAGCGCGGATTTGCCGGTGCAGCGCAGCATTTTATCGCCTGCGTGCAAAATCAGACTATGCCGCAGACCAGCGGAGAACAGGCGCTGCTGGCGCAGCGCATTGTGGAGAAACTCTGGCGGGACGCCGACCGTGAATAATCTGCAACACTAAACGTCTGTGGTTATTTGCCGCAGCATCAGTAGACTATGCCGTTTTCTGACCGCGCCGCCATTGCGTGCCGCGCGGCCTCTGTCCAATAACTCAGGAAAAACATGAACCTGTTAAAATCGTTAGCAGCGGTCAGCTCCATGACGCTGTTTTCGCGCGTGCTCGGTTTTGCTCGTGACGCTATTGTGGCGCGCATTTTTGGCGCAGGTATGGCGACGGATGCTTTTTTTGTCGCGTTTAAACTGCCGAATTTGCTGCGCCGTATTTTTGCTGAAGGCGCTTTCTCACAGGCCTTTGTACCGATTCTGGCGGAGTATAAAAATCAGCAGGGCGAGGAGGCGACACGCATCTTCATTGCTTACGTTTCCGGTCTGTTGACGCTGGTGCTGGCCGTGGTGACCGTGTTGGGCATGCTGGCCGCGCCGTGGGTGATCATGATCACCGCGCCCGGTTTTGCCGACGCGGCTGATAAATTTAACCTGACTTCCTCGCTGCTGCGCATCACCTTTCCCTATATTCTGCTGATCTCGCTGGCGTCGCTGGCGGGCGCCATTCTGAATACCTGGAACCGTTTTTCCGTCCCGGCCTTTGCGCCCACCCTGCTGAATATCAGCATGATCGGTTTCGCGCTGTTTGCCGCGCCGTACTTTCATCCACCGGTGCTGGCGCTTGCCTGGGCCGTGGTGGCGGGCGGCGTGTTGCAATTAGGCTATCAGCTGCCGCATCTGAAGAAGCTCGGCATGCTGGTGCTGCCGCGCCTGAACCTGAAAGACGCTGGCGTCTGGCGGGTGATGCGACAGATGGGGCCGGCGATCCTCGGCGTTTCCGTCAGCCAGATCTCACTGATTATTAACACGATTTTTGCGTCTTTCCTGGTGTCCGGTTCCGTGTCGTGGATGTACTACGCGGACCGCCTGATGGAGTTTCCCTCCGGCGTGCTGGGCGTGGCGCTGGGCACTATCCTTCTGCCGTCGCTGGCAAAAAGCTTTTCCAGTGGCAATCACGATGAGTATTCACGACTGATGGATTGGGGGCTGCGGCTCTGTTTCCTGCTGGCGTTGCCGAGCGCGGTAGCGTTGGGCATTCTGGCTAAACCGCTCACCGTGGCGCTGTTTCAGTACGGGAAATTTACCGCGTTTGACGCCGCGATGACCCAGCGCGCGCTGGTCGCCTATTCGGTCGGCCTGATGGGCTTGATTGTGGTTAAGGTGCTGGCGCCGGGATTCTACTCGCGGCAGAACATCAAAACGCCGGTAAAAATCGCTATTGTCAGTCTGATTATGACGCAGTTAATGAATCTGGCGTTTATCGGGCCGTTAAAACACGCCGGACTGGCGCTGTCGATCGGTCTGGCGGCCTGTCTCAATGCCGGATTGCTCTACTGGCAGCTGCGCAAGCAGAAAATTTTTCAGCCGCAGCCGGGCTGGTACAGTTTTCTTTTCCGTCTGCTGCTGGCGGTGCTGGCGATGGCTGCGACGCTGGCAGGGCTGATGATGGTAATGCCAGACTGGGCCACGGGCAATATGTCCTGGCGCCTGCTACGCCTGGCAGGGGTTTGCGCCGCCGGCGGTGCCGTCTATTTTGCGGTGCTGGCGCTGCTCGGATTCCGTCTGCGGGACTACGCGCGCCGCACCGTGGTCTGAAATGAAACAACGACCCCGGCACAGGGCCGGGGCGTGGTTAAATTTTACGGCTGATAAAGCTGCTTGAGCGGGCCTGTCCATCCGGGCCATAGAACTTTTGCGTCTGATGAGGTTTCAACACCGCAAGCGCCTGTTCGGTAAAGCCAATCTGATGATTAAGCAGCAGGCCGTTGTGCAGATTGGTATCGCGCAGCTTAACGGTCTGCTCCTGAATCGCGGCCCAACGGCGCGCCATATCCGGCTGGCGGCTGTAAGGGGCAAACAGGCCGGACTCCTTTTCTGCATCGCGACGCATCTGCTCAATAAAGTTGAGCGTTGCGAGCAGTGAGCTTTTATCTTCCGTAATCCGTTGCAGTAAGCTGCTGTTGATGTGACCGCCTGAGAGCTGTTGTTGCTCTGCCGTCATTACGTCGGCCAGGCTGGTAAGAACTTCAAGCATTTTGTTCAGCGCGGTCAGCAGCTTTTCCATGGGATTAATTACCTTCTAAAGAATCTTTTGCCTGTTGAATCAGGGCATCGGCAATTTTGCCCGTGTCCATCTTCAGTTCGCCGTTACGAATAGCGGTTTTCAATTGTTCAACGCGCGCGGTATTAATGTCCTGCGCGCTTGATTTGGTTAACTGCGCCTGTGCGCCGCTTAATACGACCTGCGTGCCTGACTCGCTACGCTTCTGCTCGACCTGACGAACCTTTGGTGCCGCCGTTTCGTTAACTTCACGCTGTTGCACGGTGCTGGCTGGTTTAGTCGGTTGAGTTCTGTCGATGCTCATGTTTCGCTCCTGTCTGCTCAGATTCTTAATTAACCTGATGGGCTAAGTGTAATGTATCAGTTACCTAGACTATCGGCAGAAACAGGGTCATCTTTAGGCGGTTATAGCGATATAAGAATATTCCCATCCGGGGCGACTTTTCCGCTGACAATCTGCCCTGAGTTCATTCTTACCCGCACGGGCTGCGTGGCGGTCGCGTTATTCATGGCGCGCCCCTCGCTGGAAATATTAAAGCCCTCTCCGCTGGCGGTAACAACGACGTTTTGTCCGGCTTTCACCCGCCACGGCTGCCTGACCATCATCAGCGTAACCGGCTGGCCCGGCGTAATATCGCGCAGGGTGACGGCGTCTGTCACTTCATCGGCGGTGAGCGCCGTGCGGGCAGGCAGCGTATCTAAGCGCCCCTGCTGAATTTTTACATCGTCAGCGGTCAGCGCCGTGCCGCGCGGCACCTGGCGGGTCGCAACGAGATAGCTGCCGGTCACCTGCACCTCAACCTGAATGTAACGGCGATTCTGATCGCAGTTCGCCGCCACGCTCATCATGCCCCAGACGCGGCTGTTACCCGGCAGTGAAAACTGTGGGGCGGCGCAGGTTGGCCACTGTGAAGACGGCGACTTCACCACAACGTTCAGGGTATCGGCACGCAGACCGTTTTCACCATAGCGGTTTTTAAAAAATTGATTGAGCTGCCCGCTGAGATCGTCCGCACTGACCGACATGGACGTCAGGCCTGCCACACAAAGCAGCAAGAAGGTGAACCCTCGCATATTTTCATCCCCTCTTAACATCATGGCAGCCATTCTATCTGACCCCTTCTCAGGTCAATGCGCAAATTAGCGACGTTTTTTAGCGCTATTCAGACAATCGCCACTTGCATTCTGCAATTAAGCTGACAGCACTGAATTCTTGTGAGTGGAGGAAACATGCTCGACAAACTGGACGCCGCACTGCGATTTAACACCGAGGCGCTGAACCTGCGGGCTCAGCGGCAGGAAGTGTTGGCATCTAACATCGCCAATGCGGATACCCCTGGCTATCAGGCGCGCGATATCGATTTCGCCAGCCAGCTGAGCAAGGTGATGGAGCAGGGGCGCGCGCAGGGATCGGGTATGTCGCTGGCGGTCACCTCGGCGCGCCATATTCCTGCGCAAACGTCACAACCTCCTTCTATTGATCTGATGTACCGCGTGCCGGATCAGCCTTCAATGGATGGCAACACGGTTGATATGGATCGCGAACGTACGCAGTTCGCGGACAACAGCCTGAAATACCAGACCGACCTGACCGTTATCAGCGGTCAGATCAAGAGCATGATGTCTGTGCTACAGGGGCAATAATTTATGGCTTTACTGAGTATTTTCGATATTGCCGGTTCGGCGATGAATGCGCAGTCGCAGCGTCTTAACGTCAGCGCCAGTAACCTGGCCAACGCCGACAGCGTGACCGGGCCTGATGGTCAGCCTTACGTGGCCAAGCAGGTGGTGTTTCAGACTGCCGCGCAGCCAGGCTCGCCAACCGGCGGCGTGCGTGTGGCGCAGGTGGTTGACGATCCCACGCCGGCCAAACTGGTTTACGAACCGGGTAATCCGATGGCGGACGCTAAAGGTTACGTGAAGATGCCAAACGTGGACGTGGTGAGCGAAACGGTTAACACCATGTCGGCTTCGCGCAGCTATCAGGCCAACGTTGAAGTGTTGAATACCGTCAAGCAATTGATGATGAAAACCCTGACATTGGGTCAATAAGGAGCACGCGGATGGGCATTGCAGTAGGCGTAAATGAGTCGTTAGACAACACGGCGATTACCTCGTCGTCTTCAACGACTGATAAAACGGCGGCGGATTTACAAAGTAACTTCCTGACGATGTTGGTGACCCAGTTAAAAAACCAGGACCCGACTAACCCGATGGACAACAACCAGTTGACCACCCAGCTGGCGCAGATCAATACCCTCAGCGGGATTGAAAAACTGAACACTACGCTGGGCTCTATTTCCGGCCAGATCAGCAGCGGACAGTCCTTGCAGGCTTCAACGCTGATCGGTCATGGCGTGATGGTGGATGGCAGTCAGGTTCTGGTAGGCAGCGGGCAGACCACGCCGTTCGGCGTCAGCCTGGAGCAGGCGTCAAGCGCCACTACCGCAACCATTACCGACGCATCGGGCAAAGTGGTGCAAACCATTAACCTGGGCGGCCTGAGTTCGGGCGTACATACCTTCTCCTGGGACGGTAGCACGCTGGATGGCACCACGGCAGCAGACGGTAAATACAAAGTTTCAATCAGCGCCAGCAATGCAGCCGGTCAGCTGGTTGCGCAGCCGCTGAACTATGCGTTGGTATCGGGCGTGACCAACAATAGCAGCGGCGCCCTGTTAGATCTGGGCACGATGGGATCGACTACCGTTGAGAAAGTTCGGCAGATTATTTAACACATTAACCTTTTTTCTGGAGTGAACACATGGCATTTTCACAGGCAGTCAGTGGCTTAAACGCCGCCGCCAGCAATCTCGACGTTATCGGCAACAACATCGCTAACTCTGCGACGGTGGGCTTTAAATCCGCTACCGTTTCCTTCGCTGACATGTTTGCCGACTCTAAAGTGGGCCTGGGCGTAAAAGTTGCTGCGGTAACGCAGGACTTTAACGACGGTACGACAACGTCGACCAGTCGTGGTCTGGACGTGGCAATCAGCCAGGCGGGCTTTTTCCGCATGACGGACACCAGCGGCGCGGTTTATTACAGCCGTAACGGCCAGTTTACCCTGGATCAGAACCGCAACATCGTTAACGCAAACGGCCTGCAACTGACTGGCTACCCGGCAACCGGTACGCCGCCAACGGTGCAAACCGGTGCTAACCCGGTTGCGCTGAGCGTGCCAACAACGGCGATGTCAGCCAAAGCCACCACCACGGCCGGGCTGGTAGCCAACCTGAACTCCACCGACAGCGTGCCTACCGTTACGCCGTTTGATTCCGCCAACGTCGACAGCTACAACAGCAAAGCGTCGATGACCACCTATGACTCACTGGGCAACGCGCACACGATTAACCTTTACTTCGTGAAGAATGCGTCGGATACCACCAATGCCGCTAATCCAACCACCACCTGGAACGTGCACGCCGTTGACTCCAGCACCGGTCAGAGCGCGGGCGACTTCGACATGACGTTCAACAGCAGCGGCCAGTTGACCTCTACCCCAGACCAGACGCTGAGCATGGCTTCACTGAACGGCAGCGCAGCGCAGACGTTCTCTCTGACCATGCTGAACAGCCAGCAGCAGAACACCGGCACCAGCACCTTTGGTAACCCAACGCAGGATGGTTACAAGCCGGGCGAACTGACCAGCTACCAGATCAATGACGACGGCACCGTGGTCGGCAACTACTCCAACGAGAAAACCCAGGTACTGGGACAGATCGCGCTGGCGAACTTCGCTAACCCGGAAGGCCTGAAGTCTGAAGGCAACAACGTCTGGTCCGCCACCAACTCTTCCGGCCAGGCGCTGGTTGGACTGGCCGGCACCGGTAACCTCGGCACCCTGACCGCAGGCGCGCTGGAGTCATCCAACGTGGATCTGAGTAAAGAGCTGGTCAATATGATCGTCGCGCAGCGTAACTATCAGTCCAACGCGCAGACCATCAAAACTCAGGACCAGATCCTCAATACCCTGGTCAACCTGCGCTAATACGGCTAACAGGATCGTCTTATGGATCACGCGATATATACCGCCATGGGGGCTGCCAGTCAGACCCTCGATCAGCAGGCAGTGACGGCCAGCAACCTGGCCAATGCCTCAACGCCGGGCTTCCGCGCGCAGCTTAACGCGCTGCGCGCCGTGCCGGTCGAAGGGCTTTCTCTGCCGACGCGCACGCTGGTAACGGCGTCGACGCCCGGTGCCGACATGACGCAGGGCGCACTTGATTACACCGAGCGTCCGCTGGATGTCGCGGTACGTGAAAACGGCTGGCTGGCCGTACGCGCACCGGACGGCACCGAAGCCTATACCCGCAACGGTAACATGCAGTTGGATTCAACCGGACAGCTCACCATCCAGGGAAACGTGGTGATGGGCGACGGCGGGCCGATTGCCGTGCCGCAGGGCGCAGAGGTAACCATTGCTGCTGATGGCTCCATTACCGCGCTGAACGCAGGCGATTCACCTAATGCCACCGTGCAGTTAGGTCGTCTGAAGCTGGTGAAAGCCATGGGTTCTGAAGTGACGCGCGGCGACGACGGCCTGTTCCGTCTGACTGCGAGTGCCCAGGCGCAGCGCGGCGCCGTGCTGCAAAACGATGCGACCATTCAGGTGATGCCTGGCGTGCTGGAGGGCAGCAACGTCAAGCCGGTCGATACCATGGTCGATATGATCGCCAACGCACGTCGCTTCGAGATGCAGATGAAGGTGATCTCCAGCGTCAATGAAAACGAACAGCGTGCTAACCAGCTCCTGTCAATGAGCTAAGCGCAGAGGAAACTACCATGATCCGTTCTTTATGGATTGCTAAAACCGGTCTTGATGCCCAGCAGACCAATATGGACGTCATCTCGAACAACCTGGCAAACGTCAGCACCAACGGCTTTAAACGCCAGCGCGCGGTGTTTGAGGATCTGATGTACCAGACCATCCGCCAGCCGGGCGCGCAGTCGTCCGAGCAGAGCACGCTGCCGTCGGGTATGCAGTTAGGTACGGGTACGCGTCCGGTCGCCACCGAGCGCCTGCACACGCAGGGCAACCTGAACAAAACCGACTCGTCGAAAGACGTGGCGATCAGCGGTCAGGGTTACTTCCAGGTACAGATGCCTGACGGTACGTTGGCTTATACCCGCGATGGCTCGTTTCAGACCGATCAGAACGGCCAGCTGGTGACCAACGCCGGTTTCCCGGTGCAGCCTGCGATCACCATTCCCGCTAACTCGCTGAGCATGACCATCGGTCGTGACGGCGTGGTCAGCGTCACCCAGCAGGGCCAGACGCAGCCGGTGCAGGTGGGACAACTGACCCTCAGCACCTTTATTAACGATGCGGGTCTTGAGAGCAAAGGCGAAAACCTGTACGCGGAGACGCAGTCATCCGGCGCGCCAACCGACAGCACGCCGGGCAACAACGGCGCGGGCCTGCTTTATCAGGGCTATGTCGAAACATCCAACGTCAACGTGGCTGAGGAGCTGGTCAGCATGATCCAGACCCAGCGCGCTTACGAGATCAACAGCAAGGCAATCAGCACGTCCGATCAGATGCTGGCCAAGCTGACGCAGTTGTAATACGCGGTCTATGCCGTAGCGGCCGGGTTCGCCCGGCCCTGAATAAATAACGCTTAATGATAAAGGTCGTGATTCCATGGCGAAGCAAATCTCAATGCCTGGACGTTTGTTGGTGGCTTCAATGCTGCTGACGCTTAACGGTTGTGCTTTAGTTCCACGTACTCCGCTGGTTGATGGCTCGACAACGGCTCAGCCGCTGCCTGCTTCGCCGCCGGTGGTTAACGGCTCAGTTTTTCAGGGCGTGATGCCGATGAACTACGGCTATCAGCCGCTGTTTGAGGATCGACGTCCGCGTAATATCGGTGACACGCTCACCATCGTGCTACAGGAAAACGTCAGCGCCAGCAAAAGCTCTTCGGCTACCGCAGGACGCGACGGCAGCAGCACGCTGGGTCTGACCGCCGTCCCAAGCTCGCTGAATGGCCTGCTGGGCGGAGACAAAACCAATCTTGACGCCAGCGGCAAGACTGATTTTGCCGGTAAGGGCGGCGCCACGGCGAATAACACCTTCACCGGCACCATCACCGTCACCGTCAACCAGGTACTGCCGAACGGCAACCTGAAAGTGGTGGGTGAGAAGCAGATTGAGATCAACCAGGGAACCGAATTCATTCGCTTCTCCGGCGTGGTTAACCCGCGCACCATCAGCGGCAGCAATACCGTGATTTCGTCGCAGGTGGCGGACGCGCGCATTGAGTACGTCGGCAACGGCTACATCAATGAAGCGCAGACAATGGGCTGGCTGCAACGGTTCTTCCTGAACCTGTCACCGTTTTAAGAGGTTGTTATGCGTAAGATCATCATTCATTTTGCTCTGCTTCTGCTGGCCGGCGTCACCACGCTGGCCCAGGCGGATCGCATTCGTGACCTCACTACCGTGGGCGGCGTGCGCGACAACTCGCTGATCGGTTACGGTCTGGTGGTCGGGCTGGATGGCTCGGGCGACCAGACCACGCAGACGCCGTTCACCACCCAGAGCCTGAATAACATGCTCTCTCAGCTGGGGATCACCGTACCGGCCGGCACCAATATGCAGTTGAAAAACGTCGCGGCGGTAATGGTGACCGGCAAGCTGCCCGCTTTTGGCCGCCAGGGGCAGGTGATTGACGTCGTCGTTTCCTCAATGGGTAACGCCAAAAGCCTGCGCGGCGGTACGCTGCTGATGACCCCGTTGAAGGGCGTGGACAACCAGGTTTACGCACTGGCGCAGGGTAATATTCTGGTTGGCGGCGCGGGCGCGTCGGCGGGCGGCAGCAGCGTTCAGGTCAATCAGGTCAACGGTGGACGCATCACCGGCGGCGCCACCATTGAGCGCGAACTGCCCAACAGCTTCGGCACCAGCAACGTCATTAATCTGTTCCTCAATCAAGAAGATTTCAGTATGGCGCAGCGTATCTCCGACGCGATCAACGCGCGTGGCGGCTACGGTGCTGCTCAGGCGCTGGATGGCCGCACTGTGCAGGTACAGGTTTCCGCCAACAGCAGTTCGCAGGTTCGCCTGCTGGCCGACATCCAGAATATCGATGTTTCCGTGCCGATTCAGGACGCGAAAGTGATAATTAACTCACGCACGGGTTCGGTGGTGATGAACCGCGAAGTGATGCTCAGCAGCTGTGCTATCGCGCAGGGCAACCTTTCGGTCACGGTGAACCAACAGCAGAACGTCAGCCAGCCGAACACGCCATTTGGCGGTGGTCAGACCGTCGTGACGCCACAGACTCAGATCGATCTTCGTCAGAGCGGCGGCGCGCTGCAAAGCGTCAACGCCAGCGCCAACCTGAACAGCGTTGTTCGTGCGCTGAACGCGCTGGGCGCCACGCCGATCGATCTGATGTCCATCCTGCAATCCATGCAGAGCGCAGGCTGCCTGCATGCAAAACTGGAAATTATCTGATGAGCGAAACTCCCTCTCTTTCTGGCGCGGCGTACGACAGCCGCTCACTGAACGACCTTAAGCGCCAGGTTAGCGGCGATCCCAAAGCTCACGCTAAAGAGGTTGCGAAACAGGTGGAAGGGATGTTCGTGCAGATGATGTTGAAAAGCATGCGTCAGGCGCTGCCGCAGGATGGCATGCTCAGCACCGAACAGACGCGCCTGTATACGTCGATGTACGACCAGCAGATCGGCCAGCAGATTGCCTCCAAAGGGCTGGGCCTTGCCGACATGATGGTTAAACAGATGGAGCAGGCGCAGCCGCCTGATGAGAGCGCCGGCACCGTGCCGATGATGCTGGACAAAAACTTCATCAATACGCTGCCGCCGCTGGCAATGGAGCAGATTGTGCGTCGCGCGGTGCCGCGCCTGCCGTCCTCTGACAATCCGCTCAGCGGCAGCAGCAGCGATTTCATCGCACAGCTTGCGCAGCCCGCAAAGGCGGCGAGTGCGGAGAGCGGCATTCCTCATCATCTGATCCTCGCTCAGGCAGCGCTGGAATCAGGATGGGGGCAGCGGCAAATCATGACGGCGGACGGCAGACCCAGCTACAACGTTTTCGGCATCAAGGCGAGCGGCAGCTGGCAGGGTAAAACCACCGAGATCACCACGACCGAATACGAAGGCGGCGTGGCGAAGAAAGTTAAAGCGAAATTCCGCGTTTACGACTCCTATTTCGATGCGCTGAATGACTACGTCAAGCTGATCGGCAATAACCCGCGCTATTCGGCCGTGACCACCGCAGCCAGCGCGGAGCAGGGCGCGAAAGCCCTTCAGGACGCGGGCTACGCGACCGATCCGAAATACGCGCAGAAGTTAGTTGGCATGATCCAGCAATTTAAAAATATGGGTGAAAAAGTGGTGAAAGCCTACACCCAGGATATTGGCGATTTGTTCTGATTTTGGCTCAAGTTTATCGGACGTAAGCCGATAAATAGCAGAGGCCGGGGCTTCGTCAAAACGAACCGGCACCCTATTGATATCGACCCGCGCCGCGGCCTGGGTAACAAGGAACCGAGATGGCTAACTTAATTAACACCGCGATGTCCGGGTTAAGCGCTGCCCAGGCCGCGTTGAATACCACCAGCAACAACATCAGTAACTACAGCGTTGCCGGTTATTCGCGCCAGACCACTATCCTTAACCAGGCAAACAGCACTCTGGCCGGCGGCAGCTACGTGGGTAATGGTGTCTCGGTCTCGGGCGTTAATCGTGAATACGATGCGTTTATCACTAATCAGTTACGCAGCGCCAGCACGCAGTCCAGCGCGCTGTCTACGCAATACAGTCAGATTTCCAGCATTGATAATATGCTCTCCGGCACCACCAACACGTTATCAACCAATATTCAGGACTTTTTCTCGTCGCTCCAGACATTGGTGAGTAACGCCTCCGATCCTTCCGCCCGCCAGACGGTGCTGGGCAAAGCCGATGGGTTGGTTAACCAGTTTCAGGTGACAGATACCTATCTGCGCAACCTTGACAGCAACCTCAACACCTCGGTCAGTTCCAGTGTTGATCAGATCAACAGCTATGCAACACAGATTGCTAACGTCAATCAGCAGATCGTGAAGCTTCAGGGCGCAGGCGGCGGCAATGCGCCGAATGACCTGCTCGATCAGCGCGATCAGTTGGTGAATCAGCTGAATACGCTGGTGGGCGTTACCGTCAGTCAGCAGGACGGGGGAAGTTACAATATCAGCATTGGTAACGGCATTTCGCTGGTGCAGGGTGACGCGGTAAACAAGCTTGCCGCCGTACCGTCTTCAAGCGATCCAACGCGTACCACTATCGCCAGCGTGGATTCAGCGACCGGCGCCAAAACCGAGATCCCGGAGAAGCTCATCACCACCGGTTCGCTGGGCGGCTTGCTGGCTTTCCGTAAAGATCTTGATTCTGCCCGTAACCAGCTTGGTCAAATGGCGATGGCGCTCGGCGACAGTTTTAACAAGCAGCATGAGGCGGGCTTTGATGCCGATGGCAATGCTGGCGAAGCCTTTTTCGCGTTGGGCAGCCCGTCGGTCACCGCCAATACCAAAAATGCCGGTACCGCTACCGTCAGTGCAGCATGGACGGACACCAGCAAGGTAGAAGCCTCAAACTATAAAGTGGACTATGACGGCACCAACTGGAGCGTGACGCGCCTCTCTGACAACGCTGCTATAACGCCGACTAAAGGTACTGATGCCAGCGGCAACGCCACGTTGAGTTTCGATGGGCTTCAGTTGAGCGTCGCCGGCACGCCGACGGCGCGTGACAGTTTTCTGGTCAAACCGGTCTCTGACGTTGTGGTTAATATGGATGTGAATATCACCGACGAGTCTAAAGTTGCGGCGGCCAGTGCCGATGATGGAGTAAGCAATAACCAGAATGCGCAGTCGCTGCTGGATTTGCAGACTAAAAAAGTGGTTTCCGGCGGCAGCACGCTGACGCAGGCCTATGCGAGCATGGTGGCAGACGTGGGTAACAAAACCAGCAGTTTGAAAACCACCAGCGCCACGCAAACTAACGTGGTAACGCAGTTAAGCAACCAGCAGCAGTCGATTTCCGGCGTAAACCTGGATGAAGAATATGGCAATCTGACGCGCTATCAGCAGTACTACATGGCAAACGCGCAGGTGCTTCAAACCGCCAGCAGTATATTTGATGCTCTTCTCAGCGCGGTGCGCTGATAACTGAATAAGGAACCTGTCATGCGTCTCAGCACTACCATGATGTACGAACAGCAGATGCGCGGCGTGACCAACTCCCAGGCGAGCTGGTTGAAGGCTGGTGAACAATTATCGTCAGGCAAGCGCGTTGTTAATCCTTCAGACGATCCGGTCGCAGCCGCGCAGGCGGTTGTGCTGGGCCAGGCTCAGTCGCAGACCAGCCAGTTTAAAACAGCGCGCACTTTTGCCACTAACAGCATTTCGCAGGAAGAGACTACGCTCCAGCAGGTAACCAGCGCCATCTCTTCAGCGCAAAGTACCCTGGTTGCCGCAGGCAGCGGCACGCTTTCAGACGATGACCGCGCTTCCTATGCTACGCAGTTAGAAGGGATCCGTGCTCAGCTCCTGAACCTTGCCAACTCAACGGATGGTAACGGACGCTACATCTTCGCAGGTTATAAAAGCGACAGCGCGCCGTTTACTGAAGATGCCAGTGGTGCAGTGGTTTATAACGGCGGCGATACCGCGATTACGCAAAAAGTGGACGCCAGCCGTACAATGGTTACCAGCCATACGGGCAGTGATATCTTTATGACGCTGACCAGCAATGCCAAGCCAGAGCCGGATGGTAGCGCCAGCGAAACAAACATTTTCAACACGCTTGATACCGCCATTGCCGCGCTCAAAACACCTGTTCAGGATGCTGATGACGCGACGAAAGCACAAGCTTCAGCAGCGTTGGATAAAACTAACCGTGGGCTTAGCAATTCCTATAACAATGTTCTGAAGGTGCGCTCTGAGCTGGGTACGCAGTTAGACGAACTGGATAAGCTTGATTCCAAAGGCGATGACACGGCATTAAATCAGGCGTCGCAGATGAGCGGGCTGGTTGATGTCGACTATACCAGCGCTATTTCCACCTATACGATGCAACAGGCGGCCCTACAGGCGTCATACAAAGTCTTTACGGATATGTCCAGCATGTCCTTGTTCAAACTGAATGCGTAAATAATTTTAAAATTTGAACGCGCTTAAACCGGGTGCGTTCAGTTTCTCCCGCTCTCAGCATTACCTGCTGATAGCGGGTTTTTTTTGCCCTGAATATACTCACCTGCGATGCTGATAGTGCCGTATAGCGGGCAATAAAAAAGCCCCGATAGCAATCGGGGCTTGTCGGAACAGCGTGGCTTACTCGCCGGGGCGCGTGGCCGGTGCCGTTGCCTGATGAGTCGCAGCGTGCCCACCGGCCGAGCCTTTGCCTTCAAAGTTGAAAGCAGGGCGCACCCAGTCGCTGTGACGTGCAGGCTCAGGCTGATACGCTGGAGCTGGCGCTTTAGTCATCGGCGCCGTAGCGTGATGTTTCCAGCGGCTTTCAGTCGATTTCGCCTCCGCAACTTCCGTTACCGGTACATCACGGGCCGGTACTGGCGCATGAGGCTCGGTGGTAGTCACCGGCGCTTCGGCGGCTTCAGGCGCGTTCAGTACTTCTTCAACCTGGCTGGCGGTTTCATCGCTGACGTCTGCCGCACTGAAGGTCGCCTGCTGGTTTACCTTATCGGCAATACGCTGCTCTTCAACCTGACGGGCTTCCTCGACGATCTCCTCAACGGCTTCAACAAAGGCTTCAACGGCCTGCCTGGGTTCTTCCGTTGGGGCAACGTCGGGATTTGCATCATCCATGGCCGCCGGTTCATCAGCTGCTACTTCTTCAGCAGGTACGGCCTCGCTGGCGACGACGTCGGCAATGGCTTCGTCAGCGGCGGAAACTACCGCAGGCTCTTCGTTGACCGGCGCCTCAATGGCGGAAACATCGTCGGCGATAACCGGCGTCGTCTCCGTTTCAGTCTGCGGCTCAGCAATCTGTACCGGCTGAGCTTCATCCTGCGCCGTTTCCGGCAGCGTATCAGCAGCGACGGCAATGGCCGCTGCTGTTTCGTGATGGCCGTAATCCGGCACGACGGACTCTTCAGGCTCCGCGTGCTCATCGGTAATTTGCGCCACCGGATAAGAGACCCAAACTTTGCCGGAGGCCATCTCTGGCGAGGCTGCCGCAAAGGTTAACGGCATAGGTGACTGATTTGGGTAGCGTTCATCGCGATAGCGACGACGGCGCTGTCCGCTTACGCGCAGATGGCGCGGCGAACGGCGTGAACGGCGCGGCATACTGTTGGTATCGCGCTCTTCCGTCTCTTCAGCTTCCGCGACAGGCGCGACATCCTGCACCGGCTGCTCCGGCACCGCTTCCGGCTCGAAACGCCGTGCGGCGGTCTGTTCAGCCGTTTCAATGCGAACTTTTTGATTAAGCTGGCGCGGCTTGCGGCGCGGCATCACCTGCACGACTTCGTCGGCGTTTTCTGCGATATCCTGTTCAATCACGGCATCAGGAATTTTCTCTTCCTGCGGCACGCGTTTTTCATCAGGACGACGACGCGAGCGGCGTGGCTGCTGCTGTTCGCTGCGTGCTTCGTCAGTTGTCGTCAGCGTTTCTTCACGAATATCGCTCTGAGGCGCGTTATTGCGACGATTGCGGCGCGTGTCGTCGCGGCCTTCCTGCGTGGTGGTATCACGATCGCGCACCATGCGGTCGTTGCGATTGCTGTTGCGAACGCCACGGTCGTTATTTCGATCGCCACGATCATTGCTGCGTTCGCCACGGTCGCTGCCGCGCTCATTACGCTCAGTATTACGCGCGTTCCGATCGTTATTACGATCGCCGCGGTCATTATTGTAATCACGACGATTGTTCTGGCGACGGTTGTTGCGTCGGTCGCCGCGCGGTGGTGTGGCAGACGTGGCAGGCGTCGTAACGTCGGCGTCGGTTTTTTCTTCTTCAACCGCTGCTGGCTTCTCTTCGCTGGCGAAAAGATTTTTCAGGCCACGCACAAACCGTCCGAGCAGGCCTGTGCCGGAGGCGGCTGGCGCAGGCTGCTGTGGTGCAGGCGCCACGGCGACAGGTTCCTCAGCAGCGGGCTCCTGTGGTGCTGGCGGCGCGTCAGGCATGACGAAGGCCGCGAGCGCGGGTTGCTCCGGGCGTTTGCGCTCGGCGTTCTCTTCTTCAGACGGCAGCGCCATCTCCGCTTCATGCAGTTTCGGCAGATGATAGCTCAGCGTCTGCGTCTCTTCGCCGCTGCGAACGCGCAGTACGGAGTAGTGAGGCGTCTCCATGCGGTCATCCGGCACAACGATCGCGCGGACGCCGCCCTGGCGTTTCTCGATAGCGTTTACCGCTTCGCGTTTTTCGTTAAGCAGATAGGAGGCGATCTGCACAGGGACAATCGCGTGAACTTCTTTCGTGTTTTCCTTCAGCGCTTCTTCTTCGATTAAACGCAGAATAGAAAGCGACAGCGATTCGTTATCACGGATAGTCCCGGTGCCGCTACAGCGCGGGCAGACGTGATGACTGGATTCGCCAAGGGAAGGGCTGAGACGCTGGCGGGACATCTCCAGCAGGCCAAAGCGTGAAATATGGCTGATCTGAATGCGGGCGCGATCCTGACGTACCGCTTCGCGCAGACGGTTTTCAACCGCGCGCTGGTGGCGTACCGGCGTCATATCGATAAAGTCGATAACGATCAGGCCGCCGAGGTCGCGCAGGCGCAGCTGGCGAGCAATCTCATCGGCTGCTTCCAGGTTGGTATTGAATGCCGTCTCTTCAATATCGCCGCCGCGCGTCGCACGGGCGGAGTTGATATCGATGGCGGTCAACGCCTCGGTGCTGTCAATGACAATTGAACCACCGGAGGGCAGACGGACTTCGCGCTGGAAAGCGGATTCAATTTGCGACTCAATTTGATAATGGCTGAACAGCGGAATTTCACCGGTGTAGAGCTTGATTTTACTGCTGAAATCGGGGCGGCCCAGCGCGGCGATATGCTGACGCGCCAGTTCCAGTACCTTTGGATTATCAATAAGTATCTCGCCGATATCCTGACGCAAATAGTCACGGAAGGCGCGGACGATAACGTTGCTCTCCTGATGGATCAGGAACGGAGCAGGGCGGTTTTCTGCCGCTTTCTTAATGGCTTCCCAGTGCTTCATGCGGAAGCTTAAATCCCACTGAAGCGCCTCTGCCGATTTACCGACGCCAGCGGTGCGGACGATCAGGCCCATGCCATCCGGCAGTTCAAGCGCAGAGAGCGCTTCTTTAAGTTCGGTGCGATCGTCGCCTTCGATACGACGCGAAATACCGCCCGCGCGCGGGTTGTTCGGCATCAACACCAGATAGCTGCCGGCAAGGCTGATAAAGGTGGTTAACGCTGCGCCTTTGCTGCCACGCTCTTCTTTATCGATCTGGACAATAACTTCCTGTCCTTCACGCAGCACGTCTTTAATGTTCGGACGGCCATGAGAAGCGTAATTGGCGGGAAAGTATTCGCGGGAGATCTCTTTCAGAGGGAGGAAACCGTGCCTTTCGGCGCCATAGTCAACAAATGCGGCTTCGAGGCTGGGTTCAATACGGGTAATCTTGCCTTTATAAATATTCGCTTTTTTCTGCTCGTGCCCGGGGCTTTCGATGTCCAGGTCGTACAGACGCTGTCCATCCACAAGGGCAACACGCAACTCTTCCTGTTGAGTTGCGTTGATTAACATTCTTTTCATCGTAACTTACTCATTAATTTTTTCATTAGTGACAAAGCTACGGGCAATAGTAACGCTGGACGCGATCGACCGATGACCCCGTGTCTTATCGCAACGCCGTCAACCTCACGGTTGTCAGTTGCAGAAGGGGCGCAAAATCTCGGCAGCTTGTTTTACATTAGGCCAAACAACGCTTTTAAAAAGGGGAACCGTCAGTCAGTAACCAGAGTGAACCAATCCCGTCTTATCGTCCAGGCCGCAACCCGCAGCCCGCTAAATGCCTGATTGCACAATACGTCTTACGCCATTGCTGCGTGTATGAGCTATCCGGCAAAATCGTGTATTACTTTTCATTCTGCCTTACAAAAGCCATATGGCGTGGACTGTTTTCGTCCATCACCTGAAGAGGCTTTCTCCTGTACAGAACGTATTTCATGCTTCACACGTTATATACGTAGAACATTCGCATTATTCCATTGCTAAGCTTGTGATAGCAAGGTGACTTTTCCTGCTCTGTGAACTTTATTCCAGCTTTCGGCATAACCTGCGTTATCTGCAACCAAACTGCCTGAATATCGGACACAAAAAAGCATGAAAGCGCCATCGATAATCAGTTAAGCACATAAAAAGAAGTGGCGCTATGATAGCGCCCTATTTAGAATCGCCGACCATGAAAACCATGACTCCAGCCGTACGCACCGTTACCGTCACAGCCGATGAGGCCGGGCAACGCATCGATAATTTTTTACGCACGCAGCTTAAAGGCGTGCCCAAGAGCATGATTTACCGTATTTTGCGCAAAGGCGAAGTGCGCGTAAATAAAGGGCGTATCAAGCCGGAATATAAGCTACAGGCCGGTGATGAAGTACGCATTCCGCCCGTTCGCGTCGCCGAACGGGAAGACGCCGCCGTCTCGCCGAAGCTGGACAAAGTCGCCGCGCTGTCCGCAGCCATTCTCTATGAAGATGACTATCTGCTGGTGATGAATAAACCCTCCGGCACCGCGGTTCACGGCGGAAGCGGGCTGAGCTTTGGCGTCATTGAAGGACTGCGGGCGTTACGACCGGAGGCGCGCTTCCTTGAGCTGGTGCATCGTCTCGATCGCGATACGTCCGGCATTTTGCTGGTCGCAAAAAAGCGTTCGGCGCTGCGCTCGCTGCATGAACAGCTGCGCGAAAAGGGCATGCAAAAGGATTATCTGGCGCTGGTGCGCGGGCAGTGGCCTTCGCATGTGAAAAGCGTTCAGGCGCCGCTGCTGAAAAACACGCTGCAAAGCGGCGAGCGGGTGGTGCGGGTGAGCAGCGAAGGCAAGCCTTCCGAGACGCGCTTCAAAGTCGAAGAGCGTTATGCGTTCGCCACGCTGGTCAAGGCCAGCCCGGTGACCGGCCGCACGCACCAGATTCGCGTGCATACTCTGCATGCCGGACATCCTATTGCTTATGACGATCGTTACGGCGAGCGCGATTTTGACGCGCAGCTGGCGGCGACCGGCCTGAAAAGACTCTTCCTGCATGCGGCGGCGTTGACCTTTACCCATCCCGGCAGCGGCGAAGTCATGCGCGTTGAAGCACCGCTGGATGCCGGACTGAAGCGTTGTCTGGAAGCCTTGCGCAACGCTCAGGCAGGTTGAACGTTAAGGGGAGCTAAACGCCATACACAAGCGGATTAACCTCCCTTTCACGCAGCATCTCACCCAGAGCGATAAGGGGCAGGCCCACCAGCGCATTAGGATCGCGGCCTGTCAGGCGTTCAAAAAGCATAATGCCCAATCCTTCGCTTTTGAAACTGCCCGCGCAGCCGAACGGCTGTTCTATCGCAACGTAGCGGGCAATCTCCTGTTCGGTGAGAGGGCGAAAATCCACCTGGAAAGGCTCACAGGTCACGCTTAGCTGCTGCGTACGGCTGTCCAACAGCGCCAGACCGGTATAAAAGATAACGCTGCTGCCGCTGGCAGCGCGCAGTTGCGCCCGTGCGTTCTCTTCATTATAAGGTTTGCCGGTAATATTACCGTTGAGCACGCATACCTGGTCAGAACCAATAATCAGATGATCCGGGAAACGGTCGCGCAGCGCAGCTGCTTTCGCTGTCGCCAGGCGCCTGACCAGCGCCTCTGCGCTCTCGTGCGTCCTGGCGGACTCATCAACCTCGGGTGATGCGGTCACAAAAGGCATACCCAGTTTCTCCAGCAGCATCTTGCGGAAGAGCGAGGTGGAAGCCAGTACCAGTCGGGACATAAATTTTTCCAAATAGTGATGGCGAATTAATAACGTGCATTTTAAACTGTGCGCCGCATCGAATGCGAATAATGGGTGAAAGATGCCGTTTTCCGGCCTTTTTCTTTGACTCCATGTCGTTACAAAGTTAATATGCGCGCCCTATGCAAAAGGTAAAATTACCCTTAACTCTCGATCCGTTTCGCACCGCGCAGAAACGCCTGGACTATCAGGGCGTTTATCTGCCTGAACAGGTGGAACGCGTTGCCGAATCGGTCGTGAGTGTGGACAGTGATGTTGAGTGTTCGATGTCGTTCGCCATTGACAACCAGCGTTTAGCAGTACTGAACGGTACTGCGGCGGTTTCCGTGACGCTTAATTGTCAGCGCTGCGGCAAAGATTTCCCGCATCATGTCCAGGTGAAGTATTGCTTCAGTCCGGTCGCCAGTGACGACCAGGCAGAAGCGCTACCGGAAGCCTACGAGCCGGTCGACGTTAACGAATTCGGTGAAATCGATCTGCTGGCGGTGGTTGAAGATGAAATTATCCTCGCTCTGCCTGTAGTTCCGGTGCATGATTCTGAACACTGTGAAGTGTCCGAGGCGGACATGGTCTTTGGCAAATTGCCGCCTGAGGCGGAAAAACCAAACCCATTTGCCGTATTAGCCAGTTTAAAGCATAAGTAATAGGAGTAAGGTCCATGGCCGTACAACAGAATAAACCAACCCGTTCTAAACGTGGCATGCGTCGCTCTCACGATGCGCTGACCACCACCACTCTTTCCGTAGATAAAGTTTCTGGCGAAACGCATCTGCGTCACCACATCACTGCGGATGGTTACTACCGCGGTCGCAAGGTCATCACTAAGTAATTCCTGCGGAACAGCGCGGCAATACTTTGACAAGGTTGACCCTGGCGATTGATGCCATGGGCGGGGATTTCGGTCCCCGCATTACAGTGCCTGCTGCCTTGCAGGCACTGGCTTCGCATCCGCATCTGCAACTCCTTCTGGTCGGCGATCCCGACAAAATTACGTCATTTCTTGCAAAAGCTGATTCAGCGACTTTGGCACGTCTGGAAATTATCCCTGCCGAGTCAGTTATTGCCAGTGATGCTAAACCCTCGCAGGCCATTCGCCACAGCCGCGGCACGTCTATGCGTCTGGCGCTGGAGATGGTAAAAGAGGGGCGGGCGCAGTCCTGTATCAGCGCGGGCAATACCGGCGCGCTGATGGGGCTGTCCAAACTTTTATTGAAGCCGCTTGCGGGCATTGAGCGTCCGGCATTGATGACCGTACTGCCGCATCAGCAAAAGGGTAAAACGGTCGTGCTGGATTTAGGCGCGAACGTGCAGGCGGATAGCGCTATGCTGGTACAGTTCGCCGTGATGGGCGCGGTGATGGCCGAAGAAGTACTGACCATCAGCCAGCCCCGTGTCGCGCTGCTGAATATTGGTCACGAAGAGACCAAAGGCGTAAGCAGTATCCATGATGCGGCGGCAGTGCTGCGAGAATCACCTGAAATTAACTATATTGGATACCTTGAAGGCAACGATCTTCTTACCGGTAAAACGGACGTGCTCGTGTGTGACGGTTTCAGCGGCAATGTGGCGCTGAAAACGATGGAGGGAGTGGTAAGAATGTTTCTTTCGCTGCTGAAATCGCAGAGTGAAGGGAAAAAAAGGGCATGGTGGCTGTCGATGCTGGGGCGTGTGATAAAAAAACGCCTTAACAAACGCTTCGGTCACCTTAATCCCGACCAGTATAACGGGGCCTGCCTGTTAGGATTACGCGATACCGTGATAAAAAGTCACGGCGCGGCCAATGAGCGCGCTTTTTTGGCCGCCATAGAACAGGCAGAGCAGGCGGTGCGGCGGCAGGTTCCTGAGCGAATTGCCGCCCGCCTTCAGGCTGTATTACCTAAAAGTGACTAAGCGTACATGTATACGAAAATTCTCGGTACGGGCAGCTATTTGCCCGAACAGGTGCGGACTAACGCCGATCTGGAAAAAATGGTAGAGACATCGGACGAGTGGATTGTCACCCGAACCGGCATTCGTGAACGCCGCATCGCCGCGCCAGAGGAAACGGTCGCGTCAATGGGGTTCCGCGCCGCTGAGAAAGCGCTGGAAATGTCCGCCGTTGATAAAAACGATATCGGGCTGATCATCGTTGCCACCACTTCATCCAGCCATGCGTTCCCCAGCTCGGCCTGCATGGTTCAGCATCTGCTGGGCATCAAAGATGCAATCTCCTTCGATCTTGCTGCGGCCTGCGCCGGTTTTACCTACGCGCTCAGCGTGGCCGATCAGTACATTAAAAATGGCGTGGTAAAAAACGCGCTGGTGGTGGGTTCAGACGTGCTGGCGAGGATGCTTGACCCGGAAGATCGCGGCACAATCATTCTGTTTGGCGATGCCGCAGGAGCCGCAGTACTGGGCGCCAGCGAAGAGCAGGGCATTATCTCCACGCATCTTCACGCCGACGGCAGCTACGGCCAACTTCTCACCCTCAGCTATCAGGATCGTCAGAATCAGGCGCAGCCTTCTTACGTCACCATGGCGGGTAATGAAGTCTTTAAAGTGGCGGTAACAGAGCTTGCCCATATCGTCGAGGAAACCCTTCAGGCGAATAATCTTGAGCGCGAGGCGATTGACTGGCTGGTGCCGCATCAGGCGAACCTGCGCATTATCAGCGCCACGGCACGCAAGCTGGGCATGGAGATGGATAAAGTGGTGGTGACGCTTGATCGTCACGGTAACACCTCTGCCGCTTCCGTACCCTGCGCGCTGGATGAAGCGGTGCGCGACGGACGCATTCAGCGCGGCCAGCTGCTGCTGCTTGAAGCGTTTGGCGGTGGCTTCACCTGGGGATCGGCGCTGGTTCGTTTTTGATTCAAAGGAAAAAAACAATGACGCAATTTGCAATGGTTTTCCCCGGACAGGGTTCGCAGACGGTGGGCATGCTGGCCGAGCTGGCGAAAGAGTACTCGTTGGTTGAAAAAACGTTCGCTGAGGCTTCTGACGCGCTGGGTTATGATCTCTGGGCGCTGGTGCAGAACGGCCCGACAGAAGAACTGAATAAAACCTGGCAGACCCAGCCTGCGCTGCTTGCCGCCTCTGTTGCTATTTTCCGCGTTTGGCAGGAAAAAGGCGGCAAAGCGCCGGCAATGCTGGCAGGTCACAGCCTGGGCGAGTATAGTGCGCTGGTTTGCGCTGGCGTCCTCGATTTTACCGATGCCGTTAAGCTGGTTGAACTGCGTGGCAAACTGATGCAGGAAGCGGTGCCGGAAGGAACGGGCGCCATGCAGGCCATTATTGGCCTTGACGATGACGCCATCGCCAAAGCGTGCGAAGACGCCGCGCAGGGCGAGGTGGTTTCGCCGGTGAATTACAACTCGCCGGGCCAGGTGGTCATCGCAGGTAACAAAGAAGCCGTTGAGCGTGCAGGCGCGGCGTGTAAAGCCGCAGGCGCTAAACGTGCGCTGCCGCTGCCGGTGAGCGTGCCTTCTCATTGCGCGCTCATGAAGCCCGCAGCGGATAAGCTGGCGAAGGCGCTTGAAGAACTGACCTTCAATGCACCGGCTATTCCGGTGGTCAACAACGTTGACGTCAAATGCGAAACCTCTGCGGAAGCCATTCGCAGCGCGTTGATCCGCCAGCTTTATAGTCCGGTTCGCTGGACGGGATGCGTGGAATACATGGCTGCGCAGGGCGTCACATCGCTGTTAGAAGTTGGGCCGGGTAAGGTTCTGACCGGACTGACTAAACGTATCGTCGACAGCCTGACCGCCAGTGCCGTTAACGATCCGGTCAGCCTGTCTGCGGCGCTTTAACTGTCAGAAGAGGATGAAGGATGAGCTTTGAAGGAAAAATCGCGCTGGTTACCGGCGCAAGCCGTGGGATCGGCCGTGCTATCGCTGAAACACTGGTGGCGCGCGGCGCAAAAGTGATCGGTACAGCGACCAGCCAGAGCGGCGCTGATGCGATTAGCGCTTATCTCGGCGACCGCGGTAAAGGGATGTTGCTGAACGTCACCGACGCGGCGTCTATTGAGAGCGTGCTTACCACCCTTCGCGCCGAATTTGGCGAAGTGGACATTTTAGTGAATAATGCCGGCATCACGCGTGATAATCTGCTGATGCGCATGAAAGACGATGAGTGGGAGGATATCCTCAACACCAATCTGACTTCCGTTTTCCGCCTGTCAAAAGCGGTAATGCGCGCTATGATGAAAAAACGCGTGGGCCGAATTATTACCATCGGTTCCGTTGTAGGAACCATGGGTAATGCGGGGCAGGCAAACTACGCGGCAGCAAAAGCGGGTTTGATTGGCTTCAGCAAGTCACTGGCGCGCGAAGTTGCGTCACGTGGTATTACCGTTAACGTTGTGGCGCCTGGTTTCATTGAAACCGACATGACGCGTGCGCTGAACGAAGATCAGCGTACGGCCATTCTGGCGGAAGTGCCAGCGGGTCGCCTCGGCGATGCGCAGGAAATCGCCAACGCCGTAGCATTTTTAGCCTCTGACGAGGCAGCGTACATCACTGGTGAGACGCTGCATGTCAACGGCGGAATGTATATGGTCTGACGATCGCGAAAATAATTTGCGTTATTTGCGGTAAAACCCGCAAAATAGCGTAAAATCGTGGTTCGACCAGCGGGTATTTAGTTGCATCTTTTTCAACATTTTATACACTACGAAAACCATCGCGAAAGCGAGTTTTGATAGGAAATTTAATAGTATGAGCACTATCGAAGAACGCGTTAAGAAAATCATTGGTGAGCAGCTTGGCGTTAAGCAGGAAGAAGTTGTTAACACTGCTTCTTTTGTAGAAGATCTGGGCGCTGATTCTCTTGATACCGTTGAGCTGGTAATGGCTCTGGAAGAAGAGTTCGACACTGAGATTCCAGACGAAGAAGCTGAGAAAATCACTACCGTTCAGGCAGCGATTGACTACATCAATGGTCATCAGGCTTAAGTGAACATCTCTAGGCGGTCGCCCGACCGCCTGCGTTTTTTTTGATTGCACCGTACCAATTTCCCTCTCTCTGGAGGACGAACGTGTCTAAGCGTCGTGTAGTTGTGACTGGTCTTGGCATGTTGTCTCCTGTCGGCAATACCGTAGAGTCTACATGGACTGCTCTTCTTGCCGGTCAGAGTGGCATCAGCCCGATTGAATATTTTGATACCAGCGCCTACGCAACGCGTTTCGCTGGCTTAGTAAAAGATTTTGACTGTGAAGAGTACATTTCGCGCAAAGATCAGCGCAAAATGGATCTCTTTATTCAGTATGGAGTTGTCGCTGGCATTCAGGCCATGCGGGATTCTGGCCTGGTCATTACCGACGAAAACGCCGATCGCATCGGCGCCGCGATTGGTTCCGGCATTGGCGGTTTAGGTCTTATTGAGGAAAACAACGCAGCGCTGGTAAACGGCGGGCCGCGTAAAATCAGCCCATTCTTCGTTCCTTCTACCATTGTGAACATGATTGCCGGACATCTGACAATTATGTACGGCATGAAGGGGCCCAGCATTGCCATCTCGACCGCCTGTACCACCGGCGTACACAATATCGGCCAGGCAGCGCGTATGATCGCCTATGACGATGCCGATGTGATGCTGGCAGGCGGTGCGGAAAAAGGCAGTACCCCACTGGGTATTGGCGGCTTTGGCGCAGCGCGCGCCCTCTCAACGCGTAACGATAATCCGCAGGCGGCGAGCCGTCCGTGGGATAAAGATCGTGACGGCTTTGTATTGGGCGATGGCGCAGGGATCGTGGTGCTTGAAGAGTACGAGCATGCTAAAAGGCGCGGTGCGAAAATTTATGCCGAGCTGGTTGGTTTTGGCATGAGCAGCGATGCTTACCATATGACTTCGCCACCGGAAAACGGTGCGGGCGCGGCCCTGGCGATGGTCAATGCCCTGAAGGACGCCCGGCTTTCGCCAGAAAAAATCGGCTATATTAACGCGCATGGTACTTCGACGCCTGCCGGTGACAAAGCTGAAACCCAGGCGGTTAAAGCGGTATTTGGCGCCAGCGCAATGGACGTTATGGTGAGCTCCACGAAATCGATGACCGGTCACCTGCTGGGTGCCGCTGGCGCGGTTGAGGCGATCTACTCCATTCTGGCGCTGCGTGACCAGGCGATCCCGCCGACGATCAACCTGGACAATCCGGATGAAGGTTGCGATCTGGATTTCGTGCCGCATACGGCGCGTCAGGTCAGCGGTCTGGAGTACACGCTCTGTAACTCCTTTGGCTTCGGCGGCACGAACGGATCGTTGATTTTCCGTAAAGTCTGAGTTCTGCGCCGTTGCCACTCAAGGCCCGCCCTTCGCGGGCCTTTTTCATATTCACCGTTTAACTTCACCGCAGCATGAAGCTCTTAAGGCGCCAGACAAACTCAGCATCACAGGGAATACGCTTCCCGGTAGGTAAAATTTCAGGGAGAAAAAATGGCCTGGATCAATGGTAAGTCTCAGGACTGGCTCACGGCATCCGATCGCGCCGTACAGTTTGGTGATGGCTGTTTCACCACGGCACGCGTCCTTAACGGTGCCATTAATGCTCTTGACGCGCATCTGGTGCGGCTACAGGCAGGCTGTCAGCGCCTGCGCATCGCGGACGTGGACTGGTCAACGCTGCAAAAAGAGATGCGCGAGGTCGCCGCGCCGTGCAGCGATGGCGTAATAAAAGTCATCATCTCGCGCGGGCAGGGCGGCAGAGGTTACAGCCCGGCAGGTTGCCAGCAACCCACGCGCCTCCTCTCCCTCTCTCCCTATCCTGCACATTATCATACGCTCAGGCAGCGAGGCTGCCGGCTGGCATTGAGTTCGGTGCGGCTGGCGCGCAGTCCGCTGCTGGCGGGGATCAAGCATCTCAACCGGCTTGAACAGGTTTTGATCCGCGCAGAGCTTGAACAGAGCGATGCCGACGAGGCGCTGGTGCTTGACACTGAAGGTTCGCTGGTGGAATGCTGTGCCGCGAACCTGTTCTGGCGTCGGAACAATGACGTTTTTACGCCGGATCTCAGCCATTCAGGCGTTGAGGGCATTCAGCGACAGCAGGTAATACGGCTGCTGAAAGCGCAGGGCGTGACCACGCATATCGTCACTGCGCCGCCTGAAATCCTTGCTGATGCGGACGAAGTAATCATAACCAATGCACTCATGCCCGTGCTGCCGGTTAATCAGATTGAAACGTGGCGTTACAGTAGTCGCCAGCTATTCGATCAACTTGCCGCCACTGCGAATAACATGGATATTTCATGACATCACAGCGAAAATTTATTATCGGAGCGATCTTTATCGTACTGGCCGTTATTGCCTTTAGCGCGTGGCAAATTCGACAGCTTGCCGGTTCCACACTCACCATAACGAAAGAGACAATCTTTACGCTGCCTGCCGGTTCAGGCCGCGTAGTGCTGGAGGCAGAGCTTAACCGGCAGCATATTATTCCGCAGACCATCTGGTTTGGCTGGCTGCTCAGGATGGAGCCGGAACTGGCAAAATTCAAAGCGGGTACCTATCGTTTCACGCCGGGCATGACCGTGCGTCAGATGCTGATGCTGCTGGCCAGCGGCAGAGAGGCACAGTTCCCGGTGCGCTTTATCGAAGGATCGCGGATGCGCGACTGGCTGGCGACGCTGCGATCTGCGCCTTACGTTCGCCACACTTTGCCGGATGATCAACTGCGTTCCGTCGCCGAAGCGTTAAAGCTTGATGAGGCGGGCGTAGAAGGCTGGTTTTATCCCGATACCTACTCGTACACCGCCAATACCACTGATGTTGCGCTCCTGAAGCGGGCGAACGAGCGCATGGTAAAAATGGTTGACGGCTTGTGGCAGCAGAAGGCGGAAGGCCTGCCTTATAAAGACAAAAACGATCTGGTCACCATGGCCTCAATTGTTGAAAAAGAGACGGCGCTGGCGGAAGAACGCAGTAAAGTCGCCTCGGTGTTTATTAATCGCCTCCGGCTTGGCATGCGTCTTCAGACCGACCCGACGGTGATTTATGGTATGGGCGAAAACTATACCGGCACGCTTGTCCGCAAAGATCTGGAGACGTCGAGCGCCTATAATACCTATATTATTGCTGGCCTGCCGCCGGGCCCGATAGCGATGCCAGGCAAGGCTTCGCTGGAAGCCGCAGCGCACCCGCTCAAAACGGATTTCCTTTACTTTGTCGCTAACGGCGAAGGCGGACATACATTTACGACCAATCTCGCCAGCCATAATCGTGCGGTACAGGCATGGCGGCAGGCCGTCAGGGAAAAAAATGAACGGTAAATTTATTGTTATCGAAGGGCTGGAAGGCGCGGGTAAAACCACCGCTCGCGATCGGGTAGTGGATGCGCTTCATCTGCATGGTATTCACGATATTGTCTATACCAGAGAGCCGGGCGGTACGCCGCTGGCGGAAAAACTGCGCGATCTGATTAAACAGGGCATCGCCGATGAGCAGGTCACGGACAAGGCGGAACTGCTGATGCTGTATGCGGCGCGCGTGCAGTTGGTTGAAAACGTGATCAAACCCGCCCTCAATCGCGGGGCGTGGGTGGTTGGCGACAGGCACGATCTCTCCTCGCAGGCCTATCAGGGCGGCGGGCGAGGCATGGATACCGAACTGATGCATCAGCTCAGACAAAGCGTACTGGGCGATTTTTCACCCGATCTGACGCTCTATCTCGACGTCACACCGGAGATCGGTCTTCAGCGCGCCCGCGCCCGCGGTGAACTGGACCGCATTGAGCAGGAGTCGCTGAACTTCTTTATACGTACGCGCGAGCGCTATCTCGCCCTCGCCGCAGACGACGCCCGCATAAAAACCATTGACGCCACGCAGCCGCTGGAGAGCGTCGCCGCTGCAATAGCAGAGACGCTCTCTGCCTGGCTGCGGGAACAGGCATGAACTGGTATCCCTGGCTTAACCAGCCTTACCGGCAGCTCATCGGCCAGCATCAGGCAGGACGAGGGCACCATGCTGTATTGATCCACGCGCTGCCCGGTATGGGCGACGCCTCGCTGGTGTGGGGGATCGGCCGCTGGCTGATGTGCCAGCAGCGTGACGG
This sequence comes from Erwinia sp. 9145, assembly GCF_000745075.1. Lineage (NCBI taxonomy): Bacteria > Pseudomonadati > Pseudomonadota > Gammaproteobacteria > Enterobacterales > Erwiniaceae > Erwinia > Erwinia sp. 9145. The sequence goes on from NZ_JQNE01000001.1 coordinate 1,494,250, forward strand.
CCTGAAAAGCTGTGGACGCTGTCACGCCTGTCAGCTTATGCAGGCGCATACCCATCCGGACTGGTATGCGCTTTCGCCGGAAAAAGGCAAAAGTGCGCTGGGTATTGATGCGGTGCGTAGCGTGACCGAAACGCTGTATCACCATGCGCAGCAGGGCGGAGCAAAAGTGGTCTGGTTGCCGGATGCCGGACAGCTGACAGAAGCGGCGGCAAACGCACTGCTGAAAACGCTGGAAGAGCCGCCAAAAAATACCTGGTTTATGCTGTGTAGTGCTCAGCCTGCCGCGCTGTTGGCAACGATACGCAGCCGCTGTCAGAATCTTCATCTGGCGCCTCCGGCAGAGAATCAAAGCCTGCTCTGGCTGCAAAAGCAGTTAAGCGGCGCCGTTGAGACGGATTGCATCACGGCGTTGCGTCTGAGCGGCGGCGCGCCTGCGGCAGCGCTGGCATTACTGGATGAAAAAAGCTGGAACGCGCGGAAGGCGCTGTGCGATGCGCTGCCCGACGCGCTTCGGGGCGATATACTCGACCTGATGCCTGTTCTTAATCATGATGATGCAGCGCAGCGCGTCGGCTGGCTCTGTGCGCTGCTGGTTGATGCGCTTAAGTGGCAGCAGGGCGGTGGACAATTTCTTACTAACGTTGATCGGCAGGCGCTGATTGCTGATATGGCGATGCGGCTGCCGGGCAGCGCATTAGATGAAAGCGTGCGTGGCTGGATGACCTGCCGCCATCGCCTGCTTACCGTGATAGCGGTTAATCGCGAACTGCTTCTGACCGATCGGCTGCTGGCGTGGGAGCAGATGCTGCACGCCTCTTCAGTGATCTAAACGATTCCGGGAATTATTATGTTTTTAGTCGATTCACACTGCCATCTTGATGGCCTGGATTATGAAACGCAGCATAAGGATGTGGCTGATGTGCTGGCAAAGGCTGCTGCGCGTGATGTGAAATTTATGCTTGCGGTGGCAACGACGCTGCCCGGTTATCGCGCCATGACGCAGCTTCTGGCAGATTATGACAATGTTGCCTGGTCATGCGGCGTGCATCCGCTCAATCAGGATGCACCTTACGATTTTGCCGAGTTACGGCAGCTTGCTGCGGACGATCGCGTGGTTGCGCTGGGAGAAACCGGGCTGGATTATCACTATCAGCCAGAGACGAAGGCGCAGCAGCAGGCTTCTTTCCGTGAGCATATTCGCACGGGACGCGCGCTCAATAAGCCGGTAATTGTGCACACGCGGGAAGCACGTGAAGATACGCTGGCCATCCTGAAAGAGGAGCAGGTTGAAGGGTGCGGCGGCGTGCTGCACTGCTTTACGGAAGATCGTGCTACGGCAGAAAAACTGCTTGATTACGGCATGTATATCTCTTTCTCCGGCATTGTTACCTTTCGCAATGCGGAAACCATTCGCGACGCCGCGCGCTATGTGCCACTGGACAGAATTCTGGTAGAGACCGATTCACCTTATCTGGCGCCGGTGCCAAACCGTGGCAAGCCGAATCAGCCTGCCTGGACGCGTGACGTCGCAGAGTATATGGCCGTCCTTAAAGGCGTTTCCGTTGAGGAGCTGGCGCAAACGACCACCCGGAACTTCTCGCAGCTTTTTCATGTCCCGATGGACAGGTTAACCGAACGCTAATAATTTTATTCCTCGTAATAATCTCTTTTAACGCATAGAGTGCATCGCCGCAATCATGGCGCGATGCGCTTTTTTGCGGTTGGAATTGGCGCTTTTCGCCGGTTAATTACGCAGGCGAGCAGGATCAGCGAAGGAAACGTGATTGTTGTCAAACTAATTGCAGGCTATTTATTTTAGACTTCGTAATAAATACCGAGAGCGCATCAGCGCTCCATCGGCGTCGGGTCTCCCCCTGACGCCGCGCGCATCGCGCGTTAAAACGCATTCATACTCAGGAGTTTCTCATTATGTTTAAAAACGCATTTGCAAACCTGCAAAAGGTCGGTAAATCGCTGATGCTGCCGGTATCGGTTCTGCCGATTGCCGGTATTTTACTGGGCGTAGGTTCCGCTAATTTTAGCTGGCTGCCGCTGGTTGTTTCGCATGTCATGGCCGAGGCGGGTGGGTCGGTCTTCGCCAATATGCCGCTGATCTTTGCTATCGGCGTGGCGCTGGGCTTTACCAATAACGACGGTGTTTCGGCGCTGGCAGCAGTGGTAGCTTACGGCATCATGGTGAAAACCATGGCGGTCGTTGCGCCGCTGGTGCTGCACATCACGTCCGCCGAAATTGAAGCCAAACATCTGGCAGATACCGGCGTGCTGGGCGGCATCATCGCAGGTTCCATCGCAGCGTATATGTTCAACCGTTTTTACCGCATCAGGCTGCCTGAATACATGGGCTTTTTTGCCGGTAAACGCTTCGTGCCGATTATTTCAGGTTTGGCCGCCATCTTTTTGGGCGTGATCCTCTCCTTTGTGTGGCCGCCGATTGGCACCGCCATTCAGGAATTTTCCCAGTGGGCAGCCTATCAGAATCCGGTAGTGGCTTTTGGCCTGTATGGTCTGATTGAACGTTCGCTGGTGCCTTTCGGTCTGCATCACATCTGGAATGTGCCTTTCCAGATGCAGATTGGCGAGTTCACCAACGCGGCGGGCCAGGTTTTCCACGGCGATATTCCTCGCTATATGGCAGGCGATCCTACCGCAGGCAAACTGTCCGGCGGCTTCCTGTTTAAAATGTACGGTCTGCCAGCGGCGGCTATTGCTATCTGGCACTCAGCAAAGCCGGAAAACCGCGCCAAAGTGGGCGGTATCATGATCTCCGCCGCGCTGACCGCGTTCCTGACCGGCATCACAGAGCCGATTGAGTTCTCATTTATGTTTGTGGCGCCGGTGCTCTATGCCATCCACATTTTGCTGGCGGGTCTGGCGTTTCCCATCTGTATTCTGCTGGGTATGCGTGACGGCACCAGCTTCTCGCACGGCCTGATCGACTTTGTGGTACTGAGCGGCAACAGCAGTAAAATCTGGCTCTTCCCGATTGTCGGCATCCTGTACGGGCTGATTTACTACAGCCTGTTCCGTCTGGTCATCGTTAAATTCAACCTGAAAACACCGGGACGGGAAGAGACGAGCAGCGCGCAGACCACCGGTTCTGCTAATGAAATGGCAGGCAACCTGGTTGCCGCCTTCGGTGGAAAAGAGAACATCACCAATCTTGATGCCTGCATTACGCGTCTGCGCGTCAGCGTGGCGGACGTGACTAAAGTGGATCAGGCTGGCCTGAAACAGCTTGGCGCGGCGGGCGTTGTCGTGGCGGGCTCCGGCGTTCAGGCGATTTTCGGGACTAAATCCGATAACCTGAAAACGGATATGGATGACTATATCCGCAACAGCTGATCGCCATTGCTGAAATGAAAGGGGACGCCGGGCGTCCCTTTTTTATTGGGCGCGCCTCGCAGGCCGTAAAAGAAAAATGACGGTAAGGTTGAAAGAAAACAAATTTCTCGCTCATACTGCCACTACATAAATTGCCGCTAAAGGACATGCATCATGGCTGAAGAAACGCTGTTCAGTAAAATTATCCGCCGCGAGATCCCGGCCGACATCGTCTACCAGGATGAACTGGTTACTGCCTTCAGGGATATCGCCCCAAAAGCGCCTACCCACATTCTGATCGTGCCGAATATCCTGATCCCCACCGCCAATGATGCGGTGGCGGGTCACGAAGCGGCGCTGGGCCGTATGATTACCGTGGCAGCAAAGATCGCCAAAGAGGAAGGCATTGCAGAGGATGGCTATCGTTTAATCATCAACTGTAACCAGCACGGCGGGCAGGAGGTCTATCATATTCACCTGCACCTGGTGGGCGGACGTCCTTTAGGCCCAATGATTGCTCATTAAGCGCAGCACGGACACAACATTTATGATGCGGACTACCGTTGCGGTCATCGCCTGTACACTGCTGCTCAGCGGATGCAGCAGCGACGTTACCACCATTAATACGTCGCAGGCGCTGATCATGGAATCGTCTGTGCTCTCCGCAGGCATTACCACCAATCAGCCGGTGCTTTCGGAAAACCGGGGGCAGCAGCGCGCGTCAACGGTGCTCAATAATCAGCAGGAAAAAGCCGTGACGCTGCACTATCGTTTCTACTGGTATGACGACAGAGGGTTGGAGATCCTGCCCTTTGAGCGCCCGCGCACCATTTCGGTTCCGGCGCATGGCGATGTTGAAATATCGTCGCAAACGGGTAACCTGACCGCCAGCAAGGTCAGACTTTATTTGTATCTGTAAGAGGTTAATACGTGACAAGGAATATCAAACTCTCCGGCGTCTTTGCCCTGGCGCTGATGCTCAGCGGCTGTATCACGCCGCAGCAGCAGGAGGAGCCGCAGCAGCCTGCGCCCGTTGAACCCGCTCAGCCGACCCAGCCTGAACCGATCCCGGCTCCTGTTCCGACGCCGGGCGAAACGGTGCCGCAGCCGCCGAAGATGAAGTCGATCAACTGGGATGCCAGCGTCACGCCGCCGATCTCGCAGATGCTGAAGGCTGATGGCGTCACGCCGGGCAGCGTATTGCTGGTGGACAGAGTGAAAAACAGCACCAACGGCAGCCTGCAAACGTCAAAAGCCACCGCGGCATTAAACAACGCGTTGGCGAATAACACCCAGTTCACGCTGGTGACGCCGCAACAGCTCGCGACCGCAAGACAAACGCTGGGGCTTTCCGCCGAAGACAGCCTGACAACCCGCAGCAAAGCGATCGGCCTGGCGCGCTACGTCAACGCGCAGTATGTGCTGTACAGCAACGTGACGGGCGACGTGAAATCCCCGGAGCTGCAAATGCAGCTGATGCTGGTGCAGACGGGTGAAATTATCTGGTCAGGCAACGGTGTCGTCCAGCACTGATGACGCGCTGAACAGGCTGATTGCGCAACAATTTCCGGCGGCCTCCGCCGCCGGTTCTTTTTCCAGGCTGGATGGGCTCACCGGCCTGGCGGTTAAAGTTGAACTGAACGACCGGACGCTGCTCGCGCGCGCCCGGATGCCTGGCAATCCTATACCCGGCGTGGACAGACGACGCGAACACGCTATTCTGCGCAAGCTGGCCGGCAGCGGTCTGGCGCCTGACGTCTGCGGCTACAACGCCGACTGGCTGCTGCTGGCATGGCAGCCGGGTGAGACGTTAAGCAGCGATGAGTTTGAAAAACGTTTGCCAATGCTGGCGGAGCGTCTCGCCCGGCTCCACCAGCAGCCACCCAGCGGTTACCGGTTACGGCTGCTGCCCTTGCTGGAACGTTACTGGCAGCTCAGCGATCCGATGCGGCGGCACATTGCCTGGCACCGCGCGCTGCGGCGCTGTCGTCAACAAGGCGAGCCGCGTCCTCTCCGGCTGGCGCTGCTGCATCTGGATATTCATGCAGGTAACCTGATCGCGCATCGTGGCGATATTCATCTGATCGATTGGGAATATGCCAGCGATGGCGATGTGGCGCTGGAGCTGGCGGCAATCGTGGCGGGTAATGGGCTGGCAGAAAGCTACCGCACGCAGCTCACGCAGCGCTATGCCACGCTGGCAAATATGGATACGCACAGATTGCATCAGCAAACAGAACGCTGGTTGCCATGGGTGCGGTTGCTGATGGCGAGTTGGTATGAACGACGCTGGCAACACAGCGGCGACGAAACATTTTATACGCTGGCGGCGGAGGCCTGGCAGCGGGTGTAGTCTGAAACGAGGTGAAAGTGGGACCGGTAATGTTAGACGTGCTCGGTTACGAGCTAGATGCAGTCGATCGCGAAATTCTTGACCATCCGCTGGTGGGTGGATTAATTCTTTTTACCCGCAACTATCACGATCCTGAGCAGCTGCGGGAGCTGGTCAGGCAGATTCGCGCGGCGTCTCGCCATCGCCTGGTGGTGGCGGTGGATCAGGAGGGAGGGCGCGTTCAGCGCTTTCATGAAGGCTTTACCCGCCTGCCGCCGATGCAATCCTTCGCTGAACTCAACAACCAGGCCGACGCGCAGCGTCTGGCACAGCAGGCTGGCTGGCTGATGGCGTCAGAGATGATTGCGATGGATATTGATATCAGCTTTGCGCCGGTACTGGATATTGGTCACAGCAGCGCCGCCATCGGCGAACGAAGTTTTCATCAGGACCCGGCCATTGCGCTGACCCTGGCGCGACACTTTATTGACGGCATGCACAGCGCGGGCATGAAAACCACCGGCAAGCACTTTCCCGGCCACGGCGCGGTCGCGGCCGATTCACACAAAGAGACGCCGCAGGACAATCGCAGCGAAGCGGAAATTCGCCAGCACGATATGCAAATTTTTAAACAGCTCATTGCTGAGGGCGCGCTGGACGCGATCATGCCCGCCCACGTTATCTATAATCAAATCGATCCCCGACCGGCAAGCGGATCGCCGCACTGGCTGAAACGCGTTTTGCGAGAGGAGCTGGGCTTTGAGGGCGTGATTTTTTCCGACGATCTCTCAATGGAAGGCGCCGCCGTAATGGGTACGATGCCGCAGCGCGCGCAGGCGTCGCTGGAGGCCGGCTGCGATATGATTCTGGTCTGCAACGATCGCGCAGGCGCGGTCAGCGTGCTGGATAATCTGTCGCCGATCAATGCAGAGCGGGCGACATCGCTCTATCATCGGGGAACCTTTACCCGCCAGCAGCTGTCTGGCTCATCACGCTGGAAGGAGGCGAGTCAGGCGTTGACCACGCTTCAGGCACGCTGGCTGGCGCATCAGCGCCGCTGACAGGCAAGCACCCTACAGGATGGCAAGCAATGATTATCTATCTGCACGGTTTTGATTCAACCAGCCCCGGAAATCATGAAAAAGTACTGCAATTGCAGTTTATCGATCCGGATGTACGCCTGCTGAGCTACAGCACGCTGCATCCCAGGCATGATATGCAGTTTTTGCTGAAGGAAACGGACAAGCTCATTCGCAGCGGCGGCGACGAGAGGCCGCTGATCTGCGGCGTCGGCCTTGGCGGGTTCTGGGCCGAACGCATCGGTTTTCTCAGCGATATCCGTCAGGTAATGTTCAATCCGAATCTCTGGCCGGAAGAGAAGATGGTGGGCAAAATCAACCGTCCGGAAGAGTACGTGGATATCGCGACCAAATGCGTTGAAAACTTTCGCGAAAAAAACCGCGATCGCTGCCTGACCATCCTCTCCCGGCGTGATGAAGCGCTGGATAACCGCCGTTCGGCTGATGCGCTTGGCAGCTTTTACGAAATCATCTGGGACGAGACGGAAAGCCATAAATTCAAAAATATCGCTCCCCATCTTGAACGCATTAAGGCGTTTAAAACCCTCGGTTAACCGCTTTACAGGACGCGGCAGCGATTTTCGGCTGCACGTCCGATGCCCGCTGTGTGCCTGAAGTTTCCGGCTTTGTCTGATAAAAATTGACCTGCATCAATTTCTACGCGACCACTCATTTCCTCCATGCTATTCTGACCGCAGATAGCGAATTAATATCGCCAACCCTATGTTAATTAAGGATATTTATTTAACCTTTAATTAACGATTGGTTCACATTTTGAGGGGGTCTTTTGACTACACCAATTAAGAAAATTGTTATCGTCGGTGGCGGTGCCGGCGGGCTGGAGCTTGCCACGCAGCTTGGCCGCAAGCTGGGGCGCCGAAAAAAAGCAGAAATCATCCTGGTGGATCGCAATCACAGCCACCTGTGGAAACCGCTGCTGCATGAAGTGGCGACCGGTTCGCTGGATGAGGGCATTGACGGGCTGAGCTACCTTGCCCACGCGCGCAATCACCATTTTCAGTTCCAACTGGGCACGCTGACCGAACTCGATCGCGAAGGCAAGCGGCTGCATCTGGCTGAAATCCGCGATGCGCAGGGCGAGCTGCTGGTGCCGGAGCGTGCGCTGGCCTACGACACGCTGGTGATGGCGCTGGGCAGCACCTCCAACGATTTCGGCACGCCGGGCGTCAAAGACAACTGTATTTTCCTTGATAATCCGCACCAGGCGCATCGCTTTCACAACGAGATGCTCAATCTGTTCCTGAAGTTTTCCGCCACGGGGAACCCGCAGAGCAAGGTGAATATTGCCATTGTGGGCGGTGGCGCAACCGGCGTGGAGCTCTCCGCCGAACTGCATAATGCCGTGAAACAGCTGCACAGCTATGGTTATAAAGGCTTAAACAATCAGGCGTTAAATGTCACTCTGGTTGAAGCGGGTGAACGCATTCTGCCTGCGCTGCCGCCGCGCATTTCCGCTGCGGCACACCAGGAACTGAGCAAGCTTGGCGTCAGAGTGCTGACGCAAACGATGGTAACCAGCGCTGATGAGCATGGCCTGAATACCAAATCAGGCGAGGCGATCGCCGCCGATCTGATGGTATGGGCGGCAGGGATTAAAGCGCCAGATTTTATGAAAGATATTGGCGGCCTCGAAACCAATCGCATCAATCAGCTGGTCGTGGGATCCACACTGCAAACCACACGCGACCCGGCCATCTACGCCATCGGCGACTGCGCATCCTGCGCGCTGCCATCGGGCGGATTTGTGCCACCGCGCGCTCAGTCAGCGCATCAGATGGCATCGTTGGTGCTGAACAACATTCTGGCGGAGATGAAGGGTAAATCGCTTAAGCCTTACGTTTATAAAGATCATGGTTCGCTGGTGTCGCTGTCACGCTTCAGTACCGTGGGCAGCCTGATGGGTAACCTGATGCGCGGCTCAATGATGGTGGAAGGGCGAATTGCTCGCATGGTGTATATTTCTCTTTACCGCATGCATCAGGTGGCGCTGCATGGTTATTTCAAAACCGCGCTGATGATGCTGGTCGGCAGTATTAACCGCGTCATCCGCCCGCGCATGAAACTGCACTAAATCGATTCAACACCGGCGGTTACTTGACTCAACCGCCTGTTTTTCGGCCCGTCTGGCGCAGTGCCGCTGCGGGCCTTTTTGCTCTCAGCCCCCGCCACAGCGTGCTTCAGAACTCTCTTAAAAGCATTCTCTTATGACCCGGCAACGCTATTTCTTCCTGTTTTCTTATTGTCACATTTGGGCCTGTTGCGCAAAATCTGTTTCATCTAAACGGCGCGTCGCGCACGCCGATTATAAGCCTCCGCACAGGGACAATGCAGCAGGCAATAATGCGCGGTAACAATTCAGGAGGTTTTCCTGTGAATAAATCAATGTTGGCAGGTATTGGGATTGGCGTCGCTTCAGCGCTGGGCGTAGCGGCCGTAGCAGGTATGAACGTCTTTGACCGCGGGCCGCAATATGCGCAGGTCATCTCGGCAACGCCTATTAAGGAAACGACTAAAAACCCACGTCGCGAATGCCGTAATGTCACTCTGACGCACCGTCGCGCCGTACAGGATGAAAATCGTATTACCGGTTCCGTACTGGGCGCGGTAGCTGGTGGCGTTCTGGGCCATCAGTTTGGCGGCGGACGTGGACGCGATGTGGCGACGGTTGCCGGTGCGCTGGCGGGTGGCTACGGCGGCCATCAGGTTCAGGGCGCGATGCAGGATAATGATACCTACACCACGACCGAGCAGCGCTGCAAAACGGTGTACGAGAAGCAGGAAAAAATGCTGGGCTATGACGTCACCTATAAAATTGGCGACCAGCAGGGGAAAATTCGCATGGATAACGATCCCGGCACACGCATTCCCGTCGACAGCAACGGCCAACTGGTGCTGAATAACCAGGCATAAATTAAATAACAAAAAACGAACGGCTTAATTTTTAAGCCGTTCGTTTTTTTGTTTCACCGAAAAGAATTCCGCTCATTTTTTTATTTTAACTTTCTGACGCTTAACGTCTGAACATACAGGCGCTGAGCAAAAAAAGAGGCACCGGCGTGCCTCTTTTGAATAAATGAATAGCCAACCAACCTATGTCGCATTCGCCACGATCTGCGCCAGAAAATCCCGCACCCAACCGATTCGCGCTTTGCGATCGGCCATGTCACGAATAAAGCGCAGCTTTGTCGGGCCATCAAGCCGCCAGTGCTGCGGCTCCTTTTGTAACAACCCGATCAGCCAGCCCGGATCGGCTTTGTTCTTCTCGGCAAACTCAATAAAGCCGCCTTTTTCGCTGGCTTCAATGCGCCGGATGCCAATAGTCTTCGCGGTCAGGCGCAGCGCGGCGGTATCCAGCAGATTGCGCGCCGCATCTGGCAGCAGACCGAAACGGTCAATCAGTTCGGCTTTCAAATCGTCCAGTTCGCCTTCTGCCTGCGCGCTGGCAATGCGCTTATAAAACGACAGGCGCGTGTTGACGTCAGGAATAAAGTCGTCCGGCAGCAGCGACGGCATTCGCAGTTCAATATCGGTCTGGCTGCTGGTCAAATCCTCCAGCGACGGTTCACGGCCCTCTTTCAGCGCATCAACGGCGTTCTCCAGCAGCTCCATATAGAGTGAGAAGCCGATGGTTTCCATCTGCCCACTTTGATCTTCACCAAGAAGCTCCCCGGCGCCACGGATCTCCAGGTCATGGGTCGCCAGCGCGAAGCCCGCGCCCAAATCTTCCAGCGACGCAATCGCCTCCAGACGCTTATGCGCATCTTTGCTCATCGCTTTAGGATGCGGCGTCAGCAGCCAGGCATAGGCCTGGTGATGCGAACGGCCTACGCGACCGCGCAGCTGGTGCAGCTGAGCAAGGCCAAAGTGGTCGGCGCGCTCAATGATAATGGTATTGGCGGTAGGAATATCGATACCGGTTTCAATGATGGTGGTGCAGACCAGCACGTTGAAACGCTGATGGTGAAAGTCGTTCATCACCCGTTCCAGATCGCGTTCGCGCATCTGACCGTGGCCAATCGCCACGCGCGCTTCCGGCACCAGTTCCGCCAGGCGACCGGCCGCCTTTTCGATATTTTCCACGTCATTGTAGAGATAATAGACCTGGCCGCCGCGCAGCACTTCGCGCAGTACCGCCTCGCGGATCACCAGGCTGTCGAACTGGCGAACAAAAGTTTTAACCGCCAGACGACGCGCGGGCGGCGTCGCGATAATCGACAGGTCGCGCATGCCGCTCATCGCCATGTTCAGCGTGCGCGGGATCGGCGTGGCGGTCAGCGTCAGAATATCCACATCGGCACGCATGGCTTTAATGCGCTCTTTATGACGCACGCCAAAGCGGTGCTCTTCATCAACGATCAGCAGCCCCAAATCGCGCCATTTGATCTCGTCCGCCAGCAGCTTGTGTGTGCCAACAAGGATATCGATTTTGCCTTCGCGTGCGTCGTTAAGGATTTGCGTTTGCTCTTTCGCGCTGCGAAAGCGCGAGATCATCTCAATACGTACCGGCCAGTTGGCGAAGCGATCGCGGAAGTTGTCGTAATGCTGTTGGGCGAGCAGGGTGGTCGGCACCAGCACCGCCACCTGCTTGTGGTTTTCCACCGCCAGAAAGGCCGCTCGCATGGCCACTTCGGTTTTACCGAAGCCAACGTCGCCGCAGACCAGACGATCCATCGCCAGCGGCTGGCACATATCGCTCAGTACGGCATTGATGGCCTGCGCCTGGTCGGGCGTGGTTTCGAACGGAAAGCTTTCGCAGAAAAGCTGATACTGTTCACGATCGTGCTTAAAGGCAAAACCGGCTTTGGCCGCGCGCTGTGCGTAGATGTCCAGCAGTTCCGCCGCCACGTCGCGCACTTTCTCCGCCGCTTTCTGTCGCGCGCGCGACCACGCATCGCTGCCAAGCTTGTGCAGCGGCGCGTTTTCATCGGCGCCGCCTGCGTAACGGCTGATCAGATGCAGCGACGAAACGGGCACGTACAGCTTTGCGTCTCCGGCGTAGGTGAGCATCAGGTATTCCGCCGTAATGCCGCCGGTTTCCAGCGTGGTCATGCCCATATAGCGGCCAACGCCATGCTCCAGATGTACTACCGGCTGGCCGGGATGCAGCTCCGCCAGGTTGCGGATCAGCACGTCCGGGTTGATGGTGCGGCGGTTGTCCTGACGGCGATGGCTGACGCGCTCACCCAGCAGATCGCTTTCGCAAATCAGCGCGCGCTGACGCGGCTCGTCGATAAAGCCACGCTCGCTGGCGCCAATCATCAAATAGTGCCCCGATTCTGCCGCATCGCTGAGGGCGCGAATCGGCTTCGGTATAATTTTAATGCGCGCCAGCAGTTCCTGTAGCGCTTCACGTCGGCCTTCGCTTTCAACGGAGAAGACGATGGCGCCGGAAAAATTTTCGCTAAAGCGGCGTAGCGCGTCGAGCGGCGCTTTAGCCTGCGCCTGCACGGCGATGTCCGGCAGTGCCTGATAACCAAGGTTGGTGTTGACGGCTTTGTCGGCAAGCAGGTCGGTCTTCAACTGCACGCGCGGCCAGCGCTTTAACTCGCTAAACAGCGCGTCGGTTCGCAGCCAGAGCGTTTCCGGCGGTAAAAGCGGGCGCATCGGATCAACGCGGCGGCTGTCAAAACGCGACGTCACCTCCTGCCAGAATCGTTCGGCGCCGCCTTCGAGATCGCCGGTGCTCACCAGCAGCGCGTTGTCCGGCAGGTAGCTGAACAGCGGCGGCAGCGGCTGCGAGAAAAAGAGCGGCTGCCAGTATTCAATACCGGCGGGCAGCGTGCCCTTGCTCACCTGTTGATAGATATGCTCCGCTTCGCGCCGCACGTCAAAGTGTTCGCGCCACTGGCTGCGAAACAGCTCAATCGCGGTTTTATCGGTCGGGAATTCATGCGCGGGAAGCAGGTTAATGGCCTCGACTTCTTCCAGCGTGCGCTGGCTGTCGGGATCGAACAGGCGCAGGCTGTCTGTCTCATCATCGAAGAAGTCAATGCGATACGGCTGCTCGCTACCCATCGGGAAGAGATCCAGCAGCGCGCCGCGCGTGGCGTATTCGCCGTGCTCCATCACCTGATCGACATGGCGATAGCCCGCCTGTTCAAGCTGCGTGCGCAGCGTATCGCGCGAAAGCAACTGGCCTTTCTGCATCACCAGCGCATGACCGTGCAGGAAACTGTGCGGGCAAACGCGCTGCATCAGCGTATTCACCGGCAGGATCAGTACGCCCTGCGTCATGGACGGCAGACGATAGAGCGTGGAAAGACGCGCTGAAATAATATCCTGATGCGGAGAAAAACTGTCGAAAGGCAGGGTTTCCCAGTCGTTCAGGCGGCTGACCGGCCGATCGGTGAACTGTTTGATCTCGTCGTGCAGCCGGAGCGCGTGCTGCATGTCGGCGACGATCAGCACCACCGGGCCGCTGTGACGCTCAATAATTTCCGCGCATTCAACCGCGCAGGCGGCGCCGGTAAGCTGTCCCAACTGCCGCTGGTCACCGGGTTTTAAGGGCAGGGTATATCGACTCTTTTCAGGCATAATCAGTCAGAGGATCTCTTTGCTGCGGGTAGAACAGGACACCCACGGTCCCGTTTTGGCTCATCGGAGTATACCGCTATTTTGGCGATTGTTGAGTGTAGTGCATTCTGGGTCGGTCAATGTTTGCCCAGACGAGCTCTTTTTCGCCGTGATAGCTGTGATTGCCGTCATCCCACTTCACGTAATAGCCCGCTGGCGCATCGCCCGGTTCGAACACGTTAATCACCATTCCTTTGATGTCGCCGGTTTTATGCCTGACAATACTGCCTTTTGGAAATTTTGGCATCGTGCTTCTCCTGTACGCGTTTCCCGTTTTAATTGTAGGGTTTAAACACGCTTCTGCCGTCTTATAGTGAAGAATTTCGCCGGGCTGCGCTAAATTTAATCAACATGCATTTTTTCCGCCACGATGTCATGCCTGCTGACAAAACTAAGCAGAATAGTCAGCGGGTTATGGTTCCATAACGTTCCGCTAACCTTTATTATCTTCGATCACTTTTGCTAACGCTTCGCTACAAGACGGATCCTATGTATCAACCTGTCGCGTTATTTATTGGTCTGCGCTACATGCGTGGACGCGCGTCGGACCGCTTCGGGCGGTTCGTCTCCTGGCTCTCCGCCATCGGTATCACGCTGGGCGTGCTGGCGCTGGTGACCGTTCTGTCGGTTATGAACGGCTTCGAACATGAACTGGAAAAAAGCACCCTGAATTTGATGCCGCAGGCGCTGATCACCAGTGAGAAAGGCTCAATCAATCCGCAACAGACGCCCGCAGCGTCGCTTAAGGTGCACGGCGCCAGTAACATTACGCCGCTGACCACCGGCGACGTGGTGCTTCAGAGCGCGCGCAGCGTTGGCGTTGGCGTAATGTTGGGCATCAATCCGGACGAGCCGGATCCGCTGTCGCCTTTTTTGGTTAACGTCGAGCAGGGCGATCTTCAGTCCGGCAAATACAATGTGATTATGGGCGAGCAGCTTGCGGCCCAGCTTGGCGTGAAGCGCGGCGAGCAGATCCGCCTGATGGTGCCGTCCGCCAGCCAGTTCACGCCAATGGGCCGTCTGCCCAGCCAGCGCCTGTTTACCGTGATTGGCACCTTTGCCGCCAACAGCGAGGTCGACGGCTATCAAATTCTTACCAATCAGCAGGATGCATCAAAACTGATGCGCTATCCGCCGGGCAATATCACCGGCTGGCGACTGTGGCTGGATAAGCCGCTTCAGGTTGATACGCTCAGTAAACAGACGCTGCCGGACGGTCTGGTATGGAAAGACTGGCGCGAGCGCAAGGGCGAACTTTTCCAGGCGGTACGCATGGAAAAAAACATGATGGGCCTGCTGCTCAGCCTGATCGTCGCGGTGGCGGCGTTTAATATTATTACCTCGCTTGGCCTGCTGATTATGGAGAAGCAGGGCGAAGTGGCTATTCTGCAAACCCAGGGACTGACGCGGCGGCAAATCGTGATGGTGTTTATGGTACAGGGCGCGACGGCGGGCATTGTCGGATCGCTGCTGGGCGCGCTGCTCGGCCTGTTGCTGGCCAGCCAGCTTAATAATCTGATGCCGCTGATTGGCGCCTTCCTTGACGGCGCGGCGCTGCCGGTTGAGATTTCTCTGCCGCAGGTGGCGACCATCACCCTTATTGCGATGGTCGTTGCGCTGCTTTCAACGCTTTATCCTTCCTGGCGCGCTGCCGCCGTTCAACCCGCTGAGGCTTTACGTTATGAGTAGTTCGATTCTGTTGCAGTGCGACAACCTGTGCAAACGCTATCAGGAAGGCAGCGTGCAGACCGATGTCCTGCGCAACGTCTCTTTTAACGTGGCACCGGGCGAAATGATGGCCATCGTCGGCAGTTCCGGCTCCGGTAAAAGTACGCTGATGCATCTGCTGGGCGGGCTTGATACGCCAACCTCCGGCGATGTGATATTTAGTGGCAAGTCGCTGAACGGCATGTCCCAGGCGGCAAAAGCCGACATGCGTAACCGCGAGCTGGGCTTTATTTATCAGTTTCACCATCTCCTGCCGGACTTCAGCGCGCTGGAAAACGTTGCCATGCCGCTGTTGATCGGGAAAAAAAGCAAGGCGGAAGCGGAAGCAAAAGCGCGCGAAATGCTGGCCGCGGTGGGGTTAGAGAAACGTGCCGCACATCGTCCCGCTGAGCTTTCCGGTGGTGAACGTCAACGCGTGGCGATAGCCCGTGCACTGGTGAACACGCCGCGTCTGGTACTGGCCGATGAGCCGACCGGGAACCTTGACGCGCGCAACGCCGACGCCATTTTCGATCTGCTCGGCGAGTTGAATGTGCGACAGGGCACGGCGTTTCTGGTGGTGACGCACGATCTGCATCTGGCGAAGCGGCTGACGCGGCAGATGGAGATGCGCGACGGCCAGCTGACTTCCCCGACAGGGGCACGGTAATGGCTGGTTCGCTCTCACTTTTACTGGGCCTGCGCTTCAGTCGTGGGCGTCGGCGCAGCGGCATGGTTTCGCTGATCTCCATTATCTCAACCGTTGGCATCGCGCTGGGCGTGGCGGTGCTGATCGTCGGCCTCAGTGCGATGAACGGCTTTGAACGGGAGTTGAATAACCGCATTCTGGCGGTGGTGCCGCATGGCGAAATCGAGCCGGTCAACCAGCCGTTCAGCGGCTGGCAGGCGTTACTGCCGAAAGTCGCGAAGGTGCCGGGCATCGCTGCTGCCGCGCCCTATATCAATTTTACCGGCCTGATTGAGAGCGGCGCGAAGCTCCAGGCGGTGCAGGTGAAAGGCGTTGATCCTCAGCAGGAGACAAAACTGAGCGCGCTGCCTTCCTGGGTGCAAAACGGCGCCTGGCAACGTTTTGGCGCAGGCAAGCAGCAAATTATTTTAGGTCAGGGCGTGGCGAACAGCCTGAAAGTGAAAGAGGGCGACTGGCTCACCATCCTGATCCCCAACAGCGATCCTGAGCATAAACTGTTGCAGCCGCAGCGCGTACGGCTTCAGGTCAGCGGCATTCTGGCGCTGAGCGGCATGCTCGATCACAGCCTCGCGCTGGTGCCGCTGAAAGATGCGCAGCAGTATCTCAGTATGGGTGACAACGTCACGGGCATTGCGATGAAAATGAATAACCCGTTTCTTGCGCAGAAACTGGTTCGCGATGCGGGCGAGGTGACGCAGTCGTACGTTTATATCCGTAGCTGGATTGGCACCTACGGCTATATGTACCGTGACATTCAGATGATCCGCGCCATTATGTATCTGGCGATGGTGCTGGTGATCGGCGTGGCCTGCTTCAATATTGTCTCCACGCTGGTGATGGCGGTCAAAGACAAGAGCGGCGATATCGCGGTGCTGCGCACGCTGGGCGCGGGCGACGGCCTGATCCGCGCCATTTTTATCTGGTACGGCCTGCTGGCCGGTTTGGTGGGCAGCGTCAGCGGCGTGGTGGTCGGCGTGCTCGCCGCCTTTAACCTTTCTCCGATCATTCGCGGTATTGAGTCGCTGACCGGTTCGCACTTTCTGTCGGGCGATATCTATTTTATCGATTTCCTGCCGTCGGAAGTGCACTGGCTGGACGTCGTCATCGTACTGGGAACGTCGCTGGTGCTGAGTCTGGTTGCCAGTTGGTATCCGGCAAGACGCGCCAGCCGCATCGATCCTGCGCGTGTACTGAGCGGGCAGTAAACGATGTATTACGGCTTTGATATTGGCGGGAGCAAAATCGCGTTGGGCGTTTATAACCGGCAACGGCGGCAGGTGTGGACTAAACGCATTGCTACGCCGAAAGAAGATTATGCGGCGTTACTGGATGCGCTGACTTTGCTGACGCAGGAAGCTGACGCGTTTTGCGGCGAGCGTGGCAGCGTGGGCATTGGCGTGCCGGGGTTGCCGGTGCCCGATGACGGCACGCTTTTTACCGCCAACATTCCCGCCGCGCGCGGCAAAACGCTACAGGCCGATCTCAGCAGGCGGCTGTCGCGCGAGGTGCGCATTGATAACGATGCAAACTGCTTCGCGCTCTCTGAAGCCTGGGATGATGAGTTTCAGGTCTACCCGGTGGTGCTGGGGTTAATACTCGGCACGGGCGTCGGCGGAGGCCTGATCGTTGATGGCAAGCCGGTGACCGGCCGAAATTATATTGTGGGTGAGGTGGGACACATGCGCCTGCCGGTGGATGCGCTGGAGATCCTTGGACGCGACGTCACCCTGCCGCTGTGCGGCTGCGGAAAACGTGGCTGTATTGAAACCTGGCTCTCCGGGCCGGGTTTTTCGCGCCTGTGGCAGCAGCATAATCAGTGCGCTCTCAGTGCGCCTGAAATCATTGCCCGCTATTATCAGGGAGACGAACGGGCCATTGCCCATACTGCGCGCTTCAGGGCGCTGTTGGCGATCTGCCTGGGCAACCTGCTGACGGTGCTGGATCCGCATCTGGTGGTGCTGGGCGGTGGCCTTTCAAATTTCGACGCGCTTTATGAGGGGCTGGCTGAAAGCGTTACGCCGCATCTTTTGTCGGTTGCCAAAGCGCCCCGCTTTGAGAAAGCGCGTCACGGAGACGCGGGAGGAATGCGCGGTGCCGCCTTCCTGCATGTTGAGGATAGTTTATGATTCGTACGCCCCGTCGCCGCCTGCGGTTGGCACGTTATAAAAAAAATCGTCGTCAGGTCCATCAACGCTTTCGTCAGCGTATTTTTGAGCGCGATCGTAATCTGGAGATCGCCCGCAACCCGCTGCCGCGTGTGGTGGTGCTGACCGGCGCAGGCATTTCGGCGGAGTCGGGCATTCGTACCTTCCGCGCCGCCGACGGTCTGTGGGAAGATCATAAAGTGGAGGAGGTGGCGACGCCGGAAGGCTTCGCCCGCGATCCTGCTAAAGTTCAGGCATTCTACAACGCCCGCCGTCGTCAGCTCCAGCAGCCGGAAATCCAGCCCAATGCTGCGCATCTGGCACTGGCTGAGCTGGAGTCGATGCTCGGCGATCGTTTTTTACTGGTGACGCAGAATATCGATAACCTGCATGAGCGCGCCGGCAACCGTAACGTCATCCATATGCATGGCGAGCTGCTGAAAGTACGCTGCGCCAACAGCGGGCAAATCCTGCACTGGACGGAAGACGTCGGGCCCGACGATCGCTGCCACTGCTGCCAGTTTCCTTCCGCACTGCGGCCGCATGTGGTGTGGTTTGGCGAAATGCCGTTGCAGATGGATGAGATCTACGACGCGCTGGCGCAGGCGGAGTATTTTATTGCTATCGGTACCTCCGGGCATGTCTATCCAGCGGCGGGCTTCGTGCATGAGGCAAAATTACACGGTGCACATACCGTTGAATTGAATCTGGAGCCCAGCCAGGTCGGCAGCCAGTTTGAGGATGTGAAGTACGGACTGGCAAGCGAAATTGTACCGGCATTTGTGCAGGGCCTGCTGCAAAAAGTTGGCCGTTAGGCCGCTTCTGTTATCATAAAAGCGATCGCATGACGATCGCTCTCTCACTTGACAGTAATAAACTCAACAACCCCGGTATATTTATTACTACGCCTGTTACGTTAATTTATTACTTTTCTTTGTGATAAGGGGTTATTTTAATAATACCCGTCTCTATTTTATTTATCGTTTATGTAACATTAACGTTTAATAAACCATTACTGTTTTATTGTGTTTTATGAAATACCTTGATTTTTATTTTCAGATAATGAAAATTGAGGTTATTCTATTGATGTCATGGAGGCCGTTAATAAAATAAGCAGAAGATTATTAACGCAATAACTCTCTAATAAACAGTTGTATTTAATATATTAAGGACGATAAGTATTTATGAAATACGCTATTTTAGCTGCCGGACTTTTTGCTGTTACCCTTACACCTTGCACAACCTTTGCCGGAGACCATACCGTCACGCTCGGTTATTCACACATTAAAGCGAGCAATTTGCCTGCAACGAAAGGCGCTACGGTGAAATATCGCTATGAATGGGACTCGCCGATAAGCGTGATCGGTTCACTTACCTATGCACGTGGAGATGATGAACAGCGCTATGGGTATGACAACACCGCTTATGCAAAAGACAAAGTAACCTACGCTTCTCTGATGATGGGGCCTGCGTGGCGCGTGAATGATTATGTCAGTCTGTACGGTCTTGTTGGTGTAGCGCGTGCAAAAGAGCAATTCAGTTATAAAGAAACCTATTATGGATCGCGTGTTGCTTATAACGCTACCGCCACAGAAACGAAAGCGGCCTGGGGCCTCGGCGTGCAGATTAACCCGTGGGAAAATGTCGCTATCGATATCGGCTACGAAGGGGCGAAATTTGAACAGGTTAAAGCCAACGGTTTCAACGTTGGTGTAGGCTACCGTTTCTGACGTTTCTTTTGTCTGTCAGGTGGGCAGCGTCCCACCTGTATTGCCTCCCTACGATTGATAACGAGGATCCCGTCAACTTTCAGCGAATATCCGTCTTTATAACAACCGCTTTTTCCTCTCCGGAAGCCTCAGCGCCAGATGTGCTATCACACCGCCCAATACGCCCCAAAACGCTGCGCCAATGCCGAGCAGGCTGAGTCCTGAAGCGGTAATCAGAAAGGTGATAACCGCTGCATCACGCTGTGACTCGTCCGCCAGCGCGCGTTGCAGGCTGCCCGCAATCGTCCCCAGCAGCGCCAGCCCGGCAAGAGTATGAATTAACGCTGGCGGAACGGCGTTGAAAAGCTGCACTACCGCAGCACCAAAAATACCCGCAACCAGATAGAAAAAACCCGCGCAGACGGCGCCCCAGTAGCGGCGTTGCGGATCGGGGTGCACTTCCGGCCCCATGCAAATGGCGGCGGTAATGGCCGCGATGCAGACGGAAAATACGCCAAAAGGCGCGAGCAGCAGCGCAGCCAGGCCGGTCCAGCTCATCAGTGAAGAAACCGGGGTGGGATAACCTGCCGCCCTGAGCGTGGCGATGCCCGGTGCGTTTTGCGAAGCCATGGTAACAATAAAAAACGGCAGGCCGATGCCCAGCAGCGTCGCAAACGTGAAGTGCGGCGCGGTGTACGCTGGCAGAGAAAAACGCAGCGGCTCATCGCTGAAATGAATGCTGCCGCTCAGTGCCGCCGCCAGCAGCCCGGTCAGCAGGGCAATAACAACGGCGTAACGCGGCAGATAGCGTCGACACAGCAGCCAGGCCAGACACATGCTGCCCGCCAGCGGAAAGTCGAGCGATAAGGAAGTAAATGCATCCATGCCGAAGCGCAGCAGAATACCGGCCAGCATCGCGGCAGAGATCGCCTGAGGAATATGATTCATCAGGCGGGCAAACAGGCCGGTGACGCCACACAGCAGGATCAGCGCGGAGGCGAATATAAATACGCCGACCGCCTCAGCGACGGACGTTCCCGGCAGGCTGGTTGCCAGCAATGCTGCGCCTGGCGTAGACCAGGCGGTGAGGACAGGCGTGCGATACCAGAGCGACAGGCCGATTGAGGTCACGCCCATCGCCAGGCCAAGCATGGTCAGCCAGCCACCAGTTTGTAGAGCGGATGCCCCGGCGGCCTCTGCCGCCTGGAAGATCAGCGCGGCGGAGCTGGCATAGCCCACCAGCACCGCCACCAGACCAGCAGTGATGGCAGGAAAAGTCAGATGACGTAGCGAGGGGTGAGAGAGCATAATAAACCGGCTGTTGTGCGTTATAACGTCCAATGTAGCATTGTGCGTTATAACGCACAAACTGAATCTTGTCAGGGAGCCGCCATGAGTGATTTACCGCCCGATCCGGGATCAACGCTGAAAGCGCTGCGCGCCGCGCGCGCCTGGAGCCTGAGCCAGACTGCCGCGCAAACCGGCGTCAGTAAAGCGATGCTGGGGCAAATCGAGCGAGGAGAATCCAGCCCGACGGTCGCCACGCTGTGGAAAATCGCCACGGGTTTTAACGTGCCGTTTTCGCTGTTTATCACTTCGCGGTTACCTGATGCCCCTGGCAAAGCGACGCCTGGCGCACCGCAGCCTGTCTGGCAGCAGCACAGCGCTGCCATGCGCGCGGCGTCAATGTTTCCCTTTGATGACGAGCTGCGCGTCGACATGCTGATCGTTGAGCTGGCTGCCGGGCAATGCAGCGTGTCCTCGGCGCATGAACGCGGCGTCATTGAACACGTTATCGTGATCGAGGGCCAGCTGATGCTGAAGGTCAGTGACCAGTGGCATACGCTTGAGGCAGAGCAGGGGCTGCGTTTTCAGGCCGATCGACCGCATACGTATCGCAATGATGGCAGCCAGACGGCGCGCTTTTACAGTCTCATTCACTACGGCGCGCAGAAAATATGGCCCGACGATGCCACAAGCCGCTAAAGTTAACAGTGCATGGATTTTTCGCTGCGGAAGTGACCTGACGCAAAACTCCGGGGCGCTGAGATGTTAATAATATGTGCTCGTATTCAGAGGGACGACAGATGAACAAATTACTCGATCGCTTCTTAAACTATGTTTCTTACGACACGCAGTCCAAAAGTAATGTGCGGCAGGTGCCAAGCACGGAGGGGCAGTGGACGCTGGCTCGCGTGCTCAAAGCGGAGCTTGAAGCGCTGGGGCTGTCAGACGTTACGCTAAGCGATCACGGAATTGTTATGGCGACGCTGCCTTCCACCGTAGCGTGGCCGGTGCCGACCATTGGATTTATCGCCCACATGGATACGTCGCCAGACTTCACGGCAAAGCATGTGACGCCACAGATTGTTGAAAACTATCGCGGCGGCGACATCGCTTTAGGCATGGGCGATGAAATTCTCTCGCCGGTGATGTTTCCGGTGCTGCACAGTCTGACCGGGCATACGCTGATCACCACCGACGGCAAAACCCTGCTGGGCGCGGATGATAAAGCCGGCGTGGCGGAAATTATGACTGCGCTGGCGCGTTTAAAAGGTGAAAACATTGCGCATGGCGACATTCGCATCGCTTTCACGCCGGATGAAGAGGTAGGACGCGGCACCCGCAGCTTTGACGTCAACGCGTTTGGCGCGGCGTGGGCCTACACCGTTGACGGCGGCGGCATGGGCGAGTTTGAATATGAAAACTTCAATGCCGCTTCGGTGACCGTTAAGATCACGGGTAATAACGTTCATCCGGGCACAGCGAAGGGCGTGATGGTTAACGCGCTGGATCTGGCGATGCGTTTTCATGCGGCGATGCCAGAGAAAGAGGTACCGGAGCAGACGTCAGGCTATGAAGGCTTTTATCATCTGCACGGCATCAAGGGCGTGGTTGATAAGGCGGAGTTGCACTACATTATTCGCGATTTTGACCGTGACAGTTTTGCAGCGCGCAAACAGACCATGCAGAATATTGCTGCATCGCTTTCAAAAGGGCTTCATGCCGACTGCTCAATTGAGGTGCAGATCGACGACAGCTACTTCAATATGAAAGAAAAAATTGAGGCGCATCCACATATTATTGATATTGCGCTTCAGGCGATGCGGGATCTGGATATTGAACCGGACGTGAAGCCCATACGCGGTGGAACCGACGGCGCGGCGCTCTCATTTATGGGGCTGCCGTGTCCAAATTTGTTTACCGGCGGCTACAACTATCACGGTAAGCATGAGTTTGCTTCGCTGGACAACATGGAAAAAGCGGTGGCGACCATTACGCGCATCGCCGCGTTAACCGCCGAGCGCGCCCGCAAGCAATAAACATCCGGCCCGTTCAGGGCCGGAGAGTATTACTCTTCTTCGCTAAAAAACCAGTAACCGCAGTTGACCAGTGCGGTGAGCTGCGTCAGGAAAGAGGGATCGTCCAGCGCGACACCCAGCGCTTCAGCATTCAGAACCTGCTGGTTCGCCATGCTCATCAGCGCAGCGTGCTGTGAAGATTCCACCTGCTCGCCATTAACAAAAACGGTCTGCCCAATTTGCAGTACGCGCAGGCCGCCCAGGCGGGTCAGTGAGTCACCTTCGTGCAGCGCATCGTATATTTCATCCGGCTGATAAGGCGGCTCCGGCGGCGCGGCATCAAGCTCGTGGCGTGACTGGGAGATAAACTCGCCGAACCACTGGTTAAACTGTTCCGGCTGATTCACCACCTCAAGCATCATGGCGCGAATGCCGTCGATCTCCTGTGGCAGGATCTCGGCCGGGTTGTCGCGCGGTTGAATATCCGGATCGGCAAAGCGATAGCTGCCCAGCTCGCGTGACAACACATAGTCGGCGAAGCCGCTGATCAGCTCGCGTCCGCTCGGCGCACGGAAGCCAACGGAGTAGTTGATGGCATTTTCCAGCGAATAATCTTCATGCGGGAAGCCCGGCGGAATATAGAGGATGTCGCCCGGTTCCAGCTCTTCGTCAATGATCGCTTCAAAAGGATCGACCTGTAACAAATCGGGGTGCGGGCAGTGCTGTTTCATCGGCACTTTTTCGCCCACGCGCCAGCGGCGACGGCCGGTTCCCTGAATGATGAAGACATCATATTGATCGAGATGGGGCCCGACGCCGCCGCCCGGCACCGCGAAGGAGATCATCAGATCGTCGATGCGCCAGTCCGGCAGGAAGCGAAACGGTCGCATCAGCGCGGCAGAAGCCTCATGCCAGTGATCGACCGCCTGTACCAGCAGCGACCAGTTATTCTCACCAAGGTGATCGTAGCTTTCAAACGGGCCGTGGCTGACCTGCCACTTGCCGTCCTGATGGCTGACCAGGCGGCTGTCCACTTCGTTCTCCATCGCCAGCCCGGCCAGTTCATCCGGCGAGATGGGATCGATAAAGTCTTTAAATCCGCGCTTGAGCACTACCGGACGTTTCTGCCAGTAGCGCTGAATGAAGTCGGGCCAGTTGAGATCGAGCTGATAATCCATGAGCAATTTTCCTGTGACGCTGAATTTAACCGAGTATAACAGCACTGTGAGCGCCAGGCATTTGCCGCATGGTCAGGGATCGTCGTGCAGCACGCCCTGGCGGCGAAAAACCACCTCCATCTTTGCGCCGCCGAGCGGGCTGGTCGTCGCAATAATATCGCCGGTGTACTGTTCCAGAATATCGCGGGCAACCGACAGTCCCAAACCCTGACCCGGTCTCAGCGTGTCGGCGCGCTGTCCGCGAATAAAAATCATATCCCGCTTGCTTTCCGGGATGCCGGGGCCATCGTCCTCGACGATCAGATGCAGCTGATCGTCCGTCTGTCTCGCGCTGATCTCCACAAATTCAAGGCAGTATTTGCAGGCGTTATCCAGCACGTTGCCCATCACTTCCATAAAGTCATTTTGATCGCCGATGAAGGTCAGTTCAGGAGAAATATCCAGCGTGAGCGTCACGCCTTTGTGTTGATAAACTTTATTCAGCGCCGAGCAGAGGCTGTCGAGCAGGGCAGGCACCGAATGAAGATCACGCTTAAGCACGTTGTGATCCGCCTCCATGCTGGCGCGATGCAGATAGTAGCCAATTTGCTGCGAAATACGGCTGATCTGCTCTAACATGATTGGTTCTGCCTGTTCAATCGGCAGCGTGCCGCGCAGCGATCGCAAGGTGGTTTGCAGCACCGCCAGCGGCGTTTTCAGGCTGTGGGTGAGGTCGCTCAGCGTGGTGCGATAGCGCGTATGGCGCTGATGTTCGTTATCCAGCAGCAGATTGAGATTGCGTACCAGGCTGCGCAACTCCTGCGGTGGGTGCGGCTCAAGCGTGTCGCGGCTGCCGCTCTCCAGCTCGCGAACCTGGCCGGCCAGCGTGCCGATCGGACGCAGGCTCCAGTGCGCCGCCAGCCACAGCAACGGAATAACCAGCAGCAGATTGACCAGCAGCACATAGCTGAACCACGACCACACCACGTCGGCGTGCTGAAGCTGCTGCGGAATGGTATCGACCACGACGATGGTGAGCGCGGGCAGCGAGGCAGTCGCCGTATAGCGATTGACCGCGACAGAGTGCGTGAACGTGTCGTTATTGTCATCGTCATAGGCGGTGAGTCGGTTCTGCGCTTCCTGATCGTTACCCAGCGCCTGGCGGCTGGTGCTGTTATCGGTATCGATTTCATAAAAATCGGCGTGCTTCAGCCAGTTCTTTTTGATTTTTTTGCGGATTTCCGGCACGTCGCGTAGTTGCCACAGCAGCTTGCCTTTATCGTTATAGATAAACACCAGGGTGGGGAAATTAAGCGAGACGCGCTCTGGTTTAGCGATAGTCAACCGATCGTCCTGCCACTGTGCGAGGGTAAAGAACAGATTGCTTTCGCCGCGCATCACCCGATAGCTGTTTTTATCGAAACTGACCACGTAGCCGAAGACCGCCACCATGCCCCAGGAGAGCGACAGGATCAGCACCACGGCGGCGGTAGCCAGCAGAAAACGGGCGCGCAGCGAGAAGGGGCGGGCAGAGCGAAAGCGCTTCATCGGTCAGAGATCAAACCGGTAGCCCTGACCACGCACGGTCGTTATCACGTCGCCCGGATGCTCGGCCAGCATCTTTTTACGCAGCCGGCCCATCAGTACATCAATGGTATGGCTTTCGCGCAGTTCCGCGTCCGGGTAAAGCTGAAGCATCAGGGAATCTTTGCTGACCACCTTGCCTGCGTTGCGGATCAGCGTTTCGATAATGGTGTATTCAAAGGCGGTGAGTTTAATTTGCTGCTCGCTGATTTTGAGTTCCCGGCGCGAAAGGTCAATCTGAAATGCGCCCAGCGTGACCACCTGCGAGGCGAGGCCGCTGTTGCGGCGCATCAGCGCCTGCATGCGTGCGACTACTTCCTCAATGTGAAAAGGTTTGGTGACGTAGTCGTCGGCACCGGCTTCCAGCGCTTCAACTTTCGCCTGCCAGCCGTCCCGCGCCGTCAGCACCAGGATCGGCTGTTTCGCCGCCTGTGCGCGCCAGCGGCGGATCAGCGTCATGCCGTCTTCATCAGGCAGGCCTAAATCGACCAGCGTAATATCCGGCGTATGTTCGCTGAGGTAATAGTCCGCTTCTTTGGCATCCTCCGCAGCATCAACCTGATGGCCCATCTCGCGTAGCTGCACGGCGAGGTGGTGGCGGAGCACAGAATTATCTTCCACAATCAGTACACGCATATCAATACTCTTAAACAAGGTGATCCGGCTGAGTATAGAGTAAAAGAGCTAAACCATGCGTTAACGCGGGCCGGGGAAACCGGCCCGGCGGGGGTTACTTCAGATCGTCAACCATCTGCACGGCGCGGCCGAGATAGTTGGCCGGCGTCATCTGCTTCAGCCGGGTTTTTTCTTCTTCCGGCAGCGCCAGACCGTCGATAAAGGCCTTCATGCCTTCCGCGTCCACGCGTTTGCCGCGCGTCAGCTCTTTCAGCTTCTCATAAGGTTTTTCGATGCCGTAACGGCGCATCACGGTCTGGACAGGCTCTGCCAGCACTTCCCAGTTATGATCCAGCTCGTCAAGCAGGCGGTCGCGGTTCACTTCCAATTTGGAGATGCCCTTCAGCGTGGCCTGATAGGCGATGATCGCATAGCCGACGCCGACGCCGAGGTTGCGCAGCACCGTCGAATCGGTCAGGTCACGCTGCCAGCGGGACACCGGCAGCTTGCTCGCCAGATGTTGCATCACCGCATTCGCCAGGCCCAGATTGCCTTCTGAGTTTTCGAAGTCGATCGGGTTGACTTTATGCGGCATGGTCGAAGAGCCGATCTCGCCGGCAATGGTTTTCTGTTTGAAGTGGTTAAGCGCCACGTAGCCCCAGATATCGCGATCGAAATCGATCAGGATGGTGTTGAAGCGAGCGATGCAGTCGAACAGTTCTGCAATGTAATCGTGCGGCTCAATCTGCGTGGTGTAAGGGTTCCAGGTGATCCCCAGCGAGGTCACAAAGCTTTCGCTCAGTTGATGCCAGTCCACGTCCGGATAGGCGGCGATGTGCGCATTATAGTTACCCACCGCGCCGTTAATTTTGCCCAGTATTTCAACGCGCTCAAGTTGACGCAGCTGGCGTTCGAAACGGTAAGCCACGTTCGCCATCTCTTTGCCGAGCGTTGATGGCGTGGCGGGCTGACCGTGGGTGCGTGAGAGCAGGGGAATGTCGCGATACTGTGTGGCAAGCGCCTTCACCGCACCGATGATCTGCTGCCAGTAAGGCAGGATCACCTCACGGCGGGCCGTTTCCAGCATCAGGGCGTGCGACAGATTATTGATATCTTCAGAGGTACAGGCGAAGTGAATAAATTCAGACACGGCGTGCAGCGCCGGAACGTTCGCAACTTTTTCCTTCAGGAAATATTCGACGGCCTTCACATCATGATTGGTGGTGCGCTCAATGGTTTTAATACGTGCGGCGTCTTCCTGATTAAAATCAGCGACAATGGCATCGAGGAAAGCGTTTGCGTCGGCGTCAAATGCAGGAACTTCCCCGATCTCTGCGCAGGCGGCCAGCTTTTGTAACCAGCGAACCTCAACCTCCACGCGAAACTTCAGCAGGCCATATTCGCTGAAGATGCCGCGTAGCGGGCTGACTTTGTCGCCATAGCGGCCGTCAACGGGTGATACAGCGGTCAGAGAGGATAATTCCATCAGTGCGACTCCTGGACAATTAAGTTTAAAGTGAAGGCCCGGACATGCGGGACAGCATTTGCTTTGCTTCTCTGGCAAGGCGGTTGCGCGAAAACATCAGTTGCAGGCGGCCGCCGCCAACCTGATGCCACAGCACGGCGGCGCGAATACCGGCCAGCAGCGTGGCGCGAACTTTGCTCTGGATCTGGCTGTTTTGCAGCACGGCGGGCGAACCGGTCACCTGAATACGCGGGCCGAGCGGGCTGATCACGTCAACATAAATGGCCGCCATGGCGCCCAGCAGCGTATCGGAATTCAGATCGTAGTGCGCCAGCTGGCGATCCAACTGCGCAATGCGTTCCGCTAGCGTATTGATAGCGGTTTTACTGGCGCTGAGCTTACGCTCCAGCACCATCAGGCTGAGGGTATAGCGCGTCAGTTCTGCCCCGGCACCGCGTCGGCTGCTGCTGTTCAGCATGCCTAAAAGCGACTCCAGTCCGGGCCGCAGATTGCTTTCATCGTTGCCGAAAACCGCCAGCGTGGAGGGCGGATTCAGATCGATAACGCTTTTCAACGAGGTATCAAGCGCCTCGCCGGCGCAGTGCCCCTGATGCGCAAGCTGCTGCACCAGATGGGCCGACTGACAAATCCCGGCCAGCGCCAGCGTGATGTCATAATAATTTTTAGCCACGGTTACTCCTGTAAAACCGGCACGCCTGAGACGTCGCGCGGCAGCGGTAAATCAGATTAACGGCAAACGCGCTTCGATTATGCCGCCGCCGAGACAAATTTCATCAAGATAAAATACCGCTGACTGGCCGGGCGTAACGGCGGCAACCGGTTCATCGAAGCGCACTTCAATACGATCGTCGGATTCCGGGTGAAGCGTGCAGGGAATGTCTGTCTGACGATAGCGCGTTTTCACCGTGCAACGCAGCGGTTCGCGCAGCGTCTCGCGATCGACCCAGTGAAGCTGCTGTGCGATAAGGCCAACCGACATCAGGCGCGGATGCGTGGGCCCCTGTGCTACCACCAGCAGGTTGTTTGCCACATCCTTATCAACCACGTACCACGGATCTTCGCTGCCTTCTTTGGTGCCGCCGATACCCAGCCCTTTGCGCTGACCAAGCGTATGATACATCAGCCCCTGATGCTCGCCGACGGTTTCACCGTCGGTATTCACAATCAGGCCGGGACGCGCGGGCAGATAGCGCCCAAGGAAGTCGCGGAATTTGCGTTCGCCGATAAAGCAGATGCCGGTAGAGTCTTTTTTCGTGGCGGTAGCCAGTTCCAGCTCTTCCGCCAGACGGCGCACCTCCGGTTTGGCGAGTTCGCCTACGGGAAACAGACTCCGGGCAATTTGCTCATGGCTCAGCGTATAGAGGAAGTAGCTCTGGTCTTTGTTATCGTCCAGACCGCGCAGCAAACGGCTTTTACCGTTAATCTCCTGACGGCGAACATAGTGACCGGTGGCGATAAAATCAGCGCCGAGATCGTCGGCGGCAAAGTCCAGAAAGGCTTTAAATTTGATCTCTTTATTACAGAGAATATCCGGATTAGGAGTACGGCCTGCCTTATACTCTTCAAGGAAGTGTTCGAAGACGTTGTCCCAGTATTCGGCGGCAAAGTTGACCGTGTGCAGGCGAATCCCCAACCGGTCGCAAACCGCACGCGCGTCGGCGAGGTCTTCCGCCGCCGTGCAGTACTCTTCTCCATCGTCCTCTTCCCAGTTTTTCATGAACAGGCCTTCAACCTGATAGCCCTGCTGCTGCAAAAGCCAGGCTGAAACGGAGGAATCAACGCCGCCGGACATGCCGACGATCACTTTTTTCTGACTGAGAGACATGAGAAGGTCCTGACGTAGTGTGGCGGTTCAAAGGTTGCCCTTTAAAATTGCGGCGTAGTTTACCACGCGTCAGCGGCGGGCGCATCCTCGCTAAAGGGCCAGTGAAACGCGCGAAGCAAATCCAGCGGGAAACGTTCGCCCTGCTGATAGATCAGGATGCTTTCCGCAACCAGCGGAGAACGCAGCTTTTTTGCCGTCAGGATCTGCTCCGGCGGCAGCCACCAGCAGCGGTCAATGTCGCGATCCTGCGGATAAGTGGGCAGCATTTTTGGTAAATCCAGCGCGAAGAGAAAGCGCAGAAAGGGCGTGTTATCCGGTGCTATCCACTGATGCAGCTTCAGAAACGCCTGCGGTACGCCTTCCAGTCCCGTTTCCTCATACAGCTCACGCGCGGCGGCCTGAAGCAGCGTTTCGTCTGCCTCAAGATGCCCGGCAGGCTGATTCCAGGTAGCGCGCCCGCGCACCATCTCCTCGACCACCAGAAAATGACCTTCCGCCTGAACGACCGTCGCCACGGTTACGTGGGGTTTAAACATACCTGCCTCCTTGTTCGACTATTTAGCGGATGCTTTCGCCGCTTATCTCACGCCATTCGCCGGGCTGCAAGTCGCCCAGCTCCAGCGCGCTCACTGCGAACCTGATCAGGCGCAGCGTGGGGAAACCAATGTGTGCGGTCATGCGCCGTACCTGCCTGTTGCGCCCTTCATGCAGGGTTATTTTCAACCAGCTCACCGGGATGCTTTTGCGCTCACGAATGGGCGGATTACGCGGCCAGAGCCAGTCAGGTTCCGTTACGCGCTCAACGCTGGCAGGCAGCGTTGCGCCATCTTTCAGATTAACGCCATCGCGCAGCCGTTGCAGGCACTCTTCAGCAGGCTCACCTTCAACCTGCACAAAGTAGATTTTGCCGGTGCGCTGGCCCGGCTGGGTGAGCTTTGCCTGGAGCGCGCCATCGTTGGTTAATACCATCAGGCCTTCGCTGTCGCGGTCAAGTCGCCCGGCCGCGTAGACATCGGCCACGGGCACAAAATCCTTCAGCGTTTGACGCCTGGCTTCGTCGGTGAACTGCGGCAGCACGTCGAAAGGCTTATTGAAAACGATAACGCGGCGTGGCCCTTTGGCCGGCGGTTTTGCTGCGCTGGCAGGGCTGAATCGTTTAACGCGGTGATTCTTAACGAAAGATTTACGCATGTTATTTGCACCCGATAATAATGAGCGCATTATAACGTAAACCTGAGATGATTGGCGCGACGGCAATATTCAAGTAGTATTGACGCGCATCTTACAAATCATTAACAAATAAGCGCTCGAAGGAGAGGTTGATGGAAAGCAAAGTAGTTGTTCCGGCGGAAGGTCAGAAAATTACCCTGGACCAGGGGAAACTGAACGTACCTAACAACCCAATCATCCCGTTTATCGAAGGCGACGGCATTGGCGTGGACGTCTCTCCCGTGATGATTAAAGTGGTCGATGCTGCCGTGAAGAAAGCCTACAACGGTGAGCGTAAAATTTCCTGGATGGAAATTTACACCGGTGAAAAATCCGTTGAGCTGTACGGTCAGGACGTCTGGCTGCCAGAAGAAACGCTTGATCTGATCAAAGAGTACCGCGTTGCCATCAAAGGCCCGCTGACTACGCCGGTTGGCGGTGGTATTCGTTCATTGAACGTGGCGCTGCGCCAGCAGCTCGACCTTTATATCTGCCTGCGTCCGGTTCGCTACTACACCGGCACTCCAAGCCCGGTTAAACGTCCTGAAGATACCGACATGGTGATTTTCCGTGAAAACTCTGAGGATATCTATGCAGGTATCGAATGGAAAGCGGGTTCTGCTGAAGCAGATAAAGTGATTAAATTCCTGCGCGACGAGATGGGCGTGAAGAAAATTCGCTTCCCTGAGCAGTGCGGTATCGGCATCAAGCCATGCTCTGAAGCCGGCACCAAACGCCTGGTTCGCGCGGCAATCGAGTATGCAATCACCAACGATCGTGATTCCGTGACCCTGGTCCATAAAGGCAACATCATGAAGTTCACCGAAGGCGCTTTCAAAGACTGGGGTTACCAGCTGGCGAAAGAAGAGTTCGGCGGCGAGCTGATTGACGGCGGCCCGTGGATGAAAATTAAGAACCCGAACAGCGGCAAAGAGATCGTGATTAAAGACGTGATTGCCGATGCGTTCCTGCAACAGATCCTGCTGCGTCCTGCGGAGTATGACGTTATCGCCTGTATGAACCTGAACGGCGACTACATCTCTGACGCCCTGGCGGCTCAGGTGGGTGGTATTGGTATTGCTCCTGGCGCCAACATCGGCGACGAGTGTGCGCTGTTTGAAGCCACGCACGGCACCGCGCCAAAATATGCCGGACAGGATAAGGTGAACCCTGGTTCCGTTATTCTCTCAGCTGAAATGATGCTGCGTCACATGGAATGGTTCGAAGCCGCTGACCTTATTGTTAAAGGCATGGAAGGCGCAATCGCCGCCAAAACCGTGACCTACGACTTCGAGCGTCAGATGGAAGGCGCTAAGCTGCTGAAATCTTCAGAGTTTGGCGATGCGATGATTAAACACATGTAACGCTCGCTTCGAATGATAAAGCCGACATAAGTGTGAATTTATGTCGGCTTTCTGTTTTCAATATCCTTAACCAACAGCATAAAATAAGCCGATTCTCACCGACGCGTAGAGATAACTTGCGTGTGGGGTGCTTATGACTATAATTTGGATACGATCGTTTCCATAAAGAATCACGATGAACAATTCAGTTTCGACCCAAACGCCGCGCAAAGATCGCGGACGCCCCAGAGAATTCGACACCGATCGCGCGCTGGAGAGGGCCATGCAGCTCTTCAGGCAGAAGGGCTTTCATGCCGCCTCCATCACCGATCTCAGTGCAGCAATGATGCTGACCTCGGGCAGTATTTATAAAGCGTTTACAGACAAGCGCACGCTGTTTCTTCGCGCGTTTGAACGCTATACCTCCTGTCGTAATACAGAACTGCGTCGCAGGCTTGAAAGCCTCGCTGATGGCCGGGAACGGCTGATGGCGCTGCTACGATTTTATATTGATTCCGCGCACGATGTGGAAGGCAGGCGAGGGTGCCTGGTGGTGGGTAGCGTGGTGGCGTTAACGGGGCTGGATAAGGAACTGGCGGAGCTGGTGGAGCAGGCCGTGATGCGCAACAAGCGCCTGATTGTCACTCTGGTCGAGGAAGGGCAGCAGGACGGATCGTTTTCTCAAAGGCTGAACGCTGAAGCGGCGGCGCAGCTAATACTCTGCCTTGTTTTCGGTATGCGTGTGGTAGGGAAAATTGAGAACATTATTGATCCTGAAGACACCCTGCGGCTGGCAATGAAGCTGCTGGATTAAAAATTTCATTAATTTGGACACGATCGTTACCGAAAGTGCCCGCGCCTGTAAACTCAGTTGAGGAATAACCATGCAAAATGACAAAGACGCGACGCCCCGCCTTACCGGGGCGCAACCTGCTACCCGACGTGATAGCGAACTTAACGGGTTTGAGCACCGCTACGCGCTGGTCGACGGTGTGCGCATGCACTACGTGATCGGTGGAAACCATTCAGGTGAAACAGTGGTGCTGCTGGCGGGATTTCCGCAGAGCTGGTATGCCTGGCGGAAAGTGATGCGCCTACTCGGCGATCGCTATCGTGTTATCGCCCCCGATCTTCCTGGTCAGGGCGACTCCGATCGGCCCGAAACCGGCTATGATACGCGCACGCTGGCAGAGACGGTGCACGGGCTGCTGGCGCAGCTCGATATTCGTCAATACTTTCTGGTCGCGCACGATGTGGGCGCCTGGGTGGCCTGGCCTTATGCAGCGCTTTACAGCAACGAGGTGAAACGTATGGCGTTACTGGACGCCGGTATCCCTGGCATCACTTTACCCGACGCGCTGCCCGTTTCAGCGGATAAAGCGTGGCGAACCTGGCATTTTGCCTTTCACGCCATCCCGGATTTGCCCGAAGCGTTGATCACCGGTCGCGAGCGAACCTATCTTGCGTGGTTTTTAAAAAGGAAAACGGCCAATCCCGAAACCTTCCAGGAGAGTGATA
This sequence comes from Erwinia sp. 9145, assembly GCF_000745075.1. Lineage (NCBI taxonomy): Bacteria > Pseudomonadati > Pseudomonadota > Gammaproteobacteria > Enterobacterales > Erwiniaceae > Erwinia > Erwinia sp. 9145. Next base: position 1,527,905 of record NZ_JQNE01000001.1, read on the forward strand.
TTGAGGAGTATTTGCGGGTAATGAACCGCAGCGGCGGGCTGCGTGCTGGCCTGGCTTACTATCGCGCTGCCGAACTTTCTGCGGAACAGAACAGGGCGCTTCAGGCTGAAGGTAAACTAAAGGTGCCGGTGCTGGCGGTCAGCGCAGACTATGGCTCCATTAATGACATGGCCGCTCCATTGCGCGCTTTCGCCGAAAACGTGTCGGGCGTCGTTATTCCGCACTGCGGGCATTTTATTCCCGAAGAACAACCCGCCGCGCTCGCCAGGGAACTGCGCGAATTTTTTTAAACCCAACCGGGTAATACGGGCGCACAGCGCGCCCGCAGCCTGCTTATTTCTGCTTCAGGAAGACGGCGTTTTCGCGCGGATCCCAGTCTTTTTCCGAGAAGTCATGTACCGGATAGGAAACGTTTTTAATGCCCTGTTCACGGATGAAAATAACCGCGTCAGAAGGAAGATTCTCCTCTCTGAAAAGTTCTGCAATGACAAACATTGCATCACTCAGGGAGAGCGATTTCGCTTCAAAAGGTCGCCATCCGGTTCTTTTGAACACCAGATGATGCAGTGCCTCTTCTCCCGTTAAGGGAAAGAAAACGCTGGCATATTTTTCGCGATGTCTTTCCAGCAGTATTTCCAGGATGAAAATTTGCGCAATACGTTGTATTGCCGCCTGGCCTCTGACATTCCCTGAATCGCTAATCTCTGCGTGACTGATGTCATTGTTTTCCCGCACTCGCATATCAATAACGTGCCACAACTCTTCATAGCTGGCCATGGTGCTCTCTCTCAGGGTAGCGATTTAATAAAAGTATCAGACAGGGCAGGTTGCTGCCATAACGTTTGTCTTACCAAAACCACGAAGACATAGCAAAACAGTAGATAAGGGTGACAGAGAGCAACGCTAACTCAACAGGTTTAATTAATTGCATGATGTTCGATGACTGTTCTGGTGTCGTGCTACATACATCGGTCAGGTGGATAGGAACTTTAATAAAACATCGACGTTACCGGTCCAGACATTCATCACACAATCATCTCCTTTCACCTGGTTAATGATCAGGGGTATGACGAAGGCGCCGTTTTGTTTAGCTGTTTGTTTGAAAGATCAATAAAACGTCTGTTCCACTGAGGTTATATACAACGATAATTTTTATCTTGTTGATTTAAAAAACGAAAAAAAATTATAAAATTTTGAGAAAAATGCTCACGCGTACGCGATTCTCAAGATAGAGTGATAACATTCGCTGCATCAGCAATGACCGATACCTTTAAAAATCCTGGCCCTGACCGGGATTTTTTTATCTCTGCTTTTTTGAAGGCGCTGTAGTCATAGGGGGCAATATGTCTGGACATCTGTTAGCAGTCACCATGGGCGCTGTGGCGTCGGCAGGAGCAAGCGTGACTGGTCATATGGATGGTATCAATTACAGCGTAATTTTTGGGGCATTTGCTGGTGCGGTTTTCTATGTGGCCGGCGCGCAGGAATTACGTCTTTTTGTACGTGCGGCCTATTTCCTTGTTTCAATGATGGTTGGCGTATTTGGCGCGGGGCTGGCTGGCACCAAGCTTGCTCAACTAGTGGGCTACAGCGATACACCATTGGATGGTCTTGGCGCTATTTTGCTTTCGGCACTGGCGATTAAAACCTTAACCTTTATTAGTCAGCAGGACCCAGCCGCATGGTTAACACGCTGGAAAGGGGGATTCCATGGTAACAAATGATTTATTGATGGTGTGGGCAAACGTGTCCATCTGTACAGCAATCGTCCTGCGCTTGATGCTGTTTCATAAGCCTGGCGCCAGAGATCAAAAATGGGCATCCTGGCTGGCATACCTGATTATTCTTGCTTACGCCACCGTGCCCTTTCGCTTTTTTTTTGATACCTACACTCATGCGAGCTGGTCATCCATCACGTTTAACCTGATATTTTGTGGAACGGTGTATCGTGCAAAAGGGAATGTGGCACTGATTTTTGCCGTTCTTAAGCCTGATAAGTGATTGCAGCGGCTAACGTGCTGTTCAGACTTTAAAAGTTCTTAAAAGAACGTAATTATTGTCTCAGACGTTTCTATATTAGAACGGATCTGCTCATAACACACTGCTATGATGGCGCCGTAATTGAACATGAATGTGTAAATAATTGTTTATTTTTAAAAGTAAAGGAAGCTAACGTCTGAGAAGAGTAATTTTACGTTGCGCAGGAGGAAAACCCGCGTGTACGCCAGAGTGCGGGTTGTCTGATAATACAGCGACAATGTACAGAGGTAGTCTGTCTGGCGTCTTTTTTCTAGCAAAAAGTGCCTGATTGAGCTTTGTATTCACTTATAGTTATAAGAGAAGGGTTGAGCTGACGCGTTTCAGAAACGTAAAATAGGACCAAAACACAAATCAGGAGAATCATGTGTCCGAGGCTGCGTCTGTTCAATCACAACCCGATCGGCTTGAAGAAGCAAAAAATATCGCTCTGGGATGGCGAATCGTCGGTCAGATAGAACCGCAAACGCTCGAAGATGCGATTCAAATGCTGCGCGATAGTGCCGGGTATGCAACCCAGGTCTATGAACTGCTGTATAGCGAAATTAACGATCGTTCAAAAAATTAACCATAGCTTAACCCGGAAGGTGACTGTGGGCGGCTACGGTAGCGCGACCACTCTTCCCAGCATTTTTGCGGATCGATATCGTTGTATCCACAGGCGGGTTCCATACTTCTGGCGATAAAGTCCGGTACAGAAATGCAAACGCTGCCATCGCGGATCGCTTCTACTTCCAGGCGCGTCAGTACGCTACCTTTTCGCTGTTCGGCGTTGATCAGTAAACCGATCAACGACGGTATATAAACAAGGGCCATCGTGCTTGTCCGCCTGCTGAAATCGTATACTGTTTATTTCGGCGCGACGGGGTAAAACTTTATTACTGCGGGTTAATAAACTCCAAAAAGGCAGACCGCAGCCAGCATTAATACTCGCCGGAAACCATCCACTGATCGGCTTCGTCGAACATCTCTTCAATAATACGCGCCATCACGGCCTTATCATTTTTGCTGGCATCCGTTTTCACGCTGTTTGCCTGCATCGGCTTAACTTTCACTTCTGCATCAGGAAAAACGCGCTGAATACGCTTTTCAAGCTCGTTGAGAATAATTTCCTGCGCGTTTGGCAAGCCGGCAACGTTGCGCTTATCGTAAATCAGTTCAATAAACATGGAGTGTTCCTGGTTATAAATGCTGGACAAAAATACAGTATTTTCAGGCGATCATCAACCGGAATTTGTTGCATCAGAAAATGCTTAATTGTTATCCAACAGGCTGATTCATCAACAGGAACAGCTACACTGAAACCTGAAATAGCAAAAGGGATCATTAAAATGAAAAAGACACTTCTTTTACTCAGCGTTCTTGCAGCAGGATCGGTGCTGGCGGGCTGTTCAAACGACCATATTATGCATATGAAGGATGGCAGTACCGTGGTGGTTCAGGGTAAGCCAAAAATTGATGATGCCACCGGCATGGTGCTCTATACCGACGAAAACGGTAAAGAACAGGCTGTAAATCAAAATAACATCAAGGACATGAACTCAATCAACGATTGAGTCATGGCATCTCACCGCGCCGCCGTATGGCGCGGTTTCAGCTATGCTTCCCGCACGTCGTTCCCGTAAAAATCTTTGCTAACGCAGCGCCTGCTCAGTTCAGCACGCGCTGTCGGCGATCGCGCGGCGTGGTCTCTGCTTCATCCAGTAGCGCCAGCCAGTCACGAATCGTTACCTCTTCCCAACCGCGATGGTCTTGTGTTGTCCCCATTAAAATCACATCCGGCCTCAGCGCCCGATAAAACTCCAGCGAATTTGCCAGGTCCGCTTCATTGCTGTCGGTTTCAAGCACCGTCACCCAGCGATCGCTGGAACGCGTAATCGTATCGCCAACAAAGAGGTAGGTTTTGCCGAAAGGCGAAGCATACAGATAGCTGGTGCTGCCTGGCGTATGGCCTGGTGTGGGTACTACGTGAAAACTGCCGCAGTGAACTTCGGCCCGACTAAAGGTATCGTCTGCTTCAACAAAGTTACTGATTGGCCCCAGTGTGCGAATATGGCAATAGAGGGCCGAACTGAAACGCTGTTGCAACGCGCGGGCGCCGGGCCCGGCTTCGTGCCAGTGCGTAAGGTAGTGACGTATGATGCCGCCCTGTTCAGCAATGGCCTGGTGATCCTCCTGATTTTCGATTCGTGAAATCAGAATGTTACCGCGAGGATGCTTTAATAAAAAACCATGCATGATCTCCTCGTGCCCGGATTCGGACAGCGCTTCCGGGGTGGAAACCCAGAGATCCTCATACAACTGTTTCATGAGCGCTCCCGGATGTCAGCGTAGCGTAGGGAAATCATTTAATATCAGTGAGGCCGCGCCGTTTTCAACGAGCAGCCGTCCTTGTGCGCCCAGCGGCAGGGTAACGGTGCGCCACCCGTGGCCGAATTCAAGACCGGTGACCACCGGCAGGCCGGTTATCTTACGCACCAGCGTCCACACGCTTTCAATATCATAACCGCAATCGTAGTCAGTCAGGTGTGCGCCGGTGAAGCTGCCGGCAACGATGGCTTTTTGCCGCGCCAGAACGCCGCTTTGCGCCAGCTGAAGCATCATTCTTTCAACTTTATAGGGATGTTCATTGACGTCTTCAATAACCAGTATGCCATCGGGAACGTCAGGCATCCACGGCGTGCCAACCAGCGAGGCGATCATTGCCAGGTTACCGCCCCAGACCGTGCCGGTGAGATCAACCGATTGCGCTTCTGTCTGCCACTCCAGCGTCAGCTCAGGCGAGGTGAGCGCACGCCAGAAATGCTCCACGGTAAAATCAGCAAGGGTTTCCGCGCCGAAATTGCCTGCCAGCATAGGGCCGCTGACGCTTTTCACGCCGTGACGCAGCAGCGCCAGCTGTATAGCGGTAAAGTCGCTATGGCCGCAGAGCACCAGCGGCTGGTCGCGCAGGCGTGCCGACAGTCCGGCATAGTCAATATGTGGCAGCAGCCGCGTTGCGCCGTAGCCGCCGCGTACGGCCAGCACGATATCCGGCAGTGTGGGGCACTCTGCCAGGGCATTCAGATCCTGCACACGTACCTCATCCGCACCGGCAAAACGCCGATCGCGGCGGGCGATAACGTCAGTATTGTTAACCTGGTGCCCCTGCGCGCGCAGACGCTCCACGCCCAGCCAGGCAGCCTCCTGATTATGGCAGTATCCGGATGGCGCAATCAGATGCACAGTGCGGGGAGTAACCGACATGATATTCACTTATTACCTCTGGATGCGGCCTTATTGAACATACGCTTCTCATCGGGCCATGCGCAGTTTGTGTACAAATTGATTGCTTTTTATACGCATTCTGATGAATTATGCTACGCAGCAGGCAGTTTTCCTGCCCTGATGATGACGAAAAGCCCGCCGGAAGTCATCATTCACTTTTCAGAATTCAGAGAAACGGTAATTTTCTCCCGACCGGCGCCAGGTATGATAGGTGCCAGACCAGGGCGCAGAGGATAAATATAGCGTGAAAAAAGTGGCCATATTAGGCGTTCTCCTTCTGGCGGGATGTGCCAGTGAACCTCATAAACAGACGATCACCCGGCAGCAGCAAACGCCGCTGACGACAGCACCGCCGCAAAAAGTGGCTCAGGCCTGGTCAATCTTTACTGAAAGCGCCGCCAACAGCTACGGCATTGACAGAAAGCTGGTCGACGCGATTATTTCAGTAGAATCGGGCGGCAATCCAACGGTAGTCAGCAAGTCGAATGCTGTTGGATTGATGCAGATTAAAGCCTCAACGGCCGGGCGTGAAGTCTATCGGATTCAGGGACGCGGCGGTCAGCCGAGTACTTCTGAACTCCGCGATCCGGCCAGGAATATCGACATCGGCACGGCCTATCTGAAGATTTTGCAGGATCAGTCGCTGGCAGGCATCCGCGATCCGGAAACGCTGCGCTATGCCACCATCGTCTCTTACGCCAACGGCGCGGGCGCGCTGCTGCGTAGCTTTTCGCGCGATCGCGACCGGGCAATAGCGATGATAAACGCCATGTCGCCGGATGAATTTTATCGACATGTGCAAAACAAACATCCCGCCGCACAGGCACCGCGCTATCTGTGGAAAGTGACCACCGCCTACCGCACTATCTGAACAGCGTTACCGGCTGTTGCCGGTAACGACTTACCTTAAAACGCGCCGCGCGAAGGGCTTGATGACTCTTCTTCATCCTCTTCGTCTTCAACTTCATTTGACGCTAAACCGGCAACGTTCACCTGTGGCAGCGTGCCGCCGGTAAACTCGACGCGGCGGGTTGGGAAGGCGTAGCGGACGCCCAGCGCGCTCAGCCGCTCCATCAGTTGCAGGTTGATCTCCTGCTGCACGTCCATGTACTGGTTATAATCGGCAACCGTCACGTAATAGACAACTTCAAAAGTAAGCTGATTTTGCTCAAAAGCGAAAAAGTGGCCGCGATCAAAGCGGGTTTTCTCAATACCTTCAATGATTTCACGCAGCGACTGGCTGACCTGGCGCACTTTCTTTGCCGGCGTTTCATAACTGATGCCGAATTTGAATACGATGCGACGTTCCTGCATGCGCTTATAGTTATGAATGGTCTGCTGCAACAAAATGGTATTCGAGCAGACAATCTGTTCACCGCTGAGGCTGCGAAGACGGGTGGTTTTCAGGCCAATATGCTCGATTGAGCCAGCAATGTCGCCGAAAACGATAAAATCGCCATGTTCGAAAGGCTTGTCGAAACCGATTGCCAGCGAGGCGAACACGTCACTGAGCACGGTCTGAATGGCCAGCGCAATCGCGATACCGCCGACGCCCAGACTTGCCACCAGCGCGGTAATGTTAATGCCCATATTCGACAGAATGGCCAGCAGCAGCATGGCCCAGACCACCACACGCACCATGATACCGAGAATGACGGTGGTAACGGGATTGCGCAGGTGGGTCGGATCGCGCCGCATATTGCTGAGCCAGAGACGAATACTGCAATCCACCCACAGCGCTATCTGAAGCAGCAGGGTGATAAACCAGCCGTGCGATGCGGCGGTGCTCCAGTCGCGGGGCAGGGTGATAAATTTAATGGCGATCAGGAAAGAGAAAACCAGCAAGAGCAGCTGGCTGGTGCTGCGCAGGATCTCAATCGCGTTGTTATAAAAAAGCTGGCTGCGATGATGACCGGATTTGATTGAGCGATTAGAAATAAAACGGATCAGCGAGCGCAGAAGCCAGTAGATAATAAGCGTGCCGCCAATCACAATGGCGGTATCGATCCACAGCGTCCTGTTCAGCAGAAATGAGAGATTTTGTTCGTTAAGCCAGTTTTTCATCGGTGATTCAATCTGTTCTGTTAAGACGACAGGAAGGGTAAGCCTGGTGCATAACAGAACGCTTTGCAAAAACGACGCATGGCGGCGGATAAAACAGACGATAAGGCGAAGTAACCTGCCAACGGTGAACGGCGACAGGTTATCGTCGATTTACTGGAAGCGTCTGACTTTGTCGCGCGCCAGACGTTCGAGCGAAAAGATGACCTGCTGGAGCTGGCGCTCCTGTCCGGCGGTTAGCGTATTAAAGCGCAGGCTGAGACGCGGCGTGGCGACAGTTTCATTTTTATTGCTGACCACGGTGCGTTTGCCGATGGCGATCAACTCTGCATCAACCTCAAAATTGCCATATTCATTGAGTTCTATACGAATTTTTTTAAACCGCTCGCCGTTGTGCAGAGTTTCAGGCAGGGCTGACTCCGCCAGTACCCCGATACCGCCTAATGACAAATCCTGGATCCGCATCCGGCTCTCGCCGCTGCCGCCAGGCCATGTGATGTGGCAATAGAAAACAGGGTCCAGCGGAGCGTTAACGCGAAAAAATTCGCGGCGCTGGATCTGCCAGAGCACTTCCGGCAGGGCCGCGCCAAAGGCGGGCAAGCCTTCGTAGTCATCGGCTTCGAGTAGCGGCAGCGCGAACTCCACCTTCGCGCCGTTCGTTTCCGCACTCAGATGCAGATTATCCACGTTCATCGCCAGCTGATTTTCATAGTCGTTACTGCCATAGTCGACCAGAAGTCTTTCCTTGTCCGCAAAGAGCAGGCGAGTAATAAATTGTCCCCTGACGTGCGACACCATCACCGGGGTTTTGTTATCGACGAGCTCTCTCAGAACGTTCAATACCGCAAGCGGACCACGTTTCAGGAACTGTTCTTTATCATCCTCTTTCACAGCTTTTTCTCCAGATGAAGGTCAGGCAAGGACTCCGTTGAAGTATCGGCGTTAATGCGTAACGCTTCAGTCTTACTGTTATAAATAAGTAAAAATCGCAAGAAAATACTTACAAAGCTGAAATGTGCACTATAATCACCCCGAACATTTTGAGATAAGGAAGAGAAAAAATGGGTATTTTGTCATGGATCATTTTTGGCCTGATCGCAGGGATCCTTGCTAAATGGATTATGCCGGGTAAAGATGGCGGCGGTTTTATCATCACTATCATCCTCGGTATTATCGGGGCCGTAGTGGGCGGATGGATCAGCACCTTCTTCGGTTTCGGTAAGGTGGACGGCTTCAATTTCGGCAGCTTTGTGGTGGCGGTGATTGGCGCGATTGTTGTGCTGTTTATTTATCGTAAAGTCAGAAGCTGACGGACGTCATACAGAAAAGGGAGGCCTGATGGCCTCCCTTTTTTATGCCTGTTGCGTAATAATGTTACTGCCGAATATCGCTGACGTTATTGCAGGTGACATTCCTGGGGCAGTAAAGATCCATCAGCTTAAGCGTCACGCCGTTAGTCCAGCCAAACCCGTCCTGTAATGGATACTCGCCGCCGCCGCCTCCGCCTAATCCTTTGCCTTCGACAACGTATTTTTCCACCAGCTTGTGCTCTTTGTCGTAGGTGGTCTGCACGTTTTTCAGGAAGCGCATGCCAATATCCTTCGCCAGCGCCTGTTCGCCATAATTATTCAGCCCTTCAACCGCAGCCCACTGTAGCGGTGCCCAGCCGTTTGGCGCATCCCACTGCTGACCATTATTCACCGTGGTGGTCACCAGGCCGCCTTCTTTCAGCAACTGCGCCTTAACCGCCACGGCGGTTTTCTTTGCCTGCTTATCGGTTGCTGCATGCAGATAGAGCGGGAACACGGCGGCAGCGGTTAACTGCGGGCGAACGCGCGCCTGCTGCCAGTCATAATCAGCATACCAGCCCTGTTTTTCATTCCACAGATAATGATTGATCGCCGCTTTTCGCTTCTTCGCCAGCGCATCAAAACGCTCACTGACGTCTTTACGCTGCGACAGCTGGTTTGCGTGAGCCAGCGTTTTTTCCAGGTGATACATCAGCGCATTCAGATCAACCGGTGCGATGCGCGTGGTCTGAATGGTTGAGAGATTATCCGGCGTAATAAACCAGCGTGAACTGAAGTCCCAACCGGAGGCGGCCCCCGCGCGCAGGTTACGGTAAAGCGCACCTTTGTTGGCGTCGCTGGTGTTCTGCGCCGTGGCGATGTCATCCATCCAGGATTCGGTTCGCGGCACATCGCGCGCGTCCCAATAGCGGTTAAGCAGGGTGCCGTCCTTCAGCTTCACCACGCGCTTGCCTGCTTCTCCGGCCCGAACGCTATCGGCATCAGCCATCCAGTAGTCGTACTCTTTTTGTAATTGAGGCTGATATTTCCGATAGGTTTCATCACCCGCATGCTGCGCCAGCAAATCAACCATCAGGCTGAAGAAGGGCGGTTGAGAGCGGCTGAGATAGTAGCTGCGGTTACCGTTAGGAATATGACCGTATTTATCCAGTTCAGTAGCAAAGTTATCCACCATTCCCTGCACGCGATCCCAATGGCCGCTCTCGGCCAGCCCCAGCATGGTGAAATAACTGTCCCAGTAATATACCTCGCGGAAACGCCCGCCCGGCACGACGTAAGGCTGCGGTAGCGGCAGCAGCGAATCCCACTGGTTTGCCTGTTTTGCCGAACGGGTCAGAACAGGCCAGAGGCCGTTGATGTGTTCGCGCAGGCTCTGTCCGGCAGGCGGTACATATTTCTCGCCATCAGCAGGCAGGATAAAGTTTGCTTCAACAAAACGTCGCAAATCGAAGTTGCGCTGCGTTCTCTGCATCTGCCAGTCGGCGAGAATGCTGGAAGGGCTGTTTTTCGGCACCGCATCGGCAAACGTCTTCTGGTCGGGGAACAGTTTTGCTGACTGTACGGCGACAAACAGCGGCCCCAGACGGACATCAGGTGGCTGAGGGGACGAAGTCAGCATGTGCTGCTGATCGTTCGCCGTGGCTACCGGCGCTTCTGCGGCAATGGCTGAGGATATCAGTAGCGGAAGTACCAGCAGCGCTGTCCATTGAGATTTCTCGGCTCTTTGCATTCGTCGTTCTCCATGTCCAAATCGGTAAGTTGTTGACCCTTAAAAACTTTAGACGAACTTTACAATTTATCCCGTAATCGAACCGGGAAATGTGACCGCGGGTTGCTTTTAATGCCCGTTGCTGACCAAAAAGAGATCGGGGGATAACATCAGAACATTATTCAGATGTTTTAAGAAAGGGTGGGGGATTTATTGGGTTTAATCAACACTGCGATAAAATCAACCATAATAAAGATTCCGATCATTTTTTTATTTATTCTGAAGCTAATTGTGAAAAAAGGAGTGATTATGTGACGTTATTGGGAGTTATTATTTTATTAATCATGTTTATCAGAATAAATAAATTCCTGAAAATTTCAGTCAATATTTTAATTTATCGGAAACGCGGAAATTAATTCTTCAGAGTGAGATTATTCCTGGTTAATAACCACACAGTTGCTGGTAAAAATGATTGCGACATGATTTTGGTTAAATAACTTCATTGTGCTGCTTTATGAAAATTGATCTGAATATCAATTTACGTAGCCGCGAAGATGCCCATAGCCGAAATGAAAAAGGAATTTATGCCATGAATGCCACCTTTCTCAATCATTCTTATCCCGGGCAGGCGCCGCAGACCACGCGCGAATTTAAAATGCTGCAAAATGAAATAATGGGGCCCGGCAAATTACGTTGTAATATCGACTGGTATAAAGTTGAGCGCCTGTCGTGCAGTTTGTTTCGATTAAACGGCATGGATCTCCAAACGCTTTGCTGGTTCACATTATGCGAAGCACATATTAAAGGGCTTAACGGATTATGTGACGGGTTAGAAAAAATGATTACGCTGATGCAGCATAACTGGTCGACGTTATGGCCCGCATCATTGCCTGAACGGTTAATCGCATTGAGCTGGCTGTATGGTCAGCTTCAGCACTATTTAACGGATGTTCAGCCAGTCGCCAGCGATCTTATAGAAATTTATCGCCTGGAAAAAATACTGGTCGTCACCGAAGAGACGTTGGGTGTGCAGGCGCTGAAACATCTCAGCCAACTCAGCCGCCTGAAAGTTCAGGTCAACCGGCTAATCCATTCACTGGAGCAGAATGCGGCACTGGCTAACGCAATAAAAAAAGGAACGAATGAAGACGCGGTAACGTCTGCCCATTTCCCATCCTTAAGAAATTTGCTGCGCTATAGCTGCGGCTTTCTGGCCGGCCTCAGCGTCATGGTGGCCTTCAGCGGCACGGGATGGGTGAACGGCCCGGTTACGTCATTCAGGTCGGCGCTCTTCTGGCAGGGAGCGCCCAACGTTATGCCGCAGCCAGAAAATGAGGTGGAAAAACGGCGCGGGCAGAACGCATTCCTGTGCGATCGTCTGCCGGAGTCAGAGCAGGATGATGCAGCGTGCGCCGTTGGCCTCACGCGCGATCGCGGTTAGCCATGGCGCTGAGGATTATCCTCCTGATGAATATGCTGCCCGATCAGCTGAGCCAGATCCTCTGCGTTGCCGCGCTCAATCGCGTCAACCATCGCAAAATGCTCGGCGGAGGACTTCACCACGCGCGCATGTGAATTCCACTGTCCCAGCGCAGCCGAGGGCACCCGGCTGCGTAAATCAAAAATCAGTTCGACCATATCCTGATTGGAGCAGGGGGCCAGCAGCGCCCGATGAAATGCCAGATTGGCTTCATACTGTTCCAGAAGCGTGCCGTGATGGGTGCAGTGCTCAAACTGCGCGGCGCAGCGTCGCAGCGTCGCCAGAGAGTCCGGGCTGCTGTTTGCCACGATATCCACCGCCGACGCGCACTCCAGAATCGCACGGATCGATGAAATATTGCGCCGCTGCTCGATATTCGGTGAATAGACGTGATAACCGCGATTCGGCACATGCTGAACCAGGCGCTCAATCACCAGCTGATCGAGCGTGCGGCGAACCTCGCTTCGGCTGCACTGATAACGCTCGGCCAGTTCCACCTGCTTAAGCCAGGCGCCGGGCAGAAATTCACCCCTGTTGATATCCATCGCCAGGCTGTTAGCGACATCCACCCGACTACTCTTGCGAAGCTTCATGTACATCATCCTTTTTCCCACGGTGCCGGACAATAATGCTGGGATTTCACCGTTTTCGCCAGTTTTCACCCTGTTAGTATCAGTTTTTTGTCTGCCTTAAAAACGCTCAATTCGCTATAATTTCATTTCAAAACAAACAATTACCGTCTTTTTCGCCGCCCGGCGTTTCACTGTCAGGGTGAAACTGTGACATGAACCAGATCTTTTGTTAATAAATTGTTTTTTAAATTGGCGCCAATTTTGGTTTTGTGTTTATATCGATTTGAACCGTCATTTAGCAGGAAATCGAAAATGCAGAACGTTGAGGTGAATAAAGGAAACGAAAGCGCAACGCAGCGCAGTCACGCACTCTACTTTCGCGGCAGCACCACCATCTTCTCAAGCCGACAGGATCCACGCTTTCAGTACTGTCTGTACGTGCCGCCCGCCTTTGACAACGACCGCAGCGATTATCGGCTGATTGTGGCAATGCATGGTACAGGACGCTCAATGACGCAGTATCGCGACGCGTTTGCCGAATTTGCCCGCTATAACCGCTGCGTGGTGCTGGCGCCGCTCTTTCCCGTCGGGCCGCTGGGCGACGGTAATTCGCACGGTTTTAAATACATCATTGAGCAGGAAATTCGATATGACGACGTCCTGCTCAGCATTATCGATGAGGTCAGCGAACTGCTGGCGCATGACTTCGGCAAATTCCTGCTGTTTGGCTACTCCGGTGGAGGGCATTTCGCCCATCGCTTTTTCTACATTCACCCTGAAAAACTGCTTGGCGTCTCCATTGGCGCACCGGGTTCGGTCACCTTACTCGACGAAGACAAAGCGTGGTGGCCCGGCGTACGCGATTTTGAAGCGCGCTTCAACAAGCCGCTCAACTATGAGGCGATGCGCCAGGTCGCGGTGCAGCTGGTGGTGGGGAAAGTGGATCTTGAAACCTGGGAAATAACCCATCAACCGGGCGGGAAATATTACCAGCCGGGCTGTAATGATGCCGGTGAAACGCGCGTTGAGCGCAACACCGCGCTGCTCAACAGCCTGCGCGATAAGGGCATCGACGCCACGCAAAATATTGTGCCAAACGTCGGACATGACGGCATGAAAGTGCTCGACTGCGTGAAAGATTTCTTCCTGGATACCCTACAAAAAACGCGCTGAGGAGCCTTTATCATGACGCAACCCTTTCCCCTGATTGAGATTAGCGGTGCGCCTCTGGCGCGCGGCCGCCAGTACGGTGAGCAGGCCCGCGCGCGTATCCATGCCAGCGTGGCGATCTATGGCGATCAGCTCGACAGTTTGCACATCAGTCAGACGCAGCGCAGCGATCTGATCGAAAGCTTCACCAGCATCATTCACCACTTCGATGCCGACTATCTGGAAGAGATGCGCGGTATTGCTGAAGGCGCAGGCGTTTCGCTGGAAGCGATCATTATGATTAACGCGCGAACCGAGGTGATTGCTCAGGCGCGGCGGCTGAAAGAGATAGCCGATCCCCACGACAGCACTATTAAAGATGGCTGTAGCGGCGCGGTGATCCTGCCGGAGCGCAGCGCGCACGGTAAGCTTATTCACGGCCAGAACTGGGACTGGCGCGCCGAATGCGCCGAAAGCTCGGTCGTGGTAAAAATCCGTCGCGAGGACGGCCCGGACGTCCTGACCTTTGTTGAAGCCGGCGGACTGGGGCGCAGCGGTTTGAACAGCGCCGGAATCGCCATCACGGCCAACTATCTGCGCTGCGAGCGTGACTATATGCAGCGCGGCGTGCCGCTCTCACTGATCCGCCGCAAGGCGCTTGAGCAGCAGCATATGGCGCTGGCGATGCGCGTGGTCGCCACCACGCCAAAATCCTGCTCCAACAATATGATCCTCAGCACCAAAGCCGGCTTCGCTATCGATTTCGAATGTGCGCCGGATGAAAGTTTTACGCTCTATCCGCAGGACGGCCTGCTGGTACATGCCAACCACTGGGAAAGCCTCGCGGCGCGCTGCAAGGTGCGTGAAGAGGGCATTGAGGCCTCGCCGGATTCACTCTATCGCAGCTGGCGCGTCAGCAAACGCCTTGCGGAAAGCGCACAGCTTGACGAAGACGCAATGAAAGCGGCCTTTTTTGATGATTTCGGTTCGCCATACTCCGTTTGCCGTCCGCCAAGGCCTGGCTTTAGCAGCGATCTTTCGGCGACGGTGGCGATGATCGTCATGACCCCGGAAGACGGCGTGATGGACGTTGCGCCGTTGCCCGCCATCAATAAAACCTTCACGCGCTATGCGCTCGACTAAACCCGCGAGGACAGTATGAAAAAATTACCATTAAGCGCCGCCATCGCTTTCCCTTTTTTACTGGCGGTGTCCGCGCAGGCGGCCGATCAAAGCGTGATCCGTTTTGCCCTGAACCAGGACATCCGCAGCAGTCAGCCGGGCGTTAATCGCGACGGCAACACCGACGACGTGCTGATGCACGTGGTGGAGGGGCTGGTGGGCTACCGTGAAGACGGCACCGTCGGGCCGATGCTTGCGTCAGGCTGGAAACGCTCCGACGACGGCAAAACCTATACCTTTACGCTGCGCGACGGCGTGAAGTTTCATAACGGCGACGCGATGACCGCCAGTGACGTGGTCTGGAGCTGGAAACACTGGAACGATCCGAAAACGCAGTGGCGCTGCCTGCGTGAGTTCGACGGCAGCGGCCTGATCCACGTGACCTCGGTCAGTGCGCCCGATGCTAAAACGGTGGTGATGACGCTGGAAAAACCGGTGGCGCTGTTTCTGGATTCGCTGGCGCGCACCGACTGCGGCGCGACGGCGGTGGTCAGTCCGAAATCGGTGGACGCCGATGGCAAATGGCAACAACCGATTGGCACCGGGCCGTTCCGTTTTGGCGAATGGAAACATGGCGAATATGTCTCGCTGCTGCGTTTCAATGACTATGCGTCGCTGCCGGGCAAGCCGGATGGTTTTGTCGGCGGTAAGCAAGCGTTGGTGAATGAAGTGCGCTTTATGGCCGTGCCGGACGCGGCCACGGTCAAAGCCGGGCTCAGCTCCGGCGCCATTGACGTTGCCCAGGTCAGCCCGATTGACGCCAGCGATCTGAAAAAAGATGCCAACCTCGCCATCGAAGTCGCGGCCAACGCGCAGCGTCACGGCCTGCTTATCCAGACCAACGATCCGCTGCTGAAAAACGTCAAGCTGCGGCAGGCTATCGCCTCGGCGCTTGATACGCAGCAAATCGCGCTCGGCACCAGTCAGGGCATGGCGACGCCTGGCAACGCCAATATCTCCACCGCGTCAGCCTTTTACGGCGCGACGGAAAAACAGGGCTACAAATACGATCCGGCGCAGACCGCAAAACTGCTGAAAGAGGCGGGCTACAAAGGCGAAACCATCGAAATCATCGCCAACAAGCGCTCTACCGTGCCGAGCTTTGATATGGCAATCATTGCCCAGGCGATGCTTCAGGCGGCGGGCATTAACGCGAAAGTCACCACCATGGAATGGGCGACGCAGCTTGAGCGTTACCAGGCCGGGCGCTACCAGATGATGACCTTCACCTATTCGGCGCGCTTCCATCCGGCGCTGGCCTTTGAGCAGATCGTCGGCGACAAAGCGAAGCAGTCGCGCAAAGTGTGGGACGATCCCGAGGCGATCAGGCTGACCGACAGCCTGGCGTACATGGACGATCAGAAACAGATCCAGAGCACGGTAGACACGCTGCATAAGCAAATGATTGAGCAGGTGCCGCTGATTTTCTTCTATCCGGGGCTGGATATCGTCGCGCACCGCAAAGCCATCGGCGGCTATAAAGCGTGGCTGGCCGCATCGGCCAGACTGTGGAACGTTACCAAATCCTGATCATAAGGAGCGCGCATGTTGCAGTTTCTCATTACCCGCATCATGGCTGCCATTCCGACGCTGCTGCTGGTGACCGTGCTGGTGTTTCTGTTGACGCGGCTGGTGCCGGGCGATCCGGCCTTGCTGATGCTGGGCGATATGGCGACGGAATCAAGCCTGGCCGATTTGCGTCACAGCATGGGGCTGGATCAGTCGCTGCCGCAGCAGTTCATTATCTGGTTCAGCCAGATGATCCACGGCGATTTTGGTCACTCCATACAGACCGGCCAGCCGGTACTGCCGCTGATCCTTCAGCGCTTTGGCGTCACGCTCAGCGTGGTGCTGGTGGCGGTGGTGATCGCCTCGCTGCTCGCGGTGCCAGCGGGCATGCTGGCGGCCTGGAAACAGAATTCGTCGTGGGATGTCGGGCTGGTGATGTTTTCCACCTTTCTGCTCTCTGTGCCGAGCTTCTGGATGGGGCTGCTGATCCTGCTGACGCTCGGCCTGTGGCTGGGCTGGCTGCCGGTGGTGGGGTATGTGGCGGTCAGCGATAACCTGCACCAGGGCATTCTCTATTTGTTAATGCCGATTCTGACGCTGGTGCTGGTTGAGGTGGGCGCGCTGGTACGCATGATGCGCGCCAGCACGCTGGAAGTGCTGCGTCTTGACTACGTGTCGCACGCGCGGGCAAAAGGGCTGCGTGAGCGAACCGTGCTGTCACGGCACGTTTTCCCCAACGCCTTTGGCCCCACCTGGACACTGATTGGCCTGACGCTGGGCAACCTGCTGAGCGGCGTGGCGGTGACGGAAACGGTATTCAGCCTGCCGGGCCTTGGCCGGTTGCTGGTTGATGCCATCTACGCCCGCGACTATCCGGTGATTCAGGGCTGCATGCTGTTTATCGCCACGCTCTACGTGCTGACCAACCTGGTGATCGACGCGCTCTATCCACTGTTCAATCCGAGGGTCTCCGCCTGATGAAACGAAGAATGGCTGTGTCGCCCAACGCGCTGCTGGGCACGATACTGATTGGATTGATCGCCACGGCGGGACTGGTCGGTTTTTTCTGGACGCCGTTCGATCCGGGCAGAATAAACATTCTGGCGCGGTTGCAGGAGCCAACGGCGACGCACTGGTTCGGCACCGATGAGTACGGGCGCGACGTGCTCAGCCGGTTGCTGCTCGGCGCCAGCGCCAGCCTGTCGATCTCACTGATTACGGTGTCGTTCGCGCTGCTGGTCGGCGTGATTTTCGGCCTGATCAGCGGCTATCTGCGCGGCGTGGTCGATCGGCTGATCATGATGATTACCGACACCTTACTGGCCTTTCCGGGAATTTTGCTGGCGCTGGGCCTGCTGAGTATTTTGGGCAACAACCGCTACGGCATCATTATCGCGCTGGGGCTGGCCTATACGCCTTCGGTGGTGCGCATCGTGCGCGGAACGGTCATGGGCCTGCGCGAGGCGGATTTTGTCGCCGCCTCCAGAGTGATGGGGCACAGCGAGCTGGCGATTTTGCGTCGGCACGTTCTGCCTAACTGTATCGCGCCGCTCACCGTGCTGGCGACGTCAATGCTGGGCTGGGTGCTGATCTCCGAAAGTGCGCTCTCTTTTCTGGGGCTGGGCGTGCCGCCGCCGGAGCCGACCTGGGGCAATATGCTGTCGGCCAGCCGCACCTACCTTGCGCAGGCGCCGTGGCTGGCGCTGCTGCCCGGCGCATCGATCTCGCTGGCGCTGCTGGGCGTCAATCTGCTGGGCGACGCCCTGCGTGATTATCTCGATCCGAGGATGCAATAATGAAAACGCCTTCCAGTCCGTTACTTCAGGTCAGCAATCTGCGCGTAACCATCAACGAGCGCGAGGTGGTAAAAGGCATCTCTTTTAACGTTGCGGAGCGGGAAGTGCTGGCGGTGGTGGGCGAATCCGGCAGCGGGAAAACGCTGGCGATGCGATCGTTAATGCACCTGTTGCCCGGCGGCATTGATTTCGACGCAGCCGGGATGATTTTTGATGGTCAGAGCCTGCTTAATCTGACGCCGGAGCAGCTGCGCCAGGTGCGGGGAGCGGGCATCGGCATGGTGTTTCAGGAACCGATGACCTCGCTCAACCCGGCGATGACCATCGGACGCCAGCTTGATGAAGGGCTGGCACTGCATACCACGCTTGACGCGGCGGCGCGGCGGGTAAAAATTGTCGCCATGCTGGAGCGCGTTGGTCTGGCGCAGGCGGCAACCTTACTCAATCGCTATCCGCATGAGTTTTCCGGCGGCATGCGCCAGCGGGTAATGATCGCCTCGGTCATGCTGCCAGAACCTAAACTGATCATTGCCGATGAGCCGACCACCGCGCTGGACGTGCTGGTGCAGCACGAGGTGATGGATCTGATGCTGTCGCTGACGGCGGAGAAGGGCAGCGCGGTGATCCTGATCAGCCACGATCTGTCGATGGTGGCGAACTACGCATCGCGCATTATGGTGATGGAGCAGGGCGAGCTGGTGGAGCAGAACAGCAGCCAGGCGCTGCTCGCCCGCCCGCAGCATCCCTACACCTGCCGGTTGCTGGATGCGCTACCGGTGCGAAAAGCGCCGCCGGATCGCAAAAAGCTGCTCGCCGCCGAAAGCGTGATCGCGCTGAGCAATATCGATATCACCTATCGCGGCCGCAAGGCGTGGTTCAAACCCGTTACCGTGACGCAGGCGGTGAAGGGCGTCAGCTTTAACGTGCGCGCGGGTGAAACGGTGGCGCTGGTCGGGGCCAGCGGCTCCGGAAAAACCACCATCGGCAAGCTGATCGCCGGCATGCTGACCGCCAGCGCGGGTACGCTGGCGTTCAAGGGCAGGCTGCTGACTACGGCCAGCAAGACGGAACGCAAAGCGTGGCGCCGGGAGTGCCAGATTATTCAGCAGGACCCGTTTTCATCGCTCAATCCGCGTATGCGCATTGGCAAAATTCTGGAAGAACCAATGCTGCTGGTGAAGACGCTGAACGCGTCGGCGCGACAGCAGCGGGTGCGGGAGGTGCTGGCCGAGGTCGGGCTGGAGGACATCTTCCTGACGCGTTACCCGCATCAGCTCTCCGGCGGCCAGCGGCAACGCGTGGCGATAGCGCGCGCCATCATTCGCCGTCCGGCCTTTATCATTGCCGACGAACCCACGTCGGCGCTGGATATGACGGTGCAGAAGCAGATCCTGCTGTTGCTGAAACGCCTTCAGGAGAGCTACGGTTTCGCCTGCCTGTTTATCACTCACGATCTGAGCGCCGTGGAGCAGATTGCCGATCGCATTATGGTGATGGAGAAGGGCGAGCTGGTGGAGAGCGGCTGGAGCGACGAGGTGCTGGATGCGCCACAGCATCCTTACACGCAGCGGTTGCTGAACTGCCTGCCCGCGCTGAAGCCGCTGGCGGGCGGCGGTTATCAGCTCCAGCAGAAAAGCGCGTAGCCAGACGGGCGGCGCAGGATGCGTTTCAGCCCTCAGTCAATCAGCCCCTGCGCATCGTAGAAAGGCCACGGGCCGGGGTAGTTGCCAATGGGCAGGTAGTGCGTGACCATTGGCTGATCCTCATGCCACCGGTGCAGCAGCATGCCCGGCGGCTCCAGCACGAAATTTGCCGGGCCGTCCGGGGTGAAATCCGCCGCCACCTGGTGCGACGTACCCGGCGCGCTGCACACTACCACGCCAGCCAGCTGCGACACCATATAGCGATGCACGTGACCGCACAGCACACGCATGACCTGCGGCGCCTGCATGAGGATCTGCGCCAGGCGATCGGCGTCCTTCAGATTCTGGCGATCCATGTGGTCGATGCCGCTGATAAACGGCGGGTGGTGCAGCATCAGCAGGGTGGGTTTTTCCGTCTCTTCGGCCAGCCGGGCGCTGAGCCAGGCCGCACGCGCTTCGCACAGTTCGCCCCAGGGTTTTTCCGGCACGGTGGAATCAAGGCCGATCAGCCGCAGCGGATAGTCATTCACTTCCCAGTGCAGGAATTCTCCCTCTGACGGCATCCAGCTTTTGTCGGCAAAGGCGCGGCGAAAGGCAGGGCGCGCATCGTGATTGCCCGGAATGGCGAACCACGGCAGCGTCAGTTCATCCAGCAGCGCGCGTACCGTGGCGTACTCCTCCTCCTTACCAAAATCGGTCAGATCGCCGGTGATGACCACCGCGTCCGGCGCGGGGCGCAGCGCGTTGAGTTGGTCGATACCTGTTTTCAGCGCGCGCCAGGTATCCACTTTCCGATAGGAGAGGCGGCCGGCGGTTCTGACATGCAGATCGCTTATCTGCGCAAGTACAAAAGAACGTTTCATCACAGCTCCTTAATGTTGACCGGGAAGGCGAAACAGGCTGCCCGCGTCTGCGCGCAGGCCGACCGTTTTTCCTTGCGGCCAGCGTTCACGGGCCGGGCCATCAACCTGAATGCGCTGCCCGCTGGCAAGCTCCACCAGCACGCGCTGGCTTTGACCAAAAAACGTACTGTTCAGCACGCGGCCTTCCAGTAGCGCGCCCGCGCGTTCGCCGAGGCGAATATCTTCCGGGCGGCAGTAAACGTTGCCGTCGGCCAGCGGCAGTTGATTCATCGCGCCGACGAAATCCGCCACGAATGGCGTGGCCGGATGGAAATAGATGTCGCGCGGCGCGCCGATTTGCTCAATGCGACCGTGCTGCATGACCGCGATGCGATCGCCCAGCGCCATCGCTTCCTGCTGATCGTGCGTAACGTACACCGCCGTGATCCCCGACTGCGCCAGCAGCGCGGCGATATCCTCCCGCAGCCTGTCGCGCAGGCTGGCGTCCAGCGCCGCCAGCGGCTCATCAAACAGCAGCACCTTCGGACGGGCAGCCAGCGCGCGGGCCAGCGAAACGCGCTGCTTCTGCCCGCCGGAGAGCGCCTGAACCGAACGATCGGCAAAGGCCAGCAAATCGACCATCTCCAGCATCTCGCCAACCCGCTGACGAACGGCGCTCTCGCTCATGCGCTGGATGCGCAGGCCGTACGCCACGTTTTGCGCCACGTTGAGATGAGGAAACAGCGCATAGTTCTGGAACACCATGCCGACGCTGCGTTTTTCAATCGGCAGGGCGGTGACGTTGCGATCGTTAAACCACACGTCGCCACCGGCGTCGCAGCGCTCCAGTCCGCTGATGATGCGCAGCGTGGTGGTTTTACCGCAGCCGGACGGGCCAAGCAGCACCAGCGTTTCGCCGGGGTGGATATCCAGATCGAGCGGAAAGAGCGCGGTATGATCGCGGTCAAAGGTGCGCGCGCACTGACGCAGGCGAATGGCTACAGGATGGGTCATGGTCAGCCCTCTCTTTTACGCTGGCTGATAAAGTGCATCGCCAGCAGCAGTGGAATAATCATCATTAAAAACAGCGTGGTATAGGCCGAGCCAATTTCCAGACGCATAGAGGCATAGCTGTCGGCGAGGCCAACCGGCAGCGTTTTGGTCAGCGGCGTGTGCAGCATCCAGGTGATATTAAATTCTCCGATGGAGAGCGTGACGACCATAAACGCCCCGGCCAACACGCCCGACAGACAGCCAGGGATCACCACGGTGAAAAAGCGCCGGACGCCGCCCGCGCCGAGGCTGGCGGCGGCTTCCTCAACCGAACGCAAATCGGCGGTCTTCATCACCGCCAGCACCGGGCGCACCATAAACGGCAGCGTAAACAGCACGTGGCCGATGAGAATAAACAGCCAGCTACCGCGCAGCCCGCTGACGCCGCCATAAACCAGCAGCAGGCCGAGCGCCGTGGCCAGGCCAGGAATGGCGACCGGCAGCATCAGGCACTCTTCGATCCAGCCCGCCAGCCGCGACGGGCTTTTCAACAGTCCCCAGGCGGCGGGGACGCCGAGGGTTATGGTGCAGAACAGGCAGGCAAGGGCGATGCCCAGCGACAGCCAGAACGTGGGGGCATATAGCGCCCACACTTCTTCAAGCCAGCGCAGCGTCAGTCCGCTTTTCAGGCCGGTGAAATAGTTTTCGGTAAAACCCGCCATGACCGACATGCCAATCGGCACGATCAAAAACAGACAAACCAGTAGCGTCAGCGTCAGTTGCAGCGCAAAGCGCAGCGGGCGGTTCATAGCATGGCTCCTGATCGATTACCGGAGACGCGGCGCGTAAGCAGCAGCGCGCCCCAGGTCACGACACCCATCACCACCGACAGCGCGGCGGCGGTGGCAAAGTTGGCGTAGTTGGTGAATTCGCCGTAAATGGTCAGCGGCAGCACGGTCAGTTCGGTGCCGAGGGTAAAGGCGGTGCCGAACGCGCCCATGCTGGTGGCGAAGCAGATGGCGCAGCATGACAGCAGAGCGGGCGCCAGGCCCGGCACAATCACGTCCCACACGATGCGCCAGCTACCTGCGCCCAGCGATCGCGCGGCTTCCTCCAGGCTGCGGTCGAGTTTTTCGCAGGCGGCGACCAGCGTCATGATCACGCGGGGAATGGAAAAGTAGAGATAGCCCAAAAACAGGCCGCCGAGGCTGTAGGCGAAGATCCAGCGCTCGCCGGTCAGCGCCTGACCCGCCAGCGCAAAAATCCCCTGGCGGCCGCCGAGCATAATGATCAGAAACCCGACCACCACGCCGGGAAAGGCAAGCGGAAAGGTGAGCAGCGCCAGCAGCAGCCCCTTTCCGGTAAAGCGGTGGCGCGCCAGAAAGCAGGCCACCACCGCAGAAATCGCCACCGCCGCCACCGACACGCTTGCTGACAGGATCAGCGTGGTGACCAGGCTCTGCAAATAACGCGGTTGGGTAAGGATCGTCCAGTAAGCATTTTGCCGGGTGGCGCTGTCGGGCAGCGTGCCCAGCACCACCAGATACCCGAACGGGATCAGCCAGAACGCGGTAAAGACGATCAGCGCAGGGATCAGGGCGAACAGGCCCGCGCGCGGCAGCGTAACGCGGCGAGCGCGTCGCCCTCCCGCACGGGAGGACGATGTGCAGAACGCCGACATTACTTCACCTCGTTCAGATACTGCGTGGAGAAGGCTTTTTGCGCGGCCGCCATCTGTTGATAGTTGACGGTACGGGCGCGCTGGTAGTCGCTGTCCGGCAGGAACTGCGCTTTCGCCGCCGCGGTCATCGCGCTTTCACGCACCGGGCGCAGCCAGGCGTTGGCCCAGATCGCCTGTCCGCGATCGGAGAGCACGTAGTCGATCACTTTTTTACCTTCGCTGGCGTGCGGCGCGTTTTTCACCAGGCTGATGACGTACGGTACTCTGATGCTCCCTTCTTTCGGGATGACGAACGCTACATTGGCGTTATCTTTATACTTCGCACGATACGCATTGAAATCGTAATCGAGCAGGATCGGAATTTCGCCGGATAACACGCGTGCATAGGCGGTTTGCTTCGGCACAATCGGGCGGTTTTTGATCAGTTTTTTGAAGTAGTCGATGCCGGGTTTAACGTTCTCCAGCGTGCCGCCTTGGGCGAGGTTCGCCGCCGTGGCCGCTGCATAGCCGACAAACGCGCTGGCCGGATCGAGATAGCCGACCATGCCTTTATATTCAGGTTTCAGCAGGTCATCCCATGACTGCGGCACCGGCGCGCCGTTCAGCGCGTCCACGTTAACCATAAAGCCGATGGTGCCGGAATGCAGCGCCACCCATTTTCCATCAGGATCTTTCATATCCGCCGGGATCTGCGCCCAGCCCGCAGGCTTGTAGCTCGCCAGCACGTCGGCGTTTGCCGCCTGAATGCCGAAGGTGATGCCGAGATAGACCACGTCCGCAACCGGGCTGGCTTTTTCCGCCACGATCTGCGCCAGCGCCTGTCCAGAGTTTTTGTTGTCCTGCGGCACCACAATGCCGGTATCGTTGGCGATGGCTTTTAGTTGTGTTCCCCAGTCGGCCCATTCCGGCGGACAGTTGTAGCAGATGGCGGGCGCGGCGATCGCCTGCGCTGACAACAGCGCTGCGCTGACGAGCGATAAGGCAGTAAGCGTCTTTTTCATGGGTGTTTCCTGGTGTTGGTCGGTCATCAAAACCGCGCCGGGGCGATGCTTTCACCCTGGCGCAGCGTAAAATCGAGCGTTTGCGAGCGGACGCTGACGTTCGCCAGCAGGTTCATCATGCTGTCCATCGCGGCGGCGCCCAGTTCGCGCTGCGGCTGCACCACCGAGCAGAGCGACGGATGCACCATTTCGCCCAGCGCGATGCCGTCAAATCCGATCACAGAGATATCGGTCGGTACGCGCCATCCCAGCCGTTGCAGGTTGCCGATGGCGCTGAGCGCCAGCAGGTCATTGGTGCAGATCAGGGCGGTCAGCGCGCTTCCTGACGCAAGCCAGGGGCGCAGTAACGCCACATCCACGCGGGTGTGATGCGCCATTTCTATCAGCGGCTGTGCGGGCAGGCCCGCAGCGGTCATTGCGTCGCAGTAACCCTGATAGCGCAGCGCGGCGCGGTCTGACTGCCGCACCGGCCCGGCAATCATCGCGATTCGCCGGTGACCCAGCGCCAGCAGGTGGCGGGTGGCCTGGCAGATCGCCTGGCGGTTATCGACGCTGATGGTGATAAATTCTGGCGAGGCGGCAGGGTTGTGTACCAGCACCGCCGGCAATGACTCCTGCGCCAGCAATCTCAGGCAGGCGCTTTCGCACGCGTTGGCGACGGTGAGGATCATGCCGTCCACGCGTTGACGCAGCATGTTCTCCAGCACCCTGGATTCGCGGTCGGCGTCGTAATCGGTGGTGGCGATCATCAGCGAGTAACCGCGTTCGCGTGCGCTGTTTTCCATGGCCTGGAGCTGTTCGCAGAAGACCGGGTTGCGCAGCGTGGGCAGCATCACGCCGATGATGCGCGTTGACCGCGTGCGAAGCTGGCGTGCCACGTAGTTGGGGCGAAAACCCAGGGTTTCGGAGGCGGCATAGACTTTGTCACGCGTCGCTTCACGCACCTTTTCCGGTTCGGAAAACGCGCGCGCTGCGGTGGTTCTTGATACGCCCGCCAGACGGGCAACGGTCAGTAAATCGGTCATGCTTCCGCTCGCTTTGAGAAAATGGGATCGATCCCATCCACGGCTATCCTGCTGGCGGAACGTGTCAGTGAGATGACGGGAAGATGACGGGGAAATGTCGGCGTGCGGGGCAGGGATTTTAAAGACAACGCTGTTATCAGCGGACGACATAAAGGCGCCACAAGCGCCGGGACGCTGCCACAGGGATGCGGCAGCGAAGCCCTTATAGATGAGTTTACGGCGTCCAGGTGTGACGCCTGTCACCACAGCAGGCTGTTGGGTTTACTGTGTTTTTAAGTCACATCAAAAACCAATCGCCTGACCGTCCCGTCGGCTGTCGCTGGCGATCACATAACCGTGATCGGCTTCCGGCGAAAGCTTCCAGATAAACTGACCGGAACCGAAATCCATATAGGGATCGTTAACGGACTTGAACTGATGGCCTCTCTCTGCCAGCGCCGTAGAGGCCGCGTCATCAAAGCCGGCTTCAAGATCCAGGGTGAAATCGCGGTTGACCTTCCAGCGCGGCGCATCGCAGGCAGCCTGCGGTTGCTGCTGATAATCGAGCATGCGTACCAGCGTCTGCACATGCCCCTGTGGCTGCATGTCGCCGCCCATCACGCCAAAACTCATCTGCGGAAGGCCATCTTTGGTCAGAAAACCGGGAATGATGGTATGGAACGGGCGTTTGCCGGGCGCTACAACGTTGGCCGAACGCGGATCGCCTGAAAAACCTGCCCCGCGATTTTGCAGACTGATACCGTACTCGGGCACCACCACGCCAGAACCGAACCCCATGTAGTTTGACTGAATAAACGACACCATCATGCCGCTCTCGTCAGCGGTGGTCAGATAAACGGTGCCGCCGCTGGCCGGCATTCCCGGCAGCGGCAGGCTTGCCCGGTTTAAATCGATAAGCTTTGCGCGCTCCTTAAGATAGCCATCATCCAGCATCTGGGCAGGCGTCACCGCCATGGCGCGCGGATCGGCAACGTAGTTATAGATGTCTGCAAACGCCAGCTTCATTGCTTCAATTTGCAGATGCTGAGAGGCCGCGCTGTCCAGCGGCAGGCTCGCCAGATCAAACTGTTCAAGGATCCCTAACGCGATCAGCGCAGCAATCCCCTGGCCGTTGGGCGGCAGTTCATGCACGTCGTAGCCACGATACCGGCGCGTTACCGGCGTCACCCACTCCGGCTGGTAGGCGGCCAGATCGCTGCGCGACAACGGCACGCCGCTCGCTTGTGCAAAGCGCACAATTGCCTCAGCAGGTTCGCCCTCATAAAACGCGCGTGCGCCCTGGTCGGCCAGCAGACGCAAGGTGCGGGCCGCACCCGGCATGACAAACTTTTCGGCAACGGCAGGCGCACGGCCATTCGGCATAAAGGTTTGGGCAAAACCAGGCTGGTCATGCAGCAGCGGCACGGCAGCCTGCCACTTACGCGCGACCATCGGCGCGATGGTCACGCCGCGCTCGGCGATCTCAATGGCCGTCTCCAGCAGGCGCGAGAAGGGCAGCCTGCCAAAACGCGCATGCAACGCGCCCCAGGCCGCAATGGCGCCGGGAATGGTCACGCTGTCCCAGCCGCGCTCGGGCCGACGCGCGTGACCGTGCGCGTCAACGCCATAGCGTTTGGCAAACCACGCCGTATCCCAGTGCGAAGGCGCGGTGCCGGAGGCGTTCAGTCCGTGCAACTGCTGGCCATCCCACACCATGGCGAAGGCATCGCTGCCCAGCCCGTTCGACACCGGTTCAACAATCGTCAGCGTTGCCGCCGCCGCAATCGCCGCATCCACCGCGTTGCCGCCGTTCAGCAGAGCCTGATTCCCTGCCTGGGCTGCCAGCGGGTGTGAAGTGGCGACGGCGTTGCGCGCAAACAGCGGCGTGCGCGTGGTCAGATAGGGATTGTCCCAGTTAAAATTTATCATCGCTTCTCCTGACTTCTCATATTCGCTATGGCGTCTTCAGCCGCCGCGCGCAGCGCCTGTTTATCCACTTTGTTGGTGCCCGCCAGCGGAAAATGGTCAACCAGCCAGATATGGCGCGGATGCAGATAGGCCGGGCCATTAAGCAGCGTCCAGGCTTTGATCGCCTCCGGCTGCGGTGTGCGACCCTCGCGCGGAATAACCCAGGCCACCGGCTTGCTGCCCTTTATCTCATCCTTCACTGCCACCACACACGCCTGCTGCACGTCGGGGTGCAGCTCGAGCAGCTTCTCCACCTCGCCCGGATAGATGTTTTCACCGCCGCAAACAAACATATCGTCACGGCGACCGACAAAGGTGTAAAAACCGTTTTCGTCGCGAGAAAAAACATCGCCGGTCACGTAATAGCCGTCGTCGGTAAAGGGGGAGGGCACGTCAGGCCGCTGATGATAACCCTGCATCAGCGCCGGACTGCGGATCTCCAGCACGCCGTGATCGCCTGGCTCTCCCTGCTCATCGCGCAGCCGCAGCGACACCGCCGGATGCGCACAGCCGTTTGCCTGAAGCGGCGCGGCAAGCCCCTGCGGATGCGGCCCGAACACCACCGGCCCGCCTTCGGTGGTGCCGTAGGCGTTGATGATCCTCGCCTGCGGCCAGAGCTGACGGATCTGATTAAACAGCCCTTCATTTACCGGCGCGGAGCCCATGCGTACGGTGCGTACCGTGGAGAGATCGCTGGCGTCGAGCAGGGCTTTTTCCTTCATCATCATGGCGATCATCGGCGGTACGGCGGTGATCCAGCTACAGCGATAGCGGGCGATGGCATCAATGTACGTCCGCGCCTCAAACTGCGGGAGCAGAATAGTGGTCACCGAACTGGCCAGCGTCAGCAGCGCCAGCGCCAGCGCATTCATATGATAAAACGGCGCGGCGATCAGCACCCGTTCCCCGGCCAGTTCGTTCTGCGCCAGCCGCGTTTCCACCACCCAACGATGGCTGGCGTGGGTCAGGCGCACGCCCTTCGGCATCCCGGTTGAGCCGGAGGTATATAACAGCATAGCGAGATCTTCCGGCTGCGGCTGAAAAACCTGAAACGCCTCAGCAGGCGGAAGATTGGCCAGTTCACTGAAGGCCTGGCGGCTGCGCGAGGTGGTCAGCCGCGCGAGCGGCGCATCGTCGCCCATCACCAGCCGCGCATCGCAGTCGTCGAGGATCTTATCCAGCGTGGCGGCGGGAAATTTGATGCTGACCGGCACCGCCACCAGGCCCGCGCGCAGGATGCCTAAAAATGAGACGATAAAGTCGATGGAGTTTCGTCCCAACAGCGCCACGCGTTCGCCGGGACGCAAACCGCGCGCGGTAAGCGCGGCGGCCAGTCCGTCGGCGCGGGCGTCCAGCGCCGCAAAGGTGATGTCAGGGCCGGATGGCATAATAAACGCCGGTTGCTGATTGTGGCGCGCCGCCGCTGGCAACGCACCCAGATTGGTGACGGTCATAGCCTGAACTCAAGTAAGGTGTGAAGGGCGGGAAGGGCAATCAGTAGCCGTTCCGCATCCTGATAGTGCGGCAGCCTGAAACGAAGCGCGGCCTGCTTCAGGCGGGACAGTTCACCGCCGGTAAAGGTAATGGCGGCAAACTGGCTGCGACGCGTTTCATCAAGGCCCGGTAAACCGGCAGAAAAGTCGTGCCAGTCGGCACGCGTAAGCAGTTGTAGCGTCATGTTGGTGCTGCCGAGGCGCTGCCACTCATTGCGTTCGCTGTCGATATCGTCGGTCACCAGCGTCAGCGTGGTCATGGCGGAAACGCCGTTCTCATGCCGCTGCCAGGGCGCGCGCCAGATCCACTCCGGGGTGTGATGCTGGCAAAAGTAGACGCGGCCCGCGGTAAAGCTGCCGGGCGCGAGTCGCACCGCACTGAAGCGTGCCTCGCCCCGTTCGCCGTCGGCTTCCACCTCGCGCGAAAAATGCTGAACGGGCAGGGCGTCGAATCCCTGTTCCCGTAGCTGCCGTTCGGTTTGTGCGGCGTCCTCGCTGCGAAAAACCAGCCCGTCAATGCCTGGCGGGCTGTCAAGCAGTTCCTGCCGGATGCGCTGCCCATGACGCGGGACGCCAATCAGCTCCAGGTAACGATCGCCAAATACAATCAGCTGATTCGATGAGCCGAGCGTGTGATGGCTTTCCGGCGTCAGCGTGAAACCCAGCGCAACAAACAGTTCGCGCGCTGTCGCCAGGTCGAAATGGTTATTCAGCACCAGATGGTCAACTACCTGCGTCATGGGTATCTCCTCAGGCGGCGGGCATGGCGTAAAGACCGCGGCCGCTCGCCACCAGCCGATCTTCACTGTCGTAAACCCAGGCTTCGGCGCTGGAAAACTGCTTGCCGACCTTAAGCACTTTGCCTTTAACGCGCAGGTCGCCGCGCGCCGGGCGATGGTAATCCACCCGCATATCCAGCGTCGGCACGCCCTTGCCCGCCCAGGCGACCAGCGCCCAGTCAGCGGTTAAATCCACCAGCGCCGCCAGGATGCCGCCGTGAATGTAGCCGCCGGCCGTGTTCACCACCCACTCGTCGCGAAAGCGCGCGCGCAGGGTAATTTCGCCCTTCGCCACGCTCTCCACTTCCAGCCCCAGCCACTGATGATACGGCCCTTTCAGCAGCTTTTCCTGCACTTCTGCGGCGCTCAGTTCAAACGATTCGCTCATGTTCTTCTCCTTAAGGCGTCACAATGACTTTGCCGAGGACTTCACGGTCGCGGATCAGCCGCAACCCTTCCGCCGCTTCTTCCAGCGGGACTTCGCGGTCGATCAGCGGTTTTATCTCGCCCTGCGCCACCAGGTCGAGCAGCGCCTCAAGATCGTCCTGATAGAAACTGTTAGAGCCTTTGATAGTCAGCTCAAAGCTCCAGATGTAGCGCAGATCTTCGGCCGGGTCATAGCCTGCGGTGGCGCCGCATACCAGCAGCGTGCCGCCGCGCTTCAGACACTTAAGCGACGGGCGCCAGGTATCGCCACCGGTAAAGTTGATCACCACATCCACGCCGCCCTCATAGGTGCGGCGCTGCGGTTTACCGTAACGGGCAATCGCCCAGCGTGAAAAATCCTCTTCGCGATAGTTCACAACGTGGTCGGCGCCGAGTTGGGTAAGCGCTTCGCCTTTTTCAGCGCTGCCGACGCAGGCGATCACCTCTGCGCCGAGTTTTTTCGCCAGCACCACGCAGGCAGTACCCACGCCGCCGCTGGCGCCGAGGATCAGCACGCGGTCGCCCTGTTTGATGGTGTTGTGCGTCACCAGCATACGGTGCGCGGTCCCGTAAGCCACCGGCAGCGCCGCCGCCTGGGTGAAGCTCACCGCGTCGGGCAGGGCGATCAGCTGCGCAGCGTCCACCAGCGCATACTCCGCCATGCCGCCATCGATCATCTCACCCATCAGGCCAACGCCGGGCTTCAACGGGTTAATCAGCACGCGGTCGCCGCTGTTCCAGCCCGTCACATCATCAGCCACCTCATCAATCACGCCCGCAAGATCAAGGCCCGGTACCACCGGCAGCGGCACCTTGATGCCCGGCATGCCGTTCACGGTAAACACATCGTGATAGTTAAACGAGGAGGCTTTAACGCGCACGATAACGTGTCCGGCCTGAAGCGTCGGGCGCGGCCTGTCGGTGACGACCGAGAGGTTTTCCAGATCGCCGTGCTGATTGAGCACCAGCGCTTTCATTGTCTGAGTCACATATTTCTCCTGTTATTTAATGGATTTAGCAGCCTGCCAGGCAGCGCTGTCATAAAGGTTGTCCGGCACGTCGCCTTTCACGGTGCCGTTGGCGACAAACACCTGATGCTGACGCTTCAGCGTGTCGATATCGGCCGGTTCAAAGGTGATACGGTTCATGCTGTCCCAGCGGCTGAAGTAAATTTCCGCATCGCGCTGGGGCAGGTTAGCTTTCTGCTGAAGCAGGGTGACCACCTCCTGACGGTGATCTTTGCCCCACGCCAGCGTGTCGCGCAGCGCGGCGACCACGCGCGCTACCGTCTCCGGATGCTGCTCAATCAGCTGGCTGCGCACGGCGCCCACGCCGATATAGGGCACGGCTTCGCTGTGGGTGAGCTTTTTCCACTCGTCGGCAAAGCTGCCAAGCGACGTCACCTTCAGTTCATCCAGCTGTTCGATAGTCAGGGAGCGAAGCGCGGCGGCATTGACCTGCTTCTGCACCAGGAACTGCGCCAGGCGCGATTCGTTGCCGCCAATCAGCTGAAAATCATTGGGGCCAATATGGTTGTTACCCTGTAACAACGTGGCGGCGATCACCGCCACCGAGGAGCCCGCAGGCGACATGCCCACTTTTTTACCTTTGAGCTGATCCAGCGAGGTAATGGGCGAACCCTGCGGCACCACAAACTGCACGTCAGCGGGCTGCGTCGCCGCAAATATTTTGATCGGCACCCCTTCCGAGGCGCTGCTGAACACGCCCGCCAGCGGCGCGCCAAAGGCAAGGTCGATGGAGCCGGCTGCCAGCGCTTTGATCGGTGCATTGACGTCCGGGAAGTGCACGAACTCGGCATCAATGCCGCGTTTGGCTAAAAAGTCTTTATTTTCCAGCACCGTACCGTAGCCAAGGCTCACGCCGCTGCTCCAGTAACCGATGCGCACTTTTTCAGCTGCGGATGAATTCAGGGCGAAGAAGGCCCCGGCAGCCAGCACGGCCGCTTTTAATACGTTTTTCATGGGTTATTCCTGTGTGTGAGATTTCCAGCGAAAGAGATGGCGCTCCAGCGGCTTCAGCAGCCCGCCTTCCAGCAGCAGCATCAGCGAGACCAGCAGCAGCGTCCACGCAAAAACCTGATCCGTTTGCACCAGATCGCCCGCCTGCCGCAGTCGGTAACCGATGCCGTCCGATGCGCCCAGCGTTTCCGCCACCAGCGAGACGCGCCAGCCAAAGCCAAAGGCCAGACGCGCGCCGGAAAAGAAGTAAGGCAATATGGTGGGCAGATAAATTTTTGTCAGCGTTTGCAGGCGGCTCATGCGGAAACTGCGCGCCAGTTCGACGTACTGCCGCTCCACGGTTTGCGCGCCCTGCCAGACGTTGGTCAGGATCAGCGGCATCGCGGTCATAAACACCACAAAAATGGTGGTGGCATTGGAGATGCCAAACCAGATGATGGCGAAAATGGCCCAGATGGCGGACGAAACCGTATTGAATACCGCCAGCAGCGGCTCAAAAAACTGCGCCAGACGACGACTTGCGCCCAGCGCCAGCCCGGCCAGCGTGCCTGCTACCGTCGCCAGCAGGAAACCGCTCACCACCCGCGAAAAGGTGGTGCCAATATCGTGCAACAGCGTATGGTTGCGCCACAGCATCAGCACGGCATTGAAGGTTTTTTCCGGGCCCGGCAGTACGAACGACGGCATATTCCGCGCCGCCACCAGCCATATCGCAATAAAAATCGCCAGCAGCGCCAGCCGCTGTATCAACAGCGAGAAAGTAAACTTCATTTATACCTCCATTCGCAGCAGACGGACGTTTTCCGCCACGTCCCGGCCGGTCGGCAGACGCGGGCGGGGCAGCGGCATGTCAACAATCTGGCTGATACGTCCCGGCGCGGGTTGCAGAATGACGATACGGTCGGCCAGAATCACCGCCTCTTCAACGTCATGAGTGACCATCACCACCGTCATATTTTTTAGCTGGCAGATGCGCAGCAGCTCGGCATGCATGGCGCTGCGCGTTTGCGGATCGAGCTTGGAAAACGGCTCGTCCATCAGCAGGATCTCCGGTTCGGAAACCAGGCTGCGCGCCAGTGCGATGCGGCTGCGCATGCCGCCGGAAAGCTGATGCGGCCACTTGTTGCCGACGCTCTCCATCCCAACCAGCGCCAGCGCGTCATCAATACGCGTGCGGCGCTCCGCACGGGGCAGCGTGCTGTTTTCCAGCGCAAATCCAACGTTCTGCCGTACCGAGCGCCACGGCAGCAGCCGGTCTTCCTGAAACAGGTAACCCAGCCTGCGCCACTGGCTGAACCGCGCGATGCTTTCGCCCTGAAGGGTAATCGTGCCGCTGTCGGCAGGCAGCAGGCCAGAGATGATATTCAGCAACGTGCTCTTGCCGCAGCCGGATGCGCCCAGCAGCGCCACGATTTCGCCGGGCCAGACGCTGAACGAGATCTCCTGTAGCACGGTTTGCGTGCCGAAACGTTTGCTGACCTTTTCCAGCCCGATGGTCGGGGCCAGTACGTCCGCCTGTGCGCTCATGAAAAAATACTCCTGTGCTGAATGGGTAACAGCGTGCCGTCAGAGGCGAGCGTGGCGTAGATTTTCTCCAGCGTCATCGCCTGAAACGTCTCAATATGCTTGCGCGCGATGGTCTCGACGCGCTTGCGGTCACCCTCTTCAAAGGCCTGAATCATCGCATTGTGATCGTGGCGGATCTCCGGTTTGGTGCGCTGAACGTTAAAGCCCAGCGCCACCAGCCGCGCCATCTCATCCATCAGCGTGGACAGGGTGCGTAGCAGGTGCTGATTGCCCGCCGCCTCCGCAATCGCCAGATGAAAACGTTTGTTGGCATTCATAAAGACGTCGATGCGCGTGGAGAGCGGCGCGGCCAGTTCGACGCGGCAGTCCGCCTCCAGCTTTTTCAGCAAGTCGATATCCACCTTGCCGACGGCAAGCCTGGCCGCCAGCGGTTCGAGCTGTGCGCGCAGGGTAAAGATCTCCTCGACGTCCTGAAGGGTGATAGGCGCAATGCGGTAACCCTTACGCGGACGCGACTCCACCAGAAAATCATGGCTGAGCCGCGCCAGCGCCAGGCGACAGGTGCTTTTACCCAGCTGGTAATGGGCCATCAGCTCGGATTCGGTGATAAGCGAACCCGGCATCATCTGACAGGTCAGAATGTCGCGGCGTATCGCCAGGTATGCTTTGTCGCTTAACGAGAGAGATTGCGTCACGTTGGCCTCCCGGCCCCTCTTTGTGAGCGGCTCACCGCCGCCATTTAACCTGCTCAATGCGATCATTCTGTGTCAGGTCGGCACCTGCTTCTAATAATTAAAACTGCATTAGATTCCCGAAATTCGCATCATCTGGGCTGCTCAGGGTGTTGATGAGAGCAGGTTAATAACGCGCATTAATGAATCAACAATGGCCTGCGCGCAATGAACCTGATGGCGTGCGGGCCAGGCCCGGCTGCACTGATTCGTTTTATTAACGGATCCACACAGGATTTTGGTGAGCAGCCCAGTTAACGCCGAATTCTCATAAAGTTAGTTAAAAGGATTCTTTTCGATTCGTCAGCGGATCGCCTAACCTGGCCGCCACGCTTTTCAACAATACTGCCGTTGCCTGGTTAAGGAGTTCCCGTGCGTTTGAAGTACCTGGTGCTTTCCCTCTCACTTATTGGCGTCGTGCCGGCGCATGCGCTTGATGACGTCACCGTCGCGCTGGCGATCCCGCCTGCGGTGCATGACGGCGCGCCCTATGCGGCGGCGGAAGAGTTAGGACTGTTCCGGCAGCAGAACCTCGCGGTCAGGCTGCTGGTTTTTCAGGGCGCGGGCGCGCTGCTGCCGCAGGTAGCCAGCAAGCGCGTGACCTTTGGCTACCCCGTTTCTGAACCGGTGATTTCCAGCTATTTCAACGGTAAAAATCCGCTGCCGCTGCGCTACTTCTATAATGGCACCCCGCAGCAGACGCTGGAATATACCGTACTGGCGGACTCCTCCATCAAAACGCTGGCCGATCTGAAAGGTAAAAAGATCGGCGTTGGCGCGCTGACCTGGGGCACGCTGCCCAACAGCCGGGCTGCGCTGCGGGTGGCCGGTCTTGAGCCGGGTAAGAACGTGGAGTTTGTCGCGGTGGGCTCGCTGGGTTCGGGGTTTCAGGCGCTGCGCAGCAAAAAGATTGACGCGCTGAACTACAACAGCAGCTGGGGCGATATTTTTGAACTCACCGGCACTAAAATTCGCCGCATCGCCTATCCCGCCGTATTTCAGGAAAACCCTGGCAACGGGTTTATTGCCCATCAGGACACCTTTAAAGAGAACCCCGATCTGATCCGCCGCTTTGGTCGCGCCTGGACCGAGGCGCAGTATGTTTGTGAGATCAATCCCGAATATTGCGTGAAGGCGTTCTGGCGGCAGCATCCTGAGAGCAAACCCGCCGATGCCGATGGCAAGGGGCTGGAGGACGCCAAAACGCTGCTGTCACGCCGCCTGGCTCGCACACTCTACCGCTCTGACGGTTCGCCCAGAGTGCCGGGCGAGTACGATCTGAAGGTTATTCACAATGCCCTCGCGGCAATGGCGAAAGCCGGGGAATTTCCCGATGCTAATGTGCCGCTTGAGAAAATTTTCTCGAACGAGTTTGTCGCGGCGTTCAACGATTTTGATAAAAAGGCGCTGCGCGCCAGAGCGGAGGCGGCGAAATGAGCATCACGTTAGAGATTGATATTGCCGACGATTTGATTGATGTCCCCCGGCGGATCCACGCGCACGGTCTGGCGGCAGGCGCGGCGCAGTTAACGGTTTCAACGACGCATCCCGACGGCAGCGTCTGGCAGAGCCGGGCCGACTACCACATTACCGCCGACGGCACGTTCAATCCGGAGATCGCCTGTCCGCAGAGCGGCGACTGGCAGGAGGCGGGATCGATGACGCCGGTGGAGGCGCTGCGACAGGTCACGCCGCCGCACAATCCGGCGCTCACCGACAGCGTGCTGCCGCGCCGCATTACGTTTCGGATCGAGGATGCCAGAGGCGCAGTCGCTGAAGCGGTGCTGATCCAGCGCTTTCTGGCGCCCGGCGTCACCCGACGGGAAACGCGAGAGCCGTCCGGCGTGCTGTTTTTGCCCGCCGCGCCCGGACCGCATCCGCTGGTGATAGTGCTGAACGGCTCCGGCGGCGGCACGCCTGAGCAGAAAGCGGCGCTGCTGGCCGCCCAGGGCTATATCGGCTTTGCGCTGGCGTACTTTAAAGCGCCAGGACGGCCGGCGCATATCTCCAATACGCCGCTGGAATATTTCCAGCAGGCTATCGACTGGGTAGCCAGCGAGGTGCCGATCCGCGCCAATTTTGTGGCGGTGATGGGGCACTCCAGAGGCGGCGAACTGGCGCTGCTGCTCGCTGCCACCTTCCCGGAACGTATTGCGGCGGTGATCGGCTACGTACCCAGCGCGGTCATTCACGGCACGCTGCGCGCGGGCGCCCCGGACGAGCCGCGCGATGCCACCGCCTGGCGCTGGCGCGGCGAGCCGCTGCGCAATATCTGGCAGGATAATCCGTACGCGGACTGGCATGCCTTCGACCATCCGCCGCAGCCCGACGCGCCGATCCGCCAGGCGCCTGCCTTCATTAACGTGGAGCGCGATGCGCAGCGCCTCGCCGATGCCCGCATCCCGGTTGAGCGTATTCACGGGCCGGTGATGCTGATTTCCGGCACCGATGACGGCTTCTGGCCTTCCACCGCCTGGTGTGAACGCATTGTCGACGATCTGAAGGAGAGCCGCTGGCCGGTTATCCATCTTTGCCATGAGGGCGCAGGCCATGCGATTGGCTTTCCCTGGGTACCAACCACCAACATTGCCAATGTGCATCCGGTGGCGGGCGTGCGAATTGACGGCGGCGGCACGCCTTCGGCCAACGCGCGTGCCAACCGCGAGAGCTGGCCGCAGGTGCTGGCGTTCCTGACGGCGGCAGTGGCGGCGCATGAGGGCAAAGCATGACGGCGCTGGAACTGAAAGACGTCGGGCTGACCTATGCCACCCGACGCGGTGAAATTGATGCGCTGGCGCAGGTCAATCTGCGGGTGGAGGAGGGCGAATTCGTTGCGTTGCTCGGGCCATCCGGCTGCGGAAAATCCACGGTGCTGAAGCTCGCCGCCGGGTTGATCTCCGCCACGCGCGGAGAGGTGCAGCTTGCCTCGCGCGCGGTAAACGGGCCGGGGCGGGCGGCGGGCGTGGTATTTCAAAAGCCAAATCTGCTGCCGTGGAAAAGCGTGCTGAACAACGTTCTGCTGCCCGCGCGCACGCTGGGGTTGCCGAAAGCGGACGCCCGTCGACGCGCGCTGGCGTTGCTGGATCTGGTCGGGCTGGCGGATTTTGGCGACGACTATCCTTTTGAACTGTCAGGTGGCATGCAGCAGCGCGTCGGCATCGCCCGCATGCTGCTGCACGATCCCGCGCTTTTGCTGATGGACGAGCCGTTTGCCGCGCTGGATGCGCTTTCACGTGAAGCGCTGACCCTTGAACTTCAGCGCATCTGGAGCGAGCAGCGGAAGTCGGTGCTGTTTATCACCCACAGCATTCAGGAAGCGGTATTTCTGGCGGATCGCGTGCTGGTTATGTCCCCGCGTCCGGGAACCATCGTTGAGGAACTGAGCATTCCACTACCGCGTCCGCGCACGCTGGATACCCTGGCGGACGCTGAGTTTATGGCCCTGTGCCAGCATCTACGGAGATTTTTCACCCATGCGTAAAGTGATACCGCTACTTTATCCGCTGATCAGCCTGGCGGCGCTGATTTTGATTTGGTTTCTCTGCGTGCGTTTTTTTGCCATCCCGGATTATTTGCTGCCGTCGCCGGTGGCCGTCTGGAACGCGCTGGCGCAGGGGTTCAGCGACGGCAGCCTGTGGCCGCATATTGCCACCACCCTTGGCGAAACGCTCAGCGGCTATCTGATCGGCAGCCTGCTGGCCGTGCTGTTTGGCGTGGCACTGGCGGAGTCGCAGACCTTTGAACGCTTTGTGTACCCACTGTTGATCGCGTTGCAATCCACGCCAAAGGTGGCGCTGGGGCCGATAATTCTGGTGTGGTTTGGCTTTGGCGCGGCGTCAAAGATCGTGCTGGTGGCGCTGGTGTGCTTTTTTCCACTGTTTGTTAATACGGTTAACGGCATTCGCCGCACCGATGCCGAGCTGTTGGACGCCTGTCGCGCCTTTTCCGCCTCCCGCCGCTATCTGCTGTTACACGTCAAGCTGCCTTCCGCCGCAGGCGAGATCTTCGCCGGGTTACAGATTGGCGTGGCGCTGGCGCTGATTGGCGCGGTGGTGGCGGAATTTCTTTCCGCGCAGAGCGGACTTGGCTATCTGATCGCCTCCAGTTCGGTCAGCATGAGTCTCTCCACGATGTTTTCCGGCGTGGTGCTGCTGGCAATTATTGGCATGACGGGCGCGCAGCTGGTGCGCTGGCTTCAGCGCCGGGTGGTATTTTGGGAAGCGAACCGGCAGGGAGACCATAAATAAAGGCTGTGTTATAAAGCGATATTGAAAAATAAGTATTTTAGAACAGATCGATGAATAAAATTTCATTAGGGTAGTGCGCTAAATAATAATATTTATCTTATAAAAATCAATGTTGGTTATTATGAGGGTAGTGCCGATATTTAATGGGGTGCTGTCAGGATTATTCTTAATTTCTGATTATTGCTAACCGTTACTATGAATTAATGTGGACGCGTTGTCGCAAAATGGCGATATTGAGCGAAGTAGTTGGTCAACTGCTTCGCCGTTCGGCGTTTATATCCATAAATACTTCCAACCCTAACGGTAAATATCTTTTTAGCATTGCATTTTTCTCTGGAGTAAAATGTTATGTTTAAATTTCATCCGGTTTTTATCAGCCTTGTTACTGCCTGTGGCATTATCGCGCCAGCCTCTTCCTTGTCCGCTACGCTTAAGCCTTTTACGCCTGAATTCAATGACAATCGTGCTGGCGTCTTTTGTGTTTGCAATGGTTCCACACAAACTCTGCACGGCAATCAACACTTTGCGCCAGGGCAGGATGGAGGCGGAAGCATCCCCATTGGGGTATTACTGCATACGGGCAGAATTATTTCCGACGATTTGGTGATCGGCGCCGATCGTCTCGACCTGGGGCCGCAGAATTATATTATTAATATCCCGGAAGAAAACGGCAGTGCAAATAATACATTATCGGTTTATAACTCTGCCGCCATAAATGCCCTTGCACGTATTGATGAAAATACCGTGCTGCCCAATTTTTTTAATGTTAATGACGGGCAATATATTGATAGCCGGGTGGCACAGGTCAGTAACGGCACGATTAATGTCGATATTGGGCAGCGTGGTGCATCCACTACGGCCGCGACCAACGGCTGGACGATGGCAGCCAAACAGAGCGATCTCTTTGCCGCCAGAGGCACGGGCACAATGAACTGGAATTCTGCTAATCGCATTGGCTTTTTCGGCGCCTATACGCCCTATACCTATAATCTGGGATATTGGGTGGACAACGTGGTCACCTGGCAGGATGAATTTACGGTTAGGACGCGGGATAATACCGTCACCGCCTTTACTATCCGCAGCGTTGGTGAATTGCAGAAATATAACGACTGGTTAATTGCTCAACTTCAACATGGCAATCTTGGTGCAGACAGCTACAACGGTGAACTGAATAAAGCATTTGCTATTCGCAGCGATGTTATCGCTTACGTTATTGATGCCGATGAGTTTTATGATGAAATCACTCAGCCGATCGGCGAACGCGTCGTATTAAGCGCCGATGGCCCCGGCGCGAAAGTGACCATCGGGCGGCAGGGTACGCTGGAGGTGGTCAATGCTATCGGCGGGGCAATGCGCGCCTCCAACGGCGCCAGCACGCGTATTGACGGCAAGCTCGCCAGCACCAGCAGCGAGGCGCTGGTGCTGCTGAACGGCAGCAGGGGCGTGAATAACGGCGTGATTAATGGCGGTTTCTTTAACCGCGCCAGTGGACGCGGCGTCGATCCCACCACGGTGGGATCGGGCAGTACGGCTGTCTTTGCAGCAGACGGCAGTCGTTTTGTGAATAACGGAGTCATTAACGGTTCCGATAACAGCACCGCTGTGGTGCTGAATAATGCCAGCGGCATCAATAAAGGCGTAATTAACGTGGGCACCACTGAAAACAGAGGCGGTGCCAGCGCGGGCGTGGCGATGAACGACGACAGCGCCAGCTTTATCAATGCGGCCAGCGGACTCATCTACCTGGGACGCACACCGCAAAATTATGTGACGGATCCGACAAGCGATATTGCCATCGCGCACAGCAGCGGCATCGTACAACATTATAATTCCAGCGCTATCAATAACGGCCGTATCATTATTGGCTCAAAAGTGCAGGACGGTGTGGCGATGCGCGTCAGCGATGGCCCGACGGCTCAAACGTTGAACAACGGCGTCATTACCGTTAACGGCAAAGGAAATACCGGCATGCTGGCGGTGAATTCAGGTAGCGGCGGGCAGGTTGGCAACGCTGGCATCATCAATGTTAACGGCAAAAATAATACCGGCATGGGTGTTATCGCCACAGAGGGTAACAGCGCCAGCGCCTGGTCGACTGGCGTGATCAACGTGGCAGGCGGCTCGCGCAGGCAACCTGATCAGGGCGTGACGGTTACCGGCAGGCAGGCCAGTTTTTATCAGAACGGTACTCTTAACCTTACCGGCAGGCACGCCGTCGGCGTCGACGTCCGCGAGGGCGCTACGCTTAACACAGGTGATACCGCGTCGGTTATTTTCCATAAGCCCGATCAAACGGGTTATCAGGCCGCGAACTACGCCTTTGTGAACAGTGCGGGAGGAAGTTACAACGTCACTACCGACCGCTCCACGCTTTATCACCTGAGCAGCGGCACCATTTTTAACCCGCAGACGGCAGCGAATGTCACCCTGAGCGGCGCCAATACCACCGGTATTTTCGCCGACGGCTGGGGAAACGGGCTGTATGGCACCACACTGTATGGCACCGACAACTACATCGTGAACGGCAAAGGCGCGACCGCTATTCGTGCGCAGGAAGGGGCTGATGTGACGATAACCAGCCCCATTGTGTTGAACGGCAATAACACCACCGGCGCGGTGGGTAAGTATGGCGCTGGCAGGCTGGCCAGTACCGCGCCGGTTACCGGCGGCGGCAAGAACGCTGTCGCGTTTGATATTGGTGACGGCATCACCTTTGCTACCACGCCGGCCGGGACGGTGGATCTGACCGGGCGCAACAGCACCGGCATCCGCGTGAAGGGCGGCAGCGCCATCTTCAATCACGCCCTGATAAATGTGCCCGCCGGTATCGGGATGGATATTTCTGACGGCGAGGCGCGCTATTTTCCCGAGGAGTCCCGCCTGACGGCTGGCGGCGTCGCGGCGGTGCGCGTGGGCAATGCAGGCAGTCTCACCATTTATGGTGACACCGCCGAAGGCGCGTATCCGCTCAGCAGCATCGACGCGACCGGCAACGCCGATACCCTCTTACTGACGAAGGGCGCTTCGGCGTTAACGGCCAGTGATATTCAGCTGACGGGTTCTCAGGGCGGAACGGTGATCAACAACCGCGCGGAAACCAGCAACATTTCGCTGAAAAACGTGCGTATTGAGGTTAATAACGGCATCGGCATCCGCACGGCGACGCCGATTGATGCGAACGGCTCCGTTTACGCTGTGGTGGTGGGTGACCAGGCCACCGGATACGCTTTCGGCAATGAGGATGGTTCCGTTACCCACAGTGATTTAATTATTCCCGCTGGCTACAATATTTTTACCTACGGTGCCGCCACGGGCGTGCGCGCAAACACCACCGGGCGGGTGATCGCTGACGGACTGATCTACATTAATGACGCGAATGGCGGTTCGGCCATTGTCACCAGCACCGCGAGCGAGGTGATAAACCGGGGCGCCATTGTCGCGCTCAGTGTCACGTCGCCGGTTATCGATCTGCGCGGCGGTCAGTCGGTGTTTATCAATCAGGGCGATATTTTCGCGCCTTACCCGGAAACCG
This sequence comes from Erwinia sp. 9145, assembly GCF_000745075.1. Classification (NCBI taxonomy): domain Bacteria; kingdom Pseudomonadati; phylum Pseudomonadota; class Gammaproteobacteria; order Enterobacterales; family Erwiniaceae; genus Erwinia; species Erwinia sp. 9145. The sequence goes on from NZ_JQNE01000001.1 coordinate 1,569,822, forward strand.
TGGTAGTGGCGGGAGGCGCATCCAACGATCAGGTTGCCCTGGTTGGCGGCAGCGTGGTAGGCGAGGTGAATACCGGCAACGGCACGGACGTTGTTGAACTGAGCGGCGGCACCTTTAACGGCAGCCTGACGCTGGGCAGCGGTAAAAACAACGTGGCCACCGTGTCGAGGGTGAGCCTGGCAAACACTCGTCACATTACCACCGCAGGCGGCGAAGGCAGCACGCTCAACTTCAGTAACATCACTGCACAGGGCGGCTCCTTCGCTGACGGCGACGATCTGCGCAGAGGCGTTAACCTTGGCGCGGGCTGGAGCACTCTCAACTTCTACAACACCGACTGGACGCTGACCGACAACCTGAAGCTGGCGCACAGCACCATTAACATTGACGCCGGTTCCACGCTGTACGTCGGCAATAACGTTAACCCGCAGCTTTCAGGCGCGACGGAAGACTCGCTGGTGGTAAACAACGCCGGTACGCTGGATTTGACCAACGGCGGCGCGCCGGGCAGCACGCTGACCATTAATGGCGATCTCGTTTCCTCAGGCGGCCGCGTGATCGTGCATTCGCGGGTGGATGAAACCAGCGCACAGAGCGACAGCCTGCGGGTGAACGGCAACGTAAGCGGCACCACGCTGCTGAACGCCACGCTTACCGGCGGCGCATTAAGCGATCGCAATAACAACGGCGTGACGGAGGCCTCGGAAGGCGTCTCTGTGGCACAGGTGACCGGCAATGCCTCGCCTGCCAGCTTTGCATTGCAGGGCGGCTACGCAACGAACGGCGCATGGCAGTATGGCCTTTACAGTTTTGCGCCCGGCGGCGGCAGCACACTCCGCGATTACCGCCTGGCGAACACCTTTGTCTGTGAGGATGGCTCGCTTTGCCAGCCGCAAACGGCGGGAGGCAACCGGGCGGTGCGTCCGGCAGTGGTGCCGCAGCTCCCTTCTTACCTCTCCGCACCGATTGGCCTGGCTTACTACACCCTGGCGGTGACCGACGATCTGCACAAACGGCTGGGCGAACTGCGCGATGCACGGCGTGAATCGGCTGACAGCAGCGGTGAGATGTTTATTCGCTATCTCGGCTCGAATCAGAAATACAAGAGCAACGCTGACCTGCGCCACTATGGCTATGATTTCGATCTGGACTACAACGCCGTCCAGCTCGGCGGTAACCTGGTAAGGCTGGATGGCCCGCAGGACAGCCTGCGCGGCGGTCTCGCCTTCACGCGTGGCAATACGCGCATCCGTCCGCATGCGGCGGATGGCTACAGCTCGACAGACGTCGACAGCGACAGCCTCGCGCTCTATGCCACCTGGCAGCGTGACAGCGGCTTTTACCTTGACGGCGCGCTGGCTCACGACTGGCATCGCGGCGATACCGACATTGCCCGACAAAAAGAGGTGGCGACGCTGAAAGGCCAGGGATGGAGCGCCTCGCTGGAGAGCGGCTATCCGTGGCAGTTGGGTAACGGCGTTCGTCTGGAGCCGCAGGCGCAGGTGATGTATCTGCATTTACGGATGGATGACGTCACCGATAAGGATCGCACCCACGTTGCCTGGGATGATTACGATCAGACCATTGGGCGACTGGGCGCGCGCCTTGATCGCACCTGGCGGGACGATGCCAACCGTCAGTACACGCCTTATTTGCGCACCAACTATTTTCGTGGCTGGGGCGGGACGGCAAAAATGCGGGTGAGCGCAGACGACAGCAGCAGTCAGGATTTCAACAGCGGTAAATTTGGTCAGATGTGGGACGCAGGCGTTGGCGGCACCACCACGTTTAAAAACGGCGTGGCGCTCTATGCCGAAGCCGACTATCGCCAGGAGATTGACGGCAACGGCACAAAAGGGTGGCGCTACAACGCCGGGGTTCGCTGGACCTTCTGAGTGCGGCATAGGGAGGCCGGGCAATCATCACTCTCCGGCGTTACTCACTGACCAGCACACGCTGCCGTCCGGCCAGATAACCCATCACCGCCTGCGCCAGCGCCAGCAGGGTACAGACGGTGAGCGGCACCGTCCAGCCGTCCATCCGGTCATGCAGCAGCCCGGCCAGCGGCGGGCCGCCCGCTGCCAGCAGATAGCCTACGCACTGTGCCATGCCGGACAGCGCGGCGGCCTGAACGGCGTTTCCGGCGCGCAGGCTGATAAATGCCAGCCCCAGAATGATGCCTGCGCCGGTGCTGATGCCAATCAGCACCACCCAGAGCGTCGCCAACACCGGTAGCATAAGCAGCCCGGTGAGGCCGACGGCGCCGGTCAGAGCAATCGCCACGCCCAAAACGCGCTGGTCGCGAAGTCTGGCGACAATCGATCCGATAAAAAAGCCGGGAATGGCGGAGGCGAGCTGGAGCACGCCGTGCAGTGAACCCGCCTGCGCCGCGGTAAAGCCCAGATTTTGCAGCATGGCAGGCAGCCATGAAACAATGATGTAGTAGATGACAGAGTTAAGACCGAAGAACAACGACACCTGCCAGGCCAGCCCCGATCGCCATACGCGCGCCGGAGCGTGGGGATGCGCAGCGCCGTGTGTTGCGGCCACCGGATCGCGCTTCAGGCGCGGCAGCCAGACGATAAGCGCCACCATCGGCAGCGCCAGAGTCATCAGCAGTGCGGATGACCATCCCGTATGAAAGAACGTTGTAAAGGGGATCATCACGGCTGAAGCCAACGCGGCGGCCAGCCCCATGGTCAGCGCGTACAGGCCGGTCAGGCTCGCGGCCCGGTGGGGAAGGTCCCGCTTTAGCAAACCCGGCAGCAGCACGTTGCCCAGCGCGATCCCCAACCCGATCAACAACGTGCCACCGAATAACCCCGCCAGCCCGGCGCAGGAGCGTATCACAATGCCCGCGACGACGATCAGCAGGGCAACAAACAGCGTGCGCTCCATGCCCAGACGGCGGCCAAAACCCGCCGCCAGCGGTGAGAAGAGGGCGAAGGCCAGCAGCGGCAGAGTCTGAAGCACGCCTGCCCTGGCGGCGGATAATGAGAAATCGTCGCGAATGCTTTCTAAGAGCGGCGCCACGCTGGTAAAGGGCGCCCGCAATGAGGTGGCAATCAGTAAAATACCGATGATTAACCCCAGGTGTTTCCCGGAACTTTTTATTTTTTTACGCATGTTTATTGCTCAGGATCGAAAATCAGCCGCCACTATATCGGGTTGTGTTTATGACCTGATACCGATATAACATCAATCTGTCGCTAAATATCGCCACCCAATCACTCTCCACCCGGAAGGGAAACGCGTGCAGTCGCTGCCTGATTCACTGAAAGATTTCGACATCGATCTCAATCCTAACCCGGCCGTGGCGCTGAAGGTGCGCTCGGTGGACAACGAGGAGGAGATCCCGTTTCATGTTCATCGTAAAGGACAACTGATTTTCACCCTGCACGGCGGCGTCACCTGCCTGGCGCCGAAGGCATGGTGGATGGTGCCGGCAAACTGCGCCGCCTGGATCCCCGCAGGCTCGCTGCACTGCAACCGGGTGACCAAAAACGGCCAGGTGCTGTTTTTATACATCGAGCCGGACGTGTCAGGGATGCCCGAGGAGTGTTGCGCGCTGCACATCAGCCCGATGCTGCGTGAAATGCTGAAGCACTTTGCCACGTTGCCGCAGGACTACACCGCCACCAGCCAGACTGCCCGATTTGCGCAGGTGATGCTGTATGAGCTTTCGCTGATGCCCGTTGAACGGTTGAATCTGCCGATCAGCGATAACCCAAAAATTAAGCGGCTCGCCGACGCCCTGATGGCGAATCCGGCAGACAGCAGCTCTCTGGCGGTGTGGGCGGGTCGCCTGGCGATGAGCAAACGCACTTTTGAACGCTTCGTACTGAAAGAGACCGGCATGACCTTTGGCCGCTGGCGACAGCAGCTTCAGGTACTGGTGGCGATCCGCCTGCTGGTCACCGGCACCTCGGTGCAGAATACCGCCTGGGAGTTAGGGTATGACTCCGTCACCGCATTTATTACCATGTTCAAAAAAACGCTGGGGAAGACGCCGGGACGGTATTTAAATGACTTATCTTATCTTTCCCGCCAGACAGCCCGCTGCTTCTAATATATTCCTTATGCCTCACCAGCCAGCCCGACAGGCGTTGGCAGGCTGCGGTTGCAGAGCGTCGCCATGCTGAGATCGATAAATAGTATCAGGTTGGATTCACTGCATAACGCGGCGGAATATCTCTACACTTACAAAGAGCCTGAACAACAGACCGAAATTATACCGGGAGCAGAGATGGCAGCGAAGAAAATAGCAGTGATTGGTGCCGGAGTGCTTGGGCTTGCGGTTGCCCGCTCGCTGGCGCTGAAAGGCGCTGAGGTTACCGTTTTCGAACGGGGTGACATTGGTGCCGGAACCAGCACCACCACCTTCGCCTGGATTAATTCCAACGGGAAAAGCCCTGAAAGCTATCACCGGCTTAACGCGCTGGCGATCGACGAACACGTCAGGCTTCAGCGTGAAAGCACCACCGAAGGGCGCTGGTTGCTTGAAACCGGCACCTGGGAGTGGGCAACAAACTCTGACGATCGAAGGCGACTCAATGCGCGGGCAAACGAACTGATAGCGGCCGGCTATCCGGCCAGGCAATTCTCGCCTGAAGAATTACAACGTCATATTCCTGAATTGCATCTGGTTTCGCAGGAGGCTGACCGCTGGTATTTTCCGGGCGAGTGTCTGGTCACGCCGGGGGTGTTTCTGGCGTGGCTGACGTCAGAACTGCGCGCGCATAACGTGGAGCTGAACACGCACCGGGCGGTTGTTGCTTTGCAGGAGAACGATCACGGCGCCACGATCCATCTTGCCGACGGCAGCGCGTGGCATGGCGACAGCATCGTCATTGCTGCCGGGCGCTGGTCGGCGGAGCTGGCGGCGATGCTCGGCCAGCAGTTGGCCATGATTGACACCTCCCGACCCAATAAAATCGCCTGCGGCTTTCTGGCGACAACCACACCGGTATTGACGCAGCTACGATCAAATCTGATTACGCCCGGCCTGAATATCAGACCAGAAGGCGGCGGTCGGCTGCTGTTACAGGCAACGGATCTGGACGTTTCAGCCGATCCGGCCAGGCCGCCTGAGCCAGGGGATAGTGTTGGCGAGGAAATGCTGAAAAGGCTGCGCCGCGTAATGGACAATATGGCGTCGGCGCGCATTGAGCGGATTGTGGTCGGCCAGCGATCACGGCCTGCCGATGGCCTGCCGGGGCTTGGCTATATTTCTTCACGGCGCCGCGTCTACCTGATGGTGACGCACAGCGGCATGACGCTGGCGCCGCTGGTGGGGCGCGTGTGCGCGGATGAGATCGTCGATGATGAACGGTCTGCGCTTCTTGATGATTTTTCGCCGCAGCGGCTGCTGGGTAAGCGGGCAGAAGATTTTCCGGCTTTCCCCACGCAACACTATCCCGCCGCGCAATAGCATCTTCCGCGCGGCACGAACCTGTAGGAAGAGGACAGAGCGCATGCAAAGAATCGAATTAATACAGGGTGATATTACCCGAATCGCAGCAGGCGCCATTGTGAATGCCGCTAATTCCTCTTTGCTGGGCGGCGGCGGCGTGGATGGCGCGATACACCGCGCCGGCGGCCCTGAAATTCTGGCGGCGTGTCGGGCGATTAAAAACCGCCAGGGAGGATGTGAACCGGGTGACGCCGTTATTACCCCGGCAGGCAGGTTACCCGCAGACTATGTGATACATACTGTCGGGCCTGTATGGCAGGGAGGAGACCGCGATGAGGCCAGACTGCTGAAAAATGCCTATATGCACTGTTTCCGGCTGGTTGAAGACTATGCGATCAAAACCGTCTCTTTTCCCAATATCAGCACGGGGGTTTATGGTTTTCCCAAAGCGCTCGCGGCTGACATCGCGCTGAAGGTTATTGACGCCTGCCTGCGTGAAAACAAGCGGATAGAGAAGGTCAACGTGGTCTGCTTTGAGTCAGATAACTACGAGATTTATCAAAAACTGCTCGCCGGGCGCGCAGAATAACCGCGCGTTTTTTAACGTCGTCGCGTCGTGCAGTGAAAGCGCATGTCCGGCAGCGCATGCACCGCCGGACATCATACTCAGCAGGATCAGCGGGCTTTGGCTTTCTTTTTACCGCGTAGCTTGTCAATCAGCTTTTGCGCTTCCGCCTGCGTTGCCACCGCAGGCGATGAGCCGCTGAGCGGCTTACGCGCGGTTTCACGCAGCGTCAGCACAGTGATCAGGCCAATCACGCCCGCGCCCATCATATAATAAGCAGGCATCATCACGTTATGCGTGGTGTCCACCAGCCAGGCGGTGACCAGCGGCGTGGTGCCGCCGAACAGCGAAACGGAAACGTTAAAACCAATGGCCAGTGCGCTGTAGCGAATATCAGTAACGAAAAGCGCCGGCAGCGTGGCGGGCATGGTGCCGCTGAAGCAGGTATGCAGGAAGCCGAGGATCGCCAGGCCAATAAACACCCACAGCATGTTGCCGGAACCAATCAGCATAAAGCTGGGGATCGCCAGCAGCACCAGGCCGGCCGCACCCAGCGCGATAACCGGGCGGCGTCCCAGACGGTCAGTCCAGTGACCCCACATCAGCGTCAGCGGCATCATCACAAACATAATAACCATCACCAGCAGCAGGCCGGTCATCTCGCTCATGCCCAATACGCCGGTCAGATAGCTCGGCATATAGGAGGTCAGCATGTAGTTGGAGACGTTAAAGATCAGCACCAGGCCGATACATTTGAGCAGCTGCTTGCGGTGTTTATTCAACATCTGGAACAGGCCGAGCTGCGGCTTGCTGTGCTCCAGCGCTTCCTGCTTATCCATATGCTCTTTGAACGCCGGCGTTTCTTCCAGTTTGAGGCGAATATAAAGCCCGAAAAGGCCCAACGGCGCGGCAAGAAAGAAGGGAATACGCCAGCCCCAGGACATCATGTCCTCGGTGGACAGCAGCGCAATCATTGCCGTCACCAGGCTGGCGCCCAGCAGATAGCCGCCCAGCGTACCGAACTCCAGAAAGCTGCCCATAAAGCCACGGCGTTTGTCCGTTGAATATTCGGCGATAAAGGTTGCCGCGCCGCCATACTCGCCGCCGGTTGAAAAACCCTGAACCAGACGGGCGACCAGCAGCAGAATCGGTGCGGCGATGCCGATGGTGCCGTAATCGGGGATCAGCCCGATAGAGAAGGTCCCCACCGACATCATAATCATGGTGATGGCCAGGATCTTCTGACGGCCAAAGCGGTCACCCAGCGGGCCAAACACCATTCCACCAATCGGGCGCACCAGAAAGGCGGCGGCGAAGGTGCCGAAAGAGGCGATCAGCTGCGCCGCGCCGCTGGCGCCGGGGAAAAACACCTTGCCGATGATAACGGCCAGATAACTGTAAACGCCAAAGTCGAACCACTCCATGGTATTACCCAGCGCGGCGGCGCCAACGGCGCGTTTCAGCAACGTTTTATCTATAACGGTAATATCATCGACGGTTAACTGACTTGATGGTGTTGGCTGGGAGGAGACGGTTTCGGTGCTCATATAACTCCTGAAAAAGCGAAGGGAGCAATCTTATAGCTTTCGCAGCCGTAATCTGAGGGGAAGAGAAAGCTATAAGAAGCGGGAGGCGATAGTGGTCACACAATAAATCAGCCAGCCACCTTAAAGAAAACTCTGATTGATCGCAACATGCTGGCTAAATATTCCTTACATAATAAGTATACCCCGGCAATCTGTCGGGGTATTTGAGACTTAACGTTATAATGGTTCAGGCGACTTTAGCGTCGCAGAGGTGAATAAAAGGTCGGATTGGCGCCGCGCCTCATCACCACGGCGTAGGGCCTTCCGGCGCGACAAACTGCCCTGAAACCGCATTTTCACCCAGCAGGGCATACTCCACCGGCAGTCTTGCGCCTTCTTCGACCGTGATATAGCCGCTGTGTCCGTTAAGATCGGTTTTCACATAGCCGGGGCTGACGGAGTTCACCACAATGCGCGTACCCCGTAACGCCTGTGTGAGCTGGACGGTGAGCATGTTCAGCGCGGCTTTAGACGCGTTGTAGCCCAGCAGCTGCGCGGAGTAATACGGAGAAGCAGGATCGCCGTTCAGGGTCAGCGAGCCGAGAGAGCTGGACAGGTTTACGATGCGCGCCGCCGCAGAGTTGTGCAGCAGCGGCAGCATGGCCTGCGTGACCGCCAGCGTGCCAATAAAGTTTGTTTCCATGATACGACGTACCGCATCGGCTGAGGTCAGGGTCGGCGGGCCGTCTTGCGCATCGACGATGCCCGCATTGTTGATCAGAATATCAAGCCGACCATACTCTTCAGCGATACCGGCGGCGGCGGCGGCAAGGGTGGCGTGGTTGGTGAGATCGAGAGAAACGGTTTGCACAGAGAGCCCTTGCGACAGAAGCGCGGCGGCGGCCTCCTGTCCGCGCGCCGCATCGCGGGCGCCAATGATAACGAACACGCCGGCCCGTGAAAGCTGACGTGCGATTTCCAGTCCGATGCCTTTATTGGCGCCGGTGACAAGCGCAATACGCTGGGGAACGTTCATGAATGAATCCTTCTGATAATGGATGGCAACGATTATGATATGAAGGATCCTTCAGTTTGAGTATTCGCTTATGACATTACCTTCACCTTCCCACCTGAGCGCCCGAAAAAAGCCGCGTCAGGCGCGTGCTGTGGCCACGCTGGAGGCCATTTTCGACGCCACTATTCAGGTTCTGGTTACCGAAGGTCCACAGCGACTCACCACCACCCGCGTGGCGGAACGTGCGGGCGTCTCGGTAGGCAGCATGTATCAATATTTTCCGCATAAGCAGGCGCTGTTTTATGCCCTGAATGAACGCTACCTGGTGATGCTGGCGGACAGGGTAGTGGAGGCATGTCATTCCCGGCACGGCGGGAAGATTGCGCAGATGGTGACGGCGTTGGTTACCGTCTACTGGGAAGCCAAAATGGCGCAGCCGGCGGTGACGCGCGCGCTCTATCGCTCGGTAGTGGAACTGGATAATCAGTCTTTGATTCAGGCGTTTATTCAGCGGGTAGATGCGGCGGCGAGGGAGATGTTCGCCAGTGCAGCCGACGCGACCTTTATCAATCTGGACGTTGTTGTGCTGACGCTGCTGACCACCATTTTTGGTACGGTGCGCAGCGCGTTTGAACGCGATCTCAGCGCAGAGGATGCCCGCGCCGTGCATGAGCAACTGATCGTGATGTGTAAAGCCTATCTGCGCGTGTGTCAGCCGTAAATCTGCGCATAAGCGAGGGTGATACCAACAGAAACTGAATCAGCCGCCTGAAATGCAGATCAAGGCTGTGAAGGGGTCAAACGTCAGATGAACGGCGATCGTTTAACCGTTCACGCGCTGCGTTAAGATCGTCAAGGGTATCGATATCGTGAACGATCCCGGCATCGTTGAGCATGACGTCCTGCACCTCGCCATGCGTTCGGGCTCTGCGCACGATGGCGGCGGCACCCACATCGCCGGAGAGCGCCAGCAGCGCTTCGCGATAGTGCTGACCAAAGCCCACCGGATGGCCCTGGTGCCGATCGTAGTGCGGTACAACGACAGGGGAATCCTTCAGCGCCATCGCGACATGTTGCAGCGTGGCTGCGCCAATCAGCGGCAGATCGCCCGGCAGAATGAGCCATCCGCTGGCGTCTGCCGTAGCCCGTACGCCCATCGCAATCGACGCGCCCATGCCCACGGTGCCGCCTGGTGGTCGCACAACGTAGCTCTCCAGGCCGGCAGCGGCGACCGCAGCGAGGGTGCGATCCAGCACGGATCGTCCTGCCAGCATCGCCTCCAGCTTATGCCCCTCGCCGCCGGACGCCGTAAAGCGCTCGCCGCGACCAGCGGCCAGGATCAGCACCACCGGCCCGTTACCTGACATCAGGAAGAGGCCTGCTGCCCGCGTGCCAGGGCGATATCGGCCATGACCGAGAACGCCAGCGAAACGGCATCTCTGGCTTTCGGAAAGATGCCAATAGGCGCTTTGATACGGGCGATATCGTCAGGCGACAGACCCCGCTGTGTCAGCAGCGCCGTTCGCCGTTGATGGGTCCGGTCGCTACCCAGCGCACCGATATAAAACGGCGCGGCCTTTAGTGCGGCCTCCAGCACGGGCAGCTCGCGCTCAAGGTCGTGATAGAGCAGAACAACCGCGCTGTCTGCGTCTATCAGCGCACCGTCCGCGCAGCGGTGAGCGCCGTCGTGAGTATGCACCTCGTAACCTGCCGCCTGCGCGATGCGGGCGGTAGTGTCAATCGCCGCACTGCGGCCAAAAACGATGACGCGGGTGGTCGGACGATAGCCTGCTTCAAAAACGTTTTCCGTCCAGCCGGTTTGCGTGGCGCCGGAAAGGTGGCAAAGGGTTTGTGACTCAGCGTGGTAGCCTAATCCCGCCGGTTGACGTTGTGCGGTCGCGCTCAGCACCGCCAGCAGCGGTTGGGCCGAGCGTAATTTATGGATGTTCAGGACGATGCCGCCGCCGCACGGCAGCACAATATCTATCCACGGCGAACCCTGACCATAAACAATGTCGCGGTCGCGGTCGGTATGGATAACGTTCAACGCCTCATGTGCGGCAGCAGCCTCCACGCAGCCGCCAGAGATCACGCCGCAGTAAAGGCCATCTTCGCGCACGGCCATCTGCGCCCCCAGCGGGCGGGCCGAACCGCCGTCGATCCTGACTAAGGTGACCAGCGCGGCGGCCAGGCCGGCCTCCAGCGCGTCGGCGGCAAAACGCAGCACCGCCAGCGCGTCTTCGGTGAGAAAGGCGGCCTGCGGCGTCGGTCTGTCGTCGCGCGCGTCAATCCGTGAAATATCGTGCAGCACGGTTTTACTCCTCACAAATGCGGTATCCGTCACACGCTCTCCGGCAGCCTGTCGAGCAGCTTATCCAGCGTAATGGGATAATCGCGCACCCGCACGCCGGTGGCATTGTAGACCGCGTTGGCAATGGCCGCGCCCACGCCGCACAGGCCCAGTTCACCCACGCCTTTGGCCTTCATAGGGGAGGAAACAGGATCGTCATCGTCGAGGAAAATCACCTCCTGCTCGCCGATATCAGCATGGACGGGCACCTCGTAGCCTGCCAGATCGTGGTTAACGAAATAGCCCTGATGCGTATCCACGACCAGTTCTTCCATCAGCGCCGCGCCGACACCCATGGTCATTGCGCCGATAACCTGACTGCGTGCGGTTTTGGGGTTGAGGATACGACCCGCCGCGCAAACGGCCAGCATGCGGCGGATGCGCACTTCACCGGTCGCAACATCGACGCCCACCTCAACGAAATGTCCGGCGAAGGTGGATTGCTGAAACTGTTTATCCAGATCGCCAAACTCAATGGCGTCCTCAACCGTTATTTTGCCCGCGCGGGCGGCGTCAGTCAGCGGCACGCGTTTGCCTTGCGCCTGTACGTAGCCATCGGCAAACTCTGCCTGCTCCGCGTCCAGTCCGAGCTGCTGCGCTATGGTTTCGCGCAGCCTGACGCACGCCGCGTACACGCCCGCGGTCGAGCTGTTGGCTCCCCACTGGCCGCCTGAACCCGCCGATACCGGGAAGTCGGAGTCGCCCAGCCGCACCACAACCTTGTCCAGCGGCACGCCCAGCATCTCCGCTGCCGTCTGACCGATAATGGTATAGCTGCCGGTGCCGATATCGGTCATATCGGTTTCAACGGTGAGGGTGCCATCTGTCTCAAGATGCACGCGTGCGCCAGATGGCGACACCTGGTTATTACGAAAACCCGCCGCCACGCCCATGCCGACCAGCCAGCGCCCGTCGCGCACCTGCGCGGGCTGTGCAACGCGACGCGACCACTCAAAACGCGCCGCGCCCTGGCGCAGGCAGGCGACGAGCTGGCGGCGGGAAAAGAAGCGTTCCGGATTGTTGGGATCGACCTGGGTATCGTTCAGAATGCGAAACTCAACCGGATCGATACCCACTTTTTCCGCGATCTCATCAACGGCAATTTCTAAGGCCAGCAAACCCGCCGCCTCGCCGGGCGCACGCATGGCGTTGCCTTCAGGCAGATCGAGCTGCGCCAGACGCAGGCCCGTCAGGCGGTTAGCGCCCGCATAAAGATAATTCGTCTGTTCGACCGCCGTTTCCGGCGTGCCGCCGGGCAGGTTGCCGGACCAGCTCTCATGCGCGATAGCCGCGATCTGCCCGTTTTCGTCAGTACCGATGCGAATGTGCTGAATAGTGGCCGGACGATGCGTGGTGTTATTGGCGATAAAGGGGCGGGTCAGCATTACCTTGACCGGGCGTTTTGCGGCCCGCGCGCCCAGTGCCGCCAGCAGCGCGTCGCTGCGCAGAAACAGCTTGCTACCGAAACCGCCGCCAATAAATGGCGAGTAGATGCGCACTTTCTCTTTATCGATGCCCAGCGTGGCGGCCAGCTCTTTACGGCACCAGGCAATCATCTGGTTAGAAGTCCACAACGTGACCCTGTCACCGTCCCAGGCGGCCATTGACGCGTGCGGTTCCATCGCCGTATGAGACTGGTCGGGCGTGGTATAAGTGGCCTCATGCTGCACCGCCGAGGCGGCATAAGCGCTGGAAAAATCGCCGGTGATGGTGTCTGGCGTATCCTCTGGCGCGCCCTTCACACCCGGTTTCGCCGCCGCCAAATCATAGTTACCGTCCTGCCGTTCGTATTCCACCTCAATCAGGTGGGCAGCCGCGCGCGCCTGCTCAAAGGTTTCGGCTACCACCAGCGCAATGGCCTGATGGTAATGTTCAATTTTCGGGCCGCCGAGCAGGTGGGCAGTATTCATCTCGCCTTTGCCCAGCTTACCGGCGTTTTCCGCGGTCACGATGGTGATCACGCCGGGCGAGCGTTGCGCAGCAGCAAGGTTCATTGACGCAATCCGACCCTTCGGGATCGCGGAACCGATGGCGTAGCCACAGGCCACGTTGGCGACCTCGTCGTGCCACTCGTACGCATAGCGGGCGGTGCCGGTGGTTTTCAGCGGCCCATCAATCCGGTCGTGGGGCTGACCAATAACCTTCAGCCGATCGACAGGGTTTGTCGTTGCGGGTTTCTCAAATTTCATCGTGTCAGGCCCTCGCTTCCGTCAGCACGGCGGCGATCGTTCGCTCCGCCAGCAGCAGCTTGTAGGTGTTTTCGCGGGTGGGATGGGCATCGGCGAAAAGATGTTTGCAGACGGCCTGCGCGCCCTGGGGCAGCGCGGCGTCGGCATCATCAACGCGCCACGGCTGATGCGCCACGCCGCCCAGTGCGACGCGACCGCTGCCGTCCGGCTGCACGATGGCCGCGACGGAAACCAGCGCGAAAGCATAAGAAGCTCTGTCGCGCACTTTACGATAGAGCTGCGCGCCACCGACCGGCGGGGGCAGCGTCACTGCCGTAATCAGCTCGCCCGGCGCCAGCACCGTTTCCAGATGCGGCGTGTCGCCCGGTGCACGATAAAACGCCGCAATCGGGATAGTACGCTCCGCTCCCTGTGGGTCGACCGTTTCAATCGCGGCATCAAGCAGACGCATGGCCACGGCCATATCGCTGGGGTGGGTGGCGATACAGGCTTTGCTGGCGCCGACCACCGCGTGCTGACGGCTGTAGCCGTTCAGCGCCGCGCAGCCGCTGCCCGGCTGGCGCTTATTGCAAGGCTGATTGGTGTCGTAAAAATAGGCGCATCGGGTGCGCTGAAGCAGGTTGCCCGCCGTGGTCGCCTGATTACGGAGCTGGCCGGATGCCCCGGCAAACAGCGCGCGCGAAAGCACGGCGTAATCGCGCCTTACGCGCAGATCGGCGGCCAGGTCGGTATTGCGTACCAGCGCGCCGATACGTAATCCGCCTTCGGCGGTGGCGTCGATTTTATCCAGCGGCAGGCCATTAACATCGATGATGTGAGCAGGCGTTTCTATCTCCAGTTTCATCAGATCGAGCAGGTTGGTGCCGCCTGCAATAAACCGAGAGCCCAGTTTGTCGGCCGCGCTGCTGGCGGCCTGCGCGGCGCTGTTGACGCGTTCATAGGTAAAGGTTTTCATTCAGGCTGGCTCCCGGCCACGTCAGTGATGGCGGCAAGAATGTTGCTGTAGGCGCCGCAGCGGCAGATGTTGCCGCTCATCCGCTCGCGGACTTCGTCGGCAGTGAACTGCGGGGTCGCGAGGAGATCATCAGTCACGTGGCTGGGGATGCCAGCCTGTAATTCCTTCAGCATGCCGACCGACGAACAGATCTGGCCTGGCGTACAGTAGCCGCACTGATAGCCATCGTGCTTAATGAAGGCAGCCTGTAGAGGATGAAGATTGTCCGGTGTGCCCAGGCCCTCAATGGTGGTGATCTCCGCATCCTGATGCATCACGGCGAGCGTCAGGCAGGCGTTGATCCGCCGTCCGTTTACTATTGTGGTACAGGCACCGCACTGACCATGATCGCAGCCTTTTTTGGTGCCGGTGAGATGCAGATGCTCGCGAAGCGCATCCAGCAGCGTGGTGCGCGTATCAAGATCAAGTTCATGACGTTCGCCGTTGACGGTAAATTTCAGGTGCGCCATTGTCGGGGGTGATGCTGTTTGATCGTGCGCTTTGCTCGTGCTTGCACCTTGTTTACACATGGTGAGCCTCCAGTATTGAAAAACTATAAAAGTGACATGCTGGCGTGTTCTTCAGAGATACCGACACGCTTCTGTTTACGAATAGTTAATAGTAGTCGGCTTTGCATGAAAGACCGCTGAACAGAAGGGACATTCAGCAATAACCGGCATGCCCGGCAGCACCAAAATGTTTATCCACGGAGTCTGATTCAGGTTAACGGTCGTTTTATGAGGGAAGGGGTGTTGAGTTTTAAACACTATTTGTCTACGATACAGGCAAAATTACCTGTTAAACGGGTTTAAAAAAAGGCGTTTAACAGGCGATTTCGCCTACTCAGGTAGTAAAATCAGGGAAATGTCGACGGGATTGTCGGCGGATACAGGCATTTTTAACAAGGATTGTTTTATGTTGCGTTGCACGCTTGTTTCACGGTGCCTGACTGGCGCGCCGCCGATTGTTTTTCTTACCTCGCTGTTTGTCGCTGGCGTCTCCCACGCCGCCGCAGGCGACAACCGTATTCCCTCCCTTGCCCTCAGCGACGAACCGCTTATTCAGCAACAGCAGCGGCAAAAAGCGCTGGAGCAACAGCTTATGCCTCCCGCGCCTGACGTACGACTCTCAACGTCAACGCCCGATCCCAGGCGTATCATTTTCCCGCAGGAACCCCCCTGCTTCCCGATTGATCGGGTGCTGCTCAGCGGCAAAGATGCACTGCCTCACTGGCTGCCGTTGCAGCGCCTCAGCAATCAGGCGGCAGGGCAGTGCGCTGGCGGTAATGGCATTAATCTGCTGATGCGCGCTTTGCAAAATCGTCTGGTCGATCATGGTTACATCACCACCCGGGTGCTGGCGCCAGAGCAGGACCTGAAAAGTGGTGAGCTGAAGCTGGTTATCGTACCAGGCAAGGTGCGGAAGGTGGCGCTGACGCCGGACAGCACTCACTCTGTCTCACTGTATGGTGCGTTTCCCGTTCACGCGGGCGATCTTCTCGATCTGAGGGACATTGAACAGGGGCTGGAGAACTTACAGCGCCTGCCGACGGTTCAGGCCAGCATGGAGATGGTGCCGGGCGAGCAACCGGGCGAAAGCGACGTGCTGTTAAGCTGGCAGCAGACAAAAATGTGGCGTATCGACGCCTCGCTGGATGATGCAGGGACGCGCAGCACCGGACGCTATCAGGGAGGGTTAACGCTGTCGCTGGATAACCCGTCCACGCTCAGCGATCTTTTCTATATTTCCGGCAGCAGCGATCTGGAAAATCACGCTGATAAAGGCACCCGTAACCTGACCGGGCACTATTCGGTACCGCTGGGGTACTGGACGGCAGCTATTACCGCCAACAGCTACCAGTATCATCAGACCGTCGCCGGCCTCAATCAGGACTATCGCTACAGTGGAAAAAGCCACAGCGTGGACGTTCAGCTCAGCCGGGTGCTGCACCGCAGCAGCAACCAGAAAACCACCTTTAACTGGCATGTGCTGGCAAAAACCGCGAAAAACTTTGTGAACGACACCGAGGTTAAAGTGCAGCGCCGCCGCACGTCTGCCTGGCGCATAGGTTTGCAGCACCGTCACTACATCGCGCAATCCACGCTGGATGCGGGCATCAGTTATCAACGCGGCACGCGCTGGTTCGGCGCACTACCTGCTCCAGAAGAATATGTTGGCGATGCCACTGCGTTGTCAAAAATCCTGCAATTTAACGCGCAGCTTGACGTCCCGTTTACCCTCGCCAGCCAGCGCGTTAACTACAGCCTCCGCTATCAGCGTCAGTTGAGCAACACGCCGCTGACGCCGCAGGATCAGTTTGCCATCGGCGGGCGCTGGACGGTACGCGGCTTTGACGGTGAGCGCAGCCTGAACGCCAATCGGGGCTGGTTTGTGCGTAATGATATTGGCTGGAGAACGCCGATCCCGTCGCAGACGTTATATCTGGCGGTGGATTATGGCGAAGTGGGCGGAAACGGCACGCAACATCTTGTGGGCAACCATCTGGCCGGTGGGGCAGTCGGCATGCGCGGCGCGGCCTTTACCATGAATTATGACCTGTTTGTTGCCGTGCCTTTCTCTAAACCCGACGGCTTCAAAACCGATCCCGTTTCACTGGGTTTTGCCATGAACTATTCGTTTTAACAGGTCGGGAACGCTGACCCGGTCACCTCTTCAGTAAGGATGCTGTGATGAACAAAAATTGCTTTCGTGTCATTTTTAATAAAGTGAGAGGCATGCTGATGGTGGTGGCGGATATCACCGTTTCCGGCCGGGTCGCTTCTTCCTCCTGTACGGACGTCGGCCCGACGCCGTGTAGCCGCCTTTTTGTATATCCAACGCTGCACTTTGCGCTGTTGCTGTCGCTGGGCTGCGTGACCCTTTCGGCGCAGGCGGGAGTGGTGGCCGATGCCAGGGCGCCCGGCAACCAGCAAGCGACAATCATCAACGCTGCTAACGGTACGCCGCAGGTTAATATTCAGCCCCCCAGCCGTGGCGGCGTATCCCGCAACGTTTACAGCCAGTTCGACGTGGATCAAAAAGGCGTGGTGCTGAACAATGCCCGCGCCAACACGCAGTCGCAACTGGCTGGCATGATAGCGGGCAATCCTAACCTTGCACGCGGGGAAGCGAAGGTGATCCTGAATGAGGTGAACGCCGCCAATGCCAGCCAGCTGAACGGGTTTGTCGAGGTTGCCGGGCAGAGGGCGCAGGTGGTGATCGCTAACCCGTCGGGGATCACCTGCAACGGCTGCGGGTTTATTAATGCGAATCGCGCCACGCTGACCACCGGTCAGGTACAGATGAATAACGGACAGATCGCGGGCTACGACGTTAACACAGGTGAAATCGTGGTGCAGGGCGCGGGCATGGAAAGCAGCCAACAGGACAGCACTGATTTAATTGCTCGCGCGGTCAGCGTCAATGCCGGGATCTGGGCCAGAGAGCTGAAGGTCACGACGGGCCGCAACACCGTTAACGCGGATCATAATGAGGTCACGGCAAAAGCGCCTGACGGCAGCACATCGCCGCGCGTGGCCGTCGACGTCTCGGCGCTCGGTGGGATGTATGCCAATAAAATCCGCCTGCTGGGAACGGAAAAGGGCGTCGGCGTTCATAATGCCGGTCATATCGGGGCATCGGCCGGGAACGTTGTCGTTAACGCAGATGGCAGCATCACCAACAGCGGCAGCCTGACGGCATCAACGCATCTTCAGCTTACCTCGCAAGGCAGCATCGGTAATAGCGGTAAGGCGTATGCCGCCGGCAACACGGATATCCATTCACGCGGTGCGCTGAATAACAGCGGGATAATCGCCGCCGGCCGTGACACCACGCTGAACGCTGCCGCCATCAACAGCAATGCTGTCAGTACGCTCGGTGCCGGTATTGACGTTAACGGTACAAAAGGCGGCGCCGGTAATCTCACACTGAGCAGCCAGGCAGACCTGACGGTAAACGGTAAGGCGATAGCAACGGGGCAGCTCGTGGCGGAGGGCGCGGCTGTCAACGTCAGCGCCAGCCAGATGCAGAGCCGTGATATTTCTCTGCGGGCGGATAGCGGCGATATCAGTACGTCAAATGCCGTAGTGGAAGCGACGAACGGCTTCACCGCTTCTGCGAAGGGGAAACTGACTAACCGCAGCGGTAGCATCTCGGCAGGCACGCTGACGTTAACCGGTGCTGCGCTTAACAATCAGCAGGGCGTGCTCCAGCAACTGGGGCAGCGTGACCTCTCCCTGTCATTCGTTAACGGCATTGATAATGCGGGTGGTACGCTTGCCGCCAATGCGAAAAATTTCACGATCAACGCCCCGATTTTTAATAACCAGCGGGGTTCGCTACTGCATCTGGGTGAGGGCGATCTGACGCTTTTCAGCGCAGAGACAGACGGTTCGCAGGGTGCAATGCTGAGTAAAGGCACTCTGAATCTTAACAGCGGGAAACTGGTGCTGGATAACGCGACCACCGAGGCCAGTCGCCTTTCGTTAACGGCAACCTCCTTTTCTCATCGTCAGGGCGAAATGCGCCAGATCGGCAGCGGCGCAATGTCTGTCGCCGTTGACGGCACGCTGGATAATCAACGCGGCAGCATCGCCACCAATGGCGATCTCTACCTGCGTGCGGCAGACCTCAATAATCAGGCCGGTAAACTGCTCACCGGCCAACAGAGTGGGATGCAGATTGAGACGCAGAACCGGCTCAACAATGAGCAGGGCATGGTAGCGGCGGCTGGCGCGCTATCGCTGCTCGGCAACGGGCTGAATAATCAGGCAGGATTGCTCCAGTCCGGTGCCGTCATGACGATAGATCTACACAATGGCGATCTTGATAACCGCAACAGCGGCAGTAACGGCGGCATTGTCAGCTACAGCACGCTTTCACTCAGTGCGGGCAATATCGATAACGCGGCCGGATTTATCGCAGCGGGCGATGATGCGGCGATCACGGGACGCCGCATCAGTAATCAGCAGGGAGTGATGGCAAGCGATGCAGGTCTGAATCTGACCAGCAGCGTGATGGATAACCAGGGCGGCAGGGTGCAGGCAGGCAACGCGCTGATCGCGACGGCGGGTGCAGGCATCGATAATACCGCAGGACTGTTTCGCAGCGGAAATAGCCTGCTGCTCACGACAGACAAGCTCATCAACAGCGAGACTCAGGGTGAAAACAGCGGTATTGCCGGTGCGTCGGTAACGCTTAACAGCACCGTTGTGGATAACACTATCGGTACCGTATGGGCGAGCGATCTGCTGGAGATCAATACCGCCACCTTGCTGGATAACAGCGGTGGAATTTTATCTTCCGGTTCGGTGTTGGCGGTTAACGGGGGAAATACGCTGACGTTTACCAACGGTGCGGGGATGCTGATCGCCGGAAGCGCGCTCAACCTTAATGCAAATGCACTGAGCGGCGACGGCCGCGTGCTCTCTCAGAATGCGATGACGCTGGTCATGCAACAGGCATTTTTCAATCAGGGCGAGGTGATCGCCAGCGGTGATATGACCTTTAACCTTGGCGGCAGCGGGCTGGTGAATCAGTCACTTATTCAGGCTGGCGGCAGCTTAACACTCAGCGCCGGAAGCCTGGACAACCAGCAATCCGCCGAAATCAGCGCCACAGAAAATCATCTGTTGATCAGCGGTAATCTGATCAATCGCGGGCTGCTTGACGGTGGTTTTACACATATTGTCTCGGCATTACTGACTAATATCGGCAGCGGTCGCCTGTATGGCGACCGGATTGCGCTGCAAACCAGCACGTTAAATAACCTCGCTGAAAACGGTCAGGCGGCGACGATCGCAGCCCGCGAGCGGCTGGATATTGGCGCGCAAACGCTGAACAACCGTGATCATGCGTTGATCTACAGTGGCGGAGACGTTGTTACTGGCGGCCTGCTGGACGGCAATCAGAAAGCCACCGGTAAAGGTTCTGTACTCAATAATCACAGCGCGATGCTGGGATCCGCAGGAAACATGACGCTCGACATCGCAGAAATTAACAACATTAATGACCATCTGGTGACGGAAACAGTCGTGGTTGAGCAATCTTTCCACCATGAAGCCGTGCTTAAGGATTCCACAAACCGTTTCGACTGGGCGGACATCGATACCAGTGGTAAAAATAAATATGGCGTACATGAGGCCATCATGCCGGACGGCACGCGTGGACGCACGTTTTACGAATATGAATATCAACGCACTATTACCGAAACGCAGGTGAAAGAGAGCGATCCGGGGCAGCTTATTGCGGGTGGTAATCTGACCATCAACAGCAATCGGGTAAACAACCATGACAGCCGCATCGTTGCGGGTGGTCTGCTCGGCGGCGCAATCGGCGCACTGAATAATATCGCCACCGTGGGCCAGCGTATTATCACTGATGTGGGTACTCAGGTGCGCTGGTACGCCAAAAAGACCAGTAGTTCGACCGGGCCGACCAAAACCTCTCAGGGAAAAGATCGCAGTGGTTACCAGCCAGCGACAATCATGCAAACCATCGACCTGCAAACAATGGCCTGGCAGGGGAATACATCGGCAAACAGCAACGGCGTCACGATTGGCAACCGAGAGACAACGGTGAAAGTTATTGACCCCGACGCGGCGGACATCGGGCAGACGGCCATATCCCTGCCGCCAGGGCAGATTGTGGAAATCGTCCAGCCGAAGGACAGTAGCGATAGCATGGTTATTCGCGCCATCGCACCGGACACCACGCTGCCTGATAACAGTCTTTTTACGCTTCACCCCAACAGCGATGTGCCTTATCTGATCGAAACGGACCCGCGCTTCACTCATCAGAATAAGTGGCTCGGCAGCGATTACATGCAGAATCAGTTCACACAGGATGCGAATAACGTGCTGCGGCGACTGGGCGATGGCTATTATGAACAGCAGCTTATTCGTCAGCAGGTGCTGGCGGTGACGGGTAACCGTTATCTGGCGGGCTACCACAGCGACGAGGCGCAGTATCAGGCGCTGATGGATGCCGGGGTGACCTTTGCTAAAGCACACGGGCTGAAGCCCGGCGTGGCGTTATCGGCGCAGCAAATGGCGCTGCTGACCAGCGACATGGTCTGGCTGGTTGAACAGACGGTCACATTGCCGGACGGCCGCCCGGAGAAGGTGCTGGTGCCGCAGCTATACGCACGCGTGAAGCCGGGCGATCTGGACGGCAGCGGCGCGCTGCTGACGGGGAACGGCGTTGCACTGGCGGTCAGCCACGATCTGACTAATAGCGGACATATTAATGGCCGTTCCGTCATGCAACTGACAGCGGATAACCTCAACAACAGCGGTTTTATTGGCGGCGACAGCGTTGACCTGCGCGCGCGCGCCGACATCAATAATATCGGCGGTACGTTACAGGGCGGCAGCAGCCTGATAGCCATCGCGGGTCGCGATCTCAACAGTATCAGCACAACGGGCGGCAGCGGCGGCAACATCACCTTTGACCGCCCGGCGGGCATTTACGTGCAGGCGGATAACGGTACGCTTGGCTTACAGGCGATGCACGACATCAACCTGACCGCGACGCAAATCAGCAATGCGGGTACAGAGAGCCGGACGCAGATTGTTGCCGGACACGATCTGAACCTGAACACGCTGACCGTCACGAAAAGCGAACGCGGCGACTGGGGCGGCGGTAACAACCGCAGCCTGACGCAGAGCACGGATGTGGGCAGCCAGATAAACGGCGGGGGCGATGTGTCGCTGTCGGCCGGTCATGACCTGAACGCCCGTGCGGCGGCAGTGACCGCAGAGGGCAGCCTCAGCGCCACGGCGGGGAATGATATTGCGCTGACCAGCGGCAATGCGTCATATCACCTGATTGATAACAGCCACCAGCGCAGCGGCGGAATGCTTTCGCATAAATCGGTGACCACGCATGACGAGGTGCAAAGCCAGACTGCCGTCGGCAGCAGTTTCAGTGGTGACAGTATCATCATGCAGGCCGGACGTGACCTGACGATGAGCGGCAGCAGCGTGGTGGCGACGCAGGATGTGGCGTTGTCTGCCGTGCGTAACATCACCCTGACCACCGCCGATGAGACGCGGCAGGAGAATCACTGGCGTAAAGAGAAAAAAAGCGGGCTGTCGGGCACGGGCGGTATTGGCGTCACGGCAGGCAGCAGCACGCTGAAAATCACCGACGTTGCGGCAACACACAGCAGCGCGGGCAGCATTGTCGGCAGCACCCAGGGCAGCGTTAATCTCAGCGCAGGCAGCGCCCTGACGGTGAAAGGTTCTGACGTGCTGGCGGCCAAAGACCTGCACCTGACCGGTAAAGAAGTGAACATTCTGGCGGCAGAGAACAGCAGCACGCAGACGCACACGGTGGAGCAGAAGCAGAGCGGCCTGACGCTGGCGCTGTCCGGTACGGTGGGCAGCGCGATTAATACGGCGGTGTCGGGCGCCAGCGATGCCAGCACGGAAAGCAGCGGTCGTCTGGCCGCCCTGCTGGGGATGAAATCGGCACTCAGCGGTGTGCAGGCTGCGCAGGGCATATCGCTGGCTGAAGCGGGCGGCAGCGAAGGCAGCGTGATTGGCGTCAACCTTTCTTACGGCAGCCAGTCGTCAAAATCAGAACAGACGCTGACGCAGAACCAGAGCCAGGGCAGCACGCTGACGGCGGGCAATAACCTTAACCTTCACGCGACCGGCACCGATATTAACGTTCAGGGCAGCCAGTTGCAGGCAGGGAAAGATGTGGGCCTGAGTGCGGCGCGGGACGTGAATCTTTCCTCCGGACTGAACAGCCAGACGCTTGACGGCAAAAATGAGAGTCACGGGGCGTCAGTGGGCGTGGGGATCAATTTCGGCCAGGGTGCCAATGGACTGTCGCTGAACGCCAGCGTTAATAAAGGCAAAGGCTCTGAGACCGGCAACGGCACCCGTCATGTTGAGACCACCGTTAACGCCGGGAAAAACCTGACCATCAGCAGCGGTCGCGACACCACCCTGACCGGCGCACAGGTCAGCGGCGAGAAAGTCACGCTGGACGTGGGGCGTAACCTGACCCTGACCAGCGAGCAGGATACCGATAACTACGACTCGAAGCAGCAGAATGCCAGCGCGGGCGGCAGCGTGAGCATGGGCGGTGGTGGCAGTGGTTCGGTGAACCTGAGTCGCGATAAAATGCACAGCACTTACGAGAGCGTGCAGGAGCAGACGGGTATCTTCGCCGGTAAGGGCGGCTTCGATATTACGGTCGGGGAGCACACGGAATTAACGGGTGCGGTTATCGGCTCGACGGCGTCAGCGCATAAAAACCGGCTGGAGACGGGCACGCTGGGCTTCAGCGATATCCGCAACAGCGCGGAATATGAGGTTGAGCACCAGAGCGCGGGCGTCAGCAGCGGCGGTAACACGGGCAGCCAGCTTATGGGCAACATGGCCAACAGCCTGCTGGTGGGCGTCAACGGCAGCGGAAGCGACAGCTCCACAACGAAATCGGCGGTGAGTGACGGCACGATAACTATCCGCGATAAGGACAATCAGAAGCAGGACGTGGGTGAACTGAGCCGCGATGTTGAGCATGCGAATCAGACGCTGAGTCCGATATTTGATAAAGAGAAGGAGCAGCAGCGGCTGAGGGAAGCGCAGATTATTGGCGAAATTGGGGTTCAGGCCGGTGATATTGCACGGACGCAGGGCCGGATAATCGCGACGAAAGCCGCGAATGAGAAGATAAAGGATGTCTCACCGGAGCAGCTGAGAACGGCAGAGGCGGAGTGGCGGAAAGCGAATCCGGGCAAAACGCCGACAGATACGGACATCAGCGGCCAGGCGTATCAGAACTTCTACAATCAGGCGTTCACCGAAAGCGGGTTCGGCACCGGCGGTAAGGTACAACAGGCCATCCAGGCTGCGACAGCGGCGGTGCAGGGTCTGGCCGGGGGCGACCTTGCGAAAGCCATTGCGGGCGGCCCAGCGCCGTATCTGGCCGAGCAACTCCATAAAATGACCGAAGGCAACCCGGAAGCAAACCTGATGGCCCATGCGGTTGTTGGTGCGGTAGTGGCACAGGCATCAGGCAACTCAGCGCTGGCCGGGGCCGCAGGTGCGGCAACTGCATCTGCCACGACTGCCGTGATAGCGAAAACGCTGTACGGCACGGATGATTACAGCAAACTGGATGAAACGCAGAAGCAGACCATATCTGCACTGAGCACGCTGGCGAGCGGACTGGCGGGCGGTCTTGCCGGAGACAGTACAGCTTCAGCCATTGCAGGAGCCCGGGCCGGAAAGAACACCTCCGAGAACAACGACATGTTCACTCTGCCAAAAGGACTTACGGATTATGGCCAGTCAGCCTCAACGTTGGGAACCTCAATGACCGGAACCGGAGCAACAGCGAAAGAAATCAGTACGGCGCTGAGCAAAAATGCAAAAGGTGATTTGCTTGCCGCCCGGAATCCGGCCACTGGTCTGATAACTGCGTGGGGCGCGGGTATGACCACTGTAATTGCACCTGTCCTGCTGCCCGCGACTGCAACCGCGGGAAGCGTTATTGGTGCGGGAGCAATAGGCGGTTCAGCGAATGTGTTTAACCAGTTAAACAGCGAGGACCCTTTCAGTGCCACTGATGCACTTATAGCGACAGGCGTGAGTGCTTTAACTCAGGGTAAAGGGTTCTGGTTCACTGAAGTTGCGAGTGTTACTGGAGCGTATGCGGGAGCTAAATTACAGGGGAAAGATGTTCTTGCACCGGTGATTGGGGCAGGCTTTGGTACGGCTGTTGGTGCCGCAGGCAGTAAGTTGATTTCGGTTGGAAATAATTTGTCTCCTATTATGACCGATAAAACAGCTAGTACAGTTGGTACTATCGGCGGTTCATTAATAAGTGAAGTTAGTGGAAATAAAACTCAAAATATAATCTCTCAACATGAGCAATCTGGAGATAACAAATGAGACGTGGTTCAGTCAGAGTATGGCTATTAGTTAAATTAATAGCCTGCTTTATAATCTTATTTACCGTAATGGTATTTTTGACTAATTTGGCTATAGCTATAATATTTTATTTTAAATATAGCGATATTAATTTTAATTTTTTGGACGATGGGTTATCTTCTTTGAGGTCAGGAATAGCGACAGGCATCCCAACTGGTATTGGCATCTGGATCATGTCCAAACTGAAAGAAAAAAAAGAAGATTCTCCATCCGATCCGCAGTAAACAAAGATCCTGGCAGAGCTGAACCGCGATGTCGAGCATGCCAACCAGACGCTTTCCCTATCTTTGATAAAGAGAAGGAGGAGAACCGGCTGAAAGAAGCGCAGCTGATTAGGGACATCGGGGTTCAGGCTGGTGATATCGCGAAAGCCATTGCGGGCGGCTCAGCGCCGTATATCGCGAACGTTATCGGCAGCAGCGGACTGGATGATGCGGGTAAAGTGCTGGCCCACGCGACGGTCAATGCGGCTCTGGCGGCTGTTCAGGGTAACAACGCGCTGGTGGGTGCAGCGGGCGCAGCCACGGCAGAACTGACCGGAATGATCGCGCTGGAGGTCTACGGCAGGAGCGCCGGGGAGCTGAGCGAAACCGAGAAGCAGACGGTGAGCGCGCTGGCCACGCTGGCGGCGGGTCTGGCGGGCGGGTTGATTGGTGGCAGTACGGCTGATACGATGGCGGCGGCTCAGGCGGGTAAAGCGACGGTTGAGAATAACCTGCTGGGTGGGAATGAAGATGCTCAGGCCACATGGATACGCCAGCATGGAATAGACATGGCAAGTTGCGCTGATGCACCGGGTTCAGCAAGTTGCCAGAAAGCGATGAATGAACGTGATGCTGTTGGGCTGGCACTGGCAACGGGAAGCGTAGCATTGCTACCTGGCGGTGCTCAGGCAATGTGGGGACTGGGTGCGGGGGCGAATGCAGGTATCGGTTATCTGGCCGATGGGACGATAGATCCGGCAAACGCAGCGATAGCGGGCTGGGTGAATGTTATCAGCATGGGTAATGGCCTGGCGGGTACCGTTGGCTGGAATGCAGTCGGTGGTGCATTTGGTAACTGGATTGATGACAAAGATCCACTAACTGGAGCAATAACAAATGGTATTGGTGCAGGCATTGGTTACGGTATAGGCAAAGGAATTTCTTGGAGTACAAATGCAGGGACAAACTGGTGGAAAGATGGCTGGGATCCAAAGTTTAATCCGATTTTGCAAAAGTATACTGAGATTAAAGGCGATTTTGGTATATCAAAAGAAGTAACACCCAGTAATATTTCTGGCAGTTTTGGCGACATTGGAGCGTCTTTCTCTTCCGAGTATGGAGGGAAAAAATTCGAACCAATCATTGAGGATAAATTCAAATGAAAATCTTCGATGAGGAAATATTAAACCTGCTGATTCTATTTATCGGCTGTATGCTGGGGATTGTGGTCAGTTTCCTGTGTATAGCCTTGTCTATAGACATTTTAGTTTGGATGCTAACAGGAGCTTTCGATTTGACAAAAGCCGATGTTCTTAAAACCATTAAAATTGGTTTTGTGATTGGTACTTTCACTGGTGCTGTTTTTGTTATTGCTAGGCTATTTAAACTAAAAGGATTTTAGAGTGAAGATAGCATAAAATTTCATCCAAAGTTTTGGTGTTGTTGAGAATAACTGGCTGAGTGGTCTGGAAGGCTTCGGTACCGGCTTCCAGAATAATGTTCAGGCCCAGGGATCGCTGGTGAATAATACCAATCTCACTGATAAAAATGGAAGGTTTTGAATCCGGCAACACCAGAGCAAATTAAGTATGCTTCTGACAAGCTGGTGACGGGTGAATTACCGGAAGGTGCCAATATCACTAAAGCTATTGTTGATGGATATAAAGATGGCGTGCTGATAGCGGGAGCGGCTTATTTAGGACCAGCGGCAAGCATCGGAAAAGTTGTGGCAGGTGCCACAATAGCGGAAATCGCGAACGGGACTTATCAGTGGTTTGATATAAATAGTGAAAAGAACCAAAGCCTGCCTGAAAATCAGCAAAAGACATGGGAGTACTGGGGTAGCGCATCATCTGCTGTAACTGGGGCGCTGGCCCCAAGACGTAGCGTATTGCCAAATGTGGGCATCGCGGCAGGAGGTGCGGTATTTACTGATGGGGCGGATACTGTGGCTGCTGGCATTGAAAAAATCATGGGGGATAACAAGAGCCCTGATATTGTTTATGACTATTGGGGCGGGGTTGCATCTGAGTTTTCATCCGGATTTATAAAGGAAATAGGCAAGCCAAAATCAGATATGGAAGATAAGAAATGAGCAAGAATATATATAGATATATAGCGCTATTTTTATACAGCTGTTTATCTTCTATAGTAATGCTGCTGGTATTAGGTCTTGCTCTTTCGTCCTTCTATTATTTCAAAGAAGGATTCTTTGACTTTCCTGAATCTCAGAGGATAAGAGCAACAGTATTTGGCTGTATTGCTGGAACTGCTATCACTTTGTATGTGTTAGTCGTAAATTTAATAGATAAATTTAAAGCCCGCAAATCTCCCCCCTCCGATCCACAGTAAACAACGATTCCGGCCATTGATACCAGGCGGCTTCGATATTAAGGTCGGGGAGCACACGGAATTAACGGGAGCGGTTATCGGCTCGACGGCGACAGCGGATAAAAACCGGCTGGAGACGGGCACGCTGGGCTTCAGCGATATCCGCAACAGCGCGGAATATGAGGTTGAGCACCAGAGCGCGGGCGTCAGCAGCGGCGGTATCCAGGCGGCCACTACGGCGGTGCAGGGTCTGGCCGGGGGCGATCTTGCGAAAGCCATTGCAGGCGGCTCAGCGCCGTATATCGCGAACGTTATCGGCAGCAGCGGACTGGATGATGCGGGTAAAGTGCTGGCCCACGCGACGGTCAATGCGGCTCTTGCGGCTGTTCAGGGTAACAACGCGCTGGTGGGTGCAGCGGGCGCAACCACGGCAGAACTGACCGGAATGATCGCGCTGGAGGTCTACAGCAGGAGCGCCGGGGAGCTGAGCGAAACCGAGAAGCAGACGGTGAGCGCGCTGGCCACGCTGGCGGCGGGTCTGGCGGGCGGGCTGATCGGCAACTGTACGGCGGATGCTGTTGCCGGGGCGCAGGCGGGTAAAACGACGGTGACCAATAACCTCCTCGGTGCCACCTCCTCTGACAAACTCGACAAAGCTGTGGAGAAAATCAAGCAGGGTGATAAATCGCTGGCGGCCGCCAGTGAGCTGATTAAGCTGGAAAACGCCGATAAACGCAGCGATGCCCTGGTGGATAAATTCACCAGAGACCCGTCGGAGATGAACAGCACAGACCGGGCTGAACTGGCGGGTTATTTGCGGATTTATGCCAGTGAAATGGAGAAAGAATATGGTCCGGCAGTGTCGCAGGAACTGGTTAAAGGCCTGCTGTCAGGTCAGGATTATATCAAACGTACTCCTGAGTCTGAAGCAATGGCCAGCGCTCAGAAAATAATGAATACCTGGGGCTACCATAAATCGAATGCCAGCATTGGCGATGCGCCTGTAATGTTCGGAAGCAGTGTACTGGGGCTTACAGTGAAAGGTATGGCAGCTAATGTCCCAATTGGTGTTGGAGTCAACTCTGCTGCTCAGCTTGCAGGAAAAGACCCATTTAGTTATGTGGATGCGATAATAGCTGGCGTAACAGCAGCAGCGACAACAGGAAAAGGTATTATTATCTCAACTCCGATCAATATGGGTGGTGCGGCAATTGGTAGTAGTATTAAGGGGGAGGATCCGACGAATTCAGTCATTGGAACTGGATTAGGTTCAATATTTGGTGGCGGAATGGGAAAAGTCATATCAGGGTCTATGGGATCGTCTGTCAAAGAGGGAACAGCGGATATCATTAGCAATATTGGGGGCTCGATTACTAGTGAAGCTATTGGCAATACTACAAAAGGAACACTTGATGAAGCTGATAAATCCATTAAAAAGTGATCAGGGGGTTAATTTGAAGACCCTCATTATGCTAATAACACGGTGTATAATATGCATTTTTATTCTAGCTATGGTTGGCTGTCTTCTTGGTAGGTTAATGGCATTTTTTAAAACTAACGCTTTATTTTTTGATTGGGGAAAGGATGTTTTTTATTCTTTGAAAGTAGGTGTTTCTGCTGGTGTGTTAGCAGGGTTCGGTATTCGGATAAAAGCAAAACTACAAGAAAGAAAATAAAATGTTAAATAAGTCAATAATAATCTCAGTTTTTTATTGGGATTGTTGTTACAGCGATGACCCTTTCAGTGCCACTGATGCACTTATAACGACAGGCGTGAGTGCTTTAACTCAAGGTAAAGGGTTCTGGTTCACTGAAGTTGCGAGTGTTACTGGAGCGTATGCGGGAGCTAAATTACAGGGGAAAGATGTTCTTGCACCGGTGATTGGGGCAGGCTTTGGTACGGCTGTTGGTGCCGCAGGCAGTAAGTTGATTTCGGTTGGAAATAGTTTGTCTCCTATCATGAACGATAAATCGGCTAATTTAGCAGGGACTGTGATTGGTGCTGGAGCTTCAGAAGTAGCAGGTTCTGAGGTTCAAAAACAGCTGGAGAGTAATAAATGAAAGACATCGTGCTCGCGATAAAATTGATGCTTTCATTTTTTTTGCTTATTACTTCAATACTATTTTTTATTAGGCTCGGTGTAGCCATTATATTTTTTATTAAAAATGGTTGTTTTTATTTTGAATGGATAATCAGCATAACTAACTCATTAGAAAGAGGTGCGGCCATTGGTTCTGTATTAGGTCTTGGTATTTGGCTTCTATCTAAAATGAGAGAAAACAAGAACTGATGGGGGAAATCGGGGTTCAGACCGGGGATATTGCACGGACACAGGGCCGGATAATCGCGACGAAAGCCGCGAATGAGAAGATGTCCGGAACCACCCAGAGCGACCGCAACAAGGCACTGACTGACCTGAAAGCGAAGGATCCGACAAAGCAGTACAGCGACGAAGACGTCAGCAAACAGGTCTATAACAACTTCTACAATCAGGCGTTTACCGAGAGCGGGTTCGGCACCGGCGGCAAGGTACAACAGGCCATCCAGGCCGCCACTGCGGCGGTGCAGGGTCTGGCGGGCGGAGACCTTGCGAAAGCCATTGCGGGCGGCCCAGCGCCGTATCTGGCCGAGCAACTCCATAAAATGACCGAAGGCAACCCGGAAGCAAACCTGATGGCCCATGCGGTTGTTGGTGCGGTAGTGGCACAGGCATCAGGCAACTCAGCGCTGGCCGGGGCCGCAGGTGCGGCAACTGCATCTGCCACGACTGCCGTGATAGCGAAAACGCTGTACGGCACGGATGATTACAGCAAACTGGATGGAACGCAGAAGCAGACCATATCTGCACTGAGCACGCTGGCGAGCGGACTGGCGGGCGGTCTTGCCGGAGACAGTACAGCTTCAGCCATTGCAGGAGCCCAGGCCGGAAAGAACACCTCCGAGAACAACGACATGTTCACTCTGCCAAAAGGACTTACGGATTATGGCCAGTCAGCTTCAACGTTGGGAACCTCAATGACCGGAACCGGAGCAACAGCGGAAGAAATCAGTGCGGCGCTGAGCAAAAATGCCAAAGGTGATTTGCCGGACGGTGCAAATATCACCAAAGCCATCGTTGACGGTTATAAAGATGGCGTGCTGATTGGAGGAGCAGCTTACTTAGGGCCAGCTGCAAGTATTGGTAAAGCTGTAACCGGTGGTGTAATAGCGGAAATAGCCAACGGTACTTATCAGTGGTTCGATTTAAACCAGCCCGGTAATGAAAATAAAACGTGGGATTATAAGAGTAGCGGCTCGGCGTTTGTGATGGGAATGTTGGCTCCGGGACGTGGTATCGGGCAGAACGTTGGCATAGCGGCAGGTGGCGCAGTGTTTACGGATGGAGCTGATGTCGGAGCTGTGGGTGCTGCGACGGCTGGAGCCTGGGCTGGCGGAATGTTCGGAGAATATGCGCCGGGTATTGTAAATTCAGTACCAGGAAAAGAACTCCCGGGCTTTATATATGATATTAGGGGTGCTTTCGCCTCAGAAGCTGCAACAGACGCAGGAAAAAGCATTATCAAAAAGCAGGAGGGCGATAAGTGATGAAAACCTTTCTCAAATACATACTGCTTTTTAGCTATTTTACAGTTGGTTTTTTCTTATTGGGTTTAGCTATAAAAATTGTCATTGGCTTTATATATATGGGTGTATTTTTCTTGCCATCTGAGGAGATCACAGGAAATTTTATCAAAAGTATTATTGCAGCTTCAGCCATAACAAGTGCTGCAATAATCTTTAATCTGATAGATAAATTCAAACCCCGAAAATCGCCCCCATCCGATCCGTAGTAACCAATGATCCCGGCTAACCGCGCCGGGAACTGAGCCGCGATGTTGAGCATGCGAATCAGACGCTGAGTCCGATATTTGATAAGGAGCAGCAGCGGCTGAGGGAAGCGCAACTGACAGGGGAAATCGGGGTTCAGGCCGGTGATATCGCACGGCCGCAGGGCCGAATAATCGCGACGAAAGCCGCGAATGAGAAGATGTCCGGAGCCACCCAGAGCGACCGCGACAAGGCACTGGCTGACCTGAAAGCGAAGGATCCGACAAAGCAGTACAGCGACGAAGACGTCAGCAAACAGGTCTATAACAACTTCTACAACCAGGCGTTTACCGAGAGCGGGTTCGGCACCGGCGGCAAGGTACAACAGGCCATCCAGGCCGCCACTGCGGCGGTGCAGGGACTGGCCGGGGGCGACCTTGCGAAAGCCATTGCGGGCGGCTCAGCGCCGTATTGGTATTGATAAGGCGACGTGTTCCGACAATCCGAGTGGTGCCGCATGTCAGAAAGCAATGAATAAACGTGATGCAGTAGGGCTGGCACTGGCAACGGGTAGTGTTGCCCTGTTACCGGGTGGTGCTCAGGCAATGTGGGGTCCTGGAGCAATGATTTTTTATGATGCTTTTCTTATATCTGATGAAATAATACAGGTCATTGATTAACATATTCCGACAGAAAGATCGTCGCACAGCGTTGTGTATCGCCAGTAAGAAAAAAGAGGATTAGCATGACCAACAACCAGCAGGTTCTTCGCGGCCGTACTCTTAAAGGTATGGTTATCTTGCTGGCGGTAGTTTCATTTACCGCCAGTGCCAACACGCAGGGCTATAAAGATATTGTGCAACTGATTAATCAGCGTCTGGGCTGGATGAAGGACGTGGCGGGATATAAAGCCAAAAACCACCAGCCCGTTGAGGATCTGACTCAGGAAGACAAAGTGCTGACGTCGACCGTGAAAAAAGCGGAAGAGCTCGGGCTTGACGCGGAATCCGTCAGACCCTTCATTCAGGCGCAAATGGATGCCGCGAAAGCCATTCAGTATCGCTATCGGGCAGACTGGTTATTCACACCAGAAAAAAACTGGAAACCTCAGGATCTGGAAACGGTAAGGAAAGAAATAAGCCGCCTTAGTGATGACATTCTCGATAAAACGGCAGAAACCCTAAAACAGGGTGATACAAGCGATGATTGTTCATTTATGCATACAGTGCAACAGCATAATTTGCATAAAGCCGACAAAGACGCAATCTGTCAGTCTCTGCGAAAAGTTAAATTGAAATAAATATTTTAAATAGCAATATCAAACATGCGTGTCTCTGCCAGCAGGCAATAAAGCTGGCAGTCGCTCTGCACGCCAGGTTTTTCCATGGCGCGCAGCTTGTGGGCGCTGACCGTCTTATTGCTCAGATTCATTTTTTCTGAGATAGCGGTCAGGGACAGCCCGCGACACAGCATCCGCAATTCATCATTTTCCCGCGTTGTCAGCTCCTGGCCCGCGAGTGTATCGCGACGTAACAGCGAGTCCATCAATCCACGCTCAATATAGACCTCTTCATCCATTGCCATGGTTATTGGTATTGCGGTAAGGCGAAAGCACCACAGTGCGGATTTGCGGAAATTTACGCGCCAGCCATTTCACCAGTGAGATGCCATCCAGCCCTGAAACCGGGCTCTGTGAGCGGCGGGTATTCAGGGCAAAACCGAAAAAAGAATATTCACCGTGTTATGAGAGAGCAGGTTAACCAGCCCGGCAGGCGAATCCGTATCGCCAATAACGTTTAACGTCTCTCCGTTAATCGCACTGGCGGACAGGGTATTAATTATAGAGAAAATGCCGCGACGGATAAGTGTGTGTTCGTCAGCAATCAGGATATTAACAGACACAGAATTGCCCCCGGATAGTAAAGAAAGCGTTCATCTGATGGGGAGAAATATACGGGGCGCCGTCAGACGTTTCTATCATACCAGTCAGAAAAACGGCTTTTACCATGTACTCATACGTCTGAGCTTTTCTGTAAACCATCAGGCGAACCATTAATTCCGCTTTAAGCAGCAATAATGAGCGACGTTATCTGACCATCAGGGCCGTCATACTGTTTATTACAGGCTCAGTTCAAAAAGCTGTGTCTTCGCCAGTAAAAAGTAGAGTTGAGAATCGTTTTTTTACGTTGAGTTTATACATGGCGCTTTTTTTCTGCATGCTGATTATTTTAGAACTGACTTTAGTTCTTTTCGCAATCTCGCTGCCAGAAAGTCCCTGACCTGGCATGTTAAAAATATCCGCTTCACGCGGGGTCAATACTGGATTTCTGGCGAGCCGGGTGTACGGAGAAAAGCTGCCGGTGGTCTACAGTGCACTGGGGATGAATAAACCGGAACCGGTGCCAGAGGTATGCTATGTACAGATGAGTAAGCAGCCCCTGCGACGTGACCCGTTTGAATGCGTGTTGTGTGGCAGTCGCATGGTGTACCGCCGTGCAGTGGTCGGTCTGAATGTGCAGGGACTGAAAACCCACGACCGGGAAATCATTCTGATGAGGTACATCCCGGCCTGATGCAGGGAAGATCTGCCTGCCGCCTGCTGGCCGCCTGAAAATGACCGAAAAAAGCCTGAGTTATCACCTGTTCGCAGAGCGCCGACTTACCCGATGGCATACAAATCAAAGAGTGACTAAATTTCAACCACTTCCTGCCGGGGCAGAAATGGTTTCAATTTCCTGTACGTGAACTATTCCGTAAGCCGCTTGCCAGTTGAGTGAACACCTCAATAATTTTTGGCAGCGCCCGCAGTGGATCGTCGCTCGCAGCAATCCAAAGTGCGGAATTCAGCGCGGTACTGTTTAACAGATGTGCAGCAGCATCCGCGTCAACCGATT
This sequence comes from Erwinia sp. 9145, assembly GCF_000745075.1. Taxonomy (NCBI): domain Bacteria; kingdom Pseudomonadati; phylum Pseudomonadota; class Gammaproteobacteria; order Enterobacterales; family Erwiniaceae; genus Erwinia; species Erwinia sp. 9145. The sequence goes on from NZ_JQNE01000001.1 coordinate 1,604,062, forward strand.
TAAGTACGCCGCGCTCGATCAGCTTTATGACGGTCTGGCGGGTGGATTCGAGGCAACTATTCTGGCTGGGCCATTGTGCAGGATCCCCAAGGAAAGCCGGACCATCAAGCAGAACGATGCGTTTTACTTCTGTCTCCAGCGCCATCTTAATGTAGGCAATCCCTTCAGCCAGCAGCTTTTCCCAGTCGTCACCGGCAGTCGCGGCGGCGGCTTTGGCTCGTTGTGCCATTTCACCATCTACCTGAGCAACAACAGCGGCAAGCAGCCCCTTTTTATCACCAAAGTTGTGGTATAACGCCCCTCGTGTCAGCCCAACACTGGCGGTTAATTCATCCATTGATACGGCAGCAAAACCTCTTTCGGCAAAGGATTTCCGCGCTGCAATAATCAATTTGGCGCGGTTCTCTTCCATTGTTTCGGCGCGGCGTTTGGCGGCCATACGAACTCCTTTTTGACATACGTAACGGATGTTATTTGACATACGCGGCGTATGTGTGATTAATTCAACATACACCGCGTATATTAAATGAATTTTACATGACGCGCATCCCGCATCACACATTGACGTAAGAAAGGGCATTCCATGATCCAGCGTGAACCTATTTTTCCTGCTAACCGGCACGCTCTCTATGAAGAGCACGGTTATTCCGCCGCGATCCGTTCTGGCGATATGTTGTTCGTTTCCGGCCAGGTTGGCAGCCGCGCCGACGGTACGCCGGAACCGGATTTTGCCGCGCAGGTGCAACTTGCGTTCGATAACCTGGCAGCGACGCTTGCAGCAGCTGGTTGTACGTTTGACGACCTGATTGATGTCACCACCTTTCATACTGACCCGGAAAATCAGTTTCCGACGATTATGCAGGTGAAACAGTCAATTTTCCCGCAGCCCCCATACCCGAACTGGACAGCCGTTGGAGTTACCTGGCTTGCGGGATTCGATTTTGAAATTAAGGTCATAGCCCGCATTCCGGCATCAACTTCCGCAGATTGACAGACTGTAATGTTAGTGACGTCTTCCTCAACGGGATGAGGACGTCACCCTGAAAAGCGTTGTTTCAGAAGCGACATAACGCCCACTCCTGGCACAAAGCAGACATTATTGGATATCTCCAAAAACAGGTTCGTTCAAAAGAGGATTATGGGGCAGGGGCACTTGTCGCTACCTTGATGGTCAGGAAACTCAATCGACCCTTTTAGTGTTTCTTAACCATCAAGGTAGCCATTCGTCTTTAACTAACCAGGCAATTCTGCACAACGCCAGCTTGCCTGCTAAAAAAAATCATCCTCAGAGTCTGACTGCACCTGGTTCAATAGCCTTCTGGCTTGTGATTCAGAGACACTGGCTCTTCTGGCTCGTAAGGCTGCCCTGAATTCCCTGCTTCCCTGACCAGATTGAAAAGCTTTGGAACCCAGCACCGATGATGCTGGTATATCCTGTTCAGTAATGAGTGCTCCACTTCCGGCCCGACTGAACGGATCGGGGAAGACACCTGTAGCTTGCCGATTGTTAATTAATGTTCTGACCACCGCACGTCCTTGTCCCGCTGCACCTGCATATTGTCGGGCGACATTCCTCTGGACAGTCAGGTGATGTGCATTATTTGCCTGCTGTTCTGCGCCAGGCAGAATCTGATTGCGCCCACGGATCTGAATTAATCTGTCCATTGCACCGAACGTTTTTTGATCTAACAAAAAACCATAATTCTGGATGGAGGCCTTGCCAGCCGGACTGGTGCCGTGGAACATGCGAATATCATTATATGTCTGCTTTGCCAATGGTAAATTGGGGTTATCCCTCCGAATCGTTTCTCCTGCAAAGTCAGAAGAAAGAGGAAAATTGATCGCTTCCCCGGAATCCCATAAAAAGCCTATCTCAGGAATATTGAATTTTTGCTGTTCATTCCTTACAGCCCGAACCATCAGTGTTCCTGGATCGGCCTCAGGTCCAGGATACATGCGCTGTCTGTAGTTAGCCTGTTGTGACCCTTGCGTATCCCTGTGTTGTAGAGTGCCACTGATTATTGCGTTATATGCCGCCTGTGCGACAATTTTGTGATCGGAACTACTGTCTGACCTTGTGGCGATATTTATCAACCATGCGGTTGCTGCCTCACTGGTTTCTGCAAGGGGCAATACCGACGGATAGCTCCGACTGACTGAACCAGCCTGGCCGCCCCGCGAAGTTCGCGAACTGTTATGACCTGATCTTGAATGCCGTGAACCTGAAGAGCGAGAATTTGACGGGCCTGCGTCTTCAGAATCAGCATGGTACCCTGAAGAACGATGGGAACCGGAGCCACGTAAGGGATCCATAACTAACCTCATTTAATGGTGAACTTTAAATAATTGAGTGGAGGAGCATGTCAAAAAGTTCCTGGTTAAGTGATTGAATGCCTTAATCATAATGTAACCAGAATTACTTTCATCTGATTGTCGATACAGTGGCTGGAACCGCATATCGGAGAGGGGTTCCAGCCCGTCGGTTCCGCCGTTTCCCTGATACTGAGTTTCTTGACCTGCCGGCAGTACAGGACTTTCTGATGGCGCTCCTGATCGGCCTGCTTGCCACGGTGTTTCCCCTGCGCATGCACCCGTTCAATACCCTGTTTTTGCCGGTGGCGGCGGCTCAGCCAGTCCTTATGTGACATTGTGGCCATCAGATGCCCTGAAGCGTAAGCCGTGACAGGCGCGCAGGCCCAGGTCTTTGTCAGTGATTTTCATGATTGCCAGAGGAATTAACGGGCAGGCAAATCAGTTACCGTTAATCAGTTTGGTAGCCAGGCCCGGACTGAAAGTTCCTGCAGCAGGCCCACCGTGGCAATCAGCTGTCGGCGAAGATGCCCCATCAGAGTTGCCAGGAACTTTGACCCATGCAGCCATGATATTTGCAGTCAGCGCCTGAGTGACCGTGCCAATTTTACGGCCGGGTGGGTTACACCAGTCACCGGGATTAGCACCATTACCATTACGGCTGGTGTCAATCAGGAATGATTTGGTGAAACCGTAGCTGGATGACAGGAAAGAATTGATGTTGTTGCCATAAGTCGTATTCTGCGCCGTCGTATAAAAGTTGGACACGTTAAGAGCAAAGCCTTTTACCTTTTTTACTCCCGCCCTGTTGAGGTATTCACCCGCCTTTGCGGCGTTTAACCAGGCTGGATTACCTGCATCAATGTAGACCTGCGCAGCAGGTGCCTTAGTGCTGAAAGCAGTTGCAGCATAATTAAGAAGCGAGAAGCGTTCATCGCGCTTATCACTGGTCAGACAATCAGCATCTGCAATAGCATCGGGCTCAAGAATTACCACTGCGGCCCGGCTACCAATGCCAGCAATGAAATTATCAATCCACTTCTTGTATGCTGTTGCACTGGCCGCGCCACCTGAAGAAGCCCCACCACTACAATCTCTGCCAGGGATATTGTAAGCCACCAGTAATGGCGTCGCACTGGCGTTCTTTGCCGCTGTAGTATACGAGGTTATTTTGGAGGTCAGATCGTCAGTGCTCTGACTGGTTCCGGTAAACCATCGAGCCATCGGTTTATCAGCAATAGCGTTCTTAATAGTTGCGGTTCTTGAATCAGCGGCGTTATTTTTTACCCACGTTGCGGCGGTTGAATCGGGGTTGGTATAATAAACCGTAGCCGAAAAAGCATTTGAAGAAATGAGCGATGCTATTACTGAAAGAAAAATTTTATTTTTCATATTGAGCCTGTTAAGAGTTAAATTCATTATGATAAAGCCCCGCAAGGGGTAAAAATGTCCGGGAGAGCAGGGGAGCGGGTGCAGTCAGGCGATGCATAGCGCCTAAGGAAACAACGCCTCTGACACGGCATGCCCTTTCCTCTTTAAAAAGCTCAGCGGCTTAGCCAGGTACAAAAATGGCCCGACACCGGCCATTGAGTCGTCCGGTTTTAACTGCCATTTCCAGGGTAGCTCCACTGGTTGTTTCGTTTTTGCCAGTAGGGCGAGATACGGGGGGCCAGCTCCTGTATCTGCCCGTCAACTTGACGGAAGCCGGTTCCCTCATAAAAGTCATGCCCGCTCAACCACACGGCGTGATTCACCTGCGGCAGTGAAAAAAGGCACGATATACAACTGCTTTTGCCATTCAGCGTCAGGGTCATAGCGAGAGTGTGCCAGAATTGCAGCCTCATTTGCTGCAATAGCCGGTTTTGCTGTTGCAGGGGCCGCCCTGAAAGCCTGATTATCAGGATCTTCAAGGGACAGCAGGACATCTCCCTTAGCGTTTTTAATTGTCAGCGACGCCAGTGACTGTGGTGACGACAGACTCCGCTGTAAAGTCACGGACACAGCGCCGTAAGCAGGCCGGGACAGAAGGAAACTGCCCCCCGATTCGCTTGTATTTTCTTCTTCAGTGGCTTCTTTTCCGAGCAGGGCGTCCAGCACCAGCGTTAACCGTTGCTGATCTTCACCAGAAAGGTGACTACGATGGTGTTTAATCCATCCAGCTGAAATCTGTAAAGGCCGTTCAGGGGTAAGGTGATGGCTGACACAGAGAGAAGAAGATCCACTGCTCGCTTCAGGGACACATGAAATGTCGTAAGGTACTTGCGGGGGCAAAATCGCAGAAACAGATACATCCATCGTAAATTATCCTTCCATTAAAAAAGGACTTAGGTAGAAAAAATCAGCTTCAGGTTCCTTTTACACCAGACATTGGCCCGGCAAAAGCTTTGCGCACCCGTCTGAACGTTAGCGCCAAAGCCTGCCGCAAACTCAGTGAGCAGTTGAACCAGCCACTGAGTTTTGTCGTGTCATACTGAATCTGACCACCTGAACAGTGGTGTGGACTGCCCTGCGCAGATATTCCCGAAGATAGCGGTATCTCAGCGTGCTGTGCGAATGATGCTTATTATAATGACTGAATGCGATGGACCGGTTTACCACCGAGGTTTCACTGTCCGTTTTGGGCTGTAGATTCACTCTGTCAACGCAACACCCTTTTCAATAATCTCTTTTGGCGTTTTGAATCTTAATGTCTTTCCCGGTCTGCTGTTTAGCTGCTCTGCAACCTGATCCAAAGACTGTGGGTGGTAATACCGAGACGTGTTGCTACGCTGGAAACAGCATGACCGCGATCAATAACCTGTTTGACTGCTTCAATTTTAAACTCTTCGGGATAACATTTACCGCTCATGGGCACCTCTCTTTAAGCCATCTTAAATGACTCAGAGGTACCTGTTAAACCCGTGGCGATTCATTATGTTACTTAACATGAAGCCAAAAATATCGCCCGATAAAGCGCCCTGTCCACAAGAACGGTGACAATGTGTCTGGCAACATTCTTATCGTTTGCATCCAGCCCTTTCAGCAAAGAGGATTGGTTCTCCGGGCGGGGCAGAAAGACCAGCACTTCGTTCACCAGTCGCTGGTGATTAGCCCGCTCGCCTCGTTTCCCTGCCTTAACGTGTCCTTCACGATACTCCTCTCTTTTCTCAATCAATAAATATTAACTTATCTTAAGTTTATCTGTTGCGGGAGAAATTTTACCGTTACGGATTAATCCCAAATGTAATTGATTCAAAGGTAAAAAACGATATTGAAAATTCTCAGGTGAAAGCGTACAGTAAAAATACTGTATATAAATACAGTACTTAAAATTACCTGGAGGAGTAAAATATCATGGCTACTAATGAAACTATCTCTACCATCACGGAAATCGCCTCTTTTGCCGCACTGCGCGCACGTAAACCCGCAGCCGAGGGGGAGCGCGTTTTTCTCACCTCCTGGAACGCGCGGACAGCTTCCGATCGATCCGTCAGCTTTGGCAAAGGATGGTTTATCGGCAACCTGGTGGCGGGCGCTGATGACGGCGGTTTTATCGCCAGCAACGGCGGTGCATACCACTGGCGACGCGATACGGATATTGAGGCGCTGACCGTTCACGATTTCGGTGCAGTGCCGGGCGGCACCGTTGACTGTGCGCCGGCAGTTAAAGCGATGTATGAGTTTATGAACGGCACCTTTGCCCGTGGCGCAACCAGCAATCTTTCTAACAAAGTTGGCATCCGTTTCGGTGCGGGCACCTATCTGGTTAAGCCGCTCGACATGCGCCGTTACGGCAGCAAGATCCCTGCCAGTAATTCAGAACTGCCATATAATCCGAGCGGTTATTTTGCGGCGGGCGACTTTGTGCTTCGCGGCGTGACCACCAGTTTCGGCAAACAGATTGCGACGCGTATTGTTTCCGATAAATCGAATTCAGCCGTGCTGGCGCTGAACCATCGTTATTTTTCCGTTTATGGTATTGAGTGGGAAGGGCAGCAAACGGTCGAGCAGGATGAAACGACTAACCTGCTGATTGGCGCCACGCTGGGGGTATTCAACGATACCGCCTCCAACAAGCAGCCGTTTATTACCAACGAATGCGTGGGCGGCACCTTTGCTAACGTCTCGTATTTCAAGGCCAGCAACACCGGTGAGGCGGCGATTTACTATCTCGACAGCCTCGACAGTAAATTTAACCAGATTTACTGTAGCAAGGTGGCGGGCCCGGTCATAAAGGTTGGCTGGAGCAACCGGCCGGCCGGCGCCTGGGATCACTCCACGGCGATTGAGCTTTCTGAATTTAACTTCCAGTACTGCTATGCACCGGCAATCTGGATCCCACGTCACGGACAGGGACTGATCCGCAACGGCTGGATTGAGCACAGCGCGGTGCCGATGGATATCAACAACGGCCAGTGGCTGATTGAGGCGCTGAGCATTGAGTCATCCACTCATGACGCCGTGTTCTATAACTCGCGCATCATTATGTCGCAATGGTCAAACCCGACCGGCGTCAATTATGACCGCACCACCGCGCCGGACAGCGATAAGTGGGCCAGCTACCCGAAAAACCCGGACGGCAGCACGATCACCGCGAAGCTTTCCGCATATGAAATGGGCATGTCGCTGTTTCAAAATAGCGGCACTTATCTGGACCATCCGCTGCGCGCGCAGTGGCTGAGCGGTGTGCTGCGCGGCACCATCGACAGCAGCAAACTGTGGCTGAGTATCGGTTCGTTCCAGATGCCCCGAACCGGCACCCACTGGAAGATTGAGGTAGACTGCCGCAGCGGTTACGGCAGCCTGGGAGGGAGCGGACCGATGCCCGTAAATGGCGATCGCTCCGCAGGAACATTGCATATTCACGTTGCGCGCGGTGCCGGAACCGTTCCGGTCGTGACCTACTGGATGGAAGGCGCGCCGGGCATTACCGAGGTGAAGTATATTGCTCAGGATTACAACAATATCCTGCCGGGCTTGTGGATCAAACTTCCTGATACCATTGGGGAATATGCGGTGCACGTTCGTGGTACGGGCGAAACCCGCATGGACTCAGGGGCCTGGGCGATCTTTAAGCCGGATGGCCAGGTGCAGGCTGACGCGCCGAACGGCGTTGCCGCTGAAGCCCGCGCATCGATGCACAACGGTAAGGCCGGCTTTGGCGCTCAAAGTGATGTTGCGGCAATCAGTACCCGTTCGCAGCCCTCATCCACCGTACCGGTTGAGCAATCCAGGCCGCGTCAGTGGATGCGGGTAAATATCAACGGCGTTGAGTATGCGATGCCTTACTACGCGTTTACGCCGCAGATTACGACTCAGCCGGCTGCAACCGTTTCTGTTGCCGCAGGCGCTACGTTGAACCTGACTGTGGAAGCCAATGATGCCGCCAGCTATCAGTGGCAGAAATCCACTAACGGCACCAGCTGGAGCAATATTTCCGGCGCCACGAAGGCGACATACAGTAAGTCATCAGTCACCTCGGGCGATGCGGGACAGTATCGCTGCGTAATTAAAGGGCAGGTTGGGGCGGCGGACTCCTCCGTTACGACCAACCAGGTGACAACCAACACTTCAGTGGTCACTATAACGGCATGATGGCGGCTGACTAAAACAGATAACAGATAGAAGGGCATTATGTAAAAATCCACGCGTTTGCGCGGATTTTTTTGCGTCCGGCTGGTGCACTCACTCCCTTTTGAAATTAGCTTCTGTTCGCTTTTATTGGGCATCATCAGGCGCAATGGGATCCTGGTTGCATAACGTTAGATTCAATCCGTCAACGCAATACCCTTTTCAATAATCTCTTATATTTTCACCGCAGTGTCGCAGGGCCTGGCTGCTCTGTGAAAGTATGCATAACAAAAGTGCAGCAGGATGAAACGAGTATCATAAAACAGGTCATACCACCCAGCCTGACTCCCTTCCGAATGGTGACCGCTGGCTAGTGCTTTACCCCGAAATGTTGCGCCCAGGTTTTCCAGATGCCCAATACGTCGCGATATCTATCTTTCAGGTCATCCGCTATGAGCGAAAACGGACCTCCCCCGGTAAGCCTGGAGCATAAAAACCGTTACAGTTCTCCCTAACTATTGATTTCGATTACCACTTTACCAAAGGGGCCGCGATCCAGATGATCCAGAGCATTTGGCAGGTCGGAGAAAGCGTACACAGAGTCGATGACGGGTTTTATTCCGGTCTGATCAACAGCGCGAACCAGACGTGTAAGCGCCTGACGGCTACCGGTACCGATGCCATGAATCGTTACGTCTTTCAACATAAGGGGCATAGCCGGTGAGCTGATGTCGAAACCATCAAGCGCGCCTATCTGGCAGATATGCCCGCCAACCGCCGCGAGTTGGACGGATTTACCCAGATGTTCGCCGCCGATCACTTCAAGAACATGATCGGCGCCGTGGTTACCGGTAATCCGGTAAATGACTTCCATCCAGTCTTCCCGGTTTCGATCCACGTAGTAGTCGGCTCCCAGTGCTTTCGCCCGTGCGGCATTGCTGGCTCTACCGGATACGATTACCTGAGCGCCATGCGCTTTCGCAATTTGCAGGCCAAAAAGCGCAACCCCGCCAGTGCTGGGGATAAGCACGGTATCGCCAGCCTTAACACCAGCGCGCTCGACCAGTGCGAACCAGGCAGTCAAGCCAGCGCAGGGTAACGTTGCAGCCTGAGCGGGTTCCAGCGTGACTGGTGCCGTTACCAGCCAGTCTTCAGGCATTACGACATATTCTGAAAGAACGCCGGGGTAATAGCCACCAAGCGTTCTGTAGGCAGGATTTCGCGCGTTGCCAGGACGTAGACCGTCTTTCCAGTCAGGCGTAAAAGTTGAAATAACCCGATCACCTTTGTTGAACAGGGTCACGGCGTCGCCATGTCCGACGACTTTACCGGCCAGGTCGGAACCGGGCGTAAAGGGGAACTTAAGCGGCAGGCCGCGCCCACTCTCAATGACCATTTTGTCCCGATAATTTAGGGCGACTGCTTCCACTTTCACCAGGACCTGCCGGGGACCCGGGGCCGGGATATCGACATTTCTCAGTTCAAGGTTTTCCCGCCCAATGGCGTCTGTTTCCCAACGCCACATTTGTCTTTTCATATTAAAGTCCCCGGTAGTTTATGTTTTTACCGTGGTAGTCTCCGGCTTCTGATTATAATTAACAATACGCTATAATCAGCACAAGCAGTTGTGCCTGGGAGATATAATGAAAGGCAGCGAATTTAGCGAGCTGAAAGCGTTTATTTGTGTCGCGGAAGAACGCAGCTTCAGGCGAGCAGCGAAGCTTCTGAGAATGTCACCATCTGCCCTGAGCCACACGATTCGCACTCTGGAAGAGCGTTTAGGTGTCAGGCTACTCAACAGGACAACCCGAAGCGTGGCAACGACAGAAGCAGGACAAATGCTACTGGATCGCCTCGTGCCTGCGGTAAAGGAGATTTCTTCGGCAGTCAGGGACGCTGGCGCTTCTCAGGCAGAGCCGCGGGGGCGAATCCGGATTAATCTTCCGCGTATTGCCGCCCGTCTCCTGATTACGCCTTTACTTCCTTTATTACGGGATAAATACCCCCGATTGTCTCTTGATGTGACCATTGATGACACCGTCACCGACATCGTTGGTGAGGGGTTTGATGTCGGGATTAGATCGGGAGAGCTCGTGCAGCAGGATATGATCGCTGTGCGGTTGACCCCCGACCTGCGGATGGCTGTTGTGGGCTCACCGGATTATTTTTCGCGTTGTCCTAAACCACTGCATCTTGAGGATCTGCGGCAGCATCAATGTCTGACATATCGCTGGGACCATACCGGCGTGCTGCAACGTTGGGAATTCAGGGGGCCGGAAGGTGCAATTTTTGTCAATGTCGACAGCACTATCACCGCAAATGAAACTGATTTTTTGCTCGATGCGGCGCGAAAGGGCACAGGCCTGGCATATATCAGTGAGCAGCTCGCAAAACCCTATATTGAACGAGGTGAACTCATCCAGGTTCTCAATGAATGGTCTGCGGTCTTTTCAGGATTTCATCTGTATTATGTAAATAATCCTTATATGCCTGCTTCGCTGAGAGCTTTCATTGATTTGATCAAATCTGATATAGCCAAAACCTGTACTTACTGGTAGCGGTTGCTTAAAGTTATCCGGCGGTCTGGAAATTAAGTTTTAATAAAAAAGAATACACCGTTAATTTGTGTTTTCGTTCCATTAGCCTGTAAACGCTCTGACCTGCTCCCCGCACATCTGACCTGCTCCCCAATAATTAATGCTGTTAGGAATTAGCAATGTCCGCTCTTGGCACGGAACGAACAAGCGCAGGGATCTGGAGGTCCGCTGTGAGCGATAAACGGAAGTTCGAGACGGTATAGTCTCTAAAAGCTTCCCTGCCATAAAGTTGCCGACATTCTCAGCGAATAGGTAAGTATCATCGTACAGTGGTCAGATGTGCATCCTCAGTACATTTGCTCGCATGTTAACGTAGCACCAGTACAACATCATTTAGAGGAGAATAGCCTAACAGGTTTTAACACCTTAAAATTTCACTGCTGGTTAAACACATTATTCAATGATTTTGATCATTTAAATCAATGGGTTAATTTTGATTGTGATTTGCTTTTAACCCTCGCAATTTAGAAGTATTATTTTGAGATTAATCCACTTGCTCTGCTTTCATCACTGCTTATAAATATGCGTGAAGAATGATTTTAAGGTTATATATCATGGAGTTATTGAAGTTTTTGGCGGCGATCTTTGTCATTTACTTGTTGTTTTTTAGAAAGAAAAAACGTAAATCTCCAAAGTCTTATGCTTCAGGCCCCGTGAAAGCACCACCAAAAGAATGGATCTCTGACATCAAGAAAAAAGAGGCGGTTGTGCGAAATGATGATAGTGAAGACGATAACCTTTCAACCTTTACATTGAGCGGGGACCGGGGTGTTGAACTTCGGGTGACAACCAATCATTATCGAAACACCTCAAAGTCAGCAGGTGCATTAGCTCGATGGATACTTCCCGGTGAGATGATAACAGTAGCTGGTGTAGCAATTAGCGGTGGCCACATTTACTTGGGGCAACGTATGAAGCCCTCCGGTCAGGAGTCCGGCGGCTATTATGACGATGGAAGTGAGCCATCATTAATTGATGACACATGTAAGCTACAACCCACTTCGTATCTTTACGAAGACAGTTCATTAGGATACTGGCCCAGTTTTTCCTCTCTTTCCCCAGAAGCACGCGGTGCGTATGTCAGTTGGCTTGCCAGCGATAGGTCCGACCCATCGTGTCCTATAGGCTATGTTTTTATATACCTCTACGGTCTGGAAAGAAAAGCGCTTGTAGATTCCAGTGACCAAAAATTCCCTGATGCTGAGTTCCGCAACCTGTTTAATGAAGTCGCTCGGTTAAGATCTGTATTTATTGAGAACCGCTCCTTCCGTGGATATTCGACCCAATTACTCGAAGCCATGTCTATTCTGCGTCCGGACTTGGATTTAACCACTGCGCTCGATAGCGATTCTGGTTTCAGCAACGGCATGCAATTTAAGCTGGCTCTGGCCAGAACTGTACATGAGGGAGTTGCAGTGTCAGCTGAACTAGCGTTGAACTGGGTAATAAACCATACCGAGTATGCGCTGCGTACACCGGCTCGCCGCTGCGCCAAAGAGTTTGCTGCGCTTTTCAAACGGCGTTACACCCTCAAATATGGTGAAGGGATGGTCGTTAAGGCGAATAAAACTCGCTTACGTTTAGATTACACACCTGCAAGTCCTGGTTTGCGAGGCGTCCGACTTCCTGTTCCCGACCTGCCTGATCCAAGTGCATTGAAGGGGCCTGTCCAAAAAATTATGGCCCTCGCCGACATATGTACAGATGAACTTGATGCTTACAGTCGCTACCTTGGTAGGAAAGGTACGTCAGTCAATGATACTGCTGCAATTATGTTGCTCCCTTCAGAGATCGTTAATGAAAGCGCAGAAAAAATATTAAGCTCATTCAAACGCTGGGCTGATGAGGCGATCCTCGGAAAGGAGGGGCTAGTCTCAGTTGCTGACTTTTGGGCATATATGAATGCCAGTTGTCCCACTAAGATCAATAAAAAAGAGGCCGACTTGATGCAGGCTTTTGCTCTGAAGATGGGCTACAGTCTGGCACCTGACCCATATTATCACCATGTTAAGGTGGATGTTTATGGTGCACTTGTTCTATTCCCTGCCGCCGAAGGTGGACGATTCTCACCTTCAGCTGAATTTATTTCAGCAGTAATGACGCTCAGATTAGGGGCTATGGTCGCCTTGATTGACAATTCTCTTGATCAAGCCGAGCAGAAAGTGCTTGAGAATGCCATCAACAACAATACTGGCTTCACCGAGGATGAAAAGCGCTCTCTACGTGCGTATTTAACGTGGCAGCTTCATACCCCAGCCAATATGACGGGAATGAAAAGCAGGATTGAGTTGATGGGGGCTGCGGAAAAAGCTGCTGTGGGTAAAGTTATCGTTAGTGTTGCCTGTTCGGATGGAACAATAGCGCCTGCCGAAATCAAACAGCTTGAGAAGATTTATTCAAGTTTGGGTCTGGATCCCTCATCTGTCTCGAGCAATATCCATCAGCATTCTGCAACTGAACATGATTTCGTCTCGTCTGTACCAACTGCTCAGCCAACGGCAGGGTTCACACTGGATGCTAATGTACTTGCCCGCCACGAATCTGCCACGGATGATGTTCGTAAATTACTAAACACAATTTTCACCGAAGAAGAACCGGAAGAACCAGAAAGCGCTCCAGCCTCATTAACCGAGGCGGGGGGCCTTGACTCCGCACACAGCCAGCTTTATCGCAGTTTGCTGGAGAAAGAACAGTGGTCCCGGAAAGAGGCGACAGAATTGTGCGGAAATTTGAATTTGATGCTCGGCGGTGCGCTTGAGGTGATCAATGACTGGTCCTATGCGGTGGTTGATGCTCCGGTGCTGGACGATGCTGATGATGATATCTGGGTTGACCTGGAAATTGCCAAAGAATTAGAGGGATAGTGAATGTCTGTAACACGTATAAGAGTGAAAGAACGCGACGCTATTATTCAGTCACTTAAGTCAGGTGTAACGCCAAGGATAGGCATTCAGCATATCCAGGTTGGCCGCGTGAATGAGATCACCGCTCTCCATCAGGATATTGAGAGGATTGCTGACGGTGGTGCAAGCTTCAGACTTATAATCGGTGAGTATGGTTCCGGTAAAACGTTCTTTCTGAGTGTTGTGCGCTCAATTGCGCTAGAGAAGAAGCTGGTGTCAGTCAGTGCTGACCTTTCTCCTGACAGACGTATTCACTCATCGGGAGGTCAGGCTCGTAATCTCTACTCTGAGCTTATGAAAAACATGTCCACCAGAAACAAGCCGGATGGTAATGCGTTACTTAGCGTTGTTGAAAGGTTCGTTACAGAGGCAAGAAAGGAGGCTGACACAGACGGCTCCGAAGTTTCATCAGTTATTCATAAACGCCTGGCAGCTCTGTCAGATATGGTGGGTGGATATGACTTTGCGAAGGTCATTGATGCATTCTGGCGTGGGCACGAGCAGGATAATGAAACGCTAAAATCCAATGCCATTCGTTGGTTGCGGGGAGAGTACACCACTAAAACTGATGCCCGTAACGATCTCGACGTTCGGACTATTATCTCAGACGCATCATTCTATGATTCTTTGAAGCTGATGAGCCTTTTTGTCCGCCAGGCAGGCTATGCCGGTCTTTTGGTCAGCCTCGACGAAATGGTGAACCTTTTTAAGCTGAATAATACGCAAGCAAGAACAGCGAACTACGAACAGATTTTGCGGATCCTGAATGACTGCCTGCAAGGCTCAGCCGAGAACATTGGTTTTATCCTCGGGGGGACGCCAGAATTTCTTTTCGATCCGCGTAAAGGTCTTTACAGCTATGAGGCGCTCCAATCGCGTCTGGCGGAAAACCGGTTCGCGCAGAAAGCAGGAGTGATTGACTACTCGTCTCCCACTTTGCATCTTGCCAGCCTCACCCCTGAGGAACTGTATATTTTACTGAAAAATCTTCGGCATGTTTATGCTGGCGGAGATCCAGAGAATTATCTGGTACCAGATGAGGCACTGACTGGATTTCTGCATCATTGCAGTAAAACCATTGGAGACGCTTACTTCCGTACCCCTCGTAATACTATAAAAGGTTTCCTGGATATGCTGGCCGTGCTGGAACAAAACAGAACGATGAACTGGCAAACACTAATCGAGGGTGTGGCGATTGAAGAGGACAGACCTAGCGATATGGATGACGCCATTGTAGAGGAAAGCGATGACGACGACGGCCTGGCGAACTTCAAATTATGAGCAGTGCCTACGATAGTCTCGATCCCCGCGTCCGTAAGTGGGTTTACAAGCAGGGTTGGTCTACATTAAGGCCCTTGCAGGAGAGTTCTATCCCGGCAATTTTAGCCCGTGATCGAGACGTTCTAATCAGTGCAGGTACAGCAGCGGGTAAAACAGAGGCTTTCTTTCTTCCTGCCTGTTCGGCAGTTGCAGATCTCACTAATGGATTTGGCATCGTCTATATCAGCCCGTTGAAGGCATTGATTAACGATCAGTACCGTCGTCTTGAGAGCCTTGGAGATACATTGGAAATGCCAGTGACGCCCTGGCACGGGGATGTACCACAAAGCAAAAAGAAGAAGGTACGGACGAACCCGGCTGGCATTTTACTGATTACACCTGAGTCACTTGAATCTTTGCTCATAAACTCAATGAGCTGGCTCAAACAGGCGTTTTCTTCAGTCGCATACATTGTTATTGATGAGTTTCATGCTTTTATTGGCTCAGAGCGTGGCGTCCAGCTGCTTTCTCTGCTGAATAGAATTGACCATGTGCTAGAACGCCAGGTAAATCCAATTCCCCGCATTGCGTTGAGTGCCACACTGGGGGAGCTGGAGAAAGTGCCCGAACTGTTGCGCCCGGACAAACGACTACACTGCGTAACTGTCACAGATAGTAGTAGCACTGCCACACTTCAGGTACAGGTCAAAGGTTATCTGGAGCGAGCGCTCCAAAAAGGGGAAGAACTTCAGAGTTCAGCTGAACGTGACGTTTGCGCTGACATTTTTAGACTTTGCCGTGGAGATTCTCATTTGGTCTTTGCAAACAGTCGAAAGCGGACTGAAAGCATTGCGGCAACGCTGGGCGACATGTGTGAGGAACATATTGTTCCGAATGAATTCTTTCCTCACCATGGTTCCCTTGCCAAGGAATTACGTGAGGCGCTTGAAGCTCGTCTTCAGAAAGGAAATTTGCCCACAACAGCTGTTTGTACAATGACGCTCGAGTTGGGAATCGATATCGGCAAGGTTAAGTCGGTTATACAAGTTACGCCTCCGCATTCTGTTTCCAGTCTCCGTCAGCGTATGGGACGTTCTGGGCGACGCGACTCCTCATCAGTTCTAAGAATGCTAATTACAGAAAATGAGCTTACTGTGACTAGCAGTATCGTTGACCACCTACGGCTGCAGTTGGTCCAGTCGATGGCAATGATCAGATTGATGATCTCTAAACAATGGTTTGAACCAGCTGATGCCCGACAGATGCATTACTCCACGCTGTTACACCAGATTCTTGCTATTACCGCACAATGGGGCGGAGTTCGTGCCAATCAGCTCTGGTCACAACTATGCCAGACAGGGCCGTTCAGAAATGTAGATTTAAACGATTTCAAAAGCCTGCTTAAACATATGGGAACATGTGGCCTGCTCACTCAACTTGCTAGCGGCGAAATGGTTGTTGGGGCAGAGGGGGAGAAACTGACTAACCATTACACTTTTTATGCCGTGTTCAATACACCAGAAGAGTTCCGCATTGTCACCGGAAACAGAACCCTTGGAACAGTGCCTGTGGACTCCCCACTGCTACCAGACCAACATATCATCTTCGGTGGGCGGCGCTGGAAAGTGACAGAGATCGAGACAGAGAAAAAAGTTATCTATGTAGAGGCAACCAAAGGCGGTCAACCACCACAATTTAGTGGGGGGGGAATGTCTGTTCATGATGCCGTTCGTCAGGAAATGCTCGCTATCTATAGGGAAAGTGATTACCGCATAGCAATAGGTAGCAAGAGAGTAGATTATGCCGATACTGCCGCCAGAAGCCTATTTGCGGAAGGCTGTAGTAACTTTCAGCGTTATAACCTGCAAAATGAGTATTTTATTACGAGTGGGCAACACTGTTACATAATACCCTGGATGGGGGATAAAGTCGTGAATACGATTACAGCCTTGCTGATACGTTGTGGTTTTAAAGCAAATTCATTTGCTGGTGTTATAGAAATCGATAACTCCAGTGTAGCTTCCGTTCAGCACGCGCTCAAAGAAATGCTGTGGTCAGGCTTGCCATCTGCATTTGATCTTGCCACAGATGTTCCAGAAAAGTACTTAGATAAATATGACGAGTATTTACCAGAGTCTCTTCTTGCGAAAGGGTATGGTGCAAAGGCGTATGAAACAGAAGGTACGCGCGTCTGGTTGCAGAAACATCTTAGTAATCTGGATATGTAATCAGGGTATAAATAAGACATCTATACCCTGAATTTTTTATTTCCCAGTGGATTTACCAGGCTTTAGTCCCGGAGTGTTACCAGGAGTATCTTTATTATCACGTCGACGTTGATCCGGTTTTCCTGTCGATTTAGCAATTGGTTTTGGACCAGGTTTAAGACCCATGATAGTTATCCTTTAGAGGTGTAAGAGGGAAGCCCTCAACATTGATATATTGGATAATGTGAAATTTTTCAATGGGAGCGATCATCATTCCAATGATTAACTCGATATTGTGAACAGTGTCCGCTCCTGGCACAAAGTGGACCCTGAAGAATTTGTTCTATCCTCGTAGTTCACTAAGTGCAATAACTTCTACTCTGATCCTGCTACCCATTTGTCCAACATATCAGCCCATTCCTGCATCATCACTTTACGTTCATCAAGATAGGTCGCATGGTTATATGTGCGACGAACATTGTTGGTATCAGCATGTGCAAGTTGGGCCTCAATAGCATCAGGTCGATAGCCCATCTCGTTTAAACGTGTACTTCCTGTGGTTCTGGTTGCATGTGGGCTATAAGTACCGCTCCAGCCGAGGCTTTTAAGTAGTTGACGCAGAGAGTGTGATGTCATTGGACCTAGCGGATTATACCTTCCCGGAAAAAGGTGCTGCCGATGCCCGGTTAAACCCTGTAGTGTTCTGAGCATTTTGACGGCTTGGGAGGGGAGGGGGATAACATGTTCCCTACGAGCTTTCATGCGCGTCGCCGGAATGGGCCACAGGGCGTTATCAAGAGCGAATTCTGCCCATTCTGCTTCGGTGGCTTCGGCTGGTCGCGCCAATGTCCACCACATTAACCACATGCAATAGTTAACCTGATACGAGTCGCGACTGTTATCAAAACAGCTTAATAACTTCCCGATTTGCTTCGGGTTCAATGCCTGCTTGTGCTGCGTTTTGTTTGCCGGAATCGCCTTACGTACTGGCCAGACAGGATCGCTATCTGCTCTGAGTGTCGCTACCGCCAGCTCGAAAATCGATGAAATAGTCCGGCGGGCTTCAGCTGCAACGGTCGGTGCGCCGCGCTTAGCTGTTTCCTGAAGCATTTTAATAATATGATGCGGTGTGATTTGCCTGACAGGGAGTTTGCCGATGGCGGGGAAGACGACCCGTTCCAGCCTATCCAGTCGGCGCGTTTTGGTGATTTCTGCCCAGTCTTTCATTTGCAACCACTCTTTAGCGATAAGCTCAAAGGTGTTGGATGCGTTGTTAACCTTGCGGATCATATCTCACTGACGGGCCTGTGCTGGATTGACTCCTTCAGAGACGACTTTACTCGCCTGCATACATTTATCCCGCGCTTCGGCGAGTTTTACCGCTGGATATTAGCTTAACGCAAACATGCTGCATTTACCGTTGAGTTTAAACCGATAGCGCCATGCCTTTTTGCCATTGGGTTTCACTTCGAGGTAGAGCCATTGAAATCATTGAGTCGATAGCGTTTTTCTTTCGGTCTGGCAGTGCGGCATTGAGGATCGGTGAGCATAACGAGCTCTTGTTCATTTTTTATACCGTTATTGTACTCTGAAGATGAAAGAATGTTGTACTCATTTTTGACAGCGTTGTTACGAGATGAGCTAAAGCTTTATGAAATGAAAAAATCCACGCAACCGCGTGGATTTCATCGTTTTCTTCGATTCTCATGAGCTTCAGCGAAACCTCATGAGACAACAAAACTAATTCAGACGTTAAACAGGAAGTTCATCACGTCGCCATCTTTCACGATGTACTCTTTACCTTCTGAACGCATTTTACCTGCTTCTTTCGCACCCTGTTCGCCTCTGTAGGTGATGAAGTCATCAAAGGCGATGGTCTGTGCGCGGATGAAGCCTTTTTCAAAGTCGGTGTGGATCTTACCGGCGGCCTGCGGCGCGGTAGCGCCAACCGGGATCGTCCAGGCGCGCACTTCTTTCACGCCGGCGGTGAAGTAGGTTTGTAGGTTAAGCAGCGAGTAGCCCGCACGGATCACGCGGTTCAGGCCCGGCTCTTCAATGCCCAGTTCCGCCATAAACTCTTCGCGATCGGCGTCTTCCAGCTCGGCGATATCGGATTCCACCGCTGCGCACACCGCAACAACAACCGAGCCTTCGGCGTCGGCAATGGCCTGCACTTTGTCCAGATACGGGTTATTCTCAAAGCCGTCTTCGTTAACGTTGGCGATATACATGGTCGGCTTCAGGGTCAGGAAGCTCAGGTAGCGGATTGCCGCTTTTTCTTCCTCGCTCAGATCCAACGAGCGCAGCATACCGGCGTTGGCGAGATGCGGCAGGCACTTCTCCAGCGCGGCCTGCTCGGCCTTCGCGTCTTTGTCGCCGCCTTTAGCTTTTTTCTGTACGCGATGAAGCGCGCGTTCGCAGGTATCGAGGTCGGACAGCGCCAGCTCGGTATTAATAACTTCAATATCATCAGCGGGATCGACTTTATTGTTGACGTGGATGATGTTGTCGTTCTCGAAGCAGCGCACAACGTGACCAATCGCTTCCGTTTCACGGATGTTGGTCAGAAACTGGTTGCCGAGGCCTTCGCCTTTTGATGCGCCTTTGACCAGTCCGGCGATATCAACAAACTCCATCGTCGTGGGCAGGATGCGCTGTGGTTTAACGATCTCCGCCAGCTTATCAAGACGGGAATCGGGCATGGGTACTACGCCAGTGTTTGGCTCAATGGTGCAAAACGGGAAGTTAGCCGCCTCGATGCCCGCTTTGGTTAACGCATTGAACAAAGTAGATTTTCCGACGTTAGGCAGGCCAACGATACCGCATTTGAATCCCATGTTTGAATCACCTTAATTGCTTAATAACCAGAACAGCACTCGCTGCTCCGCTATGTCCGGTTGGTATATGTCGGCGCATTATACACGGAATTACCTGCGCGATGGACGCGATTTCTGCGCTGAAATGCAGGGCAGGGGTTGAGATCTCCCTCACGTTTCAGGATACTGACGGCCCGTTAATCGTACAGAGAACGCGCGTGATGTGTCGCTTCCGGCTTACGCCACCCTGAGTCAGTCCCATCATGCAGCCATCCCGCTGTTCGCATCGCTTTCTGAGCGGGTTCCCCCGCGTGACATTTCTCTGCATTTTCTGAATCTGGAAACATTATGTTCAATCTGAGCAAACTCAGCGCGGTTGGCGTCAAAAATGACGTGCTGGCTGGTGCCGTTGTTTCCGTGGCGCTGATCCCCGAAGCGACCGCGTTTTCTTTACTCGCCGGGCTCTCTCCCACCATTGGCCTGCACACCGCCTTCATTTTAGGTGTGATCACGGCGCTGTTTGGCGGCAAGCCAGGCATGATATCGGGCGCGGCCGGATCGATCGTAGTGGTGCTGGTCAGCCTGATCCAAACACACGGTTACCAATATGTACTGCTGGCCACCATTCTGGCTGGCGTGATCCAGTTAGCTATCGGGCTGTTTCGCCTGGGCAAATTTATTCGTCTGGTGCCACAGCCCGCCATTTACGGCTTTGTTAATGGCCTGGCGATCGTGATTGCGCTGGCGCAAATTCCGATGATAAAAAATCAGGGGCCGATGATGTACGCGCTGGTAGCGCTGGCGATGCTGATCGTCTGGCTGTTCCCGAAACTCACCCGCGTGATCCCCGGCTCGCTGGCCGCGTTAATTGCCATCAGCGCCATTGCGATTGGCTTTGACCTGGATACCCGCCGCGTGGGCGACCTGGCGGATATCGCCGGTACGCTGCCGGTCTTCCACCTGCCTGACGCACCACTTAGCTGGACTACGTTGAAAATAGTGTTGCCGTATGCGGTGATCATTGCGCTGGTCGGCCTGATTGAGTCACTGCTGACGCTGGCGGTGCTGGACGAAATGGGCAGCAAAAAAGGCAACGGCAACAAGGAGTGTGTGGCGCAGGGCATAGGAAATACGCTGTGCGGATTTTTTGGCAGCTTTGCCGGCTGTGCGATGATTGGACAATCGATCATCAATTTCACCTCCGGCGGGCGAGGACGCCTCTCCAACCTGGTGGGCGCACTACTGCTGATCCTGTTTGTCATCAGCCTGTCCGGATACATTGCGCTGCTGCCGGTTGCGGCGCTGGCCGGGATCATGTTTGTCGTCTGCATCAACACCTTTGAATGGAGTTCACTGCGCCGTTTAAAGCGGATGCCGCGCGCCGATGCGCTGATTATGATTGCGGTTACCGTGGTGACGATTTATACCGATCTGGCGATGGCGGTGATTTTTGGAGTAATTGTTTCCGCACTGGTCTTTGCCTGGCAGCATGCGCGCATCACCATCGTCGCGCAGAAAGAAGAGGCGAGCGTGAAATATTACCGGCTGGAAGGCCCGCTGTTTTTTGGCTCTGCGGCCAGTTTTAACGAACTTTTCCACCCGGAGCAGGATCCTGACAGCGTGGTCATCGATTTTGCGCGCACGCGCGTAATGGACTCCAGCGGCGTTGAGGCTATTGATAAACTCACCGCCCGTTATCTCGCGGCGGGCCGCAGCGTCAGGCTGCGCCATCTCAGCGAAGATTGCATCAGCCTGCTGAAACAGGCGGGGCCATTTTGCAGTCACGAACTGGACGATCCGGATTATAAAGTTGCTGCCGACGGTGGTTGAGCTATAAAGCTACGCGTGGCCCTGCCGATATAGATAAAAATCGTCGTATTGATGAGCGTGTCATAAAAAAGCGCGAAGATCTGTACGACGATTTTTAGCACTGGCAGGATGCTCACACTGTGGTTTGAAGGCATGAAACATAATTTTAATTGCACTCCCTTACATACCTTAAGCGGCAACGTTATTGCGCTTGATTTGACCAGCCGGAATCCGATACATCGCAATCCAGAGGCGCAGCTTCTGAGCCAACTGGAGATCCTTGCCAACTATGCAGATCCTTTCTGCCGCCAGGATTTGCTTTGCTGCCTGTCCATTGACTTTGGGATGGCGGCTGCCGTACTCGAATCGCCCCGAATACAGCTGGCGCTCAGTGAACTGCCGTTTGTCCGGCTTAAGCTGTCCGAAAACTTTCCTAACCTGCATGACGGCCTCGCAAATCCGCTGCTGCGGGCCCTTGCCGCGCAGATCAATACGCTATGGCTGGGAGATTTAGGCGCAGGCGGCGCAAACCTCCACGCGCTTCAATCAAAAATGTTTCAAGCGGTGAAGCTCGATCGCGATTTCTATTTGAAAAACGTGAATAAACCGACGTTCAGCGTGTTAATCGCCCATATTCATCGCTATACGCAATGCGTGATCGTCAATGGCGCAGAGAGCACTCTTCAGACAGAGCGTTAGTACAGGGATCAGGCTTTGTAAGCGTGCAGGCGATTCATCGCCTTCAGTTTATCTTCTTTCAGCCACAGTTCGGTGCAGCGAACGGCTTCGTCGATCGCGCTGTCGATCAGCGTCTGCTCGGCTGTCTGCGGCTTACCGAGTACAAAACCGGTGACCTTGTTGCGATCGCCCGGATGGCCGATGCCAATACGCAGGCGATGGAAATCAAGGCTGTTACCGAGTTTACTGATGATGTCTTTCAACCCGTTATGGCCGCCATGGCCGCCGCCCTGTTTAAACTTTGCCACGCCGGGCGGCAGATCCAGCTCGTCATGAGCCACCAGAATCTCTTCCGGCGCGATACGGTAAAACGTCGCCATAGCGGCAACCGCTTTGCCGCTCAGATTCATAAACGTGGTGGGCACCAGCAGCCGCACGTCAGCGCCGCTAAGGTTAAGGCGGGCAGTGTAGCCGTAGAATTTACTCTCTTCTTTCAGTGACTGGTTATGGCGCTCAGCCAGCAGATCCACATACCAGGCACCCGCGTTATGGCGCGTCGCGGCGTATTCAGCGCCGGGATTGGCCAGACCCACAATCAGTTTAATGCTGCTCACTCAGTTATTTCCTGCTCGGTGCGATAAAGAGAGGGACAGTTTACGTTGCGACGTCGAAGAACTCAAAAGGCGGGCGCAATAATACGACACATTGTGCAATAGTTCATCAGAGTGATATATCGCTTTCGATATAAATCAGGCTGTTAGGCGTAAAGTTTTGTCAGAGAATCCTTTCCAAATGTGATCGGTAGCGCACCACGAACATCATTCATTGCATAAACTTATAGCGTTGATGCATGGGATTGTGCATTTCAAAAGCTTCTGGAGGTGAATATGATGACACGTAAAAACGCGAATCTGGCCGGTAATGCGCTGATGATCCTCGGGCTGGTGATCATGGTTGGCAGCGTGGGTAGCGCGATTTTAAACCAGCTTCCCCAGCTTCAGATGCCGCAGCTGATGGTTAATGGCGCGGTATTTGGCATTTTCGTTGGCGCACTGCTGTGGCTGGTGGGAGCGCGTATCAGCGGGCGGGAGAAGGTGTGCGATCGTTACTACTGGTTGCGCCACTATGGCGACAAACGCTGTCGGCGCTCTCATGAGGGCCAGTGATAACCGGTGTTAACTGACTAAAATAAAGGGACGGCCAGGCCGTCCCTCAGTGTATCAGTGCTCAAACATAGCTGAAATAGACTCTTCGTTGCTGATGCGACGAATAGCTTCAGCCAGCATGCCCGACAGCGTCAGCGTGCGCACGTTGGGAAGCGCTTTGATCTCTTCCGGTAACGGAATGGTATCGCAGACAACCACTTCATCGATGACCGAATGACGCAGATTTTCCACAGCGTTACCTGAGAAAATCGGATGCGTTGCGTAAGCAAAAACGCGTTTGGCGCCGCGCTCTTTCAGCGCTTCTGCCGCTTTACACAGCGTACCGCCAGTATCGATCATATCGTCGACCAGCACGCAGTCGCGTCCGGCGACGTCACCAATAATGTGCATGACCTGCGAAACGTTAGCGCGAGGACGACGCTTATCAATAATCGCCATGTCGGTATCGTTAAGCAGCTTGGCGATAGCGCGAGCGCGAACCACGCCGCCGATATCTGGCGAAACCACAATCGGATTTTCAAGGCCGATCTGGAGCATATCTTCCAGCAAAATCGGGCTGCCGAAGACGTTATCTACCGGGACATCAAAGAAACCCTGAATCTGTTCAGCGTGCAGATCCACCGTCAGAACGCGGTCGACGCCGACGCTTGACAGAAAGTCTGCCACCACTTTAGCGGTAATCGGGACGCGCGCGGAGCGAACGCGGCGATCCTGACGGGCATAGCCAAAGTAGGGGATAACGGCGGTAATACGACCGGCGGAGGCGCGACGCAGGGCATCAACCATCACCACCAGTTCCATCAGGTTATCGTTGGTGGGAGCACAGGTGGACTGGATGATGAAAATATCGCCACCGCGTACATTTTCGTTAATTTGTACGCTTACTTCACCATCGCTGAACCGACCGACGGCGGCGTCGCCGAGGCTGGTGTAAAGGCGGTTGGCAATACGTTGTGCTAGTTCCGGTGTGGCGTTACCAGCAAAAAGCTTCATGTCAGGCACGAGAAGAACCTCAGGCTTTGCGTCCAGAGAATGAACATCATTGTTAGCGGCACTGGGCGATATACCGCAACAACGGTTTCATACGGGTGTAGTAATGAGCGACGTGCGGCGTCAGGATCGGGGCGACGACGTCACGCAAACTCTAAATGCTCTGATAAGCGACAGTACAGCGGCGAAACGTTAACGCCTCGCGCAACAAAGCCCTGCCACTTTTTCGGAGCCAGCTCAAACACCTGGCGGGCCGCGCACTCGGTGTCAAATTCAGCAAACACGCAAGCGCCCGTTCCGGTCAAGCGCGACGGCGCGTATTCTAGCAGCCAGGAAACGAGCTCTTCAACCTCGCGAAAACGTTTTCTTACCACTGGCTCACAATCATTACGGTATTCGGCCTGAAGAAGCTGGCTGAGTTCCCGTACTGGCGTATCGCGGATCAGACCGGGATCATTAAACACTATTGGCGTGGAAACTGATACGCCAGGATGCATCACCAGATACCATTTTTCCTGCGGCTCCGCGGGGGTGAGATCTTCGCCAATACCCTGGGCGAAGGCGGCATGACCACGAACGAATACCGGCACGTCGGCGCCCAGCGTCAGCGCCATGGCCGCCAGCTCGTCCGTGCTGAAACCTGTCTGCCACAGCGCATTCATCGCCACCAGCACCGTTGCGGCATCCGACGAGCCGCCGCCCAGCCCGCCGCCCATCGGTAAACGTTTTTCCAGCGCGATCGTGACACCAGCACGCGATGTCAGCCGGTCGCGGGCGATAGCTTCGCTTTTCAGCAACGCTGCCGCACGCACCACCAGATTCGCGTCGTCGGGCACGCCGTCAACGGGCGTCGACAGGGTAATGCTGCCGCGCTGGTCTGGTTTAAGCGTGACTTCATCGCCATAATCCAGAAACTGAAACAGCGTCTGAAGCTGGTGATAGCCGTCGGGACGACGGCCGGTGATGTAAAGAAACAGATTCAGCTTGGCGGGCGCGGGCCAGCGGGTCGGTGCCTGGTCGATCATTGCAGCGTCCAGCTGTCCATTTTCAGCTTGATGCGCTGATTGCCTTCGCGCAGTTCAAGGTTCGACGGCAGGGCGGGAGACTGCTTGCTGTCGTAGCTCTGGAAATTCACCGCCCACTGCTGACCCTCGCGGCTGTAGTTCACCTGTCGCAACTGATACTTATCATCGAGCGAATAGTCCGTTGCATCGCCCGGCAGGCCCATAATCCACTGGCGCAGGTTGTTGAGCGGGATATCCATGCCGGTAAGCTGAGAAATCATCTTCTCGGCATCGTTACTGACGTAGCGCTTGCCTTTGTTATCAACAATCTGCACCACGCTGCCCTGCGCATCAAGCTGTAGCTCGGTGCTGCCAAGCGGGTTGGTCAACAGCAAACGGTAACGATCCGGCGCCGTTTGCTGCCAGTTGAAGCGAGCGTAAACCTTCTGGCTATCGGAAAGATAGGCAAAAGCGCCGCGCGTCTGAAAGCGGGTGATTTTTTCAACGGACTGCTGATGCTGCTGCCATTGTGGCGCAGTTACGCTCTGGCCCGGCCCCTGAGGTTTATTGACGGTACAGGCTGCCAGCAACACGCTGGCAAGCGGGAGAAACCGCATCAGGCGGCGATTCTGCATAAACATTGGGGGTCAGCTCCTCAGACTCAATTCGGGCGTTCTTGCCCGGTGTAACCGCCCACGCTAACCAGCCCGCGAGACGGCGTCAATAATGAAATTGTCTTATTTGCGCCACATGCGCCTTATCATGTTGTGGCAAACGGTGAAGCATCGCTTTTCTTGATCCCGCGCATCTTGTAGAATGCGCCTCACAATAACCCTGACAATAGTGGGATAACCCAGAACTCACCACCATGACGCTGCTGGCTCTCGGAATTAATCACAAAACGGCCCCCATCGCGCTGCGCGAACGCGTTACGTTCTCGCCGGACTCGCTGGATCAGGCCCTGAACAGCCTGCTGGCGCAGCCGCTGGTGCAGGGCGGCGTTGTGCTGTCTACCTGTAACCGAACCGAATTATACCTCAGCGTCGAGCAGCAGGAAGATCTGCGTGAGCAACTGGTGGCCTGGCTTTGTAATTATCACGGCCTGGGCGCGGAAGAAGTGCGCAACAGTCTGTACTGGCATCAGGACAATGAGGCGGTCAGTCACCTGATGCGCGTCGCCAGCGGTCTGGATTCGCTGGTGCTGGGCGAGCCGCAAATTCTGGGACAGGTGAAAAAAGCCTACGCGGATTCGCTGCGCGGCCATGCGCAGTCGAGCGAACTGGAACGGATGTTCCAGAAGTCGTTCTCCGTGGCAAAACGCGTGCGGACGGAAACCGAGATCGGCGCCAGCGCGGTCTCTGTGGCTTTTGCCGCCTGTACGCTGGCGCGACAAATTTTTGAATCTCTTTCCACCGTCAACGTCCTGCTGGTTGGCGCGGGCGAAACCATCGAACTGGCCGCTCGCCATCTGCGTCAACACAATGTCAAAAAGCTGATCATCGCTAACCGCACGCGGGAACGCGCGCAGGCGCTGGCCGATGAGGTTGACGCTGAGGTGATCACGCTGGCGGAGATCGATTCCCGTCTCGCGGAAGCCGACATTATTATCAGCTCGACCGCCAGCACGCTGCCGATTATCGGCAAAGGCATGGTGGAGCGCGCGCTTAAGCAGCGCCGAAATCAACCGATGCTGCTGGTGGATATTGCCGTTCCGCGCGATGTGGAACCGGAAGTGGGCAAGCTCGCTAACGCCTATCTCTACAGCGTTGACGATCTCCAGGCGATCATCGAAAAAAACCTCGCGCAGCGTAAAGCCGCCGCGGTGGAAGCCGAAACTATCGTCATGCAGGAGAGCAGCGAATTTATGTCCTGGCTGCGTGCGCAGGCCGCCGTAGAGACCATTCGCGACTACCGTGCGCAGGCCGATCAGGTTCGCGGTGAACTGGAAGCCCGGGCGCTGGCTGCCCTGACGCAGGGTGGCGATCCGCAGAAAATCCTCTCTGAACTGGCTCACAAGCTGACCAATCGACTGATCCACGCCCCGACAAAATCTCTTCAGCAGGCGGCCCGCGACGGCGATGCCGAACGCCTGCAAATTTTACGCGACAGCCTCGGGCTGGATTAGCGTTTTTTCCTTTTTTGAATACGGGTACATCAATGAAGTCTTCTATTGTTGCCAAACTGGAAGCCCTGCAAGAGCGCCATGAAGAAGTGGAAGCCATGCTGGGCGATGCGGGCGTGATTGCCGATCAGGATCGCTTTCGCGCTTTGTCGCGCGAATATACTCAACTGACCGATGTCAGCCAGTGCTTTCGCCGTTGGCAGCAGACGCAGGATGATATTGCCGCCGCCGAAGAGATGATGGCGGATGCGGAAATGCGCGATCTGGCGCAGGAAGAGATGAAAGAGGCGCAGGCGCTCAGCGCGAAGCTTGAGCAGGAGCTTCAGGTGCTGCTGCTGCCGAAAGATCCTGACGATGAACGCAACTGTTATGTTGAAGTTCGCGCCGGCACGGGCGGCGACGAGGCGGCGATTTTTGCCGGCGATCTGTTCCGCATGTACAGCCGCTACGCCGAGGCGCGACGCTGGAAAATTGAAGTGATGAGCGCCAATGAGGGCGAGCACGGCGGATACAAAGAAATTATCGCCAAGGTGGTGGGCGAGGGCGCCTACGGCCGGCTGAAGTTCGAATCCGGCGGACATCGCGTACAGCGCGTGCCGGAAACCGAGTCGCAGGGGCGCATTCATACTTCCGCCTGTACCGTGGCGATCCTGCCTGAACTGCCGGAAGCAGAACTGCCGGACATCAACCCGTCCGACCTGAAAATTGACACCTTCCGCTCTTCCGGCGCGGGCGGACAGCACGTTAACACCACCGACTCCGCCATTCGTATTACCCACCTGCCGACCGGCATCGTGGTCGAGTGTCAGGACGAACGCTCGCAGCATAAAAACAAAGCCAAAGCGCTCTCGGTACTGGGCGCGCGCATTCGTGCGGCGGAGTCCGCCAGGCGGCAGCAGGAAGAGGCATCAACGCGGCGCAATCTGCTGGGCAGCGGCGACCGCTCCGATCGTAACCGCACCTACAACTATCCGCAGGGCCGCATCACCGACCATCGCATCAACCTGACGCTTTACCGTCTGGATGAAGCCATGCAGGGCAAGCTGGATATGCTGATTGAGCCGGTTGTGCAGGAGTATCAGGCGGATCAGCTGGCTGCGCTCGCCGGGCAGGATTAATGGAGATTCGCCAGTGGCTGCGCGCCGCCGTTGCTGAGCTTGCACAGAGCGAAAGCCCGAAGCGCGACGCGGAAATCCTGCTGGGCTTTGTCACGGGAAAATCGCGCAGCGCAATCATCGCTTTTGACGACGCCGTAATTAGCGCACCGCACCTGGCGCAGCTTGACACGCTGCTGACGCGCCGCGCACGCGGCGAACCCATCGCTTACCTTACCGGCGAGCGTGAGTTCTGGTCTCTTCCTTTGCGCGTTTCGCCTGAAACGCTTATTCCCCGACCTGATACCGAGCGGCTGGTGGAGCTTGCGCTGGCCACGCTGCCGAACGTTGCCGCAAGCGTGCTGGATCTTGGCACCGGCACCGGCGCCGTTGCGCTGGCTATCGCCAGTGAACGTTCGGATTGTCGCGTCACCGGGGTGGATCGCATTGCTGGCGCGGTGGCGCTGGCGGAAGAGAACGCCCGGCGGCTGGGGCTGAACAATGCCACTTTCCTTTGCAGCAACTGGTTCGCGGCGCTGGAGGGCCAGCGCTTTACGCTTATCGTCAGTAATCCGCCCTATATCGACCGCGACGATCGCCACCTGTGCGAAGGCGATGTGCGCTTTGAACCGCGCAGCGCGCTGGTTGCCGATGAACAGGGCCTGGCGGATATCCGGTTTATTGCCACGCAGGCAGACAAATACCTTTTGTCGGGCGGCTGGTTGATGTTTGAGCATGGCTGGCAGCAGGGCGAGCAGGTGCGCGATATTATGAAAAAAAATAACTTTGTGCAGGTCGCAACCTTTACCGACTATGGCGGTAACGATCGCGTCACCTGCGCACAAAAAACGTTCAGTAAGGAATAACGATGGCCGCATGGTACAGCTCTGTTAAACACCTTCACCTCCTGACCGTGACGCTCACCGCCGTGATGTTTGTGCTGCGGTTTTACTGGCTCCAGCGCGGTTCGGCCATGTTACAGCGCCGCTGGGTGCGCATTGTGCCGCATATCAACGATACGCTGCTGCTGCTTTCAGGTATCCTGTTAGTGGTAATCACGCATTTTTATCCATTCACCCCGCAAGGTGTATGGCTGACGGAGAAGCTGTTTGGCGTTATTATTTACATCGCGCTCGGCTTCGTGGTTTTAGGACGACGTCCGCGAGCGCAAAAAGTGCGCTGGATTGCGTTTATTGTGGCAGTGGCCGTGCTGGTGCTGATTTATAAACTGGCCACAACAAAAGTGCCACTGTTGGGGATTGTATGACGTTAATAGCAAATGTTGATCTGACAGCGATGCCGCTGTGCGAGGCGGTGATCGCAGCCACTAAGGCTATCCGTCCCGATTTTCCTGCTGACGACGTGAAAAAAGAGTTGGCAGCGCTGGTAGACGAGGCCCGTTCATCGATACCGTCGCAGCTTGAGCAGGATCTGCAACTGGAGCAGCTCATTGAGCTGTTCTGGCGCAAATGGGGATTTGGCGGCGCCAATGGCGTTTACCGTCTGTCGGACACGCTGTGGCTGGATAACGTGCTCAGAACGCGTGAGGGCACTGCCGTTTCGCTGGGAATTATTTTTCTGCACATCGCTGAGGCGCTGTCGCTGCCGCTGATGCCGGTCATTTTCCCAACCCAACTCATCCTTCGCGCCGACTGGCTTGACGAAGAGATGTGGCTGATTAATCCCTTTGACGGTGAAACGTTGAGTGAGCACACGCTTGAGGTGTGGTTGAAAGGGAATATCGGACCCGTTGCCGAACTGTATGACGATGACCTTCAGGAGGCCGAGCCGCACCTGGTTCTGAGCAAGATGCTCGATACGCTCAAGTCGGCGCTGATGGATGAGAAACAGATGGAGCTTGCGCTTCAGGTAAGCCAGGTGCTGGTGCAGATGGCGCCGGAAGATCCTTATGAAATCCGCGATCGAGGGCTGATTTTTGCCCAGCTCGACTGTGAGCACGTCGCGCTGACCGACCTGACCTATTTTGTCGAGCAGTGCCCTGAAGATCCGGTCAGTGAAATGATTAAACTTCAGATTCACTCCATTGAACAAAAGCATATCACGCTGCACTAATCTGCCACCGGCGTGACGGTTTACTTTTTCTGCATACTAAGGCGATAGCATGAAACAAAAAGTAGTGAACATTGGCGATATCAGGGTAGCGAACGACCTGCCGTTTGTCCTGTTCGGCGGCATGAACGTGCTGGAATCACGCGATCTGGCGATGCGCATTTGCGAACATTACGTCACCGTAACGCAAAAACTTGGTATCCCTTATGTGTTCAAAGCCTCTTTCGATAAGGCTAACCGCTCATCCATTCACTCCTATCGCGGGCCAGGTCTGGAAGAGGGCATGAAGATTTTCCAGGAGCTGAAGCAGACGTTTGGGGTAAAGGTGATCACCGACGTTCACGAAGCCAGCCAGGCGCAGCCGGTGGCCGATGTGGTGGATGTCATCCAGCTGCCGGCGTTTCTGGCCCGCCAGACCGATCTGGTTGAGGCAATGGCGAAAACCGGCGCGGTGATAAACGTGAAAAAACCTCAGTTTGTCAGTCCCGGACAGATGGGCAACATTGTTGAGAAATTCGCGGAAGGCGGCAACGACAAAGTGATCCTGTGCGATCGCGGCGCCAATTTTGGCTACGACAATCTGGTTGTGGACATGCTCGGCTTCAACGTGATGAAGCAGGCATCCAACGGCAGCCCGGTTATTTTTGACGTTACCCATGCCTTGCAGTGCCGCGATCCGTTTGGCGCAGCCTCCGGTGGACGCCGTGGTCAGGTCACCGAACTGGCCCGCTCGGGCATGGCGGTTGGCCTGGCGGGGCTGTTTATCGAGGCGCACCCGGACCCGGCAAATGCCAAATGCGACGGGCCTTCCGCGCTGCCGCTGGACAAGCTCGAGCCGTTCCTGAAGCAGATGAAAGCTATTGATGACCTGGTGAAAAACTTCCCTGAGCTGGACACCAGCAACTAATCAATAAAAAAACGGCGGGTTAACCACCCCGCCGTTTTCCTTTCTGCACGATACCCTTCGCTACAGCATAATTGTCATCAGATAACCGATAAACAGCGCCAGATGCGCTGCGCCATTCAGCACGTTGGTTCTGCCCGTTGAGAAGGAGATCTGACACAGCAACAGCGCGGCGAGCATCACCACCATCTGCGGCGGCTCAAGACCAAAAATGAGCTGCTGACCGGTGAGGGTGGCGATAATGGTAACGGCAGGCACGGTCAGCGAGATGGTGGCCAGCACCGAGCCAAAAAAGAGGTTCATTGCGCGCTGGACCTGATTGGCGAGCACCGCCTTAATAGCGCCCAGCCCTTCAGGGGAGAGAATGAGCAGCGCCACCAGGAAGCCGGTAAACTGCGCGGGCGCATTCAGCTCGGTCAGCAGCGATTCCAGCGTCACAGCGTTCATTTTTGTCACGGCAATCACCGCAATCAGATGCACCAGCAGCCAGAGGGTGTGCCGAAGGCTGGAGTGCGCAGAGGGTTTGCCATGATGCGGATCGTCGCCATCGTCTTCATGCTCATAGACAAACAGGCTCTGATGGGTTTTGGTTTGGATCAGCAGGAAAACGCCATACATCGCCGCCGAAATGGCGGAAATCAGCAGCGCCTGCATGGTGGTGAAGTTGCCGCCTGGCAATGCATTAGGGAAAATAAGCACCAGCACGCCCAGGGGAAATATCGCGATCAGATATTGCTTAACGCCCGCCAGGTTGACGTACTGCGTGGCAAACTTCTGGCCGCCCATCAGCAATGCCGCGCCCACCAGACCGCAGGTCACAATCATGATAATGGAGTACAGCGTGTCGCGCATCAGCGCGGGTGCGGCGTCGCCCGTTGCCATCAGCGCTGAAATCAGGCTGACTTCAAGAATGACAACCGAAAGACTTAAAATCAGAGAACCGTAAGGCTCGCCTAAACGATGGGCCAGCACGTCCGCATGACGCACCACGCTGAATGCGCTGCTCAGGATCGCCACCAGCGCCAGCAGGTTAATGCTGATGATGACCGGAAAAGAGCCGGAAGCGCCCCAGAACCACAGAATAGCCAGTGCGGCAAGGGGCAAAAAGAGAGAATACTCGGTGTGGCGCGTTTTGCCACCTTCATGCGTCATGGCGTATTTCCTTCTGTAGGGTCATCAGGTTGAGCGAAGCGATATTTACGTCCTGTAATAAAAGATAACAGTCGAATCGAATAAGGCATCTTACGGAAAGTCGTAAACAAATTCATTCATTTTTACGTAATTTTACGGCTTGGTTATTTTTCTTCTTCGAAAAGTGTTTAAATCACTTATTGTTATTTATATTATTGATTTTTAAGTTATTTATTAATATTTATTCATAATAAATACTGCTTTTATCAACTTTAAAATCCCTGAGAACGTGGTGAAATCAGCGTTATCACGATTTTTTTCACTGGAGTCCGGGTAAGGGATCGTTGGCGAACCAGGCATTTTTGCACCATGCTTTTATAATGTCATTAATCCGGAGGTCACTATGCCGTACCGTTCCCGTTCATCCTTACCTGATAGCGTCACTAACGTCCTTCCCGCTCACGCGCAGGATATTTATAAAGAAGCGTTTAACAGCGCCTGGGATGAGTATAAAGAGAAGAAAGACCGCCGCGGCGATGAGTCACGAGAAGAAGTCGCCCACAAAGTTGCCTGGTCAGCGGTAAAAAGTAAATACCAGAAGGGCGACGACGACAAATGGCACCAAAAATAACGGATTAATGGGGCGCGTGGTGCGCCCTGTCAGAGCATTTCTATACCCGCATTGTGCGTTTACCTGCTTCTGCCCCCACACTCCCTGAAGTTTTCTCCAACGCTGCCGATGATCAATTAAGTAAAATTTTTACTTTTGTGACGCGTATCAAACTTGATTGACGGCCCGCGATCGCATAGGGTCGTTATTAATAACGAAGCGATAAATGTAATGCATTGATTACAGGGATGGGGAGTTTTGTCAGGGAACGCAGTGGGTAACGGGGGAAGGTCTATGTTGACACGAGATTTCTTATTAAAGGCGGACTGTAAAACGGCATTCGGCGCTATTGAGGAATCGTTGCTGTGGACCTGTGAACAACGCGCGGCTTCGCTGGCCGCAACGCTTGCCTGTCGTCCCGATAACAGTCCTGTATGGGTTTTTGGCTACGGTTCCCTGATGTGGAATCCCGTTTTTGAATCAGAAGAGGTGGCGGAAGGCACGCTGGATGGCTGGCACCGCGCATTTTGTCTGCGGCTGACAGCCGGACGCGGCACCGCGACCCGGCCGGGAAGAATGCTGGCGCTGAAAGAGGGCGGTAAAACCACCGGGCTGGCTTTCCGCCTTCCGGAAGCGCAGCTGTATGAAGAGCTGGAGCTTTTGTGGAAGCGGGAGATGGTCACCGGCTGCTACCTGCCGACGTGGTGCGATCTGGCGCTGGCCGATGGTCGAACAGTAACGGCGATGGTATTTGTGATGGACCCGCGTCATCCGCTCTATGAAGCCGATTCCTGCCCGAATACCATTGCGCCGCTGATTGCCCAGGCGAGTGGGCCGCTCGGCACCAATGCACATTATCTGTTTGCGCTGGAGCAGGCATTGCAGAAACGTGGACTGTATGACGACTGCCTGACCGATCTGGTGCAGCGCGTACGCGATCTTCAGCAGTGTCATAACGGCATGGTGGGATAACCTCCCACTTTATATTACAGTCCCGGATTAATCAGCCAGGTGCCGGGTTTGTTGATCTCCAGCTGCTGGCTGTAAATATCATTACCGGATTGCACCGCAATCTTGTAACTTCCCGCCGCCAGGTTCAGTGACGCATAGCCGCTGTTATTCGGTTTGACGTCCACCGGCGTGCCGTTGAGCAGCACCGTTTCTTCGTTAGTCAGTTTGAGATAAACCGTGGCCATCATGGGCGCAGTGTTGGTGGCGGGAGCCACCTCCGCCTGGCCGGAAGCGGCAGCGGGCGCCGTATCGGCAGACTGCGGCGCGTCCCGCTGGTTCAGTATCACCACCAGGCCAATAATGGCCAGCACGGCGATGCCGCTCAACAGCGCTAAAGGCATCGACAGCCTGCGCGCGCGGCGCGGCGTGACGAGTTCAGCGGTGCCCGCAGCGGGATTAACCGCCAGCGCAACCGGCTCATCAGGTTCGGGCGCGGGTTCCGGCACCTCTTCCCTGTGCAGCATGGCTGTGGTGCCAACCACCAGTTCCTCCACCGTTGAAACCGGCAGATCGATAAGGGCGGCGAGTTCATCAATGGACTGTGGACGATCGTGCGGCTTCATCATCAGCGACCGATCGATAGCGTTAAGTAGCGACAGCGAAAAGCCTTCCGGCCGAAGCTGGGTCAGCGGCTGATAGCGATCTTCGATACAGCGCACCACGCTCACCGGCGGCGGGCTGCCGGTGACCAGCGTATGCAGTACGGCACCCAGCGCATAGATGTCCGTCCACGGCCCCTGCTCGCTGTCACTCTCTTCGCTGTACTGCTCGATGGGCGCATAGCCGGGCTTGAGCATGATTTCCGTTTGATCGGAAAGGTTGCCAATCTCTTTGCGTGCCGAGCCGAAATCCAGCAGCACCGGTAGCTGGTTCTCCTGAATCTGGATGTTGTCCAGCGAAATGTCCCGGTGCAGGTAGCCAGCCTGATGAATGGTGCCAATCGCGCCGAACAGCGGCGGCAGCAGCTGGCGGATCCAGGCGTCGTCAATCGGCTGCGCGCTGTTCTGTTGCCACTCTTTAAGCGTCATTCCGCTGTAATAGAGCGTACCCATGTACGCCGTGCCGTTCTCTTCCCAAAAACGCAGGACGTGCAGCAGACCAGGATGCGTGAAACGGGCCAGCAGGCGCGCCTCTTTAATAAAGCTGTTTTTGCCTGCGGAGAAGAGCCGCTGGTGACGTTCGCTTCGCAGCGTGATCGACATATCCTCCGCCCGCGAGGCCAGCGACACGGGAAGATATTCCTTGATGGCGATGGTGCGTTCGAGAAGGTGATCCCATGCGCGATAGACGATGCCAAAACCGCCACCGCCAATGACTTCTTTTATCTCAAATTCGTTAAAGCGATAGCCTGCCGGAAGGGTATTGGGCAGATTTTTTGCGTTGTCATTTGCCGACATAATAACCACTCTCTGTATGCAGGGCTAGTTAACGGTGCGCCAGGCGCCAATTGCCGGATCGGCCAAATCTTCATGAAGATCGTCTACCAGCAGCACGGTAATTTTTATTTGTGGGCTGACCACCGCAGACCAGGCATTTCTCAGTGCTTCAATGCGGCTTTTTAGCGCGTCGGCGTTGGCGGCTTCGCTGCGGCTCATTTTCACCAGTAGCGTACCGTCAAAAGACCACACGTGCAGGGACGCGTTGAAGGGCAACACCAGCCAGCTCTCTTTGGCATCCGCTTTGGTCACCACAAGACGCTGATTATTCGCGGTGACGATCTCCAGCGCACCGGCTACCTGCTTAATATTGCGCAGTGGGTAGCCTTCGTAAAATTGTACCGCGACCGGCTGCGCTTTACCGTTCGTTGAGAGCGTCAATTCGGTGCTGCCTTCCAGCCAGCCTTCGGTAGAACAGCTCAGGCCTTTGCCTTCCGGAATAAACAGCGACTGACCGTTTTTGTCCCACCAGGTGCGGAAATGGCAACCGCCCGGCAGGTCGAAATGCTGCAAAGGATCGCTGTTGGCCGGTTGAGAGAGGTCGAGAGGGGCCGCGTTGCTTTCCGTGGCGGCTGCCGTTGAGTCAGCAATAACAATCGGACGCCAGCGCTGCTCTTTGGCGGCGGTGCCCGTAGCCAGCACCGTTCCCTGGTCGTTGGTCATCTGCCAGGGAAGCTCCACCAGCTTACCGCACTGATTCAGCAGCAAATTACCCACGCGAGGCAGGAAAGAGACCAGCACGCTGGACTCTTTACTCTTGCCGGACACAATGCGCAGATGAATATTTTCCTGACACCAATCCTGAGGCGCTTTACTGCTGACGCCGTCAATGAACACTTCCAGCGCCAGGCTGGGAGAGTAAACCACGCGATAATCTTCCGCCTGAACGGCAGAAGCAAACATCATGAGTGCAGTGGCGGGCAACCAGTATTTCATAAGGTTCCTTGGCGTTAATCCCGCGGCGGCAAAAAGCGAGCCGAATCCGCTGTGGATTGAAACAGAGTGGTCTCCTGTGGCGAGCCTACCCAAACCGCCACAGCACTTAAATTATCTTTTTTATCGCTACGATCGATCGCGTCCTGCATCAGCGCCAGCCACTCCTGCGGCGAGTTGACCATGCGCAGCGCCTGCTCCATCTCCTGCTCGCTGAGGCTGGACCAGAAGCCGTCGGTACAGACCAGAAAAGCGTCGCCGTCTTCCAGGTGAACCACCTCGCTGTAGCTGACGGACTGGCTTCCTTCCGCGCCGAGAGCAGTATAAAGTAAATTACTGTTAATTCCGGTATTTTCATATCCCGCATCGCGCATCTGCTGCGCAAGACTGTGGTCGCGGGTGACGGCATGAATAAACCCGCGGCGGAAGTGATAAACGCGGCTGTCGCCAGCGTGGGCCCACCATGAGCGCTGTTCGTGGCGGTCAATAAACAGCGCCGCCAGCGTGGTGCTCATGCGCTTCAAATTCAGATTATTCCTCTGCATGTCACGGATGGCATTTTCCGCCACGGCAATCCATTTTGCCGTTTCACCAGGTTCAATGGGCCTGTCGTCGTGCAGTTCGGCGAGCAGCGCATCGCGGGCAAGCTGGGCGGCCATGTCGCCGCCGGCATCGCCCGCCACGCCGTCACACACCAGAAAACAGGCGCTGGCGTTGCCCAGCAGAGTACCGGTTCTGTCCTGGTTACTTTCGCGCGCGCCAATTTGCGACGTTGAAGCAAAATTTATATTCATTCTTCATCCGGCCTGATTTGTGAGTCTTTGTACTGATGAACTTCCATATCGTAAGCCTTCAAAAAGGCCTCGCCGAAAAGCGTATGAAAATCGTCTTCAATTTCACCAGAGGTCTGCTGATAATGGCGCAAAAAATAGTCCCACAGCGCGGCCTTTTTACCCGTGCTGAACGCAAAACGCGGCAGAATTCCGTCACGCTTTGCGTTGTCTTCCAGGCGCTGCGGGTTAAAAGATTGCAGCATGGCGGCGATAATGGCGCGAATACCGGCGATCATGCCTAACTGGTGCGCCTGCAAATCGACCATCGCATCCCTGACAGCCTGTTCGGCAGGCATAAAACCAGGCATCTGGCTTTGATAGATCTGCATCAGCACCGTCTTGCCTGACGGTAAGATTTTGAAGGGATTATTGGCCTCGTTCAGAATCATCGTCATTTCGGCTTTCACGCCGCGCTTCAGTATGGAGCGTGAAGAGAGCAGCGCGACGGTACCCTGTGAAAACAGGCTCAGCATGCGTCCGGTCATGCGCATTTGCTCTTCAGTCAGCGCGACGCCGCCATGTTCAAGGCCCATCCCCTCCACCAGCGCCGCAATAAGACGGTGTTCATTTCCCTGTACCGCGACGTTATTCACGGCGGACGCCTCAGAGGCGACAGGATCGATGCCCAGCCTGGCTTCATTTTGCCTGGCGGCACGCGCCTGCTGTTGCTCCACGCTTGCGCTCTCCATCGGCTGCACCAGGATTGGCGCCTCCTCGGTGAGGATGCCTAACGGATCGTTCAGGCCCGGATCAAAAAGGGCCAGCGGATCGAGCGTCTCTTCAGGCGCGGCTTGTGCAACGAGTGGATCGCTTACCGCAATGCGATACTCGCCAATACCGAGCACGTCGCCATGACGTAATATCGTCTGGTTGCCGCGTGTCAGCGCAACCCCGTTATGGATAACGGCGCTGACGCTGCCCTGGTTGGTGAGTCGGCATTCGCCGTTACCGGCAATATGCACCACGGCCTGCAACCGGGAAATCGCCCGATCTTCATCGGGCAGGACAAGGTTATTGTCAACGCTGCGGCCAATGGTGCCGCCGGGAGCGACAAATTCACAGACGGTATCAGGTGCTTCGGTTTTGCTTTCAACAATGGTAAATCGCATGCGCTTTTCCTGAAGCCAGGGCCTGAAATTCAGGCCGAAAAACTCTATTCAAACATGGGCGGATAGAGTCCGTGACGACCCGACTGCGAGACGGCAGCGGGATCGAACAACTGGGAAAATAAATGGGCAGTTAAATTGCCGCTGTGCTTATGGCTGGCCAGCGGATAGCCATCACTCTGATTTGTCCACCAGTAGCTGGTGTACTGGGTGGGATCGAAGCGGACGGCGACCTCGCGCCACGCCAGCGTGCAGGGCAGATCCTGATAGCCGATGACATCCATGATGTCTGACTGCCCGGTATCCGGCAGCGCCAGCGGCGTGAGCGCCTTCAGCGCGCTGTCAAGCTCTTCCGCCGTACAGGTAAGCTGAGTGGCCTGGCAGAGCACGTCGCCGAGTTGGCGAAACCACTCTCCTGATACGGCCAGCTGAGCGGGATGCCAGTGGCTTACCGGCACGCTCTGTAGGGCAATCAACGGCCAGGCGCGGCCCACGCGATCCCGTGAAGGCAGCATGCAGCCGATCTGCACACGCTGAACGCCAAGCGTCGCCGGTAGCGCAAAGTTCCACACCGGTGCACGGCTGAACTCAACGCTGATGCCGTCGCTGTGATGATGCCAGTGGGTCAGGCCCAACTGAAACCAGTTAAACCAGCTGGCGACAATATTTTCTGACAGCCGACGCTGCAAAAAATCACCCGTCCCTGGCAACTTGCCATACCATCCCAGGTCATTTTTCTCTGCCATCGTGATGACCTTATCGGTGAGTAAATGATATGAGTGCCCTGAAATTATTATCGCTGAGAGGCAGGTTGCTGGCCCGCATTCGTAGACAGCTTTTTCACCACCAGCCCATTGTCCCGTGCAAAAGGCGAGGTCTGAATCTGACGATCCAACAACTGGCTCAGATGCCAGTCGAGCTGCTGAAGCTGGCTGGTTGTTACGCTGGCGGGCAGGGAACGCTGGAGATTTTGCATCACCCAACCACGTAAAAATTCGCCGTCATAGCTCCGCGGCTGGTAAAGCATTTGATAGGCGCGTAAGGCGTTACGACTGAATTCACTGTCGCTGCCGTTATCATTTCGTAGCGTAGCAGTGATGGTTTGCGCCACGCGCGGTAATAACAACGATTTCAACGCGTTCTGATAAAAACTCCAGGCAGCGCCACCTATCTGTTCGCCCCGATACAGTCCCGCTCGCATGGTGATCGGCGGCGCGTCAAGCGTGAAGCCGTTACTCTGCGGCAGCGCCACCAGGCTATTCAGAAAGGGTAGCAGATCCAGGATGTTTCCGGTGTTATTACGCGTCAACAGGCGCGCCTGCTGCTCAACGGGCGGCAGTCTGGTCGCCACCTGTTGCAGATAGCGCTGATTTTTAAAATAGCTCGTCGTCCACAGCCCTGCTGCGGTAAGCAGCGTGATGCCGAGGATGCCATAGCCTGTCCAGTGAATCAGCCGGTTGCGGTGTTCCCACGAGCGGTCGCTGCCCGCCAGGTTGCGCTCGGCGAAAATCATATCGCTCAGCAGGGTACGAATAAAATAGCTGTGGCCTCTGTTCGCCGGAATAGGGGCATTGCGGTGAACGCTGTCCCAGCTGGCAATGGTGTGGTTTGCCTGCTGCGGCAGCTGGAGCTTACGCGTCAGATCTCCCATGATACGATCAAACGGCAGGCCTTCCTGAGTGCCGCTGGTGAAGAACAGGCCGCGAGGCGCCCAGGGCATTTCACCGTTTTCCGGTGAGAAAACAATGTCGAGATACTCCGCCAGCAGCGGGCGAAGCGACGCAAACTCCTGCGGGAAAAGGAAGCAGTCCGCGCGCAGGCTCAAATCGCTCTCTCTGGTCATTCGCTCCGGCAGGTCATCCATCAGGCTGGACGACAGCGCGCGGAACTGCTGCTCAAACAGCGCGTGGAGATCCTGTCCGCTCTGTAATTTGTTGTGCCACGGAAAGCTGAAACCCCAAATTTTGTCGCGCTGAGCTTTATCCAGCGACCCGAAATAGCTCATAAAGCCTTTCAGCAGATCGGTTTTGGTCACCATCACATAGACGGGAAAATGGATACCGGTTTGCTGATGCAGTTCCGCCATGCGCTGGCGCAGGGAACCCGCCTGCGCAATGCGCACCTCGGCGGAGTCGCTAAGCAGGTCGGCTACGCTTATCGTCATTATCACGCCGTTAATGGGCTGACGGGTGCGATAGCGCTTCAGCAGATTAATAAACATGTGCCACTCGCCGGCATCGCGTGCGCGCTGGCTCTCCTGAAGCGTGTAGCGTCCCGCCGTATCCAACAGTACCGCCTCATCGGTAAACCACCAGTCGCAATGGCGCGTCCCGCCGATGCCGCGCAGCGCAGTTTTCCCCAGCGTTTCGCTCAGGGGAAACTCCAGCCCTGAGTTGATCAGCGCCGTGGTTTTCCCGGCGCCGGGCGCGCCCACAATCATGTACCAGGGCAGCTGATAGAGATACTGTGCCGTAAATCGCTGCAACCATCCGTTTCTCTTTCTGCCGCG
This sequence comes from Erwinia sp. 9145, assembly GCF_000745075.1. Taxonomy (NCBI): domain Bacteria; kingdom Pseudomonadati; phylum Pseudomonadota; class Gammaproteobacteria; order Enterobacterales; family Erwiniaceae; genus Erwinia; species Erwinia sp. 9145. Next base: position 1,645,111 of record NZ_JQNE01000001.1, read on the forward strand.
CGCAGGGAAATGGCGTTTTTTCAGCATCATCGCCGCATCGGTAAAGCGGGAGGTCAGCAGATCTTCCGTTGCGGCCTGCTCGGCGTGGTCAACGCCGCTGGTTTGCAGGTTAGTAAGCAGTTTGCTGTTGAACCAGGCGCGGTAAAGCTGCGGGATAAGCTGGAAACAGATCCACACAAAGTAGCAAATGCCAATGGCGATCTGTCGGTTGAGCCTGCTTTCAAGCCAGTGAACGCCCTCAAGTGAAAACAGCGGCCCCAGAACCCAGACCAGTGCCGACAGGGCAGTAACGCCCACAAATCCCCACAGAAGGCGATTGAAAAACAGATTATAAAAAGTGGAGGGCATCAGGATTTCCCCGCGTGACTGTCATCGATTACCGGGGCCGGTGACAGAATGATTTCTACCCGGCGGTTCTGCGCCCGGTTCTCTGCACTGTCGTCAGGCAGCAGGGGATTGCTGTCGCCGCGTCCTTCGCTTCTGAACAGATGGCCCGGCATCGCCATCTGCTCGCGCATTTGCAGCGTGACCGCACGGGCCCGCGCCAGTGAATACTCAAAATTCGAGGCAAAGTTATTGTCAGGCACCGGCTGATTATCGGTATAGACGCTGACCTGAATCGTCCCTTTGCTGTCATCCATCGCGGCGGCAACGCGGTTAATAATCGTCTTGCCCTGCGGCGACAGATCGCTTCTGTTGCTGGCATAGAGGGCATCAGCCTGAATGATCACCTTGCTGCCGTTTGTGCCGTCAGCCACGTCAAGCTGACGCGAAGCGATGAGATCGCCTAGCCGACGACGCAGGTCGAGCAGCGCCTGGCTGGCGTTGGTTCGGACGGCGATTTCAGTTTTCGGCAGCGGCATCTGCCAGATAGCGCGCAGCAGCGGTTCGGTGGCATTACCCAACCGCCAGTTCAGACCGGAATAGAGAAGAGCGGCAACGAATGCCGTCACCGCAAAGCAGGCCCAGAGAGGAGCAGGCGGACGCCAGAGGGTATTTTGCAGCGTGTCATGAAGCGGTTCCACTGCCGTTTCGCGCAGAGGCGCGCCGCGCGTTTCAGCAATGAGCCGAGTGAGTCGATTCCGCAGCGCGTCGCGCTGAATACGGCCCTGCTCCATTCCACGATAGCGGCCTTCATAGCCGAGCAGAAGGCAGTAATGAATAATTTCAAGCAGCCAGAGATGCTGATCTGGCGTTTGCGAAACGCGCGACAGGAGCTGAAACACTTTTTCGCCGCCCCAGCTTTCATTATGAAAGGTGACCAGCAGGCCATTTCCTGACCAGATGCCGCGCGTTCCCCACGGCGTTTGCGCGGCGGCTTCATCCAGCACGCTACACAGGCAGTAGCGCGCGCCGATGATCGTATCAAACGGCAGACCGGCCTGCTTGCAGCGCGCTTCAAACTGGCGCATCTCGTCGACAAGCTGCTGGCGCAGCCCGGCAGGGTCGTCATGCGTCGCGGCCAGGCGGATCTGCACAATGGCATTCAGCAAAGGCGCGGCGGCAGTCAGTAGCGGGTTGTCATGGCTGACGGAGCGAGGCGCGTCAGCGGCGTTTTCCAGCGTCATCAGGCTATTTTGAGTTCCGCTTCAGTGCAGTAGTGATACTGCTATGTCCATACCGTTGGCGAAGCATGCCCGCCATCCCGGAACGGGAAGGGCGGGAAAACGCTACTCCAAAATCCAGGTTGCGGTGTCGCTGTTACGGCAGGCTTTACTTTTATCGCCCACGTCAACGCACACTTTTTTAACGCTTTTGCGCGGACGAGGGCGATCGTTGCGCACCGTCGCGTCATAGAGGTCTTCTTTTACGCCTGCCTTGAAGGGCACATAGCCGATGAGTTCCTGCTGATCCGTTTCGGCCACGGCCAGCCAGTGGTTTTCCACTTCACCCAACACGGTAAAGGGCTTACCGTTCTCCAGATAACGGACAACGTTGCCGCTGAAATCCGGACGGGTCATCACCGACGCATTGTAGAGCGCACGATAGGTTTCATTTACAGGAGAGAAAGCCTGTGGCGCCTGAACCGCATGACGATGCGTAAGCGTAACGCCATCGACTTCACTGGTCACGACGGTATCATCAGTCACCGGCGGCGGCGGTGCCTTACATCCGGCCAGAGTCAACACGGCCAGCAGGGTTAACGCGATGCTCGTTTTCACATTGATCCTCGTGAATTTCATCAGTGAGTCTTATTGTCCAAGGCGAAACCCTGATATTTTGCCGCCGCCCGGCAGAGTAACAGGGCGGCGACATTAAAATTATTCAGGTTTACAAAAAGATAAAACCATAGCTAGTTTACATTACGTATTTGAGATTGGGAACCATTGCAGGCAGACGGATTCCATGTTAATAGCCCGCATACAGGCGCTTTAAGACCCTTCAGGGCAACGCGTGCGACGATTTGATTAAGAAGCATAATCTATTAGCGGTTTCGTTAACAGGAAATGGAGACAGCGCGCGGATCAGAGAACGAAAAACCAGATAAAAACTGTAATAAAATTCATGAGTAACGCAGCGAAAATAATTTTATTTTGCCGCGTTGACTCGCGGTTCACCCACCGGCAACCAGCACATTGACGCCCAGGGCTTCAAACGCGGCCACCGACTCCGGTGTGATGCCATTATCGGTGATGAGATAGTGAATATTGCTCCAGTCGCACGGCAGCGCGAACATGGACACTTTATCTATTTTGCTGGAATCCGCCACCACATATACCGTTCGCGCTGACCTGATCATCGCGCTTTTCACTTTAATATCGGTTTCGCTTGGAAAGCTCAGCCCCAGGCGGGGCGAGATACAGGCGGTGGCGAGGAACAGCTTCTCCGCCAGTACGTTTTCAAAAAAGCTGGCCGCCTTTTCTCCGGAGGTGGAAAGTGTGGGGAATTTAAACGTGCCGCCGGTCAGCAAAATGTTGATGCCGGGCTCGCCGCCAAGCATCAGTGCGATATTGACCGCAGTAGTGACAACCGACAATTTGCGAATGTGGCCGATCTGTTGCGCAATAGCGGTAGTGGTGGTGCCTGAATCGAAAATCACCGTGTCGCCATTTTCGATATGCTGTGCAGCCAGCCTGCCGATAGCCTGCTTCTCATCAAGGTGAGTTTGCCGTTCAAGCAGTAATGCGCCGGTATTCTGTTTGCCGGTAGCCAGCGTTGCGCCGCCGTGATAACGCTGAACATACCCCTCTTTTTGCAGATTCCGCAGGTCGGTTCTGATCGTTGCTTCCGTCAGACCAAATGCTTCGGTGAGCATCTTAACGGTGACGGTGCCGTCCTCACGAATCATCTCCAGAATCTTTTCCCGACGCTGTTGCATATCCGCAAACTGCTCATTTTTGTTTTTCAACAGAAATACTCCCTCTGCCCGGCTGCGGCCGGGAACGTCGCACGCCCACTTTCTGAGACAAATATTACTCTGCGGCGTGCCGGAAAGCGAATTGAAACGAAAATGGCCTTTACTTTCGAATGAAAATTAAAGCTGTTCACAACAGGCGTTCTCAGGACTTAATCTGGCGATAATTCAATCAATTATAAAGAGTATTATTTTTTATCTACTAATTTCAGCAGGTTGAACAAATACGATCTCTTTTGTTCGAAATTTGATCTCCCCCACAAATAAGTAGAAAACGATAGCGTATATTTTTATTCGAAAATGAAATGCAGTTTACTACCCGCTCGACGGCTCTTCAGACAAAGAGGTAATGATGGACTCTCAGACAATCAGACAGACGGCGCGGCAGGCACGGCGCTACGTGCTGCAAATGAATCATCGGGCAGGTAAAGGCCATACGGGCGCAGATCTGTCTGAAGTGGATATTATTTGTACGCTGTTTATGGCAGTGATGGACCGGCAGGCCGCGCGACCGGATCAGGATCGCTTCATCCTGTCGAAAGGTCACGGCGCAGGCGGGCTTTACTGTAGCGCGGCGGCGATGGGGCTGATCGCTCCGGAAGTGCTCGATCAGTTTATGGGCGACGACACGCTGCTGGCAGGGCATCCGATTCGACAGAAGCTGCCGGAACTGGTGGAGATCAACTCCGGCGGATTGGGGCATGGACTGCCGATCGGCGTTGGGCTGGCGCTGGGAAACAAGCTTTCCGGACTGGGCCATCGGCGGGCGTTTGTGCTGTTGGGCGACGGTGAACTGGCAGAAGGGTCCAACTGGGAAGCGGCCATGTCGGCGAGCAAGTTTCGTCTTGATAATCTCATCGCCATCGTCGATCGGAATCGTCTGCAACTGGCGGGCAAAACTGAAGAGATCATGCCGCTTGAGCCGCTGGCCGACAAATGGCTGGCGTTTGGCTTTGAGGTGATTGAGTGCGACGGCCACAATCCCGACGCCATTCTTGCCGCCGTGAACCGGCCTTCTGCGGGCAAACCGCGGGTGATCCTTGCCAACACCGAAAAAGGGCACGGCATCTCATTTATGGCCAATGTGCCGGCCTGGCACCACGGGGTGCCCGACGATGAACAGCTGGCGATTGGGCTGGCAGAGCTGGAGGAAGAGCAATGAAAGATTTACGCGACGCCGTTATCGCCACGCTGCTGGAGGCGCAGCAGAATGGCGCAAATCTCAGCGTGATGGTGGCGGATTCCACTTCCACGTCAAAAATCGCGCCCTTTGAAAAAGCCTTTCCGGATCGGGTAATTAACGTCGGCATTGCCGAGCAGAACATGGTCGGTATGGCCGCTGGCGTGGCGCTCAGCGGGCGCACCGTGTTCACCGCCAATGCGGCACCGTTTCTTTTTGCCCGCTCAAATGAGCAGGTTAAAAATGACATCTGCTATACCGAAACCAACGTCAAAATGCTCGGGCTTAACGCCGGCTTCGCCTACGGGCCGCTGGGCGCAACGCATCACTGCACCAACGACATTGCTAACGCCCGCACCTTTGGCAACCTGCAAATTTTCGCCCCGGCGGACGCCGTCCAGGCCAGCGCCATCACGCGCTACGCCATTCAGCACAACGGCCCGGTCTATATCCGCATGGACAGCGACAAACTGCCGGTGCTGCACGATGACAGCTGGCAGTTTGTACCGGGCAAGCCGGAAGTGTTACAGACGGGAGAAGAGACGATTGTGTTCTGCCTGGGCACGCTGGCGCACGAGGCACTGGCGGCAGAGGAGCAGGGCATCACTATTGTCTCGCTGCCGTCGCTCTGGCCGCTGGACGAAACGGCAGTGGTCAAACTGATTGCCGCGCACCGCCAGGTCATCGTGATGGAAGAGCATTCGCTGAGCGGCGGCCTCAGCAGCATCATTGGCGAACTGCTGCACAAACACGGTCTGCGTCAGCGTTTTATCCCGCTGGGCATTCCGGCGTATGAATTTACCCACAGCAGCAGTCGCGAAACGCTTCGCGGTCAGTTCCGCATTGATGCGGCAGGCCTGCGCGTCACGCTGCGCGGCATCGCCGCCGCCGCATAAGGAGCCCGAAATGAGTCAAGAATACGATGTCAGTCTGCGTTACGGCGTGGACAGCGGACAGGATCTGAGCGGCAAGGTTGCGGTGGTGACCGGCGGGCTGGGCGGCATCGCCATGGCCAGCAACGACATGCTGCTGGCGAAAGGCGCGCGGCTGGCGCTGCTCTATCCCGCTTTTGAGCAAGGGAAGGCTGATGAAGCGGCAACGCGTTTTGATGCGGAGCGCGTGCAGTTTGTTCAGTGCGATGTCACCGATCCGAACTCGGTGGAACAGGCGATTGCCGCCGTTGAGCACCGCTACGGGCAGATCGACATTCTGATCAACTGTGCTGGCTATGTGATGCTACAACCGGTGCTGGAAACGGATATTGACGAGTGGCATAAGCAGATCGCCGTCAACCTGACCGGGCCGTTTCTCTGTTCGCAGGCGGCGGCCAGACGGATGGTCAGCGCCGGGCGCGGCGGCAAGATCATCAACATCGCCTCCCAGGCGGCCTCAATTGCCATTGATAACCACGTTGCCTACACCTCCGCCAAGGCCGGTCTGCTGGGCATGACAAAGGTGATGGCGAAGGAGTTTGCGCCGCACAAAATCAACGTGAATACGCTCTCGCCCACGGTGGTGCTGACGCCAATGGGCGAAAAAGCCTGGCGCGGTGAAAAAGGCGAAGCGATGAAGCAGCTGATCCCGCTGGGACGCTTTGCTTATACCGATGAAATTGCCGCCGCCGTACTGTTCTTTTGCAGCAATGGCAGCGACATGATCACCGGTGCCGACCTGATGATCGACGGCGGTTTCACTATCTGGTAACCCGAACACCCTGTACCCACACAATAACAACAGTGAGAGAACCTCTATGAAAACGCGTTTAACGCTATCAGCCGTTGCTGCGGTCTGTGCCCTCTCGCACGCCGCTATCGCCGCTGAAAAGGGCACCATTATGATCCTCGTTAACTCGCTGGATAACCCGTATTACGCTTCCGAAGCGAAAGGGGCCAGCGTCAAGGCGCAGGAGCTGGGCTACAAAACCACCGTCCTTTCTCACGGCGAGGACGTCAAAAAACAGAGCGAACTGATCGACGCGGCTATTGGTAAAAAGGTGCAGGGCATCGTGCTTGATAACGCCGACTCCTCCGCCAGCGTCGCCGCCATTGAAAAAGCCAAAGACGCGGGCATCCCGGTGGTGCTGATCAACCGGGAAATCCCGGTTGATGACGTGGCGCTTGAGCAGATCACCCACAACAACTTCCAGGCCGGCTCGGACGTTGCCAACGTCTTCGTGGAAAAGATGGGCGAGAAGGGCAAATATGCCGAGCTGACCTGTAACCTGGCGGATAACAACTGCGTGACCCGTTCCAAATCCTTCCATCAGGTACTGGATCAGTATCCGGATATGCAGAGCGTGGCGAAGCAGGACGCCAAAGGCACGCTGATTGATGGCAAACGCATCATGGACAGCATTTTACAGGCGCACCCGGATGTGAAAGGGGTGATCTGCGGTAATGGCCCGGTCGCGCTGGGCGCGATTGCGGCGCTGAAGGCGGCGGGACGGAGCGATGTGACGGTTGTCGGGATTGACGGCAGCAACGACGAGCGCGATGCGGTGAAAGCCGGCACGCTGAAGGCCACGGTGATGCTTCAGGCGCAGGCGATTGCGGCGCAGGGCGTGACCGATCTCGATAACTTTATTCAGAAGGGCGCTAAGCCGCAGAAGCAGCGCGTAATGTTCCGCGGCATTCTGATTGACCAGGAAAACGCCGGCAAGGTACAGGATTTCAACTTCAAATCGTAATCGGGCCGAGCAGCGCCCCTGCCGGGGCGCAAAGGAGAAAACCTATGTCCATGCGAGTCTGGCTGGCAATGGCCGCGCTGCTGCTCGGCGGCTGTCGCATCGTTTCACAGCAGGAGTTAGCCGACCTGAAAAACCCGCCCAATCCCAACATGGCCAATATCAACGCCACCTGGTCGCAAAAAATTGTGCCGCAGGTGCAGCAGGAGGCCAGGCCGCTGGGCGAGCTGATGAAGAACCTCGCCGATGCGAAGGATTTCGACAGCGCCTGCCAGCAGTACGGTCACCGCAGCCAGGCTGAAAACCCCTGCGTCTTCGCGGTAAAGATCAGCGGCAGCGTCACGGCGGTGAATGCCACCTCGCGCAGCGGCAAAATGACCGTGCAGGATCAAAGCGGCCAGCGCGTGGTGGTGCAGACCGGGCCGATTATACGCGGCACGGCGCTGCGCGACGTTTACAAAGGCGCGAGCTATCAGGACTTTAACGATCAGGTGCTGTTTGGCGATTACGGCAAGGCGATCAACACCCTGGCGGCCAGTGACATGAAAAAACTTCAGCCGAAATCGGGCGATAACGTGGAAGTGGATGGCGTGTTCAGCAGTTGGGACGTGCCGAAGAGCGTACCGGATATCACGCCCGCGCGCGTGGTGCGTCAGTAAGGAGTGAAAACAGTGCAGAGCGAAGCTGAACACCTGACGCCGGTCGCCGACGGTCATGAAGTGATTATTGAAACCCGCAACGTCTCGCGCATCTATCCGGGCGTTATCGCGCTGGACAGCGTCAGCTATCGCGTCTGGCGTAACCAGGTCAACGTGCTGATTGGTGAAAACGGCGCGGGCAAGTCCACCATGATGAAGATGCTGGCGGGTGTGGAAACACCGTCCTCGGGCCAGATCCTGCTGGACGGCAAGCCGGTGACGCTGACCTCCACCCAGCAGGCGGAAAAGCACGGCATCAGCATTATTTTCCAGGAGCTGAATCTCTTTCCGAACATGAATGTGATGGACAACATTTTCATCGGTAACGAGTTTTTCCAGCACGGGGTGATTAACGAAAAATATCAGTATCAGTTAGCGAAGGCGCTGCTTGAGCGGCTGGAACTGGATGTCGATCCGCTGGCGCCGCTTGGCGAACTGGGTATTGGTCATCAGCAACTGGTTGAGATTGCGCGGGCGCTGTCAAAGGACACCCGCGTGCTGATTATGGACGAGCCGACCTCAGCGCTCAGTCAGTCGGAGGTGAAGGTGCTGTTCACTATTATCGGCGCGCTGAAGCGGCGCGGCGTCACCATTATCTATATCTCTCACCGGCTGGAGGAGCTGATGGAAATTGGCGATTGCATCACCATTTTTCGCGACGGGCGACGCATCGCCGAGCGGGAAGTGCGCGACGCCAGCGTACCCTGGATTATTGAGCAGATGGTGGGCGATAAGAAAAAACACTTTGACTATCAGCCTGCCGAACAGCGCGAAACCGTCCTTCAGGTCAACGGGCTGACCGCGCTGGCGCAGAACGGCGGCTACACGCTCAACGATGTCAGCTTTGCGCTGCGCAAGGGCGAAGTGATTGGCGTTTACGGCCTGCTGGGGGCCGGCCGAACCGAACTGTTCAAAGGGATCATTGGCCTGATGCACTGCGAGCGCGGCAGCGTGCTGATGAACGGCGAAAACCTTGAACGCTGCGGCTTCCAGCGTCGCCTGAAAAAGGGCATTGCGCTGGTGCCGGAGGATCGCAAAGGCGAAGGGATGGTGGAGATGATGTCCATTAAAAGCAATATGATGCTCAGCGACCTCAGCCTGAAGGGCTTTCGCCGGGCGCTGGCGCGGCTGAATCCGCAAAAGGAGACCGCGCGCGTGGACGAGATGATCGCCCGGCTGGCGATCAAGGTCAGCGATGCCGAACTGCCGGTGACCTCGCTGAGCGGCGGCAACCAGCAGAAGGTGGTGCTGGGAAAAGCGCTGATGACCGCGCCTGAGGTGGTGCTGCTTGATGAACCGACCCGCGGCATTGACGTGGGCGCAAAAACCGATGTTTACCACCTGATTGGTTCAATGGCGCAGGCAGGGCTGGCGGTGATGTTCTCCTCATCGGAACTGGACGAGGTGATGTCGCTGGCCGATCGCATTCTGGTGATGGCCGACGGAAAAATCACCGCCGACCTGACCCGCGCAGAAGCCACGCGCGAAAAGCTGATCGCCGCATCCACGCCACACGACTAATCGCGCCAGCCACCGGCGGGCAGTGAGGAAAAAACATGAATCAGAAATACCTGCTCTATATGTATCTGCTCAAGGCGCGCACCTTTATTGCGCTGCTCATCGTGATCGGCTTTTTCAGCGTCATGGTGCCGAACTTCCTGACGCCATCAAACCTGCTGATCATGACGCAGCATGTTGCCATTACCGGCCTGCTGGCCATCGGTATGACGCTGGTGATCCTTACCGGCGGGATCGACCTCTCGGTGGGGGCGGTGGCGGGCATCTGCGGCATGGTGGCGGGTGCACTACTCACCAACGGCCTGCCCATCTGGGGTGAGCAACTGCTCTTTCTGAACGTGCCGGAAGTGATCCTGGTGGTGACGCTGTGTGGCGTGGTGATTGGCCTGATCAATGGCGTGGTGATCACGCGTCTCGGCGTGGCGCCCTTTATCTGCACGCTGGGCATGATGTACGTCGCGCGCGGCGCGGCGCTGCTGTTCAACGACGGTGGCACCTATGCCAACCTGGTGGGCTTCGCGCCGCTCGGCAACACCGGTTTCGCTTTTCTCGGCGCCGGGAAGCTGCTGGGCGTCTATCTCCCTATCTGGCTGATGGTCGGCTTTCTGCTGCTCGGCCTCTATATCACCCGTAAAACGCCGCTGGGACGCTATATCTACGCCAGCGGCGGTAATGAATCCGCCGCGCGACTGGCGGGCGTACCGATTGTGAAAGTGAAAATGTTTGTCTACGCCTTCTCCGGCCTCTGCGCCGGGCTGGTCGGGCTGGTGGTGGCCTCGCAGTTGCAAACCGCGCACCCGATGACCGGCAACATGTTTGAAATGGACGCCATCGGCGCGACCGTGCTCGGCGGCACGGCGCTGGCGGGCGGACGCGGACGGGTCTCCGGCTCGATTATCGGCGCCTTTGTGATTGTGTTCCTCGCCGATGGCATGGTGATGATGGGCGTCAGCGACTTCTGGCAGATGGTCATCAAAGGGGTGGTTATTGTTACCGCCGTGGTGATCGACCAGTTCCAGCAGCGTCTGCAAAGCAAAGTGGTGCTGATGCGTCGCCACGAAAAAAAGCAGGCTGCCACACCGTTGTCTGAGGTCAGTCATGGCTAGAGATCTGATTATTGCTCTGGACGAGGGCACCAGCAATGTGAAGGCGGTGGCGATTGACGCGCGCGGTGCGGTGCTGACAAAAGCCTCGCGGCCGCTGTCGGTTTCCACGCCGCAGCCGGGCTGGGTGGAACAGGAAGGTATGACGCTGTTGAACATGTCGCTGACCGTGCTGCGCGAGGTGATTCAGAGCGTCGGTGAAAACCGCGTTGCCTGCCTTGCCATCAGTAACCAGCGCGAAACGGCGATCGGCTGGTACCGCGCCAGCGGCGCGCCGCTCGGCCCGGCGCTGAGCTGGCAGTGCGCCCGTTCGGCTGCGCTGTGCGAACAGCTTCGACACGATCGACAGGAAGCGCGGATTCGCGCCATTACCGGGCTGCCTGTAGCACCGCTGTTTTCCGCGTCGAAAATGCGCTGGCTGCTGGACAGCCTGGCTGAGGGTCATGCGCGTGCGGCCAGCGGCGAAATCTGTCTGAGCACCATTGACGCCTGGCTGCTGTGGCACTTTACCGGCGGCAAACAGTTTCGCTGCGATACCTCTAACGCCTCCCGCACCCAGCTCCTGAACCTGCAAACCGGCGACTGGGACGACGAGATGCTGGCGTTGTTTGGTCTGCCGCGCGCCGCGCTGCCGCAAATCCTGCCGTCCGCCGGGCTGTTTGGCGTTACCTCAGGGCTGAGCGGCATTCCCGACGGCCTGCCGATCATGGCGATGATCGGCGATTCCCACGCGGCGCTGTACGGCCACGGGCTGGGCCTGCCCGGCGCGGTAAAAACCACCTATGGCACCGGCTCATCGGTGATGGCGCCGCTGCTGACGCCCGACACCTCATTGACGCAGCTTGCCACCACCGTCGCCTGGCGCGACGGCGAGCGCATCACCTGGGGGCTGGAGGGCAACATTCCGCACACCGGCGACGGCGTTGCCTGGATGGCGCAGGCGACCGGACTGACCGACGGGAAAGGACAGGTGCTGAGCCGCGCCCTGCACGAGCTGCCCGCCAGCGTGGAGTCAACGCTCGGCACCTATTTTGTTCCCGCACTGACCGGCTTAGGCGCGCCCTGGTGGGACGATCGCGCGCGCGGCGTTATTTGTGGATTGAGCCGGGGCGTGACGCCTGCGCACCTGATCCGCGCGGCACTGGAGGCGATTGCCTATCAAATCGCCGATGTGATTGAGGCGATGCGTCAGCATCCTGATTTTCATCTTGACCGGCTGATGGTGGACGGCGGCCCGACGCAAAACGCCTGGCTGATGCAGTTTCAGGCCGACCTGCTTGGGTGCCCGGTCGCCCGCAGCGCCACGCCGGAGCTCTCCGCGCTGGGCGCTGGCCTGCTGGCTCGCCGTGCGCTTGAACACCTGACCGACAATCAACTGAGGCTGCTGCTCCCTGAGCACGACAGCTGGCTTCCTGACGCAGAGCGTCATCATCAACTGCAACAGACCTGGCAGGGCTGGCGTGACGCTGTCACGCGTACGCGCTGGCAGCCCGTCTGATCATTAAATAAGGAGAGAGTGATGGAGCGCAATTTTAGGGGGAAAACCGTGGTGATCACCGGCGCCTGTCGCGGGATCGGCGCGGGTATCGCCGCACGGTTCGCCCGCGACGGTGCAAACCTGGTGATGGTGTCCAATGCGGCGCGCGTTCATGCGACCGCAGAGCAGCTGCGCGGCGACTATGGCGGCGAAATCCTTTCGCTGGAGGCAGATGTGACGGATGAATCGCAGGTACAGGATCTCTACCGGCAGAGTGCAGAACGCTTTGGCAGCGTTGACGTCTCTGTGCAAAATGCAGGGGTGATCACCATTGATACGTTTGAACGGATGCCGAAAGCCGATTTTGAGAAAATCCTGGCGGTTAACACCACCGGCGTCTGGCTCTGCTGCCGGGAAGCGGCGAAGTATATGGTTAAGCAGCGCGCTGGCAGCCTGATTAATACCTCTTCCGGTCAGGGGCGGCAGGGATTTATCTATACGCCGCACTACGCCGCCAGCAAAATGGGCGTGATCGGCATCACACAGAGCCTGGCGCACGAGCTGGCGCCGTGGAACATCACCGTCAACGCGTTTTGCCCCGGTATCATTGAAAGCGAAATGTGGGATTATAACGACCGCGTCTGGGGCGAGATGCTCAGCAGCGAAGGGAAACAGTACGGCAAGGGCGAACTGATGGCGGAATGGGTTCAGGGCATTCCGCTGAAGCGCGCAGGGCAGCCGCAGGACGTGGCGGGACTGGTGGCCTTTTTAGCGTCCGATGATGCACGCTACATCACCGGACAGACCATGAACGTCGACGGCGGTCTGATTATGTCTTAATCGTTACCGAATCGTCCCACCAGGCCCGCCGCGCCCAGCGCATGGCCCTTAAGCTTGCCGATCAGCTCTTCACGCGTCAGCCCCTGCGGCAGAGCATCTGGCGCCAGGTCGGTAGCGATCAGCGTAAAGATATAGTGATGCGCTCCGCTGCCAGACGGCGGGCAGGGGCCATAATAGTGAAGCGTGCCGGGGGTATTTTTACCGCCGGTATAGTCTTTGCCCTTCGTCAGTTCTCCCCGGGCGAACATACTGCGTTGGGCCGGGATGTTATAAGCCACCATATGGTTAACCCCAATGCCTTTGGCGCCGACCGTATCCACCAACGTCAGCGCGTAGCTTTTGGTGCCGGCAGGCGGATTGCTCCAGCTCAGCGCGGGCGAAATCCCCTCGCCGGTACAGGCGGGTTTACCCTCTGCATTCCCCGCAAACTTCTTATCCAGCAGTGCGTTATCGCTGAAGTCGGGCGAGCTGAGCGTAAATACCTCCGCCGCGCTGGCGGTCATCGTGCAGAACATCAGGCCGAGCGCTACTCTTTTCATGTCATAACTCCCTGATAAAAGTCTCGTGCAAAGTCTGGTTGATATTTCGCCACTTTACCAGTGTGCTATCGCTTCGTTTTCCTGCTTACCCGCCCGGGGCGGGCCGTTACCTTTCCTGACAAAAACTGTGTTAAGGTGGTTATTCAGCAAATTTGTGAGCTATCCGACACTTTGGTTTAAAAATCGTCTTGATTTACAGCAATTAATGAGGTTATGAGCAAACTCAATCCACTGCGTTTTTCGCTTTACGCGTCGTTGGTGACGCTCCTCACGTTTACTGCCGTCCGCGCGGAGACCGTATCGGACGCGCCTTTCAGCGATCCCGATCGTTTTTCACAGCTTCCCGATCTGGGGAGCGCCAGTGCAGCAGACGCCGCGCTGGCCAAACGCATCGCCGAAGCGATGAAGAGCATCGGTCAGGCCAGCATGGACAGCAGTGACGATACGTCGCTGAGCACTCAGGCAGGCCAGTGGGCGTTTAACCATTTTCGCGATGAAGCCGCCCGACGCGTTGAAAACGAAGGAAAGAGCATGCTTTCTCCGTACGGACGCGCCGATCTGTCGCTAAAGGTGGATGAAGACGGCAGCTTCAACGGCACCTCCGCACAGCTTATTACGCCGTGGCAGGACAACTACCAGTATCTTACTTTCAGCCAGCTTGGGGTTGAGCAGAGCGATTACGGCCTGGTCGGCAATGCGGGGCTGGGGCAACGCTGGCTGGCGGGTGACTGGCGGTTGGGCTATAACGCCTTTGTCGATCAGCTTTTTGAGTCCGATCTCCGTCGCGGCTCCCTGGGTGCAGAGGCGTGGGGCGATTTCCTCCGGCTTTCCGCCAACTATTATCAGCCGCTGTCAGGCTGGCGCGAGCGCAGCGCCGTCTCTGAAATGAGAATGGCGCGCGGTTACGACATCACCACGCAGGGCTATCTGCCGTTTTATCGGCAACTGGGCGTCTCGCTCAGCTATGAACAGTACCTTGGCGATAACGTGGACCTGTTTAACAGCGGCACCACCGGCAGCAATCCCTCCGCCGTTAAGGTTGGCGTGAGCTATACGCCGGTGCCGCTTTTTACGCTTACTGCGTCACATAAAACGGCAGATACCGGCGAATCTCAGGATCAGTTCGGCCTGAAAATGAACTATCAGATCGGCGTGGCGCTGAGCAAGCAGCTTTCTGCCGATAACGTGGCGGCGGCGCGTTCGCTCAGTGGCAGCCGCTACGATGCGGTTGCGCGCAACAATACGCCGGTCATGGAGTTTCGCCAGCGCAAAACGCTGACGGTATTTCTTGCCACGCCGCCGTGGCAGGTGCAGCCAGGCGAGACGCTGCCGCTGAAATTGCAGATCCGCAATGCGAATCCGATCAAAGGGGTAAGCTGGCAGGGCGATACGCAGCAGCTCAGCCTGACGCCGCCGGCAAACAACGCCGATCCGCAGGGCTGGAGCATTATTATCCCGTCATGGGACAGTTCACCCGGGGCCAGCAACGAATACCATCTTTCGGTGACGCTTGAAGACAGCAAACAGCAGCGCGTCACGTCCAACTGGATCACCCTGAAGCTGGTGGCGCCGGTAACGCTGCAAAGCACGGACGCTCTGGATTTGATGGCACCATAAACGAGTGCCGAAAAAAACAGGGGCAGATGCCCCTGTCCGGAGGGAAGCGCTTTCAACTTCTGAAAGCGATCGGTACAACATCCATGCGGCAAAGCGGTCAGAACTGGTAAACCATCCCCACGCCGGTAATGTCGTCAGTAGAGAGGCCCAGCTTGTTGTCGTCTTCAAGCAGGTTGATGCGGTAATCCGCATAGAGCGACATATTGCTGTTCAGGTAGTACTTTGCTCCCACGCTGGCGTACTTGATGATATCGGCATCGCCAATTTGCTCAATGTCTTTACCGCGCGAGGCGACATAGGCCAGAGAGGGGCGGAAGCCGTTCAGGAACTGGTACTGCGCCACAATCTCAATGAGCTGCGCCTTATTGGCGTACCCGTTGCCGCCGGGTATCCAGGCCGCGTTGCGCGTTTCGCCGTACATCGCGGCAAGATAAAGCTGGTTCGCGTCATACTTCAGCGCCGCAGACCACAGTTCCGCACGGTCGCCTTTGCCCAGTTCAACGGCGTTCTGCGCCTCAGTACGCCCGACGCTGGCCCACGCGGCAACGGCGCCAATGCCGGAATCATCCACATACTGAATGGACGCGGCGTAGCCTTCACGGTTTGCACGTCGAACGGCCTCATCGCCGGTGCGCTCATTTTTACCCTGATACTGTGCCGCAATGCTCAGTCCATCCACCAGGCCGAAGAAATTGCTGGTACGCCAGGTTGCCACGCCGGTTGCGCGACTGGTGAGGAAAAGATCGCTGCCTGCGGAATCACCGCCGAACTTCGGCAGCATATCGGTGTAGGCCAGCACGTCGTAAATCAGCCCGATGTTGCGGCCATAATCAAAGGAACCGAAATCGCCAAATTTCAGGCCAGCATAGCCAAGGCGGGTGCGATTGTTCCTGTGTGCGCCTGCGGCCGCGTCTTCACTGTTGTTCAGCTGAAACTGATACTGCCAGACACCATAGCCGGTGATCCGCTCAGAAATCTGCGTTTCACCGATAAATCCGAAACGGGCATAGCTGTCATCCCCCTCTTTATTTTTATCGGAGGAGATGAGCCGGCTGACGTCAACCTTTCCGGTAAGATCCAGCTTGTTTCCGTCTTTATTATAAACGTCTGCGGCGTTGACACTGCTTATTCCAAGAAGGGCAGGGATGGCCCATGCCAGTAATTTACGCTTTATCATATTGAACACCCTGTTCGTTTTATTATTTGACGTCCGTTTGCGTCATGGAGAAATTACACAGCAAGGTGAGAGGAGAGAAATAAATACATGTAACAAAATGTAAAATAAGGACGGCGATCGCGTATTTTGCCGTAAAGCATAATAAATTGAGCATCATTGTGAAGAATATTTTAGTTAATTATTTGAAAATAATGATTTATTTATCATTATAATAACAATTTAAAATCAAATAAATAACGCAATGCTATTGATGGGCGTGAGCTATAAGTAATTATTCAGCGTTATATAAATAGCATTGAATTTTATTTGTAAAACTTAAGTGTTTCGATGTTATCGATTAACGTAATGCAATGGCCGCCGGTTTTTTATGGCGCCTGTTTTGCGCTGCACACGGCAGCGCTTATTTAATGCGATAACGCGCGCTTTCTTGCTGAGGCTGTCGACACGCTTTATTCGTTAAAATAGTCACACAACTCATCAATAAAAATCTTATAGCGGGTTTCGTTTGCCCGCGAAGCGTCATATAACACGTTCATCACCCGTTCGGGAATTTTATAGTCTTCCAACAGGGTAACGAGTTGTCCCTTTTTAACCGGTTGTTCAAGTCCCTTTTCATAACCCATCAGCACGCCCGCGCCTTTTAATGCCGCTTCGAGTATTGCCCCCCAATCGTTAATTGTCAGTCGGGAAGTTACCGTCACTTCTGTAAGCCCGTCGCTGCTGGTAAAGGGCCATTGACAGGTTAACCCCGCCGGCCACGGGGAAAAACCAAGGCACTCGTGATGTTCCAGGTCTGAGGGATGCGTCGGCCAGCCATGACTTGCCAGATACTGAGGGGCAGCACAGACAATAAGCCGGTAGGGCAACAACGGTTTCGCTGCAAGCCTGAGATGCTTATCGGGTTCGCCAATGCGGATGACCATATCAAAATCCTCAGAGGCCGGATTGATAACCTCATCGGACAGGGTGAGTTCAATACTCATTAGCGGATAACGCCCGAGAAACTGGCTCAAAAATTCCGCTAAGGCATAACGCCCGAACGTCACCGGCGCATTCAGCCGCAGCGTACCTGAAGGGATTTCGGCAGCGCCGCTTGCTTCTCTCTCGGCATTATCAATCGCCTGCAAAATGGCTTCGCACCGGCTGAAGTACAGAGAGCCGGTAGGGGTGAGGCTTTGCCTGCGTGTCGTTCTGTTGAGCAGGCGGGTTTCCAGCGTCTTCTCCAGCGCCGCTATATGGCGCGCCACCATTTGCGGAGACATGCTCAGCCTGGCGGCGGCGGCAACAAACGAACCTGTTTGTACCGCAGCAACAAAGGTTCGCATGCCCGTCAGTTTATCAAGCATTAACAACTCCGGGTTGTTTCAGAACGCCATACGGGTTCGTTTTAAAAACTGTGGATACGCATTATGCTTGTTTTTTACTTAATCTACAGGTCGGAGAATTGATGAGCATCTATATCGTAAGAATGGACCATCCGGAAGGTATCGAGTGGAATACCTTTGTTCGTGAACATGTGCTTTACCTGAAAGAGCTGATCAAACAGGGAAAACTGTTAGCGTCCGGCCCGCTGAAGAACACACCGCTGCGGGCTGGCTTTCTTATTTTCAGGGCTGAAACGCGGGATGAGGTTCAGATGATGGTCAAAGCAGATCCGTTTGCTCGTGAAAATCTCATTGCACACCTGGATATTCAGGAATGGGATCCATTATTCGGCCAGCTCAGCGCGCTGTCGAGTCATCTCACTGTCGATGAGTTGCAGGACCTGGTTGACTGAGAAAGGCGCCATTAACTGTTTGCTCTCGCCGCCAACCCAGCTACCTCGCAAGCGCTGTTTCCCTGCCCGCAAATCGTGCAGATGGGCAACAGGGGTGCATTAAGCGCACCCTTTTGAACAACAATGCTGCCAGCGATCACAAAAGCGATATTTTATTTTATAAATGCATAATTCATCTCTTTTCAATCTGGTGTTCCTGTCGCCATCAGACACTTATTCACTAATTATGCAAATTACCTGAATATGGATCGAACGTAACCTGTTGATATTCCGTTGTTGAAATCGATTTATGCATTTTTACCACTGGCTGGCATGAAGCATGCAATTTACAGTGAGAGCGCAATGAATCATTTCATTAACACTATCAATACTTTTCGTTCACCTTCCGGTGAGCGGTCAAACAGAGGCCGCCATGCAATCATCCGTATCACGTAATGATTTCGACCAATGGATTGTTCCAACTTATGCACCTGCCAGCTTTGTACCCGTTCGTGCGCAGGGCTCGACGCTCTGGGATCAACAAGGGAAATCCTATATCGATTTTGCCGGCGGCATCGCAGTCAACGCATTAGGACACGCCCATCCCGACTTGCAACAGGCGCTCACAGAGCAGGCGACGCGTCTCTGGCACACCGGCAATGGTTATACCAATGAGCCCGTACTGCGTCTGGCGAAAAGGCTGATCGACGCAACCTTTGCCGATCGCGTTTTCTTCTGCAATTCAGGCGCAGAGGCCAATGAAGCCGCGTTGAAGCTGGCGCGTAAGGTGGCGCACGATCGGGCAGGGGAAGAGAAAAGCGGCATTGTGGCGTTTAACAATGCGTTTCATGGCCGTACGTTATTTACCGTTTCAGCGGGCGGTCAGCCCGCCTATTCAAAAGATTTTGCTCCGCTGCCCGGTAATATTCAGCATGCCGTTTATAACGACCTTGCTTCTGCGGCAGCGTTGATTAACGACCAGACCTGCGCGGTGATCGTCGAACCGATTCAGGGCGAAGGCGGCGTGGTGCCTGCTGAACCTGCTTTCCTGCGCGGCCTGCGTGAACTTTGCGATAAACATCAGGCGCTGCTGATCTTTGATGAAGTGCAAACCGGCGTCGGTCGCACGGGCTGGCTCTATGCCTATATGCATTACAACGTCACGCCTGACGTGCTGACCACGGCAAAAGCGCTGGGCGGCGGTTTTCCTATTGGCGCGATGCTGACCACCGAGCCGCTGGCAAAGGCGCTCGGCGTGGGTACCCACGGCACCACCTACGGCGGCAATCCGCTGGCAGGTGCGGTGGGCGGTAAAGTCATGGAGCTGATTAACCAGCCAGAGGTCATGGCGGGCGTGGCGGAGCGACATCGCTGGTTTGTGGAGGCGCTGAACGACATCAATCAACGCCTGCACCTGTTCAGCGACATTCGCGGGCTGGGGCTGCTGATTGGCTGCGTGCTTAATCAGGACTTCAGCGGCAAAGCGAAACTGTTTAATCAGGCCGCCGCTGCTGAGGGCGTGATGGTGCTGATCGCCGGCGCCAGCGTGATCCGCTTCGCGCCCTCGCTGATCATCACTGAGCAGGAGGTGAAAGAAGGGCTGGCGCGGTTCGAACGTGCCTGCCGCGCGGTGGTTGAAGGAGCGGGATCATGATGGTGATCCGCCCCGTTGAGCGGGACGATCTTGCGCAGCTGCTGACGCTTGCCGGTAAAACCGGCGGCGGCCTGACCTCACTGCCAGCGGACAGCGACACGCTTTCCGCGCGCATCGAGCGCTCGCTGCAAACCTGGCAGGGTACGCTGCCGCGTGCCGAGCAGGGTTATGTGTTTGTGCTGGAAGAGAGCGAGAGCAGGAAGGCCGTAGGCATCTGCGCGATCGAGGTGGCGGTGGGGTTGCAGGAGCCGTGGTACAACTTTCGCGTAGGGACGCAAGTGCACGCCTCACGCGAACTGAACGTCTATAACGTGCTGCCAACGCTGTCGCTCAGCAATGACCATACCGGCAGCAGCGAGCTCTGCACGCTGTTTCTTGATGCTGACTATCGCAACGGCAAAAACGGCTATCTGCTTTCCAAATCACGCTTTATGTTTATGGCGGCCTTTCGCGATCGCTTTATGCAGAAGGTGGTGGCGGAAATGCGCGGCGTCATCGACGAAAATGGCCATTCGCCGTTCTGGGAAAGCGTCGGTAGCCGTTTTTTTTCCATGTCCTTCAGCGAGGCGGACTATCTTTGCGGCACCGGGCAAAAAACGTTTATTGCCGAACTGATGCCGAAACACCCGCTCTACATTGACTATTTGTCCCCTGACGCGCAGGCGGTAATTGGCGAAACGCATCCGCACACCGCGCCCGCCCGCGCGGTGCTTGAAGCGGAAGGATTTCGCTACCTTCATTACATCGATATTTTCGACGGCGGCCCGACGCTGGAGTGCGAGATTGATCGGGTTCGCGCCATCCGAAAAAGCCGCGTGGTAAAAGCGACGCGGGGCGAGCCAGATGAGACGCAGCCGCTCTGCCTGGTGGCGAACGAACGCTATCACGATTTCCGCGTCACCTTGTTGAATGCCGATCCCAGGGCGGAAACCCTGCCGTTAACAGAGGAGCAGGCAGCTATTTTACGCTGTGAAACGGGCGACGCGCTGCGCGTTGTAACATTGAGCCGGGAGGAAAAAACAGCATGACGCACTTTATTCATGGAGAATGGATTAACGGAGAAGGTGACAACGTCACGAAGTATCAGCCGGTGACCGGCGAGCTGCTCTGGCAGGGCAACGCCGCCAGCTCGCAGCAGGTTGCAGCAGCGTGCCTGGCCGCGCGCAAAGCATTTACCGGCTGGGCGCGACAGCCGTTCAGCTTTCGTCAGGGAATTGCTGAAAAATTTGCCGCGCTTCTGGAGCAAAACAAAGCCCGGCTGGCAGAGGTTATTGCTAAAGAAACCGGCAAGCCGCGCTGGGAAGCGCAGACCGAAGTGCAGGCGATGATCAACAAGATTGCCATTTCCGTTAAGGCTTATCATGAGCGCACGGGCGAAGCCGCCGGCGGCGAATCGTCGCTGCGCCATCGTCCGCACGGCGTGATGGCGGTGTTCGGCCCTTACAATTTTCCGGCTCATCTGCCAAATGGCCACATCGTGCCTGCATTACTGGCGGGTAACACCGTGGTATTTAAACCCAGCGAGCTGACCCCACTGACGGCAGAGCACACCGTGGCGCTGTGGAAAGAGGCGGGATTGCCGGACGGCGTGCTGAATATGTTGCAGGGCGGCCGCGAGTGCGGCCAGGCGCTGGCCGCACAGTCAGACATCGATGGCGTCCTCTTTACCGGCAGTGCGGCAACAGGCTATCAGCTTCATCGTCAGTTTGCCGGACAGCCGGATAAGATGCTGGCGCTGGAGATGGGCGGCAACAATGCGCTGATCGTCGAAGATTTTCAGGATATCGACGCGGCGGTCAACATCGCCATACAGTCGGCGTTTATCAGCGCAGGACAGCGCTGTACCTGCGCGCGCCGCATGCTGGTCAGGCGTGGCGCAGACGGCGATGCCTTTCTTGCCCGGCTGGTGGACGTGGCGGGCAGGCTTCAGGTCGGCGGCTGGGACGAGGAGCCACAGCCGTTTATGGGCAGCGTTATCTCGATTGCGGCGGCGGAACGGGTTTTTGCCGGATGGCAGGCGCGCGTCGATGCGGGTGGTGCGGTTTTGCTGGCGATGCGCTGGCCCGATCGCCGCAGCGCGATCCTGACGCCGGGCATCATCGATATCACCTCGCTTGAAAACGTGCCGGATGAAGAGGTCTTTGGCCCGCTGCTGGCGGTGATCCGCTATGACGATATCGATGAGGCAATAACACGCGCTAATGCCACGCGCTACGGGCTCTCCTGCGGGTTGATTTCGCCGCAGCGTGCGCTGTTTGAAAAGCTGTTGATCGAGGCGCGCGCCGGTATCGTCAACTGGAATAAACCGCTGACCGGCGCCGCCAGCAGCGCGCCTTTCGGCGGCGTGGGCGCCTCCGGGAACCATCGCGCCAGCGCATACTATGCGGCGGACTACTGCGCGTGGCCGATGGCGTCGCTTGAGTCGCCGGATCTGCAACTGCCTGCCGCGCTGTCGCCCGGTCTTGATTTCAGTCAGAAAGGAGGTGCGAAGTGAGCGTGCGTGAAGCCAATTTCGACGGCCTGCCGGGGCTGACGCATCACTACGCTGGCCTCTCCTTTGGTAATGAGGCGTCAACGCGTCATCAGCATCAGTTGTCTAATCCGAAACTGGCGGCAAAGCAGGGGCTGATGAAAATGAAGGCGCTGGCCGATATGGGCTTTGTGCAGGGAGTGATCCCGCCGCACGAGCGCCCGAATATCGCCGCGCTGCGGCAGATCGGCTTTGGCGGCAGCGATGCGCAGGTGGTGGAAAAAGCGGCCCGCCAGGCGCCGCACTTCCTTTCCGCCGCCAGTTCCGCGTCAGCCATGTGGGTCGCTAACGCCGCCACCGTATCGCCCTCTGCCGACAGCGCCGACGGGCGCGTGCACCTGACGGTCGCTAACCTCAATAATAAATTTCACCGCGCAATGGAAGCGCCGACCACCGGCGCGCTGCTGCGGGCAATTTTCAGCGATGCGCAACATTTTACGGTTCACGACGCGCTGCCGCAGGTATCAATGTTTGGCGATGAAGGCGCGGCAAATCACAATCGCTTAAGTACGGCCTACGGCGAACCCGGCGTGCAGCTCTTTGTGTTTGGCCGCGAAGAGGGCAACGGCGGGCTGGTGCCGGCGCGCTATCCGGCGCGGCAGACGCGGGAAGCCAGCGAAGCGGTCGCCAGATTGCATCAGCTTGATGAGGCGCGGACGGTGTTTGCGCAGCAGAATCCGGCGGTTATCGACCAGGGCGTATTTCACAACGATGTGATCGCCGTCAGTAATCAGCAGGTACTGTTCTGTCATCAGCAGGCGTTTTTGCATCAGGAAGCGCTGCTGGAAAGGCTGCGCGAAAAAGTGCCCGGCTTTGTCGCCATTGAGGTACCTGAGGCGCGCGTCAGCGTGGGGGATGCCGTGGCGACTTATCTGTTCAACAGCCAGTTACTCAGCAAAGCGGACGGTAAAATGATGCTGGTGCTGCCGGAAGAGGCGCGTCAGCAGGCGGGCGTGTGGCGCTATCTGTGCGAGCTGGTTGAGCGCGGCGGGCCAGTCGACCAGCTTCAGGTTTTCGACCTGCGCGAGAGCATGTGTAACGGCGGCGGCCCGGCCTGTCTGCGGCTGCGCGTGGTGCTGGATGACGCGCAGCAGGCGGCGGTCAACCCGGCGGTGATGATGAACGATCGGCTGTTTGTCACGCTGAACGACTGGGTCGATCGTCATTACCGCGATCGCCTTTCTCAGCAGGATCTGGCCGATCCGCAGTTGCTGACCGAAGGACGTGAGGCACTTGATGAACTGACAAGGCTGCTAGACTTAGGAAATGTTTATCCTTTTCAGCAGTAGTCATGGTCGACAATGCGCGTCGGAGACGGCGCGCCCCAGCGCAGGGAGGGCGAAAAACAGATAACAAGGAGACTTATGCAGGACTTTTTAGCACAGACATTAAGCGGTGGCGCGCCCACCCAACGCGCCGGTCGCAGCGATCATCTTAGCTGGCGCTGGCTCGACGAAGGCATTCTGGAAATAACACCGCACGCCGATGCGGCGCAGGCGGTGGTTGTGTCTGCCGGCCTGCACGGCAATGAAACCGCACCGGTGGAGATCCTGAATGCGCTGGTCAGTGAGTTGCTGTTGGGCAACCGGCCACTCGCTGTCCGACTGCTGGTGATTTACGGCAATCCGCCCGCGCTACGCGCTGGCAAACGCTATCTGCGCTGCGATATCAATCGGCTGTTCGGCGGTCGCTGGCAGCAGTATGAGGACTGCCCGGAAGCGCGTCGCGCCTGGCGTCTTGAGCAGGCGATGGAGACATTCTGGCAGGCGGGCGGCGGCGAAGAAGTGCGCTGGCACCTTGATTTGCATACCGCGATCCGCGGCTCTTACCATCCGCGCTTCGGCGTGTTGCCACTACGCAGGTCGCCGTGGCCGGATGATTTTATGCACTGGCTGAGCGCCGCAGGGCTGGAAGCGCTGGTGTTTCATCGCGCGCCGGGCGGCACCTTCAGCCACTACAGTTGCCAACATTTCAGCGCTGCAAGCTGCACACTTGAACTGGGCAAAGCGCGGCCGTTCGGCACTAACGATCTCAGTCAGTTCGATGCCGCCCGGCAGGCGCTGGCGGCATTGCTCAGCGGCGAACCGCTGCCTGCGGTAGCCAGCGCGCCGCAGCGCTATCGGGTTTCGCAGCAGATCACCCGCGATGCGGAAAGCTTCACGCTGCATATGAGCGGCGACACGCTGAACTTCACCGCCTTCCCGCAGGGAACGTTGCTGGCCGAGGCGGGCGAAAAGCGGTATTTCGTGCAGCAGGCGCGTGAATACGTGATGTTTCCCAATCCTGACGTGGCAATTGGCCAGCGCGCCGGGCTGATGCTGGTTGAGGATAACGCGCATAATGAAAAACTAAGCTGATACGTTTTCGCCGCACGGAAGCGGCGGATGTTTTATAGTATCTTCCTCCTTACTTTCTGCTTTTTTTACGTTGAAATTCATATCTGTTAGCAATTTCTCACGCAAATCTTCCTTTTTCCTCCACGATCGCTGCGCAATTATCTTTTACGCTTTCAGGGCTTTACTCAGCCTCTGAATTATTGACGTTCAGCGCAGTAAACTTCTCTTCGACAACGCGACATTGCGTCGCCCCAAAAGCAAAGTAAGGAATATAATGATGCGTAAATTAACTTCTCTTGTTGTGGCTGTGACACTGGCGATGGGCGCGGCAAATATTGTGCATGCAGCAGCGGATAACATGACTCCTGCACCGGCAGAAAAAACCACCCTCCCGATGCACAAGCCGATGCGTCCCGGCGGCATGCATGACATGTTTAAAGGCCTTAACCTGACCGATGCTCAGAAAGAGCAGATGCGCACTATTATGAAAGAGGCGCACAAAGATATGCCGCGTCCTTCACTGGAAGAGCGCCGCGCGATGCATGATGTGATTGCCTCAGACAGCTTCGATCGGGCGAAAGCCGATGCGCAGGCCACGAAGATGACGGCAGACAGTAAAGACCGTGCGCTGAAAATGATGGAGACGCAGAACAAGCTCTATAACATCCTGACGCCGGAGCAGAAAAAACAGTTTAATCAAAACTTTGAAAAGCGCCTGACCGAAAAACCAAAGCATGAAGGCAAGCTGCTTACACCAGCAAGTTAATCGTTTTTCTCGTCTCATGAAACCGCCGACGTTGCCCACCTTAAACCGTGGGCAGCATCGGCGGTTTTTTTATGACAACGGAATTATGGGAAATTTGCCGCCGATCACCGGTTTACACAATATTTTATAGCCGTCGCTGTCGAAACCCCGCGGCGTGGAGGTCAGGGCGCTCGCCTGCGACAGATCCTCAACCGATCCCAGGTAAAACCAGTTGTTGATAACGTGAATTTGCGTATGCGTGGCGCCTTCTTCAATGACGGCGACGGCGCCCTCCCACGGCCAGCACTGTACCCGAACCCGCTCCAGCGACGTCAGCAGACGCGCATGATGCGCCTCCGGCGTTTCTTTTCCGCAGCAGGCACCCGCGCAGCGCCCAAGGCTGGCGCGAAAGCAGGCGCGGTGCCTGGAGACGTTTTCCAGCCCCAGCAGGCCCAGACAGAGGCGCTGCTCATCGGCGATTTTTTGCAGCGTCTCAAGCGCCGCCCGGCGACTTGAAAAGAGGCCAAACAGGTCAGGCGTATGGGAAAAATCCACCTCTTTCGCGTAGACCACGCTCGGCTTGTCCTGCGAAATGCGTAGCGAGCAGAGCTGACGGTTTTTGCGCAGTCGTTTATTAAACAGCGGCTGCTGCACCTTAATCATTTGCGCTTCAAGCAGCAGCGCGCCAAGCTCGCCTGCGGTGGTGATATAGCTCACGCGCCGCGACTGTCGCAGCATCTTCGCCTCACCGGCGGTACGGAAATGGGACATCACCCGGCTGCGAATATTCACGCTTTTGCCGATATAGAGCGGCATGGTTTCGCTTTCACCGTGAAAAATATACACGCCCGGCAGCGAAGGTAAGCCTTCCAGCGAGTGTCGTAAGTGTTCGGGATACTGATAGATGGCCGCCGGTTCAAACTCCAGGCGATGGCTTGTTACACGTCTGCCCACATTGCACTCCGGTTACTGGTTACTTGTACAGTGTAACAGGCAAGCGGCGGAGAAAAAAGCAGCGAGTTATTCTTCGAAGGGCGCTGAATAGTTACGATAAAGTGGTAAGAAGAGGGCGGCTGTACGCCGCCCGGCCAGATTACTTCTTCCAGAAATCGTCGAACACCGTCACTGGCGGACGGCGTTTGTGTTCCGTTTTCAGATACCAGTTTTCGATGATCTTCGCCGCATCCGCATCAATCGTTTTCCCTTCCAGATAGCGGTCGATCATTTCATAGGTGACGCCCAGCGCCACCTCATCTTTCAAACCGGGACGATCGTCTTCAAGATCGGCAGTGGGGTGTTTCAGATAGAGATGTTCCGGGCAGCCGAGCGCTTTAAGTAATTGTTTACCCTGGCCTTTATTCAGGCGGAAAATCGGGTTGATATCGGTGC
Source organism: Erwinia sp. 9145 (assembly GCF_000745075.1). Taxonomy (NCBI): domain Bacteria; kingdom Pseudomonadati; phylum Pseudomonadota; class Gammaproteobacteria; order Enterobacterales; family Erwiniaceae; genus Erwinia; species Erwinia sp. 9145. Next base: position 1,671,708 of record NZ_JQNE01000001.1, read on the forward strand.
CGCCATCGCCGTATTTGGTGAAGAAACCGGTTACCGCTTCCGCCGCATGATCGGTGCCGACTACCACTCCGGCGGTCATACCGGCAATGCTATACTGCGCCTTCATACGCTCGCGGGCCTTCTCGTTACCGCGTACGAAATCGGACAGCGTAATGCCCGCGTCGCGCAGCGCTTTTTCGCTGGCGGCGATCGCTTCTTTAATGTTAACGGTCAGCACGCGGTCAGGCCTGATAAAATTGATTGCGTCCTGGCAATCCTTCTCATCGGCCTGCACGCCGTGCGGCAGGCGAACGGCGATGAACTGATAATCAGCGCTGCCGGTCTCTTCGCGCAGTTCGGTAATCGCCATCTGGCTGAGTTTGCCGGTCAGGGTCGAGTCCTGGCCGCCGCTGATACCCAGCACCAGCGATTTAATAAACGGAAAGGTTTTGAGGTAGGATTTTAAAAAGTCTACGCTGGTGCGGATCTCGCGATCGACATCGATTTCAGGCTTAACGCCCAGCGCGGTAATAATTTCCTGTTGCAGAGCCATTGACTTCTCCTCTGGTGAAGCGCCGCCGTTGGGCGCCAGGGTCTTAACTGTTTGCATTAAAATTAACGTGCCTGATGTAAAACAACAACTCCGGGTGCGTTTTTCAGGTCGTTACGGTTGCCATGAAGGTGCGTCGCAGGGCCAATCCGGGTTCATTAACAATAGCTTAATGCACTATTATTCAATTATATCTCATTGTTATGCTTCCTGATCTTCGCCTGTTCAGCAGGGGATTTACCGTTCATAAACTGCCCCGGCGTTTTACCGAAACGCTGCCGAAAAACCTCGATATAAGCGCTGACGTTGCTGTAACCGCTAAGCGATGCCACTTCTCCGACGGGGATGCCGGCATACAGCCACTGAAGAGAGACAACCACCTTTGCCTGTTGCCGCCACTGGCTGAAACTGAGCCCGGTTTGTTGACGAAATAAGCGGCTCAGACTCCTGACACTCAGGCCTGCCTGCTGCGCCAGACGCGCCTGATCCAGCATGCAGCCGGGGTTTTTCATTAACGTGTTCGCGACGCTTCGTGCCCGGCGATCTACCGGTAAGATTACCTGAAGCGGCAGCTCCGCCAGGTGCTCTGTTTCGTGGCGTAATACTGTCAGAAGCGTGTTCTGATACTCCACTGTGGAAGGCGCGGGAGCGTTGGTGAAGAGGCGTTCCAGAACGGCCAGGAAAAAAGCATCCATTCCATAGATCGCGGGCTGAGAAGGGAAAGGGATACGGCTCAACGGATTGAGATAGAGACTTTTACCGCTGACATGCGTCGGCACCCAGGCCCGGTGACGCAGACCCGCCGGAAACCACCCCACGGAACCTGGCGTGACAGCCCATTGCGCCAGCGCAGTTTCAATAATGATTATGCCACGACTCAGCCAGTAAAACTGGCCTGATTCATGTTGGTGCCAGGCGGTGGCATGTAGCGCCTCATATTCAAATATGGCGGTTTTCATCGCAATGGCCGATTAGCCGTATATCTTGTCCGAATAAGGATAATACATCACGCAGAAGTTTATGTAATGTTGATGCTTTACATGAGGAGACAAGATGAACGGTAGCAAAGAAATCATTACCGCTATGTTGCAGGATATCATTTGCCATCCTGTCCATGACGAGCAACTCATTGCCCGCTATTTCGATCCGGCGTATCAACAGTGCGTTGATGGCAAGTGGCTTGAGTACCGGGATTTTGTGAAACATATGGCGGTTCTTAAGACGCATGCAAAGGATATGGCGGTTGTCGTCAGGTCTGTTGTGGGTGAGGGCGACACGGTTTTTACCCACCATTATGTCACCGTGGAAAACAGGCAGGGCGTCAACAGCGAATTTGAGGTGCTGGCCTGCTTTACGCTCTCATCAGAAAAAATTGTACGCTGCGAAGAGTTAACCCGAATGATCGGTGGAAGTCATGATGACCATGACCTTGGCAGCAGAGTGTAAATCAGTGGTAAAAGACGTGCGTTTGACGCTGGAAAATTTTCCGTGCCAGCCAGATATGAGGCGCAGACGGCAGAATGTTAAAGAGTCTGAAACGTTTTTTTTCTGCGCCATAAAGTTGATAAATCAGTAGTTATGTTCCAGGCTTTATGTCACATGGATAATAAACGAGGAATAAGAATATGAATAAAGTAACAGGATTTATTGGTGCTGCTGTGGCTCTGGCCGTTCTGTCTGGCTGTACGGCATACGACCGTGCCGAAAGCTATGTGACTAAGCCCGTTGTTCAGGATGTTAAGAAAGGAATGACGCGTCAGCAGGTTCGCGATGTTGCCGGCCCTGCCTCGACTGAAATCACCATGGTTCACGCGCGCGGTACCTGCCAGACTTACGTACTGGGCGAACGTGACGGTAAGCCGCAAACCTATTTCGTAAGCTATAACGACACCGGTCGCGTCATGAACTACGGCTTCCAGAGCTGTAAAGAGTACGATACCGATCCGCAGGCAAACCAGTAAGGGTTGCGCGGACAGAGTGAATAAAAACGGCCACCCAGGTGGCCGTTTTTTTATAACCCCGGCGGACGCGGTACTTCCAGATACCGCCCTGAAATATCGCGCCGATAGTAGTGACCATCCTGCACGTAAAAACGCTCACCGTTATAGTCCAGCGCCTGCATCGAGCCTGAATATCGTTCGACGGGTGGCTCAACCATCACATAGCCATTATTGTTTTGCCGTTGGTAATAGCTGCCGTTCAGCACGTAATAGGTCAGTCCGCCAATCAGCACGGCCGCCGCCGCATCCGGCAGGAAGTTGTAATGACGCGGTCCGCCGCCCCAGCCCGGCCCGCCGCCCTGATGCCAGCCCGGCCCGCCCGGGCCGCCTGGTCCTCCACCCGGATGAGCAAAAACCAGCGTGGGCGAGACCAGCGTTAAGGCGATAAGCGTATTGATCACCTTTTTCATGACGTTTCTCCTGTTATGACTGTACTCAGCATCAGGCTGCCGCGATGAAAACGCAAGCGTCTCAACGTCGCTATTGGCAGCTGCTTACAGCGCTTAACGCATTCTTAACGCTCCCTCCATGAAGTGACAAAAAAAGGCAGCCGTTGAAGCGGCTGCCTGATATTTATGACCCCGTTAAAAAGGGTTAAGCAGGGACGCTTAGCGCCTTCTGACTGCGCGACCAGACGCGGTGGGCAGCCATTGCAGCGATAAACTCGCTCATCAGCACGCCCTCTGCTTTGCTGTCCGTCAGCAGGCCGTCTTCCTCTTCTTCATCGCCCAGGCCGAACTGGGGTTTGAAGCGACGCGCGTCGCCGCTCAGGCCGATAACCTTCAGATGCTTATAGGCTTCCAGCAGGAAGTAACGCGCGTCACCGCTCAGCAGCAGGGCGTCGATATTACCATCCGGCACGATAACCGCATCGAAGGTGAGCGACGGCAGACCGCTGAAGGTCGCGTCAACGGGAAGGTTAGAACCATCGTCCGCACGAACCTGGCCCATATGCGGCGCCAGCAACTTCGCGTGAACGCCTTCGGCTTTCAGCGCTTGCAGGATCGCCAGAACATCGGCGGCAACCACGCCGTCGCTGATTAACAGTGCGACCTGGCGTCCTTTGATCGAGCCGCTTGGAACGGCATACAGGCTCAGGCTCGCATCTTTCTTCAGACCGTTGACGTCTTTCGGCGGTGCGGTGTGCATCTTCTCGTCAGAGAGCGCAATGCCCAGATTTTCCGCCACGCCGTTCGCCAGCGACACGTCGATATGAACCAGGTGATCGACCACGCGCTCACGGATATAAGGGCGGGCAACTTTGCTCAGCTCAAACGAGAAGGCATCCACAATGTGCTGCTGCTCAATCGGAGTCTGGCTGTTCCAGAACAGACGCGGCTGCGAGTAATACTCACCGAAGGACGGGCTGCGCTCGCGCACCTTGTGGCCCTCAATGCGTTCCTGGTGGCTCTCAAAACCACCACGGTGCGGCGCTGGCGGCGTTTCACGCGGCCAGTTGTCGTTGATTGAGTTAGGCTCGTAATTGGCCGGGTTGGTATCGATATCCATCCGGTGCATGCCCTGCCGCTGGAAGTTGTGGTACGGGCAGGTTGGACGGTTAATCGGAATTTCGTGGAAGTTAGGCCCGCCAAGACGGCTGATCTGCGTATCCGTGTAGGAGAAAAGGCGGCCCTGAAGCAGCGGATCGTTAGTAAAATCCAGCCCGGGAACGATATGGCCAGGGTGGAATGCGACCTGTTCCGTTTCAGCGAAGAAGTTGTCCGGATTGCGATTCAGCACCATTTTACCAATCAGCTCAACCGGCACCAGCTCTTCCGGGATCAGCTTGGTGGCATCGAGCAGATCAAAATCAAATTTAAACTCATCCTCTTCAGGAATGAGCTGCACGCCCAGCTCATATTCGGGGAAGTCTCCGGCTTCAATCGCTTCCCACAGATCGCGGCGATGGAAGTCCGGGTCACGGCCGGTCAGTTTTTGCGACTCATCCCACAGCAGCGACGCCTTGCCCGCGACCGGTTTCCAGTGGAAACGCACAAAAGTGGCTTTGCCTTCGGTATTGATAAAGCGGAAGGTATGAATACCAAAGCCTTCCATCGTGCGGTAGCTGCGTGGAATGCCGCGATCGGACATGGCCCAGGTCACGTTATGCAGCGTTTCCGGCTGAAGAGAAACGTAGTCCCAGAAGGTGTCGTGAGCTGACTGACCCTGTGGAATTTCATTATGCGGCTCAGGTTTTACCGCGTGAACGAAATCCGGGAACTTGTGCGCATCCTGAATAAAGAACACCGGCGTGTTATTGCCTACAAGGTCGAAAACACCTTCATCGGTATAGAATTTCGTGGCGAAGCCGCGAATATCACGCACGGTATCCGCCGATCCCGCTCCGCCCTGCACGGTGGAGAAGCGTACAAACACCGGCGTCGCCTGCTCAGGATTGCGCAGGAAATCGGCTTTGGTGATGTCGCTCAGATCGCGATAGGGCTGGAAGTAACCGTGGGCAGCAGAGCCACGCGCGTGAACGATGCGCTCAGGGATGCGCTCATGATCGAAATGGGTGATTTTTTCGCGCAGAATAAAATCTTCAAGCAGCGTCGGGCCGCGTGTGCCAGCGCGCAGTGAATTCTGGTCGTCAGCAATGCGTGTGCCCTGATTGGTGGTCAGAGGGAAATTTTCACCGCCTTTACGGAAGGTTTCCAGCGCATCGATTTTAGCATTATGGGTGTCGGGCGTTTTCAAACTGCCGGGTGCGGTGGGCTGTTTTCCAGGAGGGGTGGGACGCGCATCGGGCTTGTGGGAACCATCTGAGGGCGCAAGAGAATCCATTCCCGGTTTTGCAGAGTCCGGCCCGGTCATCGGGGCATTGTGACTCAGCTCCTTATTATCGGTTTCTTTCGACATGCTTACTTGCTCCTGTAGTTATCGTATCTGACGCAGTTAACTATAGAACAGCACGTCGGATACGCCTGAGAAGCGCAGGGTTTTATCTTAAGAAAAGGCCAATAATTGGAAAAGGCTGCGGCAATTGATAAATAAACGGGCTGAAGACGATCAGCCCGCAGGATAATTAACGTTGTGCCAGTTCGAAATCGTGCCCGGCGTCACTGTTAAGTAACGATTTGTCAGTCTGCTTTAACCACTGGCTGGTAAGCGTGCCGGCAGTGATTGAACCGTTTACGTTCAGCGCGGTACGACCCATATCAATCAGCGGTTCGATGGAGATCAGCAGCGCAACCAGCGTCACCGGCAGGCCCAGCGTCGGCAGCACGATCAGCGCGGCAAAGGTAGCGCCGCCGCCGACGCCAGCCACGCCGGCAGAACTGAGGGTGACGATACCCACCAGCGTGGCAATCCACATTGGATCGAACGGATTGATCCCCACGGTCGGCGCAACCATCACCGCCAGCATGGTCGGATAAAGACCGGCGCAGCCGTTCTGGCCAATCGTTGCGCCAAACGAGGCGGCAAAGCTGGCGATAGAGTCAGGGATGCCGAGGCGACGGGTCTGCGCTTCGACGCTCAGCGGAATGGTCGCGGCGCTGGAGCGGCTGGTAAAAGCGAAGGTGATCACCGGCCAGACTTTACGGAAAAAGCGCTTAGGGTTTACGCCGTTTACCGACAGCAACAGAGCATGCACGGCAAACATGATCGCCAGGCCCAGATAGGAGGCCAGGACAAATCCACCGAGCTTGACGATGTCATTAACGTTAGAACTGGCGACCACTTTGGTCATCAGCGCCAGCACGCCGTACGGCGTCAGCTTCATGATCAGACGAACCAGCTTCATTACCCAGGCCTGAAGCACATCGATTGCCGCCAGCACGCGCTCGCCTTTTGGCCGATCGTCACGAAGGAGATGCAGGGCCGCCACGCCAAGAAACGCCGCAAAAATTACCACGCTGATAATGGACGTCGGGTTGGCGCCGGTCAGATCGGCGAAAGGATTTTTTGGCACAAACGACAACAGAAGCTGCGGCGTGGAAAGATCGGCAACCTTGCCCACGTAGTTGGTTTGCAAGGCAGCAAGACGTGCCGTTTCCTGTGCGCCCTGCACCAGACCGCTGGCATCCAGCCTGAAAAGCCAGGTCACGAACACGCCGACCAGCGCGGAAATAGCGGTGGTAAACAGCAGTACGCCGATGGTCAGCACGCTGATTTTACCCAGCGACGAAGCATTATGCAGACGCGCCACGGCGCTGAGGATCGAGGCAAAGACCAGTGGCATCACGATCATTTGCAACAGCTGCACATAGCCGTTGCCCACAATATTGAACCAGCTAATCGACTCTTTCAGCACCGCGCTTTCTGAACCATAAATAGTGTGTAGTACAAGGCCAAACAGCACGCCCATTACCAATCCCAGCAAAACTTTTTTGGAAAGACTCCAGTTGGCGCTGCCGCTTTTGGCAAGAACAATCAACAGCGCGACAAAAGCCACGATGTTGGCAATTAAAGGAAGGTTCATCCCGGATCTCCAGTCAGGTCGACGCGTATATTCGCGTCGTACAGCAGATAATTTTCTTCGTGCAGCAGAATGCCGCCCGGTGCGGAGCATGGTAACACTCACCAACGGGCGTCTATATATTCAAATGGAATGCTATATAACTAAAGTGGTTTTACCGGCGATTTAATGTGCATATTGCGTGTTTATCAAGCGGGAAAAACCGCTTTGCACCATTTGTAACGCGTCGGCGGGCCAGCTTCTCGCACTAAAAGAGGGCGACCAGATGGCGCAGCCAATCAGCGCAAAGCAGAGCAGCCGCTCCATCTGGTTACCTTTCTGGCTGGTCAGCAGCGGCAGGCGGAATCGCCAGCGGCACGGCCAGAGCAGCGGCACCCCGGCCGGCGTCAGCATATCCGCTGCGATATGGCTCAAATAACCTAATACTAATCCCTGAAAAACATCGGCCGGCACCAGTCCGTTCTGCGGGACTTTGAGCTGAAAAAGCGCCACGCCGCCCAGCACGGCAAGCAGGCTGTGTGTAAAGCCACGGTGACCGAAGGCGCGGGCAATTGGCTGGGAAACCCAGCGGAAACGCTGCCCTAAAAATGATTTAGGGTGATCGATATCGGGCAGCAGGCAGGTAAGCAGCGCGGCAGGAACGATATGCCACCAGTCGCCGCCAGCCAGTTCCGGCGTCAGTTCGATTCGGCGGGCAAAAATAGTGCTGGCGATGGCAAAAAGAAGATGGCCTTCAGCCGTCATGATAACATCCTGCATAACTGTCAATGCATCCAGTATAGAGATATATACAGTGCAGGGCATCAGTGACGGTGTAACCAAAGATGAATAACGATCGGGTTACACCGTTTTTATATCACTCAGGCGGCGGGATGGGCGCCGTGAAGGTGAGCAGCGGTCAGTTCATCAAGCGAACCTAATTTTACGTCTGCCAGCGCCCAGCGTGCATCGACGGCAAACTCTGCCGCTGGAACCACGATGGAACGCATGCGGGCGGCTTTGGTCGCCACCATGCCGTTGACCGAATCTTCCAGCGTCACGCAGTTGAGGGGATCGACGCCGAGACGCGCCGCTGCATCCAGATAAACCTGCGGATGCGGTTTGCTGTAAGGCAGTGATTCTGCCGAGGCCAGCACGTCAAAGTAGTCGCGCAGGTTAAACATTTCCAGCACCCGCTCAAGCATATGCAGAGGAGAAGCGGACGCCAGACCGATTTTCAGCCCTTCAGCACGACAGAGCTTCAGCGCAGACTCCACGCCCGGCAGCAGCGGCCGCGTTTCTTCAACCAGCGACAACGAACGCGCGATTATCCTGCGCGTCACCTCGGCCTGGTCCGGGCCTGACCACGGCAGCGTTTCGTACCACATACGCACCACCTGGTCGATGCGCAGGCCGAGGGTGTCCGGCAGTTCGCTGCGGCGTGACAGATCAACATCAAGGGTGGAAAAGATGTCCAGTTCTGCGCGATCCCACAACGGTTCGGAATCGATCAGCAGGCCATCCATATCGAAAATTGCGGCAAGCACAGGGCGGGTGTAAGACATTTTACGGCTCCGTTCAACAAATTGTGCTCACCATACCATGAACATGCCTCTCACAACATCGCCGCTCAGGCGGCCTTACTGACGGCAGATTTTCGCGCCAGCCAGCCATGAATAAGCAATAAGTAGGGCTTCTGCCTCGTTTCGGGCCTGCGCCAGCGCGTTATTCACCGCTTGTTCAACCAGGCTCGTCGGATTATCGCGCCGATCGCCCGGGGCCATAAGCGCCGGTTCACCCACGGCTCGCCAAACCTGCTCCAGCGTTATTTCGAGCAGATCGCAGCTTAACTGTCAGCCGCCGCGATGACCCTTTTCAGTGCGAACATAGCCGCGCTCTCTCAGGCCCGCCCTCAGGCGGCGAACAACGACCGGGTGAGTGCTCATCAACATTGACCGCTGCTCCGAGGTGCGTACTCCGCCATGCGCACCAGCACATGCAACATAGCGGAAAGCTTACTGTCTCTTTTCATGTAAATTAAAATTTCACATGAAACGCGCCAGGCGCAAACGGTCTTATTGCGCCGCCGGACATGACAGCCTGACTTTTTTCAGGCACATTTCTCAGCCAGTGGATAAACTTAAAGCCTAAAACTAAAGGACAGGAGTAAGCATGACTTATCAACAAGCTGGCAGAATTGCGATAGTGAAACGCATCGCTGGCTGGATCATTTTTATTCCCGCGCTGATTTCAACCGTGATTTCATTGATGCTTTTTCTGGAAAAAAGCCGCGAACAGCGTGAAGGGATTAACGCGGTGATGCAGGACTTTTCGCACGTGATGATTGATATGATCCGCTTTAACACCCATTTTCTGGATGTTTTCTGGAATCGTTCGCCGGTGCCGGATTTCAGTCACGGCAGCAATATCACCTTCTGGATTATTTACGTGCTGATTTTTGTCGGCCTCGCATTGCAGGCTTCAGGCGCAAGAATGTGGCAGCAGTCGCGTCGCGTGCGGGAAGGCATTGAAGACCAGATGATTCTGGAGAATGCTAAAGGCGCAGAAGGGCGTAGTCGTCAGCAGTTAGAGGAGAAAATCGTCATTCCTCGCCACACCATTTTTCTGCAATTTTTCTCGCTCTATGTGCTGCCGATAGTGATTGCCGTGGCCGGTTATTTCATTCTTAAGCTGCTCGGTTACATCACCTGACCTCCGCGCCGGCCCGGCATCATGCTCAGGCCCGCGCCAGATCGGCTTCATCAACGTCAAGCAGCGCGCCCACCGCCCGCTGCGCGTCTGCCAGCCAGCCGCCGCCAAAGACGTTGGCGCGGTTGAGCAAATAGTAAAGCTGGTAAACGGGCTGCCGCTGGCGATAATCTGCCGGAAGCGCCCACGTTGCCTGATAGCTTTCCAGAATCTCCTGCGGCAAATCGCTGTGCCAGGCGAGCATTGCCAGATCGCACTCTCTGTCGCCCCAGTAGCATGCCGGATCGAACAGCCACGGCCCGTCAGCGCTCCCTGCGCAGTTGGCGGGCCACAGGTCGCCATGCAGCAGCGAAGGCTGCGGGTGGTGCGCCACCAGTGCGCGCTGTACGCAGGTAACAATCAGGTCGATATCGCCATACAAAATGCCTTTTTCCGCTGCGAGCTGAAGCTGCCAGCCAATACGCTGTTCGGCAAAAAAGACCGACCAGCGTTTAACCCAGCTGTTTGGCTGCGGCGAGGTGGTGATGTTGTTGTCAAAGTCGAGGCCGAACTGGGGCTGATCGCTCCACTGATGCAGGCGGGCAAGCTGCGCGCCAAGCGTCTGTGCGGCTGCCGCATCCAGCGGATGGGGAGGGATATATTCAAGCAGGAGAAAACTCGTCTCCTTGTCGCTGCCCACGCCGTAAACGCGCGGCACACGAATGGTGTCGGTACGCGCGAGCAGGGCGAGCTGATCCGCTTCTGAGGTGAAATTGTCCAACATATCGCGGCTGTTACATTTTACAAAAACGTCGCGATCCGCGTGACGAATAAGCCAGGCCGGATGGACATCGCCACCCGGAAGCTGCGTGCGATGACTGATTTCTGCGCTGCTACCTGACTGCTCACTCAACAGACGACCAATGGCTGACCACATAGGGGTTTCCTCTTTTCGCTGTATATCGTTGGACGGCCTAACAGGGACGGTTAAATAATAATCAGAACCGGCAGCGTTGTATAGCAGTTACCGCCCGTCAGGCTTTGCTGTCTTTCAGAAATGCGTCCAGGTGCTGTACCTCGACCTCGGGCTTTTGCCCCAGCGCCATCTCACCCAGTCCCTCCGCCTGCTTGCGTATCTCTTCCTCACTCAATGCGCTGACGATACCAAAGCTGTTGGTGCCAAGCTCGTGCGGCTTTCCGTCTTTGTCGGCTAATGACGTGGTGAAGCCTCCATTCACCAACGCGCTGTTCAGTTCAAGAATGTCGGTTAAACCTTCTTCCTGGTAACGTAAAGTGACGACATACTGTGCTACCTGTGATGCGCTCATCGTTTGTCCTCATCGGTGGGGGAATTTTTTTCAGCATAGTTCATCCGGCAGCAACGGTAACATTATCAACGGGCGAAAGGGAAAAGAGCGATTTTCAAACGCGTGGTCGCATTTGGTTACTTTTTGACTTGTTAAGACATGGATTTTTCCATTTTCCAGATTATTACCTGCTGCTTATATGCTGTAAAAGTTTTAACCGCACCCTATAATGCCTCAGGCCTGTTGCGGCAGATGCTACCTATACGCCTGTGAAGAAACGCATAGCGACTTAATGAAATGTTACGATTTTTCGCGTAAAGAGCATTGATCGTACTACCAAATTCTTCACACTCACTTCCTTTAAACTGTTGTACGGATCACACGTAATGAAAGCGCTTAACAAGCTGTCTGTAGTTCTTTTGCTCTCCGGGGGAGCGCTGTGCCAGCAAGCCCTGGCGGATAATAATGTCTTTACCGTCATGGACGATCCGTCCACGGCAAAAAAAGATTTTGAAGGTAATGCGGCCGCCGGTTATCTGGCGCAAACCGGTAACACGACCAGTTCATCGCTTACCGCCAATACCAACATGACCTGGTATCAGACCAAAACCGCATGGAGCCTGTGGGGCAACGCCAACAACACCTCTTCGAACGATGAACGTTCATCTGAGACCTACCAGGTGGGCGGACGTTCGCGCTATAACCTGACCGATTTCGACTACCTGTTCGGCCAGGCAAGCTGGTTGAGCGATCGTTTTAACGGTTACGACGGCCGTTCCGTCTTCGTTGCGGGTTATGGTCGCCAGTTGCTGAACGGCCCGGTACATTCGCTTCGCATCGAAGCCGGTCCGGGCGTACGTTACGACGATTATCACGAAGGCGGCCACGAAACGCAGGCGCTGGCCTACGGCGCACTGAGCTATCAGTGGCAGCTCACCGATACCACGAAGTTTATTCAGGGCGTTTCCGTTCTGGGCAGCGACGACACCACGGTGAACTCCGAAACCGGTTTACAGGTCGCAATCAACGATCACTTCGCGCTGAAGCTGGCCTATAACGTGACCTGGAACCAGAACCCGCCAGAGTCTGCGCCGGACAAAACGGACACCAAAACCTCCGTTATGCTTTCTTACGCTATGTAATACGCACCGGGCCGGATCTCCCGGCCTGGTCTTATCCTCTCTGCGATAAAAATTCTTCTCTGCGCTTTCTTTGACCTGCCCTCTGTAGCGTGTAAGATACTCATCCTTCAGTGCTTTCGCTGATTGCGAAAATAGTGAACGTCTTAGCCAGGCGGAGCACCAAACGGACAACCGTAAGTCGGTTTCAAGTCTCATCGACCTGACACATTTTAAGAATCAACGTTGTATGTAGCCTTGCGTATGGGTTACCACTGCAATTAAGGATGTAACATGCCAGTAATTACTCTTCCTGATGGAAGCCAGCGTAGTTTTGATCGTGCCGTCAGCGTAATGGATATTGCCCTCGATATTGGCCCCGGTCTTGCCAAAGCCTGCATTGCCGGTCGCGTTAACGGCGAACTGGTGGATGCGGTTGATCCCATCACCGACGACGCCAGCGTGGCCATTATCACCGCGAAAGATGAGGCGGGTCTTGAAATCATTCGCCACTCCTGCGCACACCTGTTAGGGCACGCCATCAAGCAGCTTTGGCCCGGCACCAAAATGGCCATCGGCCCGGTTATCGATAATGGCTTCTATTATGACGTTGATATCGATCGCACCCTGACTCAGGAAGATCTCGAGCAGTTGGAAAAGCGCATGCACCAGCTGGCCGAAAGCAATTACGACGTGGTAAAGAAAAAGGTGAGCTGGCAGGAAGCGCGCGACGTGTTCGCGGCCCGCGGTGAAACCTATAAGACCATCATTCTTGATGAAAACATCAGCCATGACGATCGTCCCGGCCTGTATCATCATCAGGAATACATCGATATGTGTCGTGGCCCGCACGTACCTAACATGCGTTTTTGCCATCATTTCAAACTGCAAAAACTCTCCGGTGCCTACTGGCGCGGTGACAGCAACAATAAAATGTTGCAACGCATCTACGGCACCGCCTGGGCCGATAAGAAGCAGCTCTCTGCCTATCTACAGCGCCTGGAAGAGGCGGCGAAGCGCGATCACCGTAAAATCGGCAAGCAGCTCGACCTCTATCATATGCAGGAAGAGGCCCCGGGCATGGTATTCTGGCACAACGACGGCTGGACCATCTTCCGCGAACTGGAAGTGTTTGTGCGCAGCAAGCTGACTGAATATGACTATCAGGAAGTGAAAGGCCCATTGATGATGGACCGCGTGCTGTGGGAAAAAACCGGCCACTGGGAAAACTACAAAGAAGCGATGTTCACGACTTCTTCAGAGAACCGTGAATATTGCATCAAGCCGATGAACTGCCCCGGCCACGTGCAGATTTTCAATCAGGGTCTAAAATCATACCGCGACCTGCCATTACGTATGGCGGAGTTCGGCAGCTGTCACCGCAACGAACCGTCGGGCGCGCTGCATGGTCTGATGCGCGTGCGCGGATTCACGCAGGACGATGCGCACATCTTCTGTACAGAAGAGCAGGTGCGCAGCGAAGTAAACAGCTGCATTCGCATGGTTTATGACATGTACAGCACCTTCGGTTTTGAGAAAATCGCGGTAAAACTCTCAACCCGTCCGACAAAACGCATCGGTTCAGACGACCTGTGGGATCGCGCCGAAGCGGATCTCGCCGCGGCGCTGGAAGAGAACGCTATCCCGTTTGAGTATCAACCGGGTGAGGGCGCGTTTTACGGGCCGAAGATTGAGTTTACTCTGCACGATTGCCTCGATCGCGCCTGGCAGTGCGGCACCGTTCAGCTCGACTTCTCGTTACCGGGTCGCCTGAGCGCGTCCTACGTGGGTGAAAATAATGAACGTCAGGTGCCGGTGATGATTCACCGCGCTATCCTGGGATCGGTCGAACGCTTTATTGGTATTCTTACTGAAGAGTACGCTGGCTTCTTCCCAACCTGGCTGGCACCTGTGCAAGTGGTGGTGATGAATATCACCGATAGTCAGTCCGAATATGTTGCAGAATTGACCCGAAAACTTCAGAATGCGGGCATTCGTGTAAAAGCGGACTTGAGAAACGAGAAGATTGGCTTTAAAATCCGTGAGCACACTTTACGTCGTGTCCCTTATATGCTGGTCTGTGGTGATAAAGAGGTGGAAGCAGGCAAAGTTGCCGTTCGCACCCGCCGCGGTAAAGACCTGGGAAGCATGGACGTAAACGACGTGATCGCGAAGCTGCATGACGAGATACGCAGCCGCAATCTTCATCAACTGGAGGAATAAAGTATTAAAGGCGGAAAAAGAGTCCAACCGGCGCGTCCTAATCGCATCAACAAAGAAATTCGCGCCAATGAGGTTCGCCTGACTGGCGTCGATGGCGAGCAGATTGGCATTGTCAGTCTGAATGAAGCTTTGGAAAAAGCTGAAGAGGCGGGCGTTGATTTAGTAGAAATCAGCCCTAACGCCGAGCCGCCCGTTTGCCGTATCATGGATTACGGCAAATTCCTTTACGAAAAAAGCAAATCTTCTAAAGAACAGAAGAAAAAGCAAAAAGTTATTCAGGTTAAGGAAATTAAATTCCGTCCTGGCACCGATGATGGCGACTATCAGGTAAAACTACGCAACCTGGTTCGCTTTCTGGAAGAGGGCGATAAAGCCAAAATCACGCTGCGTTTTCGCGGTCGTGAAATGGCGCACCAGCAGATCGGTATGGAGATGCTTAACCGCGTCCGTAAAGATCTGTGCGAAGACACGGATTTAGCTATCGTTGAATCCTTCCCTTCAAAAATTGAAGGGCGTCAGATGATCATGGTGCTCGCTCCGAAGAAGAAACAGTAGGCCATAAAGTAATGACAATCCGTTGCGGTTCACGTCGCGCGGATTTTTATTCGCCTGTCTGATTCATTTTATTAACAATGCGAAGTGGATGTTTTAAATGCCAAAGATTAAAACTGTACGTGGCGCGGCCAAGCGCTTCAAGAAGACGGCTTCGGGCGGCTTCAAGCGTAAACACGCTAACCTGCGTCATATTCTGACCAAAAAATCGACCAAACGTAAACGTCACCTGCGTCCGAAAGGCATGGTGTCTAAAGGCGATCTGGGCTTAGTTGTAGCCTGTCTGCCATACGCATAAGTCATTATTTTTTAAATCAGAATATAACAGGAGAGCGTAATGGCTCGTGTAAAACGTGGTGTAGTTGCTCGCGCACGTCACAAAAAAATCTTAAAACAAGCTAAAGGTTACTACGGAGCACGTTCGCGTGTTTACCGCGTTGCCTTCCAGGCTGTTATCAAAGCTGGTCAGTATGCTTACCGTGACCGTCGTCAACGTAAGCGTCAGTTCCGTCAGCTGTGGATCGCGCGTATCAACGCAGCGGCCCGCACTAACGGTATCTCTTACAGCCGTTTCATTAATGGCCTGAAAAAGGCATCAATTGAAATCGACCGTAAGATTCTGGCTGACATCGCCGTATTCGACAAAGTGGCATTCACTGCACTGGTAGAAAAAGCGAAATCAGCGCTGGCGTAAGCCAGTTGAAAGAGGGAGCTTGTCTCCCTCTTTTATTATCTGTAGTCTGCACAAATGCTTATCGAAGGTCACAACATTATGAACGCTGCTTTTCGCTTCTTTTTTTACTTTACCACCTGAATCAGGGTGGCTTAAGCGCAAAGAAAAGAAACGAAAAATCGCGCTGAAAGCCTCCCTTGTGGAGGCTTTTTTGTTTTTGGCGCCGTGAAAATTGGACGAGCACTCGTCTCTGGAAAAAACAGACCGGCCATCGCGGCTGGAAGAAGAGGAAAGCATGTCACAGCTTGCAGAACTGGTGGCGAACGCGACAGCGGCCATAAACAACGCTCCGGACGTTGCCGCGTTAGATGCGGTTCGCGTTGAATATCTTGGGAAAAAAGGACACCTCACGCTGCAAATGACCACGCTGCGTGAACTGCCCGCTGAGGAGCGTCCGGCGGCTGGTGCAGTGATCAACGAAGCAAAGCAGCAGGTGCAGGAAACGCTTAACGCGCGCAAAGAGACGCTGGAGTCTGCCGCACTGAACGCCCGTCTGGCAGAAGAAACCATTGACGTGTCACTGCCGGGCCGCCGGGTTGAAAACGGCGGTTTACATCCGGTCACCCGTACCATTGACCGCATCGAAGCCTTTTTTGGCGAGCTGGGTTTTGCCGTAGCAACCGGCCCTGAAATTGAAGACGATTATCACAACTTCGACGCGCTGAACATTCCCGGACATCATCCGGCGCGCGCCGACCATGATACCTTCTGGTTCGACGCCACGCGCCTGCTGCGCACGCAGACCTCCGGCGTGCAGATCCGCACCATGAAAAATCAGCAGCCGCCGATCCGCATCATCGCGCCGGGCCGCGTCTATCGTAATGACTATGACCAGACACACACGCCAATGTTTCATCAGATGGAAGGGTTGATTGTTGATAAAAACATCAGCTTTACCAACCTGAAAGGCACGCTGAACGACTTTCTGCGCAACTTCTTTGAAGAAGATCTTCAGATCCGCTTCCGTCCTTCCTACTTTCCGTTTACTGAACCGTCTGCCGAAGTGGACGTCATGGGTAAAAACGGCAAATGGCTGGAAGTGTTGGGCTGCGGCATGGTGCATCCCAACGTTCTGCGCAATGTCGGCATCGATCCGGAAGTTTACTCCGGCTTTGCCTTCGGCATGGGTATGGAGCGCCTGACCATGCTGCGCTATGGCGTGACCGATCTGCGCGCCTTCTTCGAAAACGACTTACGTTTCCTCAAACAGTTTAAATAAGAGCGGGTAACACGAATGAAATTCAGCGAACTCTGGTTACGTGAATGGGTTAACCCGGCCATCGACAGCGCAGCATTGTCTGAACAAATCACCATGGCCGGCCTGGAAGTGGACGGCGTGGACGCCGTTGCAGGCGCATTTCACGGCGTGGTGGTGGGTGAGGTGGTTGAGTGCGGCCAGCACCCCAACGCCGACAAACTACGCGTAACGAAAATCAACGTGGGCGGTGAACGCCTGCTGGATATCGTCTGCGGCGCGCCAAACTGCCGTCAGGGCCTGAAGGTTGCCGTGGCAACGATTGGCGCCGTGCTGCCGGGCGATTTCAAAATTAAAGCGGCTAAGCTGCGCGGCGAACCGTCTGAGGGCATGCTCTGCTCTTTCTCCGAACTGGGCATTTCCGACGATCACAGCGGTATTATCGAGCTGCCCGCTGACGCGCCGGTCGGGACGGATATCCGTAAATTCCTTCAGCTTGACGACAGCACCATTGAGATCAGCGTCACGCCTAACCGTGCCGACTGCCTGGGCATCATTGGCGTGGCGCGCGATGTCGCGGTGCTGAATAAGCTGACGCTGAACGGGCCGCGCATTGAGCCGGTCGCCGCCACCCTTCAGGATACGTTTCCCATTCAGGTTGATGCGCCCGAGGCCTGTCCGCGCTATCTGGGCCGCGTGATTAAAGGCGTAAATGTAAGCGCCGCCACGCCGCTGTGGATGCGCGAGAAGCTGCGCCGCTGCGGTATCCGCTCTATCGATCCGGTGGTGGATGTGACCAACTTTGTTCTGCTGGAGCTGGGTCAGCCGATGCATGCTTTCGACCTGGATCGCATCAACGGCGGCATCATCGTGCGCATGGCGGAAGAGGGTGAAACGCTGACGCTGCTCGACGGCACCGAAGCAAAACTCAATGCGGATACGCTGGTGATTGCTGACCACCAGAAAGCGCTGGCAATGGGCGGCATTTTTGGCGGCGAGCACTCAGGCGTGAATGAAGCGACCTGCAACGTGCTGCTGGAGTGCGCCTTCTTCAGCCCGCTTGCGATCACCGGTCGCGCGCGTCGCCACGGCCTGCATACCGATGCTTCTCACCGCTACGAGCGCGGCGTCGATCCTGAACTGCAACACAACGCCATGGAGCGCGCCACGCGCCTGCTGCTGGAGATCTGCGGCGGCGAGGCCGGCCCGGTAATTGATGTTACGCACAATGAGGCGCTGCCGAAGCGCGCCACCATCACGCTGCGGCGTGAAAAGCTCGATCGCCTGATTGGCCATGTCATTGCCGATCAGGACGTCAGCGATATTCTGCAACGTCTCGGCTGTGACGTGACGGTTGCCGACGGCGCGTGGCAGGCCGTGGCGCCGTCATGGCGTTTCGATATGGAAATCGAAGAGGATCTCGTTGAAGAGGTCGCGCGGATCTATGGCTATAACAACATTCCCAACGTGCCGGTGCAGGCCAGCCTGGAGATGACGCGCCATCGCGAAGCGAATCTGTCGCTGAAGCGCGTAAAAACCATGCTGGTGGACAAAGGCTATCAGGAAGCCATTACCTACAGCTTTGTCGATCCTAAAGTTCAGGCGCTGCTCCATCCCGGCGAAGCGCCGCTGGTGCTGCCCAGCCCGATCTCCGTCGAGATGTCGGCCATGCGCCTTTCGCTGCTGACCGGCCTGCTGACGGCGGTGGAATATAATCAAAATCGTCAGCAAAGCCGCGTGCGTCTGTTTGAAGCCGGGCTGCGCTTTGTGCCTGATACACAGGCAAACCTGGGGATCCGTCAGGACGTTATGCTGGCAGGCGTCATCTGCGGCGCACGCCTTGAAGAACATTGGGATGTGGCGCGTCAGCCAGTTGACTTCTATGATTTAAAAGGCGATTTGGAATCCGTCCTCGATTTAACCGGCCGCCTGGCGGAAATCGAGTTCCGCGCCGAACCGCATCCGGCTCTCCATCCGGGGCAGAGTGCGGCAATTTATTTGCAGGGCGAACACGTCGGCATTATCGGTGTGGTACACCCGGAACTGGAACGAAAACTGGATCTTAACGGTCGCACGGTGGTATTCGAACTGGAGTGGGATAAGGTTTCAGACCGCGTCCTGCCTGATGCGAGCGATATTTCACGCTTCCCGGCAAACCGTCGCGATATCGCTGTTGTGGTAGCGGAAACGGTACCCGCAGCAGATATTATTGCGGAGTGTAAGAAAGTTGGCGTAAATCAGGTAGTTGGCGTAAACTTGTTTGACGTGTACCGTGGTAAGGGCGTAAACGAAGGTTTTAAGAGCCTTGCTATCAGCCTGATTTTACAAGATACCAGTCGGACACTCGAAGAAGAGGAGATCGCTGCAACCGTCGCCAAATGTGTTGCGGCGTTAAAAGAGCGATTCCAGGCAACCTTGAGGGATTGAACCTATGGCGCTTACAAAAGCTGAGATGTCTGAATACCTTTTTGAAAAGCTGGGGCTTAGCAAAAGGGACGCCAAAGAACTGGTGGAGCTGTTTTTTGAAGAGGTGCGTCGTGCTTTAGAAAACGGTGAGCAGGTGAAACTATCAGGATTTGGTAATTTTGACCTTCGCGACAAAAATCAACGTCCGGGACGGAATCCTAAAACCGGTGAAGACATTCCGATTACCGCGCGCAGAGTGGTGACGTTCCGGCCGGGACAGAAACTCAAAAGCCGCGTCGAGAACGCTTCGCCGAAAGAAGACTGATTTTTTATCCTGAAAAGGCCGCCTGTGCGGCCTTTTTCTTTGCGGTAACGCGCGTGCTCAACTCAATATCGTACGGATGACTCAACTTTCTACCTGCCGCGAACGTGCGCGGCGCCATCATCAGCGCTGGCTGGCCGGGCTGGTCGCCCTCACGCTGCTGCTTTTGCTGCTCAGCCTGTGCGCGGGCGAACGGTGGCTGCTGCCCGACCAGTGGCTGAATCAGGATGCCAGACTGTTTGTGTGGCAGCTTCGGCTGCCGCGTGCGCTGGCGGTGCTGCTGACGGGCGCATCGCTGGCCGTCGCGGGCGCGGTGATGCAGACGCTGTTTGAAAATCCGCTGGCGGAACCTGGCCTGCTGGGCGTGTCTAATGGCGCAGGAGTTGGGCTGGTGCTGGGCATCTTTGCGGGCAGCGGCTCGCTGTGGCAGCTCAGTATCTGTGCGATGGTCGGTGCGCTGACCGTTACGCTCGTGCTGCTTTTTTTCGCACGCCGCCAGTTGTCTGCCAGCCGCCTGCTGCTGGCGGGCGTCGCGCTCGGCATCATTTGCAGCGCAATCATGACCTGGGCCGTTTATTTCAGCACCAGCCTCGATTTGCGTCAGCTGATGTACTGGATGATGGGCGGCTTTGGCGGTGTCGACTGGCGCCACGGCTGGCTGATGCTGGCACTGTTGCCGGTGCTGATCTGGCTGTGCACGCGCTGGCAAACGCTGAATCTGCTGGCGCTGGGCAGCGTGTCTGCCCGCCAGCTTGGTCTTTCACTGATGTTAACCCGCAGCGGGCTGGTGCTGGCGATTGGCTGGCTGGCCGGCGTCAGCGTGGCGCTGGCGGGCGCCATTGGTTTTATCGGACTGGTGGTGCCGCACATTCTGCGGCTGAACCAGCTGACCGATCACCGCGTGTTGCTACCGGCCAGCGCGCTGGCGGGCGGCAGCGTATTGTTGGCGGCCGACATCGTTGCCCGTCTGGCGATATCCGCCGCTGAACTGCCGGTGGGCGTGGTCACGGCCACGCTCGGCGCGCCGGTCTTTATCTGGCTGTTAGTTAAACAGCGTGCTTAACTTTTTCACCTGAACAGGAGAACAGAATGACGCTTTATGATACCGAACTGATCACGATTGATGGCGACCGCACCCGTCTGGCTGAGTGGCGGGATAACGTCCTGCTGGTGGTGAACGTGGCATCAAAATGTGGACTGACGCCGCAGTATGAACAGCTGGAAAACCTGCATAAAAGATGGCAGGCGCAGGGATTCAGCGTGCTGGGCTTTCCCTGCAATGCGTTTTCAGGGCAGGAGCCGGGCAGCGAGGAGGAGATTAAAACCTTTTGCTCAACCACCTGGGGCGTCACCTTCCCGATGTTCAGTAAAATCGAGGTGAACGGGCCGGATCGCCATCCGCTCTATAAGGCGTTAATTGCCGCGAAGCCGGATGCCGTCGCGCCTGAAAACAGCGGTTTTCTGGAACGAATGAGCAGCAAAGGCCGTGCGCCGAAGCAGCATGGTGACATCCTGTGGAACTTCGAAAAATTCCTGATTGGGCGCGACGGCAACGTTCTGGCGCGGTTTTCACCGGATATGGAGCCTGAAAGTTCCGTCATTGAAGAAAGCATCAGGCAGGCGCTGGCGAAGTAATGCTGCTTTCGTGCCATGATCTGGCGGTACCGTCGCGGCTGGCGCCTGTTAGTGCGGACGTGACAAAGGGCGAACTGATCCATCTGCTGGGGCCAAACGGCGCCGGTAAAAGCACGCTGCTCGCCGCGCTCGCCGGACTGCTTCCGGCAGAAGGAGAGGTGCTGTTCGCCGGCCGGCCGCTTGCGGCATGGTCAGCGGTTGCGCTGTCGCGCCGTCGCGCTTTCCTGCACCAGCAGGCACCGAAGCCGGACATGATGCCGGTCTGGCATTATCTGAGTCTCCATCAACCCGCTGACGCGCCGCAGCGCGACGACATGCTGAACGCGATCTGTCAGCGTTTTCAGCTTGAGGACAAGCTGGCGCGCCCGCTTTATCAGCTTTCAGGCGGAGAGTGGCAGCGGGTCAGGCTGGCGGCGGTGTTCTGCCAGATTTCACAGCCGGAAGGCCAGCTTCTGCTGCTGGACGAGCCCCTCACCGGGCTTGACCTGGCGCAGCAGGCGGCGTTTGACGCACAGCTCGCGGCGCTGGTGGACACCGGCATTACCGCCATTGTCAGCGGTCACGATATCAACCACACGCTGCACCATGCGCGCAGCGTCTGGCTGATGAAAGAGGGAACGGTGATCGCCAGCGGCGCCGCCGACGAGGTGCTCCAGCCTGAACGGCTGAGCGAGGTGTACGCGATCCCGTTCCGTCGTCTGAATGTGGAAGGGCACGCGTTGCTGACCACCTTTTTTTGAGCGCCCGTTGCCTGACGCGCGCTTTTCCGGGTAGAGTAAACCGTCATATTTTCAGGGTTTCCCTATGCGCTGCTGGTTTCTGCTTCTGATTATTATGCTTGCGGGCTGTAGCCATCAGGCACCGCCGCCAAACGGACGCCTGTCTGATTCAATCACCGTCATTGCTCAGCTCAACGATCAGCTTGTGCAGTGGCGTGGCACGCCGTATCGCTATGGCGGTATGGGGCGCGGCGGTGTGGATTGCTCCGGCTTTGTTTTTTTAACCTTCCGCGATCGTTTTGCGCTTCAGCTACCACGAACCACCAGGGCGCAGACGGATATTGGCACGGAGATCGACAAAGACGATCTTCTGCCCGGCGACCTGGTATTTTTTAAAACCGGCGGCGGCGAGAATGGTCTGCACGTTGGCATTTATGACACTGATAACCAGTTTATTCACGCGTCCACCAGCCAGGGCGTTATCCGCTCCTCCCTGGATAACGTTTACTGGAAAAAAGTATTCTGGCAGGCGAGAAGGATCTGATGAAAACTTTTGTCTGCTTATCTGGTTGATATGTTGGTCAGAAGTCATCTTTTTAACGGATAATATGGTAGCGTTGTCATCGGATTGCGGTCGCCCGTTTCATCTCATGAACGTCAGGGATAGCGTGCTGAGAGTGCGGGCGGTGGGAATTGCCACTTTGCCTGGCGATAATAATGAAAATCTATCTGGAAGCGGATTACAAAAGCTACACGGCATTTTATCCCCTCTACAGCTTCGACGGGCGGCTGCTCGCTGTCGAACTGCTCACGCATTTTTCCCACAGTACGGCAAATGTCGCCATCCCATACGATATGCTACTGCCGCAGCTCAATGAAGCACAGCGCGTGGCGCTTTTTCAAAATCAAATAAACTGTGTGGAAAAGCACCAGGTTTTTTTTCGGCAGCACAATGTTAACGTGGCAATAAATATTGATGAGCTACTGGCAAAGGCAATACTTGAAAACGAAATGCTGTTGCACAGAATGGCTGCGCTCGAAATGATTTTGCTGGAAATCAGCGAAACATTTATCGGCATGAAAGAAGCAAAAGGAAATGATTTATTAAGTGGACTGAGTGAAAAATTTGCGTTATCGCTTAAAAACTACGGATCGGGTAAAGCACCCTCAACGGCAATCTACGATAATCTGTTCTGGCAGATTAAGTTTGATAAAGGGTTTATCCAACACAATTTTAATCGCCTTTCTTTCAAACCGTTTATTGGCAGCGTGATCGAGAATATTAAGCCGCACTGTCAGCAAATTATTGTGCAGGGTATTGACGATCTGGCCGCGCTGGAGAAAATCCGGCGCTTTGCGTTTAGCGGTATTCAGAGTTCGCTTTTCTCATTTGCCGGTGAAGAGACGCTTGATGCGCTGCTTCAGCCACCTGCCATACTGATCGAGCCGCCGACGCAATAACCCCGCACTCATTCCGTATTAAGCCACGCTCCTTCGGTCTACACTCAGGTCAATGTATTGAGGCAGTCGCAAGGAGTGAATATGCAATTTAACAACACCTGGCATGATGAGCTGGAGGGGTTCTACACCCGCGTCGCGCCCATGCCGCTGAAGGGTGCCCGGCTGCTTTATCACAGCGGCTCGCTGGCGCGCGAGCTGGGAATGGATGACGAGGCGGTGCGTGGCAATAGCGCGGTGCTGAGTGGCGAAGCACTGCTGCCCGGTATGCAGCCGCTGGCACAGGTCTACAGCGGTCATCAGTTCGGCGTCTGGGCCGGGCAGCTGGGCGACGGTCGCGGGATCCTGCTTGGCGAACAGCAGCTCCCGGACGGCAAAAAGTGGGACTGGCATCTGAAAGGCGCAGGGCTGACGCCTTATTCACGCATGGGCGACGGGCGTGCCGTGCTGCGTTCGACGCTGCGCGAGTTTCTCGCCTCGGAAGCGATGCATCACCTCGGCGTACCCACCTCGCGCGCGCTGAGCGTGATCGCCAGCGACGAACCGGTTTACCGTGAAACGGTCGAGCGTGGCGCAATGCTGCTGCGCGTGGCGGAAAGCCACCTGCGGTTCGGTCATTTTGAGCACGTTTTTTATGCGCGGCAGCCGGATAAGGTGCGCCAGCTTGCCGATTACGCCATCCGCCACCACTGGCCGCAGTGGCAGGAGGAGCAGGATCGCTATCTGCTGTGGTTCAGTGATGTGGTGAAGCGCACCGCGCGAATGATTGCGCGCTGGCAGAGCGTCGGCTTTGCCCATGGCGTGATGAATACCGATAACATGTCAATACTGGGGCTGACGCTGGACTACGGGCCTTATGGTTTTCTTGACGACTACCAGCCCGATTTTATCTGCAATCATTCGGACTATCAGGGGCGCTACAGCTTTGAAAATCAGCCGATGATCGGTCTGTGGAACCTGAACCGGCTGGCCCATGCGCTCTCCGATCTGCTTACTACCGAACAGTTAAAGCAGGCGCTGGCGGGATATGAAACTGAACTGATGCGCAGTTGGGGAGAACTGATGCGCGCGAAGCTGGGGCTGGTCACGCAAAGTCGGGAGGATAACGATCTGCTTACCGGTTTACTGTCACTGATGACGCGCGAAGGCAGCGACTACACGCTGACCTTCCGTTTGCTGAGCGCAACCGAACGGCAGCAGGCGCAGTCGCCGCTGCGCGATGAGTTTATCGATCGCGATGCGTTCGATAACTGGTACACGCTTTACCGGCGGCGGCTGGCGCAGGAAGAGATAAGCGATGCGGTGCGCCAGCAGCAGATGAAGCTCGCCAACCCGGCGATTGTTCTGCGAAATTATCTGGCGCAGGCGGTGATTGAAGCGGCGGAAAAAGGGGATATCAGCGTGCTGACGCGGCTGCATCAGGCGCTGAGCAATCCGTTTGAGGATGCGCCAGCCTTTGCCGATCTGACGCGGCGACCACCGGACTGGGGTAAAAAGCTGGAGGTGAGCTGCTCAAGTTGAAAAGCGCGCGGGAAACCCGTCCCGCGCGGCGATCAAAAACGTGTATCCACCGCCCTGGCGAGGGTGTCCAGCACCGCTTCGCTGTCCTTCCAGCCGAGGCAGGGATCGGTAATGGACTGACCGTAAACCAGCGGCATGCCGGGCTGCACTTTCTGCGTACCTTCCTCAAGAAAGCTTTCAATCATTACGCCGGCGATCGCGCGGGAACCGCCACGGATCTGCGCAGCGATGTCATCGGCCACGGTTTTCTGACGTTGATGTTGCTTCAGGCAGTTGCCATGGCTGAAATCCACCACCAGCTGTTCCGGCAGAGAAAAATCACGCAGCCTCGCCGCTGCCGCTGCAATATCTTCCGCATGATAGTTCGGCTGACGGCCACCGCGCATGATCACGTGTCCTGAGGGATTGCCGCTGGTCTGATAAATGGTCATCTGCCCGTGCTTATCAGGCGAAAGGAACATATGGCTGACGCGCGCGGCGCGGATCGCATCCACCGCAATCTGGATGTTGCCATCGGTTCCGTTTTTAAAACCTACCGGACAGGAGAGCGCCGAGGCCATTTCGCGATGGATCTGACTCTCGGTGGTGCGCGCGCCAATGGCGCCCCAGCTAATCAGATCGGCGATGAACTGGCCGATCACCATATCCAGAAACTCAGTCGCCGTTGGCATGCCGAGCGCATTGATATCCAGCAGAAGCTTGCGCGCCACGCCAAGCCCGTGGTTGACGCGAAAGCTGCCGTCCAGATCGGGATCGGAAATCAGTCCTTTCCAGCCGACGACGGTGCGCGGCTTTTCGAAGTAGGTGCGCATCACGATTTCAAGGCGCGAATGATATTTGTCGCGCAGCGCGGTCAGCCTGGCGGCGTACTCCAGCGCCGCTTTAGGATCATGCAGCGAGCAGGGGCCAATCACGACCAGCAGACGCGCATCGTCACCGGAAAGGATACGGGCGATACGTTGTCGTGACGCTGTCACGTTTTCTGCAATGGCAGAGGTAACAGGGTGCCGTTTAATCAGCTCATCGGGCGTAATAAGGCTTTCGATGCGCGCGGTCCGCAGTTCATCCGTTTTGTTCATAGCAATCTCTGAATTTTTGTCTTCGCAGCGGTGGTAGTACCGGGAAGTGATGGCGATCACAATAAACCAAACTGCGGCGATTTCAACTTAAAGTACGCTCAGATAAAAAGGGTCATTATTCTCGCCCTCTTCGCGGGCAAAACCGTCAGTACATGCGACGGGTCAGACCGGTGATGTCAAGGATGCGTGTGGCAATCTCCTCAACTGAATAGTTGGTGCTGTTAAGGTAGGGAATTTGATGCGTGCGGAACAGCGCTTCCACTTCACCCACTTCCAGCCGACACTGACGCATTGAGGCGTAACGCGTATTTTCGGCGCGCTCCTGACGAATAGCGGCAAGACGTTCCGGATCGATGGTCAGACCAAACAGCTTGTTCTGAAAGGTTTTCAACGCGGGCGGCAGCTTCAGATTATCCATATCATCGGCAATAAAAGGATAGTTGGCGGCGCGAATACCAAACTGCATCGCCAGATAGAGGCTGGTAGGCGTTTTTCCGCAGCGTGATACGCCAAGCAGGATCACCTGCGCTTCTTCCAGCCCGCGAAGAGAAATGCCGTCGTCGTGCGCCAGCGTGTAATCAATGGCCGCGATGCGCGCATCATATTTGCCGAGGTTGCTGGCCGTCAGGCCATGCGTGCGGTTGGCGACCGGCGCTGGCGCAATGCCCAGTTCCTGCTGGAGCGGCGCCACCAGTGACTGCATAATGTCCTGACAAAAGCCGTCGCTTTGCAAAATGATTTCGCGGATCTCCGGCGCGATAATGGAAATAAACACCAGCGGTCGCACGCCGCTGTGCTGATAAAGCGCATTGATCTGTCCCTTTACCGCCTGAGCGCGCTGAACATTTTCCACAAAAGGCAGCGTGACGCTGTTGATACCCACGGGAAACTGCGACAGCACGGCATGACCGAGTACCTCTGCGGTGATCGCCGTGCCGTCAGAAATATAAAAAACGCTGCGTTCGCTGCCAGTGTCCATCTTTTCTCCCGTTATGAAATGTGGTGTTAACCGCAAAACATGATGCCGTATTCGCAGTAAATTAAGAATAGCGACTCTGTGAGAAGAAGACATTCTTTTGCTGATGTTTCCCGTCATAACATTTATGAAATGTCGTTTCTGTAAACTATGCGTAAAAATAGCCCTTTCCTCAAAAAGCATTCTTAATGGCTATCAAAAAAAGCGTTGCGCAAATCCTTTTTCCTGAAAATGACGCTGCAAGTCTATTTCGTTAATTTTTAAGGATTTGTCTTATTTATACTGTTGCGCAACGGAATAAAACCGCGCGGAGTTTTCTTAAAAGTCGTTTTTTTTTCTGCTTGAACGATTCAATAGTTTCTTTCCTGTACGTGAATGTGCCAGGCTCAAAACGCATTATTAATCCCTTATAGTTAATAAATTTTAAAAGGATTGCTTCAATGTCCAATATAGGCGAGTTGCCGCTTGTGCTTTGGTATAACCAACTTGGCATGAACGATGTTGATCGTGTGGGAGGCAAAAATGCCTCCCTGGGTGAAATGATTACCAATCTGTCTTCGCTCGGCGTTTCCGTTCCGAACGGCTTTGCGACGACCTCCGATGCTTTTAATCAGTTCCTCGATCAAAGCGGCGTGAATCAGCGTATCTACGATTTGCTGGATAAGACCGATATTGATGATGTTGACGAGCTGGCTAAGGCGGGCAAACAAATTCGTCAGTGGATCGTGGAGACGCCTTTTCAGCCCGCGCTGGAGGAGGCGATCCGCGAGGCGTACCAGCAGCTCTCGTCTGACGACGCTGAGGCCTCGTTTGCCGTGCGCTCCTCAGCCACCGCAGAGGATATGCCTGACGCCTCCTTTGCGGGTCAACAGGAAACGTTTCTTAACGTGCAGGGTTTTGACGCCGTACTGATCGCGGTGAAGCACGTTTACGCCTCATTATTTAACGATCGCGCTATCTCTTATCGCGTGCATCAGGGCTATGACCACCGTGGCGTGGCGCTCTCTGCGGGCGTGCAGCGGATGGTACGTTCAGATCTGGCCTCAGCGGGCGTAATGTTCACCATTGATACCGAATCCGGTTTCGACCAGGTGGTCTTTATCACTGCGGCCCTCGGCCTTGGCGAGATGGTGGTGCAGGGGGCGGTTAACCCTGATGAATTCTACGTGCATAAGCCTACGCTTGAGGCCAAACGCCCGGCCATTGTCCGTCGTACCATGGGCTCGAAAAAAATCCGTATGGTTTATGCCGATTCGCAGGCCCACGGCGAGCAGGTCAGGATTGAAGACGTGCCGCAGGCGGATCGCGATCGTTTCTGCCTGACCGATGACGAAGTACAGGCGCTGGCCGCGCAGGCTTTGCAGATTGAAAAGCATTATCAGCGCCCGATGGATATTGAGTGGGCGAAAGACGGTCACACCGGCAAGCTGTTTATCGTGCAGGCGCGGCCCGAAACCGTGCGTTCAAACGGTCAGGTCATGGAGCGTTATACGCTTCAGGGCAAAGGCGATGTGGTGATTGAAGGCCGCGCTATCGGTCATCGTATCGGTGCGGGAGAAGTAAAAGTCATTCATGATATCAGCGAAATGAATCGCATCCAGAAAGGCGACGTGCTGGTGACCGATATGACCGATCCCGACTGGGAGCCGATCATGAAGAAGGCCTCCGCCATTGTCACCAATCGCGGTGGACGCACCTGCCACGCGGCGATTATCGCGCGTGAACTTGGTATTCCTGCGGTGGTGGGCTGCGGCCACGCCACGGACGTGCTGAAAGACGGACAGAGCGTGACGGTTTCCTGCGCGGAAGGCGATACCGGTTACGTCTACAAAGAACTGCTCGACTTTGAGGTGAAAAGTTCGCAGGTGGATGAGATGCCGCCGCTGCCGTTAAAAATCATGATGAACGTCGGCAACCCGGATCGCGCCTTTGACTTTGCCTGTCTGCCGAATGAAGGCGTGGGTCTGGCGCGTCTGGAGTTCATTATCAACCGCATGATTGGCGTGCACCCGAAAGCGCTGCTGGAGTTCGACCAGCAAACCCCGGCGATTCAGGCGCAGATCCGCGACATGATGAAAGGTTTTGACGATCCGGTTGAGTTCTATATTGCCCGACTGACGGAAGGGATCGCCACGCTTGGCGCGGCGTTCTCGCCAAAACGCGTTATCGTGCGTCTCTCCGACTTTAAGAGCAATGAGTACGCCAACCTGGTCGGCGGCGAGCGTTACGAACCGGAAGAAGAGAACCCCATGCTGGGCTTCCGTGGTGCAGGACGCTACGTGGCTGACAGCTTCCGCGACTGCTTTGCGCTGGAGTGCGCAGCGGTAAAACGCGTGCGCAACGACATGGGGCTGACCAATGTCGAAATTATGGTGCCGTTTGTTCGCACCGTGGCGCAGGCGAAGGCGGTGGTGGAAGAGCTGGGGCGTCAGGGCCTGACGCGTGGCGAAAATGGCCTCAAGCTCATTATGATGTGTGAAATTCCTTCGAATGCGCTGCTGGCCGAGCAGTTCCTGGAGTACTTCGACGGCTTCTCCATCGGCTCCAACGATATGACCCAGCTGGCGCTTGGTCTTGACCGGGACTCCGGCGTGGTTTCAGAGCTGTTTGACGAGCGCAATGACGCGGTGAAAGCGCTGCTGTCGATGGCGATCCGCGCCGCGAAGAAACAGGGCAAATACGTCGGTATCTGCGGTCAGGGGCCATCGGATCATGAGGATTTTGCCGCATGGCTGATGGAAGAGGGCATTGACAGCCTGTCGCTTAACCCGGACACCGTGGTGCAAACGTGGCTGAGTCTGGCGGAGATGCCTGCTAAATAATTAGCATCGCTAAGTCATAAACCCAAAAGGCCAGATTTTCTGGCCTTTTTTTACGGATTTTTTTTAAAAAAAAGCCCATCACATGGGATGGGCAAAGACTACACACAGCAATTCGTTAATTTTTTTCAAGGGTAAACCGTTGATCAAATATCATCGATTTAGTCGTGAACATGTGACTTATCTTATTAAGGTGGGAAGGATGAGTCTTTAAGAATCCTCTTATTAGTTAACCGATGGTAATCTTTTTTAATGCTTAGCGCTGATGAATACCTTAAAAGCTGTATTAAAGTTAATCAATTAACGCGCAACGTTTCTACAGCGCTCAAATAAGCGTCCGTTATGATAAAAATAACTAATCAAAGTAACTTAACGGGAAAGGAGAAACGTTCAGGAAACAGAGCAGCGGCCATGATTATGGCCGCAAAAGGTTAATTATTTTAATTCATGCTCAATTTCAGCAAGTTCTTCAACCACCTCCAGCGGATCATCGTGGGGCGCTGGCGCATCGTGCATCCAGACCAGCATCAGGCGATAAGAGACGGCCAGCACCACCGGCCCGATAAACAGGCCAATCATGCCAAAGGCGACCAGTCCGCCGATCACCCCGGAGAGGATCAGGATCATCGGCAAATCTGCGCCCATTCTGATCAGCATCGGGCGCAGCACGTTATCCAGCGTGCCCACCACACAGCTCCAGATCAGCAGCACCGTTCCCCAGGTGGTGTCACCGCTCCAGTAAAGCCAGATGATAGCGGGGATCAGCACCAGCAGCGGGCCGAGCTGAACCAGGCAGGAGAGGATCATCAGCACGGTAAGAATGGTGGCGTAAGGAATGCCGCAAATCGCGAGACCGATGCCGCCCAACACACCCTGTACCAGCGCGGTGACCACCACGCCGAGCGCAACGGCGCGGATCGCCTGTCCGGCCAGCAGCACGGCTGCATCACCGCGACGCGATGCGAGACGGAACGCAAAGTGACGAATGCCCTGCGCCACCTGTTCGCCACGCCAGAAAAGCAGCACACTGAACAGCAGCATCAGCCCAAGGTGCAGCATAAAGCGGCCAAAGTGACCGGCCTGGGCAAACAGAAACCCGCTGGTGCGCCCGATATAAGGCTGGATTTGCGTCAGCATCGCGCTGCCGCCGCCCTGGACAAGGTGATGCCAGCCCGAATAAAGCTTCCTGCCGACCAGCGGAATGCTCCTCATCCAGTGCATATCCGGCAGTTGAAACTGCTTTGAGGTTACCCACGCCACCACCGGCCCGCTGTTTTCAATCAGACTGTTGACCAGGATCGCCACCGGAATAATGAACAGGAGGATCAGAATCAGCGTCATGGCGATCACCGCCAGCGAGCGTCGTCCCCACAGCCAGCTCTGGAATTTGATCATCAGCGGCCAGCTGGCGATCACCACCATACTGGCCCAGGCGAAACCGAGAATAAACGGCTGAACCACCCAGACGCAGGCAACAATCAGCAGGGTGATAAACAGCAGGGAGAAGATGATTTGTGGGAAATCCCATCCTTTTTGTGCGATCTTCATGCGTAAACGTAACCTCAATAAAATAAGAACGATGTCGCTTTTCCTTGAAGCGTTCCCGGCTTCATCTTAATGATGCGGCATTAATCGCTTTTAAAACAGATCCGGCACGTTATTCTTTTCGCTGATGATTTTGAAATGGCGACAGGCCATAAAAAAATGTGATAAAACCCTTAAAGCGACAGTTTTTTTCACCTCAATTTTTTGGTCACCCGACAATGATCCCACAGATTTCTCAGGCGCCAGGCCTGGTTCAACTGGTGCTGAACTTTTTGCAGGCGTTAGAGCAGCAGGGCTTCACCGGCGATACCGCCACCAGTTATGCCGATCGCCTGGCGCTTTCAACGGATAACAGCATCTACCAGCTTCTGCCCGACGCGGCGCTTTTTCCCCGCTCAACCGCCGACGTTGCGCTGATCGCCCGACTGGCCGGGGAGCCACGCTTTGAGAGCCTGGTGTTCACCCCGCGCGGCGGCGGCACCGGCACCAACGGTCAGTCCCTGAACCAGGGGATCGTTGTGGATATGTCGCGTTATATGAACCGCATTCTCGACCTTAACGTCGAACAGGGATGGGTAAAAGTGGAAGCGGGGGTGATCAAGGACCAGCTTAACGCCTTCCTGAAGCCGTATGGCTACTTCTTCTCGCCGGAGCTTTCAACCAGTAACCGCGCCACGCTCGGCGGCATGATCAACACCGACGCATCCGGACAGGGATCGCTGGTGTACGGTAAAACCTCCGATCACGTACTCGGACTGCGCGCGGTACTGCTGGGCGGCGAGATACTTGATACGCGCCGGGTACCGGTATCGCTGGCTGAAGCCCTGGCGGCGGAGAAAACGCCGGAAGGGAAAATTTATCGTACGGTGCTGGAAAGCTGCCGCGACGGCAGGGCGTTGATCCTTGAGAAGTTCCCCAAACTGAACCGCTTCCTGACCGGTTACGACCTGCGTCATGCCGTCAGCGACGATCTACAGCATGTCGATCTCACGCGCATTCTCTGCGGTGCCGAAGGCTCGCTGGCGTTCATTGCGGAAGCGCGCCTTAATATCACCCCCATCCCGAAGGTTCGCCGCCTGGTGAATATTAAGTATGACTCCTTCGACTCGGCGCTGCGCAACGCGCCGTTTCTGGTGGAGGCGAAGGCGCTGTCGGTGGAAACTATCGATTCGAAAGTGCTGAACCTGGCACGGGAAGACATTGTCTGGCACTCGGTGAGCGAACTGATCGCCGACGTGCCCAACCGTGACATGCTGGGGCTGAATATTGTCGAATTTGCAGGTGATGATGAAGAGGCAATCAGTGAGCAGGTGACTTCGCTCTGCGCCCGGCTGGAAACATTAATGGCGGCGGGTGAAGCGGGCCTGATTGGTTTTCAACTGTGCGACGACCTGAGCGGCATTGAGCGCATCTACGCCATGCGTAAAAAAGCGGTTGGGCTGCTCGGCAACGCAAAGGGGCGCGCCAAGCCCATTCCCTTTGTGGAGGACACCTGCGTGCCGCCGCAGCATCTGGCGGACTATATTACCGAATTCCGTGCGCTGCTTGATGATCATCATCTCAGCTACGGCATGTTCGGCCACGTTGACGCAGGCGTACTGCACGTGCGGCCCGCGCTGGATATGTGCGATCCGCAGCAGGAGATGCTGATGAAACGGATTTCCGATGAGGTGGTGGCGCTGACGGCGCGCTATGGCGGCCTGCTGTGGGGCGAACACGGTAAAGGCTTTCGCGCGGCGTACAGCCCCGCCTTCTTTGGTGAGGCGCTGTTTACCGAACTGCGGCGAATCAAGGCGGCGTTCGATCCGGAAAACCGGCTCAATCCGGGCAAAATTTGCGCGCCACTCGGCGTCGATGAGCCGATGATGGCGGTGGATGCGGTGAATCGCGGCACCTTCGACAGGCAGATCCCGGTCAGCGTTCGCACCGACTGGCGCGGCGCCATGGAGTGCAACGGCAACGGGCTGTGCTTCAATTTTGACGTTAAAAGCCCGATGTGTCCGTCCATGAAGATCACCGGCGACCGCATCCATTCGCCCAAAGGGCGCGCGGCGCTGACGCGCGAGTGGCTGCGTCTGCTGGCCGGGCAGGGCGTCGATCCGCTGGCGCTGGAAAAGAGCCTGCCAGAGGAGAAGGTGAGCCTGCGCGGAATGATTGCCCGCACGCGCAACAGCTGGCATGCGAAGCGCGGCGAGTATGATTTTTCCCATGAGGTGAAAGAGGCCATGTCCGGCTGTCTCGCCTGCAAAGCGTGCTCAACCCAGTGCCCGATTAAAATTGACGTACCGAACTTTCGCGCCCGTTTCCTTCAGCTTTACCACACGCGCTATTTGCGCCCCGTCAGCGACCATCTGGTGGCCGGTGTCGAAAGCTATGCACCGCTGATGGCGAAAGCGCCAAAGGTCTTTAACTTTTTCCTGCGTCAGCCGCTGATGCGCGAAATGAGCAGGAAGCATGTCGGGATGGTGGATCTGCCGCTGCTCTCGTCGCCGAATCTTAAACAGCGGCTGGCCGGACAACCGGCGATGCGCACCACGCTTGAACAGCTTGAAAAAATGAGCGAGGAGGCGCGTGCGGGCTACGTGCTGGTGGTGCAGGATCCCTTTACCAGCTATTACGAAGCCCAATTGATTGCCGACTTTGTCGCCCTGATCGAAAAGTTAGGGTTTAAGCCCGTGGTGCTGCCGTTTTCGCCAAACGGTAAAGCGCAGCATATTAAAGGATTTCTGCAACGCTTTGCCCGCACCGCACGCAAGACATCCGACTTTCTCAACCGCGTGGCGGCGCTGGGGCTGCCGATGGTTGGCGTCGATCCGGCGCTGGTGCTCTGTTATCGCGACGAGTATCGTGAAGCGCTGGGCGACGAGCGCGGTGACTTCCACGTGCAGCTGGTGCATGAATGGTTGCAACAGGCGATGCCGCAAAGCGAGACAAAGGCGCAAAGCGGCGAAGCCTGGTATCTGTTCGGACACTGTACCGAGGTCACCGCGTTGCCATCGTCTTCAGCGCAGTGGACATCGATTTTTTCCCGTGTTGGCGCACGGCTGGAGAGCGTCAGCGTAGGCTGCTGCGGCATGGCCGGCACCTACGGACATGAAAGTAAGAACCTGAAAAACTCGCTCGGCATCTACGAGCTTTCCTGGCATCCCGCACTGCAACAATTTCCTCGCCAGCGCTGCCTGGCAACCGGCTACTCCTGCCGCAGCCAGGTGAAGCGCATTGAAGGAAACGGAATGCGTCATCCGCTACAGGCGCTGCTGGAGATTATTTGATGGCTATCTGGAAACGTGCGGCCACGCTGGAGACGTTGAACCAGCGCGGGGAGCAGACGCTGGCCGGACACCTCGGCATCGTCTTCACCGCCATCACTGACGACACGCTGGAAGCGACCCTGCCGGTTGATGCAAGAACGCGTCAGCCTTTCGGCCTGCTGCACGGCGGCGCCTCGGCAGCGCTGGCCGAAACGCTCGGTTCAATGGCGGGTTACCTGTGTACCGAAGGCAGCGACGTGGTAGTCGGTCTGGATATCAGCGCCAGCCACGTTCGTTCTGCCAGAGAGGGACGCGTTAAAGGCGTCTGTCGCGCGGCGCATCTGGGCCGCACGCATCAGGTATGGCTTATTGACGTATTCGATGCAGAAGGGCGGTTGTGCTGCGTCTCAAGGCTGACCACGGCGGTTTTGTCAGGCAGGCCAGAAGAGTGATATAATATGCATCTTTAAGACGGTTGCTACATGATCCATGAAGCCTGCTTAACAAAGTCGCTTTGCAGCCGGGTGGCCTGCTCCCAGTCGCCGTCTAACGCCAGTTGATGACATAAACGCGTCAGCGTATGGCGGCCGAGCTGCCAGGCCTGCATGCGAAACAGACGTTCGCGCCCGGCATTGCCTAATTCAAGCAGCAGACGATGATGCAGCTTGCCCAGCGCGTGCAGATAGCTACGATCGTCGCCGTTAAGCTGGCAAAGCTCCGCCATATCGAGGCAGGTATCATTATATTTACGCAATTGTTCAAGGGTGCATTCAGGACGGTTAATTTTTGCCTGGGCCATATAAAAATCGACGGTAATATCACGTACCGAAAATTTATATTCATCAATTTTATGCTGCAACCAGGCATTGACCGACAGCGTCATAAGACAAACTCCCTGTTAAATGATAATCATTATCATATATTACCCGCAGCATTATTCAATATCACCAAAAAAAATTTTATCCATAAATGCTGCCGTTCAGAAAAATTGGTAATAACGATGTAACTTCTCTCTTTATTGCCTGAAACCATGCTTAATTAAAATCGGCCAGGAAGATTTTTTATTTTTTTGTAATTTATCAATGGGTTATTAGTTAATACATTCATCGCGCATTGAATATACTAAACCTCGTGACAGGGTCTAAACTCTATAGAGACGGCGAAAAAAAGCGCTGTAAGCCTTAATCCCTGCAAAACAAGAGGTTGAAGCGATATTCAATATCACTAACATAGAGGCATTAGCCCACAGGGCTATCGACTCGTGAGGTAAATATATGCCATCAGCCACTACCACTTCTTTTTCTCCGGATGACTTCGTCTGGAAAGGCCTGACGCTGACTGACAGCGCTGCGCAGCAAATTATTGCGCTGGCCGGAAACGATCCGCACGTCAAGGGGCTGCGCCTGGGTGTCAAAACGTCCGGTTGCGCGGGCTTCGGCTATACGATGGATCTGGTTAAAGAGCCCGCCGATGACGATCTGGTTTTCGTTAACAACGGCGCGCACCTCTATGTGCCTCTTCAGGCCATGCCCTTTATTGACGGTACGGAAGTCGATTTCGTTCGCGAAGGCCTGAATCAGATATTCAAATTTAATAATCCTAAAGCTCAACACGCCTGCGGCTGTGGTGAGAGCTTTGGCGTTGAGTAAACCTTATGTCTCGTCCTACTGAAGCATCAGATGATGTGCAGATCTGGGAAGGAAACCAGCAGAAATATAAAGAAGGCTTCTTCACGCAACTGCAAACCGAAGAGTTTGAAAACGGTATCAGTGAAGAGGTGGTGCGCGCCATTTCTGCCAAACGCAATGAGCCGGAATGGATGCTCGACTTCCGCCTGAAGGCTTACGCGGCCTGGCTGGAAATGGAAGAGCCGCACTGGCTGAAGGCGAATTACAAATCGCTGGACTATCAGGATTACAGCTACTATTCGGCACCCTCATGCGGCAACTGCGATGACAGCTGCGCGTCTGAGCCCGGCGCGAAACAGGGCGGTGGCGCACAGCCGAGCTACCTGACCGAAGAGGTGGAAAACGCCTTTAACCAGCTCGGCGTGCCGGTGCGCGAAGGGAAAGAGGTGGCGGTAGACGCCATTTTTGACTCGGTTTCCGTTTCCACCACCTATCGCCACAAACTGGCGGAGCAGGGCATTATTTTCTGCTCGTTCGGTGAAGCGATCCACGATCATCCTGAACTGGTGAAAGAGTACCTCGGCACCGTTGTCCCGGCGAACGACAACTTTTTTGCCGCGCTCAACTCGGCCGTTGCCTCGGACGGCACTTTCGTTTACATCCCGAAAGGCGTGCGCTGCCCGATGGAGCTCTCCACCTATTTCCGCATTAACGCGGCGAAAACCGGTCAGTTCGAGCGTACCATTCTGATTGCCGATGAAGGCAGCTACGTCAGCTACATCGAGGGCTGTTCTGCGCCGGTGCGCGACAGCTATCAGCTTCATGCGGCGGTGGTTGAAGTTATCATTCATAAAGATGCGGAAGTGAAGTACTCCACGGTACAGAACTGGTTTGCCGGCGGCGAAGCGGAAGGTGGCATTCTCAACTTTGTTACCAAACGCGCGCTCTGTGAAGGCGAGAACAGCAAGATGTCGTGGACGCAATCGGAAACGGGTTCCGCCATCACCTGGAAATACCCCAGCGTGATTTTGCGCGGCGACAACTCAATCGGTGAATTTTTCTCCGTGGCGCTGACCAGCGGACATCAGCAGGCCGATACCGGCACTAAGATGATTCACATCGGTAAAAACACCAAATCGACCATCATCTCGAAAGGTATTTCTGCCGGAAAGAGTCAGAACACCTATCGCGGCCTGGTGAAAATCATGCCCACCGCGACCAACGCGCGTAACTTTACCCAGTGCGATTCGATGCTGATTGGCGCCGACTGTGGCGCGCACACCTTCCCGTATGTGGAAGCGCGTAACAATACCGCTCAGTTGGAGCATGAAGCGACAACGTCACGTATCGGCGAGGATCAGCTTTTTTACTGCCTACAGCGCGGTATCAGCGAGGACGACGCGATTTCGATGATTGTTAACGGCTTCTGTAAAGACGTTTTCTCCGAACTGCCGCTGGAGTTTGCGGTTGAAGCTCAAAAATTGCTGGCGATAAGCCTTGAACACAGCGTGGGCTGAGTCCTGACGTTTACGGTCATTGCGTGCAGTGCTGATGGCACTGCCAGGGAAACACTATGTTAAGTATCAAAGATTTACAGGTTAGCATTGAAGACAAAGCGATCCTGCGCGGGTTGGATCTGGAAGTGAAGCCCGGTGAAGTCCATGCCATTATGGGCCCGAACGGCTCAGGGAAAAGTACGCTTTCCGCCACGCTGGCGGGCCGCGAAGAGTATGAGGTTGTGGGCGGTTCCATCAACTTTAAAGGCAAGGATCTGCTTGAGCTGTCTCCGGAAGATCGCGCCGGTGAGGGCATCTTTATGGCCTTCCAGTATCCGGTTGAGATCCCTGGCGTCAGCAATCAGTTCTTCCTGCAAACGGCGGTTAACGCCGTACGCAAATACCGCGAGCAGTCTTCGCTGGATCGCTTCGATTTTCAGGACTTTATTGAAGACAAAATCCATTTGCTGGAGATGCCTGAAGATTTGCTGACCCGTTCGGTCAACGTCGGCTTCTCCGGCGGCGAGAAAAAACGCAACGATATCCTGCAAATGGCGGCGCTGGAGCCTGAACTGTGCATCCTTGATGAAACCGACTCCGGTCTGGACATCGATGCGCTGCGCATTGTCGCAAACGGCGTTAACACGCTGCGCGACGGCAAGCGCTCGTTTATCATTGTTACGCACTATCAGCGCATCCTTGATTATATCAAGCCGGATTTTGTGCACGTGCTTTACCAGGGCAAGATCGTCAAGTCCGGCGACTTCTCGCTGGTGAAACAACTGGAGGAGCAAGGCTATGGCTGGCTTACCGACCAGGAGTAGTGACAACGCCCTGCAACAGTGGCACCACCTGTTTGAAAGCCGCGGCGCCAGCCGCTCGTTGCAGGCGCAGCAGCACTGGCAGCAGGTTTTGCGCCTTGGACTGCCCACGCGTAAGCAGGAAAACTGGAAATATACCCCGCTCGACGGTCTGTTTTCCCAAAACTTCGTTCTGCCCGCCGCCGTCGCGCTTAAAGCAGATGAGGCGGCCGCGCACGCGCTCAATATTGATGCAGTTAAAATGGTGTTTGTTGACGGGCGCTTCCAGCAGGCGCTGAGCGACACGGCATTCGATCGGTTTGATATTCAGGTGACCGCGGCCGGCGAGCGTCGTGAACTGAACGCACCGGTGCAGCCTGATGTGTTCCTGCATCTGACCGAGAGCCTGGCGGAAGAGGTAACGACTATCCATCTGCCGCGCGGTCAGTCCGCTGCGCGCCCGCTCTATCTGCTGCATATCAGCAGCGGCAGCGGCGAGGCAGAGATGAGCACCTCACACTATCGTCACCATCTTCAGCTTGATGATGGCGCAGAGGCGACCATCATTGAACATTACGTCAGCCTGAATGAGACAACGCACTTCACCGGCGGGCGTTTTACCGCCAGCGTGGGCGACAACGCTGCGCTGACGCACTACAAGCTGAGTTTCGAGCACAGCAGCAGCTATCACTTTGCTCATAACGATCTGGTTATCGGTCGTGATGCGCGGGTACAGAGCCACAGCTTCCTGCTGGGTGCCGGTCTGTCGCGTCACAACACCAGCGTGCAGCTCAACGGCGAGGGGTGTGAGTTAGGCATCAACAGCCTGATGCTGCCGGTGGAAAAAGAAGTGAATGACAGCCGTACTTACCTGGAGCATAACAAAGGTTACTGCCAGAGCCGTCAACTGCACAAAACCATCGTTCGCGACAAAGGCCGCGCGGTGTTCAACGGCATGATCAAAGTGGCGAAGCACGCGCTGAAAACGGACGGACAGATGACCAACAACAATCTGTTGCTGGGCCGTCTGGCGGAAGTGGACACCAAGCCGCAGCTGGAAATTTATGCTGATGATGTAAAGTGCAGCCACGGCGCGACCATTGGTCGCATCGACGAAGAGCAGATGTTCTATCTGCGCGCGCGCGGTATCAGCGAAGAGTCAGCGCAGCGCATGATTATCTATGCGTTTGCCGCTGAATTAACCGAAGCCATTACGGATGACGTGCTGAAAGAGGCGGTGATGCAACGCATTGCGCAGCGTTTTCCCGGAGGCATTAAATGAGTTTTGATCTCGCCCGCATCAGAGCCGAGTTTCCTGTCCTGACCAGAGAAGTGAACGGTCAGCCGCTGGCCTATCTCGACAGTGCCGCCAGCGCGCAGAAGCCGCAGGCGGTAATCGATGCGGAGAGCCGCTTCTATGAGCATGGCTACGCCGCAGTGCATCGCGGTATCCATACGCTGAGCGCCGAAGCGACAACCGAAATGGAGAACGTGCGCACGCAGGCGGCGCGCTTTCTCAACGCCGCCTCGACGGAAGAGATTGTGTTCGTGAAGGGCACTACCGAAGGGATCAACCTTGTCGCCAGCAGTTGGGGCGGCAGCCAGCTCCAGGCGGGCGATAACATCATTCTGACCGAGATGGAGCATCACGCGAACATCGTTCCCTGGCAGATGGTGGCGAAGCGCGTGGGCGCTGAAGTTCGCTTTATTCCCCTGAATGAAAACGGCGAGCTGGATCTGTCGGTACTGCCGACGCTGATCGACAGCCGCACGCGTTTGCTGGCTTTAACGCACGTTTCAAACGTGTTGGGTACGGTTAACCCGGTCAAAGAAATTATTGCGCAGGCCAAAGCCGCAGGCGTGGTGACGCTGATAGACGGCGCGCAGGCGGTGATGCACCAGAAGGTCGACGTGCAGGATCTGGACTGCGATTTTTATCTTTTTTCAGGCCATAAAATCTATGGTCCTTCCGGCATCGGCATTCTGTACGGACGTAAAGCGCTGCTGGACATCATGCCGCCATGGGAAGGTGGCGGTTCGATGATCGCCACCGTCAGTCTGACCGAAGGCACCACCTATGCCGCAGCGCCATGGCGCTTCGAAGCCGGTTCGCCGAATACCGGCGGCATCATTGGCCTGGGCGCCGCACTGACGTGGGTCAGCGCGCTGGATCTGGATGTTATCCATCAGCGTGAACAGGCGCTGATGCGCTATGCGATGGATAAGCTCGCCACCGTGCCGGATCTGACGATTTATGGCCCGCAGTCGCGTTCCGGCGTGATCGCCTTCAATCTTGGTAAGCATCATGCTTACGATGTGGGCAGCTTTCTCGATCAGTATGGGATAGCCATCCGTACCGGCCATCACTGCGCCATGCCGCTGATGACGCATTACGGCGTTCCGGCGATGTGCCGCGCCTCCTTCGTTCTGTATAATAGCGAAGAAGAGGCCGACCGCCTGGCGGCTGGTCTGATACGTATACACCGTTTGCTGGGCGGCTGAGGCCGTCCGCAGACAAGGGAGGAAGGAATGGCCACGCTGCCGGACAAAGAAAAACTGGTGCGCAATTTTTCGCGCTGCGCTAACTGGGAAGAGAAGTATCTCTACATTATCGAGCTGGGCGCCACGCTGCCAGAATCCTCTGAATCCTTACATAAGCCGGAGAACGCGATTTCCGGTTGTCAGAGCCAGGTATGGATACTGATGCATACCGACGAGGCCGGGCGGGTGGTGCTGTATGGTGACAGCGATACGGCTATCGTTAAGGGACTGATTGCTATTGTTTTTATTCTTTATCAGCAGTTGACGCCCGCCGAAATCGTCGCCTTTGACGTTCGTCCCTGGTTCGGGCAGCTGGCGCTGACGCAGCACCTGACGCCAACACGTTCGCAGGGGATGGAAGCGATGATCCGCGCCATTCGCCACAAAGCACAGGTACTTTCATAACGCCAGATTGCTACACTTCTCCACAGGCCTCCCGTTTCGACGGGAGGTTTCTTTATGTTGAACGGGGAAATTTGCATGAGACCGCTGTTACATCTTGCCACGTTACTTTTTACGTTTACCGCCTCGCAGTATGCTCTCGCCACAGACTATCCATTACCCGCTGAAGACAGTCGCCTGATTGGCGAAAACGCGACTTACACCGTCCCTGCGGATGGCCGTTCACTGGAAGCGATTGCCTCGAAGTGGAAGATCGGTCTGCTGGGCATGCTTGAGGCCAATCCCGGCACCGATCCCTGGCTTCCAAAAGCAGGAACCACCCTGACCATTCCGCAGCAAATGCTGCTGCCGGACACGAAACGGGAAGGCATTGTGGTCAACGTCGCCGAACTGCGGCTCTATTATTATCCAAAGGATGAAAACAGGGTCATCGTCTACCCGATAGGTATCGGACAGCTTGGCGCGAATACGCCTGCGATGGTGACCAGCATCAGCCAGAAGATCCCGAATCCTACCTGGACACCGACGCCGAATATAAGAAAACGCTACGCCGCCGAAGGTAAAACGCTGCCGGTAACGGTGCCGGCCGGGCCGGACAATCCTATGGGGCTGTTTGCCATGCGTCTGGCGTACGGCAAAGGACACTATCTGATCCACGGCACCAATGCTGACTTCGGGATAGGGATGCGCGTCAGTTCAGGCTGCATTCGCCTGCGGCCCGATGACATCGAAGCGTTGTTTAACAGCGTACCGAAGGGCACACGGGTACAGATTATCAACCAGCCCGTAAAGTATGCCGTTGAACCGGACGGTAAACGCTATATAGAAGTGCATCAGCCTCTTTCCCATAACGAGAAAGACGATCCGCAGACAATGCCGTTGACGCTGAGTCCGGCAGCGAAAAAATTCGTTAAAAGTTCGCTAAGCGATCACGCAGTGATTAAGCAGGCGATGGAACGTCGCGCGGGGATGCCAATTCTGGTGAGCACGGGTGAGCCGGTTAGCGAAGCATCGGTAAATCCTCAGCAAAACGCCGTTGAAGCGCCGAAGAACAGTGAGGCTGGCCCTGAGTAGGGTCGATGCTGAACACACGTAGAAAGGGGCCTGAGGCGTTTTAACGCGCTGTACACAAGGAAGTGTCTGGCAGGTTGAAAAAAGGCAAAAAAAATGGCGCACACTGTGCGCCATTTTCAGTACCAGAACTCTTACTTACGGTAAGAGTGAGCCTGGTTATCCAGACGCTGGTTAGCACGAGCTGCGTCATCTTTAGCAGCCTGAACGTCAGAACGGATTGCGTTCACGTCGTTGCTCAGCTGGTCAACTTTAGCGTTCAGAGTCTGAACATCAGAAGACAGTTGGTCGATTTTAGCGTTGCTTGAACAACCGGCCAGCAGAGTTGAACCCAGAATTACCGCGCCCAGTACCAGTTTAGTACGATTCATTATTTATACCCTCTAGATTGAGTTAATCTCCATGTAGCGTTACAAGTATTACACAAACTTTTTTCTAATGAGAATAATTTTTTAATGAGAACGTGCTTAAATTTGATCGTTCGCTCAAAGAAGCATCGTCTTTGACTTTTAATGTAAAAAAAAGAGGGAAAACAGGTGGGTTTAATCGGATATGTCTTAGGTTTGGTGAAAAATCATACACCTCATTTCAGACAGGTTTCCTGCCTGAGCTGTAAAAAAAGCGCCACTGAGGGCGCTTTTTTATTCCTCACGTCATAATTACAGAACGTGAACGGACGACGTGTTGGTCGTACCGCTTGGTACCAGCGCGCCGGAAACCATTACGACGACGTCGCCTTTCTGAGCATAGCCGCTTGCAACCGCCGCTTCTTTGCCAAGACGATAGAAATCGTCAGTCGAGGCAATCTCTTTCACTACGCTGGTGATAACCCCTTTGCTGAGCAGCAGCTGACGCGCGGTCTGCTCGTTAGTGGTTAATGCAAGGATGGTGGCGTTAGGGAAGTATTTACGTACGGATTTGGCAGACTTACCGCCCTCGGTCGCTACCACGATCAGCGGCGCTTCAAGATTTTCAGCCGTTTCTACCGCGCCGCGGCACACCGCTTCGGTGATGCGCATTTTGCGATTCTCCTGCTGAGAATCAATGCGGCTTTTCATGACGCGATCGGTACGTTCGCAAATGGTCGCCATGATGGTGACCGACTCAAGCGGATATTTGCCTTTCGCACTTTCACCAGAAAGCATAACAGCATCGGTGCCGTCCAGAATGGCGTTAGCCACGTCGCCTGCTTCAGCGCGGGTCGGGCGCGGATTCTTAATCATGGAATCCAGCATCTGGGTGGCGGTGATCACCACTTTGCGTGCTTTATTACATTTTTTGATCATCATCTTCTGTGCGAAGATCACTTCTTCCACCGGAATTTCAACGCCAAGGTCGCCACGCGCAACCATGATGCCGTCGGAAGCTTCCAGGATCTCGTCGAAATTGTTCAGACCTTCCTGGTTTTCAATTTTAGAGATGATCTGGATGTGCTCGCCGCCGTGCTGCTTAAGGTGCTCACGGATCTCAAGTACATCTGAACGCTTACGAATAAAGGAAGCGGCAACGAAGTCAACGCCCTGTTCGCAGCCGAAAATCAGATCGCGTTTGTCTTTTTCAGCCAGCGCAGGCAGTTGGATAGAAACGCCCGGCAGGTTAACGCCTTTGTTTTCACCCAGGTCGCCGTTGTTCAACACGCGGCAGACCACGCTGTTTTCCGTCACGTCGGTTACGGTCATGCCGATCAAACCATCATCAACCAGCACGGTGTTGCCCACTTTCAGATCGCTGGTGAAACCGGCGTAGGTCACCGCCACGCGATCGCTGTTGCCAATCACCGCTTGATCGGTGGTGAACGTAAAGGTCTGACCCGCTTTCAGCGAAACGTCACTGCCGCCTTCCAGCTTCATGGTGCGAATTTCCGGGCCTTTGGTATCCAGCAGGATAGCCGCCTGGTGGCCGGTATTCTTCATCACGGCGCGCAGGTTAGTAATACGTTGACCGTGCTCTTCGTAGTCGCCGTGGGAGAAGTTGAGACGCATGACGTTCATGCCTGCTTCGAGCAGGTTAGTTAATACTTCTTCAGATTCAGTTTTTGGGCCGATAGTACAAACAATTTTTGTCTTTTTCATGACGAATTATCTATTAAGTTGTGATGGATGAGAAAGTGACGATCCCGGTACTGATAGTGTATTGCGAAGGACCGGAGAAGAATTTGTGCCTGGATAAGAAAAGACGATACAGACTAAGAATAGGTGACAGTAATGAGACGTGCAGAAGAAGTTGGCTGAAGGGTTCAGCGGGCGTATTGCCAGAGGCTATCGTTTTAAAAAAAGGGTCTACCATACGCTGGAACCATTCAGGTGAAACAACGTTTCGTATTATAGCGATTCAACTGCGTGAAAACCAATTAAAAAACGTGGTCTCATCAAGGAATTAGCGAATTCTTCAGGAAAGTAGCGTGAAAAAAGGGAGGG
The DNA here is from genome assembly GCF_000745075.1 of Erwinia sp. 9145. Taxonomy (NCBI): domain Bacteria; kingdom Pseudomonadati; phylum Pseudomonadota; class Gammaproteobacteria; order Enterobacterales; family Erwiniaceae; genus Erwinia; species Erwinia sp. 9145. The sequence goes on from NZ_JQNE01000001.1 coordinate 1,716,538, forward strand.
GATTTCCAGGAATTTATGGAGAACAAGCGCTGCCGTCTGCAATGAGAGGCGAAAGATAATGGTGCGTCCGAGTGGACTCGAACCACCGACCCCCACCATGTCAAGGTGGTGCTCTAACCAACTGAGCTACGGACGCACTGGTGCGTTCTAGAGGACTCGAACCTCCGACCCCCACCATGTCAAGGTGGTGCTCTAACCAACTGAGCTAAGAACGCTTTTTTTACTTCATCTTTCACACTGCGGCTTTGTTGGCTGCACTCGCTCACCCCAGTCACATACTGATGTATGCTCCTGCGGATTCGACGCGTTTGCCGCCGCGCCTCAGCGTGAAATCTTTCGTAAAAGCTTCAACTTTCACACTGCGGCTTTGTTGGCTGCTTCCGCACCACAGTGAAATACTTACGCTGTCCTGACGACAGCGGGGACGAATATTAACGACAGCGCCTGCGGCTGGCAAGCGGAAATCCGCATTTTTCTGCATGACTGCTGCGCAACTGTGCGAAGCGCAGCAATTTTAAACATACTGCTGACAAAACGATCGACAGCTCAGTGCGCTGCCCGCGTCAGAATTGTGCTGGCAGGCTGCCTCTGTAGATAGCGCATGCGGAAAACCATCATCGCCGCAGCGGAGGTAAGACCCACAATAAAGCCTGTCCAGAAGCCTGCCGGGCCCATTGGCTCAACCACCCAGTCGGTCAGCGCCAGCAAATAGCCCGTCGGTAAACCCAGCACCCAATAAGCGACAAAGGTAATAAAGAAGATGGAACGGGTATCTTTATAACCACGCAAAATGCCACTGCCAATCACCTGAATGGAGTCTGAAAACTGATAAATTGCGGCCAGCAGCATCAGATGCGAGGCCAGCGTCACCACTTCCGGGTTGTTGGTATAAAGCAGCGCAATGTGCTCGCGAAAAGTGACGGTGAATATCGCGGTCATTAAGGCAAGCGTGACGCCCACGCCCTGGGCCGTCCACGCCGAGATGCGCGCCGCCTCAGCAGAGCCCTGGCCCAGCCGGAAGCCCACGCGGATCGTCGTTGCCACGCCCAGTGACAAAGGCAGCACAAACATCAGCGAGCTGAAATTAAGCGCGATCTGATGCCCGGCGACGTTAACAATGCCCAACGGCGAAACCAGAATCGCTACCACGGCAAACAGTGTGACTTCAAAAAACAGCGCCAGCGCAACCGGCAGACCGAGCTTAAGCAGCCGCCAGAGCGTGGCGGTGTCGGGGGCGCTGAAATGTGTGGTCAGCCGGATATCGCGCATGGAACGTGCGCGGCGTACCCAAATGCTCATGGCGATAAACATGACCCAATACACCGATGCCGTCGCCACACCGCAGCCAACTCCGCCCAGCGCGGGCATGCCAAAATGACCATAAATAAAGACAAAGTTAACCGGAATATTCACCAGCAGACCCAGAAATCCCATCACCATACCGGGTTTGGTTTTTGACAGACCTTCGCACTGATTGCGCGCAACCTGAAAAAACAGATAGCCCGGCGCGCCCCACAGCAGCGCATGCAGATAGCCGACGGCCTTACTGGCAAGTTCAGGATCGATATCATGCATTGAACGGATCATAAAACCGGCGTTATAGAGCACCAGCATAATGAAAACGGCGACCAGTGCCGCCAGCCAGTATGCCTGACGTACCTGGTGCGCCACGCGATCGCGGCGGCCGGAACCGTTGTATTGCGCCACCACGGGCGTCAGCGACAACAGCAAACCATGACCGAAAAGAATAGCGGGCAGCCAGATGGACGTTCCGACCGCAACGGCGGCCATATCGGTGGCGCTGACATCGCCAGCCATAATCGTATCGACAAATCCCATCGCGGTTTGCGCAATCTGCGCCAGCATAACCGGAATGGCCAGCGCGAGCAGTTGACGCGCCTCTGTAAGGTACTTCTGCACGTTTACACCTGCTTATAATTTAAAATGAAAGGCAACTCTGCACCGTAAAAAAGCGATTTCTTAACGGAAGGCAGGGCAGGCGGCATAGTGTAATGCGCCAGCCGTAAATAGCCAATCAACGAACAGAAAGTCATGTATTTTATTGTGTGGTGGGTCAGAATTTGGATTCGGGCGTAATAAAGGGCAAACTACGCGCAGAAAATGAATAAAGAGGGCTGATTATGTTTACCGGTATTGTGCAGGGCACCGCCGAGGTGTTGTCGATTGAAGAGAAACCGAATTTTCGCACGCATGTTATCAGGCTGCCGACCGATATGCTGCCCGGACTTGAACTGGGCGCGTCCGTTTCTCACAACGGCTGCTGCCTGACGGTAACGCAGGTGGAAGGCGATCGCGTCAGCTTCGATCTGGTGAAAGAAACGTTGCGCATCACTAACCTTGGCGATCTGAAGCCGGGCGACTTTATTAACGTTGAACGCGCGGCAAAATTCAGTGATGAAATAGGCGGGCATCTGATGTCGGGTCATATTATGACCACGGCAGAGATCGCTAAAATTCTTATTTCTGAAAATAACCGCGAGATCTGGTTCAGGCCGCAGGACGCATTGCAGATGAAATACATTCTGCATAAAGGATTTATTGGCATCGATGGCATCAGCCTGACGGTGGGTGAAGTGACAAAGAGCAAATTTTGCGTGCACCTGATCCCCGAAACCCTGGCGCGCACCACGCTGGGCAATAAGCGGTTAAGGGATAAGGTCAATATTGAGATCGATCCGCACACCCAGGCGATAGTGGAGACCGTGGAGCGCGTGCTGGCTCGCCGCGAGCAGCAACTGAAGGATGCCGCAACGCTTGCAGAGCAGTAAATAAAAAGGGCCATAGCGGCCCTTTTTAACGTTGATGTCAGTGAGGAACGCGCATCCCGTCCGCCACGCCGTGACTGAACACCACCTGCCAGAGCTGGAGATCGCGCGCCCGAAAGGCACCCGCACAGGCGTTGAGGTAGTAGGTGAACATGCGTTTGAAGCGCTCGCCGTATTTTTCCGCGAGCTGCGGCCAGGCGGTCAGAAAACGTTCATTCCAGGCCATCAGGGTGCGGTCGTAGTCTGCCCCGAAGTTGTGCCAGTCTTCCATCACGAAATAGGGCTCGTGCGCCTCGGCAATATGGCGCACGGAGGGCAGGCAGCCGTTCGGGAAGATATATTTATCTATCCACGGATCGACATGGTCGCTGGTTTTATTCGCGCCGATGCAGTGCAGCAGAAAGAGTCCGTCAGGTTTGAGGTTCCGTTCCACCACGTTGAAATAGGTGGCATAGTTTTTCGGGCCAACGTGCTCGAACATTCCCACTGACACAATGCGATCGAACTGCTCATTCAAATCGCGGTAGTCTTCAAGCAGGATAGTGACATCCAGATCCGCGCAGCGTTCGATAGCCAGCTTCTGCTGTTCCGCCGAAATGGTCACGCCGGTCACGCGGACGCCATAGCGCTGCGCGGCAAACTGCGCCAGCCCGCCCCAGCCGCAGCCGATATCCAGGAGCGTCATGCCGGGCGCTAATTGCAGTTTGTCACAAATCAGCTTCAGCTTCGCTTCCTGCGCCGACTCCAGCGTGTCGGCTGTTTTCCACCAGCCGCAGGAGTATTGCATAAAGGGATCGAGCATCAGGGAGAAGAGGTCGTTGCCGAGATCGTAGTGCTCTTTGCCCACCAGCCAGGCGCGCTTGCGGGATTGCAAATTGGTCAGGCGCGCGGCGGCCACGCGCAGCGTATCTTTCAGATGATGAGGGAGTTGCTGGTCAAGTTTCGCCAGCAGGGCGCGATGAAAAAACATATCCAGCCGCTCGCACTCCCACCAGCCGTCCATATAACTTTCACCCAGCCCCAGCGAACCTTCCTGCATCACGCGCTTGAAAAAATCCGGATTTTTTATCTGAATATCCCACGGCTGGCCGCCGTTAATTTTTATACCGGCCTTATCCAGCATTTCGCGGGTGATGCGATACCAGTGATTTTCTTCAAAGCTCACTTCTTCTATAAACGATGAACTCATAGCTTCTCCATCACATCTGTGATTGAAACCTGAGAAAAAGAATAGTCAATTTCTACAGGAGTGTGAGAAAGAGCACGGCGCGGCCATGCCTGTTGTTCGGCGCTACAGAGGATTAAGAATTAAAGCAGTACGCCGGGAAACCGGCGTATAAAATCGAAGTCAGGCCGTAAAACATATTATTATTATGGCCGGAAAAAAGTATATGCTCACCCTGTACAATATTCAAATGTTCATTGTTAGCTCGCTAAGCAATAGGCGTTATTGCCGATGGCTGGCCGTGCTCAGCGTCATGCTGCGGCGTTTGCGCGCCTGTAACGCATAGCCCACTATCACCAGCGGCACGGTAGCTGACATCACCACGGCGGTGCCGGAAAGCGGTAAAGTGATGAAACGTGAAACCAGCAGGCTGGCTACGCAGCACAGACCGAGCTGGAGCGTATTTTGCAGCGCCGCCGCCTTGCCGCTTGCCTGCGGAAAAGGCGTTAATGCGCCCGATACCACGATGGGATAGATGGCGCCGTTGGCGGCGGCCATGCCGCAGAAAGGCGTCAGCAGAGCGAAAATTGTCGGCGCGGCCTGCTGCGAAATGAAAAAGAAGGACACAATGCTCAGACTGTAGAGCGCCAGCAGCCAGGGAAGCAGCGCGCGACCTTGTACTTTTTTCAATATCATGCGGCAGCCGTAACCGCCCGTCAGAAATGCCAGCGTCTGCGGGAAATAGCTCAACCCGATATCGCCCGGCGTCATTCCCAGTGCGGACAGAATAAAAGGCGACCCGGTAAGCCAGGCGAAAAAACTGGCGGAGCAGGCGGCGTAGATCAGCACGTTACCCACATAAACCGGTGACCTCAGTAAGGTAAAAAAGCGCGTTGGCTCGCCGTTACCCGCCGACGCACGGCGTACCGGCGAAAGAAACAGCGTGCAGATTAGCAGCACCACAGCGATCGCCATCAGCACGATAAAAATGCCGCGCCAGGTAAAGTGATTCAGAACCCATGCGCCAGCCAGCGGTGCCAGCGCGGGCGAAAGCGCCACCAGCGGCATAATGGTGGCAAACACTTTGTTTGCCTGGGTGGCAGAATAACGGTCAATAACCAGCGCCTGCCAGGTCACGGCGGCTGCGCAGATGCCCACGGCCTGAAGAAAACGCAGCCCCAACAGCGCCCATGCGGAATTCGCCCACCACATCATCGTGCAGCTCAGCGCAAAAATTCCCAGCCCCATCAGTAATACCGGACGTCGCCCGATGCGGTCTGAAAGCGGCCCCCAGATAAGTTGGGCGCTGGCAAAGCCTGCCAGAAACAGGCTCAGGCTGGCGCCGATCACGCCGGGTTGTGTGTGCAGATCCTGCTGCATGTCAGCAAAGGCGGGCAGGTACATATCAGTGGCGAGAAAGCCCACCACGCTTAAAAGCGCGAGGTAAAGGGTAAATCCGGGTGAAGGCATTTTATGCTCTTTATGGCAGATGAATGAAATGGCGCAAAGTGTAAACGCGTGCCACGCGCGCTGTGAAACGCTAATATTTGCATATTGCGTTCAAAAAATTTGCAGGCAGATTATGTGGTCAGAATATTCACTTGAAGTCATTGATGCTGTCGCCAGAAACGGCAGCTTCAGCGCGGCGGCAGCGGAGCTACATCGTGTGCCTTCTGCGGTCAGCTATACTGTTCGTCAGCTTGAAGAGTGGCTGGCTGTGCCGCTGTTTGAGCGCCGCCATCGCGACGTGGTGCTTACCGAGGCGGGAAAGGTTTTCATTCTGGAAGGTCGCACTGTTATCAAAAAAATGCTCGCAACGCGTCGTCAGTGTCAGCAGGTGGCGAACGGCTGGCGAGGCCAGATCAATATCGCCGTTGACCGCATCGTGCGGCCGCAGCGAACGCGACAAATGGTAGTGGATTTTTACCGCCACTTTCCTGATATCGAACTGCATCTGACCGCCGAGGTCTTCAACGGCGTCTGGGACGCGCTGGCGGACGGCAGGGTGGATATTGCCATCGGCGCGACGCAGGCGATTCCGGTCGGAGGACGTTACGCCTTCCGTGACATGGGCGCGCTGAACTGGCGTTGTGTGGTACAGGCCCGTCATCCGCTGGCGCAGTGTACAAAAGACATTGATGACGAGACGGTGCGGGAGTGGCCTTCGCTGGTGCTGGAGGATACGTCGCGTTCTCTGCCGAAGCGCACCACCTGGACACTGGATAATCAGCGTCGGCTGGTGGTGCCAGACTGGGAAAGCGCTGCTGATTGCCTGCTGGCGGGGCTGTGCGTCGGCATGGTGCCGGGGCATTTTGCACGCCCGTTGCTGCAAAGCGGCGCGCTACGTGAGTTGACGCTTGGCGCGCCGTTCCCTGACAGCCCCTGCTGCGTAAGCTGGTCGCGGGCGGCGGACGACTCGCCGGCAATGCGCTGGCTGCTGGATTATCTGGGCGATACCGATACGCTGAACCATGAATGGCTCAGCGAAAAACATTAGCGTCGATAGTCAAGGAACGGCCCGTCAGCGACCGAGCGGCGCTCAATCAGAGTGGGATGCACCTCAATGGTTTGCGGATCTTCGCGCTTGCTGGTGATCCTGTCCAGCAGCATCTCGAATGCGGTTTCGCCCAACTGTTGTTTAGGCTGGTGAACCGTGGTCAGCGCCGGGGTGAAGTAGCGGGCATTGCGCACATTATCATACCCGATCACCGATATGTCTTGCGGCACGCGCAGCCCCATTTCATCGGCCGCGCAAATTGCGCCCATCGCCATGACGTCGCCCCCGCAAAATACGGCGGTGGGGCGCTGCTTCTGCGACAGGATCTGCTGCATGGCGCGGTAGCCAGATTCCGGCTCAAAGTCGCCCTGCACCAGCCACTCGTTGCGTAGCGTGATGCCCGCTTCAGAAAGCGCCTTCAGAAATCCCGCATGGCGACCGCCGCCGGTATTGCGCTCCATCTGGCCGGGGATCACGCCGATATCGCGATGGCCGCGTTCAATCAGATAGCGTCCCACCAGGTAGCCGCCTTCGAAAGCATTATCCAGCACCGTATCGGTAAAATCGCCGCGCGATTCGCCCCAGTCCATCACCACCATCGGAATGTTGCGGCTGTTTTCCAGCAGTTCGATCAGCGCATCGGGATATTCAGAACACATCACCAGCAGCCCGTCGACGCGCTTTTGCGCCATCATCGACAGATACGCCTCCTGCTTTTGCAGATCGTTATGGGCGTTACCCAAAATCAGCGTGTAGCCTTTGGCAAAGCAGCTGTTTTCAATGGCTTCAATAATCTCAGCGAAATAGGGCGCTTCGCTTGAGGTGGCCAGCAGCCCGATGGTTCGGGTGTGATTGACTTTAAGACTGCGGGCAACCGCACTGGGTGAATAGTGAAGTTCTTTGATGGCGGCCCATACCGCGTCCCGCGTATTTTCAGCGACGAAGCGGGTTTTATTGATAACGTGTGAAACGGTAGTGGTGGACACCCCGGCACGCCTGGCCACATCTTTAATGGTTGCCATGAAATAATGACTCCTGCACTTATCGCAACTTATTGATAAGTCATTTGTTAAACGATTGCGTAAAGCGAAATTTCCCCGCCGCCTCTGAGACTGTGCTGCGTGCATGTCGGTGACGTCAGGAAGGAATAAGCGTTGGTGTTTGCGCAACGGCACAGCATTTTATTACGGGTTGCGCAACGAGGCCCGGATTCTAACAAGCTCTGCCAAAGAAAACGAGATTTTTACCGCCAGATATGGGAAAATTGATACCGGTACAACTATCAGGGTTATTAAGAGGGTGTAAATGGATACCGATCTGAAGTTCTCGCTGTTGACGACCTGCGCTGCGCTGTTGATGATTATCGCATTCAGCTTTACCGCCGTGATGCACTAAAAAAAAGGCCGATTAAGATCGGCCTTTTTTATTCTTTTTACACTCAGCGAATGGTTTTGGGCGTCATCACACGGCGCGCGCCAACATAATGACCCTGCCAGTAATCATCCGACAGCGCGCTTATCTGAATATCTTTTCCGGTACGCGGAGACTGAATAAATTTACCGCCGCCAAGGTACACGCCCACATGATCGGCCGTGCCGCGCCCGTTTATGCGGAAAAAGACCAGGTCGCCTTTTTCCAGCTCACCGCGGTCAATCTGCGCCGCGTCGCGCAAATGGTACATCTCGTTGGCGGTGCGCGGGATCTTAAACTTTACCAGGTCTTTGTAGGCATACCAGACCAGTCCGCTACAGTCGAAGCCGGTCTCAGGTGAGGTGCCGCCCCACTGGTAAGGTTTACCCAACTGGCCCATCAGCTTGTTCATCGCTGTTTCACGCGCTTTCTGATAGCGCGCGCGGTGCGCTTTGCTGAGTTTGAGCGGTGAGGAGGTTGCGTTATCGGTAAGCGCTTCACGCTCTTTCAGCGTTTTAATCCCCTGGCGACCGTAGCGTTTTTTTGAAGCATTGTTTTTTGCTGCCGCGAGGATTTGGGATTTGGTGACCTTGTGCGAGGCTGCCAGCTTTTTGTTAAGTTTGGCTTTTGCAGAAGAGGCAGTGCGGGGTTTGCGGGCGACGTCTTTTACTTTTTTCGTTGTTGTACTCTTCACCGTTTTGCGCTTGCGGCGATCGTCATCGCGTTCATTTTTGGCATTCGCCTTTTGGTGTTTTGCATTAACAGGCGTGCCGGGCGATGCGTGCGCCACAGTGACGAAAAGCTGAACAAAAGCCAGCATGATTATCGTGATAAATAGACGCATCGTTACCATTAACAGTTCGTGCTTTCGCCAGCGGCAAAAGCAGGGCAATAAGATTTATCTGCCTGTTGAGCAGACGGGCCAGGCAATTCTAATCTAACTTTTTGCCAAAAGGTAAGGTCTTTTTTGTTTCAATGACTCAGCGCAAGAAACCGTTGGCAAAAAAGCATGTGTTTTATTCAACCTGCCGTGAAAGCAATGACCCTACGAGCAAGGTAACGCGTCAGGAGAAATAACCCTGCTGAAAATGTCGTTTTCATCACGACGGCAGAGCCGCTACAATAAAAAGACACGACGTATCCGTTTGAGGAAGGCATTTATGAGCACTGTTGAAAAAATTGAGCGCCAAATCGCAGAAAACCCGATTCTGCTGTATATGAAAGGCTCCCCGAAGCTGCCAAGCTGCGGTTTCTCGGCCCAGGCCGTCCAGGCGCTTTCCGCCTGCGGTGAACGCTTTGCCTATGTCGATATTCTGCAAAATCCTGAAGTACGCGCTGAACTGCCTAAATACGCTAACTGGCCAACGTTCCCGCAGCTGTGGGTGGATGGCGAGCTGGTCGGCGGCTGCGATATCATTATCGAAATGTATCAGCGCGGCGAACTGCAACAGCTGATCAAAGAAACCGCGCAGAAGTATCCTTCAGACGCGGCGCAGTAAGCTGTTTCGAACGACAAATAAATAAGGCGGGATATCCCGCCTTTTTTTATGCCTCGTTTTCCATTGCCGGCAGCGGCCAGCCGCCCAGGCGCTTCCAGCGGTTAACCAGTTCACAGAACAGCTCGGCCGTCTGCTCGGTATCGTACAGCGCCGAGTGCGCCTGGCTGCTGTCAAAAGGAATGCGTGCCGCCGCGCAGGCTTTGGCCAGCACGGTTTGCCCCAGCACCAGTCCGCTCAGCGCGGCGGTATCAAAAGTCACAAAAGGATGAAAAGGGTTGCGCTTCAGGCTGGCGCGCTCGGCCGCCGCGTTGACGAAACTGAGATCGAAGGTGGCGTTGTGCGCCACCATGATTGCGCGATTGCAGCCCTGGTCCTTAATCCCTTTGCGCACCAGCTTGAAGATTTCATGCAGCGCATGATATTCGCTCACCGCGCCGCGCAGCGGATTGGTTGGGTCGATGCCGTTAAACGCCAGCGCTTCTGGTTGCAGAACGGAGCCGACAAACGGCTCGACGTGAAAGTGCAGCGTGGCATCTTTTTCCATCCAGCCATCCTGATTCATTTTCAGCGTTACCGCAGCGATCTCCAGCAGGGCGTTGCTTCTGGCGTCAAACCCTGCCGTCTCCACATCAATCACTACCGGGTAAAAACCGCGAAAACGGCCGCTAAGAACATTCATTTCGTTTGTTTCAGACATCAGGATCTCACTGGGGGAAAAAAGCAGCGCGCATTATGGCAAATTTCAGCGAGGGATGCAGCAGGGGAAACGGGTGCCGGACGGCACCCGTTGCGTCAGGCGCCGAGGCCGTGACCCGCGTGTTTGTTTTCAATCAGCTCGATTTTGTAACCATCGGGATCTTCAACAAAGGCGATAATCGTTGTGCCGCCTTTCACCGGGCCGGCTTCGCGGGTGACATTGCCGCCTGCCTGACGAATGCTGTCGCAGGTGGCGGCGACATCGTCCACGCCCAGCGCGATGTGGCCGTAGGCGTCGCCGAGGTTGTAACTGTCCACGCCCCAGTTCCAGGTCAGCTCAATGACAGCGCCTTCGCTCTCATCGGTATAGCCCACAAACGCCAGCGTATACTTGTACTCGCTGTTTTCGCTGGTGCGAAGAACGCGCATACCGAGCACATTAGTATAAAAATCGATGGAGCGTTGCAGATCGCCAACGCGCAGCATGGTGTGAAGTAAACGCATAACATCCTCTTGATAAGCGTCATCATCCGATAACGGTAAAAAAACAAGTATAGCGAAATTACCGCGCCGCTTCCGTAAAGAAGCGGGCGCAGGGTTAATCGGCGAGGGTTGGATAATCGGTATAGCCTTCGGCACCGCCGCCGTAAAAAGAATCGGGTTTGGGTTCATTCAGCGGTGCGTTTATACGCAGGCGTTCGACAAGATCCGGGTTAGCGATATAGACGCGGCCAAACGCGGCGGCATCAATCAGGCCCTGTTCAATCAGCGTTTCTGCTTTTTCGGCGGTATAGGCGCCGGCCCCGACAATCACGCCAGGGTACGCCTGACGTATCGCGTTGCGGAAGGCATCGCTGTAAGGCTTGCCACCCGCCCAGTCGGGTTCAGAGAGGTGCAGATAAGCCAGATTACGCTTCGCCAGTTCAGCGATGTAATAGAGCGCCGCCTGCTCCTGATCTTCGCCGTTGTCCAGCCCGTTGAACGGGCCCAGCGGCGAGATACGGATACCAATACGGTCGGCGCTCCAGCCATCGATGGCGGCATCGACCACTTCCAGCGCGAAGCGGGTACGGTTTTCAACGCTGCCGCCATAAATGTCGTCGCGCTGGTTAGAGGCCGGAGAGAGAAACTGATGAATGAGGTAACCGTGCGCAGAGTGCAGCTCCACCAAATCGAAGTCGGCCTCACGGGCGTTGATTACCGCCTGACGGAAGTCATTAACCACGCCGGGGATCTCATCCAGCGTCAGCGCACGCGGCGTGGAGGTTGCTTCACGAATCGCCTGGCCATTTTCATCACGCAGCGAGGTGCGCGTTTCGGCGTTGATTGCAGAAGATGACACCGGCGCCTTACCATCGGGCTGCACGCTGTTATGCGAAATCCGGCCGGTATGCCACAGCTGTACGGCGCTGTGGCCGCCATCCTGATGAATACCTGCGTTGATCGCTTTCCACGCGGCGATTTGTTCGGCTGAGTGCAGGCCAGGCGCGCCCGCGTAGCCTTTTGCCTGCGCAGAAATTTGCGTGGCTTCGGTAATGATCAAACCGGCGCTGGCGCGCTGACGATAGTATTCGCCCATCAGCGGCGTGGGGATGTCGCCTGGCTCAATGCTGCGCAGACGCGTCAGCGGCGCCATAAAAATGCGGTTCGGTACGGTAATTGCGCCTGTTTTTAATGGCGTAAACAGCTTATTCAATGGCATAGGTACTCCTGATAGACCGGTTAACGGTTTTTTAATGTGATCCTGAAAGAAGGCATTCGATATGCGCCAGCGCGTTCTCCAGCGCGGTCGATTCTCTGGCAATTTTGCTTTGCAAACTGGCCCCAAGCCACAGGGTATAAATGGTCTGTGCCAGCGCTGTCGCTGACGTTTTCAGCTTCAGGCTTCCTTCCTGCTCCCCCTGCGCAAGGGCATCGGCAAGAGTGGCAACCAGCGCTTTTGAACCGGTATCAAGCGCCAGGCGCATGGGCTCAGAGAGATCGCACACCTCCGCAGAGAGCTTCACGGAGAGGCAACCGGCAACGTTGTTCTCATAACGCCAGGCGTCAAGTGACTGTCGGTAATAGGCAACAAGGCAACTGCGCCGATCGCCTTTGTCGGCATTAAGCGCATTGAGCAGGCACTGATGATAGTGTGCAAAATAGCGTTCAAGCATCGCGACGCCGAACGCCTCTTTGGAGGGGAAATAGTGATAAAACGATCCCTTCGGCACCTCTGCCACCTTCAGTAGCTCAATCAGTCCCATGCCATTGAAGCCATGCTGTGTACAGAGCGTCTGGCCGATGGTGAGAAGATGTTCACGGGTATTAAATCGTGTTGTTTTCATGAGCGCCACCGTAACAGACCGGTCGGTCTGTTACAAATAGCGGCAGGGCGGACGGCACGAAGTGTTCATCATGAGAAAGCGCTCTCACTGAAATACCGTGGAAACTTGCGGTGACGGCTGATTCGATCTTCAATTAAAGAAAGTACTAAGTCAGGAGCGTCAGTGGCTGAACAGTTAGAGTTTTTTCCGGTTCCCAGTCCCTGCCGGGGAATTTGCCAGTCAGATGACCGGGGCTACTGCCGTGGCTGTTTACGCAGTCGCGATGAGCGTTTTCAATGGATGCAGTTCAGCGACGCGCAAAAGCGTGAGGTTCTCAGGCTCTGTCATCAGCGCTTCCTGCGTCTGCGGCGCGGCGTAAAAACCGAGGCGCCCGATCTGCCTGAGCAGCCTTCGCTGTTTTAATGCGCATACCTTTTCCGCGCGCCTTCGCATCATGTCGTAAAGAATCGTCAGCATGACGGGTTTAACGGGCATTTTTTTGCGCAGAAACCAGGCTTAAAGCTCCGGTAACAGAGACAGGTGAATTTATGAAACGATTGACATTAGTTGCGGCGCTCATCGCGGGCTGTAGCACAGCATATGCCGCCAGTGAAAAAGTAGAAATCAAACTGGCTACGGCGCAGGGCGCGGGCGAGAGTATTGGCTCGGTCACTATTGATGAAACAGAATATGGCCTGACCTTCACGCCCGATCTGAAATCCTTGCCTGCGGGTATTCACGGTTTTCACGTTCATGCGAACGGTAGCTGCGATCCGCAAACCAAAGACGGCAAAACGGTGCCGGCAGGTGCGGCGGGCGGACATCTGGACCCGCAAAAAACAGGTAAGCACCTTGGCCCATGGCAGCAGGGGCATTTAGGCGATCTGCCCGCCCTTTACGTCACCGACGACGGCAAAGCGACCTACCCGGTGCTGGCGCCGCGTCTGAAAAAACTGTCTGAGGTGAAAGGCCATGCGCTGATGGTGCATGTGGGCGGCGATAACCATGCGGACCATCCTGCGCCACTGGGCGGCGGCGGCGATCGCTTTGCCTGCGGTGTGATTTAACTGTCAACCTGCCGGTGCTTAATGCCTGACGTTTGAGCATCGGCAAGGCAATAATGCGAGGTGAACATAAGACGAATTTGTATTTTGTCTGGTAAACTCGCAGAATGACCTTTGATGAGGCATAATACATAGCAAGCTAATTATAAGGAGATTGAATTGGACACACCATTGGGAACAGACCTTGCAAGATTGGTACGCATCTGGCGCGCCCTCATTGATCAGCGTCTAAAGCCGCTTGAACTCACACAAACGCATTGGGTTACACTGCACAATATTCATCAACTGCCGCCAGAGCAGTCACAAATACAGCTTGCCAAAGCCATTGGCATTGAGCAGCCGTCGCTGGTTCGCACCCTGGATCAGCTGGAAGAAAAAGGGTTAATTACCCGCACCACATGCGTCAGCGACCGACGCGCCAAACGCATCAAGCTTACGCCGGAAGCCGCGCCGATTATCAGCGAGGTTGAGCACGTTATTGATGCGACGCGGGACGACATTCTTGCGGGTATTTCCCAGCAGGACGTGGATAAAATGGTGATGCTGATAGCGCATTTAGAAAAAAATATACTTGAACTTCAGCAGCGAAATGATTGAAAAAAACCGGCGGTAGCCGGTTTTTTTATGACTTAACGAGGCGAAACGGTAACCTGGCTGCCGTTTGAAGCCAGCATCACGCGCTGTCCAACGGAGAAGCGGCTTGCGGCCTGCTTTTGCACCACCAGAATAGTGTTGCCGTCGTCCTTGCGCACTTCCAGCTCTACGCCATTTGTTTTATTAACGGCACCCTGCACACCCTGACCGGCAACGCCGCCCGCCACGGCGCCCGCCGCGGTCGCCAGACTCCGGCCTGCGCCGCCGCCGATGGTATTACCCAGGAATCCACCCAGAACGGCACCGCCAATCGCGCCGATAACATTGCTGTCATCACCGCCCTGAATCTGAATTGGCCGGACATGAACCAGCGTCCCGTAGGAAACGCTTTGCACCTGTTTTGCTTCAGATGCGCTATAAACATCCCCGGAAAGCGTATCTGAATTGGTGCATCCTGCTAATGTCACTCCGGTAAGTGCCACGATTAATAAACGTTTTATCATCGTTAAAACTCCATTCTTATGTGCGCGCTGTGAAAAAAATACAGCAGTAACTTCATTATATGGCACGGGCTGCGCCCTGGTAACGTTTTAAAGAAAAAAACCGTCTCAGAGCGTAGCGCAGGTGGATTAAACCAGAAATAAATCAAACCGTAAAATCGTGCCGCGCTGCGAAAGGCCACAGCCAGTTTAAAAATGCACAGTTAATCATAGAATTGACGCGCTAATTTTGCGAATCTGTAGGGCGGATGCTTTGAATACCGTTACCCTGAAGGCAAATAATGAAATCGGGACGTTATATAGGCGTTATGTCAGGCACCAGCCTGGACGGCGTCGATGTGGTGCTGGCCGCCATTGATGAACGGATGGTGGCGCAGCAGGCCAGCTACTGCCATCCCTTTCCTCCGGCGCTGAGGGAAGACGTTCTGGCGATCTGCCAGGGGCAGTCGCTGACGCTGTCGCAAATGGGGCAGCTCGACTGCCGACTGGGTCGGCTTTTCGCTGAAGCGGTACAGATCCTGTTGCACCAGCAGGGATTAGGTAAAGAGGACATTACGGCCATCGGCTGCCACGGACAGACGGTGTGGCATGAGCCGCAGGGCGAGGCGCCGAATACGCTGCAAATCGGCGATAACAATCAGATCGTCGCCCTCACCGGCATTACCGTCGTCGGTGATTTTCGCCGCCGCGATATGGCGCTTGGCGGACAGGGCGCGCCGCTGGTTCCCGCTTTTCATCAGGCGGTTCTGATGCATCCTGGCGAGCGGAGAATGGTGCTGAACATTGGCGGCATCGCTAACCTGTCGTTGCTGATACCGGGAAAAGTCGCGGGTGGCTATGATACCGGCCCCGGCAATATGCTGATGGACGCCTGGATCTGGCGTCATCAGGGTGTCGGCTACGATAAAGACGGCGCATGGGGAAGCGGCGGCACCGTGGTCTGGCCGCTGCTTCAGCAGATGCAGGCCGATCCCTGGTTTGCGCTTCCGGCCCCCAAATCCACCGGCAGAGAGTATTTTAATCTGGCATGGATCGCGCGACAGCTGGCCCATTTTCCCGGCCTGTCACCGCAGGATGTGCAGGCGACGCTGGCCGAGCTGACCGCATCCACCATTGCGGAGCAGGTGAGTTTAAACGGCGGCTGTGAGCGACTGCTGGTATGCGGCGGCGGCAGCCGTAATCCGCTGCTGATGACGCGACTGGCAGCGCATTTATCGGGCACCCAGCTCATGACCACCGACGAAGCGGGCATCAGCGGCGATGATATGGAAGCGCTGGCCTTCGCGTGGCTTGCCTGGCGTACGCTTTCAGGCCTGCCCGGTAATTTGCCCTCGGTGACCGGCGCGCGCGAAGCATCGGTCATTGGCGCAATTTTCCCCGCCAACCGTTCGCGCTAAATACCGTTTTGTCCGCTGCGCAGGTGACGGGCAACGTTGACACAACATGGAGAACTTATGAAATTGCTGCTTCCGGGCCTCGCCCTGATTTTACTGTCGGGCTGTAGCTACTTCCAGCACGAGCAACAGACGCCGCAAACGCTGCATTATACCTGCGGCACGCTGCCGCTGACCGTGGTGCAGGACAATACGCGTCAGGAGGTCAGTATGATCCTCGACGGCACGCCGCTGACGCTTAAGCAGCAGATTGCCGCGTCAGGCACGCGCTACAGTGACGGAAACTATGTTTTCTGGTCAAAAGGGGACGATGCGTTTATCGAACGCAACGACAAAGTCATCATTAACGATTGCCGCCTGAACCACGGCTGATTTTCTGAGCAGAAGGCATTGCGATGAACGAGAGCGATAATTTACAACTGATTGCGCACATGCGCCGCCAGTACATTCGCGGCGGGCTGCGGCGCAGCGATCTGCCTGCCGATCCCCTGGCGTTATTTGAAAAATGGCTGAACCAGGCGGTAGAAGCCCAGCTTCCCGATGCCACCGCCATGAGCGTGGCAACGGTGGATGCCTCCGGCCAGCCCTGGCAACGCATCGTGCTGCTGAAGCATGTCGATGCGCGCGGCATGGTATTTTATACCAACCTCGGCAGCCGCAAGGCGCACCATCTGGAGCACAACCCGCGCATCAGCCTGCTTTTTCCGTGGCACATGCTGGAACGTCAGGTCATGGTGGTGGGACGGGCAGAAAAATTGTCGATGCTGGAGGTGATGAAATACTTTCACAGCCGCCCGCGCGACAGCCAGATCGGCGCATGGGTATCAAAGCAGTCGAGCCGCATTTCCGCGCGCGGCGTGCTTGAAAGCAAGTTTCTCGAGCTGAAGCAAAAGTTTCAGCAGGGCGAGATCCCACTGCCCAGCTTCTGGGGTGGTTTTCGCATCACCATTGACTCCATGGAATTCTGGCAGGGCGGCGAACATCGCCTGCATGACCGCTTTTTTTATCAGCGCGAAGAGGACGGCTGGAAAATCGATCGTCTTGCGCCGTGAAACCATGAAATAATCCCCTTAAGCGCTGGCACAGAGCAAGCCGGCGCTTTATTCTGTACGCCTTATTTTTCCCGAACACGCAACGGGTCGATGTATCAACATGGAGTCTCAGATGGCCAGCAGTAACCTGATTAAACAATTGCAAGAGCGAGGGCTTGTCGCCCAGGTAACGGACGAAGACGCGTTAGCAGCACGACTGGCGCAGGGGCCAATCGCACTCTATTGCGGTTTCGATCCGACAGCCGACAGCCTGCATCTGGGACATCTGGTGCCGCTGCTCTGCCTGAAACGTTTCCAGGATGCCGGTCACCGCCCGGTGGCGCTGGTGGGCGGCGCAACGGGGTTGATCGGCGATCCAAGTTTCAAGGCAGCCGAACGCAAGCTGAACACCGCAGAGACAGTCAACGAATGGGTTGATAAAATCCGTCATCAGGTGGCGCCTTTCCTGAATTTTGACTGCGGTGAAAACAGCGCCGTCGCCGCCAACAACTACGACTGGTTTGGCAGCATGAACGTGCTGACTTTCCTGCGCGATATCGGTAAGCACTTCTCCGTGAACCAGATGATCAACAAAGAAGCGGTGAAGCAGCGTCTGAACCGCGACGATCAGGGCATCTCTTTTACCGAGTTCTCCTACAATCTGCTTCAGGGTTACGACTTTGCCTGCCTGAATGAACGCTATGGCGTGGCGCTGCAAATCGGCGGTTCCGATCAGTGGGGCAATATCACCTCCGGCATCGATCTGACGCGGCGTCTGCATCAGAACCAGGTCTTTGGTCTGACCGTGCCGTTGATCACCAAAGCGGACGGCACCAAATTTGGCAAAACCGAAGGTGGCGCGGTCTGGCTCGACGCGAAGAAAACCAGCCCGTACAAGTTCTACCAGTTCTGGATCAACACCGCCGATGCGGACGTTTACCGTTTCCTCAAATTCTTCACCTTTATGAGCACGGAAGAGATTGCCGCGTTGGAAGAAGACGATAAAAACAGCGGCCGTGCGCCGCGCGCCCAGTACGTGCTGGCCGAACAGGTTACCCGTCTGGTACACGGCGAAGCGGGGCTGGCGGCCGCGCAGCGCATCACCAACAGCCTCTTTGCAGGCAGCCTGAGCGAGATGACCGAAGCGGACTTCGAACAGCTGGCGCAGGACGGCATGCCGATTGTTAAGCTGGCGCAGGGGCAGGATCTGCAACAGGCGATGGTCGATGGCGAGCTTGCGCCGTCGCGCGGCCAGGCGCGCAAGCTGATTGACTCTAAAGCGGTCAGCATCAACGGCGAGGTGCAGCTCAATGCGGACTATACGTTTGAGCAGGACGACCGTTTGTTTAACCGCTTCACGCTGCTGCGTCGCGGCAAGAAAAACTACACGCTGATCGTCTGGCAGTAACGGACGTTTTTTCGGGCCGGTTCGTCCGGCCTCTCTTCAGGGCAGGTTGTTCGGATTTACCCATGAAAAATATACTTTCGATTCAGTCTCACACCGTTTTCGGCCATGCCGGCAACAGCGCCTCCGAATTTCCTATGCGGCGCATGGGCGCAAACGTTTGGCCGCTTAATACCGTGCAGTTTTCCAACCATACACAGTACGGCCACTGGACCGGCGTGGTGATGCCGGCAACGCATCTGACCGACATTGTGAAAGGCATTGCCGATATCGACCGGCTCAGAACCTGCGATGCGGTGCTCAGCGGCTATCTGGGGTCGGCGGAGCAGGGCGAGCAGATCCTGGAAATCGTGCGTCAGGTTAAGGCGGCCAATCCCGACGCGTGGTACTTCTGCGATCCGGTGATGGGCCATCCTGAAAAAGGCTGCATTGTGGCGCCGGGCGTGGCGGAATTTCACGTCAGCGCCGCGCTGCCCGCCAGCGACATTATCGCGCCAAATCTGCTTGAGCTGGAGATGCTCAGCGGTGAGACGGTGGCCGATGTCGACCAGGCGGTTTCCGCCGCGCGCGCGCTGATCGCGAAGGGGCCCAACGTGGTGCTGGTAAAACATCTGGCACGCGCAGGACGTCGCAGCGATCGCTTTGAAATGCTGCTGGTGACCGCAGACGAAGCGTGGCATATCGACCGTCCCCTGGTGGACTTTGGCGTGCGTCAGCCCGTGGGCGTGGGCGATCTGACCAGCGGTCTGCTACTGGTGGATTTGCTGCACGGTAAAACGCTGCGCGATGCGCTGGAGCACGTCACGGCGGCGGTATATGAAGTGATGTTAAAGACGCATGAGATGGGCGAATATGAGCTTCAGCTGGTGGCGGCGCAGGATCTGATTGCCAACCCGCAGCAGCATTTCACCGCGGTTCAACTGTAGTCTCCCCCGAACCATAAAAAAGGCGACCTGCGGTCGCCTTTTTTTCGATTAACCCTGCGTCATCCGATTAAGTTTCGGCGCGGCCAGCAGCATCAGCAGCGCTATCACGCCGGTGACGATACCGATTTGCAGAAAGACGTCGCCGTAAACATGCAGCGACTGAAGCGGATCGGTAATGTTTTCCGGCACCGCCATCAGGTTCGCCACTTTTCCGGCAATCATCGCTGCGCCTGCGGTGGTCAGGAACCACGATCCCATGATAAAGCCCATCAGGCGCTGCGGCACCAGTTGCGCAACCATCGCCAGACCCAGCCCGGAGATCATCAGTTCGCCCGCACTCTGCAACGCATAGCTGAGGATCAGCCAGCTCACAGATACAATACCGAGCTGGTTCGCGAATTTCGCGCCCATCGGCAGCACCAGAAACGCGACAGCGCAGAGGATCATGCCCACCGCAAATTTATGCGGCATGGGCAGGCGATCGCCCATTTTGTTGTACGCCGCCGCTAGCAGCGGACTGAAAATCATAATCCAGAACGGGTTCAGCGCCTGAAACTGCTCTGGCTCAAAAGTCAGCCCGAAAATGCTGTGCTCAACGTTACGAATGGCAAAAAAGTTCAGCGAGGTGGGCATCTGCATATAGAGCACGAAGAAGACGATTGCTTCAACCATCAACAGGAAGGCGACGATCATCTTACGTCGCGCGGCGCCGTGAAGCGTGAAGGCTTCTTTGGCGAACACCAGCACGATGCCCAGCGCAATCACTCCCAGTACCATACGCGCGATGGTCTGATTATGCAGCAGCCAGGTGGAAAGCGTAATCAGCACCACGATGCCCACCAGCGTAGCCAGCAGCTTGCCGATGCGCAGCGGGGCGAAGTCGGGTTTGGAGCCGTACTGGCGTACCCACCTGCGGCAGATCATAAAGTTAACCAGCGTGATAAGCATGCCGACAAAAGACAACGAGAAAGCCACGCTCCAGCCGAATTTTGCCGCCAGCCAGGGCGTGGCCAGCATGGAGAAGAAGGAGCCGATGTTGATCGCCATGTAATACATGGTGAAGGCGCCGTCGAGGCGCGGATCGTTCTTGTCGTAACAGGTGGAAAGCAGGGAAGAGGGATTGGCCTTGAACAGACCGTTACCCACGGCGATGGTGGCCATGCCGACGTAGACCAGCGTGACGTCATGCCCTGACCAGGCGACCAGCCCGTAGCCAGCCGCCAGCACCAGCGTGCCCAGTACGATAACGCGCTTGGTGCCCAGCACTTTGTCGCCGAGCCAGCCGCCAACGGCGACCATGCCATAAACCAGTGCACTGAAGGAGGTGAAAAGCGAAATGGACTGACCTTCGGACATCCCCAGCATTTTCACCAGGTAGACTGCCATAATGCCTTGCAGTCCGTAAAATCCGAAGCGTTCCCAGAGTTCGATCGAGAAAATCAGATAGAACGCTTTAGGTTGTTTAAAAGCATTGAGGCTAGGCGCCTCGGTATGTTTGTTTGCAGTTGACACTGATACCTCTGTATTACGTAGCCTGATGCGACCAAAAAAACGTCGTCTTCGTACAAGGTGGGCATTCGCCGCATGATTATAAGATGGGAAAAACGGCGGTTAATTTCGCCGATCGCGCGGCGGCAGGCAAGTGTTTTTTCATATATCGTCAAACGCGTCGCGCATAGCGTTAACAGGAGGTATTGGGTTTGTTATTCAGATATAAATTTCAGGGAGCAAAAATAAAACAGAATTATTTGTGATGACCTTATGACCACATTTCGCCTGTTTTCGCACCGTTTTTTCGCCGCCGTCACGGCAGGAACAATTTTGTGACGGCTTCAATTCCTTTTGGCTATATCTCATTTCTTTAAAGTCTTTTTCAGGACTTTCATCGCTCCCTACTATCGCGGCAATGCAAAATGCTAATAATGCAGCAAAAATAATCAGTTCAATGAATCTCCACATAATTCCAACAGGCTATAAATGATCGTTCTACGTCATGTATCGAAATCATTCGCCACCCGCACCGGCACCATTGCCGCCGTTGACGATGTCAGCTTGCAGGTGGATGAAGGACAAATATACGGCATCGTCGGCTACAGCGGCGCGGGTAAAAGCACGCTGATCAGGCTGTTAAACGGGCTGGAAAAACCCACCAGCGGCAGCGTGATGATTTCCGGACAGGACATTGCGCAGGCAAAAGGCGAAGCGCTGCGCACCGCCAGACTGAAAATCAGCATGGTTTTTCAGCACTTCAACCTGCTGTGGTCGCGCACCGTCAGCGAAAACATCGCTTTTTCGCTGCAAATTGCTGGCGCGCCTAAAGCGGCTATCCGGGCGCGGGTAAAAGAGCTGATTGCGCTGGTCGGGCTGACCGGTAAAGAAGACGCTTATCCCTCAAAGCTCAGCGGCGGGCAGAAGCAGCGCGTCGGCATCGCGCGGGCGCTGGCGAATAACCCGGAAGTCCTGCTCTGCGATGAAGCCACCTCAGCGCTGGATCCGCAAACCACCGACGCCATTCTTGATCTGCTGCTGGACATTAATCGTCAGCTTAATTTAACCATCGTGCTCATCACTCATGAGATGTACGTGGTGCGGAAAATCTGCCATCGCGTGGCGGTGATGGAAAACGGACGCATCGTGGAAGAGGGCGAGGTGCTGTCGGTGTTCAGGCATCCTCGCGAGGCGGTCACGCGTCAGTTCGTGCGGCAGACCGGGGAGTCCGGCCACGCGCCGTTCAATCCGCATCTGGTCGATCGCGCCAGCGGCGCGGTACTCAAACTGACCTTCGTCGGCCAGACCACGCAGCAACCGGTGGTGGGTGAGCTGACGCTCAAGTATGGCCTGACGTTTAACATTCTGCACGGCACGATGACGCAGACCGCACAGGGCACCTTTGGCGAGCTGTGGCTCCAGGTGGCCGCACGCGGCGCGCAGCTTGATGCCATTCTCACCGATCTCCATGCTTACGCGATCACGACCGAGGTGGTGACCCATGATTGAAACATTATTTCCCCACCTGCGGCCTGAACAGCTGTGGGACGCCACCCTTGAGACGCTTTATATGACGGCGCTCTCTGGCCTGGCCACCTTTGTGTTGGGCATTCTGCTGGGACTGGCGCTGTTTTTGACCGCGCGCAACGGCATGTTCCAGAACCGTCTGATCTATTCCACCATTTCGGTGGTGGTCAATGTTTTTCGCTCCATCCCTTTTATCATCTTGATTGTGCTGCTGATCCCGTTCACCAAAACGCTGATCGGCACCATTCTCGGCGCAGACGCAGCGCTACCGGCGCTGATTGTCGGCGCGGCGCCTTTCTATGCGCGGCTGGTGGAGATTGGCCTGCGCGAGGTGGACAAAGGGGTGATTGAGGCGTCGCGATCGATGGGCGCGCGCATCAGCACGCTGATTTTCCGCGTGCTGCTGCCGGAATCCTCGCCGGCACTGGTGTCGGGGATTACGGTGACGTTGATTGCGCTGGTGAGCTACAGCGCTATGGCGGGCGTCATCGGCGCGGGCGGATTGGGTAACCTGGCTTACCTGGAAGGGTTTCAGCGTAACCACAGTGACGTCACGCTGGTGGCAACGCTGATGATCCTGGTGATCGTTTTTATCATTCAGTTTTTAGGTGATGTTGTTACAACACGGCTCGATAAACGTTAACTTCTGAGGGAATGCAACATGAAAAGAACACTGACACTGCTGGCGGCGGCGACGCTCAGCCTGAGCGCATGGGCGGATACGCTGACCGTTGGCGCATCGAACGTGCCGCATGCCGAAATACTTGAACAGGCGAAGCCGATTCTGGCAAAACAGGGTATCGATCTGGAAGTCAAACCGTTCCAGGACTACATCCTGCCGAACACCGCGCTGGCCAGTCGCGACATCGATGCGAACTACTTCCAGCACATTCCCTATCTGAACAGCGTGCTGAAAGATCACGCGGGTGATAAGAGCTACGACTTTGTCAGCGCGGGCGCGATCCATATTGAGCCGATTGGCATCTACTCTAAAAAGTATAAATCCCTGAAAGACCTGCCGCAGAATGGCCGCGTGATCATGCGTGACGCGGTGGCGGAAGAGGGACGCATCCTCTCAATCTTTGAAAAAGCGGGCGTGATTAAGCTGAAGCCGGGCGTCAGTAAAGTTGATGCGCGCATCAGCGACGTCGTCGAAAACCCTAAACACCTTAAGTTCCTGGCCAACGTCGAAGGCGCACTGCTGCCGCAGATGTATAACAATGACGAAGGGGATGCGGTGGTGATCAACGCCAATTACGCGATTGATGCGGGGCTTGATCCGGTTCACGATCCGATTGCGGTGGAAAGCGGTGAAAACAACCCGTATGCAAACATCATTACCGTGCATCGCGGCGATGAGAACAAGCCGGATGTCAAAGCGCTGGTGAGCGTGCTGCATTCGAAACAGATTCAGGACTGGATCCGCACCAAATACAAAGGCGCGGTGATCCCGGTGAATAATTGATAAAAAAGGCCGGGAAACCGGCCTTTTTTATTTTACAGACAGTATGGCAATAACGTCGTTGCGCATCTTACCGGACATCATTCCGCCTCAGGTCAACTCTCTTCAGTAAACTCTCGCTTATTTTTACAGAGTTCAATAACGCGGCAAAACAACAAAACTGCATTTATTAAGGCGTAAATGACTTATTCATTTTTTACGTTAGGTTTGCCGTTATTCTTTATTTACCTTTTCCGGTGATGGCGGAATAGTGATGTCATTATATTAAAAGACAACGGGGGGTAATGCCCTCAAGCGCTGACATGGCCGCGTCGGCACGACGTCCCGCCATTGTTTAACCTGCGAACAGTGATAAATAAATAAGACAGACGCAGGATGGCGTGTTGATATTTTTTGTCCGTCGCAACGGTGGCGACGGCAGAACTTTTTAATTTAATGACGGGGAAATAATGAAAGCTATTGTGTTGAGAGAGCACGGCACCAATGACGTTTTGCGCCTTGAGAAAAACTTTCCCGATCCGCAACCCGGCCCACAGGATGTTATTATTCAGGTTAAGGCCTCCTCGCTTAACTATCACGATATATTTACCCGCCGCGGCATGCCCGGCATTAATTTACCCTTGCCGGTAATTATTGGCCTCGACGTCGCCGGCGAAGTTATTGCCGTGGGCAGCGAGGTGACGCAGTGGCGTCCGGGCGACCGCGTGCTGGCCGATCCGATCAATCGCGTGGACGGCGGACTGCTGGGTGAAACCACGCACGGCGGCCTTGCCGAGCGCTGTCGGATACCTGCCCACCAGCTTATCGCGCTTCCGGATACGGTGTCGTTCGCCGAAGCGGCCGCGCTGCCGGTCGCTTATGGCACCGCGATGCGAATGATGCAAACCATCGGCAACGTGCGTGCCGGGGAGAAAGTACTGATCCTCGGCGCCAGCGGCGGCGTCGGCGTATGCTGCGTACAGCTGGCTAAACTGGCGGGCGCCTGGGTTATCGCCTGCGCGGGCAGTGAAGAAAAAGCGCAGCGGCTGCGTGAGCTCGGGGCGGATGAAACCATCCTCTATCGTGAAGAAGACTTTATGAAAACGATCTTTGCCCGCCACGGCAAACCGTCGCGCCGACGCAGTGCGGACGAACCGGGCGGGGTGGACGTGGTGGTGAATTTTACCGGCGGCGATAGCTGGGTGAAGTCTTTGCGGGTACTGCGCGTTGGCGGCAGATTGCTGACCTGCGGGGCGACGGCGGGCTTCGCGCCGCAGGAGGATATTCGTTATATCTGGACGTATGAACTGCGCATTCTCGGCTCAAACGGCTGGGAACGCGAAGATCTGACGACCCTGCTGGCACTGGTTGCCAGCAAAAAATTGCGCGTGGTGATCGACAGGCAGTGGCCGCTTGAGCAGGGCGCGGAGGCGCTGGCCTCACTTGAAGCGCGCCGCGTGTTCGGCAAGGTGGTGGTGGGATGACGCGACAACTCTCTCGCGCGGAACTTGAGACCGCCTTCAGAAACTCGCCCTTTATTCATTTCCTTAACCTTCAGATTGAAAAAATCGACTATCAGCATGAAACGCTGATCGTCCATGTGCCGATGCGTGCCGAATTTGAACGCAAGGCGGGCAGCGGACAGTGGCACGGTGGGCCGCTGGCATCGGTCATTGATACCGTTGGCGACTTTGCGCTGGGCATGCTGCTCGGCCAGGGACTGCCCACCATTAACTTTCGCGTCGATTACCTCCGTCCAGCCATTCATACCGATCTGCGCGTTGTCGCCTGCGTGAGACGCAGCGGCCGCAGCGTGGGCGTGGCGGATGTTGATGTTTTTAACCAGCAGGGGCAACTGCTGGCGATTGGCCGGGCGAGCTATGCCACATCGGTCATTGTTAACGAGGGGAAAATATGAATATCGATCGTCAACGTCGCCGCCTGCTCACCCTGACGGGCGCAGGCGCAGTGCTCGCAACCGTGGGGAAAATCAAGGGTTTCTCCCTGGTCGGTAATGCGGTAGCGGCAGACTTAGCAGTCAGGACGCCGAGGCGCGGCGGTACGCTGATTATCTCGTGGGGCGGGCTTGAGCCACAGGCGCTTTACGTGCCGGGCGGCGGCGGTTCTGCCCCTTTTCAGACCTCAACCAAAATTCTTGAGCGGCTGCTGAAACTGGATAACAACCTCGTCTTTCAGCCTGCGCTGGCCGAATCAATAACGCCTTCCGACGATTTCAAAACCTGGACGCTCACGCTGCGTCAGGGGGTGAAATGGCACGACGGTCAGGACTTTACCGCCGACGATGTGGTGTTCAATGCCATCGAACACTGGAAGGCGCTCTCGGCGGGGATCGCGCTTAAATCGCTGGAAAAAGCCGAAGCGGTAGATCCGCATACCGTTAAGCTTTACTTCTCCGTGCCGGTGCCGGCCTTCTTCCTGAAATCAACGCTGGCCGGACAATATCAGCTGGTGCTGCCCAAACATCTCTACGCCGGGCGGGATATCCTCACCAACCCGGCGAACAATCGCCCCATCGGCACCGGCCCGTGGCGCTATGGCAACTGGGTTCGGGGCAGCTATGTTGAGTACGCGCGCAATGAGCACTATTGGGGGGCCGGGCAACCGTGGCTGGACAAATTAATCGTTCGCTGGTGGGGCGACGCGGCCTCACGCACCGCCGCGCTGGAAACCGGCGAGCTTTCCGTAGGCTATTCAAACCCGGTGCCGGCGCGTGAAATTGATCGGCTGGTGAAAAGCGGTGATGTCGTGCTGGATACGCGCGGGTATGAGAACTCCGCCTGGACCGTGACGGCGGAATTCAACCAGCGGCGCGAAAACGTGAAGCGCCGCGAGGTGCGTCAGGCGATTCTGCATGCCATCGATCGCCAGTTTATTATCAACACTATTTACTTTGGTCGTGGCAAAGCCGCCGTCTCGCCGATATTCAGCAGCAACAGCCTGTTTTTCACTGCCGATGTCCCGCAGTATCCGTTCGATCCCGAAAAAGCAAAACAGCTTCTTGACGCGGCGGGTTTACCAGAGAAAAACGGCACGCGCTTCACCGTTAACCTGCTTGCGGCGGCCTGGTTCGAAGAGAACGCCAGACTGGGCCAGTATCTTAAGCAGGCGCTGGAAGATATCGGCATTGCCGTGCGACTCGACTCGGTCGATCGCGCCACGGCGCTGAAACGGATCTACAGTGATTATGATTACGATATCGCCCTCTCTAACTTCACCGCGCCCATTGAGCCTGTCCCCACCGTCACGCAATTTTTTACCACCGACGGCATTGTCAAAGGCGCGGCGTTTCGCAACGCCACCGGCTACAGCAGTCCTGAAATGGATAAGCTGGTCGGGGAGATCACCATCGAAACCGACGAGACAAAGCGAAAAACGCTGATCCACCAGTTTGCGCATCTCGCCAGTACCGATGTTCCTATTGTGCCGCTGATAGAAATGCAGTCATTTACCCTGGCGCGCAAAAACGTTCGTCAGTTCACCACCGATGCGAACGTGCAGGGCACCTCCCTTAACGACGTCTGGCTGGCGGAGTAGTTATGTTGCGTCTCATTCTGCGTCGCCTCGTCCAGGGAATACCGCTGCTCTTTGGCGTGGTTATTCTTAATTTTGCGCTGATGAAGCTTGTGCCCGGCAGCCTGCTTGATGTGATGACGGCGGAACAGCAGGTTACCGATCCGGCGATGATCGCACGGCTTCGTCACCTCTACGGCCTTGATCAGTCGGCGTGGGCGCAGCTGCTGCACTACCTTGGCGCCGTTCTTCAGTTCGATCTCGGTTATTCGTATCGGCAAAACATGCCGGTGGCGGCGGTGATCTTTGCGCATCTGCCCGCCACGTTAATTCTGATGCTGGCCAGCATTGCGCTGGCGGTCATTATCGGTATGAGTGCCGGCGTGCTTTCCGCTCTGAGGGTGAACAGCATCTGGGACACCCTCATCTCGCTGCTGGCGGTGCTGTGCTTTGCTGCGCCTGGCTTTTGGCTGGGGATCATGATGATTATCTTTTTTTCGGTGAAGCTCGGCTGGTTTCCGGTCGGCGGCATGGAAACCATCGGCGTCAGCCTCTCTCCGTGGGCGAAGGCCGTAGACTTACTGCATCACCTGGTGCTGCCCGCGGTGGCGCTGGGGCTGTTTTATGCCGCCACCTATGCGCGTGTGATGCGCGCCGCCATGCTGGAAGTCAGCGAAATGGATTACGTGCGAACGGCGCGCGCAAAGGGGCTGAGCCGCAGCCGGGTGATCGTTGCGCATATGCTGCGAAACGCGCTGCTGCCGGTGGTCACACTGCTGGGATTGCAGTTGGGCACGGTGCTTGGCGGCAGCATTGTTATTGAGGCGGTATTCAGCTGGCCAGGAATCGGACAGGTGTTATTTGACAGCGTCATGAGCCGCAACTATCCGGTGGTGCTGGGCGTACTGGTGCTGAGTTCACTGCTGGTGGTGCTGATTAACATTCTGGTGGATCTGATTTACGCGCGGCTCGATCCGCGCATAAGGAGCTGACAATGTCGCTAACGCTTATCCCGACGCGGCCTGGCGCGTTAACGCCGCGTTTCGCTTTCCTCCGCGCTTTTGGGCGCCACGCTGGCGCGGTTACCGGCGCCTTTATTCTGCTCATGGTGGTTATTACCGCTCTGACGGCTGACTGGCTCTATCCGATCAATCCCCTGCGAATTGTGGCGATGCCGGAAATCTGGCCATTTGAACAGAGCCGCTACCCACTCGGTACGGACTCGCTGGGGCGGGACATTGCGGCGATGCTGGTGCACGGTTCGCGGGCCACGCTGATGATCGGTCTGAGCGCAAGCCTGGCTGCCACGCTGATTGGCGTCACCGTCGGCGCGACGGCGGCATGGTTTGGCGGCTGGGCGGACGATCTGCTGATGCGTCTGGCCGAACTCTTTCAGGTGATCCCAAACGTGGTATTCGTGCTGACCGTGGTCTCGGTACTGGGCCCGGAAATGATCAACATTATCATTGCGGTAGGGTTGATTTCATGGCCGCCCATTGCCCGACTGACGCGGGCAGAGTTTCTTACCTTCAAAGATCGTGAGTTCGTGCTGGCCTGCCGCGCCAGCGGCATGAGCAATACGCGCACGGTGGTTGCAGAGATCCTGCCGAACGTGCTGCCGCCGGTCATCGTACTTGCCTCGCTGGTGGTGGCGGGTGCCATTCTCTATGAATCCGTCATTTCATTTCTTGGGCTCGGCGACCCCAATCTCGCCAGCTGGGGGCGGCTGGTGGGAGAAGGGCGTACGCTGATCCGCTCATCATGGTACATCTGCGCCGTACCCGGATTTGCCATCATGCTTACCGTATTGGCGTTGAATCTGCTGGGCGACGGTCTTAATGATGCCCTCAACCCGAAACTCAGGGAGCGATAATGCAACCGCTGCTCGACATGCAACATCTCACCCTGACGCTGCGCACGCGAACGCAACGCGTAGTGGCGCTGGATAATTTGTCTCTGACGCTCTGGCCAGGCGAAACGCTGGCGGTAGTCGGCGAGTCAGGCTGCGGTAAATCGTTGACCGCACTGGCCATGATGGGCCTGTTGCCGCCGCGGATTTCGCAAGTAGAGCACGGTCAGATAGGCTTTGAAGGAAGTGACATTGTCACCATAAGCGAGCGCGCACGGCAGCGGCTACGTGGACGGCGCATGGCGATGATATTCCAGGACCCGATGAGCGCGCTCAATCCGGTAAAAACCGTCGGCAGCCAGCTGATTGAAACGCTCCGCGTGCATCTGGGGCTGGATGCGCGCACGGCGCGCGATCGGGCCGTAACGCTGCTCAGGCGCGTACATATTCCTGACGCCGAAAAGCGAATGGATGAGTATCCGCATCGTCTCTCCGGCGGAATGTCCCAGCGGGTCATGATTGCCATGGCGATTGCCTGCGAGCCGGCCCTGTTGATTGCTGATGAACCGACTACCGCGCTGGATGTGACTATTCAGGCGCAGATACTGGCGCTGCTGCGCGAGTTACAGCAGCAGTCCGGCATGGCGCTGATGCTGATTACGCACGATCTTGGCGTGGTAGCGGCAATGGCGCAGCGGGTGGCCGTGATGTATGCGGGACGGAAAGTCGAAGAGGCGCCCGTCGATACGCTCTTCGCCTCGCCCGCGCACCCCTATACCCAGGGATTGCTGCGTGCCACGCCGCGAACGGGGCAGCACGGTGAAAGGCTGATGGATATCCCTGGCCGGGTGCCCGCGCTGGCGGATCTGCCTGTCGGCTGCGCCTTTTACGACCGCTGTTCACACGCCCAACCACGCTGTCTTCAGCGGTCGCCTGCGCTGACGCCGCTGGCGGAAAATCACTCGGCAGCCTGTTTTGTGGCGCAGGATCGCGCTCTTTTACGTCACCAGCCGCCACGACAGGCAGGAGTGACAGGATGACGCCCGTTCTCGAAGCAAACGATCTCACCGTCCGCTATCCCACCAAAGACGGCACGGTTTACGCCCTTTCAGGCGTCAGTTTACAGCTGTTCCCGGGCGAAACGCTGGCGGTGGTCGGTGAGTCCGGCTGTGGAAAATCCACGCTCGGCAAAGCGTTAATGCGGCTTATCGCATCCCGGGGGTCGATTAAAATTCACTCAGAAGAGGTCAGTACGCTGAGTAACGCTAAGCTCCTGCCGTTTCGACGGCGGGTACAAATGGTGTTTCAGGATCCGCAGGGTTCGCTCAACCCGCGCCAGCGCGTCGGCACCAGCATTGCCCGACCGCTTCAGGTGGCAGGCTGGCAGCGTCGCGATATCGCCCGGCGCGTGGAGGCGCTGCTGGAGCAGGTTGGGTTACCCGCGGAGTCTGCCAGCCGCTATCCCCATGAGTTTTCAGGTGGGCAGCGACAGCGGATCGGCATTGCGCGCGCCCTGGCGACGGAGCCGGACGTGGTGATCTGCGACGAACCCGTATCGGCGCTGGATGTCTCCGTTCGCGCGCAGGTCATTAATCTGATGCGTGATATTCAGCAGCGTATGAACGTCGCCTACCTCTTTATCTCTCACGATTTGTCCGTGGTGGAGTATCTGGCCGACAGAGTCATGGTGATGTATCTCGGCCGGGTGGTAGAGAGCGGGCCAACGGCTGCGCTCTGGCAGCATCCCGCGCATCCCTATACCGCCGCGCTGCTGGCCGCGGCGCCGGTGGCCGATCCCAGTCAGCCGCAGGCGCAGGCGTTACTGGAAGGTGAAGTGCCGGGGCCGCTGTCGCTGCCGCAAGGGTGCGCCTTTCATACCCGCTGTCCCCGTGCGCAGGCGCGGTGCCGACAATTGCGCCCTGAACTTATTCCTTTTACCGCAGACCGCCAGGTGGCCTGCCATTTTCCCCTCGACTAACCAGAGAGACAGGCAATGAACACACTGAAAAACCTGGGCGATTTGATCGACAGGCATCTGCCGCTTGAACGCACCGCCATCGTCGATTTACGCGACCCGTTGCAGCCGAAAGAGTACAGCCATCGCGAAATTGATGAACTGGCCGGGGGCGTTGCCCACTTTCTTCTGGCGCAGGGATTTGATCGCGGCACTACCATCGCCATTGCCGCGCTGAATCGGGCGGAATATATTGCGGTTTACTTCGGCATTATGCGCGCCGGTATGGTGGCGGTGCCGCTGAATATCAAAGTCCCGCGCGAAACGCTGCACTACCTGGTAAAAGATGCCGGTATCCGCCTGGCTTTTGTGGATGAAGAACGATACGAGGCGCTGAACGCCGTGGTGCCGACGATAAATTTCGATCGTCGGGAAGAGTTTGCGCAGACTGTTCAGCCACAGGCGTGGGCCGGGGTACAGCCGCAGCCGGACGAACTGGCGATGATACTGTATACCTCCGGTTCAACCGGCCGTCCCAAAGGCGTACCGCTCACCCATGCCGGTCAGCGTTGGGCGCTGGAGGTCACGCAGCTCGGCGTTGAGGCGGATGGCCCGCAGCAGCGCTATCTGGTCGCGCAGCCGCTGTTTCATATGAACGGACTGTTCTTCGTCAAACGGGTGTTTGCCGCGAATGGCCTTCTTGTTGTGCTGCCGTTCTTTAATACCGAACGCTACCTGGACGCGCTGTCGACCTGGCGCATTAATGTGGTCACCGCCGTGCCCACCATGTTCGCCCGATTATTACGCGATCACCGCCTGCTGGAGGCCCATGACTTCAGCGCGCTGAAGCGCGTCATGCTGGGATCGGCCCCGATGACGCACGGGCTGCTGACGCGGATCAAAACCGCTTTTCCCGGCGTTGTTATCACCCACGGATACGGAACGACCGAGGCCGGGCCGGCGGTTTTCGGGCCACACCCGGCGGGCATTCCTACGCCGCCTTTGTCATTAGGCTATCCGCTGGCGCAGGGCGAGATCGAACTGACAGGCAGCGACGCACCCGGACAGGGCGTACTGCGCATGCGCAATCCGGCGGTCACGCCGGGTTATCATCAACTGCCGCAAAAAAGCGCGGCGGTGCTTAACGACGGCTGGTATGACAGTGGCGATATCATGCGCAGAGATGAGCAGGGCTTTTACTATTTTGTTGGCCGCGCGGACGATATGTTTGTCTGCTCAGGTGAAAATATTTATCCGGCTGAGGTGGAGAAAACGCTGGAGTCGCATCCGCAGGTACGGCATGCCTGCGTGGTGCCGCTGCCCGATGAAGAGAGAAGCCAGGTGCCCGTCGCCTTTGTAGTGCCTGAACCCGACAGCACACTGAGCGCTGAGGCGCTGAAGCAGCATGCCCTGGCGCATGCGCCCGCGTACCAGCATCCACGGCGCATTGCCTTTGTCGCTGAATTGCCGTGGGCGGGCACCAATAAAATCGATCGTCAGGCGTTGCTGCGGCAGGCCGTTGAGCTGGAAGCGCGCAGCGGCTGGCTGCCGGTCAGCCGCTGAGGTTATGCCGCGTGAAAACGCAGCGCGAGGTTGAACGCGTTTTCCGCGCCGACCAATAGCGCATTATCGCCTTCGGTGAAAGGGATTTCGCCATCGATCAGGCGTTCTCTGGCCTGCTCCAGTGACGACGTGGTCAGGCCGAGCGCCGCCATGCGTGGCGAACCGTCGAAGCCGTCGGGCAGAGAACCGTACTGATTCAACACCGCGTCGGGCGTCAGAAAGCTTACAACAGACCGGCCTGCCCGCAGACGCAGTGATCCGTTCTCGGCATGCAGCGTTGCGCTGGGAAACAGCCGCTGGTAGACCGACGCGGCCTGCGCGGGCGCTTCTGAGGCGATAACAAAATCACGGATGTTAATCACGCCGTTAGGGTGATGCTGCCACGCGGTCTGCCAGACGGCCTCCGGCGTCAGGTGCTGACAAAAAAAGCTGCGCCCGTTCGGCACGCTTTCAGGTTTCAGTCTGACGGTACAAAAACGCGCCTCCTGCTGGTGTCCGTCGGGCAGAATGACCGGGCGAAAAAAGCGTTGCGGCGCCTCACCAGCCAGATCCTGCTGACGCAGACGTTGCCAGACGGCATCTGCGTCCTGCGTTTTCCAGACCAGCCCGTTGAGGCCCGGCGGCGATGTCCAGATGGCGCTGCGCTGTTCGCCCGCGCCGGATCCATAGCCCAGTAACTCCAGGTAGTTCTCGCCGAAAACGGCCAGGTGATTGCTTGACCCCAGCGAATGGTGGCCTCTGGCGGTAAGCTGGAAACCAAGCCGCCGGAAGCGCGTTTCCGCCTCATCCAGACGACCGGCAACATTAATCACCACGTGATCGAGTTCGGGGATCGGTTCAGGCATCAGAGGCTCTCCGCGTCATGCGTCAGGGTGGAGGTTATTGTTTGTCCCGACGACGCCAGCGTGCTCAGCGCACGTTCTGCCAGCCGACTAAAATAGTGCGCCGCCGGGGCGATGAGCGCTTCGTCAGGCGTAAAGCACGGATGATGAAGGCCAAATTCGCTGGCGCTGCCAATGCTGACAAAAGCGCCGGGGATCTGTTGCAGATAAAACGCGAAATCTTCGCCGCCCATCTGTAAACCGGCGTCCTCCACGCGATAGCCGCTTTCCGCCGCCACCGCTTTAGTAAATTCAGCCCACGCTTCGGTGTTATTCAGGGCGGGCGGGCCAGGCTGCCAGAT
This sequence comes from Erwinia sp. 9145, assembly GCF_000745075.1. Lineage (NCBI taxonomy): Bacteria > Pseudomonadati > Pseudomonadota > Gammaproteobacteria > Enterobacterales > Erwiniaceae > Erwinia > Erwinia sp. 9145. The sequence continues at coordinate 1,750,347 of NZ_JQNE01000001.1, forward strand.
CAGCTCGCCGCGCGCGCCCATCGCGGCGGCGACGCCGTCAATAACCTGACGGATGCGCGTGGGGATCCCCTCGCGGATCCGGTCATTATGCGTGCGTACCGTGCCTTCCAGTTCCACGGTTTGCGGCAGGACGTTCCAGGTATTGCCGCCTTCAATACGTGTCACGCTCACCACCACCGACTCAAGGGAACTGTAGGTACGGCTCGCCAGGGTTTGCAGCGTGGCGACGATATTGCTGGCGGTGACGATGGCGTCCACGCCTTCCTGCGGTCGGGCAGCGTGGGCGCCTTTTCCGGTCACGCGGATGGTGAAACGATCGACGTTGGCGTAAAACGCGCCGCCTTTGGTTCGCAGCGTGCCCAGCGGGTATTCCGGGGCATTATGCATACCAAAAACCGCCTGAACGCCCTCAAGCGCGCCGGCATCCAGCAGCTGTTTTGCCCCGTTGAAGGTCTCTTCTGCCGGCTGGAAAAGAAGGCGTACGCGGCCGGGCAGCGACGCCTCGCGCGCTTTCAGCAGCTGCGCCGCGCCGAGCATCACCGACGTATGAATATCATGACCGCAGGCGTGCATTACGCCGGCGGTCAATGATTTAAAGGGAACCGACGTGGCTTCCTCAATGGGCAGGGCATCAATATCGGCGCGCAGGGCGATCAGCCTGTCACCCTCGCCAATCTCTGCCACCACGCCGGTTTTCAATCCCATATCAATTTCGCGAATTTGCGCCTGTTGCAGCCACTGACGAATGCGCGCGGTGGTGGCAAACTCCTGGTTCGACAGTTCAGGATGCTGATGCAGTTCTCGTCGCCAGGCGATGAGCTGTTGTTCAAACGTGGACATAGACTCTCCCGTGAAAAATGTAATATGGCCTTACTTCTTGTCCAGCGACCAGGTGGCGCTGCGGACGTCGATTTTTACCGGCAGCAGGCCGATGCGGGTAAAGGTGTCCGCCAGCGCCTGCTGCTCTTTAAACACCTGCGGCGTCATACGTTCGGCCCCATAGGGTAACCTGCTCAGCGCACGCTGCCAGATGGGCTGCGGCAAACCGGTGGAAGTGGAGAGAATTTTTGCCGCCTCCTGCGGATTTTTGTTCGCCCAGTCGCTCAACGTGCCTAACTGATCGACCACCTGCTTCGCGGTCTGCGGCCAGGTATCGGCGAATTTGCGGCTCGCCAGATAGAAGGTGTAGTGCGGCACCAGCCCTTCCGCATTTTTCACCAGCCGGGCGTTGGCGTTGGTTTCCGCGTCGGCATAGTAAGGATCCCAGATAACCCAGGCGTCCACCGCGCCACGCTGAAATGCCGCGCGCGCGTCGGCAGGCGGCAGATAAACGGGCGTAATGTCTTTATAAGTCAGTCCGGCCTCTTCCAGCGCGCGCACCAGCAGATAGTTGACGTCCGAGCCCTTATTCAACGCCACGCGCTTGCCTTTCAAATCGGCCACGGTTTTGATCGGCGAATTCTGCGGCACGACAATCGCTTCGGTTTTCGGGTTGGCCGGCGAGTGGCCCAGATAGACCAGATCGGCTTTTGCGGCCTGGGCGAAGGCTGGCGGGGCATCGCCGGTGGCGGCCAGATCGATACTGCCAATATTCAGCCCTTCCAGCATTTGCGGGCCGGCAGGGAATTCAATCCACTTCACGGTAATCCCTTGCTTTTTGAATTCGCTGTCCAGCGTGCCGCGATATTTCAGCAAAGCAAAAATATTGGCTTTCTGAAAGCCAATATTCACCGTTTCTGGCGCGGTTTCGGCCCGCGCGATCTGACCCGAGAGAACAGCGCTTAACAGACCGAACAGCACGATTTTTTTCACAATCAGCTCCTGAGGCAGAATGGTTTTTACCCAACATAACAAACCCCCGGCCAGAGGCTTAACGACTAAAATTCATATGGTTAGAAAAAAATATCATGCCTTCCTGAGCAAAAGTTGTTGCAAGATGGCTTATCGCCAGTTCGACAGAATCGTTATACAGGAAGGGTTTATGAGTGACGCACATATCAGGGTTTTTTGGTTTCTTCCTACGCACGGCGACGGGCGTTATCTGGGCACCAGTGAAGGCGGGCGGGCGGTGGATCTGCCTTACTTACAGCAGGTGGCGCTGGCCGCCGACAACCTCGGTTACTACGGCGTACTGATCCCGACCGGCAAAAGCTGCGAAGACGCATGGCTGGTGGCCTCGGCGCTGGCGCCGTTGACGCGTCGGCTGCGTTATCTGGTGGCGGTGCGCCCCGGCCTGCAACCGCCGAGTCTGGCGGCACGCATGGCCGCCACGCTGGATCGCCTCTCCGGCGGACGGCTACTTATCAATGTGGTCACCGGCGGCGATCCGGTAGAAAACAAAGGCGACGGCATTTTCCTCAGCCACGCCGAACGCTATCAGGTCACGCGTGAATTTCTCAACGTCTATTCACGGCTGCTGAAGGGCGAAAAGGTGGATTTCACCGGTGAGCACATTCGGGTGGAGGGCGCGGAGGTGCTGTTTCCTCCGGTGCAGAAGAACGGGCCGCCGCTCTACTTTGGCGGTTCGTCCGATGCCGCCATTGACGTTGCGGCGGAGCAAATCGATACCTATCTGACATGGGGCGAACCGGTTGAGCAGGTGGCTGAAAAGCTGGCGGTGGTACGCGAGCGCGCGGCGGCAAAAGGGCGGACGCTCTCTTACGGCATTCGTCTTCACGTCATCGTGCGGGAGACAGAAGAGGAAGCCTGGGCGGCGGCTGACCGTCTGATTGCGCATCTTGACGATGACACCATCGCCGCCGCGCAGAAAATTTTCTCTCGCATGGACTCCACCGGCCAGGCGCGCATGAGCGCGCTGCATAAAGGGTCGCGTGAATCGTTAAAAATCGCGCCGAATTTGTGGGCCGGCGTCGGCCTGGTACGCGGCGGCGCCGGCACCGCGCTGGTGGGTAATCCGCAACAGGTTGCCGCGCGCATCCGTGAATATCAGGCGCTGGGCATCGATAACTTTGTGCTTTCCGGCTATCCGCATCTTGAAGAAGCGCATCGCTTTGCCGAACTGGTGATGCCGTTGCTGCCGCTGGACGCGGAAAGCGACAGGCCGCAGCGCATCGTCAATACCGGCCCGTTTGGTGAAACCATCGGCGGCGACCGTCGTCCGGCCGACGCGCGCCAGCCGTGACGGAAAAAGGAGGCGGTATGCAACATCATCATGGCGAACCCTGGCAGTCACCGGACGCGGCCAAGGTTATCAACACTGAACAGGATGCTATCGACGCTGCTCATGCGGTGGCGGCGCTGGCAATGGGCGAAGCGGCGCAGCGCGACCGCCAGCGCATCTATCCGCTGGAGGCGCTGGCGTTGTTCAGCCGCTCCGGCCTTGGCAGTATCTCTGTTCCTGCCGCGTTGGGCGGCGGCGGCTTGTCTTATCGCACGGTGGCGGAGGTATTCCGCATCATTTCTGCCGCCGATCCCTCACTGGGACAGATCCCGCAAAATCACTTCGGCATTATCCAGTTCATTCTTGACCAGGGAACGGCGGCGCAACAGCGCGATCTGCTGGGCGCGGTGGTGGCCGGGCAGCGGCTCGGCAACGGCGGGCCGGAAAAAAATACCCGCCATACCCGCGACGTTCGCGCGCGTTTGCAGCAGCGTGAAGAGGGGCTGCGGCTCACCGGCGAGAAGTTCTACTCCACGGGCGCGCTCTTTGCCCACATTGTGGTCACCACCGCGCTGGACGATGACGGCGCAGCGGTGATGATTTTTGTTCCGCGCCTGAGTGCCGGGCTGACGGTGATTGATGACTGGTCCGGTATGGGACAACGCACCACCGCCAGCGGCACCGTGCGGTTTCAGGAAGTGACGGTTGACGCATCACGGGTTATTCCGCTGCCGACGGACGAGAAACCGTCGCTGCGCGGCGCGGTATCGCAGCTTATTCAGGCAGCCATCGACGCGGGGATCGGGCGTGGCGCTTTCGATGAAGCCTGTGAGTTTGTCCGTCACCACTCACGACCGTGGATTGATGCCAACGTGGAGCGTAACGCCGACGATCCGCATCTTCAGGCCGATGTCGGCCGCGTCTTTACAGAGCTGCATGCGGCCGAAGCCCTGCTGCGACGTGCCGCGCGGATTGTTGATGAATGCCGTGGTTCCTCACTCACGGCAGAAGAGGCCGCGCGCGCTTCAGTTGCCGTGGCGGAAGCAAAGGTGCTGACCACCCGCATTGCGCTGAAGGCCAGTGAAAAACTGCTGGAATGGGGCGGCAGCCGCGCCACGCTGAGCGAACATGGGCTCGATCGGCACTGGCGCAACGCCCGCACGCACACGCTGCACGATCCGGTGCGCTGGAAATACCACGCAATCGGTAATTACTACCTCAACGGCATTTTTCCGGCGCGACACGCCTGGATTTAAGGAGCGGTATGACTTTCAGTCAGGTAACGCCTAAAAATAAAGCCACGCTGATTACCACATCGGAACAGGCGCTTAACGTGGCGCGCGAGCTGGCGCAGGTGTTTCGTACCACCTCTGCCCAGCGCGATCGCCAGCGGGAACTGCCCTTTAAGCCGCTTGAAGCGCTCTTTGCTTCCGGCCTTGGCGCGATAACCGTTCCCGCAGCGTTTGGCGGCGCGGCGGTGCCGACCGCGGTGCTGGCAAAGGTGATTAGCCTCCTGAGCGAGGCGGACGCGGCAATCGGACAAATTCCGCAAAACCACTTCTACGCGCTGGAAGTCCTGCGGGTCAACGGCAGCGAGGCGCAGCAGCAGCGTTTTTATCAGGAGGTGCTGGCGGGCGTACATCTGGGCAACGCGCTGGCGGAGTTCAGCAGTCCTGCCGCTCATCATCGCTTCACCTCCGTGCTGGCAAAGGGCGATGCGTATCAGCTCAACGGACGAAAATTTTATGCCACCGGCGCGCTGTTCGCGGACCGCATTCCTGCCGCCGCGCGCGATGCGGAAGGTAAAGAGCAGTTAGTTTTTGTGCCGCGCTTTCAGGCTGGTGTCAGCGTCATTGACGACTGGTCGGGCTTTGGTCAGCGCACCACCGGCAGCGGCACGGTGACATTCGATGCGGTACAGGTGAACGCCGACGATATTGTGCCGTTTCAACGCGCCTTCGAGCGCCCGACCACCGTCGGCCCGTTTGCGCAAATCATGCATGCCGCCATTGATTACGGCATTGCCCGCGCGGCATTCAGCGATATGCTCAATTTTATCAATACCCGCGCCCGCCCCTGGCCTGATTCGGGCGTTGCGCAGGCGAACGACGATCCGTTAATCATCGATCGCGTTGGGCAGCTTGCCGCAGATTTGCAGGCCGCCGAAGCGCTGCTCGATGAGGCGGGCGACGCTATCGATTTCGCGCAAAAAGATCCGCAGGCCGAAAGCGTGGCGGCGGCGTCGATTCAGGTTGCCTGCGCGCGCGCGTGGACAACGGAACGCGCGCTGGAAGCGGCCAACCTGCTGTTTGAACTCTCCGGCACCCGCGCGGCCCTTGCGGAGCATAATTTCGATCGCCACTGGCGCAATGCCCGCACCCATACGCTGCACGATCCGGTGCGCTGGAAGTATCCGATAATCGGCAACTATGTGCTGAACGGCGTACTGCCGCCACGGAGGGGAACGCTGTGAGCCTGCCCGCAAAAGAGATCCTGCTGAATGCCTTTACGATGAACTGCGTAGGGCATATCCATCATGGCATGTGGACGCATCCCGACGATCGTTCAACGGAGTTCAATACGCTTGGCTACTGGACCGAACTGGCACGCACGCTGGAGCGCGGCCTGTTCGACGGGCTGTTTATTGCCGATATCGTCGGCGTTTACGATGTCTATCAGCAGGGGATCGGCCTGACCGCCAGCGAATCAATTCAGCTGCCGGTTAACGATCCGCTGCTGCTGGTTTCCGCCATGGCCAGCGTAACCGAACATCTGGGTTTTGGGCTGACCGCCAACCTCAGCTACGAAGCGCCGTATCTTTTCGCCCGCCGTTTCTCCACCCTCGATCATCTGACTAACGGACGCGTCGGCTGGAACATCGTCACCGGCTATCTGGACAGCGCCGCGCGGGCGATGGGGCAGAAAATGCTGGCGGATCACGATCGTCGCTACGATATGGCCGACGAGTTTCTCGACGTCAGCTATCAGCTGTGGGAGGGAAGCTGGGAAGACGACGCGGTGGTGGCTGATCGGCAGCGTCGCCTCTACGCCGATGCGGCGAAAATTCATCCGGTGCGGCATCATGGCGAATTTTATCAGGTCGACGGCTGTCATCTTACGTCACCTTCGCCACAGCGTACGCCGCTACTCTATCAGGCGGGCAGTTCCGCGCGGGGTATCCGTTTTGCCGCGCGCCATGCCGAATGCACTTTTGTTAACGGCAGTACGCCGCAGGCAATGCGTGCGCAGGTGGAGCGGTTGCGCCAGGCCGCGGTGGAGGCCGGACGGCAGCCGGACGATCTGAAAATCTTTATGGGTATTGCGATTATCGTGGCGCCCACGGAGAAAGAGGCGCACGAAAAGCATCAGCACTACCTTCGCTATGCCAGCCCCGAGGCGGGCATTGCGCATTTTTCCAGCTCTGTCGGCGTCGATCTGTCAACGCTTGGGCTGGATGAACCCCTGGTGAGCGGTAGCACGCGGGCCATTGAATCTGTCGCCAGAGCCTGGAGCGGCACAACGAAGCGCCAGTTGCTGGAGCAGCACGCGCTGGGCGGTCGTTACGCGCTCATTGTCGGCGATCCGCAGCAGGTGGCGACAGCGCTGCTCGCCTGGGTGGATGAAACGGGAATCGACGGTTTCAATCTGACCCGCATCGTGAATCCGCAAAGCTATATCGATTTTATCGAACTGGTGGTGCCGGAGTTACAGCAGCGCGGGCGCTATAAAACCGCCTATCGGCCCGGCACGCTGCGTAAAAAATTATTTAATCAGGATCGGCTTTCGTCGCGTCATCCTGCCGCACGCTGGCGCTATCCTGCTCATGAGGAGAAACAATGATCTTTACCCGTGCAATGACGTTCGTTTTGATTGCCGCTCTGTCCGGCAGCGCCGCCGTTGCCTCGGCGGCGGATTACAGCGGCCCGCTAAAAGTGGGCACCACCTCTGCGTTTGCACCGCCGCTGGAAACGGCGGTTGAGGAAGCCAAAAAGCAGGGACTGAAGGTTGAGCTGATCGAATTCAGCGACTGGACGGCGCCTAACGTGAGTGTGGAAAATGGCGATATTGATGTGAATCTTTTTCAGCATCAGCCATTTCTTGATAACGCCAACCAGCAGGGCGGCTTCCATCTGGTTAAGTATGCGCCCGCCATCATTAACAACGTGGGACTGTATTCCATAAAACACACCGCGCTGGATCAAATCCCGGATGGCGGCACGGTTGCCATTGCGAACGACCCTGTTAATGGCGGACGCGGTTTGCTGCTGCTGCAAAAAGCCGGACTGATTACCCTTAAACCCGGCGCGGGCCTGAAATCCACCGTGGACGACATCGTGGATAATCCACGCCATCTGAAGATTATTGAAGTGGAAGCGGTGCAGCTCTCCCGCTCGTTACAGGAGGTGGATCTCGCGCAGGGCTATCCGCACTACCTGCGCGCGTCGGGCGTTATCGATCCCAATAACGCGCTGATGTTCGATGGGCTTGAGCATCCTGAATATGTGATTCAGTTTGTTATTCGCGACGGACACCAGAACGACCCGCGCCTGAAAAAGTTTGTTGATATCTATCAGCACTCACCGGCAGTTCGCGCCAGCCTGGATAAATTTTACGGCAGGCTCTATCAGCCAGGCTGGAGCCAGTAACGATGCGCGTTCGTTTTGGCGATGAAACCGCCCTCGCGCAGGCAAAGCACGTCTCGGTACAGGGGCTCTGCAAGCGCTACACCGGGCAGAAGATCGATGCGTTACACAACGTTGATCTGCACATCGGACACGGCGAGATTTTTGGCATTATCGGCCGAAGCGGCGCTGGCAAGTCCTCGCTGATCCGCTGTCTGAACCGGCTGGAAGATCCCTCATCGGGCACCGTGCAGGTGAATGGCGTGGATATCAGTCGCCTTTCCCGCGACGAGCTGGTGAACTGGCGTCGTCAAACCGGCATGATTTTTCAGCATTTTAATTTGCTGTCGGCCAAAACGGTTCGGGAAAATATCGAACTGCCGCTGCGCGTCGCCGGTATCGATCGGGCGCAGCGGCGGCGAAAAGTGGATGAGCTGCTGGCGCTGGTTGGACTCGAAGCGCATCAGCATGCATGGCCCGCCCGGCTTTCGGGCGGGCAAAAGCAGCGTGTCGGCATTGCCCGCGCGTTGGTGCATGGGCCAACGCTGCTGCTCTGTGACGAAGCGACGTCGGCGCTTGACCCGGAAACCACGCGATCGATCCTCGCGCTGCTGCGCGATATCAATCGCATGCAGGGCATTACCATCGTGCTGATTACCCATGAAATGGACGTCATTCACGATCTCTGTCACCAGGTGGCGGTGCTGGAGCAGGGCAGGATCATTGAGCAGGGGCCGGTCTGGCAGGTGTATGGCGATCCCCGGCACGAAACCAGCCGGATACTGCTCAAGCCTGAGCGTCACGAATTGCCCGATTCCCTTGCGTCGTTCTTCACCACGCAGCCGGTATCGGCGCGCTCCCGACCGCTGTTCACGCTGCGCTATAACGGGCAGGCGGCGGTGCCGCCGCTGGCCGATATTCTCGCCGCCTCCGGCGCCGAAACGGTGCTTATTGAGAGCGCGCTGGAATGGGTGCAGGGCCGACAGGTTGGCGAACTGCTGCTGCTCGGTACCGCAGGCCAGCCTGATATTAATCCACAACTGGCAAGTGCCGTAGAGGTGAAAGGCTATGTCACTTTCAATTGATCGTTTATGGCAGGGATTACTCGATACGCTGATGATGGTCGGCGTTTCATCGCTGTTGGCGCTGCTGCTCGGCCTGCCGCTGGCGGTGATTCTGGTGATGACCGATCGCGATAATCTGTTTGCCAGCCCGCTGCTGAATCGCGTGCTTGGCTGGCTGGTGAATCTGTTTCGCTCAATACCGTTTCTGATCCTGATGGTGGCGCTGATCCCGTTAACCCGGCTGATTGTCGGCACTACCTACGGCGTCTGGGCGGCGGTGGTGCCACTGACGCTGGCGGCCACGCCGTTTTTCGCCCGCATTGCCGAGGTCAGCCTGCGTGAAGTGGACAACGGGGTGATTGAGGCGGCGCAGGCGATGGGATTCCGGCGAAGACACATTATCTGGCACGTGCTATTGGCCGAGGCGCGGCCAGGCATTGTCAGCGGTTTTACCATTACGCTGGTAACCATGATTAATGCCTCGGCGATGGCGGGGGCGATTGGCGCTGGCGGTCTGGGCGATCTGGCCTATCGCTACGGCTATCAGCGGTTTGATACGCAGGTGATGCTGGTGGTGATCGTCGTGCTGGTGGCGCTGGTCACGCTGCTTCAGCTTATGGGCGACCGGCTTTCCCGCCGTCTTAACCATCGCTAACAGAATGCCTCCGACGGCTATTCCGTTTTCTCCGGGTATTCGCACAGATCTTCAATCAGACAGGCGCCGCAGCGGGGTTTACGCGCCACGCAGGTATAGCGACCGTGCAAAATAAACCAGTGGTGGCAGTCAACCTTAAACGCGGTCGGCACCACCTTCAGCAGCTTCTCTTCCACCTGCTCAACGTTTTTACCTGGCGCAAAGCGGGTACGGTTGCAGACGCGAAAGATATGCGTATCCACGGCAATAGTCGGCCAGCCGAAGGCGGTGTTCAGCACCACGTTGGCGGTCTTACGACCCACGCCCGGCAGCGCTTCCAGCGCGGCGCGATCCTGCGGAACTTCGCCGCCGTGTAGCTCCATCAGCATACGGCAGGTTTTAATCACGTTCTCCGCTTTACCGTTAAACAGGCCAATGGTTTTGATGTATTCCTTCACACCGTCGACACCGAGCGCCAGCATCGCCGCGGGCGTGTTGGCTACCGGATAAAGCTTTGCGGTGGCTTTATTGACGCTGACGTCGGTCGCCTGCGCGGACAGCAGCACCGCAATCAACAGTTCGAAGGGGGTGGTGTAAACCAGTTCCGTGGTGGGATGCGGGTTATCGTCCCGCAGCCGGATCAGTATCTGCTGTCGTTTTTCCCTGTTCACAACGCGCTCGCTTTCCCTTCTGGCAGAGTGTGTGCTTTTTGACGGGCGGCCGCCGCCGCACGCGCCTTCAGTTTATTATCAATAAGGTATTTCGCCGCCAGCAGCATGCCCAGCCCGATAAACGCGCCCGGCGGCAGCATTGCCAGCAGCATCGGCGAGTCAAAATGCACCACCTGCACGCGCAGCACTTTTGCCCAGGGCCCGAGCAGCTGATCGGCGCCGTTAAACAGCGTGCCGTTGCCGATAATTTCACGCAGCGAGCCGAGCACAAACATCACGCTGGTGGCGCCAAGGCCAATCGCCATGCCGTCCAGCGCCGACAGCGGCACGCTGCTGCGTGAGGCGACGGCTTCGGCGCGTCCCACCACAATGCAGTTGGTGACGATCAGCGGGATAAAAATCCCCAGAGACTGATAAAGGCCGTAGGCGTAAGCGTTGATCAGCATCTGCACGCAGCTCACGACGGCCGCAATGATCATCACATAAATCGGAATACGAATTTCCGACGGCACCCAGCGACGAGAGGCCGAAATGGCGCTGTTGGTGCAGGTCAGCACCAGCGTGGTTGCCAGGCCAAGGCCGAGCGCGTTAGTGGCGGTGGACGTCACCGCCAGCAGCGGGCAGAGGCCCAGCAGCTGAACCAGCGCCGAGTTATTTTTCCACAGTCCGCCGACCAGCAATTCTTTGGCTTCACTCATTGGCATCTCCACAGGGTGTCAGCGAGGCAAGTTGCCCCGGCAGCGTTTCACTATACAGGGTAGCGCGTTTCACCGCATTCACTACGGCGCGCGGGGTGATGGTGGCGCCGGTGAACTGATCGAAATCGCCGCCGTCTTTTTTCACCGCAAAATGCACATCGTTTTTGCCGTTCAGGCGCTTACCGTTGAAGCTGTTGATCCAGTCGGAAATGCGTAGCTCAATTTTGTCGCCCAGACCCGGCGTTTCATGATGCTCGACCACGCGCGCGCCCAGCACCGTGCCGCTGAAATCGGCGCCGACGATTAACTGAATTGCGCCCGAATAGCCGTCCGGTGCGGTGGCTTCAACGGCAATTGCCACCGGCTTATCGTCCTGGCGCGCCAGATAGAGATGGTGAGCGCCGGCGCCCAACGCGGCATCGGTGACAACGTAACACTCTTTCTGAATCGCATTGTTATAAAAAGAGGGCGGTACCACCTGATCCAACAGTACCTTTTGCTGTAGCACGGTCTGGTGATCGATCGTGGGTTTGGTCACCGCGTTAATCACGGCGGTCACGCCGGTGGTCACGGCGGCGAACAGCGCCAGCCTGACGCCGTTTTTACGAATTGCATCCCGCATCATTTCTCCTTGCGATGGCCGTAGACACGCGGCTGCGTGTAGTAATCGATCAGCGGAACGGCGATGTTCGCCAGCAGCACGGCAAAGGCCACGCCGTCCGGGTAGCCGCCGAAGCTGCGGATCAGCCAGATCAGCATGCCGATCAGCGCGCCGTAAAGCAGCCGTCCTTTATTGGTGGTGGAGGCCGTGACCGGATCGGTAGCGATGAAGAAAGCGCCCAGCATGGTCGCGCCGGAGAAAAGATGAACCAGCGGTGAGTTCAGCGAATCGGGCGAGAAGAACCAGCCAACGGTTGAAAACAGCGCCAGCGACAGCAAAAAACTGAGCGGAATATGCCAGCGGATGCTGTTGTTCCATAGCAGGAACAGGCCGCCCGCCAGATAAGCCATATTTACCCACTGCCAGCCCAGCCCGGCGATCACGCCATGATAGATGGGCAGCGCGCGCAGCTCGTCGGCGCTGTGCCCGGCACGCAGGCCGGTTTTGAAGGTATCCAGCGGCGTGGCCTGGCTGACGCCGTCCACGCCAAGCTGCAACTGCTGCATGCTGTGGCCATCCAGAGTGTGGCCATGAAATATCATGCTGAGCGTATCGATAAAGCCCGGCGTGATTGACTGGAGCGCGTCCGGCGGCAGCCAGCTGGTCATCTGCACCGGGAATGAGATAAGCAGCACCACATAGCCCACCATCGCCGGATTAAACGGATTCTGCCCAAGGCCGCCGTAAAGTTGTTTCGAAATAACCACCGCAAAAACGGTACCAATCACCACTATCCACCAGGGCGCCAGTGGTGGAATGCTGATGCCAATCAGCAGCGCGGTCAGCAGCGCAGAGTTGTCGCCCAATGTTTTACCGAGCGGCATATGGCGCAGCCGCAGAATCGCGGCTTCGGCGCCGATCCCGGCGGCGGCGGCAATCAGCACCTGGACAAGGGTACCCCAGCCAAAGAAGTAGCTCTGGGTGACGATACCGGGCACGGCGGCGAGCAGCACCAACAGCATGATAGTGCTGGTGCTACGCTGGTTGTGCGTGTAGGGAGAGCTGGCGATACGAAAAGCCATTTAGTCCTCTTCTTGCGTCGAATGCTGCGCTTTACGCGCTTTTACGCGGGCAATGGCCGCCGCCACCGCCGCTTTACGGGGATCGTCGGAAGCATCGGGCGCTTCTTCTGCACTGTTCTTTTCGGCGGCCGCAGCCGCTGCTTTCTTCGCTTTTGCGCGGGCAATGGCGGCTTCTACGGCCGCCTTGCGCGGATCGACCGGCGCGTCGGCCGCAGGCTGCCCGGACGCAGCAGGCGCGGGTTCAGCCGCAGCCACTGCCTTTTTCGCTTTCGCGCGGGCAATGGCGGCTTCCACCGCCGCCTTGCGCGGATCGACCGGCGCGTCGGCTACAGTCTGCCCGGACGCAGCAGGCGCGGGTCCAGCCGCAGCCGCTGCTTTTTTCGCTTTCGCACGGGCAATGGCGGCTTCCACCGCCGCCTTGCGCGGATCGACCGGCGCGTCGGCTACAGTCTGCCCGGACGCAGCAGGCGTGGGTTCAGCCGCAGCCGCTGCCTTTTTCGCTTTTGCGAGGGCGATGGCGGCTTCTACGGCCGCCTTGCGCGGATCGACCGGCGCGTCGACCGCAGGCTGCCCGGACGCAGCAGGCGCGGGTTCAGCCGCTGCCTTTTTCGCTTTTGCGCGGGCAATGGCGGCTTCTACCGCCGCCTTGCGCGGATCGCCCGCCTGGCGGGTTGCGGGTTCCGTTTCCGACTGTTTTTCTGCCTGATGCGCACGCGCCAGCGCGTGCTGCGCCTCGGCCTGCTGCTCCGCTGACTGTTCGGTGGCCGCCTGTTTCTTCGCTTTCACTCTTTCCCGCGCCGCATCGATTTCATGTTGACTGGTATCGCTGACGGTGCGTTTTGCCTGCTGATGGCGGGCTTCGCGCGCCAGTTTCTCGCGCTCAAGCCGAACCTGGCGAGCTTCAAAGCGGGCTTTCGCCTGCACGGTACGTTCCGCTTCAAGGTCGATGGCGCGAATTTCAGCCTTCTCCTGGCGGTAATACTGCACCAGCGGAATATTGCTTGGGCAGACGTAAGCGCACGCGCCGCACTCAATACAGTCGGCGATGTTATGCTCGCGGGCTTTGTCATGATCGCCGCCGCGGCTGTACCAGTAAAGCTGCTGCGGCAGCAGCGCGGCGGGGCAGACGTCAGCGCAGGCGCTACAGCGAATGCAGGATTTCTCTTCGTCGTTATCGCCCATCTCGCTGGCCGACGGCGCAAGAATACAGTTGGTGATTTTAACCACCGGTACATCCAGCCCCGGCAGCGTGAAGCCCATCAGCGGGCCGCCCATCACCACCATCTGGCCGGGTGCAGGGGTGAAATCGGCATTGTGCAGCAGATGGCTGATCGGCGTGCCCAGGCGGCTCCAGACGTTGCCGGGCCGACCGACGGATTCGCCCGTCAGCGTTACCACGCGCTCGGTCAACGGCTCGCCGTCGATAACCGCACGTTTTACCGCCCAGGCTGTGCCAACGTTCTGCATCAATACGCCGATATCGGTTGAGCGCCCACCGTGCGGCACTTCCAGGCCCGTCAGGATGCGGGTGAGCTGTTTTGCGCCGCCGGAAGGGTATTTGGTGGGGATCACGCGGATTTGCATATCTTTTGCGTCGCCCAGCGCCATTTTCAGCGCGGCGATGGCTTCCGGCTTGTTATCCTCAATACCGATCAGCACGCGTTCAGCCTGAAGCAGCCAGCCGAGTATCCGGCTGCCCGTCAGTACCTCGGCGGCGCAGTCCTGCATCAGGCGATCGTCGGCGGTGATGTAAGGCTCACATTCCGCTGCATTAATAATCAGCGTCTTAACGCCGCGCAGGCCGCCTTTGAGTTTGGTTGCGGTAGGGAAACCCGCACCGCCCAGCCCGGCGACGCCCGACTGGTGAATACGTTCAATAATCGCGCTGCGCTCTGCCTGTTGATAATCCACTATTGGCTGACGTTCGCACCAGCGATCCTCGCCATCCGGCGCGATAAACACGCAGAGTTCGGCCAGCGCGGACGGGTGCGCGGTAATGTGCGGCGCAATGGCGGTAACCGTACCGGAGGTAGGGGCATGCACCGGCAGCATTCTGCCGCGACCAAAGGTCAGCGCATCGCCGCGCAGCACCTTATCGCCAGGGCTGACCAGCAGTTCGCCTTCGTGACCGATATGCTGCTTAACAGGAATAATAAACTGCGACGGAAGAGGCAGCTGACGCAGCGGCGCGCCGTTAGACTGGGTTTTCATCTCCGGCGGATGGATGCCGCCTTTGAAATCCCACAGCCGCTCTTTTTTAAACAGGTTGAGAAGGTTACGCATGGTGTTCCACAGGAATGACTCTGACCGGGATGGTATTAAGATCCCACTTCCAGTTTTCAGTGGTGGCGGCGACCGGACGCATTTCAATGCAGTCAGTCGGGCAGGGTGCGACACAGAGATCGCAGCCGGTACAGACGTCGCTCAGCACGGTGTGCATGGCGCGCGTGGCGCCAACGATAGCATCCACCGGGCAGGCCTGAATACATTTGGTGCAGCCGATGCAGTTTGCTTCGTCAATCCACGCCACCGTCCGCACCGGTTCGCGGGCGGCTTCATCGCCCAGCGGCTGCGGTTCGACGTTCAGCAGCGCGGCCAGCTTCAGCATGGTTTGCTCACCGCCCGGGGCGCACTTGTTGATCATTTCACCGTTGTTGCCGACTGCATCTGCATAAGGGCGGCAGCCGGGATAGCCGCACTGACCGCACTGGCTCTGCGGCAGAATGGCGTCGATCTGTTCGACAATCGGATCTTCTTCGACCCGGAAACGGCGTGAAGCATAGCCCAGCAGGCCGCCAAACAGCAGGCCAAGCGCGCTCAAAACCGCAATAGCAATCCAGACGGCGCTCATCAGAATTTCACCAGCCCACTGAAGCCCATAAACGCCAGCGCCATCAGTCCGGCGGTAACCAGCGCAATCGATGAACCTTTAAACGGCGCGGGTACATCGGCCAGCACCAGACGTTCACGAATACCGGCAAACAGCACCATTACCAGCGAAAAGCCAATCGAGGCGCTGAAACCGTAAAGGGCCGCCTGGAGGAAGGTGTGGTTAAGGTTGACGCTCAGCAACGGCACGCCAAGCACTGCGCAGTTGGTGGTGATCAGCGGCAGAAATATGCCCAGCAGGCGATAAAGATCCGGGCTGGTTTTGCGCACTACCATCTCGGTAAACTGCACGACGACCGCAATCACCAGGATATAGGCCATGGTGCGCAGATAGACGAGATCGAGCGGCAGCAAAATAAGATGGTTGACCAGCCAGGCGCAGATCGAGGCCAGGGTGATAACGAAGGTGGTGGCCAGTCCCATGCCGATTGCCGTTTCCAGTTTTTTGGAAACGCCCATAAAGGGACAGAGGCCGAGGAACTTCACCAGAACGAAGTTATTCACCAGCACTGTGCCAATAAAGAGAAGCAGGTAATCGGTCATTATTTCGCCTGAGAAATTGAAAAGCCGCCCATTATCGAACATCAGCGGCTCAGGAACAACACTACAACGTTAAGGTTAGCGCCATACCGCACTGAGGATTAAATTTATGGCGTTTTTTTCTGCGTCAGGGCTCGATAAAGGTGCGTTTTACGCGCTCTGAACGCCGGAACCAGGGGGCGAGGAAGGCCGCCGCCAGCAGCGCTATCAGCAGGGTGCGAATAGCCGCGTCATCGCTGACCGGCGAAAAAGCAAAGGATTTGATCGCCAACAGCACCGTCAGCAGCAGCCAGATAATGTAATGGCGTGGCAGCCGACGAGATCGTTTAAAGAAGAGCCAGGTCACCCAAATGCTGTAGATCCATACCAGCAGCGAGGTCAGCAGCGAAAGGCTCCACTGAAGCATAAAAGCCTGCGTATTGGTGACCAGCGCTTCGCGCAGCGCCGGATCAAAGAGGGCGCTCAGATACATCGCGAGCACCAGCGCGCTGGTCAGCATGGTCATCAGCAGCCAGGCCAGCGGCACCAGCAGCAGTCCGCCAATGCGCGGTTTAGATTCTACAGTCACAGATAATCCTTTTAAAACGTTGCCCAAACGCGTCACGCACGATAAGGAAAAGGATTATACAGGGAATGGGCAGGAATTCTAAATCACATAGCGCCAGACGGTTTTCGGCACGCAACCGACGTCAAACAGGCGGCCACCGGACGCCAGTTCGGCGCGACGATGATCGGCAGCGCGATACATATTAATAATTTCTTTGCTGTCAGTGAGCGAATAATTGAGGTGGTCGAACAGTTTTTCGAGGCTTTCCAGCGAACTTACTCTACGAAATTTCAGCAGATATTCTTGAACTGTAATGTTGGCTGTCAGGTGAGTATTGAGAGGCACCAAGTATAAAGTTCAGCGACACCCTGTCCATAGCGTTGAGGCCGCTTTCGCACGAATTCAGACTAGCGCGTAGAGGCAGATTCTTAAAAGCGGCGGCGGCTGGAACCTTATTCGATCTCCGTCCTGTGTTATTGGTCACATTTTCCAAAACTAATTCTGTATGCGTCGTGAAGGTGATGAATAGCAGAATTGAACAGGATGTTGTAATCGCTTCCATAGCGTACTGAGTTAAGCGCTTATCTTTATTACACTTATTTAACATGTCGCCTTGCGCGTTCAGCCGTTTTGTCCTTGCGTCGTGGAGTCTGCGCGGTGGTTCTGTGCGACGTAACCTCCTTTAATTGTTGTATTTTGTGAGCATTGTCCAAAATGTTTCCCGTCAGATAGTCCAGGCTTTGAGAGCCTTAAACCCTGAACAATAATCTCCCCTCAGAGGAAAATATATCATGTGGAAGCGTTTACTTTTAACCACTCTCATCAGCGCCAGCCTCTCCGGCGCCGCGATGGCTGAATCCATGACGGTTGGCTTTTCACAGGTGGGTTCGGAGTCTGGCTGGCGAGCGGCCGAAACCAGCGTTGCGAAAAGCGAAGCGCAAAAGCGCGGCATTACGCTGAAAATTGCCGACGGACAGCAGAAGCAGGAGAACCAAATCAAGGCGGTGCGCTCGTTTATTGCTCAGGGCGTGGACGCTATCTTTATCGCGCCGGTGGTGCAAACGGGGTGGGAGCCGGTACTTGAAGAAGCGAAAGACGCTAAAATCCCGGTTTTCCTGCTGGATCGCGCCATTGTGGTCAAAGACAAGTCGCTCTATATGGCGGTGGTGACGGCGGATAACGTCTATGAAGGTAAGTTGATCGGCGACTGGCTGGTGAAGGAGAAAAACGGCAAGCCGTGTAACGTTGTGGAGCTTCAGGGCACCGTGGGCGCCAGTGTGGCGATCGATCGTAAGAAAGGCTTCGCCGACGCCATTAAGGATGCGCCGGGCATTAAAATTGTTCGTTCCCAGTCCGGCGATTTTACCCGCAGTAAGGGTAAAGAGGTGATGGAAAGCTTTATCAAAGCGGAAAACAACGGCAAAAATATCTGCATGGTGTACGCCCATAACGATGACATGGCGATTGGTGCTATTCAGGCCATTAAAGAAGCGGGTCTGAAGCCCGGCAAAGATATTCTGACCGGTTCAATTGATGGCGTACCGGATATTTATAAAGCGATGCTGGCAGGCGAGGCGAACGCCAACGTTGAGCTGACGCCAGATATGGCAGGCCCGGCTTTTGACGCGCTGGCTAAGTTTAAGAAAGACGGCACCATGCCGCCAAAAATCATCAAAACCGAGTCAAAACTCTTTCTCTCAGCCGACGCGCAGTCTCAGTTAGACAAGAAAAAAGGCATGGGTTACTAACCCCGGCGCCGCCTGTTTATCGGGCGGCTCTTTTTATGGTTGAGGCAAAGCCGTATGACTGACCCGACAACTTCTCCTCCAACGCTGCTCACCATTCGCGGCGTCAGTAAAACCTTTCCCGGCGTGAAGGCGCTGGATAACGTCTCTTTCGATATTCGCCCCGGCGAGATCATGGCGCTGCTGGGTGAAAACGGAGCCGGAAAATCTACCTTGATCAAGGTGTTAACGGGCGTTTACCAGCGCGACGGCGGCACCATTGAGCTTGAAGGGCGAGCTATCGCGCCACGCAACACCGCCGAAGCGCAGGAGATGGGCATCGGCACCGTTTATCAGGAGGTAAACCTGCTGCCCAATATGTCGGTTGCCGACAATCTGTTTATTGGCCGTGAACCCCGCCGGTTTGGTTTTATCGATCGCGGCGCGCTGGTACGCGATGCGCAGCGGCTGCTTAACCGTTACGGGTTCGATCTTGACGTTACGCGCCCGCTCGGCCAGTTTTCCGTGGCGATGCAGCAGATTATCGCCATCTGCCGCGCGGTGGATCTCTCCGCAAAGGTATTGATCCTTGATGAGCCGACCGCCAGCCTTGACGCCAGCGAAGTCGGGATGTTGTTTACCCTGATGAATCAGCTTAAAGCGCGCGGAATGAGCCTGATTTTCGTCACGCATTTTCTCGATCAGGTTTATAAAGTAAGCGATCGCATCACCGTGTTACGTAACGGGCAGTTTGTCGCCACGCACGACACGCGCGCGCTGTCGCAGTTGGCGTTGATAAAGCTGATGTTAGGGCGCGATCTGCTGGAAACGGCGCTACAGCGCGCAGGCAGCACGCTGAAAAGCAACCAGCCGGTGGTGGAATTTAAAGAGTATGGCAAGAAGGGCACGCTGGCACCGTTCAGCCTCAGCGTCCGGCCGGGCGAAGCGGTTGGGCTGGCAGGGCTGTTAGGCTCCGGCCGAACCGAGACCGCCGAGCTGCTGTTTGGCATTCGTCGCGCCGACAGCGGCAGCGCCTTTATCAAAGGCAAAAAACGCACCATCCGCACGCCCGCGCAGGCGTCACGTCTTGGCATGGGGTTCTGCCCGGAAGATCGTAAAACCGACGGCATCATTGGCGCCGCTTCGGTGCGGGAGAACATCATTCTGGCGCTTCAGGCACAGCGCGGCTGGCTGAGGCCGATTGCGCGGCGCGAGCAGCAGCAGATTGCCGAACGTTTTATTAAAAGCCTTGGCATCCGCACGCCGCACGCGGAACAGCCGGTTGAGTTGTTATCGGGCGGTAATCAGCAGAAGGTGCTGCTGTCGCGCTGGCTGGTGACGCGGCCACAGTTTCTGATCCTTGATGAACCTACCCGCGGTATTGACGTCGGCGCCCATGCGGAAATTATTCGTCTTATTGAGTCTCTGTGCGCCGACGGGCTGGCGCTGTTGGTTATCTCTTCCGAACTGGAAGAGCTGGTCGGTTATGCGGATCGCGTGCTGATCCTCCGGGACCGCGAACAGGTTGCGGAAATTCCGCTGGAACAGCTTTCCGTTTCGTCAATCGTCAACGCGATTGCCGAGGGAGGCGGCCAGCATGTCTGAATCACCTCTGACTGCGGGGAAACCGCCGATGTTAAAACGCAGGCTGCCGCCGGGTATTCCGCAACTCGCCGCGCTCGCGCTGGTGCTGATTGTGGACAGCCTGGTAGCGAACAATTTTTTCGCTATCCATCTTCAGGACGGCAGGCTGTTTGGCAGCCCGATTGATATTCTCAATCGCGCCGCGCCGGTTGCGCTGCTGGCTATCGGTATGACGCTGGTGATCGCCACCGGCGGTATCGATCTTTCCGTCGGTGCCGTGATGGCGATCGCCGGTGCGACCGCCGCCACGCTGACGGTGGCCGGACACTCGCTGGCGGTGATTATCATAGTTACCCTGGCGAGCGGGCTGCTGTGCGGATTGTGGAACGGCATTCTGGTGGCATTGCTGAAGATCCAACCTTTTGTGGCGACGCTGATTTTGATGGTCGCCGGACGCGGGATCGCACAGTTGATTACCCAGGGACAGATTGTCACTTTTGACAGCGAGTCGCTGGCAAAAATCGGCAGCGGCACGCTGTTGCTGTTTCCTGTTCCGGTATGGATAACGTTGCTGATGGCGCTGCTGGTCTGGCTGCTGACCCGCAAAACGGCGCTGGGCATGTTTATTGAAGCGGTGGGAATTAACCTCCGCGCGGCGCGAAATGCCGGGGTAAACGGCTGGCTGGTAGTGATGACTACCTATGTGCTGAGCGGCTTGTGCGCGGCGGTGGCTGGTCTGATCGTTGCTGCCGATATTCGCGGTGCCGATGCCAACAACGCCGGATTATGGCTGGAGCTGGATGCGATTCTGGCGGTGGTAATTGGCGGCGCATCGCTGATGGGCGGGCGGTTCAACCTGCTGCTTTCGCTGACCGGCGCGCTGATCATTCAGGCGATGAATACCGGTATTTTGCTGTCGGGTTTTCCGCCGGAACTGAACCAGGTGGTGAAAGCGGTGGTGGTGATGGCGGTGCTGCTGATTCAGTCTCCGCGCTTTATTCAACTGTTTAAAAGAGGGCGCCACGGTGGTTAAACGACATTTACCGCTCATCATTACGCTGCTGGTGTTTGTGGCCGGTTATCTTTTTTGCCTGTCGCAGTTTCCCGGTTTCGCCTCTACGCGCGTTATCGCCAACATTCTGACCGATAACGCATTCCTCGGTATTATTGCCGTTGGCATGACGTTTGTGATCCTCTCCGGCGGTATCGATCTCTCAGTGGGGGCGGTAATTGCCTTCACCGGCGTATTTCTGGCGCGGGCGATGGGTGATTTTCATCTCAATCCGTGGCTGGCGTTTGGGCTGGTGATGGTGATGGGGTCGGCCTTTGGCGCGCTGATGGGCTGGTTGATCGATGCGCTGAAGATCCCGGCGTTTATCATCACGCTGGCCGGTATGTTTTTTCTGCGCGGCAGCAGCTATTTGATTGCGGAAAGTTCAATACCGGTTGACCATCCGCTTTATGCCACGCTTTCCAGCATGGCGTGGAAGATCCCCGGCGGCGGACGGCTCAGTCTGCTGGCGCTGGTGATGCTGTTGGTGGTGGTGATGGGCATTATTCTGGCGCACCGCAGCCGCTTTGGTAATCAGGTTTACGCAATTGGCGGCAACGTGACGTCTGCGCAGTTAATGGGCATTTCGACGCGCAGCACGACGGTGCGGATTTATATGCTGTCGTCGGCGCTGGCTACCCTGGCCGGTATCGTTTTTTCAATTTATACCTCGGCGGGCTATGCGCTGGCGGGGATGGGCGTGGAGCTGGATGCCATCGCTTCGGTAGTGATTGGCGGCACGCTGCTTTCCGGCGGCGTCGGCACCGTGCTTGGCACGCTGTTTGGCGTACTGATTCAGGGATTGATCCAGACATGGATCAACTTTGACGGCACGCTGAGTTCGTGGTGGACAAAAATCGCTATCGGTATTTTGTTATTTGCTTTTATCGCGCTTCAGCGTCTGTTAACAGTAATGTGGGATCGCCAGCAAAACGCGCCGGTGAAAAGGATTGCGGTGACGGAGGAGTGAGGTGAACAGGGCGGCGGCTTCATTCCCGGCGCCCCGTTTTGGAAAAAAACATGCGCATTACAGATACGGCATGGAGCCGTCCCTGGCGCGCCGGCTGGCACCTCCATGTGCCTCCTTGCCTGTATGTTTTAAAATATCAATGACGCCTCAGCCGCTATCCCATTCCTAACGCTGATTCAGCCGGTAATACGCTTCGTTCCAGCGCAGTGCGTCGCGGAAGCCATGCAGCGTGGTCTCTTCATCAATCACCAACACCTCAATGCCGTGCATCTCGCCGTACTGCCGCATATCGTCGACCGTGAGCGCCTGGCTGAACACGGTATGATGCGCGCCGCCGCCCAGAATCCACGCCTCAGATGCGGTATTCAGTGACGGTTGGGCTCGCCACAATGCGCGCGCTACCGGCAGTTTTGGCAGCGGTTGCGGCTGTTCGATGGCGTCGACAACGTTCACCAGCAGGCGGAACCTGTCGCCCATATCAATCACGCTGGCGTTGACCGCGCGCCCGGCAGGGGCGGAGAATATCAGCCTCGCCGGATCGGCCTTGCCGCCAATGCCAAGGAACTGCACATCAATCAGCGGGCGTGACTCTTTAGCGATGCTGGGACACACTTCAAGCATGTGCGAACCCAACACTAACTCGTTGTCCGGCGAAAAGTGATAGGTGTAATCTTCCATAAACGACGTACCGCCCGGCAGCCCGGTCGCCATCACTTTGAAAATATGCAGCAGCGCGGCGGTTTTCCAGTCGCCTTCACCGGCGAAGCCGTATCCCTGCTGCATCAGGCGCTGAACCGCCAGCCCCGGAAGCTGCGTCATACCGTGCAGCGTCTGGAAGTTGGTGGTAAACGCCATGCAGCCTTCAGCCTGTAAAAAGCGCGTAATGCCCAGTTCAATGCGCGCCGCATCGAGCACGTTCTGGCGCTTTTCACCGTTAACAGCGGCGGCGGCGGTAAATTCATACAGGCTTTCATATTCATCGATCAGCGTATTCACATCACCATCGCTGACCTGATTGATCACCTCAACCAGATCGCCGACGCCCCAGCCGTTCACCGCATAGCCAAACTGGATCTGCGCCGCCACCTTATCGCCTTCGGTCACCGCCACTTCACGCATGTTGTCGCCAAAACGCGCCACTTTTAGCTGCTGGCTGGCCTGTTTCGCCGCCGCCGCGCGCATCCATTTGCCGATGCGCATCTGTGCGGTTTTGTCCTGCCAGTGGCCGGTGATCACGCTGTGCGGCAAACGCATCCGCGCACTAATAAAACCGAACTCGCGTCCGCCGTGCGCGGTCTGATTCAGGTTCATAAAATCCATATCCATGCTGTCCCACGGGATTTCAGCATTGAACTGGGTATGAAATTGCAGCAGCGGCTTATGAAGAACCGACAGGCCGCCGATCCACATTTTTGCCGGCGAAAACGTATGCAGCCAGGCGATCAGGCCCAGACAATCCTGCGCGTGGTTCGCTGCGCGGCACAGCGCCAGCGCCTCGTCAGGGCTTTTCACCAGCGGCTTCAGCGTCAGCACGAACGGCAGTTGACCGTCGCGATTCAGCCCGTCGACCACCTGCTGCGCGTGCTGCTCAACCTGACGCAGCGTTTCCGCGCCGTACAGATGCTGCGTGCCAATAACAAACCAGACCTTAAGCTGGGACATCGTATTCTCCTTGATCGGTAAACTGCCGGGCGGCGTATTGCGGCTCGGCCGCATCACACCACTGAAGGTATCGTTGATAAAGCTGCCGGAAACGCGCAACGCGGCTGGCATCGGGCTGAAGGGTGACCTCAATCGGGCTGGCCATCTTGCTCTGTGCGACAGGAACATCGGTATAAACCCCCGCGGCAACGGCGGCAAAAATCGCCGCACCCAGCGCGCAGCACTCGTCCGAGGCGACAATCTCCAGCGGACGGTTCATCACATCGCAACACACCTGCATAATGGCCGGCGATTTGCGGGCAATGCCGCCGAGCGCCAGCACGTTTTCCACCGGGATCGCCTGCTCTTCAAAACACTCCATAATGGCGCGCGCGCCAAAGGCGGTGGCGGCAATGAAACCGCCAAACAGCGTGGCCGCATCGGTGCCAAGGTTGAGATCGGCGATGACGCCTTTCAGGCGCTGATTGGCATAAGGCGTACGGCGGCCGTTGAACCAGTCCAGCACCACCGGCAGATGATCCAGCTGCGGATCGACGGCCCATGCCTGAGTGAGATCGTTGAGCAGCGTGCCCTGAATTTCCGCCAGATCGGCGCGCAGGTGCGGATGTTTTTCTGCGGCCTGCGCCAGCGGCCAGCCGAGCAGGCGGCTGAACCAGGCATACATATCGCCAAAGGCCGACTGGCCCGCTTCAAGGCCAATCGCGCCAGGCACCACGCTGCCGTCCACCTGACCACAAATGCCGCCAATAGCGGCGTCGCCGACCCGGTCTGCGTCAGCGATCAGAATGTCGCAGGTTGAGGTGCCAATCACTTTTACCAGCGTGTAGCGCCCGGCACCGGCGCCGACCGCGCCCATATGACAGTCAAACGCGCCGCCCGCGATTTTCACCCCGGCAGGTAAGCCAAGCCGAACGGCCCACTCGTCGGTGAGTGCGCCAACCGGCACGTCCGCCGTCCAGGTATCGTGAAAGAGCGGGCAGTCAAGCTGTTCCGTCAGGAGCGGATCAAGCGCCTGCAAAAAGGCTTTATCGGGCAGGCCCTGCCAGTCGGGATGCCATAACGATTTGTGTCCGGCCGCGCAGCGTCCGCGACGCACGGCAGCGGGCGCAGTGGTGCCGCTCAGCAGGGCGGGCACCCAGTCGCACAGCTCTATCCATGAAACGGCGGCCTCGCGCACGGCGGCATCTTCCCGGCTGACGTGCAGAATTTTTGCCCAAAACCACTCTGACGAATAGATGCCGCCGATATAGCGTGAATAGTCAGGAAACTGGCCGCCCTGGCAAAGCGCAGTGATCTCTTCGGCTTCCTGAATGGCGGTATGATCTTTCCACAGCACAAACATTGCGTTGGGGTTTTCCGCGAATTCGGGCCGCAGCGCCAGCACCTTGCCGTCGCGATCGATAGGGGCGGGCGTCGAGCCCGTCGAATCAACGCCAATGCCCACCACCTGCTGGCGTTGTTCAGGCGTCATTTGTGTGACAACGTCACTGATGGCCTGCGTCAGCGCGTCGATATAGTCCTGTGGATGATGGCGAAACTGATTCAGGCGACTTTGACAATATTTACCCTGCTGCCAGCGTGGATAAGCAACCACCTGCTTAAACAGTTCCTGCCCGGTGGCACAGTCCACCGCCAGCGCGCGCACGGAATCACTGCCAAAATCGAGACCTAGTGTAATGGCACCCCTCTGCATATCTTTTCTCCAGACGCTCGTTCCACGGTCTGAATACCCTAAGAAGCTGTGTCATCGGGCGTTAGGCTAAGGTCGCTACAGATATGCACTTTTCTGCCGTCTCCCCCTATTCTGTGACCGGCTTCAAATGTTGCAAAAAGGTTAATTTTGCTGAATCTATGGACAAAATGGCTGTAGTTTCAGGGTGTGATAATGCTCTCCCTTTTAATGTTCAGTTACCGCTAAAACTACCGCTCGTCGGTTGCTTTACCCCTGTATCAACCGAAACACTGGCCGTTTGAAGCCCTTCACCGGGCCGCGTCAAGACGATAAACGTTACAACAGGCCGCAAAAAGCGGTCGACTTTGCCGGAGAGCCTTATGCACAAAATTACCCACGCGCTGGCCGCCGTTGGCCTCGCTGCCGTTATGTCACATTCGGCTATGGCCGACACCATGAAGCTCGGTTTTCTGGTTAAACAGCCGGAAGAACCCTGGTTTCAGACCGAATGGAAATTCGCCGACAAGGCCGGGAAAGAGCTGGGCTTTGAGGTGATCAAAATTGCCGTGCCGGACGGTGAGAAAACCCTTAATGCCATCGACAGCCTGGCGGCCAGTGGCGCAAAAGGTTTTGTTATCTGCACGCCCGATCCAAAACTGGGATCGGCAATCGTCGCCAAGGCGCGCAGCTATGATCTGAAGGTGATTGCCGTTGACGATCAGTTTGTGACCGCCAAAGGTAAGCCGATGGACAGCGTGCCGCTGGTGATGATGGCGGCAACCAAAATCGGCGAACGTCAGGGGCAGGAGCTCTATAAAGAGATGCAAAAGCGCGGCTGGGATGCAAAAGAGACCGGCGTGATGGCGATCACCGCCGATGAGCTGGATACCGCGCGCCGCCGCACCACCGGCTCAATGGATGCGCTGAAGGCGGCAGGTTTCCCGGCGGCGCAAATCTATAAGGTGCCGACCAAATCCAACGATATTCCCGGCGCTTTTGATGCGGGCAACTCTCTGCTGGTTCAGCACCCGGAGGTCAAACACTGGCTGGTGCTGGGCATGAATGACAACACCGTGCTGGGCGGCGTGCGCGCCACGGAAGGGCAAGGCTTCAAAGCGCCAGACGTGATCGGTATCGGCATCAACGGCGTGGATGCGGTAAGCGAACTCTCCAAAGGTCAGGCCACCGGTTTCTTCGGTTCGCTGCTGCCAAGCCCGGACGTGCATGGCTATAAAAGTATCCAGATGCTCTACAACTGGGTGACCAAAGACGCTGAACCGCCGAAGTTTACCGAAGTGACCGATGTGGTGCTGATCACCCGCGAAAATTTCAAAACCGAGCTGGAGAAAAAGGGACTGAAGTAATCAGGCAGATGCGGGCGGAGCCGATAACCGTTGGCTCCGCAGCGGGTACGGTAACCTTTGCAGGAGTGAAACATGAGCATGCAATCCGCCTATCTCAGCTTTCGCGGTATCAGCAAAACCTTTCCCGGCGTGAAGGCGCTTTCAGATATCAGCTTTGACTGCGCTGCCGGACAGATCCATGCGCTGATGGGAGAAAACGGCGCGGGCAAATCGACGCTGTTAAAGATCCTCAGCGGCAGTTATCAGCCCACCAGCGGCGAGATCGTGCTGCGCGGCGAGCCGGTTCGTTTTACGCATACCACCGCAGCGCTCGATGCCGGGGTGGCCATTATTTATCAGGAACTGCACCTGATCCCCGAAATGTCGGTGGCAGAAAATATCTATCTGGGCCAGTTACCGCAGCGCGGCGGCCTGGTTAATCGTTCGCTTTTGCGTTATGAGGCGGGCGAGCAGTTAAAAAATCTGGGGATGGATATCGATCCCGATACGCCGCTGAAGGCGCTGTCGCTGGGGCAGTGGCAGATGGTGGAGATCGCCAAGGCGCTGGCGCGAAACGCCAAAGTCATCGCCTTTGACGAACCCACCAGCTCGCTCTCCGCCCGTGAAATTGAACATCTGTTCCGGGTGATCCGCCAGTTACGCGACCACGGCCGCGTGGTGCTGTATGTCTCGCACCGCATGGAGGAGATCTTTGCGCTGAGCGATGCCATTACCGTATTTAAAGACGGGCGCTACGTCCGCACGTTCAACGACGTTGCCACGACCAGCCATGATGATCTGGTGCAGGCCATGGTAGGCCGTGAAATTGGCGATATTTATGGTTATTCGCCACGTCCGATCGGCGAGGTTCGTCTGGCGCTGAACGACGTGCAGGCGAAAGGGGTACGTAAGCCGATCTCGCTCAGCGTGCGCGCGGGGGAAATTGTTGGCCTGTTCGGGCTGGTCGGCGCGGGACGCAGCGAACTGATGAAAGGGCTGTTCGGCGCCACCAGGCTGACCGGCGGCGAACTGCGTCTTGACGGGCAGCCGCTGACCATTCGCGAACCAGGCGACGCCATTCGCGCCGGTATTCTGCTCTGTCCGGAAGATCGCAAAGCGGACGGCATCATTCCCGTTCACTCGGTACGCGACAACATCAACATCAGCGCGCGGCGCAACAATGTCAGCGCGGGCTGCCTGATCGACAACAAATGGGAAGACCAGAACGCCGCCTCACATATTCGCTCGTTGAATATCAAAACGCCGTCTGCCGATCAGCTGATTATGCATCTTTCCGGCGGCAACCAGCAGAAGGCGATCCTTGGCCGCTGGCTGTCGGAGGAGATGAAGGTCATTCTGCTGGATGAACCCACGCGCGGTATCGATGTGGGCGCGAAAAATGAGATCTACAGCCTGATCTACGCACTGGCAGAGAAGGGCATTGCCGTACTTTTCGCCTCCAGCGACCTGCCGGAAGTGATGGGGCTGGCGGACAGAATAGTGGTGATGCGCGAAGGCGCCATCGCCGGAGAACTGAGCCATGACCAGGCCACCGAAGCGCTGACGCTGGGCCTGGCCATGCCGAAAACAACGCAACGTGCCGCAGTTGTGGCCTGATCCAGGGAGTAAAAAGATGTCAACCTCAACAACCACGCCGGCGGCACCTTCACGCCATCGTTTTAACCCCGGCCGTATCTGGGATAACTTTGGCATGCTGGTGGTCTTTGCCGTGCTGTTTATCGGCTGCACCGTTTTCGTGCCTAACTTTGGTACGCTTATCAATATGAAAGGGCTGGGGCTGGCGATGTCCATGTCCGGCATGGTGGCCTGTGGCATGCTGTTTTGCCTGGCGTCGGGCGACTTTGATCTCTCGGTGGCCTCTGTCATCGCCTGCGCGGGCGTTACCACGGCAGTGGTTATCAACATGACCGAAAGCCTGTGGATTGGCATTGCGGCCGGTCTGCTACTGGGCGTTGCCTGCGGTTTCGTCAACGGATTTGTTATCGCCAGACTGAAGATCAATGCGCTGATCACCACGCTGGCGACCATGCAGATCGTGCGCGGTCTGGCCTATATTTTTTCCGATGGCAAAGCGGTCGGTATTGAAGACGAGCGCTTTTTCGCGCTGGGCTACACCAACTGGCTCGGCGTGCCTGCGCCGGTCTGGCTGACGCTCGCCACCATGGTGATTTTTGGTTTTCTGTTGAACAGAACCACCTTCGGGCGCAATACGCTGGCCATCGGCGGCAATGAAGAGGCGGCCAGACTGGCTGGCGTGCCGGTGGTACGGACGCGCATCATCATTTTCATCCTTTCCGGGCTGGTTTCCGCCGCCGCAGGCATTATTCTGGCATCACGCATGACCAGCGGCCAGCCGATGACCTCGCTGGGCTACGAGCTGATTGTGATTTCAGCCTGCGTGCTGGGCGGCGTCTCACTGAAGGGTGGCATCGGTAAAATTTCCTATGTGGTGGCGGGCGTGCTGATCCTGGGGACGGTAGAGAATGCGATGAATCTTCTCAATATCTCGCCTTTTTCACAGTATGTCGTGCGCGGTTTGATATTGTTAGCGGCAGTTATTTTCGACCGTTACAAACAGAAAGCGAAAACGGCCTGACCCGGAGGCGGTTATGTATCATCGTTTGGCGCCCGTTACCCAGCCCAATCCGCTGCTGCCCGGCTATCCGTTTAATGCCTGGCTGGTGGCGGGCCTGACGCCGATTGGCGCAGGGGATTCGCTGGACTTCTTTATCGACCGCCCTGGCGGCATGAAGGGCTATATCATTAATCTGACCACGGCGGGCCGGGGGCAGGTGTTCAGCGGCGAGCGCGCGTTTGACTGCGAACCAGGAGATTTGCTGCTTTTTCCGCCGCAAACGCCTCATTTTTACGGACGTTCGCCCGGCAGCGACTGCTGGCACCACCGCTGGATCTACTTCCGCCCGCGCGCTTACTGGAGCGACTGGCTGGCGTGGGAGGAGGAAAAACATGGGGTCGGACGGCTGCGGCTGCCGGAGCGGCTACGCGGCGAGTTTGACCGTCTTTTTGCCAATATCGAGCAGACCCACACCTCCGGCCGCCGCTTTGCGGAGGAGCTGGCGATGAATCTGTTGGAGCGGCTGCTGCTGCGCGCGGTGGAGGAAGATCCGCGCAGCCATCAGAAAATTCGCGATGCGCGGGTGATCGAAGCGTGCCAGTTTATCACCGGCAACCTGGCGGGCGAGGTGAAGATTGATGACGTGGCGAATCACGTCTGTCTTTCACCTTCGCGTCTGGCGCATCTTTTCCGCGAACAGATGGGCGTGAATCTGCTGCGCTGGCGAGAGGATCAGCGCATTATTCGCGCCCGGCTTTTGTTGCAAACCACCCAGGAACCCATCGCCACCGTCGGTCGGCTGGTCGGTTACGACGATCAGCTCTACTTCTCGCGCGTGTTTCGCAAGCGGGTTGGCGTCAGCCCCAGCGATTTTCGCCGCCGCTCGCTTGACGCGCATGACGCGCTGGTGGCGCTTGAGATGTG
This sequence comes from Erwinia sp. 9145, assembly GCF_000745075.1. Taxonomy (NCBI): domain Bacteria; kingdom Pseudomonadati; phylum Pseudomonadota; class Gammaproteobacteria; order Enterobacterales; family Erwiniaceae; genus Erwinia; species Erwinia sp. 9145. Next base: position 1,780,342 of record NZ_JQNE01000001.1, read on the forward strand.
GGAATTACCGCGAAGTGCGAATGAATAAGCATTTCAGCGAAATCTCCCTTGTTCACAGCCTGTCGATGGTCTTAAATCAACAGGGTCTGAGATAAAAGGAGTGCAAATGAGCGAAAAAATTCGTGTTGGGCTGGTCGGTTACGGCTTCGCCAGTAAAACATTTCATGCGCCACTGATTGTCGGCACTGAAGGCATGACGCTGGCGGCCGTATCGAGCAGCGATGCAGGCAAGGTGCATGCCGACTGGCCGGAAACACAGGTAGTCAGCGATCCTCAGGCTCTCTTTGCCGATCCCTCGCTTCAGTTAATTGTTATCCCCACCCCCAATGACACCCATTTTCCGCTGGCAAAAGCCGCGCTGAATGCGGGAAAACACGTGGTCGTTGATAAACCGTTCACCGTGACACTGTCACAGGCGCGTGAACTGGATATGCTGGCAAAATCCAAAGGGTTGCTGCTGTCGGTGTTTCATAACCGCCGCTGGGACAGTGATTTCCTGACGCTGAAGACGCTGCTGGCGGACGGCGCGCTGGGCGAAGTGCGTTATTTTGAATCGCATTTCGATCGCTTCCGGCCTGAAGTTCGCAACCGCTGGCGCGAGCAGAAGGGCGCCGGGAGCGGTATCTGGTACGATCTGGGGCCGCATGTTATCGATCAGGCGCTTCAACTGTTTGGCTCGCCTGTGGCGATCAACGTTGATCTGGCGGAACTGCGTCCCGGCGCGCAAACCACCGACTATTTTCACGCGGTGCTGACCTATCCGCAGCGCCGCGTGGTGCTGCACGGCAGTATGCTGGTGGCTGCCGAATCGGCACGCTATCAGGTGCACGGCACGCGCGGCAGCTTTGTGAAGTTCGGCCTTGATCCGCAGGAAGACGCACTGAAGGCTGGCGCGCGTCCTCCGCAGGCTAACTGGGGCGAGGACAAGCGCGATGGCGTATTGACGCTGGCGGAGGGCGACAGGATCGCCGCTCAGACCCTGCCGACCATGCCGGGTAATTATCCGGCTTATTATGCGGGCGTGCGCGATGCGATTAATGGCGAAGGTAGCAACCCGGTGACGGCGGAAGAAGCGATTCAGGTTATGGAGCTTATCGAGTTAGGTATGCAGTCCGCCGAGAAACGCCAGACGCTTTCCATGAAGTAAAACGCGGGGCGTTGCGCTCCGGCGCGCAAGTTACGACAGAGAAGCCATTCGCGCCTGCGAATGGCTTCTCAATGCCGGTGCTGCACATGTGCGTGGGGACGCTGTCAATTCAGGGAATAAGCCGTAGTTGTCGAAATTGTGTAAACAGCCGATAAAACATCTGTTCAGTTTCACAATAATGATGAAACCCGGCGCGTCTCAGCTTGCTCCCGTCAGCAAACATATCGTAGTCCCAGCCTAACACGAAATCGACAAACTCCCACCCCGCCAGCTGCCCGATGCGGTTTTCCTGAAGAGAATGTTTGCTGGCAATATCCTGCCACAATGCCGCTTTATCGGACATCACCTCCTTCAGGGACATCGGCAGTGGCGGGGCAACCGCCAGGTCAAACCAGGCGGCAATCTTTGGCCACATCTCCTGCCATCGAAACAGATCGCCATTGTTAACATTAAATGCCTGATTTTTCGCCGCTGTCCCGGTGGCCGCCCAGACGGTGGCTTTCGCCAGCATCCCTGCGTCTGTCATTTCGATCAGGCTGGTCCAGGCACCGGGTTTACCCGGAAAACGAAAGGGCAGATGCAATTCTTTACAGAGAGAAGCATACACCGCCAGCGAGAGCGCCAGATTCATCGGATTTCCCGTTGAAATACCGCCGACGACGCTGGGGCGCAGGGCGGTCCAGTGCCAGTTTTTACCGGCCTGTCGATCTTCAATCAATGCCTGCTGCGCCACATTAAATTCTGGCGGCATATGGCCTTCATCACTTTCCCGTGCGGGCGTTTTAAAGGGGCCAAGGTGCGCACCGTAAACTTTGTAACCCTGCATCAGACTGACATGCTCAAGCCGCGAGGCGTTTTCTGCTGCGGTCAAAACGTTGTCAAGCATGCGAAGATTGGGTTCGACCAACCCGGCCCAGCTGTCAGCATGCTGATAAGCGGTATAAAAAAGATGAGTGACCTCCAGCGGTTTTAACAACGCAAGCGTTGCTGCTTTATCATGGAGATCGACGGACAGATAGCGAACGCCGGGACGATCTTTGCCGCCACGGCGCGACAGCCCAATAACCTGCCAGCCCGTTTCTACCAGCTCTTCAATTAACTTATTCCCTGCCACGCCATTCGCCCCGGCGACCACAGCTACACGTTGATTGTTCATCGATGTCATTCTCTTTGAGTAAGATTCGAACGGCAGCATGACCCATAAATTTTTCAGGCAGAAGAGGATGCTTTCTAATATTATTTATAAAAAAAACTTTGGGCAGGCACATGAACAAGCTGAAAGCGATGGAAATTTTCGTGCGCGTCGCCGAAACCGGCAATCTTTCGGCAGTTGCCAGGGAACGCAATCTGACTCAGCCCGCGGTCAGTCAGCAAATTGTCGCCCTTGAGCAGCTGCTCGGCACCGTCCTGCTGTTTCGAACCACTCGCTCTGTCACCCTCACAGAGGCTGGCGAACGTTACTATCACCAGATTGTGCCGGTTCTGGATGCACTGGCTGAAACAGAAGACAGCCTGTTCACACAGCGCCAGCAGCTTACCGGAACGTTGCGCATACAGGCGCCTTCCGGGCTCGGTCAGAAACTGATTACGCCGGTAGTGATCGCTTTTCAGCAACAACATCCCGGGCTGATCGTAGAATTAATGCTGGAAGATCGTCTTTCAGACATCGTCAGTGAAGGTATTGATCTGGCAATCAGACTCGGCAAACCGGTCAGACAAAATCAGGTTATCAGGCAGTTGGGGGAAGTTGAACGTGTGCTGGTTGCTGCGCCCGCCTACCTGCACGGCGCAGGTACGCCCGCAACGTTGTCCACCTTAGCGGATCATCGTTCTGTGCGCTACAGCGGGCTGGCTGAAGGAGACGCGCTGACGCTGGAAGGGCCAGACGGTAAAGAAACGGTTCTTCTGAAAACTGTTTTTCGCGCCAATAACAGTTTATCGCTGATCACCGCACTGGAAGAAGGCATGGGCATCGGCAGCATCCAGAAACCGCTGGTTGCTGAACATTTGCAGAAGGGAACACTTGTTCACCTGTTGCCACAGTACCGTTGGGCGCCTCTCACGCTGTATGCGTTATATCCCTCAGGACGTTTTATCCCGCTGAAAGCACGCATGCTGACCGACGCATTGATAAGCAGCCTTGAGAACATTGACGGGATAAAGCCCGTTTCCGGGTGGAACGTGAAACGGCAATAAAGCGCGGCGCTCCGCGAACCTCAGCATCCCTGCTGTGCATGACTCTGCTATTCCCGTTACGCCTGAATGTTTGTCGATACCTTTTTACGTATGGCGGCCTTTTCGGCATCGCTCAGGAACGCAATTTTCAGGCCATTTTCCTGCGCCGCGCGGATCTGCGCCTGACTCAATCCTGCCTGCGGTGCGGCGACGTTATACTCATGCGCCAGTTCAATGCCCTGAACCGCCGGATCGTCGGTATTGATGGTTGCCAGAATTCCACGTTCGAGGAACGTTGCCAGCGGGTGGTGCGCCAGCGATGACACCGTGCTGGTCTGAATATTCGAGGTCAGGCAGGATTCAATACCGATATGATGCGCCGCAAGGAAATCCATCAGTTCCGGATCGTCAACCGCTTTCACGCCATGACCGATGCGCTCGGCGCCAAGCTCGCGGATCGCCTGCCAGATGCTCTCCGGGCCGGCGGCTTCGCCGGCGTGCACGGTGATGTGCAACCCGGCATCGCGCGCCCGATTAAAGTGGCTGAGGAACTGACTGCCGGGAAAGCCGATTTCATCGCCCGCCAGATCCAGCGCCGTGATGCCATCGCGATGAGCCAGTAAACCCTCCAGCTCCTGCAAACAGGCGTCTTCGCCAAACGTGCGGCTCATAATACCAATCAAACGCACCTCGATATCATACCGCTGGCAGCCTGCGCGAACGCCATCAATGACCGCTTCAACCACGCCCGCTATCGGCAAAGAGTGGGTCATGGCCATATAGCCAGGTGAAAAACGCAACTCGGCGTAGTGGATACCGGCTTTTGCCGCGTCCTCAACGTTTTCCTGAGCAATCCGACGGCAGGCATCCAGTGACGCCAACACTTTTACGCCCCAGTCCAGCTTCTGCAAAAAACTCACCAGATCCGGTTCATTTTTCGTCACCTGGACATGCGGGCGCAGCGTCTCCAGCGTGGTAGCGGGCAGGGTAAGGTTAAATTCGCGACCTAAATCAAGAATGGTTTGCGCGCGGATGTTGCCGTCAAGATGACGATGGATATCGGTAAGGGGAAGCTGAGGATCAATCATGATGGCGCACTCTGTTAATTTTTCATAAAAGTGCATAACAGTATAAAAACAATTTGCGCAACTCCGCCAGCGAATTGCGCATCATAACAATTAACTGCCGTTTATTTATGCACAAGGCAGTCCTGAATGGCGGCAATCAGCCCATCCAGCCCGCGATCGAGCTTACTGCGCGGACAACCCACGTTGAGGCGGAGAAAACCCCGGCCCTCTTCACCGTAGGTATCACCCGGCATGATGGCGACTTTTTGCTGCTCAATCAGCCTCTGCTGCAACAGGCCATCATCGATCTGTAGTGGCCTTAAATCGATCCACGCCAGATAGGTCGCCTCCGGCGGCGCCCAGTAGAGAACGGGAAAAGTGTTGTTCAGTCGATCGGCAACCCGCCGAAGGTTTTCGGCCAGGTAACTGCGTAATGCATCCAGCCAGCGCTCGCCCTCACGATAGGCGGCGATATGTGCTGCCACCGCCATGACGGCCGGGGACGACAGACCATCGGCCTGTTTCAACGCCTGAAACCAGGCAAGACGATCCTGCTCATCGCTGATAAAACCATATGCGCCGGTCAGGGCAGGGATATTGAAACTTTTAGAGGCCGACGTGAACAAGGCCCAGCGATCGTGCGCCACCGCCGACCAGGGCGTGTGCGGCGTCGCGCCTGTCACCATATCCATATGAATTTCATCGCTGATCACCCGCACGTCATAGCGCTGACACAGTGACGCCATCTGCGCCAACTCCTCGCGCCGCCACACTTTACCGGTAGGATTATGCGGACTGCACAACAGCAAAATTTTGCACTGCGGCTGCGCCAGCAGCGCTTCAAGCGCAGCCATATCGCACCGCCACGTCGCGTCCTGCTTATGCAGCGGCAGCGCGCGCACCGTGCGCTGGTTGCCTTCAATGACCTTGTAAAAGGCGTCGTAGGCTGGCGTGTGGATCACCACGCCGTCACCCGGCGACGACCAGCGGCGGATCATCTGCGCCACCATATAGATCACCGATGGCCCGTAAACAAGCTGCCGTCTGTCAACAGTCAGCCCGAAGCGGTGTTGATACCAGTGGCACACGGCGGAGAGAAAATCATCATGCTGCCAGCGGCTGTAGCCAAACACCCCGTGCGCGACGCGCTGTTGAAGCGCATCAATCACGCACGGCGCGGTGGCAAAATCCATATCCGAGATAGTGAAGGGCAGTAAATCGTCGTGGCCGAAGCGGTCGGTGATAAAATCCCACTGGGTGCACCAGCTACCGCGGCGATCCACCACCCGATCAAAATCAAACATAGTCACCTCAATAAAAACGGGCCTGAACGGCCCGATCTGACCTCATGCGGACGCGGTGGGCATCATGCTCGCCATCTCATCCTTTACCGACTGAACCTGCGGCCCGATGACCACCTGAAGATTGTGCTGGTTCAGATGAACCACGCCAATGACCCGGTTGGACTTCAGCGCGGCGTCATCCACCAGGCTCATGTCTTTGACCGACAGGCGCAGGCGCGTCAGGCAATTATCCAGCGAGGTGATATTTTCCACACCGCCCAGCGCTGCCAGAATGGCCGGCGTATTGTAGCCGGACTTACCGGCCACCGCGGCGGAGAACGTTTTTTCGACGCTGGCGCTCTCCAGCTCACGGCCAGGCGTTTTAATATTAAAACGGGTAATGGCAAAGCGGAAAATCAGGTAGTAGCTGACGAACCAGATGGCGGCCACCACCGGCACCAGATACCATTTGGTCTGCAAACCGTGCAGGATGCCGAACACCACAAAATCGATCACGTTGCCGTCGGTGTTGCCGATGGTGACGCCCAATACCGCCATCACCGTAAAGCCCAGCCCGGTCAGCACGGCGTGGATCAAATAGAGGAACGGCGCAACAAACAGGAACAGGAACTCAACAGGTTCGGTGGTGCCGCCGACCACGCAGGCCACCACGCCGGAAATCAGCAGTCCCTTAATTTTATGACGGTTTTCAGGCCGTGCGCAGTGATACATCGCCAGCGCCGCGCCAGGCAGGCCACCGAGAAACGCCGGCATCTTACCCTGCGACAAAAAGCGGGTCGCGCTTTCGGCAAAGCCGCCGGAAGTGGGGCAGGAGAGCTGCGCCTGGAAAATAGTTAATGCGCCGCTGACGGTATGACCGCAAACGTCCATCGTGCCGCCCGCATCGGTGAAACGAATAATGGCCACCAGAATGTGTTGCAGACCAAACGGCAGCAGTAAACGCTCGCCGGTGCCAAATATCATCGGGCCAAAATCACCGGCACCATTGATGACCCAGCCCAGACCGGTGATTGCTGCGGCGAACCATGGCCAGATCAGCGGAATAACCAGGCCTGCCAGACCCATCACCACCGTGGTGATGATTGGCACGAAGCGCGTGCCGCCAAAAAAAGCCAGCGCATCCGGCAGGCGGATGGTGTGAAAACGCTCATGCAGCAGAAAAACAATGATGCCGACGATAACCGCGCCGAGGATCCCGGTATCAATCGACTGAATGCCGATAATATTCTGGATGTTGTTGGCTTTCAGTATCGCCGCATCGGTAGTGGGTAAAATCCCTTTTGCGTTAAGCCAGAAGTTTACCGCCAGATTCATTACCGCAAAGCCCACGAAACCAGAGAAGGCGGCAACGCCTTTGTTTTCCCGCGCCATACCCAGAGGGATGGCAATGGCAAACATCACCGGCAGGTAGCTGAAGGCGAATGACCCCATTTTACTCATCCAGGTAAAAATGAGCTGAAGCACGGTATTCCCCAGGAAAGGGATCAGGGTGATCACATCGTGGCTACTGAGCGAACTGCCGATCCCCATCAGGATCCCACAGAAAGAGAGCAGCGCAACGGGCAACATAAAGGTCTTTCCAAGGCTCTGGAAAAACTCCCAGAGCGTGATTTTCTGTTTGGTGGCGGACATAGGTTCTCCTGGCAAAAAAATGCTCAGCCACTGCTGAGGTAAAAAATGATAAAACGTTTTACCGACCATGAATGCGCGAGCGATCACACTCCTGATACGCTTAAGAGTTTTCTTTAATTTCATGAAGGTGTAACGTTTTACCCATGGCGCTAAAAGCTGATACCAGCAACGGGTTAAAAAATGTCGCAGAAGAAAATTACCATCAATGATGTTGCTGACGAGGCGGGTGTTTCGGTCACTACTGTATCTATGGTGCTGTCCGGAAAAGGGCGTATTTCAACAGCGACCGCAGAACGGGTCAACCAGGCGATTGAAGCGCTGGGATTTGTCCGCAACCGTTCGGCGGCCATGCTGCGCGGTGGTGAAAGCGGCGTGATTGGGCTGATCGTGCGTGACATCTGCCATCCTTTTTATGCGGAAATGACCGCCGGACTCAGCGAAGGGCTGGAAGCGCAGGGCAAGGTGCTGTTTCTGACGCAAAGCGGCGCGCACGGTCAGAATATCGATCGCTGCTTTGATTCTTTGGTGGCGCAAGGCGTGGAGGGGATTGTATTGGGCGGCGGCGCGGAAAACGCGGCCCATCTGGTGGGTAAAGCACGCGAGCAGCAGATCGCGTTGATCTGCGCGTCACGCGCGTCAAGCCTTGATGAGACGGATACCATTCGCCCTGATAACCTGCACGCTGCGAAAATGGCAACCGAGTACCTGATCCGTCGCGGTCATCACTGCATTGCGTGGCTGGGCGGCTCCGGCTCGTCACTCACCCGCGCGGAGCGCATTGGCGGCTACTGTGCCACTCTGATGCAATACGGTTTGCCCTTCCGCAGCGAGTGGATCGTCGAATGTGGACGCCAGCAGCGCGACGTGGCCGCATTGACCGAGCAGCTGATCCATCAGCATCCCACTATCACCGCCGTGCTGTGCCATAACGCCTCTGTCGCGCTGGGATGCTATTTCGGCCTGCAACGCACCGGCAGAACCATCGGTAAGGGCGCAGTAGACAGCTATTATGGACAGCAGATGGCGTTGGTAGGATTTGGCGACGTGCCGGAAGCGGAACTCACCGATCCACCGCTGACTTTTGTCACCAGTTCGGCGCGGGAAATCGGTCGCAGCGCAGCGCAACGGCTGTTACAGCGGATGGCGGACAGGCAGGGGGCGGTACAGAGCGTGATCCTGCCGCCGATATTGATTGAGCGGGGATCGGCATAAAAAAGGGGCGCCGAAAGCGCCCCGATAAAAGGTTTACTATTAAGGCTGCTGCAACGGCACATTTGGTTGCGCCTGAGGTTGCGCCGGCGCCTGCGGCGCGGGCTGAACCTGCGGCATCATACCGCCAAGCATGTAGCGCGCCAGGAACTGATCGAGCGGCAGCTTATCGCCATTCATGGTCACCTGGCCGGAAGCGTATTGCAGACGGGTGACAATGTTGTTGTCCTGCTGCGTGGTCAGCTTAAACATCTGGCCCATCGCCGCCAGGCCTTTGACCTGCTGCTCGGCCAGTTTCTTCGCATCGTCTTCCTTGTAGCCTTCCGTCATCGCCACACGAGTCATCAGCTCGGTCGCCATGTCCATTGAGATGGTCAGCTTGCCGTCCAGCGTTTTCAGGACGTTATCAACCGCCTGGCCGATATCCTGCGGCTGGGCGTTACCGCCGGCGGGATCTTTAAAGTGAACGGCCAGGTTGAAACTGCTTTCGCCTTTATCATTTTTCCAGCTCAGCGGCGCGATGTTCACTACCGGATCGCCTTTCAGCAGCAGCGGCAGATTGGTGCTGAAAATTTCACTCATTCGCTGCTGATAGCGCTCAGGATTATCGCTGATGCCGGGCTCATTCATCAGCGCCTGCACCTGCTGATTGTAGTTTTCAGAGAAGGCTTTCATGGCTTTGGCATCAAACTGTGACAGCTTGATGCCAAGCTTCGCCTGGCCGAAGTTCTGCTTCTGCACCTTCAGCGCATCCAGGGTGTAGTCGATGCTGCCCGAGATCAGGCTCTTATCAGAATCAAATGAGGATTTACCGTTCAGGCCTTCCGCGGTAAACGCTTCTTCGCCGTTGACCGCTGCCGTGAGTTTTTTCAGCGAGATGTGCTGATCGCCGATACGCATGCCTTCCGCGCTCAGATGCGTATTGGCGTCCAGCGACAGGCCGTTAGCGGTAAAAAGTACCGGCATGTCGTACTGATTTTTCGCGGTGAGCAGCACGCTCTCCAGCTCGCCGTTTAAGCTCACCTTATCGCCTTTATCATCAGCATCGACCTTGAAGGTGCCGCCGTTGGAGGCAAAACGTTCGCCGGTTTGCGCATTGTTATAATCGACCGGCAGCAAATGGATATCGGATGCCGTTGCGCCGCCGTAACCAATACGGGTTTCGGCCTTCACGATGGATTCGCCTTTGGTCATTTCAAACAGCTTTTTAACCGCATCGGTATTTTCCAGCTGCGTATGCACCGACGCCATGCTTGGGATCAGGTTAAACTTTTTCAACTGCGCCAGCGGAAAGGGGCCGTGATCGATTTTCTCGTTAAAAACCACGCTCTGGCCTGGTTTAATGATGGAATTGTCTTCGGTTTGTGAACTGGACTGAAGTACGAACCGCGCGGTACTGCTGAACACGCCACGGTTAAAATCCTGATAGCTGAGCCGTAAGCGGCTCTCTGGCGCCATGGTATTTAACTGAGCATTTGCGTTTTGCACCAGCTCGCCCATGTTTTTCTCAAGCTGCTTACCGGTAAACCAGGCGGCGCCGGTCCAAATCACGCCAAGCGCAACGACCACGCCTACTGCTATCTTCGTCTTTTTCATTTGCCATTCGTCCTTTAAGTCCTGGTGCCGACACGTCCGCCCTGCGGACAACTGCCCGGCGATAAAAAAACGCCCACCGGGCGTTTTTTGCTTAAAACCTGAATAATCATAGCAATTACCGCCGTTAACGTCAGCCGCTATTGCGCAAATCATTCCAGGCTCTGGCGACGCGCCCGTTACCGGCGAGCGTAACGGGAAACTCATTCGCCGCGACAAAACAGGATTCGCCCGGTTTCAGCGAGAGGCTCTCTTCACCGTGGCTGACCAGCGCCTGGCCGTCGATACAGAACAGAATGGCCGCGCTCGTCTGCCGAACGGTAACGGGTTCGGCACTCAGGTGGTGGATTGAAAAAGCGAAATCCTCCACCGGCACCGGGAAATGCTGCGTCGCGCCATCGCTTACCGGCTGTGTCAACAGGCTGGCAAACGGTTTCGCTTCAAATTTCAGATTATCGAGCAGTTCCGGGATATCGATATACTTGGGCGTCAGGCCGGCGCGCAGAACGTTATCCGAATTGGCCATGATCTCCAGCGCCACACCTTGCAGATAGGCGTGCGGCGTCTGCGCGAAGAGAAACATCGCTTCGCCTGGCTGAAGTTCAATTACGTTCAGCAGTAGCGGCGAGAAGAGGCCGCTGTCGTCCGGATAAAATTCCGCAATCAGGCGAACGGTTTCCCACGGTTCGCCGTGCTGTCCGCGCAGTGTGGCTTTGAGCACATCAATCGCAAGACTTTTTTCTTCACCTTCCAGCGAAAGCAGGGCGGCAAACAGCGTCGCCAGGCCGTCGGTGTCAGGCAACTGAAGAAAATGTGCAATTGCCGGATGCGCGCCGGATAACGGCTGAAGAAGTGAAACGATTTCGTGCAGTTCGCGAAAGCCGTTGATCGCTTTGAAAGGCGTTAAGGCATACACCAGCTCCGGCTTGTGATTCGCATCTTTATAATTACGATGGCCGGCGGTAAGGTCGATGCCTGCTGCATTTTCCTTTTCAAAGCCCTTTTCGGCTGCCGCTTTGCTGGGGTGAACCTGAATGGAGAGCGGCTGATCGGCACACAGCACCTTAAACAGAAACGGTAACTCGCCAAAGCGGGAGGCGACTGCCGCACCCAGCAGCGCGGTTTTGTCCGCGTCAATGACCTCACGAAGCGAGCGCGTTTCTGCTCCGATCCTGACAGATGACGGGCTTTTGGGATGCGCGCCCATCCAGAGTTCCGCCATCGGCAGCCGTTGCGGATTTTCAATACCGTAAAGTTCCGTTAATGCGCGGGGGCTGCCCCAGGCGTAATGTTGCAGCGAATTAATTAATTTTTGCATGTGGATTCACCAAAAATTTATATATCGCGTGTATTAAAACAGAAAACGGCGGTAAAGAGTCAATGCGTCATGAAATAAGCGTAATGCTGTCTCATAATGTTAAATTATTGTATGTCACCTCTGGCCCGCATCCTGCTTTTTGTGAGAGGGTAAGTGACTTATCTGTTAACTGTTGATACTTAAGGAGAGCACAATGGCCGCCAATCGCATCGAAAAAGATTCAATGGGATCTGTCGACGTACCGGCTGACAAACTGTGGGGCGCGCAGACGCAACGCTCGCTGGAACACTTCCGCATCTCAACCGAAAAAATGCCGGTCGAGCTGGTTAATGCGCTGGCGCTGACCAAGCGCGCGGCGGCGAAGGTCAATGGCGATCTGGGACTGCTGCCGGCCGAGCGTACCGACGCTGTCATTCGCGCGGCGGATGAGGTGCTGGCAGGCAAGCACAGCGCAGAGTTTCCGCTCGCTATCTGGCAGACCGGCTCCGGCACGCAGACAAACATGAATATGAATGAGGTGCTGGCGAATCGCGCCAGTGAACTGCTTGGCGGTGAGCGCGGCATGTCGCGCCTGGTCCATCCTAACGATGACGTTAATAAAAGTCAGAGCTCCAATGACGTTTTCCCGACCGCGATGCACGTAGCGGCAGTGATTGCGGTGAAAGAGCACCTTATTCCACAGCTCAATGCGCTGCGGGATACGCTGAACCAGAAAGCAGAAGCGTACAAAGACATTGTGAAGATTGGCCGTACCCACCTTCAGGATGCCACGCCGCTGACCCTCGGCCAGGAGATCTCCGGCTGGGTGGCGATGCTGGAACATAATTTCAAACATATTGAGCAGAGCATTCCGCACGTCGCCGAACTGGCGCTGGGGGGAACTGCCGTTGGAACAGGGCTGAATACGCATCCTGAATACGCGGTTCGTGTCGCGAAAGAGCTGGCCGATCTCACGCATCAGCCTTTCGTCACCTCACCCAACAAATTTGAAGCGCTTGCCACCTGTGATGCGCTGGTTCATGCGCATGGCTCACTTAAAGGGCTGGCGGCCTCGTTAATGAAAATCGCCAATGATGTGCGCTGGCTCTCATCCGGGCCGCGCTGCGGCATTGGGGAAATCGCTATTCCTGAAAATGAGCCGGGCAGTTCAATCATGCCAGGGAAAGTGAATCCGACGCAGTGTGAGGCGATGACCATGCTCTGCTGTCAGGTTATTGGCAATGACGTTGCGGTCAATATGGGCGGCGCCTCCGGTAATTTTGAACTGAATGTTTATCGTCCGATGATTATTCATAATTTCCTTCAGTCGGTTCGCCTGTTAGCAGATGGCATGGACAGTTTTAATCATCACTGCGCCGTTGGCATTGAGCCAAATCGCGATCGTATTTCGCAGTTGCTTAATGAATCGCTGATGCTGGTCACCGCCTTAAATACGCATATTGGTTACGATAAAGCCGCTGAAATTGCCAAGAAGGCGCATAAGGAAGGACTGACGCTGAAAGCATCTGCGTTAAAACTGGGCTACCTTACCGAAGAACAGTTTGATGAATGGGTACGTCCTGAGGAAATGGTAGGCAGCATGAAATCCTGATTTCCATCCTGTTGTAAAAGGCGAAGGTTTCTTCGCCTTTTTTTTAGTTTAATAAATTTTAAATCAGCCGATCGCTGTAGAGATGAAGACGAGGAACGATCGAATACAGGGGTTTTGCATCAGGCTTGTAACGATATGTCACTTTAGTTTGATCATAATTCAGCAGTTCACCAATTTTTGGTACGCTGGCCGCATCCGGGCAAAGCGCAATCAATGGAGAAGGGCAGGCGAATTGCGTCTGCTTTTGTTGTTGTTTATTCCACACTCTCGCTATTGGCTGGACCTTTACCGGACGTTTAATCCTGAGGACGGCTGAGGCAGGAAGCGATTTAATTGCGGCCATCTCTTCTTCTAATTTTTCCGCCCACTGCTCCCGGCTCCACGGCGCGACTGAACGCCCCGCAGCAATGCTTTTCTCCAGATTATGCAGGATCTCTTTGCGGCTGACTTTTTTAATAATATGCTTGTTTGCCCAGCCAAAACGCACGGAATCAGGCGCGTCGAGAAGCGTAATTGAACGATATGCGTTCAGCGTTATAAGGCCAGGGATATGTGTATGGACAAATTCAAAGCGTTCTTCACTGGCCACGCCCGACTCAATGGTAATAATTTCTTCGAGCCGTTTCTTCAGGTTATTAATGCTTTCTGTCATCTGATGGATCGCCATAAACGCTTGGGGCGCTGCTTCAAGGCATATTACACCCGGTAAACGCACGGCAGCTTTCGTACTGATCGTTTCCGACTGATGATGTATAAAAAGACGGGTGAAATGTTTGAGTGTGCGGTCAAGAGCGGGTTGGGCCAGATGCTGCTCAACCGCAATCTGGTTAACAGGCTCATGCTCGTTTCCCTTATTGATAGCAGGTAATTCAAACACGCGGGCAGCAAGCAACCGTTGCTCTTGCAGCCTGTCGCAAAGCGCAGAAAGGCACGTTTCCAGGTCGGCGACGCAGCGGTGCAACCTGTCGATAGCATCATGGCGACTCATATTTATCCTTAGTTACAACATGCTTTAAAGCTGGCAAATACTTCGCAGTGATATTCGTTATATTAGCAAAGCTATTAATGATTAAAGAAGGAAAATTAATAAGAGCAGGGGAGACGATGCTGGCTGCGCCGATGGGGCCGACGCAGCCGGGAGAAATTAAATCAGGAAGTCTTCCAGTTTTTTACCCTGGTCAAGCGCCTGCTTAATAATTGCAGGCGTACGACCCTGACCGGTCCATGATTTGGTTTCGCCATTCTCGTCTTTATACTGGTATTTTGCCGGACGCGGTGCACGCTTGGAACGTGATTTAGCAGAACCCGCATCAACAGAAGTCAGTTCGCTAAGATCGATACCGTCGTCGAGCAGCATTTGACGATATTTAGCCAACTTCTCTTCTTTTTCTTTGATTTCAGAAGCCAGTGCCGCTTCCGAATCACGACGCTCGTTAACAACGGCTTCGAGTTTTTCCAGCATCTCTTCAAGTTCAGTTAAAGAAACTTCACGAGCCTGTGCACGAAGAGTTCGAATGTTATTTAATACTTTCAGAGTTTCGCTCATAAAGAAATCCGTAGTGTTGGGTTGAAAATTAATCAGTGTACGATTCGAAAGCCAGTGTACAGATAAATTCGTCGGTAAAAAACACCTAATTAATAAAATAATGCGCAATTACCACTATTTTTCTTTTTTTATGCGAAGACGATCAACCATCAGATGTAAATACATTTACATTATTGAGACAAATCTTAACGGATAAGTACCGTTTTACGCCGGCACTTAATGTTGATGCGATTAAGTCATGTTACTGAACGCGATAAAGAAAAAGGGAAGGCAAATAAGCCGCGTTCGATTATCATTCGATTTATCCGACACCATGCGGTGAATAGTCATAAAAGAAATTTACGTTATCGCTTCCTTCGTTAAGGCGGATAAAAGACCGGAACAATCAGAATGGTAAGTTAGTATCCTATTTTAGTTACAACATACCAAGGTAATTATAAAATCCTCGCTTTAAATTCATACTCCTGATGAGACACAGAGTCGCGTCATATTAAAACAAAGTCAGGCAGGTTGAAGGGTGTTACTACTGAAGAAACGAAGCGATGAAATAATGAGTGAAGGGGAGGTGAATAGGCTTATCGTTTTCAACTCTCTGCCGTCAGAGGATTACTGACGGCAGTTGAGGCGGGCGTTAATTATAGATAATGGCGGTGCCATGAAGATTGTTCTGACCAGAGGTCGAAACGATGCGGAACGCCTTTGCGCCAACGCGATCGGCTTTTGTCGACAGCTGCGATTCCAGCGAGGTGAGACTGCTGCTGCCAGTCGCACTTATTACGCCTGCACGTTGTTGTTCAACGGGTGTATTTACCACTAACTCCGCCGCCGCAGCGTTAAAAGCAAACACGCTAAATATTGTGGAGACGATTAACAGTGTTACGTTTTTCATAAAATTTACCTTAAGGGTAGGGAACTCAGATTTAATTACGCACGCTGCGTAATTATTGATAAATTGCAGCGGTCGCGTGCATACGATTATTTCCGGTAGTGGAAACGATTCGGAAAGATTTGGCACCAGCGGCGTCTGCTTTTTCAGCCAGTTGTGATTCCATTGAAGAAAGATTCGTTCCTGATACGGAAATCACGCCCACTTCTTGTTGCTGCGCTGGCGCATTGTCAATGAGCTCGGCAGCAAAGGTTGAAGAAGAAAGAGCGGTAAGGAGTAAAGTGGTAAACAGGATGCTGTAACGTTTCATAATGCGCCTCGAAATATCGTAAAAGGGTTGTCAGGATCGTATTAAATAACGATCGATAACTTAATGTTACGCGGGGAATTTCAGCGCGTCAATGCTATTTATTAATGATTGATAATAAATGCAATAACTAACTGATAATGTTGATTATTTATTTTATTAGTGAATTATATTTTAATTGTGTTACCGTGGTTACTGTGCAATGGACTGCGCCCGGCATGCCAACGCATGCTTTTTTATCGTATTAAGCAGGTTACCGGAACGCTAGTGGCGGGAGACGTGATGACTGATAGTGAAATTTGTGCAGCAAAAAGCCGCGGAAGACCTAAGACGTTTAACCGCGAAGCGGCGATCGATAAGGCGCTGGAGCTGTTCTGGCGACACGGCTATGAGGCCACCTCACTATCCGATCTCGTGGAAGCAACAGGTGCTAAGGCGCCCACGCTCTATGCCGAATTCACCAATAAGCAGGGCATGTTTCGCGCCGTTCTCGAACGCTATAATGAAAAGTTTGGCGAGCAGCGTAAAGCTGCACTGGCCTGTCCTGAACGCAGCGTGGCTGAGGGCATTGAGCACTATTTTCGCGCTACCGCCGTCTGTTTTACCGACGGTAAAAAGCCATCGGGCTGCTTTTTTATCTGCACCTCGACGGCGCTTTCCGCCGACGCCACAGAAGTGGCTGAGATGCTTCATGAACAGTCGCTCAGCCAGGAAAATCATCTCAAGGCATTTCTGCTGGCGCGGCAGAAAACCGGCGAGCTGGATGCTGAAACGGATATCAACGCGCTCTCTGCCTGGCTTGGTTGTATTCTTCAGGGGATGTCGGTGCGCGCTCGCGCAGGGACCACGCGTGCGGAGCTGGATAGCATTATTGATACACTTATGCTGCAATGGCCCGTGCTTAGCCGCCTGGGCTGCCATACTGCCCGTCACGCATCAGATAAGGAGTCTTAATGACCACAGAATATGCAATCATCGCCGGAGGCTGCTTTTGGTGTACCGAAGCGGTTTTCAAGCAAATCAATGGCGTTGAATCCGTTGAAAGCGGATACATTGGTGGCCACACCGCCAATCCGACCTATCGTGAAGTGTGCAGCGGCGAAACCGGCCATGCAGAAGCTATCCGGCTGGGCTTCGATCCTGAAAAGATCGGTTATGGTGAGTTGCTGGATATCAGCTTTGCCACACACGATCCGACGCAGTTAAACCGGCAGGGCAATGATATCGGTACCCAGTATCGCTCCGCTATTTTTCCGCTGAATGAATCGCAGGCGGTTGAAGCAAAGGCAGCGATCGCCCGTGCGCAGGCCGATCATCAGGAAACCATCGTGACGACTATTGAAGCCGCGACGGAGTGGTATCCGGCGGAGGATTATCATCAAAATTACTGGGAAGGTGAGGGACAGGAGAACCGTTACTGTCTGGCCGTTATCCCGTCCAAGCTGCAAAAATTACGCAAGCGCTATGCGGAACGCACCCGCTCATGATGTAAAAGCCTCCTGCCCGGAGGCTTTTTTTTGCTCAAAGCCCCTTACTTTTCAAGCGAAGCGCCACCAGTAGCGCCACGACCAGCATCAGGCCGATAAACGCACTGATGCCATTCCAGCCAAACTGCCGCCAGAACACGCCGCCCAGCGTGCCCGCCACGCTGGAGCCCAGGTAGTAGCTGAACAAATAGAGCGACGAAGCCTGTCCTTTAGCACGCCGCGCGCGCGGGCCTATCCAGCCGCTGGCGACAGAGTGCGCGGCAAAGAAGCCTGCGGCAAACAGCATCATGCCTGGCAGAATCAGTAAGAGATTGCTGAACAGGGTGATCAGCAGCCCCGCCAGCATCAGGGCGGTCGAGAAGAGCAGCACGCGTGCTCTGCCATATTTCGCGGTCATCGCGCCCGCTTTCGGTGAGCTCCATGTGCCGGTCAGATAGACTACCGACAGCAGGCCGACCGTCGCCTGACTAAGAGAGAACGGCGCCGCCAGCAGGCGATAGCCAATATAATTGAACAACGTCACAAAGGCGCCCATCAGCAGGAAACCCTCCGCAAACAGCAACGGCAGACCGCTGTCACGCCAGTGCAAACGGAAATTGATCGCCAGGCTGCGTGGCTTCAGCGAAATCGGGCGGAAATGGCGTGAAGGCGGGAGAATTTTCCAGAACATCAGCGCCGCCGCCAGCGCGAAACAGCCGATGACCATCACCGCCACGCGCCATGAACTGAAATCGGTGATCACGCCACTCAGCAGACGTCCGCTCATGCCGCCGATAGAGTTGCCGCTGATATAAAGCCCCATCGAAAAAGCGATGACGCCAGGGTGCATCTCTTCACTGAGATAGGTCATGCCCACCGCCGCCACGCCGCTGAGCGAAAGCCCGATCAGCGCTCGCATGATCAAAATACCATGCCAGCTGGTCATGGTTGCTGAGAGCAACGTACAGACCGCCGCCAGCAGCAGCGCAGTTACCATCACCGATTTTCTGCCGATGGCATCAGAGAGCGGCCCGGTGACCAGCAGTCCCAGCGCCAGCAGGCCGGTGGAAACCGATAACGAAAGGCTGCTGGCGGCAGGCGATACGCCAAACTCCTGCGACAGGACAGGCAGAATAGGTTGCACGCAATAAAGCAAGGCAAAGGTAGCCAGTCCCGCAGAGAAAAGCGCGAAGGTGACCCGAATAAAGGCCTTGGTGCCGCGTCGGATATAGAGGTTTTTAGCAGGGTGTGCTCCGGAAGGTTGTTGAACAATTTCTTCCACGTCGGAGCCGGACATTGAACGATTCACACATAATCCTGTTTACAATAATCAGCAGGGTTACTGTAAATAAGCAGTAATATGATGTCTAATATATTAATTATCTCAAATGATATATTTAAAGTATGAATATAGAGCTACGCCACCTCCGTTATTTTATTGCCGTTGCTGAAGAACTGCATTTTGGCCGCGCCGCGCGACGCCTTAATATCTCGCAGCCGCCTCTGAGCCAGCAAATCCAGGCGCTTGAGCAACAGCTTGATGCCCGACTGTTTGCCCGTACCAATCGAAGCGTGCAGCTCACGCCCGCCGGAGAACACTTTCTGCATGATGCGCGTCAGATTATGCAGAGTGTGACGCTGGCGGCCGATAAAGCGTCACGCATTCATCACGGCCATCAGGGCGAATTGCGGATTGGTTTTACCTCTTCCGCGCCGTTTATCGCTACGGTGTCTGATGCGCTCTTTACCTTCCGCCAGCGCTATCCGCATGTCCATATTCAGATGCAGGAGATCAATACCCGGCAGCAGCTTGAGCCGCTGCTTGATGGTCGGCTTGATCTGGGCGTGATGCGCAATACGCCGCTGCCTGACGTTCTCAACCATCAGCTGATGCTGCGCGAGCCGCTTTGCGCCGTGGTGCATCGTGCGCACCGGCTGGCGGGCAAAGAGAGTATTTCTGTCAGCGAACTGGCTAACGAACCTTTTGTTTTTTTTGATCCCCAGGTAGGCACGGCGCTCTATTCAGAAACGCTGGCCATGCTGCAACGTTACGGTATCGTGCCGGATATTGCTCAGGAAGTCGGTGAGGCGATGACGATTATCGGGCTGGTCGCCACAGGGCTGGGCGTCTCCATTTTGCCCGCTTCATTTCGCCGCATCCGACTGGATGATGTCTGCTGGCTGCCGCTGCGTGAAAAAGACGTCTGGTCAGAAGTGTGGCTGGTGTGGTCGACGCGACGTGAGATGAGCGCAACGATCCGGCACATGAAAGCGCTGCTGCTGGCGAATGATTTCTGAACGGAGAAGGTTTTTTGTGTGCAGTAAATCACATTTCTAATCAAATATTTGACGCGGTCAGCTAACTGTTCCACCATGGTCTGAGGGTTTATTTTGAAGCGTGAAAATAAGTGGAGGCAGGGGTGTGATAACGGACGGTCAGCCAGGCCACATCGACCAGATCAAGCAAATTAACGCAGGTGCTGTCTATCGCCTGATCGATCGCTTCGGGCCTGTATCACGCATTGATTTATCCAAAAAAGCCCAGCTTGCACCCGCAAGTATCACAAAAATCGTGCGCGAAATGCTGGAAGCGCATCTGGTGCAGGAGACGGAGTTTCAGGATGCAGGCAGCCGCGGCCGTCCCGCGATTGGATTAACGCTCGACACCGTCGCCTGGCATTTCCTCTCGGCGCGTATCGGCAATGGCGAAATCACCCTGGCTCTGCGCGAGCTTAGCAGCAAACTGGTGGTGGAAGAGCTGCGCCCGCTTCCCGTTAACGATGACAAGCCGCTACTGAACCGCATCATTGCTGAAATCGACGCTTTTTTTGTCCGCCATCAAAACAAACTTGAACGGCTTACTGCTATCGCTATCACCTTGCCGGGCATTGTTGATGCGAAAACCGGCATTGTCCAGCGGATGCCATTTTATCAGGTAGATGCCATGCCGCTCGGCCCTGAGCTCGAGAAGCGCACGGGTCTGCCGGTCTATATTCAGCATGATATTTGTGCATGGACGATGGCGGAAGCGCTGTTTGGCGCCTCACGCGATATAAAAGATGTGATTCAGGTTGTTATCGATCATAACGTTGGCGCAGGTGTGATAACCGGCGGCAGGCTGCTGCACGGCGGCAGCAGTACGCTGGTGGAAATAGGGCATACGCAAATTGATGCCTGGGGCAAACAGTGCTATTGCGGCAATCACGGTTGCCTTGAAACCGTCGCCAGTATCGAAAGCATGTTGGAACTGGCGGCGCAGCGGCTGCCTGCCTCGCCGCAATCCACGCTTCATCATCTGCCGCTGAGCATCGAGTCGCTCTGTGACGCTGCCCTGGCGGGCGATCTTCTTGCCAGAGACGTGATTACCGGCGTCGGACATAATGTCGGACGTATTCTGGCCATTATGGTTAACCTTTTTAATCCGCAAAAGATCCTGATTGGATCACCGCTTAATCAGGCCAGCGAAATTCTCTACCCCGCTATCGCAGACTGCATTCGCCGACAGTCTTTGCCCGTTTACAGCCAGCAGATCGCCGTTGAAGCCACGCATTTTTACAACATCGGCACCATGCCGGGCGCCGCGCTGGTGAAAGAGGCGCTCTATAACGGCACGCTGTTGGTCAGGCTGCTCCAGGGGTAATGCTCTCAGGGACACTTCTGTTGGCTCAGTGCTTTTACCAACTCCGCCCGTTGTGTTTCGAGTGCACAAATATGTTTTTCAACCTCAGCAAGGTGCCTCAAAAGTGCGGCCTGTGTTTCCGGGCAAAATTCAGCCTCTTCCCTGGCACGCATACAGGCAGGAAAACCACAGATTTCAGAGAGGGTAAACCCTGCGGCGATTAAACGGCGAATCTGGCGAACCTCGGTAACCGACTGATCGTTAAAGTAACGATAACCATTACTGCCACGTATTGACGTAACAAGCCCGTGTTTATCGTAATGACGGATTGCCCGCACGCTGACCTCTGACCGTTCTGATACTTCGCCAATAGATAAATGCATCTTATCGCCTTCTTTTCTCTTGACCCTGACATCAGTGTCAGGGTGCAGCATAGCCTGAAATGACTTTCTGAGGAGTTTATCATGCTGTTATTTCGCGCTTCCCGCTTCTTGCTATCGGTTTTTCTGCTGATGTTTTCTCTGCATCTTTATGCAGCACAAAAGAGTTACTTTCTGACCGCGCCTGACGGTACCCGGCTGGCGGTACAGGAAGCGGGGGACCCCAACGGCACGCCCGTCATTCTTATCCACGGATTACTGGGGAGCCACCTGAACTGGGAAAATCAATTACAGGATGACCAGCTAAAGCATTTGCGGCTGATTACGTATGATTTAAGAGGACATGGTCTTTCCGGCAAACCGGAACAGGATTCTTCGTACCGGGAAGGCAAACGCTGGGCGGAGGATCTTGCAACGGTCATTGAAGGAAGTCATGCAGCCAGGCCGCTGCTGGTTGGCTGGTCTCTAGGCGGGGCGGTTATCACCCAATATCTGGCTGCCTATGGCGATCGTCAGATCCGGGGAGCCATGTACGTCGATGGCGTGGTTGAGTTAACGCCAGTGCTAATCCCGGCGCATCCGGCCGTCTATGAAGGCATGACATCAGCAGAGTTGAAAACGCACCTCAATGGAGAGCGCGACTTTCTCAGGTTGTGTTTTCACCAGCAGCCGGACAGCCGCACGTTTGAACAACTTATCGCCAGCGCCGCGATGGCCTCCTGGTCAATGCAGCGCGCGGTGCCGGGTATGCGTATTCCCCTTGAGCAGGGGCTCGGCTCCGCCCGTGTTCCGTTACTCTTTATTTATGGCAAGTATGATGCACTGGTTAACCCGCAGGCCTCTCTGGCACGGGCCAAAAGTATTAACCCGCAGATACGCTCACTGATATATGCTGATTCCGGACATGCGCCGTTTAATGAAGAACCCTCCAGGTTTAACCGCGATTTAGCCGAGTTTGCTGCTCAACTTCATTACTGATGAATATTTTGCACCGCTTCATGACTTTTTTTCTGATAGTGAAATTTCCGACCTGACCTTTGCCATTTCCCTGATGTCAGCGTTTAACCGACTTGCCATCGGCATGAGGCAATAGATTAGCGCGCGTATTAACAAAATATCGACGCAACTTTGTTATGACAAAATCTTGCGCTAACGCAAGCTGCCCATGCTCATGCTGTCCTACTATTTCTGCCTCAGTGATTTTTGTTATTTTTTTTGGCCGATGGTGGCCAGTGGGGTGGGACAGCATGAAACGTTTGTTTATTACCGGTACCGATACTGAAGTGGGAAAAACGGTGATCAGCCGCGCCCTGTTACAAAAACTGGCAGAAGGCAATAAGCGTACCGTCGGCTATAAACCCGTCGCCAAAGGAAGTCAGCAAACGGAAGAGGGCATCCGCAATAAAGATGCGCTGATCCTTCAGGAATCGTCGTCAATTGCGCTTCCTTATGCTGCAATCAATCCAATAACGCTGCTGGAAGATGAGATCAGCACCAGCCGCGATACGCCCGTCGACTATGCAAAACTGAGCGAAGGGCTGATGTCACTGCATGAGCAGGCCGATCACGTGGTGGTTGAAGGCACCGGGGGCTGGCACAGCCTGATGAACGATCTGCGTCCGCTCTCCGCCTGGGCAGTGGATGAAAAACTGCCGGTGGTGATGGTGGTCGGTATCAAGCTGGGTTGCATCAGCCATGCATTGCTGACCGCGCAGGCGATAGCAAACGATGGGTTGCCGCTGCTGGGATGGGTGGCGAATCGTATCAATCCGGGGCTGGCGCATTACGCAGAAATCATTGAGGTTTTACGCTGTAAAATTGATGCGCCGCTGTTGGGTGAATTGCCCTATCTGCCGCGTGCTGAATCGCGCGATCTGGCGAAATATATCGATCTGAGCGCGATAAAACGCTAAAAAAATGGCACCAAACAGGTGCCATTAGATGAGTAACGTAGTATCAGGGATTCAGCGCGCGGCGCGTGCGACCTGAACTGAGATAGCTGGCGATATAGTCCTGAGAAATCTCTCCGCTGTAGCGGCCTTCCTCATCCACAATCGGCATCCATACCATATTGTGCTCATACAGTTTTGACAGCACCACGCGCAGGTTCTCTTCTGCACGTCCGGTAACGGTAAATTTATGCAGAAGTTCGCTGCATTCCCCGCTGGCGCCACGCGCTTCCCGACGTTTGACAAAGCCCAGCGGCTTGCCGTCTTCATCCACCACGGTGACCGAGCGCATATCGTTATCGTCCATCGTGCCAAACGCTTCCGCCAGCGGGGTTGAACGCCTGACGGTGATGGTTGGCTGCTGATCGGTAACGTCGCCCGCGGAAACCAGCAGCAGGCGCTTCAACGTGCGGTCCTGGCCGACAAACGAGCCGACAAACTCATTGGCCGGTTTCGCCAGCAGTTCGTCCGGGCTGGCGCACTGCACAATTTTGCCCTGACCAAACACTGCAATACGATCGCCCAGCTTCAGCGCCTCATCGATATCATGGCTTACCAGCATTACCGTTTTTTTCAGCTGGCGTTGCATATCCAGAAATTCATTCTGAATGACTTCGCGGTTAATCGGATCGACCGCCCCGAACGGCTCATCCATCAGCAATACCGGTGGATCTGCTGCCAGGGCGCGGATTACGCCGATACGCTGTTGCTGACCGCCAGAAAGCTCACGCGGATAGCGATGCAGGAATTTTGTCGGATCGAGCGCGACCATGCTCATCAATTCACTGGCCCGCTCACGACAGCGCTTTTTCTCCCAGCCCAACATGCGTGGCACAACGGTGATGTTCTCTTCAATGGTCATGTTGGGAAACAGACCAATTTGCTGGATCACATAACCAATATTGCGCCGCAGCGTCACGGTGTCCATACCGCTGGTGTCTTCGCCGTTAATCAGTATCTTGCCGCTGCTGGCGGGGATCAGACGGTTAATCATCTTCAACGTGGTGGTTTTGCCGCAGCCGGACGGGCCAAGCAGCACGCACATTTCACCTTCCGGCACGTTCAGGCTGACGTTGTCCACCGCGTTAAACGAGGTGCCTTTCTGCGTAAAGGTTTTGGTGAGGTTTTCCAGTTTTATCATTATCGAATCCCCTTAGGAGTCAGCGCCAGCTGCAAACGGTGCAGCAGCCAGTCGAGAATAATTGCCAGCAGGCAAATCATCAGCGCGCCTGCAATCAACATGCGAATATCACTGCCGCTGATGCCATCCAGCAGCAGCAGGCCGAGGCCGCCCGCGCCGATGACGGCGGCAATGGCCATTACGCCAACGTTCATCACCACGGCGGTACGGATGCCGCCAAAAATAACCGGCAGCGCCATCGGGATCTCAACCCAGCGCAGACGCTGCCAGAACGTCATACCAATGCCGCGTCCGGCTTCGCGCAGGCCGCCCGGCAGATTTTCCAGCGCGGTATGCGTGTTGCGCACAATCGGCAGCAGAGAGTAAAGGAATACGGCGGTAACCGCGGGCAGTACGCCAATTCCCTGACCGATCATCGAAAACAGCGGGATCATCAGGCCAAACAGGGCGATGGACGGAATGGTCAGCACAATGGTGGCGAGGCCGAGGATCGGCGTTGCCAGCCATTTGTAGCGCACAATCATGATGCCGAGCGGTACGCCGACGACGATCGCCAGACCCACGGCCAGACCCACCAGCCACAAATGCTGAAACGTCAGGGAGGCCAGGTAGCCCGCGTTATTAATCATGTAGTGAATAGTTTCCATTCTGCCTCCTTAGAGCAAGCCTTTAGATTTCAGAAAATCGCTCGCCACCTGTTGTGGAGACTGATGGTCGATATCAACGCGTTTATTCATTTCAGTAATGGCTTCATCGGTGATCAGCGGCGACAGGCTGTTCAGCGCCTCTTCCAGGCCGGGATGGCTGTCCAGCGTGGCTTTGGTTACCACTGGCGTAACCGCATAGCTGGGGAAGAAGCCTTTGTCGTCTGTTAATACCTTCAGATCGAACCCCTTAACGCGGCCGTCGGTGGTGTAAACCAGTCCTGCATCAACGAAGCCGTCGCGGATGGCGTTATACACCAGGCCGGGATCCATCTGACGGATTTGCGGGCGATCCAGCGGCATATTGTAAGCTTTTTGCAGCGGTTTCATGCCGTCCGAGCGTCCTGAAAACTCCAGATCCAGGCCTAACAACCAGTTATTATCCGGATCGTTTTTACGCACCTCTTCCACTTTCGCCACCAGCTGGGACATCGTTTCGATATGCTCGGCCTCGGCGCGTTTGCGCTGCATGGCGAACGCGTAAGTGTTGTTCATCGGGGCCGGATTCAGCCAGACCAGCCCCAGTTTGCTGTCCAGTTTTTTCACCGTGTCATACGCTTCCTGCGGCGACATTTGCTTATTGATATGGTTGAAAATAATCAGTGACGTACCGGTATATTCCCAGGTCATATCAACCTGCTTGTTGATCATCGCGTTACGGCCAATGGTGGTGGCGATATTGGTCTTCGGCTCAATCTGAAAGCCTTTTTTACGCAGATACATTGTCGTCATCGCCGAGAGAATGTGCTGCTCGGTAAAACTTTTCGTCGCAAAAACGATAGGTTTTCCGGCGTCGGCGGCAGCGGCGCCTGCGCTGAGCGCCAGCGTCGCACTTAATGCCAGCGCGGTGTTGCGCACCCAGCGGGTAAAGAGTGTGGCCTTAGCCATATGTCTGCTCCTTAATTCTTATACAGCCGTATGTGGGCTGAGCAGGCGACCTAATCCGGCCAGTAACATATCGAGGATCAGCGCAAAAAGTGCCGTTGCGGCAGCGCCAAGGATCAGGGTAGGGAAATCGTTCAGATAGATGCCGGGGAAAATCAGTTCACCGTAGCTGCTCGCGCCGATCAGGAACGCCAGCGGCGCGGTGCCCACGTTTATCGCCATCGCCACGCGGATTCCAGAGAGCATCACCGGCCAGGCATTAGGAAGCTCCACCTGACGCAGCCGTTGTCCTTTGGTCATACCGATGCCGTTGGCCGCTTCAATCAGCGAGGAGGGAACGGAGCACAGCCCGGAATAGGTGTTTCGCACAATCGGCAGCAACGATGCCAGGAATAACGCAACAATCGCGGGCCGATCGCCAATACCAATAATGACCATCGCCAGCGCCAGTACCGCCAGCGGGGGCAAGGTATTACCGACGTTAAAGATTTGCATCACGTATTCCGCCCAGCGGCGGGCGAAAGGGCGGCTGAGGATGATGCCGCTGGGAATACCGACCAGCAAAGCAAACAGCATCGACCAGAACACCAGGAACATATGTTGCCTGCCCAGGTAAATCAAATCGACCTGGCGGGCTTTGATGGTATCAACGCCGAGGCCGTAAACCAGCAGCGCCACAATGGCGATAACGAATAGTACCGCCAGTGCCGTGCGCCGCAAAAACGTCGCGTTTTGCATAAGTTTCACTCTCCCTGGTTTTTTCAGGATACGGGCATGCCCTTGTTATAGTGACAAACAGCACAACAACATCAATCGCGCATAAGGCGATATCCGCCTGGTTTGTGCCGGGTAAAATGGTTAAAAAAGATACATCAGGTGTTTTTTAACGCCAGATGACCAAAAAGTACCTTAAACTCTATAGCAGCGTGCCCTCTGTTCCGCCAGTTTCAGGCGGAAAATCAGCAGGATAGTTTTCGCACTAAAGCGCTGTAACTCGCTTTATTACAGGTCTGAGGGTAAAAAAGAGAATTTCTGGCGTCACCGGTGACAACGTCACATTTTGAGGGTTTTACGTCGGTTATCGATAAATTCACGGTTGTTACAGGAAAGCATTCACGTCTATGTCTGAAAGCACGCACGAGCCGGTTGCCGGACGCCCGCTGATTCTTATTGCCTGCATGCTGGCAATGTTCATGGCCGCCATTGAAGTCACCATTGTAGCCACCGCGATGCCGACCATTGTTGCTGAGCTGGGAGGATTTGCGCAGTTTAGCTGGGTATTTTCGATTTACCTGCTGACGCAGGCGGTAAGCGTACCGATCTATGGGCGGCTGGCCGATATCTGGGGACGCAAACGGGTCTTTTTTATCGGCACTTCACTCTTTTTACTGGGCTCGGTACTGTGTGGCTTCGCGCCGGGCATGCAGTGGCTGATCCTGTTCCGCGCCGTGCAGGGGCTGGGAGCGGGCGCAATCATGCCGCTGACCGCCACCATTGTTGCCGATGTTTATCGGCCCGAAGAGCGGGCCTCTATACAGGGCTGGCTTTCCAGCGTGTGGGGCGTGTCAGCAATCGTTGGCCCGCTCAGCGGCGCATGGATTGTGCAGCACCTTAACTGGGCGGCGATCTTCTGGGTTAATGTGCCCATCGGCATCGTTTCCATGCTGATGCTGGCACGCTGGTTTAGCGAACCGGGCCACCATCAGCAGCAACGTCTGAACCTGGCAGGAAGCGGTTTGATGATGCTGTCGGTGACGGCGCTGCTTGCCGCGCTGTTACAGGCGCAGGAGCCAGGCTGGTGGTCTTTGTGTCTCTTTGTGCTGGCGGTGCTCTCCGGCTGGGCGCTGGTACGCCATGAAAAGCACGCGCCGGAACCGCTGTTTCCGCATGCCATCTGGCAAAGCAGAACGCTGCTGGCAGGCAATATGGGGAACCTGGCTATCGGCGCGGCAATGATGGGCATCAGCGCTTTTTTACCCACGTGGATTCAGGGCGTAAACGGCGGAACGCCGCTTCAGGCTGGCAGTGCCCTGGCAATGATGTCGATTGGCTGGCCGCTTGCCAGCACCTTCAGCGGTCGGTTGATGCATCGAACCTCTTACCGTTTCACCGCGCAGACCGGCTCGTTATTGCTGATTATCGGCACCGGGCTGTTATTGCTGTTAAACAGCCACAGTTCGATTCTCCAGTCCGGTCTGACGGCCTTTGTAATTGGCAGCGGTATGGGTATGACCAGCACCACCTTCCTGATCTCGGTACAGAATTCAGCACATCATTCGATACGAGGGATCTGCACGGCGTCAATTATGTTCAGCCGCCTGTTGGGTTCGGCGCTGGGCACGGCAGTGATGGGCGCGGTGCTGAATTATAATCTTCTTATCCGCCTGCCTGACAGGCAGGATCCGGTGCAGCAGGTGATGTCGCACGCAGAGCGCGCAGCGATGGGTGCGCAGGGGCTGGCGGAGGTGACGGGGCAGATTGCCGCTTCGCTGCACTGGGTATTTGCGGTGTCGGTGATTATCGCGACAGCCAGCCTGATAGTTTCACGCGCATTGCCGATTAAAAGGCCGGGTGACTAAATGAATAAAGGCCGCGAAAGCGGCCTTTATTATCAGGAAGAGGGCGAGTCCTGGGAAGAACCTGCATTCGCCGGTACGGGCTGCTCGCTTTCGCCCCCGTTGCGTTTATAGACGATTTTCTGTGAATCATTTTCGCAGTGACCAACCACCTGGCCGCCTGCGCTGTCAGCCTGATCGTTGGGAACAACGTCAAGGGTGAAACCCGATTCCGGCACGCCGTTATTAATGATTTTCTGGCTGATATCTGCCTTAACCGATTCGCAAGATGCCTGGGCTGCGAGAGGAGAGGCAATAATCAGCGCGATAACCCACTTGTAACCTTTCATCATCTTATCCTTTTGCTTAGTATCAGCGAATAACTATAGCAGCCATTTATCATCAGGGCGTGATCAGACGACCGCTGCGGCGATCCAGACAGCGAAGCGTGTTTGGCTCCCAATAAGCGTTTACGTTAGCGCTTTGTTCACAGCTATCGCGATTATCATAGGCGCGGTCAGCCTTATCGAACTCTTTTTCAACGCGGGTATTCACCTTCCTGCGTAGCATATGGGTTTGATCCCACTGCTCTTTTTCCTGCCGGGCCTGCTCGTTGCTCAGCGCATTGTTGCCGTTATCAATAATCAGGCGATCGGTTTGCGCCTGCGCGATACCGTTCATGCTGAACAGCGTACCGGCAAGCACCAGCAGCAGAGCAGCCTTGCCCATACATTTTTGCTTGTGTGTCATCATCGTTTTCACCGTAAATTCTCTTGTTTGAAACGCAACGCCCGCCGGAGCGGCTGCATGGATCACGTTATGTAGTATATCATCACCCGCAAATAGCTCACCAGCCGCCCGCATCTCGTTTAGGGTTGAGAGAGATTTCTATGCTGTTCAAAACAACGCTGCTTTTTTTTATTACCGCGCTGGCTGAAATTATCGGCTGTTTTCTGCCGTGGCTCTGGCTGAAAAAACAGGGGAGCGTGATGCTGCTGATACCTGCGGCCGCCAGCCTGGCGCTGTTCGCCTGGCTGCTGACGCTCCATCCCGCCGCCAGCGGCCGGGTATATGCCGCCTATGGCGGTGTGTATGTGGTAACGGCGCTCCTCTGGCTCCGTTTTGTGGATGGCATAAAACTCAGCTATTACGACTGGCTGGGCGCTGCCGTCGCGTTCTGTGGGATGCTGATCATGGTCGCGGGATGGGAAAGAGGCTAGCGGTATAAAGCCGAAACCAGATGCTTTTTGAAAATGTGATTTAACTTCCAATACGGTCTTTAAGATACTTGTATGGTAGGTGCCGCGAACGTGAATGACGCGGTCGTCAACCATATCGGATCTTAATTGTCAGAGAGGCCTCGATCCTCTCTGGCAGCCACGGAAGGGTCATCCTATGTCACAAAAGAACAGAAAAATCACCATCCCTGTCAGTTTGGGTTATGGCGTCACGGATATTATGGGCGGAGGCGCCTTTACCGTTATCGGCGCGTGGTTATTGTTTTTTTACACCACCTGGGTTGGTCTGACGCCGATGCAGGCGGCTTCCATCGTGGCGATTGCCCGTATTGTGGATGCGGTTGTCAGCTTATTTATGGGCAGCATCACTGACCACTTTTATAAAACATATTTCGGCAAAAAATTTGGCAGACGCCGTTTCTTTTTACTGGCGGGCGCGCCGCTGATGCTGGTTTATGCCCTGTTATGGGTTAATGGCATGAGCTACGGTTTTTACCTTACCGTCTATCTTGCTTTTGAAATTATCGCCGCGATGGTGCTTATTCCCTGGGAAACGTTGCCGTCGGAAATGACCCGAGATTTTAATTCACGGACAAAACTCTCTACATGCCGCATGTTCCTGTCGGCATCAGGCACTTTTCTGGCCACCTTTATTCCCGGTTTACTGATTCATCATTTCGGCGAGGACAATCCTCATGCGTATTTAATCAACGGTATTGTTTTCGCCGTCCTGTTTATGGTGTGCGTCTTTATTTCCTGGAAGGTCACCTGGGAGCGCGAGTTAACGCCGGAGATGCTGGCAGAGTTGGAACGTGTCGCGCCGCAGGCCACGGTTGTGGAAAGACTTGTCTCTGTGCTCGCGCTGTTTAAGGAATATGCCTCAACGCTTCGGGTTCGTGCGTTCCGCAAGCATCTGGCCATTTACCTTCTCTCATTTACCGCGAAAGATATTTACAACACGGTGTTTGTTTTTTTCTGCGTCTACTGCCTGAACATTTCTGCTGCGCTGGCGGGAACGCTGCTTTCGATGAGTATTGTCGGGCTCCCGGTGACGCTGCTGGCAGGCGTGGCGATCATCAGATACGGGCCGGCACGTCTTTATACGTTTGCCTACAGTCTGATGCTGCTGTGTCTGGTGGGTTTGTTGATGGTTTATCAGTTTCCGGGCGACTATAACGTTGCGCTTTTAGTTGTCCTGGCGGTGCTTTATCAGGTCGGGCGTTGCGTGCTTGAATTCACGCCCTGGAACGTATTTCCGTTTATTCCGGATATTGACGAATTAATCACCCGCCAACGCCGCGAAGGCTTATTTGCAGCCGTCATGACCTTCTCACGTAAAACGACGATAGCTGTTGCCACCTTTATGGTTGGCATGCTGCTTCAGGCGGGAGGATTTATAAAGGGAAGTCAGACGCAGCCTGAAAGTGCCGTGCAGACCATCGCCGTTATGTTATTTGCGGGCACGGCAGGGTTACTGCTTCTCGCACTCTGGCAGGCATTAAGTTTTCATCTGAATAAGCAGACGCATAAAATATTTGTTGATGAGGTGGATCGGTTAAAAATAAGCGGTGCGGAACGTCACGCAGCGCCAGAAATACGAAAAGTGGTGGAGGATCTGACCGGGCACAGTTACGATAAACTCTACGCGGAATTTACCCAGCCTGGGCAACATTTAACGCCGCATAAATGACGTCCGGCGGCCAGCCTGCTGGCCGCCCCATACTCAACGCTTCGCGACTTTTAATCCTGCCAGCGTCTGGCACACCGGCATCATTTCCAGCGTATTGATGTTGACATGCTTCGGCAGCGTGGCCACCCACCAGACCGCTTCGGTAACGTCTTCAGCGGTTAACGGCTCGGTACCTTCGTAAACGTTACCGGCTTTTGCGTCATCGCCCTTGAAGCGCACGTTAGAAAACTCCGTGCCGCCCACCAGGCCTGGCTCAATGTCCGTCACGCGAAGCGGAGTGCCGTGCAGGTCGGTGCGTAAATTGAGGCTGAACTGGCGAACGAAGGCTTTGGTCGCGCCATAAACGTTACCGCCCGCATAAGGCCAGTTACCGGCGGTGGAGCCAATATTAATAATGTGCCCCGCGTTTCGCTCAACCATGCCGGGCAGGATCGCGCGGGTCATGTAGACCAGACCTTTATTGTTGGTATCGATCATGGCTTCCCAGTCATCAAGGCTGGCCTTATGCGCAGGCTCCATCCCCAGCGCCAGGCCTGCATTATTCACGAGCACGGCGATGTTTTGCCAGTCGGCGGGGAGACTTTGCAATGCGTCTTCAATCTGCGCGCGGTTACGCACGTCCAGCCTCAGCGTATAAAGATTGTCGCCCAGCTCTTCTTTCAGGGCCTGAAGGCGTTCGCTGCGTCGGCCGGTGGCAATCACACGGTGACCCTGTGCGATAAAGCGGCGGGTGATGCTCTCTCCAAAGCCGGCGGTGGCACCAGTAACAAATACAATCATCTCACTGTTCCTCAACACATTTTGGGGGTTACACACCTTAGCACTTCACCGTGAGAATGGTAAGGCTGACGCTTATTCCTTTAAAAAGACCGGATTTCACGGCGATAAAAGAGTAATTTGTCAGCATGATCTTTCCTCTGGACAGGAGAAGTGGAATGACTGTTATCGCCTGCCTGCATGCGGCCAGAAGCAACATTGCGCTTTATGAAGATGCGCTGCGCGGGCTCGATTTCAGCGATGTTGAACTGCTGCATCGCGTTGAGGGCGAACTGCTGGCAAGCGTTGCCGATGCGGGAGACGTCACCGAGGCGATCGCGGATGCGACACGTCAGGCCATTCATGAGCTGTGTGACTACGCCGATGCGGTGATCGTTACCTGCACCACGCTTGGGGTGGTGGCATGGGACGCCAGCCAGTTCAGCAAACCGGTGATCCGGGTTGATGCCGCGCTGGCGAAAGTCGCGTCGCGCTATCAGGGTTCGATCCTTGTGCTTTGCACCGCGCACGCCACGCTGGCGGCCACCACCCATCTTTTTGAAGCGTTTATTCCTCCCGAACGTCTGTCGGTCGAGCTGATACCAGGAGCCTGGGTGTGGTTCAATGCGGGCGATTTCGACGGCTACTACCGGGAAATTGCCGGTTATATCCAGCAACGCCCGGAGTCACCGCTGGGTTGCATCGTACTGGCGCAAATATCGATGGCCGGTGCGGAAAAACAGATTAACAGCACGCTCTCGGTACTGACCGGCCCGGCAGTGAGTTTGCAGGCCGCCATTGATGCGCTGTATTAAGCAGTAAAAAAGCTGGCAGGTGAGATTAAAGCGTTTTAAGCTGCCGTTATAACGACTTACATCAGGAAAGAGAATGTTCGATATCACGCTGCTGATTCTTTTGGGGCTGGCCGGCATGAGCTATTTCAGCCACAACATGGCGGTGACGATTGCGCTGCTGGTACTGATTATTGTGAAAATGACGCCGCTCAGCAGTCTGTTTCCGTGGATCGAAAAGCAGGGTGTATCAATCGGCATCATTGTTCTGACCATTGGCATGCTGGCGCCGATTGCCAGCGGTGCCATACCCACCAGCACGCTGATACAATCATTTCTTAACTGGAAATCGCTGCTGGCGATCGCCGTCGGGATCTTCGTTTCGTGGGTAGGCGGGCGCGGCGTTACCCTGATGGGCAGTCAGCCTGGCGTGGTGGCGGGGTTGATTATCGGGACAATTATTGGCGTTTCGCTGTTTCGCGGCGTGCCGGTCGGGCCGCTGATTGCCGCAGGGCTGGTTTCGTTGTTCATCGGCAAATCGTAACGAGCAACGAAAAAGGGCGGAAGCTTTCCGCCCGATGCTGCTTAACCCGGATAGATACCGCGATCTTTACGCGCCATCAGAATACGCTCACAGGCAACAATATAGGCTGCGGTGCGCAGGCTGCACGACTTCTCTTTCGCTTTATCCCACACGTGAACCATCGCTTCGGTCATAATCTTATCCATGCGGTCGTTGATTTCGCCCTCGCTCCAGAAGAAGCTGGCCATATCCTGTACCCACTCGAAATAACTCACCGTTACGCCGCCCGCGTTACATATCACGTCAGGCACCACAATGATGCCGCGTGAGCTGAGCATATCGTCGGCATCCGGGAAGGTGGGCCCGTTAGCGCCTTCCAGCACCAGCTTACAGCTCAACTGCTCAGCGCGCTCGCGGGTTATCTGTCCTTCCAGCGCTGCCGGGATCAGGATATCCATGCTCACCGACCAGAATGCCTCGCTGTCAACGGTCTCTGCGCCAGGGAAACCGGCAATATTTTTATGCGCTTTTTGCCAGTCGGCGAGGGCGGCAAGATCGATGCCGTCGGCGTTAAACAGCGTTGCCGAATGATCCTGAATCGCCACCACATAGGCACCCGCTTCCACAAACAGTCGCGCCGCTTCGCTACCTACGTTACCAAAACCCTGTACGGCAATTTTCGCGCCCTGAATGCGGATGTTAGAGCGACGCGCCACTTCTCGGCCGGTCACAAAGACGCCGCGTCCGGTGGCTTTTTCCCTGCCGAGCGAGCCGCCCAGATGAATAGGCTTACCGGTGACCACGCCGGTTACCGTGGTGCCGTGATTCATTGAGTAGGTATCCATCATCCACGCCATCACCCGTGAATTGGTGCCGACGTCCGGGGCAGGGATATCTTTCTGCGGGCCAATAATCAGACCGATTTCGCTGGTATAGCGGCGGGTCAGTCGCTCCAGTTCACCGTCCGACAGCGTAAACGGATCGACGCGGATACCGCCTTTTGCGCCGCCGTAAGGCAGATTTACCGCTGCACACTTGATGGTCATCCATGCCGAAAGCGCCATCACCTCGTTTAAGTCAACGTTGGGATGGTAACGAATGCCGCCTTTGCCCGGCCCGCGCGACAGGTTGTGCTGCACGCGAAAACCCTCGAAGTGACGAATGGTGCCGTCGTCCATCTGTAAGGGGATATCAACAATCAGCGCGCGTTTGGGGTGA
Source organism: Erwinia sp. 9145 (assembly GCF_000745075.1). Lineage (NCBI taxonomy): Bacteria > Pseudomonadati > Pseudomonadota > Gammaproteobacteria > Enterobacterales > Erwiniaceae > Erwinia > Erwinia sp. 9145. The sequence goes on from NZ_JQNE01000001.1 coordinate 1,815,032, forward strand.
CGCAGCGTATCGATCCAGCGAGTAAGGTCGCCCAGATAGGGCGCCACGCGGTCAATCTGTTGCAAATAAGTTGACCAGGCTGTTGTGCTGCCTTCAGAAACGTATGATAGCTTTTCCATAAGAAACCTTAGTGTGATAAGTGATATCTACTACGAAATCGGTAATTTTTTGGTGCATACGACTTATACGCCGGTAATTTAACACCAAACTGAGGTTTTCAATTCTTTAAATTATTGTGAAATTTTATAGGTAATTACATTTCAGACCCTCTGTAACGAATAATTAGTTATTGTGTTGGTCACAAAGAGAATCGGTTCAGAAAAAAAGGCCATTTTTATGCAGTAAATCTGCATAGCAGGCGGTTAATCGCTATTTTTCAAAAGTTTGAACAAGCTCAAACTTTGTTAAGCTTCTCTTATCACCTTTTGGTTAAGAAAGAGGAAAGGGTCAAATGGATGTCACCACAAAACAGCTTTTGACGCGGTTTCCGCTATTGGAACGCCTGCGTCGTCTGGAACCCGTCACCTGGATCAACCCGCTGGCGGGATCGGTTGATACTGAATTGTCCGGCACGGGACGCCAGGTTGAAGAGATGTCGGCACGTCTGCGCCGATTTGCGCCCTGGCTGATGAAGGCGTTCCCGGAAACCGAAGCCGCACAGGGGATTATCGAATCTGATATCGTGGCTATTCCTGCTATTCAGCACACGCTCAACACGCGTTATGGCTGCGTTCAGAACGGCCGCCTGCTGCTGAAAAAGGACAGCCATCTGCCCATTTCTGGCTCAATCAAAGCGCGGGGCGGCATTTGCGAAGTGTTGACGCACGCGGAGCGGCTGGCCGTCGGCGCGGGAGTGCTGAACGAAAACGACGACTACAGCATACTGCTGTCGGCGCGCCACCGGTCGTTTTTTTCCGGCTATCGCATTGCCGTCGGCTCAACCGGCAATCTGGGGCTCTCCATCGGTATCGTGGGCGCCCGGCTCGGTTTTAAGGTCAGCGTGCACATGTCTGCTGATGCGCGTCAGTGGAAAAAAGACCGCCTGCGCGCGCATGGCGTCGAGGTGATTGAACATGCGCAGGATTACGGCGTGGCGGTTGAAGAGGGAAGGCGCGAGTCCGCCAGCGATCCGGCCTGTTACTTTATTGATGATGAAAACTCCCGCACGCTGTTTCTGGGCTATGCGGTGGCAGGCGAGCGCGTCAGACGTCAACTGGCTGCCCGCAACGTCATTGTCAACGCCGCGCATCCGTTGTTTGTTTATCTGCCCTGCGGTGTGGGCGGCGGGCCGGGAGGCGTGGCATTTGGCCTGAAGCTGGCGTTTGGTGACGCGGTACACTGCATCTTTGCCGAACCGGTTAACTCGCCCTGTATGCTGCTGGGCGTGCATACCGGGCTGCATGATGCCATTGCCGTGCAGGATCTGGGCATCGACAATAAAACCATTGCGGACGGTCTGGCGGTGGGTCGCCCGTCTGGTTTTGTCGGGCGCACAATGGCAGGGCTGCTGTGCGGGTTTTATACGTTGCAGGACAGCGAGATGCTCGACCTGCTCCGGCTGTTGAACCATGATGAAGGGATCTCGCTGGAGCCGTCGGCGCTGGCCGGTTTGCCCGGCCCGTGGCGGCTTTGGCAGCAGCGCGAGGCGCTGGCGGCGCAGGGGATAACGACGGCAATGCTGCAACAGGGAACACATCTGGTCTGGGCTACCGGCGGCGGTATGGTGCCGGAAGCTGAAATGGCGCGCTATCTCGCGCCGCAGGCGGATAAATAGCAGACGATTTCGTTACCTTATCCACGATAACTGTCTGACGACTTTGCCTGAATCGACACAAGCAGGTATTCTACTGCCCAAATTTAATGAGAGTCCACATGAGGTCTTCATGATTATTAAACCACGCATTCGTGGCTTTATCTGTGTAACTGCCCATCCGGTGGGTTGCAAAGCTAACGTCAAGAACCAGATTGATTATGTTACCCGGCAGGGTGCCATCGCCAACGGCCCGAAAAAAGTACTGGTTATCGGCGCCTCTACCGGCTACGGCCTCGCGGCGCGCATCTCTGCCGCCTTTGGCTGTGGTGCGGACACGCTGGGCGTGTTCTTTGAGCGTGCGGGCGAAGAGACCAAACCCGCTACCGCTGGCTGGTACAACTCTGCCGCTTTTGAAGAATTCGCTGAAGCAAAAGGCCTGTATGCGAAAAGCATCAACGGCGACGCTTACTCGGACGAGGTCAAGCAGAAAACCATCGAGCTGATTAAACAGGATCTCGGCCAGGTCGATCTGGTGGTTTACAGCCTGGCCGCGCCGCGCCGCACCCATCCAAAAACCGGGGAAGTGTTCAACTCGACGCTGAAGCCGGTGGGCAAGCAGGTGACCATCCGCGGTCTGAATACCGATAAAGAGACCATTAGCGAATCCACGCTGGAGCCTGCCACCCAGCAAGAGATCGACGGCACCGTCGCGGTGATGGGTGGCGAAGACTGGCAAATGTGGATTGATGCGCTGAAGGACGCAGGTGTGCTGGCGGACGGCGCGAAAACCACCGCGTTCACCTATCTCGGTGAAAAAATCACCCACGATATCTACTGGAACGGCTCCATCGGCGAAGCGAAAAAGGATCTGGACAAGCGCGTGCTGACTATCCGCGATACGCTGGCAGACAAAGGCGGCGACGCACGCGTTTCGGTGCTGAAAGCGGTGGTCACGCAGGCCAGCTCGGCGATCCCGATGATGCCGCTCTATCTGTCACTGCTGTTTAAGGTGATGAAAGAGAAAGGAACGCACGAAGGCTGCATTGAGCAGGTGTACGGCCTGTTTAAAGAGAGTCTGTACGGCGCTTCGCCCATCGTTGATGATGAAGGCCGTCTGCGCGCGGATTATAAAGAACTGGCGGCGGACGTGCAGGACACGGTAGTGGCGCAGTGGCCGACCGTGACTAACGATAACCTCAACGACATTACCGATTTTGCCGGGTACAAAAAAGAGTTTATGCACCTGTTCGGTTTTGGCGTTGAGGGCGTGGATTATGACGCCGACGTTAACGCCGACGTCAAAATCAGGAATCTGGTGCAGATGTAATTCTGGCCACGTCAAGGCTCGTCTGCGGACGGGCCTGTTCCTGCAACAGGGCAATCATCGCCCTCAGATTGCCATTCTCCCCGTTTTTTCGCCACACCAGCCAGATATCCAGATGACCTGCCTTATCGGCGAGCGGCCAGGCCTGCACGCTGTCTCTGCCCGGCATCGTTTCCAGCATGCTCCGTGGAATAAGCGCCAGCCCCGCGCCTGCGCTGACGCAGGCCAGAATGCCGTGGTAGGACTCCATCTCAAAAATTTTACCGGGCATCGCGTTGGCGCGCGCAAACCAGTTTTCGAACAGACGGCGATAGGAACAGTTGGTGCGAAACGCATAGAGGGTCGCGCCGGAAAGCGCGTGTGCGCCGGTTATCGCCGGATGGTTTAACGCCGAGATCAGCACCATCTCCTCGGGGAAGGCCGCTATGCCGTCCAGCTGTGGATGCATGGGCGGCCCGTCAATAAATACTGCGCTGAATTCGCCCGCCAGCAAACCGTCGGTCATCGCTCCGGACGGGCCGGTTGACAGAGACAGCTCAACCTCCGGCCACTGTTGATGATAACGCGCAATCAGCGGTGGCAGCCTGACGGCGGCGGTGCTTTCAATGGCGCCCAGGGTAAATACGCCGGCCGGCTGACCGCCGGCTATGCGCTGCTTCGCTTCTGCGGTGAGATCTAAAATGCGCGTGGCGTAATCCAGCAGCGTTCTCCCCGCGTCGGTGATATGCAACCGCAGCTTTTCCCGATTAAACAGCAGCGTGCCCAGCTCCTCTTCAAGCTGGCGCAGCCGGGTGGAGATGTTCGACGGCACGCGATGCAGCTTTTCCGCCGCTGCGGTCACACTGCCTTCTTCAGCGATAGCGCGAAAAACTTCAAGCTGGGTGATATCCATAAACTTTCTCAATTCAGGTAAGTTATTTTCATTATTATTCATTTTATGAGAAAGAGTGGCAAGCCTATGATGACCTCATTGATGTATCAATCCTTTCGCTTTATGGAGACGTTATGACTGCATTATCCTCCGTTCAGACCGGTGCTGTTTCCCGCAATCCTTTCACCGGCGACGTTATTACCGTCCTGCCATTTGCCGCTGCGGCGGAAGTCGAACATGCGCTCGAAAGCAGCTGGCAGGCTTTCCAGGGCTGGCGCAAAAGCGATACCGACGCGCGCGCCAGCCTGCTGACGGCAATGGCGCATGCGCTACGCAATCATGCCCGCGAACTGGCGGCAATGATGAGCGATGAGATGGGCAAACCAATCGTTCAGGGCGTCAGCGAGGTGGAAAAAAGCGCCCGCCTGTGTGAATGGTACGCACAACACGGGCCGCTTTTCCTTCAGCCGGAACCCGCGCTGGTTGAAAACAACAAAGCGTTTGTTCAGTACCTTCCGCTGGGGCCGATCCTGGCGATTATGCCGTGGAACTTTCCCGTCTGGCAGGTGCTGCGCGGCGCCGTGCCGATTATAATGGCGGGAAACAGCTACCTGCTTAAGCCTGCGCCAAATGTCATGGGCTGCGCGCTGCTGCTGGAAAAGATCCTCACCGAGGCCGGAGTTCCGGCGGGGTTGTTCCGTGTTGTCAATGCCGATAATGACGCGGTGTCTACGCTGATTAACGATCGCCGCACCGCCGCCGTCACCCTGACCGGCAGCGTTCGCGCCGGTGCTGCTGTTGCCGCGCTGGCCGGCGCAGCGGTCAAGAAATGCGTGCTGGAGCTTGGGGGTTCGGATGCGTTTATCGTACTGGCAGATGCCGATCTTGATGCGGCGGTGGCCGGCGCCATTTCCGGGCGCTTTTTGAACAGCGGGCAGATCTGCATTGCCGCGAAGCGGATTATTGTTGAATCATCTGTTTTTACGGCCTTTCGCGACAAGTTTGTTGCCGCCGTTGCCGCGCTGCCTGTCGGCGATCCGCGCAACGAAGCCACCTACATCGGCCCGATGGCGCGTTACGATCTGCGTGATGAGCTGGATGCGCAGGTACAGGCAACGCTGGCTGAAGGGGCGGAGTGCCTGCTTGGCGGCCATATAATGCAGGGCGAAGGCAACTTTTATGCGCCGACGGTGCTGAGCAACGTCAGGCCCGGCATGACCAGCTTCCGTCAGGAGCTGTTTGGCCCGGTTGCCTCACTGATTGTCGCGAAAGATGCGGACGACGCTGTTGCAATGGCCAACGACTCTGAATTCGGCCTGGGCGGCAGCATCTGGAGCCGCGATATTGAGCAGGCTACTTCTCTGGCGGCGCGTATCGAAACCGGCGGCGTATTTATCAACTCACCGACGTTTTCCGATCCGCGCGTGCCGATCGGCGGGGTGAAAAACAGCGGCTTTGGCCGTGAACTGTCGCGCTTTGGCATTCAGGAATTCACCAATGCCCAGACGGTCTGGCGTGAGAGTTGATGCCGGCATAAAAGCGGTGTAACGTCGCGTTTTGCCTGCGGAGGGATAATGAACGCGATGACGAAAAACGCCACCGGGCGTATCGTGTTGTACGACGGCGTGTGTAAACTCTGCAATGGCTGGGTCAACTTCCTGTTGCGTCACGATAAACGCCGCACCGTCAGGCTGGCGGCGGTGCAAACCGATAAGGGAAGGGCGCTGCTGACGCAGGCAGGGTTGTCGCCCGACAACATTAACACCATTGTACTGTTGGAGGGCGATCGGGTTTACCTGCGCGCCGCAGCGATTTTCCGTGTGCTGGCCGGGCTGCCGTGGCCGTGGCGGGCGCTCGGCATCCTGCGCTACTTCCCTGAAGGGATAAGCAATCGCTGTTATGATCTTATCGCCCGCAACCGATATCGCCTGTTCGGGCGCTTTGACGCTTATCAGAAACCACGCGCCGATTATCCGGGGCGCTTTCTTGACTGATCCATCGTTGTCTGGACAACCTCTCCTCACTTACTCTATGTTATTGTTTTGAGCCGTAACGACCGAGGTGTTTTTTGTCTGAGAACGATAACGAGTATCAGCAGCCGGTAGGCGCAAGCCTTGAAGGCTGGACATCGCGACCGCGACCGGAGCGAGTCACCATGCAGGGGCGTTTTTGCCGTCTGGAACCGCTTGACCCCCAACTTCATTTAGCCGATCTCTGTGCCGCATGGGCAGATCCTGAAGATGAAAAGGACTGGACCTATATGCCTTTCGGGCCGTTCAGGAACGAAGGAGAATTCCGCCGCCATCTTGATGCGACGGGCGGCAGCAGCGATGCGCTGCACTATACGGTTATCGATCTGACGACAGATCGCGCAGTTGGCACCCTGGCGTTAATGCGTATCGAACCGGGGCACGGTGTGATTGAAGTGGGATTCGTTACGTTTTCCCGCTACCTGAAACGCAGCCCGCTCTCAACCGAGGCGCAATTTTTATTGATGAAGTACGTCTTCGACCAGCTTGGCTATCGCCGCTACGAGTGGAAGTGCGACAGCCTGAATGCGCCTTCATGCAACGCGGCGCGGCGTCTGGGCTTCAGTTTTGAAGGAACGTTTCGTCAGGCCATCGTCTATAAAGGGCGCAACCGCGATACCAACTGGTTTTCCATCATTGATAAAGAGTGGCCCTCTGTTCGGGAGGCTTTCGAACAGTGGCTGAAGCCAGAAAACTTTGATGAAGACGGTAAACAGCGCCACAGCCTGGCGGCTCTGCGTGACAACGTCACAAAGTAAGCGTTAATTTTTTGTGATATTTCCCGACATAAAGGCATTAAACTTACTAACCTTTTACCAAACCGCGTGACGACAATCTGGTCGTCACCGTTTACGGTAAAAGGAGTAAGTTCATGACGTCTTCGGCGCTACACCACGCTTCCCGACCTGTTGGTTTTGTCTATTCACTGCTTGACCCGGTGCCGCTGGGATTTTTTGTCGCGGCATGGATCTTTGATGTGATCTATCTCTTCAGTACGGAAATTACCTGGACGCAGTCGGCCAGCTGGCTGATTGTTTTCGGTCTGATCCTCGCCATCATTCCCCGTATTATCAGCCTTGTGCATCTGGTGAAGGGCCGCAATCTGCCAGGACGCTCCGCGCTGAATCTCCATTTCTGGCTGTCGGCGCTGGCCGTCGTGCTGGCCATTTTTAATGCTTTCGTTCACAGCCGCGATGCCTGGGCAGTGGTGCCTTCCGGCGTCATTCTCTCCACCCTGGTGGTTTTACTGCTGCTGATCGCCAACGTCCAGCTCGCCGTCCGTACCCGCTACGCTTATGGAGAAGCCCGATGAAAACGTCTCTGAAACTATCCCTGTTGACGCTCTCCATCACGCTGATGATCAGCGGTTGCGACGACAGCGCTAAAATCGATCCCGCGCGCCAGACCGGCGCAAACCCTGAACTGCCTGCGGCACAAAACTTTCTGCTACCGCCCATGCAGGTGCCGCGCGGTGCAGCCTGGAAGCAGGGCGAGAAACCCACCGTGGCCGACGGGTTAAAAATTGAAAAAATTGCCGATGGCCTGCAACACCCACGCCAGCTCACCACTCTGCCTAATGGCGATATCCTGGTGGTGGAAGGCAACAGCCCGCCGGGTGTGACCGCCAAACCTAAAGAGCTGATCATGGGGCTGGTGCAAAAAGCCTCCGGCAAAGGCGGCGCGGGCGGCAACCGTATCACGCTGCTCAGAAGAAGCGCCGACGGCCAGCACTGGGAAAAACACCCCTTTCTGAATAATCTTTTTTCACCGTTTGGCGTGCAGCTGATCGGCGACACGCTCTACGTGGCCAATGCCGATGCCATCATGAAATATCACTATGACAGCGGCGCAACCTCAATCACCGATCCCGGCACCGAACTGACCGATCTTCCCGGCGGGCCCATCAACCACCACTGGACCAAATCGCTGCTCGCCAGTCCGGACGGCAGTAAGCTCTATGTGGGCGTCGGCTCCAACAGCAACATCACCGAAAACGGCACGGGCGCGGAATACCGTCGCGCGGCGGTACTGGAAGTGGATGTGGCCAACGGGGCAAGCCGTATCTTTGCCAGCGGCCTGCGCAATCCGACCGGCCTGCAATGGGAGCCGCAAAGCGGCAAGCTGTGGGCGGTGGTGAATGAACGTGATGAAATCGGCGCCGATCTGGTGCCGGATTATCTCACCTCGGTGCAGGATCAGGGCTTTTACGGCTGGCCCTACAGCTATTACGGCCAGCATGTGGATGAGCGCGTCAAACCGCAACGGCCCGATTTGGTTAAAAAAGCCATCAAGCCTGACTACGCCCTCAGCTCGCACGTTGCGCCACTGGGCCTGCTGTTCTATACCGGCGACAATCTTCCGGCAGAGTATCGCGGCGGCGCTTTTATCAGCGAACACGGCAGCTGGAACCGTAAACCACTGAACGGTTATCAGGTGGTCTGGGTGGCTTTCAAAGACGGCAAACCCCAGGGGATGCCAAAACCTGTCGTGACCGGTTTCCTGACTGACGATCAGAAAAACGTACGCGGTCTGCCGGTGGGACTGAGTATGGATAAGGAGGGCGGCCTGCTGATTGCCGATGATGCCGGTAATACCGTCTGGCGCGTCTCCGCACGCTAACATGCTCCGCGCCGTCGTCCGACGGCGCTTTTCACCCTCGATCGCACAAATTCACCCCTCCTGCCGCTTGCGCTTAAGATATATCATAGATATATTCCCACTCTGTTGAGTGAGAATCATTCATAATAATGTGCCGACGCTATGCAGGAGATCCCATGCAGGATAATCAACCTTTTTCTCGTTTACCCCAGCGCGTCAGAAATGAACTGCGCTTTCGCACCATTGACGTGCTGAGCACCCGCCAGGTTGCGGGTTGTTTTAATCGTATTGAATTTGGCGGCGACGCGCTGAAGGGCTTCAATTCAGCAGGCTTCGACGATCATATCAAAGTCTTTTTCCCCAACGGCGGTGAGCTGAATTTACCGGAAATCACCTCCGAAGGCGTGGTATGGAAAGATGGCGTACGGCCTGCTGCACGCGACTATACGCCGCTGGCGTTTGACGGTGACGCAGGGCGCCTGACGCTCGACTTTTATATTCATCAGGCCGGTCTGGCAAGCGACTGGGCGGTGCAGGCGAAGCCGGGCGATAAACTGACGATTGGCGGGCCGCGTGGATCGCTGGTGGTGCCGGAAGATTACGCTTTCCAGCTCTACGTATGTGATGAAACCGGGCTGCCCGCCTTTAAGCGCCGCCAGCAGGGGCTTTCGGGTGGTGACATCAGGCTGTTTGCCTTTGCTGATGAAGCCGCAGGACGCGATTACCTGGGCGATACCGGTAGCGTAACGGTGAGTTGGCTCGGCAGTGGCGCGATGACGCTGGCAGCGGCAGACGAGCTGATTGCGCAGTTTGCGTCTCTCTCGCTGCCCGATAATGACTATTTTATCTGGCTGACGGGCGAGGGCGCTGCGGTGAAAAAACTGGGCGACTATTTTATTGCGCAGCGCGGGTGCGAGGCAGAGCGGGTTCGCGCGGTGGCTTACTGGCATCAGAAATAGCCCTGGTCACCGTGTTGAAATTACGCGATGGGCAGAATACTATCGTCTCCTGATTTTTTTCCGGGACAGGTGATGACACAGGATCTCCACGCAGGCCGTGAAGAGTGCGGCGCCAGGCGCAGAAAACGCCGTGAAAAAATGCTTGATGCGGGCGATATTCGCCTGCTGATGCTGCATTTTATTGGTCAGGGCGCGGCGCATGGCTATGAGCTGATTAAATCTGTTGAAGATCTGTCACGGGGCGAATACACGCCCAGCGCCGGGATCGTTTACCCCAACCTGACGCTTCTTGAAGACGCGAACTGCATCAGCGCTGTTGATCCGCATGCCAGCCGAAAAACCTGGCAACTGGAAGAGGCGGGCCGCCGCCAGCTGGCTGAAAACCAGCCTCTCTTACGCGATATCGTTTCCCGCCTCACCTCGCTGGCGGTGCTGGTGAATAATCGCAGTATTCCGGAGGTCGAGCGCGCCATTTATAACTTCAAAACTGCGCTCAATGCGCAGCTTTCGCAGCAAAACCTGTCGCAGGAAAAGCTGCATAAGATTATTGATACGCTTGACGAAGCCGCTAAAAAAATTGAACGCGGCTGCTGATAATCTGCTGCGCACGTCTAATCAGGCGTGCGCACTGCGAATTTATCCGCTGTATAAACAGCCCTGACCTGCCCGATTCCCTCATTACGACTACTATTAATACCGGTACTGTTTCCGCAACGTAATTATCACGCCAACAGCTTAAAATATCTGTAGTTTTTTTATTTATGAAATGTAGTTAAATTTATGCTGTGGAAATGTAAACGCTTACACGGGTGATTTTTGCCCGTCGTGTCAACTGAGAGAATCAGAATGGTTAACAAATTAACAAGTATTGTTATAGCGATAATTGGTGTCGCTATGCTTTATATGGGCGCAAAACTCCTGATGGTGGGGGGCACCTTTTTTTATCTGGTGATGGCGATTGGGCTGCTGATCACCGCCTTCGCCCTGTTTAAAAATAAAAGAATCGCGCTGACCCTTTATGCCGTGCTGATGTGGATTGTCCTTGCCTGGATAATTTACGAGGTGGGCTTTGATAAATGGCAGTGGATACCACGCGGCGACCTTATTGGTCTGATTGGCGTGTGGCTGGCAATGCCGTGGGTGGTTCGTTCGCTCTCTCAAAGAGAGGCGCCTTCACGAGCCTCTGCGTTTCATCCTTTTCTTGGCGGCACCGTTATCGCCATGATTGCGATTGTTATCGGGCTGATGTTCTACGATCCCTATCCGCAAGAAGGCAATATCACCACCAAACGCAATCCGACCGATATGGATGTGGCGGGCAATGACTGGTCAGCTTACGGCGGCACCAATAACGGCCTGCGCTTTTCATCGTTAAAGCAGATCACCAAAGACAACGCCAGCAGCCTGGAAACGGCGTGGACTTATCACACCGGCGATCTGCGCGATGAGAAAGATGCATCGGAATATACCTTTGAAGCGACACCGCTGAAGGTGAATAACACGCTCTATTTCTGTACGCCGCATAATGAAGTGCATGCGCTGAATCCCGAAACGGGCGAACTGAAGTGGAAGTATGCCACCAGCAAAGATCGCTCTTACCTGCAACAGCATCAGACCTGCCGCGGCGTCAGCTATTATGACGCCGCAAACGCGCCAGCTGAACAGAACGCGGCTTCGCCCGCGGCCTGCCGCAAGCGTATTTTTAATACCACCACCGATGCCCGTCTGCGCGCGCTGGATGCCGACACCGGCAAACTGTGCGACGATTTTGGCGATCATGGCGTGGTGGATCTGCATGCCAATATGGGAACGCTGCGTCCTCATGCGCTGATGCAAACCGCGGCGCCGCTGGTAGCCGGCAACCTGGTGGTCGTTGGCGGTTCGGTCATGGATAACGGCTTTAATGCCGGAAACCCGTCGGGCGTTATCCGCGCCTATGACGTCATCAGCGGCCGACTGGTCTGGAACTTTGATCCGGCCAGTCCGGACAGCACCCAGCCCATTGCGGCGGGCAAGACCTACCCACAGGATACGCCGGTGGCCTGGGCAACGCTGAGCGCTGACGTCAAAAACGGCCTGGTTTACGTGCCGTTTGGCAACGCCTCGCCGGACGAGCTGGGCACAAAACGTATTGCCGACAGCAACACGGAAAAATTCCGCGATACGCTGGTGGCGCTTGATTTGAAAACAGGCGCGTTCCGCTGGCGCTTCCAGTCCTCTAAAAATGACCTGTGGGATCGCGATAATCCTTCGCAGCCATCGCTGCTGGATATCGATTATCAGGGGCAACGGCAGCCTGTGGTGATCCTGCCGACGAAAACCGGCAACCTGTTTGTGCTGAACCGGCTCACCGGTCAGGCTGTTTATCCGGTCAATCAGCGTCAGGTCTCAACCACAGGCGGCGTGGCAGGGGAAAAATTTTCGCCCATCCAGCCCGTTTCCGCACTGAATTTTATTCCTGAGCCGCTTAATGAAAAATCCATGTGGGGGCTGACACCATTCGATCAGATGGCCTGCCGCACGGAATTTAAATCGTTGCGCTACGATGGCAATCCATGGACGCCATCAACGGAAGGCGGTTCACTGATCTTTCCCGGTAATATTGGCGTTTTCAACTGGGGCTCGGTGGCCGTCGATCCTGAACGTCAGATCCTTATCGCTTCGCCGGTTCGTCTGGCCTACAAATACAACCTGATCAAACGCACGCCGCAAAACGCCAGAGACCGTCTGTTTACCAAAGACGGCACGCCTTACTGGAACGAGAACTTTGAGGGTGATTACGCTATTCACATTCAGCAGTTTGCGTCCGGTTTGGGCATTCCCTGTATTGCGCCGCCGTGGGGCCGCATGGTGGGCGTGGATTTGACCTCCGGTAAAACAACGTGGTTGCGCCGCACCGGCAACACTAAAAATCTCAACACGACTTTCCTGCCGGGCCGGTTCCCGATTGGTTTCCCGATGGGCATGGTCGCACACGGCGGGCCATTGACTACTGCGGGTGATGTGGTGTTTCAGGCGGCAACGGCGGATAACTTTATTCGCGCTTACGACGTCAATAACGGCAGGCTGCTATGGGAAAACGAGCTTCCTGCTGGCGGACAGGCAACGCCATCAACCTACATGGGCGCTGATAACAAACAGTACGTGGTTATTGCCGCGGGTGGTCATGGCTCTCTGGGAACAAAGACCGGGGATGCGGTGGTTGCCTATCGGCTGAAATAGCATTGCGGAAATAAAAAGGGTGGCATAAAGCCACCCTTTTTTTTTGCTTTGGATGAATTACAGCGTGCCTGTGCCGCCGTCTGAACACCATACCTGACCTGAACTGTAGCTGCTCTCAGTTGACGCCATCGTGACATACAGCGGGGCGATCTCCGCAGGCTGGCCGGGACGTCCCAATGGCGCAGTGGCGCCAAACTGCTGCACTTTTTCCTGCGGCTGCCCACCGCTGGATTGTAATGGCGTCCAGTAAGGGCCGGGGGCAACGGCGTTAACGCGGATCCCTTCCTTACCGAGCTGCTGCGCCAGCGCTTTGGTAAAAGCAACAATCGACGCTTTCGTCTGCGCATAGTCCAGCAGAATGGCGCTTGGCGAATAGGCCTGTACGGAGGACGTATTGATAATCGACGCGCCGCGCGGCAGATGATCGACCGCAGCTTTGGTTATCCAGAACATTGCATACACATTCGTTTTAAACGTGGCGTCAAAATCTTCCGTGCTCAATGTGCGGATGGATTCATTAAACTGCTGACGGCCAGCGTTATTGACAAGAATATCCAGGCCGCCCAGTTTGCTGACGGCATCGCTCACCAGCTGCTGGCAAAACGATTCAGAGCGGATATCGCCAGGCAGGGCCACGGCGCGACGGCCTTCTGCTTCGATCAGCGCAATGACTTCTGCTGCGTCGGACTCTTCTTCCGGCAAATAACTGATGGCGACATCGGCTCCTTCACGCGCATAGGCAATGGCCACCGCACGGCCAATACCGGAGTCGCCGCCGGTGATTAACGCTTTTCTGCCCGCCAGACGACCGGAACCACGGTAGCTTTTCTCGCCATGATCCGGAACGGGGATCATTTTACTGGCGAGACCGGGCACGGGTTGTGGCTGCTCAGGGAAAGGCGGTGCAGGGTAGTCGATGGTGAGTAGTGATTTTTTTTGATGTTCGCTCATAAATTGCACCTTAATTTGTCTTAAACCGACTTTAAGCCTGGCAGAGATGTGACATTTGTCACGCCTCGTCACCAAGTCACCCGACGCTATGGTTGTTTTTTAGGCGCTAAATAAGAGAGGATAACGCCTTGTGTCGTACCCTAAAAAGCCTGATGGCAGCGCGAGAGAGAGCAATTAAAAAAGTATCAGGAGAACCGGGCTGCGGACCGCACTTTTTGCTAAAAAAATCGCCGGTTTTGTCTCTTTTAAATCTATACAGATTTTTAATTTTTGTATAACTTACGCTTCATTAAAATTAACAGGACTTGCGCTAACGCTAAAGAGGATTTGAAAATGCGGCAGGACGAGTTTAAACCTAAAACAGAACATGAAATAGCACGGTACTTCAGCATGGTTGATCAGGCTATTCCTTCCCATCAGGACACGCTGGGGCAAATCGTAATGGAAATTATCAAGTCGGGAAAACCCGTTAACCGCAAAGCCATCTGTTCTAAACTGCTGATGCGCCTTGAACACTCTTCCAGTGCGGAAATGGAAAAGCATCACCACGAACTGATTGGCATATTATTTGGACGTGACCAGTAAGGATTACCCGTCTACCGATTCTGAGAACAGGTATGAACAGAAGTGACAGTGACAAGCTGACCGATATACTGCTGGGAGAAGCGGTGCTGTCGGTAATTAAACAGCAAAAGAATCTCAACGCTGCAACGCTGCTCGAGAGGCTGCAAGGGATGGCGGCGAGTGAGCAGGACAGCGCCCGTTATACTGCCTGTCTTGATGCGATAGCAGTTATAAAAAAAACCGAAACCTCGTCCGCCACGCAGCGTCTGATGCGCAACCTGCCGGCCGCGGAAGATAATGTTATTCGTTTTGATACAGACAATCGCAAACCTTCAGGCCGCAACAAGCACTGACCCGCGCGTTTTATTAAAACTGGTAATTCAACCCGACCATGCCCATCGCGTTACTGCTTTTTTCCGCCAGCGGACTCTCTTTCGCATCGTTAATAAGAATTCCCCAGCCCAGCGCGCTGTTTACACGCCAGTGCGGCGACAGTTGATATTGCCAGCTCAGGCCAGGGGTTATTTTAGAGAAGCCGGAAGAGGGCGTGTAAACCGAATAGTGTCGTTCACTGCTGGCGCTCTGCTGCGGCGTGATGCCATACCAGCTTTGCATATAATCGCTGCTGTTCCACATACCGGAAACGCCCAGCGTTAATTTTTGTTGCTCATCGCGGTATATATCATAGCCCACGGAGAGCGTTGCGCTGGCACCCTGATCGCTGTCGCCGGCGGCAAGATATTTTAACGTGGCATTAAAACGACCTGGCTGCCAGCGTAAAAAAGCGCCGTAAAGCACGGTCGAATCAATGTCTTCCAGCCCGTTAAGCGCCGAAACGTCCGACGAATCGCGCCCGCTGCTGTAGCCAACAATCGGCCCGATACTGACGTCGTCAGTCAACGGCAGTACCACGCTTAATTCGTCTCCCTGCAAACGCAGCCTGCCATTAAATAATTGCGCCTGCGGCACCGGAGAAATATGATATTTATCTGCGCCGCTATAGTACGGTACCCATGCCGCGCCCAGCCCCACTGAGGCATTATATTCTTCTGCCCGTGCGCTATTCATGAAAGCAGCGGCCATCGTCATGTAAATAAGCAGACCCGACCGGTGAATAAAATGCAGATTACCTGACGCGTTCATAACCTTCTCCCGACAATGAATGTTGCGGCTATCTTATTATTATAAAAAGCAAAATCCATGACTGATTTATTTCACCGGGTGTCATGACATGTCGTGACATTTTTCCCGTTACCGTTGCTGTGGATGAGCACGTAAAATAGATCTTTTACCTCCCCCTGTTCAGAGAGGCGTGATGAACCTGCAAAGCGTTAAAAAGCCCCGAATTGTCATTCTTGATGATGAAAACGAACTGCGGCTGATGTTGACGCGTTATTTGCAGGCGCAGGGATTCCAGGTGCGCGCGGTGGCCGAGAGCGGGCGACTTAACCATTACCTGCAACGTGAGCGCTACGATTTACTGATCCTTGATATCATGATGAAACCGGAGGATGGCCTGACGGTGTGTCGTCGCCTGCGTCGTGAAGGCCAGATGATCCCGATACTGATGCTGACGGCGCGCGGCGATCCGATTGACCGCGTTATCGGTCTGGAAACCGGGGCCGATGATTATCTGGCCAAGCCTTTTTTACCGCAGGAACTGGTCGCGCGCATTCGTGCAATCTTTCGACGTCAACAGCTGGACAGCGGCGCGGTGCCGCATCTGCCGTCACGGGTTGTCTTTGGTCCCTTTACGCTGGATCTTGATCAGCGGGAACTGTATCAACAGGGTGAACGGGTGGTGCTGAACAGTGCCGAAATGCAGCTTCTTCTTGCGCTGGCGGGAACGCTGAACAGGCCGGTCAGCCGTGAAAATCTGATGGCGCGTGCGCGGGGTCGCGACTACAACGCCCATGACCGCAGCGTTGATGTTCAGGTGCTGAGGTTGCGTAAGATCCTTGAGAAAGATCCCGCTGCGCCAAGATGGATTAAAACCGTCTGGGGCTCTGGTTATATGCTTTCGGGGCAGGCGGAATGAGGCACCTCCGCTGGCCGAACTCATTAAAAAGCCGTTACGGGTTGCTGTTGATCCTGCTGGTGTTAATTACGCAACTGCTCTCAACGCTGGTTTTCCTTCACTATGTGCAGCGGCCTCGCGTTAATGACGCCGCTCACCTTCTTGCCGCGCAGGCGCAGATGCTGAATACCATCCTGCGTTCCGTTCCGCCGCAGGACAGACCGCGTTACGTCAGGCAGCTCAATGCACAGAGCGCGCCGCCGCCCGGTCTGGAAGAACCGGATTCCGACGGCCTGCGCGGCTTTGTTCGCGGTTTTGACCTGCAACGCTTCGTGCAGCAGTTGCGCGTTCGTCTGCCTGACGATATGGACGTGCGCTGGGAGCCTTCTCCGGCACGACGCTTCTGGTTTCGTATCCACATCGCCGGTGAAGCCTGGTGGATCACGCTGCCCAATATCCAGGCCGAAAGCATCACCGGCTGGGGCATCGCACTGTTGCTGTCGCTGCTGCTTTCCATCGTTGCACTGGCGGTGGCCTGGTTTACCCATCGTCACTTTACCCGGCCGTTAACGCGGCTGGTGCGTGCTGCACGCGCGCTGGGCCGGGGCGATAAACCGGCACCATTAGCACTGAGCGGCCCGCGGGAAATCGTTGAGGTCAGCATGACCTTTAATCAGATGTTACAGGGACTGTCCGACCTGGAGGAGAAGCGCGCGGTATTGCTGGCCGGTATTTCACACGATATTCGCACGCCGTTAACCAAGCTGCGTCTGGCTATCGCCATGACGCCCGGGCGCGAGGCAGCGGAAGAAGATTATCAACGCTACTTCGATGATATCGATGGCATCCTGCAACAATTTATCGAATATGCGCGTGGTGAAAGCCATGAGCCGATGGAAAAGGGCGATCTTAACCTGCTGTTAAGCGCGCTGGCACAGGATTACGCCGGGCTGGGAATATTTTTTGATTTGCGACTGGAGCCGCTGCCGGATTTCTCATGGCGGCGAACCAGTATTCTGCGATTGTGCATGAACCTTATGCAAAACGCGGCGAAATATGGCGTAAAAGAGCTGGAAGTTGCCAGCTGGCATCATCAGGGCTATGCATGGATTGCCATCAGCGATCGCGGGCCTGGCATTCCTGCCGATGAGCTGCATGAAATTACTCAGCCTTTTAATCGCGGCAGGCGCAATATGCAGCTCAGCGGTGCCGGGCTGGGGTTAGCGATTGCCGAGCGCATTGTTGCGCAGCATCAGGGTGAACTGCGGATCAGCAATCGCGAACGCGGTGGCCTTGAGGTGGTTTTTACGCTGAGGATGCGGTGAAAATAGCGCCAGCGCACAACGGCGGCGCTATCAAAAGGGATCAGCCTGCGGTAGTAGGTTCTTCAGCAAAGCTTGGTTTATCTTTCTGTACGGAGTAGGCGACGCGCTTCACCTGACCGGCTTCGGTGGTGATCTCCACCGGCTGAATGGTGACCTGACCAAACCCAAACAGAGTGCGCACATAGCCGCCAACTTTATGTTTACCGGGCGCCATTCGCAACTCTTTGCTTTCGCCGCGAGCCAGCATGCCCGCATCGTTGCCATCGACCGTGAGGAAGACGGATGAACCATCGTCAGCCCGGCTGGAAATGTGCGAGACACTGACCTGGGCGGGGCCGGATGTAAACGCCTGAGACGTCTCTGCTTCCGCTGCCGGATGCTTAGCACAGCCGGTCAGCGCCATAGCGGCAACGGCCGCCGCCAGAGTAAAACGGAACATCATAAGACCTCATTTTCCTCGAAGGATATAGAACAGCCTATTTTAACGTTTCTGCCTGGGTATATACAGCGGGGAAGCGTTAGGGTTCATCTTAATTTGTTAAAATTTTCCGCAATGCCGTCATTTTATTCGCCTTTCCTGTCAACTTTGCCACTCTGTGCCATGCTTTAGGAAATATGTCGAAAACGGCACAGCCTGCAATAAGGAGATAAGATGAAAAAGATGCTGACACTCGCCGCCATTCTGGTAATGAGCTGCAATGCAATGGCAGAGAAAGGCGGATTTAAAGGTGGAGACGCGCCGCCGCCGCCGCATAAACAGGATGCCGGTTATAAAGGTTCTGAAGATACGAATGAAGGCAAAAGCAGCGATGTTCGTTCGCTTCGTGATGGCGCCTGGGTAACGCTGGAAGGCAATATCATTAAAAAGACCGGCAAAGATCGTTACGATTTTCGTGATAAATCCGGCGTGATAGAGGTGATTATTCCGCAGGCAGCATGGAAAGGTAAAGAGCGGGGCGCGGACGATCTTCTCCGCATCAGCGGCTATGTAAAAGGACAGGGCAAGACCAGACATGTTGACGTTCAGCGGCTGGACGAGCCGTAAGCTTCCGATACAGCCCCATAAGGGGCTTTTTTTGTGCGCCGCAACGTCCGGAACAGAGGAGATCGGATGCAGAATGAAAAATGTGAAGTGCTGGTCGTTGGCGCCGGCCCAACCGGACTGATGGCGGCCTGCCTGCTCGAACAGTGCGGCATTCACGTGAAAATCATCGACAAGTCGATCTCCGCCTCGCAGGAGTCGCGCGCAGCAGTGATGTCGGCGCGCTCGCTTGAGCTGTTTGCCTCACTGGGAATGAGTGAAACGGTGCTGGCGCAGGGGGCAATCACGCGCAATATTGACTTTTTCATCTCTGGTCGCCATCAGGGCGGGCTGGACTATGCGCACTGCACGTCTGTCGACACGCCTTTTCGATTTATTCTGATGATCCCGCAGTCCAGAACTGAAGCCATCATGCTGGACAGACTTCAGTCGCGCGGTATTCACGTGCAACGGGGCGCAGAACTGGTCGCGCTACGTATGCTGGCAAACGGCGCCGAAGCCGACGTAGTCAGTGCCTCCGAACAGAAAACCATTGAGGCGAATTATATCATTGGCGCAGACGGTGGTCACAGTACCGTCCGGCATTTGCTCGGTCTCGGTTTCGACGGCGAAAAATATCCGCAAAATTTTTTGCTCGGCGACGTGCATGTTGACTGGCAGTGGGATCACGAGCGGTTTCGTATCTTTATGCATGGCGAACGCATCGGACTTTTTTTGCCGCTGGGCGGCAACGGTCTGTCGCGCGTCATGACGACCGACATGAACGGTGGATCGGACAACGATGCGGAACAGCTGCGCCTTGAAACATTGCAACAGGCATTCAGTGAGGCCGCGCAGGTCCCGGTGAAGCTCAGCAATGCGCGCTGGCTGACAAAGTTCAGCACCCATCACCGCATCGTCGATCGTTATCGTTCGGGACACATATTTGTCGCGGGTGACGCCGCGCATATTCACTCTCCGGCAGGCGGCCAGGGAATGAATACCGGTCTACAGGATGCGGCAAATCTGGTATGGAAAATCAAAAACGTTCTGCATCACCACGCCGCGGCGCCGCTGCTGGACAGCTATGAGTATGAAAGACTGCCCGTCGCGCGCGAAACGCTGGCATTTACCGATAAGATTTTTCATCTTGCCGCCGGACAAAAAGGCTGGCGGGCCAGCTTCCGCGACCGTATTGCACCGCTGCTGATTGGCCCGGCGTCGCGCCTGCATAGCGTGCAGGAGAGGGCGTTTCGAAAATTTGGTCAGCTTGATATCCGCTATGCCCGGGGCAGCTACATTTCTGATATCAGCGAGAGTGATTCACCGGCCCAGCCCGGCGATCGCGCGCCTGACGCGCAGATAACCCGACATCAGGATCTGTTCGATCTGCTGGCAGGTTACCGTTTCACTCTTATGCTGCTTTCACGCAAACCGCTTGAGCCGCAACACGCGGAGTCATATCTAAAACGGCTTTCCTCCGTCAGAGCATCGCTGTCGCAGACGCTGCTGCTCGCGCCGATGACCACAGGCAGTCACGCAGCGGTGATAAGCCCTACGTGCAACGATGTCTTTACTCAGTACGGTTTGCAAGATGACAGCTCTCAGGCGGTGTTATTGATCCGGCCTGATGGTTTTATCGCCTGGCGCAGCAATGACGATAATCTTACGGCGGCAGATGCCTGGCTTACACGTTTTTTTGCGGCGCCTGCCTGAGCCTCAGCGACTGCCCGCGCCGTTCCAGCGCGCTTTGAGCAGGTTAACCGCCTCCTGCACTTGTGGCTGATTGAGATAGTCTTCCCTGAACAGAATAGTGCCGTCGACCTCCGGCAAAGAGTCGTTTAAATCGAGCTGTTTTTTCAGTTCCGGCACGCCGCTGCTTATTGTCCACTCTGGCTCAACCGTTGAGGGCATTCCCACTTTGTACAACGCCACGCCGATATACAGACGGGTATGGGTGGGCTTCACCACGTCGGCCCACCATCGGGTTAATTCATCGTAGCGGGCGGCCTGGCGCGAGAACGGCCAGTAAATCTGCGGAGCAATATAATCCAGCAACCCTTGCTGTACCCAGCGGCGGGTGTCGGCATAGGATTCATCATAGGCGGCCGCACCACGGGTATCGGATCCGGCCGGATCGTGCGAGCGGTTGCGCCACACGCCCGCAGGACTGACGCCAAAGCCGACGGCAGGTTTTATCTGTTTAATAGTGCGTGAAACCTGTTCAATAAGCTGCTGAGTATTATGGCGTCGCCAGTCCGCTTTTGAAGCAAATCCCTGGCCATATTTCCTGAAGGTTTCGCTGTCGTTGAGCGGAGAACCCGGCGTCTCGGCATAAAAATAATCATCAAACTGTACGCCATCAACGGGATATTGCGTAACCACTTCGGCCACAATGCTGGTTATCCAGTCACGTACCTCCGGAATGCCCGGATCGAGAACATAACGTTCGCCGGCGGTGCGCACCCAGTCACGATGCAGCAAAAATACGCTGGCGGGATGCAATGACAGCGTTTGATTCAGTTCTGACACCGTTGACGTTTTCGTATTAACGGTGACGCGATAGGGATTAAACCACGCATGAACTTTAATGCCGCGCTTGTGGGCTTCATCCAGCACAAACTGAAGCGGATCGTAACCGGGATTGTCACCAACCCGGCCGGTCAGCATATCTGACCACGGCAAGATTTTTGATGACCAGAGCGCCGTGCCGTCGGGTTTAACCTGAAAAAAGAGAGTATTGACGTTCAGACTCTGCAATTTATCCAGCTTTTGTATCAGCGCCTGCTGCTGCTGGCTGATACGCGCGGAGGCGCTGCGCGCGGTGATCGAGCTGACAGGCGGCCAGTCGAGACGTGACACCGTCGCCAGCCAGACGCCTCGCACAGGTTGCTGCGGCTGAGGAAGTTGGGCCGCAGTTGGATGTTCCGCTACGGGAGGAAAGGGCGTCACTAACGATTTCGGCGGTTCCGTGGCGCAACCGGCAAGCAGAAGCGCGCTGAAAATCAGCGCGCCAGGCCGTTTGAAAGGCATGATCGAAGGGTCGTGCCGGGAAAAAGGGATAACAGGCTCCGGTTGTTTCTTATCATTGCGATGAAAAGCATTGTCTTACTATTCGCAGTAATGTCAACGTGTTGTGAGCCAGATTATCGCATCAGCGTTCAGGTAAGATCTGACGCTGGCAACGCTTTCAGCAGGTTTTCCGGCACAGTCGTTTTTGGCAGGGGAAGCCGGAACAGCTTGCTTTCCGGCTCAAGCGATACCGTGCGCAAATGGCGGTTGCAGATGAACCATATTTCGTCGCGATCGTTTGACAGGATGTAATAGGCGTCGGAGGTTTCAGAGGGATTAAAGCATCCCAGCGCACGATATGCCGTGCCTGAACTGAAGCCACTTGCCAGAGGGAGCGGCCGCGGACCATTAGCAAGCTCTTCGATTCTCAGATACAGACCAGTTTCCAACCAAAGCATAAGTTATAACGCTTCATCAAAGGGGGAGTTTACTGAGTATAGCTGCGGAACGGTAAGTCATCGTTCCAATTCATGTAACACCAGAAGCGTTCTGTATTTTAAAGCCTGATTGCACTGTGCAAATGTCAATAAGCCGCCGTGATTAAGCAAAACCAGAGTGCTAAGCTTTAGCCCTCTGGCGATAAACTCTTGCTGGCTACAATCAGGCTTTTTGGCCGTTTTCAGCCGAACAGTCGCTGATGATTTTGCGTAAGAGCATGTGCAACATCAGGCAGCATCGGGAAAGAGCTTTGACCGCCGTATTTCTGAATTGAACATGAACTGATTTCAGCAGCGAAAGGAATACCTTCTTCCAGCGGAAGTCTGTTGACCAGACAATATGCAAGCCCGCCAATGAATGAGTCTCCGGCACCGGTTGTATCAACAACATCCGGGCAGAATACGGCCGGAAAGTGCCGCGCACCCTCATCGCCGGATAGCACTGCGCCTTTTTCTCCCAGCGTAATAATCACCCGATCCTTCACCCGCTGATGCAGGCTTTCCGCGCAGGTTAACGCCTCTCTGACCGACGTTACCGGCCCTGCACTCATAAAGCTCGCTTCCGTCTCATTGACGACCAGAAAATCGACCTGACTGAGAGCCTGCGCAGAAATATCGCGGGCAGGGGCGTTGTTCAATAAAATTTTGCAATCATGTTGGCGCGCCAGGGTAATAGCGCGTTCAACCAGGCGATCGGGTATTTCAGATTGCAGGATAACCAATGGCCGATCGATGAATAAATCAGCATTAATATCGTCCTCAGCGATCAGATAGTTTGCGCCTTTGATTATGGTACTGCAATAATCACCGGATTCCAGGATCTGAACGATGCCAATACCTGAGGTTTTTCCGCGTTGGGAAATCTTGTCAACTGAAACACCGTTTTCGTTAAGTGATTTAATCAGTTCTGCGCCATAAATATCATTTCCAACGCATCCAACCATGTTGACATTCAAACCCAGCTTGGCGCACTGAACTGCCTGATTAGCACCTTTTCCACCCGGCATCAGCATCAATTCGTTGCCGGTAAATGTCTCCCCAATTTCCGGTAGACGATCCTGCTGGACAAGAATGTCATAGTTAAGACTGCCAATAACAACAACATTATGTTTCATCATTTAAGCCCTTAATTGGCGGTGCGCTTGGACACAACCGCATTTCTGGTATTGTGTAAACTTGTCTGGCTTTTTTCACTGGTCTTGCTGGCAATAATGGTAAAAATGGCATCCAGAATATTCAGATGCACAATACGCGTGGTGGCATTTTCACCGGTAATGGGATTGTTCTTTACCGATGAAATAATTGAATGTTTGGCAATCAGGCTTAATGGGCTATTCGGATAGTTGGTCAGGCAGATAGTTTCCGCACCATTGTCATTAGCAGCTTTAACCATTTGGATAATATCGGTAGTCTGGCCTGAATGCGAAATCGCCAGTAATATATCGCCAGGTTGCATTAATGAGGCGGTCATTAATTGCTTGTGGCTATCACTAAATACTGAAGAGAATATGCCAATCTTCAACAGCTTGTGATTGAAGTCATCACAGATTGAACCTGAACCACCGCAACCGGCGATAAATATTTGTGCAGTTTTCGGTTTATCAATAAACAAATAGGCGACCGCTTTAATCACCTTTGCGTTAATTACACTCAGTGATTCCTGAAGTGCAAGCACCGAGTTTAGAAACGTGCTCTCAAGAACCTGTTCAACGTATTGTTCTGACTCAGGAATTACCGGAATATCCACAACGTCTTCCTGACGGGTAACCTGCTGCGCGATATTAACTTTAAGATCGTGAAAACCAGTGAAACCAAGTTTTTTCGAAACTTTAGTGATGCTGGACACGCTGACATTAAGATAATTCGCAATATCAGTGATACGCATTTTTGATAATGACTGCGGATTATCGTCAATGAAACGGGCAATTGAGCGTTCTTTCTTTCCCAGCTCAGGAGCCAGAGTTCTGGCCAGCAGGAATATTTCACTTCCCTTAAGTCTGTTATGCATTTCGCGCACTCATTAAACACTTTACCTTTACGCTAACATGGCGCACAGGTAAAAAGTGTTAAGTAGATCACATGCTGTAAATCGTTTTACTGATGGGTTTTACTCTCAGTAAAATAAAACAATTGATTGCGAGGGTTTTATTTTACTACCAGTAAATAACTATTTTAACGTGATGATTTACATGCATTTTACTGCCAGTAAAATTTCACCACGAAAAACACACCGTTAATTTTATTAGCGGTAGTATTTTATATTCTCTCTTTACGCTGGTAATAAAGTCACTTATAACGATCGGGAAATCATCCTTTAAGGTATCTAAAAATGAAATTTTCCTCTCGCATTAATTCATTCCGTTCTCGATCCGAGTTGTTTGAGGCGAAGAACAATATGGACACGTGTGACCTTATTACCCGTATGGGTACTGTTAAAGGTTTGACACATATTGAACTGAATTACCCGGAGCATTTTATCGGTCAAAGCAAAGAGCTGATTAAAAAAACGATCGCGGATAACAATTTGCAGGTGGGTGGCATTGCTCTGCGTTATAACAAGGATTTTATTGACGGTGAGTTCACCAATCCTGACGCCGCACTGCGCGAGAAGGCCATTGAGATTACCCTCGAAGCCGCAGAGGTCTGCAAATATCTCGGCGGCAATACGGTTACACTGTGGTTTGGCTACGATGGCTATGATTATCCGTTCCAGCAGGACTACTTCCGCGCCTATGAATGGCTGGTTAGCGCGTTACAGATCGTAACAAAGGCGCATCCTGATATGCAGTTCAGCTTTGAATATAAGCCATATGAACCCCGGACTTTCTCATTTATTGGTGATGTCTCATCAACCCTGATGCTGATTGAGGATGTTGGTTCTGACAATCTGGGTATTACTCTCGATTTCTGTCATATGATAATGAAGAAAGAGAATCCGGCATTTTCGCTGTTTCAGTCGGCGCGCAGAAATCGCCTGGTTGGCTTCCATCTGAATGATGGTTATGGGCATTTTGATGACGGTCTGATGCTTGGTTCAGTGCATCTTATGCAAACCCTGGAATATATCTATTATGCGAAACGCGTAAATTTCAACGGTCTGATTTATTTCGATACATTCCCAAGTCGTGAAGATCCGGTTGCCGAATGCGCTCAGAACATCCACATGTACAAAGCACTGTCTGACTTTATTGATCGCCTTAGCATCGAAGAAATCGATCAGCTGATCAAAAGTCAGGATGCATTAAAAGTGCAGGGCATGATGATGAAAATGCTCGCAAAATAATTAAATAACTTAAATCTTACCTCGTATTTACAACCAATCAGTGCCAGTCACTGGGGGAAACTATGTTTGATAAAATAGGTTTGCCTAAAAACTTGCTGTGGGGCTATATCGGCCTGGCTATTTTTATGATCGGCGATGGCGTTGAACAGGCGTGGATATCCATCTGGCTGGTTGAGAAGGGGCTGTCAGTAGCTCAGGCCTCGTATCTGATCACGGCATATGGTGTCACCGTCACGCTGGCAGCCTGGGTGACAGGCGTGTTAGTGCAGACGCTTGGCCCGCGCAAAGTGATGGTCTATGGCTTGATCACCTTTGTCATTGGCAGTATTGGTTTTATCGCCGTCGGGCTTAAGACCATGCACATGGCGTGGATGGTGCCTTTTTATGCTATTCGGGGCATCGGCTATCCCTTGTTTGCCTACTCATTTCTGGTATGGATTAACTACAGCACACCCGTGGCGAGACGATCTACCGCAGTGGGCTGGTTCTGGTTCACCTTCTCATTAGGTTTAAGTGTTATTGGTCCATTCTTCTCATCTCTGGCCTTACCGGTGTTGGGAGAAATTCATGTGCTGTGGTTAGGGATGGTGTTTGTCATCGTTGGCTCAGTGCTGGGGATCTGGGTGAACCGTGATGTGGTGCCTGCATCCGAAATACATCCTTTCAGCGCGGCTGAGTTAATCAAAGGCATAACCATATTACAGAGGCCGGTGATTGCTATCGGACTGGTGGTAAAATCGGTAAATGGGATCGCCCAATACGGTTTGGCCACGTTTCTGCCGCTGTACCTGATAAGTTTCGGCTACAGTAAAACCGAGTGGCTGCATATGTGGTCAGCAGTATTCCTGGTGGCTATTTTCGCGAATCTGTTCTTCGGCTTCTTTGGCGACAAATTCGGCTGGCGAACAACGATCATGTGGGTGGGTGGCTTTGCGTATGCAGTAGTGCTGATTCTGGTATGGGCGGTACCGCAGGTGCTGGGCCATAATTTCTATGTAATGGCGTTCGTACTGTGTTTATGCGGCATTACCATGGCCGGATATGTTCCTTTATCTGCGCTTTTCCCAATGCTGGCACCCGACAGTAAGGGCGCTGCAATGTCGGTATTAAATCTTGGCGCAGGTCTGGGGGCATTTATCGCACCGGCGATAACCGCCTTGTTCTACACGTCGCTTGGGGCAGGAGGCGTGCTGGGAATTTATGCAGGACTGTATTTGTTGAGTGGTGTGCTCACGCCATTCCTCAAAACCCCGGAAGAACTTGGTGAACAGATAGAAATGAAGGACAAAACTGCCTGACAGGTAATGACGTGTTGTTTCTGAAAACCCAGTCGATGCACTGGGTTTTTTACAGGCTTTAATTTGTTGTAATGGGGAGGCGATCCGGACATAGATGAACCATTACAGTCAATTTAACATAATATACATTATGTGCACCGACATGGCGGAGATTGAAAAATTGCCCTCCGTGCGTATCCCAGACCAGTTCTTGCTTGTCCGTCATTCACCCATTCGCGAAATCACGTAGCATGCTGGCATTAACCGTTTCACGCTGATGAACCGTTACGATCCATCGCGTTGTGCCAGCCAGACAGTATGACCAAGACATTCAGCATCCCCGGCCACCATTTTTACAACGTGAAAGCCATGCTCATGCAAAAGCTGTTCATACTCTGCCGCAGCCAGACTGGCATGATAAAGCGCTTCACCTTCAAATGTGCCAATGGCTTCGCCGTTACCTGGGCCGCTGGTAAACATTAATGCCGCTTTGCTTGCCGCGTGCTGACGGAAGCGCGTAAACATTTCACGCTGATCTTCACGCGTCAGATGAAAAAAACTGTCCCATGCGATCAGCCCATCGAATTTTTCCGTCAGCGCCAGCGCCCGCATATCGGCTTGCAACCAGTGGTGCCGGGGAAAACGTTGTTGGCAGGCATCAATCATCGCCTGTGAGCTATCAACACCTGTAACCTGAAATCCCTGTCGGATAAAATACTCCGCAACCGGCACGCCGTTGCCGCAGCCGATATCAAGTATCCGCCCGCCTGCGGGCAGCAGGTTCAGAAAGCTGTCGAGCCAGGGCTGCTCAAAAAGATGGGTTAAACGCTGATCCCCAAATGCTTTGGCATGCCGTTGATAAATTCCAATGATATTTTTTGCCAGCGGATTGGACATCAGCTCTCTCTTTTAGCGGCTCAGGCATTTTTCAGCCCGACTGAACCCGTTATCTTAATTACTCTTTCAACTGCTCATTAACATGCTCAATGGCCTGAACAACTTCGGCCGAATGCGATTGTATCCCGACAATAACATTGCCTGCTTCTTTAATCAGTGAAACGCCCAAATCAGCCCTGACAAGGTTAGCCGTAATGTTTTTTTGTGCCGTGCTGGCCAGCGTCTGATTGCAGTCCACCACGCTGGCAATTTCCTGGGTGGCACTGTTGATATTGGCCGCCAGCATGCGGACTTCATTGGCCACGACGGCGAAGCTTCGACCATGCGTCCCTGCCCTCGCCGCCTCAACGGCGGCGTTCAGCGCCAACAGGTTGGTCTGATTGGCGATGGAACGAATGGTATCAACCAGAATACCAATCTGCGCCGACTGGCTGCTCAGCCCATTGATATCTTCCGATACTTTGCGCAGCTCGCTGGCGATTTCATTCATTTTTTGCACGCTGTTTTCAACAACAATCACGCCCTGCCGCGTATCGGCATTGGTCTCCAGCGCCGCTTTATAAGCGTGTTCGGCGGCTTCCCGCTCCTGTTTGTTTTTATTCATTTGCGCCGTGACGTCGGTGGCAAATTTCACTACTTCATACAGCTTTTTGTTTTCATCAAAAACCGGATTGTAGGTCGCGCGGAGCCAGATCTTTTCACCCTTTTTATTCACGCGCTCATAAAAGCCCGAGGCGAAATTTCCCTGACGCAGCTTTTGCCAGAAATCCTTATACTGCTGACTGTGATAAAGCTCAGGGGTACAAAATATACGGTGGTGCTGCCCAATAATTTCATCGCTTCTGTAACCGGTGGTTTTCAAAAAATTTTCGTTGGCGTGAAGCACGTTGCCATCCAGATTGAATGAGATAACCGCCATTGAACGGTTAATCGCATTGGTCATCGCCCGTTGCTCCTGGGCATCAAAGATCCTTTCAGTAATATCTGACGCCAGTTTGACAATCTTTATCACTCTGCCGCTGCGATCTTTAATCGGGACATAGTTGGCTTCCAGCCAGACAGGACGTCCAAACCTGGCAAGGCGCAAAAATTTATTGCTGAAACTTTCTCCGCGACGCAGTCGCGCCCAGAACTCCGCATAGGCAGCCGAATTGTTGAAACTGTCCGGGCAGAGAATGCGGTGATGCTGGCCGATCACCTCGCCTGCCGTGTAGCCCATAATGTCCAGAAATAGTCCATTCGCCGAAAGAATTTGGCCTTCAGGGGTGAACTCAATCATCGCGATAGCGTTATGCAGCGAGTTAATGGTTTCGCGGGAGTTGCGTAAGGGAGAGTGCGCAACACGTGATAAAACCGCTGATTTAATGCTGTTGATCATTCTGTAACCTTTTTAGAAATTATTAATATCGTCACAGAAAGGGTTATCGGCAAAAGCGGGCAAAAATTCACTTTTAAATCGCGCACAATTTAAAAGCACGCGATTAGCGTGTTTTGTCAAAAATTTCTCATGGTTTTGCAGACCTGAGATATTTTTTTTGCGGCAATTTTATGTGATTTTTTAGCAGCTTCCTGCACATTTACTGATTCCATTGGCAAAACAATCACTGCTTTACCCTCTTATTTACGTCTTCAATTTAAGTCAAATCGCCTAAAGTAATGCTATGCCCGGATAACATTTTAATTTTTCTCTCCGGTTTTCTGACGAAAAGGTTCTTTTTGCGTGGCTAAAACATTCTTACGCAGCGGAAATTTAGACGCCGTTCTGGCCCTGGGCGAAAACGGTTTGCCGGTTTACCTTTCAGCCCTTCAACTTCGCGAGACGTTACGTCTGCGAAAACAGCAGCACATCGCCGACTGTCTGGCGATCCCGCAGCCTAACGACGCGGGCGATCGCCTTGACTGGTACGCACCCGTGTCGGGCAAAATCTCCTCCTGGGCAGGCGCGACTGACAGCGCACGCAGTCAGGCGCTCAGCCAGCTGGTGGCGTGTCAGCAGGCGGTTGCCGACCTCTGTCAGCGCGCACAGAATTCTGAAAAACCGGGCCAGAAACTGTTTGGCGCCCTGCTCGCTAAGGCTTTACAGTTTCCCGATCAAAATTTTGTCTATTTAGTCGGCGGTAAACCCGTCATCACCTTCTGGGGTTTTGTCAGTCTGGAAAAGAAAACCCGGCTGGATGCGCTGGATTGTCTGCGTACCGAACCGGAAGAGATCCCGATGTTGTCGAAACGGGTTGATATCCCGCCGCCGCCGATCATTGTCGCGCCGCCTGTACCTGTGCCCGAGCCGACTATTGTCTTGCCGCCTGCGCCACAGGAACCCGCAGCGGAGCCTGCACCGTTTACTCCGGTCGCGGTTGCGCCCGCAAGAAAAAATCTTACCCTGCTGCGCTACGGCTGGACGTTACCTGCCGTCGCCTTGTTAATTGCGCTGGGCGTTCAGTTGAAAAGCTGTGTTTCACAGCCGCAAACGACGCCGGCTGTCCAACCGCCTGTCAACGTTGAGCCGGTGGAGCCGCCTGCACCTACTCCCGCGCCACCCGTTGCCAAACCGGTGCAGGCGCCCGAACTGCCGCTTGCGCCTGCCAGCAGCACTCAGGTGAATGCTCCTCAACCTGAGCCTCAGGCCGTGCCGCCAACAGAGGCCGTCAGTGAAGAAGCGGCAATACCTGTTGCCAAAGATGATCTGGTGATGCCAACGGATGCGGTAAAACTGGGCTCAACTAAATTCCTTAATGGTAACTGGCGCGCCCTGCCCGGCGGAAAAAATCCGGTAACCGGCAAGCCGCCAGGCCTGCGCTACCAGATGAAAAACGGCAAAGGAACGCTGAAGCTGACCCAGGGTGACGGCGTAAGCTGCCGCGTGGATGTGTTCGCTGGCCTGATGAAATCAGGAAACCTGGTGATCAACAGCCGCACCAAAGCAAAATGCAGCGACGGTTCCCGCTATCAGATGCCGGACCTGGTCTGCAAACAAGGTATTAGCGGCCCGGCTGAGTGTAGCGGACAGTATGATGCTAATACGGTATTACCGATGACGATGAAGCGTGAGAGTAAATAATGATGCTGGCTGCGATCACAGATTTTAAATCCACGATGACGCTGATTCAGAACAGCGGCATTCAGTTTCTGGACTTTGCATTGACGCCGATCCACGACGCCGACATGCCAGGAAAATTTGTCCGTCAGACTGCGAACGGCCCGCTGCTGCGCCTGAATTTCAATGCGCAGAGCGGTAAGTATTTGCTGCCGGTCAACGCGGGCGGCATGCCTGAAGTGGTCAAGCCGGAGTTCAGCTTTTCGCTTGAGCAGTCGCTACAACTGTTAAACGGCGTCTGGCTGCCGCTGCCTTTTTTCCGCTTCAACCCGCCGCGCACCTTTATCGGCGGCCCGGACAACTGGGCGCGCATGCAGATCCTCGCGCTCGACAGGCCCGATCCCAATGGTAAAACCCATCGTCTTTGTCTCGCATTTGAAACCCGCGTCTGGCCGGAGGGTGAAGATGAATCGCTGGCGCTGAATGAGAGCGACGTTAAAAACGGCGTCAGTTTTGCACTGGCTCATCGTAGCAACGAGCTGGGCGAGTTTCTTGATCACACCTGGATTGATGGCTGGCTGCGCGAAGCGTTCAGCGAACGTGCCGCTGCGGTTGAAGGTCGGCCGCAGGTGAATATCCGTACCGCGCTGCGTGAATTTGAATACCAGGCGCACTATCTGAATATGCTGCATCTGCTGGGAGAGCAACTTGCGCTGCCCGAGCTGAAAATCAGCGCCGCCACGCTCCAGGAACCTGCCGTTGCGGTAGATTTGATCCTTGATGTCGGCAACTCGCATACCTGCGGCATCATGGTTGAAGACCATCCTGACGACCCGCATGGCCTTAAGCATACCTATGAGCTGCATCTGCGCAATCTCAGCGCACCGCACCAGCTCTATAATGAGCTGTTTGAAAGCCGCGTCGAATTTGCGCAGGCCAGTTTTGGTAAGCAGAATTACGCTATCGAAAGCGGGCGCGATGACGCGTTTATCTGGCCCTCCATCACTCGTGTTGGCCGCGAAGCGACTCAGCTGGCGCTGGCGCGCCTGGGCACCGAAGGCGCTACCGGCATCTCCAGCCCGCGGCGCTATTTATGGGATGAAGAGAGCTATACGCCAGGCTGGCGTTTCAGCCGCACGCCGGGCAGCGCCGCCCAGGAGCCGCTGGCGACCGCCGCGCCGCTGACCTTTTTAATTAACGATGAAGGCCAGCCGCTTTACAACCAGCCGACGGAAGAGCGCCTGCCGGTGTTCTCGCCGCAATACAGCCGCAGTTCGGTGATGAGTCTGATGCTCTCTGAACTGCTGGCGCAGGCGCTGATGCAGATGAACAGCCCTGCCCAGCGGCAGAAAATGCTGCACAGCAGCGCGCCGCGCCAGCTACGTCATATCATTTTGACGTTGCCTTCCGCGATGCCGAAGCCGGAACGGGAAATATTTCGCCGCCGCATGCAGGAAGCTATCGCGCTGGTGTGGAAAGCGATGGGCTGGCATCCGGCTGATGACGACTTTACCAGCGAAAAAGATAAAGCGAAGAGTCTGGTGCCGGTGCCGGTGGTACAGATGGAGTGGGACGAAGCCACCTGTGGGCAGATGGTCTACCTCTACAACGAAACCCAGGTTAACTTTGGCGGCCGCGCCGAAGACTTTTTTATCAGCATGGCGCGGCCGGATCGCGTGCGCGCCGCTGATGAGCCGCCGGGGAAAACGCTGCGCATTGCCTCCATTGATATCGGCGGCGGCACCACCGATCTGGCTATCACGCAGTACCGGCTGGACGACGGCGTCGGCAATAACGTCAAAATCATGCCGCGCCTGCTGTTCCGCGAGGGATTTAAGCTGGCGGGCGATGACATTCTGCTGGATGTGATCCAGCTTTATGTGCTTCCCGCCCTTCAGGCGGCCTTCAAACAGGCCGGCATGGCTAATCCCGAAGGCGTGATGACGCGGTTGTTCGGGCACGAAGGTCGGCTCGACGGACAGTCCACCCTTCGCCAGCAGGTGACGTTGCAGATTTTTATGCCCGTAGGCCAGGCGATCCTTGAAGCCTATGAAAGCTTTGATCCGCTTGATTTGAGTGCTGAAGTTGACGCCCGCTTCGGCGAGCTGCTCGGGCAGCCGCCAACGCAAAAGCTGCTGGATTACATTAACCGTGAGATCCAGCGTGAGCTACCCGGCGATGCAGCCGGGTTTGATATATTGCAGGTGCCGCTGATTGTGCGGTTGAGTAAACTGCATGCCGAATTTCTTTCGCCACGAATGAATATCACGCAGAGTCTGCGATCGATGTCGGAAGTGGTGGCGGTTTATGACTGCGACGTGCTGCTGCTGACCGGCCGACCTTCTCGCTTCCCCGGCGTACAGGCACTGTTCCGTCATCTTCAGCCGCTGCCGGTCAGCCGCATTCTCTCGCTGGATGGCTATCACACGAACGACTGGTATCCGTTTAACAAACAGGGGCGCATTGAGAACCCGAAATCCACCGCGGCGGTGGGGGCGATGCTCTGCCTGTTGTCGCTGGATCTGCGGCTTGCGAACTTCTGGTTCAAAGCCGGTGATTTCCAGCCCTATTCAACCATTCGTTACCTTGGCATGATTGACAGCAACGGCGCACTCAGCGGTGAAAACGTCTGGTATGCGGATATCGACCTCGACGACGAAAAATTCAGCCTGGATTCGCGTCAGCGTTTCCAGGTGCGCGGCGCGTTGACGTTGGGATTTCGTCAACTGGATAACGACCGCTGGCCAGCGTCGCCGCTCTACACCCTTTCTATTGTCGATCCGCAGCTGGCACGCAGCGTCGCGGGCGATAAGGTATTAAAAATCAAACTTGCCGTTACGAAGGACGCGGGCGAATTTGGCCCGGAACGGTTTGAAATCGCCGAGGCCGCACTGGACGATGGCACACCCGTGCCGCTTGAGCACCTGCGTCTGAAATTAAATACGCTGGCCAGCAGCGGATCGGGGATCACCCATTACTGGATCGACAGTGGGAGCGTATATAAGAAATGAAACCGTTGACGCCAAAACAGATGTCGGGACAGTTCGGCAAAAAACTGGATGTGTTGGTAAAAGCGATTGACCGCGCCGCGCTTTGGCTGGAGAGCGCGCGGGAAACCTCGCCTCGCCTGAATATGGAAGCCGATCGGCTGGGCATCAAGCTCTGTCGTCAGCGCAATAAAGCCGCTCATCTGGCCGCCGCGGCAGGAAAAGAGTGCGCGATTGGCCTGTTCGGACTCTCACAGGCGGGAAAGTCCTATCTGATTAATGCGCTGGCCGTCAGTGAAAAAGGCCGACTGGAGATAGCGCTTGGCGCGGAAACCCTCGATTACAGCGCACTCAACCCACAGCAGTTGACCGGCACAATGGTGACCCGCTTCACCGGCCAGCAGGTACGCGTGGATAATGAGTGGCCGGTGCAGTTATCGCTACTCAGCGAGGAAGCCCTGATTGCCGTTATTACTGAAATGGGGGCAAACCGCAACGGCGAGGCGACGCCGGACGAACAGCAGATCGGCGATCGGCTGAAAAACGTCGGTATGTATCGTCAACCTCAGGCGGTTGACGGCCTCACCCGCCACGACGTGGTGGCGCTGTGGGACAGGCTGTCCGCCAGTCAGACCGCCAGCAGTAAAGCGCTGGAAACACATTTCTGGCCGTTGGCCGTCGATCTGGCGCCGTCGCTCAGCGTTGACGATCGCGCCCGCCTGTTCTCTCTGCTGTGGCATGATGATCGCGCGCTGACGGCGCTCTATCGCCAGCTTGCGCACATTCTTGCCGTCTGCGCGCCACGCGTGCTGGCCCCGCTCTCTACGCTGGACGATCCCACGCTGAGCATCCTGAACGTAAGTGGTCTGCGCTATTTCAACGCCGCGATCGACAGGGTGATTCAGGTGCTGCCCCAGGTGGAAGGACGCAACCTCAAACCGGTGAACGTTGCCCTTTCTGAACTGGCGCTGCTCAGCCGTGAAGTGACGCTGCCCTACTACAGCGCGCCGCGTGAAACGATGTTTGAACAGGTCGATCTGCTCGATTATCCGGGGATCGAAACGCCTTCTGTTGTGCCTGACGATGCACAGCATGAGATGGCGCTGGCCTTTCTTACCGCCAAGCGCTCTTTTCTTCTCACATATGCCGCCGAGCGGCAGGATGTCAATCTGTTGATGGTGTGCAGCGCCGTCAGCCAGCGCAGTGATTCGCGCATCGTTGGTCGCGTACTGGATAACTGGGTAAAACAGACGCAGGGCGAAAACAGCCAGGTGCGTGGCCGACGCAAACCGGGCCTGATCTGGGCGCTGACGCCGTTCGATCAGCGTATCACGCACGGGCAAAATTATGACGCGGCGGTGCAGCGTTACGTTGGCAATCCTGGCGATGCCTGGGGCTCAATGCTGGCGATGGATGATAAAGGCGTCAGGCGGATGGCAGGCTGGCTGATGACCGAGGTACGTCGCGAGATCAAGATGGAGCGGCTGGATGAACAACGTGAAGAGCTGCGCCGTGAACTCAATGATAATCTGCTGGGACGCTGGTATCTGGTTTCAGAAAGAGAGGAGCCGGAAGCGCGCCAGCGCGTGGCCGAAACGCTGCTTAAAGCGCTCCAGGTGCGAACCGGCGTGCATGGCGAACTGCTTGAACGGCTGCTCCCCGATCGTGAAACGCTCAGGCATCTGTTTCTACAGCGGCAACGCCCCGGCGAACGTCCGCAGGAGCATGTGCTGAGCGAAGACGATCCTTTTGGCATCGGCATGAGCATCGATTTGCTGAGCGACGAACCCGTTCCGGCGCTGCTCAATCCGGAGGTGGCGACTGACGAGCCGGAAGCGGAGTTCGCCCATCAGGTTTACCGCCTGTGGGTCAATATTCTGCGCCAGCTGCCGGATCGCGCACCGTTGCTGGAGCTGCTGGGCGTTTCCAGGGCGACGCTGGAGATGCTGACGGAGGAAATGGTTACCGCCAGCATCCGCCTTGATATTGAAGGCGCGCTGGTCAATATTCTCAACGACCGCGAAGCGGCGGGTATTCCCGCAGAGATGATCGCCGACCGCCAGGTATCGCGCGCGCTGAGCGTGCTTGGCGATTTTGTTGCCTGGCTGGGTTTTCAGCATCTGCCGGAAGCGCAGCGCCCGGAGAGTAAAATTAATCGCGGGCAGAAAATCTTCGCCAAACCGGAGGCGGGCCCCGCGCCTGGCGAGCGCCTGACTCGTCTGGCGTTGAAACCCAACAATCATGCGGCATTCTACATTTACGACTGGCTGGTGGGGTTGAATGAGATGATTTTACAGAATGCCGGCTGGTCCGCCGCCCGCGAAATTGACAGCGCGCATCGCGCCGAACTGGCTGCCATTTTGAAACTGACCGCAGGCGGAAAGTGAAGAGTAAACGACGCTGACGCTTCTGCTTATACGGTCGCGGCAAAGCTTTAGCGTCTTAAGGTTATCCTAATCTTCATTTGCGATCCTGAATTCCCCAACGGGTTTTCAGGATTTAACTATGTTTGCATATTCCCGACCAGTGATTGGTCGCGTTAGCTGGCTGATACTGTTTTCTCTCTATATTGCGCTGTTTTTAAACCTGGCTTTTTACCACAATGTTTTAAAGGCCATGCCGTTGACCTCCGCTCGCAACGTGATGGTATTTCTCTCCATGCCGGTGGTTGCCTTCAGCGTCATTAATATTGTGGTCACGCTGGCTTCATTTCTGTGTCTGGATCGTATAGTCGTTGCGCTTTTTATCCTGATGTCGGTGTTGGCGCAGTATTTTATTCAGAATTACGGCATTATTCTCGATCGCTCAATGATCCTGAATATGCTGGATACCACTGCCTCAGAAACCTTCGCATTAATGACGCCGCAACTGCTTGCGACGCTGTTCTTTGCGGGGATTGTGGTCATCGCCGCGAGTTTCTGGCTGCGTCATAAGCCTTATCCCTCTCTGATGTCGGCGATGGTTTATCGTCTGCTGAACATCCTCTGTTCTGGCCTGCTGATTATCATCGTTGCGCTACTGTTTTATAAAGATTACGCCTCGCTGTTTCGTAATAACAGAGAACTGGTCAAGTCGCTGAGTCCGTCTAACAGTATTACCGCCGTGCTTTCTTATTATCAGCACCACCGGCTACAGAATTTGCCGCTGATAAAAATTGGCGAAGATGCCAGGCTCGATCATGCAGTGGCGGGAAATACCAAAAAAAGACTGACTATTCTGATCGTTGGCGAAACGTCGCGCGGCGCTAATTTTTCGCTGGGCGGTTACGGTCGTCAGACCAACCCCCGTCTTGCGCAGGATAACGTTATCTATTTCCCTCATACCCAATCCTGCGGCACCTCTACGGCCGTATCGGTACCCTGTATGTTTTCAAATATGCCGCGCGCGCATTATGATGACGTTCGGGCAGGTCATCAGGAGGGGCTGTCAGACATTCTGCAACGCGCCGGGATCGAGGTGCTCTGGCGTGAAAATGATGGCGGCTGTAAGGGCGCGTGCGATCGCGTTCCTCATCAGGATATGAGTAGTCTGAATCTGCCGGGCATGTGCATTAAAGGCGAATGCTATGACGAGGTGCTTTTTAATAAGATCGAAGAGTATATTTCTCATCTTAACGGTGATGGCGTTATTATTTTACATACCATCGGCAGCCACGGCCCGACTTATTATAATCGTTATCCGCCTGCGTTCAGAAAATTCACGCCGACCTGCGATACCAATGAAATTCAAACCTGCTCAAATGCGCAACTGGTCAATACCTATGACAACACGCTACTCTATGTTGACTATATTGTTGATAAAGCGATTGCCGTATTGAACGAGCATCAGGATCGTTTCACCGGCAGCCTGATCTATCTTTCCGATCACGGTGAATCGCTGGGCGAAAATGGCACCTATCTGCACGGTATGCCCTATGCCATCGCGCCTGATGTGCAAACACATGTGCCAATGTTAATCTGGCTCTCCGACGATTATCAGAAGCGCTTTGCCGTGACGCGTGACTGTTTGCAAAAACGGGCCACGCAGCCTTATTCACAGGACAATCTGTTTTCAACAATGCTGGGTATGACCGGCACCGTAACCAGGGAATATCGTGCCTCAGATGATATATTGTCAGCGTGCCGGGTGAAATAAGATGAAAATTTTAGTCGTTGAAGATGATGCGCTTTTACGGCAAGGATTGTTGCTGGCACTGGAAGGCGAAGGCTATATTTGTGACGGTGTAACCTCGTCACGTGAAGCCGAAGCCTCTCTTACGTCGGGACTGTACAGCCTGCTCATTCTGGATTTAGGTCTGCCTGATGAAGACGGACTTTGCCTGCTGTCGCGGCTTCGCCGACAGAGAAAAGCGCTGCCTGTGTTAATTCTGACGGCGCGTGACACCATTAATGAACGCATTGCCGGACTGGACGCTGGCGCAGACGACTATTTGATCAAGCCCTTCGCCCTGGATGAGCTGCTGGCGCGCATCCGCGCGCTGATCCGTCGTCATCTGAATCAGGCTGACAACGTGGTGACGGCAGGCAATATGAGCATGGACATGGTGCATCGTCAAATCCGGCTTGATGACAAGCTTCTGGAACTTACGCCGAAAGAGTATTCCCTGCTTTGCCGCCTGATGCTGAAGGCAGGCCAACCGGTTCACCGCGAAATATTATTTAATGACATTTATAACTGGGATACCGAACCTTCAACCAATACCCTTGAGGTTCATATCCATAATCTGCGCGACAAGATTGGTAAGTCAGCCATTCGCACCGTGCGCGGCTTCGGCTATGCCTTATTAAAACCCGATAAAAGTGAGCCTGAATGAATCTCATGGCCGGCTGGCGGCAAAACCATACCACCCTTCGTTTTCGATTGCTGATGGCTATCGGGCTGATTATTTTTTTCTGCCAGGTGATTAGCGTGATTTGGCTGTGGCATGAAAGCAAGGAGCAGATTGAGCTGCTGGCCAACGCCTCCCTCGACCATCAGTTCCGGCAAAAGCACATTCATAAAGAGATCCGCGAAGCCGTCGCCAGCCTGGCGCTGCCGAGCCTGATCATGATCTCGCTGACGCTTACCCTTTGCTTTCAGGCAATCAAGCGCATTACGCGCCCTCTTTTTGAACTGCAAACCCATCTTGAAAACCGTACGGAAGATAATCTTCAGCCCATCGCCCAGGTGAGTTCTGTACGGGAAATTGATGCGGTCACCCATGCGATTAATCAGCTTGTTTCCCGAATATCCACCAGCCTGGAGCGTGAAAGGCTGTTTACTGCCGATGTGGCGCATGAGCTGCGCACGCCGCTTGCCGGCCTGAGGCTGCACCTGGAACTGATCGAGAAAAAAAACGGTGTGAACGTACAGCCGCTGATCCAGCGCATCGATTCAATGACAACCAGCGTGTCGCAGCTTCTCCAGCTTGCGCGCACGGGGCAATCGTTCACCTCGGGTAATTACCAGAGCGTTTCTTTACGTCAGGACGTTGTTTTCCCCCTCCGTAACGAGCTGGAAAGCATGCTGTCGCAGCGGGAGCAACGTATGGAGCTTATCTGTCACCAGGACGCGCAGGTTCGCGGCGATGCCACATTGTTGAAAGTATTGCTGCGCAATCTGGTTGAAAATGCCCATCGTTACAGCCCACGACAGACAACCATCACGCTACGGCTGGAGAATGCTTCCCAGCCGATGCTGTGTGTTGAGGATCGTGGGCCCGGTATCGATGAAAGTAAAACGGGTGAGCTGAGTAAGGCATTTGTCCGCATGGATCGCCGCTATGGCGGCGTTGGCCTGGGATTGAGTATCGTGACGCGCATCGTGCAGTTGCATGACGGGCAATTCTTTCTTGAAAACGCCGCGCCGACGGGCTGCCGTGCCAGCGTTGTGTTTCCGCCCTCTTCAGGCGGTAAACCAGATGCTTAAATACAGGATGGCGGCGCTGATGCTCATGAGAACGGAAACATATTCGCTTAACGTTGCTGTCAGTATGAATTTCATTTTACTCTCCTCAAAGGTTGAAGAGAGTTTTTCACAGCTTGCTTAAGATAGTATTAAGCTCGTTTTAAATTTTACCTCAGCCGTCGGTAGAGAGCGTAAGCGATTGCCAGGCGTCAATTTCCTGCTGAAGAGAGGCAATTCTGTCCGATACCAGCGTCAGCGCATCGCTACCGAGCAGAAGCTGAGGCGGTGGATTATCAGATGCCACCAGCGCCAGCACGGCGTCGGCCAGCTTGTCCGGGTTACCGATCTGGCTGCCGCTTTTGCTCTGCCTTGAGGCGCGAATGGGATCGAATAACGCGTCATAATCGCTGATGGATCGTGCCGTACGTACCATTGAGCGCCCGGCCCAGTCGGTGCGGAAAGAGCCAGGGCAGAGCGCGGTAACGTGCACGCCAAACGGCGCCATCTCGGCGCGCATTACCTGTGAAATTCCCTGGAGCGCGAACTTGCTTCCGCAGTAGTACGCGATGCCCGGCATTGTGATCAGGCCACCCATTGAGGTGACATTAACGATAAATCCACGGCGACGCTGGCGAAAAGCGGGCAGAAAAGCCTTCGCCACCGCGACGGCGCCAAATACGTTTACCTCGAACTGGCGACGCATCTCTTCGACAGACGACTCCTCCAGCACGCCTTCGTGACCGTATCCGGCATTATTAATCAGTACGTCAACCGGCCCGTACTTTTCTTCAGCCTCACGCACCACATCGTCAATGCGCTCAAATTCCGTGACATCGCACAGTACAGCATGCGCGGACGGGAGTGCTGCCCGGAGCGCGTCGCGCGATGAGGCGGAACGCACGGTGCCGATAACCTGATGCCCCGCACGAACGGCGGCAGAAGCAATCGCCAGACCGAAGCCTGAATTCGCGCCGGTAATAAAAAAGGTTTTCGCTGACATAATGGATAAACTCTCCTTGATTAAAGTGGAGTTTGCAAAATACTCTTTACTACCACGCCCTTCGATTGCGGATCATCGTAATATGTTGCTCAATCCTGTTTTTCCGTCGTCCTCGCGCGCGCTCAGAGAGCAGCTTGTCACGCTGGCAGACGCGCTGGCGCCCGCGCCAGGTTACAACGCCACCCTGCTTGATGCAGTAAGAATTTTACGCACCGAAACGGTGCTTAATGACGTGCCCGTGCTTTACAAACCCGGGGCGGTGTTTGTCCTGCAAGGCAGTAAAACAGGCATGCTGGAAAACGAGCTCTACCTTTACGACGAGGAGCATTATCTGGCCGTTGCGCTGCCCGTTCCTTTTCGAATGCAGTCCGAGGCCAGCCCGGCGCGACCGCTACTGGCGATCTATGTGGAGTTTGATATGCAGACCGCCGCTGATATCGTGATGCAGATTGAGCGACACGCGCAGCTGCCGTCGCACAGGCCGCGTGGCCTGGTATCAAGCAAAACCGGGCCGGACGTGCAGTCGCTGCTACTGCGCCTGCTGACGGCCCTTGGCAAACCGGCTGAGGCTGCCGTGCTTGGCAGCGCGCTGCTGCGCGAGCTGCATTATCGGGTGCTGATCGGCCCGCAGGGCGGCGCTCTCGTTGCCGCATTGCAGCAAAAAGGGGTTGCAGGACGGGTCGTTCGCAGCCTGAGCTGGCTTCGGGAAAACTACAGTACGAAAATCGCCCTCGCCGATCTGGCAAAAGCGTCGGGCATGAGCGTGTCTTCCTACCATATCCATTTCAGGGAGGTAACCGGTAGCAGTCCGATACAATATCTGAAAGCAATGCGGCTGCATGAAGCACGACTGATGATTGCCGGTCAGCACCGCACCATCGCCGATGTCGCCGCGCAGGTTGGCTATGCAAGTACCGCGCAGTTCAGTCGTGACTTTAAGCGGCATTTTGGCCGTACGGCGTCGGAAGAGGTGAAATGGGTGCGCCGCCATCTCGGCGAAGAGATGCGCTGAAGTGAGGCGCTAATGAAGCCTCAATACCAGTCCGCCCGCCAGTACGGCTTCGGCTTCATGTAATACCGCACAAATATCATCAAACTGTGCGGGATCCGGGTGGCGTGAAAGATGGCGCAGCGTGATACGTACCGGTAAATCAATCAGGCCAGTCAGCGCATCCCACAGCGCATCAAGGTTGTGACCAAAATTATCGTCCAGCGTGAAACACTGAGCAAAACGGCGATAAAAACCCTCAACGTCCTGGATATGGTCAAAATCGAAGCTGACTTTATTCATCTATTTCACCTGCTCGAAATGGCGATAATGGTCGCGGGTGAGGTAGATCATGCCATCGCTTGACCAGATCAGCCGATCGCTGCCGCGTCGTCCGCAGCGATAGTTCACATCCGCTTCAAACCAGCGGCGATCCTGCTGCTGCGGTAGCCGTCCCTCGCGATTCGAGAAGCGGTCGCCGCCAATCGCCCTGCCCGGCAGAATGTCACAGAGATTACCGCTGGCCGGCTGCCATCCCTGACGGCGTGCCTCATCTTTTGTGAGATAGTAAGACGGCAGGCGCTGATGCTGGCGCAGGTAGTCAGCCACGCGCTGCTGCTGAGTAAGCGTGCTGATATCGCCGTTGTCATGGCCAGGCGTGGTATCTGAAGAGGGGTGGCGAAGACCGGCGATGGTCGCTACCAGAGCGAAAATCGCCGCAATGATAAGTTTTTTATTCATGGCGGAATTGTAGCCGCCGCGAGGCCGGAGATCTACGGCCTTGCGGCGGCCAGCAGATCAGCGCTTGTACGGCGCCAGCTTAAATACGCTGACGCTGCGCAACAGGTGCTCGGCCTGCGTTTGCAGCGACTGCGCCGCCACGGTTGACTCCTGCGACAGCGAGGCGTTTTGTTGGGTAGCGGAATCCATCTGGGTAACCGCAAGGTTCACCTGATCGATTCCGACGCTCTGCTCACCGCTTGCCAGCGAAATCTCCGCCACCAGCGAACTGACACGCTGCACGTGATCGACAATATCCGCCATCGATTCGCCCGCGCGCGCCACCAGTGCATTACCGGCGTTGATGCGCGACACCGAGCTGTCAATCAGCGTTTTGATGTCTTTGGCCGCCGTCGCTGAGCGCTGGGAAAGCGCGCGAACTTCTGACGCGACGACCGCAAAGCCGCGCCCTTCCGTACCCGCTCTGGCGGCCTCAACCGCCGCGTTCAGCGCCAGAATATTGGTCTGGAAGGCAATGCCGTCGATTACGCTGATAATGTTGCTAATCTGATGAGAAAAGTTGTGGATGTCGCCCATCGTCTGCACCACTTCTTCAACCACGTTCCCACCCTGCTGCGCCGCAGAGGTGGCGGTTAAAGCAATATCACTCGCATGGCGGGCATTGTCGGCATTCTTTTTCACTACCGAGGTCAGCTCTTCCATCGAGGCTGCCGTCTCTTCCAGCGCGCTGGCCTGCGCTTCATTGCGCGAGGAGAGATCCTGACTACCCAGCGCGATCTGCGCCGAGGCGGTGGCGATGGTTTCTGTGCCTTCACGCACATCGGAGACGATGCGGGTCAGGTTGCCGTTCATCTCTTTCAGCGCCGCCATCAGGGAAGCGGTTTCATCACGCCCTTTCACCTCAATCTGCGTCTGGAGATCGCCTGCGGCGACCGTTTGCGCGATTTTCACCGCCTGCGCCAGCGGCCGCGTGATACTGCGCACCAGCCACCAGGTAATGATACTGCCCGCCAGCAGCGCCGCCAGCATAGAAACCAGCAACAGCAGACGGGTGCGCTGCCAGGCGAGCTGATTATCCGCTTCAATCCGTTGATGCATTTTAACGGTATGTTCAAGCACCTGAGCGACCGTCTGATCGATCATCTGCGTTGGCAGGCGGTCAATACCGGTGACAAGATGGTCAACGCGCTGCGCGCTGGTGATATCACCCGGCTGCCAGGCCTGAAGCGCGGTAAGATAGTGCTGCTCAAGCTCCGCATGAAGCGCTCTGGTTTTTACCACCTCGGCGGTGGACATGCCCACCGCAGGCATGGCGGCGATAAGCTTATCCAACAGCGTTTGCGTCACCTGACTCTGT
Source organism: Erwinia sp. 9145 (assembly GCF_000745075.1). Lineage (NCBI taxonomy): Bacteria > Pseudomonadati > Pseudomonadota > Gammaproteobacteria > Enterobacterales > Erwiniaceae > Erwinia > Erwinia sp. 9145. The sequence goes on from NZ_JQNE01000001.1 coordinate 1,858,626, forward strand.
TCGGTAAACGACGCTTTGAATTTATCGAAATTTTTTGGATCCTGCCCGCGCAGCAGCAGGTTCTTCCACTCCTGCACCTGAATTTTAAACTGCACCTGCGCATTGCGTGCAGTATCAATAATCTGCTCAATCTGCATTTCCTGCCGCATGATCTGGCTGTTTTGCCGCAGCGAATTTTCATTGGTAATCAGGCCGGTCAACCCGATAAACAGGGTGGCGGCGAGTAAAATGGCGGCCAGTACCCCCAGCCGCAGGCTGATTTTAAAATCTGATAATTTCATAGGTCGCCCCGGTGATGGCAGATCCCGAACCTTTTCGGGATCTTCTGACCAGGTTATCGACGTAAAAGGCGGGAACTTTACTGTGCGGCTGACTGTTAAATCAATCGGGCGTGAGAAAGTTCACTCTTCAGATAGGCGTAGTACAACGGTGCGGCTACCACGCCCGCCAGACCGAATGCAGACTCGAAAACCAGCATCGCCAGCAGGATCTCCCAGGTTTTCGCATTGATACGCGAACCAAAAATCCGTGCATTGATAAAGTACTCCAGCTTATGCACCAGTATCAGGAAAATAATGGCGATCACCGCTGCTTTCAGGGAAATTGAGAGACCGATCAGCGTAATAACGGTATTAGAGATCAGGTTGCCGATAATGGGCAGCAGTCCGGCAATAAAGGTCAGCACCACTACCGTTTTGGCAAAGGGAAAATGCAGGCCGAACAGCGGCAGCACGCCAAACAGGAACCCGCAGGTCAACAGCGTATTCACCAGCGACACTTTGAGTTGTGCGAAAACCACGTTGTGAAATGAGGCAGCCAGCAGGGTCAGGCGCTGCAACAGCGCCTGTTTGAGCGGAGCATTTTTTATACCGTCATGACTGACTCGGAGCGAAATGATGGCGCCCAGCAGCATGCCGATTAACATGGTGGCAAAGGTATGCGCCGCCGTGCGGCCAAACGTCTGCACCACCACCAGATGCTCCCGCAGCCAGGTAATCAGCTGGTGTTGCAGCTCATCAATATCAGCAGGCAGATAACGCGTCACCACCGGCGACAGCGTGCGCTGCGCGTCTTCCAGCAGCTTGCTGGCTGCCGCGTGGAAGGCGGCAAGATTGTGGAAATCATGCAGCAGGAAACCAATCAGTTTTGTGATGCCCAGCACCAGCGCCATCACCACGATCAGGGTGAGGAAAAAGATAATGATCCAGCGCGCCAGCGGGCCTTTGACCAGACGCTCGACCCAGGGTGTCAATGCCAGTACCGTTTCATAAACGATAAAGCCCGCCAGAAAACACGGCAGCAGCCGCAGCGGGAAAATCATTAAAAGCGCAAAGAGCACCAGCAGATAGCTGGCCGCTTCAGAGGTATTGCGTTTGTTGAGTGACAACATCGGGTTGACGATTCCTGTCTGAAATTAAAAACTCGCTACAATTCAGACAGTATACGCTCTCCTGAGCGGCACGAGCGCCAGTGACAGGTAAAAAAAACGGGCGCCATGCCCGCTTTGCTACGGGTTCAGGCGCTGACCTGAACCTGACGACGCCATGCGCCCGGCGACTGACCGAACTGACGCTTAAAGCTACGGTTAAACGACTGCTGTGAATCAAAACCAAAGGAGATCGCCACTTCCAGAATTGGTTCAGCGCCGCCGGCCAGTCGCTCAGCCGATTTTTTCAGGCGACGCGCGCGGATGTATTCACCCAGGGCATAGCCGGTGTGTTGTTTAAACATCCGTTGCAGGTGCCACTTAGAGTAGCCCGCCCGCTCCGCCACGGTATCTAAATCCATTTTCCCTTCAATATGGCTATCGATCCACTCAACCAGATCGTTAATGAAATCATCATGGCTCATAGTCTTTCCCCTTCAGAACCTCGCCAACGAGGTTGACCTTCTCCCCATACCGGGGTAAAAGGTATCTTTAATGAATGCACTTATGCACAATAGTAGAAGCACTAATTTAATGCAAGTTTAATTGTTGCATTAAATGCGATCTTCTGACACTCTTCCTCTCTCCAATTTATTAACACCCTCTTGACAGAAAAGTGCTAAATGCAACAATAAAACTTGCACTATCTTTTCCTCCTTTTTACAATCCACCTGTTTAGTGCATCTGTAAAAGATACACTTTGTGCGCTTTTCCGTACTCTGCTTCTTACGTCGTCATGCAACTGCTACAGGGACTCACATTATGAAATCTATCGCCTCGCCGCGCCTGCGGCCCGTCGCGCTACTTCTGCTTACCGCTCTTGTGCTGGCGGGATGCGATTCAAAAAGCGCCGAACAAAGCGCACCGCCCGCACCGCAGGTCAGCGCCGCCGCCGTTGAACAACAGACCGTCAGCCAGTGGGATAATTTCAACGGACGTATTGAAGCGGTACAAAGTGTCCAGCTTCGCCCGCGCGTTACCGGCTATATCGATCGCGTTAACTACGTTGAAGGCCAGGAAGTAAAAAAAGGCGATGTGCTGTTTACCATTGACGCGCGTACCTACCGCGCTGAACTGGCGCGTGCCGAAGCCGAACTGGCGAGCGCCCGTTCGCAGGCGCAGCAGGCGCGTAGCGAGTCGGGGCGAACGGAAAAGCTGATTGGCTCTCAGGCCATCTCACGGGAGGCGGCGGAACAACGTCGCTCGGCAGCCAGCCAGGCGCAGGCTAACGTGCTGTCGGCCCAGGCCGCGGTGGATATGGCGCGGCTCAATCTGGATTTCACCCACGTCACCGCCCCTATCGACGGTCGCGCCAGCCGCGCGATGATCACCAGCGGCAACCTGGTGACCGCCGGAGACAGCAGCAGCGTGCTGACCACGCTGGTCTCGCTGGATACCGTTTATGTTTACTTTGACGTTGATGAGGCAACCTTCCTGCGCTATCAACAAAGCCAGCGCAGCGGTGAAGGCGCTGGTCATGCCGGTGAACCGCTGCCGGTCAAAATTGGCCTGGTGGGCGAAGACGGCTACCCCCATGAAGGGCGGGTGGACTTTACCGATAACCAGTTGATTGCCAGCACCGGAACCATCCGCATGCGTGCGCTGCTGGATAATCGCCAGCGCCGCTATACGCCGGGTCTGTTCGCACGGGTTCGGCTTCCCGGCCGCGCGGACTTCCCTGCCCTGTTGGTATCCGATAAAGCCGTGCTGACCGATCAGGATCGCAAATACGTTTATGTCGTGGATGGGCAGAACAAAGCACAGCGTCGCGATATTCAACCCGGCCAGTTGGCTAACGGGCTGCGTATTGTGCAGCGCGGTCTTAAGCCAGGCGATCGGGTGATCGTTGATGGCGTTCAGAAAGTCTTCATGCCGGGCATGCCGGTTAACGCAAAAACGGTGCCGATGACGCCAGCCGCCCTTTAAACTGACCCGCAGGAACCGCTATGGATTTTTCCAGATTTTTTATCGACCGGCCGATTTTCGCCGCCGTGCTGTCGATTCTGATTTTTGTCTCCGGACTGATTGCCATCCCGTTGCTGCCTGTCAGCGAATATCCCGACGTGGTGCCGCCCAGCGTTCAGGTTCGCGCAGAATATCCCGGTGCCAACCCGAAAGTGATTGCCGAAACCGTTGCCACGCCGCTGGAAGAAGCGATCAACGGCGTTGAAAACATGATGTACATGAAATCAATTGCCGGTTCCGATGGCGTGCTGGTGACCACGGTGACCTTCCGTCCGGGTACCGATCCCGATCGGGCGCAGGTGCAGGTGCAAAACCGCGTGGCGCAGGCGGAAGCAAGGCTGCCGGAAGACGTGCGCCGCCAGGGCGTCACCACGCAGAAACAGTCGCCGACCATGACCTTAGTGGTGCACCTTGATTCGCCGGACGGACGTTATGACTCGCTCTATCTGCGCAACTACGCCCAGCTGAAGGTAAAAGATGAGCTGGCGCGGTTGCCCGGCGTCGGACAGGTACAGATTTTTGGCGCGGGCGAATATGCCATGCGCATCTGGCTCGATCCGACAAAAGTGGCGGCGCGCGGGATGACCGCCAACGACGTGGTTGCTGCCGTGCAGGAGCAGAACGTACAGGTTTCTGCCGGGCAGCTTGGCGCGGAGCCGATGCCAACCAAAAGCGACTTTTTGCTCTCCATCAACGCCCGCGGGCGTCTGCAAAGTGAAGAAGAGTTCGGCAATATCATCCTGAAAAGCGGCGATGACGGGCAGATTGTTCGCCTGCGCGACGTCGCGCGCATTGAGATGGGCTCCGGGAGCTATGCGCTGCGCGCGCAGTTAAACAATAAAGACGCGGTAGGCATCGGCGTGTTCCAGGCGCCTGGCGCTAACGCCATCGATCTGTCGAATGAAGTGCGCGCCAAAATGGCTGAGCTGGAGACGCGCTTCCCGGCGGGCGTCACCTGGAAGGCGCCTTACGATCCCACCATTTTTGTCCGTGACTCGATCAGTTCGGTGGTGCATACCCTGCTGGAAGCCGTGCTGCTGGTGGTGCTGGTGGTGATCCTGTTCCTGCAAACCTGGCGCGCTTCGATTATTCCGCTGCTGGCGGTGCCGGTTTCGGTGGTCGGAACGTTTACCGTGCTCTATCTGCTTGGCTTCACGCTGAATACGCTGAGCCTGTTCGGGCTGGTGCTGGCGATAGGTATCGTGGTGGATGACGCCATCGTGGTGGTTGAGAACGTCGAGCGTAATATTGAAGAGGGTCTGGCGCCCCGCGCGGCGGCGCATCAGGCGATGCGCGAGGTCTCCGGGCCGATCATCGCTATCGCGCTGGTGCTGTGCGCGGTATTCGTGCCAATGGCGTTTCTTTCTGGCGTCACCGGCCAGTTCTATAAACAGTTTGCGGTGACCATTGCGATTTCAACGGTCATCTCTGCCATCAACTCTCTGACGCTGTCGCCCGCGCTCGCGGCGCTGCTGCTGAAGCCGCACGGCGCGCCGGCGGATCGTCCCACACGGGTGATCAACGCCCTTTTCGGCTGGCTGTTCCGCCCGTTTAACCGCTTTTTCAACCGCAACTCAGCGCGCTATCAGGGCGGCGTGTCACGCATCCTGCGTCGGCGCGGCGCCGTGTTCGGCGTCTATATTCTGCTGCTGGTTGGCGCGGGCGTGATGTTCAGGCTGGTTCCCGGCGGTTTTATTCCTACGCAGGACAAGCTCTACCTGATCGGTGGCGTTAAGATGCCGGAAGGCGCATCGCTGGAGCGCACGGACGCCGTGATCCGCAAAATGAGTGACATCGCGCTGCATACCGACGGCGTGGCGGATGCCATTGCCTTTCCGGGTCTGAACGCGTTGCAGTTCACCAATACGCCGAACACCGGCACGGTCTTTTTCACGCTTAAGCCGCTGAACCAGCGGTCACGCAGCGCGGCGGAGATCAATGCTGAAATTAACGGCAAGCTGGCGCAAATTCAGGAAGGCTTTACTTTCTCGATCCTGCCGCCGCCAATCCTCGGGCTGGGCCAGGGTTCTGGCTATTCCCTCTATATTCAGGATCGGGCGGGCCTCGGCTACGGCGCGCTTCAGGATGCGGCGAGCGCCATGGCGGGCACCATCATGCAAACGCCGGGCATGCACTTCCCGATCTCAACTTATCAGGCCAACGTGCCGCAGCTGGATGCGCAGGTCGATCGCGACAAGGCGAAGGCGCAGGGCGTGGCGCTGAACGATCTGTTCGGCACGCTGCAAACCTATCTCGGCTCGTCTTACATCAACGACTTCAACCGCTTTGGCCGCACATGGCGCGTTTATGCGCAGGCAGACGGTCAGTTCCGCGACAGCGTCAGTGATATTGCTGATTTACGCACCCGCAACGCGCGCGGCGAAATGGTGCCGATTGGCAGCATGGTCAATATCGCCACCACGTACGGGCCGGATCCGGTGATTCGCTATAACGGTTTCCCGGCGGCAGATTTAATTGGCGATGCCGATCCGCGCATGCTCTCCTCCGCCGAGGCGATGCAAAAAGTGCAGGCGCTCGCCGAACAGATCCTGCCTCCCGGCATGAATGTGGAATGGACCGATCTGAGCTATCAGCAGGCGACGCAGGGAAATGCGGCGGTGATCGTCTTCCCGGTCGCCGTTCTGCTGGCCTTCCTGGTGCTGGCCGCGCTCTATGAAAGCTGGACGCTGCCGTTAGCGGTGATCCTGATCGTGCCGGTCACCATGCTGTCGGCGCTGTTTGGCGTCTGGCTGACCGGGGGCGATAACAACGTCTTTGTGCAGGTCGGGCTGGTGGTGTTGATGGGACTGGCCTGTAAAAACGCCATTCTGATCGTTGAGTTCGCCCGCGAACTGGAGATGCAGGGACGCACCATCATGGAAGCGGCGCTGGAGGCATGTCGCCTGCGCCTGCGTCCCATTGTAATGACCTCTATCGCCTTCATCGCCGGGACAATTCCGCTGATGCTGGGCCACGGTGCCGGTGCCGAAGTGCGTACCGTTACCGGCATCACGGTGTTCGCCGGCATGCTTGGCGTAACCTTGTTTGGCCTGTTTCTGACGCCGGTGTTCTACGTTGCGCTGCGCAAGCTGGTTACGCGCCGCGAGAACGCCGCAGAAACACCCGCGCTGGAAAGCTGAGCCGTCGCCGCCGTCCTTGCGAGGGCGGCACGCGGGCATAAAAAAAGCCGGACGCACACTGCGTCCGGCTTTTTCTCTGGCAACGTCTAAAGGTCCGCTTTTTCCTCGGCGGTCTGCAATTCGCAGCTTCCTTCGGGATAACGACGATCGCGATCGTGAATATCTTTCAAGGCGTCTGCCACCGTGCGCTTCGCCAGTACGTCCAGCGAGGCCTGCTCGGCTTCGCGGGCCAGCTCTTTAAAATACCAACAGGCGTTGGCGCTCACCAGACAGCGCGGCGGGACTTCCGGTCGCCCTGCCATCAGCGGCTTATCTTCCAGCACCGAAAGATAAATATCACACAGGGTAATCTCCTGCGCCGGACGACCCAGACGGATGGTGCCCGAGCGGCCGAGCGTGGAGACGATGATGCCGTCCCGGGTCAGCGGCACCATCATTTTGCGCACAAAACTCGGGTTTGCATTCAGGCCCATCGCCAGAATTTTGCTGGTGCTGCGTTTACCTTCCCGCTCCGCATGGGCCACACAGAGCACCATTTGTAAGGCCGTAGGAAAACGAATATCAAGCATGTTCAGATCCTTGCTTTTAAACGCCGGTTGGCGCCTTTATAAAAAAGCATTAAAAATCAGTTAACTATAAAAAAAACCACGTCGTTAATATAACAAATATTGTTGCATTTTAGAAGAAACGACGTTAGCGATTACTGCTATTTACGCTATTGCATTGAATAACATAAAATTATGTCTTTAACTGGTTAGCGTCCACCACCCTTTCCAGCACCGGCAAACCCCGTACATTTTCTGCAATCTGGACGAGTTTTGGCGTATGTTGCTCAAACCAGGCTTTTCGCGGCCGCCAGCACATTATTACCGGAAAATAAGCGTCAAGCAGACTGACCTGCTCGCCAAACCAGTATGGCCCTTCCCCTGCCTGGCTCTCCAGCCAGAGATAGAGCGACTCGCGGTAGCGATCGGTCGAGCTTTCCAGCTCTTCTGGCGCCGTGTTGACCCAGCGTGCGGGATAGTCGCCGTAGGTCAGCGTGGGATAAACGTTGGCCACCAGCCAGATCAACAGGCGATAAAACTGCTGACGCTGCGGGGTGCCCGCCGACGGTGCGAGATGCGGGTTCTCATCCAACAGCATCAGGGCAATGGCGGCGGTTTCGGTCATAACAGAACCGTCAGCGCGCACCAGCGTCGGCACCTGCGCCAGCGGATTAACCGCCAGCAAACGCTCCCGCGCCGGGCCGGGCTTATCAAAACCTGTCACGTCCACCAGTTGATAGGCTTCGTCCGCCAGCGTAAACATGATTTCGCTAATGGCCGAACCCCAGCCAGGCGCGCCGTACAGTTTCTGCATAAAGACCTCCGTGCGGTTCTACAGGGCGTGCTTACAGCGTCTTCTCACTCAGATAGTGATAAACCACTGATAAATCATTTTCGCCATAGCCGGCGTTTACCGCTTCCTGCCAGACATCGGCGATCAGCCGCAGTCCCGGCAGTTCGCTGTCTTTAGCCGCCGACAGCGCCAGCCTGGCATCTTTCAGTGCCCAGGTCAGCTGCATCTGAGGATCGTAGCGCCCTTCTTTCATCATTTCCAATTTGGCACTGGCGTACGGCACGGCCAGCGGCCCGCCCTCCAGCACTGACCAGAGATCGTCAGAAGTAAAGCCAAACTCTTTCGCCATCTGCATGCTTTCGGACAGCCCCTGCACCATCGAAATCAGCCAGGCGTTGACCACCAGCTTCATTTTCGAAGCCGAACCGGCCGCGCCCAGCCACTTTGTCGCTTTTGAAATGGCGGCGAATACCGGTTCAACGGCGGCGGCGCGCTGGCGGTCGCCGCTGGCCAGCACCACGATTTGCGCATTTTCCGCCGGCGTTTTGGTGCCGGAAACCGGCGCATCGATAAACACGACGTCGGGACGACGTTCGGCAAAAAAGCCGATCAGTTTTTCCGTGGCCTCAACGCCAATTGTGCCCATTTGTACCACGATGGCACCGTTTTTCAGCGCTGAAGACGCCTGCTCAAGAACGCTCTCCGTTGTCGCCGCATCGGCGAGCATGGTGATAACCACGCCGGCCTGCTCAACGGCCTGCTGGGGCGAGTTAGCCAGGGTCAGACCGGCCGCTTTAAGATCGTCGCCACGCGATTTAGTCCTGTTCCAGCCTGAGGTCGAAAAGCCGTTTTTCAGTAAATTCGCTGCGAAGGCATGGCCCATCGCACCTAATCCTAATACCGCCACCGCGGGATGCTGACTCATAAACGTTCTCCTTTAGCTAAGCGCGACCGCAGCCACACACTGTCTCCAGGGTAGCGCACCCGCACAATAATTTCTTCTTTATCGAATGAAAACGCCGTGCGGGAATTCGTAACGGGGTGTGAATGTCTGCCAGCATCGGCCAGGGTCATCTATAATTATCCCGTTAACGGGAGAAATAATGATGACTCACCAGATGAAAAAAATTGATTTTCCGGTCAGCAACGTGCGCCATTTTCTGGAGCCAGGCCCGGTGGTGTTGGTTTCATCGCAGCATGATGGCGAAACGGATATTATGACGCTGGGCTGGCATACCGTTCTTGAATTTTCCCCCTCGCTAATCGGCTGTATGATCTCCGCCGGAAACCACAGTAACCAACTGATTCGTCAGAGCGGTGAATGCGTCATCAACCTGCCCACCTCCTCGCTGCTGGAGACGGTGGTGAAAATCGGCAACTGTAGCGGCACGCGATGCGACAAATTTCATGATTTTGCCCTGACGGCGGAAAAAGGCGAACGCGTCAGCGCGCCGTTGATTGCAGAGTGTCATGCCAGTTTTGAGTGCACGCTTCATAATGATCAACTGGTGGACGGCTTCAGCTTTTTTATTTTTGAAGTAATTAAAGCCCATGTTGCCGCATCTCCTGAAAAACCGGAAACGATCCACTACTGCGGCGACGGCGAATTTATGCTTTCCGGCAAACACGTCAGTCGCCGTTCGCTGTTTCGCCCCGACATGCTGTAAATATGAAATGGCTGATTTACAAAAAAGGCGAATTTTCGATGTCTTATTAATGTGATTTGCATCACAATATAGCGATACTTTTTCGACTTCGTCTCAGCGAAATTAATCACTTATCAATAAGCTGTTAACCTGATGCAATCAACTACTGTTTCACGCAAAACGGCGTGGCTGCGCGTCATCCTGCTCGCCGTTGCCGCCTTTATTTTTAACACCACCGAGTTTGTGCCCGTCGGTCTGCTTTCTGACATCGCCGACAGCTTCTCGATGCAGACCGCGCAGGTCGGCCTGATGCTGACTATTTATGCCTGGGTGGTGGCGCTGCTTTCGCTGCCGCTGATGCTGCTGACCAGCCAGGTTGAGCGCCGCTTTCTGCTCATCGCTATCTTTATCCTGTTTATCGCCAGCCACGCCTTTTCCACCGTTGCGTGGAGCTTCAGCACGCTGGTGGCGTCACGTATCGGTATTGCGCTGTCGCACGCTATTTTCTGGTCGATCACCGCGTCGCTGGCGATCCGTGTGGCACCCGCCGGGAAAAAAACGCAGGCGCTGGGCATGCTGGCAACCGGCACCGCGCTGGCGATGGTGTTGGGCCTGCCGCTGGGTCGTCTGATCGGACAATACCTTGGCTGGCGAATCACCTTTGGCGTCATTGGCGGCGTGGCGTTGATCACCCTGATCTGCCTGGCAAAGCTGTTGCCGCCGCTACCCAGCGAGCACAGCGGCTCGCTGAAAAGCGTGCCGATGCTGTTTCGCCGTCCGGCGCTGGTGGCGCTGTATGTGTTGATCGCAGCCATTGTGACCGCGCATTACACCGCCTACAGCTACATTGAACCGTTTATCCAGAACGTGGCGCAAATGAGCGATAACTTCACCACGCTGCTGCTGCTGATATTTGGCGCAGCGGGCATCGTCGGCAGCATACTGTTCAGCACCTTCGGCAACCGCTATCCGGCCAGCTTCCTGGTGACGGCTATTGCGCTGGTTTCCGCCTGCATGCTGACGCTGTTTCTGGCCGCCACGCACGCCATCGCTATCGCCTGGCTGTGTATCATCTGGGGAATGGCGATGATGATTATCGGCCTGGCGGTGCAGGTACGGGTGCTGAATCTGGCGCCGGATGCGACTGACGTGGCGATGGCTTTGCTCTCCGGGATCTATAATATCGGCATCGGCGGCGGCGCGCTGCTGGGCAATCAGGTGAGTCTGCATCTCAATATGGGCAGCATCGGCTACGCGGGCGGCACCATTGGACTGTTTTCGCTGGCGTGGTGCCTGTGGAGCATTCGTCGCTTTCCACAGCTCAGAAGCCACGGTTGACGCCTGCCGGTCAGGGCGCCATTACTTCGCGTTGTTTAACGTGGTTCTGGCGTCCCATCCCGCCATCATCATTGTGACCATCCCTTCCAGTTCCGCCCGGTTTACGCCGTCCCGCGCCAGAATGGACATGCCGTTTTGCAGGGTTTGCACCACGCGCGCGAGCGCCGGTATATCGACCTGCTCCGGGATCTCACCCGTTTCCACAGCCTGACGCAGCCGCGCCTCGAGGCGTTGAAAAGTAACCGCGCGCATTGACCGGACGACCTCGCCCAGTTCGCTGTGTCCCTCGCTGCCCACCATCGAAAGCGTCACCATGCAGCCGTTCGGGATCTCGCTGATGCCCTCCGTCAAGGCGCGAGCGGAATCCATCAGCAGCGCTGTCACCGCCTCGCGAGCCGTAGCGGCTGACAGAAATCGCTCCCAGATCAGCGATTCATAGCATGTGCGATAGTGACGCAATGCCTCCAGATAAAGCGCTTCTTTCGATCCGAAGGCCGCGTAAAGGCTGGGCGAACCAATTCCCATCGCGGCCGTGAGATCCGAAATGGAAGTGGCTTCATACCCCTTTTGCCAGAACAGACGCGTTGCTTTTGCCAGTGCGGCGTCCGGATCGAACGCGCGCGGGCGTCCACGCGCGCGTGAAGGCGTATTTTTAGCGGACTGTGCCGTTTTCTCTGATTTATGCATGGATCGTTATATAAACCGATTGACGGGTTTGTGCAACCATCCTAATTTATGTGTCGATCACTACATAAATATAATCACAGAGGAACAGGCAATGAATGAACTGACAGGTAAGCGCGCGCTGGTCACCGGCGGGTCGCGTGGTATCGGTGCCGCTATTGCACTGGCGCTGGCGGAAAAAGGCGCAGATGTCGCTCTCACCTACGAGCACGCGGCGGACAAAGCCGCCGGCGTGGTTAAAGCTATTGAGAACAAGGGGCGGCGCGGCTTTGCCATTCAGGCCGACAGCGCAGATGCGGCTGCGGTGACGCGTTCCGTCAATGAGGCGGTCAGCAGCCTTGGCGGTCTTGATATTCTGGTAAACAATGCGGGGATCGCCCGTTCGGGTTCGCTGCCGGAGATGAGCCTGGAGGAGATTGATGCGCTACTTAATATTAATATCCGTGCAGTGATCCTCGCCTCACAGGCCGCTATTCCGCACCTTAAACAGGGTGGGCGGATCATCAGTACCGGCTCGTGCCTGGCGGAGCGCGTACCAATGGCGGGCGTGACGGTTTACTCATTGACCAAGTCGGCGCTGCTCGCCTTCACACGAGGCCTGGCACGCGATCTCGGCCCGCAGGCCATAACGGTCAACCTCGTACAGCCGGGACCGATCGACACCGATATGAACCCGGCGGCCAACGGCGATTTTGCTGAGGGAAACCGTAAACAGACGTCGCTGGGCCACTACGGTAAACCTGACGATATTGCCGACGCGGTGGCCTTTCTGGCCAGCGCGGCAGCAAACTACATCACCGGCACCGCGCTGACGGTAGATGGTGGTTCTAACGCCTGAAAAAAAAACTCGCCGCTGGTGTTGCGGCGAGTTTTTACCACCGTCGGGTGAAGCTTAATATTGCCCGCTCGACGATTTACACCCTGCTAATGTCGGCATCAATCCGCAAAGGCATCCAGCTCCTCCTGACTGAAATCGGCCGCCGCCGCAACGCGTTGCTGCTCATCCAGTAAAGCAAGGCGCGATTTCAGCGCACGCCGCACGCCGGCGTGGGCATCGGCACCCAGAATCAGCCGCAGCGGCGGAGACTGATGATCGGCCACGTTCAGCATTGCATCGACCATCCGTACCGGATCGCCTTTAATTACCCAACCGCCGCTGTCGAGCGATTTCCTGATCTGTGCGGAAGCCGTACCTTCGTAATCGGGTAAAGGTTCAGGCCGCACAAGCGCATTGCCAAAATCCGTTCGGGCCGGGCCGGGTTCAACAATGACAAAATCAATACCAAACGGGCTGACTTCCTGGGCAACCGATTCGATAAAACCTTCAATTCCCCATTTTGATGCATGATAAAGACTGAATCCCGGATAGGCTATCTGGCCACCCTCGCTTGAGATCTGTAGGATACGGCCTCCCCCCTGACGCCGCAGGTGAGGAAGAGAAGAACGTATCAGTACGATCGATCCGATGAGGTTGGTATCGATAATGTCACGCAGATGCCGATCGTCAGTTTCCTCTGCCGCCCCGAAAACGCCGTAACCCGCGTTACTTACAATACGATCGATGCGTCCGGAAAACCTGAACGCCTCATCGACTGCATTGCTCACTGCCAGGGTGTCACGCAGGTCAGCCTGAATTAAATGAAACTGCTCGGGATAGCGTTCTTTAAGTTCATGCGTTTTGCGCAGATCGCGAGTCAGCCCCACGACGTTATCACCACGGGTAAGAAGTTTTTCAGTCAGGATCCGGCCCAGTCCGGAAGAAACACCGCTTATCATCCAGGTCTGCATAATAAAATCTCCACTCCAGATTAATGAGATTTATTATTGTCAGATCTTACTCATGTATACTATACCAACAATACTCAATAAACTGTTGGTTAAAAACGAACAATGTCACAACCTTCTTTCAACGATCTGAATGCGTTCATTACCGTTGCGGACTACACCAGTTTTCGACAAGCCGCGCAGGTTTTGAATATTGCGCCCTCTTCGCTCAGCCATACCATCCGGCAGCTGGAAGAGACGCTTGGCGTTCGCCTTTTTAATCGCACCACCCGAAGCGTAGCGTTAACGGAAGCGGGCCACAGCCTGCGCGCAACGCTGGTTCCCGCGCTGAAAGAGGTCAATCTCGCGCTGGAAAACATCGCCCTATTTCGGGCATCACCCGCTGGCACGTTACGTATCAACGCCCCCGAAACGGCGGCAGCAATCCTGTTGCACAAGGTGGTGCCGGACTTTCTGGCAAGATACCCGGACGTGTCGCTTGATATTGTTGCTGAAGGCCGCCTGATAGATATTGTCGCAGAGGGGTTCGATGCAGGGGTTCGCCTGGGAGAAAGCCTCGCTCAGGGAATGAATGCCGTGAGGTTTGGCGGCCCGGTGCGATTTATCACTGTGGCATCAGAAGGCTATCTTTCCGGGCGGCAGGCCCCCGCCGTTCCGGACGACCTGCGCCGGCATGAATGCATTCGACATCAGTTGCCCAGTGGCAAACGTTACCAGTGGGAATTTTCACGGCAGGGACAGGAGATCACCATTGATGTTCCCGGCCGTCTTACATTAAATACTATCCCGCTGATGATCGCTGCCGCCGTTGATGGGCTGGGGATTGCCTGTGTCCCGGAAAGCGCAGTGATGGCGGAACTGGCATCGGGCCGCCTCCGGCGTCTTCTTGACAACTGGAGCCCGCCTTTTCCGGGGCTTTATTTATATTATCCGGGAAACCGTCAGATGCCCCCGGCGCTGAGAGCATTTATCGATTTAATAAAGGAAGTTAATCATCATGGATAGGTATGATGCCGGAGGCATTAACCTGGCGGCGAACCCGCGGTGAGAATACACATTGACCCGTCGCCAAAACCAGCCAGGCTTTACAGAGTCATTGAGGAGAAAACACGTTGATACCGGACTGCAAACTGCTGGGACACTACCTGAAAGATCGTCGAGGAAAACTCGATCCTGAGAGCTTTGGTATTTCACCACGCCGCCGTCGTACGCCGGGCCTGCGCCGCGAAGAAGTGGCACAGCGCGCCAACGTCAGCGCCACCTGGTATACCTGGCTTGAGCAGGGACGCGGCGGCTCCCCGTCCGCCGAGGTGCTGGACAGGCTGGCGCAGGCGCTGCGGCTCAGCGCCGTAGAGCGTGAACACCTTTTCTTGCTGGCGCAGCAGCGGCCACCGCAGGCGCATTACCGGCCGGATGAGCAGGTTTCGAAACAGCTTCAGCGCGTGCTGGATTCGCTGGAGCACAGCCCGGCGCTGATCAGAACCGCCACCTGGGACATTGTTGCCTGGAACGACGCGGCCAGAGCGGTACTGAAAGACTACACGCTGATGGCGGTGCCACAACGCAATATTATGCGCATCCTTTTCACCGATCCGCTCGTACGCGAAAAGATGATCAACTGGCAGGCCGATGCGGCTTCCGCCGTGGCGGCATTTCGTGCTGAGGTTATTCGCGCGGGCGCGCTGGAACAGGTTAAGGAACTGGTCGAAGAGCTGAGCGAAAGCAGTACAGAGTTCAGCCGCTTCTGGCAAAGCTATGACGTGCAGCATCAGGGCGAAGGCGTGAAGCACGCGCGTCATCCACTGGTGGGCGATCTGGCGTTTGAATATTCGTCGTTTACGCTGGATGGTCAGCCTGATTTGGGACTGGTTATTTACACACCGGCGAATGCGGAACATCGCTCAAAAGTAGACCGGATACTTGACCACTGGCGGCAAAACCGCCAGGCGGGATGAGCGGCCTGCGTTTAAGGCGCAGGCCGCAGCGGGCTATTTGAGATCAACCTGATAGAAAATATGTTTGCCAAAAGGATCCACTTCATAACCGGTCACTTCTTTGCGGACGGGTTCGAAAATGGTCGAGTGCGCAATCATCACCGCAGGCGCCTGATCGTGCATGATTTGCTGCGCCTGACGGTATAGCTGAATGCGTTTGTTATGATCCTGCTCGGCGCGCGCGCTGGTGATAACCGTTTCAAAAGGCTTGTAGCACCACTTCGACGAATTGGAACCGCCGTTGGCCGAGGTGCAGCTGAACAACGGGCCAAAAAAGTTATCAGGATCGCCGGTCGCGGTCGTCCAGCCCATCAGCGCCGCCTGATGCTCGCCATTCTTCACTCTTTTCAGGTACTCGCCCCACTCAAAGCTGACAATATTGGCTTTGATGCCGACCTTCGCCCAGTCGGCCTGAATCATCTCCGCCATGCGCCGCGCGTTAGGATTGTAAGGCCGCTGAACCGGCATCGCCCACAGATCGATGGTGGTGCCCTCTTTGATCCCCGCCTCTTTCAGCAGCGCTTTTGCCTTATCAGGCGCGTAGTCATAATCTTTCAGATCCTGATCTGCGCTCCAGACGCCGGGCGGCAGCAGATTTTTCGCCACAGTACCGGTTCCCTGAAACACCGCCTGAATAATGGCGGGTTTGTTGATCGCCATGGTGAGCGCCTGACGCACCCTGACGTTATCCAGCGGCGCTTTTTGGGTATTAAACGCGAGGAAACCGGTATTCAGACCCGCTTTTTGCATCAGCGTAACGTCTTTGTTCTCCTTCATACGCTTAAGATCGGCCGGATTCGGGAATGGCATCACCTGACACTCGTTCTTCTCAAGTTTGGCAAAACGCACCGAGGCGTCCGGCGTAATGCTGAACACCAGCCGATCAAGTTTCGCTTTACCCTGCCAGTATTCCGGGAAGGCCCGGAACAACAGTCGGGCATCTTTCTGATAACTCACCAGTTGAAACGGGCCGGTGCCGACAGGATCACGATCCACTTTTTCCGGCGTGCCCGCTTTCAGCATGGCGTCGGCATATTCGGCGGAAAGAATGGAGGCGAAATACCAGCCGAGATCGGCAAGAAACGGCGCTTCGGCATGCGCCAGGGTAAAGCGCACCGTATGGTCATCCACTTTCTCAATTTTCTGGATCAGCGAACCAAACTCCAGGCTTTCAAAGTTGGCGTAGGTGCCGTTTGAAACCTTGTGATAAGGGTTGTTGGGATCTTTCTGCCGCATAAACGAGAAAATGACGTCGTCGGCATTGAAGTCGCGCGTCGGTTTATAGGTTTTGCTGCTGTGGAACTTCACGCCCTTGCGCAGATGGAAGGTGTACACCTTGCCATCCGGGCTGACTTCCCAGCTTTCCGCCAGGCTCGGCACCAGTTCCGTCGTGCCAGGTTTGAAATCCACTAACCGGTTATAAAGCGGCACCGCGCTGGCATCAACGCTGGTGCCGGAAGTGTATAACTGCGGATTGAAGTTTTCAGGCGAGCCTTCAGAGCAAAAAACCAGCGTTTTCGCCGCCGCGCCAGAGGCTACCGCCAGCGTCAGCGCGGCCACGGTTGTCCGTAGTAGCGATCCTTTCATTATTATCTTCTCTCATTGTGATTGTTTTATATCTGTCCAGAGCCTTTAACAATCTAATCGCTACGGCGATGCGGGGCCAGCAAAAAAGCCGGTTTCAGGCTATTCATTTTGGTTATATTTCAGGATGTTGGCCGGGCGGAGGAAATGCGAAGAGACTTTCCCGCCCGTGACGGACGGGAAAGGTGGGGATCAGTTCAACTGGTAATCGAGCGTAATATCCGTATTCATTAACTGAGAAACCGGACATCCCTCTTTGGCCTGATTGATGATTTTCTCGAAGGCCGCGTCATCAATACCCGGTAGTTTAACCCGGCTTTGTAGCGCGACTTTGGTGATTTTGAAGCCTTCGCCTACTTTATCCAGTGAAACGTCCGCCACGGTATCGATGCTCTCCGGCGTATAGCCTTCATTGCCCAGCATCAGCGAAAGCGCCATTGAAAAGCAGGCGGAGTGCGCCGCACCAATCAGCTCTTCCGGGTTGGTGCCCGGCTTGCCCTCAAAACGGGTATTAAAACCATAAGGCTGCTCTTTCAGCGCGCCGCTCTCGGTAGAGACCGTGCCTTTACCCTGTTTAATATTACCTTCCCAGTGTGCCTGCCCTTTCTTATGAATGGTCATATCTGTCTCCCGTTTGATTTACACAGGTATTCAGTATAGTTATGTCTCAGCACTTTGCCGGATGAAGGCTTGCAATCGCCTGGAAGCTGACCGTAAATAGGGCCTGTCGCTTACTGCTTACAGGAAAACAGCATGACCACACTGGCCGAACAGCTTACCTCCCGCTTTTATCGTTATTTATCCGTCACCAGCCAGAGCAACGCGGCATCAGACGTGCTGCCGAGCACGCCCGGTCAGCATGATATGGCCGCCATGCTGGCGGAAGAGCTGCGCGAAATGGGGCTTCAGGAGGTGGTTGTCGATGAATTCGCCACGGTAACCGCCGTCAAGCCGGGCAATCGCCCTTCTGCGCCGCGTATTGGTTTCATCACCCATATTGACACCGTTGATGTCGGGCTTTCGCCGCATATTCACCCGCAAACGCTGCGTTTTGAGGGCGACGATCTCTGCCTGAATGCCGAACAGGATATCTGGCTACGCACCGCTGAACACCCCGAAATCGCGGCTTATGCAGGACAGGAGATTATTTTCAGCGACGGCACCAGCGTGCTGGGCGCGGACAACAAAGCGGCGGTCACCGTGGTGATGACGTTGATGGAAAACCTCACCGATGCCACGCCGCACGGCGACATCGTGGTGGCCTTCGTACCTGATGAAGAGATCGGCCTGCGCGGCGCAAAGGCGCTGGATCTGGAAACGCGCTTTAACGTCGATTTTGCCTGGACCATTGACTGCTGCGAACTGGGTGAAGTGGTATTTGAGAACTTTAATGCCGCCGCCGCCGAGATCCATTTTACCGGTGTGACCGCGCATCCTATGTCAGCAAAAGACGTGCTGGTTAATCCGCTGCTGATGGCCTGGGATTTTATCAGCCATTTTGATCGTCAGGAGACGCCGGAACACACTGAAGGACGCGAAGGCTACATCTGGTTTAACGATATGAACGCCAATGCCAGTGAGGCGCGACTGAAGGCGTCAATTCGCGATTTTGACCTGGCCTCTTTCCGGCAGCGGAAACAGCAAATTGCCGACGTCGCGGAGAAAATTGCGGCGAACTATCCCGCCGGCAAGGTCACCTTCACTCTCAGCGACACCTACAGCAACATCAGCAATGCCGTTGGCGAAGATCGCCGGGCAATCGATCTGATTTTTGAGGCAATGAGGCAGCTGGATATCGAACCGAAAGTCACGCCGATGCGCGGCGGCACCGACGGCGCGGCCCTCTCCGCAAAAGGCCTGCTGACGCCCAATTTCTTTACCGGCGCGCATAACTTTCACTCTAAATTTGAATTTTTGCCGATCGCCTCGTTTGTTAAATCGTATCAGGTTGCGGAAAAACTGTGTCTTCTGGCTGCGGCTGACTGAGCGAGGCGAAACGCGTTGGCGCGATGCCCACGTAGCGGCTGAAGGCGACGCTGAAGGCGCTTGCCGAACGGTAGCCCGTTTGTTCGGCAACGCTGGCCACACTCTCTTTCCCCAACAATAAACGCTTTGCCCGGGCCATACGCCAGGCAAGCAAATAGGCCATCGGCGCGACGCCCATCGCGCGACTGAATCGTTCAAAGAAAGCCGACCGCGACATGGCGGCGGCTTTTGCCAGCTCTGCCATCGTCCAGCTGCGGGTGATATCGCCGTGCATCTGACGCAGCGCTACGGCCAGCCGTTCGTCTGCCAGGCCTGCGATCAGCCCCGGCGTGGCGGCGGTTCCGTCTGACGATCGCAGTGCTTCGATCAGCAATACCTCAAGCAGACGCGCCAGGATCACCTCGCGCGCCGGGCGCCTGGCGCGCCACTCATCGCTGACCAGCTGCACCAGCGTGGCAAGACGGCGTTCTCCGCGCACATGGACCTGTTTCGGCAGAAGAGAAACCAGCAGTCCCGCGTCGGGCGACGCAAAGACACAGTGACCGATAAGCAGCCGGACATCCGCTGGGCCATGTTGCTCGCCCGATCTGATTTCGCCGTCCGGTTGGGTAACCGGCGCAATGGCAAAGTGTTCAGGGGAAGGCGGTTCCGCACTGGTCATGGTGAAATCACTGGCGGCGGGCAGCAGGACAAAATCGCCCTGTCTGAGCAGCCGCGGCGCAACCCCGTCAATCGTCAGGCAGCAGCAACCTTCCATCACCGCACAATAAAAAGGCTGTGCGACATCCGTTCGCCTTACGCCCCAGCGACCTGCGCCGTTGACCACTTTTGTATAACGGGCGGCGGGTTGTAACAGCGTCACCACTTCCGCTAAAGGATCGATCATCTCTGGACTCCTGCGAAGAATATGCGGACGGATAATTATAGCCAGTCCGGCGCTCAACGCTTAGGCTTTTCTTTCTTAAACCTGAAGGAGTTGATGATGAAAACGATACTGATTACCGGTTGTTCTTCCGGCTTTGGTCATGAAACGGCGCGCTGGTTCCTCGATCGTGGCTGGAAGGTGATCGCCACCATGCGTACGCCAAATCAGGATCTCTTTCCGCAGAGCGAAAATCTGCGCCTGATCGCGCTGGACGTGTCCAGTGCGGAGAGCATTCAACAAGCCATTGAAGCAGCCGGAGAGATTGATGCGCTGGTAAATAACGCCGGTATCGGCCTGCTGGGCGCGCTTGAGGGATTTTCTGTGGAGGCTATACGGGAGGTATTTGCGACGAACACGCTGGGCACTATCGCCATGACCCAGGCGGTGCTGCCGCAGTTCAGAACGCGTAAGGACGGCGTCATCGTCAACGTCACCTCAACGGTTACGCTGAGGCCGCTGCCTCTGCTCTCTGTTTATACGGCCAGCAAGGCGGCGGTGAATGCCTTTACCGAATCGCTGGCGCTTGAGCTGGCGCAGTTCAACGTTCGCGTGCGGCTGGTGCTGCCGGGCCGCGCACCAACCACCCGCTTCGGCCAGAATGCGCAGGCGCGTATGGCAGGCGCTATTCCCGACGCTTACAGCGCGCTGGCTGAGGGGATTTTTAGCGAATGGGCCAGCTCAACGGAAGAAGTGACGCAGTCGCAGCAGGTTGCGGAAGCGGTCTGGCAGGCGGTCAACGACCCCGCCACGCCGATGCGCACGCCTGCGGGCAGCGACGCGGTCGCGCTGGCCGCTTCGCTTGATTAAAAAGCGTCAGCGCGTTCGATAAAACATGCTGACCGGCAGGTTATGCAGTGATATTCAGATCCCTTTTGAATAAGAATTTTTGTGATCTTTATAGCTAACCTGCTGAAAAACTCTGATTCAATTTTATTTCAAAGGTAAACTATCACTCTGTTTATTATCCAGAAGGAGCTGGATATGAGCCTTTACCTGCCCGGAAACGATCTTTACTATCTGCCCAGACAAGACCTCGCCCCGGAAAGTTTTGAATGTATTATTCCGCCCTGGAAAGCCTGGCATGACATCCAACGCATGTATCTCTTCTCTGACGACGCCATCTACAGCGAGAAAGTCGTGCATATGTACCTGCGTGATTATAATCCTAATGGCGCGGCTCCCGAGCCTTGTCACACCAGGGAGGAGGAAAAGTTTAAATGCATGCTTTTCAGCGGAGAAGTGGTAAAAATCAACCCGTTCGGCCAGCCGGAAAGGTTATTCTACATTGACGCCGTTGGAAAGCTGATATGCCATGACCCTTCAGCATTCACTTTTGGCCGTATCGACAAAATAATCAGCGCATTTGATGCGGCGGTGCAACGCCGGGATTACAGCCATTGCAGCGGAAAACCGCGTGCAACCTTCCGACCCGGATGGTGGTCTTCCGTTGCCGACGAACCGGCAGTGTCATCCGAACCTTACCAGCGCGCTGTCCGCGAATTGTTGCCGCAGGAGGTCACGCTGGTGGTGGGAATTTTCTTCGACGGCACCGGCAATAACGCGGTGAATGTCAGAAACATGCTTGCCGCATGTAGCGGTGAGCATTTCCGGATCGACAATGAAGATGTTGAATCCATTCTGGCCGAAACGGCGCATGAACAAATGGGCGTTTCCGGCACAGGCGCTTTCAGCTACACCAGCTATTACACAAACGTACACTGGTTGAGTACGTTGTACAGGCAAATGATCTCGCCGGTAAATGGCTGCATACAACGAGCTGTATATGTTGAGGGAATAGGCACGGTTAATGGAGAGCCCGATCGAGTTTTGGGTATAGGAATGGGAATCTCCGACACCGGGGTGCTGGCGAAAACCGATCGGGCGATTGCTGAACTGGCTGGCGCAATTAATACCGTCCGCGACAACCTGAACTCCCCTTTTAAAATCATAGCGCTCAAATTCGATATCTTTGGCTTCAGTCGCGGTGCGGCAGCCGCACGTCATTTTGCCAATCGCGTACAGGCACAGGACACCGCGCTGGCCAGCGCTATTCGTGAGGGAATGGCGGACGCCGATTACAGCGGTGAGCCCTGCGGCGTAACCCGTTTTATCGGCATCTTTGACACCGTCGCCGCCATCGGCACCCCCACAAATGGCCTCAATCCGCACAGCGCAGATACGGGAAGCGTCAGACTTCGCCTGCGTCCCGGCGTGGCGGAAAAAGTGTTCCACCTTACGGCACGGCACGAATGCCGTTTCAACTTTGCCCTTAACAGCGTCAGCCCTGCCTGGCCTGAGATGTCGCTGCCCGGTGTTCATGCCGATATTGGCGGTGGTTACCTGCCGCTGGTACGCGAAGATCTCTTTCTCTCCCGTCCGTACGGAGAAACGGTGCCGCTTCAGCGGCCTGATGAACACACGCGGGTGTGGCGCACAGTGCGCAGCGAACGGGTGGATCTTCACTATGCCCCCGCTATGGCGCCGTTGCTGCGCAACCAGGAGGTGGTGATTGAAACCTGGTCAGACGATCGGATGCCGCTGGATCGCTACGGTAATATGCAGAAACGCAGCTTTGCCGCGCTGGCGGTGCGTAACCGGCGGGTTAAAAATGACTGGTCGAAGGTGGCTTTACGGGTAATGATTGAAGCCGCCACCGGAGCGGGCGTAGTGTTTGATCCACTTGATTCAGAAAACCCCGCTCTGGCACTGCCTGCTGAGCTCCAGCCACTTTGCGACAAAGCGCTGGCGCAGGCCAGAGCAGCGTGTAAAAAGCAGTTTTATGACGCGTTCACCGCCGAGGAAATTGCGCTGATTGCGCCTTATATTCACTGCTCAACGCACTGGAATGCTATTAAGCTCAGCGACCGCGGCCTGATTATCGGTGGCGCGTCTCCATCAGAGACGCTCAGTTTCCCTCACCGGCCCGATCTGCGCTGGCAACGCACGGTCTATAACATGGACGGAAAAAAACAGTGAAAATGCATATCGCTTTACTCATCGTTATTATGAGCCTGACCGCCTGTCAGAAAACCACCAAAACTTCCCCGCTGTCGCGCGGCGACTGGACGCTTCCTTTTGGCGACTGGAAGTTTGCCTTCTTTACGCCCTATGCTCTGCCTGCGCTGGTCACGCACGTGCGGCTTATTGATACTGCCGGTTACCTCTATCACTTTTTTGACCTCGACCCTACCCGTGATGACCATATGACGAGAGAGGCATGGAGCAGGACAACCCGGAGCGCTTCTCTCCGGTTTAACCACGCCAGCTTTCCCCCGCAGTATATGGTTTTCTGCTGGGATTCGATCATTGATATGAAAGTTTACGAAACCAGCATCTTTTTCCCGCGGTCGGTCTGGGAAAAAATGAGAACGCCTGCCAGCTATAAAGCCCGTTCCGGCGCCACCGTATGGTACAGCACCATGCTGTTCGGGCTCGCGCCGGAAGGAAAGGTCAGAGTCTGGTTGCAGGACGTGGGAGAGCATCCCAATTATCTGATACCTGGTTTAAAGATGAAAACCGTCTCCGGCGACCAACTGGATATCTGCCGCGACATAACGAAACATCCAAATGGATATAAATATTACGGCGATACGCCCGCCTTCATTAAAGGAAAAACCTACCCTTACGGCGAATGGTAAACGGCAACAAAAAGGCCGTGCAAGATCTGCTACGGCCTTTGCCATGCTGCGTTGCGCCGTTTACTTTACCGCGACGTCAATGCCGGGAAAGAATTTCGCCGCCAGCCGATTGACGGTACCATCGGCCTGCACTTTACCAATTGCTGCATCCAGCGCCTGCTTCATTCTGGCATCGTCCTTGCGCAGACCAAAACCGATGCCGACGCCCAGCACGCCCTCATCCTCTACCGGGCCGCCGGCGAAACTGAAGCCTTTGCCCTGCGGTTTAGCCAGAAAACCCGACTGCCCGGCCGCTGACATCACCAGCGTGCCGTCGAGCCGTCCTGCCAGCATATCGTTATAGACCTGGTTCTGATCCTGATAACTGGTGACGGTTACGCCTTGCGGTTCCCAGTGCTTTTTAGCGAACGTCTCCTGGATTGAACCCTGTAACACGCCGATGTTTTTACCCTTCAGCGCCTCTGCGTCCGGTTTCAGACCCGCGCCCTCTTTACCGATTAACTGGCTGGGAATGCGATAGATCGGACGGGTAAAAGCAATGCTTTTCAGACGAGCTTCAGTGATATTCATCGCCGAATTGATCGCGTCGAATTTTTTCGCCATCAGACCGGGGATCAGCGCGTCAAAGCTGCTCTCCACCCAGCTGCACGTAAAGTTTCCCGCCTGGCAAATGGCCTTGCCCAGTTCGATATCGAACCCCTCAAGCTCGCCCGCCGCGTTACGGCTTTCGAACGGCGGATATTGTGATTCAACGCCGTAGCGCAGCGTTTCCTGCGCCATGACCGACACCGATGAGAGCAGCCCCAGCGCGACAAACAGTGCATTCAGTTTTTTCATTATTTTCCCTCAGGTCTGGTTTAACGAGGCGTTACCCGGCACAGCGCCTGTGCGCCTGCCCGCAGCGTGGCTTCATCTTTGGCAAAAGAGAGTCGGATCAGTTTATTGTCCGTGCCGTCCGTGTAAAACGCCGACAGCGGAATAGTGGCGACGCCATAATCGACGATTAACCGTTTTACCATTTCGCTGTCTGCTTCGTCACTGAAATCGGCAAAGCTGGCTAACATAAAAAATGAACCGGCCGACGGCAGCAGGCGAAACGGTGATTCCTCCAGTAGCGAAACCAGCAGATCGCGCTTTTGCTGATAAAAATCGCCAAGGCTGAGATAGTTCTCCGCATTAAGCAGGTAGTCTGCAAACGCTACCTGCATCGGCGTGTCGGCGGCATACATCATGAACTGATGCACTTTAACCAGTTCATCCATCAGTTCGGCAGGCGCGAGGCAGTAGCCCACCCGCCAGCCGGTCACGTGAAACGTTTTCCCGAAAGAAGAGACGATAACGCTGCGCTGCGCCAGTTCCGGATGTGTGGCCATGCCATGATGCTGGCGGCCGTCAAAAAGTATGTGTTCATAGACTTCATCTGACAGCACCACGATGTCGCTGTTGCGGGTGATCTGCGCCAGCTCATCAAGATCCTCTCCGCTCAGCACCTGAGCGCTGGGATTGTGCGGGGTATTGATGATGATCATACGCGTCCGGCTTGTCACCGCCGCACGCACCGCGTTCCAGTCAATGGTAAAATCGGGGGCTAGCAGCTTCAGTCCTATCGGGGTCGCGCCCTGTAAGCGTACCATTGGCGCATAGCTGTCAAAGGCCGGCTCAAAGAAGATCACCTCGTCGCCGCTATGCACCAGCCCGCCAATGGCTGCATAAAGCCCCTGACTGGCGCTGGCGGTGATCAACACTTCGCTGTGTGCATCGTAGCGCTGGCCATAAAGCGCCTGCACTTTCGTGGCCAGCGCCTCTTTCAGCGGTGGGTAACCTGTCATGGGCGCGTACTGATTCATGCCGCGCGACATCGCGGCGGTGACGCCGTCGATCAGCGCCGGATCGCAGGGAAAGTTAGGTGCGCCCTGCGACAGGTTAATGGCATGGTGACGGGCGGAAAGCTCGCCGATAACCGCAAAGATGGTGGTGCCGACGTCCGGTAGTTTAGAACGCTGCGGTACGGATGAGAGGATTGTCATACGGGCTCCATCAGGCGGGGAAACTGTCATTCAACGTGAGTGTGCTTGAGTGAACAAGCGAATTGTTGTCATAATAGCCATGACTTTTCTTCATGCCTGAGGGTGCTATGCCGCCACGCTCGCTGCCGCTCAATGCGGTACATGCTTTTATTGTTACCGCCAGACACCTCAACCTGACGCATGCCGCGCGTGAACTTTGCATCACGCAGGGCGCGGTGAGTCGGAAGATCGCCTCGCTGGAGGACTGGCTCGGCTTTACGCTTTTCGTCCGGCATGCGCGCGGCCTGCACCTCACCGCGCAGGGCGCCAGCCTGCTCCCGGTATTTAAAAACAGCGTGGAACAGATGCTGGAAGCCGCGGAACAGGCGATAAGATCGCCCGTTACCGTTCGTCTCAAGGCGCCCACCTGCGCGATGCGCTGGCTGGTGCCGAAGCTGGTGGCGCTGGAGAAAGCGCGCCCGGCGCTTCACGTATCGCTGACCACCACCGTCGATCACAACACGCAGCTGGAAAATTTCGACGCGGCAATCCTCTACGGTACGCTCCCCCCCGGTGCGCATCGTCTGTTTGATGAAATTCTGACGCCGGTGATGGCGCCCGGCCTGATCGACACCCCCGCGCTCGCGCTGGACGATCTCGCCCGCTTCACCTTTCTGCACCCTACTGCCGACGGACGTGACTGGATGCTGTGGCTCCACGCACAGCATGCCAGCGTGGCGATGGTGCGTAATCAGCATTTCGATACGATGGATTTGGCGATCGGCGCGGCGGTGCAGGGGTTTGGCGTAACGGTAGCGGATGTCACGCTCGTTGAGGAGGATCTGGCGATGAAACGGCTCGTCGCGCCCTTCAGCGCGACGGTAAAAACGGGCGCGGTTTACAGTTTCCTCCAGCGCCCGTCATCAGCCACGCCACAGCTTGCAGACGTTGCGGCGTGGCTGCTGACCGCTTAGAAAGAAACCCATTCGTCGGCGGAGGCAGAGGCCGGTTTAGCCAGCAGCGGTCTGCCCGGCGCGGCGGCGACAGGCTTCACTACCGTCGCGCGCGGCGTGTCGGCGGAGAGGCGGAATTTGGCAACTGACAGCGTCAGCTCTTCCGTCTGTCGTTCCAGCGAGCTGGCGGCGGTGGAAACCTCTTCCACCAGCGAGGCGTTCTGCTGGGTCACGCTGTCCATTTCGGTGATCGCCGTGCCTACCTGAGAAATACCTTTACTCTGCTCTTCAGAGGCGGAGGCGATTTGCTTCATGATCTCCGTCACTTCCCCGACGGATTTCAGGATGTCGCCCATGGTGCTGCCCGCTTCGTTTACCAGACGCGATCCGTCGTCCACGCGACTGACCGAATCCGCAATCAGCGTTTCGATCTCTTTTGCCGCACCGGCGCTGCGCTGAGCGAGATTACGCACTTCACTGGCGACCACGGCAAAACCACGTCCCTGTTCTCCTGCTCGTGCCGCTTCCACCGCGGCGTTCAGCGCCAGGATGTTGGTCTGAAAAGCGATGCTGTTGATGACGTTCGTGATCTCGGCAATTTTTTGCGAGCTTCCCGCAATGCCCTGCATGGTGGTCACCACATTGCCGACCAGTTTGCCGCCCTTGCTGGCGGTTTCAGAGGCGCTCTGCGCCAGCTCGCTGGCATGACGGGCATTATCGGCATTGAATTTCACCGTCGCCGTCAGTTGTTCCATGCTGGCCGCCGTCTGTTCGAGCGCAGCCGCCTGCTGTTCGGTACGCGATGAGAGATCGTTATTACCCGATGAAATTTCCGCCGCGCCGCGATAGATATTGTCCGTCCCGCTGCGAATGGCGCTGACCGCGTCGCGCAGGCTTTCCTGCATTTCACGCAGCAGCGGCACCAGCTTGCCCACGCAGTTGCGGCCAATATCCGCCAGCGGCTGGCTGAGATCGCCTTCGGCAATCAGTCGGAAATGCCGCCGCATGCCCTCAAGCGGGCGTACCAGCATAGTGACCAGGTAGCGATCGGCGAACAGCAGAATCAACAGTCCGGCAATCACCGCCACCACAATCACCGTTTTGGTTACCGCCGTCAGTGCATCAACGGTAACCCGCGTGGCATCCAGCTTTTCACCGGCGGCCACGTTAAATTTTTCCAGCGTGGCGCCAAAGCTTCGGCTGAGGGCTGGAGTAACGGTTGCGGCATGATGCCGGAAATCATCCAGTGTGGGCTGCTGTGCCAGGCGCATTTGCGGCGCAACACCGTCATCAAGGAGTTTCTGCCAGCTGGCGATCACCTCATTGGCATAGGCAGGATCAATCGGGCCAGGCGCCTGTGCTTTAAAGTCATCAAGCTGTTTTGCCATGCTGTCCAGCGCCTTCTGCGCGGAGGCCATATCCGCCTGCGCGGTGGCGCTGCCCGCCTGACGTGAATCCACCGCGCGCGAGAGGCGGGTGATAAAGCGGAAATATTGATCGTTGCCTTTGCTGAGGGTGGTCATCTGGCTGACCAACTGGCGATCAACCTCATTGCCTGCGCTCAGTGAATTCAGAGAATGAACGCTGTAGACACCCACGGCCGTCCATAACAGACTAAACAGCCCCAGCGTCCACAGCATCACGCTGCGTATAGTAAAATTTTTAAAAATATTCATAACGACTCCATTGTAATTACCGGTCTGATTCGTCCTGCACACCGGACGCTTATCGTTCTTATCGGCAATCTGTCACAAAGCCTGAATCGTTATGCTTTTACATTCAAAACCTTACCAGCCGTCGCGTTTCTGTTAAGTGCTTGCTACTTATATAATTTTCAAATCTGTCATCATGCTAAGTAAAAATAATAATTTAACGATGAAATTATTTTGTCATTGAACAGCCCTACAGGCGCACCATTCTCCCCATCAGCAGGCGAAACAACTGCGTCCGGCGGCGCATAAACCGATCTTCCAGTTTCAGCACCGGCTGACTGCCTTCGCCAAACCGCATCACCCTGTCCTCGTAGGGACGCCAGGCGGGCCAGGCAATCTCCCCGTTTAACTGATGTGAAAAAGGTGAAACATCCCTGGCGAAGTTAAGCCAGTATTCGCTAATCTGACGGGCGAAAGCGCGATCGCTTTCGGTAACAGGCCCGCCAGCCATTGGCGCGGGAAGCTTATCCAGCGTGTTGAAAACGTAAGCAATTTCGCTGCCGTGCCAGGCGCCATCGGGTTGAAGATCGCGGGCGTTTTCTGCCACATAATCAAACCAGTAGCGCCAGACCGGCATGCCGCAGCGGTGCTGCGCCCGCGCGGCGACATAACCCATTGTGGTAAATGTCATGTCTCTGGCGACCTGGCGGCCAAGTTCGCTGTCATCGTAGACGCCGTCATACAGCAGACGAATTAACTTAAGCCGCAGGCCAAAACGTTGTGTCTTGCGTACCTGGGTGATGACACGTGCGGGGTCAACGCCAAAATAGCTCAGGACGCTGGCCTCGTCGCTGTTGCTGCCGATCATCAGCGGCAGCGGCTGCTGCCGTCCGCCGCGAAGAACGCTGAGGATCGGTTCCGGCAGAACGCTGTCGCCCGCGATGCCCGTCGGCCCGACAGAGAGCGCGGGTTCAAGCGGCCAGAAAGCATCCGCAGGCAGTGCGCGAAGCTGCGCTGCGCTTGCGTTTTCGAGGCCGAGGCGTCTGGCCACCGCCACGCCTTTTTTTAAGGCGTCCTCACGCGTAACGTCCGGCAGCGCGTAGGCGCTTTGCGCAATGCCTTTGTGGAAAAGCCCGCTGGCGAGCGGTGAACAGAACAACGACAGCACGCTGCGCGCGCCAGCAGATTCGCCAAACAGCGTGACGTTCGATCTGTTGCCGCCAAACGCAGCAATATTGCGCTGCACCCATTGCAGCGCGGCAATCTGATCGAGCAGCGCAAAATTATTGACCACGCCGCCCTCTGTATACTCCTCGTCCAGCGCCGGATGCGCAAAAAAACCGAGGTGACCGAGGCGATAATTGATCGTCACGACCACCGCGCCGCGCGCCGCCAGCGCACGGCCTGAATAGAGCGGCAGCCCGCCCGCCCCCAGTGTAAAGCCGCCGCCATGCAGCCAGACCATCACCGGCAGCGGGCGCGACGTTTCGGGATCGGGCGTCCAGACATTCAGATAGAGGCAATCTTCGCTGAACGTGCCGGGATCGCCACCGCCAGCTTCTTCGCAGAATTCGCGATTTTGCCAGCTGGCGCAGCCCCATCGTGTGGCGGCGCGCGCGCTGTGCCAGGGTTCTGTCGGTTTGGGCGGCTGCCAGCGCAGCGGCCCGACGGGCGGTGCCGCGTAGGGGATGCCTCTGAAAACGAAAACACCTTCCTCATAGTCGCCTTCCAGGGCGCCCTCTGCCGTCTCAACCCGCAATAAACGTTCGTTTTGCATTTTTTCGCCCATAAATAGCCTGCTAACTATTATTCCAGGCGAGGCGGGAATGTCTACCCATAGAGCGGATTTGCAGACAATACTTAATCAGCGCGCCAGACCGCAACGGCGCAGACTCTCCTGCTCCTTCTGCTGATAAAGGCTGAATTCACTGACTACCGCGCTGCCCAGCGCTGCCTCAAACGCCTGCTGGCTGGCATTACCGTGCGCGCGCGCCTGCTCTGCGCCGCCCAGATTTGACTGAAAAATGCCCGCCGCGCTGACCGGCAGGAAATCCTCATACACTATCGGCGTGGCGATCAGGCAGCCTTCGTCAATCAGCTTCTCCCGGTCGGCGGCGGGATGAAAAGCGTCAGGATGCGCCAGGCCTTTTTCCGTTACCTGCCAGCTAAACCAGGCCAGTCCCTGAGTGCGCAGCGTGCGCGCGTCGTCCGGAAAGGCGCTGAACACCGCGGCAAGCTGCTGCTGGTGCGTGACATTGTCACTATTCAGACCCGCTTTGGTTAACAGTTCGTCATAAAGCTGGCGCCCTTTGACGGTCAGAGCCGCGCCACGCTGTTCGATTTCGCCAAAGCGCGCGGTGTGTGTTCCTTCCAGCCTGTCAGTAAAACGCACCGGTTCCTCCAGCGCCTTAAAGCTGGTCTGACGCAACAGCAGCGGCACCCTGCGGCGCGGCGGCCCTTCGATAATGGCTTTTGGCGTGATGCCAACCTGCGGCATCAGCGCCTGTACGCGGTCGATATCCAGCGTGCGTGGCGTGAGGTGATTGATATGGCAGCCGGCAAAGCAAACGACATCAGCAATCAGCCGGTGCTGCTGGCTCAGCGCGTTATAGGTGTTGCTGTCAACGCGCGTCTGAGTATGCCAGCGAAACGTCTCCAGAGCTTCAGCAATGAAGTCCTGCGCCTGCTCAGCATTGAAGCCGCCCTGCTGCTGATGCAGGTTCACCAGCTCGCGGCAGCGCGGCGTAAAGATATCGCGGGCGGCAAGGATCGCCTCTGCCCTGGCGCGCAGCGTGGCGTCGTCAATCAGCTCCAGCCGAAGCAGCGAGGTAAAAAGGCGGAACGGATTGTTTTTCAGTGCGCGATCCCCGACCGGACGAAAAGCCGTAGAGTGAACCGGCACGCCCGCCTGCGAAAGATCGTAATAGCCGACCGGCTGCATGCCCATGATGGCAAAAATTTGCCGCAGCATCGCCAGCTCCGCCGCGGTGCCCACGCGGATCGCGCCATGACGTTCAACGCTCAGACGACGTAGCTCATCGGTGGCGTCGAGCTGCTGTTTTAACGCGGGTTCACGTTCCAGCACCTCATTATTTACCTGCTCAACCAGCGTCAACAGCGTTCCGTATTGGGGTACCTCTTGCTGATACATCGCTGACATCGCGCTGGCGAAGGACGCACGCAGGTCATCGGCGGCTATCCAGATGTTTTCCATTGGTCGCTCTCCTGATTCGGGATTGTTTTTAGCGTAACGGAAAGGCCATCGACGTGAGTAAAAAAACCGATAAAGTGTGATCGCGGCCGCGTCGCATCGGTTTTCATAAGTAACAGACATTGTTGAGGGAATGAATGGCGCAAAAAAGTGATGGATAACACGGTAAAAGCACCAAATGTTAATTATTATTTGCAATAAGGTTAACAAAATTGGAGGCAATCGCTTGCCGGGCCGTTCATGCCCTGCGTACGCTATCTTATGGAAAAAAATTACCTTTTTAATCAGCGCATTCGCCTGCGCCATCTGCATACCTTTGTGGCCGTCGCTCAACAGGGAACGCTGGGACGCGCGGCGGAAACCCTGTCGCTCAGCCAGCCCGCTCTCTCTAAAACGCTTAATGAACTTGAAGCGCTAACCGGCGCACGACTTTTTGAACGTGGGCGCCTTGGCGCACAACTGACCACCATGGGCGAGCAGTTTCTGATCCATGCGGTGAAGATCCTTGATGCGCTGAATCACGCGGGCCAGTCACTGCGCGCTTCTGAACAGGGCGATCCCGCCGTGCTGCGTCTCGGCGTCCTGACCACGGTGGCGTTAGGCATGCTGCCTTCCATACTCGACCGCTTCCATCAACAGCAGCCACAGGCGATAGTGCAGGTCGCCACGCTGCATAACAACGTACTGATTGCAGGCCTGAAAGCGGGCGAATTTGACGTTTGTATTGGCCGGATGGCCGAAGCAGAAATGATGAACGGGCTTAATTATGAACTGCTGTTTCTGGAGTCGCTACGGCTGGTAGTGAAGCCCGACCATCCGCTATTAAGTGACAATGTCACGCTTTCCCACGCGCTCGCCTTTCCGGTGGTTATCTCTCCTGAAGGCACTGCGCCACGCCGCATCGCTGAAGCCATGCTGGAAAAACAGGGGTGCCATCTGCCCGCCACGCTGGTAGAAACGTCCTCCACTTCCCTCGCCCGACAACTGGCGCTGCGTTACAACTATGTCTGGTTTGTGCCTTCCGGCGCGATAAAAGAGGATCTGCTGCACGCCTCGCTGGCTGCGCTGCCCATTGCCTCGCACGAACCGGGCGAGCCGGTGGGGATCATGACCCGCTCAGGCGTGCCGCTCAGCCTCAGCGCAGAAGTGTTAATGACCACCATTCGCCGTTCTCACGCTGGCTAGCGGCTACGCTTGGCATGGCGCTCGCGATTGTCCAGCCGCGCCTGTTCGCTTTTGCGCAACGCAACATAGCAGGCACCGCTGCCGCCATGCTGCGGCTGCGCGCTGCAAAAGGCCTGCACGTGCTCAAACTGCTGGAGCCAGCGATCGAGATAACTGCGTACGACATTCGCGTGTGAGCGATCTTCCCTTCCCTTTCCGTGGATAATCAGCAGGTTGCGGAAGTTATGTTGCTCCGCCTGAAGCATAAAGGTGTACAGCGTACGGCGGCAGGCTTCCACCGGCTGACGCAGCAGATTCAGGCTGGCATCCTGCTTGTATTTCCCCAGCCTCAATTTATCCAGCACGCCCTGCTGAATGCCTTCTGCTTTGTATTCCAGCGGCGTGGCAAGCGGAACGAGAGTGAGGTTACCGCTGAGCAGCGGATTATCCAGTTGCGTTTCATCGTAAGGTGCCTGGCGCGTTCTGACGGAAGGTGATTTCAACCACTGCGTGTCGGCGCGGGTGCTGAGCGGCGTCACGTCTTCCATTGCCGCCTGAAAGAGATCTTTGTCTTCTGAATTTGTCATCTGGCCCTCCGGTTCACTCAGCGCGATCGATGACCGCGCCGGGTTAGTTTAGCAAATTTGCTCCCGGATGCGCTTACGCGCTGGCCAGCGCGAAGCGCGCGCTCTCTTCATCAGTGATCAGGCCGGAAACCCAGCGTCCTTTCAGCGCAGCCAAGATGGCACGATGTTTGTCGCGCCCGCCAGCGAAGCCAATTACGCGGCGCGTGGTATGCGCGGTCAGGCGCACGCTGGTCAGCCGCTCATCCAGCTCGCTGGCAACCCGCTGCCCGTCTTCGCCAATAAAATGACCGAGCATTTCCGCCGCCACGCGCTGCGATTCCAGTCGACTCACCTGCGCATCGCTGATAAACCCGTCCGCGTTCAGCGGGCAGCCTGGCGCCACCTGGCCGATGCCGACAAACATCACGTCCGCCTGCGCCGCTTTCTCTGTAACAGTGCGATAAATGCGATGGTTACACCAGAGATCGCGGTCTTCGGCACTGTCGGCGTAGAGCGGCGCAGGCAGAATAAAATAGCGCCCCTGGGTTTTTTCCGCCATCCACAGCGGCACGTCGTAGCGGGTACAGGAACCGTCGCTGGCGATGGCGCCAATCAGCGAGACGCAGCTGTGCTGCGGACGATCGAAAGCAGGCAGTTCCTCAATGGTGGCACGCAGCGTACGCCCCGATCCCACCGCGACAATTTGCGGCGTATCCAGCTTCAGCGTTTGCGCCATGATCTCCGCACCGGCAACGGCGATCATCTGTTGAAGACCCGAGGACTCCACGCCCGATGAGGGCACCACCTGACACTCTTTCAGTTCAAACCGCTCTCGCAGCTGTCGCGCCAGCGTCATGCAGTCGGCGACCGGATGCGCAATGGTCACGCTGACCAGCCCCTGCTCGGCGGCCAGCGCCACCAGACGCTGCGCTACCTGACGTGAAACACCGAGTTTATCGGCGATATCGTGCTGCGTTTCTCCTGCAATGTAATACATCCAGGCCGCGCGTGCCGCCTGATCAAGCTTCTTATCGTGTTTACTCATCATAGTGCTCTGACATTTTTTTTCAGCTTACTCCGAATATTTGCCCTTCAAACGGGCAAAAGCAAAATTTGTGATCTCTCCCGCAGACAGCCAGACGTTTGTTCACCAGTCTATAACGCATTAAGCAAAAGCTCTTGTTAAGAGCAAATGCCCATTTAAATAAGGAGAGTATTATGGCCGCTTCTGTCCCTTCCGTCTGGATGCATATTGGCGCAGGTTCATTTCATCGCGCGCATCAGGCCTGGTATCTGCACCGTCTGATCAAACAGGGTGAGTCCGACTGGCAGATTGCGTTGAGCAATATTCGCGATGACGCCTGCGCGCTGCTCGACACGCTCAGCGCACAAAACGGTGAATATACGCTGGAAACCGTTACGCCTGAAGGCGAACGTGCTTATGAGCGTATTACCTCCATTAAAACGCTGGTGCCGTGGGATCGCGAACTGAACGGCATGATCAAACAGGGCGCCGACGAAGCCACCCGCGTCATCGCTTTCACCGTGACCGAAAGCGGTTACTATCTCGACAACGATCACCAGCTTGATCCGCGTCATGCCGATATCCGTGCCGATCTTCAGGGCGAGGCGCGCACCATTTACGGCGCGCTGACTCGCATTTTGCTGGCGCGAATGGCTGCACATGGCAATCCCGTGACGCTTCTCA
Organism: Erwinia sp. 9145; assembly: GCF_000745075.1. Lineage (NCBI taxonomy): Bacteria > Pseudomonadati > Pseudomonadota > Gammaproteobacteria > Enterobacterales > Erwiniaceae > Erwinia > Erwinia sp. 9145. Next base: position 1,893,335 of record NZ_JQNE01000001.1, read on the forward strand.
ACTGTGACAACCTGCGCCATAACGGCGAGCGCTTTCGTCAGGGCTTTCTCACGTTCCTGACCCTGCGTAAAGAAGAAGCGCTGCTGGCGTGGGTGACCGCGAACACCACGTCGCCTGACACCATGGTCGATCGTATCACGCCGCGCCCAACGGCCGATATTGCGCCGCGCGTGGCACAGGCAACCGGTTTTGATGATAAAGCGCCGATCATGGGCGAAGCCTTTATTCAGTGGGTGATTGAGGATGACTTTGCCGCCGGGCGCCCTGCGCTGGAAAAGGTTGGCGTGGAAATGGTTGACTCCGTGCTGCCCTGGGAAGAAGCAAAAATTCGCATTCTTAATGCCAGCCACAGCTGCATTGCCTGGGCGGGCACGTTGACGGGCCAGTCTTATATTCACGAAAGTACGCAGACGCAGGCGATCAAAGAGATGGCCTGGGAATATGTCACGCAGGATGTGATCCCGTCGCTGACGCCAAGCCCGCTCGACTTGCAGGCGTATCGCGATGTGGTGCTGGAGCGTTTTGCCAATCCCTGGATTCAGGACACTAACCAGCGGGTGGCGGCCGATGGCCTCTCCAAGATCCCCGGTTTTATTACCCCAACGCTGATTGAGTGCTATGCCCGTGGCGAAACGCCGCGCGCGACCGCCGTGCTGCCCGCCCTCTTCTTCCTGTTTTTACAACGCTGGCACCGCGGCGAACTGCCGTATGAGTATCAGGATGGCGCGCTGGATGCGCCTGCGCTGCATGCATTATTAGACCGTGACGACGCGCTTGAGCGCTTTGCCGCCGACGAAACGTTGTTCGGCCCGCTGGCACAGCGGGCTGAGTTCGCCGCGCTGTTGAAAGAGACCGTTGCCGGGCTGGCTGAGTGGGTAAAACAGCCGCAGCCCGTCGGCGAATAAGGAGCACACTATGTATCTCGGAATTGATGCAGGCACCTCGGAAATTAAAGTGCTGGTGATTGACGGCGAAGGCGAGATGGTGGCCAGCGCCGGGGCAAAACTCAGCGTGCAGCGCCCGCATCCGCACTGGTCGGAACAGGATCCGGCGCAGTGGTGGCAGGCAACGCAGCAGGCCATCAGCGAACTACGGACGAAGGTCGGCAACCGCTGGGGAGAAATCCGCGCCATTGGCCTGTCGGGTCAGATGCACGGCGCGGTGCTGCTGGATAAAGATAACCGCGTTCTGCGCCCGTGTATTCTGTGGAACGATACCCGTAGCGCGGCAGAGTGCGCCGAACTGACCACGCTGGCGCCAATGCTCCACAGCGTCGCGGGCAATCTGGCGATGCCGGGATTTACGGCACCCAAGCTGATGTGGGTGGCGCGCCATGAACCTGAAATATTTGAACAGACCGCCAGCGTGCTGCTGCCGAAAGACTATCTGCGCTGGAAAATGACCGGTGAGAAAATCAGCGATATGTCTGATGCGGCCGGGACGCTCTGGCTGGATGTGGCGAAGCGCGACTGGTCAGACAGCCTGCTCGCAGCCTGCGGATTGAGCCGCGATCATATGCCGCGGCTGGTTGAAGGCTCTGCGCCGGGCGGAATGTTGAAGGTTGAGCTGGCGCGCCAGTGGGGGCTGAGCGAAGAGGTGATCGTGGCGGGCGGCGGTGGCGATAATGCCGCCAGCGCGGTAGGCATTGGCGCGGTGAATCCGGGCGATGCTTTTATCTCTCTCGGCACCTCCGGGGTGCTGTTTGCGGTGAACGATCGCTTCCGCCCGAACCCGGCCTCGGCGGTTCATGCATTTTGTCACGCCCTTCCCGACCGCTGGCATCAGATGAGCGTAATGCTCACCGCCGCCAGCGGTCTGCGCTGGCTGTGTGACCTGCTCGGCGCGTCGGAAACCACGCTCCTCTCGGAAGTGGCGACGCTGAGCAGCGCCGAGCAGCAGAGCGCTCCGCTGTTCCTTCCTTATCTGTCCGGCGAACGCACGCCGCATAACGATCCGCAGGCAACGGGATCTTTCCACGGGCTGACGCACGGCACGCAGCGCGCTGCGCTGGCCTATGCGGTGCTGGAGGGCGTGACGTTCGGTATCGCTGATGGACTGAAGGTATTAAACGAAGCGGGCACGGCGCTGACCGCCTGTTCGCTGATTGGCGGCGGCGCACGCAGCCCGTGGTGGGCGCAGCTGATGGCCGACGTGCTCAATCTGCCGGTGGTGACGCATAAAGGCGGCGAAGCGGGCGGCGCACTGGGCGCGGCGCGGCTTGGCTGGCTGGCGGATGGCGGTGATGAGGCGCAGGTCTGCCGCAAGCCCGCCGAACTGAAACGTTACCTGCCGGATGCCGGACGGCATGCGGTTTTAGAGAAGCGGCTCGACTATTTCCGGCTGCTTTATCAGCAGCAGCGCGAGGCTCGCGCACTCGGTTTCTAATCCTGACCCGGACGCCATGTCCGTCCGGGCCCTGCACGCATCTGAGGTACTAACATGACATCAGCAAAAAACTGGTTCGGACTCCCGCTCTCGCTGATCTGGGGCTATATCGCCATCGCCATTTTTATGAGCGGCGATGGGTTTGAGATGGCGTTTCTTTCCAAACACATTACCGATCTGGGCTTCACCCCGGCGCAGTCCGCGCTGGTCTTTACGCTGTATGGCGCCGCCGCCGCGCTGGCGGCGTGGAGCTCTGGCGTGGTGGCGGAAATCATCACCCCGCAGCGCGCGATGCGCATCGGTTTTGTGCTATGGGTGATCATGCATATTCTGTTTATGACGCTGGGACTGGGCCTGCGTAACTATCCGCTGATGCTGCTGTTTTACGGTATTCGTGGCCTGGCTTATCCGCTGTTTATCTACTCTTTCGTGATGCTGGTAGTGCAGAATGTACCTAAACATCAGCTCTCTTCCGCCATGGGCTGGTTCTGGGCGATGTATTCAATCGGCATCGGCTGCGTGGGCAGCTACCTGCCAAGTTTTACCATTCCGTGGATTGGTGAAACCGGTACGCTGTGGTTTGCGATTGCCTGGGTGACTGCGGGCGGTCTGATGGCGATGTTTATGCTGCGTAAGGTGGGCGGCGAAAGCGAAAAAGCCCATCTTTCAACGCGTGAGAAAATCACCGAGCTGTCGCGGGCGGTGACCATTCTCTTCACTAACCGCAATATTTTTCTGGCCTGTCTGATCCGCATTATCAATACCCTCTCACTGTTTGGTTTTGCGGTGGTCATGCCGATGCTGTTCGTCGGACGGCTGGGCTTCAGCATGTCGGAATGGCTGCAAATATGGGCGGTATTCTTCTTCGTCACCATTTTCACCAACGTGATGTGGGGCGTGCTGGGTGAATATATCGGCTGGATCCGTCAGGTGCGCTGGTTTGGCTGCCTGGGCTGCGCGCTGTCGAGCCTGGCGTTTTACTATCTGCCCGTTACCTTCGGTCATAACTACTGGGTGGCGATGATCCCGGCGGTGATGCTGGGCATTACCGTGGCCGCTTTCGTGCCAATGACCGCCGTTTTCCCGGTACTGGAGCCAAAACATAAGGGCGCGGCGATTTCGATTTATAACCTGTCGGCAGGGCTCAGCAACTTTCTCGCCCCGGCGATTGCATCACTGGTGCTTCCCTTCTTTGATATTGTCGGTGTGGTGTGGACGTATACCGGTCTTTACCTTTTTGCCGGTATTCTGACCATGATCATTAAAGTCGATCAGCCTGCACGCGTCTCTGCTTCGCAGGAAACCAGCCGCTACCGCAACAGCGTCGCCACTGAGCATAAATCCTAATTTTCTCTAACCACTTGATTTTTATTAAGGGATGCTGTTTTAAAAACGGCATCCCTTTTTTTATGCGGATAAACAACCTCCGACCCGTTCCCTTTAGTGGCCAATAAATGTTAAAATTGACCCTGGTCAATAATACAGTCGAGCATAATTTATGATCCCGGAAAAGCGTATTATCAGTAGACGCATTCAGTCTGGCGGTTGTGCAATCCACTGTCAGGATTGCAGCATCAGCCAGCTCTGTATTCCATTCACCCTGAATGAACATGAGCTCGATCAACTCGATAATATTATCGAGCGCAAAAAGCCGATTCAGAAAGGCCAGACGCTGTTCAAAGCAGGTGATGAGCTGAAGTCTCTGTACGCAATCCGTTCCGGCACCATCAAAAGTTATACCATTACCGAACAGGGCGACGAGCAGATCACCGGCTTTCACCTGGCGGGCGATCTGGTGGGTTTTGACGCTATCAGCGCCGGGGAGCATCCGAGTTTTTCTCAGGCGCTGGAAACGGCAATGGTCTGCGAAATTCCTTTTGAAACGCTTGATGACCTTTCCGGTAAGATGCCCAGCCTGCGTCAGCAGATGATGCGTTTGATGAGCGGCGAAATCAAAGGTGACCAGGAAATGATCCTGCTGCTGTCAAAAAAGAACGCGGAAGAGCGGCTGGCTGCCTTTATCTATGGCCTTTCACGTCGTTTCGGCCAGCGCGGTTTTTCCCAACGCGAGTTTCGTCTCACCATGACGCGTGGCGACATTGGTAATTACCTGGGGCTGACGGTGGAAACGATCAGTCGTCTGCTGGGCCGCTTCCAGAAGAGCGGTATGCTGGCCGTTAAAGGTAAATACATCACCATTGAAAATCACGAGCTGCTTTCGCAGCTCGCCGGTCAAAGCCACGCCGTGGCCTGAGGATTGTTTCCGGGCTGATAAACAGCCCGGCTTCTCCTTTTTTCGCCAGGCAATCACCCTTCGACAATATTGTTATAATATTGATCCCGCTACGTCTTTTTTACTTCTTACCCGGCCATGATTGGGCTATCTTTATGCAATACGCTCAGTGCATGGAGACTTTACTTATGGCTAAGTATCAAAACGTTCTGGTGGCCATCGACCCACAGCAGGACGATCAACCCGCGCTACGTCGTGCTGTTTATCTCAATCAGCGTCTGGGCGGCCGGATCACTGCGTTTCTGCCGATCTACGACTTCTCTTACGAAATGACCACGCTGCTTTCACCGGATGAACGCACCACTATGCGTAAAGGCGTGGTCAGCCAGCGAACCGAATGGATCCGCGAGCAGGCGCAGGCCTATCTGAGTGCGGGTGTGAGCATTGATATCAAAGTTGTCTGGCACAATCGACCTTTCGAAGCCATCATCCAGGAAGTTTTGCACGGCGGTTACGATCTGGTGCTGAAGATGGCGCATCAGCAGGACAAACTTCAGGCGGTGGTCTTTACGCCGACCGACTGGCATCTGCTGCGTAAGTGCCCCTGCCCGGTGTGGATGGTTAAAGACCAGCCCTGGCCGGAAGGCGGTAGAGCGGTGGTGGCGGTCAACCTGGCGAGCGAAGAGCCGCATCACGATCCGCTTAACACAAAGCTGGTGAAAGAAACCATTGAACTGGCTGAGATGGTTAATAATACGGAAGTGCATCTTGTGGGCGCGTACCCTGTCACGCCGATCAATATTGCGATAGAACTGCCGGACTTCGATCCCAGCGTGTATAACGACGCTATTCGCGGGCAACATCTGTTGGCGATGAAAGCGCTGCGCCAGAAGTTCAGCATTGATGAGAAATATACGCACGTTGATAAAGGTTTGCCGGAAGAAGTCATCCCGGGTCTTGCCGAGCACCTGGATGCAGGCGTGGTGGTACTGGGCACTATTGGCCGGACCGGCCTGTCAGCTGCGTTTTTAGGGAATACTGCTGAGCAGGTTATCGATCATCTGCGCTGCGACCTGCTGGCAATCAAGCCGGATGGCTTTGTCTCACCGATTGCGCTGGACAATGACGAAGACGACTAGTCGGCGGAGAACATAATGGATAAAAAAGCCGGGTTTCCCCGGCTTTTTGTTATAACGCTTTCAGAATGGCGTCGACGGTCGCTTTCGCATCGCCGAACAGCATCTGAGTGTTCTCTTTAAAGAAAAGCGGGTTTTGCACGCCAGCGTAACCGGTATTCATTGAACGCTTAAACACCACGACATTCTGCGCTTTCCACACTTCCAGCACCGGCATCCCTGCAATTGGGCTGTGCGGATCGTCCTGTGCGGCCGGGTTCACCGTATCGTTCGCGCCAATGACCAGCACCGTATCGGTATCGCTGAAGTCGTCGTTGATTTCGTCCATTTCCAGCACAATATCGTACGGCACGCGCGCTTCAGCCAGCAGAACGTTCATATGCCCCGGCAGACGTCCGGCCACGGGATGAATGCCGAAACGCACCTTAATGCCCATCGCACGCAGTTTCTCGGTGATTTCGGCGACCGGATACTGTGCCTGAGCAACCGCCATGCCATAGCCTGGTGTGATGATCACCGAACTGGAATTTTTCAGCAGCTCTGCGGTGCCCTGGGCGTCGATTTCCCGATGTTCGCCGACCTCTTCACCCTCGCTGGATACCGCGCTGTCGGTGCCGAATCCGCCAGCAATCACGCTGATAAACGAGCGGTTCATCGCTTTACACATGATGTAAGAGAGGATGGCGCCGGAGGAACCGACCAGCGCACCGGTGACGATCAGCAGATCGTTACTGAGCATAAAGCCCGCTGCCGCTGCCGCCCAACCTGAGTAGGAGTTAAGCATTGACACCACCACCGGCATATCCGCACCGCCGATGGAGGCAACCAGATGCCAGCCGAACGCCAGCGCAATCAGCGTCATCACAAACAGTGCGAAGCCCTGAAGCCCTGCGCTGTCGGTACGCACAAAAATGATCAGCAGACAGAAGGAAACCACCAGCGCCAGCAGATTCAGCTTGTGGCGATGCGGCAGCATCAGCGGACGCGAGGAGATTTTCCCGCGCAGTTTACCAAACGCCACCAGCGAACCGGTGAAGGTCACCGCGCCAATAAAGATACCAATGAACACTTCGCTCAGATGGATATTTTCCAGTACCGCATCCAGACCCGGACCGTGATCGAGGTAGCTGTTAAAACCGACCAACACCGCTGCCAGGCCGACAAAGCTGTGCAGGATTGCCACCAGCTCCGGCATTTCGGTCATTTCAACTTTTTTCGCCAGGTGCATGCCAATCGCGCCGCCAATGACCATCGCCAGCAGAATCCAGGCAACGTGACCGGTTTCAGGGCCAAAAATGGTCGCCAGCAGCGCAATCGCCATACCGCTGATGCCGAACAGGTTACCCTGTTTAGAGGTTTCATGTTTTGACAGCCCGGCCAGGCTGCAAATGAAGAGAATTGCCGCAACAATATATGCTGCTGTTACTAATCCGCCAGACATTGCTTATCCCTTAGTTCTTACGGAACATTTTCAGCATACGCTGAGTCACGGTGAAACCACCGAAAATATTAATGCTGGCAATCAGCACCGCGATAAATGACAGGAAGCTCACCCACCCGCCGTGGCCAATCTGCAACACTGCGCCAACCACAATAATGCCGGAAATGGCATTGGTAACCGACATCAGCGGCGTATGCAGCGCATGGCTGACGTTCCATACCACGTAGTAACCCACCACGCAGGACAGCGCGAAAACGGTGAAATGGGAAAGGAACGACGCAGGCGCAACACTGGCAAACCAGCCAAACAGAATGATGGCCAGCGCGAACAGCGCATATTTACGCATCGGCGACGCAGGTTTGGCCTCAACCTTCTCCACTTTTGCCGCCGCCGGCGCGGCTTTTGGCGCAGCGGAAACCTGAATCGGCGGTGCGGGCCAGGTCACCTCGCCGTCGCGGATCACGGTAACGCCGCGGATCACCACGTCGTCGAAATCAATGGTGATTTCACCATTTTTCTCTTTGCACAGCAGCTTGAGCAGATTCACCAGGTTGGTGCCATAAAGCTGGGAGGACTGCGTTGGCAAACGGCTCGGCAGATCGGTATAGCCAATGATCTTAACGCCGTTGTCGGTAGTGGTAACGCGATCGGCAACGGTGAGCTCGCAGTTACCGCCGGTTTGCGCCGCCAGATCGACAATCACACTGCCCGGCTTCATTGCCGCCACCATCTCTGCGGTAATGAGCTTCGGCGCCGGGCGACCGGGGATCAGCGCGGTGGTGACAATAATATCCACCTCTTTCGCCTGCGCGGCGAACAGTTCCATCTCCGCCTTGATAAAGGCTTCGGACATCACCTTTGCGTAGCCGTCGCCGCTGCCCGCTTCCTCTTCAAAGTCGAGCTCAAGGAACTCGGCGCCCATGCTTTTCACCTGCTCTTTTACTTCAGGACGGGTGTCAAATGCACGAACGATCGCCCCGAGGCTGCCTGCGGCGCCCACGGCGGCAAGGCCAGCCACGCCGGCGCCGATCACCAGCACTTTTGCCGGCGGCACTTTACCGGCGGCGGTAATCTGTCCGGTAAAGAAGCGGCCAAACTCGTGCGCAGCTTCAACGATCGCGCGATAGCCTGCAATATTCGCCATTGAGCTGAGCGCATCAAGCGACTGCGCGCGCGAGATACGCGGCACCGCGTCCATTGACATCACGGTGACCTTACGCGCCGCGAGTTTTTCCAGCAGTTCAGGATTCTGCGCGGGCCAGATAAAGCTCACCAGCGTGCTGCCTTCACGGGTGAGCGCAATCTCGGCGTCATCAGGCGCATTCACCTTCAGTACGATATCGGATTGCCAGACGTTGACGCTGTCGGTCAGCGTGGCGCCTGCGGCCCTGTAGGCGGCATCATCAAAGCTTGCCAGCGCGCCCGCTCCGCTCTCCACCGCCACGGTAAAGCCCAGTGCGATCAGTTGCTCAACGGTTTTAGGCGTGGCGGCGACACGCGCTTCGTTGAGCAACCGTTCTTTTGTAATTCCAATTAACATGTTTTTCCCTTTCACCAGAATTTAACGGCGTTCTCGTGAACGGCAGAGGCCGTCCGGTCTGTATCAAACTGTTTATAACCTACTGAAATTGTGTCTTGCGATCTACCCGCAGCCCGAGCGTTTCACAACATTTCATATAAAACTTCGAAGGCAAGTAGCAAATGCGCTATTTTTCGACTGAATTTTACCGTTCAGCACGCATATCCTGCTGTACCTTAAAACAACGTTTCAAAAAAATACATGCCCAAAATCATTATTTAACAATGGATTAACGTTTTAAACGATAGGACTTATCGAATTCACTGTTTAAAAAGCGAAGCAGCATTGTGGATAGCAGCAAGCAGCAATTTACGCTTTTGCCGCACCGGCTCCCCTGCACATATCGCTCAAAATGGCTGAGACAGAACTCATTATTACATGTAATATCCCGCTACTAATCTGTTACACATCAAGAGTCCGGCACGTTTATTACTCATTTTGGCGTAAGGCGAAGGATTATTTTTATGAAGCTGAAGAACACCCTTCTGGCATCAGCCCTGTTATCACTCACATCACTCTCCGCCTTTGCGGCACAGGAGCTGGCGCCCGAAAAAGCAGCATCGCTGAAACCGTTTGACCGCATTGCGGTTTCCGGCCGGTTTAATGCGATCAATGAAGCAAGCAGCGCCGTATCGAAACGTGCGGACGAGGCAGGTGCGGCTTATTACTACATTCAGAATATTAACGACATCAATGGTAACGGCGGCAACTGGCGCGTGGTGGCCGACTTGTATCATGCGGATGCGCCAACGGTATCGACTAAAAATCGCGATCGCGTCATTAATGGCGTGCGCGAGCTGACTAAGGAAGAAGCCTACAAGCTTGAGCCTTACGACACCGTTTCGATAAGCGGCTTTTACCGCAGCCAGCCGGACGTCAACGAAGCCATTACCAAAGCCGCAAAGAAAAAGGATGCGGCCTCCTTTTTCATTATTCGCCAGTTTGACGCCAACGGCGGCGGTAATCAGTACATCACTGCCTACATCTATAAATCTGATGCGCCAGAGCGTAAAACGCAGTCGCCAGACCTGATCCCTGCCGATTCACAGGCGGGTAAAGCCGCGCTGGCCACCGGCGGCGCGGCGGCGGCGAAAGTGCAGATCCCTGGCGTTGCCTCCTCCGAAACGCCAAGCAATAAAGTGGGCCGTTTCTATGAAACGCAGTCATCGTCCGGCGAACGTTATACGGTGAAAACGCCGAACGGCAAGAGCGTGCAGGAAGTGAGCGCGGTGACGGCGGCTCAGATGCAGCCTTTCGACAGCGTGACCTTTACCGGCCACTTCGGTTCGCCAACGGAAGTGTCTGAAGCCGTTGGCCGCGCCGCCATTGCGAAAGGCGCGAAGTATTATCACGTGACGCGTCAGTGGTCGAATCAGAGCGGCGGCAACCTTACCGTCTCTGCCGATCTGTTCAAGTAAGTCCCGGAGTGGCGGCCTGCGCGCCGCCGCTCCTGCATAGTTTCCGCATTAAAACTGCATAAACACGCAAAACTCACCCTCATTGCATTGCATCCCGGTATCACGCCTCGTAGAATCGCCAGCCTGTTCAGAGGATCTGATGACTCATTTCCGCTCATTTACGCATCAGCAGCCTTTTAACGTGTTGAAGCTGGTTGTTTATTCTGTTTCTGGAAGCCATTTTGGATAAAAAACTTGGTCTTACCGCGCTGACCGCGCTGGTTCTCAGTTCAATGCTTGGCGCGGGCGTGTTCAGCCTGCCGCAAAATATGGCAGCCGTTGCAGGCCCGGCCGCTTTGCTGATTGGCTGGGCGATAACCGGCGTGGGGATCGTATTGCTCTCACTGGCGCTGATGTTGCTGACGCGTATCAAACCCGACCTCGACGGCGGCATTTTCACCTACGCCCGCGCAGGGTTTGGTGAGCTGACCGGTTTCTGCTCCGCCTGGGGATACTGGCTCTGTGCCGTGATCGCCAACGTCTCTTATCTGGTTATTGTGTTTTCCGCCCTGAGCTTTTTTACCGATTCGCCTGGGCACGTGGTGTTTGGCGATGGTAATACCTGGCAGGCAATGGTTGGCGCTTCCCTGCTGCTGTGGCTGGTTCACTGGCTGGTGCTACGCGGCGTTCAGACGGCGGCCAGCATCAATTTAGTTGCCACGCTGGGCAAACTTCTGCCGCTCGGTCTGTTTGTCGTGCTGGCGATTGCCGCCTTCAACCTTGATCGGTTCAGGTTCGATTTTTCAGGCATCCAGTTGGGCACGCCGGTCTGGCAACAGGTGAAAGATACAATGCTCATCACGCTGTGGGTTTTTATCGGCGTGGAAGGCGCGGTTGTGGTTTCTGCTCGCGCGCGCAATAAAAAAGATGTCGGGCGCGCCACGCTGCTGGCGGTGATCGCGGCACTGTGCGTTTACCTGCTGGTTACCCTGCTCTCTCTGGGCATTGTGCCGCGCGCAGCGCTGGCCGAAATGCGCAATCCCTCTATGGCAGGTCTGATGACCCGGTTGATCGGTTCATGGGGCGATGTGGTTATTGCGCTGGGGCTTATCGTTTCGGTATGTGGCGCCTATCTGAGCTGGACGATTATGGCTGCGGAAGTGCCGTTGCTGGCTGCGCAACTGGGCACATTTCCGCGTGCGCTGGCGAAGCAAAACGCCCGCGGGGCGCCCGCTGCCTCGCTCTGGCTGACCAATGGCAGCGTTCAGGTGTGTCTGGTTCTCATCTGGCTGACCAATTCGGATTACAACACCCTGCTCAATATTGCTTCTGAAATGATCCTCGTACCCTATTTTCTGGTGGGCGCTTATCTGCTGAAAGTAGCAAAAAAACCGGCGGTGAAGGCGGTGGCAACGGGAGCCAGCGCCTATGGCTTATGGTTGCTGTATGCGTCCGGCCCGCTGCATCTGTTGCTCTCCGTGGTGCTTTACGCGCCGGGTATTTTGCTGTTTTTGTATGCGCGGCGCGGTGAGCGAAAAGATGTCAGGCTGAACGTTGCGGAAAAAATCGCCATGGTGGCGTTAATGGCAGGCGCCGTACCAGCGCTTTGGGTGCTGGTGCGCTAATGAGAAAAAGCGGCGACCTGTACGCGTAGCCGCTCGTTTTGTTGTTCAAGCTTCAGCGGCTTCACGTACTCTTCGCGGATGGCCTCAAGCTGAGGTTCCGACAAGGGATAAGGCAGCAAAATATCGAACTGTTCAACGTGCTGCTGTGCCGCCAGCGTTATCAGTCTGACGATATTGGTTTCGTCACTGAGCTGCGTTGAAATGATTTGCAGCGCTAACGCTTTCAGCCGCTCCGCAGGCGAACGTGGCAGGTCGGGAGCGCTACGGGTTACCATGCCGAAAACGGGTATTACGCCATAAATAGCATCGACAAAACTCCAGCGTTTTTTGCAGGAAGCCGCAAGAAAATCAGTGTAATTCAGGCAGATTGCTTCACTTACTGGTGCAGCGGTCAGCTTTTTGTCAGACACGCTTTTGCTCCCCTGTTCGTTAAATATTTCCCTTAGTTGCCGAAACAACCCTGCTAATATAATGGCATATCTTTCCGCGCTTATACTATATATCCGGCGTTATTTAGCGTAGGGGAATAGTGCTAAGGCCGGACAAAAGGTAATCTTGCTTACTTCTTTTCAGATAAACGCGCGTATGAACAGAATTGTATTTGTTGAAGACGACCCGGACGTAGGCGAACTGATCGCCGCCTACCTTAATCGCCATGATATCGAGGTGGTGGTGGAAAGCCGCGGCGATCGCGCTGAGGCGACCATTGCTGAAACCAATCCCGACCTGGTGATGTTGGATATTATGCTGCCCGGCAAGGATGGCATGACGCTGTGTCGCGACCTGCGTTCACAGCAAAAATGGACCGGGCCCATTGTGCTGCTGACCTCCCTCGACAGCGACATGAATCATATCCTGTCGCTGGAAATGGGCGCCAATGACTATATCCTCAAAACCACACCGCCTGCGGTGCTGCTGGCAAGACTGCGGCTGCATCTGCGTCAGGCAGGAAACACGACGGATATCGCGCCCGCCGTCAGCGGACAAAAAGAGCTGCGATTCGGCACCCTGCGCATCGATCCGCTTAATCGTCAGGTGCTGCTCAGCAACGACGTCGTTGCTCTTTCCACGGCGGATTTTGATCTGCTGTGGGAGCTGGCGACCCATGCAGGCACGATTTTAAACCGCGACGCGCTGTTAAAGACGCTGCGCGGCGTCAGCTACGACGGGATGGATCGCAGTATTGACGTGGCGATATCGCGACTGCGCAGAAAACTGCTGGACAGCGCCACCGAACCCTATCGCATCAAAACCATCCGTAACAAAGGCTATCTTTTCGCGCCACATGCCTGGGATGCAGAGCAATGAAGAAACTGTTTATTCAGTTCTACCTGTTGCTGTCGGTCTGCTTTCTGGTGATGGCGATGCTGGTCGGGCTGGTCTATAAATTCACCGCCGAACGCGCCGGGCGCCAGTCAATGAACGATTTGATGAAAAGTTCGCTGTACCTGATGCGCAGCGAACTGCGGGAGATCCCGCCGCGCGACTGGAACAAAACCATCGATAATCTTGATCTCAACCTGTCGTTCAAGTTGCATATCGAACCCATGAGCAACTACCGGCTCGATGCGGCTACGTTCAAACGCCTGCGCGCCGGTGAAATCGTTGCGCTCGATGATGAATACACTTTCCTGCAACACATTCCACGTAGCCATTATGTGCTGGCGGTGGGGCCCATTCCTTACCTTTTCTATTTGCATGAGATGCGGCTGCTGGACATTGCGCTGCTGGCGTTTATCGGCATTTCGCTGGCGTTTCCGGTGTTTATCTGGATGCGTCCGCACTGGAAGGAGATGCTGCGGCTGGAGGCCGCCGCACAGCGCTTTGGCCAGGGGCATCTGGACGAACGCGTCCATTTCGACAGCGCGTCAAGCCTTTTGCGTCTTGGCGTAGCCTTCAATCAGATGGCGGACAATATCAACGCCCTGGTCGCCAGTAAAAAACAGTTAATTGACGGTATTGCCCATGAACTGCGCACGCCGCTGGTGCGCCTGCGCTACCGGCTGGAGATGAGTGAGAACCTGACGGAAGCGGAAGCTGCCGCGCTGAATCGTGACATCGGCCAGCTTGAGTCGTTGATTGAGGAGCTGCTGACCTATGCACGCCTCGATCGTCCTGAAGTAAAGCTCGACGCGCAGCCGCTCGATCTGGCGCGCTGGCTCAGCGAACGGCTGGAAGACATCCGCTTTATGCACCCTGATTTCACCATTGAACTGGATATGCCGCAGCGGCAGAATCACGGCGTGGCGGATACGCGCCTGATCGAGCGCGTGCTTGATAATCTGGTTAATAACGCGCTGCGCTATGCCAGCCAGCGTCTGCGCATCAGTTTGTGGTTTGATGGCGAGAGCGCTTTTATGCAGGTCGAAGACGACGGCCCCGGCATTCCGCCCGAAGAACGCGAGCGGGTATTTGAACCTTTTGTCAGGCTCGATCCCAGCCGCGATCGTGCCACCGGCGGCTGCGGGCTGGGCCTGGCCATCGTGCATTCCGTCGCGCAGGCTTTTGGCGGTAACGTCTCCATCGGCGCCAGCCCGCTGGGCGGCGCCAGCGTTCGCTTTTGCTGGCCGATTAATTTACCCTTAACCCCTTCTTCACGCGCTGCCTGATGGCGCCAGACAACATCAAGGAATCCCATGCCTTCTGCCTATGAAAATCTGACCAAAACGTTTACCCGCCTCTCCCGCTTCGGTCACCTTTCAGCCATTGCTGGCTGGGATATGATGACCATGATGCCGCCAGGCGGCAGCAGCGCGCGCGGCGAAGCGCTGGCTGAACTGAGCGTGCTGCGCCATGAGATCCTGACGGCTAAAGAGGTCGGCCAGTGGTTGAATGAGGTCGACCCCGCTGCGCTGAATGATATCGAACGCGCTAACGTGAGCGAAATGCGCCGTGTCTGGCAGCAGGCCGCCCTGCTCCCCGCCTCGCTGGTGGAAGCCAAATCCATCGCGGGTACGCGATGTGAACACGCCTGGCGACAGCAGCGTCCGGCCAACGACTGGCAGGGCTTTGCTGAAAATCTGAAAGAAGTGGTGAAACTGAGTCGCCAGGAAGCGGAGATCCGCGCGCAGGCCGGTGGCGTTTCGCGCTACGATGCATTGCTGGATATGTTCGAACCGGGCATGACGCGCGCGAAGCTGGACAATACCTTTGGCGACATCAGGCAGTGGCTGCCGGATCTGCTGCAACGCATCGTCGATAAGCAGGCGCGGGAAACCGTTGAGGTGCCGGTCGGGCCGTTCGCTGTTGCATCGCAAAAGCAGCTTGGCCTGGCGATCATGAAGCAGCTTGATTTTGATTTTAATGCAGGCAGGCTGGACGTCAGCGCCCACCCTTTCTGCGGCGGCGTACCGGAAGACGTACGCATTACCACCCGCTACAATGAAAACGAATTTATCAGCGCGATGATGGGCGTGATCCACGAAACCGGCCACGCGCGCTACGAGCAGAACCTGCCGAAGCAGTGGCCGGGACAGCCGGTTTCGCTGGCCCGCTCAACGGCAATCCATGAATCACAAAGCCTGTTTTTTGAAAAACAACTGGGTCGCAGCGCCGAATTTCTGCGCCTGATCCTGCCGCAGGTCAAACTGCTGCTGGGCGATCAGCCTGCGCTGGAAACCACCAACTTTATTGCGCTTAATCAGCGCGTGAAACCAGGCCTGATCCGCGTGGATGCCGATGAGGTCAGCTATCCTGCGCACATTATTCTGCGTTACGAAATTGAGTGCGCGCTGATTGAAGGTGACATCGAGGTGGATGATATTCCTCAGCTATGGCAGGAGAAAATGCAGTCGCTGTTGGGCCTGGATACCACCGGTAACTATCGCGATGGCTGTATGCAGGATATTCACTGGACCGATGGCGCGTTCGGCTACTTCCCTACTTATACGCTCGGCGCAATGTATGCCGCGCAGCTTTTCCAGGGATTGAAGAAGGCGCTGCCGCAGGTTGATGAACTGCTGGGGGAAGGTAATCTGCAACCGGTCTTCGAGTGGCTGCGGCAAAATATCTGGCAGCACGGGAGCCGTTTCAGCACCCGCCAGCTCATTGAGAATGCCACCGGCGAAGACCTGAATCCTGTCTGGTTCCGCCAGCATTTAGAGAATCGCTATTTGCGGGGCATTTAACCGATATAAACGCTGTGCGGTCGGTAAACGGCCGCACAAATTTCAGTAATTTTGACGTCTGCGAGTTTGTTTAATGAGATTTCAGCCGCTTCATGTTCCCCGCTAACACTTTTCTTCGCCCACCGCATCATAGGTACATTCAAACGGATCGCGCCATGTGTAACGCTTATAAAATAAGCTCACCTTGTCGCCCGTATCCCAAAATAATACGCCGCCGCCGCTGGAATATATTTTCCATCTTCCGCGAAAACTATTATTAAATTCGACACTTCCTGTTGCATAGCAAGGCGAGTAGCGATCGTGCACGATAAAGCTGAGAGGCACCGGCTGCGAGTTGAGGAAAAAAGCACGAATATCTTTCATGTCAGGGATAAAATTACGACAGCCACTTTTCACATTTTCGGCGTCATCTTCACTTTTACCTGTTTCGTTAATTTCTATTGATACTATTTTTCTGTCTGACGCTGCATTTACCTGCGCAACATTTACAGCGTAAAGCAAAATCAGCAACGAATGAAGTATATTCACCATTTTGCCGTGCCTGCTTCAGTTTTAACTTTATACGATACTTCCGGATGCCTGAAGACATCAGCCATTGAAACATTGAATGTATCTGACAGTTGGTTAACTAACCATTTAAGCGAACTATTTTGCGCATCATTAACTTTTTCATAAATGGCATTTTCACCTTCCCCGGACTCTGGCTTTCCCACGATTTCTATTCCAATAGAATCAAAATTAGCTGGATATCGTTCTGGATAGGTTTTTTTTTGCTCAATACGGGATAGTTGCTTATATTGATTCAGGAAAGGTTTGATCTTAGCGAGTTCCACAGGGCTGCATCTCATTTCCATAAGACATCTTGACCTGATATTGCCAACATGATTGGCTACTTTGTATAAAGAAGCGGTTTGATATATCGCCCCATCTTTAGCGATCAGAAAATGCGCGCCATTTGCACCTTTATTTTTATAATTATTGAATGCGCTTTCAGCGCTGGGGCCGCCCGTCTGATGTACTATTATGCCGTTAACTTTACGCAATTTTCCTCGTTCAATTGTATTAAAAATCTTAACAACAATGCGTTCTGCATCAACGTAACCCTTTTCATCGATATATAACATGCCTGTTCGTCCTTGTTCTTCCTTTTCCAGCCTGCATAGTGCGCTATCGCCACACTCAAGACAAATTTATGATGTTTTTTTTGAAATGCCTGTCACAATTTGACACTCACCGGCCCTTTGTACAATCCGTTACACGCCGATACCAATCACTCACTGAACAGTGCAAACCACTCCCTTATAGTTCACCTACCGGCCCCGCAGTGGGCTGACATGTGAAATAAAATCGAGGATTTTTGCAATGAAAAAATTATTTGCTCTGGTTGTAGCCGCTGCTCTGGGTATGTCTTCTGTTGCTTTCGCTGCTGATACCGCTGCTGCGCCAGCATCAACTGACTCAAGCACCACCACCAGCACCACGACGTCTACTCCGGCGAAAACAACCACCGTTAAGCATCACAAACAACATAAAAAAGCCGCCGCACAGAAAGCGCAGGCTGCCAAAAAACACCATAAAAAAGCAGCTAAAAAACCCGCTGCTCAGAAAGCGCAGGCCGCTAAAAAACACCACAAAAAAGTAGTGAAAAAAGCAGCAACGCCAGCAGCATAATTGCAGAAATATAACTGTTGATAGCATGATGTCACTTAACACCCGGTTCGCCGGGTGTTTCTTTCTGGAGTCACGGATAATGGTACGACGCTACTTGTTCGAAATTATCCTGTTGGTGATGATCGTCTGCGGCGTCATTACCGCCAGTTTCTGGCTGTAATTTTTTGGCGTGCTGATATTCCAGTTTACTCTCCCTTTTTGCCCCGTATCCGACTATAGTTAGCACCATCCTCAGGGTTAAATTGTGATTATTCTCCATTCAGAGAGAGATATGCGCCTAAAAGCAGCTTTTTTGGTCGGGTGTTTAGCTTTTTCCTTTTCTGGTCATGCTGACGAAGACGATACCAGTAGTGCGGACGTGAAAACCCTTTTTTTTGGCAACGATGAACGCAGGCCGGTTTCTGATAATGCAAGCCAGCCCTGGGAAGCCATCGGCCAGCTTGAGACCGCCAGCGGCAACCTTTGCAGTGCAACGCTGATCTCTGCGCATCTGGCGCTGACCGCCGGTCACTGCCTGGTGATCCCGCCGGGTAAAGTGGATAAAGCTATTGCTCTGCGTTTTATTGCCAATGAGAAAAATGGCTGGCGCTATGAGATCCACGACATAGAAACGCGTGTCGATCCCGCGCTGGGAAAAAAGCTGAAGGCAGACGGCGACGGCTGGATTGTGCCCGCGTCGGCAGCGCCCTACGATTACGGCCTGGTGGTCTTGCGCAATCCCCCCTCAGGCATCACGCCGATTCCCCTATTTGACGGCAGCCGCAGCGACTTAACCGCAGCGTTGAAACAGACCTCAAGACGGGTGACGCAGGCAGGCTACCCGGAAGATCATCTGGAGACGCTCTATTCACATCGCGACTGTCTGGTGACCGGATGGGCGCAGAAAGGCGTGCTGTCGCACCAGTGCGATACGCTGCCGGGCGACAGCGGCTCGCCGCTGTTATTAAAGGTGGATAATGCCTGGCAACTTATCGCGGTGCAGAGCTCGGCACCGGCAGCGAAAGACCGTTATCTGGCGGACAACCGCGCCATTGCCGTTACTGCCTTTCGCGATAATCTGGAAGCGCTGGCGCAGTAACAGCAAAAGCGTTTCGAATAAGCAGACGCTCAGGCGCCAAAAGCGCCATCTATCGTATGCATTGCGCCGGTGACAAACCCTGCTTCCGGCCCCGCCAGCCAGGCGACCATACCGGCGACCTCTTCCGGCCGCCCGTGCCGTTTAAGCGCCATAAAGCTGTGCATCAACGCCTTCATCGGCCCCTCAGCCGGATTGGCATCGGTATCAATTGGCCCCGGCTGCACCACGTTTATCGTGATGCCACGCGGGCCGAAGTCGCGCGCCAGCCCCCGCGCCAGTCCCTGTAAGGCCGACTTGCTGACCGCATAAGACGCCATGCCTGCAATGGGCATCCTGTCGCCGTTTACCGAACCAATAACAACGATCCGTCCGCCTTCCGGCATCTGTCGGGCCGCTTCGACCGAGGCATAGTAAGGCGCGTGGATATTGATCTTAAAAAGCCGCTCAATCTCATCAGCACTCTGCTCCAGCGCATCGCCGAAAACGGCTATGCCTGCATTCACCACCAGCACGTCCAGCGGGCCGCTGGCGCGTACCTGCGCAATAACCGCATCGCGATCGGCGCTATCGATCTGCACCGCCACGCTGCCCGTTTCGCTGGCAAGCTGCCGTGCCGCCTCCGACGAACCACCCCAGGTAAAGGTGACGACCGCGCCATCTGCGGCAAATCGCCGGACGATTGCTGCGCCAATGCCGCGACTTCCACCCAGTACCAGCACCGACTTATTTTTAAAATCTGTCATAACACACTCCACAAGTAATATTGTAGTAGACGGTATATAATACCCTGAGAGCCTCGTCAATGGATTATGTAGTCATGACTAAAAAATTAACCCGTTCGCCTGGACGGCCTCGCAGCTTCGATCCGGCTATCGCGGTGGAAACCGCACAGAAACTCTTTCACGCGTACGGATACGACGCGGTCAGCGTGTCGGATGTTACCGATGCGCTTAACATCAAAGCGCCCAGCTTCTATGCGGCTTTTGGCAGCAAGGCGGGACTGTTTACCCGTGTTCTCGATCGCTACAGCCATCAGGGTGCGATCCCGCTAAACGAGATCCTTCGCCCTGACCGACCGGTTGCTGAGTGTCTGGCAGAACTCCTTGAGGAGGCGGCACGGTATTATGCGGCCGACCCGCTTGCAAGAGGCTGCCTGGTGTTGGAAGGGGTTCGCTGTAACGATCCGGATGCCCGCGCGCTCGCCAGCAATTACTACTTCGCCGCCGGAAAGGCGATCCATGATTTTATCGCTGAGCGCCACCCGGAGGACGCAGTCCGCCTGACCGACTTTATCAGCACTACGATGGCGGGGCTTTCCGCCAAAGCGCGCAGTGGTCAGTCGCCTGAACGTCTGCTGGCCACCGCGCAGCTTGCCGGTATGGCGTTGAGTAATGCGTTTCCGACCTGACGTTTGCAACGTTGCCGGGCAGGCGCCCGTCATAAATAAAACCTATCCCTCTACCCCATGAATTTAAGGAACTTCTTACGGCTTATTACCACGTATATAAAAATCTTTATTCATGAGTACATAATGAATCCAACTTCTTCTTCCATCACGAGTACGTTACATCCACATCCGTCTGCCGATAATGAGCCAGTACATACGGAACAGCCTGGCCCTGCTCACTGCTTTGCGCTGAGTGGCAGCCCGCTACCGCCATCGCGAATGACGCCAGGTCAGGGACAGGCATTATTGCGGAATACATTGAATGCGGCTTTGCTGCATCAGTCAGGACAACATAATTTCAGTGGCCTTGAACCGTTAATAACGGCGCTACCTGATTTACTTCAGGATGCCGACGCGCTTCACGAGTTGACTGAACCGCCACTCAATACGCTTCTTGACAACGTCAATACTCAGATTCAAAAGCAATTAGCAGAGAGTACAGTCGGGCAGCGACCGCAGTTGCACCAGCTTGCAAGTGATGTCAACACGCTTCGCCAGGCGGCGCACTTTGCCGGTCATGGTCAGTGGGCTGGTCTGCCTGAAGGCGGCATACTGTTAAAATTACATCTCCTTCGCGAACTTGACCCGGCCACGTTTCCGCAGGTCAAAAGTAGTCAGGGGCTACGCCAGTTTCTGCATAGCGCCAGCGAGGCGTGTCGTGGATTAATCGACCAACTGAATCGCCCGCTCGATCTGGCTAAACCGCTGGTCGGTGACGACACTATTCCTCCAATGCTCAGGCAAGTCTCTGATTTACTGGCGGCCATTGTTCCGCAATTAACGGATGCTGATGGCCGTGAATCCGCTAAAGATTTACAGCAGACGGTGGCTGAACTGCACGATCATCTGCTTCAGCGGGCAGCGTCTGAAGGAGACGTTTACGTTGACGCGCCCGAGGGGGCGGAGCAGGCTGACGGCGCGATGCAAAAACTGACCCATGCGCTGAGACAAACGTCGCAGCGTACTGATGTGCATGCGGCTTTATCACAGCGTGATGATGCAGAGTTTAAGTCGCAGTTGCGCGGCGAGTACGCTGAACAGATTAAGACAATGATCACGCATGCCGAAGGGCTGGACGCGATCCTGACCGACGCCAAACTGCCAAAAGCCGCCGAGAAAAGTCTGCGCAGCGCAAATAACGATATCATCAGCGAACTTAACGCGCTCAGCAAAGGGGTTCCCCTGACCGAACGTGCCTGGCGCGGTGCGTTGACACTGGCTGCTTATCCCTTACCACTGGCGGTTTCACTGGTCACCCATGAAAAAGAGTACAGTTCAACCCTGATCCCGCACTTTGTTAAAAATCTTGCGCTGCTGACCGGCCTGATGACAAATGACAGTACTAACCATCAGTCAGTTCTACAGCATGCCAACAATCGTCTGTTTGTTAATGGCGTGGTGGGTCTCATTTATGCCGGCCCGGCGTTTATTAACGCAATGAAGCCGTTGCACGGCGCGCCAGCCTTCAGCGTTGGCGCGGGTTTACTCTCCGGCGCAGCCACATTCGGATGGTTTAATCAGAAACAGCTGGGCAAAGGTGTGAACCATATTATCCAGAAAATGCAGTCTCTGGTTTTCGGCTCCCGTAATGACCAGTTAATTCTGCGGAGTGATGCCAAAGCGCGGCTACACGACTACATCGAAGGACTACAGGGCAACCGCCAGGCTTTTGCAGAAATTGACCGCGCGTTTCGCGGCGGCGGCGAAAAACATCTGTCTGATAATCTCGATGCGCAGATTGAGCGTACGCTGACACAAATGGATTCAGTGCTGCAAGAAGGCCACGATCTTCTGACCAGGAACACGCCGGATGAGCGCAACAACAGAACTGAAACGGCTGCGCCGCCTCATAATGCAGATTTCCTGCCTAAACTTGGGCTGACCGCTTTTACCGGTATGATTTGCGGCGGCGTTGTTGCGCTCATGTCGGATAATCCGGTGGGCATGGTCGACTATATTGTTGATGGCTTGTGGTGTAGTCATGAGATGTACAAACAGGCAGCGAATCCAAACGTTAATTTGCAGGGCGCGGTGAAAACCTTTAAAGATTTGGTCGGCCTTAATCTGACGATGATCGCCTATCTCTCAGCGAACAAAGGCTACGACTTCCTGCACGCCGGCGCCGGTGAGTACGCCGCCGGGACGCTGGCGATGACTGCGGCAAACTTAACTCTGCCGGGCATGGTGGGTGAAATGGTAGGCAACAGCGCGGGTGGGATTCTGGAAAAAGGGAATGCGGCTTTCAGTCACGCCTCGCGTGAGGTCCAGGGCGCACTGGGATATCTGACCAGCAGACTCAACAGCAGCTTTGGCATTACAGAGCCTGAACGGCGTGGCACTGACATTGAGATGCAACCTGCTCAGGTCGCCGCCATGGAACCGGAGGCGCAATCCGTTTCGCGCTCCTGACAAGCGCGAAACGGTCGCCAGCGGACGCACAAAATGCATCTGCGGCAAGGCCTAAACAGCAATCTCATCCATCGCCTGCTGGATGCGTTTTTCCGACACCGGATAAGGCGTACCGAGCTGCTGCGCAAAGTAGCTGACGCGCAATTCTTCAATCATCCAGCGCACGTCCTTCACCTCGTCGTCGTCCCGGCGCGCTTCCGGCAGCTTATTAAACCAGGCGCTCCAGGCCTGCTGAATTTTTTCCACCTTCAGCATACGCGCGCGATCGCTGTGTGGATCCACCGGCAGTTTTTCCAGCCGTCGTTCGATGGCAAGGAGATAGCGCAGGGTATCTCCCAGGCGCTTCCAGCCGTTACGCGTTACAAAGCCGCGATATACCAGGCCGCCCATTTGCGCTTTGATATCGGCCAGCGCCAGCGCCTGAGTCATATCCACGCGCCCTTTCAGCCGTTTGTTTATGTTGAAAACGGCGGTCAGGATCTGCTCGACTTTTTTTGCGATATCCACCACCGTGTCGTTAAGACCGGCGCGCACTTTTTCATGCAGCGCGTCAAATTCGTTTTGCTTCCAGGCCGGCCCGCCCTGTTCGGCCATCAGCTTGTCCACGCCGCAGGCAATGCAGTCATCAATCAGATCCAGCACCTTGCCGTAAGGATTGAAATAGAGTCCCAGCTTGGCTTTATTCGGCAGCTTTTCATGCAGATATTTAATCGGCGATGGAATGTTAAGCAGCAGCAGCCTGCGTTGTCCCTGCCACATCGCCTTTTGCTGCTCGTGCTGTGAATCGAACAGCCGGATCGCCACGCTGTCTTTTTCGTCCACCAGCGCTGGCCACGCCTTGACGCTGTAGCTGCCGCGCTTCTGCTCGTAGCGATCCGGCAAATCGCCAAAGCTCCAGATGTGCAACCCGCTCTGCTCCAGCCCGTCATCCGCGACGTTCGCCAGCGTCTCCTGGACTTTGCCTTTCAGGATCTGCTTAAGCTGCATCAGGTCGCGCCCTTCGTTCAGCTTGCGGTTGTGCTCATCGACGACGCGGAAACTCATTTTCAGATGATCGGGCACCTGCTCCCATTGCCAGTCTTCACGCGCCAGCGCGATCCCGCTCATGCGGCGGAACTCGCGCTCCAGCGATTCAAGGAGAGGCCGCTCAAACGGCACGGCGCGCTCAAGAAATGCCTCAGCATAGTTGGGCGCGGGCACAAAATTACGACGAAGCGGTTTGGGTAAAGATTTAATCAGCGCAATCACCAGCTCTCGCCTGAGGCCCGGGATCTGCCATTCAAAACCTTTGTCCCCGACCTGGTTGAGCAGCGGCAGAGGAATATGCACCGTCACGCCATCAGCGTCGGCGCCGGGCTCGAACTGATAGCTCAGACGCAGGCTGAGATTACCCTGCTGCCAGACGTTCGGATAGTCGAGCTTGCTGACGCCCTCTGCACCCTCTTTGATCAGCATCTCTCTGGCAAAGTTGAGCTGTTCAGCGTCATCACGACTTGCCTGCTTCCACCAGCTGTCAAAATGGCGGGCGGAAACCACCTCGTGAGGAATGCGCCGATCGTAGAAAGCAAACAGGGTTTCATCATCAACCAGAATATCGCGGCGCCGTGACTTGTGCTCCAACGCCTCCACTTCCTCACGCAGCCTGAGATTGGCGCGGAAAAAAGCGTGGCGCGTCTGCCAGTCGCCCTCAACCAGCGCGTGACGAATAAACAGCTCGCGTGACAACGTCGGATCGATACGGCTGTAGTTAACTTTGCGCGCAGCAACGATGGGTAGCCCGTACAGTGTCACTTTCTCACTGGCCATCACCGCGCCCTGCGCTTTTTCCCAGTGAGGCTCGCTGTAGCTGCGTTTGATCAGATGCTGCGCGACGGGTTCGATCCACTCAGGATCGATGCGCGCGGCAATGCGCCCCCACAAGCGGCTGGTTTCAACCAGCTCGGCCACCATCGTCCACTTCGGCGGCTTTTTAAACAGACCGGAGCCGGGAAAAATCGAAAAACGGGCGTTGCGTGCGCCGGTAAATTCAGGTTTCTCGGCATCTTTCTGACCGATATGCGACAGCAGTCCGGTGAGCAGCGCAGTATGCAGACCACGAAAATCCGCCGGTTCACTGTTCAGCGGAATCCCCAGTTCGCGTACCACCTGGCGGAGCTGGGTATAGATGTCCTGCCACTCGCGCACCCGCAGATAGTTAAGGTAATCCACCTTGCACTGGCGACGGAAGGCATTCGAACCCAGCGCTTTTTGCTGTTCCTGAAGGTAGTTCCACAAATTCACGAATGACAGGAAATCTGACTCTTTATCAAGGAAACGGCGATGCTTCTCATCCGAAGCCTGCTGCTTTTCTACCGGACGCTCGCGCGGATCCTGAATCGACAGCGCAGCGGTGATGATCATCACTTCGCGCGTGCAGCCATATTTTTGCGCTTCCAGCACCATTTTCGCGAGGCGCGGATCGACCGGCAACTGCGCCAGCGCCCGGCCCGACGGCGTCAGTTTATAGTGCTGATTGTCCTGCGTGATGGCGCCCAGCTCTTCCAGCAGCCTGACGCCATCCTGAATATTGCGCTTGTCGGGCGCTTCCACAAACGGAAAGGCGCCGATGTCGCCTAAACCCAGCGCGGTCATTTGCAGGATCACCGAGGCCAGATTAGTGCGCAGAATTTCGGGATCGGTAAATTCGGGACGATTTATAAAGTCCTCTTCCGAATAGAGGCGAATGCAAATCCCTTCTGACACGCGGCCGCAGCGCCCTTTACGCTGATTGGCCGACGCCTGAGAAACCGGCTCAATCGGCAGGCGCTGTACTTTAGTGCGATAGCTGTAACGGCTGATGCGCGCCGTGCCGGGATCGATAACGTACTTAATGCCCGGCACCGTCAGCGAGGTTTCAGCAACGTTCGTCGCCAGAACGATGCGCCTGCCGGTATGCGACTGAAACACGCGGTTTTGCTCAGCGTTGGAAAGACGCGCGTAGAGCGGCAGTACGTCGGTATGCGGCAGATCGCGGCGATTGAGCGCATCGGCGGTATCGCGGATTTCCCGCTCGCCGCTCATAAAGATCAGAATATCGCCCGGCCCTTCGTGGCTCAGCTCGTCCACCGCGTCGAAAATGGCCTGAAGCTGATCGCGCTCGCTATCGTCGGCGTCCTCCATTACCGGACGGTAACGCACCTCGACCGGAAAGGTGCGGCCTGAAACTTCAATCACCGGCGCGTTGTGAAAGTGGCGAGAAAAGCGCTGCGGATCGATGGTCGCCGAGGTAATAATGACTTTCAGATCGGGACGGCGCGGCAGCAGTTCACGCAGGTAACCCAGCAGGAAATCGATGTTAAGGCTGCGCTCGTGCGCCTCATCAATAATGATGGTGTCGTACTGCATCAACAGGCGATCCTGCTGGATTTCCGCCAGCAGAATACCGTCGGTCATCAGCTTTACCTGGGTGGTGTCGCTGACGCGATCGTTAAAGCGCACTTTATAACCGATGCAGCCGCCCGGCGTGGTGTCTAACTCGTCGGCGATGCGGTCCGCCACGGTACGCGCCGCCAGCCTGCGCGGCTGGGTGTGGCCAATCAGCCCGACGATCCCTCTGCCCAACTCCATACAAATTTTAGGGAGCTGCGTGGTTTTACCGGAGCCGGTTTCACCGGCCACGATCACCACCTGATGGTGTTTAATCGCCTCGGCGATATCCTCTTTTTTCTGGCTGACCGGCAGCGCGTCGGGATAGCTGATGGTTGGTGTGGCCGCACGACGCTGCGCCACGCGCTGTTCTGCGTGGGTCACCTCAGCCTCAAGCTCGTCGGCGATGGCCTGACGGGCAGCAGAATTCTTCACTTTGCGCGCGCCGTGCAGGCGTTTTTGCAGCCGCTGGCGATCGCGCAGCATCAGCGCATCCAGGCGTGGCATCAGCGCCGCAAGTGATGAAGGAAGGATTTCAGACATAGGGTTTAATGCTCGATCGACCGCAGCCGATATTTCAGATGAAAAAATTTCGCGTAGTGTAGCACAGACAGGCACTTAGCACCGATCCCTCGCGGGTTACGCTTGTTCAGTAATTTTGAACGCGGGCGTCAGAATATTGCACTATCACTCGGCGAAGTTTGCCCATAGAGTGTAACCCATTGAGCATAAAGCCATCACGCAAAGGAAATTAATATGAGCAAAGTTTTAATTCTGAAATCCAGTATTCTTGCCGGTTATTCGCAGTCGAACCAGCTGGCCGATCACTTTGTATCAGAGTGGAAAGCGTCTCACAGCGGCGATGCTATTACCGTACGCGATCTGGCTGCGGATCCGATCCCGGTGCTTGACGGCGAACTGGTTGGCGCGCTGCGTCCTTCCGATGCCGCACTGACGCCGCGTCAACAAGAAGCGCTGGCGCTCTCTGATACGCTGATTGCTGAACTTCAGGCTCATGACGTTATTGTTATTGCGGCGCCGATGTACAATTTCAACATCTCAACTCAGCTCAAAAACTACTTTGATTTGGTGGCCCGCGCAGGCGTCACTTTCCGCTATAGCGAAAACGGCCCTGAAGGCCTGGTCACCGGCAAAAAAGTCATCGTTATCACCAGCCGCGGCGGTATTCATAAAGACACGCCAGGCGATCTGCAAACCCCGTACCTGAAGCTTTTCCTGGGCTTTTTGGGCATGTCCGACGTGCAGTTCGTCTTTGCCGAAGGCATCGCGTACGGCCCGGAAGTGGCGACTAAAGCCGCCGCAGAAGCAAAAGCGGTTCTTTCGCAAATCGTTACCGCTTAACGTATAAACAATAAAGCCGCCGCGGCCTTTGCGACGGCTTATCGCTATTCTATAAAGTTAGCCAGCTCGTCTGATGTTCCTTCAGGAAAGCATTTCTTCAGCCAGGCCATAAAGGCGGAGACGCGTGGGCTGAGCAGGCGCCGCGAGGGATATAATGCCCACAACGCAGCGGCCGGGCCTTCCATGTCGCCCCATTTCACCAGTTTTCCGGTATTGAGGTCGTTAAAAACCAGCGAGAGCGGCAGGCTGGCAACGCCAACATCAAGCCGCACTGCATCGCGGATCATTATCATTGACGAGAGCGAAAGAACCGGATTGACCATCATGGTCGATGCCCCGTCCGGCGTGATGAATTTCCAGCTTTTTTGCTGTCCGGTTGCTCCTCTGACGATTACCGGAACAACGCCGTCGCCCGAAGGCCGGGTTCGATGCGGGCTGGCGACCAGGATCTGGCGATCGTGCAGGAAAGGCCGACCAATCAGCGTTTCATCCTCTTTCGGATTCACCCTGATCACCAGATCGTATCCCTCCTCAATCATCGCAACTTCACGGTCATCCGCTGTCACCTCCAGCTGTATTTCCGGATAGTGCAGCACAAATCCGGCGGCAAGCCTCCCCATTGCGGTCTGCGCAAACAACAGCGGAACGCTGACGCGCAACCGTCCTCGCGGTATTTTTCCTCCCGACGCTATTGCTGCCGTGGCTTCCTCAAGTTCGGTGAGCAACTGCCCCGCGCGCTCAAACAGCGCCAGCCCTTCTTCCGTCAGCCTGAGATCGCGCGAACCCCGTTCAAACAGCCGTAAACCGAGTTCAGCTTCTAATTCCGCCACGCGGCGCGACAGCGTCGCCTTGGGGCGGCCGGTGGCGCGGGCGGCTTTCCCGAACCCGCCGTAGCGGGCAACCAGGGTGAAGTCTTTTATTCTCAGAAGATCCATGTGTTCCACCAGTGAGACAAGGCATCTATATATAACGTCTATTCGCCTGATTTTGAATCAGTGATAATGATTCCGTCAACACAGACATCCTTCAGGAGAAATAAAATGACCATTCTTGTAACAGGCGCGACTGGCCGCGTTGGCCATCATGTTGTTGAGCAACTTATCAGCCGTGGCGCTGCCGTTCGTATACTTACCCGCGATCCGTCAAAGGCGAATTTTTCCCCAGACGTTGAAGTGGTACAGGGCGATATGTTGAACATCGCTTCGCTTCGCGCTGCCTTTGCTGGCATAAAAACGCTGTTTCTGCTCAATGCCGTAACGGGTGATGAATTTACTCAGGCGCTGATCACACTCAATATTGCGCGTGAAGCGGGGGTCAGACGCGTTGTCTATCTCTCGGTTCTTCATGCCGATCGTTTTGTGAACGTGCCGCACTTTGCGGTGAAATCCGGCGCCGAGCGGATGATTGCACAAATGGGGTTCAGCGCCACCATTCTGCGTCCCGCCTATTTCATTGATAATGAGCACATGATCACCGATGTCATCGTCAATCATGGCATCTACCCAATGCCCATCGGCAGCAAGGGGATTGCCATGGTCGACACACGCGATATTGCTGAAGTGGCGGCAATTGAGTTAATCCGCCGCGACCAGACAGAGGGCGAACTGCCATCCGACACCATTAACCTTGTCGGCCCTGACGTGCTGACCGGCGCCGATGCGGCTGCTCTCTGGTCTGAGGTTCTGGGCCGTACAATCGGTTATGGCGGCGACGATCCCACGGGGTTTGAACAGAACCTGGCGACGTTTATGCCTGAGTGGATGGCTTACGAAATGCGTCTGATGGCTGAACGCTATGTCAGTGACGGAATGTTGCCAGCGCCGGGTGACGTTGAGCGCCTGACCGCCCTCCTTGGCCGTCCGCTTCATACCTATCGGGAATTCGCGACCGGCACGGCTTCTGAAGCATGATAAAGATCCTGAGGCAGGGAAGCCTGTTTTGCTGCGGCTCAATGATCCTTTTTCAGCCACTGACCATTTATACCACGCACGTATTCACCCACCGCCGCGCGCTCCACCAGTTTTTGACCGGCGATGCGGCCGACTTCGTTTTCGGTCATATTGTTCTTCTTTGCCAGTGCCTGATATTCCTGTTTTCGTCCCTGATTAACCCGTTCGACCAGCGCACGGGTTTCCTCATCCTGTTTTACCGGCGCGACAAAGCCGGAAAAGGTTTCGCCCACGCGGCCCTGCTGACGCGCTTCGTTAAGCGTTAACGCCATGACGGCGGGAGTAAAAAGCATCAGGGCAGTTACTATTGCTTTCAGCGTAGTCATTATTTTTTCCTCAGAACAGGTCGCTGTTATTTTTCAGCAGCGCTTCTACGTCTTTATCAACCTTAATATGGATCTCATGCTCAATCTTCACGTTCATATTAATGGTGATGGGCTCTTTCGGGGCAGCCACTTCGATACGCGGAATGCAGCCGCTCAGTAGCATCGCGATTGCAGGCATCAGCAGGCTAATGCGTTTCATCTTTTTTTTCCTTCTGCTGTGGCAGGTTGGCATTATCTTCTACCCAGGATTGCAAATTATCGCCAAAGCGCAGGCTGCGCCAGAGCTGGAACAGATTTTCCTGCTGCGTATAGTTAAGCGATACGCGCTGATTTTTATCGCTGAAGCGGCTGGTGCCTTCCACCTGCGCCTTCATCGTCAGGCCGCCCAGGTTATCCAGATCGAGGGTGGCCCAGCTACGCGATATTTCCATATAGCGCAGCCAGTCGAGCGCGGCGCCGGCGGCAATACTGTTCTGTGACAGGGCATCAGCGAAATCCTTATCCAGCCGGATGGTCAGCGGGCCGCTGTTGGCCAGCCAGCCCTCTTTTACCAGCCACTGAGAATGGTTGAGCCACAGCGGCAGCGCGCCGTTAATTTTGCCCGACATGGCGATCTGTTTTGGCTTCACCGCCGTAATCACTTCACTGAGGTCGATATTACTTAAGCGCAGCATCGCCGCCTCGGTTTGCGGCATTTGCAGGCTCTCCATACTGATTTTTCCGCCGAGAACGTCCATGGCGACGTTGCTTAAACGCAGCGGCTGCCGGGCGCGCCAGGGATACCACCCCTGAAGATCTGCGGTGATATTGTGCAAAGCAAACTGGTTCTTGATCTCTTTAATGCGCAGCGAAACCGGCCCTTTTGCGCCGAAATACCACTGATGCGCCTTCAGGCGGAACGGCAGAGAAAAGTCCACGCCGTTAATCTGATTATCCGGCATGCGTACGCTGCCGTTCGTCACCACCCAGTGTCCACCGGCGCTCAGCCCCTGCTCGTCAGAGGCTGAAAACGCCGCCTGCGCGCGGAGCGTGCCGGACTGGATCTGCATTTTCAGGTCGCCGAGCAGCGGCTGAAAGACCGACAGCGGCTGTGATGGCCACCAGGCCTGACCGCGCAGCCGCTCGCCATCCCAGCGGCCCTGCACGCGAACCGGGCCGATCGCCTGCGCCTGTAGCGATCCGCTGTACAAAAATGCGGCCGGATCGCGGCCTCTGACGGCCAGCGTCAGCGCAGCCGGCGGCAGGTAACCGCCGCCGGAGAAATCCGTACGCTGCGCGGCAAGCCGGAACTGCCCTGTCATTGACGGATTTTTTTGATCGCGCTGCCAGCGCAGCGGCGCCGTCAGCGTCAACCTTGGGGAATTCACGTTGACGCTGCCGTAAGCGATGCGATCGAACCCGGTGGAAAGCGACGTCAGTTCAATCACCGTATCCTCCCAGCGCCCTCGTCCGCTGATATCCCACGTCGCCGCCAGCGGTGCAATCGCGCCATCGCCCCAGTAGCGCCAGCGCCACAGCCCTTTGTCCGGCCAGAAATCACGCGCGCCGCCGTCAAGATGCAGACGAAAACGCCCCCGCCGGGGATCGTGCGCGGTCAGGATTGCCTGAAGGCGACCGCTCAATCCCGCAGAAGAGAGCGTCACGCCCGCCAGCGGCCAGCGCGCTTCGTCCACTTCCAGCGTCGAAAGCAACCGCCCTTTCATGCGCAGCAATGCGCCGGGCTTGAGGAGAATATGCGGATCGCTCAGCGCGCCCTGCACGTCACCGGGCAAACCGGCATAGAATTGCAGCTGATCCAGTTTGCTTTCGCCGGTAATGCGAAACGGCAATGCGCTGTTAACGAAATCAAGATGTCCCGGCCCGAGCGACAACACCACGTTTCCTTTACCGCCGCGCCCCTGCGTCAGCACGTTAAGCCTGCCGACGATCTCCGTCGCGGGCAGCCCCTGCTGCCAGTTACGCAGCGACAGCGAGACGCCGCCGGAAACAGGCTGCGGGCCGTAAGGCCAGCGCCATTGCCCCTGATTGATGCGTATCTCTTCTGCGGTCGCCTGCCAGGGAAGCGCCAGCAGCGGCGTGTCGTCATTCTGCTGCGTCACGCTCAGTTGGCCCTGCCGACGCTGCCACGCCAGGTTAATCGCCACGGGCGTCGGCAGAGCGGACAGGGTCAGCGTGCTGTGTAGCCGACCGCTCTCAGGCAGGCCATCAGGAAACGCAGGCAGCGTCACCGTACCGGCAAGACTTACCGGCTTTTCCACACCCGGCGCGCTCAGCGTCAATGACTGAATATCCAACTGCTGACCGCGGAGTTCAGCGATGAGCGAAAGCGCCTCTCCGCTATAGCGGATACGCTGTGCGCTGCCGTCCAGGTTGAGCGTCAGCGCGCCCGCCCATGTCTGCCACGGGGTGACCTTTACCTTATCAATATTGATATCGGCAGCAGGCAGCATTGCCTGCCAGTCGGCGATCGATCGCGGCGCGGCGCGGTTTTCGCCCGCCGGAAGCTGATTAAAGCAGTCGCTGTCGATATCCAGCCCGGCAGCATGCAGCCGCCAGCGGCCTCCCGTGTGCTGCAACGTGGCATCTTTCACTACCGCCATCGGGCAATCACCCGCCAGATAGCGAACGTCAGGCACAAAAAGGCCGCCGTTACGCCACTGCGGCCGCCCGTCGAGCGCCACGGAGGTGCCCGCCGGTAACCAGATGCCGGCCAGGTGTGGCAACCAGCGGGTGACGGTTAGCATGAGCCCGGCCAGCAGCAAAATCAGCGTCAGGACCGCCGTTGTGAAAATTTTCCAGCCCCGGCTCATGACAAATTACGTCCGTAAAAAAAAGAGAGTAAACAATGATGGCACGTAATATTCATTCAAAGAAGTTTTTCGCCAAAAATCATGGTGTAGCGTCATAAGGAGTTTTCAGTTCATCCTGAAGAAATGTTGTTAAGATTAAAGCAGTGTTTTTTGAGTTCAGGAGAAACGTAATGAGACTCGCGGTGTACAGCACAAAACAGTATGACCGGACATATATCGAACAGGTAAATCAGGATTTTGGTTATGAACTGGAGTTCTTTGACTTTCTGCTCACCGAACGCACCGCAAAAAATGCCGTAGGCTGCGATGGCGTCTGTATTTTTGTCAACGACGACGGCGGGCGCGCGGTGCTGGAAGAGCTGGCGGCGCTGGGCGTTAAGTTTGTGGCGCTGCGCTGTGCGGGTTTTAACAACGTCGATCTGGACGCGGCGAATGCGCTGGGCATTCAGGTCGTGCGTGTACCGGCCTATTCACCCGAAGCCGTAGCCGAACATGCGGTAGGCATGATGATGACGCTGAACCGGCGCATTCATCGTGCGTATCAACGCACGCGCGACGCCAATTTTTCGCTGGAAGGGTTAATCGGTTTCAATATGCATGGCCGCACGGCGGGCGTCGTCGGCACGGGAAAAATCGGTCTGGCCACGCTGCGTATTCTGAAAGGCTTCGGCATGCGCCTGCTGGCGGTTGATCCTTTCCCCAATCCACAGGCCAGTGAACTGGGCGCAGAGTATGTCGATATCACTACGCTGTTCCGGGAAGCGGACGTTATTTCTCTTCACTGCCCGATGACGCCGGAAAATCACCACCTGCTGGATATGGCGGCGTTTAATCAGATGAAAGATGGAGTGATGATCATCAATACCAGCCGCGGCGGGCTGATTGATTCCCAGGCGGCCATTGATGCGTTAAAGCTGCAAAAAATTGGCTCGCTGGGGATGGATGTTTATGAAAACGAGCGCGATCTGTTTTTTGAAGATAAATCCAATGACGTTATTCAGGATGATATTTTCCGCCGCCTGTCCGCCTGCCACAACGTGCTGTTCACCGGCCATCAGGCGTTTCTGACGGCGGACGCGCTGACCAGCATTGCGGAAACGACGCTGCAAAATCTGAAGCTGTTGAGCAACGGAGAGCCCTGTCCAAACGCGCTGACTGCGTAATCAGCGCGCGCAGGTGCCACCGGCAAGCGCGTCTTCGCCGCAGCGACGACCGTTCGCCAGCTGGCACATGCCCACCGATGAGCCATCGAGCTGGCGGGAGAGCGCCAGCGTTCCGCCTGCGCTGACGCAGTTACTGGCAGCCAGATCGGACATCACGACTTTTGCAGGTACGTGCGCAGCGGTGGCCTGCTGCGGCGGTTCGTTATCATCGCTGCTGCTGCATCCGGCCAGCAGCAATACTGCGCCAGCAATAAGTAAAGTCGTGGTTCTCATGGTGTCTCTCCAGGCGGTTGGACAGCCAGCATATGCCACGATTTCGGGTGGGTCGAGAGGTGACATAAATATTTACCATTCAGCAGCGCGCCGCGGTCTCCTGGCTGATACGTGTGGTCAGATTGTCTGACCGCTTGCCGCCTTAATGCGCGGTGAGGTGACTCAGCGTTTGTTGTCACGCAAGAGGCTGGCGACCATTGGGCCAGCGCCAACCGGGAAGCGCCGTGGCGCGACATTCGCAGGGAAACGTCGCATAAAATTGATGCCTGACAGCACGAAGGTTGAAAGTTATGCGTCAGGGTTTGCTAAACTGATTAAGTTCAGGAACATAAGAGGAAAACAGGATGAGTAATAAATCAGTGCTGATTGTGGCGAAATTTACGGCAAAACCTGGCAAGGCTGATGAGTTAAAAAAAGTGCTTAATCACGCGGTGAAACCTTCCCGCGCGGAAGCAGGCTGCCTGCATTACGATCTTTATCGCAGCGTGGAGGACGGGAACGTGTTCCTGTTCCACGAGGGATGGGAAAACGGTGCGGCGGTGGAGAACCATGAACAGCAGCCCCATTTCAAGACGTTGATTGAGCAGGCGGAACCGCTGCTTTCAGCACCACCTGACGTCAATAAAATCTGAAAAAAAAGCCAGCGTCGCTGGCTTTTTTATTGGAGAAATTCTATTTCAGCAATCGTACGCGGCAGGTCTTGCCTTTAATTTTTACCTGCTGAAGCGACTTCAACGCCTGGCGGCCGCCCTCGCTTTGCAGCGCGACATAAGCATGCGCAGGCGCAATATCGATTTTACCAATCAGATCGCCGCTCAGCCCTGCCTCACCGGTCAGCGCGCCTAAAATATCACCGGGGCGAATTTTCGCTTTGCGCCCGCCATCAAGGCACAACGTAATATTCATCGCCGGTAGCGGCCTGGCCGCGACGGAGAGCAGAGAGGCGACCGGCTTCCATACCAGCTTCTGTTGCAGAAAATCTTCCAGCGCGTGAGCGCGGATCATCTCATCGGCAGACACAAAACTGACGGCGCTGCCCTCTTCGCCCGCGCGTGCCGTGCGTCCAATGCGGTGTACGTGCACTTCAGGATCGTAAGAGAGCTGATAATTCACCACCAGCGCCAGCGATTTGATATCCAGCCCGCGCGCGGCGACATCGGTCGCCACCAGTACGCGGCTGCTGCCGTTGGCAAAGCGTATCAGCACCTGGTCGCGGTCGCGCTGTTCCAGATCGCCATGCAGCGCCAGCGCGTCAATACGGCTGCTTATCAGCGCGTTGGCAATATCATCGCAGTCGCGTTTTGTGTTGCAGAACACCACACAGGACGCGGGTTGACGTTCGCTCAGCAGGCCAGTCAGCGCCGTCAGTTTTTCACGTGAGCCCGTCTCATAGAAATGCTGCTCAATGGCGGGCAGCGCCGACACGTCATCCGTTTCAACGCTCAGCGGATCGCGCTGAATGTGCTGGCTGATCTGCGCGATGTCCTGCGGCCAGGTGGCGGAGAAAAGCAGCGTCTGTCGCGCTGACGGGCAGTGGCTGATAATGGCATCAATATCATCGCGAAAACCCATTTCCAGCATCCGATCCGCTTCATCCAGCACCAGGGTGGCGATACCGTCCAGCCGCAGGGTTTCGCGTTTGAGGTGATCGAGAATGCGCCCTGGCGTGCCGACCACGATATGCGGCGCGTGGACCAACGAATCCCGCTGCGCGCTCATTGGCTGTCCGCCGCAGAGGGTGAGGATTTTTACGTTTGCGGTGAAGCGAGCAAGACGACGCAGCTCTTTCGTGACCTGCTCGGCCAGTTCGCGCGTGGGACAAAGCACCAGCGACTGGGTGGCACCCTGCGTTGCATTGATGCGCTGCATGACGCCCAGACCAAATGCCACCGTTTTGCCGCTGCCGGTTTTCGCCTGTGCCCGCACGTCGCGTCCGGCGAGAATGGCGGGAAGCGCGGCGGCCTGAATTGGCGTCATGCTATGGAAGCCGAGCTCGTTAAGATTCTCGATCTGGCTGGCGGGCAGGCCTGGAAGCAGTGAAAAAGCGGTCACACAGTACTCTCTGTTTACGTCGACGGGCGGAATGCCGCCGAGTGTAACAGAGGCGTCGGACGCGCTGAAGAAGCTTTCACAAAAACCATTACGCCTGGCGCGTAATAAGCGCTCAAATCCTGCTGGTAATCCCTGCTGTAATCCGTACCATACTCTGCATCATGACGCCGCGCGCTTCACGCGACGATTACTATCGCAACGAGTAAGTCAACAAATGCATTCTAATCAAGAAGTTAATCAAAAGTCCCGCTATAATCTTAATAAGCTGCAAAAGCGTCTGCGTCGCAATGTCGGCGAGGCGATTGCCGACTTTAACATGATCGAAGAAGGTGACCGCATTATGGTTTGCCTTTCCGGCGGCAAAGACAGCTATACGATGCTGGAAATTTTACGCAACCTGCAACAGAGCGCGCCGGTGAATTTCTCGCTGGTGGCGGTCAATCTTGATCAGAAGCAGCCCGGTTTCCCTGAGCATATCCTGCCTGAGTACCTGGAAAAACTGGGCGTTGAGTACAAAATTGTTGAAGAAAATACCTACGGCATCGTTAAAGAGAAGATCCCGGAAGGCAAAACCACCTGTTCGCTCTGCTCGCGCCTGCGTCGTGGCATTCTTTATCGCACCGCAAGCGAACTGGGCTGCACGAAAATCGCGCTCGGCCATCACCGTGACGATATTCTGCAAACGCTCTTCCTCAACATGTTTTACGGTGGAAAGATGAAAGGCATGCCGCCAAAGCTGATGAGTGATGACGGTAAACATATTGTGATCCGCCCGCTGGCCTACTGCCGGGAAAAAGACATTGAGCGTTTCGCCATTGCCCGCGAATATCCGATTATTCCCTGCAACCTGTGCGGATCGCAGCCAAATCTGCAACGGCAGGTTATTGGCGATATGCTGCGTGACTGGGACAAACGCTTCCCCGGACGTATTGAAACAATGTTCAGCGCGATGCAAAACGTGGTGCCTTCTCATCTGGCCGACCACCAGTTGTTCGATTTTCGCGGTATTCAACACGGATCGGCGGTGGTTGACGGCGGTGATTTGGCATTTGATCGCGAAACGTTGCCGCTCCAGCCTGCCGGATGGCGCGTTGAGGATGATGAAGAGATGCCTGAGCGGCTTGATGTGATTCAGGTGAAATAAATAATACTTACCGGCTTACCTTTTGGGCAAGCCGGGCGGTTCAGACTACATATGCGGCGGCGGGTCGAGAATGGGATCCGGATCGCCCGGCGGTGGATCGGGCATCGGCTGCGGTGTAGGAATTGGATCGGGGATCGGCGTAGGGTCGGTGGGAACCGGATCGGACGCACGCGGAGTGTTCAGAGCGTTTAGCGATAACATGTCTTCCTCCTGTGACGTTTCGTGTCAGTTAAGCATAGGCACGCTGCGCGATGCTGGCAAATGCGCAAAAAAAAGCCGGCATTAAGCCGGCTCGTGTGAATCAAATGTGCTATGCATTAATTCAAATAAGGAAGTAAGACAATATGGAGCGCAACGCCCATCGCTTGACGTTGCATTCACCTGCGAGAAAGAGTTTGCCTCAGTGCCATCGGCTGGATATTGATGTCGATCAGCTTTTTTAGCATTGTTACTATTTTTGCGCAGCGCTACAGCCACCTGCGACGCCTGAGCCAGAAGGCGACGCCCAGCACTAATCCCATCAGCAACAGGCAAAAGACGCCAAACCCATAATGCCAGT
This sequence comes from Erwinia sp. 9145, assembly GCF_000745075.1. Classification (NCBI taxonomy): domain Bacteria; kingdom Pseudomonadati; phylum Pseudomonadota; class Gammaproteobacteria; order Enterobacterales; family Erwiniaceae; genus Erwinia; species Erwinia sp. 9145. The sequence continues at coordinate 1,930,906 of NZ_JQNE01000001.1, forward strand.
TGCCGCCCGGAATACCGCCTAAATTCACGCCAAAAAGCCCGGTCAGAAATGTGGTTGGCAGGAAAATCATCGCCAGCAGCGACATGGTGTAGGTTCTGCGGTTCATCGCTTCCGCCATGACCGTGCTGATCTCGTCCGCCAGCACCGCCGTTCTTGCCACGCTGGCATCAAGATCGTCCAGACCACGCCCCAGCCGGTCGGCAATATCCTGCATTCGTCGGCGATCGTCATCACTCATCCACGGCAGGCGTTCACTGGCGATACGCGAATATACATCGCGCTGGGGAGCCATATAACGCCGCATGATGATGAGCTGCTTACGGATCAGCGCCAGTTCGCCGCGTGGAGGAACCTGTTGATCCACCACCGCATTTTCAAGCTCAATGATGCTGTCATGAAGCTCTTCAATAAATTCGCTGGTGTGATCGGTCAGGGCATCACACACCTCCACCAGCCAGGTTCCCCCATTTACCGGCCCGTTGCCGTTTTGCAAATCGGTCAGCACTTCATCAATGGCGAAGACCTTTCTTTGCCGTGTGGAAACGATGAGCTTTTCATTAATAAATACCCGAATGACCACCAGTTGGTCGGGCCGCGACTCGCTGTTAAGGTTGACGCTGCGCAGCGTGATCATGGTGCCGTCGCCAAGGCGGCTCACCCGCGGACGCATGCTGTCACCGGCCAGCGCATCGCGCACGGCATCGGGCAGCAGCGGTGTGGACATCAGCCAGTCCGCGCTCTCACGGTGGGTATAGTTAAGATGAAGCCAGCAAGGCTGGTGGCAGTGAATAACGTCCTTGTCCTCGATTGGGATCATGCCGCCCTTTCCGTCCAGCTGGCAGGAGATAATCGCATCGGACACCTGTAAAGCTTTACCTGCAATAACGTTCACATCCGCCCCACTAAGCATTTTCAATTCGATACAGTCTAGCGCGACGTTGACGTGTTGCAAAACGCGGCCCGTGCCAACATTGCGCAAAAAAATAAGATCTTGCTCACGAATTCTTTGGCAGTACGCTTTTATCGCTTGTGTTCACCGTCTGACTAAGGAAATATCAGCCCTGCGCGTCAGGATTGTTACTGTACAGACAGGCAAAACCTAAACCGCTTACCTTCTCGCCACGGTGAAGAGAGTAAGCGGTTTAGGTTTTTTTTTGGTCTGCACTTCGTCAGGGAAACGCTATTCAGGAGCGAATACAATGAAATACCAACAGCTAGCGCAAGACATTTTGCAGGGGGTCGGAGGTCGGGACAACGTGCTCTCACTGATGCACTGCGCCACCCGTCTGCGGTTTCGCTTAAAAGACGCCACGCAGGCGAACTCGCCGGAACTGAAAAATCATGCCGATATTATTACAGTCGTTGAGAGCGGCGGGCAGTATCAGGTTGTAATCGGTAATCATGTGGGTGAAGTCTGCCAGGCCATTCAACAGCTGGGCAAAATTGGCGACGACGCAACAGCAAGCGAACCCGTCGGGAAACAAGGCATTGTCGCCAGATTTATCGATATTGTATCCGGCATTTTCATGCCCTTCCTTGGCGTAATGACCGCTTCCGGCATACTTAAAGGCCTGCTCGCGCTGGCGGTGGTTATTGGGATCACCGATGACAAAAGCGGCAGCTACAGAATGCTGTTTGTCGCCAGCGACGCCCTGTTCTATTTTTTACCGCTGATACTGGGCTACTGCGCCGGTAAGAAATTCGGCGGAAACCCGTTTACCACACTCGCCATTGGCGCGGCGCTGGTGCATCCGATAATGTTTGATGCCTGGCAGCAGACGCAAAACGGTGGAGAATCTCTGCGCTTCCTCGGTATACCGGTGGTGCTGATCAATTATGCGTCGTCGGTTATTCCGGTGATCCTGGCCGCCTGGCTCTCGTGCTTTATTGAACGCACTATCCATCATCGCCTGCCTTCCGCCATTCGCAATTTCACGACACCGTTGATCTGTCTGGTGGTCGTTATTCCCCTGACCTTTTTAGCGATTGGCCCGGTGGCCACCTCGCTGAGCCTGAAGCTGGCGGATGGCTATCTGTGGGTTTACGGCTTAAGCCCGCTTTTTGCCGGTATGGTGATTGGCGGGCTCTGGCAGGTCTGCGTGATTTTTGGTTTACACTGGGGACTGGTGCCGGTAATGATCAATAATCTCAGCGTCTATGGCTTTGATACGATCCCACCGCTGTTGCTGGCGGCGGTAATGGGTCAGGCCGGCGCAACGCTTGGCGTCATGCTGCGCACCCGCGACCTTAAGCTCAAAGGTCTGGCCGCCTCATCGTTTACCGCCAGCCTGTTTGGCATTACTGAACCAGCGGTTTACGGCATCACGCTGCCGCGCCGTCGCCCGTTTATATTTGGCTGTCTCGGCGGCGCACTTGGCGCCGGACTGATCGGTTTTTATCAGGCCAAATGCTATTCGTTTGGACTGGCCAGCATCTTCACAATCTTTCAGTCCGTGCCGAACACCGGCATTGACTCAACCGTTATCGCAGTCATCTGCGGTTCGCTCTTCGCGCTGGTTTTTGCCGCGCTCAGCACATCGCTATTTGGCCTGCCCGCCTCGCCTGCGGAGCAGGAAAAACCGACGCCGCCTTTACCACACAGCCGCGCCTTTCAAAGTCTGCTGAGCCCGCTTGAGGGGCGCGTCATTCCGCTGGAAAACGTTCCCGATGAAAGCTTTGCCAGCGGGCTGCTGGGCAGAGGTATCGGTGTTGTCCCTTGCTGCGGGCGCATCGTCTCGCCGGTCAACGGCACAGTCGCTTCGCTGTTTCATACCGGCCATGCTATCGGCCTCAAGGCGGACAACGGCATGGAGATACTTATTCATATCGGCCTGGATACCGTAAAGCTCGGCGGCAAACACTTTACCGCACATGTCAGTCAGGGAGAGGCCGTCAGCGTGGGCGACGTGCTGATTGAGTTTGATATGGCAGCGATAGACGCCGCCGGATATGACCTCACCACCCCCGTCATTATCAGCAACAGCGAAGACTACCTTGACGTACTGCCTGCAACGTCGCAGGAACAGGTCAGGGAACAAATGCCGTTGTTAAGTCTGTTTATTTAACCAGCACAAGGAGAGAGCCATGACTAAACGTTTTCCAGAAGGTTTTTTATGGGGCGGCGCAGTGGCTGCCAATCAGGTTGAGGGAGCCTGGCAGGCCGACGGGAAAGGCCTGTCGACTGCCGATTTACAGCCGTCGGGCATCATGGCGCCCCGCGTGGCGTGGCGTCAGGATGACTTTAGCATTCGGGACGTGGCGATCGATTTTTACCACCGCTATCCTGAAGATATTAAATTATTTGCTGAAATGGGCTTTACCGTACTGCGCATCTCAATTGCCTGGTCGCGTATCTTTCCCGCAGGCGATGACGCCAAACCTAACGAGGCCGGGCTGGCCTTTTACGATCGGCTTTTCAGCGAAATGGAAAAATATAACATTGCGCCGATGGTTACGCTTTCTCACTATGAGATGCCTTTTGGGTTGGTCGAAAACTATGGCGGCTGGGGAAACCGGAAAACCATAGAATTCTTTGAACGCTACGCGCGCACGGTATTTGAGCGTTATAAAGACCGGGTGAAATACTGGCTAACCTTCAATGAAATCAATATGTCACTGCACGCACCGTTCACCGGCGTCGGCCTGTCGGAAGGGAGCGGTAAACAGGCTATCTATCAGGCGATCCATCATCAGCTGGTAGCCAGCGCGCGCGTGGTGAAAGCCTGTCATGAAATTGTACCAGAAGGAAAAATCGGCAATATGCTACTTGGCGGACTGCTCTATCCGCTGAGTTGCCAACCGGCCGACGTGCTGGAAGCGATGCAAAAAAACCGTGAATGGCTCTTTTTCGGCGATGTGCAGGCACGCGGACACTATCCAGCCTACATGAAGCGATTCTTCCGGGAAAACGACATCACGCTGGAGATAACCGAGCAGGACAAATGCGAGCTGCGTGAAACCATCGACTACATCTCCTTCAGCTACTACATGACCGGCTGCGTTACAGCCGATAAGGAACTGGATAAACGAACGCGCGGAAACATTCTAAGCATGGTGCCCAACCCTCATCTGCCCGCCTCGGAGTGGGGATGGCAAATCGATCCGCTTGGCCTGCGCGTACTGATGAACCAGCTATACGATCGCTACGAAAAACCGCTTTTCATTGTCGAAAATGGTCTGGGCGCGCGCGATAAGCAGGAGGCCGACGGTTCAATCAATGATGACTATCGCATCGCCTATCTGAACGACCATCTGGTGCAGGTTCGCGAAGCCATTGAAGATGGCGTGGAGATCTGGGGATATACCAGTTGGGGCCCCATCGATCTGGTAAGCGCCTCGAAAGCGGAAATGTCGAAGCGTTATGGCTTTATATACGTTGATCGCGATGATAATGGCAACGGTACGCTGGAGCGCAAGCGCAAGAAAAGCTTCACCTGGTATCAGGAGGTTATCCGCTCGCACGGTACTTCTCTGGAATAAATGTTTTAAAGGGGCACTCGCTGCCCCTTGTTTCATTCAGCCCGTCAGCGTTTGAATTCTGCTGACAGCTCATCGGCTACCAGCATTTCGCGCCTGACCCTTTCAACATGAATGGTTAAAAACATCCGCTCTTCTTTACCCAAAGCGTAGTGCCAGTTTTTTTGGACGTGGCGATCAATTTTTTCAACGCAGCGATAGGCCTGAGGATAGCGTTGGGAAACCACATCGTGCAGCGATTCATCATCGCTGGTCACGCCCTGCTTCCCTAACATTCGCTGAGCGAAAAATTTGAGATGGGTAACAAACCGGTTGTAGCTGAGCGCGTCGGTACGCCAGGTGATGTGAAGCGTGTATTTAACGATATCGAGAATTTGCTGCATGAACAGCGTGATATGCATAACTTCAGGCATTTCCGCATGCAGTTGGGCATTAACCAGATGTAGCGCAATAAAGCTCGCTTCATCTTCTGCCAGCCGGATAGCTAACCGCTGGTGAATAATATCAAGCGCCCTCGTGCCAAGCGCAAACTCCTGAGGATAGAGGTTTTCAATCTCCCATTTCAGCACGGTGTGTAACGGAAGATGATGCTCATAACGATATATGGCGAAGTTGAGATGATCGGTCAGCGCAATAATAACGCTTTCATGCAGGCTGGCTTGCAGTGTCTGCTTTGCCATAGCGATAATGCATTCGCTGGCTGCCAAAACTTCCGGACGAATGGTACCGAGTAATTCACCAAGCTGTCCGGTAAGCTGTGGATTTTGCAGCGTGAACACCTTTTCGACTGAGCTGCTATCAATTCTGTCTCCCGCGCGCTTTTGAAAAGCCAGCCCGCGGCCCATCACGACCTGCTCTTTTCCCTGCGCATCGCATACGACCGCGACGTTATTATTCAGTACCTTGCGTATTTTCATATCCCTGCCTGCAACCCGATCCGAGTAAGTCAGGTCTTGCCCGCACAAACGGTCACAATCCTTTTCGCTACAATAGTTCATTGCCTTTTGACATCAAGCTTCTCACGACAGAAATGTGAAGCTTCTCCGGCTTTCACTTCTCTGCATCAGCGACCCGGTGGGCATTTCACCGTCTGTAACGTCTTTAACCGGGCCATCCGGCGATCGGCGGCCTTCTGCGCCCTGTTTTTTACCACACCGTTACCGATGCCGAAGTCTCCCAAAAACCCCAGCACCGTCAGGCTGTCGAATTCGCCCGTTTTATCAATTTTTGATTGTACACGCTGCTGGGCGGCAATACGTTCAGTGACGTTGTCACAGTCCCATATCGTAGCCTGTACATCAGTAACAGGCGGTGAATCCGGGTAGCGCTTTAATGCACAGCCTGAAAGCACTATCACCGCCGTTATCAGTAAGCAAGCTCTGTTCATTTATTTTATGCGCCTGGATTAGTGTTTAAGAATATAGAGCTCGCGACTGTAGGCAACGTCTTCCGGGTTAGTCACCGGGTAGCCTTTCACCCACGGTTTAATCAGGCGCCCGTTGGTATACTGATAAATGGGTGCAATCGGCGCGCGCTCGGCAATAATCTGCTCTGCACGGTTGTAGTCATCATTGCGCACGGCAGGCTTCGTTTCACGGCTGGCTTTGTCTAAGAGTGCATCGTATTCAGGGCTGGAAAACTTAGCAATATTGCCGCTGTGTCCGGCGGTTAACAGGCTGAGGAAAGTTGACGGTTCATTATAGTCCCCCACCCATGAGGCGCGGATCACATCAAAGTTGCCGCTGTTGCGGCTGTCGATATAAGTTTTCCACTCCTGATTTTGCAGCTTCACGCTCACGCCCAGATTTTTCTTCCACATTGAGGCCACCGCAATCGCAATTTTCTGGTGATTTTCTGAGGTGTTATACAGCAGCGTTAACGCCAGAGGGTGCGCGGGGCTGTATCCGGCCGCAGCCAGCAGCGCTTTCGCCTGCTCGTTAAGTTCGGCCTGCGTATGCTGTTCTAAGATACTTTTCTTCGGATGGAATCCGGCTGTGACGTCTGGCGTGAAGTGCCAGGCTGGCTTTTCGCCCGTCCCTAACACTTTCTCAGCAATAATTTTGCGATCGATACTCAGCGACAGCGCCTGCCGCACGCGCACATCGGCGGTCGGGCCTTTTTGGGTGTTAAAAGCGTAATAGTAGGTACCGAGCTGATCAGGCGTATACACCTCATTCGGGATCTGCTTTTTCAGCAGGGCATACATATTTTTCGGGAAGGATTCGGTGATATCAATATCATTTGCGCGATAGCGTTTGGTGGCGCTCGACTCTTCATTGATCGGCAGGAAAGTGACTTTGCTGATAACCGTGTGGGCGTTGTCCCAGTAATTGTCATTACGCACCAGCACCAGTTTTTCATTCACCACGCGAGCCTGAAGCTGATAAGCGCCGTTACCCACCAGGCTGCCGGGTTGTGTCCAGTCGGCACCCGTGCTCTCAATGACTTTTTGCGGCACCGGATACAGGCAGAAGTTAGCGGTAAGGCTGACAAAATACGGCACCGGCTTGTCGAGCGTCACCTTCAGCCGGTATTTATCCAGCGCAACAACGCCCAACTCCCCGGTTGTCTTTTCGCCTTTGGCGATGGCTTCCGCATTCTGTATGCCCGCAAGACCGGCAAACCAGGCAAAGGTGGAACCGGTTTTTGGATCAACAAGACGTCGCCAGCTATAAACGAAATCGTTCGCGGTGACCGGTTCACCGTTTGACCAGCGTGCATCTTTGCGCAGCGTAAAAATCCAGGTTTTGTTATCCGTCGTCTGCCACTGCGTGGCGACACCAGGCACGATATTGCCTTTCGCGTCCTGGCTGGTCAGCCCTTCAAACAGATCGCGGATCACCTGAATTTCCGGCAGGCCGACGGCGCGGGCAGGATCAAGCGTAGCGGGTTCGTCTTTGATATGGCGAACAATTTCCTGGCGATCTGCCAGCACTGTGCCGGGGGGAACGTCGGCGGCAAAAAGGGACGACGTAACAGCCAGCGCAACGGCGGCCAGGGTGAAACGGGCGATCTTCATCGGAGCACCTTTCAGATGAGAATATGCGATTGACAGCACTTTAACGCAAATTGTTAAGCGGCAAATAGCCTTTTCCATTGCTGTTGATGCTTTATACGAAAAGAGTGGAGATGCGCCGGCTTTTGTTAGCCGCAGTTTTGCGCTAGTTTTAAAAAAACATTCGGGAGTCAATAACATGTCGCAGATACATCCCCGCACGCAGCGCGGCGCCCTGAACGCAGAGAACCAGCGCTACGGCGCGTCGGTACTCGGCGCGCCGCTGCTGTGGTTTCCGGCGCCTGCCGCCGATGCGCAGAGCGGGCTGATTCTGGCGGGTACGCACGGCGATGAGACCGCCGCCGTAGTGACACTTTCCTGCGCAATGCGCACCCTGAACGACGCACACCGTCGTCATCACGTGGTGCTGGCCGTCAACCCGGACGGCTGCCAGCTGGGTCTGCGAGCCAATGCGAACGGCGTCGATCTGAACCGCAACTTTCCGGCGGCAAACTGGCAGAAAGGTGACACCGTTTATCGCTGGAACAGCGTAGCGGATGCGCGGGATGTGTTGCTGTCGACCGGCGATTGTGCGGCGTCAGAGCCGGAAACCCGGGCGCTGTGCAAGCTTATTCATCAGCTCACCCCCGCCTGGATCGTCACCTTTCATGAGCCGCTGGCCTGCATAGAAGATCCGCACACCAGCCCGCTCGGCCAGTGGCTGGCAAACGAGATGGCGCTGCCGCTGGTAACCAGCGTGGGCTATGCCACGCCGGGTTCGTTTGGCAGCTGGTGTGCCGATCTCAACCTGTCGGTGATCACCGCAGAGTTGCCGCCGATCTCTGCCGATGCCGCCACGGAAAAATACCTGACGGCGATGGTTAATTTGCTTGGCTGGCAAGCGTGATGCGCCCGCAGCTAAACGGCAGCGACGGGTCAACGTCTGCCGCCAGCCAGGTGGGGCCGTCCAGATCGACAAAGCGCGCCCGCGGCGCCAGCGGCAGCACGGCGTTAATGGCGCGTGACGTGCAGAGCATACAGCCCAGCATCACCTGAAAGCCCGCGGTTCTCGCTGCCTGAGCGAGCGCCAGCGCCTCGGTCAGCCCGCCGGTTTTATCCAGCTTGATATTGACCATTTCATAACGTCCCTTCAACGCGGGCAGGCTTTCACGCGTGTGGCAACTCTCATCGGCGCAAATCGGTAAAGGGTGAATGAAGTTTTCCAGCATCGCGTCATCGTCTGCGGGCAACGGCTGCTCCAGCATGACGATGCCGAGATCGGCGAGAAGCTGACATCGGGCGGCAAGCCCTTCGCTCTGCCAGGACTCATTGGCGTCGACGATCAGCGTCGCGTCCGGCACCGCAGTGCGTACCGCCATCAGCCGCTCGGTGATCAGCGAGTCGTCCATTTTGATCTTGAGCAGCGTCGCGCCGTTCTGCCACAACGCCAGCGCGGTACTGGCCATCATTTCCGGGGTGTCGATACTGACCGTCTGCGTCATCACGATCTCGTTCGGCATTGAGACACCGGTAAGCTGCCACAGGCTGCTGCCGCTTTTTTTTGCTTCCAGATCCCACAGCGCAGAATCAATTGCGTTACGTGCCGCGCCAGCCGGCAGCGCCTGTTGCAGCGCCTCACGGGTCATTCCCTGCTCAAGCGAGGTCAGCAGCGACGCGATCTGTGCCAGCACAGAGGCTTCCGTCTCGTTATAACGTGGATATGGCGTGCATTCGCCCACGCTTTTTACGCCGTCTTCTTCCAGTTCAACCACCACTACGCCCGCTTCACTGCGGGCACCGCGTGCAATCACAAAAGGCTTATGCAGCGGCCAGGCTTCCGGGTATACCTTTACTGCTCTCATTAACGAGTCCTTTTTCACGACGGGGAAAAGCCACTCAGACAACATAGCCATTTCTGACGGTTTTGGGTAATTCATCCGTGCCAGAATGTTTTTTGTGGGCAGCGGCCAGGGTGGCTTACACTCAGTGCTGGGTTAATCATGCTTAAAAAGGAAAGATTATGTCTCAGACCGTTCATTTCCAGGGCAATCCGATCGCCGTTGCGGGCGATCTGCCGACGCCGGGCCAGCTTGCTAAACCCTTTACGCTGGTGGCGAAAGATCTCTCGGAGGTCTCCCTCTCAAATTACAGCGGCAAGCGTAAAGTACTGAACATTTTCCCCAGTATTGATACCGGCGTATGCGCCGCGTCAGTGCGCAAATTCAATCAGCTTGCCAGCGAACTGGATAACGCCGTCGTACTGTGCATTTCGTCGGATCTGCCATTTGCGCAGTCTCGCTTTTGCGGCACGGATGGCTTAAACAATGTGATTACGCTCTCCACCCTGCGCGGCAGCGATTTCAAACGTGATTACGGCGTCGCGCTGGATGACGGTCCGCTGAAAGGCCTCGCGGCGCGCGCCGTGGTGGTGCTGGATGAGCATGACACGGTGCTTTACAGCCAGTTGGTGGCAGAAATCACCACCGAGCCGGATTATGAAGCGGCGCTTGCGTCGCTGAAATAGCAGGATAAAAGGCCGGTCATCGGCTGGCCTTATTTCTCTGTCCCGGACGGCGTCTCATCGCTTTCACCTCGCTTCTGGCTCAGCCCGTACTCGCGCAGCTTGTTAGCGATTGCGGTATGGGAAACCCCGAGGCGCTTCGCCAGTTTGCGCGTGCTGGGATATGAGAGATAAAGGCGCGACAGGACCGATCGCTCAAAGCGGCTGGTGATCTCATCCAGCGAACCTTCCATCACCTCTTCGCCCAGCGGCACCTCCAGCGTGAATTCCGGCAGAATAATATCCTGCGGTCGCAGTTCGTGGCCCTCTAACTGCGTCAGCGCGCGATAAAGCACGTTTTTAAGCTGGCGCACATTGCCGGGCCAGGTGTAGCGCGCCAGAAAGGCGTTAAGCTGCGGTGCAATAACCGGCCGCGCAATCCCCTGCTCATCAGCAAAGCGCGCCACGAACATGTCGGTCAGCGCCGCCAGATCCTGCTGACGATCGCGCAGCGGCGGCAGATTGAGGGTCAATACGTTCAGCCGATAGAAGAGATCTTCACGAAACTCGCCGCGCTGCACCAGTTCCGTCAGGTTCTTCTGCGTGGCGCAAATCACCCGGACGTCAACGTGCACCTCATGCTCTTCTCCCACCCGACGAAAGGTACCGTCGTTCAGGAAACGCAGCAGTTTGGTCTGCATCCGCGGCGACATTTCGCCAATTTCGTCCAACAGCACCGAACCGCCGTTGGCCTGCTCAAAGAAGCCTTTTTTCCCTTCAAGCGCGTTGGGATAAGCGCCCGCCGCGTGTCCGAAAAGCTCGCTTTCCGCCACGTCATCCGGCAGCGAGGCGCAGTTGAGCGCCAGAAAAGGCTTTTTGCCGCGCGCGCTGCGCAGATGGCAGGCTCTGGCGAGCATATCTTTACCCGTACCGGTATCACCGATAATCAGCAGCGGCGCGTCCAGCATGGCCAGCTTGCGCGCCTGCTCAATCACCTGACGCATTTTAACGTTCACCGCCACGATATGCTGAAATTCGCTGTCGTCGTTCACCGTCAGCGTCTGAAGCTGTTGGCCCATGCGTGCGGTCGATTTAAGCATCACCACCGCGCCTGCCGCGCTCTCCGCTTCCGCCGCATAGATGGGGGTGATCTCCATCAGAAAGTCGCGCCCCTGAAGCACAACACGATGCGCCTGCGGCTCCAGTTTTTCGCTCTCCAGCCAGCGCTGAAAGTTAAACCCGGGGATCAGCGAACCCGCGCCTGCGCTGCGTATTTTCTCTTCATTGAGCGCAAACAGCGCCTGCGCCGCAGGATTAGCCAGCTCGATTTTACTTTTCATATCCACAGAGAAAACCGGTTCTGGCATCGCCACCAGCAGCGCGCTGAGGGCGCGATGTTCACGTTCGGAGGGGAGAAACGCCACCGTTTTGACATCTGTAACGCCAGGTATACGTCGGATCTCAGCCATTAACTGGCTGAAAGAGTCAAAGCTGACGGGGGTGAAATTAAGGTAAATACAGCGCGGCGGCGCGATCTCAATACCGCGCAGATCGATACTTCGTTCAACAAGTAAATCAAGAAGTTCGCGGGCGAGCCCTAAACGATCCTGACAAAACACTTCCAGACGCATGCATATCACCTTAATCAGTTACTGGCGTAACGCTGATGATACTCTATTGGCGCAGGCGTCAGAAGTGGTCTGGCATGAAAAGTTGACACCTATCCATGACGTTTTTGCATGGTTTCTTTTAACTGAGTGATTAACTCGCGGCGAAAATCACCCAGTCTGGGTTTGTCGTTCTCAAGCCAGGGCAGCGGGCGGCACAGCTCCATGGTTTTGATGCCCAGCCGTGCGGTGAGCAAGCCTGCGCCAATGCCCTGCGCGGCGCGTGCGGAAAAACGCGCTGCCAGATCCTGCGACATCCAGTCCATTCCCACTTCGCGTACCAGTTCGGACGCCCCGGCAAACGCGATATTCAGCAGCACCAGACGGAACAGGCGAATACGGCTGAAGTAGCCCAGTTCGATGCCATAAATCGTTGCAATACGATTGACCAGCCGCAGATTGCGCCAGGCGATGAACGCCATATCGACCAGCGCCAGCGGGCTGACCGCGATCATCAGCGTGGATTCCGCAGCGCTGCGGCCAATTTCACGTCGTGCCTGGCTGTCCAACACCGGTTGCACCAGTTGCGCATAGAGCGCAACGGTTTCGCGATCGCTGTGGGATTCATGAACGGAAGCATACCAGCGCTGAAGCGCCGGGTGTCCCTGTTCAAGGCCCGCCTGCCGCGCCAGCTTTTCGCAGAACGGGCGGCCCCGGCCCATGCCGTGGCTGTGCAGCAGCTCGCGGGCGACATCGCGTTCTTCCGCGCGCTCACGCAAACGCCACAGACGCCGCCACTCTGCGACCAGCGATCCGGCGCCGGCAAACACAATCAGGCCGCCGGCAACGCAGCCGCCAAGCGCTATCCAGTCATGGCTGAGCCAGGCGTTGTGCGCCCACTGCACGCCCTGCGCCGCCACGCTGACGCCCAGCACCGCCAGTCCGGCTTTGACCATTTTTCGCCACAGGCTCCGTTTGGGGCGCAACGCCGCCTCAACCGCCCGCTCGCCAGCGCCCTCTTCTTCAGGCTCCTGGCGCGGGTCCTGCACGATAAACGCCGTCTCTTCTTCACTGAAGGCCCGCGCCGTTCGCAACAGGATGGGTTTCTCTTCCTCAAGCGGCTGAGCAAAATCAATACGTGGTTTAACAGGTCCATTCATCGCAGCTTGTCTCCCAGTAAAAATTCCAGCGCGGAATCGAGCCGGATATGCGGCAGCGGGCGATCCACCTCTGACTGTCGTGGGCGAAACTGTTCAAAATGGAAGCCCTGCTGCTGCCAGAACGCGTTACCGGGCAGGCGCGGCGGCACATCGCCCGGATAGACGGTCAGCGGCTGATTGTCGGCAAGACGATGGCCGCGCAGCGCCAGCATTTTTTCGCCCTGATGATCGACCAGTCCGCTTTCGGTCGCCTGCACCGACGCCAGCCCAAGGCAGTCCATACTGATGCCTTCAAAGGCGGCGTTCTGCCAGGCATCCTGCACCAGTTGCTGAAGCAGCGACACCAGGTTTGCGTGCTGATCTGCCGTAATATGGTCGGCCTTCGTGGCGGCGAACAGCAGTTTATCGATCACCGGCGAGAACAGGCGGCGAAACAGCGTGCGCTGCCCGTAGGAGAAACTCTGCATCAGCTGCGTCAGCGCCAGGCGCATATCGTTAAACGCCTGCGGCCCGCTGTTCAGCGGTTGCAGGCAGTCCACCAGCACGATTTGACGATCGAAACGTAAAAAATGCTCTTTGTAAAAACCTTTTACCACGTGCTGGCAGTAGTAGTGATAGCGCGCTTTCAGCATAGCGATATTGCTGTTGCCGTCGGCCTGCATCAGTTTTGATTCGCCGATGGCGTCAACGTCAGGCCACGGGAAAAATTGCAGCGCGGGCGCGCCGGCCATTTCGCCCGGCAGCACGAAGCGGCCCGGTTGAATAAAGTGCAGCCCTTCGCGCTTGCACTGCAACAGGTAGTCGGTCCAGGCAGACGCAATCTCCGCCAGGCGGTTTTCATCGGCGGGCGCCAGCGGATCGAGCCCGTCACACAAGGTACGCCAACGCGCCGACCATGCAGCGCGATCGCCCTGCATCAGGCCGGTCATCTGACGTGACCAGCTCAGGTAGTCTTGCGCCAGCATCGGCAGATCCAGCAGCCATTCGCCAGGGTAATCAACAATTTCGAGGTAGAGCGTGGAGGCGTCTTTAAAATGACGAAACAGCGATTCGCGTGAGCGGTAGCGCAGCGCCAGGCGCATTTCACTGACGCCGCGGGTTGGCGTCGGCCAGGCGGGCGGCGTACCGTACAGCTGCGCGAGACCTTCATCGTAGGTAAAGCGCGAAATGCCCATATCACGCTGCGGCACGCGCTTGACGCCCAGCAGCCGACCATCGCGCGCGGCAGAGAACATCGGCAGGCGCGCGTCGGCGTTGACGTTGAGCAGTTGATTGACCAGAGACGTGATAAAGGCCGTTTTTCCGCTGCGGCTTAATCCGGTTACCGCCAGGCGCAGGTGGCGATCTGCGCCGCGATTCATCAGCGACAGCAATTCATTTTGAAGTCGTATCACGGCACCTCTTTATAATAACAGTCCTTTTCGTGCGCTAAGCGTAGCAAAGCATCAGGCGATCTTTTACAACTTATTGCGGAAAAGACCCTTCAGCGCGCGACGCAGCAGCGGTTCCAGCGCCCAGGCAAGAAAGATTTTCAACGGACGGCGGGCTACCGATTTCACCGCCCAGCCGGCTGCCCCCGCCGGGCCGTAAGTCATTGCGCCGGTGAGCGCCAGCCTGCCTGCCGTTTTTAATGCAGGTCCGGCGTGACGTTTTACTGTATGCCAGTGACGCATAGCGTTCTCCGTTAATACGTAGAGGCCCGCAAAACGGGCCAGCGAACAGGATCAGAGCTGGCGGAAACGGCTGCGGACGCTAAACGTTTCCGAAGTGACATAACGCTCCATGTCACGTAACGGCATTTCGCCGCCGTTGAGTTCCGCGCTGAGCCGGTCCAACAGCTCATGCGCCGTTGGCCTGCGCTGCGTCTGACTGTCCAGACCATATGGCTTCTCGTTCAGTACAAACGCCAGCGCGAAATAGGCGATCAGCGTGAACATAAATAACCCAAAAATCATCGACAGGATAACGATAACCCGCACCAGACGAACCGGGATGTCCAGAAATTCAGCCACCCCGGCACAGACGCCCTTTACCTTGCCGCGCGCCGGATCGCGGTAAAGCCTCTTTCCTTTATACGTAATGGTTTTCATGGCTGTCTCCAGTTTGGATGCTCTGCGTTGAGGATCTCTTCCAGCGCGTGAATGCGTTCACGCATGCGTTTTGCATCCTGCGTCAACTGTTCAAGCCGCTGAAGCTCGTTTTGCGACAGCTCTGCCGCGCCGTTCTGCCGGTTGCTGTAGTGCAGCCACAGCCACACCGGCGCCACAAACAGCACGAATATCGTTAAAGGGATAGCCAGAAATAATGCGCTCATTCACACTCCTTGAAATAACAGTCTGACGGCTACGCTTACTCGCTGCGGTTCATTTTGACTTTCAATGCGGCGAGCTGCTCGCTGATTTCGTCGTCGGCCTTCAGGTCGGCGAACTGCTCATCCAGCCCTGGTTTTTTACCAAAGCGCTGGCTTTCCGCTTCAGCTTCCATATGATCGATGCGGCGTTCAAACGATTCGAAACGCGCCATGGCCTCGTCGATTTTACCGCTGTCGAGCTGGCGACGAACATCACGTGAAGACGATGCGGCCTGATGACGCAGCGTAAGCGCCTGCTGACGCGCACGCGTTTCGCTGAGTTTCTTCTCCAGTTCACCGATTTCGCCTTTCATGCGCACCAGCGTCTCTTCAACCTGCTCTGACTCGCGGGAGAGGGTGGCGATCAAATCGGTCAGTTTCTGTTTTTCAATCAGCGCGGCGCGCGCCAGATCGTCTTTGTCTTTACGCAGCGCCAGTTCGGCTTTTTCCTGCCATTCCGCCTGCTGGGTTTCCGCCTGATCGATGCGGCGCAGAAGCTGTTTCTTCTCTGCCAGCGCGCGGGCAGATGTCGAACGAACCTCAACCAGCGTGTCTTCCATTTCCTGAATCATCAGGCGAACCAGTTTCTGCGGATCCTCCGCTTTTTCCAGCAGCGAATTGATGTTGGCGTTCACGATGTCGGCGAAGCGAGAAAAAATACCCATAGCAATGTTCCTCATTGGTCTGATTAAAGTGCGCGATGCGCTACAAGGAGTATTCAAAAGCCGTGCCAGTTTTTATCTCGTTGATTTGTAACGCCCCGCCTGCTTTACAGCCGATTGAATCGCGACTAAAGTAGTGAAAATCACTAACATTTGGTGAAATTAATGAATGATTTTAATGATACGCTGCTCGGCGAGTCTGAAAACTTTCTTGAAGTGCTTGAGCAGGTTTCCAGGCTGGCGCCGCTCAATAAACCGGTACTGGTACTGGGCGAACGCGGCACGGGTAAAGAGCTGATTGCCAGCCGCCTGCACTATCTCTCCGATCGCTGGCAGGGGCCGTTTATCTCCCTCAACTGCGCGGCGCTGAATGAAAACCTGCTGGACTCGGAGCTGTTCGGGCATGAAGCAGGCGCGTTTACCGGTGCGCAAAAACGGCACCTTGGGCGCTTCGAGCGTGCTGATGGCGGCACGCTGTTTCTCGATGAGCTGGCGACCGCGCCGATGCTGGTACAGGAAAAACTGCTGCGGGTGATTGAGTACGGCCATCTGGAGCGCGTGGGCGGCAGTCGGCCGCTTCAGGTCAGCGTCCGCCTGGTGTGTGCCACCAACGACGATCTCCCGCTGCTCGCCCGGCAAAATAAATTTCGTGCGGATCTGCTCGACAGGCTGGCCTTTGACGTTGTGCAACTGCCGCCGCTGCGCGAACGACGCAGCGATATCATGCTGATGGCGCAGCACTTCGCTATTCAGATGTGTCGCGAACTGGGAATGCCGCTTTTTCCCGGTTTTACGTCGGCGGCGCAGCAAACGCTGCTGGCTTATGACTGGCCCGGTAACATCCGCGAACTGAAAAACGTTGTCGAGCGCTCGGTTTATCGTCACGGTAACATCGAGCAGGCGCTGGATAAGGTGATCATCAATCCTTTTCAGCCCGCTGCGCCGGTGGTTGCCCCGCCCGCTTCCTTGCCCACGCTGCCTGTCGATCTGCGCGGCTGGCAGCAGCAACAGGAAAAAGAGTTGTTGGCATGCGCGCTTGAACAGGCCTTTTTCAACCAGCGCCGCGCGGCAACGCTGCTTGGCGTTACCTATCATCAGCTACGCGCAATGATGAAAAAGCATGGCGTGCAGCCTGACAAAACAGGCGAATAAAAAAAGCCCGCACAGGGCGGGCTAAATAATACTGGAAGCAATGTGAGCAATGTCGTGCTCTTCTTCGGTAGAGCCACCGTCGAAGCGCACATGAATAGTAATCATTCTCACTATCATCTGTAAAGCGTTTTGTTGAGAATTTTTCTCATTTCCACAGCAAGATAAGGCGTATTCAAACCGGTGCGCGCGAAAAAGCATCACTTACTGCTGCAAACTTTGGGCGATAACCGAGAGTACGATACACTCTGCTTATTGCCTGTTATTTCAGATGACTTATGCGCACACTTTTCTCCGCCCTTCTCTTCGCAGTGGGTCTGCTCTCCGGCACCGCCTGGTCTGCCACGCCTGGCGATATTCGCCAGACCGGCTTCGTTTACTGCGTCAATGGCACCGTGACCACCTTTAACCCGCAAATGGTCAGCGGCGGACTGGTGGTGGATACGCTGGCGGCGCAGCTTTACGATCGTCTGTTGGATGTGGATCCCTATACCTATCGCCTGGTGCCTGAACTGGCCGCCAGTTGGGATGTGCTCGATAACGGCGCCACCTACCGTTTTCACCTGCGTAAAGACGTGACTTTTCAGAAAACGGCGTGGTTTTCACCTCAACGCAGGATGAATGCCGACGACGTGGTATTCAGCTTCCGGCGCGTGTTTGATCGTCAGTCGGCCTGGCATAACGTTAACGGCGGCAGCTATCCCTACTTTGACAGCCTTCAGTTTGCCGATGCGGTGCACAGCGTCAGAAAGCTCGACAAATACACCGTTGAGATCCGCCTGACCCGGCCCGACGCCTCTTTTCTCTGGCACCTGGCCACACACTACGCGCCGGTGCTTTCCGCCGAATATGCCGATAAGCTGACCGCAGAAGATCGTCAGGAGCAGCTTGACAGACAGCCGGTCGGCACCGGGCCGTTTATGCTCAGCCGATACCGTACCGGCCAGTATATTCGCCTCGCGCGCAATCCGACCTACTGGAAAGGTCTGCCGCGTATGTCGCAGGTGGTCATCGACATGGGCGCAGGCGGCACCGGGCGGTTATCGAAACTGTTGACCGGCGAGTGCGACGTGCTGGCCTATCCGGCTGCCAGCCAGATTTCCGTGCTGCGCGACGATCCGCGCCTGCGTCTGACGCTCCGTCCCGGCATGAATATCGCCTATCTGGCGTTTAACACGCGCAAGCCGCCGTTAGATCGCACCGACGTTCGTCAGGCGCTGTCGCTGGCGATCAACAATGAACGGCTGATGGAATCCATCTTTTACGGCACCGCCGAAACTGCCGCGTCGATCCTGCCGCGCGCGTCGTGGGCCTTCGACACCAGCGCGCAGGTAACGGAATACAATCCCGATAAGGCGCGAGCGCAGTTGAAGGCGCTCGGCGTGCAGAATCTGCACCTGACTTTGTGGGTACCTTCCGCCTCGCAGGCGTGGAACCCCAGCCCGCTGAAAACCGCCGAACTGATTCAGGCGGATCTGGCGCAGATTGGCGTTGCCGTCACCATCATTCCTGTGGAAGGACGCTTCCAGGAAGCCCGCCTGATGGAGATGAGTCACGATTTGACCCTGACCGGCTGGGCAACCGACAGCAACGATCCCGACAGCTTCTTCCGACCGCTGCTGAGCTGTGCGGCAATCCGATCGCAAACCAACTATGCTCACTGGTGTGACGGCGAATTAGATGAGGTGCTGCAAAAAGCGCTGCGCTCACAGCAGCTGGCATCGCGTATTGAGTATTACGGCCAGGCACAGGCGATGCTGGCGCAGTCGTTGCCCGTGCTGCCGCTGGCCTGGTCGCTGCGGCTCCAGGCCTATCGCGCGGATATTCAGGGGCTGGTGCTGAGTCCGTTCGGCAATGCCTCGTTTGCCGGCGTGCATCGTGATAAAAGCGGAGAGAAGTCGTCATGGTGATTTATACCCTGCGTCGGCTGGTTCTGTGGCTGGTTACGCTGTTTCTGTTAACTTTGGTCGGCTTCTGCCTGAGCTATTTCACCCCACATGCGCCGCTGATGGGCGCCTCGCCCGTTGATGCCTTTATATTTTGGTATAAAGGGCTTTTTCAGCTCGATTTTGGCGTTTCAACCATCAACGGCGAACCCATTGGCCCCCAGCTGCGGGAGGTTTTTCCGGCGACGCTGGAACTGTGCATCATGGCGTTTGTGCTGGCGCTGGCGGCGGGCATCCCGCTTGGTATTACCGCTGGCGTGCTGTATAACCGCTGGCAGGATAAAGCGATCAGCGCCTTTGCCCTGCTGGGTTTTTCGCTGCCGGTGTTCTGGCTGGCGCTGCTTTTTACCCTCTGGTTTTCGCTGAACCTCGGCTGGCTGCCGGTTTCCGGGCGCGTCGATCTGCTTTATCCGGTAGAAAACATCACCGGATTTGCGCTGATTGACGCCTGGCTCAGTCCGACGCCCTGGCGAAATGAGATGGTGATCAGCACCCTCCGCCACCTGATCCTGCCGGTCACCGCGCTGGCGGTCGCACCGACGACGGAAATCGTGCGGCTGTTGCGCATCAGCACGCATGACGTGATGGATCAGAACTATATCAAAGCGGCCGCCACGCGCGGGCTGTCGCTGTTTACCGTGATTCGCCGCCATGTGCTGCATAACGCCCTGCCGCCGGTCATTCCGCGTTTGGGGCTGCAATTCTCCACCATGCTGACGCTGGCGATGATCACTGAAGTGGTGTTCAGCTGGCCGGGTCTGGGCCGCTGGCTGGTGGATGCCATCCGCCAGCAGGACTACGCGGCGATCTCCGCAGGCGTAATGATGGTGGGCGGCCTGGTGATCACCGTTAACGTTCTGGCCGATATTCTGGGCGCGCTCGCCAACCCGCTGAAGCATAAGGAATGGTATGCCCTCAGATAACGTTTACGACGAGAAGCGGCTTCCCAGCCCGTTGCGCCACACCTGGCGACTGTTCTATCGCGATACTCTTGCGATGGTGGGCCTGTATACCTTTGGCGCGCTGCTGCTGCTGTGCGTCTTTGGTTCGCTGCTCGCCCCTTACGGCCTCGATCAGCAGTTTCTCGGCTATCAACTCCTGCCGCCCTCCTGGTCGCACTATGGCGATGTCTCTTTCTTTCTTGGCACTGACGATCTGGGGCGCGATCTGCTCAGCCGTTTATTGAGCGGCGCGGCGCCCACCGTCGGTTCGGCGATACTGGTCACGGTGTTTGCCGCCCTGTGCGCCATGGTGCTGGGCGTGGTCGCCGGTCTGACGCGCGGCCTGCGCTCGGCGGTGCTGAATCACGTGCTGGACACGCTGCTCTCTATTCCTTCACTGCTGCTGGCGATCACCGTGGTGGCGTTTCTCGGGCCACGCCTGTCGCACGCGCTGCTGGCAGTATTTCTGGCTATACTTCCCCGACTGGTTCGCGCTATTTATACTGCGGTGCATGATGAACTGGAAAAAGATTACGTGATTGCCGCACGCCTCGACGGTGCCAGCAGCATGAACATTCTCTGGTATGCGATTTTCCCCAACATTCTGGCGCTGCTGGTGACGGAATTCACGCGGGCGCTGTCGATGGCGATTCTGGATATTTCCGCTTTGGGTTTCCTTGATCTCGGCGCGCAGCTTCCCTCACCCGAATGGGGCGCAATGCTGGGCGATGCGCTGGAGCTGATTTACGTTGCGCCCTGGACAGTCATGCTGCCCGGCGCGGCGATTATGATCAGCGTACTGATCGTTAACCTGCTGGGCGACGGCATCCGCCGGGCTATCGTCTCAGGAGTGGAATAAATGCCGCTGCTCGATATTCGCAATCTGACTATTGAATTTATGACCGCTGATGGCCCGGTTAAGGCAGTGGATCGCGTCAGTATTACCCTGAGCGAAGGTGAAGTGCGCGGGCTGGTGGGGGAATCCGGTTCAGGAAAAAGCCTGATTGCCAAGGCGATTTGCGGCGTGACGCGCGACAACTGGCGGGTGACGGCCGATCGTATGCGCTTTAACGATATCGATCTGCTACACCTTTCGCCGCGCGAGAGACGAAAAGTGATCGGGCATAACGTGTCGATGATATTTCAGGAGCCGCAGTCGTGTCTTGATCCTTCAGAAAACATTGGTCGTCAGATCATGCAGGCCATTCCGCGCTGGACGTGGAAAGGCCGCTGGTATCAGCGTTTTCGCTGGCGGCATCGGCGCGCCATTGAACTGCTGCATCGCGTCGGGATCAAAGATCATAAAGACATTATGCACAGCTATCCTTACGAGCTGACCGACGGCGAATGTCAGAAAGTTATGATTGCCATTGCGCTGGCAAATCAGCCTCGCCTGCTGATCGCCGACGAGCCGACCAATGCGATGGAGCCAACCACGCAGGCGCAGATTTTTCGCCTGCTCAGCAAACTCAATCAGAACAATAACACCACCATTTTGCTGATCAGTCATGATTTGCAAATGCTCAGCCACTGGGCGGATCGTATTAACGTCATGTACTGCGGGCAGACGATGGAAACGGCGTTCAGTGACGAGTTGATTACCACGCCGCACCATCCTTACACGCAGGCGCTGATCCGCGCGATGCCCGATTTTGGCCGCGCACTGCCTCACAAAAGCCGCCTCAACACGCTGCCCGGCGCAATCCCTTCGCTGGAGCACCTGCCGATTGGCTGCCGTTTAGGGCCGCGCTGTCCGTATGCGCAGAAAACCTGCATCATCACGCCACGCCTGAGCGGTGCGAAAAACCACCTGTTTGCCTGCCACTTCCCCCTTAATATGGAGAGCCAGTAATGGGCGACACGCTGCTTGAGGTGCGTAATCTCTCTAAAACCTACCGTTACCGCACCGGCCTGTTTCGTCGCCAGCACGTTGAGGCCGTAAAAGCGGTGAGTTTTACCCTGCGCGAGCGGCAGACGCTGGCGATTATTGGTGAAAACGGCTCGGGAAAATCAACGCTGGCGAAAATGCTGAGCGGCATGATCGCGCCCAGCGACGGCGAAATTGTTATTGACGATCATCCGCTGAGCTATGGCGATTACGGCTATCGTAGCCAGCGCATTCGCATGATTTTTCAGGATCCCTCCACCTCGCTCAATCCGCGCCAGCGCATCAGCCAGATCCTGGATTTTCCGCTGCGGCTTAACACCGATTTGTCGGCTGACGAGCGCGAGAAGCGTATCATCGCCACCCTGCGTCAGGTGGGACTGCTGCGCGATCACGCGGCGTATTATCCACACATGCTGGCGCCAGGACAAAAGCAGCGCGTGGGACTGGCGCGCGCGCTGATCCTCCAGCCAAAGGTCATTATTGCCGATGAGGCGCTGGCGTCGCTGGATATGTCAATGCGCTCGCAGTTGGTGAACCTGATGCTGGAACTTCAGGACAAACACGGCATTGCCTATATTTATGTCACGCAGCACCTTGGCATGATGAAACACATCAGTGACCAGGTACTGGTGATGCATCAGGGGGAAGTGGTTGAGCGCGGCAGTACCGCAGACGTACTGGCCAGCCCGCTCCACGATCTTACTAAGCGGCTGATCACCAGTCACTTTGGCGAGCCACTCACGGCGGACGCGTGGCGAAAATATTAAATCACCTTACTCTTATTATCGCCCGCGAACACAGGTGATTCGTTTTTTACGCGCCTGGACGCCATGCGCCGCTGGCCACAAACCACACCAGCAGCACCACGCCCGCTATCCCAATGACGATGGGGAACAGATATCCGATTTTCACAGGCTCACCAACCTACAATTTTACGCTTTCAATTCACGATCGGGCACATAATGGCGTTAACGAACCCCATCGCGAGCAGGACACATCACGGCACAAGATAGTGCTTATCTTTTTCCTGTGATACAGATAAAACATGCCCGGAACCGCAAACAGGGAGAATGTCGATATGCTGTCGCTCCGCCCCGAACAGATTTTTCGGTTCTCATTATGCACGCCCTTTACACAGATGCCATTTTTTTCCTGGCTGCCCATATATACCTTTCCGTTATGGATTAGCACCGTTCATTCTTTGGTTCATCTCCCGCGTTGCGCCAGGATAGTCCTGCTCTCCAGGCCCGGCAAGGCGCACGTCGTTTTTTGCGCTGCCCCGGTCGGTTAACCAAAAGGAACGATCATGGAACAGCGCCGTTTTGCAGGCAACAGTCACTGGTATCATGAAACGCAGTCTTCCCGCACCGCGCAGGCCGCGCCGCTGGTTCCGGAAGCCGCAGAAATAGAGGATCGCTTTTTGTTAGGGCTGGCACCGGCGTGTCAGGGCGAGCTGAATGCGATGCTCCGGCAGGCGCAGCCCGCGCTTCTGGCCTCGCGCGATCTCTATCATCTGCTGTTTCCGGCAGAATTGACGACCAGCCTGACCCATACGCTTTCGTTGTATGACCGGCTCAGCACCGCACTGACCGTTGCGCAGGTCACCGGTATTCAACGGCTTTGTAATCATTATGCCGCTCGTCTGAACCCGCTTTCCGGCCCTGACTCTTCGCGCGAAAGCAATCGCCGCCTGACGCAGATCACCGAATACGCCCGTCAACTTGCCAGCCAGCCGACGCTGGTTGATGCCGCAGCGCTGCATCGTCTTGAAGAGTGCGGACTGAGCGCGCCGGATATCGTCACGTTTACGCAGATTATCGGCTTCGTCAGCTATCAGGCGCGGGTGGCGGCAGGTCTCCACGCCCTTCTGGCGCTGCCGGTGCGCTGGATGCCCGGCGTCACTATCCCGCCGGATGCTGAGCCTTTTACCGAGGCAGCCGCCTGGCGGCCTCTGCTCGCGCCGGTCGAGCTGCGCTATGCAACCGCGCTCCAGCTTGAGGCGCTGACATGGTGCCAGTCGCAATCACACCTCAGCGAGAGCGCCTGGCTGTTGGCGCACGATGCCTCCGCCCTGAACGGCTGGAGCAGGCTGCTCAACGCGCTCGACGCAACGCCGGAAGGCGTGCTGGCGGCCGCGGTTACGGCGCGGATCAACGGCAGCGCTGCCTGTTTTGCGCGATTCGAACAGATAAAGCTGCACGCGGCGCTGCGCCAGGGCGTGGACGATGCGCTGAACATAGCGGAAGAGCGCGATCGGGCGATCATTCAGGTTGCCGCGCAGCTTACCCGTTCACCGGAGCGGTTCAACGCGGCGCATTTACAGCCGCTGAAAGCGACGGGCATGAATGTGGAAACGCTGTTTAACGTGTTCCAGCATATTGCGCAGGCCAGCTGGCAGAACCGGCTGATGCAGTCACTGGGTACCGTGCAGGCAGGCTGAGTTACCGGGTATGCCGCTGGCTCAGCCAGCGCCGCACCTCGTCGAAGAAGTGTTGCGACAGAGGCGTCGCCCTGCCCGGTTCTGCAATAACCACCGCTGCCTGGCGCGTCATCGCCGCAATCGACAGGGGGCGACGCTGTAACCCGACAAGGGTTTCTGGCAGCAGATGTCCTGCGGGTGAAATCAGGCAGCCAAGCCCCACCTGCACGCCCTGCACCAGTTGGAAAACCGAGGTGGTTTCCAGCACCACGCGCAGAGTAACGCCCGCTTCGCGAAAATGGGTGTCGAGATAGCGTCGGAAGTAGCGCGTTGGTTCTGCCAGGCAGAGCGGTAGCGCTTCCAGTTGCGTGAGCGTTACTTCGTCGTCGCCGATCAGTTCAGGAAAAAAGTGTGGATGAAACACCACCTCGACGCCGTTGTCCTGAAGCGGCTCAGCCTGAAAATGAAGTTCCCGCAGCGTTGCCAGTTCAAAGAAGCCGATCCCCACGTCCACGGTATGGCTGTTCAGCGCCTCCAGCAGCTGATCGGCGCTCAGTACCGCCACGCGATAGTTAAGCTGCGGATAGCGGTCGCTGACTGCTTTAAGCATCAGCGGCAGCGAGATACTGCACTGAGGCACCGCGCCAATACGTAGTGTGCCGTTTACGCCGTGTTTAAGCGATTCGACTTCAAGCTTCAACCCCTGATAAACAGAAACGATTTCCCGCGCCCAGGCAAGCACCCGTTCCCCTTCCGAAGTAAATCCGTCGAAGTTGTTGCTGCGGTTAATCAGTGAAAGCCCCAGCTCGCGCTCAAGGTTTTTCAACCGCATCGACAGCGTGGGCTGGCTGACAAAGCTGGCTTCAGCGGCACGGCCGAAGTGGCGTTCCCGCTCAAGGTTGACAAGGTAGATGAGCTGCTTGATATCCATTAATAATGTTCAGTGAGTTAAGGAAAGCGCTTTCAGGCATTTTTCAGATAATAACACTGATGAAAAATGATGGCGCGGAAAGCATTGTCAGTTCATCCCTGAACGACTTGCCGCTCAGGCCACGCCCAGCGCGGTTTTGACCTCGTTGGCTATTTTCTCCACCTGCGGGCCATAAATCACCTGCACGTCGTGATCGCTGACGCGATTGACGCCGTTCGCGCCGGTGGTCATCAATGTTTGATCCACCACTTCTTTCATCTCTTTAACCCGCACGCGCAGGCGGGTGAAGCAGCAATCGACGTCCTCTATATTGGCTTCGCCGCCGAGGCCGCTGATGATCACTCTGGTGCGCTCGTCGGCAGAGACGCGCGTGGTCTCTGTCTCAGCCTCTTCAGATTCGCGGCCCGGTGTCTCGACGTTCATCCGCATAATCACCATGCGGAAACCGTAGTAGTAGATCGGCACATAGATCAGGCCTAATACGATCGACCACCACCAGTGCGTTTTGCTGCCGCCGAGAATACCAAATACCACCAGATCGATAGCGCCGCCCTGCACGTTGCCGATCATCAGATGCATCATCGACATCAGCATAAACGACAGCCCGCTCAGCACCGCATGGAACAGATAGAGCACCGGCGACACAAAAATGAAGCAGAACTCCAGCGGTTCGGTAATGCCGGTGGTAAACGAGGTCAGCGCGCCGGCCAGTACCAGCGCCTTGACCCGCTGTTTATGCTCTGGCCTGGCGCAGTGATACATCGCCAGCGCCGCCGCGGGCAACCCAAACATCATGACCGGGATCTTTCCCTGCGCCAGAAACTGCGTGGCGCTGCGTACGGTATCGTCGGGGATGGAACCGGGATGCGTCAGTGCGTTATTAAAAATATTCAGCGCGCCGACAATGGTCTGATTATCCACGGTGGCGATACCGCCAATCGGCGTGAAACGCACGGTTTCATTGAGAATATGGTGCAGACCGGTCGGGATCAGCAGCCGCTCGCTGGCGCCATACAGAAACGCGCCGTACTGTCCGCTTTTCCCAATCAGCTCGCCCACCCAGGCAATGCCCGCGCCGATGGTCGGCCAGATCATCGCCAGCAGCACGCCAACAAGCGGCAGCACCAGCACGGTCACAATCGGCACAAAGCGGCGTCCGCCAAAGAAGCCGATCGCAGCGGGAAGCTGCGTGGTGTAAAAGCGGTTATGGATCATTACCGTCAGCAGCCCGGCGATGACCCCACCCAGCACGCTCATGTTGTAGGTAAAGATCCCCAGCATTTCAATGTATTCCGCCGAGGTCATCATCGCGGCGGTTTGCGCCATTCCTTTCGCCTGAAGCGCCTCCGGCGTGGTGGTGGCCGCTGTCAGCCCCTGTGCGCCAAGCGTGGCGCTCACGCCAACGTGCATGGCGATGAAGCCAATCACGGCGGCAAAAGCGGCGGTAGGCTTCTCCGCCTTTGCCAGCCCGATGGCGCTGGCCACGGCGAAAAACACCGGCAGGTTGGCAAACAGCGCCCCGGCCACTTTGCGAATGAAGCCAATAATTAATTGAGGAACGTGCAGGTTGGCGAACGCGTCACCGGTAATAGCCGGATTTTGCATTGCCGCCGCAACGCCAAGAAAAATGCCGGCGGCGGCAATGACCGAAATCGGCATCATCAGCGCCTTGCCGAACGCATGGATTTTGCTGGCAAATTCTTTCACAGGCACCTCATCGTGTCAGACGGGAAAGCCTAATTATTAGCCAGACGGCGGGTCGCGGTATGATAAACACGCGGCATTACTGCCGTTTCTTTGCACTGCTTCACACTTTCATGATAAAGCGCGCCTATCGCACCATTAAACCAATCAATTAGACATTTTTTTTACCTGATAGCAGACTAATTGCATAAAACCCGCAATAACTTGCTAACAATTTAAAAACATAAATCCAACCTGCGATCGCTTATGAAATTCAAAACGGCTATTAAACCTTATCAGGCAGCCGCCGGCGGCTGGGGCTCTCTTGAAGCCACCACCCGCTTCGTGCTCGACAGCAAACATGTGCTGAAAAACATGCGCAACCTGATGCGTATGAACAAAGCCAAAGGCTTTGACTGCCCCGGCTGCGCCTGGGGCGATGATAATAAAAGCACCTTCAGCTTCTGTGAAAACGGCGCAAAAGCCGTCACATGGGAAGCCACGCGTCGCTTTATCGATGCCCGTTTCTTCGCTGAACATACCGTCACGGCGCTTTACCAGCAGAGCGACTATTTCCTTGAATATCAGGGCCGTCTCACCGAACCGCTGCGCTATAATCACGCGACCGATCGTTATGAACCCGTCAGCTGGGACGACGCCTTTGCGCTGATCGCGCAGCATATTCATGCAATGGACAACCCCGACCAGATGGAGCTGTATACCTCCGGTCGCGCCAGCAATGAGGCGTCGTGGCTGTATCAGCTGTTTGGCCGTATGAACGGCAGCAACAATTTTCCCGACTGTTCTAACATGTGCCATGAAGCCAGCGGCACCGGCCTGAAGCGCAGCATCGGCGTGGGTAAAGGCACCATTCGTCTGGATGATTTCGATCATGCTGACGCCATTTTCGTTTTTGGTCAGAATCCCGGCACCAACCATCCGCGCATGCTGCACAGCCTGCGTCACGCTGCCGATCACGGTGCGAAAATCGTTACTTTCAACACCTTGCGCGAGCGCGGCCTTGAGCGCTTTGCCGATCCGCAAAAGCCGCTGGAAGTGGTTACCTCAAAAGCGGGCACCATCAGTTCCACCTATTACCAGCCCAATCTGGGCGGCGATATGGCCGCCGTGCGCGGTATGGTGAAGGCGCTTAATGAAACTCATCGCGCGCGGCTGGCCGCTGGTGAAAAAGGCCTGTTTGACGAGGTGTTTATTAATGCGAAAACCGAAGGGCTGGAAGCATATCTGGCTGCGGTGGACGCCACCTCCTGGGCGAAGATTGAACAGCAATCAGGCCTGAGTGAACAGCAACTGCGCGAGGCGGCGGCAATTTATCAGAGCGCGGAACGGGTGATTTGCACCTGGGCGATGGGCATCACCCAGCACAAGCACTCCGTTGATACGGTGCGGGAGATCGTTAATCTGCAACTGATGTTTGGCCAGTTGGGAAAAAAAGGGGCAGGTTTGTGCCCGGTGCGTGGTCACAGCAACGTGCAGGGCAACCGCACCATGGGCATTGATGAAAAACCATCGCAGGCGTTTCTCGACAGTCTCGGCGCGCATTTTGATTTTGAGCCGCCGCGCGAAGCCGGTCACAACACCGTCGAAGCGCTGGAAGCGATGCTCAGAGGCGAAGTGAAAGTGCTG
The DNA here is from genome assembly GCF_000745075.1 of Erwinia sp. 9145. Classification (NCBI taxonomy): domain Bacteria; kingdom Pseudomonadati; phylum Pseudomonadota; class Gammaproteobacteria; order Enterobacterales; family Erwiniaceae; genus Erwinia; species Erwinia sp. 9145. Next base: position 1,959,260 of record NZ_JQNE01000001.1, read on the forward strand.
ATCGCTCTTGGCGGCAACCTGGCCGCCGCCGCGCCGGACAGCCCGCGGACTGAAGAAGCGCTGCGCCGCTGCGGTCTGACCGTGCAGATCAGCACCAAGCTGAATCGCAGCCACCTCTGCCCCGGCTGGAAAGACGCGTTGATCCTGCCGACGCTGGGACGCACCGAGCAGGATATTCAGGCCAGCGGCCCGCAATTCATCACCGTCGAAGATTCATTCAGTATGGTTCACGCTTCGGAAGGCGTCGGCAAACCGATTGCTGAGACGCAGCGTTCGGAAACCGCCATCGTTGCCGGTATCGCTCATGCGGTACTGGGCCGCGAAAAAGTAGACTGGCTGGCGCTGGCGGCGGATTACAATAAGATCCGCGATCATATTGCCGCCACCCTGCCCGGCTTCAGCGACTTCAATGCAAAATGCGACATTAAAGGCGGGTTTTACCTCGGCAATGCCGCTGCGGAGTTCCGCTTCAATACGCTGCATAATAAAGCACAGTTCAGTGACGCGCGGCTGCCGGATTCGCTGTTTCCGCCGCTGGGCGAGGTTGTGGTGCCTTTCACTCTGCAAACGCTGCGCTCGCACGACCAGTACAATACCACCATTTACGGGCTTGATGACCGCTATCGCGGCGTTTATGGTCAGCGCGACGTGCTGTTTATCAACCCGGACGATATGGCGGCGCAGGGACTTTCTGCCGGCGACAAGGTGGATATTGAAACAGTGTGGAATGACGGCATTACGCGCCAGGTCAACGGCTTTATGCTGGTGCCCTATGCTATTCCGCGCGGCAATCTGGCGGCCTACTATCCGGAAACCAACCCGCTGGTGCCGCTTTCAAGCTTTGGCGACGGCAGTGGCACGCCGACCTCAAAATCGGTGCCGGTTAAAATAAGCCTGTCGGCGCGGGTGGATACGCTGCGCATTGCGTGAAGGCAGCAAGGCGAACCGGCGTCGGTGATTTATGCACAGTAAATGGCGGGGTTGAGAACGGGTTAACGCCCCCGTTTCCCGGCTTTTTACTTGCCGCGAGGCGCCTAATCGCGTAAAACTGTGTGCCGCTCTTAGCCACCAAAACTGTTGAGATTATGTTCCAGGATAACCCGCTGCTCGCGCAGCTCAAAGAGAAGCTTCACTCCCAGACGCCGCGTGTTGAAGGGGTAGTTAAAGGCACCGATAAAGGCTTCGGCTTCCTCGAAGTTGACGCCCAAAAGAGCTATTTCATTCCACCGCCGTTCATGAAAAAAGTGATGCATGGCGACCGCATTGTCGCCGTGCTGCAAACCGATAAGGATCGTGAAATTGCCGATCCTGAAAAGCTGGTTGAACCTTTTCTGACGCGCTTCGTGGGCCGCGTCCAGAGAAAAGACGACAGATTGTCTGTTGTGCCGGATCATCCCCTGCTGAAAGAAGCCATCCAGTGTCGTAGCGCACGTGGCGTGGAACATGATTTTCAGGCAGGCGACTGAGCCGTGGCTGAAATGCGCCGCCATCCGCTCAAGGGCGACCGCACCTTTTACGCCGAGCTGACACAGTTTATTACCACCGGTGACGATCATCTTGCGCCGTGGTGGGTGACGCTTTCACGCCATAATCTTGAGCGCGAAGCGCCAGAGGCGGTGACCGGCGAAATGCTGGACGAACAGCTTGAGCGGAGCGATCTGACCGCGCTGAATTTCGTCACCATCGACAGCGCCAGCACCGAAGACATGGACGATGCGCTTTATGCAGAAGAAGCCGCCGACGGCGCGCTGACGCTGACGATTGCCATTGCCGATCCCACGGCTTACGTTGCGGCCAACACCGAGCTGGACGCCATCGCCGCCGAGCGCTCATTTACCAACTATTTGCCGGGCTTCAATATCCCGATGCTGCCGCGCGAGCTTTCAGACAATATCTGTTCGCTGCGTCCTCATGAGCGCCGTCCGGTGCTGGCCTGCCGCGTGAATGTCGCCGCGGACGGGACGCTGGGTGAAGAGATCCATTTCTTTGCGGCGTGGATCGAGTCAAAGGCGAAGCTGGCCTATGACAACGTCTCCGACTGGCTGGAAAACAAAGGCGAATGGCAGCCTGAAAACGATGCCATAGCCAATCAGATCCGCCTGCTGCACCGCGTTTGCCTGGCCCGCGCCGAATGGCGTCAGACGCATGCGCTGGTGTTCAAAGATCGCCCTGACTTCCGCTTCCTGTTAGGCGAAAAAGGCGAGGTGCTGGATATCATTGCTGAACATCGCCGTATCGCCAATCGCATCGTGGAAGAAGCGATGATCGCGGCCAACATCTGTGCGGCAATTGTGCTGCGCGACCGTCTTGGCTTTGGCATCTATAACGTGCACCTCGGTTTTGACGCCGTCGGCGCCGAACAGGCCGCCACCGTGCTGGAAAACCACGGCGTGAAGGTCGATCCGCTGGCCATCGCCACGCTTGAGGGTTTCCGCACGCTTCGCCGCGATCTTGACGCGCAGCCGACGCAGTTCCTTGACAGCCGTATCCGCCGGTTCCAGTCCTTTGCCGATATCAGCACGCAGCCTGGCCCGCACTTTGGCCTTGGTCTGGAGGCGTACGCAACCTGGACCTCGCCTATCCGTAAGTATGGCGACATGATCAACCATCGCCTGTTGAAAGCGATGATCAAAGGCGAAAACGCTGAGCGTCCGCTGGACGACATTACCGTGAAAATGAACGAGCGTCGCCGCCAGAATCGCATGGCGGAACGCGACGTGGGAGACTGGCTCTACTCGCGTTTCCTTGAGAAACACGTCAGCAGCCAGCAGCGTTTTCAGGCAGAGATTATCGACGTCTCACGCGGCGGCATGCGCGTGCGCCTGATTGATAACGGTGCGGTAGCCTTTATCCCTGCCCCGTTCATTCATGCCGTGCGTGATGAGCTGGTATGCAGCCAGGAGAACGGCACCGTGCAGATCAAAGGCGAAGTGGCTTACCGCGTCACCGATCTCATCGAGGTGACGATTGCGGAAGTTCGAATGGAAACCCGCAGCGTCGTTGCCCGCCCGGTCGCTTAACCTGACAAAGGTGGGATAACCCGTTTATCCCACCTCTTTTCTCCCGCCAATAAAAAAAACGCTCTGCGCCTCACACTTCTTTCCTGACTCACTTTCATTAACAAATAATTACATTACGTTTACTTCTGGTTCTGACCTTTTGCCGGTTGCCGGGAGTTATTCATGAAAAAGATAAAGAGTCATATTGCCTGGTTAGTGGTTGCCGTTATTGGCGCGGGCGCCTTCGCGATGCTGGCGCTGAACCGCGGCGAGCATGTTAATGCGCTGTGGCTGGTGGTGGCTGCTGTGGCGTGTTACAGCATCGCCTATCGTTTTTACAGCCTGTTTATTGCGCGTAATATTTTTGAACTTGACGATCGTCGCCTGACGCCTGCCGAACGCAATAACGACGGTCTGGATTATGTGCCTACCAATAAATGGGTGCTGTTCGGACATCACTTCGCCGCCATCGCGGGCGCCGGACCGCTGGTCGGACCCATTCTTGCCGCACAAATGGGCTTCCTGCCGGGCACGATCTGGATACTGGTCGGCGTGATGCTGGCCGGTGCGGTGCAGGACTTTTTGATCCTGTTTATTTCGACCCGCCGTGACGGACGCTCGCTGGGTGAGATGGCGAAGCAGGAACTTGGCGCGTTCGCGGGCGTGATTACCATGCTCGGGGCGCTGGGCGTGATGATCATTATTCTCTCCGCGCTGGCGCTGGTGGTGGTAAAAGCGCTGGCAAACAGCCCGTGGGGGCTGTTCACTATTGCCGCCACCATTCCAATTGCGCTGTTGATGGGCGTCTACATGCGTTTTCTGCGCCCCGGAAAAATTGCCGAAGTGTCGTTGATTGGTTTTGTGCTGATGATGGCGGCGATTATTTATGGCGGCAACATCGCGCAGCATCCCTACTGGGGCCCTTTCTTCACCCTGAAAGGCACCACGCTGACCTGGGTGCTGGTCATTTATGGTTTTGTTGCCTCGGTTCTGCCGGTGTGGCTGTTGCTGGCGCCGCGCGACTATCTTTCCACCTTCCTGAAAATCGGCGTCATTATTGGTCTGGCCGTGGGTATTCTGTTTGCCATGCCGGAAATGAAGATGCCCGCCTTCACCAAATTTATCGACGGCAGCGGCCCGGTGTTTTCCGGCAGCCTGTTCCCTTTCCTGTTTATCACCATCGCCTGTGGTGCGATTTCGGGCTTCCACGCGCTGGTATCCAGCGGCACTACGCCAAAGCTGATTGAACGCGAAAGTCATATTCGTTTTATCGGCTACGGCGCCATGCTGATGGAATCTTTTGTCGCTATCATGGCGCTGATTTGCGCCTCGGTTATCGATCCCGGCGTCTACTTTGCGATGAATTCGCCCGCCGCGCTGATTGGCACAACCGTTGAATCCGCCTCGCAGGCAATTAACGGCTGGGGTTTCGTGGTGACGCCGGAAGTGCTGAACGGCATTGCGCGTGACGTGGGTGAAGGCACAATCCTCTCCCGCGCGGGCGGCGCGCCGACCTTTGCCGTCGGCATGGCGCATATCATCACCGAGGTGTTTAACAGTCGCGCAATGATGGCCTTCTGGTATCACTTCGCGATTCTGTTTGAGGCACTGTTTATTCTGACCGCCGTTGATGCCGGTACGCGCGCCTGTCGTTTTATGGTGCAGGATCTGGTGGGTACGGTGGTGCCGTCGCTGGCGAATAACCGCTCCTGGATTGGCAATATGGCCGGAACGACCGTGGCGGTGGCCGGATGGGGATTTTTTGTTTATCAGGGGGTGGTCGATCCGCTGGGCGGTATCAATACGCTCTGGCCGCTGTTCGGCATCGGCAACCAGATGTTGGCCTCGATGGCGCTGATCCTCGGTACCGTGGTGCTGTTTAAAATGAAAAAACAGCGTTACGCCTGGGTCACGATCCTGCCTACGGTCTGGCTGTTTATCACCTCAATGACCGCGGGCTGGCAGAAAATTTTCCATGAAAAACCCGGTATCGGCTTTCTGGCGCAGGCTAACAAATTTTCCAAAGGCATTGAGGATGGCATTATCATCGCGCCCGCAAAAACGATAGCGGATATGCAGACTATTGTGTTCAGCAATCAGATAAACGCCCTGCTTTGCGGCTTTTTCATGCTGGTGGCAGTGACAATGCTGGTCGCCGCCTTTTTTGTGATCCGTCGCGCGCTTGCCAGCTCGCAGCCGACGGTACATGAAACCGATGTTTCCCTGCGCAGTGAAGGTAACCGCGCCTGATGCGTTTGCAGGCTGTGACATTAATGACGCTTATGGTCTTAACCCGCTGAAAACGGATACGCGGCCCGGTTGCTCCTGGCATCAAAGAGGACAAACGCCCGCATGCCCTCTTCGCCCTGGTCTTACGGCCAGGGCTTTTTTATCAGAATCAGTAATTTTCGCACATAAAATATATTTACCGGACGGCTTGAGATTCTGCGGATTGCCGAATACTGTTGCTAAAATAATAAGATAGTGCCCACTGGTTCTTCAAGGAGACAATCGATGACCGATGATCAAGGGCAAGCGCTTTTCTACACATGGTTTGGCACGGCAAGCCCTCACTGGCGTTTAACCTCTGACAGCGACGCGCTAAAATTTGCGGAAGATGAGAAGGCCAGCACGCAAATAGCCATTGCGCTTACACCCTCGCAGGCCAGCCTGCTGCGCAGCATGACGGTGATTACCTCCAGCATTAACCTCACCGTTTCGCTGTATGGCGAAGAGATGCCGATGCATCTGGTCGGCAGGAAGGTGAATCAGTATGAATGGGCAGGCAGCGCCTCTGCCTGGGGCGACACGCGCGCGGTGGCGCGGGATCTGTCAATGGGCCTCTCCTTTGCTGAGCAGGTTGTTTCCGAGGCGAATTCCGTTATCGTTATTGTCGATCATCGCGGGAATATTCAGCGCTTCAACCGCCTGTGCGAAGAGTATACCGGCCTGAAGGAGCAGGAAGTTATCGGCCGTAACGTTTTCCAGCTCTTTATGAGCAAGCAGGAAGCGGCCGCGTCGCGGCGTAATATCAGCGGCTTTTTCCGCGAGGGCAGCTCTTATGAGGTAGAGCGATGGATTAAAACCAAAAAAGGTCAGCGCCTGTTTCTGTTTCGCAATAAATTCGTTCACAGCGGCAGTGGAAAAAACGAGATCTACCTGATCTGCTCCGGTACAGATATCACCGAAGAGCGTCATGCGCAGGAGCGGCTGCGGGTGATGGCCAATACCGACACGATTACCGGTCTTCCTAACCGCAATGCGGTCAACCAGCTGATTGCCGATGCGCTGGCGGTGCAAAGTGATGAGCAGGTCGGCATCGTTTATCTCGATCTGGACAACTTTAAGAAAGTGAATGACGCCTACGGGCACATGTTCGGCGACCAGTTGCTCAAGGCGGTGTCGCTGGCGGTGCTGAGCTGTCTGGAGAACGAGCAAACGCTGGCGCGGCTCGGTGGCGATGAGTTTATCGTGCTGGCAAGACATACCAGCCAGGCCGCGCTGGAGTCGATGGCGTCGCGCATTCTTAACCGACTGAGGCAGCCCTTCCGTATTGGCTTAATCGAAGTCTACTCAGGCTGCTCCATCGGCATCGCGGTCAGCCCGCAGCACGGTACGGATCGCGAGAGCCTGTTGCGCAATGCGGATACCGCCATGTATACCGCGAAAGAGAACGGACGCGGTAAGTTCTGTATCTTCAGTGCGGAAATGAACCAGCGCGTTTTCGAATATTTATGGCTGGATACTAACCTCCGTAAGGCGCTGGATCTTAATCAGTTGATTATTCACTACCAGCCAAAACTGGATAGCGACGGCAAAGTCACCAGCGTTGAGGCGTTGGTACGCTGGCTGTCGCCTGAACGTGGGCTGGTGCCGCCAGGAAGTTTTATCTCCTATGCGGAAGAGTCGGGCTTGATCGTTCCGCTTGGACGCTGGGTAATGCTCACCGCCCTGAAGCAGATCCTGAACTGGCGGGAAAAAGGCATCCATCTGCGCGTGGCGGTGAACGTTTCACCGCGTCAGCTTATTGACCAGAGCATCTACTCCGATCTCAGGCTGGCGCTGGAGCAGGCCGGTCTGGACAGCTGCCCGATTGACATTGAACTGACCGAAAGCTGCCTGATTGATAACGAAAAGATGGCGCTGGCGTTGATGGAACAGTTTAAAGCGTTAGGCGCTGAAATCCATCTCGACGATTTTGGCACCGGCTATTCCTCTCTGTCGCAGCTTGCCCGCGTGCCAATCAATGCCATCAAGCTCGATCAGAGTTTCATTCGCGGCGTTAATCAGCAGCCGGTTTCGCAGTCGCTGGTGCGGGCGATTATCGCTGTGGCGAAGGCATTAGACCTGAACGTCATTGCCGAAGGCGTCGAGACAAAAGAAGAAGAGGAGTTTGTGGTTGCGAGCGGCGTTGATGGGCGGCAGGGCTATCTGTATGCGAAGCCAATGCCCGCCGATGAGCTCGAGCACTGGCTTCTACAGCATCCTGCTAATCAGATGTCGTCAACAGGTTAACCCGCGCGACGCATCGACTGTGCACTGTGGCGATCCTGTAACTGCACCAGTCGTTCCATATAGGCGATGTCTTTCGGCTCCAGCCGAAATGCAAAGTCCACCCAGTCTTCGGTGATATCCATCAGTTCGCCACGCGTCAGTTGCAGCACCCGCTGGCGCGCTTTGAGCATCGCTCTTACCCCGTTCAGTTTTGGCCGCATCAGGTCGATGAAGGTGCGCGTGGTTTGATAAGCCTCTTCCGGTTCAAAGATCTTATCTACCAGACCACGCGAAAGAAACCATTCAGCGGTATGCGCCTCCCCTTCACATATCAGCTCTTCCGCCAGCTTCATGCCGGCGCGTCGGGCCACCAGCGAATAGCCGCCCATGCCGGGAAACAGGTTAAACGCAATCTCAGGGAAACCCATGCGCGCCGTGCTCTGCGCAAGAATGAAATGGTGAGCTAACGCGGCTTCAAAACCGCCACCCAGCGCGCTGCCTTCAACCATGGCAATGCTCACCGCGCCGGTGTCAAAACCGCGCGCCGCCGCATGAATGCAGTCAACGCAGGCTCTGGCGTAGGCTCGCAGCGCTTCCCGCTGACCATTTTTGATGGACTCGACAAAGAAGCGCAGATCGCCGCCGGCGTTGAACATGCCCGGCACCATTGAGCCGGTAACCCAAAAGTCGATTGGCAGACCGGATCGCTGCGCGGCGTAGCTGAGATTCATAATCTCTTCCATCAAGGCGTGATTGAAGCTGGGCCGCGGTTGGGCTCTCAGCAGCATCCACATGGTATTGCGCTCCTCTTCATAGTACGCGGAGAGCTGACTGGTCTGCCCAACTTCGTTAAACAGCCTACAGGTTGTCTGATTAATTACTGTCATAGTGTCATCCTCTGTTTATGGGTGCGCTTAAGCGCCCTGCCAGCGTAGTCCAGAGGATGATTCGACTAAATGCTCTTGAGATATTACGCGTGCTAATTACTCTATTTTTTTTGTCCATACCAGGCGTTGCTGCCATGTTTGCGCAAATAGTGACAATCAAGCAGCGGTTGCTGAATCGCCGGAAGCCGTGGCGAAAGTTGCTGAGTATGAATGCCCATAAACGCCACCTCTTCCAGCACCACGGCGGCATGAACGGCCTCTTCGGCGGTTTTGCCCCAGCAGAACGGCCCGTGCGAGTTCACCAGCACCGCCGGGATTGCCAGCGGATCAAGCGCGCGTTCACGGAAGGTTTCGATGATGACGTCTGCGGTTTGCCACTCGTAGCGGCTTTCAATTTCCTCGCGTTTCATCTGACGCGTGCAGGGAATGGCGCCGTAAAAGTCATCGGCATGCGTTGTGCCCCAGGCCGGAAGATCGCGGCCCGCCTGTGCCCAGACGGTGGCGTGGCGCGAATGGGTATGTACGATACTGCCGATATCAGGCCACGCCAGATAGAGCGCGCGATGCGTATCGGTATCCGATGACGGACGCTTGTCTCCTTCAACAATGTCGCCACTTTTCACATTGACGACCACCATATCGTCACGCTGCATGCCTGCGTAGGCCACACCCGAGGGTTTGATGACCATCAGCCCGGAGGCGCGATCGATTGCGCTGACATTGCCCCAGGTGAAGACCACCAGACCATGATGCGGCAGGGCCAGATTGGCGTCCAGCACCTGCTGTTTGAGTTGCTCTAACATGGATTGCTCCCTTATGCGCTTTGGATCATTGTCCGTGGCGGCAACAGGATAGGGTATGGAGAGACTGGCTGGATGGCGGGCAGTAAATGGCTGACCGGTAAAATATGGCAACGGCTTTAAGAATTTTTAACCTGTTCAGCCTGTGACGAAACGTTACACTGTATCTTCCTGTTGTGACATAAGGTGATAGTCAGCGTGCTCACTACCCTGCTGACATCTGATAAATCGCGCATAAATGTACTGAAAACAGGCCGAAAACGCAGGGCGCGCACTATACTGATTGAGTGTTCCCTGTAGTTGAAAAAATGGAGAAGTAATTATGTCAATGACTGCAAAACGCATTACCGCCAGCCTGCTGGCTGCAACGCTGGTGTTATCCCTGAGCGGTTGCTCAAACTGGTCTAAACGCGATCGTAATACGGCAATTGGTGCAGGCGCAGGGGCAATTGGCGGCTCAATTCTGTCTAACGGCAGCGGCCTTGGTACCGTTGGCGGAGCCGCAGTGGGTGGTATTATTGGTCATCAGATCAGTCGTTAAACCGTTATTCTTATAAATAAAAATCTGGCTATAGCAGCGCATCTACACATCTAAAGGCCGCGACACTGTTCGCGGCCTTCTCATATCAGCCGCCGGCAAGCCTCACCCTGAAGCCCTTTCCTTCCAGCAGCGTTTTAAGCAGCTCGCGTTTATCACCCTGAATTTCGATAACGCCCTCTTTGACTGCGCCGCCGCAGCCGCATTTCTTTTTCAGTTCTGCGGCCAGCTTGTCCAGTTCGCCATCGGCGAGATCGACGCCGGTTATCAGGCAGACGCCCTTGCCTTTACGACCGCTGGTCTGCCGCTGAATACGCACAATACCGTCGCCTTTTGGTCGTGCCGCCGTCGTTTTCGGCTGGTCGATACGGCCGGTTTCAGTGGAGTAAACCAGCCTGCTGTTGTCATCAGCCATCAGGCCTCCTGTAACGCGGTAAGAATGTCGGTCAGCGCCTGCGCCGGATTGGCAGCCTGCGTGATCGGACGACCAATAACCATATAGTCCACACCTGCCCGCTGCGCCTGCTGTGGCGTCATAATGCGACGCTGATCGCCTGCATCGCTGCCGGACGGCCGGATACCCGGCGTGACTAACTTAAAATCGTGCCCCAGCGCCTGTTTGAAGTGCACGGCTTCCTGCGCAGAGCAGACTACGCCATCCACTCCGCACTGCTGGCTGAGCTGCGCCAGCCTGAAAGCGTGGTCGGCGGGAGGCATGTCGATACCCGTGCCGCGCAAATCCTCCGCCTCCATGCTGGTGAGGACGGTGACGGCGATCAGCAGCGGCGCGTCCTGACCAAACGGCAGCAGCGCTTCACGCGCCGCTGTCATCATGCGCGCCCCGCCGCTGGCGTGAACGTTTACCATCCACACGCCCAGATCGGCCGCCGCCGCGACTGCACGTGCCGTAGTGTTTGGAATATCGTGGAATTTGAGATCGAGGAAAACCTCGAAGCCGCGCCCTTGCAGATCGCGTACCAGCTGCGGGCCAAACAGCGTAAACATCTCCTTGCCGACTTTCAGGCGGCAGCGCGAAGGATCGATGCCGTCAACCAGCGTCATTGCGCTGTTGAGGTCGGCGTAGTCCAGTGCCAGCAAAATCGGTGAGCCATGAGACGTTTGCATGTAATGTCCTCAGAGTGAAGCACCGCGCGGCGCGAAAGTTAAACGGCTGGCATTTTACCTGTGCGACCAGAAAAGTCACCGTTTTCCTGCCTGACATTTACCTACAGCAGACGCCGTTGCCGCTGAAAATAGAAAAAAGCATTAGTATGTTGTAACTAAAAATCAAAAGTCTGTTCCACGCAGGCCGACGTATTTACTGGCCGTCAAGGCCCCGAATCGGCTTCACGGAGGACCAGGCGCGGCATGACGGGCAATGCCAGTAAAGCGCGTGCGCGGTAAATCCGCACTTATTACAGCGATAGCGTGGCTTGGTGCGGATCTGCTCGCCTACCATATCGCGCAGCACCATCAGGCTCTCTTTTGCCCTGCCGTCTTCCGCTTCATAAAGGTGATAATCCATCAGACGATGAAACACCCGCATGGTGGGATGACGTTGAAGCTGGCGATTGATATAGATCTGCGCCACCTCACCGCCTTCCGCCCGCTCAATGATATCGGAAAGATAAAGCTCGGCCGCCGCGCCGGTATTTTCTTCAACGCATCGCTTGAGGTATTCCGCCCACGCTTCGGGCTGATTGAGCCGCTGAAAACAGGTTTCCAGCATCTCCAGCGTTTCGCTGACCAGCTCCTTATCCTGCTCAATCACGCGTTGCAGGTGCCCCACCGCTTTACCGTATTCACCCTTCGCCATGTGAATGCGGCCCATCATGATTGATACGCGCGCGCTTTGACGATCGGCTGATTCGCCTTTTTTCAGCAGGCTCATCGCTCTGTCGAGATCGTCGCTGCCCATTGCCTGAAGCGCCAGTTCACAATAGAAGTGGGCGATCTCCATCCGCTGCTTCTCTTTGCCGAGTTTGACCAGACGTTCGGCAACGTCAATCGCTTTCGGCCAGTCGCTGGTGGCCTGATGGATGAGGAGAAGCTGTTGAAGAGAACTGACGCGAAAATCCGTTTCATCAACCAGCTGGCTGAACATCTCTTCGGCGCGATCGTAAAACCCGGCCGCCATATAGTCACGCCCAAGCTGCTGCACCGCCAGCAGTCGCTGATCCAGCGTCAGCGATGCACTCTCCATCAAAGCCTGATGGATGCGGATCGCCCTGTCCACTTCGCCGCGCGAGCGAAACAGATTGCCCAGCGTCAGATGCGCTTCAACGGTGCCGCTGTCCTCTTTTAACATGTCGAGAAACAGATCGACTGCTTTATCCTGCTGATTAGAGAGAAGAAAGTTAACGCCCGCCACGTAATCGCGGGAAAGCCGACTGGCCTCCTGTTGCTTATCCTGCTGCGCACTCCTGCGCCCCATATACCAGCCATAGGCAGCGGCAACGGGTAATAACAGAAACAGCAGTTCTAACATGCGCGTTTATTCCTTAACGACCACAACGGCGGAGGCGCCAGCCGCTTCATCGCTTTGCCCCAACTGTTGCTGAAGGCGTTTCAGTTTACGCTGTGAGTGTGCCAGAGAGACGCGAACGCGCAGCCAGAAAAGGCCACAGATTGCCCAGCCAAGCAGGAAACCCGCAGCAAAAAGCGTTGCCAGCAGTGTGGAAACGCGGTATTCACCCTGCGCCAGCAGATAGTTAAAGGTGACGACCTGGTCGTTATGCGCGCCGAGCGTAACAGAGACGATAAAAATGACTAATAGCAGTAAGAAAATCAGCAAATATTTCACAGTCCATCCCTTAGTCTGATGTTAACCAGATGAATTATGCCAAAAAAAAAGTTCTGTTGCTTGTCTGATACAGCAGCAGCAAGCGGGACGGCGAAAATATCGTTGCCATCATTATGTTATGGGGTCAGAACCACGAAAAACAATCACGACTGTTCGCGCTCCTCGATCTCTTTATGCTCCTCAGGCGGCACGGTCAGCGGCCCGCACCAACGCTGCACCAGCCAGGTTGCCAGCGTGACCAGCACCCAACTGATCAATGTGGAGGTGATCAAATCGCGTGGCCAGTGCATCCCTAACACCAGACGGCTGGCCATCACGCCAATTGCCCAGGCCATCAGTAATACAACGGTAACCAGCCGACGACGCGGCCACAGCAGGCCGATAGCCAGCAGCGCCCAGCTGGCGGCGAACATGGTATGCCCGGAGGGAAAAGCATAGCCGGTTTCAAACTCCCAATGTTTTTTCAGCCAGGTCGGCAACAGCGTATCTTCCCGGATCGCTTCCTGCACCATCTTGCTGCGCTGCTTGCGTTTCAGTTCGTAAAAAGTTTTCTGATCAAGCCCCTGTGATTTTTCCAGCCAGAGAACATAGGGACGTGGCTCCTGAACCTGCTCTTTAATAAAACTTTTGGTGTACTGTCCGGCCAGTAGCGCGACCGCCACGATACAAAGCAACATCAGCGCGGGCTTCAGCCGATAACGCAGGCACCATAAAAACCACAGGCAGAGAACTGCGCTGGTCACCGCGCCCCACGGGCTGGTGACGGTTTCGGTCAGCCAGAACAGCATCTTAAGGCCAAAACCTGATTCGGCGGGTTGCCACTGCCAGCCAGAAATCCATACGGCGGCAGGCATCAGGAGCAACAACAGCGCACCGAGGGTAGTACGTTTAGCGATATCAAACATAGGTAGCCAGGCCTTAAAACAATTATCGTCATTAAAATGATGAAAAATAATAACATACTGCTGCACAGTGCGGTAACCGCGCACTATTATAGCAATAGCGCTAAGGCATTAACCTTCCCGGCCATGATTGTGGCAAAATGGCCGGATCGCTTTAGTGAAAGCGCGCTACCATGAGGATAGCGCAACATAAGGTTCGGAGAGTCACATGCAGCTTAAAAGGGTGGCAGAAGCAAAACTGCCAACGCCATGGGGAGATTTCCTGATGGTGGGTTTCGAGGAACTGGCGACGGGCCAGGATCATGTCGCACTGGTTTTTGGTGATATTACCAACAGCGAGCCGGTTCTGGCGCGCGTGCATTCCGAATGCCTGACCGGCGATGCGCTGTTCAGCCTGCGCTGCGACTGCGGTTTTCAGCTGGAAGCGGCGCTGAATCATATTGCCGAAGAGCAGCGCGGCGTGCTGCTCTACCATCGCCAGGAAGGACGCAACATCGGCCTGCTGAATAAGATCCGCGCCTATGCATTGCAGGATAAGGGTTATGATACGGTAGAAGCCAATCATCAGCTCGGCTTTGCGGCCGACGAGCGCGACTTCACCCTCTGCGCCGACATGTTCAAGCTGCTTGGCGTTAACGAGGTTCGGCTGTTGACCAATAATCCACGTAAGGTTGAAATTCTCAGCGAAGCGGGGATCAACATTGTGGAGCGCGTGCCGTTAATTGTCGGTCGCAACCCGGAGAACGCGCACTACCTGGATACCAAAGCGGCTAAAATGGGCCATCTGCTGAATAAAGAGTAAAAAAAGGGACGCTGAGGCGTCCCTTACTTCTTCTTATTTCTTAATCGAGCATATTACGTATGACATAGTGCAGGATGCCATCATTTTTGTAGTAGGTCAGCTCATTTCCCGTGTCAATGCGACAGCGTGCATCCAGCGTCACGCTCTGGCCGTCGATACCGGTAAGAGTAACCTTGACGATGCCGCCCGGGGTGATTTGCGTCAGGTTTTCCACGTCAATGATTTCATCACCGGTGAGTTTAAGCGTTTTACGCGTGACGCCCTGCGGAAATTCCAGTGGTAAAATCCCCATGCCAATCAGATTGGAACGGTGAATACGTTCGAACGACTCGGCAATCACCACGCGCACGCCCAGCAGGCGCGGCCCTTTTGCCGCCCAGTCGCGGCTGGAGCCGGAACCGTACTCTTTACCGGCAATCACCGCCAGCGGCACAGACTGCTGCTGATATTTCATCGCAGCGTCATAAATCGCCATCTGCTCGTTACCGGGGATCAGACGCGTAACGCCCCCTTCCACGCCGGGCACCATTTCGTTTCGAATACGAATATTGGCAAAGGTGCCGCGCATCATCACTTCATGATTGCCGCGACGCGAGCCGTACGAGTTAAAATCGTTGCGCTCCACGCCGTGCGCCAGCAGGTAGCGTCCCGCCGGACTTTCGGCTTTGATGCTGCCCGCCGGTGAAATATGGTCGGTGGTGACGGAGTCGCCCAGGATCGCCAGTACGCGCGCGCCTTTGATGTCCTGAACGGGCGCCGGCTCTTTTTCCATCGTATCGAAAAAAGGCGACAGACGAATATAGGTTGAGCCTTCATCCCAGTCGTAGGTAGCGGCTTCGCTGACGCTGATTTGCTGCCAGTCGGGCGTACCTTCGAACACTTCGGCATACTCTTTATGAAACATCTCGGTGGAGACAAGCTGTACCGCCTCGGCAATCTCTTCCGGACTCGGCCAGATATCCTTCAGATAAACCGGCTTGCCGGTTGTGTCGGTTCCCAGCGGATCGCTTTGCAAATTGATGTTCATATTGCCCGCAAGTGCGTAAGCCACCACCAGCGGCGGCGACGCCAGCCAGTTGGTTTTCACGAAAGGATGAATGCGGCCTTCAAAATTGCGGTTACCGGAGAGCACTGCGCCAACGGTCAGATCGCCCTGCTTAATAGCCCCTTCAATGGCATCAGGCAGCGGCCCGGAGTTACCGATACAGGTAGTACAACCGTAGCCCACCAGGTTGAAGCCGAGCTTGTCAAGCCAGGGCGTCAGCCGCGCGGCGGCCAGATAATCTGAAACCACTTTCGAGCCAGGCGCCAGCGAAGCCTTCACCCATGGCTGGCGCTTCAGGCCGAGCGTGACGGCCTTCTTCGCCAACAGGCCCGCAGCCATCAGCACGCTGGCATTGGACGTGTTGGTGCAGGAGGTGATAGCAGCGATCACTACCGCGCCGTCTTCCAGCTTCTCGGCGCGACCGGTTTTGGCATCGGTGTAATCCACTGACTGATGCTGTTTTTTCGCCTGATTGACCTCCAGCTCGTTGCTGGCCTGGAAGGCACGCGGCGCATCGCCCAGCGCGACGCGATCCTGCGGGCGTTTCGGCCCGGCGATGCTGGCCTCGACGTCGCCCATATCCAGCGCCAGCGAACTGGTAAATACCGGTTCGTCACCGGTGTTGCGCCATAATCCCTGCGCTTTCGCATAGGCTTCCACCAGCGCAACCTGCTCGCTGCTCCGTCCGGTCAGGGACATATAACTGACGGTAACATCATCGACGGGGAAAAAGCCGCAGGTCGCGCCATATTCGGGCGCCATATTGGCAATGGTCGCACGATCGGCCAGCGGCAGGTCGTCGAGACCGTCGCCGTAAAACTCCACGAATTTGCCCACCACGCCGTGCTTACGCAGCATCTGCGTCACCGTCAATACCAAATCGGTGGCGGTGATGCCCGGTTTCAGTTTGCCGGTGAGCTTGAAACCCACCACGTCCGGGATCAGCATCGAGACCGGCTGGCCCAGCATGGCGGCTTCCGCCTCTATGCCACCCACACCCCAGCCAAGCACGCCCAGCGCGTTAATCATGGTGGTGTGCGAGTCGGTACCCACTAAGGTATCGGGATAGGCGATCTCTTCGCCATTGAGGTTTTCATGCCAGACGGACTTGCCAAGGTATTCAAGATTGACCTGATGACAGATGCCGGTGCCGGGCGGCACCACGCTGAATTTATCAAAGGCCTTTTGTCCCCAACGCAGAAAGACGTAGCGCTCGTGATTTCGTTCCATCTCCAGCCGCACGTTTTCTTCGAAAGCATCGTCATCGCCAAAATGGTCAACGGTTACCGAGTGGTCGATAACCAGATCGACCGGCGACAGCGGATTGACCTTTGACACGTTACCGCCGAGACGCGTTACCGCCTCGCGCATGGCGGCGAGATCGACCACCGCCGGGACGCCGGTAAAATCCTGCATCAGTACGCGCGCGGGACGATAGGCAATCTCCCGATCCGCGTGCGCGTGTTCAAGCCAGCCCGCTAATGCTTTGATATCATCAAGCGTTACCGTATCGCCATCCTGCCAGCGCAAGAGATTTTCCATAAGCACTTTTAGGGACTTAGGCAGACGGGAAAGGTCGCCCAGCTCGTCCGCCGCCGCCGGCAGGCTGAAATAGTGATACTGTTGCTCACCGACATTAAGAGAATTTTTAACGTGTGAATGTAGGGTAGAAGACATTACTCCTCCTGTGTCTCATTTTTATCATAACCCGATCAAATACATGGTCTGATTTAAACATAGTACACACAAGAGGTAACGTTTTGATAACAACACAAAACGACAACTATTTTAATAATCGGAAATGCAAAACGCCCCGCGGTTGACACCGCAGGGCGTTTAAAATTTATTAAGTCGGACGCGATTAATGCATCATCATGCCAAGCCAGAGCAGGCTTGTCCAGAACAGTGCGGAAAAGGTCCAGGTACTAACCCACGTCATTTGAGTTAAATTCATATTTTACCTCCGCAAGCTGGCTGTGAAATAAATGCGCAATATAATTGCGTAAATAAATATTTCGGTATTCAGGTCACAATGTGGCCTACCCTCAAGTCGGGTAAATAAGCGAATCTGTTTTTTTTATTAATTTTCAACCTGGAACGGTTGAAAAGGCACTGCACATTACTTTTTTTCGATCATCGATTCAATAAAATTGCGCTGAAGCTCATTCAGTTCCCACGATGGCGGAATAGTCACATCAGCTTTAGCTTTCGCCTGGTAATAGTGCTTGCCCGATTTACTGCTCTGTCGCAGTTTCTGATCGTGAGTCTGTGGTTGCATCGCTTAACCCCATATACGCCAAATCATCAGAGCAGCAGCAATCCAAAATACCGCTGAGCCAGTGAAGACCGCTAACCAGGCTCTGCGTTTCAGATTGCTGGTACGCTGAACCTTGATGGTTTTATGCCCGAAGCCGGGTTGTACAGATAGTCTGGTAGCCATAGTTTTTGATAATCACTCTCATTGAAAACGATTGTTTGAAGCAATCAGAAATTAGGATGAATCCTAAACATTTTATGAAGCAAAATCCAGTAATTTTTGTTGCGCCGTACGATTAATTGGATTTATCGAATCACATAAACATTATCGGCAGGCTTTAATTAAACTTAAGTCAATTAAATGAGAATTAAGTAAAATTTACCTGGGAAAACCTTACTTAAGATCCAATCATTACTGGAAGTTATTTCATCAGCCCTTATGTTACGCCTCTCTCAATGACTCCTTAACCAGAGTATGAGAATCATCCTGGCGTTACGCAAAGTCAGATCGTAAAAAATGTGTGCTGTTTCTCATTTAAGTAACAACAATGAGAAAACATGTGATTCATGTTTTATTAACTGAAAATTTCTAAAACTTTTATCGTCAGGTTTGACATAAGGGCCAGTCAAAAAAAGGACGCACAATGTGCGTCCCGCTTGACATAAGGCAAATATTCACTTCGGAGACTATTTCGCCGGTAATTTAATGTCTTTAAACATCGCCTCGATGTCTTCGTTAGAGCGTAAGCCGACGGCGGCATCCACCACGTCACGCGTCAAATGGGGCGCGAACCGCTGGATGAAGTCATACATATAGCTACGCAGGAAGGTGCTGCGACGGAAGCCGATTTTGGTGGTGCTGAAACTGAAAACATCCGTTGCTTCAATGCGCACTAAATCCGGGTCAGAAACAGGATCGACGGCCATACTGGCAATAACGCCCACTCCCAGCCCAAGACGGACGTAGGTTTTGATGACGTCGGCATCGGTCGCGGTAAACACAATGCGCGGCGCCAGCCCGGCACGATTGAACGCCGTATCCAGTTCGGAACGGCCGGTGAAACCGAACGTATAGGTCACCAGCGGATACTCTGCCAGCTCTTCAATCGACACTTTCTCCTTGCCCGCCAGCGGATGATCAGGCGTCACGACAATCGCGCGATTCCAGTGGTAACAAGGCAGCATGATGAGATCGTCATAAAGATGCAGCGCTTCGGTGGCAATCGCGAAATCCGCATTCCCCTTCGATACCGCCTCGGCAATCTGCGTGGGCGAGCCCTGATGCATATGCAACGAAACGCGCGGGTAACGCTCAATAAAGCCTTTAATCACGTTTGGCAGCGCATAGCGTGCCTGAGTGTGCGTGGTGGCGACGTACAACGAGCCTTTATCCGGCCAGGTATGCTCACCCGCTACGGATTTGATGGCATCCACCTTCGACAGCACTTCGCGCGCGATACGAATAATTTCCTGGCCTGCTGGTGTCACCTGCGTTAAATGCTTGCCGCTGCGGGCAAAAATCTGGATGCCCAGCTCATCCTCCAGCATACGAACCTGCTTACTGATGCCGGGCTGGGACGTATAAAGCCCTTCTGCCGTCGAAGACACATTAAGGTTATGGTTAACCACTTCAACGATATAACGCAGCTGCTGCAATTTCATCGATCGTTCCGTCCAGGATAGTCTTCAGGAGCAGGGAGTTCGCCCCGCGCGTAATACGATTTGATAATAAAGAAAGGAGTATTAATAACAATTATATCAAATACGAAAAAGATGTATAGCGCAGCGGAGCAGCAGAAAAAAGGGCCAGCATGCTGGCCCTGAGGGTTATTTCTTCGCGGAGCCTTTGGTTGTGACGCTCCATTTGCCATCGGCATAGAATGCCGACCAGCCGGTTGCTTTACCGTCTTTCTCGGTGCTGACATACTGCTGTTTGGTCTTACGGCTGTAACGCACCACGCTTTTGTTGCCATCTTCATCGGCAGCGGGCGCATCCGCAAGATAACGCAGTTTTTCCGGCAGACGATCGCTGAAGCGCTGAAGCTCTTCCACCAGCGGCGCGCGCGTTTCCCTGGATTTGGGGAAAGTATTGGCCGCAAGGAAAACACCCGCCGCGCCGTCGCGCAGCACAAAGTACGCGTCCGACTTCTCGCACGGCAGCTCAGGCAGCGGCACCGGATCTTCTTTCGGCGGCGCCACATCGCCGTTTCGCAGAATTTTCCGGGTATTTTTGCACTCATCGTTGGTGCAGGCCATGTACTTACCGAAACGCCCCATTTTCAGGTGCATCTCAGAACCACACTTTTCACACTCAACGACCGGCCCGTCATAGCCCTTGATACGGAACTCGCCCTGCTCGATTTCATAGCCATCGCAGGAGGGGTTATTACCGCACACATGAATTTTTCGCGTATTATCAATCAGATAGCTGTCCATCGCCGTGCCGCACTTGCTACAACGGCGCCGCGCGCGCAGGGCATTGGTTTCCGCGTCATCACCCTCAAGGATGTTGAGCACTTCATTTTCAGGGATCAGATTGATGGTTTGCTTACAGCGCTCTTTCGGCGGCAACGCGTAGCCGGAACAGCCCAGAAACACGCCGGTGCTGGCGGTGCGAATACCCATTTTGCGTCCGCAGGTCGGGCAGTCAATATCGGTCAGGATCATCTGGTTAGGCGGCATGCCGCCCTCTTCCGGATCTTTGTCCGCGATTTCCAACTGCTGGCTGAAGTCGCTAAAAAACGTATCCAGTACCGCTTTCCATTTCGCCTGGTTATTCGCAACCTGATCGAGGCTGCTTTCCATGTGCGCGGTGAAATCGTAGTTCATCAGCTCGCGGAAGTTGTTTTCCAGCCGATCGGTAACAATTTCGCCCATTTTTTCCGCATAAAAGCGGCGGCTTTCAACGCGAACGTAGCCGCGATCCTGAATCGTGGAAATAATCGACGCATAGGTGGACGGACGACCGATGCCGCGTTTTTCCAGCTCGCGTACCAGCGAGGCTTCACTGAAGCGCGCCGGCGGCTTGGTAAAGTGCTGGCTTGGGTTGAGCTGCACAAGCGTAAGCGTTTCGCCCACGTCAACCTGCGGCAGCGTGCGATCCTCATCGCCTTTACGCAGCGCAGGCATCACCTTCGTCCAGCCATCAAAACGCAGCGTGCGACCGCGCGCCTTAAGTTTAAAATCTCCCGCCGTCACGGTCAGCGTGGTCGAGTCATACTGCGCAGGCATCATCTGGCAGGCCACGAACTGGCGCCAGATCAGCTGATAGAGTTTTTGCGCGTCCGTTTCCATATCTTTCAGATGTTCAGAAAGCACGCCCACATCCGAAGGTCGAATCGCTTCATGCGCTTCCTGCGAATTATCTTTACTGGTGTAGACGTTTGCCGCTTTCGGCAGATATTTGCCGCCAAACTCGTCTTCAATGTAGCCGCGCACCATGCCGATGGCGTCCTGACTGAGGTTGGTGGAATCGGTACGCATATAGGTGATGTGGCCCGCTTCATAGAGCCGCTGCGCCATCATCATCGTTTTCTTCACGCCAAAACCCAGGCGCGTGCTGGCTGCCTGCTGCAACGTGGAGGTAATAAAAGGCGCGCCAGGCTTGCTGCTGGTGGGCTTGTCTTCCCGATCCGCCACCACGTACTTCGCTTTCTCAAGCAGGCTGACCGCTGAGTGCGTCTGTTCGCCGTTGACCGGTCGGAAGGGTTTCTCGCCCTGATGCGTCACTTCCATTGGCAGCGCGATGCCTTTCGCGGTGTTCAGGTCAGCGTGCAGCTCCCAGTACTCTTCCGGGACAAACGCTTTGATTTCGCGCTCGCGCTCTACCACCAGCCGCACGGCAACGGACTGAACGCGCCCCGCCGACAGACCGCGGGCCACTTTCTTCCACAGCAGCGGCGAAACCATGTAGCCAACCACGCGATCCATAAACCGACGTGCCTGCTGCGCATTGACGCGGTCAATATTCAGTTCGCCCGGCTTATCGAACGCCTGACGAATGGCATTTTTTGTTATCTCGTTAAACACCACGCGGCTGAAACGCGAGTCATCACCGCCAATCACTTCCCGCAGGTGCCAGGCAATGGCTTCCCCTTCGCGGTCAAGGTCGGTGGCGAGATAGATGTGATCGGCGTTTTGCGCCAGCGATTTCAGTTCGGCAACAACCTTCTCTTTACCGGGAAGGATTTGATAGTCCGCCTCCCAGCCATGCCAGGGATCGACGCCCATCCGGTTGACCAGCGCCGCCTTCTCGTCTTTTTTGACCTTCGTTTTTGTTTTACTGGTTGTAGAGTCAGCGCTCTTTTTAACCGTTGAACCACTGGTCGGCAAATCACGGATATGACCGACGCTGGATTTCACCACGTAGTCATTTCCAAGGTATTTATTGATTGTTTTGGCCTTTGCCGGGGACTCAACTATTACGAGAGCTTTGCCCATATTTACCTTTACCTGATTGATACATCCGAGTGTAAATGTGCCGTTTGCCCTGAGGCAATCGCGCCGCGTTGTGATATGGCGGCCAGGAAGCAAAACATCAACCCGGCTGTGCCAGCGCCTTCAGCCCCTGCTGGTCATAACGCCAACCTGCTGATTAACGGCACCTTTTACAATCTGCTATCCGCATTCCTTCTGAAGCGTAACGTCATATTTACGCCCGGAACATGAAACGCCCACACTCTACCTGATAAAATCTGTTAAGCAACTTAATTAGCATCTGGCGGTAATTTCTGCCACAGCGCACAATAAAAAGAGCAATCTTCCATCTTGAGCCCGGCGTCTTGTTTTTTTTCAGAGCGCGGACGTAAGATACACGCCGCACACGTACTATAAAGGAGAGAATGCCGTGAATAAGACAGAAGCTATCGATCGCGAAGCGCTGCTGCTTAAAGCGAATGAAATTATTACAGGACATGAACAGTTTTTTGACGGCATGGCGGCAACGGACGTTGAGCAGAATGGCGACATTATTGTTTTTCGTGGCGACTATTTTCTGGATGCCAACGGGCTGCCAACGGAGAAAAGTACGGCGGTGTTTAACGTGTTTAAATTTCTGGCGGTGACGCTTTCCTCCCGCTATCACCTGCAACAGTGACGCCCGCCAGCGCGGGCGTCAGGAGCGTTACAACAGCGGCTTGTCGCCCCGTTGCCACAGCTTAAGCAACAGCCGTTCGGCGCTGCTTGCCGCGCTTTGGGTGAAACGATCGATAACCTTTTTACGCTGCAAGTAGCGCACATTGATCACTTTATGACTGCTGATGCGATCGATAATCAGATCGTCGCTGGTGCCAATGGCATCAATTAACTTTTTCTCCAGCGCCTGGCTGCCAAACCAGTGCTCGCCGGTAGCGACCTGATCCATGTCCAGCACCGGCCGCATCTGATGCACAAACTGCTTAAACAGCTGATGAGTTTCGTTAAGGTCTTCACGAAATTTCTCACGGCCCTGCTCGGTGTTTTCCCCAAACAGCGTCAGCGTGCGCTTATATTCCCCTGCCGTATGCAGCTCCACGTCTATCTCATTACGCTTTAGCAGGCGGTTGAAGTTAGGGATTTGCGCCACAACGCCAATAGAGCCAATGATTGAAAAAGGCGCAGCGACAATGCGATCCGCCACGCAGGCCATCATGTAGCCGCCGCTGGCAGCCACTTTGTCCACCGCGACGGTCAGCCGAATCCCCTTCTGCCGCAGGCGTTGAAGCTGCGAGGCCGCCAGACCATAGCCATGCACCACGCCGCCAGGGCTTTCCAGGCGCAGCAGCACTTCATCCTGCTCTCTGGCGACGGCCAGAACCGCAGAAATCTCTTCGCGTAGCGAATTCACTTCATGCGCGTCCATGCTGCCTTTGAAGTCCATCACATAGAGCGTTGGCGTGCTGCTTTCGGTTTTCACCCCCTGCTTTGCCTGAAGCTTCGCCGCCTTCGCCACGGCTTTGTCTCTCTTTTTCTGCTCTTTATGCCACTGTTTCCGATCGTGATGCTTCATGTGCGCAAGCATCATCTCGTCTTTCATCTCTTTATAGCTTTCGCTGAGATCGGTCAGTTTAAGGCGCCCGGTCTGGCTGCGTTTGCGCATAGCAAGGTTGGCAATCAACATAACAACGATCGCAATAGCGACCACAACGGTGACCGTTTTGGCCAAAAATAAACCATAATAAAAGAGTAATTCCACTCATTCCGCCTTATTTAACTTCCTGGTATTGATCCTGCCAGTGTAGCCGACTCGCTTCATCACGTCGCGTCTATCCTGTGGAGAGAGCACGGTTTACACCCTGGCGGGAAACAGGCTACATTTTACTGTTTTCGGCTTATGACTCACGGCGGGTCAGCCGCCTCACCAGGGAGCAACGTGTGGAATATCAACCTGAACTCAATCTGCTGAACGATCGTATCGTGCTGGTTACCGGTGCCAGCGACGGCATCGGGCGCGAGGCAGCGCTTACCTTTGCCCGCCACGGCGCGCGCCTGCTGCTGCTGGGACGCAACGCGGAGAAACTTCAGCGGGTTGCCGATGACATCGCCGCAAGCGGCGCAGCCCCTGCCGCCGTTTTTGTGCTTGATATGATGCAGGCCACACCCGAGCGCTGCCAGCAGCTTGCCGCAGAGATTGCGCGCCAGGCGCCGCGTCTTGATGGCGTGCTGCATAATGCGGGCCTGCTGGGCGACATTACGCCAGTCGCTGAGCTGGCACCGCAAGTCTGGCAGGATGTGATGCGCGTTAACGTTGACGCCACCTTTTTTCTCACTCAGGCGCTGCTGCCGCTGCTGCTGAAATCGCCTTCCGCCTCACTGATATTCACCAGTTCCAGCGTGGGTCGTCAGGGCCGTGCCGGCTGGGGCGCTTACGCCGTCTCCAAGTTTGCCACCGAAGGCCTGATGCAGGTGCTTGCCGAAGAGTATGCCGACACTTCTCTGCGGGTAAACTGCATCAATCCGGGCGGAACGCGGACGAAAATGCGCGCCAGCGCTTTCCCGCAGGAGGACGCAAACAAGCTGAAAACGCCCGCCGATATCATGCCGCTCTACCTGTGGCTGATGGGCGATGACAGTCGCGACACTACCGGCGGCAGCTTTGACGCACAGCCGAAACGCAAACCGGGAGCGGCGCAATAAATGGCCGACGAGCGTCACCGCCAGCGTCAGCAACGGCTTAAGGAAAAAGTGGATGCGCGCATTGCCGCCGCGACCGTGGCGCGCGGCATTCTGATGGTGTTCACCGGCAACGGCAAGGGTAAAACCACTGCTGCTTTTGGTACGGCGGCGCGCGCGGTAGGCCATCAGCGGCGGGCAGGCGTCATTCAGTTCATCAAAGGAGAGTGGCCCAACGGCGAGCGTAACCTGCTGGAGCCGCATGGCGTTGAGTTTCAGGTCATGGCAACCGGTTTTACCTGGGACACCCAGAACCGTGAAAGTGACACCGCAGCCTGCCTTCAGGTCTGGCAGCATGGCAGACGGATGCTACAGGACGACACGCTGGATTTGGTGATCCTCGATGAACTGACCTATATGGTGAGTTTTGACTATCTGCCGCTGGAAGAGGTGCTGACGGCGCTGGCGAACCGGCCGCCGCAGCAGAGCGTGATCGTGACCGGTCGGGGTTGCCATCGCGATATTCTCGCCATGGCGGACACGGTGACTGAAATGCGCCCGCTCAAACATGCTTTTGACGCAGGCATTCAGGCTCAGCAAGGCATCGACTGGTAAAAAAAGGCGATCGCTCGCCTTTTTCACTAACCGCGTTTACCCGCAGGCTTACCTGCCGGACGGCGGCTACCGCTGACCTGAGTGTGACGCTTAACCGCCCGGCGGATCTGATTCGCCTTGGTGCGGCGGCGATCTTTCTCAACCGCCACTTTCGTGGCGGTTTCCGGCGCCAGCCCCACCAGCTGGCGCAGGTAGTTAACCGGCGCCAGCTCAAGCTCGGTCCAGCCGCCGCGCGGCAGACCTTTCGGCAGCGTGATGTCGCCATAGCGCGTGCGGATCAGACGGCTGACCTGCACACCCACGGATTCCCACAGCCGTCGCACTTCACGATTACGGCCTTCGGTCAACGTCGCGCTGTACCACTGGTTAATGCCTTCGCCGCCGGTAAATTTCAGCGTCTTGAACGAGGCCGGGCCGTCTTCAAGCTGCACGCCTCGGCTCAGTTGCCTGAGCTTCTCCTCATCGACCTGACCAAATACCCGCACGGCATATTCCCGTTCCACTTCGCGGCTGGGATGCATCAGGCGGTTAGCCAGTTCGCCATCGGTCGTAAAGAGCAGTAAACCGCAGGTATTCACGTCCAGACGCCCTACGGCAATCCAGCGCGCGCCGCGCAGTTTAGGCAGGCGATCGAAAACGGTTGGACGACCTTCGGGATCGTTACGCGTGCAGAGCTCACCCTCTGGCTTGTAATACGCCAGCACGCGGCAGATTTCTGCGGTTGATTCAGTAACGGAAACCAGATGACCATCAATACGGATTTTTAACGTTTTATTTGGCTCGACGCGGTCGCCCAGCGTGGCCAGTTTGCCATCGACGCTGATGCGTCCGGCGGAGATCATTGCTTCGATTTCGCGGCGGGAGCCATGTCCGGCGCGCGCTAACACTTTCTGTAACTTTTCGCTCATAGAGCACCCTCTTTGTCGCCTTCCCAGGCGTCATGGTGAAAACAAAATATCTTTTATTTTCAATAACTTAATATGTAACCGCGCTGCTATTATACAGACTTTCCGCCTGGCTGTAACCCTGTTTATCAACGTTAACATGCCGTACTTTTCGACCGGCTAAACGTCACATCGTAATGAGAGCAGCAGAGAGAGGTCTGTTACATGGTTATAAACACCTGTGTATAACGCACGTTATATTGTTGCCTCTTATTTTCCTGGCATCTTCGGGAAGAAAAGGTTTAATCCCGCTTAACTGCGCCACTTAAAAAATAAATAATGATTGCTGATATCAATTGCTGCGATTTGCCGGGCCGTGATTAATAAAAAATAATAAAGTGAATGATTAAAATATTTGCGATAAGTACCAGAACGATCCGCCTGAATCCCTTCCCTCTCTTTAATTTTATGCTGGTATTTGCATAAGATCCTTCGCTAATCGGCGGCATTAACGCAAATCTTCCACCCGCTTCAGGTAGTGGATTGAGTTAACAGCCGATGAATGCCACTTTAAATGAAAACGCTGCATTGGCAATTGATCTCTTTAGTGACTCATATAAACTTTATTTAAGGCGGAGAAACTTCGCTAATAAAATATAAATATCAGTTCGACCATAAATAAAAACTTTAGTGTTTTTTTAATTAAATAACCCCGGAGCATCGCTCCGATAAAAACGCTGATCCCGAATCAGCATCGGCATTCCACGTCATTAATCTTCACCAGGGATTTACCGACGTGACCGACTGAGCGTAATGATGATGAAAAACAAACTTTTTTCAGCGTTAGCATTGCTAACGCTGACCGGCTGCTCCGTGGGAAAATACCAGTACAGCAGCGAAGCAATGAATCGTGTCGATATGAATTTTACCGGCATTCCCACCATTTTGGGCATTGGCACGCTGGGGAGCAGTATTCCCCTGACGGCTGACTACAGCCTTACGGCGGCGCACGTGGCCAGATATTCCGTACAGCGCGTGAAGGCTTACCATCCCTATTGCGATCTGGCGATTATTTATCATAAAAACGATCTGAAATCCCTGCCGAAATTCCGTGAGGGTGCAATTGGCGAGCCGGTTAAAATGTATGGCTACAGCTTTATCAGCGCGATGCCGGTGGAGTCATCAGGCGTTAATCTGGCACTCACCGGTATCAGGAATGACTGGAATAAACGTCCCTGCGTGGCGATGGCCTCAAATGCCGGCGTGGTGAAAGGCATGTCAGGCGGCGCGGTTTATAATAATGATGACACTATTGGCGGAGTGATTGTCGGTTTCAGCACGGAAATCAGGCAGCACAAAGCGTCACCCGCGCCGCTTAAAGACGTCTCGCTTTATATTCCTTATCGTGATTTTAAATCATGGCTGAATAAATCGATCACCTGATAATAACGCGGGTAACGTTCATTTATACCGCCGGATGCCTTCCGGCGGTGGAACGTATTACAGAAAAGGGGTGATATCTCCTGCCCCTTCTCTCACCACGACCGGCGAATTGTCCGTCAGATCGATAACGGTGGTGGGATGCTGCCCCAGATAGCCACCGTGAATAATTAAATCCACCTGTTTACCAATTACGTCCTGAATGGCTTCCGGGTCGGATTCGGTAAAGTCGTTGCCTGGCAAAATCAATGATGTGGACATCATCGGCTCATTAACCGCATTCAGCAGCGCCAGCGCAACAGGATTGGAGGGAACGCGCAGCCCGATAGTTTTGCGCTTCTCGTTCATTAACCGGCGAGGCACCTCTTTGGTCGCTTTTAAAATAAACGTGTAGTTGCCCGGCGTATTATTTTTTATCAGCCTGAAGGCGGTATTATCGACGTGCGCGTAGGTAGAAAGCTCCGATAAGTCGCGGCATACCAGCGTGAAGTGGTGATCGCCGTCCAGCTTTCTGATCTGGCAAATGCGCTCCATGGCGCTTTTATCTTCCAGGCGACAGCCCAACGCGTAACCGGAATCGGTTGGATAGACGATCACGCCGCCTTTATTCAGCATCTCAACCGACTGCTTAATCAGCCGCGGCTGCGGATTTTCGGGATGAATATAGAAAAATTGACTCATTATAAACTCCTGGCTGTCACGCCTGCGGCGCAGCAACCTGAATAATATGTGGAAAGCGGAGCCAGACGGCCTCGACGCCTCCCGGAAGCCACAGGTTTTTACCCAGTTCGATCCACGGGCAGGCCTGATGAAAATCGGAACCCTGCGACGCGGCCAGGTGATAATCCTGCGCATAACGCGCCAGTTGGCTGCGCTCATGCGGTGGCTGCTGACACTGCGCCACCTCCATTGCATCGCCGCCCTCTTCGCTGAAGTGCGCGACCAGGCGCTTCAGCCATTTCGCTGACAATCCGTAGCGTCCGGGATGGGCCAGCACGCTGCGCCCGCCAGAATGATGAACAGCATCAATGGCTTGTTTAATTGTACACCACTGCGGCGGCGCGTAGCCGGTTTTCCCGCGCGCGAGGTAATTTTTAAAGACCTGCGCAATATTTTCTGCCTTTCCCTGCGCCACCAGAAAACGGGCAAAGTGGCCACGGGTTATCGCGCCCCCATCAGCCAGCGCCAGTACGCCTTCCAGCGCACCGGGAATGTGCGCTTTTTCCAGCCGTTCGGCGATCAGTTCTGCGCGCGCCATGCGCCGCTGATGCTGCTCGTGCAAAAAAGCCGTCAAATCAGGGTGGTGTTCGTCCACGCCCAGACCAACAATATGAATTTCATGGTTTTCCCACAGGGTGGAAATTTCCACGCCAGCCACCAGTTGCAGAGGCAGCCCGTCTTTTTCTATTGCCTGACGCGCGGGCGCAATACCGGCGACGGTGTCATGATCGGTTATCGCCAGCACACCCACCCTGCGTGCTACCGCCCTGTTTACCAGTTCATCCGGCGTGAGCATGCCATCAGACGCGCGCGTATGGCTGTGAAGGTCGTAGATCGGAAAAGGGTTGTACGGGAAAGTTTCAGCCAAAACGACTCCGGATGCAGCGGAAAATATCGCAGCATGATAACCAGATTTCATTGGCAGGGAAAAAGAGTATTGACTTTTTTGCCGCGAACCCGTTAACTAGTACGCAAGTTCACGCACAAGGGTATCTGAATCATGATTATCAAAAACAGAATGATGACAGGTTGGTGGCGCACTTCTTCCTGAACGGGCGAAGGCGTCCTGCACGTACCTGAAAGAGTGCAGATACCCAGGCCCGCCAACAGCGGGCTTTTTTTTTGCAAAATTTAGAGAAGTGAGTGTATGCCAAACGTTAAACCTGGAGTGAAACTGATTACCGGTAGCGCCCCTTATCGCGAAGATCCGGCCGCCGTATTCCATCAGCTTTGCGGCGCGCGTCCCGCCACGCTGCTGCTGGAATCCGCTGATATTGACAGCAAACGTAACCTGAAAAGCCTGCTGATTGTTGACAGCGCGCTGCGCATCAACGCGCTGGAGAATGTCGTCACCATTCAGGCGCTCTCGGAAAACGGTCGCGCGCTGCTGCCGCTGCTGGACGAAGCATTGCCGCATGACGTGGTGAATACCGTACGTCCCGATGGCCGCGAACTCCGTTTTTCGCCAAACAGCGAGGTACAGGATGAAGATTCACGTCTGAAGGCCACCTCGGTGTTTGATGCGCTGCGCCTGATCCCGCATCTGGTCAGAAGCCCGGCGGACGAGCGCGAAGCCGTGCTGCTCGGCGGCCTGTTTGCCTATGACCTGGTCGCAGGTTTTGAAGATCTGCCCGCGCTGGCAAATGACCAGCGCTGCCCAGATTACTGCTTCTATCTGGCCGAAACGCTGCTGGTTATCGACCACCAGAGCCGGAGCGCGCGTTTGCAGGCCAGCCTGTTTACCCCGGCACCGGCGGAATTTTTACGGCTGCAAAGCCGTATTGAGCAGATCCACGCGCAGATGCTGCAACCGGCGCCCTCGCTGCCCGTCAAAACCCTTGAAACCATGACGCTGAGTTGTAACCAGAGCGATGAAGCCTACTGCGCGGTGGTTGAAGAGATGCAGGCGGCCATTCGTCAGGGCGAAATTTTTCAGGTCGTGCCGTCGCGCCGCTTTTCGCTGCCCTGCCCGTCGCCGCTGGCGGCGTATGACACGCTGAAAAACAGCAATCCCAGCCCCTACATGTTCTTCATGCAGGACAGCGATTTTCAGCTCTTTGGCGCCTCGCCCGAAAGCTCACTGAAATACGATGCAACCAACCGTCAGATTGAAATCTATCCTATTGCCGGTACGCGTCCGCGCGGCAGGCACGCAGACGGCACGCTGGATCGCGATCTCGACAGCCGCATTGAGCTGGAGATGCGTACCGATCATAAAGAGCTGGCGGAGCATCTGATGCTGGTTGATCTGGCGCGCAACGACCTGGCGCGCATCTGCGAACCGGGCAGCCGTTACGTGGCCGATCTCACCAAAGTTGACCGCTACTCCTTCGTGATGCATCTGGTGTCGCGGGTGGTTGGCACGCTGAGAGAAGATCTTGATGTACTGCATGCCTACCGCGCCTGTATGAACATGGGCACGCTGAGCGGCGCGCCGAAGGTTCGCGCCATGCAGCTCATCGCCAGCGCCGAAGGCACGCGTCGCGGCAGCTACGGCGGCGCGGTGGGTTACTTTACCGCCAGTGGCGATCTGGACACCTGTATCGTTATCCGCTCGGCCTGGGTTGAAGACGGCGTCGCCACCGTCCAGGCCGGCGCGGGCGTGGTGCTGGATTCCGTCCCTCAGGCCGAAGCCGACGAGAGTCGCAACAAGGCGCGCGCGGTACTGCGCGCTATCGCCACTGCGCATCACTGCAAGGAGATTTTCTGATGGCCGATATCCTGCTGCTCGATAATATCGACTCATTCACCTACAACCTCGTCGATCAGCTACGCGCCTTCGGTCATCGCGTGGTGATCTATCGCAATAACGTGCCGACGCAGACGCTGGTTGAGCGTGTTAACACCATGACCCGTCCGGTGCTGTTGCTTTCACCAGGCCCCGGCGCACCTGCCGACGCGGGCTGCATGCCTGAATTATTGCGCCAGCTACGCGGCAAACTGCCGATTATTGGCATCTGTCTGGGGCATCAGGCGATTGTGGAAAGCTATGGTGGCCACGTTGGTCAGGCGGGGGAAATCCTGCACGGTAAAGCCTCTGCCGTCACTCACGACGACTGCGGCATGTTTGCCGGACTGAGCAATCCGCTGCCGGTGGCGCGCTATCACTCGCTGGTCGGCAGCAACGTGCCTGCCGAACTGACGGTCAACGCGACCTTCAATGACATGGTGATGGCCGTGCGTCACGATGGCGATCGCGTGTGCGGCTTTCAGTTCCATCCGGAGTCCATTCTGACCACGCAGGGCGCGCGACTGCTGGAACAAACCATCGCCTGGGCGCTGGCGTAACAGGGAGAATGAAATGAACGTAATTCTGGAAAAGCTTTACCAGGCGAAGACGCTGAGCCAGGCCGAGAGCCACCAGCTATTTTCAGCCATCATTACCGGACAGCTTGAGCCGACGCAGCTCGCCGCCGCGCTGATCGCCATGAAGGTGCGCGGCGAACGTCCCGAAGAGATTGCGGGGGCGGCCACCGCGCTGCTGGAAGACGCAAAACCTTTTCCGCGTCCCGACTACGCTTTTGCCGATATCGTCGGTACCGGCGGCGATGGCAGTAACAGCATCAATATTTCCACCGCCAGCGCTTTTGTGGCGTCGGCCTGCGGCCTGAAGGTTGCCAAGCACGGTAACCGCAGCGTCTCCAGCAAATCCGGTTCTTCCGATCTGCTGGCGGCGTTTGGCATCAGTCTGGATCTGCCTGCGGACGAGGCGCGTAAGGCGCTGGATGAGCTGGATGTCTGTTTCCTGTTCGCGCCGCAGTATCACAGCGGTTTTCGCCACGCCATGCCGGTGCGCCAGCAGTTAAAAACCCGCACCCTGTTCAACGTGCTTGGCCCGCTGATCAATCCGGCCCGCCCGCCGCTGGCGGTGATCGGCGTTTACAGTCCGGAGCTGGTGTTGCCGATTGCGCAGACGCTGAAAGTGCTGGGTTACCAGCGCGCTGCGGTGGTGCACGGCGGCGGAATGGACGAAGTGGCGCTGCACAGCGCCACGCACGTGGCCGAACTGCGCGAAGGCGAAATCACGCATTATCAGCTTACGCCGGAAGATTTTGGCCTGAGCTTTCATCCGCAGGAGGCGCTGGCAGGCGGTTCGCCGGAAGAAAATCGTGACATTCTGACCCGATTACTTCAGGGTAAGGGCGAACGCGCCCATGAAGAAGCCGTCGCCGTGAACGTTGCGCTGCTGTTGAAAATTTTCGGTCACGAAGACCTCCGTGAAAATGCGCAACACGCACTTCGCGTCATTCGCAGCGGCAAAGCTTATGAACGCGTTGTGGCACTGGCAGCAAGAGGATAATCATGCAGGATACCGTACTCGCTAAAATTGTTCAGGACAAAGCGGTCTGGCTGGCAGCGCGTCAGCAAGCGCAGCCGCTCTCTTCATTTCAGGATGAGGTTACGCCCTCGACCCGCAGCTTTTATGATGCGCTTGCAGGCACGCGTACCGTGTTCATTCTTGAGTGTAAGAAGGCTTCGCCGTCAAAAGGGCTGATCCGTGAAGATTTCGATCCGGCCACTATCGCCGGTGTTTATAAGGACTACGCGTCGGCAATATCCGTACTCACCGATGAGAAGTATTTCCAGGGCAGCTTCGACTTTCTGCCGGTGGTCAGCGCTGCCGTCACCCAGCCGGTGTTGTGTAAGGATTTTATTATCGATCCTTATCAGATTTACCTGGCGCGTTACCATCAGGCCGATGCGATCCTGCTGATGCTGTCAGTGTTGAATGATGAACAGTATCGCCAGCTCGCCGCCGTCGCGCACAGCCTGGAGATGGGCATACTCACTGAAGTGATCAGTGATGAGGAGCTGGCTCGCGCCACGGCGCTCGGCGCGAAAGTTGTCGGTATTAACAATCGCGACCTGCGCGATCTGTCGATTGACCTTGACCGCACCCGCCGTCTCGCGCCGAAAATGGCGCACGGCGTTACCGTGATCAGCGAATCCGGCATTAACAGCTACGCGCAGGTGCGCGAACTCAGCCATTTTGCGAACGGCTTTTTAATTGGCTCGGCGCTGATGTCAGAAGACGATCTGGCCGCCGCCGTTCGCCGCGTCATGCTCGGCGACAACAAGGTTTGCGGCCTGACCCGCCCGGAAGATGCACGTAGCGCGCTGGACGCCGGCGCGATTTACGGCGGATTGATTTTCGCTGAAGGATCTCCGCGTCAGGTTGATACGGAAAAAGCGCGCGCGGTGATCGGCGGAGCAAAGCTTAAATACGTCGGCGTGTTTCGTCATAACGCACCCGGTGACGTTGTCACTATTGCAACCGACCTTAAGCTGCATGCCGTTCAGTTACACGGTCAGGAAGACCGCCAGTATGTTGCTGAACTGCGCGCCGCGCTGCCGCCTGAAATAAAAATCTGGAAGGCGTTCAGTATCGATGACGCTCTGCCTGCGCGTGACTGGCCGCACGTCGATCGCTACGTCTTTGATAACGGTCAGGGCGGCAGCGGCAGACGCTTTGACTGGGCGCTGTTGCAGGGCCAGAGGCTGGATAACGTGCTGCTGGCCGGCGGCCTGGCCGCCGACAACTGCGTGGAAGCCGCCCGGCTTGGCTGCGCCGGACTGGATTTTAATTCAGGCGTGGAAAGCGCTCCCGGCATTAAAGATGCGTCGAAAATTGCCTCCGTGTTTCAAACGCTGAAGGCTTACTGACTCCTGAAGCAGGCCCGGCCTGCTTCCTGCTGGAAAAGAGAAACGACTATGACCTTACTCAATCCCTATTTTGGTGAATTCGGCGGCATGTACGTGCCGCAGATTCTGATGCCGGCCCTGCGCCAGCTCGAAGAAGCCTTTGTCAGCGCCCAGCGCGATGCGGAATTTCAGGCTGAATTCAGCGATCTGCTGAAAAACTACGCCGGTCGTCCCACCGCCCTGACCCGCTGCCAGAACCTGACAAAAGGCACCCGCACCCGTCTTTACCTGAAGCGCGAAGACCTGCTGCACGGCGGCGCGCATAAAACCAATCAGGTGCTGGGACAGGCACTGCTGGCGAAGCGCATGGGCAAAAAAGAGATAATCGCTGAAACGGGCGCCGGACAGCACGGCGTGGCCTCCGCCCTGGCCAGCGCGCTGCTGGGCCTGAAGTGCCGCATTTACATGGGCGCGAAAGACATTGAGCGCCAGTCGCCAAACGTCTTCAGAATGCGCCTGATGGGCGCCGAGGTGATCCCGGTGCACAGCGGCTCGGCCACGTTGAAAGATGCCTGCAACGAAGCGCTGCGCGACTGGTCCGGCAGCTACGACACGGCGCACTATATGCTTGGCACCGCCGCCGGCCCGCATCCCTTCCCGACCATCGTGCGTGAGTTTCAGCGAATGATTGGTGAAGAAACCAAAGCGCAGATACTGGAAAGAGAAGGTCGTTTGCCGGATGCGGTTATCGCCTGCGTGGGCGGCGGCTCAAACGCTATCGGCATGTTCGCCGATTTTATTGATGACGCCAACGTCGGGCTGATCGGCGTTGAGCCGGCAGGCCACGGCATCGAAACCGGCGAGCACGGCGCGCCACTCAAGCACGGTCGCGTGGGGATCTATTTCGGTATGAAGGCGCCGATGATGCAGACGGAGGACGGGCAGATTGAGGAGTCCTACTCCATTTCCGCCGGGCTGGATTTCCCTTCGGTCGGCCCGCAGCACGCGCACCTGAACAGCACGGGTCGCGCAGAGTATGTCTCTGTTACCGATGACGAGGCGCTGGACGCATTCAAGATCCTGTGTCGCAGCGAAGGCATAATCCCTGCGCTGGAGTCGTCTCATGCGCTGGCCCACGCGCTGAAAATGATGCGTGAGAACCCGGAAAAAGAGCAGCTGCTGGTGGTTAACCTTTCCGGTCGCGGCGACAAAGACATCTTTACCGTTCACGATATTCTGACTGCGAAGGGAGAAATCTGATGGAACGTTATGAACAGCTGTTCAAACGCCTGCGCGCTAATAACGAAGGTGCCTTTGTTCCTTTTGTGACGCTGGGCGATCCCTCACCCGAGATCTCTTTGCAAATCATCGATGCGCTGATTGAAGGCGGCGCGGACGCGCTGGAACTGGGCATCCCCTTTTCCGATCCGCTGGCCGACGGCCCCACGATCCAAAATGCCACCCTACGCGCTTTTGCTGCGGGCGTGACACCGTCACATTGTTTTGAGATCCTGAAAACCGTGCGGCAGAAGCATCCAGAGATCCCGATTGGCCTGCTGATGTACGCCAATCTGGTTTTCTCAAACGGCGTGGATAACTTTTATGCACGCTGTCAGGAAGCGGGCGTGGATTCGGTGTTGATTGCCGACGTGCCGGTTGAAGAGTCGGCCGCTTTCCGCCAGTCGGCGATGCGCCATAACATCGCGCCGATCTATATCTGCCCACCCAACGCCGATGACGAGCTGTTGCGTGAAATTGCGTCGCACGGCCGTGGTTACACCTATCTGCTGTCACGTGCGGGCGTGACCGGTGCGGAAACGCGCGCCAGCCTGCCTTTGCAGCATCTGGTTGAGAAGCTGAGCGAGTATCATGCTGCACCGCCGCTTCAGGGTTTTGGCATCTCTGAGCCTTCTCAGGTCAAAGAAGCGCTTAACGCAGGCGCAGCGGGCGCCATCTCCGGCTCCGCTATCGTTAAAATTATCGAGCGCAATCACGCCAACCCGCCGGAAATGCTGGCTGAACTGACCGCTTTTGTCAGCAATTTGAAAGCCGCCACGCGTTAATTTCCTCTCGCGCCTTAGCGACTCCGTTAAGGCGCTATTTTTCTGTTCTTTTTTAGTGCCAGCAAATTGATTAATTCGCTATCGTCGCTAACACTCTACGAGTGACAGAACAGTTCTGTCCGACCGGCACATGCCAATTATTAATGACAGGGAGATTGACAATGAAGTTGTTTAAAGTTCTGACGGGTGTGGTGATTGCGGCAGCAGTAGCATTGACGGTCGCCTGTGCGCCAACAGCAACAAAAGAAGGTACTGGCGGTTATCTGGACGACACGGTTATCACCACCAAGGTGAAAGGCGAGTTAATTAAGGACGATATGCTTAAATCCACTGAGATCAACGTTGAAACCTTTAAAGGTCGCGTACAGCTGAGCGGATTTGTCAGTTCACCACAGATGGCTAATCGCGCGGTGCAGATCACCCGTAGCGTGAAAGGCGTTAATGCGGTAACTAACAAAATGCAGATTAAGTAAATCTGACAGACGTTATACAGGCGCACAGAGTGCGCCTTTTTTTATGGCTGACGATCAGAAACGATAGCCTGCGCCAAAGAAGAAGACGAACGGATTAATGTGAGTATCAATGCTCTGCCGCTCGCCGCCCGCATCAAAGCTGACTTTGGTATCAATATCCATGTACCAGACGGAGGCATTGATCATCCAGTCTGGCGTGAGTTGATAATCCAGCCCTACCTGACCCGCCACGCCCCACGAGTTTTTCACGCTCAAATTGCTTAAGCCCGCATCGCGACCGGTTTGATTAAAATCTTCATCGTAAAACATGGTGTAGTTAACGCCGATACCGGCGTAAGGCTGCCATTTGCTGGCGCCGTCCATAAAGTACCACTGCGCCATCAGAGTGGGCGGCAGTTGACGCACCGTGGCCAGCGTGCCGGTAGATTCCAGCCCCACTTTATGGCGGAACGGCGTGGCGCCGAGGAGTTCAACCCCCACGTGGTCGGTCGCCATCCAGGTAAAGGTCAGCCCCAGTTGAGTATTGTTGCTGACGTCAAATTCGCCTAACCCGAGCACGTCATCGGAACCACCGGTTGGCCGCACGGTGGCAGAACCTGCCCGCATAAAGAAATCGCCCGCTTCATGGGCGGATGCCACAACGGGTAACAGAGTAACCACAGCCAGCGCCAGTGCTTTCAGTTTCATCCTTCACTCCTTTGCAAATTTGCTATGAAAGTTTGATTTGGTAGTTATTGGCCGTACTTTTACATGGGTTATTCAAAAAGATCATCCAAATCAATTTTTTCGAATCCCTTAAAAAACATAGAGTTGATTTAGATCAACTTACCCACTTCTACCTCTAAAGAATTAACCCTGTTGCAGGAAACAGGGCAGCGGACTATTTTCATATTTCTTACTGGTGATGTTGGTTCGAAGCCTCAGGAGGGGTGGACAATCAGATGAGCGACTCTCTTAATCCATGCATCAGTTGCGGCGCCTGCTGCGCACATTTTCGCGTCTCTTTTTACTGGTCAGAAGCTGACGACGGCGGCGGCGTTGTTCCGGCTGAACTGACCGAGCCTTTAAATCTTTTTATGCGCAACATGCGCGGCACCAACGCGCGTTCGCCTCGCTGCGTGGCGTTAAAGGGGGAGCCAGGAGGCTGCGTTTCATGCGGGATTTATGAAAACCGGCCCACTCCCTGCCGCGAGTTCGCCCGTGCGGGTGAAAACGGTGAAGCGAATGAAGCGTGCGATCGCGCCCGGGCACGCTACGGACTGCCGCCGCTTTTTGCAGCACTATCGCCTTCTTTAATCGAAAGTTATGTAAGTCAGGGTGCCAGGTTAGCGTCAGACAATGTACAATCGCTCGATCGTTAATACAGGCTTTTCAAGGAGTGTACATGTCAATCACGGCGGGATCGCTTTACCGTGACACCGGGAATTTTTTACGCCATCAGCTTATTACTATCGTGCTGATGGCGCTGTTAACCTCATTCATCACCGTTATTATTGGCCACGCATTAACCCCCGAAGCCGGACAGCTCTCTCTGATGACCGAAGGCAACAGCGGTTCCAGCCTGCTGGAAATGGTACAGAATATGACGCCGGAGCAGCAGCAGGTGCTGCTGCGCGCATCGGCTGCGGGTACCTTCGCCTCACTGTTGGGCAACACCCTGCTGTTGGGGGGCATGCTGTGCCTGCTGCCGATGGTTTCCGCCGGGCAGCGCGTCAGCGCGCTACGCGCGATCGGCGCATCTGCGCCCATGCTGCTGCGTCTGCTGTTGCTGGTGTTTTTGATGACGCTGGCGGTGCAGATTGGCTTTATGGTCGTGGTGGTGCCGGGGATTGCGATGGCGATTTTGCTGTCGCTGGCGCCGGTGATCATGAGCACCGAAAAAGTCGGCGTATTTGCGGCCATGCGCACCAGCATCCGTCTGGCGTGGCGTCAGGTCAGGCTGGTTGCGCCGGCGGTAGCCGTCTGGCTGCTGGCGAAGGTGGCGGTGCTGTTGCTGGCCTCCTCGTTGACCGTGTTGCCTGCCAATGTGGCTTCAGTAGTGCTTAACGCGCTCAGCAACCTCATTTCGGCCATACTGATTATCTACTTATATCGCCTTTATATGCTGTTACGTTAATGCAGTTTTGGCTCTGTCTGGTATCTGGAAGCCCTTATGAAGCAATTACTTGATTTTCTTCCGCTGGTGGTATTTTTTGTCTTTTATAAGCTGTATGACATTTTTGTCGCCTCCGGCGCGCTGATCGTCGCCACCGCGCTTGCGCTGGTGGCAAGCTGGGTGCTGTATCGTAAAGTGGAAAAAATGACCATCGTCACCTTCGTGCTGGTGGCCGTGTTCGGCACGCTGACGCTGGTTTTCCATAACGATGAATTCATCAAGTGGAAAGTAACCGTTATCTATACGCTGTTCGCTGCCGCACTGGTGTTCAGCCAGTTCTGGATGAAACAGCCGCTGATCCAGACCATGCTGGGTAAAGAGCTGACGCTGCCTGCCCTTGCGTGGCGAAGGCTGAACGTGGCCTGGGCAATCTTTTTTCTCGCCTGTGGTCTGGCAAATATTTATGTGGCGTTCTGGATGCCGCAGGAAATCTGGGTCAATTTTAAAGTCTTTGGTTTAACCGGCCTCACGCTGCTGTTCACGCTGTTCAGCGGGGTCTATATCTACCGTCTGATGCCGCAAGAAGAAAAATAGTCACCATGCCCGGCCACTCGCCGGGCTTTTTTTATTTTTACCGGAAGCAAAATGATGATCGATAACAAAAATCGTGCGCCGCAGGGTGAAATGGTGCTGAGGACGCTGGCGATGCCCGCTGATACCAATGCCAACGGCGATATTTTTGGCGGCTGGCTGATGTCGCAGATGGATATGGGCGGCGCCATTCTGGCGAAAGAGATTGCCGGTGGGCGCGTGGTGACGGTACGTGCGGACGGCATGACCTTTCTGAAACCGGTAGCGGTAGGTGACGTAGTGAGCTGTCACGCGCGCTGTATTCGCACCGGCACCAGCTCGATAACCATTAATATTGAGGTATGGGTAAAAAAAGTGTCGTCGGAACCGATTGGTCAGCGTTACTGCACCACCGAAGCGGTGTTCGTTTATGTTGCCGTTGATGATAAAGGCAAGTCACGCCCGCTGCCTGCGGATAAGAGCCACTTTCAGTCAGACGACGAAGCACAGGCCTGAACCGGGCCGCGCAACAGTGCTATTGGAGAGTCGTTCAGGGTAAAGAGTAAAGCGGCACGCGCCCTTGACGGCGCGTGCCGGACAGTCAGGGATGGCGTTTTGCATCTTTACGATTGCCCTGCCAGACACGCCTCCCCGCCGTTTTTATTTACCCGACGCTTGCGCCGCCGTTGAGACGGAACATAATATTCATCGTCAGGTTCTTGCCAGGTTTACCGGGTTCATATCGCCACTGTTTCATCGCAGCCTTCACCTCGCGCTCGAACATATTGCGCGGTTCGGCGGAGAGGATGCGGACGTTATCAACGCGGCCGGAATCATCAACGTCATACTGCACCCGCACGCGTCCTTCCATGCGCAGCGCCTGCGCGCGCGCCGGATAAACCGGTTTGCCGACGTTAAGCGCTTTTGGCCCGGTTGGCGGCGCGACTGAAGACCCCTGCGCGGTTTTCGGCGCGGTGGAAGGCTTAGGCGCGGGTTGCTTGTTTTCATTGAACGGCGATGCCGGACGCGGCTCCTCGCGCGGTTTTACCTGCTTCTTCGGCTTGACCACCTCTTTCTTCACCGGTTTCGGTTTTGGTTTTGGCTCCGGTTTCGGAATGGGCACCGGCACCGGCTTCGGCGGTTCGGGAACCGGCTCTGGCTCTGGCTCAGGTTCTGGCACCGGTTCCGGTGCGGGCTGAGGAGCAGGCTGCGGCTCCGGCTGTACCTCCGGCGCCACCATTGAAACGCTGATAGGCTGAGACGCTTTTGGTACTTCCACAACCTGGTGATAAGAGGCGTAAAGGATCCCGCCAATCGCCACCACATGCAGCGCAACGGAGCCCAGCATCGGTAACGAAATACGTCGGGGTAAAGAGGGTTCAGTCAGCGTCGTCATAATCTTTCTACAGCAAAAGTGAAGGTGTAAGTTTAAATGCAAATAGCAATCAGTTTCAACAACCACGCATAATAAGGTGATGGTTTTTGTTCTTAATCGCTTTTTCACCGCGGCTGTATCTCTGAGCGGCGCTTTTCGTTTGCAGAATCCCTGTCAATAACTTAACGTGAAGCCAACTTTTTGAGCGGACAGGAGTATAACAGGTGCTTTACGTAATCTATGCGGAAGATAATGCAGACTCACTGGAAAAGCGCACCTCGGTGCGTGCGGCGCATCTGGCGCGCTTACAGCTGCTGCGAGACGAAGGCCGCCTGATCGTTGCCGGCCCGATGCCGGTGGTTGACAGCAACGAACCCGGCGCGGCGGGCTTTAGCGGCTCCACCATCATTGCCGAGTTTTCTTCGCTGGAAGAGGCGCAGTCCTGGGCGCAGGACGATCCCTATATCGCCGCTGGCGTGTATAAGCAGGTGGCGGTCAAACCCTTCAAGCGCGTTTTTTAAGCCATCAGTTGCGCAGCCTGCCGGATGGGCTCAAAGCTGGTTAATAAACAGGACAGAGCGACGATGCTGCTGGTTTAACGTATGACGGATAAGATGCATCCGTCCGTAGCGTTTGGATTGCGCTTCCAGCCAGCGTGTCCGGCGACGTTGGGCCTGACGCTGCATTCTCCAGCGCGCGACTTCATTGCGGCTTCGTCTCATCTCTTCTTCCTGCTTTAAAAAAATGGCGGCGTATTATAACGCCTCAACGCCGTAACTGAGGTCCGATGACTTAAAGGTTTCGCCTGCCGTCATCTGCACGTACACTCCTTCTATCTAAGAGAGAACCGGATTTCCCACACCATGACGACGTTTTATACCCTGCTCAGCTGGCTTCTTGTTTTTGGCTACTGGCTGCTGATCGCTGGCGTTACGCTCAGGATCCTGATGAAGCGTCGGACGGTGCCGTCCGCCATGGCCTGGCTGCTGATCATCTATATTTTGCCGCTGGTGGGGATCATTGCCTATCTCTCGTTTGGTGAGCTGCACCTCGGCAAACGTCGCGCCGAACGCGCGCGCACCATGTGGCCTTCAACGGCACGATGGCTGACCGATTTAAAATCCTGCCATCAGATCTTCGCCCATGAAAACAGTGATGTGGCGCGCTCGCTGTTTCAACTGTGTGAGAAACGTCAGGGCGTGGCGGGCGTTAAAGGCAACCAGCTCCAGCTGCTCACCTCTACCGACGATACGCTGACCGCGCTGATCCGCGATATCCAGTTAGCACGTCACAATATCGAAATGGTCTTCTATATCTGGCAGCCCGGCGGCATGGCCGATGAGGTCGCTGAGTCGCTGATGGCGGCGGCGCGGCGCGGCGTGCACTGCCGCCTGATGCTTGATTCAGCGGGCAGCGTGCAGTTCTTCCGCAGCCGCTGGGCAGGCATGATGCGCAACGCCGGGGTCGACGTGGTGGAGTCGCTAAAGGTCAATCTGCTGCGCGTGTTTTTGCGCAGGATGGATTTGCGCCAGCATCGCAAGGTGGTGTTAATCGATAACTATATCGCCTACACCGGCAGTATGAACCTGGTCGATCCGCGCTATTTTAAACAGGACGCCGGCGTCGGGCAATGGATTGACCTGATGGCAAGAATGGAAGGCCCGGTCGCCACCACCATGGGCATTATCTACTCCTGCGACTGGGAGATCGAAACCGGCAAGCGCATCCTGCCGCCGCCGCCGGATCCCAATATTATGCCGTTCGAGCAGGAGAGCGGACACACCATCCAGGTGATTGCCTCCGGGCCTGGCTTCCCGGAAGACCTGATTCACCAGGCGCTGCTGACGGCGGTGTATGCCGCGCGCGAGCAGTTGATCATGACCACGCCCTACTTTGTGCCAAGCGACGACCTGCTGCACGCCATCTGTACCGCCGCGCTGCGCGGCGTTGACGTCAGCATCATCGTGCCGCGCCATAACGATTCGCTGCTGGTCGGCTGGGCCAGCCGGGCGTTTTTTGCCGAACTGCTGGAAGCCGGGGTAAAGATTTATCAGTTTGAAGACGGCCTGCTGCACACCAAAAGCGTACTGGTGGACGGTCAGCTCAGTCTGGTCGGCACGGTGAACCTCGATATGCGCAGTCTGTGGCTCAATTTTGAAATCACGCTGGTGATTGACGACGACGGTTTTGGCAGCGATCTGGCGACCGTTCAGGACGACTATATCGCCCGTTCGCGTCTGGTTGACGCCCGGCGCTGGGCGAAGCGCGCGTGGTGGCAACGAATTGTTGAACGACTGTTTTACTTCTTCAGCCCGTTGCTGTAAAACGTGCGGAAATGACCCGGCCCGATGGAAAACGTTATGGATTTAAACAATCGCCTTACAGAAGATGAAACGCTGGAAC
This sequence comes from Erwinia sp. 9145, assembly GCF_000745075.1. NCBI lineage: Bacteria > Pseudomonadati > Pseudomonadota > Gammaproteobacteria > Enterobacterales > Erwiniaceae > Erwinia > Erwinia sp. 9145. Next base: position 2,002,156 of record NZ_JQNE01000001.1, read on the forward strand.
AGGCCTACGATATTTTTCTTGAGCTGGCCGCTGATAATCTCGATCCGGCCGATATCATTCTGTTCAATCTTCAGTTTGAAGAGCGCGGCGGCGCGGAACTTCACGATCCGGCCGAGGACTGGGCTGAACACGTTGATATTGACCTGAACCCGGACTTCTTCTCGGAAGTGGTCATCGGCCTGGGCGATGCAGACGGCGAGCCTATTAACGATGTCTTTGCCCGCGTGCTGCTGTGCCGTGAGAAAGATCACAAGATTTGCCATATTCTGTGGCGCGACTAGCCACGCGTGCAACGGTCAACCGGGAAGCGTCGCCCTGTACGTTATGGCAGGCCACGCGATGACCGCTCTCTTCAACCTCACGCAACAGCGGTACCTCCACCCGACAGCGCGCCGTGACATACGGGCAGCGCGTATGAAAACGGCAGCCGGCTGGCGGGTTTGAAGGATCCGGAATTTCCCCACTGACCACGGCTACCGGTTCACTATCCGGATCCAGCGTCGGCACCGCCGCCAGCAGCGCCTGCGTGTAAGGATGGAGAGGCTGGCGAAACAGCGCATCACGGCTTGCCGTCTCCACCAGTTGCCCCAGATACATCACCGCCACGTCATCACACAGATGTTCCACCACGCCGAGATCGTGCGAAATAAACAGAAAAGTGACGCCAAAATCATCCCGCAAATCGGCAAACAGATTGATGATCTGCGCCTGGATCGACACATCCAGCGCCGAAATCGGCTCATCCGCCACAATAAAAGCCGGTTTCAGGATCAATGCGCGCGCAATGCCGATGCGCTGGCGCTGACCGCCGGAAAACTCATGGGGAAAGCGATCGTAATGCTGCGGCGCAAGGCCGCAAATATTCATCACCTCCAGCACCCTGTCGCGCAGTTCGGCGCGGGTGCAGCGTTTATGCTCGAGCAGGGCTTCACCGATGGCATCGCCAATCCGCAGGCGTGGATTGAGCGAACTGTAGGGATCCTGAAACACCAGTTGGATCTCGGGCCGTAGCGCTTTCATCTGCTTTGGCTTCATTGCGTGCAGATCTTCGCCGCGAAAAATCACCCGCCCCGCCGTTTTATCATGCAGCCCCAGCAGCGTGCGGCCTACGGTGGTTTTACCGCTGCCCGATTCTCCTACCAGGCCAAAGATGGTGCCTTTACGAATGGCAAAGCTGACGTCATCCACGGCGCGCACCTGGCCAGTCTCCTGTCCAAACAGGCCATCACGAACCGGAAAATACTTTTTCAGCCCGTCCACTTCAATCAGATACATGGTGTCGCTCCTGCGGCAAGCGCGGCGGGGCCGGACCAGAAACAGGCGACCTGCCGCTCGTCGCCGATGAGTGGCGGAACGCCCGCGCGACAGCGCTCGGTGGCGCGTTCGCAGCGAGCGTAAAACGCGCAGTATGGCGGCAGCGCCGCCAGATCGGGCACCTGGCCGGGTATTGAGTAGAGGCGACGGCGACGCTCTCCCGGCTGTGGTTTTGCGGCAATCAGCCCTTGCGTATAAGGATGCAGCGGATTGCGCAGCACCTCCGCCGTGGTACCCTGCTCAACGATCCTGCCGGCGTACATCACCACCACCCGCTCGGTCATCTGCGCAATCACCCCTAAATCATGCGTAATAAGCATCAGCGCCATCGCGTGCCGCTGCGCCTGCTCGCGCAGCAGCCGCAGAATTTGCGCCTGAACGGTGACGTCCAGCGCAGTGGTCGGCTCGTCGGCGATCAGCAACGCGGGCTGACAGCTCAGCGCCATCGCGATCATTACGCGCTGCAACATGCCGCCGGAAAGCTGGTGAGGATAGCTGCTCATCAGGCTTTCCGCACGGGCCAGGCCCACGCTGGTCAGCATTTCCGTCGCCAGCGCCCACGCCTTCTTCGGCGATTCGCCGCGATGGAAAATCAGCGGCTCCACCAGTTGTTCGCCAATGGTAAGTACCGGATTGAGCGCCGTCATCGGTTCCTGAAAGATCATCGCCATCTGGTTGCCACGCAGCGCCGCCCGCTCTCTGCCGCGCAGTGCCAATACATCGCGGCCCTGAAAGAGAATTTCACCGCCGTCGATGCTCGCCGACCGGGGCGGCAACAGCCCCATCAGCGACATTGCGGTGACGCTTTTTCCGCAGCCCGACTCACCCACGATACCCACGGTTTGTCCGCCCCGCACCTCGAAAGAGAGATCCTGCACGGCGCGAACCCGTCCCTGTTCACTGGCAAAAGAGAGGGAAAAGTGATTAAAACGCACCAACGGCTGCGTCATCGTCTGCTCCGTTTCATTTTAGGATCGAGCGCGTCGCGCAGGCCGTCGCCAAGAATATTAATGGCAATGACGGTAATAAAAATCGCGATGCCCGGCGGCATCCACAGCCAGGGGCGGCGCTGAAAATCGATCAGGCTGTTCGCCGCGTCCATCATGTTTCCCCACGAGGGCATGGGCGGCACCACGCCCAGCCCGAGATAGCTGAGCGCCGATTCGCTGAGGATGGCATTCGCCACCGCCATCGTCGCCATCACCACCAGGATCGGCACGGTATTGGGCAGCAGGTGACCGAAAAGGCGGCGGCGGGATGACAGACCCAGCACCTGCGTCGCTAACATAAACTCGCGCTCGCGCAGCGAAAGGATCTGCCCGCGCACCAGGCGCGCCAGTTTTGGCCACTCCAGCACACTGAGCATGACGATAACCATCCAGACGCGCGACTCCGGCGAGAAGTCCAGCTCGGCGAGCATCGCCCCCATGACAATCAACAGCGGCAACGACGGAATGGTCATCACCAGATCGGCAAAGCGCATGATCAGTTTGTCCGTGAGGCCGCCCACATACCCGGAAATGGCGCCGAAGAGATAGCCGAGCGTGACCGACATCAGCATGGTCAGCAGGCCGATAATCAACGAAATACGGCCCGCCAACAGCAGGCGCGTGTACACGTCGCGTCCCAGAAAGTCTGTGCCAAGCCAGTGTTCCGCGCCGGGTGGCTTATTAATCATCAGCGCATCGGTGGCGTCGTCACGCCACGGCGAGAAGTATGGCCCAACCATACACCAGACGGCCATCACCAGCAGTACAACCAGGCAAAGCATGGCAAGCGGGTTGCCGCGCAGCGCGCGCACTGCCTGCCGCCAGGGTGACGGTGTCACCTGCGCCAGCGCCGGAATCTCCGCCTTGCGCAAACGGCGTTGGGTGGAAAATAACGTTCGCAACATCTTCATGCCACCCGAATACGCGGATCGGCCCAGGCGTAAAGCACGTCGGCCAGCAGATTGCCCAGAATGGTCAGCACCGCAAGAAACAGCGTAAAACCCATCAACACCGGATAGTCACGCGCGGCCAGTGAGTCAATATGGATATGTCCGGCGCCGGGCCAGTTAAAAACTTTCTCGGTGATCAGCGCACCGGAAAACAGCCCCGGCAGTTCAAAACCGAGCAGTGTGATAATGGGCAGAAGCGCATTACGCAGCGCATGTTTGAAAATCACCCTGCCTTCGCGCAGCCCTTTGGCGCGCGCGGTACGGATAAAATCCATCCGCACCACGTCAATCATGCTGGCGCGGAAATAACGCGTCAGGCTACCGGCCTGCAACATCACAAGCGCCAGCACCGGCAGGATCAGATGTGCCGCCACCTGCATGATATACGCCCAACCGCCTTCATCGCTGCCGATGTTGGTCATGCCGCCGACCGGCAGCCAGTGCAGATCGACGGCAAACCACTTAATCAGCAGCAGGCAGAGGAAAAAGGTCGGAAACGACATGGCGGCGAAAATCACCACGCTGACCAGGTGATCGAACAGCGATCCGGGTTTCATCGCTGACACAACACCCACCGTCAGCGCAATCCCCCAGTAGAAAACCAGTGCGACGCTCGCCAGCAGAAAGGAGTTCCAGATGTACTGATTCAGCAGCTGGCTGACCGGGATCTGGTATTGCAGCGAATAACCCAGATCGCCCTGCATTAACTGCCAGAGCCAGTGCAGGTAGCGCGTCAGCAGCGGCCGATCCAGGCCGTAGAGCGCCTTCAGTTCAGCGGCGCGCTGCGCGGTCAGCGTAATATTGCCATCAATAAAATCGCCGGGCGTTTTTGCAAACAGCAGGAAGATAAGCAGCGACGCAAGCAGCAGCATCGGCAGGGTTTGCAGCAGACGACGCAGAATGAAATTTCTCATCACGTTCTCGGTGCCGCCGCGAGGTCATCGCGGCGGTCAGGGCTGGTTATTTAACGATGTTGACATCCGGCAGGCTGCCGGTCAGGCCGTTGTAGATATCCGGCCTGAAACCGGTGACTCTTGCGCTGCTGGCCGAGAGAATTTTACGATTGGCAAGCAGAATGACCGGCGGATCGTTTGCCAGCACCTGGTAGAGTTGATGATAGATCGGTTTTCGCTTCTCAATATCTGACGTGGCGTTGCCTTCATTGATCAGCCTGTCGACTTCCGCATTGTGATAGCCCTGAACGGCGGCTTCGGTGCTGTAGAAGTCCCATACGCCATCGTGCGGATCGTTGAGCGTGCTGGTGCTGAAGGAGGCCAGATCGTAGTTGCCCGCCTTACGCTGTGACATCAGCGCATTGAAGTCCACCACCTGTGGCTTAAGCAGCACGCCAATCTGCCGATAGTTCTCTTTGGCAATCGGGATCAGCGCGTCATTCAGCACCTTCTTGCTGACCAGCAGCGACAGTTCAAGCCGCTTACCGTCTTTAACCCGGATGCCGTCTGCTCCCACCTTCCAGCCTGCCTCATCCAGCAGCTTTTTCGCCTGCGCCGGATCGAAGGAGTAAGGATTTACGCCCTGCGTATTGTAAGCCCAGGAGATGGGCGCGATGGGTTCCACTGCCACGCTGCCGTAACCCTGATAAACCACGCTGACCAGCTTCTGGCGGTCGAGGCCATAAATCAGCGCCTGACGCACGCGAACATCCTGCAAGGCCGGACGCTTCAGATTGAACTCAACCTTACTGTAGTCGCTGGAGCCGTAGAGATTGATATTGGCGAAGCCGAGGAGTTTGAGCTGTTCAATATCATCCGGCCGCGAGGTAAACGCATCGTAATCGGTGTCACCGGTTTGAAATAACTGGAAATTGGTTGACGGATTGGTGACGCGATAAATAAATCGCGGCGTGGGCGGTTTACCACGATAGTAGTGGGCGTTGGCATGGAAACGGATCTCCTGGCCGGGAATATATTTATCGTAGATATAAGGGCCATTACCGAGCGGTTTACCGTGCAGCGTGCGCAGGTAATCCAGCTCTCCACGCTGATAGCCGCGGCCGTAATACGCTTTCGACAGTACCGGCCCGCCGATCTTTTGCAAGGTGGTGGCGCCCGGCTGCGTGGTGGTAACCTGTAAGGTAAGTGGATCGATAACCTTCAGTCCACTGACGCTGTCGGCCTTACCCTGCTTGTACGCGTCGCCACCGGCGATATGCGCCAGAGTGATGTCGGTATCGCCATCATACTTCGGATCGTAGAGGACGGTCAGCGTGAAGGCGACGTCTTCAGCGCTGAGCGGCGAGCCGTCGCTGAAGGTTAAATCAGGGCGCAGTTTTATCGTCCAGGTTTTGCCATCATCGCTGACCTGCCAGCTCTCCGCCAGGCCCGGCACAAGTTTGCCGTGGCTGTCCCAGTCGATCAGCCGTGCGAAGATCACATTGGTGACGTTTTCATCCCAGCCGTTAACAAAGAAATAGGGATTAAAGATGCCCTGCGGTTCGGAGATACCGGCGATAACCGTATCCTTACGCAATTTTGCGGCAGCGGGAACCTGGCTGGCGTCGGTTGCCGGTGTGATACCTTCCTGAAGCAGTTCGTCCGCAAAAGCGAAAGATGAACAGACTATCGCGCTGGTCAGCAGTGCAGCGCTCACGGCCACGCGCAGAGGCGTGGCGAAAAACGGAATTGATAACGTGGCCAAAAACGATCCCTCATCCAATGGTAATAATCAGCGAGAGAGTAAGGTCATTCACAGAGGCTGTCTAACAACGAAAAAGCATGTTCTTCGACGTTAATGTGCTAAAGGCAAGAAAGATATTGACGAAAAAAAAGGGCGCTGCCGCGCCCCTTCACTAACGCTGTTAAAGCGGATCGACCTTCAGGCAGGAAACCGCGTGACGGAAGCTTCCTTCCAGCAGCGGGCGGGTTTTGGCACACTCCGGGCCGGCAATCGGACAGCGGGTGCGAAAGACGCAGCCCGAGGGCGGATCGATCGGTGAAGGCAGCTCGCCCTCCAGCAGTTGGATGACTTTGTTCTTCTCCAGATCGGGATCGGGAATTGGCACGGCGGACATCAGCGCGCGCGTGTAGGGATGCTGCGGATTCTGATACACCTCATCGTAGGTGCCCAGTTCCACGGCATGCCCCAGATACATCACCAGCACGCGATCGGAGATATGTTTTACCACCGCCAGATCGTGAGCGATAAAGATCAGCGACAGCCCCATCTCCCTTTGTAGTTTCTGCAACAGGTTCACCACCTGCGCCTGAATGGAGACGTCCAGCGCCGAAACCGGTTCATCACAGATGATCAGCTTAGGCTCGAGAATCAGCGCACGCGCAATACCAATACGCTGGCACTGGCCGCCGGAGAACTCGTGCGGATACCGGTTGATCAGGTTTGGCAGCAGCCCCACTTTCATCATCATCGTCTTCACCCGCTCTTTTACTTCCAGACGCGGCATTTTTGGATGATAGGTGCGTAGCGGCTCGGCGATGATGTCGCCAATGGTCATGCGCGGGTTCAGCGAGGCGAGCGGATCCTGGAAAATCATCTGAATATCGCTGCGTGCGCGCCGCCACTCCTCTTCGCTCTGGCCCAGCAGATCGCGGCCAAGCCAGGCGACGCGTCCGTCGGTCGCCTTCACCAGCCCGATAATGGCACGCGCCAGCGTCGACTTGCCGCAGCCGGATTCACCCACCACGCCCAGCGTTTCACCCTCATAGAGGCGCAGGCTGACGCCGTCCACCGCCTTCAGCGTTTTTGACGGCTGCCAGAACCACTGCTTACCGTCTTTGATATCGAAATGCACCTTCAAATCGGCGATTTCTAACAGGACTTTTTTCTCAGCTACCGCGCTCATACCAGTTCCTCCGCGGGTTTAAAGCAGGCACGCAGGCGCCCTTCGCCAAACGGCGTCAATGGCGGCATGGTCGAGCAAATCTCCATCGCGTGCGGACAGCGCGGCTGGAACGGACAACCCTTCGGCAGGCGCAGCAGGTTCGGCGGATTGCCGGGAATGGTAGTCAGCGACTCGCCTTCCGCATCCAGGCGCGGCACTGCGTTGAGCAGGCCGATGGAGTATGGGTGCGTTGGCTGATAGAAAACATCGCGCGCACGGCCATATTCCATGGTGCGCCCGGCATACATCACCAGCACCTGATCGCAGATACCGGCGACCACGCCGAGATCGTGGGTGATCATGATAATCGCGGTGTTGAACTCTCTTTTCAGGTCGTTCAGTAGCGTCATGATCTGCGCCTGCACCGTCACATCCAGCGCGGTAGTGGGCTCATCGGCGATCAGCAGTTTAGGCCGACAAAGCAGCGCCATCGCGATCATCACGCGCTGACGCATCCCGCCAGAGAACTCATGCGGATACATCTTCATCCGCTTGCGCGCTTCGGGCATTTTCACCGCGTCCAGCATCCGTACCGATTCGTCGAAGGCCTGGGCGCTGTTCATGCCTTTATGCAGTTTCAGCACTTCCATCAGCTGCTCGCCCACCTTCATATAGGGATTCAGCGAGGTCATCGGATCCTGAAAAATCATCGCAATCTGCTCGGCACGCAGTCTGTTCAGCTTGTTCTCCGGCAGGTTGAGAATTTCTTTGCCCTGGAACACCGCCGAACCACCAATGCGACCGTTGCTCGCCAGCAGGCCCATCAGGGCGAAAGCGGTCTGCGATTTACCGGAACCGGATTCGCCGACGATCCCCAGCGTTTCGCCCGCGCTCAGGCCGAAGTTCAAATCGTTAACCGCCGTCACGTCGCCGTCCGGGGTGGAAAAGGTGACGCGCAAATCCCTGACGTCAAGTAGCCGGTCGCTTCCCGCGATTTTCGCCAGTGCTGGCTGTTGTTCAATTACGCTCATCGGGAAACTCCTTAACGATCTTTCGGGTCGAGGGCATCACGCATACCGTCGCCAATAAAGTTGAAGCAGAACAGCGTGACGACCAGGAAACCTGCCGGGAACAGCAGCAACCACGGCGACACTTCCATTGAGTTGGCGCCGTCGCTGAGCAGCGCGCCCCAGCTGCTCAAAGGCTCCTGCGTGCCCAGCCCCAGAAAGCTGAGGAAGGATTCAAACAGGATCATGCTGGGCACCAGCAGCGAGGCATAAACCACCACTACACCAAGCACGTTCGGCACGATATGTCGCAGCACGATGCTGACGGTGGAAACGCCGCCGACGTGCGCCGCTTCAATAAACTCCTTGCGTTTCAGGCTCAACGTTTGGCCGCGCACGATACGCGCCATATCCAGCCAGGAAACCAGACCGATGGCAACGAAGATCAGCAGGATATTGCGGCCAAAGAAGGTCACCAGCAGGATAACGAAGAACATAAAGGGAAAGGAGTTGAGGATCTCCAGCAGGCGCATCATTACCGAGTCGGTTTTGCCGCCCAGATAGCCCGCCAGCGAGCCGTAAAGCGTGCCGACCAGTACCGCTACCAGCGCGGAAGCAATGCCGACCATCAGTGAAATACGTCCGCCAATGGCCACACGCACCAGCAGGTCGCGCCCGGAGGAGTCGGTGCCGAAGTAGTGTTTAGAGATCATATCCGGCGGTGCGGACATCATTGCCCAGTCGGTATCATCGTAGGTGAACGACGACAGCATTGGCGCGAAAATGACAAACAGCGAAATCAGAACCAGCACAATCAGGCTGGCCAGCGCCGCGCGGTTATGGATAAAACGACGTCGGGCATCCTGCCACAGGCTCCGCCCTTCCACTTCCAGCTTTTCGCTGAAGGCGTCGAGAGCTTCGCTATTCTTTTTACTCAGGATCATGGCGAGCTCCGATATCAGTAGCGAATTTTTGGATCGATGACGGCATAAAGCACGTCAACAATGGCGTTGAACAGAATGGTCAGCACGCCGACCAGAATGGTCAGGCTGAGCACCAGCGAATAGTCGCGGTTCAGCGCGCCATTAACAAAAAGCTGACCAATGCCCGGCAGGCCATAAATGGTTTCAATCACCATCGAGCCGGTGATGATGCCGACAAAGGCCGGGCCGAGGTAAGAGAGCACCGGCAGCATGGCGGGCTTCAGCGCATGGCGCATCACAATACGTCGCATCGGCAGCCCTTTGGCCCGCGCGGTGCGAATAAAGTTGGAGTGCAGCACCTCAATCATCGAGCCGCGCGTGATACGCGCGATACTGGCGATGTAGGCCAGCGACAGCGCCACCATCGGCAGGATCATGAACTTCGCTTCACCACCGTTCCAGCCACCACCGGGCAGCCACTTCAGCGCAATCGCAAATATCAGCACCAGCAGCGGTGCAACCACAAAGCTCGGAATGACCACCCCGGTCATCGCCACGCCCATTACAATATAATCCCAGGTACTGTTCTGCTTTAACGCCGCAATCACGCCGGCGGTGACACCGAGGATCACCGCCAGAACAAAGGCGGCCAGTCCCAGCTTCGCCGAAACCGGAAACGCATGCCCCACCAGATAGTTGACCGAATAGTCTTTGTATTTAAACGACGGGCCGAAATCCCCTTTTGCCAGCTGCAACAGATAGTCGCCGTACTGTTTCAGGATCGGATCGTTGAGGTGATATTTCGCTTCAATATTCGCCATCACTTCAGGCGACAGCGTGCGCTCGCCGGTAAAAGGGCTGCCGGGCGCGAGGCGCATCATAAAGAAGGAGATCGTAATAAGAATGAGTAGCGTCGGGATCGCTTCCAGAACGCGACGCAGAATAAACTTTAACATTGCCCATACCTGCTGGCTTGTGCCTCAGCACTGCTCAAAATAGACACGCCGGGAAGCGGTGAACCGCCTCCCGGTTTTTGCCATTAGTGTTTAATAATATAAAGATTTTTGTCGTACACGTTGTCCAGCGGATCTTTACCGGTATAACCGCCTACGTACGGTTTCACCAGGCGGGCGTTAACGTAGTAGTAAACCGGAACGATAGTGGAGTCTTTATCCAGAATCTGTTCGGCTTTGGCGTAAAGATCGCTACGCGATTTGTCATCGCTGGCCTTCGCAGCATCGGCAATCGCCTTATCGAACTCAGCCGATTTGTAGTGCGAGGTATTGTTGCTGCTGTTAGAGGTCATCGTGTTCAGGAATGAGGTTGGCTCATTGTAGTCCGCACACCAGGCCGCGCGGGATACATCAAAATTGCCCTGATGACGCGTATCGAGGAAGGTTTTCCACTCCTGGTTGTTGAGCTTAATGTTAACACCGAGGTTTTTCTTCCAGATCGACGAGGCGGCGATAGCCAGCTTCTTGTGCAGATCGGAGGTGTTGTACAGCAGTTCAAAAGTCAGCGGCTTGTCGGCGGTATAGCCCGCTTCCGCCAGCAGTTTTTTCGCTTCTGCGTTGCGTTTTTCCTGCGACCAGCTGAACCATTCCGGTTTAACCAGATCGGCGCCGTCGGTGGCCGGTGGCGTATAGCTGTAAGCAGGCAACTGGCCCTGCGCCAGCACTTTATTGACCATGATATCGCGATCGATACCCAGCTTCAGGGCAGCGCGAACGCGTGGATCGGTAAACGGCGCTTTCTGGTTGTTGATTTCGTAGTAATAGGTGCAGAGGTAAGGATCAACATGCAGCTCTTTCGGGTTGTCGCGCTGAAGCTTTTTGAACAGCTCGATAGGCATATTGTTGTAGGTCATGTCGCTGCCGCCGCTGCTGAAATAGCGGTTAACATCGCTGACTTCAGAAGGGATCGGCAGGAAGGTCACCTTATCCAGCTTGGTGTTGGCGTTATCCCAGTATTCGGTGTTGCGCACCAGCTCGATACGTTCGTTAATCACGTGAGATTGCAGTTTAAAGGCGCCGTTGCCCACCCAGTTTTCCGGCTGGGTCCATTTTTCACCGGCCTTGTCGATGGCAGGTTTGTAAACCGGCGACATTGACGGGTGAACCAGCAGCTTGAAGAAGTAAGGCACGGATTCGCTCAGCGTGACTTCCAGCGTGTTGGCGTCAATCGCTTTCACACCCAGCTGATCGGGGGTTTTCTTGCCGGCGATGATGTCATCAATATTCAACAGGTGACCGTATTGCAGGTAGCTGGCATAAGGCGATGCGGTTTTCGGATCGGCCAGACGCTGCCAGCTGTAAACGAAATCCTGAGCGGTAACCGGCTCGCCGTTAGACCATTTGGCATTTTTACGCAGGTGGAAAGTCCAGACTTTACCGTCTTTGTTTTCCCAGCTCTCCGCCACGCCAGGGATCGGATGCCCCTGCTCATCACCGATAACCAGCCCTTCCAGCAGGTCGCGGTTGACGTTGGATTCCGGCACGCCTTCGATTTTGTGCGGATCAAGAGACTGCACTTCGTCGCCGTTGCCTTTTACCAGCTCCTGTTTTGCCGCCAGCTCAACGCCCGCAGGCACGCTGGCCGCTATCGCCAGATTTCCCGCCAGCGCGGTCATAACGCCAAGCGCAATCAGACTTTTTTTCGTGATGTTGGTCATTATTTACCTACTCCAGTTTTTATCATTGCCAATGTGGTCAAAATCATCAGCGTCCCCCCGTTAACCGGGCAGCCCACCGCGACGGAACGACGTCGCATCGGGCCGGTTTTACCCAAGCCAGAAATACTCCAAATCGTTAATGCTGTTCAATATAAAAATATTTGATATCGGTCAGATCCTGCGGATCTTTACCGGTAAATCCACCCACCCAGGGCTTCACCAGACGCGCACTGACGCGATAGTAAACCGGTACGATAGCCGAGTCGCTGTCCAACTGCCGCTCTGCCTGTTGGTAAACGTCCTCGCGCTCTTTATCCGAAACCTGAAGCGACTTCGCCATCAACGCGTCAAACGCCTTGCTGTTATAAAAGGCGGTATTGTTAGTCGAAGTGCTCAGCATGCTGTTAAGAAAGGTGGAAGGCTCGTTGTAATCGGAGCACCAGGTGGCACGCGCCACGTCGAAATTGCCCTGATGACGCGTGTCCAGCATGGTTTTCCACTCCTGATTATTCAGGGTGACGCTGGCGCCCAGATTCTTTTTCCACATAGAGGCGGCGGCGATTGCCTGCTTTTTATTCACGTCAGAGGTGTTGTAGAGCAGAGTGAAACTCAGCGGCTTATCAGCCGAATAGCCTGCCTCTTCCAGCAGCTTACGCGCCATCTTATTGCGCTGATCCTGGCTCAGTGCCAGCCACGCCGGCGCCGTCAGGTGCGCACCGTTGATAAACGGCGGCGTAAAGCCACCCGCCGGAATTTGCCCCTGCCCCATGATTTTTTCAGTGATGATGTTGCGATCGAGCGTCAGTTTAACCGCCGTGCGCACGCGTGGATCGTTAAACGGCGGGCGCTTATTGTTTAGCTCATAATAAAAGGTGCAGAGCAGCGGATTGATACGCACCTGTGTCCCTAAGGTCTTTTTCAGCGTGGCGAACATCTCCGGCGGCAGCACGCTGTTGGTCATATCAATTTCACCGCTGCGAAAGCGATTCACGTCACTGGTTTCTGAGGTGATCGGCAGGAAGGTTGCGCGGTCAATCACCGTTTTCGCATTGTCCCAGTAGCGTGGATTGCGCTTAAGCACCAGCTTTTCATTGATCACCCATTCGCTGAGCGTATAGGCGCCATTGCCCACATAGTGCTCTGGTTGCGTCCATTTATCGCCCCATTTTTCCAGCACGGCGCGGTTAACAGGTTTCATTGCGGTATGTGAAGCCAGCGCAATGAAATAGGGAACGGGCTCGCTGAGGGTCACCTGAAGATGATGGTCGTCCAGCGCTTTCACGCCAAGCGCGTCGGGCGGCTTCTTGCCTGAAAGAATATCGTCAATATTGTCGAGATGAGCATATTGCAGATAGCTGCCGTAAGGCGAAGCGGTTTTTGGGTCTGCCAGTCGCTGCCAGCTGTAAACAAAATCCTGCGCCGTCACCGGTTCGCCATTCGACCACTTAGCGTTATCACGCAGTGTGAACGTCCAGACTCTGTTTTCCTCATTGCTCCAGCTTTCGGCGACGGCAGGCACAATCTTACCGTTGTTGTCACTGGTCACCAGTCCTTCCAGCAAATTAATAATGATATTGCTTTCCGGCACGCCCTCAACTTTTTGCGAATCGAGCGATGAAACTTCTCCGCCGTTATTAATGACGATTGACTGAGCCGTTGCCAGCGTCGTACCAGCAGGTACGGTGGCGGCGGTGGCACACCCGATAAAAGTGCCCAGCGACAACAGCAGCGCCTGTGACAGGTTCGGACAACGAAGCGGGAATGGTTTCATCAATTAACCTGTGTGAGTGGATCTGAATGCAGATCGTTAAAGCTGACCTTTTTGCACATCCGATGCCAGTTATCAGGAAGGCCACCGAAAATTATCAGAATGAAAATTTAATCGCCAAAAAAAATAGCAAAAATGTTAACTCTTTCTCTTTTATCATGAGTGCTCGTTAATCGAAAGCATTATTTAAATCAAAAAATTAACGACTATCTCGTTGAAATGTAGATGTTTATAAACGGAAACAGGCAGGTAATTACGCAGATAGCCTTCAGGGTGTTCATTAACCAGGCGAAATCGCTGTATAAACAGGCTTTATGGCGCAAAAATTCAGCTATCGAAGGGTAAGCAGCATGTAACACCGCACAGACGCTGCCATATCGCATTTTTTTCTTGTGAAGATCGTAACATTTAAAAGTTATATCGCTGATTACTTTAATTTTACAGTAATTACATTAATGACACCGCTTCGCTGTTAAGTTTTGCGAATAACAAGCACCATAAAGGTGCAAACGACCCATTTAATGCACCAGATAAGCGCATTGATCGTTTGCTGATAAAAAAAAGCGCAGGATATGCGCTTTTAAAAGGTTTATTCGGTGCAATTCTTTATGCGGCAAGACCAGGAAAGAGCGTTCGCATGCCCGTCACAACAAATTCAATGCCCAGCGCCATCAACAACAGCCCCATAATGCGGGTAATGACGTTGATACCGGTTTGACCCAACACGCGCACCATCAACGGCGCGGCGCGGAACAATACCCAGCAGCTGAAAGCAAACAGCGCAATCGCCACGCTGAACCCCAGAAGATTTTGCCAGCTATGATAGCGCGTGCTCCAGACAATGGTTGAGCTGATCGCGCCCGGCCCCGCCATCAGCGGTAGCGCCAGCGGGACCACGCCGATGCTTTCTCTGATCGCCGTTTCTGATTTTTCCTGTTTGTTCTGTTTGTCTTCGCCTAATTTGCCGCTAATCATCGACATGGCAATCGTCACTACCAGAATGCCGCCGGCAATGCGAAACGAATCAATGGAGATACCAAAAATATGCAGGATGCCATCCCCCAGAAAAAGCGACGTCCAGAGAATAATGGCAACGGAAAGATTAGCGGTCAGGTTGGTTTTGTTACGCGCAGCCGGCACCTGATAGCTGGTCATGCTGATGAAAACAGGAATTATTCCTATGGGATTCACTAAAGCAAACAGACCAATAAAAAATTTAATATAGCCGGAGAGGTCTAAAAGTGCCGGGTTCATGCAGGCTCCTGGGGGTAGTTTCTGGCGGCTAATTTAATGTAAAAGTCGTGCGCTTACCAGCGCCACTCACTGGAATATTTACCTGGATTTTTGCCACCGCGGCAGCGATAAATACCACTCATTCCCTTCACACCCAGTAAAAGCCACTTAACAATTCCTTACAGGAATAACCAATCTGAATCATCTTGCCAACACACGGCGTAAACACAGGCGCTGAATGGAGTCAGCGTTAGTGTTACCTGATCCAGATCAAAATTGCGCTACTCCATTGTGAGTAAGCTTAATTTCAGAGAAAGGAAGCGGGTAGTAAGCACACCCTTTACGCTGTGAAGAATGTGCAGACTCTATCAGTAAACATGCGGAATACATCGCAGATATAACGAGTGCATCACAGCTTTATAACAACACATTAGCACTCAATGACTATACTGCTGGTTTCCGACCTGTTTACTAATAGAGTTTAACTTTCATCAGGAGAGTATTATGGCCGTTACTAATGTTGCTGAACTTAACGCACTGGTTGAACGTGTTAAAAAGGCACAGCGCGAATATGCCAACTTCACTCAAGAACAGGTAGATAAGATATTCCGGGCCGCCGCTCTCGCGGCAGCCGATGCCCGAATTCCGCTGGCCAAAATGGCCGTTGCAGAATCAGGCATGGGTATTGTGGAAGACAAGGTCATTAAAAACCACTTTGCTTCTGAATATATCTACAACGCCTACAAGGACGAAAAAACCTGCGGTATTCTGGATACGGACGATACCTTCGGCACCATTACTATTGCTGAACCCACCGGTCTGATTTGCGGTATTGTTCCTACCACCAACCCCACGTCCACCGCAATCTTCAAGGCCTTGATAAGCCTTAAAACCCGCAACGGCATCATTTTCTCACCTCATCCGCGTGCAAAAGACGCCACCAACAAAGCGGCAGACATTGTGCTTCAGGCCGCTATCGCCGCCGGCGCGCCTAAAGACATCATCGGCTGGATTGACGTTCCTTCCGTTGAGCTTTCTAACCAGCTGATGCATCACCCGGATATTAACCTGATCCTCGCCACCGGCGGTCCGGGCATGGTTAAAGCGGCTTACAGTTCAGGCAAGCCTGCCATCGGCGTTGGTGCAGGCAACACGCCGGTAGTGATTGATGAGACGGCTGACATCAAGCGCGCAGTGGCATCGATTCTGATGTCTAAGACCTTCGATAATGGCGTTATTTGCGCCTCCGAGCAGTCGGTGATCGTGGTGGATTCAGCCTATGATGCCGTGCGTGAGCGTTTTGCCAGCCATGGCGGCTACATGCTGCAAGGCCAGGAGTTGAAAGCCGTTCAGGACATTATCCTGAAAAATGGCGGTCTGAATGCGGCTATCGTAGGCCAGCCCGCGGTGAAAATCGCTGAAATGGCGGGCCTCAACGTGCCGGGCAACACCAAAATTTTGATCGGCGAAGTGCAGGCCGTTGACGAGTCTGAGCCGTTTGCTCACGAAAAACTCTCTCCTACCCTTGCCATGTATCGCGCGAAAGACTTTGAAGACGCGGTCGTTAAAGCAGAAAAACTGGTGGCGATGGGCGGTATCGGCCACACCTCCTGTCTCTATACCGATCAGGATAACGAGCGTGAACGCGTCAACTACTTTGGCGACAAGATGAAAACCGCCCGCATTCTGATCAATACGCCAGCGTCACAGGGCGGCATCGGCGACCTGTATAACTTTAAACTGGCACCGTCACTGACGCTGGGTTGTGGTTCATGGGGTGGTAACTCCATTTCTGAAAACGTCGGACCTAAACATCTGATCAACAAGAAAACCGTGGCCAAGCGAGCAGAGAATATGTTGTGGCATAAACTTCCGAAATCCATCTATTTCCGCCGTGGCTCACTGCCTATTGCCATGGAAGAAGTCGCCAGCGATGGCGCAAAACGCGCCTTTATCGTGACCGACCGCTTCCTGTTCAACAACGGCTATGTCGATCAGGTGGTGAACGTCCTCAAATCACACGGCATTGAAACCGAAGTGTTCTTTGAAGTGGAAGCCGATCCAACGCTGAGCGTGGTGCGTAAAGGTGCGGAGCAGATGAACTCCTTTAAACCAGACGTTATTATTGCGCTGGGCGGCGGTTCACCAATGGATGCAGCAAAAATCATGTGGGTGATGTATGAACATCCTGAAACCCATTTTGAAGAGCTGGCGCTGCGCTTTATGGATATTCGCAAACGTATCTATAAATTCCCGAAAATGGGCGTTAAGGCGAAAATGATCGCGATCACCACCACCTCAGGCACCGGTTCAGAAGTTACGCCGTTCGCCGTGGTAACCGACGATGCCACCGGTCAGAAATATCCGCTGGCGGACTACGCGCTGACGCCGGATATGGCCATCGTTGACGCTAACCTGGTGATGAATATGCCGAAATCGCTGTGTGCGTTCGGTGGTCTGGATGCGGTGACGCACGCGCTGGAAGCGTACGTTTCAGTTCTGGCAAATGAATACTCTGATGGACAGGCACTTCAGGCGCTGAAGCTGCTCCAGGAAAACCTGGCGGCAAGCTACAACGAAGGCGCGAAAAACCCGGTAGCGCGTGAACGCGTTCATAACGCCGCCACTATCGCCGGTATCGCTTTCGCCAATGCCTTCCTCGGCGTATGTCACTCAATGGCGCACAAGCTCGGTTCGGAATTCCACATTCCGCACGGTCTGGCTAATGCCCTGCTTATCAGCAACGTTATTCGCTATAACGCTAATGATAATCCAACCAAGCAGACGGCTTTCAGTCAGTACGACCGTCCACAGGCGCGTCGTCGCTACGCCGAAGTGGCTGACCATCTGAAACTGAGCGCCCCTGGCGATCGCACCGCGCAGAAAATCGAGAAACTGCTGGTGTGGCTGGAAGATCTGAAAGCGCAGTTGGGCATTCCTAAATCAATCCGCGAAGCGGGCGTGCAGGAAGCGGACTTCCTGGCGAAAGTTGATAAGCTGGCTGATGATGCCTTCGACGACCAGTGTACCGGTGCTAACCCACGCTATCCGTTGATTGCAGAGCTGAAACAAATCATGATGGATACCTTCTACGGCCGTGAGTACAGCGAGCCATTTGACAGCGTATCCGAAGCGATTGTTAAGCAGCCAATTGATAACGTCAAAGAACAAATGCCTAAAAAAGTGAAAAAGGCATAACTCAGTAAAAAACCGCCGAAAGGCGGTTTTTTTTTACAACAGGCAACGGTTCTTCATCACCTCAGGCCATGCTCGCCGTGTATCGCACGCATGCATCCCTGCTCAATCGCCGCTTTATAATGCTTGCGGCAAACCGACACGTAGCGCTCATTACCGCCAATGACGACCTGCTCCCCTTCTTTATACGGCTTGCCCTCATGATCGAGGCGCAGCACCATTCCCGCTTTACGACCACAGTGGCAGACGGTTTTCAGTTCAATCAGTTTGTCAGCCCACGCCAGCAGATACTGGCTACCGGTAAAAAGCTCGCCGCGAAAATCCGTACGCAGGCCATAACACAAAACAGGGATATCCAGATTATCCACCACGTCAGATAATGCTTTGACCTGATCGCGAGTCAGAAACTGGCTTTCGTCGATTAAGACACAGTGCACCGGCTCGACCCGCTGCCCGGCTTCAATGTCACCAAAGAGATCCGTCGCGTTGTTATACAGTTTTGCCGGTGATGACAGCCCGATACGCGAGCTGACTTTGCCGGTACCAAAGCGGTTGTCGATTTCTGCCGTATAAACCAGCGTTCGCATCCCACGCTCCTGATAGTTATATGAAGACTGTAGGAGCGCCGTTGATTTACCTGCATTCATCGCAGAATAGTAAAAATAAAGCTGAGCCATTTTGTTCGACTCCAGATAGGCAGTTCAGAAAATTTCGCCCGGCAGTGTATCATATACCCCTTGATTCTGCGTGACATTAATAGTTGCTATACGACGTTCCCGCCAGCTATACGAAAGAGTAATAAATAAATTATTAATAATTCAGATTGTAAATTTCACAAAAAAAACGGTAACGTCGAGGACTAATGGAGAAGATGAAAATCACATTTATTCAGCAATATAAGACTATTTTCCCTGATATTTTCCTGACATTATCTGCCGGCTCGGCATGCTGACTGAAAATTTATAAATCGTAAAACGCGCTAATGGATAGGGTATTAACGTTGCGTTAATGCGACATTTCCAGCACATTGACTATTCCCAAATAATTAAAATTACATCAAAATATTAGCAAGAAATGCATTTACCTTTTAAGCCAGCGCTGACATTTAACGATAGAAATTTGCTATTGCAGAACCTTTTTTCCCGCCTTATTATTATTGGGCTAAAACATACCCACATATTTATAAATTTGAGATTTTTGACAATGAGCGAATCACTAAAAATATTGAACAATATTCGTACTCTGCGTGCACAGGCGCGTGAATGTACGCTGGAAACTCTGGAAGAGATGCTGGAAAAACTTGAAGTTGTGGTTAATGAGCGTCGTGAAGAAGAAAGTCATGCTCAGGCTGAAAACGAAGAGCGAGCCCGTAAACTTCAGCAGTATCGTGAAATGCTGATTGCCGACGACATCGATCCAAATGAATTACTGGCCGTACTGGGTACCTCTAAAACTTCCGGTAAGTCCAAACGTGCCGCTCGTCCGGCGAAATATAAATTTGTTGATGAGAACGGCCAGGCCAAAACATGGACCGGCCAGGGACGTACCCCGGCGGTAATCAAAAAAGCAATTGATGAAGAAGGCAAAACGCTGGACGATTTCCTGCTGTAACGTCTTTTATTAAAACCCTACTCTTTATCGTGATAAAAAAGGAAGCTGACGCTTCCTTTTTTATAGTCGGTTTACACCTGGTAGAACGTTTTGTACCAGCCGACAAAGCGTGATATTCCCTCTTCCACGCTGGTCTGCGGCTTAAAGCCAATGGCCTGATAAAGCGCTTGCGTATCGGCGCTGGTTTCCAGCACATCTCCGGGCTGCATTGGCAGCATATTTTTTACTGCTTCGCTGCCCAGGGCTTTTTCTAACGCCTTGATATAGGCCATCAGCGTCACCGGCTGGCTGTTGCCAATATTATAAACGCGATACGGCGCAGAGCTGGTCGCCGGACTGCCGTTTTCAACCGTCCACTGCGCATCAGCCTGCGGAATAACATCCTGAAGACGGAAAATCGCTTCGGCAATGTCATCAATATAGGTAAAGTCGCGCCGCATCTGACCGTTGTTATAAACGTCAATGGCTTCGCCAGCAACGATGGCTTTGGTGAATTTGAATAAGGCCATATCCGGACGCCCCCACGGGCCGTAAACCGTGAAAAAGCGTAATCCGGTAGTCGGTATGCCATAAAGGTGCGAATAGGTATGAGACATCAGCTCATTCGCTTTTTTGGTCGCCGCATAGAGCGAAACCGGATGATCGACCGAATCATCGGTGGAAAATGGCATTTTGCGGTTGAGCCCATAAACAGAGCTTGATGAAGCGTAAAGCAGATGGCCAATATTATTGTGACGACAGCCTTCAAGAATATTCAGGTGACCAATCAGATTCGCGTCCGCATAGGCGAGAGGATTGTCCAGCGAATAACGCACGCCAGCCTGCGCGCCCAAATGAATAACGCGCTCAAAACCCTGACTGGCAAAAAGTGCCGCAATGCCTTCGCGGTCGGCTAAATCGAGTTTTATAAAGGTGAAATCGGGAGAGGCGATCTGTGCCAGGCGGGCCAGCTTCAGATTGACATCGTAATAATCGTTCAGGTTGTCGATTCCGACAACCTGGTGACCGGCCGACAGCAGACGGTTTGTAACGTGAAAGCCGATAAATCCTGCTGCGCCGGTAACCAGATATTTCATACTGCCCTCGTTAATTATGCAATTTGGATAGAAGCTCCGCGGCCGATTGCATAATAAACAAAACCGCGTTTACTGACTCTCTCTGGATCATACAGGTTACGACCATCAAAAATCACGGCTTCTTTCAGAGCATTTTTAATAACGTCAAAATCCGGGGCGCGGAAATTTTGCCATTCGGTACAAATGACCAGACCGTCAGCGCCCTGAAGGGCCGCTTCTTTGGTGCCCATCAGCTTCAGATCGTCACGGTGACCGTAGATACGCTGCGCTTCATCCATTGCTTCCGGATCGAAAGCCTGCACCGTCGCGCCTGCTTCCCACAGCGTTTCCATCAGCACGCGGCTGGAGGCTTCGCGCATATCGTCCGTGTTCGGTTTGAATGACAGGCCCCACAGTGCAAAGGTCTTGCCCTGAAGATTGTCGCCGAAGTGACGCTTAATAAAGGTTGGCAGCTTGGTTTTCTGCGAATCGTTAACGTCTTCCACCGCCTGAAGCAGACGCGGTTTGTAACCAATCTGCTCTGCGGTGCGGATCAGCGCCTGCACGTCTTTCGGGAAGCAGGAACCGCCGTAGCCGCAGCCAGGATAGATAAACGAGTAGCCGATGCGTGAATCAGACCCAATACCCTGACGAACTTTCTCAACGTCTGCGCCCAGACGCTCCGCAAGGTTAGAAATCTCGTTCATAAAGCTGATTTTTGTCGCCAGCATGCAGTTTGCCGCGTACTTGGTCAGCTCTGCGCTACGAATATCCATCAGGATCATACGGTCGTGGTTGCGGTTGAACGGCTCATAAAGCTCGCGCAGAAGCTCAACAACCTCGTCATTATCCGTACCGACAACGATACGTTCAGGACGCATGCAGTCGCTTACCGCCGCGCCCTCTTTGAGGAATTCAGGGTTAGAGACCACGTCAAACGCAATCTCAGCGTTTCTTCCCTTCAGCGTCTCTTCCATCACGCCGCGAACCTTGTCAGCAGTGCCGACAGGAACGGTTGATTTATCGATCACAACCTTATGATCGTTCATGTGCTGTGCAATAGTACGGGCTACGGCAGTAACATATTTCAGATCTGCGGAACCGTCTTCATCGGGCGGCGTACCAACCGCGATAAACTGCATGATACCGTGGTTAACGCCCTCTTTCGCGTCAGTGGAAAACTTGAGACGACCCGCCTCATAGTTTTGCTTAACCAACGGCGTCAGGCCCGGTTCAAAAATTGGAATGATCCCTTTCTTCAGATTGTCGACTTTGTTTTCGTCAACATCGATGCAAAGAACGTCATGTCCGACTTCAGCTAAAACCGCAGCCTGAACCAGACCGACATAGCCGATACCAAATACGGTGACTTTCATTGAATTGTCCCGGTTAAAATTAAACTTACTTTTTATTACCAACGGTGCTTTCGAGCCACTCTTTAAAGTCGCTGCCCAGCGAATTATGGCGCACGCCATACTCTACAAACGCCTGCATATAGCCGAGCTTGTTACCACAGTCATGGCTGATGCCTTTAAGATGGTAAGCTTCTACAGTCTCTTTATCCATCAGCATAGCGATCGAGTCGGTCAGCTGAATTTCGTCACCCGCGCCTGGAGGTGTCTTCGCCAGCAGAGGCCAGATGTCAGCAGAGAGCACATAACGGCCCACTACTGCCAGATTTGACGGCGCTTTATCTGCTTTAGGTTTTTCCACCACGCCGACCATTGGTGCGCTTTCGCCTGGGTTAAGCTGTGCGCCCTGGCAATCCACCACGCCGTAAGCGGTCACGTCAGCGACGGGCTCAACCATGATCTGGCTGTTGCCGGTTTCTTCAAAGCGACGGATCATGTCAGCCAGGTTTTCTTTCGCCAGGTTGGATTCGTATTCGTCGATGATAACGTCTGGCAGGATAACAGCGACAGGTTCGTCACCGATAACCGGATGCGCACACATCACCGCGTGGCCAAGCCCTTTTGCCAGCCCCTGACGCACCTGCATGATGGTGACATGCGGTGGGCAAATAGACTGAATTTCTTCCAGCAGCTGACGCTTGACGCGCTTTTCCAACATGGCTTCGAGTTCGAAACTGGTATCGAAATGGTTTTCGATAGAGTTTTTTGAAGAATGCGTAACCAGTACGATCTCATTAATGCCTGCGGCAATACACTCGTTTACGACATACTGAATTAGCGGCTTATCAACCAGTGGCAACATTTCTTTAGGAATAGCTTTAGTTGCTGGCAGCATACGCGTTCCCAGTCCTGCAACGGGGATTACCGCTTTTTTTACTTTGGACTTATAGGCAGACATCAAAGTACCTCTCTGTTAGGCCGTTCAAGTTATTACTTGATATGTCGAGTTTAAAAAACGAAGTGAGTATACCAGTGGAACCCTGACGGATTTATCCTGGTTGAATCATTTCAGCATAATTTAAGATTATTACCCAAGTATAAAGCCAATCTCTGGACCTGCCCGGCTTCGCGGACAGGAATATCCGCGGCCGGTTTAATCGGTCGACAACATCAGGCGCAGCCTGCCGCCGGCGCCCCATACCTGACACTGCCAGTCACTACAGCGCTGACTTATTTGATTCAAATGTGTACTGCCCATCGTACCAAGCGGGACACCATTACTGAGCTGTATTTGATGGGCATTTACGTTCAGGGTGGCATTTAATCCCGCAGAAACGAGAATAAGGTTTTTCAATCCCTGATGATAATAGCCGACCAATAAAGGAAACTGCCCTTTCAGATTGGCCTGGCGTAAAAGCAGATTAACCTGTTTTAACAGGCCATTTAATTCAGGTAACCGCTGAGACTGGCCGGACAATTGATCCTGAAGCAGGCCGTTAAATAATGCGCGTAATAATAAAGCAGCGAGTACGCCATTATCTCCGGCGCGCGTCACATCAAGACAGTAGAACGCCAAATCTTTCTCAGAAAGGGCCGCAACATCCAACACCAGACCCGGCTGTTCGGCCATCGTGAGCTGACGATAATTTATACGGCAGTGCGCAATCGTCTGTTGCACCGGCGGCTGTAGCTGTTTAAGCAATTTGGCCGCCGCCTGAGGATCCTGAACCAGCGCGTCCCAGTCCTGAAAAAGCTGTTCATCCTCCTCGACTTTCGAGGAGAACATTGAAGGGTAAAGGCACTCAAACACCGCTTCACGCAGGCGGCCTAAATCTTTAAGCGGCTTGAGCAACACATCCTGCACGCCGAGCCGAAGGACGCTGGCGATGTCGGCCATGTTCTCCGTGGCTGAAACGATAAGAATCGGGATATCGTTGCCGCTGCTGCGAAGAGTCTCAACCAGCTTAAGGCCATCCATGCGCGGCATCGCCAGATCGCAGATCATCAGGTCGGGCACAGTGGCGCCGATTTTTTCCAGCGCATCAAGTCCGTCATCAGCGACGACAACGGTTGCCCCGAGCGCATCAAGAAAGTTGTTCAGCAGGGAACGGAAAACGGCTTCGTCTTCAACAATCAGAATCTGTTTTCCGGTTAACGGCTTCTCCATTATTCCCCCTTGCACAGCAGATAACTCAATAGTGGCTCATAAAAACCATTCTCGCTTGTGGTAAAAAGCATTAACCGCATAACTTATTCATCCTTAGATAATTTATGGCGGATCAGCGGCAAGAGTTCATCCATTCTCTTCTCAACGGCCAGCCGACCGGCTTCAATGGCTTCCGCCGCACGGTGAAAATCCAGCGTGGAAATTTGCGGACAAAAGGGCTGAATGAGGACATCAGGAGGGTCGCCCGCCATACGCGTACGTTTCACGCAGTTTTCAAGCACCTGTATTGAGGTAGTCATAATCTCCATCGCGCCGGGACGTTGATTCATTTTTCGCTGAGTGGCGCGCGTCAGCGTTTGCCGCAGCTTAACGCCCCACCCCGAAGTGGCTGCGCTTGATGTGCGCTCCTCGACAGGCGTAACGGAAAGTAAATCCTGATGCATCAGATGCGCGTCGTGCTGAAGATCGACAGCAATCACGATATCGGCGCCCAGCGCACGCGTCAGAGAGATGGGAACAGGGTTAACGACGGCACCATCAACCAGCCAGTAGCCGTTCCATTCAACTGGCGATAGCAGACCGGGCATACTGCAAGAGGCGCGAACCGCCTGATGAAGGTCACCTTCGGTCAGCCACAGTTCGCGACCGGTACTGAGATTCGTGGCAACGGCACCGAAGGGAAGTGAGCACTGCTCGATTTTTTCATGACTGACCAGCCGCCGTACGTGGCTGAACACCCGATCGCCGCGCAACAGGCCGCCGCGCCGCCATGAAAGATCCATCAGGCGAATGACATCCCAGTAACGAAATGAGCGTACCCAGGTTTCCATTCGCGGCAGGTGATGACTGGCATAGGCAGCGCCCACCAGCGCGCCGACGGAGCTTCCGGCGACCACATCAATCTTTATTCCTGCCCGCTCCAGCGCATTGATTACGCCGATGTGGGCCCATCCTTTTGCAGCGCCAGAACCCAGCGCCAGCCCAACCTTAACCTGTCTCATTCATCCCCTGGTATTTGCCAAACTTCAAATGGCATCATCCCGGCTGCTCGGTTACCATGATGCCTTGTTATTCTGCCGTCTTTAATCATTCCTGGAGTCGACGTGTCAGCCCTGTGTCCCTGTTGTAGCGGGTTGGAGTATAGCCTATGTTGCCAGCCCTATCTAAATGGTCTTGCTGTTCCACCTGACCCGGAAGCGCTGATGCGCTCACGCTATACCGCTTACGCCACGCATAATACCGACTGGCTCATTGCCACCTGGCATCCGTCCTGCCACGCCGAAAACTTCCGTGGCGAGCTGGAAAGGAGTTTTGCGAATACTAAGTGGCTAAGTTTACAGATTATTGAAGCAAAAAAACCAGGGGATTACTCTGAAGGATTTGTGTCTTTTTTTGCTCGTTTCTCCGAAAACCACGGTGAAGGCTTTATTCACGAGCGCTCGCGCTTTCTTCGCGAGGAACAACGCTGGTATTATATAGACGGCATCGTGCCGGAAACAGGGCGAAATGACCGCTGTCCCTGTGGCTCCGGCAAAAAATTTAAGAAATGCTGCGGTCAATAAACAGCGCCGCTCACCTACACAGAATTGCTTCGACAGGATCATCAACGCAATGCAAGCGCAGACACCGCAAAGAAAAGTTTTACGTACCATTTGCCCGGATGCAAAGGGCCTTATCGCAAAAATCACCAATATTTGCTACAAGCACGAACTGAATATTGTGCAGAACAATGAATTTGTCGATCACCGCACCGGGCGTTTTTTTATGCGTACCGAGCTGGAAGGCATATTCAACGATACGACGCTGCTTGCCGATCTCGACAGCGCGCTGCCTTCGGGCTCCGTGCGCGAGTTGCACCCTGCCGGTCGTCGTCGTATCGTCATTCTGGTCACCAAAGAGGCGCACTGTCTGGGCGATCTGCTGATGAAAAGCGCCTATGGCGGCCTGGACGTTGAGATCGCCGCGGTAATTGGCAACCATGAGACACTGCGCACGCTGGTGGAACGTTTTGATATTCCGTTTATGTTAGTCAGCCATGAAGGTCTGACGCGCGAAGAGCATGACAATAATATGGCGGCGGAAATTGACCGCTACCAGCCTGACTACGTGGTGCTGGCGAAGTACATGCGCGTGCTGACGCCTGCCTTTGTGCAGCGTTATCCCAACCAGATTATTAATATTCATCACTCGTTCCTGCCGGCATTTATAGGCGCGCGTCCTTATCATCAAGCCTATGAGCGCGGCGTGAAGATCATTGGCGCCACCGCGCACTACGTGAATGATAATCTGGATGAGGGGCCGATCATTATGCAGGACGTGATTCACGTCGATCATACCTACACGGCGGAAGATATGATGCGTGCGGGACGCGACGTGGAAAAAAACGCGCTGAGTCGCGCCCTTTACCAGGTGTTGGCGCAGCGGGTGTTTGTTTACGGTAACCGCACGATTATTCTTTAACGCGCCTGGCAAAGCAGCGGTCAGCGTAAAAAAGCGGCAAACGGTATTTTTTTCGGGTGCGCAGGCTTTACAGCCGTCTCTCATTTGGTATGATGCGCCCCGCTTCAACAGCACACAGCAAGCCCCGTGGTGGGGTTCCCGAGCGGCCAAAGGGAGCAGACTGTAAATCTGCCGTCATCGACTTCGAAGGTTCGAATCCTTCCCCCACCACCATCACTTTCAACGCCCACAAATTCCCCCCACATACTGACGCCTGCATAATTCTCCTTACGGGGAAGGATGAGAACCTTCGACCAGGGTTCGATTCGAGCGCAGCGAGAAAGCGTTGCCGCAGGCAACGACCCGAAGGGCAAGGAACAACGTTCCGCGTCATCCTTCCCCCACCACCATCACTTTCAACGCCCACAAATTCCCCCCACATACTGACGCCTGCATAATTCTCCTTACGGGGAAGGATGAGAACCTTCGACCAGGGTTCGATTCGGGCGCAGCGATGAGAATCTTCAACGCGCCAGCCCTGTCAGCAAAGATGACATCAACCGCCGCTCTCTGCTACCATTCCGACATCTTTCCCCTTGTAAAGCAGCCTGCGTAATGAAATTTGTTTCTTTTAATATCAACGGACTACGCGCCCGTCCTCATCAGCTTGCCGCTATCGTCGAACAGCATCAGCCCGACGTGATCGGCCTTCAGGAAACCAAGGTTCACGATGATATGTTTCCGCTCGAAGAGGTGGCGAAGCTTGGCTATAACGTATTTTATCACGGGCAGAAAGGTCACTATGGCGTTGCACTGCTGACTAAGATGCAGCCGGTCGCGGTTCGTCGTGGTTTTGCCGACGACAATGAAGAGTCGCAGCGTCGCCTGATCATGGCCGATATCCCCAGCGCGCTTGGCAACATTACCGTCATTAACGGCTATTTCCCGCAGGGGGAAAGCCGTGACCATCCCAGCAAGTTTCCGGCGAAAGAGAAATTTTATCGCGATTTGCAAAACTACCTGGAGCAGGAACAGCAGCCCTCCAGGCCGGTGCTGATTATGGGCGATATGAACATCAGCGCGGCGGATCGGGATATCGGCATTGGCGAAGAGAGCCGTAAGCGCTGGCTGCGCACCGGCAAGTGCTCCTTTTTACCTGAGGAGCGTGAATGGATGGATCGCCTGATGAACTGGGGGCTGGTGGATACCTGGCGCAGCCAGAACGGCGAGGTAAGCGACCGTTTTTCCTGGTTTGACTATCGTTCTAAAGGGTTTGACGACAATCGCGGCCTGCGTATCGACCTGATGCTGGCGAGTCAGCCACTGGCCGCGCGCTGCATTGAAACCGGCATTGACTATGAGATCCGCAGCATGGAAAAGCCTTCCGATCATGCGCCGGTCTGGGCGCGTTTCGACATCGAATAATGAATGATGCCCCTTTACCGGAGGGCCAGTCCGGTGAAGGGCTTTACTTCACGGTTTGCCAGGTCAGATTGTTGGTGCCAATCGAGCGCTCATCGCGGCTGCACTGCAACAATACGCCTTCCATTTTCACTACCGATCCCTCTGTGTAGCTGCGGTTTTCATAAGTGCAGCAGCGCAGGCAGGGCGGCTGATTGCTTTGTCCCTGCGTCCACGCTTCCGGCGGCATATCCACCACGACATCAGCATTGGGGCTGCTACCCTGCTCACTGTTGCCGCCGTTATGATAGCCGCCGCCCTGCTCATAACCGCCGCCGTTGCCATAATCATCGCCCTGATGATGCTGTGAATTACCCACGTGCAGGCTTTGATCTGCCGCGACGAGGTGTCCGCTGAACAGCAGCGCGGCGGAGAGAACTACCCAGGCCGTTCTTTTCATTATTCTGTATCCTTCGCTTTCGCCGCTTTTCGCCGAGGCGGCTTTTTAGATGATCTGGCGGGCGCCGGCAGCCCCCGAAACGCATGGGCGGCGGGCTGCTGTCGCGCCTGTGAAATCAGGTTGTGCAGCGTCTCCACCAGGGGCGTCATGAAATCCTGATAGCGGCACTGCTTCTCACTGATTTTAGTCAACGTTGACTCCCAGTGGGCGGTCATATCCGGCCGCGCCGCCATTTCGGGCAGTGAATGAATTAACGCGCGGCCGGCGGGCGTGGCGTGTATATAGCGCCCTTTCTTCAGCAGAAAAGCACGCTTAAACAGCAGCTCGATGATCCCCGCACGGGTTGCTTCCGTTCCTAAACCATCGGTCGCACGCAGTACTTTCTTTAGATCTTTATCCTGTACAAAACGTGCGATGCCGGTCATGGCCGATAACAACGTCGCATCGGTAAAGTGACGCGGCGGCTGCGTCTGTTTTTCCACCACCTCGCCGCGTTCGCAAAGCAGCGTGTCACCTTTCGCCACTACCGGCAGCGGCGTGCCGTCGTTCTCCTCATCGCGTTCCTTGCTGCCAAGCAGCGCGCGCCAGCCCGCTTCGGCAAGAAAACGCGCTTTTGCAATGAATTTACCCCCGGCGATATCCAGCTCAATCACGCATTTGCGGTAAACGGCATCCGGGCAGAATTGCATCAGGTACTGGATAGCGATCAGGCGATAGATCTGACTTTCCGTGTCGCTCAGGCGAACCGCGCTGCTGCGTGCGGTGGGAATAATGGCATGGTGCGCGTCAACTTTTTTATCATCCCAGCAGCGGTTTTTACGATCGCTGTCAAAATCCCCCGGCGGCGTGAGATCGGGCTGATGAATACCAATCGCATTCAGCACCGAGTGCCGTCCCGCGAAGTGTTCCGCAGGCAGATAGCGGCTGTCCGAACGTGGATAGGTGATCAGCTTATGGGTTTCGTACAGCTTCTGGCAGGTATCCAGCACCGCCTGGGCGCTGAGGCCAAAGCGTTTCGCCGCCTCAATTTGCAGGCTGGAGAGCGAAAACGGCAGCGGTGCGGTGTCATTTTCCCGTTTGTCATTATAGCTGGTGACCTGAGCAGGCTGTCCGCTGATGCGGGTTACCACATGGTCGGCAAGCGCCCGACGCAGCAGTCGTCCCTCTTCGTCCTGATAGGGTTCGCACGCCTCGCTTGGCTGCCACAACGCAACAAAACGCTCTTCCGCCGGCGTGACGATGTGGGCTTTTACTTCAAAGTAGTCCTTTGCCACAAAGCTTTCGATCTCCTCATCACGCCGCACCACCAGCCCCAGCACCGGCGTCTGAACACGGCCAACGGAGAGCACGCCATCGTAGCCCGCGTTTCGTCCCAACAGCGTATAGGCACGCGTCATATTAATGCCGTAAAGCCAGTCGGCGCGCGCTCTGGCCAGCGCGGAAACGCACAGTGGAATAAACTCACGGTTTTCGCGCAGCCTGCCGATAGCCCTTTCCACCGCTTGCGGATTGAGATCGTTAATCAGACATCGCCGCACCTGGTCACGTTTTGCGGCAGGCATCGCCAGATAGTCGAGCACCTCATCTACCAGCAGCTGCCCTTCTCTGTCCGGGTCACCGGCGTGGATGACTTCGCTGGCTTTGCCAAGGAGCCCCTCAATCACCCGAAGCTGCTTAGCCACCGACGGCCGCGGCTGTAGCCGCCACTTTTCCGGCACGATAGGCAGATCCGCCAGCGACCAGCGCGCGAAACGGCTGTTGTAGCTGTCCGGCTGCGCCTGCTCAAGCAGGTGGCCGACGCACCAGGTCACCATGTTATCGGAACCGCAGGCGATGAAACCGTCGCCGCGACGGTGAGGCTCAGGCAAAACGTCCGCTATCGCGCGGGCAAGGCTGGGTTTTTCTGCAATAAACAAGCGCATCCGGGATTTGCTTCCTGCTCAGCCGATAATTTCAATCAGCGCCCGGCCCGCCCGCGGCGCATGCAGCTCGCCGATGGCGGTAAGGGAGGTATTCATTACGCCTGCGCGCTCGATGACCGCCGCTTCTGCTTCAGGCGTTACCGCCAGCAGCAGACCGCCGGAAGTTTGCGGATCGCACAGTAGCTGTCGCTGAGGTTCGCTCATTTCGCCAATCAAATGGCCGTAGCTGGCGAAGTTGCGTGCGGTTCCGCCGGGAACGCAGCCCCGGGCGATGTAGCCGTCAACGCCTGGCAGGCGAGGCACTGCGCTGAACCAGACGTCCGCCTGCACGCCGGAGCCCTGGCAGATTTCGCTAAGATGCCCCAGCAGGCCGAAACCGGTGACGTCAGTCATCGCCGTCACGCCGTCAACATCGGCGAACACCGCCCCGGCTTTATTCAGCTGGCACATCACTTCAGTGGCAAGGCCAACATGTTCTGGCTGGAGCAGCGTCCGTTTCTCAGCCGTCGTCAACACGCCGATACCCAGCGGTTTGGTGAGAAACAGCTTGCACCCTGCGCGCGCTGCGCTGTTTTTCTTTACCTTATGCGGATCGATTACGCCGGTTACCGCCAGGCCGAAAATAGGCTCCGGCGCATCGATTGAATGCCCGCCCGCCAGCGAGATCCCCGCGTCGCGGCAGACGTGGCGCCCGCCCTCAATCACCTGCTTCGCCACCGACGGCGGCAGTTTATCCACCGGCCAGCCCAGAATGGCGATCGCCATAATCGGTTTACCGCCCATGGCATAGATATCACTGATGGCGTTGGTGGCCGCGATGCGGCCAAAATCAAAGGGATCGTCAACGATGGGCATAAAGAAGTCGGTTGTGCTGATCACCGCCGTACCGTTACCTGCATCCCAGACCGCCGCATCGTCACGGGTTTCATTACCCACCAGCAGATGGGGATCGTTGAACAACGGGCTGTCGCTGTGCAGGATCTGCTCAAGGACGGCGGGCGAAATTTTGCAGCCGCAGCCGGCGCCATGACTGTATTGCGTCAGGCGAATGGTTTCGTCTTTCATTTTATGGCTCCCATCAGGCATCAACCCGCGACATGGTAGCGCTTAATGCCGACAGTAGTAAGGGCTGAGATATTTTTCCGCCGCCGTTCGCTCATTATCACCACAAAATGCGGGGCCGCTCGCAACCCCTGGGTGCAAAATCTTCAGAAACGGCTGACAAAAGGCGCGGTATCTGGCGGGAGAACGGTGGTGGAAGACTTTAACTGCGGCGTGCCGAGGTAAAGGAAGCCGACGATGGCGTCCTGCTGGCGACAGTTGAACGCATCGCGTACGGCAGCATGTTCCGTCCACGCCCCGCTGCGCCAGACACCGTTGAAGCCCTGCGCCAGCGCGGCCATCTGCATCGCCATGACCGCGCAGCCCGCCGACACTACCTGCTCCCACCGCGGCACTTTATGATCTTCTTCGCAATGCGCCACCACGGTGATGATCATCGGCGCGCGATACGGGGCCTTTTTCGCTTTTTCAATCGCTTTGTCGTCCATCCCGTCCGTGCGGGCTGCCTCTTCGAGCAGCGTGCTGAAACGGTCACGCCCGTCATTTTCAACAATAATGAAGCGCCAGGGCTGTAGCGTGCCGTGATCGGGCGCGCGCATACCGGCACGGAGGATATTTTCGAGTACCTCGCCCGCAGGCGCAGGTTCGCTCAGGCGTGACGCCGAACGACGGTTAACAACCAGATCCAGTGCATCCATTTTTACCTCCTGATAACACGTGTAGTGCGTCCAGGCTAGCACAGGATGATGATTTGTTACAGCATTGCACTTTTTCCTGCTGACAATTTCACCGTCGCTAATTAGGATGTCATCATCACGCTGCGGTTTGGCGAAAAGGCGACAGCGTCTTTCCCTTACCGGGTTTTTATCAAAATGGAGAAGTTATGCGCACTTTGTGGCGAATCATTGCCGGTTTTTTCAAATGGACCTGGCGGCTGTTGAATTTTGTTCGTGAATTTATTCTTAATCTGTTTTTAGTGCTGTTGATTGTGGTGTGCGTGGGGATCTGGTTCCAGGTGAATCGCGCGACGACGCCGGAGCCGGTGACAAAAGGCGCGCTGGTGGTTGATCTCACTGGCGTCGTGGTCGACAAACCCTCCGTTAACAACAAGCTCAGCAAAATCAGCCGACAGCTGTTGGGCGCCAGCAGCGATCGCTTAAAGGAGAATTCGCTGTTTGACGTAGTGGATGCCATTCGTCAGGCAAAGGATGATGCCAACATTACCGGAATGGTGCTCGATCTGCGCGATTTCGCGGGCGGCGACCAGCCATCCTTACAATATATCGGCAAGGCGCTGCGCGAGTTCCGCGACAGCGGCAAGAAAATTTACGCCACCGGCGACAGCTACAGCCAGGCGCAATATTACCTTGCCAGCTTTGCTAATAAAATTTATCTCTCACCGCAGGGCAACGTCGATTTGCACGGTTTTGCCACCAACGGCCTCTACTACAAATCACTGCTGGATAAGCTGAAGGTCAGTTCGCACGTTTTCCGCGTGGGCACCTATAAGTCGGCGGTAGAACCTTTCCTGCGTGACGATATGTCGCCTGCGGCGCGCGACGCCGATGGCCGTTGGGTGGGCGAGCTGTGGCAGAATTTCCTCGGCACCCTGGCTGCTAACCGGCAGATTACCGCCGATCAGGTGTTTCCTGGCGCGCAGGGCGTGCTTGACGGCCTGCAAAAAACCGGTGGCGACACGGCCCTGTATGCCAAAAACGCAAAGCTGGTTGATGAACTGGCCTCACGCGCGCTGGTTGAAAATGAGTTAGGTAAAATCTTTGGCTGGGACGATCGGGCCAACGAGTACAAAGGCACCAGCATTTACGACTATGCCGTGAAGGATAACGGCTCCGCCAATGGCGAAATTGCCGTTATCATGGCAAACGGCGCCATTATCGACGGAGAGGAGACGCCCGGCAACGTGGGTGGCGACACCACGGCAATGCAGATCCGCGAAGCGCGCCTGGACAAGAAAATCAAAGCGATTATTCTGCGCGTTAACAGCCCCGGCGGCAGCGTTACCGCCTCCGAAACCATTCGTGAGGAGCTGGCGGCGGCGAAGGCAGCTAATAAGCCGGTTGTGGTATCAATGGGCGGCATGGCGGCTTCCGGTGGCTACTGGATCTCCACGCCGGCGAATTACATTATCGCCAGTCCGAGCACGCTGACCGGCTCCATCGGCATCTTTGGCGTGATCAATACCGTTGAAAACTCGCTCGACGCTATCGGCGTTCACACCGATGGCGTGGCTACTTCACCGCTGGCCGATGTGGCATTGACCAAAGCATTGCCACCTGAGATGCAGCAGATGATGCAAATCAGTATTGAAAACGGCTACAGAAACTTCCTCGGGCTGGTGGCGAAATCGCGCGGCAAAACGCCGGAGCAGATCGACCAGATTGCGCAGGGACACGTCTGGACCGGCAGTGATGCGAAAGCAAACGGCCTGGTGGATGCATTAGGCGACTTTGACGACGCGGTCACCAAAGCGGCGGAGCTGGCGAAGCTCAACAAGCCGAAACTGAACTGGTATCAGGATGAGCCGGGCTTTATGGACATGCTTTTCAGCCAGGTAGATGTCTCGATTCGTGCCGCGCTGCCTGGCGCGCTGAAGGTTTATCTGCCGGCACCGATGGCCGAAGTGGTGAGCGCAATGAAAAACCAGCCAGGTCTGTTTGATAAGATGAACGATCCGCAAAATCGTTATGCGATGTGCCTGACCTGCGCGCAGGTTAAGTAATCAACGCAGCCCGGCCTCTGGTCGGGCTGCTTTTCCCCCGCTTTACCCTTATACTTCGCCTTTTCGGCAAGCCAGAGTTTTCAATGCAAAAAAAATCTATTTACGTGGCCTATACCGGCGGCACTATCGGTATGCAACGCTCCGAGCACGGTTACATTCCTGTTTCAGGTCACCTGCAATCTCAACTGGCGGCCATGCCGGAGTTTCATCGCGCAGAAATGCCGGATTTTACCATTCATGAATACGCGCCGCTGATTGATTCATCCGATATGACGCCGCAGGACTGGCAGGCGATAGCCGACGATATCCGGCAAAATTATGCGCTGTACGACGGTTTTGTCATTCTCCATGGCACTGACACCATGGCGTTTACCGCTTCTGCGCTCTCTTTTATGCTGGAAAACCTCGGCAAACCGGTAATTGTGACAGGGTCACAAATTCCGCTTGCCGAACTGCGTTCTGACGGGCAGCAAAATCTGCTTAACGCGCTGTTTGTTGCTGCGAATTACCCGATCAATGAAGTCGCCCTTTTCTTCAACAATACGCTTTACCGGGGCAACCGGACCACCAAAGCGCATGCCGATGGTTTCAACGCGTTCGCGTCGCCTAACCTGCCGCCGCTGCTGGAAGCCGGTATCCACATTCGCCGTCTGAACACGCCGCCTGCACCCGGCGGCGCTGGCGAACTGATTGTACACCCGATTACGCCGCAGCCCATAGGCGTGGTGACAATCTATCCGGGCATTTCTGCCGATGTGGTCAGTAACTTTCTGCTTCAGCCGGTGAAGGCGCTGATCCTGCGTTCCTATGGCGTGGGCAACGCGCCACAGAACCCGGCGTTTCTGCGTGAACTGAAAGAGGCGAGCGCGCGTGGCATTGTGGTAATTAACCTGACGCAGTGCATGTCGGGCAAGGTCAATATGGGCGGTTATGCGACCGGTAACGCGCTGGCGCTGGCGGGCGTGGTCAGCGGACACGATCTGACGGTGGAAGCGACGTTGACCAAGCTGCATTTCCTGCTGAGTCAGGATCTGTCGAGTGATGAGGTACGCCGTTTAATGCAGTTGAATCTGCGTGGCGAACTGACGCCGGATGACAAGAATTGAGGATGGACTGAGCGGGCGTCACGCCCGCTGAAGGCGAAGACACTACTGCAAACGGATAGAAGTGACGTTGTCATCATTAATGCCGAACTCTTCCTTAAGCTGCTTTTTTGTTCGGGTGACGATTTCGCCACCCTTACCCACGCTCATGTGCTGCGGCGCGTCGTTATGTCGCGACTGCCACAGCATCACCAGTTGCAGGCTGTTCTCCTTTTGCTCCGGCGTCAACGCCACGCCGTCCGCCCATTTTCCGGTTTCAACCGCCGTTGCCAGCCGCTGATAGACTTCCGGCGTCATGGCGGCAATCATTTCATCAAGTTCCATGGTTCAGCCTTTAATGTTATTGCCATCATCATCGGTGAAGCTTAACGAAGCGGAGTTGACGCAAAAGCGTTCGCCGGTGGGCTGCGGGCCGTCAGGAAATACGTGCCCCAGATGAGCGTCGCAGGTTCCACAGCGGATTTCCGTACGCTGCATGCCATGCGAATCATCTTCCAGGTAACGGATCGCCTCGTCCTGATAAGGCTGATAGAAGCTGGGCCAGCCACAGCCGGACTCGTATTTGCTTTCGGATAAGAACAGCGGCGCGTTGCACACCAGGCAGTGATAAATGCCCTCGCCTTTATTGTGCAGGAGCTTGCCGGAAAAAGGCGGCTCCGTTCCACGCTGCTGCGTAACGTAGTGCTGGATTTCGGTTAAATCGGTTTCAGGTTTCAGGATGTCTTTGGCCATTTTTACCGCTCTCTCGCCGTGTAAATCTGAAAATTTCAGCTACTATTCTAACAAATGCTTAACAAGATCAGGGGAATTTTTTCTTCCAGGCAGAATCTGAAGGCAGCGCGGAAGATAAAATGTGAAGTACATCACTCTTTTTACCTTTCCCCCCTTTATATTTTGTCCGGTCGGCCCAAGATCAGTGCCCAGAAGTCATTGCGAACCGCCTTTTTGGGCAACTATTCCTCGCTGAGGATTTGATTTGCCGCAACAGTTGAAGCGATTCCGCTTGACGCCTGGCAAGGTTTTTGTAATTTTACAGGCAACCTTTTATTCACTAACAAATAGCTGGTGGAATATATGACTATCAAAGTAGGTATCAACGGTTTTGGCCGTATTGGTCGCATCGTTTTCCGTGCTGCTCAGCAGCGTTCTGACATCGAAATCGTTGCCATCAACGATCTTCTGGACGCAGAGTACATGGCTTACATGCTGAAATTTGACTCTACTCACGGTCGTTTCGACGGCACCGTAGAAGTTAAAGACGGCCAGTTGGTTGTTAACGGCAAAACCATCCGTGTTACCGCTGAAAGAGATCCGGCTAACCTGAAATGGGGCGAAATCGGCGTTGACGTTGTTGCTGAAGCAACCGGCATCTTCCTGACCGATGAAACCGCACGTAAACACATTCAGGCAGGCGCGAAGAAAGTCGTTCTGACCGGTCCATCTAAAGATGACACCCCAATGTTTGTTATGGGCGTGAACCACAAATCTTACGCGGGTCAGGAGATCGTTTCTAACGCCTCTTGTACCACTAACTGCCTGGCGCCGCTGGCTAAAGTCATCAACGACAAATTCGGTATCGTTGAAGGCCTGATGACCACCGTTCACGCGACCACTGCAACGCAGAAAACCGTTGACGGCCCATCTCACAAAGACTGGCGCGGCGGCCGTGGCGCTTCTCAGAACATCATCCCTTCTTCTACCGGCGCTGCTAAAGCCGTAGGTAAAGTGATCCCTGAGCTGAACGGTAAACTGACCGGTATGTCTTTCCGCGTACCTACCCCTAACGTTTCCGTGGTTGACCTGACTGCACGTCTGGCGAAGCCTGCTTCTTACAAAGAAATTTGTGAAGCCATCAAAGCTGCCGCTGAAGGTGAACTGAAAGGCGTTATGGGTTACACCGAAGACGAAGTGGTTTCTACCGATTTCAACGGCGAAACCCTGACTTCCGTATTTGATGCGAAAGCCGGTATCGCGCTGAGCGACACCTTTGTTAAGCTGGTTTCCTGGTACGATAACGAAACCGGTTACTCTAACAAGGTTCTCGATCTGATCGCACACATCTCTAAATAAGCGATGTGATGCCATTCTCTGAGGCGACTTCGGTCGCCTTTTTTTATAGCAGGGTGACTCATGAACGAAAAACTCTTCTCGCTCCCCGTTATTGAACAAATCACGCCTTACATTTCTCAACGCCTTGTCGGCGAACTGCCGGTTATTACTATTGTTCATCCAAAGGTCCGCGCCGCAGTCACGCTTCAGGGCGCACAGCTTATTGACTGGCAGCCCGCAGGTGAAGCCCCGGTTATCTGGCTGAGCGAAAAAACCGCCTTTGCCAACGGCAAGGCCATTCGCGGCGGCGTACCAATCTGCTGGCCCTGGTTCGGCCCTGCGGGTGAACCCGCACACGGTTTTGCCCGCAATCTGCCGTGGACGCTTTCCGCCCATGATGAAAACGAAGAGAGCGTGGTGCTGACTTTTGTGCTGGAAAGCAGTGAACAAACAAAGAAACTGTGGCCCCACGACTTTACGCTGCTTGCCCGCTATCGCTTCAGCGATCGCTGCGAAATCGAGCTGGAAGCGCACGGCGAGTTTGAGGCAACGGCAGCGCTGCACAGCTATTTTGCCGTGGCGGATATTGCCGGCGTTGAGGTCAGCGGCCTTGGCAAGCACTACATCGATAAAGTAAACGGCGGTGTTGAAGGCGCGTCCGAAAACGGTAAGCAAACCTATCCGGATCGTGTCGACCGCATTCATACCCAGCCGGAAGACTGTAGCGTGATCGTTGATACGGCAGGCAGGCGCACGCTGGAGATCTATCACCACTACCACAGCGATGTGGTAACGTGGAACCCCGGCCCGGCACTGTCGTGCAGCATGGGCGATATGCCGAATGAAGGCTACAAAACGATGGTCTGCGTTGAGACGGCGCACGTTTCAACGCCGATGATCAGCGCGGCCGAAGCGCCTTCACGCCTGGCGACCACCTTTCGCATTCGTAAAGGCTGATTGCACGCCTTAAACGATATCCAACGGCAATTTACGATCGGGTGCAGGAAAGGCCCGATCGATCGTCTCCCGCTCCGTCCTGGTCAGGGTAATATCAAGCGCAGCGGCGTTTTCCTTTACATGCTGTATTGAACCGGCCTTTGGAATTGCCATCACCCCTTCTTCACGAATGACCCACGCAAGCAGCAGTTGCGCCACGCTTACGCCTTTTTGCCGGGCAATTTCGTTTAATTTTACGTGCGTCATCAGGTCATGCCGTAAACGGCCCGCCTGCGCCAACGGGCAATAGGCCATTACCGGCATCGCCCGCTCACGGCACAGCGGTAAAAGATCGTATTCAATGCCTCTGGAAGCAAGATGGTAAAGCACCTGATTTGCCGCGCAGGCTTCGCCGCCCCGTTCATTCAGCAGCGATTTCATATCGTCGCTGTCAAAGTTGGAGACGCCCCAGCGCCGGATTTTACCCTGCTGCTGGAGAGTTTCCATCGCGCGAATGGTTTCTTCCAGCGGCACGCCGCCGCGCCAGTGGAGAAGGTAGAGATCGAGGTAATCGGTTTTCAACCTCGCCAGGCTGCGCTCGCAGGCGTTAATCGCATCACTATGGCCCGCATTCCACGGATAGACTTTTGATACCAGCCAGGCGCTGTCGCGTCTGCCCTTTAACGCCTCGCCCACTACCTCTTCCGCGCCGCCGTCAGCGTACATTTCGGCCGTATCAATGACCGTCAGCCCCAAATCGAGACCGCACTGAAGCGCGGCCACTTCGCTTTTACGCTGATGGGCATTTTCACCCATGTACCAGGTGCCCTGGCCGATAGCGGGTAGCGCCACGTCATGGGTAAAGCCGATCGTATGAGCCATGGATCCTCCCGGAGGTTTACTGAGTGAAAAAACAGGGCGCGGATGCCCTTTAACAGTGCATCAGAAGGTGTAGCTGATGCCTGTCCATACGGTGAGCTGCGAACTCTGATCGACCATCGGGCTGTCTTTCACCTCATCGCTCAGGCGCGTATAGCGGCCGGCCAGGGTAGCATTCCAGCTCTCATTGATGGCATAAATAGTGGTCAGCTCAAGGTAAGGATTCCAGCTATCGTCCGCATCGTAGCTGGCGAGGCCGCTGCGACGGGATTCTCGTTTAGAGACGCCATAGTAATAGTCATTCTGGTTTTCGCTGCTGTAAACCGCGCCAATACCAGGCGTAACGGAGAGTTGTCCAAACTGGAAACGATAGAGGTAGGCCAGATCCCAGATGTAGCCGTTGCTGTTATCCAGTACGTCAGCCGCTACCGTGGTACGCACGGTGCCCCACTCGGCGTTATGTCGCCAGGTTGCGCCAGCCAGCGCGGTCATGTGACGATTATCAAGCTGTTTAAGCTGTTTATTGTCCGTGTCGTCAGTATCAAACTGCTGGGGGGAACCCAGTATGGTGAGTGAAAGCTGATCCTCCTGATCTTTCCACAAATAGTAACCCGCCTGAAAACCATGAATATAGAAACTGTCGCCATCATAGTTGATCAGCGGCAGTGGCAAATAACGGCTGTCCCCTCCTTTATACGGGCTTTCGCTGTAGACAACGGAGGCTCCAAGGCTGACCGGCTCGGCCTGCACAACGCTGGCAGCGAAACCCGTTGAGAAAAGAACGGTCAGGGCGCTAAGTTTGAAATAGTTCACAATTAATTCATTCCATAAATATAACAATCAGACAGGCCAGTTTTACTGCCGCTGGCGGTAAGGTTAAATCTTTACATGTTTCGTCGCATTTAGCATCAGCTTCTGCAAGGATAATCGCTGCAAAGCCTTTTTTACAATTTTCCCGCAGCCCGCGTCAGTCAAGGTTATCCCTTTGCAGGAATTTAACTTTGTTATTGAAATTGCATATGAAATAGCCAGTAACTCAGGAAATTTCTTAAATGCCATCTACGCTTAAATGAATGACCTCAGGTTTTGATGAGCAGAGTAACTCTCAGATTTGTGTTCCCGATAATAAGTCAGGTTGGCATAAGGGTTGCTGTACTCTTTTATAAGTTCCTTCAGGGGCTCGCATAACTTAGGCTCCTGGTACCTGTGCTATAAACGAAAGGACGGGCATCGCCATGAATATATTCGATCATTATCGTCAGCGTTATGAGGCTGCCAAGGACGAAGAGTTCACATTACAGGAATTTCTTACTATCTGTCGGCAGGACCGTAGTGCCTACGCCAATGCGGCAGAACGACTGTTAATGGCTATTGGCGAGCCGGTTATGGTCGACACAGCACTGGAGCCTCGCCTTTCCCGCCTCTTCTCCAATCGCGTTATCGGGCGCTATCCTGCCTTTGAAGAATTTTACGGTATGGAAGAGGCGATTGAGCAGATTGTCTCTTACCTGAAACATGCTGCGCAGGGGCTGGAAGAGAAGAAACAGATCCTTTATCTTCTCGGCCCGGTGGGCGGCGGTAAATCCTCGCTGGCCGAGCGTCTTAAATCGTTGATGCAGCGCGTACCGATTTATGTGTTGAGCGCGGACGGTGAGCGCAGTCCGGTCAACGATCATCCGCTCTGTCTGTTTAACCCGCAGGAAGACGCGAATATTCTTGAGAAAGAGTACGGCGTACCGCGCCGTTACCTGGGCACGATTATGTCGCCCTGGGCAGCGAAGCGCCTGCACGATTTTGGTGGGGATATCTCCCGCTTTAAAGTGGTGAAAGTATGGCCTTCCATCCTGGAACAGCTTGCTATCGCGAAAACAGAACCGGGCGATGAAAACAATCAGGACATCTCTGCGCTGGTAGGGAAAGTTGATATCCGTAAGCTGGAGAATCATGCGCAGAACGATCCCGATGCCTACGGCTATTCGGGCGCGTTGTGTCGGGCAAACCAGGGCGTGATGGAATTTGTCGAGATGTTTAAGGCGCCCATCAAGGTGCTGCATCCGCTGCTGACCGCCACGCAGGAAGGGAATTACAACGGGACGGAAGGTATCTCTGCCCTGCCGTTTAACGGCATCATACTGGCGCACTCC
Organism: Erwinia sp. 9145; assembly: GCF_000745075.1. Classification (NCBI taxonomy): domain Bacteria; kingdom Pseudomonadati; phylum Pseudomonadota; class Gammaproteobacteria; order Enterobacterales; family Erwiniaceae; genus Erwinia; species Erwinia sp. 9145. Next base: position 2,043,325 of record NZ_JQNE01000001.1, read on the forward strand.
AACGAATCCGAATGGGTGACTTTCCGCAACAATAAGAACAATGAAGCCTTCCTTGACCGCGTCTATATCGTCAAGGTGCCTTATTGCCTGCGCGTGTCGGAAGAGATCAAGATTTACGATAAGCTGCTTAACCACAGCGAGTTGACGCATGCGCCATGCGCGCCCGGCACGCTGGAAACCCTGGCTCGCTTTACTATCCTGTCGCGTCTTAAGGAGCCGGAAAACTCCAGCACCTACTCAAAAATGCGCGTTTACGACGGCGAAAGCCTGAAGGATACCGATCCCAAGGCAAAATCTTATCAGGAGTACCGCGACTACGCAGGCGTGGACGAAGGCATGAACGGCCTCTCGACCCGATTCGCGTTTAAAATTCTGTCGCGGGTATTTAACTTCGATCATACCGAAGTGGCCGCCAACCCGGTGCATCTCTTCTATGTGCTTGAACGGCAAATCGAGCGCGAACAGTTCCCGCAGGATCTGGCGGAAAAATACCTGGAGCACCTGAAAGGCTATCTGATCCCGAAATACGCCGAGTTTATCGGAAAAGAGATCCAGACCGCCTATCTTGAATCCTATTCCGAATACGGTCAGAACATTTTCGACCGCTACGTGACCTATGCGGACTTCTGGATTCAGGACCAGGAGTATCGCGACCCGGACACCGGCCAGCTTTTCGATCGTGAATCGCTTAACGCTGAACTGGAAAAAATTGAGAAGCCCGCCGGGATCAGTAATCCGAAAGACTTCCGTAATGAAATTGTCAATTTTGTGCTGCGGGCACGCGCGCATAATAGCGGACGTAATCCCAACTGGACCAGCTACGAAAAACTACGCACGGTTATTGAGAAGAAAATGTTCTCTAATACCGAAGAGTTACTGCCGGTTATTTCGTTTAACACCAAAACGTCAACCGACGAGCAGAAAAAACATGATGACTTTGTCGACCGCATGATGGAAAAAGGCTATACGCGCAAACAGGTTCGCCTGCTGTGTGAATGGTATTTGCGCGTCAGAAAATCGTCGTGATAGCGGCATTCATGCTCACGAGCCAGATATCGTCTGGCTCGGTTTGCAACGTTGTGTGGGGGATCTATGGCCTATTTTATCGATCGGCGTCTCAACGGCAAAAATAAAAGCGCGGTTAATCGCCAGCGCTTTTTGCGCCGCTACAAGTCGCAAATCAAGCAGTCGATTTCCGAGGCCATTAATAAGCGTTCGGTAACCGATACTGAAAGTGGTGAATCCGTTTCCATCCCGATTGATGATATCAATGAGCCCATCTTTCATCAGGGACGCGGCGGTCAGCGTCACCGTGTCCATCCGGGCAACGATCACTTTGTACAAAACGATCGTGTGGAGCGGCCTCAGGGCGGTGGTGGCAGCGGCGGAAGCGGTCAGGGTAATGCGAGCCAGGACGGCGAAGGCCAGGACGAATTCGTCTTTAATATCTCAAAAGATGAGTATCTCGATCTGTTATTCGAAGATCTGGCACTGCCTAATCTGAAGAAAAATCAGCATCGTCAGCTCAATCAATACAAAGTGCATCGCGCCGGCTACACCTCAAACGGCGTGCCGGCCAACATCAGCGTGGTTCGCTCGCTGCAAAATTCGCTGGCGCGACGTACGGCGATGACCGCGGGCAAGCGAAGAATGCTCGGTGAACTTGAAGAAGCGCTGGCGGACGTTGAAAAGAGCGAACCGGCACAGCTTCTCGAAGAGGAGCGCCTGCGTAAAGAGATTGCCGAACTGCGCGCGCGCATTAAACGCGTGCCCTTCATCGACACCTTCGACCTGCGTTATAAGAATTTCGAAAAACGCCCGGAGCCGTCAAGCCAGGCGGTGATGTTTTGTCTGATGGACGTTTCCGGCTCGATGGATCAGGCCACGAAGGATATGGCGAAACGGTTTTATATTCTGCTCTACCTGTTTCTCAGCCGTACCTACAAAAATGTGGATGTGGTCTATATTCGCCATCACACGCAGGCGAAAGAGGTCGACGAGCAGGAGTTTTTCTACTCGCAGGAAACCGGCGGCACTATTGTCTCCAGCGCCCTGAAGCTGATGGATGAGGTGGTTAAAGAGCGCTACGATCCGGCTCTGTGGAATATTTATGCCGCACAGGCCTCTGATGGCGATAACTGGGCGGACGATTCGCCGCTTTGCCATGAGATCCTGACAAAAAACATTCTGCCGGTGGTGCGCTATTACAGTTATATTGAGATCACCCGTCGCGCGCATCAGACGCTCTGGCGGGAATATGAACATCTTCAGGCGGTATTTGATAACTTTGCCATTCAGCACATCCGTGAGCCGGAGGATATCTATCCGGTGTTTCGGGAACTGTTTCATAAGCAGGCCGAAGAGAGTTATTAACGGTTCATTGCAGCCAGTGAATTCAGGCTGGCTGCCCTCCTTATTTTATCGTCGAGCGCAAAAAACAGTGGTGCCGTCTGTTTTTGGCAATCAATCCTTTAAATAACGTACTATTCCTTGCTCCCCGCCGCCTTTTAACGCTGCCTTCTGCGTGCTACTTTATTTTATAAGCACAAAACTTCACTGAATCGTCAACAAGATGCGTTACTCTTTTGACATTCGGCGCACTTTTACCCCACACTGACATAATCTGCCGTTAATCCTACAGGAGTGAAGCACTTTGGAAGCCAGCGCAATTTATAGTTTGTTCATTATCGGTTCCGTGCTGGTAGCCGCGAGTATCTTACTCAGTTCTTTTTCTTCCCGGCTTGGCATCCCGATTCTGGTTATCTTCCTTTTTCTTGGCATGCTGGCAGGCAGTGATGGCATTGGCGGCATCGCTTTTGATAACTATCCTGCGGCCTATCTGATCAGTAACCTGGCGCTGGCGGTGATCCTGCTTGACGGTGGTATGCGCACTCAGGCCAGCTCATTCAAAGTGGCGCTTGGCCCGGCGCTCTCGCTGGCAACGGTCGGCGTACTGATTACCGCAGGATTAACCGGCATGGCTGCGGCATGGCTGTTCAACCTCGATATGATTGAAGGCTTTCTGGTCGGCGCCATTATTGGTTCAACCGATGCGGCAGCGGTCTTCTCGCTGCTGGGCGGAAAAGGGCTGAATGAACGCGTCAGCGCCACGCTGGAGATTGAATCCGGCAGTAACGATCCGATGGCGGTGTTTCTCACTATTACGCTGATTGAGATGATCCAGCAGGGCCAGACCGGCCTGAGCGGGATGTTCGTTGTGCATCTGATCCAGCAGTTTGGCCTCGGCATCGTGCTCGGCCTCGGCGGCGGCTGGGCGCTCCAGCAGTTAATTAATCGTGTTCCCCTGCCGGGCGGCCTCTATCCGCTGCTGGCGCTGAGCGGCGGCATTCTGGTCTTCGCCCTGACAACCGTTCTGGAAGGCAGTGGCATCCTGGCCGTTTACCTGTGCGGTTTTCTGTTGGGCAACTCGCCTGTTCGCAGCCGTCACGGTATTTTGCAAACCTTTGACGGCATGGCGTGGCTGAGCCAGATAGGCATGTTCCTGGTGCTTGGGCTGCTGGTTAATCCCAGCGATTTGTGGAACATTGCGCTGCCGGCAATGCTGCTGTCTCTGTGGCTGATTTTGATTGCGCGACCGCTGTCGATTATGGTCGGCCTGCTGCCTTTCCGCGGCTTTACCACCCGTGAGCGCTGGTTTATCAGTTGGGTAGGCCTGCGCGGCGCGGTGCCGATTATTCTTGCGGTATTCCCGATGATGGCGGGCATTGCGCACGCCTCGCTGTTCTTTAATATTGCTTTCTTTGTGGTGCTGGTGTCGCTGATGGTTCAGGGTACCTCACTGGGCTTTGCGGCCCGCAAGGCGAAAGTGGTGGTGCCGCCCACCGCGTCGCCCGTCTCCCGTGTGGGTCTGGACATTCACCCGGAAAACCCGTGGGAGCAGTTTGTTTACCAGCTTGGCGCCGACAAATGGTGCGTCGGCGCCGCCCTGCGCGATCTGAAAATGCCGCGCGAAACGCGCATTGCCGCCCTGTTTCGCGATAATCTGCTGTTGCATCCAACCGGTAATACACGTCTCAAAGAAGGCGACGTGCTCTGCATTATCGGACGCGAACGCGATTTGCCCGCGTTAGGCAAGTTATTCAGCCAGTCTCCGCCGGTTGCCCTCGATCAACGTTTTTTCGGCGATTTTATTCTTCAGGCAGATGCGCGCCTGCATGACGTTTCTGAGATTTACGGCATCGAGCTTGAAGAAGGATTTAACGACCGACAAACGCTGGGTCAGCTGGTGGCAGGTATGATTGGCGGCGCGCCAGTGGTAGGCGATCAGGTGGAATGGAAAAATATGATTTGGACCGTTGCTGAAAAAGAAGACAATGAAATTGTCAAAATTGGCGTGCGCGTGGCTGAAGAGAAGGAATAATCCTGGCACCCGCGCCTTGTATTTCTGTGCATTGACGACCAGGCTTAGAGAACTTGTTAGTTCTGAAGGGAGAATATCATGGGTCATGTCGTAAAGATTGGTCGCTATGAAATCATCGATGCAGAGATGGACGCGCAGAATGTCGATACGGTCAGCATTCCCTGCAACACCAATCCTGGCCTGAGCTATCAGCTCGACGGATGGGACGACCAGACCAGCGTTCCCGCCTGGATTGACGGCGAACCTGTTGATCTTGCAATCGATCATTACGATAAACAGCAGGACCGCTGGGTGTTAAAAAAACCAGCTTGATTACCGCCGCCGCGATTATTCGCGGCGTTTTTTTTGCCTCTGCTTTAATCTTTTTCACATAAATACAGAATTATCCTGATTTTCCGCTTCGCTTATTTCATATATATGCCCGATATCTGAATATAAAAATAAGACTGTTTTTAGGAATAACCCGTATTAACTCACGGTAATAACTCCTGCATACTCATCTCGCTACAGGGATGAAGCCGCATAAAATATTTCTGTCATATGTTTTAATTATTGTAGATGTTAAACATCGCGGAAAGTAATAAGAATTAATTAATTGAAGATAAAGGAATAAACTTCAATACCCATACTCCTGAACGCATGCTTGATCTTCGTCAGGTCACTCATTCCTCACTCAAAGAGAGCAGGCATTATGGCAAGTACCTTGGTTTTAAATAACCGCAGCCGTACATTTAGCGGTACGCGGAAAAACATTATTGCAAAAGTCGCACTCAGTCTTTCAGATTTAATTTCTATTAACCTGGCGCTATTTTTATCCGCCGCAACCGTACGGGCTATTTGGGGAAATCTGGATGTTTTTATTCCCCCACAGGAAGTACAGGTGCGCTTTATTGCGCAGTTTGTCATGTCGGTAGTGTGCACCGCCTGGTTCTGGATGCGGCTGCGCCATTACACCTACCGCAAGCCATTCTGGTTTGAATTAAAAGAAATTATTAAAACGCTGGTGATATTTTCGCTGCTGGATCTGGCGCTCATTGCCTTCTCCAAATGGGATTTTTCACGCATGCTGTGGAGCTTCACCTGGGTCTATGCGCTGATTCTGGTTCCGCTGCTGCGCGCCAGCGTTAAGCAGGCGATCATGAAAGCAGGCCAGTGGCAGAAGCAGACCATTATTATCGGTTCGGGTAAAAATGCGCGTGAAGCCTATGCTGCGCTGCAAAGCGAAGAGATCCTCGGCTATGAAGTGAAAGCCTTCGTCGCTTCCAATGGACACGGCGGCGCCGAGCATCTTAATGGCGTTCCGGTTATCACAGCGAAAGATATCGTGTGGGATACGGTCGATCTGGAGAACACGCAGTTCATCGTGGCGATGGAGTATGAGCAGCAGACGATGCGCGATCAGTGGCTTAAACTGCTGTCGAAGAAGAAATGTCGCTCCGTGTCTGTGATCCCTACCCTGCGCGGCGTGCCGCTCTACGGTACGGATATGTCTTATATCTTCAGCCATGAGGTAATGATCCTTCGCGTCAGCAATAATCTGGCGAAGCGTTCATCACGCTTCCTGAAACGCACCTTCGACGTGGTGGTTGCGTCAATGCTGCTGTTGTTCCTGGCGCCGGCCTTTGGCCTGATCTGCTGGATGGTCGGTCGTGATGGCGGTAACAAAATTTACGGTCATGAACGTGTGGGTCAGGACGGCAAGAAATTTAAATGCCTGAAATTCCGTTCGATGGTAACCAACTCGCAGGAAGTGCTGGCTGAACTGCTCGCCACCAGCGAAGAGGCGCGCGCAGAGTGGGATAAAGACTTTAAGCTGAAAAACGATCCACGCGTCACGAAAATCGGCGCATTCCTGCGCAAGACCAGCCTTGATGAGCTGCCGCAGTTGTGGAACGTGATCCGTGGTGAGATGAGCCTGGTAGGGCCACGTCCGGTAATCGAAGCGGAACTGGAGCGTTATGCCGGCGATGTTGACTATTACCTGATGGCCAAACCGGGTATGACCGGTCTGTGGCAGGTGAGCGGACGTAACGATATCGATTACGACACCCGCGTCTACTTCGACTCCTGGTATGTTAAAAACTGGGCGCTGTGGACAGACATCGCCATCCTGTTTAAAACCGCAGGCGTTGTACTGCGTCGTGACGGTGCTTACTAAGTCGCCTGCATAAACCGCGCCCTTATCAGGGCGCGGTTTTTTTCTCAGGTGACTATTTCTTTCTTCTCCCCTTTTCTTTTCCCGCCGTAATCCTTACCCTGTCCGGCTTGCTGTTTAATGGACGTCATCACGCACGATGCAAAAATTCACGCTACTTCTTCTGACCCTGGTGCTGCTGGCGCCGCTGGGCATCGATCTCTATCTGCCCACGCTGCCTGAGATCGCGCTGGGCCTGAACACGCCGGTCAGCAATATTCAGACCACCATTCCGCTTTTCCTGCTGGTGATGGGGCTTGGGCAACTGGTTGCCGGGCCGCTGGTTGATAATCTGGGAAGAAAGCCGCTGGCGCTGGCCGGGCTGCTTCTTTATCTCATTGGTAGCATCCTTGCCGCTACCGCCAGCGGCTGGCCACAGTTTCTGTCGGCCCGGGTGGTACAAGGCTGCGCGGTGTGCTGCACCGCTGTCGTGGCGTTCAGCGGCGTGCGCGATCGTCTGGATGGCGAAGAAGCGGCCCGCGCCTATGGCTTTCTTAACGGCGCGCTGAACATTGTTCCGGCGCTGGCGCCGATGCTGGGCGGCTTTCTGGCTGAGGCTTTCGGCTGGCGGGCACCCTTCTGGTTTCTGACCGGCTATGCATTACTGATTGGCCTGCTGGTGATTTTCTTTTTACCGGAAACGCGTCCGGCGGATACGCTGCGCGTTAAGGGATTGCCGCTGAAGCAGTATGGGCAAATACTCAGCCAGCCGCGCTTTCTTGCCTTTGCTTTTGCGAATGCCGGCGCGCTGGGCATGGTGTTGACCTATGTTTCCCTCGCGCCACAGGTGCTGATGATGGAAGGAAAGCTCACCGCCCTGCAATTTTCCATTGCCTTCGGCGCCAACGGCTTCTGGATCATGCTGGTCAGCGTGCTGGTAAATAAAATGATCCGTAAGGTTGGCAGGCCGGTTTGCCTGTTTATCGGCAGTGTGGCAATGGCGCTGGGCGCGGTGATGCTGATGGCGGGCGCAGGGTTTCTTCCTGACGCCTGGCAGTCGCACTGGGCGCTCTATATGCTGCCGGTCGCGGTGGCCGTCGCCGGTCTGGCCTTTACCGTTGGCCCGGCGACCAGCTATGCGCTGGAACCCTGGCAGCAGCAGGCAGGCGTGGCGTCTGCGTTGGCCGGTTTTATTCAGATGGCGGGCGGCGCGGGCGGTGGCCTGCTGGTAATGATGTTGCCGCTGGCGGAAAAATCGGCGCTCGGCCTGATGATGGCGGCGGGCGCGATACTGACCGGCCTCGCCTGGCTGTGCAGTAAAAAAGTGCGCGGCACGCTGACCGCGCTCTGATATTAGATGACCGTGACCGGCACGCGCGGCGCCAGCGCGCACATTAACTCGTAGCCTACCGTGCCGGCGCTCGCAGCAACGTCATCAATACGAACGTTGCTTCCCCACAGTTCGACCGCGCTACCGATCCCCGCCTGCGGACAAGGCGTCAAATCAATCGTCAGCATATCCATTGAAATCGCGCCAACCGTCTGCGTCATCACGCCGTCAACCCAGACCGGCGTACCGGTCGGCGCATGGCGCGGATAGCCATCGGCATAACCGCACGCCACCACGCCGATGCGCTGCTCGCCACGTGCGTGATAGCGCGCGCCGTAGCCCACGCCGTCGCCCGCCGTCAGCGTCTGGATACCAATGATCGTGCTGCTGAGCGTCATCGCGGGCTGCAAACCGCAGCTGGCGATGTCCCGCCACTGTCCGCTGGGTGATGCGCCATAAAGAATGATGCCGGGTCGCACCCAGTGATAATGCGTTTCAGGGTGCCACAGCGTGGCGGCGGAGTTGGCCAGCGAGCGCGGGCAGTCCAGCCCTTCCGCCGCGGCGTTGATGCGCCGCATCGGTTCAACGATCCCTTCGCTGCTCTCTGCCTCGGCAAAATGCGCCATCAGCGTTATTTCGCCAACGTTTTTCAGCGCGCGCAGCTTCTGCCAGGCGTGATTCACCTGCGTTGGCTGGAAACCGAGCCGGTTCATGCCGCTGTTCATTTTTAAATAAATATCCAGCGGCGCAGAAAGCTCCGCCCTGGCCAGCGCCTGAATCTGCCAGTTGCTGTGCACGCTGGTGGTCAGGCGATAGCGGTCGAGGATCGCCAGCTCGCTGCTTTCAAAAAAACCCTCCAGCAGCAGGATGGGTTTTTTCCAGCCGCGCTCACGCAGCAGGATTGCCTCTTCAAGATTGAGCAGCGCAAAGCCGTCGGTTTCAGAAAAACTTTGCCAAACGCGATCGAGGCCGTGGCCGTAGGCGTTTGCTTTCACCACGGACCAGACGCGTGAATGGGGCGCAGCCTGACGGGCAACCGCCAGGTTATGTCGCAACGCATGAGTATCGATCGTAGCGACGGTCGGACGAGACATAACTTCTCCTGATCTGAAATGCAGGGACGTTTAGCGGCTGGCGCCGTACAGCGTATGACCAGTCGTTGGCCAGGTTCCCGGCAGGTAACGCATTACCGACAGATCGTCTGCGGCAATGGCGGGTTTACGTCCGGAAATGATATCAGAAAGTAGCTGACCCGATCCGCACGCCATCGTCCAACCGAGCGTTCCATGACCGGTATTCAGAAAAAGATTATTCAGCGGCGTGCGGCCAACGATTGGCGTGCCATCCGGCGTCATCGGGCGTAGTCCGGTCCAGAAGGTTGCCTGTGCCGTGTGTCCGCCGCCGGGGAAGAGATCGTTAACCACCATTTCCAGCGTTTCGCGTCGTGCGGGCAGCAGCTCGGTGTTATAGCCGACAATTTCCGCCATGCCGCCAACGCGAATGCGGTCGTCAAAACGCGTGATGGCAATTTTGTAGCTTTCATCCAGTACAGTAGAAACCGGCGCCGCCTGTGCGTTGTTAATCGGAATAGTTAACGAATAGCCTTTCAGCGGATAGACCGGAATTTTCACCAGGGGCTTCAGCAGCGAAGTGGAAAACGATCCGAGCGCCACCACAAAGGCGTCGGCCGTGACCACCTCTGCGCCACACTGCACGCCAACGATACGGTTACCTTCCTGCAACAGCGCGTCAACAGGCGTATTAAAACGAAAGGTAACGCCTGCGGACTTCGCCATCTCCGCCAGACGTCCGGTAAAGAGCTGGCAGTCGCCGGTTTCATCGTTAGGTAAACGCAGACCGCCGGTCAGCTTATGGCGCGTCGCAGCGAGCGCTGGTTCGGCGATGGCTAACTGCTCCGCTTCCAGTAGTTCATACGGCACGCCTGCTTCTTTCAGCACTGCAATATCTTTGGCAGCATTTTCATATTGTTGCGCAGTGCGAAATACCTGAAGCGTTCCGCCCTGCCGACCTTCATAAGCGATGCCGGTTTCCCGGCGCAGTAACTTCAGGCAGTCACGGCTATACTCGGCAATACGCACCATGCGGCTTTTATTTTGCTGATAGTGCGCCATGTCGCAGTTACGCGCCATCTGCCACATCCACTCAAGCTGAAAGCGGCTGCCGTCAGGTCGGATCGCCAGCGGCGCATGACGCTGAAAAAGCCATTTGATCGCCTTCAGCGGCACGCCGGGCGCGGCCCATGGCGCGGCGTAACCGGGTGAGATCTGCCCGGCGTTTGCCGCACTGGTTTCCAGCGCCACGTCGGGCTGCCGGTCAATAACCGTGACCTCGTGCCCCGCCTGAGACAAATACCAGGCGCTGGCGACGCCAACCACGCCACTACCCAAAATGACAACTCGCATAACGCTCCACCGATTTTGTAACAGAGAGATAAACTGCCTGAAAGCGGCATCGTCAGATGAAAAGACTACCGCAAAACGATCGTTACCGCATGGGCACATTTCACATCTTTTTAACCAAAAAAAAGAATAAAGAACATACCCGGCATGCAGTTTGCCATTTAATATCGCTTTCAGGCGTTATAAAGCAGTTAATCTCATTAAAAAAGCCAATGATGCCTTTGCTCAGCACAATATTATCGTGCCATAGCTTTCACTTATAAACAGGATTATCTGCTGTTAAAAAAAGAAAAACCAATATATTAAATCATTAAAAAAACAAATTACTTACCACACTCTGTTTCCTGCCAAATATATCCATTGTATTCGCCGAAAGAATCAGAGAGAGTGAACTATCATTAGCTTATTGGCTTCATTTCTGGCCTGCCGGCACGCGATGCTTCAGGTGGTTCAGGATAAAACGGACGTTTTGCCGCTGCGCTATGCAGCGATGGAAACCGGTTTTATAAAAGAGGTGCGCTATGACAACTATCTTTGACGTTCCTGTCACTAACAGCAAACGACTCAGCGATGGGCCCGACTGGACCTTTGACCTGCTTGATGTTTACCTGGCGGAAATTGATCGTGTTGCCCGGCTCTATCGGCTTGATACCTACCCTCATCAGATTGAAGTGATTACTTCAGAGCAGATGATGGACGCCTACTCCAGCGTGGGCATGCCCATTAACTACGCCCACTGGTCTTTTGGTAAAAAATTCATCGAAACCGAGCAGCGCTACAAACACGGGCAGCAGGGTCTGGCGTATGAAATTGTTATTAATTCCAATCCCTGTATCGCCTACCTGATGGAAGAAAACACCATCACTATGCAGGCGCTGGTGATGGCGCATGCCTGCTACGGGCATAACTCCTTTTTTAAAAATAACTACCTGTTTCGTAGCTGGACAGACGCCAGCTCTATTGTCGATTACCTGATTTTTGCACGTAACTATATTTCCGAATGCGAAGAGCGCTACGGCATTGATGAGGTGGAGAAGCTGCTTGATTCGTGCCATGCGCTGATGAATTACGGCGTCGATCGCTATAAGCGCCCGCAGAAAATTTCACTTCAGGAGGAGAAAGCACGGCAGAAAAGTCGTGAAGAGTACCTGCAAAGCCAGGTGAACACGCTGTGGCGTACCCTGCCACGTCGCGATCGCGAAGAGTCTCAGGTTGAGGCCGCGCGTTACCCCTCTGAACCACAGGAAAATCTGCTCTACTTCATGGAGAAGAACGCGCCGCTGCTGGAGCCGTGGCAGCGGGAAATCCTGCGTATTGTGCGCAAGGTCAGCCAGTATTTCTATCCACAAAAGCAGACGCAAGTAATGAATGAAGGCTGGGCGACGTTCTGGCACTACACCATCCTCAATCACCTTTATGATGAAGGCAAGGTGTCCGAGCGTTTCATGCTTGAGTTCCTGCACAGCCATACAAACGTGATTTTCCAGCCGCCGTACAACAGCCAGTGGTACAACGGCATCAATCCTTATGCGTTGGGTTTTGCCATGTTTCAGGACATCAAACGCATTTGCGAAGCGCCGACGGAAGAAGATCGCTACTGGTTCCCGGATATTGCCGGCAGCAACTGGCTTGATACGCTGCATTTCGCCATGCGCGAATTTAAAGATGAGAGCTTTATCAGCCAGTTTTTATCACCGAAAGTCATGCGTGATTTCCGCCTGTTTACGGTGATGGATGACGATCGAAATAATTATCTGGAAATTGCCGCTATTCATGATGAAGCGGGCTATCGGGCCATCCGTCAGCAGCTTTCGGCGCAGTACAATCTCAGTAACCTGGAGCCGAATATTCAGGTTTATGATGTCAATCTGCGCGGCGATCGCTCGCTGACGCTGCGTTATGTGCCGCATAATCGGGCGCCGCTGGATAAAACGCGAAGGGAAGTGTTGAAGCATGTACATCGTCTCTGGGGCTTTGACGTGCATCTGGAGCAGCAAAATGACGATGGCACCACGGAAATACTCGATCGCTGCCCGCCACGCACCTCAACGCTGTAAACGTCCGGCCGGTTCTTCAGAACCGGCTTTTTTTTATCGGCGCTGCGGGGTCAGTTCGGTGGGCATACTGTTCTGCATTGCGTGCCACAGTTCACCGCTACGGCGGCCATAGTCGCGCACCGCGTCGACGATCTTATCGAAGTGGCGATCGTGCAGTATCACTAACAGCTGTTGGTAAAAATCTGCCGCCAGCTTGCGCGCTTCCGGATTGGAGAAATAGTGACGGCCGACGCGCGTATACAGGCCTTTCAGCCCGTTCAGGATCAGTCCGTAAATAGGATTGCCGGAGGCAAATGCCAGCCCGCGGAAAATGTTGTAGTCCAGCTCAGTAAACGCTTCTGCGCCGTCTTCCACGCTTTTCGCCATCTCCAGCACTTCTTTTGCTTTCTCCGGATGGATGCGGATCGCGCGGCGAATAAAAATCGACGAAATATTGGTGCGCACCGACAGCAGATTATCAATGAGCTGCGGTACGCTGTCGTGATCCAGGCGCGCCAGCGTTTCCAGAATATTGAGGCCGGAGGTTTCCCAAAAATTATTCACCCGCGTTGGTTTGCCGTGCTGAATCGTCAGCCAGCCATCGCGCGCCAGGCGCTGGAGCACTTCGCGCAGCGTGGTGCGGGTCACGCCGATCAGCTCTGAGAGCTCACGCTCTGCCGGAAGGATGGAACCTGGTGGAAAACGGCTGTTCCAGATACTTTCAATAATGTATTCTTCAGCGAATCCCGCTGGGCTCTGCGCCTTGATGACCATAGCGTTTTGTTTCCATTGCTTCAGGACGACAAAAAATTGAGCTCATCATACCAGACGCCCTGAACATCACCTAGACCGCCAGCGCGCTAAAAAGTGGTCAAGGCCGCAAATCACGCAAATGTAAACGCACGTCTGACGGGTTTTTGATGACGCAGATTATTCACACTTTCTTTTATCTGGGTCATTGTCCTCGCTAAATTTTCTTTTCATGACTGGCACGCATCCACTTTTCGTTTACACTGCCGTTTCGAAAGCTGTTACATGGATTGATTATGTTGAGATATCTGAATACCTGTTCCCGCGGTCGCGGCGCGTGGCTGCTGCTGGCGCTGACGGCGTTTGCACTGGAAATGGTCGCGCTGTGGTTTCAGCACGTGATGTTGTTAAAGCCCTGCGTATTGTGCATTTACGAGCGCTGCGCGCTGTTTGGCGTGATGGGCGCGGGCGTGGTCGGTGCGATTGCGCCCAGAACGCCGCTGCGCTGGGTCGCCATAGCGATCTGGTTATACAGCGCCTGGGAGGGACTGCGTCTGTCGTGGGAGCACACTATGATCCAGCTTCATCCCAATCCGTTTGTCACCTGCGACTTTGCGGCGCGCTTTCCAACATGGCTGCCGCTGGACAAGTGGCTGCCTGCGGTGTTCGTCGCCAGCGGCGACTGCGCAGAAAAGCAGTGGTCTCTGTTTACGCTTGAGATGCCACAGTGGCTGGTGGGCATCTTTGCCGCTTATCTGCTGGTGGCCGCGCTGGTGCTTATCGCTCAGGCCTTCCGCCCGAAGCGGCGCGATCTCTTCTCACGCTGACGCCTGTTTCCTGGCCCGCTCCGGCGGGCCTTTTTACATCATTCCCCTTAAAAAACGTAAGCCATTTGAAAGACCTGGCGCAGCCAACTACGCTTTAAGGACTCCGACGCCACAAAAAGGAATACCATGAAACATATTGCGTTAGCGCTGGTTCTGGCTTTCTCTTCTGCCGCCCTCACCGGCTGCGCTTACTGGGGAAATAACGACGACACGCACAGTCCGCCACCGGCACCGCCCGGCGGTCAGCAGCCTCCTGGCGCGCCGGGCGGCAGCGGTCCTGTTGGACAGCCGCAATCCTGATGAGATAAAACCGCACCTCAAAAGAGCGTGCGGTTTTTTTTAATACGGGCGATTAATGATGTGATCTTCCCAGTCGCGCACTTCGCTTTCGCGAACGGCGATATGACGGACCGAAATGCGTTCGGCGTGCATGGCAGATTTGGAACCGGCGCGCAACGGATGCCATGCGGGCAGGTTTTTTCCTTCCGCCAGCAGGCGATAGGCGCAGGTAGGCGGCAGCCAGGAAAATGTTGGCAGGTTCTCTCGTGTCAGCTTGATACAGTCCTCTTCGTATTCGAAGCGGCGTTCATAGTTGCGGCACTGACAGGTTTTCAGATTCAGCTGGTTACAGGCGACATTGGTGAAGTAGATTTCATCCGTGTCCGCATCCTGTAACTTGTTCAGACAGCACTGTCCGCATCCATCACAAAGGGATTCCCATTCCTCATCGCTCATCTGCTCCAGCGTTTTTTGTTGCCAGAAAGGGGTCTCGGTCATGTTCGCGTCCTGATTGAATAAAAGCCCGCACCTTATAAACAGTTCGGGCTTCAGATGCAAGTTTTACAGCACGCGCGTGGCAATGCCGTGGCCGCCCAGCGAGGCTTCCAGTTTGTCGCCTGAGTTCATCGGGCCGACGCCTTCAGGCGTACCGGTCAGAATGACATCACCGGCGCGCAGGGTGAAAAAGCGGCTCATATAGGCAATCAGCGGCAGAATTTTATGGATCATATCGCTGGTATTGCCCTGCTGCCGAACCTCACCGTTCACCAGTAATTTTAGCTCAACGTCCTGCGGATCGGCATTGAATTCCCCCACCGGGATAAAGCCGGACAGCGGACAGGAGTTATCAAAACCTTTGGCTTTTTCCCACGGCTGCCCCGCTTTTTTAAAGCCCGCCTGCATATCGCGCAGCGTGAGATCGAGCGCAATGCCATAACCGGCAATCGCTTTTGCCACATGCTCTTCGGAAGCCTGCTTCAGCGTTGAACCAATCAGTACCGCCAGTTCAATTTCATGATGTACGGCGCCAAAACCTTTCGGAATGGACAGCGGCTGGCGGATATCGCAAATCGCCGTTTCCGGCTTGATAAAAATAACCGGCTCATCCGGCGTTGCGCTGCCCATCTCTTTAATGTGTTTTGCATAGTTGCTGCCCACGCAAACCACTTTACTTACCGGGTAATCTAGCAGTGCGCCCTGCCAGTTGTGATGTTGATACATATTCTTCCCCTGACTGTGTTGATGGAAACGACCCGTGATGGTCGTTACTGCGAGATCGCATCGGCCATCATGCCGATGCTGAGAGCAAAATAGGTTGAGCGGTTCCAGTGCATAATGGTGCGGAAATTGTCATACACCAGAAACGCTTTTCCGGGCGCGTCGTCCGGGGTGATGATCCAGGCGCGCTGGGCGTTATCCGGCAGCGAGGCATCGCTGGTGAAACGCACGCCCAGTCGCTGCCACTCGCCGACGCTTTTGGCCTGAGAATCTTTCAACCCTGCCATTTCCGGCACGAAATCAAGCGGCAGAATAGCCTCTCTTCCCCAGCTCTGTCCGGCTTTCCAGCCCTCTTTCGACAGGTAGTTGGCGGTGGAGGCGAACACGTCATCGGTACTGTTCCAGATATCAATTTTGCCGTCGCCATCGCCGTCTGCGCCGTAGCGCACGAATGAACTGGGCATAAACTGGCTTTGTCCCATTGCGCCAGCCCACGAGCCTTTCAGTTCGTCAGCGGTGATATGCTGCTGCTGGACAATCCGGAGCGCAGCGTAAAGCTCTTTGGTGAAAAACGCCTCGCGGCGGCCTTCGAAAGCGAGGGTAGCGAGTGCCGAAACGATATCTTCTTTGCCCTGGATTTTACCGAAGTTACTCTCCATGGCCCACAGCGCCACAATGTACTGCGGCTGCACGCCGTAACGCTGGCTGACCGGCTCAAGCTGCGCGCGATAATTTTGCAGGTTTTCCCGTCCCTGCTGCACTTTTGCTTCCGGCATGACGCGCGCCAGATAGTCGCTCAGGGTGATTTTTTTCTCGGGCTGATTACGATCGGACGCAATGACATGGTCAACAAAGTGGACATTAGCAAAGGCGACCGCAAGCGTTGATTCATCGAT
Organism: Erwinia sp. 9145; assembly: GCF_000745075.1. NCBI lineage: Bacteria > Pseudomonadati > Pseudomonadota > Gammaproteobacteria > Enterobacterales > Erwiniaceae > Erwinia > Erwinia sp. 9145. Next base: position 2,059,596 of record NZ_JQNE01000001.1, read on the forward strand.
CCCCTGCTGGCGTGCCTGCGCTTTCAGTTTTTCCACATAAGCCGGGAATTCAGCCGGATCGCGCCCTTCGCTGGCCAGCGTGGTTTTCTCAGGCGGCGTAAGAAAAGCGCCGCTGCTTTGCGATGCGGGTGCCGCATGGTTTTTGCCGGCGCATCCGGTCAGCGCAACGGTAAGAATAAAGGTCGTGAGAAAGGTCAGTTTCATGCGTTCATCCTTTTCAGGTGAGCGCCGCCGCATATATATCTCTGCGCGTGCATTCGGCGACGATAAAATAGCGTGCAGATATCTCTTAATTACTATTTTTTACCTGGTCGAGATGGCTTTTAAGCAGGCTTTCAACCGGTGGCGGCATTTGCAGGTAATACCCCTCTTCTTTAAGGGCATTTTTTACCTTACTCAACTCCGCGTTAACTAACCGCTTACTGCCGTCAAGCGGCAGCAGCATGGCCAGCTGTGGCCTGCCAAACCCTTTCAACAGCGCCTCGGGCACGCGGGAAAAATCGTCTTTTTTTTCGACGTAGAGATAAGTCTGGTCGCGTAAGGGACTTCTGTAGATCACACAAAACATATATTTAACCCGAAATTACCTGGAAGGTGACTTGCCTGAATATAACAGTAACTATAACATGCTTGCTGAACTTCGGAATATTGTCCTGCCGCGGTAAATGTCGGTAACACAGACATAATTTAGTCGGGACAGAGATTACAGGACTGGGCCGGGCAAATGCCACAAACGCCAATCGAGTTAAAAGGCAGCAGTTTTACGCTGTCAGTTGTTCATTTGCACCACGCCGATCCTGATGTGGTACATCAGGCGCTTCAGGATAAGATCAATCAGGCGCCCGCCTTTCTGAAAAACGCTCCTGTGGTGTTGAATATCGCTTCATTAACGCGCGATGTCGACTGGCCGCGTATGCAGCACGCCATTGACTCAACCGGTCTGCACATCGTTGGCGTGAGCGGGTGTAAAGATGATGTGCTGAAGCGCACGGTGATCCGTGCGGGCCTGCCTGTTCTGTCTTCGGGTAGAGATCAGAAAAGCAGCGTTGAGCCAGCGCCTGCTCAACCGGTGGCGACGCCGGCGGCAAAAACCCGCGTGATTGATACGCCGGTGCGTTCAGGCCAGCAAATCTACGCGAAAAACAGCGATCTTATCGTCACCAACAGCGTCAGCGCCGGGGCGGAACTGATTGCTGATGGCAACATCCATATTTACGGCATGATGCGCGGCCGCGCCCTGGCCGGCGCCAGCGGCGACGCAGACTGCCAGATTTTTTGTACCAGCTTGTCAGCAGAATTGGTTTCGATAGCCGGACAGTACTGGATTATGGATCAGATCCCTGCTGAATTTTTCGCAAAAGCGTCGCGTCTTTATCTGAAAGACGGCGCATTGACGATACAGACACTGAATTAAGCCGGGCTCACGAGCCTTTCTATTTCTAAGGAAATCCTTATATGGCACGCATTATTGTTGTTACTTCGGGTAAAGGAGGCGTTGGCAAGACCACGTCCAGCGCGGCCATCGCTACCGGTTTAGCCCAGAAAGGTAAGAAAACCGTAGTGATCGACTTCGATATTGGCCTGCGTAATCTTGATTTGATCATGGGCTGTGAGCGCCGCGTCGTCTACGATTTTGTTAACGTAATTCAGGGCGATGCCACGCTCAATCAGGCATTAATCAAAGACAAGCGTACTGAAAACCTCTTCATTCTCCCTGCCTCGCAAACGCGCGATAAAGATGCGCTTACCCGTGAAGGCGTGGAAAAAGTATTGAACGATCTGGGTGAGAAGGCTTTCGATTTTATCGTTTGTGATTCGCCGGCGGGGATTGAAACCGGCGCGCTGATGGCGCTCTATTTTGCTGATGAAGCGATTATTACCACCAACCCGGAAGTCTCCTCCGTTCGCGATTCCGACCGCATCCTGGGTATTCTTTCTTCAAAATCGCGCCGCGCGGAAAACGGTCAGGACCCGATAAAAGAGCATCTGCTGCTGACCCGCTACAATCCCGGCCGCGTAAATCGTGGCGATATGCTGAGCATGGAAGACGTGTTGGAGATCCTGCGCATTCCTCTGGCGGGTGTGATTCCTGAAGATCAGTCGGTACTGCGCGCGTCCAACCAGGGCGAGCCGGTTATTCTGGATCTCAGCTCCGATGCGGGTAAAGCCTATGCCGATACGGTAGACCGTATACTCGGCGAGGATCGTCCCTTCCGCTTCATTGAAGAAGAGAAGAAGGGTTTTCTGAAACGCCTGTTTGGGGGATAAGACATGGCCTTACTCGACTTCTTTTTATCCCGTAAAAAGAGCACAGCCAATATTGCCAAGGAACGGCTGCAAATCATCGTTGCGGAGCGCAGACGGGGTGACAGCGAACCTCATTACCTGCCGCAGCTGAAAAGGGACATTCTGGAAGTTATCTGTAAATACGTGAAGATCGATCCTGAGATGCTGAGCGTTAAGCTTGATCAGAAAGATGATGATATCTCGATTCTGGAACTGAACGTAACCTTGCCAGAGACGGACGAAACGCCAAAATGATCGTCTGCCGCCGCTGAATTTCCCCTGCCTTCGCAGGGGAAATCGTCAGCATGCGCTTCAGATCGTGTTAAGCACGTCACTGATACCCGCGTGAAGTAGCTCTCCACGCCAGCCATCAATCAGTTCCGGCGTGGTGCTACGGGGTTTTATATTCCAGTGCCAGTTTAATAGCTGATTAATCTGCCGACGGGAAGCCAGTAATTCCTGACTGACGCCATGCCGCTCCGCTGCGCTGGCAACCACCGCCTTCAGCGCTTTGAAAGCGTTTTTATACTCGGGATGATCGATCAGATTCCGCAGCGGCTCCGGCAGTTCACTCTCATCAAGCGCATTGGCCTGCTCAACCCTGTTGACCAACTCTCTGCCGTGGAAGCGGATCTCCTGCCCGTTCAGCCCTAACTGATCCAGCTCTGCCAGTGAACCTGGCATAAAACGCGCCACCTTCCACAAATTTTCTTCGCGTACGACAAAATTTACCGCCATGTCTTTTTCACGCGCCAGCGTCAGTCGCCACTCAGCCAGCAGCTTCAGCGCAGCCAGCTGTCGCGGCCGTAGCTGCCATGCGTTGGTAATGTCGCGCCAGGCTTCAGACGGCGCGACCACCGTGCGGCGACGCTGACACAGCAGCGCGCACTCATTCAGTGCGGCGGCGAGTTTGCCGCTCTCTTCCGCTTCCGCCATCAGTTTGTGGGCAACAGGCAGCAAATAGTAAACGTCTGCCGCCGCGTACTCACACTGGCGTTCGGTCAGCGGACGCGCCAGCCAGTCGGTGCGGGACTCGCTTTTATCCAGCGCAATACCGGTAAACGACGCCACAATGGTTGCAAAACCACAGGAGAGCGGGCGTCCGGTAAAGGCCGCGAGGATCTGTGTATCAATCATCGGCGTTGGCATCACGCCATATTCATGCAGAAAAACTTCCAGATCTTCGCTACCGGCGTGCAGAAATTTTATAACCTGCTCATCCAGCAGCAGCGCGCGAAAAGGCGCCCAGTCGGTAATGGGCAACGGATCGATCAGCGCGATGTTTTCGCCGTCATAAAGCTGGATCAACCCCAGTTGAGGATAATAGGTACGGGTACGCACAAATTCGGTATCCAGCGCCAGCGCAGAAAACGTACGCGCGCGCAGGCACAGCTCAGCCAGCGCCTCGTTGGTGGTTATCATGGTGTAATTCAAAAAAAATCCTCTTACCGCAACAAAAAAACCGTTTCGGTGACAATAAAAACGCCGGGGTCACCGGCGCTCTGAAAAAAGTTGCAGGCAGTATACCGTGTTCAGGGGCTCCTGGTCGCATTGGTTGCCTCGTCACGGAGTTCGCGACGCAGGATTTTGCCCACGTTAGTTTTCGGCAGATCTTCGCGAAATTCAACTATTTTCGGCACTTTGTAGCCTGTCAGATGCTTTTTACAATGGGCTGTCAGCTCTTCTTTAGTGAGCGACGGATCTTTTCTGACCACGCACGCTTTTACCGTTTCCCCGGCAATATCATCAGGCACGCCGATGGCGGCCGCTTCCCGCACTTTCGGGTGCATCATCAGCACGTCTTCGATTTCGTTGGGGTAAACGTTAAAACCGGAGACCAGGATCATATCTTTTTTACGATCGACAATGCGAATAAAGCCTTCGCTATCCACGGTCACAATATCGCCGCTGTGCAGCCAGCCATCTTGCAGTACTTCAGCCGTCGCGTCCGGTCGCTGCCAGTAGCCGCGCATCACCTGCGGGCCTTTAATGCACAGTTCGCCAGGCTCGCCCTCGCCGACCTCATTTCCTGCGTCATCCACCAGCCGGATATCCGTTGACGGCACCGGCAGGCCAATGCTGCCGCTGTGGTAGCGAATATCATAGGGGTTGACTGAAACCAGCGGCGCGCATTCGGTCAGGCCGTAGCCCTCCAGCAGATAGTGGCCGGTGAGTTTTTCCCAGCGTTCCGCCACGGCCTTATGTACCGCCATGCCGCCGCCTGCCGATAAACTGAGGCTCGAGAAGTCCAGTTTGTTGAACTCGCTGTCGTTCAGCAGCGCATTAAAAAGTGTATTGACGCCGGTAATGGCGGTGAAGCGGACTTTACTCAGCTCTTTCACCAGGCCCGGAATATCACGAGGATTCGTAATCAGCAGGTTGGTGCCGCCAAGATCGATAAACAGCAGGCAGTTTACCGTCAGCGCAAAAATATGATACAGCGGCAGCGCCGTCACCACAGTTTCTTTGCCTTCCTTGAGCAGCGAGCCGTAGGTGGCTTTGGTTTGCTCAAGATTGGCCTGCATGTTGCGGTGGGTGAGCATCGCACCTTTCGCCACGCCCGTCGTCCCGCCGGTATATTGCAGGAAAGCGAGATCGTCATTGGTGGTTTCAGGCCGCACGTACTGCATGCGGTAGCCTTTTTGTAGCGCGCTGCGAAACGAAATGGCACCCGGCAGATGGTATTTCGGCACCAGACGCTTGATGTACTTGACGACAAAATTAATCAATGTTCCTTTGGCGGGAGAGAGCTGGTCGCCCAGGCGCGTCAGCATCACATGCTTCACCTGCGTTTTCGCCACCACTTTTTCCAGCGTATGGGCAAAATTGGAGACGATAACGATGGCGCTTGCGCCGCTGTCGTTGAGCTGATGCTCCAGCTCACGCGGCGTATAAAGGGGATTGACATTAACCACCACCATCCCGGCGCGCAGGATGCCGAACAGCGCAATCGGGTACTGCAACAGATTCGGCATCATCAGCGCAACGCGATCGCCTGCTTTCAGACCCAGCCCTTCCTGGAGCCAGGCGGCAAATGCCCGGCTGCGCTCTTCCAGTTTGCGATAGGTCATGGCCTGACCCATATTGATGAACGCCGGGCGATCCGCGTAGCGATGTGCTGCCTGCTCAAAGAGATCGATGAGCGATGTGTAGCGATCGGAACTGATCTCAGCCGGCACATCGGCGGGATAACGGTTTAACCAAACCTTTTTCAAGGAAGCACCTCGGAAACTATTTATTGTTGTCATTGGCTTCACCCATCGCGTTTGTTAACATTATTTTAACTCAGCGTACCAGTTAAAAAATGCCGCCGTATTCAGGTTGCGAAGCCCATCACTAAAAATCCCGTTCAACGGGTCGTGATAAAAAAAGACCCGGCGGCAGAGAAACAGCCGTCGGGTCATAAGCGTTATCGTCTGTCTGTTTATTCGGTCAGAATGGTCTGCACCTGCGCTGGCCCCTGATTGTAGAACCCGAACGGCGGCGGGCCCCAATAACCGCCGCGATGGCGCCCGTGCGGCGGGCCGTACCAAATCCACGGATCGAGCGGCTGCGGCGGCGAAACCAGCTGCTGCGTCATGTGCCAGCGCTGATAACCGGTCACGTTCACGGTGACAAAGTTATATGCTGCCTGGCCGATTTCCCCTTTCTCTGTGCCTTTAATCGGCCCGACCACAGTCACCATCTGATTAGTGAAGTCGATGGGATCGACAAAGCCGTTGATGTCCGCATAAATGCGGCCGATTGACGCGCTGCCAAGCACAGGCCGGGCGGTATCATCAAGCCGCATAGCGGCAATTTCCAGCCGCGTCATGCCGCTTTTATTACTGACCTTCACCACTTTGCCGCCAAAGCGAGACTCCTGCCCGACGTAGAGCTGCGGCGCGTTAAGCACCCGCGCCAGGTCCTGCTGAGGCATCTCCGAATGTCCTTTCACCGAATCCGGCACGCTGACGCAGCCGGACACCAGCGCAACGGCCAACAGCACCCGGCCCAACTGCAATATTGCTTTTTTACGCATAACCCACTCCATGAATACAGCCTGAAAATTAGACTTCGGGCACGGCGAATAGTTGCCTGCTATTCGCGACCGGGCAGTTTTTTCCAGGCGACCTCATTGCGCAGATAAGTGGGCTCGGCGTGTTCAACCGCAACGGCGCGATGTTGCTGAAGCGCCATCACGGCGAGCGGCAGCATATCCTCCGCATGCGGTAAGGCAATGTCGGTGGCGGTAAGCGTGAGGTGACTCTGCATGGCCAGCTGTGGCCAGGCTTGCCAGCCGGTGCCGACCGTGGCCCACTCACCGCCGAGCTGCGCCATTCGCTGCTGAGCCGCTTCCGGCGTCAGTACGGCTTCGCTGCTGTCACCCTGCCAGACGCCCTGCGCGTCGCGCTGATATTCCGCCCAGTAAACTTCCCCCATGCGCGCATCAATGGCGGCCAGCACCCGTTGCGCCCCGAGCGTGCGCCATGCGCCTTCAGCCATGGTTTGCAGCGTCGAGACGCCAATCATCGGTAAATCAGCACCCAGCGCCAGACCCTGTGCAATACCAATACCGATGCGCACGCCGGTAAAGCTGCCCGGCCCTTTTCCAAACGCCAGCGCGTTGAGATCGGTCAGCGTTGTTTGCCCTTCAGAAAGGATCGTCTGTACCATCGGAAGGATGCGCTGCGTGTGCTCACGGGCGCAAAGTTCGAAATGGGCCGTTATCTTTTCATCATTCAGCAGCGCCACCGAACAGGCTTCCGTGGCCGTATCAATAGCTAAAATTCGCGTCGACATACTCACCTCAGGCGGGAGAAAATTTTCGGCGCGCAGCATAGCATACTGCGCGCAAAATTACCGTTGCTTCTCAGGTTGAAGAAAGGCGACCGCCTGCGCAATATCCCGCGTGCGCGGCGTCGGCGGCAGGCTGTTAAGGAACACCGCGCCGTAAGGCCGCATCACCAGCCGGTTATCGCAAATCACCAGCACGCCGCGATCGTCTGTATCGCGGATCAGGCGGCCCACGCCCTGTTTAAGCGTGATAACCGCGTCCGGGAGCTGCACCTCGTCAAACGGATCGCCGCCACGTATCCGGCAATCCTCCATGCGGGCTTTTAACAGTGGATCGTCGGGCGAGGTGAACGGCAACTTATCAATGATCACCAGTGACAACACATCGCCGCGCACGTCCACGCCTTCCCAAAAGCTGCTGGTCGCCACCAACAGCGCATTACCGGCAGAAATGAACTGCTTCAGGAGCTGACCCTTGCTGGTTTCGCCCTGCAACAATACCGGCAAGGTCGTCATCGCCCGGAACTGTTCGGCAAGACCGCGCATCATCTGGTGCGAGGTACAGAGAAAAAAGCAGCGCCCGTTGTTGGCTTCAATCAGCGGCAGCAGCATACGCGCCATCTGTCGTGCGCCGCCGGGCTGATTCGGCGACGGCAAGTTACGCGGCACGCAGAGCAGCGCCTGCCGGGCGAAATCAAACGGGCTGTTGAGTATCAGCGTATCGGCGTTGGTGACGCCAAGCCGCTCGACAAAGTGGGTCATCTGCTCGTTCACCGCCAGCGTCGCGGAGGTGAATATCCAGCTCGCCGGGCGCTCGTCCATCACCTCGCGGAAACGATCCGACACCGACAGCGGCGTGAACGCCAGCACAAAGTGGCGGGAGTTGCATTCGTACCAGTAGCTGAAGCCGGGCTGCGACACATCCTTCAGACGCTTGAGCCTGCCGCGATAGAGCGCGGCGCGTTCAAAAGCGGCATCCAGCAGCGCCGAGCGCCCCAGCGACATTTTCGCCACGTCATAACAAAGCTCAAGCGCATCATCCAATAACGTCAACGAGCGCAGCACCTGCGCGTTGCTGAGCAGATCGCGCAGGTTGCCACGAAAACCCGGATCGCCCAGCGAAAGGCGAAAGTCCTGCGCGCTCTGCGCCAGACGGTCGGCAGACTTCTGTAGCTGCTGTGCGTCGCGGACTTCGGTGCGGTACGCGATTGAAATATCTTTTGCCAGATCGAGAAGCTGTTTGCTGGAGAGCTGCTGGCCGAAGTACTGGCTGGCGATATCCGGCACCTGATGCGCTTCGTCAAAAATCATCACGTCCGCATCCGGGATCAGCTCAGCAAAGCCGCTCTCTTTCACCACCATATCAGCGAGAAACAGGTGATGGTTCACCACAATAATGTCGGCATCCATCGCTTTTCGTCGCGCCTTCACCACAAAACAGTCCTGATAGAGCGGGCAGTCGCTGCCCAGACAGTTGTCATTGGTACTGGTGACCAGCGGCCAGACCGGACTGTCCTCCGCCACGCCGCCGCAGGTGCTGATGTCGCCGTCAATGGTTTCAGACGACCAGCCGCGCAGATGGACCAGATCGCTCATCGCCTGCGCAGCCAGCTCTCCGCCCGCCATTGACTGCTGCTCAAGGCGCTCCAGACAAAGGTAATTCGAGCGCCCTTTCAGCAGGGCCAGCGCACCTTTGTACTTCAACGCGCGGGCGACGGTGGGAAGATCCCGGCTGTAGAGCTGATCCTGAAGCGCTTTAGAACCGGTGGAAATAATCACCTTTTTGCCGGAACGCAGCGCGGGCGCCAGATACGCGTAGGTTTTACCCGTTCCGGTTCCCGCCTCAACCACCAGCTCACGCTTATTAGCAATAGCATTCGTGACTGCCTCAGCCATTTGACGCTGGGGTTCGCGCGGCCTGAAGCCCGGAATGGCCTGCGCCAGCGCGCCCTCTGCTGCAAAATCGTCCGCCACACGCCCTCACCGTTTTAAAAAAAAGTACTGTAATTATGTCAGTATTTGCCTGGTTTGTATAAGCCCGCGTTCGTTACATACAGGATCGCGCAGAGGCTATCCAGCGATCGCGCGGGTCCTTCGATGCGGTATATATTTTGACGTCCGCGCCGCCGTCGCTGGCCATCTCAATGGTTGCAACGGAATCAACAGCGCCCGTCGTGGTAATCCGGTAACCCTTTGCACCCGCCACGCTGGCATATGCCGGGTTCAGTGCCAGCCACTGAGGCGCGAGGCATTTGTTAAATTCATAGGCCGACTTTATCGAGTGCGCGGCATAGCCGGGCGCTTCCTTCTCCGGCCCGGCTGATGAACAGCCCGTCAGTGCCACAACAATAAGGATGAGAAGCTGCTTTTTCATGAGTCACCTGCCGGAAAAAAGTGGATTCCCTCAGATATAAGGGCGGCGCAAGCCAATGCCAACGGTCAATCTTGCGTGTTGTCATGCCATCCTTCAGATGACATCGCCCCCGGAAATATGCCAGGCTTGCGGCAAACCGATTACCCGTAAGGAAAAATAATGACCGTCGAACGTATCGATCCGGAACACCGCATGTCTGAAGCCGTCATTCATAACGACACGATTTATTACACCAGCGTACCTGAAAACCTGGATGAGGATGCCGAAGCGCAAACGACCAATGCGCTGGCGGTGATTGACAATATTCTCAGCCGTCTGGGGTCAGACAAAAGCCGCATTCTTGATGCAACGATTTTTCTGGTGCACAAAGAAGATTTTCAGGCGATGAATCGTGCCTGGGATGCCTGGGTTTCTCCCGGTAATGCGCCGGTTCGCTGCACGGTGCAGGCCGGCCTGATGAATCCGAAATATCGCGTCGAAATTAAAATCATCGCGGCAAAATAAGTGCGGGCGATGCCGCCCGCCCTGACCTCGTCGACCCGGTATTACTCGTCGTCGTCTTCTTCTTCAAATCTGGCGGCGATCATGTCGCCGGTATGCGTTTCGCGGATCTCTGCGGCGACCAGTTGAATCGCCTGGCCGCTGCTCATCCCTTCGGACATGAGTTGATGAATGCGCTCAACGGCCTGCTGCTGCTGCTCATGTGAAAGTGCCGGTAGACCTGTAATCATTTTCGCTCCTGTCTGGTGTTGACGCTGAACAAACGGATGCCTTCCGCGTTAAAATATGGCAGGCTTGCATCCTGTTGCGATCCGAAACTGCTGAATATCTGTCTATGCCGCCTGTTTTTTTTCCGCTCGACTACGCCCCTGACGCGCTCACTGAATATTTTTCCGCCGTGGCCGACAGGCCCTGGGCAATGCTGCTGCACTCTGGTTTTGCCGATCACAGCGACAATCGCTTTGACATCATGGTGGCCGATCCGCTTATCACGCTCACCACGCGAGGGACGTTAACGCACACGGTGCGCGGCAGCGCGGTGACCGTCAGCGAAGACGATCCGCTGCGTTTACTGTCGAAGGCGCTGGCGGAGAGCGGTTTAAAGGCCGCGCAGAACGCCGACTTCCCTTTTCAGGGCGGCGCGCTGGGCCTGTTTGGTTACGATCTTGGACGCCGTTTCGAAACGTTGCCTGCCTGTGCTGAGCCGGATATTACCACACCTGATTTGGCGGTGGGCATCTATGACTGGGCATTGATAGCGGATCATCATCGCCAGACTTTAACGCTGGTGACCCATCGCGATGCGCAGGCGCGTCTCGACTGGCTTGCCGCACAACGCTCCCCGGCCAGGACGCCCTTCCGGCTCGCCGGAGCATGGCAATCGAATATGACGCGAGAAGACTATGGCGAAAAATTCCGCCGCATTCAGGCCTGGCTTCGTGCAGGTGATTGCTACCAGGTCAACCTGGCCCAGCGTTTCAGCGTAGGCTATAGCGGCGACGAATGGCAGGCGTTCAGGGCGCTGAATGAACAAAACCGTGCGCCGTTCAGCGCTTTTCTGCGTCTGGAAGACAGCGCCATTCTCAGTCTCTCGCCTGAACGCTTTTTGAAGAAAGTGGATTCGGCGATTGAAACGCGTCCGATCAAGGGCACCCTTCCCCGCCTTGATGATGAGGAAGCGGATCGTCTTCAGGCGCAAAAACTGGCCAGTTCGCCAAAAGATCGGGCTGAAAACGTGATGATTGTCGATTTGATGCGTAATGATATAGGTCGGGTTGCCGTGCCGGGCAGCGTCCGCGTGCCGCAGCTTTTTGCCGTTGAGGCTTTCCCGGCGGTGCATCACCTGGTCAGTACCGTCACGGCTCGTCTCAGCGTCGGGCATGACGCCTGCGATTTGCTTCGCGCCTGTTTTCCCGGCGGATCGATTACCGGCGCGCCAAAGGTGCGCGCCATGGAGATTATCGACCAGCTCGAACCTCATCGCCGTAATGCCTGGTGCGGCAGCATCGGTTACATCAGCGCCTGCGGCACCATGGATACCAGTATCACTATCCGCACGCTGATCGCCGGGCAGGGATACCTTCACTGTTCAGCGGGCGGCGGCATCGTCGCAGACAGCATCGAACAGGCCGAATATCAGGAAACGTTTGATAAAGTTAACCGAATACTTCCCTGCCTGGATGCGTTTCATGAGTGAGTTTTCTCCGGTGCTGGCACAGTTTTTAAGCCGTTTTGTGCTGCAATGCCCCCAGCCGTCAACGTCGTCGCTGCCGCTGCGTCGCGCTGCGGTGCTGGTGCCGGTCGTTAATCGCGCCACACCTTCACTGCTGCTGACCCGTCGTTCTTCAACGCTGCGCAAGCATGCTGGACAGGTGGCGTTTCCCGGCGGCATGATGGATGCCGGAGACGCCTCGCTGATTGCCACCGCGCTGCGTGAGGCGCAGGAAGAGGTCGCCATTCCGCCACACAGCGTGCGTGTGGTGGGCGTGCTGCCGCCGGTGACCAGCAGTACCGGATTCCAGGTGACGCCGGTGGTGGGCGTGGTGTCGGACAACGTTCGCTGGCACCCCAATGAGGACGAAGTGGAGTCCATATTTGAGATGCCTCTTGAGGAAGCGCTGCGCCTGGGCCGCTATCAGCCGCTGGATATTTATCGACGCGATCGCCATCATCGTGTCTGGCTCTCCTGGTATGAAGATTATTTTATCTGGGGAATGACCGCCGGCATTATTCGCGCACTGAGTCTTCAGGTCGCTGAATAGCGCGCTGCGTCACACTGATATCATGCTTTTCCGCTATCCTTAACGTCTGTACAGCCATAAGTTTTTCGCACGTGGTCGATTAGTTTTTTTCATGCGGCAATCCCACGCAGGATGATTACTATGTGCGCCACGATACGATGATTTTTGGCCCCGGCAATCTTATAAGGAGCGCGATGTGATTAGCGTTTTTGACATGTTCAAGATCGGCATTGGCCCATCAAGCTCCCATACGGTTGGCCCGATGAAGGCCGGAAAGCTTTTTGTTGATGAACTGGTTAACAGTGGAAAACTGGCAGACGTTACGCGCATCGCCGTTGACGTTTATGGTTCACTCTCGCTGACCGGCAAGGGTCACCATACCGATATCGCTATTATTATGGGTCTCGCCGGCGCCTCGCCAGAGAACGTAGACATTGATGGCATTCCCGCTTTTATTCGTGATGTGGAGCAGCGTCAGCGGCTGCTGCTGGCAAACGGCGAACACGAGGTGGAATTTCCACGTGAAGGCGGCATGGTATTTCGTAGCGATAATCTTCCGCTGCATGAAAATGGCCTGCGCCTGCACGCCTTTGCCCATGAGACGCCGCTTCTCACTAAAACTTACTACTCCATCGGCGGCGGATTTATTGTTGATGAAGAGCATTTCGGCCAGTCCACGCTGGACGACGTTGACGTCCCCTACCCGTTCAATTCTGCCAGAGAGATGCTGACGCACTGTCACGATACCGGTCTGTCGCTTTCCGGCATGGTGATGAAAAATGAGCTGGCGCTGCACAGCAAAGCGGAGATTGAAAAGTACTTTAGCGACGTGTGGCAAAGCATGCGCGACTGTATCGATCGCGGGCTGAATACAGAGGGCGTGTTGCCTGGCCCTTTACGCGTCCCACGCCGTGCCTCGGCGCTTCGCCGCCTGCTGGTGTCATCGGATAAGCTTTCGAGCGATCCGATGAACGTGATTGACTGGGTAAATATGTTTGCGCTGGCGGTGAATGAAGAGAACGCCGCAGGCGGCCGCGTGGTAACGGCACCGACCAACGGCGCCTGCGGCATCGTGCCAGCGGTGCTGGCCTATTACGATCACTTTATCCAGTCGGTCAGCCCGGATATTTTCATTCGCTACTTTCTTGCCTCGGGCGCGGTGGGTATTCTCTATAAAATGAACGCCTCGATTTCTGGCGCAGAAGTCGGCTGCCAGGGTGAAGTGGGCGTGGCCTGTTCCATGGCCGCTGCCGGGCTGGCCGAGCTCCTTGGCGCCAGCCCGGAGCAGGTGTGCGTCGCCGCTGAAATTGGCATGGAGCATAACCTCGGTCTGACCTGCGATCCGGTCGCAGGACAGGTGCAGGTGCCCTGCATTGAGCGGAACGCCATTGCCGCTGTTAAAGCGATCAACGCCGCGCGTATGGCGCTTCGTCGTACCAGCGAGGCCCGGGTTTCGCTCGATAAGGTTATCGAAACCATGTATGAAACCGGTAAGGATATGAATGCCAAGTATCGGGAAACTTCACGCGGCGGGCTGGCTATCAAGGTACAGTGCGACTGATGTATTCCGATCGCGGCCTGGCCTGTTAAGCCGCTGATTTATTAACCACTGTATTTCATGTTCACTCACTAAACTTACCGGGTAAACTGCCGATAACAGATATCCGGTCTTATGTGTGCGTGTCCGAGTAGAGGGTGGTTACTGATGCATATGTCCCATGAGGTTTTCGGACAGTTTCGCCGCAAGCGGTTATTCATCGCTGTGGTCGTTGCCGCATTGGTGCTCATCTTTACGCTTTTTATTCGTTTCATGGAAGAGAAAAGTCGCATTGAGCAGCAGTCGAAAACATTTGCGGGCAATGCTATTCAGCGTTTTGACCGCCTGTTTTCTCCGCTGGATATTGCCGCCAATAACACGTTAGGGCTGGTGGGGTTGCCGTGCGAGCAGATACGTTCGCAACTGATTGAAAAGCTCGCCAGTTTACAAACCGTGCGGTCGATTATCGTGGTTGACCGCGACACTCTTTACTGCTCAAGCATCTTCGGCGACAGTCATACCTCCTTCAGTGCAACCTGGCCTGAACTGGCGGTGAACAACCAGCGCATGATACTCAGTACCGACGATCATTTGCTTAAAGGCTCGCCCATTCTGCTGCTGTGGACGCCAAACGATACCGATAATCGTGCCGGCATCATCCAGATTATCAATATCGAAATGATGAACAACTACCTGCTCGAACCCACGCTGCCGTGGGTTGAGCGTGCAATACTCAACGTGGGTGGTAAGAGCCTGGAATACGGCAATCCAATGATAGAAGCGGCGTTGCCCTCTGCGGATGAGGTCAGTTACAAGGCGGAGTCATTGCGCTATCCCTTCTCCATCACGCTGTTTGGTCCTGCACCGGAGCGGCTGGCGCTGGAAAAACTGCCCTCGCAGCTGCCGCTGGCGCTCCTGCTGAGCCTGCTGCTGGGGTATATTGTCTGGCTGGCCACCGCCAACCGTATGAGTCTCTCCTGGCAGATTGGCTACGGCATCACCGCGCGGGAATTTATGGTTTATTGCCAGCCGTTGATTAATTCCCGTACGGGAAACTGTAGCGGTATCGAACTGCTGCTGCGCTGGCACAATCCGCGCCACGGGTGGATATCGCCTGATCTCTTTATTCCGCTGGCGGAGCGGCAGAATATGATCGCGCCCCTGACGCGGTTTGTGCTCAGCGAAGTGGTGCGGCATCTGCCCGATCTGCCCACCTGCACCTCTTTTCATATTGCGATCAACGTGGCGGCAAGCCAGTTTCATCAGCGGCAAATTATCAACGATCTGCAAAATATCTGGTGGCCTGCCAGCCCGGTGCCGCAGTTGATCGTCGAACTGACCGAGCGGGATGCGCTGCCGGAAGTCGATCGTCAGGTGGTTTCACAGCTGCATCAGATTGGCGTGAAGCTGGCTATTGATGACTTCGGCACCGGCCATAGCTCACTGTCTTACCTGAAGACGCTCAGTCCGGATGTGCTGAAAATCGATAAGGTGTTTACCGCCGCAATTGGCACCGACGCCATCAACGCGACGGTGACGGATATGGTGATTTCACTGGCGCAGCGGCTGAATATCAGTCTGGTAGCGGAAGGCGTTGAAACCGCTGAACAGGCGGCCTATCTGAAGGAAAGAGGTGTCGATGTGCTTCAGGGATATTACTATGCGCGGCCGATGCCGCTGGGCGATTTTCCCGTCTGGCTGAGCAGCCATAAGGTGAGACTCAGCGCCTGATGAAGCGTCTGCCACCAGACGGTGGCAGACGGGCAGGCTTATTGTGGGTTCTCTTCCTCATCATTGTCCGTTCGCGCACGCGTCACGCGCACCAGATCAACGCGATAGTCGGTTGCTTCAATAACCTGAAAGCGCAGCGGCGGCAGTTCAATCACTTCGCCGACCGTTGGCAACTGTCCCTTCTGGGCTATCAGCAGTCCCGCCAGCGACGCGTGGTCGTCTTCACGATTAACCAGCACCTGCGTATCCAGCAACTGCTGAAGCGAATGAAGATCGGTGCCGCCCTTCACCAGCCAGCCGTCGCCGTCGGCGATCACGTCCGGCGTTTCGTCCTCGTCCGGGAATTCTCCCGCAATAGCCTCCAACACGTCGAGCGGCGTGATCAGCCCCTGCACCACGCCAAACTCATTGTTCACCACCACAAAACTGCCTTTGGCGCGGCGCAGCACTCCCAGCAGGTTGATGGGATCAAGCGTTTCCGGAACAATGATTGGCGGCGTGGCCGCCGCAAAGGTGGCAACGTCGATACCATGATCCAGCGCGACCAGCAGCTCTTTCGCCCGCACCACGCCAATGATCTCATCCAGCTCGCCGCGGCAAACCGGGAACAGGCTGTGCGGCGTATCAAGAAGCTGAAGCCGAACTTCATCCACCGGACGCATCGCATCGACCCAGGAGATCTCGCCGCGCGGCGTCATGATGCTGCGTACCGAACGGGAAGCCAGGGTGAGCACGCCGTTAATCATGTAACGCTCCTCATCCTTAAACGCTTCCTGCGGCATCGCTTTTGCCACTTCGCTGCTTTCGCTGCTGCTCTCCTGCTGGCGACGACCGCCCATCAGACGCAGGATCGCCTCGGCGGTGCGCTCGCGCATCGGCCGTCTGGCCTGATGCCGCATAAAGTTTCGGCGGGCGATCTGGTTGAACAGTTCAATCAGAATTGAGAAGCCGATAGCGGCATAGAGGTAGCCTTTCGGAATATGGAAGCCAAAGCCTTCCGCAACCAGACTCAGCCCAATCATCAGCAGGAAACTGAGACAAAGCACCACAACGGTTGGATGTGCATTAACAAAGTTCGTCAGCGGTTTTGAGGCCAGCAGCATGACGCTCATCGCAATCACCACCGCCGTCATCATGATGGCAAGGTTGTTCACCATGCCGACGGCTGTGATCACCGCATCCAGCGAGAAAACCGCGTCCAGTACCACGATCTGCGTGACCACCGCCCAGAAGCTGGCGTAGGCCTTGTTGCCGTCGGCGTTGACTTCCCGGTTCTCAAGCCGCTCATGCAGCTCCATGGTGGCTTTGAACAGCAGGAAGAGTCCCCCGGTCAGCAGGATCAGATCGCGCCCGGAGAAACTGAATTCGCCCACGCTGAACAGCGGTTTCGTCAGCGTGACCATCCATGAGATAAGCGACAGCAGGCCCAGGCGCATGATCAGCGCCAGTGAGAGACCAATCAGGCGGGCCTTATCACGCTGCTTCGGCGGGAGTTTTTCCGCAAGAATGGCAATAAAAACCAGATTGTCGATACCCAGCACGATTTCGAGCACAACCAGCGTCAGCAAACCTACCCAAATTGAAGGATCCAGGAGAAATTCCATTACAGACTCCGAAAAAAGGCTGCCGGCGCAGACAGGATCGCGCAGCAGGGGTAAGCGTTGAGGGAGTGAAGCGTATCGTCAAAGGACGGAACAGAACTAACCGGGCTGGCCGGTAAAAAAAGAGAGTGGCGTCGGTGACGGTCCATAGAGGGGGCTGAAGCCCGTTACTCCTGTATTGAATAAGGAGCTTTACTCTAATCAGCGTCCAGGCTCGCGTCAAAATGTTTTCTTACATTTACACTTGTATACGTGCATTTCGTGCTGCACTTTTAAGCAATAGCGTCTGACAACGAGATCAGGGTCTAAATAGCTGAGCACCGTCACATAATTTATTTTTTCGCGTACTAAAATAAATCGCGTCGTAAGGTTGGGTTAAGTTTTTTCTTAAACGTCTTCCCAACACAATAACAGATTAATCTCTTTCATGATGATGGCTTCGGCACTCTGATGAAGATTCGCACGGCCCGCCTTCCGGGCGGCCATTGATGATTGTTTATGGAGGTAGCAGGTGACAATTGCTATTGTGATCGGCACACACGGCTGGGCTGCTGAGCAGCTGATAAAAACAGCCGAAATGCTCCTTGGGGACCAGCAGAACGTCGGGTGGATAGATTTTGTACCCGGCGAGAATGCGGAAACCCTGATTGAGAAGTATCAGGCGCGACTCACCGAGCTGGATACCAGTCAGGGCGTGTTGTTTCTGGTCGATACGTGGGGAGGCAGCCCGTTTAACGCCGCCAGTCGCATTGTGGTAGATAAGGCGAATCACGAAGTGATCGCCGGGGTGAATATCCCAATGCTGGTGGAAACACTGATGGGACGTGATGACGATCCCTCTTTTGACGAGCTGGTCGCCATCGCGGTTGAAGCCGGGCGTGAAGGCGTGAAGGCGCTGAAGGCAAAAGAACCTGAACCCGCGCCTGCCGCGGCGCCTCAGGTCAAAGCGGCGCCAGTGGCGCAAAAGCCAATGGGCGCCAATGACTATATGAAAATTGGCCTCGCGCGAATTGACGACCGTCTGATTCATGGACAGGTCGCCACGCGCTGGACAAAAGAGACCAACGTTACGCGCATTATTGTCGTCAGCGATGAAGTGGCTGCCGATCACGTCCGCAAAACGTTACTCACTCAGGTTGCGCCTCCCGGCGTGACGGCGCATGTGGTTGATGTCGCTAAAATGATCCGCGTATGGAATAACCCCAAATATGCGGGCGAACGCGTTATGCTGCTGTTCACTAATCCGACCGACGTTGAGCGTCTGGTTGAAGCAGGAGTAAAAATTCCCAGCGTAAATATCGGCGGTATGGCATTTCGTCAGGGTAAAACGCAGGTTAATAACGCCGTTTCGGTTGATGAGAAAGATATTGTGGCTTTCAAAAAACTCAACGAGCGCGGTATTGAATTAGAAGTTCGGAAGGTCTCAAGCGATCAGCGCCTGAAAATGATGGATCTGATTAACAAAATGGGCCGCCAGTAGCACTTTATTGCCTGATACGTCAGGTTTAACTCAGTTCACGAATGTCAGAGGAGAAGTGCAATGGAGATTACCACTCTTCAAATTGTGCTGATATTTATTGTCGCCTGTATTGCAGGTATGGGATCAATTCTTGATGAGTTTCAGTTTCACCGTCCGCTGGTGGCCTGTACCTTAATTGGTTTTGTTTTAGGGGATGTCAAAACCGGCATTATCATCGGCGGTACGCTGGAGATGATCGCGCTGGGTTGGATGAACATCGGTGCCGCCGTGGCGCCTGATGCCGCCCTCGCCTCTATTATCTCAACCATTCTGGTTATCGCCGGTGGTCAGAGCGTTGGCGCCGGTATTGCGCTGGCTATCCCACTGGCGGCGGCCGGTCAGGTGCTGACGATTATCGTTCGTACCATTACCGTCGCCTTCCAGCACGCGGCCGATAAGGCTGCCGAGAAAGGCAATCTTTCTGCCATATCCTGGATTCACGTATCGGCGCTGGTATTGCAGGCAATGCGTATCGCTATTCCGGCAGTGATCGTGGGCGTTTCCGTCGGCACCAGCGTTGTGCAGAGCATGCTTGAGTCCATCCCGGAAGTAGTGACCAACGGTCTGAACATCGCAGGTGGAATGATTGTTGTGGTCGGTTACGCAATGGTTATCAACATGATGCGTGCTGGCTACCTGATGCCGTTCTTCTACCTTGGCTTTGTTACCGCCGCCTTCACCAACTTCAACCTGGTGGCGCTTGGCGTCATCGGCGTGGTGATGGCTGTGCTTTACATTCAACTGGCACCGAAATATAACCGCGTGGCGGGCGCTCAGGCCGCGGGTCCAGTGGCTAATGACCTTGATAACGAATTAGATTAAGGAAAGGGTGAGAAAAATGGTTGATACCACAACAACTGCGACCACGCAGAAAAAACTAACGCCGGGCGACGTGCGTGGCGTGTTTCTCCGCTCTAACCTGTTTCAGGGTTCATGGAACTTTGAACGTATGCAGGCGCTGGGCTTTTGCTACTCGATGGTGCCGGTGATCCGCCGCCTCTACCCTGTTAACAACGACGACCGTAAACAGGCGATCAAGCGCCATCTGGAGTTCTTTAATACCCATCCGTACGTGGCTGCGCCGGTGCTTGGCGTCACCATGGCGATGGAGGAGCAGCGTGCCAACGGTGCGGCCATCGACGATGCGGCCATCAACGGCATCAAAGTGGGCCTGATGGGGCCGCTGGCAGGCGTGGGCGACCCGATTTTCTGGGGTACCGTGCGTCCGGTGTTTGCGGCGCTGGGCGCAGGCATCGCCATGAGCGGCAGCCTGCTTGGCCCGCTGTTGTTCTTCATTTTGTTCAATCTGGTGCGCATGCTGGTTCGCTATTATGGCGTTGCCTATGGCTACCGCAAAGGCGTTGATATCGTAGGTGATATGGGCGGCGGTTTCCTGCAAAAACTAACGGAGGGCGCCTCTATTCTTGGCCTCTTTGTTATGGGCGCGTTGGTGAACAAGTGGACCCACGTCAACGTGCCGCTGGTCGTATCACGTATCACCGATCAGACCGGCAAAACCACCGTCACCACGGTTCAGTCGATCCTCGATCAGCTGATGCCGGGCCTGATCCCGCTGCTGCTGACCTTTGGCTGTATGTGGCTGCTGCGCCGCAAAGTCAACGCGCTGTGGATTATCATGGGCTTCTTCGTGATTGGTATTTTTGGCTACTGGGTTGGCTTACTGGGGCTGTAAACGTTTCGCCGGGCCCCCTCCGGCGAAACGCTTTCGGACATCGCGCCCGGGTGGCGCGATGTCTTTTTTTGAGGACTGGAGATGTCGTTAACAGATTATGTCATCGTGGCCGTTATCGCGCTTTTCCTGCTTTATGCGATATACGATGAGTTCATAATGGATCGCCTGCGCGGTCAGACACGCCTGAAGGTGCTGCTGAAGCGTCGTAACAAGCTCGACAGCCTGATATTCATGGGGCTGATTGCCATTCTGCTCTACCAGAACGTCACCACGCAAGGCCCCAGGATCACCGCAACGCTCCTGATGGTACTGGCGGCGCTCTCTTTCTATCTCTTCTGGCTCCGCCGCCCCAAACTGTTATTTAAAGCGCAGGGATTTTTCTTCGCCAACGTTTTTATCGCCTATGCGCGCATCAAAAGCATGAATTTGTCTGAAGATGGCGTGCTGGTGATTGAGCTCGAGAATCGTCCGCTTCACGTCCACGTTAACAAACTGGACGATCTCGAACAGATTTACCAGTTTATGATCCAGTCATAACGGTTTCTTCGCGATGGCGACGCCAGACGCGCAGCGTAAAGTCCGTTTCACAGTCAAACTGCGGCGTTGTCGCCAGTACGCCCCAGACTTCCGGCCGGGCGCGCCAGGCCAGCGGCGTCATCTGCAACAGCGCGGCGGACTCTTCACTGTTAAGTGAGAAAGGATAGGCCAGCGACTGCTGTTCAATCAGCTCAAAACCCGGCATCTGCTCCGGCGTATCATCATGCAGCTTTACATCCTGATAAATCAGCGCTTTAAACTGAATAAGATGCCTTGGACCGGGCGTAACCGTCACCACATATCCCTGTTCCTTCACCACGCGCGCCAGCTCTTCAGCCTTGCAGGGCGCATAGATACGCAGCACGGCATCAAACTGATTCTCTGCGAACGGCAGACGATGGCTGGAGGCAACGCAAAACGCCACGTTACGATAACGCTTTGCGCCGTAGCGGATAGCGACCCTGGAGACGTCCAGACCATAAACCATCGCGCGTTCCCCTGCATGAAAGCGGGTTGCCACGGCATTGGTGTAATACCCTTCCCCACAGCCGATGTCCAAAACGTTGACCGGCTGTTCAGGCAGCAGACGCGCCAGCAGATCGCAAACCGCATCCCGTAATGGCTGATAATGGCCCGCATCAAGAAAGTCGCGTCTGGCCTGCATCATTTCCGCACTGTCGCCCGGCTGTTTTGAATGCCTGTGCTGCACCGGCAACAGGTTGACGTAGCCCTCTTTGGCCCGGTCAAACTGATGCCGGTTTTCGCAGCGCAAACCGCCTGATACAGGCAACAGCGGCTGATGGCAAAGGGGACAAAGATAGGACATAACCACGCTCCGGTTCAGATTTGAGGCGGCATTTTACCGGAAAGGCACTGACAAACGGCAAAAAATTTTTCTTCAACAAAAAAGCCCTGCCGCCAGGGCAGGGCTTTAGTATTCAGATTTTTGCCCGGATCGCGCGCAGTGCGGCAATAGCAGGCTAAGATCGAGAATTAGATAGCGGTAACGTTCACAGCAGCAGGGCCTTTCTGACCATCCTGAATTTCGAACTCAACGTTCTGGCCTTCAGCCAGCGTTTTGAAACCATTACCCTGGATAGCAGAGAAGTGTACGAATACATCTTTGCTGCCGTCGGCTGGGGTGATGAAACCAAAACCTTTAGACTCGTTGAACCACTTAACCTGACCTTTAATCTTTGCCATTTTGCAAATTCCTTAGAGTGTTTATTCGCCCGGAGGCTTACGTACAAAAACCAGAGACATTACTGCATGAGGCACGAATTAATACTCGGCAAGGAAGCGGTATTCAACGTCAACGTCTTTACTCGAAACTTCTTTACTGATGATGCCTTGCATAAACAGAAGTGTACCTCGTTTTACTTCATGCGTTATCACATATTCGTTAATTGATGGCAAGTTATTTTTAAGCATTAACAGATGCGCCGCACACAATTGAAACAGCCCAAACCGACGCATTGATAAGGAAGCATCGTTCTGAAAGCGATTACATTAAAATAGTATTTTTGCATGTCAAATATTGTTACCACCACTGCAAGGGATGCTTTACGCCGCAGCGCGCAGCACAGCCTGTGACAGGGCAAATTTTCGCCCTTTATCACCGCCTGTTTATTACCGTTTTATGGCATAGCTTACATCAAAAACTTCATTTAAATTAAAGCAGATTCAACGTAAGACAATCCGCTCCGTTGTACAAGGAAATTAATTTGGTACAAGTTTAAATTAATTGCACCAAAAAAAGGAAGGGTGTCATTCCGCTGCCCCATTAAATGGCAACAAGAAGAATAATTAATTTCTGCCCCGCTCTCGAATAGAACCTTTATATAACATCTGCGACTAAAGTTAATTGCCTCGCAATAGCAATTTAGGATTATTCTTAGCAGGGTTTATTTAAGGCCATTTTCGCCCCTATTTTCCATGCGGTGAAACGGCTTTTATCCAGTCCCGCTTTATCCATTGCTGCCGCAAGCTGTCGGGGAGGCTCATCAAGCGACTCGTCCGCCAGTTCGAATACTCCCCAATGAATAGGAATGCTAACGGGTTCGCCTGATGCAGCATGAAGAGCAACCGCTTCTTGCGGATCCATGTGCTGCGCCTGCATGAACCATTTTGGTGCATACGCGCCCACCGGCAACGCTGCCAGCGTAAAAGGCCCCAGCTGTTGCGGAATAGCCAACAGCGCTTCGCTGTATCCGCTATCGCCTGTGAACCAAAAATTTATCAATTCAGTTTTTATTGTCCAGCCACACCATAGCGAGCGGTTACGATCAAAAGGCGTGCGCATGCTCCAGTGCCTGGCGGGAACGGCATGGATCGTGGCACCCGCCACGTCGGTTGCTTCCCACCAGTCAAGCTGAGTAATGTGCCGCGCACCGCGCCGATGAAACCAGGGTTCGAGCCCAAGCGGCACCACAAAATGCACCTGCGGAAAGCGACGAAGGATTTTTTTGACAGTGGGAGCATCAAGATGATCGTAGTGACTGTGCGAGATCAGCACGCAATCAAGCGTCGGCAAATCGTCGATATTAAGCGCAGCAGGTGTTCTGCGCTTCGGGCCGTAAAAGCTGACTGGCGAAACACGCTCAGACAGTGCGGGGTCAATGAGTATATAGCGCCCTGCCAGCCTCAGCAGGATACAGGCATGCCCCAACCACCAGACGGCGTCTTCACTGCCGCAAAGATCGGCAGGCTGCCACCACGTCTCAATAAAACGTTCATAGCCCAGCGCGGGCGGCAAGGGCAATCCCTGTGCCTTCCGCTCTTTACGCCAACGATTGAGATCGCCATTTTTACGTAGATCCGGGTCAGCAGCATTGCGGAACCCTTCTGGTGAATGGTGCGCTTTAGCAGGATCGTACCAGGGATTTTGCCAGGCCATGCTTACATCCTTTTTGCGTTTATTAACGTTCAGGGATTAAACGAATAAAGTCTTTATTATCATCCTGCCCGTCGGACGTGGTTTCCGTTTTCTCTTTACCCACGACGGAATCCGTCAGTTTACGCAGCATCGCATTTTGACGCTTCTGCTCTTCCAACAGCGCCTCCAGCAGTTTGATCTGTTGATTTGCTCTGACACTGGCGCGATTGATAAAAAACCAGATCACAACGCCTGCAAAAAACAGGACGACGGTTATTATTGGCGCGAACATGCCGTTTGCCAGTTCGTTCATAGAGGCTTCTTTACTCCCGTTACGTAACGCTACAGATGTGCATGGATTTTACCCTGTCGATTGCAAAATAGTAGCCAGAAAGAAAAGAATTCAGAACCTTCACGCAGGCATTATGTGCCAGGTTGTGTATTCTCTTTACCCATTGCGAGCCTTTTCGCAGTCCTGATTAACGTGACCGGACACAAGCCTGTCTGCGATAAATATTTTACGAGGAACCCATGAGATTTTTGATTCGCATTGTTTCGCTGCTGATTCTGATCTGGCTTGCGCTACTGGTTACCGGTTACGGCATACTGGCCGGGAGCTCGGAAAACGTGGCAGGAATGGGGTTGCAGTGCCGTTACCTTACCGCCCGCGGCGTTGTTTCGGCTCAATATCTGCATACGGACAGCGGAATTGTTGGCGTTACGCAGTGCCCCTTGCTCAAGAAAAGCACTGACGTCATTGATAATTAAGCCAGCCTTGCCGGCTGGCCTGATTGCTCAGAAAGGGTAGTCGCGGTAGCCCATCTGCGCGGATAGCTTTCCGGCCGCTTTATGCAGCATGGCGACGTAATTTTGTTTCTGCCCGACATCGAAACGAATAGTCGGAAAGGAGATACTCATGCCTGCGACGACCACGCCAAAGCGGTCAAAAACCGGCACGGCAATACAGCGTAATCCCTCTTCCTGCTCTTCGTTGTCTTCGCCGTACCCCTGCGCCCGCACCCGATCAAGCTGCGCAATGAGCTCTTCCGCGCTGCCAACGGTACGTGAAGTGCTACGTTTGAACGTCACTTCGCTGAGGATCTCTTCCACTTCCGCCCGGTCGCGCCAGGCCAGCAACACCTTGCCGATAGCCGTGCTGTAAAGCGGATTACGGCGGCCAATCCGTGAATACATACGCAGGTTATACAGGGAATCAACCTTGTGGATGTAAACAATACTGTCTTCCTCCAGCGCGCCAAGGTGGATGGTCTCTTTGGTATGGCGGGAAAGCTCGCGCATCTGAATATCGGCGCTGCGGATCAGATCGACATTCTCAAGCGCCTTTGCGCCCAGCTCGAACAGTTTAAGCGTTAAGGTATATTTGTCGGAATCGCCTTCCTGTGCAACATAACCCAGCGATTTCATCGTCTGTAAGAAACGATATACCGTGCTTTTTGACATCATAACTCGCTGAGAAAGCTCGGTTATCCCATGCTCTCTCTCCTCACCCAGCGCTTGCAAAATGCCAAAAACCTTCATCACTGAAGATACCGCGTCAGGTTGTTTATCCATATCGCTGCTTACCATAGCTTTTTATCCGTTTCAGAAAAAATGGAACACTATTTTTAGTATACGTTTTGACGTGCCTTCTGCGCAATGCCGTGGCCTGCCCTCACCGGGCTTTTGCACAATTAAAAGCGTAGCCATTGGATCATTCAGTAAAAAACCCCTAGCATGGACATTCCCTCTGCTGACATCTTCAGGTCTATGCCGCAAATTACTCAACCGGACGGTTTACCCGTTCCACAGCGCTATGGCGCAATCCTGGCGATTGCGTTGGGGATCACTGTTGCCGTGCTGGATGGCGCGATCGCCAACGTTGCCTTACCGACCATTGCGCACGATCTGCATGCCAGCCCGGCCCGCTCGATCTGGATTGTTAACGCCTACCAGCTTGCTATTGTTGTGGCGCTGCTTCCGCTCTCGTTTCTTGGCGATATTATTGGCTATCGACGCATCTATCAGTGCGGACTGGTGGTGTTTACCTGTACGTCGTTACTTTGTGCACTGTCCGACTCGCTGACCACGCTGACGGTGTCGCGTATTCTCCAGGGCTTTGGCGGCGCCGCCCTGATGAGCGTCAATACGGCGCTGATCAGGATCATCTATCCGCAGCGCTATCTGGGGCGTGGGATGGGCATCAACTCGCTGATTGTCGCCGTTTCAACGGCGGCGGGCCCAACCGTGGCGGCGGCGGTATTGTCGGTTGCCTCATGGAAGTGGCTGTTTCTGATAAACGTTCCCGTGGGCATTGCAGCGGTGGTGCTGGCATTACGCTTTCTGCCGGATAATGCGCAAAGGCCAAAGGATCAGCGCTTTGACGTTCTCAGCGCGCTGATGAATGCACTGACCTTCGGCCTGCTGATTTCGGCGCTGAGCGGCTTTGCGCAGGGCCACAGCGGCAGCGTGGTGTTGGCTGAACTGGCAGCGCTGGCAGTGGTCGGCTTTCTTTTTATTCGCCGTCAGCTACGCCTGCCCTTTCCGCTGCTGCCGGTTGATCTGTTTCGCATTCCGGTTTTTTCGCTTTCTATCGGTACCTCCATCTGCTCTTTTTGCGCGCAGATGCTGGCGATGGTTTCGCTGCCCTTTTTTCTGCAAACGGTGCTGCACCGCAGCGAGGTGGCAACCGGCCTGCTGCTCACGCCGTGGCCGCTGGCGACAATGGTGATGGCGCCGGTCGCCGGACGATTAATTGAGCGCTATCACGCCGGCTTGCTGGGCGCCATCGGGCTGGCGATGTTCGCCCTCGGCCTGTTTGCGCTGGCACTGCTGCCTGACGCGCCGGGTGACCTGAATATTATCTGGCGAATGGCACTGTGCGGCGCAGGGTTCGGTCTTTTTCAGTCGCCGAATAACCACACGATTATCTCTTCAGCGCCACGTCATCGCAGCGGCGGCGCAAGCGGAATGCTGGGTACAGCGCGCTTACTGGGCCAGACCACCGGCGCGGCGCTGGTGGCGCTGATGTTTAACCTGTTCGATGCGCAGGGAACGCATGCCTCGCTCCTGCTGGCGGGAAGCTGCGCCACGGTTGCCGCCGTGGTCAGCGCCCTGCGGATAACTCAACCGCGGGCGCAGCTGTAACGAAAAAAAACCGGGCTTTTCAGCCCGGCTTTATTATTTGAGATAGTGACCGCTGCGTAGCGCTTCAATGCGCTTATCCAGCGGCGGGTGCGACATGAACAGCTCGCTGAAGGTTTTTGATTTGCCGTTGATACAGAAGGCCATCATGGTACTCGCCTCCTGCGGTTCATAGCTGGTTTTCAGGCGTTGAAGCGCGGCAATCATCTTTTCACGACCGACCAGCCGTGCGGAACCCGCATCGGCATGGAATTCACGGTGGCGTGAAAACCACATGGTAATGATGCTGGCAATAATACCGAAGACCAGCTCCAGCACCATTGAAACCGCAAAATAGACCAGCGGATTACCGTTGCTGCTTTCACCCTCTTCGCGATCGCCAGACATAAAACCTGCGGCAACCTGCGCAAGTATGCGCGAAATAAAGATCACAAAGGTGTTCACCACGCCCTGGATCAGCGTCATGGTGACCATGTCACCGTTGGCAATGTGGCTGATTTCATGCGCCAGCACCGCTTCCGCTTCGTCACGGCTCATGTTTTGCAACAGGCCGGTCGAAACGGCAACCAGTGACGCATTCCGGCGGGCGCCGGTAGCGAAGGCGTTGATATCCGGCGCATGATAAACAGCCACTTGCGGCATCGCAATGCCGGCCTGTTGGGCCTGCTGCGAAATAGTCTGCATCAGCCAGCGCTCGGTTTCATTGCGCGGCTGCTCAATAACTTCACCGCCAACGGAACGCAACGCCATCCACTTCGACATCAGCAGTGAAACAAACGCACCGCCGAAGCCAAACAGACCTGCCATGATCATCAGGCCCTGAACACTGCTTGACTGAATCCCCGTCAGGCTGAGGATCAGCCCAAAGACCACCATTACGCCCAGGTTGGTCAACAGGAAAAGCGCAATACGCATCATATCGTTTAATCTTCCTCAGTTATAAAAATCGCTTGTAGCGGTTATCCATCGTAGGGGCAGATCAAAACATTTCAAGCACTCTTAACCTTTAAGTCACTAAAAAGACATAACTTTACACTGCGCCGCTCTCTTTACGCGCTCAGTCAAACCGCAAGCAGTCAACGGCGAGTCGCCCAAAAAAAAAGCACAGCCTGCGCTGTGCCTTTGGTGTTATTTGCTGCCCGTTGCCGGCGATTAAGATTTTGTTAATCGCGCCAGATCGTTAGCGATATTGACCGTCTCATCAAGGTAGGGATCCGGCTCTTTATACTCTTTCGGCAGGTCTTCCAGCTTAGCCAGCGGTTTTTTGCCTTCGCGCTTCATGCGTGCATTGATTCGCTCAAGGCGCAGCGCATCATCTTCATGGTTCTCTTTCTCACGCTCGGCAAGATTCAGCGAAATGGTTTTACGCTTGTCTTTCATCGCGTTGAAGCGAGCAATATCCTTGATGATGTACTGAAACTCCTGATCGTTGGCGATGCGATCCTGATGTGCCTTCAGCAACTGCGCGCCAAACGGTTTCAGATCGCCCGTTTTGGTAAAGCTGGCGGCGTTGATGCTGTCCCACGGCAGCGCGTTGTCTTCAAACTTCTCGCCGGTTTCCACGGCTTCAACGCCGGTTGGCATCAGCAAATCGGGAGTTACGCCTTTCCGCTGCGTGCTGCCGCCGTTGATGCGGTAAAACTTCTGAATGGTGTACTGAACCGAACCCAGCGCAGGCCATTCAGGGCGCAGCATCTGATCATAAATACGATTCAGTGAACGATACTGCTGAACGGTGCCTTTACCAAAGGTGGGTTCGCCCACGATCAGCGCCCGGCCATAATCCTGCATCGCAGCGGCAAAAATCTCCGATGCCGACGCACTGAAGCGATCGACCAGCACCACCAGCGGCCCTTTATAGAACACCGTGCCATCGGTATCGCTGTCTTCACGCACTTTACCGTTGTTATCACGAACCTGCACCACCGGGCCGGACGGGATAAACAGGCCGGAAAGCGATACGGCTTCCGTCAGCGCCCCGCCGCCGTTAGTACGCAGATCAATGACGATGCTGTTCACATTCTGCTTTTGCAGTTTCTGAAGCTGCACTTTTACGTCATCCGTCAGGCCCACGTAGAAACCGGGAATATCCAGCACGCCGACTTTCTCTTTGCCGACGTTATGCACCGTCATTTTCACCGCCCGATCTTCAAGGCGAATTTTCTCACGCGTCAGCGTCACGATGCGCGTTTTGGTGCCCTTACCGGCAGGCAGCACTTCCAGCCGAACTTTACTGCCTTTCGGGCCTTTGATTTGTGCGACAACGTCGTCGAGACGCCAGCCAATCACATCAACAATCGGCTTGCCGGGCTGGCCGACGCCAACAATACGATCGCCAACGGTGATCGCTTTGCTTTTCGCCGCCGGGCCGCCCGCTACCATTGAGTTGATGACGGTATAGTCTTCATCCATTTGCAACACCGCGCCGATACCTTCGAGCGACAGGCTCATTTCGGTATTGAACTGCTCGGTATTGCGCGGCGAGAGATAGTTGGTGTGCGGATCGATTTCATGCGCAAACGCGGTCATCGCCATCTGGAAAACATCTTCACTGTTGCTCTGCGCCAGGCGGCGAATAGCAAACTGATAGCGTTTGGTCAGAACGTCACGAATTTCTTTTTCGTCTTTGCCGGTGAGCTTAAGGCTCAGCTCGTCATATTTGACCTTCGCGTCCCACAGCTGATTAAGCTCAGCGGTAGTTTTTGGCCACGGCATCTTGCTGCGATCGGTATCGATCGTGTCATGACCGGTAAAATCCATCGGCTTATTTAACACCGTCAGCGCGTATTGATAACGCTCAAAACGACGCTTTTGCGCAAGATTATAGATTTCGTAAAAAACATCCAGCTTGCCGGTTTTCAGCTCGTCACTCAGCAGCGTCTTTCGCGAAGAAAACTGCTCAATGTCAGAAACCAACAGCACGTTGTGGCTGTAGTCGAGAAGATTAAGGTATCGCTCAAAAATCTTGACGGAAAAGTCTTTATCAAGATCGAATTGACGATAGTGCGAACGCGTAAAGCGAGACGAAACGCGCTCGCTCACGGTAGCGTGCTGCGGCTCCTGATGGAGCTGGGGGATCTGATCGGCGCGCGTGATGCTGTCGGCGGCGAAAACGTTTCCTGCAAGCAGCAACCCTGCAATAACGGTGGTTTTAAAAAAGTTGTTCATGCCCTGATTGGCCTCCGTTTCAGAACTGTAAATGTTCTGCGCGTACGATCATTGCCAGACCGGAAGCCAGTTGAACCCGGACGCCATCTTTAGTGACTTCAAGAATGGTTGCGTCCATTGCACTTTTGCCTGCGGTGACTTTAATGCTCTGGCCCGGCTGAAGTGCGGCGGTGTCGGTGACGGGTTGCGTGCGCGGTGGCTGACGCTCTGCGGAAGGCGCGCGTCCGGCAGCAGGTTTGCTGCGAACTTTGCGCGGCTGCTCACCTTCTGCAGAAGGTTTCGGCCTGCGCGGACGGCGCGGCGCGGTCTCTTCACCCGCTTCACGTTTTTTCGCCTGCTGCTGCTCACGCTGCGCCTGAACGCGCGCTTTCGCTTCTTCAAGCTGCTTACGGGCATGTTCTACGTGCTGCTCATCCAGTTCGCCGCAGGCATTGCCATCGAGATCCACGCGGGCTGCGCCTGCTTTGATGCCGTACAGGTAGCGCCAGCTCGACGTGTAAAGACGCAGCGCGGAGCGAAGCTGGGTTTTGCTCAGGTTCATTTCGCCCTGAACGCGTTCAACCAGATCCTGAAAGATACCAATCTTCAGCGGTTTTGCTTCGCCTTCGGCACTAAAGCATTGCGGGAAACGCTCGGCCAAAAAAGCGATGACTTCTTTACTGCTATTCAACTTAGGTTGATTTTCCATGAATTTTCCTGATTACAACGGAATTGCCAATAAGCCGCAGGCATGAACAGGCGCCATTATAATGACCCCATCGGCAAATGCTACGTTATCCAGCGCTTTAGCTGTGTTTCATCGCAATAAATTTTTGCAGATCGGTTTCAGCCAGCACCTTACACAGTCCGTCGGTCAGGGCTTTCAACCCTTCTTCATCCTGCTGGTCGAAGCGATGATGCGTTACGCTGTCGATGTCCAGTACGCCGACCGTCTGGCCGTTAACGATCAGCGGCAGAACGATTTCCGCATTGCTGGCGGCATCGCAGGCGATATGCCCCGGGAAGGCGTGAACATCGGCGACGCGCTGAATCACGCCCTGCGCCACGGCGGTACCACAAACGCCTTTACCCACAGGAATGCGCACGCAGGCGATTTTCCCCTGAAACGGCCCCAGCACCAATGTGTCGGGTTCACTCAGCAGGTAAAATCCCGCCCAGTTCACGCTTTCCAGCCGCTCAAATAATAGCGCACTGCAATTGCCCATGACGGCAAGAAAACTGGTTTCACCCGCAATCAGGGCGTTCGAATCGCGGGTCAGTTCCGCATAAAATTCTGCTTTAGTCATTATCTAACCATTGGTGGAAACGTAGGTCGCGGCACAAAATGAGCACGCATGTTTAAAAAAAGTATCAAATGTTCAGGACGATAGGGTGTATTTGTTAATATACTCTTAATCGGCTGGCCCTGAAGCAGGGGCTTCCCGGCCCGCCGAAAGTCAGTAACGTGGCCTAACCCAACCCAGTGCAGTCGGGGCTTTCAGCTTAGTCAGGATTATGAAAATACACGCTATCAGTGAGGCTTTGCCACAGGCACGTTATCAGCGTTGTCCCCAATGCGATACCCTTTTTTCCTTACCAGACGTCAACTCTGACCAGTCAGCGCACTGCCCGCGCTGCAACGCGCGAATTCTGAATGGCCGTGACTGGTCAATGACGCGCCTTGCCGCGATGGCGGTCACCATGCTGCTGCTTATGCCGTTCGCCTTTGGCGAATCGCTGATGTCTGTCCGCCTGCTTGGCAGCAATATCAGCGCCAGCCTGTTTGGCGGCGTAATTCAGATGGCCCGCCAGGGAGACGTTATTACCGCGTCCATGGTCGCCTTCTGCACCATCGGCGCGCCGGCCACGCTGGTGGCTTCCATCGCCTGGCTCTATTTCGGCCAACGCGCCGGCATGAATCTTCGCCCTGTTCTGCTGATGTTTGAACGCCTGCGCGAATGGGTGATGCTGGATATCTATCTGGTGGGTATCGGCATTGCGTCTATTAAAGTGCAGGACTACGCAGAAATTACGCCAGGGCCCGGCCTGATTGCATTTGTTTTGCTGGTGCTGCTGAGCGTCATTACGCTGATTCATATGAACAGCGAGCAGCTCTGGCACCGTTTTTACCCACAGCCACGGCTCAATGTCTCGCCTGAGCGGCTACAGGTGTGCCTCAACTGCCACCATACCGGCCTGCCGGACGCGCGCGGTCGCTGTCCGCGCTGCCATACGCCGCTGCGCTTTCGTCGCCGTCACAGCCTGCAAAAATCATGGGCGGCGCTTATCGCCTCGATCGTTTTACTGATCCCGGCGAATACGCTGCCGATCTCAATCATCTATCTGAACGGCGCGCGGCAGGAGGATACTATTCTTTCCGGCATCATGTCGCTGGCCTCAGGCAATATTCCGATTGCGGCGGTGGTGTTTATCGCCAGTATTTTAGTGCCGTTCACCAAGGTGATCGTGCTGCTGACGCTGCTGCTGAGCATCCATTTTAAGTGCGAACAGGGGCTGAAAACGCGCGTCAGGCTGCTGCGGGTGGTGACCTGGGTTGGACGCTGGTCGATGCTCGATCTGTTTGTTATTTCGTTAACGATGTCGCTGGTCAATCGCGATCAGCTTTTGGCTTTTACCATGGGACCGGCAGCCTTCTATTTCGGCTCGGCGGTTATTCTCACTATCATGGCCGTTGAATGGCTGGATAGTCGTTTACTTTGGGATGCACATGCAACAGGAAACGCCGACTACACCGACTAATGCACGCATTAAAAGCCGCCGCAGGATTTCGCCATTCTGGCTGCTGCCTTTTATTGCCATGCTGATTGCAGGCTGGCTCGTCTGGACCAACTACCAGGAGCGCGGCACCACGGTCACCATCGATTTCGCCACGGCGGACGGCATCACTCCGGGCCGGACGCCGGTGCGTTACCAGGGCGTTGAGGTCGGCATGGTGCAGAGCATCAGCATGACCGACGATCTGCGTACCATCAAAATCAAAGCCAGCATCAAAAGCGACATGCGCGATGCGCTGCGTGAAGACACGCAGTTCTGGCTGGTGACGCCAAAGGCCTCTCTGGCGGGCGTGTCGGGGCTGGATGCGCTGGTTGGCGGTAACTATATCGGCATGATGCCCGGCAAGGGGAAACCGCGCGAAAGCTTTGTGGCGCTGGATACCCAACCGAAATATCGCGTCAACACCGGGGAGCTGCTGGTGCATCTGCACGCCACCGATCTTGGCTCACTCAATACCGGTTCGGTGGTTTATTTCCGCAAGATCCCGGTGGGCCGCGTGTATGACTACAGCATCAATCCGGGTAATAAAGATGTGACAATCGACGTGCTGATTGAGCGTCGCTTTACCAATCTGGTGAAAAAAGACAGCCGCTTCTGGAACGTTTCCGGCGTCAAAGCTGACGTCGGGCTGAGCGGCGCGAAGGTCCAGCTGGAGAGCCTGGCCGCGCTGGTTAATGGCGCCATCGCCTTTGATTCGCCGGCGCAGTCAGCGCAGGCAAGAACGGATGACGACTATTCGCTCTATCCCGATCTGGCACACAGCCAGCGCGGGGTAATTGTTACGCTGGATCTGCCGGATGGTAAAAACCTGAAGGCGGGCAGCACGCCGCTGATGTATCAGGGGCTGGAAGTCGGCACGCTTACCGCCCTTAACCTGCACGGCGGCAGCGGCGTTACCGGCGAGCTGACGCTCGATCCTTCCGTTATCGGCCTGATGCGCAGCGGCACGCGCATTGAGATGCGCAGCCCGAAAATCAGCCTGACCGATGCCAATTTAAGCAGCCTGCTGACGGGCAATACGCTGGAACTGGTTCCCGGCGACGGCGAGCCGCAAAGCCGTTTTACCGTCCTGCAAAGCGACGCCTCGCTGCTTCAGCGCCCCGATACGCTGGCGGTGCAGTTGACCGCGCCGGAAAGCTACGGCATCAACGCCGGCCAGCCGCTAATCCTTCACGGCATGCAGATTGGCCAGGTGGTCAGTCGTGAACTCACTGAAAAAGGCGTGGCGTTTCGCGTGGCGATTGCGCCGGAACATCGCCATCTGGTACATGGCGACAGCAAGTTTATTATCAACAGCCGCCTGGACGTGAAGCTCGGGCTGGATGGAATGGAAGTGATCGGCGCCAGCGCCAGCGAATGGGTGGATGGCGGCATCCGCCTGGTGCCCGGCGGCAAAGGCGAGGTAAAAACCACCTATCCGCTTTATGCCAACGCGGAGAAAGCCGCGGCGGGGATCACTACCGACCGCCCTCCTACCACTCTCACGCTGCGCGCCACCAGCCTGCCGGATATTCAGAAAGGCTCGGTGGTGCTCTATCGCAAATTTCAGGTGGGAGAAATCGTCGATGTCATTCCTAAAGCCAACCAGTTCGATGTCCTGGTGCACATCAAGCCGGAGTACCAGAAGCTGCTGACGGAAAACAGCGTGTTCTGGTCGGAAGGCGGCGCACGCGTGCAGCTTAACGGCAGCGGCCTGACGGTGCAGGCCTCGCCGCTGAATCGTGCCCTGCGTGGCGCAATCAGCTTTGATAACCTGTCCGGCGCAGGTGTGGGCCTGAGCAGCAAAGATCAGCGCACGCTGTACGACTCTGAAACCGCCGCCCGCGCGGTGGGCAGCCAGATCTCTCTGGTGACCTATGACGCCAGCAAGCTTGCGCCGGGCATGCCGATCCGCTATCTGGGCATCACTATCGGCCAGGTTGAGTCGCTGGCATTTAATGACGACAGAAACCAGGTGGTGGCAAAAGCGGTGCTCTATCCGGAATACGTAAAAGATTTTGCCCGGCTGGGCACGCGTTTTTCCGTGGTCTCACCCGAGATTTCCGCTGCGGGCGTGAATCATCTGGATACGCTGCTGCAAAACTACATCAATATCGATCCGGGCAAGGGCCGCAGCCAGCGCAGCTTTGAGCTTCAGGAATCCACCATCACCGACGCGCGCTATCTTAACGGGCTGAACGTGGTGCTGGACGCGCCGGAAGGCGGCTCGCTCTCCGTGGGAACGCCGGTGCTGTTCCGTGGTGTCGAAGTCGGTACAGTGACCGGTACGTCGCTTGGCGCCATGGCCGACCGCGTGCAGATCACCCTGCGCATCAGCAAGAAATACCAACACCTGGTGCGGAACAACTCGGTGTTCTGGCTCGCTTCCGGCTATAACTTCAAGTTTGGCCTGATTGGCGGCGTGGTGAAAACCGGCACCTTCCAGCAGTTCATTCAGGGCGGCATCGCCTTCGCCACGCCGCCAACCGTGCCGCTGGCGCCACAGGCGACGCCGGGCAAGCACTTTATGCTGGATGATGAAGAGCCCAAAGAGTGGCGCAAATGGGGAACCGCGCTGCCCGCTAACTCACCGCAATGAAAAGCATCACGCGCCAGGGAAGGCGCGTACTTTCACTAAATTTTGTGCCTGAGCATGATAAACTGCGGCTATTCTCCATCAGCGGAACCGTTCAGTGTCGTTATCTTCCCAGCTTGTTTTTCCGGATCTTTTCCTGCAACAAATGCGCGATTTGCTGCCAGACAGCGCTGACTTCGCGCGTTTCATCGAAATCAGCCAACAACCTTTACGTCGAAGCGTACGCGTCAACACGCTTAAAATCAGCGTGGCGGATTTTCTGAAGGAAGTTGAGCCTTATAACTGGTCGCTTACGCCCATTCCCTGGTGCGATGAAGGATTCTGGATCGCCAGAGAGGACGCCGACGCCTTGCCGCTGGGCAGCACGGCAGAGCATCTCGCCGGGCTTTATTACATTCAGGAAGCCAGTTCTATGCTGCCGGTCACCGCATTGTTTGATGGCTGTCCGACGCCGGAACGCGTCATGGATGTCGCCGCCGCACCCGGTTCGAAAACCACCCAGATTGCGGCCAGGATGGCGAATAAAGGCGCGATCCTCGCCAATGAGTATTCCGCCAGCCGGGTGAAGGTACTGCACGCTAACCTCAGCCGCTGCGGCATCAGCAATACGGCTATCACCCATTTTGATGGCCGCGTCTTTGGAGCAGCACTGCCGGAAACGTTTGATGCGATCCTGCTGGATGCCCCCTGCTCCGGCGAAGGCGTGATCCGCAAGGATCGCGACGCATTACGCAACTGGTCGCCGGAGAGTATCGCTGACATCGCCGCCACCCAGCACGATCTGATCGACAGCGCGTTTCATGCTTTGCGCCCTGGCGGCACGCTGGTCTATTCAACCTGCACGCTTAATCGGGCTGAAAACCAGCAGGCGATTGCGTGGCTGATGGCACGCTACCCGGATGCGGTGGCGATTGAGCCGCTGGACAGGCTGTTCGCGGGCGCCGAAGCCGCCGCCACGCCGGAAGGTTTTCTGCACGTGTTCCCACAGATTTTCGACAGCGAAGGCTTTTTTGTCGCCCGGTTAAGGAAGCTCGCCAGCGTGCCGCCGTTGCCGGTGCCGGGTTATAAAGTGGGTAAGCTTCCGTTCGCACCGGTCAAATTGGACGAACACAACGCGATCGTGGCTGCGGCGGCAAAAGCCGGCCTGCGTTGGGAAGCGGATAGCTGTTCGCTGTGGCAACGTGATAAAGAACGCTGGCTGTTTCCACGCGCGCTGGAGCCACTGTTGGGCAAAGTACGCTTTTCACGCATCGGATTGAAGCTCGCAGAAACGTTCCCGAAAGGCTATCGCTGGCAGCATGAAGCGGCGATTGCGCTCGGTGACGCGCAGGCGAAAAACAGCGTAGCGCTGACGGCTACGCAGGCGGAAGAGTGGTACAGAGGACGGGATATCTATCCTGAAACGGCGTTGCCTGATGGCGAATTTCTGGTCACCTGTCAGCAGCAGCCTGTGGGTATCGCTAAGAAAGTGGGCAACCGGATAAAGAACAACTACCCGCGCGATTTAGTCCGCGACGGAAAGCTGTTTTCATCCTGAAGCATTACTGAATCTGCACCAGCGTCAGCGTGTTGCCAAACACCGCGCCGGTGTCGATGTAGTGCAGATTAAAGGCGTGCAGCGGAGAAGAGAGCGGCGTATGACCGAAGTAGAAATCATCGGCGCCCGTTATTTTGCCGCCGCGCCCGTTCTGAACTCGCTCAATACGCGCGCGGCTCCAGACCACCTCATAGGGATCCACCTCCGCTCCCCATGAATAGTGTGCGGCGGGATAGTCAGCGTGCGCCACCACCACCACGCGCCCGTCGAGCAAAATATGCAGGATTAACGGCAGTTGGTTGCAAAGACTGAGCGCATGCTTCGCTTCAATCATTTGCGCGCCCTGAAGCTGATAGAACCAGTCGCCGCCGTTTCTTATCCATTGTTGGTGCGCGCCGTGATGAATTGCGTTCAATGCCATCTCTTCGTGATTGCCGCGAACGCTGCGAAACCACGGCGCCTGGAGCAGCGACAGACATCCCATGCTGTCCGGGCCGCGATCGATGAGATCGCCGACCGCCACCAGCAAATCCTGCTGAGGATCGAAACGGCAGGTCAGCAGCTGGCTGTCGAGCATCGATTTGCAGCCGTGCAAATCGCCCACCAGATAGATATGCCGCCAGTTTTTGCCGTCGAGATAGTGATAGAGCATCGCCGCACCCGCAGTCGCGCGTTAAAAAGAGTGTTGCCCGGAAAGACAATACCTTTTTATTTTAGCGCACGCGGATTTTTACGCACGGACGCCGTCCAGTTAAACTCTTTCACTTCGCTCTCTTTCGCCGCAGACGGTTTACGCGGTTTTTTCGCCAGCACGGCTTTGGTGGTTTCCTTTTCAACCCGCGATTTCATTACCGAGCGTTTCGCTTCCTTGACGATCTCCTTCTCCTCTTTTTTGCTGGGAACATGTGCCAGCTTGAGCGTCAGCTGTTTAATTTTTACCTCGACAAGCTCTTTTTCGGTACTGGTAAACGCGTCAATCGAAATCTCTTTCTCGTTTTTCATGTTTTTTCCTCCTGAAGGTGTTAGCGAAACGCAGTCATGTGCACTGTTTTATTACAAGCAAAAAAAGACCGAAGACGATTCCTGTCTTCGGTCCAGGGAAATGGCTCTTCGAAAGAGCCGTGCGCTAAAAGTTGGCATTGATGCAGGCGATGACGCCTTGCACTTTTAAAGATAGTTCGCCAGTGGAGCTTTTCCAGTCAGTTGTCAACGTTAATCCATAAGAGTTGTGCATTTGTGATCCAGGCGTAAGAATTAAACAACGCTTAAGGAATAATCACATTCCCGGCCCACTACGCGTCTGTCAGTCGCATAACGTGTGTGCCCGGTCGATAAATGGCGCAAGGCTCTTCTTTTCGCCCGGATGCTGCGGATCGTCAATCTGTATAACGCTGATCGGTTGTCCTTTTGCACTGCCATTTTTTACCAGCGTCTCAGCAGTATCGTTCAGCGGATACTGCACCAGCGTGCTGGGATTGATAGCAAAAAGCGCCCCGCCTTTCCCGCAGGTCAGCATTACCTCTTCACGGTTAAACGCCCACTTGTCTTTACCAATTTCAAACCGGCTGACGGTTATAATCTGCGCCGCCAGCGCATCAGAACACAAACTCAGCGCCAGTACCAGGCCAACTACCTTTTTCATCATCTTTCACTCTCTTAATAATGTCCGCTATACGGCGGTGAATTATCACGTCACGCCGGTTCCAGCGTGGCAAACAGGCTGACCAGCGCCAGCGCGGCGCCTGCTATCAGCAGTTCGGCAACGGTTAATATCATAAAACTGCGTCGGGACGTTCCCTCCCGACGGCGAAAACGCGGCACCAGCAGATAACGATTGATCAGGGCGATGCCGCTCATCAGCGCAACCAGCAATACCTTGGCCAGCAACAGCTGGCTGTAAAGGCGAAAGCTGCTCGGCGGCCAGCCCAACAGAATGCGCGCGTTGATTATGCCGCTGAGGATCGTTAATGATACGGCCAGATGACCGTAACGCGAAAAGCGCATCAGGGTAGAAATGGCCTCATCCTGACTTATCCGCTGACGAATATCTTTCATCAGTAGCAGCACCGGCAGCAGCCCACCGGCCCAGAAGGCGGCAGAAAGCAGGTGTACGCCCTGACACAGGCGATGCAGCGTACCCGCCGTTCCTTCCAGCATGGCGGCATGGCCGACAAACGCCAGCCCTGTCAGTTGCCCGATAGCGCTCAGCAACAGTAAAACCTGCCCCGCCCGCCCCTTTATCACCAGCGCAATCACACCTGTCAGAGCGGCAATAAGCTGCCACTGCCAGACCTGACCAAAACGGGTGTTCAGCACGGCCTGCCAGACATCGGCGCTGGCGATATCATACCAGCCTTCGCCCATCAGGCCGGTTTGCGCTGCCAGCAGCGATATCGCGCTCAGCAATGACAGCGCGGCGCTCAGGCGCAGCAGCGTTGTAAATTTTGTCGAAAGGCGATCTCTGAAGCCAGCCGGCGCAAGCAGCACGGTGAAGGCGCTTGCGCCCGCCAGCGTAATCAGCGCGGTCAAGTGCAGCCAGCGACAGCACACATAAAAAAGACTGAGCGACATATCACTTCACGCTAAAGGCATAGTTCCCTTTGGTTTTATGACCGTCAACGGAAAGCACGTGCCAGGTGACCTGATAGTGGCCGGAGACCAGCGGTTTCTCCAGCGGCACAATAAGCTGATTATGCTGCTTTGGCGCGCGCTCAACCTCGGCCAGCGGCACCGCCTGTTGGTTGCCGTCGATAACCTCTACGCCGCTGAAGGCAGGCTCAATATCCTCAGAAAAGGTCAGGGTCAACGCCTGCGGCGAAGCAGTGACGTTAGCATTTGCTGCCGGATACTGGTTTTTGAGATGTGCGTGAGCAGAAGCCTGTTGAGTAAATACGGCGACGCTCACCAGCGTCAGGATCAAAGAGAACTTACGCATTAAATCGTCCTTACCGGATCGGCCCGGTAGCTGATTGAGGTCGAAAGAATACTCCGCCTGAAAAAAGGTGTCGAGACGATCAGCGTGTTTCCTCATGACGGGCTTGCGAAAGCGCCCGGAGTGCTTTATTTTTGCCGCCAACAGAGGAGAGGGTCATGAATCATAATCTTGCCGAACTGTCGCAGGACGAAAAAGATAAAGTGAATGTGGATCTTGCCGCCGCTGGCGTCGCCTATAAAGAACGCTACAACATGCCAGTGGTCGCCGACCTGGTGGAGCGCGACCAGCCGGAAGCGCTGCGGGAATGGTTTCGCCAGCGGCTGATGCATCATCGCCAGCTTTCGCTCAATTTGTCGCGTCTGCCTTACGAACCGAAACAAAAATAGCGCGTCCTGCGCCTTGTTTTTCTCTGTGGCTTCGGTTGTTATGACCTCTTTGCAACCATCAGGCAGGAAAAGTATGCCCACCTGGAGTATTGCCGCAGCACAGTACGGGGCGCGCCCCGGTGATATTGACTGGAATATTTCTCATCATCTCGAATTTATCCGCTGCGCCGCCGAACACCGCGTCGATTTGCTGGTTTTCCCCGAGCTTTCTCTCACGGGCTATGAGCTGGCACTGGCGCCGCAACTGGCGATGTCCATTCACGATCCCCGCCTGGATGTTTTTACCCGTGCCGCTCACGATGCGCAAATGACAATCGTCATTGGGTTACCGCTAAGTACCGGACAGCAGGTTTTGCTTTCCGCGCTGGCTTTTTTGCCGGAAGGCACCCGCATGGCTTACGGCAAGCGTAATCTGTTCGGTGATGAGAAGCGGATTTTTCAGCCGGGAGAGAGCCTGCCGCTGTTTGGTTATGCACGACATCAGGTGGCGATGGCTATCTGCGCAGATATTAAGATAGAGGAGTTTGCCCGAGATGCGTCCGAACGTGGTGCCGATCTCTACGCGACCGGCATGCTGCTTTCCAGGGAAGGCTATGCAGAAGACAGCGCTCATCTCGCGCGCTGGGCGCAGCAGTTCAGCATGACGGTTTTAATGGCGAATTATGCGCTGCCCACCGGCGGCTATCAGAGCGCCGGAAAAAGTGCGGTATGGGATGAAAGCGGCCGGCAGATCGTTGTCGGCGGCGCTGACGAGGAGGTGGTCATCGCCAGACGCGAAGGCCACCATTGGCAGGGTGAAGTTCATCCGTTACCCTGTTTGCCTGAGTCTTAAAAAGGACAGCTATGTTACGCGTGATTGATACCGAAACCTGTGGGTTGCAGGGTGGCATCGTTGAGGTTGCCTCCGTTGACGTAATTAACGGTGAAATTGTGAATCCCATGAGCGATCTGGTCTGTCCCGATCGCCCGATCGGCCGTCAGGCAATGGCTATCCATCGCATCACGGAAGCGATGGTTGCCGATAAACCGCCCATCGAACAGGTTATAGGGCGCTATCATGGCAGCGCTTTTTATGTCGCGCATAATGCCAGCTTCGACCGCAGAATGCTGCCGGAAATGCCGGGCGAATGGATTTGCACCATGACGCTGGCGCGCGGATTATGGCCGGGTCTGAAGTATGGCAACCAGGCGCTGCGCGAGGCGCTTAAGCTTGAAGTTGAAACGCCCGCTGGCCTGCACGCCCACCGGGCGCTGTACGACTGCTACGTGACCGCGTCACTTTTAATTCGCATTATGACCTTTTCCGGCTGGGATGCCGCTGAAATGGTACGTCGAATGCAGGTGCGCGGCTCCACGAATACCTTTCCTTTCGGTAAGTATCGCGGCAGCCGTGTTGACGATGTGGCTAAACGCGATCCTGGCTATCTGCGCTGGATGCTGAAAAATATTCAGGATCTCAGGCCCGATCTGCGCAGCGCAATGGAGCGCGCGCTGTCAGCCGATCAGTGAGCGTTACCGGCGCTGAGCGTCTCCTGAGCCAGCCCGATCAGAAAAGCATACTCCAGCGCCACGCCCTCCCAGGATTTAAAACGACCGGACTTGCCGCCGTGCCCGGCGTCCATATCAGTACAAAGCAGCAGCAGGCTGTCATCCGTCTTCAGCGCCCTGAGTTTTGCCACCCATTTTGCCGGTTCCCAGTACTGCACCTGTGAATCATGCAGTCCGGTCGTCACCAGCATGTGCGGATAAGCCTGCTGGCTCACGCAGTCATAAGGGCTGTATTCGCGGATATAACGGTAAAAGGTTTCGTCAGCCGGATTGCCCCACTCATCGTACTCTCCGGTAGTGAGCGGAATGGTTTCATCAAGCATGGTGGTCACCACATCAACAAACGGCACCTGCGCCACCACGCCGTGGAATCGCTCCGGCGCCATGTTGATCACCGCACCCATTAACAGCCCACCCGCGCTGCCGCCCATGGCATAAATCCTCTCAGGGTGACCGTAGCCCTGCTCCACCAGCGTATCCGTTACGTCGATAAAGTCATTAAAGGTGTTCTTTTTATTGAGCAGCTTGCCGTCTTCATACCACTGCTGCCCCAGTTCGCTGCCGCCACGTATGTGCGCCAGCGCAAAAATGAAGCCGCGATCGAGCAGGCTCAGGCGGCTGGCGCTGAAATCAGCTTCCATGCAGCTTCCGTATGAACCGTAGCCGTAAACCAGCATCGGATTCTTACCCGGTTGATAGTGTTCACGATGGTAAACCAGCGACACCGGCACCTCCGTGCCATCGCGGGCAGTGACCCAGTGATGCTCGCTTTTATATCTGCTGGCATCAAAGCCCTTCACTTCAGACTGCTTCAGCACGCACCGCTCGCCGGTGTCCATGTCCAGTTCGAAAAGCGTATCCGGCGTGGTCATGGAAGAGTAACCGTAACGAAGTTTGCTGGTATCCGGATTCGGATTGTAAGCCAGCCAGGTGACATACGCGGGATCGTCAAAGGCGATACCAAAGGTCTCTCCGCTTTGACGATTTATCTGGCGCAGGCTGGTCAGGCCGCGCTGGCGCTCTTCAACCACGAGCCACGCGTCAAACACGCTGAAGTCTTCCAGCATCACCTGTTCACGCGGCGCAATCAGCGTTTCCCACGCGCTTTCGCGCAGATATGCCGTGCGATACAGCCCGAAGTTTTTACCTTCGCGGTTGGAGCGTACATAAAATTGATGCTGATAGTGATCGAGCGAATACTCGTGATCTTTGCGACGCGGACAAAAGACATGCGGCCGGGCATCGGCATAGTCGGCGTCTATCAGCTGGATCTCACTGGTGGTGGTGCTGTAGAGCGCAATTAAGATAAAGTCCTGTGAGGTGGTTTTATGCACGCTCACGCTGAAGGTGTCGTCTTTTTCCTCATAAACCAGTTCGTCCGCCTCCTGCGCGGTTCCCGCACGATGGCGCCACACCTGCCAGGGCAACAGCGTCTGCTTGTCTTTTAACACGTAATAAAGGGTCTGGCTGTCGTTGGCCCAGACAAAACTAGAGGAGACGTTTTCCAGCACTTCAGGATACCAGGTACCGGTTTCCAGATCGCAGAAGCGAATGCCGTATTGACGACGTGAAAGAAAATCCTCCGCTACCGCCATCAGCCGGTTATCCGGCGCAACCGCCAGCCCGCCCATGGTATAAAACTCGCTCTGCGCCGCACGCTGATTGCTGTCGAGC
This sequence comes from Erwinia sp. 9145, assembly GCF_000745075.1. Classification (NCBI taxonomy): domain Bacteria; kingdom Pseudomonadati; phylum Pseudomonadota; class Gammaproteobacteria; order Enterobacterales; family Erwiniaceae; genus Erwinia; species Erwinia sp. 9145. Next base: position 2,103,005 of record NZ_JQNE01000001.1, read on the forward strand.
AGGATCTGCCAGCTATCCGGCGAGGTGGTTTTTTCAGGCTGGCGCGTATAGACAGCGTACTCTTTCCCCTCTTCATAACGACGCTGATAGCGATAGCCGTTTTTAACATAGGGCACCGAGTGGTCGTCCTGCGGAATGCGATCGACGATCTCCTTCAGCAACCGATCCTGAAGCGACCGCTGCGATTGCATGACTGCTTTGCCGTAATCATTTTCAGCATGCAGGTAGTCCAGTACGTCAGGATTTTCACGGCTGTCATCGCGAAGCCAGTAATAGTTATCGGTACGCGTCTCACCGTGTAACGTCATTTCGAAAGGAATTTTCTTTGCCACGGGTGGTCTGGTCATCACTCTCCCTCGCACTATCAATCATCTGCCTTAAGGGTGGCATGTTGCGACCACGAATGCCAGGCGGGACGGCTAGACTGCTTTTTTGTTGTGAAAAGGCAACATGACCGCTTGGCGGGCGCGGCGACGCTCTGCTTTTTTAAGTCGATAACAGGGGAGAAATATGAAATTCGCGAATAATCCACTATTCCTGAATACCGTGCTGTTGGGCGGCACGTCTGAAGAGAAAATAAGCGCTGCCGCCGGGGCGGGTTTTCAACAGATCGAACTGTGGCGTCAGGATGTGGAAAAAGCGCAGAGCGATGTCCGGCAGCTCACACAATTTATCCATGCGCAGGGTCTGGCGCTGACGGATTATCAGGTGCTGCTGGACTTTACCGGCGCGCCTGATGTAAAGCGCGCAGAGAAACGCAGCGAAGCCCTAACCCTTCTGGATACCGCCGCCGCGCTGGACGCATCAACGCTGCTGGTGCCTGCCTCAACCGATCCCGCCTGTATCGCCCAACGTGAAGAAGAGGATCTGCTCTGGTTGACGCAGGAAGCAAAAGCGCGCGGGCTACGTGTGGCGTTTGAGGCGATGGCCTGGAGTACGCACATCAATACACTCCCCCAGGCATGGCGGCTGGTGGAGAATATTAATGAAGCCGGTCTGGGACTGGTGGTGGATGCGTTTCATCTCTTTACCCGCAGGCGCACCGTTGCCGATCTGGCGAATATACCCGCGGAGAAGATTTTTCTCGTGCAGCTTTCCGACCTGGCCGTGACGCCCGAGATCGACGCGCTGTCAGAGACCGCCCGCCATCGTCGCCTGCTGCCCGGCGAGGGCAATTTCCCGCTGAGCACCCTGCTTGGCTGCCTTTCTGAAAAAGGCTACAGCGGGCCGCTGGGGCTGGAAGTCTTTAATGACGAACTGCACCAGCAGCCGCCGTCAGACATCGCGAAAAAGGCGATGCGGGCGCTGAAAAACTGTCTTGCGCAATAAATCGCTTCTCCGACGCGCGCGCCGCGCCGGAGTCGATATCACGCCGCCTTAGCCGCTCGTCCTGCACCGCTTTTCGCTTTTGCAGGACGGTCGTCGGATGCGTTTACGGACGCCTCGCCCGCTTCCGGTTCAGCTTCTTTTTCTACCGGGCTGGCTTCAGTTCTGTCGCTTTTGCTGGCGTTCTCATCAGGTTGGTCAGCACGCGGCCTGTCAGCAGGGTGCTCAGGCGCCCTGCTGGTGCGCACAATATGCTGTACGTCGTCTTTACGTTCCGCCAGGAACAGACCCAGCGCTTCGCGCTGTGATTCGTCCATCTCCAGCGGCGCATCGCCCAGCCAGTCGCAGAATGCTTCTGCCATATCGAGCATTTTGTCGTAGGCGTCCGCTTCTTTTTTACTGGCAAAGGTCATCTTTTCCTCACCTCTTCTCACAACAACGTATTTGATTTCAACAGCCATTCCGCACACCTCATTTAACTGTATTTATATACAGTATAACGAACATTACGGGTAAACTCAACCCTGCAAAGCAGATGAAGACGCAAACGTTTTCGTTTATACTGCGCGCGCGATTTTTTCAATCAGGTAAAGACTATGACGACTCTTGGAACCGCGCTGCGCCCCGCCGCAACTCGCGTAATGCTGTTAGGTTCAGGCGAACTGGGTAAAGAAGTTGCGCTGGAATGCCAGCGTCTTGGTGTGGAAGTGATCGCCGTTGACCGTTATGCCGATGCTCCGGCGATGCACGTGGCGCATCGTAGCCACGTTATTAATATGCTCGACGGCGAGGCGTTAAAGACGCTGGTGGCACTTGAGCGTCCTGATTATATCGTGCCGGAAATTGAAGCGATCGCCACCGATATGCTGATTGCGCTGGAGGAACAGGGCCAGCGCGTGGTGCCGACCGCGCGCGCTGCGCGTCTGACCATGAATCGTGAAGGCATACGCCGTCTGGCTGCGGAAGAATTGGCGCTGCCCACCTCTTCTTACCAGTTTGCCGACAGCCAGCAGGCTTTTACCCGCGCGGCGAACGAGACTGGTTTTCCCTGCATCGTGAAACCGGTCATGAGTTCATCCGGCAAGGGCCAGAGCTTTATTCGCGACGCCGCGCAGCTTGACGCTGCCTGGCAGTATGCGCAGGAAGGCGGCCGCGCCGGCGCGGGACGCGTGATCGTCGAAGGGGTGGTGAAGTTTGATTTTGAAATTACGCTGCTGACGATCAGTGCCGTCGACGGTATCCATTTTTGCGATCCAATCGGGCATCGGCAGGAAGATGGCGACTATCGCGAATCCTGGCAGCCACAGCAGATGAGCGGTCTCGCCTTGTCACGCGCGCAACAGATCGCAGAAAAAGTCGTCAGCGCGCTCGGCGGCTACGGTCTGTTTGGCGTTGAGCTGTTTGTCTGCGGCGATGAGGTGGTGTTCAGCGAAGTTTCTCCCCGCCCGCACGATACCGGCATGGTCACGCTTATTTCGCAGGATCTTTCAGAGTTTGCGCTGCACGTGCGCGCTTTTCTTAACCTGCCGATTGGCGGTATCCGCCAGTACGGCCCGGCTGCCTCTGCGGTGATCCTGCCTGAACTGAACAGCGACAATGTGCAGTTTGGCAACGTTGAGGAAGCGCTTGGCGCCGGTCTGCAACTGCGGTTGTTCGGCAAGCCTGACATTCAGGGACGGCGCAGGATGGGCGTTGCGCTGGCGACGGGTGAAAACGTTGAAGAGGCGGTACAGCGCGCGGTTAACAGTGCTGCACAGGTGAAGGTCAGCGGCTGAATACAAAAAAGGAAGGCGGCGCCGCCTTCCCTGTTTTCGCGTATTAACGCGCGCCGGCAACTGCCTCTTTCGCCAGCTGTGTAATGCGATCGAAGTCGCCTGCTTCAAGCGCATCCGCCGGCACCAGCCACGAACCGCCAATGCACAGCACGCTTTTCAGCGCCAGGTAATCGCGATAGTTGGCAGGTGAAATGCCGCCGGTAGGGCAAAAACGCACCTGAGAGAAAGGCCCGGCAATGGCCTGAAGCGCTTTCACGCCGCCGTTCGCTTCGGCAGGAAAGAATTTGAACTCACGCAGTCCGTAGTCCATGCCGGTCATCAGTTCGGAAACGGTGCTGATGCCAGGGATCAGCGGGATTGAGCCATCGACCGCGGCTTTTAACAGCGGATCGGTGATGCCAGGGCTGATGGCAAACTGCGCGCCCGCATCGGTAACTTCTTTCAACTGCTGCGCGTTCAGCACCGTACCGGCGCCCACAATGGCGTCCGGCACTTCTTTAATCATCGCCTTCAGTGCATCCATCGCGCAGGCGGTACGCAGCGTCACTTCCAGCACTTTCACGCCGCCGGCCACCAGCGCTTTTGCCATCGGCACCGCGTGCTCCAGCTTATTGACCACGATCACCGGCACGACCGGGCCGGTGGTCAGAATCTGTTCCGCACTTATTTTCCAGTTACTCATCGAGCTGTTTCTCCTGTCTGGCCCGTCTTCCTTCAGCGGATTCAAACGGGCAAAAGCGACGCATCTGGCGTCAGACTGGCTCTACCATACAGGATTGCCGGAGCCGACGTCTATGCGATTGAACATATTTTGAAACTACGGTTCAGTTTTTTCCCGGAGGGATAAAAAAACCCGCCGAAGCGGGTTAGTTGATGCCGGATCATCACTCAAATTCGTTCCAGGAACGACCGTCGCGAGTGATCATTGCCACGGAGGCCACCGGCCCCCAGGTGCCTGCCTGATACGGTTTAGGCGCTTCTTTATCCGATGCCCACGCGTCCATAATGGAGTCCACCCACTTCCACGCTTCCTCCACTTCATCGCGACGCACAAACAGCGCCTGAATGCCGCGCATGGTTTCCAGCAGCAGGCGTTCATAAGCGTCCGCAAGGTGCGACTGGTTGAAGGTTTCAGAGAAGCTTAAATCCAGCTTGGTGGTTTGCAGGTTGTGCTTGTGATCCAGCCCCGGCACTTTATTGAGGATCTGGATATCCACCCCTTCGTCTGGCTGAAGACGAATGGTCAGCTTGTTTTGCGGCAGCTCCTGCCATGACTCTTTAAACAGATTCAGCGCAGGATTTTTAAAGTAAACCACCACTTCAGAGCATTTGGTGGGCAGGCGCTTGCCGGTACGCAGGTAGAACGGCACGCCAGCCCAGCGCCAGTCATCAATATCCACACGAATGGAGACAAAGGTTTCGGTGCTGCTGGATTTATTGGCATCTTCCTCTTCCAGATAGCCGGGCACTTTTTTGCCCTGCACAAAGCCAGAAGTGTACTGACCGCGCACGGTTTTTTCGCGCACGTTGGAGTGATCAATGCGGCGCAGCGAACGCAGTACTTTCACCTTTTCATCGCGAATACGATCGGCGGAGAGATCCGCCGGCGGCGACATCGCAATCATCGTCAGCACCTGGAGCAGGTGGTTCTGGATCATGTCACGCATCTGGCCGGCTTTATCAAAATAGCCCCAGCGCCCTTCAATCCCCACCTCTTCGGCCACGGTAATCTGTACGTGATCGATGGTGCGGTTATCCCAGTTAGCGGCAAACAGCGAATTCGCGAAGCGCAGCGCCAGCAAGTTGAGCACCGTCTCTTTACCCAGGTAGTGGTCGATGCGGAACACCTGATTCTCTTCGAAATATTCACCAACCTGATCGTTGATTTCGCGTGACGTATCCAGCGAGGTGCCCAGTGGTTTTTCCATCACCACACGCGCGGGTTGCGCATTGAGTTTGGCAGTGCCAAGCCCTTTGCAGATGGCGCCAAAGGTGCTCGGCGGCATGGCGAAATAGTTGATGGTGACGCGGTTTTTCTGATCGAGCATTTTACCCAGTTTTGGAAAATGCGAGGTGTCATCCACGTCGAGGTTACAGAAGTCCAGACGACCGCTCAGCTTATCCCACAACGCTTCGTCAATTTTCTCCTTCATGAAGGTTTCCAGCGCCTCGCGCACCACTTTGGTGTAAGCGGCTTTATCCCAGTCGGCACGGCCCACGCCAATGATGCGTGACTCCTCATGAATTTGTCCGGCCTTTTCTAACTGGTAGAGCGAAGGCAACAGTTTTCGGCGTGCAAGATCGCCCTTGGCACCAAATATAACCAGATCGCATGCCTGAGCTGTTTGTGTAACCGCCATTTGATTCTCCTCATTGCAGGATGAACTGGCTCGTACATTCCGTCGATACCAGACTCTTTGTAATTTTCTTTCGTCACAATGTACTGCTTTTGCCCGCCTCGCGTAAACCTGAGCGCGCCGTTTCAGCACTGATGATTCAATATGTTATCTGTTTAAACGCATTATTCCATATTGCGAGCGCTTGTTTTTATCGTCGCTTTTAAACCGCCTGTTGACGATTAAAGTCAGACGCAGATCAAACTCTGGCAAAAAATGACAAAGCCACAAGCGATCCTTCTGCCCGCAGCCGTTTAATACATTGTATATTCTCTACAAAATGACATCGATTTCTCCTTTGATTGAAATCGTCAGAATGTATGAGCGGGCGCCGTAATGAATATGCAGGAAAAAATTCAGACTCAGCTTGAAACGCTGAGCAAATCCGAGCGGAAAGTCGCCGAAGCGATCCTTGCCGCACCCGCTTCGGCAATCCACTCCAGTATTGCGCTGCTGGCCAGAGAAGCCAATGTCAGCGAGCCGACGGTCAATCGTTTTTGCCATCGTATGGGAACTAAAGGCTTCCCCGATTTTAAACTCCAGCTGGCGCAAAGCCTGGCGAACGGTACGCCCTGGGTAACCCGCAACGTCGATGAAAACGACAGCGTCGAGATCTATTCAGAGAAAATATTTGAATCCGCTATGGCGGGCCTCGATCGCGTCAGAAGCAGCCTGGACGTCAGCGCGGTAAATCGCGCGGTCGATCTTCTCACCCAGTCCAATAAAATCGCGTTCTTTGGCCTCGGTGCCTCCGCCGCCGTGGCGCACGATGCCATGAATAAATTTTTTCGCTTTAATGTGCCGGTGATCTATTCCGATGATATTGTGATGCAGCGCATGAGCTGCATCAACAGCGCGGAAACGGATGTTATCGTGCTTATCTCCCATACCGGGCGCACAAAGAGCCTGGTTGAGCTGGCAGGACTGGCGCGCGAAAATGGCGCCACCGTGCTGGCCATCACCTCTGCGGGCTCGCCGCTGGCGCAGGGTGCCACGCTGGCGTTAACGCTGGACGTGCCTGAAGACACGGATATTTATATGCCAATGGTATCAAGGCTGGCCCAGCTTACGTTGATTGACGTGCTGGCGACCGGTTTTACGCTGCGGCGCGGGGCGCGGTTTCGTGACAATCTCAAACGCGTAAAAGCGGCCTTAAAAGAGTCGAGATTCGACAAAGAACCGCGCGCGACGAACTGAACGACAACGTAAAGGGTCGATGCCTTCGCCCCTTTTCTTATAAGATAGAATCCATCTTTTCAGGATCTGCGCCGGCAGCATCCTTTTAACGTCAACGGAGTCATACATGTCAAGACGTCTCAGAAGAACCAAAATTGTGACGACACTCGGCCCCGCCACCGATCGCGATAACAATCTCGAAAAAATCATCGCTGCGGGTGCAAACGTCGTTCGGCTGAACTTTTCACATGGCACCGCAGAAGATCATCAACTCCGCGCGAATAAGGTGCGTGAGATCGCCGCAAAACTTGGCCGTCATGTCGCCATCTTAGGCGATCTTCAGGGACCGAAAATTCGCGTTTCTACCTTCAAAGAAGGCAAAGTATTTCTCAGCGTGGGCGACCGTTTCCTGCTTGATGCCAGCCTGAGTAAAGGCGAAGGTGATAAAGACAAAGTTGGCATTGATTATAAAGGTCTGCCCGCTGACGTGGTGCCGGGGGATATTCTGCTGCTGGACGATGGCCGTGTTCAACTGAAAGTGCTGGAAGTTCAGGGAATGAAGGTGTTTACCGAGGTAACCGTCGGCGGCCCGCTTTCCAACAATAAAGGCATTAACAAGCTGGGCGGCGGCCTCTCTGCCGAAGCGCTGACTGAAAAAGACAAAGTCGATATTCTTACCGCCGCAAAAATCGGCTGTGACTACCTTGCCGTCTCCTTCCCGCGTAACGGTGAAGACCTTAACTATGCGCGCCGCCTTGCTAAAGAGGCGGGCTGCGATGCGAAAATCGTGGCGAAAGTCGAGCGCGCGGAAGCGGTCGCCAGCCAGGAAGCAATGGATGACATCATCCTCGCCTGCGACGTGGTGATGGTCGCGCGAGGCGATTTGGGCGTCGAAATTGGCGATCCTGAACTGGTCGGCATTCAGAAAGCGCTGATCCGTCGCGCGCGCCAGCTCAACCGTTCCGTGATCACCGCCACGCAAATGATGGAATCAATGATCACAAACCCGATGCCTACCCGCGCCGAGGTGATGGACGTCGCTAACGCCGTGCTCGACGGTACGGATGCGGTGATGCTGTCTGCCGAGACCGCAGCAGGTCAGTATCCGGCGGAAACGGTCAGCGCGATGGCGAAGGTGTGCGTCGGTGCCGAAAAGATCCCCAGCATCAACGTTTCAAAACACCGTCTGGATGTGCAGTTCGATAATATTGAAGAGGCGATTGCTATGTCGGCGATGTACGCCGCCAACCACCTTCAGGGTGTTACGGCAATCATCACCATGACCGAATCCGGCCGCACCGCGCTGATGACCTCGCGTATCACTTCGGGCCTGCCGATTTTCGCTATGTCGCGTCATGAGCGCACGCTGAACCTTACCGCGCTGTACCGTGGCGTTACGCCGATCTTTTTCGACAGCAATAATGACGGCGTGGCCGCAGCCCATGACGCCACCACGCTGCTGCGCGACAAAGGCTTTCTGATGTCGGGCGATCTGGTGATCGTTACCCAGGGTGATGTGATGAGCACCACCGGTACGACAAACACCAGCCGCGTACTGCGGGTGGAATAACATCAGGCGGGTTAGTGAGCCACTAACCCGTCTGTTATTTCCTGTAGAGATCCTTACGCCGGTAGGGTTCGATCTCCCCTTCTTTTCGGGTTTTCAATAATTTCAGTATCCAGGTGTACTGCTCCGGATACGGCCCCACCAGATTTTCAACTTCCTCGTTCATCCGCCGCGCCTGCGTTTTATCATCCACTTCCAGCAGATCATCCATAGGCGCTCGCAGGTAAATATTCAGCCGGTGCGTTTTATTGTCATAAACCGGGAACATCGGCACCACTTTCGCGCGACACACCTTCATCAGCCTGCCAAGCGCTGGAAGGGTTGCTTTATAGGTTGCAAAGAAATCAACAAATTCGCTTTGCTCTGCGCCGTGATCTTCATCGGGCAGATAGTAGCCCCAATAGCCCTGACGAACCGAGGAGATAAACGGTTTTATCCCGTCATTACGCGGGTGAAGACGGCCGCCAAAGCGCCGTCTGGCGGTGTTCCATACGTAATCAATCAGCTCGTTGCGTTGATTATGAAACATGCCCGCAACCTTATGCCCTTCCGCCGCAAGCAGCATGGCGGGAATATCAATCGCCCAGCCGTGTGGAACAAGAAAAATGACGTTCTGCTCTTCAGCGCGCAGCTGCTCAATCAGTTCATGATTATGCCAGGTGATGTGACGCATGGCATGCGCCGGACGTACCGCCAGTTGCGCCATCATCACCATGGACTGCGGCGCGGTGGCGAACATCTCATCAATAATTTTTTCCCGCGCGGCTTCTGACTTTTCAGGCATGCAGTAAAAAAGGTTAATTTGCGCACGACGCCGCGCGCTTTTCGCCATCTTTCCCGCCAGGCGGCCAATTCCCCCCAGCAGCGGATCGCGAATGCCTGCCGGCACCCAGGCCAGCCCGATACAGGCGCCAATGGCCAGCCAGCTTCCCCAGTAGCGTGGCAATAAAAACGATCGTTTAAAGACAGGTATGAACTCGCTGTTATTTTTTTTGCTGTTTTCCATGCATTCGCCTCGGACAATAAGCGGCTAATGATAGTGGCGGTGGACTATTTTGCAACGCTTCAATCATCCTGAAAATAAAAATGAAAAAGCCGGCGGGCAGCCCCGTCGGCTTAAAAAAAGCACATCACAGATTATTTAAAACGTAACTGTGGCATTACCTCACGCACCTTAGCCAGGTAGCTGCTACGATCCTTGCCGGTCAACCCTTCCATGCGCGGCAGTTTCGCCGTGAGTGGGTTCACTGCCTGATTGTTGATCCAGACCTCATAGTGCAGGTGCGGCCCGGTAGAGCGCCCTGTATTGCCGGTCAGCGCAATGCGATCGCCGCGCTTCACTTTCTGCCCCGGCTTCACCAGCAGCGTTTTGAGGTGCATATAGCGCGTCATATACTGCCGCCCGTGACGGATAGCGACATAGTTCCCCGCCGCGCCGCTGCGTTTCGACACAATCACTTCACCATCGCCAATCGCCAGAACCGGCGTACCGACCGGCACGGCAAAGTCCACGCCTTTGTGCGGCGCAATACGGCCTGTCACCGGGTTCAGGCGGCGCGGGTTAAAGTTTGACGAGACGCGATAGGGCTTGATGGTGGGAAAACGCATAAAGCCGCGAGCCAGCCCGGAACCGCTGCGATCGTAAAATTTGCCGTCTTCGGCACGAATCGCATAATAATCCTTGCCGTTGGTTTGCAAACGCACGCCCGCCAGCTGGCTCTGCTCCGTTTTACCGTTCATCTCTTCGCGGGACATCAGCACAGCGAATTTGTCGCCTTTTTGCAGCTTGCGGAAGTCCATCTGCCACTGAAGCGCTTTGATCACCGCGCTGATTTCACCGCTGCTGAGCCCCGCCTGTTTGGCGCTGGTCACGAAGCTGCCGTTCACGGTGCCGGCCAGCACGCTGTTTTTCCACTCGCCTTTCTGCATTTCAGAAGAGGATTTGAAGCCGTCTCCTGAACGATCGTAAGTACGCGTTTCCCGACGCGACGATTCCCAGGACAGTCGTTGAAGCTGTCCTTCATCGGTCAGCGTCCAGGAGATCTGCTGCCCCACTTGCAGGTTACGCAGATCCTTATCGGTTTTAACCAGCTGGTTGATATCACTCATATCGATGCCATACTGGTTAAGAATGCTGCTTAAAGTATCGCCGGATGAAACCACGTAATCGTGGGTGCCGGTTTCATTGGGCACGTCTTCATCAATTTCATCCTTTGGCACATCGTCTTCCGGCGCGGGCGTGTCCTGGTCGATGGGCTCGCTGGCTTCAGGAAGCAGCGTGCGCAGCTGGCTTTTTTCCAGTTCAATGCTTTTGACGACAGGATTTTCATCGCTGGGATGATAAACGTAGGGCCGCCAGACAGAGACGGCCAGCGTGACAACGGTCAGCGAACCCAGCATGATGCGATGGGCTCGCGGCAGTGTATTAAACGCCATAGATACAGCGCGGGCTATTTGCTGCACTTAGTTAGTTCCTCTAATCTCCTTTCAGGCAGCTCGCATACTGGCTGGACAACTGTGAGAGGAATTTCACATAGCTGTCTTTGCTCGGAGTGATATTCGTACCCAGTGGATCAAGCGTCCCTTTACGTACGCGGGTTCCTCTGGCTACGGCATCGATCACGGCAGGCCTGAATTGTGGCTCAGCAAAGACGCAAACGGCCTTGTGCTCAACCAACTCTGTTCGAATATGATGTAAACGCTGAGCGCCGGGTTGAATTTCCGGGTTAACGGTAAAATGACCCGCGGGAGTCAATCCGAAATGTTTTTCAAAGTAACTGTAAGCATCGTGAAAAACGAAATAACCCTTTCCTTGCACCGGCCCAAGCTGAGACGCAATCTGCGTATCTGCTGACGCTAATTCTGCCTCAAAGTGATGCAGATTTGCGTCTAGTTTGTCTCTGCTTTGCGGCATAAGTTCCAATAATTTTTGATGGATTGCAACCGCCGATTGCCGGGCAATTTCCGGCGACATCCACAGGTGCATATTATATTCGCCATGATGATGATGTTCATGGTCATGATCGTGCGCTTCTTCGCCCTCTTCATGGTCATGCTCTTCCTCGTCGCCGCCCTTGATTAATAGCGGTTTTACCGCGGGTAGCGCCGACAGCTCAAGTGATTTTTCAGGCGGTAATTGCGCGACCGCTTTTGGCATAAACGCTTCCATTTCCGGGCCCACCCACACGATGAGATCCGCGCCCTGTAAGCGTTTAACGTCGGAAGGACGAAGTGAATAATCATGCTCTGAAGTGCCGTCCGGGAGTAACACTTCAACGGGAGTCACCCCGTCGGCAATGGCGGCGGCGATGAAACCCAGCGGTTTGACGGAGGTGACAACGGCAGCGTGGGCAGCAGGCGCCAGCGAAGCGGCAAAACCTGCTAAAATGAGCATGCTCAAAAGGGGGCGATTTTTATGTAACATAATGCGTCTGTCCATCGTGATAGGCTGATGGATTGTGATATTATAACATTCTAAAATTTCTGCAAACTGAATTTACTATGTCCTCATTGATTAGACTGGATAAAATTTCCGTCAGTTTCGGATCGCGTCGCGTTCTTTCCGATGTTTCGCTCACCCTACAGCCGGGCCGGATTTTAACGCTGCTTGGCCCTAACGGCGCGGGCAAATCGACGCTGGTGCGGATCGTGCTTGGACTGATTAAACCAGATAAAGGCGTTATTGAGCGCCCTGCTCAGTTACGCATTGGCTACGTGCCGCAAAAAATCCATCTGGATGCCACCCTGCCACTGACCGTAGAGCGTTTTATGCGGCTACGCGGTCGCATCAGGCGCGGCGATATCTTACCGGCGCTGAAACGCGTACAGGCGGCACAACTGCTGGATTATCCGCTGCAAAAGCTCTCCGGTGGCGAAATGCAGCGTGTGCTGTTGGCCCGTGCGCTGCTGAATCAACCTCAGCTGCTGGTACTGGACGAACCGACGCAGGGCGTGGACGTTAACGGTCAGGTGGCGCTGTATGATCTGATCGATCAGCTGCGCCACGAGCTGGCATGCAGCGTACTGATGGTTTCGCACGATCTGCATCTGGTGATGGCGAAAACCGATGAGGTACTCTGCCTTAACCAGCATATTTGCTGTTCCGGCACGCCCGAAGCGGTCTCACAACATCCTGAGTTCATCTCTATGTTTGGCTCTCAGGGCGCTGAACAGCTGGCAATCTACCGCCATCACCATAACCATCGTCATGACCTTCAGGGACGTATAGTTTTACGCAGAGGACCTTATCAGTGATTCAATTGTTATTACCCGGCTGGCTGGCCGGGGTGTTGCTGGCGCTGGCGGCCGGGCCGCTGGGATCGTTTGTGGTATGGCGACGGATGTCCTACTTCGGCGACACGCTGGCGCACGCATCGCTGCTTGGCGTGGCCTTTGGCCTGCTGCTTAACGTCAGTCCATTCTATGCGGTGATTGCGGTAACCCTGCTGCTGGCGCTGGTGCTGGTCTGGCTGGAGCGTCGTCCGCACCTGGCTATTGATACGCTGCTGGGAATTCTGGCGCACAGCGCGCTGTCGCTGGGCCTGGTGGTGGTCAGCCTGATGTCGAACGTCCGCGTTGATTTAATGGCTTACCTGTTTGGCGACCTGCTTTCCGTGACGCCAGCCGATCTCTGGACGATTGGCGCGGGCGTGGTGGTGGTGCTTGGCGTGCTGGCACTCAACTGGCGCTCGCTGTTATCAATGACCATCAGCCCGGAGCTGGCGCAGGTTGATGGCGTGTCCATTCAGCGGACAAAAATGGTGCTGATGCTGGTTACCGCGCTGACCATTGGCGTCGCCATGAAGTTTGTCGGCGCGCTGATCATCACTTCGCTGCTGATCATTCCTGCGGCAACTGCCCGCCGTTTTGCCCGGTCGCCGGAGCAGATGGCAGGCGTGGCGGTGATCGTCGGCATTCTGGCGGTGAGCGCAGGCCTGACCTTCTCCGCCTGGTACGATACCCCTGCCGGGCCGTCGGTTGTACTCGGCGCGTCACTGATGTTCCTGCTGAGCATGGCAAAACGACCTGCCGTCTGAGCGCAGACGTAAAAAAACCGGGCCTGGCCCGGTTTTTAATTCTTCTTAATTACTCTTCGCGGGTAATGCCGAAGTGCTTATAGGCATGCTGCGTGGCCATACGTCCGCGCGGCGTACGCTGAATAAAGCCCTGCTGGATAAGATACGGCTCCAGCACGTCTTCAATCGTTTCCCGCTCTTCGCCAATCGCCGCCGCAAGGTTATCCAGCCCGACCGGGCCGCCGGTAAATTTGTCGATAATTGCCAGCAACAGCTTGCGATCCATGTAGTCGAAGCCTTCGGTATCCACGCTCAACATGTCCAGCGCTCTTGACGCAACGTCACCGCTCAGGCTGCCGTCGGCGCGCACGTCGGCAAAGTCGCGTACGCGACGCAGCAGACGGTTGGCGATACGCGGCGTACCGCGCGAACGGCGGGCGATTTCCAGCGCGCCTTCAACGCTCAGCGGCAGCCCCAGACACGCGGCGCTGCGGCTGACGATGTGCTGAAGATCCTCAACGCGATAGAACTCCAGTCGCTGGACGATGCCGAAACGGTCGCGCAGCGGCGACGTCAGCGAACCGGCGCGCGTGGTGGCGCCAATCAGCGTAAAGGGCGGCAGATCCAGCTTGATGGAGCGTGCCGCCGGGCCTTCGCCAATCATGATATCCAGCTGGTAATCTTCCATCGCCGGATAGAGCACCTCTTCCACTACCGGCGAAAGGCGGTGGATCTCATCAATAAACAGCACGTCGTGGGGTTCAAGGTTGGTGAGCATTGCCGCCAGATCCCCTGCTTTCTCCAGCACCGGGCCGGAGGTCGTGCGCAGGTTAACGCCCATTTCGTTAGCAACGATATTCGCCAGGGTGGTTTTCCCCAGGCCCGGCGGACCGAAAATCAGCAGATGATCGAGCGCGTCGCCGCGCATCTTCGCCGCCTGGATAAAAATCTCCATCTGTTCGCGCACCACCGGCTGGCCCACGTATTCGGCCAGAAGTTTTGGACGAATTGCGCGGTCGATGACCTCTTCTTCAGTGATGGTTCCCGGCGATACCAGGCGATCGGCTTCAATCATGCTTTACCTCAGATGGCGGCGCGCAGGGCTTCGCGGATCAACGTTTCGCAGTCCGCGTCAGCGCGGCCGACTTTGCTTATCATACGGCTGGCTTCCTGCGGTTTATAGCCTAACGACACCAGCGCGGCAACCGCTTCACTCTCTGCATCATTTGCCGCGTTATCGGGCTGCACTTCGCTGGTCAGCGCAAACGGCGCGTCGGCGGCGAAAAGATCGCCATGCATACCTTTGAAGCGGTCTTTCATCTCCACCACCAGACGCTCGGCGGTTTTCTTACCGACGCCCGGCAGCTTAACCAGGGCGGCAATCTCTTCCCGCTCTACCGCCGTGACAAACTGCTGGGCGGACATACCGGAAAGAATAGCCAGCGCCAGTTTCGGCCCGACGCCGTTCACTTTGATCAGCTCACGAAACAGCGCGCGTTCCGGCTTGCTGTTAAAACCAAACAGCAGCTGCGCATCTTCACGCACCACAAAATGGGTGAAAATAATCGCTTCGTGATTCAGTTCCGGAAGCTCATAAAAACAGGTCATTGGCATATGGATTTCATAACCCACGCCGTTGGCTTCAAGCAGCACCTGCGGCGGCTGTTTTTCCAGGATGATGCCTCTTAAACGACCAATCACATTCGCTTCCTCACATTCAATACAGTGTCGGGGTTATACCATAAAAAAAGCTGGATGAATATCCAGCCCTTCAGGTTCGCAGCCGTCCGCGCGCAAGATTGAGCTTTCCTTCCCCGATGCGCGCCACGTTTTGACTGAGGTGGCAATGGGTAATGGCAATGGCCAGCGCATCGGCGGCATCCGACTGCGGATTCGCTCCCAGCCTGAGCAGCGTCTTCACCATGTGCTGCACCTGGCTCTTCTCCGCACTGCCGATGCCGACCACGGTCTGCTTTACCTGCCGCGCCGCATACTCAAACACCGGCAGGTCGCGGTTTACCGCCGCCACAATTGCCGCGCCGCGCGCCTGGCCCAGCTTCAGCGCCGAATCGGCATTTTTCGCCATAAAGACCTGCTCGATAGCGAAAAAGTCCGGCTGAAACTGCGTGATGATTTCGCTGACGCCTGCGTAAATAAGCTTCAGGCGCGAAGGGAGATCGGTCACGCTGGTACGGATGCAGCCGCTGCCAAGATAGGTGAGCTGACGGCCCACCTGACGAATAACGCCGTAACCGGTGACGCGTGATCCCGGATCGATACCTAAAATGATCGTCATCGCGCGTCTCCGGTCAGAGGACAGTGATGCGTAAAGCGCGCCATTACAGCGTCGCCGCCACCTCGTCGGAAATATCACCGTTGTGATAAACCTCCTGCACGTCGTCGCAGTCTTCCAGCATGTCGATCAACCGCAGCAGCTTCGGCGCCGTGTCGGCGTCCATGTCCGCTTTGGTAGAGGGGATCATCGACACTTCTGCGCTATCCGCCGTCAATCCCGCCGCTTCCAGCGCATCCTTAACGTCGCCCAGCGATTCCCACGGCGTGAACACGTCGATAGCACCGTCATCATAAGTGACGACATCATCAGCGCCCGCTTCCAGCGCGGCGTCCATCACCGTATCTTCTTCCAGACCCGGCGCGAAAGAAACCACGCCTTTGCGGGTGAAGAGATAGGCTACCGAACCGTCGGTGCCCAGGTTGCCGCCGGTTTTGGTGAAGGCATGACGGACTTCAGACACGGTGCGATTACGGTTGTCGCTCAGGCATTCAACCATCACGGCGGTGCCGCCGGGGCCGTAGCCTTCATAGATGATGGTTTCCATGTTGCTGTCGTCTTCGCCGCCCACGCCGCGCGCGATGGCCCGGTTCATGGTGTCGCGGGTCATGTTGTTCGCCAGCGCCTTATCCATTGCCGCGCGCAGGCGCGGGTTAGACGCTGCGTCGCCACCGCCAAGCTTCGCCGCGGTAACCAGTTCGCGAATGATTTTCGTAAAAATCTTACCGCGTTTGGCATCCTGCGCCGCTTTGCGGTGCTTGGTATTTGCCCATTTACTATGTCCAGCCATTATTTTCCGTCTCCAGATAAACAGCGTGCGGGCCAGCAGACAGCCCGCACGTTTCGCTCATTGCAACCCTTCTGCCTGCTGTTCAAAGCGGGCCAGGGCGTTAAAGTACAAATTCTTCTATCGCCTGGCGATTGCTCCAGGATCGGGTCAATCGTGCGGCGTCAGCGGCAGCGATCCAGCGGTATGCCAGATGCTCGCTGAGCGTCACCGGCTGCTCACAAGGGAGCGCCAGACTGAACCAGTGTTCAGCATTGTGCGTCACTTCCGGCGCATAGCGATGCCGGAAGTGAGGAAAGATTTCGAATTGTATCTGACGCTGGCAGTCAACAACTGTGAGCCGCGCGGCGTTGACGTCAATTCCTGTCTCTTCCTGCACCTCACGCGCCGCCGTTTCCGCCAGCGTTTCGCCAGGCTCCTGACTGCCGGTGACCGACTGCCAGAAATGCGTGTCGTCGCGGCGCTGAAGCATCAGTACCCGCCTGGTATCAGCAGAGTAAATGACCACCAGCACCGAAACGGGATGTTTGAAGGCCAATTATGCCTTCTCTGACGAACCGTCAGCAGACGGCTGTTGATACTTCGCCATTACCTCAACGCCCAGCTCGCGCAGCGAAGAGGGATTCGCAAAGCTTGGCGCTTCGGTCATCAGACAGGCGGCCGCGGTCGTTTTCGGGAAGGCGATAACGTCGCGAATATTGTCGGTGCCGGTCAGCAACATGACCAGACGATCCAGGCCAAACGCCAGCCCCGCGTGCGGCGGCGTGCCAAATTTCAGCGCGTCGAGCAGGAAGCCGAACTTCTCACGCTGTTCCTGCTCATTAATGCCAAGAATGCCGAATACCGTTTGCTGCATCTGTCCATGATGAATACGCACCGAGCCGCCGCCCACTTCATAGCCGTTGATGACCATGTCATAGGCGTTGGCGATCGCCTGTTCAGGCTGCGCGGCGAGTTCCTGCGGCGACATCGCTTTAGGCGCGGTAAACGGATGGTGCATCGCGGTCAGTCCGCCTTCGCCATCGTCTTCAAACATCGGGAAGTCAACCACCCACAGCGGCGCCCACGCGGCGTTATTGGTGATTTTCAGGTCGCGGCCCAGCTTCAGACGCAGCGCGCCCAGTGCGTCGGAAACCACTTTGCCGCTGTCCGCGCCGAAGAAGATCATGTCGCCGTCAGCGGCCTGCGTGCGTGCAAGAATCGCTTCCACAATCTCTTCATTGAGGAATTTCGCCACCGGGCTGGTGATACCTTCAAGGCCTTTTGCACGTTCGTTGACCTTAATATAGGCCAGCCCCTTCGCGCCGTAGATTTCAATAAATTTGCCGTATTCATCAATCTGCTTACGACTGAGCTGTGCGCCGCCCGGCACGCGCAGCGCGGCAACGCGGCCTTTAGGATCGTTGGCCGGGCCGGAGAAAACTTTAAATTCGACCGTTTTCAGCAGGTCGGCCACGTCTACCAGCTCCATCGGATTCCGCAAATCCGGCTTATCGGAACCGTAGCGCCGCATCGCTTCTTCAAAGGTCATCTGCGGGAAGTCACCCAGCTCAACGCCTTTTACGTCCAGCCACAGTTCGCGCACCAGCCGCTCCATGATCGCCTGCACCTGCGGCGCGGTCATGAAAGAGGTTTCAACGTCGATCTGGGTGAATTCAGGCTGGCGATCGGCGCGCAAATCTTCATCGCGGAAGCACTTAACGATTTGATAATAGCGATCGAAGCCGGACATCATCAGCAGCTGTTTAAACAGCTGAGGCGACTGCGGCAGCGCATAGAACTTACCTTTATGCACGCGGCTCGGCACCAGATAATCCCGTGCGCCCTCCGGCGTGGCCTTGGTCAGCATTGGTGTTTCGATGTCTAAAAAGCCGTTGTCGTCCATAAAGCGACGTACGAAGCTGGTAATTTTGGCGCGGGATTTCAGGCGTTGCGCCATCTCCGGGCGACGCAGATCAAGATAGCGATACTTCAGGCGCGCTTCTTCGGTATTGACCTGATTGGCGTCGAGCGGCAGCGGCTCAGCGCGATTGATAATCGTCAGATCGGTAGCAAAAACTTCGATTTCGCCGGTCGCCATGTCGCTGTTGCGGTTCTTGTCGTCACGCGCGCGCACGGTGCCGGTTATCTGCACGCAAAACTCGTTACGCAGTTCAGAGGCCAGTTTGAAGGCATCCTGACGATCGGGATCGAAAAATACCTGCACGATACCTTCACGGTCGCGCATATCGATAAAGATCAGGCTGCCCAGGTCGCGGCGGCGATTGACCCAACCGCACAGTGTCACTTGCTGGCCTACGTGAGACAGATTGAGCTGTCCGCAATACTCAGTACGCATAACGATATCCTTTAAACTTCGCCGCTTACGCGCGGCCGGTGCCTTGCAGCGCCATGCCGTCGCGAAAAATGGCGGCCATTATAATGGAAAAAGCCCGACGCGATAAGTGCCGCCGCCGCATCCCGGCGTCGAATTAACGTCAAAAAAGTTCGCCAGGCGGGCTGTTCTCACAAACGCTAACAAATTTCACGCTTTTCGGACATTGATCTAATCGCCTTTTGTCATGGAATATCTGTAATCTCAACGATTTCGCTGTTAACGGAGAAACTATGTTGCAACTTAATGCCGCTTCAACCGCGCTGGTGCTTATCGATCTTCAGGAAGGGATTTTGCCCTTCGCTCGCGGCCCTTATCAGGCCGCCGACGTTGTTGCGCGTGCAGCAACGCTTGCGGAAAAATTCAGGTCGGTGAATGCGCCGGTGGTGCTGGTACACGTCGGCTGGTCTGCGGATTTTGGCGATGCGCTTAAACAGCCGGTGGACAGCAGCCACAGCGGCGCGCTGCCGGATAACTGGTGGGACTATCCGCCTGCGCTGGGGATGCAGCCGCAGGATATCAAAGTGACAAAACGTCAGTGGGGCGCGTTTTACGGCACCGATCTGGAGCTACAGCTGCGCCGCCGTGGTGTGGATACCATCGTGCTTGGCGGCATCTCGACTAATATTGGCGTGGAGTCTACCGCACGCAATGCCTGGGAGCTGGGTTTTAACCTGGTGATCGCAGAAGACATTTGCAGCGCGGGCAGCACTGAAGAGCATAACGGCAGCTTCACCCATATTTTCCCCCGGCTGGGACGCGTGAGGCAGTCGGCAGAGATCCTGGCTGCATTTTAATGCCATACCGACAGGTCAGTCGTGACAGAGGCGGCAGGTGACATTGAGATAAAGTCTGCCTGCCGCCCTGTCCAGCAAACCGGAGCCGCCTCTGCTGGTCAGGACGGGTCGGTATCGACGCGGGCCGGGTCGTTTGCTTTTTCCTGCGCATCAGGCTCAATGCCCGCCGCAATCAAACAGCCTTTGAGTACGCCGAACGCATCCTGACACTGCCTTTCATTTACGCAGGCGTAACCGAGCAGTAAACCGCGCGCGGTCTGCTGATGCATATAGTATTGCGACAGCGGTCGTACCTTGACGCCGCGCTTCAAAGCCTGTGCGGCAATAGCGACATCGTCACAGCCGGATGGCAGCCGCAGCACCAGATGTAACCCGGCTTCATGGTTTACCGGCGGCAAAAAAGACGGCCCCAGATAGCGCTCAATCAGTTTGCATAAAAACTGCCGCCGCTGGCCGTAAAGCAAACGCATCCGCCGGATATGGTCCATGTAGTGTCCCTGACGTATAAACTCTGCCAGCGCGCGCTGGATCAGCAGGTGCCCGCCGCGATAAAGCTCTGCGGCAGCGATGCGCAGCGGTTCGGCCAGCATCTTCGGCACCACCATGTAGCCAATTCGCAGTGCCGGGTAGAGCGTCTTGCTGAAGGTGCCCATGTAAATCACCGGCGCATCGGCTTCCAGCCCTTGCAACGAGGGATAAGGTTGACCAGAGAAGCGAAATTCACTGTCGTAATCATCTTCAATAATCCAGCTCTGGTGACGCCGCGCCAGCGATATCAGCGCTTTGCGTCTTGCAAGACTGAGGTGGACGCCCAACGGATATTGATGTGACGGTGTCACAAAAACCATTCTGGGCGGCGGCCCCGACGCCGGCACGATACCTTCGTCATCCACCGACATTGCACGGATTTTAAGGCCGTTCTTACGCAGGAGGTTACGCGTTCCCCAATAACCCGGCTCCTCCATCCAGACATCATCACCCGGATCGCAGAGCACGCAGGTGACCAGATCGACCGCCTGATGCACCCCTTCCGTGATCAGGATCTGATCGGCGTCGGCCTTAACCGAGCGTGCCACACGCAGATACTCCACCAGCGCATGGCGGAGATCCGGGCAGCCGCCGCCGCTGCTGTACACCAGCCGATGAACATCCGGATCGCGATTCAGCCGGGCCTGAATCTGACTAAAAAGTTTATGTGGAAACTCGGTAACGTCGGGCGCGCCGGGGACAAATGCGCCCCACTGCCAGGGAGACGCCGTAGCGTGCCCTAACAGCGTAGCGCCGCGTTTTGACAGCGTTGCCGGCAGCGGCGTGGCGACAGGTGGTAGCAGATCGATAGCGTGGCTTTGCAGGCAGATCTCCGGCAGCGTCTCAGCAACCCTGGTGCCGCTGCCGGTGCGCGCCGTTACATAACCCTGCGCCATCAGATTTTCATAAACATGCAGTACGGTATTCCGCGAGACCTTAAGCTCACGCGCCATGTCGCGCGTTGGCGGCAAGCGCCCGCCGCGCGGAAAAATGCCCTCTATGATTGCAGCCTGCATGCAGGTCAGCAGCCGCTGCTGCAACGAACCACTCTGCAAAAACTGTAATCGTTCTAGTAAGTGATCGGCGTAAATCAGCTGCAATTGGCACCATCCCTCTCTCTGAAATTGGCTCTGGCAACTTACCTCTTCACACGCGTAAATAAAAGCGTTTGTCGTGAATTGTAAATAAGCATATGAGCGAGGTGGATGAGATGAGCGAACAACATATTCCGATGCAGCAGCGCAAGGCACAGGCTTTGCCCCGCGGCACCGGCACGCTGTGTGACTGGTATGTGGCGCGGGCGGAAAACGCCACCCTGTGGGATAACGAGGGCAACAGCTGGATTGACTTCGCGGGCGGCATCGCGGTACTCAATACCGGGCACCGCCATCCGCGCATTGAACAGGCGGTAGCCGCTCAATTAACGAAATTTACCCATACCGCGTTCCAAATCACGCCGTACGAAAGCTACGTTGCGCTGGCGGAACGCATCAATCAGCGGGTACCCGTGGCGGGTCCGGCTAAAACCGCCTTCTTCACCACCGGCGCAGAGTCGGTAGAAAATGCTGTTAAAATCGCCCGTGCTTATACCCACCGCCATGGCGTGATCGCCTTTGGCAACTCCTTTCACGGCCGCACCCTGATGACCATGGCGATGACCGGCAAGGTCGCGCCCTATAAACGTGATTTTGGCCCGATGCCGGCCTCGGTGTTTCATGCGCGCTACCCCAGCGCGATACAGGGCATCAGTATTGATGCGGCACTGGACAGTCTCGACGCTATTTTCACTCAGGACATCGCTCCGCAGGACGTCGCCGCTATCGTGCTGGAGCCGGTGCAGGGCGAAGGCGGTTTCCACGCTGCGCCGGCTGCGTTTATGGTCAAACTGCGTGAACTGGCCGATCGCTACGGCATTCTGCTGATTGCCGACGAGGTGCAGAGCGGTTTCGCCCGCACCGGCAAGCTGTTCGCCATGGAGCACTATCCGGTGAAAGCGGATCTGATCACCATGGCCAAAAGTCTGGCGGGCGGGATGCCGCTCTCTGCCGTATCGGGGCGCGCAGAAGTGATGGACGCGCCAGCGCCGGGCGGTCTCGGCGGCACCTATGCCGGCAATCCACTGGCGATTGCTGCGGCGCATGCGGTACTGGACGTCATCGAAGAGGAACAGCTCTGCGCGCGCGCCGCAGAACTTGGCGGCAGGCTCGATGCCTGGCTTCAGGACTATCGCAAGCAGTGTCCCGCGATCGCCGATGTACGCGCGTTAGGGTCGATGGTCGCCGTTGAGTTTACTCAGGCAGCCATTGCGCAGGCGATACAGAAAAAGGCGATGGAGAACGGACTGTTGTTGCTGACCTGCGGCGCAAAAGGCAACGTCATCCGTTTTCTTTATCCGCTGACCATTCCTGACCAGCAGTTTCACCAGGCGCTGGACATTTTGACGTCGGTACTGAACGACTGCGCCGCTGACGTCGAAAAAAACGCCGTCACGGCCTGACCTTCCCCGGCTCGCTGCGGCGAGCCCATTCCCTTGCTCGCCCCGGACACAAAAGCCCGAAAACCATTCTGGAGACGTTCTGATGACGACAATACAGACTGCGAATGAAGATGCACTGGCACAAAATCTGAAGCCGCGCCATGTGCGCATGCTGTCTATAGCGGGCGTAATTGGCGCTGGCCTGTTTGTCGGCTCCGGCCACGCGATTTCCGAAGCGGGCCCGGCGGTGCTTATCGCCTATGCCGCCGCCGGCGCGCTGGTGGTGTTAATTATGCGCATGCTGGCCGAAATGGCGGTCGCCCTGCCCGATTCCGGTTCTTTCTCCACTTATGCCGATAAAGCGCTGGGCCGCTGGGCAGGATTCACTATCGGCTGGCTTTACTGGTGGTTTTGGGTGCTGGTCATTCCGCTGGAGGCGAATGCAGCCGGCACCATCCTGCACGCCTGGTTCCCGCAGGTTGCCATCTGGCAGTTCACTCTCGCCATTACGCTTGTTTTAACCCTCACCAATCTGCTGAGTGTGAAAAACTATGGCGAGTTTGAATTCTGGTTCGCGCTGATCAAGGTCGTGGCAATAGTCGCGTTTCTGTGTGCAGGCGCCCTGGCCGTCTCCGGTTTTATGCCTGGCAGCAGCACCAGCGGCCTTCAGCATCTCTACGATACGCAAGGCTTTATGCCTAACGGCATGGGTAAAGTGATGGCTGCGATTTTGACCACCATGTTTTCGTTTATGGGCACCGAGATTGTCACGATCGCCGCCGCCGAATCGAAAAACCCGGGCAGGCAGATCACCCAGGCCACCAATTCGGTTATCTGGCGTATCGCGCTGTTCTACCTGCTGTCGATTTTCTTTGTGGTGGCTCTGGTACCGTGGAATTCGCCGGCGCTGGTTGAGCATGGCTCCTACCAGACCGTGCTTCAGGCGATGAATGTTCCGCACGCCAGGCTGATCGTGGATATTGTGGTGCTGATGGCGGTGTGCAGCTGTCTTAACTCAGCGCTCTATACCTCTTCACGCATGCTCTATTCGCTGTCGCGCCGGAAGGATGCGCCTGCGGCGGCGTCCCGTACGAACCGCAGCGGTACGCCGTGGATTGCGGTGCTGCTCTCCACCGCAGCCGCTTTCGTCGCGGTTATTGCTAACTATCTGGCGCCCAGCGTGGTGTTTGAATTTCTGCTGGCGAGTTCCGGCGCCATCGCGCTGCTGGTCTACCTGGTCATTGCCGCCTCGCATCTGGTGCTGCGTAAAAAGCGTGAGAAAGCAGGCGAAAAACTGAGTTATCGCATGTGGCTGTTTCCCGGTCTGACCTGGATTACCATACTGTTTATCATTACCGTGCTGGTTTCCATGCTCTTCAACGCTGAGCATCAGGTCGAGCTGCTGGCGACCGGTGGTCTGACGTTGGCGATTATCGCGGCCAGCCTGGTGGTGCCGCGTAAAAAGAGTAAGCAACAGAAAGCTCGCTTCTCTGCCGTTCACTCCTCAGAAAACTCCTGACCTGACCAACATGCGGCGCGGCCGCATGTTGTTTTACTGAAAGGCGTCCCTGTCCGCATTTCCCGTGAACATCCCGTCTGGCATGCCCGCCCGCGTAACATTTTTTCGGTAGTCATTTCCCGTCCCACCTAATTAAACGCGTCTGGTCACATTCATCAGACAAAGTGTGACCTGCAATGGGCTTTTTTCCTCTTTTCTCCGTTCGTTTGTGATCGGGATCCAGAAACGGCAGAAGCCGACTTGTATGGTAGTAATCCCGGGAACTAAGTTAACAACATGTTTGTTTTTTGTTCTAAATCTGAATTTCATCGGCATGACAGAAAAATAAAAAAAACGTGCGGCCTGTTCGATCCTGGCAGGACAAGGCGGCAGATAACCACAACTTTTAAAGGCACCGGATATGACCCTTCCTTCATCAGAACTGTCGCAAAAACCGGCCAACGCGCCTCATTCCGGCCGGAATGCCGTTCATCGACGCGGCCTGTTTCGCTTTTTACCGCGGGCGCATCCTCTTTCCTGGTGGATGCTCGTGATTACGACCCTCGCGATCCTCATGAACTCCATCGACAGGATTATTCTGCCCACGTTACTTCCTGCGATCATGACGTCGTTCAATCTGACCGAAGTGCAGGCTGGATGGCTCAATTCATTGAGTTTTGTCGGCACCTTAACCGGTGCAGTGATTTTTGGCTTATTTTCCGACTGGGTAGGAACCGGACATAAACGCTGTTATAGCTGGTGCGTGGCCGTGTTGGTGGAGATCGTCTCAGGCGTGGCGACAGCATTTTGCAAATCGCTGGGCGCGTTTCAGGCTCTCAGAGTCGCAATGGGCATGGGAACAGGCGGATCGGAACCGATAAATGTCGCACTGCTGGGTGAGTGGTGGCAGAAAGAGAACCGCGGTTTTGCCATTGGCGTACACCATACCGGCTTTCCCATGGGACAGTTTATTGGCCCTGTTCTGATCGCCGCAATTCTGGCATTTGCGACCTGGCGCGAGGCGTTCCTGTTTATTCCACTTATTGGTTTAGTGATACTGATAGCGCAGCTCATCATCGGTACGCGCAAAAATCATCAGAAGGTCAATAACTGGATTGTTGAAAACGGACTGACGCCGCCCGTTACCGAGTCCCTGCAACATACGGTTGAACACGCGTCCCTGTGGACTAATGCCGCTTCCTGTCTGAAAAACCGTAACTGTCAGATGGCAATTCTGTTAATTTTTGGCTTTACCTGGGCTGAGATGGGGATCGCTAACTTCCTGACGTTGCAGCTGACACGCGATGTCGGGCTTGATCTGTCAACCGCAGCGATAATTTCCGGCGCATCCGGGATGACCGGCTGGATTGGTCAGATTCTGTGGGGGAGTTTCTCCGATGTTAAAGGGCGTAAGCGTTCACTGGTCATCATTCTGGCGGGCTGGGTGTTAGCCGCTGCGCTGTGCATAGCGATCCATTCTGCTGTATCAGGCTGGGCGATCCTGATCTTTTGGGGGCTGTTTCGTAACTCACCCTACCCTGTCGCATATGCCTTGCTCATTGACTCTTCTCCGCGTGCAGCCGCGTCAAGTATGGGCCTGATGATAGGCCTGGCTGTCGGTATCGCCGGTATTCTGGTGGCGCCGGTCAGCGGCTGGATTATTCACACTTTTGGCTTCACCGTACATTACCTGGTGATTGTCGCCGTACTGCTCATTTCCTGTCTCCCTTTGTGGTTTATTAAAGAAACTGTCACCTTCAAAAAGGCCTGATATGACCCCTGATCTGATCCGCTTATTCCGTCAATGTACCCTTATTGAACTCAATCATGCGTATGAAGAACTTATGCCGGTCTGGACCGGGCATGGGAAGTTTTTCTGTAGCCATGCGGAGGATTACAGCGCAGGCGATGGTAACTATAACTGTCAGTTGAGCCTTGGCGACCACTGCGGCACCCATGTGGATGCGCCAGCGCACTTTATTGAGGGCGGTAAAACGGTCGAACAAATTGATGCGCGCCAGTTAATCGGCCGGGGCCGCTGCCTGGACATGTCCTGCCTGGCGGAGGACAGTGATATTACCGTTCAGATGATTCAGGCATGGGAGGCGGACAAAGGAGAGATCGTTGCCGGTGATATTGTGATTTTTCGGACGGGATATGACAAAAGATGGCGTTGTCGTCCTCATCACGCCGGCTTTCTGCAAAACTGGCCAGGACTCTCGGGAGAAGGCGCAAATTACCTGATTGGAAAAGGGGTAACGGTATTAGGAACGGATGCTATGTCGCTGGACAGATACAGCAATGACGCACATCCCGCGCATTTTGCTGTATTAGGTTCTGACTGCCTGATCGTTGAGAATCTCGCCAATCTGGAACATCTCCCTTCTGAGTTCGTCTTTATGGCGCTGCCACTCAGAATCAAAGGGGCGTCCGCCTCGCCAATAAGGGCGGTGGCGCTGCTGGCATCACCGCTTCAGGCGGAGCAGAACGGCCAGGGCGCGTTTAGTGATGAGGTCAGCCCGCGGCCTGCGGAAACCGCATAATATGCTTGCTGATGCAGCCGTGTTTAACGCGTTACGAAAGAGATCCACCCTTTCTTTCATTGCGCTGATACCGTTTGACCGCTACATTTTCCGGATCATTTCAGCTCAGGACGGATAACCGTGAAGCCTTTTTACCTTGGACTGCCGCAGTGGCAACATCCGCAATGGAAAAAACGGGGAATAGTGACGCTGGCTGATTACGCGCAGTACTTTAACTGCGTGGAAGGCAACACCACGCTTTACGCCCTGCCAAAACAGGAGATTGTTCAACGCTGGCGCGATATGACCGATGACAACTTCCGTTTCTGTTTTAAGTTTCCCGCGACCATCAGTCATCAGGCCATGCTGCGCAATTGTGACGCGCTGACCGCTGAATTCTTTGCCCTGCTTGCACCGCTGGCAGAGCGCATCGGCCAATACTGGCTTCAGCTGCCGCCCGTATTTGGTCCCGACCACCTCCCCGCGCTGTGGGCATTTCTGGATGGTTTGCCAGAGGCCTTCAGTTACGGTGTGGAGGTGCGTCATCCTGAGTTTTTTGCCAAAGGCGACGCCGAGCGTGCGTTAAATCAGGGTCTGCATCAGCGCGGCATCAATCGGGTGATCCTCGACACGCGCGGCGTTCATTCGGCCGTGCCCGCCACGCCTGCGGTGATTGAAGCACAGCGTAAAAAGCCGCATCTGCCGGTGCACGCGGTGATGACCGCCGACCAGCCAATAATCCGTTTTATCGGCGGTGACGATTTCGCAGCTAACCTCGCGTGGTTTCAGGCATGGCTGCAAAAGCTGCCGCAGTGGACAACAGCGGGCCAGCCGTGGCTGTTTATTCATACGCCTGACGTCGCGTTCGCGCCAGACCTGGTACAGTATCTCTGGCCTTCCCTTCAGCAGATTTTACCTGAGCTGGGCGACGCGCCGCGCTGGCCGCAGCAGGATCGCCTCTTTTAACCACAATTGTTAACGATTATCGTTAATTGCCCGATGCGGCACTGACAGGCTCCCCGTTCATCGCTATGATGGCCCTTAAAATTTCAGAAAGGATAAAAGTGGGATGGTCAGCGCCCTCTATGTTGTCGTTGGAGCTCTTTTCCTGATTAAACTGTCGTTGGACGTGGTGCGTTTGCGACGTCAATATCGTGTTGCCTATGGCGACGGCGGTTTTTTTGAATTGCAGACGGCGATCCGCACACATGGCAACGCGGCGGAATACATTCCGCTTGCCCTGCTGCTGCTGGTTATTATGGAGATGAACGGCGCAGACATCTGGATGCTGCACCTGTGCGGTCTGCTGCTGTTTCTGGGCCGTGCGCTACACGCTTATGGCCTGCGCAGCAGCACGCTGCTCTGGCGTAAAAACGGCATGATGCTGACGCTGCTCTCTCTGCTGATCATGGTCATCCTCAATCTGGTCTACCTTCCCTGGGATCTGGTGCTGACGCTGCACTGATTCTTCATGCCCGCGCGCGCAGAAAGGATGCAGCCCGCGCCGCTTTCTGACAAAATACGGGTTTTTCTCCCGGACTTACCACTATGTCTAACCGCGATATGCTGTTCTCCGCGCCAATTGCTCAACTGGGCGACTGGACGTTTGACGAGCGCGTGGCTGAAGTTTTCCCCGATATGATCCAGCGCTCGGTGCCTGGCTACTCCAATATTATCTCCATGATCGGCATGCTCGCCGGGCGCTTCGTGCAGCCGCATACGCAGGTTTACGATCTCGGCTGCTCGCTGGGTGCGGCAACCCTTTCTGTTCGCCGCAACATTCAGGCTGAAGGCTGCAAGATCGTCGCCGTTGATAATTCACCGGCGATGATTGAACGCTGTCGCCGACACATTGACGCCTTTCGCGCCGAAACGCCGGTTGAGGTGATCGAAGCGGATATTCGCGATGTCGTCATCGAAAACGCATCAATGGTGGTGCTGAATTTTACCCTGCAATTCCTGGCGCCGGATGAGCGCCAGCAGTTGCTGAAAAAAGTGTGCGAAGGGATGCGTCCCGGCGGTGCGCTGGTGCTTTCCGAGAAGTTCAGCTTTGCCGATAAAGACGTTGGCGAACTGTTGTTTAATATGCATCACGACTTCAAGCGGGCGAACGGTTACAGCGAACTTGAGATCAGCCAGAAACGCAGCATGCTGGAAAACGTGATGCTGACTGACAGCGTGGAAATCCATAAAGCGCGGCTGCACAATGCAGGCTTTGCGCATGCTGAACTGTGGTTTCAGTGTTTTAACTTCGGATCGCTGGTGGCGTTGAAAGCAGGTGATGCCTGATGGATTTTGGTAATTTTTATCAGCTTATTGCAAAAGGCCCGCTTTCTCACTGGCTCGAAACGCTGCCCTCGCAGATTGCCGCCTGGCAGCGCGAACAGTTACACGGTCACTTTAAAAACTGGGATCGCTCGGTTGAGCACCTGCCTATCATTGAGCCCGACACGCTGGATCTGCTCCACAGCGTCAGCGCCGACAGCAGCCATCTCAGCGACCGTCAGCGCTCGGGACTGGAAAACCTGCTGCGTAACCTGATGCCGTGGCGCAAAGGGCCCTACTCGCTTTATGGCGTCAATATCGATACGGAATGGCGCTCGGACTGGAAATGGACGCGCGTGGCGCCGCATATTTCACCGCTGGCCGGCCGGGTGGTGCTCGACGTGGGCTGCGGCAGCGGCTATCACATGTGGCGGATGATCGGCGCGGGCGCCAGCCTGGTGGTTGGCATCGATCCGATGCAGCTTTTTTTATGTCAGTTTGAGGCGGTCCGTAAGCTATTGGGTAACGATCAGCGCGCGCATCTGCTGCCGCTGGGGATTGAGCAACTGCCGGAACTGAAAGCCTTCGATACGGTCTTTTCCATGGGCGTGCTCTACCATCGCCGTTCGCCGCTCGATCACCTGTTCCAGCTTAAAAACCAGTTAGTCAGCGGTGGCGAACTGGTTCTGGAAACGCTGGTGGTTGAAGGAGGCGAGCATGAAGTACTGGTGCCGGGCGAGCGTTATGCGCAGATGCGCAACGTCTTTTTCATTCCCTCCACCGGTGCCCTGAAGAGCTGGCTGGAAAAGTGCGGTTTTGTGGACGTGCGCGTCGTTGACTACTCACGCACCAGCACGGACGAGCAGCGCCGCACCGACTGGATGACCAGCGAATCACTGGCCGAGTTTCTCGATCCCGACGATGCCAGCCTGACGGTGGAAGGCTATCCCGCCCCGCTGCGTGCGGTGCTGGTCGCGCGCAAACCCTGACAGCCCCCGTGCCGCCGGCGGAGATCCGGCGGCAGGAAAAACGCTCTTATTCGTCTGCGTCCTGCGGCGCTTTGCCGTTTTTATCCCAATATTCAAACCGGTAGGCAGCGCTGATATTGCGGCGGATTTCGCCCTGCGGCAACACTTCCGTTTCGCGCGAATAGCTCAACGTACAGTTGCCGTAGCTGTCCCAGAGCTGGCAGTCGTCAATCGTGGTCAGCTCACTGGTGGGCGAATGCGTCAGCGTCAGTAAACGCTGTTCGCGCGCGTCACTGTCGTAGCTCCAGGTCGATTTGCTGTTTTCTGACGATGAGTTAATCAGCTGATTTTTAGCATTCCAGCGGTAGCGACTTTCTCCATTGACTCGTACGTCTGTTCCGCGCGCGACGCTTTTCGTCAGGCGCCGGCGGCCATCAAAACTGTTCGTCGTTTCCGTAAAACCTTTTTGACCATCAAGCAGAAACGCATCGCTTGCACTGATAATCGTGCCCTTGCTCCCGACGCGATAACTGATGTTTCCCTGCTTGTTGCTGACCTGCTGCGGCTGCCCGTCTTTAACGGCAAAAACCGCAATCTCATAGACCGCCTGCCAGCCCGACGCCACACGGGTGATGCTTTGTACGATCTTCAGCGCCATATTCCCTTCATTTTTATCCACGCTGATATCAGCACGGAGCAGCGCGCCGCACTCATCAAACTGTCCCAGAATTCGCTTCTGTTGGTTAACGTCTTTACCAAACTCGCCGACGACAACCTGTTTAATCGGCCCTTTTGCCGTGCCGCCAAGCAGGAGAATGCTGTTGCTGTCATTTATCTGCTGACTGTGAGGCGGGCAACCTGGCGCAGCATATATTACGCCCGGCAGGTAAAGGCAGACGGCGCTCAGCATGATGATTTTCATCAGAAATCTCGTCGGTAATAATGGAAAGTTAAGTGTAAGAGGAAATTTGTCGTCGTGCTGCACAGCGGATGAAAAAACCCATCGACTTTTCTGGCATCATTCAGCCACCAGGCTAAGGTTGTTATTCATCGTTTGATGATAATTCACCATTAACTCAGGGAAATAGCCATGAAAAAATCATTAATTGGCGCGGTATTTATGTTCGCATTAGCAACGCTGGCAGGTTGCCAGCACGACAGCAGCGCCGTCGGCAGCGATGGTCGTCCACATGCACCAAGCGGTCAGCAGGCGCCAGGCGGTACCCTGGGAAGCGGCCCGGACGGCGGCCCGCAGTCCTGATAACGTTTGCAGCGGTCGGCGTTTTTACCTGCCGCTGAAAGAAAAAAAGCCCCATCAAAACGATGGGGCCTGGTACTTGCAAAACATCACGTCGCTATACTGGCGTGCTGTGCGGCAAAATCGGTTCATGCGACTCTGACCGGTGAACTGAGCATGACGGCCTTCATAGCCTCAACCATATCAGTATCAACACACGGGCGGCTGAATTCGTCGGTTTCAGCGACGGAATTCATCGAAACCCCCGCTTTGCGGTAACGCATGAGGGAAGGAATTCGCTGGCTGGCCGAACTGTGCACTTCAGGCAGCCCGGCATCAATAAACTTTTGCAGGTTGCTCAGACGCACGCCCGCGCCAGCCATAATAATTGGACCACGGGTATGGCGATTAAGTTCCCTTAATAAAGGTAATCCGCTTTCCGCGCTCTGTTGTTGACCTGAAGTCAGTATGCGCGCCACCCCCAAATCCGTTAGCTGAGACAGCGCCGTCAACGGATTGTGACAGAGATCAAACGCGCGATGAAACGTTACCGCCATCCCCTCGCACAGCGCCATAATCTGCTTCATGCGCGGCATATCGATATGGCCATCGATGTCCAGTACGCCGACCACGAGGCCAGGGAAACCCAGCTCGCGAATAAACGCGATATCCGATTTAATCTCGTTAAATTCGCCATCGGTAAAGCAAAAATCGCCGCAGCGCGGCCTGACAATGGGATGAACCGGGATACTGAGCCGTTCGCGCGCCTGAATAAGGCTTCCGGCCGACGGGGTCAACCCACCTTCTGCGGGCGCAGCGCAAAGTTCAATGCGATCGGCCCCGGCATTTTCCGCTGCCAGAGCACAATCGACGCCGTAGCAGCATACTTCCAGTTTTAGCATTTCATCCTCCTGTTAATGACTGCTGTGTGGGAGTTGTTTTTTTTCCGGATGTCTGCTTTGCTTCCAGACATTAAGAATAATATTAACGGGAACGGGCAACATGGCATCCAATTTTAATGAACGGATAGATCGCCGTCACAGCGATAGTTTAAAATGGAAAAAATATGGCGATCGCGACGTTCTTCCATTATGGGTGGCGGACAGCGATTTTCGTTCACCTGATTGCATTATCGACGCGCTTAAACGTCGCGTTGAACATGGCGTGTTCGGCTATGGCGATACCCCTGCCGAGCTGATCGACATTGTTATCCAGCGCATGGCCGATCGCTATCAGTGGCATATCGAGCCAGACTGGCTGGTTTTCCTGCCGGGGGTGGTCAGCGGTCTTAACCTGAGCGTCCGCGCTTTTACCGATGCACATCAGGGGACTATTGCGCCCACGCCGATTTACCCGCCGTTCCGCTCTGCCGCAAAACTGGCAGACCGCACGCAGCTTAACGCGCAGCTCCGGCTTGAAAATCAGCGCTGGGTGATGGATCTCGCCGCGCTGGAAATGCAGATGAGCGGTAATGAGAAACTCTTAATGCTGTGCAATCCGCAGAATCCCGGCGGTACGGTGTACCGACGCGAGGAGCTGGAAGCCCAACTGCATTTCGCCCGGCGACACGACCTGATCGTCTGTTCTGATGAGATCCACAGCGATTTGATCCTGGAGCCCGGCCTGAGGCATATTCCGTTTGCCAGCCTGAGTGAAGACGCTTCGCAGCGTTCCATTACCCTTATTTCGCCTTCGAAAACCTTTAATATCGCCGGACTTGGCGCCTCGCTGGCGATTATTCCCAATAAATCACTGCGCGAGCGCTTTAAAAAGCAGCGTCAGGGCATCGTGCCCGGCGTTGATATTCTTGCTTATGTGGCCGCCACGGCCGCCTGGCGCGACGGGCAGCCGTGGCTGGATGAGCAACTTGACTATCTGCGCGGAACCCGCGACTTTCTCACACAGCGTATTAATGCAATCAATGGACTGTCAATGGTCGCGCCAGAAGCCACTTACCTGGGCTGGATCGATGCCAGCAGGCTTGACGTCGCCAGCCCGGCGCTGTTCTTTGAACGTCACGGCCTGGGATTTTCTCCCGGCCGCGATTTTGGCGACGATGGTTTTGTCCGCTTTAATTTTGCCTGCCCGCGCGATTTAATCGAGGAGGCATTACGCCGCATGACGACAGCTGTCCGCAGCGGCCATATCCGTTAGTTTTGTTCGCTGGCGACGATCTCCTGTAAAGACCACGGATGGAATTTTATCGTGACGCTGCCGTCGGTAACCGCCAGTGTCGGGTTTGGCAGTCGCTCGCCTGCCCCCTGCGGCGCGCTGCTTTTTACCGAAATCCCGGGCTGACAAAGCCCGTCATCCGCCAGCAGGGCCAACGCACGCGCGGCAAGTTCAGAGGGGTCGCCCCGCAGCACAATTTCGATATGTTCCCAGCCTTCATGGCGGTAGAGACGTTGACCGGGCCAGGGCAGTTCGACCACGCCGATGCGGCACGGCCCAACCGTCAGCGGCTCATGTAATTCAAACAGCGCCACGGCACGCCCGTTTATCTCTTTTTCTGAAAAGAGCGTTCCCTGCTGCAATAATCCCTGCTTCCATCGCTCTGCGGTGGTATTTTGATGGCAGCGTAGCGCAATGTGATCAATCTCCAGTTCCTCAAGGGAAAGTTTGAGCCGGGCTGCAAAATTGAGCAGAGCCTGCTCGAAACGCGGTAAATCATTAGCTAAATCACTTAATTCTCTTGAATTCCCCAGTAAAAACATGTTTATTACCTTTTATAGTGAAATTTTTCTAATCATTCAGTTCGATGCTGGTGATTTTTCAGGGCCACGCGATCGCTTTTTTTTCTAACGACCATTAATAATTATTATAATAAACCGTCGCTTTGCCGCAAAATCACTACTTTACGCTGGTTCAGTACCAGAATATTATTTAGGTAGACTAACTTAACCTTTTGTTTTAATTTACTTAAATTAAAACAATGCGAGTTTTCTTAAATCCACTGCGGGGTGTTGTAGAGTATTCTTAATCTTTAACAGTTCCACTTGACCCAAATACAAGGAAAAGCCAAATGCTTATGTTACTACTTGTCGCCGTTCTTATCGCGATGACGGGGTTTGCGCTGGTACGCCACTGGAAGGTACGTAATACGAAAACCACCATGGAGAGCCCGCACAGACCATCGCGTCGTCGTTAACGTCTCTCACTCAGATGCGGCGGGCAGCTTCCCGCCGCTTTCTTCAGTCTCTCGCCCGCAGGTTCCTGGATTACTTCCCGCAAAATACAGTATACTTTTCCCCTTCATTTTTTAGCGATATCCTTCGTCATCCGGCGATGGAGCGCATACCGACAGACAGCCTGCGCGCAGGCATTATCAGCACAATTAAGGTAACCCGGTGAATATTCAGGCTCTTCTTTCAGAAAAAGTCAGTCAGGCGATGATCGCAGCAGGCGCTCCGGCGGATTGCGAACCGCAGGTGCGTCAGTCAGCAAAACCGCAGTTCGGTGATTATCAGGCTAATGGCATCATGGCCGTCGCTAAAAAACTGGGCAAAGCGCCCCGACAACTGGCCGAAGAAGTGCTGCAACACCTCGATCTGCGCGGCATTGCCGCTAAAGTCGAGATCGCCGGGCCGGGCTTTATCAATCTTTTTCTCGCGCCGGAATGGCTCGCCGCGCAGATTGACAGCGTGATTGATGCGCCGCGTCTGGGCATTGCGCCCGTCGAACCTCAAACCATCGTGGTGGACTACTCCGCGCCCAACGTGGCGAAAGAGATGCATGTCGGTCACGTCCGTTCAACCATCATCGGCGACGCCGCGGTACGCACCCTTTCCTACCTCGGGCACAATGTCATCCGCGCCAATCACGTTGGCGACTGGGGCACGCAGTTCGGCATGCTGATTGCCTTTCTGGAGAAGCAGCAGAGCGAACACCATGAAGAGATCGCGCTGGCCGACCTGGAAGGCTTTTACCGGGAAGCAAAGCGTACCTATGATGAAGATCCGGCCTTTGCCGAGCGCGCGCGCGGCTACGTGGTGAAGCTACAGGGCGGCGACGAATACTGCCGTAAAATGTGGAAAAAGCTGGTCGACATCACCATGGCGCAAAATCAGCAGATTTACGACCGCATGAAGGTGACGCTGAGCCGCAATGACGTGATGGGGGAAAGCCTCTATAACGATATGCTGCCGGGTATCGTCGCCGACCTGAAGGCAAAAGGCCTGGCGGTGGAGAGCGAAGGCGCAACCGTGGTTTTCCTCGACGAATACCAGAATAAAGATGGCGACCCGATGGGCGTCATTATTCAGAAAAAGGATGGCGGCTACCTCTATACCACCACCGATATTGCCTGTGCGAAATACCGCTATGAAACGCTGAAGGCCGACCGCGTGCTTTACTACATTGATTCACGTCAGCACCAGCATCTGATGCAGGCGTGGACAATCGTTCGCAAGGCGGGCTACGTGCCGACATCTGTCCCGCTGGAACATCACGCGTTTGGCATGATGCTCGGCAAAGACGGCAAGCCGTTTAAAACGCGCGCGGGCGGCACCATTAAGCTTTCCGGCCTGCTGGATGAGGCGGTTGAACGCGCGACAAAACTGGTCAGTGAAAAGAACCCGGAGATGCCGCAGGACGAACTGAACGCGCTGGCGACCAGCGTGGGTATCGGCGCGGTGAAATACGCCGACCTGTCAAAGAGCCGTACGACCGATTACGTTTTTGACTGGGACAACATGCTGGCCTTTGAAGGCAATACGGCCCCTTACATGCAGTACGCCTACACGCGCGTTCTGTCGGTATTCCGCAAGGCTGGCATTGATGAGTCCGCCATTACTGGCGCAACCGTTATCAGCGAGGATCGCGAGGCGGCGCTGGCGGTTCGCCTGTTACAGTTTGAAGAGACGATTATGCAGGTCGCGCGCGACGGTACGCCGCATGTGATGTGTGCTTATCTGTACGATCTGGCCGGTCTGTTCTCCGGTTTTTATGAACACTGTCCTATCCTCAGCGCAGCGGACGATACCACCCGCCAGAGCCGCCTGAAGCTGGCGTTGCTGACGGCCAAAACCCTGAAGCAGGGGCTGGATACGCTCGGCATCGACACCGTCGAAAAAATGTAATCCCTCGGAGGTAAAACGGGCAGCCCGCTTTACCTCCGCACGCTGTTTCTGGTTATCATCCAGCCCTGTTGCCCGACCACGCAAATCTTTCCGGGAGTAACCGTTTGTCAGATAACCCTGTTGCAGCCCTCTACCGTCGCTATCTCAACTGTCTCAATCGTCGCGACTGGGGAAACCTGGCCACTTACGTCGCCGATGATGTTAAACATAACGGACGTCCGCTGGGCCTGTCGGGCTATCGCGCCATGCTGGAAAAAGATTGCCATGACATCCCCGATCTGGCGTTCACTGTCGACATGCTGGTGGTGGAACCGCCTCATCTCGCCTGTCGCCTGGCCTTCGACTGCACGCCCTCAGGTCGGTTTCTTGGTATTCCCGTCAATGGACGACGCATACAATTTTACGAAAATGCCTTTTATCGTTTTGATAAGAACAGGATTGTTGAAGTCTGGTCAATCGTTGATAAAGCCGTTATTGAAAAGCAGCTGGCAGATCGTCCGTAAGCTCCCCTTCATGACCGCTGCGACGGAGCATTAACGGTAGTTCACCATCACTTCATTACTTAACACCCGCAGCGTTTTATTCAGCCTGCCCGTTCCCATCACGCCGTAAATAAAATGCAGGCTTTCTGACGCGCTGATGTTAGTCAGGCCTTTTGTGGTGCCGCTCGCGCCTTCAAGCTCTACGCAGCGACTGGTGGCACACAGCCAGACGCGCAGATCGGCGGGCGGCGGCCCGTTCAGCGTATAGCGCCAGGCGATCTGCGTCATGGTGCCGCTGACCGCTTCCGGCGAAACCAGCACAGGCGAGGCCGCCTGCATACCCCGGTTAACAATACCCGGCCCGGTGGCGCTGGCCTGCCAGCCGCCGTCGGCCATCGCCATGCACGGGAGAAGCAGCAGCGGCAGCAGGCGTTTCATCAGTGGCCTCCGATGGAGGAAGTCATGCGGATCTGACGATTGTCGGTCAGCTCCAGATTTGAAATCACCATCAGCTGCGGCAGGTTGCGGCGCAGGAAACGGGCCAGCAGCGCACGCAGCGGATGATTCACCAGCAGAACCGGCGGCGCGCCAACGGATTCCTGATGAGCCATCGCCTCCTGCGCCTGCGCCAGTAAACGATCGGCCAGGCCAGGCTCCAGGCCACCACCGCCCTGAAGCGCCTGAAGCAGCAGGCGCTCCAGCGTGCTGTCCAGCCCGATAACCTGCACTTCGCCGTTACCAGGGAACCACTGCTGGGTGATGGCGCGCCCCAGCGCGACGCGAACCACTGAGGTCAGTTCGTGCGGGTCGGTCTGTACCGGAGCGTGCTCCGCCAGCGTTTCAATAATGGTGCGCATGTCGCGAATGGACACGCGCTCCGCCAGCAAATTCTGCAACACTTTATGCAGCGTGGTCAGGGAGATAACCCCAGGGATCAGATCTTCAGTCAGCTTCGGCATATCCTGCGTCACGCGATCCAGCAGCTGCTGCGCTTCCTGACGCCCAAACAGCTCGCTGGCGTACTGGCCGATGAGGTGATTAAGATGCGTCGCCACGACGGTACTGGCTTCCACCACCGTAAAGCCCTGAATTTGCGCCTGCTCTTTCAACGCGCTGTCAATCCACACCGCCGCCAGGCCAAAGGCTGGATCGACGGTCGCTTCGCCCGGCAGCGTGCCCGCAGCGGTGCCCGGATTTATCGCCATCCAGCGGCCCGGATAGGCATCGCCGCTGCCGATCTCCACACCCTTCATCAGAATACGGTAACGCGCGGGCGGCAGATCCATGTTGTCACGGATGTGCACCACCGGCGGCAGAAAACCCATCTCCTGCGCGAATTTCTTACGAATACTGCGAATACGGCCCAGCAGCTCGCCATCCTGCGTGTGATCGACCATAGGGATCAGTCGGTAACCCACTTCCATTCCCAGGCTGTCCTCAAGCTGCACATCAGTCCACGACGCTTCAACGGTCGACGCCGTTTCAACCGGCCGCGTCAGGGTCTGCGGTGCCATCTTCGGCTGTGATTCTTTGCCGCGCAGATACCAGGCGAGGCCCAGCAACGCAGCGGTAAACATCAGGAAAACGAGGTTTGGCATGCCGGGCACCAGGCCCAGCAGGCCCAGCACGCCGGCGCTCAGCATCATCACGCGGGGGTTTTTGAACAGCTGGCTCACCATCTGCTCGCCAACATCCTGATCGGTGCTGACGCGCGTAACGATAACGCCCGCGGCGGTAGAGATAACCAGCGCCGGGATCTGCGCGACCAGACCGTCACCGATAGTCAGCAGCGTATAGGTTTCCGCGGCGTGTCCCACGTCGAGACCGTGCTGCATCACCCCAACCAGCAGTCCGCCGATGACGTTAATCACCATGATCATGATGCCCGCGACGGCGTCACCGCGAACGAATTTACTTGCACCGTCCATCGAACCGTAGAAGTCCGCTTCCTGCGTCACCTCGGCGCGACGTTTTTTCGCTTCGTCTTCACCGATCAATCCGGCATTGAGATCGGCGTCAATCGCCATCTGCTTGCCTGGCATGCCGTCCAGCACGAAACGGGCGCCCACTTCCGCAATACGTCCCGCGCCCTTGGTGATAACCATAAAGTTGATGATCACCAGAATGATAAATACCACGATACCGATAGCGAAGTTGCCGCCCACGAGGAAATGGCCGAACGCTTCCACCACGCGCCCCGCCGCCGCCGCGCCGGTATGGCCTTCCATCAGGATGATACGGGTGGACGCCACGTTGAGCGCCAGGCGCAGCAGCGTGGAGAAGAGCAGGATGGTCGGGAAAGCGGCAAACTCCAGCGTGCGCTGGGTAAACATCGCCACCAGCAGCACCATAATCGACAGCGCAATGTTAAAGGTGAACAGCAGATCGAGGATGAAAGGCGGCAGCGGCAGCACCATCATCGACAGGATCATCAGAATCAATACCGGCCCGGCCATCACCTGCCATTGGGTATCTTTCATATTGGGTAACCGTAATAACGCGGTCAGATTTGCCATCAGTCTTCTTCTCTTGAGCCAAAGTCCAGCGCTGCCGGCACCGGGAGATTATCAGGTTTTTTCGGGGCCAGGCCGCCTTCAAGCTTCCAGCGACGGAGCTGCCAGACCCAGGCGAGTACTTCTGCCACGGCCGCATATAACGTTCCCGGTATATGCTGACCAATTTCACTGTGCCGGTAGAGCGCACGCGCCAGCGGCGGTGCTTCCAGTACGGGAATACGGTGTTCTTTACCCAGTTCGCGGATGCGCAGCGCGATCTCGCCTGCGCCTTTCGCCACAACTTTCGGCGCACTCATTTTGAGCTCGTCATACTGCAACGCCACCGAGTAGTGCGTTGGGTTGGTGACAATGACATCCGCTTTGGGCACATCGGCCATCATTCGCCGCCGCGCGGCAGCGCGCATCTGCTGCCGGATGCGTCCTTTTACGTGCGGATCGCCCTCCTGCTGCTTGTATTCGTCGCGGATGTCCTGGCGGGTCATGCGCAGACCTTTAAAATAACTGTAGAGCTGCCAGAAAACGTCAAAACCGACCATCGGCGTCAGGCCAAGCACGACCAGCAGGCTGCACATCGCAATCATATTCAGCGCGCTGGCCAGCGCAATAAAAGGCGATTCGCTGATTAAACGCAGCATATCCGGCCAGTGGCTGTGCAGGTAAATCCAGGTCACGCACCCGACCAGCACGGCCTTCAGAATGGCTTTCACCAGCTCCGCCGCCGTCTGGCCGGAAACCAGTTTTGCCAGGCCTTTAATCGGGTTCATTTTGCCGAGGTCAAACTTAATGGCTTTGCCGCTGAGCAAAACGCCGCCTAACAGCATCGGCGCGGCAATCGCTACCAGCACTAAGCCGGCCATAATCGGCAACAGCGCAAACACCGCCTGGGTAATTAAATTCGCGATCTGATGCAGCATCTGGCTGGTGTCGCTCACCACCGAGTGGTTGAAGTTAAGGCCGTCGGCCAGCACCGCGCCCAGTTTGCGCGCCATGCTTTCGCCGCCAATCCACAGAATGCTCAGACCCGCGACCAGCATCAGCACGGAGGTGAGTTCGCGCGAACGCGGGATTTGCCCCTCCTCGCGTGCTTTCTCAAGCCGGTGCGCGGTGGGGGATTCGGTCTTCTCTTCTTCGCTGTCTCCAGCCACGGCAGCTCACCCCTAACGGAAATTTCAGGGTTCATCATGCCAGAGCGGCGCAGGGATAATGGCGCGAGTAAACGCGTAAAAAGGAGGTTATTTCGCGGATGGTCGGCGGGTGTGGAAGAAAAGCAGGCGTCGCTCGCCGTGTCGACAACGGGCATCAACACGGTGAGCGAATCGCTTCAGGGCGAACTCAGAAGCCGAGGCTGTCCAGCAGATCGTCAACCTGATCCTGGTTAGCCACTACGCCAGGCGCCGCGCCGTTGATCTGCGGGCCGTTCAGCAGGCTGTCCGCATCTTTCTTCGCGCGCGCAGAGGACGGTTCTGGCATGTTTTCCAGCAGCACCATCAGCAGTTGACGCTCAATTTCCTGAATCACGTCCATCATGCGCTTGATCACCTGCCCGGTGAGATCCTGGAAATCCTGCGCCATCATGATTTCCATTAACTGGGCGTTAGTGAACGAAGTATGTCCCGGCACCGCGTCGAGGAAGCCGCGGGTGTCGGTTACCAGCGAACGGGCATCCGCCAGCTCGACAGGGTGCTCAAACCATTCGTCCCAGCGCCCTTTCAGCGATTTCGCTTCATTCTCCATCTGCGTCTGACGCGGCTGTGACGCCTCAACGCAGTTCAGGGCACGCTCGGCCGCCTGCGCGGTCATTTGCACCACATAATCCAGACGATCGCGCGCGTCGGGAATGGCCTCAGCCGCTTCGGCGATGGCCTGGTCCAGCCCAAGTTCCCGCAGGCTGTCGCGCAGCATACGCGTCAGCGAGCCAATACGGGTGACGATGTCCTGCGCAGAGGCCGCATCCGTGCTCGGTTTGATAAGTTCGCTCATGTCGGCTCCTTACATACCCAGCTTTTCGAAGATCTTACCTAACTTCTCTTCAAGGGTAGCTGCCGTAAAAGGTTTAACGACGTAGCCGCTGGCACCAGCCTGAGCAGCCGCAATGATGTTCTCTTTCTTCGCTTCCGCCGTGACCATCAGCACGGGCAGTTTGCCGAGCGTGGCGTCTGCGCGAATGGTTTGCAGCAGTTGCAGACCATCCATATTGGGCATGTTCCAGTCGGAGATCACAAAGTCGAATCCGCCGGCGCGCAGTTTGGTCAGGGCGTCAACGCCGTCCTCTGCCTCCTCAACGTTGTTGAAGCCCAGCTCTTTTAACAGGTTACGGACGATACGACGCATGGTATTGAAATCGTCGACCACCAGAAACCGCATATTTTTATCAGCCATACTTACTCCTGTTTTGCGTAGCCCCGCAGGACGGGCGCTGCTTATATACGTAATGCCTGTCCGGCGCTAATTTTTGCCAACATGTGCTGGCTGATTTGGTGGAGATCCACCACCTCGCTTGCTCCCCCCATGGCTATTGCTTCACGGGGCATACCAAAGACAACGCAGCTTGCTTCGTTTTGTGCGATGGTCCAGGCGC
The DNA here is from genome assembly GCF_000745075.1 of Erwinia sp. 9145. NCBI lineage: Bacteria > Pseudomonadati > Pseudomonadota > Gammaproteobacteria > Enterobacterales > Erwiniaceae > Erwinia > Erwinia sp. 9145. The sequence goes on from NZ_JQNE01000001.1 coordinate 2,144,659, forward strand.
CGGCTTTATTCATCGCCAGCAGACCCGCCGCACCGTCATTGCCCATGCCAGTCAGGATCACGCCAACGGCATTTCTTCCGGCATACTGCGCCACAGAATTAAACAGCACGTCCACTGACGGCTTGTGTCGATTCACCGGCGGCCCTTCATTCAGCTTCACCTGATAGTTAGCGCCGCTGCGCGACAGCTCCAGGTGCATAGCGCCAGGGGCGATATAGGCGTGACCGGGCAAAATACGCTCGCCATCCTCCGCCTCTTTCACCGTTATCTGGCAAAGCTTGTTCAGTCGCTCCGCGAACGAGCGGGTAAAACCGGCGGGCATGTGCTGAGTGATCAGCAGCGCCGGACTGGTGGCCGGAAGCGGCTGAAGCACGTGCCTGATGGCTTCCGTACCGCCGGTCGAGGCGCCGATAGCGATCAGCTTTTCACTGCTCAGCAGCGGCCCGGCCTTCAGTACCGGCGGCGCCGTTTGCGGGCCGCGCATCTGTAATCTGGCACGCGATGCGGCACGCACTTTATCGGCGATCATCTGGCTGTAGGCCAGCATTCCTTCGCGAATGCCCAGCGACGGTTTGGTGACAAAATCCACCGCCCCCAGTTCCAGCGCGCGGAGCGTGATTTCCGACCCTTTGCCGGTCAGGGACGAAACCATGACCACCGGCATCGGCCGCAGCCGCATCAGCTTTTCCAGAAAATCCAGCCCGTCCATGCGCGGCATTTCCACATCCAGCGTCAGCACGTCCGGGTTAAATTGTTTGATCAAATCCCGTGCAACCAGGGGGTCCGGCGCAGAAGCCACCATCTCCATATCCGAATGACTGTTAATGATTTCCGTCATCAACTGCCGCATCAGGGCGGAGTCGTCGACGCATAACACTTTGATTTTTCCCATCATCTTTCCTTAGTCAGTCCGTAGACCGTCTGGCCGCGCAGATAAAATTCTTTACTGATCTGGCTGAAGTTCTCTGAGTGACCGGCAAACAAGATACCGCCCGGCTTCAGCATGGTGACAAAACGCCGCAGAATTTTTTCCTGGGTTTCCTTATCAAAGTAAATCATCACGTTACGACAAAATATCGCGTCAAACGGGCCGGGCACCGCCCACTCGTTAGCCAGCAAATTAAGCTGGGCAAAACTAATCATATTCGCCAGTTCCGGACGAACTCTCACCATTCCTGCGTGCGGTCCGGTACCGCGAAAAAAGAATTTTTGTAGCTGCTGGGACGAAAGCGTACGCAGCTCTTCCTGGCGATACACGCCCGCCAACGCCTTCTCCAGCACCTGCGTATCAATATCCGTCGCGTGCACCTGAAACTTGCCCGGGCCGCTGCCGAGCGTTTCCGCCAGCGTCAGCGCGATTGAGTACGGCTCCTCGCCCGTGGACGCCGCCGCGCACCAGACGTTAAAGCTACCGCTGCGTTTTTTAGCGTGTTCGGCCAGAATCGGAAAATGGTGCGCTTCACGAAAAAAGGCCGTCAGGTTTGTGGTCAGCGCATTAATAAATGCCTGCCACTCCGGACTGTTGGAATCGTTCTCCAGCAGCGCAAGGTAGCGTCCAAAGTCGTCAAGGCCCAGCGTTCTCAGCCTGCGCACAAGGCGGTTGTAAACCATTTCCCGCTTGTGATCGGCAAGAACAATACCGGCTCGCTGATAAATCAGCTGGCTTATCCGCTTAAAGTGCGTATCGGATAACGGCAGACGCTGAACCATCTGTGCCAACAGCGTTGTGGTATCCGCCGGTGCTAACGTTGTCGATTTTTTCATAAAATGCCACCCTGCAAATTGCAGATTAAGGGGTCAAAACAGTGCTATTTTCCCTGTAAGCCTGCATGGCAACCTGATCCGTATCACTGAGTGAGAATCTGCTCACCGCGCCCGTCAGATGTTCTGCCTGTGCTTCAAGAGCTTCAGTGGCTGCTGCCGCTTCCTCAACCAGCGCGGCGTTCTGTTGTGTCACCTGATCCATCTGGCTGACCGCCAGTGCGACCTGTTCAATACCGCGACGCTGCTCGTCAGACGCCGAGGCGATTTCGCCCATGATGTCGTTAACGCGCGTGACGCTTTGTACAATCTCATCCATGGTTTCGCCCGCCGACGCCACCAGTACCGAGCCCTGATCGACGCGGCTCACCGACTCTTCAATCAGACTTTTAATCTCTTTCGCCGCCTGCGCGCTGCGCTGCGCCAGACTGCGCACTTCGCCGGCGACCACCGCGAAGCCCCGTCCCTGCTCGCCTGCCCGCGCCGCTTCTACCGCCGCGTTGAGCGCCAGAATATTGGTCTGGAAGGCGATGCCATCGATCACGCTGGTGATATCGCCAATCTTCTTCGAGCTGCGGGCTATTTCGCTCATGGTGGTTACCACGTTGCCGGTCAGCGCGCCGCCTTTATGGGCGGTAGTCGATGCTTCTTTTGCCAACTGCGAGGCCTGACGCGCATTTTCTGCGTTGCCGGTCACCGTCGCGGTAAGTTGTTCCATACTCGCTGCCGTTTCCGCCAGCGAAGAAGCCTGCTGCTCGGTACGGGCGGAGAGATCGTTATTGCCTGCGGCGATTTCGCGGATGCCGGTCTGCATCGACTGGCTGCCGTCGCGCACGCGACTCACCGTTGCCGCCAGTTCGTCCTGCATCGCTCTCAGGCTGGTAAAAAGCTGTGTTAACTCGTTGCGCCCTGCAATCTCAATGGTGCCGCCCAGGTTGCCGGAGGCGATGCGTTCAAAATGGCCGCGCATCAGCGCCAGCGGCGCAATCACTGCTTTTCTTACCCAGATGAAGCCAATAAGCGTAACCAACAGCGAGAGCACCACCGCAGCGCAAAATATCACCATCGACTGCGAGTAGAATCCTTTACTCTCCTCACTGGCGTGCTGGCGCAGCAGGTCGATATGCGTTATCCAGCGGTTATACTGCACCTTAAATTTGTCCTGCACGCCCTGCGTCGGCGAATCCAGGAAATCCTGGAGCTGATAGTTCTGTAAGTAGACGATCAGCTGGCCCAGCTCATGCGAATAGTCGTTATAGACCACGCCCATCGCTTTTTTCAGTTCGCTGCCTTCCGGCGTCAGTACCGGTATCGCGTCGAACCGCTTATATGCTTTATCGGCAGCATCCAGCTCTTCCTGAGCCTTTGTCATTAAACTTGTGACCTGATCGCGCGGCGCGCTTAGCGCAGCACGCGTTCCGGCGCGGCTGAGCGTGACGCGAGCGCTTAACAGTGCCGCCCAGGTTTCGCTCAGCGTCTCGCGCTGAATACCGCTAACTTCCACCTGATGCATATTCCTGGCATCCTGACGGAAGGAGTTAAACGACAGACCGTTACTGGCGATCTGCATGAGGCAGAACACCCCCAGCAGAAAGATTATCGACGTTGAAATACGAAGCTGATTAAACATCAGTGACTCCTGGTGTAGTTGCCCAACATGGGCCTTTAAACGGGATTAAAACGTTTCCCAATTATCTTTTGTCGCCAGTGCAACAGGCGCGGCAAGAGCGACAGCGGGCGGGTTATTTTGTGCCCTGCTTACATTAACGGCCTGGATAACATTTTCTTTACGTATTTGAAATACCGCCACTGCCTGCGTCAGCTGGCTGGCCTGCACTTCCAGCGCGGCGGCGGCCGAAGCGGACTCTTCCACCAGCGAGGCGTTCTGCTGCGTTACGCGATCCATCTCGTTAACGGCGACGCCCACCTGGTCGATTCCCCGGCTCTGCTCGTCGGAGGCGGAAGAAATTTCGCCCATGATGTCCGTGACGCGGGTGACGGCGCTGACGATGTCCGCCATGGTTTCGCCTGCGCTTTCCACCAGCACCGAACCGGTATCAACACGCGCAACCGAGTCTTCGATAAGTCCTTTGATCTCTTTCGCTGCCTGCGCGCTGCGCTGCGCCAGATTGCGTACTTCACCGGCCACCACGGCAAAACCGCGCCCCTGCTCTCCCGCGCGCGCTGCTTCCACCGCCGCGTTCAGGGCCAGAATGTTGGTCTGGAAGGCAATACCGTCAATTACACCGGTAATATCGGCAATTTTCTTTGAACTTCCGGCAATGTCGCTCATGGTTTTCACCACGCCGTCAATCACTTTGCCGCCCTGCTGCGCGGTGCCGGAGGCGCTCAGCGCCAGTTGTGAAGCCTGCCGGGCGTTTTCGGCATTCTGTTTCACCGTGGCGGTGAGTTGCTCCATGCTGGCGGCGGTTTCCTGTAGCGATGCCGCCTGCTGTTCTGTGCGGCTGGAGAGGTCGTTATTGCCCGTGGCGATTTCGCTGGCGCCGGTGAAAATGGCCTCTGCGCCGTCACGCACGTTGCTGACGGTGCGGATCAGCGACTGCTGCATCTCATGCAGGCTGTCCGCCAGCTGCGACATTTCGTTGCGGCCGGTCGCGTCAATAGGCTGAGTAAGATCGCCGCGCGCAATGTGTTTAATATGTTCAATATTGCTTTTCAGCGGACGTAGCAGAATATTCATGATGCCGCTCCACGCCAGCACGCACGCGGCCAGCATAATCAGCAGTCCTGCCGCCAGCGTCCACACCGTTTGTTGATAAGCACTCTGATTGAGTTCAGTGGCGGTAGCGGAAAGCTGGTTGTTGGTTTCCAGCCAGGCGTCGTACTTTGCCTGGAAGGCATCCTGATAGCTCTGCGTCGGCTGGGCGATAAAGTCGCCGAGTCGGCCCGTCTGCATCATGGTAATCAGATCGTTCAGCGCGTCGTGGAGCTGTTGATAGCTGGCCTGCAACGCCTTAACGTTTTCAGCCGTTTTACCCTGCTCAGACAGGTTGGCGTTGAACACCGCCAGTCCGCGATCGGCCGCCTCCAGTTCCTGACGCGCCAGCGTCATCAGTTCGCCAACGGTGGCGCCCGATCCGGTCTGGCTGGCATCCTGAAGCGTACGAATAGCGGCCCGGTTCAGCGTATTGCGGGTTTTAACCAGCGAAACCCATGAGGTGCCCATCGCCTGCTGAAGCACACGCAGGCGCTGGTTAAAGGCAAAGTTTTCTTTATCGTTGGTAATATTGTTGAAAAAAATCCCACCGGTGCCCAACTGAAGAACGGCGAACACTATCAGCACGCTAATCAGACCGGTAACCACTTTGACACGCTTGAACATAACCACCTCTGAACAGGGAGAAGAGGCTCTGTTATCGGCAGAAATAATGAGATCTTTATCACGAAATAACGTCGCGGAGGCGCCTGCCTCCGCGAATGAAGAGATCAGAACGTTTCCCAGTTGCCTTCGGCGACCGCCGGTGCGGCGACTCTGCCAGGGCTGAGCAACGCTTTCGCCGGGACAGGTCGCGCGGCGCTCAGGCTCTGCTCTTTACGCAGGCGGAACACCGCAACCGCCTGGGTCAGACGGCTGGCCTGATCCTCCAGCGCCGCCGCCGCCGTGGCGGACTCTTCCACCAGCGAGGCGTTCTGCTGCGTCACGCGATCCATCTCGGTTACGGCCGTGCCAACCTGGTCGATACCGCGGCTCTGCTCATCGGAGGCAGAGGCAATTTCACCCATAATATCGGTCACGCGGGTCACGGCGTTGACGATATCATGCATGGTGTCGCCTGCCGTCCCAACCAATACGGTGCCGCTGTCAACGCGATTAACCGAGTCTTCAATCAGGCTCTTAATCTCTTTCGCTGCCTGCGCGCTGCGCTGGGCAAGGTTACGTACCTCGCCGGCAACCACGGCAAAGCCGCGTCCCTGTTCACCGGCACGTGCGGCTTCCACCGCCGCATTAAGCGCCAGAATATTTGTCTGAAAGGCAATGCCGTCAATAACGCTGGTAATGTCGGCTATTTTCTTCGAACTACCGGCAATATCGCTCATGGTTTTCACTACGTTGTCGACCACTTTACCCCCTTTAACGGCGGTTTCCGATGCGCTCAGCGCCAGTTGAGAAGCCTGACGGGCGTTTTCGGCGTTCTGTTTCACGGTCGCGGTAAGCTGCTCCATGCTCGCAGCCGTTTCCTCCAGCGAGGCGGCCTGCTCTTCAGTGCGTGCGGAAAGATCGTTGTTGCCCGCCGCAATTTCGCTCGCGCCGGTATAAATGGCGTCGGAACCATCGCGCACGTCGCTGACGGTGCGGATTAGCGCCTGCTGCATCTCTTTCAGGCTTGAGGCCAGGCTCGCCATTTCGTTACGCCCGACAACCTGAATCGTGTGGGTTAAATCCCCCGCCGCAATCTGGCTGATGTGCGCAATGTTCTGCTGGAGGGGCTTAATCAGTATTGAGCGCAGACCTGTCCAGCACAGGCCGATCAGCGCAATGACCAGCACCATTACCGCCGAAATCACCCACAGCATTTTGGTATAGGCGCGCTGGTTATCGGAGACGCCCTGCACGGTCAGCACATTTTGCGCGTTGCGCCAGTTGGTGTAGGCCGTCTGCATCTCACTCTGTTTCTGATCGATGTTCAGCTTAAACATCTCATCAAGCTGATTATTGTCCATCAGGGTCAGCATGGTGCCGAGCGCTTTGGCATAGACAGCGTAGCTCTGTTCCAGACTGTCGACGGTGACGCCAGACAGCCCCGGCGTATCGGGCAGCTTTTGGTAAATGTCATACGATTTTTGCGCGCTGGCCAGCAGGTCACGGGTTTGCTGGCTGATGACGGTGAGCGAAGCGCTGCTGCCGTTATTCAACGCCGTATTCTGCATACGCAGCATGCCGCGGTTCAGCGCGATACGCGCCTGGTTAAGCGCGATCCAACTGTCGGTAAGGGAAGAGATGTTTTCATTGGAGGTCTGCGCAACGGAAAAGCTGTTTTTATCGCTGTTCAGCGCATGAATGAACAGACCGCCGGCGATGAGCTGTAGCGCACCGAAGACCAGCAGAACCAGCAGCAGGCTGGTGACGACTTTTATATTTTTAAACATAGAACACCCTGGAGTTTAACGTTAAAGTAACATCAGGGTTATCGGCGCAGTAAAACCAAACTTTATGCTGCCACACTGGCAATAAATGGTGCAAAAAGTTTCTTAATTAAATAAATTGCGGGGTTTTATTTCAAGCTGTAACAGGCCGACCTTTATCGGCCTGTTATTGTGTTGCGGGGTAAATCAGGCGCTGCGCAGGGTGTCCATCAGGGCCATCTCTTCGCTGCTCAGCAGCTTCTCGATATCCACCAGGATCAACATCCGCTCGCCGAGCGCGCCGAGGCCGGTCAGGTATTCGGTGGACATGGTAACCGCAAATTCAGGCGAAGGACGGATCTGATCCTGCGTCAGCGACAGCACGTCAGACACGCCGTCCACCACGATGCCCACCACGCGGTGCTCAAGATTCAGCACGATCACCACGGTGTTTTCGTTGTAGTCCACATCCGGCTGCGCGAACTTGAGGCGCAGATCGATAATCGGCACGATCACGCCGCGCAGGTTAGTCACCCCTTTAATAAAATGCGGCGTGTTGGCGATACGCGTGACCTGATCGTAACCGCGGATCTCCTGTACTTTCAGAATATCAATACCGTACTCTTCGTCACCCAGCGTAAATACCAGGAACTCCTGACCGACGGTTTCGCCAGCGAGTTTAGTGACAGTTGCCATTCCAGTCATAGTTTTATCCTTAATCGGTTAAGGTCAGGCTGCGGCTCCCGCCACACGCTTTTCACGGTTGAGGGATTGCAGGGCCGATACATCAACAATCAGCGCCACGCTGCCATCGCCAAGGATGGTGGCCGCAGAAATGCCCGGCACTTTGCGATAGTTACTTTCAAGGTTTTTGACCACCACCTGGTGCTGGCCGATCAGCTGGTCTACCAGCAAGGCGTAGCGCTTGCCTGCGCTTTGCAGGATCACCACGATGCCCTGCGTCGCTTCTGTTTTCGCATCCTGTACATCGAAGATGTTCCACAGTTCAACCAGCGGCAGATATTCGCCACGCACTTCCAGCACGCGTTCGCCCCCCGCCAGCGGATGCAAATCGTTCGCCAGCGGCTGCAATGATTCCATCACCGCGTTGAGCGGCAGAATAAAGACTTCGTTTGCCACGCGTACAGACATGCCGTCGAGGATCGCCAGCGTCAGCGGCAGCAGGATGCGGATTGTGGTGCCCCGGCCCTGTTTCGACGCGATTTCAACGTGACCGCCCATCTCCTGGATGTTACGTTTCACCACGTCCATGCCTACGCCGCGCCCGGAGACATCGGTCACCTGCTCGGCGGTGGAGAAGCCCGGCGCGAAAATCAGCATGCCGACCTCTTCGTCGCTCATTGATTCGCTGACCGGCAGCCCGGAAGAGAGCGCCTTAGCCAGAATGCGTTCACGGTTCAGGCCTGCGCCGTCGTCGCGGACTTCAATACAGATGCTGCCGCCCTGATGTTCCGCCGAAAGCGTCAGGTTGCCGACAGGATTTTTACCCACTTCAGCGCGCTTATCCGGCGTTTCAATACCATGGTCGAGGCTGTTGCGCACCAGGTGCGTTAACGGATCGATAATACGTTCAATCAGGCTCTTATCGAGTTCTGTTGAGCTGCCTTCCAGCGTCAGTTCCACTTCCTTGCCGAGCTTGCTGGCCAGATCGCGCACCAGGCGCGGGAAGCGGCTGAAGACATACTCCATCGGCATCATGCGGATGGACATCACCGATTCCTGAAGATCGCGCGCGTTTCGCTCAAGTATGCCCATACTGTTCAGCAGGTCGCCGTGCGCGACAGGGTCGAGTTCGCCCGAACGCTGCGCCAGCATCGACTGCGTGATCACCAGCTCGCCCACCAGGTTGATCAGCTGATCGACCTTCTCTACCGCAACACGAATACTGGTGGATTCGCTGACTTTTGGCGCCGCAGGCTTCTTCGCGCTTTCACGCTTCGCTGCCGGCGTGATATCGGTCACCGTCGCCAGCGCAGGCGCTTCCTCTGTGACTTCCGCCACCTCAGCGACCTCTTCTGGCGCTGCCGGTGCGGCGGCGCTGATGAATTTAATCTGTGACTCTTCGATGACAAAACAGAGTACGGCGACAATATCATCCTGCCCGACCGAAGAGTCGAGCGTGACCTCCACGCTGCTTTCGCCTTTGACCACGTCGGAAAGCGTGCCAAGGTTGCCCAACTCTTCCAGCATCAGCGGAATTTCGCCGGGTTTTAAATCAACCAGTGCAAGACGCAGTCCGCTTGCAGCGGGGGCCGCCGTTGGTGCGGTTTCAGCGACGTTTGGCGCGTTGACCACCTCGCCTTTGGCCTCCAGCGCCAGCTGACGCAGCGCCTGGCAGATGTAAGCGAACGTCTCGGCGTTCGGTTCCGTGGCGGTTTTATACGCATCCAGCTGTTCTTGCATAATATCTTTGGTTTCCAAAAACAGGTTGATGATATCGGTGCTGAGCTGCATTTCGCCGCGCCGTGCACCATCGAGTATGTTTTCCAGAATGTGCGTGGTTTCCTGCAATACGGTAAACCCGAAGGTTCCCGCCCCCCCTTTGATCGAGTGGGCCGCACGGAAAATGGCGTTAAGCTGTTCCGAATCCGGATCCTGTGGGTCTAACCCCAACAGGTGTTGTTCCATATCGGCCAACAGCTCATCAGCCTCATCGAAAAACGTCTGGTAAAAATCGCTGATATCCATGCTCACGGTATCACCTCTGCTGTGAGTCGCGATCGGTCTGGGCCGCTGGCGCCGGCGCTGCCGGGGCCGAAGCCGCCGGTGTTGCGCCGTTTGCCGCAGGCTCAGCCTGTGGGGGTTGAGGGTTTGGATTGGCCGCTGACGGCATCGCCGGCGCAGCTATCTGTTTTAAATTCATGGTGCTGCTGTCACTAATTTGTACGGCATCGCTTTCAGAGTTCTCCTTCTCAATCTGCATTTCCGTATCATGGTTCAGTACCAGCAGACTGATTCTGCGGTTTACGGCATCATCCGCACCGCGGTTTTTTAATCTCATGGTGTCGGCCATGCCTACCACGCGCAGCATTTTGCCCGCGGCCAGGCCGCCGGCGATCAGCTCGCGGCGCGAGGCGTTAGCCCTGTCTGCTGACAGTTCCCAGTTGCTGTAGCCGCGATCGCCCGACGCGTACTGAAAATCATCGGTATGGCCCGCAAGGCTCATTTTATTGGGAATATCGTTAAGGATCGGCGCAATAGCCCGCAAAATATCGCGCATATAAGGTTCTACCTCCGCACTGCCGGTTTTAAACATCGGCCGGTTTTCGCTGTCGATAATCTGAATACGCAGCCCCTCTTCCACCATATTGATAATCAGGTGGGGACGTAGCGCCTTCAGTCGCGGGTCCGCTTCAATCAGTTGATCAAGCTTTTCGCGCAGGCGGTTGAGGCGAATCTCCTCCAGCTTGCGCTTCTGTGCATCCAGATCGATATCAGGTTGCTTCATTACTTCCCCCGTCTTTTTCGTCGGGTCATCGCCGCCGCCAGGGATAGGGCTGTCGCTGTCGCTGCTGCGGGCGCCGCCGGTCAGCGCGACCTTGAGCGGTGTTTTAAAGTAATCGGCAATTTGTACCAATTGCTGAGGGTTCGAGATCGAAATGAGCCACATCACCATAAAAAAAGCCATCATGGCGGTCATAAAGTCAGCGTAAGCAATCTTCCATGAGCCGTGTCCGCCCTCATGTCTTTTATGCTTTTTGCGCTTAACCAGCACAATGGGGTGATTGTTATGCTTCATGCGTCCTGATCCGATGTCTGTTTCGCTGGTGATTTCGCGTTACGTACGTGCTCCTCCAGCTCGGTGAACGACGGCCTGTCGGTGGAATAGAGCGTCTTGCGACCAAACTCCACCGCGATCTGCGGCGCGTAGCCATTCAGGCTGGAAAGCAGCGTCACTTTGATGCACTGCATCATTTTGGTGGACTCTGCGCATTTCTGTCGCAGCACGCCTGCCAGCGGTGAAACAAAACCGTAGGCCAGCAGGATGCCTAAAAATGTTCCGACCATCGCATGAGCGATCAGCGCACCCAGCTCGGCCGCCGGCCTGTCTGCCGACGCCAGCGTGTGCACCACGCCCATTACCGCAGCAACAATGCCGAATGCGGGCAGCGAATCGCCGACGGTTTGAAACGCCGTGGCAGGCACTTCGCATTCGTGCTCATAGGTTTCGATTTCTTCGTCCATCAGCGCTTCTATTTCAAAAGCGTTCATATTGCCGCTGACCATCAGACGCAAATAGTCGGTAATGAAGTCCACTAATCTTTTATCGGCAAGGATGCGTGGGTAATTAGAAAAAATTTCGCTCTCCTGCGGATTATCAATATCTCTTTCCAGCGACAGCATGCCCTGCTGGCGCGACTTTGCCATCAGGCGATAAAGCAGCGCCATCAAATCCATATAGACGGCTTTATTATATTTTGAGCCGCGCATTAAAAGCGGTAGCGCTTTCATTGTGGCTTTAATCGCTTTCCCGTTATTTCCTACAATAAATGCGCCAATACCGGCCCCGCCGATAATTAATAATTCAGACGGTTGATAAAGTGCGCCAAGGTGGCCGCCTACCATCGCAAAGCCGCCTAACACTGACCCAAGTACCAGGATGTAGCCCAAAATAATTAACACAATCAATCCTTACGTCTGGTGACGTGTGGGTGAAAGATAAACCTGCGTTTTACATTTTCTTTATTCGCTACGGGCAAAAAAAAAGCAGCGGTATTAACCGCTGCTGGATTCATTCCACGTGGCGAACTTGATTAAACGGCTTGTTTAATAGGTTCATCCAGCAGTTGTGAAATGTTATCGGCAGATTCCACCGAAAGTTTACGTCTTTTTACCGCTCTTGATGGCGGCTGGCACAAGCTACACGCAAAGCTGCCAACCGGCTGATGTGCATGGTTGATAAAGCTTCCGCCGCAGCATTTGCAGTCGGACAGCTCCAGCATTCCGCTCTCAACGAACCGGACCAGGGTCCAGGCGCGGGTCAGCGCCAACAGCGGGCCCTCGTCCTGTTGCGGACACTGTTCCAGATAAAGACGATAGGCCTTAATGACAGCATCCACGCCTTTACTCAGGCCGCTTTTCAGCAAAAACTGCCAGGCGTTACAGAACATAGAGGCATGAATGTTCTGTTCCCATGTCATGAACCAGTCGGTTGAAAAAGGCAGCATACCTTTTGGCGGCGGGCTGCCGCGCAGTTCTTTATAAAGCTTAATTAAGCGCCCGCGGCTCAGTTGAGTTTCGCTTTCTAACATTTGCAGACGCGCGCCAAGCGTAATTAATTCCATCGCCAGCTGAATATCGCGCGCTTCCTGGACAATACTTTTTTCGCTCATCAGCTCGCTCTCTTCTTAGCTATTTCGTCAACCTTGCCGGATGCATTACGTAATAAGCGGCTTGATAACAGAATGCCGGTGTGGATTTGTTGTAAATCCTCAACGCGAGATTCCTGTGTTAAGCGAGTAATGGTTTTATGATCGTTAAAACGGAACTGGCAAACCAGCTGATTTGTTTCCGCCAGCTTAACCATTTCAGGCAGCGTCAATTGCGATAAGGCGTCAGCCATGGGCTCATCTATGCCAAGACGAAACATTGCTGATGCTTTTTCCTGGTTAATAAGACGCTGAGCAAGCAGTAAATATGACAGGTTAATATCATAAATGTGTTTGAGTAATTCTGATGTACCCATTTTTTATCCATCCCGACTAACACGACTTAAACGTTTGCGGATTGCGCCGCTACCTTGGTTGCTGCTCTGTAAATCTGAAGATGGCAAAAAATTTAGTGGCTAACGCCAAACGTTCACGAAGCTATCAACACCCCAGAGGTGCATCCAGAAAGTAGTCATTACTCATTTTGCCAGGTGCTGCTCCTGAAAACCGTGTTTCTTCCGTGACGTTTTCCGAATCGCTTTAAGAAAGTTTTAGGACAATTCCGAAAACAAGGCAACTCTAATCGCTCTTATTTCGACATACAACGAGAGCCAGACGCAATTTTAGATAAAGTGTGATCTACATCACACTTTTTCGGCATTTTCTTTAAAAAAACCCTTCAGACACGCTGTTGATTAGTTCACTAACTAATCAATCAGGCCCTTTTTTTGTTAAAATTTTACATTCATGACGCTTTACCCTCTAAAAAAGGTCTCTTATCGGGCAATTGATAGATAAAAAAACAAAAAAAAGACAAATATCAGCACATTTATCTGCAAAAATATCAAATATGCAGCATAACCCATCATACAATGCCCTGAAGGCAAGATGTTATGAACGTTACCATCTGTAATGGTATTGCAAGGTAACGATGATAAAAATGTGACATAACGCAGATTTTTTTCATGAAGTGAAAAGCTTTTGTAAGGACAGGCGGGGGAGTGTTTCGTGGAGAACAAAATTGCAACATGTACCCACATTAAAGATGTGAATGTTTTTATTGGTTTTTTGAATTTGACCGGTAATTATCGGCCCGACCGCGATTTTCTTCAGTCAAAAATGGTTTTTTGTGGTTTTTTTATTTTTTTTGGTCCTTTTTGATGGATTTATCATCATAAAGAGCAAATGAAATGATAAAAAAAAGGGCGATCCACGATCGCCCTTTGTCAGAGTTGGCCTGAATTTTGCTTAAAGTTACCGTGTCGCCATCTCATCGCTTGTCTGTTCAGCCCGCGGCGTGACGGCCAGCAGATCTTTCAGATAGCTCTCCCGCCAGTGCGTGATGTCGTTTTTACGCAGCACCGCCATTAAATCGTTGTAGCGAGACACGCGTTCGCTGTGCGGCATGGTCAGCGCTTTATCCAGCGCAGCAGCGACATCATCACGATCGTAAGGATTAACGATCAGCGCCGCGGTCATTTCGTTAGCGGCCCCGGCAAAGCGCGACAGGATCAGCACGCCAGGATCGTCAGGATTTTGCGCCGCGATATACTCTTTCGCTACCAGATTCATGCCATCCCGCAGTGGCGTTACCAGCCCGATATCAGTCAGGCGGAAAATTTTCATCAACAGCCGCCGGTCGAAGTGCTGGTTAAGGTAGTAGAGCGGCGTCCAGCCCAGCGTGCCATATTTGCCATTGATGCGCCCTGCTTCTGTTTCAAGCTGGTGGCGAATATCCTGGTAAGCCTGCACGTCGCCGCGTGAAGTCGGCGCAATCTGCGAGTAGCGAATTTTCCCGCGATGCTGCGGATAGTTTTCCAGTAACGCTTCATAGGCGAGAAAGCGTTCAGGCAGCCCCTTTGAGTAGTCCAGCCGTTCGCAGGCGATAATATTCTTCGCGTCGCCCAGATCCTTCTTCATGGCTGCCATTTTGGGCGGCAGCGGGCCTTCAGCCATCTCTTTGATGCTGTCTGGCTCAATACCGATGGGATAGACTTCAGTGGTGAAATGATGACCAAATGCGTAGTGTTTTTTGCCGTCACTTTCCACTTCCGTCAACAATGACAGGCACTCAATAAAGGCGGCGCGATCGCTTTCGGTCTGGAAGCCCAGCAGATCGTAATCGCACAGCATCTCCAGCAGCTCGTTGTGCGGCGGGAGCGCATTGAAAATTTCCGGCGTAGGGAAAGGAATATGCAGGAAGAAGCCGATGCGGTTCTGTACGCCCAGCTTGCGTAGCGCTGCGGCAAATGGCAGCAGATGATAGTCGTGGATCCACAAGACGTCGTCAGGCTTTAGCAGCGGTACAAGACGCTTTGCCAGTAGGGTGTTGACGTGACAGTAGCCATCCCAGGCTTCCCGCTGGAAGTTAACCAAATCCAGTCGATAGTGAAACGCTGGCCAGATAACGGCATTAGAAAATTGCAGATAATAGAGATCATAATCATTCTGATTCAGGCCAAAAGAGGCGTAGGTCACGTTGTCCTGTTCGAACAGGTTCATTTCCTCGTCATCTTCGCCTATTTCGTTGATTTCGCCGTTCCAGCCAAACCATAGCCCTCCCGTGGTCTTCAGCGCGTCCATAATGCCGACGGTGAGCCCGCCCGCGCTGGTTTTTGAACCATCCGGGACAGCGATGCGGTTAGATACGACTACTAAACGACTCATAACCTTGACTCCTTACCGACGATGTTTTGTCTTTATTTAGTTGTAATAGTATTTGTTCAAGCCAGTGATACACGGCGTTGACATCTGCCAGGCGCAGGCCCGCCAGCGTTTCGCCCTCACCCACTTTTACTGAGATACCCTCCATGGCATTGACCGCTTTAAACCCTGCTTCATCGGTCAAATCATCACCAATAAATACCGGAGTGCGTCCGGTAAACGGCGGCAGTTGCATAAATGCCGCAATCGCCGCGCCTTTATTAACGCCCTTTGGTTTCAGCTCCACCACGCATTTACCGGGTTGGAGCGTCAGTACAGGGAAGCGTTTTACCATCTCCTCGGCCAGCGCCAGCACCGCCTGCTGGTAGTGTTCAGCCTGACGGTAATGCAGCGCAAATGCCATACCCTTGCTCTCAAGGTGGGTGCCCGGCATCGCGGCAACCCCTTGTTCTAACAATACAATAAGTTCACGGGTAACCGTTTCGGGCAGGGAAATTTTTTCTGTTTTACCCGCCGGATCGCGTCGCTCAGCACCATGTACGCCCGCCAGCGGAACACGAAGCGGCGCGGCCAGCGCATCCAGCTCGTCCATCGGGCGCCCGGAAACCAGCGCCAGCGCGCCCTCGCTGATTGCAGCAAGACGTTGCAGATTTGTCACCACGCCCTCAGGGATAAACACCTCTTCCGGTCGTGGCTGGATGGCGGCAAGGGTGCCGTCAACGTCAAAAAAGAAAGCATAACGGCCATCCTGCGCAAGCGGGAATGCGGCGTTTTTTTGCATATTCACACTGTTCCTCCTGAATGTCGGGGCCGTGAAGACGCGTTAAACGCGGCGGCAAAGTGAAGATGAGCGACGTTCATCGCGTGCAGGGGAAGATTCAGGCTACCGCAACGGGATCGCGTAGAAGTGTTACCGCAGTTAAAGAGAAAGGATGATATGGGAAGAAAGCGCGTATCAGATTTCATTGTCTTGCGGATCGTTTCCTTCTCTCGTTTGGGCCTACGGTTTGTTTACGCTTCAGGCCCGTGCTGTTGCCACCCGCGTCAACGCATCAGCTCCAAGTATAGTCTGAAAACCCCTTTTTGCCAGGCGAGGCGGCGTTCCCGCGCCTGCCGTGAGGGAGAACAAGCATTGCCCGCACCTGGTGATAAAAACATAAGAAAAGGATGAAACAGGCGGAATTCATTCAGAAAAATCTGTAACAATGAACCTTTGATTATTTATTCACCGGTTCAAACAGAGGGCGCTTTGGCGATGTTACCCTGGCTTTCTGACGTTCAGCGAGTTTCTTTTCCTTTTCATCAAGGTAAGTATTAAGGCGGGTAAGCGGCGCGCGCTGCGAACAGACTACACGCGCGGCAGAGGATGGCAGCGTGCCTGCCGGTTTGGCAATAACCGCCGGGGCTGTTGGGTGCCGGACAGGCGCAGTCCTGCCCGGACAGTCCGTATGATGAGTGGCGCTGGCCGAGAATGCCAGGCAAACAGAGGCGGTGACAAATAGCACAATTCCTTTATGCATTTTTTTCCCTGAAATAAACAGTGCGGATAACATCTTTACCGTAGCGGGGTTCTGTGACCCGTCACGCCGGATTAAATATTAATATCCATATTTTTGCTACGAAGTTTTTTTGGGTCAGGAGTAAACAGGTAATAATGCTCAAAAAAAGTAAAAAATTATACATTTGTCTCCCCTGTTTCCAGTGAGTAGTGATGATAAATGACGCTAAATCTTTCTTTTCATATTCACAGCCATTTTTCCGGCAGCGCGTAAAAACCGATAAAAGAGGCAGCAAAAAAACAGGCTCTGGTCAGGTTGAACTCTACCTGATTGCGCGATCTAACTGTTTTTGTTTACGGTGAAATAGTACGGTCTGATCATGTCCGGTTTCAAAATATGCCCTTTCATTTCGAACGTTTCGATTCGCATAATAAAATCGTGCTCGACGCCGAGTGAAGCCAGGCGGAATTTTAATGCCTGCATAACCTGCCATAATCGTTGGCTGGAAGATTTTAAACCATGAAGATCCCATACATTATACAGTAACTCTTCACTGGTAATGATTTTCCCATTGGCATTCTGTAACAGATAAAGGAACAGCCTTAACATGGTTTCACGGAGAACATAGTAGCGCACCGCTCTTTTTTTTGCGTCAAAGCTAATCAGTTTCTTACATGAAATGTCCAACTGAACATTATTTCCTATATAATATCCAATGAGCACTTTTTCCATACACTTCCTCGTTAACCGGATAAATATGAATTCTCTCTCAATCGCTGATTTCGGCGAGGTGCTATAATATCTTCTGTTGCGAAAAAATGAATGAAATAAGCGCAGCGGTAAATCATCAAAAGAATATTCGCCTCAGTACTCAACAAACAACCTATCTGACTGTCTTTCCTGTTAACTTCTTGCTTGCGATAACACTTCAGCAACAACCCTTTCTTTTGTGAGAGAGAAACACGTACATAATGTCATAAAGATTTTATTCTTTATTTTAATTTCACACAAAACTTTCATCTGAAAGCCAGCGCGAATTCAGCCAGCTTACACTGGGGCTCCTCGTTTATAACGTCGCCACTGGCATTAAAACAACCTTAATCGTTTTATTAAAACATCATCGTGATAAATACCTTACGTTAAGCCATTAATCCGTTAAACCGCGGTCGGCCTGGCTTTGCCGATCAGGATGGTATGCCCTGTGTAAGCTATATACGATGCAAAGCGGACAGGAGGAGTGCATTTATACTGTTCGCTGTCAAAACAGATGACGTATTATTGCGTTTGTATTTCTGGTTAGTATTCTATTTTGATTAAAAAAATTAGCGGAATTGTGAATAATAATGGAAAAAGGCAGAGTGAAATCGGATTTATCGCCAGGAAGCGAGCGTCGCCGCCGCGCACAGATCATCCACATTTTAAGCAGCTATCTGCGTGTAGATAAATGTCATTATTATTTTATTAATAAACGAATTAATTTTGCGTCTTCCGACGATGCGACAGCCCCACAGGCGGGCCGGGTTTGCTCTTCTGATCGCTGCGTGTGCAGTGAAAAGCCTGTTTCCGCAGTGTCATTCTCTGGCATGCGTAAAAAATAGCTGCCGTCATGCGTTATGCAGGATAAGGGCATGGAACAGGCAACCCGGGCGCGTTTATAAGATAAAGCCACACGCCGCTTTTTAAATTTCCTTTTGCCTCAGGCAGTTTCAAGAAATTTCCATGAGATGGCTTGATCGTTCCCGCAACTTGCGGGTACTGTATATACATACAGCAACTCTTTTCAGGAATTCTCAACCATGAACCTCTCCCGCCCGGCAGTGATTTACGAAGCGTTATCGTTGCCCCTTTTCGTCGAGCGCGTTGCCTGTGGCTTTCCCAGTCCGGCTCAGGATTACGTTGAGGAGAGGCTGGATCTCAATAAGCTGGTCATTAAGCATCCCAGCGCGACCTATTTCGTTAAGGTCAGCGGCGACTCAATGAGCGGCGCTGGCATCGGCGATGGTGACCTGCTGGTGGTGGATCGTTCGCTTTCCGCCACGCATGGCGATATCGTCGTGGCGGCGGTCGCAGGAGAGTTTACCGTTAAAGAGCTATGCACCCGCCCTTTTCTGCAACTGATACCGCATAACGTTAATTATCAACCGATTTCATTTCACAACGAGGAAGAACTGGTTATTTTTGGCGTGGTCACCTTTACGTTAAAATCGAACAGATAATTATGTTTGCGCTGATTGACGTAAACAGTTTTTACACCTCCTGCGAAACGGTTTTTCGCCCTGATTTATGGGGAAAACCTGTTGTTGTCGTTTCCAACAATGATGGCTGCATTATTTCGCGCTCCGCAGAAGCCAAAGCCCTGGGCATTCCCATGGCCGCGCCCTATTTTAAAATTAAAGAGCAGCTACGGCGCCAGCAGGTTCAGGTTTTTAGCTCCAATTACACGCTTTAGTAAGTTAAGTGGAATGCAACATCTTCGGTATAAACTTTAATCAGTTGTTATGAACTGAAAGGGGAAGCCCGTGAACACCACCCTGCATTCCACATCTGCACTTCTGCTGACTGAGCAATGGCTTAAAATTCTTTCGAATCTAGGAAGAGCCAGCGCAACTATCAAAGCCTATCAAAGCCTATCGAAGTGCCCTGACGCATTTTTTGGCCTTTTGTGAAATACATGCTATTGCTCCGGAAAGGGCTTCCTTTGAGGACATGGCAGCATATATCCGCCCTCAGCTCCCTGATATGCCGTCATCCGTTGCCAGCGCCACACTCCAGCTGCGCATTTCAGCTCTTCGCCTCTGGTATGACTTTCTGATTTACCAGGATTTATGCAGTCTCAATCCGTTACCCCGTTCGGGGTTGCCTGGTGCCCATTATACCGGGCGTGGCCTGATTCCTCGTATCACCCGCCTCCCCGTTATTCCCGATGACGGGCAGTGGCTTATGTTCCTGAAACACGTTTCTGCTGCGTCTCTGCGTGACCGGCTGATGCTTGCTCTGGCTTATTATGGCGCGCTCCGGCGCACGGAAGTGACGGCTCTGAGGCTTGAGGACGTTGATCTGGCTCACCGCCTGATCCGCATCCGCGCAGAGACGACGAAAAACAGACGGGAAAGAATGGTCTGCTACAGCGCTGACGTTGCGCCGGTACTGGCAAACCATTTTCGACAGCTACGGCTGGCCGGCTGGTCAGGCGGTGCTCTGTTCCGTTCCGCTTCTGACCGTAATTACGGCGATCCGCTCTCGTTCTGGAGCTGGAGTAAAACCGTGCGAAAATGGGCGACAGAGTGTGAATTGCCAGACGTCACCACGCATACTTTCCGTCATCTCCGGCTGACGCACCTGGCACGGGCCGGATGGAAACTGCATGAACTGGCTACGTATGCGGGGCACAGGGACCCACGTACCACACAAATTTATATTCATCTGTCGGGAACGGATATGGCTGCCCGAATGGCTGCTGCCGTAGCTGAAACCGACCGGAAGATCGCAGGACTTATCTTTCAGGCGGGGGCAGTATGATGAAAGCTGAAACAGAAATTCATAACATTTATGTCCCTTTCAGTCGTTCAGATTATCAGCTGAATAATGTGTTAAGCACTGAAGAGCGCGAGGCGTTAAGCACCGGGCACAAACGTACCTCAGCTCTGAGCCAGCAAGGTCCGCTGTCATCTTTACTGCGGCCTCTCCAGGATATTGCCGATCGCAGCGGCACCAGTGACAGACTCGTCAGGATTATCCTTCCTGCCGTTCTGGCGGAGATACACCGGACAGGGCAACCCTGCTGGCTGTGGGAATCGGAAAAGTGGCTGACGCTGTGTCAGCAGCACCGTTCAGGCAGGCCCCTCATTGCGGCTTTTGCCTTCCATCTTGGCCCGTTTCCCTCACCATTCGGCCTACCGCATCATGGTGCCCCGTCGCTGTACGCCTGTGCCATCTATGGCCGGGAATTTTACACACAGGAACTTAACCGGCTGACCGAAGCTCTGGTTTCACTGGGATACAAACGCAAGAACCAGAAAAATCAGTTGTCAGCCCTGTTGGGCATACTGATGATGATGAACAGTAATCCTCAGCTCGAAAGCTTCACGACTGATCTCTTGTGGCGCGCGCAGAAGTACCACGATCGCGGGATCGCAAGAACGGTGGGCAGAGTTTCGCATGCGCTTGCCGCAATGGGCATCATCAAAAGCCCCGTGCGTATGCGCAATTACCAGGAGTGGCGCGAAAAACCGACAGATGACATCGCACAGGCCTGGGTAGCATGCTGTCGGCGGTGGAGGGAAACCTCAGTGCTTCGTCCCCGCTCCAGAGAGAGCCAGTACAGTTTTATCCTTCGCTGCGGCCTGTGGCTCGCCCGGGAGCATCCGGAAATATGCGAGCCGTCCGACTGGACAATGGAGATCTGCGCAAGCTTCATTGCAGCAGTCGGAAGAATGAAGGTCGATGAACTTTCTCTGGGCACGGCACAGGGGGTGCGCCGGTCTTCCCGTTCCGGAGAACCCATGTTGCCAAACTCCCGCGCCTGTTTTGTGTATGCCGTTCGCCGCTTTATGATTGACTACGAGAACTGGGGATGGGGACGGCTTAAATTCAGTCCGTCCCGCCACCTCTCCACGCCTGATACGCCGCTGTTTCGTCAGGGCGTCAATCCCCGGGTTATTGATGATCCGGTCTGGTTGAAACTGATATGGGCAAGTCTGAACCTGCGTCAGGAAGATTTGCTGAGTGAAATCCATTATCCCCTGTCTATGCTACAGGCTATGGCGGTCATCTGGACGCATGCAGGGCTGCGTCAGAATGAGCTGATGCGCCTGACCGCTGGCTGTATCATTCCACCGGAAGATATTAACCGGGACGACGGCAGTACCATTCCGGCCGGGACGCTTTGCTACCTGAACGTGCCGGCTGGCAAGACCTCTAAAGCCTTTGTTAAACCGGTTTCTGCCGCAGTGAAAAAATATGTCGATATCTGGCTGGCAGAACGACCAGAAGAGCAGGCAGCTCTGACGGATGAGCGCACCGGCGAAAAGGTCCGTTTTCTGTTTCAGTACCGGGGCAAACCGGTGGGAAGAGACATAATAAACCGCACCGTTATTCCGGTTCTCTGTACCAGAGCGGGAGTGCCGGAGGATGACAGCCGGGGTCCCATTACCAGTCACCGGGGGCGCGCATCGGCCATGACTGCCCTGGCCAGCGTTCCTCAGGGTATGTCGTTATACGAACTGATGCAGTGGGCTGGTCACTCTTCGCCGCAGTCCACCATGCATTATATTCGTATACGCCCGACACAGCTGGCGGCCTCTTTTGTGAAAGCTGACCGGGTTGCACATATGATAAGCGTGCTGATTGACCATGACCCGGAAGCAGCCAGCCTCACGGGACCTGCGACATATTATGATCTGGGCGACTCTTTCTGTACTAATCCCTTCTGGAGCAGCTGCCCGCACCGTATGGCATGCATCGGATGTGATTTTAATCTGCCAAAGAGAAGTGCAAGAGGACTGTTACTGGAAAGTAAGGCATCGGTAAAACATTATCTTGAAGAAGTGCCACTGACGCCCGATGAGAAAGAAGTAATAGAAGGTGATGTGGAAAAACTGAACGCCGCTCTTATGAAAACAGATATCCCACGTATTCTGTAGCAGGCCCTGACCGGAATTCACTTTATGTGTGTGAAGGACGGCGTAGTAAGGAGCTGCTACGCCATAACGAAGTAATATAAACAGAGCTTATTTACTGAGCCATACTTCCATCTGCCGTATTTCTTCTTTCTGGGCGCTGATAATGCTTTCAGCCATCTTCCGCATTGCCGGTGATTTACCATAACGGAGTTCCGTTTCGGCCATGGCAATGGCTCCTTTGTGATGTTCAATCATGCCCCTGGCAAATGCCCTGTCTGCATCCGGCTCCTGTACGGCCTTCATCATTCCTTCGTGCATATTATTCATGCCGTCCATATAGGCCTCAGAAGACGGTGACATTCCGGCATGGTTTCCGTGTACTGCCTGCGCAGCCGTTGCCGGAAACACGACTGCGAGCATCAGCAATAAAATCATGTTACGCGGTTTCATACTCTCTTCCTTTATCAGCGTTCAGATTAGCGGCTATTTTCAGGTGCCTGTCTTTACCGGAAGAGCAGCCAGGCAGGTTACTTACGCAACAGGCGCAGACCGTTTGCCACGACAAGCAGACTTGCCCCCACATCTGCGAATACGGCCATCCACATGGTCCCCATACCGGCAATGGTCAGGGCCAGGAATACTGCCTTGATCCCAATAGCCATAACGATATTCTGAACCAGAATGTTATACGTCTGCCGGGAGAGTCGGACAAAAGCCGGAATTTTACGCAAATCGTCATCCATGAGGGCCACATCGGCAGTCTCGATGGCGGTATCCGTGCCCATTGCACCCATGGCAAAGCCGATATCGGCGCGGGCCAGCGCCGGTGCATCATTGATGCCGTCGCCTACCATGCCGGTCGTGCCCTGCGCCGTAAATGTTTCTACAGCACGCAGTTTATCTTCCGGCAGTTGATCCCCCCGCGCCTCATCAATACCAACCTGACCGGCAATGGCCTGCGCAGTGTGCGCATTGTCTCCGGTCAGCATGAGCGTTTTGACACCCAGACTATGCAACTGACTTATCGCCTCGCGGCTGCTTTCCTTCACCGTATCAGCCACCGCAAACAGCCCAAGCACCTGATGAGTGTCACAGAGCATGATGACCGTTTTACCCCCGGTCTCCAGTTCCGTTAGTGCAGCCCTGACCGCTTCCGGGCAGCGCACCGTTTCTTCAGCCAGCCTCAGATTGCCCAGACTGTAGGTTTGACCGTTGATGACGCCACGCACGCCGCGGCCTGGCAGAGCCTCAAAGTTTTCCACTTCATAACGCTGAATGCCATCTGATGCCGCCGATACAGCCTGCGAAACCGGATGATCGGAGTAACCTGCCAGGCTCACAGCCAGCTTGCGCCCCTCGTCTTCTGCCACCCCGGTATAGATAATCGCATCCGTCTGTACCGGCTTACCGTGCGTCAGGGTGCCGGTCTTGTCGAGTGCCAGCCACTTCAGCTTTCGGCCCTCTTCAAGATAAACGCCGCCCTTGATCAATATCCCCCGGCGAGCTGCTGCCGTCAGGCCGCTGACAATGGTCACTGGCGTGGAAATGACGAGCGCACAAGGGCAGGCGATAACCAGCATCACCAGCGCCTTGTAAATCCACTCCTGCCAGCTTTCACCTGCAATCAGCGGCGGGAGAACGGCAACTGCAACGGCAATAGCAAACACCACAGGGGTATAAATTTGCGCAAAGCGATCAACAAAGCGCTGCGTAGGGGCTTTTGCCCCCTGCGCTTCCTCCACGGCATGAATGATACGCGCAAGCGTGGTATTTCCGGCAGCGGCCGTTACCCGGTACTCAAAGCCACCGGATCCGTTGACCGTCCCGGCGAAGACCGGGTCGCCTTCCCCTTTATCCACCGGCAGGCTTTCGCCGGTAATAGGTGCCTGATTAATGGCGGTCCTTCCCCGAACCACCGTGCCGTCGAGGGCGATACGCTCGCCCGGTTTTACCCTGACCACGCTGTTAAGGGATACAGACCTGGCCTCAGTTTCTTTCCAGGAGCCGTCCGGCTGCTGAACCGTGGCCGTTTCAGGCGTCAGTTTCATCAGAGAGCCAATGGCATTGCGGGCGCGATCAAGAGACTTTGCTTCAATCAGTTCCGCAATCGTGAACAGCACCATTACCATGGCGGCTTCAGGCCACTGTCCGAGCGCCAGCGCCCCGGTGACGGCAATACTCATCAGGGCGTTGATATTCAGGTTGCCGTTGCGAAGTGCAATCCAGCCTTTTTTGTATGTGGACAGGCCACAGGCAGCAACGGCAGCCAGAGCAAGAGCCGCTTCCAGCCATTCCGGCATACCCGTCCAGTGCATGGCTTCGGCGGCGATTGCCGCCACACCGGCCAGCGCCAGCGGCCACCAGGTTTTTTTCTTTTCCTCCGTGACCACGTGTCGGCCACTGCTGTCAGGAAGTTCAGGCTCAAAGCCCAGCGAACGAATGGCGGCCAGAACGGGCTCGAGCGCATCCGGTGCGTGAACCACCGTCAGTACGCGCTGCATAAGGTTAAAATCCAGTTCCTTCACGGCTGACATGCCGTCCAGCTTTTTACGGATCATGCCCTCTTCAACCGGGCAGTCCATCTGCATGATCCTGATACTGGTACGCACCCCGTCAGCGGTCACCTGCTGGGTCTGCAGCTCACCGAATGTGACAGGAGCAGGCGCGCAGCAGGAACCGCCGGTACTTTCAGCCTCACGGCTTGAACAGCAGTTGCCTTCAGGCTGCATTGCTTTATCAATCGGTTCCGGGTCAAAACCCAGCGAGCGCACCGCCTGCAGAACTGGCCCCAGAGCCTGCGGCGTATGGGTCACGGTAAGCACCCTCTGTATCAGATTGAATTCAAGATTGCTGACGGCAGATAATTTTGCCAGTTTTTTTCGGAGGAGCGCCTCCTCCGTCGGGCAGTCCATCTGCATGATGCGCAGACGCGTCTGAACGTCATCGTTGCGGGGATGCTCTGCAACCGGTTCGGACACCTGGCTCAGGCCGTCCCTTGAGCAGCAGCTCCCGGTGCTGCAACAAGCCGGTGTGGTCTCAGTCGTTTTTGGTGGCATCTTCCCGGAAGCCTCAGTCGGGGCAGTTGCGGTATTTTTAACAGACGCCCCCTCTACGGTTGCGGCTGATCCACATTTTTTATTACTGCAGCAGTCACTCATTTTTTTATCCCGTTCATAACGTATACTGGCATTAAAGACCCTGATGTAACTACAGGGTCAAGCTCAGAAGAGGTGTGATATGAAAATTGGTGAACTGGCCCGCCAGGCGGGATGTCCTGTAGAGACGGTACGTTATTATGAGCGAGAGGGGCTTTTGCAGGCCGCATTGCGGGACCAGACTAATAACTACCGCCATTACGACAGCGCACATCTCGAAAGGCTTATGTTTATTCGGCGCTGCCGGGCGCTCGATATGACCCATGAAGAAATCCGGGTGTTGCTGCAGGCGCGCAGCCAGCCTGACGCAGACTGCGGTACGGTTAATGCCCTGATAAATGAACATCTGAACCATGTTCAGGCCCGTATTCGTGAACTGAATATGCTGGAAAAACAACTGTTTGAGCTCCAGAGCCACTGCAATGCCAACCGGGCAACACGGGACTGCGGTATTCTGCGCGAACTGGAGCAGGCAGAAGAGCCTGAGGATATCGTGCCGGTTATTACTGCAGGTCATCTGGCCGGAAGCCACTCTTACTGATGCTGCTTTCTGCCATAAGTAGAACGGTTCACTAAAGAAACAGGCTTTTTTTGTGATGTTACTTCGTCATGCCCGACCATTAAGGCAGCTGAAAGTGTGCTGCCGTTAAAATCTGTGTGATATCGTTTAACCGCTATTCCCTCATTAAGCTGTACTGAAAAGCCTGTAAGCACGTCAAAACATATATGAATTTATAAATATAAAGTTGACCTTTCGTCTGCAGCAGACGAGACTTGTTGCTGTCCGCCACGAAGGAGAAATTATGCCGTCACTTCTGCCCCTGCAACTTTTTAAGAATCTTTCTGACGAAACCCGGCTCAGCCTGGTGCTGTTGTTGCGCGAAAAAGGGGAGCTCTGCGTCTGCGAGCTTGTATCTATCCTGAAAGAAACACAGCCAAAAATATCGCGGCACCTGGCCCTGCTCAGAGAGAGTGGGCTGCTTATCGACAGGCGCGACGGCAAGTGGATCTATTACCGGTTATCGCCACACATGCCTGCATGGGCAGCAGCGGTCATTGAGCAGGCATATCTGTGCCAGCGGGATGAAATTCTTTATCTCAGTCAGCAGGCTGAGCGTGATAACGCAACCACTAACGGCAAAGCTGTCTGCATGTAAAAATTTTATCTAAACACATTCGATTAAACGCATATATTTACAGGGTACACTTAGCAGCCCGCTTTAACGGGCAGTTATAATTAAGAAGGAGAGAGTATGTTTCTGGCGGGTGCGATTTTTATCCTGACCCTGATACTGGTGATCTGGCAGCCGAAAGGGCTCAGCATTGGCTGGAGTGCCGTTATCGGCGCCGCGCTGGCGCTGCTGACCGGCGTGGTACACATCGGGGACATTCCGGTGGTCTGGCAGATTGTCTGGAACGCTACGGCTACCTTTATTGCGGTTATCATTATCAGCCTGCTGCTCGATGAGTCCGGCTTTTTTGAGTGGGCGGCGCTGCACGTTTCCCGCTGGGGCGGCGGCAGGGGCCGGTTGCTGTTCACGTATATCGTTCTGCTGGGTGCGGCAGTGGCGGCGCTGTTTGCCAATGACGGAGCCGCGCTAATTCTGACGCCCATCGTTATCGCCATGCTGCTGGCGCTGGGTTTCAGCCCCGGTGCCACGCTGGCGTTTGTGATGGCGGCGGGCTTTATCGCTGACACCTCCAGCCTGCCGCTCATCGTATCGAACCTTGTGAACATCGTTACGGCCGACTTCTTTAAGCTGGGATTCAGCGAGTATGCCTCGGTAATGGTGCCGGTGAATATCGCCTCTGTGGCCGCCACGCTGGTGATGCTGCACCTGTTTTTCCGCAGGGACATCCCGGCCACTTACGACCTGGCGAAGCTGAAGGCGCCGCGTGAGGCCATTCGCGATGCGCGTACCTTTAAAACCGGCTGGATTGTTCTCATCCTGCTACTGGTCGGCTTCTTTGCTCTCGAACCACTCGGCGTGCCGGTAAGCCTGGTGGCAGCGGTGGCGGCGTGTATTCTCTGGCTGGTTGCCCGCAAAGGACACGTGATTGATACCGGCAAGGTGCTGAAAGGCGCGCCCTGGCAGATTGTTATCTTCTCGCTGGGCATGTATCTGGTGGTGTACGGTCTTCGTAACGCCGGCCTGACTGATTACCTTTCTGCCGCCCTGAACCGGTTTGCCGAGCATGGCGTCTGGGGCGCAACGCTCGGCACCGGCTTTCTGACAGCGGCGCTTTCCTCGGTGATGAACAACATGCCTACCGTGCTGGTTGGGGCGCTTTCGATTGACGGCAGCACCGCGCAGGGCGTGGTGCAGGAGGCGATGATTTACGCCAACATCATCGGCTGCGACCTCGGTCCGAAAATCACCCCCATCGGCAGCCTTGCTACCCTGCTGTGGCTGCACGTCCTGGCACAGAAAAACATTACCGTCAGCTGGGGCTACTACTTCCGTGTGGGCATCGTGATTACCCTGCCGGTACTGTTTGTGACGCTGGCCGCGCTGGCCCTGCGCCTGTCTGTTTAACCCTAACCCCGGCGCTGCGCCTGTGCAGCGCCTTTACGGAGTACCGCTTATGACTGACATCACCATTTATCACAACCCGGCGTGCGGGACGTCCCGTAATACCCTGGCGCTTATCCGCAACAGCGGCACCGAGCCCACGGTGATTCTGTATCTGGAAACTCCACCGTCGCGCGACGAGCTGAAAAAGCTGATTGCGGACATGGGCATCAGCGTGCGCGCTCTGCTGCGTAAAAATACCGATCCCTACGAGCAGCTTGGCCTTGCCGAAGACCGGTTCAGCGAAGAAGAATTGCTCGATGCGATGCTGGCTCATCCAATCCTCATTAATCGTCCGGTGGTGGTGACGCCGCTCGGAACGAAGCTGTGCCGCCCCTCCGAAGCGGTTCTGGACATACTGCCGGATCCGCAGAAGGGAGCGTTTACCAAAGAGGACGGCGAAGCCGTCATTGATGAGCACGGGAACCGCGTCAGCCACTGATGTTTCCCCAGGCTGTGGGCATAGAAAATGTGAAAAAGCCGGCAGATGCCGGCTTTTTTATATGCTGCGCTGGTTTACCCGCTCAGAGAGCTGCGCAGCACTCTCCTTCCTTTCGCTGTAGCGGTCGGTGAGATAACCACTACGACCGCGCGTCAGCAGGGTGAACTTCATCAGTTCCTCCATGACGTCCACTATGCGGTCATAATACGGAGAAGGCTTCATGCGGCCGTCCTCATCAAACTCGGCCCAGGCTTTCGCTACGGATGACTGGTTCGGGATAGTGATCATGCGCATCCAGCGCCCGAGAATACGCATCTGGTTTACGGCGTTGAACGACTGTGAGCCGCCGCTGACCTGCATGACCGCAAGAGTTTTGCCCTGCGAGGGCCTGACCGCCCCGGACGTCAGCGGTATCCAGTCAATCTGCGTTTTCATGATGCCAGTCATAGCCCCGTGACGCTCAGGAGAGCACCAGACCATTCCTTCTGACCAGAGCACCAGCTCGCGCAGCTCCGCGACCTTCGGGTGCGTCTCAGGTGCATCATCCGGCAGCGGCAGGCCGGACGGATTGAATATCCTCACCTCCGCACCCATGGCCGTCAGCAGCCGCGCCGCCTCTTCCGTGGTGAGACGACTGTAAGAGCGCTCCCGCAGCGAGCCGTAGAGCATCAGGATGCGGGGCGGGTGCGCCACCTCTGCGGCCTTCAGATTTTCTTCCGTCATCGGTGCATCGAGGAGAATCGGGTCGATATTGTTCAGGACATCATTCACGTTATTCACAATGGAGTCTCTTTATGGGTAATTGCGGTGGACAGGCTGCAGCCACTGCCACCGGCGCAGCACTCTTCCGTCAGAAAGGTCATCAGCTGCTCAAGCTGCGCATAGCAGGGCCTGCAGAACAGGGTTCGGCTCTGCCGTTCCTGGCTTATGAGGCCAGCGGACATCAGCGCAGAAAGATGATGGCTGAGCGTGGAGGCCGGAATAGACAGTCTTTTCTGGATGTCACCCACGGGCAGTCCTTCAGGCCCGGCTTTCACCAGTTCACGGTAAACTCCCAGTCGCGTCACGTGTCCCAGTTCCCTGAGAGCATTAGCAGCATTTTGTATGTCCATGCCATCACCAAATCTATATTTCCAGAATAATGGAAATATAATTTAAAGCTGGCTAAATGGTCAAGCCTCTTACTGCCGTAAAAGGGCTGCACTCAAAAGGAAAGCCTTTTATACCCTGTTGATCCGGCTGCAGTGGCAACGCATATAAAAAGGCCATAGCTCAGCATTTCGGTAAAATTTCAGCGATCTGACAACAGTTTTAGCCATAACCGTTTCGCTTCCTCTTGCCAGAAATTTCAGGCTCAACAATACTGTTCATATAACCAGTATAATTTAAAGGAGGATTTTTATGCGCTTTACATTTTTTTTCTTAATCCGTACACGGCAGCACGTCCGGGACGCCGCGTTATGAAAGCGGTCAGTTACGCTCAGGGCCTGACGCTGTTATGGCCGCCGATTTTTACCTCAACGGTAAAGGTGCCGCTGTACGCAGATCCCTGCTCAGCCGGCTTTCCCTCCCCTGCTCAGGATTATGTAGAGAAAGAGCTGGACCTGAATGAGCTCTGTATTCGCAGACGGGCATCCACATTCTTCGTACGGGCCAGTGGCAACAGCATGCAGGAGCTGGTGCTCTATGACGGTGATGTTATGATGGTCGATCGCGCGGAGCCACCCACGCATGGCGACATCGTCATTGCCGAGGTTGGCGGTGAGTTCACAGTTAAGCGCCTGCAGCTGATCCCGAGGGTGGCACTGCTGCCCATGAATCCTGCTTACGCCGCCATCTATCCGGAAGAGCTGCAGCTGCTCGGCGTTGTCACCTGGTTCTTTAACAGTACCCGTGCCCGTCGGAGATAATTATGCCCATGTTCGGACTGGCTGACGTCAACTCTTTCTATGCCAGCTGTGAGACGCTTTTCCGCCCGGACCTGCGTGGCAGGCCGGTAGTCGTGCTCAGTAACAACGATGGCTGCGTTATTGCGCGCTCTGCTGGCGCAAAAGCTCTGGGTATAAAAATGGGTGCACCTTGGTTCCAGATAAAAACGCAGGACTATCCGGAAAAGATACACGTGTTCAGCTCAAACTATGCGCTGTAGTAAGTTACGTGGAATGCAACATTGATTGAGTAAACTTTGAACAGCAAAGCTGTTGTCAGAGGAGAATGCAATGCTGATTCCACCGAGTGAACACGTTCTGTTGCTGGCAGAGCGCTGGCTGCAACTGTTATCCGATCTGGGGCGGGCGCAGGCCACGCTAACAGCCTACCGCAATGCCCTCCGTCATTACTTTGCGTTCTGCAGCCAGAACGGAATTAAACCTGAAAAGGCGCGGTTTGAAGACCTGGCTGCCTATATTAGTCCTCAGTTACCCGGGATGCCTTTTTCCGCGGCCAGCGCCACGCTCCAGCTTCGCCTGTCGGCGATCCGCCTCTGGTATGACTTTCTCATGTACCTGGATCTTTGCACGGTCAATCCGCTGCCCCGATCCGGCACGCCCGGCATGCTGAGTTCCGGCCGGGGACTGGTTCCCCGCGTTGTAAAGCTGCCGCGCATTCCTGACGATGCGCAGTGGCAGTGTTTTCTTTATCATGCCGCCGCTTCCCCACTGCGTGACCGCCTGATGCTGGCATTAACCTATTACGGCGCGCTGCGTCGGTCTGAAATTACCTCGCTAAGTATTGACGACTTCGACTTTGCTCACCGGCTCATCCGCATCCGGGCAGAAACCACCAAGAGCCGGCGTGAACGAATTGTCTGTTACAGCCCGGCAGTAGTGCCAGTGCTGGCCGCGCACCTTATGCAGATGAAGCGGACCGGAATCGTAAGAGGTGCCCTGTTCCGTTCTGAGTCCGATCGTAATCAGGGCGGGCCGCTTTCATTCTGGACCTGGAGCAAAACGGTACGGAAATGGGCGCTTGAGTCTGGGATGCCGGACATCTCAACCCATACCTTCCGGCACCTGCGACTCACACACCTTGCCCGCGCGGGCTGGAAGTTGCACGAACTTGCCACCTATGCAGGACACCGCGACCTGACCACAACACAGATTTATATTCATCTTTCTGGCAGGGACCTGGCTGCCCGGATGGCTGGCGCGATTGAAACGGCAGATATCAGGATGGCGAACCTCATTTTCAGAACAGAGAAATAACATGAGCCCACACACACCGATTGAAAACAGCCGGCATCCGTTCGACATGACTGAATACCGGCTTGAGGCGTCACTGACCCTCGCTGAACGGACGGCACTGAGCAGCGCTCACAGCCGGTCCCGTATGCTGCGAACGAAGCCGGTGCCGGACCTCATCAGGCCGCTGATGGACATTGCCGCCGGAAGCGGATGCGGCAGCAAAATCACGGGGCTGGTGATAGCCGGATTGCTGCGCGAAATGCATGCAGACGGCATGCCCTGCTGGTGCTGGCCGCAGGAACGCTGGCTGACGCTGTGCCGGGAAGTCAGGGAGGGCCGTCCGTTAATGGCCGCTTTTGCCTGGCATCTGGCTGATTTGCATGACCCGCTCAGCCTGCCTGATATACGTAAACCCGCGCTCTATGCTTCTGCCATCTTCGGCCAGGCTTTTTATCACCAGGAGCTGGACCGGCTGACTGATACGCTGACGTCGCTGGGTTATGCCCCGACCAGCCAGAAAAATCATGTCTCGGGTATACTGGCAACACTGATGATCATGAACAGGGATCCCCGGCTTGAAACGTTTACGCCTGAACTCCTCTGGCGCGCCCAGAGCGGGACAGACAAGGGAATATCCCGTTACGTCGGCCGCGTTTCACATGCACTTGCCGCACTGGGGATTATCAGCGCCCCGGTGAGGATGCGAAACTATAAAAAATGGTACGAAAAGCCGGTCGAAGGCGTCGATCCGGCCTGGGTGCACTGGTGCCGGCGCTGGCGGGAAACGTCGGTGCTCAGGCCGCGCACCCGTGAAAGCCAGTACAGCTTTATTCTGCGCTGCGGCCTCTGGCTGAAAAAGGAGCATCCGGAGGTTCGGGAACCGGCAGACTGGACAATGGAAACCTGCGCCAGCTTCATTGCGGCGGTAGGCCGGATGAACGTGGATGAGCTTCAGCTGGGCACGGAAAGGGGCACCCGCAAATCGGTGCGCTCCGGCGAGCCCATGATGCCGCATTCCAGGGCGCATTTTATCTATTCTCTGCGCCGTTTTATGATTGATTACGAAAACTGGGGCTGGGGGCGCCTGCACTTCAGCCCTGCCCGCCATCTTTCCACACCGGATACGCCGCTGTTCCGTCGCGGCGTCAATCCCCGTGTTATTGACGATCCGGTCTGGCTGAAGCTCATCTGGGCCAGCCTCAATCTGCGTCAGGAAGATCTGCTCACTGAAATACATTATCCACTGGCCATGCTGCAGGCAATGGCCGTCATCTGGACCCATGCGGGGGTAAGAAAGAACGAACTGCTCCGCCTGACAACCGGGTGCATCGCGCCGCAGGCGGACGATATCGTGAAGGACGACGGAAGTATCATCCCGGCAGGAACCCTGTGTTACCTGCATATCCCTGCCGGAAAAACCTCAAAAGCCTTTGTTAAACCGGTGGCGGCCGTGGTGAAAAAATACGTCGACATATGGCTGGATGAGCGTCCGGCAGAACAGGCTTTGCTCGCTGACGAGCGAACCGGTGAGAAAGTCCGGCTTCTGTTTCAGTACCGGGGTAAGCCTGCCGGCAGCGCTATCCTCAACCGCACCGTGATACCGATGCTATGCGCAAGAGCGGGCGTGCCTTGTGAAGACAGTGGCGGAATGATAACCAGCCACCGGGGGCGGGCCTCAGCCGTGACCGCGCTGGCGAGCGTACCGCAGGGCATGTCGCTGTACGAACTGATGCAGTGGACGGGCCATTCAACGCCCCAGTCTACAATGCACTATCTTCGCATCCGCCCGACTCAGCTGGCTGCCTCGTTCGTCAAAGCCGACAGGGTCGCTCATATGATAAGCGTGCTGGTTGACCACGATCCTGAAGCCGCCAGCCTGTCCGGGCCCGCGACCTACTACGATCTGGGCGACTCATACTGTACGAACCCCTTCTGGAGCAGTTGCCCGCACCGGATGGCCTGCATCGGCTGCGATTTTAACCTGCTGAAGGATAGCGCGCGCGGGCTGATACTGGAGAGTAAAGCATCCATCCGGCGTTACCTCGAAGAGGTCCCGCTCACTCCCGATGAGAGAGCCATACTGGAGCAGGATGCTGAAAAGGTTGAGCAGGCTCTTACAAGATTGGGCCCACAATCCTGACTGCTCAGATGCTTACAATGTCAGGTCTGAGGGTATCAGTGCAGAATCAGTACAGATAACTGAACGCCGTATTTGATATAAAGCTGATTATAACGGGCGTAATGCCGTAACTGATGGAGCAGCAGATGAGAAAACAGAAGCGATGTATGGGATACGTGGCGGTCGTGGTCGATGACTACGATCGTGCAATTGAGTACTACACCGATAAGCTGGGCTTTACCCTCATTGAAGACACGCCGCAGCCGGGTAAGCGCTGGGTCGTGGTGACGCCGGCCCCTGACAGCGACTGTGCTATTCTTCTTGCCCGCGCGTCGAACGACCGGCAGGAAGGCTTTATCGGCAATCAGTGCGGCGGACGGGTTTTTCTGTTCCTGCAGACCGACGACTTCTGGCGCGACTACAATGCTATGAAGGCAAAAGGCGTCCACTTCTTTCAGGAGCCACGGGAGGAAGAATACGGAATGGTTGTCGTATTTGAGGACATCTACGGCAATCGCTGGGACCTTTACCAGAACAGGCAGGCCTGAAATTCTTTCACAGCAGCGCCTCAGGTGTACGGGAAGCATTACAAGCGTAAACCCTGTCAGGTCTGGCCTGCAGAGAGCGCTTCTGAACAATATACCTCAGTGCAGCGGTCACTGCACTAAGGTCTCCCTCGGGTTAACCACACAGCGTCATGATATAAAATCCGGCCGCCGTCATGGCCAGCGAACCCAGCACGTGTATCAGCACCGAGGCGGCTGCCCAGGCATAGCTGCCGGACTGCAGCAGGGCAAAAACCTCAGCCGAGAACGTGGAGAAGGTCGTCATTCCGCCACACAGCCCGGTGGTAATGAGCAGCCGCCAGGCCGGATCGAGGCCGGGATGGCGCAGAAAATACGCCAGCGCCGCTCCGATGATAAACCCTCCCAGCAGGTTGACCAGCAGCGTCCCCGGCGGCAGGTCCGGAAAAAGCGCGTTCAGGCGCGCGCCCAGCTGCCAGCGGATAACACACCCTAAAGCACCGCCGGTGATGACAGCAAAAAGCTGATTCACGTTCACTCCTTTTATTTTTTTATATTCAGAACATAACGGGAAACGACCTGTGCGGCCGCATCCATCTGGTATACGGCCGGCACGCCGGTCGGGATATGCAACTGTGCCAAGCTGTCGTGTGGCATGCCGTCCAGGAAGGCGGCCAGGGCGCGCAGCGTGTTGCCGTGCGCCACGACCAGAACGGTACTTCCGCAGAGTATCTGCGGCATCACGGCGTGCTGCCAGTAGGGCATGACGCGACGCAGCGTCATTTCCAGGCTTTCCGTCGCAGGCAGGTCGGCCAGCGCAACGCGGCTGTAGCGCGGGTCCCGACGCAGCTGCGCCGGAGCCCCTGCGTCCGCGGGGGGAATGCCGCTGAAGCTTTTGCGCCAGAGCCGGACGGTCTCTGCACCCATCATCCGGGCAGCCGCTTCCTTGTTCAGCCCCTGCAGCGCACCGTAGTGCCGCTCGTTCAGCCGCCAGTGTTTGTCCACGGGCGTCCAGCTGCGGCCAAGACGGTCCAGCACCCGCCAGACCGTGTGAACACAGCGCGTCATCACCGAGGTGAAGACCCGATCGGGCAGCAGGCCCGCGTCCCGCAGCACGTCACCGGCCCGGTCAGCCTCCTGCCGCCCCCGGTCCGTCAGCGGCACGTCTGTCCATCCGGTAAAACGGTTTTCCCGGTTCCACTGGCTTTCGCCATGGCGCAGGAGAATCAGCGTTGAAGGTGCCAAAGACTGTGCTCCTGTGCCGGCCGCTGGCCGTCCGGTGGATCTGTTACGTGCGGCGCACAAACGCATGAAGCCCCGCATAGTGAGCGTCCTCACCCAGCGCCTGCTCAATGCGCATCAGCTGGTTGTACTTTTCCACGCGTTCGCCGCGGCACGGCGCACCGGTTTTCAGGTGTCCCGCGCGCAGGGCTACCGTGAGGTCGGCAAGAAATGTGTCCGTCGTTTCCCCACTGCGGTGGGACATGAACGCGCCCCACCCGTGCCGCTGGCAGAGCGCCACGGCGTCCAGCGTTTCGCTAAGCGAGCCTATCTGATTGAGTTTAATCAATGCGGCGCTGGCGAGGTTTTCGTCAATGCCGCGCTGGATGTACTTCACGTTGGTGACAAACAGGTCGTCACCAACCAGCTCGGCCCTGCCCGCAAGCTGCTGGTGCAGATGCTTCCAGCCCGACCAGTCATCTTCTGCCAGGCCGTCTTCCAGCAGAATGACGGGAAACTGGTCCATCAGCTCGCCGTAGTACGCCGTCATTTCCGCCGCGCTCAGCGCACTGCCCTCCGTGCGCAGATGATATTTTCCGTCTGCGAAAAACTCACTTGAGGCAGGGTCCATGCAGATGCTGATGTCTTCTCCGGGCCTGTACCCCGCCTTCTCAATGGCCTGCACGATAAACGCCAGCGGGTCGCGGTTCGACGATACGGCGGGCGCAAAACCGCCTTCGTCGCCGACTGCCGCGGACAGGTTCTTGTCCAGCAGGATCTGGCGCAGCGCCTGGTAGACCTCGCTGCCCTGACGCACGGCCTCGCGCAGCGTGGGTGCCCCGTGTGGCGCTATCATGAACTCCTGAAAGTCCGCGCCCTGACCGCGGGCGTGCACGCCGCCGTTGATAATGTTCATGCACGGTACGGGCAGCAGGTTCGCCTGCAGGCCCCCCAGGTAGCGCCAGAGCGGCTCGTGCGAGGCCTGTGCCGCCAGCCGGGCAACCGCCAGCGACACGCCCAGAATGGCATTGGCACCCAGCCGACTCTTGCTCTGCGTACCGTCCAGCGCCAGCATGATGTTATCCAGCTGACGCTGCTCGCGCACGTCCCTGCCGCGCAAGGCTTCGCAGATTTCCGTATTAACCGTCCTGACAGCATCCAGTACGCCTTTACCGCCAAAACGGTGTACGTCGCCGTCGCGGCGCTCAGCGGCCTCGCGCGAGCCGGTGCTGGCCCCGGAAGGCACCGAGGCCCGCGCCATCATTCCGTCCACGGTCCGGGCTTCGACTTCAACGGTGGGGTTGCCGCGAGAGTCAAGAATTTCACGGGCGGTCACGTTATCCAGTGTAAAGCGCATAGAGTTTCTCCCGGTTCAGTCATTCAGGTGAGTGATAAGCACATCCACCGTGAGGTGGTTAATGTATTCCGCCGAGCGGGACGTCAGCATTCCCATAAAGCGGTTTCGGTGCCCGGCAAGCACGAGGTCCACGCCCAGCTCAGCGATGCACTTCTCCACGTCCTCAAAGCGGCGCATGGTCACCAGCTCCCGCATGTCTACCGTCTCAGGCACGGAGGCCGCCAGCTCGCTCATAAACGCTTTGGATTTCAGCACCTCTTCCGACACGACGTCGTCCATCAGGCTGTCGGACACGTAGTTCATTTCCCGGTAGTCGTCGCTGATGTGGGCCAGGGTGATTTTCATGCCGAGCGGCTGCGCCAGCGCGACCGCCCGCTTCAGCAGGAGGGTGCCGTCGTCTTTATCGTTCACAAGTATCAATGCATGGGTGTAGCAGGTCATAATGAACTCCCGTTCTGGTTGAGGCGGGACTCAAGCCACGGCAGAAGCTGTTTTTTGCGGCTGAGCATACCCGGTACGGAGCAGGAGGCCGCGTTAACGCTCTCCCGCCCGGCGAAATAAAGCGTTGAAAACCCGGCCCGGATGTCGGTCAGCATCAGCACCGCCAAACCAGCACCCGACTGGTCTGCCAGATACGCCAGGGCAGCGAGCAGGTCGTCCATCACGGTGGCAACCTGTGACGGGGAGCTGACCTCAATCTGGGCGATGCGCACGTCAGTGCCGGCAATGACGAAGGCCTTGAGGTCCCTGTCCAGCAGCAGCTGTGCGCTGAGGCCGCTGACGTCAGTTTTTGCCGTAAGGAGGTCACGGGCGAAGGCTCTGCGGTTTACGCCGGACAGTACGCCCAGCTCGGTAGCCGAACGGATATCGTCTTCGGTCGTGGTGGGCGAGCGAAGATTCACGGTGTCGCTCAGGAGTGCACCCAGCAGAAGAATGGCAAGCGTCGGGGGCAGCGTGCGTCGCGCTTCAGCGTTCATAAGCAGCCACAGCAGCGTGGCGCTGCTGCCAAGCGGGCGTATGTGTACCTCCGGCGGCAGTTGCGTTATCAGTCCGCCCAGCCGGTGGTGGTCAGTGATCCCCACGATGTTGCTCCGGAGCAGGTCGTCAGGTCCCTGCGCCGGCTCGGTGAAATCGACCAGCCAGACCCGTTCATCCTGTAGCGGAATATCAAGCCGTGGCGGCAGCGTGAGTCCGGCGGTGTCAAAGATAAAATGGGTTTCGCGGTTAGCTTCGCCAAGACGCCATGCGCGGGCGTCCATGCCGCGCCCGGTCAGCCAGTGCGCGGTGACGAAGGCCGTGCAGATGGCGTCGCTGTCAGGATTGATGTGGCCAAAAACGTGTATCACAGGTCTCTCCCCGAAGAGGGAAGTACGCAGGCCGGGAAGAAAGTAAGGACGGCCTGACGCACCTCCTGAAAATCAAGAGTCGCATCAGGCGTCATCAGCTCCGGAACGGAGCGGTTGGGAAAGGTGGAACGCCATCACCTTGTCATATGAGTATAGAGCCGGTTGCAAAACCTGTCAGTATTATTCTGCTGGCGCCCTCAGCCTGCCAGCGCAGCCCGTGCCTCGCAGAGTACCCGGCGAATGTTTTCCGTCACCGCCGGACTCGTGCAGAGCGAAAGCGGACTGGGGTGCGGCATCGTCAACACGGGGACGCCGGGGTACAGATGATTGACCGTCCCGCGGGCCTGAGCCGCTACGGCACCGGCCAGCACCACCACGCGCAGCGCGGGCAGATACGCCAGCACGTCCTCAAGCAAGGCGCAGCCTCTGCGGATGTCCGCCGCTGACGGCCGTTTCTGCAGCCCGTGACTGACCCAGGGCACCGTATTCCACAGCACGCTGTCCTGACGCGAAATACCGGCTTCCGCCAGAAACCGCCCAAGGTTCTGCTGGGCCGGCCCCGGGTTATCACGCGACACAAACCGCGGTGACGGGCTGCTGCGCGCCGGCGACTGCAGCAGGACGAGCAGTCCGGCCCTAACCCCGCCGTCAGCCGGATCAAACCACGGCAGTTCTGCACCGGCCTGACGCTGGCCGCTGACCCAGCGATTCAGCGCGGCCACATGCGGCGCGGTGACTGCCGCGAGGCATTCCTCGCGTAAAAACGAGTCCTGCATCGATGTGCTGGTTTCACTCACGGCTTCCGATCCAGGCCTGCCAGACAGGGAGAAACAAACAGTTTACCGCTCCATGCCCCACGCACTGTTTTCACCGCGACAAGCAGCCACATGGCCGCCAGTATGACGACAAGAAGCGCACCGAAGCCTTTAAAGAATGCGAGGTCAATCAGGGTAGACAGCTTGAGCGTGGCCACGGTGTACACGCCCAGCGGGAAGGTAAAGCCCCACCATCCAAGGTTGAACGGGATGCCTTCACGGAAGTATCGCACGGTTATCAGCGTGGCCAGCAGCATCCACCACAGGCCGCAGCCCCAGAAGAGAATGCCGGCAACGAACCCCACGCCCTGCGCGATGTGACCGATTTCCGGCATGCCCGCCGCGGCAAACACCCCGGGCGCATCTCCGCCGATGACCAGCATGCCGAGCGAGCCGGTGCCAATCGGACCCAGCGCCAGCCAGCTTGAGGCCGCCATGCTTTCGTGCGGTAGCTTGTGCAGCGCCATACGCAGCAGCAGAATGGCGAGGATGCTCAGCGCCACCGGCACGGAGTACGCCCACAGCACGTAGCTGGTAATAATGATGCCGAGCTGCGCGTGTGGGGCAGCAATGTGCGGCGCCAGCAGGCCGCCGCTGACCGCCGCGACCTCGGCTGCCACGACCGGCAGTAACCAGACGGCAGTCATCTGGTCAATACTGTGCTGCTGCCGGGTAAACATCATGTAGGGAATGCACACGCCGCACAGCAGCGACATCGCCACGTCCAGCCACCACAGGGCGTGTGCCACCTGAATAACGTCTGCGCCCCAGCGCGGAAGACCGAACGCCAGCAGGCCATTGATGATGGTCGCCATGCCCATCGGGATGGTGCCGAAGAACATGGACACGGTTGAATGGCCGAAAATGCGCTTTGCCTCTCCGAAGTACATCACCCAGCGGGCCAGATACATCACGGCAAAGACGCTGAACAGGAGGATGTTAAACATCCAGAGCCCCTCGGCGACAAGGCGCAATCCCGGAACCTGCCAGGGGAACTGCGCCAGAGACAGCGACAGGATGCCGGTCCCCATGGTCGCGGCGAACCAGTTAGGCGTGAACTGTCGTATGGCCTCTTTCGGGCTGCTCAGCGCGCTCAGCGGACGCGCACCGTTATGCAGGGTGAATATTTTATCGTTCATGCCGGAATCTCCTGAGTAGACAGAAAGATTATAGGCATGTCAGAGTAAATCTTTAAAACAGGTTATTTAGCTAAAATAAATCTATAAAAGTGATTAACCACCCCACTTTGCGAAGGATCGTCACTGCGCTGGAGTAAGGGAGGTTTCGCGTCAGGTCTGCGGCGGGCTTTTAATCGTGGCCATGACACGGTTCTTTTTCAGGTCAACCACCGCAATGCTGAGGTCTTTATTCAGCACCCACGCGCGGGTACCGTCCTTGTTGAAGACAATCGCCTGACGGGGCGCATCCAGTCCGGTGACGGTGGACACCACCTTACCGGCGGCGGTATCAATAACGGAGAGGCTGTTGTCGCCAAGGTTGCCGCTGTAAACATAGCGGTTATCCGGCGTCAGCGCGGCACCGTAAGGGTCCTGACCCACGGGAATGGTTGCCGTAATGACGTGCTTTTGCGTGTCAACCACGGCGATTGTGTTGCTGCCGCTGTTAGCCGCGTACAGTGTGCGGCCGTCTGCGCTGACAGAAATGGCGCGCAGCTTGCTGAAGCCGGTTATCTCGCCGCGAATGTCGCCCGTCACGGCATCAACCAGGGTAATTTTATCGCCCTTAAAGTTGGTGACGTAGACGGTTTTGCCGTCCGGGCTGATTTTAATGCCCTGACGGGGCTGGGCAAAACCCGTCACAACTGCAATGGGCCGGTCATGTGTAAGGTCATACACCGAGAGCGTGCTGGCGGCCTCGTTATTCACATACAGTCGCTGACCGTCACGACTTATGGCCGTGCCGAATGCCCCGGGCCCCAGCGGCAGCGTGGCCGCCACGTCAAGCGTCCCGGTGCTGATTTTTTTGACTACGCCGAGACTGCTGTCAGAAAGAAATATGGCCTTACCGTCCGGAGAGAAAAGTGCATTACGGGGGGTGACGTAGCCCTTCATCACCTTTCTGACTTTCCCGGCAGCCAGATCATAGACCACCACGTCTGAGCGCTCACTGTAGGACGCCACCGCCGTTTTTTCATCGGGACTGACAGCAAGGGAATTGTTGTGGATATCGCCGTCAAACGTCCAGCGCGCTTCTGCAGCACCTGCGATGGTACTTATGAGGAGAAATGCCACCGCGGTCAGTCCCGGGATTCTGTAATTTTTTATCATTATTTCTTCCTGCATAAAGTGAAAGATAAAAGCGCATTGCCCGATTGAGGGCTTCAGAATAAGCGTGGCAGATTAAATCCCGGCGGGGAAATCGATTTTCCGGCTATGTCTTACCACCCGTCAACTTTCCTCCCTGCCAGTAAGCATACCGAAGTGGTTCAAGGCTGAATAATTCCTGTTCAGAAAATAAACTTCAGAGGAATGGTAACTTATTTTTTTGTTTAAATTGCATTCCACATAAACGCCGATATGAGCCATCGCGTAATGACTATTTTGGATGAGATGACCACGCGACTGGAAATATATTCCATCGATGAAGCCTTCATAGACCTCTCCGGTATTCGGGGCGATGCCGCGCTTGAAGAATATGGTCGTGAAATTCGTCAGAAAATTCTTCAGTACACCGGATTAACCGTGGGCGTCGGTATCGCGCCAACCAAAACGCTCGCCAAACTCGCCAATCATGCCGCAAAGAAATGGTCGCAAACGCAGGGCGTGGTCGTACTGTCCCGGCCGGAACGTCAGCGCAAGCTTCTGGCGCTGACGCCGGTGGAAGAAATCTGGGGCGTCGGGCGTCGCATCAGCAAGAGGCTGAATCTGCTGGGCATCGAAACTGCGCTCCACCTGGCCGACTGTTCGAGCTGGGTTATCCGTAAACATTTTAACGTTGTGCTGGAAAGAACCGCCCGCGAGTTAGGCGGCGAGCCATGCCTTGAAATGGAAGAATATCCTCCCACCAAACAGCAGATCGTCTGTAGCCGATCTTTTGGTCATCGCATTACGCAGTATGGCGATATGCACCAGGCGGTCTGCGCCTACGCCGAGCGCGCGGCGGAGAAGCTGCGTCTTGAGCACCAGTTTTGCCGTTTCGTCAGCGTGTTTATCCGTACCAGCCCGCACGGCAACGAAAGCGAAGCCTTCTATAATAATCAGGCCGGCGGTCGGCTGATGATGCCTTCTAACGATACGCGCGACATTCTTCGCCTCGCCAGCGAGGCGCTGGATCGTATCTGGGTGGAGGGTCATCGCTATATGAAAGCCGGCGTGATGTTGGGCGATTTTTACAGTCAGGGCGTGGTGCAGCTTAATCTGTTTGATGAACACCAACCGCGCGCCAACAGCGCGGCGCTGATGGCGGTGGTTGATGGTCTGAACAAGTCCGGCAATGCAAAAATCTGGTTTGCCGGACAGGGCATTCAAAAAAGCTGGGCGATGAAGCGGGAGATGCTCTCGCCCGCGTGGACGACTCGCTATGAAGATTTACCCAGGGTGACATAGCGAAAGGCTGAACATCTACAGCAGATTTTTTTCGGCCAGATCCAGCGCGAAGTAGCTGAAAATCAGATCGGCACCGGCGCGTTTGATCGCCCCCAGGCTCTCCAGAACGACGTCACGCTCGCTGACGGCGCCGGCCTGCGCAGCAAATTTAATCATCGCGTACTCGCCGCTCACCTGATAGGCCGCCAGCGGCAGTTCGGTACGGTCGCGCACGTCACGAATGATATCCAGATAGGCACCTGCCGGTTTAACCATCAGCGCATCCGCGCCCTCCCCCTGATCGATCAGCGATTCACGGATCGCCTCGCGACGGTTCATCGGGTTCATCTGGTACGTTTTGCGATCGCCTTTCAGCGAAGTGCCCGCCGCCTCGCGGAACGGCCCATAGAAAGAAGAAGCAAACTTGGTGGAGTAAGACATGATCGCCGTATCGGTAAAACCCGCCTCGTCCAGCGCCCGGCGAATGGCCGCCACCTGACCGTCCATGGCGGCGGAAGGCGCGATAAAGTCGGCGCCCGCCCGCGCGGCGGCGACGGCCTGACGGCCAAGGTTAGCCAGCGTGGCGTCATTATCCACCACGTCGCCATGCAGTACGCCGCAGTGACCGTGCGAGGTATATTCACAGAAACAGGTATCGGACATCACGATCATTTCCGGCACCGTATCCTTACAAATACGCGACATACGGGAAACCAGCCCGTTATCCTGCCAGGTGTCGCTACCGTCCGCGTCGGTATGGTGAGAGATACCGAAAGTCATGACCGAACGGATACCCGCCCTGGCGATACGCTCAATTTCAAACGCCAGGCGTTTTTCTGGAATGCGCATCACACCGGGCATCGCCTGAATCGCTTTGTAATCATCAAGGTCTTCCTCAACGAAAATGGGCAGCGCCAGGTCGTTGATACTGAGGGACGTTTCCTGAAAAAGAGAGCGGAGTGAAGGCGACTGGCGTAAACGCCTTGGGCGTTGAATAAGCGAATAGCTGGACAAAACAACCTCGAATTAACGGTTATTACCGCTGACGCGGCAGGAAAAACGGAATGGTTAACACTATACCTCTGTGCCTCTTGTGACAATCGTTGCCGACATGGGACGCACAGAATGGTCAATATAATTGACCAGACAGATATCCGGTGGCCTTACCCATTACCGTCCATACTTAATGTACTGATTATTACAGAGGAGTCGCAATGGGTTTTCTTGGCTGGACGGCCGCAACGGGCGGGCTGTTATTACTTATGTCTCTGGCATCGGGCTGGATCAATCGTGGCCCGATAACCACCTTCGCTCTTTATCTGTTGGCCGGTATTATTTGTGGCCCGTGGATTCTGGATCTGCTGCGTATTGATATCGCCGCCCATGCCGAACTGTCAAAAAATCTGACCGAAATCGCCATGGCCGCCTCGCTGTTTATTACCGGCCTCAAACTACGACTGCCGCTGCGGAGCCGGGGCTGGCGGATCGGCCTACGGCTCGCCTTTCCGGGCATGCTGTTGACGGTGGGCGGCGTGACGCTGGCCGCGCACTATCTCCTCCACTTCTCCTGGCCAATATCGCTGGCCTTTGGCGCCATTGTGGCGCCGACCGATCCGGTGCTGGCGAGCCTGATCTCCGTTAACGACGCGCGTGACGACGACGATCTGCGCGTATCGCTCTCCAGCGAAGCAGGCATGAATGACGGCAGCGCGTTGCCGCTGCTGATGCTGGCG
The DNA here is from genome assembly GCF_000745075.1 of Erwinia sp. 9145. NCBI lineage: Bacteria > Pseudomonadati > Pseudomonadota > Gammaproteobacteria > Enterobacterales > Erwiniaceae > Erwinia > Erwinia sp. 9145. The sequence goes on from NZ_JQNE01000001.1 coordinate 2,188,691, forward strand.
GCGCTCTGGCTGTCGGCAGGCAGCGATCTGTCGCTGCCTGCGCTGGGCCACTGGGCGTTAGTCGATGTGCTGTGGGCGATTGCAGGCGGAACGTGCATCGGCTTTTTACTGGGACGCTTCGTCGGCCAGTTTGCCACGCATTTACGCCACACTCATCAGGACGTGGCGCCCAATGACTTTCTGGCGCTGGCGCTGATCGCCCTGAGCTACGCGCTGGCGCAGTCGCTGGACGCCTCTGGTTTTCTGGCCGCCTTCGCCGCGGGCGTAGGGCTGCGCCGCGCGGAGATGCGGGTGACTAATCGCCAGCCGGCAGATGATTTCACCGACAGCAACAATCGCCCCCCGGCCGAAGTCATGGTTAATCCGCATATTCGTCACGGTGAGGGCGAAGCGAATCCGGCCAGCGTGGTCGGGCTGGTGGTCGGCGATGCCCTCTCCTTTGGCGATACGGTTGAGCGCATTTTTGCTGCGGCGATTATTATTGTGCTGGGCGTGACGCTGGCCCACCACTGGGACCCGGCGGGCCTGCTGATGGCGGCGCTGCTGTTTGTCGTTATTCGCCCGCTGTCGGTGTGGATCGCTACCGCTGGCGCTGGCGCGCCGCATAAGCAGCGTCTGATTCTGGGCTGGTTGGGCATTCGCGGCATCGGCAGCATCAACTATATTGCCTGGGCCTATACGAACGGCATGGTGGGTGATGAAATGACGCGCATGGCTAACGTTGCGTTTACGCTGATCGTCGCCAGCGTTATTGTGCACGGCATTTCGGTAACGCCCCTGCTCAGCTGGCGGCAAAGAAAACTGGAGGCGCGGCAGCGCAACGCGCGCTGACCGTTCCTCCTGGCTTTCGCTTACGATAGCTTCGCGGCGTCAATATCTTGCTTAAGCAGATAGGGTTTTAACAGATCGTTTTTGACCATGACGCGCAGTATGCCTAAAAACACCAGAAACTCCGAAAATACCAGTGAGCCTGCGGCGCCAATGGCGCCCAGCTTCCACGCCATCAGGCAGCAAACAGGCACGTTAATCATGCCGACAATAAACATGACGTGCATACGCTGGCGGGCCAGCCCGTGCGGAATAAGGATCTGCAACCCTGCCGGATAGCTGACGTTGCCAAAAATAAATCCGCACACCACCACTCTGAGCACATTCGCCGACTGATGATAGTCCGCACCAAGCAAAATTCGCACAATATAGTCGGCAAACAACAGCGTGAAAATGACAATAAACAGGCTCATCAAAAAGGAAAAGGTGATGCTTTTCCGTGTCGCATTGATGGCTGCGGTGGGATCTTTATGTAGCAGATAACTCACGCGTGGGAAAAACGCATTTCCAACCTGTTCAGGCAGCGAATTAGCCGCTTTTTTCAGGCGATCGGCGCCGTTATAGAGCCCGACCATATAGGTGGAAGTCACGCTGGCCAGGATCAGCACGTTAACGTTGTTAAAGAGATTTGCCCCGGCGATCGCCAGGAACACGTCGAAACTGTCTCTGATGCGCTGCACGATCTCTTTCGGATCAAAACGATATGCGCCGATAATACGCATATTAATGACGAACCACAGCGTGATCGCGGCGGAAATGAACGCCACAACGCCAGGAATAAGCGCAGCAAGCCAGGTATCGTCCGGCGATTTTACCAGCAAGAACGTTAGCGGAATGGAGCAAAACTGGCCGATCGTCGAGATGACCGCCGTTTTCCCGAGCTTTTCAAACCCCTGCATCAGCCAGCCAAATGAAAGTAGCTGACCAAAGAGCACGGTTGAGTTCGCCAGCACAATGTAGAACAGGCTGTGCCAGCGCGGATTAAACCACGTGGCCAGCAGCAGGATCGTTAAGGAGAAAGCGCCAAGCAGAAGCTTGGCATTAAACGTCGACCAGAAAAGCTGCGTCACTTTTTCCCGATTTTCACGGTGCTGCGCAATGTCTTTGGTGGTATAGACGTTAAAGCCCCAGTCTGAAATGGTGCTACAGTACATCACGCAGGCCAGCCCCAGCGCCAGCAGCCCCATGTGCTCTACCCCTAAAATACGCGCAAGGTAGGGCAACGTAATCAGCGGAAAAAGGAAGGTCGTTCCACGGTAGGCCAGCAGCGAAAGTACATTTATCAGCAAACTTCTATCAACGACTTTAGCCATCAGACTTCAACCTTAACCTTGTCATTATTCGTCAGATTGCGCAGACGCAGCCTGATCATCAGCAGATTAGAATATAATTCCGGCTCTCTTAACAGCAGCCATCTGGCTGGTGAGTCGGGTTTCAGATTTTTCCCGAAATATTTAATGGCTGATATCATATAAATCGGCACGTTACGGTTATCAGCAATGCATAAGTTTATCATCAGCCTGAACGAATGAATCAGATAAAGTCGTCTCAGCTCACAGTGGGACGGTGTATTCTCCGTCAACGCGCGCAATTTCTCATAAGATGTAATAAAAGCGTTATAGCGTTCGCGAAAGAAATTTTCGCTTTTTACACTATTTGTCAGCGAGCCATTTCTGATCCGCTGTTTATAATAGAGACGTGAGGAGACATACGCACTACGGGCCCGCATAAACGCTTCGAGCGTAAAAACATGATCTTCATGCAGTCGGTTAATATATTTCATTTGATACTGCTCAATGACGTGCTTTTTCAATACGTAATTCCATGTTGCAGACGTATAAGAGCCAGAGCGCAAAAGCGAAGCAAAGACCTTTTGTGGATGAAAAACACCTGTATCAATATGTCGAACCTTGGGATACGTTTTATCAGGATGAGTATCCTCGAACATTAATGAGTTAAAGCAAAACATCTCCATATCCGGATAACGGGCAGCGGCCTCACTCAGCTCAACAAAAAGTCCGTCACACACAATATCATCAGGATCACAACAGAAGATAAAATCGCCCTGCGCCATGCTGATGCCCGTATCACGCGCATTCCCCAGCCCGCCATTAGGGATGGTGACGATATTAACGTTATCCAGGTGTGCGTACTTATTTTCTACCAGCGCCAGCGTATTGTCCGTTGAACCATCGTTAATAACGATCAGTTCATTCGGAGACGGTATTTGTTGTAACAAAGAGTCAATACATTCAACAATATAATTCCCGACATTATAGGCAGGCACGATCACGGAAAGAAGCATAATTTTTTTCGCAAGGAGATATCGTGAAAGCAAATTATCAGGACGCCTGCATTAATGAAATTAAATTATTTCGTAAAAAATAAAACTAACACAGACAGCCCGCCAATAATGGTAATTAACAGATCCTTTTTTAATTTAACCTCTCCCCCATCATCATCAATTAGCTTTTAAGTAACATAACGGTTTCGAAACAACGCGAAATATCAATATATCAACTCCGCTTCTGGACGCCTGAACGCGGCAGGTTTACGAACAGATCCGACCCATTTTGATGAAGTTTCAGTAGCTGGAAATGAGTATAATGCGATTAGTCCTAATGGCGAAAGGCGTCATCAAAGGTGCATCATGAGGTTTATCTTATTTCACGCAGCGCATGAAAAATATTTCAAAAAGGAATGGATTGTTTTGTAATGCATTACTCTTTTTTTTAACAAACGCGTTTATTGCGGCAAGAGCATACTTTTTTCAATGTTGATGCTTTTACTCTACCGGGAATGAATTTCTTTTCGTAAATAAACCTGCTTCAGACAGGTTTTTTTCAGTCATTGGGCGAGCCTGGTTTTTCACCCTTTATGATAAAGCAGCGGAAAACACATTGAAGATGGTTAACTATTGCTCAGGGCGCGCAAGGCTGGCCGGGAAAACACCTTAAGAGATCGACGTCTCATAAAATGAGTCTTCCGGCCTCAGATGAACGCAAAAACGCGTGCATAAAATCAGACTTTACGGATTGGAGGGAAGAAAAAAATTACCCGCGCCCGTCAAATTGAGGCGAATTCATGCCATCATTATCGGGTGATTTACGTATTTGAAGGACTGCTTTGTGGCACTGCGTCATTTTTTTCTGATTTTACTGGTGGTGACGGTATGGGCATTCAACAACGTCGCCGTCAAATGGGGGCTGCTCGATCTTCCTCCGCTGTTCCTTACGCTGATGCGCTTTATCGTCGTTGCGCTGATCCTCGTTCCTTTTACCCGCGTAACCCGAGCGCAGCTTCGCTATCTGGTGCCGCTGGCTTTTACCTTTGGCTTTATGCACTTTTCCCTGCTTTTTGTCGGTATGAAATACACTGATGCCGGCACCGGCGCCATTGTTGTGCAGTTGGGAACGCCGTTTGCCATGCTGCTGGCAAGCGTGGTGCTGAAAGAGAAGCTGACGCTGATACAGATGACAGGGATTTCGATTTCGCTGACTGGCGTGGTGGTGCTGGCGGGAAGCCCCACCATTCCCGCCTGGTGGGTGCTCTGTCTGCTGCTGTGTAGCGCAGCGGGATGGGCGATCAGCAATCTGATTGTGAAGAAGTCGCCGGATATTAAGCCACTGGCAATGACCGGCTGGCTCTCCTTCCTGGCCATCCCGATAGTGGGTCTGGCTTCAGCCATGCTGGAAACCAACCAGATAGAGAGCCTGATCCATGCAACATGGCGAGGCTGGTTCGGCATTCTTTACAGCGCCATCTGCTCTTCTATCGTCGCCTATTCGCTGTGGTATGCGCTGCTGCGCAGCTATAACGTCAACCTGATTATGCCCTACTCGCTGCTGACGCCGGTGCTGGCGGTGATCATGGGCGTTACGGTGCTTGGCGACAGCATGAACACCTTTAAAATTGTCGGTTCGCTACTGGTTGTGGCAGGCACGGCCATTGCGGTTATCAATCTGCGAAATCTGCGCGCGCATGCGCGCCTGCCTAAATTCCGCCGTTTGCGCTAATGGCCGTGGTGGCGGATTAAGGCTGCTCTTCTTCCAGTTCGTCACGCATTGCCTGAAGCGCTTCGCGGCTCAGCGCTGCCAGCGTACGGTAAAAATCACTGGTGGCATGAGCTTCAACCTTGCCGAGAAACTGACCGCACCACGGCATAAGATAGCGGTCAAACAGCGTAATCTGCGCGTCAGACTCATCAGCTTCAGACTGATCTTCCAGCCATGATGAAGCAAGAAGCAGCACGCCGAAGTGATCCGCTGGCGCATCGCTAAGCGGCATACCGCGACTTTGCAGAAAGTTGCGCACGTCACTCTCCTGCGGGCCGTTTTCCCACTGCGAGCCGTATGGCGGTACTTTGCACTCCGGGCCGACAAACAGCGCGTTGTAGTCGGCAGCGAGCGCGAGCGGATCGCTGTTCTGTTGCAAACGCGTCAGCAGCTCTTCCTGTTCCAGCGGCCACTGCTGCTGGAGTTTACCTTCGCGCAGTACGGCGAAAAGCGGCATAAGTAGGGGATCCTGCGGCTGGCGGTTGTACAAAGAACCCAGGATACGGCAGATGATCGAAAATTCATTCATGAGGTCATTCCAGTCAGGACATAAGTGACAACGTCACATGTCAGCAAATTCAGCAATCGTCTTGCCGGTGCGTAATGCTAAAAAATCCAGCAGACGGCGCGGCGTGACATTTAATATGCGATCTTCCGGGAAATCCACCTCTTTTGCGATTCGCAGGCAATGTTCGAAGTTTCCGAGCGTAAATGCAGTATGCGAATCCGACCCGAAAGCGATACGTCCGCCCGCGTCGCGAACCGCTTTCGCAATGGCGCGGCAGTTTGGTTCACTTCCCGGACGTGAGTGAGTAAATGAGGAGTTGTTCAGCTCCAGCGCCACATCGTATCTGGCCGCTGCTTCAGCAATGGCAAGGATATCAACCGGGAACTTCGGGTTCCCGGGATGGCTGATAATGTGCACGTTGCCGCTGGCCATTGCGGCGATCATCGCTTCCGTATGAGTGGCTTTATCACGCGGCGGAAAAACCGGCTCATGAAACCCGGCAACGACGATATCTACCGCATCCATCATCGGCCCGGTACAGTCAATTTCGCCGTCGATATTTTTGATGTTGGCTTCAATACCGCGCAGGACGCCGATGCCATCTACCACCCGCGGCCAGACGCGCATGTTTACAAAATGCCAGTAGTGCGGCGCATCGGCCATATCAGGGCCGTGGTCGGTAATCGCCAACAGTCGGATGCCGCAGGTCTGTGCCTGAAGCACATAGTCGCGCAGCGTGCTGTAGGCATGAGTGCTGGCGACGGTGTGCATATGAAGGTCAACGGGGTACATATTTTTCTCCTTAATTCGCTCAGGCATGAACCACCCTGAACCGTTAATAACCGCGAGTGAGATCCACCCGACCGGTTGGCATTTCACCCACCTCGCGCAGCCGGATGGCGTTGGCAATATAATCCATAGCATCGTCGGGCAAGGTGACAGCCGCATTATGCGGCGTGATGGCGATGGCCGGATGTTGCCAGAATGGATGATCTGCATTCAGCGGTTCTTCAATGAAGACATCCAGCGCTGCGGCCTTCACCTCGCCTGCGGCGATAGCGGCCAACAGATCGTCTTCCCGCAGATGCGCTCCGCGCGCAATGTTAAGAATATACGCGCCGCGCTTTAGCTGGCACATCATCTGGCGGTTAATGATACCAATGGTTTGCGGCGTGTTGGGCAGCAGGTTAATCAAAACCTGCGTTCCTGCAAGAAACTCACTCAGTTGCGCCTCACCGTGAAAGCTGGTGATGGCTGGCAACTGTTTAGGTGTCCGGCTCCAGCAGCGCACCGGGAACCCCCACGCAGTCAGGCAATCGGCCACGCTCCGCCCCAGTACGCCGGCACCCAGGATGCCAACGGTGAAATCCTCGCGTGGAGTCTCAGGCAGCGGGTGCCACAGCGCCCGATCTTTTTGCTGTTGATAGTCGCCAAAACGGCGGTACCAGCCAAGCACATGATAGAGCGCATATTCCTGCATCTGGCGCGCCATACCAGTATCTTCCAGCCTGAAGAGCGGCACATCCGGCGCCAGCATGGCGGGACAGCGACGCAGTTGTTCAAGGATATCGTCCACGCCCGCCGCCAGCGAGAAAACGCCCTTCAACGCCGTACGTCCGGCAAGCATTTCTGTCGGCGGCTGGCGGATCAGGGCGTAGTCCGCGTGGCGGTCATCGTCGGGCCTCCATATACGAATGCGCGCATCGGGTAGCCGCCGTTGCAGACCGGTGGTCCATCTGTCGGGTTCAGCGGACGGATGATAAAAAATGATATCCACATTTCTCTCCTGTTTTGTTTAAGGCTCAGGGAAAACTCTGCCGCTGGCAAGCAAAAAGCGCGGAAAGACGAGGTGATGTTTTTTGCGACACTTTGCTGAAAAACTGACTAAGTCCGAGAACAAAGCGAGAAAGAGTATTGACCGCAGGGCGCCTTTTACCTACATTAGCGGCCGACGTCATAGTAGTGATGTCACACGGTGAGGTGTCCGAGTGGCTGAAGGAGCACGCCTGGAAAGTGTGTATACGGCAACGTATCGGGGGTTCGAATCCCCCTCTCACCGCCATATTTAATGAGAAAGCCTGAATTAACGTTCAGGCTTTTTTGTTGCATATCCCCCCATGAGAGGGGTGATGAGAACCCCCGCCGGGGTTTGACAGCCGGCGACAGCCGGATGGACAGACCGCAAGCGCAGCGCGCGGGCTGCCTTTAGTGTGAGCGAAGCGAATCAATCCCCCTCTCACCGCCATATTTACAGAGAAAGCCTGAATTAACATTCAGGCTTTTTTGTTGCATATCCCCCCATGAGAGGGGTGATGAGAACTCCCGCCGGGGTTCGACAACCGGCGACAGCCGGATGGACAGACTGCAAGCGCAGCGCGCGGGCTGCCTTTAGTGTGAGCGAAGCGAATCAATCCCCCTCTCACCGCCATATTTACAGAGAAAGCCTGAATTAACGTTCAGGCTTTTTTATTGCTAACCTTCTACTGATTAATGTCCATTGCCGCGCGCATGGTATAGAACAGGTCGGTTTGGTCGGTCAGCCCAACCACATTCGCTGCGTGTGGGCCATAGGCAGCGATACGTAGCTGGGTGCCGGTATGCCCCTGAGAATCCTCTTCAGAATTGCCGTAGCTGATGGTCATCAGGCCGCCCTCTTTGGTATTGAGCGTCTGCGTCAGGCCTGGCGCTTTGCTGTCGTTGGCCACGATTTGGCTGGAGTGCGCATGATCGGCGGTAACAATTACCAGGGTGTTGCCCTCTCTCCGGGCGAACTCCAGCGCTTTTTGCACGGCCTCGTCCAGGTCAACGGTTTCACCAATCTGCCCGCAGGGATTAGCGGCATGATCCTGCTTATCAATGGACGCGCCTTCTACCTGAAGGAAAAAGCCGTTGGCATTTTTGCTCAGAAGCTGAATTGCTTTATCGGTCATCTGCGCCAGAGTCGGCGTGGACGCCGGTCGTTCAGCGTTAACTTCACAGCTTACGGGTTTGCCCTCAAGATTACCGTGATAGCTCGCCTTTGGCCCTTTCCAGCGCACCGGCATGTTGCCATCCGCAAAGAGGCCGAGCACCGGTTTGTCCTGGTTGGCGTCGGTGATCCCATTCAGACCGTCAAGATCGCTGATAAGTTGATAGCCGCGCGCTTTGGCCTGCTCCTCCAGGGTCTTGCCCTGCCATTCGCCCGCTTTCGCTTTTTCGCTGAAGGTTTTACCGCCGCCGCCTAAAGTTACATCGGCGCGAGCATTCAGAAGCTGTTCAGCGATCGATCCTTTGCCGTTTTTCTCCAGGGCATTTGTTGCACAGACTTCACTGGTTTTTTCCGGGCCGTAGCATTTCCGCGACGTCACATGGGCGATCTGCGCGGCGGGCGTGGCATCTTCCAGTTCGGCGGTAGAAACGTTACCGGTCGCTTTACCCGCCGCTTTCGCCATCTCAAGGATCGTCTGATGATCTTTACCGTTCACATCAACGCCAATGGCACCGTTATAGGATTTAACACCGGTGCTCCAGGCGGTTGCCGAGGCAGCGGAGTCAGTCACGTAATCCGGCTTATGCGTTTTTTTATCCAGCGCATAGTGCGTGTATTGACCGGTCAGCGGCAGCGCATCAATACCTTTAAAGAAACCGCCCGCTCCTTCCGCGTAGTTGCGCGCAGCGGTAATTTCAGAATCGCCCATACCGTCGCCAATCAGCAGAATGACGTTTTTCGCCGTGCTATTGGTCAGCGAAGCTTTCAGCGCCTCGGTTTGATCCTGTGATAAGCGACGCGCACCGCCGGGTTGCGTGAGGTCGCCCTGAGCCGCGCGGCTGCCGTTCACGTTATCGGCAACCGCACTACCAGAAAGGATGAGGGCGATCAGTGAAAGGCTGAACAGCGTTGTATGTTTCATTACGTCGGCGCTCCGTGAGAAAGTTTTGCTAATGATTTCAGGAAGCCAGTCTGCTTCACAACTGTGACGAATTTTTGTCAGCAACATGTCGCGGATGTGACAGCGCATTTTGTCGCCTGGGCATCATTATCCAATTTGCTCACGCCTTAACCGGGTATAACAAAAGGAAAAAATACTGCTTGACCCTTTACAGGCGACTCCCTATAGTAGCGCCCCGTCGTCCTGTGGACGGCGAGGAAAAAATACGGTGAGGTGTCCGAGTGGCTGAAGGAGCACGCCTGGAAAGTGTGTATACGGCAACGTATCGGGGGTTCGAATCCCCCTCTCACCGCCATATTTACAGAGAAAGCCTGAATTAACGTTCAGGCTTTTTTATTGCATACTCCCCAGTGAGAGGGGTGATGAGAACCCCCGTCGGGGTTTGACAACCGGCGACAGCCGGATGGACAGACCGTAAGCGCAGCGCGCGGGCTGCCTTTAGTGTGAGCGAAGCGAATCAATCCCCCTCTCACCGCCATATTTAAATGAGAAAGCCTGAATTAACGTTCAGGCTTTTTTATTGCATACTCCCCCATGAGAGGGGTGATGAGAGCCCCCGCCGGGGTTCAACAACCGGCGACAGCCGGATGGACAGACCGTAAGCGCAGCGCGCGGGCTGCCTTTAGTGTGAGCGAAGCGAATCAATCCCCCTCTCACCGCCATATTCAAATGAGAAAGCCTGAATTAACGTTCAGGCTTTTTTTATTGCATACTCCCCCATGAGAGGGGTGATGAGAACCCCCGCCGGGGTTCGACAACCGGCGACAGCCGGATGGACAGACCGTAAGCGCAGCGCACGGGCTGCCTTTAGTGAGCGAAGCGAATCAATCCCCCTCTCACCGCCATATTTAAATGAGAAAGCCTGAATTAACGTTCAGGCTTTTTTGTTGCATATCCCCCAATGAGAGGGGTGATGAGAACCCCCGCCGGGAATATCAGGTTTGCCGACGTGCGGAACGGTCGTGTTGCCTTGCGGCTGAGCATCTGCTTATGGCGAAAGACGGATGAAAACATCTTCCGGCTTACCACCGCCATCGTTCGCGCCCCCGCCGCCAGGCAGAGAACGCGAAAAAAAAGCCCGAGCCAGTGCCCGGGCCTGTTTCAGATAATGATGATCAGCCGTAAGCGGCGAGCGTGCGCTGACAAAGCTCAGAGCGCACGCAGTCCTCTTTCTCAAAACGAACCACGCCAATCATCTCGTCCTCGGCAAAGCGCGACAGCGCGTCACTGAGGCCCGACTGAACATGCGCGGGCAGGTCACATTGGGTAATATCGCCGTTGACAATAACGGTGACGTTTTCTCCCAAACGGGTCAGAAACATTTTCATCTGTGCGGCAGTGACGTTTTGTGCCTCGTCGAGGATGACCACCGCGTTTTCAAATGTACGCCCGCGCATATAGGCAAAAGGCGCGATCTCCACCTTGCCGATTTCCGGGCGAAGGCAGTACTGCATAAAGGAAGAACCAAGACGTTTAACCAGAACGTCGTAAACCGGTCGGAAATAGGGAGCGAACTTCTCAGAGATGTCGCCGGGCAGGAATCCCAAATCTTCATCGGCCTGCAACACCGGGCGCGTAACGATAATCCTGTCCACATCCTTATGTATCAGGGCCTCAGCTGCTTTTGCGGCGCTAATCCAGGTTTTACCGCAGCCTGCTTCGCCGGTAGCGAAGATCAGCTTTTTACTCTCTATGGCAGTTAGATAGTGCGCCTGAGCGGCGTTTCTGGCTTCAATTGGCGCGTGGTCACGCGTATCGCGCGCCATGCCGATTGAGTCCAGTCCCCCCATATGCACCAGCGAAGTGACCGATTCTTCTTCACGCTGACGATGGCTGCGTGAATCGCTGCGAAGAACGCGTTTTGCTTCACGACGCGCTTTGATCACTGCTTTCTGTCTTCCCATAGTGGCACCTTACAGTTGGTTTCATTTCCCGCATCTGAACAGCATGCGATTACGTGAACGCTTTAGTGGTTTTTGGCTTCCTTTTAAGCCTTTAGGGGCCGTAAAAAGACGCACGGCGGAATCAGCCAGGCGTCTGATTTGAGTAATGAGATGAGAAAAGAGGAGAGAAGAAAATAGCGTTGGGGCGGAGTAGCCCTCGCGAAGAAAAGCGATATGATGACGACGATGCTGCGATCCGTGACAGGATATTCCCATTCGCGATCTCCGTGAGGGTAATAACAACACTATAGACTGCCGCTACGAATAAGTTGCTCCAAACGCAGTGATAAATGCAACATTTATTTTACGTGATTTGAAACAAAATTTTATTAGCCGATCTTATTTGAACAGCGCCCCGCCCGAACGCCCGGCTGCTGTGCATGGCAGGCGGCCCTACCAATTGAGCGTGAAATCCGCTGATACCTCACAAATTCTTACTCTCTCCGAACAAAGCTATTGCCAGCAAATAACAACTGATTAACCATCCGTTGTCATTATTGATACATCAATCTCTGGCCGTACCAATTTTACATTACGCAGCGTCAGCCGATTCATTGTCACGCCCAACGAATACTCCAGGAGAATAGTAATGGACCTTTGGCAACAAAATTACGATCCCAATGGAAATATCTGGCTTTCCAGCCTCATCGCCGCGTTGCCGATTATCTTTTTCTTTTTCGCGCTGATTAAGCTGAAACTGAAAGGCTACGTCGCGGGCACGATAACGGTGCTGATTGCCTTAGCTGTCGCGCTGTTCTTCTATCGCATGCCGGTAGAGCGCGCGCTGGCAGCCGTGGTCTATGGCTTTTTTTACGGGCTGTGGCCAATCGCATGGATTATCGTTGCGGCGGTGTTTGTCTATAAAATTTCGGTGAAAACCGGCCAGTTTGAAATTATTCGTTCGTCGATCCTGACGATAACTGCCGATCAGCGCCTGCAAATGCTGATTGTTGGCTTCGCGTTTGGCGCCTTTCTGGAAGGCGCGGCAGGCTTTGGCGCGCCGGTCGCCATTACCGCAGCCCTGCTGGTTGGGCTGGGTTTCAATCCGCTCTATGCTGCGGGCCTGTGTCTTATCGCCAATACCGCGCCGGTCGCCTTTGGTGCGATGGGCATTCCGATTCTGGTCGCGGGTCAGGTGACCGGGCTCGACAGTTTTGAAATCGGGCAGATGGTCGGCCGTCAGTTGCCGTTCCTGACGATTATCGTGCTGTTCTGGATCATGGCCATCATGGATGGCTGGCGCGGGGTAAAGGAAACGTGGCCTGCGGTGATGGTGGCGGGCGGTTCTTTCGCCATCGCCCAGTTTCTGAGCGCCAATTTTCTTGGCCCGGAGCTGCCGGATATTATTTCTTCACTGGTTTCGCTGGTCTGCCTGACGCTGTTTCTTAAACGCTGGAAGCCAACGCGGATTTTCCGTTTTGCCGATGCCCCGGCCATTGAGCCTTCAGCGCAACCGCGCTACACGCCCGGTCAGATACTCCGCGCCTGGTCGCCGTTTCTGTTTCTGACCGCCACCGTCACGCTGTGGAGCCTCCCGCCGTTCAAAGCGCTGTTTGCGCCGGGCGGCGCGCTGTATGACCTGGTGATAACTGTCCCGGTGCCCTGGCTGGATAAGCTGGTTGCCCGTATGCCGCCGGTGGTCAATGAGGCGACGCCTTATGCGGCAGTGTTCAAATTCGACTGGCTCTCCGCCACTGGCACGGCCATTCTTGTCGCGGCGATCCTGTCTGTTATCTGGCTGCGGATGAAGCCCGGCGCGGCGGTAGAAACCTTTGCCGCCACGCTGAAGGAACTGGCGCTGCCGATCTACTCCATCGGCACGGTGCTGGCCTTCGCTTTTATCTCCAACTACTCCGGACTGTCATCCACCCTTGCGCTGGCGCTGGCGCATACCGGCAGCGCCTTTACCTTCTTCTCACCTTTTCTCGGCTGGCTGGGCGTGTTCCTGACCGGCTCGGACACCTCATCAAACGCCCTGTTCGCCGCATTGCAGGCCACCGCCGCACAGCAGATTGGCGTCTCTGACGTGCTGCTGGTAGCGGCCAACACCACCGGCGGCGTCACCGGCAAGATGATCTCGCCGCAGTCTATCGCTATCGCCTGCGCCGCCGTCGGGCTGGTGGGAAAAGAGTCCGACCTGTTTCGATTCACGGTGAAACACAGCCTGATATTTACCTGCATGGTGGGTATCATTACCAGCCTGCAAGCCTATGTTCTGACCTGGATGATCCCATGACCACGGAGAATCGCCGTCCGACAACCAACCTTGCCGGGCGGATTAAAACGCTGATTCATGAACAACGCCTGGAAGCCGGTATGCGCCTCCCGGCGGAACGACAGCTTGCGGCCGAGCTGGGCGTTTCGCGTAATTCATTGCGTGAGGCGCTGCGACAGCTCAACAGTGAAGGATTGCTGTTGAGTCGCCGGGGCGGCGGCACCTTTGTACGCTGGCAACATGAAGCGTGGTCAGAACACAACATTGTGCAGCCGATCCGCACCTTGATGGCTGACGATCCTGACTACAGCTACGACATTCTGGAAGCACGCCACGCGATAGAGGCGAGTACGGCGTGGCATGCCGCCATGCGGGCGACGGAAAGCGACAAAGAGAAACTGCGGCTTTGCTATGACGCGACGCTCAGTGCCGATCCGGATCTGGCGTCGCTGGCGGACGTGCGCTTTCATCTTGCCATTGCCGAGGCGTCCCACAATGTGGTGCTGCTGCAAACCATGCGCGGCTTTTTCGACCTGCTGCAAACGTCCGTGAAGCAGAGCCGCCAGCGGATGTACCTCGTTCCGCCGGTCTTTGCCAGACTTTCCGAACAGCATCAGGCGGTGATGGAAGCCATTCTGGCAGGCGATGCAGACGGCGCGCGCAGAGCGATGATGGCGCATCTTGGCTTTGTGCACACCACTCTTAAACGATTTGACGACGATGCCGCCCGGCAGGCGCGTATCACCCGCCTGCCGGGCGATGGTAACGATTTTTTCAAGGAGAATGACGCATGATTATCTCTGCTGCCAGCGACTACCGCGCCGCGGCACAGCGTATGCTGCCGCCCTTTTTGTTCCACTATATCGACGGCGGTGCCTACGCGGAGCATACCCTCAGACGTAACGTGGACGACCTGTCGCAAATTGCCCTGCGCCAGCGCGTGCTGAAAAACATGTCCGATTTAAGTCTGGAAACCACGCTGTTTAATGAGCGGTTGAGCATGCCGGTGGCGCTCGCGCCCGTCGGCCTGTGCGGCATGTACGCCCGACGCGGCGAAGTGCAGGCGGCCGGAGCAGCAGCGGCAAAAGGCATCCCGTTCACCCTCTCCACCGTTTCTGTTTGCCCGATTGAAGAAGTGGCGCCAACCCTGAACCGCCCGATGTGGTTTCAGCTGTATGTGCTGCGCGATCGCGGTTTTATGCGCAACGCGCTGGAGCGCGCCAAAGCGGCGGGCTGCTCGACGCTGGTGTTCACGGTGGATATGCCAACGCCCGGCGCGCGCTACCGCGATGCGCACTCCGGCATGAGCGGCCAGCACGCCGCGCTGCGCCGTTACTGGCAGTCGGTGACGCATCCGCAATGGGCGTGGGACGTCGGTGTAAACGGTCGCCCACACGATCTGGGCAATATCTCTGCCTACCTCGGCAAACCAACCGGGCTGGAAGATTACATCGGCTGGCTGGCGAAAAACTTCGATCCCTCTATCGCCTGGAAAGATCTGGAGTGGATACGCGAATTCTGGGACGGCCCGATGGTGATCAAAGGCATTCTGGATAAGGAGGACGCCCGCGACGCCGTGCGCTTCGGCGCGGACGGCATCGTGGTATCCAATCATGGCGGACGTCAGCTCGACGGCGTGCTCTCGACGGCGCGTGCCCTGCCCGCCATTGCCGACGCGGTAAAAGGCGAGATCGCCATTCTGGCGGACAGCGGCATTCGCAATGGTCTGGACGTGGTGAGAATGATTGCGCTGGGGGCGGACTGCGTGCTGTTAGGTCGCGCTTACCTCTACGCGCTGGCGACACACGGCGAAAAAGGCGTGGCGAATCTGCTCAATCTGATCGAGAAAGAGATGCGCGTCGCGATGACGCTAACCGGGGCCAGAAATATTGCAGCGATTACGCGTGAGTTACTGGTGACGGATAACACTCCGATCGGATGACATAATTTGAAAGACAGATAAAAAGTGGCGGCGCGAAGCGGGTCAAAGCCTGAATCACTCAGGCTTCCAGAAGTGTCTGCCCCAGATAATGCTTGTCGTCCGGCACGCCGGGCAGGACGAAGAAATAGCCGCCGCCGATGGGCTTGATATATTCCTCCAGCGCCTCGCCGTTGAGCCTTTTCTGCACGGTAAGAAAGCCCTTTTCAAGATCGTGCTGATAACAGACAAACAGCAGCCCCATATCCAGCTGCCCGGCATGCGAGACGCCCAGCGAATAGTTGTAGCCGCGTCGCATCATCAGGCTATCCTGGCTGTCGGCGGTACGGGGATTGGCCAGCCGGATGTGGGCATCCAGCGGCGTGACCTCACCGTCGGGATCGCTGGCGTAATCAGGCACGTCATGCTCATTGCTCATGCCCAGCGGCGCGCCGCTGTGCTTAACGCGGCCAAAGATGTTCTCCTGCTCGCGCAGCGGCGTACGGTCCCAAAACTCAACGCGAAACTGTATGATCCGCGCCGCCTGATAGCTGCCGCCCACTGCCCAGGCGGGTTCGCCCTGTTCCGCCGTCACCCACAGCATCTGGTTCATCAGCGCCGCGTTGGTGCTGTCAGGGTTAGCTGTTCCATCCTTAAAACCCAGCAGATTGATGGGCGTTTCTTTGCCGTGGCTGCGTGCGGCATGATCGGAAATAAACCCTTCCCGCCGCCAGCGTACGCTGAGCAGATCCGGCGTGTATTTGATGATGTCGCGCAGCGCGTGGATCACCGTGTCATTGGTATTGGCACAGATTTGCAGGAGCAGATCGCCGTGGCACAGGCGCGCGTCGAGCGCATCATTGGGAAAGCGCGTCATCGGTTGCAGCTTGCGCGGCCTGAGCGCCGCCAGCCCGAATCGCTCATCAAACAGGCTGTTGCCGACTGAAAGCGTCAGCGTCAGATTATCAGGAGAGATGTTGTCGCCAAGAATACCGGAATCCATCGGCGGCAGGCGCGGATTGCTGACCTGCGGCGCTTCACCGCCCTGAGTCAGAAAGGCGAAGCGCGCCGTCAGTAACTGAAAAAGACGCGTTAAATCAGCGTTGTCCGCCGCCAGCACGTCAAAAGCCACCAGCATCATAGCGGACTGCTGGGGCGTGACAATCCCCGCCTGATGTGAACCATAAAAAGGCTGGGCCTCAAGACGCGCATTGGGCGACAGCACGCCCGGCGAAAAAGAGCGCTCCGCCGGTGCGGCCTGTAGCGGACAGCCGCCGCCAACCGCCAGCGCGCCGCTGATAAGCCCCATCCCCTTCAGTAAACGACGGCGCGCCGCGCCGTCAATCGGTTGTTGTGCCATCGGCGTTTAATCCAGGCTCAGCGTGCCACGCAGCTTCGACAGGTCTTCCGCCAGCGTAGTAATCGGCCCTTTAAGGGCGTTACGATCGGCATCGGTGAGTTTGTCGTAAGACTCGAAGCCGTCCCCGGCGCGGTACTTCTTCAGCACGCCGTCAACTTTAGCGAAGTTGGCGTCTACCCTGGTCAGCAGTGCCGCATCGTGCTTTTGCAGCATCGGGCGCAGCAGGTTAACAATTTTCTGCGCGCCGTCGACGTTGGCCTGGAAGTCCCACAGATCGGTACGGCTGTAGCGATCTTCCTCGCCGGAGATTTTGCTGGAGGCGACCTCTTCAATCAGGCCCGCCGCGCCGCCCACCACTTTGCCCGGCGGGAACGCCAGTTCGCTGACGCGTTTTTGCAGTTCCAGCACATCGCTGTTGAGTTTATCGGCGTAGTTTTCCATCCCTTTGGTGCTGCCGTCGCTGAACAGCGCCTTCTCCAGACGGTGGAAGCCGGTGAACTGCGGATCCTCCGCTTTCTTCTCATAGTCGTCTTCGCGGGCATCAATGCTGCCGTCCAGATCGGAGAAAAGTTCGGCGATAGGTTCAATGCGCTCGTAGTGGCGACGGGTCGGTGCGTACAGCGCTTTCGCTTTGTCCAGGTCCCCCGCTTTTATCGCATCGGTAAACGCTTTTGTGCCGCTGACCAGCCCGGTGAGTTCCTGCGTCACGTAAGTTTTGTAATCGGCGATCGGCCCGGCCAGCTGCAACAGATCCTGCTTGCCAGCGGCGGCTTTGCTGTCGCCCTGCACAATCAGCTTGCCTTTAGGGTTGCTGAGCAGGCCGCAGGTCATCTCGTACTCACCGGCCTGGAGGGTGGCGGTAAGCTTTTGGGTAAAGCCCGGCGCAATATTTTCACGCTCTTCCACCACCATCACGCCTTTCAGGATCTCCCATTCCAACCCTTTCTGACTGTTGTTTTTGATCACAAACTGGGTTTTGCCGGCCTTAACGGTGATATTCATCGGCTCGCACTGTTTGTCGTTAACGGTCACGTTGACCTGTGGCACATCAGCAGCGGCGGCGAACGGGCCTGACAGCACAGCCAGCGCCAGCACGGAATAACGGAAACAATTCATAGTGATTCCCTGTAAAAGTTAGTGTGTTCGGGCAGGCGCGGGTTTGAAGAACAGCGCCAGCGCAGGAAGCAGATAGATAAACCAGACGGCAACTTCACTGACGGACGGGGTTTCCTGATAGCCAAAGAGGCCTTCAAGCAGCGTGCCGAACAGCGTATGGGTGGAAAGCGTGTTACTCATATCGAACGCCACGGACTGGAAGTGGTTCCACAGTCCTGCCTCATGGAAAGCACGGATAGCCCCTGCCGCCAGCCCGGCGGCCACCAACAGGATGAACAGGCTGGTCCATTTGAAAAACGCGGCCAGGTTGAGACGCAGGCCGCCCTGGTAAATCAGCATGCCGAGCACGACGGCGGTTGCAAGCCCAAGAACGGCACCGGTCGGCGGCGCAATGCCGACATCCTGCTGGAATGCCGCGAGCAGGAAGAAGACCGACTCCAGCCCCTCGCGCGCCACGGCGAGGAACACCATCATCACCAGCGGCCAACCGCTGTTGTTGCCCTTCTTCAGCGCGCTGTCGACCGCGTCTTCAAGTTGCGCTTTGACATTGCGTGCAACGTTGCGCATCCAGAACACCATCCAGGTCAGAATGCATACGGCTACCACGGCCACCAGCCCTTCGAACAGTTCCTGCTCTTTTTGCGGAAATTCACCGGTGGTTTCGTTGATAAACCAGCCCAATGCCAGACACAACGCAGCAGCGCTGAAAACGCCAATCCACATCGCGCCCAGCCATTGACCACGGTGGGTTCGCTTCAGGTAGCTGGCAATCAGGCTGACGATCAGCGCGGCTTCCAGCCCCTCTCGCAGCATGATAAGAAACGGAACGAACATGCAGCACCCTCAAATGTGAATCAGTTTCAATGAAAGTAAAGAAATGCAAATTTAAACGAGAGTGATTATCATTACAAGGAAATAAAAAACAAGAGACTGAACAGGATTTTTTGCTTTTTGCGAACGCTGCCTTGCCAATAACTTCTGCTGCATACGCTTTATAAAATTTTTCGTGCTCACGGAACCGTCGATGCGGTTAAAACACTCAATGACACCGACCGTCTTTTCTTCAGAGAGCGCCTATGTCCGTTGAACTGCTTAATCCGACTCCAATACACCTGCCGCAGCAGTTTGGCGGAGGGTTTGATTCCAACTCGCTGAATACCCCGCAGGGCGGGGGCGCTGATCACCAGGGTCTGAGCGGAGGCGCGATCAATTTCGCTTCTCCTCAGGCAGGCATGTTAAATTACGGCAACCCGGGGGGCGTAAACAGCCTGTCTGCGCAGGACGGTCTGGCAGGAAGCGGCCAGGGCGTTGATGACAATCTCCGCCAGTTGGTCAGCGACCTCGTGAACCAAATCATGAAAGCGTTTGCGCAAATGATGCAGCAGGGCGGCAACGATGATGCCACCTCCCCTGCCGGAAAAGACGCGGGCGACAGCAGCGCGCAGCCGCAGACGGCCTCTTTTGATAGCATGAGCGATCCATCGCAGACTGAAGAACAGCCGGCAACGCCAGCAAACGCAACCGCCCAGCCGCAGCCGCAAACGGCAACGCCATCCGCTGAGACGGATGCCACTAACCAGTCTGCAAGCAAAGCCAATGTTTTCGATAAAGGTACCGTCGCTGGCAGCGGCCCCCGCACGTTTGATATTACCAATAAAGAAGATCATGATATCAATATCGGCCAGTTTGATAAGGACAATAAGCTGGTCGCCGAAATGACGCTGAAACCAGGCGAAAGCGGCAAAATGAAATATCAAAATGACTTTACCGGCGTGCTGAAGCAGTCGGACTCTGAAGGCAAATATCAGGACAGCGCCAGCCGTCTTGAATTCTATAATGGGTTTGTCAATACCAGCGATATTGACGGACGCAATGCCGCCATCCATGCCGAAGATGGTAAAGGATTTGAAATTGGCGATGAGAAGAGCATTGCCGATGAGGCACCTGACAGCATCGTGAGCAAAGACTCAGCAGGCAATAAAACGATTGCCGGCTGGTATGACGGTTCAACCGATACGATGAAAAAAGGCGGGGAATATATGACCAACAAGCTGGGTACCGGCGATACCTATATGCATCCGGATGACGATAAACTGCCAAATGGTCAGAACCCAATGCGTCACACTGATTCTATGGAGCTGGATGTGACGTTTGGTAAAGCGTAATGCATGGACCGGTTGTCGATAATGGCAGCCGGTTACCCCCAAATCTGCGCTAAATATATTAAAAAAACACCGAAAGGCTACGCAAAACTTACCTTCGGCGATACGTATTTAACCACCTGCTTTAACAATTTTACCTTTATCATTTATCATATAGGCAGAATAGTCAAACTCGTATATTTCCTTTCCTTCACGGTTTGTACTAATCATCATTAAAATATCTTTATCAATGCAGTTTTTCGGCCTCGGTAAATGGTCAAAGCATAATCTATCTTTTTTTCCCAACTCCTGATAGCCCTCCCCAAAAGCAAAAATGGTAATATAACGCGGGCCACCCTTTTCATAAGTAAGGATATTATTATCGCGTAGCGTTATATTTTTATTTTTTCTCCACCATTTAATTTGAGCCGTATGAGAGATCGGGAATTGTTCAACGAGTACATCCACTGTATTTGCGTTATGATGTACAGCAATGATCTTTACGGAACGATTATTTATCCAGAAATAACCGCCGCTCACCATAATTAAAAATATAGTTACTATTAAAATTCCTTTTCTCATTCAACTCCACCCTTAACATCTATTATTGCTTCAAGGTTAGTCAAAAACGGCCTGAAACCAAATTTATTATATCGTTGTAAAATAAACCAGATACGAAAAAAGTGAAACTGATGAAATTTTAATTTTCGTATATCTTCAACATCCAGGCCAAAATGATCTTGTGCACTATATCGCAATTTAGCATTCCAGCTTCTCCCATTGTTCTCCAGGCATAATATTTCTATGCGAGTAGCATGTACATCATGTATGGTAATACCTAAACCGTTAATTTTATCGAGTACCGGTGAATTAAATTTTGGCATAATACTTCTGCCAATTCTATCCTTAAAAACATTGATTTCTTTTAAAGGATAACCGCCACTTTCGTAGTTGATATTATCATTTATTACCTTTTCTATAGCAAGCTTTGAGCTCCTGCGCGAATTATCATTATAAATCTGTCGCTTATATGCTACATTCAGCGATGGATCTCTAAAAGGCGCGCCGTTAAAATGCTGGAAATGATGCAGCATTTTGTTAATGAGATATTTCTGGTGCCCAATTAATGCTAACGGTAAAGAAGTCACCTGCATTTCTTCGAATAAAAGTCTGGCACACTCCTGCACGCTGACCTTCTCACCACGCCGCCGGTTGCCGTACGCACCGGCAAATCGCGAACGTGGATTATCAAATGCGGTCAGACGCGTTAAGGTGTAAGGATCAATAATATCTGAGACATGCGTGAGGCGTAATTCGCGTTTCAGAAAAGATTCGCAGATATCGCCATAGCGCATATCGTCGGCGCTGTAATCATTAAATTTGCGTTGGGTGGTAAAAATAGTTTGCGGGAATCTGGCCATGACCATAGCGGTGTTACTCCATGTAACGAACTTTCCATTTTAAAACCGACGGGTTGAGTGTGCTTTCTGCACCGTGGCACTTTCCCATAAATGCCTGAACAGGTAAACCTGTTGAAGTGAGCCACATTAATAAACGTGAACTGGAGCAAGGATTGGAGTAAGGCCGGTTGTGCAATAACCGGCCAGGCGTGAGGTGTTAGTGCGTATTAAATTCAGCTTCTGCCTGTTCAAAACGCTGGCGGGCAGCGACTGAAGGTTCTCTTCCCATCAGGCTGACGATAACGATCGCCAGGGTGGCAAACAGGAAACCGGGAATGATTTCATAGAGGTTGAGCCAGGCGAACTGTTTCCAGATAATCACCGTAGCAGCCCCCACGATCATGCCTGCCAGCGCGCCGTTACGCGTCATCCGTTTCCAGATCAGTGACAGCAGTATCACCGGGCCGAAGGCGGCGCCAAAACCTGCCCAGGCATAGCTCACCAGACCCAGCACGCGATTGTTTGGGTTGGCGGCCAGCGCGATAGCAATGACTGCGATCAGCAGCACCATCATGCGCCCTACCCACACCAGCTCGCGCTGTGAGGCGTTCTTACGCAGGAAGTTTTTGTAAAGATCTTCTGTCAGCGCGCTTGAACAGACCAGCAGCTGGCAGCTCAGCGTTGACATCACCGCCGCCAGAATCGCGGACAGTAAAATCCCGGCAATCCACGGGTTAAACAGAATACGCGCCAGCTCAATAAAGACCCGTTCGCCGTTTTCAGTTACGCCCGACGCCTGTTCAGGATGATTCTGGAAATAGGCGATGCCGAAGAATCCGACCGCGACCGCACCGGCCAGGCAGAGGATCATCCACGTCATACTGATACGGCGTGCGCTGCGAATCGAGCGATGGGAATCCGCTGCCATAAACCGCGCCAGAATGTGCGGCTGGCCAAAGTAGCCCAGTCCCCAACCCAGCAGCGAAATCACCGCAACGAAGTCCAGCCCTTTCAGCATGTTGATGTTTTCAATACTTTTGGCTTCAATAACCTTCAGCGAATCGCTGAGTCCGCCGACGGCAAAAATAACGATGACCGGCGTCAGGATCAGCGCAAAAATCATCAGGCTGGCCTGTACGGTGTCGGTCCAGCTCACGGCAAGGAATCCGCCCACGAAGGTGTAAATGATGGTGGCGGCCGCCCCCGCCCACAGCGCGGTTTCATAGCTCATGCCAAAGGTGCTTTCAAACAGGCGCGCGCCTGCCACAATGCCGGAAGCGCAGTAAATGGTGAAGAAAACCAGAATAACCAGCGCCGAAATAACCCGCAGCAGTTTGCTGTTATCTTCAAAGCGACTGGTAAAGAAGTCAGGCAGCGTCAGGGCGTTGCCGTGGTGTTCCGTCTGCACACGCAGGCGACCCGCGACGAATTTCCAGTTCAGGTAAGCGCCGATGGTCAGCCCGATGGCGATCCAGCTCTCTGAAATACCGGAAAGGAAAATCGCACCCGGCAGCCCCATCAACAGCCAGCCGCTCATATCGGATGCGCCCGCCGACAGCGCAGTCACAAAACTTCCCAGGCTCCTCCCGCCTAAAATATAGTCGTCAAAGTTTTTGGTCGAGCGCCACGCAACAAAGCCTATCAGCACCATACCTAGGATATAGATGCAAAAGGTCACCATCAGGGGTGTGCTTACTGTCATTCAGGTTCTCCACTTATTATTGTTGATGCGTTGTGCATCCGATTAACCTTCCCCGGGCCGCGGGAACATCGCGGCATCACGTCCTGTCGCCTGAGGCGGGATATCCTGCCGTAAACCGCATTCGCGCACAATGATTTAACACAGGAGTTACAGCGAGTTCACGCTTTATCACAGCCTGCGTGCTGACAGGTTGCACCGGATCACACTCTTAAAAGTAGCACCGGCTAAACCCCTGTAACTCTTGATGTTATAGCAAAATCATTTCTGGCGAGATTCTTGCAGCAATAAGCGTGCCGCTTTGCAGAAATTGCGGTTTTACTCTGCAAGCCAGATCACATTTAACATGGTTGCACAAAGTTGCAACTTAAGTGATATTGCTTGCCATCAATGACAGCGTTGTTAAAGGAGTTTCAGGCATGGGCATGACGACCATGGGTGTAAAACTGGATGATGCCACACGTGAGCGTCTCCGCACCGCCGCCGGACAGATCGACCGCACCCCGCACTGGCTGATTAAACAGGCGATTTTTAACTATCTGGAACAGCTGGAGAAAGGCGACGTGCTGCCTGAAATTACCCCGCAGAGGCAGGAAAATGAGGATCGTGCAGAAGAGGAGCCGCGTCAGCCGTTTCTCGATTTTGCCGAACATATTCTGCCACAGTCGGTATTGCGCGCCGCCATGACCTCCGCATGGCGTCGCCCGGAGACGGAAGCGGTGCCGATGCTGCTGGAGCAGGCGCGTCTTTCTCCGCCGCTGGCAGAACAAACCCATCGTATGGCGTACCAGCTTGCCGAGAAGCTTCGTCACCAAAAAGGGGCAACCGGCCGCGCCGGCATGGTGCAGGGCCTGTTGCAGGAGTTCTCTCTTTCATCACAGGAAGGGGTGGCGCTGATGTGCCTGGCGGAGGCGCTGTTGCGCATTCCTGATAAGCCAACCCGCGATGCGCTGATCCGCGACAAAATCAGCAACGGCGACTGGCAGTCGCATCTGGGCCGCAGCCCTTCCCTGTTCGTCAATGCCGCGACCTGGGGGCTGTTGTTTACCGGCAGGCTGGTTTCGACTCACAATGAGGCCAATCTTTCCCGCTCGCTGAACCGCATCATCGGCAAGCGCGGCGAACCGCTGATCCGCAAAGGCGTGGATATGGCGATGCGCCTGATGGGCGAGCAGTTCGTGACCGGCGAAACCATTTCTGAGGCGCTGGCTAATGCGCGCAAGCTGGAAGAGAAAGGCTTCCGCTATTCGTATGACATGCTGGGTGAAGCAGCGCTGACCGACCGGGACGCCAAAGCCTATCTCCTCTCCTATCAGCAGGCCATTCACGCCATTGGAAAGGCGTCTAACGGTCGCGGCATTTATGAGGGGCCGGGCATCTCGATCAAGCTTTCGGCGCTGCATCCGCGCTACAGTCGCGCGCAGTATGAGCGCGTCATGGAAGAGCTTTACCCGACGCTGAAATCATTAACGCTGCTGGCCCGCTCTTACGATATCGGCATCAATATTGACGCCGAAGAAGCTGACCGGCTGGAGCTGTCGCTGGATCTGCTGGAGAAACTTTGCTTCGAACCGGAGCTGGAAGGCTGGAACGGCATTGGCTTTGTTATTCAGGCCTACCTGAAGCGCTGCCCGTTCGTTATTGATACGCTGATCGACATGGCGCAGCGCAGTCGCCGCCGCCTGATGATCCGCCTGGTGAAAGGCGCCTACTGGGACAGCGAAATCAAGCGAGCGCAGATGGAAGGGCTGGAAGGCTATCCGGTTTACACCCGCAAAGTGTATACCGACATCTCGTACCTGGCCTGCGCGCGCAAGCTGCTGGCGGTGCCGAACCTGATCTATCCGCAGTTCGCTACCCACAACGCCCATACGCTATCGGCCATCTATCAGATGGCAGGCAATAACTACTATCCGGGGCAGTATGAGTTTCAGTGCCTGCACGGTATGGGCGAACCGCTTTACGAGCAGGTTGTCGGCAAAGTCGCCGAAGGCAAGCTGAACCGCCCCTGTCGCATTTATGCACCGGTGGGCACCCACGAAACGCTGCTGGCCTATCTGGTGCGGCGTCTGCTGGAAAACGGCGCCAATACCTCGTTTGTGAACCGCATTGCCGATGCCACCTTGCCGATCGACGATCTGGTTGCCGATCCGGTGAGCGAGGTGGAAAAACTGGCGCGCCGCGAAGGCGTGGTCGGACTGCCGCATCCTAAGATCCCGCTGCCGCGCGATCTCTACGGCAGCGAGCGTGTGAACTCATCAGGCCTGGATCTGGCTAATGAGCATCGCCTCGCCTCGCTCTCCAGCGCGCTGTTGAACGGCGCCATGCAGCCGTGGCAGGCTGCACCGGTTATTGATGGCGAACGGCAGGAAGGCGAACGTCTGCCGGTTGTTAATCCCGCCGAGCCTGGCGATGTGGTTGGCTACGTCCAGTACGCCAGCGAAGCCGATGTTTCCCGCGCGCTGGAAGCCGCGATTAACGCCGGGCCAATCTGGTTCGCCACGCCGCCGCAGGAGCGCGCGGCGATCCTCCTGCGTGCGGCCGTATTAATGGACGGACAGATGCAGCGGCTGATCGGCTTACTGGTGCGCGAAGCAGGTAAAACCTTCAGCAACGCCATTGCTGAGGTGCGGGAAGCCGTCGATTTTCTCTACTATTACGCCGGACAGGTGCGTGGCGATTTTGATAACGAGACGCATCGCCCGCTGGGGCCGGTCGTCTGCATCAGTCCCTGGAACTTCCCACTGGCGATCTTTACCGGTCAGATCGCCGCCGCGCTGGCGGCAGGCAACAGCGTGCTGGCAAAACCGGCCGAACAGACCTCGCTGATTGCAGCCGAAGGCGTGGCGCTGCTGCATGAAGCGGGCGTGCCGGTCGCTGCTCTCCAGCTGCTTCCCGGCCCGGGTGAAACGGTGGGCGCGCAACTTACTCAGGATCCACGCGTGCGCGGCATCATGTTCACCGGCTCCACCGCCGTCGCCACGCTGCTTCAGCGCGGACTGGCAGGTCGGCTGGACCCGCAGGGACGCCCGACGCCGCTGATTGCGGAAACCGGCGGAATGAACGCCATGATCGTTGACTCCTCGGCGCTGACTGAACAGGTAGTGATTGATATTGTCGCCTCCGCCTTCGACAGCGCCGGTCAGCGCTGCTCTGCCCTGCGCCTGCTCTGCATTCAGGAAGATGTGGCGGAGCATACGCTGCAAATGCTGCGCGGCGCGATGGCCGAATGTCGGATGGGTAATCCGGAGCGTCTTTCAACCGATATCGGGCCGGTGATTGATAAAGAAGCCAAAGAGAATATCGATAAGCATATTCAGGCGATGCGTAGTAAAGGCATGAAGGTATATCAGGCTGCCTTCTCCCATCCGCAGGACAGTAAAGAGTGGCAGACCGGCACCTTTGTGATGCCGACGCTGATTGAACTGAATGCGGTGGCGGAGCTGGATAAAGAAATTTTTGGCCCGGTTCTGCACGTGGTGCGTTTCAAACGCAGTGAACTGCCGACGATTGTCGAACAGGTCAATGCCTCCGGTTATGGTTTGACGCTGGGTGTGCATACGCGTATTGACGAAACAATCAATCAGGTTACCGGCAGCGCGCGGGTGGGCAATTTATATGTAAACCGCAATATGGTCGGCGCAGTGGTTGGCGTGCAGCCGTTTGGCGGCGAAGGGCTTTCCGGCACCGGGCCGAAAGCAGGCGGACCGCTCTATCTTTATCGCCTGCTCTCTTCGCGCCCCGACGATGCGTTGCGTGTGACGCTCGACAGGCACGACGGCGAGCGCCCGGTGGAAAGCACGCTGCGCACCGCCCTGCTGTCGCCGCATCGGGCGCTGAGCGACTGGGCGCAGGACAGACCGCAGCTTGCTGACGTGTGCGACCGTTTCGCCAGCCTGACGCAGAGCGGCACGGTTCGTCTGTTACCCGGCCCAACGGGCGAGCGCAATACGTTTACCCTGCTGCCGCGCGAACGCGTGCTGTGTCTGGCGGACAACGAAGAGGATGCGCTGGTCCAGCTTGCTGCGGTGACCTCATCGGGCAGCCGGGCGCTGTGGGCCGATGACGATCTGCATCGCGCGCTGCATACATCGCTTCCCGCTGAGGTGCAAAAGCGGATCGATTTCGCCGCGCAGCCGTTGGACGCGCAACACGACTTTGATGCGGTAATCTACCATGGCGATGCCGATCGGCTGCGCGAAGTCTGTGAAACGGTTGCGTTACGGGATGGCGCGATTGTGTCGGTGCAGGGTTTTGCGCACGGGGAAACCAATCTGCTGCTGGAGCGTCTGCTGCTGGAGCGTTCGCTGAGTATCAATACCGCCGCAGCGGGCGGGAACGCAAGTCTGATGACGATTGGCTGAGACAGGTTTGAAAGCAAAACCTGAGACCTGCTACGTGAAAGACGTCCTTAAGGTTGATCACCGGGGCGCCTTCCCCGGCGGCTTCGCTGTCGCATCCCTGCGGCAGCGATCCGGCTCGTCGGAAACCTTAATGTCGCCCGTCTGGAACAGCGTTGCCTGTGAAATTTTGCACCACGCGCATGTATGCGATGAAGCGTCACTCTTGACTGATATCAGCCATGCAGCTTCATTCGCAGCAGTCTGGGATAGATAAACAGCCCTTTACCCGGCCCATGATTCAGTAGCGTCCAGACCGCCACGGAGCAGCCAATACACACGCCGACCATCACGACAGGGAAAGCCACCGCCCAGAGCATTGAAAACGCCTGGCTGGAAAAAAGGTCGTGCCCGGTCGCAAACAGAATGGTGGACATACCAAAAAACTCAATAAAAATACGATGCAGCACGTAAATTTGCAGCGTGTTCTTACCTGTCCAGTTCAGCCAGCGCAGGGTGAACAGCCGATTCAACAGCCGGCAGGCCGCAATGCAAAACAGAATGGCAAGCGTGCACATAAAGATGCTTTCAGGTAGCCCGAGCAGCGCGTGAACGGCGGCCAGCGCAATCAACGTAGCCCAGCGCCATCCGTTACCGCGATGCCATTCACTCCAGCGTATCAGCGTACTGCTATAAAACACGCCAAAAAGGAAGAAAACAAAATATTGCGACAGGCTCTCCGGCCCCCAGCCAGGGATCACGTTGCAGATAGCGGCATAGTTCAATCCTACTGCCATCAGCATCAGCGCGGGTTTGAAACGGTGAAAAAGTTTGGCAAACACGAAAAACAGCGCCAGCGCGTACAAATACCACGACGAGCTCATCGCCAGCAGCATCAGCTTAATAAATTCAGCCGGTGTTGCGGCCCAGGCGGCGTTGAGATTACCGGAAAGCTGCTTGCCCATGATTTCGCCAGAGACGCCGTCAATCATCAGCCACTGGATCAGACCCCAGAGAAAATAGAGATAAAAAAGATTGGTGACCCGGCTGGTAAAAACCTGTTTCCACTGGCGATTGATTATCGCATTAGACGCTAAGAGTCCGGAAACAAAAAAGAAAGCGGGCATACGCAATGGCGAGAGCGTGTCATTAAACGCGATCCATATCTTTGCCGGAAGCGTTCCCGCAGTAAGATAGTCAATGGTATTTGCATAGCCGGGGAGTACAACATGATAGAGCACGACCAGAATTATACAGCCGCCTTTCAGGCTGTTAATCCAGGCTATCTCTTTATTATTTTCTGGCTTCATTAAATGACTCCTGCTGATGTGTCATAAAAAGGATGAAGAATAAAGTCATTAATTTTTTTATTATTTACTGGTACAAAACAGCGGATATAAAAATAATCAGGGCCGATGTTATCGGCCCTGTAAAGGAGTGTTTAGTGATTGCCGGGAGCCTCTGTCACCGGCTGCGGCTTTTTCATCAGGCGCGGATACAGGAACAGCGCCCGCCCGGGCCCACGATTCAGCAGCATCCAGACCATCAGCGAAATCACCGTACAGAACGCGACGGCCAGCACCGGCAGCGTCAGCGCCCAGGCAACAGAGAAGGCGGTATTGCTGAACAGCTCGTATTTTATTGCCAGCGTCAGCATCGTCAGGCCAAGCAGCTCGATAAAAATGCGATGCAGCACATAAATTTGCAGCGTATTGCGGCCGATCCAGTTGAGCCAGCCCATATTAAAGCGGTTGTTCAACGCACGGCACACAACAATGCCAAATACGATGGAGAGCAGACAGTAGAACAGGTTCTTATTCAGTCCCAGCCCCACATGGTGAACAAGCCCCAGAACAAAGAACGACCCCAGAATCAGGGCATTTCTGCGTGTCAGGAAGCTCAGTTCAACCAGCTGATGGCTCAGGAAGGCGCCGGTCAGGAAGTAAATGAAATTCTGCGAGACGCTGGCCGGGCCCCAGCCCGGAATCAGGCTAAACTGCGTGGCATAATTCACCGCAACGGCAGCCAGCAACAGCGCATATTTCTGCCGGTGAAACAGTTTTGCAATCACAAAATAACCTGCCAATGCATAGAGATACCACAGGCTGGTCATCGACATTACCAGAAGTTTAATAAACTCCACGGGTGATTCAGCATAGGCTGCATTTTTTGCCGAGGAGAGCTTTTCACCAATCAGATTGGCAGAAATATTATGAATGCTCACCCACTGAATAACGCCCCATAAAATATAGAGATAAAGAATATTACTGAACTTTTTAGTAAATACCTCACTCCATGACTTTTTAGTAATGGCGCTGGCGGCCAGCAAACCGGAAACAAAAAAGAAAGCTGGCATACGTAATGGTGAGAGGTGTTTATTAAAGGCCACCCACATTTCGGCGGGCATAATGCCTGCGGTAAGATGCTGAATTGAAGGGGCGAATGTCGTAATAATAGTGTGGTGCAGCACCACCAGTAATATACACCCGCCCTTCAGCGTATTAATCCATAGAACTTCTTTTTTTTCGGCAGACGCCATATGTTTAACCCAGTAGACATGACAAAATTTAACGAATTATTTCCTTTTGCGGGAAAAAACACTATGAGGTTACTCTTAAAGAAGCAGTAATGCTGAGGGAGAGCGCCGGGGAAACCGGCGTTATTATTATTCAGGCGTTAAGGAATTTTTCCAGAAACTGACGGGTTCGCGGCTGCTGCGGCGCGGCAAAAAGCGTTTTTGCATCGCCCTGCTCCACAATGCGTCCCTGGTCCATGAAAATGGCCCGATCGGCCACGTCGCGAGCGAAGCTCATCTCATGCGTCACGATAACCATCGTGCGCTTCTCTTCTGCCAGCGCGCGGATGGTATTCAGTACTTCACCCACCAGCTCAGGATCAAGCGCGGAGGTTGGCTCATCGAACAGGATCACCTCCGGACGCATAGCCAGCGCACGGGCGATGGCGACACGCTGCTGCTGACCACCTGAGAGACGACGCGGGTAGCTCTCTTCTTTACCGTGCAGTCCCACTTTCTCCAGCAGCTGACGCGCGCGCGCGACAGCTTCACTTTTTGGCTCTCGCTTAACGATGGTTGGCCCTTCAATAATGTTCTCCATTACTGAACGATGGGGAAACAAATTAAAGTTCTGGAATACAAAGCCAACCTGCTGACGCAAACGGCGTACCTGCTCTTTTTGACGCTGCATGCCCAGCGCCGCATCTATGGTGATGTCACCCACCTTTATGGTGCCGCTGTCCGGCTCCTCAAGCAGGTTGATACTGCGCAACAGCGTGGTTTTACCAGAGCCACTCGGGCCGATAATCGCCACCACTTCGCCGGCCTTCACCTCAAGATCGATTCCATGCAGCACCGTCTGTCCGTTAAACTGCTTAACCAGGTTGTTAACTTCAATGGTACTCATTTCGACTCCCGATCCTGACGGTTAACGCGGTCTTCCAGCCTGCTTTGCAGCATCGACAGGAGCGTAGCCATTACCCAGTAAATCAGCGAAGCAGCCAGATACATGGTGAAAACTTCCAGCGTGCGCGAGGTGATCAACTGCGCCTGACGAAACAGCTCAGGCACCTGAATGGTTGCCGCCAGCGAGGTATCCTTTACCAGACTGATAAAGCTGTTGCCGAGCGGTGGCAGCGCCGTTCTGGCCGCCTGTGGCAGGATCACGCGGCGCAGCGTCTGCCAGCGGGTCATCCCGATGCTTGCCGCCGCTTCCCACTGCCCGCGCTCAATGGCCGCAATGGCACCGCGCAGGGATTCGGACGCATAGGCCGCCGTATTCAGCGACAGGCCGATCATGGCGGAGGGAATGGGGTCCAGCTCGATGCCAAACTGCGGCAGGCCGTAGTAAATCATAAACAGTTGCGCAATCAGCGGCGTACCGCGAAAAATCGAGACGTAGATGCGTGACAGCCACGCCACAGGCCAGAAAGATGAAAGGCGCATCATTGCCAGTAAAAAGCCCAGCAGCAGCCCGAAAAACATGCCGCCGATACTGAGCTGAAGCGTGAAGAGCGCCCCTTTCAATAAAAATGGTGCTGAATCCAGCACCAGTTGCAAACTTTCCTGCATTATTTCGTTACGTCCGCGCCAAACCATTTCTCAGACAGCTTCGCCATCGTACCGTCTTTCTGCATCTCCGCGATGGCCTTATTAATGGCTTCCAGCAACTGCGTATTGCCTTTACGCAGCGCCACGCCGGCTTCCTGACGCGAGAAAGCGTCGCCCGCAGCGGCCAGGGTATTACCGGTTTTCTTCACCAGGTCCAGCGCCGCCAGACGGTCAACCAGAATGGCGTCGGTACGGCCGATGCGCAGATCCTGATATTTGGTCGGGTCATCATCATAAGTACGGATATCCACGCCCTTCACGTTTTCACGCAGCCACTGCTCATAGTTGGAACCCAGACCTACACCGACTTTTTTTCCTGTCAGATCGGCAGGTTTAGTGATACTGGCAGCATTCTCTTTTTTAGTCAGCGCCTGAATACCGGAAATGGTATACGGCGTGGAGAAGTCATATTTCTTCTTGCGTTCGTCCGAAATCGTTACCTGATTGATCACTACGTCAATACGTTTTGAATCCAGCGAAGCCAGCATGCCGTCCCATTTGGTCGGTTTCAGGCTGGCCTTAACGCCGAGATGCTGCGCCAGCGCCTGGGCGAACTCAACTTCGAAACCGGTCAGCTTGCCGCTTTCGTCCTGGAAGCTGAACGGGGGATAGGTGCCTTCCAGACCAACCAGCAGCGAACCACGTTCCTTCACTTTATTCAGCAGGTTTTCATCTGCGGCAAAACTGTGTCCAGAAAAACCAGCGACCAGCGCCAGAGACATAACGCCCATCACCAGTTGGCGACGCACCAAAGAAAAATTCATAATGGCTCCACGGTATTATTTGTTATTTGGAACACGGCGGTTCCGTCTGTGTCAGTGCCGGAAAGAAACGATCGCTTCACGGCAATACGTTGTCGACACGAAGAATCTATTCGACCCTCTGAGTTTATACCAGATGCCACTGTCATCTTTTTAGTTCTTATTTATACCGAATGATGATAAGCAAATAACGCCGGCGCGCCGCCGGTGTGAATAAAAGCGATGGGCCCGTCGCGACGGAAGCGCTTCTGCGTAATACCGTCAAGCAGGCCAGCCATCGCTTTGCCGCTGTATACAGGATCGAGAAAAATACCTTCAAGCCGCGCCAGCAGCTTAATGGCTTCCATGCCTTCTTCATTCGGCATGCCGTATTGCGGGGCATAATAGTCATCCCAGAGCGTGACCGGCGCGGCGGTGGTGAGGGCAAGCGAGGCGGCCAGCGCCTGCTGAATGGCGACGACTTTTGGCTGCTGATCCGCCACGCTGCGCGACACCGTGACGCCGACCAGTTCGGTATCGGGCAGCAACTGCTCAAGACCCACGGCCAGCCCCGCATGGGTTCCTGCGCTGCCGGAAGCGACCACTACCGCCGCGAAATCCACCACGCCCTCGCTTTGATGCGCGATCTCCTGCGCACACTCCACGTAGCCCAGCGCACCCAGCGCGTTGGAACCGCCAACCGGCACGATATAGGGACGGAATCCCTGCGCTTCAAGGCGTGACGCCTGCTCTTCCAGCTGCGCATCGGGCGCGTGCAGCGCATCGACCATAATCACTTCCGCATCGAGCAGATCGAGCAGCAGACGGTTGCCGTTAGTCAGGTAGTTGTCGGCAGCGGTGGCAAGGGGGTTTTCCAACAGCGCCACGCACTTCAGGCCCAGCTTTGCCGCGACGGCCGCCGTCTGACGAACGTGGTTCGATTGAATGGCGCCGGCGGTGAGCAGAACGTCCGCGCCCTGACGCAGCGCGTCAGCGGCAAGAAACTCCAGCTTTCTGAGCTTATTACCGCCGAAGGCAACCGGCGTCAGATCGTCACGTTTGATAAAGATGTCGCGCCCCAGATAGTCGGACAGACGCGGAAGATGCTCCAGCGGCGTTGGCGCGCCGAGCAGTTCAACTTTTGCAAAAGAGTGTAAGAGATGTAAGGACAATGTGGCCTCCCGAAAAGGGCAACGAATTATCCTTACAGTTTTACAGTAAGAGAGGCAAAAAAGTAACGAAAAAGGTCTTCACCCACGCAGGCCTATGCCTGTTGCCAACCCAAAAACTGATCGTACTTCCGCAGCGCAATGCGGTAGTTATTGTTTCCCGCATCCGGCAGATCGTCTTGCAGGCGCTCATGCCAGCTACCGCCGCGCAGCTTCTCCAGCGGATAGTTTTTCGCGGAGAGCATATCGTCCAGCCGACGCAGCCGCACCACGTATTCGCGAATGGTGCTGTGGCTCATTTCGGTCTGTTCAAACAGATACTGTTTAAACGCCATAATATCGAAGTAATTCGGATGTGTGTTGCAGAAAATATCGCTACAGAAGCGGCAAAGCGCCGTCAGCTCATTCTGAAGTTTTAACCAGACCTGATCGTCGATCAGCTGATCCATCCGGGCAATAGCCTCTTTATTTATTATCTGACCACGAAACACCAGCGCCATACGATCCAGCACTTTGCCGCAGTGCGAACAGTTACTCTGGCTGTGTTTGTAGTCTTTCAAATAACGGCTCAGTGGCCTCATTTTTGTTTTGGATCCCATTTTTGAGTCCCCGGTTGGTGTTGAGAGTGCAAAGCTGACTCCGTCAGCGCGCTCCCGTTAACCGGGCGCGCAGGCGTTTAATCGCCTGACTGTGCAGCTGGCTGACGCGGGATTCCCCCACCTCCAGCACTGCGCCAATCTCTTTCAGATTCAGCTCTTCCTGGTAATAAAGCGTCAGCACCATTTTTTCGCGGTCGGGCAAGGCCTCAATCGCTTCAATGACGCGTTCGCGCAGATTCCCTTCCATAAGCTGGTGTAATGGATTCGCCTCTTCATGGCCTTCCGTTACCAGCTCGGCGCTGTCGCCGTGTTCTTCACGAAATTCGTCGTAGGAGAACAGCTGGCTGTTATTGGTATCCAGCAGGATCTGCCGGTACTCCTCTAACGAAACCTTTAACTGTGTCGCCACTTCCTGCTCGGTCGCGGTGCGTCCCAGCGACTGTTCGACCTGATGCATCGCACCAGCCACCTCACGCGCGTTACGTCGCACGCTGCGAGGCGCCCAGTCACGGCTGCGCAGTTCATCCAGCATCGCGCCCCGGATTCGCTGTACGGCGTAGGTGGTAAAGGCCGTGCCCTGAAGTGCATCGAAGCGTTCCACGGCGTTCAGCAGCCCTATTCCTCCAGCCTGTAGCAAATCATCCAGCTCAACGCTGGCAGGCAATCTGACCTGTAGGCGAAGCGCTTCATGACGTACCAGCGGTACGTAGCGCTGCCACAGCGTGTTTTTGTCCATCACCCCATCGGCGGTATAGAGATCGTTCACTCTGTCTACCCTGCGTTAGTTAAGTTATCGGCACGATTATCTGTTTCTATAGGGACTTTTGATTGGGGGAATAGCGCTAAAAAAGGCGGTTTATTTCATTTTGTTTAAGTAAGACGGCGCATCGCGCCGTTGGAGACGGGATTTAAAGCAAAAAGCGCAGTTTCTCTCTGGTGGCCTGCGGCACCTGTGGCCAGAGCGCGCAAACTTTTCCGGTGATGTGCTGATAGGAAACGCTGAGATCTTCTGCCAACGGCATGCCCTGCCGCAGCTGTACGACCCCGCTATCGCTATCGATCGTCAACAGGCGGTTGATAAAAAGACGCAGCAGATCGCTGCGTAAAAAGAGGCCGTTATCCACGCCGTTGTCGTGCAGAAAACCGTCTTCATTTTCCGTTGTATCAATGTGACAGGCTTCCACCCAGGGATGCGGCGCATTTTCTGCCAGCGGCGTGCCGGTGATAACGCAGCCGCCGTAGCGTGCCTTAACCGCCGCCGCAAACTCCGCCTGGCTGGCGCGCTGCCAGACCCGCGTTTTCACCTGCCTGCCCACCTGCGTACCGGCGATAACGCCCGCAGGCACACTATGCAGCGGGCTGGTCAGCACCACGATAAACTGGATGCGGCGCGAAACAGTGAAGCAGGCGTGCGCCTGCGGGTCGAAGAGTTGCCACAGCCCCTCCTCGCCTTCCTGACGCATCAATGCAAGCCGGTAACCGCGGCTGTTGATCAAATTTTGCGCGGCAGCCGACGCGGGATCGAGCATGGCGTAAACGCGGCTCTCGCCCATGACCTTCCAGCGATTTTCCAGCTTTGCCTGCTCAGTGCGGCGAAAATAGAAAAACGGCAGTTGCAGTTTGAGGTAATGTTCCATGCGTCGCAGGTAATTTTTGCGTTCGTTATCATTAGAGATAAACAGCAAGTCTTCCAGCGGACTGTTGGTTTCGTCGTTGGCGAAGACGGCGCGGATCACCAGATTACGGTAGCTGGTGGACGGACTTAGCAGCGCGCGCGCCGTCAGCTCTTTCTCTTCAGGGAACTTGATCGCATAGCGCCGGGCAATCTCTTCAAAGCTCAGCAGATCGCCCGGTATCAAATCAACGTTGAAGCGCATCGGGATACTCCAGAAATTATCAGTTTTATGCTCACTGGAGCACGATCGAAAGTTATTCATTCGTTATCGGCAATGTGCGGAGATCCTATACGTTATTTAAGTAGGATTAAGTAATAAAGGTGCAAATCCTCTTCACTATTCTACAAGTTGCTCCCGGTAAAAGGCTTGCAGGCAAGCAGCTTTTAAATGCGCGATCCGCGTCAAAGAAAGTTATTTCCAGTAATCTGTTAAAAAAAATGGTGAGCATGCTCACCATTTTCCCTTTTAAGGTAGCCAGATTTTAGCCCATCGCTCAAGTGGCTCGCCTGTCAACATCCACTGACTAAGCACCAGCTCTTTTAACGCATCACCCGTTCGCCATGATGTTTCGCGATCGTCCAGATGCATTTCAATTGCATCTGCCCAGTCTTTAAATCTGTTGCGGACGCGAGTCACAGGCATGTCATAACGATAGCATTCAATATCACTACAAATAACCGGGTAGCCGCATGCTCCGTATTCAAGTAGCCGTAAATTACTTTTACAGCGGTTGAATTCGTTATCTTCTACGGGCGCTAATGCCAAATCCAGATTAAGTGAGGCAAGTTTAGCGGGGTAATCATCAATACTCACACCCGGATGGTATTCATGTATATAAGGCATGAGTTTAGGCGGGCACATTCCCATAAATACCCATTCCACCCGATTGGCAAAAGCTTTAACCACATCGACGATCATCTCAAGATCGCCAGTATGACTCACGCCCCCGGCCCAGCCAACCCGCGGTTTACGACCTTGTCCGCGCAGACTGACAAGATTGCTCCACTTATCGCAAGGCAGACGGTTTTCAACAATTTGAATATCGTGATGCGCTCCATCGAATCTGTTAGCCAACGCGGCCGTCGATACAACAAATCGGTCCATCATGCTCAAACTTTTACGGATAGATTTAAGAATATCCTTCGGCATATCGGCACGATGCACGCTCTTGACCGGTAAATTTGGCAGATAATCATCTAATTCAAATACCTTGAAAGATTTTATGAATTTAGCAACCCTCGCGGCCCATTCATGAAACTCCGGGGTAATTTGACGTTGCAAAACCAAACTATCAGCATCTAAATGAGAAAGTTGAGGTATGTTAATTAAATATTGAGAGAGATTGCCCTGGATAAGGCCCGCATCACGCATTGCTTCAAAGGGTTTTATGATACGGTAATTACCGCAACCAGTAAGGTCAGCCATAGTTGCCACGACCTGGGGTGCAGGTTTCCAGAACACAGGACGCCATGTAAAAAGGCTGTCTGACATGAGTTCAAAACCCTCGCCAGATAATGACAGGCAATTATTGTATGCAGGATCGTTGGCTATCAACGGTAACCATTTTTCATACATAGCATCCTGCTCACTGGTAAAACGTTTATGTTTTACTTCAACCGTTGCAGAGTCAACTTTTTTCTGACTTACGCTGCCTTCATGCATTACATGTGCATAGGGAGTCCAGACAGTTAAATACCCTCTCTCTCTGACTTTCAGACAGAAATCAATATCATTATATGAAACACGGAAATTAATTTCGTCCAGTCCACCCACTTCTTCATAGATATCTTTACGCACCATCATACATGCCGCTGTAACAGCGGTATAATTTTGATCTGCAACCAGGCGATAAAGATACCCTGTTTCGTCACCCGATCTCCCGATGAAAGGATGTTCCGCAGGCCCGCGAAGACCCAGCACTACGCCAGCATGCTGAATACGACCGTTAGGATAGAAGAGTTTTGCGCCAACAATACCCACTTCCGGGCGCATAGCATGATTAAGCATATTCTGTAACCAATCATTCTGGATGATTGCTGTATCATTATTGAGTAGAACCAAATACTCACCCAGTGCTTGCTGTGCCGCCATATTATTCATTGCTGAATAATTAAAGGGTTTTGGATATGGGATCACACGTATGCGGCGTGGATCTATTTCAGAAATACCTTTTAACCATGCCAACGTTTCAGGCAGTTCGCTGTTGTTATCAACAATCAAAATCTCGTAATTTAGGTAACTTGTTTTTTCCATTAACGTTGTAATACATGTTATTAATAATGGAAGTTGGTCCTTGGTTGGGATGATAATGGAAACCAAAGGATTTTGCTGAACATTATAATGCAAACGCCACACGCCAGGCATATCTGAAGTAATACTGGCATCAGTAAAACCTCTGTTATTAAGATGTTTTTTTATGACAGACTTTTGATCATCATTATTCTTTAACGTATAGGATTCGCGCTTAAATGTAGGTTCTTCTAAATGTCCAATAGTCTGAATTCCGTAATATTCAATAAGCCGTGTAATATATTCAAACTGCATAGCCTGAGGATAGTCAGCAGTGAACCCTCCCAGTGAAATAAATACCTCTCGTTTAAAAATCCAATTCTCAGCCATAATGGAAGGCAGGCTAAGTAAGAGGTCGAGATTGAATTCAGGATGCAAGGCGACACTGGTCATGCCATCATTATCATTTAATAGCATATCAGTAAAAATTGCCGCACAATTATTTGCCAATGGCAATTGCAACTCTGCGACCAATGCACCGCTTTGAGTGAAAGACTCCCCGGCATTCATTACGGTAAACCAACCACATTCACTATCCTGAATTAATTGATTGATACTATTGGCAATCGCATCAGGATGAACATTCATTATGTCCACTGACTCATCATTCAGGTCAGAACCATTAGTATTAATTACAAAAGGGATCAGCTTAAGCATTTGGTTCTGATCGTTATGTAATGCGATATTTTTTAGCGTCTCATCATAAGCCAGCTTTTTATCATCGACTAAAATTACACAAACAACTGACGTTACAGTAGTGTTTTTAGACTGGTAGTCTTCGACAAATTTTTCCTGAATTGCACTGAGCGTTCTTTTTTCCAACCATGCCTCAATACCCCTGTCCGTTTCATCAACTTCATTGATATTGATATTTTCTGTACGCATAAAAAAGGAAATGTTTTCTGTAATATCTCTCATTTCATGCGTACGGCCATCACTGACAACTTTTATATTAGTTTGACCATCACTATCAGGATGAAAAGGAAGAGTTAGCTCGCGATTAAAAACGCTATCGATAACTAATTTCTTTACCGGTATATCATTAATGAATACAGTCGTGTTAAATGGGAAGTTATCATACTGCTGACGTTCAAGCACAGAGAGATTTAATCTTAGAAAAGAATCCCCGGGTTTTACATCATCAATTGATGCGTTCATTGTAAAACAAGCACTGTCGCTCATCATAAACCAGTCTTTTCCGGGATTTCGTACCACTCCCCTGGCCGGAGTAACGTTAAGTGCATCTGATGTCCACAGGGTTTCACCATTAGCCTTATTATTCAATGAGTTTTGAATAAATGCATCTACATCATTATACTTAAGCAACGAAAGAGCCGCTCTCTCTCCCGCACGCAAAACCATGCAGCCAATTTCGTTTCTGGCCAATTTTTTTATTGCGCGTGAGATCTGATGAGCACTGCCCGGCAATTTTCCCTGATCTGCATCAATCAGTAATGTGACTCTGTGACGTGCGGAAACATTCGCTGCTCCAGACTGCCAGTGTTGCCAATCCACATACTCGTTTCCGACAGTCTGACCGCTCAACGTATTATCGATGATTGAAAGCCGACAGAAAGA
Organism: Erwinia sp. 9145; assembly: GCF_000745075.1. Taxonomy (NCBI): domain Bacteria; kingdom Pseudomonadati; phylum Pseudomonadota; class Gammaproteobacteria; order Enterobacterales; family Erwiniaceae; genus Erwinia; species Erwinia sp. 9145. The sequence continues at coordinate 2,228,320 of NZ_JQNE01000001.1, forward strand.
AAACCTCTTCTGCATTTTCGAAAAAATATTACGCTTCTCTTCAACAGACGTTTTCTGACCAAAAATGACAATATCAAGTTTGGGCTGTTTAGAAATAGCATCGGCAACGCGATTAATTGACTTACCATCCTGGTAAATGCCGTGTAAAAATTTTGTACGTTCTTTCTGAGCTATTTTGCAGCAATCTTCATGACGTTTAAAAGCATGGCGTATGTGATTTAAAAATGTTTTATCATCGCTAAACTCTAATCCAATATCACGCCAGGCATTTCCAGGAGCATCAGGATTATAATCCCAATGAGATACCTTTTCTGTGGCAGAATAAAGAATAATTGGGCGATCAAGCGTCATAAACTCATAAATCAGTGAGGAAGCATCAGCTATCAAAATATCTGCTTCTACAAAACTTTCAGCGATACTGGCCTCAGGATTATCAATAAGTTCAATCAATGGATCGTCAGCACACTGTTCGCGCCACTGTTGCATAAGCTGACGGAAGATATCCTTATTGACAACAAAGCCGTGCTCATGTTGGACAATGGCTGGATGAGGTTTGATGATAATTTTGGATTCAGGATATACAGAACGTACCAGTGAAACAACACGCTCACCAAAGAACACTGCTGAGCTAATTTCAGGATTATATGTGGGTGCAAAAAGAAAAGTTGGATTAAGTTTATCCGCAACTTTTTTCTCAATTTGAAAAACCTGGTCAACCCATGAGTTTCCGGTTATCAGAAATCCTTTACGCGGCTGGACATCAGAAAGCAAAGTATCTTCAATATCCCAGGGGCTTCCACACATATAATCTGCAAAATTATATTGACTTTCGGCAAAGCCATAACGTGTAACCGACCCATGACGCATTCCAATAAGCAGCACGTTATTTGCATCACAATAGTCGCGCCAGTATTCAACGGACCAGCCATCAGCTACTGCAATAACATCCGGACGCCATGATATAACCTCATCAACTGATAAAGTTACTATGCTATTTTCAAATAATTCTGAAAGTGGCTTCAGGGAACGAAAATGAAATGGCATACTACCAAAACATGCCAGCTTTAATGTGCTATTTTTCTTTGGATGAGCACTCCATACAGGCAAATTAAAGGTTAGAAAATATTTTTCATCTGCACTTTCTTCGACCTTCCCCGTATAACTTCCTTTGTATTCAAGCCCAAGCATTTCTGACAATGAAATATCACCTGAGCGTTTTTCTTCATCAGAGACAACAACCAACATGCCATCTTTTTTAAGTAATTTTGTTGCTTTTAGAATAGCTCTAAGTTGTTTTTTTTGACTATTAAATCCCTTTAACCCATCAGAAAATAAGACACAGTCATAGGTATCTTCACATTCGAAATGGAAAAAATCATTATTCACTAATGAAACATTATTGACATTATTTATAGAAATTTTTTCTTGCACATGGCTTAAACATGGCAAACGACTATCCAATCCCACAACATGCTCAAAAATAGCTGAAGCGGTGATGCAATTGTCACCATACCCTATATTTATATCAAGAATGTTTTCTTTCGCACACTTAAGGACGTTGAATATAGTTGATAGCGTCAAGCAGGAATCTTCATCAATGCTTTTCGAAACTTGAGTGTCAATATAGCCATTAGTTAATGAATGCATTGTTCCTCCAACCATCATTCATGATTTTTTTCGCCATATCCAAATCCTGAATAGTATCAATATCAAACGCATTGATATTGCACAGTGGAATAGGTAAAAAATCATTTAAGGACTGATATACAAAAATCTGTTCATTAACAACCATATTCGTTCCAATAATAGCAATACCAGTCCATTCCAAGTTAAATGAGGTGTCACGAGTAAAACCAGTGACATTCATACCTTGTGAATCAACATTAACACGTACGCCATCGCTGGTTGTAAATGATGATACGCCTATAAGATGCTCAAAATCACTTGTTGCAGCCATAAACTTATTAAAACTTTCATCTTCGATAAGTGTATCAGCATCAATGATTAAAAATCTCTCTTTCAGATGCTTTGAAACCCGCCAGATACTTTGCAATGTATTAGTTTTCATGTAGTCCGGATTACGGACAATTATACAATCTGGACGTATTTTAATTGCTTCCTCGATCACATCCTCTTCCTGAAACCCTACCACAACCCAAACATTTTCAACGTCTGACAGTCTTTCCAGGTGATAACTTAGCAATGTTTTTCCAGCAACTTCTATAAGACACTTGGAGCGATTAAGCCCCAATCTGGAACCAATTCCAGCCGCGCTGATTACAACGTTTTTAATAGGCGACATAATGAGCCCTCATCGTAAACGATAAAATCACTGAGTTTGCAAAGTATATTGTTGGGTTTATGCGTCGCCCCGAAGGCAATTCGCCAGTCTGATTCTTCAAACATCGGCACGTCGTTCATGCCTTCGCCTACAGCAACAATACGGTCGAAATTTTCACGTAAGCTTCTTACCGCATCAGATTTGTTAAGAATATGGCTTATACCGCATAACTCTCCTGCTTCATTTAATCGGGCAGTAGAAGTAAAAGCGTTGATACCCAGCTTTTCCAGAAGTGGTTTAACCCAAATATCAAGGTTGCCTGTAACAACAAAGCATTGCCCTGGGCGCTTAATTATGAAATCTAATATTTTCGTCTGAAAATTCACTTCCTTTTCCAAAACTTCATGAATCCAATCAATATTAGCATCTTTTAACAATCTTACGCGCAGCTTAAATGATTTTTCAAAAGGTAAGATCCCGGCAATAGTTGCCTGAGTCAAAGCAGATATTTCATCATCAAGCCCAACCGAGGTAGCTATCAAAGGTAATAGCTCCTGTTTAGTTAATGTGCCATCAAGGTCAAAGCAATAAGCCGTCTTCATAGCGTCTCACTCCTGCATAGCAGACTATATTTTTGTCGAGTCTCTTTACGTTTTTCCAAATCATCGGAAAATAATTTCTTCCAGGGTTGCATGTAAAAAACATCATCAGCACATGCTTTTTTTATAATTTCATTCAACTCATCTTCAGTGCGGTAAATTGCGGAGTAGTTATAATTAAGTTCTTCTGAAAAAACATCCTGAAGTGTTAACCTGACACTTATTGCAAGCGGCTCTCTTAAATAAATTCTTCCATTTTTCGCGCAAAGACTAACCGCTTTTTTTAAAACTTGCAGACAATCATTATCGTTAAGGTACATTAACACCCCAGAAATAATCACAAATTCATAAGGTGGCGGAACAATTAACTTCTTCTCTTCAAGCTCGGTTACAGACATAACTTGAAAATGTGTCTTTTTCCCGTTTTTAACGTTAATTTTTTTTGCTTTTTCGATTAATGATGCGGAAAAGTCTATCCCCAGATAGACGGGTGGTTGCGTTTGATCAGCAAAGAATTTTGCCCAACGTCCAATTCCACATCCCATGTCTAACACGCTTTCCACGCAGGAAATTCCCGGGAAAGAAGCAAGGGTTGCTTTTTCGGCAACATCTCGCTTTTCAACCAGTTCGGGCTGTTCATCCTGATACATGGTTGCACTTAAGGGATTGATATATGAACCCAGTCCTCGAGCATCGAAAAAAGCCTGCGTTGACTTATAGTCGATATCGACTGCTTCTTCATTAACCCTTCTACCCTTCGTCATAGTAAAGCCCTTTAGAAACTCTATTGATGGAATTCTATGCGCACATACGTTTCACCAATGACTTGATAACAGGCTTTCTTTATGGGTAATTAAGTCAATTAAGCAAAAAAATCCACTGCACAACAGGGATGCTTGTCAGTTGAGCTTTTCGGAACGCCGCGCGGGCTGAGGACAATATCAAGATGTGAGACGAGCTGATTCATGGAAAGAGAACAGAAGAACGCCTGCCGGTAACGGCCAAAACCATCATTTCCATGGGCAGGCGGCGTTTACGTATCTTAACGACCCCGTTATCAGCCAGACACTCATCAACGAGTTCAGGCGAATGCAGGTCAGAGAGAGAGGAGAACTCTTTCGGTGAGAACTTGAGAACAGCGTCGAGGGCCTGGCTGAGCAGCATAAAAAAATCCGTAATCCTCTATGAGAGATTACGGATTTCACACAGCCACTGAATCGTTCAATCGATCTTTTAGTCTTAACTGATCGCTATTACTGCATAGTAGTGACTTTTATCTTGACTGAAATTGAAAAATTAACGCAGCAGGGACAGCATGGTCTGCGGAACCTGGTTGGCCTGAGCCAGTACGGACGAGCCGGCCTGCTGGAGGATCTGCGCACGTGACATGTTCGACACTTCCGTCGCGTAATCCGAGTCCTGAATACGGCTGCGGGCTGACGACAGGTTGTCCACCGTGTTGTTCAGGTTGGTGATGGTTGATTCAAAACGGTTCTGCGACGCACCCAGCAGGCTGCGCTGTGAGTCAACCGATTTGATGGCCGCATCGATATCGGCCAGCGGCGTGCTGCCTGATGCCGTACCGGATGCGCCACCGGTGACCTTGCCTTTCAGCACGTCAAAGCCGACCGCTTCAGTGGTACGTGCGTTGCCGTTAACCGTGTCGGTGCCTGACGCCATGGCTTTGGTGTTCAGTGCCGTGCCGCTGCTGAGACCGGCTGCCGCCAGGTTGTAGCTGTCGCTTTTGCTGATGGTGATGGCGATCTTCTCGCCGTCTTTTGAACCCACCTGGAAGTTGTAGTCGGTTGAGCCCGAACCGGTGTTCAGCACCTTGATGCCGTTAAAGTCGGTCTGCTTGGTCACGCGGTTGATCTCTTCCATACGCTGGTTAACTTCAGCCTGGATGGAGTCAATATCGGATGCAGAGTTGGAGCTGTTCTGTGCCTGAACGGTCAGGTCACGCACGCGCTGTAAGTTGTTGTTGATTTCTGACAGTGCGCCTTCAGCGGTCTGTGCCAGCGAGATACCGTCATTGGCGTTACGCGCCGCCACGGTCAGGCCGTTGATGTTGGAGGTGAAGCGGTTGGCAATGGCCTGGCCCGCTGCATCATCCTTCGCGCTGTTGATACGCAGACCGGAAGAAAGACGCTCGATCGCAGAGCCCAGTGAAGCCTGAGATTTGTTCAGGTTGTTCTGTGTGGTCAGAGACAGGGTGTTAGTGTTGATCACTGCCATGATAAAATTCCTTAAAAGGTTGGGTATGGGTCAGGTTTCTGGCTCATGGCCGTACCGCCTTCAATAAAATTATCGTCACGGCGAAAAAGATCTTTAGGGGTAAACAGCAGAATTTACGGGAATAATGCCGGAAATAACCGGCGCCGGCGTCATGCACTTTTCGGAGGGACATCAGCGGGCGCCCTTGCGGCAGCCGGTATGCGTATAAAAAAAAAGAGCCTCATGATGAGGCTCTTTTTGCGAATCACGCGTATTAACGCAGCAGGGACAGCATGGTCTGCGGAACCTGGTTGGCCTGAGCCAGTACGGACGAGCCGGCCTGCTGGAGGATCTGCGCACGTGACATGTTCGACACTTCCGTCGCGTAATCCGAGTCCTGGATACGGCTGCGGGCTGACGACAGGTTGTCCACCGTGTTGTTCAGGTTGGTGATGGTTGATTCAAAACGGTTCTGCGACGCACCCAGCAGGCTGCGCTGTGAGTCAACCGATTTGATGGCCGCATCGATATCGGCCAGCGGCGTGGTGCCTGACGCCGTACCGGATGCGCCACCGGTGACCTTGCCTTTCAGCACGTCAAAGCCGACCGCTTCAGTGGTACGTGCGTTGCCGTTAACCGTGTCGGTGCCTGACGCCATGGCTTTGGTGTTCAGTGCCGTGCCGCTGCTGATACCGGCTGCCGCCAGGTTGTAGCTGTCGCTTTTGCTGATGGTGATGGCGATCTTCTCACCGTCTTTTGAACCCACCTGGAAGTTGTAGTCGGTTGAGCCCGAACCGGTGTTCAGCACCTTGATGCCGTTAAAGTCGGTCTGCTTGGTCACGCGGTTGATCTCTTCCATACGCTGGTTAACTTCAGACTGGATGGAGTCAATGTCGGATGCAGAGTTGGAGCTGTTCTGTGCCTGAACGGTCAGGTCACGCACGCGCTGTAAGTTGTTGTTGATTTCTGACAGCGCGCCTTCAGCGGTCTGTGCCAGCGAGATACCGTCATTGGCGTTACGCGCCGCCACGGTCAGGCCGTTGATGTTGGAGGTGAAGCGGTTGGCAATGGCCTGGCCCGCTGCATCATCCTTCGCGCTGTTGATACGCAGACCGGAAGAAAGACGCTCGATCGCAGAGCCCAGCGATGCCTGAGATTTGTTCAGGTTGTTCTGTGTGGTCAGAGACAGGGTGTTAGTGTTAATTACGGCCATGATAAAATTCCTTAAAAGGTTGGGTATGGGTCAGGTTTCTGGCTCATGGCCGTACCGCCTTCAATAAAGTTATCGTCACGGTGCAAAAGATCTTTAGGGGTAAACAGCAGAATTTGCGGGAATAACGCCGGAAATAACCGGCGCCGGCATCATGCACTTTTCGGAGAGACATCAGCGGGCGCCCTTGCGGCAGCCGGTATGCGTATAAAAAAAAAGAGCCTCATGATGAGGCTCTTTTTGCGAATCACGCGTATTAACGCAGCAGGGACAGCATGGTCTGCGGAACCTGGTTAGCCTGTGCCAGCACGGACGAGCCGGCCTGCTGGAGGATCTGCGCACGTGACATGTTCGACACTTCCGTCGCGTAATCCGAGTCCTGGATACGGCTGCGGACTGACGACAGGTTGTCCACCGTGTTGTTCAGGTTGGTGATGGTTGATTCAAAACGGTTCTGCGACGCACCCAGCAGGCTGCGCTGTGAGTCAACCGATTTGATGGCCGCATCGATATCGGCCAGCGGCGTGGTGCCTGATGCCGTACCGGATGCGCCGCCGGTGACCTTGCCTTTCAGCACGTCAAAGCCGACCGCTTCAGTGGTGCGTGCGTTGCCGTTAACCGTGTCGGTGCCTGACGCCATGGCTTTGGTGTTCAGTGCCGTGCCGCTGCTGATACCGGCTGCCGCCAGGTTGTAGCTGTCGCTTTTGCTGATGGTGATGGCGATCTTCTCGCCGTCTTTTGAACCCACCTGGAAGTTGTAGTCGGTTGAGCCCGAACCGGTGTTCAGCACCTTGATGCCGTTAAAGTCGGTCTGCTTGGTCACGCGGTTGATCTCTTCCATACGCTGGTTAACTTCAGCCTGGATGGAGTCAATATCGGATGCAGAGTTGGAGCTGTTCTGTGCCTGAACGGTCAGGTCACGCACGCGCTGTAAGTTGTTGTTGATTTCTGACAGCGCGCCTTCAGCGGTCTGTGCCAGCGAGATACCGTCATTGGCGTTACGCGCCGCCACGGTCAGGCCGTTGATGTTGGAGGTGAAGCGGTTGGCAATGGCCTGGCCCGCGGCATCATCCTTCGCGCTGTTGATGCGCAGACCGGAAGAAAGACGCTCGATCGCAGAGCCCAGTGAAGCCTGAGATTTGTTCAGGTTGTTCTGTGTGGTCAGAGACAGGGTGTTAGTGTTAATTACGGCCATGATGTGTTCCTTATAAATGAAGAGTGACCCGGGCTGCTGGCCCAGGGCCATTAACCGTTAACCAGGTTATCGCCTCATTTCGAGGAAACTTTATTTTTTATTTTTAGCAAAGCGTCTAACTAGACCCTTTTCTCACGTCTGTTTGCCCCATTGTTTTTTTTAAATGCCCCTAAGATTTACTCAGTCACTGCCGATACTACTTGCAATGATGGTGAACGAACTAAGGATTATCTATGGCAAGTGTAAGCTCACTCGGTGTTGGAACCAGTCTTGATCTCAGCTCGCTTTATGACAGTTTGGAAACAGCGGAAAAGACCCGTCTGACGCCTATTACCACGCAACAGACTTCATATAAGGCTAAACTGACTGCCTGGGGCGTTGTACAAACTTCATTAGCTAAGGTTCAGACCGCAGCGGCGGCCCTGAAAGATACCTCGTCAATTGCCTCAACAAAGGTGACCAGTACTAACACCGCGTTTAGTGCTTCACTGGCAACCACGGCAACTGCCGGCAGCTATTCAATTGAGGTTTCACAATTAGCGAAAGCACAGTCGTTGCTATCCAAATCAGCGACAAGCAGCTCTGCGGATCTTGGTGATTCCAGCCTGAGCTCACGTACGATTACTATTGCTCAAACCGGCCAATCTACTCCTCTTGAAGTAACATTGACCAGCGACCAAACCAGCCTGTCGGATATTCGCGATGCGATTAATAAACAGCAGGGTAGCGTCACTGCGAGCATAATCAAGTCGGATGACAATACTTATTATTTGTCGCTGACCTCGCGTGATACTGGCACCGCGAACGCCATGACCGTCACAACAACGGATAGCGCGCTTTCAGCTTATATCAGCTATGACGGAAATGCTTCAAACACCAGCAATGGTATGACACAAAAAGTCGCGGCCGCTGATGCTAAGCTCAATATTAATGGCGTAGATATTACCCGCAGCAGCAATACCATTACCGATGCGCCAGAAGGCGTAACATTGTCGCTGACTGCAACGACTGCGACAGATAAACCGGAAACGTTAACGGTAACAAAAGATAATTCGCCAATGACAACGGCGGTGCAGGCGTTTGTGGATGCGTATAATTCGTTGCAGACCACGATCTCGTCACAGACGAAATATACCGCTGTCGATCAGGGAAGTACCACACAAAACACCAGCAATGGCGACCTGTTGGGTGATGGCACACTGCGAAATATTCAAACGAGCCTGCGCTCAATGCTGTCAACCAGCCAAAGCGGCGGTGACTATACGCTTTTATCACAGATAGGTATCACACAGGACGTCGATGGCAAATTAACTGTGGATAGCACTAAGTTAAATAAAGCGCTGGACGAAAAACAATCAAGCGTCATCAGTTTTTTGTCCGGCGATGGAAAAACAACCGGATTTGCCACACAAACAAGTAATTTGCTCGACAAGATTCTGGGCAGCGATGGGGCAATTCAAAATGCGCAAGATGGTATAAATAGTTCACTGAAACAGCTGAGTGAGCGCTCGACGGCGATTACTGCGAGCATTACAGCGACGATGGCCCGTTACAAAACACAGTTTACTAATTTAAGTACGTTGGTATCGTCGTTGAACACGACTGCTGCTTATTTGACGCAACAGTTTAGTTCGTCAAGCTCATAGTTGAGGAAGAGATATGTACGCGAAGACAGGAATCCAGGCCTATGCCCAGGTGAGCGTGGAAAGCGCGGTATTAAGTGCAACCCCTCATCAACTGGTGGTGCTTTTGTTCGATGGCGCGCACAGCGCCATGAAAAAAGCGGCCATTTTGATTGAGCAGGGAGATATTCAGGGCAAAGGGCAGGCTATTTCCAAAGCGATTAATATTATTTCTAACGGGCTGCGCGCAGGCCTGAACCATGAAGCGGGTGGTGAGATCGCGGGGAATCTTGACGATCTTTACGAATACATGACGCGACGCCTGCTGCACGCCAACTTGCATAATGATTTGAATGCGATTACCGAAGTTGATTCGCTACTGGCAAATATTTCTGACGCATGGAAAGAAATTAGCCCTACTCCTTAACCTTTGCAGGATACATTCTGATGAATGGTAATGTCGAAATGCTTGTAAACTATCAACAGCTTTTGAATATGAGCAAGTCTATGCTCTCTCTGGCCATTGAAGGTAAATGGAACGATCTCATTGATTGTGAAGTTGATTATCTTCAGACCGTTGAAAAAGTGACGCATAATGAACTGCCTGCTTCCCTGCCGCAGGGTTTGCAAAGCCAAATTCGACTTGCCGTCAAAGAAATTCTTGCAAATGAAAGTCAGCTGAAAACGCTATTAACCGGGCGAATGGATGAGCTACGCGGTCTGGTTGCCAGCAGCTCGCACCAGCGTAATATCAGTACCACCTACGGAAGAATATCCGGCAACGTTCTGTTTCCCGAATGATTTAACGCGTTACCCCGCCTTTCGGGCCGAGAAGAAAAATATTTTTCGTCGGCCCGCGCTTTTTCCCGCCCCTGCTCCATACTTCAGATCCCGTTAATTGCTGGAGCCTGGACGCATGCATAACCCCACGTTATTACAGTTTTTTCACTGGTATTACCCGGACGGCGGCAAACTCTGGCCGGAAGTGGCTGAACGCGCCGCGTGGCTCGCGGAAACCGGCATCACTGACGTGTGGTTGCCGCCCGCCTATAAAGGTGAATCCGGCGGTTACTCGGTGGGTTATGACACTTACGATCTGTTTGACCTTGGGGAGTTTGACCAGAAAGGCTCCCGCGCCACCAAATACGGCGATAAACAGCAGTTATTAGCAGCGGTCGATGCGCTTAAAGCGCAGCAGATTGGGGTGATTCTGGATGTCGTCCTCAATCATAAAATGGGCGCCGATGAGAAAGAGCGGATGTTAGTTAATCGGGTAAATCCGGACAACCGCGAAGAGATTGCAGAAGAGGTGATCGAAGCCGAGGCCTGGACACGTTTCACCTTCCCGGTGCGGGACGGTAAATACTCCAGATTCGTGTGGGATTATAAGTGCTTCAGCGGCGTCGATCACATCGAAAATCCGGATGAAAACGGCGTGTTTAAAATCGTCAATGACTATACCGGTGAAGGCTGGAACGATCAGGTCGATGACGAACTGGGCAATTTTGACTATCTGATGGGCGCCAACATCGATTTCCGTAATAAAGCGGTTACCGAAGAACTTAAATACTGGGCGCGCTGGGTAATGAACGAAGTGCACTGCACCGGTTTTCGACTTGATGCCGTTAAGCACATTCCTGCCTGGTTCTATAAACAGTGGATCGATCACATTCAGGAAGTTGCCGAGAAGCCAATGTTTATCGTGGCGGAGTACTGGGCGCATGAAGTGGATAAACTTCAGCACTATATTCACCAGGTCGACGGCAAAACCATGCTGTTTGACGCGCCGTTGCAGATGAACTTCCATATCGCCTCGCAGGAAGGCGCGGGTTACGACCTGAGCCAGATTTTTCACAACACGCTGGTGGAAAAGGATCCGTGGCACGCGGTAACCCTCGTCGCCAACCACGATACGCAGCCGCTTCAGGCGCTGGAAGCACCGGTCGACGCCTGGTTTAAGCCCCTCGCCTACGCGCTGATTTTGCTGCGCGAACAGGGCGTACCGACTGTTTTCTATCCCGATCTGTTTGGCGCCAGCTATCAGGACAGCGGCAGCGATGGCGAAAACTGTCAGATTGAGATGCCTGCGATCCCGGCGCTTGAAGCCCTGATCCAGGCGCGTCAGCGTTACGCGCACGGCGTGCAGACCGACTGGTTCGATCATCCTGACTGCGTGGCCTTCGCCCGCAGCGGCACGGAATCGCTGCCGGGCTGCGTGGTGATCATGTCGAACGGCGACGAAGGCGAAAAAACGCTGCCACTCGGATCGGATCTGGCCGGGAAAACCTGGTGCGACCTGTTGGGACATCGGCAGGAAACGGTGACCGCCGACGCGGAAGGCAACGCGCTGTTCCGCTGCAACGGCGGCAGCGTCAGCGTTTGGGTGATTCAGGCATAAAAAAAGCCCGCGCTTGCATGCGCGGGCGTTTTACATTTAACGGATCAGGATTTCTGATTTTTTCTCATCGCCTTCGGGTGCGATTTTTTGTTTTTCACCGTCGGTTGCGCGTCTGCCTTTGGTGCGTTGTTGATGTCATCCAGCGCCGTCTGACACTCTGACGTGGGCTGCGACACTTTTTCAAGCACCAGCTTATCGTAATGCAGCATGCCGCCTTCCAGTTCCAGCGGCATCACGCGCACCTGATTGTTGACATTGACCCACTCGTCATCCAGGCGCGTCACCTTGCCCGGCTTGGCAATCACCCGCTGCCATTGACGGCAGTCAAGCGTATCGCCCGCCGGGGTAATAATCAGTGAGGCGATCGCTTCGCTGCTGACCAACCCTTTCTGCGGCCCTTTGCTTTGCCAGTTTCCGACAAGCGCCGCAGGCGGCGGCGTTTTTACCGCGCTTTGATAATTTGGTATCTGCGCGCAGCCCGACAGCGCAACCGCTGCGGCGGTCATAGCAATCCACTTTTTCATTTTCAGTTCCTGACTCATCCACCAGGCGCTACGTTATAATGTCTGCCTGCGTACCGCAAGCGGCACCGCAACAGCCAGGACTATCCTGTTGAGCACGCTTCAATATTTCCGCGCCGTCTAAAGTTCACCACCCCATTTGCCGATAACCAGTTGCAAAGCAAAAAAATAGCGACGGTGAATATTAACGCACCGTAATTATCGATAACCGGGGAAGTATCTATGCGTCTGACCATTCGCGCCCGCCTGATTGGCATCGTGGGCCTGCTGTGCGTTCTCCTTATTGTTTCCGCCGTTTGGGGAATTATCGGCCTGCGCGCCGCCGACCAGCGCGCTGCCACCACCTACCGTACCGAACTGTTGCCCTTACAAACCACCTCACGGCTGTTTCGCACCGCTCAGCTTCAGTCCGCCACGCTTTTTGAGGCGCTGCGCTACTGGACAGATCCCGCTGAAGTCGATAAACGTCTGGAAAAAATCAGCCGTTACGCCGACCAGATCGCTCAGGATCGCACTCGCCTGAATGCAATGCCGCGCATTCCCGGCACCGAAGCGCTCAGTGCGAAGCTGCTGGATGAACTGAATGTTTACCAGGCTGCGCTGACGGAAGCGGGCAAGCTGCTCAAAGCGGGCAACCCTTCCGGCGCGCTGGTCATTATTGAAACGCAACTGCGCAGCGGCAGCGAAGCGCTACAGGCGGATATGGACAGGCTTGATGCACAGATGCGTCAGCATGCCGGAAAAAACTACGAGGAGAGCGCCAGTTCTTATGCGCTGGCGCGTAACAGCCTGATTGCTATCCTTGCCATCGGCCTTTGCCTGGCGCTGGTGGCCGGCTGGATGCTGATCCGCTCCATTGCGCGGGCGATTACCGCTGCGCGTCGCTTTGCGGAGTCAATCGCCGAAGGCCAGCTCAATCACCACGTCACCCATTTCTCTTCCGATGAGATGGGCGAGCTGATGCGCTCTCTGGCGACCATGGACGTCAGGCTTGCAGAGATTGTCCGCGAGGTGGGCGAAAGTGCCGGGGCGCTGAATGATGCAGCCCGCCAGATGGCGGCGGGCAATGATGACCTCTCCGAGCGCACCCATTCTCAGGCCAGCTCGCTGGAGCAGACGGCGGCCAGCATGGAGCAGATGACGGCGACGGTAAAACATAATGCCGATAACGCCGCGCAGGCCAATGAGCTGGCGGTAACGGTGCGTGAACAGGCGCAGCGCGGCAGCAACGTATTGCAGGAGGCGGTGGGCGCCATGCAGGAGATCGAATCCTCCAGCAAGCGCATTGCGGATATCAACCGGGTGATCGATGAAATCGCCTTCCAGACCAACCTGCTGGCGCTGAATGCGGCAGTGGAAGCGGCGCGTGCCGGCGAGCAGGGCCGCGGCTTTGCCGTGGTCGCCTCCGAGGTGCGCCAGCTGGCGCAGCGTTCTTCAAAGGCCGCGCAGGAGATCAAAGAGCTGATTCAGGCGAGCGTCAGCAAAGTGGATACCGGCAGTTCACTGGTGATGCGCTCCGGCGAGATGCTTATGGAGATCAACAACGGCGTTGCCCGCGTGGTGGATATTGTCGGTGAAATCGCCATTGCCAGCCGCGAACAGTCAAGCGGTATCGATCAGGTGAACATTGCGGTAACCCAGATGGACAGCGCCACGCAGCAGAATGCGTCGCTGGTGCAGGAAGCCACCGCCGCCAGCCAGACGGTGAGCGAACACGCCGGACTGCTGGTTGAGAAGATGTCATTCTTCCGCCTTCAGGAAGGCGTGCCGCAGGCCGCTGAAGCGCATGCGATCCACGCAACGCTCACCCCGGCGTGGAAATAAGGAGCGGACATGCGTAAAACTACCCTGCTCGCCCTGATGCTGTCGCTGCCGCTGGCGGCGGCGGCAGATACCACCCTGACCATCGCCACCATCGCCAATGGCGATATGACTATCATGCAGCAGATCGCCTCGCGCTATGAGCAGAGCCATCCGGGCATACACCTGCAATGGAAAATCATGAGCGATGCCGAGCTGCGTAAAGAGAACCTGGCCGCGATGAGCAGCGGTCAGGCCGGTTTCGACGTTATCACCGTTGGCACCTATGAAGCGCCGCTGTGGGGACAAAAAGGCTGGCTGACGCCGCTCAACGCACTGCCCGCGGACTACGATGCAGACGATCTGTTGAAACCGGTGCGCAAAGCGCTGTCATCGAATAACACGCTTTACGCCCTGCCCTTTTATGGCGAAAGCAGTATGACCTACTACCGCAAAGATCTCTTTGCGGCAAAGAACCTCACCATGCCTGACGATCCCTCGTGGAGCGATATCAACCGACTCGCCGCAAAGCTGACCGATCGGGCAAAAGGCATTAACGGGCTCTGCCTGCGCGGCAGCGCGGGCTGGGGCGACAACGTGGCGCTGATCACCACGATGGCCAATGGCTACGGCGCACAGTGGTTTGACGATCGGTGGCAACCCATGCTCAACAGCCCCGAATGGCGCGAAGTATTGCAGGATTATGTGCAGATGGTGCGTGACTACGGGCCGTCGGATACGGTTAAAAACAGCTTCGGCGAAATTCTTCGCCTGGTGGCGCAGGGGAAATGTGCGATGTGGGTGGACAGCACCGTTGCCGCTGGCATGCTGGTGAATCCGCAGATTTCGATGGTGGCGGACAAAATAGACTTTGCACCCGCGCCGGGCGAGCTGACCCGCAACGGATCAAACTGGCTATGGGCCTGGGCGCTGGCGGTACCGACTAACGCGCCCAACAAGCAACAGGCGGTTGAGTTTATCAGTTGGGCCACCTCGCGCGCCTATATTAAGCAGGTTGCGGAAACCGTGGGCTGGGGTGCGGTGCCGCCGGGTAGCCGTAACTCCACCTATGAACAGGCTGACTACATCAGACTGGCGCCCTACGCCAAACGCGTGAAGGCAGCAGTAGAGAGTGCGTCCGTTGAGCAACCCACGCTGGGGCCGGTGCCTTATCAGGGCGTGCAGTACGTCAGCATTCCCGGCTTCGATCGCATGGGCAATGCGGTTGGCGAAAATATTGCCGCGCTGCTGGCGGGTAAGCTGACGCTGGATGAAACGCTGACGCGCAATCAGCAAGCGGTCACGCAGATTTACGCCGAAACGGCGCGTTAAGCCGACTGCCGGACGTCCGCGACGCGTCCGGCATTTCAACCCGGCTTTTCAGCGTGTAAACTGACGCCTTTTCTCCTGTCAGGTTCCATGATGAAAACCATTGAAGAGTATTACACCCTTGCCAAGGCGCTGTTTCTTGAGGCGTGCCCGGAGATTAAAAGCGCGATAGGCGCTCTCACTGAAGCAGACGCCGCACGCGCAGGCCTGACGCTTGCTCAGCTCCGCGCGCTGCAAACCGATCGTGCCTGGGCCGCCTGGACCCGTGAAAGAAAACTCGACGGCATGCTCTTCGCTATTCAGTTGGCTGAGCCGGACAAGGCCGTAGCCGCCGAAGCGATTGAAGCCTATTTACGCAGTCACGCAGAGGCGTTGGGTATGAGTTGGGAAGCATTCTGCATCAAAAACGAACTTTAACCTTGTGCGTTTTATTACCGGGCATCCGGGTTAAGAATGCTCCCAAAGCCAAATTCGCGATAAATTAGTGTTCGATAAGCCCCTGGATTTGCGATATACATTGGCAAAAAAATTTTTTGCGGGCGCACGATTAATTATCGATCAGCCGAAGTTAAATTAATTCATCGCAGTCATATTGGCCCGTTTTGCGGGGTGATATCGCGCCGTCATATTTCAGGCGGCATGGCTCTTAAGCATATCGAACCTTAACAATGCCTCATGATAAATACAGAGTTAGCACCATCGTATTGTTTCTTCTTGCGTTTGGTTTCGCTGCCTTAGGTATCTGGTGCCGTAGCTATAACGCCCTTTCTCTGTTCTGGCCCTGTAATGCCATCATGGCTGGCCTGCTGATACGCTTTCCCTGTTTTAATCACAGGCTCAGCTTCCCGATCATTTATAGTGCGATGGTAATTGCCGATCTTATGTCCGGAAGTTCGCTGATGATTTCGCTGGGCATGACGGCAGCCAATGTGGTTTTCATGGTTATCGCCAAAAACGTGCTGCTTTCAAACTCGTTTAATCACGCCTTCTCTCAGCATCTGCAAACCCTTCTGCGCGTGTTTCCGGCCTCCCTTCTCGCCGCAGCGGGCTGCGCGGCGGTGGGCTCACTGGCCAGCCAGCACTATTTTCACGAGGATTTTGTCAAAGGCTGGATCTCGTGGTTCTGCGAGCAGGTTTCCACCTCGCTACTGATTTTGCCGCTTTTTATTACGCTGCCGCGCCGGGCCGAACTTCCGCAGTTGGGTAGCGAGATGCGGCAAAGCTCCCTGCTGCCGCTGGTTGCGCTGGTGGTGTCGACACTGACCGGTATTGGTGTTGGCGGCGGCGGCAGTCTGATCTTCCCGCTGCCTGCCCTGGTCTGGTGCGCCATCAGCTACCCGGTTTTTTTTACCTGCCTGCTCACGCTTGCCACCGGCATTACGGAAATTGTTCTTGTTGCCAGTGATATGCTGAATATTCAGGGCACGGATGACTTTTTTCGTATCGATAGCCTGGCGTCTGCACGGCTTGGCGTTGCCGCGATGATTGTCAGTCCGCTCATCGTTGCGCTCAGCACCAGTGCGAATAAACGGCTGCTGGCGCGCATCACTCAACGCGCCGACTATGACTACCTGACCGGTGCGCTGACGCGAAGCGGCCTGGCGGCAAGGCTGGATGCGTTAACCCAGGGCAAAGGCAGGCAGCATGTTTTTTTTGGGGCAGTGCTGGTGATTGATATCGACCGTTTTAAAAGCATCAATGATACCTGGGGCCATGCGGCCGGAGATATCGTGCTGGCCAAAACCGCAGAGCGTCTTCAGCAATCCTTATTACAAAAAGCGATGATCAGTCGAATGGGCGGTGAGGAGTTTTTGATTTTGATTGAGGGAATTTCACAACCGCGCGCGCTACTGCTGGCTGAACGTCTGCGTCAAAGTGTGGAACGTAACACGATTATGTTTAATGAGCATGATCTCAGCGTAACCATCAGCATCGGCGTCAGCAGGCTGACGCTCACCCATCCCGGCAGTCTTGATGAATCGATCAAAACTGCCGATGAGCAGCTCTACATTGCTAAATCCAGCGGGCGCAACCGCGTCAGCCCGCAGTTTGTTCTGTAAATAAAAAAGCCCGCCATGAAGGCGGGCTGATTTTACTGCTGTGAACCGTCAGGCTTCGTTTTCGATGCGGTTAACGTCGATTTCGAGATCCTGGATAAATTTATCCAGCTCGTCGAGTAAGCCGCCCTGCCGGGTCAGTAAATCATTAATTCGCTCAGCGAACGCCGGATTTTTATACTCTCCCTGGTCGAAAGCCAGCCAGTGGGTCGAGAGCATTTCCGTGTTGGTCTGCGCATAATGGCGCATCTCTTTTAACTGCGAAGTGACGTCACGCAGGTGATCGGTCGGCAACTTAGTTTCTTCATTATCACTCATGCATATATCCTTCTTTAGTTAACGCGTACAGGTTCTGACTGCTCCGTTTTCCTAAAGTTCCTTAACATTTCCATAACCAGTTCATTCGGCATAAAAAACCGCCTTCCCTGGCGGCGATCGCCTAGTAGTAAGCGACTTTGCGGTCCGTGCCGTTAATGTTAAGCGTGATATAGCCTGTCGGCGTGGTTGCGCCGGGCGCGACCGCCGTCGCCGTGGCCAGTGTCAGCACGCCCTTCTCATTCGCACCGAAACCGGCCAGCCCGTTATGGAAGCTCATCCGCGCATTTGGCGAGGTGGTGCCGATAGTGGACGTATCGGTCACTTCGCTCAGGTCAACGGTGAACAGGTTACAGACGCCGGCATCAAAGCGCGTCGGGCCGGTCGAAGTGAGGTTAAACACCGTATCGCCGCTGGACGCCTTGAGCTTCACCCAGACCTCAACGTAGGTCAGGCCAATCCTGTTGAGCTTCACGTCTAATACCGCCGGAAAACCTTTATGCTGAATATCAGCATAAATTGCATTGGCACAGCGCGAGATGTTCAGCCACGTCAGACAGGACGCCATCGTGGTCACCGGATTCCCTGCCGTGCCGCTCAGCGAATCATTGGTGCCTTTGCTGATGATCTCAACCACCCACTGCTGGTTATCGTTTGGCATGGTCAGCTTACCCAGCCGATACCATTTGTCGCTGCCGGACGTGTTGGTTATCCGGTAGCCACTGTACCAGCCTGCCTTCATTGAGCCGGTCATGGTCGTGCCAAAGCTTTCGTCCCTGCGCCAGCCGTACTCGTAGCCTGAAAGCCAGCGCGTGGTGAGATTCGCATCCATGTTCATCGTCGCCCCTGCCTGAAGATTGAGCTGGCGAAGCTGCACGCGGCTGTTGGTCAAATCCAGCGGCGTGGCGCAGTCTTCAAGGCTCAGCGCTTCAATCAGCCACTGTCCCTCACTCAGATTACCCGGATAGCGCGTATGCTCAATCCATATATTGCGCAGCAGCCCCTGGGTCACACGCGGCATATAAAGCGTGGCGTCGCCGTAGCCGGTCTGGAAGTTACAGTTGGAGATCTCGATAGCGGTTGAGTGATCCCACACGCCCGTCGCCGTGCCCGACCAGCCGACGTCCAGAACCCTTGCGAAGGTGTTGAGGGTGTAAACCTGATCGAATTTTGTATCCAGCGTATCCTGAATTTTGATAACCGTACCGCCATTGTTTTGCGCACGGAAGCTGGTAACCAGCACCGATTGACCCGCAGTGGTGGTATTGACAAAAAACGGCTGCTGATTGGAACACATTGTCGGAGCAATCGCTGCTGTATTGGCAACGATATCCGCATTGGACTGGCCGTTCCAGGTGATGCCCTGAATGACCGTCCGGCGGGCTTTCACCAAAAAAACCGGATTAGTGGATTTATCGGAGATGATGGTGGTTCGTGGCATGGCGCCATGCGGGTTGTAATCCCCCTGAATGTAGAAGAACGCCATTTCCGTTGCCGACAGATCCATCGGGCTCAGCAGGAATTTCCCGGCCGGGAAACGTACCCCGAGATCCTTTATATTGCTGTTGTACTTCTGCGACCATGCCAGCATCAGTTTGAACGCCGGACTGTCGTCAGTGACGCCATCGCCCTTCGCGCCAAAGTGATAGAGATTGAGCTCGTCCGGGTCGTTAATAATACGCTTCCAGTAAAAACCGTTGCCGGTCGCGACCGTACCGGCATCATCGGTCAGCGTGGTGGCAGAGACAAACCCGACAAAGTCGCCGCCGCCGTGAAAGGTGGCGTCTTTATCGTAATAGCGTTTGAGTGACGCAATATCACCTGATTTAGCAGGTGCGGTGGTTCTCAGCTCAGCAAAAGAATTAACTTCAATCATAATAGCCTCCACGGTGACAAGCATTGACCAGTCACCTTTACTTAATAATTAAGGGAATAAAACATCTAAAAGAGGGAAACATCTTAAATGAATGGCATCCGTTATTTATTAACCTGTCTTTTTCCACAGACAGTTGGTGCGTATTATTTATTTACGCTGACTTTCTGCACAGATTTTATCCCACATATCATTGTGAGCATTAATTTCTCTGATGGTTCTTATATCTAACAACTGCCAGTCGTTACCGTAAGTTTTAATGGGTGAGAAAAAAGTACAGGATGAGTCCGTTGATATCTGCGGACTACTTGTCACTGTTCCAGGATGATTCACGCAGCTTGTTACGAGCAGCATCATCACTGAGAGCGTTATTATTTGCCTGAACATTTTTGGCCTCCTCACTGTTTTCCGCCTGTTTTTTTGCTACGGCGGAAATGCGTGATAGTTCATTTTTCGTTTCACTGACTTCCGCGCGGGCTTTTTCTTCAACCCGCCCGGTTTTCTTTCCGCCAAACCAACTGGCGGCCAGCGCCATAATCACCACGCCGATGCCCGCCAGCAGATGCCAGCTTCCTGAAAAAAGAGAGAGAAGTAAGCTCATGCTTTCTGCCCCTCATTGCTGGTGTTCTGATCCGCTTCGACAGTGTGTTGCGCCAGCAGCTTTTTCTGCCGGACAAACTGCGCTATCACCGCCATGGCCACCATGAAGGAGGCAATAAAGCCAAGGTAATGCTGGGGAAGCACCGTTTTCACATCCTCCGGCAGGCCGGTCCATGCGGTGATGGCTGAAGAGGGAAAGGATTGCGCCCAGGCGCCCATGGCCGAACCGATTGACGCCAGCCACACCGACCACGTTCTGGAAAGAAGATGCGCATGCGCAACCATTTCTATTTTGCCGCGACGGAATGCCACCCACGTAATACAAACCGCCACGATAATAACAGCGACAAACAGGATGAATTTCATATAACCCCCTGATAACATTGATAAGAACCTGTACGCATTACTTGTGCATGGCGCCTCGCTCTCGCCGGTGTTTGCTTTGCCCAACGGCTGTTCAGCATCGCATCAGCCGCCCCGTCAAAATTTCCTTCAGATACCATTACCAGCATATTTTTAAATGCGCACAGTCCTGATACGCCCAACTGGTAAGCCATGCTATAAAGCACATCCGCACGCGCCTCGTTACACTTATTCAGCGCGGCCCGCAACGACGGCTGGCTGTTTATTTCAGCTATTTTTTGATCAATTATTTTTTGCATCCAGACATCTCCCACGTTTCGGGGGATGTTAAAAACATAATTTTCCAATGGTGCATTTTTAGGACCAATAACGATACCGCATCCAATTGTCGGATAGCCTTCAGTATCAATATAAGCGCGCTCTTTATAGCCTTCTTCATAGGCGAGAATTGAAATTATTTTGCTCATAGCCTGCTCCCAAAATGTATTACCGCGAGGCTCACTGGCCGTCCCGATAAATATTGATGGACACTGAATTGTCAGACGTTAAGAAAATAAGGCACAAAAAGGAATAAAACCTGAGGCAATCAAAGAATATCAATCTGATAATTCACACCGCTTTTCAAATTCCAGCCTGCTGTCCATAGCGCAAAGCATGCCTTCAATAAATCCTTCGGCCGTTTGTAGTTGTTTTCGCAATGTACCGTCTGCGCAGTGCAATCGCCGCGCAAGCGCGCGTAAAGAGACACGATAGTGGTAATGCGCGACCAACAGGCGATGTTCATCAGGATGATATTTCTTCAGCCTGCTGATGCAGGCATCAAGGATCATGCCGTCATGGTCACTGCAAATCGGACGCGTGGCCGGTGGAGAGGTGATCAGGCCGCGAAAGCCTGCGGCAATATGTGAATAACTTACGCCGCTGTAGTCGGTCGCCGCCCAGCCTCCCCACGCTTCCAGTAACAATTTTATATCCCGCATTGGAACCCCCTTAACGAGTGCACAATGTAATATTGAGATAAGATCTTGCGCTGATGACAACGCATTAAGCGTAAGTGCGGCGACACCGCATTCGGTAAAACGACAGGCATTGGAATGCGCTGTAGGGTTTCCAACGATTAGGCTGGACGGCCATGTTGTCAAAGAGCGGCGTGATAGTTCCCGAAAGCAACTTCTTAATCCCTTTCGCTATCACTTGAGATAATTAATAGCATAGAGTATTGAATGATGCAATAGCAAAGCGTGTTTGACGAAAAATACGCGTCGCTATAAATTCTGTCATATGAAACCTAATACTCTTGCCTCGCGGCTGAACATAGCCATGTCTACGATGGGATTTACGCAGGGAGCTTTAGCTAAAGCTTCTGGCGTGTCTCAACCTACAATCTGGCGTTTGACGAAAGGAGAAGCGGAGGGATCGCGTAAGCTTGTCGATATTGCTCGTGCACTTGAAGTCAATGTTGAATGGCTGGCAAACGGTGAAGGAGAAATGCGCGGTCCGGCGGGATTAAACAACGTTGATAAAGTAAAAAATGGTACAACTGTCGCGGTATGGGGCCCCGAGGGCAAAACCAGCGAAATGGTGTCTACGCCCAATGGGGTGAAATCCAAAAAAACCTGGCGCGCCTACATTCTTGAGAGAAACAGCGGTTGTAACGAAGCCACCGCCGGCACCATCGTTATTGTTGACACAGACGTACCAGCTGAATCTGGAGATCTGGTCATCGCTCAGGTGCATTCCCGCATATCAGTTTATCGCTATCTTGAAGGCCCAACTAACGGTTTTTTAACCGTTGACGATCCGCGTCTGCCCGCCGTTGAACTCTCAAATGACTCAGCGTTAATAGGCGTCGCAATTTTTCTAATCCGTGATTTAAGGCGGTAAGAACTCATATCCTGCCCTTGCAGAATTGTTTCCTTGTAGCAGCCTGGGGAAACTCTGTATAGCACAGATATCATCACTTTACCCTCGCTAAAACCGCCCTCTGAAACAGATTAGCCTCAGAGGGACTTTGGCGCATTGTCTTAAATGAATAGATTAGTAAAGCTTTTCACCAAATCGCCACAAAAACGCGTAAAAAAAAGCTTGAAAAAACAATAAATACTTTTAAATCAAAAGGTTGAACCAATAGCGAAAATTAATCACCTAATAACCATTGATATTAATAATAACAATAGCTATTGTTTTATTAACAGAAAGCTTGCTGTTATTCAAGCAGCCCTGAAGTGTCAGTCTGTTTATCTGCTCACCCTGTGGAGATGCACTTATGACTACCATTATCTGGTTAACCGCTCGTGAAAATGGCACCTGTAAAAGTCGTTATAAAAAGCGCAGGCAGCAAAACGTGCAGATAAAACGGCAGGAAAAACTTCTGATAAAAAAAATTGCCTGTGTGCTATCGGGATGCAATGAACGCGTTTTAAAAACATCAGGAAAATGAGCATCGTTAAGCGCCTCTGATTAGTACTGTTTATACATACAGTATTTTCTTTATTCGCAACGATCAACTCTTTTCAGCAGCCTGAAAAGCAGGTTGCTGTACAACAAGGAAATTTAGCGCTAATTAACGTGCCGCTGGTTGAGTAGATTTTACGGTCAAGGCCTGCCAGAAGCCGCTTCGGTGGGGAATGGAGAGATAAAAAGGCGCGCAGATAAGTGACGAGTGAAGTGTACAATTATGAAAAACACCCTGCGCGTAATTGTACAAACCTAAGAATGTTGTATAAGTTTATCTCCAGACACCGCTTGCACCTTACAGTAATCGCCGGGCCAGAATTATTGAGTCGGGCGCATCAACGCCTGGAGAAAATGATGCTACAACAACACTGTTCAACGGATTCATTAATACCTGATGATTTTCAGTTCGCGCGTGAGTTGCACCGCAGTGAATCCGACGTTATTACCGCGATTATTCACGAGCTTTCCGCCACTGAGGGATTCGTTTCCCATAAAGCAATCATTTTTAAGCTGTTAGAAAAGCTTGAGACGGAGAAGGACGTGGTTCAGCTTGATATTTACCGACATGCGTTGGAGTTTGTCATACAGCGCACGCCGGGCGAACTGTAAGGCGTTAAAAAAGCCACTGATGTGGCTTTTTTATGGCCCGGTATCAGGCCACCGCTTCTTCCAGCACCTTGTGAATAATGGCGGAAAGCTGGTTAATTTCGAATTTCGCCACGTAGCCATTGGCGCCTACTTTACGTACATGGTCTTCGTTTGCGCTGCCCGACAGCGAAGAGTGGATAACCACCGGAATACTTTTAAGATTTTGATCGGTCTTAATATTGCGCGTCAGGGTAAAACCATCCATTTCCGGCATCTCAAGATCCGTTAGCACCAGCCCGATTTTGTCCCGTATCGACACGCCCTCTTCGGCCGCCTGGCGCGCCATCACCTTGATCTGCTCCCAGGCCTCCAGCCCGGTAGTATGCATCATGGCCGGAATGCCCATCGCTTTCAGTCCCTGCTCAAGCATCGAGCGGGCTACTTTTGAATCTTCAGCAACAATCGCCACGGCGCCCGGTTTAATCTGGAAGTTTTTCAGGCTGATATCACCCTCTTTCACCTCGCGTACCGACGGAATAACGTCATGCAGGATCTGTTCAACATCCAGCACCAGCGCCATAGCATTCTCCTGCTGGGTGCCTTCCAGCAGCGCGATGCTGGTGATATTACGGCTGCCCACCCCGGATTCTGCGGTATGCACCTGGCTCCAGTTAAGGCGGACGATATCCTCCACCGACTCGACAGCAAAGGCCTGCGTGCTGCGTGCATATTCAGTGACCAGCAACAGATTAAGGCCGGTGGTCGGCGTACAGCCAGCGACGGCAGGCAGATCGATAACCGGGATCAGCTGGCCGCGAATATTAGCCATCCCCAGCAGCGGCGACTGCATCCCGGCCGCTTTAGTTATGGTCGGCATCGGCACGATTTCACGCAGCTTGAATACGTTTATCCCGTACAGTTCAGACTTTTCATCCGCCGCATCGGCGCCCAGTCTGAACAGCAACAGTTCAAACTTATTGGATAATGCAAGGTTCGCTCGCTCATCAATTTCTTTCTGAAAATTATCCACGTGAAATCCCCTACGTTGTTATTGTCGTTGGTCAACGGTATTAGCGAGCCGCCGGAGTTGTGTCGCGTTGTTCGTTTTCACGTATCAAGCATTAGCGCAGCTAAATTGACTCAGAGAAGTTATCGGCAGGAGGGAGAAAAAGTACAGAAGGTTTTTTAATTATCGGGCCGCATTTCGCGAACCCGATAATAATGCGAGGATCAGGACTGTTTAAAAGGATCTTTTTTATGATGTTCGCTGTCATCACGCGTGCGGGGAACCTCGCCGTGCTCCTGCGGGCTGTCTTTTGCCGGGTAATCATCTTCTTCATAAGCATTACCAACATCAGGCGCGTTCTCCGGCAACCCTTTATGTACATCGCCTTCATGCTTGCGGTGGGTATTTTGTTTTTTATCTGACATAGTGCTCTCCTAAAGCTCCAGAAGATCTGAGTGTAGTCGAGCACCTGTAAAGCGTGGAAGTTTCAGGGCAGTCTGTGCGGTTAACACTATTTGATATAACGCAATATTTTTATACAATGCAGTGGTAATATTGCCTGCGCATCGGGTCGTTAGCTCAGCTGGTAGAGCAGTTGACTCTTAATCAATTGGTCGCAGGTTCGAACCCTGCACGACCCACCATGCACATCGCGGAAGCAGCGCTGCTTTTCGGCAGCGCCATTCAGGCTTCTAAACCTGCATATTCATGATATCGGTATAGGCGCTGACCAGTTTATTACGTACCTGAATCCCCATCTGCATTGAAACGGACGATTTCTGTAAGTCGATCATGACATCGTTCAGATTCACACCGGCTTTGCCCATCTCAAAATCCTGCGCCTGCGTGCGTGCCGCATTCTGCGTGTCGCTGATTTTATTCAGCGCCGCTTTCAGTTCGCCCGCAAAGTCGGCGTGATTCGCCGCATCAGAACGCCCGCCAGCCGCCTGCACTGCCGTGGCCTGAAGCTGCTGCATTACACTCTCAATACCCTGAATTGCCATCATTTTCTCCGGTAAGATTCCAGTAGCGGATTTTGCTGTCATTAAACTTATCACAATGTCAATGAGACAAAGGCTCTAAATGAACGCATAAAACGTGGCTTATCCAGCCATCGAAATTTTGATTTCAGAAAATAATGGCAGCCATCAGAAGTGGAAATATCAAGCCAGCGCTTCAGGGAGTCAGTCTTGTTATCACATAACACGAAACGGTCAGGCAGGAACGAGTCATGAATGCAACTGTCACGCAGGATCAACCAGAGAAGAAAGGTCTGAACGACCTTTTCGCTCGACTACGCGCAAATCCTCGCCTACCGATCCTTTTGGCAGCGGCGGCGGTGATCGCCATCGTGGTCGCCATGGTGCTGTGGGCTAAGCAGCCAGAATATCGTGTCCTTTATAACAATCTCAGCGATGAGGATGGCGGCGCCATCATCACTCAACTGACCCAGATGAACATCCCTTATCAGTTTGACGATAAAGGTGGTGCGCTGATGGTTCCGGCTGAGAAAGTTCACGAGCTGCGTCTTCGCCTGGCCGAACAGGGTCTGCCGAAAGGCGGTGCGGTTGGCTTTGAGCTGCTGGATAAAGAAAAATTCGGCATCAGCCAGTTCAGCGAGCAGGTCAACTACCAGCGCGCACTGGAAGGCGAACTGGCCCGCACCATCGAAACGCTGGGTCCGGTTAAAAACGTTCGCGTTCATCTGGCAATGCCGAAGCCATCGCTGTTTGTGCGTGAGCAGAAAGCGCCTTCTGCTTCCGTTACCTTAATGCTGCAACCTGGTCGCGCGCTGGATCAGGGACAGATCAATGCCATTACCCATATGGTTTCCAGTAGCGTGGCTGGCCTGCCGCCGGGCAACGTGACCGTGGTCGATCAGGCCGGTCATTTGCTTACCCAGTCTGACAATGCCGGTCGCGACCTTAACGACGCGCAGTTGAAATATGCCAGCGACGTTGAAAACCGCTATCAGCAGCGTATTGAAGCCATTCTGAACCCGATTCTCGGTAACGGTAACGTGCATGCCCAGGTCACGGCGCAGATTGACTTCAACGCCCGTGAACAAACGGACGAGCAGTTCAAACCTAACAGCGATCCGGCGAATCAGGCGATCCGTTCTCGTCAGATGAGCGACAGCGAGCAGCTCGGCGGCCAGTATCCTGGCGGCGTACCGGGCGCGCTGTCGAACCAGCCGGCGCCGGCGAACCAGGCACCCATTACCACGCCTGCTAACGGTGCGAACGCAGCAAACGGCCAGAACGGCCAGAACAATGCCAACGCGGCAGCCAACGGCACAGCGAATCAGGCGGGCTCAACCAGTACAGCCGCCAGCGCAATGCCATCGAATACACGTCGCGATAACACCACTAACTTCGAAGTGGATCGCACCATCCTCCACACCAAAATGAACGTGGGTGAAGTGCAGCGTCTTTCCGTTGCCGTGGTAGTGAACTACAAGGCTGACGCTGCCGGTAAGCCGATTGCGCTGACTGACGCACAGATCAAACAGATTGAAAACCTGACGCGTGAAGCGATGGGCTATTCCGACAAGCGCGGCGACAGCCTGAATGTGGTGAACTCACCGTTTACCGAAAGCGCGCAGGACACCGGCGGCGACCTGCCGTTCTGGCAGCAGCAGTCCTTCATCGACCAGATGATGGAAGCAGGACGCTGGTTGCTGGTGCTGATTGTGGCCTGGATACTCTATCGCAAGCTGGTTCGTCCGCAGCTGCGTCGCAAGGCAGAGCAGGAAAAAGCGGTTGCCGAAGCGAGAGCGCTGGCCAGTCAGCAGCGTGATGATGATGATGCCGTCTCCGTCAGCCTGTCGAAAGATGAGGCCGATCAGGAACGTAAATCTCAGCACCGCTTAAGTGCTGAGGCAATGAGCCAGCGAATTCGTGAAATGTCAGAAAACGATCCGCGCGTTGTGGCTCTGGTCATTCGCCAGTGGATGAAGGAAGAACTATGAGTCTCACCGGAACTGAAAAAAGCGCCATCCTGATGATGACGATTGGCGAAGACCGTGCCGCCGAAGTGTTTAAGCACCTGGATTCACGCGAGGTACAGCACCTCAGCACCGCCATTTCCAATATGCGCCAGGTTTCGCACAAGCAACTGACCGATGTGCTGCGTGAATTTGAAACGGACGCCGAGCAGTTTGCCGCGCTCAGCCTCAATTCAAACGAATACCTGCGTTCGGTGCTGATTAAAGCGATGGGCGAAGAACGTGCCTCCAGCCTGCTGGAAGACATTCTTGAAACCCGTGAAACCACCTCCGGCATGGAAACGCTCAACTTTATGGAACCGCAGGCTGCGGCCGACCTGATCCGCGACGAGCATCCGCAGATTATCGCCACCATTCTGGTGCACCTGAAACGTGCGCAGGCTGCCGATATTGTTGCGCAGTTTGACGAACGCCTGCGTCATGACGTCATGCTGCGTATCGCCACCTTTGGCGGCGTACAGCCTGCGGCGCTGGCAGAGCTGACCGAAGTGCTGAACGGACTGCTGCACGGTCAGAACCTCAAGCGTGCGAAGATGGGCGGCGTGAGAACCGCAGCAGAAATTATCAACCTGATGAAGTCGCAGCAGGAAGAGGCGGTCATCGGTGCGGTTCGCGAGTTCGACGGCGAACTGGCGCAGAAAATTATCGACGAAATGTTCCTGTTCGAAAACCTGGTGGACGTGGACGACCGCAGCATCCAGCGCCTGCTCCAGGAAGTGGAGTCCGAATCGCTGCTGGTGGCGCTGAAAGGTTCCGAGCAGCCGCTGCGCGAGAAGTTCCTGCGCAATATGTCCCAGCGTGCAGCCGATATTCTGCGCGACGATCTCTCCAACCGTGGCCCGATGCGTATGTCTGCGGTCGAAAACGAGCAGAAAGCCATTCTGCTTATCGTTCGCCGTCTGGCGGAGAGCGGCGAGATGGTGATTGGCGGCGGCGAGGAACAGTATGTCTGATAAGTCCACTCTGGCCTGGCAGCGCTGGCAGCCCAACGACCTGGCTCAGCTTAATAAGCCGTCCGTTATCGAGCGGATGGAGCCGGTCGTCGATGAGGAAGAACCGTTTGATCAGCAACAGTTCGCGCTGGAGCAGTTGCAAAGCCAGGTGCGCACCGAGGCCCAGGGTCTTGGCTACGCCGAAGGTCATCAGCAAGGCTTCAGCGAAGGGCAGAAAGCGGGCTATGACGCCGGTTTCCAGCAGGGTCTGGCGGAAGCACAGCAGCAGCAGGCGCCGCTTCAGGCGCGCATGCAGCAGTTGGTTTCCGAGTTTCATCACACGCTGGAGGCGCTGGACAGCGTCATCGCCGCACGCCTGATGCAGCTGGCGCTGGAAGCCGCGCGGCAGGTCATCGGCCAGGCGCCGCACGTCGACGGCACCGCCCTGCTTCGCCAGATTCAGGGGATGATCCAGCAGGAACCGATGTTCAGCGGCAAACCGACCCTGCGCGTGCATCCGGATGATTTACAGCGCGTTGAACAGACGCTGGGCGCCACGCTCAGCCTGCATGGCTGGCGCCTGATGGCGGACAGCACCATCCATCCCGGCGGCTGTAAGGTCAGCGCCGAAGATGGCGATCTGGATGCCAGCATTGCCACGCGCTGGCATGAACTTTGCCGTCTGGCCGCGCCCGGAGAACTCTGATGAGCACTCGCCTTTCGCGCTGGCTTGGCGCGCTTGATTCGTTCGAAAACCGCCTGACCCAGGTGCCGGATGTGCGCCGCTACGGCCGCCTGACCCGCGCCACCGGTCTGGTGCTTGAGGCAACCGGCCTACAGCTTCCGCTGGGCGCCACCTGCGTGATTGAGCGCCTGGACGGTCAAAACGTGTCCGAAGTGGAAAGCGAAGTGGTCGGCTTTAACGGACAGCGGCTGTTCCTGATGCCGCTGGAAGAAGTGGAAGGCATTTTACCCGGCGCGCGCGTTTATGCACGCGTTGCGGGCGACAGCCAGCACAGTGGTAAACAGTTAATGCTCGGCCCGGAATTGTTGGGCCGCGTACTGGATGGCAGCGGGCGTCCGCTGGACGGCCTGCCCGCGCCGGAAACCGGCTACCGCGCGCCGCTGATCACCCCGCCCTTTAACCCACTGCAACGCACGCCGATTACCGACGTACTGGACACCGGCGTTCGCGCGATCAACGCGCTGCTGACCGTCGGACGCGGCCAGCGCATGGGCCTGTTCGCCGGCTCCGGCGTGGGCAAAAGCGTGCTGCTCGGCATGATGGCGCGTTATACCAAAGCGGACGTGATTGTGGTCGGGCTGATCGGCGAACGCGGGCGTGAAGTAAAAGACTTTATCGAGAACATTCTGGGTGCGGAAGGACGCGCGCGCGCGGTGGTGATTGCGGCGCCGGCGGATGTGTCGCCGCTGTTGCGCATGCAGGGCGCGGCGTACGCCACCCGCATCGCCGAAGATTTCCGCGACCGTGGCCAGCACGTGCTGCTGATTATGGACTCCCTGACCCGCTATGCTATGGCGCAGCGTGAGATCGCCCTGGCTATCGGCGAACCGCCCGCAACCAAAGGCTATCCGCCTTCAGTATTCGCCAAGCTGCCCGCGCTGGTTGAGCGCGCCGGTAACGGCATCGACGGCGGCGGTTCGATTACCGCCTTCTATACCGTCCTGACGGAAGGCGACGATCAGCAGGACCCGATTGCCGATTCGGCGCGCGCCATTCTTGACGGCCACATTGTGCTGTCGCGCCGCCTGGCGGAATCAGGCCACTATCCGGCCATTGATATTGAAGCCTCAATCAGCCGCGTAATGGCGCATCTGATTGATGAGACACACTACGCGCGCGTTCGCCAGTTTAAGCAGTTGCTCTCCAGCTACCAGCGTAACCGCGATCTGGTCAGCGTGGGCGCCTATGCGGCGGGCAGCGACCCGATGCTGGATAAAGCGATCAAACTCTATCCTGAGCTGGAAACCTTCCTGCAACAGGGCATGTTCGAACGCAGCACCTTTGACGACGCCTGCCTGCATCTACAGGCCATTTTTGGTTAACGTTCGGGAGAGGTTATGGCTAAACAAGCATCGCCCATCGATACCCTGTGCGATCTGGCGCAGAAAGACCTCGAAAAGGCCGCCATCCAGCTTGGCGACGTACGGCGCGCTCAGAAACAGGCCGATGAGCAGTTATTAATGCTGCTCAACTATCAGGATGAGTATCGTAAATCTCTGAACAATACGATGGCGGAAGGGATTGCCAGCACCCGCTGGTACAACTATCACCAGTTTATCGAAACGCTGGAAAAAGCGATTGAACAGCACCGCCAGCAGCTTGCGCACTGGAACAGTCGGGTAGAAAACGCGTTGAACTTCTGGCGCGACAAACAGCAGCGGCTGCACGCCTATGAAACCCTTCAGGCACGTGCGCAGGCTAACGCACTCTTACAAGAAAACCGTCTCGATCAGAAACGGATGGATGAATTTGCCCAGCGGGCATCATTGAGGAAAGGCGAATGATTACGTTGCCAGGTGTGACTTCCGGAACTAAACCCAGCGCGAACCACGGCAAAGCTGACGCCGCCCAGGCCGATGCCGCTGCTGATATCGCTGGCGCAGGCGACAGCGTCGACGGCGCGCAGGGCAAAGCGTCTCAGGGTTTTGTCGCCCTGCTCGGTAATAAACTGCTGTCGCTGGCGAAACAGAGTGATTCTGCCGGTCAGGCAACTGACGCGGCCCAAACCGCCGACACCGGCCAGGCCTCAAAAGAGAAACTGAACGCGTTGCTGATGTCGCTTGATAAGCCGGAAACGCTGAACGCGCTGCTTACCCGGCAGCCGGGCGGTAAAGACGCGGTGAAAACCGTCAGTGATGAGAAAGAAGATGAGCAGCATCCGGCTGTCTCACTCAGCGACAGCGATATGCAAACCCTTCAGGCGCTTTTCGCCATGCTGCCGCCAACGGCGACCCAGCCGACCGGCAGCGCGCTGAAAAGCGGCGAGGCGGTAACGGAGTCCGTACAGGATAAAGTGGGCAAACAGAGCACGATCGGCGCGATGCTGACCGGCGATACGCCAGCCTCTGCCGACAAAACGGGTAAAAGCCTGACCGCCAGCCTTAATCAGAGCGCGGCACATGCACCGGATGCGCCTGTGGATGTTGCCTCACAAACCAACACGTTTCAGCAGGTAATGAGCCAGGTCGGTAAAGAAGCCGATAAAGACAATTCCGTTGCCGCGCCTGCTGCTGCGACCAGCAATACGCTGCTCGGCGCAACGTCGGCCGCCGTTACGCCTGCCGCCGTCTCACCGTTTGCCGCCACGGCAGCCACGCCGCAGCTTACCTCACAGTTGGGAAGTGAGGAGTGGCAACAGGCGCTGGGACAGCAGATCCTTATGTTCAGCCGCAACGGCCAGCAGAGCGCCGAGCTGCATTTGCATCCACAGGATCTTGGCAGCATCCAGATCAGCCTGAAACTGGATAACGATCAGGCGCAGCTCAGCATGGTTTCCAGTCACAGTCATGTGCGTGCCGCGCTTGAAGCCGCGCTTCCGCAGCTGCGCACCGCCCTGGCGGAAAACGGCATCAGTCTGGGCCAAAGCAACGTCAGCAGTGACGCGTTTCAACAGGGACAAAGCTTTAACGGACAGCAGCAACAGCCGCGTAACAGCGGCGGCAATACCTTCAGCCTCACCGCTGACGGCGACGCCGATGTGACGCCGCTGGCGGTGCCTGCCTCGCTCCAGGCGCGCGCTTCCGGCAACAGCGCCGTCGATATTTTTGCCTGATAAAGACAAACGCCTAAGCTAGCGGCAAAATCCGCGTCTTTTCTGCCTATTGTTTGGCGCAAGACGCGGGATAATCTGCCCATAAAGCCGGAGGAAATAAGAACGACGTTGTTCAAAACCTCCTACATCATCACAGGAAGTCATAGCTCATATGTCTGATAAAAAAGCCAAAAGCGGAAAACGCAAGCTCCTGCTGCCGATAATACTGGTGGTGACTCTGGTCGCTTGTAGCGTGGCGGGCTATATAGTCTGGCGCATGAAGAGCACTTCCGCCGATGCCGCTCAGGCCCACAAGCCGGAGCCGCCTCCCGCGCCGGTGTTTTTTGCGATGGATACTTTTACGGTTAACCTGATCAATCCTGATAACGATCCCGATCGCGTGCTGTACGTGGGCTTTACGCTCCGTCTGCCCGATGAAGAGACGCGTCGTCGCATGAACGATTTTCTGCCGGAAGTGCGCAGCCGTTTACTGCTGCTGCTTTCACGTCAGAATGCCGCTTCGTTGGCCAACGAACAGGGCAAACAGGCGCTGGTGTCAGAAATTAAAGCTGTACTGGCACCGCCGCTGGTACCCGGTCAGCCTCAGCAGGTAGTGAGCGACGTGCTCTTTACTGCGTTTATCCTGAGGTAATAACATGGGCGACAGCATTCTTTCTCAGGCGGAAATTGACGCGCTGCTCAATGGCGACAGCGACAGCGCGGCAGAAGAGAACGTCAACAACGCTGGCGATGGTGATATTCGTCCTTACGATCCCAATACCCAGCGTCGCATGGTTCGCGAACGTTTACAGGCGCTGGAGATCATTAACGAACGTTTTGCACGCTCGTATCGTATGGCACTGTTTAATCTGCTGCGCCGCAGCCCGGATATCACCGTCGGCGCAATCAAGATCCAGCCATACCATGAGTTTGCGCGCAACCTGCCGGTGCCAACCAACCTGAACCTGATTCAGCTTAAGCCGCTGCGCGGGACGGCACTGGTGGTATTTTCGCCAAGCCTGGTGTTTATTGCTGTTGATAACCTGTTTGGTGGCGACGGTCGTTTTCCGACCAAAGTGGAAGGCCGCGAGTTCACCGCCACCGAGCAACGTGTGATCCGTCGCATGCTCAAACTGGCGCTTGAAGGCTATAGTGAAGCATGGAAGCCTATCTATCCGATTGAAGTGGAATATGTTCGCTCGGAAATGCAGGTGAAGTTTACCAACATCACCACTTCCCCGAACGATATCGTGATCACCACGCCGTTCCACGTTGAGATCGGCAACCTGGTAGGCGAATTTACTATCTGCATTCCGTTCGCCATGATCGAACCGCTGCGTGAAACGCTGGTCAACCCGCCGCTGGAGAACTCGCGTCAGGAAGATCATCAGTGGCGCGAGACGCTGGTTAAGCAGGTTCAGCACTCCGAACTGGAGCTGGTTGCTAACTTTGCCGACGTGTCGATGCGCATTTCACGCCTGCTGGCGCTGAAGCCTGGCGATGTATTACCGATTGATAAACCGGATCGCATTATCGCGCACGTTGATGGCGTCCCGGTATTAACCAGCCAGTACGGTACCCTGAACGGACAGTACGCGCTGCGCGTTGAACATCTGATTAACCCGATTTTGCACTCGATGAATGAGGAACAGCCCGATGAGTGATACCAATAAGCCGTCCGAAGACGACATCTCCGCGGACGACCTGTGGGCTGACGCGATGAATGAGCAGGCCAGCACCACCCCAACGGAAAGCGTCTTTAAAAGCTTTGAAAGCAATGACGTTGCCGGTTCGCTCCAGGATATCGATCTGATTATGGATATCCCGGTCAAGCTGACCGTTGAATTGGGCCGTACCAAAATGACCATTAAAGAGCTGCTGCGCCTGACGCAGGGTTCCGTGGTCGCGCTGGAAGGTCTGGCGGGCGAGCCGCTGGATATTCTCATCAACGGCTACCTGATCGCGCAGGGCGAAGTGGTGGTGGTTGCTGATAAATACGGCGTGCGTATTACCGATATCATTACGCCGTCTGAACGTATGCGTCGTCTGAGCCGCTAATGAACGAAAAAACAACCCAGGTACAGCATCAGCCGGTTGGTCAGCCGGCCATCTCTACCGGTTCGATGCTGACGCAGGTCAGCACCGTTCTGGCCGTGATTATTCTGTTGATCCTCGCCTGCGCGTGGCTGGCGAAGCGCTTTGGCTTTGCGCCTAAACGCGGCGTCCGTGGGCAGAAAAGCCTTTCGGTCAGCGCAAGCTGTCAGGTAGGACAGCGCGAGCGCGTGGTAATTGTCAACGTGGAAAATGCTCGCCTGGTTCTCGGCGTAACCAGCCAGCAGATTACCCATCTGCACACGCTGCCGCCCGCCCCGGAAGAAGAAAATGTGGAACCTCCGGCTGCTCCGGCAGACTTCCGTCAGGTTTTGCAGACGTTAATCAAACGCCCCGGAAAGCCATAATGAAACGCACTCTGTCTCTGCTGGCGCTGCTTTTACTGCTGGCGCCGGGCGCTCACGCGCAGCTTCCTGGCCTGATTAGTCAACCAATGTCTAACGGCGGACAGAGCTGGTCCTTGCCGGTGCAGACGCTGGTTTTTATTACCTCGTTGACTTTTCTTCCGGCCATTTTGCTGATGATGACCAGCTTTACCCGCATCATTATCGTATTTGGTTTGCTGCGCAACGCGCTTGGTACGCCCTCTGCGCCGCCTAACCAGGTTCTGCTTGGCCTGGCGCTGTTCCTGACATTCTTCATTATGGGCCCGGTGTTCGACAAGATTTACGATGAAGCCTACCTGCCGTTCAGCCAGGACAAAATCAGCATGCAGGTGGCGATTGATAAAGGCGCTCAGCCGCTGCGTGAGTTTATGCTGCGTCAGACGCGTGAAGCCGACCTGGCACTTTTCGCCCGCCTCGCCAACACGCCGCCGTTGCAGGGACCGGAAGCCGTGCCGATGCGTATTCTTCTGCCCGCTTACGTTACCAGCGAGCTGAAAACAGCCTTCCAGATTGGTTTTACCGTTTTCATTCCGTTTCTGATTATTGACCTGGTCGTTGCCAGCGTACTGATGGCGCTGGGGATGATGATGGTGCCACCGGCGACCATTTCGCTGCCCTTTAAGCTGATGCTTTTTGTTCTGGTGGATGGCTGGCAATTGCTGGTGGGATCGCTGGCGCAGAGCTTTTATTCGTAACGTCCGGCGAACCCGGCCTTTAGGTCTTTTGGAGTCACTATGACACCTGAATCGGTGATGGTTATTGGTCACGATGCCATGCAGGTTGCGCTGGCCCTGGCCGCCCCTCTGCTGTTGGCCGCGCTGCTCAGCGGTCTGGTTATCAGCCTGCTTCAGGCGGCAACGCAGATTAATGAACAAACGTTGTCGTTCATTCCTAAAATTCTGGCCGTTGTGACCACTATCGTGGTGGCAGGCCCGTGGATGCTGAATCTGGTGCTGGACTATATGCGCACCCTGTTTAGCAATCTGCCTTATATGATCGGTTAATGATTACCTTCGACAGCAGTCAGCTCATTGCGTGGACCAGCCAGCTTTTCTGGCCGCTGGCCCGCGTGCTGGCATTGATCATGACCGCGCCGCTGCTCAGCGAAAAAGCCATCAGCCGAAAAGTGAAGCTGGGGCTGGGCGTGATGATCACCTGGGTATTAATCCCCTCGCTGCCGCCGGTAAATATGACGCTGTTCTCAGTTGGCGGCTTCTGGCTGCTGATTCAGCAAATTCTTATAGGCATCGCGATAGGTTTTACGATGCAATTCGCTTTCGCTGCGGTACGGACTGCCGGAGAAGTGATTGGTTTGCAAATGGGGTTGTCCTTCGCCACCTTCTTTGATCCTGCCAGCCGCCTGAATATGCCAGTGCTGGCTCGCTTTATGGATTTGCTGGTCATGCTGCTGTTTTTAACCTTCAACGGCCATCTCTGGCTGATTTCGATGGTCGCCGACAGTTTTCATACCCTGCCTATCGGCGGCGAACCCGTTAACGCAAACGCGTTTATGGCGCTGACGAAAGCGGCAAGTCTGATTTTCCTTAATGGCCTGCGATTAGCGCTGCCGTTGATTACTCTGCTGCTCACGCTTAACCTGGCCCTGGGTTTGTTAAACCGCGTTGCACCTCAGCTCTCTGTTTTCGCCATTGGCTTTCCCGTTACCTTATCATTGGGCATTGTTTTCCTGAGCCTGATGATGCCCCTCATAGCGCCTTTCAGTGAACATTTGTTCAGTGAGGTGTTCGATCTACTCTCCTCTATTTTGTCTGAAATGCCAGGTAAGTAATCTTAACTATTTCCTGGTAATGAGATAAGCATTGTTAAGCGTTGAAAATGTATAGCTGCATTTTCCGATCCATATTTATCAGAATTTCATTAAGGAAATTCTGATAAGAAGAGTGCGCCAGTGAAAATAATTCTTATCAAGCCGGATATGACGTATTTTATGAAGGGTAAAATGTGTATCATTGCGCGGTACGGAGTCGCACCGCTTCCATCAACCTGCTGATTTTTAATAACTTTTTTAATTATTCAGGCTTTGATGCATTGATGACTATGCAAAAGATGATGTCAACGCTTTTTTCACAGGCATTCATTCGAAAAATGAATGTTTTTTAGGATTCGTCCTATCAGAATTTTCTGCGATCTGCGCGATAGTGTCGTGGATCACAAAAATGACTTTCAACACTGTACATTGATAATTTAGTCAGAGAACCCATAAAAAATGAGCAATTTCAGTAACCTGGTTAACTGAGAAACGCTTTGCTTTAAAACAGATGGGCAGGATGAATGCGGCTTATCAACCGCCTTTGACAGTTTAAGAAAGAAATAATAATGAGATCACCATTCAGCATTTAATTAGTACTACACAGTTACTACACAAACGCGTAATTCATCGTTGATTTAAACGGATAACAATTTGGTGAGGGTCACTATTATGCCAACGATTATAATGGATTCATGCAACTACACACGGCTTGGGCTCATGGACTATATGTCAGTTAAAGGGGTGAAAAAGAAAAATATTACCTCCGTTAGCGACATTGAACAGCTACAAACAAAATGTCAGCAGCTTCAGCCGGGCGTGGTTTTTATTAATGAAGATTGTTTCATTCATGAAGCTGACGCCAGCCAGCGCATCAGAACCATTATCATGCACCACCCTGATACACTGTTTTTTATTTTTATGGCTATTTCTAATATTCATTTCGAGGAGTATCTGTACGTTCGTAAGAACCTGATTATTACCTCAAAAGCGATTAAGCCTGCAACACTGGATAGTTTATTACTGGCGTATTTTCAGAAAAATAATAATATATCTTCACGCTACTCAGCCAGCAGTGAGATTCATCCTTTGACGCTCAGTCAGACTGAATCAAACATGCTTAAAATGTGGATGTCTGGCCACGATACCATACAGATATCGGATAAAATGCAAATTAAGGCCAAGACGGTTTCTTCCCATAAAGGCAATATTAAGCGTAAAATCAAAACACACAACAAGCAGGTTATTTACCATGTGGTCCGCCTGACCGATAACGTGACCAGCGGTATCTACGTCAACGTCAGGTGACAGTGACCCGAAAGCCGGCGCCAGCCGGCTTTTTTTTGCTCTTCTTTCTCATTATGTTATCTGGATCTCATTTCCCGTCTCACCCTTTTTCCTTCTCTGCCGATGTTCTTAAGCGACTTCTACAACACCTCGCATTGATCATCCTTACAGAGAGCAAATGGACATGAAATCATTACAGCTTAGTGCCGAACCGAATGGGATTAGCTTCTGGCAACATCTGCGCCTCGTTCCCTTATTTACCGTTATCCTTGGCGGCATTCTCTTGTTATTCGCCTTGTGTATCGGCCTCGCCAGCTACTTTCTGACCCACAGTAATCAGTCATTGAAGGATGTTACCGAAGAGATTCAGGTACGCATGGCGGTTTCTAACAGTTCTAATAACCTGCGTACCGCCCGACTCAACATTATCCAGGCAGGTGCGTCAGCGCGCATTGGCGAAATGGACGCTTTCGAAGCCGCCATGAAGCAGACGGACAAACGTATCCGGCAGGCCAGCGACAGCTTCACCAGCTATCTCAATCGTCGGGTGAAAACGCCTGCCGATGCGGCCATGGATGACGATCTGAAAACACGCTTTGAGGCCTATCTGAATCAGGGGCTGCTGCCGATGGTTAAGGCCGCGAAAGACGGCAGCTTTGAAGGGGTGATTTCGCAGGAGACCGAGACCACACGCAAGCTGGACGATGCTTATAACGCCATCCTGCTGAAAGCCATTCAAATCCGCACTGCACGCGCCAGCGCGATCAACGCCGAAGCGCAGCGGGAGACACGTCTGAGCTTTATTATGATGGCCTGCGCCTTTGCCGCCGCGCTGCTGCTCACCCTGACCACCTTCATCTTCCTGCGTCGGGTGGTGATTACGCCACTGCATCAGGCGGTAGAGCGTATAGAGCGGATATCGCAGGGCGATCTCACTGCACCGATACAGCAGTGGGGGCGCGGCGAGATCGGCATGCTGGGCAGTAATTTGCAAATTATGCAGCAGTCGCTGGTTCAGACGGTTGGCGTGGTTCGCGAAGGGGCGGTGGCTATTTACCAGGGCTCCAGCGAGATCACCGCAGGTAATACCGATCTCTCGTCGCGTACCGAACAACAGGCCGCCGCGCTTGAGCAGACGGCCGCCAGCATGGAGCAACTGACCGCCACGGTGAAACAGAACGCCGAGAATGCGCATCACGCCAGCCAACTGGCCGCAGATGCGTCAGGCAAAGCGCATCAGGGCGGCAGTATTGTCTCCGGCGTGATCGCTACCATGAACAACATTTCCGGCAGCTCGAAGAAAATTGCCGAAATCACCACCGTGATCAACAGCATTGCATTTCAGACCAACATTCTGGCACTTAATGCGGCGGTAGAAGCGGCCAGAGCGGGCGAGCAGGGTCGCGGTTTTGCCGTGGTGGCGAGCGAGGTACGTAATCTGGCGCAGCGCAGCGCCGGTGCGGCAAAAGAGATTGAGGGGTTGATTGCCGAGTCGGTGTCACTTATCGATAAAGGTTCCTCTGAGGTGAGCCATGCCGGCGAAACCATGACCGATATTGTCGGCGCCGTAGGCCGGGTAACGGATATCATGGCGGAGATCGCCGCCGCCTCGGATGAGCAGAGTCGCGGCATTCAGCAGGTCAGCGTAGCCGTTACCGAAATGGATAACGTCACGCAGCAGAACGCCTCGCTGGTTGAAGAAGCGACGGCCGCCGCCTCGTCGCTGGAAGAACAGGCTTCGCGTCTGACTCAGGCCGTTGCAGCCTTTCAACTCCGCGAGAGCGCATCGCGCGCCGCCGCGTCGGTGGTGCCAGCCCCGACAACGTTGAAGACGCCTGCCCTGCCCGCTCGCCCTGCGCTGGCGGAAGGCAATAACTGGGAAACGTTTTGAGTCAATGCAGCATGCAGCGGCGAAAGCCGCTGCACGTCAGAAACCGTTATCCTGCCGGATGCGGTTCGACAAAAATGCCATCGGTATGGCCAACTTCGTTAAAGAACCAGATCCCCATTGGATAGTCTTCCAGCGAAACAAGAAACATCGTCCCTTCGCTGAACTCTTCCACCGCCAGCACTTTGCCCGGACGCCGTTCGCCGCCATCCGTTTTAACCGTAACGTGATCGTTGACCTTCATCGCATTCCCTCCCGTGTGTGCGCTAAGTTTATCTGAAATTCCTGCACGGCGCAGCGCGAGCGGTTAACGGCGCGCGATGACCCAGACGGCGTGCACGATGCCGGGAATGTAGCCACAAATCGTCAACAGAATATTAAGCCAGAAGGCGCCGCCAAAGCCGACCTGCATGAAAACGCCCAAAGGCGGCAGAAGAATGGCAATAACAATGCGTAAAAAATCCATAAACGATCCTTTTTTAAAAGAGTAGCTCTTATAATTGATTGATAAGCTTAGCCGTTTATCACCGCTTTGCCTTACCTCTAACGTAAAGCATCGTAATCCTCTTTTTCACTTTCTTAACGTTTCCTGACGAGATTTATAACAGCGTAAAATCTTACACTTCTTTCACTGCTCCACCCAAAGGCGCAGACGTAACAAGGATTTTGCCCGCGCAGCGCGGGCTTTTTTTTTGCCCGTTAAAAATAAAAAAACCCGGCCAGTGGCCGGGTATGAAAGTTCATAAATAAAATTCGTTACACAGGAAATTCTTAGACAAACAAAGCGTAGCGCAACTCAAGACTAAGACAAGTCTTAAGTTCAACGCTTATCTCCCTGACTTTGCAGCCTGTTTTTAAACCACTCCCTCGTGATGCCAGTGCTGACGCCGCCTGCTAAAACGCAAACTTGTTTCCTGGGTGATTATCAGCCCGCTATCTTTTGAGAAAATTCCTGGTTTTCCCTGCACCGTTCCCTTTTCGGC
This sequence comes from Erwinia sp. 9145, assembly GCF_000745075.1. NCBI lineage: Bacteria > Pseudomonadati > Pseudomonadota > Gammaproteobacteria > Enterobacterales > Erwiniaceae > Erwinia > Erwinia sp. 9145. Next base: position 2,268,887 of record NZ_JQNE01000001.1, read on the forward strand.
GGGTAAAGAAGCCTCTACCAAAGAGCAGTAAGTCTATACTCCATGATAATGCAGCACTTTTGCCGCACAGATGAGGAATGCCAATATGCCAACGGTGCAGGATCCTTTAATGATAGTGACCGACCTGGATGGTTCACTGCTTGATCATCACACTTACGGCTGGGAGCCTGCTCAATCATGGCTCGACAGGCTGAATGCCGCCGACGTGCCAGTCGTGATCTGTTCCAGCAAGACGGCTGCGGAGATCGTGCCGCTTCAGCAGGCGCTGGGCATTTCCGGCGCGCCCTGGATTGGCGAAAACGGCGCGGTAGTTAACGGCGGCGATGTCAGCGAGGTGCCGCCGCTCATCCCTGATGGCAAGGACTATCCCGCCATTTGCCAAACCCTGGCGCAGTTACGCAATCAGCAGGGCTTCAAATTCATTGGTTTTGCCGACGTCACGGAAAAAGAAGTTTCGGAGTGGACGGGCCTGACGCCGGCCGATGCGGCGCTGGCGAAAGATCGTCAGGGTTCAGAGAGCATCATCTGGCGTGACAGCCAGGAGAACTTTGATCGTTTTCAGCAGGCGCTGAAAGAACAACGCCTGGCGCTGATTCAGGGCGGGCGCTTCTGGCACGTGATGAATGAAGGCAGCGGCAAAGCCACGGCGCTGGCGTGGCTGCTGAAGCATATCCCCTCGCGCGCCGGGCAGCCCTGGATTACGTTAGGGCTGGGCGACGGGCCGAATGATGCGCCCATGCTGGACAGCACGGATTATGCCGTTGTCATTAAAGGCTATAACAACACGCCCGTTACGCTTTCACGTCGCGATGAAGCGCGGATCTACCGCTGCGCGCTTTATGGCCCCGAAGGCTGGAGCGAAGGCCTGACCTGGTTTTTAGCGCAGGAGTAGCGCTTTTTTTCGCAAGATAATTCGATTAAGGGGAATGTAATGAGTGATTTTTTTCAGAATGGCGTGATAACAAATTTCCATAATTTAACCGGACGTTCCGTTGAAACGCTTGAGGAAGATCTGGTTCGCTTCTCTGAAAAGCGCAAAATGGCGTTGATCCTTCCCTCGCTCTTCTCCGAACTGGAAGGCCCGGCGCTCGGTAAAATTGTCGATGAACTGGCGAAGGTGCCCTATCTCGAAGAGATTGTGATTGGTCTCGATCGTGCCGACCGCGAACAGTTTTTATTCGCGCGGGAGTTCTTTTCGCGGCTGCCGCAGCGTCACCGTATCCTGTGGAACGACGGCCCGAGACTGAAAGCACTGGACGCCGAGCTGGATAAAGAGGGACTGTCGCCTTCTCAACCGGGTAAAGGCCGCAACGTCTGGTTCTGCACTGGCTACACGCTGGCATCAGACCGCTCCTCCTGCGTGGCGCTGCACGACTGCGATATCGTCACCTATGAGCGAGGCATGCTGGCGCGACTGCTCTACCCGCTGGCCAACCCTGCGTTTCAGTATGAGTTCTGTAAGGGATTCTACGCTCGCGTCGCCGACGGCAAACTGAATGGCCGCGTAGGCCGATTGCTGGTTGGGCCGCTGCTGCGTTCGCTACAAAAGGTTTACGGGCACTCGGAGTATCTCGACTACCTGAGCAGCTTCCGCTATCCGCTGTCGGGCGAATTTGCCATGCGCACCCACGTGCTCAACGGCATCAAGCTGCCGGGCGACTGGGGACTGGAGATCGGCGTGTTATCGGAAATTTATCGTAACTACACCACGCGACAGAGCTGTCAGGTGGAGATCGCCGATAACTACGACCACAAACATCAACCGCTCTCCGAAGAGGACGGCACGGGCGGATTGCGCCGGATGAGCAACGATATCGTGCAGTCACTGCTGCGTAAGATGGCAACCATGGGTGTGAATATCACCAGCGACTCTTTCCGCGTGCTGAAGGCCACCTATTATCGTAACGCGCTCGATATGATGGAAACCTACAGCCATGAGGCGACGATGAACGGCCTGAAGTTCGATCAGCATGCCGAAGAGGCAGCGGTTGAAATGTTTACTCAGGCGATCCTTGATGCAGGCCAGTCGTTTATCGAGCGCCCGAACGAAAAGCCGTTTATACCGAGCTGGAGCCGCGTGCAGTCTGCGTTTCCGGATATCCTGCAACGCATCTATAAAGCCGTAGAAGAGGATAACGAAGGGAACGTGTAACGTTTCCGGCGACGGCGAAACGTAAAAAAAGCGGGTGAATTCACCCGCTTTTTGTTTGCGCCCTGGTCAGATTTTACAGCCTTCGCAGTCCGCTTCGTCACTGAGATCCTGCGGCACTTCGCGGGCTTTCTCTTCTGCTCTGGCTTCTGCCTGCTCTAACTGAGCATCAATATCAAATTCGAAAATATCGTCTTCCATCGTCACTCCTGCGTAGTCTGAATGCACATCGTCTGCTTTTATACTGATTTACCCCGCACTTTGGCAATCAGATTGACCACCAACAGCACAATCGCACCCACTATCAGCCCCGCCACCAGGTTTGCCAGGTTGACGATAATCGAGCCGCTGACGCCGCCATACCCCGCCGTGAAATGCTCAATTGCATGGTGAAGGGCAGGCACACCGTGAACAACAATACCGCCGCCGACCAGAAACATCGCCAGCGTGCCGACCACCGACAGAATCTTCATCATCCACGGCGCCATCGCCAGCAGCGCGCCGCCGATGCTTTTCGCTACCGCAGAAGATTTTTCCTGCAACCACATGCCTAAATCGTCAATTTTAACAATGCCGGCCACGATGCCATAGACCCCCACGGTCACCAGGATCGCGATGCCGGAAAGGATCAGCACCTGGTTGAGCAGCGGCGCCTCGGCAACAATCCCCAGGGTAATGGCCACGATTTCAGCGGAGAGAATAAAATCGGTACGCACCGCGCCCTTGATTTTTTTCTTCTCGAATTCCGCCGCATTCTCCTTGCCCAGGCTTTGTAGCCGCTTTTCGCGCGCCTCCGGCGTTTTCTCTGATTTGTCCTTGTGGACGCTGTGCAGCACCTTTTCCATGCCTTCATAGCAAAGGTAAGCGCCGCCAATCATCAACAGCGGCGTAATCGCCCACGGCGCCAGCGCGCTGATCACCAGCGCCAGCGGCACCAGGATCAGCTTGTTAATAAACGAACCTTTTGCCACGCCCCACACTACCGGCAGTTCACGGTTGGCTTTCACTCCGCTTACCTGCTGCGCGTTCAGCGAAAGATCGTCTCCCAGCACACCTGCGGTTTTTTTTGCCGCAATCTTTCCCATTACCGAAATATCATCCAGCAGCGTGGTGATATCATCTAACAGCGTCAGTAAGCTACTTCCGGCCAAAATGCGTTTCCTTATTCCAGTTCATTATGCTGACAGCAGGGACAAACCTGCACTTCAACCACAGCCATATCGGCAATACCGTCACACTCCCATTCCACTCTCACCGGCTGACCCTGCGCTTCGGTATGATGCAGAAATTTACTGACCGGACTTTCGGTCATGCCTGTAATCTCTTCGGTTACCACCCGTTTCTCACCCACGTAAACATGCGCCGTCGCCTGCGCATTCACCATGCGTTCGCCGCTGAGTTTATAGAGCCGTTTTACCGTGAGTTTGATACTGTTCATGGTTCACCGTGAGAATGTTAACAAATGCGATCTTCATCAATTATGCACCAGCCACGTCGTTTATGGGATCACAATCCTTAGCCAGCGAAAAAATCCGCTTTTTCATTTGGTTGTGAGGCGGGTTTGAGGTTAAGTTAACGCAACGTTAATTAAAAAATAAGTGAATTATGTTACGCCGCGCCTCCTCTCTGCCCACCCTTATTGCCGCGCTGTTTGCCCTCTACTTTATTTGGGGTTCAACCTATTTTGTGATTCGCCTCGGCGTGGAGAGCTGGCCGCCTATGTTGCTGGCCGGGCTGCGTTTTTTAATGGCGGGTATAGTCCTGATGACTTTTTTGCTGCTGCGCGGTGAGAAATTGCCCTCCTGGCGCGCGGCCGGGAATGCGGCGCTGGTCGGCATTATGCTGCTGGCCGTCGGCAACGGCGCGGTAACGGTGGCCGAGCATCAAAACGTGCCGTCCGGCATTGCGGCCGTGATGGTGGCAACCGTGCCGCTGTTCGCCATGTGCTTCAGCCGCCTGTTTGGCATCCAGACCCGCTGGATTGAGTGGGTCGGAATCGCCGTCGGCCTGGTCGGCATTATTTTACTGAACAGCGGCGGCCATTTAGGCGGCAATCCCTGGGGGGCCGTGATGATTCTGATTGGTTCGCTTAGTTGGGCATTCGGTTCAGTATGGGGATCGCGCATTACGCTGCCGTCGGGCATGATGGCGGGTGCGGTCGAAATGCTGACGGCGGGCGCAGTGCTGCTTGTCGCCAGCGCGTTAAGCGGTGAAAAGCTGACGGCGGCGCCTACCTTGCAGGGCTTTCTTGCTCTGGGCTACCTGAGCCTGTTTGGTTCCGTTATCGCTATTAACGCCTATATGTATCTGATCCGCAACGTCACGCCCGCCATTGCCACCAGCTATGCCTACGTGAATCCGGTGGTGGCGGTGCTGCTCGGCATCAGCTTTGGCGGTGAGAGCCTGACGTCCCGCGAGTGGCTGGCGCTCGGCGTCATTATTCTGGCGGTGGTGCTGGTGACGCTGGGGAAATACCTGTTCCCTGCACCGCCTGACGTTAAACCCTGTCAGTGAGGGAGCCATGCGCAGCCTCGTCCGCTGACATGGAGCGGGGATGAAAATTTGCAGCTTCAGCAACAGCGCTACGACTGGTGGATGCCTTTTACATTAATCTCCGCGTTGCCGCTGCCGGCAAATATCCACTCTTCGAGGCGTGAACTCAGCGCCTCGTTGTCCAGCTTCATCTTTCCGCGTAACGCGCATTCCCAGACAATCAGCACCCGCCAGCCTGCGGCGGTGAGTTCGCCGGTAAAACGTTGATCACGCGCGACGTTGCCGGCAATTTTTTCCATCCAGAACGTGGTGCGCGTCGCCGGCACTTTAAACAGATGGCAGTCATGGTGATGCCAGAAACAGCCGTGGACAAAAACAATAGCCTGATGCTGGCGCAGAACAAAGTCAGGACGGCCGGGCAGCGTTTTATCCTGCACCTCATAGCTCAGCCCCAGCTCGGCCAGCAGCGTTGCCAGCCGGTTTTCAATCGCCGTATCGCGGGTGCGAATGGCGCGCATATTTTTACTGCGGATTTCAGAAGAGTGTACGTCAGCCATAATATTGTCCGTGTACGCCAGCACGTTTAATCGTCGTGATCTGTCGAAGAGACAGGACACCGGAATATTTTCCCAAACGTAATCTCTATGGCGCAGCCAGCGTTGAATATGGCGAGTGAAGCGCCATCAGCAGCACGTCTTCATATCTGCCGTGACGTAACGCCGCGCCGCGCTTCAGCCCCTCTTCGGTAAAACCAAACTTTCGGTAAAGGCTAATCGCTTTTTCATTGTCGCTAAAGACTTCCAGTTCGATTTTTCTTGCGCCCAGCCAGTCAAAAGAATAACGGATTGCCTGGCGCATTAACTCAGATCCCACCCCTTTCCCGGAGAAATCCGTATCGACACCAAGACCCAAGCTGACGACATGTTTCAGACGAGAATTAGCATTCGTGAAAATCGTGACTTCGCCTGCCACAATGCCATCCAGCATGGCAACAAAACCATATTTCCCCTGTCTGGCATAGGCAGATAGTTTCTCTTTCCAGCTATCAAGCGAAGGATAAGGGAGTTGCAGCGTATTTTCCTGAACCTCTTTTTTACCAAAAATTCGCTGATAATCTTTCGCATCATCTTGCTCTGTACTACGAATGGTTATGCTCATCCCCTTCTCCTGTTTACTAAAATCGGTAATGGTCGCGGATACATGGCGAAGGCTTGCTTGGTGCATTACGCGCGCATCTTCACCGCCTGCTTAATCCACGGGAGCAGCAGCGTTGCCACTGCGGCAAAAGCGGGCACCACCACCGAATTGCCGAACTGGCGATAGGCCTGTGTATCAGAAACCGGCTGACGGAAGCGCGGCCCGCCAGGTTGTTCAAAACCCATCAGGCGAGCGCATTCACGCGGCGTCAGGCGACGCGGGCGGCGCTGCTGATTGGCTTCATCGTCAAAATCACGTTCTCCCAGCGCACGATCCCAACCGCGATCGATCAGAATTTCCGAGCCATCCTTGTGATAGCGCGCGGAGAGCGTACGCACCACGCCGTTTTCAAGCAGAGGATCAACTAACCCGTAGCCAAATCCGTTGCCTTTGGCCTGGTGTTTTTTAGCGTACTGGTAAAGGTATTTCCACAGCGTGGGCGTGAGGATATATTTCGCGTCCACCGCCGGTTCCAGCAGTTCGCGCAACGGCGTACGGCGCGCGGGGTAGTGGCTGGCAAGCGCGCGCAGGCTGAAGGCGGGCAGTTGCAGATCCCGCCGAAACCCCACCAGCACGATGCGCTCCCGATGCTGGGGTAAAAAATGTTTGCCATCGATGATTTTAGGATCGCTGGCGCCGCTGGCCTCCGCGTCAGCCACGTCATAGCCCAGCTCGTCCAGCGTCTCCATGATGATACGGAACGTCTTCCCTTTATCATGACTCTTCAGATTCTTAACGTTTTCCAGCACAAAAATGGCCGGTCGCCTGGCGGTGATAATGCGCGCCACGTCAAAAAACAGCGTACCCTGCGCCTCGCACTCAAACCCGTGCGCGCGGCCCAGCGCATTTTTCTTTGAGACGCCCGCCAGAGAAAATGGCTGGCAGGGAAAGCCCGCCAGCAGAACGTCATGTTCCGGGATGGTGCGCACGATATGTTCGCTGGCCTGCGCCGGAGTGACCGCCGGGTTGCCGCTCAGGGTAACGTCGCGAATATCCTGATTGAAAGTGTGCCGTTCAGGATCGCAATACCAGTTCGCTTTATAGGTGCGCACGGCATATTTATTCCACTCGCTGGTAAAAACGCACTCGCCGCCCGCTGCCTCAAAACCGCTGCGCAGGCCGCCGATACCGGCAAAGAGATCGATAAAGCGAAAGGCATAATCAGGGTGATGCGGCGGCGGCGAAGGGAGAAGCTGCCTGAGTTGGGCGATCTCCGCTTCATTGAGCGCCGCTTGCGAACCTTTACCGCTGAGCCAGCGGTTCAGCCCGTCGCGCGTCCATGCGCGATTGCCGAGCGTGGCCAGTACGGTTTTGATGTCGTAAATGTCCAGCACCTGGCGCATCAGCTGACGATCCTGCTCCCACTTCTCCGCCTGAGGCTCTTTCGCCGTCACGTTCTCACGCTCGCTCATGATTGTCCGGTTATCAGAAAAAACGGCGGTCAGTTTATCACTTACTCTGCGCGATGCCAGGCACACGGGCTATTTTTGCCGCCGCCACGCCGTGACATTGCGCGCCACGCCGCCTAAACTGGCGCTTATCAGAAAAAAAAGGAGCCCCTGCCGCCATGCAAGACATTAATCGCCCCCCGCTTCAGTTGCCAAACGGCGCAAAAAAACTGCTTCTGCACTCCTGCTGCGCACCCTGCTCCGGCGAGGTGATGGAAGCCATTCAGGCCGCTGGCATCGATTACACCATTTTCTTCTATAACCCGAATATTCATCCGCAAAAAGAGTATTTGCTGCGTAAAGAGGAGAACATCCGCTTTGCGGAGAAGCACGGCGTTCCGTTTGTCGATGCCGACTACGATACCGATAACTGGTTTTCGCGAGCGAAGGGCATGGAGTGGGAGCCGGAGCGCGGCGCGCGCTGCACCATGTGTTTCGACATGCGCTTTGAACGCACCGCGCTTTATGCGCACGAGCACGGTTTCCAGGCGATTTCCAGTTCGCTCGGCATTTCACGCTGGAAGAATATGCAACAGATCAACGACTGCGGCGTGCGTGCGGCAGCACCCTATCCCGATATGGTTTACTGGGAGTATAACTGGCGTAAAAAAGGCGGTTCAGCGCGAATGATTGAAATAAGCAAGCGTGAGCGCTTTTATCAGCAGGAGTACTGCGGCTGTGTTTACTCATTGCGCGACAGCAATCTCCACCGTAAAAACCAGGGCCGGCCGCTGATCAAGCTCGGCGTACTTTACTATGGCGATGAAGAGCAGTAGCAGCGGCTTGCCTCAGCCAGTTTGTGCTCTGAGACAATAAAGCCCCTGGCTGGCAGGGGCTCCGATGAGCATCGTTACTTCTTCTTTTTTGTCTTTTTCAGCAGCGCGCGCACTTTTTTGATTTCGTCGAGGCTCAGCGGCGCATCCACGTCTTCGATGACGCCCTGATTGTCTACCGCCGGATGTTGAAAGGTGTTCAGGCTGTCCTGCAAACGCTGGCTGACTTCCTGGCTGAGTGTAATCTGGTTTTCAAGGGCAAAGGATTTGAGCATTTCCTTTAAAGCAGGATCGATCTTAATGGTTAAGCTCACGGTATCGTTCATGGCTGATTCTCCTGAAGAATTCACCGATACCGTAGCCCAAAGCGCCTTCATAACCTATACAGTCACAAAAATTTAATATTTCTCATTGATGGCGCTGAACTCACGCAGCACCTCTTCATCCAACGAGCAAAAGTCCCCTTTCAGTTCAGCGCACAGCTTGGCCATATAGGTCACCAGAAAGCTGGCGTTGTGTTCTGCCATCTGCCTGCCCTCTGCGGTTTGCATGGTTTGCGGCAGCGTGAGCAGCTTTTTCTGGAAGTGATCGAGCGCCCATTCGGTGTCATTCAGCGGCCTGGCGCGGCCAAGCGGATCAACACTGTCGAACATCGGTCGCCCCAGGGCGCCGGAGACGTAAAAGACGCGAGCCAGACCAATGGCGCCCAGCGACTCCAGGCGGTCGGCATCCTGCACAATTTTGGCTTCCAGCGTTTCGGCCGCCACACCTGCGCTGAAGCTGTGCGCATGCACCGCATGGGCGACAGCATCAAATTTCTCTTGCGGAAAGTCCGGGAAGACGGTGAGAAGAATACGCCGCGTTTCCGCCGCTGCCTGAGCTGACGCAAGATGACGTTCCGGATGGTTCTTCGGCAGGTTTACAACGTCGTGAAAATAGCAGGCGGTCAGCACCACCAGTTCATCGACATCATGTGCCGCCATAATGCGCTGCGCCGTTTGCCAGACGCGACGCAAATGCGCCACATCGTGCGCTTTGTCGTCCTGCGGCCAGGTTTCATGGAGCCAGTTCTCAAACCGCGATTGCCAGTGAATTAATGTCACCGCTTCCTCCTTGCTGATTTAGCCCGTGGGCCGTTTTATACCAGGCTGAACCGCAGCGAATAACCTGCTGAATCAGGCCGGTAAAATGGGATCCATGTCATGTTTATAGCGCTAATTTTCAGGATTTCACACTATTTTTCACTATTTAAGCATTTCGCTATTCAGAAAAAGTAATTGGTTTTCAGGTAAATGATTAAACCCGGATAGCGGAAAGATTGAAACGAATGTGCTGCTGATTGAGCGATATTGAGGTAGAATTGGGCCTGTGCCATATCGGGGCCGGGGCGCGCTGAGTCCTGTAAACCACACTGCTATGCCTGGTGTAAGGGACTGTAAAGAAAACAGATGTCAGAAAGATGACAGGCGAGTGGCGCCTCAGGACGTGCCTGGCCGTCGTAAAGCTAAGCATGATAACGCAATCGTTTACGTTTCTTGTTTTTTTCGTTGCATATTTAAAAGCACAGCTAATGTATATAATAAATTGTTCCCGCTGACGCGCCTCCCGGCGCTAACGTTCAGACATGCTCATATGATGTTTTTCATTACGGCGTCAGCGTGTCAGCAACCGAGGTGAATTATGAAAGAACGCCCGATTTTATTTAGCGATCAGCGGGTGCGTGCGCTGCTTTCAGGGCAGCAGACTCAAACCCGTCGTATCATGAAATCTCAGCTTATGGGTCCGGGACAGGACAATCATGAAGGCTGTTATGGCATTGACGTTATCAATAATCACCTTCAGGGTAATCGGGTTATGGGGATGGAAAACTTAAGTTATCATTGCCCGTATGGACAGCCGGGCGACAGATTATGGGTACGCGAAACGTGGCGCGGCCCGATTATCGACGCCAATGAGGTGAGCGATTACGAACGCTCGCCAACGCGGTTTAAAAACCCGCGCTATTGTCAGTATCGAGCCGACACCAGTCACTTTGTCGATCGGGCGGATCAGGAAGATCAGTCGGGATGGCAGGCGGGCATTCATATGCCGCGTTGGGCAAGCCGCATCGATCTGGAAATAGTCCGTATTCGCGTCGAAAAGATTCAGGACATCAGTGAAGATGATGTGATGGCGGAAGGCGTGCAGACCGACTCCCATTTTTTGAATAACTTTTTTACCATGCATAATGAGCCTGTTTCCGCGAAGGACGCTTATCGCAAGCAGTGGGCGCTGCAATATGGCGGTACCAGTTGGGAAGTGAATCCGTGGGTATGGGTAATTGATTTTACCCGCGTCGACGCATAAAACGCGCCTGCGGCGCAGGTTAACCTCACCCTGTAAAACTGAGCGGCAACATGATCAAATGGCCCTGGAAAACCCGTGAATCCGCTCCTTCCGCGCTGCCCTGGTCGGAAGCGCTCATGCTGCCCGTGCTGAGCGGGCTTAGTGAGGAAGAGCGGCGCTCTCTTATCCAGCTTGCCGAACGTTTTCTGCAACAGAAAAGCCTGGTGCCGTTACAGAACCTCCAGCTTGATGCATTAAAACGCGCGCGGCTGGCGCTGCTCTTTTGCCTGCCGGTGATGCAGCTGGGCTTTGAATGGCTGGATGGCTTCCACGAGGTGCTGATCTACCCTTCGCCTTTTATCGTTGATGATGAGTGGGAAGATGAATTTGGCCTGATACATGCCGGGCGCGCCGTTCATGCCGGGCAGAGCTGGCAGCAAGGGCCGATCGTGCTGAACTGGCTGGACGTACAGGACTCTTTCGATCTCTCCGGTTTTAACCTTATCGTCCATGAAGTAGCTCATAAACTGGATTCTCGCGGCGGTTACGCCAACGGCGTACCGCCGATTGCCCTGCGTGACGTTGCGGGCTGGGAGCAGGATCTGCACGGCGCAATGGCGCAAATTCAGGAAGAAATTGATTTAGTGGGCGAAAATGCAGCCAGCATTGATGCCTATGCGGCAACGGACCCGGCAGAGTGTTTTGCGGTACTGTCAGAGTATTTTTTTAGCGCACCGGCGCTTTTTAAAGCCCGTTTTGCCACGCTTTATCAGCGCTTCACGCAGTTTTATCAGCAAGACCCCTGTCAGCGTTTATCTGATGGCGATCCGGCCGTGACTGCTGCGGAAACTGATTACTAAAACGTCGGGTTGTTTTAATCGTAGTCAATTGAAAGCCTGACGCTTTTTTGCTGTTGACAGTGCTCTGCGCCCTCGCTAATATGCGCCCCATCGAAACCGATTCCTCTGTAGTTCAGTCGGTAGAACGGCGGACTGTTAATCCGTATGTCACTGGTTCGAGTCCAGTCAGAGGAGCCAAATTTAAGAAGCCTGCTCACCCGAGCGGGCTTTTTTTGTCATCACAACGGCCCTGAATAAGTTTTCAGAACCAGGCCTGTTCATTCCCGGTTAACCGCAGCATTTCTTAAATTTCTTACCGCTCCCACAGGAACAGGGCGCATTCCGGCCTGTTTCTTTCCCTGCCTTACGCTTCTCAACCGCCAGCCATTGCATAATCGCAGGCACCGGATAACCCTGATTGAGCATCTCTCGCCATGCGTTCATCACCGGCGTGATGTGCTGAAAAAAATGTTGATAGCCCGCGCAAAGATAGCTGTGGCCGGGATGACCGGAGGGCGACACGGCGAAGCGATGTTTCGGGCAGCCGCCGTGGCAAACAAAACGGTAATCGCAACAGCGACATTCGGCAGTTAACGTTTTGCGTTTCGCTTCGCCAAAGGCCATCGCCCGTTCGCTGTTATTCAGCGACTGAATGCTGTGCTGATGAATATTGCCCAGCAGGTGTTCCGGGTAGACAAAATGATCGCAATTATAGAGATCGCCGTTTGACTCCAGCGCAAACGCATGTCCGCAGGTTTCGGCATGAACGCAGAGAACAGGCGGCTGCCCCATCCAGGCCGCCAGCGCGACGGCAAACATCTGTACGTAGACGTTGTCCACGTCGCGCCGTACCCAGATATCAAAAATCTGGCTGAGAAACTGGCCATATTGCCATGACGGCACGGTCCACGGCGCCAGCGTCGCGGCGCTCTCACCGGGCATCACCAGGTTCAACGTGCTGGTCACGTCACTACTCATCCGTTCCACCAGCGGGATGAACTGGATATAGCGCGAACCGGCCGCCAGAAGAAATTCATACACTTCCCGCGCATGATCCACGTTATGTCTGCCGATCACCGTTAACGTGTTGAACTCAACCCTGTGGGCTTTCAGCAATGCCAGCGCGGCCATGACCTGGTCATGCGTCCCCTTCCCGGCGCGATTGACGCGATACTGGTTATGCAGATGCGCCGGGCCGTCGATCGACAGTCCCACCAGGAACCCGTGTTCCGCAAAGAAGCGGGCCCACTCATCATTTAACAGCAGGCCGTTGGTTTGCAGAGCATGTTCTGTTTTTTTGCCGTTAGCGTATTTATCACACAGCGCAATGACCCGTCGAAAAAACGGCAATCCCATCATGGTGGGCTCGCCGCCCTGCCAGGCGAAATTAACGCAATCGCTGCTTTGTGCCGCGATATGCTGGCGAATGAACGCTTCGAGCGTCTCATCTGACATGCGCCAGTTGTTATGACGCTCAGGGTACAACGCCTCCTTTTCAAGATAGAAACAGTAGGTGCAATCAATATTGCAGACCGATCCGCCCGGTTTCGCCATTACGTGGCAACCCGCTAACGCCATGTCAGCCCTCTCCTTTCATTAAATTGAGCAATGCTGGCAGCGCAAATGACAGCGACACCAGACAAAGCGCTGCGCTGATCAATCCTTTAGCCAGCGCCGATGAGAGCGTCGACAGGTCTGTTCGATTGATAAGGGTTTGCTGGCGACGATAAGAGATAGCCATCATCAGCAACAGGATGATGCCAGCACCACTGAGTGCGCCGGAGACAATATCACCACGGGAAAGCGCCACGCGAACCGCCGCCAGAGAGAAAATCAGTACGGTGAAAACGGTTCTTTGCCAGGCCAGCGCGGTGCGTTCCGGTTGCAATCCCGCATCGCCGGGGCGAACGTTTTTGCTCATAACAGCATCAACGCGGCCAGCGTCAGTAAAATCCCCGTTGCCAGACCGCCGCTCAGCCAGACAAGTATGTGCGGTAAGGTCAGTTCGGCGTCATTACGCATGGCGCGTTCATTGAGCACCCAACGTCGCCAGGCATACCAGGCCAGCAGCGCTGCCGTGATGCCCAGTGCGGCAACCAGCCCTTCACGCAGTTGGGACGGCGCCAGATCGGGCGCAAGCTGATCGATGCCAATGGCGGCGGCCATAAACGCCAGCGCGGTGCGGATCCAGGCAAGAAACGTCCGCTCATTCGCCAGTGAGAAACGATAATCCGGCGATTTTCCCTGCGTTCGCCAGCTCACTGGCTTTCTTCTGTAATGGGCGGGCAGCCGTTGATAAGCTGCCCTGCTGAACTGAACGCTCTCCCTGTTTTCATCAACGTCTCCTTTTCCCTGTGATCAACGCGTCACTGCAACAGCAGATAGCTGCTTCTGATCACGATATAGTAAGGCGTCCGGCAAACAGATTGCGCCAGATCATTGATACAGAAAGTTTTGAGCTATTTTTCAGCCTTGTGTGCGCTGCATCCCTCTGACGGCGCCATCTTTTCTCCAGACTTGCCTGGCACTGAAACGCCTGCGCATTCTCCTGAAAACGGTCGGTAAGAAGAATTCAGGCACATTTACTGTGTCATACTGAGCCTTCTTTACAGGGCGAGATTGCCCGCAGCCCTTTCCCGACAACGAGATTTTTCATGTGTAATTTCCTCACGCCCGCTGCCGCTTACCTCAACCGACGCAATGAACTGCTGGCAGAACGCTCGGTGGTGGCTTCCTCGGCAGAGATCCATTTAATTAACAAAGCGCTGATGGCCAGTGAAATTGCAATGTCGACGCTGCACGAACTGGAAGGTCTGAAAACGCTTCAGCAGCGTAAAGCCCGGCTGATCGATGCTGAGGATGAACAAAGCCAGTCTGAGCTTCAGCGTTTTGAACTCGCCAGCAATCAACTGCCTCAGGTTGACGACAGCGACAGCCTTGCATTCGGTGCTTACCAGAGTGCTTTTTTTGAGCTGATTAGCCGGTTTAACTGGCAACACGCCAGCCTGGAGATGGCACAAAACGAGCTGTTTAATACCACGCTGGTTCTGTGGCTGGAAACGCTGGAAGAGCTGTTTGCTTCTGCTCATCGGCGACTGCTGTTTATTCGCGTGGAGAAAATGCTGGCCTTTTCCATTGGCAAAATGCCGGTGCTGGGCGATGCGCCAGATGTTTGTCGCCTGCTGGTTTCCGCTATGCAAACCAGCCGTCAAAACGCGCAGGGCGATGAAATCTATTTGCAATCGCTGGAAAGCTATACCGACGTGACCAACCTTTGCAGCCGCAGCATTTTAATTTTTTGCTTTACCACTGAGGCTCTGCTGCGCGGAAAGCCGCTGCCCGATCAGGCCGAACTCAATGCAAAAATAGACACGCACTTCGCGAGCGTGGTCGATGGTACGCACACGTTAACTGACCATCGTCATTAGTAAATTTTCTATTCCCTTCCCTTCTTCCTTGCATAAAAATCTGTACAATACATCTACCACCTGTACAGATTTTTTAACGTGAAATTTTTTTTTTGCCGCAACTCATCTACGCTTAACGGTGTCTGAAACAAAATAACCGTGACGACTCACACATTTCAGATCGATAAATTTTTTCTTCATTTAAAAGGAGCTCCAGATGGCAAGCGATTATGCCGGATACCCACGCCGTGAAACCGACCCCGGCACAGATCACTCTCAGGTATGGAACTGGGCCCGGAACGAAACACTGGGTAAAAAACGTATTGTTGTTGCGCCGCAAAATGAGGCAGAGCTTCAGTCGGTTGTGGCAGCGTGTGGCGGTAACGTGCGCATAATGGGCAGCAAGATGTCGTCGGGGCGAATGCTGAAGCTGACCGCGCCGGACGATATGCTGGTGGATCTTCAACACCTCAGCGGACTTATCGCACTGACCGAAGACAGCGCCACGTTTGCCGGCGGCACGCCGCTGCATGAGGTTTACGAAGTGCTGGCTGGCGTGGGGCGTATGCTTCCCTCCTCGCCGGGCGTTATCGCCTCGCAGTCGCTGGCCGGTGCGCTGGCAACAGGGACACACGGACAAGGATTGCGCCAGAGTTCGATTGCCGATGAAGCATCAGAAATTCGCATGGTGTTGGCAGATGGCAGCGTCGCCACCTTCGATCGCGATCACCCCTGGTTTCACGCCGTACAGCTTGGATTAGGCGCGCTTGGCGTGGTGACACAGGTCATCCTGCGCACGCAGCCTCTGCAAATTTACACCTGTTTCAAGAACGCCGTCAGCGCCGACACGCTTGAAGAGGATCTCCTGCACTGGAATCGCGATTTTGCGCTAAGTAAAGCGTGGTGGTTCCCGAATGAAAATCAGGTGCACGTCTGGGCGGCACGTGAAGCGAGCGAAGAAGAGATCCAGCAGTATCGCGACAATAACGAAGAGCTGGTCACACAGGAAGCGACCAGCGATGCCATGAACGACACGGTGGAGCAGACGCTGGAACATATGCGCAGCGATACTAAAATCGTTGATGAAAACGGCAAACCGTTTCGTACCGTCACCCGCTTTAAAGACTTCTCCGACGTAACCGGCGACGTTTATCAGGTCTTTTGCCGCGGCATCGCCACACCGCAGATCAATGTTGAAATCGGTATTCCACTGGCCCGTACGGCAGCGGTAATAAAAAAAATCAAAGCGTGGCATCAGGAAACGCAACCGCATATGCACTATCCGATTATCCTGCGCTGCACCGGCGGTTCTTCTGCCTGGCTCAGCCCGGCAGCCGGCGAGGAAACCTGCTTCTTTGGCTTTGTGGTCTACTACGCTGAGGACGGTTCACTTTCTGAAGAAGGCGTAAATTTCCTGCTGGCCGTCGAAAAACTGCTGGCGGAAGAAGGCGGAAAACCGCACTGGGGCAAATATTTTGATGCTTCGCTATATGACTGGGCTGCAATCTATCCACAGTGGGCGGCCTTTAAGAAGGTCAGAGAGGCGCTCGATCCGCAGCATAAATTCGCTAATGCGTTTATTGATGGATTATTGAAGGAGGCGCAACGATGAAAGCATGGGCTACGCTGCTGACGCAGCCGGGGTACGCCACTGGCGTCCGCACGCTTTTCGCCTCATTAAAAAAAGTGAACAGCGCCTACCCGCTGGTGGTGATGGTGACGGCAAATATCGGTGCCGATATCAGAAAGCCGCTGGAAGAAGCCGGTTGCCTGCTGAAAAACGTCGAGCCGGTCAGCCCCGACAGCCGCCTTCAGAGCAACTACGCCAATGCACGGTTTTCAGAGGTGTGGACCAAGCTGGCCGCCTGGACGCTAACGGATTATCAGCGCATCGTTTTTCTTGATGCCGACATGCTGGTTACGCAAAATATGGATGAGCTGTTTGAGCTTCCGCTGGCGGAAGATGAGATCGCTGCCTGCCACGCCTGCCGCTGCAATCCCAATAAAATCCGCAGCTATCCGAAAAGCTGGACGCCGGAAAACTGTTTTTACAGCTACTGCCGTGGACGCGATCACACCTCTGCGCCGGACGAGGTGGACAACTACCTTAACAGCGGTTTTCTGGTGCTGACACCGGACAAGGCCGTTTTCGACGATATGATGCATGAGCTGGCCGCGCTGGGGGACCTTTCCCGCTATCTGTTCCCGGAACAGGATTTTCTCAATGACTACTATCATCAGCGCTGGCGTCCGCTGCCCTACATCTATAACGCGCTGAAAACGCTGCCGCATCAGCATCCGGCACTGTGGGATGACTCTGCGGTAAAAAACATTCACTTTATTCTCGATAAACCGTGGGATAAACCGCTGGATCCCACCGACCGCTATTACGCGCTGAATAAGCAGTGGTGGGACGTGGCCGGATAGATAGCACGTCCGGCACGCTTGCCGGACGTTATGGGCTAAGATACGACGCTGCTCTCCAGCCCAACCGCCAGTAATTTCTCCGCCGCCTTCCTGCCCGCCAGAAACGCATGGTCGGAATTATAATATTCCCACTCGCTGTAGCGTCCGGCCAGCGTGATGCCAAAGTGACTCAGCCAGTGACGAATAAGCGTCACGTTTCTCTCCCGGGCATGGTCATAAATAACATAGGCACACGGGATATCGATTTGCGTGGCGGTAAGCACCTCATCTTCATCGGTAAACAGCCCCACCTCAATACACTCGCGGATGCAGCGTTCATTCAGCGCATCCCCTTCCAGCGGCAGCGGCGACGCCTGCGAATAGCTGATCTCACAGGTCAGGCCAAAACCACCGGGGGGATTGCAGTGCGGGCTGGCATTCCCCTGCATAAAGATGCGATGAAACAGCGTGTTTTCCGGATAGTACACCCAGTGTTTATCAGTCAGATTCGCGCGGTTAATGCCTAAATTCACACAGCGAATCGAGGTATGGCGCAGCTGACCGGCGGCGTTTCTGATCTCCTCAGGGGCCTGATCGCCAATCATCTTTATCAGCGCGGGCAGCGGTAACGTGCTGATAAGCTGCTCGTATTGATAGTGACGCCCGTCTGCAAGCGCAACAAGATGCTGGCTCGGTAGCACGCGAACGATCTCCGCTTCTGTTTCAAGCGTGCCCTTGAGCAACGGCAGGAAACCGGACATCAGCGCCTCAAAACCACCTTTTAACGGGTAACCAAAACGGGCGTTCGGACCGACGGGTTGAGACACAGGCGCCAGCGCCCCTGAAATAATCTGCCGGAGATCGGGCAGCGGAACGCGTCCGCCCAGCCATGACGTCTCCATCTCAGCCAACGGCACCTTCCATATTTTTTTGTTGTAGGGCACGGCGAAGTGCTTCGCTATTCCGCTTCCCCAGGTGCGATAGATAAACTGCTCAAAGTTTTTCGCCTCTTTATCGCGCCGGGTGAGCGTACAGTCGTCGGTGGCAGGCGTGCCGCCATCAGCGCAGCAATCTTCCACCTTAATTATGCCCGGTTCATACTCATCGGTTTCGTAACGTGCTTCTATTGCGCCCATTACGCACTCGGTGATCACCCCGGCGGGCAGCCCAAACAGCGCGCCCTGAAAAGGATAGCGGGTGTAGGTTTGGTGTGACCAGACCCAGGCTTCACGGTTTTGCCAGTGGAGATTGTCGCCAAGCAGGCGCTGATACATCTCCAGCACCCAGGGATCGGCGGAAAACATAATGTGTCCGGCGTAGTCAAAGGTAAATCCGTCATGTTGTTCCGAACGGCACCAGCCGCCCACGCTGCTGTTCCTCTCCAGCAGCACTGCGTCTTTTCCCAGACACTCGGCGGCGCTCAGGCCGGTCGGCCCTGCGCCGAGGATCAGGTATTTTGCCTTCAACGCCGCCGGATTACGCGGCATGATGTCGGGTTCGGCCAGCGGCTGGCCCACGTCCTCAATGCATACAGTCGGCATGAAAGGGTTATCGATCAGCGCCTTCATCTTTTGCACGGTGCTGTCCCACGAGGTTGCGCTGACGATTGCCCGCATGCGTTCCCCGGTGCGCAGACGCTCTGCGTCCGACAGCGACAGCGCCCGCGCGCAATCAGTGATAAACGCCTGTTTGTCGCGGGCAATGAACACCACGTCGTCGTAGCCTGCCACCACGTCGGCAATCGCCGTGCTGACAACGGGCAGTTCCGCTGCCATGTACTCCAGCACTTTAGTCGGACTGATAAAACGCGTGGCGTCATTCAGCGCAAACGGCATCAGGCAGACGTCCCACCCCGCCAGAAACTGCGGCAGCGCCTGATAAGGCTGCTGACCGAAATAATGAATATTACCCCGCACCGGCAGCGTGGCGGGATCGATCTTCACCACCGGTCCGACAAAAATGAGCTGCCAGTCATTGTGCGCGTCAGCCAGCGCAGCAATCATTTCGAGGTCCAGCCGCTCGTCGATCACGCCGTAATAGCCAAGACGCGGATGCGGTATAGCATTCTGCAACGGATGACCGTTGCTGCGATCCAGCGCCTGCTCGAAATGGATGGCGTCCACGCTGCTGCTGAAACAGTGCACGGCCGGATGCCGCGTTTTTTTCGAGGCGTAGAGGCTTGGGCCGCCGGTAAAGACCAAATCGACGCGTTTCAACAGCGCGGACTCACGCTGTAAGAGCTGGCGCGGGGCCTGCTGGAAAGCGGAAAGTTCATCCATACAGTCGTAAATCACCCGCGACGGCGTGAACTGCGTTAACAGCGGCAGCGCCATCGGCGTATAAAACCACACCACGGGTTTCGCCTCTGGCGAGCACAGCTCGCCCATCAGCGGCTTAAGCTCTGCGAGCTGATCGTCATGAAACCCCGGCTGCTGCACGCTGGTATGCGGCCGCGCAACGGTGATATTGGCTGCCGGCCAGCTATAGTCAAACCCGGCTTCGCCGGCGCGAAAAACCGGCTCCTCGACAAACACAATGCGGTAATACCCGGCGAGCCGCGTCAGCAAATGCTGCGGACGTTGAAACACAAAATCCCAGCGCAAGTGGCTGAAAACGATCATTTCAGGCATATTCATAGGTGTTTTCTCTCTTATGTTGAGCTTCACATTGAAAAGGCGAAGCGATGCCTGCGCGGCCTCAAGCGCCCTGGCGAACGGGTGATTGAGCGTGCGGGTAAAAGGGTCATGGTGGGTGGCGGCGACATCCCATAATCCGCTGTGATGCCAGGTGCCGTGATCCCAGTCGGGCCGATCAACCACCGGATAGAGACAAATGCCCGTCAGGCTGACACCATCAAGCAATGCCTGCGCGACTTCATCAGCAATGTGCTTTATCCATGCGCCTCTGCCGCTGCCCACGTGGCTGGTCTCCGCCAGCAGCACGGGCCGACCGTAGCGCTGATGTAATTTTTGCAGCATCTGGTGCAGCGGGATGCGTCGTGGGTCGCCAAGGTGCCAGCCGAGCCGCTGGTTGGAGAGGAATTCCCACTGATTGTCGTGATAATAATTTGCGCCGATCAGATCGAGATAACGCGGCGCGCCGCCCAACTCCGGGGCCAGCCTGCCGGCGATCATGTCCCACGCCTGATACTGCGCCTCGCACGCGGCGTTCACCTGCGCGCGATCGACAGCCATCTCAGGTGGCGCAACAAGATGGATTATCGGATCGCAGTGCAGAAAACGCGCGCGGGGATCGGCCTGCCAGATGGCGTCGCAGCCCGCTAACAGTGCGCTGACCAGCTGGCGCTTGCAGCGTTCCCCCGCGCCGTCGGCGGGTGCACAGGAAGAGGGGAAATAGCCTTCCCCCAGCGCCCAACTGGTGAATGAGATCTCATTTACCGGCGAATAAATGGGGGGCTGCTGGTCATAGAAAGGCGCCAGAAAGCGTGCCAGCGCGCCGCAAAACATGGCAAAACGGTGGACAAAGCGTCGGTCAAAAATATCGGTTTCTTCCGGCCAGCCGTAGTGCATAACCGTCCAGCATACCTGTACGCCAGTCTCCTGTGCCGCCAGCATGCGGACCTTAACGCTGCTGAAGTCATAGCCCTCGGGAAAATCGCAAAGCCGCCAGCCGACGCTTTCACGCACTGTTGCCATTCCCTGCGCACGCAGCGCCCGGTAGTCCTCCACAACCTTCTGTAAATGGCCGTTAGCCGTGATCATCGCGAGCGGCGCGCCCTGTCGCGTCACGTGATCGGCCCCTTCAAAACCCGCCTGCCAGAATGAAGCAAACTCCGCCATACACCGTCTCCGTCTGTGAAACACGAGGCACGCCTGAACGGACGCGAAAAAATCGCGCCGCCCGAAAGAGGAACTGACTCTGCAAGGAATGCAGTGAGAGGGAATTAGCATCTGGCGCTATCGCGGCGCGATAACGGAGGGGCTAAGGAAAAGGAAAGTCGCTTGTTATTATTGGGTTCAGGCAGGGCCTGGTGCACTTTCCTGTTTCAGTGTAGGCGTAACCGGACAGAGCTGCGCAGATTTTAAACAAAAAGTGAGCCAGCGCAATATGGCCCTCCTTTCCGTGAGAAGGGCCTGCGAGGTTACTGCGGAAAATCCGTACCAAGCGTGGTTTCTTTCCAGGCTTCAACCTGCTCAAGACGCTCTTTGAGTTTTTTGCTCACCGCGTCAAAACCGAAGGCGCCCATTACCAGATGACGCGGTGGATTTGCGCTTTCGGTGAGGGCAATCATCGCCTGCGCCGCCCGCACCGGATCGCCGGGCTGAGTGCCGCTGTAGCCAGAGGTGGTTTTCATGCGGGCAGCGGCGGTTTCTGCATAGTCATCGATGTGGCTGGCGGTCTGTCGCAGTGAACGGCCCGCCCAGTCGGTTCGAAACGGCCCCGGCTCCACGCAGGTGACATTAATGCCCAGCGGCGACACTTCCGCCAGCAACGAGTCAGACCACCCTTCAACGGCATGTTTACTGGCTGAGTAGTAGCCGGAAGAGGGAAAACCGATCAGACCCGCTACGGAGGTGATATTGATAATGTGACCGCTTTTCGCCTGGCGCATCACCGGCAGCACCGCGCGGGTCATCGCAAACAGGCCAAAGACGTTGGCATCGAACTGCGCACGAATCTCCGCCTCGTCGCCCTCTTCCACCGAGGACTGATAGCCATAGCCTGCATTATTGACCAGCACATCAATGGTGCCGAATTTTTCCTGCGCCGCCCTGACCGCCTCATCAATCTGCTCGCTGCGCGTCACATCCAGCGTTAACGCCAGAGCGCGCTCGTCTGATCCCGCAACAATATCGGCGATTTTTGCTTTGTCACGGGCGGTCGCCACCAGACGATAGCCTTTTTTCAGTACCTCTTTTGCCAGCTCGCGGCCGAAGCCGGTGGAGCAGCCGGTAATAAACCAGACCGGTTTTTTATCTGTCGTCATCTTTTTTTCCTCATATTTACTGCGTACTTAAGCAGAGAACCCGCCACGAATGCGGCGGGGAAGATCGAATAAACTACGACTTGCCGGGCAGCACGCCGTTAATAATCTGGCTGGCGGTATCGGCAAGCACCTTTCCGGCGCCGCGATCGCCCTTCGCCATCGACGCCATAAAGGCTTTGGCCTGCTTGAAGGTAATATGCGGCGGCAGCGGCGCGACTTCCGGGTCGGTTTTCACTTCCAGCACCACCGGACGGTCCGCCGCCAGCGCTTCTGCCCATGCGGCGCTCAGCTTTTCAGGATCGTCAATATAGATGCCCTTCAGGCCCAGCGACTCGGCAAACTGCGCATAGGCAACATTGGGAAGCTGCTGTGTCGCCTCAAAGCGCGGATTGCCCTCCATGACGCGCTGCTCCCAGGTGACCTGGTTGAGATCCTGGTTATTAAACACGCAGACAATAAGCTGCGGCGTCGCCCACTGTTGCCAGTATTTCTGAATGGTGATCAGCTCCGCCATGTTATTCATCTGCATGGCGCCGTCACCGACCAGCGCCACGACGGGTTTTTCAGGCTCGGCGAATTTTGCCGCAATGGCGTAAGGCACCGCCGCACCCATGCACGCCAGGCCGCCGGAAAGCGTGGCCCGCTGCCCCTGTTTGACCCGGTAGTCGCGGGCAAACCAGTTGGCGCATGAACCGGAATCCGACGTCACGATAGCGTTATCCGGCAGCAACGGCGACATTTCCCACACCACGCGCTGCGGGTTTACCGGGCTGGCCGGCGCCTTCGCCCGATCTTCCATCAGTTCCCACCATGACTGCACCTGGCGCGCAATATCCTCCTGCCAGTGGCGATCGTCTTTATGCCTGAGCAGCGGCAGCAGCGCGCGCAGCGTTTCGGCCGCGTCGCCGTGCAGATTGATCTCCGTTGGGTAGCGCAGGCCCAGCATGGCCGGATCGATATCAATCTGCACCGCGCGCGCCTGGCCCTCTTCCGGCAGAAACTCTGTCCACGGGAAGCCGGAGCCGATCATCAGCAGCGTGTCGCAGGATTTCATCATCTCAGCGGACGGCTTCGTACCCAACAGACCGATCGAACCGGTAACAAAGGGCGCGTCATCCGGCAATACGTCCTTACCCAGCAGCGCTTTGGCAACGCCTGCGCCAAGCAGATTGGCCGCCTGAACCACTTCCACCGCCGCATCGCGCGCGCCGGAGCCAATCAGGATGGCCACTTTCTTCCCGGCATTGAGGATTTCCGCCGCTTTTTGCAGATCTTCCGCGTAAGGGACGACTTTTGGCCGCTGATAGCCCACGCCGGAATGGGTAAAGCCATGCGCATGCGCCGGCGCTTCCCAGGGTTCATCCTGCACGTCTTTAGGGATGATCAACACCGCCACGCCATTTTGCGCTTTTGCCAGGCGCACGCCGCGATCGACCAGATGGCGCAGCTGCGCGGGCGTGGCGGTTTCCTGCACAAAGTTCGCCACGTCGGCAAAGACGCGGTCAAGATTCATCTCCTGCTGATAGCTGGCTCCGCGTGCGGTGGTTTCCGCCTGTCCGGCTATCGCCAGTACCGGCGCGTGATCCATTTTTGCATCGTACAGGCCGGTCAGCAGATGCGTCGCGCCCGGCCCACCGGTTGAAAGGCAAACCCCCATTTCACCGGTGAACTTTGCGTGGCCCACCGCCATGAAGGCCGCCATCTCTTCATGCCGAACCTGGATAAATTCAATGCCTTCGCCGCGTTTGTTGGCACGCTGGATCGCGCCCAGCACACCGTTTATTCCATCGCCCGGATAACCGTAAATGCGCGTCACGCCCCAGGCTTTAAGGCGCTCGACGAAAAAATCACTGGTTTTGGTGCTCATTATCAGCCTCACCTTTTTTATGTATGGGCTGTTAATAATAGTTGAGGATTGAGGGTAAGCAGGAAAAGCGCGGCGCGTCAGCCCATTGCCTGGCTGACCAGCGCGAACGGCCGCACACCGTCTGGCGTCCAGGGCTCGCCGCGGATCATGGCCAGCGTTTCGTCCTTCTGCGTCAGGCCAGAGCTGGTGAGCCAGTCGGCAAGGCCGGTGCCGGCGCAGGCATCCACGCGCACAAACTCGCCGCAACGTTCAGCGACAAGCGAAGCGATAAGCCGTTTTGCCGCGGCAAGATCGCCACAAATAACCGGGCCGATATAACAGCCACGGCCAAAATGGCGCAGCGCGGCAAAACCGCTTATTTTACCCTGCTCTTCCAGCACGTTTATCTGGCTGTCAAGCAGCCAGCGGATCAGTTCTGGTCGATATTGTCCGTGCGCCTGACAATCAAGCTTCGTTAAGGCGGTGTGATCCTGCGGCCCTGCCCGACGCAGGGTTTGTCCCGGGGAGGCGAACGATGGCGATAAAGGATGCGTAAGCACGCCCTGATACTGCTCAACGCGCCCGTCAGGCATGAATCCATACTTCAGGTAAAGGGCTTTTCCCTCTGCGGTAGCGTGGAGGCGGACGTTTACCTCCGGCAGCCTTGCCAGCGCCGCGCGCATGAGCTGGCTACCCAGGCCTTTGCCCTGCATGTGCGCGCTGACGATCACCAGCCCGATTGACGCGTAGCGCTCGCCCCACGGCCAGAACATCGTGGTGCCCAACAGATGCCCTTCGCTTTCAGCTACCACGCCCTTTCCCAGCTTCAGCATCTGCTGCCAGTCCTCAAGGCGATGTGGCCAGCCCACCTGCTGAGTCAGCTGAAACGCCGCGGCAAGATGCTTTTCCTGCATGGTATTGATGTTCATGGTCTGCGTCCTTTATGCTGCTGAAATATGCAGCATAAACGGCTCAGATTTGAAAATCGATAACGGGTTCTTCTTCATCAACCGCAAGCGCCTGCCGCTTGATCTCTTCCAGCGAGAGATTGGCGTTGCAGAGTTCAAGGAACTGCCACACATAGTTGCGCTGTAGCTGACCGCGTTTCAGGCCGAGCCAGACGGTATTTGACTCAAACAGATGCTTTGCATCCAGACGCGTCAGTCCGGACTGCTCGTCAAGCTGGCATGCCTGATCGGCCAGCACGCCCACCCCCAGCCCGAGCTCGACGTAGGTTTTCACCACGTCGGAGTCCTGCGCGCTCAACACGATATCCGGTTTGAGGCTGGCAGCATGGAAGGCGCGGTCAACGCGCGAACGGCCGGTGATGCCCTGACGATAGGTGATCAGCGGATGGCGGCTCAACGCCTCCAGCGAGACCGGCTGCTGTTGTTCGAGCTCATGCCCTTTCGGCACCAGCAAGGCGTGATGCCAGCTAAACCAGGGGAAGGCCGCTACTGAAGGATTGTTAATAACCTGTTCACTGGCGATACCAATATCGGCTTCACCCGCCACCAGCATGGCGACGATCTCCTGCGGCGTTCCCTGATTGAGTTCAAGGCGCACGTCGGGATAGAGCACGCGAAAGGCTTTAATTACGCGCGGAAGGCTGTAACGCGCCTGGGTATGGGTGGTGGCGATGGTCAGCACACCGCTGGATTCATTGGTAAAGACGTCCGCCAGCCTGCGTACCTTGCCTGCTTCATCGAGGATGCGCTCGGCGATGGTCAGCAGCGCCTTGCCGGGCTCGGTCATGCCAAGCAGGCGCTTGCCACGACGAATAAAAATTTCCACGCCCAGTTCATCTTCCAGATCGCGAATATGGCGACTGACTCCCGACTGCGACGTAAACAGCGCGTTGGCGACCTCGGTAAGATTAAATTCGCAGCGCGCCGCTTCTTTAATTATTTTAAGTTGCTGAAAATTCACGCCCTTCTCCTTAACCGGTTTTGGTATATGCAAACCATGTTAAGGAGGAGTATCCATAGCAACAAATAATAAAAAAACTTTTTATATGCATTTGAGTACTAAGCACCCGGGCGTGTTTTCTGTTATCAGCCGACCAGCATCAGTTCGCGATCTTCTGACACCGGCTTGCTGAGTATTGACAGCAAAATATCCTTCACCGCCTGCGCAGATGGCGTGAGCGGCAGGCGCGAAGAGGTGTTCAGCGAAAGTGGCAGACTCAGCGACGGACTGCAAATGCGCGACATCCATGCATCCGTTGAGTTACTCAGCGCACGCGCAGCCGATTCAGGCAGTACGGTTACGCCCATTCCACTGGAAATGGCGGCGGTGAGCGTGGCGATGGATTCGATCTCGCCAATGATGCGCGCGCTCAGCCGACGCAGCGTGAAGGCCTCATCGACGCGTTTACGCACCGCGCTGTAATCGCGTGGCAGAAACAGATTCATTTGCGCCACGGCGGTGAGTTCGACGCTGGCGCCGGGGAAGTCCGTAGTGCCGACCAGATAAAGCTCTTCTTTCATTAAGGGCTGACTGGTGATGCCCGCCGTGGGCGCACGATCGTAAAGCACCGCCATATCCAGCTGCCCGTTCATCACTTTCTCATTGAGCAGGCTGCCGCTGTTTTCATGCAGATAGACCAGCACCTCCGGGAACTGCTCCCGCACGGTTTGCAGCAGCGGCATGGTCAGCGATGACGCAGCGGCGCCTGGCGCAAGACCGATGGAAACCTGCCCGCTCAGCGCCTGACCAGCGTTAATCACCGCCGCCTGCGCCTGCTCGCACTGGCGAAGGATGGTGCGGGCATGGGTATAAAGAATTTTGCCCGCCTCGGTAGGTGTCACACCGCGTTTGGTACGGATAAGCAGCTGTTGATCCAGCTCACCTTCGAGCGTCGCCACCTGCTGACTGAGCGCGGGCTGCGCGATATGCAGCACTTCTGCTGCGCGGGTCAGGCTGCCGATATCGACGATTTTCACAAAGTACTTCAGTCGTCTTAAGTTCATATTGCCTCCGTCACATTCCCCGAATACCGCCATTGCTGGCGCGTAAAATTATCTTTGCCTGAGCATGAGGAAATAACTGCAAGTGCCGTGCCAAATACTCAGGGTGTTCCTGCCATGCATGTCAGCTTATGACTAAGCGTCGGTAAAATAAGAGAATCTGATTGCTAACGGAGGGGCGATAAAAATTACTCATGAGTGAGGAAGCGCTACGATGAGTGAGAATGCACTGCCGGAGTGCAGCAAATGCAAGCGGGCTGTGCATGTAACCGGTTTCAAACCCGGCCGGATGGAGGTGATGGATGACTGTGACTGCGACCGCTAATGGAAAATAATAAGACGTTGCGAGGGACATATTGAGTGAAGAATGCGCGTGCTGATGAGTTATGATCACACTGGCGACGATTTTAGCAGCAGTTAATTCCATAAAACCGCTCTGGCCTTTGACATTTCTCTCATCCGTCGATACCATGCGCCCGTTCAAACGATTCCTCTGTAGTTCAGTCGGTAGAACGGCGGACTGTTAATCCGTATGTCACTGGTTCGAGTCCAGTCAGAGGAGCCATCTTCAGGTCAGCAGACCTTTCATAACGTCTGCTTTCCGCTTTCTGGTCAGGCAGTTTTCCTCTCCCCACATGTTCGACAACGTCCTTCAAAGACGGCACCAGCCATCCGCATTTAATGGTATATATGCTGGCATATCCGGTTTGTACCATCAGACGGAGGGCTGTCCTGTGGCACTCACTGATATAAAAATAATAAATACGAAACCTTCCGGGAAATCCGTCAAGCTAACGGATGGTTTTGGTATGTATCTCCCTGTTCATCCCAACGGCTCAGAATACTGGCTTTTGAGTTAATGAAAATCCCGTTGCGAATATAGCCAGTGGGCATACCCTGTGGCAAACTTACGTTTTCTCAGGCAAAGGAATCTGCCCAATGTCCCAAAGCCACGCTATCTGTCTGTTCAGCGAAGGCCGGATAACGCTTCCTGACCAGTATCAGGATCGCACGGTTAATGTCTTTACCCTTTCTGGCGAGAACGCCCCCGCCTTTAACATATCCCGCGATACCCTCAATAATGGAGAGGCGCTGACGGACTACATCAGTCGCCAGTCAGCGCTCATGGATAAGCATCTTAAAGGATGGAAACTGTCGCTGCGTGAAGCCGCTGTGCTGGGGGAGAATCTTATCCACGGTGAATGTATTCATGCCAGCTACCTTCGTGACAACCAGCGGGTCTTTCAGCAGCAGGCAGTCTTTAATACAGCGAATAAGCATATTCTGGTGTTCACCATGACCCGTGCGGAAAAAATCAGGGACACGGACAGCCAGCATTTTCAGACCCTGCTCGCCAGTTTTCAGTTTAACGCTTAACAATTAAGGAAGGTTGTTATGTTTGAGGCGGCATGCGTGGGTGATGATATCGGTCATTCCCATGCACTGGCAGGGATGATTGCCGGAACGATTGTCGGTGGACTGATTGCCGCAGCAGGGGGTATCGCCGCCGGGGCACTGATGATTGCCGGTATCGGGGCGTCATGTCTGGGTATTGGCGTACTGCTGGTCGGGGCCAGCCTGGCGGTGGGGTATTTTACTGGCGAACTGGCAACGGCGGCACGCGACGGTATTGCGGATGCCGGGGTCGCCAGTATGGAGAAGGAAGGCGTTATCGCCACCGGCTCTCATAACGTGTTCATTAATGGCAAACCTGCCGCCCTTGCCACCGACAGCATGGTGGAATGCGCCAGAGATGCCGGCTCACAGCAGCTGGCCGAAGGCTCCTCACGCGTTTACATCAACGGCCTGCCTGCCGTTCGTACCGGTGACCAGACCACCTGTGGCGGAAAGGTCATGACCGGTTCCGGAGACGTTATGACTGGCGGTGAGCCGGAACAGACACTGCCGATACAGTCTGAAGTCCCGGAATCACTGTATAAAGCGTCTGACCTGACGCTGCTTTTTGCCGGACTGCTCGGCGGCGCGGGTGGAGCCGCGAAAGCCGGGGCGCTGGCGAAGCTGTTCAGTAAAATTCCCGGCATTAATAAGCTGGCCCGTATCGCCTGCCGCGCTGGCGCGCTGATGACGGGTGCGGCTGCCGTGGGCATCATCGCTCGCCCGGTCGATATTATCAGCGGCCAGAAGTTTCTCTCCGGTGACGACGATCTGGACTTTGTCTTACCCTCCCGTCTGCCGGTTGTCTGGCAGCGTTACTGGCGCAGTGGCAATCCCGGCGACAGCGTACTGGGCCGTGGCTGGTCACTTTTCTGGGAAACCCGACTGGAAAAATATCAGGACGGGCTGGTGTGGCGTGCACCGTCCGGCGATTATGTGTCCTTTCCTCTCGTGCCAAAAGGACAGCGAACCTTCTGTGAACCGGAGAAGCGCTGGCTGGAACATCATCAGGACGACAGCTGGTCAGTATATGACATCCGCGGCGAGCGCTGGCATTATCAGTCGTTGCAGGACAATTCCCCTTCCCTGCCGCAGCGACTCACCGAACCCTGTGGTAACGATATTGTGTTTGCGTGGAACGATGACAACACGCTGCATTCACTCGCCGACAGTGCGGGGAAAAGTGTGGTATGCCGCTACACAACTCTCAGTGGAAATGTCCGACTTAGCGGAGCCTGGCTGGATGATGAAATCTGCCTGGTCAGCTACGGCTACGATGATGAGGCCAGGTTGATTAGCGTCACCGGACGTGGTGGTCAGGTACGCCGCCGTTTCAGCTGGCATGACGGCCGGCACGGCACGGATTTACTGCGCAGCCATGAGGACAGCAACGGGCTTCTGAATGAATACCTGTGGCGGAACATTGATGGCCTGCCGCGCGTGGTGGCATACCGCAACAGCGCGGGTGAGCAGCTTGATTTTGAATACGATTTTAATAACGGTATACGGCGTGCCGTTCGTGATGACGGTGCTCAGGCAAACTGGCTGGTTGAGGATGATGACAATGTCGCCCGCTTTACAGATTATGACGGTCGCCAGACCAGCTTCGTTTACCGCGACGGTGAGTTATGCGACGTTATCCTGCCTGACGGCGCCATGCGGCGCAGCCAGTGGGATCGTTATGGCCGCCTGACGACCGAAACCGACCCGGCAGGCCGCACCACAGAGTATTACTGGTTTCGCAACACTGACCGCATTGCCCGCACGGTTTTTCCGGATTCAACAGCCACACAGTCAACGTATGATTTAAACGGTCGCCTGCTGTCGGAAAGCGACGCACTCAGTCACATAACCACGTACCACTATTTTGATGAAGAAGAAACGCTGCCGGAACGCATCACCGATGCCGGTGGCGGTGACGTGATACTTGAATGGAACCATCAGGGACTGTTGACGCAGCGTACCGACTGCTCTGGTAGCATCACCCGCTATGCGTATGACCGGTTCGGTCAGCTTATTACCAGCGAGGACGCAGAAGGCAACATCACACGCCGCGAATGGAACGATGCAGGCCAGCTTACCGCCGTTATTCGTGCCGATGGCAATCGGGAAACGCTGAGGTGGAACGAACACGGGCAACTCACTGCCTGGCGTGACCCGCTGGAAAGCGAAGTGCTCTGGACGTATAACCGCCTGGGGCAGCCGCTCAGTCAGACTGACCGCAATGGTATCATCCGCCGCTGGCACTATGACCCGAGAGGCAATTTGCTGCGTCTGGAAAACGGCAACGGTGGCGAGTACCGGTTTACGTATGACCCGACAGGCCGTCCACTGAGCGAAGTCCGCCCGGACGACACAATCCGGCAAATGGAATGGAACGAACGGGGACTGCTCACCACCCTGCTGGAAAGCGGCAGACCGGATAATGACGGCGGCATTCCCCGGCGTATGCAGACGTTCAGCTATGACAGCAGCGGCCTGCTGACCACCCGAACAACCTGCGATGCTCAATACCATTTGCGGCGTAACAACAGCGGGCAACTTACCGGCCTGACGCGCACACCAACCACCGATGGCATGGCGCCTGGAATGGAACCGGATGAGATTCAGTTTTGCTTTGATGCAGCAGGAAAACTGCTCGGTGAGCGGGGCATTAATGGTGAGCTGCATTACGACTATGACGCCCTGGACAACCTCACCGCGTTGACCCTGCCCGGCGGGCAGCACATAAGCTGGCTGCATTACGGTTCCGGCCACGTCAGTGCCATCCGGTTCGGTCAGCAAATCATCTCTGAATTTATCCGCGACCGCCTCCACAGGGAGGTGTCCCGCACTCAGGGAACCCGTGAACAGACCCGCCAGTATGACAGTCCGGGCCGACGTACCCGGCAACGCAGCTTCGCACCCGACCTGCCGGAACAGGCAATCTTCGAACGCGCCTTCAACTACACCGGGCGGGGAGAACTGTCAGACGTCAGTGACACGCTGCGTGGCAACACCATTTATGGCTATGATGAGGAAGGTCGTCTTCTCAGGCACTACGAAGCCCGTCCGGGTCACAGTACCCGGACGTTCCGCTACGACGCAGCAGACAACCTGCTGCCGGATGATAAGCTGCCCGCCCTGCCGCTGACGGATAACCGCCTCACGCACTGGCAGAACCTGTTTATGAAATACGACGGGTGGGGGAACCTGGTCAGTCGCCGAAGCGGCCTGTATGAACAGCACTACCAGTACGATGCGGAAAACCGGCTGATACAGGCCGAAGGCAGCGGGCCGCAAGGCCACTTTACGGTACGCTATCACTATGACGCCCTGGGTCGTCGCACACGGAAAGCCGTTACCACGCAGCGCGGCACCACCGAGACCCGCTTCCTGTGGCAGGGCTACCGGCTGTTGCAGGAGCAGCAACATAAACATCAGTGCATAACTTATATTTACGACCCGAACGAGGCATACAGCCCGCTGGCGCGTGTTGACCATTTACGCGACGACAGCCGCGGAGAGATTCTCTGGTTCAGCACCGATCTGAACGGTGCACCGCTGGATATCACTGATGAACAGGGACAGCTTCGCTGGAGCGGACACTACGGGAGTTTTGGTGAGGTTACCCGGCAGACGGAAGGTTTTCACAGACTCACGCAGCGAACGGCCCTGACTCACCAGCCGCTTCGCTATGCCGGGCAGTACGCTGACAGTGAAACCGGGCTGCACTATAATCTTTTCAGGTATTACGATCCGCAGGTTGGACGTTTTACGGTGCAGGACCCGATTGGGCTTGTGGGCGGATGGAATCTGTATGCTTATGCGCCGAATCCGTTAACGTGGATAGATCCTCTGGGGTTGTATAATGGCGAAGGTGAACGTGACTTAGGAAAATATCATGTGTTTCATGAGCACACCCTAAATCCTGATGAATATACAATGACGGATAAAGAGCATTTCAGCCGAGCTAACAAATCAGTTTTTGAAAGGCTCCAAACTGATCTGGATTTTAAACGTGAGTTACAAACAAAATATCCTGGCGTCGTCGAACATGTACAACCAATGAAAAATGGTAATTTCAGAGGGGCATCACCCAAAAACATGACTTGGCATCATGGCGATGATCCAGGATCACTACAACTAGCTGATTTTAAAGACCACAAAAACTACCACAAAATTTATCACCCCGATGGCACAGGCGGGCGAAATAAATGGGGCGGTGGAACCACATGTAGAAAATGAGGTGCTAAATGATTTTAATCGATGGCTTTGAAGAACTCCTTGAAAAATGCGGTAGCTTGCCTGACGTTGGGTGGTTATATGTTGAAGAGTCGTTTAATTTAAACTCTATCGAAGATATAAAAAAAAGGAAATATTATATCGTAGAAAATGAAGACGAAGAAATTGATTGTGAGGAGAACTATGGCACTTTTCTCGAAGCACCGATATTTAAAGCAATCATTGAAAATAAATTGGAGCATCATCCTAATTCAGATAAAAATGAATTACTAAATGCAGTAATTTATTACCTCGAAAATGACGATTTCTTGGACTGATTTCATCTGGCTAGCCTACTAATCCACAAGTTTGGCTAGTCAAATCAATCTACAAAAGAAGGTAATAGAAACCATCTATACTAATATACTCGATGATTATCTCAGTTCGTCCTATAATCAATTTTCCTGTACTAAAATAACCCATAACATCTCGTGATGAAATTTAAAACGATGAAGTTGTCTTTTATAAAAAAAGGGAAAATTCCTGTGGCAGGGCTACCAGTCGCTACATGAACAGCAGCAGAGCGGACAATACCAGATATATGTTTACGACCCCGAACGAGGCATACAGCCCGCTGGCGCGTATTGACCATTTACGGGACGACAGCCAAGATGAAAT
Organism: Erwinia sp. 9145; assembly: GCF_000745075.1. Taxonomy (NCBI): domain Bacteria; kingdom Pseudomonadati; phylum Pseudomonadota; class Gammaproteobacteria; order Enterobacterales; family Erwiniaceae; genus Erwinia; species Erwinia sp. 9145. The sequence goes on from NZ_JQNE01000001.1 coordinate 2,301,963, forward strand.
CTTCTTGTTCAGCACCGATTTTAATGGTGCACCGCTGGATATGACCGCCGTAATGACGAACGGCTCAGGAACGGCCAGTACGAATCATTAATTTGAGTAGTGAACCAGCTTCAGATCATCGCTGTTGGATAGAGAGGGCATTCTGATGGACCTGACAAGGAATAAATTTAATTACCCATCAGGCAGTTAATGGCAAAGGCGATTCCAGTCAGGCGAACCAAAAGCATGGAGCCCACCAGGGACGGACTCCCCGGACGGTCTTCATACTTTTAGTGGTCTGTGGAAAATGAATGCTAAACGGCTTTCAAAATAGCCTCTGCCTGAATTCTGGCCGTTGCATAGCGCAGGATTTCAGCACCAAAACGGTCGGAATGACTTCAGACCTTAAGCAGTTTTACCGTGGAATCAATGTCTATCTCATCTTCCGAGAAGATCAACGTTGTTCCCTGGAAGGTGGTAATCGCCAGTTTTTTCAGCGAACGCACCTCGTCTGGCTTATCGGCTTTTTTCGGCCTGATGCTGCTCATCAGCACCCCAACCGACAGCACCGCATTTTCTTTATCAATACGTGTTACGGCAGGCACTTCTTCGCGGTAAACCAGGTAAGATTTGATCGAGGTGAGCTTAAGGCGCTCGCCAGCAATATAGATGTATTTGCTTTCCGCCTGCACTTTTACACCATAAGCGGACAAACCCTTGTTATTGGTAGTGGGTTCGAAAGTCACCGATGCATCTTTTTTTATCAGTTCAGGATTGGCGACCTTAATCACATGAAAGTAACGGTTTTCACCGTTTTCATCTTTGATAAATCCAAAACCTTTATCCTGAAACCAGGTTGTGATCGTTCCGTTCATTGCTTTTATCGCCTGTTTACTCGTTTATCTGCTCAGTTTTTCCAGCGCGCAGTGTAAAACACTCTGTGCGCACAGACTATGCCTTCAGGTTAAGTCTGGACGATAAATCTCTGACAGGCGAAGAGTCGGCCGTGAAACTGCCCTGCACAGGTACCTGCCTCATGGCAACGTGACTCCTGCACAGCGACAGTGCGATGGTGCACTCTTTACGGCCACTGTTCCTGCTCCGCGCATCGCCTTCTGTGCCTCTCTTTCGGCCTGATGAAAAATAATCGACATTAATTCAAGAACTTAATCACAAAAAATCTGAACCGATGTGCCGCGCAGCCGGCATGGCACGTTTCATGCTTCTGTCATATTTGTCAAGTTACTTGAATTACCTTCAAATCACTTTCACCGGGGCGACGAACATGACACGACACAAGCAGGCACTCTCTCTCGGCTGGGCGCTACTCGGCGCAGCCACCATTTTTTCAACGGCGGCGCACAGTGCCGATCAGTTGGATCGTATCAAAGCCAGCAAAACCATCACTATCGCCACCGAGGCGCGTTACGCGCCCTTTGAGTCAGTAGAGAATGGCAAGATTATTGGCTATGACGTGGATTTGATGAACCATATTCTTGAAAAAAAACTGCCTGGCGTGAAAGTGAAGCAGCTTGATCTGCCGTTTCAGGGCATTCTGCCTGGCCTTGATGCTCAGAAGTTTGATTTCGTGGTCACCGCCGTCACCGTCAACAAGCAGCGCGTTGAGCATTTTGCCTTCACCGTGCCGATTGCCGAATCCACCGTGGCGCTGCTTAAACGCGACGGCGACGACTCTCTCAACAGCCTTGACGACCTCAGCGGTAAGGTCGTGGGATCGCAGGCCGGTTCCGGGCAGCTTCAGGTTCTCCAGGCATTTGATCAAAAGCTCAGGGCCAGCGGCAAGCCCGGCATAAAAGAGATCAAACAGTACGTCTCTTTTGATGAAGCCTATGCCGATTTAGCCAACAAGCGTCTTGATGGCGTGGCGCAGTCACTGGCTAACCTCGGCCCGCTCATTAAGGCGCGTCCGGGGATTTTTACCACTCTGAAGCCGATGCTCGGCCCGACGACCTATTTTGGCTGGGTGGGACGTAAAGGCGATGACAGCGCGCAACTGGTGAAGCTTTTCAGCGACGGCATTAGCGAAGCCAATCACGATGGCACCATGAAGGCGCTACAGCAGAAGTGGTTCGGTTTCGTCATGGACGTGCCGGCAGACCAGATGCCGGCTCCGGCGCTGTAACAGGAGTGATGATGGGCGACTATCTGCTACTACTGGGTGGCTGGCTGCCGATGCTGGCGGACGGCGCGATGACCACCGCCTCACTCTGTATCGTCGCCATTGCGGCCGGTTTTTTTGTCGCCGTGGTTATCTGTCTGATGCAAAACGGCCGCTCACGCGTTGGCAGAGGCGTCGCCCATTTCGCTGTCAGCCTGTTGCGCGGTACGCCGGTGCTGGCACAGGTGCTGCTCTGCTACTACCTGCCCGGTGAACTGAATCTGTCGTTACCTGGCTATCTGGCGGCGGTGCTGGCGCTGACCCTGAATACCGCCGCCTACCAGTCACAGATCCTGCGCAGCGGATTTGCTGCCATTCCGCCCGGCCAACTGGAAGCCGCAGACGTATGCGGGTTAAGTCCACGCCAGGCCCTGTGGCATATCCAAATCCCGCAGGTGCTGCGATTGACGCTGCCGTCGCTGATTTCCGAACTGATCGATGTGATTAAAGCGTCGGCTGTCGTGTCGGTGATTGCGATTACCGACCTGATGCGCGTCGGTCAACAGCTTGCCTCCGCCACCTACCGGCCATTAGAGGTTTACATTGCCATTGCGCTGTCCTACCTGTTACTGACCAGCCTGCTCGCCCTGCTGGGCAACTATGTTGAACGTCGCTGGCACAAGGAGAGCCGATGAACGAATTTCTGCTCTATCTGCCCGATTTTGCCCGCGCGCTGGGCGTTACGCTGGGCGTGAGCCTCAGTGCTGCGCTGTGTGGCGCCTGCGGCGGATTTCTTCTGCATGCCCTGTGCCGCAGCAACGCGTGGCTGTTCGGGATCTGGCGCGTCTGGGTATGGCTTATTCGTGGCACTCCCTATCTGGCGCAGCTTGCCGTGTTCTACTTTGGGCTACCCGCCCTGGGGCTGACGCTGAGCGCCGTAGAAGCCACGGTGATGTCGCTGGCTCTCTACAGCGCTGCCTACTTCGGTGAAATCTTCCGCACGGCGTGGAAGAGTATCGGGCAAGGCCAGCTTGAAGCGGCACAGGTTCATGATATCTCCGCGTGGCAAAGCTTCTGGTTTATCCAGACGCCGCAGGCGCTGCGATTCAGCCTGCCTTTACTGGGCAACCAGTGCATTTTAGTCATCAAAGAAAGTGCGGTGGCCTCGGTGATAACCGTTCCTGAGCTGACCATGACCACCGGGCAAATCGTTGCCACCACCTACACCTATATCGTGCCTTACACCCTGCTCATCATCAGTTACTGGCTGCTGGCGCAGGGGATCAGTCTCAGCGTGCGTCTGCTCAGCCGCCAGGTTACAGAGGGATAACTTAATGCATCACGAACCCATTATTCAGTTACGCAACGTCGGCAAGTCGTTCGCGGCACATCGCGTACTTAAGGGTATCAGCCTGACAGTCAGCGCTGGTGAAATCGTCACGCTTATCGGGCCGTCCGGGTCAGGAAAAACCACAGCGCTGCGCTGCATGAACTTTCTTGAAGCCTATGATGAAGGCGAGGTGCTGATCAAAGGGCAACTTCTTGGCTACAGCGGCCTTGGCCGCGAGGCGAAACATCGCGACAGCGCCGCGCTGATCGCCGAAGTACGTCGCCCGCTGGCGATGGTCTTTCAGCAGTTTAATTTGTGGCCGCACATGACGGTGCTGGAAAACGTCTGCGCCCCGCTGCTGCTTGGCAAAAAATTACCGCGCGACGAGGCGCGTAAAAAAGCGGCAGCGGCGTTGGCGCAGGTCGGGATGTCGGACAAAGCAGAGTCACGCCCGGCACGCCTCTCCGGCGGACAGCAGCAACGCGTGGGCATCGCTCGCGCCCTGGCGCTCGGGCCGGAACTGATGCTGCTGGACGAGCCTACGTCCGCGCTCGATCCGGAACGTGTGGAAGAGGTGCAGGATGTCATTAAAACGCTGGCCAATGGCGGTATGACGATGGTGATGGTCACGCATGAGATGTCTTTCGCGGCCAGTATCTCCTCACGGGTGGTCTTTATGGCCGATGGCATGCTGGTCGAAAGCGGCGCACCAGCTTCTCTTTTCCGCCAGCCGCAAACGGAGCGACTGAAAACGTTTCTGGCACCGTGGTTCAGGCGCCCCCTGCAACCGGACGATGCGGAGCGCTTACATGGCTGAGAAAACGGCTCTGAAGGTCGCGGGTTTTGTCAGCCAGCAACGCCTGTTGGACAGGCTGGCAGAACTGGCCTGCTTTGGCGCGCTGGATAACGGCGGCGTTGATCGCCAGGCGCTTTCTGACGTTGAGTTAACCGCCAGAGCGTGGCTGATTGAGTGGGCGCGCGCGCTGGGCTGCACGGTAATGACCGATGACTGCGCCAATCTTTTTATCCGTCGTGCCGGGCGTGAAGATTTGCCGCCGATCGTGACCGGCAGCCACATTGATACGCAGCCCGGCGGCGGTAACCTCGACGGCTGCTATGGCGTTATGGCCGGTATGGAGTGCCTGAGCGCGCTGAATGACGCAGCCGTTATTACGCGGCGACCGATTGAAGTCGTCGTGTGGACAAACGAAGAAGGCAGCCGTTTTTCTCCCGGCGCGATGGGATCAAGCGCGTTTGTCCATCCGTCAAGGCTGGCAGACTACCTGCCGCATCAGGATGCGCAGGGTATCACGCTTGCGCAAGCGCTCAGCCGCTGTCATCAACGTTTTTCAGGGCTGCCGCGCCGCGCCGCTGTACCGATGGCAGCCTTTATTGAGTTACATATCGAACAGGGCCCGGTGCTGCAACAGGCCGGACTGCCGCTGGCGCTGGTGGGCGGGATTCAGGGCGTGCGCTGGTATCAGGTCTGCTGCCACGGAACTCCCGCACACGCAGGTACCACGCCGATGGCCGACCGCCAGGATGCCATGACTCTGGCGCGCCGCATAATGCAGCAGCTGGAGCAGCGTGCTGCAACGCTCCCGGCAGACGAACTTCGCCTGACTTTTGGCCGCTGGCACGTCGAGCCTAATGCAATCAACACCATCGCCGGTCGGGTGACGTTCACGCTTGATTTTCGTCATCCCGATGCGGCGGTTCTGGCCCGTTTTGACGCCTGGATGCAGCAGCTTGCCGCAGAGAATGTTGCGGTTGCGTGCGTGTTCAGTCAGGCGCCGGTCGCTTTCGATCCGACGCTGCTTGACGCGCAGTTTGCCTGTACACAAGCCTTACAGATTGAGACTACCACGCTCATTTCGGGTGCCTTTCACGACGCCATGCACCTGGCCAGCCACTGCCCGACCAGTATGTTTTTTGTTCCCAGTCATAACGGCATCAGCCATAACCCGGCTGAGTATACCGATCCTCAGTATCTGTATCTCGGCGCAAAGGCACTGGCCTGTTGCCTGACAGAGCTGGCAAATCAACCGACAGGAGTTAACCATGAGCACTCTCACCTATCCTCACTGCTGTGACCACGACAATGGCGACGCACTGGGCACGAATGCAACTCTTTCCGAGCCCATCTCTGTTGACGGCACCCCGATCCCCGGAGAGCGGTATACCATCCCGGCACGTTGCGGCCGCGCCGTGCGTTTACGTCAGGGCCAGGTGATCCGTATCATTAACACGCCCGGCAGCCAGGTATGTGATACCTGGCTGTTCAACAGCGCCGACTTAAGTGAGTTCTCTTCAATGGAGCATACCCGCGCCTATATCGATAAAATCATTCCGCAGGAAGGCGATGCGCTGGTGACCAACCAGCGCCGTCCGATCGGCACGCTGCTGAAGGACACGTCGCCGGGCGTGCACGACACGCTGATTGCCGCCTGCGATCTGTTTCGTTATACCAATCTGGGCGTGGAGGGTTACCATGACAGCTGTGCTGATAATATGCGTCTGGCGCTTAACGCCATCGGTTTGCGCGCGCGTGAGGTTCCCCAGCCTTTAAACCTGTGGATGAACATTCCGGTCAGGGCTGATAACAGCATTGCCTGGTTACCCACGGTGAGCAAAGCCGGGGACTACGTTGAGATCCGCGCCGAGCTTGACTGCATTGTGGTGATGTCGGCCTGCCCGCAGGATATTGTGCCGATCAACGGCTGCGATCCGCAGGCCGTCCATTTCAGCGTCATCGGCTAAGCGGTTTTAACGCTTATCCCGTCGCGCCCGTGCCCGGCAATGTTCTGCCGGGTTTTTCGTCTCTTTCACACCCGAAGTTAATTTATGAAAAAAAACGATGTGACTGACAGTCAGGCCATACCGGCACTGGGAATGCGCCTGCGACATGCTCGACTGGCTCAGGAGATAACGCTCAAACAGCTGGCGCTGAAAGTGGGCTGTTCAGAGAGTCTGCTCTCTAAACTGGAAAACGACGTTGCCTCTCCCTCGCTGGCAATGCTGCACCGCCTTGCCAACGCGCTGGAAACCAACATCTCCGATCTGATGGCAAAAACCTGGGCGGCGGACGCGCCGGTACTGAAGTCCGGCCAGCGCCCCCGCAAACGCTTTGTGCATCGGAATAAAAAAGGCGGTATTGAACTGGAGAATCTGACCAGCCCTCACAAGGGAAATTTGCTTCAGGGCAACATTCATATTATTGAGCCAGGCATTGCCAGCGACGGGCAGATAGAGCATCACGGTGAAGAGATGGGTTACGTGCTGGAAGGGGAAATCGCGCTTTACCTTGGGGAGGAGACGTGGAGCCTCAGCGCGGGTGATTCTTTCTATTTCCCGAGCAACGTGCCGCATGGCTATCGCAATACGGGCGACTGCGTGGCGAAGGTGCTGTGGGTGAATACGCCGGTGACGTTCTGATGGCGCCCACGGTGACGCTGAAGAGGCGTTTATGCTTCCAGCCTGTCGGTGACGACAAGAAGACACTCTTTCAGGTGGCGGCGGTTTAACGAAAACCGGCTCCCTACAACTGGAGCCTGCCAAATGCCGCCGTCCAGTCCTGATCAAAACGCTGAAGCGCGCTGTCGACGGCGGGGTCCAGAAGAAAAAGCTCCGCCACGCCGGGCTCGACCGTGATCGCCTGACAGCCTGCTAACATGCAATCCAGTACCTGCCGCGGCGTGCGAAAACTGGCAGCCAGTACTTTGCTTTCGGGAAGGTGGAGATCGAGCAGCGTCTGTAACTCTTTCACCAGCGCAACGCCATCGCCGCCCTGAGCATCAATCCGATTGACATAGGGTGCAATGTAACGCGCGCCCGCCATTGCCGCATAAAGCCCCTGCCCGGCGCCGTAAACCGCCGTTCCCAGCGTCGGAATTTTTTGTTGCGTCAGCGCCTTAATAGCAACCAAACCGTTATGCGTGACGGGGATCTTCACCACCAGATTGGGGACACTCTCACGAAGCTGATGTGCCTCCTCAATCATGGCTTCCGGGTCGCGGGAGAGCACCTGAGCAAAGAGCGTATTATCCGCAGGCAGAAGTGATGCTAACTCCTGCAAAACGTCGGCGATCCGCCGCTTTCCGCGCGAAACAATGCTCGGGTTGGTGGTCACGCCCTTGATGGGCAGTACAGGCGCGAGACGCCTTACACTCTCCACATCGGCCGTATCAAGATAAAACTCCATTCATTCCTCCTGCGTGTCAAAACAGATAACCGGAAGCGTCGTCATAAAACATAAACGGCGACTCATACTTGCAGAGCCGCCGGTTGGCTTAACGGACGCCCAGTCCCAAAAGAATACCCACTGCGCCAAGGTCGGAATCACTGAAAGTAGTATTTGCCAGTCCAATGCTTCCCAGCACCGGTAGCAGAAAAACAGGAATGAAGGTGATGAGCAATCCATTGGCGAACGCGCCAAGCACGGCTCCCCGCCGTCCGCCGGTGGCATTTCCAAATACTCCGGCCGCTGCGCCCACGAAGAAGTGCGGAACCACCCCCGGAATAATCACCGTCATGTTCAGTGCGTACAGAAGAACCATGCCTGATACACCGGCGGCAAAACTGCTCAGAAAACCAACCAGTACCGCGTTGGGCGCATAAGGGAACACTACCGGGCAATCCAGTGCAGGCCTGGCATCAGGAACCAGTTTGTCCGAGATCCCTTTAAATGCAGGGACAATCTCGGCAATGACCATGCGGATGCCCTGGAGGACGATGAAAACCCCGGCGGCAAAGGTAATCGACTGCATCAATGAGAACATAAACCAGTTTTTACCGCCTGCATTCATGCTTTTGACTGATTCCGGGCCGGCGACAAGGCAGGTAAAAATGAAGATAAAAAACATCGTAAAGGCTATCGCTACCGGCGTATCGCGCAGAAACAGCAGGCTTCTCGGCACTTCCATGTCCTCTGTGGACTTTTCCTTGTTGCCAAACCGGCTGCCAATAAAGGCGGCTAGCAGTTGAGAGAGCGCGGAAAAGTGTCCATAGGCCACCTCATCGGAACCGGTAACTTTTTTCATATAGGGATGCACGATAGCCGGGAAAAACACCATCGATACCCCCACCACCAGCGCCCCTACTGCGATCAACACTGTGCCCTGAAGACCGGCGGTTGCGAGGATCACCGCCACCATCATTGACATAAACAGCGTGTGATGGCCGGTAAGAAAAATGTATTTCCACGGCGTAAAACGCGCAATGGCAATGTTAATGACCATGGCGAAAAACATGATCATCGCCATCTCGGTGCCAAAACTTTTCTGTGCCACGGCAACAATGGCTTCATTGTTTGGTACAACGCCGGCAATGCCAAACGCATGGTGAAATATGGCTGAGAAATCGCTCAACGATGAAACGATAAGACCGGCGCCCGCCCCTAATATCAGGAAACCCATGACGGTTTTTACCGTGCCTTTGATCACTTCCGTGGCAGGTTTTTTTTGCGCAATCAAACCAATTAAGGCGATCAATCCCACCAGTATCGACGGTTCAGACAGTACATCACTCATTAAAAAACGGAAGAAATCCATTTTGAGCTCCTGATTACAATGCGCCGAGTTCTGTCAGCGCAGCAGAGATGCGCTCTTTCATGGCGGCTTTATCCACCATGTTTTTTAACGACACGATTTTCCCCTCCACTTTTTGCGCATGGAGCTGCTCGGCAATATCGGACGTTCCCACAAAAATATCGCTGGCAGTGCTTTTTGCTGAACCTAAATCGACATGGTCGACGTCAGCCGCAACGCCTAACTCTTTAATAATGTTCTTAATACTCATTTCCATCATTAAGCTTGTGCCCAGGCCATTGCCACATACGACGGTAATTTTCATCTGTTTTTTTCTCTTAAGGTTGCTTAGTAACGTGAAAGGATGGCGTGAATGTCCGCAACGTTTTTTGCTGCAATCAACGACGCGGTATCGTCCGGGTTATCGAACAGCGCTGCCAGCGATGAGATGATGCCGATATGGCTGTTACTGTCAGAAGCCGCCAGCACGATCACCAGGTGAACGGGGTCATTCCCTGCCGAACCGAAGTTAACGCCCTGCTGAATAATAGTCAGGCTGATGCCCGTTTTATTCGCACCCTCTTCGGGGCGGGCATGAGGCATAGCGATCCCCGGCCCGACAACATAATAAGGGCCGATTTCCTCATGAGAGCGAAATATGGCTTCTACATATCTGCCTTCAATGGTGCGATTGTCCTGAAGCGGTTGGCACGCCAACGAAATCGCCTGCCGCCAGTCTTCGCAAGCGGGAATAATTTGAATAACATCGGGTGTTAATAATTCATTAATCATTTAGGATCACCTTGGCATTTCGTTCCGGCAGAGTAGTGTGCCGGACGTCACAAAGATGTGATGCATATCTCATAAGTTAGCGCTAACTGTTAAAGTTATCATTTAATGTGATCGGCTTATCATTAAACGGTTAACATCTGGTGGGTCTTTACCGGATTAGCGTCCCTTTTTAATCGATAGTGGAAGGAGAGCCCGCGTGGGAAAACGGCGGAGCAGTGGTCGGGTTACGCTCCAGGATGTAGCCAACTATGTCGGTGTCGGGATCATGACGGTTTCGCGGGTGATGCGAACGCCCGAATTAGTGTCGGATAAGGTTCGCCAGCAGGTACAGCAGGCGGTTGACACGCTGGGTTACGAGGCCAATGTCCAGGCCAGCCATCTCGCCGGGCATCCTTCAACACGTACGACGTTGCAGGATGTCGCCCGTCATGCGGGCGTGGGGCCGATGACCGTCTCCCGCGCGTTACGAGAACCAGAACTGGTATCAGAGGCGTCGCTAAAAAAGATCCATCAGGCCGTGGCCGAACTGGGATATGTTCCTCATCAGGCGGCGGCAACGCTGGCATCGACTCAACTGCACACCGTGGCGGTGCTGTACCCTTTCCAGCACGACCGCGCCAGCAACCGTTTTATCCAGTCATTGCAGCAGTCTCTGAATAATCAGCCGTTCCGGCTTATTATGGCCTGCCATGAATACCATCAGTATGGTGAGACACCGCTGGTAGAAAAGCTTTTACAAATGCGGCCGGCGGCGTTGGTGCTTTTCAGTGCGCAACTGTCGCAGAAAACCTGCAAACTGATTGAGTCCGCTGACATCGTCACCGCGAACATCGGCGGTGCCGGGCACCTCCCTGCCGACATCACGTTTAATATCGCGATCGGCGAAGCGGCTGAAACATTGACGCACGCCTTGCTGGAAAAAGGTTACCAGCGCATTGCCTTTCTGGGCGCGCATACCGATAACCGCCTTCACAAACAACAGCTAAACGGCTGGCATAAAGCCATGATGTCCCACTATCAAAATGCTGATTTGATGATCACGGTACCCGATGCCCCTTCGCTGGAATTTGGTCGCTATGCGCTTTGCCAGCTGTTACAAAATCAGCCAGATTTGGATGCTGTGATCTGTAGCCATGAAGAAATTGCCCTGGGCGTTATGTATGAATGCCAGCGCAGACTACTCAAGATCCCCTATAACCTCGCCGTGGCCTGTCTTAATGGTTCCAACAACTGTGACCACACCTTTCCGGTGCTGACCTCAATGAGGCTGGATTATGAAAAACTGGGTCAAACGGTCGGGGAGAAATTGCTGATGATGCTTGATGATTCACCGCATGCTGTGGAAGAGGATCTCAAGTTTGTCCTTCATATCGGTGACAGCAGTTAATCCCTCTGCCGGGCCTGAAACCGTGGCGTTATTCTGTGAACGGGTGGGTTGTCCGGCGGATTTATCCCCTTTCCCACCTCACGGCGGTTACACAGCCGGATGCGCCACAGAAAAACCTCGCATAGCGACCAAAACAGGCAAAAGTTGCCTGCCCATTTCTGAGAGCTGATATTCCACCCGCAAAGGCTTTTCCATGAAATCAATGCGATCGACAAGACCATCTTCTGCCAGTTCGCGCAGGTGTTGCGTCAGCATTTTTTGTGAAATACCTGCAATCTCCCGCTTCAGTTGAGAGGTTCGCAGAGCAGGATCGGCATAAAGCCTGAAAAGTATTGGCAGTTTCCAGCGCCCCTGTAACATGCGCATGACTCTGGTTACGTGCGCAACCGAGCCGTCAGGGCCCAGGCAGAGGGCTTTCTCTTCCGGGTCGATGGGCACAAAAAAGTGCCTGATTGTGTCGTTTTGCATCCGCCTTTACCTTGTTAAAACATACTCATTCCACGATAGGTTTCCAGAGATGAATTTGCAATTAGAGGGTAAAAAAGCGCTGATCACCGGCAGCAGTAAGGGTATTGGCGAAGCCATCGCCAGACGGCTCGCAATTGAAAAAGCCGTTGTTATCGTTCATGGACGGGATCGTGCGCAGACAGAGAAAGTAGCCAGTGCGATCGTCGCTGAAGGCGGAAAAGCTTTCTTTGTAACGGGCGATCTGACCAGTAATGATGACGTGCAGCAGCTGGTTGATGAGGCAGAAAAACTCGCTGGCGGTATTGATATCCTTGTCAATAATGCCGGTGGCTCGGGTGGCATTAAGGAAAGCTGGTCTGAAACGCAAATCGCCTCCTGGACGTCCACTTACGATCGTAACGTGCTGGCGGCACTTCGCGTCACCACCCGTCTTTTGTCTGCCATGAGGCAAAACCAGTGGGGCCGCATCATCAATATATCCAGCATTGCGGCCATTATGCCTCCGCCCTCTGCGCCCGATTATTCAGCGTCTAAAGCGGCGATGAACGCGATGACCGTCTCGCTGGCAAAGGCGGTGGCCGCAGAGGGCGTTACGGTCAATAGCGTTTCTCCCGGCACCGTTCACAGCACAACGCTTGAGGCGCGTTTTCGCGAGGTGGCGCAGCAGCAAAAACTGCTGGATAAAGAGGCTCCCTGGAACGATATTGAGCGGGTTGTATTACCGTTATTTGCTCAGGTACCCGCAGGGCGCGTTGGGAAACCGGATGATATTGCGCAGGCCGTCGCCTTTCTCGCCAGTCCGCTCGCCGGTTACATTACAGGCATAAACTTGCGGATTGACGGTGCAATGTCGGCCGGTCTATAACTGTTGTCCGCGTTGTCTTTTACAGTGAGATCTTAGTCACAATTTTCAGGCGGTTAGCCTCCGTCTGAAACCGCTTATGCCTGCCACCTGACCGCTTATGCGCGCATACAACCGCTCAATGAATTATCCCCCTTCTCCCGCCGGAAATTCGTCAACATATCCTGTGTAAAAAAACTTGCCTCTTATTACCTTACCCACGTTGTAATAATCGGACTCATGATGAATAAACATAAAATTTTTAAGCACATACCATGGATACTTCTGGGGTTCATCGGTGCCTGCTGTCTGGCGGTGGTGGCACTGCGGCGCGGAGAACATATCAGCGCACTGTGGATCGTGGTTGCTTCAGTATCGGTCTATTTAGTGGCCTATCGTTATTACAGCCTCTATATCGCGCAAAAAGTGATGAGGCTTGATCCCACCCGCGCAACCCCTGCGGTGGTTAATAACGATGGCCTGAACTACGTGCCCACCAACCGCAACGTGCTGTTTGGTCATCATTTTGCGGCTATCGCCGGTGCCGGGCCGCTGGTCGGGCCGGTATTGGCGGCGCAAATGGGTTACCTGCCCGGCGTGTTGTGGCTGCTGGCGGGCGTGGTGCTGGCTGGCGCGGTGCAAGACTTTATGGTGCTGTTCATCTCATCGCGCCGCAACGGCGAGTCGCTCGGCGAGATGATCAAGAAAGAGATGGGATTTGTTCCCGGCACCATCGCGCTTTTTGGCTGCTTCCTGATCATGATCATCATCCTCGCGGTGCTGGCGCTGATTGTGGTGAAGGCACTGGCGGAGAGCCCGTGGGGCGTATTTACCGTCTGTTCGACGGTGCCGATTGCGCTGTTTATGGGTATCTACATGCGCTTTATTCGTCCGGGCCGCGTGGGTGAAATTTCCGTGATTGGCGTGGTGCTGCTGGTTGCTTCTATCTGGTTCGGCGGCGTCATCGCTCACGATCCTTACTGGGGCCCGGCGCTGACGTTCAAAGACACCACCATCACCTTCACCCTGATTGGCTACGCATTTGTCTCTGCGCTGCTGCCGGTGTGGCTGATTCTGGCGCCGCGTGATTACCTGGCTACCTTCCTGAAGATTGGGGTAATTGTTGGTCTGGCAATAGGCATTGTGATCCTGAATCCTGAACTCAAAATGCCTGCGCTGACGCAGTATATTGATGGCACGGGCCCGCTGTGGAAAGGCGCGCTCTTCCCGTTCCTGTTTATCACTATCGCCTGCGGTGCCGTCTCTGGCTTCCATGCGCTGATTGCCTCCGGTACCACGCCTAAACTGCTGGCCTGCGAAACCGACGCGCGTTTTATCGGCTATGGCGCAATGCTGATGGAGTCGTTTGTGGCGGTGATGGCGCTGGTGGCTGCATCTATTATCGAACCCGGTCTTTATTTCGCGATGAACACGCCACCGGCTGGCCTGGGCATTACCATGCCTAACCTCCACGAACTGGGCGGCGCGAACGCGCCAATGATCATGGCGCAGTTACAGGATGTCACTGCCCATGCGGCGGCAACCGTCAGCTCGTGGGGTTTTGTTATCTCTCCTGAGCAGATCCTGCAAACCGCGAAAGATATTGGTGAACCCTCGGTGCTGAACCGTGCCGGCGGCGCGCCTACCCTTGCCGTCGGGATCGCGCACGTGTTCGACAAAATTATGCCGATCGCCGATATGGGCTTCTGGTATCACTTTGGCATTCTGTTCGAAGCGCTGTTTATTCTCACCGCGCTGGATGCCGGGACGCGCTCCGGGCGCTTTATGCTCCAGGATCTGCTGGGCAACTTCGTGCCATTCCTGAAAAAAACCGACTCGCTGCTGGCGGGTGTTATCGGCACCGCAGGCTGCGTCGGATTGTGGGGCTATCTGCTTTACCAGGGCGTGGTTGATCCGCTGGGCGGCGTGAAAAGCTTGTGGCCGCTGTTTGGCATCTCAAACCAGATGCTGGCTGCCGTCGCGCTGGTGCTGGCAACCGTGGTGCTGGTTAAGATGAAGCGCACGCAGTACGTTTGGGTAACCTTGCTCCCTGCCGTCTGGCTGCTGATCTGCACCACGTGGGCGCTGAGCCTGAAACTGTTCAGCGATAACCCACAAATGGAAGGTTTCTTCTATATGGCGCGCCAATACAAAGCGAAAGTGGCGACGGGAGGGGCCGATCTTACCGCTCAGCAGGTTGCCAATATGAATCATATTGTGATCAACAACTACACTAACGCAGGTTTGAGTATTCTGTTTCTGCTGGTGGTGTACAGTATTATTTTCTACGGCATCAAAGCCTGGCTGAAGGCACGTCAGTCAGACACCCCAACGGACACCGAAACGCCTTATGTGGCAGTGCCGAAGGAAGGAATAAAAATTTCTTCGGGTCATTGATAACGTTACATCCTGGCCCTGCTTCTGCGGGGCCAGCTCAGTCGGGAGCAAGTTATGTTTGATAATCTGGGCGCGGCAAAAAAGTATCTCGGCCAGGCCGCCCGCATGCTGGTCGGCATTCCCGATTACGATACCTATGTTCTGCACATGCAGACTAATCATCCCGATACGCCGATGATGACCTATAAAGAATTTTTCCGCGAGCGACAGCAGGCGCGCTACGGCGGAGACGGCAAAGGCGGTATGCGCTGCTGCTGACAGTAATAAAGGAATACACTCTATGACACCGATTGCTGTTACGGTACTGACCGGTTTTCTCGGCGCAGGAAAAACCACCCTGCTGCGCCATATTCTGCATGAACAGCACGATTACAAAATCGCCGTTATCGAGAACGAATTTGGCGCCGTTGCCGTCGATGACCAGCTGCTCGGCGACCACGCGACGCAAATTAAAACGCTGACTAACGGCTGTATCTGCTGCACTCGTTCAGGCGAACTGGAAGTCGCCCTGCTGGATCTGCTGGAGAGTCTTGATAACGGCGACATCACCTTCGATCGCTTAATCATTGAATGTACCGGCATGGCCGATCCCGGCCCGATTATTCAGACTTTTTTTTCTCATGAGATCCTCTGCCAGCGCTATCTGCTGGATGGCGTCATAGCATTAGTCGATGCGGTTCACGCCGGGCAGCAGATGGATCAGTTTACCCTTGCGCAATCGCAGGTTGGCTATGCCGATCGCATTCTGTTGACCAAAACAGATATCGCCGGGGAGCCACCCGAACTGCTGGCGCGGCTTCAGCGCATCAACGCGCGCGCGCCCCTTTACCCGGTGATTAACGGTAATATTGACCTGGCGCTGCTGTTTGATACCCGCGGTTTTATGCTGGAAGAGTCGATTATTTCAGTCAGCCCCCTTTTCCGCTTTATGCCTGATAAACAAAATGAGATCTCATCGGTTGTTGTGGATCTGGATTACCCGGTGGCGCTGGACGCAGTTTCTGGCGTTATGGAAAATCTGCTGGCAGGCTTTGCGGATAAGCTGCTGCGTTACAAAGGAATGTTGTGGATTGAAAATCAGCCTTGTCGCCTGCTGTTTCAGGGCGTGCAGCGCCTTTACAGTGCGGACTGGGATCGGGAATGGCAGCCCGATGAACAACCCGCCAGCACGCTGGTTTTTATCGGTATCCGGCTCCCGGAAACTGAAATTCGCGACGCCTTTGCCTCGCTGAAAAGAGCCTGACGCACCTACAATCCCACGACTTCTTTCAGGCTTTTCAGATAGCGGCGGCTCACCGGTACGGTGTGCCCGTCGCGCAGCAGCAGCTCGGCCTGGCCGTTATCTTCCAGACGTATCTCTTTCAGGTGCGCCATATTCACCAGAAACTGGCGATGGCATCGCAGGAGCGGCGTGCGGTTTTCCAGGGTGCGTAACGTCAGTTCAGTAAAACCCTCTTTGCCATCCTGACTGGTGACGTACACGCCGCTCAGGCGGCTGCTGACAAACATCACCTCATCCATCTGCAACAGATAAATACGGCTCAGACCGCTACAGGGAATAAACTTCAAATGCTGCTGACTCTCCGGTAACACCGAGATATCCTGCTCCTGGCGGTTCAGGCGCAAACGCGCCAGCGTTTTGCCGAGCCGGGGCGCCTCCACCGGTTTCAGCAGATAGTCAAAGGCGTGCTCCTCAAATGCCTGTAAAGCAAACTCATCGAAGGCGGTAAGAAACACAACCCACGGACGATCCTGCGGGTCGAGCATGCTGACCATCTCAAGACCGCTGATGCGCGGCATCTGGATGTCCAGAAACAGCACGTCAGGACGCAATTTATGCACCATGCCAATGGCTTCGATGGCGTTGCTGCACTCGCCAACGATATCGATATCCGTCTCTTTTTGCAGCATGATGCGCAGGTTCTCGCGCGCCATGGGTTCATCATCCACGATCAGTACGCTTAACATACACGTTCCTCCAGCGGTAGCCGCAGGGTAATACGGGTAAGGCAGTCAGGCTCGCAGGCAACGGTGATGCCGTAGGTATCGCCATAACGCACGCGCAGACGCTTATCCACCAGGCTCATTCCCAACCCGCCGCCGCTGTTTTTGGGTTGATACAGTCCGGCATTGTCTTCGATATCCAGAATAAGATGCTGCCCGTCGCGGCTGGCCTGAATAGTAATTTCACCTGTTCCTAATAGCTGCGACGTGCCGTGCTTAATGGCATTTTCCACGATAGGTTGCAGCGTAAAAGCCGGGAGCTGATGATGGGCCAGCTCTTCCGGTATGCGTAAATGTATATTCAGCCGGGACTGAAAACGCGCCTGCTCTATTTGCAAATAGGCATTCACATGCTCTATCTCATTCGCCAGCGTGACAATTTCTGAAGGTCGCTTCAAATTTTTACGGAAAAAGGTAGAGAGATAGTGCACCAGCTGCCCTGCTTTTTCACTGTCGTGGCGGATCACCGCCATCAATGTATTCAATGCGTTGAACAGAAAATGCGGGTTTACCTGCGCATGCAGCAGTTTGATTTCCGACTGCGCCAACAGCGCAGTCTGACGCTCATACTGCCCGGCGAGGATCTGCGTTGACAGCAGTTGCGCAATGCCTTCGCCCAGCGTGCGGTTAATAGAGCTGAACAGGCGATTACGCGGCTCATACAGTTTGATTGTGCCGATCACGCGCTGATTCTCACCACGCAGCGGAATAACCAGCGTGGAACCGAGCTTGCAGTCAGGATGCAGCGAACAGCGATAAGGGATTTCGTTGCCGTCAGCGTAGACGACTTCCCCACTCTCGATGGCCCGCCAGGTATAGCTGGATGAGACAGGTTTTCCCGGCAGATGGTGGTCATCGCCGGTACCGGTAAACGCCAGCAGTTTTTCACGATCGGTAATGGCCACCGCCCCGATATCCAGCTCTTTATAGAGTACCAGCGCCACTTTCATGCTGTTTTCTTCGTTAAAGCCCTGGCGAAGAATGCCTTCGGTTGACGCTGCGACCTTCAGTGCTTTCGCCGAGAACGCAGTGGTGTATTTTTCAAACATTGCTCGCTTATCAAGCAGGATGCGCATAAACATCGCTGCGCCGACGGTGTTGGTGATCATCATCGGTGCCGCGATATTCTGCACCAGATGCAATGCATCCTGAAACGGACGCGCAATCAGCAGGATAATCGCCATCTGCACCAGTTCGGCAATAAAGGTGATCACGCCAGCCGTTAACGGGCTGAAGACTTTATCGCTGCGCCCGCGCGCAATCAGAATACTGTGCATCAGGCCGCCCAGCAGCCCTTCGGCAATGGTTGATATCATGCAGCTCAGTGCGGTCATGCCGCCCAGTGAGTAACGATGGAGCCCGCCGGTCAGGCCCACCAGGCCCCGACCACCGGCCCGCCGAGCAGGCCGCCCATTACCGCGCCAATGGCACGGGTGTTGGCGATGGAATCTTCAATATGCAGGCCGAAATAGGTGCCCATAATGCAGAAAATTGAGAAGGTGACATAGCACAGTAGCTTGTGCGGCAGGCGCACCGTGACCTGCATTAAGGGAATAAACAGGCGCGTTTTACTCATCAGCCAGGCGATGACCAGAAAGACACACATCTGCTGTAACAACAGTAAAATCAACGTAAATTCGTACATACCTTGTCGCCCCTGTTCTCCGCTGCGAGCAACATACACCGGACCGGGCGATCTTTCCCGGCATCAAACGCTAAAATGCGAAGTTGTTCTGAATAATTCATGATAACGACGCGTCGCCTGCGATGACGTCTTACCGCCAATCCTAAAAACTGTCATGTGAACATGTTAAACCTTTCTGCGCCAGGCGCTTATTGCTGACTTCGGCTACCATGCTGTTATGTAAACAATAATCACAGGAAGAAGAGATGACCCAACCTTTTGCTCCGCAGGGACTCACCGTTGAAGAGACGCTGAATAAACTGGATACCCTGTATGAGGATGCCGTAAACGCACTGCGCGGAGCCATCACCGACTATATTGATAATGGCACGCTGCCCGACCCGGTTCTGCGATCCAACGGACTTTTTGTCTATCCTGAGCTGCGCGTGAGCTGGCAGGGCGATGCGGCAAAGCATCATCTGTCACGCGCCTTTGGCCGTTTCACCCGCCCCGGCAGCTACGCAACCACCATCACGCGCCCGTCACTGTTCCGTCACTACCTTTCCGAACAGCTGGAGATGCTGGCGGGCGAATACCCGGTGACCTTCAGCGTCAGGCCCTCCAGCCAGGAAATCCCCTTCCCGTATGTGATTGACGGTTCCGACCTGGCGCTGGATCGCACCATGAGCGCCGGGCTGGCGTCCCATTTCCCCACCACCGAGCTGGCGCAAATTGGCGATGAGAACGCCGATGGTCTTTATCAGCCAGGGGAAGCGTTTCCGCTGTCGCACTTTGACGCGCTGCGCACTGACTTCTCGCTGGCCCGCCTTCGCCACTACACCGGCACGCCGGTGGAACATTTCCAGTCGTATGTGCTGTTCACCAACTATACGCGCTATGTTGATGAGTTCGTCCGCTGGAGCTGTGAGCAGATTGCCGACCCGAATTCGCCTTACGAGGCGCTCTCCTGCGCGGGCAGCATTTATCTGACCGCGGACACGCCAAACCCGCAGGAAACCCTCTCCGGTCTGGCGTGGAAAAACCATCAGATGCCTGCCTGGCATCTGATCGCCAAAGAGGGCCAGGGCATCACGTTGATTAACATCGGCGTGGGGCCGTCTAACGCCAAAACTATTTGCGATCATCTGGCAGTACTGCGTCCGCATACATGGCTGATGATTGGCCACTGCGGCGGCCTGCGCGAGAGTCAGTCGATTGGCGATTACGTGCTGGCGCACGCCTACCTGCGCGACGATCACGTCCTTGACGCCGTTCTGCCGCCGGATATCCCTGTGCCGAGCATTGCCGAAGTGCAGCGCGCGCTTTACGACGCCACACGTCAGGTGAGCGGCCGGCCGGGTGAAGAGATCAAACAGCGGCTGCGTACCGGCACCGTCGTCACCACCGACGATCGCAACTGGGAGCTGCGCTATGCCGCCTCGGCTCTGCGCTTCAACCTGAGCCGCGCAGTGGCGGTAGATATGGAAAGTGCCACCATCGCCGCGCAGGGTTACCGTTTTCGCGTCCCCTACGGAACGCTGCTGTGCGTTTCCGACAAGCCACTGCACGGCGAAATCAAGCTGCCGGGCCAGGCGAATCGCTTTTATGAAGGCGCCATCTCCGAGCATCTGCAAATTGGCATCTGCGCCATCGACCTGCTGCGCGCCGAAGGCGACCGTCTGCATTCGCGCAAGCTGCGCACCTTCAACGAGCCGCCATTCCGGTAATGCGCGCCATTGGCGGCGGCGTAAATGCCGCTGCCAGAGCCGCCGGTCGCCGTTTTGCTGTTTTATGCAGCAGTCGACAAAAAAGGTGAAAACAGCCTTTGACATCCGAAAGCGTGCTGGATATGATGCGCCCCGTTCCAACAATTCCTCTGTAGTTCAGTCGGTAGAACGGCGGACTGTTAATCCGTATGTCACTGGTTCGAGTCCAGTCAGAGGAGCCAAATTTGAGAAGCCTGCTCACCCGAGCGGGCTTTTTGTTTTTTCGATTCCTGAAACGTTTATCTTTTCGGCCAGCCGTGAACGCCGCGCCGTCTCTGCCCGTTAAAAAAACCCGCCTCGGTTGCCCGGGCGGGTTTATTGCTGACTCAGAGACTATTTTCAGAGATCGAATCGGTCAAGATCCATCACTTTACTCCATGCGGCGACGAAGTCTTTGACAAACTTCTGCTGCGCATCGCTGCTGGCATAAACTTCGGCTGAAGCGCGTAAAACGGCGTTCGAACCAAATACCAGGTCAGCGCGAGTGGCGCTGAAGCGCGGCTGCCCGTTCAGGCGGTCACGGCCTTCAAAGCGTTCCCCGCTCTCGTCAGTGGCTTTCCATTCGGTGCGCATGTCCAGCAGGTTGACGAAAAAGTCGGTGTTGAGTTCACCCACTTTATCGGTAAAAACGCCGTGCTGGCTGCCGTCAAAGTTGATCCCTAATACGCGCAGCCCACCAATAAGCACCGTTAATTCAGGTACGGTCAGCGTCAGCTGCTGCGCTTTGTCGATCAACAAGTTCTCGGTCGACGTGCGGCCCGCCGCTGCGCGATAGTTACGAAAACCATCCGCTTTCGGCTTCAGCAGTTCAAACGACTCGATATCCGTCTGATCCTGACGCGCATCCACACGGCCAGCCGTGAACGGCACTTTAATATCAACATTAACCGCTTTCGCCGCCTGTTCGACACCGACCACCCCGGCCAGCACGATGATATCCGCCAGCGACGCTTTCTGCTCGGTCTTCTGGATCGCTTCCAGCACTGGCAGCACGCGTGCAGCCACGGCGTTCACTTCCCACTCACGCTGCGGCCGCAGCGCCAGACGAGCACCGTTTGCCCCGCCGCGTTTGTCACCGCCGCGGAAGGTCGACGCTGACGCCCATGCCACCGACGTCAGTTCAGTCACCGACAGGCCCGACGCGGCAATTTTTTCTTTCAGCAACGCGATGTCATAAGTGGTCGGGTGATAGATCGGCTGCGGCAGCGGATCCTGCCAGATGAGATCTTCCTTTGGCACTTCCGGGCCGATGTAGCGCGCTTTAGGCCCCATATCGCGGTGGGTCAGTTTGTACCAGGCGCGGGCAAAGGCTTCGTTAAACGCCTGAGGATCGTTGAGGAAACGGCGTGAGATCTTCTCAAACTCCGGGTCGAAACGCAGCGTCAGATCGGTCACCAGCATGGTTGGTTTATGCTTTTTCGCCGTGTCAAAGGCATCGGGAATAATCTCGGCTGCTTCGACCGCTTCAAACTGGATCGCACCCGCCGGGCTGCGCGTCTGCACCCACTCATACCTGAACAGGTTCTCGAAGAAGTAGTGGCTCCACTGCGTGGGCGTCTGTGACCAGATCACTTCCAGGCCGGAAGTGATGGCATCCGCGCCGACCCCCGTGCCGTGGCTGCTGGCCCAGCCCAGGCCCTGCGCTTCAATCGGCGCGGTTTCCGGGTCGACACCAACATGTTTGGCATCTGCCGCGCCGTGGGTTTTACCAAGCGTATGACCGCCGGCAATCAGGGCCACGATCTCTTCGTCGTTCATTCCCATATTGCCAAAAGTGGCGCGAATAGCCGGTGCGGCTGAAGCGGGATCGCCGCTGTGTTCCGGGCCTTCCGGGTTGACGTAAATCAGGCCCATTTCTGTGGCACCGAGCGGCGAGTTAGCCAGCGATTCAGGGTGGCGGTGTTCCAGCCAGGTGGTTTCATCGCCCCAGTTCACATCAAGATCCGGTTCCCACACGTCTTCACGCCCGGCACCAAAGCCAAAGGTGCGGAAGCCGGAATTTTCCAGCGCGACGTTGCCCGCCAGGATATAGAGGTCGGCCCAGGAAATTTTCTGACCATACTTTTGCTTTACCGGCCACAACAGACGACGTGCTTTGTCGAGGCTGACGTTATCCGGCCAGGAGTTGAGCGGTGCGAAACGCTGCTGACCACGACCCGAACCGCCGCGCCCGTCTGTGGAGCGATAGGTTCCGGCGCTGTGCCACGCCATGCGGATAAACAGACCAATATAGCTCCCCCAGTCGGCGGGCCACCACGGTTGTGATTCACTCAGCAACGCTCTGAGGTCGCCTTTCAGCGCAGAATAGTCAAGTTTGGCGAACTCCTGTCGGTAATCGAAGGTTTCATCCAGTGGGTTAGAACGGTTGGAATGTTGGTTAAGCAGGTCAACCCTGAGCTGCTGTGGCCACCAGTCGCGGTTAGTGGTACCGCCGCCGGAGGCTTTATTTGATGCGCCCGCATGGAAAGGACATTTACCGGCAGAGGCTTCCCTTTCTGCTTCAACAATGGGTTCGGCACTATTGGCTTCATTATCAACAGAATTGCTCACAATCTTTCTCCTTTAGCGGTTATCAACATCACTTTATACCCGGCATTCAATAGGTGAAACCTGCATCCCTCTATGTATTTGATAGACCTTTCCTTGTGTTTACGGCGCGACTTTGTCAGGTTCTCCCACCCGGATCATTAATTTTTATGCGCACCGCGCAACCCGCCTGTTTCTGAGGGGTTCTTCACCACGCAGAATACAAAAAGCCCGCTTACTTATCCTTAAGCGGGCTTTTTGTGTTCACTCATTCAGAGGGCTGATTTAAGCAAAGAGCGGCCTGAGCAGGCAGAAGCGGATTGATGCTTTCGCAACCATGTCCTGCCGTTTCTGACAAGGGATGCTTTAAGGTGATTCAGGTTAAAGGGTAATATCTACATTACGGCTCTATTTAAAGTAAGGAGGCAATATGAGCAATAACCGGATATATGTCGGCACTGATATTAACAACCGTCAATGGTTGATCCTGACCCAAAATCCCGCTCCTTTCAGAAACGGAATTTCGGCATGATAACATCATTCTGTTTCACTCAACGGGCGGCAGGTCAATGTCATTTTCAATGCCGAGTGTATGCAAATTCCCTTCGTAGAAAATATCACCTAAAGGTATTTGCTGCGCAGCCAGCTACTGCGGGTAACCGACTACGTGTCTTGCTTTATAAGGTCGGAAAATCCCCTTTTACTTCAGTATACTGTTCGTTTATTTTGGTTTTCCTGCCTCACTGGACTACAGCATGACGGCGCATCAACTCCTTTTGCCCTGAAGGGAATTTTCCGAATTGGCATTTATGGTGCGTAAAGAAGAGTAGACCCTACCGATAAAGTGTTATAAATTATTTCCTGGTGATGAAAAACAGGAATAATTGAGTAACCAATTGATATTAAAGGTATTAATTTTTCAGCTGCGTTGAGTAAGCACATTGCTGATATGCAAAACTTCTGACAATCTTGCTGCCTTGAAGCCGTGGAACCCGGCTTAACCCTGAAAGTCCGTTTTGTATCAGAATTTTCAATCAAAAAGTTATATGTGATCGCACTCATCCTCTGGGAGTGAAGCAGTAATAAAAGAGTTTAACTATTTTTCAGAAGGAGTCTCCTGCTATGAGAAGAAATCAATTATTATCAACGCTCGCGCTGCTATTTGTTATTACTCAATTATCCGGGTGCGCTCACATAGGTATGGAACTTTACGGCCGTTTAAAAGGTCCTCCCTCCACAGAAGAAGTCCGGAAAAGCTTCGCTCAGTCGATGAACGTGGCCCCAGAAAAGGTAACTATAAGCAATATTAAAGAACGCGAAGGTAACGGAAACGTTCTCGCCGGTTCTGGCTCAAAAGACTATACGTTTGATGCAGCTATAGGCGGAAAAACCAAAAATTGCTCGTTAAAAAAATTAAGCACCGATGAAATTTATTTTACCGGCTGCACAGTTAAGGACGCAGCATTGACTAACTGGTGATCAGAATAAGCCTTAGTCATTTCATACAGTACGAATATCAGAGGATGTTCATAACGCAGAAGCAACTTTATACAAAAGTTGTTTCTGCGAAGTCTGCCTGCAGTTGCGTGTTAGCCAGCCCCTGTCCGGTATAAAAGCGCACTTCCTTCTGTTTTGCTGGTCATTTCTAATCTTACCGGTCTGTCATCGCTCAGCGCAGGCCGTTCATTATCTGCTGGAGGCTGACCTGACGGAGCCTCCTGTCGGCCGACTCGGCGACAATTAACCTGGGAGGTACGGTTTTTATGTTTCATCATCATATTAAGTCAGTGCGCTTTTTTTCTGCATAACTTTAGCCATGTAATTTATACTACTGAATCTTCCCCTCCAGCCTTTTTTCGAATGCTCAACTGTGATTAGCGCCTCTTTTATTTGTCAAATCCGGCAGATCCGGAAAAGTACAGAAACAGGCGTGCGTATTTTACTGGTGCTAATGAATAACATACCGATACCTTGCTAACTGTGTTGTAACAAAAAATGCCGGAGTTCAGCTGTGACTTCTTCTGGGGCTTCTTCAGCCATATGGTGACCGCTGGCTATTGCTTTACCCTGAAGATGCTGCGCCCAGGTTTTCCAGATACCCACTACATCGCCATATATATCTTCCAGATCATCATATTTTGACCATAAGCAGAGCGTCGGGCATTTAATCAGCCTTCCGTTCTGACGATCCTGGAGCTCGTGATTTTTATCTATGCCAAGACCGGCACGATAGAGTGGAACAAAAATTGACGCCAGGCAGTATCCTCCTCCTCAGCAGACTTTTTAATGACCACAGGCGCTCCGGACAGAAATGCAGTGAGGTCACTTCACAGAAAAGGGAGCGGAGCAACCGGGACAGCCCGGCATTGCCCGCTCCGCGATGTATAAAATTCCGGACAGCGAGAAGGGACTATGATGACAGAAAAGTATGAATATCATCTACGGCTCGGAAGTGTCTAAATTATCCGTGGCGATTCAGTCAGCTTCCCTGACAAATTGTCGTCGTCTGGCAAGGGTCTTGAGGGATACCGCTGCCCTGACAAACCGCAGATATCTGGCACGGGTCATCGGCAAAACTTGCACCTGTGACTGCCATCAGGCTGGCGAAAATCATTGCGTTAATTTTTTTCATGTTTTTACTCCTCTGAGAAAATCGATACGTGCAGGGATAACAAAGCTGCTACTAAAACTGAGTGGCGCAGGGGGTAATTCAGTTCCATGAACAGAATCGGTTGTTATTGTTCAGAAACCGGGAAGGCTGCCGGGCAATGCGCAGCCGGCCCTGTGATACCGCGCAGCGGCATGAAGGCCCCCACAGTTGCTACAGAGAACGCAGCAGCTCACCGGCACCAGTAACCCGGCGAAGCCGCCTCGATTTAACAGATTGCCTCACTCCCCACTCTTTGTATCTGACAGTATGCGGTAATTAGCTATCACCGCACGAAGCGGAGTGAGTCCGGCCCTTCCATCATGAATATCTTTCATGTTTGATGAAATTAAATCACTTTTACTCAATCAGTCATTCAGGCATAAAATATACCTTATTAATAACTTTAGATAATATAAAGGCTGCCAAATGAGAAAAACTGAAAAGAGAACCGGGAATCTCTGAAAAGCAACAAATAAGATCACATTTTCACATCAAAATTTAGGATGCCAGATCCCGATGAATACAGAGCTTACCTTCACCATTAAGAGCATTCGTTTCGACGAAAACTATAACCCCTCTGAAAATACGCGTATCACGACTAACTTTGCTAATCTGGCCAGAGGTGAGAAGCGCCAGGAGAACCTGCGTAACGCGCTGGTCATGATCGACAATCGTTTCAATTCCCTGGCGCACTGGGATAATGCCAGGGGAGACCGTTATTCAGTTGAGCTGGAAATTATTTCAGTTGCGTTAAATATCAATGCGGAAAGCAATGATATTACCTTTCCGGTCATTGAAATTTTAAAAACAAATATTATTGATAAGAAAAATAATGAACGTATTGAAGGCATTGTCGGCAATAATTTTTCTTCCTATGTTCGCGACTATGATTTTAGCGTAGTACTGCCAGAACATAATAAGAATAAATCAGACTTTACGATCCCTGATAATTTTGGCGATTTGCATGGCAGCATTTTTGAAAGCTTTGTTAACTCAACTGACTATAAAAACCACTTTGAAAAATCACCTGTAATATGCCTGAGCGTTTCAAGTAAAAATGTCTATCAGCGGACTGACAATCAACATCCAGTGCTCGGAATCGAGTATCAGCAAGATGAACTTTCTCTGACCGATCACTATTTCGCCAAAATGGGGCTGCATGCTCGCTATTTTATGCCGCCCAACAGCGTTGCGCCTTTAGCTTTTTATTTCCATGGCGATTTGCTTCGTGACTACACTAACCTTGAGCTTATTAGCACCATCAGTACGATGGAAGCTTTTCAAAAAATTTACCGGCCTGAAATTTACAATGCGAATTCCACAGCAGGAAAATACTATCAACCAAATCTGAACCATCAGGATTATTCTTTAACTCAGATTGTTTATGATCGGGAAGAACGCAGCCAGTTGGCTGTTGAGCAGGGGAAGTTTACTGAGAAGCACTTCATTAAGCCATACCAAACTATTCTTGAGCAATTGTTCACTACTTCTGCTCGCTGATTAAACGAAAACGTAAGGTCATCAATAATGAAAAAGCTATTACCCACGTCGACTGCTGGCAGTTTACCCAAACCTTCCTGGCTTGCGCAACCTGAGACGCTCTGGTCACCCTGGAAATTGCAGAATGAAGAATTGGTTGAGGGTAAACAAGATGCTCTGCGTCTGTGCCTGGAAGATCAACGTCAGGCAGGTATTGATATTGTCAGTGATGGTGAGCAAACACGCCAGCATTTTGTCACGACGTTTATTGAGCATCTGAGCGGCGTTGATTTTGAGAAACGCCAGACCGTCAAAATTCGCGATCGCTATGATGCGAGTGTACCTACCGTTGTGGGTGAGGTGACTCGTCAAAAACCCGTTTTTGTGGAAGATGCCAAATTTTTACGTCAGCAAACCCGTCAACCCATTAAATGGGCGCTGCCGGGTCCGATGACGATGATTGATACACTCTATGATAGCCATTATAAGAGTCGCGAAAAGCTGGCCTGGGAATTCGCTAAAATTCTTAATCAGGAAGCCCGAGAATTAGAGGCGGCGGGTGTCGATATTATTCAGTTTGATGAACCCGCCTTTAATGTCTTTTTTGATGAGGTGAATGACTGGGGAATTGCTGCTTTAGAAAAAGCCATTGAAGGGCTTAAATGTGAAACAGCCGTACATATTTGCTATGGTTATGGCATTAAAGCCAATACGGACTGGAAAAAGACGCTGGGATCAGAATGGCGACAATATGAAGAAGTTTTTCCTAAGCTACAAACATCTGGTATTGATATAATTTCGTTAGAGTGTCAAAACTCGCGTGTTCCGATGGATCTCATCGAGCTCATTCGGGGTAAAAAAGTGATGGTCGGCGCCATTGATGTGGCAACCAACATCATTGAGACACCAGAGGAAGTGGCTGATACGCTGCGCAAAGCACTTAATTTTGTCGATGCCGACAAGCTTTACCCTTCAACCAACTGTGGCATGGTTCCCTTATCTCGTCGGGTAGCAAGAGGCAAGTTAAGTGCTTTAAGCGCAGGCGCAGAAATTGTGCGAAGAGAAATCCTGTCTGAATAACTCAATACCTGAAGGGAACCCAGTCCGGGTTGAACAATTGGTTCAATTGCCAACGATAAACCGGACTGGGTGATAATGCTCATAACAGCACTCACTGCTGAATTATTCTGACCAGAAGAGCATTAGCCTGTCTGGTTCTGGCATGAAGGTCGTCAGCAAGAGACTTCAGTAATCATATTTTTAGCCATCGCCAACAGGAAAGCGGCTACGGACGTCGCGTCGGTGATTTCACCATCAACTATCAGCCTGGTGAAATCACTGATTTTGATTTTTTTTACCGTCAGGCCATATTCCTCTTCATCCAGCTGTTGTCCGGTGAAGGTGAGCTGCGAGGCAAGGTAAATATGATAGCCCTGTGCTGAATAGCCCTGCGCGAGCTTCTGATAGCCGACATACTCCATTTTTCCGGCGCTCAGACCGGTTTCTTCTTTCAGCTCGCCTGCGGCAACGTCTTCAGGGGCGGCATCGGGGTAACACTCCCAGCTTCCCTGTGGAAGCTCCGTGGTTCTCAGGCCCAGCGGATAACGGTACTGCTCAACCACGCAGATCTCATCCTGATCAACAGGGATGATGACCACAAAATCATTTTTTTCTATAACGGAATAGATCCCTTCGCTGCCATCGGCTCGCTGGATCCGGTCTTCCTTAAGCGACATCCAGCGGTTACGATAAATCTCTTTCGATGCGAGTGTTTTTATTTCCACGCTCACAGTAGCCTCCTTATTTCTTTGCCTGATGATCTGCCACGATGACGTTAACACCTTCGCCCCTGAATAATGCAATTGAGTCAGCCGGCGCATCGCCATCGGTGATGATATCGTTTATTTCACCGGGCGTTGCATAAGAGAAAGGGGAATGTTTCCCCAGCTTCTCTCCCGACATCACACAAACGCTACGCGCGGCCGCTTCCGTCAGCGCCCGCTTAACCTGATTAAATTACTGAATGAATTTTTGCCAATACATGGCAGGCTACCTTAAAAAACTTTGCTCAATATCTTTCAGAAGTCCGTCATGAGAAGGATGCCAGGGGATACGCTGCCGTGTCAGTGCACTTGATGCCCGCATATCCATTTCAGCAAACATTGCTAACCAGCCAAAATGTGCTTTAGCGGCCTCAGATGAAAGGCTCACGAGCGGAATATTCAGGCCGACGCTAATCGCTTTCGCTATGCTGTACAGGGAAATGCCTTCTTCTGCTACTGCATGGTAACGCAGTCCGGCTCGCGGCTTCTCTACCACAAGTCTGTAAAGTCTTGCGACATCAAGGAGATGAGCGGCAGCCCACTGATTCGTTCCTTCAGCAACATAAGCGGAAATGCCTTTATCAGCAGCAAGCTTGATAAGTGCGGTAATAAACCCTTGTTTGATCTCATTATGAACCTGAGGAAGTCGCACAACCGATACATTTACTCCGCTATCCCCTACGCGGGCTGCGGCGATTTCAGTTGACCTGCGCGGATTATGCGTCCTGGGATCATAAAAATCTTCGGTAGCCCGTTTACCTGGTACTGCACACCCCATGCCGACGACGGAGGTAACGATCAGGGGCCGCGACGACCCATGAAGGCCTTGACCGAGCGCTTCAATCGCCTGAGTTTCTTTTTTTGCGGTTTCCTCTAAATTGGAAAAAGAGTGGTCGTAGGCGCAGTGAATGACCGTATCGGCACTTTTCGCGCCATCGATCAGACCCGATAAATTTTCCAGCGCTCCCGGATGGGATTCTGCGCCGATAGTAGTGAGAAGTTGTGCACTTTTATCTGAGCGCGCCAGTCCCGTCACCTGATGGCCCGCCCTAATCAGTTCTGCTGTAATGGCGAAACCGATAAAACCGGTGGCGCCGGTTATAAATATCTTCATTCTTTCTCCTCTTATGAGTTGTCCGGACTTAACTGCTTTTTTGCAGTGTAGGGTAGGAATGTCGGCACGGTCTCTGCTATAAGTATGCCATTCTATGCAGATCGTACGGTTTTCAATGGATCCGCTTTCCGAAGTCCTGTCATTGCTAAAGCTGGAGGGATTTATTTCCGGCGGTTTTTCAATTCCGGCCAGGACCGGTTTCGACTTCAAACAGCATTCTGGTATCAAATGCTATGCCGTCGTTGAGGGCAGTTGTTGGGTCTCGGTTAAGGGGGATGCGCAGCCGATTTTTCTTAACGCTGGTGACTGTGTTTTTCTGCCCTCCGGGGATCCTTTTTGCCTGGCGACAGCCTTATCATGTCCGCATCAGCCTTTTCTTCCACCGGATCCACAAACAGGCGCGAACCTGGTAATGAATGCGCCGCAGGACGGAGCTTTTATTCTTGGTGGTCGTTTCACGTTCAGCAGCAGCTATGCTGATACCCTGCTTCATTCTTTACCGTCGAGGGTGCATATCGCCGAAGGGACTGGCAAAAACATCATGCGCAGTGCCATGGAGTGTCTGCGAGAGGAACTTCATACCTCTCAGCCAGGCGGGGCTCTCATCGCACAGCAACTGGTGCACATTATGCTGGTCCAGGCACTGAGGATATTTCTTCAGCAAGAGGGGGAGGAACGTGTCGGCTGGCTCTTTGCTCTTGCAGATCCACAGTTAAAATCAGCGCTTATCTGTATGCACGCTGATCCTGCCTTTCCATGGACATTGCAGGAACTGGCGAATCGCGTGGGCATGTCACGAACCGTTTTTACCAAGAAATTTAAACGTAAAGTGGGCAACACGCCGATGAAATATCTGGCGAGATGGAGAATGCTGCTGGCCGGCGAACGCCTCAGAAATTCTCAGGATTCGATTACTCAAATCTCATTTTCCGTCGGCTATGATACCGATAGCGCATTTGGTCGGGCTTTTAAAAAAGAGTGGGGATGTTCTCCGCGAGAGCATCGCAAACGGCAGCCATAGAAAACCGCTTTCGCCGCAAAAAGTTATCGGCTTAATATGGCTGGCGGTCACTTATTCTGACGTAACGCGATCGTTAAATGCCTGGTAAAAAGCGGGGTAGTCACCGCGTTCAGCAAAACGCTGCGGCTTAACTTTCTCAACCAGTACTTCGTTTATATCAGGCCGGGCATGGAGGATACTCATCGTTTGGCGTATAAAGTCCGCCAGTGGCAGGGCAGCAGGATTGGTGGCATGCTTTTTACCCATTAACTCTGTTTGCACTAAAGGAGGAATAAGTTCAGTTACCTGTACGCAGGTATCCCGTAACTGATAACGTAAACTCTGGGTCCAGGAGTGAATAGCCGCTTTGGTTGCACAATACGTTGGTGTCAGCGACAACGGTACAAACGCCAGACCGGACGATACCGTCAGGATGGCGGCATGGGGTTGTTGCAGTAAATGTTCGATCAATGCCGCCGTGAGCCGAATGGGCCCTAAAAGGTTGGTGGTAATTTCAGCTTCAGCAACGGAGACATCCCCACTTTTCAGGTTTTCCGGACGCATGATCCCCGCATTATGTAAAACAACATTCAACCCTGGCCAGCGTCTTTTCAACATTGCGGCGCTGGTAACAATTGACGCCTGACTGTCGATATCCATTACGACGGCATGCATGCCAGGATTCGCTGCGACGGTATCATCCAACGCTTCTTTTCGCCGTGAGGCAATAATCACCTCATTGCCTTCGGCATGAAGAGCTTCGGCCAGTGCCCGGCCAATGCCTGAGCCGCCGCCAGTGATCAGAATCGTATTGCCGGTTAATTTCATAATTTCTTCTTTTCAGATAAATGAGCATGGGCTGCTCGCGGGTAATAAGAGAAAGAAGTATAGGAATATGGCGCACGCAATACTCGTCAGAAAGTACGTAAAACTATGCCGATAATAATAAAACTCGCCCAAGACCAGACGCGTAGCAGCCCATGGAAGTACTGTCCCGATCGGATGATGTTGCCAGGCGACCAACTGTGGATAGCAGAAGAAATGTTCCAAACGCGCCTGAGAAACTGCCGTTTTATGATGCCCTCTTACATGAAAAGGGCTTCCCGGAAAAGCGCCTTAAAACTGTCTGAGGCAGGCTTTTTTGTTTTATTCCCCTGCGCCAATTTCCCACGCCATATTGATACCGGTTACCGCAAAACCCGACTTCTGGTAAAGATGAAGAGCAGCATTGTTATCAGGCGCCACACGCAGTTTCACCGATAAAATATTCAACGCCTGAAGCTTTTCAGAAAGTGCCTGCAAGGCTTCACCCCCCAGCTTCTTATTACGCCACTCAGGAAAGATAAAAAAATCCATAATGAAGGCAGAATGGTCACCTGGTGAGACCTGTATCCAGAAATAACCGACATGGCATTTTCCGGTATCATTCTGTGTATGAAAGCTGAAAAGGAGATAGTTTTCTGCCGCCTTTTCGCCGGGAAAAGAAGCGGCGATTAAATCTGCGGCTTTTTGATGCGCCTGCGGCTGCGGCAGGCGGTGGTTTTTTATCAGATCGTTGGTGTACTCATTAATGAAGATCGTAAAATATAAATTACGCTCTTCGTCGAGACATT
Source organism: Erwinia sp. 9145 (assembly GCF_000745075.1). Lineage (NCBI taxonomy): Bacteria > Pseudomonadati > Pseudomonadota > Gammaproteobacteria > Enterobacterales > Erwiniaceae > Erwinia > Erwinia sp. 9145. The sequence goes on from NZ_JQNE01000001.1 coordinate 2,334,400, forward strand.
CAGCTAATGTAACCAAAGCAGGTTCCTTTTGATCGGTTTAATATTAAAAAGGAAGAGACTGGCTTACGTTACCCTTATCAGCAGACAATGAATATTTTCACGTCAACCGCTGCGTCTGACCTGCGACCAGATAATTATTGCCCGTCGCCGGCAACAAGCCGACCGCAGGCCGCTGCGATGCGCCGCCCCGCTTCCTCGACCGTGGCGATGTCGGTGGCGATGGAGAGGCGAAAACAGGGCGACAGACCGTAGGCGCTACCGCCCACCCCCGACACGCCGTTTTCCAGCAGATAATCCAGTACGTCGTCTTCGCATGTCAGGGCATTGCCGTCCGGCCGCCGCCGTCCGATAAGTCCGGCGCAGCGACAGAAAATAAAAAAACCGCCCTGCGGCGTCAGCAGTTCAAGCCCTTCCACAGCAGAAAGTCGCGCCACAAGGGTATCGCGTCTTTGCTGATAAGCCGCCACCTGTGGCTTCAGAAAATCCAGTCCGCCGTTGAAGGCCGCCAGCGCTGCCGCCTGGCTTACCGAGCCGGCACCGGAGCTGATTTGCGACTGAACAACAGTCATGGCGGTTATTAACGTTTTCGGCCCGGCACCATATCCAATGCGCCACCCCGTCATCGCATAGGTTTTGGAAACGCCGCCCACCAGCAGGCTGCGCTCGTGAAAGTCCGCCGCCACGTTGAGCAGATTATGATGCTCGCGCCCGTCAAACAGAATATGTTCATAAAGTTCATCCAGCAGCACTATCACCTGTGGATGCTGCCGTAGCACATCCGCCAGCGCCAGCAGCGCCTGCCGCGAGTAAACGGCGCCGCTCGGATTTCCCGGATGATTCAGCACCAGCCAGCGCGTGCGCGGCGTGATGCTGGCGGCCAGCGCCTCCGGCGTCAACCGATAGCCCTGCTCAAGCGGGCATTCCACCAACACCGGCCTGCCGCCGTTAAAGCGCACGCTGTCAGGGAACGTTGGCCAGTACGGCACCGGCACAATCACCTCGTCGCCTTCATTCAGCGTCGCGGCAAAGGCGTTAAAGATTATCTGTTTGGCGCCGTTGGCGATAATGATGTTCTCTGTTTCAAACGCCAGCTGGTTTTCACGGAGGAGCTTCTGCCGCACCGCCTCACGCAGCGGTTTCGTCCCCGCCGTCGGCGTATATTTGGTTTCGCCCCGGTTCATCGCTTCATACGCGGCCTGCCTGATATGCATGGGCGTATCAAAATCGGGTTCGCCGGTGGTTAAATCCAGAATATCCACCCCGGCCTGTTTCAGACTGACCGTGCGCTGTTTTGCCGCCGCGTTAGCGGAAAGCGAGACGCGCTGTACGCGTTCTGACAAAGAAATAGCCATGGATTACGCCTCCTGCTGCATGTCAGGCGCGGGCAGGCCGAGGTTCTCGCGCAGCGTGCTGAACGCATACTCCTCCCGGAAGAGGCCGCGACGCTGAAGTTCAGGGATCACTAATTCAATAAACAGCGACAGCTGCTCCGGCATCACCGCAGGCATGATATTGAAGCCGTCGGCGCCGCGCTGCTCCAGCCATAACTGGAAGTCATCGGCAATATCCTCCGCCGTCCCGACCAGCACCCGGTGCCCGCGCGATCCGGCTGCAATGGCGGCCAGTTCGCGCAGTGTCAGATTCTCGCGAAACGCCAGCTCGGTCAGCAGCTTCACGCGGCTTTGACCGCCTTCACCTGCGGGTACGTCCGGCACCGGGCCATCAAGCGGAAACTGGCTGAGATCCATCTCAAAGCGTGTGGAAAGCTGGCGAATACCGTTATCAATATCGACCAGCTCATTTAAACGACGCCACGTTTCACGCGCCTCTTCGCGCGTGCGGCCAACAATCGGCATCACGCCGGGGAGGATCAGCAGACGATCGGGGTTTCGCCCTGCGTCAGTGACCTGCTGTTTCTGGCTGCGATAGAAACGCTGCGCATCGTCCAGCGTGGCGGCGGCGGTAAACACCACTTCGGCGGTGGCGGCGGCCAGCTTCTGACCATCGGCAGACGACCCCGCTTCGATAATCACCGGTCGCCCCTGCGGCGAACGCGTGATATTCAGCGGCCCCTGCACCTGAAAGTGCTCACCCTGATGGTTAATCGGCTGAATTTTTTCATTCACGAAATACTGCCCGCTCTCTTTGTCGGGCCGGACCGCGCCCTCCTGCCAGCCTTCCCACAGTTTGAACGTCACCTCAAGAAACTCATGTGCGCGGGCGTAGCGTTGTGCATGCGTGGGAATATCGCTGCGACTGAAATTGCGCGCCACGTCGTCCGAAAACGAGGTGACGACGTTCCAGGCCGCGCGCCCGCGGCTGATGTGATCCAGGGAAGCGAAACTGCGTGCGAGATTGAACGGATCGGTGAAGGTGGTGGAGGCCGTTGCCGCCAGGCCGATATGCCGCGTGTTCACCGCCAGCGCCGACAGCAGCGTCAGCGGCTCCAGTCGTGCCATGGTCGACGGCAGGCGATAGACGCTGGTCGCCAGCGCGTCACCAATGAAAAACAGGTCGAACCGCCCTGCTTCCGCCATTTTGGCAATCCGGATAAGCCAGTCAATATCGGTTGGTGAGCCGAGCTCTTCGGTCAAACGCCAGCCGCTGACGTGATGCCCCAGCGGTTGGACAAAAAGGCCGAGCCGAAGCTGCCGTGGGGAGTCTGTCGTTGTGGACATCGCTATTCCTTTCCAGGTGTTCTGTATCAAAAACCGTGTTCAGTCGCCATCAGCGCGCGTTCAATTTTTTCCGCCGCCAGCGAAAATGGCAGCCGCGCCGCGCCTGATGCCGGAAACTTAACTTCGCGGGCAATGGCAGCCATAGTCGCCGCGCGATCGCCCGACAGCGGTGCGAGCGTCAGCGGCGCATCATACTGGCGCAGCAGCGCCAGCAGCTGTGCGTCGGGCTGGCCGGTTTCGCTTTCCATCAACGACTGCACAAGCAAACCAAAACCGACCTTCTCGCCATGCAGCCAGTCATGCAGTTCTGGCTGATGAGTTAACCGGTTATGAATGGCGTGCGCGACACCCGGCGCAGGCGTGGCGTCGCGCATGCTGTTTGCCATGCCAGCCACCGCGATGTTCGCATCAATGACCTTTATCAGGGCGGGCGTCACTGCATGGCGCTCGTTGTCGCGCACGGCCTCAGCGCCGTATTTTTCAAAAATGTCGACGGCGAGTCGCGCGGCCTGCACCTTCAGATTCAGCGCCAGGCTGTCGTCGCTTTTCTGTTTATAAGGGCGAAACTCGTACCATTTTGCCAGCGCATCGACGATGCCCGCCTTCAGGTAACGAACGTCGTTCTGCGCGATGATTTCGCTGTCCACCAGCACCATCAACGGCATCGTTGAAAGCGGCTGGCTGCGTACATGCCCACCGCGTTCATTATAAATAATGCTCACCGGCGACCAGGCGGCGCAGGTGGCGGCGACGGTTGGCATCGTCACCAGTACGCCGTCGCCCAGTCCGTCAGCGACCGCTTTGGCGCAGTCGAGCGCGCGGCCGCCGCCGATGCCTAAAATAAGCGATGCTCCCTGCTGCTGAACGGCAGCAAGATGTGATGCGATAGCGACATCGGTGCATTCCGTGGTCAGAAAATGGCATTGATAGCGAATATTTTCCGCCTCAAGACTCTCTCTGAGCTGCGGATTGACCGCCTTCCACGCCTGCGGGCTGGTGATAATTGCAACATGACTGGCATGGGCGGAGAGGATCTCCCCCACGCGGGCGCGAAGTCCCGCCTGGTTGAGGTAGTGCTGCGGCGATTTAATGGCAAACACAATATTGGCCTTATTCTTCTGGCGATAATATTCAGCGAAAATAAATTCATTCACCCTGCGGAAAAATTATTTTCCGCCGGACGGACAAGTGAAACAGGTTTTTCGATCGCGATCTTATCGATAATACGTAAATCAACGCTGTCAGCAAGCCGTTGATTACGTTTCCTTATTCTCTTATTCGCAAATAAACAGATGAAATTCAGCTAAAGAAGTAAATCCCTTGCATCCTCCCCTGATGAAGGGAAATGATGAGATGAAATAACGCGATGAGAATATTATGTCATCACATCCCATTGATTATCTTTTGCTGGGCGATAATTTCGGCACGCCAGAAATGCGTGATATCTGGTCAGAGCAAAATCGCCTGACGCGGCAAACAGAAGTGGAAGTGGCGCTGGCGATTACCGAAGGCGAACTTGGGGTTATTCCACGCGCGGCGGCACGGGAGATCGCGGCAAAGGCCGACCCGGGCCGCCTCAATATCCGCGATATCGCCCTGTCCGGCGTAAAAATGAAGCATTCGCTGATGCCGATGATCGCCGCGCTACAGCAGCAGTGCGGTGAAGCGGGCGAGTTTATTCACTACGGCGTCACCACGCAGGATATCGTTGACACTGCCACCGTCCTGCAACTTCGCCAAACGCTGGACGTTATCCGGCGCGACTGCGTGGCCATTGCCGACGCGCTGAAAACGCTGGCCCGGAAGCATCAGCACACGCTGATGGCGGGCCGCACGCACGGAATGCAGGCGCTTCCTGTCACCTTTGGTTTTAAGGCCGCCGTCTGGCTGGATGAGTTTGTGCGGCATCTCGACAGACTGGCGGCGCTGCGCCCTCGCCTGCTCACCGGCAATCTCAGCGGTGCCGTCAGCACCTATGCGGCGCTGGGCGAGATCGGGCCGGAAGTTGAACGCCAGACGCTGACGCGACTGGGTCTGAACACGCCCGCTATCGGCTGGCAGTCGGCGCGCGATCGCTTCTCGGAATATGCCTCGGTGGCGGTGATGATCAGCGGCACGCTGGGCAAAATCGGCAACGAGCTTTATAACCTGATGCGCACCGAGATCGGCGAGGTGGAAGAACCGTTCAGCGCAGGGAAAATCGGCTCCTCCACCATGCCGCACAAGCGCAATCCTGCCGCGCTGGAAGGCCTTGCCAGCCTGACCGCGCCGCTGCTGCACAGCGCCTCGCTGATTTATCATTCAATGCACGTTGAACATGAACGCGACGCGATGAGCTGGCGCGCCGAATGGATCGCGCTGCCTCAGATCTCTGTTTATCTCGCCGCGCAGTTAAAAAACGCCCTTGAAATCCTCTCCGGCCTGACGGTGAATAAAGCGCGCATGCTGGCGAATCTGCAACTGCTGGATGGCCTGTTGCTCTCTGAGAAAGTAATGTTTGAAACGGGAAAACGGCTGGGCAAGCAGACGGCGCATCATCTGGTTTATGAGTGCGCCATGACGGCATATGAGCAGCGGCTGTCATTCCGCGATCTCCTGCTGGCCCACCCGGTACTCGCCGCGCACATTACGCCGGAGGACCTGGATAGCTGGCTTGACCCGGCCAACTATACCGGCTGCGCCTCGCAAAAGGTGGATGAAGCCATCCGCTTTGCCGAACAATCCGGCCATCTCACTCACGTAAAGGAGACTGAACGGTGACGCTGCACTACAAACGTCTCACGGTCGCCGATCGGGAAGAGTATCTGATCCTGATGCAGGCGGCCTATGCGCCCATCCGCGCGCTGGGTATCCATTTTGACGCCGCCAGCGCCGACCTGCAAAAAGTGACGCAACACCTTGAACATCATGCCGTTTACGCCGCGCTCAGCGATCACAGGCTGGCGGCCTCCGTAACGGTGCGTTTTCCCTGGGGGCCGCTACCAGGCCCCTTCGGTCTGCCGCATATCGGCTGGTTTGGCGTCCATCCCGATTTCAAAGGCCAAAACCTTGGCGCCACGCTGCTTGGCTGGCTGGAGCAGGAGGTGCTTCTGGCGGAGCTCAGGGCGCCCGCCGTCTCGCTGGGCACTGCTATCAGCCATCCGTGGCTGCGCGCGATGTATCAGAAGTTGGGCTTTGAAGCGATGCACGAAACCGATCTCGGTAAAGGCCATATCACCCTCTATATGAAAAAAGTGCTCGATGAATCGCTCCATGCACAGTGGCTGGCGCGCAGAACGCCGCCGCCGTTAACGTCAACGGAAAAACAATGACCGTATCTTATTCCTCCTCTCTGGCCCGCTCGCTGGCGGCGGCGATTGTCGGTTCCACGCCCTCCTCCGCCGCGCGGGAAAAAGCACGAGGCGGATTACTGGATTTTCTGGCGGTCACGCTGCCGGTCGTTCGCGGTGACATTGCGGATTCGGGCCTGCGCAGCCTGCGGCAGGTTTATCCGTCCGACGATGCACAGAGCCGCGCGCTGCTGCTCGGCTACGCCGGACACGCGCTCGACTTTGATGATTTTCATCCGGATTTTCGCGGACACCCCACCACCGTGATCGTGCCCGCGCTCCTCGCACTGGCAGCGGAGGACGACAGCGAAAGATTTCTGGATGCCTGTGTGATTGGCGTGGAGACCGCCGGTCGTCTGGGGCTGGCTGCGGGCCCGCAGCATTATGGGCTGGGTTTTCATAATACCGCCACGCTCGGCACGATCGCCGCCGCTGCCGCCTGCGCCCGTCTGGTCAACGCCAGCCCGTCTCAGGTCGCGATGATCATCGGCGTTGCCGCGACGCAGGCCAGCGGGCTTCGCGCGCAGTTTGGTAGCGCGGTGAAACCGCTGCACGCCGGGCTGGCCGCACGCGCTGCCGTTGCCGCCACGCAGCTGGTGCTGGCAGGATTTGAGGGGCAGCCTGACAACGTGCTGGAAGCCTTCCTTCACGCCTTCGGTGGCGGCGGGCAGCAGCCAGAAAAGCTCACGCAGAACTGGGGATCGCCGTGGCGCATCGTGGCGCCAGGTCTGGAGTTTAAACCCTGGCCGACCTGCGGCGGCACTCACGGCGCAATTGATGCAGCAAAGGCGATACGTCACGCCTGGCAGGCGGCGGGAAAAAGCATCGCCATGCTGAACGCGCAGATTGCACACATTGAGGTGTCATTCCCGCCCGGCGGCGATATTGCCGCTTCGGTACGCCAGCCCGTTAACGGTATCGAGGCGCGTTTCAGTCTGGAGTACGTCATTGCTGCCAGCCTCTTGCGCGACACGCTGCGCTTGCAGGATTTTTCTGAAGCGCCGGTCGACCCGGAGCTGGCTGAACTGGCGATGAAGGTGTCACGCTGCCCGGACGCCAGCGCACCGCCGGATGCACTTGACCCCACCGCACGTTTTCATCAGGTTACGCTGTTTCTGCATAATGGGGAGACGCTGCAACAGCGCTTCACCCGTCAGCAAAGCCTGGCGCAGCCGCTGGATCTGACTGAAAAGCTGCGCGGCTGTTTGCCTGCCGCCAGCGAAGCGCAACGCGCTGATATCATTGCGCACAGCCGCCTGGAGACGGCGGAGAGCCTGTCGCAGCTTAGCCGCTGGCTCTTTGCGCGCTGAAGACTCAAAGCACGGTTGACAGGAAATTCTTCACCCGAACGTTGCTGGCATCGTCAAGGACGGCTTTACCCGGCCCGGAAGCGACGATTTTACCGGCTTCCATAAAGATGATGTTGTCGGCCACTTCACGCGCGAAACCAACTTCATGCGTCACGATCACCATAGTGATGCCGGAGTGCGCCAGTTTTTTAATCACCTGAAGCACTTCCCCCACCAGTTCAGGATCGAGCGCCGAGGTTGGCTCATCAAACAGCATAACCTCAGGATCCATCGCCAGCGCGCGTGCAATCGCCACCCGCTGTTGCTGTCCGCCTGAAAGCTGTTGCGGCCAGTCGTCCGCGCGATCGGCCAGCCCTACCTGTTGTAACAGCTGCCGCGCCTTTGCCGTCGCCTGTCGGCGATTTTGCTTTTTCACGCGAAGCGGCGCATCAATGATGTTCTGTAGCACCGTTCGGTGCGGAAAAAGATTGAACTGCTGAAACACCATGCCGATGCGGCTGCGTTGTGCGGCGATCCTGGTGCTACTCAGCTCGTGGAGCGCCTGCCCCTTCTGCTGATAGCCCACCAGTTCGCCACCGATACGTATTGTGCCGCCATCCAGTTTTTCCAGATGATTAATGCAGCGTAAAAGCGTGGATTTCCCGGAGCCGGACGGGCCAAGGATCACCGTGACCGAGCCGGCCGGAATATCCAGATCGATCTGATCCAGTACCGTATTGCCGGAAAAATGTTTGCTGACCTGACGAAAGGCAATGGCTTCACCCATGGCTGGTTTCTCCTGCATTCATGCTGCGGTGCAGCGCGGGTTCCGCCGCTGGGCGTTTACGTTTGACCTGACGATAGCTGCTGCGGCTGAAGTAGCGTTCGACATAATACTGCCCCACCGACAGCAGCGAGGTCAGCACCAGATACCAGAGCGTGGCGACCAGCAGCAGCGGGATGACCTCGTAGGTACGCTGATAGATAATCTGCGCTGAAAAGAGCACATCCTGTAGCGAGATAACCGACACCACCGCCGTGGTTTTAAGCTGGCCGATCACCTCATTGCCGGCGGGCGGCAGAATAGCGCGCATGGCCTGCGGCAATATGGTATGGCGAAAAATTTGCGCCGGACGATAGCCCAGCGCGCGCGCCGCCTCGATTTGTCCGGCGCCAACGCTCTGAATGCCTGCGCGAATAATCTCCGCCGCATAGGCTGACTGGTGCATCACCAGCGCGATAACGGCCGCGCTGAAGGGGCTGATCAGGGCGTTGGCGGGCGCGCTCCAGATTTCGCCGATCCACGGCAGCGAGAGAGAGAGCGTCGGATAGAGCGCGGCCACGTTGTACCAGAGAAAAAGCTGAACCAGCATCGGCACGCCACGGAAAAACCAGGTATAGCTCCAGCTCACCGCCACCAGCACCGGATTGGACGACAGACGCATCAGCGCCAGCACCGTACCGCCAGCGAAACCAACAATCACCGAGATGGCGGTCAGTTGCAGGGTCATCAGCACGCCCTGAATGATCGAAGGAGCGGTAAAGTTTTCCGCAATCACCGCCCATTCGAAACGTGGATTATTCAGCATTGAATGCCCTGCCGCCAGCAGCAGCAGGGCAACAATCAGGGCGCTTATCCAGCGGCCGACATATTTTTTACTGACGATGCGCAGCCCGTCGACAGTCGCGCCGTCCTGATAGTGGCTCATCCAAAGATCTCTTCGTTACGTTTAGACTCTTTTACCGCACCGAAGCCAATCGACCATTTATCAAGGATTTTCTGGTAGGTGCCATCTTTAATCAGCGAGTTAAGCGAAGCCTGAATCGCCTCTTCCAGAGGTGACTGCTTGGGCAGCGCAATGGAGACCGGTGCATCATCAACGTGGATTTGTCCGCTCATCGTCAGCGGCTTCACCTGACTGACCTGATACGTCAGCCCTTCGTACGGGCCGAAGAACAGCGGCACGCGGCCGCTTACCACCGCCTGCACACCGGATGGCCGGTCAGGGAAGACGGCAATTTTGACAGGCTTTTTGCCCGCGTCGGTACAGTTTTTACTGGCTGCTTCCAGGCGACCGATCTGCGTGGTGCCCGCACCCGCCCCAATCTCCTGGCCGCAAACCGCGTCGAAAGAGGTAAATGGCGCAATGTTGGCATCTTTACGAGAGATCACGCCGAGACGAGAGGCATCGTAATAGCTGATGAAATCAACCTGCTCCAGACGCTTTTTGGTGGCGTTAATATTCGACAACGCGACGTCATAGCGGCCCGATTTCAGACCAGGAATAATATTGTCGAAACCGCCGGTGTCCTGCCAGCGTACGTCGACGCCCAGCCGTGCGGCCACGGCGTTCATGATGTCTATCTCACGTCCTGCCAGCGTCTTGTTGTCTTCTTTAAAAAAGGTGGTGGGCGGCGTATTCGGATTGGTGCCTGCCACAATGTAACCTCGCTTGCTGATATCCGCAGGAAGTTTCCCTTGCAGCGACGCGTCTGGCGAAACCGTAAAGGTCGACGACGCCGGAACGTTCTGCTCTGCTGCCCATACCGAAGATACATTTCCCGCCATCAGCAGCGGGATCAATACGTTAGCCAGCTTCATCATGAACCTTTTCCTGATTAAATCGTTAATAACTGTCGCGCTGTCACGAGACATAAGCGTTAACGTCCGACGATTTTTATAACGTTCTGATCTGAGAAACGCTGCCGGAGCGAAGTTTGATTTTGCGTGCAGCGACCGTTTGTTTACAAATGAGAAAAAAATCTAAGCTATCCACAATCGTTGCTAACTTATTACGCTCTTTTTGTACCGCCCCGGCGCATGGCATTACCCAAAACCGTTGATGAGAACTATTATCACGTATGGGTTGTTTACAGAGAGAGAGGCAGGTGACAGAGACGATTTCGTTATCGGCGGCATGCTGTATTGTGGGCGGCGGCCCGGCAGGCATGATGCTTGGCTATCTGCTGGCACGGGCAGGCGTGCGCGTGATTGTTGTCGAGAAACACGCCGACTTCCTGCGCGATTTTCGCGGCGACACCGTGCACCCTTCCACGTTGCAAATCATGCACCAGCTTGGCCTGCTTGACGAACTGCTGACGCTGCCCCACCAGCGCGCCGGGAAGCTTCATGCCGAAATGAATGGAAAAGACGTCACCATGGCGGACTTCTCCCTTCTGCCGGTAAAATGCCGCTTTATTGCCTTTATGCCACAGTGGGATTTCCTCAATTTCCTTGCCAGGAAAGCCGCTGCCCTGCCTGACTTTACGCTGCTCCGGTCTGCCCGTTTTGAGGACTTCCTCGTTGAGGAAGGCCGGATCTGCGGCGTAAGGGCGCTGACCCCAAACGGGCCGGTTACGATCCGATCGCCGCTGGTGGTGGGCGCCGATGGCCGCCAGTCTCAGGTAAGAGAAAAGGCCGCGCTGACCGGACGCGCCTTTGGCGCACCGCGCGATGTGCTGTGGTTCCGACTGGCAAAACGGCCTGACGATCCTGCGTGGAGCATGGGCCATACCGGGCCGAAGCAAAATTTTATTCTGATTGACCGGGGCGACTTCTGGCAGTGCGGTTTGTCCATCGCCAAAGGCGACTATCAGGCGATAGTGGATGCCGGACTGGAGGCGCTAAAGCAGCAGATTGCGCAGGTATCGCAATTTGACGCCGGGCGGCTGGCGGAACTCCGCGACTGGGATGAGGTTAAGCTGCTCAAAATTCGTATCGACCGGCTGGATGCCTGGGCGAAGCCCGGCGTGCTCTGCATTGGCGATGCGGCGCATGCCATGTCGCCGGTGGGCGGCGTAGGGGTGAATCTGGCGATTCAGGACGCGGTGGCCGCCGCAAACGTGCTGACGCTGCCCTTGCGTAATAACACGCTGACGCTGAACGATCTGCACAAAGTACAGCGGCGACGAGACTTCCCTACCCGCGCCACACAGTTTTTACAGATTAAAATGAGCGGTAAAAAGCGGCGTAAAAAAAGCAGCGCAATGCCGAAACTGGTTCGACGGCTGCCTTTTTTGCCGCACGTATTCGGCTGGATCATCGGGCTTGGCTTTCGCCGCGAACGCCCGCGGGATTTTAACCGTTAGCTACGTTTCATTATGCAGACGCTGGCGCCGCCGCAATCCGGGGAATAACGCCATCCACAGCCCGACCACGATCAGCGTGCCCACGCCACCCACCAGCGCAGCGGGCGCCGCGCCTAACCACGCCGCCAGCATGCCGGATTCAAATTCGCCAAGCTGGTTCGAGGTATTAATAAAGATGGAGTTGACCGCGCTGACGCGCCCGCGCATCTCGTCGGGCGTATCAAGCTGAACCAGCGAACCGCGAATGACCACGCTGACCATATCAAATCCGCCGAGCAGAAACAGCGCCAGCAGCGACAGCCCCAGGTGAGTGGACAGCGCAAAAGCCACCGTCGCCACGCCAAATCCCGCCACTGACGCAAACATGATCATCCCCACGTTGCGCTCCAGCGTACGGCGGCTGAGCCAGAAGCCGACCAGTAGCCCACCGACCGCTGGCGCGCCGCGCAGCAGTCCCAGCCCCCAGGGGCCGGTATGCAAAATATCTTTAGCAAAAATCGGCAGCAGCGCCGTAGCGCCCCCAAGCAGTACGGCAAAGAGATCGAGTGATATCACGCCCAGCACATCGGGCCGGTTGCGGATAAATTTCACCCCGGCAAACACCGTGGCAAAGGTGGCAGGCGCGCGCGGCGGCGGTGCCTTTTCGTAACGCAGGCGGCTGACCATCAGCACGGAAATGAGGTAAAGCGCGCCGGTAGTCAGGTAAACCACGCCCGGCCCGGCGACATAGAGAAAACCGCCCAGCGCCGGGCCCAGCATCGATGCGGTCTGCATCGACGCGCCGTTGGCCGCCGTGGCGCGTGAGAGCAGTGACAGCGGCACCAGCGCGGGCAGCATTGACTGCAACGACGGCGCTTCCAGCGTGCGCGCTACCGAAATGATAAAAATCAGACCGAGGATCACCGCCTCATCGGTACGGTGAGCGAGCGTCAGGCCCGCCAGCGCCATAATCGCCACCCATTCCGTGATCTGCCCGAACAGTACCACGCGGCGGCGGTCGAACTGGTCGGCGATGTGTCCGGCGGGAAGCGCCAGCAGCACCGCAGGCAGAAACTGCGCCAGCCCTATCAGCCCCAGATCCAACGCGCGGCCGGTCACCGCGTAGATCTGCCAGCCGACGGCGATGGAGAGCATCTGGAAAGCAAAGCTGGAGGTGGTGCGAGCCAGCCAGAACGCCACAAACGAACGATGTTGAAACAGCGATTCCGCCGCAGCGGAGGAAGAAGACGGCATAACGTTTCCCGTGCAGGTCAGGTGAATATTTTTATTTTTTTACGGCAGCTTCGCCGGTTTAGCATACTTCCACAGCCAGCGACCGCTGACCAGTCTGCGATAGAAGAACAGCGCGCGTACGATCCAGTCCAGGAACATGCCCATCCAGATGCCGACCACGCCAAATCCCAGCATTACGCCAAGCGTGTAACCTGCCACAATGCGGCAGCCCCACATGCCAAGCAGCGACACCCACATGGTGAATCGGGCATCCCGCGCGCCTTTCAGGCCCGCAGGCAGTACCCAGGAGGCGGCCCAAAACGGCATAAAGGCGGCGTTCAGCCAGACCAGCATTTTAACCACGTGAATAACTTCCGGGTCGCGCGTGTAGAAAGACGCGAGGATGCCGGCAAACGGCACCGTCAGTGCCGACACGATGCACAGCCCAACCGTAGACAGCATGAAAATATTGTGTAGCTGCCGTTCCGGCTGGAGAAGCTGCCCTTTGCCCAGCCGCGTGCCGACGATGATGGTTGACGCCGATCCCAGCGAGTTGCCCGGCAGATTGATCATGGAGGCGATGGAAAAGGCGATAAAGTTACCGGCAATCACGTCGGTGCCCATCCCGGCGACAAAAACCTGGGTGAGCAGCTTGCCGCCGTTGAACAGAACAGATTCAATGCTCGCCGGTACGCCGATGCCCAGTACTTCTTTCAGAATGCCAATATCCAGCTTACGGAAGTAGCTTTTCAGCGAAATTTTCAGCTGTGGCGTAAAGCCAGTCATCAGCACGTAAATCACCGCAATCGCGCCGACGTAGCGAGAAATCGTCAGTCCGACGCCTGCGCCGGCAAAGCCCATCCCTTTCCATGAGAAGCAGCCGTAGATCAGCACTGTACTGAAAATGATATTGAGGATATTCATGCCGCCGTTGATCAGCATGGGGATTTTGGCATTGCCCGCGCCGCGCAGCGCGCCGCAGCCGATCAGGGCAATCGCCGCCGCCGGATAGCTCCACGCGGTAATTTGCAGATAGACCAGTGCCAGCGCTTTCACTTCGGGTTCGGCGCTCCCTGCAATAACGTCAATAATCGCTTCGCCAAACAGGGCGATCAGCAGCGCCAGCGCCACGGCAAACAGCGTCATCAGCACCAGCGACTGACGCGCGGCGGCCTGCGCCCGTTCGCGGTTGAGTTTGCCCAGGCTGAAAGCCACCACCACGGTTGTGCCCAGATCGATAGCGGCAAAGAAGGCGATGATCACCATATTGAAACTGTCGGCCAGCCCGACGCCCGCCATGGCCTCTTTACCCAGCCAGCTGACCAGGAAGGTGCTGAGCACGCCCATCAGCAGTACGCAGAGATTTTCGAAAAAGATTGGCACCGCCAGCGGTGTAATTTCCCGCCAGAAAAGTACGCGTCTTGAGCGCCGTCGGGTGTACCACATCGAATTTTTGAAAGTTTGAAGCAGAGAAGCGCTGAAGTATTGCAAGGTCATTCCAGCCGGAAAAGGGAAAAGGCTTTAGTGATGATGATTACTGGCGACGATTTATGCAAAGTTTTTTATTAGCAAAAAATGTGATAGGCGGCGGGCGTCGGGGAAAAGAGAGAGAAAGGCAGGAAAACCGGGGCAACGGCCCCGGTGGCGGAGCTTATTGCGCTTTGGGTTCACCCATCGCCTTCAGCTTTTTAGAGAGTTCACGACGCTCTTTCGACAGGTCAGCGTTTTTGATGATGTAATCATCAACGCGATCTTCATAGTCACTGCGCATGCTGGCGATAATCTCCTGGATGGCCTCGACGCTCATGCCTGGTTTGATGTATTCACTGAGGTTGTCGAGCAGCAGCACGCGTTTCTGGTTGTCGCGAATTTTCTTTTCAATATCGTGGATTTCGCGCTGAAGCTTATTTTTGCGACGAAACATCCGTACGAATTCCAGCACGTTCTGGAATGACTGTTTTGCATTTTCCATGAAGCCACCTTTTATTCAGGCCTGTTAGTACAGGCACCATTATCATAGCCATCAGCTTAGCGGTTTGCCGCCCCTGATGGCAATTTTCAGATTGCAGAATAAGACCTGCGCTCATCTTATCGTGAAGCGCTCTTTCGCGCAGTAAGTTGTTGCAAATCGCTTATTTACGCAGCGCCATGCGGATCAGATCGGACAATCTTTCCAGCTGTCCTGCCATCTCCAGACTGAGCCAGACATAGCCATGAATCGGCGTTTCAACCTGTACGCTGCTGTTGGACGCGGAAATTAACTCCCGCAGTTCACGGCTGATTTCCGCCAGCTCGTCGCTGTTGGCGTCGATTTTGCCCGCGTTGCCCTCCACCACCGCCGTCGACAGCGCGCGGAGCGTCTTCTCGGTCATCTGCTGCGTGCGCCGCAGCGTTGGCGCGTTCAGCATGATCAGGTGGCTTTCGCGCAGCGCCCACCAGGCATTGATCTGAAGCTCAAGCGTGCAAACCATATTGCGATTCAGCGTCTGAATCCCTTCAAATACCGAGCGCGGCGTGCGCGTCTCTTTGCTGGCGGGATCGAGCATTGCCCGCATTTTCACCACGCCGGTGAGTAAACGCTGAAGAGGCTGCGTCAGGCGCGGTTTATCCACCAGATTCGGTGAAAAGCCCGCATGGTAAATCTTTGCGGTCTCCAGCAGCGAGTCTGAGAGCTTAATGCGCCAGTGCGTGTAGGCTTTTTGCGGATAGATGCTGGTAAAGAGCAGCGCCAGCAGTGAACCGAAAATCACATCGCCTCCCCGCCACAGCGCCGTGGTCATGTCTCCCGGCGGCGCGCCGCAAATCACCGCCAGCGTAATGCCGATAAGCAGCGCCATATAGGGATGTTTGCCAAGCGTCAGAAAGCCGCAGAGAAACATGACCACCGTGCACCAGAGCAGCATCACCGGCAGCGAAAGCAGCTCCAGCTTCAGCGCTATCAGCCCGGAAACCGAACCGAAAATGGTGCCGCCAATCCGCTGCACCGCGCGCGGAAAAACGTTTCCCCACGACGAAACCGGCCCCATCACCACCACCAGCGTGATCAGCGGCCAGCTCCCTTCCGGGATCTGAAGCAGCCGGACCAGCAGAAAGGTCAGCACAAACGCCAGCGCAATGCGGGCGCCGTGTACGATGCGATAGTTACGGTAAAGCGTGAACTCGAAGGGTGAAAGCGGCTTGTCGGGACGCACTACGTTCTCCAGAAACTCAATCGTCGCCCCGCAGCATAGCGCATCGGCCCCGCGCCGTAATTGATTCGGGTCGTTTTCTTGCCCACTTTTAACCTGTTGGCTTCGAACTTCCCATCAAATGCTCTACCATAAGGGGAATTTTCCCTGACTGGATACGAGCCGAGTGAAACAAGACGCCCCACAACCCACCTTCCTGTTCCACGACTACGAAACCTTCGGCAAGAGCCCGTCGCTGGACAGGCCCGCCCAGTTTGCCGGGGTGCGTACCGATATGGATTTCAATATTATTGGTGAACCGGAGGTGTTTTACTGCCGTCCTGCGGATGACTATTTACCGCAGCCGGAAGCCGTGATGATCACCGGCATCACGCCGCAGGTGGCGCAGGAAAAAGGGGTTGATGAAGCCGCGTTTGCCGGTCGTATCCACCGGCTGTTCAGCGAGCCCAATACCTGCGTGGTTGGCTATAACAATGTGCGTTTTGATGATGAAGTCACGCGGAATCTGTTTTACCGCAACTTTTACGATCCCTACGGCTGGAGCTGGCAAAACGGCAACAGCCGCTGGGATCTGCTTGACGTTATGCGCGCCTGCTACGCGCTACGCCCCCAGGGCATTACGTGGCCTGAGAACGATGACGGCTTTCCCAGCTTTCGCCTGGAACACCTGACCAAAGCCAACGGTGTGGCGCATGAAAACGCGCACGATGCGATGTCCGACGTTTACGCCACCATTGCGATGGCAAAACGGGTGAAAGAGAAGCAGCCCCGCCTGTATGACTTTCTGTTCAGCCATCGTAACAAGCAGAAGATCGTTACGCTGGTTGATATTCCGCAGATGAAGCCATTGCTGCATATTTCCGGCATGTTCGGCGCATTTCGCGGCAATACCAGCTGGATTGCACCGCTCGCCTGGCATCCGGAGAATAAAAATGCGCTGATCGTATGCGATTTGGCCGGCGATATCACGCCGCTGCGCGAGCTGGATGCGGAGGCGTTGCGCGAGCGCCTTTACACGCGACGCAACGATCTGGGCGACGCTGCGCCGGTGCCGCTCAAGTTACTGCATATTAACAAGTGTCCGGTGGTGGCCCCGGCGAATACGCTGCGCCCGGAGGATGCCGAGCGCCTCGGTATCGATCGCCAACGCTGCCTGGATAACCTCGCCCTGCTGCGTCAACTGCCTGACGTTCGTGAAAAAGTGGTGGCGCTGTTCGCGGAAGCTGAACCCTTCCCCCCTTCTGATGATGTGGATGCACAACTGTATGACGGTTTTTTCAGCGATGCTGACCGTTCGGCGATGCGCATTCTTCAACAGACCACGCCGGAAAATCTCCCGGCGCTGGATCTCACCTTTAACGATGCCAGAATCAATAAGCTGCTGTTCCGCTATCGCGCGCGCAACTTCCCCGGCACGCTGGATGAAGCCGAGCAAAAACGTTGGCTTGAGCACCGCCGTGACGCGCTGAACCCTGAACGGGTGCGAAATTATGTGCAGGAACTGGAGATGTTATTGAATCAGTACGAGGGCGACCAGGAGAAGATGAAGCAGTTGAAGGCGCTGTTTGACTATGCACGCGAGCTGACGTCGTAAGTCTGCTTCGCGCAGCAAAAAGGGCGCCGGGGCGCCCTTTTTTATCTCACCGTTACATCGGCTCTTCAGTACACTGCGGCACCGGATTGCGGAAGCTGCGCGTCACCCAGGCCAGATAAATCAGACCAATAGTGCCCCACACCAGCCCCAAAATCATAGAGCTCTCTTCAAGATTGATCCACAGTGCGCCTACCGTCAGCGCGCCGCACAGCGGCAACAGTAAAAAGTTAATGTTGTCTTTCAGCGTCTTGTTGCGCTTCTCGCGGATCCAGAACTGCGAAATCACCGACAGATTCACAAAGGTAAAGGCAACCAGCGCGCCAAAGTTGATCAGCGCCGTGGCGGTCACCAGATCGAAGGTGACTGATGAAAGCGCGATCGCCCCCACCAGCAGCACGTTCAGCGCTGGCGTACGCCATTTCGGATGGATATAGCCAAAGAAGCGCTCAGGAAAGACGCCGTCGCGGCCCATCACGTACATCAGGCGCGAGACGCCCGCATGCGCCGCCATACCGGACGCCAGCACGGTGACGCACGAGAAAATCAGGATGCCGAACTGGAAGGCTTTACCCGCCACGTACAACATGATCTCCGGCTGTGAGGCATCGGGATCTTTAAAGCGCGAGATGTCCGGGAAATAGAGTTGCAGGAAATAGGACACCACAATAAAGATCACGCCGCCAATCAGTGCGGTAAGAAAAATCGCTTTTGGTATTACGCGACCGGCGTCTTTAGTCTCTTCCGACAGCGAACTGATGCCGTCAAAGCCAAGAAATGAGAAGCAAAGAATGGTCGCACCGGTAATCATCGGCACAACGTGCGCGTTTTCCGACCAGAACGGACGCGGGCTGACCAGCGTGCCGGCGCCTTCGCCATGCGCAACGCCGTAAATCACCATGCCCATGATAACCACCATTACCGCGACCTGAAGCACAACAATAACGCTGTTGAAATTGGCGACGGTTTTGATGCCTTTCAGGTTAGAAAGGGTCATAAAACCGACCAGCAGTACCACAAAGAGCGATGACGGAATGCCCGGCACCAGCGCTTCAAAATAGATTTTTGCCAACAGGATGTTGATCATCGGCATGAACAAATAGTCGAGCAGCGATGACCAGCCGACCATAAAACCCACGTGCGGGCTGATGGCTTTTTGCGCGTAGGTATAGGCCGATCCGGCGGAGGGGAAACGGCGAACCAGCTTTCCGTAGCTCAACGCGGTAAACAAAATCGCGATCAGCGCGAAAGCGTAGGCGGTGGCGACATGGCCGTCGGTCAGGCCGGAAACAATGCCAAAGGTATCGAACAGGGTCATAGGCTGCATGTAGGCAAGGCCCATCATGACCACCGGCATCAGCGTCAGCGTTTTTTTCAGGTGCGCGCGCGGCGCAGCAGCAGCAGCGGTCGGCTTATCAAGCGACATGATTCAGCCTCCCCATAGCGCCAACCTTTTCAGGCTGAACCACAGGGAAACTTCGCGTTATGCGTAAGCGCTTCTTCAGAGGAGAAAGGGAGTGGCAGGAACAGAGAGACGTGGAACCTGCTGCGGCACCGTAATCATCCCGCAGTCGGTTTCCAGCGTAAGCCGGTGTAAATAAGTGAAGCCCCATTTTTCTTTTTCCTCAACGCGCGTGTAAATGACGAATATCTATCCGGGCTGGCCCGGCCTCTTAAATGCGATTAGGTTTCTGCAAAAAAATAACCGGCGCGGTGAGCGTCGGCTATCAATGCGATTTTGCAGGGCGCATATTTTGCCTGGTCGCCGGTCAGAAGACAAGACATTACGACCGTGAGTGACGCTTTCTTTATTTACGATCAACGCAGTCTGTGTTGCTTCAGCTATTTTTCAGCGTCAGGTCAATCCTGCTGACGCTCACCAGCCGTTCAACCTGCATCTGCGCGTGTTTTTTGCGGTGTGCCAGACGAAGCCGAAGCGTTCTTCCGCCAGTGGACGCAGGGATCAACGCTGCGCAGCTTCTCGCAGCGCGTCGCGTCGGGGAAGCGCAGAATCGCTGCCATCCACCGGCCTGCATTTCAGCCATGCGTGGTTCAAAAAAACGCCAGGAGAGTTGCCATAGACCTGACGCGAATTATGGGCAAATATTACAGTAGCCGTCACGCATGGCCAAAAAAATAAACAGGATGGTGGGATGGAACATGTTAACAGCTACTACGTCGCAACGGTGAACCCTCACTCTTCCTGGCCGCCGCTTCAGGACGCTATTCTCTGTGATGTCTGTATCATCGGTGCCGGTTTTGCCGGACTCTCCGCCGCGCTGCATCTGACTGAAGCAGGCTACGACGTGGTGGTGCTGGAAGCCGCGAAAGTGGGCTTTGGCGCCAGCGGCCGCAGCGGCGGGCAGATGGTGAACTCCTACAGCCGGGATGTGGATGTGATTGAACAACGCTACGGGCAGGAGAGCGCGAGGCTGCTGGGCAGTATGATGTTTGAAGGCGCAGGCGTGATCCGCGACCGCATCGATCGTTACGCCATCGCCTGCGATTACCGGCCGGGCGGCATTTTTGCTGCGCAGAATAAACGTCAGCTCAACGCTCTGCGCGCGCAGCGCAAACGCTGGCAGCAGTTTGGTAACAGCGAGCTGGAAATGCTGAGTGAAACGGGTATCCGCCGCGAAATTGCCAGCGAGCGCTATAAGGGCGGCCTGCTCGATCATCGCGGTGGCCATCTTCACCCGCTCAATCTGGCGCTGGGCGAAGCCGAGGCAATCCGCCGTCACGGCGGCAGGATCTATGAACAGTCGGAAGTGATTTCCGTGACCTATGGCATACCGCACGTCATCAAAACGGCACGGGGAAGCGTGACGGCGAAAATCGTGATTTTCGCGGGTAACGCCTACCTTGCGCCCCATCTGGAGCCACGTCTGACAGGAAACAGCATTCCCTGTAGTTCGCACATTGTTACCACAGAACCGCTCTCCGCCGACAGGGCGCTGTCGCTGTTACCCAATAATCGCTGCGTCGAGGACGTCAACTATCTGCCGGACTACTTTCGCCTGACCGCCGACAACCGGCTGCTATACGGCGGCGGCGTCGTCTATGGCGCAAGGGAACCCGGCGATGTCGCGTCGATCCTCCGCCCAAAACTGTTGAAAACCTTTCCGCAGCTCGCCGGCGTGAACATCGATTATGCCTGGAGCGGCAACTTCCTGCTGACGCTCTCCCGCCTGCCGCAGATCGGCAGGCTGGATAACAGCGTGTTTTATATGCAGGGCGACAGCGGTCACGGCGTCACTCTGACGCACCTGGCCGGAAAGCTGGTGAGGGAAGCGATTGGCGGACGTCCGCAGCGCTTCGACGCGTTTGCCCGGCTGCCGCATCTGCCGTTTCCGGGCGGCCGGCGCCTGCGCGTGCCGCTGACCGCCATCGGCGCGGCGTGGTATTCGTTAAGGGACAGGCTGGGCGTGTAACTCAGCCCAACGGCATCGTCGACGGGTCCGGATAGCGATACTCGAAACCCAGCTCGCGACAAATTTTCCCTCCATCAATAACTTTACCTTTATCACCGCTTTCGTCTGGCAAAAAGGTGGGCGGCGCGAGGTTAAGCTGCCGCGCAACCGCAGGATAAAAATCGCGGCGTGCCGGATGTGCCGGCGCGCACAGATTGTAAATGTGTCCGCCCTTTGGCGTTTGCAACAGCAGCGTAATCGCGTCGATCACGTCTTCCAGGTGCACCAGATTGACGCCGTGCGCGCCATCACTCAGCCCGCTTTTTCCCGCCAGGAAGCGTCCCGGATGACGATCCGGCCCCACCAGTCCGCCGAGTCGGAGGATATCCACCGAGGTGCCGGGCAGATGATGCAACCACTCCTCAAGCTCTTTCAGCGTGCGGCCAGCCACCGTTGTCGCCTCCAGCGGACTGTTCTCTTTCATCACGCCCGACCCGTTGCCGTAAACCGAGGTGGAACTGGTGAAAATGATACGCGGAATATGATAAGCCAGCGCGCTGTCTACCATCTGCTGCACGGCAAGCAGGTAGTTTTCGCCGCCCGCTGCCGTACGACTGGCCGGCAGCGTAACAATCAGCGCTTCGACATTCATCAGCGCCGCCAGGTCGTCCGGCTCGCAGATCAGCGCCGGTGTCAGTTCCAGCAGGCAGCTCTCTATGCCGCACATGCGTGCAGCCTCCACGCCATCCGGGGTCGTTTTCGTGCCTTTCACCTGCCAGCCATGTGCCGTTAATGAAAGCCCCAGCGGCATGCCGAGCCATCCTAATCCAACAATCGCAACGCTTTTCATGCCGTGGCTCCTGATAATTCCGTTAATTTCCGTTTACGCTACGCCAGCCGTACGTCGATGACAATCCACATTGTGTTGCTTTTCAGGTAAAAAAGGGTTGCGCGCGGCCGTTATCCCGGTTAGGTTAATCGTTACCGAATGAATAGACATTCATCCAAGAGAATTTTATGACACGCGTTCAGTTTACTCACCGCCATCACCATCATCCTGACTAGTCTTTCAGGCGATGTGTGCTGGAAGACATTTGATCTTCCAGCGGTGCAGAACGCAAGATGAGCCCCCGGAAGATCGCCTTCCGGGGGCTTTTTTTTGAGCCGGGTTTGGACGAAGCGCAAACGAAATTTGGTCGAAGCAGACAGGAAAAGAGGATAAGCACCGATGTTAGATAACTCCCGTTTACGCATAGCTATGCAGAAATCAGGCCGTTTAAGCGACGAATCACGCGAACTGCTGGCCCGCTGCGGTATTAAGATTAATCTTCAGCAACAGCGGCTGATCGCCTTTGCCGAGAACATGCCCATTGATATTCTGCGCGTGCGTGACGACGATATTCCGGGGCTGGTTATGGACGGCGTGGTTGATCTCGGCATTATCGGCGAGAACGTGCTGGAAGAGGAGCTGCTGACGCGCCGCGCACAGGGCGAAGATCCGCGTTACTTCACCCTGCGACGCCTCGATTTCGGCGGCTGCCGCCTGTCGCTGGCAATGCCGGTTGACGATGAATACAGCGGCCCGCAGTGTTTACAGAACGCCCGTATCGCCACCTCCTATCCTCACCTGCTGAAAAAATACCTCGACAAACAGGGCATTGCCTTTAAATCCTGCCTGCTTAACGGCTCCGTCGAAGTGGCGCCGCGTGCCGGTCTGGCCGACGCGATTTGTGACCTGGTCTCCACCGGCGCCACGCTGGAAGCCAACGGCCTGCGCGAAGTCGAAGTCATTTATCGCTCCAAAGCCTGCCTGATCCAGCGCGACGGTGAACTGCCGGCCGCCAAGCAGGCGCTGATCGACAAGCTGATGACGCGCATTCAGGGCGTGATTCAGGCTCGCGAGTCAAAATACATTATGCTGCACGCGCCGAGCGAGCGGCTGGAGGACATCATTTCGCTGCTGCCGGGCGCCGAGCGCCCAACCGTCCTGCCGCTTGCGGGCGATAAGAGCCGCGTGGCAATGCACATGGTCAGCACCGAAACGCTGTTCTGGGAAACCATGGAGAAGCTGAAAGCCTTGGGCGCCAGCTCAATTTTAGTTCTGCCTATTGAAAAAATGATGGAGTAGACCATGGCTGATTTCGCAACCCCCATTGACTGGCAGACATGCAGCGCGGCGCAGCAACAAGCGCTGCTGATGCGTCCGGCAATGTCCGCATCGGAGAACATTACCGCCACCGTTCGCACCATTCTCGATCGGGTAAAAAACGACGGAGACGCGGCGCTGCGTGAGTACAGTGCAACCTTCGATAAAACGCAGGTTGACGCGCTGCGCGTCACCCCGGAGCAGATTGATGCTGCCGCCGGCCGGTTAAGTGACGAGCTGAAACAGGCGATGGTGCTCGCCCTCGGAAATATTGAAACGTTTCATCTGGCGCAGCGGTTGCCGGAAGTGGACGTCGACACGCTGCCGGGCGTTCGCTGCCAGCAGCTCACCCGCCCGGTAGCCTCGGTAGGATTGTATATTCCGGGCGGCTCCGCGCCGCTGTTTTCCACCGTACTGATGCTGGCGACGCCGGCGCGCATTGCCGGATGTCAGCGCGTCGCGCTCTGCTCGCCGCCGCCGATTGCCGATGAAATTCTTTATGCGGCGCAGCTGTGCGGCGTGAACGAGGTCTATCAGGCCGGGGGCGCGCAGGCCATTGCTGCCCTCGCCTTCGGCACCGAATCCGTGCCGAAAGTTGATAAAATTTTCGGCCCGGGCAACGCGTATGTCACCGAAGCCAAGCGGCAGGTCAGCCAGCGGCTCGACGGCGCGGCCATCGACATGCCTGCCGGCCCGTCTGAAGTATTGGTGATTGCCGATGAGCAGGCCAATCCTGCTTTCGTCGCGTCTGATTTGCTGTCGCAGGCGGAACACGGCCCCGATTCGCAGGTCATTTTGCTGACGCCATCAGCCGCCATGGCCGCTGCGGTGGCGGAGGCGGTTGACGCCCAGCTTGCCGCTCTGCCGCGCGCGGAAACGGCGCGTCAGGCGCTGGCGAGCAGCCGCCTGATTGTGGCGCGCGATCTTAAACAGTGCATTGAGATAAGTAATCGCTACGGGCCGGAGCACCTGATTATTCAGACGCGCCAGGCCCGCGATCTGGTCGCCGATATCACCAGCGCCGGATCGGTTTTTCTTGGCGACTGGTCGCCGGAGTCGGCGGGCGATTACGCCTCCGGCACTAACCATGTTCTGCCAACTTATGGCTACACCGCCACCTGCTCCAGCCTGGGCCTGGCGGATTTTCAGAAACGCATGACGGTGCAGGAACTGACGCCCGCCGGCTTTCTTTCGCTGGCACCCACTATTGAGATCCTCGCCGCGGCGGAGCAGCTTGCCGCCCATAAAAATGCCGTAACGCTGCGCGTTTCCGCGCTGAAGGAGAAGCCATGAGCAACAGTATCGACGCGCTGGCCCGCGCCAACGTTCGCGCCCTGACGCCTTATATGTCCGCTCGTCGCCTTGGCGGCAACGGCGACGTCTGGCTCAATGCCAATGAGTATCCGCTGGCGGTGCCGTTTGAGCTGAGCCAGCAGACGCTGAATCGCTATCCTGAGTGCCAGCCGAAGCTGGTTATTGAGCGTTACGCCGCCTATGCGGGCGTGTCAGCGGAGCAGGTGCTGGTAAGCCGCGGCGCAGATGAAGGTATCGAGCTGCTGATCCGCGCCTTCTGCGAGCCGGGAAAAGATGCGGTACTGTTTTGTCCGCCGACTTACGGCATGTACAGCGTCAGTGCCGAGACGTTTGGCGTCGAATATCGCACGGTTTCCGCGCGGGAAGAATGGCAGCTTAACCTGCCCGCCATTGCGGACCAGCTCGACGGCGTCAAGCTGGTCTATATTTGTAGTCCAAATAACCCGACCGGCAACCTGCTGAACCCGGAAGACATCCGGCAGCTGCTGGAGATGACGCGCGGCAAAGCGCTGGTGGTGGCCGATGAGGCCTATATCGATTTTTGCCCGCAAGCCTCGCTGGCTGGCTGGCTGAAAGACTACCCGCATCTGGTGATATTGCGCACGCTCTCTAAAGCTTTTGCGCTCGCCGGGCTGCGCTGCGGGTTTACGCTGGCCAACCAGGACGTGATCGCCCTGCTGTTGAAGGTGATTGCGCCTTATCCCCTTGCCACGCCGGTCGCCGATGTGGCAGGCCAGGCGCTGAGCGACGAGGGGTTACGTATCATGCGCGACCACGTGCGCGAGCTTGTCGCCACGCGGGAAAACCTGATTGAGCAGCTGCGTAACTGCGACGGCGTGGAAGCGGTGTTCCCCAGCAATGCCAACTACGTGCTGGCCCGCTTTACCCATGCCAGCACCGTGTTTAAAACGCTGTGGGATCGCGGCATTATTTTACGCGATCAGAGCAAGCAGCCGGGCCTGACAAACTGTCTTCGTATTTCCATCGGCACGCGAGAAGAGTGTGACCGCGTAATTAACGCGCTGAAAACGTTAAGCGCCTCTGACGCTCCGGAGCAAGCATGAGTCAGAAAGTTCTTTTTATCGATCGTGACGGCACCATAATTACCGAGCCGCCGGAAGATTTTCAGGTGGATCGTCTCAACAAGCTGGCCTTCGAACCAGGCGTGATCCCGGCGCTGCTGGCGCTTCAGGAGGCGGGCTACCGCCTGGTGATGATCACCAACCAGGATGGACTCGGCACCGACAGCTTCCCTCAGGCGGACTTCGACGGCCCGCACAACGTGATGATGCAGGTGCTCAGCTCGCAGGGCGTACGTTTCGACGACGTGCTGATCTGCCCCCACAAGCCGGAAGACGGCTGTGACTGCCGCAAGCCGAAGACAAAAATGGTTGAAGCCTGGCTGGCCGACGGCGCGCTGGATGCGGAAAACAGCTACGTCATCGGCGACCGGGCGACCGATATCGAGCTGGCGGAAAATATGGGCATCGGCGGCCTGCGTTACCATCCACGCGATCTGAACTGGCAAAATATCGCTGAGAAGTTGACGCATCGCGATCGCCACGCGCTGGTGAGCCGTAAGACCAAAGAGACGCAGATAGAGGTCGAAGTGTGGTTGGATCGCGAAGGAGAGAGCCAGTTTAACACCGGCGTGGGTTTCTTCGACCACATGCTTGATCAAATCGCCACGCACGGCGGTTTCCGTATGAACGTTCTGGCGAAGGGCGATCTGCATATTGACGATCACCATACGGTCGAAGATACCGGCCTGGCGCTGGGCGAAGCCTTGCTTAAGGCGCTGGGAGACAAGCGCGGCATCGGTCGTTTTGGATTTGTGCTGCCAATGGATGAGTGCCTGGCGCGCTGTGCGCTGGACATTTCCGGACGGCCACACCTTGAGTTTAAGGCCGAGTTTTCTCATCAGCGCGTGGGCGATCTGAGCACCGAAATGGTCGAGCACTTTTTCCGCTCCCTCTCCTACGCAATGGCCAGCACGCTACATTTAAAAACCAAAGGCAAAAACGATCATCACCGCGTGGAAAGCCTGTTTAAAGCCTTCGGGCGCACCCTGCGCCAGGCCATCCGCGTAGACGGTAACACCCTGCCCAGTTCAAAAGGAGTGCTGTGATGGAGGTGGTGATTCTGGATACCGGCTGCGCCAATCTCTCTTCGGTTAAGTGGGCAGTGCAACGCCTGGGTTACGATCCCCTCGTCAGTCGCGAATCGGACATTGTGCTTCAGTCCGACAAGCTGCTGCTGCCGGGCGTAGGAACCGCACAGGCGGCGATGGATCAGCTCCGCGAGCGTGAACTCATTGAGTTAATTAAAGCCTGTACGCAGCCCGTATTGGGCATCTGCCTTGGCATGCAGTTGCTGGGCGCTGAAAGCGACGAAAGCGGCGGCGTCAAAACGCTGGGAATTATCGATACGCCGGTACAGCACATGACCGATCACGGCCTGCCGCTGCCGCATATGGGCTGGAACAGGATCGTTCCGCAGGCAGGAAATCACCTGTTTCGCGGCATTCCCGACGGTTCGTACTTCTATTTTGTACATAGCTACGCCATGCCGGTTAATGAATACACCATCGCCCAGTGTCAGTATGGTGAAGCGTTCAGCGCAGCGATACAGAAAGATAACTTTTACGGCGTGCAGTTTCATCCGGAACGCTCCGGCGCGGCGGGCGCACAGCTGCTGAAAAATTTCCTGGAGATGTAAAGGTCATGATTATTCCTGCGTTAGATTTAATTGAGGGCAAGGTGGTACGCCTTCATCAGGGCGATTACGGCCAGCAACGCGATTACGGCAGCGATCCGCTGCCGCGCCTTCAGGACTACGAAGCACAAGGCGCCAGCGTACTGCACCTCGTCGATTTGACTGGTGCGAAAGATCCCGCCGCGCGTCAGATCCCCTTGCTGAAAAAGCTGCTGGCGGGCGTCAGCGTGCCGGTACAGGTTGGCGGCGGCATTCGTACCGCGCAGGATGTTGAAGCGCTGCTTGAGGCGGGCGCGCGCCGTGTGGTGGTTGGCTCCACGGCGGTGAAACAGCCTGAAGAGGTGCAGCGCTGGTTTCAAAAATACGGCCCGGAGGCTATTGTCCTGGCGCTCGACGTGCGTATTGACAGCCGCAACCGTAAAGAGGTGGCGATCAGCGGCTGGCAGGAAGCGGCAGGAGTGACGCTGGAGCAGGTGATTGAACAGTTTTCACCTTCGGGACTGAAGCATGTGCTGTGTACGGATATCTCGCGCGACGGCACGCTCAGCGGATCGAACGTCGCGCTTTATCAGGACGTGTCGTCGCGTTTCCCGTCGATTGCTTTCCAGTCATCCGGCGGTATCGGCTCGCTGAATGATATCAGCGCGCTGCGCGGCAGCGGCGTACAGGGCGTTATCGTTGGCCGCGCGCTGTTGGAAGATAAATTCACCGTTAAGGAGGCCATTTCATGCTGGCAAAACGGATAATTCCCTGTCTCGACGTACGCGAGGGTCAGGTGGTAAAAGGCGTGCAGTTTCGCAATCATGAAATTATTGGCGATATCGTGCCGCTGGCGCAGCGCTACGCGCAGGAAGGCGCCGACGAGCTGGTCTTTTATGACATCACGGCCTCCTCTGACGGCCGCGTGGTGGATAAAAGCTGGGTATCCCGCGTGGCGGAAGTGATCGATATCCCCTTCTGTGTGGCAGGTGGTATCAAAACGCCGGAAGATGCCGCACAAATTTTGTCATTCGGCGCCGACAAGATCTCCATTAACTCCCCTGCCCTGGCCGATCCCGATCTGATTACGCGTCTGGCGGATCGTTTTGGCGTGCAGTGCATCGTGGTGGGCATCGATACCTGGTTTGACAGTGAAAGCGGTAAGTATCACGTTAATCAGTACACCGGCGATGAAAGCCATACAAAAGTAACGTCGTGGGAAACGGTGGCGTGGGTGCAGGAAGTACAGCGGCGCGGCGCGGGCGAGATCGTACTGAATATGATGAATCAGGATGGCGTGCGCAACGGTTACGATCTCACCCAGCTACAAAAGGTGCGGGAAGTGTGTAAAGTGCCGCTGATCGCCTCCGGCGGCGCGGGTACAATGGCGCATTTCCATGAGGCTTTTCGTGATGCCGACGTAGACGGCGCGCTGGCCGCTTCCGTATTCCATAAACAAATTATTAATATTGGTGAGCTGAAACGTTACCTGATTGAGAAAGGTGTGGAGATTCGCGCGTGTTAACACAACAACAGCAAGACCAGCTCGACTGGAAAAAAACCGACGGCATGATGCCTGCTATCGTTCAGCACGCCGTTTCGGGCGAAGTGCTGATGCATGGTTATATGAACCCGGCCGCGCTGGAGAAAACGCTGGCAAGCGGTCAGGTCACCTTCTGGTCGCGCACGAAGCAGCGCCTGTGGACCAAGGGTGAAACGTCAGAAAACTTTCTGAACGTGGTCAGCATTACGCCGGACTGCGACAATGATACGCTGCTGATCCTGGTAAACCCGATTGGGCCAACCTGTCACCTTGGAACATCAAGCTGTTTCTCTCCTGCCGCCCCAGACTGGACGTTTCTCTATAAACTGGAGCAGCTACTGGCAGAGCGCAAGCATGCCGATCCTGAAAGCTCATATACCGCCAGCCTGTATGCCAGCGGCACCAAGCGCATCGCGCAGAAGGTGGGTGAAGAAGGTGTGGAAACCGCACTGGCCGCAACGGTAAATGACCGGGAAGAGTTGAAGAATGAGGCTTCCGATCTGGTTTATCATCTGCTGGTGCTGTTGCAGGATCAGGAACTGGATTTGAGTGCGGTGATAGGGAATTTACGGGAAAGGCATAAGTAAATTAATGCAAAAAACGGGCGTCGTAAACTCAGGCGCCCGTTTTTTTAGCCAACGATTTTATACTTTCTGTTTATGCTTAAGCAGCGCATTGCGACCGAGCACAATTCCCCCGCCCACAATACCGCCTAATAGCAGAGCCAGCATCATCGTTACAGCGCGCTTTGGACTATCGCGACGGAACGGCAATGTTGGCTTCATCACATAGCGGTATGCATGAAAGTTAGTGACTATCGAGTTATTATTACTATTAGTGGTCGTCACTAAATTATTGACATCCAGTAGCCGCTGGCGAACCTGATAATAGCTGTCCGGAAAGGTAAGTGGGCGAGTCGCCTCGTTTTTCACCATTGATGATAACGCATCGCTCCCCAGCATGAACATTGTGTCCTGGGATACCTGCTCTGCCTGTTGGACCTGCGGAGTTTTGATTTTAGCCTGCTCGGCTATTGTCAGCGCCTGAGCAATCTGCGCAATGCGCAGCGCTTTCTGTTCAGTAGCCACTTTCTCACTACTCACTAATAATTGTTCCAGTTCGCTTTTGCGAGAAATGATGCTGGAGTTAAGATCTGCTTTAACCGCGTTTACCACGTCGTCATCAATCTGCTGAATATACTGCGCCAGAATTTTCTGTGCTTGTTCCGCAGAATTTGCAACATATGAGACACGCAAAGGCAAATTCTGCCCTTTAATTGCAGCTTCTACATTAAGTCTTTCTGGTTTTTCCTGATTGTCCAGTTTTTCTGATAACGCCGAGAAAGACGAGTTAAAATGTGAAATAAGATTCTGCTGAATAGTGGTGATTGTCGGCGCGTTAGTATCATACAGAATGTTCATAGCATTAGCGTAACTGGAGACCTGACCAGAATCAGGCTGAGTAATCAGCGCCGTTGATGTCCATTTTTCTTTAGCGAAAAATAAATAACTCGTTGCGAGTAAAATAGCCACAATCATGCACACGATAACAGTGAGCTTTCCATGCCAGATCTGTATACCCAAATCAATCAGGTCGACCTGCTCAGGTTCACTGTAGCGAGCGGTACTGCTGTTATTATTATCCTGTATCATATAAACCTTAACAACATGTTATAAGAGAATGCATACCATGAACGATAGTTTACCTGGACGCATGAGAATTGCTACCAATCTAATGGCTGATTTTTGCATGAAGTCCGAAATATAATTCAAATCCGCCACTGTTAAAACCGGCAGGCATCAGAGAAGGTCCGTTAAAGATAACAATTTTCATTATATAAACCTTACTTATAAGGGTTTACATACAGTAAGATAGTGTAATTTTCAGAAAGGCTTAAGATTCAAAGATGACATACTCTTCTTATCACACAGTACACTACCTTATAGCCTGATATTTTCTGGATCATGAAGACGCACTTCTGAGTAACTTCCTACGCAGCATTATTTATAGCATTGCGTATTATAAAAAATCACATTCAGCTTGTAATAGGAGTGCTTCAGATCGCAGAGCCCTTTTTTAATTTAAAATAATAGTATGCGAATAGAGATGCAAATAGTAGCCTTGCCATTAAGAGCATCAAAATTGCACCATAAGCATGGTAAATTTGAATTAAAGGGTAGCAAACTACAGCGGGAAGAATTGAAGATATTATTGAAATTCTTTTAAAATGTGTATCCAGCCTTTGCGGCAAGAAAAAACCATAGGAAAAAGAGCACAGAATTGAATATAAAAAAATACCTGGCGAACACAACAGTAAATATTTTTGGGCCAATTCATATCCCTGGCCTAAAAACAGATAGATAATTTCTTTTCTGAAGAGAATAATAGCTATAAAAGGAATTGCTGAAAGCGATAAATTTATTAACAACAAAGCCTTCAACGTAGACTTTCCTTTTACGACCATAGGATACACGGATTTCGCTGCGATAGCCTGAAAACTTCCCGCAATGTTTATAATCCTCAATGCAATTGAATAACAGGCAAAAACCATTGGACTAACAATTGCACCAATAACCAAAGGCGGTATATTACTATAGAGATTCGGTGCAAACTCGCCTATAAATGCATCAAGGCCTTCTTTAAAATCTTTACCTATAGAGTTCGTATTACTTATTTTTTTAACTTTGATCCGATGAAGTCGATAGATATACATTATAACGCCAGCTATCAGGAAAGCATATGCATTTAACCTGACAGCCGATGACACTGAATCATGATCCTTAACAAATACAAAAATCAGTAATAACTGTAAAATTCGTGTTGCGACTGTTACAAGGGAAAAGAATTTCAGTGTGGACGTACCTTGATGGAACCATGGCGCTGACAAATAATATCCAACCGCCGAAGCCACCATCACTTCGAAATAAAAAAGCAAACTAAAGCCAGGAATAAAAAAATGACAATATATAAGGGATAAAGGAATAAAAAGCAGAGTTAATAAAAAACGAAGCCGTTGATATCTTGAGTAAACATAGTTCAGTGCCTCTTTATCACCTTTTTTTTCAGCAGCGTCTCTCACCCCTGTAATATTTGTACTGTAGTCTATGATAATAAGCATAAATATAGACAGTGTACTAAAAAGTAAAACTGTACCATATCCATTTACACCAAGTACCCGGGAAAGGTAAGGCATTGTTATGATAGGAATCAACATTCCAATAATATTTATCGATGATAATCCGATAAAATTACTGAGAAACTCTTTATTGAAAAACTTTAACATTCACGAAGCCTGTTCAGAAGATTTATTTTCATTATATTTTTCCTCATAGTCATCATTCCAAAGCTCTCCCCATATATCATTATACTTTTCCGGATTAAAGGTTTCACCTGCACAACCATGGGTCAAAGTTATCTCACCGAACAGAGGCTTATTGTTAACAATATACCAATCAATGCGCACATAGGCTAATCCTTCGCTGAGTTTCTTTGATAGTGATAATAACTCATCAAGTTTATTTGGTTTTTCAGCAGGTATCGTGGAATTGGGATGATCCAGGGTAAAAGGTATAAAATTCCAGTCCTCATCGAAAAAATCACGAGTATGCGCATCGCCATTATCTTCAAACCTGTCATAATCAACCTGGATGAAAAATTTAGGCCCTTGTTTAGAATTAAAACAGTGCACCTTATAATCATAAGGAATTTTGCCGTCATCAGAAACAAGTAGTTGTTCAACCATAAGACGAGGCTTTATATATTTATAATGCTTTTCGAAATTTATTCGACTGAAATCCATTTCAAGCCAGCTATTAGTCAACGATAAAACATCGCTAAAGGCATGTTCAGCTTTCGATGTAACAATTAAATTTGTTCCACTGGCATGATTAGCTTTAATAACAAATGATTGAGGAAAGTGGTTCCAGTCATTTATAGTGAGTTTATCGCCTTGCCACAACAGAGGGATTAAATAATCCGGACCAATACGGTTTTTAATATATTCACGAACAGCTAATTTATCAGCCAATAATGCATAAAACTGCTTAGGCCTACGCATTCTTAAAGCAATTTTCTCATTAAATTTTTTCGGATGAATTATATTGGGAAGAACACCATGATGAAAATAATAACGATAAAGTGAATGAATTGAATCAGGGATCAATTTTTTAATTAGACGTTTCATTTCAAGAATTCTTCTGAAGAGTTGGAGTTAAGATTGTGGAATCTGATTTTAGAATCTCACTAATGCAATATTCTTATTAATAACAGGTGAAGTTTTCCTCAAGCCATATAACCTTCGCGGGTTACCTCCAACAATTATCATCGGCGGCACATCAGCTTAATGCAGTAGAATAATTATTGCTAAAACACGTAATTAATAAAAAACCCGGAAAAGTTTCCGGGTCTTATACAGATAAAAAGAAAACGATTAATTCATCCAGTCAGTGTGAAATACACCTTCTTTATCGGTACGTTTATATGTATGCGCACCGAAATAATCACGTTGAGCCTGTATTAAGTTTGCTGGCAGTTTTTCTGAACGATAGCTATCGTAATAGGCGATTGCAGCAGAGAACGTCGGAACCGGAATACCATTTTGCACGGCATAAGCCACTACATCGCGTAGCGCCTGCTGATAGTTGTCAGCGATTTGCTTAAAGTATGGTGCCAGCAAAAGGTTTGCAATGCCCGAGTTTTCTACGTAAGCATTGGTGATTTTTTGTAGGAACTGAGCACGAATGATACAGCCTGCGCGGAAAATTTTCGCGATCTCACCGTAATTGAGATCCCAATTGTTTTCATCAGAAGCCGCACGTAATTGAGAGAAGCCCTGTGCATAAGAAACAATTTTACCCAGATAGAGCGCACGGCGTACTTTTTCAATAAACTCTTTCTTATCATCAGCGGGTTTGGATTGTGGACCACTCAATACTTTTGAAGCGGCGACACGCTGGTCTTTCAGAGATGAGATATAGCGTGCAAAAACAGATTCAGTGATTAAGGATAGCGGCTCGCCAAGATCAAGAGAACTCTGGCTAGTCCATTTTCCTGTTCCTTTATTAGCGGCTTCATCCAGAATAACGTCAACCAGATATTTACCGTCTTCATCCTTTTTATTAAAGATATCTTTAGTGATATCGATTAAGTAGCTACTTAACTCGCCACCATTCCACTCGGTAAAAGTCTGTGCCAACTCTTCATTTGAAAGATTCAGACCGCCTTTAAGCAGAGCATAGCTTTCTGAAATTAACTGCATATCTCCGTATTCGATACCATTATGAACCATTTTGACATAGTGTCCTGCTCCGTCCGGACCTATATATGACACGCAAGGTTCGCCATCCTCTGCAACAGCGGCAATTTTTGTCAAAATGGGTGCAACCAGTTCATAAGCATCCTTTTGACCACCAGGCATTATTGAAGGCCCTTTCAAAGCCCCCTCTTCGCCACCGGAGACGCCCGTACCGATGAAGTTGAAACCCTCTTCCGAAAGTTCCCGATTACGGCGAATTGTGTCATGATAGAAAGTGTTACCCCCGTCGATAATGATGTCGCCTTTATCAAGGTAGGGTTTGAGGGAATCGATTGCTGCGTCAGTACCAGTGCCCGCTTTTACCATTAACAGGATACGCCGTGGCGTTTCGAGAGACTCAATAAATTCCTGTACTGTATAATAAGGAACGAGTTTTTTTCCCGGATTCTGCGTGACAACTTCTTCAGTTTTTTCGCGGGAACGGTTAAAGACGGAAACAGTATAACCACGGCTCTCGATGTTGAGCGCCAGGTTGCGCCCCATGACTGCCATACCGATGACGCCGATCTGTTGCTTGGACATTATATACTCCTGTCTGGTGTATCACCGCGAGCTAAGTTCGCGGATTAGTAATAATTTTAATATTACTCTTTCTGACAATACAATCTGTTGAAGTATTGCAATGAGATCGCTAATCACACTAATTCTGTTCAAAATGAGAGCAAGCGATATGGCTCAATAATGGCTGCCTTATTGTAAGTTAAATATAATTGTAAAGCAGAAAATATAAATAAAATTGAAATATACATCCATCGCTGATCGTTTCTGATAAATTTTGTAGTATTGGCTAACAGAACAATCTGATAAATTAAGAAAAATTCGCTTATCCTGAAACTCAATACAGGAAAATCAATAAATACGTAAAATGAAATAATGGAAATACCGTAAAGTTTAAAAGCCACATTCATTTTTGAATCAACAAATGCCTTCTTGAAAAAACAATAGGTAACAAAAATAGCCACATTAAGAACTGCTAATACGTTTAAGGGATTAACGGTTGAATTATTAGCGTTATCAATATAAGTCAGGTAGTTAAGAGGTAAATGTAAGTATATCATTGAAATATAAAGATAATACTTAATATTAATAAAAGAAAACCCTAACCCGCATAATAATGCAACAAGCCAGAATGTCGCATTCGGCTTTTTTCGATTAACAAAAAATATGACGATAAACATTATTGAGCTTAGATGAAAACAAAATGCAAGTATTATATATATGAATGCCATTACTTTTTTGTTTTTTATATAAGCATCGAATGACAAAAGACATACAGATACAGCAACAGCCGCTCGCACTTGCGTCAGGTCTAAAAGTAAAAATAGCTTTCCAAAATACACTAAGAAAAAGAGACTAACAGGTAATGATAATCGTCGCAGAGCTTTAATCTTTAGAACCGTCGCCAAAAAAGCCAAAATTATAAAACTAACTGCTATAGGCAACGAAAAATGCTGAGCGCCACTAAATATTAAACTGGATATTGGTTCAGGAAAATATCTGGGTTGAGCTAAATAATATCCGTTATAATAGTTTTGGAAATCATGACTTACCTCTGGAGCAATGAAACCCGCCATAACAAATAAAGCAACTAAAACTAAAGCAATTAAATAATTATTACGCGCAAGGGTGCTGATAAAAAGAATAAAAAGTACCACCCAATAAGCCATAATTTCAATTTCCAATATTAATATTTAGCAAAAAAGCAATATCTAAATACACTTTTAATATGCCATAAAAAATGTTTAGAGAGGATATTTCTATTGTTATGCGCTGCGAGGTGAAGCGCTTCTATTCCAGGAATGTACAGAACACGTTGATTAGTGAGCGAATAAATCCTACGACATATATCAAGGTCTTCACAATACATAAAGAACTTCTCATCAAAGCCATTGACCTTGTCATACAAACTACTTTTTATAAGTAAAAAAGATCCTGAAGCCCAATCTACGTGGCATGGTTCTTTTATTTTAGATTTATCAATTATTGTCTCATTTTTATTTAAAAGAAAAGATTCAATAAAATGCTTGATAGTAGGGAAATTCCGTATATTAGCATCCCGTTCAGTTTCTGTTTTTACCAAATCTATTGTCGCAATGTTAGCTGAGTATACTTTCATTTCATTCATTGCATCTATTAATATTTCGGTAGTGACACTAACATCTGGATTAAGCACCAGAAATAAATCATCAGGTTGCAGATTCAGAATATCT
The DNA here is from genome assembly GCF_000745075.1 of Erwinia sp. 9145. NCBI lineage: Bacteria > Pseudomonadati > Pseudomonadota > Gammaproteobacteria > Enterobacterales > Erwiniaceae > Erwinia > Erwinia sp. 9145. The sequence continues at coordinate 2,370,407 of NZ_JQNE01000001.1, forward strand.
TTCGCATATCTATAATTTTGGTTGTTATTTTCGCCAAAGCCTTTTTTTTTACTATTTTTAATATAATGTAATTTATGCCGAAGGCAATAATTTTCTAATTCGCTCTCACCGACATTATCGGTCACAATTACAGGGAAGTTTTGAGCTAATTTCAGTAATGTTCCAAGTTTTTTTATTAATGAGTAATGCCCATGAGACACTATTGAAATAAAAATCATTTACCTTTGCCTTTAAATATAATTAAATATGTTCCGACAGTTTTTAGAATCGAACTTTTCTTTAAGTTTACTTTTAATGCTGCGTATACTCTTTTTATTTTAGACGATTTCGCATCGACATATAAAGATAAAGCATCAATATAAGCTAAGCTTTCATCTGGAAGATCATTTAAATAACGTAGTTTAATATCCAGCATTTGCTGAATAGTGCGTTCATAATTACGACTTGCAGAATAAAATGATTTTTTAAAGTTGAAAAATGCATTTAAAAAACTATTACTCTTTGCCCCTACTTGATTGTTGGCATGTTGCCGGTATTTAATAAATGTCTCATTGCTGATAAATCGAATCTCTCCATATATTTTACAGACTACTATGAGCCACCAATCATGCATCAGACATTTGTCTGGTAATGGAAAACTCTTTTGAATTAGTTTCTGATTGAACATTATAGTACATCCTGGAGAAAGATTTTGAATCAAAAGATTATTGATATTATTCACCCAGGACTCTTTGATCGATTGATAATGCAGAAATGATTTATCGACCAAACGTAAATCAGAATCAACAACTTCCAGATCGCTAAATATTAGCAATGGCAGGTTTTTGTTACACTTCTCTGCTTCTTTAATATATGCAATAATTTTATTCGGCATCCAGATGTCATCCTGATCAGACAGCATAATAAATTCGCTGTTTGCCAATCTGATGCCTCGTTCAAAATTTTTTGCGGGGCCATAAGGCTTTCCCTGGTCATTTTTAACTAATATTAATTTATTGGGAGGAATTGTCCTGGCAATAATATCTAGTGTATGGTCCGTCGAGTTATCATCGCAAACAATGATTTTATTAATTATTTCGTCGAAACTATGCATTGCGAGAATAGAATTAAGTTGTTCGGATAAATACTTCTCTCCATTATATGTTGCCAACACAATATCTATCTTTCCTGACACGTCATACATTAAATAGACTTCCTATTGTTCTGTTAATAATTTTCTTAAATTTTGTCTCTAATGTTTTGTGTCTGTTATTTGCATGCCCCATATAACGGAAATATTTATTCTCATATCTGGCATCGCTAGGCCCCATATTATTAACACGGAATTCCGTTCTCCATATTACATAGGGTAATGCAAGTTGATCTCTCTTTGCATTGAATTTATCTATATATTCCAGCCACCATTTTTCCATCAACTCGATGACTTTAGGTTCATTATGTGAACGCAATAATATGTTCGCTTCATATAATGCATCATGGCAGAAATTCTCTTTCTTGTATTTCCGTAATTGCCTGTTAATAATCCAGAAATAATCCGTCCCTATGAAAGAGCAAATTTTACCTTCATCAAAAATATTATTTCTTTCAGGGTGCGAAAAAATTGAGAAATCAGACTTAGAAAGTTGACTGGAACTCCACTCAAATATATCTCCACACAGTAAAATATTCCCATCAATATAGAGGGAATATTTGTAATCAGGAAATACAAGATGAGGATTTAATTTATAAAAACGGTTAAAATCTTTATTATTAAGATTTTTTTTAGGTGGTGTCAGCAATTTCCATGGGGCAGGCAGGTCAATATTTTCATTACTGATGATAAAATAGTCGCATCGTTCATCTATTGATTTAACCGGCAATATCTGATCGTAACCACCCGTGATGACACTATAAACTGCAAGCTCTTTGGTTTTAACTTCTTTAATTTTCATAGCGTTTCAATATAAATTGAATATATATTTCAAATACAATGCAATAATCTTGCATTCATTGAAATATTTCAGCCTGGCCAAGTGTTGGTTGCTTGCTATCTTTAGTAGAAAGAATTTTTTCCGAAATCTTTGGCCAATCGATACCAATATCAGGATCATTCCAAAAAATTCCGCGATCGCTTGCAGGATGATAATAATTTGTAGTTTTGTATACAAATTCAGCAGTATCACTTAGTACTAAAAATCCGTGCGCGAATCCTTCTGGGATCCACAGCTGTCGTTTATTTTCAGCAGATAAATGTACGCCGACCCATGCTCCAAATGTAGGAGAAAATCGTCGGATATCTACTGCTACATCAAACACTTCGCCAACTACGCAACGTACTAGTTTACCCTGAGCGTGCGGAGCGAGCTGATAATGAAGCCCTCGCAATACTCCTTTAGCGGACTTTGAATGGTTGTCTTGAACAAATTCGATTTTTCGTCCAACTGCTTCTTCGAAAACTTTCTGACTGAAGCTTTCAAAGAAGAATCCGCGTTCATCGCCAAATACATTCGGCTCGAAAATGAGCACATCAGGTATATCAGTCTTTATAACATTCACAGGCTAGTACCCTTTCACCATCTTGAGCAAATACTGCCCATATTCGTTTTTTGCCAGAGGCGCTGCTAATTTTTTTACCTGATCGACATCAATGAAGCCTTTACGATATGCAATTTCCTCTGGACAAGAAACTTTTAAACCCTGACGCTGCTCTATGGTCTGGATAAAGTTGCTTGCTTCAATCAGACTATGATGAGTTCCCGTGTCCAGCCATGCATAGCCACGTCCCATCATCGCGACGGAGAGATTGCCCTCCTCCATATACAGGCGATTGATATCGGTAATTTCCAATTCACCACGCGGTGAGGGCTTAAGTTTTTTCGCCATTTCCACTACGCGATTATCGTAGAAATAGAGACCTGTAACTGCGTAATTGCTTTTAGGCTTCAACGGCTTTTCTTCAAGGGATACAGCTATACCATTTTCATCAAATTCAACCACGCCGTAACGTTCAGGGTCATTAACGTGATAAGCAAATACAGTTGCCCCGGTAGTTTGATTCACGGCTGCCTGAAGCTCTTTAGGTAAATCGTGCCCATAAAAAATATTGTCACCTAAAACCAGAGCACAGTTATCATTACCGATAAACTCTTCACCAATAATAAAAGCCTGGGCCAGACCATCAGGATTGTTCTGTACCTTATAGGTAAGATTCAGCCCCCACTGGCTTCCATCACCAAGTAGTTGCTCGAAGCGTGGCGTATCCTGCGGAGTGCTGATAATCAAAATATCGCGAATACCCGCGAGCATCAGCGTGCTAATCGGATAGTAAATCATGGGTTTATCATAGATTGGCAGCAGTTGCTTACTTACTGCCATGGTCACCGGATACAGACGGGTACCCGAACCACCAGCCAGAATAATGCCTTTACGTGTCATGCTATCTCTCTAATTTTTTGATATTCAGAATATCTTTCCTGCAAGATTATATTGCCCGCAAGGCGATCAATTCTTCAAGCATGCGCCTCACACCATACTGCCAGCCAGGAAGCGTCAGCCCAAAGGTCTGACGAAATTTCTGCGTATCCAGTCGGGAGTTACCAGGCCGACGGGCAGGTGTTGGATAGCTGCTGGACGATACCGAATGAACCGTATTCAGCGCCAGCTCAATTCCAGCACTCTCAGCCTGTGCGAACACAAGGTTTGCATAATCGAACCATGTTGTTGTACCCGCCGCCGCCAGATGGTAAAGACCGGCAACCTCTGGCTTTTGTTGCGCCATCAATAAGGCATGAGCAGTGGCGTCGGCGAGTAAGTCTGCGCCCGTTGGTGCTCCGAACTGATCGTTGATAATCGATAATTCTTCACGAGCCTTTGCCAGATTCAGCATGGTCTTCGCAAAATTATTCCCTTTAGTCGCATAAACCCAACTGGTGCGAAAGATCAGATGCTTCGTGCAATATTGCTGTATTGCCTGCTCGCCCGCCAGTTTGCTTGCGCCATAGCTGTTCAACGGCCCGGTAGCATCATCCTCATTCCAGGGTCGATCTCCGTTTCCCGGAAAAACATAATCGGTAGAATAATGTACCAACCAGGCATTTAAACGCTGGGCTTCTTTAGCGATAGCGCCAACCGTCACAGCATTAATCTGCCGCGCCAGTTCTGATTCACTTTCAGCTTTATCCACTGCGGTATAGGCTGCCGCATTGACGATAATTTCCGGTTTAAGATGTCTGATAGTCGCAATAATGCCGTCGGTGTCAGTGAAATCGCCACAGTAGTCTTGAGAACAGGTAGCCAGTGCAGTCACCTCGCCCAGTGGTGCAAGTGCTCGTTGTAAAGCCCACCCAACCTGGCCATTTTTACCAAAAAGCAGAATATTCATGGCTGGCGTTCGCTATAATTTTGTTTGATCCACGCCTGATATGCGCCGCTCTTAACGTTTTTTACCCACTGGCTGTTTTCAAGATACCAGTGAACGGTTTTTCGGATGCCGCTTTCAAAAGTTTCAACGGGTTTCCAGTTAAGTTCTTTGCTAATTTTTTCTGCATCAATGGCGTAGCGGCGATCATGGCCGGGTCGGTCTTTTACATAGGTAATCTGACGATGATAACTGTCATCTTTTGGCACCAGCTCATCCAACAGATCACAAATAGTCTCCACTACCTGTAGATTCTGTTTTTCATTATGACCGCCAATATTATAAGTTTCACCCACCTTCCCTTGGGTAACCACGGTATAAAGCGCGCGTGCGTGATCTTCTACATATAACCAATCACGAATTTGATCTCCCTTGCCGTACACCGGTAGTGGTTTTCCTTCAAGTGCATTAAGTATGACCAGTGGGATGAGTTTTTCGGGGAAATGATAAGGGCCATAGTTGTTGGAGCAGTTAGTAACAATCGTTGGGAAGCCATAGGTGCGCAACCAGGCACGAACTAAATGGTCACTGGACGCTTTTGACGCTGAGTAAGGGCTGCTGGGGGCGTAACTCGTTTTTTCAGTAAAGAGAGGTAGTGGCGCCCCTCCCTTGACTTCATCAGGATGCGGCAGGTCGCCGTACACTTCATCGGTGGAGATGTGGTGAAAACGAAAAGCGGATTTACGGGCCGCATCCAAATTTTGCCAATAGGCGCGGGCCGCTTCGAGCAATACATACGTGCCGACAATGTTTGTTTCAATAAAATCTGCTGGCCCGGTGATAGAGCGATCGACGTGACTTTCAGCGGCCAGATGCATTACCGCATCAGGCTGATGCTCAGCAAAAATTGCGTTAATCGCAGCTTTATCACAGATATCTGCCTTCACAAAAGCATATCGCGGGTCCTTACTCACCGCCGCAAGCGATTCTACATTGCCTGCATAGGTTAATTTATCAACATTGATTACGCTATCTGACGTAGACGTAATAATATGACGCACCACTGCTGAACCGATGAAACCCGCTCCGCCTGTCACTAAAATTTTCACGCAAAATTTCTCTCTTGTCTGTTCACCCGGTATTTTGACACGCTACCGCCCCTGGCTTTTGCTACCAGTTGCAATGAATCGTCTTAAGGCCCGATTTTCATAATTGTTAACGTGATTAACATCTCCGGGGCTGCAATCTCACTGCGGCCCGGGTTAGCAAAAACGCTACAATTCTCGTACGATCCCCGTTTTCATACAAGACATAACCTGCACTAAATGCCTAAGCGCAGATAAAAATTGTTAAGAAAGCTGCATCATGATGAAAAAATAACTGAAAGGGATACTTAATTTTGAAGTGTTATCAGAGAGGCGCTTAATTTTTAAGCTATTACATATTGATTGAAAACAAAAAACTCCCCTCGGGGAGTTTGTCAGCTGGGTATGTCTAACGATATCCGTTAGGATTCTGGCTCTGCCATTTCCAGGTATCGCGCATCATCTCATCAATACCGCGTGATACGCGCCAGTCCAGTTCTTTATCCGCCAGGGAGGCATCGGCCCAGAATGCGGCCAGGTCGCCATCGCGGCGTGGTGAAACCTGATAAGGGACAGAACGGCCTGAGGCCTGCTCAAAGGATTTCACCATTTCCAGCACTGAATACCCTTCACCCGCGCCAAGGTTATATGCTTTATAACCCTGAATCGCCGGTAAATGATCCAGCGCTTTCAGATGCCCTTCGGCTAAGTCCATCACGTGTATATAATCGCGTACGCCGGTACCATCTTTGGTGGGATAGTCATCACCAAACACGCCCAGCTTCTCAAGGCGACCAATGGCAACCTGCGCAATGTAAGGCAGCAGATTGTTTGGCGTACCGTTTGGATCTTCGCCAATCTGGCCGGATTCGTGCGCGCCAACCGGGTTGAAGTAACGCAACGCAATGGTTTTAAAATCAGGATTGGCTTTGGCGTAGTCACGCAGGATGAATTCAACCATCAGCTTTGAGGTGCCGTAGGGGCTGGTCGTCCCGCCGATTGGCGTGGTTTCCACATACGGAACCGGCGCATCCGCCCCGTAAACCGTGGCAGAAGAGCTGAATATAAACTGATTGACGCCCGCTGAACGCATCTCTTCCAGCAGCACGAGTGTGCCGGTAACGTTATTCTGATAATACTCCAGCGGCATGCGGGTAGACTCGCCCACCGCTTTCAGGCCGGCAAAGTGTATTACCGCAGTAATATCGTGCTGTGCGAACAGATCGCGCAGGCAGGCGCGATCAAGAATATCGCCTTCGCAAAAAACGGCTTTTTTACCGGTTAGCTGCTCAACACGCGTGAGAGATTCACGTGAAGCATTGCTCAGGTTATCCAGCACCACCACGTCATCGCCGCGCTCAAGCAGCGTCAGAACCGTATGAGAACCAATATATCCGGCGCCGCCCGTTACTAAAATAGCCATGTGGACTCCTTGCTACCGCGCACGCTGGCGCGATCGAATTCGAAAGTAATTACTTCGCTAAGATGGTTTGGATCGCTTCGCGGAAATCACGGCCCTGAGCATTGCTACGTAAGCCCCATGAGACAAACGCTTTCATATAACCCAGCTTGCGTCCACAGTCAAAGCTTGCACCCGAGAGTTGGTGAGCGTCAACCGGCTGTTTTTTAGCCAGGTTAGCAATAGCATCGGTCAGTTGATAGCGGCCCCATGCGCCAGGCTCCAGGTTTTCCAGTTCCTGCCAGATGTCGGCGGCCAGAACATAACGGCCCACGGCAGCCAGATCGGACTGAAGCGACTGAACGTTTTCCGGTTTTTCGATAAAGTCGACAATTTCGCTGACCTGACCTGGATTATCCATCACTTCTTTCGTCTTAATAACCGAGTATTCAGAAAGTTCGGCTTCAGGCATGTGGTGAGCCAGCACCTGACTGCGTCCGGTCTCTTCAAAGCGCGCTACCATCGCCGCAAGGTTGTAACGCAGCGGATCGGCCGTAGAATCATCCAGCAGAATGTCCGGCAATACCACGACAAAGGCTTCATCGTGCAGCATTGGACGCGCGCACAAAATTGAGTTAGCCAGGCCCAGCGGTTGTGGCTGACGCACGTTCATAATCGTCACGCCGGGCGGGCAGATTGACTGGACTTCGCTCAGCAGTGAACGCTTAACGCGTGCTTCGAGCAGCGCTTCCAGCTCATAAGAGGTATCAAAATGGTTTTCAACCGCATTCTTGGATGCGTGAGTGACCAGAACAATTTCCTTGATGCCAGCCGCAACGCATTCATCAATGATGTACTGGATCATTGGCTTGTCGACGATGGGTAACATCTCTTTAGGAATGGCTTTTGTAGCAGGGAGCATATGCATACCCAGACCCGCAACGGGGATTACTGCTTTAAGCTTGGTCATATTTTTTCCATATAAATGAAGTAAAAAACGTTCAGCGATTATGCAATAAAGTCATGATCGCTAAGTATAATCTTTATCTGAAAATTTTCCGCTCGGCCTGAGTAAATTAAGCGATAAGCGTATCAGTCAATTCTGTTAATTAAAAAAAAGGTAACCGCTTAAGGGTTACCTTTTGCAATGCCTGATAATTTGATTTAAAACAAGCCGCTAAACCATTCAGGCCGGATAAATAAATTGAAATGCGCGACCAGCGCCATTATCCCGACAAACACCAGCGATACGGAAACCCACTGTCTGGCGTAAGGAATAAAGCCAATGCCAATCACCGGCTTAATGAAGAACGGATGAGCAAAGGCAGAGATCAGGGCTTGTGACAGCGACAGCGTCAGCGCCACATACCACACCTGCGGATAGAACCACGTTGTCGCCAGCACCAGCACCACAATAATGCTTGCCACGATATTCCACCAAAACTCAACGTTGGTTCGTCCGTTCGCCTGCGAGATTGCGCCTGTCAGGCCGCCCATCGGCCGCAGCATTCCAAACAGCAACATCAATGGAATAAGCTGTCCGACTGCCTCATGCGCCGTACCGTACAGCACGCGAACGATCACTGGCGACATGATGCCAATAGCCAGATACAGCAGACTACTGAAGAGCATGATAACCAGCGTTCCTTTGAGGAACAGTTTTTGCAACTGTGCGGGCTCATGCTGCTTTTCCGCAAAGCGCGGTAGCGCAAGGCGATTAATGACCGGCGTGACAAGTTTAAGCGGCTGGAGCACCAGCTCTTTCGCCAGCGAATAAACACCGAGCATTTCCGCGCCCATCACTTTCCCGACGATCAATGAATCAGCCTGCGTCCGTAACTGGTTAACGGTTTGCGAACCGAGCTGATAAACGCCATATTTTAACGAACTGAAAAAAGTACTTTTATCGAATTCGAACGTAGGCCGCCAGGATTTTTCGCCCAGCCAGATCATGCAAAGTACCCGCAATGCAGCATTCGCAAACAGGCCTAAAATAACGGCGGAAACGTTCAGCGGAGAGAAATAGAGCAGCGCAACGGTAAATATAAAGGCCAGCAGCTTGGTGACCATTTCTATCTGCGCCAGCAGCACCATTCTTTTGGCTTTAATAAAATGCGCCTGATATTGCGACAACGAGCCTAATATCAGAAAGTTAAGGCTGGTCAACATTATCAGCCCGGTCAACTGCGGTATATGGTAGAAATACGCAATCGGCCAGGCGATGGCGATCAATATCAGACCGGTAATCAGACTTAAAGTAACGTTGACCCAGTAAATGGTGCTCTGCTCCCGACGGGTGATGTCCTGGCGATGAACGATATAGCTGCTCATCCCCATATCCTGAAGCACCATGGCAACGGCCAGAATCGCATTGATGATGGCCAGAATGCCCAGCTCGTGCGTTTCAAGCTTGCGGGCAAGAACCCCCAGTTGCACCACCTGTAATGCAGCGGCAAAACAGGTGCCGCCAAACAGCCAAACGGCCTGGTTTTTAAAACTACTCACGCCAGCCGCTCCAGAAGCTGAGCCAGCTCGCGATAGGCGATGTGTTGGTTAAATTCCGTTTCAACTTTTTGACGCGCAGCCGCAACGACAGGCGCAACATCAATATTGCCGTTTGCCAGCCTGAATAAAATTTCGCTAAGCGCTTTCGCATCGCCTTCTGGCGCAAGCCAGCCGGAAACGTTGTTTTCAATCAGTTCCGGGATACCGCTGTGCTCGGTTGATACCACCGGCAGACCAACCGCCATCGCTTCCATCAGCGCGACAGGAATGCCTTCCATATCGCCATCCGCCGCGGTCAGCGAAGGCAGCAGGAAGATATCAGCCTCATCAAGATAGCGCTTAATCTCTTCCTGTGGCTTAAAGCCCACCAGCTTCACGCAATCTTCAAGGTTTGCATTGCGAATACTTTGCAGCAGTTCGTCTTCCAGATCGCCGTTACCGACGATGGTGTACTCAAAATTGGCGCCCTGCTCTTTCAGATAGCGACAGGCCTCAACGGCGGTGCCTAACCCTTTTTTCTCCGTCAGGCGCGCGACAGAGAGAATGCGCAGCGGCGAATGCAGCGTATCACGCGCTTTGAGATTGAATTTTTCCGGTTCAATACCCATTCGCGTTACGTGAATTTTCTCCGGCGGACACCCAAGCGAAATCAGTTTGTTCTTCCAAAGATGACTGATCGGCAGCACCAGTTCGGTCTGTTTGAACAGGTTTACGTAATCCTGCTTATGTTCTTCCAGAATATGACGACGCGAAACATCGGCGCCGTGGAAAACGGTAACCTGTTTGCCCTTGAGAATATTCAGCTCGCGCAGTTTATTGGCCAGCGCGCCCGCATAGCCAAAGTGAACCAGAAAAATATCGGCGGTCCAGGTTTGCTTCGCATGCGCCACAATGGCCGGCAGCAGCAGCTTCATCGACTGCGCGCCATAACGGCCAACGTTGAACGATTTCAGCGTGGTTGGGCTGAGGATTTTCGGCAGCACAATTTTCAGGCGCTCCTTGAGTTTTGCCGCGCCGGAGTCCTGATCCTCCGGCAGCAGATAGTGAATCCTGTCGGCAAGATTGTAGCTGTCGAAAGCGCCGTGGCGGTTAACGTGGTCACCCGGAAAAACCGAAATAATCTCCACGTCGTAGCCGATATCAATAAAATGGGTGACCTGATTCAGTACAAACGTTTCAGACGAAACGGGAAACCGCATTGTAAAAAAAGTAAGTTTCATTCATTTACCCCAGAACCCGGACGACATCTTCGGTAATTTTATTGCCCAGAATCCTTTCCTGCTCAACCGCAAGGTCAACCTGCTGTTTAACGCTCTCGTAGTTGTCGAGAATGCCGTTAACTTTCGCAATGATGCTGCCATCCATCAGGCTTTTCACATCGCTTGCCATATCAGGCAGGCCGAGCTGGTTCATCACGCCCAGCGATTTGTGTTCATAGTTGATGGCTACCGCAGGCGTACCGAAGTTCATTGAAATAATGGCGGAATGCAGACGCGTACCAATCGTCAGATGAGACTCACCCAGCAGGATACCCAACTCAAGATCGTTAAACTCATCCATAATCACGTGATAGCGATCTTTTTGCGCAACGTGGTCGCGCAGCATCATCGCGACCATGCGGTCGTCTTTATGGTAGCTGTCGATGCCGGTACAGGTTGACATCGCCACCACCTGGTAACCTCTGTCGATAACGGCATTAATCACCCGACCAAACGCCGCTTCGTATTCCTGCTGCGTCACGCCCAGGCGCTTGTCGAACGGTGCCAGTTCGCGAACGGTGATCGCCACGGTTTTGGTTTCAGCAATTTTTTTCTGCCAGTGCACAAGATTATGGCTTGGTTCGGCAACATGCCGCTCACGCACCAGAAAAGCGGTATCAGCGCCTGACACCACTTTTGCAGTAGTGATACCCGCAGCTTTCATCATGTCCAGACTGACGCTTTCGCGCAGCACCAGACTGTTAACGCGTGCGAAAACGAAATTCGCAATCTGATTAAAGCGCTCTTTCTGGAATGGCCCGACGCTGTGACCAATCAGGTAAATCGGTTTTTTCGCTAACAGCGCGCACAGGCAATGCTCAAACTGAAGCGGACCGTAAAGATCGACGAAGAAGGAGCCGCCAACCTGAATGACTGCGTCATACTGCTTCAGCTTGTCGGTAAACGCCTGAAGATATTTTGGCACGGCAAAGACTTTGAACGGGCCGCTGCCGCTAATGTGCGCCATCATGATTTTTGGCATCAGACGGCGTTTAACCTTATCAATCAGCTTGTTGGTCTTTTTCGATTCCAGGAATAACTCATCCGGCATAACGTCCTGCTGTAACAGGTAGCCGGAGCTGGTTGGATAGCGGCTGATTACGTCTATTTCGAGATCGTTTTTGGCAAGTTTGAGTGAATCAATGATCCCACGCAAGATAGCGCCATCGCCCCGGTTACCACATGTGTGATTACCAACCAACAAAATCTTCATAATACCCCACAAGTTTTTTTGTAATTTTACAATTTATTATTAATCAGAGCGTGTGAATAAATAAGTGCAGTTATCCGAAAAATCAACAAAGTAACCGCTCACGTGTGAAAAATTGTAAACGATTCAGCACACGAGCGGTTATGGCCCTTATTGCTTAAGCGCAAAGTAAGGGATAGCCACCTGTTGACCGTTAACCACCATTGAGAGGTAGCCTTCGGCTTTTGACGTATCAACCTGGTCGGCGTTGAGGCGACGCGACTGCAACAGCAGATCGCCCTCTTCGTTCGCGCCGATCCCGGCTTTACCGTTATGGAGCGAGAAGCGACGGACGGCACGGTGAACATTGTCGCCCTGTGGCGGGTTTTCGAAACGCATCCGGCTGTCGAAGCGCGCGCACTGGCCTGTTGCAAAGCGATCTTTTGCAGTCGTTTTCATCATCACGCCAGCCGCACCTATCCAGCCCGCCAGCTTGATATAAACCTGCGTGTTGGCGTCCTGATTGGTGGTGTACATGACGTCCACAATCGGGCTGCTCCCTTCCAGATGCCAGCTTCCTTCAAAACCCTTCGTCTTACGTTGCAGGCTGATCATTGCCCTGCCGCCGGTGTTGCGGTCATTGACCACATTTTTCAGCGCGTTTTTGTCGGTGCCGTTGCTGAACTGCGTCTGACCGAAAACCTCGATCTCCCAGCTGTCGCCGACGTCAGGCGTGTGGATATTGCCCAGCAGATACCATTTCTCCTGATCGCTGTGGTTTTCAATGCGAAAACGCGATGAGAGATAGTTATATTTCATGCTGCCGTCAACGGCGATGCCATAAGACTCCACGCGGGTGGAACCGCGCTCAAAAGAGCTGAGCCATTCGTCGTCGCCAAGAGAATTATCAATCCAGCTACCGGACTGAAGGTTGGTCTGACGCATGTTGAGACGTGAACAGTGCGCGTTAAGCGGGTTTTTACAGGCTTCCAGGCTCAGCGCGTCAACAATCCACTGCCCGTTCGACAGATCGCCGGGGAATTCGCTGTGTTCAATCCAGCCGTTATGAATAATGGACTGGGTACAGCGCGGCAGGTTGAGCACCTTACCTTTTGTGCAGTACTGAACGTTAAAATTAGAAAGCTCAATGGCGGTGCTGTGATCCCAGTTACCTTTTTTGGTATTGGTCCAGGCGGCCTTGATCACGTCGCCGGTACACTTGTTGGCATACCACTGATCGATTTTACAATCGAGCGTATCCAGCAGGCTGAGCGAAACGCCGCCCACGTTAATAAAGCGCAGGCACGAGCCACGGAAATATTGTCCTGCCGGGCAGGCATTGTGAAAAAAGCCCTGGGTATTGGGCTGCTTGTCGATACCGCCCTCAAAACTGATATTGCTGACTTCAACCCAACGCGCGTTAATTTTAAAAAGAAAATCGGATTTGCCATCCGAAACCAGCGTGGTGGCCGGGAAGTAACCAAAATTAACCGTAGCGCCCGACAGGCGGAAAAAGCGGATATATTTTTCTGAGATATCTAACGAAGAGATAAAGAAACGGCCGGCCGGGAACAGTATTGACAGCTTTTGATTATTTTTCTGCGCCCAGTGGTACATGGCAGTAACGGCCGGGAGCGTATCGGTTTTACCATCGGCGATGGCGCCGAAGTCAAACAGCGTGATGCTGTTCAGATCGTCATTTGCGCGACGCCAGTGAAAGTCCTTGCCGGAAGAGGCAATATAACCGCCATCGTCCTCGCCTGCGCTGAGTTCGCCAATGAACTCACCGCCGCCTGCTTCCACATTCGCATGCCAGCTTTTCAGGCGAACCTTTGCACCGGAGAACAGCGGGCGGGTCTGGCGCAGCTCCTCATAAGAGGGAATTTCGCCGATGAGCTGATAGCCTGCTGGCTGCGCAAGGCGGCGACTGAATTCGGAGACGCCATTGTTTTTGACATCAGGCACGTAGAACAACTGCTCGCCGTTTTCGTTGTGCAGCGCCATTGAATATTCGCTGCCGGACCAGAGCGAGCCTTTCATCGCAACAAATTTTTTCAGCGTATCGCTGTTGAGCGTGATGGGCTGCTGCAACAGGGCAACGTCGCCGTTGGCATTTTTAAAAAAGACGTCAATGAGGTTCTGCGACTGCGTAGGATCGGCACCGGCCTTACCGATATAGAGCTTGCCGGTAAAGTCATGCCAGAACTGATCCGGCATGGTAAAGACATCATCGGGCGTAACAATCGGCACGTCATTCTTTGGGATAGCGTTGGCTGGCACTTTCTTCAGCTCAACCTGACCCGGCTCCCCTGCACGTGCGGAAAAGGAGCCCAGTGCCGCTGTCGCCACGACGGATGAAAAAGCGGTTCGGATCAAATCTCTGCGTTTCATAAAAATCCCGTGTTTAAAGAGTGTGTGGTTACTGCGTCACCCAGACGTATTCTTAAAAGCGATAACTGCGCACACTGATTTAACCTTTACGGTCTTTCTCATAAAGAAATTGCATGACCTTAACAGGCATAACACGCGTGGAGGTGCGGATCAAAAAATAGATGATGCCGTTAATCGGGTTGGTCTGTTTCAACTTCATTTTCAGCGAAAAGAGCTGCATTTCACTTTTGATATAGACCCATCCACGTCGTTTATTCACCATGTCGCTGCCAGCTCTCACCTTCATCAGCACATCGTGTAAATTAGCCACCTGGTATCCCTGAGCGATCATTCGAAGCCAGAGATTGTAGTCTTCCATAAACAGGTGATGCTGATAGCTTCCCGCCGCAATAACTTTCTCTTTGCGGAACACCACGCACATATGATTAAAGGGGTTTTTCATGCGCGCGAAATGTTTGATTTCATCATTGCCCAGCGGCAAACGCTTCAGTCGCTCCCTGCCATGCTCATCAAACTCAATAACCGCAGCGCCCAGCAGCGCCACGTCGGGATGCGCCTCCATGTAGGGAATCTGTTTTTCAAAACGGTCCGGCTGGCAGATATCATCGGTATCCATACGCGCAACAATAGAGTGCTGGCAATGATCCAGCCCTGCGTTAAGCGCTTTACCGAGGCCAACATTTTTTTCCAGTGGCACAATTTTTAACGGCAACGAAGCGGTGTAGCGGTCAACAACGGCCTTCAGCGCATCGCTTACCGGGCCGTCATAGACAATAACGATTTCATTGGCCGGCAGCGTTTGCTGTCGGAGGCTTTCAAGGCACTGATCCAGATTCTCTGGCTTTTCTCTGTTATAAAGTGAAATAAGGACTGAAAACATAATACCTTCTTATTAGTTCAGAATTTGATTCCATTTTTCAAGGATCAGCGTCGGGCCGTAATTATCTGAATTCCGCCATGCCGCCTGTGCAAATGCATTTCTTTTCTCTTCGTCAGCGATCGTTTCATTCAGCCGGTTTACGAACGCATCGTTATTATCATACTCAACGACATAACCATCATCGCTGATGATTTCCGACGGCCCGGTTTTACAATCAAAGGCAATGGCAGGCAGCGCGAAATTTTTTGCCTCAATCAGCACCATCGGCAACCCTTCATAACGGGAGGTCATAATAATTATTCCGGCAGCGCGGTAATATTCATCTACCTGCTTGCTTGGGCTGACAATTTCTGTGCTGTCCTGAAGCTGATAACTTTTGATTTTTTGCAGCAGCGCCTCGCGATCTTCGCCATTCCCAACGATTTGCAGCGTCCAGCCCTGCTTATTTACCTTCTTCCACACATCAAGCATACGATCGAAGTTTTTCTGATAGGTTAATCGCCCGATAGCCAGCACTCTGTTTTGTTTGCCTGCCATCAACGCAGGAAACGTCGTGTTATTTTTTTCCGTATAGAATGGCGAAATATTTCGTACTACGTGAACGTTTTTCAGTGCGTAGTGTGTTTCAAGATGGTATTTGTCATGGTCGGTCAAAACGACAACTTGATCGGCAAGCCGGTAGCAGAATACTTTCAGCTTGCGGATTGGCGTTTTAAACGACTCAATTGACACGTGGTCGCAGCAAATAATTTTTGCTTTCACGCCAAAAAGTTTTAAAGCAAGAATAGACTGTACCGACAGCTTGCCCATTGAAATAATCATGATGCCGTCGGGATGATTTGCCCGTGCAAAGCGAACAAATTCATGTATTTTTGCGAGTCGCGCAGAGGCACGCGCATACTGGATTTTCACTTTAGCATCGACGGGATAATAAGGGGCGCCCGCTTCAAGCGAAAACAGTGTGACATCATAATTATCATTTGAGAGCAGGCTGGAGAGCGTGCTGGCAACGCGATCCGTGCCGCCGCTGTTCGAAATTCTGTCAATAAGAATCAGCAATTTGTACATATTATTCATCCTGTCAATCGGCCCGGCCGGACGGTAGCTTTCTTTTAACCGGGCCTTCCATCGGGTTTGAACAACCCGTAATTAAAAGGCTATTTCTCGCGCTTTACAGGTCCAGGTCAGCCAAATATTCTGAACAGCGGAGAGACGCTGTAACCGCTTATCGACTGCACCGAAAGGATCGTATTGTAATAGAGGTAGTAAGAAGACATAAAAAACAGCAGCGCGAAATTAAGCATCAAATTCCTGACGCGCATCATCAGGAAAGCGAAAAGGATGGGTTCCGCATGGAGGAACAGGTTACCTACCCTGCCGCCGAAGATACTGAAGTCCGAGAAAGTAATACGTACCGCTGCGCCCACGCTGTAGGCAATCAGCAGAATATAGACCAGACGGTCCTCTTTCATAATGCCGTTACGGAAGTAATAAACGGTGAAACCGGCAATGAAAAGAATATTCTTCAGGTTCGCGAGGCCAAACACCGGCGTGGCGGTATCGAAGTTGGTGCCGCTGTAACTTGCGGCGCGTTCCCCCAGAACCGGAACGATGCCGAGAGAATCAAGGAACAGCTTTTTACCACCGATAATCCCTAACGGAAGGGAAACAAGCACCACCAGCAACGGCAGATATTTACGCTCACGCAGCAGCAGGAACGGCAGGATCAGCAGCACCGTGTAGCCGGTTGAGTGCGATTGCGTACTCAGCACCAAAAACAGCACCGACAGTAAATATTTGCGCGTTGCCAGCGAACAGATAAAAGCGATGGCAAACGCGCTGGATAATCCAAAGCGGATTTGGTTCATGTCTTTATTTATAAACAGGTGCGTTGAGTATAAACAAAGCGAGCAAAGCATCAGTGGCGAATATTTTTTATAACAATAAGCATTAGTCGTGACAGCGATCAAACAAATAAAAAACAGAAAGTAGTAACTTTCTTTGGTGAATAATGAAAAGAACCAGGCCAACAGCATAAAGAACTTTTCATAACGATAAATATCGGTGATGGCATCATAATTGGTAATCTTCAACTGAGAAGAAAAATTATGGAAGAAATCAAGATATTGGCTATCGTCCAGCCCGCTATGTAAACCGCGTATACCACCAAAAAATATCAGTGACATGGTACAGACAAACATCAGCCAGGCGACGACATGTTTAACTCTGGTGTCCTGTAAATTATTTATTGCTGCCAGCTCAAAGATACAGCAGGCCAATATGCTGTAGCTGATTATCCAATATATTGCCATTCGTTTTTTTCCGCCGTTTTATTATAATTGAGGCTATTTTTTTGATACGCGCTCAGAAAGCTTCTGCTTAACACGGCCTATAAAGTAGTTGCGATTCCCCTTATTCGTCAGCAGAAAATACTGCGCGAAACTCAGGCTCGCCTGAAGAACTTTGCCATCCATTTTATAGCGAATCGGCAGTTTGTAGGCTTTGTAGGTATAAACGTCCCGCTTGCTCAGATAAGGACTCATGCTTTGCAGCCAGAATGTTGAGTACTTAACCGACTCACCTTTATGGCTGGAGTTAAAGGTGGTGACCATATGATAGCTGGCCAGCGGTTTGGCGATCAGGTTGAATTCAAAGCCGCTCTTATCGGCACGAATACAGAAATCGTAGTCCTGATGGCGAATGAAGCGTTCGTCAAAGCGGATCTCCGCCGCGTGCTCGCGCTTCAGAACAATGGTGCTGGTCTGAATAAAGCCGTAACAGCCAAAAAGGTATTCTGCAATGCTTTCATCGCGCGCGGGCGGAATTAACGGCATGACCTTCAGGAAGCTGCCGTCCTCAATGATGTTGACCTGACTGTAGATAACAAAGCGATCTTTGCCCTGAGCGGTCAGCTCTTCAATGCGCGTCAGGGTGTCCTTCAGTTTGTCCTGATGCCATTCGTCGTCAGCATCAAGGAAGCAGACATAGTCACCGGTAGAGAGATCGATACCGCGATTCCTCGCCCCGGCGCCGTTCAGCTTAACGTCGGAGAGCACCAGGTTAATTTTCAGCGCGCTGTAGCGCTCGCTGTTAACCACTTCCGCCAGCTTTGCCGCATCGGCAGATTTATCATCAACGATAGTGACTTCAAAATTTTGATAGCTTTGCGCTTTCACACAATCAAGCGTGGTGATGATGGATTCTGACGCGTTATAGGCTGGAATAACGATCGAGAAAAAGATTTCCTTCATGGCAAGGCACCTTATAAACGTTCTTCAAAAACGACCTGGCTGGCACAAAAACAAAGAGGAAACTTCCAGATATGATCTGAAAGCTTCCTCCGTTCAGACGTCAGCTTTTGGCGTCGCCCTTGTAGCTGTAATCATAATAGTCGTAGCCATAGCCGTAAGCGTTAGCGGCTTTACGCACCACGGCGTTGAGGATCACGCCTTTGATCTCAATGCCATTCTGCGCAAAGCGCTTATAGCTGACGTCGATTTCTTTCAGGGTGTTGGCTTCAAAACGCGCAACCATCAGCGACGTTCCTGCCAGTTTCCCGATAATCGACGCATCGGTAACGGCCAGAATTGGCGGCGTATCGATAAGCACCAGGTCATAGTTTTTGCTTGCCCAGTCCAGCAGTTGCCCCATGCGATCGTGCATCAGCAGCTCGGAAGGATTTGGCGGAACCTGACCGCGCGGCAGGAAATCAAAACCGTACTCGCCGCGCTGGATCATGTCAGGCGTGAACGCTGTTTTACCCGACAGCACGTTAGAGAGACCGATTTTACCGCTGGCGCCCAGCATTTCATGCGTGTAACCGCGGCGCATATCACCATCAATCAGCAAAACTTTTTGATCCGCTTTCGCAATCAGCGTCGCCAGGTTAGAACAGATGAAGGTTTTACCGATGCCAGGGCTTGCGCCGGTGATCATCAGAATGTTGTTTTTCGCTTCCATCATCGCGAAGTGCAGGCTGGTACGCAGGCTGCGAATCGCTTCAATAGAGAGATCGGTAGGATTACCCAACGCCAGCAGCGTATTGTGCGGATTCACCTTCTCTTTAATGCCGCGTTTCGCCAGTGCTTCGGCATCCTTCTTACGCTGCCATTCAGAGAGCGGCACGCTGGCGTATACGTTGATGCCGTTTTCTTCCAGCTGCTCAGGATTTTCGATACCGTGGTGGAACAGCGCTTTAAGCAGAATATAACCCACGGAAGCCAACAGCCCCAGGATCATGCTCGCCAGAATGATTAACATCTTCTTCGGCGCGACAGGCTTGCTCGCGGTTTCCGCGTTATCAACAATACGCACGTCGCCAACAGTGCTGGCTTTGCTGATGTTCAGCTCCTGCTGACGATTCAGCAGCTGCATGTAGATTTCCTGACCTGCCTGCACATCACGCGTCAGACGAACAATCTCCTGCTGCGTCTGCGGCATCTTGCCAATTTTATCATTCAGCTTCTTCTGCTCGTTTTCCAGCGTCTGGCGTTTCTCAAGCAGCGCACGATAGGTCGGATGGCCTTTCGTAAACAGCTGAGAAACCTCGGCTTCACGGAAGGTCAGTTCGTTCAGCTGGCTCTGAATACTGACGGAGGAGTCCAGCGCCGATTTCGCCTCCAGTGACATATCCACGGAGTCATTTTGACGGCGGTAGATATTCAATTTGTCTTCGGCAGCGTCAAGCTTGGCGCGTACTTCCGGCAGCTGGTTTTTCAGGAACAACAGGCTTTTTTGCGCTTCAGCAGATTTGCGGTCAACGTTCTGACCCACGTAGTTTTCGATAATCTGATTGAGCACTTTACTGATTAACACCGGATCTTCACCGGTATAGGTCAGACCCAGCACGCCGGTATCCTTACCTTTATCAGCAACGGCCAGGTTATCGGTTATCATGCGGATCGCCTGAAGATTACTCAGTTTGGTCACGGTAAAGCTGGTGCCGGGATCCACCTGGTCGATGCTTTTAACCAGAATGCTCACACCTTTCTGGTCGACGCGCTGGCCAACTTTGCCTTTAAACAGCTCATCGCCGTCTTTGGTTACGGTATAGCTGTCCGGGCCGTTAACTTCGACTTCAACCTGGCGCTCGTCCCATGCGGTTGGCACGGTCAGTTCAGGAATATCGATCTGACCGGGTTTGTTGCCGCTCAGGCGAGACAGACCGGCGCCGATGACCGGCAGATAATTCTGCTCAACCATCACGTCCAGTCCCAGATCCTTGACCGTCTTGCCAATCACCATCCGCGACGCCACAATTTCAACCTCGGCGGCGGAAGCAGGGGCCGGGCCGCCCATTTCGGTCAGATCGGTAAGCACGGTGTTTGGATTTTTGCTTTCTACCTGCACCAGCGCGTCAGCGCTGTAGATCGGCGTGGCAAACAGGCTATATAACGTGCCCAGCAGCATGAAAAGCGCCGTGACAGCTACAATTACCCATCGATGGTCAATAAGTTGCCCCACAAGATGCGTCAAATCAAACCACTTTGATTCCTCTTTCGACGCTGACGGTATCTTACTTTTTATATTCATGGATAATCTCAACTATCGGCTTAATGCGTTGACCCATTTCTGGGCAGCGTTTTCGAGTAGTCCGTACACGGCTTCAAAGGCTTCGCGGCTTTTCTTATAGGGATCCGCTATTTCCTGCTGGTTGAGCCAGTGACCAAACAACATGGTCTTACCGCGTACGGAAGGGTTGATGCGGGTGACCAGGTCGACATGTTTTTTTTCCATCACCAGGATCAGGTCGTACTGCTGACACATCGCCGAGGTCAGCTGTTGAGCAACGTGGCCCTCCAGCGACAGGCTGTGTTCAGCGGCGACGCTGCTGGCGGTGGCGTCGGCCGCATAGCCGGTCATCGCACTCAGTCCCGCGGAGTCAATCTTTTTATCGGGCAGTGCTTTTCGGAGCAGTCGCTCCCCTGTCGGGGAGCGGCAGATATTTCCGACGCAGACCACTAAGACTGAATTGATCATATGTTTCGGATTACCAGTTATGAATTATCTGTACGTTACGCGTCGCGTCGTAGAGACCATTGATGGTTGGTACCAGCTGTGAAATCACACGGTTCCAACGGGTCAGCGGCGTTGAGGTCACGTAGACAATGTCGTAAGGCTGCAACTGGAATTCAGAACCCATCACCATCGCGGAAGCGTCTTTCGTATTCAGCTGATAGATGTTGGCGATCTTGGTGCGGTTTTGACCTTTGATCTGACGAATAACAAACACCCCGGTCGCATCCGCCACGGTCTGATCCATACCCTGCGCATTCCCCAGTGCCTCGGCCAGCGTCATACCGCTGCGATCCATCTTCAGCGTTGACTGCTGACGCACTTCGCCCATCACGAACACTTTCAGATCGTCATTACGCGGCACGTAGAGGATATCGCCCGGATAGAGCAGATGGTTTTGGGACAGATCGCCGTTTTGCATCAGCGCCTGAAGAGAGATTGGGATTTCTTTACCGTTATGAGTCAGCACCACGTTGCGCCAGTCGGCGTTTTCCGCCAGGCCACCCGCTGCGTTGACCGCATCCAGGATAGTCAGTGGAACGTTAGTGATAGGCTGCTGACCGGAGGTGGTGACCTCACCGGTAATATAGGCTTTTTGCGATTTGAACGAGGCGACGCTCACGTCAACCTGCGGGCTTTCAATGAACTGCGCCAGGCGTCTGGACACTTCATCACGTACTTCCTGTACGGTACGGTTAACCACGCGGACGCGGCCGATATAGGGATAATAGATGGTGCCGTCAGAGTGCACCCAGTTGCCCGTATCGCTGGCGCTGCGGTACTGGCCCGCTGGCGTAGTCAGTTCCGGGTGATCCCAGACGGTCACGGTCAGCACATCGCCTACACCGATACGATACTGGTAATTTTGCAGTTCAGTTTCCAGCGATTTATTAGGCTGAGCCACCACCGGGCGCGGACGTAACTGCTCCACCAGGCCTGGGGTCATTGGAAATACGTTGACGTATTTATCAATGTCAAAATCGCTGTCTTGTTGTTCAATAACATCTTTTCCGCTGGTGGAGAGATGCGATCCGGGCCCGATGGTACACCCGGAGAGAATGGCTGCTGATACCATCAGGGGTATCAATTTCGTTTTCATTGTAATCATCTATATCATCGCTATCAGTGATTTAATTGATAGTGGCGAATCCGCCGCTGTGTAGCGTCATGCAAAAGTAATAAGGCGAACCGCCTTTTCAGGCACAGTAACTGTTGCTCATCATGTTTTACTCCCTATCCCTTTTATCTCTTGCCGGTATCATTAAAGCCGACGCCTGGAATTCGTCAAAAATTTTATCGTTTTATATCCGACGAATGTTAATCGGCCAGATATCGCATAACCTGAAGAGAAAGATGTCACTCGCTCCCCAGGCGAGGCGGTTAGTATGCGCCATCTCGCTTCAAAACCACGCCTACTGTTTTAAATAAAATGGCAATATCGTTCCAGAGTGACCAGTTTTTAACGTACCAGGAGTCAAAGTAAACGCGCGTTTCATAATCCACATCGTTACGACCGCTAACCTGCCAGAGCCCGGTCATCCCTGGTTTAGCCATCAGGTAATAATCAACGTCACCTGCATAGCGCTCAAGTTCATCTTCAATAACAGGACGCGGCCCGACAAGGCTCATTTCACCGCGCACGACGTTCCAGAGCTGCGGCAGCTCATCAAGGCTGGTTTTACGAATGAAATGGCCGATGCGGGTAATGCGCGGATCGTTTTTCAGTTTAAAGTCTTTGTCCCATTCGGCGCGCGCAACAGGATCGGTACGCAATACCTCTTCCAGCACTTCTTTGGAGTTGACCACCATCGAGCGGAATTTCAGGCACTTAAATTTGCGACCGTTCATTCCCACGCGTTCATGACCATAAATAGGGGCACCACCGTCGCGGGAAACCATAAAGATCAATGCCGCCAGCGCAGGCATCAGCATGGTGATAATACTCAGTGCGCCGATGATATCGAACGCGCGTTTCAGCACGCGCGATGTTCTTTTTGCCAGATTATTACTGACGCGAAGAATCATCACTTCATGACTAAAAATATACGCCATGTCGGTGCCGTACAGCGGCACGCCACGCAGTGAAGGAATAACGGAAATAGAACGGCATTTATGTTTTGCCAGACTTTTCAGCCAAAGGTCACGATACTGGCTCTGCTCATATTCAACCGCCACAATAAATTGTGTTTCGCTGTTAACGAGCTGCCATAACGATTCTTCTTCCCGTAAAACGGGAATCCCGAAAAGTGCAGGCGCTGGCGTCGTATTATCAACATCATAAAAGCCGATAACGTCAAAACCCATCACCTCTTCACTCTGCAAGGCCAGATAAGCCTCTTCGGCGTTTTTGCCGCTGCCGATAATGATCGACTGCTTCTTCCACAGACCGTAATTATTCAGCACGCGTTTTACAATTGACCGCCCAACGGGGATGGAGATCATTGCCAGTAACCAGGTCAGCGCCCAAATCCAACGGGACATATCCCATTTAGAGAGCGCGGTAATCGACAGGTCAATCACTGAGAAAATCAGGATGCTGCGTAACACCTCTTTTAATTCAAACCAAAAAGGTTTGCGATAGGTGTAGTGACGCAGACGCACCCAGAACCAACCAATACAGATAACTGAGAGAATAATGTGTGTAGCAATTTTTAACTTAAGATCATGCGTAGAAATATCGTCCAGAAAATTACCCGGAAGCATATTGATCAGCAGGATCGCAATAAATAAAGAGGCATTAAATAAAATGAAATCTGAAAGGGCCAGTGACAATTTTATTAATAACCCTTTGAAGGTAAATTCTATATCGCGCATAGTTAACTCTTATTTTTCTTCGCCTGTGATTTATTAATTTTCATCATTGAAAATTATTGATTATTTTTTAATCACATCATTAATTACACATCAACATATTCCGTTTGGTGTAACCCTGTCATTGTTATACGCAGAATAACGGGAGAATTGACAGGTAAAATCAACAATGCGAACGACGACTTCCCTAACCTCT
This sequence comes from Erwinia sp. 9145, assembly GCF_000745075.1. Lineage (NCBI taxonomy): Bacteria > Pseudomonadati > Pseudomonadota > Gammaproteobacteria > Enterobacterales > Erwiniaceae > Erwinia > Erwinia sp. 9145. The sequence continues at coordinate 2,394,473 of NZ_JQNE01000001.1, forward strand.
TTATGTGCCGCTCTCTCCGGATATACACGCTACCGCCCCTGGCTTGTGGCTGCCAATACGCGCTAATGCTTCCAAATATTGTTGGTTTTATCCTGTCCTCTCCGATCAACTGCCACCGCATTTTTTCATGATACGCAATTCAGCATTCATGAAAAAGACATTAAAAGGACGCCCGTCGCAAATAGCGAGATTAACGCGGTCGTCTACTTACCCGTTGCTATACTAGTTATAAATGGCCTCTTTACAAGACCAGGAGGCAGCCCGCCTGCCCTTTTAGGAATAAGACTACCTTTCATCCCGGACCACCAGAGTCGATCCTCTTTTTTCACTAAGATTAAGCTCAGATTCACCACAATTTTGATTCAGATTAGTCCTGAACGATTTCAGGATGCGTTCACGCCAGCCGCAAAATAATTTTCCCGGCTATGCGAATAACTCTGAAACTTTTACCGCAATATTGGTTTACCTCGCAGGTAATTTTCATTTCACTTCCCCCTACTCTTTCTGGCGATAATCTGAAAGTTGCGCGCTTAAAATGCCAGATTATTTGTTGTATGAATGAATATTCTCTATGATCAGCAAAATCTCATCATCTTGCGAGTATGTAATGTTCGAATGGATCGTTGATCCGTCAATCTGGGCTGGCCTGGTCACGCTTATCGTTTTAGAGCTGGTGCTGGGCATCGACAACCTCGTTTTTATCGCCATTCTTGCTGAAAAGCTGCCTGTCGCACTGCGCGACCGGGCCCGTATCACCGGGCTGCTGCTGGCGCTGATGATGCGCCTGGTGCTGCTGGCCTCTATCTCCTGGCTCTCCTCATTAACGGCCCCGTTGTTCAACATTGCCGGGCATTTTTTCAGTGCGCGCGATGTCATTATGCTGACGGGAGGCCTTTTCCTGCTGTTCAAAGCCACCATGGAGCTGAACGAGCGTCTGGAAGGAAAAGACGAGGAGGAGGATCCCCAAAAGCGCGGCGCAAAATTCTGGCCAGTGGTTGCCCAGATAGTGGTGCTTGACGCGGTATTCTCGCTGGATTCTGTTATTACCGCCGTTGGCATGGTCGATCATCTGGCGGTAATGATGGCGGCAGTGATTATCGCCATCCTGCTGATGCTGCTGGCCAGTAAACCGTTAACGCGATTCGTTAATGCACACCCCACCATTGTCATTCTCTGCCTGAGCTTTTTGCTCATGATTGGCTTCAGCCTGGTGGCTGACGGATTCGGCTATAACATTCCCAAAGGTTATCTTTACGCGGCGATCGGCTTTTCAGTGATTATTGAGGCGCTCAATCAGCTGGCGCAGTTCAACCGCCGCCGTTTTCTTTCGTCGAAAGGGCCGCTGCGTAAACGCACCGCTGAGGCGGTGCTGCGTTTACTCCGTGGCAATCATGAACCGGCGGAGCTGGATAGCGACACCTCTTCACTGGTCGCCGACCGTCTGGAAAGTCAGGCCATTTTTAATCGTCAGGAGCGGATGATGATTGCGCGCGTGCTGGGAATGGGCCAGCGCACGGTGAGCAGCATCATGACGTCGCGCCATGATATTGAACATATCGATCTCGCGGAGTCGCCGGAGAAGATCATGGCGCTGCTCGACAGCAACCAGCACACGCGGTTGGTGGTCACGGAGAACAGCGACGAACCGCTTGGGGTGGTGCATGTTATCGATCTGCTCCAGCAGGCGCTGCATGGCGACAGCCTGGATATTCGCGCGCTCATTCGCCAGCCGCTGGTGTTTCCGGAGCAGCTCAACCTGTTGCCGGCGCTGGAGCAGTTCCGCACCGCACGCACGCATTTCGCCTTTGTGGTCGATGAGTTTGGTTCGGTGGAAGGCGTCGTGACGCTCAGCGATTTAATGGAAACCATTGCGGGCAATCTGCCAAACGAAGGCGGAGAGGTCGATCCGCGATACGATATTCAGCAGAACGCCGACGGAAGCTGGACGGCGAATGGACACATGCCGCTGGATGATTTGATTATGTACGTGGCGCTGCCGCTGGACGAAAAACGCGACTATAACACGCTCGCGGGGCTGTTGATGGAGCATACCCAGCAGGTTCCGGAGGAGGGTGAAGAGATCTGCATTGCTGATTATCTGTTCCGCACGCTTCAGGTTGAAAGCCATCGCGTACAGAAAGTGCAGATTGTTCCTTTACGTCAGGACAACGGCAGATAATCCGGGCGGCGCTGGCCGCCGCCCTACAGATCTTTAATCAGCTTTTGCACCGAGCTGTCGCCGTTTCGATTACGATCTGCCCAGTCCTTCAACCGTTTTTTCGCTTCATCCTGCAACTGCTGGCGCAACACCTGATCGACCTGTAACGAGTAGTTCAGCGCCGACCACGGGCCATAGATACGCAACGGCACCGGCGTTTGCTGTAACCTTTTCACCAGTTCATCATCGCCCTGCCAGCCTTTGGTGACGGTCACGCCAAACGTGATATCCGCAAGCTGTTGCGGCAGATTTACCCTGCCCTGCCCGCCGTAGTTGAGTACCGGCGAACTGCCTTTCAGTTCATTGAAGGTCAGCAGACCGTTATCCAGCGTAGCGCCACCTTTGATTTGCTGAAGATCGTTTTTTGCTGCCGCGTTATCTGTTCCTTTTACCCGGCTGTTCGAGCGCTCAACGGCATGCTGGATCATCTGCTGGAAGTTAAGTCCGGCAATTTGCGCATTCTCCAGGTTCAGCATCGCGCTGCCCTGCCAGGTACGTTTAAAAGCAGCAACGGTTAAGCCGGTGCCGGTAAAATTCCCTTTCAGCGACAGATCGCCGCTGAGCGAGGCCGGTAAACTAAACGCTTTTAGCAGCGCCGCAACATCAATGGCGCTGATTTCTGGCTGTAACGCCACCGCCGTTTGCGCCGCGCGAACGTCGATACTGCCCGGCAGTGAAAAACTGCCGTTCCCCGCTTTGCCGCTGAATCTGGCAAGCTGCATTACCCCTTCGCGGCTGCTGGCGTCAAGTGCGACCTGGCTAAAGTCCATCCCTCGCCAGCGCAGCGTGTCAACGGCCAGCTTCACCTTGCCGTCGATCGCGTTAAGCGGCGAATCACTGTTATCATGCTCTGCGCGCTGGGCGATAACCGGTGCGGCACCCGCGCGCTGCGACTGTGCCTGCTGTCCATCGCTGCTGCCGTCTGCCAGTCCCAACAGGGAATCCATATTCAGCATCGGAGCGCGCAGATCGATATCTAACTGCGGACGGCCCGTCAGCGTACCGCTGACGTTGCCGCTGAGCTGGCTGTCGTTGGCGTTAAGGGCGATCTCTTTCAGGCTGAACGCCTGCCGATCGCCCAGCCATGAGAACTGCATTTTCGCCTGGCCTTTCACCCCTTCCTGCGGAAGATCGGCGCCGGTGAGCTGATAATCAAGCTGGTTGATCAATGCATTGAGCTGTTGGGGGTAGCGGTTAACATCCATGTCGGCGTTGAGGTTCATCACCAGTTCGCGCTGGTCGCGGCTGATGCGGCTGCTTAACTCAACGTGGGCCTGACGGTGGCTGTCCTGAGAAAGCTGTAGATTAACATCGCGCACGTTAATCTGTTCGCCGTTGCTCTGCTGCCAGATAAGCAGGCTGTCGGCCACGCGCAGTTCGCCAATATCAAACGTCCAGCCCTGGGTAATTTCCGATGAGCCTGAACGACCTGGCGCCACCGGCGCATTTTGCGGGCGCTGACTGTCGCTTTCCGGCGTCAGGCGCACCACCGCGCCTTTCAGCATCACCTGTTTTACCGAAAGCTGATGAGAGAGAAGAGGAAGCAGGCGAACGTCCAGACGCATATTCTCAGCGCTCACCACCGGCTGCTGCGCGCCGGGCGCGGTGAGCGTCATCGGCCCGGAGAGAATGCTGAGCTGGGGCCAGACGTGCCAGCGAAGATCGCCGTTCAGCGCCAGCGTATAACCGCTGCGCTGCTCAACCTGACGGGCCATATAGGCGCGGAAATCGTTGGGATTCACCAATAAAACCAGCGCCATCATTCCCGCCACAATCACCACCAGCAAAATGGCCAGAGTGGTAATAAATCTTCTCATGCCTTCCCCTTGTTAACGCAATCTTAACCCGCAGACAGGCTGCCGGGCCGTTAATCCTGGCAGGCTTTAAAGAATTTGCCCGGCGAAAACGCCCTGCCGGAGCTGTCCGACAGACGCTAATCTTTATCTATTCTGCTGGCGTCGGCGCCCTGCTGGCCTTTGTATTTTGCATCCTGCCTGCGGTTATAGGGCCGTGCGGCAGGCCCGGAAAGTGGTTCAAAGCTCAATGCGCCAATCAACATGCCGGGACGGAGCGCCAGCGGTAGCTTACCTGAATTATAGAACTCCAGCACAATTCGGCCCTGCCAGCCCGGATCGATTCGGTGCGCGGTGACGTGAACCATCAGCCCGAGACGCGCCAGCGATGAACGTCCGTCCAGCCAGCCGACCAGGTTATCAGGCAGCGTGACGGATTCGAATGTCACCGCCAGCGCCAGTTCGCCCGGATGGAGGAAAAACGCGTCGCCTTCAGCCAGCACGATCTCATCGCTCATGACGCGATCCAGCGCGTCGCTCACCTCGTCTTTAGGGCCGCTCAGATCGATAAACGCGGCGGTATGACCGCGAAAAGTTCGAAACAGGTTACCGAGACGAACATCAACGGTGGCGCCGTTGATGCGCTCAACGGGAGGACGAGGAGAAATGTCGAGCCGCCCGTCATCCAGCCAGGCTTCAATATCGCGATCGCATAATCTCATCGGAAACGCCCTTTATTCAAAGAATTGATTAATTTTTGCCTTCAGAATATCAATGGCAATACGGTTTTTACCACCGCGTGGCACGATGATATCGGCGTACTGCTTCGAGGGTTCGATAAATTGCAGGAACATCGGTCGAACGGTTTTCTGATACTGCGACATCACCGAATCCATGGAGCGGCCGCGCTCGTTAACGTCGCGTTTCATGCGGCGCATCAGGCAAATATCCAGCGGCGTATCAACAAAAATCGAGAAATTCATCTCCTGACGCAGACGCACATCGGTCAGCAGCAGAATCCCCTCAAGAATGATGACCTTTTTAGGTTTGAGTTGCACGGTTTGCGCGGTGCGGGTGTGCTCAACATAACTGTACACCGGTAGATCGATGGCCTTGCCCGCTTTCAGCATCTGCAAATGTTGGAACAGCAGGCTGTGATCCATCGCGCTGGGATGATCGTAGTTGGTTTTCACCCGCTCATCCATCGTCAAATGGCTCTGGTCTTTGTAGTAGGCATCCTCAGGGATTACGCCTATATTTTCATCGCCAACCCGCTCGCGGACTTCACGATACAGGGTACTGGCGATAAGACTTTTTCCTGAGGCAGAGGCGCCGGCAATACCTACGATGACGCACTGATGTGACTTGTCAGTCATAAATTAAAGACCTGATTACTGATTGTCAGAGACAATGGGGAGGAGGATTTCGCGCGCAATTATAAGGATTTCACCAGGTTGACGCCAGTAAAATGCGCCGGATGCCTTTTCAGATTTTACCCTTAGCCAAGGTTACGCTTCACCCGTAAACTGAAATTAATGAGATCAACTTCACATTTCGAGCCAGGAGACGGCAGGCTTTCGGCTGCATTGCCGATAAGTACTGATTGCCCCGTTAATTGCTGTCCCGGCTTCAGACAATAAAAAGGAAACAGAGTGATTTGGCATATCGTTCATATTTTGACCTACTTCGGCGACAGCATGTTACTGATCCCAACTGCCGTTATTGTGGCGATTGCCATCAAATTAAAAAGTAGCGATCCCCGTGCGGTCTGGTACTGGATAGCGGCCTTCTGTACCGCAGGCGCGGTAGTCAGCCTGTCAAAAATCGCTTTTATGGGCTTCGGGATCGGCAATGCCCGCTTCAATTTTACCGGCTTCAGTGGCCACAGCGCGATGTCCGCCACGCTCTGGCCGGTCCTTCTCTGGTTGCTCAGCGGCGGGCTTAGCAGTTTCTGGCGCGGCGTCGCCTGCGCGGTGGGCTATTTTATTCCGCTGATTGTCGGCGCCTCCCGTCTGCTGCTGCACTACCACTCAACCAGTGAAGTGGTCACAGGCCTGACGTTGGGTTTCATACTCAGCACCGTGTTTTTGTTCAGCCAGCGCGGGCGCTTACCTCAGCCTTTCGCCTTCTGGCAGGTTTGTCTCACCCTACTGCTTCCTGTATTACTCTTAGGCCACGGACGGATCGCCACCACCCAGCAGTTCCTCCAGCGGCTGTCGGTCCAACTTGCCGGAATCGATCACGCATGGACGCGTGAAGAGTTGTTAAAATTACGTCATGAGGTTGCTGTCATACAAAAACAGTTGTTCTGAGCGGTTAAATTTACGTAAGGCATTAGAAAGCGTTATATTAGTTAGTCTCAGATGACGTTGCTTGCACAACAGGGTGGTCTTGCTCCATGCTGGATAAGTAAATGACAATAAACGCTTTTTTAAGCACCGATCGCCTTTCGCCAATAAAACGCGCGCTTTTGCCTGGCGTACTTTCCTTCGGCTTAACGCTTTTCTGCCTTCAACTGATTAAGATCAGCGGGCATATCTCCCCGCTATGGTTCGCCACCGCGCTGATGACGGTGATGACCTATCGTCTGACGCCGCGCGCGCTGCCTGCCCCGCTGTTCTGCTGTATGGCAGGGGTCATCGGCGCCAACGCGCTGGTGTTTGGTCTTTCTTTCGCAAACGTTACCTTTACGTTGATTAATCTGCTTCACGCGCTGGCCGGCGGCGCGCTGCTGCGATGGCTGTTTAAAGATAGCGCCCCGCTGGCGTCGCTAAAGAACTGGGGCAAAATGCTCCTGTCAGTGGGGCTGCTTATGCCGCTGGTAAGCGGCCTGGTGGCCTGTCTGCTTAAGGGCGACACCGCTTCATTTCAATTTTTTTCAACCTGGGTCATGTCGGAAGTGGTGGGGATGCTGGCGCTCGGGCCGGTTTGTCTGCTGTGGAACAGCGATCCTGCCGCTAAAAACGTTAACCAGCATGCCCTGCCCGAAACGTTAATCACGCTGGTGGGCACGCTGTTATTAAACTATATCGCATTGCGCTATCTGCCCTGGCCTTTCACCGTGGTCATCGTTGTGCTGTTTTACAGCGCGGTTCGCCTGCCGCGCTTTGAGGCGTTCGTGGTGTTTCTTGCTTCCCTTTCAATGATGACCATGCTGCTGGCGCTGCATCAACTCAACAACCTGGTTGTCGTGACCAGTTTTATGACCCGCGCGCCCTGGCTGCCCTTTTTGATGGCCATTATTCCCAGCCACGTCATGGCGCTGGTAATGCACTCTTTCCGCGAAGAAAAGAAACATATTCAGGAGAGCGAAACCCGCTTTCGCCACGCAATCGAATTCTCTGCCATCGGCATGGCGTTAGTGTCTCCGGAAGGGCAGTGGCTACAGGTCAATAAAGCGCTCTGTCACCTGCTGGGTTATGAACCGGAAGAGCTGAAAAAGTTAACCTTTCAGACCCTGACCCACCCGGACGATTTAAACAATGACCTTGCTTTACGGGATGCCGTATTAAAGGGTGATATCGAAACCTACAGCCTGGAGAAGCGATATTTCCGCAAGGACGGCCAAATCGTCTGGGCGCAGCTGGCGGTATCGCTGGTGCGTGACAACGAAAACCTGCCGCTCTACTTTATCTCGCAGATCAAAGATGTTACCGATCTGAAAAACAGTGAAGAAGAAAACCGCAGCCTGATGCAGCGTATTACCCTGGCGAACGAAGCGGGCGGCATTGGCGTCTGGGACTGGAACCTGAAAACCGGGGAAATGAACTGGGACAAAAGGATGTTCGAGATCTACGATCTGCCTGCCGCAGGGAAAGCAACCTACCTTACCTGGGCCAATAGTCTGCTGCCTGACGATCGTCAGACAGCCATTGATGCCTTCGACCAGGCCGTCAGAAATGCCACGCCGATTGATATTCAGTTTCGTATTCATACCGAGAGCGGCATTCGGTTTGTTCGCAGCCAGTCCACGCTGGTGCTGGATGAAAAAGGCGGGTTGGACAGGATGCTGGGCGTCAATCAGGACGTCAGCACCATGCAGCGGCTCACCGATGCGCTGTACCAGGAAAAAGAGCGGATGCATATCACGCTGGATGCCATCGGCGAAGCGGTGATCAGTACCGACCAGGCGATGCGGGTGATGTTTATGAATCCGGTGGCGGAAGCGATGACGGGTTGGGCGCAGGAGCAGGCGGAAGGCCGGCCGGTTAATGATATTTTGCGCATCACGCCTGACAGTGATGGCCCGCCCATTGATAATCTGCTGCTTTTTGAACAGCATGACAACCGATCGGCGGCGGGTATCGATCAGGAAATGGTGTTGCACAATGTCGCCGGTGACAAATTCGACATCCACTACAGCATCATGCCGCTGAAAACGCAGGCGGGAGAAGATATTGGCTATGTGCTCGTTATTCAGGACGTCAGCGAATCGCGAGAAATGCTGCGCCGCCTGAGCTACAGCGCTTCACATGACATGTTGACACACCTGCCTAACCGCGTGAGCTTTGAACAACAGCTGAAGCAAATGCTGACAACCGCCAGCGACCAGCATCTTGAGCACGCGCTGGCCTTTATCGATCTCGATCGCTTCAAAGCGGTCAACGACACCGCAGGACACGCGGCTGGCGATGCACTGTTGCGGGAAGTTGCCAGCGTAATGAAACACCATCTTCGCGGCTCGGACTTTCTGGCGCGCCTGGGCGGTGATGAGTTCGGCGTGCTGCTTCACAGTTGCCCACCGGATAAAGCGCGCGAAATCATCTCCCGCATTATTGCCGCCGTAAACGACTATCGCCTGCTGTGGGAGGGACGTCTGCATCGCGTCGGCGCCAGCGCCGGTATTACCATGTTCGATAAAGATAACGTGATGGCCAGTGAAATTATGGCGCAGGCCGATCTCGCCTGCTACAACGCCAAACATAACGGGCGCGGACAGCTATCCGTGTATGAACCGCAGTTCTTGAACACTCTCAAACCGCTGCTTTCACGGCCCGACATTGAACAGATCCTCGCTGACCAGCCGATGCGTCTCCTCGTCTGGCCGGTTGCGCCGCCGCGCAAAACGCAGTCGGTCAGCCTCTGTCTGGCTGAAATGCAGCTGTTCAGCGCGCAGGGCGAAGAAATAGAGGAAGCGAGCTTCCGCGCTGGCCTTCATGACGATGCGCTGTTTATCATGCTTGACCGAAAAATGGTCAGGGAGTTTTTTCAACACTACGCGTCCGGGATGGTCAATAAGGCGCTGTCGGTGGTGTTGCCGCTTTCACCCCAGGGACTGCGCGACGAGACGTTAATTGATGAAGTCATTAACAACATAGATCGCATTGACCTGCCGGCGCAGCTGCTGCACTTTTCCATTGGCGCAGAGGCGCTGCTGACGGATATCGATAAACTTTCGCCGCAGGTGGCGCGTCTGCGTGAGGCGGGCTGCGGCATCGTACTCAGCGACGTTGGGCGAAACCTCGACGCCTTTAATCAGATGCCCGGGGAGATGATTGATTATCTGATCCTCAATCCGCAAATGACCGCCAACGTACACTTCAACCTGATGGATGAAATGATGGTGTCCATTATTCAGGGTCACGCGCAGCGCATGCACATACTGACCATTGCTGGCCCCATTGAGCTGCCCGTCGCGCTGAACACCCTGGCGAATATCGGCGTCGATCACGCCTGGGGCGAAGCAATAATGCCGCGTGAGCCGCTGAATGCGCTGCTTAATACCGGCTATTTTGCAATAAAATAGGTTGCTCTCACTGACCTCCCGGCCTAAAGTCCCTCCCTTTTTTAATGCTAACGGGGGAAATATGTATATCGGTTTTGATTACGGAACGGCCAACTGCTCGGTTGCAGTGATGAAAGAAGGCGTCCCGACCGCCCTTCCCCTTGAGCAAAACGCCGCGCTGCTGCCTTCCATGCTCTGCGCGCCCACGCGCGAATCGGTCAGCGAATGGCTGTTTCGCCACCACCAGGTCCCGACGCCAGATGCCGAAAATCAGGCGCTGCTGCGCCGCGCGTTGAGCGCCAATCGTGAAGAGGATATCGACGTTACGCCGGGGAGCGTGCGCTTTGGTCTTGACGCGCTGGCTCACTATATGGCCGATCCCGAAGACGTCTGGTTTGTAAAATCCCCCAAGTCGTTTCTTGGCGCGAACGGGCTGAAACCGCAGCAGATCGCCTTTTTTGAGGATCTGGTCTGCGCCACGATGCTGCACATCCGCCAGACGGCGGAGCGCCAGCTTGATGACGTCATCGATCAGGCGGTGATCGGCCGGCCGATAAACTTTCAGGGACTGGGCGGCGACGAAGCAAACCGTCAGGCGCAGGGTATTCTGGCGCGCGCGGCGGGACGGGCAGGCTTTCGTGATATTGAATTTCAGTACGAACCGGTGGCGGCCGGGCTGGATTTCGAAGCAACGCTACAAAAAGAGACGCGGGTACTGGTGGTGGACATTGGCGGCGGCACCACTGACTGTTCGATGCTGTTAATGGGCCCGGCCTGGCACGGCAAATCCGACCGCAGCGGCAGTCTGCTGGGCCACAGCGGCTGCCGGGTTGGCGGCAACGATCTGGATATCATGTTGGCATTTAAAGAGCTGATGCCGCTGCTCGGCTGCGGCGGCGTCACGGAAAAAGGCACCGCCCTGCCGGTACTGCCGTGGTGGAACGCCGTGGCTGTTAATGACGTTCCGGCGCAGAGCGAATTTTACGCTGCCGCCAGCCGCCGGCTGATTGAAACGCTGATCCGCGACGCCGCCGCCCCTGAACAGGTCAGGCGGCTGCTCAGGGTCTGGCAACAGAAGCTGAGTTATCGCCTCGTGCGCGCCGCAGAAGAGAGTAAAATCGCCCTCTCCGAACAGCATCAGGTCGGCAGCTCGCTGGCGTTCGTCGAGCAGGCGCTTTATGCAACCATTGACCTGCCGATGCTTGAGGCGGCGATTGCCCAACCGCTTGAACGTATTCAGGAGCAGGTGCAACTGGCGCTTGACGCCAGCGCCACGCGGCCTGACGTGGTCTATCTTACCGGCGGCAGCGCCCGCTCTCCGCTACTGCGGCAGGCGATTTCGGCGCAATTGCCGGCGATTCCGCTGGCGAGCGGCGATGATTTCGGCTCGGTGACCGCCGGACTGGCGCGCTGGGCGCAGGTGATGTTTCGCTGATTCGCTTTCTGAGCGGCGCTGAACGGCCATACTTACACCGGTTGAACAGTTATTCTTAATTCCTCCATTTTTGACTTGTTGAAAGCCGCTAAAATAGAGGACTTGCGGGTCACGTTGACCCACAGCGCGAAAATTTGCTATCGGAGAGCACATAACAATATGAATGCCGGGCGTCGTCCTCTGAAAATAATCCTTGTTCTCATCGTCTTTGCCTGTCTGGCTGGCGGTTACGCCTGGTGGCACAGCAGCCAGCCGTCGGAAAAAACCACCGAAGCGCCACGCGGCAAAGGCGGAAAAAGTGGCGGCCGACGCGGTGCGACGGGCGCCACGGTGCCGGTGCAGGCCAGCGCCGCCGTACGGCAGAGCGTGCCGGTCTTTCTCACCGGCCTGGGAACGGTGACCGCCGCCAATACGGTGACCGTGCGCAGCCGCGTGGATGGCGAGCTGATGGCCGTCCACTTCACCGAAGGCGAAGAGGTCAAGGCAGGCCAACTGCTGGCAGAGATCGATCCACGTCCTTACGAGGTGGCGTTGACGCAGGCGCAGGGTCAGCAGGCGAAAGATCAGGCCACGCTGGCCAACGCCCGCCGCGATCTGACCCGCTATGAAAAACTGGCGAAAACCAATCTGGTTTCACAACAGGAGCTGGATAATCAACGCTCGCTGGTTAATGAAACGCTCGGCACGCTGAAAGCCGACGAAGGCAGCGTCGCCAGCGCCCGACTCAATCTAACCTACAGTCGCATTATTGCGCCGGTCGCGGGCCGCGTTGGCCTGCGGCAGGTGGACGTGGGCAACTACGTGACCAGCGGCGACAGCAATGGCCTGGTCATTATCACGCAAACGCATCCGATTGATGTGGTATTCAGCCTGCCTGAAAATGATATCGCCACCCTGGTTGCCGCCAGAAAAAGCGGTCAACCGGTGCCGGTCGAGGCCTGGGATCGCGGCAACAGCACGCTGATCGCCAGCGGCGCGCTGTTAAGCATGGATAATCAGATCGACACCACCACCGGCACACTCAGGCTCAAAGCGCGGTTCAGCAATACCGACGACGCGCTTTTCCCCAACCAGTTTGTTAACGCACGATTAAAGGCCAGCACGCTGAACGACGCAATCGTTGTTCCGGCGGCCGCGCTGCAAATGGGCAGTGAAGGCCACTTTGTCTGGGTGGTGAACGCCGAAAACAAAGTCAGTAAAAAATTGATCACCGTGGGTATGCAGGACAGCGAGAAAGCCGTGGTCAACGCCGGACTGAACGTCGGCGAACGCGTCGTCACCGATGGCACCGACCGCCTGACCGACGGCGCGACGGTTGAGGTTGTCGCGCCGCAGTCCATCCAGCCGGATGCCCGCGTGCAGCCAGCGAAAGGAGCACGTTCCTGATGCAGGTGAGCGCCGACGGCGGGCCGTCCCGCCAGTTTATTTTACGTCCGGTTGCCACCACGCTGCTGATGATCGCCATTCTGCTGGCGGGCTTTCTTGGCTACCGTGCGCTGCCCGTATCCGCCCTGCCGGAAGTGGACTATCCGACCATTCAGGTGGTCACGCTCTACCCCGGCGCCAGCCCGGATGTCATCACCTCGGCCATTACCGCGCCGCTTGAACGCCAGTTCGGGCAGATGTCCGGCCTCAAACAGATGGCCTCGCAAAGCGCCGGTGGCGCATCGGTGGTGACGCTACAGTTTCAGCTGACGCTGCCGCTTGACGTGGCCGAGCAGGAAGTGCAGGCGGCGATCAACGCGGCGACGAATCTGCTCCCCTCCGACCTGCCCAATCCGCCCGTATACAGCAAGGTCAACCCGGCGGACCCGCCGATCATGACCCTGGCGGTCACCACCACCAGCATGCCGATGACGCAGGTTCACGACATGGTGGAAACGCGCGTGGCGCAAAAGATTTCTCAGGTCACGGGCGTCGGGCTGGTGACGCTTTCCGGCGGCCAGCGCCCCGCCGTCCGCGTGAAGCTGAACGCGCAGGCGCTGGCTGCGCTCGGCCTCGACAGCGAAACAGTGCGCACCGCCATCAGTAACGCCAACGTTAATTCGGCCAAAGGCAGCCTGGACGGCCCGCAGCGCTCCATCACGCTCTCGGCCAACGATCAGATGAAATCCGCCGAGGACTATCGCCAGCTCATCGTTGCCTGGCAGAACGGCGCGCCGGTTCGCCTGCGCGACGTGGCGACCATCGAACAGGGCGCCGAAAACGAGTGGCTGGGCGCGTGGGCCAACCGCCAGCCCGCCATCGTGCTCAATATTCAGCGTCAGCCGGGTGCGAACATTATTACCACCGCCGACAATATTCGTCAGATGCTGCCCGCCCTTACCGCTTCGCTGCCGAAGTCGGTCGAGGTGAAAATGCTCACCGACCGCACGACCAACATCCGCGCCTCCGTGCACGACGTGCAGTTTGAGCTGATGCTCTCTATCGCGCTGGTGGTGATGATCATCTATCTGTTTCTGCGCAACGTGCCTGCGACGATCATTCCTGCCGTGGCGGTGCCGCTGTCGCTGGTCGGCACCTTTGCGGTGATCTATTTCCTTGGGTTTTCCATCAACAACCTGACGCTGATGGCGCTGACCATCGCCACCGGTTTTGTGGTCGATGACGCCATCGTGGTGATCGAGAACATCTCGCGCTATATCGAAAAAGGCGAAAAACCGATGGCCGCCGCGTTGAAAGGCGCAGGTGAAATCGGCTTTACCATTATTTCCCTCACCTTCTCACTGATCGCAGTGCTGATCCCGCTGCTGTTTATGGGCGATATCGTCGGCAGGCTGTTTCGTGAGTTCGCGGTGACGTTGGCCATTTCGATTCTGATCTCCGCCGTGGTGTCGCTTACCCTGACGCCGATGATGTGCGCACGGATGCTCAGTGTGGAGTCGCTGCGCAAGCAAAACCGTTTCTCCCGTGCCAGCGAAGCGATGTTTTCACGCATTATTGCCGGTTACGGTCGTATTCTGCGCCGCGTCCTTAATCATCCGTGGCTGACGCTCGGCGTGGCGCTGACCACCCTGGTCATTACCGTACTGCTGTGGATTGCCATTCCAAAAGGTTTCTTCCCGCTTCAGGACAACGGCATCATTCAGGGCACGCTTCAGGCGCCGCAGTCCGTCTCCTATGCCAGCATGGCGCAGCGCCAGCAGCAGGTGGCGTCGATCATTATGAAAGATCCAGCGGTGCAGAGCCTGACCTCATTTGTTGGCGTCGACGGCACCAATCCGGCGCTGAACAGCGGGCGACTGCAAATTAATCTTAAGCCGCTTGATCAGCGTGAAGATCGTATCCCGACGGTGATTGCGCGCCTGCAATCCGCCGTAGACAACGTGCCCGGCGTCAGTCTCTATCTTCAGCCGGTGCAGGATTTAACTATTGATACCCAGCTCAGCCGAACGCAGTATCAGTTTACGCTTCAGACCAGTTCCCTTGATTCGCTGAGCCTGTGGGTGCCGCAGTTGACCAGCAAACTGGCGACCCTGCCCGCCCTGAAAAACGTCAGCAGCGACTGGCAGGATCGCGGGCTGGAAGCCTGGGTTAACGTCAACCGCGACAGCGCCAGCAGGCTGGGCATCTCAATGGCGGACGTGGACAACGCGCTCTACAACGCCTTCGGCCAGCGGCTTATTTCTACCATTTATACCCAGGCCAGCCAGTATCGCGTGGTGCTGGAACACGACACCACTACCACGCCGGGCCTGCAAAGCCTGGACGGCATCCGCCTGAAAGGCAGCGACGGCGCGGTGGTGCCGCTCAGCGCCATCGCCACCATCGGGCAGCGCTACGGCGCGCTGGGTATCAGCCATCTTGATCAGTTCCCGTCGACCACCTTCTCTTTCGACGTCAGCGACGGCTATTCGCTGGAGCAGGCGGTTAACGCCATCAGTCAGGCGGAAAAGGATCTGTCGATGCCGACGGAGATCATGACGCGCTTTCAGGGCAGCACGCTGGCTTTTCAGGCCGCGCTCTCCAGCACCGTCTGGCTGATCGTGGCCGCCGTGGTGGCGATGTATATCGTTCTGGGCGTGCTGTATGAGAGCTTTATTCATCCCATTACCATTCTCTCCACGCTGCCGACCGCAGGCGTTGGCGCGCTGCTGGCGCTGATGCTGAGCGGCAATGAACTGGATGTGATCGCCATTATCGGCATTATTTTGCTTATCGGCATTGTGAAAAAGAACGCCATCATGATGATTGATTTTGCGCTGGCGGCGGAGCGGGAACAGGGCATGACGCCTTACGATGCTATCTATCAGGCCTGCCTGCTGCGCTTTCGGCCGATTTTAATGACCACGCTGGCGGCGCTGCTCGGTGCGCTGCCGCTGATGCTAAGCCAGGGCGTCGGGGCGGAACTGCGTCAACCGCTCGGTATTGCGATGGTCGGCGGGCTGATCGTCAGTCAGGTGCTGACGCTGTTTACCACGCCGGTTATCTATCTCCTGTTTGACCGCCTCGCGCATGCCACCCGCCGTCGCTTCAGCCAGGGGGCGCCGCAGTGAGATTTTTTGCGCTTTTTATTCACCGGCCCGTCGGCACTATTTTGCTGACGCTTGCCATCACCCTGGCGGGCGTGCTGGGTTTTCGTCTGCTGCCGGTGGCGCCGCTGCCGCAGGTGGATTTCCCGGTGATTGTTATTTCCGCCTCGCTACCCGGCGCCTCGCCGGAAATCATGGCATCATCGGTCGCCACGCCGCTGGAGCGCGCGCTGGGGCGTATTTCCGGCGTCAGCGAAATGACCTCCACCAGCTCGCTGGGCAGCACGCGCATCATTCTTGTTTTTGATTTTGACCGCGACATCAACGGCGCGGCGCGTGACGTGCAGGGCGCGATCAACGCCTCGCAAAGCCTGCTGCCCACCGGCATGCCCGACCGCCCGAAATGGCGAAAAATCAATCCCTCCGACGCGCCGATAGCCATCATCAGCCTCACTTCGGATAGCTGGACGCCAGGTCAGATGTACGATTACGCCTCCACGCAGCTGTCGCAAAAGCTGGCGCAGATTGAAGGCGTGGGCGACGTCACGGTCGGCGGCAGTTCGCTCCCGGCGGTGCGCGTGGCGCTGAATCCGCAGGCGTTATTTAACCAGGGCGTCTCGCTGGACGCAGTACGCGAAACCATTGCTAACGCCAACCAGCGCAGGCCGCAGGGCGCCATTGAAGATCAGCAGCAGCGCTGGCAGGTGAAAACCAACGACGAGTTGAAAACCGCGGCGGAATATCAGCCGCTGGTCATTCATCACAGCAACGGCGCGGCGGTACGGCTGAAGGACGTCGCGACGGTAACGGACTCGGTGGAAGACGTGCGCAACGCCGGGATGGCAAACGCCAGGCCCGCGATCCTGATGCTGATCCGTAAGCTGCCCGAAGCCAATATCATCGATACCATCGATCGCATTCGCCAACAGTTGCCCGAGCTGCGCGCAGGCATGCCTGCCGCCATCAACCTTGAGGTTTCACAGGATCGCTCACCCACCATCCGCGCTTCGCTGGAGGAAGTGGAGCAGTCGCTGGCTATCGCCGTGGGGCTGGTGATCGCCGTGGTTTTTCTTTTCCTGCGCTCGGGCCACGCCACGCTGATCCCCGCCGTGGCAGTACCGGTATCGCTTATCGGCACCTTTGCCGCCATGTACCTGTGCGATTTCAGCCTCAATAACCTGTCGCTGATGGCGCTGACCGTGGCGACCGGCTTCGTGGTGGATGATGCGATCGTGGTGCTGGAGAATATTTCGCGCCATGTCGAAGCCGGAATGAAACCGCTTCAGGCATCGTTGCAGGGCGTACGTGAAGTGGGCTTTACCGTGCTGTCGATGAGCATTTCGCTGGTGGCGGTATTCCTGCCGCTGCTGATGCTCGGCGGGCTGATAGGACGCTTCTTTAAAGAGTTTGCCGTCACCCTCTCTGTCTCCATACTGATTTCACTGGTTGTCTCACTGACGCTGACGCCGATGATGTGCGCACGGCTGTTGCGCGCGCGGCCTGCCTCTGCACAGCCGCGCAAGCGGCGCATCGGCAGCGTGCTGAACGGGCTACAGCACGCTTACGGCCGGTCGCTGAAGCAGGTGTTAAATCACTCGCGCTGGACGCTGCTGCTGTTCCTCGGCACCATCGGCCTGACCCTGTATCTTTACGTGGCCATTCCGAAAACCTTCATGCCGGAGCAGGATACCGGACGGCTGATGGGCTTTATTCAGGCGGATCAAAGCATCTCGTTCCAGTCGATGCGCAGCAAGCTGGAAGACTTTATGAAGATCGTACGCAGCGATCCGGCCGTAGAGAGCGTGGTGGGCTTTACCGGCGGTTCACGCACCAACAGCGGCTCAATGTTTATTTCGCTGAAGCCGCTCGGCCAGCGCAGCGAGAGCGCGCAGCAGGTTATCGCCCGGCTGCGGGTGAAACTGGCGAAAGAGCCGGGTGCTAATCTTTTCCTGATGGCGGTGCAGGATCTGCGCGCGGGTGGACGCGAGTCCAGCGCCAGCTATCAGTACACGTTGCTGTCGGACAACCTTGACGATCTGCGCCTGTGGGAACCGAAGATCCGCAAAGCGTTCGCCACTCTGCCTGAACTGGCCGATATCAACTCCGATCAGCAGGACAATGGCGCAGAGCTGGCACTCACCTACGATCGCGCAACCATGTCGCGGTTAGGGATCAGCGTTTCAGATATCAACAACCTGCTGAATGACGCGTTCGGGCAGCGGCAGATATCCACCATTTATCAGCCGCTGAATCAGTATAAGGTGGTGATGGAGGTGGATCCGCGCTATACCCAGGACGTCAGCGCGCTGGATTTGATGTATGTCCTTAACAGCGACGGCAAGGCCATTCCGCTGTCGTACTTTGCCCGCTGGCAACCGGCCAACGCGCCGATTTCAGTCAACCATCAGGGGCTTTCCGCTGCGTCGACCATTTCCTTCAACCTGCCGGAAGGCGTCTCGCTATCTCAGGCCTCGACCGCTATCGATCGCAGCATGACCGCGCTCGGCGTGCCGAACAGCGTACGCGGCAGCTTCGCCGGCACCGCGCAGCTTTTTCAGCAGTCGCAGGGCAGTCAGATCTGGCTGATCCTGGGCGCTATCGCCACGGTCTATATCGTGCTCGGCATGCTGTATGAGAGCTACGTGCATCCGCTGACCATCCTCTCGACCCTGCCCTCGGCAGGCGTCGGCGCGCTGCTGGCGCTGGAGCTGTTTGGCACGCCGTTCAGCCTGATTGCGCTGATTGGCATTCTGCTGCTGATTGGCATCGTGAAAAAGAATGCGATTATGATGGTGGACTTCGCGCTGCATGCGCAGCGCAGCGGCCATCTCAGCGCGCGCGAGGCGATTTTTGAAGCCAGCCTGATGCGCTTCCGGCCCATTATGATGACCACCCTGGCCGCGCTGTTTGGCGCGCTGCCGCTGGTGCTGGCCAGCGGCGACGGTGCCGAGCTGCGTCAACCGCTCGGCATCACTATCGCTGGCGGCCTGGTGATGAGCCAGCTATTAACCCTTTACACCACGCCCGTGGTTTATCTGTATATGGATAAGCTGCGCCGCAAAAGAGGAATGGAGACTGTTAGCTGATGAATACGCTCCCCGCCACCGTGCGCTGGCAACTGTGGATCGTCGCCTTCGGTTTCTTTATGCAGACGCTGGATACCACCATCGTCAACACCGCCCTGCCCTCTATGGCCGCCAGCCTGAACGAAAGCCCGCTGAATATGCACTCGGTGATCGTCTCCTATGTGCTGACGGTGGCGGTGATGCTGCCGGTCAGCGGCTGGCTGGCCGACCGTTTTGGCGTACGCAATATCTTTTGTAGCGCGATTATTCTGTTCAGCATCGGCTCGCTGTTCTGTGCGATGTCGACCTCACTGGATCAGCTCATCGCCGCGCGCGTAGTGCAGGGCATCGGCGGCGCGATGATGGTGCCGGTGGGCCGCCTGACGGTGATGAAACTGGTGCCGCGCACGCAGTATATGGCGGCGATGACTTTTGTTACCCTGCCCGGCCAGATCGGCCCGCTGCTTGGCCCGGCGCTGGGCGGCGTGCTGGTCGAGTACGCCAGCTGGCACTGGATCTTCCTGATTAATCTGCCGGTCGGGCTGGCGGGCGCCGTGGCGACGATTATGCTGATGCAGAATCTGTCGCTGCCGCCGAAACGCTTCGATTTTCTGGGTTTCCTGCTGCTGGCGGCGGGCATGGCGACGCTGACGCTGGCGCTGGATGGTCAGCGCGGCTCAGGCATTCCACCGCTGCTGCTCTGTCTGCTGATCCTGACGGGCGTCTTTTCCCTGCTGTTCTATCTGCTGCATGCGCGCGGCAATGAAAAAGCGCTGTTCAGCCTGCGGCTGTTCGACAACCGGGTTTACACGCTGGGGCTGCTGGGCAGCCTGGCGGGACGTATCGGCAGCGGTATGCTGCCGTTTATGACACCGATTTTCCTGCAAATTGGCATGGGCTATTCGCCGTTTCACGCCGGATTGATGATGATCCCTATGGTGCTGGGCAACATGGGCATGAAGCGCATCGTGGTGCAAATCGTTAACCGTTTTGGCTACCGTAACGTGCTGACCGGCTCAACGTTTGCGCTGGCGGCGGTCGTGCTGCTGCTGCTGTTCGTGGCGATGATGGGCTGGAACCTGCTGCTGCCGGTGGTGCTCTTTTTCCAGGGGATGGTGAACGCCATTCGTTTTTCGGCGATGAATACGCTGACGTTAAAAGAACTGCCTGACGACCTGGCGAGCAGCGGCAACAGCCTGCTGTCGATGGTGATGCAGTTATCAATGAGTATCGGCGTGACCGTCGCTGGCCTGCTGCTCGGCACCTTTGGTCAGCCGACACAGTCCGATGGCCTTCACCAGGCCTTTATCTACACCTGGTTATGTATCGCGCTGATTATCGCGCTGCCGGCGCTGATCTTCTTGCGGGTGCCCAATGATATCAGTAAGAACGTCGTGCTCAGGCGCAGGAGGAAACCCTGATGTTTGCAAAGCTGCGCATTGGCATTACCGCCAAGCTCTTCGCCGCCATATTCTCCACCTGCATGCTGGTGCTGATCACCATGCACTGGGGCGTACGCTTAAGCTTTGAGCATGGCTTTATTGACTACATCAAGAAGGGAAACGAGCAGCGGCTGAATATGCTCAGCGACGCGCTGGCCGATCAGTACGAGCAGCACGGCAACTGGGATTTTTTGCGCCACAATAACAAACTGGTGTTTCAGATCCTGCGCTCGCTGGAACAGAATCCCGATGCCAATAATCAGCTGCCGCCGCACGGCTGGCGCACGGCATTTTGGGTACTCGATCAGCGTTTCCATGTGATGATCGGCCCGCGCGATCCAATACCGCCGGAAGGGTCGCGGCGCAATATCACCCTCAGCGATGGGCGCGTGGTCGGCTGGGTGATCGGTTCACCGCCGGAGCGACTGACGCGCAGCGCCGATATTAACTTCGATCAGCAGCAGCGCAGAACCAGCTGGATCATCGTGGGCCTGACCATGCTGTTGGCGGCGCTGGTCACCTGGCTGATGTCGCGCGGCCTGCTGGCGCCGGTGAAACGGCTGGTCGAAGGCACGCACCGCCTGGCGGCGGGCGAATTCACCAGCCGGGTGCAGGCCAACAGCCGCGACGAACTGGGCAGGCTGGGGCAGGATTTTAATCGTCTTGCCAGCACGCTGGAAAAAAATGAGAGCATGCGCCGCGCGTTTATGGCGGATATTTCTCACGAGCTGCGCACGCCGCTGGCGATCCTGCGCGGCGAACTGGAGGCGATTCAGGATGGCGTGCGCAAACTGACGCCTGAGTCCATCGTCTCGCTTCAGGGCGAGGTGGCGACACTGACCAAGCTGGTGGATGATGTGCATCAGCTCTCGCTTTCCGACGAGGGCGCGCTCGCCTACCGTAAAAGCAATACCGATCTGGTGCCGCTGCTGGAGCTGGTCGCCGGAAACTTTACCGGGCGCTTCGCCGCTCACGGCCTGACGCTGACGCTGAGGCTGCCGGAGCGTGCTGATATGTTTGGCGATCCCGATCGCCTGATGCAGCTCTTCACTAACCTGATGGAAAACAGCCTGCGTTATACCGATGCCGGCGGCGGCCTGGTTGTCACCCTGCTTTCACGGCCTGACAGCCTTATCATACAGTTTGACGACAGCGCGCCCGGCATTACCGACGCGCAGCGCCAGCAAATTTTTGAGCGTTTTTATCGCGCGGAAAGCTCGCGCAACCGCGCCAGCGGAGGTTCCGGTCTGGGGCTGGCCATTTGTCAGAATATCGTTGAGGCGCACGACGGCACTATCACTGCGCATCACGCTGATGCGGGCGGCCTGCAAATTGCGGTAAACTTACCGCTCAAGCATAACTGAAGCAGAGCGCTATGAACGAAACGCATGAACCGCTGATCCTTATCGTGGAAGACGAACCTAAGCTTGGCCAGCTGCTGGTGGACTATCTTCAGGCAGCAAACTATCGCACGCATCACCTGCTGCGCGGCGACGAAGTGCTGGCGTGGGTTCAGCAGACGCCACCCGACCTGATCCTGCTCGATTTAATGCTGCCGGGCATGGACGGTCTGTCGCTGTGCCGCGAAATCCGCCGTACCAGCGAGGTGCCGATCGTGATGGTCACGGCGAAAACTGAAGAGATCGATCGCCTGCTGGGGTTGGAAATTGGCGCCGACGACTACATCTGCAAGCCGTTCAGCCCGCGTGAAGTGGTCGCCCGCGTCAAAACCATTCTCAAACGCTGCCTGCGCTCACCGGAAGAAGCACAAAAAAGCTCGCGACTGGTGGTGGATGAAGGCCGCTTTCAGGCAAGCTGGGAAGGCGACGCGCTGGATCTCACGCCCGCCGAGTTTCGCATGCTGAAAACGCTCGCGCAGGAGCCGGGAAAAGTATTCTCACGCGAGCAGTTGCTCAACCACCTTTATGATGATTATCGCGTGGTGACCGATCGCACTATTGACAGCCATATCAAGAACCTGCGGCGCAAGCTGGAGTCCCTTGATGCCGATCAGCCCTTTATCCGCGCGGTTTACGGCATGGGCTACCGCTGGGAAGCAGATGTGTGCCGCTTGATCTAGCGCAATTTACATTCTTTCGGGCAACTTCTACAATTCCCGCTCTTTTGCGAGGTTGCCCGTTCACACCGAGATACTCATGTTTAAACCCGAACTTCTCTCCCCGGCAGGTACGCTGAAAAATATGCGTTTCGCCTTCGCCTACGGCGCTGACGCGGTATACGCGGGCCAGCCCCGCTACAGCCTGCGCGTGCGTAACAACGAATTTAACCACGAGAACCTGGCGACCGGCATCAATGAAGCCCACGCGCTGGGTAAAAAGTTTTACGTCGTGGTGAATATCGCGCCGCATAACGCCAAGCTGAAAACCTTTATTCGCGATCTGCAACCCGTGGTAGAGATGGGGCCGGACGCGCTGATCATGTCCGATCCGGGCCTGATCATGATGGTTCGCGAGGCGTTCCCGCAGATGGATATCCATCTGTCAGTGCAGGCCAACGCGGTAAACTGGGCAACGGTGAAATTCTGGCAGCAGATGGGATTAACCCGCGTCATTTTATCGCGTGAACTTTCGCTCGAAGAGATTGCTGAAATTCGTCAGCAGGTGCCGGACATGGAACTGGAGATCTTCGTGCACGGCGCGCTGTGCATGGCCTATTCCGGGCGCTGCCTGCTCTCTGGCTACATCAACAAACGCGATCCTAACCAGGGCACCTGCACCAACGCCTGCCGCTGGCAATATAACGTGCAGGAAGGCAAGGAAGATACGCTGGGAAATATCGTGCACCAGCAGCAGCCGATTCCGGTGCGCCACGTTGAGCCCGTACTTGGCGAAGGTCAGCCCACCGACAGCGTATTTATGATTGAAGAAGCGTCGCGCCCCGGCGAATACATGACGGCTTTTGAAGACGAGCACGGCACCTATATCATGAATTCGAAGGATCTGCGCGCGGTCGCACACGTCGGGCAGCTGACGAAAATGGGCGTCCATTCGCTGAAAATCGAAGGCCGTACCAAATCTCACTACTACTGCGCCCGCACCGCGCAAGTGTATCGCCGCGCGATTGACGATGCGGCAGCGGGCAAGCCGTTCGACGCTTCGCTGCTTGAGACGCTGGAGTGCCTGGCCCATCGCGGCTATACCGAGGGCTTCCTGCGCCGCCACACGCACGACAGCTATCAGAATTATGAACGCAGCCACTCCGCCTCGGACAGCCAGCAGTTTGTGGGTGAGTTTACCGGCGAGCGTCGCGGGCATCTGGCGCAGGTTGAAGTAAAGAACAAGTTCAGCGTCGGCGACAGTCTGGAAATGATGACGCCGCAGGGCAACGTGACCTTTCATCTGGCTGAGATGGAAAACAATAAAGGTCAGGCTGCACAGGTGGCGCCGGGCAACGGCCATATCGTCTGGATCCCGGTGCCGGAAGAGATTGATCTGGCCTTTGCGCTGCTGATGCGTAATTTCCCGGTCAGCCCCGCGCAGACTGATGGAAATGCCGCATTGGGACACCGCGTCTCATAATGTGACGGATATTAGAATTCGATCACACTCCGTACGCCGTTTTCTCGTTATCATGCTGCCTGCTTACAACGAGTAATTCTAAACAGCAGCGTAATCTCGTACCACCTCCTTGGCCCGACCGGCTCCCCCGGTCGGGCTTTTCTTTTTCCGGTTTCGTCCATGCCTTAACCGGATGCTTTCAAATATGCTATAAATGATGCACCTCAGGCTCGTGCGGCCTGCACTAACCGGACAGACTCTATGGATAAACATTCGCTCACGCTGCTCATTCTGAACGGCAAAGGAGCAGGGAATGAAGCCCTGCGCGAGGCCATTGTCACGCTGCGCAGGGAAGGTTTGCCCATTGAAGTTCGGGTAACCTGGGAATATGGCGACGGCGAGCGCTATGTGAACGAGGCCGTAGCGTTACAGGCCACAACGGTCGTGGCGGGCGGCGGCGATGGCACCATCAACGAAGTGGCCACCGCGCTGGCGGGACTGCCTGAAGGACAGCGGCCGGTGCTGGGCATTATCCCACTCGGCACCGCCAATGACTTTGCCACCAGCGCGGGTATCCCTGAAACGATGGATGCGGCTCTGCGTCTGGCGGTGTTTGGCAAGGCACAGCCCATTGATTTAGCGCGCGTCAACCAGACGCGCTATTTTATCAATATGGCGACCGGAGGATTCGGCACCCGTATCACCACCGAAACGCCGGAGAAGTTAAAGTCCGCGCTTGGTGGTGTTTCCTATTTTATTCACGGCCTGATACGCATGGATGCGCTGAAAGCTGATAGCTGTGAACTAAGCGGCCCTGATTTTTCCTGGCAGGGCGACGCGCTGGTGATCGGTATCGGCAACGGCCGCCAGGCGGGCGGTGGTCAGCGGCTTTGTCCGGCCGCGCTGATCAACGACGGTCATTTAGAGGTCAGCATCGTGACCTCCAGAGAGCTTCTGCCGGCGCTGTTCAATTCAGTGATTGGCGGCGACGATGACAATCCCAATATTGTCCGTGCTTCGTTGCCGTGGCTTGAAATCCGCGCGCCTCATGAAATGACCTTCAACCTCGACGGCGAACCGCTCAGCGGCACTTCGTTCCACATTGAAGTGATCCCTGCCGCGCTCGCCTGCCGTTTGCCGCCCTCCTGTCCCCTGCTCGCTTAATTCCCTTATTCTCAGGGCCGTTCTTTAGCGGCCCTCACCCGTGACCAGGGCTGCATCAGCGCCACATTAAACATTAATTTAACAATCAACCTTTCTGACCAACAAATGTGATCGCCGTCGAACATTCAATACGCCTTACTTGTATGGTAGTACGTCAAAGCGTAGGTTTATTTCATTGCTTCATATAAGGATCAAAGAGATGAAAATTACCCACGCTGAAGTCTTTGTCACCTGCCCCGGCAGGAATTTCGTGACGGTTAAAATCACCACCGACCAGGGTTTAACCGGTATTGGCGACGCCACGCTGAACGGCCGCGAGCTGCCGGTCGCTTCCTACCTGAAAGATCACGTTTGCCCACAGCTGATTGGCCGCGATGCCCATCAGATTGAGGACATCTGGCAGTTCTTCTACAAGGGCGCCTACTGGCGGCGCGGGCCGGTGACCATGTCCGCCATTTCGGCGGTGGATCAGGCGCTGTGGGACATCAAAGGTAAAGCGGCCAATATGCCGGTTTACCAGCTTCTGGGCGGCGCCTCGCGTACCGGCGTGATGGTTTACTGTCATACCACCGGCCACAGCGTGGATGAAGTTATTGACGACTACGCCAGACACAAAGAGATGGGATTTAAGGCCATTCGTGCGCAATGCGGCGTACCGGGCATGAAAACCACCTACGGCATGGCGAAGGGTAAAGGCCTGGCCTACGAACCCGCTACGAAAGGCAACTGGCCGGAAGAACAGCTCTGGTCAACAGAGAAGTATCTCGACTTCACGCCGAAGCTGTTTGAAAAAATCCGCGACAGGTTCGGCTTCGAAGAACATCTGCTGCACGATATGCACCATCGCCTGACGCCGATTGAGGCGGCACGCTTTGGTAAAAGCATCGAGGATTCACGCCTGTTCTGGATGGAAGATCCCACGCCTGCCGAAAATCAGGAGTGCTTCCGTCTGATCCGTCAGCACACCGTCACGCCGATTGCCGTTGGCGAAGTATTCAACAGCATCTGGGACTGTAAGCAGCTGATCGAAGAGCAGCTGATCGACTATATCCGCACCACCATTACTCACGCTGGCGGCATTACCGGCATGCGCCGTATCGCCGATTTCGCGTCGCTTTACCAGGTGCGCACCGGCTCTCACGGCCCGTCCGATCTTTCGCCGATTTGTATGGCCGCCGCGCTGCATTTTGATCTCTGGGTGCCAAACTTCGGCGTGCAGGAATATATGGGCTACTCCGAGCAGATGATGGAAGTCTTCCGGCACAACTGGACATTCGATAACGGCTACATGCATCCTGGCGACAAGCCAGGCCTTGGCATTGAGTTCGATGAGAAACTGGCGGCGAAGTATCCCTACGAGCCTGCCTACCTCCCGGTTGCGCGCCTTGAAGACGGCACGCTGTGGAACTGGTAAACGGACGAGGAGACGCTATGAAAAGTGTGGTAATTGAATGTCCCGGCACGCTGACGCTTCAGGAGCGTCCGCTGCCTGAGCCGACAGCAGGTGAGGTGCGGGTGAAAGTTCACTATGCCAGCATCTGCGGTTCCGACGTGCATATCTGGCATGGACACAACCCGTTTGCGCGCTATCCGCGCGTTATCGGCCATGAGTTTTTTGGCCTGATTGATGCGGTGGGCGAAGGCGTTTCCCCGGCGCGCATCGGTGAGCGCGTCGCGGTCGATCCGGTCGTGAGCTGCGGTCACTGCTACCCCTGCTCCGTTGGCCGCCCTAACGTCTGTAGCGAGCTTCAGGTGATTGGCGTGCATCGCGACGGCGGCTTCAGCGAATACGCCGTCGCGCCCGCCGCCAACGCGTATCGCCTGCCGGAGAGCATTCCTGACCACTTCGCCAGCCTGGTGGAGCCGTTTACCATTGCGGCCAATATCACCGCCTTTCTTAAGCCGCAGCCCAATGACGTGGCGCTGATTTATGGCGCCGGGCCGATGGGCCTGACCGCCATTCAGGTGCTGAAAGGTGTCTACAACGTTCGTGAAGTGATTGTTGTCGATCGCCTCAGCGAACGGCTGGCGCTGGCGAAAGACAATGGTGCGGACCGGGTATTGGATAACAGTGAAATCCCGCTGGCGGCGCAGCTTGAAGGCATAAAGCCTACCATCATCATCGACGCCGCCTGCCATCCTTCTATTTTGAGCGAGGCCGCGGCCATCGCCTCACCGGCCGGACGCATCGGCCTGCTCGGTTTTTCCGGCGATGCCTGCACCATCACACAGCAGAGCCTGACCAGTAAAGAGCTGTCGCTGTTTACTTCCCGTCTCAACAGCCATCGCTTCCCGGCCGTGATTGAGTGGATGGAAAAAGGGCTGATCCACCCGGAAAAACTGGTAACCCACACCCTGCCGTTGAACGAGATTGAGCAGGCGATGACGCTGTTTGAAAAAGATCCCCGACGCTGCTGCAAGGTTATTTTAGCCATTAGTTAACACCAGACGCGCCGGCCTGCACGGCGCATAATTCCTTACCTCCTACGATAAATATAACGAGGCATAACTATGTTTAAGAACCTCCGCTGGACAATAGTACTGCTGCTGTTTTTCGTCTACATGATCAACTATCTCGATCGCGTCGCGCTGTCGCTGACCGTACCGATGATCGAGAAAGATTTAATGCTTAACGCCGAACAGTTCGGTCTGATCTTCGGTAGTTTCTTCTTCGGCTATGCGCTGTTTAACTTTATCGGTGGCCTGGCAACGGACAAATTCGGCCCGACCATCGTCATGGGTGTCGCGGTGGGCATGTGGTCGCTGATGTGCGGCTTTACCGCGCTGGCTACCGGTTTCTGGTCGATGTTGATCCTCCGCGTAATGTTCGGCATGGCGGAAGGGCCGATCTGCGCCTCGGCAAACAAAGCCATCAACGGTTGGTTCCCGAAAAAACAGGCGGCTACCGCAATGGGCTTCCTCAGTGCCGGTTCACCGCTGGGCGGCGCCGTTGCCGGTCCGATTATAGGTTACCTCGCCCTCGCCTTCGGCTGGCGTCCGGCGTTTGTGATCATCTGCGCAATCGGTATCGTCTGGATGGTGATTTGGTTCTTTATCGCGTCGGATAATCCACTGAAAAGCCGTCGCGTCAGCGAAGAAGAGCGCACGCTGATTGCATCATTGAAAGAAGAGCAGACCAGCCCTGAGGAAGAACTGTCCCATGCCGCACATGGACTTGGCTACTACCTGCGTCAGCCGATCATCCTGGTGACCGCTTTCGCCTTCTTCTGTTACAACTACATCCTGTTCTTTTTCCTGAGCTGGTTCCCGGCCTATCTGGTACAGGCGCATAACCTTGATATTAAATCGATGAGTATGACGACCATGATCCCCTGGATCGTCGGTTTCGTCGGTCTGGCGCTGGGCGGCTGGATTTCAGACAAAATATTCAACATTACCGGCAAACTGCTGCTGTCGCGCAAAATCGTGCTGGTGACCTCGCTGCTGGCGGCGGCGATATGCGTCGCGCTGGCGGGATCGGTAAAAGGTGTCTATCCAGCGGTGATTTTAATGTCGGTGTCCATCTTCTTCCTCTATATCACCGGCGCAATTTACTGGGCTATTATTCAGGACGTAGTACACAAAAGCCGCGTTGGCGGCATCAGCGGTTTTATTCATCTGATCGGCAGTGTTTCAGGTATTGTCGGCCCCATCGTGACCGGCTACATCGTGCATCATACCGGCAAGTTTGACAGCGCCTTTGTACTGGCGGGTGTTGTTGCCGCGCTGGGCGCGCTGCTGGTGCTGTTTGTTATTAAAAATCCGAAAACGCAAAACAAAGCGGTTTCAGTTTGAACATCACAGGGCGCGGCAGTCCGCGCCCTGGCTGAGAAAGGACACACTATGCTCTCATCTGAATACCCCGGTAACATTATTCGTCCCGATTATGACCGCAGCAAACTGCGCACTCGCATGGTGCACATCGGTTTCGGCGCTTTTCATCGCGCTCATCAGGCACTCTGCACTGATAAACTGGCCAGCGCGCATCAGAGCGACTGGGGCTACTGCGAAGTCAATCTCAACAGCGGCGAACTGATTCAGGCACTGAAGCAGCAGAACTACTGTTATTCCGTGGCGGAAATGGCCGATGAGCAGATATTACTCCGCGTTGTTGGCGTGATCACCGCCGCCCTGCATGGACGCTCAGACGGCATTGATGCGGTGATTGACGCGATGAGCCAGCCGGATATCGCCATCGTTTCCATGACCGTCACGGAAAAAGCCTACTGCCATGAGCCGTCGAGCGGCAGACTGAACCTGACACATCCCGCTATCGCGCATGATATTGCCCACCCCGATGCCCCTGATTCCCTGCCGGGTTTGATCGTCGCCGCGCTGCGTCGTCGTCGGGAGCGCGGGCTGCCGCCGTTTAGCGTCATGTCCTGCGATAACATGCCGGAAAATGGTCATGTGACCCGCAACGTGGTGATCGCTCTGGCAAAGCAACAGGATACAGATCTGGCCGACTGGATCGGTGAAAATGTCACCTTCCCTTCCACGATGGTGGACCGCATCGTCCCGGCCATGACCGGGGAAACGCACGCGGTGCTGCGTGACAGACTGGGCTGCAACGATCCGGTTGGCGTGGCCTGCGAGCCTTTTTTTCAGTGGGTAATTGAGGACAACTTTGTCAGCGGCCGCCCCGCGTGGGAAAAAGCCGGTGCGGAGTTGGTCAGCGACGTGCTGCCGTATGAAGAGATGAAGCTGCGCATGTTGAACGGCAGCCACTCTTTTCTCGCCTACCTTGGCAATCTTGCTGGTTACCAGCACATCAGCGATTGTATGGCCGACACCCATTTTCGCACGGCGGCGCGTAAGCTGATGATGGCTGAGCAGGCACCCACGCTGCATACGCCCGATGTTGATTTGGCAGCCTATGCCGATTCGCTGATCGCCCGCTATGAAAATCGCGCCATTAAGCATCGCACCGCGCAAATCGCCAATGATGGCTCGCAAAAGCTGCCGCAGCGCTGGCTGGACAGCATCCGCTGGCATCTGCGAAACGGCTCTGACTTTACGCTGCTGGCACTGGGCGTGGCGGGCTGGATGCGATACGTCAGCGGCGTGGACGAACGCGGTGAACCGATTGAGATTAACGATCCTATGCGTGACAGGCTGGCGCAGATCGTTGCTGAGACGTCGTCAAATCAATCACGCGTGGCGGGTTTGCTGGCAGTGAATGCAATATTTGGTGAAGACTTGCCCACCGAGGGTAAATTTGTCGCCCGCGTTAATGATTTTTATCAGCAACTCACCACGCTTGGCGCAAAAGAAACGGTGAAACAGGCGCTATCGGCTGCCTGAGTCAATAAGCGCTGGCGCGCAGCCAGCGCGCTGTTTAGACTGAGGCTTTTATGCATTGTGCGGCTGGCTCAGGCCATCCGCTATACGGATATCGCCCAATGTCGATTGCCTATGTTATTACCGCTACCGAGCCGGTAAATCAGCAGATTTATCGCTTCCTGCGACAGGATATTGTGACCTGCGCTATTCCGCCCGGCTCGCTGCTGTCAGAAAAAGAGGTTTCCTCACGGTTCAGCGTATCGCGCCAGCCGGTGAGAGAAGCCTTTATCAAGCTGGCG
This sequence comes from Erwinia sp. 9145, assembly GCF_000745075.1. Classification (NCBI taxonomy): domain Bacteria; kingdom Pseudomonadati; phylum Pseudomonadota; class Gammaproteobacteria; order Enterobacterales; family Erwiniaceae; genus Erwinia; species Erwinia sp. 9145. Next base: position 2,424,887 of record NZ_JQNE01000001.1, read on the forward strand.
GAAGCCGGACTGGTGCAGGTGCTGCCGCAGCGTGGCACCTTTGTGCGTAAGATCTCCGCGCAGCGCGTGGCGGATGGCCGTTTTATACGCGAAGCCGTCGAGGTGGCGGTAATACGTCGCGCTGCGCTGGAGGCAGGCGCAGACTCGCTTGCCAGCCTCGAGCATAATCTTCAGCTTCAGCGAATGGCCGCATCGCGTCACGACAGTCAGGCTTTTCTGCTGCTGGATGACGACTACCATCGGCTGATTGCGCAAAGCATCAACTGCGAACTGGCGTGGGAGACGGTGGAGAACATTAAAGCGGCAATGGATCGGGTGCGCTTTTTGACCCTGAGTAAAGTTTCTCCGCCGGAGAGTCTGATTCAGCAGCATGAAGAGATTTATCATGCGCTGCTCGCCAGAGATGCCGATGCGGCTGAACAGGCACTGCGGCGCCATCTTCAGGAGATGATTTTCTCCATTACCCCTATTGCCGAGCAAAACAGCGAATGGTTTGAGCAGTCCTGACCTGCTCCCGGTGAGAAGCAGGTCAGCGACCGTCAGACAACGGTGGCGACTTTGGCTATCAGCCTCACGCATGATGCAAACCGCTGACTCTATTTTGCAGAGCGTTCCCGGCTGAAAAAGTGTCGCTACCACCATTGCCAGAAATGGTGAACCGGGCCGATGCCGCTGCCGACTTCCAGCGAATCCGCCTGCGTCAGCGCGCCCTGTAGCCAGGTTTTTGCCTCCTGCACCGTCGATTCCCAGTCGCTGTGGCGGGGACGCAGCGCCGCCAGCGCCGCAGAGAGCGTACAGCCGGTGCCGTGGGTGTTATTTGTCGGCACGCGCGGCGCGCTGAAACGCTGCTCCCTGTCATGCGTAAACAGCCAGTCGGGGCTTTCTGCATCGCTCAGGTGGCCGCCCTTCATCAGCACCGCCTGGCAGCCCAGCCGGAGCAGCGCGTTGCCCTGTTGACGCATCTCCTTTTCATTCTGTGCCGGTGAACAGCCCAGCAGCGTGGCGGCTTCAGGCAGATTTGGCGTAATCAGTGAAACCATCGGCAACAGCGTGTCACGCAGCGTCGCCACGGCGCGCGGAGAAAGTAACGCATCGCCGCTTTTTGCCAGCATCACCGTATCCAGCACGATCCACGGCACCGCCGCGCTTTCGAGGCTTGCTGCCACCGTTTCAACGATGCCGCTCTCCGCCAGCATGCCGATTTTAATGCTGTCGATACGCACGTCATCCAGCACCGAGGCGAGCTGCGCCGCCACGAATTCGGCATCGATATGATGCACTGCCTGTACGCCGTGGGTATTTTGCGCCACCAGTGCCGTTACCACGCTGGCGCCATAGGCGCCGAGCGCGGAAAACGTTTTCAGATCCGCCTGAATGCCCGCGCCGCCGCTGGGATCGGTTCCGGCGATGGTCAATGCATTGATACGTTTCATCGCGTTACCTCCATGCGCAGCGTGCAGAGGAATGCCAGAGAGAAAGCGTAAGATGTTAGTAACCGGTTGTCGGTAAAGGTCTGCATTACGTCACGGGTCAGGGAACGTTGATGATACTGCGCGAGAGAGGCGGCGGCGTCAGCCGCAAGAACGGTGTGAGGTTGGATCATACATACTCCCAACCGGCGATCAAGAAGGCGATGCGCTCAGGCATCTGACTTCCCTACGCTGGCATTATCCAGTTCAGGTTCAACGGGTATTTCTCAGCCTTCGCGTGGAAGGGCACCCCGAGTCAGGTGGTAAACAGACTACTGGTCTGCTCGCCAGACAGTAAAGCAGATTGCAGAACGCGTTGTACAGCACTGCACCGTCGCCTGCTGCTAATTTTTACTATCCTCTGCCAATCCGCTACCCTGTTCAGCATCAGGCCGAAAGCGAAGCCGATGGAAGAAACGATGATAAGACCTCTTAACGAACAGTACGGCATCAGCCTGGCCGCGCTACGCATGCTGCACTATCTGGAACAGATCGCCCGCGGCGATCGCACATTTTCGATTCGTGATAGCACGCTGAATCACCGTTGCAACGTGACGCCGCCGGATAACTTTGCCTTACTGGATCAGCTATTTGAAGCCGGTAAGATCGATTATGACTATCGCGGCACCGGCATTGATGGTGAGCGCTACGTCATGCTGGTGGGATAAACGATGCACATTCGCCGCTTTACCGAAGACGACCGCCCTTTTCTGCGCACGCTTTTTCTGGCCTCGCGCAAAGCGAACTGGCGCTGGCTCGATGACAGCGACTGGCGGCTGGAAGACTTTGACCGGGTGACGCTGGGGGAGCGGGTCTGGGTGGCCGAGCAGGACGGCCGCCGTCTTGGCTTTGCCGCCGTGCTGCCTAATGATAATTTTCTGCACAGCCTGTTTATCGATCCTGACTGTCAGCGCCAGGGCGTTGGCAGCGCGCTGCTGAATGCAGTGCAGGAAAAATTTACCTCAACGGGCGCGCTGAAGTGCCTCAAAGCCAATGAGGCCGCGACCGCGTTCTATCAGCGCCACGGTTGGGAGATTGTTTCCGATGGCGAAGCCGAACACGGCGCGTACTGGCTGATGCACTTTGTGCGTTAACTCCCGGTTTAAAAGTGATATTTCAGCCAGGCGAAAAAGACGTTTCCATTATTGTAAGTGCCCGGAATATAGGTCATTTGCAAATCCAGATTGCCGTATCCCACCGCTGCCAGCGGCAGTACAGCGGACACAGGAATGTATTTCCAGTTATCGCGCGCGGTAAAACCGGCGGTATAGCCTGCTCCCCAGTGAAATTTGTCATCCGCTAACGGCCGCCAGGTGGCCACCCAGCCGTAACCACCAAAGGGCTCCCACTTGTTGAAAGAGTCTTTAAACGCCATCAGATAGAGACCATGCCAGTTACCTTTCTGGTCGTAGCGCGAAACGCCGCCACCGGCTCCCCAGGGGCGCTCGTTATATTTTTCGATATGTTCGTCATCGTAAGTCCAGCGGTTATGCCAGGTGATCGCCGGCAGGTAGATGTCGCCGCCGTCAGACTGTTGCCAGGTTTGCGCAACGTTATCGCTGAACGTATTCCAACTGTTTTTAATCTTTTGTGAAACGGTGGCTGAATGCGCAGAAAATGTCCCGCTGATCAGAAGCGCAATTGAAAGCGCGAAACCACGCTGCGCATCTCTTACCCTCTTCTCATGGAGGATGTGCGGCGCAAAACGCCTCAATCTTGCCGCTGTCATGAATATGTATCCCCGGATATTTTAAAGCGGCTGATAATAAGGACCGAAGTATAAATATTCAATGAACGACACGGTGGTCAGCGCAGGCAGAGGATAAAAAAGGAAGCTGGCCGCCGCGATTGGGCGGCCTGAAGACGGGAACGATCAACGATCCCGTTTTTCATACTAAAGCGCGCGGAAGGAGATATCGTCCGGGATCACCTCACCCTGCCAGTAGATCTGCGCGGCGACCGCACCTGCCAGATCGCGGTAAAGCTGAGTAAACTCGCTCTCCGGGCGACGCACCACCGTCGGCTGCCCGTCGTCCAGATCTTCCCGTACGGTAATGTGTAACGGAAGCTGCCCCAGCAGACGCGTATTATATTGCTGAGCAAGTTTCACTGCCCCGCCGCTGCCGAAAATCGGTTCGTGATGTCCACAGTTGCTGCAAATATGCATGCTCATGTTCTCTACAATCCCCAGCACCGGCACGCTGACCTTTTCAAACATTACGATGCCTTTGCGGGCGTCAACCAGCGCAATGTCCTGCGGCGTGGTCACCACCAGCGCGCCGGTGACCGGTACGTTCTGCGACAGCGTGAGCTGGATATCGCCGGTGCCCGGCGGCATATCCAACACCAGATAGTCCAGGTCCGGCCACAGCGTTTCGTTAAGCAGCTGCATCAGCGCTTTGCTGGCCATCGGGCCGCGCCAGACCATGGCGTTATCATCGGTCACCAGATAGCCGATAGAGTTGGTCGCCAGGCCGTGCGACATAATCGGTGCCATGTGCGTGCCGTCCGGCGAACTCGGGCGCTCACTCCGCGTACCGAGCATGTCCGGGATCGAAGGGCCATAGATATCCGCATCCAGCAGGCCGACCTTCGCGCCTTCAGCCACCAGCGCCAGCGCAAGATTCACAGCTGTGCTGGATTTTCCTACGCCGCCTTTGCCTGAACTGACTGCGATGATGTTTTTTACGCCGTTTACGCCGGGCTGATTTTTTACGCGCTTCATGGTCGCCACATCGTGGTTAAGGCGCCAGCTGATGGCCGTGGCGTGGGTTAAACGCAACAGTTCGGCGCTGGTCGCTTCCTTCAGCGCCTCAAAGCCGCTGCGCCAGACAAACGGCATCATCAGGTCGATATGCAGCGTATTATCCATCATGGCGCAGTGATGCAGCGACTTCAGCGTGGTCAGATTGTGCTTCAGCGTGGGATGTTCAAACGTGGTCAACACGCCCATCACCATAGCGCGCAGCGCTTCCGGCGAATGTTGCCCGGCAGAGTGAGAGGTCATCCTGGCTCCTTCTTTTTTCGATAAGTTCTGTACCGCACAGCATATCAGATGCGGCGGCGGCCGGATGCGAAAATCAACAGTAGAACATTTACCCGGACAGCACACTCGGTTACCATCTAGACCCTTTCTTTAACAGGTATGAGCTAAGTCTTACTATGACTCAAGTCGCGAAAAAAATATTGGTAACGTGCGCACTGCCGTACGCAAACGGCCCTATCCATCTCGGTCACATGCTTGAACACATCCAGGCGGACATATGGGTGCGTTACCAGCGAATGCGCGGCAACCAGGTTTACTTCATCTGCGCGGATGACGCCCACGGCACGCCGATTATGCTGAAAGCTCAGCAGTCCGGCATTGCCCCCGAGCAGATGATTGCCGAAATGAGTCAGGAGCATCAGACCGACTTTGCTGGCTTTAATATCAGTTATGACAACTATCACTCAACGCACAGCGATGAAAATCGCGAGCTGTCCGGGCTGATCTACACGCGCCTGAAAGAGAACGGTTTTATTAAAAACCGCACCATCTCTCAGCTTTACGATCCTGAAAAAGGCATGTTTCTGCCGGATCGCTTTGTGAAGGGCACCTGTCCGAAATGCAAATCCGCCGACCAGTATGGCGATAACTGTGAAGTGTGCGGCGCGACCTACAGCCCGACTGAGCTGATCGAACCCAAATCGGTGGTATCCGGCGCCACGCCGGTGATGCGCGAGTCGGAGCACTTTTTCTTCGACCTGCCAGCCTTCAGCGACATGCTGCAAGCCTGGACCCGCTCCGGTGCCCTACAGGAGCAGGTGGCGAACAAGATGCAGGAGTGGTTTGAGTCGGGCCTGCAACAGTGGGATATTTCCCGCGATGCGCCCTACTTCGGCTTTGAAATTCCGAACGCGCCGGGCAAGTATTTTTACGTCTGGCTGGACGCGCCAATCGGCTACATGGGCTCATTTAAAAATCTGTGCGATAAGCGCGGTGACATTGATTTTGACGCCTTCTGGCAGAAAGATTCTGATGCCGACCTTTACCACTTCATCGGCAAAGATATCGTCTACTTCCACAGCCTGTTCTGGCCGGCGATGCTGGAAGGCAGTAATTTCCGTAAGCCGACCAATCTGTTTGTACACGGGTATGTGACGGTGAACGGAGCCAAAATGTCGAAATCGCGCGGCACCTTTATTAAAGCCAGCACCTGGCTTAATCATCTGGACGCCGACAGCCTTCGTTATTACTACGCCGCCAAGCTCTCCTCACGCATTGATGATATCGACCTGAACCTGGAAGATTTCGTGCAGCGCGTGAACGCCGATATCGTAAACAAAGTGGTGAACCTTGCCTCACGTAACGCCGGTTTCATCACCAAACGCTTCGACGGAAAACTTTCTGCCGAACTGGCCGATCCGGCGCTGTATAAAACCTTCACCGACGCCGCAGCCGGTATCGGCGAAGCCTGGAGCAACCGTGAATTCAGCCGCGCGGTGCGCGAAATCATGGCGCTGGCCGATGTGGCCAACCGCTACGTTGACGAGCAGGCGCCGTGGGTCGTGGCGAAGCAGGAAGGCCGCGACGCCGATCTTCAGGCAATTTGTACCATGGGTATCAACCTGTTCCGCGTGCTGATGACCTGGCTGAAGCCGGTGTTGCCGAGCCTGAGCGAACGCGCTGAAGCATTCCTGAATCAGCCGCTACGCTGGGACGAGATTGAACAGCCGCTGCTGAACCACACGCTTTCTCCTTTCAAAGCGCTGTATAACCGTATTGAGATGGATAAGGTTAATGCGCTGGTTGCCACCTCCAAAGAGGACGCCGCTGCCGCGAACAAACCGGCCCTGACCGGCCCGCTGGCCGACGATCCGATTCAGGAAACCATTACCTTTGATGACTTCGCCAAAGTGGATATGCGTATCGCGCTGATCCAGAACGCCACCTTTGTGGACGGCTCCGATAAGCTGCTGAAGCTGACGTTGGATTTAGGGGGCGAAACGCGCCAGGTATTCTCCGGCATTCGTTCTGCCTACCCGGACCCGGCGGTGCTGATTGGCCGTCACACGGTAATGGTGGCAAATCTCGCGCCGCGCAAAATGCGCTTTGGACTGTCAGAAGGCATGGTGATGGCGGCGGGCCCTGGCGGTAAAGACATTTTCCTGCTCAGCCCGGACAGCGGTGCACAGCCGGGTATGCAGGTAAAATAACCGGCGACATCAAAAAAACAGGGCGACTTTCGCCCTGTTTTTTATCGTGAAATGTGACACACAACACGTCCCGACGTATGATTAGCATTCAGCAAACAGGAGCTTATCATGCGTACCGCGCTGTCGGTTCTCTGGCGCTATCTTCGCGCCTTTATCATTATTTATCTCGCGCTTTTTGTCGGTAACGGCCTGGCGGCCCTGCTGCCGGTGACCATCCCCGGTAGTATTCTCGGTATGCTTATTCTTTTTATCCTGCTGGCGATACGCATCATTCCCGCGCAGTGGGTGAAGCCCGGCAGTCATCTGTTGATCCGCTATATGGCGCTGCTTTTTGTGCCGATAAGCGTTGGCGTAATGAGCTATGTGGACGTGCTGACCGCCCAGTTTGGCCCGATTGTCGTCTCCTGCACCGTCAGCACGCTTATTGTGCTGGTCACCGTCGGTTTCTGTTCTCAACGACTGCACGGCGGACTGCCTTCAGGAGCGAAAGATGAGTGATATCTGGTGGTCGCTGCCGCTGACGGTCGCGGTTTTTTTTGCCGCCCGGCGGCTGGCGGCAAAGGTGAAAATTTCGCTGCTTAATCCGCTGCTGATTTCAATGGCGGTAATTATTCCGCTGCTTCTGCTGCTCAACCTGCCCTACGCGCGCTATTTTCAGGGCAGCGCAATGCTTAATCAGCTCCTTCAGCCCGCGGTAGTGGCGCTGGCGCTGCCGCTCTATGAGCAGATGCATCAGATCCGCGCGCGCTGGAAATCAATTATCGGCGTCTGCTTTATCGGCAGTCTGACGGCGATGGTATCCGGCACCGCCATTGCGTTGTGGATGGGCGCAACGCCGCAAATCGCCGCGACCATTTTGCCCAAATCGGTCACCACGCCGATTGCTATGGCCGTCTCCGCCACGCTGGGCGGCGTACCGGCGATCAGCGCAATCTGTGTGCTGATCGCGGGCGTACTGGGCGCGGTCTTTGGTCATATGCTGTTAAATTTACTGAAAATTCGGGCAAGGGCTGCGCGCGGTCTGGCGATCGGCAATGCCTCGCATGCGCTGGGCACCGCGCGCTGTGCGGAGATCGATCTTCAGGAGGGCGCGTGGAGTTCGCTGGCGCTGGTGCTTTGCGGCATTATCACTTCACTGCTGGCGCCGTTTGTTTTTCCATTGCTGCTTCAGCTCTTGGGCTGAACTTGCGATAAGTCGCGCAATGTTTGCATCTCTTTCATGAATTGCACTGCTAATGTGATTAAAATCACATACAACCGTGACACGGGCCGCCAGAATAGGCGGCCGAACATGCCAGAGAGGCCAATATGCACCCACGTTTTCAACCGGCGTTTACCACGCTGCCCGCGCCGTTGCAGAGTGCGCTGCATCCGATAGTGGATGCCGATGACTTTCCCGCTTTTTTTTCTCCTGAGCAGGTAGATGCTCTTCAGAAGGCCACCGGCCTTGACGTGCATGCGTTGTCCTTTGCGCTGCTGCCGCTGGCCGCAGCCTGTGCGGTTGCGCCGCTCTCTGGTTTTAACGTCGGCGCGCTGGCGCTCGGCAAAAGCGGACGCCTCTATTTTGGCGCTAATATGGAGTTCTCCGGCGCCACCATGCAGCAAACGATACATGCTGAACAAAGCGCGATAACCCATGCGTGGCTGCGCGGTGAGCCCTCGCTGACGTCCATTACCGTTAACTACACACCCTGCGGCCACTGCCGCCAGTTTATGAACGAACTGAACAGCGGCACCGCGCTCGGCATTCATCTTCCGGGCCGTAAACCCGCCACGCTGGGCGATTATCTGCCGGACGCCTTCGGCCCGCGCGATCTGGCCATTGAGACATTACTGTTGGACAACGTCGATCATGGCGTGCCTCTCAGAGGCGATGCGCTGACACGCGCGGCGCTTCAGGCCGCGAACCGCAGCCACGCCCCGTATACCCAGGCATGGAGCGGGGTGGCGCTTCAGGCAGAAAACGGCGACATTTTCGCCGGTTCCTACGCGGAGAACGCCGCGTTCAACCCCAGTCTGCCGCCGCTTCAGGCCGCGCTGATCCTGCTCAACCTGACGGGGCATAATTTGTTCACCCTTCAACGCGCCGTGCTGGCGGAAGCGCCGGAGGGCAAAGTGGTGCAGCGCCAGGCCACCGTCGCCACACTTCAGGCGCTGGGCTGCGGCAATATCACCACCGTTCCGCTGGTTTAAATAGTTACATTACCTCCGCTTTTCAACGAAGATCCCAGCTTTTGTTATAGCTTGTTAACAAAAGCTGTACTTTCAGACGATTTATTTTAGGATTGCCACACGACATCCCGCTTCGAATGAGTATTGACCGCATGGAACTCGAATACGAAAGTAAACGATCGCTCTATATCCCTTACGCTGGCCCTATCCTGCTGGAATTTCCGCTGTTGAATAAAGGCAGCGCTTTCTCCGTGGAAGAGCGTAATGATTTCAACCTTAATGGCCTGCTGCCCGAAACCGTGGAAACCATTGAAGAGCAGGCCCAGCGCGCATGGCGTCAGTTCCAGGAATTCAAAAACGATAACGACAAACACGTTTACCTGCGAAACATTCAGGACACCAACGAGACGCTGTTTTACCGCCTGCTGGATAATCACCTTGAAGAGATGATGCCGATTATCTACACCCCAACCGTGGGTGCGGCGTGCGAGCATTTCTCGGAGATCTATCGCCGTGCGCGCGGTCTGTTTATCTCCTATCCGAATCGCGCAAACATTGAAGACATGCTGCAAAACGCCACCAAACAAAACGTTAAAGTTATCGTCGTGACCGATGGCGAACGTATTCTTGGCCTGGGCGATCAGGGCATTGGCGGCATGGGCATTCCCATCGGTAAGCTCTCGCTCTATACCGCCTGTGGCGGCATCAGCCCGGCCTATACCCTGCCGGTGGTGCTGGACGTCGGCACCAATAATCAGCAGTTGCTGAACGATCCGCTTTACATGGGCTGGCGTCACCCGCGTATTACCGGCGAAGAGTATGAAAGCTTCGTCAACGAATTTATTCAGGCGGTGAAAAGCCGCTGGCCAAACGTGCTGCTTCAGTTTGAAGATTTTGCACAGAAGAATGCGATGCCGATCCTGGAGCGCTATCGTGATGAAGTGTGCTGTTTTAACGATGATATTCAGGGCACGGCGGCCGTTACGCTCGGCACGCTGATTGCCGCCAGCCGCGCCGCAGGCAGCCTGCTGCGTGAACAGACAGTGGTCTTTCTTGGCGCGGGTTCCGCGGGCTGCGGCATCGCTGAACAGATTATCGCGCAGATGAAATCAGAAGGCCTGAGTGATGAAGAAGCACGCGCTCGCGTGTTTATGGTCGATCGTTTTGGTTTGCTGACCGATCGTCTGCCTAATCTGCTCAATTTCCAGAGCAGGCTGGTGCAGAAAAGTGAAAAGCTGGCGAACTGGGACGTTGAATCGGAATCCCTCTCCCTGCTTGATGTGGTGCGCAACGCACGCCCGGATATTCTGATCGGCGTCTCCGGCCAGCCGGGGCTGTTCAGTGAAGAGATCGTGCGTGAAATGCACAAGCACTGCGCACGCCCGATTGTGATGCCGCTTTCCAACCCCACATCGCGCGTTGAAGCCACGCCGCAGGACATTATGGCCTGGACCGACGGCGCGGCGCTGGTGGCAACCGGCAGTCCGTTCTCCCCGGCGCACTGGAAGGATAAAATTTATCCTATCGCGCAGTGCAACAACTCCTATATCTTCCCTGGTATCGGTCTTGGCGTCATTGCGTCCGGCGCCGTCCGCGTGACCGACAGCATGCTGATGGCCGCAAGCCGCGCGCTGGCCGACTGCTCGCCGCTGGTTAACGATGGCGCAGGCCCGGTATTGCCGGAGGTGAAAGATATTCAGGGCGTCTCAAAAATCATCGCGCTGGCAGTGGGCAAAGCCGCACAGCTGGCGGGCGTGGCCGTTGTTACCTCGGAAGATGTGCTCTCCGCATCGATTGCCGCCAACTTCTGGCTGCCGCAGTATCGCAACTATCGTCGTACATCAATTTGATGTGTGATTATCGGGCACTAAGGTGCCCGATACCTCCTTCTTCCTTCCCTCTCTTTTCCTGCGTGAAAAGCCGCCATCCGCGATGACTGCCGCTTGCTTCACCACGCCGGGTAAAGTAGCCTTGAGCCATCTTTTTTCTGCGAGTCTGAGCAGCATCCGGCATGATAAAACGCGTGATATCAGGGTTGATAATCATCATATTATTGATGATGGGGACCGCGCTTGCCCTTGATCGCTGGATCGGCTGGAAAACCGCGCCCTACGTTTATGATGATCTGAAGGCGCTGCCGCATCGTCAGGTCGGCGTTGTGCTTGGCACCGCTAAGTATTACCGCACCGGCGTGATCAATCAGTATTACCTCTATCGCATGCAGGGCGCGCTTAACGCCTATAACAGCGGGAAAATTAACTACCTGCTGCTGAGCGGCGACAATGCGCAGCAAAGCTATAACGAACCGATGACCATGCGACGCGATCTGATTGCGGCAGGCGTTGCGCCAGCGGATATCGTGCTCGACTATGCGGGTTTCCGCACGCTGGACTCTATCGTCCGTACCCGCAAAGTGTTTGATACCAACGACTTTATTATTATCACCCAGCGTTTTCACTGCGAGCGCGCGCTGTTTATCGCCCTGCATATGGGGATTCAGGCGCAGTGCTATGCCGTACCTTCGCCAAAAAACATGCTGAATATTCGTGTGCGTGAAGTGGGCGCGCGGTTAGGCGCGCTGGCGGATTTATATTTACGGAAACGTGAACCGCGTTTTCTCGGGCCGCTGGTGCCCATTCCCGCCAGTCAGTCGGTGCCGGAGGATGCGCAAAGCTATCCTGCGGTTACGCCGGAGCAGTTGCTTGAACTGCAACAGAAGCTGAAACCGCGCGACGCGCAATAAAAAAGGCCAGGCATTGCCTGGCCGCGATAACCACGAAAGCGTTATTTCTTACGTGCGTACTTCAGCGAATCCAGCGCCACGGCAAAGATAATGATGCCGCCCTTAATGATGTACTGCCAGTAAGGGTTCACCCCGATATAGGTCAGACCGTAGTTGATAACGGTGAAGATCAGCACCCCGGTCACCACGCCAGCCACCGTGCCCACGCCGCCGGCAAATGACACGCCGCCAACCACACAGGCGGCAATCGCATCCAGCTCGTACATAAAGCCCAGGTTGTTGGTTGCTGAGCCGATGCGGCCTGCTTCGAGCATCCCGCCAAAAGCGTAGAACACGCCGGACAGCGCATAGATCAGGATCAGGTTGAAGTTTACGTTCACGCCTGACACTTTCGCCGCTTCAGGGTTGCCGCCGATAGCAAAAATGTTTTTACCAAAGCGGGTTTTATTCCACAGCACCCAGACGAAAAATATCGCGATGGCGGCGTAGAAGGTGATGTAGGAGAGTTTGAAATCGCCAAGACGAATAAAGCCCTGGGCAAAGGTTGAGAACTTCTCATCAAAACCGGCAATAGGCGACGCGCCCACGTAGTCGTAATAGAGCGAGTTGATGCCATAAACGATGATCATGGTACCCAGCGTGGTGATAAACGGCGTCACCTTCAGGTAGGCGATGATCAGGCCGTTAACCAGGCCGATAATGCCGCCGATGATGCACACCGTCAGGATCACCAGTGGGATCGGCACGGTATTCATATCAGGAAAGACTTTGTTGGCATTGTCCATTGCCTGTAGCAGCGTGGCGGCAACCACCGCCGCCAGACCTACCTGGCGTCCCGCAGAAAGATCGGTGCCCTGGGTGACAATCAGTCCCGCCACGCCGAGCGCAATAATAATACGGACGGATGACTGGGTTAAAATATTACTTAAGTTCATCAAACTTAAAAAAGTGGGGTCCTGGAAGATAATGATTGCCAGCAGCACCAGCAATACAACGTATATCCCGCCCTCTTTTAACCAGGTGAGCGCATTCTTTTTATTTACAGCATTCATGGTAACAGCCCTTACCCTATTAAAGATGCAACGATGCCAAACGTAAGATTTCGTTCTGCGTAGTCGTTTTCGTTTCAACAATACCTGCAACCATGCCGTTACTCATTACCAGTATCCTGTCGGTAATACCTAAAAGCTCCGGCATCTCAGAAGAAATAATGATGATGCCTTTCTCTCTTTTCGCCAGCTCAGAAATTAACTGATAAATTTCAAACTTGGCGCCCACGTCAATGCCGCGCGTCGGTTCATCAAGCATCAGTATTTCAGGCTGGGTTAACAGCCAGCGACCAATAATCACTTTTTGCTGGTTGCCGCCCGACAGTGAGCCAATGGAGGTGCGATGTCCCGGTGTTTTAACCCGCATAGAATCGATAACCCATTGGGTATCGCTTTTCATCCGGCTGTTATCCAACAATCCGAGGCTGTTTTTATATTTACGAATATTGGAAATGAGCGAGTTAAAACCGATATCCAGAAACGCATAAATACCGGTCGCGCGGCGTTCTTCGGTCACCAGCGCAAAGCCGTGATTAATGGCTTCGTTGGCGCTGTGATTATTAATCGCTTTGCCGTGCAGCTTAATGGTGCCGCCAGACTTTTCACGAATGCCGAACAGCGTTTCCACAATATCGGTACGCTTCGCGCCCACCAGCCCTGCCACGCCGAGGATCTCGCCTTTACGCAGGTCAAACGAAATATCGCGTATCGACGGCTGGCGCAGTGAGGTTAAGTTGCGAACTTCAAGAATGGTTTCGCCCGGCACGTTGCTTTTATCCGGGAAGCGCTGATTCAGTGAACGCCCCACCATCATGGCGATGATCCTGTCCATATCCAGCCCTTCCAGCGGCTGGGTGGCGATCCACTGCCCGTCGCGCAAAATCGTAATTTCATCGCAGAGCTGGAATATTTCTTCCATCTTGTGCGAGATATAAACGATGCCGCAGCCGCGCTCTTTCAGTTTACGGATAATAGTGAACAGATGGTTCACCTCTTTTTCCGTTAATGAAGAGGTTGGCTCATCCATAATGACGATTTTCGCGTCATAGGAGAACGCCTTGGCTATTTCCACCATCTGCATTTGCGAAACCGACAGCGTAATAACTTTGTCACGCGGATCGATATCAATATCCAGCTCGTCAAAAATGGCTTTGGTATCGCGGTACATTTTGTCCTGATCGACAAAAAAACCTTTACGTGGATAACGTCCCAGCCACATGTTATCCATTACCGTGCGCTGTAAAACCAGGTTGAGTTCCTGATGCACCATTGATACGCCATTTTCCAGCGCTTCTTTGGAGCTTTTGAAATCAATCTCATTGCCCTGAAAAACAATGCTCCCCGCATCTTTACTGTAAATGCCAAACAGGCATTTTAATAACGTGGATTTACCCGCGCCGTTCTCGCCCATCAGGGCATGAACTGAGTGAGGGCGAATTTTTAAATTCACGTTGTCCAGCGCTTTAACGCCGGGAAATGACTTGCTGACGCCAGTCATCTCCAGCAGATATTCACGCTGAGTCTGCACTTTATCGCTGCCCATAATTCTACCTGGCTAAACGTGGCATATTATCGGGCCGCCCGCAGGCGGGCCCGTAAAGGGGCGCGATCGCGCCCATAAACATCGTAATTACTTAGGTAACTCAGACAGATTATCTTTATCCACCGGCACGTAGGCTACGCGTACCACTTTCCCGTCCAGTTTGTAGTCGGTGCCTTCGGTGGCAGGTTTACCGTCCGCCAGGTTTTTGGCCATCTGGAAAGTAGCGCGCGCCTGGTTTTTCGCATCATTCAGCACCGTACCGGCCATTGCGCCTGATTTCACCATCGCCAGCGCTTCTGGCAGCGCATCCACGCCAAACACCGGTACACTGGCTTTATTATGCGATTTCAGCGCTTCAACTGCGCCCATCGCCATGGCGTCGTTATTGGCGATAACCACTTCAATCTTGTTACCGTTCGGGCCAGACAACCACGCGTCGGTTTTATCTTTAGCCTGTGCGGTATCCCACATGGCGGTATCCATATGCAGCTGCTGAGTTTTGATACCGTCTTTGTTCAGGGTTTCGATAACATATTTGGTACGCGCTTCAGCATCAGGATGGCCCGGCTCGCCTTTCAGCAGCACGAACTGGATCACGCCGTCTTTATTCAGATCCCAGGCCGGCGTGGCTTTCCAGTGTTTTTCAATCAGCTCGCCCTGCTTAACGCCGGACTCTTTTGAATCGGTGCCGACGTAATAGGCTTTATCATAGCTGGCCAGCGCTTTCGCGGTCGGCTCTTTGTTGAAGAAGACAACAGGAATGTCGTTGGCTTTCGCTTTGCTGATCACCACCGCGGCGGCAGCCGGATCAACCAGGTTAATAGCCAGCGCCTTCACGCCTTTCGCGACCATAACGTCAACCTGATCGTTCTGGGTGGACTGGCTGTTTTGAGAGTCATTCATCAGCAGTTGAACGCCGCTGCTGTTTTTTGCTTCTTTCTCAATATCTTTACGCACAACGGACATAAAGTTGTCATCGTATTTATAGATGGTCACGCCGATACGGGTATCAGCGGCGTGAGCCGTTGCGCCAAAAATCATGCTGGCAGCCAGGGCAGTGAGCGTGAAAGCCTTCTTATTCATGGTATCTCCGGTTTTATGTAGGGTCGTACTCAGCGCCGCGCCCGTTGACCAGGCGAGACGCTAATTTACCGGCGAGGCAGTAAGGTTAAGATAACGTTACGCAAAGCCGTTTAATTGTTAAAACAATGCCCGACTTCCCTGTACGGTAACGCTTCCAGAATGCTGTGAAATAAACCGTTTCATGAGCAGTGCAACGGGCGGTTCAGGGGGGCTGAACGGCGTTACATCATGTTTCACCCTCATTGAGTCGCTGCAATCATAGAGAAGACGATGTTAATTAACTGTGAATTTACTCACAAATTGAAAACGGTTACACCGCAGAATCGCTTGGGTTAGTGACTGCCGCCACACTTTGGCAGATCGCCACGGAATGGCGGCGCACCAGCGTCGGCATAAAACAGTGCTGCGCGGTGTCATCAAGCAGCCCGGCAGCGCCCATTAATGCCAGCTCAGTCGCTGTTTTTGCCATTGAAACAATGGGATAGCGGACTGTCGTCAGTTGCGGGTCGGTATAGCGGGAAATGGGAATGTCATCAAAGCCAATGACGGACATTTGCTGCGGCACCGCAATGCCGTTGTCCTTCAGCGCCGCCAGCGCGCCCGCCGCCATGCTGTCGTTGTAGGCAAACACTGCGCTGAGGTGCAGATTACGCCCCAGCAGCTCAACCATCGCCGCCTCGCCGCCCTGCATATCGGGTTCGGCGCTGGCCGTCCAGCTTTCCGGCGGGTTAATGCCCTGCCCCACCAGCGCCTGCTTCCAGCCGCTGCGCCGCTGCTCCACGTCCTCAATCGGATGGCTGGATCCCAGAAAACCAATTCGCTGGTGTCCCTGCTGTTGCAGCATGCGCGTCGCCATCAGCGCACCGCTGATGTTATCCAGACAAACGCAGCGATGCGCGAAACCCGGAATGATACGGTTTATCAGTACCATGCCCGGCACCTGCTGCATCAGCGCGCTGAGTTCGCTATCACCCAGCGCCTTGGCATGCACCACCAGCGCGCTGCACCGTTGGCGGATCAGCACTTCGATGGCGTGACGCTCTTTATCCGCCTGATGATAGGAGTTGTTGATAAGCACATGTTTTTGCGCGAGCTGCGCAACGGTGTCCACCGCTTTGACCAGCGCGCCGAAGAAGGGATCGGAAACGTCCATGACCACCACGCCGATGGTATCGCTGACCTGCGTTGCCAGCGCCTGCGCGTTGGCGTTGGGCCGGTAGCCAAACGAGTCGACGATTTTCAGCACCATGTCACGCGTGTCCTGCGTCACGGCGGCGCTGTTGTTCAGCACGCGCGATACGGTTGCAACGGAAACGCCTGCGGCGCGGGCCACATCACGGATGGTAATCATCAGCGATTACCTTTGATTAAAATTTGCATAGCCCTTCCAGTCACACAGTGTCTGGCGGCTATTCTGGCAGGGGTTTGCAGGTTACTGCGTGAATCACGTCACAATCATGAAAACGGTTACATACAATTCTGCAACCTTTGTGATGCCGGTCATCTTCCGCCTGAGGCTGTTTCTGACGGTTTGCCGCCGCCCAGCACCGTCAGCCGGCGCCACAGCCACTCCACCGGGCCCTGACGAAAGTAGCGCAGCCAGAGCACGGAGAATAGCAGATTGATGGCCCAGACCAGCGGCACGACGGCCAGCAGTTGCAGGCGGCTCAGCGTATTAAACCAGCCGAAGACATTGAACAGCAGCGTACACAGCAACGTTTGCAGCAGATAGTTACTGAGCGCCATGCGTCCGACGCAGCTTACCGCACGGGTGATTTTGAACTGCGCCAGCGTTGGCCAGAAGCCAAAACAGAGCGCGGCATAGCCAATGGCCTGAAGCGGCGCGCTCAGCTCACGCGGCACCTGAAGGAAAAAGGCGCTCCAGCGGTAATCCCAGCCGGTGGCCCATTGCAGATAAATAGCAGGAATATTGATAATCCAGGCCAGCGGGATCAGCAGCGCTGCCGCGCGCCGGTAGTGCTGAATGCCCCAACTGCCGCGCAGCCAGCCGCTGCGCATCAGCGCGCCGCCGATCATCATCAGCCCTGCCAGTTGCCAGCCGTACTGTGCGGCCAGCCCCAGCAGGCCTGAGGAGAAGAGCTGTAAGCGATTTTGCACTGCCTGCCAGCCGCCCTGCGTCTTCCACAGGGTTTCGTACTGTACTTCAGCAAACCCGGGCTGCCAGGCGCTGTTCGCCTGATGGCCTGAAGAGAGCCCCAGCAGCAGCAGAACGGCGGTGCCGACCAGAAACAGTAACACGCCCGTGTTGAACAGCTGGCGGGAGGAAGGAACATCGCGGATCATCCGCCACGCCACCAGCCCAATCAGACCGTAGTCGAAGAGGATATCTCCTTCCCAGAAAAAAATGCCGTGCAGCAGGCCCAGCAGCACCAGCCAGGTCAGACGCGCCTGGAGCCAGCGTTTGCCGCGCGGCAGCAGCATCTGCAAACCCGCGCCAAACAGCAGCGCAAACAGGGAGAGGAATTTCAGTTGGGCAAGCAGATCGAGAACCGCCCACGTCAGGGCATCGGGCAGTGAGGCCGCGCCCTGCCAGGCGGGATTGAGATAGGCCGCGTGCGGCTGACCAAAGGCGACAATGTTGAGCAGCAAAATCCCGGTAATGGCCAGCCCGCGAATAAAATCCAGCGTATCAATGCGCGGCATCGGCGGCGATCAGACGTGACGAACCGCGCGTAAAAATTCCTGGCGCGTGTTCTGGCTCGACTTGAACAGCCCGCCCAGCGAGGTGGTGGTGGTGGCGCTGGTGGCGTCACGAATGCCGCGCGCCTTCACGCAGTAGTGCACCGCATCAATCGACACCGCCACGTTGTTGGTGCCAAGCAGCGTTTGAAGCGCCAGCAAAATTTGCTGGGTCAGACGCTCCTGCACCTGTGGGCGGGAGGAGAAAAACTGCACAATGCGGTTGATTTTTGACAGGCCAATCACCTTATCCTTCGGGATATAGGCAACGGTCGCCTTACCATCGATTATCACAAAATGGTGTTCGCAGGTGCTGGTCAGGGTGATGTCACGTACCGTCACCATCTCATCAACCTTCATTTTGTTTTCAATCAGGGTGATTTTTGGAAAGTTAGCGTAGTCGAGGCCGGAAAACACCTCATTCACGTACATTTTAGCGATACGATGCGGCGTTTCGGCCAGGCTGTCATCGTCCAGATCGAGGTTAAGCAGCTGCATGATTTCCGTCATGTGTTCAGCGATCAGGCGCTTACGGGTTTCATCATCCAGCTCGCGCGCGGGTGCGCGCAGCGGGGTTTCCAGCCCACGGGCGAGCAGCGCTTCGTGAACCAGTGCAGCTTCCTGACTTAACGTAGCCATGGCGATATTTTCTCCGGCAGGTGACACGCCCGTACTCATGGGAACGGGCAAAATTCTGAGGCGCTATTTTGGAACACAATCTGGCGTTAATCCAGTGAATCCCTGTCAATTGCCATGAAACAGTTTCACGCTGCCGCCGCATCGCGTCGCCAGACCAGCGCGCCCGCAACCACCAGCGCCGCGCCTGCAATCCACAGCGCCGGTTCAAGCCGGTGGGTCAATGCTGTTGAAATAGCAGACAGCATCGGCCCCACCAGTTGCCCTACCGCATAGCCGGTGGTCAGCAGGCCCGCCATGTAACGCGTGTGCAGCGGCGCCAGCTCGCGACCGTACAGCAGGGAAAGCTGTACCGCGCAGAGAAAGCCACCGCCGATCAGCGCCGCGCCCAGCGTCAGTCCGGCGATCCCCGGAATTATATCGGCGCAAAATACACCGAGGGCCTGCGCCCAAAGCACGATCGCCAGCCGCGTGTTGGCGTGACCGTAGTGCCGCGTCAGGATCACCAGACCGATGCCGATTACCGCCGCGCCGCCGAAAATCGGCCAGATAAACTGCGCAAAAAGACTGCCCGGAAAACGTTCGGCAGCCATTTGCGAAAGGAAAGTTGCGGGCAATATATAGCCAAAGCCCGCCAGACTGTAGCTCCAGACCAGTTTTTTCAGGCCCGGCGTCAGAACCAGCGGTTCCGGCGCGGTTTCGGGACGGTGAAGCTCGCCTTTGCGCGGGAGGTTGCGCGCGACCAGCGCGACCAGCGCCAGCGCCAACAGTCCGTAGGCACACCATGCCCACGCCGCGTTAATGCTGTACTTATGCAACAGCACCGCCAGCATTCCGCTAAGAAAAATACCGGTGCCCGGCCCGGCAAAGACCGCCGCGCTCATTTTTGTCCGCCCCAGCCGGTGCAGTTGTTCATTGCTCCAGGCGGCTACCAGCACCATTGCCCAGCCGCTGGCCCAGCCGATAAAAAAGCGGATGGCGCCATGCAGCCAGGGGCCGGAGGCTGCCGCCGACAGCAGCGTCAGCGCCACCGCGCCCCACAGACCGACCTGAAGCCGCCGCTCGACATGCCGCGTCGTGCGCATCGCATTCCATGAGCCGCAGAGATAGCCGAGGTAGTTAAACGCCGCCACCACGCCTGCGCTGGTCAGTGAAAGCTGATGCTCGCCGATCATCAGCGGCACCTGTGGCGTGAAGGCGAATCGTCCAATGCCCATTGCCACTACAAGGGTGATAAACGCGGTGAGCGCCACGCGAAAAGCCATAGTGATTTCCTTGTTTTTATAAGCAGGTGTTAACCAATCGTTGCCTCAATCATGGCGCATGGTTAAACTGACGAAAAGTGAATAATCAACAACACTTTATTCCCTGAAAGAGAATACATGGATCTGACTCAGCTAAAAATGTTCTGCGCAGTCGCCGAAACCGGCTCGGTGATCCGTGCGGCAACGCAGCTGCACCGCGTGCCCTCGAACCTCACCACGCGCCTGCGCCAGCTGGAGCAGGAGATGGGCTGCGACCTCTTTATTCGTGAGAAGCAGCGTCTGCGTCTTTCCCCGCTGGGCCATAACTTTCTTAACTATGCACGGCGCATTCTTGCGCTGAGCGAGGAAGCGCTGAGTATGGCGCACAGCGGCGAACCCGGCGGCCAGTTCGCGCTGGGTGCGATGGAGAGCACCGCCGCCGCCCGCCTGCCCGATCTGCTGGCCGCCTGCCATCAGCGCTATCCCACAATGGTCATCTCGCTGATTACGGATACCTCCAGAGAGCTTATCCAGCGCGTACGTCAGGGTTCGCTGGCAGCGGCGCTGGTGGACGGGCCGGTGCTGGCCGAAGAACTCAACAGCTGCATTGCGTTTCAGGAGCAGATGGTGCTTATCTCCAGCCCCGAGCGGCCGTCCATTGCACAGCCTGCCGACGCCGAAGGCTACACGCTGTTTGCCTTCAGGTCCGGTTGCTCTTACCGCCTGCGCCTTGAAAACTGGTTCCGCAGCAGCGGCGTCGAGCCGGGACCGGTCAGGGAAATTCAGTCTTATCATACCCTGCTTGCCTGTGTTGCCGGCGGCGCGGGACTCGCGTTATTACCCGAATCCGTGCTTGCGCTGATGCCGACGCAGGCGCGCTTTAAACGTCATGCCCTGCCCGATGACGTTAGTGAGGCAACCACCCGCCTCATCTGGCGCCGCGACGCGTTTACCCCCAACGTTGAAGCACTCAAATACCTGATCATTGCGCAACGCGACAATGAGCCAGTCAGTGAAACTGGTCCATAATGACTATTACCCCCCGAAACATGAAAGAGAAGACGATGGAAATGATTAAAACACGTGCCGCCGTGGCCTGGGCCGCCGGCGAACCCCTGAAGATTGAAGAAGTGGATTTAATGCCGCCGCAGAAAGGCGAAGTGCTGGTGCGCATTGTCGCCACCGGCGTGTGTCATACCGATGCCTATACGCTGTCAGGCAAAGATCCTGAAGGCGTTTTTCCGGCGATTCTGGGCCATGAAGGCGGCGGCGTGGTGGAAGCGGTCGGCGAAGGCGTGACCAGCGTGGCGGTCGGCGATCACGTGATTCCGCTCTACACGCCTGAATGCGGCAAATGTAAGTACTGTTTGTCTGGTAAAACCAACCTTTGTCAGGCGATCCGCACCACGCAGGGCAAAGGTCTGATGCCGGACGGCACCACGCGTTTCTTTAAGGACGGCAAGCCGATTTTCCACTATATGGGTACCTCCACCTTCTCGGAATACACCGTGGTACCGGAAATTTCGCTGGCAAAAATCAGCAAAGAAGCGCCGCTTGAAGAAGTTTGCCTGCTGGGCTGCGGCGTGACCACCGGCATGGGCGCGGTGATGAACACGGCAAAAGTGAAGGAAGGCGATACCGTGGCCATCTTCGGTCTGGGCGGCATCGGCCTTTCGGCAATCATTGGTGCGCGGATGGCAAAAGCCGGACGCATCATTGCCATTGATATCAATACCAGCAAGTTCGATCTCGCCACTAAACTGGGCGCCACCGATCTGGTGAATCCAAAAGATTACGATAAGCCGATTCAGGAGGTCATTGTCGACATGACCGACGGCGGCGTGGATTTCTCGTTTGAGTGCATCGGCAACGTCAACGTCATGCGTTCCGCGCTGGAGTGCTGCCATAAGGGCTGGGGCGAATCGGTAATTATTGGCGTGGCGGGCGCGGGCGAAGAGATTTCGACCCGTCCGTTCCAGCTGGTTACCGGTCGCGTCTGGCGCGGATCCGCATTTGGTGGCGTGAAGGGCCGCTCGCAGCTGCCTGGCATCGTTCAGCGCTATATGGACGGTGAATTCCAGCTTAATGATTTCATCACTCATAACCTGCCGCTGGAAGAGATTAATGACGCCTTCGACCTGATGCATGAAGGAAAGTCGATTCGCTCCGTGGTGCACTTCAACAAATAATCGGGAGGATGGATGGCATCATCGCTGGAACTTCTGGAAGAACATCGTCTGTTTGGCGGCTGGCAGCAGCGTTACCGTCACCGTGCAGACACGCTGAACTGCGATATGACGTTCAGTATTTTCCTGCCCGCACCAAAAAATGACACCCCGCCTGCGGTGGTGTGGTTTCTGGCGGGTTTGACCTGCACCGATGAAAATTTCGCCACCAAGTCCGGCGCGCAGCGCGTTGCTGCTGAGTTGGGGCTGGTGCTGGTAATGCCGGATACCAGCCCGCGCGGCGAAGGCGTGGCGAACGATGAGGGCTACGATCTCGGTCAGGGCGCGGGGTTTTATCTCAACGCCACCCGGGCACCGTGGGCTGCGCACTTTCACATGTATGACTACCTTAGCGAAGAGCTGCCGACGCTGATTGCGGATAACTTTCACGTCAGCGAGCGCCAGGCGATCATGGGACACTCAATGGGCGGTCACGGCGCGCTGATGCTGGCGCTGCGCGCGCCAGAGCGCTTTGTTTCCGCCTCGGCCTTTGCGCCCATCGTCAACCCGGCCGACGTGCCGTGGGGTCGTAAAGCGTTCAGCGCCTATCTGGGCGATTCAGTGGAAACCTGGCTGCCTTATGACAGCTGCTGGCTGATGCGTCAGGCGAAAGCAGCGGTGCCGATGCTGATCGATCAGGGCGACAGCGATCAGTTTCTTGCCGATCAGCTTCATCCTGAACGGCTGGAAGAGATTGCCAGAGAGAAAGGCTTTCCGCTCACCGTGCGTATTCAGCCAGGGTACGATCACAGCTACTTTTTTATTTCCAGCTTTGTGGAAGACCATCTCCGTTTCCATGCAGAACACCTTTCTGCTTAAAAAATTAAGGCCGGTTATCCGGCCTTTTTTATTCAGAAGCTGTAATCAACTGCCGCAAAATAGCGGCGACCGTCTTCATTAAAGCCATAGCTGTCGCGGTTCAGATCTTTGTCGCCGACATTCTGCACGCCCGCTCTTACCTTCACGGCTTTACTGGCCTGCCAGCTCCCTCCGCTATTCCACACCACGTAGCCGCCCGGCGTCAGACCATCGTCTTTCAGCGTACGGCGCTCGCCAGAATATTTCGCCTGAACGTAGAACGCCCAGTCTGCCAGCGGCGACCAGTCCAGCGTGCCGTTAGCGGTATGCAACGGCAGCGTCTCCAGCGGTTTATTGCCGCCGCCGCTGCGGTCGCGCCCATCGGCATAGGTATAGTTCAGCGTCAGTTTCCAGGCAGGAGAAATCGGA
The DNA here is from genome assembly GCF_000745075.1 of Erwinia sp. 9145. Taxonomy (NCBI): domain Bacteria; kingdom Pseudomonadati; phylum Pseudomonadota; class Gammaproteobacteria; order Enterobacterales; family Erwiniaceae; genus Erwinia; species Erwinia sp. 9145. The sequence continues at coordinate 2,448,174 of NZ_JQNE01000001.1, forward strand.
ATTTTCAGCTCGGTTTCAACACCATTGATAAGCGCCCGGTTGACGTTGTAATAGTGAAATACCGGTTTGCCATTTTCAACGCCCACGAAGTTACTGTAACCCGGCGCGTCGGTAAGCGAGGCGGTGCGGGCGATATCAATGCGATCCTTTACCCTGGTCTGAAAGGCGGTAAGGCTGGCGATAACGCCGTCGAACGCGCCCTCGTCGCCATGATAGTAAAGGCCCAGTTCGACGCTTTCGCTGGTCTCCGGTTTAAGATCGCTATTACCGATGATTGTACAGGAACCGCGACAGGACGCCGTTTTCCAGTCAGGGCTCAGTTCCAGCAGCGACGGCGCCTTAAAGGCATTGGCCCAGCCGCCCTTCAGCGTGACAGTCTCACTGGCGTTATAGACCAGATAGGCGCGGGGGCTCCAGCGATCGCCGTAGGTTTCATGCTTGTCCATGCGCACGCCGCTGGTCAGCGACAGCGAATCCAGCATCTGCCACTCGTCTTCAACGAACAACGCATACTGGCTGGCCGATGCCCGCCCGCTGCCCTGAAGTTTCACCGAATCTGCCAGCCGATCGTGACGAAGCTCGCCGCCGACGATCAGCAGTTGACGAATGTCTCCCAGCGGCAGGATCAGCTTTCCGTCCAGCGACTGGTTGGTGGAAACCAGGTCGCCGTCACTGATGACGTTCTCAATGCGGTCGCCGTATAAGCGCAGTTCGGTCTGGCTCCAACCCCAGCGCCCGTTATGACTGAGCGAGTAGTTTTGGCGCTCAAGCCGGGTTTTATCCAGCGAGTCGGAATCGCGATCCTGACGGTCGAAGCCGTAGCCGACGGCGAAATCCTGCGTTTCCGAAGGCGTGAACGAGAATTCGACATCGGCGTTGCGCGCGCTGTAGCCCTCAATACGCGGCGTCCAGCCGGTGGCTGAGGTGGAAGACGACTGCTGCGCATCTTTACCGCGCCTGCCCAGACTGCCGTAAGTCTTGACGCTAAGCACATCATCTACCAAAGGCCCGCTGGCAAAAAAGTTACCGTTGTGGCTGTCGCCGCGGTCACGGTGCGACTGGAAGGTGGTGTCCGCACTCAACGTTCCGTGCCAGGCCTTGCCCGTTTGTCGGGTAATAATATTGATCACGCCGCCCAGCGCATCTGAGCCGTACAGCGATGACATCGGCCCACGCACCACTTCAATCCGCTCAATGGCGTCCACCGGCACCCAGTTAAGGTCGTAGTCGTTGTGGCGGAAAACGGCATGGCGGGAGTTGACCCTTTTGCCGTCGATAAGGATGAGGGTATAGCTGCTGTCCAGCCCGCGCAGGCCGACGCCTTTACGGTTATCGCCTTCGCTGATGAGCTGTACGCCCGGCACGTCTCGCAGTACATCCTTCAGATTTTGTACCGGTTTTCGTTTGAGATCTTCAGCGGTGATCACGCTGATGCTGGCGGGGGCGTCTTTCAGATTTACCTCTACTGCCGATGCGGTAACCACCAGCGTATCCTGCTGCCTCTCCTCAGCGTGAGCCGTTAAGACGAATAAAGAAACGGAGGTATAAAGACCATAGCGTACAAATGTGTTCAACCTGAACATACTCTCTCCTTGAGGCGCATTTATAGTTAAAGGGTATTTTGCCCACACTAAAACAGCAGAACGTTTTCTGCTTAATTAAACTGGATAATTATTCGGGCAGTATTGCGCTGCCCGTTAAGTTGTTATTTGACCGGATCAGAAAGTCGGTTCGGCAACCAGACCATCAATTAATACCTGGGGTTTCCCCTGCGAGCAGCGCTCAATGCGCCCCCGCACACCATAGACTTTCGCCAGCGTTTCCGGGGTAATCACGTTTTCCGGCTGGCCATCAGCAATGAGTTCTCCATTTTGCAGCATTAATACGTGGTCACCATGACGCAGAGCGATATTAATATCATGTACCACCACCACCGTAATAATATTGCGCTGCTGTGTTTCCCGTCGAATTAACGACATAACGTGAAACTGATAATTTAAATCCAGCGCGCTCAGCGGTTCATCAAGTAATAACAGCGACGGACGACGAATAAGCGATTGCGCCAGACCGACCAGCTGTTTTTGTCCGCCGGAGAGCTGATCGAGATAGCTCAGCGCCAGGTGCTCAATGCCGAGCCGCTTCAGCAGGGCCATAACGTCTGACTCGCTGCCCCGATTGCCCGACGCGCGCTGAGCGACAATAATTGATTCCAGCACGTGCAGGTGGACACCCGCAGGCAGCGACTGCGGCAGATACACCACGCGATCGGCGCGCTGCGCAAACGACAGCGACATCAGATCTTCGCCGTTGAGCCGCAGTTCGCCACGGCCACTATTCAGCCCGGCGATGGCACGCAACAGCGTCGACTTACCACAGCCGTTCGGCCCCAGCAGCACCGTTATTTTTCCGGCAGGCAGCAGAGGCACGTTAAGATCGCGGATCACCTCACGCTTCGGATAGCCTGCCTGGAAATGAGCAAGGGATAATCCTTCCATCAGACGCTCCCACGGTGGCGCAAAATAATGCTCAGAAAGAAAGGCACACCCACCAGCGAGGTGACGATGCCTACGGGGACGATAACGCCCGATACCAGATTTTTCGAGACGATAGAGGCCAATGACAGCACCAGCGCACCGGTCAGCGCGCTGGCGGGCAGATAGTAACGGTGATCTTCGCCGAAAATCAGACGGGCGATGTGCGGCGCAACCAGACCAATAAAGCCAATCGGGCCAACGAAGGCCACCGCCAGCGCGGAAAGAATGCTGATGCGCAACAGCGTGGCGAGACGCAGGCGACGCACGTCGATACCAAAGCTGAGCGCACGATCTTCGCCGAGCCGCAGCGCCGTAAGCTTCCACGAACTCATCATCGACAGCGGTGCCAGAATGGCGAACGCAATCAGCAGCACGCCCAGCTTCTCCCAGGAGGCGCGCGCCAGGCTGCCCATCGTCCAGAATACCAGCCCCTGCAAAGTATCTTCGCTGGCGATAAACTGCATCATTGATACCAGCGCGTTAAAGGTAAAGACCAGCGCGATGCCAAACAGCACCACGCCGGACGTTGCTACGCGCGTCCAGCGGGTGATGCCGTCGAGCATCAGCGCGGCGAACAGCGCAAAAACAAAGGCGTTGGCCGAAATAAACCACTGGTCGGCAATACCAGGAATGCCCAGCCCCAGCACAATGGCCAGCGCGGCGCCGAACGCCGCCGCCGACGAGACGCCGAGCGTAAACGGACTGGCCAGCGGGTTATTCAGAATGGTTTGCATCTCCGCGCCTGCCAGCCCCAGCACCAGCCCCACCATCACCGCCATCAGCGCATAAGGCAGGCGAATATCCCAGACGATCACCCGCGTTCCCGCGTCCACGCTCTCCGGCGAAAGCAGCGTCTGCCAGAGCGTACTGAGCGACAGGCCGGACGGACCCAGGGTAAAGTCCAGCACCAGCGAGGTAAAAATAGCCAGCAGCAGTACGCCGATCATCAGTAAGCGATAGCGCAGCAGCCGATGGTAACGCACCATAATGGATGCATCGCCGGTTGTCGCTGGCGGAGAAGAAACGTGCATGAGTAATACCTGCTGTTATTTTGCCGACATCCAGTATGTGCCCGTTGGCTCTACCGCCAGAAACTGCCGATAGAGCTGCGCTTCCGTTACGGCAGGATCGAGATCGGCGAATTTTTCGGGATAGAACCACGTGGCGAAGGCCTGGATCGCCAGGATGTTATAAGGCGAGTTGTAGAAATTATGCCATATTGCCCAGGCATGCCCCGCTTTTACCGCCTCCAGATCACGGATCCCCTGTCGTGAAAGCGCAATCGCCAGGCTTTGCTGCGCCTGCTGCGGCGTCACCTGCGCGCCCAGTTGAATCCCCGGCGCGGTGCCAGGTGCTTTACCGCCGCTGGCAATATACACATTTGGCTGGCTGGCGATAACTTTTTCGAGGTTTACCGTGCCCAACGGGCCAGGCAGCAGATCCCGCGCGATATTGTCGCCCCCGGCCAGATCGATAAAGTCGCCCATATTTCCTTTACCGGCAGAGCCGCAGCACTCGTCCCGCATCCCCGCGTGAAGTTCAATAAAGACCTTTGGCTTATCGGCGGCGGCAATCGCCTGAGTAATATCCGTCACCCGCCGGAGGTTTTGTTGATAAAAATCGATATAGCTTTCCGCCTGCTGCTCCCGGTGCAGGACTTTGCCCAGCAGGCGCATACTTGGTACGGTGTTTTTAAGCGGCGCCGTGCGAAAATCGACAAAAACCACCGGCACGCCGGCGCGCTCAAGTTGATTAACCAGCTCGCTGTGCCTGCCCGGCCCGTGTCCGGCCAGACCAAAGACGGCAATATCCGGATTGAGCGTTAACACTTTTTCCGGGCTGATGCTGTCGGCAGACGTGTGGCCGATGAGAGGAATATCATCAATTTTGGGGAATTTTTTGCGGTACTGCGCGTAGGTTTGCGTATCCAGCTTGCGGAAGTCGCCCTGCCAGCCAACGATACGATCCAGCGGCTTCTGCCCTTCCAGCAGCGAGAGGGCGTAAAACAGTCGTCCTTCTCCCAGCAGAATGCGATCCACCTTTTCAGGGACAGTCACCTCGCGTCCGGCAATATCGGTTACCGTGGCGGCCCAGCCGTTACTGATGGCGAGTGAGAAAAACACTAAAAGACATTTCACTATCGATCCGTTGAACATCGTTGCCTGCTCCATAGCGTCAAAAAGTCACGCCCGAGACAATAACGAAAGTGATAATAATTATCAATACTGTTTTCATAAAAAAGGCGCACGACGCGCGCCTTTCATTGCATCGGCTATTTTGTATCAGGAAACTGCATGTCCTGATATTTCACAAAACGGGATTTTTTAGTCAGCTTGTAGCCAAACCAGATGACTAAAAACAGCGGGATGCCGATGTAGGTGGCCGCTACCGCATACCAGTCAATGCGATCTTCAAGGAACGCCTGATAGTTCTGCCCAAGGGTGATGATCAGACAAAGAATGAAGGCGAAGATCGGGCCGAGCGGGAAGAAACCGGACTGATAAGGCAGGTCTGACAGATCGCGCCCCTGCGACACGTAACCGCGACGGAAACGATAGTGGCTGACCGCGATGCCCAGCCAGGCAATGAACCCGGTCATGCCGGAGGTATTCAGCAGCCACAGATAGACCGTCTGATTACCAAACATAGAACTGAGGAAACAGAGCGCCGCCACCACCGTGGTGGCATACAGCGCGTTGCGCGGAACGCCGCCTTTGGAAAGCTTGCCGAAGAGGCGTGGCGCTTTGCCTTCCCGCGCCAGGGTAAAGAGCATGCGGGTTGAGGCATACATGCCTGAGTTGCCTGCCGAGAGCACCGCGGTCAGGATCACCGCGTTCATCACCGCCGCAGCGGAGAGCAGTCCGGCATGCTGAAAGACCAGTGTGAAGGGGCTGACGCTGATATCTTTCACGTCATTACGCAGCAGGTTGCTATCGGTATAGGGAATAATCAGGCTGATCACCAGGATCGCAAAGACGTAAAACAGCAGGATGCGCCAGAACACCTGCCGCACCGCGCGAGGGATATTTTTTGCCGGCTCTTCCGACTCACCGGCGGCGATACCAATAAGCTCGGTGCCCTGGAAAGAGAAACCGACGATCATCGCCACGCCAATCATCGCGGAGAATCCTCCTGCAAACGGCGCGTCGCCGATCTGCCAGTTATGCCAGCCCGCACCTTCGCCGCCGCGCAAAATGCCGACGATCATCAGTACGCCCACGCCGATGAAGATAATGACCGTGACTACTTTAATCAGCGAGAACCAGTATTCCGCCTCGCCGAAGCCTTTTACTGAAATGTAGTTAAGCAGGAAAATCAGACAAAGAAACAGCGCGCTCCAGATCCAGCCGGGCGTGTCCGGGAACCAGTACGTCATCACCAGCTGCGAGGCGACGAGATCGACAGCGATGGTTACCGCCCAGTTGTACCAGTAGTTCCAGCCCAGCGCGAAGCCAAAACCTTCTTCAACATAGTTTGCGCCGTAGGTAGAAAACGAACCTGAAACGGGCATAAACGCCGCCAGTTCACCAAGGCTGGTCATCAGAAAATAGACCATCAAGCCGATCAATATATAAGAGAGCAGCGCGCCGCCCGGCCCCGCCTGAGAGATCGTCGCGCCGGAGGCGACGAACAGGCCCGTACCGATAGAGCCGCCAATGGCGATCATGGAGAGGTGGCGCGCCTTAAGCTCGCGTCGTAGCGCAGGCTGTTCTGTTGTTTTTGTGTCCTTAACCATCTTGAAATGCTGTGTCCTGGGTAAAATAAGGCGCGATTGTAGCAAACTGCTTCCTGACGGGTAGTGATTCCGCCCCGTTATAAGATAGCTTCATGATCGCCGCGCAATTATAAGTTTTGCGCCGTTATTCCGTGCAATAGCTAAGGAATCTCAGCAGAGATTTGGAGAGATGTTTCTGACGGTGGTGAATACGATAGAGCGTGCGTTTAAGCGGCGGCAGCGGGATGCGGACTTCGCGAAGCGTGCCTACCGCCAGTTGCTCCTCAATCACGCGGCGCGACAGGCAACTGATGCCCATGCCGTGCCGCACAGCGTGTTTAATGGCTTCCGAGTTGCCTAACTCCAGCGCCAGCCGAAACGGCGGCAGATGGGAAAGCAGCAAATAATCAACGATTTCACGCGTGCCGGAGCCGTGCTCGCGCAGGATCCACGACGCGGCGGCGAGGGAATCCAGCGTGACCGGCTGCCGGAAAATCGTTGCATCCGGCGCGGCAAAAACCACCAGTTCGTCCTCCAGCCACGGTTCGCTAATCAGCCCGGTCATATGGCTTGGCCCTTCGATCAGACCGATATCAACGCGAAAATCCGCTACCGCGTTAATCACGTCCTGGCTGTTGCCTACGCTTAATTCGAGCGGCAGTTCAGGAAAATCGCTGCGCCAGCGGGCAATCATGCCGGGCAGCAGATAGTTGCCGATGGTGCTGCTGGCGAACACGCGTAGCGCGCCGTTATCCTCACGGAAAAGCTGCTCGATCTCAGTGGCCTGTTCCAGTAACGCCACCGCGCGCGGATAGAGCAGCCGCCCGTGCTCGTTAACCATCAGCCGTTTACCTACGCGATCAAAAAGCTGTACGCCAAGCTGCCCTTCCAGATCCGCCAGCGCAGCGCTCACCGCCGACTGCGACAGTGACATAACCTGTGACGCCTGGGTGGTGGAGCCGCTTTTCAGCACTTCGCTGAACACCTCAAGCTGTCGTAACGTGATATGCATTGTTCTTGTACCTCACTAACGCCAGATAAGGTAAACGGTCAGCGCCAGCCACAGCAGGATAAATAAGCCCACCATCGTCAGCGGTGTAAAACGCCTGCCCTTTCCTGGCCGCCGCGTGGCCCGGGCCTCGCTGGCCCGCTTCACCTCCGCAGGCAGCAGCCGAATCAGCAGCGCGATGCCGCCTGGCACGATAACCGCATCATCCAGCAGACCGACAAACGGAATGACGTCGGGTATAAGATCGACAGGACTTACGGCATAGACGCCAAGTCCGGCGGAGAGCAGCTTGATCCAGCCCGGCGTAAGCGGGTTACGACAGGCATACCACAGCAGCAGCACGTTTTTATTAAAGAATCCCAGCCATCGACGCATTCGCCTGAACATGCCTTCTCCTATTACTTATTCTGGTTAATTATAAATATATAATCAATTTCACTTTTAAACCACCTCTACGCGTACTGCCAGCGCGACGCCGGGACGTTTGCTCTGAGCGGCGCTAAGCTTTGTTGTGATAAACACGCCGTTTATGGTTATCATTGCCGCTTACGTTCTGGTGCCCTGACAGGAGAAACGGCATGAAATACATTGGTGCTCACGTCAGCGCCGCAGGCGGCGTGGATCAGGCGGTGCTTCGCGCCCACGAGCTGGACGCCACGGCGTTTGCATTATTTACCAAAAATCAGCGACAGTGGCGCGCTGCCGATCTGAGCGACGCGGTGATTGACGCCTTCCGTACCGCCTGTGAAAAATATCATTATAACGCCGGACAAATTCTTCCCCATGACAGCTATCTGATCAACCTCGGCCATCCGGTCCGGGAGGCGCTGGACAAGTCGCGCGAGGCATTTCTTGATGAAATGCGCCGCTGCGAACAGCTTGGGCTGGCGCTGTTGAACTTCCATCCGGGCAGCCACCTGCATCAGATTGACGAAGATCAGTGCCTGAAACGTATCGCCGAGTCGATCAATATCGCGCTGGAGAAAACGCATGGCGTGACGGCGGTCATTGAGAATACCGCCGGACAGGGTAGCAACCTCGGCTTTCGCTTTGAGCATCTGGCCGCGATCATTGACGGCGTCGACGACAAGTCCCGCGTCGGCGTCTGCATTGATACCTGCCATGCGTTTGCCGCGGGTTACGATTTACGCAGTGCGGAAGCGTGCGAAAAAACCTTTGATGAGTTCTCGCGTATCGTGGGCTTTGACTACCTGCGCGGCATGCACCTTAACGATGCCAAAAGCGAATTTGCCAGCCGCGTCGATCGCCATCACAGCCTCGGCGAAGGCAATATCGGAAAAGCGGCGTTTAGCTGGCTGATGAAAGACCAGCGTTTTGACGGCATCCCGATGATTCTGGAAACGATAAATCCGGATATCTGGAAGGATGAGATAGCCTGGCTGAAGGCTGAGCAGGCATAAAAAAAGCGCGGGCAACCGCGCTTTTTTCTTTCTGACGTTATTTATGCTTTTACGGCTTCCACTTCGGGGCGTTTCAGTACGGCATAGGCAAGGCCCGCCACAACGGTTCCCACCACAATCGCCATCAGGTAACCCAGCACTGGCGTAATCGCGCCAGGGATCAGCAGGACGAACAGCCCGCCATGCGGCGCCATCAGCTTCGCGCCCACCGCCATCGAAATGGCGCCGGTCAGCGCACCGCCAATGATACAGCAGGGCAGAACGCGCATCGGATCGCGGGCGGCAAACGGAATTGCCCCTTCAGAGATAAAGCACAGGCCAAGCACCAGCGCCGCTTTGCCGCCTTCCTGCTGGCCTTTATTGAATTTCTTACGCGCCACCAGCGTCGCCAGTCCCATCGCCAGCGGAGGAACCATGCCCGCCGCCATGATCGCTGCCATCGGCGCGTAGGTTTGGGAACTCAGCAAGCCAACGCCAAACGCATACGCCACTTTATTGACCGGGCCACCCATGTCGGTACACATCATACCGCCGAGGATCGCGCCCAGCACTACCGCATTCGCCGTCCCCAGGTTAGCCAGCCAGTGTGTCAGCCATGTCATGATCCCGGCAACCGGTTTGCCGACCACGTAAATCATCAGCAGGCCGGTAATCAGGCTGGCCACCAGCGGAATAATCAGGATAGGTTTTAGCGCTTCCATACTTTGCGGCAGCCTGACCTTCGAGCCGATCAGCTTCGCAGCGTAACCGGCTATGAAGCCCGCAATGATACCGCCAAGAAAGCCGGCATTGATGCTGGTGGCGATCATACCGCCGATCAAACCCGGCGTCAGGCCGGGACGATCGGCAATGGAGAAAGCGATAAAGCCCGCCAGCACTGGCACCATCAGCGCAAAGGCGCTGCCGCCGCCGATCTGCATCAGCGCCGCGGCCAGCGTGCCCTGCTCTTTAAATGCCGTAATACCGAACGCGAAGGAGAGTGCAATGCTCAGACCGCCCGCCACCACCATCGGCAGCATGTACGATACGCCGGTCAGCAGATGACGATAGGCGCCAGACCCCTCTTTTTTCTCGCTGCCCTGCGGCTGGCTGCCGCCTTTCGGCTGATAAGGGCGCGCTTCCGCAACCGCTTTATCCAGCTCCTGCGCCGTTTTCTTCAGCGCCAGACCGGTTGAGGTGCGATACATCGGTTTACCGGCAAATTTCGCCAGATCCACGTCGATATCTGCCGCCACAATCACCAGATCGGCTTCCGCCACCTCTTCCGGCGTAATGGCATTGCCTGCGCCTACGGAGCCGCGGGTTTCAACTTTCACCCACCAGCCGCGTTTTTTGGCTTCAGCATCAATCGCTTCCGCCGCCATGAAGGTGTGCGCGACGCCCGTCGGGCAGGCGGTAACGGCGACGATGCGCTTCATCCCTGACGGCGCGGCCGCAGGGCTGGCAACCGCAGCCGTTGGCGCGGGTGCATGCCAGGGTTTCGCTTCGCTCTGTGCTTTCGACAGCACGGCATCGGGCTGGCGAAGAAGCTGTTCGATATCCGCCAGGTAAATTGCCTTACCGTTCAGGCTGGCATCGTTCGGCATATTTTTGCCTGCCACGATAACCTGATCGGCGTCAGCGACGTTGTCTGTAAGGGTGATGCCAAGGCCGCCCGCCGCCGCGGTAGCCATATTTTTTGCCAGATAGCCCGTTGCCAGCCCCAGCGAAGAATCTATTATCAGCAGCGTTTTCATTGTACCTCTCCTGCTGTCAGTTAAAGGGTTCCAGCTTGACGCGCGCCATCATTGCGGCCAACTGGGTACGATCGGTAACGCCTACGTTGCTCTGGCTGACCGCCAGGGCTGCCACAGCCGTGGCAAGTCGCAGCGTGTGCTCGCTGGACTCGCGCATCAGCAGGCCGTAAATCAGCCCGCCGACCATTGAATCCCCTGCGCCAACGGTGCTGACCACTTCGCATGCGGGAGGTTTGGCGATCCATTCACCTGAAGCGTTTACCCACAGCGCGCCTTCCGCGCCCAGTGAAATGACTACGTGGGCGATGCCCTGCTCGCGTAGCGCGTGTGCGGCCTCAATGACGTCCTGTAATGTGGGAAGTTTGCGACCGGCCCAGATTTCCAGCTCGCGGCGATTGGGTTTGACCAACCACGGCGCCGCCTTCAGACCCGCCACCAGCGCCTCGCGGCTGCTGTCAAAAATGATGCACGGGCAATGGGTTCGCAGCGCGCTCATCCATTCGGTGAACGCATCTGGCGCCACGCCTGCCGGAAGACTGCCGCTGACGCAGACCATGTCGAACTGACCGAGCCAGGTCAGCGAGTCGGTGGTGAAGCGTTCCCAGTCCTGACCGGTAACCTCAAAGCCGGAGAAATTCAGGTCGGTCACTTCGCCATCTTTTTCTGTCAGCTTAACGTTGATGCGGGTGCGTCCTTCAACCACCTGAAAGCGGTTGGCGATGCCCAGCTCGCTGAACAGATGCTGAAAGCCGTCCTGATTCTCTTTACCGAGAAATCCGCCAACGGTGACGTCGATGCCTAAATCTTTCAGCACCTTCGCCACGTTAATGCCTTTACCCGCCGCGTGAAGGCCGGTGGTTTTCACCAGGTTAACCTCACCGCGCTCGATTTCCGGCGTGTAACCTACCAGGTCGTAAGCCGGGTTTAGCGTAATGGTGGCAACGCGTCTGCTCATGCTGCCCCCTCGCCAAGACCGCTGGCGATGGCCGCGCCGATAGCGTCCAGCGCCGCGCGGGCATCCTCGCCGCTGGAGGTAAAGCGCAGGCGATGGCCTTTTTTCACGCCCAGCGCCACCACTTTCATCAGGCTGCGGCCGTTCGCCGGTTTGCCGCTACCGTCCAGATTGATGACGCTGACGTCGCAATTGAACTGCTTGATCACGCTGACCAGCGCCGTGCCCGGACGGGCATGCAGGCCATGTTCGTTGCGAATGGTGAACTCTTCCGTCAGCGTGTCGGCCTGTTCGGTAACCTCGCTGGTGAGCAGCGCCAGAATGCCTGCCGCATCGGCACTCAGCAGACGATCTGCCTGCTGATTGATCAGAAGATCGCTCAGGTAGTTGAGGACAGTCAGTGGACGATCGTCGGTGACCGAAACCGTGACCAGCAGCGCGGCTTTCTCGCCCTCAACCTCAAAAGGCGTTGCGCTGCGACTGACCGCCACCGCGCTGCCAAGATTGCCTTCGGTGCTGTCGCTCAGCCAGATGCCCTGCCCCAGATTGAGCGGACGTGAGGTAATCACGCGGCTGACAAACGCCGCATCGACCGCGCCCGCCTGCTGTAAACGGCCCGCGTTCAGCGCCTGAAGCGTCATCAGATCGCCGGCCGCAACGTCCGTTGCAATCAGCGACGTATCGAACTGAAATTCGCCGCCCTGTTTTTCGCCCATCAGCAGGCTGCGCAGCGTCTCGGCAGAGTCCGTGGTTTTCAGCGATTCGGCCACGCTGTCATCGCTGAGAACGTGCGTAAGCTGACGCAGCAGCGCGAGGTGCTCATCTGATTTTGCCGCAATACCGATGACCACATAAGCGGTCTGGTCGTCGCCCCAGGCAATACCCTGTGGAAACTGATAGACCTGTACGCCGGTTTTCAACACCAAATCACGGGTATCGGTGGTGCCGTGAGGAATAGCAATGCCGTTACCTAAATAGGTTGAGGTTTGCTGTTCGCGCGCAAGCATGCCGTTGACGTAGCCTTCGCCCACGTTACCGGCACGCGTTAGCGCGGCGGCAACCTGACGAATGGCATCCTCTTTGTTCCCGGCGGCTGCGCCAGGATGGATAGCGGATAATTCAAGCTGGAACATAGTTCTCCTCGCTGCCGAAATTGAATCGTTTCAGCTAAGTTGAGAAAAAAAGCGTCATCCGGTGCTGGCAGAGCCTGAGAGATAACGCTGAAACGTTTCAATTAGTGTGTTCCTGTTCCCTCTTCCGACGCAAGTTTTAGCGAAAACGGCGTAGTAAATTTTTGACGACACGCACACTTTGTCACGTTAAGCACATAAATTAACGGCTGAGCGGGTTCAATGCTGACGGGGCGCTGAAGGCGGATAAGGATGGCTTTATTGTGCTGAAAGCAGGTTCAGCGGATAACAGTTACGGGCACTCATAAGGCCGCCAGCCGTTGACTGGCTTAGTTAACGCTTCCGGGCGCCGTTTGACGTTCAAGATCGAGCAGATAGATCATTGCTGCCTGGCTGCTGGTGCCGCACATCTCCGCATCAGGCATCAGGCTGGCACAGACGGCGGGTCGCAGGGGTGATAAGAATATTTTGCAGCGGCGCTGCTCGTCGAGTTGAATACACGGCGTATTGGCAGGCTTGCCTTCAGGCATGCCGGGGATCGGTGTCGAGATTGAGGGCGCGATACAACAGGCACCGCAGGCCGCGCGGCATTCCATCTGGCTTACCTTTCATGGCAAAACGCGACAATAGCAGCCGGATTGATGAAATACTATCCTTATACTCTGGACATTTCCCTTGATGAACGCCGGACGTGCTTGCCTGACGTCCTGAGCAAGAGTAAGTTGTCGCGATGATTTTTCTGCCCTTCTAAATTTGAGAAACTTTTTATGCCAAGAGCAAACGAAATTAAAAAAGGTATGGCCGTCAGCTTCAACGGCAAACTGCTGCTGGTAAAGGATATCGACGTGCAAAGCCCCAGCGCGCGCGGCGCATCCACGCTGTATAAAATGCGCTTTACCGATATCCGCACCGGCCTGAAAGTTGAAGAGCGTTTTAAGGGCGACGACATTCTTGAGGCCATTTCCCTCAGCCGCCGTCAGGTGACATTTTCCTACGTTGACGGCGATGAATACGTCTTTATGGATGACGAAGACTATACGCCTTACGTCTTCAAAAAAGATCAGATTGAGGAAGAACTGCTGTTCATCCCCGACGGCGGCATTCCTGGCCTTCAGGTGCTGACGATGGACGGACAAATTCTGGCCCTTGAGCTGCCGCAAACGCTGGATATGGAAATTATTGAAACCACGCCGGGTATTAAAGGCGCTTCCGCCAGCGCGCGAACCAAACCCGCTACGATGAGTACGGGTCTGGTCATCCAGGTGCCTGAATATCTCAGTAACGGTGATAAAATTCGTATTCATATTCCGGAACGTCGTTACATGGGTCGTGCTGAATAACGTTCAGGTTGAAAAAAGGCGAAGCGGGTGCGCTTCGCCTTTTTTTGTTATAATATAACAATATCAGTTATAGCTGACGGTAACAATGGCGCGGCTTCGCTGGGGATTCAGCCAGCGTATTTGCTGTTGCGCGATATGACTTTGAAGCGTTTCTTCAGCGTAGGTCATCGTTCGTAGTGTACTGATACCATTGAGGTCGCATAAACTGATCATCTCGCTGGCCTGTTGCGAGACGCGACAGGTAGATTCAGTAATCTTTCCGGTAAAAGAAATGTTTTCCGAACTGTTAAAGGCCTCCGCCAACTCTGCCCGGGCACCGCTCATCCCTGAGGTTAAAAGCATAATGACCAGCGCCGTTTTGATGCCCTTCATATTAACCTCATTCTGTTAGTGACGATGGATGTCACCTTCTCAGATTATCGCCTGATGGTAAAAAAGTTAAATAAAACTTAATAATTTACAGAGAGTATTATGACACGCGTTAATTTAGTTACCGGTTTTCTTGGCAGCGGTAAAACCACAACGCTGCTTCATCTTCTTTCACAAAAGCCCGATAGCGAGAAATGGGCGGTGCTGGTCAACGAGTTTGGTGAAGTAGGGATTGACGGCGCCCTGCTGGCGGAGAGCGGCGCGGTGCTCAAAGAGATCCCCGGTGGCTGCATGTGCTGTGTGAACGGACTGCCGATGCAGGTAGGGCTGAACATGCTGCTAAAACAGACCGCGCCGGATCGCCTGCTGATTGAGCCTACCGGGCTTGGCCATCCTAAGCAGATCCTGGATATGCTTGGCGCTGACGTTTATCGTCCCTGGCTCGCGCTTGATGCCACATTCTGCCTGCTTGATCCGCGCCAGCTTAGTGACAGGCGCGTGGTGGAAAACGAAAATTTCCGCGACCAGCTTGCCGTGGCCGATATTATTATTGCTAATAAAGAAGACCGCTGGTCGGAGGCTGACCGTCTGGCGCTGGCGGCGTGGCAGGCGCAGGATGACTCCCGTCGCGACGTGGTTAACGTCAGTTACGGCAATATTGATGCGCAGTTATTGACTCGCCCGCGAAAAAATCATCGCGTGCTTCCAGATGCGAAGCATCATCATGCGCACGATGCCGGGCTGTCGGCGCTGGCTTTGACGCCTCATGCCCGCTGGCGTCGCGCGCTTAACGAAGGCCAGGGCTATTTTGCCTGCGGCTGGGTGTTCGATGCTGATACCGTTTTTGATACGGTTGGCCTGCTCGAATGGGTACGTCTTGCGCCCGTAACGCGAGTAAAAGGGGTTTTACGCATTCGGGAAGGGCTGGTAAGCGTGAACCGTCAGGGCGACGATTTTCACATTGAAACACGCCCCGCTCCCCCACCGGACAGTCGGGTTGAAATGATTAACGAATCATTAGCAAACTGGAACGAACTGCAAGCCAGTTTGTTGAAACTTCGTTTATGATAAGTAGCATAATCTTCGACGCTACAATTCTTCATATGATCTTAATGAAAATGACCTTTAACCGTTTATTGGCCATCCTGTTGTTGAATGCAGCGGGTCTGGCGCTGTTTTTTTCCTGGTATCTGCCTGCCAATCATGGCTTATGGTTTGTGCTGGATAAAAACATTTTCTACTGGTTCAACGATCGGCTTGTCACTAACAAAGCGCTGCTCTGGCTGCTGGCTGTGACTAATTTCCGCGCTTTTGATGGCGTCGCGTTACTGGCGATGGGCTATCTCTATTTGACCTTCTGGCGACGTGAAACGCCGGAGGGACGCCGCCGCCTGCTGGCCATTGGCGTAGCGATGCTGATTTCTGCTGTGGTGCTGAATCAGCTGTGTCGTCTGATCCCGGTCTCGCATCCCAGCCCAACCCGGTTCTTCCCGAACGTCAATCATGTGACACAGTTAACCGGCATTCCCGCCAAAGATGCGTCGACGAACAGCTTCCCCGGCGATCACGGTATGATGCTGATGATCTTTGCCTGCTTTATGCTGCGCTATTTTACGCGGCGAGCCTTCTTTATTGCCGTGGCGATCGTGCTGGTATTTGCCACGCCACGCATTATGATTGGCGCGCACTGGTTTACCGATGTGGTGGTTGGCTCGCTGAGTATTGTGCTGGTAGGAATGAGCTGGTGGTTAATAACCCCCGCCAGCGATTATCTGGTCAATGCGCTATATCGTTATCTGCCCGGTAAATATAAACCGGTGAACTGAGCCATTCATATTTGTGTATGATGTCGCCGTTATTTTCCCGCGAGTAAATAATGGCGAACAGATAATTAGCCTGCTAATCAAGTTAGTGACAAGCCTGTCGTATGACGTACAGCAGTGATTTACACTGTGAAGCGTAAATGTAAACACAGATTTGTCTCAGTTTACCCTTCTCTACACGTTTAACGTCTGAAATGCGCCACGGATATTCAAGCTTTTTCGGATTTTGTCGATAACGTGGCCGCTTTGTTACAATCTTATTTCATATCATTAAAACCTATAAAAAAGTCGCTAAAACCCCTCGCCATGCGGCCTCTAATCGGTTAACCTCAGTTTCGATTAGGCCCTATAGTAAAATATTTCCAGAATTTACACTTTAAAGTGTGCACTACAACACGTTTTGGGTATTCAGGAATTGTCTTACCTTGTCGCGCTAATTAACCTCGTTCCGTTTCGCATTATTCTGACGACTCTCGTCGTTAAGGACTTCAAGGGATCACAAACATAATGGTCAAGTCTCAACCGATATTGAGATATATCTCGCGGATTTTACCCGCTGTCGCCTTAGCGACGTTGTTGTCAGCATGTAGTTCAACGAATACCCATAACAATGCGCAAACTGATACGCGTGCAGTTAAAAACCAGGATAGTTTTTTACTTCAAGCGTCTCAGGATGAATTCGAAAAGCTGGTTCAGAACGTGGATGTTAAATCCCGCCTGATGGATCAGTATGCAGACTGGAAAGGCGTGCGTTATCGCCTGGGTGGCACCAACAAACGCGGCATTGACTGCTCTGCGTTTGTGCAAACCACCTTCCGCGAACAGTTTGGACTTGACCTGCCGCGTTCTACTTACGAGCAGGAAGGAACAGGAAAAAGCATTCAGCGTGCAAGGCTGCGCGCAGGGGATCTGGTTCTGTTTCGCGCCGGTTCAACGGGACGCCACGTAGGCATCTATCTCGGTAATGACAACTTTGTTCATGCATCAACCAGCAGTGGCGTGATGATCTCGAATCTGAACGACAGCTACTGGAAAAACCGCTACCGCGAAGCGCGGCGGGTTTTAGCAAACAAACAAAGCTGATGTCCTTCCCCTGAAGTCTGCGAAAACGAGAATGAAAAACGCCGCTTGCGGCGTTTTTTTTTGCCTCTCCTCTCCCTGACGTTTCAGATAAAACCGTCCTTTATCCCACCTTATGCCTCGTTCGCGACAGAATGTCATATTTATCATCTTAAATGCAGACACCCTTTCGCCAGCGTTATATTCTGGCGAACACCGGGAAACTGTTGCCGCAGTGAATAATAATAAAAGCGCTTTCGGGAGAGCCCATGCCACTCACCGCACTTATTGCGCGGCAGGTAAACAGCCCGCGCAAAATTTTTAGTCTGAGCGCCCTGTTCGGCCTGACCATTTGTGCCCTGTTTGTCGCCGTTACGCTGCTGATTATCTGGCAGCGGATCACCGATCAACACGATCGTTTTGCCCGTGCGGCGCAAGCCTCGGCTGAAGCCAGGCTGAATGGATTAACTCATGCGCTTGCGCCGTTGCGTAATCAGACCCAGGCGCATTGTGCTGATGTCAGTAACGAACTGACCCGCCGCGCGGCGTTTACCGGCAGCGTGCGGGCTATTTTGCTGGTTAACCAACACAACTCCTTTTGCTCGTCCGCTACGGGTGATATGCAGCTGGATATTTCACGTATTTCACCGACCACCCGGCTGGAAAATGACAAAGACATCCGGCTGATGTCAGGCACACCGCTGGCGCCCGGCCAGCCAGCCCTTGTTTTGTGGTTGAAAGATCCGCGCTTTGCCGCCAGCGGCGTACTTATTACGATGAATATTACGCTGCCGCCTGCGTTATTGCTTGCCGCCAGAGAGCATGAAGTGACCGGTATGGCCATCGTTGCAGGCGATAAGGCCTTTACCACCGCATCATCGGGCATTGTCGCCACGCGCGCGTTGACTGAACCGCCAGTCAGAAGCCTTCCCGTTAACGGTTATCCCCTCCGGATTCTGCTGTATGGCTCTCCTGTGCCGACCAACTATCTTGATATGACCCTGCTGGCCGGACTGGTGCTGGGGCTGTGTAGCGCCTTAGCCTGTTTTATGCTGCTGACCTTAAAAGCGCGGCAGGGCAAAGAGATCTTGATGGGTATTAAACGAGGCGAATTTCATGTTGAATATCAGCCTGTTGTGGAAGCCTCAACCGGAAAAACCGTCGCGCTGGAGGCCCTGATGCGCTGGACGCATCATACGCAGGGGCGTATTCCACCCGACGCGTTTATCAGCTACGCGGAACTGCAAAACCTGATGGCGCCGCTTACCCGCCACCTTTTTGAACTTGTAGCCCGGGATGCGCATGCCCTGATGCATGTCACGCCTGTTGGCACGCGCATGGCGTTAAATATTTCTCCGGCACATCTTGTCGATAACGATTTCCGTCAGGATGTGCTTAACTGGCTTGCAGCAATGCCTGCTAACCATTTTGACTATGTTTTCGAGTTAACCGAACGCACAATGGTCAGCGAGAAGAACGCTGCGCAAGAATTCAGATGGTTACAGCAGCAGGGCATCCGTATTGCTATTGATGATTTTGGTACCGGACACAGTGCGCTCATCTATCTGGAGAAATTCAATTTTGATTTTCTGAAGATCGATCGCGGATTCGTGCAGAGTATCGGGCTGGAAACCGTCACCTCACCCGTGCTGGATACGGTACTGACGCTGGCTGAGCGACTTGATTTAAATACGGTGGCGGAAGGTGTTGAAACCTGGGAACAGGCAGGGTGGCTGGTGGAACATGGCGTCACTTATTTGCAGGGCTACCTGTTTAGCCGTCCGTGCAACGTTTCGCATCTTATCGACTATTTTCATCGCGAGAATCAGCCCGCTGTTTGAAGACGGGTAAAAAACGTAAATAACTGTTTAAGCGCATTGCCTTCGTCTTTGGCCTGCTGTTAGGCTTGCCGTCATCGTCGGCCTCTTTCGCTGGAGTCAATTAACACCATGATATTTCGCTGGTTTGCCCTGTTAATGTGCATTTTTGCGACGCAATACGCGCAGGCAGAAACCGTTCATCAGGGCGATGCGTTTGCCCAACCCGGCGAACCCAAATATGGCTCCGGCTTCAGCCATTATGACTACGTGAATCCGAATGCGCCCAAAGGCGGCACGATCACGCTGTCGGCTATCGGTACTTATGACAATTTCAACCGTTTTGCTTCGCGAGGTAACCCCGGCGCGCGGACGGATGAGTTATACGACCGTCTGTTTACCAATTCTGAAGATGAGCCAAACAGCTATTATCCCCTTATTGCTGAATCTGCCCGCTATCCCGACAGCTATCATTGGGTGGAAATCACGCTCAATCCCAGGGCGCGATTTCATGACGGCAGCCCGATAACGGCCCGCGACGTTGCCTTCACTTTTCGCAAATTTATGACCGAAGGCGTGCCGCAATACCGCGTGGTCAATAAAGGCATTACTGCCAGGGTTATTTCTCCTCTCACCGTACGCTTTGAGATGCCGGATGGCGACAAAGACAAGATGCTGTCGATGCTCTCACTGCCGGTATTTCCTGAAAAATTCTGGCAGCATCACCGGCTTGATGAGCCACTGCGATCGCCACCACCTGGCAGCGGCCCCTATCGCATCAGCGCCTGGCGAGCAGGTCAGTATATTACCTGGTCGCGCGTGAAAGATTATTGGGCCGCCGATCTGCCTGTAAACAAAGGGAGATTCAATTTTGATACGGTGCGCTATGACTACTATCTGGATGATAACGTCGCCTTTGAGGCGTTCAAAGCGGGCGCGTTTGACTTCAGAACCGAAGGCTCAGCCAAAAAATGGGCAACCCAGTATCAGGGTAAAAACTTCGAAAACCAGCAGATTGTAAAGATGCAGAAGCCAAACGTCGTGGCGACGGATACGCAGTGGCTGGCATTAAACGTCAATAAGCCACAATTCAGCGATCGCCGGGTGCGGGAGGCGCTTGCACTGGCCTTTGATTTTGAATGGATGAATAAAGCATTGTTTTACGGCGCCTATAAGCGGACCAGCAGCTATTTCCAGAATACCGACTATGCCGCGCGGCAGCTTCCCGATGATAAAGAGTTGGCGATCCTCAATCCCCTGCGCGGGAAAATACCGGATGAGGTGTTTACCCGGGTTTATCAGCCGCCAGTTACCGACGGCAGCGGTTACGACCGCGGCAAACTGCTCAAGGCGCTGGATCTGCTGAAACAGGCGGGTTGGGTACTGAAAAATCAGAAGCTCATCAACGTAAAAACCGGCAAACCGCTCAGCATGGAACTGCTGTTGAACTCAGGCGGAAACGATCAGTGGGTTCTGCCGTTCAAACATAACCTGAGCCGGCTGGGCATTACGCTTTCAGTGCGTCAGGTGGACAGTTCACAGTACCTCGCGCGCAAACGCAAACGCGATTATGACATGCTGCCCACAGGCTATTATGCTTTTCCTGCACCCGACTCCTCTTTGCAAATTATTTGGGGATCGGCCTACCTGAATTCCAGCTATAACGCGTCCGGCGCCACCAGTAAGGTCATTGACGATCTGCTGGCGCAAATTATCGCTCATCAGGCCGATAAGCAGGCGCTGGTGCTGCTGGGACGTGCGCTGGATCGCGTACTGACCTGGAACTTTTACATGATACCCATGTGGTACGGCGCCGAAGATCGATATGCTTACTGGAATAAGTTTTCAATGCCTGCAACGTTACCCACCTACTCAGTCGGTTTTGACGGCTGGTGGTATGATGCCAACAAAGCCGCGCAGTTGCCGGCTCAGCGTCGTTAAGGAGTCTTGATTTGGGCGCTTACCTGCTACGCAGAGTGCTGCTGATTGTGCCTACCCTGTGGGCGATCATCACTATTAACTTTTTTATCGTGCAGATTGCGCCCGGCGGGCCGGTCGATCAGGCGCTGGCGAACATTGAATTCGGCCAGAGCAGCGGTGTTCCGGGCGGCGACGCCTCGGCCATTCACAATCGCAGTGCGCTTAACGCCCTCCCTGGCGACAGCCAGTACCGCGGCTCCCGTGGATTAGATCCGGAAGTTATCGCCGAAATCACCAAACGCTACGGCTTCGATAAACCGATCGGGCAGCGCTATCTGGACATGCTGTGGAACTATGCGCGCTTCAACTTTGGCGACAGCCTGTTTCGCAGCAGCTCGGTGATTGAACTGATAAAAGAGAGCCTGCCGGTATCGGTAACGCTCGGCCTGTGGAGCACGCTGATCATCTACCTGGTTTCAATTCCACTGGGTATCAAAAAAGCGGTACGCAACGGCAGCGCCTTTGATATCTGGAGCAGCTCGCTGATTATTATCGGCTACGCCGTGCCCTCGTTTTTGTTTGGTATTCTGCTGATTGTGCTGTTCGCGGGCGGCAGCTATCTCGACTGGTTCCCGCTGCGCGGACTGGTGTCCGCGCAGTTTGATTCCCTGCCCTGGTACGGGAAAATCGTTGATTACTTGTGGCACATCACGTTGCCGGTTCTCGCCACGGTGATTGGCGGCTTCGCCACGCTGACCATGTTGACCAAAAACGCCTTTATGGATGAAATTCGTAAACAGTACGTCGTTACCGCGCGCGCAAAAGGCCTCGGTGAAGAAAAAATCCTTTACCGACACGTTTTTCGTAATGCGATGCTGCTGGTGATCGCCGGTTTTCCGGCCACGTTTATCAGCATGTTTTTTACCGGATCGTTGCTGATTGAGGTGATGTTTTCGCTCAACGGCTTAGGCCTGCTGGGCTATGAAACCACCATCCAGCGCGACTATCCGGTGATGTTCGGCACGCTCTATATTTTCACTCTGATCGGTCTGCTGCTGAATATTCTCAGCGATATCACCTACACGCTGGTCGATCCACGCATTGATTTCGAGGGACGATAATGAGCCGTTTAAGCCCCGTGAATCAGGCGCGCTGGACGCGTTTTCGCCACAACCGTCGTGGCTACTGGTCGCTGTGGATATTTGCCGTGCTGTTTGTGCTTTGCCTGGGTGCAGAGCTGCTGGCGAACGAGAAGCCGCTGCTGGTCCACTATCAGGATCGCTGGTATTTCCCGCTGGTGGTGGACTATACCGAAACCGACTTCGGCGGCCCGCTGGCAACCGCGGCGGATTACCAGGATCCGTGGCTTAAATCCCGCCTGACCCACGATGGCTGGGCGATTTGGGCGCCGGTGCGCTTTGCCGACAGCACCATTAACTACGCCAGCACCCGCCCTTTCCCTTCTCCGCCGTCGTCGCAAAACTGGCTGGGCACCGATGCTAACGGCGGCGACGTGCTGGCACGTATTCTCTATGGCGCTCGTATTTCACTGCTGTTTGGCCTGATGCTGACGTTGATTTCCAGCGCCATCGGCATCGTCGCGGGCGCCGCGCAGGGTTATTACGGTGGCAGGATAGATTTATGGGGGCAGCGCTTTATTGAGGTGTGGTCAGGGATGCCGACGCTGTTTCTTATTATTCTGTTATCCAGCGTGATTCAGCCCGGTTTCTGGTGGCTGCTGGCCATAACGGTGCTGTTTGGCTGGATGCAGCTGGTCGGCGTGGTGCGCGCTGAATTTCTGCGTACGCGCAACTTCGATTATATCCGCGCCGCACAGGCGCTCGGCGTCAGCGACCGGCATATTATGCTGCGTCACATGTTGCCGAATGCGATGGTCGCCACCCTCACCTACCTGCCCTTTATACTGGGCGGATCGATTACCACGCTGACCTCGCTGGACTTTCTTGGTTTCGGTCTGCCGCTCGGTTCTCCGTCGCTGGGTGAGCTGCTGTTACAGGGTAAAAATAATC
The DNA here is from genome assembly GCF_000745075.1 of Erwinia sp. 9145. NCBI lineage: Bacteria > Pseudomonadati > Pseudomonadota > Gammaproteobacteria > Enterobacterales > Erwiniaceae > Erwinia > Erwinia sp. 9145. Next base: position 2,471,029 of record NZ_JQNE01000001.1, read on the forward strand.
TCCAGGCGCCCTGGCTTGGCATCACTGCCTTTTTTTCGCTGGCGATCCTGCTGTCGCTGCTTATTTTTATCGGCGAAGCGGTTCGCGACGCTTTCGATCCCAGTAAGGTGCACTGATTATGTCGCTGCTAGATATCAAAGACCTGAGCATCGCTTTTCGCCAGGCAGGCAGTGAATCGCGGGTCGTCGAGTCGCTGTCATTTTCGGTTGAAGCCGGTGAAACCCGCGCGCTGGTGGGTGAATCAGGCTCCGGGAAAAGCGTGACGGCGCTGTCGGTGATGCGGCTGCTACCTTCGCCGCCGGTGGTTTACCCGCAGGGCGAGATCCTCTTTGCCGGAACAGACGTGCTGAAGGCCGATGAGCGTACGCTGCGCGGCCTGCGCGGCAATCGCATGGCCATGATCTTTCAGGAGCCCATGGTGTCGCTAAACCCGCTCCACACCATTGAAAAACAGCTTTACGAGGTGCTGTCGCTGCATCGTGGGATGCGGCGGGAAGCCGCGCGAGCCGAAATGCTGAGCTGTCTCGATCGCGTAGGCATCCGCAACGCGGTCAGGCGCCTGAGCGATTTTCCTCATCAGCTTTCCGGCGGCGAGCGCCAGCGCGTGATGATCGCCATGGCGCTACTAACCCAGCCTGAACTGTTGATTGCTGATGAACCGACGACCGCACTCGACGTCACCGTTCAGGCGCAGATCCTGACGCTGTTACAGGAGCTGAAGCGGGAGATGAATATGGGGCTGCTGTTTATCACTCACAACCTCAATATTGTCCGGCGACTGGCGGATAACGTCACGGTAATGCGCAACGGGCGCGGCGTGGAGAGCAACATCACGCGCGAACTGTTTACGCATCCGCGTCATGCCTACACCAAAACGCTGCTGGATGCGGAACCGGAAGGCTTTCCCGACCCGATTGACGCGTCACGTCCTCCGCTGCTTCGCGTAGAGGATTTGCAGGTAGCCTTTCCCATCAAACGCGGCCTGATGCGGCGTGTTACCGGTTATCATCATGCGCTGCGCTCGCTCAGCTTCACCTTACGGCCGGGAGAAAGCCTTGGTCTGGTCGGTGAATCAGGTTCGGGTAAAAGTACAACCGGCCTCGCACTCCTCCGTCTGCTTCGGTCACAGGGGGAGATCTGGTTTGACAATCAGCCGCTGCATCAGTGGGATCGCCGCAAAATGCTGCCGGTACGCCGTCAAATTCAGGTGGTGTTTCAGGACCCGAACTCTGCGTTGAACCCACGGCTCAGCGTGCTGCAAATTATTGCGGAAGGGCTGCGCGTTCACCATCCTGACCTCAGCGCGCCACAGCGTGAGCAACAGGTGATCGATGCCATGCAGGAAGTGGGGCTTGATGCGGAAACGCGCCACCGCTATCCCGCCGAGTTTTCCGGCGGTCAGCGCCAGCGCATCGCTATCGCCCGTGCGCTGATCCTGAAACCCCGGCTGATCATTCTGGACGAACCGACTTCTTCTCTCGATCGTTCCGTGCAGAAACAGATCCTGCTGCTGCTAAAACAGCTACAGCGAGAGCATCAGTTAGCCTATCTGTTCATCAGCCACGATTTGCAGGTGGTCAGGTCGCTGTGTCATCAGGTGGTGGTGCTGCGTCAGGGGGAAGTGGTCGAACAGGGCCAATGCGAGGCGATTTTTGCGCAACCCGCCGAGGAGTATACCCGGCAGCTGCTTTCGCTGGCTTAATCAGCTGCCCGTCAGGCGGAGCGGTGGCGGAAGGTTTCGGCAATACACACGCCGAAATTTTTCAGACGGCAGGTTGCAGCAGGCTCGTCGTGCCGCGCGACAAACAGGCAGGGCTGACCTTCCCACTCGACGACGCAACACTCCAGCTGAATTTCCGCCAGCGCCTCTTTGATGAACGTCATCACTTCCCACGCCTGCTCGCCCTGATGGCTCAGCAGGCACAGTCCCGTTAAGTCGTCCTCTGCGGCATTAATGCTGAGCATTACCGCCTCATTACCGCTTCGGCCTGAAGCCGTACCTTTGCGATAGCTGTGCGGCAAACGGTGCACCACTGAATGTTGTAACGTATTCACCTGAACTCCCCGGTTCTGCTGCTCCCCTTCCCGAAAGGCGGGTCGGGATTAAAAAGAGGATGTATCAACGCGCTCATGTTGTTTTTGCGCGTCAGATCTCATAATGATCCTATATTTACCGCGTCGCCGGAATAATCACAATCATTTTTGATGCATATTGTTAACTTCTAAAGCGCAATAGATTCACATAACCACAACATCTATGCAGGCGAGGGATCTGAGACGCCGGGTGAACGACGTCTCAAAACAGAGAAGAGATCAGGCTGGTGCGCCTTTGCGCGGGCGGGTAGCGTAGATGAACAACGATACAGAGCAGGTGGCGCAGAAAAAAATTGAGCCAACCATTGGCCAGGCGCTGTCGAAGGTAAAGGTGGAGAGCAGCGCGCCGACTAACGCGCCCACCCCGAAGCGCAGCGTCCCCGCGAGCGAAGACGCCGTGCCCGCCATATGCGGAAACTCTTCCAAAATGACCGCCATTGCATTGGAGGAGACCATCGACACGCAGCCGATAAACATCGCCACGCCAAAAACCAGCGGCAAAAAACCCAGATTGAACGCGCTGACGATCATCAGCCAGACGCCCATCGAGAACTGTATCAACAGCCCGAAGCGAAACATCGCCACCGGGCCAAAGCGCCTGACAAACCTGCTGTTCAGCAGCGTCATCAGGAACAAAAACACCACGTTCAGCGCAAAATAATAACCAAAGTTCTGCGGATTAATATGGTTCAGCTCAATATAAACGAACGGCCCGGCATTAAGAAAAGAGAACATCCCGGCAAACGAGAAGCCGCTGGCCAGCATGTAGCTGAAGACGCGCTTATGGCGGAACAGTGATAAAAAGTTGCCCATCGTGGTGCGCAGATGAAACTTCTGCCGTTTATCACGCGGCAGCGTCTCTTTGATTTGCGTGACCACCAGCACCGTGGTCACTACCGCCGCCAGCGAAATGGCCCAGAAAATAGCATGCCAGCTCCAGACCAGCAGCATCCAGCCGCCGACGATAGGCGCCAGCAGCGGCGCAATAGTGGTCACCAGCATGACAAAAGACATCATGCGCGAAAACTCCTCCTTCGAGTAGCTGTCGCGCATCAGGGCGCTGATCACCACGCTGCCAGCGGCCGCTGAGAGTCCATGCAGGGCGCGCATGAAGATGAGCTGATCGATAGTCTGCGCCATCGCGCAGGCCGCCGCCGCAACGGCGAAAACCAGCGTGCCGACGGCGATAACCGGTTTGCGACCAAAGCTGTCCGCCAGCGGGCCATAAACCAGCTGTCCGAGCGCAAAACCCAAAATGTAGAGGTTGAGGGTCATCTGCACGCTGCCCGCCGACACGCCAAATTCCTGGGCGATTTGCGGCAGCGCCGGCAGATACATATCGATCGACAGCGGCATTAACATTGCCAACAGGCCAAGGATCACCACCAGCCCCAGCGATGAGTTCTTTTCCTTGCGCATCTTCATGGTGTTTCGATTCTCACTATTTTCTGTTTAACTCTTTTGGCAGACCTACGCTGGCTATCTCATCCGCGCTGAGCGCACGGTATTCGCCCGGTTCAAGATCTTCATCAAGCACAATCTCGTCAATCCGCTCGCGATGCAGCGCCACCACATGGTTCCCCACGGCGGCAAACATGCGCTTCACCTGATGGTAACGCCCTTCGCTGATGGTCAGGCGCGCCTGCCGCTCGCTGACCTGCTCCAGCACGGCGGGTCTGGTGAGTTCTTTCTCATTGTTCAACTGAACGCCAGCGGCAAACTGTGCCGCAATATCATCGGCAACCGGTGACTCCAGCGTAACCAGATAGGTTTTTTCGCAGTGATGTTTCGGCGAGGTGATACGGTGCGACCACTGGCCATCGTCGGTCATCAGCACCAGGCCGGTGGTATCGATGTCCAATCGTCCTGCCGCATGAAGCTTATACGCGACCGGCTCTTCCAGAAAATAGAGAACGGTCGGATGGTCAGGATCGTCCGTTGAGCAGACGTAGCCCTGCGGCTTGTTCAGCATAAAGTAGCGCGGCCCCGTCTGCTGGGTGAGCGCGTTGCCATCGTATTCAACCTGGCTTTCCGCAGAAATCTTAAAGGCGCCTTCGCGCACCACTTCGCCATCTACCGTGACCTTACGTGCCCGCAGCTCGCGCGCCGCAATCGCGCGGCTGACTTCCAGCTGCTGAGACAAAAATTTATCAAGTCGCATTAAATCTGCATTGCCTGTGTAAAAGAGAGGGTTCGACATTGTCCGACGCACAGCGCCTGAAACGCGATCAAGGCAACCAGTATATAGAGAGTTGCCGGTCAGTCACAGTGGCTGGCGCGCGCGAAAGTGCCTTTCATGACATAATGCGGTTTTGCTTCCAGGTTATCTCATGTCGTTTACGCTGCGCCCCTATCAACAGGAAGCGGTTGACGCCACGCTCAGCTACTTCCGTCGTTCTCATCACCCGGCCGTGATCGTGCTGCCGACCGGTGCCGGCAAAAGTCTGGTGATCGCCGAGCTGGCCAGACTGGCGCGCGGACGCGTGCTGGTGCTGGCGCACGTTAAAGAGCTGGTGGCGCAAAACCACGCGAAATATCAGGCGTTAGGTTCTCAAGCCGATATTTTCGCTGCCGGACTTCAGCGCAAAGAGAGCCACAGCAAGGTTGTTTTCGGCAGCGTGCAGTCGGTGGCACGTAACCTGGCGCAGTTTGACAGCGCGTTTTCCTTACTGATCGTTGATGAGTGCCATCGCGTCAGCGATGAAGATGAGAGCCAGTATCAGCAAATTCTTGCCCATCTGCGCCAGCGCAATCCGCAGATGCGCCTGCTGGGACTGACCGCTACGCCCTATCGCCTGGGTAAAGGCTGGATTTATCAGTTCCACTATCACGGCATGGTCAGAGGCGACGAGCGGGCGCTGTTTCGTGACTGTATTTATGAGCTGCCGCTGCGCTATATGATCAAACATGGCTTTCTGGTGCCGCCGGAAAGGCTGGATATGCCGGTGGTGCAGTATGATTTCAGCCGCCTGACACCGCGGGAAAATGGCCTTTTCAGCGAAGCGGATCTGAACCGCGAACTGAAACAGCAGCAGCGCATCACACCGCATATCGTGCAGCAGATTGTTGAATTCGCCGCGCAACGTCAGGGCGTGATGATTTTTGCCGCGACGGTGGAACACGCAAAAGAGGTGCTGAACCTGCTGCCGACCAGTAAAGCGCTGATCAGTGCGGAAACGCCTGCCGCGCAGCGTGATGCCCTGATTAACGCCTTCAAGGCACGCGAGCTGCGTTATCTGGTCAACGTGGCGGTATTGACTACGGGCTTCGACGCGCCGCACGTCGATACCATTGCCATCCTGCGTCCTACCGAATCGGTCAGCCTTTATCAGCAAATTGTCGGACGCGGCCTGCGACTTTCACCAGGCAAAACCGACTGCCTGATCCTCGATTACGCGGGTAATCCGCACGATCTTTATACGCCGGAAGTGGGATCGCCAAAAGGAAAAAGCGACAACCAGCCGGTGCAGGTGTTCTGCCCCGCCTGCGGCTTTGCCAACACCTTTTGGGGGAAAACCACCGCTGACGGCACGCTCATCGAACACTTTGGGCGGCGCTGTCAGGGCGTGCTGGAAGACGACGACGGCGAGCGCGAACAGTGCGACTTTCGCTTTCGTTTCAAAAACTGTCCGCAGTGTAACGCAGAGAATGACATTGCTGCCCGTCGCTGCAATCAGTGTGACGCGGTGCTGGTTGACCCCGACGATATGTTAAAAGCGGCGCTGAAACTGAAAGACGCCCTGGTATTACGCTGCGCGGCCATGACGCTGGAGCGCGGCGGCGACGAAAAAGGCGAGTGGCTGAAGGTGCGCTACTACGATGAAGAAGCAACCGAAGTCAGCGAGCGCTTTCGGCTCTCGACGCCCGCGCAGCGCATGGCGTTTGAACAGGTTTTTTTGCGGCCTCACCAGCGCGCGCCCGGCGTACCGCTGGCCTGGAAAACCGCAGCGGATATTATTGCGCTCCAGCCGCTGCTGCGTTATCCCGACTTCATCGTGGCAAGAAAGCAGCGTCAGTTCTGGCAAATTCGGGAAAAAGTGTTCGATTACGCGGGCCGTTTTCGACGCGCTCACCCGCTTCGTTAGGCACAACGACGTTAATACATTGCTCAGCGCTGCCCTCCTGAGCTATAATGCGCCTCGCTTTTGCCTGGCAAAAGCTGAACACTCCCGCCTGCTGCTGGGTCGCCTGTAGCAGGATCATCAGATAAAGAGATTGAACAATGTTCACTATTAATGCAGTAGAACGTAAAGAGCAGGGAAAGGGTGCGAGCCGCCGCCTGCGTACAGCTAACAAATTCCCGGCCATCGTTTATGGCGGTAAAGAAGCAGCTGTATCTATCGAACTGGATCATGACGCCGTGATGAACATTCAGGTTAAGCCTGAGTTCTACAGCGACGTGCTGACCCTGGTTATCGATGGCAAAGAAGTGAAAGTTAAAGTTCAGGCTATGCAGCGTCACCCGTTCAAGCCAAAACTGCAACACATCGACTTCGTTCGCGTTTAATCGCGCACGATATCGAAAAAAACGCCGCGTAATGCGGCGTTTTTTTTGTCTGTTACTTACCGTTGCTGCGACGCTGGAGCTGATCGCGCAGGTTAGGCGGCGTGCCTTTAATGGTCAGCGTATCGGTGGTCGGATCCCAAAAGATGCGTTCGCCCAACAGCATCGCGTCGAAGTTCAACGTCACTCCTCCGCCGCTGCCTGAGAATTTGGTCAACTGACGCAGCGTGCTGCGATCCGCCGGAAAGGTCTCTTCCAGTTCGTAGCCCTGCTCCTGAGTAAATGCCTGGAAGGTTTTCTCGCCCAGCGGCGCAAGCTCCTGCGACAGATCGTTCAGGGCGATCTCTTCGCCCGCCTGAAGCTGCTCGTTACAGTAGCTGTACACCTGTTGACGGTAATGTTGTCGTTCGTTTTTATCCAGACTGGCATCCGCGCAGTAATCATCAACTGCCTGAAGCAGCCCGCGGTTTTGCGCTTTGGTATCAAGACCAACGCTGGCGCCAAGGAAATCCATAAAGAAGTCCGCCACTTTTCTTCCCACGCGACCGCGCAGAAACGTCAGGTAGCGCGTGGAGCCCGGATTGGTTTCCCATTCGGTCAAATCAATACGCGCTACGATATCAGCGTGGTTAATATCCAGGTAGTGCGTGGTGCTGATATCCAACTCATCGTTAACGTGCATGCTGTTCTGGCTGTTCAGCACCGCGATCAGCAGATATTCCACCGCCAGATAGCGATAGTGACCAAACAACACGATGCCGCCTTCCGCAAAGGTGTACTTTGCCAGCTCATCGCGCAGACGACCCGTCGCGGCACGACTGAAGGCGAGAAAATCGTCTTCGCCTTTGCGGCAGTTGCGCAGTGCGTCCGCCAGCTCGCTCTCTTCATTAAACAGGCCATAGGCTTTATTTTTGGCGCTGTAAACGCGATGCAGTTCTTCCATCATGGCGGTGACGGGGGCGTTAACAGGCAGCAGCGACTCCCGCAGAACCAGCTCCAGCGTCTGTTCGTCGCGCTTGATTAGCTGATGCAGGGCAATCTGCTCGATATCCAGACTCATGGTAAACTCTCCTTTTGGCCGAGGCGCATATTCAAACACCGAGCGCGTTGGCAATCAACAGATAACGGCCGATAAAAGTGCGGTAAAAATCGCGCTTTTACGGTAAGATACCGCCCTTTGCAGCCCACTAAATTAAATTCGACGTTATGCCACAATCATCCCGTTACAGTGACCAGCGCGTGGAAAAACTCCTCGCAGAAATGGTTAAGGTGCTTGAAAACGACAAGGCGCCCACCGATCTTTCCCTGATGGTTCTGGGAAATATGGTGACCAATTTGATTAATACCAGCGTGGCGCCAGCGCTGCGTGAGTCGCTGGCGCGCTCTTTCGCCGGGGCGCTTCAGGCCTCCGTGCGCGATGACAAAGCCCACTGATGTGATCCGCTATGGTAACTAACCGGCAGCGCTACCGAGAAAAAGTGTCCCAGATGATAAGCTGGGGGCACTGGTTCGCCCTGTTTAACATCATTGTTGCCTTCGTTTTAGGTAGCCGCTATCTGCTGATCTCCGACTGGCCAGCCTCACTGGCCGGGCGCATCTATGCCTTTACCAGCTGGATTGGTCATTTCAGCTTTATTGTTTTTGCCGCCTATCTGTTAATTATCTTTCCACTGACCTTTGTGGTGATGTCGCAGCGGCTGCTGCGTTTTCTGTCAGCGATAGTCGCCACGGCAGGGTTAACGCTGATCCTCGTTGACGGCACGGTGTTTAACCGTTTTCACCTGCACCTGAATCCGGTCGTCTGGGAACTGGTGGTCAACCCCGATCAGAGCGAGATGGCCCGCGACTGGCAGCTGATGTTTATCAGCGTGCCGGCCATTTTTCTGGTGGAGATGTTGTTTGCCACCTGGAGCTGGCAAAAGCTCCGCAGCCTCAATCGACGCAGCTTCGGTAAGCCGCTGGCGGTATTTTTCATGGCGGCTTTTTTTGCCAGCCATCTGATGTATATCTGGGCCGATGCAAACTTTTATCGTCCCATCACCATGCAGCGCGCCAACCTGCCGCTCTCTTATCCCATGACGGCTCGCCGTTTTCTGGAAAAACATGGCCTGCTTGATGCGCAGGCGTGGCAGCGACGTCTGGTAGAACAGGGCAACCCGGAAGCCGTTTCCGTTGCCTATCCGCTCGGCAATATTGATTTCCGCGATGCGGGTACCCGCAATAACCTGCTGATTGTGACCGTGGACGCGCTTGGCGCGACCAGCACCATGCCGGCACTGAAGCAGTTTGCTGATGAAAATGTTAATTTCACCCAGCACTTCAGCGCGGGTGCGCGCTCCGACAGCGGCCTGTTCGGCCTTTTTTACGGTATATCTGCCAGCTATATGGACGGCGTGCTCTCTTCCCGCATCCCTTCCGCGCTGATTGGCGCGCTGGCTAAGCAGGGCTACCAGTTCGGCCTGTTCGCCTCCGATGGCTTCAGCTCATCACTCTATCGCCAGGCCTTGCTGACCGACTTCTCTCTCTCTCCGGCGAAAAACCAGTCGGACAGGCAAACCACCGCGCAGTGGCAACGCTGGCTTGAATCGCAAAAAGAGAATAAATCGCCCTGGTTCTCGTATGTTTCGCTGGCCGGTGATACGGATCGCCATCATGCGCGCGGCACCGCATCGATAGATGGACAGCTAAAAATCATGCTGGATACGTTGAAAGAGCGTGGCTTACTGGATAATACCGTGGTGGTGATCACCGCTCAGCACGGCGTTACGCCAGATGCGGATAGCAGCGTGGGTAGCCGCGCAAGCCTGCACGTTCCTCTGGTGATCCACTGGCCTGACACACCTGCGCAGCAGGTCACCAAGCTGACCAGTCATAAAGATATCATGAGCACGCTGATGCAGCGTTTGTTGCATGTCAGCACGCCGCCGACCGACTACTCTCAGGGAGAAGATCTGTTCTCTGCCAGACGACGCCATGACTGGGTGGTGAGCAGCAATAACGGTCAGTTGGTGGTTACCACGCCGACACTGACGCTGGCGCTCGACAACAACGGCAGCTACGAAGCCTGGGACAGCCGCGGCAAGCGTTTAAAAGACTATAAGCCGCAGCTTGCCTTGCTGCTCCAGGTTTTAACGGAAGAGAAGCGCTTTATCGCCGATTAATCTGTATAAATTCAGAGCAGTCAACGTGTTAGCGCTTGCAATCGTCGTTAAATTCATTAGTATAGGCTCCCACGTGTCGGCACGTAGCGCAGCCTGGTAGCGCACTGTCATGGGGTGTCAGGGGTCGGAGGTTCAAATCCTCTCGTGCCGACCAAAATCTCCCAACGTTTTGTCTGGTGAAGTCCAGAGAGAACCATAAAAAACAGTTTAAACAGTAGGTTGTTGAAGCCTGCTGTTTTTCTGTTGTCTGGTGAAATCCTGATTGATACAGTGGAATCCACCTGACTTAGGCATACTCATAGGCATACGTTTCTAAGACTGCCTTTTGATATGCCTAAGCCTTCCGGGGAACAGAATGGAGACTGTCATGGGTAAGATCACCCGACGCTAACTCAGTTGTACGGGCATAGCTCGCAGGCGGTGACGCTGGCCTGTTGTGGAAGCAGGGGAAATGTTGTTTTACCAGGACATTTGAGAATGATGATTAGTTAACTTCCTGAGTCTTATCTTTAAATCTCTTTAGACCAATAATTGCCACAGGTGTGATTCCGAGAAAAACCTTGTCGATTACTTCATTTTTTTGATTTAGAGAATGAATATCAGGTGAAACACCTCTGATTATCGCGTAATAATCTTTATTTTCACTCCATAAAGTTTGCATCTCCTTTTCATCAAAGAAAATTTCGTACTTCCCAATGCGATCCGGGCATTGAGGACGAGCATTATTGAATGCGTATAAATAACCATCATTTTCCACGCTACCTGAATCGAACAGAGCACCACTCTTAGTTATCGCAAAATATTTATCAGTCATTTTTAGCCTTCTTAAAGAGATTTTCTGGTTTATAATTCCATTAAAATGAGCATTGTCTGTTCAGCACTGATTAATCATAAAGCCATTTTCCCGCTCTTGCTGACTCTGCGAACATTCGTACTGTCAAAGGCTTACTGCTTTGCCTAACAGGTTTACGGGTAAACCACTTTCTAAAAAACCATTCATCCTTCCAAGGGTAATAATGATTCATATCAATATCTGAAGTATTAACATTGAATTTTTCATCATATTTTTCTATTGCATAGATAAGTTCATCAATTTCAGAATAGCTTTGTAATGCTGTATCAAGTTCTAAAGGTATTTTTTTGAAAGTGATAGTTGCAAGCGTAGAAATCTCTTCACGGAAGAATTTCAGAACATCATTATCGCTAATCATATTTTATGCTCATAACTGACGATACGATTATATTCTACCATTGTAAAAAAGACGACCTGTGAAACGCCTTTTGCTAAAACTACCCACCCCACAACTGGAACAGCTCTCCCAACAAACACACCCAGATTATTTACCATCCTGAATTTAAAATGCTGAATGGATTTTTTTGTCAAAGTGGGAAGAATATTTCTTTTGAGCCTGATATTTAGCCATCTCCGGAAAAAAACAGATGCGTATGAAGTGCCTGGTGTTGCAGTCATCGGTTTGCCAGGCACATCGATAGAGTTATCACCCAAGAGTAAGGCTGTGATAGCAGCTAAATCCTGCACACCCAATTGTTTCTCAACATTTGTCACAAAAACCCAAAAAAGTAACTCATACGGCGATAGATTACTTATCCCTTTGTAGAAGTACGTCCCATTAAGTTGTTCAACTATATCCACAGGTGTGCGCTCCCTCTCACTATAACTAACTCCTGCTTAATATAGAGCCACAGTCAGTGGGGGCAGTCAAGATTACCACTCAACGAGTTACCTGGTTTCTCCGTAAAACCGTGAGGCTAAACAGCGGCTTATTTTGTCTCTGCCATCACACAAGTTTCAGCAATTCAAGTCCGGCTGTTGACAGCTGAACATCCCTTGCCTCGCCGTTTTAAGTTATATCGTACTGAAGGGAAATTGTCTTCTTCCTGAAATCGATCATATTCAGCCTGAGTGCCACGATCTCATTACGGCGCATCGCTGTTTCCCATGCCAATATAATGATCGGTATTGATTTGACACTGGCACGTTCCAAAATCATCTCATATTCATCGCGTTCAATGATCTTATCTTGTGGCTTATCTGGTTCGGGCAGTTTGACGCCAGCAACTACATCCTCGCACTCAATCCCCTTCTCACAGGGTCACCAGCGTAAGAAACGAGAAAGTAATTGCAGCTCCAGCCGTACGGTTGATCCTGAAACCTCTTTCAGTCGTTTGTTGCGGAAGCAGATAATTTGATCGCGCGTAAATCATTCCAGAAGCGGATCCGGGAAGTGGCGAGCCAATACAACCCAACGGAAATAAGCTGACTCATAACCGCCCCGTTTCTTACCGTCTCACTCCATAGCCTCTTTCATATATTGATGAGTCAAATGCTTGATAGGCCGCCCTTTGTTGGGAGGCAATATGCTGATTTGGTTGACCTTTTTTGTGTTTTCGCCCCAGCTTCAGCCTTTTCTCTGGTGAGGTCAAAGGATTAAGCGCAAGACTAACCCTTTGACTTTTTGTACCTTTCTGCATACGTGCAATAACATCATGCACACGCTTTTAAACCCTCTATGTCGTCTGCTTTCCATGACAGGACGTAATATCGCTGTGCTCCCTTCTGTCACCGTCCCGCATAATAGTCTCCCTGGATACTCATGCAGCCCCGGAGGAAATTTCTCTGCGTAAAGCCCGCTTTACCGATGTCACTGAAGGACACCATGGCCGACAAAGCGGCTGTCTGCTAAGAAGGATCAGGATTGCGAGTGAAGGCAACAACGTGACGGGTAAGACGGAACAGCGAGCTAAACATATAGCCCGCTGTTGTACCTATGGTTTTCTAAAGACCAGACTCACTCCGCCGATAATTGCCGCCATACCGATAATTCCTGATAACGGCAACCTGTTGCCGAGCAGCACGTAGTCAAGTATGGCAGTAATAACCGGAACCAGATAAAACAGGCTGGTAACATTAACGATATTTCCCGCATTCAATAAGCGATACAGGAGCAGTTGCGCGACAACGGAAATGAACACGCCAAGGAAAAGTACCGCCATCACAAATTCCCGGTTGAAGTTAATCCGGAACGAACTGAAAGGCACTAAGAAGAGGCAAAGCAGCAAACTCACGGCATATTGCACAGGTAAAACTTCAGCGGGAGAGTAAGGAAGCTTTTGCTGCAAAATTGCGCCAAACGTCATAAACAACAGGGCGGCGAGTGCAAACATGAGCCCCTGCCCCGACATCTGCGCCGCCGCAAGGCTGCGCCAGACCAGTAATATCAATCCACTTAACGCTATAATTAATCCGACCACCCGTCTGCCATTCATTTCCGGCTTAACGAGGCAAAGCGTTAACAGAGGTTGAATGCCCATAATAGTGGCAATTAAACCCGGCGTCACGCCGTGCGCCATCGCCTCAAAGTAGCATAGCGAATAGCCGCCAATTATCATCACACCGCTCAGAAGCACCTTTTTTCGTGCTATCGGTGGGGGTAGCAAGCGACCCCGGATAATACCCAGCGTCAGCAATACGATTAACGCGACGATAAACCGGCAGGCTATCAGCGCAAGCGGTGAGGCATTATCGAGCCCCAGACGGGTAAAAATAGCCGCGCTTCCCCACAGAAGAACGAACCCAGAAATAGCGCCCTGAGACGCAAGAAAAGATTTATCGAAACGCATGGATTAGCTCCAGTTTCCAGTCACTGCAATAGAATGATTAACGCGTAAACGCGTCAATAAATCAGGGAAATTACGCCCTGTAACAGGCAGTTGCAGAAGAAGGAGGCGGAGGCGGACAGAGGCAGGCAAAGAAACCGTGACGCAGCACCGCAGCGAACATCGGCGAGCCGATGATGTCACTGACAGGATAATAACAAATCGATGCGTTGTTCATGGTCACGGAAGTTAAGCGAATGATAGCTGTTAAGCTAGCATAGTTGATATCTGTTTCACAACTGTTCTTACGATTTGCGGCGCTGATTCCAAAGAAGAATAAGAGGAATTTATCAGGTAGCGTCATTCTGTTAGGATCGCTTTCGTTGCTACGGTGAGCAAACAAAAAATAACCAAATTTTTATTTTCAGTTCTTTTCCTCGGGAATGACAGGCCAAAATGATTTACGACTGTTTTTTATATTACGACGAAGACATGCTGTTAACGATCAGGCTGAATACCCTGGTAAACTGTGTCGACAAATTCGTTATTGTTGAGTCCACTCATACTTTTACGGGAAAACCTAAAAAATTAAACTTCGATCCTGAGAAGTTCAGCGCGTTCAGGGACAAAATCATCTATGTGGTTTTTGATCAGTTACCGCATGAAAACGCCTGGCAAAACGAAGCCGACACGCGAAATGCCATCATGCGCGGGCTGAGCGACGCCCATGGCAACGATCTTATTCTGATTTCTGATATCGATGAGATTTTTTCGCCAGCCGTTTTTAACAAGATCGATCCGCGCGCCCTGTGCACGGTAATTCACCAGAATTTTTATAATTACCAGTTTAATCTCCAGGTATTTAACGTCGATGGCACAGCGCGCCAGTGCAAGCTTCCTAAAGCCGTCAGGTTCAGGCATCTGGTCAATTTTTTTCACGGTGAGCCGGAAACCCTGCGTAATGTGAAACGGTCAGCCATCAAAAAGAACTGGCTCAAATGGCAGTGGCTTAAGCTACGTACCCGCACTGTTACAAACGGAGGATGGCATTTTTCATGGATAATGGATCCGCAACGGATCGCTGAAAAAATGTCCTCTATTTCGCATACCGAATATGACCTGCCGGAGTTTAATAACCCTGAGCATATCGCCAGAGTTATTCAACAGGCGGAAGATATTTGGGGACGTGACAGAAAACTGATAGCTCAACCGCTCATCAAGCCAGATTTCCCTGACTGGCTGGTGGACAATCGTGACGCCTTTCGCGAATTCATTAAGCACTGACCTGGACATAACAGATGACGCTGGCACTGAAAGCGATAGCACAAATCTTAAAGCGCCACGCTGAAATAAAACTGTCATCTGTTTAACACATTACAGCACTAATCTCTTACAGTACAACAAGATACTGTCATGGGCTTATGATGCCAACCATTAAAGCGAAAGATATTAAAGATGCAGATGACATGCTCGGGTCAGGCGTGCGTAAAGTGGCGCTACCGGAGAATATCGACAGCGACGATTTTTTTCGCCTTGCCAGCCACTGGTGCGAAAGAGGCGCGAAAGTCTCGCTCAAAGAGGGGCGATTTGTGGTTTCAATAAAAGGCATGGCTATCCCGCCTAACGACTGACTTGCTTTGCCATACAGACGTCAATCTGCTTAAATTGCCGTTTAAGCAGATTGCAGTCAGGTGCCGTGTGGATCAACTGTCCCTCTCTCTTTACCACGCCAACGGCCCGATAACTCTGGCACCGCCGCTGACGTCGCGCCATTTTTTGAGTGCCCTGCACTGCCACCCCCTTCCCGAAAAGCCCGCGGTTCTGCTCTTTCAGGCTCGCTACCATCCTGCGCGTTATCATCAAAACCTGCACGATCTGACGGGCATTCCTCTTC
The DNA here is from genome assembly GCF_000745075.1 of Erwinia sp. 9145. Lineage (NCBI taxonomy): Bacteria > Pseudomonadati > Pseudomonadota > Gammaproteobacteria > Enterobacterales > Erwiniaceae > Erwinia > Erwinia sp. 9145. The sequence continues at coordinate 2,486,300 of NZ_JQNE01000001.1, forward strand.
CTGCGCCGTTAGAAGCGGCGGTAAACAAGCGGCGGGCGGAATACCTGGCGAGCCGCGCTCTTGTCCGTCACGCGCTTGAAGTCTTCCATCTTTCAGATTTTTTGCTGGTCAACGATGCCGATCGCGCGCCCTGCTGGCCGGAAGGTATCGCCGGTTCGCTGTCGCATACCGACGGCTACGTGTGTCTGTTGCTTGCGCGTGCGCAGAACAATTTACTGGTTGGCGTGGACGTTGAGCAGATCATGCGTGATGAAACGGCGCATGAAATGGCGGATATGATTATTAACGCACAGGAAAAAGCGATCCTACAGCAAAGCGGCCTGCCCTTTGCCTCAGCGCTCACCGCGGCGTTTTCACTGAAAGAGAGTCTCTATAAAGCGCTGTTTCCAGGCCTGCGGCGCTTTATCGATTTTCATCAGGCGGAGATCGTTGCAGCAGAACCGCAGCTTGCCAGGGTTACGCTGCAACTGCCGCAGGCACTCTCTGCGCTTTTACCTGCGGGCAGATGCTTCAGCGGGCACGTAATTATCAGCGGCAGCGAGCTGCTCAGCCGCATCGTTACGTCGTGATGTCCGCCTGGCTCGCCACGTCGGTGCGTTTTACCGCGTCAAGCGTCGCCATTTCGCGCTCTTCGCCGGTCAGCTCGCAGAGCAGGCCGTTACGCATCTCCAGCAGCCGGTCGGCGTGCAGGAAGTAGTGATCGTCATGGCTGATTGCAAACACCGTTTTTCCCATCTCCTGGAGCCACGGCAGCAATTCGCGATAAAAAATACGGCGAAAATGCGGATCCTGATCGGCGGCCCACTCGTCAAGCAGCAGAATATCGCGCTGTTCCGCCGTCGCCAGCAGCAGCGCCAGCCGCTTGCTTTGTCCTTTTGACAGCTTCAGATTAAGCACTTTGTTACCATCCAGTTTGATTTTGTCCTGCATTTTCAAACGCTCAAGCCAGCTCTGCACTTGCAGCGGGTCGGCAGGCTCGCCGCGATGATCAATTAATCGATCAAACAGATGCACATCGGTAAAGACCGCAGAAAAGAGCGCGCGATAGCGTTCCATGTTCTCCGCCACAACGGGCTTGCCATCCAGCAGGATCTGCCCGGAAACGGGCTGATAAAGGCCGGTGAGCAGCATGGCAAGCGTAGACTTACCGCTGCCGTTGCCGCCGATCAGAAACACCAGCTCGCCGCGTTTCAGGGTCATATTTATCGGGCCAACCGCAAAGCCGCTATCGCCGTAACTGAACATCAGCTCGCGCAGTTCAAGCGTCTGCCAGGTCTGCGAGGCAACGGGCGGCGCAAAGTCGGGGCGCCAGGCGGTCAGTTTGAAGGTGTTCAGCTTATTAAAAGCCACCTGCGCACTGAGCAGCGTCGGCAGCGCGCCAACGGCGGAAAGCAGCGGCGTACGCAAGAAGAGCAGCGTCAGTGAATAGGTGGCGGCAACAGCCGTATCGGCCCAGCCAAGGCTGTTCGCCATAAAGAACACCAGACCAATCGCACCGAGCATCATAATGTTCGACCAGTTTACCGCGCTGAGATGGAAGGTGTCGGCACGCACGATATGATGGCGATAGGTGCGCGCGTTCTCCTGATAGACCGTTTCAAAAATCTGTTCGGCGCGCTGACGGTTGAGCGCCAGCTCCTTACGGCCTTCAATAATGGTGTGATAATCGGCGTAAAGCGCGTCTTCCGTTTCACGCAGCGTCGCCATGTGGCGATAGACTTTCGACACCAGCAGCCAGCCACCGATAATGGTTATGGCCACCCAGACGGCGGTGACAAACAGCATTTCAGGCGAGAGCCAGGCCAGATAAGCCGCAGAGCCGACGGTCAGAATAATGCCCTGAATCAGCTCCGGCAGACGCACAAAGGCGATAGTGATATTACGAACGTCGCTGGTCAGCCCGGCCAGCAACTGCGCGCTGCCAATCTGCTCAATGCGTTCAACCTGGGTGTCGAGAATACGCTTGATAAATTCGCCGCGCAGGCGATAAACAAAGTGATGACCGAGTTGGGTCAGCGCCAGCTGCGAGCCAAGCGTGACCGCCATCAGCAGTACCAGCAGCCCCAGAAACTCCGGCAGCACCATCAGCGACGTATTCACTGAGACGATCAGTTCACGGTTAATAAAGGCGATCAGCCCGATACCCAGCACGGCGCTGAGCAGGCTGAGAAGAATAACCGTAATGAAAGGCCAGCGGTACTGACGGTAAACGACGCGAAGCAACTCCATGACACCACCCGAATATACGTAATTGAGCATGCAGTTTAATGAGATGAAAGGCGATATCAATAATAATTCTCATCCGCCACCTAAACCGTCAGCGAAAAGCACGACGAAAGGTCAGATTGAAGCGAAACGCGCCGGCCAGTGGATGAACGCCCGGCTTCAGCGGCAGAATACCGTGATAACGCAGCCTCGACGGGCCGCCCCACACCACCACGTCGCCATGCTCCAGCAGCACCCGCTGCGTGGCGTCGCCGCGTTCAAAACCACCAAACTGAAAAACCGCCGGCAGTCCCAGCGAGACGGAAACGATCGGCGCCTTCAGATCCTGCTCGTCTTTATCCTGATGCAACGTCAGTTTCGCGCCCGGCTCATAGCGGTTTATCAGGCAGGCATCGGGACTAAAGCCCGTAAAACCGGCCTCCTGTGCGCAGCTCACGGCCAGCGCGCGAAAGCGATCCGGCATCGGTGGCCAGCGTTTGCCGGAGGCGCTGTCCTGCTCGCTGTAGCGGTAGCCGCGCGAATCGCTTGACCAGCCGAAATCGCCGCAGTTGGTCATCGCCACCGACATGCGGTGGCCGCCTGGCGTGATGCGGTGGTAAAACGGATTTTGCGCGGCAACGTCGTTGATCAACGTTATCAGCGCCTCGCTCTCATCGCGCGCGCGACGGCGCAGGATAACGGCCCCGTCCGCCAGCGGCTCTGACCAGGGCGCATCTTCACTAAAGAGATCCAACATGGTGATTCCTCTATGGTGATAAAACGAATGACCTGAACTGCGGCGACATCCAGCTAACAAACTCATCGCCCTGCCTGATGATCAGATAAACGGCAAGCTTCTCCCTCAGCGCCAGCGCCTTCGCCTTCTCTTCGCCAAGCACCATCAGTCCGGTATCCCAGCCGTCGGCCTCCAGCGCGGTAGTGGCGATCACCGTTGCCGAAACCAGCCTGTGCTGAATGGGCGCGCCGGTGGCGGGGTCAATAACGTGCGAAAGGCGTTTGCCGTCCAGTTCATAATAGTTGCGATAGCTGCCGGAGGTGCTGATTCCGTGCCCCTGAAGGTCAACCACCGCCTGCGCGGCGTTTTCCCGGTCGGTGGGTTTCTGAATCGCTACCTTCCAGGGTTCGCCCTGCGGGTTGAGCCCGCGGGTCAGCACCGCGCCACCGACAGAGACAAGATAGCGGGTGATGCCCTCTTTCTCCATCAGTCGTGCGAGATGATCGGTCGCAAAGCCCTCACCCACCGTGGACAAGTCCACATAGAGCGCAGGCAAGTCTTTTTGCAGATACGCGCCTTCCGCACGCTGAATAACGCGCAGGTGCGACAGTCCGGTTTTTGCCCGCGCCGCTTCAATCTGCGCCTGAGTTGGCGTTTTCACCGGCTGCTTGTCCGGCCCGAAGCCCCACAGGTTCACCAGCGGGCCGACGGTGATGTCCATTGCGCCGTCGGTTTTTTTACCGATGCGCAGCGCCTCCGTAACAATATCCGCCATGTCATCGCTAACCGGCTGCGGCTCGCTGCCGCGATAGCGATTGAAGCGTGACAGAACCGAGTCTGCTTTCCAGGTTGAGAGCGTGCGATCGTCGTCGTCGAGCTGCCGCTGCACGGCTTTTTGCAGGCTTTCTTTGCGCTCCGGCGCCACGCCAGCCAGGCTGACGCGCCAGAATGTTCCCATTGTGCTTCCCTGAAGGATCAGCGCGGAATCGGCGCGACTCTGGTTTTGATTGTCACAGCCCGAAATCATAATAAATGCTGCTAAACCAGCATAGTACAGACATTTGTTCTTCATTCTTCCCTGCATGCCTCCAGAAAATATTGGCCCGAAAAACGCTGTTTTTAGCGCTTTTCGCCGAAATTAGTTACTTGATATTGATCAAAAGGCCCATCAGGATAGGGATTGTACGCACCTCCTGAGGAGGTTGCCGTTATTAATCAGAGGAGATCCTGCATGATTTATTTCGTACTCCTTGCCGTATGCGTTGGGCTGATTATCTTTTCAGGCTACAAGCATTACAAGCAGACGCATAATAAGCAGCTCTATCGTCCTTATCGTCGGGTAAGATCGTAAAAGCGCAGAGAAAACGGCGGGCAGTCAGTAAGCCGGAGAGAAACGGGAGCGCGAACGCGCTCCCGACACATCAGAACTGGTAAACCAGGCCAACGCCTACGACGTCATCGGTATTGATACCTGCCGCATCGGTAAATTCGTTGTCATCCAACAGATTGATTTGGTAATCAACATAGGTCGACATGTTTTTGTTGAAGTAGTAAGTGGCGCCCACATCAACATATTTTTTCAGGTTCTGCGAGCCGTAGCCGTCAATATCGCTGGCGCGAGAGTTGACGAACGCCAGAGAAGGACGCAGGCCGAAGTCAAACTGATACTGCGCAACCAGCTCCCAGTTATCCGCTTTATCGGCATAGCCGTAAGCGTCTGAACCGCTGTCGCCAAAGCGATTCGCGTTATAAGAGCGGGTGTACATGGCTGCCAGATAGATGTTATTGGCGTCATATTTCAGGCCACCCGTATAGGCGGAAGCTTTATCACCGCGACCAATGATATCCGCCGAGCCCGGCGTGCCGCCGTTCTGACGATCGGTGCGATCGGAGCTGAACATCGCCGCGCCGACACCAAAGCCGGAACCAAGATCGTAGGTGGTTGACAGACCCCAACCGTCGCCGTTTTCGCCCAGCACGTCACGTCCGCCTGCCGATTCCGTTGGATTGTCGTTTTTGCCCTGGTACTGTACGGCAAAATTCAGGCCGTCAACCAAGCCGAAAAAGTTGCTATTACGGTAGGTCGCCATGCCATTGCCGCGCTGGAACAGATAGTTGTCCGCGCCATAGGTGTCGCCGCCGAACTCAGGCAGTACGTCGGTCCAGGAGCTCACATCATAGATTACGCCGTAGTTACGACCATAATCGAACGATCCTGCATCGCCGAACTTCACGCCAGCAAAGCCTACGCGGGTAAAGCTGTCGGCCGAGCCTTCTGCTTCGGAGGTATTCAGCGCCGCCTGATATTCCCACTGGCCATAGCCGGTCAGGTCGTTGCTGATTTGTGTTTCACCTTTGAAACCGAAACGCACATAGGACTGATCGCCGTCAGAGCCGTCATTGTCAGAGAAGTAGTGAAGACCATCTAATTTGCCAAAGAGATCAAGTTTATTGCCGTCTTTGTTGTAGATTTCCGCTGCGCCTGCCTGCCCGGCGATCAGCATCGCGGGAACCAGGAGGGAGAGTACACGAAGTTTCATCTTATTAGCCTCTTGTTATATGCCTTATTTGCCACTGCGTGCTGAACATTGATTATTCAGTCGGCAATTCATACTAAGACGCGAGACGTAATAAGCCATAAAGAAAATGCTACTAAATCTCCAAATATGTTTCTTTATGTAAGATGAATATTTCAAAAAGTAAATATCGCGGAACTTTCATTCAGCACGTATTGACAAAATATATAGCACGCATCGCTAAACAAATATCATTTTGTTTAAAATCATAGAGATAATTCAGAGCAATTTGCGGAGCACTCAATGATAAAAAAACAACGTCATCTGGTTATACAATGAATTCGCTATCATCATTTACTATTTATTATTACCTTCATTCACCCCGAATGAGTTGTTTTACCCCTTTTCCTGCCGGGCCTTGTGCCCGGTCTTTTTTTATCTTTTTTACGCCTTTCCCGCTATGTAAACATATTTCCCCGGCACGCCCGTCGCGGCAAATATTCCCGTGAGGATGGCCTTGCGCATCGTAAAATCCACACTAAATAAGCGGTAAACGAGTATGTTAATTAATCGCGCAAAATCTCAACGGCAAAGCGGCTTGTTTCATCGTTCCCGCATCGCTTCATTCACCTTATTTAGCGGCTTAATCAAATAATCCATTACCGATTTCTGACCGGTTTTTATCTCAACGCTGGCCACCATACCGGGCACAATGGGGAATTTTCGCCCTGACCTGCTGGTCAGCTCCGCGTTTTGCGTACGGACGTAGACGCGATAATAGTACTGATCGCGCTTGACCTCATCCTGAAGCGTGTCTGGCGAAACGGTTTCCACCTCGCCGGATAACGTGCCGTATATCGAGGAGTCATAGGCGGTGATCTTTACCGTTGCGGGCAGGCCGGGGCGGATCCACGCGATGTCGCGCGGGTTAATGCGCGTTTCAATCAGCAACTGATCCTCCAGCGGAACAATCTCCATCAGCTTGCCGCCCGGCTGGAGCACGCCGCCCACGGTAGTGACCTGAATGTCTTTGACAATGCCGCGTACCGGTGACCAGAGCGTGGCGCGCGTCAGCTGATCCTGCTTGCCGGTCAACACCTGAAGCTGCGCATCAAGATCGGCGTTATTTTTTACCTGCTCCTCTCGCGCCCTCACCGCATAGTCATTGTTTGCTTCATCAATTTTGCCACGCAGTTCGCTGATCTGCCGCCGCAGCCGAATCACCTCGACCTCGCCAGCGGCCCCCTTCGCCACCAGCGGCTCCGTCATGCGCAGTTCGTCCTGCACGAGCTTCATGGACTGCGTCAGGTTTCTCACCGTCTCCAGCAGCGTGCGGCGACGCGAGTCATAAAACTGCGTCTCGCGCGCGACCAGCGCGGGTTCTGCCAGCGTTTCCGCGCTGAACGCCAGCGGCGCGCCGGTCAGTTCAGCATGCAGACGCTCTGCCGACGCGCGCAGCGTCCGCACCCGCGCCGCCGCTTCGCCGAAGGTTGACTGAAAACGCGTGGGATCAAGCTTTGCCAGCACTTCGCCCTTTGTGACGATATCGCCCTCATGCACGTTGAGCTGGTTAACAATGCCGCCATCAAGACTTTCAATGACCTGTGCGCGGCTCGACGGTGTCACTTTGCCGGTGCCGACCGTCACTTCGTCCAGCTCGGCAAAGTGCGCCCAGATAATAAACAGCAGCAGCGCTGCGCTGCACAGCCAGATAATGGCGGAGGTGCGCCTCTCATTGCGTTTCAGAGTGCGATCGGTAATCAGCAGGCTCATGTCGCCTCTCCTTTTCCATTTTGCGCGGCGGTTCGCGCCGAGGCGGCACGCAGGATCTCATCGCGCGGGCCGTCTGCAACAATTCGCCCGTTATCCATGACGACAATGCGGTCCACCAGTTTCAGCAGTGCGGGGCGATGCGTCACCAGCACCAGCGTTCGCCCCGGCAGCCAGCTCTGCATCTGGTGAATAACGTGCGCTTCTAACTGCTCATCCATTGAAGCGGTGGGTTCGTCGAGCAACACCACCTGCGGCTGGCGCAGAATCATCCGGCTGAGCAGAACCATCTGGCGCTGGCCGCCGGACAATCCTCTGCCGCCTTCATTAATAATACGATCCAGACTGGCGGCATCCTGCTGCACCAGCGTCAGCGCGCCGCTGATGCGCAGCGCCTGTAGCATCTCCTGCTCGCTGGCGTGAGGATTCCCTAACATCAGGCTTTGCCGCAGCGTGCCAAAAAAAAGGCGTGAATCCTGCGACAGCCAGCCAAGCTGCCGACGCAGGTCGATGGGATCGATACGACGAATATCAACGCCGTCAATCAGTACCTTGCCCTGAGTGGCGGTGGCCTGCCCGGCCAGCATCCGCAATAGTGTGGATTTCCCTGCGCCCACTTTACCCAGCAGCGCCACGCGCTCGCCGGGTTTGATCTGAAGCTGACCGATGGTTACCACGCTCTGCACGCGCTCCTCATCGTAGCTGTACTGCACGCCGCGCAGGTCGTAGTGGCCGGTCATGGTAGGACAGTGCGCCAGTTCGCCCTCCTCGGGCTGATCGAGCGGCTTTTTCAGCAGCTCATCCAGCCCGGTCATGGCGCTTTTCGCGTGCTGCCAGCGGGAAAAAACCATCGTCAACTGCATCAGCGGCGCCAGCGTGCGCGACGACAGCATGCTGCTCGCCACCAACGTCCCGGTGGTGATCTCTCCCTTCAGCACCAGGTAGACGCCAAATACCAGCATGCTCGCATAGGTAAGCTGTTGCACCGTCGAGGCCCAGCCGGTGAGCCGCGCGCCCCACAGCCGCTGCTGCATGCCGACCGTGGCGCTCACCTCATGCGTTTGCTCCCACTGGCGCTGAAAGTACGGCTCCGCCTGGAGTGATTTAATGTCTTCGATACCCTCAATGGTTTCCACCAGCACCGCGTTGCGCAGCGCGCCCTCGCGCAATCCCTCTTTCGCCAGCCGCGCCATCGGGATCTGCACCAGCAGGCCGGGAATGACAATCAGCGGTATCGCCAGCAGCGGCACAATCACCAGCGGGCCGCCAATGAACGCCATAATGAACAGAAACAGGATAACAAACGGCATATCTGCCGCCGCGCCCACGGTGGTGGAGGTGAGCAGTTCACGCACCTGATCGATCTCGCGCAGTTGCGAAATAAACGAGCCGGTGGATTTGGGGCGCGCCTCGTTGCGGATGTTCATTGCACGGGCGAACAGCATTGAAGAGATGCGCAGATCGATGCGCTTGCCCATCAGATCGGAGACCTGCGTGCGCATCAGGCGGATCAGATATTCTACCGTCGCGGCAAGCAGCACGCCGCTGAACAGCACCCACAGCGTAGGCTCGGACTGTGCCGGGATCACCCGATCGTAAACCTGCATCGAAAACAGAATACCCGCCAGCGCCAGCACATTGCCAACCACCGACGCCAGCGAAATCTCGGCAATGCGCCGCCCCATGCCGCGAAAGTTCGACCAGAACCAGTGCTTTTTATAAGGCTGAACAAATTCGTCAATGCGCGCGTCGCGTCCGCGCGCGGCCACGCCAATAATGCCTACCTGCGGCTGACTGTCGTTCAGCAGCGCCGCCAGCTCGCTTTCGCGCACCACGTCACCGCCGTCGCTCAGCCAGTAGCGCGCGCGACCGTCGCCGTCGATGTCTTCAATCACTACCACGCTGCCGTTTTGCATCATCAGCACCACCGGCGTCACCTCCTGCCGCCAGCGGATTTTATCGCGCGGCAACAGCATCAGATGCAGGCCCATCAGCCCCGCCAGGCGCTCAAGCTGTTTTTCCGGCGGCAGATGTTCAAACCAGCGCATTTGCTGGCGCAGCGTGCTGCCGTCGGCAGGTTTGCCAAAGCGCGCCGCCACGCGCAGCATGGCGTCGATCCAGTTTTCCGTATTTGCGATCGGGTTGGTCATCATCAGGCCTTATTTTGTCTCTTCTGCGCTCAGAGCGATGGCAACGTTTGTCCGCTGGTGGCTTCACGATCGATGCCCAACATATCGAGCAGATTGTCCACGGCGGCGGCATAGCGCACCGTGGCGTCCCAGCCGTCGTAGAGCGCCATCAGCCGTCCGCTGTCGGCCTGAAACACATCCTGCTCGACGCTGAGTAAATCGTTGAGGCTGCGCTTATTGAGCTTGTATTCATCGGCATAGACCGCGCGGGTATGGTCGGCGCTGCCGTACTGCTGATCGCCTGCGGTCTGGCGCTGTTGGGCGCCAATCATGTCCGCATAGGCGGTTGAGGCGTGCTGATTGATGTCCAGTTTTGATTGCTGAATAGCGGCTTCGGCTGCCTGCCTGTCGCCCTCTGCCGCGCGGGTTTTGGCATTGACCAGACCGCCCTGATAAATCGGCGCTTCCACGCGGAGCTGAAGCTCATCATCCCAGTAAGAACGCCTGTCGTTCTCGTAACGGGTGCGTCCCGCTTCGACTCTGATGGTCGGCCAGTGGTTGGACTCCGCCTGACGCACGCGCTCCAGCGCGGCTTCCTGCTTTGCCTGCGCGCTGCGCACCGCCGCACTTTTCTCATAGGCGATTTTATCAAGAGTGATCTGCTGGTTGAGCAGCGACTGCGGCAGTTCCGGCAGCTCGTCTGAAACCACGCCGGTCAGTACCGTCAGCTGCGCCTGCGCCGAGCGCGCCTGTGCCCGATACTGCTCAAGCGTGGCGTTCATACCGGCAATGCGCGTGCCGGCCTGAAGCACGTCCGACTGCGAGCTGAGCCCGGCCTCCGCGCGCAGACGGGCGATCTCCTGCACCCGCCTGAGCGAGGCGAGATTAGTCCGCGCGGCATCAGCCAGCGCGCGGTAGCGTTTAACGTCAAGGTAAGCGCGCAGCGTGTCCTGCGCGACGGTAGTCATGGTGTCATAGAGCGCGTAGCGGTACGCCTCTGATAACTTATTTTGTTCATCAATGGCGCCGCCGGTACGGCCAAAGTCATAGAGGAGCTGGCTGAGGGTAATGCCGCCAGAGCCGCTGTTGTTCAGGCTGCCAGCCGAGTCGGTCTGCCGCGAGCGGCCGCCGGTCGCCTGGAGAGAAAGCTGTGGATACCAGGCGCTTTCTGCCGCATCCAGGTCCGCTACGCCGACGTGGATCTGCGCAGCGGCCTGATAAATTTTTGGGTTACGCGCAAAGGCGCGCAGTATCGCTTCGCGCAGCGTCAATGTTGCAATCTGCTCCTCGCGCGGCGCGGCGCGCCAGTTAAAAGCAGCGCGGGGTTCAGTGGCCGCTACGGCGTCGGTTATATGACATATCAAACCAAAACAGAGCGAGGCCCACACTTTTTTCATCGATGTACCACGGTCCTGAAGGTTGTTGTGGAAAAAAGCGCGGGCCGCAAGCCCGCGCCACGCGTTAAGCCGTATGTTGCTGAAGAGAGTGCTGCGCCAGCACGTCCGCCAGCGTATTGTCCTGCTGGATCGGGACATGCTGCACGTTGTCCTGATAATCAGCACGCTGTCCTGCATCCTGCCAGACACCCCCTTCCGGCGCGCTCAGCGTAACGGCATGTTCGGCCAGCACCTCGCCGCCGCTGTGGGCTGGCTTCTGTTCCGGAAGATGAGGCAGCGCCGTCGCGTCCTCCGCCTTGATCCCCAGCGCAGCGAGATCCAGCGTCGCGTGCTCCGCTTTGCTCTGCGTCACCGCGCCGTGCGTGCTGAGAACAGCACTGATGCTGTCGTCGGCAACGGCCTGGTCAACGCCTGCTATCGCGGCGACGCCGTCATCACCTGCCGGAGCATTGTCGACAGCGGCAAGACTGCTCCCGCCATCCAGATGCGTCTGAACGCTTTGTGGATGTTCAAACCAGTTGCCGCCAACATCCTTCACGCCAAACAGCATGGTGTTGTAGCCATCGGTAAACTGAAGATCGCTCTCTCTGATCTCCACCGTCCAGCTACGGTTTTCGCCAAACACAAGGTCGTAAAGTGGGTAATCATTGGGATTGACGCTGGCAGCGACAATCGGCACAGAGCCGTCGAGCGTGCCGGAGAGCGTGACCCACGAGTCCCCGTCGTGCCAGCTGACGTCGCTGGCGGTCACTTCATTGATTGTGAAATGCGGTTCGCTGCTGGCATGCGTCACCAGCCAGACATCGCGCGACGCGCTGGCCGTTGCACCGCTGGCATCGGTGGCGCTGAAATTCAGGGAATAAGAACCATCCTGAATAGCCGCCAGCTCTGTGGGGGAGACATTTACATGCCACGTACCGGCGCTGTCTTCCACCACGCCCTGCCAGGTTTTGCCGTCAAGCGTCAGCGTAACCAGTGAGCCAACCGCCAACTGAGACGATTTGCCGGCAATCTCCAGGCCAAACTGCCCTTCGTATATATTGATCGCATTATCACTGGTGACGGGATCAACGGTGAGTGTGGGGGCGACAGCAGGCGTACCTGCGCCACTGTGGGTCTCTGTATTGCTGCCGGGTTCGGACGCGGTTCCGTCCGTCGTTGCCGCTGGCGTGGTGGTTGCCGCTGGCGTGGTGGTTGGCTCTGGCGTGGTGGTTGTCTCTGGCGTGGTGGTTGTCTCTGGCGTAGTGGTCGCCACTGGCGTTGTGGTTGTCGCGGGTGTCACTTCGCCGGTGTCGGTTGTCGCAGCAGGCGCTGCCACGCTGTCTGAGGTGTCGGGTGCCGTTTCACCCACCGATGCCTGTGCGGCATCATCACCGCCGCCGCCACCGCCGCCGTGCGAAGCCGCAATGCCTGCGCCTGCGCCGATCAGGCCGAGCAGTCCCAAACCAACAGCGGTGTAGCTGTTATCGCTGGAGGCAACTGCCGCAGTGTGCAGATCATCCACGCTGTTCAGCGACTCATAACCCGGTGACAGGGCGACCACTGCCTGCGGATCGGTTTGGATCGCCTGTGAAAGCAGCATATGCTGCGGCGGATTGTCGCCATCAACAAACACCAGTTCGCTCTGTTCGCCCTCTTTCACGCTGAAAAAATGCTGGAAATGCCTCTCGGTGCCGTCGCGCATCTGTAAAATCAGGTCGTCTCCCTGTTGCTGCCAGGCCGACACCATTGAGCGATCGCCCTGAACGGTGATGATGCCCGGCTCGCTAAGCGAAACGGTCTGCGAGCTACCCGGCGACAGGTGCGCCAGCGTTTTACCTGCTGAACGAGACACAATATCTGTCTGGCCCTGGATTGAATGTGCCATTAACTTCCCCTTGCCACGAAAACTGTGAGTGAGTTATGCGCAATAAACTAAAGCAACGCTTTACTTTTCTTACGCATTTTCCAGCCAGCGCAACAGAAGGAATGGGAGTAATTCCTGAGATCTGATGAAGAACGGCCGATCTTGAACGTGAATTCAGGCTGAATTTTCAGCAAAATTGCGCTCATCTCATGAGCGCTCATTTACCATTAGTGCCAAAAAATGACTCAAGTTATTTTTCTCTTTAAGCCAAATCCTGACCGCATATTCAGCAAAAACCTTATTCAAATGCTCCGGTACATCAACGCTGGCAGAGAATAAGCTATGCCTCTCTCGTCGCCGTGACTATTGCCGAAAATCTGGAAAGTCGTTTACAGAAAGAAATTTTCTCATTAAAAAACCTGAATTTTATTTACAAAGACCTTACATATGTTTTATAGCTCAAAAGATCTGCACCGTCTGCTTTTTTACCTTTCAATTAGTTAATCATCACTAACCTTTTAACCTTTGGTTGCCTTCCGCTGGCGCAGGAGCGATCCCTCTTCTAGACGATATGCACCTGAAGGTTGTGTTGCACCAGCACATCGCCCAGCGTGTTGGTCGCGGCCAGCGCTGAATTGTGATAAATATCAAATGATTGCCCGTCTATGGTGCGATATCCCGCCATTGTCCATTCGCCGTCGTCACCGTTGGCCAGCGTCACGCGATTGCCGTCAGCGCCTTTGATCACCAAATCGTCATGTTGCGTATCGGTGATGTTCAGCGCTTCGTTAAGATCGAGCTTCACGCTGTTATTCCCTGCTTTGCCAAGATCGATGATTTCAATGTGTTCAACCCTGAGCCCTAACGACGTCAAATCCAGCGCCATATGATCGCCACTAAGAACCAGCGTGTCCGTGCCCGCACCGCCGCTGATATGGCTGAAATCCAGCGAGCTGAGGGTGAGCGTATCGTCGCCACTGCTTCCGCTGACCGCGTTGCCGGTCAGGCTTTGGCCGTCGGCAACGTCGATGGTCACACCCCCAATGGTATAGCCGTTTTCCTCAACTACCGGGGTCAACGGCGCGACGCTGCTTTCCGGTACCGTCGAACTGCTGTGGGTATCGCTTGCGGCTGCCGCATCATGCACCGCCGGCGTCAACGCCTGATGGTGAGCGCTGGCGGTGACGTCATCATCCGCCGCCACTGCAAGCAAAACCGTGGCGGACGTGGCGGCAGCAGGGAGCAGTGAGCCCACCACCAGCGTGTTGCTGGTCGAGGCGGGGTTGCCTGCCGCGTCTACCGCCGTCACCGTCACAACGCTGTTCAGACTCAGCGTCGAGAGCAGTCCACCGGTAAATTTCGCGCTGTAGCGGCCGAGCGCATCGGTGATGACCTGCTGCGTGCTGCCATTCAGGGTGATAGTAAGCCGGGTGCCCTGCGCCAGGTTGAGCGTGCCGCCGGAAACGGTCAGGCCGGTTACCAGCACGTTGACCAGACTGAGCACCGGGTCGACACCGATGGCGGGCAGGTTGTGCGTTACTGCCGTGAAGCTGTCGCTGGTGGTCGAGACGTTCCCCACCGCATCGGTTAAGGTGACCGTCACGCTATAGCTGCCGTCAGGAATGGCCTTCAGCGTCGCCGACGGCAGGCTGACGCTCCAGGTACCGTTCGCGCCCACCGTGGTGGTCAGGGTATTGCCTGCCAAAGTGACGGAAACCGTGCTGCCCACCGCATTGGCCGAGGTGCCGCTGATGGTCTTTGCCGCATTCGCTTCGCTGAGATTCAGGTAGTGGTCTCCGCCAAACACGCTGCTGGCGGTGAGCGCAACGGTGGGCAGGGTGTGCGTCCCGACCAGCACGCTGCCGGAGACGCTCGCCGCTCTGCCCGCCGCATTGGTGAGCGCGGCGGTAATGGTGTCCGTCCCGTCAGGCAGTGCGGCCAGCACCGTCGTCGGCACGGAGACGCTCCACGTGCCGTTCGCGCCCACCGTGGTGGTCAGCGTGCTGGCGCCCACGCGCACGGTGAGGGTAGAACCTTCCGCCTGGGTGGCGGTGCCGCTGATGATCTGCGTTGACTGCGCGTCTGCTGCATTGAGCAGGCCATCGCCGAAAATAGTGCTGATGCTCACCGTCGGTGGCGTCTGTGCGGTCACGTTCAGCGTGTTGCTGCCGGTGGCGATGTTGCCGTAGCTGTCCGTAACGCTGGCGCTGACCGTCAGCGTGCCGTTGGCTAACACCGCCAGATCGGCTTTCGGCACGCTGAGGCTCCATCCGCCGCCGCTGCTGACCGTAGCGGTATAGGTTTTGCCCGCCAGCGCCACGCTGACCAGCGATCCGGCAGCCACATTTGTCGTTACGCCACTGATGGTCTGAACCCCCAGCAGATCGCTGGCGCTGAGAACACCGTCGTCAAAAATCGTATTGACCGACAGAGTCGGTGCGGTATGAATGCCCACCTGAATACCCGTCGACACGCTGGCGACGTTGCCGACCACGTCGGTGACCGAGGCGCTGACGGTCAGGTTGCCGTCCAGCAGCGTGCTGAGCAGCGCGGGCGCAAGCTGCGCGCGGAAAGTGCCGTCCTGATTCACCGTCGCCGTTACCGTAGTGTTGCCAAGCGCAATCGTCACCACCGAACCTGCGGCGGCATTCGCCACCGTCCCGCTGATGGTTTGCGTCACCAGCGACTCCAACAGATTGAGTACGCCATCGCCAAACAGCGGGTTAAGCGAAATCACCGGCAGCGCATGGATCCCTACCACTGCCGTCGCCGAGGCGCTGTTGCTATTCCCTGCCGCATCAGTGACGCTGACGCCCACCGCCAGCGCACCGTCGCTCAGCCCCTGAAGCATCGCGGGCGTCAGCGCCAGGGTAAAAGCGCCGTTCGCCGCGGTGGTGGTGACAAACTGGCTGCTGCCAAACGAGACAGTCACTCTGGCACCGGCCTCTGCGCCGGTGATGGTGCCGCTCAGAATCTGCCCGGCGCGCGCATCAAGCGCGTTCAGCAGCCCGTCGCCAAACAGCGGATCGAGCGTGATCACCGGCGCGGTCACTTTTACCGTCGCATTCGCCGAGGCGCGGGCGGTGTTGCCCGCCGCATCGGTCAGACTGGCCGCCACGGTCAGCGTGCCGTTAACCAGCGAGCCCAATAATTCCGGTGAAACGGTGGCGGTGAACGCACCGCTCTGCCCCACCGTCGCCTGCACGGTGGCGCTGCCGAGGGTCAGGTTTACTACCGTACCGGCCGTCACGTTGGTGACCGTTCCTGCAATAGTCTGCGCGATTTTCGACTCGGCGATATTCAATATGCCGTCGCCAAAAATCGGCCCCAGCGTAATCGCAGGCTGTGCGGTGAAAACGTCGACATTCACCGCGCTGGCGGCGGTGTTGCCCGCCGGATCGACCACCTTCACGCCAAGCGTCAACGTGCCGCTGGCCAGCGTTGCTAAATCAGCGGGCAGCAGCGTTACGCTCCAGTTGCCGCCTGCGCCAACCTGGCTCTGCCATGACTTACCGCCCAGGGTGACGGTCACCGTGGAACCGACCACCGCGCTGACCGTGCCGCCGATGGTTTGTGCGACAGCGGCTTCGGCGATATTCAGCCGGTTGTCGCCGCCAAACAGTCCGTCCAGCGCGCTGAACACCGGCGTGTTCAGAATGGCGGTAACCGTGGACGGCAGCGTGCGGACGTTACCTGCCGCGTCGGTCAGCACCAGATTGACGGGGAATTCACCGTTACTCATCAGCGCCAGCACGTCCGGCGGCACCACCAGCGCGTAGCGGCCATCCTGTCCGACGGTCGTGCTCAGCGTCGTGCCGCCAAGGGTCAGAGAGACGGTTGCGCCGGTGCCGGCAGAGGTGGCAAGGCCGGTGATAGTTTGCGCGACGGCGGCTTCAGCAGCGTTGAGAAAGCCGTCGCCAAAGAGGGGATCAACCGCCAGGTTCAGGGCACTGTTTACTACTTTATTCACCGTCAGCGTGGCGTCGGTCTGATTACCCGCGCGGTCGCTGACGCGCAGTCCAAACACCAGCGCGCCATCGCTCAGGCTGCCAAGCACCTCCGGCGTCAGGTTGATGCGGAACGTGCCGTCGGCGTCAACAATCGCCGTGGCAATCGGGCTGCTGTCGCCGAGGTAAAGGCTGATGGTTTGCCCTTCCGCCCCGGCGGCGCGTCCGGTCAGCACCTGCGCTGTGGCGATATCCGCCGCGTTCAGCAGGTTGTCGCCCAACAGCGCATCCACCTGAAGCAGCGGCGCGGCGGTATCAACGGTGAAAGTGCGTTCCGCGCTGGCGGGGTTGCCCGCGGCGTCGGTGAGGGTGGCGGTCAGCGTCTGGCTGCCCTGAGCGAGCGCCTGAAGATCCCCCTCGGGCACCGCCACCGCCCAGCTTCCGTCCGCCTGCACGATCGCCGTCCAGCTTTTGCCGTTCAGGCTGAGGGTAACCGGACGTCCCACTTCCGTCACGCTGGCGGTGCCGCTGATGGTCTGGCTGCTCGCGGCTTCTGTGCCGTTCAGCCGATCGTCGCCTGCGAAGGCGTCGATGGTCAGATCGGGCGGAATACGATCGACAAGAAGCTGTTCGCTGGCGGTCAGCGTGTCGCCCTGGTCAGTGGTGAGCGTGGCGGTTACGGTCAGCGCGCCTTCCGGCAGGCTGGCGGTGGGCAACGTAATGCGCCAGCTGCCATTTTCGCTGTTTACCACCGCGCTCTCCGGCAGCGCTTCGCCGTTAACCATAACGGTCACTGAACCGCTGACCGCGCCGTTGGCGGCGTTGAGGTTGGCAAAGGTACCGCTGATGGTCAGCGTTGCGTCATCGCTGGCGTTAACAATGTTATCGCCCGATATCGGCGCCAGCGTAAGTAGCGGATCGGACGGTGGCGTCAGGTCAACGGTAACGGAGGCAGAGGTGCTGGCGATGTTGCCCGCCACGTCCGACACCGTCGCGGTCAGCGTACCGGTGCCGCTGTTGCCAAGTTGCGCCATCGCTTCCGGCGTCACGTTAACCGACCAGCTGCCATCCGCCTGCACCACCCCGCTCAGCGTCGCGCTGCCGATCGTCACCGTCACGACCTGGCCTGCACGCGCGCCGGTGGTGGTGCCACTCAGTAACTGGGTGGTCAGGCTCTCCACATAGGTCAATGTGTCGCCTACGAAAGAGACGATGGTAACGGCAGGCGGCAGCGTGTCCACGGTGAAATCGCCGGTGAGCGTGGTGGCGTTGCCGGCAACGTCGGTCGCCACCACCGTAATGCCTTGCGAGCCCTGCGTAAGTCCGCCGAGCACCGTCGGCGAGAGCGCCAGCGTCCAGGTTCCGTCGCCGTTTACCACCGCATCATAAGCAGTGCCGTTAAGGGTGACCGTTACCCGCTGCGCCGTGCCGGCATTCCCCGACAGCGATGCGCCCGCGCTCGCCTCCGTGCCGTTAAGGAAGCCGTCAATAAACGGCACGTTGATCGTGGGTTGCGGCGCGGTAAGCGACGCGACAAAATCCAGGCTCTGCGTATTGCTGTTGCCCGCGCCGTCGGTCACGGTGACGGTAATGCTGTGCTGACCATTACTCAGGCCGCCGAGCGCGCCTGCGGGCAGCGCAACCACCCAGTCGCCGTTATCATTTACCGTTCCCGTCCAGATGATGCCATCCACATCAATGCGTAACTGCACGTCCTGATTCAGGCCGCTGACGCCGGTGGTGCCGTTAAACACAATGGCGTTGTTCATTTCGCTGATATTCAGCACGCCATCGCCAAACGGCTGAACGATGGTGGGCACCGGCAGGCTGAGCCGGGCATTAAACGCCAGATCCGCGCTGTCCTGATTGCCCGCGCTGTCGGTGGCGGTAACCGTTAACTGATGCGTGCCGCTGCCCGGCGCGGTGAGCTGTTCGGGCGTGAGAGCAAGCGACCAGTCGCCGCTGGCGTTAACCGCAGCGCTGATTGCCGTACCGCCGTCAATGCTGACGGTGACCGTTTGCCCCGGCGCGACTTTACCGGTATTGCCGCTCAGTATTTGCCCGGCCGCCGCTTCCGCCACGTTGAGCTGACCGTCGCCGAATGGCAAATTGATGGTAACGTCGGGTAGCGAATGGATATCGACCCGCAGCATTCCGTTCGCCGTTTGCGCATTGCCCACGCCGTCCGTGACCTGCACCTCAACCGGCCAGTTGCCGTCCGGTAGCAGGTTCAGCACGCTGGCGGGCAGGTTGAAGTTCCAGTTGCCGGTGGCGCTGTCAACCTCTGCCTGATAGCGCGTGCCGTTAAGCGTGATGGTCACCGTTTGCGCGCCGGTGATACCGGTGGTGCCGGAAAGCGCGCCGCCCGCCGCCGCCTCTGCCGCGTTCAGTACGCCATCGGTAAACGGCGTTGCCAGCGTTGGCGCAGGGAGGCCGGTGATGATGGCGTCAAAACTCAGGCTGCCGCTGTCGCTGTTGCCTGCGCGATCGCTGACGGTCACCGTCAGCGTATGCGTTCCGTTGCCGATCTCCGCGAGCTGCGCGGGCGTCAGCGTCGCCTGCCAGTAGCCCTGCGCATCAACGGTGGTGATGAACGATCTGCCGTCGATCAGCAGCACAACCGTCTGCCCGTCGCCGGGGACGCCGGTGGTGCCGCTGATGATCTGCGTCTCGCCCGCCTCCAGCGCGTTAAGCAGGCCGTCACCAAACGGCGTGTTGATGCTGGCTTCCGGCGAGTTTTTCACCAGCAGTTCGACGCTGACCGCCGCGCTGGCAGGGTTGCCTGCCGCATCGGCGGCGCTGACGGCAAGCTGGAATGCGCCGTCATCCAGGGCGCTCAGGGCGCCGGCGGGGATCGTCACGCGCCAGTTGCTCTCCTCATCGACCACGCCGTTAAAGGACAGGCCGCCGATGGTAACAATAACCGCGGTGCCTGGCGCAAGATGGGTGGCCTGGCCAGTCAGGATCTGTTCTGCGGCGGCTTCGGCGGCATTGAGCAGACCATCAGTAAACGGCGTGGTCAGCGTCAGCAGCGGCAGCGTGTTGATGGCCACGTTGAGGTCGACCGGGCTGCTGGTTTGATTACCGCTGGCATCGCTTACCGTTACGCCAACCCTGGCGATGCCATCGGCCAGCAGCAGCAGTTCGCCGGCCGGGATGATCAGGCGCCATGCGCCGTCGCCGTCTGCCGAGACGCTCCATATTTTGCCGTTAAGCGTCACGCTGACCGTCAGGCCCGCCTCGGTGTTGCCGCTGACCGTCAGGCCGGCCAGCGCTTCCGCCATATTCAGCGTATCGCCTGCGCTCAGCGCGACATCAAGTACCGGCGCACGGGTATCCACATTGAACGTTCCGCTGGCGGTGGCAGGATTGCCCGCCACGTCGCTGCCGGACGCAGTAACGGTGTTGCTGCCCTGATCAAGCGCCTGCACATCCGCTGCGGGCACCGTGACCTGCCAGCTACCGCTGGCGTCCGCCGTCGTTTCATACGCTTTGCCGTTCAGTGTGACAACCACGGCGCTGCCCGGCGCAAGGCGCTGGCTGCCGCCGGTTATTTCAAGATCGCTGCCTGCTTCCTGGCTGTTAACGGTATCGTCGCTGGTGACAGGATTAATAGTGAGAGTGGGCTGGTTTGCCGCCTGGGCAACAACGGTAACCTGATGCGTGGCGCTGGCCGGATTGCCTACACTGTTGGATACCGCCGCGCTGAAAGTCTGTGCGCCGTCGCTCAGCGCGCCCACGCTGGCGGCCGGAACGGTCACGCGCCAGCTGCCGTCCTGCTCTACCGTCGCGAGCCAGCTTTCGCCATTCAGCGTCAGCGTAACCGTGCGCCCCGGCTCCGCGCTGGTCGAACCGGAGACAATCAGGTCGTCGCCCGCCTCGGCGCGATTGATGTAATCATCCAGCGAGACGGTATCGATCGTGAGCGTCGGCATGCTGGCAGGCGATGCCTCCACGTTGAGCGTCAGGTTTTGCTCGCTGCGGTTTCCCGCCCGATCGGTTAAGGTGACGCTGACCGGATAGCTGCCGTCCGCCAGATTCTGCGTGGCGCCGGCGGGCAGATCAAACTGCCAGCTGCCGTCGCCCCGCACCGTCTGCTGATACGTCTGGCCGTTAAAGATCAACGTTATCTGCTGGCCTGCATCCTCAGGCGACGCCGTTCCGCTGATGGAAACCGGCCGGGCGATCTCTGCCGCGTTGATCACGTTGTCGCCGGTAACCTCGTTGATGCGCAGATCGGGCGCGGTCAAATCGACAATGACGTTGCTGCTTACCGTGCCGCTGTTTCCCTCTGCATCGCGCACGGTAACGGTAATGGGATTGCCTCCCTGTTCCAGCCCCTGCATCATCGCCACGCTGACCGGCAGCGTCCAGTTACCGCTGGCGTCAACGGTGGCGCTGTAATCCGTACCCGCCAGGTTAACCGTCACCGTTTGTCCCGGCCCGCTGATGCCCGTCGTGCCATTCAGAGCCTGATCGCTGCCCGACTCGCTGATGTTCAGCCAGCCGTCACCAAACGGCGTCGCAAGCGTCGGCTGTAGCGTGACAATCGCCAGCCGCACCACCTCGCTGACGGTGGCGGTATTGCCCGCCGCATCGCTGAGGCTGACGGTGAGCGGATAGCTGCCGTCCGGCCTGTCAAGCAGCAGCCCCGCCGGAAGCTGAAGCCGCCAGCCACCCTCCTCGTCCACCGCCGTGGTGAAGCGCTGACCGTTGAACAAGACGGTCACGATCTCGCCCGCCTGCGCGTTACTGCCGCCGCTGACGGTGATCTCCCCCGCCGCTTCGCTGCTATTGATCACCCCGTCACCGGCTATGGCATTCAGCGACAGCTGCGGCGCAAGGGTGTCGACGTTTATCGTCACCGGCAGCGACCCGCTGTTGCCCGCCACGTCGCTTGCCGTCACGGTGAGGGTATTTTCACCCTGCGACAGCGCCTGCAACACCGGCGGCGTCAGCGACAGTTGCCAGTTGCCCGCGCTGTCCACCGTTGCGCGATAGTCGCTGCCGCCGACGTTGACCACCACCGTTTGGCCGTCGCCCACGATGCCGGTGCTGCCGCTCAGCGTTTGCACGGTTCCCGCTTCCGCACCGTTGAGCGTGCCGTCGGCGAACGGCGTTTGCATCGATGGCGCGGGCACGCTGGCGGTATGCACCTCCAGCGTGGCCTGATGAGTAACCGCCGTGCCGTTAACGCTGGCGGATGCCTGCTGTGGCCCTTCCGCCAGATTTTGCAGATCTTCCGACGGCACGGTCACCGACCAGCTTCCGTCAGCCGCAACGGTGGCCGTGTAAGTCTGCCCGCCAAGGGTGAAGGTGACAATGCTGCCTTCCGCGACGTTTACCGATGAGCCTTCAACCCGCAGATCGTTTTGCGCTTCGGCGGCATTGAGATAGCCGTCGCCGCTGAGCGGTTGCCAGGCAATCGCGCTGAGTGCGTCATTGACGCTGAACGTTTTATCCACCGCTGCGGCGTTACCCGCGCGATCGGTCACGCTGACGCTTAAGGTGTAGTCTCCGTCAACAAGCGTGGCGAAGGCCGATGCGGGCAGCGTTACCTGCCAGCCGCCGCCGGACTGTACGGTCGCGTACCAGGTTTCGCCGTTGAACGTGATGCTGAGCGTCTGGCCCGCTTCAACGTTGTCGGCGGTGCCGCTAAGGATCTGCTCCGTCTGTCGTTCCGCGCCGTCGATAACATTGTCTTCCGCCAGGTCGTGAAGGGTGATAACGGGCGCAGTTTTATCGACTATCAGCGACGTGCTCACCACGGTGCGATTACCGGCGAGGTCGCTGGCGGTGACGTTAACGGCGTAGCGGCCATCGCTCAGCGCGCTGACGACGTCTGCGGGCAGCGTCACCGACCACTGGCCGTTTTGATCGACGACCGTACGCCAGATGCCGTCATTGATTTCCAGCGTGATGGCGCTGCCGGCTTCGCCCGTTCCGTCAATCGTCAGCGGCTGAAGGCCTTCAACGCTGTTGAGATAGCCGTCGCCCGCCGCCTCGTTGACCGTAACCGACGGCGGCGTCAGATCGACCTCAAGCGTGCGCGACAGCGACGTGGCGTTGCCGGCGGCGTCCGTGCTGGTAACGATCACCTGATAGCGGCCGTCGGTAAGCGCCGCCAGCGCGTCGGGCGGCACATCAATACGCCAGTCGCCGTTTTCAGCCACCCGCGCAATATAATTGGCGCCGTTCAACATCACCACGATCGTTTCGCCCGGATCGCCGCTGCCGGTAAGCGTCAGCGTCTGGCTCTGAGCCGCCAGGTTCAGGCGATCGTTGTCTGAGAGTGTTTCCAGCGTCAGACGCGGTGCCAGCGTATCCACCACAACGCTGCCGGTGAGCGTGGCGGCGTTCCCCGCCAGATCGGTGACGTTCACGCTCACCGGATTCTGGCCCTGCGGCAGTGCCTGGAGCAGATCGGCGGGCAGCGACACGCGCCAGTTGCCGTCGGCGTCCACCGTTCCCTGTAAGGTGACGCCGTTCAGCACAACGCTCACCGTCTGCCCTTCACCGGTGACGCCGGTGCGCCCGGTCAGCGTCTGTCCGGCAATGACTTCCGCGCCGTTCAGCGTGCCGTCCGTGAAAGGAATATCGACGGTGAGAGCGAAATTGGGGTCAACCAACGTCATCAGGTTGTGAGTGACGGTAACCACATTGCCGTTCACGTCGTTCGCGGTGGCAGTGACCTCCATGCTGCTGTTTCCGAGGCCCGTCAGCGCACTGGCCGGTACGGTGATCTGCCATTCGCCGTTTTCGCCCGCCGTGGTGCTGTAGTCCACGCCGTTGAAGCGCACCAGAATCCGTGCCCCCGGCGCGACGAAGCGGCTGCTTCCTGCGATCGGCAGATCGTTTTGCGCCTCAACGGCATTAATCGTATTGTCATCGCTGATGACCCCGATAGCGATGGCGCTGAAGGCGTTGTCAACGTCAAAACGTCCGCTGGCGCTGGCCGCATTGCCTGCCGCATCGCTGACCGTGACCGTATAGTCCTGCGTGCCGTTAGCCAGCCCGGAAAACGCCTCCGCAGGGATCAGTACGCTCCAGTTGCCGTCGGCCTGCACGGCACCGCTCCAGCTTTCGCCATTCAACGTTACGGTAATCTGCTGTCCGGCTTCAACATTCAACACCGTGCCTGTCAGCAGTTGCGAAAGCTGCT
This sequence comes from Erwinia sp. 9145, assembly GCF_000745075.1. Classification (NCBI taxonomy): domain Bacteria; kingdom Pseudomonadati; phylum Pseudomonadota; class Gammaproteobacteria; order Enterobacterales; family Erwiniaceae; genus Erwinia; species Erwinia sp. 9145. The sequence goes on from NZ_JQNE01000001.1 coordinate 2,510,008, forward strand.
TTTCGGCACCATCGAGCAGGTTGTCGCTGGTCAGCGAATGAAGTCTGATTTCCGGCATTGCGGTGGCGACAATCAGAGGCTGTGTGGCGATCGCCACGTTACCGGCGGGATCGCTCGCCTCAACGCTGACGGTATAGCGCCCGTCCGGCAAGGCGCTGACGACATCGGCGGGAATGGTCAGTTGCCAGTTGCCGTTGGCATCCGGTGTAACGGAGTAAGTCACGTTGTTAAGCGTGACGACAATCGCTGCCCCGCTCTCAGCCGAACCGTTCAGCGTGAGCGGCTGACCGTGCTCGGCTGCGTTCAGATAGCCATCGCCTGCTACGTCAGCCAGCGTGACGACGGGTGGCGTGACATCCACCACCAGCACGCCGGTTTGGGTCACGCTGTTGCCGATGGCATCGGTGGCGGTGACGGTGACGGGATAGCTGCCGTCGCCCATTTGCTGGAGATCGGCGGCCGGAATATCAATACGCCAGCTCCCGTCCGGGTTAACGCGGGTGACGTATGCCTCACCGTTCAGCGTAACGGTCACGCTTTCGCTGCCGCTGCTCTGCCCGACGAGCGTGACCGGCTGCATGACGTCGCTGCGGTTTAACGCCTCTTCCGGCAGAGAGAGGCTGAGCGGCGGCGGCGTGGTGGCCACGTTGACGGTGGTGACGGCGGTGGCGCTGTTGCCTGCCCGGTCGGTCACCACGATAGCGATCTCATTGCTGCCCTGCGGCAGCGCCTGCAACAGGTCTGGCGGCAGCGTGATCTGCCAGCTGCCGTCGCTGGCGACCGTGCCGCTGAGGCTGACGCCGCCGAGGGATACCGTTACCGTCTGGCCCGCGCCGGTGATGCCGGTCTGACCCACCAGGATTTGCGCAACACCGGTTTCAGGGCCGTTCAGTACGCCATCACCAAAGGGCAGGTCGATTGCCGCAGAAGGAGGAAGCGTACTGACAATCAGCGAGAGCCCCGGGATATTCTGTATGACGGTGCCGTCCGCCAGGGTAACGACGGCGGTAACCGGATTGGCGCCCTGCGGCAAAAGCTGAAGATCCGCCGCAGGAACGGTGGTTCGCCAACTGCCATCCGCATTGACCGTGGCCTGCCAGGTGCTTGCTCCCAGCGTAACCGACACGATGGCGGCCGCCGGGACGCCGCTGGTCACGCCTGACAGGGTGAGCGGAAGCTGCGCCTCAATGCCGTTAAGGTACCCATCGCCACTGAGCGGATCGAGCGAAAGAGAAGGCGGCGGCATCACCACTTCAATAGTATGGCTGGTGGAGACGATTGCCCCGGCTTGCGAATTGACGCTGGCCACGATCGCCAGCGTTCCCTGCGCCAGCACCTGAAGATGGATAACGGGAACCGTCACGCTCCAGCGCCCGTCGGCCCCCACTACGGCGATATAGGTATGCTCGCCCATATTTATCGCCACGCGCTGTCCCTGCTCGATGTTACGCGTTGTGCCGCTAACGATTTGACTGGCCTGCATCTCTTCAGGTTCAAGACGGTCATTTCCGGCAAAGGGATCGATATCAATGGCGGGCGAACCCGGTACGACCCCCGCGCTTTCGACCACAATGTTTTCGCTGGCGGACGCGGACGCGCCTGTGCCGGTGGTTACGCTGACGTTAATGGTGTTGCTGCCCGCAGAGAGCGCGAGCAGATCCGCTGTGGGCAGCGTCACGCGCCAGCCGCCGTCGCTGCCCACCGCCGTGGTATAGGTTTTACCGTTCAGCGTAATGGTCACCACGCTGCCTTCAGGCGCGTTTTGCGTGCTGCCGCTCAGGATTTGGTTGCTGCTTTTTTCCGCCACGCTCAGTACAGCATCACCGGTAAACAGATCGAGGGTGACGACAGGCGACGTGCCCGGTGCGGTGACGTTACCCCCATCATCATCGCTGCCGCTTCCACCGCCGCCACCGGCCGCCACCGCGCCTGCCGTCACGCCGACCAGGCCAAGTGCGCCCAGGCCCGCAGCGGTGATTACCCCGCCGGACGCGCCGGACCCCGCCAGCAGCAGCGGTTCAATGGAGCTGAGCGATTCATATTCAGGGGCCGCCGCCACCGCCGTCTGCGCCTCGGCGAATTCGTTGGTGACAGGAAACAGGGCGTGTTCCGGCACGCCTGAACCGTCGTCAAACACCAGTTCGCTGTGATCGCCATCAATATCGTCGAGGAAAAACTGCCGGTAGTGCACGATGCTGCCGTCGCGCATGTGCACGGTAAGATCGTTACCGTGCCGCTCGAATTCGGTCACCATCGCCCGCGTGCCGTGAATTTTCACCACGCTGGGCTGGTTGAGTACCACAGTATGAGAAGAGCCTGCACTGGCCCGGGAAAGAAGTTTGCCGTCATCGCGTGACAAAATTTCCGCGCGACCGTCGTTCAGCTGTGCCATTACCCACCTCACCGTTACCAGAACCGTTTTTTATTTGCGGCAAAAGGTGAAGGTGAACTTCACATTCAGCGCAAACTTTCGGGATTAAATACCGATAAAAAAATCAGTTTTCCTGGTAGGAAAGGGGTAACCAAGTCATAACAAAGAAGACAAAAGAGTAAAATGCCAAAATCACGGCGTAAAATTCTTATACAAACCGTAAGAGCGACGAGAATCAGCGCATTAATTAGCGTGCTCACTGGTAAGTATAATTAATTATATTTCGTATGTTATACATAAGCATCTTTTTAAAAATCCACCATTTTTTCCGAAAAATGCCAGCCGTCGCTCACAACAAATCAGCACGCAAAAAATGTTCGCGTGAGCAGAGCGCGGATTCAGAGCGCCCGGCACCGGAGCAACGCCGCACGCACGGCATTTTTCATCACAGGCGCGGCGATTTCTTTCATGACAACTATCGGTTATGCAGGTATTCTGACAGGCCCGGCGTGGTTGCTGTGTTGTTACTGGCTGTAGCCGCAAGCGCCCGGCTGATTACACGTTAACTGGGATATCACCTAACGTATGTTGCCCTACAAATTTCCGCTTACATCAGGCAATGTCACACGCTTTTTCGTGATTTTTATACTGGTATTACTGCTGGCGTCGGGTCTGATGGTTCGCAGCGCTGTGAACAGCTGGCTGACGGAAAAACGCTACGCGATGGCGGACATTGCTCATGCCATGCAAAAACGCATTGATACCTGGCGCTTCGCCACCTGGCAAATTTATGAAAATCTGTCGGCCAGCGCAGCGGGAACGCCGCCCAACAGCCTTCAGGAAACACGCCTGCGGCCTGACGTTTATTACCTTGAAAAGAACCGCCGCAAAACGGAAGCGCTGATATTTGGCTCGCACGACAGCAGTACGCTGGATATGACGCTGCGCATGTCCAACTATCTGGATACGCTGTGGGGCGCAGAAAACAGCACCTGGTCAATGTATTTTCTTAACGGCCAGGACAACAGCCTGATCCTGATCTCCACGCTGCCGCTGAAGGATATGGCGACACGCTATAAAGAGAGCGCAATCAGCGGCATCGTCGATACCCGGCGTGCCGAAATGCTCCAGCAGGCCAACGCCCTTGATGAGCGCGAAAGCTTTTCGCCGCTGCGTCGCTTCACCTGGCAAAACGACCACTACTTCACCGTTCGCACCACCTTTAATCAGCCGGGTCATCTGGCAACCGTGGTCGCTTTTGACCTACCGGTCAACGATTTGATCCCGCTGAATATGCCGCTGGAGAATTTTCAGCTTAAGCAGGATATGGCCGGCAGCGATAGCAGTGCCGCAGGTGAAAGCGACGACGAGGCGCAAAGCACGCGCGTCGATTTTGCGAACCCGAATGTTGAGATCGCCGCCTCGCTGAGCAGCACACCGCTTCAGCTTGTTTATCGCGTTCCCGTGATGGTGCTGGTGGCGGATACGTTGCGCAACCTGATGTGGCCGCTGTTAACGAACCTTGCGCTGTTTATTCTTTCGCTGAGCGGTTTGTTTATGCTGCGCCAGCAGTCGCTGCGCCCCAGCGAAAATCAGAGTGCGGAACTGGACTCGCTGCGCGTGCTGAATGAGGAGATCGTCGGCAGTCTGCCAGTGGGGCTGCTGGTGTACGACTTCGCCAATAATCGCACCATCATCAGTAACAAAATTGCCGAGCATCTTCTGCCGCATCTGAATCTGCAAAAGATTGTTAATATGTCCGATCAGCATCAGGGCGTGCTCCAGGCAACGATTAATAATGAGGTTTATGAGATCCGCCACGCCCGCAGCGTGCTTTCACCGCATACGCAGCTGTTTATGATGCGCGATCAGGATCGTGAACTGCTGGTCAATAAGAAATTGCAGAAGGCGCAGCAGGTTCTGGATAAAAACCATCAGACGCGACAGCAACTGCTGCAAAACCTCGGTCAGGCGCTTAATCGCCCGATTGGGCAACTGACCGGTCAGCTACAGTCGCTCAGCCACGCCCATCCTGCGGACGATATTGATGATGCGCTGGAAGCGTCTCAGGCGCTGAGCCGTCTGGTGGATGACATTGTGCTGCTGAATCGCCTTGAAACCCACGAGTGGGCACCCGACGCCGGGCCGTTTAATCTGCAAAGCCTGCTCGACGAACTGGTGCTGGAGGCCCTGCCTTCACTGCGCCGCAAAGGGCTGTCGCTGATTATCAGCAATCGCCTTGACGTGGATGAAATTCGCTTTGGCGACCGGCGCGCGCTGTATAAAATTCTCACCACGCTGTTGCACTACTCCATCACCAATACCACCTGGGGGCGCATCAGCATTGAGGTGAAACAGGCCGCCGATCGACCTGACCGACTCTCCATTGACATTGTGGATACCGGCGCGGGCCTGACCGTTGATGAACTGGGCAACAGCGATTTCCCCTTCCTTGGCGAAACCAGCCAGGACCGCTTTGGACAGGCTTCCGGGCTGGCGTTTTTCCTTTGCCGCCAGCTTTGTAAGCATTTGGGTGGTCAGGTGGATATTATCGCGCGAGCCGATATCGGTTCACGTTACAGCGTGCATCTGCACGCACCGCAGGAACATACGCAGGATCAGGATGAGAAGCTGCTGGAAGGGTTAACTACGTTGATTGATATTACCGTGGATGACGTACGGAAAATTGTGGTACATCAGCTGGAAGGTTGGGGCGCGAGCTGCATCACGCCGGATGAGCGCTTCTCTGGTCAGGATCACGACGTACTGATCACCGACGATCCTTCACGTCTGACGCCGTGGGCATTAATGCTTACGGATGATGAAGCCGGTTTCAGCGCGCTCTCTGAAAATCAGTTCAAAGTGAATTTTAATATCAGTAGCGCGATGCAGGATGCATTGTTGCAGCTTATCGAACTGCAACTGGCACAGGATGAGCCAGAGGAAGAAATGGTCGATGGACAGGATGCCGTACAGCTTTTCGCACCAGGTTATTTCCAGCTATTTGTTGATACAGTACCAGAAGATGTGAAGAGATTGTATAATGAGGCGTCGGACAGGGATTTGAATTCACTTGCTCAGACTGCGCATCGCCTGAAAGGCGTGTTTGCCATGTTAAATTTAACGCCTGGCAAGCAGCTTTGTGAAACGTTGGAAATGCTCATCAAAGAGCGTGACGATTCAAACATTAAAAATACCATCGGCGAGATTGACAGCTACGTCAATGACTTGCTGCAGCAAGGTAACCAATAAGATGAATAACTTGAATGTAATTATTGTCGACGACCATCCGATTGTCCTGTTCGGTATCCGTAAATCGCTCGAACAGATCGAATGGGTCAACGTAGTGGGTGAGTTTGAAGATTCCACAGCACTGATCAACAATCTCTCTAAACTTGATGCCAACGTGCTGATCACTGACCTCTCCATGCCGGGCGAAAAGTACGGTGATGGCATTACGCTGATCAAATACATTAAGCGCCACTATCCCGATCTGTCGATTATCGTTCTGACCATGAACAATAATCCGGCTATTCTCAGTGCGGTTCTCGATCTGGATATTGAAGGGATCGTACTGAAACAGGGCGCACCTACCGATCTGCCTAAGGCGCTGGCCGCCTTGCAGAAAGGCAAAAAGTATACCCCGGACAGCGTGGCTAAACTGCTGGAGAAAATCAGTGCAGGCGGCTACGGCGACAAGCGTCTTTCACCAAAAGAGAGCGAGGTTCTTCGCCTGTTTGCTGAAGGTTTCCTGGTGACGGAGATTGCCAAGAAGCTCAACCGCAGCATCAAAACCATCAGCAGCCAGAAAAAATCGGCCATGATGAAGCTGGGTGTGGAGAACGATATCGCGCTGTTGAACTATCTCTCCTCGGTCAGCACCTCGTCGGTCGAAAAAGAGTAGTCACGGCATTTTCTGATTTAAGGGTGGAACTGTTTTCCACCCTTTTTTACGTCTGGATCACCCTTCCCTGCTTTTGCGCACCCGCTCCGCATAAAATGCCAGCGTCTGTTGGAGCGTATCCAGCGTGACCGGTTTCGACAGGCAGTTATCCATGCCCGCTTCCATACAGCGCTGCTTCTCTTCGGCCAGCGCATTCGCCGTTACGCCGACCACCGGGAAAGTCAGCCCAAGCTGTCGCAGGCGCTGCGTCAGGCGATAACCATCCATGTTGGGCATATTCACGTCGGTCAGCACAATATCAATGTCGTTACGGCTGAGCACGCTCAACGCATCCACGCCGTCCTGCGCGGTTTTGACCCGATAACCCAGCGACCCCAACTGATCGGAAAGCAGCATACGGTTGATCGGATGATCGTCCACCACGAGGATCAGGATATCGTCATTGCTGATGCTGTGCTCTTCGGCGGCAGGCAGCGCGGCCTGTGCGTCCGGCATCTCCACCTCAACGCGATAGATGCGCCCCAGCAAGGCCGGCAGCTCGTGTGGCGTTGCGGTACCGTACACCCAGCGGCCTGCGCTTATTTCGACAGGGCCGTCATTGTGGGTGCCGTCGAAGCGAATAATCGCCCGAAGCGGCGTAGAGGTTTCAAAGTCATAATCGGTCACGATGACGTCATCGGATTCACAGCGCTCATCATTCAGCCGCTGTACCTCAATGCCATGTTCGCGTAGCAGCCTCTCCAGGAAGCTCGCCAGCGCTTCGTTGCGCATCTCAAGCCAGCAGCGCTTGCTCTGTAATCCGTCGTGCAGCACCGGCGACATCACGCGGCTGTTATAGAGCGGGATACGAACGATAAACTGGCTGCCCATGCCGGGTTCCGAATCCACTTCGATATCACCATCCATCATATTGATCAGCTTTTCACAGATGGCCAGACCCAACCCGGTTCCCTGGAAGTTTTGCTGAACGCCGGTTCCCACCTGGAAGAAGGGATCGAAAAGACGCGCGATCTCTTTTGGCGGAATGCCCACGCCGGTATCCCGTACGCGAAAGGCCAGATAGCCGTCTTTCACATAGGCGTGCAATATGATGCCGCCGGTATGGGTGAATTTAATGGCGTTGTTCAACAGGTTAGAGATCACCTGTTGCAGGCGCAGTGGATCGCCATCCAGCGTTACCGGCACGTCGTGATCGATAAACACCCACAGCGTCAGCCGCTTTTTCACCACCATGCCCATATAACATATAATTTGAAGCGATATGAGTGATGATCTCGCGCGGGGAAAAGGCGCGCGGTTCGATTTTAAGCTGTTCGGACTCGATTTTTGAGAAGTCGAGAATATCGCTGATAATTTTCAGCAGCAGTCCGGAGGAGTTATTCATCGCGGTGACCAGCGACTCAACGCCCTGCGGCAGCGACTTGGTTTGTAGCAGATCGAGGTTGCCAATAATGCCGTAGAGCGGCGTACGCAGTTCATGGCTGACGGTGGCAAGGAACATCGATTTCGCCTGGCTGGCCTGCTCGGCCGCCTGCGCCATCTCCTGGAGCGACTCCTCCATTTTGACGCGCGCGCTGACGTCAACCAGTACGCAAATCGCCACGTTTTCGTTGCGATAGCGCGAGTGGACAAAGCTGATTTGCAGGTTGGTATTGCTGCCGGTCAGCACATCGACAAAGTTCACCTGCTGCCCGCAGATGATCTCCGTGAGCCGCTGCCGGTCTTCCTGCGTCAGCATGCTCAGGTAGTTATGCGCCAGTTCGTTACTGAGGATGTTGGTGCCGTCGCGGGTGCGAAGGATACAGATGCCCACCGGCGCGGAGGCGACGATTTTGCGGTTAAACTGCTCATGCTCTTCCAGGCGGTGAGCGTTGTCCTCCGCAGGCAGAAACATCCGGCGTTCAAACAGCCACGCAAGCGTAAACAGGAAAATGCCGCTGATCACGTTAAGCAGCACGGCATTGACCATCAGCATTTTCAGCTTTTCAACCATCTCATTGGTCTGCACTGAATAGACCACGTTGAGCGTGGACGGCGTCAACGCCTTCTTCATCACCAACTGCTTATAGCCGTCGATATAGCCGAACCAGCCGTTTTCATCAGGCAATTCATCAAGTGAAATGCGTGTGGCGGAACGGGAAGAGGACATGACGCGCTGGTTGTCAGCATCCACGATGGTGGCGACAACCGGAAAGCTGCCTGGCATGACAAAATCTTCCACCCGGATGGTCTGTTCAACGCCCAGCAGCGCAGACATCTTGCCGGCAACGTATACCGGCGTGATCATGTAGTAGTAGCCAATGCCCGGCTGGTTGGACGGTGCAATCCAGTAGAAGCTGCTTTTGCGCTGCTGGTCGTTGCCGTTGCGGTATTTGATGATGCGCTCGCGCAACGATTTGAGCGCACGGTCACGATCGGCAGAGGCGTCCGCCACGCCGAAATCAGCCACGCACAAACTGTCGCCGCCGATGAAAAATACGCGATTCAGCTCGTAAGCGGATGAGAAGTTTTCTTTCCAGTAGTGCAGAAAGTAGCTTAACGACTCAACCGAGTTGCGCCAGGTGTTGCTCATTGCGCTACAGTCGGAATCAGCGGCCAGCGAGACGAACTGCGGCGCGGGCGCTTTGCCAGGTAAGACACCATTCATGGCATCCAGAGAGCTGGTCGTGGCGTTGAGCCGATTTTCCGCAATGTATTTCAGCTCGCGCGAGACGTCTGCCGCATGGCGCACGTACCACTGCGCCTGCTCGACGCTGGCATTAAGCTCCTGCCGCACCTGCGACTCTTTTTCGTGCAGCACGTTGATGATGTAAAAAGCGGTCAGCAGCGCGCCAAGCATCCAGAGCATAAGCGCCAGCGCCCGAAACAGGTAGCGGGAAATGCGTAACGTGGTTCTGAATGAGACAAGATATTTCAAGCGAAACGGCCGATGTTGGATGATGATTGCGGTGGCGTTACAGTACCGTTATGGCAAGTAAAAAGCCAGATCGGTTGAGAGGGTTTCTGACGGCGTGACGGGTTGCCTCGCCGGTGACACTCTGCCGCCCGGGAGGAAGCGAGTGGTATAAAAAAAGCCGCTTCAGATGAAGCGGCTTCATTATTAACGTGGGGAACGATTACTCGTCCTCATCGCCTTCCGGCGCGTCTTCATCATTTTCCACTTCCGGCGCGATATCGTCCTCGCCTTCCGCGACGCTGCCGTCGATGGCATCCAGCTCCTCGTCCGCCACCGGCTCAGCGACGCGTTGCAGGCCAACCACGCTTTCGTCTTCGGCGGTGCGGATCAGGATCACGCCCTGGGTGTTACGTCCCACTACGCTGACTTCCGATACGCGAGTACGCACCAGCGTGCCGGCATCGGTAATCATCATGATCTGATCGCTGTCGACCACCTGCACAGCGCCGATCACCGGCCCGTTACGCTCGGTGACTTTAATCGAGATCACGCCCTGCGTGGCGCGCGATTTGGTCGGGTATTCCGTGCTGGCGGTACGCTTACCGTAGCCGTTTTGGGTTACGGTCATGATTGCGCCCTCTTCCTGCGGCACAATCAGCGATACCACGCGATCGCCTTCCGCCAGCCTGATGCCGCGAACGCCGGAAGCGGTACGCCCCATCGCGCGGACGGCAGTTTCCGCAAAGCGAACAACCTTACCGCCAGCGGAGAAGAGCATTGCTTCGTCACTGCCGTTGGTCAGCGCCACGCCGATCAGCTCATCGTCCTCGCGCAGGTTGACGGCGATGATCCCGGCGCTGCGCGGACGGCTGAACTCAGTCAGAGCGGTTTTCTTCACCGTACCGCTCGCGGTTGCCATAAAGATGTTCCAGCCTTCCGCGTATTCACGCACCGGCAGAATGGCGGTGATGCGTTCGTTTGCTTCCAGAGGCAGGAGGTTGACGATAGGACGTCCGCGTGCGCCGCGACTGGCTTCCGGCAGTTGATAAACCTTCATCCAGTAGAGACGACCCCGGCTGGAGAAGCACAGAATCGTATCGTGCGTATTCGCCACCAGCAGGCGGTCGATAAAGTCTTCTTCTTTGATACGCGCGGCCGACTTGCCTTTGCCGCCGCGGCGCTGCGCTTCATAGTCGGTCAGCGGCTGATACTTCACGTAGCCCTGATGCGACAGCGTAACCACCACGTCTTCCTGGTTGATCAGATCTTCGATATTAATATCGGCGCTGTTGGCGGTGATCTCGGTACGGCGCTCGTCGCCAAACTGATCGCGGATCAGCTCCAGTTCTTCGCGGATCACTTCCATCAGGCGCTCTGAGCTTTCCAGAATACGCAGCAGTTCAGCGATCTGCTCCAGCAGCGCTTTGTACTCATCCAGCAGCTTCTCGTGCTCAAGGCCGGTCAGCTTTTGCAGACGCAGATCCAGAATCGCCTGAGCCTGCTGTTCGGTCAGATAGTACTGACCGTCGCGGATGCCGAACTCGTCTTCCAGCCATTCAGGGCGCGCGGCATTGTCGCCCGCGCGCTCCAGCATCGCCGAAACGTTGCCCAGCTCCCACGGACGGGCAACCAGACCCGCTTTAGCTTCTGCCGGGGTTGGCGCGCGACGGATCAGTTCGATAATCGGATCGATATTCGCCAGGGCAATGGCCAGCGCTTCAAGGATATGCGCACGATCGCGCGCTTTGCGCAGTTCGAAAATGGTACGGCGCGTCACCACTTCACGGCGGTGTCGCACAAACGCTTCCAGAATATCCTTCAGCGGCATAATTTTTGGCTGGCCCTGATGCAGGGCAACCATATTAATGCCGAAAGAGGTTTGCAGCTGTGTCAGTGAATAGAGGTTGTTCAGTACCACTTCGCCAACCGCATCGCGCTTGATCTCAATCACAATGCGCATGCCGTCTTTATCGGACTCATCGCGCAGCGCGCTGATGCCTTCAAGACGCTTCTCTTTGACTAACTCAGCCATCTTCTCGATCAGACGCGCTTTGTTAACCTGATAAGGAATTTCATGAATGATGATGGTTTCGCGGCCGGTCTTCGCATCCGTTTCCACTTCGCCGCGCGCGCGGATGTAAATTTTGCCGCGTCCGGTACGGTAAGCTTCTTCAATGCCGCGCCGACCGTTGATGATCGCCGCCGTGGGGAAGTCTGGCCCCGGGATATGCTCCATCAGCCCTTCAATGCTGATGTTCTCATCATCGATGTAGGCCAGGCAGCCGTTGATCACTTCCGTGAGGTTATGAGGAGGAATATTCGTCGCCATGCCAACCGCAATGCCGGACGAACCGTTAACCAGCAGGTTGGGGATTTTCGTCGGCATGACTTCCGGGATCTGCTCGGTGCCGTCGTAGTTTGGCACGAAGTCAACGGTCTCTTTTTCGAGATCCGACAGCAGCTCATGGGCAATTTTGGACATGCGAACTTCGGTATAACGCATTGCGGCGGCTGAGTCGCCGTCAACGGAACCGAAGTTGCCCTGACCATCTACCAGCATGTAGCGCAGCGAGAACGGCTGAGCCATACGCACAATGGTGTCGTAGACCGCGGTATCACCGTGAGGGTGATATTTACCGATAACGTCGCCGACAACGCGGGCAGATTTTTTGTACGGTTTGTTCCAGTCGTTGCCCAGAACATTCATAGCGTAGAGGACGCGGCGATGCACAGGCTTCAGGCCATCCCGTACATCCGGCAGTGCGCGGCCAACAATGACCGACATTGCGTAATCCAGATAAGAGTTCTTTAACTCTTCTTCAATATTGACCGGTGTGATTTCTCTGGCCAGGTCGCTCATGGAGGCGCTTTCCTTCTAAATTATTCCCGGATTCAAAGGTGCGAAAGTATATCACCTTTAGCGATGGCGGTGAACGGAAAGCGTGATTTTGCCCGCTTTAATGGTCGCCTGCACATGGCGTCAGAGAAAGAGGTATACTCTGTACAAACTTTACAGCCAGGAACGGAAATGAAGAGTGAAACAGGGGCAGTAGCCAACGTCGACAGCAGCGAAATTGCGAAATTTGAAGCGGTGGCGTCCCGCTGGTGGGATCTGGAAGGCGAGTTCAAGCCGCTGCACCGCATCAACCCGCTTCGCCTTGGCTATATTGCCCGGCACAGCGACGGCCTGTTTGGTAAAAAAGTGCTGGACGTTGGCTGCGGCGGCGGCATTCTCGCCGAGAGCATGGCGCGTGAAGGCGCGGAAGTTACCGGCCTGGATATGGGTGCCGAACCGCTGGAGGTCGCCCGCCTGCACGCGCTGGAGAGCGGCGTCAACGTCACTTACGTGCAGCAGACCGTGGAAGAGCATGCTGAGCAGTTTGCCGGTCAGTATGACGTGGTCACCTGCATGGAGATGCTGGAACACGTGCCCGATCCGCGCTCGGTAGTTCAGGCGTGTGCAAAACTGGTCAGGCCCGGCGGCGAGGTCTTTTTCTCGACGCTCAATCGCAACAGCAAATCGTGGCTGATGGCGATTGTCGGCGCAGAGTATATTCTGCGCATGGTGCCGCGCGGCACCCACGATATTAAAAAATTTATTCGTCCCGGCGAGCTGCTGGGCTGGGTGGATGAAACGTCGCTGCGTGAGCAGCATATTATCGGCCTGCATTACAATCCGCTGACTAACAGGTTCAAACTGGCGCCTGGCGTGGATGTGAATTATATGGTGCATACTCGCAACGCCGATTCTGCCCGATAAAAAATATAACGGGCCAGAAAACTGGCCCGTTTAACTTATCCTCCAACAATAGCAGTCACGTCTGTATCTAAATCGAGCACCGAGATGACCATTTTATTTTGTCCGGTAGCCTGTTGACCTGCTGAGACAGAAACAAGTTTAAACGGCTTTCCTTTTGAGTTAAAAATAACAAAACAGGGAGACCGGGCAACAGAGCCGACATCAGCAAAAGTTAACTTAGAAATTGTCTGACCAAATATGCCTGAACTGTCGTTCTCGTCTTCATTAACGATGCTCAACTCGCTTGATTCAAATTGCCAGGCATTCTGCTCTGATTTATAGCGATAACGGCAGTGAAAGGCGAGTAATTCTTCAGCATCGTAATCATTAAAGATAAAACAAAATTTGAAGCTGGCAATTTCACTGGATTTATTTCCTGACTGATAATGCGGCGTAAGCGTTCGGCTGGTTTCAGCATTCTGCGGAAGGATACCGCCATGGGCCATGGTATCGCCGCTGCTCGGTGACCCCAGTACAGGGATAGTGACAATATCTGATGAAAAATTAATAACAGATATATCCAGCCTTTTTTTCCTGCTTTCAGCCGCAGCAAGTGCCTGCTGCTGTTTTTGCTTAATGCTGTTAGCGAGTGCAGCACCACCATAAACAATAGAAGATATCGCCGACAGAAAACCAATCGTCAGCATAAAAATACGGGAGTTATCCGCATTGTCTTTTAAATTGCGAGTTTCAAGATCGCGCAATGCGATTTGTACTAAACGAAAATCCTCAGATATGCGCATAATATATTTATTTGGCACAGACCACCTCAAAAAAAATATTTAAAAGGGATAACAATCAAATTCTGATGAGATTGATTTGCACCAGCCCACCGTTACCAAATGCATTTCGATATGCATCGTAAGAGTCATAGTCATAGTGAACAAGAGGGCAAGAGATAACCAACAGAAAGTTTACGTTCAGGCGATGGATCTTAATCGCCATCATTTTCCCTCCTGGATAGTCCGTCCAGATATGGTCTAAATTATCCCAGTCTGACTGCGTGTTTTCGGTAATTTTATCCAAACTTAAAATATAATTCGCATTAACCATTATTGCGGAATGATTAATGCTTATTTCTTCCAGCCGAATAAGTGAAAATGTTTTATTTTTTGAAAGTGAATTTCGGCTACACTGAAATTTTAATTTGAATCCTAAAGGTTCTCCTATTTCTGAGTCTAAATCTGTTCGGACATCCTGCCAGGAAAAGCCAACTTCAAATGTATAGTATAAAAGAGGACGGTCGTTATTGTTTGAACTCAACCAGGTCACTTTAATCGCACCACTACTCCCCGGCTGGATAATGCCTTCATAAGGGATAGTATTATAACCCGCATGCGATGACTCCAGCACAGATGCATCGGTATGTACCAGTGTGCCGCCAGAATAGTTATTAATACGATATTTATCACCAAAGGTAGTCGTACCGGGGCCGGCTTCCATATCCATAAATAACGCAGCAAGCGAAAGGAAGCTTCCTGCCATTGAAACAACCGATGCACCGTTATTCATGATGTCAATCGGATTACTGGCTCGCAGGACAGAGGCTGACGCACTGTTTTTCCTGGTTTGATTGCTTAGCTGCATAAGCTGTTGTGCAATAAATGTTGCGCCATGATGTCTGTAATAGGGCGTTTCAATGTAAGTATCTTGCCCACCGGATTTATACATTTTCATTGTTTTTCTCCAAATATTGAACGGAAAATAATCACTTCATGAGCTTTGATTTATAACTCAAGCTCAGGTTATTTCCCGATTACTTAATAGCAATTGATCGATTATTTTTATCTCCTCAATGATAAAAATAATAAGCATGATAATTTACTCTTTATACAATAAAATTAATTTTTTAATGTCGCATTCCTCCTGTAAAACGTTTTGCTGGTCGCGTTTTATAAATTACCAGAGGCCCTGTTTTTTTCTATGCCGTTCCGTTGTGCTGTAAAAGGAACACGCTGTTTGCTGCCGACTGACCCTGAGCAGCACGAAAATCACAGACGGAGCGAGGCGGCGCAGCGTTCTGCTCCTCAGAAAGCGGTCAGCAATCAAATTTCAAAAAAAAATATCAACCGCTTGACTTCTCCCCGCCCCTTTAAGAACGCGGGCTTAAGAAAAAATCACCCCGCTGGACAGTAAAATCAACCGAAAATCAAGCCTTGTTAAGCGCCAATAAATTACTAAAATACTCACCATATTGTTACTCGCAGTTAACCTACCCCCTATATATAGTGTTTATCCACAGACTTACGCACATCCGGGCGCGCTGTGTATAAGCAGGGGATATTTTCGACTCACGGACAGGACACCACGCAACATGAATCAGAGTCTGCTTGTCACTAAACGCGATGGCCGCACCGAACGCATTAACCTCGATAAAATCCACCGCGTGCTTGACTGGGCTGCCGAAGGTCTGGAAAACGTCTCCGTTTCTCAGGTTGAGCTGCGTTCTCATATCCAGTTCTATGAAGGGATCAAAACCTCCGATATCCACGAAACCATTATCAAGTCAGCGGCGGATCTGATCTCCCGCGAGGCGCCTGACTATCAGTACATGGCCGCGCGCCTGGCGATTTTTCACCTGCGTAAACAGGCTTATGGCCAGTTTGAACCGCCGAAGCTCTACGACCAGGTGAAGCGTATGGTCGATCTCGGCAAGTACGATCGCCACCTGCTGGAAGATTACAGTGAGGACGAGTTCACCCAGATGGACGGCTTTATCGACCACTGGCGCGACATGAACTTCTCCTATGCGGCGGTAAAACAGCTTGAAGGCAAATACCTGGTGCAGAACCGCGTCACCGGTGATATCTACGAAAGCGCGCAGTTCCTCTATATTCTTGTGGCGGCCTGCCTGTTCTCTGGCTACCCGCGCGAGACGCGTCTTGACTACGTGAAGCGTTTCTACGACGCCATCTCTACCTTTAAAATTTCACTGCCGACGCCGATCATGTCCGGCGTGCGCACCCCAACCCGCCAGTTCAGCTCCTGCGTGCTCATCGAGTGCGGCGACAGCCTCGACTCGATCAACGCCACCTCCAGCGCTATCGTGAAATACGTTTCCCAACGCGCCGGGATCGGCATCAACGCCGGCCGCATTCGCGCACTGGGCAGCCCAATCCGCGGCGGCGAAGCGTTCCACACCGGCTGTATTCCTTTTTATAAGCATTTCCAGACGGCGGTGAAGTCCTGCTCGCAGGGCGGCGTGCGCGGCGGTGCGGCAACGCTGTTCTACCCGATGTGGCACCTGGAAGTAGAAAGCCTGCTGGTACTGAAAAATAACCGCGGCGTGGAAGGCAACCGCGTGCGTCATATGGACTATGGCGTGCAGATCAACAAGCTGATGTACCAGCGCCTGCTTAAAGGCGAAGACATCACCCTGTTCAGCCCGTCGGACGTGCCCGGCCTGTACGATGCTTTCTTCGCCGATCAGGATGAGTTTGAGCGCCTTTACACGAAATACGAGAAAGACGACAGCATTCGCAGACAGCGCGTGAAGGCGGTCGATCTCTTCTCGCTGATGATGCAGGAGCGCGCCTCGACGGGACGTATCTATATTCAGAACGTCGATCACTGCAACACCCACAGCCCTTTCGATGCGACCATCGCGCCGGTGCGCCAGTCAAACCTGTGTCTGGAAATCGCGCTGCCGACCAAACCGCTGATGGATGTGAACGACGAAAACGGTGAAATCGCGCTCTGTACGCTCTCCGCGTTCAACCTTGGCGTCATTGACAGCCTGGATGATTTGCAGGAGCTGGCGACCCTCGCCGTCCGCGCGCTGGACGCGCTGCTGGATTATCAGGACTATCCGATCCCGGCGGCGCAGCGCGGCGCAATGGGCCGCCGCACGCTGGGCATTGGCGTGATTAACTTCGCCTACTATCTGGCGAAGAACGGCGTGCGCTATTCGGACGGCAGCGCCAACAACCTGACCCACAAAACCTTTGAAGCCATTCAGTACTGGCTGCTAAAGGCTTCGAACGAACTGGCAAAAGAGCAAGGCGCCTGCCCGTGGTTCAATGAAACCACCTATGCGCAGGGCATCCTGCCGATCGACACCTACAAGAAAGATCTGGATGCTATCAGCGATGAGCCGCTGCATCTCGACTGGGAAGCGCTGCGTGAAGCGATCAAAACGCACGGTCTGCGCAACTCAACGCTGTCGGCCCTGATGCCGTCGGAAACCTCCTCGCAGATTTCGAATGCCACGAATGGCATTGAGCCGCCGCGCGGTCACATCAGCATCAAAGCCTCAAAGGACGGCATCCTGCGCCAGGTGGTGCCGGAGTACGAACGCCTGAAGGATAACTATGAGCTGCTGTGGGATATGCCGAACAACGACGGCTATCTGCAACTGGTTGGTCTGATGCAGAAGTTTATCGATCAGGCTATTTCCTCGAACACCAACTACGATCCCAAGCGCTTCGCCAACGGTCGCGTGCCGATGAAACAGCTGTTGAAAGACCTGCTGACCGCCTATAAATTCGGCGTAAAAACGCTCTACTATCAGAACACCCGTGACGGTGCGGAAGATGCACAGGACGACCTGGCGCCTTCCATTCAGGACGACGGCTGCGAAAGCGGCGCCTGCAAAATCTAATCCACAGGGGCAGCGCGTTTGCCCCTTGTTACTTTCTCCGGGCCGGTTTCCGGCCTGTGCCTGACGGATTGACGCTTATGGCTTACACCACTTTCTCACAGAACAAAAACGATCAGCTGAGTGAACCGATGTTTTTCGGCCAGCCGGTGAACGTTGCACGCTACGATCAGCAGAAATATGACATTTTTGAAAAGCTGATTGAGAAACAGCTCTCCTTCTTCTGGCGCCCGGAAGAAGTGGACGTGTCGCGCGATCGCATCGACTACCAGAAGCTGCCCGATCACGAAAAGCACATTTTCATCAGCAACCTGAAATATCAGACGCTGCTGGACTCTATCCAGGGCCGCAGCCCGAACGTGGCGCTGCTGCCGCTGATCTCCATTCCCGAACTGGAAACATGGGTGGAAACCTGGGCCTTTTCGGAAACCATCCATTCACGATCTTACACTCACATTATCCGCAACATCGTTAACGATCCGGCGGTGGTATTCGACGATATCGTCACTAACGAGCAGATCCTGTCGCGCGCGAAAGACATTTCCGGCTATTACGACGATCTGATTGAGATGACCAACTACTGGCATCTGCTGGGTGAAGGCACGCATCAGGTGAATGGCAAAACGGTTACCGTGAGCCTGCGCGAGCTGAAAAAGCAGCTCTACATCTGTCTGATGAGCGTCAACGCGCTGGAAGCGATCCGTTTCTACGTCAGCTTTGCCTGTTCCTTTGCTTTTGCGGAGCGCGAACTGATGGAAGGCAACGCGAAAATTATCCGCCTGATTGCGCGTGACGAGGCTTTGCACCTGACCGGCACCCAGCACATGCTCAATCTGCTGCGCAGCGGCGAGGACGATCCTGAAATGGCTGAGATTGCCCGTGAATGTCGTCAGCAGTGTTATGACCTGTTTGTACTTGCGGCGCAGCAGGAAAAAGAGTGGGCGGAATACCTGTTCCGCGACGGTTCGATGATCGGCCTGAATAAAGACATCCTCTGGCAGTACATTGAGTACATCACCAATATCCGCATGCAGGCGGTCGGACTCGATCTGCCCTTCCAGACGCGCTCCAACCCTATTCCGTGGATTAACTCCTGGCTGGTGTCGGACAACGTGCAGGTGGCGCCGCAGGAGGTGGAAGTCAGCTCTTATCTGGTGGGTCAGATTGACTCCGAAGTGGGCGAAAACGATTTCGACGACTTCCAGCTGTAAAATGGCAGATGCGATCATTACGCTGCGTGCTTCGGGCACGCAGCTTCACTGCAAGGAAGAGCATCGCTCGCTGCTTGACGCGCTGGAGTCACATAAAATCTGCGTTGAATATCAGTGTCGGGAAGGCTACTGCGGCTCCTGCCGTACCCGGCTGCTGAAGGGTGAAGTGTGCTACGCCGCAGCGCCGCTGGCGTTTATAGAGGATGGCGAGATATTGCCGTGCTGCTGCACGGCGAAAGGCGATATTGAAATTGAGATGTAGCTTTCTGCCCGTATTATCACCTGATGCCCTTGCCCGCACAGCCATTTGTCCACCGTGTAGCCAAAAGCCTGATGTTCAGATTTTCAGCGTTTCCACCACTTTCACCCAGCCGTGGCCGGTGGAGACTTCCATGCCGGACAAATAGCGACGCAGCATATTCAGCGCCATCATTGCTACCATCTCCTGACGTGTTTTCAGCGCATGGTGACTCACGTTGAATTTCACACGCTGCGCCCAGCAGCCGTCAGGCGTTTTCAGCGCAAAACCCAACTGCTCGTCATCAAGACCGCCCACCACCAGCGCCAGTTGCGACGGGATCTGCTGCGCGCGCGCGGCCAGCCCGGAAAGCGACTCCTGCTGCGTCGGCAATACCTCACCCGCAGCCAGCGGAGCCTGTTCCGAGGCAAGCTGCCAGTGAAGTAAACCGGCGGTAAACTGCTCGCTGATCGCCAGCGTCAGATTCTGCTCGTTGAGCCTGCGCGAAAGCTGTGCCGGCAGATTTTCGGTGCCTTCGAATATCACGCTTTCGCCGGCGATTTCCCGCACCTGCCGCCAGAACGCTTCCATTTCTTTCAGCTTTGAAGCCGGGCCGTTCAGCTTAAGCTCAATAATCGGCATGGAGGCGCGATAGCCCACCACCACGCCCTCAGGCGGCGTCAAAGGTTCGATATCGGCGGCCAGATCGCTTTCGCCGCGTCCAAACGTGGTCATGCGCAGGCAGACCGGCGGTTCCGGCAGTGAGAAACGCGCCTTCAGCCGCGGCAGGATCTGCTGTTCGACCATCATCCTGTATTCGGAAGGCACGCCGGGCGTGAAGAAGATCCAGCAACGGTTCAGCATCAGCGCAAAGCCGCAGGCGGTGCCGATGGGGTTGTCCAGCATCTCCGCACCCTGTGGGATCTCCGCCTGTTTACGGTTGCTGTCCGCCATTTTACGTCCGCGCCCGGCAAAAAAAGCCTCTATTTTCGCCAGCCACGCTTCCTGCATCACCAGCGGCACGCCCGCCGCGCGGGACGCCGCCAGCGCGCTCAGATCATCGCTGGTTGGCCCCAGGCCGCCATTGACGATCAGCACGTCGGCCACCCTGCTGCGTTCGGTCAATACCGTTACCAGCTCAGCAAGATCGTCGCCGGTGGTCTGTCGGCTGGTCATCGGCAGCCCGTTCTGAAACAGGACATCGGCCAGCCACGCCGCGTTGGTATCGACAATCTGTCCATGCAGCACTTCATCGCCCGTTGAGAGCATTTCCACTCGTATCACTGTCTTCTCCCACTCCGCGTAAGTGGATTAACTGTAGGAAGCGCGGGGAATAAATACAATACCGTTTTGCTCAGCCCGTTACCGTCGCCTGAGCCGCCACCCACTCGGCAAGCTGACGGCGTGAGATTTTGATGCCGCCCGCGTGCAGGGCGGGGAGCGGATACCACATCACCGGCCGCTGAAAACCGGCCAGGCGACGCGTTGCCCATTCGGCAATATCGGGCAGCGGCGCGTCGGCGGCCAGCAGCGCCACCGGGCGATGACCATATTCGCTGTCCGCCTTCGGCACCACAAATACCGACGAGACGGCAGGATGCGCCAGCAGAATTTTTTCAATCTGCTCGGGCTGGATGCCTTCTCCGC
The DNA here is from genome assembly GCF_000745075.1 of Erwinia sp. 9145. Taxonomy (NCBI): domain Bacteria; kingdom Pseudomonadati; phylum Pseudomonadota; class Gammaproteobacteria; order Enterobacterales; family Erwiniaceae; genus Erwinia; species Erwinia sp. 9145. The sequence continues at coordinate 2,530,671 of NZ_JQNE01000001.1, forward strand.
CTGAGAAGAACTGATTGTCCAGCCGCCCCACCACTTCCAGCTCCTCACCGTGCCAGCGTCCCCGATCGCCGGTTGAATACCAGCCTGCATCATCAGTCAGCGGCAACAGCTCGCCGTTTCGCCAGTAGCCGCAGCCCAGCGCCAGCGACCGCACCTGAATTTGTCCTTCATGCAGCCGGATACGATGCCCGTCGAGCGCTCGCCCGACGGTTGCGCCTGCCCCGGCGCGGCGCGCGACCAGGGTTGACGCCGTTTCTGTCATGCCATAGCCGCACCAGCAGGCCAGCCCGCGCGCCTCTGCCTGCGCGGTCAGTGCTTCAGGGATTGCGGCACCGCCCAGCAACACGGTGTGGAGCTTTTCCGGCAGCGCTGGCTGCTGAAGCAGCCGCCAGAGCTGCGTTGGCACCAGCGACGCAAAGCTCGCCGCCGCCAGCGCCTGAGGCAGGGGCCGTTCCCCCGACAAAACGAGGCAGCCGCCGCTCAGCAACCAGCGCCAGATAATGCCCTGACCGGAAACGTGAAACAGCGGTAGCGAAAGCAGCCAGCTTTCACCGGCGTGGAAGTTCAGGCAGGCCACCACGCCCGTCGCGCTGGCGAGATGGGCGCGAAACGTGTGCGCCACGGCCTTCGGCAGGCCGCTGGAGCCGGAGGTGAGCGTCAGCGTGGCGATGGCGTCCGGCTGCCACTGCAATGAAAGGCAGCCCGGCTGCGTCTGCATCTGCAAGGCGGGAACGGGGAAATCTGCCTCGCCTTCCAGCGTCAGCGCAAAATCCAGGTTGAGATCGGGCAGAATATTTATTAACTGCGTCGTCGGAAGCTGCGGATTAACGGGCAGTAATCGTGCGCCGCAGCGCAGCAGCGCCAGATAGGCCAGCAGCGCCGTTTCGCTGCTTTTCGCCTTGAGCATAACGCCCGCGCCCGGATGAACGCCCTGCTGGCTGAAACCCACGGCCAGCTGTTCAATGCGTTCAGCCAGCGTCTGCCAGCTAAGCGCGTTGCCCGCGCAGCGCAGCGCCACGGCATGCGCAGGATGCCGCAGCCACGGCCAGTCGCTCAGCGCTGCCATACGCTTTCCAGCGCGTCAGCGGTCACCCGCGGCAGCGTACAGCCCGGCCAGCGCCGAACAAGCTGCTGCTGCATTAAATCGAGCGTATCCAGCCCCGGCGGCGTTTCCGGCGTCAGCCAGCGGGCGATACGCGCCAGCTGCGTCAGGCCAAGGCTTGACTCCAGTGACGAGCCGATCACTACCGTCAGCCCCTTTTGCTGCGCGTTTTCGATAAGCTGCCTGACCTGCCTGAGACTGCCTGTCAGCATCGGTTTGATGACCACCGCCCGCAGGTGCGGTTCCGCCCTCAGCGTAAAATCCGGTTCGCGCAGGTGTTCGTCCCACGCGAGCGCCATCCCGGTTTCCTGCGCGAAGCAGCGGGACTCATCCGGCGTACGGCAAGGCTCCTCTATGAAGGCAATACGCCCATGCAGCGCAGGCGTAATAAAGCGTGCGAAGCGGCTGGCTTTCTCAAGGCTCCAGCAGCGATTGGCATCGAGCCGTAGCGTCAGATGCGGCAGCGCCTCCAGCAGCAGGTTCACCATCATACCGTCGCGAACCGGCTCATACAGGCCGACCTTCATTTTTGCCACCGGGGTTTGCTGTAGGTGCAGTTCTGCAACCAGCGCATCGGGATCGCCGGTGCAAAGTCGCGCGCTCACGACGTCGCCCGCTGCGGGCAGTTCAGCGGCTAATTCAGCCTGTGCGAGGCTGAGGCCAAAGGCCACCGAGGGCAGGCTGCTCTCTGCACGCATTTCACCCTCACACCAGGCGTCTGACAGCCGAATGGCTTCCGCCTGCGCTTCCGGTAGTGATTCCGCGCTGAAGCCGGGCAGCGGCGCGATTTCGCCCCAGCCTTCCCGCCCTGCCTCGCGTAGTCTGACCAACAGCCCGCAGCGGCTTTTTATTCGACGATCCCGCAGAACGGTGCCGGCCTCAAGCGGGATCTCATAATGAAACAGCGTCGCGTCGCGCATCAGGGATTTCGCTTAAATTTACTGAAGTCCGGCTGGCGCTTCTGATTAAAGGCATTGCGCCCCTCCTGCCCTTCTTCTGTCATATAGAACAGCATGGTGGCGTTGCCTGCCAGCTCCTGAAGCCCGGCCTGGCCGTCGCAGTCGGCGTTCAGCGCCGCCTTCAGGCAGCGCAGCGCCATCGGGCTGTTTTGCAGCATCTCGCGGCACCAGCGCACGGTTTCCCGCTCCAGGTCAGCCAGCGGCACGACGGTGTTGACCAGCCCCATCTCCAGCGCCTGCTGCGCGTTGTACATCCGGCAGAGAAACCAGATCTCCCGCGCTTTTTTCTGCCCGACGATGCGCGCCATATAGGCCGCGCCCCAACCACCGTCAAACGAGCCGACTTTTGGCCCGGTCTGGCCGAACTGCGCATTGTCAGCGGCAAGGGTCAGATCGCAGAGCATATGCAGAACGTGCCCGCCGCCGACCGCATAACCCGCCACCATCGCCACCACCGGTTTTGGACAGGTGCGGATCTGGCGCTGAAAATCCAGCACGTTGAGGTGGTGAACGCCCGCCTCATCGCGGTAGCCGCCGTAGTCGCCGCGAATTTTCTGGTCGCCACCGGCGCAGAACGCCTCATTGCCTTCGCCGGTAAGAATAATCACGCCGATGCGGTCGTCGTGGCGCGCATCGTCGAGCGCCGTCATCATCTCTTTCACCGTTCGCGGGCGAAAAGCATTGCGCACTTCCGGGCGGTTGAGGGTGATTTTAGCAATGCCGTCCGCGGATTTATGAAAGCGAATATCGCTGAAGTCTGCGCCGCAGTCGAACCATTCAACCGGCGCATAAAGCGTGTCAGAATCGGGATAGATCATCGGTTTTCCTCAACAGGAGAAAGGGCTCCGGCCAGATGGCGGGCAAAAGCCAGGGGATTGGCGCGGTGCGCGTTATGCCCCGCATGGGATACCAGAGCAACAGGCAGCGCGGCCTGCCGCGCCAGCCGCTGAAACTTGTGGTCATGTTCGCCGCAGAGATAAAGAAAAGGACAGGAAAGACGCGCCAGCGCGGGCTGTAAATCGGGCTGATGCGCGAGCGAGGTGGCGAGCAGCATCGCCGCCAGCCCGTCAGGATGGTTGTGCAAACGCAGGCGGATGAGAATCTGCCGTTGCGCCTCGCTGAGATCGGCAAAGACCGGCTGGCAATACCACGCGCGGAGCGTCGCACCGAGCGGCTGCTGGCGAAACCGCGCCGACCACTGCGTATCGTGCGCCAGGCGAAGTCGCCGTTCTTCATCGCTGCCGAGACCCGTATGCGCGCCTTCAACGGCTACCCCCGCCAGGTGGTTATCGCCATGACGACAGGCATGATAAAGCGCAACGCGACCGCCCAACGAATAGCCGATCAGCCAGTAGCGTTCGACATGATGAAAGCGAAGCGTGGCGGCAAGGCGTTGCGAAAGCGTTTCAAATCCGTCCACGCGCTGCGCGTAAGAGCCGCCGTGCCCCGGCAGATCGACGCTGAGCTGTGGCCAGTCGGTAAAGTGGTTCTGCACCGCCTGCCACTCTGCGCCGCTGCCGAGAAAACCGTGCAGCCAGACCAGCACCGGCCTGTTTTGGCGATGGCGGCCCTGCCAGCGCGCGTGAAGGATCATCGTCCGTTCGCCGCATCGGCCAGAAAACGCGCCCCGGCTTCATCGTCAACGCGCAGTTCAATCAGCGTTGCGCCCTGCTGCCAGGCCTCTTTTACCGCATCGGCAAGCGCATACCAGCTCTGCGGCTGAGCGTAACGCAGGCCGAACAGCCCGGCGGCGCAGGAAAAATCCGCCTGCTGCGGCAGTGAGAAAAAGCGCGCGCGCTCGGCTTCCGGCGTCGGCAACATTGAAAATATCTGCCCGCCGTTGTTGTTTACCACAATGAGCGCCACAGGCTGCTCACGCAGCAGTGCCAGGCTGTTGAGATCGTAAAGCGCAGAGAGATCGCCGACGATGGCCAGTAATGGTTTATCTCTGCCGCGCTGCACGCCCGCCGCCGTAGCTATCAGCCCGTCAATACCGCTGGCGCCGCGGTTTGCATAAACCGGATAACCGGCTGGCAGCTGCGCCAGCGCGTTCACCAGCCTGATGGTCAGGCTGTTGCCAAGAAACAGCGCGCCGCCCTCTGGCAACAGCGCGGGCAGCCGGTGCGCCAGCTGCGCTTCACCAAAGTCGCCTGAACGCTGGCCGAGCTTTTGCTGCGCGTCGCTGGCAAGCGACTGGAGCGTACCGTGCCAGGGCGCCTGCGGCACCGCCGGATGCTGCGCCAGCCACGGCAGGATCGCCGTGACCATCCGGCAGGCGCGATGGTGCGCCGGATCGCGTCGGCCCGGCATCGCTTCAATCAACCAGAACCTTTCAGGTTGCAGCGAGGTCAGCAGTCCCGTCAGCCGTTTACCGGTCAGATGACTGCCAAACTGTATGATGAACTCCACCGAGGCCAGCGCTTCGATAGCCTGCGGCTCGCGCAGCCAGAGCTCCGCGCAGGGTAACGGCTGGCCGGTCTGCGACTGGACATCCGCCAGCAGCGGCCAGCCCAGTTCGCGCGCCCAGTTCGCCAGCGCAGCGCCCTCTTCCGCGCTGACTTTTCCCACCACAATCAGCCCGCGTTTCTCACGCAGGCGCGGCCACTGTGGCTCAACAGGCACCGCCTGGCTGCTCATGGTGCTCAGCCACGGCTGCGCGCTCTGCCACCAGCTTCCCGCATCGTCATGCCATGCCCGGAACGCGGCGGGATCGCCGCCGTAAAGCGGTTCGGCAAAGGGGCAGTTAACATGAACCGCGCCGTGAGGATGTTCGCCGAGCAGCGAGTCGATAGCCGAAAGCAGCCAGCGGGCAGGCAGTTCCGGCGTGGGTCGCGGCAGGTTGAGCGCCCCGGCAGTCTGCCCGGCAAAGATACCCGGCTGGCTAATCGCCTGGTTGGCGCCGCAGTCGATCAGTTCAGGCGGACGATCGGCAGAAAGAATAATCAAGCGTTCGCCGGTCAGGCCCGCTTCGATAACGGCGGGATAAAGGTTTGCCACGGCCGTGCCGGAGGTGACGATAATGGCAATCGGCTGACGAACGGCTTTTGCCAGCCCCAGCGCAAAATGCCCGAGGCCGCGTTCGTCAAAGTGGGTATGACAGTGGAGTTTCTGATTAGCGGCAGCCGCCAGCGTCAGCGGCGCAGAACGCGATCCGGGTGCGATGCAGACGTGTCGCACGCCGTGCCGCGTCAGTGCTTCAAGTATGATCCCGGCCCAGCGGCGGTTGAATATGCTGTGTGACATAACCCATCCCGTTCAGCGTGCAGATGGGCAGTATAAAAGGCGTTGACGACGGCTATCTTGATTTAAGGCAGGATTATTGCGCTAAAGTTACGCCAAACAGAGCACCCAGACCTGCCACTTTATGGTTAATTTCCTGCCACTCCGTCTCAGGCTGCGATCCGGCGACGATCCCGGCGCCTGCATAGAGCCTGACCGTCTGGCCTTCCATGCGGGCGCAGCGCAGCGCCACGGCGAACTCGCTTTCAGCAACGGAGAGATAGCCCACCGAGCCTGCATACCACTCGCGGGAGAACGGCTCATTTTTAGCGATAAAGTCTCTGGCGACCTCTCTGGGTAAGCCGGCGACGGCGGCGGTGGGCTGGAGCCGCTCAAGGCACCGGCTATCGTCCGTCGTCAGCAGAGTGGCGGTGATGACCCGCCGGAGATGCTGCACGTTACGCAGCGAAACCACCTCAACCGGCTGCACTTCCCGGCATGTGGTGACGGATGCAAGCCGCTGGCAGATATCCTCTACCACCAACTGATTTTCATGGCGGTTTTTTTCATCATGCAACAGCGCGCTGGCAAGCTGTTGCGCACGTTGCCGATTTTCTGCGCCCGGACAGGTGCCCGCCAGCGCCTCGGTGACGAGCGCGGCAGACTGACGGTGATAGAGCCGCTCGGGGCTGGAGCCCAGAAACGCCCGCTGTGCAGTGAACGCCAGCAGATAATGAAAACAGCGTGGGTTGATTGCGCGGCTGGCCGCCAGTGCTGAGGCGGCTGAAACCGCCGTCGGAAACGCGCAGTCGGTTGCGCGAGCGAGCACGACTTTTTCCATATCGCCCCGCGCGATAGCATCAAGCGCGCGTTCAATCTGCCTGAACCAGCCGTCGCTGTCCGGCTGATGCCGAATATCCTGCACGCCGCCGGGCAGCGGCGCCAGCGGCCGGGCCTCGCTCAGCCCATCGATAAAGGCGATGGCGCGCTGTGCATCACGATGCAGTGCGAGGTCATCGTGCAGGAAAACACTCAGTCTGTCGTTCTGAATCAGCACTCTGGGGACAAACAGAAAGCTGTGCGCCAGCGCAAAATCGTTGGCGCCAACCAGCAGCCAGTCCGGCGGCAGCGTTACAAGCAGGCGGCTCGCCTCTTCGGGCGTGTCGGCGTGAAAGATGTCGCCGCAGGCGGTGATCGAAAGCGTGTTTTGTCGATGCTGCCAGTAAAATTGTGGCCAGACTGCCTGTGCGCCAAGCCATGCCAGCCCGTCGCAACCGGCCGGCAACGGCACGGTGAAGCGCGCAAAACCGGGTTGTTGATCGTTAACCTCAGCCAGTTGTTGACGCAGCTGTTTCAGGGCATTTGTGATAGTCAACGTCAGCGTCTCCGGTGAGTGATAGTCGAAGCCACTTTAGATGAGAGCAACGTCCATTACATTGATCCCGTACCGGCGTTAATAAAAAAGGCGCCCCGCAGGACGCCTCTTTATGCATGCTGAACGCTTAACGACGCGCCAGCAGCAGCCCAACGACCAGACCTAACGCAGCACCGGCGCCAACGCCCTGCCACGGCTTATCGTGAACGTATTCATCAGCGCGCGTGGCAACCTGCTTCGCGCGATAATAGTAAGTATCTGACGCATTGCTGACGCGAGCTTTCACTTCATTCAGCGATTTTTCAGCTTTCGCTTTCAGTTCAAGGTACTTCTGATCCGCCGGATCGCCGGATGATTTCAACACCTGCTCCAGCGTATCGGTCAGCAGCGTCAAATCGTCGTCCAGGCGGGTTTCTTGTGGTTCATTTGTTGTAGCCATACCATCTCCTTGTGCGAATAATGTTGTTGACTAACTATAGACACTTCCACGCGCTTTGCCGCCTCATCACACCAGGAATTGACTGAGAAATGCGGCAATTGCGTTCATAAAACAAAAACAGACGTCATGATGCCTTCTGTTAACGCCCGGCTCTGGCCTGATGCCAGATCTCTCTGCGTCAATGCTGGCGCGTCGGAAGAGGCTTAAAAAGCTTCTTTACACAGGAACGCACTGCTTTTATTGGATTTATCTGTTAAATTTTTTGTTAACTGAATTTTCCAATTCGCCGACTGTCCTACCGTGCTGTGACGCGGTTCACAATATGGGTGCACCTGACGTATTGCACGACAGTCACTTTACACTCCGTTCACCAAGGAAATGATTTCTGGCATGAATCGAAGAATGTTTATGAAAGCGTCGATGGCCTTTGCCACGATCGGCGGCCTCTCCGGCCTCTCTTCGCTGTTTGCGCAGGCCGCCTGGGCCGACAGTGATATTGCCGACGGGACAGCGAAAAAGTTCGATTTTGACGTGCTGAAAGCGATGGCCGCCGACCTGGCGAAAAAACCGTACGGCGGTGCGCCCGCTCCGCTACCGGATACGCTGGCGACCATGACGCCGCAGGCCTATAACGAAATTCAGTATGACGCTAACCATTCGCTGTGGAACGGCATTGCCGATCGCCAGCTTGACGTGCAGTTCTTCCACGTTGGTATGGGCTTTAAACGACGCCTGCGGATGTTTTCCGTTGATGCCGACAGCCGCGAGGCGCGCGAGATCCACTTCCGGCCTGAACTGTTTAATTACAACAACGCGAAGGTCGATACCAAACAGCTTGAAGGGAAAACCGACCTGGGTTTTGCCGGTTTCCGCGCCTTTAAAAAGCCGGAACTGGCCAGTAAAGATATCGTCTCTTTCCTCGGCGCCAGCTATTTCCGCGCCGTGGATGAAACCTATCAGTACGGTCTTTCCGCCCGCGGCGTAGCCATCAACTCCTTCAGCAACGGTAAGGAAGAGTTCCCGGACTTCACCGCTTTCTGGTTTGAAACACCGAACGCCGACGACACCACCTTTACCGTCTACACGCTGCTGGATGGCCCAAGCTGCACCGGCGCCTTTAAGTTCATTATCCACTGCGAAGAGAAACGCGTGGTGATGGAGGTGGAAAACCACCTTTATGCGCGTAAGGATATCGACCAACTCGGTATCGCACCGATGACCACGATGTTCAGCTGCGGCAATAACGAACGTCGCATGTGCGATACTATCCATCCGCAGATCCACGACTCCGATCGTCTGGCGATGTGGACCGGTAAAGGCGAGTGGATTTGTCGTCCGCTGAACAACCCGCAGCGCGTGACCTGGAACGCCTATCAGGACGAAAACCCGCGCGGCTTCGGTATGCTCCAGCTTAATCACAACTTCCAGGATTATCAGGATGTTATTGGCTGGTACAATAAACGGCCGAGCCTGTGGGTTGAGCCCGTCGGCAAATGGGGCAGCGGCGCCATCAATCTGATGGAGATCCCGACCACCGGGGAAACGCTGGATAACATCGTCTGTTTCTGGCGTCCGACCGAGGCGATCAAAGCGGGCAGCGAGCACAGCTTCAGCTACAAACTTTACTGGAGCGGACTGCCGCCGGTAAGCAGTGATTTGGCACGCGTGAGCGCTACCCGCAGCGGCATGGGCGCGTTTCCCGAAGGCTGGGCGCCAGGTGAGCACTACCCAGAAGTCTGGGCGCGTCGCTTTGCGGTTGATTTCGTTGGCGGCGATCTGAAAGCCGCTGCGCCAAAAGGCATTGAGCCGGTGATCACGGTCACCTCTGGCACCATCAAACAGGTTGAGATCCTCTACGTCGAACCGAATAACGGCTATCGTATTTTGTTCGACTGGTATCCCAACAGCGATGCGACCGATCCGGTAGACATGCGCCTGTTCCTGCGGACGAAAGATGAGACGCTGAGCGAAACCTGGCTTTACCAGTATTTTCCACCGCCGCCGGACAAGCGTAAGTATATTGACGATCGGCAGATGTAATGCTCATGTAAAAGGCTCCTTACGGAGCCTTTTTTAATTTTGCATGTCAACGTGCGGAATGTCGTCTTCAAGATAGGTTTCGCTGACGGCGGTAAAACCGAAGCGGCCATAAAACCGCTGCAAATGCGCCTGAGCGGAGAGGAAAATTTTATGCTGCGGCCAGTGGTCCTGGCAGCTGGCGACTGCCTGCTCCATCAGTTGATTACCCAGCTTCATGCCTCTCGCCTCGCCAGAGACAATCACTCTGCCGATTTTTGCAGGCCGATCTTCGCCTTGTGGCGCAAGCAGGCGCGCATAAGCCAGCAGTTTGTTATCCGACAGAGCCAGAATATGCCGGTTTTCGCCGTACAAATCCGCACCATCGATATCCTGATAGGGGCAAATTTGTTCAACAATGAAGACAGTATTACGTAGCGCCAGAATTTGATAAAGCTGCTGGGTGGTGAGTTCGCTATGATGCAGATCCTGCCAGTCCAACGCCATTTTCTTCTCCCCGAAAGCCAGTGGTAAAGAAATGAGTGTACCCGCAGTTATTTGTACAGGCTTCTTTTTTTAAACGAAGAGAAAGCCATTCATGCAGCATCCCGGTTGCATGAATGGCTTTCAGCGCAGGCTGTTTATTTTCAGTAGCTAATCGGGGATTTCGGCAGATTATTCAGTGCTGAATTTGCCTGAGCATCTTCAGGCTTGTCATTTTTAAAGGCGTCTTTCGCCATTTCCAGACCCTGGCCTGCTATTTCTTTACCCACGCCCTGCAAAACAGCACGTCCCGCCATACCGGCGGCACCAGCGACAATCGGTAACATAGTCATCTCCTCGTTTGAATGAAAGCGCTGCCGCATCATGCGGCAATCACTCAAGATGAGTGGCATTTGTGCCGTTCGGGTTCCCTGCTGCACGATAAAGGCATAAAAAAACGGGCCACATGAGCCCGTTTGTTTTATCGCCTGTCGCTTACATCAGCGGCTGCGCCATCTGAACCAGCGAGATCAGCGGCTGTGGGTAAACACCCAGCAGCAGTACCAGTATCGCGGAAATCAGCACGACGACGCCGCCAGCGGTAAACGCCCAGTTTGCTGGCGTATCACGCTGTAACAGTTCCGGCGGATTGAGGTACAGGCTCACGGTGACGCGCAGATAGTAATAAAGGCCAATTGCGCTGCCGACCACGACCGCGCCGGTCAGCCACCACAGGTGCGCGCCAACGCCAACCGCAATGACGTAGAACTTGCCGATAAAGCCCAGCGTCATCGGGATACCTGCCAGCGACAGCATCATCACCGTCATTACCGCCGAAAGGATCGGACGATGCCAGAACAGACCGCGATACGAGTAGAGCGAGTCCGCGTCCGGGCCACGATACGGGCTGGACATCAGGCTGACCACGCCGAATGCGCCAAGGCTGCTGAACAGGTAACCCGCCAGATACACGCCTGTTGTTTCCAGCGACAGCTGATGCGTCTGAATCGCGATCAGCGCCACCAGCAGATAGCCGAGGTGAGCGATGGAGGAATAGCCAAGCAGGCGCTTGATATTGCTCTGCGAAATCGCCATCAGGTTACCGAACAGAATGGAGGCGACGGCAATAATCGCCAGCACCAGCCGTACCGCTTCGCTGTCCGCCACCGGCGCGTAGAGGAACAGACGCATTACCACGCCGAAAATGGCAATCTTGCTGGCCGTTGCCAGAAAGGTTGATACCGGCGCAGGCGCGCCCTGGTAGACGTCCGGCGTCCACAGGTGGAACGGCACCAGCGACAGCTTAAAGCCCAGCCCGACGATCATCATGCCGAGGCCCGTCAGCAGCAGCGGCTGGCTCAGCAGACCATCATTCAGACTTTTGCCCAGCGCCATGAAGCTCAGGTTGCCGGACTCGGCGTAAATCAGCGCCATGCCGAACAACAGGAAAGACGAGGCGACCGCTGACATAATGGTGTACTTGATACTGGCTTCCAGCGAGCGCTTTTGCTGAAAGGCGTAACCCACCAGACCGAACAGCGGCAGGGAGATCAGCTCAATACCAAGAAACATTGAGGCCAGATGGTTGGCGCTCGCCAGCATGATGCCGCCTGCGGCTGCAATCAGCACCAGCAGGTAGAACTCTTCGCGATTGTCCGGATAGGTCGCCAGCCACGGATAGGCAAAGGTGCAGGTCGCCAGGCTGGCAAGGATCACCAGCCCGGTGTAGAGCATCGAATAACCATCGACGCGCAGCAGCGGCGTTACGTCCATCGGGCCGTTGTTCCCGACAAAAAACAGCGAGAGCAGCGCAACGTTCAGGCCGATCACCGCCAGCGTGGCATTGACGAAGTGGTTGCGTCGCCACGCAATGGAGAGCATCACCACCACCACCGCCAGGCCGACAATCAGCAGCGGTAGAAGCGCGATCAGGTGTTGAGAGGTTATTGTCATGGCGAATTACGGCCTTGTAGTTGAAATTGAAGCGGTAAACCACTGCTGAATATTGCTCATCGCAGTATGGGAAGTATCCAGAATCGGCTGCGGGTAAATGCCCAACAGCACCAACAGAACCACCAGCACCATGATGATCAGAAACTCGCGTGCGGACATACTACGCAGCGGCGTATCCGATTTTGGCGCGCCGTACCAGGCACGCTGCATCATAATCAGCGAATAAACGGAAGCGAATACCAGCCCAAAGGTGGCGATAACAATGATCGTCGGCACCGTCTGAAAGCTGCCGGTCAGGATCATAAATTCACCCACAAAGTTACCGGTTCCCGGCATCCCCAGGTTTGCCACCGCAAAGAACAGCGACAGCCCCGGCAGCCACTTAACGCGCGACCACAGGCCGCCCATCTGACGCATATCGCGGGTGTGCAGACGTTCGTAAAGCTGACCGCAGATAATGAACAGCGCGGCGGCGGACAAGCCGTGCGCAATCATCTGAATTACCGCGCCCTGGAAGGCCAGCTGGCTGCCGGTATAGATAGCAATCAGTACAAAGCCCATATGTGAGATAGAGGTATAGGCGATTAAACGCTTGATGTCATACTGTGAGAACGCCATCCATGCGCCATAGAAAATTCCGATAATCCCCAGCCACATGGCAATCGGGGCAAACTCGGCGGAGGCGTTCGGAAACAGCGGCAGCGCAAAGCGCAGCAGACCATAGGCTGCCGTTTTCAGCAGGATGCCGGCAAGGTCAACCGAACCGGCGGTTGGCGCCTGGCTGTGCGCGTCCGGCAGCCAGCCATGCAGCGGCACCACCGGCATTTTAACCGCAAAGGCAATAAAGAAGCCGAGCATCAGCATGTATTCAACGGTATGCGACATCGGCGTTTTAAGCAGCTCTTCGTAGTTGAATGTCCAGACGCCAGTGGCGTTGTAGTTCACGAAGACCAGCGCCAGAATCGCTATCAACATCACCAGGCCGCTGGCCTGGGTGTAGATAAAGAATTTTGTCGCTGCGGTAATACGCGTTTTCCCGTCCGATGCTTTGTGTCCCCAGAGCGCGATGAGGAAGTACATCGGCACCAGCATCATCTCCCAGAAGAAGAAGAACAGGAACATGTCGATAGCCAGGAAGACGCCAATCACGCCGCCCAGGATCCACAGCAGGTTCAGGTGGAAAAAGCCCTGCCATTTATCGATTTCGTTCCACGAGCACAGAATTGCCATCACGCCCAGCAGGCCGGTCAGCACCACCATCAGCAGCGACAGGCCGTCCAGCGCCAGATGTATGTTTATGCCAAAGCGCGGGATCCACGACAGCAGGAATTCAGACTGCCATTGCGGAAGGCCAGCGGCCTGCGTCAGGGTGTAACCGCCCTGCAACCACAGTTGCAGAGAGAGAGCCAGCGTCAGCCCCATCGCAATCAGCGCAATCCAGCGCGGCAATTTTGCGCCGAAGCGCTCTAACTGCCAGCACAGCAGACCACCGATAAACGGGATGAGTATTAGCCAGGGTAATAACATGGCGATTTGCTTCCCTTTTCCGATCCTGAATGGGCTATCTTGCTTGCCATTTTTGCCCCCGGCAGTGCTCGCAATCCTCACATACTTGAGTATGCTCCGGTTGCTGCGCGCTGGCGGTGACACAACTGACTGCGCCGATGACGCCCAGGCTTCAGGAAATTTTAAAAACCTATAACCGAGGGATGAGATATCACTCATCCCGCTCACAAACCTTTACATCACCAGCAGCAGCGCAAGCACCACCACGGCGCCGACGCTCATGGAGGCAACGTACCAGCGCAGATAACCGTTTTCGCTGACCACCAGGCCTCTGTTCGCCAGGCGAGAGAACAGCGCCGGCAGGCTCATCAGCCCGTTCAGCGGATCGCTTGACAATGCTTTCGCAATCAGCAGATACGGCTTAACGAAGACGTTGTCATACAGCCAGTCGAAGCCCCAGGCGGCGAACCACCACGTGCTGAAGAAACGGCCCGGCGCGCTGGCCGCAATCGTCTTCACCAGAGTGCGTTTACCCAGCCACAGCACCGCCGCCAGCAGAATGCCGATGATAGCCACCACGCCGGAGGTGATCTCCAGAGTCAGCACGCTGCCGTGCGCCAGCTCCGTCGTCTCTGGCAGCACGCCGCGCAGCGGGGGAACAATCATTGCGCCAATAAAGGTTGAAAGAACCAACAGCACCAGCAGCGGCAAATGATGCGTAATGCCTTTGCCTGCATGAGCATGAATTTTCTCTTCGCCATGAAAAGTGATAAAGATCATGCGGAAGGTGTAGAGCGACGTCATAAACGCCCCGACCAGGCCTGCCACCATCAGATTGATGTGACCATTAGCCAGCGCGCCGGCCAGGATCTCATCCTTACTGAAGAAGCCTGCGGTAATCAGCGGCAGCGCCGACAGCGCCGCGCCGCCTACCAGGAAGCAGACATAGACCAGTGGAATGCTTTTACGCAGGCCGCCCATTTTGAAAATGTTCTGCTCATGATGGCAGGCAAGGATCACCGAACCGGAAGAGAGGAACAGCAGCGCTTTGAAGAACGCATGGGTCATCAGATGGAAGATCGCCGCGTCCCAGGCCTGTACGCCCAGCGCGAGGAACATATAGCCAATCTGGCTCATGGTGGAGTAAGCCAGCACGCGCTTGATATCGGTTTGCACCAGCGCGGCAAAGCCTGCCAGCACCAGCGTCACCGCACCGACGATGCCCACCAGATGCAGCACCTCTGGCGTCATCAGGAACAGACCATGACTGCGCGCGATCAGGTAAACGCCCGCGGTCACCATGGTCGCGGCGTGGATCAACGCGGAAACCGGCGTCGGGCCTGCCATCGCATCGGCCAGCCAGGTTTGCAGAGGAAGCTGAGCCGATTTGCCTACCGCGCCGCCGAGCAGCGCCAGCGTTGCCCACTGCAACATGTGGTTATCTGCCGCAAAGTGCGCGGGCGCCAGTTCAACCATCTCTCTGAAGTTCAGCGTGCCCAGCTCGTTGTAGAGAATGAACAGTCCGAAGGCCAGGAAGACGTCGCCGACGCGGGTAATGATAAAAGCCTTCATTGCCGCTGCGCCGTTGTTCGGGTTGGTGTAGTAGAAGCCGATCAGCAGGTACGAGCAAAGCCCTACCCCTTCCCAGCCCAGATACATCAGCATCAGGTTGTCGGCCAGAACCAGTATCACCATGCTGGCAATAAACAGGTTGGTATAGGCGAAGAAGCGTGAATAGCCCTCTTCACCACGCATATACCACGAGGCGAACATGTGGATGAAGAAGCCTACGCCGGTCACCACCGACAGCATGGTCAGCGACAGGCCATCCAGCACCAGGCTGACCTGCATATTGAAGTTGCCAACGTGGATCCATGTCCACAGCATCTGGGTGAAGGCAGCCCGATCGTGATTGAAAAAATCAACGCCAACATAGAGCGTAACCAGCGCCGCCAGGCCTACTGAGCCCATTCCCACGGCGGCGGAAAGATTCTCTGACCAGCGTCCACGGGAAAAAGCCAGCAGCACAAAGCCGATAAGCGGAAAAAGAATAGTTAAATAGAGAAGGTTCATCCGCGCATCTCACTCACTTTATCAATGTTGAGGTTCTGGCTGCGACGGTGCAGTTGAAGCAGCAGCGCCAGACCGATACTGGCTTCGGCCGCTGCGAGGCTGATGGCCAGGATATACATCACCTGTCCGTCGGCCTGGCCCCAATAGCTTCCGGCGACAACAAAAGCCAGCGCGGCGGCGTTGATCATGATTTCAAGGCTGATCAACATAAAAAGCAGGTTACGACGAATAATGACGCCGGTCAGCCCAAGCACGAACAGAATGGCGGCCAGGATCAGGCCATGTTGCAGAGGGATCATGCGCGCTCCTCCTTATTGCTTTTTGCGGCATCTTCAGGGCGATTGCTGAGCACTTCGCCCACACGCTGTTCACGGCCAATGTGGTAAGCCACCACCAGACCTGCCAGTAGCAGCATCGACGCCAGTTCAACGGCCAGAACGTAAGGGCCAAACAGGCTGATACCCACGGCTTTCGCGTCGATCATCGTGCCATCAATGCCCTGATCGTTAACGGTCAGAATGGCGTACACCATCACCACCAGCAGCAGCAGTGAAAGCAGGCCCGGCCCCAGCCAGACGGCAGGCTTGAGCCATTCGCGCTCCTGGGCCTGTACGCTGTCGCCAAGGTTCAGCATCATCACCACAAACACGAACAGCACCATAATGGCGCCCGCATAAACGATAATCTCCAACGCACCGGCAAAGTAGGCGCCAAGGGTGAAGAACACCCCGGCCACCGCCAGTAAAGAGATAATAAGGTACAGCAGCGCATGCACCGGGTTGGTATGGGTAATGACGCGCAGCGTCGTCAACACCGCCACCACACCGCAAATATAAAACGCAAATTCCATGCCTGGCTCCTTAAGGTAACAAGCCCTTGACGTCGACAGGTTTGGCTTCATTGGCAGCCTCGCCTTTGTCTTTCCCGTCGATCGCCATACCCGCCATCCGGTAAAAATTGTATTCCGGGTATTTACCCGGACCGGAAATCAGCAGGTCTTCTTTTTCGTACACCAGATCCTGACGCTTAAACTCACCCAGTTCGAAATCTGGGGTAAGCTGAATCGCAGTGGTCGGGCAAGCCTCTTCACACAGGCCACAGAAAATGCAGCGCGAGAAGTTAATGCGGAAGAATTCCGGATACCAGCGACCATCCTGCATCTCGGCTTTTTGCAGCGAGATACAGCCAACCGGGCAGGCGACGGCGCACAGGTTGCAGGCTACGCAGCGCTCCTGTCCGTCGGGATCGCGCGTCAGCACGATGCGTCCGCGGTAGCGCGGCGGCAGATAAACCGGCTCTTCCGGGTACATCATGGTTTCACGCCTGGCGAACGCGTTCATCCCAATCAGAAAGATACTGCGTACCGTGGTGCCAAATCCCACCACAATGTCTTTTAATGTCATATTCTTAACCCCAACCTCACGCGTTGTACAGAATCACTGCGGCAGTCGCCAGCAGGTTCAACAGCGTCAACGGCAAACATACTTTCCAGCCGAACGACATCACCTGGTCGTAGCGCGGACGCGGTAACGCAGCACGAATCAGAATAAACATCATCATGAAGAACGCCGTTTTAATGGCGAACCAGAAGACGGGCGGCAGCCAGGGACCGTTCCATCCGCCGAAGAACAGCGTGACGATCAGCGAAGACACGGTCACGATCCCCACGTATTCACCAACGAAGAACAGGCCGAACTTCATCCCGGCGTATTCGATGTGGTAACCGTCGGCCAGTTCCTGCTCCGCTTCCGGCTGGTCGAAAGGATGACGGTGACATACCGCAACGCCCGCGATGGCGAAGGTCAAAAAGCCGAAGAACTGCGGAATGATGTTCCACAAGTGCGTCTGGCTGTTGACGATATCGACCATATTGAACGAACCGGCCTGCGCCACCACGCCCATCAGCGACAGGCCGAGAAACACTTCGTAGCTCAGGGTCTGTGCTGAAGCGCGCATGGCACCAAGCAGCGAGTATTTGTTGTTACTGGACCAGCCCGCAAACAGCACCGCGTAGACCGCCAGACCGGCCATCATCAGGAAAAACAGCAGCCCGATGTTGAGGTCTGCGCCCATCCACGTTGAGGTGACCGGCACAATCGCCATCGCCAGCAGCAGCGAGGTGAAGGCGATCATCGGCGCGAGGGTGAAAATAACGCGATCGGTAAACGGCGGCGTCCAGTCCTCTTTAAAGAACATTTTGATCATGTCAGCGACCAGCTGAAGCGAGCCGCCCCAGCCTACGCGGTTTGGCCCGTAGCGGTTCTGAAACAGACCAAGCAGGCGACGCTCGCCGAAGCTCATAAATGCGCCGCAGCCCACGACCACAAACAGAATGACCAGGGCTTTGCCTACCGCAATAAGAACGTCAATAACGTCCGGTGTCAGCCAGCTCATTGTGCCGCCTCCTGCATAGTCTCAATAGTGGCACCCAGCAGGAACGGCGGGACGCCCGGCAGGCCAACCGGCAGGCCAACCTGTCCTGCCTGCAACGTCTCAGAAAAACGCACCGGCAGACGCAGCGTTTCACCTGCGCAGGTGAAGGCAACGGTGGTGCCTGCGTTGACGCCAAGCTTCGCGGCATCGGTCGGATTGATCATCACGTAAGGCGCGGGCATGCGCTGCTGGAACACCGGCGACCGCTGCGTCATCTCTTCGCTGCCGAACAGGTGGAAATAAGGCGCCACCCGCCAGCCGTTTTCAGCATGGGTAAACGCTTCCGGCACCCCATCGAACCAGCCGAGCTGTGCGTCGCCTGCTTCAAACAGGCGCACGCCCGGATCGCCGTTACGTAGGTGACCGCCCACTTCGTCCTGGAACTTGTTCCAGGCCTGCGGGGAGTTCCAGCCCGGCGCCCAGGCAAACGGGATCTGCGAACGTGCCGCACCAGGCTGGTTGTTTCCTTCCATCGAGAAGGCAAACATCGTGTCATTATCCTGCGGCTGGCGCGGCTCGTGCACGCTGATATTGGCGCGCGCGGCGGTGCGTCCGCTGGCGCGAATAGGCGAACGTGCCAGCTTTTGACCACGAATGCGGAAACTTGCATCCGGCGCGGCCTCTTTAATACCGGCCAACTGCGGCAGCGCCGCCACGCAGGCGTCGATCACATGATCGAGCTGCGTCCAGTCCACTTCGCGATTGGTGATGGTGCTTTTCAGCGAATGCAGCCAGCGCCAGCTCTCCAGCATCGCGATGTTGTCGTGATAATAAGAGGGATCGTAAACCTGGAAGAAGCGCTGCGCGCGACCCTCCTGATTCACCACCGTGCCGTCGCTTTCCGCGAAGCTGGCGGTAGAGAGGATCAAACCCGCTTTGTCCATCGTGGCGGTGCGCTGGTGGTCGATAACAATGACGTTCGACGCATTGCTTAACGCCGCATCAACCTGCGCTTTTGGCGCATGGCGATAGAGGTCATTTTCCAGCACGATCAGCGCATCCGCCGCGCCGCTGGTCAGTGCATCCAGCGCCGACTCCAGGGGTTGACCGCCGATCATGCCCAGTCCGACGCTGTTTGCCGCGCCTGCCAGTAACGTAATGCCGACATCCGCGCCGCGTCCTTTCAGCGCCTTCGCCACGTTGGCCGCAGCCTGAATAATGGCTTCGCTACCGGCGTGCACGCCAGAAATAATCAGCGGTTTTTTCGCGCCGCTCAGCGCCTGAACCACCACATCGATTTTACCGTTCAGCGTGCTGTCGATGCCGCTGACCGCAGGTGCGCTTTCGTCCAGCGCGTTGGCGATGGCAAAGCCCAGCCGCGCCTGATCTTCAACCGGCGCCCGATAGCTCCACGCGGCGATGTCATCAAGGCGCGTTTGATCGACGTTGGTGACAAACAGCGGATGTTTGGCGTGCTGACCGATATTAAGGATGGCGGCAATCTGCCAGTCGGCGACTTTCTGCGCCGCCGCCAGCTCGCGCGCTTTACCTTTCACCGCCTGGCGCACCGACAGCGCCACGCGCGCGCCGGTTTGCGTCAGGTCTTCACCCAGCACCAGCACCGCGTCGTAGCTTTCAATTTCACGCAGGCCTGGCGTATGAATACCGCCTTCGCGCAGCACTTTCAGCATCAGTTCCAGCCGCGTCTGTTCAGCGGCAGGAATGCCGGTGGAGAAGTTTTCCGCGCCCACCAGATCGCGCAGCGCGTAATTGCTCTCAACGCTGGCGCGCGGCGAGCCGATGCCGATCACTTTTTTTGCCTGACGCAGCACGTCCGCCGCGCCCTGCATTGCCTGTTCGGCGTTCAGCGCGATCCAGTCGTTGCCGCGACGCTGCATCGGCTGACGCGGCCGGTCTTTCAGGTTCACATATCCATAGCCGAAACGGCCCCGATCGCAGAGAAAATACTGATTAACGGTGCCGTTGTAGCGGTTTTCAATACGACGCAGTTCACCGTAGCGCTCGCCGGGGCTGGTGTTACAGCCGACGCTGCACTGCTGGCAGATGCTTGGCGCATACTGCATGTCCCATTTACGGTTGTAGCGTTCGGAATGGGTTTTATCGGTGAACACACCGGTCGGACAAATTTCCACCAGGTTGCCGGAAAACTCGCTTTCCAGCGTGCCGTCCTGCGGACGACCGAAGTAAACGTTGTCGTGCGCGCCATAAACGCCCAGATCGGTGCCGTCGGCGTAGTCTTTGTAATAGCGCACGCAGCGGTAGCAGGCGATACAGCGGTTCATCTCGTGAGAGATAAACGGCCCAAGATCCTGATTGCGGTGGGTACGCTTGGTGAAGCGGTAGCGGCGGAAGCTGTGGCCGGTCATCACGGTCATGTCCTGAAGATGACAGTTACCGCCCTCTTCGCAGACCGGACAGTCGTGCGGGTGGTTGGTCATCAGCCACTCAACCACGCTTTCACGAAACTCTTTTGCTTCGCCATCATCAATCGAGATGAAGGTGCCGTCCGATGCGGGCGTCATGCAGGACATGACCAGGCGGCCGCGCGTATCTTCCGCATTCTGAAACTGCTTCACCGCGCACTGACGGCAGGCACCTACGCTTCCCAGCGCCGGATGCCAGCAGAAATAGGGAATATCAAGGCCAAGGGAGAGGCAAGCCTGTAACAGGTTGTCCGCTCCATCGACGTCATATTCTTTACCGTCTACATGTATTGTAGCCATAGTGAACTTGCTCAAGTAAGGCTCATCAGATGAGCGTTAAAACAAAAATTCCCTACCCATTATGTTTGGGTAAAACTTGTAATCTGGCGCTTACCAGCGCGCTTTAAGCAGGTTCGCCTGGATACCGGCGATGGCGTGTGCGTTGCTGAATACCTGCGTCGCAATGCCTGCTTCAAACTCTTCGCGGAAATATTTGATGGCGCTTTGCAGTGGCTCTACTGCACCTGGCGCATGGGCGCAAAACGTTTTGCCCGGCCCCAACTGGCGACAAAGCTGCAACAGCGTTTCGATGTCACCAGGCTGCCCTTCTTTGCGCTCCAGCGCGCGCAGGATTTTCACGCTCCACGGCAGGCCGTCACGGCACGGCGTACACCAGCCGCAGGACTCGCGCGCGAAGAACTCTTCCAGGTTGCGCACCAGCGAAACCATATTGATTTCGTGATCGACAGCCATCGCCAGCGCGGTGCCCAGACGGCTGCCCGCTTTGCCAATGCTGGCGAACTCCATCGGCAGATCGAGGTGTGCATCGGTCAGAAAGTCCGTGCCCGCGCCGCCCGGCTGCCAGGCTTTGAATTTCAGTCCGTCGCGCATGCCGCCGGCGTAGTCTTCCAGGATCTCGCGCGCGGTGGTGCCGAATGGCAGCTCCCAGACGCCCGGATTTTTCACGCGGCCGGAGAAGCCCATCATTTTCGTGCCGGTGTCTTCGCTGTTGGAGATGCTTTTGTACCACTCGACGCCGTTTGCCAGAATCGCCGGGACGTTGGACAGCGTTTCAACGTTGTTCACGCAGGTCGGCTTGCCCCATGCGCCTGCCGAGGCAGGAAACGGCGGTTTGGAGCGCGGGTTGGCGCGACGCCCTTCCAGCGAGTTGATCAGCGCGGTTTCTTCTCCGCAAATGTAGCGGCCTGCGCCGGTATGCACGATCAGTTCAAAGTCAAAACCGGTGCCGAGGATGTTTTTTCCCAGGTAGCCCGCTTCCGTCGCCTCGGCTATAGCGCGACGCAGGTTAACCGCGGCCTCGACATATTCACCGCGCAGGAAGATATAGCCACGATACGCTTTCAGGGCAAATGCGCTGATCAGCATGCCTTCCACCAGCTGGTGGGGTAACTGTTCCATCAGCAGGCGGTCTTTATAGGTGCCCGGCTCCATTTCATCAGCGTTACACAACAGGTAGCGGATGTTCATGGATTCGTCTTTTGGCATCAGGCTCCATTTCAGGCCGGTCGAAAAGCCTGCGCCGCCGCGCCCTTTCAGGCCGGAGTCTTTCACCGCTGCCACGATTTCGTCCTGCGACAGGGTCTTCAGGGCTTTGTCAGCACCGGCATAGCCGTTTTTACTGCGGTATTCGTCAAAGAAAACCGGCTGTTTGTCATCACGCAGACGCCAGGTCAGCGGATGCGTTTCCGCAGTACGAATGATCTGTTTGATTGTCATTGATACTGCTCCAGCAGGTTAACGATGTTTTCCGGCGTCAGATGAACGTGCGTATCTTCATCCACCATCATGGTCGGCCCTTTGTCGCAGTTGCCCAGGCAGCAGGTGGGCAGCAGCGTGAAGCGGCCGTCCGCCGTGGTCTGGCCCGGCTTGATATTGAGGTTCTCTTCCAGCGCCGCCTGAATGCCCTGAAAGCCGGTAATGTGGCACACCACGCTGTCGCAATAGCGAATCACGTGACGGCCCACCGGCTGGCGGAAGATCTGGCTGTAAAAGGTGGCAACGCCTTCGACGTCGCTGGCCGGAATGCCCAGCACCCCGGCAATAGCATCAATTGCGCCGTCAGGCACCCAGCCGCGCTGCTTCTGAACAATTTTCAGCGCTTCGATGGAGGCCGCGCGCGCGTCTTCATAATGGTGCTTTTCATGCTCGATAGCGTCGCGCTCTGCGGCGCTCAGCACAAAAGCTGCATTGTTGTCGATCGTTTCGATCGCGATTCGTTGTTCGTGCATAATTAGCGGTCCACGTCTGACATAACAAAATCGATACTACCCAGATATACGATCAGATCGGATACCAGACTGCCGTTGATCACCGACGGGATCTGTTGCAGGTGCGGGAAGCTTGGCGTGCGCACGCGGGTGCGGTAGCTCATGGTGCTGCCGTCGCTGGTCAGGTAGTAACTGTTGATCCCTTTGGTCGCCTCAATCATCTGGAACGATTCATTGGCGGGCATCACCGGTCCCCAGGACACCTGAAGGAAGTGGGTGATCAGGGTTTCGATATGCTGTAGCGTGCGCTCTTTTGGCGGCGGCGTCGTCAGCGGATGATCGGCCTTGAACGGGCCTTCCGGCATATTATTCAGGCACTGCTCAAGAATGCGCAGGCTCTGACGCATCTCTTCCATTTTCAGCATTACGCGGGTGTAAGCACAGCTTACGCCGTCGCCGACAGGCACCTCGAAATCAAAGTTTTCATAGCCGGAGTACGGACGCCATTTGCGCACGTCGAAGTCCAGGCCAGTGGCGCGCAGGCCTGCGCCCGTGGTGCCCCATGCCAGCGCTTCGTCCAGACCGTAGGCGGAAACGCCTTTGGCGCGGCCAATCAACACCGAGTTTTTCAGCGCGGTTTGCTCGTACGCTTTCAAACGCTTCGGCAGCCAGTTAATGAAGTCGCGCAGCAGGCGATCCCAGCCTTTCGGCAGATCGTGCGCCACGCCGCCAATGCGGAACCAGGCCGGATGCATACGGAAACCGGTAATGGCTTCCACCACGTCATAAATTTTCTGACGGTCGGTGAAGGCAAAAAATACCGGCGACATCGCGCCAACGTCCTGAATAAACGTTGAGATATAGAGCAGGTGGCTGTTAATGCGGAACAGTTCGGAAAGCATGACGCGGATCACGTCAACGCGTTCCGGCACTTTGATACCGGCCAGTTTTTCGACGGCCAGCACGTACGGCATTTCATTTACGCAGCCGCCCAGGTACTCAATGCGATCGGTATAAGGAATGTAGCTGTGCCATGACTGGCGCTCGCCCATTTTTTCGGCGCCGCGATGGTGATAGCCGACATCCGGCACGCAGTCGACGATCTCTTCGCCATCAAGCTGCAAAATGATGCGGAAAGCGCCGTGGGCTGACGGGTGGTTAGGGCCGAGGTTGAGAAACATAAAGTCTTCAGTGGCGGTACCGCGTTTCATCCCCCACTCTTCCGGCTTGAAGGTCATTGCCTCCATTTCCAGATCTTCTTTCTGCTTTGTCAGCTCAAACGGATCGAATTCCGTGGCGCGCGCGGGATAGTCTTTACGCAGCGGATGCCCTTCCCAGGTCTGCGGCATCATGATGCGCGTCAGATGAGGGTGGCCATCAAAGGTGATACCAAACATCTCCCAGGTTTCGCGCTCGTACCAGTTGGCATTCGGGAAAATCTTTGTGACCGTTGGCACGTGCAGGTCTTTTTCAGACAGCGCCACCTTGAGCATAATATCGCGATTACGCTCAATAGAGATGAAGTGGTAGAAAACGGAAAAATCCGCCGCAGGCAGGCCCGCACGGTGAGTACGCAGCCGCTCGTCCATGCCGTGAAGATCGTAGAGCATCACGTAGGGTTTCGGCAGTTTGCGCAGAAATTCAGTGACTTCCAGTAATTGTTCACGCTTCACCCATACCACCGGAATGCCGGTGCGGGTGGGCTGAACGGTAAAGGCATCAGGCCCAAAACGGTTACGCAGCTCGCCGATCACCGGATCGTCCTGGTGATCGCGGGTTTGCCATGCTGGCTGAGCGAGATCTTGCGTGGTCAAATCAGTCATAAGTCGGTCACCCTGTGGGCCTGTAGGCAGGCACTCAGTTTTGGCGTCAGAATGGGCCTGTACGTGTTGTATTTTTTTATACGCCGTGAGGCCAGGCCACATCCATAAATTGCAGTGCTCTTCTTAGCGCAGGCGGGCGATGAGGTTGTGGTTACCGACCGCTTCCTCAACCGCCGCGCCCGTCAAAGTCAGGCTATCCCTTAAACTTCGTCAGGCGTGCGCAGATTGGTTACGGCGATACGTTCGCCGTGCTTTCTTTCACGCTCGGACTGCATGTTGGCGCGATAGACGCCCTGATCGCCAACGACCCACGACAGCGGGCGGCGCTCTTTACCAATCGATTCTTGCAACAGCAACAGCGCCTGCATATAGGCTTCAGGACGCGGTGGGCAGCCAGGGATGTAAACGTCAACAGGCAGGAATTTATCCACGCCCTGCACCACGGAATAGATGTCATACATACCGCCGGAGTTTGCGCAGGCGCCCATCGAAATCACCCATTTTGGCTCAAGCATCTGATCGTAAAGACGCTGGATAACAGGTGCCATTTTCGTAAAAGGCGTACCGGCAACAACCATAAAGTCTGCCTGACGCGGCGAAGCGCGAATAACTTCCGAACCAAAGCGAGCAACGTCATGAACTGAGGTAAACGACGTGGTCATCTCGACATAACAGCATGAAAGACCGAAGTTAAACGGCCAGAGAGAATTTTTGCGTCCCCAGTTCACCATATCGTGCAGGGCGTGTTCCAGCTTGCCCATATAGACGCTCTGATGTACGTGCTTTTCCAGCGGATCGGATACGATCTCCTGTTTTTGCAGTGGGTAACGGTCATTCTCGCCGTTCGGGTCGGCGCGGGTGAGCGTATAATCCATCTTAAAGCCTCGCTGTTACTGCGTATGACGATTGGAGTGCGAAATGGTGGTTGGCTTAACCACGACGCGCCGCGCCGCAGGAGCCCAATCGAGCGCGCGAATACGCACCAGATAAACCAGACCAGCAAGCAGTACCAAAATGAAAATGGTGGCTTCTACAAAGCCGACCCATCCGCTTTCGCGAATGGCCGTCGACCATGCATATAAATAGAGGGCTTCAACGTCAAAGATGACGAAGAACATGGCGACCAGGTAGAATTTCGCCGACATGCGCAGCTTAGCCGTTCCGACCGCCGCAGCACCTGATTCAAAAGGCGTGTTGGTATAGCGCCCACGCGCTTTACCGCCCAGAAACCAGGCGCCCGCTAACATAGCGCAGCAAAGCCCAACGGCAACAATCAGAAATACGGCGAATGCCCAATGATGGGCGATGACATTAGTATTAGTAGACATGCTCTTTACTTACTCAGCCTGAGGCGGAAACGAACAACCTGCGCGGGTTGACGTACCATCTCGATTCACGGGAAAAATAAAAAACCTTATAAATTTTGCTGTCTTTTTTGATTAAGCAGCACTTTTATGGGGTTTTTTACTCCTTTCGATAACCTTTTGTCAACTTTCACAAAAGTATCCACACATTAATTTACACCCGCAGCATTTATTTAACACTTGATGCGCAACAATTAAGCTAAATCGAGTCAGTAACAGGGTGTGATGTAAGTTTAGCGGGTATTTCCCTGTATGTGTCGCGGATTTAACTTTTCCTATTCTGGCAGGATTTGACCACTTTTCCTGCCCCTTAATGAGGTTATTTTTTTGATCCAGGACACAGTTTTATCTTTTGTGAGGTGATTTTAGGCGGCGCAATTTGAGGGATATCAATCGCAAGTCACATTACAGACGGGTTAAAACAGGAAAAAATAGCGTTCGGAATGGGTAATTTTCAGCGCATATCTGGCGTAAATTTACCGTTGAAACCGATGGAAAAGATGAAGTTAACTTGGTAAAAAAAGCCTTCCGACTCATTAATAGCCGGAAGGCTCCATTTTACGCATTTTACTCTGTTTAACGCTTTCTCAAAAAATTACGATATCGATTGCGTCCGCGCTCATTCCTCTTCGTCATTTAAGACAGAGTCATCCTTCACCATGGTCGATAAATTATAAGGATCGTTACTGGACTCCATGGCATTAAAGATTGCCAGCGCCAGTTCATTTTCGCTTTCAGGATTGCGGCAAAGCAGGTATTCCGTGTCCGGCAGAACCGGCAGGCCTTCTGCCGCGCCCATGACGCGCAGCTCAGGGCTCATCATTTCAACCGGACGCGCCGTCACGCCAAGGCCGGCCTTCACCGCAGCGCGAACCGCCGCCAGCGTTGACGCAACATACGAGATGCGCCATGGAATGCCCGCTTCGTTAAGATGATCGATAGCCATGTCGCGATACGGGCTTGGCTCGTCCAGGAGAACCAGAGGAATGGCCTCCCCACGCTGAAAAATATAGTCAGCTGCACAATACCATAGCGTCGGGGACGTACGCAGCACCTGCCAGGTGAAGTTCATTGGACTGGAGGTGGTGACAACCAAATCCACTTCACCCTGATTCAGCATTTCCATCATGAATGGATTACGCTTTACGCGTACATCAATAGCGAGCTTCGGATAAACCGACGTCACGCGATTAAGAAGGAATGGCAGGATGGTATCAGAGGTATCGTCCGAGGCACCGATAGTCAGCACGCCCTGGATGTTGCTGTACATGAGAGAAGTACAGGCCTCATCATTGAAGCGCAGGATTTTTCTGGCGTAGCCAAGGAGTTGAATACCGTGCTCGGTGAGAAGCTTATTTCGGCCGTGTCTGGCAAACAGCTCTTTACCCACCAGCTGTTCCAGTCGCTGCATCTGCTGGCTGACCGCCGATTGCGTTCTGCACACTGCTGTGGCCGCTGCCGCGAAGGTGTTAAGATCGGCAACGGCGACAAAGGTTCTTAGCAGATCGAGGTCTAAATTAAGGATTGGACGATTTGCATTGGTCATTTTTTCTTCACTTTATAAGTTTTATACGAACAGCTTTCCTGGTGTTATTACCTTACGCATCAATGGGATGCTCAGGCATCATGCGCAATGTGCAGAAAAAAATTGTCCGCAACATTACTGGCCCTACAAATCACACGCTTCACTTCCGTTAGCGCTGTCTCAAACGAACCGATGACAGATGCTTCACGTTGATAAGTTGCCCCTGTGCCAAACAGGGATCGATAAGCATAAGGGCACGTGCTTCTGGATAAAATTTCGGTGCCGCAGGCTTAATCATTAAGCGAGGCGGTGCCGTGGCGTCCTGCTCGTTACTGCTCCTCCGTCTACGCATCAGCAGGGCATGCGTTCGGGAATCAATAAGAATTTTTTCACTGTTGATGCCACTAAAGAGGTATTTATATCACCGCTTCGGCCGGATTTTTCAGCGTAAAGTCTCCTGAATGCTATCCTGACATACTGCCGCTTAATTTTTAAGCCCCAAACTGACTATTCTTCCCGGTAAAATAAGATTTTATTGGCTATCCGTGCGCTTAGCCGTTTTTAACCACAAAAATTTATCATTTGCTTACATTATGTGCGGGTTAAACTCTCTGTGGCGCGGTCCCATGCGGATAAACTCGTAGGTTATACGCGCGGATACACTGTTCAAAATACAACCATTCAAATAAGCGTTTTTTGACAGTTACTGATATCATCAATCCATCTTTTTTAACCAGAACTCAACAGAAATGCACGCTGGATGATGCGAAATGAAGCGATTCCAGTAACAGAGCGCAATTGCAGGTTTAATAAACCAGAAAATTCTTTTAACGCAGCATTTTTACTGAGTAAATCGTTTGCGCATACTGTAGCTCTCCATACTCCCGGTAAAACCTTGCTAAACGTACTGAAGCCAGCGCACGCCCTTCTAAAGGGCAAGCGAGAAGAGTACATTGTGGAGGTTTTTCCACGGCAGGAACGCCGTCCTGAGAGTCTAAGGCGAGATAAATGAATCCGATTGATAAGTCCGGCAAGCTGGATAATGTGTGTTACGACATTCGCGGCCCGGTACTAAAAGAAGCAAAGCGTCTTGAAGAAGAAGGTAATAAAGTTCTTAAACTGAATATTGGCAACCCTGCCCCGTTTGGTTTTGAAGCGCCTGACGAGATACTGGTTGATGTTATTCGTAATCTGCCGGGCGCGCAGGGCTACTGCGATTCAAAGGGTCTCTATTCGGCGCGTAAGGCCATTGTGCAGCATTACCAGGCCCGCGGCATGCGCGAAATGACCGTCGAAGATGTCTATATCGGCAACGGCGTTTCCGAACTGATTGTGCAATCGATGCAGGCCTTGCTTAACAGCGGCGATGAGATGCTGGTGCCCGCCCCGGACTATCCGCTGTGGACCGCCGCCGTCTCGCTCTCCAGCGGCAAAGCGGTGCATTACCTCTGCGATGAATCAGCCGGTTGGTTTCCCGATCTCGACGACATTCGCAGTAAAATTACTCCGCGCACGCGCGGTATCGTAATTATTAACCCGAATAATCCAACGGGTGCGGTTTACAGCAAAGAGCTGCTGCTGGAAATTGTTGAGCTGGCGCGCCAGCACAACCTGATTATTTTTGCCGATGAGATCTACGACAAAATTCTTTATGATGCCGCCCGGCACCACTCGATTGCCGCGCTGGCGCCCGATCTGCTGACTATTACCTTTAACGGTTTATCGAAAACCTACCGTGTCGCGGGTTTCCGTCAGGGCTGGATGGTGCTTAACGGGCCCAAAGCCCACGCGAAAGGTTATATCGAAGGGCTGGAGATGCTGGCATCAATGCGCCTCTGCGCCAACGTGCCGGCTCAGCATGCTATCCAGACCGCTCTGGGCGGCTATCAGAGCATCAGCGAATTCATTGTGCCCGGCGGCAGGCTGTATGAGCAACGGCAGCGCGCGTGGGAGTTGATTAATGATATTCCGGGCGTAAGCTGCGTGAAGCCCGAAGGTGCGCTGTATATGTTCCCGCGCATCGACGCGAAGAAGTTTAACCTTCACGACGATCAGAAAATGGTGCTCGACTTCCTGCTCCAGGAGAAAGTGCTGCTGGTGCAAGGCACCGCCTTTAACTGGCCGTGGCCCGATCACGTGCGCATTGTTACCCTGCCCCACGTTAACGATCTGACCATGGCGATTGGAAAATTCGGCCGCTTTCTGGAAGGATATCGCCAATAGTTACGCTACGCTTGTGAGGAGCCGGAAGCATCCGGCTCCTGCTGTCAACGCACTGGAACCTGCCATGAATCAAAGCCATTTTTTCGCCCATCTTTCCCGTCTTAAATTAATTAACCGCTGGCCGCTGATGCGCAACGTGCGCACCGAAAACGTCTCTGAGCACAGCCTTCAGGTCGCAATGGTCGCCCACGCGCTGGCGATCATAAAGAACCAGAAATTTAACGGTAATCTTAACGCCGAGCGTATCGCCATGATGGCTATCTACCACGACGCCAGCGAGGTGTTGACCGGCGATCTCCCTACGCCAGTGAAGTATTACAATGCGCAAATCGCTTTTGAATATAAAAAAATTGAGAAAATCGCTCAGCAGAAACTGATTGAGATGCTGCCCGCAGAGCTACAGGCGGCTTACCGTCCACTGCTTGACGAACATCAGCACAGTGAGGACGAGAAGGCGATTGTGAAGCAGGCCGACGCGCTGTGCGCCTACCTCAAATGTCTGGAAGAACTCGCGGCGGGTAATCACGAATTCCAGCTGGCGAAAGCGCGCCTGGAGAAAACGCTGGCGGATCGTCACAGTCCTGAAATGGACTACTTTGTTGAGGTGTTTGTTCCCAGCTTTAACCTCTCTCTGGATGAGATCAGCGGCGATCTCTAAAAAGGAAACAGCACCGGTACCAGCACCACGCTGACCACCATAATCAGCAGGGTAAACGGCACGCCGACCTTCACGAAGTCGCCAAAGGTATAGCCGCCCGGGCCAAGAACGAGCGTGTTGACCGGTGATGACACCGGCGTCATAAAGGCCGCCGAGGCGGCGATCGCAACGATCAGCGTAAACGGATAGGGTGACAGGCCCATCTGCCCCGCCGCCGCCACGCCAACCGGCGCCATCAGCACCGCCGTAGCGGTATTTGAGATAAACAGCCCAATAGTTGCACAGAGTATAAACAGGCAAAGCAGCATGATATGCGGACTGTAGCCGCCGGCCAGCGCCGTCAGGCCATTGACTATCAGCGCGACGCCGCCCGTCTTTTGTAGCGCCAGCGCAAAGGGCATCATACCGACAATCAGGATGATGCTCGGCCAGTGAATGGATTTGTAGGCGTTTTCCATATCAATGCAGCGGAATTTTCCCATCAGCAGGCAGGCAACCAGCGCCGCAACAGGGTTAGGGATCTCATCGGTCAGCATCATCGCCACCATCAGCGCCAGGCTGAAAATCGCATGCGGCGCCTGGCTCTGCGCGGGGGCCACGTAGTCCGCTTCCTCCGGCAGATTAAGTACGATCATCTCGCGTGGATATTGCTTAAGATGAAGGATCTTTTTCCAGTCGCCAATGACCAGCAGGCTGTCGCCCAGCTCCAGCGAAACGTCTGTCAGCGCGCCTTCCAGTACCTCACCCCGCCTGCGCAGCCCGACAACGCTGGTGTCAAAGCGGGATCGAAAGGCGATCTCCCGCAGCGTTTTCCCTTGAAGCGCGGAATCAGGAACAATTAACACTTCCGCCATGCCGACGTCCTGCGCGCGGTCGGAGAAGTAGTCGCCGCGCAGGATCATAGGTTCCAGCATCTGCTCGCCGCAGAACTCACGCAGATCAATATCGGCATCCGACATATCAATCAGCAGCACGTCACGCGCGCGAAACACCGTTGTGCCCGTGACCGGCACCATCACCCGCCGAAACTTGCGCCAGCGCTCCAGGCCAACCACGTTGACGCTGTAGCGTTCACGCAGCTTTAAATCATCCAGCCGATAGCCAATAAGCGGCGATCCGCTGCGTACGGCCAGCCTTCTGGCACGTCCGGTGAGTTTGTAATCGCGGATCAAATCGCGCCAGGTGCGTCGTCCGAGCTTTTTCGTGCTGTTTTCGCCCTGCGGCGTGACCAGCCAGAAGCGCGCCAGCAGCATATAACCAATTCCCAGCAACAGTGCCACCAGACCAATCGGCGTCACATCAAAAAAACCGAACCCGGCCAGCCCTTCGCGCACCAGCTCGCTGTTCACCACCAGGTTAGGCGGCGTGGCGACCAGCGTCAGCATGCCGCTGATCAACCCGGCGAAGCTGAGCGGCATCATCAGCCGTCCCGGTGAGCTTTTCATTTTTGCCGCCACGCTGAGCACCACCGGTATGAATATCGCCACCACGCCGGTGGAGCTCATAAACGCGCCCAACCCCGCCACGGTCACCATC
Source organism: Erwinia sp. 9145 (assembly GCF_000745075.1). Taxonomy (NCBI): domain Bacteria; kingdom Pseudomonadati; phylum Pseudomonadota; class Gammaproteobacteria; order Enterobacterales; family Erwiniaceae; genus Erwinia; species Erwinia sp. 9145. Next base: position 2,561,970 of record NZ_JQNE01000001.1, read on the forward strand.
AGCAGCACCAGCATTTTTGTTTCGCTGCTGCCAGCCATTCTCATCAGCCAGTCACCCAGCCGCAGCGCCACGCCGGTACGGACCAGACCTTCGCCAATCACAAACAGCGCCGCAATAAGAATGACGTTAGGATCGCTGAAGCCGAGCGTCGCCTCCTGCAAGGTCAGCGTTCCGCTTAACACAAAAGCAATAATCACCAGCAGCGCCACAACGTCCATGCGCAGCCGACCGCTGACAAACAGCAGAATGGCAACGGCTAACAAACTGATAACCCAGAGAAGTTCTTTGTTCACGGTGACTCTCAGTGCGATGTTTTCACACAGGATGCCACAAAAAAAACCCCGCAATAGCGGGGTTACATCATGGCTTAGTGTTTTCGATCCACATTGACGGAACCGTCGGCGTTTTTCTGGATAATCAGCTCCTCCAGCGAGGAGAGCTGCATATCCACATCCTCAAGGCGAGGAGAGCTGGCCGGCGCGTTCACCGCGATCACATGGCAGCCTGCTGCCAGGCCGGAGAGAATACCCGCTGCGGCGTCTTCCACCACCACGCACTCTTCCGGCTCCAGTTGAAGGAGCTGTGCGCCAAGGAGATAAGCATCCGGCTCGGGCTTGCCATTCTGAACGCGCTCCGCCGTCACCATGGTTTCAGGTTCGGGCAGTTCTGCCGCCTGACGGCGCGCCGAAGCGACCGGCAGCGAACCCGAGGTGACAATCGCCCAGGGAATGTTCATCTCGCTGAGCATCGCCAGTAGCTGACGCGCGCCGGGCAGCGCGATGATCCCGTCCGTGTCTTCCGCTTCGGTCTTTTCCAGCAGCAGAAACTCGTCACGGATCTCGTCTTCAGAGGCACCAGGCATGAAATGACGCAGTGAAGTGATCGCCTGCTTGCCGTGGATAAAATTCAGCACCTCTTCGCCCGCAATGCCGCGTCGTGATGCCCAGCTCAGCCAGGCGCGTTCCACAACCGGCAGGGAGTCCACCAGCGTGCCGTCCAGATCAAACAGAAAACCTTTACACTTCACTGCGTTTTTCCTTTTCAGGCGTTAATAATTTGCGCGATCTCGTTCGCACTCAGATGATACTGCCGTGGACAAGTGTGCCATAAGGTCAGCATGCGTTGGTATTTTTCCCACATCGGCGTTTGCGCGTTGAAGCCGTGCGTGCCGGAGTCAAAATGCGTATAGCGCCCTTCCACATTGACCATAAAGCGCACGTAACCCAGATAACGCGCTTCCGTGGCCGCGTCAAAGCCGAGGAAATTCAGCCGACGCTCGTCGATGCCAGCGGGTGATTTCAGATTAGCCCATGAAACGTGCAGCGCGTGGTGCAGTTCCATAATATCGATGATAGTGCGGCAGACTGTTTCTGGTAGTTCGCCAAATTCGCGATCAAGCTCGCGCATTTGCAGGCCGTAGCCGCGTTCGACGATGGTTTGCTGGCGACGATAGCGCTCGGCGTTATCGGGATCGAGCATACTCATCATCTTATATTGATTAGAGAGAATTAAACGTTGCGCGTTGGTCATTTCCATCATTCACTCCTGCGTCACGGTGGACGAATTGCAATCTGAAAGGGATGACGCAAGAATGACATAAGCAGCGGCAATGCGGTACGGCAAGCCGCTGCTTCTTTGATTCAAACCGGGTTTTCGCTCCATTCAGGAAGCGAAAATTTCGCGCCGGGATCAAAGATCGTCAAGAAAGGTTTTATCGAGCTGCCTGAACGCACGACGCAACACGTCGGCCAGCGACTGATAGGTTGGTTTTCCTTCCAGAGGTGCGATCGCCTGTCCGGCAGCCTGGAGCTTTTCGCGCACCTCGTGAAACCAGTTCAGCAAGCCTGGCGGCAGCGGCGTGACGGAGCGTTTGCCGAGCCACCAAAGCCCCTGCATCGGCAGGCTACAGGCAAAGAGCGCGGTTGCCACCGCCGGGCCGAGCTGGCCGCCCAGCGCGATTTGCCAGGTCAGAGAGAAAACGGCAACCGGCGGCATAAAGCGAATTGCAAATCGCGTGGCGCGCGCCACTCTGTTTTCCGGGAACATAGCTGCCAGACGTTTATCAACCGGCCATGTTTTCATGTAGTGCTGTCCGCATTGAAACAGCTTTAACCAACCGACCGTACCGGATTCTTTAGCCATGGCTCCCCTCAACTTCATTAATAACATTTAAACAAAAAATACAAATAACCAACGTTAGCTTACAACTTTCAAAATATTTTGTTTTTGAACGGCAGTCTGGTTATCCTGTGCCCGTTTCTACAAGGTCAGCCGAAAGGGAGAACCTTTATGAACTCTTTTCAAAAGGCTGATATCAAAAATTTCTGCAATTTTTCTATTTTTTTTATGTCGGTGGTCAAAGTTTGCCACAAGCATGACATTCATCATTAATGTACCAGCTTTCATGCGCTACGCTGATAGTCTGACTGAGTTTTTTTTCGCCATTTTTAACCAATAGGGACCTTCCATGTCGAGTAAGTTAGTACTGGTTCTGAACTGCGGTAGTTCTTCACTTAAGTTTGCCATCATTGATCCTGCAAACGGTGAGGAGTATCTCTCCGGTTTATCCGAATGCTTCCACCTGCCCGAAGCCCGTATCAAATGGAAAATGGAAGGTAGCAAACAGGAAGCCGCCCTGGGTGCCGGCGCCGCGCACAGCGAAGCCCTCAATTTCATTGTTAAAACTATTCTGGCACAAAAACCTGAGCTTTCAGCACAAATTGCTGCAATCGGTCACCGCATCGTTCACGGCGGTGAAAAACTGACTCAGTCGGTGGTGATTGACGAAAACATCATTCAGAGCATTAAAGACGCGTCTTCTTTTGCTCCGCTGCACAATCCGGCGCACCTGATCGGTATTGATGAAGCGATGAAAAACTTCCCACACCTTTCTGATAAAAATGTGGCAGTTTTCGACACCGCTTTCCATCAGACTATGCCTGAAGAGTCCTATCTTTATGCGCTGCCTTATCATCTTTATAAGGAACACGGCGTTCGTCGCTACGGCGCGCACGGCACCAGCCACTACTACGTAATGCATGAAGCGGCAAAAGTGCTGAACAAGCCGGTTGAAGAGCTGAATATCATTACCTGCCATCTGGGTAACGGCGCATCCATTTCTGCCATCCGCAACGGCGAATGCGTGGATACCTCAATGGGTCTGACGCCGCTGGAAGGCCTGGTGATGGGCACCCGTTCCGGCGATATCGATCCGGCTATTATCTTCTTCCTGCACGACACGCTGGGCATGAGCGTTGACGCCATCAATAAGCTGCTGACCAAAGAGTCTGGTCTGCTTGGCCTGACCGGCGTCACCAGCGACTGCCGTTACGTTGAAGAAAACTACGAAACCAAAGAAGACGCGAAACGCGCGATGGACGTTTTCTGTCATCGTCTGGCGAAATACATCGGCTCGTACGCGGCGCTGATGGAAGGCCGTCTGGATGCGGTGATCTTCACCGGCGGCATCGGTGAAAACGCGGCAATGGTGCGTGAGCTGTCGCTGGCGAAGCTGTCGCTGCTCGGTTTTGAGGTGGATCATGAGCGTAACCTCGCGGCGCGCTTCGGCAACGCGGGCTTCATCAACAAAGAAGGCACGCGTCCGGCCGTGGTCATTCCCACCAACGAAGAGTTGGTTATCGCCCGCGACGCCAGCCGTCTGACCGCCTGAGCATTCTCCGCCGCCAGCTCAGGCTGGCGGCGTTGTTTTGACACCAACAAAGCGTACCCGCCGTTGCTTCAGCAGCGAGGAGTGGTACAGAGAGGTTTCCCGTGTCTCGTACTATTATGTTAATTCCAACCGGCACCAGCGTCGGCCTCACCAGTATCAGCCTTGGCGTGATCCGCGCCATGGAGCGCAAGGGCGTTCGCCTGAGCGTATTCAAACCTATCGCCCAGCCACGCGCGGGCGGCGACGCGCCGGATCAGACCACCAAGATCATTCGCTCCAACTCATCCATTCCTGCCGCCGAACCGCTGGCAATGAGCAGCGTGGAATCTCTGCTTGGTTCCAACCAGCAGGACGTGCTGATGGAAGAGATTATCAAGCGCTACCACGAAAACACCAAAGATGCCGAAGTGGTGCTGGTGGAAGGCCTGGTGCCGACCCGCAAGCATCAGTTTGCGTCAGCACTGAACTTTGAGATCGCCAAGACGCTGAATGCGGAAATCGTCTTTGTGATGTCGCTGGGCAATGATTCCGCCGCACAGTTAAAAGAGCGCATCGAACTGACGCAGAGCAGTTTCGGCGGTAGCAAGAATAAAAACATCACCGGCGTGATCATTAACAAACTGAATGCGCCCGTTGATGAGCAGGGCCGCACCCGCCCCGACCTCTCGGAGATTTTTGACGATTCGACCAAGGCCAGCATCGCCAATATCGATCCGAAGCAGCTTTTCGCCAACAGTCCGCTACCGGTGCTCGGCTGCGTGCCGTGGAGCTTCGATCTGATCGCCACGCGCGCGATTGATATGTGTCATCACCTGAAGGCGGATGTGATTAACGAAGGCGATATCAATACCCGCCGCGTGAAGTCCGTGACCTTCTGCGCGCGCAGCCTGCCGCACATGCTGGAGCACTTCCGCCCGGGTTCGCTGCTGGTGACCTCTGCCGACCGCCCTGACGTGCTGGTTGCCGCCTGCCTGGCGGCGATGAACGGCGTCGAGATTGGTGCGATCCTGCTGACCGGCGGATATCAGATCGACGAACCTATTCGTAAACTGTGCGAACGCGCTTTCGCCACCGGCCTGCCGGTCTTTATGGTGAAAACCAACACCTGGCAGACCTCGCTGAGCCTGCAAAGCTTTAATCTGGAAGTGCCGAGCGACGATACACAGCGCATTGAGCGCGTGCAGGAGTACGTGGCCAGCCACATCGACTCCGAATGGATCGACTCGCTGACCGCCACTTCCGAGCGCAGCCGTCGCCTCTCTCCGCCAGCGTTCCGTTATCAGCTCACTGAACTGGCGCGCCAGGCTCGCAAACGCATCGTGCTGCCGGAAGGCGACGAGCCGCGTACGGTGAAAGCCGCAGCCATCTGCGCCGAACGTGGTATCGCCACCTGCGTACTGCTGGGCAATCCGGAAGAGATCCAGCGCGTTGCCGCCGTTCAGGGTGTTGAATTGGGTAAAGGTATCGATATCGTCGATCCTGAAGTGGTGCGTGAAGAGTACGTTGCCCGCCTGGTTGAACTGCGTAAGAGCAAGGGCATGACCGAAGTAGTGGCGCGCGAGCAGCTGGAAGACAACGTAATGCTTGGCACCATGATGCTGGAGCGTAACGAAGTTGACGGTCTGGTATCCGGCGCGGTTCATACCACGGCCAATACTATTCGTCCGCCGTTGCAGCTGATCAAAACGGCGCCGGGCAGTTCTCTGGTTTCTTCCGTGTTCTTTATGCTGCTGCCTGAACAGGTGCTGGTCTATGGCGACTGCGCCATTAACCCGGACCCGAATCCGGAACAGCTGGCCGAAATCGCTATTCAGTCTGCGGATTCCGCCACCGCGTTTGGTATCGAACCGCGCGTGGCGATGATTTCGTACTCAACCGGCAACTCAGGCGCAGGCAGCGACGTGGAAAAAGTACGTGAAGCCACCCGCATCGCCAAAGAGAAACGTCCGGATCTGGTGATTGATGGCCCGCTTCAGTACGACGCGGCGATCATGGACGACGTGGCCAAATCCAAAGCGCCAAATTCACCCGTTGCCGGTCGCGCCACCGTGTTCATCTTCCCGGATTTGAACACCGGTAATACGACCTATAAAGCGGTGCAGCGCTCTGCCGACCTGATCTCCATCGGGCCAATGCTTCAGGGCATGCGCAAGCCGGTTAACGACCTTTCGCGCGGCGCGCTGGTAGACGATATCGTTTATACCATTGCACTGACGGCTATTCAGTCCAAGCAGGCCGAAAGCTAAACGCGCATTTTTTCAGCAAAAGCGGGCCTGCCGGCTCGCTTTTTTTTTATTTCATGACTTCCCTTTAAAAAGCGACATCACTTCCCCGGTGAGATATTTCAAAACCTGCCGGTTTATTCCCTTTAAAACACCTTTTTGCCCGCTGCAAGCAGTTGAAAAAATTAACTTACAGCAAATTCCCGCATTTTTTTTGGGCACAGTTTCATTCCCAGACTAATCTTATACAGGCAAGGAAATGGCAGGAACGCCTATAACGATATTTAAAAAATGTTTTTTTGACTTGATAAAGGGGTTTTTCAATGAGCGACATTCATACTCAACCGGTTTACAGCGAAATAAATAACGGCACTCCGTTAAAACGTATTTCCTGGAGTGCTATTTTTGCAGGCGTCATTATTTCAATCGTCATTTATTTATTGCTGTCCATATTAGGAACGGCGATAGGCGCAACCACTATCGATCCGCTTAAGGAACAGAATCCTCTGGATGGTTTAGGTAAAGGCGCATTAATCTGGACAGGCCTGAGCATGTTCATCTCCATAGCCGCGGGCGCCTTTATTACCGGCCGTCTCGCGCAGCGTGAGGGTGCGCTGCACGGATTGCTGATGTGGTCAGTGAATACGCTGGTCTGCGTATGGTTTGCCATCTCCCTTATTAGCAGTGCAGCAAGCGGAACGGCAAGCGTCATTGGTTCAGGCTTCAGCCTGTTGGGCAATGGCCTTTCATCGATTGCGCCTACGCTTACGCAAAAAGCGAAAGATACGCTGAAGGAGAATAATATCGATCTCGGCAATGTGCAGAATGAACTGGAGACGACGCTACGCCAAACCGGCAAGCCTGAACTTCAGCCAGAAAATATTCAGCAGAAAGCTGAAAAAGAAAGTAACAATGCACAAAATCAGGCAGAGAATACCGCAAACCATCCACAAACGGCGGATACTGATTTGGCGAACTGGTTCAAAGGCGTCGTCGAACGTAATGAGGACACGCTTCAGGCCGCCGATATCGATGCGCTGAAAAATATTATTAAGGCGCGTACCGGTAAAAGCGATCAGGAAGTCGATCAGATCGTTGAGCAGACGCAAAAAAGTTATCAACAGGCGCGTCAGAAATATCAGCAGTTAAAACAGGAAGCGGAGCAAAAAGCACGCGAAGCAGCAGATAAAGCGGCAGCGGCAACGGCGAAAGCCAGCTGGGCTGCGCTGATTGTGCTGATTATCGAAGCCGCTATCGCCGGCGCTATGGGCATGGTGGGCCGTCGTAACCAGCCACGTCCGGTTGTGGTGCGTTAATCGTTCATCCCTAAAAAGTAAAGCACCGCATCATGCGGTGCTTTTTTTATCGCCACAGCATTACGCCTGCGAAACGGCCTTCGATGTGCTCTGCTCACCATTACGGCTTAACCACAGCGACAGTGCTTTCAGCGAATCGTCGGTGAATTCATCACAACGGGCGGTGATCTCCTCCGGCGTCATCCAGAAAATCTCGTCCACTTCTTCTTCCTGCATGGCGAACGGGCCGTGCGTTACGCAACTGAACAGTCCGCCCCACACGCGGCAGTGTTGATCCTCAAAGTAAAACAGGCCATGTTCGGCGAAAGGCACGTCGGCAATCCCCAACTCCTCTTCCGCTTCACGCCTGGCCGACTCCAGCAGATCTTCACCGCTCTGCACCACGCCGCCAGCGGTGGCATCAAGCATGCCCGGCATGAAGTCTTTGGACTGCGTCCGACGCTGAACCAGAATATTCCCCATGCCGTCGTGTACCACAATGTAGGTCGCGCGGTGGCGCAGGCACTGTGCCCGCATCTGTGCGCGGCTGGCCTGTGCAACGACCTCGTTATCTTCACTAACGATATCCACCCACTCCATGCCGCTGTCTTGCTCGACCATCCGAAACCCTTATTAAGTCAGGCGCCTGAGCGCATTAATTGGCGTCCGCAATCACCATTACGGACGGTTTTATTGTCTTATCAGCACGCGCTTCTGGACGATTGCGTCAGCCAGAGCTGGACGGAAGCACGCTGCCACTGAAAATGCGCATAGTCTGCGATCGGTTGCGGCACGTCGTCGCCATGCATCACCAGGCGGTTGATCATCACGGCCAGATCGGTGTCGGCAATCGACCATTCGCCAAAAAGATTCTGTTGCCCGGCGGCAAGCAGTCGCGTTGCGCCAGCGATAAGCTTCTCAGCAGACGCTTTGCCGGCCTCACTGAGCGGGGCGAACGTTTTGCCGGCAAACAGCACGTCCGTTGGTCGCTCCTGACGCAGCGGCAAGAAATCGCTGCGCAGCCACGCCTGGATTTCCCGCGCCTTCGCGCGCTTTTCGATGTCGCGCGGGTAAAGGCGCTTAAAATCCGGGGCCGGAAAACGCTCCTCAAGGTACTCGGCGATGGCGGAAGACTCGGTCAGTACAAAATCATCAACGCCCAGCGCAGGCACGCGTCGGGTAAGCGCAACGGCGCCATAAGCGGGCGACAGGTGTTCTTCACGACGCAAATCAATCTGTCGGGTGGAGAACGGTACGCCTTTTTCAGTGAGCGCAACAAAAACAGACATCGCATACGGGCTGTAATAACAGCCGTCAGACCACAGTGTTATTTCCGGATAATTCATGCCGTTCTCCTTACAAGGCAGCGACTGCATCCTGTTTACCGATTTTTTCTGTTAAAGGCAATCACGGCGAGCGGTAAAGTCTAACAGGCGCGCAAGGCGTCCCCTTTTTGATGCACTAATAGGCACGATCTTCACGCTTCACCTAAGCTGAGAAGACGCGTTGGAATCGTGATCTTCTCATCAGGGACAAGCCTATGCACATCTTATTTACCGGCGGTACCGGGCTGATTGGCAGCCATTTGATCCCACGTTTACTGGCGCGGGGAGACAGCGTCAGCGTCGTCACGCGCAACGTGGCGAAGGCCCGTGAAAAACTGGGTGAAAACGTGGCGTTCTGGTCTGGTCTTAATCAGCAGCGCGATCTCAACGGCATTGATGCAGTTATCAATCTGGCGGGCGAGCCGATTGCCGATAAACGCTGGAGCGCGCGGCAAAAGCAGCTACTGTGTGAAAGCCGCTGGCGGATCACTGAACAGATCGCTTCGCTGATCAACGCCAGCAGCATGCCGCCGTCGGTGTTTATTTCGGGTTCAGCAACGGGCTTTTACGGCGACGCCGGTGAACTGGTGCTGACCGAGGACGATCCGGGCCAGACGGAGTTCACCCATCTGCTCTGTGACCGCTGGGAAACGCTCGCCCGGGCGGCCGAAAGCGAGCGCACCCGCGTCTGCCTGCTCCGCACCGGCGTGGTACTGGCGAAAAAAGGCGGCGCGCTGAGCAGAATGAAGCTGCCGTTTAAACTCGGCGTAGGCGGCCCGCTCGGTAGCGGCAGGCAGTATATGCCGTGGATCCATCTGGATGACATGCTCAACGCCATTCTCTGGCTGCTGGACACGCCGTCGCTGCGTGGCCCGTTCAATATGGTTGCGCCTTATGCAGTACGCAACGAGCAGTTTGCCGCCACGCTTGGCGAGGTGATGCACCGCCCGGCAGTGGTTCGCACGCCTGCCAGCGCCATTAAGCTGCTGATGGGCGAGTCGGCGGTACTGGTGCTCGGTGGCCAGCACGTCCTGCCTGGCCGGCTTGAGGCATCCGGCTTCCACTTCCGCTGGTATCAGCTGGATGAGGCGCTTCAGGACGTGGTCTGACCGCCTATTTCAGTGAGCCGGATAAAAACTGCTGAAGACGCGGGCTTTGCGGATTATCAAACAGCGCCTGCGGCGTGCCTTCCTCTTCAATTTTACCCTGATGCAGGAAAATCACGTGGCTGGAGACATGGCGCGCAAAGCCCATTTCGTGCGTGACCACGACCATGGTCTTCCCCTCTTCCGCCAGCTTCTGCATGATGCGCAGCACTTCCCCGACCAGTTCAGGATCGAGCGCTGACGTCGGCTCATCAAACAGCAGCACTTCCGGCTCCATCGCCAGCGCACGCGCAATGGAAACGCGCTGCTGCTGACCGCCCGACAGGTTGACCGGATATTTCGCGCGGGCGCGCTCATCAATGCCGACCTTGTCCAGATAACGCACGGCGCGCTCGCGCGCTTCCGCTTTACTCAGTCCCAAAACCTGCATCGGCGCTTCCATTACATTTTGCAGCACCGTCATGTGGCTCCACAGGTTGAAGTGTTGGAAAACCATTGTCAGGCTGGTGCGCAGCGCGCGCAGTTGCTCCTTATTGGCTACTTTGAGCTGGCCATCGGTGTCGCGCACCAGCGTAATCGGCTGATTATTAACGGAGATCGTGCCTTCGCTGGGTTTTTCAAGAAAGTTGATGCAGCGCAGAAAGGTACTTTTCCCGGAACCCGATGAACCGATAATGCTGATCACGTCGCCCGCGTTCGCCTTCAGCGAAACGCCCTTCAATACCTCATGTTCACCATAACGCTTGTGCAGTTCGGTAACGTTTAATTTGTTCTCTGCCATAGTTTCACTCAATGGTTCGATGAGGGTTTAACGTGCGCCAGCCAGCGTTTTTCCGCCAGGCGGAACAGACTAATCAACACATAAGAGATAATCAGATAGAGCACGGCGGCGATGCCGAAGGCGGTAAACGGCTGGTAGGTCGCCGAATTGATATCCCGCGCCACCTTCAGCAGATCCGGCACCGTGGCGGTAAACGCCAGCGCCGTCGAGTGCAGCATCAGAATCACTTCGTTACTGTAGGCAGGCAGCGCGGTACGCAGCGCCGAAGGCAGAATGATGCAGCGGTAAAGCCTGAAGGTTGAGAAGCCGTAGGCGCGGGCTGCTTCGATTTCGCCGTGCGGCACGCCGCGAATGGCGCCGGCGAAAATTTCTGTGGTATAGGCGCAGGTGTTCAGCGTCAGCGCCAACAGCGTACAGTTAAGCCCGCTGCGGAAGAAAGCGTTAAGCAGATCGCTGCCCTTCACCACCTCAAGCGTATACATGCCGGAGTAGAAGACCAGTAGCTGAACGTAAAGCGGCGTACCGCGAAACACGTAAGTAAACAGCCAGACCGGCAAGCGCACCGCTTTATACGGCGATACACGGGCAACGGCAAGCAGTACCGCGAGGCACCCGCCCAGAGCGACAGAAATCATCAGCAGCCAGAGGGTGATCGCCACGCCGGAAAAGCGGTAGCCGTCGCTCCACAGCAGCGCCTGCCAGTACTCCTGAAGGATCTCAATCATAGCTCTGCCCTTTTCACACCCACGGAATAGCGGCGTTCCAGCCACCACAGCACGCCGTTAGAGAGCGTGGTGAACACCAGATAGATAATCCCTGCGACGATAGCGAACCAGAAAGGCTGCCAGGTGCTTTTTCCCGCCAGCTGCGTGGCCTTGACCACATCCTCCAGCCCCAGCAGAGAAACCAGCGCCGTCGCTTTGAGAATAACCTGCCAGTTATTGCCGATACCGGGCAGCGCAAAGCGCATCATGCCGGGGAACAGGATGCGACGGAAAATTTGCGAATCGGTGAAGCCAAAAGCCGTGGCCGCCTCAATTTGCCCTTTCGGCACCGCCATATAGGCACCACGAAAGGTTTCGGTGAAGTAGGCGCCGTAAATAAAACCGAGCGTGATGATGCCGGCGACCATCGGGTCGATATCAAACTGGTTGATGCCCGCCAGGTCAGTGAGGGCGTTCAGCGCAATTTGCAAACCATAAAAGATCAGCAGCATTAATACCAGGTCGGGCACGCCGCGAATAAGCGTGGTATAGCCGCCTGCGATCAGGCGAAGCAGACGATTGCCCGACAGCCTGGCGCCCGCGCCGATCAGTCCAAGAATTACGGAGAGCAGCACTGAACTGAGCGCCAGCTCAAGCGTTACTAATGCGCCCCTGAAAATGACGTCCGAATAGCCATACAGCATAAGCGTGTCCTGTCTTTATCTTTTAACAACGGGGGCCGCGCGGCCCCCTGTGACAGGTTTTACTTAACCGCCATAAACGTCAAAGTCGAAATATTTTTTTGCCAGTTTATCGTAGGTGCCGTCTTTGCGGATTTCATCAAACGCTTTATCAATAGCCGCTTTCAGATCCTGATCGTCTTTGCGCAATCCCATACCGGTGCCGATACCAAAGATTTTATCGTCTTTAACCGCCGGGCCGGCGAAGGCGTAATCTTTACCGGCTGGCTGCTTGAGGAAACCTTCGCTGGCGGCGACTTCGTCCTGGAAGGCGGCATCGATACGTCCTGCGGTCAGATCCTGATACACCAGATCCTGATTCGCGTAAGGCGTGACGGTCACGCCCTTGGTGCGCCACTGCTGATTGGCGTAGGTTTCCTGGGTGGTGCCCTGAAGCAGACCAATGGTTTTACCCTTCAGCGAATCAATGTCAGGCAGGATTTTTGAGCCCTTCGGCGCAATCAGGCGCGCGTTGGCGGCGTAGAGTTTTTCGGAGAAGGCAATCTCCTGCTGACGTTTTTCAGTGATCGAAAGGGAAGAGATAATGGCGTCGATTTTCTTCGCCTTCAGGGAGGGGATCAGCGCGTCGAAGTCGCTTTCCACGTAAGTGCATTTGGCTGCCATACGTTTACAGATCTCGTTCGCCAGATCGATATCAAAACCCACCAGCTGTCCCTGCGCGTTTTTAGACTCAAACGGGGCATAGGTAGGATCGGTGCCGATACGCAGCGTTTTTGGCGCGGCTGCCAGCGCGCTGCCCGCAGAGGAGATCGCCAGGAGCAGAGAAAGAGCCAGGACCTGCTTTTTCATAGATTACCCTCGAAGTGTCTTTTATGATCTGATGTGTCAGCCTGTTGAATACTCTGTTCATTTGCAGCTTTCATGCCAGCTTGCGTTTATCCGGCAGGCCGGTGCCGATAACGGCGCTGAAAGTAGCAACATGATAAAAATATATAACAGGTTTGTGGAGACGAGGCGGTAACTATGTTGCATTTTGGTGCACTGCATGCACGAAATGCGATTCAGCGCGCGATTACGCACTTTTTTAGTGCATAACGCTGAGCGTTATGCACCTTGCCAGCGCGTAAAAAGATCCTGATCCAGTTCAATATCAAACTGGTCAAACACGCGATTAACGGTCTGGTCGACAATGTCCATCACGTATTGCGGGCGATGATAAAAGGCGGGAACGGGCGGCATAATGATGGCACCCATTTCGGCGGCGGTGGTCATGATGCGCAGATGCCCCAAATGCAACGGCGTCTCGCGCACGCAAAGCACCAGACAGCGACGCTCTTTCAGCACCACGTCCGCCGCTCTGGTCAGCAGCCCGTCGCTGTAGCTGTGAACGATACCAGAGAGGGTTTTCATTGAGCAGGGCAAAATCGCCATGCCGTCGGTTTTAAACGAGCCAGAGGAGATGCTGGCGGCGATGTCGCGCACGTCATGTACCACATCGGCCATCGCCTGAACGTCACGCAGGGCGTAGTCGCTCTCCAGCGCCAGCGTCTGTCGCGCTGCCTGGCTCATCACCAGATGCGTTTCCACATCTTTAACCTGCTGCAACACCTGGAGCGCGCGAATGCCATAGATAACGCCGCTGGCGCCCGTGATACCAATGATGAGTCGTTTCATGCATTACCTGCGTATGTCGATCGTGAAATAGCCGCTGCGCCAAAAAAAAGGGCCGGAATCGCTTCCGGCCCATCATACCTGCTGCTGCGCAACTTATTAACCTTCGTTGTGCATTTCCAGGTTTTCCACCTCATTCTGACGCGCCATGGCTTTTGCGTCGTCGTTGCGCAGCGATTGTAAATACTCAAGGTAGCGCTGATCGACATCTTTGGTGACGTACACGCCGTTAAAAACGGAACACTCAAACTGTGCGATGTCCGGGTTTTCTTCGCGTACCGCTTCAATCAGGTCGTCGAGATCCTGGAAAATCAGCGCATCTGCACCGATAAGCTGGCGGATCTCTTCCACTTCACGGCCGTGGGCAATCAGCTCTGTCGCACTGGGCATATCAATGCCATAGACGTTCGGGAAGCGAATTTCCGGTGCGGCCGAGGCGAGATACACTTTTTTCGCACCCGCTTCGCGCGCCATTTCGATAATCTGCTCCGAGGTGGTGCCGCGTACGATAGAATCATCCACCAGCAGCACGTTTTTGTCGCGGAACTCGGCGCGGTTGGCGTTCAGCTTGCGGCGAACGGCGCTGCGGCGCTGATGCTGTCCCGGCATGATAAAGGTGCGGCCCACGTAGCGGTTCTTCACAAAGCCCTGACGATAAGGCTTGTCGAGAATACGCGCCATCTCCAGCGCGATATCGCAGGAGGTTTCCGGGATGGGGATCACCACATCAATGTCCAGATCCTCCCACTCGCGGGCGATTTTCTCACCCAGCTTGGTGCCCATACGCACGCGTGCGCTGTAGACGGAAATTTTGTCGAGGAACGAATCCGGGCGGGCAAAATAAACATATTCAAACAGGCACGGATTAAACTTCGGATTCTCCGCGCACTGACGGGTGAACAGCTGCCCTTTTTCCGTGATGTAGACCGCTTCGCCCGGCGCCACATCGCGCAGGAACTCAAAGCCAAGCGTATCCAGCGCCACGCTCTCAGAGGCCACCATATATTCGTTGCGACCGTCCTGCATGGCGCGCTTGCCGATCACCAGCGGGCGAATGCCGTTAGGATCGCGGAAGGCGACCAGGCCATGACCGATAATCATTGCCACACAGGCATAAGCGCCGCGTACGTGCTGATGAACAGCGGTGACGGCGGCAAAAATGTTTTCGGCTTCCAGCGGATAATGCTGCGCGCGATCCAGTTCCTGAGCAAAAATATTGAGCAGGATCTCGGAATCAGAGGTGGTGTTAACGTGACGGCGGCCGCTTTCGAAAAGCTGCTTACGCAGCTCGTGCGCGTTAGTCAGATTGCCATTGTGCGCAAGGGTAATGCCGTAGGGCGAGTTGACATAGAAGGGCTGCGCTTCTGATGCACTGGAACTGCCGGCGGTGGGATAACGAACGTGGCCGATACCCATGTTGCCCTGCAAACGCTGCATATGGCGGGCTTCAAATACATCGCTGACCAGACCGTTCGCTTTACGCAGACGGAAGCACTTTAATGCATCAATGGTAACGATGCCTGCGGCATCCTGCCCACGGTGCTGTAGCACCGTTAACGCGTCATAAATCGACTGGTTGACCGGCATAAAACCGGCGATCCCGACAATACCGCACATGTGGTCATTTCCTCATAAGCCGCAACCCCGGCTCAATTACCGGGGTAAAAAACTCGACGTACTTTTCAGATAGTCGAAAAACCACCTGATGACGTAACTGAACTGGGGAACTAACTGCGACTGCTGCCAGTCCGCGCTTTTCGAGAAGCCGGTGAACGTATCAAGAAAGAACAGCATCGCTGACACGATCAGCACGCCGCGAAGCGCGCCGAAACAGACACCGAGCACTCTGTCCGTTCCCGACAGGCCGGTTTTCTCAACCAGCGAACCGATAACGTAGTTGACGATAGCGCCAACCAACAGGGTAGCGATGAAAAGCACCCCGATGGCAATGCCGTTTCGAACCAGTTCGTCTTCAAAGCCGGTAAACCAGACGGCAAGGAAAGAGTAGTAATGGCTGGCGACAAAAAATGCACAACCCCAGGTCACGAGCGACAAAGCCTCCCGAACAAACCCGCGGATCAGGCTGACCAGTGCCGAAAAACTAATAACACCAATAATGACGTAATCTATCCAGACCATGAACTCTTCCAGCGCAGATGCCCCGCATCCAGTTCGGGGCGAATTCTAACAGAAAAAGAAAACGTTTGCGTACGGTTTTCCTCAGCCATATTGATTAAACGGGCGCGCGTAAAAAAACGGCATTTTTACAGCGAAACGGCGCCTGAAATCAGGCAATCGGCACCGGCGGCCAATCGCCTGATTTGCGTCGATTAATTTACTTCCTGCGCCGCCTGAAGGCGCAAGAGCCGCCATGAATTCTCATTGACGCCCAAGGCACAGCCTCTCACAACGAAAGGCAGAAACGCGGGCTGCGCGTCTTTGTCAACGTGCACTGTAGGGTTTCACCACGCCGCTCAATCCGGAGATCCCCTGAAGCTGACCGACCGCCGCCTGCATTTTCGCTTTAGAGGCGTCCGGCCCGACGTAAATGCGGGTGATCTGCCCCTGTACTGGCGAAGACGGTACGGTAAAGGCGCGGTAACCAGACAGGCGCAGTTTCGCAACTATCTCATTCACCTTGCTGGCGTTTTTCAGCGCGCCGAGCTGAACGACGTAGGCCTGGCCGGACGGCGCGCTCTCCTGGGGCGCAACCTCTGGCGGCGGCGTTTGCGGTTGAGCCTTCTCAACCGGCTTCGGCGGCGTTTTCTCCACCGGCTTCGGCTGTGGTTTCGGCTTCTCAACCGGCACAGGTTTTGGCTGTTGGACCGGCGGCGGCGCCACAACCGTCGGCGGACTGTCGGTCTGCGGTGCGGTTGAGCCGCTCTCCGCCTGCGACCTGTTTTCGCCGTTGTTGCCGCTCACTGCCGATCCTGCACCTTCCGGCGGTTGCGCAGGCAGCGCCTGGGTTACCGGCGGCGCCATGTCGGTTTCCTGCTGGTCGCCCGGTTTCGGCACCAGCGGAATGGCCGCAAACTCTTCTTTATAGTGCTTTTTCTTTCCGTCCAACAATCCCGGCAGGATGATGACGCCCAGCGCCACGATGATCACCGTGCCGACTAAACGGTTCTGAAACTTACTTGCCACTGCCCTTCTCCGTTTCCAGCACTTCCATTACCTGCGCCACGGTGTGGAAAGAACCACACACCAGCACAATATCCTGTTCTGCGGCCTGTTCACGCGCCTGTTCAAACGCGGCGGCGACGCTCGGGAAAACCCGTCCGGCTGGCAGATGCGCGATAAGCTGTTCTGCCGTTGCGCCGCGCGGCCCTTCCAGCGGCGCGCAGAACCATTCATCCACCACCGGCGTCAGACAGGCCAGCGTACCGGCGATATCTTTATCGTGCAGCATGCCTGCCACCGCCAGCACTCTGCCGGCGTTCTGCAACGTGCGCAAACGATCGGCAAGGTAAGCCGCCGCATGCGGGTTGTGCGCGACGTCGAGGATCACCTTCGGCGCCTGCTGAACCGTCTGAAACCGTCCCGGCAGCATCGCTTTGTTAATCCATTCGCGCACGACGGCTTCGTCGACCGTGAGCGATGAGGCCCGCAGCGCCGCCAGCGCCGTCGCCGCATTCGCTAGCGGCACCTGCGGCAGCGGCAGGCCGCTCAGCGTGCCGTTTGCATCGCTAAACGTCCAGCTGTCGTCGGTTGCGCTGAACGACCAGTCGCGCCCGTGCCTGGCAAGGTGCGCGCCCAGAGCGTCGGCGACCTCCGCAATGCTTTGCGGCATCGCCGGTTCGCCTACCACGGCAGGTTTGTTACGGCGGAAAACGCCCGCTTTTTCACGGCCGATGCTTTCGCGATCCGGCCCCAGCCAGTCGGTATGATCGAGCGCGATGCTGGTGATCACCGCCACGTCAGCATTAACGATGTTTGTCGCATCCAGCCGCCCGCCCAGCCCCACTTCCAGGATTGCCACGTCAATTTTAGCGCGTCTGAACAGCCACAGCGCAGAAAGCGTGCCGTATTCAAAATAGGTAAGCGAGGTGTCGCCGCGGCCCGCTTCGATAGCGGCAAATGAGGCGGTATGATCGGCTTCTGCCAGCTCCTCCCCCTGAATGCGCACCCGTTCGGTATAGCGCAGCAGGTGCGGCGAACTGTAGACGCCAACGCGATAGCCCGCCGCCATCAGCAGCGTTTCCAGCGTCCGGCAGGCGGTGCCCTTGCCATTGGTGCCGGCGACGGTGAAAACGACCGGAGCGGGTATTAACAGATCGAGGGCGGTTGCGACGCGCTGAACACGCGTCAGACCCAGTTCAATAGCCTGAGTGTGTAAATTCTCAAGATAATGAAGCCACGTGACCAAAGGCGACGTGGCTTGAGGAAGATTATCCATGTGTCCCGTTCACTGCGTTACGGTGAATTGGGGGAAGAGCCGCTGCCCTTCCCGTCAGTATTCAGGCTTCAGGGCTGTCGGGGGTTTCTTCAACCACCTCTTTCAGGCTCTCTTCCTGCGGCGCAGGCAGGTTCATCATTTTCGCCAGGATGCTCGCCAGCTTAAAGCGCATCACCGGCCGACGGATGATCATGTCAATAGCGCCTTTTTCAATCAGGAACTCGCTGCGCTGGAAGCCCGGCGGCAGTTTTTCACGTACGGTCTGCTCAATAACGCGTGGACCGGCAAAGCCAATCAGCGCTTTCGGTTCAGCGATGTTCAGGTCGCCCAACATAGCAAAACTGGCGGAAACGCCGCCCATGGTGGGGTCGGTCAGTACGGAAATATAAGGCAGACCGCGCGCCTGCATTTTGGCCAGCGCGGCGCTGGTTTTCGCCATCTGCATCAGCGACATCAGCGCTTCCTGCATGCGCGCGCCGCCGGAGGCTGAGAAACAGATCATCGGGCAGTTATCTTCCAGCGCCTGTTCAACAGCGCGGACAAAACGAGCCCCTACGACTGACCCCATTGAGCCGCCCATAAAGGAAAACTCAAAGGCGGCGGCCACAACCGGCATGCCGTGCAGCGTGCCTTTCATCACAATCAGCGCGTCTTTCTCATTGGTTTCTTTCTGTGCCGCAGCCAGACGATCTTTATACTTCTTGGAGTCGCGGAACTTGAGCACGTCTTTAGGCTCCAGTTCGCTCCCCAGTTCGATCAGCGACCCCTCATCCAGCACGCTGTGCAGACGGTCACGACCGTGCATGCGCATGTGGTGATCGCATTTAGGGCAAACTTCAAGATTGCGCTCAAGCTCGGCGCGATAGAGGATCTGGCCGCAGCTGTCACATTTTGTCCAGACGCCTTCCGGGATACTGGCCTTGCGCGTTGTGGTGGTTGTACTCTTATTGAGGATGCGTTCAATCCAGCTCATTGATGACCTGTTATGTTGTTTATCGTGTTAAATCAATTAGTTAACACAGATTATCGTTTGAGAATTAAGCGACATTACATCATAAAACAGCGCACCGCGCTACACATTCATCAATGCATTACCGCGACATTTCGAGTGGTAAAACGGGAGCGGACGCCTTATATATCAGGGCTGCCGTTGTTGATGCGCGACCGGATGGAATGTCTATACTTAAACAGACCCCACCCCGTAAGCCTGTATAAAAAGGCGCGGAATGTAGATTGCCCCGTCGCCGGGGCTTTTTTATTTGTTAAATATGTTCCGGCGCATCGCGCGGCGCCGGAGAGTTCAACTCACGACTCCCGTTTCGCTTTGCTGCGGTGACGAATGATTTCAATCACGCCGGGCAGAATCGACACCAGTATTATCGCTACGATCAGGTAGTGAATATTTTGCTGAACGGCAGGCAGATTGCCAAAGAAATAGCCCGCATAGGAAAACAGGATCACCCACAGCAGGCCGCCTGCCACGTTATAGAGCGCAAAGTGACGATAGGACATTTTACCCATACCGGCCACGAACGGCGCGAAGGTGCGCACAATCGGCACGAAGCGCGCCAGAATGATGGTTTTGCCACCGTGGCGCTCGTAGAACTGATGGGTTTTTTCCAGGTAACTGCGGCGGAAAATTTTTGAATTGGGGTTGCTGAACAGCCTGTCGCCAAACAAGCGACCAATCGTATAGTTTACCGCGTCGCCCAGAATGGCCGCGATGCACAGCAGCAGCGCCATCAGATGAACGTTCAGCGCACTGTCGGGAATGGCGGCCAGCGCACCGGCCACAAACAGTAGCGAATCGCCCGGCAGGAACGGCGTCACCACCAGCCCCGTTTCACAGAACAGGATCAGAAACAAAATGGCGTAGATCCAGACGCCGTACTGGGCAACCATTGCCTGCAAATGAACATCAATATGCAGGATAAAATCGATCACGGTGTGAATCATTTCCATACGTGTTTCCTTCAATACGCCAGCAGGTTTAATCTTCCAGGAAGAGCGGCCCCATCGGTGGACGGGGTAAGTCATAACGTTCGGGATAATCGACCGCCACCAGGTACAGCCCTTCGGCTCTGGCGGTAGCGGCAGCCAGCGTGCGATCTTTCGCCGCCAGCAGCTCGGCCATCCAGCTCTCCTGCTGATTCCCACAGCCTATTTCCATCAGGCTGCCAACGATATTGCGCACCATATGATGCACAAAGGCATTGGCTTTGATGTCAACAATCACATATGCGCCTTTACGGCAGACGTTCAGGTGAATCACATTACGCCACGGCGTCCGCGACTGGCACTGCACCGCGCGAAACGACGTAAAATCATTTTCGCCCAGCAGCGCCTGTCCGGCACGCTGCATTTTCTCTGCATCCAGCGGGTGATAAAAATGGGTGACGCCGCCGTTAAGTATCGCCGGACGCAGCCGCCGGTTGTAAATGACGTAGCGATAACGCCGCGCCGTGGCGCTGAAGCGTGCGTGAAAATCCTCAGCGACGGCTTTCACCCAGCGCACGGCGATGTCGTCCGGCAGATTGGCATTCACGCCCAGCGTCCAGGCTGCATCCTTGCGTATTGACGTGGTTTCAAAGTGCACCACCTGCCCCGTGCCGTGCACGCCCGCATCGGTTCGGCCCGCGCAAAACACGCTGACCGGATGGTTCGCCACGCTCGCCAGCGCTTTTTCCAGCTTCTCCTGCACGCTGCGCACTTCCTGCTGACGCTGCCAGCCATAGTAGCGGCTGCCGTCATACTCAATGCCAAGCGCGACTTTCTGTCGCGGTTGCCCTTCTGACATCAGTACAGATACTCCTGAACCAGTTTTTCCGCCGTTTTAACGGCCATCAACGCGCCGCCGAAGCGCACGTTGTCCGCCACGGACCAGAACTGCAACATCTCCGGTACGCCGTAGTCATTGCGCACGCAGCCAAGACTGAGATGCGCGCTGCCTGAGGCATCGCCCACCTGGGTGGGATAACTGTCCTCTTCCGAGAGAGCGATATCCTCCTGCTGCTGAAAGGCGTCGCGCGCCTCTTCGGCCGACATCGGCCGCAGGTTTTCAATATGAACAATCTGCGCGTTGCCATAAAATACCGGCGCCTGCACCACCGAAACGGTGATCGGCAGCCCTTCATCCTGCATAACCTTGCGCGCCTGATCGACCAGACGTCGTTCGGCTAACACGCTCCCTTCACTGTCGGTCAACTGCGGCAGCATGTTAAACGCCAGCTGGCGACCGAAAAACGTCTCTTCCGCCGGCAGTCCATTAAGCAGACGCGCGCTTTCACCCGCCAGTGAATCCACCGCGGCTTTGCCATGCGCCGAGGCGGCGATCAGGCTGGTGACCTGAAGCCGCCCCAGACCGGCCACGTCGGTCAGCGGTTTGATAGCGCACAGCAGTTGGCTGACGGTGCTGTCCGCCACGCTGATAATGTTCCGATTGCGGTAGTCGCCCAGCGCCTGCGGATTAACATCAGGCACCACCAGCGGCACGTCCGGCTCCAGCGCAAAGAGATCGCTGGAATCAATCACCAGGCAGCCGCCGTTGGCCGCGTCTTCCGCATAGCGCGCCGAGGCTTCGCGCCCGGCGGCAAAAAACGCCAACTGCACGTTTGACCAGTCAAATTCAGCAGCGTCGGTCACCATTACCGACCGGCCTGCAAAGCGCAGCGTCTCGCCCGCGCTGCGTTCGCTCGCCAGCAAATACAGTTCACCAACCGGGAATTCACGCTCGGCCAGTAACTCCAGTAAAGCGCCCCCTACGGCACCTGTCGCGCCCAGTAGCGCAATATTCCAGCCGTCAGACATGTTGGTTTACTCCAGAGAAAAAAACAGGGCGGTGGAAAACCGCCTCAGGAATGTGGATGAAAGAGCGCGTTAAAACCCAGCTTCGCCAGCAGCGTTGCCGTCTCCTCGACGTCGCACTGCACCATCAGCGAAGACCATTCGCGTCGTTCAAGGTAATTTTTACGCAGGCGGTCAAATTCGCCCGGCGTGCCTGCCGCTTTACGAAGCGGAGCATCATCGCGGCGCACATCATACACCAGATGCACTAACCTTTTCAGCGTCGGCTGATCGAGCTCGCCATGCAGAGTGATGCGGCCAAACTCCGGCGCGGGCAGCAGCATCTCCAGCGCAACCTGCTGCGGCTGGCCAATAAACTGTGTCCAGGCTTCAAAGACCTGGGTGGTGCCGCGTGCCTTGCCTTCCAGCGTGTAACCCGCAATGTGCGCGGTGGCGATGTCAACCTTATTCAACAGCGGCAGGGAGAGATCCGGTTCCGGCTCCCAGACGTCAAGCACCACGCTGAGATCGCTGCGCTGTTGCAGCACGTTGAGCAGCGCGTCGTTATCGACCACCGCGCCACGGCAGGCGTTGATCAGGATGGCATTCGGCTTCAGCGCCTTTAACAGCGCCTCGTCGGCCAGGTGCAGCGTTTTGTATTCGCCCTGCTTAAACAGCGGCGTATGAAACGTGAGGATGTCCACCTCCGCCACCAGCTCAGCAAGCGGGCGGAAATCACCTTCGTCACCGCGATCGGCGCGAGGCGGATCGCACAGCAGCGTTCTGATACCCAGCGCCTCAAGGCGCGCCTGAAGACGACCGCCGACGTTGCCGACGCCGACGATACCAACGGTGCGGTCACGGAGCTGAAAACCGTCGCGTTCGGCGAGCAGCAGCAGCGCAGAGAAAACGTACTCAACAACCGCAATCGCGTTGCAGCCAGGCGCAGCGGAAAAGCCAATGCCCTGCGCTTTCAGAAAATCCTCATCAATATGATCGGTTCCGGCGGTGGCGGTGCCGACAAATTTTACCGTTTTTCCGCCGAGCAGTGCTGCATCCACTTTGGTGACTGAACGCACCATTAATGCATCGGCGTCGTTAAGCGCTTCCTGCGGTACCGGGCGTCCGGGCACCGCGACGACCGTACCGGTGCGGCTGAACAGCTCGCGCGCGTAAGGCATATTTTCATCAACGAGGATTTTCACAATCAGATTCCTGCTTTAGCACAGTGAGGCGCAATATTCTGCCACAAACCCGCAGGCGGGATAACCCTTGGAGGTGATGAGGAGACAAAACCCGCGTACACTCGCTGTCTCACAGAATAATTGAAAGAGCTAACTTCCTGCCATGAATGCCCTGTTTCCCTTGCTGGCCGTGCTTATCTGGTCGGTCAACGCCATCGTCAGTAAAATCTCCGCAGGCGCTATCGATCCGGCGGCGATCTCCTTTTATCGCTGGCTGTTGGCGCTGCTGACGCTGACGCCGTTCGTGCTGCCTGCCGTCTGGCGTAATCGTCAACAAATTGGTGCGGAATGGTGGAAGCTGTTGGTACTCGGCCTGCTCGGCATGGTGCTTTATCAGAGCCTGGCCTATTACGCCGCACACAGCGTCAGCGCGCTGTTTATGGGTATATTAAACGCGCTGATCCCGCTCCTGACGGTGCTGATTGGCCTGGTATTGTTACGGCTGGCGCCTACGTACGGCGTGGTGCTGGGTAGCCTGCTCTCCTTCAGCGGCCTGGTGTGGCTGGTCAGCCAGGGAAACCCTCAGCAACTGCTGACGCACGGCATGGGCAAAGGCGAACTGATGATGTTTGCCGCTTCCACCTCCTACGCGCTTTACGGCGTGCTGACCAAACGCTGGGCCATTGCCCTGCCGAACTGGCAGAGTTTGTATGTGCAAATTGTCTTTGGCGTGCTGTTGCTGACGCCCAACTTCCTGCTGGCGAAAGACGTCTCGCTTAACCTGAATAATATCCCGCTGGTGCTGTTTGCAGGCATTCCGGCATCGATCATCGCCCCGTTTATGTGGATTCAGGGCGTGATGCGAATGGGCGCCAACACCGCGTCGATTTTTATGAACCTGACGCCGATTTTCACCGCCATCATTGCGGTGCTGTTTCTGCATGAAGCGCTGCACAGCTATCACTATATCGGCGGCGGCGTGACCTTGTTGGGCGTGCTGCTGGCACAACGTCTGCGCACCCCGCTGCGCCTGAAAAGGAAAGCGCTGACGGAGGAGAGTGGCGAGCGGTAAAATTGCGGTAAAAAATAGCGTTTCTGTCCGGTCGACTACTACCTATCGCCGGGCGGGATTGCTATCATAGCGCAACTTTTTTCCGGCGCGCCCCGGATTCGCCCTTCAGTTAAGGATTCAGCCATGCAGCCTCTCAGTGGCCCCGGTGCGCCGATACCCGGCGATCGCACGACGATCGATACCCGCCCCGGTCAAAGCGGCCCCGGAGACCAGCCTCTTTCGCCGGCGCAGCGCACCACGCTCGAAAGACTGATTGTGAAAATTATGTCGCTCAGTTCGCTGAAATCGCCCGAGCTGTGGGCCGGACTGCGCCACGAAGTGGGCGTGAAAAACGATGCAGGGCTGCTGTCGCGCCACTTTCCGGCGGCGGAGCAGTTTCTTAATACGCGCCTTTCGCAGGTGCAGGACAGCCACGCCACGCGCCAACTGCTGCAACAGCTCACCGATCTGCTGCCACAGGGCAACAATCGCCAGGCGGTCAGCGATTTTATTCGTCAGCAGTTTGGTCATACCGTGCTCAGTTCGCTTAATCCCGATCAGCTCCGTCAGGTACTGACCATGCTGCAAAACGGTCAGATGACCATTCCTCAGCCGCAGCAAAACCGTATTACCGATCGCACGCTGCTGCCCGCCGAGCACCAGACGCTTAATCAGCAAATCGCGCGCCTTGCCGCCGCAACCGGCGAACAGCCGGTGAAGCTGTGGGCAACGGTGTTGAATATGGTGAATCTTCACAGTGGCGATCCCATTCCGTCGCGCGTTTTCCCGCTGCTGACGCAGTATCTCCAGGCCAGCCTGGCGCTCAGTCAGCACACTACGTCACCCGGCCTGCCGATGCTGCTGGCCTCGCTGAAAGTGCCGCCCGACCGCGACGAGCAGCGAATGCTGGAAGACGCCTGTCAGCAGCGTTTTCAGCAGCCAGCCTCCGCCCCGCTTACCCTATTACAGGCGCAGGATCTGCTCAATCTGCTGTTTGCCCGCCGCGCAGAGCGCCAGCGCGAACAGGCGCTGGCCGACAGCGAAATCAACCCACAGCCGATTGTCGCGCCCCTTTATGGCTATGTGCCGCCGGTGCTGCAACCTCTCGTCAACAGCCCGATGCTCAGCATCTTTGTCGCGCTGGTGGTGATTGGGTTCCTGCTGTGGATTTTTCTTTAACGTCAGTGAAAAGCCTAACAGCCGCACTCATGCGGTCTGGCCTGTAAAGGCCATTCTCCCGCTTCTTTCCCCTGCGTGACGGGATGACCATCGCGCAGCCAGAAATCCAGCCCGCCAATCAGCTCTTTGACCTTAAAACCGGCTTCCGCCAGCCTCAATGCGCCTTTGGTTGAGCCATTGCAGCCAATGCCATCGCAGTAAGTGATACAGACCTTTTCTCTGTCGAGTTGCGCCAGGCTTTCTGACGTCATCAGACGATGCGGAAAGCTTATCGCGCCGCAGATGTGTCCGGCCTGATATTGCTCGGGTGAACGTACGTCCACCACCACAATTTCAGCAACGTGGTTCGCCAGATCCGTGGCGACATCCCATGC
Organism: Erwinia sp. 9145; assembly: GCF_000745075.1. Classification (NCBI taxonomy): domain Bacteria; kingdom Pseudomonadati; phylum Pseudomonadota; class Gammaproteobacteria; order Enterobacterales; family Erwiniaceae; genus Erwinia; species Erwinia sp. 9145. The sequence goes on from NZ_JQNE01000001.1 coordinate 2,587,412, forward strand.
GTCTGCATAATACGCGAGCTTCTCGCGCAGCCAGTTTTCGCTCTGGCCAGGTGACGGTGGAGGAAAAGCTAAAACAACCGATGTTGGCTTCATAAAAACTCCTTTAAGCAGATGTGGCTCAATGATAGGGTGAATCGGACCGGTCAATAATACCCATTTAACCCTGACAATAAGACCCATATGCCCTTAACATCACTCCCACTGATTTCACTTTTTGCTTCACAGAAAGGGCAAACCAAAGCCGAAAAAATGTGCGGTATGCTCAGACAATTAATTATTCGCGGCGCGCTTCGGCAGGGAGAACGTTTACCCTCATCACGGCTGTTGGCCAGCGACCTCTCGCTTTCACGCGTTACGGTTGAGGCTGCATACGGTCAGCTTGAGAGTGAAGGGTATTTGCGGCGTGAGATCGGACGCGGCACCTTTGTGGCCGTTGTGTTGCCTGACGGCGCCCTGAAGAAAAAAAGCGCCTGTGCGCTGTCGCCTCTCATTTCGGCGCGTGGCAGGCAAATTATTGCCACCGACGGCTGTCGCGAACCGCCCTTCCCGCAGGCATTTGCCGCTGGTTCACCCGACCTGAACGCCTTCCCGCATGTTATCTGGCGGCGACTAATGAATCAGCGATTGCGTAATACCCCTTCTGCGCTGCACTCATACGGCGATCCACAGGGGCACAGTGAACTGCGCGAGGCGGTGGCCCGCTATCTTGCGCTCTCTCGCGGCGTCCGCTGCGAGGCTGAGCAGGTGATGATCCTCACCAGTTCGCAACAGGCTCTGCACATGCTGGCTTTGCTGCTGTGCAACGACGGGGATGCTGTGTGGATGGAAGAACCGGGCTACAGAGGCGCCCGCAACGCGTTTCTCGTCGCCAATGCACAATTAGAGGCCCTGCCGGTTGATAACGAAGGCGCCCGGCTGCCTGCGGCTCCCACCGCTCGCCTCGCATATCTCACGCCGTCGCATCAGTACCCTTTAGGCATGACGATGACGCTGGCGCGACGTCTGCAATGGCTGGAATTCGCCCGCCGCCATAGCTGCTGGCTTATCGAAGATGATTATGACAGTGAATTTTATTATCACGATCGTCCTCTGCCTGCGCTTCAGGGGCTGGATGAACACAATCGCGTACTCTACCTTGGTACTTTTTCAAAAGTTCTTTTTCCCTCTCTCAGGCTGGCTTACCTGGTGGTGCCGCCCGCACTGATCGATCCGCTTTGCCGTTTGCGCAGCGTGATGGATGGGCACAGCGCCCAGTTGATGCAGGTTGTTACCGCAGACTTTATCAATAACGGTCACTTTCAGGCCCATCTGCGCCTGATGCGGCGCTTATATGGAAGCCGTCGTGAAACGCTGCTCAATGAGCTGAACATGAAACTCGGCGATAAACTGCTGATCGTGCCGCATGAGAGCGGGCTACAGCTGACCGTTACGCTGCCCGGCAACGACGAACAACAACTGACCCGCAGAGCCGGAGATTCAGGTTTGGTGCTGCCACGCCTGTCGCCCTTATACCATGGCGAACCGCAACGTCATGGCTGGCTGCTCGGTTTTTCCGCCCTGCGTAGCGCCGAGATCGTTAACGCGGTAGAGACGCTGGCGCGTTGTTTCCGGTGAGCGATTATGCAAAAACGCCAACACAATCATTATCAGCAGCGGCAGGAAAGAGAAATCAGTACAGGGGAAACATGATAAAACCCGGCCTTATGGTCGGTCGAAGGCGGGTTCAGTGGTATTCATTGACCTGTTTATCGGTGCCGCACAGCAGCACGGGTTGACCGGCAGTAATGCTGTCACAGTAGAGCTGATACCTGCTTTTACTGATACCTGCGCCGCACCACAGCAGATGGTGATCGTAATGGCGTTGTGACACGGCTGGCGTTTCGCTGACCTCCGAAGAAATCTCAACGCAAAAACCTTCACCCGTAAGCCGGATGGCCTCAAGCCATATTTCTGTAGTATCGGTAACGCTTATTGCTTCAAGAAAAAGCGGCGTCGCGCAGTTGCGATCCGCAGCGCGGTTGATGGAATAAAAATGAAGAATCACGCAGTGATGAAAACGTTCCAGACGCTGTTCAGCGCCCTGACGGCGGTCATCCCGCAGCCAGCGATTCAGCGGACGCATCAACAGATTGATAAAGTCCTCACTGGAGAAGTCCCCCGCCATATTTCTGACACTTCTGAGCAATGCCCGCTCTGAACCAAACTCCAGCAGCCACAGCAGATCGCCTTTTCGCGCGGGCCATCCGGTCAGACGATGTGACACAGCGTCTGTATGACTCCACTGGATCTCATTCAATGATGCGCCGCCCGCGGTATGCGCTTTAATCAGGTAAATCTCATCAAGCTGCGCATCGCTCCACCCTTCCCGGTGGTTTTCAGTAGAAATTAACCCACGCCGCTGCCAGCGGCGCAGATTGGCCTCGTGCGTTCCGGTAAGTGCGCAAACGGTTTCAGTTGTGTGAAAAATCATTACCTGCCCTCATGTGAGGGGAATGGCCGCCGATGGGATCGGGGATGAAGAATCATTGTGACCCTTTCAGAAATTAAAAGATACCGGGCAAATGCAATTTAGTGTGTATGCGTACAGCTTTATGTAAAAAAGACAGCACAGCCGCAGGAAGGCAGCAGCCATACCTTAGTACCTGCTTTTAACACCAGTTGGCAATGTCTGATGAATTTTGTCAAAAAACGTCATGTCCGCATGGGGATATGTAATAAAAAAAGGTAACTTAAAACATTAATTTCATTTGCCTGATCCGATTTTCAGATGACGAATGTTGTGCATTGTCACATTTTCGAATCTTTTTTAAGCGCTGCGCGATATTTCGCCGCAATGCCATAAAATAGAAAAGTTTATTTGTTAAAAAAAGAGTTTAACTGGTTAATTATTTAACATTTAATTTACATCAATGAAGCGGAAAATGTAGTAAAAATCCAACTATAATACAAAAATTAACTTAATTTTAACCTATAAATACTTAAAATTTAACAATAATGGGCATTAATCACATTTTGCTTACATAACTGCATGAGTCCTTCCCTTCGCTTGTTATCTTTCTGATGTGGCCATCGCCACGTCTTACCTGACGATAAGTCTGCCTCAAGCAGACAACATGGCGGTCAATCCGCATCCTACGAGAAAGGTATAGTTATGAAACTCAACCTCGCATTATACGCCTGTGTGGCTTCTGCCAGCATGCTGTTTACAACACCCACCTTTTCTGCTGAAAAACATGATATTGCCGTCGTGGCCAAAGTCACCGGCATTCCGTGGTTTACCCGTATGGAAGTGGGCGTGAAAGAAGCCGCGACCAAACTGGATGTGAATGCCTATCAGGTAGGCGGCTCAACGGCCGATCCGGCTCAGCAGGTGAAAGTCATTGAGGATCTGATCGCCAAAAAAGTGGATGCCATTATTGTGGTGCCAAACGATGCGAAAGTGCTGGAGCCGGTACTGAAAAAAGCCCGCAGCCAGGGCATTGTCGTACTGACGCATGAATCCCCCGACCAGCAAATTGGCGAGTGGGACGTGGAAACTATCGACAGCCAGAAATACGCTGAAAAGAACGTGGATGAGCTGGCCTCGGCGATGGGCGGCAAGGGTGGCTACGCCATCTATGTCGGCTCGCTGACCGTGCCGCTGCACAATGCCTGGGCCGATGCCGCTATTGCTTACCAGAAGAAAAAATATCCAGAGATGCACGAGGTGACGTCACGTCTGCCGGTGGCGGAAAGCATTGATAAATCCTATGCCACCACGCTTGATCTGATGCGTACCTATCCCGACCTGAAAGGCATCATTGGCTTTGGTTCCCTCGGCCCGATCGGTGCAGGTCAGGCGGTGAAAAGCAAACGTGCCAAAAACAAAATCGCCGTGGTCGGTATCGCCATGCCTGCACAGGCCGCACCTTACCTGGCCACCGGCGACGTAAAAAAAGCGTTGCTGTGGGATCCTAAAGATGCTGGTTTTGCGCTGGTCAGCCTGGCCGATCAGATCCTTGACGGTAAGCAGGTTACTGAAGATCTGACCATCGACGGCATCGGTAAAGCGGACGTGGACATGAAAACGCACGTGATCCGCTTTAACCGCATCCTTGAAGTGACAAAAGATAACGCTAAAACGCTCGGTTTTTAATTACGCCATACCAGGGAAAAGCCGGTTCCCCTTTGGAACCGGCGCCTGAACGCCCATCGCTTCGGACATCGATTATGTCGCAACCTTTTATCTCATTAGAAAAAATCAGCAAATCCTTTCCCGGCGTACGGGCGCTGGATAGTGTGACTCTGACCCTGAATAAAGGCGAAGTGCACTGCCTGGCCGGACAGAACGGCTGTGGGAAAAGCACGCTGATTAAAGTCATTTCCGGCGTTTATCATCCCGATAAAGGCGCACATATCGGCATCGACGGTAAACTGTTCACCCATCTTTCGCCTTCGCTGTCTGCTTATTATGGCGTACAGGTGATCTATCAGGATCTGTCGCTTTTTCCTAACCTGACGGTGGCGGAAAACATTGCGGTGCATCGCTATCTGCCGGGCGGCGGCTTCTGGGTACGTCGCCGCGCCATGCGCAAGCTGGCGGTGGACACCATGCAGCGCATTGGGGTGATGCTCGACGTGGATCGCAAAGTCGAAAAACTCTCCATCGCCGATCGCCAGCTCGTGGCTATCTGCCGGGCGCTGGCCGCCGACGCCAGCCTGGTGATCATGGATGAACCGACCGCCTCGCTTACCCGCCATGAGGTCAATGGCCTGCTGCGGGTAGTTAACGAGTTAAAGGCCGCGGGTATCTGCGTCGTGTTTGTCAGCCATAAGCTGGATGAAGTGATGGAGGTCGCCGACCGTATCAGCGTGATGCGTGACGGCAAGTTGGTTGGCACCTGGCCGGCCAGCGATCTTAACAGCGACGAACTGGCCTTCCTGATGACCGGACAGCGATTTGAATTCAGCCATTTACCGGCGCGCGCTGATAAAAGCGAAACGCCGCTGCTGGAAATCACTAACCTGACGCGAAAAGGTCAGTATCAGTCGGTTAACCTCAGCCTGCGCCGTGGAGAGATTACCTCGCTGGTCGGCCTGCTCGGCGCGGGACGCACCGAACTGTGCCTGTCGCTGTTTGGTATGACGCAGCCCGACAGCGGTGAAATCCGCATTGAAGGCAACGCGGTCAGGCTGCGCAACAATCGCGAAGCCATTCGTCATGGCATTGCCTACGTGTCTGAAGATCGCCAGACGCAGGGGCTGATTATGCAGCAGTCGATTTTTGACAATATGCTGGTGCCGGTGTTTGACCGTATTCGCAACCGCCTCGGCCTGCTCGATCACTGCAAGGCGCGGCATCAGGTCGCCGCTCTCATTCGCCAGTTGAATATTAAGGTGTCCGACAGCCAGCTGCCGGTGCAGACGCTTTCCGGCGGAAACGCCCAGCGCGTCGCTATCGGTAAATGGGTGGCGACCGATCCGCGCGTGCTGATCCTGGATTCGCCCACCGTCGGCGTGGATATCGCCAACAAAGAAGGAATTTATCGCATCGCGCGCGATCTGGCCGAGTCCGGCATGGCGGTATTGATGATCTGCGATGAGATCCCGGAAGCGTATTACAACAGTCACCGGGTGCTGGTGATGCGCAAAGGCGAGCTGGTTGCCAGCTTCGCGCCGCATCAATGTAAAGAAGAAGAGATTGCCGGAGTGGTCAATGAATAACAAGCTGCGACATATCATCAGCCACCATGAGTTCTGGCTTGGGATGCTGATCCTGCTGCTGGTGCTGGGCCTCAGCCTGCGCACTACGGAGTTTCTGACCCTCGGCAACCTGACCGATGTGGCAACCAGCTATGCCATTCTGGGTATTCTCGCCTGCGGGCTGTTTGTGGTGCTGATCGCAGGCGGCATCGATATCTCTTTCCCGGCGATGACCGCTATTGCTCAGTATGTGATGGCCAGTACTATGCTGGCGCACGGCGGCAACTTCCTGGTGGTATTTGCCATTGCCATGCTCTGCGGGCTGGCGCTCGGCCTGATTAACGGCGCGCTGGTCTATTACCTGCGCGTGCCGGCCATCATTATCACCATCGCCACGCTCAATCTCTTTTACGGACTGCTGGTCTGGTTCACCAACGGGACCTGGCTGTACGGTTTCCCCGACTGGTTTATGAACGGCATCAACTGGCTCTCATTCACGGCGGCGGATGGGTACGAATATGGCCTCACCCTGCCCCTGCTCTGCCTGCTGGCGGTATTTATCGTCACGGGCGTGCTGATGCGCTATACCCGACTGGGGCGGCAGATCTACGCCATGGGCGGCAATCGGGAATCCGCCTCGCGCCTGGGCATGAACCTGCTGACGCTGCATTTTTACGTTTACGGCTATATGGGCCTGCTGGCGGGCGTTGCCGCAGTGGTTCAGGCACAGACCACGCAGTCCGTTGCGCCGAACTCGCTGGTGGGCTACGAGCTGACCGTGCTGGCGGCGGTGGTGCTGGGCGGTACCAGCATGACCGGCGGGCGCGGTTCTCTCATCGGCACGCTGCTTAGCGTACTGCTGCTGGCCTTTTTGCAAAACGGACTGACGCTGCTGGCGGTCTCTTCGTACTGGCACATGGTGTTCAGCGGTCTGATTATTTTAATTAGCATCAGCGCCACCGCGTGGAATGAAAAACGCAAACTGGCGAAGGGAGTGTGAGATGGAGCGATTGATTAAAGCGTTACCCGGTGACCGCATTATTAAGCTCCAGGTGCTGATGATCGCGGTGGTGCTGGCGCTGTTTTCCTTCACGCTGGGCGGCCGGTTTTTCAGTATGGGGAACTTCCAGTCCATCGCCACGCAGCTCCCGGTTCTTGGGCTGCTGGCGCTGGGAATGGGGCTGACCATGCTCACCGGCGGCATCAATCTGTCGATTATTGCCAGCGCCAACGCCTGCTCGCTGCTGATGGCGTGGATCATTACCACCCATCCCGGCCCGCAGTATCTGCTGCTGGCGCTGCTGGCGGGTGCGCTGCTGGCGGTGGCAATTGGTACGCTCAACGGCTTGCTGATCGCGGTGGTTGGCGTGTCGCCGATCCTCGCCACGCTCGGCACCATGACGCTGATCGCCGGATTGAATATCCTGCTCTCTAACGGCGCGGTGATTTCGGGCTTTCCGCCCCTGATCCAGTACCTCGGCAATGGCGATCTGTTCGGCGTACCGGTTGCGCTATTCATTTTCCTGCTGGTGGCTTTTTTGCTGTGGGTGCTGCTGGAGCACACCACGCTCGGCCGCAGCATCTATCTGCTGGGTTCAAACGAAGAAGCGACGCGCTTCAGCGGCGTGAATACCGCGCGGGTACAGGTGACGGTTTATGTGCTTTCCGCGCTGCTGAGCTGGGGGGCGGCGCTGCTGATGATGTCCATGTTCAACTCCGCCAAGGCGGGCTACGGCGAATCCTGGCTGCTGGTGACCATTCTGGCTTCGGTGCTTGGCGGGGTGAATCCCGACGGCGGCTTTGGTCGGGTGGTCGGCCTGGTGCTGGCGCTGATCGTATTACAAATGCTGGAGAGCGGCCTCAATCTGCTGGGCGTGAGCAGTTACCTCACCATGGCGCTATGGGGCGGCGTTCTCATCCTGTTTATTGCATTACAGAATCGCAGAACCTGACGGACGAGGCTAACAATGACAAGTTACTATCTGGGTGTGGACGTGGGAACCGGCAGCGCGCGGGCAGGCATTTTTGATACCCAGGGCCGGATGATGGGCCAGGCCAGCCGTGAAATTGCGCTTTTCCGCCCACAGGCTGATTTTGTTGAACAGTCGTCAGATGATATCTGGCAGGCGGTTTGCGACTCTGTACGGGATGCGGTTAACCAGACCAATATCAATCCGGTACAGATCAAAGGCATTGGTTTTGACGCCACCTGTTCGCTGGTGGTGCTGGATAAAGAGGGCAAGCCGCTGACGGTAAGCCCGTCCGGGCGCAGCGAACAGAACATTATTGTGTGGATGGATCATCGCGCGATTACGCAGGCTGAACGCATCAACGCCGCGCAGCATCGCGTACTTGACTACGTTGGCGGCGTGATTTCGCCAGAGATGCAGACGCCCAAACTGCTGTGGCTGAAACAGCATATGCCCAACAGCTGGCAGAATATCGGTCACCTGTTTGATCTGCCGGACTTCCTGACCTGGCGCGCCACCCAGGACGAAACACGCTCGCTCTGCTCGCTGGTGTGTAAATGGACCTACATGGGTCATGAGAAACGCTGGGACGAGAGCTATTTCCGCCAGATTGGCCTGGAGGATCTGCTGGAACATGACGCGGCGAAAATTGGTCGCAGCGTGAAAACCATGGGCGAGCCGCTGGGCCACGGCCTGACGCAGCGTGCGGCGCAGGAGATGGGCCTGCTGCCCGGCACGGCGGTCAGCGTCTCGATAATTGACGCCCATGCGGGCAGCCTCGGCACGTTAGGCGCATCCGGGGCATCGGGCGAACATGCGGATTTCGACCGCCGTATCGCGCTGATCGGCGGCACCTCGACCGGCCACATGGCGATCTCCCGCGAGCCGCGTTTTATCAAAGGCGTCTGGGGGCCCTATTTCTCTGCCGCACTGCCGGATTTCTGGCTGAACGAAGGCGGACAGTCGGCCACCGGCGCGCTTATCGATCACATTATTCAGTCGCATCCGTGCTACAGCGCGCTGCGTGAACAGGGCAAATCGCAGGGTAAAACCATTTATGAAATGCTCAACGATTTGCTACGCAAAATGGCGGGCGAGCCGGAGAATATCGCCTTTCTGACCAAAGATATTCATATGCTGCCCTACTTCCACGGCAACCGCTCGCCGCGCGCCAATCCCCACCTTACCGGCGTGCTGACCGGCCTGAAGCTGTCACGTACGCCGGAAGATATGGCGCTGCATTATCTGGCGACGATTCAGGCTATCGCGCTGGGCACGCGGCATATTATCGAAACGATGAACAAAACCGGCTACAGCATCGATACCATTATGGCCAGCGGCGGCGGCACTAAAAATCCGGTGTTTGTGCAGGAACACGCCAACGCCACCGGCTGCGCCATGCTGCTGCCGGAAGAGAGCGAAGCGATGCTGCTTGGCAGCGCAATAATGGGCACCGTTGCGGCGGGCCTGTATGAGTCCCTGCCGGAAGCAATGAACGCCATGAGCCGCACCGGTAAAACCGTCACCCCGCAAACCAATGAGATCAAACGTTATTACGACCGTAAATACCGCGTCTTTCGCGAGCTGTATCACGATCACGTGAAATACCGTCAGATGATGCAGGAGGCATGATGAACGACGCAGAGGCCTGGCAGCAGGCGCAGGCTGGCTGGCAAACCTGGAGCCGCACGCTGGCGCGGCTGGAAGAGGATATCGATCGCCAACAGTGGCTGGCGGTGCTTAATCTGCTGGCTGACTGTCCGGGGAAAATTGCCGTTACCGGCATCGGCACCTCCGGCATTGCGGCGCGTAAAATCGCCCATATGCTGGCCTGCATCGAGCAACCGGCCATCTGGCTGAGCGCGGCGGATGCGGCCCACGGCGACATCGGTTTTCTTCGTGCGGACGACGTGTTGATCATGCTGTCGCGCGGCGGCAACTCCGACGAACTGACCCGCCTGCTGCCCACGGTGAAGGAGAAAGGCACGCGCGTGATCGCCGTGACTGAGAATCCCGACTCTCTGCTTGCCCGCGCAGCGGACTGCCTGCTGCTGACACCGCGCGTGGAGGAGATCGACCCGCTGAAGATGCTGGCAACCACCTCTGTCGTTGTAGTGCTGGCGCTGTTTGACGGCATGATTGCCGGACTGATGGCAAAGAGTGGTTTCGGCAGAGAGCAGTTGCTGGCGGTGCATCCCGCGGGGAATGTTGGCAAAGTGCTGCGCGGCGAGTAGGTCATATTGAGACAAAAAAAGGGATGGCCCTGCGGCGCATCCCTTTTTTAATAGCTAACGCTTACAGCTTGCGCATCACCAGCGTGGCGTTGGTGCCACCAAAGCCAAAGCTGTTCGACATGACGGTGGTCAGCGTCTGTTCGGTCGGTTTGGTGATGATATTCAGCCCTTCGGCGGCCGGATCCAGCTCATCAATATTGATGCTTGGCGCGATGAAACCGTGTTCCAGCATCAGCAGCGAATAGATGGCTTCCTGCACGCCCGCAGCGCCCAGCGAGTGACCGGTCATCGCTTTGGTGGCGGACATTGCTGGCACGGCGTCGTTAAACACTTCACGGATGGCGCCCAGCTCTTTCACGTCGCCCACCGGCGTGGAAGTGCCGTGGGTGTTCAGATAGTCAATTGGCGTATCCACGCCCTGCATCGCCAGACGCATACAGCGCATCGCGCCTTCGCCCGACGGCGCAACCATGTCGGCACCATCGGAGGTGGCGCCGTAGCCAACCACTTCCGCATAGATGTGCGCGCCGCGCGCCAGCGCGTGCTCAAGCTCTTCAACCACCACCATGCCGCCGCCGCCAGCGATAACAAAACCGTCGCGGCTGCTGTCATAGGTACGGGAAGCCTTCTCAGGCGACTCGTTATATTTGGTGGACAGCGCGCCCATGGCATCAAACTCGCAGGACATTTCCCAGCACAGCTCTTCACCGCCGCCGGCAAACACCACATCCTGTTTGCCCAGTTGGATCTGCTCAACTGCGTTACCGATGCAGTGCGCGGAGGTGGCGCAGGCAGAGCTGATCGAGTAGTTCACGCCGTGAATTTTAAACGGCGTAGCCAGACAGGCAGAAACGCCAGATGCCATGGCTTTGGTGACCATATACGGGCCGACGCCGCGCAGGCCTTTTGCGCGCATGCCGTCAACGCTGGCCACCTGGTTAATAGGCGACCCGCCGCCGGAACCGGCCACCAGGCCCACGCGCGGATTGTTTTGATACTGCTCAACGGTGAGGCCGGAATCTTTCACCGCTTCCAGCATAGAGATGTAGGCATAAATGGACGCGTCGCTCATAAAGCGCAGAACTTTACGATCGATCAGGCTGGTGATTTCATCTTTAGTAAGCTTAACGTTACCCCAGACGTGACTACGCATGCCGGAATCTTTCAGCTCCTGAGAGAAGGTAATGCCGGAGCGACCTTCACGCAGGGACGCCAGGACTTCTTCCTGGTTGTTACCAATGCTGGAAACGATTCCCAGGCCAGTAATCACTGCACGTTTCATTCAATACCTCATCACTTCTTTATTAGGATACGATTATCAAGATTCGAGGAGCACTTTAGCTTACAGTTGTACGCCGAACAAGTCCGATCAGCGGTTAGCTTGTGTAAATTTGCGTAGGTGAGATCACACCGTTACAATCGCGCCACCGCCTGATAACCGAGCTTCCGCCGTGAAAACCACGCCTGTTGAACATGCTGAGCTGAACTGGAATGAACAGGGTACACCTGTATCCCGAGCGTTTGGCGATGTGTACTTCTCTAATGAAAACGGCCCGCAGGAGACCGCCCACGTCTTCCTTGGCGGCAATCGGCTTCCTGCCAGGTTTAGCGACCATCCGCGCGATCTTTTTATTACCGCCGAGACAGGTTTCGGCACCGGCCTGAATTTTCTGATGCTGTGGCAGTGCTTTGATGTTTTCCGACAGCAGCAGCCTGAAGCCAGACTACAGCGTTTGCACTTCATCAGCTGTGAGAAATTTCCGCTTAGTCCGACCGATCTGGCTCGCGCCCACGCTCACTGGCCCGAGCTGGCCGACTATGCCGCTGCGCTACGCGCGCAGTGGCCGTCGGCAACGCCCGGCTGTCATCGGCTGCTGCTGGACGGCGGACGCGTGACGCTCGACCTGTGGCTGGGGGATATTAATGCGCTGACAGACAGTTTTGATGACAGCCTGAATCAGCAGGTCGACGCCTGGTTTCTGGATGGTTTTTCGCCGGCGAAAAACCCGGAGATGTGGACGCCTGGCCTGTTTGCATGCATGGCGCGACTGGCCCGCCAGGGCTGCACAATCGCTACCTTTACCGCCGCCGGTTTTGTGCGGCGTGGACTGATCGACGCCGGTTTCAGCATGGAGAAACGTAAAGGTTTCGGCCCCAAACGGGAGATGCTGGGCGGCGTGATGGCCCGGGCAGATGCGACGCCACCGCGAACGCCCTGGTATGCACGGCCGCAGGCGCAATGCGGTGAGATCACGCTAATTGGCGGCGGCATCAGCAGCGCCCTTCTCGCGCTTGCGCTGCTACGGCGCGGCAAAAAAGTGACGCTGTACAGCGCCGATGCGCAGCCTGCCGCGGGCGCATCGGGGAATCGTCAGGGCGCGCTCTATCCGCTGCTCAATCATCACGATCCGGCGCTGGCAACCTTTTTCCCCGCGGCCTTTACCTTTGCACGACGCCTGTTAGATCAGCTCGATGTCACGTTCGATCATCAGTGGTGCGGCGTTACGCAGCTTGCGTGGGATGAAAAAAGCGCCGGAAAAATTGCGAAAATGCTGACTATGCGCCTGCCGGAAGCGATCGCCCGCGCGGTGACGCAGGCGGAAGCGGAAGCGCTGTGCGGTGTTAAAACCGGCTGCGGCGGCATCACCTATCCCCTCGGCGGCTGGCTCTCTCCGGCGCAGTTGACGCCCGCGCTGTTCCGGCTGGCGCAGCAGCAGGGGCTGGTCACGCACTGGCAGCATCATCTGGACGGGCTGACCCGCCACGACGACCGCTGGAGGCTGAACTTTACCGGCAAGCCCGACGTTGACGCCACCACGCTGGTGCTGGCGACCGGCCATCAGTTAACCGCTTTTGCGCAAAGCAAAAAGCTGCCCGCCTACGCGGTGAGCGGGCAGGTCAGCCATCTGCCGACCACGCCTGGCCTGAGTAAACTGAAGCAGGTGCTCTGCTACGACGGCTATCTGACGCCGGTAAACCCGAATAACGGGCAGCACTGCATCGGTGCCAGCTATCATCGCGGCGACAGCACGACGGCCTATCGCGAAGACGATCAGCAGGAGAACCGCGCGCGTCTGATCCGCTGTCTGCCGGATACGTCCTGGCCGGAGGAAGTGGATGTCAGTGCGCGGCAGGCCCGCGTTGGCGTGCGCTGCGCCACGCGCGATCATCTGCCGATGGTCGGCCCGCTGCCTGACTACGACCGCCTGCTTGAGCAGTACGTCAGGCTGGCAGAAGAGCGGGCGCAGGCAGGCGAAACCCCGGTGCATTCCGGCGTATTTGTGCTGGGTGCGCTGGGTTCGCGCGGTTTATGCAGCGGCCCGCTGGCTGCCGAGGTGCTGGCTGCCGAACTGTGCGGCGAGCCGATACCGCTCGATCGCGATACGCTGGCCGCCATGCATCCGGGGCGTTACTGGATCAGGAAGCTGTTGAAGGGGAAAGCGGTCAGGACTTGAGAGCCTGTAAGTGGCCGTGCTGCTGACAGGTAACCATTTTCTGGCGTGCGGCCGTGAATACGCCTGAAGACTGGATTAGCGAATGGAAGTAAAAAGGCTCCTGCCTGAGGAGCCTTAATTATTATTCCGGTTTAAAACCTGGTTTGCCGTTTGCGGCGCGCCACTCTTTTACTTCCTGAACAACGCCTTCAGGACTGTCATCTCGTCCATCTTTCGGATGAAAAATTAAGCCGTTACGGTAAGGGTGCTCACATAATCGGTCAAATTCAACAACGGCTTGTGAATGTTCAGACTCCGTTTTGTAATCCACATCAAATATCTTACGAACAAACGCCAAAAATTCCGACTCAGTATAATCAGAAATACTATTTTTTTTCATTTCATATTCCTTTTGTTATGTAGTTTTATATGGTTTTTAGGTGTCAATACGTGAATATTATCAACATCGTAAACTGCACCGCCATTTTTTATATGTTCAATATGATGTAGTTCATATCGATTTCGCCCACCGACTTGTTCAGATGGCGTGGGGAATGGTGCATTACCTTTTCTAAGATTTCTTTTATTACTTTCTTTAAAATGGTTTATCAATTCGGGAGCCTGGCTCACCTCGCCCCAGAAAGCCCTGCGAAATGAGTCAAAACTTGCGAATTCCCGTCCACGCAATTTATCCGCTATCTGGCTGGGAATCGGCGCCCCTTCACCCTGGCCCGCGCCACTTAACCAGTTATCTCCTGGCGGCTGACCTTTACCCGTAACCGTGCCGGGCATATTCCGGGGGCTACGAAAAACAATATACATCGGATCTAATCCCGAACCATCAGGAAAGACCAGAATCAGATCGTTAAACTCTATGTCATCTGCCACTGGCGTAATGGTGACAGTGGCCTCCTGTGGCACCGTTACCGCGCCGCCGGTATGTACAATTTGCTCGGGTAAAGGCAGCGGGCCGGTCAGAATGGTTGAGCCGTCAACGCCAGGCGCATCAGCAGGACTAACAAGGATGGTCTGTTCAGGCACATCCGCTACCGCTGGAAGTTTATATCCCCAATAGCCAGTGATATCGTCCTGAATCGCACGGACCACTGGTACTTCACTGCTTATCGGGTTACGAACGAACTGCGTTTCCAACGTCCCGTCGTCCTGCATAACCAGTCGGCCCCTGACGGGCATATTTAATGACTGACCATGCTCCCATTTAGCCAGGAGTTCAGAAGTTTCTGGCAGGTTCATTATATTGTCATTAAACATCACACTGATATCTCTGCCGGGAACAATATCGCTGCCCACTCCAACTTTTTTTGAGTACAACAGTCCGGCAACCGTTGCTGCTACGGGTCCTGCCAGGCTCGCGCTGGCAATCCCACGCAATTCGACTATAACATTAAGAATACGCATTATCAGGGCATGAGAAAGCAAAGAATCGGGTCTGATGGCACCTACTGACGCAGCAGCCCAACCTATTGATTGTACGTTCGACATTCCGCGGGTTGCCTGCACATAAGGGGAATGAAGTCTCTCCATACCTGCCTGGCGTCGCTTTTGTGCCTCTGCTTCCGCCTTTGCTCTGGCCTCTGCTTCTGCCTTTGCTCTGGCCTCTGCTTCCGCCTTTGCTCTGGCCTCTGCTTCTGCCTTTGCTCTGGCCTCTGCTTCTGCCTTTGCTCTGGCCTCGGCTTCTGCCTTCGCTCTGGCCTCGGCTTCTGCCTTTGCTCTGGCCTCGGCTTCTGCCTTTGCTCTGGCCTCTGCTTCCGCCTTTGCTCTGGCCTCGGCTTCTGCCTTCGCTTTAGCCGCCGCGATTGCCTGAGTAACAGCAGCCTGTTGCTCACGAACAAAGTTAATCATCGCAAGCTCTGCTTTTGCAGCACGGGTTTTTTGTCGTGCCTGGGTAATCCTTTGTCCGGACTGCGTACTGTTTGCCCATAAGGCATTTTCCGAAATGACTTTTTCCAGTGAGGCTATGCGCGCAGCAGAAATATCCCCCTTATAAACTGCACCAATACTGTAGTTACCGCTGTAGATGTTTTTATCGTTAACTTTATCATTACTATCTTTATCGCGAAGTAAACTCTGCGGGGCAAGACCCAGGTCAACTCTACCGACAGAGAAATCCCCATTCAACCCAACGGATGAATTGGGATTTACGCCTAAAATATGGCCATCCCCATCTATATAATAAAAACTGAATATCTGTGGGTTAATACCGTGTGAGCGAGCCCGTGCATCGCCAGCGGTACGCAGCTCGTTTGATACGCTTCCTCCTTTATTCCCTCCTGAACCGCTATTGTCTCTGTTGCCAGCATTTCCCTGACTCCCACCGCCCGGAGCGGGTTCATTGCCTCTTTCTGAACTCCAGTTAGTTCCGTCTCCCGGGCCTCCACCGTAATTAAATCCGGCCATAACGTTCTCCTTTACGTTGTTAATGTAAATCCACTTGAGGACTTATTCTCAGTCCCTTCCTTTGAACATATCTGTTTTTTCCATAAGATAAAAAAGAAGTGACGGCGTGATATTAAACACTCACCGATATTGGCAGGATGACATAGCATGATGATGCGGAAATAAAAGACTAAACGACCATCAGTAAAACTCATCCGTGACTCTCTCTTCCTTTGTTACCCGGAGACAGGTTAAAGCGTTTTATAATATTTAACTCACCGGTTATCCATTCTCAGAGAAACGAATTGTGAAACCGGTCATATAACTGTTCCTTTCTGTTAGCATGGCTGGCGCACTTTGAGGAACAGGTTATCCCACTTGCCGATCACCAGCGTCTGAGCGTGCGGTGACAGCTCACCGGCCTGGATGGTGTTTTGCAGGCTGTCCTGGATCTGCAATGCTTCCGGCGTGTGTTCGCCGCGCTGTTCAATTTCCACCAGGGTCAGATGACCGCGCTCGTCGTCGCTGGCGTGTTCACTACGGCGAGCCAATGCTGCCTGACCGCGACACGCCGGTCACCATGCATCCGGGGCGTTATTGGATCAGGAAGTTTTCATTTCAGAAGTCTCACTTTCCACTCTGAATAAAAGAACCGTCACGTGATGCAATGGCAACGTTGCCCGAACGGAAATCACGGTAGGGTTCGATGGTTCGCATAAATGGCGGTAGCATACCCTTACGCGGTATGGCTTGCGGGAATCGTTCAGGATCGGGGAAAAGTATGGGCCGGAAGGTGTCGTTTTTAAATCGGCCAATTGCGCCGTAATAGTCCCAGCGTTTAAGCGCTTCTGCCTTACTGACAGGACGCAGCCTCGGAAAGGGGTTCTGGACAGACGTAACGCGATAAAAACCTAAAAGATCCGAGACCAAATCCTCTCCGCTAAAACCGCTGTCCGTTAAGAAACTGATCGGGGGTGTTGCCTGCAAGGCTTCGAATTTACGTGCCAGCGTCATCATCATTGCCAGCGCAATACTTTGGCGCTCATGCCACGGGCGACCATGCCGAATGCGCCAGGTGATAAATTTTCCGGTACGAACGAAATTATATGGACTGTTCATTCCTTGCGAGTAAGTGACGTCGTAAAATTTTTTTCCCTGAAGCTTCACCAGCATTGAACCGGTTCATGAGTAATTCAATATCCGTACCTTGCGCATGTCCCAGGTCTATCCAACCCAGAACTTCTGTATACACGAGTCCATATTTTGAATAAGTACTTTTACTACCATCAATTATCTCGCTTCGCTTGCTCATCCTTGAATCTCCATTTAATAAACAGCGATGTTCACTGGCGGGTTCTCTCCTGAATTTGCACCATTACTGTCTTATCCGTCGTAAATCTCCCTGTAGTTACCATATCTTTTGAGGCTGATGTGAGCCAGCAATCTGCTTCCACATCACATGTCGCCTGTCGCTTGTATCCTTTAGCAATCAGGTAAGTTTCAATATCATGGATGTCTTCAGTACCATAAAACGTTACTGTCCAGACAAACGTCGCTGGTCCGGCGATATTTGCAAAATCAAAATCATAGCGCGCAGATATTCGAGGCATACCTTTCAGCAGATCGTGGGTAAGCAATTTATACCGCCGCGAATCCTGCTCGGTGTAGTGAGCGCTGCCGTCAAAGCCAATTTCGATAACGGGCCAGAACCAGACCACGCCGGAAATGATGAGAGTAATGATGAATATGCCAGTAAGACCGATTATCTTTTTCATCGCGTCGGCTCGCATTTACCGTTTTGCATAAGAAAGCCATTGAGGACAGCGAAGCGACCAATATGATAAGGCGTATATGAGGTGTGAATTGGCGCAGGCGTCGCGCCGTTATGTGTTCTGTTATTCATCCCTGAACTTTCCATCCTGACTACGCAGACTCAATACGTTGTGTCTTTATAATCGTTCGGGCGTCGCTTC
This sequence comes from Erwinia sp. 9145, assembly GCF_000745075.1. Classification (NCBI taxonomy): domain Bacteria; kingdom Pseudomonadati; phylum Pseudomonadota; class Gammaproteobacteria; order Enterobacterales; family Erwiniaceae; genus Erwinia; species Erwinia sp. 9145. The sequence goes on from NZ_JQNE01000001.1 coordinate 2,605,102, forward strand.
TCAATGCGGACGCGGCCAATCTGAGAACCGGTCATGGAAACAGCGCCCGGCCGCCGATCAGGATGGCTGGCGCGCTTTGAGGAACAGGTTATCCCACATGCCGATCACCAGCGCCTGATCGCGCGGTGACAGCTCACCGGCCTGGATGGCGTTTTGCAGGCTGTTCTGCACCTGGATCTGCAACGCTTCCGGCGTGTGTTCGCCGCTCTGTTCAATTTCCGCTACCGCCAGGGTCAGATGACCGCGCAGATAGCCGCTGGCAAACAGCTCGTCGTCGCTGGCGTGCTCAACCATATCGTCGATCAGGGCCAGGATCCGCGCTTCAAATTCATCGATCATATAATTCCTCTTCCATTCGTTCACCCGCCGTTCACAAATCTTCCGGCCAGGGAAACTGTGATGCCGTCAACGGGGGCATTGAGTAATAAGTGCGAAGTTCTGCAATAAAGCGCGCTGGCCGGGGCGGTATGCCCTGTTCCAGGTATGTCATCACCTGAGCATGAACCCTGCGTTGGAACGCAATGCGATCCGGCTCACAATCTCCACTGAGATTGTCACAACTTACGTTAAAGGGAAAGCCTGCCGCGACACAAAACATCCACTCCAGCGCCTGCGGCTTGATCTCCACTGATTCAAACTGGCTCTGCGTCTGCGCATCGCGCCCGTCAGGACAGTACCAGTAGCCAAAATCCACCTGTTTTCGCCGCTCCGCGCCGGCAATACACCAGTGGGAGATTTCGTGCAGCGCGCTGGCGTAGTAGCCATGCGCAAATACCACCCGATGGTAGTCAACGCTCTCGTCCGCAGGAAGATAAATCGGTTCGTCGTCGCCTTTAATCAGGCGGGTCTGAAAATCGTGGTAAAAGCAGCGATCAAAGATTTCAATGAGCTGCGGGTAGTTATGTTTCTGAGTCATATTTCTTCTTCTGGATAAATCAGGCCAACAGTCGATGGAACCAGGCCGCAATAGCCACGCCGTGACTGTCGTAAAGCAGTTTTGCGCTCATTACCGCTGAAACCACGACCACCATCGGGCGGATCAGCGTCTGCCCACGGCTGAGCACCATGCGCGCGCCAAGCCGCGCGCCGCAAATAGCACCAATCAGCATCACCAGTCCGGTGCCCCACACCACTTTGCCGCCGAACATAAAAAACAGCAGGCCGCCGAGGTTAGAGGTGAAGTTAAGCACCTTAGCGTGCGCGGTAGATTTCGCCAGGTTGTAACCGCACAGCGTGACGAAAGCCAGCGCGTAGAACGATCCGGCGCCCGGCCCAAAAAAGCCGTCGTAAAAGCCTACGCAGCCGCCCGCCACCAGCGCAAACGGCAGGCCATGCAGGCGACGATGCCTGTCCTCTTCGCCCACTTTCGGCATCAGCAGAAAGTAGAGACCGATGGCGATCAACAGTAGCGGCAGCACCTGGCGCAGCAGTTCGGCGTTGATATGCTGAATCAACACTGCGCCGCTCACTGAACCGATAAACGTCATGGCGATGTTCAGCTTCTGCTCGCGCAGATCCACCGCCCTGCGCCGGATAAAGTAGAGGCTGGCGGAGAAAGATCCGCCCACCGATTGCAGCTTATTGGTTGCCAGCGCCTGCGCCGGAGAGAGCCCCATCGCCAGCAGCGCGGGAACGGTCAGCAGACCGCCGCCGCCCGCGATGGAGTCAATAAACGCGGCCAGCACGGCGACGAAAAACAGCATGCCCACCAACAACGGGCTGACCACAAACCAATCCATTTCAGCCCCTTACAGAAGATGTTTATCCAACAGCGCCTGGCACATCGGCGGCAGCGGCGGCGGCTCACGCTTAACCGGGGCTGCGCCTGGCTTCGGCGGGGCAAACCAGCTTTGCAGCTCTGCGCCACAGCCGTCACCAGGCGGAGGTAACGGCTGATCCTGACACGCCGTGCTGCCTGCCGGACAACGCAGACGCACGTGCATATGGGCGCGATGGCCGAACCACGGACGCACTTTACGCAGCCAGTCGCGATCCTGTCCGGCATCGGCGCAAAGCTGCTTTTTAATTGCCGGATTGACGAAAATGCGTGTCACATCGCTGTCTTTCGCCGCCAGCTTAATCAGACTGTCGATCGCCGGTTGCCAGTGCCGCGCCACCACGTTTTTGCCGTCTGCCGCCACCAGATCGAGCGGCTGCGGTTTCAGCAGCATCTGTTCGCTCCAGCGGGTTTTCGGCAACTGGAGCCAGATATCCACATCCAGCCCGGACTGGTGACTGGCGTGACCGCTGCTGAAGCGTCCACCTGCCGCCATACCCATATCGCCGACCATCACTTCGCCAAGTTGCAGCGTGTGAACCTGGGTGCTGAGGCGCTGAATAAAGAGGATCAGATCCGGATGGCCAAAGTAGCGTCGCTGATCCTGACGCATCACCTGATACCCCTGCGCATTCAGCGGCAGCGGTTCAGCGCCAATAATGCAGCCGTTGGCAAACGCGCCAATCGACTGCGCGTCGCCGGGGATCGGCTGGCGAATAGATTGCCAGGGCGTGGCCGCCAGCGCGCCAGCGCTGAGCAGCAGGATACAGGCGGCGGTCAGAACTTTTTTCATGCGGCTACCAGCGTGGAATTGAGGTCTGGACATCGGCGTTCTGCGCGCGCTGGCGCAGCAGGTGATCCATCAGTACGATAGCCATCATCGCTTCGGCAATGGGCACGGCACGGATGCCAACGCAGGGATCGTGACGCCCTTTGGTTACCATCTCCACCTCTTCGCCCGCGCGGTTGATGGTTCTGCCTGGCACGGTAATGCTGGAAGTGGGCTTCATGGCGATGGTCGCCAGAATCGGCTGGCCGCTGCTGATGCCGCCAAGAATACCGCCCGAATGGTTGCTCTGGAAACCGTTGACGCGCAGCTCGTCGCGATGTTCGCTGCCGCGCTTGTTCACCACCGCGAAGCCGTCGCCAATTTCCACGCCCTTCACCGCGTTGATGCTCATCAGCGCGTGAGCGAGATCCGCATCCAGACGATCGAAGACCGGTTCGCCAAGGCCAGGCGGCACGTTTTCTGCCATCACCGCCACCTTCGCGCCGATGGAGTCGCCCTCTTTTTTCAGCTCGCGCATCAGCGCATCCAGCGCCTCGATTTTGTCCGGATCGGGACAGAAGAAAGGGTTCTGTTCTACCTGATCCCAGTCGCGCAGCTCGCAGGCGACGTCGCCAATCTGCGCCAGATAACCGCGCACGCGAACGCCATGCTTTATCTCAAGATATTTTTTGGCAATCGCGCCCGCGGCGACGCGCATCGCGGTTTCGCGCGCCGAAGAGCGTCCGCCGCCGCGATAGTCGCGCAGGCCGTATTTTTGCTCGTAGGTGTAGTCGGCGTGATTCGGGCGGAACACGTCTTTAATCGCGCCGTAGTCCTGCGAGCGCTGGTCGGTGTTTTCGATCAGCAAACCAATGCTGGTGCCGGTGGTGACGCCTTCAAAGACGCCGGAAAGGATCTTCACCCGATCGGGCTCGCGACGCTGGGTGGTGTAGCGCGACGTACCGGGACGACGTCGGTCGAGATCGTGCTGTAAATCCGCCTCCGTCAGGGGAATACCCGGCGGGACGCCGTCAACGATGCCGCCCAGCGCCGGCCCGTGGGATTCTCCAAAGGTGGTGACGCGAAAAACCTGTCCGATAGTGTTACCCGCCATGCTGGCTCCTGAATATTGGCTGACTTAATCTTTATAAAAGCTGAAGTGATGCTGCGCAGCGACGATCTGCTCGCGCGTCAGCATAAATACGCCGTCGCCGCCGTTGGCGAACTCCAGCCAGGTGAAGGGCACGTCCGGGTACTGCTCAATCATGTGCACCATGCTGTTGCCCACTTCACAAATCAAAACGCCCTCTTCGCTCAGATAATCCGGCGCGTTGGCTAAAATACGTCGCGCCAGCTTCAGCCCGTCGCTGCCTGCGGCCAGGCCCAGCTGCGGCTCGTGGCGGTACTCGCCCGGCAGGTCGCTCATGTCGTCCTCGTCCACATAGGGCGGATTGGTGACAATCAGATCGTATGGCGTGTTGGGCAGTTCACGGAACAGGTCGGCGCGGATGGGCGTGACGTTGTGCTGCATGCCGTGCGCCTCAATGTTCTGCTCGGCAACCGCCAGCGCGTCGGTGGAGATATCCACCGCGTCCACTTCCGCATTCGGGAAGGCATAAGCGCAGGCGATGGCGATACAACCGCTACCGGTGCACATATCCAGAATGTGTTTGGGTTCGTGCGGAAGCACGGCGGCAAAGCGTTCGTTGATCAGTTCGCCAATCGGTGAACGCGGCACCAGCACGCGCTCATCAACGTAAAACTCATGGCCGCAGAACCAGGCGCGATTGGTCAGATAGGCAACAGGAATGCGTTCGTTAATGCGGCGGATCACGCGCTCAACGATGCGATGGCGTTCGCTGGCGGTGAGGCGAGCAGTGCGCATATCTTCCGGGATATCGAGCGGCAAATAGAGCGTGGGCAGAACCAACTGGACGGCTTCGTCCCAGGGATTATCGGTGCCATGACCGTACCAGAGTTCGGCAGCGGAAAAGCGGCTGACCGACCAGCGCAGCATATCCTGGATAGTGTGCAGTTCGCTGACTGCCTCATCGACGAAAATTTTGTCCAAAGTGCCCTCCAGAGGCCTGACGTATACCTGGTCGCTAGTTTGCCATGAAGTGCAGGTAAATCCAGCGCAACAGCGTGAAAAAGCCGACATTTGTTTTTTGATGGATAAAGCCAGGGTAGACTGAGGGCAGAACGGACGGGAAGGAAGCGAAGCCCGTCCACCTGATAAAAACCGGAAATCCGATGACCAAAAAACAGAAGCTGAGCGCGGAAGAGCAGGCGCTGTTTCGCAGCCTGATGACCGGCACGCGCAGGCTGAGCCAGGACACCATCATCCACAAGCCGCAGCGTAAAAAGATCGGTGAAGTGCCGCAAAAACGCCTGCTTTCAGAGCAGCGCGATGCCAGCCACTACTTTTCTGATGAGTTTCAGCCGCTGCTGCCGGAAGAGGGAGCGGTACGCTACGTGCGCAGCGACGTCAGCCACTATGAGCTGAAAAAATTGCGGCGCGGCGACTATACGCCAGAGATTTTTCTGGATCTGCACGGGCTGACGCAAAAGCAGGCGAAAGAGGAGTTAGGCGCGCTGATCGCTGCCTGCCGTCGCGAACACATCTTTTGCGCCAGCGTGATGCACGGACACGGCAAGCATGTCCTGAAGCAGCAAACGCCGCTCTGGCTGGCCCAGCATCCGCTGGTGATGGCCTTTCATCAGGCGCCAAAACTGTTTGGCGGTGACGCCGCGCTGCTGGTGCTGATTGAAGTTGAAGAGTGGGTGCCGCCCGAACTGCCCTGAGCAGGCGGCATCCGTAAAGGAGTTACATCGCCTTCGCCAGTTTTGCCGGGCTGACGTGCCAGACCAGCCTGCCGCAGGCGCTGTCGGCATCATAATCAATGCAGGCAATAGCGGAAGTCGCAAACATCGGCGGCGCTTCCTGCGGGCAGAGTTCAGAAACCAGATAGCCCACCAGCGGCAGATGAGAAATGACCAGCGCAGACTTCACGCCCTCTTTCGCCAGCGCCTGAATGTAGCAGGCGGTCAGCGCGGGATCGCCGCCTGGCGTCAGCTCTGGCAGCACTTCCTGCCCGTCCGGCAGCGTCAGCGCTTCACGTACCGTTGCCAGCGTCTGCTGTGCCCGGAGATAGGGGCTGACCAGCACGCGGTCAATATCCACCGCCTGATCGTTCATCCACTTCGCCATCTGGCGCGACTCATCGCTGCCGCAATGAGTAAGAGGTCTTGCCGAATCACTAGCCGCATCCAGTGCCGCATCGCCGTGACGCATAATGAAAACTTGCATAATGCACCGCTATTGTTAAACAAAAACGCCAGGAAAACGCGTTTCCCGGCTCTTCATTCTGCGAATGAACGCTGTGTTTTACCCTAATGGTTGAAGTTAAGTCAACCTGTTGTTTAATCATTGAGCAGCCGCATTTGCGGCCTTTTGCATTTTTAAAAATCTAACCCGTTGAATCCGTGTGGCTGTTCAGGTTTACCCGCCGTTGATAAAAGGTTTCGCCACCGTGCGCCATTTGACGCAGCCGCTCGCATGGCGCAAAGCGCTCGCCGCAGGTGTGGGTCAACTGTTCCAGCGTATTCACGATCGCGTCTGCGCCCAGGCGATCCATATAGCGGAACGGCCCGCCGAGGAAAGGCGGAAAACCGATGCCAAACACCGCGCCGATATCACCATCGCGCGCGCTGCGGATCACCTTCTCATCCAGCGTTCGGGCCGCCTCATTCAGCATCATCATGACGCAACGCTGAGCGATCAGCTCACCGCTGAGGGACGTTCGCGGCGTTACGTTCAGCAAAGTGTAGATTGAGCTGTCGGCCTGCTTTTTTCTGCCCCAACGGCGCGTACCGTAAAGATAAAAACCCCGGCCATTTTTTCGCCCTTTACGATTATCGTTCAGCACCGCCTCAACCGCGTCAGGCGCTCTGAACCGCTCGCCCCACGCTTTCTGCAGCACCGGCAGAATGTGCGTGCCGATATCAATACCGACCTCATCCAGCAGTTGTAACGGCCCTACCGGAAAACCAAACTGCACCAGCGCCCGGTCAATGCTTTCGATGGTTTCGCCTGCCAGCAGGCAGCGCAGCGCCTCGTTAATATAAGGTGCGAGAATGCGGTTGACGTAAAATCCCGCGCGATCGGCCACCACAATCGGCGTTTTACCCAGCTTTTTCGCCAGCGCAACGGTGGTGGCAACGGTTCCGGCGGCGGTACCTGCGTGGGGGATCACCTCCACCAGCGGCATCTTATCGACCGGACTGAAGAAGTGCAGGCCAATCACCTGCCCAGGCCGCTGCGCCCGCGCGGCGATATCCGCAATGGGGAGCGACGAGGTGTTTGAGGCAAAAATCGTGTGCGGCGCGGCGTTGGCCTCCACGTCCGCCACCATCTGCTGCTTGAGCGCGAGGTTTTCGAATACCGCTTCGATCACCAGGTCGCGCTGGCGAAAACCGCTGAAATCGGTGGTGCCGGTAATCAGGCCCATTTGCTGTTGCCGCCCGGCGGCGGTGAGACGTTTACGCCTGACCTGTTTGCTTAACAGATCCCAGCTGTACTTCATCGCATGGTTAATGCCTTCTGGCCTGATATCTTTGATGCGCACCGGGAATGTGCCGCGCGTGGCGGCGACACTGGCGATGCCGCCGCCCATCAGCCCTCCGCCCAGCACGCCAATGGTATGCAGCTCACACGGCGCAGCGTCTGAGCCCGGATCTTTTTTCAGTTCCGTCGTGGCAAAAAAGAGGCTGCGCAGCGCGGCGGATTCCGGCGTCATCACCAGTTGACCAAAGGCTTTCGCCTCCGCATCGTAACCGGCGCTGCTGCCGCGCTCCAGGCCGGTGCGGATCACCGAAAGAATTTTCCCGGTGGCCGGATAGTTGCCCTTTGTTTTCGCCGCCGCCTGTCTGGCCGCCAGCGAGAACAGCAGATCGCGGCCGCCCGGCGCGTGTAAGACGCGCTCGCGGAGCGGCAGCGCTTTCTCAGGTTTCCTGCCTTCCAGCACCCTTTTGACCGCCGTTTCCAGCAGGATCGCCGGCGGAACGACCTCGTCTACCAGCCCCATATTCAGCGCCTGACGCGCGCGAAGCGTCTTCCCGGTGAGGATCAGATCCAGCGCCTTTGACGCGCCGATCAGGGCGGGCAGACGCTGCGTGCCGCCGGAGCCTGGCAGCAGGCCGAGTTGCACCTCCGGCAGACCGAGCCGGGTTTTCTCATCCAGCGTGCAGACCCGCTGATTGCAGGCCAGCGCCAGTTCAAGGCCGCCGCCCAGACAGGCACCGTGGATCGCCGCCACCACGGTGACCGGCATGGCGGCGATTTCCGCCATCACCCGCTGTCCTTCCTGCGCCAGCGCCTGCGCTTCCGCCGCGGTGGTACAGTTGTCGAGCATGGTGATATCCGCACCGGCGATAAACGAATCGGGTTTGCCGGAGATCAGTACCAGCCCGGCCAGACTGGCGTTCTGCCGCGCCCGCGCGATCGCATCGCGAATTTGCCCCACGAACGCCGCCTTAAGCGTATTCATCTTTTCATCCGGCACATCAATGGTGATAACGCCCACGTTATCCGGCCGCATAGTGAGAGTAAATGCTGAACGGTTTTCCATTATTCGGCCTCCAGAACCATTGCCGCACCCAGCCCGCCCGCCGCGCAGGCGGTGACCAGCCCCAGGCCGCCGCCGCGACGGCGCAGCTCATGGAGCGTTTGGGTGATCATGCGCGCGCCGGTGGCGGCAAACGGATGTCCGTATGCAATGGAGCCGCCGAGCACGTTGAATTTTTCCTCATCCACCTCGCCCAGAGCCTGCGGACGATTGAGCACTTCGCGCGCAAAACGCTCGTCGGCAAACATCTTCAGGTTAGCCAGCGTTTGCGCCGCGAAGGCTTCGTGCATATCAATGAGCGTCAGATCGCTTAAGGTAATGCCGGCGCGATCCAGCGCCAGCGGCGAAGCCCACGCCGGCCCAAGCAGCATATCGTGACGCACGTCGATGGCGGTAAAGGCATAGCTGCGCAGGAAGCCAAGCGGCGTGATCCCCAACGACCTGGCGCGTGATTCGGTCATCAGCACCACCGCGGCGGCGCCGTCGGTGAGCGGGGTACTGTTTGCCGCCGTCACGGTGCCGTGCCGCCGATCGAAGGCCGGACGCAATTTTGCGTAATCTTCCAGCCGCGACTGACCCCGCACGTTGTTGTCACGTTCGAAAGGGCTTTTCCACGGCGGAACGTACGCGGTCATCACCTCCGCGCTCAGCCTGCCCTCCTCCCATGCTTTTGCGGCACGCTGATGCGACCGATGCGCCAGTGCATCCTGTTGTTCGCGGGTGATCCCATGGCTTTTCGCCATCTGTTCAGCGGTATCGCCCATACGCAGGCCGGTGGAGTACTCCGCCACGGCGGGCGGAACGGGCAGTAAATCGCGAGGACGAAGCTGGCCGATCAGCGTGAGTTTTTGCGACAGGCTTTTTGCTTTACTGAGATCGACCAGCACGCGCCCCAGTTTTTTGCTGACGCCAATGGGCAACACGGAAGAGGAGTCAGCGCCACCGGCAATACCGGCCTGGATGTGGCCGGCCAGCAGGCTCTCGGTAACGTTCGCCACCGCCTGAAAACTGGTGGCGCAGGCGCGGCTGACGCTGTAAGCATCGGTATGCACGCCAAGGCCGCTGGCCAGCACAATTTCGCGCGCGATATTTGGCGCTTCCGGCATCTGCACCACCTGGCCAAATACCAGCTGCTCAATGATGTCGGCAGGCATCTCGCTGCGCGCCAGCAGCTCGCTGACCACCATCGTTCCGAGCTCCACCGCAGGAATGCCGTGCAGCGCCGTGGCCTGCTTAGCAAAAGGCGTACGTAATCCGTGAGTTATCGCGATGCGATCGCCCTGACGCGTGAGCAAAGGTAACGCTTTGGTCATTCTCATCCCCTGTAAAGTCAGTAACCGGCGTCATTGCCAGCAGGTCTGACCTGTAAGAGTAACGAATGTCGGGCGTTCTGCACGGGGAACAGAAGAAAAATGCGAGAAGAAACACGCTTTTGAAGCGCGACGGGCAGTAACCCATCGCGCGAAGAAGGATTAACGCAGGCCGAGCTGGAAAATCATCGTTTCCGCCTGACACGAAAAAGTGAAATCGATGTCCAGACGCACACCGTCGGCTTCTTCGGTAAAGCGGCTGTTGATTATGCAGGGTTCAGACTCAACCTGACGCGCTTTGTCGGTCAGCTGATTCAGACGTGTTTCTGCCTGCTGGCGATCGTCGCAGAGCTGGCTCCAGCTTGCGGTGCAGTCGGTGTTATCCATAATGGTGCCAACGTCAACGCAGCAGCAGGCTGCGGTTTCATTAGCGCTGCATTTATTAATGGAATGAGTCATGCGTTCTCCTGACGGGTCAAAGAATAGTTGCGCTTATTTTACTCTGCGATGATGCCGTTGTCCGGTTACCAATGAATTCAGCGTCGGTAAATGCATAGAATCAGAATGAAAGTTGATCTGCGACAATTCTCACCCTCTGAGGTGTTTTTCAACAGCACGATTTTGTTAAGCAGATCGCTTTTCTTAGATCATTTAAGAAATATTTATAAAACAATATTGCAACATGGATACAGGTCAGACCTATACTGCACTGGTCTGATTTGTCTGCCGTATCTCAGCCCGTAAAATCCGCCATCCCCTGTTACGCCATGTAACAGAATTTATAAAATCGAATAATGAGGTTGTGGTCATGAACCATAAATCCGTTTTTGCAAAGTCAGCGCTTGCAGTGGCAGTGGCAATTGTCTCATCAAATGTTTATGCAGCCGGCTTTCAACTGAATGAATTTTCCTCTATCGGCTTAGGTCGCGCCTACTCAGGCGAAGGCGCAATGGGCGATACCGCCGCCTCAGCCAGCCGAAACCCTGCCACCATGGCGCTGATGGACAGGCCCATGTTCTCCATTGGCGCGGTGTATATCGATCCTGATGTGAACATCGACGGTAACAGCTCGCTGTCCGGGCAGAGCCTGAACGCCAACAATATTGCGCCAACGCAGTGGGTGCCCAACCTGCACTACGTTCAGCCCATTAACGATCAATGGTGGGTGGGTGCATCCGCCACCTCTAACTATGGTCTGGCGACAGAATTTAATAACAATTACACCGCCGGGCCTTATGCAGGCAAAACCGATCTTCAGACCATGAATCTGAATCTGAGCACCGCGTACCGACTGAATGATAACTTCAGCTTCGGTGTCGGTTTTGACGCCGTTTATGCACGGGCGAAGATCGAACGTTATGCGGGTGAAACGGGCACGGCGTTGGGCTTACCGGCGGATACGCAGATAGTGCACCTCAAAGGTGACGAATGGGGTTACGGCTGGAACGCCGGTATTCTTTATGAAGTGGATGAGAACAACCGTTTCGGCTTTACCTATCGCTCAGAAGTGAAAATTGATTTTGACGGCGACTACAAAAGCAGCATTCCTTCCGCACTGAACCCGGCATTGCAGTCAAGCGGCTTATACGGCACCGATGGCAACACCATTCCCGGCGCGCTGACCCTGAATCTGCCTGAGATGTGGGAAGTGTCCGGCTACCATAAAGTGGCGCCGCAGTGGGCGGTACATTACAGTCTCGCTTATACCAGCTGGAGTCAGTTCCAGGAACTGAAAGCGACCGGTAGCAACGGTCAGACGCTGTTCTATAAAGATGAGAGCTATAAAGACGCTTACCGCATCGCATTGGGAACGTCGTATTTCTATGATGAAAACTGGACGTTCCGTACCGGTATCGCCTTTGATGACAGCCCGGTTCCTGCCGAACAGCGTTCAATCTCTATTCCTGACCAGGATCGTCTGTGGCTGAGCGCAGGCGCCTCGTATGCTTTCAATCAGGATGCGTCGGTCGATGTCGGCCTCTCTTATATGCACGGTCAGCATGTGACGGTGGAAGAAGGGCCGTACACCTTTAATTCAACCGGTAAAGCCTGGCTTTACGGCGCGAACTTTAACTATAAGTTCTGATAACCGAATGCCAAAAAAGCCTGTCTCGCGACAGGCTTTTTTTTGCGCATTATTCCGCGTCAATATCGTTGAGTTCATCCTGAATCGCCGCCGCGTTCGGGTTCTCCTGCGGGATCAGCTTGCCGTCGCTGGCAAGGAAGTCATGCCGCTGGAAGTAAGCCGCGCGCACAAAGGCATAAGGATCGTTGGAATTCCGCAGGATAGCATCGGAATCCAGCAGTTGAGCACGGGTTTCCACCCCTTCAAGCACCCATTTTCCGGCCGTCATTGGCCAGCTCAACCAGCTCAGCGGCGCGTAAAGCGTATCCACCACTCCGCCGACGTCTTCCCGCGGCGTAAAGCTGCCGTAGCCTGGCAGCTCGACATACGGGCCATAGCCCACGCCGTAATTGCCGAGCGTGCTGCCGAAGCGCCTCGGTTCTTCCTTCGCCAGTTTTGGGTTCGCCATACCGGCCACGTCGATAAATCCGCCCATGCCCAGCAGCGTGTTCAGGAAGAAACGGTTGAAGTGGATCATCGCCTTGTAAGGCTTGCCCTCAACAAAATAGTTCACCATTGTTGAGGGTTCGCTCAGGTTACCAAGAAAGTTGCTCAGCCCCGATCGCGCCGGTACAGGAACATAGTCGCGCCACGCCACCGCAACCGGACGCAGCACGTACGGATCAAGGATGTTGTAATTAAAATCGAACATGGTGCGGTTGAAGCCTTCAAACGGATCGGACCGGCCCTGCGGCTCATCTTCTGGCCCCGAACTGGCGCACCCTATCAGCAGTACGCTGGCCAGCGCGATGCCCGTCACACGGTAGGTCATAGCTGTCTCCCTGTAGTCAATTGTCAGTTGGCGCCTGGCGGGCGGCCGATTCAGAGCGGGCCTGCCCGATGCTACGGCGAATCATCTCCGCGCGCCTGTCCTCAGCCGGTAACAACTGTAACATCTTTTGCCAGATTACAATGGCCCGATCATAACGCTGTTGCGCGAAAGCATTAAATGCCAACTGGCTGAGCAGGCGAAGATTGTTGCCGTCGTGCTTCTCCATCGCTTCAAGCAGTTCGCCCGCCTGGCGCACGTCTCCCGGATCGTCCGAACGCGTCAGCACTTCAGCGTAGCTGAGCTGAACGTCCGGGTTATCCGGCGCGAGCTGCATGGCGCGGTGAAAAGCCTGCGTGGCCATGGCGGCATTGTTGAGCACCATGCCAATGCGGCCCAGCATCAGCCAGTCGCTGAGGCTGTGCGGGTTCTGTTGCAGTGACGTGCGTATGCCCAGTCCGAGCCGCGCCAGCGCCTCCGGCGATAAAGGTTTTGCCTGCGGATTCATCACCTGCGCACGCAGAGCAGGCAGATCGTCCTGTATCTGTCGCCACGCCACCACCTGCATGTAGCCACCGGTTTTGAAATAAAAACCCAGGCTCACCACCAGCAGCACCAGCGCGCCCGGCAGCAGAACCCGACGCCCTGCGCGGCGTTCATCTACCGGCGCGTTCTGCGGAATATCCAGCAGCAGCGTCTGCTGGAGCTCGCGCACCATTTCCGCACGACCGGCCACCACGCCCTGCGCCTCATCCTCTTCAAGTTCGCGCAGGCGCTGATGATAAAACTCAGTATTGAGCGCGTCGCGTCTGGTCGACGGCTGCGGCTTTCTTCCACCTGCCAGCAGCAGGCCAGCCGCCGCCGCCAGCAGCACGCATACCGTCATCCAGAATACCGTCATGGCTGCTTCCCGTTATCTTTCAACAACGTTTTCAGGCGCACTTCATCCACATCGGCGACGTCGAGCGGACGCCTTTTACTGCGCAAAATAATCACCAGCGCGCCAATAAAGACAAACAGCGCAGGCCCGGCCCACAGGATAACCGTAGAGGCCATCAGCGGCGGCGCGTAAGTGACGAAGTTGCCATAGCGCGCCACCATATAGGCTTTTATCTGTTCCGGCGTTTGTCCAGCCTGAAGCAGCTCATAAACCTTCAGGCGCATGTCGCCGGCAATCATCGCGTTTGAGTCAGCAATACTGTTGTTCTGACACTTTGGGCAACGCAGCGATTCGGTCAGATGACGGTACTGCTGCTCCTGTTCCACTGAGGAAAAATGCCAGGTATCAATGGGTTCTGCGTTTATCAGTGCGCTGAACATCAGCGCCGCCAATATGATAATCAGATGTTTCATGCGCCTGCCTCCTTGTTATATTTGTCCCACAGGGGTTTAACTTCCTTTGTCCAGACTTCGTCATTCATATCGCCCACGTGGCGATAGCGGATGATACCTTTTGCGTCGATCAAAAACGTTTCCGGCGCGCCATAAACGCCAAGATCCAGCCCCAGCATGCCGCTTCCATCATACAGGCTCAGGGCGTAAGGATTGCCAGAATTGTTCAGCCAGTCGATAGCTTTATGGCGATCGTCTTTATAGTTCAGTCCCACCAGCCGCACGCCCTGCGCCGCCAGGGCATTAAGATAGTGGTGCTCCACCCGGCAGGTGGGGCACCAGGTCGCCCAGACGTTAAGCAGCAGCGGCCTGCCGCCGACCAGCACGGTTCTGTCGTAGGTTTTCCCCTGATTATCAAGCGATTCCAGGGTAAACGACGGCACCGGTTTGCCGATCAGCGCCGATTCGAGCCGGGAAGGATCGTCGCCGTTGGCATTGCGCGATAGCTGCCACATCAGCGCAGCAGCCAACAGCAAAAAAAGCGCTAACGGTATATAGAAGATTTTTTTCGTCATCTCCGGGCCTGCTCTGTGTTTCTGCGGGAACGGTAGCGCGGATCGAGCAGGCAGAAGAGGCCACCCACTGCCATAAACGCGCCGCCGAACCATATCCACCGCACAAAGGGTTTGTAATAAATGCGCACGGCCCAGGCGCCGTCATCCAGCTTTTCGCCCAGCGCGGCGTAAAGATCGCGCGTCAGGCCACCGCTGATGGCGGCTTCGGTCATAATAGCATTCGCCACGCTGTAGTAGCGTTTTTCTGCTCTGAGCGTCGTCTCATGTTTGCCATTGCGGGTCACCTCAATGATGCCCGCGCCGCCGCTGTAGTTAGGGCCCTGCAACGGTTGAACGTCGCGGAAAATGAAATGATAGTTATGGATATCTACCGCTTCGCCGGCGCGCATACGCACGTCGCGTTCAACGCTGTAGTTCTGGCTGAAGGCGATACCGATGACCGTCACCGCCACGCCCAGATGACCGAGCACCATGCCCCAGTGGCTGCGCGAAAGGTGGCTGAGCCCGCGAAAAAAACCGTGGCGATGGGTGGCGCGCTCATGCAGCTCCATCAGCGTCAGTAAAATGACCCAAATCGCCATCAGCAGCCCCACCACCGTCATCGCCTCAACGCGATCCTGCATCAGCCAGGGCAGCGCAATGGAGAGGATCAGCGTAACCACCAGCGCAACCGACAGCCGTTTCCACAGCGTTTGCGGCGTGTCGCGTCGCCAGCGGATCAGCGGCCCAATCCCCATCATCAGCGCCAGCGGCGCCATCAGCCAGGTAAAAAGCATATTAAAGAAAGGTTCGCCAATTGAGATGCTGCCCAGACCAAGCTGCTTGTGCACCAGCGGCAGCAGCGTTCCCAGCAGCACCACCAGCATCGCCGCAATCAGCAGCACGTTGTTGCCAAGCAGGAAGGATTCACGCGACCAGGCCTCGTTCTGTACCCGGCTGCGTACCTTGCTGCCTTTTATGGCGTAAAGCAGCAGCGAGCTGCCAATAACGATCACCAGGAAAGCCAGAATGAACATGCCGCGCGCGGGATCGGACGCAAAGGAGTGAACGGAGATCAGCACGCCAGAGCGCACCAGAAACGTGCCGAGCAGGCTGAGCGAGAAGGCAGTGATGGCCAGCAGCACCGTCCATGCTTTGAAGGTGCCGCGCTTTTCGGTCACCGCCAGCGAGTGGATCAGCGCAGTGCCGACCAGCCAGGGCATAAAGGAGGCGTTTTCCACCGGATCCCAGAACCACCAGCCGCCCCAGCCAAGTTCGTAGTAGGCCCAGGCAGAGCCCAGCACGATGCCCACCGTCAGAAAAACCCAGGCGGCTATCGTCCACGGCCGCGACCAGCGCGCCCAGGCGGTATCCAGCCTGCCCGCCATCAGCGAGGCGATAGCGAAGGCAAATGCCACCGAGAAACCCACATAGCCCATATAGAGCAGCGGCGGATGGAAGATGAGGCCGATATCCTGCAACATCGGATTGAGATCGCTGCCGTCAATCGGGAAATCCGGCAGCGTTCGATTAAACGGATTCGACGTCAGGGTGATGAACAACAAAAAGCCAAGGTTGATCATGCCCATCACCGCCAGCACGCGCGCAATGGCGTCCCGGGGCAGTCGGCGGCTGAACAGCGCCACGGCGAGCGTCCAGCCGCTCAGTAGCAGCACCCAAAGCAGTAACGATCCTTCATGTGCGCCCCAGGTGGCGGCAACGCGATAATACACCGGCAGCAGCGTGTTTGAGTTGGCGGCGACGTAAGCCACACTGAAATCATTGACCACGAAAGCATGCACCAGCAGCGCAAACGCACCGGCGACACAGGCAAAAAGCCCGTAACTGAGCGGCCGCGCCAGCCCCATCAGACGCACGTCCTGCCGCGCGGCGCCCCACAGCGGATAAAAGCTCAACAGCAGGGAAAGCGCCAGCGCCAGGCAGAGCAGAAAGCTGCCGATCTCCGGGATCATGATGCGCCTCCCTGACCGCCTTCACGGTAAATCTCCGCCGGGCCGTGATGGTTTTTATTCATCGCGTCTTTAATTTCCGGCGGCGTATATTTTTCATCGTGCTTTGCCAGCACCTCTTTCGCATTGACGCAGTTGCCCGCCTCCAGCACGCCCTGCGCCACCACGCCCTGCCCTTCGCGGAAAAGATCCGGCAGGATGCCCTGATAGCTGACGTCAATGATCCCCTGCCCGTCGTAAAGGCGGAACGAAACCTGTAGCGTGGTGGGATCGCGTTTCACGCTGCCCGGCAGCACCATCCCACCCACCCGCAGGCGCTGCCCCGGCTCAGGTTTTTCGTGCTTATCGCCCTTGCCGTTAAGGATTTCGCCCGGCGTGTAAAAGAGATCGATATTTGAACGCAGCGCGTACATCACCAGCGAGGTGGCAACGCCAAGGCCCAGCAGCACCGCGAACACCGTCAATAACCGATTTCTGCGGCGGGGATTCATTGTACTCCTCCGGCAACCTGCTGCTGTTTTACCGCGCGGAGGCGACGCTCGCGCGACTGCCGCTGACGGATTGCCTTCAGTAATGCGCGACGCTGCATAACCGTATGCAGTATCAGGCCGGCCAGCGCGGCCAGCGTGCAGGCCACGGCCAGCCAGACGTAAAAGGCGTAACCGCCCATGGCGAAAAATTCCTGCCAGGAGGCGAATGCAGGCGTCATGCTTTCTGCCCTCCCTTTTCCACCAGCGCGGTGACCCACGGACGATGACGCTCGCTGGCAAGCAGCAGGTTACGCAGGCGCATCAGCGTCAGGGTGATAAAAAGCAGCAGGTAGCCCGCAATCGACCAGCGCAGCGGCGTGCGCATGGTGGGATCGATCGCCTGCTGAAGCATCCCGGACGAGCCCTGATGGAGCGTGTTCCACCACTGTACCGAGAAGTGAATAATCGGCAAATTGACCACGCCAACCAGGATCAGAATACCGGCGGCGCGGCCTGCCATACGCCGGTCGTCAAACGCATTGTAAAGCGCGATAACGCCCATGTAGAGGAACAGCAGCACCAGCTCAGAGGTGAGGCGCGCATCCCAAATCCACCAGGTGCCCCACATCGGTTTTCCCCAGACGGAGCCGGTAACCAGCGCGATAAAGGTAAATACGGCACCCACCGGTGCCATCGCCGCCGCGGCAAGATCGGCCGTTTTCCACTGCCACACCAGGCCGGTGAAGGCGGCGACAGCCATCGAGGCATAGATGCCCATCGACCACATAGCCGCAGGCACGTGCAGGTAAATAATGCGGTAGCTGTTGCCCTGCTGATAGTCGGCGGGTGCGAAACCAAAGCCCCAGATCCAGCCGGTGAAAAGTGCAATGATGCCCGATACCGCAAACCAGGGAGTAAGGCGACCGCAGAGCTGATAGAGCCGGTCGGGCCTGCCGAGCTGATGTATCCATTTCCACATTATTATTTTGCTCACATAAAGGTAAAACGTTCTGATATTTATTATGAAAATTACATCAGTGCATGCTCACCCGCAGCGCCGCTGCGGTAGCAAAAGGCGTCAGCGTGGCGCTGCCCGCCAGCATCGCGCCTAAAATCGCCAGATAGCCTTCTACAGGCAGGCCTTGTCCGGCAGCATCAATGGCCGCGCTGGCGAAGATCAGCACCGGCATCGCCAGCGGCAGGACCAGCACGCTGAGCAGTACGCCGCCGCGCCGCAACCCGACGGTCAGCGCGACGCCCACCGCGCCGAGAAAACTCAAGGTCGGCGTGCCCAGCAGCAGAGTAAGCGCAACGGCGCGCCAGCTGGCAAAATCCAGCGACAGCAGCAGCGCCGCCAGGGGAGAGAGCAGGATCAGCGGCACGCCGGTCACCACCCAGTGAGCGATCACTTTTCCTAATACCGTTAGCGGCAGCGGCGCGGGCAACAGCATGAGTTGCTCCAGCGAACCGTCGAGAAAGTCATCGCGAAACAGGCGCTCCAGCGCCAGCAGCGAGGAGAGCAGCGCCGCAACCCATACGATCCCCGGCGCGATACGCGCCAGCAGCCGTGGTTCCGGCCCTGTTGCCAGCGGAAACAAGGTGATGACGATGAGAAAAAACCACAGCGGGTTTATCACCTCCATGCCGCTGCGAAAAGCCACGCGCAGTTCGCGATTTAACACGCGCCACAGCATCAGGCTGGCTCCGTCATGGACAACGAGATTTTTCGTATGTCACGGCTGGACGCAGGCAGCGACTGATGGGTGGTTAGAATTATCGATCCGCCGTTGTCCGCATGCCGCGTAAAAAGCGCCATCAGGCTGGCGACGCCGTCAATATCAATCGCGGTGAGCGGTTCATCAAGGATCCACAGCGGTGCTGCCGTCAGCCACAGACGCGCCAGCGCGACGCGGCGCTGCTGGCCCGCAGAAAGCTGCCCGACCGCCACGTCGTCAAAGCCGGTCAGATTCACGGCATCCAGCGCGTCAAGAAGTGCCTCTTCCTGATGAGCAGGATGATAAAACCGGAGGTTTTCACCGGCGGTCAGGGTTGCTTTGATGCCCGGCTGGTGCCCAATCCACAGCATTGCGGCGTGGTAGTTTTCGCGCTGACGATGAATCGGTTGCTGTTGCCAGCAGACCTCGCCCTGCTCAGCGCGACTCAAACCGGCGAGGATCCGCAGCAACGACGTTTTGCCTGCGCCGTTCGCCCCGGCAATCTGTACGATATCACCAGCCGCTACCGTAAAATTCAGGTCGCGAAACAGCGTGCGTTCGCCGCGAATACAGGTCAGATGAGTAGCTTCCAGCATGGCAGACTATCAGGCTTATTAACATTGGGTGAAATAGTACCACAGTAAATCATCGCGTCGCAGCCTGCGGCGAACCCGGCTGTGATCCCTCTACGTTTCGCGGCAGTTAACCAAAAAAAAGTTGTAATGTTAAAGTCTTATTATCCACTTCATAACATTTAGCTACACTTTTATCAGCGAACTGGCCCGTCACACGCCACGGGCAACATTATCTCAGGCATCAGGAAACGTAACGTGACGACAAAAAACGACAGCTCAGAAGTTGAGAGTGAAGAGAGCGAACAGGGAGAATCTATCGAAGTTGATGAAGAGGCGCTTCCCTCCCGCGCCGCAGCGGTGCATGAGCAGATTCGTCAGGAAGGTGAAAAAGAGCTGGAACGCGACGGCATGGCGCTGCTGTTTTCCGCTATCGCCGCAGGCCTTTCGATGGGCGCATCGCTCATGGCAAAAGGCATCTTTCAGGCCAATCTTGAAGGCGTTCCCGGCGCTTTCCTGCTGGAGAACTTAGGCTATACCTTTGGCTTCGTTATTGTGATTATGGCGCGACAGCAACTGTTTACGGAGAATACCGTGACCGCCGTCTTGCCGATTATGCACAAGCCCACCGGCGGTAATTTTGTGCTGCTGTTCCGGCTCTGGGGCATTGTGCTGGGCGGCAATCTGATCGGCACCGCGATGGGCGCGCTGGCCTTTACCCACATGCCCATTTTTGATGATGCCACGCGCACTGCGTTTGTTTCCATCAGTCAGAAGGTGATGGAAAACACGCCTGCTGAGATGTTTGCTAACGCTATTGTTTCGGGTTGGATCATCGCCACTATGGTCTGGATGTTCCCCTCTGCCGGCGCGGCGAAGATCCAGGTTATCGTCCTGATGACCTGGCTGGTAGCGCTGGGCGATCTGGCGCACATCGTGGTGGGTTCAGTGGAGGTTCTTTATCTGGTATTCAACGGTTTGATCAGCTGGCATGACTTTTTCTGGCCTTTTGCGTTGCCGACGCTCGCCGGTAACATCATTGGCGGCACCTTTATTTTTGCGCTGATCAGCCATGCTCAAATCCGCAATGATATGAGCACTAAAGCAAAAACTGAGGCACAGTCAAAAGAGAAGCCGCGTGGCAAGGATGAGAAACAGAAGGAAAGCGCCCCCTCTGAGTGACAGGCATAAGGAAAAGTATCAGCCGTTTTTCGCGCCCCGCGGCGGCTGGTAATAACCGACGCCAGCTGGCGCGATGTTGCGGATATCTCTGCCCGCTAACGGCAACGAAAACGGGCCGATTGATGACAAAAACAGCAGTCGAACGGGTAAGTGGTTAATCTGCGTATAAAATCGCGCTATACTCCCGGCGCTGTCCCCTTAGTTAAATGGATATAACGAGCCCCTCCTAAGGGCTAGTTGTAGGTTCGATTCCTGCAGGGGACGCCATTTCTTTCCTCTCTCGCGTCAGCAAATTATTGGTTAGCATCAAGCAATTTTGCCGACGACGCGTGCTTTCTGGCGCGTTGTAGCGATAACATGGCCATAAAAATCAACAGGCCGCCGGTCACAATTAAAAACGCATAGCCGAGTAAGTTCCAGGCCAGAATGCCTGTCACGCCGCCAACGAAAAAGCCGAACAGCGTCAGTCCATGTAACTTCAGTCGTTCAATAAAAGGCGAAGCCTGCTTCGGTGATTCCCGACGCAGCACAATATCGATCATCATCGCCAGCTCGATACCAATGTCCGTTGCCGTTCCGGAGATATGTGTCGTGCGCACACGGGCGTTGGAGATACGCGTGACCACCGCGTTTTGCAATCCCATCAGCAGGCTGAGGCACATGATCAACACGATGCCCGGCGACGCGAGCGACACCGTTATTTCAACAGTGCCCAGTACAATCAGCGCCGTGGCCTCAATCAGGATCACAAAGGCATAAATTCCCCGCATGTTCCGTCTGCGCCCGGCATTGACGATGAGCGTGGCAAGGGTCGCGCCGGTGATAAACAGCAGCACAAGGGCTAAAAAGAAGCCTCCGCTACTCCATTTCACCTTCGCAAGATTGTCTGAAAGAGAAGAGAGATTGCCGGTCATGTTAGCGGAAAAAAAACCGACTATTTCAAACGCAGCGGTGTTTAATGCGCCCGCAACGGCGGCCAGCAGACAGGCCAGCCAGCTGTCTGCACCGGGCGTTCTGTCAGTATCAGTATGGATGAGCATAAGGAGAGTCAGGATTCTGGAAGCAGGTGTTTATATTCTGCCTGATATTGATGAAACTCAAGCGCAATAAAATAACCCTTCCTTCTCCCCTGTATTCCACCGATTGATTATTCCACAGGTAGCGTACATTAAGCGCAATTCACTACGCCTTACCGGAGTTGGTTATGCCAGATAAAGATCCCGTTGTTGAACGCCTTACCGTTGAAGTACTGGCCCTGCGCCAAATCGTGCAGATGTTAATTGCCTATGGCAACGTTCCTACCGGCGGTAAGCTCAACAAGTATCTGCAAAAGGTGGCGGACGATACCGAGCATCGCGACGAGCGCCAAAGCAGCAAAGCCATCGCAGATGCGATTCGCAGCTACATTCAGGGCTGATTCGCTCTCTGCTGCGGCTGAAAGTTAAGAAAAAAGCGCTTTCAGCCGCCTCTCTCTCCGGGGACGCTCAACCTTAACATCAACCGGATTTGATCCGGCGACCCGATGCGCGTTATCCTCCGCGCCAGCCATAGCAAATGGATTACCTTGTCGTTTGGGAACGTTTTTTAACAGGGAATAGAAACGGATGCACCACTACCTCCTTCAATGGCTCACCGCCATTAATCTGCCTTATGCCTCGCCGATTGCTGTCTTAGCGACTGTCGGCATTATTTTGCTTATTTCGCTTGTTGTTCACGCTTTGCTGCATCAGGTGATGCTGCCGCTGCTGACGCGCTTTGCCGGGCGTTCTTCGCGCCAGTGGCCAACGTCTGTTATTAAAAAGAATCTCTTCAGCCGCTTTGCCCTGCTGGTTCAGGGGTTTTTATTCCAGTTTCAGATTGAACTGTTCCTGAGCGGAAGCGATCCGCTGTTTACGGTGCTGATGGCCGTCAGCCAGGTTTGGGTGATGATTTTCAGCCTGCTGCTGTTTTTTTCGCTGCTGGACGTACTGCTTGAACTGTCGGAAAACAGCGTGATTGCGCGTCAGTTGCCGCTGCGTGGAATTTTCCAGAGCCTGAAGCTGATTGGCGCGCTGCTGGTTACGCTGATGATTATTTCAGTTCTGATTGGCAAATCCCCGCTGGTGCTGCTCACCGGCCTCGGTGCGATGACCGCGGTGCTGATGCTGGTCTTTAAAGATCCCATCCTGGGGCTGGTGGCAGGTATCCAGCTCTCTGCCAATAACATGCTTAAAATTGGTGACTGGCTGGAGATGCCGAAATATGGCGCGGACGGCGACGTGGTGGATATCAGCCTGACGACCGTGAAAGTGAGCAACTGGGACAAAACCATTACCACCATTCCTACCTATGCGCTGATTTCCGACTCGTTTAAAAACTGGCGCGGCATGACGGAATCCGGCGGACGCCGCATCAAGCGCAGCATCAATATTGATACCACCAGCATTCATTTTTTAACGGATGAAGATATCGACAAAATGATGGACGCTCAGCTGCTGACGCCATATCTGACGGGAAAACAGGTCGAAGTGGCAAAACATAACGCTGAACTCGGCTGCGACTTAAGCATGCCGCTCAACGGCCGCCGCATGACCAACATCGGCACGTTTCGCGCCTGGCTCGAAGCGTGGCTGAAGGCGCATCCGCACAGCCATAAAGGCATGACGCTGATGGTTCGCCAGCTTGCGCCCGGCCCGGATGGCCTGCCGGTTGAGGTCTATATGTTTACTGATACCACTGTCTGGCTGGAATATGAGAAAATTCAATCGGATATCTTTGACCATATCTTTGCGGTGCTGCCGGCGTTCGGGTTACGCGTGCATCAAACGCCTACCGGCAATGATATGAGAAATATTCGCATAGCCCGCGCGTAACCCCACAGCGGTTCCCTCCTGTCCGGTCATTCATGCCGTGCAGGAGGCATTTCATTCCGCGCGGGCGGCACTTCATGCCGTTATCGCCCCGCGCGCGTAAGCCCGGCCCTATCATGTGCTCAATAACTTACCGTTCGCCGGGAGCGTTTTATGAGCACACATACCGTCTGTCAAAACCACAACCGTACCCGTTGGTTGACCCTGATTGGCACAATTATCACGCAGTTTGCGCTGGGTTCGGTTTATACCTGGAGCCTGTTCAATGGTCAGCTTTCCCATAAACTGGACGCGCCTGTCGGTCAGATTGCCTTTTCTTTTGGTCTGTTAAGTCTGGGGCTGGCCATTGCTTCCTCGGTGGCCGGGAAGCTACAGGAGCGTTTTGGCGTACGCAACGTCACGATCGGCGCCGGTTTGCTGCTGGCAACGGGTTTTTATCTTACCGCCCACGCCGATAACCTGTTTATGCTCTACCTGAGCGCAGGCGTGCTGGTGGGCCTGGCCGATGGCGCGGGCTATCTGATGACATTATCGAACTGCGTTAAGTGGTTCCCGGAACGTAAGGGACTGATTTCCGCCTGCGCAATCGGCGCGTACGGGCTCGGTAGCCTGGGTTTTAAATTCATCTGTAGTTATTTACTGAGCAACAACGGTCTGGAGACAACCTTTATCATCTGGGGCGGACTGGCGATGGCGATGATTATTCCCGCTGCGCTGCTGATGAAAGATGCGCCACAGCAGCAGGTTACCGCACTCCATAACGAAAACCAGACGCGCGATTTTTCTCTGCCGGAAGCGGTGCGTATGCCACAGTACTGGCTGCTGGCGCTGATGTTTCTTACCGCCTGCATGAGCGGTCTCTACGTGATTGGCGTAGCGAAGGATATCGGTGAGAGCCTGGTGCATCTCTCCGCACAGACTGCCGCCAATGCGGTAACCATTATCGCTATCGCGAACCTGAGCGGTCGGCTGGTGCTGGGCGTATTGTCCGATAAAATTGCCCGCATCCGCGTTATCACTCTGGCACAGGTCGTCTCGCTGGTGGGAATGAGCATTCTGCTGTTTACTGCGATGAATGAAACCACTTTCTTTATTTCCATCGCCTGCGTCGCCTTCAGCTTTGGCGGCACCATCACCGTCTATCCTTCCCTGGTCAGTGACTTCTTCGGCCTGAACAATCTGACCAAAAATTATGGGCTGATTTACCTGGGATTTGGTATTGGCAGCGTGATGGGTTCGTTAATTGCCTCGCTGTTTGGCGGCTTCACCGTCACCTTCAGCCTGATTATGACGCTGCTGGTTATCTCGCTGATTGCCTCACTGGTCATCCGCCTGCCGCATCAGCGCAGCGAAGGAAAAAAAGCCTTGCAGCATGCCTGAATGCACATTGTCTGATTACAACCGGCCTTTTAGGCCGGATTTTTTATCGCTGTCGAAAGTGCGGTTCGGGCAGCCCTGCCACACCGACGCGTACCGCAAGCAGATCGCCAGACTGCGGGTAAGCAGCCAGCTCTTCTGCCGTGCGCCCTTCGCGGGAGCTGGTAATGTAGAGCGTTTTCAGATCGGGCCCGCCAAAGGCGATCATCGTTGGCCAACGCACCGGCAACGGAATTTCATCGACGATCTGCCCGTCAGCAGGATCCATGCGAACAACGCGCGAACCGTCGAACATGGCTGCCCAGTAAAATCCTTCACTGTCCACGGCTGCGCCGTCTGGTAATCCGCCCTGCGCCTGCGCAAATCGCCTTATCACCTCACGCGGGCCGATTTCGCCCTGCTCGTCCATCGGATAGCGATAGAGCACGCCGTTAGGCGTATCGGTGTGATACATCCAGCGGCTGTCGGGTGAAAAAGCGACGCCGTTGGAGATCATCACGTCCCCGGCCTGTACGGTGAGCTGCATGTTCTCATCCAGCCGACACAGCTTGCCGCCGTTACGATCCTGCGGCTCCCACAGGCTGCCGCACCAGAAGCGGCCAAAACGATCCACCCGCCCGTCGTTGAAACGGCTACGCGCCGCCTCGCCGGGGTTAGGAGCGATACGCTGCGTGACCTTTCCCTGTTGATCCAGCAGGCAAACGCCGCTGCGCAGTGCGGCGACAAATCCGCCTTTCTCATGCAGACCAAAACAGCCAATATGCTCTTCTACCGGCATTACCTGATGTTCGCCGCTTTGCGGATCGAAGCGATGCAGAGCGGGCGCAAGAATATCGACAAAGTAGAGCACCTGCTCGTCCACCGACCACAGCGGACACTCGCCTAATTCAGCCTGAGCGGCCAGCACATTTTTAATCTGATAAGGCATAATTTCTCCCGAATTTACTCACCCTGAGTCTAGGCCATAATTGCCGTTTCGGTTAAATTTGGGATAAAATGAATAATGACAGAAAGGAAGAAAAATTAAGAGCATTCTGTGAAAGCGTTTTTTCATCTTTATCTTATTTATCCTGATTGGTTTTTTGTTAATTATTCACATTCGAATTATTTTGTAATATATGTTTAATTAACTCTACACTGCTGGCATTATTTCTCCACTTTGTTTTTGTACAGTTGCTAATTACCGGAGCCAGCGCATGAGAAAACTTTTTTGCCTCGCTGGCGTGCGGGTTATGACCCGGTAGCGTCACGTATGAAAGGCACGGCGGCAGGCACAGGGCATCATTATCATTAAGGGTGGCTGTCGCTAAGAGATGAATTATAAGAGAATGAAAATTGTTCATTCTCAAGCGGGCAAAGCCTGCACACGGCAATATAAAAATAAAAATATGAAAAATATTGGGCGGGAAATTTCCGCCCATTTTTTTATTCAGCTTTTAATCGTGTAATTACACTGATACCAGGCTTTCATTAGTCCGGGCAGTCGACTTTCGTGCGGCTCAATAGGATCAACCTTATCAAATCCGCGCTCAGCGCAGTAGTTTTTCACGTCCTTTTCCATAGCGGTTTTATCGACCTTTTGCGGATTAAAACGATACTGAACGGTATTGGCTACCGGATCTTCATCGACCTTTTCAAAAGCGCCGGGCTTACCGGATGTACATCCTGCCAGCAGCAGCATGCTCAGCGCTGCGAAAACCGTTTTCTTCATATGAACTCTCCTCCGGTGCAGGATAGTATCAATCCCGCTACGCTTCGCCAGCGGGAAAAATCGTATTTGCACTTTTTTTACCGAGTAAGACAAATTTTTACCAATTGAATCGATTAAGAATACCGGCTGGCGCATGCGGGCGCTGAATGCGATGATGTCCCGACACACAGCAACAACAATAATGAGTTTTTTGTACTTATAACAATATGTTATGCCCGCGGCGAGCGGGCTTTTTTTTGCATGTCTTTATTTTGAAATCCAGAGCGGGTAAATTAGCGAACGGTTCCGCCATGAGCGTTTCGTGGCTAAATGAGATGTCCGGCTGATGCGCTGCCGGACAGAGTAATTCAGGAGTGGTTCGTGAAATATGCGTTGATGGGGATCTCTTTTATCCTGTTGGTCTGGGCAGGAACGTTTTATTTAATGCTGTAGGGTGACTGCAACAGGGCCAGGCCTCGCAGCCTGACCCCAACCGTTACGCTTCTTCTTCGCTGGCCTTTACCGTTCCGGGTAAAATGCCTTCCGCACGAAACATGGCCTTGATACCGCGAACCGCCTGACGAATGCGGTCGCTGTTCTCGATCAGCGCAAACCGAACGTGCGTATCGCCGTAATCCCCAAAGCCAATCCCCGGCGACACACAAACCTTAGCTTCCAGTAACATCTTTTTGGCGAACTCCAGCGAGCCGAGATGCGCGTAGTGATCCGGGATCTTCGCCCAGACATACATTGACGCTTTCGGCAGATCGACCATCCAGCCAGCTTCATGCAGCCCTTTTACCAGCACGTCGCGGCGCAGTTTGTACTGTTCGGCAATATCGCGTACGCATTGCTGATCGCCCTCAAGCGCGGCAATGGCCGCCACCTGGAGCGGCGTGAAGGTGCCGTAATCGTGATAGCTTTTAATACGCGCCAGTGCGGCAACCAGTTCTTTGTTGCCCACCATGAAACCGATGCGCCAGCCCGCCATGTTGTAGCTTTTCGAGAGGGTGAAAAATTCCACCGCCACGTCACGCGCGCCCGGCACCTGCATAATCGACGGTGCTTTCCAGCCATCGTAAACAATATCGGCATAGGCGAGGTCATGAATGACCAGCACGTTGTACTGTTTCGCCAGCGCGATAACCCGTTCGAAGAAGTCCAGCTCAACGCACTGCGCCGTTGGATTCGACGGGAAGCCTAAAATCATCATTTTTGGCTTGGGATAGCTTTCGCGGATGGCCCGCTCCAGTTCATTAAAGAAATCAACCCCCGCCACCAGCGGCACCGATCGTACCTGCGCACCGGCAATCACCGCACCATAGATATGAATGGGATAGCTGGGATTGGGCACCAGCACGGTATCGCCATGATCGAGCGTCGCCAGCATCAGATGCGCCAGGCCCTCTTTCGAACCGATCGTAACAATAGCTTCAGTTTCAGGATCGATATCAATGTCATAGCGGTCGGCATACCAGCGAGAGATCGCGCGGCGCAGGCGAGGAATACCGCGCGAGGTGGAGTAGCCGTGGGTGTCTTCACGCTGCGCCACCGCGCACAGTTTTTCAACAATGTGCGGCGGCGTCGGGCCATCGGGATTGCCCATACTGAAATCGATAATATCTTCACCGCGACGGCGTGCGGCCATTTTCAGTTCGGCGGTAATATTGAATACGTAAGGCGGAAGACGTTCGATACGGGAAAAATGCCGCAGGGGACTTGTCATAGAAACCTCTGATTTACGTTAGCGCCCGGACCGTCCGAGCGACGCTGACCACAATATGGTCGAGGAATGAACATAGCCTTTTAGCGATACCGCTGTCGAGAGGTCAGCACAAAATTTTATTTGCGGTCTGATTTCAGGCAGCCGAACATCCAGTCGTTTACCCAGCGGCCTCGCAGCAGATAATTATCCCGAAAAGTGCCCTCAAGCCTGAATCCGTTCTTCTCCAGCACCCGGCGCGAAGCCCAGTTTCCTTCTACCACTTCCGCCTTCAGCTTATGAAACTCGCAGTCGTTAAACAGAAAATCTGTCAGCGCCGAGAGCGCTTCGCTGCCGTACCCTTTACCGAAATGGGCGCTGAGCAAGGAATAACCCACTTCAGCCTGGCGAAACGGCGCCCATTCAGCATTTGCGCCGATAAATCCTACCGCTTCATCCGTTGCGGCCAGCCTGATCGTCAGGCAGAGCATATGAAAGCTGGTCACCTGCCAGGGCGCGAGGCGGTCGTTGAATCGCTGGCGAATTTCGGCATCCTGTCGCACTTCGCTAATGAATGCCATCGCGTTTTCATCCGTATGTACCTGATAAAAAATCGGCCAGTCTTCCGCTTGCAGACGCGTCAGCCGCAAACGCTCGGTAGAAAGCTGCATAGTTCTTCTCTGATAAGGGGAAATTTTAAAAGGCCCATTAAGTACGCTTCCGCTTTAATTTTTTCTTCGCGTATTTTACGACGATCTCACGGCCGTTATGAACAAAAAATAACCACAAAAATCCATTTTTTTAATCCTCTTTTTTCCACCAGGATTTCCGCATTTACTCTCCCGGCTGGCGTATCGCCCCCGCTTTACTTATCATAACGCTTTATTCTTCACCTCCGTCGAGGCGCCCGTGCACGCCACATTCAATATGCTGCTTGCGGTTTTAGATCGCGCCGCGCTGATGCTTATTTGCCTCTTCTTTATGACCCGCATCCGGCCATTCCGCCAGCTGTTGCAAAAGGATGAGCATTCACGTCAGGAACTGCTGGCCGTTACCGCCATTTTTTCGCTGTTTGCGCTGTTCGGCACCTGGAGCGGGATAAATGTGGAAGGATCGTTGGTGAACGTACGCACCATCGCCATTATGTCCGGCGGCATTCTGTTCGGCCCGTGGGTCGGCATTGCGACCGGCGTGATTGCCGGCCTGCACCGTTTTCTGATCGATGTTCACGGCGTCACCTCTGTTCCCTGTCTGATCACCAGTATCACCGCCGGTTTTGTCTCAGGCTGGATAAACCTGAAGGTGGCGAAAGAGAAGCGCTGGAGCGCAGGTATCGTCGGCGGCATGCTGTGCGAAGCGTTGACCATGCTGCTGATCGTTGCCTGGGCGAAACCCACCGCGCTTGGCCTCGACATCGTCAGTGAAATCGCCCTTCCGATGATCCTGGGCGCCGCCAGTATTGGCCTGATTGTCCTGCTGATCCAGAGCGTTGAGGGTGAAAAAGAGGCCGTCGCCGCGCGTCAGGCAAAGCTGGCGCTGGATATCGCCAATAAAACTCTGCCGCTTTTTCGTCAGGTAAACAGTGAGTCGCTGCGCAAAATTTGCGATATTATTCGCTGCGATATTAACGCAGATGCGGTGGCTATCACCAATAAAAACCAGATTCTGGCCTATGTCGGCGTGGGAGAAGAGAACTACCACGAAGGCGATGACCACATCAGTCCGACCACCGCCCGCGCCATTAACCACGGCGAAATCATCATCAGAAACAACGACGAAGCGCACCGTACGCCGCAAATTCACTCGATGATTGTGATTCCACTATGGGAAAAAGGGGAAGTAACGGGCACGCTGAAAATCTACTATCGCCATGCGCACCGCATCACCTGGTCGCTGAAAGAGATGGCGATTGGCCTGTCGCAAATTATCTCTACCCAGCTTGAAGTGTCCCGCGCTGAACAGCTCAGAGAGATGGCCAACAAAGCGGAGCTGCGCGCGCTTCAGAGCAAAATCAACCCACACTTTCTCTTCAATGCGTTGAACGCCATTTCGTCATCAATTCGCATCAATCCCGATACCGCTCGCCAGCTGATCAGCAACCTGTCGCGCTACCTGCGTTACAACCTGGAGCTGAATGACGATGAAATCATTGATATCAAAAAAGAGCTGTACCAGATCAAAGACTATATTGCCATTGAGCAGGCGCGTTTTGGCGATAAGCTGACGGTGATTTACGATATCGAAGAGGACGTGAGCTGCGCGCTGCCCAGTCTGCTGATCCAGCCGCTGGTGGAAAATGCCATTGTTCACGGCATCCACCCTTGCCGCGGCAAAGGCGTGGTGACTATCAGCGTGAAGGATCAGGGCGATCGTATTCGCATTGCGGTACGTGATACCGGCAACGGCATCAGCGAAGAGGTGATTGCGCGCGTTGAACGCAACGAGATGCCGGGCAATAAAATTGGCTTGCTGAACGTGCATCACCGCGTCAGGCTGCTTTACGGTCAGGGGCTGCACCTCACGCGCCTCTCACCGGGAACGGAAATCGCTTTTTACATCAGCAAAAACGGCGCCGTTCTGCCAGAGAAGCAGCGCGTCTCGTTAACCGCTTAACGCGTTATCATCAGGAAATATCAGTGAAAGCGATCATAGTAGAAGATGAATTCCTGGCGCAGCAGGAGCTGAGCTGGATGATCCAGCAGCACAGCGCACTGACCATTGAGGCCACCTTTGATGACGGCCTCGACGTGCTGAAATACCTGCAAACGCATCAGGTGGACGTCATCTTTCTGGATATCAACATTCCCTCGCTGGACGGCGTGCTGCTGGCGCAAAACATCAGCAAGTTCGCCCACAAGCCGCTGATCGTGTTTATCACCGCCTATAAAGAGCACGCGGTTGATGCCTTCGAGCTGGAAGCCTTCGACTACATCCTGAAGCCCTATCAGGAGATGCGCATCGTCACGATGCTGCGTAAGGTGGAAAACACCCTGGCGCAAAAGCTTCAGGGCGGTTCTGACGCCCCGCGCGCCGCGTCGCACACCATTAACCTGGTGAAAGACGAGCGGATAATCGTGACCGATATCAACGATATTTACTATGCCGAAGCGCACGAGAAGATGACCTTCGTCTATACGCGCCGCGAAGCCTATGTAATGTCGATGAATATTACCGAGTTTTGTAACCGGCTACCTGACGAGGCGTTTTTCCGCTGCCACCGCTCCTACTGCGTTAACCTCAGTAAAATCCGCGAAATTGAGCCGTGGTTCAATAACACCTATCTGCTTAAGCTGCACGATTTGGAGTTTCAGGTGCCGGTGAGTCGCAGCAGGGTGAAAGAATTTCGCCAGCTGATGCGTTTATAGCGCGTCAGCCGGCGGAAAAAATTACAGAATGGTGCCGAGCGTCTGACGCAGATGCGCGCCCGCGCCAAGCAGGCCTGGCTGGTCGTGGGTGATCAGATAAACTGGAATGCCCTGAACGTAGTCACGAAAGCGTCCTTTATCTTCAAACGCCGCGCGAAAGCCGGACGCTTTGAAAAACTCCAGAAAACGCGGAACGATGCCACCGGCAATGTAAACTCCGCCGAAAGTGCCCAGCGTCAGCGCAAGGTTTCCGCCGAAGCGTCCCATAATGACGCAGAACATCGCCAGCGCGCGGCGGCAGTCGGTACAGCTGTCGTCCAGCGCGCGCGCGGAAACGTCTTTTGGCTTCAGGTTTTCCGGCACGCGATTGTCGGATTTCACAATGGCGCGATAGAGATTGACCAACCCGGCGCCGGAGAGCACGCGCTCGGCGGAAACGTGGCCAAGTTCGGCGCGCAGCACTTCAAGGATCAGATCCTCTTCTTCGCTGTTGGCGGCCAGATCGACGTGTCCGCCCTCGCCCGGCAGGCTCACCCAGCGCTGGTCAACATGCACCAGATGCGCCACGCCAAGGCCGGTTCCGGCACCATACACGGCAACCGGCTTGTCCTTCACCGCCGCCGATCCGCCGAACTGCATTACATCCTGCTCCGACAGCATCGGAATAGCCATCGAAACGGCGGTGAAATCATTGATGATCTCAAGATGTTCGAAGCCGAGATTCGCCTTCATTTTGCTGGAGGAAAACGCCCAGTCGTGGTTGGTCATCTCTACCCAGTCGTCGGTGATCGGACAGGCAATCGCAATGCAACCGTCGGTAATATCCTGCTTCTGTTCATCAAGGTAAAAACGGATCACCGCTTCGAGACTGTCATAATCTGCTGTGGAAAACGTTTTGGCTTGTGAAATCGCACCGCTTTCAACGTCACACAGTGCCAGGCGCGCATTGGTGCCGCCCACATCACCTACCAAAGCATATTTAGTCATTATTGTTTTGCTCCGCTTACGTCATTTAAACACACTATAAATTTCCCCGACTCAAACAACAATGTCCGCCGACGCCTGTGAATTCATAAAGCCGCTTACCTTACCTGCCTGCGCGGCGCTTGCCCACGGGCATCATTCTGAATTCTGTCTGTATTGATACACAGTTTCTCTCATTGTAGCGGCGGCCCGGCGTTACGCTATCTCTCCCTGTTTTATCAGGGTTGCGATCTTCACCTCGCCACGCGTTGGTGTAACCGTATACACTGCGGGCATCATGGATCTCACACACAGGAGTTTACGATGATTTATCAGGCAGATGCACAGCGCTACAGCGCTATGGACTATCAGCGCTGCGGACGCAGTGGGCTCAGGCTTCCCGCCGTCTCGCTGGGGTTGTGGCACAACTTTGGCGATGTGACACAGGTGGCAACCAGCCGTTCACTGCTCCGGCACGCGTTTGATTGCGGCATCACCCATTTCGATCTGGCCAACAACTACGGGCCGCCGCCGGGATCGGCAGAAGAGAATTTTGGCCGCATCCTGCGTCAGGATTTTCTGCCCTATCGCGACGAGCTGATTATCTCTTCTAAAGCCGGCTACACCATGTGGGACGGCCCTTATGGCGACTGGGGTTCACGCAAGTATCTGATTGCCAGCCTGAATCAGAGCCTGAAGCGCATGAATCTCGATTACGTGGATATTTTCTATCATCATCGCCCTGATCCGGAAACGCCGCTGGAGGAGACGATGAGCGCACTGGATCATATCGTTCGCCAGGGTAAAGCGCTCTATATTGCTTTGTCGAACTATCCGGCGGAAAGAGCGGCCGAAGCCATCGCCATTCTCAAACAGTTGGGCACGCCGTGTCTTATCCATCAGCCGAAATATTCGATGCTGGAGCGTGGGCCAGAAAACGGACTGCTGGAGGTGTTAGGCAACGCAGGCGTCGGCTGCATTGGCTTCTCGCCGCTGGCGGGCGGCCTGCTGACCGATCGCTATCTGAACGGTATTCCTGACGATTCACGTATCGCCAGCGGCAGTCAGTTTTTAAGCCGCGATCGCTTAACGCCAGAGACGATGGCGAAGATCCAGCAACTGAATCAGCTGGCGCAGCAGCGCGGGCAGAAGCTGTCGCAAATGGCGCTGGCATGGGTGCTGCGCGATCCGCGCATGACTTCTGTTCTGATCGGCGCCAGTAAAATCAGCCAGATTGACGATGCGGTTGGCATGCTGGCTCGTCGCGATTTCACGCCGGCTGAACTGGATCAGATCGCTACGATTCTTGGATAGGTCACCGGCTGCGGAGAAGTCTCAAACCGCCCCGCCTGGCGCTTTTTTCGGATTGCGCCAGGCGAAACCTCACTGCCCATTTTATAATCTGCCTTAACGGTGCGCTGATGGTGCGCTGATAAGGAGTCATCATGAAACATCTCTTGCTTATTGCCGCGTTGCTGGCAAATTTCTCTCCCCTGGCGATGCACACAGCGCAGGCCGATAACACAGCGATTCCTCTTGCACCGGGCATATCGCTTCAGATTGGCGACAATTATTCGAATGGGCGGTACAACAATTATCGCTACGATGAAGGGCGCTGGCGACAGCATGAGCAGTGGCGACGTCAGCAGGAGAGGCGCCAGCGCTATGAATGGCAGCGTCAGTACCGGTGGCAGGGGTATGAACGCCAGCGGCAGTGGCAGCAGCGGGAGCGGCATCGCGAATGGCGTGAACGCGATCGCCACCGCGACTGGCAGCGACAAGAGCGTTTGCGCTACGACAATCGCCATCGCGGTTAAGACATAAAAAAAGCCGACGTCATGTCGGCTTTTTTATGCAGAAAGAATTAGCCCGTCACCATGGAAATCAGCAGGTAAAGATTGAGCGCAACCACGATGACCACGATGACGCGCCCCACGTTTTGCATCAGCCGTGAATTGGTTAAATCGCCCATCAGCTCACGATTGCCGGTGAACGACAGCAGCGGCAACAGCGCCAGCGCAATACCGAAGCTCAGCAGCACCTGGCTCATGATCAGAATGCGGGTGGGCTCCCAGCCCGCAAAAATCACAATAAATGAGGGCAGCATCGTCACTACCCGCCGCACCAGCAGCGGAATGTGAAAACGGATAAAGCCCTGCATCACCACCTGCCCCGCCATGGTGCCGACAACGGTTGAAGAGAGGCCAGCCGTCAGCAGACTGAGGCCGAACACCATCGCGGCGGCTTTGCCCAGCAGCGGATCCAGCGTCAGCCAGGCCTGATCCAGGTCGGCAATGCCGGTGTGTCCGCTGAAGTGAAAAGCCGCTGCGGCGGTCGCCATCATCGCCAGATTCACAAACCCGGCGATGGTCATGGCAATCGCCACATCCAGCCGCGTTGAGTTATAGCGCTCGCCGCGCGTTCCGCCGTCCGGGTTTTGCGTCAGCGAGGAGTGAAGATAGATAACGTGCGGCATGATGGTTGCGCCCAGCACGCCAGCCGCCAGCAGCACCGCGTCCGCCCCAGGCAACGATGGCACCGCCAGCCCCTGTACCAGATCTGCCACGTTTGGCTGCGAAAAGAACAGTTCAATGACGTAGGCGGCCGCGACAAACAGCAGCATGCCGCCAATCACCACTTCCAGCGGCTTTCTGCCCCGGTTTTGCAGCATCAAAATCAGGAAGGTCACCACGCCGGTCAGCACCGCGCCCTGTAACAGGCTGACGCCAAAAACCAGTTTGAATCCGATAGCCGCACCGATAAACTCCGCCAGATCCGTCGCCATGGCGATGATCTCCGCCTGCACCCAATAAAACCACACCACCGGGCGCGGATAGCGATCGCGAATATGTTCCGCCAGATTTTTACCGGTGGCGATGCCAAGTTTGGCGGACATCAGCTGGATAACCATCGCCATAATGTTCGCCCAGACCACCACCCAGAGTAATTTGTAGCCATAGGAGGCGCCAGCCTGGATATTAGTCGCAAAGTTGCCCGGATCGATATAGCCGATAGCCGCGATAAATGCAGGCCCCATCAGCGCAAACTTGATTTTTCGGGAACCGCGGGCAAGCTGCGTCGCGGTGCGACTTTCCAACATAGTATGACCTCTGTAAACACCTGATAAACGCATTGTCTTTTAAATGATAATGATTATCAAGTGCATTAATGGCAGGAAAAACTTATCAGTACAATAGCCAGAGCTAATAAGTATAGCCTTTGCTATAACACAGGCCACGTTACAGGTGTGTTAATTAATTAGCAACATTTTTCACTTTAGGCTATCAGCTATGACCTTACAAGTTATTGGGTGGTTTTTTAAACAGTATCAGGATGTGATCGGCGGAAGAATTCTTGCGCAGAAGGTAAAAGGTAATACTTATAATGCGGCCTGGATCTCGTTTTTCCGTTGCTTGTTACATAGAATACGCACCGCAATATAACAGCCTTCAAATTTGGAGCATACATGTCCCGCATTCTGCATTTTGCTTTGGCGCTGGTTGTGGTCGCCCTGCTTGCCCTGCTGGTAAGTAGCGATCGCAAAAATATCCGCGTCCGTTTTGTTATTCAACTTCTGGTGATCGAAGTCCTGCTGGCGTGGTTCTTCCTTAACTCAGAAGTCGGTCTGGGATTTGTTCAGGGGTTCGCAGGCCTGTTTGATAAACTTTTATCCTATGCCGCTCAGGGTACAAGCTTTGTCTTCGGCAATATGAACGATAAGGGACTGGCCTTCTTCTGGCTGAACGTGCTTTGCCCTATCGTTTTCATCTCCGCGCTTATCGGCATTCTTCAGCACTTCCGCATTCTGCCGATTGTCATTCGCGCGATTGGCACCGTGCTGTCGAAGGTGAATGGCATGGGTAAACTGGAGTCGTTTAACGCGGTAAGCTCGCTGATACTGGGACAGTCAGAAAACTTCATCGCCTATAAAGACATTCTTGGAAAAATGTCGCAGCGCCGCATGTACACTATGGCGGCTACCGCGATGTCCACCGTTTCGATGTCAATCGTTGGCGCCTACATGACCATGCTCCAGCCGAAATATGTCGTGGCGGCGCTGATCCTCAACATGTTCAGCACCTTTATCGTGCTCTCGCTGATCAACCCTTATCGCGTTGAAAGCGAAGAGGATCTGAAGCTGAACGATCTGCACAAAGGTCAGAGCTTCTTTGAGATGCTGGGTGAATACATTCTCGCCGGTTTCAAAGTGGCGGTGATTGTTGCAGCGATGCTGATTGGTTTTATCGCGCTGATTTCGGCGGTCAATGCGCTGTTTGACACCATTTTCGGCATCAGTTTCCAGGGCGTATTAGGCTATGTCTTCTATCCGTTTGCCTGGGTAATGGGCGTGCCGTCGGGCGAAGCCTTGCAGGTGGGCAGCATCATGGCCACCAAACTGGTATCGAATGAGTTTGTGGCGATGATGGATCTGCAAAAAATTGCCGGTTCGCTGTCGCCGCGCGGTGAAGGCATCCTTTCCGTCTTCCTCGTCTCCTTTGCTAACTTCTCCTCGATCGGCATCGTGGCGGGCGCGATCAAAGGCCTGCACGAAGAGCAGGGAAATGTGGTTTCCCGCTTCGGACTGAAGTTGCTGTACGGCTCAACGCTGGTCAGCGTGCTGTCGGCCTCAATCGCCGGTTTAGTGCTGCACTAAGTGTTAAGGGCGAACCCCTTGCGGGTTCGCCCTGACTATTCCAGCGGCACGTTAAGATGCTCGCGCAGCGTTGTCCCTGAATACGCTTTCCGAAACGCTCCCCGCGCCTGCAAAACGGGCACCACCTGGTCGGCAAAATCGTTCAGTGAAGCAGGCATATCCGCAGGCATCAGCACAAAACCATCGCACGCCCTGCTCTCAACCCATGCCATCATCTCGTCGGCTATCTCCTCCGCCGTTCCCGCCATGACCGGAAAAGAGGCGCTGGCCGCATAGCGTTTCGCCACCTCCGCCAGCGTTTTTCCCTGCCGCCGCGCTTCAGCGATCACATATTCAAAACGCCCTTTGCTGCCGCTGATGCGGTCGAATATGTCCGGGAACAGCGCGTCGGGATCGTGCTGAGAGAGATCGTAATTCATGCTCGCCGACATAAAACTCAGTCCGGCGAGCGGATCGACCAGCTCATCAAGCCGCGCGCGCTTCTCCTGCGCTTCCCGATGCGTTTTCCCCACAATCGGCATGACGCCCGGCAGGATCTTACAGGCGTCGGGCGCGCGCCCGATGGCGACCATATCCTCTTTGAACTGTTGGTAAAAGGCGCAGGCGCGCTCCCGTTCGGGATGGACGGTAAAAATTACTTCGCCCACGCGCATGGCGACCGCTTTGAAATCCGCCGAGACGCCCGCCAGAATCTGTACCGGCCTGCCTTGCGGTGGCGCCGCCACGGTAAGCGGCCCCTGAATATGGAAGTGTTCACCGTTGAAGCGCGTATAGCGGACTTTGCTGGCGTCGACGTAAATGCCGCTGGCTTTATCCACCACCCGCGCGCCCGGCTGCCAGCTGGCAAGAAGCTGATGTACGGCAGCGATAAATTCGTCCGCGCGCCGGTAGCGTTCGGCATGCCCCATGTGCTGCATCCGGCTGAAATTGCGCGCCTCGCCGTCGTTGGTGGAGGTCACCGCGTTCCAGGCCATGCGCCCGTGGCTGAAATGATCGAGCGTGGCCAGCGTTCGCGCGGCGTGAAAAGGCTCGCCGTAGGTGGTGGAGAGCGTCCCGCCCAGGCCAATGCGTTCCGTGCCCAGCGCCAGTGCGGTCAGCAGCGCCATCGGTTCAGGCCGCGCGTAGCCCGGCCGGTACTGTACGGTGGTGGCGATATCGCCGCCGTAGATGTCGTCAATGGAGAGTTTGTCGGCAACAAAAGCGAAATCAAACTTCGCCGCTTCGGCCTTTTTCACCAGCGTGAGCCAGGTGTCGAGCCGCATGGGATCGGGGTTTTCCGCCGCCGGATGTCGCCAGCCGCCAGCGTGCAGCCCGGTGTCGCTGAGATAGAGCGCCAGATGCATGCTATTTCCCCTGCGACAGGCTGAGATCGATAAAGGTTTTCGCCTCAATCGGTTTGGGGATCAGACCGTTTTTCAGATACAAATCTGCCGTATTTTGCTGAACCGCCAGCACCGCCTGCGTATCAGGTTCGACCTGATTGAGCTCGCGTTTCACCTTCAGCAGCGCCACCTCCTGCGGAATACGCAGCAGTCTGGCAATGGCGGTGGCGTACGCCTGCGGATGCTTCGCCGTCCAGCTGCGTGCGCGGATCAGCCGCTGGCTGAAGTCAGCCAGCGCCGTTTTTTTGTCGGCGATGGCTTTGTTACTGGCAACCAGATAGCTGAGTGCCGGATAGTCTTTGCCGTCAGCGATGATCTGCGCGCCGGACTGCTGCGTGGCGAACGACACGTAGGGTTCCCAGGTGGCGACGGCGTCAACGCCGCCCTGGTCGAGCACCAGCGTGGCTTCGGCTGGCGTAGTGAAGACGAAGGTGACGTCGGAAGGCTGAAGGCCCGCCTTGCCCAGCGCCTGCATGGCCAGGTTATGGCCGGAAGAGCCCTTCACCGTGGCGATTTTTTTGCCCTTCAGCTCACTTACGTTACGGATGGCGCTGCCCTTCTTAACGATTAGCGCGTTTCCGGCGTAGCGCGTCGCCAGAATGCCTTTCGCGTCCAGCCCCGCCGCCACGGCAAAGGTCAGCGGCGCGTCGCCTACCGACCCGGCATCCAGCGAACCGGCGCGCATCGCTTCCAGCAGCGGCGCGGCGTTGGCAAACTCATGCCATTCAATGGTGTAAGGAACATTGCTCAGCTCGCCCGAAGCTTCGAGGATGGCACGCGCATTGGCGCGCTGATCGCCAACCGACAGCGTGCCGGCGGCAAAGACGGACGAACTGAACAGTGCAAGTGCACAGATACTGAAGCGAAAGGTTTTCATCTGGTGTCTCAACAGGAGGAAAATTTCAGGCTAGCATCCGTTTTTTTATTCTCTAAATGCCTTTGCCGGGTAATGATTAT
Organism: Erwinia sp. 9145; assembly: GCF_000745075.1. Classification (NCBI taxonomy): domain Bacteria; kingdom Pseudomonadati; phylum Pseudomonadota; class Gammaproteobacteria; order Enterobacterales; family Erwiniaceae; genus Erwinia; species Erwinia sp. 9145. The sequence goes on from NZ_JQNE01000001.1 coordinate 2,644,213, forward strand.
GCAAAATTCTTCTAACACTTCGTTCACACTCTTTTGATGATTTTCAGCTTAACAACGCACAAATATGAATTTCACAGCCCGGGCGCCGGATCATAGGGTTTTCTTCATGTTGGTTTTATTACCCGCCTTCCCTGGAGAAAAAATTATGAGCATTCAGTTCCTTGGCATGATCGGTCACCGACTGGCCTCAGAAATCATTCCACCCGCTGGCCCGGTATTTAATAAGCAGTACATCGCTGATTTCGCCCGCGCCCATGAGCAGGCCGGTTTTGATCGCGTGCTGGTCGGCTACTGGTCCGATCAACCGGACGGTTTTCTGGTGACCGCCCACGCGGCAGCCAGCACCTCACGCATTAAGTTTTTGCTGGCGCACCGTCCCGGTTTTGTTTCGCCGACGCTGGCCGCCCGCAAACTCGCCACGCTCGATCAGCTCACCGATGGCCGCCTGGCGGTACATATCATCAGCGGCGGCAGCGATGCCGAGCAGCGTAAAGACGGCGACTTTTTGAATAAAACCCAGCGTTACGCCCGCACCGACGACTTTCTGGATGTGTTAACGCAAAGCCTCACCGCAGAGCAGCCTTACGATCACCACGGCGACTATTATCAGGCAGAGCAGGCCTTTGCCTCCGTGAAGCCGGTGCAGGCGAAACTGCCGATCTATTTCGGCGGATCGTCTCCGGAGGCTATTCAGGTTGCCGCCCGCCACGCCGATGTCTTCGCTCTGTGGGGCGAGCCGCTGGCCGGTGCCAGAGAGACCGTTCGAACCGTACGTGCGGCGGCGGCAAAACAGGGTCGGCAAATCAGCTTCAACATCTCTTTCCGGCCCATCATTGCCGCGACGGAAAAAGAGGCGTGGGAAAAAGCCGAGTATATTCGCGAGACGGCGCGCAAGAAGCTGGCCGAGGTGGGACATGATTTTGGCCTGCCCAAGCCGCAAAGCGTGGGCGCAGAGCGACTGATGGCGGCGGCCAGAGAAGGCGAACGGCTGGACCGAAATTTGTGGACCGGCATCGCTAAGCTGGTTGGCGGCGGCTATAACTCCACCTCGCTGGTGGGCACGCCGGATCAGGTTTCCGATTCGCTGCTCGACTATTACGATGCCGGTATTGAGAGCGTGCTGATCCGCGGTTTCGATCCGCTTAACGATGCGGTGGAGTATGGCAAAGCGCTGATCCCGCTGACGCGTGAGAAAGTAGCGGCACGCCGCATCGCGAGGAGTGCCTGATGCGTTTTGCTCTCTTAGCGGCTGCCCTGCTCTCTTCCCTTGCGCTTTGCGCCAGCGCGGCGGAAAAAACCACGCTGCGTCTGGGCGATGTGAAGGGCGATCGCTTTATCTCTCTGCGAGCGTCCGGCCAGCTTGATAATCTGCCATACGATCTCAAACTCACCTCGTTTGATTCGGGCGCGCCGGTTCAGGAAGCCCTGAACGCAGGCGCACTGGACGTCGGGTTTACCGGCGATTTGCCGTTTTTATTCGTCTTTGCTGCGGGCGCGCCGGTGAAAGCGGTGGGCGCCTGGCAAAACAATCCGGACAGCATCGCGCTGCTGACGCGCCCGGACAGCGGTATACGCAGCCTGAAGGATCTGAAGGGCAAGCAGATCGCCGTCAATCGCGGCGGCTGGGGCCACTATCTGCTGCTGGGTCTGCTTGAGCGCGCGGGTCTGAAGCCTGACGACGTGACGCTGCGTTTTCTCGGTCCGGTTGATGGTCACGCCGCGCTGGCCAGCCATTCGGTTGATGCCTGGGCGGCATGGGAACCTTATATCTCTTCCGCCATTGTCGTCGATAAAGACGTGCTGGTGCCGCAGGGCGGCGGCAACGGTATTCTCTCCGGCTACTCCTATGCGCTGGCGCGGGAAAGCGCGCTGGCGGACCCGGCAAAACGTGATGCCATCGCCGATCTGATGACGCGGCTGGCGAAAGCGCAGACGTGGGCGGCGCAGCATCCGCAGGAATTTTCCCACGCGCTGTCTGCATCGCTGGGTTTTCCTGAGCCGATCACCGCCCGCTGGATCACCAGCGCCCGCATTCGCCCGGTTGACTTCAATCCGCGGGTTGCCGCAACGCTCCAGCAATCTGCTGACTTCTTTTATGAAAAACGCGTGCTGCCCAAAAACGTCGATGTCAGCAAGGCGTTTGACTACAGCCTCTCACGCGGCGCAAACCAGGTCGCCGCCAGCGAAGGAGCGAAATAATGTCATTACAGCATCATCGGCTGCGTGAATTTGTCAGCCAGCTTGCCGCGTTGCTGGACACCCGACCGGCAGAAGCTGAAATATTACGTACCGGCAGCGCGCTGTTAGGCAGGCTGATCGAACATGACGACTGGCTTGCGCCTGAATTCACCCGGCCCGATCCTGCCCGTTATCAGCAATACCTGCTGTATGCCGACGCGCAGCAGCGCTTTTCAGTGGTCAGCTTCGTTTGGGGGCCGGGCCAGCGCACGCCGGTACACGATCATCGCGTCTGGGGCCTGATAGGCATGCTGCGCGGCGCCGAAGTGTCGCAGGGCTACCGGCGGGACGCGCACGGCCTGCATCCTGAAGGCGAACCAGTGCGGCTGGAACCGGGCAGCGTGGAGGCGGTTTCGCCGCAGGTGGGCGATATTCATCGCGTCAGTAATGCGTGGGACGATCGCATCTCCATCAGCATTCACGTTTACGGCGGCAACATTGGCGCGGTGAAGCGTGCTGTTTATCAGGAGGATGGCAGCGAGAAAACCTTTATCTCAGGCTATAACAATGCCTTTTTACCTAACATCTGGGATCTCTCTCATGGTTGATACTTCCTTTGCCGTTCGCCCCGCGAGCGACATCCGCCGCGCCCTGCTCCGGCAGGAAGAAGTTGCGCTGATCGACGTGCGCGAAGAGGCGGATTACGCCACGGGGCATCCTCTGTTTGCCGTCAATATCCCGCTGTCAAAACTGGAAATTGCTGTTCTGGATCGCGTACCGCGACTGACCTGCGCCGTCACCGTATATGATAATGGCGAAGGTCTGGCACAGGTCGCCGCCCGTCGTTTAGTGGCGATGGGCTACCGCGACGTTGCGCTGCTGGAGAACGGTTTACAGGGCTGGCGTGAGGCCGGCGGCGAGCTTTTCATCGACGTCAATTCGCCCAGTAAAGCGTTCGGTGAGCTGGTTGAGAGCCGGAGCCACACGCCTTCTCTGCCCGCAGAGGAGGTCAGCGCATTGCTGAGCAGCGGCAGGCCGGTAGTGGTGCTCGACAGCCGCCGCTTTGATGAATACCAGACCATGAGCATTCCCGGCGGCGTGAGCGTGCCGGGCGCCGAGCTGGTCTTGCGCGTGCGCGATCTGGCGCCCTCGCCGGAAACCACGGTGATCGTCAACTGCGCGGGCCGAACCCGCAGCATTATCGGCACTCAGTCGCTGGTCAATGCCGGGATCCGCAATCCGGTTTATGCCTTACGCAACGGCACCATCGGATGGACGCTGGCGGGCCTGGCGCTGGAGCATGGCCAGTCGCGGCGCTATGGCGACGTGAGCGAAACCGCGCACCGGCAGGCAGCGCGCAGCGCGCGTAACGTGGCCGATCGCGCGGGCGTAAAGCGTCTTTCACCGGCCGGGCTCGACGACTGGCAGGCGGATCATCAGCGTACGGTGTATCTGTTTGACGTGCGTGACGACAGTGAATATGTCGCCGGGCACCTGCCCGGCGCGCGCCATGTGCCGGGCGGGCAACTGGTGCAGGAAACCGATCACTACGCCAGCGTCAGAGGCGCGCGTATTGTGCTGGTCGATGATGACGGCGTGCGCGCCAATATGAGCGCGTCATGGCTGGCGCAAATGGGCTGGGACGTGGCGGTACTGGACCAGGCGGGCCAGCAGGATTTTAGCGAAAAAGGCAACCGGTCGCCCACGCTGCCTGCCCTGCCGACGCAGAACGAGGTCGCGCCCGCCGGGCTGGCGGACTGGCTGGATCAGGGCGATACCCAGGTGCTGGATTTTACCACCAGCGCAAATTACGTGAAGGGACACATTCCCGGCGCGGCGTGGTTGCAGCGTTCGCTGCTGACGCTGTCGGGCAGCACGGCGCTTCCCACGGCCTCGCGATATGTGGTGACCTGCGGCAGCAGCATGCTGGCACGCTTTGCGGTGGCAGAACTGGCGGCGCTGACCGGCAAACCGGTGTGGGTGCTGCAAGGCGGCAATGCCGCCTGGAAGGAGGCCGGTTTACCACTGGAGCAGGGCGAAACTCTGCTGCTTCAGTCGCGCAACGATCGCTATCGCCGTCCTTATGAGGGTACGGATGTTACGCCGGACGCAATGCAGGCTTATCTCGACTGGGAGTTTGGATTGATTGCACAACTGGACAAGGATGGCACGCACGGTTTCAACGTAGTCACGGGAAACGTCGCTTAGAGAGGTTATTGTTTGCTGTCAATCATAACAGCGAATGGTGGAGATAAGCGGGATCGAACCGCTGACCTCTTGCATGCCATGCAAGCGCTCTCCCAGCTGAGCTATACCCCCACATATAAAGATTGGTGTTTTCGGTTCAAATCTGCTGGTGAAGATTTGGTGGAGATAAGCGGGATCGAACCGCTGACCTCTTGCATGCCATGCAAGCGCTCTCCCAGCTGAGCTATACCCCCGTACCGAAAAACCTTGTCATCCTGACGGCGGGGATAATATGAAACAGCGTCGGTGGTGTCAACGGCAAATTGTTAATCTGTGGTCAATCGCTGAAAAAGCCGTCAACCCTGCTTATGCCACCGACGCATTATGCATTTCGTTATCACTGAGCCACTCATAGCCGCTTTTGATCGCGTGAAATCTCAAATTATTCACGATGTCGCCTGGCCTGTTCTGTTGCGGGCGCGTCGATTTTTTCCTCACATTCTTAAACTGTTAATGTTTCCTGTTAGTTGTCCAATGAATATTTTGCTGTAATATATTCCTGTTACATAAATAGCAAATAGGAATTGCATAATGAAAAAGGAATGGCTTACGCCAGAAGAACTGGCACAGGAAACAGGTTTCAGCAGGCAGACAATCAATAAGTGGGTCAAGCGAGAACAGTGGACAACCGCTCCCAAACCCGGCGTCCAGGGTGGAAAAGCACGGATGATTTACATCGATGAACGGGTAAAAACTTTTCTAAAGTCTACGCGTCATGCCGCTGAACCGACCGCAACCTATCGGGTAACGCATAACTCCCTCCCCGCTTTGTTATTAACGTCACTCCAGCAAATGAAAGCCGAAGAGCAGGAGCAGCTTTATTCATTGCTGCTGCGCGAAGGTATTCAGGGTTTACTCACCCGGCTGGAAATTGGTGACAGCGACAGCGAGAAGTAAATACGCCGGCCCCTGGCCGGCTTTTTTTGCTCTTACGTTAACATTATTACAGATTGGGGAAGGTGATATTGTTTCCCGGCGCTTCGCGATGCAGATGTACAAAGTTCAGATGGCGCTCATACTGATCGAGAATATCAATAATCACCTGCTCCTTGCTGTAATCCATCAGATCGTTCCCCTGGCTTCCCTCAAGCAGAAACGTTTCGAGGCGGTAGTAGGTCGATTTCCCGCTGCGGGCGCGATAGGTGAAGCCGGGTACTGAATACTGCTGCGGCCAGACCTGATAAACAAAATCCTGTTCCTCGCCAAGGTGAACGCGCAGGTCAAGATAGCCGATACTGTTGCTCTCTTCCGGCGGCATATTTTCCAGCGTGACATTGCCTCCCCGCAGTTCCAGCTCTTTTGCCACATCCTGCATCGCCGGGAAAACCACCGTTTCCATCATCTGCTGGGTGTAACGCGTTCCCGGATAGTTCATCAGTCGCGACAGACGTTTTTTCCAGCTCAGGCGATCGTGCCCGGTAACCAGATAAGGGGCGGTGTCACGCGTGGCGCTGGCGCGGCGATAGTCTTCCACCTTAAGAGATTTATAAAGCCCTGCCATCACAAAAAAGATCACAAAGCTGAAGGGCAGTCCCATGATCACCGTCGCGTTTTGCAGCGTGGTGATGCCGTCGGCCATCAGCATGCTCATGGTCAATATACCAATTGCCACCGACCAGAAAATGCGTAGCCAGCTGGGCGCGTCGCTGTTGATATCTTTAAGCTTTGAGGTGAAGTTACCCAGCACCAGCGACCCGGAATCCGCCGAAGTGACATAAAACAGCATACCGGTAATGGTTGCCACCGACGCGCTCAGTTTGAACGCCGGATACTGCGCCAGCAGGCTGTAAAAACCGCGTTCGGCATGGGCCATGACCTCTTCGGCGAAACCGGCATTGCCGTGAATGATTTCATACAGCGCCGCATTACCAAACACAGACAGCCACAGTAGCGTAAAGGTGAAAGGAATAACCAGCGTGCCCAGAACAAATTCACGAATGGTGCGACCTCGCGAGATCCGGGCCAGGAACAGGCCGACAAACGGTGACCATGCCACCCACCACGCCCAGAAAAACAGCGTCCAGCTGTTCATCCACTGCGTCGGGCGATTGAAAGCAAAGGTATTCATGGTCATGCCCATGAAACGATTAATATAGTCGCCGACATTCAGCACCAGCGCGTTGAGTAAGAAACTGGTGTGGCCAAAGAACAGCACAAACAGGATCAGCGCCAGCGCCAGCGCAACGTTCAGTTCGGAGAGAATACGGATGCCTTTGTCCACGCCAGAGGTCACGGAGATGGTGGCGATAATCACCGAAAGCACAATCAGCGCGGCCTGCGCGGTGAACCCTTCCGGCACGTCGAACAGCACTTTCAGGCCGTAATTGAGCTGAACCACACCAATTCCCAGCGTGGTGGCAATGCCAAAAATCGTCCCGACCACGGCGGCGATGTCCACCGTATGGCCGATGGGGCCGTTAATCCGCTTGCCGAAAATAGGATAGAGCGCGGACCTGATGGTCAACGGCAAATTGTAGCGGTAGCTGAAGTAGCCCAGCGCGATGCCCATCAGCGCGTACATCGACCAGCCGGTTAAGCCATAGTGGAAAAGCGTCCAGACCATCGCCTGGCGCGCAGCTTCATAGGTCTGCCCTGCGCCTTCCGGCGGCTGCATATACTGCGTGACCGGCTCAGCAACGGAGAAGAACATCAGATCGATGCCGATGCCCGCAGCAAAAAGCATTGCTGACCAGCTCAACACGCTGAACTCCGGTTTTGACTGCTCCGGCCCCAGCTTGATGGCGCCAAAACGTGAACAGGCCATAAAGAGCACAAAAACGATGTAGAGCGTGGCGGCCAGCATATAGTACCAGCCGAAGGTAGCCGACACCCAGTTCACCGCATGCAGGATCGCATCAGCGGCGCGTTTACCAAGAAGGACGGTCAGGAGTGAAAATAACAGAATCAGCCCGGCGGAGACGTAAAAAACCACGGGGTTGATTCTGTCTTTTTCACTGGCAGGTGGATTATTCATCAATTACCTCTGGTTGATTTTCTCTGGATACATTGCGGAAAAAGTCCGCAATAGCAGCGCAATCAAACCCTGAACGATGGGGTTTTCCTGATGGCGTTGATCACACGTTATTTCACTTTTTTAACAATTCAAGCCCGGCATACTAACAACTTTTCTTTTTATATTGAACATTCAATCAAAAAAAGATTTAATATTACTTCAAACGTTAATGGAGAAGTGACAATGCCAAAGGTAGGGATGCAGCCCATCAGACAGCGACAGCTTATTGATGCGACGCTGAGCACCATCAACGAAGTGGGAATCAACGATGCAACTATCGCCCAGATAGCCAGGCGGGCGGGCGTCTCTACCGGCATCATCAGTCATTACTTCAAAGACAAAAACGGCCTGCTGGAAGCGACGATGCGCGACATCACGCGTCAGCTACGTGAAGCGGTGATGGCGCGTTTACAGCCGCTGGCGGACGCCCCGGCTGAAACGCGCCTCTGCGCTATCGTGGCGGGCAATTTTGACGAAACGCAGATGCATAATGCTGCGACCAAAGCCTGGCTCGATTTCTGGGCCAGCAGCATGCACAAACCGCAGCTTAATCGGCTGGAGCGCGTCAGCAGCAGACGCCTTTTCTCATCGCTGGCGGTGGAGTTTCGCCGCGAGCTGCCGCGTGACAAAGCGCGCCTGGCCGCCCACGGTCTCGCTGCGTTGATTGACGGCCTGTGGCTACGTGCCGCGCTGGTCGACGGCCCGTTCGATCATCACGCCGTGCAAACGCTGACCACACAATTTATTCGCCAGCAGCTCGCTGGCGGGCAAGATTAACGACGAAGGAGAGAGCATGTCCCGATTCGCAGAGCAGAAGTTATATATCGACGGTGCGTACGTTGCGTCCGTCAAGGGTGAGACTTTTCAGACCATCAACCCCGCTAACGGCGAGGTGCTGGCTGAGGTTCACGCTGCCGGTCGCGAAGACGTGGAGCGCGCCGTCCTCGCCGCGCAGAAAGGCCAGAAAGTCTGGGCCGCCATGACCGCCATGGCGCGCTCACGCATTTTACGCCGCGCGGTAGATATTCTCCGCGCCCGCAACGATGAGCTTGCCGAACTGGAAACGCTGGATACCGGCAAGCCACTCAGCGAAACCACCAGCGTGGATATCGTTACCGGCACCGACGTGCTGGAATATTACGCCGGACTGATCCCCACGCTGGAAGGCCAGCAAATCCCGCTGCGCGATAGTTCGTTTGTCTATACGCGCCGCGAACCACTTGGCGTGGTGGCCGGTATCGGTGCCTGGAACTATCCCATTCAGATTGCCTTATGGAAGTCCGCGCCTGCGCTGGCTGCGGGCAATGCGATGATATTCAAACCCAGCGAAGTCACGCCGTTAACCGCACTGCGCCTGGCGGAGATCTACACCGAAGCCGGCGTGCCGGACGGCGTATTTAACGTACTGCCGGGGCCAGGCTCGGAAACCGGCCAGCTGCTGACGGCGCATCCCGGCATTGACAAAGTGTCCTTCACCGGCGGCGTGGCCAGCGGCAAAAAGGTTATGGCGAATGCGGCAGGCTCCACGCTGAAAGAGGTGACAATGGAGCTGGGCGGCAAGTCGCCGCTCATTATTTGTGATGATGCCGATCTCGATCTCGCGGCGGATATCGCCATGATGGCGAACTTCTACAGTTCCGGCCAGGTGTGCACCAACGGTACGCGCGTCTTTGTTCCTGCCGGACTGAAGGCGGAGTTTGAAGCGAAAATCGCCGAGCGCGTGGCGCGGATCCGTCCGGGCAATCTTCACCACCCGGACACCAATTTCGGTCCGCTGGTGAGCTTTGCCCATCGCGACAACGTGATGCGCTACATTGAAACCGGCATTCGCGAAGGCGCCCGCGTGCTATGCGGCGGCCAGCGCCTGACCGGCGACGGCTTTGACAACGGTGCCTGGGTTGCGCCTACGGTGTTCACCGACTGCCACGACGAGATGACTATCGTGCGCGAAGAGATCTTCGGGCCGGTGATGTCCATTCTGACTTATACCCACGAAGAAGAAGCGGTACGCCGCGCCAACGCCACTGAATTTGGCCTCGCGGCAGGCGTGGTGACCCGCGATCTCAATCGTGCGCACCGCATTATTCATCAGATCGAGGCAGGGATCTGCTGGATCAACACCTGGGGCGAGTCGGCGGCAGAAATGCCGGTCGGTGGCTATAAGCACTCCGGTGTCGGACGTGAAAACGGCCTGATGACGCTGCAAAACTACACGCAGGTGAAGTCGGTGCAGGTTGAGCTGGCGCCTTTTCAATCCGTATTTTAATCAGGGGAGCAACGCATGGACTATGACTACATCATTATTGGCGCCGGCTCCGCAGGCAACGTTCTGGCGACCCGTTTAACCGAAGAGCGTGACGTCAGCGTGCTGCTGCTTGAAGCCGGCGGCCGCGATTATCGGTTTGATTTCCGCACGCAGATGCCCGCCGCACTGGCTTACCCGCTTCAGGGCAAGCGCTACAACTGGGCATATGAAACCGATCCCGAACCGCATATGAACAATCGCCGCATGGAGTGCGGACGCGGCAAAGGGCTGGGTGGCTCGTCGTTGATCAACGGCATGTGCTACATACGCGGCAACGCGATGGATCTGGACGGCTGGGCGGCAGAGCCCGGCCTGGCGGCCTGGAGCTATCTGGACTGCCTGCCCTACTATCGCAAGGCCGAAACGCGCGATATCGGGCCCAACGATTTTCACGGCGGCGACGGCCCGGTCTGCGTCGCCACGCCCAAAGCGGGCAATAACGTGCTTTTCGAAGCGATGATCGAAGCAGGCGTGCAGGCAGGCTATCCACGGACTGACGATTTGAACGGCTACCAGCAGGAAGGCTTTGGGCCGATGGATCGTACCGTCACGCCGCAGGGCCGCCGTTCCAGCACGTCGCGCGGCTACCTTGACCAGGCGAAAGACCGACCAAACCTGACCATCGTCACCCACGCCACCACCGATCGCATTCTGTTCGATGGCAAGCGTGCTGTCGGCGTGGATTATCTGGTGGGCAACAGCAACACCGCCACTCACGCCCGCGCGCGTCGGGAAGTGTTGCTGTGCGCGGGCGCCATTGCTTCACCGCAGATCCTGCAACGCTCCGGCGTCGGCCCCGCCAGCCTGCTGGCACAGTTCGACATTCCGCTGGTACACGATCTGCCCGGCGTGGGTGAAAACCTTCAGGATCATCTGGAGATGTACCTGCAATATGAGTGCAAAGAGCCGGTGTCGCTCTATCCGGCCCTGAAGTGGTGGAATCAACCGAAAATCGGCGCCGAGTGGATGTTTAACGGCACCGGTATTGGCGCCAGCAACCAGTTTGAAGCGGGCGGTTTTATCCGCAGCCGCGAAGCGTTTACCTGGCCGAACATTCAGTATCACTTTTTGCCGGTGGCGATTAACTACAACGGCTCCAACGCGGTGGATGCACACGGTTTTCAGTGCCACGTTGGCTCGATGCGTTCGCCGAGTCGCGGCCGCGTTCGCCTCAAATCGCGCGATCCTCATGAGCATCCGTCCATCCTGTTTAACTACATGTCGTCGGAGCAGGACTGGCATGAGTTCCGCGATGCCATACGCATCACGCGTGAGATTATCAACCAGCCCGCGCTGGACAACTTTCGCGGTCGTGAAATCAGCCCCGGTCTTGATTGTCAGACGGATGAGCAGCTTGACGAGTTTGTACGCAATCACGGCGAAACGGCCTATCACCCGTGCGGCACCTGTAAAATGGGCAGTGACGAGATGGCGGTGGTTGACGGCGAAGGCCGCGTGCACGGCCTTGAAGGGCTGCGCGTGGTGGATGCTTCCATTATGCCGCTGATCGTTACCGGCAATCTGAACGCCACGACGATTATGATCGGTGAAAAAATTGCCGACTGCATTCGCGGACGCGAACCGCTGCCGCGCAGCACCGCCCGCTACTATGTGGCCGGTGACGCGCCGGTGCGTACCGAACCGCTGCGGTAATCGGTTGATACCATAAAAAAGCCGCCTGGCGCTTATCGCATCAGGCGGCTTTTTTTACGTTGAATCGCTTACTGCTGCGCTTCCCGCGCCGCAATATACGCCAGCGCTTTTTCAATACGCGCTACCACGCGCGCTTTGCCGATGGCGTGAACGGTAACATCCAGCGCCGGAGACTGCCCCGCGCCGGTTGCCGCCACGCGCAGCGGCATGCCGACTTTGCCCATGCCAACGTCCAGCTCATCGGCAGTCGCCTGAATGGCATGATGAACGTTTTCCGCCGTCCAGTCGCTGATGACGCTCAGCTTATCACGCACCACTTCAAGCGGCTGACGCGCAACAGGACGCAGATGCTTCTTCGCGGCATCCGCATCGAACTCGCTGAAATCCTCATAAAAATAACGACAGGACGCCGCCATCTCTTTCAGCGTTTTGCAACGTTCGCCCAGCAGCGTCACCAACTGCGCCAGTTCCGGGCCGGTGCGGGTATCGATTTTCTCCTGTTCGATGTGCCATTGCAGATGTGTCGCCACATACTCTGGTGCCAGCGAATTAATGTAGTGATGGTTCAGCCATTGCAGCTTTTCGGTATTGAACGCACTGGCGGATTTGCTGACCGCGTTCAGGTCGAACAGCGTCGTCATCTCTTCAATACTGAAGATCTCCTGATCGCCGTGCGACCAGCCAAGACGAACCAGATAGTTCAGCAGCGCTTCCGGCAGATAGCCGTCGTCGCGATACTGCATCACGCCAACCGCGCCATGACGTTTGGACAGCTTTTTACCATCATCGCCGAGGATCATCGACACATGCGCGTACACCGGCACCTCGGCGCCAATGGCTTTAAGAATATTGATTTGACGCGGCGTGTTGTTGATATGATCTTCACCACGAATAACGTGGGTGATTTTCATATCCCAGTCGTCGATAACCACACAGAAATTATAGGTCGGCGAGCCGTCGGTACGGCGAATGATCAGATCGTCCAGCTCCTGATTGCTGAATTCAATCGGCCCACGGATCTGGTCATCAAAAATGACTGAGCCCTCTTGCGGGTTGCGAAAGCGCACCACACAAGGCTCGTCGTCAGCATGATGCGCATGGCTGTCGCGGCAGCGGCCATCGTAGCGCGGCTTTTCGTTATTCGCCATCTGCTCTTCGCGCAGCGCCTCCAGCCGCTCTTTGGAGCAGTAGCATTTATAGGCCGTGCCCGCATCAAGCATCTGGTCAATCACCGCATTGTAGCGATCGAAACGTTTGGTTTGATAATACGGACCTTCGTCCCAGTCAAGGCTCAGCCAGTTCATGCCGTCCATGATGGCGTCTATGGCCTGCTGGGTTGAACGTTCCAGATCGGTATCTTCAATGCGCAGCACAAACTCACCGCCGCTGTTGCGGGCAAACAGCCAGGAATAGAGGGCGGTACGCGCACCGCCAACATGCAGATAACCTGTCGGGCTGGGTGCGAAGCGGGTTTTGATTTTCATTAACTGCTGCCTTTTTTACGCTAAAGCCGGCCGGAACCGGAAAGATGGGTGAGTGCTTAAAGTGACCAACATTCTATCATCTGAAGGGGAATCCTCAACGGCATTCCCCGCTTTCTCCATCCTGCTTTACCCTCAACGCCAATGCGCGCGGCTTTTTCTGCATAATTCACCAACATCTTGTTTAAATTTAAGACGAACGGTGTGTTTCGTTTTAAAAATCGTTGACTCATTTGACGCGTTCCCTATAATGCGACTCCACACAGCGGGGGTGATTAGCTCAGTTGGTAGAGCATCTCCTTTACACGGAGGGGGTCGGCGGTTCGAGCCCGTCATCACCCACCACTTACTCAGTGGCTCGTTGTGTCAGCAGTATCAGGAATTGGGTGATTAGCTCAGTTGGTAGAGCATCTCCTTTACACGGAGGGGGTCGGCGGTTCGAGCCCGTCATCACCCACCAATTCTTTTTATTGCCTGATTTGAAGTACCGAAATGGGTGATTAGCTCAGTTGGTAGAGCATCTCCTTTACACGGAGGGGGTCGGCGGTTCGAGCCCGTCATCACCCACCATTTCGGGTCGTTAGCTCAGTTGGTAGAGCAGTTGACTTTTAATCAATTGGTCGCAGGTTCGAATCCTGCACGACCCACCAGTGTAGAAAGGCGCCCTAAAGGCGCCTTTTTGCTGTGCAAAATCGAGCGGGGTTCGAACCTGCCGCAGGTTCGGGTCGAACGCAGTGAGACAACGTTGCCACCGGCAACGGCCCGAAGGGCAAGGCGAAGCCGGGTCATCCTGCACGACCCACCAGTGTAGAAAGGCGCCCTAAAGGCGCCTTTTTGCTGTGCAAAATCGAGCGGGGTTCGAACCTGCCGCTGTTCTTATCACTTTCTTATCACTTCTTTTACACTTCAGAATCTCAAGTTGCCGCTGTATTTTTCCGATAACCGTAATGATCTATTACACAGGAGAAAACCATGACAACGATTAGCACTACCACAAACACGGCCTCAACCACTGCCAGTAGCGGATCTGAGTCTAAAATCGACAGCCTGAACACCCAGTTGACGAAGCTGCAACAGCAGTTGAAAAACGTGACCAGTGACGACAGCCTGACTGCCGATCAAAAAACGGAAAAGCAACAGTTGCTCAAGAATCAGATTCAGGCACTGGAAGCGCAAATAGCGCAGCTTAAACAACAGGAAGCGCAAAAAGCTCAGCAGAAGCAGGAAAGCGCACAAAAGGAGTCAGGCAGCAAAGCGGCCGATGGTATTAATCGCCCGACTGATACAAACTCTGTTAACGTCTATATCTAAAACGCTGGTGACATCCGGCGCTGTTGCGTCAGCAAAATCGCCTGCTGACGCACCTCCTGCCAGACAGCGTCAGCCGCGGGCGTCAGTGAACGATTTCTACGCCTTACCAGCATAATAGTGCGATTGATTTCCGGCACCATGCGTCTCACCAGCAGCGGTCTGCCCTGTGGCAACGGCAGCGCCAGCGCGGGCAAAATGCTGATGCCAATGCCGGCTTCGACCATGGGATAAAGCGTCGCGGGATGGCCAATCTCCTGCACGATCTCAGCGTCCACCTTCTGCGCGCGCAGCGCTTCGTCAATCAGCACCCGACTGCCGGACGCATAGTCCTGAAGCACCAACGGCCGGTGATTGAGGCTTTGCCAGCCAATAACGTCGTCTTTCGCCAGCGGATCGTCCTGACGACACAGCAGCAGAAAAGGCTCATCCAGAATGGCCTCACATTCAAAATCTTCTACCGGCAGCGGTCCGATAACAATGCCGAAATCCACTTCAGCGTTACGAATGCTTTGCAATACCCACTGCTGCGGACGATCGCGCAGCATGATCCTGATCTCCGGAAAAAGCTGGCGGCTGGCGGCCAGGCACTGCGGCATCAGGTGGGCTGAAATGGTCTGACTGGCGGCCACGCGCACCGTGCCGCTGCGTTGCTGCCCGTAACTTCGCACCTCCAGCATCGTGGTATTCAGCTCTTCAAGCATGCGCTCAAGGCGACTGGCGAGCTGTTCGCCCGCTTCGGTCAGCAACACTTCACGCGTTGTACGATCCAGCAGACGGACACCGGTTTCGCTTTCAAGCTCCCGAATGCTGTGGCTTATTGCGGACTGACTCAGTCCGATCAGCTTTCCTGCCTGACTGAAACTGCCCTGCTGCGCAACGGCAACAAAGACGCGGAGTTGTTTAAGCGTGTAATTCATCGATTCTGTTCATATATGAATTAAATAAATCAATTTTATTTCTAAACCTAACCCGCGCACAATAGCGCTATTCGTTTATTTAACCAGGCGTTAACAATGAGCATCTTCCGCATCGATCCCCTGATGTTAAAACTGATTGTTGCCGTGCTGCTGGCAACTTTTCTGCCCGCGCGCGGCCACTTTGTTGAAGTATTTGAATGGCTGACGACCGCTGCCATCGCCCTGCTCTTTTTTATGCACGGTGCCAAGCTGTCGCGTGAAAAGATCATTGCGGGCGGCAGCCACTGGCGTCTTCACCTTTGGGTAATGTTCAGTACCTTTGTTCTCTTTCCCTGCCTGGGGTTGCTGCTGGTGTGGTGGCATCCTGTACCGGTCAGCGCGGAAATCTACACCGGCTTCCTCTACCTCTGTATTTTACCTGCCACGGTGCAGTCTGCTATCGCGCTCACCTCACTGGCGGGCGGAAACGTGGCGGCGGCCGTATGCAGCGCCTCGGCATCCAGCCTGCTCGGCGTTTTTGTTTCCCCCCTGTTGGTTGGCCTGCTGATGAACGTGCACAGCGACGCCGCAGGCGGCAGCCTGGCGCAAATCGGCAAGATTATGCTGCAACTGCTGGTGCCGTTCGTGCTCGGACATCTGTCGCGTCGCTGGATTGCCGGATGGGTTGAAAAGCATCGCGGCCTGATCGGTCAGACCGACCAGGCGTCAATACTGCTGGTGGTTTATTCCGCCTTCAGTGAAGCGGTGGTGAACGGCATCTGGCACCGCGTGGGCGTCAGTACGCTGCTCTACATTGTGGCCGTCAGCGTGGCGATTTTAGTCATCGTGCTGGTGGTGAATCTGCTGGCGGCGAAACTGTTTGGTTTTAACCATGCAGATAAAATTACCATTCTTTTTTGCGGTTCGAAGAAGAGCCTGGCGAACGGCGTGCCGATGGCAAACATTTTGTTCCCCTCGGCAGCGGTAGGGATTATTGTGCTGCCGCTGATGATTTTTCATCAGATACAGCTGATGATCTGCTCAATGCTGGCGCAGCGATATAAGAAGTCGGCGGAAAAGCAGGCTGCCGCTGTCAGCACGTCGCCGTGACGTTCAACTAGCCGCCTTTTTTCAGTGGCCTGACCAGCCCTTCCAACCCTTCAACTTTAATTGCCAGGGTGAGCTGCATCAGTTCACCCAGTTTGCCCTGTGGAAATTCGCCTTTGCGGGCGAACCACAGCAAATAAGGCTCCGGCAGATCAATTAACGTGCAGCCTTTATATTTCCCGAAGGGCATCGCGGTATTGGCAATCTCAATAAGCTGCTCTTTTTCCATATCATTCACCGAGTAGCCGGATCATTTCCGCTTCGTCAATGATCTCAATCCCCAGTTCCTGCGCCTTCGCGAGCTTAGATCCTGCCGCTTCGCCCGCAATCACCATATTGGTTTTTTTCGATACGCTGCCGCTCACTTTTGCTCCCAGCGCCGTCAGGCGATCTTTCGCCTCATCGCGCGACAAAACGCTGAGCGAACCGGTCAGCACCACGGTCTTTCCGGCAAACGGACTGTCAATCTCCTCCGGCCTGATCGGCGTCACCGCAGGCCAGGTGATGCCTTCTTCAATGAGCTGGCGAATAACGTCGCGATTGCTCTCCTCGTCCATAAAGTTTCGCACATGGCTTGCAACCACCTTACCGACGTCCTGCACGGCAATCAGCGCCTCGATATCGGCGTTAATAATCTCATCCAGCGAACCAAAATGTGCCGCCAGATTGGCCGCCGTCGCCTCGCCCACCTCGCTGATGCCAAGCGCATAGATGAAGCGCGCCAGCGTGGTATGTCTGGCTTTATCCAATGCCGCCGTCAGGTTTTGCGCTGATTTCGGCCCCATACGATCCAGACCGGTCAGCTTGCCTGCCGTGAGCCTGAAAAGATCGGCGGCGGTTTTTACATACTCTTTCTCAACCAGTTGATCGATAAGCTTATCGCCCATGCCATCGACATCCATTGCGCGACGTGACACAAAATGCTTCAGCGCGCCCTTGCGCTGTGCGCCGCAGATCAACCCCCCGGTACAGCGGGCGACCACTTCACCCTCAACGCGTTCAACGTCGGAACCGCAGATCGGGCACTGCGTTGGGAAGTCGACCTGGCGGGCATTATCAGGCCGTTCTGACTCAACCACGCCAACCACCTGCGGAATAACATCACCGGCGCGGCGAATAATGACCCGATCGCCAATGCGCAGGCCAAGTCGATCAATCTCATCCGCATTATGCAGCGTCGCGTTGCTGACGATGACGCCAGCCACTTTC
Source organism: Erwinia sp. 9145 (assembly GCF_000745075.1). Lineage (NCBI taxonomy): Bacteria > Pseudomonadati > Pseudomonadota > Gammaproteobacteria > Enterobacterales > Erwiniaceae > Erwinia > Erwinia sp. 9145. Next base: position 2,661,613 of record NZ_JQNE01000001.1, read on the forward strand.
ACCGGCTCCAGCCGCGCAACCGGCGTAATGGCGCCGGTGCGCCCGACCTGAAATTCAACGTCGCGTACCGTGGTAAGCTGTTCCTGTGCCGGGAATTTAAAGGCAATGGCCCAGCGCGGCGCGCGCGCCACAAAGCCCAGCCGCTCCTGAAGATCCTGTGAATCTACTTTGATCACCACGCCGTCGATATCAAAACCCAGCGTGGCGCGATCCGCCTCCACCTGCCGATAAAAGGCCAGCACCTCTTCCGGCTTATGGCATAAACGAATCCGATCGCTTACCGGCAACCCCCACGCCTGAAGCTGTTGCAGGCGGGCGTGATGCGTACGTGGCATTTCGCCCCCTTCCAGCAGGCCAAAACCGTAGCAAAAGAAGGTAAGTGGACGTTTGGCGGTGATGCGTGGGTCGAGCTGGCGCAGCGATCCCGCCGCCGCGTTTCGCGGATTGGCAAAAACTTTGCTGCCGGTGCGGCGCGCCTCTTCGTTAAGCGTTTCAAAGCCCGCCTGCGGCATGAAAACTTCGCCGCGAACCTCAATGCGCGCCGGTATATTGTCGCCGTACAGCCGCAGCGGAATAGCGCGGATGGTGCGGACGTTTGCGGTGATATTTTCGCCCGTTGTACCGTCGCCGCGCGTGGCCGCGCTGACCAGCAGCCCGTTTTCATAGAGCAGACTTACGGCAACGCCGTCCAGCTTCAGCTCACAGCAGAAAGTGATATCGTCAGTGCTTTTCAGGCGATCCTGAACGCGCTTGTTAAACGCCAGATAACTTTCTTCATCAAAGGCGTTGTCCAGCGACAGCATCGGGATCTCATGGCGTACCTGCTCAAAAGCGCTAAGGGGCGCCGCGCCAACGCGCTGGGTGGGGGAATCCGGCGTAATAAGTTCGGGATGCGCCGCCTCAAGCGCCTTAAGTTCCTGCATGAGGCGGTCATACTCCGCATCGGGAACCTCCGGCGCATCCAGCACGTGATACAGATATTCATGATGGCGGAGCGTGGTATGCAGCGCGGTGATTTTGTCTTGTGGAGATTGCATAGCGGCACCATAACGATAAAAAACCCCCGACGGGCGGGGGTCTTGTCAAACAGGAGGCTTAAAACCGTGCGCGTATCAGGCGTTAGCCTCTGTCACTTCGCGAATACGGTTTTTATACGTTTCCAGCTTCTGCGGCGTCATCATACGGCGCTCGTCATCCAGCACTACGCCGCCGACGTCATCGGCAATACGCTGCGCTGACTGAAGCATCAGCTTGAAGTTCTGATTCGCGTCACCGTATGAGGGCACCATCATAAAGATCGAGATGCCGGGCGTGGCGAAATCAGACATTTCATCCGGGTCGAAAGAGCCCGGTTTTACCATATTAGCCAGGCTGAAGAGCACGGGGCCGCTGCCCGCCGGGCTGAGATGGCGATGGAAAATATTCATTTCACCAAACTGGAAGCCGGCCTGCAAAATGCCCTGGAGCAACGCTTCGCCATTGAGCATACCGCCCGCATGTGCGCCAACGTGCAGCACCAGTACCGTCTCTTTAAGCGGTTCTTTACGCAGCGGCGCGGCAGGCGTTTCTGGCGCCGTGGTGAATTCCGGCTCGTCATCAACCTCAGGCCGGGCCGGCTGGCTGGCTGGCGGCCTGACGTGACGAACAGGCTCCGGCTCAACCTCTGGCTCGGGCGCGTGAGGCAGTTCGCCGCCAAAGAGCGGATCGAGCTCTGGCTGTTCATCAATTTTTGGCGGCTGCGCGGGGGCGGGACGCGGCGCCTGCGGACGCGCAGGCGTCTCGTCGCGGGTCGGCGCGCCTGGAAAAGGCTCAAGCGGTTCTTCAATCTCATCTGACGTTGATTTGCGTGAGTGCGTCACACGCACTTTCCCCACGCCTTCTTCGACGTCGTCAAAAGATTCTTCTCTATCCTGTTTTAAACGCTTGTGGGGGCGATCGCGAAAAACGGATGAGCGCTCTTTACGGCTGGTCCACAGACCATGAAGAAGAAGCGCTATTATGGCGATCGCGCCAACAACGATTAATATCAGACGCAAATCCTGCATCATTGTATTCTCTGTTGTTCCAATACCTTGCCACCGCGGCAAACTTTATCCTCTAACTGTATTTGCCCTGGTTAACAAGTGCAAGTCCGTGCACTATTTTCTGACAAATAAGCGTACCCTGACACGGTTTTTTGCTGTTTTTTCATCCAAATTGCACGCTGGCAGCGAAAATGGCTGCGATATGATAGCGTGGCAGGGTCAAATTTAAGAGGAATATCAGGTAATGGCTTCATCACAAACCCGGAGGTCAGGCGCTTACTATTTTCAGCGCGGCTGGCAGCTTATCCATCTTTCAGGTATTCGGCGCTATGTCGTTATCCCGCTGCTGATTAACGTATTGCTGATGGGCAGCGCCTTTATCTGGCTTTTCTGGAAGCTCAATCAGTGGCTGCCGCTGATGATGTCTCACGTGCCGGAATGGCTCCAGTGGCTGAGCTATCTACTCTGGCCGCTGGCGGTTATTTCTATTCTTCTGGTCTTCAGCTACTTCTTTTCCACCCTGGCGAACTGGATCGCGGCCCCTTTTTGCGGCCTGCTTGCCGAACAGCTAGAAGCGAAGCTGACCGGAAAACCCCTTCCCGACAGCGGCTGGGCAGGGATTGTGAAGGATTTCCCCCGTATCATGAAGCGTGAATGGCAGAAATTCGCCTGGTACCTGCCACGCGCCATACTGCTGCTGCTGCTCTATTTCATTCCCGGTTTCGGCCAGACGGCGGCACCGGTGCTGTGGTTTCTGTTCACCGCCTGGATGCTTTGCGTACAGTATTGCGATTACCCTTTCGATAATCATAAAGTGAGCTTCCGACAAATGCGCGGCGCGCTGAAGCAGCACAGGTTTGACAACATGCAGTTTGGCGCGCTGATCAGCCTGTTCACGCTGGTGCCGATTCTGAATCTGGCCATCATGCCGGTCGCCGTTTGCGGTGCGACGGCAATGTGGGTTGACCGCTATCGCGAGCAATACAGCCCGCATAAGTAAAGCCTTATGCTTTTTCATTTATGCTTATTGCTGCAAAACATATCTATATACGATTTCTTCACTTCCTTGGAAAAATGAACGCGGTATGCTCTTAAGGTTTCCCAAATTTCATACAGTTAAGGACGGGCTATGAGTAAGATTTATGAAGACAACTCGTTAACAATTGGTCATACGCCACTGGTTCGCCTCAACCGCATCGGTAACGGCCGCATCCTGGCTAAGGTGGAATCGCGCAACCCCAGCTTCAGCGTTAAATGCCGTATCGGTGCCAACATGATTTGGGACGCAGAGAAAAAAGGCATTCTGAAACCCGGCATTGAGCTGGTCGAACCGACCAGCGGCAATACGGGCATTGCGCTGGCCTACGTTGCCGCTGCGCGCGGCTACAAGCTGACGTTGACCATGCCGGAAACCATGAGCGTGGAGCGCCGCAAGCTGCTGAAAGCGCTGGGCGCAAACCTGATTCTGACCGAAGGCGCCAAAGGCATGAAGGGCGCTATCGCCAAAGCGGAAGAGATCGTCGCCAGCGCGCCGGAAAAATTTGTTTTGCTTCAGCAGTTCAGCAATCCGGCAAACCCGGAAATCCATGAGAAAACCACCGGCCCGGAAATCTGGGAAGATACCGATGGTGAAGTGGACGTGTTCATAGCGGGCGTCGGCACCGGCGGCACGTTGACCGGCGTCAGCCGCTTCATCAAAAATACCAAAGGTAAAAAAGATCTGATCACCGTTGCGGTTGAGCCAACGGATTCGCCGGTTATCGCGCAGGCGCTGGCGGGCGAAGAGATCAAACCCGGCCCGCATAAAATTCAGGGCATCGGCGCCGGCTTTATCCCTGGCAATCTGGAACTGGACTTAATCGATCGCGTCGTCGCTATCACCAATGAAGAGTCAATATCAACCGCGCGTCGCCTGATGGAAGAAGAAGGTATTCTGGCGGGTATCTCTTCCGGCGCAGCCGTTGCGGCCGCACTGAAGCTGCTCGAAGACGACTCTTTCGCTAACAAAACCATCGTGGTTATCCTCCCCTCTTCCGGTGAACGCTATCTGAGTACAGCGCTTTTTGCGGATCTCTTCACGGAAAAAGAACTGCAACAGTGATGCCATTACGGCAGATTTGTCTAAAAAAGCGCCCTCAGGGGTGCTTTTTTGTGGAGTGCGTCAAACTTTTATCACTTCGAAGATTGATCTTCCCTGCCGCTCTTGGTATCTAAGCAACCAATTATTTCGATCCGAAAAATTAATCGGCGCATGAAATGGATCAAGCTGAATCGATTTACTGATTTGGCGTGATCGCCCGATTAGCGGCATAATGGTTTGAGAAACGCGTACACTGAATCTCAGATTTTGACGTGCGCCTTTCAAACTTAACATAGCGCATTTTTTGGCGCGTTTTATACGCCGGCCAGCGCGACACATCCAGGCTAAAGTTTTGTCGAAGGGCCAGACTTTAGATCAATAAAACCAAACCTAATTAAGTTGGGGAAACATAATGTTCCAGCAAGAAGTTACTATCACCGCGCCTAACGGTCTGCACACCCGCCCTGCTGCCCAGTTTGTTAAAGAAGCCAAAGCATTTGCTTCTGAAATCACCGTCACCTCTAACGGCAAATCCGCCAGCGCAAAAAGCCTGTTCAAATTACAGACGTTAGGTCTGACTCAGGGCACCGTTGTGACGCTGTCTGCTGAAGGTGAAGACGAGCAGAAAGCGGTAGAGCACCTGGTCAAACTGATGGCAGAGCTCGAATAAGACGCTGACTTACGTCTGGCGTTGCCTTATCAGGCAAAAAATAGTGCGAACAATTTGATCGCGGACAGCATGTCCGCGTTGTTGCTTCCGTAAACTCCTCCGGCTAAGCGACATCTTGTTCCCGTACGTTTTACGATGCCAGGCTCGCTGAGTGGATTCGCCAACGGTTTCCGGGTCGATCGCCTCAGGTGATTTTCAGATATAAAAAAAGGTAGGGTTATGATTTCAGGAATTTTAGCATCACCGGGTATCGCTTTTGGCAAAGCGCTTCTGCTTAAAGAAGATGAAATAGTCATTAACCGGAAGAAAATTTCTGCCGACCAGGTCGAGCAGGAAGTTCAGCGCTTTCTTGATGGTCGTCAGAAAGCTGCCACGCAGCTCGAAGCGATTAAAATTAAAGCCGGAGAGACCTTCGGTGAAGAGAAAGAGGCCATCTTCGAAGGGCATATCATGCTGCTGGAAGATGAAGAACTCGAGCAGGAAATCATAGCCCTGATTAAAGATGAGCTGGCTTCTGCCGACGCTGCCGCGTTCTCAGTCATTGACGGACAGGCAAAGGCGCTGGAAGAGCTGGACGACGAATATCTTAAAGAACGCGCGGCCGACGTACGCGATATCGGTAAACGTTTGCTGCAAAACATTCTGGGCCTGCACATTGTTGACCTGAGCGCTATCGCTGACGAAGTGCTGCTGGTCGCTAAAGACCTGACGCCGTCTGAAACGGCGCAGTTGAACCTCAACAAGGTGCTGGGCTTTATTACCGATCTGGGCGGTCGCACTTCGCACACCTCGATCATGGCGCGTTCGCTTGAGCTGCCTGCCATTGTCGGCACCGGCAACGTGACCTCAGAAGTAAAAAATGACGACTATCTGATTCTTGATGGCGTGAATAATGAAATTCACGTTAATCCGTCAGCAGAAAAAATCGACGAGCTGAAGGCGATTCAGGCACAGTACCTGAGCGAGAAAAACGATCTCGCCAAGCTGAAAGATCTGCCCGCCATTACGCTGGACGGTCATCAGGTTGAAGTGTGCGCTAACATCGGTACGGTGCGCGATGTCGCGGGTGCCGAGCGCAATGGCGCAGAAGGCGTTGGCCTCTATCGCACCGAGTTCCTGTTCATGGATCGCGAGGCGCTGCCAACCGAAGAAGAGCAGTTCCAGGCTTATAAAGCCGTGGCAGAAGCCGTTGGTTCGCAGGCGGTTATCGTTCGTACGATGGATATCGGCGGCGACAAAGATCTGCCGTACATGAACCTGCCGAAAGAGGACAACCCGTTCCTCGGCTGGCGCGCCATTCGCATCGCCATGGATCGCCCGGAAATTCTGCACGCGCAGCTTCGCGCTATCCTGCGCGCTTCCGCCTTCGGCAAGCTGCGTATTATGTTCCCGATGGTTATTTCCGTTGAGGAAGTTCGCACACTGAAGGCAGAGCTGGAGCTCCTTAAGTCTCAGCTGCGCGAAGAGAGCAAAGCCTTTGATGAAAGTATCGAAGTGGGCATTATGGTTGAAACGCCTGCTTCGGCGGCGATTGCCCATCATCTGGCGAAAGAGGTTGATTTCTTCAGCATCGGCACCAACGATCTGACCCAGTACACGCTGGCGGTTGACCGTGGTAACGACCTGATTTCACATTTGTATAACCCAATGACGCCTTCCGTGCTGACGCTTATCAAGCAGGTTATTGATGCATCTCATGTTGAAGGTAAATGGACAGGGATGTGTGGTGAGCTGGCTGGCGACGAACGTGCTACACTACTGTTATTGGGAATGGGGCTGGACGAATTCAGCATGAGTGCCATTTCTATCCCACGCATTAAGAAAATTATTCGTAATACGAATTTTGAAGATGCGAAGGCATTGGCAGAGCAGGCTCTGGCTCAACCAACAGCGGAAGAGTTAATGAACCTGGTCAACAAGTTCATTGAAGAAAAAACTCTTTGCTGATCCTGCGAGACGCTGGCCCAATATTACTGCTTAGGAGAAGATCATGGGTTTGTTTTCCAAACTTTTTGGCGATAAGTCAGATACCACTTCTGGCGCCATTGAGATCGTAGCACCGCTGTCAGGCGAAATCGTGAATATCGAAGACGTGCCGGATGTGGTGTTCGCGGAGAAAATTGTTGGCGACGGTATCGCAATCAAACCAGCCGGTAATAAAATGGTTGCACCGGTTGATGGCACCATCGGTAAAATTTTCGAAACCAATCATGCATTTTCCATTGAGTCAGACAACGGCATCGAGCTGTTTGTCCACTTCGGAATTGATACGGTTGAACTGAAAGGCGAAGGCTTTAAGCGTATCGCTGAAGAAGGCCAGAAAGTGAAGAAAGGTGACGTGGTCATCGAATTCGATCTGGCGCTGCTGGAAGAAAAAGCCAAATCAACGCTTACTCCGGTTGTCATCTCTAACATGGATGAGATCAAAGAGCTGGTTAAGCTGACGGGTAGCGTAGTCGTTGGCGAGACGCCGGTAATCCGCATTAAAAAATAGGGATTCTTGCCCCTGTTAAAGGCCTTCTGAGCAATCAGAGGGCTTTTTTATTGCCTGTAATCAGGCAGTCAGCGCCTGACGCAAATTTGATGCATCGTTGGCGGATTCGCTGAGATCCAGCTGTTGCTCAATAATCAGCAAGTGCTCTTCCATCACCGCCTGCGCACGCGGCACGTCCCCCGCTTTCAACGCCTCAAGGATCGCATCGTGTTCCGTACAGTGGCTGGCAGGCGTGCTGTTACGCTGATACAGCGCGACAATGAGCGAACTGCGCACCATCAGGTTGCTGAGAATTTCAGTCATCACGCTGTTGCCGCCGATTTTCGCCAGCATGATATGGAACAGGCTCATTTGCCTGACAAACTCGCGACGATCGTTACGAAGCATCGCCTGATGCTCGGCTTCATGCTGCTGAGCGATCGCCTCCTGGTGACAAAGAAGGCTGGCGGGCGTGATATCAGCAATGATGGCACGCTCAATAACACGGCGCGCGGCGAAAACCTCGGTTGCCTCCCGCGCTGGCGGCTGAGCCACCATTGCCCCACGGTGAGGTTCAATGGTGACGATATGCTGAAGTGCGAGACGCTGTAATGCGGTCTGTACATGGTTACGATTTGCCTTCAACACATCGACGATCTGCGCTTCTATCAGCCGCATGCCGGGCTTGAGGCGATGCTGTGCAATCGCAATGGAGATAGCATCCATGATCCGCAGGACTTCCTGTTGCTTGCCTGAAACAACTTTACTCATCATCAACCTCGACTGAAGTGAAGCAAACGATTTCGTGCGCCGATCATAGTACTGCGACAGTGGTATCTATGCCACCCAATGCGGCAAGCGGATCGTCAGCTCAAGCCCGCCTTCCCTGCCGTTCACCGCTTTGACCTCGCCGTGATGTGCTAATACCACCTTGCGCACAATCGACAATCCCAGGCCATAGCCCTTACCAGAAAGCGGAGAGTTAACGCGCACGAAAGGATCAAAAATGCTCGACAGCTTATCCGCTTCCACGCCGGGCCCCCGATCGCTGACCCTCACGTTCAGCCACTTCTCCTCGCGGTTAAGCGCAATTTTTACCTGCTGACCATACTGAGAGAAGCGCAGGGCATTGCGCACGACGTTTTCCAGCGCCGAGCGGATCAGCCGGGCATCGCCTCTGACCGTATAATCGGTGTCCTCGTCAGCCTGCAACAGGATCTCCACGCCGGTTGCCTGCGCCTCGAAGCGTGCGTCATTCGCCACCACATCCAGCAGCCCGAGCAGATCGAAATACTGCTCTTCCGTCAGGTTTTGATGTTCCGCGCGTGACAGCGTGAGCAGTTCACCGATCATTTTATCCAGTCGGCGCGCCTCTTCATCAATGCGATCCAAAGACTCACCGACAGAATGCGGCGTCTGGCGCGCCAGGCCCGTTGCCAGCTGAAGGCGCGCCAGCGGCGAACGAAGTTCGTGCGAAATATCATGCAGCAGCGCCTCGCGCGCGCTGACCAGCACCGACAGCCGTTCAACCATCGCATCAAAGTCCTGTGCCACCACCGACAGCTCGTCGTGACGGCGGCGCATTGTCGGGAACAGTCGTACGGAGAGATCGCCGCTGGATACGCGCTCAAAGCCCTGTCGGAGCTGACGCATCGGACGCGCCAGATTCCAGGCGAGATAGAGGCTGAACAGCAGTCCGCCAACGCCCGCGACGATCAGAAACGGGACGGGCACGTTCAGGAAATGCGCGGGCGGATGGCCCATGCTGCTGTCGTTACGTAATCCCTGCACATCGTAACGCAATTGATACTGCCTGCCGTCAGCGCCGGTGACCCATTCAATGACCTCTTTTGGAAACGCATCAGCCTGTAAGGTGCTGTTCAGATGCGCGCGCGGCTCCTCCTGCGGCGGATTTTCCATCACCTGCACTGAAAAAAAACGCCGATCGTTACCGGGCCAGTCAACCATCATCTCATTCAACGCCTCCATGCCGCCGCGCTGGAGCACCGAAACCGCCGAAGCCATTTGCAGGTTGACGATGCGCCGCACCGCCTGATTTTCAGGCGGCTCACGGTGTTTCCCGTACAGGGTAAATCCCAGCCACATAAGCTGGCTCATCAGCAGAAACGTCAGCCAGAAACCCAGCAGAATTTTCCAGAACAACAGGCCGCGTGACTTCATCGGATGCGATAGCCAATGCTGCGCACGGTTTCAATGGTGATGGTATCGTTGGTCAGTGCCGCCAGTTTCTGACGAATGTTGCTGATATGCACATCAACGCTACGATCGTACGCCTCACGCGGGCGGCCAAGCCCTTTTTCGGACAGCTCATCTTTAGACACCACGCGGTCCGGCGAGCGCAGCAGCAGATCCAGCAGGTTAAATTCCGACGCCGTCAGGTCAAAAGGCTGCTTTTTCCATTCGCTGATGCGGGTCGCCGGATTCAGCGTCAGCTCGCCCCAGCTTGCCAGCCCTTTGTTCTCGTTAACCACCGGCACCTCATCGATACGGCGCAGCACCGCGCGCAGGCGCGCCACCAGTTCGCGTGGATAGCACGGCTTAGGCATATAGTCATCGGCACCCATTTCCAGCCCGATAACGCGATCGATATTGTCGCCTTTCGCCGTCAGCATAATAACCGGCAGGCGGCTGTGCTGCCGCACCTGCCGCAGGACATCAATACCGCTCATATCCGGCAGCATAATATCGAGGATCATCGCGGCGTAGTTACCCGACATCGCGCCTTCGATTCCCGCTTTGCCGTTTAATACCAGTGAAGCGTCAAATCCTTCGGTGATCAGGTACTGGCTGAGCATGGTGCCCAGTTCCAGGTCATCGTCTACCAGTAAAATTTTCATGTGGGCTCTCTCTGTTTGCGACGCTATTTTGACCGCGTATTAGCACAATATCAGCAGGATTTACCCAATCCTTACAGTGTTATCGGCAGGCGGTCATTCGGAGAGTAGCAGGCGGGGGGAGAAAGGCCGAAATTTCAGGCCCAAAAATTACCAGACGCCGGTAGAGAGATAGCGGTCGCCGCGATCGCAGATAATGGCCACGATCAGACTGCCGGGCTGCGCGGTAGCGATACGGAGCGCGCCTGCAACCGCGCCGCCTGAGCTGACGCCGCAGAAAACGCCTTCGCGTGAGGCAAGCTGACGCATGGTTTCTTCAGCCTCCGACTGGGACATCTCTATGATGCTGTCAACCAGTTCAGGGCGATAAATTTTTGGCTGGTAGGCGTCTGACCAGCGGCGAATACCGGCAATGCTGCTGCCCGCTTCCGGTTGAAGACCAACAATATCAACGTGGCTGCTTTGCTCCTTGAGATAGGCGCCCACGCCGGTAATCGTACCGGTGGTGCCCATGCTGGAGACAAAATGGCTGAGTTTTCCGGCGGTTTGCCGCCAGATTTCCGGCCCGGTGGTGGTGTAGTGCGCGAGCGGATTATCCGGATTATTGAACTGATCGAGTACGCGGCCCTCGCCGCGCGCCTGCATAGCCAGAGCCTGGTCGCGTGCGCCTTCCATCCCCTCCTCGCGACTGATGAGGATCAGCTCAGCGCCATAAGCACGCATTGCGGCCTGACGTTCGCTACTCATATTCTCGGGCATCAGCAGCCGCAGTCGGTAGCCTTTCATGGCGGCGATCATCGCCAGCGCAATACCCGTATTGCCGCTGGTCGCTTCGATTAACCGATCGCCGGGACGGATGTCGCCGCGTCGCTCGGCCTGTTGAATCATGGACAACGCAGCGCGATCCTTCACTGAACCGGCAGGATTATTGCCTTCAAGCTTCAGCCAGATCTCACTGCCGTTGTCGGGCGTCAGGCGCTGTAGCCTGACCAGCGGGGTATTGCCGATGGTGCTTTCAAGGGTGGTCACGGCGTGTCTCCGGATAACAATGCGTCATGCAGCGCCTGAAAATATCAGGCGCTTTGCGCAAAGGCAACCTGGCGCAGCGGCGTTTCACCCTTATACAGACGCGCCTGTTGCAGACCGATGAACAGACGCTCCCCGCGCAGCGGCGCCGTCAGTTCGCCTTCAACGATGAGCGTGATGAAATCGCTGCCCCAGCCCGCAGGTTTCGCCACCACCTGCCAGAAATGGCCGCGCGGGCTGACTTCGAGCACCTGTACGGGGAGCGGCGTTTCCAGGCTGCTCTGACGGCTGACATCGATTTCCCACGGACGCAGGAACAGTTCGACAGCGCCCTGATGGGCCGGCGTGTAGCCCAGTGGCCAGCGATGCGCGCCAACGTGGAACTGCGAGCCGTGCACTTCACCCTCAAAGCGATTGACCTCGCCGAGGAATTCCAGCACAAAGCGGCTGGCCGGATCGCGCCACACCTCGTCCGGCGTGCCGACCTGCTCAATATTCCCCTGGCTCATCACCACCACGCGGTCAGCCACTTCCATCGCCTCTTCCTGATCGTGCGTCACGAACACGCTGGTAAACTTCAGCTCCTCATGCAGCTGACGTAGCCAGCGACGAAGCTCTTTACGCACCTGCGCATCCAGCGCGCCGAAAGGTTCGTCAAGCAGCAGGATCTGCGGCTCGACCGCCAGCGCGCGCGCCAGCGCCACACGCTGCTTCTGCCCACCAGAGAGCTGCGCCGGAAAACGATTTGCCAGATGACCGAGCTGCACCATTTCCAGCAGGCGGCTGACTTTCTCTTTGATTGCCGCCGTAGAGGGGCGTTTACGGCGGGGCAGCACCGTCAGGCCAAAAGCGATGTTGTCAAAAACCGTCATATGACGGAACAGTGCGTAATGCTGGAAAACGAATCCTACCTGACGATCGCGCGCGTGCACCTGGGTGACGTCTTTATCGTGAAAGCTGAGGCGACCGCTGCTCTGGCTTTCCAGCCCGGCAATAATGCGCAGCAGCGTGGTCTTACCCGACCCCGACGGCCCCAGCAGCGCCACCATCTGGCCGGAAGGGATATCCAGTGATATATCAGACAGAACCTGCGTTTTGCCAAAGGATTTATTGATGTTGCTGATTTCAATGCTCATGTTTCCCCTCCTGTTGCAGGCGTTTTTGCTGGTGCTCCAGCCGCCACTGCACCGCGCTTTTTATGAAAAGCGTTGCAATCGCCATCAGGGTCAACAGCCCGGCAGCGGTGAATGCGCCGACAATATTGTAATCCTGATGCAGTAATTCAACCTGAAGCGGCAGCGTATAGGTTTCGCCGCGTACCGATCCCGACACCACCGACACTGCGCCAAATTCGCCGATGGCGCGGGCGTTGGTCAGCACCAGGCCATACAGCAGCGCCCAGCGAATATTGGGCAGCGTGACCCGCCAGAACATTTTCCAGCCGGAAGCGCCAAGCAGCACCGCCGCCTCGTCTTCATGACTGCCCTGACTCAGCATGACCGGCACCAGTTCACGTACGACGAAAGGACAGGTAACGAAAATGGTCGCCAGCGCCATGCCGGGCCACGAAAACATCAGCTGGATATTGTGCGCATCCAGCCAGCCCCCTGCCGGGCCGTTAACGCCCCAGAACAGCAGGTACATCAGCCCTGCCACCACCGGCGAGACGGCAAAAGGAATATCGAACAGCGTCAGCAGCAGTTGACGTCCCGGAAAGTTAAAGCGGGTCACCAGCCATGCCAGCAGCGTGCCGAAAACAAGATTGACCGGCACGGTAATCAGCGCAATCAGTATCGTCAGCCAGATGGCGTGCAGCATGTCGCCGTCGGCGATATTACGGAAAATCGCTCCGATGCCTTCTGAAAAGGCGCTGGCAAAAATCGCGATCAGCGGCACAACCAGCAGTGCAAACGAAATAATCATGCCAAGGGCGATGAGCAACCATTTTGCCAGATTGGGGCGGCTGCGAACGTGGCTGGCAGAGATATCAGCCATTAGTGACCTCCCAGGCGACGGCCAAAGCGGCTTTGTAAGACATTGATGGCAAACAGCAGCAGCAGCGAGGCGGCGAGGATCACCGACGCAATGGCGCTGGCGGCCGGATAATCAAACTCCTGAAGCTTGACGAAAATCATCAGCGAGGTGACTTCTGTTTTCCAGGCGATGTTGCCCGCAATAAAGATGACCGCACCAAACTCGCCAAGGCTGCGGGTAAAAGAGAGCGCCGTACCGGCTAAAAGAGCCGGCGCCACCTCCGGCAGCACCACGCGGTGGAAGCTTTGCCACGGGCTGGCGCCCAGCGTTTCGGCGGCCTCTTCATATTCGGCGCCCAGCTCTTCCAGAACCGGCTGCACGGTACGTACAACGAACGGGATGCTGGTAAAGGCCATCGCCACCGCAATGCCGAGCCAGGTGTAAGAGACTTTAATACCGAACAGCGCCAGCCACTGACCATACCAGCCATTGACCGAGAACAGCCCGGCCAGCGTCAGGCCCGCTACCGCCGTCGGCAGCGCAAAGGGCAGATCCATCAGCCCATCCAGCAGCGCGCGGCCCGGGAAGCGGTAACGCGTGAGGATCCACGCCATCAGCATGCCGAACAGCGCGTTAAAAAGCGAGGCCACACCAGCCGAAATCAGCGTGACTTTATAGGCGGCAATCATCTGCGGATCGGTGACGATCTGCCAGTATTGCGCCAGCGTCATCTGCGACAGCTGCATGAGCAGCGCGCTGACCGGCAGCAATAAAATCAGGCAGGTAAAGAACAGGCTGCTGCCCAGGCTGAGGCCGAAACCCGGCAGCACGCGTTTTGTCGTCGTAAACATTACTGCCGCCCCGCTGCCAGCAGTTTGTCCAGCTCGCCGCCGCTGGCAAAGTGCGTTTTCATTACCTGCGGCCAGCCGCCGAATATCTCTTCCACGCGAAAGAGGTCGATTTGCGGGAAGCGATCTTTCTGCTGTGCCATCAGCGCAGGGTTATTTACCCGATAGTAATAGTGCGTAATAATTTCCTGCGCCTGTGGGCTGTAGAGGTAGTTCAGATAGCTTTTCGCCGCGCTCTCCGTATGGTTTGCCTTCACGTTTTTATCGATCCAGGTTACCGGGAACTCCGCCAGAATATTAGTTTTCGGCACGATGACCTCAAAGCCCTCTTTTTCGTACTGATTGCGGATATTATTGACCTCGGATTCAAAACTTATCAGCACATCGCCCAGCTTGCGCTCGACAAACGTGGTCGTTGCGCCGCGTCCGCCGGTATCAAATACCGCTACGTTTTTCAGAAATTGCGTCATCAGCGCTTCGGTTTTTGCGGGATCGTTGCCGTTCTCTTTTGCGGCGGCGCCCCACGCGGCAAGCCAGGTATAGCGGCCGTTTCCGGAGGTTTTAGGATTGGGGAAAATCAGCTTCACGTCGCTTTTTACCAGGTCGCGCCAGTCGTGAATATTCTTTGGATTCCCCTTACGAACCAGGAATGCCATCGTCGAATAGAACGGTGAACTGTTATTGGGTAGTCGCTGCTGCCAGTCAGCGGGGATCAGCCCGCCGCGGTCATGAAGGATCTGCACGTCGGTCACCTGATTGTAAGTCACCACGTCCGCCTTCAGCCCTTGTAGGATAGCCAGCGCCTGCTTTGAAGAGCCTGCGTGAGATTGCCTGATGGTCAGTTTGTCACCATGGTGCTGTGCGTCCCACTGCTGCTGATAAGGGGCGTTGAGCGCAGCAAACAGCTCCCGCGACACGTCGTAGGAGCTGTTTAACAATTCGGTAGCCTGCGCCTGGCCTGTCAGCAGCAGCGTAAAAGCGATGCCGCCCGCATTTTTTAACACCCTGGTTAACATTATCTGCATCCTGAAAATCTGAACCGGCTATAACGGCATTCAGTGTATTTATAACGCGGGAGAAAGCTGTAACGCTTTTATATACCGTTTAGCGATTTGCAATTGCTAAACGCTATATGCAATCAGGAAAGTTTATGCACCGGGTGGGAAAAGAAGGGGCTTCTTCGGGACCAACGTAGAAAAAAGACAAAGCCGGTGCCGGTAAAAGCATCATTAAGGCGCGGACAGGCGGTGACCTGTCCGCAGTGCGAAGGGGTTCTCAGGGGCTGATACTGCAACAGAACAGGATCGAAAAGCTCCTCCGTTATTCTTCACCGACGCCAGATAATTTTGCTCACGGTCCAGTTCTTCAGGGTATCGTCTGCTGGCATCAGCCCTTCCGGCCCGCGCCAGTCGCCGCTGAAAACGTAGCTGATATGCTGACTGCCCGGCGCCTTACACTCCACGCCGTTTCTGTCGCTGCCGCTGCCTTTCTGACAGGCGTTAAACGCTTTGGAATAGAGATCGCTGAACGGCGTGCCGATTTTCTTACCGTCGGCGGTCGCGATGCCGCTGTCCGTCACATCAATACGGCTGATGGTGGCTTCACCGGTGACCTCAATCTTGATCTGCTTATCTTTTACCGCCTGATAAAAGGTCACCACGCCGCCATTCTCACCACGCATACCTTTACGCACCTGATAATCGCCGCCCAGCCCGTCGCCGATCGCCTGTTCGTTCATTGCGGTGCTGCCGTTCAGCGTGCCAATGCCCTGCTCGGTCACCTCCAGCGACGAGCCAAACCAGTGCCAGGGCGCCAGGCTCGACCATGACCACTCCAGCGGATTCCACCAGCGGGCGCTGGTATCGCCTGAGCCCGTACTGGCGCAGCCCGCCAGAACCAGTGCAGCGACCAAAGACGCCATGCGAACAATTTTCATTGCAACTCCTGTCATCGTAACCAAACATGCGTGAAGTGATTGGAGTGCCAATCAACAGAAAAGTTTAACCGCCATTCAATGCCGGATCGAAACAGGCGCGTAGCCGTTCGCTGAGCCAGAGATACCCCAGCGCCAGCAGATCGCAGCCGCTCACCACGATCGACAGCGGCGAGAAGGCGTCATCATTCAGCAGAAACTGTAAAACCAGGGTGGCAATCAGCGTCAGTGCAAGCACTGTTCGCCACGCCTGCCAGAGGCGCGGCAGACGCTGACGATAGCCCGTCAGCAGCAGCCCGACGGCGGCAGGCAGGCCGAGCGCCAGACCGACCCAAAAGGTTGTTGAATCGGGATAGAACATTTCAAGTAGCGCAGCGCCCTGCTGCCGCGACGCGCCCGCCGCGACAAACAACACCCAGGTGCGCGCCTGAAGCAGCAAAATCAGCCAAAAAATCAGGGGCAATTTCAACTGCCCTTTCGCATCATAATCGTCAGGCGTGGCGGTCTGATTCATCATAACGATCGACCAGCCCCTTAATATTCCCGATCTTCAATCAGACGTTTACCGAGCAGCACGCTGTCCTGCATTTCATACTCCAGCTTTTCATAAAAGCCGAGCACCGCATCGTTCTCTTCGCGCACCATCACGTTGATTTTGGGGCAACCGCGTGCAATCAGCTTCTTTTCCAGCCGATTGATCAGCGCGTTAGCGAAGCCCCGGCCCTGATAATCGGGATGCACGCCAAGGTAGTAGGCCGAACCGCGATGGCCATCATAGCCGCCCATCAGCGTACCGACGATTTCGCCGCCCACCACCGCCACCAGAAACAGGTCAGGATCGTGGTTAAGCTTGCGCTCAATATCCATCTCAGGATCGTTCCAGGGGCGCAACAAATCACAGCGCTCCCACAGCGTGATCACCTCTTCGAAATCTTCCTGCCTGAATACGCGTATTTCCATGCCGTAGCCCCTGAAGTTAGTCATAATTCGCTGATTATCACGCATTCTTAAAGGCGTGCAAGTCCGCGTGAGAATTAAAGGTAAAAAAGCCGCCCGGCGCAGATGAGCCTGACGGGCAGAAATGGCGTATACTTCGCGACCTCTTTTTAAAAGCCAGGTGAACTTATGAACGCACCCGATATCGCCGACGTTAAGCAATTTCTGCTGCTGTTACAGGATCGCATTTGCCAGCAACTGGCAGAGGCCGACGGCGGCGGCGCCTTTAAAGAAGATAACTGGACGCGCGAGGAGGGCGGCGGCGGGCGCAGCCGTGTACTCCGCAACGGCGCGGTTTTCGAGCAGGCGGGCGTTAATTTCTCCCACGTTCACGGCGACCAGATGCCCGCTTCGGCCACCGCGCATCGCCCCGAACTGGCAGGCCGCAGCTTCGAGGCGATGGGCGTGTCGCTGGTGGTTCATCCTGAAAATCCCTACGTGCCGACCAGTCACGCCAACGTGCGCTTTTTTATTGCGGAAAAGCCGGGCGCGGCGCCGGTCTGGTGGTTCGGCGGCGGCTTTGATATGACGCCCTACTACGGCTTCACCGAGGACGCCGTGCACTGGCATCAGACGGCGTTTGATCTCTGTCGGCCCTTTGGCGATGACGTCTATCCACGCTATAAAAAATGGTGCGATGACTACTTTTTTATTAAGCACCGCAACGAGCAGCGCGGGATCGGCGGCCTGTTCTTTGACGATTTAAACACGCCTGATTTTGCCACGTCTTTCCGCTTCATACAGGCCGTTGGAGAAGGTTACCTGGACGCCTACCTGCCCATCGTTGCGCGACGTAAATTACAGCGCTGGGGCGAGCGCGAGCGGGAATTTCAGCTCTATCGCCGCGGACGTTACGTGGAATTCAACCTGGTGTGGGATCGCGGCACGCTGTTTGGTTTGCAGACCGGCGGCCGTACCGAGTCGATTTTGATGTCGATGCCGCCGAAGGTGGCGTGGGAATATAACTGGCAGCCGGAACCGGGATCGCCGGAAGCAGCGCTTTACAGCGATTTTTTGCCGGTTAAGGCATGGCTTTAAGCGCGTCTCATCAGCGATCCGACGTTATGCTGCACAGCTGCTACACTTTCAGATGCGGCTTTTTTTCACCTGCCGCACCTGACTATCGGGCGAACCCATTGCAACAATCAGAGAAAACGCATTTCCATTGTCGGTCGTCTGATGCAATGTTTGCCCTGAGAACAGATCACCGCGTCGCTATGCCTGTTGCCCCGACTTTATGTAAGTGCGGGGCTGACACCATTGGCTTTTCGGCTCAGCCCTGAGCGGAGCGCCTGTCGATGCGGTTTTATTTGTAGCACATCAAGGAGCCATGAGATGAACCAGCTTGACGCACTGAAACAGTACACCACAGTGGTGGCAGACAGTGGCGATATTGAATCGATTCGTAACTACAATCCTGAAGACGCCACGACCAACCCGTCTCTAATCCTTAAAGCGGCCGGCCTCGACTCCTATAAACACCTGATCACCGACGCTATCGACTACGCCAAAAAACAGGGCGGCAGCAAAGAAACGCAGATTATTAACGCCAGCGATAAAGTCGCCGTCAATCTGGGTATGGAAATTCTGAAAAGCGTGCCTGGCCGCGTCTCAACGGAAGTAGACGCGCGGCTCTCATTCGATCGCGGCATGTGCGTGACCAAAGCCGAAAAGCTGGTCAGAATGTATGAAGACAACGGCATCGATCGTTCGCGCATTTTGATTAAGCTTGCCTCCACCTGGGAAGGCATTCGCGCGGCGGAAGAGCTGGAAAAAAACGGCATCAACTGTAACCTGACGCTGCTGTTCTCCTTTGCCCAGGCACGTGCCTGTGCTGAAGCGGGCGTCTACCTGATCTCCCCGTTTGTTGGCCGTATTTACGACTGGTACAACACCCGTAAGCCGCTTGATCCGTACGTCGTGGACGAAGATCCGGGCGTGGTGTCCGTGCGCAATATCTACGAATACTATAAGCAGCATCGCTACAACACGGTGATCATGGGTGCCAGCTTCCGTAAAGTTGAGCAGATCCTGGCGCTGGCAGGCTGCGATCGCCTGACGATCTCTCCCGACCTGCTGAAAGAGCTTCAGGCCAGCGATGCGCCGGTTGAGCGCAAACTCACGCCGTCTACCGAAGGCTTCCACCATCCTGCGCCGCTTTCTGAATCTGAGTTCCGTTGGGAGCACAATCAGGACGCGATGGCAGTGGAAAAACTGTCTGATGGTATTCGCCAGTTCGCCGTCGACCAGCAGAAGCTGGAAGACGTGCTGGCAGCCAAACTGTAATCAAATCAGAAGTGGGCGGCGCCGCTTTCTTCATCGTCATGTCAGGGCGAATGCGTTCGCCCTCTGCGCGCGCCCTTTCCCACCCTCTTTCCCCGAAAACTCATGGAGAAACACATGTCTTCACGTAGAGAGCTCGCTAACGCCATTCGCGCGCTGAGTATGGATGCGGTACAGAAAGCGAACAGCGGCCACCCTGGTGCGCCAATGGGTATGGCTGATATTGCCGAAGTGCTGTGGCGCGACTTTATGCATCACAATCCCACCAACCCGACCTGGGCCAACCGCGACCGTTTCATTTTATCAAACGGTCATGGTTCCATGCTGCTGTACAGTCTGCTGCACCTTACCGGCTACGACCTGCCGATTACCGAACTGCAAAACTTCCGTCAGCTGCACTCTAAAACGCCGGGCCACCCGGAAATCGGCTATACGCCAGGCGTTGAAACCACAACCGGCCCGCTGGGCCAGGGTCTGGCGAACGCAGTTGGCCTGGCCATTGCCGAACGTACGCTGGGCGCGCAGTTTAACCGCCCGGGCCACGACGTTGTCGACCACCACACCTACGTCTTTATGGGCGATGGCTGCCTGATGGAAGGTATTTCCCATGAAGTCTGCTCGCTGGCCGGTACGCTGGGCCTGGGCAAACTGATCGGTTTTTACGACCATAACGGCATCTCTATTGATGGTGAAACCGAAGGCTGGTTCACCGACGATACCGCCAAACGTTTCGAAGCCTATAACTGGCACGTTATTCATGAAATCGACGGCCACGATCCTGATGCTGTGGCGAAAGCTATCAAAGAAGCGCAGAGCGTTACCGACAAGCCTTCCCTGATCATCTGTAAAACCGTTATCGGTTTTGGCTCGCCAAACAAAGCGGGTAAAGAGGAGTCGCACGGCGCGGCGTTGGGCGAAGAAGAAGTGGCGCTGACCCGTAAAGCGCTGGGCTGGAACTACCCGCCATTTGAAATCCCTGACGAAATCTATCAACAATGGGACGCGAAAGAAGCGGGTAAACAGGCCGAAAAAGCGTGGAACGACAAGTTCGCCGCCTATCAGTCTGCTTTCCCTGAACTCTCTGCCGAATATGCGCGCCGTATGGATGGCGGTATGCCGGAAAACTGGGAGCAGGAGACGCAGAAATTTATCGAAGAGCTTCAGGCCAACCCGCAGAAAATCGCCAGCCGTAAAGCGTCGCAAAACACGCTGGAAGCTTACGGTAAAATTTTGCCGGAGTTTCTGGGCGGCTCGGCTGACCTTGCACCGAGCAACCTCACTATCTGGTCTGGTTCGAAATCCATTAAAGAAGATCAGGCAGGCAACTATATTCACTATGGCGTGCGTGAATTCGGTATGACCGCTATCGCCAACGGTATCGCGCACCACGGCGGTTTTGTGCCATACACCGCCACGTTCCTGATGTTTGTCGAATATGCGCGTAACGCGGTGCGTATGGCTGCACTGATGAAGGCGCGTCAGATCATGGTGTATACCCATGACTCAATTGGTCTGGGCGAAGATGGCCCGACGCATCAGCCGGTTGAACAGATTGCCAGCCTGCGCGTCACGCCAAACCTCAGCGTATGGCGCCCGTGCGATCAGGTAGAAACCGCCGTGGCCTGGAAACACGCCGTGGAGCGTCATCATGGCCCGACAACGCTGATCCTTTCGCGTCAGAACCTGATGCAGCCTGAACGTACGAAACAGCAGGTGGAGAATATCTCCCGCGGCGCTTATGTGTTGAAAGACAGCGACGGCACGCCGGATGTGATCCTGATTGCCACCGGTTCTGAAGTGGAAATCACCCTGGGCGCGGCTGAAAAGCTGAACGCCAGCGGCCACAACGTGCGCGTAGTGTCGATGCCGTCTACCGATCTGTTCGATAAGCAGGATGCGGCATATCGTGAATCCGTGCTGCCTTCCGGCGTCACCGCACGCGTGGCGGTAGAAGCAGGCATCGCTGACTACTGGTACAAGTATGTGGGTCTGAACGGCGCTATCGTCGGCATGACCACGTTCGGCGAATCGGCTCCGGCCGGGAAACTGTTCAACGAATTCGGCTTTACCGTCGAGAACATTGTCAGCCACGCCGAATCGCTGTTGAAGCCTCACTAAGGCACTCAACAAAAAAACCGCCCTTCGGAACGTTGGGCGGTTTTTTTTATGGCGTCATTTCCACGTCGCCTGCTGGCGCATTTTTGCTGGTCCACAGCGTCGGCCAGTCATCACTGCCGTGCCAGGCGTCGCAGGTGCTCTCTTCCGCATACTCGGCCAGCACAAACTCACGTCCGTTATATTGCCAGCGAGAAGCCACCCCGCAGTCGCCCAAACCACGACCTTTGCCAAACGTCACCAGTTCCCCGCGATCGGGATCAAAGCGTGCATTGATCAGTTCCAACTGTTTTTCAGTCTGACGCGGCGGTGTGAACGGCAGCGTCAACGTAATGCCTTTCGCGACATAAGGCTGCGCACGCGTGACTTCGTAAGCAAGGGAGATCACGTTATAGGCGCCCATTTCACAACTCACCAACAGCAGGGCTTTTTCATCCGTAAGCGGCGACACGCTGACTTCTCTGCGCTGAGGGTCCAGCGAGCACTCATCGGTATCGATGCGCCAGGTGCCGAAATCAATCAGTCCCGTGGTTTCGTCCCGCGTCAGCGCCAACGGTGGACGTCGCGCAGGCGTGACTTCGGGCGCGACAGGCTCATCGGGGATTGGGATCTCAGGGCCGCGCTTTATCCAGGCGCTGGTGCTGTTCACTCTTCCCTGGACGTCATCCATTAATAATAATGCCGCCTTCAGCCCGCGCAGAGAGATGGTTGCGCCACGACGATACAGCAGTTGAATCGTGCCCGCCTCCATCACCTGCTGGAAAAACTCATCAATAGAGATGGTATGTGAGGTGGCAAAGTGGTGCGGCTCAACCGTCCAGTGCTTCAGATCCAGCCGCAGGCGCTTGCCGTCGAGCAGAAGATTATCTTTTAATGGCCCGCCCGTTAGCTCGCCGGAATAGCGGTTGCCATAATCAATCCGCAGCAGCGGACGATCGTTTACTCCCGCATGTCGACTGACCGTCATCACCAGACCATTTTCACCGGGTAAGTTGCGCGTCTCGCAATAGTTGAGGTTATTGCAGGTTATCTGCCAGTCGGAAAACGTCTTTTGTAGAGGCTCAGCGTGTCCCGACGCAGAAAACAGCAGCATAAAAATAAAACTGACTTTTATCCGATAAGGCATTTATAACGGGTATCCCAGATAATACGGCGCAATGAGCTTCTTTTGATGGTCGCTCATAACCCCTTTTTTTTCAATCCAATTGGCAAAATAACGCCGTAACGATCGTGCGTAAATTATTATAAATTGAGGTAATGCTTTAAAAACCATCCTCGCTTTTGATGAGGGCAATCTCAATCAGATTAGTCGGACAAGATGCAGGCTTAATGGCGGTACAGGCAATAGCGTCGCTGAAAAAACCTCTTTAAATTCTGTATATTGTGATTGATTTCACTTTTTTTATGAAATAAAAACCCGGGTTATTAATTTTTTGCAGACAACGTTCAACCGGCCTTATTTGAGACTGATTAATTAATTAGTTCTGGAGCGTTCAGGAATCATCAGCGATTATTAAAAAGTCGGCATCTTAATTATTTACCGTGCACGACTTTTTAATTTTTTAAGAGTTTGTGTTAAGCAAATTACGTTAAGGGTGCAGCCAGCCTTCAATCAGCGCATGTTGCAGCAACATAACGGTTTTGGCATCCTTGATTTTACCCTGTTTGACCATCGCCCACGCCTGGGGAAATGTCACTTCGATGACATCGATATCCTCATCCTCTACGCCGCCGCCTGCGTTGGCGCGTAACGCGTCGTGGTATTCCGCAGCAAAAAAATGCAGAAGTTCCGTCACGCCGCCTGGCGACATATACATTTCAAAAATTTTCTCAACCTCTCCGACCTCGTAGCCGGTCTCTTCAACGGCCTCTTTACGGATGCAGTCTTCCGGCGTGTCGTTGTCCAGCAGGCCGGCGCAGGTTTCAATCAAAAACCCGCTTTCATTACCGTTTACCCAGGTCGCGATGCGGAACTGGCGCGTGAGAATGACGCTGTTTTTTTCGCGGTTGTAGAGCAGGATAGTGGCGCCGTTGCCGCGATCGTATACTTCACGCTTGTGGCGCAGCGTTGAGCCGTCGCGGGTGGTGAGATCGTACGTAAAGTTGCGCAGGACGAACCAGTTTTCAGAGAGGATTTTATTTTTAACGACGGTAATTTTGTCCGACATACAGGCTCCAATGCATAATAACTGGTTTGCCATGATAAAAGCAGGCGAGCGGGAAAACTATCTGAATCTCAATGCTTTTCTGAAGGCAAAAAAAAGCGGCTCATTACTGAACCGCCTTCAAAACAATTATTCATCCTATTCAGGCAATTCGCTTTTAACCTGCTGATGTTCCGTTTCCGCCACGGTGGCAACCCGCTTGCGGACGCCGAACCAACCAAGGATCAGCAAAAGAGCAATAAGCGGCACAGCGGCAATGGTGTATGTTCCGTTCGGATAATCGAACGCCATCAGTACCAGCACGCTGGCAAGGAACAACAGCGTCAGCCACGAGGTGAAAGGCGCGCCGGGCAGCTTAAAGCTGACGTCCTCCGCTTTACCTTCCTTAATCGCTTTACGTAAGCGCATCTGGCAAACCACGATGAACGCCCACGAAGAGATAATGCCCAGCGAGGCGACGTTCAGCACGATCTCAAAGACGCGTGACGGCACGATGTAGTTCAGGTAAACGCCAATGATATAGACGCCAATGGTGACCAGAATGCCCATGTAAGGCACCTGCTGACCGCTCATTTTCGACATGAACTTCGGCGCGGAGCCCCCCATTGACATGGATCGCAGGATGCGGCCAGTCGAATAGAGTCCGGAGTTGAGGCTGGAAAGCGCCGCGCTCAGCACCACGATATTCATAATGCTGCCCACATAAGGCACGCCCAGTTTGGAGAAGAACGTCACGAATGGACTCTGCCCCGCCTGATACGCGTTCCACGGCAGCAGCAACACCAGCAGCACTACCGATCCGACGTAGAACAATCCAATACGCCAGATAACGCTGTTAATGGCTTTTGGCAGCATGGTTTTGGGATCTTTACATTCACCGGCTGCGGTGCCGACCAGTTCAATCGAGGCAAACGCAAATACCACGCCCTGCACCAGAACCAGCGCAGGCAGCAGACCGTGCGGGAAGAAGCCGCCGTTATCGCTGATAAGATGGAAGCCCGTCGCGTTACCGTCCAGCGGCTTGCCGCTGCCAAGGAAAACCACGCCGACAACGAGGAAAATTGCGATAGCCAGCACTTTGATCAGTGCAAACCAGAACTCCATTTCGGCAAACCACTTTACGCCGATCATGTTCATGGTGCCGACAATCGCCAGCGCGCCAAGGGCGAACACCCACTGCGGCACGTCACCAAACGCGCCCCAGTAGTGCATATACAGCGCCACGGCGGTGATATCGACAATACCGGTCATCGCCCAGTTAACAAAATACATCCAACCCGCGACGTAAGATGCTTTCTCACCGAGAAACTCACGGGCGTAGGACACAAAGCTGCCGCTGGAAGGACGGTGAAGAACCAGTTCGCCCAGCGCCCGCAGAATGAAGAAAGAGAAAATTCCGCATACCAGATAGACAATAGCCAACGCCGGCCCGGCTACCTGCAAGCGGGCACCTGCCCCAAGAAACAAACCCGTTCCTATTGCGCCGCCGATGGCAATCATCTGAACGTGACGATTATCCATCGCTTTGTGATAGCCGGAGTCGTGAGAATTTAACCAGCGTCTTCTGGCGGCACGTTTCTCCGCCCCTGTCTTTTTGTCAGCCTTCATTATCTGTCCTGTTATCCTGTCCAAACTGATAGTCAGTGCAGCACGCCGCACTGACTAAACGATTGCGCAGCAGAGCGTAGATGCCCCGCGCAACGCCGCTGTTTCTCTATTTATTGTTTAACGCATCAGGAAAAATTGCGGCGATGAATCCTAACCGTTCTCTAAAGCCGACGCAAAAATTCTGTTGGGATAATCATAACGTTGGGATGCAGGCATAAAAAAACCGACCGCAAAGGGCGGTCGGTCCGGTAAAATTACACAAAACTACACAGGGATGGTAAGGGTAAACAAGGGATTAGCGGTAGATCTCCGCAGTACCACTCCACAGGCTTGAATCGCCGGGGGTTTCAGCGCGGATAATGCGATAGTGGCTTGCGCCCATCTCTTCGGCCTTGGCTTTAAGCTGGCGGTTTGCATCGTCAAGCGAGCCGTTTACATTGCTGATGGTCACTGTTCCTGCCGCCTGAAGGTTTTGGCTCTGATCCTGATCGACCTGAGTGGCAGCCAGTGCGGAGAAAGAGGTTGCGGCCAGTACGGCAGCGGCAAAAAGCGCAGGTAATTTCATATTCATAATCATTCCTCGTCGCAGATGATTCGTTACGGAATTAATTATGAGCGATGCAATGAAAATCAGTGTCGACACAGCGTAAAGGCGTTAAGAGATTGTGAAAGAAGTGCAAGTCAGGAAAAAGAAGTGTCAATAATAGTTACATTTAGTTAACTATGTATCTGAATGTAAAGAAGAAAAAAGCACATTTTGTTAACGCAGCCACTATAACGAAACAAATGACTGAGAACAAGTGAGGCCGCGCACGTTTTATCGTATTGCGGAATCTGCCTTCCACTATTACGTCAGATCAGAAACTTAGCCTGCGTTTGGCGATATACTTGCTGCCATTATGCAAGGAATATCATTATGCTAAAACGCTCTGTGACCGGCAGTCTGGCGCGCGCGCTTTTTTCAATTGCCCTGCTTTCCGTGTTCTCAACGGGGCTGGCGCTGCTCACGCTTTCCGCCAGCCTGCGCGACGCCGAGGCGGTAAACATTGCCGGCTCGCTGCGTATGCAGAGCTACCGGCTGGTATGGGACGCCACCCACGATCCCGCAGGCCTGAGCCGCGACATCAGTCACTATCAGCAGTCCCTGGATGCGCCTGCCCTGAGCAAGCTCGACCGTCGTTACGTTCCCGCCAGCGTCCGCGACCGCTATCATGAGCTGCTTCAGTCGTGGCAGCGGCTTCAGCCCGATCTTCTGGCCGGAAAAACGCAGCATTATCAGCAGCATGTTTCGCATTACGTCGCGCAGATCGACAGTTTTGTGCTTTCTCTGCAACGCTGGGCGGAACTGAAAATGAAGATGGTTGCCGTGAGCAGCCTGTTGGGTTTTATGGCCATCATTGCGCTGGTGATGTGGACGCTGCGCTCGGTACGCCGCCAGGTGGTGATGCCGCTGAATCAGTTGGTGACTGCCAGTCAACAGATCGAGCAGGCACAGTTTTCCCACTCGCCGCTGGATACGCAGCTGGAAAACGAACTGGGCGTGCTGGCACGCGCTTTTACCAAAATGTCTCAGGAGCTTGAAAAACACTATCACTACCTGGAAGACGCAGTAAAAGAGAAAACGCGCGACCTGCGCCAGGCCAATCGTCGCCTGACGCTGTTGTACCGCTGCTCGGAAACGCTGAGCAGCCATTTTAACAGCGCCACAGCGCTCTCTCAGGTGCTGGAGCTGGTGCTCACGCGCGAGGGGCTGCGCTGCATTACCCTCGCCGCATCGCCTGAACGAGAGCTTACCGCAGGCACGCCAGACGAGACGCTGTCATGGCAAAGTATGCCGCTGGATGCCGCAGTGATTAAAGGAGGCGAGCTTCGCTGGCAGGCGCAGCACAGCGAAGCGCAACTGATGCAGGGACTGGCCTCTATGCTCTCCCGCGCGCTGGAACTGGAGCAGGCGCAACGGCAGGTTCAGCATCTGCTGCTGATGGAAGAGCGCGCCACCATTGCCCGCGAACTGCATGATTCGCTGGCGCAGTCGCTGGCCTATTTGCGCATCCAGCTTGCGCGTCTGAAGCGTGTGGTGGATGACAACGCCGGGCCGGCAAAGGCAATCGTCGGCGAGATCGATGAGGCGCTGAGCGAGGCAAACCGCCAGCTACGGGAACTGCTCACCACGTTTCGTCTCTCCATTGAACCCGCCGATCTCTCTACCGCGCTTCAGCAGGCGATTGCGCCGCTGCGTAAGCAAACCCGCGCCATCATCCTGCTCGAAGGCGAACCGGTTGACCCGCATCTGGCGTCGCAAAATCAGGTACACGTGCTGCAAATCGTGCGTGAAGCGTTGCTTAACGCCATTCGCCACGCTGACGCGTCGGAAATTCGCATCCGCTGTGAGCGTAATGCAGACAACAGTGCGACTATCGAAATCATTGATAACGGGCGCGGCATCACGCAACCCGACAGCCCACCGGGCCATTATGGCTTAACCATTATGCGCGAACGCGCCGCCAGCCTGGAAGGTCATCTGACTATCCGCGCGGTGGATGGCGGGG
Source organism: Erwinia sp. 9145 (assembly GCF_000745075.1). Classification (NCBI taxonomy): domain Bacteria; kingdom Pseudomonadati; phylum Pseudomonadota; class Gammaproteobacteria; order Enterobacterales; family Erwiniaceae; genus Erwinia; species Erwinia sp. 9145. Next base: position 2,689,212 of record NZ_JQNE01000001.1, read on the forward strand.
GCACTTCAGTATTGCTTCACTATCCTCTCAGGTGCGACTGAGGGCCCGCTATTCACCGGGGCGGCAGCATGATATTTTACATATTCTCCTCAATTTCTTCACGATTCCCTGCTGGCTGACGCGTAAAGTTGAGGCGAGATCTAAAACACGCCGATGGTGATTATTCGCACCAAAGATCGGATGGAATGCGGCCGACGCAGAAACCCTGAAAACAAACCTGGAGTTTACGTTCAATGGCGAATTTTTTTATCGATCGCCCGATTTTTGCGTGGGTCATCGCCATCCTGCTTTGCCTGACCGGCACGTTGGCTATTTTTTCCCTTCCCGTTGAGCAATATCCCAGCCTTGCACCACCAAACGTACGCATCACCGCCAACTATCCGGGCGCGTCGGCCAAAACGCTGGAAAACACAGTCACCCAGGTGATTGAACAGAATATGACCGGGATCGACAACATGATGTACATGTCCTCCCAGAGCAGCAACACCGGGCAGGCCACGATCACGCTGACTTTTCTGGCGGGCACCGATCCCAACGAAGCCAGACAGCAGGTACAAAATCAGCTTCAGACCGCGCTGCGAAAGCTCCCCCAGGCCGTGCAGTCGCAGGGTGTGACGGTCACCAAAACCGGCGACACAAATATTTTGATGGTGGCATTCGTTTCCACCGATGGCAGCATGAATAAACAGGATATCGCTGACTATGTCGCCAGTAACGTGCAGGACCCGCTCAGCCGAATCGAAGGCGTCGGCCAGGTAGATGCTTACGGTTCACAGTACGCCATGCGTATCTGGCTCGATCCGAACAAAATGATTAATTATGCGCTGACCACTTCGGACGTGGTCAGCGCGATTGAGTCGCAAAACAGCCAGGTGGCAGTCGGACAGCTGGGCGGCCTGCCCTCCGTTGATACGCAGGCGCTGAATGCCACCATCAATTCTCAGTCGCTGCTGACGACGCCAGAGCAGTTTAAAAATATCACGCTGCGCGTTAACAAAGACGGCTCAGAGGTCAAACTGGGCGACGTCGCTGACGTGGCGCTGGGCGCGGAGAAGTACGATTTTCTCAGCCAGTATAACGGCCAGGCCGCCTCAGGGCTGGGCATTAAACTGGCATCCGGCGCCAACGAACTCGATACCGATAAGCTGGTGCGTGCTCGCATCGACGAGCTTTCCCACTACTTCCCACAGGGGCTGAAGGCGGAAATCGCCTTTGAAACCACCCCGTTCGTCACGGCGTCCATTGAGGACGTGGTGAAAACGCTGGTGGAAGCGGTGATCCTGGTTTTCGTGGTGATGTACCTGTTTCTGCAAAATTTCCGCGCAACGCTTATTCCAACTATTGCCGTACCGGTAGTACTGCTCGGCACCTTCACCATTCTCTCCGCCTGCGGTTTTAGCATTAACACGCTGACGATGTTCGCCATGGTGCTGGCCATCGGTTTGCTGGTGGATGATGCCATCGTTGTCGTTGAAAACGTGGAGCGCATCATGAGCGAAGAGGGACTGTCGCCTAAAGACGCCACGCGTAAATCGATGGGGCAGATTCAGGGCGCGCTGGTCGGTATTGCGCTGGTGTTGTCAGCGGTGTTCGTGCCGATGGCATTTTTTGGCGGCACCACCGGCGCAATCTATCGCCAGTTCTCTATTACTATCGTATCGGCGATGGTGCTGTCAGTGCTGGTGGCGATGATCCTGACCCCTGCCCTCTGCGCCACGCTGCTGAAACCAACGGGCCAGCACCATGAACGCCGCGGCTTCTTCGGCTGGTTTAACCGCACCTTCAATAAGAACGCGGCGCGCTATGAGCGCGGCGTAGGAAAAATACTCGCCAAAGCGGGCCGCTGGCTGGTGCTTTACGTAGCGCTTATTGCGGGGATGGCCCTTCTTTTTATCCATCTGCCCACGTCGTTTTTACCGCTGGAAGATCGCGGCATATTTATGACGCAGGTACAACTGCCGCCTGGCTCCACGCTTCAGCAAACCAATCGCGTGGTGAACAAGGTGGAGCAGTATTATCTGACGAAAGAAAAAGAGAATGTGCTGTCGGTGTTTTCAACCATCGGTTCCGGGCCGGGCGGCAACGGTCAGAACGTGGCACGCATGTTTATCCGTTTGAAAGACTGGCAGTCGCGCGACAGCGCAGAACGTAGCTCATTTGCCATTATCGAACGCGCCACGAAAGCGTTCCGCCAGATCAGGGAGGCGCGAGTGATCGCCAGCAGTCCGCCCGCCATTACCGGCATGGGCAACTCGGCGGGTTTTGATATGTACTTACAGGACCATGCCGGCGCAGGCCATGACGCGCTGATGGCGGCGAGGGACAAGCTGCTGACGGCGGCGGAAGGCGATGCGACGCTGGCGCGCGTTCGCCACAACGGTCTGGACGACACGCCGCAGCTACGTATCAACATCGATCAGCGCAAAGCCCAGGCGCTGGGCGTGTCGATCGATGATATTAACAACACGCTTCAGACCGGCTGGGGATCAACCTATGTGAACGATTTCCTCGATCGCGGTCGCGTGAAGAAGGTTTACGTTCAGGCGGCCGCGCCGTTCCGCATGCTGCCGGACGATATTAACAAATGGTACGTGCGCAACAGCAGCGGCGGAATGGTGCCGTTTACCGCCTTTGCCACCTCCTCATGGGAAACGGGTTCGCCGCGCCTCGAACGCTATAACGGCTATTCATCCGTAGAGATCGTCGGCGAAGCCGCAACCGGCATCAGTACCGGCACCGCCATGACGGAAATGGAAAAAATTGTCAGTCAGTTACCCGGCAGCTTCGGATTGGAATGGACGGGCGCGTCATGGCAGGAGCGGCTAACCGGTTCGCAGGCGCCCGCCCTGTATGCGCTGTCACTGCTGGTGGTGTTTCTCTGTCTGGCCGCGCTGTATGAAAGCTGGTCAGTACCCTTCTCAGTGATGCTGGTGGTGCCGCTCGGGGTAGTGGGTGCGCTGGTGGCGACCTGGCTGCGCGGGCTGGAAAACGATGTCTACTTTCAGGTGGGGCTGCTCACCGTGATCGGACTGTCGGCCAAAAACGCAATTTTGATTGTTGAATTCGCCAACGAGATGAACGGCAAAGGCCGCGATCTGATCGAAGCCACGCTGGAAGCCTCACGGCAGCGGCTGAGGCCGATCCTGATGACCTCGCTGGCGTTTATATTTGGCGTGCTGCCGATGGTAATCAGCAACGGTGCAGGTTCTGGCAGCCAGCACGCGGTGGGCACGGGCGTGATGGGCGGAATGATCTCCGCCACGCTGCTGGCGATCTTCTTTGTACCGCTGTTCTTTGTGCTGGTACGGCAGCGATTTCCGCTCAAAACATCCGAATAACTGACTAAATTAAAGCTACCGCAACAAAGCATATCTTTTTATCGCCTGCGGTAGCACATCGGATCATATATGTGATCCCGCGGGCAGAACGGTTGGCAAAGATCCCTTTTAATGTGCCAGACGCGTTTACCAATGGTAACAGCGCAGGGATTCAGGACTTTTTTTAGCAATGATGCTAACAGGGAAGAAGTATGACACAGGACAGTTTTATCAAACTAAATGGAATTCATGGCAACTCTCAGGACGAAAGACATAAAGGCGCGATTGACATGCTCTGGTGGCGCTGGGGAGTACACAATTCTTCAAAAAATGGCCATTGCGGAAGATTCACCGTTAACGACCTGGTCTTCGACCACTACACCGACACTGCCAGCCCTGCCCTCCTTCGATACTGCGCATCAGGTAAACATCTGTCTGAGGCGGTAATAACTTTACGGAAACCCGGCAATCCACCGCTGGAATATATTCGCATTGTGCTTCAGGATATTATTATTACCCGCGTTCACACTGTCTGTTATAACACCATGCGCGCTCCGCGAGAAAAAGTCGGCTTATCCTTTTCACAATTCAGACTGGATTACAGGCTGCATAATTCGGCGGGCCTGGCAGCGGGCACCGCCTCCATGGGATATGACATTAAAACCCGTCAAATGGTTTAAGCACACCAGACATAAAAAGGGAATGTTATGTTATACATAGATGAAAAGGGTCACGTTGATGCTGCCCGCATTATCGTTAAAATATTTAAAACGATAGAGCGAGGAAAGCTGGATAAGGTAAATGGTATCGTGGTGCATCAAACGGACAGCCCAACCGCCCGCAGTACCTTTAACAGTTATCAAAATGCAGGCGCCAACGGCGCGCATTTTCTTATCGATAAGGACGGCACGATTTATCAGACGGCGTCCCTGTTCCGGATTACCTGGCATGTGGGGAAAATTAAATCCCGCTGTTTCATGACCCAAAAATGTGATCCTGCTGAATTCAAAAGAGTAGCAGAATTGGAAAAGTCGTGGAAAAATAGTGATAAAATTTCAAAGTCAGAACATGCAAAAAATTTCCCCAATCGTTTTCCGATCAATAGTGACAGTGTAGGCATTGAAATTGTAGGTCAATCAATAACAATGGTAAAAGGGCAAGAACGTGTCTACGAAAGAGTGAACTCTTTCCAGAATGAAGCACTGCGATGGCTGATCCATGAATTGGCAGACACCCTTCAGGTTACGATGAATGAAATATATCGTCATCCAGAGACGTCCAGAAAAACTTCTACAGAAGCCAGTACAGCACAATGGTAATTAAAAAATTATTCATTTTTTTATATTTTAGCTCTTTATTTTTAAGTTATGCTCAATGTCGAACTGTAGAGCGTATCGATATCGAAGCGGCAGGCATACAATATGAAGGCCTCAACGCGAACGATGAAAAAGAGGGATGCCAGGAATTCAGACCCTCTGAAAAGCAGTTAATCCATTTTTTCAAGGTAGCCAGAGAATCTGAAGAATCCGGTTCCTTGCTACATGAGTATTATTCGCCTTGTATTTCTTATGGAACCCTATTATTTGATGATGGTTCCTTCGGAGAATGGACGATACAGTCAAGTGGGTTAGCATATGTGACGTTAAAAAATGGAAAAACATGGGTATTTTTCCATAAAGATAACCCCTGGAACGATCCTTTTGCCTGCACTTATGGATTAGACGATGAACCTGAATGCTAACGCTGGCAGCCTTTGCAGTTCTGAAAGGCATCAGGTATGGGGATATTACTTCTGAGAAGCCTACTCCCCGGTCAAAAGTATGTTTCCGTTATTAACATAAAAAGGGAATGTTATGTTATACATTGATGAAAATGGCCACGTTGATGCTGCCCGCATTATTGTTAAAATATTTAAAACGATAGAGCGAGGAAAGCTGGATAAGGTAAATGGTATCGTGGTGCATCAAACGGACAGCCCAACCGCCCGCAGTACCTTTAACAGTTATCAAAATGCAGGCGCCAACGGCGCGCATTTTCTTATCGATAAGGACGGCACGATTTATCAGACGGCGTCCCTGTTCCGGATTACCTGGCACGTGGGGAAAAGTCAATCCAGATGTTTTTTAACAAAAAAGTGTGATCCTGCTGAGTTTAAAAAGATGGCAGTGCTCGAAATGGATTGGAAAAACTTCACTAAAATATCAAGAATCGAGCAAGAAAAAACATTTCCTGATAGGTTCCCGATTAATAGCGACAGCATTGGTATAGAAATAGTTGGGAAAGCAGGGAAAGGCGACAATCCAGTTTTTGAACATGTCAATTCTCTACAAAATGATGCCTTACAGTGGCTAATTAATGAACTAGCTGATACATTACAAGTGCCTTTAAATGAAATCTACCGACACCCTGAAATAGCCAGAAAAAATATCACAGAGGCGAGCACAGCAAAATGGTAAAATTAAAAAAATCGCCGCCTACTTTTTTTCTTTTTTTATGTTTAATGTCAGGATTTATACATGCAAAAAATGTAAGACACCTTGATATAGCGCAGGACGAAATACATAATAAAGGACGAGATAATGATAAAGATAATGAGGAAATAATTTGCAAATTGTTCAAACCAAATATAGAACAAATATCGCGTTTTTTCAGACTGGCAAAACAATCACAAGACTTTGGCCCTCTTGAAGTTAAGTACTCCTCACCTTGCATAGCAACAGGCGCTGTTGTTTTTCAGGATGGATCGGCGGGGGAGTGGATGATATATTCCAGCGGTTTAGGGTATGTTTTTTTCAAAAGTAAAGAATTAATCGTTTTTTTCCACAAACATAACGAGTGGATCGATCCTTTTGCCTGCACTTATGGATTAGGCGATAAACCTGAATGCTAAAAGATAATTCATAAGTCAATGCGTTGATGCTGCCGCCTCAGGCGTAAACGTAACCGAACCGTGCAGAGGCAATAAAAAAGGGCCGCAACGTTGTTCGCTGCGGCCCTCTTAAAAACGTTATCCGGTTTTGCGAACCGGACGCGTTGTCTGTTCTGCGTTGGAAAGGCCGGTCGGTGGGTTCTCCGCCATTTTCCTTTATGAGGATGTTACTTACGAGTCAACATCGCTTCGATAAAGTCTTTCCAGTTCCCCAGTTCTAAGTCGATCATAGGCACCTCTCTGTTATAGTGGGTTCATTATAAGATTATTCTTAATGCATGAAAAGCGATCTTACCCATCTATACTATCGGCAAAGCCTCTTAAAACTGTAATTTGTGGTAAATCTCACAGTTCTTGCGTGATGATTTCTAAGGAAATTAGTAGCGGGATCAGGGTGAGGAAACAATGAAATGATGAAGTTTTTCGTGGTACTGCCAGCGGCTGTCTCTGAACCCGTTCAATTAACAGGGATTTTATCAGAACGTACTGTCGGGGGCGGGAAGCGCCCCCGTACAGACGTTATTTAAGCACGATGACTTTATCGTAACCGCCGCTTTCGCTGTCAATATGCGTTACGGCTTCCGGGTGATCGGCCAGAACCGCCTCAACAACCTGTTTAAAGTCTTCACAGCGGCTTTTTTTCTTCCGCATGATAATTACCATCGACTGAGTTTCCTCGACCGTGTGTGCGGAAGACGCTTTCATATAATTCATGCTCTGCCTCCTGACCCTCAGTGAATGCCATCACTCCCTGCTACCCGACAGGCGCCTCCTCCAATGTCTGTTCGCCTGAACAGTATCGAATATAGCTGAAACCCATAAAAAATGAAGGGGAACAGTTAACGCTACTTTCTGCCCACGGGTTTGAGCGTCCGGTAGAGACCCTGAACGCGTTTCAGTGACTTAACCGTGCGCGCTGAGGTGGCCGATGCGACCGAAAGAATAAGCATCTCGAGGCAGACCAGAACCGTACCGTGTAATGGCATACGGCCATTCTCTTCCCCGCGCGGCACATTAATGACCACGTCTGCCTCACGAGCGAAAAAAGAGTCGGTCGCATTAGTCAGCAGGACCACCGGCATACCCAGTCGCTTTGCCTCTCGCAGCGTAGCGGTGCCCTCGCGATGCGCTGACTTTTGCGCCATCATGATCAGCACGTCTCCGCGTTGAAGAGCGAGCAGCTGTTCTGCCAGAGACGCACCGGTTCGGTTAAGCGCCACGGCAGGCAATCCGATGCGGTTAAACAATCGCGCGCTGTACTCCGCTAAAACACCGGAGGCGTTGATGCCAAACAGCGCCACCTGGCGCGCCTCAAGCAGCAGGGTGACCGCAGTGGTAATAGCGGCGCGATTGGCCGGCGCGGAGAGCGCATCGCACGCGCGTCGGTGCCCCTGCAAAACAAAATCGATGCCCAGATTAGTATCGCTGGTCAACTCTTTCACCGTTGTGGTCATTTTGTCTTCGGAGGTCAACACCAGCCCAAACCAGGCATCAAGCGTTTTTTTTAAATCACGCAGTCCGGCGAATCCCAATGCCTGCACGGCGCGAATCACGGTGGCGTCAGATGTCTGCGTCGCGGCGGCGATTTCCATTGCGGTGCTCTCTATGACCAGCCGGCGATTTTCATGGATATAGCGCACAACTGACTGTAAACGCGGTGAAAGTGACGATGCGCGAACGCGATAACGCTCGCCTAAGATATCCACACGATTTTTGCTTTTACTGTCTGTCACGACGTTAGCATCTCCTCTGGCTTACCGCTTTCACGATGCAAGCTTGTAGCATTTCGGCCAGTCTGACGTTGCTGCCCATGAACGATACGGTGAAGTAAAAATCAGCAGACCTCCTCTTTCCCTTTGATTTATAACTTAAAAAATTGCAATAAAATCTCATATGATTTTTTTATCGTGAACCAAATTCTGTAGTGTAAGCATCATCTTTCATGTTTACTACTACATTGTGACATGTTTGAATGATTCTCAATTCCATCTGCTGCAACGTATCTTGCCGCCGCTGTGATGCGACGACACGGCTTTCGTCGTGCGTAAAAAAGAGAAAACAGAAAAATATTTACTCCGGGAATTTTTCAACATGAACAACAACAGGCAGTCCCGTTTTAAAAAAAAATGTCATCCGGCGCTGCTGGTCGCGATTTACGGCCTGAGTGTCGTTGCACAAAAAGCCAGCTTCGCCTCGGAAGACGATACCCTCACGGTAACGGCAAGTGAAAGTGATACGCAGGGCTACAGTGAGCCAACCCGTAGCGTCGCCAGCAAAAAGCCGACGTCGCCGTTAAATGAGGCGCAATCGGTCAGCGTAGTAACACAAAAGCAGCTGGAAGATTTTCAGATCGACAGCCTGGCCGACGCCATGCGCTTTGTCAGCGGCGTAAGCGAAAGCAATACGTTGGCAGGAATGGAAGATGGCTTTACCCGCCGCGGCTTTGGGGGGAGCGCCGATGGATCCATCTATCGGGATGGCGTGCGCAGCAGTCAGGGGCTCAATCTGAATGCGGCCACCGAGCGGGTTGAGGTACTGAAAGGCTCCGCTTCCCTGCTTTATGGTATTCAGAATCCCGGCGGCGTGATTAATGTTGTCAGTAAAAAACCGCAATATGAATGGCACTCGCGAATGAGCGGGCGCTATGCCAGCGAAGGCGGCGGTGCCGGAACCGTTGACGTTACCGGCCCACTGGGCAACGGTTTTGCTTTTCGTATGATTGCTGAAAAGCAACATCAGGATTACTGGCGTAACTTTGGTAGCAACAGCCACACGCTGATTGCGCCGTCACTGCAATGGTTTGGTGAAAAAGCCAGTTTTTTAGTCAGTTATGAAGATTATCGCTACGATATCCCTTACGATCGCGGCACCGCTTTTATCAACGGTAAGCCCGTGGATATCGACTACAAAAAACGGCTGGACGATACCGCGAACCATGCCTGGGGCCATACAAAAACGCTGAACGCCTACTACGACTGGCAATTCAACGAAGCGTGGCGAACCCGATTCACCGTCGGGTGGAATCAACGTCTTTATGATAACAATGAAGTCAGGGTCACCGCCATTGACCCGTCCAGCGGCGTGGTGACCCGCCGCGCCGATGCGAACCGTGGCTTCAACCACAAAACCAAATATGTTTCCTGGGACGTACTCGGTTCGCAACAGCTGTTTGGCATGACGCACGATCTGGTGCTGGGAACGGATTACGAGATGAACCAGACCTACCGTGCCCGTCAGTATCAGGGTAAAGCGGACAAAAACTTTACCCTCAGCGATCCCGGCTACGACATGCTGACGCCAACCACCGATGATTCGACGGAAAACAGCGCCAATGCCAACAACCTCAACCGCATTCACAGCCGGTCACTTTATGCTAAAGACAGTATCTCACTGACCTCAGACTGGCTTGCCATCGTGGGCGGTCGCTATCAGCATTACGAGCAGCGCGCGTCGAAAGGCGTTGATCCCATCGTGCAGACGCTGGACAGCGAAGGCAATAAATTCCTGCCGCAGGCCGGACTGATTTATAAACTGACGCCGGATGTGTCGTTCTACGGCAGCGTCAGCAAGTCCTTTACGCCTTCAACTGACGTTGATGATGATGGCAGCGTCGGCAAACCAGAACAGGGCACCACCTGGGAAATCGGCAGCAAGTGGCAGATGACACCGCGTCTGTTCGCAACCGTGGCGCTGTACCGTATTGATGAAAAAGATATGTCGCTGAGCATCAATGGCACAACGCGAGCCATTAACAAGGCGCGCTCCAGCGGCGCTGAAGTCGAGGTGAACGGTGAAATTCTGCCTGAATGGGATCTCAGCGCCAACTACAGCTATGACAAAGCGGAGATCGTTGACGACGGCGTCAACGCTGACAACAACGGTAACCGGCTGCAAAATGCACCCCGCCATTCAGGCGCGCTCTATCTCAGCCACAATATCAACGTCCTTTCGCTGCCGGGCGATTTCCGCCTCGGCGGCGGCGCCCGCTACGTCGGTACGCGCGCGGGCGACCCGGAGAACAGCTTCACACTGCCGGATTACGTGGTGGCGGACAGCTTTATCGCCTGGAATCATCGACTGTTTGGCCAGAAAACCCAGCTTCGGCTGAACCTGAATAATATGTTTAATAAACACTACTACAGCTCCAGCGGCGGCAACCTGCGCGTGCGCGAGGGCGAAACCCGTAACGTGATGGTGCAGGCAAATGTTGAATTTTAAACGCGGGCGCATTGCGCAGGCAGCGCTCTTACTGATGCTGGCCTTCAGCCCGCTGCTGTCGGCAAAAACAATCACGGATATCGACGGTAACCACATTGCTATTCCGGATCGGCCGCAGCGGATTGTGCTCGGCGAGAGCCGCATGCTGTATACGCTGGCGATGCTTGAACCCGGCGATCCCTTTAAACGGATCGTTGGCTGGCCGCTGGATCTGAAAAAATACGACAGTCAGACATGGGCTGTTTTTGCCCGGCGCTTTCCGCAGATGCTGAAGATCACCCCAACAGGCCTGGGTGGCACCAACGATTTAAATCCGGAAAAAGTGCTGGCGCTGAAGCCTGACGTGGTTATTCTGCCAAGCCTTGCGCGCTATGACGACGCCGATCAACAGCTTCAGCTCATTCTGAAGGCGGCGAAAATACCCGTTGTCAGGGTCGATTTACGCGTACATTTACTCAAAAATACCACGCGAAGCGTGGAGATTTTGGGCGAGGTACTCAATCAGCAGCAGCGTGCCGGCGCGTTTACGCAGTTCTATGATCAGCATATGCATCGTATTCGCGATCGGCTTGCCGCCCACGCAGGGCCAAAACCGACGGTGTTGCTCCATTTCCACCTGGGTCGCCGCAACGAATGCTGCGTAACGGCGGTGAACGGCAGTCTGGGCGAACTGCTCGCGTTTGCCGGCGGCGATAATATTGCCGGAGGTAAAGTAAAGGGCGTATTTGGCCGACTCAGTGAAGAAACCGTGATTGCCTCGCAGCCTGATTACTACTTCGCTACCGGCATGGGTGATGCCAGCGATCGCAGCGCGTTGAGAATGGGGCCGGAGGTTTCGCCCGCCGTTGCACAACGCAGCCTGAAGGAACTTACGGCGAAGCAGAACGGCCTGCGTGAACTGAAAGCACTGCGGAACGGTCATTCGGCCGCTATATGGCACAACTTTTATCTCAGTCCGTGGCACGTTGCCGCCACGGAGTTTATGGCGAAAACGCTCTATCCCGACCTGTTCAGCGACGTAAACCCGGAACAAACGCTTCAGCAGTTCTTCCATCAGTTCCTGCCAGTCCCGTTCAGCGGCAGCTATTTTCTGCACGATCCCGGCTCCTGAAATCACCTTTCGCCGCCGCGACTGGATCGAAAGCGTCGGCTGGGGCATTATCTTCAAACGGGTTGATAATTCACACATTTGAAGCGTGCCGACGCAGGTGGTACGTAAAAGGGATACGGGTTAATGAAAGAGAGTTCGCTCACGCTCTACGGCATCAAAAACTGCGACACGGTAAAAAAGGCACGCAAATTTCTGCAAACAAACGGCGTGGCCTGCACGTTTCACGATTATCGCGTCGATGGTCTGGACGCGCTGATGCTGCAACGCTTTATCGATAAACTGGGCTGGGAGATCTTGCTCAATACACGCGGCACCACATGGCGTAAGCTCAGTGAAACGCAGCGCGCTGCGGTCACCGACGCTGACAGCGCGCGCGATCTGATGCTGGCGCACCCGGCAATCATCAAACGCCCATTGCTCTGCGGTGCAGACGGTTCTATGCTTCCGGGCTTCAGCGAAAGCGCCTATACGCAGTTTATTCAGGAGCAGCCGTAAATGTTTTGTCCCGTCATTGAGCTGACACAGCAGCTCATCCGCCGTCCTTCTCTCAGCCCTGATGACGCCGGCTGCCAGGCGATTATCATTGCCCGACTGGAAGCGCTGGGGTTCACCATCGAACCTATGCCGTTTGGCGATACGCTGAACTTCTGGGCCTGGCGCGGCCAGGGCGAGACGCTGGCGTTCGCCGGTCATACCGACGTGGTACCCGCGGGTGACGCCAGCCGCTGGATCAATCCACCGTTTGAGCCCTCCATCCGCGACGGCATGCTGTTCGGACGCGGCGCGGCAGACATGAAAGGCTCGCTGGCCGCGATGGTGGTCGCCGCCGAACGCTTTGTGAAAGCCTGCCCGAACCATCGTGGTCGACTGGCCTTTTTGATCACCTCCGATGAGGAAGCCAGCGCCACTAACGGCACGGTCAAAGTGGTCGAGACGCTGATGGCGCGCAATGAGCGGCTGGATTACTGTCTGGTGGGCGAACCGTCCAGCACCGAAACCGTCGGCGACGTGGTGAAAAACGGGCGTCGCGGATCGATGACCGCCAACCTGACGATCCACGGCGTGCAGGGACACGTCGCCTATCCGCACCTGGCGGACAATCCCGTGCATCGTGCGCTGCCCGCGCTGAACGAGCTGGTGGAGATTGAATGGGATCGCGGCAACGAATTTTTCCCGCCGACCAGCATGCAGATAGCCAATATGCAGGCGGGCACCGGCAGCAATAACGTCATTCCTGGCGACTTTTTTGTGCAGTTCAATTTCCGCTTCAGTACCGAACTGAGCGACGAGATGATTAAACAGCGGGTTCAGGCGCTGTTGGATAAGCATCAACTGCGCTATACGCTGACATGGAACGTTTCCGGCCAGCCCTTCCTGACCGCCACCGGAAACCTGGTGAATGCGGTAGTGAAAGCCGTTGCGCACTATAATGAAATCAGGCCAGCGTTGCAGACCACTGGCGGCACCTCCGACGGACGCTTTATCGCACGTATGGGCGCGCAGGTGGTTGAGCTGGGGCCGGTGAACGCCACCATTCATAAAATCAATGAGTGCGTGAAGGCCGCCGACCTGCAACTGCTGAGCCGGATGTACCAGCGGATTATGGAACAGTTGATCGCATAAGGGTAACTATATGGAATGGCTTAAAGAGTACTGGTGGATAATCGTTATTGTGTTGATGGTTGGCGTGCTGATGAACGTTTATAAAGATCTGAAGCGCATCGATCACAAGAAGTTCATGGCCAACAAGCCGGATTTGCCGCCGCATCGTGATTTCAACGATAAGTGGGATGACGACGACGACTGGCCGAAAAAGAAATAGTCAGCCGGGGCGCCTGCCGCCCCGCATTATTCTGCCGCATTGCTTTTCTCCCTCAGCGTCGCAATACGTAAGCGCCATTGCTCACTGCGCGCGCCGTCCAGGGTTTCCAGCGCGCGCTGCGTCTCCTGTCGGCATCCCGCCAGCAGCACCTTACGCCCGCTCATGCCAAACTGCCTGGCAAGCGAAGCACCGTCAGCGCCTTCCGCCACGGAACCGGAAAGCAGCGGCAGCGGCTGAGGAAAAACGCTGACCAGGCGCCCCAGCGCGCCAATGCCCGCCTCAAGCGGCCGCTGTGCCCAGGCGAAACCCGCCAGTTCCCGCCAGTCGTCGTCGTCGAGCGCCTCGTCATGCGCCGGAAACGTGAGACCGTCAATCTGCACAAACCGACGCAGCCACGGCCAGTCTCGCGCCAGACGCTGACTGGCACGCGCGCATAGCTGGCTGCCCTGTTCGCTTATCGGCAGGACAGCCATCGCCGCATAGCAGCCGCTGCTGGCTTCCTGCCGGGTGCCGATTCGTACCAGTTGAAATCCGCACGCGCGCCAGAATGCCCACAGCGCGTCGGTGTAGCCAAAACTGACCGAGAGGAAATCCAGCCCGCGCGCGCGTGTTATGCCGTGACGCACCATGTTACGCCCGATGCCGCACCGCCGCAGCGCAGGCGCTATCGCAATACGGCTGATACGACGTGAGTGAAGCTGCGCCGCCTCGGGAAAGCTGGCGTGTGCCGCAAGCGACTGCGCGACAAGGTTTCCGCGCGGACGGCGAAAACCAGCCCAGACCGCTTCGGCCAGCGACGCCGAAAGCCCCCCCTCTTCGACCAGCCATGCGGCGCCGCTCACCTGGTCACCCTGCAAGGCAGCGCTGAAGTGCATACCCGGCGCATCCATCATCCGTCTTAAATCAAGCGGCGAGGTGCGATAGTGAGCGCTCGCAAGAAGCTGATAAAGGGCGCAGAGCTGTGCTGGATGGGTTTGCCAGTCTGCCTGTTCAGGAAAAACATAGCGGACGTCCGCCTCGCTGCGCTCAGGCTGCGCCTCTTCAAACAGCAGCGTCCCATCGACAAAGCGCTCAAGCGGATCGTTTTTCGCCCAGCGCAGCGGTTCGTCAAGGCTCAATAGCGTGGCATTTGGCAGCCCGGCGCAAAACTTCAGCAGGAAGCCGCGCCCGGTTCCCTCAAAGCCCTGAAGCGTGGTGGTCAACAGCACACGAGGAAAAAGCGTGACCAGTTTTTCCAACAGCGGCGTGGGGATAGCCGCCGCTTCATCAATAATCAGCCAGTCGATTTTCTGCGCCTGGTAGTCAGCCTGTTCCGCCAGCAGGCGATCCGGGGCGATAAAACGGAATTTCTCGCCCGCAAAACGTGCCAGCACCTCGGTAGACACCTTCGCCGGAGCGGTGATGAGACATTCGCCAGGCCACTCTGCCGCCAACTGCCCGGCCAGCGCCGATTTACCTCTGCCGCGCGGCGAAATCAGCGCGTGGATCCCCGGTTCGCAGGCGAGCAGACGCGCAAGCAGTTGCCGCTGCGCGGTGTTATCGGGCTGCCACGCGGGCCCGTCGGGCAGCGGCGGCAGGCGCAACGGAGAGTGCTGGCGCAGCAGCGCGGCATCGCTGTCGGTCAGCACCCGTTGGCGGAATCGATGAAGGAAATTGGGCGTGGGGATGGCGGAAGGTTGTTCGCTCCAGCGTAGTGAATCGGTATCCGGCTGTGCCAGCCAGCGTTCCCACGCCGGCGCCAGAACCAGCAGCCAGCTGCCGGGTTTAAGCGTACCGGAGAGCGCGGCCAGCGCCTCTGCATTGAAGCCGTGTCGGGCGTCAAAAACCGCATGAAGAAATTCGCGGCCCAGTAGCGTGCGTGCCGCCGTCGCGGCGCAGGAGAGCGGGCTTTGCGGCGCATCGCCGAGCCACAGCCAGTCGCCGGGAAGCGCCGCCATCCACCGGGCGGCCTGCTGCTGGCACCACTCCTCCTCGCCGCTGATCACCAACAGACGGCGCCTGCCCTGCTGCTTCAGCGCCTCTGTATGTGTGATCAGGTCGCCGGGTTCAGCCACCGCTTAGCCTGCAAAGGTGTTGCACTGGCCAGGATTCCCGCTGTCGTAACCTTTTTTGAACCAGTCATAACGCTGTTGCGACGTGCCGTGCGTAAAACTGTCCGGCACCACGCGGCCCTGACTTTGCTGTTGCAGGCGATCGTCGCCGATCGCTTCGGCGGCGTTTAACGCCTCGTTCAGATCGCCCGGTTCAAGCACTTTTTCCTGCTGCATATAGTGGCCCCAGACGCCGGCAAAGCAGTCGGCCTGAAGCTCCATTTTCACCGAAAGCTGATTAACCTGCGTCTGGCTGGCGCCCTGCTGCATCTGGCGAACCTTCGATTCAATGCCCATCAGCCGCTGCACGTGGTGTCCAACTTCATGAGCAATCACGTAACCCTGCGCAAAATCGCCGTCTGCGCCGAGCTTGTTTTTCATCTCATCATAGAACGAGAGGTCGATATAAACCGTGCTGTCGGACGGACAATAGAACGGCCCCATCACCGACTGGCCGGTACCGCAACCGGTTCGCGTGGCACCGCGATACATCACCAGTTTCGGCGCGGTATAGGTTTTGCCCATCTGCTGGAAAATTTTCTGCCAGGTGTCTTCCGTCGTCGCCAGGATCACTTTAGTAAATTTCGCCGCCTCATCGTCCTGCTGCGGATCAACGCGCTGTTGCTGGACGGATTGCGATCCCCCCGTCTCGCCGGTTAACAGCGGCGTCAGGTCGTATCCATAGTAGCCCGCCACCATCACCACGATCAGCAGCACGATGCCGCCTTTACCGCGCGGAATACGCATCCGACCACCGCCGACGGTGCCCGGTTCATTTCGACGATCTTCGACATTGTCGCTTTCGCGGCGCCCTTGCCAACGCATACATTACTCCTTGTTGAGACCGCAAAGCGGCAGATGGGCTAATTTTAGACGTCGCGGGGTCACTGCACCAGCCCCGGCATGATAAAGGGGGATTTGAACAGGCAGGAAAAGGCGCTACGGCCGCGAGCCGTAGCGCAGAGGGTCAGTCCAGCTTCACGCCAAGACGAGTTGCTACTTCCTCATAGGCCTCGATCAGGCCGCCAAGGCTTTGGCGGTAGCGATCCTTATCCATCTTATTGAGCGTTGCTTTGTCCCAGAGACGCGCGCCATCCGGCGAGAACTCGTCACCCAGCACCACTTCGCCATTGAACAGGCCGAACTCCAGCTTGAAGTCGACGAGGATCAGACCGGCGTCATCAAAAAGCGCGCTTAACACCTCGTTGGCTTTGTAGGTCAGCTCGCGCATGCGCGCCAGATTCTCTTTACTCACCCAGCCGAAGGTCTCGCAGTAGGAGTCGTTGACCATCGGATCGTGTTTGGCATCGTCTTTCAGGAACAGATCGAACAGCGGCGGATTGAGCACCATGCCCTCTTCAACGCCCAGGCGCTTCACCAGCGAGCCTGCCGCGCGATTGCGCACCACGCACTCCACCGGCACCATATCCAGCTTTTTCACCAGCGCTTCGTTATCAGAAAGCAGCGCTTCCATCTGCGTGGGGATGCCCGCTTCCTGAAGTCTGGTCATAATAAAATAATTAAATTTATTATTAATCATTCCCTTGCGATCAAACTGTTCGATACGCTCACCGTCCAGCGCTGACGTATCGTTACGGAATTCGAGAACCAGCAGATCCGGGTTATCGGTGCTGTAAACGGTTTTCGCTTTACCGCGATACAACTCAGCTTGTTTTTTCATCTTCTTAAACTCCAAACATAAAATATTCTGCGTATTTCGCTTCGCCATCACGGCAACAAGAAGCAATCTGTCGAGGCGAATAGTCTATAATCTGCGGCGAAAAAACCGAAGCAATCGTTTACGCGTCAGAGAATAAAAAAGGCCGGAGATGCTCCGGCCTCTGATATTACTTACTGAAGGCGGCCTGGAATACGGCCACCAGCGCGTCGTTTTGCGACTGCGTAAGCGTATGACCTTTCGGGTCAAGGAATTGCAGGCTGCTGCGGTTATCCAGATCGCCGACCTGAAGTTTGTAGTCGCCGTTGACCAGTTCAGGATCTTTCGCACCCAGCTCGTCCCAGGTATCGCTACCCGGCGCTTTATAGGTCACGTTCAGGCTGCCCTGAGAACGGTTGCTGTCGGTCACCTCCATCCCCACGCGCGGCAGCGCCTGCGGCAGACGTTCCCAAACGGTGTTGAACGGCGCCCGCACGATCAGCGCAGGCAGACCGGTTTCATCAGCACCGCTCTGCACGTCAATCTGCGTGGCGCTGCGGTGTGCCGCGGCGTTTTCACGACTGGTCTCAATCTTATCCAGGCCGCTGCTCAGTTCATTCAACATCTGCGCGGTGTAGCGCTGAAGCTGAACCGGCGAAGTTACCGCACTGTTTTCCTGTTGCAGTTCCAGCAGCTTGACGCTCAGCGCCTGCTGATAACCCTGCTGCTGCACGTTGATTTGATAGCGTCCGCGATACTGATGATCTTCATCGGCGCGATTCCACTGCACCCAGTCCGTGGTCAGCGTCTGGCTGGCGTCAGTGCGGCTGGCAATGGGGTAGTTTCGTTGCTGTACCACATTAACTACCTGCGGCCACAAAGTGCCATTGCGAGCGTTATCCAGCAGCAGCACGCCTGAGTTACCGGCAAACTGAGTGCGCGCGCCGTTCATCAGCGCCAGCGGCTGAGCGGGCGGACGAATGTCTAACTGCTTGCCAACCGCGCCTTTGCTGTTAACGTCAGGAACGTCATATTCACCATTTTGCAGCGGAAGTACCATGCCCGCAGGGGCGTGTAGATCGCTAACGTCTGCGGCCTGAAGATAGGATTCGTCACCGCTGACCTGGCGCTTATAGCGCTGGTCGCTGGAACATGCCGCCAGCAGCATCACAACGGAAAGCCCTACCACCTTTGCGACAGCGGACTTTTGTACTGAGTAAGCCATTACTTCTCCCTAAATTTAAAGCAGGCCAGCTTTTTGGAGCGCCTGCTCAACAACCGGACGTCCCGCTGCTGTCAGCGGCGTCATAGGTAAACGCATCGTATCGGTTGCAATTAATCCTAACTGTTTAGCCGCCCATTTGACCGGTACAGGATTAGGCTCGATAAACAGCTTCTGATGGAGGTGCATCAGGCGCTGGTTCAGGCGACGTGCTTCCACAAAATTATGCTGTTGTGCCAGTTCGCAGAGCTGCGCCATCTCGCGTGCGGCAACGTTTGCCGTCACTGAGATAACGCCATGACCGCCTAACTGCATAAAGTCGAGGGCGGAAGCGTCGTCGCCGCTGACAAGAACGAATGTCTCATCAACCAGCTCTTGGATCTGACTAACCCGCGATAAGTTCCCGGTTGCCTCTTTAATACCGATAATATTTTTGATTTTTGACAGACGGCCAACGGTTTCCGGCAGCATGTCGCAGCCGGTGCGGGACGGCACATTATACAGCATCTGCGGCAGGTCGGTACTTTCGGCAATGGCTTTGAAGTGCTGATACAGCCCTTCCTGCGTGGGACGATTGTAGTAAGGCGTGACGGTCAGACAACCCACCACGCCGCTGTTTTCGAATCGTCTGGTCAGCGAGATGCCCTCGGCGGTGGCATTTGCACCGGTTCCGGCAATGACCGGGATGCGGCCA
Organism: Erwinia sp. 9145; assembly: GCF_000745075.1. Taxonomy (NCBI): domain Bacteria; kingdom Pseudomonadati; phylum Pseudomonadota; class Gammaproteobacteria; order Enterobacterales; family Erwiniaceae; genus Erwinia; species Erwinia sp. 9145. The sequence goes on from NZ_JQNE01000001.1 coordinate 2,708,272, forward strand.
TCGGCCAGCTCCAGCGTCATCATCACCACATCGCCATGTTCATCATGGCTTAACGTAGCGGATTCACCCGTTGTTCCTACCGAGACAATTGCTGCCGTTCCGCTGGCAACATGATAATCGATCAGTTTTTTTAAGCTCGCCCGGCAGACATACCCTTTCTCATCCATCGGCGTAACGAGTGCAACAATACTTCCCGTGAACATTAGCCATCCCCTCCACAAACAAGTGCTTCATGGTACGTTTGACGGCTATTGAAAAGCAAGCGGACAAGGCCGCGCGGCCCCTTGGCACAGGGTATTTTTTATGTTTACCTTAGCGTTATCATATTTGCTAATCATCATGACGGACAGGAAGCATCATTTTGCCGCAGTCAGAGCAACATCATTTGGTTATCACCGCGCTCGGCGTTGATCGTCCGGGTATTGTTAATACCATTACCCGTCATGTCAGCAGCTGCGGTTGTAATATTGAAGACAGCCGCCTCGCCATGCTCGGCGACGAATTCACCTTTATTATGCTGCTTTCCGGCAGTTGGAACGCCATCACGCTGATTGAATCAACGCTGCCGCTCAAGGGCGCCGAGCTGGAACTGCTGATTGTAATGAAGCGCACCGCCTTTCGCGAACGGCCGCCGATGCCCGCCACGGTGTGGGTGCAGGTTGAGGTAACCGACTCGCCACACATTATTGAACGCTTTACCGATCTGTTCGATTCGCACCAAATGAACGTTGCGGAACTGGTTTCTCGCACGCAACCGGCTGAAAATCAGCCTGCCTTGCTCTATATTCAAATAACGGCCCATAGCCCGGCTCGCCAGGATGCATCATTTATTGAGCAGGCGTTTAACGAGCTATGTACAGAACTGCATGCGCAAGGCACTATCAGCGTCGTTACGTATCCACAGCATGATGAAAAAATGGAGAGTTGTGATGAATCCACTGAAAGCCGGTGATGTTGCACCGAAATTTAGCTTGCCCGATCAGGATGGCGAACAGGTAAATTTAACCGACTTCCAGGGACAGCGCGTTTTGGTCTATTTCTATCCAAAAGCGATGACGCCGGGGTGCACCGTACAGGCGTGCGGCCTGCGCGACAGCATGGACGAGCTGAAAAAAGCAGGTGTTGAGGTGCTGGGCATCAGCACGGACAAGCCTGAAAAGCTTTCGCGCTTCGTTGAGAAAGAGCTGCTGAATTTCACCCTGCTCTCTGATGAAGATCATCAGGTCTGCGAGCAGTTTGGCATCTGGGGCGAAAAAACCTTTATGGGGAAAACCTACGATGGCATCCACCGTATCAGCTTTCTGATTGGCACGGATGGTAAAGTCGAGAAGGTGTTTGATGAATTCAAAACCAGCGATCACCACGATATCGTTATGGCCTGGCTACAGCAGGCATAATTCAGGAAGAAAGCGGGTTTAAAAAACCGCATAACGCTGCAATGGGCTTAACGGAGTAATCTGTTAAGCCTTTTTACGGACAACAACTTTTTAACGATACGTTTTTTGTTGCGGTATTTCTGGATAAATTTATATATAAAGCGACCAGACAATCAAAATATTAAACACCTGATGGTTATTATATTATTTTTTTAATAAAAACCTGGCCCAACATAGCCATTAGCTCAAAAAACTCACTAACCCCATTGAATTTGCATAAGAAACATACTCATCAGGTAAATAACAAAAAAATATGGCGTACCGTATTGCTATTAGATAGTACTGATTTATAATACTTGAAAATATCGAGAAAAAAGATTTTTTCCTCATAAGTGGACTGTTATTCAAAAGGATTTAAAAATGAAAAGAACCTCTCTTTTATTGTCTGTCGTTGCATTAACTTTTAGTACTTTCACCTATGCAGCCGAACATACTGCGATTTCCGTGGCAACCTGGTCTGCAACGGCCAAAAAAGATACTACCAGTAAACTGGTTGTTACGCCGGTGGGAAGCCTGACATTTGACTATGCGGCCGGCCTGGCAGGCTTTAACACGCAAAAAGGATTATTTGACGTTACTATTGAAGGCAATGCTGACGCGAAGGATTTTTCTCTTGAATCAAAAGTACTTTCCAGCACGTTAAGCTTTCTTGGTTCAGATCCCTCCACGCTGGAAGTTGGCGTTATGTGGAATGGTATAGCCCTTGATAAGGCTTCCTATACCACCATTCTTGATACAAAGAAGAATATCAACGGCGGCAACCTGTTTAATCTTGCCAGTATTTACAAAACGACTGGTCGCAGCAGCGCACAGGAAAATTTCACGTTCAATATTACCAGCGCCTCTGATGGTACGGCGCCCTTGACCAACATGGAAGAGTTACCTGATGGTGTATGGACCGGTGATGTTAAGGTAGAATTCCTGGCCACCTGGACCACCGCATAATTAATCATGGATACAGCGCTGCCTGACGACGGCAGCGTTTCCAAAGGAATGACATCGTGCTTCGCTATTTTTTTGTATTTTTTTTCTTTGTTATACCTTTCCCTTTAAAAGCAATAGACGTTGGAGAGGTAACCTCATTTATTTTTCCAACAACCCACGCGGTTGCCAAAGAGATAAAAAATACCGCGCATTCGGCACGTATGGTCAGTGTAGAAGTTGCACGACTCAGCTCCCCGCAAAAAGGAGGTAATATAATTCAAACAGAAACACCTGATGAATTATTAATGACGCCTTCGCGAATCTTATTGCAACCACAGTCAAGCGACATCGTTCGTTTTTATTATAATGGTCTAAATGATGACAAAGAGCGCTATTATAGAATTTACTGGACCGAGCAGGCTTTAACGGATGACAGTGTTTCATCTTCTCAAAAAAACGCAATTGCGACCACTTCGGTGCGAATTGGCACAATTCTGGTTGTTACGCCACGACAAGAAAATTTCTCCTGGAAATTCACCGGTGAAAAAGTTATCAATAACGGGAATGTCTCTTTCCGGTTAATTGCTTACGGCCCTTGCCTGCATCCAAAAAATGGACAGCATGAATGCAGAGAGAAACACAACATAATGCCTGGCGACAATCGTGCTTTCACTCGTGTTGATGTAAAAAGAAAACAATCGCGAATTGCTATATGGCACGGTAACGAGTTTATTTCTGTAAAGTAAATGTTACCTAAGTCATCACTTGCTAAGGGAATGCGGGCATGCTCAGGAATCAGTTTAATGTCTCTTATTTCCACTTAGTGATGGTGAGCTTGTCTGCCTGTATTCCCCTTAAGGGTAATACAGCGGCAAATAACGCTGCGATCGATCCGGTACGTATTAAAAACATTCTTATTCCCGGTGCGTTCCGACAGGCTTTACAGGAAGGGGTGGCGATCCCGGTGATGCTGTCTCTTGAAGGCAATCAAACAGAGAATAATCAGAAAGTCGCCAACGTCATGTTGGTGCTTCATAACGCTCAGTTTCGCATTGCACAGGTAGAAACCATTGAGAATCCGCAGGGTGCAAAGCTGACAGAGGAGATCACCACGCAGCTTGCCGCGCTGAAGAGCGTTGAATTTAACAACGACCTCAATATTGCCGTCGCCCCGGGCGCAACGCTTCATCTCGATCTGAAAAGTCTGACGATACGGCTTATTGTTCAAAAAAATGCCTTGAGCAGGCGGGAGCGCCCGCGTCACACTCTGCTTAATGCTGCTACCGTGCAAGATTTTACCGGTACAATCGCCTGGGACACGGGCCTGTACAATTCATGGCACAGCCATCAGCAATCAAATACCAATGGCTACCTTTCACTCAACAGCCTGCTAAGTAAGGGCGAAGATCATTTTAATGTGAATGGTTCGGTCTACGGCACGGATGATAAAAATTACGACGCCTTCCTTTCTCGCGCCATCTATGAACGCGACGTGGGTGGCTATCGCTTCGCAACCGGCATGGCCGATAGCTGGGATCTCCAGTCGCTGGGCAACGTGTCGGGCATCAACGGCGGTAAGGTTCTTGGTATCTCAATGGGTAATCACGCCGCGTCGCGTAACAGGATTGAAGGACAATCCCTGATACCGATTGAGGTTTTCCTGCCCGCTGCCGGCGAAGTGCATATTAAACGCGACGGAAAACTCCTCTCAATCCAGAATTTCCCGATGGGCAGTTTTGAGGTGGATACCCGTGCTCTGCCGTGGGGCGACTATGCCGTTGATGTTGAGATCATCGTTGACGGCAAACGGGTTTCCACCACCAGGCAGCAGCTCAAGAAACATTTTCTACGTCGCGGGATCGGCACACCTAAACTACTGTGGCAAACCTGGGGCGGGCTGCTAAAGCGTGAAGGCTGGCAGGACAGCAGCAGCAAAACCGACGACAAGACATGGATAGCCGGTGCTTCCGCCTCATCGCAATTGTCGCTGTGGCAGGTTATTGACTGGACGTTCAGCGCCTGGGGGTTTGCAAACGTCGGCGTAGCGGAAAGCACCCTTACGATGCCGCTGTATGAAAACGCCAGCATTACCATGCAAACGCTGAGCGCAACTGACCGCTCAACGCGCGCCATGCTTAGCGGTAATGTGTCCATTAACAGCCAGTTCAGCGTTTGGGCCAGCCATGAAAAAAGCACGCAGGGCAAATCGTTATCATTTGATGCCAGTAATGAGTTCGCCGTAGGCGGCACGCTGAATCTGCGCAGGCTGCTGCCGAAAGCAGGCGTTGTTAACGTCAGTTATCACCGCGACCGAAAGCATAACAATGCCTGGCATAATCTGGACTATAGCCAGTCTCTTTTCTCAGGCCGGTATGGCAACCTTTCAATGCGTATGGGAATGCAACACTACCGTTACCAAAACAGTGACAGTAGCGGGAAATACCTTGCCTTTGATTTCTCAATGCCGCTCGGTAAAGCCCTTGGCTTGGGCATGTCGCATCAAAACGGCTATACAACGGCCAATGTCAGCGCCAGCCAGACGCATAAAGAAGGCATTATTAACGCAACGGGTGTCAATATTGCCAGAGCGATCGGCGGTGATACCGGCCTCGATAAAACGCTGAGCGGCAGCGCCTATGCCAACTTTCAGGCGAAACAGGCCAGCGGCTCGCTGAACGTGAATAGTTCGGCGCGAGGTTATGTTAATACTAACCTTGTGGCCCACGGCGAAACGGCGTTCAGCGGCAAAAATTTTGCCATGAGCGGCGCCAACAGCGGGAGCGGTTCCGGCGTTATTGTCGAAACAGCTCTAACGGACGGTTCATTAACCGCACGCGTCAACGGACAACGTTTCAAAATCGACGGCATTAATAATTACATTCCGCTGTCGCCCTATCAGCATTATCAGGTTGAGTTGATGAACGATCGCAACTCAATGGCAAGTTATGACATCCTGAAGGGTCGCCAGCAGAGTTTTACGCTCTATCCCGGCAACGTAGTGGTGATGACCCCAGAGGTTAAACAGCGCGTGACGGTATTCGGTCGGCTGCGTTCGGCACAGGGGCAGTTGCTTGCCAACACGTCTGTCCATAATCACATCGGCAAAACCGTCACCGATGAACAGGGCGAGTTCAGTATTGATGTGGACAAACTTCACCCGTCAATTTTTATTTCAGATGCTTCAGAACGGCTTTGCGAATCGACATTAGATTTATCAGGCGCACAGGGCGTTAAGTGGATTGGGGAAATTATTTGTGAAAATAAGGCAAGCTAATATTAGACGGTTGGGTTTGATCGTTTTCACCATGTTGCTGTCATTGTGCATGGTATCGCCCGTATGGTCATTGACACCGGTTATTACCGCAGCCACCCATTCAAATTCATTTTTATTTGTCGAAAATAACCTCGACGACGACTACTTCATTACACCGATGAAAAGCCTTGACCCTCGCATGACCGGCTCAAGCAGTTGGACAATGTCGAAATGGCAGAGTGGTTCAATTGTTAACAAACAGCGGAGCCTTGGCTACATCAACAGCTATACGCACTACACGATCCCCAACAACCGAAACGTTGATATCTGGTTCGAGCAACCACCGGTCAACCGCGCCATTACCGGGCTGCGCTGCCTGATCGATTATGCAGGATGTCCGCCTGACAGCGGCGTAATTCCTGCGGCGTTGGTCGATAATGACGGTTTTTACAAAGCCAGAACCCCGTCCAGTGGTACGCGGTGGAATCACGGATTGATAAGCATGGCTTTTTATCAATTCCTGCGCGTTTTGCCCACCGGGGACACGTTCGAAATGATTATCAACAACTGCTGGACGGAAGAGGATTACGACGTTCATAACGGCGGCAGATGCAAAGACGCCACGCGGGGCTCCTGGTATCAGCAAAAGGTACAACACACGAAAAGCGCGCACCTGATTCTTAAGCCGACCAATTCGCTTTCAGAAGTGTTTATCGACTCTGAGGGTAACCCGACTATCGGCGAGGGCGGCGTGGAGTGTTTTAAGTACCGACAGTCGGGCGGCACGGCCTCAACGCGCGACGGCGTGGTATGCAAAATGCTGGATCTGTCCCTCACTATGGCAAACGGCAGCAGCAGCAGTTCTATTGCGTTTAGCCTCTCCGCAGAAGGATTAAGTTTCACCCCCAATAACGCTGCACTGCGACTTAGCTTCGACGGCAACAACTGGACGAACCTCAACGGCGATTTCAGCTTTTCGAAGCTGGCGTCATCAGGCAGTAAAGCGCTTTATATTTTTTTCTCAAACGCCTTTTTTAAAGAGCTGGCCGCAAGTGGTCTGAACTATATGGACAGCAGCCAGTTTCTTAAAATAAATATCACTAACAGCCTGACGCCTGAATCAGGTTTTTATGAGTTTCGACCATCGAATAAGATCCTTATTAAACCGAGAAACTTTGGCATCAGCATTATTTCCGATGCGTTCGCCATCTCTCCTCATAAAGATGGCCGCGTGGAATCAGGTGAGCCGCCGCTTGAGTTTGGCTACATCCTCACCACTAGCGGCAGAACGGAGGCGGACAAGGTTTCCGTGCAGGTCACCGGGCCTACCGGACGGGTTCTCAACAGCGATTACTGCCTGCTCAGCGCCAGGGACAATACCTTCCGCGTACCTTTCCCCGGCTTCCTGATCTTTACCCGTTCCGACGGTGCCGTTGAACGGCTGGCGCACAACTGCACCGAAAAATGGTTCGATATTACTCATGCGCTGTGGTCGCAAATCCCCTGGGATGACGTCAGCGGCGACACGGGTGTGATGAATAAAACCAGGCTGAAGCTGCAATTTCCAATGGATAATAGCGTTTCACAACGCACTACAGAGCTCGAATTTTGGGAAGGGATTGTTTCTGCATCGGGAGAAATTCGCGTTTCAGCCACCTGGCGGAATATAGAATGATGAGAAGGCTCAGCGCGACACTGCTGTTTCTCTGGCTCCCGGCGGAGGCCATCGCGATTGATATCGGCACGCTGACTTTTTCCATGCCGCCTGAAAAAAAATTCATCAGCAAACAGGTACATAATAATAATCACGCCTCGCGCGTTTATGCCATTTCCGTTACCGGCATTGACAGGCCGGGTAATAATGAAGTTAAAGTCCGGCCTGTCGATGGCGAGATAATGTATACGCCGCGCCGGCTGACGCTGGAAGCGGGACGAAGTGATAACGTGAGGTTTATTTACTCCGGCCCGCAGGATGATAAAGAGCGCTACTATCGCGTGACTTTCCGCGAAATACCGCTCGGCGTACTGATGACTGAACAGGTTACCCGTGGCGCAACGCTGGAACCGGTGGTGGCGCTGGAAGCGATTCTGGTTGTTCGCCCGCGCCAGATGCGCCTTAACTGGACCTACTCCGTCAGCGAAGGAACGTTGCTCAACAGCGGCAATACCTGGTTCAGGCTGATGGTGAAAAATGGCTGTAGCGGCAGCGATCAACTCGCTAAAAGCGTCTACCTGCGTCCGGGAGAAACTTTTCGCTCACCGTTGCTCAAGGGTAATAATAAAAAATTTATCGTCACTGAATCGCGCTTTATTCCGCTTGGCGCCGCCTGTTTTGATCAGGCGGCTCGCTGATTAATGCTGAACCGCTAAACGCGCTTCTGGCTGGCTGGTCACCACGCAGTTGCGACCGGCATTTTTGGCCTGATAAAGGGCATCATCAGCCAGTTTAAAGGCGCGCTCCAGCGGCATCTCATCCGCTGACCAGAACGCCACGCCAATTGAAATGGAAATATGCCCGATGGTTTCGAGCGTTAACTGCGCTATGTTTTCCCGCACGCGCTCGGCGATGTCCACCGCTCTGGCGCGATCGGCGCCGGGTAAAATGATTAAAAACTCTTCGCCGCCGTTACGGCATACGACGTCAGTCTGACGCGAACTTTTTGCAAGCTGCTGCGCCACGCTTTTGATCACGCTGTCGCCGATATCATGGCCCCAGGTGTCGTTGACCCGTTTGAAATGGTCGATATCCAGCGCCAGCACTGCAAAAGGCTGCCGCGTGGCGTTAAAGTACTCCAGCACCATATTCAGCCCGCGCCGGTTCAGCAGCGAGGTCATCGGGTCGGTTTGTACTTCAAATTTCAGGCGGCCAATTTTGTCCTGAAGCATGCCGATGCCGGTTAGCATCGCGCGCTTAATTTGTGACGCCTCATAGTACCAGGCGCGAATGCCGTTAATTTCTTTCGAGACGCCGGGCGCATCCATGTTGCTGGCTTTGCGTGCCAGCTGCCACAGCGGCAGCGCAATCAGTCGCGCCAGAATCCATGCGCACAGCAGCGTCAGCAGCGCAAAGGGAATCGAATGTTGGAGCACCTTCAACAGCAGGCTGCTGAGCGGCGCCAGCGTGGTCTGCGTCGGCTTGATTGCAACGATAGTCCAACCCGGCGTCGGCACCGTGGCATAACCGACCAGCGTCGATTCGCCGTCTGCCTGATCAATCTCACGCGAACCGTTGAGATCGCCAGGGGCGATACGATCGCCAATTATCGACGGAAGCTTTTCGCCGATCAGCTTGCCGTTCTGATGGTAGAGGACGCGATCGTTATCATCGACCACATAAAGCGACGAACCATCGCGATAGAACTGCTCGCCGAGCATTTCATTGACGATACTTTTTTTCTTTAAATAGATCGTGCCGCCAACGAACCCCAGATAGCTGCCGGTTTTTGACCAGACGGGCGTGGAAACGAGCACCACCAGATTTCTTGCCGCTGAGATATTGGGGCGGCTGATAAGCGGTTTACGCTGTGACAATGCCTGTTCGGACATGGGCGTACTTAACTGGATACCTTTCAGCCTCAGCGATTCAGGAGAGATCGCCCGGACCCAGCCGCTCGCATCGGCCACCACCACTGAATTGAAACTGTTGGTTTGCAGACGCAGGCGATCCACCTCGGCCTGAAGCGCCTGTTCATTATCCATCTCGCCGCTCAGCATTTTTGCGCTATAGCCCAACTGAGACTGGGCGAGCTGAAAAAACATTTCGGTGGTGGAGGCCAGCTTGGTGGCATAGACGCGATTGGACTCAAGCGTATTGGCAATCAGCACGTCGCGCTGTACCCGCCAGCTTGCATACAGCGAATTGGCCAGCGTAATCACAATGCTGGCAATGGCTAACAGCGTTATAAGCGTGCGCAAGTCCATTTTCAGGCGTTTACGCCTTAACATAGACTTACCTTATTTTGAATTATCATCATTCAGCGCCTTGCTATTGTTTATGCGCGTTTACTTTACAATGTCATGCCCTGGTAAAACACCTCCCGATTGTACACGTCTCGATAATTTTGGGAATATTCGGCCCTGTTTTGATCGCTAATAATTCGGCCCGCAAAGGCGGGCCGAAGAATTTATTGCAAGAAGCAGAAAAGCATTACATCGCGAGGAAGGCGTAACCTTTATTTTCAAGCGTTGCAACAGTCGTCGGGCTGGAGAGCGCATGCGTGACGGATTTATCAATCCAGTCATGCTGAAAATGGTGAAAAGCAACGGACTGGTCGCAGACCGATACGTCCACACCTTTCTCACGCAGTTCGCCAATCAGCTTAAGATTGGGATTATCGATACCGTAAATGCGTTTGTACTGCACGTTATTGAGCATGGCAGGCGTACCGTCTGCGGTCACTGAAACCACGAACTTGAGCTGGTCCACCGGCACGCCGGATGCCACATAGAGGTTAACCACGCGCGCAACACGCTCCAGACCCAGGTTGGGATCTTTCGGACTGTTTTCTGCACGGGTCACCTGAAAAACAATCTTGTTGCTGTCGCCCACCGCCGGTTTGTAAGCGGCATCCGCTTCGTAATGCGCTTTACCATAGCCTTCGATCGCTGGCGTGGTCCAGAATTCCTTAGGTTCTTCTTCAGGCTGGCTGCCTAAATGGTTGCTGATTTTTGCGACGACTTCTGGTGCCTGAGTAAAGCTTGCGCCGATAAAACCGGCTACGACTGCGATAAGAACATAGGTGACAACGGGACGCATATAACACTCTCCAAACGGTAAGCTGATAAAGGATTGGCCACACGAAGCGGCGAGGAGAGGATCTATATCACAGCAACGCGCGGTTGTTTCGCCTCTATTTTGCGTCAGTCGCTTCGTTAATTTCATAACGAAATTATTGATCACAATTAATATGTAGCTGCCCTGAATGCTGATTCAAAAGATATTTTTTGGTCAGTGCCATTTAAAAAAAATCGGAAGGGGTCAGAAGAGAAATTTGCGTTAAGAAATAACGGGTAAACGGCCTGCACAGCAGAAATTATTATATTCATACCCGGCCCTGGAACATTGGCAAAACTGATAAACCTGCCTGATGTAATTTACCCTTCGCAGCAGTACTTCATCCGGGGTCAATACGGCTTTTCAGACAATGCTTAATCAAAAAACATGCCAGAATCAATTTAATTGAATAAATTTACTAAACTTTAAAAAAATCTGTCGCTTATCCGGTTTTTATTTTTTCCAGAATGCCCGTCAACCGGTGCTTTACCCCACGTATATGCTAACGGGCGCCCTTTTTGTGGCCCCGCAAAACGTTCAGTTTTTTTAGCGTAAATCGCGTCAGCACGGCAATATCGCTCTTCACCCTCTTTCCCCTGGTGATTGCCCGCGGTTAAGATAAGGCGCGTCAACCGATCGACGCGGTTAAAACGCAGAACGTTATGGCCGGTTCCGGGTCAAAAGAGGAGTTGCTCACCGTGGGATCCCCGATGCTTAATCCATTAAAAAAAGGCGCCATCGCCTCACTGATCCTTTCTCTGCTGACCGCCTCGCTGCCGGTTTCTGCCGACCTGAGCGATAATCTGCCGGATATCGGCACGACGGCAGGCAATACGTTATCGGTTAATCAGGAACTGGCGATGGGCGATTTTTACGTTCGCCAACTACGCGGCAGCGCGCCGCTCATCAACGATCCTTTGCTGAATGATTACGTTAACCAGCTCGGCCAGCGCCTTGTCGCCCATGCCTGGTCGGTGAAGACGCCGTTTCACTTTTTCCTCATCAGTAATGATGAAATCAACGCCTTCGCCTTTTTCGGCGGCAACGTGGTGCTGCATTCCGCCCTGTTCCGCTATACCGAAAACGAAAGCCAGCTGGCATCGGTAATGGCGCATGAAATCTCTCACGTCACCCAGCGCCATCTGGCGCGCGCAATGGAGGCTCAACAGCGCAATGCGCCGCTGACCTGGGTTGGCGCGCTGGGTTCAATCCTGCTGGCAATGGCCAGCCCGCAGGCCGGCATGGCCGCGCTGAGCGGCACGATAGCCGGTACACAGCAGGGGATCATCAGCTTTACGCAGCAGAATGAGCAGGAGGCGGACCGCATCGGCATTCAGGTACTGCAACGCGCTGGTTTCGACCCGGAAGCGATGCCGAATTTCCTTCAGAAGCTGGCGGATCAGTCGCGCTTCTCCTCGAAGCCACCTGAAATGCTGCTTACCCACCCGCTGCCGGACAGTCGGCTTTCCGATGCGCGCAACCGCGCCAATCAGATGCCGCCCATCGTCGTGCAGTCCTCTCAGGATTTTTACATGGCGAAGGTGCGCATTCTCGGCATGTACGCCTCCGGCAGAAATCAACTTAGCGACGATCTGCTAGATACGCTGAGTAAAGGCAACAGCCGCGAGCAGACGGCGGCGCGCTACGGCAAGGCCGTGCAGTTTTTACAGGCCAAACGCTTTGACGAAGCAAAAAGAATTATCGCCCCGCTGCTGGCAAAACAGCCTGGCAACGTCTGGTATCTGGATCTGATGACCGATATCTGCATCGGCCTGAAGCAGCCGCGTGAAGCCATTACGCTGTTGCAGGCGGCGGGCGGTTCAAATCCGGTGGTACAGCTAAACCTGGCAAACGCCATGGTGGAAGCAAAACAGCCTGCCAGCGCCAGCAAGATACTTTATCGCTACACCTGGGCGCACAAGGACGATCCTAACGGCTGGGATCTGCTGGCGCAGGCGTCGCACGATCAGGGTCTTGGCGACGAAGAGCAGGCGGCCAGAGCGGAAAGCCTGGCGCTGAGCGGGAAGTTGGATCAGGCGATCCGTAGCCTGAGCGAGGCGAGCGCCGCCGTGCCGTTGGGCAGCCTGAAACAGGCGCGCTACGATGCGCGTATCGATCAGCTACGGGATCTGCAAAAACGCTTCCGCCCGTATCAGCGCTCATAAACGTCAGTAGAAGGCGTGATTTACTTCCCGTCACGTTGCACAAGCGCCACCAAACGCTAGAGCGCCAGCGCCTCTTTGACGAAGGGAATAGTCAGCTTGCGCTGTGCGCTAATCGAGGCGCGATCCAATTGATCGAGCGTGGCGAAAAGCTGACGCATCTCGCGGTCCACTCTTTTCAGCAGAAAGCGGCCCACGTCTTCCGGCAACTCAAAACCGCGCAGCTTCGCACGTAGCTGAAGCGCCTGCACTTTGTCGTCGTCAGAGAGCGGATGAAGACGATAAATCTGTCCCCAGTCGAGCCGCGAGGCGAGATCCGCTAATGTAAGATTCAGCTGGCGCGGCGGACGATCGCCGGTGATCAGCAACCGCGTACGTCCACTTTCAAGAATGCGATTGTAGAGGTCGAAAATCGCCATTTCCCAGGGATCGTCACCGGCAATGCATTCAATATTATCAATGCAGACCAGCGCCAGCTGCTCCATGCCGTCGAGCACTTCCGGCACAAACCAGGTGCGCTTATCCAGCGGCACATAGCCCACCGCTTCACCCCGCGCCGACAGCTCGGCGCAGGCAGCATGAAGCAGATGGCTACGCCCTCCGCCCTCTCGCGACCAGAAATAAAGATAACTGCCGTGCTGCTGGTGAAGCGCGCCCTGAAGCGCGGCAAGCAGGGATGGGTTTTCTCCCGGCCAGAAACTGGCGAAGGTTTCGTCATCGGGTAAATAGAGTGGCAGCGATAGCTGAGCCGGCGTGTTCAGAAGCACCTCGGTGTCGATCGGGCAAAATCCGGCAAAAGTTTACCACACCTTTGCCGGGAGATTAAACGACGTGTATTCAGCCGCGATCGTCAGGATCGAGCACGGTTTCTTCCGGCCTGAGCAGGCTGATAACCTTGAAGATCAGGCTCAGTGAAATACCGACAACGGTTGCCAGCGCCATGCCCTTCAGCTCGGCCGCACCAATATGTATGGTGGCACCACTGACGCCAATAATCAGGATCACCGAGGTCAGGATCAGGTTTTGCGCCTTGTTATAATCAACTTTGGATTCAATCAGGACGCGAATACCCGAGGCGGCAATAACGCCATACAGCAGCAGTGAAACCCCGCCCATCACCGGCACCGGCACCGCCTGGATCGCCGCCGCCAGCTTGCCCACGCAGGAGAGCAGAATAGCCAGCACCGCCGCGCCGCCAATCACCCAGGTGCTGTAAACGCGGGTAATGGCCATCACGCCGATATTCTCTCCGTAGGTTGTGTTAGGCGTTGAGCCAAATAAACCGGAAAAAACCGTTGAAATGCCGTTGGCAAACATGGAGCGATGCAGGCCCGGATCTTTCAGCAGATCTTTTTTGACGATATTCGCGGTAACCACCAGATGCCCGATGTGTTCCGCAATTACCACCAGCGCGGCGGGCAGCACGGTAAGCATGGCGAACCACTCAAAGCGCGGCGTGTAGAAGGTGGGCAGCGCGAACCAGTGCGCGGCGGTAACCGGCGCCCAGTTCACCATGCCCATGAACCACGAAAGCGCATAGCCCGCCAGCACGCCGATCAGGATTGGGATGATAGCCAGAAAACCGCGAAACAGCACCGAGCCGAAAACCGTGACCGCCAGCGTTATCATTGAGATCAAAATGGTTTTGCCATCCGCTGGCGCGCCGTTAGCAGGCAGCAGCCCTGCCATATTGGCCGCCACGCCCGCCAGTTCAAGGCCGATGACGGCAACGATGGCGCCCATCGCCGCCGGGGGAAACATCACGTCCAGCCAGCCCGTACCGGCCTTTTTCACAATCAGCGCCACCACGCAAAACAGCACGCCGCAAAGAATAAAGCCGCCCAGCGCCAGTTCATAGCCTAACGGCAGCAGCAGCAAAACCGGCGAAATAAAAGCGAAGCTCGAACCCAGATAAGCCGGGATTTTTCCCTTACAGATGAAGAGGTAGAGCAGTGTGCCAATGCCGTTAAACAGCAGCACCGTGGCCGGGTTGATATGAAATAAAATCGGCACCAGCACCGTTGCGCCAAACATCGCAAAAAGATGTTGAAAGCTGAGCGGAATCGTTTGCAGCAGCGGTGGTCTTTCGCTTACGCCAATTGCGCGACGCGTCATCGTATTCCCCTTATTGATTTACCCTGAACATTAAAAAGCCGACTCTTCGGTCGGCTTCCTTTTATTTTATTTCGTCCCGAAAATCTTATCGCCCGCGTCGCCCAGGCCGGGAATGATATAGCCTTTCTCGTTGAGGCCTTTATCGACCGAAGCGGTATACAGCTCCACGTCCGGGTGCGCTTTCTCCAGCGCGGCGATGCCCTCCGGCGCCGCAACCAGCACCAGCACTTTAATACTGACGCAACCGGCCTTTTTCAGCAGGTCGATGGTGGCGATCATTGAGCCGCCGGTTGCCAGCATCGGGTCAACCACCAGCGCCATGCGTTCTTCAATATTGGATACCAGCTTCTGAAAATAGGGCACCGGCTCCAGCGTTTCTTCATCGCGATAAACGCCCACAACGCTGATACGTGCGCTGGGTACGTGTTCCAGAACGCCCTCCATCATGCCGAGACCGGCGCGCAGAATCGGCACCACGGTAATTTTTTTACCTTTGATCTGCTCAATCTCCACCGGGCCATTCCAGCCTTCGATGGTGACTTTTTCAGTGGCTAAATCAGAAGTGGCTTCATAGGTCAGCAGGCTTCCCACTTCGGAGGCAAGTTCACGGAAACGCTTGGTGCTGACGTCATGTTCACGCATCAGGCCCAGTTTATGTTTGACCAGCGGGTGTTTGACTTCCACGATCTTCATTTTTTGTACTCCCCCGAGTAATAGGCTGCCAAAAAAAATCGCGAGATTATAGCGCCATTTTTCCGCTGCGCCCTATGACTTAATGTAAGTTATACGCGATCTTTTCCAAACTTCGCACGGTGATGAGGAAATTTTCATCGCCCAACGCAGGAGGACAGATGGCACTCGCAAACGTTTGCCTGCGCTGGTAGAATTGCCGCGCCTTATTTCTTTACCACCATCGCGGGGATTTCGCAGTGACCGACAACACCTCTCTCAGCTATAAAGACGCCGGCGTAGATATCGATGCGGGCAATGCGTTAGTCGATCGTATTAAAGGCGTGGTGAAAAAAACGCGCCGTCCGGAAGTGATGGGAGGGTTAGGCGGTTTTGGCGCACTTTGCGCGCTGCCGCAAAAATACCGCGAACCGATCCTGGTCTCCGGCACTGACGGCGTTGGCACCAAACTGCGCCTGGCGATGGATCTCAAACGTCACGACGCCATCGGGATCGATCTGGTCGCCATGTGCGTCAACGACCTGGTGGTACAGGGCGCCGAGCCGCTGTTTTTCCTGGATTACTACGCCACGGGCAAACTGGATGTTGATACCGCTGCCAGCGTGATTACCGGTATCGCCGAAGGCTGTTCGCAGTCCGGCTGTGCGCTGGTCGGCGGCGAAACGGCGGAAATGCCCGGCATGTATCACGGCGAAGACTACGACGTGGCGGGTTTTTGCGTCGGCGTGGTGGAAAAGTCAGAAATTATCGACGGCAGCAAAGTGCAGGACGGCGATGTGCTGATCGCGCTGGGCTCCAGCGGCCCGCACTCTAATGGCTATTCGCTGGTGCGTAAAATTCTTGAAGTCAGCAACACCGATCCTGAAACCACGCAGCTCGACGGTAAATCTCTGGCCGATCACCTGCTGGAGCCTACCCGTATTTATGTAAAAAACATCCTCAGCCTGATCGAGCAGGTGGACGTGCACGCCATTGCTCACCTGACCGGCGGCGGCTTCTGGGAGAATATTCCACGCGTGCTGCCGGACAACACCCAGGCAGTGCTGGAAGAGTCGAGCTGGCAGTGGCCGGCAGTGTTTAGCTGGATGCAGCAGGCGGGCAACGTCAGCCGCCATGAGATGTATCGCACCTTTAACTGCGGCGTCGGCATGCTGATCGCCCTCAGCCCTGACGAGGCGGATAAGGCAATCGCACTGATGACGCAGGCGGGTGAAAAGGCCTGGAAAATCGGCGTGATCAAGGCCTCTGATGCCGATGAGCGCGTGGTTATCAACGCATGATGCGGCTGGTTGTGCTGATTTCGGGCCAGGGCAGTAATCTTCAGGCTATTCTTGATGCGTGTCAGCAGGGTCGGGTGGCTGGCCGCGTGGCCGCCGTGTTCAGTAACAAAGCCGACGCCTTCGGGCTTGAGCGCGCGCGCGCGGCGGGCGTTGCGGCGCACGCGCTGTCCGCTGCGGAGTTCGCCGATCGCGAAGCCTTTGACCGGCAGCTGATGCAGGAGATCGACGCTTACGCGCCCGATCTGGTGGTACTGGCGGGCTACATGCGTATCCTCAGCCCGGCATTTGTTCAGCGCTATGCCGGGCGCATGCTCAACATCCACCCTTCCCTGCTGCCGAAATATCCGGGTCTGCACACTCATCGCCAGGCCATCGCCAACGGCGATGATGAGCACGGCACCTCGGTACATTTTGTCACCGACCAGCTTGATGGCGGCCCGGTGATCCTTCAGGCGAAGGTGCCGGTCTACCCGGATGATACGGAAGACGAAGTGAACGCACGCGTTCAGCATCAGGAGCACGCCATCTATCCGCTGGTGGTGGGCTGGTTTACGGAAGGACGCCTGGCGATGCGGAACGACGCCGCCTGGCTTGATGATAAGCGCCTGCCGCCGGAAGGCTACGCGTGGGAGTGAACGCACTGAAAGCGAATCGTTGATTCGCTTTTTTTTCAGCCGTAGCGCCCGGAAATATAGTCTTCCGTCCGACGCTGCCTGGGCGCGGTGAACAGCACGTCGGTTTCGCCCGCTTCCACCACGCTTCCCTGATGCATAAAGACGGTATAATCCGAGACGCGCGCGGCCTGCTGCATATTGTGGGTGACCAGGATCAGCGTGAACTGCTCTTTCAGCGTCTGCATCAGCTCCTCAATCACCAGCGTGGTGATGGGATCAAGCGCCGAAGTGGGTTCGTCAAGCAGCAGCACCGCAGGCGCAATGGCAATAGCCCGCGCAATCACCAGCCGCTGCTGTTGCCCTGCCGACAGCGTCATCGCGTTTTGCCACAGCTTATCTTTTACCTCCGGCCACAGGGCGGCAGCGCGCAGCGCCCGCTCCACCGTCTCGTCGAGCACGCGGCGATCGCGCACGCCCTGAAGGCGTAGCCCGTAGACCACGTTCTCATAAATCGTCTTCGGGAACGGATTCGGCCGCTGAAACACCATGCCAATCCGGCGGCGCAGTGCCGGAAGATCGAGGTTGTTTGCCATAATTGACTGCTGTTCGAGAAGGATATCCCCCTCAACGCGGCAGTCGACAATAGCGTCGTTCATACGGTTAAAACAGCGCAGAAGCGTGGATTTCCCGCAGCCGGAGGGGCCGATCAGTGCGGTAATGCGGTTCTTCGGTATCTGCAAGCTGATGGCGCTCAGCGCCTGCTTATCGCCATACCACAGCGACAGATTATCCAGCGTCAGGGCAATGTCCGGTTCGTTCAATCAGGCGCTCCTTCAGTTCATCAGCGTGCGGTAACGTTCGCGCAGACGGTGGCGCAGCACCATCGCCAGCAGATTCAGCGCAAGAATAATCACCACCAGCAACAGCGCGGTGGCGAAGACCAGCGGGCGATCTGCCTGCGCGTTGGGGCTTTGAAAAGCCAGATCGTAGATCTGAAAACCCAGATGCATAAACTTACGGTCCAGATGCAGCCACGGGAACACGGCGTCCACCGGCAGCTCCGGCACCATTTTCACCACGCCCACCAGCATCAGCGGTGCCGTTTCACCCGCCGCGCGCGCCACGGCGAGGATCAGGCCGGTCAGCATAGCCGGCACCGCCAGCGGCAGCGTCACTTTCCATAACGTCTCCGCCTGCGTCGCGCCCAGCGCCAGCGAGCCCTGCCGCAGGGAAACAGGAATACGCGACAATCCCTCTTCGGTGGCGACGATCACCACCGGCAATGTCAACAGCGCCAGCGTCAACGATGCCCAGAGCAGCCCCGGCGTACCGAAGGTTGGCGCGGGCAACGTAGCGGAGAAGAACAACCGATCCAGACTCCCGCCCACCAGCCAGACAAAAAAGCCGAGGCCAAACACGCCGTAGACAATCGAGGGCACGCCGGCCAGATTGACGACGGCAATACGCACCAGCCGCGTCATCAGGCCGTTCCCGGCGTATTCATGCAGCCAGATGGCGGCCACCACGCCAAGCGGCATTACCATTACCGACATCAGCAGCACCATCAATATGGTGCCGAAAATCGCCGGAAACACGCCGCCGTCGCCGAGACTGTCGCCGGGCGAGTCGCTGACGAAGTGCCAAATCTGCTGCCCGAAGTGCTGCCACTTTTCGCCATAGCTCATCGCGTTGGGATGCCAGGCCGCAAGAATTTGACTTAGCGGAATACGATGCTGTTGACCGTCGGCATCGCGCAGGATCAGCACGGTACTGTCGCTTTCGCGCTTGAGTTCCGCCAGCCGTTCGGCGCTGCGGGAAAACTGGCGCTTCAGCTCCGCGCTGTCGGCCTGATGAATCGACTCGTCCTGAGCCGTATACTGATTCGCTTTTTCCAACCGCTCACGCGCCTCGGCAAGCTGTTCAAGCTGGTTATTCACCTGCGCCATGCCAACGCGCCGGATCGCCTCCGCGCGCGATTGCCGCTCACGCGTTTCTCTGATGCGCTGCTGAAGCTCTGCCATCATGTCGGTCGCCACCAGCGGCTGACCATTTTCCAACAGCGCATCCAGCCAGCCGTAAGCCATCCCGCCCGTCCGACGCTGCAATACGATGGCGCCGGCAGGCTGCGTCTGGCGCAGGATTTGGCTGCTGGTCACGTTATGAAAGTCGACGCCGTCGATATCGCGGTTGCCGGTTTTGAGCAGATAGCGGATTTCCTGATGATCGTTTTGCTCCTGCTGCGCAATCTCGCCAAGCATCTGTACAATCCCGGCGGGCTGCTGCACGGTAAAAAGCGTGACGGGATGCGGCCAGAAGTAGCGCAGCCCCTGCCAGCCAAGCAGAAAAACCAGCAGCATAAAGGCCAGCAGGCAGACGGCCACCGCGCCGCCGGTCAGCCAGCGCCAGCGATGGTTATTCGTCATCGCGCTCATCCCTGCACCTCATAGCGCTTTCGCAACCGCTGACGGACAAGCTCCGCCAGCGTGTTCACAATCAGCGTAAACACCAGCAGCACCAGCGCGCTTAAAAACAGTACCCGGTAGTGGGCGCCGCCCGCCGCCGCCTCCGGCATCTCTATCGCCACGTTCGCCGCGAGGCTGCGCACGCCTTCGAGAATGCCGCCGTCGGTCACCGGCGTGTTACCGGTTGCCATCAACACGATCATCGTTTCGCCCATCGCGCGGCCAAAGCCAATCATCAGCGCGGCGAAGATCCCTGCCGCCGCGCCCGGCAGCACCACGCGCGTCAGCGTTTGCCACTGCGTCGCGCCAAGCGCCAGCGAACCCTGCCCCAGCGAGGCCGGCACGCTGAAAATGGCATCTTCCGCCAGGGTGAACACGATCGGCACCAGCGCAAATCCCATAGCCACGCCAGCCACCAGGACGTTGCGCTGCGGATAGTCGCCGCCAATGACGCTCGCGCCAAACAGCTGCTGCTCCAGCCACGGCACGGCAATCAGACAAAACAGCGCGGTAACCAACAGCACCGGCAGCAATATCCACACTTCACGGCCTTCCGCGCAAAACCGCGCTCGCCAGCTCGGCGGCAGGCGTACCGAAAGCCAACTGCACGCCAACAGTACGCCCGCCAGCAGCAGCGGTAGCAGCAAAACGCCGGAGAGCCTGTTCGCCAACTGCGGCGCCAGCCAGATGCCGGCCACCAGGCCAATCACCACGCCCGGCAGCGCGCCCATCATCTCAATGGCGGGTTTGACCCAGCGACGCAGCCCCGGCGCCATAAACCAGGCGGTGTACATGGCCGCCGCCAGCGCCAGCGGCGTGGCAAACAGCATCGCCAGCCCCGCCGCCTTCAGCGTGCCGGTGACCAGCGGCACAAGACTGTATTTGCCCTGATAGTTATCATCAGCGGAGGTGGACTGCCAGACGTAATCCGGCGAGGGATAGTGTTCGTACCATACTTTCTGCCACAGGCTGCGCAGGCTGATATCCGGCCAGGGATTTGACAGGGTCAGATGCTGCCAGCGGCCCTGCCGCTCAATAAGCATGCCGTCGCCGCGCGGGGCAAAAACCGCGCTCAGAATACCGGGCGTCAGCTGGCGGGAGAAAATCACGCCAGCCTGTTTACTGGCGAACAGGGAAAGCTCGCCATTGTGACCGAGCGTGGCGAAAACGCGCCGTTGTGATTCGCTGAACAGCAGCGGCTGCGCTTTGCTACCGTCAAAATAGCGAATTTTGTGCAGGCGCGGCCCGTTTTCGCCCGCGATATCAAACCACTGCGCCACGCCCTTATCGTCTGTCACCAGCAGGGAGCTGCCGCCGCTCAGCAGGCTGATATGCTGCGGCGCGGGCGACAGCGTATGCGCCTCGCGCAGCAGGATACCCGACGTACCGATTTGCCAGACGCGTAGTATGTTGCCGGAGAGCGTAAACAGCTGTCGTCCGTCCGGCGTCAGTAAAAGCTGGCGGGTGTCGGCGCTGTCCACGCTCCAGACGGTTGCGGGACGGTTGGGTTGAAACTGCTGAATGACCATGCGCTTGCTGTCCGCCTGCGCCACCAGCCAGCGCGCGGGTTCTGGATGCGCCACGCTGGTCAGCGCATCCGACGCCAGCGCCAGCGTAAGCGGTGTGTCGCCCAGCGGAAATTTCCAGCCAGGCTGGCGATCGTGGAAATCAGGCTCCACCACCACCATGCCGCGGGCATTTTGCAGCAGCACGCTCAGGTTATCGGCAGTGGTGACGGCGTGTTGTGCGTCGGGCAGCAGCGTGATCGGCGGCGCGGGCGGCTGTGCATCCAGCGGGATAAAGCGCCCCTGCCCCTGATTATCAATGCGCCACCCCCATTTCTGCTGTGCATCCATGCCCAGCGCCACAACGGGCCGCGCCTGCCAGAGCGCGATTTCGCCGCGACTGTAAAGCGTTGTCGAGGAGAACAGCGGCACAACCACCCATACCAGCCAGACAAACAGCAGCAGCATCACCGCCAGTACCAGCAACCCGCAGGCCATCACGCAGCGGCGCGTCAGACGGTCTGCCCATTGACGGCGGCGATCGTTAAACTGAGCGGGAATGGGGGTCGGGTTCATGCTTATTGTCGCTTTCCTGTGCGCTTTTAGGCGCTATGTTGCCCGTATGTGGTTAATAAGACAATCCATAATGTCCATTGGACATTGTTGCCATACTCTCGCCATAATTGAGCGAGACAATGGGCGGTCTTAAGCGCGTTGCATCTGCGAATGGAGTAAAAATGGGTCAGGAAAAGCTGTATATCGAAAAAGAGTTGAGCTGGTTATCCTTTAATGAACGCGTGTTGCAGGAAGCCGCTGATAAAACCAATCCGCTGATTGAACGCATGCGTTTTCTCGGCATTTATTCCAATAATCTGGAAGAGTTTTATAAGGTTCGCTTCGCCGATTTAAAACGCCGTATCCTGATTGGCGAAGAACAGGGTACGCCTAACCCACCGCGTCATTTGCTCAAAAAGATTCAGGCGCGGGTGCTGAAGGCCGACCAGGAGTTCGACGGGCTGTATAACGATCTGCTGCTGGAGATGGCGCGTAATCAGATCTTCCTGATCAACGAACGACAGCTCTCGCCCAATCAGCAAAGCTGGCTGCGACACTATTTCAAACATCACCTGCGCCAGCATGTCACGCCCATTTTAGTGAATCACGACACGGACCTGATTGAATTCCTGAAGGATGACTACACCTATCTTGCCGTCGAAATTATCAGCGCTGATACCATTAGCTACGCGCTACTGGAAATTCCGTCCGATAAGGTGCCGCGCTTCGTCAATTTGCCGCCGGAAACGCCGCGCCGCCGCAAACCGATGATCCTGCTCGATAATATCCTTCGCTACTGCCTCGGCGACATTTTCCGCGGCTTCTTCGATTACGACGCGTTGAATGCCTATTCAATGAAGATGACCCGCGATGCGGAATACGATCTGGTGACCGAGATGGAATCCAGCCTGCTTGAGCTGATGTCGTCCAGCCTGAAACAGCGCCTGACCGCCGAGCCGGTGCGCTTTGTTTACCAGCGCGATATGCCGGATGCGATGGTGGAAATGTTGCGTAAAAAGCTGAACATTTCTAACTATGATTCCATTGTTTCAGGCGGCCGCTATCACAATTTCAAAGACTTCATCACCTTTCCGAACGTCGGCAAAGCTAACCTGGTGAATAAACCGCTGCCGCAGCTGCGCCACATCTGGTTTGACCGCTTCCGCAACGGCTTTGACGCCATTCGCAACCGCGACGTGCTGCTCTACTATCCTTATCACACCTTTGAACACGTGCTGGAACTGCTGCGTCAGGCGTCATTCGATCCCGCCGTACTGGCGATAAAAATCAATATCTACCGCGTGGCGAAAAACTCACGCATTATCGATGCGATGATCCACGCCGCCTATAATGGCAAAAAAGTGACGGTGGTGGTCGAGCTTCAGGCCCGGTTCGATGAAGAAGCAAATATTCACTGGGCCAAGCGGCTGACCGAAGCGGGCGTGCACGTCATTTTCTCTGCGCCGGGCCTGAAGATCCACGCCAAGCTGTTCTTAATTTCACGTCGTGAAAACGGTGAAATCAATCGCTATGCGCACATTGGCACCGGCAATTTCAATGAGAAAACCGCCCGCCTCTATACCGACTATTCACTGCTGACCGCCGACGCGCGCATCACCAACGAGGTGCGGCGCGTGTTTAACTTTATTGAAAACCCGTATCGCCCGGTTTCTTTTGAGCACCTGATGGTGTCGCCGCAAAACTCGCGGCAGATGCTTTATCAACTGATCGATAATGAGATCGCTAACGTGCAGCAGGGCATTCCGGCGGGCATTACGTTGAAGATCAATAACCTGGTGGATAAAGGCCTGGTGGATCGTCTTTATGCCGCGTCAAGCGTGGGCGTGAAGGTGAATTTGCTGGTGCGCGGAATGTGTTCGCTGATCCCCAATCTTGAAGGCATCAGCGACAACATTCGGGTGATCAGCATCGTGGATCGCTATCTCGAACACGACCGCGTTTACATTTTCGATAACGGCGGCGACAAAAAAGTCTTCCTCTCTTCCGCCGACTGGATGACCCGCAACATCGATTACCGCATTGAAGTGGCGGTGTCCATCCTCGACCCGATTCTGAAACAGCGGGTGCTGGATATCATTGCGATCCTGTTCAGTGATACGATCAAGTCGCGCTTTATTGATAAAGAGTTGAGCAATCGTTACGTTCCGCGCGGCAACCGCCGCAAGGTGCGCGCCCAAATGGCTATCTACGATTACGTTAAAACGCTGGAACAACCTGAATAATATTATGCCAATATCCCAAAAGAGTTCGCCGAAACCCCAGGAGTTTGCGGCCATTGATTTAGGCTCCAACAGCTTCCATATGGTGATTGCCCGCGTGGTGGACGGCGCCATGCAGGTGCTCGGCAGGTTGAAACAGCGCGTACATCTGGCCGACGGGCTGGATCACAATAATATCCTTAGCGAAGAGGCGATTCAGCGCGGGCTGAACTGTCTGGCGATGTTTGCCGAACGCCTTCAGGGCTTCAGTCCGGCCAACGTGACCATCGTCGGCACCCACACGCTGCGCCAGGCGATTAACGCTGAGGATTTTCTCCAGCGCGCCGCCGACGTCATCCCCTACCCGATTGAGGTGATCTCCGGTAACGAAGAGGCCCGCCTGATTTTTATGGGCGTTGAGCACACACAGCCGGAGAAAGGCCGCAAGCTGGTAATTGATATCGGCGGCGGTTCAACGGAGCTGGTGATTGGCGAAGACTTTGAGCCAAAGCTGGTTGAAAGTCGGCGGATGGGCTGCGTCAGCTTTGCCAATCTCTACTTTCCCGGCGGCGTTATCAGCGCAGAAAATTTCCGCCGCGCGCGTCTGGCGGCGGTGCAAAAACTGGAAACGCTGGCATGGCAGTATCGGCTGGCGGGCTGGCAGTTCGCGCTGGGCGCGTCCGGTACGATTAAGGCCGCCTGCGAAGTGCTGCTGGCCATGGGCGAAAAAGAGAAGTTCATCAACCCGGAACGCCTGGAGATGCTGTATCAGGAGGTGATTCGCTATAAATCCTTTGATGCGCTGACGCTGCCCGGCCTTTCTGATGAGCGAAAAGCGGTGTTCGTACCCGGCCTGGCCATTCTTTGCGGCGTGTTCGATGCGCTTGCGATTCGCGAACTGCGCCTGTCGGACGGTGCGCTGCGTGAAGGCGTGCTGTATGAAATGGAAGGACGCTTTCGCCATCAGGATATTCGCAGCCGTACCGCGCAAAGCCTGGCGAACCACTACGCCATCGACAGCGATCAGGCAAAGCGCGTGCTTGAGACCACCGAGCGGCTTTATGAGCAGTGGCGTGAACAAAACCAAAAACAGGCCAATCCGCAGCTCGCCGCGCTGCTGAAATGGGCGGCCATGCTGCATGAAGTGGGACTGAGCATTAATCACAGCGGGCTTCAACGCCACTCCTCCTACATCCTGCAAAACACCAACCTGCCCGGTTTTAATCAGGATCAACAAACGCTGCTGGCCACGCTGGTACGCTTTCACCGTAAGGCGGTAAAGGTGGAAGAGATGCCGCGCCTGACGCTGTTCAAGAAAAAGCAGTTCCTGCCGCTGGTTTTTTTATTGCGGCTTGGCGCGCTGCTGAACAATCAGCGCCAGGCCACCTCAAGACCGGATACGCTGAAACTGGACACTGACGACGGTCACTGGACGCTGACGTTTCCGCATGACTATTTCAGTCAGAACACGCTGGCGCAGCTCGATCTGGAGCGCGAACAGATCTACTGGAAAGACGTTACCGGCTGGCAGCTCACTATTGAAGAAGCAGTAAATTAATGGCTATTTTACGACCCGATAATTATTACACCGAACGGTATCAGCTCACCGCCACCCATTCAGAGGTAGTGGAAGCGGTACAAAAAATCGCGCCGGGACACGCGCTGGATTTGGGCTGCGGCAACGGCCGTAACGCGCTCTATCTCAATCTGAAGGGCTTTGACGTGACCGCGTGGGATCGTAACGCGGCCAGCCTGGCGCGGCTCAATCAGATTATTCATGAGGAAGGTCTTACGGGCATTCAAACCGCGGAGAAGGATCTCAACACCCTGCGCTTTATCGGCGAATACGATTTTGTGCTCTCCACCGTGGTTATGATGTTTCTTCAGCCGGAGGCTGTGCCGCAGCTGATCGCCGATATGCAGGCCAGTACGGTGAAAAACGGCTTCAACCTGATTGTGGCGGCCATGGATACGGAAGATTACCCGTGCAATGCAGGTTTTCCGTTTGCGTTTAAATCCGGCGAGCTGAGCGCTTACTACCGTAAATGGCACATCATTAAATACAACGAAAACGTGGGCGAACTGCACCGTACCGATGAGCATGGCAAACGCATTTCGCTGCGTTTTGCCACGCTTCTGGCGCAAAAATCGCAGGTTAAAGCGTGATGCTCTCCGCTACCTGATTATCGGCAAAGGGCAGCGTAGCGAGATGACAGGGCTGGCTGATGAACTCTCCCTGAAGAAAATCCACGCCAAGTCGGCGCAGCAGCTGCGCCGTTTCTTCGGACTCAACGCCCTCAGCAATAATCTGCATACGTTTGAGTCTGGCTACAGCGCAAATGGATTCAATAATCTGATAGTCCAGGCTGCTTTTGTGCATGTTATCGACAAATTGTCTGTCGATTTTCAGCATGTCGGCCTGCACCTCTTTCAGCCGCGTATAGCTGGACCACGCGCTGCCGAAATCATTAATCGCGACGCGAAGTCCGAGTTGTCGAAGCTGCGCAAGAGAGCGATTTCCACCGCTGTAGTCTCTCAGCAACGATGACTCATCCACCTGAAGAATCATCTGCCACGGCTCAACATGATAACGGCTGAGGTACTCACCAAGCTCTTTCGCCAGACGCGGTCGCGCAAGGCTGGTGGTAAACAGACTGATGGCAAATCTTGCGGCGGGCAGGGTCTCACGATTCTCACAAACGAACGCCAGCGTTCTGACAATCACCAGCCGATCCACTTCCCAGGCCAGGCCAAACTCGTTGACGATGGCGGAAAACCGCTCAAACGGCACAAGTTCGCCGTCTCTGTCGCTCATTTGCAGAGAGATTGCGTAATACGCGTCGCCGCGAATGCCGCAGATTTTTTGCGCTATCAGCGTGATGTCGCCCGTTTCCAGTAACGCTTGTACATCTTCCAGCAGCGCGATTTTTTCTGTCAGGCTGCGCTGGATTGTCTTGCCTCTGTTGTGATGAAGATTTTCCGCCACGCCGCTGCGCAGTGAAACCTCAGCCTGCGCGCTCATCTCACCCAGTAGTTGGTACAGATGCGTGACCGGCGGTCGCACGGTGCAGTAGCTGAGGCCGACGGCCGTATAAACGGGCATTCCTTCCCACATCAGATGGTAATCTTTCAGACGTGCTTCGATATTTTCAATGCGTTCCAGATGGCTGACATAGTCGAGCCGCATGACCAGATCGAACCCCGGCAGTTGATAAACGTACTCGCCGGCGAGCAGTTCCGACATCAGATGATTCGCCAGGCTTCGCTTGTACTGAATTCGCATTTGCAGCCCGTAAATGCGGCTTAACTTGTCCAGATCGGGGATGCGCAGAAAGCAGAGCGTTGAGCGTGGCTGAGCGGCCAGATCGTCAACCAGCGCGCGCAGATTCGGCAATCCGACGATCGGGTCACTCAACGCGGCCAGCTTGATCCTCTCCATCGCAAATCGCTGTCGCGTGGTGATGGCAGCCATTAACAGGATGGTCAGCGTGAAAACCAGCAGATTCGCTGACATCACGGCCAGATGATAAGGCTCCGTCGCCGCCCCAAGGAAACGATCGCGTAGCTGGTACAGCGCCAGCAGCAGCACCGCCCAGCTTAAAGAAGTAAAAATATAGCCAAAGCGCACGGCAGACCACAGCATCAGCGGCAGCAGCAGTGGCAGACCATAATCGGTGGTGAGCAGGTTGTACTTCCCTTTCTGGAAAATCAGCAGCATGGCCATTAAAAAAATTAACAGACTGCTCCAGGTGAAGAACTCAGTCTTTTTTACCTCGTGTGCCGCCTGGCGCCTGGCGCGTCGGTAAATCAGGCGTATAAACGTCGGATTACGCAGTGAGCGAATCGCTAAATAGCTGATGGGCATCATCGCCATACAGGAAAGCAGCACAGACTGATAATTAAGCAGCGTATGGAGCGAAAACAGTTCCCGGGAAAAAATGGAGCGCTGAGCGGGCACAAAACCCACAGCCAACATCAGTTGCATACCCACGCTAAACAGCGTGGGCACCATAAAGGCCAGCCAGAAAAGCCTGATTGGCATCAGTCGCAGTTCGCTGAAATCGACGCTCCAGCGTTTACGCGCATGGAGCTTATAGCCTGTCCAGCAAATGACTAACGTTGCCAAAAAAATGCCGGTCACCACCCAGGCTGCCAATAACTGATGCTGATAGCGCTGAAAATAGTAGACGATCAGCGACAGCGCGATACCCGGAAACGCGGCCCAGTCATAGACCATCAGCATAGCGACCATCACCGCCAGCGGCAGATAGATCAGATAGACGTAGCCCTGCGGCAGGAACAGCCGAACCGACAGCTGCGTACTTAACGGCATCAGGATCACAGGCAGCAGCAAGGGTAAGCCCCACATGCTTTTGTTAAAGTTTTTAAAAATATTATTAATTATCATTGTGATACTTTTGACGCCTGGTGCTAAATATGACAAATAAGGAGGATCTAAAAAAATGGCATTCTGTGCGCTATTTCAATTAAAAACAACATAATAAATTGACTTTTATCAACCTATTGCTTTTTTCAGGCGGTTCTTTTTCTTATCTAAAAGAGATCCAAAAATTAATGTAAAAAAATTTAAGTTTCAGTCTGGCTGGTCGTTATTGCAGCATAGTGCATTGCTATTCTCCTCTTCCTGTGACTAAATAACAGCATCGCCTACGGGCTTAACTCAGGACAACGTGCGTGAACAGCGCTATCCCTTTTCATCGTCGTAAAAAATCCAGCCGAATGACCCGCATCGTCTTATTCGTCAGCTTCTTCCTTCTTGCGGGCAGATTAATCTATGTGCTTCCCGGCGCAATCGAACACAGCCAGCAAAAGAAACAGGATGTCTCAACGTCTGTCGCAAAATAGCGCAACCGATCGTTTTTCCTGTCAGTTCGCCTGAAAGAGCGCGGCTTTTCCCCTGATTTGAGCAATACTTACCTCTTTGTTGCCTTTTATCAGACACAAGGGAATTTTTATGTCTGTCGCCTTATCCCATGCTCAACAACTTTCTGAAATACGTAGCCGCATTCTCACTCTTCTCCTTAACGATCGCGGCCTGGTGGAAGCACTTCTTGAACGCCCCGTAAAGAAAAATGCAGACGACACCCGCGTTCATCAGGAACAGACACGTGAGATTGAGCACTATATTCCACTGCTGCATGCGGCAGATATCGCCGATTTACTTGAAGCTCTGCCGGAAGATGAACGACTGGCGCTGTGGCGGCTAATCGGCACCGAGCGGCGCGGCAGAGTGCTGGTTGAAGCGTCTGAAAGCGTATGGGAAAGCCTGATTGAGGAGATGAGCGATCGCGACCTGCTGCGCGCTATCGAACCGCTGGATATTGATGACCAGGCTTACCTCGCCAGGTATCTTTCACGCGATTTAACCGGCCGTCTGCTCACCTCGCTGGAGCCTGAACTGCGTTCGCGCGTGTTATCGGTAATGGATTTTGACCGCGACCGCGTCGGCCGCATTATGGACTTTAAGCTGATCACCGTTACGGCGGATGTCACGCTGGCCACGGTGCAGCGTTTTTTGCGACGCAAGAAAATCATTCCCGATGGCACCGATAAACTGTTTATTACGGACGAAAAAAATACGCTGCTGGGCGAACTGACCCTGACGGATATCCTGCTCAACAAGCCTGATAAGCAGGTTTTTGAGGTGATGAACGCCAGCCCGACCACGTTTCTTATCAACGATAAAGCAGGCGATGCGGCAGGCGCGTTTGAACGTTACAACCTCATTTCCGCGGCGGTTATTGATACCAAAGGCAAGCTGATGGGGCGCGTCACCGTTGAGGATGTTATTGACCTGGTCAATGAGGAAAACGACAGCCATATCCGCAAGATGGGCGGCGTTAACCCGGATGAGGACGTTTTCGCGCCGGTGCGAAAGGCCGTGCGTACCCGCTGGGCGTGGCTGGCCATTAACCTTTGTACCGCATTTATCGCCTCGCGGGTGATTGGCCTGTTTGAACAGACGATTTCACAGCTGGTCGCGCTGGCGGCGCTGATGCCTGTCGTTGCCGGTATTGGCGGCAATACCGGCAATCAAACCATTACCATGATCGTCAGAGCGCTGGCGCTGCATCAGGTTGAACCGGGTAACTTTACCTTTTTGATTGGACGCGAGCTTGGCGTGGCGTTGATAAACGGCCTGTGCTGGGGCGGAATTATGGGCGGCGTAACCTGGGCGATGTACGGCAATCCGGCGCTCGGCGGCGTCATGATGCTGGCGATGACGCTGAACCTGTTGCTGGCGGCGTTGATGGGCGTGCTGATCCCGCTGGTGATGATCAAGATGAAGCGCGATCCCGCCGTGGGCTCCAGCGTGTTGATCACCGCCCTGACCGACACCGGCGGATTTTTTATATTTCTGGGGCTGGCGACGCTGTTTTTACTGCCCTGATCGCTTGCCGTTGATGCTCACGCCCGACGTAAAAAATAATCCCCCGGCAGATCTTCATGATACCGGGCCGTTTATGGGACGAAAGGCCGGCTTCAACGCTGCGCCGTCGAGTGGCGGAGTTCGGAGGGCTGAAGGGCTGCTCCTGGAGAAGCGGCTTATACGGATGGCTTCAGCTGAAAATGACAAACGTGCCATTACGCGGAATTGACAGCGGCATGCCGGGAATGACAGTAGAGATATCTTATGGCAACCGGCATACGCTGGATGCGCCCCTTACGCCCGGCGCCCTGGTTATCCGGCGCTGTTAAGCGCCATTTAGCCTGATAATTAACTCTCTGAGCCAGCGATGGCCCGCATGTCCGTGGCTGCGCTCATGCCAGATAAGACTTACCTCAAAATACTCCCTGAGCCAGGGTAGCTCCAGAACTGTGAGTTGATGAAAGGGTTGCTGTATCAGTCGTCGCGGGACGAGCGCGACCAAATCACTCATTGCCACCATCCCCGGCACGAACAGGAACGAAGCCGCAGACATTACGACCTGCCGTCGCAGCCCGGATGCGGCCAGAACGCTGTCAACGGGCGTGGTGAATTCCCCACCGGCAGGTGAAACGATAATGTGTTTCTGCTTTGAAAACTCATCCATGGTCAGCGAGCCTGATAATTCAGGATGGCCTGCGCGTCCGACCAGCACATAGGTTTCATTAAACAAATGATGAACTTTCAGGTTCGTTTGCGCCGCGTCCGGCGTGGCAATGACCGCATCGATTTGGCCCGTCCTCAGCTGATGCTCTGACTGATTCGGATCGTAGTGACGGACAGCAATGCGCGCGCCTGGCGCGAGTTTTTGCAGGGCCACTACCAGCGGCATGATAACCGCAGCCTGTATGTAATCCGTACAGGCGATCGTTACGGTCAACGACGCGCTTTGCGGATCAAAACGCTCATGAGACTGCACGGTTTGACGGAGTATTGCCAGGGCGTTACTGAGCGGCGTCATCAGCTCAAGCGCTTTCGCCGTTGGCGTCATGCCCCGCCGTCCGGGTATGAGCAGAGGATCGTGAAAGATCTCCCGCAGTCGGTTGAGCTGTGCGCTCACGGCGGGCTGGCTGAGATGAAGCTGCATGGCAGCTTTTGTGACGTTCTGTTCAGTCAGCAGGGTTTCCAGCGTCAGCAGCAGGTTCAGGTCAATTTTTCTGGTATCCATTCAGTGGATTTCTTGATATAAAAAAATCGATTTCACTTATCCCTCATCCGTTTTGATAATGCAACCACGTCTTATCTGAGGATGGAAAGTGAAAATGATATCGTCCAGACCGCTAATAGTCGTTTTCGGCGCCATGAGTAAACAGGGACGTAGCGTGACCCGGACGCTCCTGGAAAGTCAGCGCTACCGCGTGCGGGCGTTAACCCGCGATACCACTTCTTCAACGGCACAGGAACTGGCACGCCTCGGTGCAGAACTGAAAGACGTGTCCCTGGCGCCCGATAAAGAACATTGCCTGGTTGAGGCATTCAGGGATGCTTTCGGCGTGTTTTTAATGACGCCCGGCATTGCCCCCGCATCACGTCTGGCTGACACGCACGAGACAGCCCTGGGCCGCCAGCTCGCGGATGCTGCCGTAACGGCGGGCGCGGAACATATTGTTTTCAGCAGTCTGGAAAACGTTGAGAAAATCTCTGAAGGGCAATTGTGGGTTCCACATTTCACTGATAAAGCGAAGATTGAGGACTATATCCGTACATTGCCCGTTACCTGCTCGTTTATTCAGATGGCATTTTTCTATACCAACCTGGCCGAGTACTACCCGCCGCGCAGAGAAGGCGACCAGCTGATTTTCCCCGTTTATCTGCCGGAGGATTTTCGCGCGCCTTTTGTCGATCCGCTTACCGCCACCGGGCCGGCAGTGCTGGAGATATTGGATCACCGCGAACAGTATGCAGGACGAACGCTCCCGGTGATCGGAGAGTTTCTTTCGCCCCGTGAGATGGTAGAAACCTTCACGCGCATAACGGGTAAAAAAGCGGTTTACCGCTCAGCCTTCACACGGGAAGAATTATTGCACCATTTTCCTTCGTTTTCCGGGCAAGACGGCGTGGTTGATGAGATTACCGGCATGACTGAATACGCGGTGAAATACGGTTATTTCACGCCAGATCGTGATGTACTGTGGAGCAGGAGAATTGATCCGTCCAGCCTGACATGGGAAGCATTTCTGAGAAATACCGGCTGGCAGGGAGACGAACACACTTTCTGAGTGTGCTGCCAGGGGTGAACGGATGGGCTGGAGGCATTACTTGTAATTGCACTAGTGTCCGCATGTTGAGCATCAGACTTACCGGCGCGGCATTCAGGCGCTATCACCATTGCAGAAAGCCCGCAGTTACGCGGGCTTCGTTGTTGTGACCTGATGCTTTTACCTGTTGGCAGGTGCCAGACGCGAAATCATTCCCACTCAATCGTCGCCGGTGGCTTGCCGGAAATATCGTAAACCACGCGGGAAATACCGTCGATCTCGTTGATAATGCGGTTGGAGACGCGGCCCAGGAACTCGTAAGGCAGATGTGCCCAGTGCGCGGTCATAAAGTCGATGGTTTCCACCGCGCGCAGTGAAACAACCCAGTCGTACTTGCGACCGTCGCCCATTACGCCGACCGAACGAACCGGCAGGAATACGGTAAAGGCCTGGCTCACCTTGTTATAGAGATCGGCTTTACGCAGTTCGTCGATAAAGATCGCATCGGCGCGACGCAGCAGATCGCAATACTCTTTTTTCACTTCGCCAAGCACACGCACGCCAAGGCCCGGACCCGGGAACGGATGGCGGTAAAGCATGTCATACGGCAGCCCCAGTTCCAGACCGATTTTGCGCACTTCGTCTTTGAACAGCTCTTTCAGCGGCTCAACCAGCCCCAGCTTCATCTCTTTTGGCAGGCCGCCAACGTTGTGGTGAGATTTGATGACGTGCGCTTTGCCGGTGGCGGACGCAGCAGATTCAATCACGTCAGGGTAGATGGTGCCCTGCGCCAGCCACGAGACGTCGGTGACGCGGGTTGCCTGCTCGTCAAACACCTCGACGAAAACGCGACCGATGGTTTTACGCTTCGCTTCCGGCTCGTCGATGCCGGCCAGCGCGTCAAGAAAGCGATCCTCGGCGGCCACGTGAACAATATTCAGGCCGAAGTGGTCGCCGAACATCTCCAGCACCTGCTCGGCTTCATTCAGGCGCAGCAGGCCGTTATCGACAAATACGCAGGTCAGACGATCGCCGATGGCACGATGCAGCAGCATCGCCGTCACCGATGAATCGACGCCGCCGGAAAGGCCCAGGATCACCTTATCGCTACCTATCTGGGTGCGCAGGCGCTCAACGGCGTCTTCAATAATTTTTGCCGGTGTCCACAGCGCTTCGCACTGGCAGATCTCCAGCACAAAGCGTTCAAGCAGGCGCAGCCCCTGGCGAGTGTGGGTCACTTCCGGGTGGAACTGCACGCCGTACAGACGTTTTTCTTCGTTCGCAATGATGGCGAACGGACAGGTTTCAGTGCTGGCAACGGTAGTAAAATCAGCCGGAATGGCGGTGACCTTGTCGCCGTGGCTCATCCAGACATCCAGCAGCGGCTTACCGGAAGCGCTGATGGCGTCTTCAATGCCGCGGATCAGGGCGCTTTCCACGCCCACTTCCACCTGCGCATAACCGAACTCGCGCTCGCTGGAACCCTCTACGTTGCCGCCGAGCTGTAGCGCCATGGTCTGCATGCCGTAGCAGACGCCCAACACGGGAACGCCTGCGCTGAAGACGTATTCAGGCGCGCGCGGGCTGTTATGCCCGGTGGTGCTTTCCGGCCCGCCGGAGAGAATAATGCCGTTCGGATTGAACTGGCGGATCTGATCTTCGCTGACGTCCCAGGCCCAGAGTTCACAGTAGACGCCCAGCTCACGCACGCGGCGCGCAACCAGTTGCGTATACTGCGAGCCAAAATCAAGGATCAGTATGCGATGTTTATGGATATTTTCCGTCGTCATTTAAGGCGTTTTCCGGCAAAAGAAGTGAAAAAAAGCGTAAGGCGGGCCGCGCGTGGCGGCCCGTTGAAATCAGGAACCCATGCGGTAGTTCGGGGACTCTTTGGTAATAGTGACGTCGTGCACATGGCTTTCAGAAATCCCGGCGCCGCTGATGCGGACAAATTCCGCTTTGGTACGCAGGTCGTCGATAGTACCACAGCCGGTCAGGCCCATACAGGAACGCAGGCCGCCCATCTGCTGATGAACGATCTCTTTCAGGCGACCTTTGTAGGCCACGCGGCCTTCAATTCCTTCCGGCACCAGTTTGTCAGCCGCATTGTCGGTCTGGAAATAGCGATCGGAGGAGCCTTTCGACATCGCGCCCAGCGAACCCATTCCACGATAGGATTTGAACGAGCGCCCCTGGTAGAGTTCGATCTCGCCCGGCGACTCTTCCGTTCCGGCCAGCATTGAGCCGACCATCACCGCTGAGGCGCCTGCGGCAATGGCCTTGGCGATGTCGCCGGAGAAGCGGATACCGCCATCGGCGATAACAGGAATACCGGTGCCTTCCAGCGCCTCAACGGCGTCAGAAACGGCGGTGATCTGCGGTACGCCCACGCCGGTGACGATGCGGGTGGTGCAGATTGAGCCAGGGCCGATGCCCACTTTCACCGCACTGACGCCCGCCTCCACCAGCGCCAGCGCGCCGGCGCCGGTCGCCACGTTGCCGCCAACGATCTGCAAATCAGGGTATTTTGCGCGGGTTTCACGAATGCGCTGAAGCACGCCTTCAGAATGGCCGTGGGAGGAGTCAATCAGCAGCACATCAACGCCTGCCGCAACCAGCGCGTCCACACGCTCTTCGTTGCCGGCGCCGGCGCCAACCGCCGCGCCAACGCGCAGACGGCCGTGCTCGTCTTTACAGGCATTAGGTTTACGTTCTGCTTTCTGGAAATCTTTTACGGTGATCATACCGAGCAAATGGAAGCTTTCGTCAACCACCAGCGCCTTTTCAACGCGTTTTTCGTGCATTTTTTGCAGCACCACGTCACGGGCTTCGCCTTCCCGCACGGTAACCAGACGCTCTTTTGGCGTCATAACTGCGGTAACCGGCAGGTTCATATCCGTGACAAAACGTACGTCGCGACCGGTGATGATGCCGACCAGTTCGTTATCGTTATTCACCACCGGATACCCGGCAAAACCATTACGTTCGGTAAGGATTTTCACGTCCTTAAGCGGCGTTGTCGGCAGCACGGTTTGCGGATCGGTGACCACGCCGCTTTCATGTTTTTTCACCCGGCGAACTTCTTCCGCCTGGCGCTCAATGGACATATTTTTATGAATAAAACCCAGACCGCCTTCCTGCGCCAGCGCAATCGCCAGGCCCGCTTCGGTCACGGTGTCCATCGCAGCGGAGAGCATAGGAATGTTTAAACGGATAGTTTTGGTGAGCTGGGTGCTGAGGTCGGCCGTATTCGGCAGTACAGACGAATGGGCAGGAACGAGCAGAACGTCGTCGAAAGTCAGGGCTTCTTTAGCAATTCTTAGCATGGCAATATCTCAACCTCAGGGTGAATGAGAACGTATAAAATATTGCCGCGGCATTATACAGGCCGTAATGGATTGCCTCCAGCATTTTTTCACTAAAGAGCTTGATCCGCTGAGCGAGGCATGTAGTATCAGTTGATTAACTTTCTGATTTAAAGTTTGATCTTCCTCACATGTCGCTACCGCCATCCGCCAATATTTTTACCGTCAGCCGCCTCAATACCACGGTGCGTCTGCTGCTGGAAAGAGAAATGGGGCAGATTTGGCTGAGCGCCGAAATCTCCAACTTCTCGCAGCCCTCTTCCGGGCACTGGTACTTCACGCTGAAGGATGACAGCGCCCAGGTACGCTGTGCGATGTTTCGTAACAGCAACCGCCGGGTGACTTTTCGTCCGCAAAACGGGCAACAGGTGCTGGTCAGGGCGAATATCACCCTGTATGAACCGCGCGGCGACTACCAGTTGATTGCAGAAAGCATGCAGCCCGCGGGCGATGGCCTGTTGCAGCAGCAGTTTGAGCAGCTTAAGCAGAAGCTGACCGGCGAAGGGCTTTTCGAACAGCGTCATAAACAGCCGCTGCCGGAACCGGCGCGTCAGGTTGGCGTCATTACCTCAGCAACCGGCGCGGCCCTGCATGATGTTTTACGCGTGCTGCATCGCCGCGATCCGTCGCTGCCGGTCATCATCTATCCAACGCCCGTGCAGGGCGTTGACGCGCCCGCGCGCATTGTGCGCGCAATCGAAATGGCCAACCAGCGCGGCGAGTGCGACGTGCTGATTGTCGGACGCGGCGGCGGTTCGCTGGAGGATTTATGGAGCTTTAACGATGAGCGTGTGGCGCGGGCGATTTTCGCCAGCCGCATTCCCATCGTTAGCGCGGTGGGCCATGAAACGGACGTCACCATCGCCGATTTCGTTGCCGATCTGCGCGCGCCAACGCCCTCTGCGGCGGCGGAACTGGTGAGCCGCAATCAGTTGGAACTGCTGCGCCAGTTACAAAATCAGCAGCAGCGGCTGGAAATGGCAATGGATTACTATCTTGCCCGGCAGAACCGCACTTTTACCCGCCTGCATCATCGTCTCCAGCAGCAGCATCCGCAGCTGCGGCTGGCGCGTCAGCAGACCAGCCTGATGCAGCTCCGACGTCGCCTGGACGATGCCATGCAGCTGCGTTTGCGCCAGGCGACGCGCCAGCAGGAGCGCGTCGGGCAGCGGCTGATCGCCTTTCAGCCGCAGAGCCGCCTCCACCGCGCGCAGCAGCAGGTGCAACAGGTGCACTATCGTCTGCAACGGGCGATGCTCGGGCAGTTAAACGGCGGCAAACAGCGCTTCGCCACCCTCGCCGCGCAGCTTGAAGGCGTCAGCCCGCTGGCCACGCTGGCGCGCGGCTTCAGCGTTACCACCTCTGCGCAGGGCGAAGTGATTAAAAAAATCACCCAGCTTCACCCCGGCGACCGCCTGAAAACCCGTCTGGACGACGGCTGGGTTGAAAGCGACGTTACCACCGTCACGCCCCAAAAGCCGCGCAAGCCGCGCGCCTCCTGAACGCTCGTTCTCTGAGCAAAACCGTCACGCCTCCGGGCATGGCGGCTATACTTTCCAGACAATCACAGTCGAACGGGGAGTCAGATATGCACTACGGGGTCATTCCTCCTTACATGCTTCGGAGAATTATCGATAACGGTTCCGGGACGCAGCAAAACTGCGCACGGCAAACGTTAGCCCATGTACAAACGCTGATGGCGGAAAGCTGGACGAAACCCGAGGAAGATGCGTCGCCGGTACAGGACAACGTCCGTCGTGAAATTTACGATACGGCAAATACTCAAACGCTGCCCGGCAAGCTGGTACGCGATGAAGGCCAGTCCGACAACGGCGACGTTGCCGTACGTGAAGCCTATGACTACCTTGGCGATACGTGGAACTTCTTTAAGACAGCGTATCAGCGCAACTCACTGGACAACAAAGGCCTGACCCTGAAGGGCACCGTGCACTATGGCCAGAACTACCAGAACGCCTTCTGGAACGGCCAGCAGATGGTGTTCGGCGATGGCGACGGTGAAATATTTAACCGCTTCACCATTGCGCTGGACGTGATAGGCCATGAATTAACGCACGGCGTGACGGAAACGGAAGCCGGACTGATCTACTTCGGCCAGGCGGGTGCGCTGAACGAATCGCTCTCGGACGTTTTTGGCTCGCTGGTGAAGCAGTTTCACCTGAAACAGACGGCGGATCAGGCGGACTGGATCATCGGCGAAGGGCTGCTGGCGAAAGGCATCAACGGCAAAGGGCTGCGTTCGATGTCTCAACCCGGAACGGCCTATGACGATCCGCTGCTGGGCAAAGATCCGCAGCCGGCCACTATGCAGGACTACGTGCAAACCCGCGATGATAACGGCGGCGTGCATCTCAACTCCGGTATTCCCAATCGTGCCTTTTATCTGGCCGCCAAAGCGCTGGGCGGCAACGCGTGGGAAAAGGCGGGCTATGCCTGGTACGATACGGTCTGTGACCGCACACTGCCACAGGATGCCGATTTTGCCACCTTTGCGCGCTTTACCATGCAGCACGG
The DNA here is from genome assembly GCF_000745075.1 of Erwinia sp. 9145. Taxonomy (NCBI): domain Bacteria; kingdom Pseudomonadati; phylum Pseudomonadota; class Gammaproteobacteria; order Enterobacterales; family Erwiniaceae; genus Erwinia; species Erwinia sp. 9145. The sequence goes on from NZ_JQNE01000001.1 coordinate 2,746,804, forward strand.
TCAGAAGCGCTTTGATCAATCGGTAAGTCAGGCTATTGAATCAGCATGGAAAGAGGTTGGCATAGCGCTATGAACTCGCTGCCGGAATTGAACGACGATGCGATTATTGATGTTGCGCGCGAAGGCGGTTTGGCTTTCATTCCAAAACTCTCCGGCCCGCGACGCATCGCGCTGGCGCAGCTGGATGGCGTGGAGCGGGAACATGTCTGTAGCGTGCTGCGTCACGCATTGCCGCTTGGCACGCCGCCGGAAGCCGGGCGCGTCGGGCAAGGCGATCGACGCTATTTTCGCGTTGAGGTCAGCTATGCCACGCGGCAGGAAACAGGCAGCATTGTATTATTGATACCGGAAGAGCAGGCGTCGCCGGAGCTGGTACAGCTCTGGCAGGAGGGGCGTTAACAAAAAACCCTCCGTTTTCAGGCGGAGGGTTTTGCGGGCTTGCGCTAGTTATCCAGCGCGTAAGCGATAACGTAATCGCCGCGATCCGGCGACTGACGCGCGCCACCGGCCGAAATCAGGATGTACTGCTTGCCTGTTTTCGGCGATTTGTAACTGATGGGGCCGCCCTGGCTTCCTACAGGAAGACGCGCTTTCCACACTTCCTTACCGGTTGACGAATCAAACGCCCGCAGATAGTAATCCTGCGTTCCGGCAATAAACACCAGCCCGCCCTGCGTCGCCAGGGTGCCGCCAAGCGTTGGCATACCCACAGGCATCTGCGCATGCATTTTAATACCGAACGGCCCGGTATCCTGCACCGTCCCGACCGGCACCTGCCACACAATTTTTTGCGTTTTCAGATCGACCGCGGAAAGCGTGCCGAACGGCGGGCGCTGGCAGGGAATGCCCAGCGGTGACATGAAGCGGTTTTTATTCACGGCGTAAGGCGTACCTTTCAGCGGCACCGCGCCCATACCGGTATTAATCGCTTCACCGCCGTTGCTGCCGCGTGAAATCTTATCGGTATTGGCCGGGATCATCTGAACCCACAGACCCAGGCGCATATCGTTCACAAAAATATAGTGGCTGTTGGGATCGGACGAGAGGCTGCCCCAGTTCATACCGCCCAGCGAGCCGGGAAAGCTTAACGATTTATCAGTTCCGGGCACGGTATAAAGGCCATCGTACCGCATCGATTTAAAGCCAATACGGCAAACCAGCTGATCGAACGGTGTTGCGCCCCACATATCCGACTCTTTCAGCGTGTCAGCGCCAATCTGCGGCATACCTACCGACCTTGGCTGCGTCGACGTGTACTGCTCGTCCGGAATATTGCCTTTTTTAACCGGCACCTCTTTCACTTCAGTGAGCGGTTTTCCGGTCAGGCGATCCAGCACGTAAATCTGACCGGCTTTGGTGCCAATCACGACGGCAGGCTTCCGCGAGCCATCCTTCATTGGAAAATCGATCAGGCTCGGCTGCATCGGCAGATCGAAGTCCCACAGATCGTTATGTACGGTCTGGTAGACCCACTTTTCTTTACCGGTGGTGGCATCAACCGCCAGAATCGACGCGCCATATTTATGGTTCAGTGCCGTTCGTGTTGCGCCCCACAGATCCACCGACGAGCTGCCCATCGGCATGAAGACGGTGTTCATAGCCGGATCGTACGACATCGGCGCCCATGAGTTCGGCGTACTGCGCACGTAGTTTTCACCTGGCTTCAGCGCCGCGTTAGGATCTTCTTTGCCTGAGTCAAACGCCCAACGCATTTCACCGGAGATCACATCAAAGCCGCGGATCACGCCGCCGGGCATGTCGGTCTGCACGTTGTCCGCCACGCGACCGCCGACCACCACGGTTGTGCCGGCAACGGTGGGTGCCGAGGTTAGCTGATATTTTGGATCCTGCGCATCGCCCAGACCGGCTTTGAGATCGACCACGCCGTTCTTGCCAAAGTGCTCGCAAAGCTCGCCGTTATCCGCATTAATGGCAATCAGGCGCGCATCGATGGTATTCATCAACAGGCGGCGCTGGCAGCTATCCCCTGCGGCCAGCTGAGGCTGTGGAACCGGCACAGAGCCGGGCACAGAAGGCTGACTGACCGGTTTGGTCGCGTCGAACCACGCCAGACCACGGCAGCGATTCCAGACTTCCGCTCTGGCGTTAACCACGTGCTTCCACTTTTCTTTCCCGCTGTCCGCATCTACCGCGATGACGTTGTTGTGTGGCGTACAGAGGTAGAGCGTATCGCCAATCTGTAACGGCGTCTGCTGATCTTCCGCGCCATTGCCCGTTGGGCTGTCGGGAATATCACCGGTGTGGAAGGTCCAGGCGACTTTGAGATCGCGAACGTTATCGCGGGTAATCTGGTCCAGCGCCACAAACCGGCTACCGCCCGGCGTATTGCCGTAGTTTTCCCAGTTTTTCTGCTCGCTCGCCTTATCAACCGGCGTCAGCGGCAGCGTTGTGCCGTCGGTTACCGGCGAGTGGGGCTGAAACATCTGCACGAACGTGGCGACCATACCGACCACCACCACGGCAGAGAGCGGCCACGCCACTTTTGCCGCAGAGGGCTTGCCTTCACGGCGGCGCAGCGCGGGCAGCGTGAGCAAAGCCAATAGCAGAAAACCCGCCGGCACCATCAGGCGTGAAACCAGCGGCCAGAAGTTAACGCCAGCATCCTGCAAAGCCCAGATAACCGAGGCGATAAAGACCAGCGCAAATATCGTCACGGCGGAGGATCTACGGCGAAATAACTGAAGGGCCGACAGCAAAATAAAGACACCCGCGACGGCAAAATAAGCGCTGCCTCCCAGCATCAACAGCTTTACGCCGCCAATAACAAAAAACAGGCCGGTGGCGAGGAAAAGTATTCCCAGCACCGCGCACCATAGTCCCAGCCAGGCAGACGACCGGGGAGTATTTTCAGACATGATTAAACGACTCCTGAAGGAAACAGAGCGCAAAGACTCTCTGTATTTCTTCTTTTCCGACAACAGGCTGAAGGGATCTGCAAGAAATACAGACAGTTGATTACGCGCAAAACGAAAGATGGAACGGGTTTAAACTGTCACGCTAAAACGCTTCAGCGTAATAACAAATTTTACCTTTTGGTCTTACCGGACGAACGTAAAATTAACAAATTATGCGCCTGGCATAAACAGGAAATGAAAATGATTTTCATTTCCATAGTAAATTACAGGGATTTAAACAGGTGGGATTCAGGGAAGCGGGACAAACACAACGCGTTTTTTTGAAATCAATCCATGCCCGTTTGGGCAGAAGTAATCCGTCGCGCCGCAGGCTTTTAATACCTGAAGCGGCTGGTTGCAGTCGGGGCAAAGCGCCTGCTGCGCATAATCTCTTGCGCAGGCGTCACAATGAAAGTGCCCTTCTGCGAAACGTAACGGCTGCTGGCACTGCGGGCAAACGACGTTCATTTTCTTCTCCAATAATAAGGGAGCCAAAAGGCTCCCTCTCTGTCAGCGTTTATTCTTTTTCAGATGGCTCATCAGGCGTTTACGCTTGCGCTGCTGATTCGGCGTCAGCAGGTTGCGCTTGCCGGCAAACGGGTTTTCGCCTTCTTTAAACTGAATGCGGATCGGCGTACCCATCACCTCCAGCGAACGGCGGAAATAGTTCATCAGATAGCGTTTGTAGGAGTCCGGCAGATCCTTAACCTGATTACCGTGGATCACCACAATCGGCGGGTTGTAGCCGCCCGCATGCGCATACTTAAGTTTCACGCGGCGCCCGCGCACCAGCGGCGGCTGATGGTCGTCAGCGGCCATATTCATGATGCGGGTCAGCATTGAGGTATTCACGCGACGCGTTGAGCAGTCATACGCTTCGGTAACCGATTCGAACAGATTACCCACGCCGCTGCCGTGCAGAGCGGAAATAAAATGCACGCGGGCGAAGTCGATAAAGCCCAGACGGAAGTCGAGCGTCTCTTTAACCTCATCACGAACTTCCTGTGACAGGCCATCCCACTTATTCACGACGATCACCAGCGAGCGACCGCTATTCAGAATAAAGCCCAGCAGTGAAAGATCCTGATCGGAGATGCCTTCACGCGCATCAATAATCAACATCACCACGTTGGCGTCTTCAATGGCCTGAAGCGTTTTGATGACGGAAAATTTCTCAACGGTATCAGTGATTTTACCGCGCTTGCGCACGCCTGCGGTATCGATCAGGATGTATTCGCGGCCATCACGCTCCATTGGAATGTAGATGCTGTCTCGCGTGGTGCCTGGCATATCGTAAACCACCACGCGATCTTCGCCGAGGATGCGATTGGTAAGCGTTGACTTACCAACGTTAGGACGACCAACAATCGCCAGCTTGATGGGCAGATCGAGCGGATTGAAGTCATCTTCTTCTTCCACTGCCTGCTCTTCACCGCTCTCTTTCGCCGCCAGCGCTGCCCAGTAGGCTTCGTTTTCGTCCTCTTCCGTCACTTCCTGCGGTGCCACTTCGTCCATCCAGGGCAGCAGCACCATTTCTAACAGCGTGGTGACGCCGCGCCCGTGAGAAGCGGCAATGGGGTGAATGTCGCCCAGACCCAACGAGAAAAAGTCGCCCACCGCCGAATCGGCATCGAGCCCGTCGGTTTTGTTTGCCACCAGGAAGGTAGGTTTTTTACGCGAGCGCAAATGTTTAGCGATAGCGTTATCGGCAGGCATCAGGCCCGCACGCGCATCCACCATAAACAGCACCACGTCGGCTTCTTCAATCGCCAGCAGCGACTGCTCAGCCATGCGCGTTTCCACGCCCTCTTCATTGCCATCAATACCGCCGGTATCAATGCAGATGAACTCCCGCCCTTCCACCTCGGCACGACCGTATTTGCGATCGCGCGTAAGGCCTGGAAAATCCGCCACCAGCGCATCTCTTGTGCGCGTCAGACGATTAAACAGGGTGGATTTTCCCACGTTGGGACGCCCGACCAGCGCGACCACAGGTACCATATTGAAGCCTCATTACTAAAAAATTAAGCCTGTAACAGAAACAGGCCGACGCCGCAGGGGCATGAATTGCGTAAAGGATACCACGCCCGGCGTAAAACGAAACGGCCCCTGACGAATCAGGAGCCGTTATGCAGTGTTAGTCAGCAGACGATGTTAGCGGGTAAATGCGTAAACCTTACCGTCTTTCGACTGAATTAACAGCTTGTCACTGGCCACAACCGGCTCGGTCTGGAAACCGGAGCTGTCAACTTCCTGCTGCGCAACGAAGCGGCCATCATCGGTGTTCAGCCAGTGCAGATAGCCTTCGCTGTCTCCCACCACCAGATAGCCATTATAGAGCACCGGCGAGGTCAGGTTGCGATGCAGCAGATCGCTTTGACGCCAGACCGAAACGCCGCCTTCGGTGCTCAGGGCAATAACGCGATCGTCCTGATCGACCAGATAAATACGTCCGCCGTCAACAATCATGTCATGCACGGAGCCGATCTCACGCTTCCACATGATCTGACCGGAACGCAAATCCAGCGCGGTAAGATTACCGTTATAGGCCAGGGCATAGACCACGCCGTTGACCACGATTGGCGTGGTGTCGACATCGGCAAGGCGGTCAATCTCGGTTGCGCCAGACGGCTGCGAAATACGCTGCTGCCAGATGATTTGGCCCTGGTTCAGGATAACCGCGCTGACGCGTCCGTTATCGCCGCCTACAATTGCCGCGCCGAAGGCGGTAGCAGGCGCTGATTCACCGCGCAGCGACAGCGCCGGCACGTCGAGGTTAACCGACCATTTGACCACGCCGCTGCTCTGATCGAGCCCCTGCAACATGCCGTTGCTGGTATGCACCAACACCAGGCCATCGCTGACCACCGGGCGAGAAAGCACTTCGCCTGCGGCTTTGGTCTGCCAGGCAATGCTGCCGTCGTTGCTGTTCAGGGCATAAACCTGCGCGCGTTCGCTGCCAAGGTAAACATGGCCGCCGTCAACGGTAACGCCGCCGGAAAGCAGCGCGGGACGATTGCGTGAGAAGAAGCCGGTTTTTTCCGACAGATCCACTTTCCACTGCTCTTCGCCGTCGCCGGCATTCAGCGCCTTAACGATACCAAAGCGGTCGGCGGCATAGACGGTACTGTCAGCCCAGGCAGGATGAAGATTGGAGTAGAAGTCACCGATCCCGTCACCGACAGAAGTGCTCCAGACCTTTTCCGGCGTGAACTGGTTCTCCACCTTTGGCAACGGCGACATTTTGACCACGTCTTCTTCACCGCTGAACCATGAACATCCGCTAAGCAAGGTGACTGAAATCAGCCCCGGCAGAAGTAACTTACGCAATTCCATGAAATCCCTCTTGAGCCTCCGGGAGGCAATCTTTGACCACCGGCAATCAGCCCGGCAGATTATTCATTTTCATTTGCAGCATCTCTTTCAGCGCCGGAGACGCATCCGAGGCAATGCCTTTGCTCCACGCACCGCGAGCGCCGCTGGTATCGCCTTTGCTGAGCAGCGCTTCACCGCGCACGTCGGCCACGATCGCCGTCCAGCCATCACCTTTAACGGCATCAAGCGTTTTCAGCGCCTCATCGGCTTTTTTCTGCTGAAGCTGGATGCGCGCGATGCGCAGATTGATCACCGCCTGAAGATTGGCGTCTTTGACGTCCTTCAGGCCGTTTTGCAACCGGGCAACCGCTTTATCGAGCTGGTTGGCGTCAACGTAGCGTTTTGCCAGATCCATTGAAGCGATGGCGCCGTAGGTGTTGCTGTTCTCTTCGGCAAACTTCGCCGCCGCAGTCAGCGTTTCCGGCTTGCTGCTGTCCAGCGCGGTGGAAATCTGCTGGTATGCCGCTGACGTTTCACGGCCGCTGTCGTCCTGATGATTGCTCCAGTAGCGCCAGCCAGCCAGCGCGCCGATGCCGATAACCACACCAATGACCAGCGCTTTGCCATTCTGAGCAAAGAAATTCTTCAGCGCATCGACCTGTTCGTTTTCATTGCTGTACACTTCCACTGACATCTTCTCCTTTAAATCGCCGTCAGTTTCAACAGCGCTGCGGCAGCGTCATGCTGCGCCAGCGTTTGCTGTTCGCCGTTGCGCAAATCTTTAATCACTACCTGACCTCTGGCGACTTCGTCTTCGCCGAGCACCAGCGCAACGCGGGCGCCCCATTTGTCGGCGCGGGCAAACTGCTTTTTAAAGTTTCCGCCGCCAAAATTTGTCATCAGCCTGAGCGACGGGTCAGCATCTCTCAGTTGCTCAGCCAGCTGCATCGCGGCTGGCTGCACGCCCTGCCCCGAAGCGATAAGATAGACATCAACAATGCGCGTCGGTTCAAATTCCGGATTTACCGCCTGCACCAGCAGCACCAGGCGCTCCAGCCCCATCGCAAAGCCAACGCCCGGCGTGGCGCGACCGCCAAGCTGTTCAACCAGGCCGTCGTAGCGACCGCCACCGCAAACCGTGCCCTGCGCGCCGAGGCTTTCGGTCACCCACTCAAACACGGTGCGGTTGTAATAATCCAGGCCACGCACCAACCGCTGATTCACGGTGTAAGCAATGCCCGCCGCCTTCAGCAGGCCGCACAGCGTTTCAAAATGTTCGCGGGATTCTGCATCAAGATAGTCATGCAGCGCAGGCGCGCTGTTCAGCAGCGCCTGCACCTCCGGGTTTTTGCTGTCCAGCACGCGCAGCGGATTCGAATACATGCGGCGCTTGCAGTCTTCATCCAGCGTCTCTTTGTGCTGCTCCAGAAAAGCCACCAGAGCCTCACGATAGCGCGCGCGTGCCTCCAGTGAACCAATTGAGTTCAGTTCAAGACGCACGTGGTCGGCAATGCCTAACGCCTTCCACCAGCGCGCGGTCATCATGATCAGTTCGGCATCCACGTCCGGCCCCTGAAGACCAAACACCTCTGCGCCAATCTGATGAAACTGACGGTAGCGCCCTTTCTGCGGACGCTCGTAGCGGAACATCGGGCCCATATACCACAGCCGCTGTTCCTGATTGTAGAGCAGACCATGTTCGATACCGGCACGCACGCAGCCTGCGGTGCCTTCCGGGCGCAGCGTCAGGCTTTCGCCATTGCGGTCATCAAAGGTGTACATCTCTTTTTCAACCACGTCGGTCACTTCACCGATAGCGCGTTTGAACAAGGGGGTCTGCTCGACAATCGGCATGCGGATTTCGCTGTAGCCATAGCTGGCCAGCACCTGTTTCAGGATCTGCTCAATGCGCTGCCACACGGCGGTGTCGGCGGGCAGGAAATCGTTCATTCCGCGCACGGCCTGGATATTCTTTGCCACTACGTTACTCTCATTATTCAGTTTGCGTATCAGACCGCCTCCCGCTACGCGAGAAAAGCCGTCCGGCGCATGAGTTTATTTTTCTACCTGCTGGATGCTGATACGGCGCGACTCATCCATCATTGCCGCTTTGGCGCGAATGCGTGCCTCAAGCTGATCGATCATGTCGTTGTTGTCCAGTCGTTCACGCAAACGCACGCCATCCTCATAGAACCCGCTCTTCTTGTTACTGCCGGTGACGCCCAGGGTTGATACCAGCGCTTCGCCTGGCCCGTTGACCACGCAGCCGATAATCGAGACATCCATTGGCGTGATAATATCTTCAAGCCGCTCTTCAAGCGCGTTAACCGTGCCGATAACGTCAAACTCCTGACGCGAACAGGTTGGGCAGGCAATAAAGTTAATGCCGCGCGAGCGAATGCGCAGCGACTTCAGAATGTCAAAGCCAACCTTAACTTCTTCCACAGGATCGGCCGCCAGCGAAATACGCAGCGTGTCGCCAATGCCTTCGGCCAGCAACAGTCCCAGACCGATTGCCGATTTCACCGCACCGGCGCGCGCGCCGCCTGCTTCGGTGATCCCTAAGTGCAGCGGCTGCTCAATTTGCTTCGCCAGCAAACGATAAGATTCCACGGCGAGGAACACGTCAGAGGCTTTTACGCTGACTTTGAACTGGTCAAAGTTAAGGCGATCGAGATGATCGACGTGGCGCATAGCGGATTCCAACAGCGCCTGCGGCGTCGGCTCACCATATTTTTCCTGAAGATCCTTCTCCAGAGAACCCGCGTTCACGCCGATACGAATAGGAATATTGTGATGACGGGCGCAGTCAACAACCTGGCGAATACGCTCTTCGTTGCCGATGTTACCAGGGTTGATGCGCAGGCAGTCAACGCCGTATTCGGCAACCTTCAGCGCGATGCGGTAATCAAAGTGGATATCGGCCACCAGCGGAACGTTCACCTGCTGCTTGATCAGGCGAAACGCTTCGGCTGCGTCCATGGTGGGAACAGAGATGCGAACGATGTCCACACCCACGCGCTCAAGCGCTTTTATTTGATTGACCGTTGCCGCCACGTCCGTGGTACGGGTGTTGGTCATTGACTGGACGGCGATGGGCGCGCCATCGCCTACCGGCACCTTGCCGACGTAAATACGCTTAGATTTACGACGGATAATGGGTGCTTCGTTATGCATAATAGTGTTTCTCCACAATTACTCGCGACCGCGGCTGCGTCAGGACGCACCCACGGACAGGCGAGCAACCTGGTTTGAACGGATAAAACGACTCAGGTCGACTGGCTGCCCCTGATACTGGATCTGGACTGCACCCGGCGCGCCGATTTTCAGGCGATATGGCGCAGTACCTGAAAGACTGAGTTTACCACCGCTGCGCTGCATACCGCTGAACAGTTTTTTACCGGCAGCATCGGTCACTTCAAGCCAGCAATCCTGGCTAAAATTCATTACCAGCGCGTTAGGATCGGCGGCTGGCGCGCCAACGTCGGCAGCGCCGGTCGGCATCTGGCCGTTGGTGGCATTATTATCAACGTTAGCCTGTGAGGGCGAAACGGCAACCGGCTGGCGGCTGGCATCAGGTGCCGCCGCTGGCGCAGGCTGCGCACTGTTAGCTGCCGCGTCATTTGCCGGTGCGTTGTTCACGGCGGGTTCGGACGGCGTGGGCGCGGAAGGCGCCTGAGCGGTCGCGCTGTCAACGGGTTGAGCGCTGTCAGGCGTGCCGTTTTCCAGCGGGATCGACTGACCGTCGCCGCTGCCGCTGGAGGCATTTTGATCGGCCATTGACACCAAATCGTCCTGCGCGGCCTTGTGATTTTGCCACCACCATGCGCCCGTCAGCCCGACCACGACAAACAGCACCAGCCAGGTGAAAATCATCAGCCAGCCGTCGCGTTTTTTACGCCGTTTACCCAGAGAGAAACTCTGCATTGGCTCAACTTTCGCCGCGCGGACGGGGGCCTGCTTAGCCATCATTGGCAGCAGTTCCTCTTCCGGCACGTGCACCAGCCGCGCATAGGAACGAATGTAACCACGCAGGAAGGTAGACGCCAAATCGGCGGGTGATTTGTCCTCTTCAAGGTCGCGAACGGTGGTCAGTTTCAGACACAGACGCTCGGCAACGTTCTGCTGAGTCAGCCCCATCTGCTCACGGGCTTCACGCAGGCGGGCGCCCGTTGAATTTACTGCTGATTTTTCTTGAGTGGCTTCAGTATTCATTAGCTAAAAAATGCAGGTGCTGTTTCGATTGTGGAAAATTTCGCGCCAGTTCGTCTCCGGCAGAGGCAATGCCTTCCGGTTGCTGCGCCAGCGCGGCGAAGCGAATCTCTAGCCACAGACTTTGTGCCGAAGCCGCAAAGCTGCGTTGATAAACGTCTAACAGAAGCCGCGACGCGTCACGCTCCCTCTTGTCAATTCGCCTTTCGGCTTCAGCCAGCAGTGCCAGACCTTTGTCAGGAACCTGCATTACTGCTTCATCAAACGAGGCGGCTGCTTGCTGCCATTCGCCCTGGGCGAGATAGCAGTAACCGGCATTTTCTGCCGCATCCGCCCGGCTGATGTTTCCAGATAATTCAGCGGCTTTGCTGAAATAGTGCCGGGCCGTCTCATACTGCCTTAAACGACACAGAAACGCACCGTAATTATTGAAGACGCTGCCGTTTTGTGGCGCGAGCTTCAGCGCCGTCTGGTAGGCACGCATCGCATTTTTTTCATCCAAAGCCTGCTGGTGATAGCGTGCTATCGCCAGATGCGCGCGATAGTCCTCAGGCGCCAGCGCAACCGCCTGTCGCAGGTTGCGCTGTGCGGCGGCAAGGTCGTTCACCGCCAGGTATTCAAGCCCTAACTGTAGCCGCGTCTGCGCCAGCTCGCTATGCGGATGTGGCATCGCGCATCCTGTGAGCAGCACAGCAAGCAAACACGCCGGTATTCCTTTACCCATATGGCCTCCAGACTTTCCTGTCAGCGCATTATCTTACGCCCATCATGGCGGCAGGGACAATGGTGTCGCCTTATTTCAGAGCGCTTTCACAGAAATGGCGTCACCGGCCATTTTTTTCCGCAGCGTGCGCTTGGTGCGGTCAACCACTTCCCCCGCCAGCTGTCCGCAGGCCGCATCGATATCATCGCCGCGCGTCTTACGAACAATGGTGGTAAAGCCGTACTCCATCAATACCTTAGAAAAGCGATCGATGCGGCTGTTTGAGCTACGACCATAAGGCGCGCCAGGGAAGGGATTCCACGGGATCAGGTTGATTTTGCACGGCGTATCTTTCAACAATGCGGCCAGCTCGTGAGCGTTATCGGTGCTGTCATTGATGTGATCGAGCATCACGTACTCAATGGTTACCCGGCCCTGATTGGCGTTTGATTTTGAAATATAACGGCTGACGGCGCCGAGGAACGTTTCAATATTGTACTTTTTATTTATCGGAACAATTTCGTCACGAATCCGATCGTTTGGCGCGTGCAGGGATATCGCCAGCGCCACGTCAATCATATCGCCCAGCTTATCCAGGGCAGGCACCACGCCGGAGGTGGAAAGCGTCACGCGGCGTTTCGACAGCCCGAAACCAAAGTCGTCGAGCATGATTTCCATTGCCGGAACAACATTATTGAGGTTCAGCAGCGGCTCGCCCATACCCATCATCACCACGTTCGTGACAGGACGCTGCCCGGTCACTTTTGAGGCGCCAATAATTTTCGCAGCGCGCCAGACCTGACCAATAATTTCCGAAACGCGCAGATTGCGGTTGAAACCCTGCTGCGCGGTCGAACAGAATTTGCATTCAAGCGCGCAACCCACCTGCGAAGAGACGCACAGCGTGGCGCGATCTTTTTCAGGAATATAGACGGTTTCGACCTGCTGACCGCCAACGGTGATGGCCCATTTGATGGTGCCGTCGCTGGAGCGCTGCTCTTCGGCGACTTCCGGCGCGCGGATTTCGGCCAGCGTTTTCAGCTTGCCGCGAAACACTTTGTTGATGTCGGTCATCTGATCGAAATCATCGCAGCAGTAGTGGTAAATCCACTTCATGACCTGATCGGCACGGAAGGGTTTTTCGCCGAGGCTGGCAAAAAATGCGCGCATTTCCTTGCGATTGAGATCGAGCAGGTTCACTTTCTGGTTGACAGGCGCGTCGGCAAGGGTGACGGCAGATGACGGAGTGACAATAGATTCGGACATAATATTCTCTGGCCTCGTTGTTACACGTTATGGCGCTGGGGTAGATAGTAGATAAAAGAAACGCCCCTGCGGAGTGCAGGGGCGCGTATTGTACAGGCCGACGACGACAGGTTCAAAGGGCGTGAGTCAAATAAATTGTAAACGCCCTTTTACATCATATTAACGCGTGCGCGGGCAAATCTCGTTTTCGCCAAAAAACCAGGCGATTTCGCGGGCAGCCGATTCCGCGGAATCAGAACCGTGCGTGGCGTTTTCGGTGAAGCTGTCAGCAAAGTCGGCGCGCAGCGTGCCTGCCAGCGCATTGGCCGGGTTGGTCGCGCCCATCAGATCGCGATGGCGCTGAACGGCGTTTTCGCCTTCCAGCACGGAAACCACGACCGGGCCAGAGGTCATGAACTCAACCAGGCCGTCGAAAAAAGGCTTGCCCTGATGTTCCGCGTAAAATCCCTCGGCCTGCTCTTTGCTCAGGTGCAGCATTTTGCTGCCGACAATTTTAAAGCCAGCGCTCTCAAAACGGTTGAAAATGGCACCAATTACGTTTTTTGCCACCGCGTTAGGTTTTACGATGGAAAATGTACGTTCAACAGTCATACGGACCCCTTTTTTGATATCGAATTGTGTGGCGTAAAGCCTTCCCGTAAACGGCGCTGATTATAGGAGGCATCGCCAGCCTTGCCTATCGGATAAACAACAATTTATTAAAAAAATTCGATCCCGGTTTCTACAATTTTCCAACTTCGGTCACCATTAATAACGCACGCGCAGAGAACATCTTGAGATGGCGTTAAAGATAGCCGACACTGATTTCTTTATTATTTATCACGAGGCCGCTATGACTCGCTCCTTTTTTGTTACCGCCGAATGGCTGGCGGAACATCTTTCAGATAATGCCGTGCAGGTGATTGATGCCCGTATGCTGCCACCGGGTCAGGAACTGGTGCGCGATATCACGGAGGAATATCTGGCGAAGCATCTGCCCGATGCGCCTTTTTTTGATATCGAAGCCCTGTCCGATCACACCAGTCCGTTTCCGCACATGCTGCCCAGAGCAGAGCGGTTCGCGGTCGCCATGCGCGAGCTGGGCGTCAACAGCGACAGGCATCTGGTGGTTTATGATGAGGGGAACCTCTTCTCCGCGCCCCGTGCCTGGTGGATGCTGCGCCAGTTCGGCGCAGAGCAGGTGTCGATTCTGGCGGGCGGCCTGAAAGGTTGGGAGGCGGCGCAGTTCCCGCTGGTCAGCGGGCCGGTTTCGCTACCCGAAGCGGAATTCGACGCCAGTTTCGATCCTGACGTGGTGCTGCGCCTGACCGACGTGCTGTTGCTGAGCCATGAAGGCGGCGCGCAGATTGTCGATGCGCGCGCCGCCAATCGCTTCAGGGGCGAAGTGGATGAGCCGCGTCCGGGGCTGCGTCGCGGCAGAATTCCGGGCAGCCTGAACGTGCCCTGGAACGATCTGGTGGAGAACGGCGAGCTAAAGTCAGAGGATGCGCTGAGGGCGATTTTCCGGCAGCAGGGCGTAAATCTTGCCGGGCCGATTGTCGCCAGCTGCGGGTCGGGCGTCACGGCGGTGGTGGTGATGCTGGCCCTGAGCAGCCTGGGCGTGCAGCAGGTGCGCCTCTACGACGGATCGTGGGGCGAATGGGGAAGCCGGGACGATCTGCCCGTGGCGCTGGGCTGAAGCGGATAATGCAGGCGGCGGGCGCCGCCTGCATATACATGTCAGGCAGGAAGATTGGTGACCTTAAATTCGCGCAGAAAACTGCCCCACCTGCGCTCGTAAAACGGCGTGATGTGCGCGGTGAAAAAGTGGCTGATGCCTTTTTCGTTTTCCACCACCTGGCAAATATCAACCGGCTCGTCTTCCAGCAGCGTATCGGTCGCCACATCACCGGCCGCCTGAATAATGGCGTCAATGTTGCTGTCCGCTTCAATGCCAATTAACAGATTTGGACGATCGTCCGCCGCTTCCTTGATGTGCGCAATATAGGCGCGCCGTACCTGCTTATATTTGGCAAAAAGCTGAGTCAGCGAGGCAATTGTCTGCGCCGGTGGTTCAGCAATTTCCGACAGCAGCAGCGATGTGCCACCCTCAATCACCGTCTGCTGGCTCAGCGCGTTGCCGCCTTCGCCCAGCAGGCTGGCTATCTCTCGCGGCGTAAACTCTTTACCGGAAGGCAGCCTGGGATTGAGAAACAGCGTTTCGCCCAGCGTCATTTCAAACAGTGTTTTTACCGGCATCACCAGAAAGGGCTGCGGCGTGGTGATCGCCTGTTCCATGGCGTTAACGGAGGAGAAAAAAGGAATAACGCTGGTGCCGTCCTCTTTTTCCCAGTGAAGCAGATCGGCCTGCGCGGCATCCTGCTCCGCGCTTTCGCCGGGAACCCAGACGCTCGCCGCCAGCAAAAGGGAGAAAAATTCCGGGCGGTGCGCCGGTTCCGTCGCCGCCAGGGCAAGCACCTCTTCGAGGCGCTGATTTGTTTCATTCATAACGGGTTCCAGAGATAAAGCGGGCGGCCGGCTCGCCGCCTCACGGTGTCGTTCGGGTTACTCACGGCTTATTTCAACAGCAGATTCGCCACGCTGCGAACGCCAAGACCGGTCGCGCCAGCGGACCACTGATCCACCGCGCCTTTACGGTAGGTCGCCGAACAGTCAATGTGTAACCAACCTTTCTGATAGCTTTTCACAAAATGCGAGAGAAACGCTGCTGCGGAACTGGCACCGGCGGTATGCGACGGCGCCGCAATATTGTTCAGATCGGCAAAGTTGGACGGCAGATGGTTACGGTGGAACTCCGCCAGCGGCAGCCGCCAGAACGGTTCATTTTCACCGGCGGCGCTCTCCAGCAGCGACTGCGCCAGCGCATCATCAAAACTGAACAGCGCGTGGTAATCATTGCCCAGTGCGGTTTTCGCCGCGCCGGTGAGAGTGGCCGCGTCAATCAGCAGTTCAGGGTTCTGTTCGCTGGCATCAATCAGACCATCCGCCAGTACCAGGCGGCCTTCGGCATCGGTGTTCATCACCTCAACGGTTTTGCCATTACGATATCTGATAATATCACCAAGGCGGAACGCGTTGCCGCTGACCATATTGTCGGCACAGCACAGCCAGAGCTTCACGCGCTTTTTCAGCCCGCGGGCGATCGCCAGCGCCAGCGAACCGGTCAGCGTGGCCGCGCCGCCCATATCGGACTTCATCGAATCCATTGAGCTGCTCGGTTTCAGGCTGTAGCCGCCGGTATCAAAGGTGATGCCTTTACCGACCAGGCAGGCAAACACGGGCGCATTGTCATCGCCGGTCGGATTGTAATCCAGCGCCAGCAGCGCAGGACTGCGCGTTGAACCGCGCCCAACGGTGTGCAGCCCCATATAGCCCTGTTCGCGCAGGTCATCACCTTTGGTAATGCGATAGCTGACTTTGTCACCGCCGATATCTTTCAGCAAATCCACAGCGCGTCGGGTGAGTTGCTCAGGACTGAGATCTTCCGCAGGCAAATTAATCGTATCGCGCACCCAGTCGATGATCTTCAGGCGATGGGTAAACTCGCGGCCGTCGGCATCGTTAAGCTCCGCCCAGTCAACGGTACGCTCGCCTTTCGGGCCGCGGTATCCCTGCCAGAACGCCCAGCTTTTTTCCAGATCCCACTCGCCGCGCAGGCTGACATGACGAATGCCCTGCCCGTCAATTTTGCGCGCGGCACGCTGAATGATGGCTAAAGGATCGCCGCCGTTAAGATGAATAGTTAAACCGCTGTCGTTGCTGGTCAGGATAGCTTTTTCACCCCAACGCGCGTCCGCCGCTGCCGTTGACAGGGTTATATTCATAGGCGTGGTTGTCATCGCATGGCTCCTTATCAATGTTGTTAGTCCGTTTTCAAAACGGTTGGTCATAACAATAAACCTTTATTTGCCTTCGTCTAACCCGTCAGAAGAATTAAACGTAAAACGGGCCGAATCAACATTCGGCCCGTCGGTTTGAAGCAATAATAGCAACGGCTGCTCAGCGGCGCACGGATTCACTGCCCTGCTGCTGAAAAGCCTGCCATTCCGGTGAGGTTTCACGCAGGCGGGTGACCGACTGACGGATCAGCTGAATGGCATAATCCACCTCTTCTTCCGAAGTGAAACGCCCCAGTGAAAAACGCAGCGAACTGTGTGCCAGCGCCTCCGGCAGGCCCATCGCACGCAGCACGTAAGAGGGTTCAAGGCTGGCCGAGGTGCAGGCTGAACCGGAAGAGACCGCCAGATCCTTCAGCACCATGATCAGCGACTCGCCATCAACGTAATCGAAACTGATATTAAGAATATTCGACGCGCCGCCCGCTAAATCGCCATTCACCTGTAGCGCGCCGATATCGCTGATGCCGTTCCACAGGCGCAATCTGAGCTCGCCCAGCCGCGCCATTTCCGCGTGCATCTCTTCCCTGGCGATACGAAAAGCTTCGCCCATACCAACAATCTGATGAACCGGCAGCGTGCCGGAACGCATGCCGCGCTCGTGGCCGCCGCCGTGGATCTGCGCCTCGATACGTATTCGCGGCTGGCGTCGCACATAAAGCCCACCCATGCCTTTCGGACCGTAGAGTTTATGCGCGGAGAAGGACATCAGGTCGACCGGCAACTGCGTGAGATCGATTGGCAATTTACCGACGCTCTGCGTGGCATCAACATGGAAAATAATGCCGCGCGCGCGGCACAACTCACCCACCGCAGCGATATTCTGCACCACGCCGGTTTCGTTGTTGACGTGCATGAGGGAAACCAGAGTGGTGTCGTCGCGCAGGGCGGCTTCCAGCGTGTGGAGACCGATTATTCCGTTGGATTGCGGCGCGAGGAACGTGACGTCAAATCCTTCACGCTCAAGCTGCGCACAGGCGTCCAGCACGGCTTTGTGCTCGGTCTGGCTGGTGATGATGTGCCTGCCCTTCTCCTGCGCGCTGTGTGCTGCGCCCTTGATGGCCAGGTTGTCGGACTCGGTGGCGCCGGAAGTGAAGACGATTTCACGGGGATCGGCGCCAATCAGTTCCGCAATCTGATTGCGGGCAACGTCTACCGCTTCTTCCGCCTGCCAGCCAAAACGATGCGAACGCGAAGCCGGATTACCAAAGGTTCCGTCGCGCGTGAGAAACTGCATCATCTTCTCTGCCACGCGCGGATCGGCGGGCGTGGTGGCGGCATAATCGAGGTAAATCGGTAACTTCATTGCGTTGGTGCTCCGTACGGCGCGATTGCGCGAAAATCGTGACACCGATTATCGCGCAGCGCCCGCCGTGGCTACAACGGGCTTTCGCAATAATCAGGCACGCAGATTGATGTTAATCGTTTCATGCACACGGCCAACCGGCACGCGATTTTTCTCAACGCTGTTCTGACGATCCGCCACGTCGAGGATCTCCTGGTTGTTAACCAGTTCGGCCAGAGAAATGTTGTTTAAAAAGTCGCTGATGCGTTCGCTCAGATCGCGCCAGAGAACGTGAGTGAGGCAACGCTCGCCGCCCTGACAGCCCTCTTTACCCAGACATTTGGTCGCGTCCACCGACTCGTCAACCGCCGTAATCACTGCGCCAACGGCAATAGCGCTCGCATCTTTGCCCAGCAGGTAACCGCCGCCAGGACCGCGTACGCTCGACACCAAACCATTTTTACGCAGGCGGGAGAATAGCTGCTCCAGATAAGAGAGGGAGATGCCCTGGCGTTCAGAAATATCAGCCAGCGGCACCGGCCCTTCGTGGGAGTGCAGTGCAACGTCCAGCATAGCGGTAACGGCATAACGGCCTTTGGATGTCAGTCTCATGGCGTAACGACCTCGGTTGTACCCGATAAGGGTTTTAACAAAAAGATGGCGCCAGTCTGACATTCCTGAGTGTTTTGGTCAACTATTTAACCAGGTAAAACACTCAAGTATTTAACTTACTGTTTATTCTCAGAACCTTCCGTTTTACCGGCGGACTTTGCCTGCTGTTTATCCGTTTTTGGCTTCTCCAGCGAGGAGAGCATCCCGCGTAAAATGTTTAATTCGTCGCGTTCAGGACGCGCGCGCGTGTACAAACGACGCAGCTTGCTCATCACCTGGCCGGGGCTGCCTTCGCGAATAAAACCGCTGGACAGCATCATCTGCTCCATGTGCTGATAGAAGCGTTCCAGATCGTCCACCAGCGGATAAGGCGAGGCCTCGTACTGCGGTTCAGGCATTACCTGAGACTGCAAAAACGCCATGCGTACTTCGTAAGCAATGATCTGCACCGCCATCGCCAAATTCAGCGAGCTGTAGTCAGGATTGGCAGCGATCGCCACATGATAGTGGCACTTTTGCAGTTCGTCGTTAGTCAGGCCGACGCGCTCGCGGCCAAAGACCAACGCAACCGGTGCCTGCTGGCCCTCTTCAACGCTTTTAATGCCGCACTCGCGCGGGTCAAGCATCGGCCAGGGCAGCGAACGTGAACGCGCGCTGGTGCCAACCACCAGACTACATCCGGCAAGCGCCTCGTCGAGCGTGTCAACAATATGGGCGTCCCCAATGACGTCGCTGGCGCCGGCGGCCAACGCAATTGCCTGCGAGTCGGGTTTAACCAGCGGATTGACCAGATAAAGATTAGTCAGCCCCATGGTTTTCATCGCGCGGGCGACGGAACCCATGTTGCCGGTGTGGGAGGTTTCCACCAGTACGATTCGGATATTTTGCAGCATAGAAAGTCTGACTCAGGAGATAATTTGCGAATGCTATCATATTTTCAGGACATTTTACGAACCCCCTGCTATAATCCGCGCCGTTTTCCCGTTCTTTAACATCCAGTGAGAGAGACCGATGCATCCGATGCTCAACATCGCCGTGCGCGCTGCGCGCAAGGCCGGTAATGTAATTGCCAAAAACTATGAAACCCCTGACGCCGTTGAAGCCAGCCAGAAAGGCAGCAACGATTTCGTTACCAATGTTGATCGCGAGGCGGAGCGCCAGATTATTGAGGTGATCCGTAAATCTTATCCGAAGCACACCATTATCACTGAAGAGAGTGGTGAACTGCCCGGCGAAGATCAGGATGTGCAATGGGTTATCGATCCGCTGGATGGCACCACCAACTTCATCAAACGTCTTCCTCACTTCGCTGTATCCATCGCCGTGCGCCTGAAGGGCCGCACCGAAGTCGCCGTGGTTTACGATCCTATGCGTAACGAACTGTTCAGCGCAGTGCGCGGCCAGGGCGCGCAGCTTAATGGCTATCGCCTGCGCGGCAGCACCGCCCGCGATCTGGACGGCACCATTCTGGCGACCGGTTTCCCGTTCAAAATGAAACAGCACGCCACGCCTTACATCAATATTGTTGGCAAGCTGTTTACCCAGTGCGCTGATTTCCGCCGTACCGGCTCCGCCGCGCTGGATCTGGCCTATGCGGCTGCCGGTCGCGTGGATGGCTATTTTGAGATTGGCCTGAAGCCGTGGGATTTCGCTGCCGGTGAGCTGCTGGTGCGCGAAGCGGGCGGTCTGGTCACCGATTTTACCGGCGGTCACGGCTACCTGACCTCCGGCAATATCGTGGCCGGCAATCCGCGCGTGGTGAAAGCGATGCTGGGCAGCATGCGCGATGAGCTGAGTGAAGCGCTGAAACGCTGACGTTCTGGCCGCACCGTCGCCGGTGCGGCTGATTCAGGGTCAAAATAGTGGGCGGATGCCGCCGGACATCATCGGCGTGGCGCTCAGCCACAGCATAACGCCCGCAACAATCAGCAGCAGGCCGCCGCAAAGCGACAGACACAACACGCCCCTCTTCTGCCAGCCCGGCGCAGAATCTGTCCGACACAGCTTCAGCGCCAGCGCACGCGACATCTGCACCAACAGCGCCATCAGCGAAACGGTCAGCGCCGTTCCCAACGCCATCACCAGCGCGGAAAGCACGCCCCATCCGTAAACGCCAATCACTTTGGAAAAAAGCAGCATCATTATGGCGCCTGAACAGGGCCGCAGCCCCATCGACAGAACCACCATAACCTGCGTTTTCAGGCTGACTGCCTGCGCGAGCGCTGCGTCGTCCGGCACGTGCTGATGACCGCAGCCACATCCCGCATGATGCTGATGATCCACAGGCAACATACGTTTATACACCGGTGGTCGCAGCGTCTGCCGGAGGTTTTTTACCGCGCGCCAGCACACCGACAGCCCAAGCGCTACCACCAGCAGATAGCTGCCTTTTTCCAGCCAGAAGCTGCTGAGATGGAGCTGACGTGACGACAGGCCCAGCGCGCCCAGCAACACCGTCACCAGGCCAATCGCCACCAGGCCCTGAACAACGGCGGCGGCAAGCGTCAGCCGCAGGCTGGTTTTGACGCGTGTGGGATGCGTAGCCAGAAACGTGGCGATCACCACCTTGCCGTGCCCCGGCCCCGCCGCATGCAGCACGCCGTAGATCAGGCTGAACGCCATCAGCGCCAGACCTGCCTGATGCGGTGCGGCGGCAACCTGTTGCAGCAACAGGGTCATCTGCTGGTGCAGCGTTTTTTGCCAGAGCGTGCTTTGCAGCAGCAGGCGGGGCCAGCTCAGCCAGAGCAGCAACCCGCCGCCGGAAATGATCACGGCCAGCGCCAACAGCGGCCAGACGCGTCGCGTGATGGCAACGGTTGGATTTACCGACACGTCAGCGTGACCGTTTGTGCAAACTGCCGACCAAGATCCATCTCCTCGGGCGGCGCGTCGGCTTTATCGAGCGACAGCGCATACGCCTTCATTGAGGCGTCCGGCGCGGGCGTGTTCAGTGAGAGTTGACACTTACCCGCTAATGACGGCGGCAGATGCAGTGATTTTTCAGAATCGTAGGTCATATCCACAAAATAAGTTGGATCGAAGGTTGAAAATACGTAACGCTGGCTCGCCAGCGGCTGCGGTTTATCCAGCGGCAGCACGAACGTCAGCGCCGCCTTTGCGCCCTGTCGGGAAAGATGATACTCCGGCGGCAGATTGCCAAATTTCACCGGTTTTCCCTCGTGTCTGAACTCGCTGAAATAGTGTTGGCCGAGCACGTTCGCCATCACTTCCGCCGCCAGCTTTTTCCAGATTTCGCTGTCGGGTTTGGCCTTGCCCGCATCATAAAGCAGATCGGCAGAGGTGATTTCATCCATCACCCAGACCATTTTCAGTCCGGTAAGCTGGCTGTCTTTCTCCACCGGCGTCACCTGCATCGCAATAAAGCTGTGAGGATGTGACCAGGCCACCGGGCAGGCCGCAAGGGCGACGGCGAAAAAAGTGATCTTAGCAAAAACGTTATAACGTAACAAATTCAATTCTTTTCCCTTTGTGAATAATTATTCTGTGATCCACCTAAAAACCTGTAAAAAAAAGTGGCCCGTTTGCGCTGTCGCAGAATTTTGCAGGCTACGCTTAGCGGTAACTCTTTTTACGGAATGGCAGACGATGAGCTCACCCTCACCCACTTCTTCTGCATTTTCCAGCCCGCAGCGTCACTGCCACCTGATGTTGATGTTTTATCTCCCGGAAACGGTTGTCACCCTGGATTCACTCAGCCAGCTCAACGGTGTCGATCGGTCTGTTACCCGGCAAGATATAGCGAAGGTTGACGCGGAAATCCAGCGCTATCACCGGCTCGGTCTTGTTGAGGATGCCGATGGCAGCTACCGGATGGCCGGTGCGGAGTTGGATCAACGACTGTGCCTGTTTCACTGGCTGAGACGGGCGTTGCGGCTTGCGCCTGATTTCGTACAGGAGCGCTTCACCCCTGCGCTCAGGCGACAGCTTAAAGCACGGCGTGTTAATACCGCGCTTTATGATGAACGCAACCTTAGCGCATTGATCCTGCACTGCGCGCAGGGGCTTTCCCGGGAATTCACCCCGCGCAATCGCCTGTTTCTCCAGCTTTTTATGCAGCATTCTCTTTGCCGGGATGTCTGCGCGACGTTCAGCTCGCCGCAGCGTAGCTGGCTGGTCGGACGGCAGGAGTACCCTGTCGCGGAGAGAGTTATTCGCCACTGGCAAAAACGCTGCGATCCGGCGCCCGACCTCAGCCAGGCCTGGCTTTTTGCGCTGCTGTTCAGCCAGCTCCATGTCCCGTCAATGGCGGCGGCGAAACATGAACACGAGCAGCAGGTGCTGGAGCAGGTCAGGGAAACCATCGCGCGTTTCGAATCGCTTTCAGAGATGCAGTTCAGCGACCGAGAAGGTCTGTGCAGCCAGCTTTATACCCATCTGGCGCAGGCGATGGAGCGATCGCTGTTCGGTATCGGCATTGATAACAGCCTGACGGAAGAGGTCGCCCGCCTCTACCCGCGCCTGTTGCGAACCACGCAAACGGCGGTGGAAGCGTGCGAACAGCGTTACGGCCTGCGTTTTTCGCAGGAGGAGCTGGCGCTGATTGCCATTATTTTTGGTGCCTGGCTGATGCAGGACAACGTGCTCCAGGAGAAGCAGGTGCTGCTGCTGACCGCGCATGACAAGGCGCTGGAGCAGCAGGTTGAGCAGCAGCTCAGAGAGCTGACGCTACTACCCCTGACCATTAAATACCTCAGCGTTGGCGATTTTCAGCGTGACAGCGCGCCAAAAGGCACCGCGCTGGTCATCACGCCTTACGCCACGCCGCTGCCGCTCTATTCGCCGCCGCTCATCCATGCCGAGCTTCCTCTCCAGGCGCATCAGCAACAGCGCATCCGGCTGCTGCTGGAGTCCTGATGTGCAAAAAAAAGCCGGGGCGCTGTGGCCCCGGCGAGAGTCGTTGAAGCAAAAAATCAGGCGTAAACCGGGAAGCGTGCGCAAACTTCCAGCACCTGCTTCTTCACGCGCTCAATGGTGCCTTCGTCGTTGATATTGTCGAGAATATCGCTGATCCAGCCGGCAAGTTCACGAACTTCCGCTTCTTTAAAGCCACGACGGGTAACCGCAGGCGAACCAATACGCACCCCGGAGGTGACGAACGGACTTTTTGGATCGTTCGGCACGCTGTTTTTATTAACGGTGATATTGGCACGTCCCAGCGCCGCATCGGCTTCTTTGCCGGTCAGGTTTTTCTCAACCAGATCCAGCAGGAACAGGTGATTGTGCGTACCGCCGGAAACCACGTTATAACCGCGCTCCAGGAATACGTCGACCATCGCCTTGGCATTTTTCGCAACCTGCTGCTGGTAGACTTTAAATTCAGGCTCCATTGCTTCTTTCAGCGCGACGGCTTTACCGGCGATGACGTGCATCAGCGGGCCGCCCTGTCCGCCCGGGAACACCGCAGAATTGAGTTTCTTGTACAGCTCCTCGTCGCCGCCTTTTGCCAGGATCAGACCGCCGCGCGGACCAGCCAGCGTCTTGTGCGTGGTGGTGGTGACGATGTGCGCGTGTGGCACCGGATTCGGATAAACGTCTGCGGCAATCAGGCCGGCAACGTGCGCCATATCAACAAACAGCCATGCACCAATGCTGTCGGCGATTTCACGCATTTTTGCCCAGTCGCAGATGCCGGAGTAGGCAGAGAAACCACCGATGATCATTTTCGGCTGGTGCTTCTGCGCCTGCGCGGCCAGATCGTCGTAGTCGATTTTGCCGGTTTCGTCGATGCCATAAGGCACCACGTTGTAGAGCTTACCGGAAAGGTTGACTGGCGAGCCGTGCGTCAGGTGGCCGCCGTGCGCCAGGTTCATACCTAAAATGGTGTCGCCGGGCTTGAGCAGCGCGGTATAGACGGCGAAGTTGGCCTGTGAGCCAGAGTGTGGCTGTACGTTGGCGTAATCCGCGCCGAACAGTGCTTTGGCGCGATCGATAGCAAGCTGTTCCACAATATCGACATATTCGCACCCGCCGTAATAGCGTTTGCCCGGATAGCCTTCCGCGTACTTGTTGGTCAACTGAGAACCCTGAGCCTGCATCACGCGCGGACTGGTATAGTTTTCTGAAGCAATCAGTTCAATGTGCTCTTCCTGACGCACTTTTTCCTGCTCCATTGCCTGCCATAATTCGGCATCATAATCGGCAATATTCATCTCACGCTTTAACATCCGCATCTCCTGAATCAGCTAACTTTAATCGGCGATAAACCGCCCGTCCGGGCAGGGGCACCAGTGTAAACTTTTTTGCCTGTTGAGGGATAGCCTAAAACGCGCTTTTAACGCAAACGATTGCACGCGCCGCTGTAAGGCGTTTTTGTTCATTTCTGGCAGGTAAAAGCATCCGGAAATTTCTTCATTCCCCGGATGAATTTTTCGCGCCATCAAAGGTGACATCGACAAAAAAGCCGTCCTGACAGGACGGCTTTTTCAAATTCAACCAGAGGAGATCAGATCGCTTCTTCGTCTTCTTCACCGGTACGGATACGCACCACGCGGGCAACATCGTAGACAAAAATTTTACCGTCACCGATTTTGCCGGTTTGCGCCGTGCGCATAATGGTATCCACGCAGGTGTCGACGATATCATCGGCAATGACGATCTCAATTTTTACCTTCGGCAAAAAATCAACCATATACTCCGCGCCGCGATACAGTTCGGTATGGCCTTTCTGGCGACCGAATCCCTTCACTTCAGTGACGGTCATACCGGTGATACCCACCTCGGCAAGCGCTTCGCGCACGTCATCGAGCTTGAATGGTTTGATTATTGCGTCAATTTTTTTCATGGCAGGCCCTTCCTCCGTCGGAGGCTAAATCCGATCGTCAATTGAGCAGCGGTCATCCCGATCCGCTGCGCTCAGGTGGATAAATTAGCATATCCCGTCAGATAAACCGCACGGAAAATTATGCTTTAAAATCTGATGCATCCAGTTCGTGCCGCGACAGCAGCTTATAAAACTCGGTGCGGTTGCGTCCGGCCAGACGCGCCGCGTGCGTCACGTTGCCTTTGGTCATCTGGAGCAGCTTGCGTAAATAGTTTAACTCAAACTGATT
Source organism: Erwinia sp. 9145 (assembly GCF_000745075.1). Classification (NCBI taxonomy): domain Bacteria; kingdom Pseudomonadati; phylum Pseudomonadota; class Gammaproteobacteria; order Enterobacterales; family Erwiniaceae; genus Erwinia; species Erwinia sp. 9145. The sequence goes on from NZ_JQNE01000001.1 coordinate 2,772,078, forward strand.
CCTCGCCTCGGCAAAGGTGGGCAAAACGGTATTCTCTCCCGCCAGCGCCTGCTCGATCAGCGCTTCGCCAATCACCGGCGAAGAGGTCAGCGCCACGCACTGTTCAATCACGTTGACCAGCTGACGCACGTTGCCCGGCCAGCTGGCGGTCATCAGCCGTTTCATGGCGTCGGTAGAGAAGCTGCGTACGAAAGGTTTGTGCCGTTCGGCCGAGAGCCTGAGCAGATAGTTTGCCAGCAGCGGAATATCTTCTGAACGCTCGTGCAGGGCGGGAAGCTTCAGGTTCACCACGTTCAGGCGGTAGTAGAGATCTTCACGGAACTCGTTTTTCTCCATCGCTTTCGGCAGGTCGCGGTGCGTGGCGGAAATGATCCGCACGTCAATCTCCAGATCGTGATTGCTGCCCAGCGGACGCACTTTTCGCTCCTGCAAAACGCGCAACAGCTTAACCTGTAGCGCCTGCGGCATATCACCGATCTCATCCAGAAACAGCGTGCCGCCTTCGGCGGTTTGCAGCAGGCCTTCCCGGCTGCTGACCGCGCCGGTAAAAGCGCCTTTCGCATGGCCGAACAGTTCCGACTCCAACAGCTGCTCCGGTAGCGCGCCGCAGTTGATCGCCACAAACGGCTGACCCGCACGCGGGCTGGCGGCATGAATCGCCTTCGCCAACACCTCTTTACCGGTGCCGCTTTGCCCGTTAATCAGCACGCTGACGTCGGACTGGGCAACCATTCGCGCCTGTTCAAGCAGACGGAGCATCAGCGGGCTGCGGGTAACAATATTTTCCCGCCAGCTCTCATCGCTGGCCGGCGCGCGATGCGCCAGCGCCTGGTCGATGGCGCTGTAAAGCGCATCGCGGTCAACCGGCTTGGTCAGAAAGCTGAAAACGCCCTGCTGCGTGGCGGAAACCGCCTCCGGGATTGAACCGTGCGCGGTGAGGATGATAACCGGCATACCCGGCTGCTGCCGCTGGATTTCGCCAAACAGCGCCAGCCCATCCATCTCATCCATACGCAGATCGCTGATCACCAGATCGATCTTGTCGCGCGTCAGCGTTTTCAATGCTTCCGGGCCGCTATGCGCCGTCTGCACGTTAAAACCTTCACTGGCCAGGCGCATGCCGAGTAGCTTCAGCAGGCTGGGATCGTCATCAACCAGCAGTAAATTGGCGGATTTTTTCATCATGGCTGCGTGGCGTCCTGTGTCGCATTTTCCGGTGTGTTGCCGTTCCCTTCCGCTGGAGCGGCGTTATTGTCGCCGTGACCGCTGTCGCTGGCATCCGGCGAGCGGCGCGATGACAGCTGTCGCTCAATATCGGTCAACGTTTCAAGCTTGCGCCGCGTGAGATCCAGTTCGCGGGTCTGGGCGCGCTGCTGCTGTCGCAGCGCATCCAGTTGCGCATCGCTGCTTTGCTGGAGATGATGATAGCGCGTGCGCTCCTCGGAGAGTTGCAGCAGATTAACCTGATTATCGCGCCAGAGCTGGATCAGCGGCCTGATCGATGCCGGATAGTCGCTGATAAACGCATCCAGCCTGAGCAGATATTGTCGGCGCTCTGCCGGCGTGACGTTGCCGTTTGCCAGCAGCACGCCCTGTTTGAGCGCGCCATACCAATGGGTCGCGGGCCAGCGGCGCGCTTCAGCTCTCGCCTCGGCGGGCGACAGCCGCACGGCGCAGTCTATTGCCCGCTGCCAGTACAGACCGCTCTGCATCTCTTTTTCATCGTTGATTTGCCAGATCTGCGGGCATTCGGTTTGCGGGTAGTTCACCATATTGATTTCAGGTTCAACCGCTTTGTGGCTGCCGTGCGCGCCAGGGCCGGGTTTTGTTGTCGTACAGGCCACCAGCATCGTCGACAGGATACCTATCGCCGCCGTGCGCATCGCGGAAAAAATCATTTCTGTGCTCATTATTATTCAGCCCCGGCGATGTCATTAAGTTCAATACGAAAGCAGACGGCGGCCTCGTCGTCGGTCACCAGCCGGAGTTCGCCCTGCAAACGGTGGATACAGTCTTTGGCGATACTCAACCCAAGGCCGCTTCCCTTTACCGCGCCTTTGCGCTGCTGGCTTCCCTGAAAGAAAGGTTCGAAGATCATCGCCTGCTCGGCCGCAGGTACGGGCGTGCCGCTGTTCGCCACGTCGATAATAATCTTACGGCCCATGCGACGGCTGCGGATCCAGACGGTGCCGGACTCACCGCCGTAATGTATTGCATTAGAGTAAAGGTTATCGATAGCCCGCGCCAGTAGCTCAGGTTCGGCGTGACAGACGGTTTCTGCCAGCGAAATCTCTGTTTGCATTGATTTGGCGCGCGCCGTCAGGCTGTGCGTGGCAACAATCGAATCCACCAGCGGCGGCAACCTCACCGGCTCCCGCGCGACCGCGCTGTCGGAGAGCTTGCGATTGTAGTCCAGAAGTTGCTCAATCAGCCGTTGCAGATGGCGGCTGCTGTCATCAAGGATGTTAACCACCTCAAGCTGATCGGCGGTAAGCGGCCCGACCACTTCGTCCGCCAGCAGCGCGGTGCCTTCACGCATACTGGCCAGCGGCGTTTTCAGTTCGTGCGAAATGTGTCGCAGAAATTCATGGCGCTGCGACTCCAGCCAGGCCAGCCGCTCGCTCAGCCACAGGATGCGCTGCCCTAGCGAACGCAGCTCGCGCGGCCCTCTGGCGGCAAGATTGTGCCCGGACGGCCTGCCTTCACCCAGGCGATTGATCATCCGTTCAATGGCGTTCACCGGCCCGATGATCATGCGGGTGAACAGCAGCACCAGCCCAAGACTGAGCAGAAAGAGGATCAGCGCCTGCCAGCCGAAATACTGGCCGCGGGCGGCAATTTCACGCTGAAGCTGTAAACCACGCGCAAACGCCACTTCACGCGTCAACTGTACCAGGCGGCCGTTGGCGGAAGAAAAGACGTCCAGCTCACTGCCGGCGGCGGCAACGGGACTGCTGTTTTCGCAGGCGATTTTTGTCAACTGCGACAGCGACTGGCGCAGCGAGGCCCCGACGGCGGCATCGGGCAGTACGCCGTCATGCGCATCCAGCATCTGCGCATATTTCACGCGCTGCGTTTGGTAAAGCCTGGCGAGCATCGGATCGTCCAGCACGCAATACTGCCGGTAGCTACGCTCCAGTTCCAGCGCCGTGCGCGCCATCGCTTCGCTGCGGCGAACGTCGGTCAGCGTGGTGCGATTGGTCTCCGCCGCCCGGTCGCTCAGCGCGGAAAGGCTCTCCCAGGCCTGCCAGGCCAGCACCAACAGCGGCAGCAGCACCAGCAAAAAGGCCATCAGCACCAGCTGGCGCAGGGAACGGGGAAACAGACGCCATTTTTTCACGGTTTGCTCTCATCTTTTCTGTTGCAGCAGATGCTAGCCGAGTGAGGAGAGAGAAGGAAGCCCTGTGCTGAAACGAAAAATGGCAGATTCAGAGAATCTGCCATTCGCCCGTGCATCACGGAAAATTAGGTGGTGCCTTACTCAACGTTGCGTCCGATGCTTGATAAAGCCACAGCGTGGACTGTTATCGGTGAGGTGGACGGCAGGCACCGTATTGTGCGTCATTCAAAGTGTTATGAAGCGCTTGTCCGCTTGCGCAGGGCTGTCATAGCGAGGCGAATGAGCCACTGAATATAAGATAGCAATAACTATGCCACATGCACGAAATAATTTTAATCTATTGATATTGTTGATTTTATATTTTTATGACGCATTCCATATTAACGGAATATGCCGCCGCAGCGTTAAAGCTGTCGCCTGATGGCAACAGTCAGGCGCGGATTAATTTTTTTGCTGAGAAATCAATGTGCTATATGTCTCCGAACAGAGACGGCGGAAAACGCTGCTGTTGCCAGTATGCAACACTGCCTTAAAAAAAGAGCAACCGCGCCGGGTTGCTCTTTCGTTTAACGGCTCATTCAGCCCAGCTGCCGACGCGCATTGCGGAAAATGCGCATCCACGGGCTGTCTTCGCCCCACTCCGCCGGATGCCAGGAATTGCTGACGGTCCGGAACACGCGCTCAGGATGCGGCATCATAATGGTGACCCGGCCGCTCTCGTTAGTGACGGCGGTGATGCCGTTTGGCGAACCGTTCGGGTTCGCGGGATAGTGCTGCGTCACCTTACCGAGGTTATCCACATAGCGCAGCGCCACCAGTCCTTTGTGCTCAAGCGTTGCCAGATGCGTCTCATCGCGCACCTCAACAAAGCCTTCGCCGTGAGAAACGGCAATCGGCATGCGGGAGCCGGTCATGCCAGCCATCAGCAGCGACGGACTGGCCGACACCTCCACCAGACTGAAGCGTGCTTCAAACCGCTCGGACTGATTGCGCACAAAACGCGGCCAGGCCTCGCTACCGGGGATCAGCTCGCGCAGATTCGACATCATCTGGCAGCCGTTACACACGCCAAGCGCCAGCGTCTGCGGGCGATGGAAGAAGGTTTCAAACTCGTCGCGTACGCGACTGTTGAACAGTATCGATTTCGCCCAGCCTTCACCGGCGCCCAGCACGTCACCGTAGGAGAAGCCGCCGCAGGCAACCAGCGTGTGGAAATCCGTCAGGTCGCGACGACCCGCCAGCAGATCGCTCATGTGTACGTCGATAGCATCAAACCCGGCGCGGTGGAAGGCCGCCGCCATTTCAACATGCGAGTTCACGCCCTGCTCGCGCAGTACGGCAACTTTTGGCCGCGCTCCGGTCGCAATGAACGGCGCCGCCACATCCTCTTCCGGACGGAAGGTCAGCGACACGTTCAGTCCCGGATCGGCGTCGTTTTTCTTCGCCTCATGCTCCTGATCGGCACACGCCGGGTTGTCGCGCAGGCGCTGCATCTGCCAGGTGGTTTCCGCCCACCAGGTGCGCAGCGTGGTACGGCTTTCGCTGTAAACCGTCGAGTCGCCGGCGGTGATGACAAAGCGATCGCCTGGCTGCGCATGGCCCAATACGTGCAGGCAGTCGGTAAGGCCGTTATCGGCAAAGATCTGTTTCACGCGATCGCGATCGGCTTCGGCAATCTGGATAACCGCGCCCAGCTCTTCATTGAACAGCGCCGCCAGCGCATCGCTCCCCAGCGCGGCGATATCCACCTCAATGCCGCAGTGGCCTGCGAAGGCCATTTCCGCCAGCGTCACCAGCAGGCCGCCGTCTGAACGGTCGTGGTAAGCTAACAGCGTCTCTTCTGCCACCAGCGTCTGGATTGCCGTGAAGAAGCCTGCAAGCTGCTGCGCATCGTGCACGTCAGCGGTTTTATCGCCCAGTTGACGATAAACCTGCGCCAGCGCCGTGGCGCCCAGCGCGTTCGCCCCGCCGCCCAGATCAACCAGCAACAGCGCATTATCGCCGCCGGTTTTCAGTTCCGGCGTGACGGTGCGGCGCACGTCCTCCACACGGGCAAAGGCGGTGATCACCAGCGACAGCGGCGAGGTCATTTCGCGCTGTTCAATGCCCTGCTGCCAGCGGGTTTTCATCGACATGGAATCCTTGCCCACCGGGATGGTAATGCCCAGCGCCGGACACAGTTCTTCGCCCACGGCTTTCACCGCCTCATACAAACCGGCGTCTTCGCCCGGATGCCCGGCAGCCGCCATCCAGTTTGCCGAGAGTTTAATGCGCTTCAGCGAGCCAATCTGCGTGGCGGCGATATTGGTGATCGCCTCGCCCACCGCCAGACGCGCGGACGCAGCGAAATCAAGCAGCGCCACCGGCGCACGTTCGCCCAGCGCCATCGCCTCACCGTAGTAGCTGTCGAGGCTGGCGGTGGTCACCGCGCAGTCGGCTACCGGCACCTGCCACGGCCCGACCATCTGATCGCGCGCCACCATGCCGGTTACTGAGCGATCGCCGATGGTGATGAGAAACGTTTTTTCCGCCACCGTCGGCAAATGGAGCACGCGCTTCACCGCGTCCGCCAGGGTAATCTCATCGCGCACCAGCGGTTCGCCCTGCGCCTGTAGCGTGCTGACGTCGCGGGTCATTTTTGGCGTTTTACCCAGCAGCACGTCCAGCGGCATATCGATTGGTTTATTGTCGAAATGGCTGTCGGCGAGCGAAAGGTGCAGCTCTTCTGTCGCTTCGCCAATCACCGCATAGGGCGCGCGTTCGCGCTGGCAAAGGGCATCAAACTGCGCCAGTTTTGACGGCGCAATGGCCAGTACGTAGCGTTCCTGCGATTCATTACACCAGACTTCCAGCGGACTCATGCCTGGCTCATCGCTGAGAATATCGCGCAGGTTGAAGCGGCCGCCGCGCTCGCCATCGCTGACCAGCTCCGGCATCGCGTTGGATAAACCGCCCGCGCCCACGTCGTGAATAAACAGGATCGGATTCTCTTCGCCCAGTTGCCAGCAGCGATCGATCACTTCCTGGCAGCGGCGCTCCATTTCAGGGTTGTCGCGCTGTACCGACGCGAAGTCCAGATCGGCATCCGACTGTCCCGATGCCATTGATGAGGCCGCGCCGCCGCCCAGGCCGATATTCATCGCCGGGCCGCCGAGCACGATCAGCTTCGCGCCGATGCTGATTTCACCTTTCTGCACATGATCGGCGCGAATGTTGCCGATACCGCCTGCCAGCATCACCGGTTTGTGATAGCCGCGCAGTTCAACGCCGTTATGGCTGTTGACCTGTTCTTCATAGGTGCGGAAGTAGCCGGTGAGCGCCGGACGGCCAAATTCGTTGTTAAAAGCGGCGCCGCCAAGCGGCCCGTCGGTCATGATGTCCAGCGCGCTGACGATGCGTGCCGGTTTGCCAAAATCCTCTTCCCACGGCTGTTCAAAGCCGGGAATGCGCAGGTTGGAGACGGAAAAACCCACCAGCCCGGCTTTTGGTTTGGCACCGCGACCGGTTGCGCCTTCATCGCGGATCTCGCCGCCGGAGCCGGTTGCGGCGCCCGGCCACGGTGAAATCGCCGTCGGGTGGTTGTGCGTTTCCACCTTCATCAGAATATGCGCCTGCTCCTGATGGAAATCGTACTGCGCCTTGTCGTCGGCATAAAAGCGCCCAACCTGCGAGCCCTCCATCACCGCCGCGTTGTCTTTGTACGCTGACAACACGTGATCCGGCGTTTTTTCAAAGGTGTTTTTGATCATTTTGAACAGCGACTTCGGCTGCTGTTTACCGTCGATAATCCAGTCGGCGTTAAAGATTTTGTGACGACAGTGCTCCGAGTTCGCCTGGGCAAACATATAGAGTTCAATGTCATTCGGATTGCGTCCGAGCTTTTGAAACGCGGCCAGCAGATAGTCGATTTCATCGTCGGCCAGCGCCAGCCCGAGCCGCCGGTTGGCCTGCTCCAGCGCGCTGCGGCCTTCGCCCAGCATGTCGACGCTTTGCAGCGGCGCGGGTGGGTGATGAGCAAAAAGCTGCGAGGCCTGCTGAAGATCGGTCAGCACGGTTTCCATCATCCGATCGTGCAGCAGCGCCGCGAGCTGCGTCCACTGCGCGTCCGTCAACTGTGGCGCCGTCACGTAAAAGGCCAGGCCGCGCTCAAGGCGCTTCACCTGCGGCAGATCGCAGTTATGCGCAATATCGGTCGCTTTAGATGACCAGGGCGAAATGGTGCCAGGGCGCGGCGTTACCAGCAGCAGACGCCCTTCAGGCGCGTGTCCGGCAAGAGAGGGGCCATATTGAAGCAGCCGCTCAAGGCGCGCTTTTTCATCGGCGCTGAGCGGCGTGCTGACATCGGCGAAATGGACATACTCGGCGTATATATCGCTCACGGAAAGGTGAGCGTCCTGAAAGCGGGCCAGCAGTTTGGTTACACGAAATGCTGACAGAGCGGGCGAACCACGCAGAATTTCCATTATCAGAGATCTCTCTTTTGCGAAGCGCCGGACGACGCTTCTGGGCGCAACGGGGAAAACGGGCGCTATTATAGAGAATCCACACCGGTTACGAAACCGTTTGCGCAGAATTTATCGGGCCTGGAAACTGGCTGAAAAACACGCAATTCCGGATGATTTAAGTTGCAGAGGCGTGTTGAGTTGCGCAAAATGCCCCACGCTCAGGATCAATTAAAGACAATAAATACTGCCGTTACAGACAGAGACCTGCGCAAAATCGAGAGATAACTATTTGAAACGCCTTAAATTTAATTATCTTTTTATCGGGCTTGTCACCGTGCTGCTCGCGCTGGCGCTGTGGCCGTCGATCCCCTGGTATGGCGGATCGCAGGACCAGATAGAACAGATAAAATCGCGGGGAGTTCTGCGCGTGAGTACGCTGACCTCCCCGCTGACTTACTACACCGTCAACAAAGCACCGGCTGGTATGGATTACGAGCTGGCGAAGCGTTTCGCCGATTATTTGGGCGTAAAGCTGGAAATCACCCTGCGTCATAATCTTAACGAGCTGTTTGACGATCTGGAAGACGATAAAGCCGACGTGCTGGCCGCCGGATTGATTTACAACACCGATCGGCTGAGGCGCTTTCGTGCCGGGCCTACTTACTATTCCGTTTCGCAGCAACTGGTCTACAGAATGGGTAAGGCGAGGCCGAAAAACCTGGGCGATTTACGCGGTCGCTTAACGGTTGCCTCCGGCTCCGCTTATCTCTCCACGCTGCGTACGGTGAAACAGAATCAGTATCCCGATCTGGACTGGGCTATCGCCACCGACCAAAGCCCTAACGCGCTGCTTGAAGCCGTTGCCGATGGCAAGCTCGACTACACGGTAGGCGATTCCATCTCCATCGCGCTGCTCCAGCGTATTCATCCGCAGCTGGCGGTGGCGTTCGATATTACCGATGAAGAGCCGGTCACCTGGTACATGCAGCGCGATGAAGACGACAGCCTTTACGCCGCGCTGCTGGATTATTTCAACCAGATGGGCGAACAGGGCGCTATGGCGCGGCTGGATGAAAAGTATCTCGGGCATGTGGGCACCTTCGACTACGTGGACACGCGCACCTTTCTGCGCTCAATTGACAGCATTTTGCCTGGCGTTCAACCGCTGTTCGAGCGCTACGCCACCGCCATCGACTGGCGACTGCTGGCCGCCATCGCTTATCAGGAATCCCACTGGAACCCGCAGGCCACATCGCCTACCGGCGTGCGCGGCATAATGATGCTGACGCGTAATACCGCGGAGAGCCTCAGCGTGCGCGATCGTACCGATCCTGAACAGAGCATTCGCGGCGGCAGCGAATATCTTCGCCGTCTGATGGATAAGGTGCCGCAGACCATACCTGAAGACGAGCGCATCTGGTTTGCGCTGGCCGCCTATAACATGGGGTTTGCGCACATGCTGGACGCGCGCAAATTAACGGAAAAACAGAAGGGAAACCCGGACAGCTGGGCCGACGTCAAACAGCGGCTGCCGATGCTGAGCCAGAGACGTTATTACAGCCAGACCACCTACGGCTACGCGCGCGGGCAGGAAGCCTATAACTATGTGGAAAACATCCGTATTTATCATCTGAGCCTGGTGGGTTATTTGCAGGATCAGGAGCGCAAGCTGGCGCAAAAAGCGGCGGCGGAAGCCGCTCTGGGCGCGGGTTATCCCACGGTGGAACCGCAGGTGGCGCTGAACTGATGCGCTACATCCCGCGCTGTTGCTGCCGCAGCGCCTTTTTCTCGGCGCGGCGGTGGCGAAAAAAATCGCTCAGCATCGCGGCACACTCTTCCGCCAGCACGCCTTCCGTAAACGCCACCTGGTGATTCATGCCCGGATGCCCTAAAACATCCAGCAGCGATCCCACCGCCCCGGTTTTCTCATCCCGCGCGCCAAACACCAGCCGTCCGATACGACTGTGTACCATCGCACCGGCGCACATCACGCAGGGCTCAAGCGTGACGTAAAGCGTGGTATCCAGCAGACGATAGTTTTCCAGCACCGCGCCCCCCTGGCGCAGCGCCATGATTTCCGCATGGGCGGTAGGATCATGATGGCCTATCGGCCGGTTCCAGCCTTCGCCGATCGCGCGTTCGCCCTGCACCAGTACGGCGCCGACGGGCACTTCGCCCTCTTCCCAGGCACGGCGGGCCAGCATCAGCGCGTGGCGCATCCAGACTTCATCGGTCGCTGTGGTGTTCACCTGAGTCTCCAGCAAAAAAAACGCCGGGCATTATAGCCACGGCGCAGGTAAAGACGAAACAACTGATGCTACTCCAACTGCTGTAGCTGACCGCGCGGCGTCACCCGCCAGCGATGCTGGCAGAAAAACAGCAGCGGGTTGTCCTGTTTGCTGTCGCTGTAGCCGCTGTAAAGCTGGAGCGGCGTGCCAATCTTCTCCTCAAGCTGCGCAACCTTTTCGTGCCCCAGACAGCGCATCGCCAGCAGGCGTCCGCCATAGCCGCGCCGCATCTGGCTGGCGATCAGCTTCACACGCGGCAAAAAGGCGGAGTCGAAATAGACCTGTTCCACCAGCGGCTGCGGCGATCCGGTAATCAGCCAGACATCGGCATCGGCGCTGTTGAGATAGTCAATCATACGCTGCTGAACCACGGGAAAAGCGGTTACGCGCTGGCGAAACCACACGGCAAATGCCGCCTCGCGCTTTCTGAGCGCCGTTTCGCTGTGCCCGAAGGTTATCGCCCACAGCAGCAGGCTCATCGGCCAGCGAGCGGCTCGCCCCTTAATCAGCAGGCCCGCGCCGATAACCGGCAGCAGCGGCGCCACCAGTAGCAGGTTCAACGGCTGACGCCATAACAGATAGCGCATAAAGGTGCCAAACATGTCCTGCTGGTGCAGCGTGCCGTCCAGATCGAAAAACACCACGCGTCGCGCCTGACCGGTTGTCAAATATTACTCCTCAGGGTCATTAAATCCCATAAACCACGTAAATATGAAGCCGCCGATCACGGCGGCCAGACAGCCTGCCAGATAGAGCATCACTTTCCCGGAAACAATGGTCAGCGCCAGCGGCAGGCCGGAAAGTCCGAAGGTGATCACGGCGGCGACCTTGCCCGAGCTTATCAACGCGCCGCCAACGGCGCCACCCAGGCAGGCCGCGATGAACGGTTTGCCCAGCGGCAGCGTCACGCCAAAGATCAGCGGCTCGCCGATACCCAAAATACCGACCGGCAGCGCGCCTTTAATCAATTTTTTCAGCCTGTCGCTGCGCGTTTTCATCAGCACCGCAATGGAAGCACCGACCTGCCCCATGCCCGCCATGGCGAGAATCGGCAGCAGCGCGTTAAAACCGTGCGCCTGCACCAACTCCACATGAATGGGTACCAGGCCCTGATGCAGACCGGTCAGCACCAGCGGCAGAAAGGTGCCTGCCAGAACCGCGCCAACCAGCATGCCGCCGCGATCGATCGCCAGCGTGGCGCCGTGCGCTATCGCATCAGAGATCACTCCGCCCAGCGGCTGAAGCACAACTATAGCTATCGTTGCAGTAATAAGTGTAGTCAGAAGCGGATTAAGGATCAGCTCAACGGATTCCGGCAGCCATTCACGCAGCCGTTTTTCAATCCAGCACATCATCACCACCACGAGTAAAACGGCGATCACACCGCCTCTTCCCGGCTGTAGCGCTTCGCCAAACAGCGTAATTTGCGCAAGCTGCGGGCTGGACAAAATCCCTGCCATCACGCCGCCCATCGCGGTAGAGCCGCCGAAAACGCGCGCGGCGTTGACCCCCACAAGGATGTTCATGATCGCAAAAATGGCGGTGCCGAAAATGCCCGCCAGGCCAAGCAGGTTGGGATACTGACTGGCGAAATCGCCGACAACATCCGGACGTTTCAAAATGTTAATGATGCCCACAATCAGCCCGGACGCAATAAAAGCCGGAATTAGCGGAATAAACACGTTCGCTAACTGGCGTAAGGCGTCGCTCATCGGCGCTTTGTATTTTTTCTTCGCCTGCGCCCTGGCGCTGACAGGGTTTGATGTCGCGTCCGGCATCTGCCCGGTCATCAGGCCGCGCATCGCCTCCACCACTTTGGCCGACGCGCCCGGCCCGACGATAAACTGATGCTGTTGCCCCTGGCGGACATAGCCTTTAACGCCGTCCAGCTTGCGTAACGTCGGCAGGTCAACCTGCGCGTCATCGTTAACCTCAACGCGCACGCGCGTCATGCAGTTTTCCAGTTTATTAATATTTCCTGCGCCGCCCATTCCCTGTAATAGTTCGCCTGCAAGACGTTTAGCCTTTTCCATGACCTGATTCCTTTTCTTCCAGCGCCGCGCGCAAAAATCCGTTATGTTTTGCCAGCAGCTCGCCGGCCTGCTCAGCGGTAACGCCGCTCAGCAGCATCAGTATGGCATTCTTCACGTGGAAGTGGCTCTGACGCAACGCCGCTTCCGCGTCTTCGACGGCGCAGCCTGTCGCTTCACACACCATACGGCAGGCGCGATCCACCAGTTTGACGTTGGTCGCCTGCATATCCACCATCAGGTTTTGATAAACCTTCCCGATTTTGACCATCGCCCCGGTTGAGATCATATTCAGCACCAGTTTTTGTGCGGTGCCGGACTTCAGCCGGGTTGAGCCGGTTAACGCTTCGGGGCCGACCACGGGCGAGATAGCAATATCAGCCTCCTGCGCAATCGGCGAGGCCGGGTTGCAGGAGATGGCGGCGGTGCGGCAGCCGAAAGCGCGGGCATAGCGCAGCGCGCCAATCACATACGGCGTGCGACCGGAAGCAGCAAGGCCGATCACCATATCGTTTTTGGTCAGGCCAAGCTGGCGGAGATCCTGCTCGCCCAGTTGCGCATTGTCTTCGGCCCCCTCCACCGCTTTCAGCAACGCGCCGGGGCCGCCCGCGATCAGTCCTACAATCAGGCCGTGCGGCACGCCGAAGGTCGGCGGGCATTCCGCCGCGTCCAGCACGCCCAGACGACCACTGGTGCCCGCGCCCATGTAAATCACTCTGCCGCCAGCCGTCAGTGAAGCCGCAGCGGCATCGACCGCTTTCGCCACCTCAGGCAGCGTCTGGCAAACCGCTTCCGCGACCGTGGCATCCTGCTGATTAAATTTTGTGACCATCGCAAGCGTAGTCAGACCGTCCAGGTTCATCGTATCGGCGTTGCGCGTTTCAGAAATAAGCGAACCAAGGTTCATGTAACGTCTCCAGTGAATATAAAATTCAATATAAATAAATCAATAAGGAATATTATATTCCTTCCCGGCGGCATTTTATCTTACTTTGCCCGTGAAATGTGACTCAGCTATCGATAAACTTAGCGCGATGTCGTTGGCAGGCTATGATCACACGTGTCCGTTGGCATCGCTATCAGGAGATATGAATCAATGAGTTCACTGCTGCGTATTCGTCAGCTCTACCCTACCCTGGCGTTAAATGAGCGTCGCCTGGCTGACTTTCTGCTGTCGCAGCCGGATCGCGCGCGGCACCTCAGTTCACAAAAGCTGGCGGAAGAAACGGGCGTCAGCCAGTCAAGCGTGGTGAAATTTGCGCAAAAACTGGGCTATAAGGGTTTTCCGGCGCTCAAGCTGGCCCTGAGTGAATCGCTGGCGGACAGAGATGCCATTACCGTTCACAATCTCATTCTGAGTGACGATCCGCTAAAAATTGTGGGTGAGAAGCTGCTGACGGAAAAGCTGTCGGCTATTCGCGCCACGCTGGATATTAACAGCGAAGAGATGCTGATGGAGACGCTGCGGCTGCTGCGGCAGGCCCGTCGCATTGTGCTGGTCGGCATTGGCGCGTCCGGTCTGGTGGCGAAGGATTTTTCGTGGAAGCTGATGAAAATCGGCATGAGCGCCGTTGCCGAACAGGATATGCATGCGCTGCTGGCCAGCGTTCAGGCGCTGGACGTGGGCGATCTGCTGCTGGCCATCTCCTATACCGGCGAGCGCCGCGAAATCAATCTTGCCGCGCAGGAAGCGCAGCGCGCAGGTGCCAACGTGCTGGCCTTTACTGGTTTTACGCCGAATACGCTGCAACAGTGCGCCACCCACTGTCTGTATACGGTCGCAGAAGAGCAGACCACGCGCAGCGCGGCGATCTCTTCGACCAGCGCCCAGCTGGCGCTTACCGATCTGCTGTTTATGGCGCTGGTGCAGCGCGATCCTGAACGCGCCTCAAGCCATATTCGTCACAGCGAAGCGTTGGTAAAAAAGTTGGTTTAGGTGGTCTGTATACATTAAGCGCCGATGGCAGCTTGCTGCCTTTAAACTCCCCGGCCGTCGGCGGTTTTTACTGCGTCACTGCATTATAATTTGACTATTGACGTTGATAATATTGATCCACACGGCTTGCTGCGGTTGAAAATCATCAGAATGTGCGCGCCGAAACAGATCCCTGGCATTAATCCGTTTTCATAAACTTACGACACCTCGTTAAACAGCCTTCCGCTGAATCAACACTTTTCCGCAAGGCATATTGCGACAGGTAATTCATCAGGCTGCCGTATTGATCGCCTGGGATACGTTGTTTCAATAAATAGAGAAGGCGCACAAAGAAGTTTGCCAGTTTATTTACGCACATCAGGGAATATCTCTTATAAGGCGGTCAACAAGACATTGGGAGCAGCGAGGGTCTGTGTTAAAATCCGCGCAACGCGCCGATCTTAATTGTTCTGATGATAATTGATTAAAATGGCTTTATTAATTACAAAACGCTGTATTAACTGCGATATGTGCGAGCCGGAGTGCCCGAACGAGGCGATCTTTATGGGCGACGACATCTATCAAATCGATGCCGATCGCTGCACGGAGTGCGTCGGTCATTACGATTCGCCGACCTGCCAGCAGGTCTGCCCGATCGATCACACCATCATCACCGATCCTTCACGTCCGGAGAGCCGTGATGAGCTGTGGGAAAAGTTTGTGGTGCTTGCCGCGTCGTAGCCTCAGCTTTCGATGATCACCGTCGCGCAGGCATAGTTGCGTTCGTCGGCCAGCGTAACGTGCACGTGCGCCACACCCAGTTTTTTTGCCACCTCCGCCGCATGGTCGAAGAAGCGCAGGCCCGGCTTTCCCAGCTCATCGTTGTACACTTCAAACTGATTAAACGCTAAACCACCACGAATGCCGGTGCCAAATGCCTTGGCCGCCGCCTCCTTTACCGCAAATCGTTTGGCAAGGAAGCGCACCGGCTGCCGATGCGCCTGGTACTGTCGCCATTCGTTTTCACTCAGTACGCGCTGTGCCAGACGCTGGCCTGAGCGGGCGATCACCCCTTCGATACGGGCGATCTCCACAATATCCGTTCCCAGTCCCAGAATCGCCATCAGCGGCGCGCTTCCCGCATCAGATCTTTCATTTCTTTTACCGCCTCTGCCAGCCCGCTCATCACCGCGCGCCCGATAATGGCGTGGCCGATATTGAGTTCGTGCATTTGCGGCAGCGCAGCGATGGGCTGCACGTTGTGGTAGGTCAGGCCGTGCCCGGCGTTAACCTTCAGCCCTTTGCTGTGCGCCCAGGCGGCCGCATCTTTGATCCGCCTGAACTCAGCGTCACGCGCCCGGCCCTCTTCCGCGTCGGCGTAGGCGCCGGTATGTATTTCTATGTAAGGCGCGCCGGTCGCCAGCGCCGCGTCGATCTGCTGATGATCGGCATCGATAAACAGTGAAACAGTAATACCGGCTTCTTTCAGGCGTGAAACCGCCAGGCTGATTTTTTCGACCTGACCGGCCACGTCCAGCCCGCCTTCCGTGGTCACCTCTTCGCGTTTTTCCGGCACCAGACAGCAGAAATGCGGTTTGAGCTCGCAGGCGATATCCACCATTTCATCCGTTACCGCCATTTCCAGGTTCATACGCGTCTGAATGGTCTGCCGCAGAATGCGCACGTCACGATCGGTAATATGGCGGCGGTCTTCGCGTAAATGAACGGTAATGCCGTCCGCGCCAGCCTGCTCGGCAACAAAAGCCGCCTGAACCGGATCGGGATAATGCGTGCCGCGCGCGTTGCGTACGGTGGCGATGTGATCGATGTTGACACCTAAAAGAAGTTCAGCCATGACGTTCCCCGGAAAATGCGTGATTGCGTATTATATCCTGTGCCGGACATCTGCCAAGACACCCGTTTTGCTATTGCGTGTCGGGCGGCGTGATGTCGCGTTTTTTTGGTGTGAACTGACGAAATAGCTCCTGACTTTTAAGCGGCTTGCCGCCCAGATAGGGCCGCAGCGCCATCCGCGTGAAACGTTTGGCAGCGCGCAGCGTGTCCCGATCGGGAAAGCTACGCTCACTGAGCGCCCGCAGCTCGCGGCCGGTAAAGGTTTTGTTGCCCATTACCAGGCTGGCGATAAATCCTCTCTCTTCGCGGTACGTATAGGTCATCGCGTCCGTGACTTCTTCTCCGCTGCCCGCGCAGTGCAGGAAATCAATGCCGTAACCAAGATGGCCGAGCATTGCCAGCTCGAAGCGGCGCAGGGCAGGCTCCGGGGAGCCGCTGGCAGAGGCCAGCGCCTGAAGACAGTGAAGGTAATCGTAGAAGAGTTCGGTAAAGGCGGTTTCCTGCTCCAGCACCCGTGACAGCAGTTCATTCACGTACAGACCGCAGTAGAGAGTCATACCAGAGAGAGGCAGCGCCAGCGAGATTGGCTCCGCGCCGCGCAGCGTTTTAACTTCACCACGGCCGCCCCAGCGCACCAGCAGCGGCGTAAAGGGCTGAAGCGCGCCTTTCAGGCTGGAGCGTTTGGCCCGCGCGCCTTTGGCAACCACGCGTATACGACCGTAGTTCTCCGAAAAAAGATCGAGCATAAGGCTGGTTTCGCTCCACGGACGTCCATGCAGGACAAATGCGCGCTGCCAGCCTTCCATCGGATCAGAGGTCGTCTATGTAGCCCAGACTGCGCAACGCCCGTTCGTCGTCCGCCCAGCCAGACTTCACTTTCACCCAAAGCTCCAGGTGAACCTTCGCCTCAAACATCTCTTCCATGTCCTTACGCGCTTCGATACCGATGGTTTTAATTTTGGCGCCTTTATTGCCAATGACCATCTTTTTCTGACCTTCGCGTTCCACAAGGATCAGGCCATGAATATCGTAACCGCCGCGTTCGTTGGTAACGAACTGCTCAATTTCAACGGTCACCGAGTAAGGCAGCTCCGCGCCAAGGAAACGCATCAGCTTTTCACGAATGATCTCTGACGCCATAAAGCGCTGGGAGCGATCGGTAATGTAGTCTTCCGGAAAATGGTGTTCGGCTTCCGGCAGGCATTTACGCGCAATGCTGGCAATGGTATCGACGTTTTTCCCGCTTTCGGCGGAGATCGGCACTATGTCCATAAAATTCATCTGCTGGCTGAGGAATTGCAGATGCGGCAGCAGAATACTTTTGTCAGTGATGTTATCGACTTTATTGATCGCCAGCAGCACCGGCACTTTGCCGTCTTTCAGCTTATTCAGCACCATTTCGTCGTCGGCCGTCCAGCGGGTGCCTTCCACAACGAAAACAACCAGCTCAACATCACCGATTGAGCTGCTCGCCGCACGGTTCATCAGGCGATTGATCGCCCTTTTCTCTTCGATGTGCAGGCCTGGCGTGTCCACGTAGATAGCCTGATACGCACCTTCGGTATGAATACCCATGATGCGGTGGCGCGTGGTTTGCGGCTTGCGCGAGGTAATAGAAACTTTCTGCCCCAGAAGCTGGTTCAGTAAGGTGGATTTTCCGACGTTCGGACGGCCTACAATCGCAATAAAGCCGCATCGGGTAGTTTGTTCGCTCATTCGAGTCCTAACTTGATCAGCGCCTGTTCGGCCGCTGCCTGCTCAGCTTTGCGACGGCTGGAGCCGGTTCCTACAACCGGTTCAGTCATGCCGCTCACCTGGCAGTGAATGGTAAATTCCTGATCGTGCGCTTCGCCCCGCACCTGCACTACCAGATAAGATGGCAGCGGCAGATGGCGACCCTGCAAATACTCCTGCAAACGCGTTTTTGGATCTTTCTGCTTATCGCCGGGACTGATCTGATCCAGACGACTGGTGTACCAGTAGAGGATCAGCTTTTCGACCGTCTGAATGTCACTGTCGAGAAATACGCCGCCAATCAGCGCCTCAACGGTATCGGCCAGGATCGACTCACGACGATAGCCGCCGCTTTTCAGCTCGCCCGGCCCCAGGCGAAGACATTCGCCGAGGTCAAACTCACGCGCCATCTCCGCCAGCGTATTGCCGCGTACCAGCGTGGCGCGCATGCGGCTCATATCGCCTTCATCAACGCGCGGAAAGCGGTGATAGAGCGCGTTGGCAATCACATAGCTGAGAATCGAATCACCAAGGAACTCAAGCCGCTCATTGTGCTTGCTGCTCGCGCTGCGGTGAGTAAGCGCTTGCTGTAACAGTTCCTGATGAGTAAAAGTGTAGCCCAGCTTGCGCTGAAGCCTGTTAATTACGATGGGATTCATGTGTTACCAGTGTCTGAATGCGTCAAAAATCTGCACACGGAACAGGGCTGGACGAACCAACACGAAACTGTTTCGTGTGCAGTGGCTTCCGGTCAGAAGCCACCCCCTTTATCACGCCGCCCGCAGGACGACGTTAATGAATACCGCCAATACGGCTCAGACGGACGCCGGTAGGCCACTCGCCTTCCTGCTTCTCAAAGCTCATCCAGATAGCAGTGGCTTTACCGACCAGATTCCGTTCAGGTACAAAACCCCAGTAACGGCTGTCCGCGCTGTTATCGCGGTTGTCGCCCATCATAAAGTACATGCCTTCCGGCACTACCCATGACGACTGCGGCTGACCCGGCTGCTGATAGTAAGAGCTTGCCTGGCTCTGCGCCTGGGTCACCAGCAGAATATTATGCGTCACCTTGTCCAGCGTTTCGCTACGCGCCGCCAGCCGCAGCCCGCCACGCATTGATTGCTCTTTCGGCACCTGATAAAAACCGTTGCCCACTTCATTGCCGTCAAAGCCGCTGAAGGTTTGAATGAAGTCGCCCGGCTGCACGTCAGAATAGGCGATCGGCAGCGCTTTTTCACAGTGCTGGCTCTCCGCGCAGGCAGGGTTGATCGTCACCGTTTTGCTGTTGGGATCGTAGCTGACGCGGTCACCCGGCAGACCGATTACGCGCTTAATGTAATCCATGCTGGGATCTTTCGGGTATTTAAATACCGCGATGTCGCCACGCTTTGGATGGCCGGTCGGGATCAGCGTCGTTTGGGTAATCGGATCTTTGATTCCGTAGGCAAACTTCTCAACCAGAATGAAATCGCCAATCAGCAGGGTTGGCATCATCGAACCGGACGGGATTTGAAACGGTTCGTAGATAAAAGAGCGCACCACGAATACCAGCAGCAGCACCGGAAACACCGACGCGGCGGTTTCGATCCAGCCCGGCTGTTTCGCCACAACCTTCTGCCCGTTTGCTCCTGCATCCGCCTCGGCGGCCGCAGCGGCGGCACGGCGGGCCGGCGCCCATTTGTAGCGGTCAATACACCAGATGATTCCGGTTACCAACGTTGCAATCGCCAAAATCAGGGCGAACATATTAGCCATTCCAGTTCCCTCGAAGCCCGCGGCCCTTATTTACTGTCTTTACCGACGTGGAGAATGGCAAGGAACGCCTCCTGAGGCAGCTCGACGTTACCGACCTGTTTCATGCGTTTCTTACCCTCTTTCTGTTTCTGTAACAGCTTTTTCTTACGGCTGACGTCGCCGCCGTAGCACTTCGCCAGCACGTTTTTACGCAGCTGTTTCACGGTTGAACGGGCAATGATGTGGTTGCCGATAGCGGCCTGAATCGCGATATCAAACTGCTGACGAGGAATAAGCTCCTTCATCTTTTCAACCAGATCGCGACCGCGGTAAGGCGCATTATCGCGATGGGTGATCAGCGCCAGTGCATCAACGCGTTCGCCGTTAATCAGCACGTCCACGCGCACCATATCGGACGCCTGGAAACGCTTGAAGTTGTAATCCAGCGAGGCGTATCCGCGCGACGTTGATTTCAGGCGGTCAAAGAAGTCCAGCACCACTTCGGCCATCGGGATTTCATAAGTCAGCGCAACCTGGTTGCCGTGATAAACCATGTTGGTCTGCACGCCGCGCTTTTCGATGCAGAGCGTGATGACGTTGCCGAGGTACTCCTGCGGCAGCAGCATATGACACTCGGCGACAGGTTCGCGCAGTTCTTCAATATTGTTCAGTGCTGGCAGCTTGGACGGGCTGTCAACATAGACCGTTTCACCTGCGGTAGTCAGCACTTCATAAACAACGGTGGGCGCCGTGGTGATCAGATCGAGATCGTACTCACGCTCCAGACGCTCCTGAATGATCTCCATATGCAGCAGACCAAGGAAGCCGCAGCGGAAACCGAAGCCCAGCGCCGTCGAGCTTTCCGGCTCGTAAAACAGCGAGGCGTCGTTGAGGCTCAGTTTGCCCAGCGCGTCGCGAAAGCCTTCATAGTCATCTGAGCTGATCGGGAAGAGGCCGGCGTAAACCTGCGGCTTCACTTTTTTAAAGCCCGGCAGCGATTTTTCGGCAGGATTGCGCGAAAGCGTTAGCGTATCGCCAACCGGCGCGCCAAGAATGTCTTTGATCGCACAAACCAGCCAGCCTACTTCGCCGCACTTCAGCACGTCGCGATCGACGCGTTTCGGGGTGAAAATGCCCAGACGGTCGGCGTTATATACCTGGCCGGTGCTCATCACCTTCACTTTTTCGCCTTTGCGCAGGCTGCCGTTTTTAATACGGATCAGCGAAACCACGCCAAGGTAGTTATCAAACCATGAGTCAATGATCAGCGCCTGTAAGGGGCCGTCAGGATCGCCTTCCGGCGCAGGGATATCGCGCACCAGGCGCTCCAGCACCTCCGGCACGCCCACGCCGGTTTTCGCGGAACAGCGCACGGCGTCGGTGGCGTCAATACCCACAATGTCTTCAATTTCCTGCGAAACGCGATCGGGATCGGCGGCAGGCAAATCGATTTTGTTCAGAACCGGTACAACTTCCAGATCCATTTCCATGGCGGTGTAGCAGTTGGCCAGCGTTTGCGCCTCAACGCCCTGCCCGGCGTCAACCACCAGCAGCGCGCCTTCACAGGCCGCAAGCGAACGGGAGACCTCATAGGAGAAGTCGACGTGGCCGGGCGTGTCGATAAAATTGAGCTGGTAAGTTTCACCGTCTTGCGCGTGGTAATCGAGCGTAACGCTTTGCGCTTTAATGGTAATGCCGCGCTCACGTTCAAGATCCATGGAGTCCAGAACCTGCGCAGCCATCTCACGTTCAGTCAGCCCGCCGCAAATCTGGATCAGGCGGTCGGAAAGCGTTGATTTGCCGTGGTCGATGTGAGCGATGATAGAAAAGTTTCTTATGTGCTTCATTATAGAGGTTTTTCTGCCTTACAAATGCTGGAACCATACCGGCTGGCGCCGACGGAGCGTGATATTACAGGCAGCGCTTTGCCCGAAAAAGTGCATTCTACACTACATATCAGGGTGGTGGAATCATCGCAGGCGGGCAATAATCCGCGGAAAAAAACTGTACGAGGGGATCGGGCTGGTTTTGCGGTAAAAATAGCGCATTTTGCAGGGAAACGTGCGCCGTCGCGGCGCGTTTCAGGCATCGCTCTCGACGCGCAACGCGTCAGGTGGAAGTGCAACGCTTAAAATTACCGGCTGATACGCGGCGCTTTTACCCAGATAGCTGGAAAGCCCCTTCGCGATGATGAAGCCGCCGACGCCGCCGAGCAGTGCGCCCGCCGCCGCCGCCAGATCGCTGTGAAACAGCATCTGAAACAGGCCGGCAAGAAGAAACAATCCCAGCAGCGGCGTCATATAGACTAACAGCGCGGAACTGAGCAGGCTTTTTTCTGCGATACCAAGCTCGATACGCTGACCGACCTTGAGCGGTTCAGCGCTCGCCACCTTCATCACGTGCGCGTTCTTCGGGCCCAGCTTATTCAGCATGTGGCTGCCGCATCCCTTGCGGGCCGAACAGCTGCTGCATGACGTTTTCATTTCTGAATGCAGCGTGGCGACGCCGTCCTGCCACGCAACGACCGTGGCCCATTCTCTCATCATCGCGCGGCTCCTGTATTAACGCTTTCAGCGATACGTTTAGCGGTTGACGGCGGCAGCTCACCCACCACCGTAATCTCTCTGTTATTGCGCACTTCCGTCTGTACGGTACGGCGTCCTGTGCGCAGGAGCTGCGCGGCGCTGTTTTTATCCGCTGCGCTGACGTTAACGGAGAAGCTGAACATACCATCGGAATAGAGGCGTGACTCTACCGGTTTGTTCAGCGACGGGATCTGTCTGCGGCTTTGCGTGATCTCTTTCATACCTGCCGGGAGCCAGCCTGGCCGCCAGTCAAAGGTCGCGTTTTCACTCACCGGCACGGAGAGCGACGGCGGCAGCTCCGCTTTTTCCAGCCCCTGCATCATGTTGCGGACGCCTTCATCGACGGCAAAACTCACCACGCGAAACTGTTCCAGCGTGTCGCCGTCGCGGTCGAGCAGGTCAATGCGCAGCGGCAGACGGGTGTCGCTGTCCAGCCAGACAATGTAACTGTAGCGGGTGCCGTCTCGCGCCACAATACGTATGACTTCACACATTTGATCGGCAATGCGCGCGCGCCCAACCGGTACAAAATCATAGTCTGCGGAAATCTGCTGAAAGTCAGCGTAGACCAGCGAAGGCAGCGCATCGACGATGTGGTCGCCCGCGAGGGTGAACGGCTCAAGGCCCGGTTCGAAATAGCTCACCTCTTTGCCACGCTGAATAATTTCACGGCGCGGCCCGTCCATTTGCAGCAGCTGCGCATAGACTTTCTCGTTCAGCACCGCATGGCGGTAACGCAGAGACTCAATGCCAAGCCTGGAAACGTTGATATAGGCGAGTTCATAGTTGAGGGACTGGCTGGCCTGCTCCATCTGTTGCAAGAGCGCCCCGGAGGTGGTTTCCGCCGGGGCGACGCTGGAGTATATCAGGCTGCCAGCCATAAGGCTGACGGCGTACCAGATTTGCTTCATTACTGCTGCTGAATTCCTAACGACTGATTACCCGGAACCTGAACGGCCGCCTGCTGCGCAGGATTTTGCTCTAACTGGAGCCTGTCCGCGTGCAGACGACGTTGCAACTCATAGTCCTGCAACATGGCATTGACCCGGCGACGCTGATCCTGCACCTGCTGCGTCGCGTTGTTGTTAGTCGCGCTTTCAGACGGCACGCCGAGACTTACCGGCGAGGCCTGGCCCATCATCGGCAGCGTGTTGAATACCGGCGAATCCGATTCGACCTGAGCGCCTTCCGGCTGGTTGTAGTGCTGCACGCCGACAATAACAGCCAGTGATACGCAGGCTGCCACGCCGACCTGGACGATCTGCGCCGCCCAGGGACGCGCTTTATGCCAGAAAGGCATATGCCGATACTGCTCAGGTTCGGGCTGCGCTTCCGGTATCAGCGGAGCGATATTTCTTACCGGCTCGTTTGCAATTGCAGAGGCGACGCGCGCAGCGATATCAAAATGAACGTGCTGCCCCACATCTCCACGCAGCGTATCGCGAATGAGATGATAGCTCTCCCACTCCCTCTGGAGCGATGCATCTTCAGACAGTGCGGTTAAAACTTCAGCGTTCGAAGTTTCTCCATCCATTAAAGCGGAAAGTTGTTCTTTCTGCATGCCTCAGTACCCTTCGTGTATCCGCCGTAACTAGCGTTGGATCAGCGGTTGGATTTTACTGTCGATAGCCTCGCGCGCCCGAAATATTCGGGAGCGGACTGTACCGACGGGACACTCCATAATGGCGGCTATTTCTTCATAGCTTAGACCATCCAGCTCCCGCAACGTGATAGCCATTCTTAAATCGTCGGGAAGCGTTTCGATGGTACGAAAAACGGTTTGTCGCAACTCTTCTGACAACATTAAGTTCTCAGGGTTCGAAATTTCTTTCAGCGCGCCTGCGCTTTCAAAGTTTTCTGCGTCAATGGCATCAACGTCGCTGGAAGGCGGACGGCGCCCCTGAGCCACCAGATAATTTTTCGCCGTGTTCACGGCTATCCGGTAAAGCCAGGTATAAAAGGCGCTGTCGCCGCGAAACGATTCCAGCGCGCGATACGCTTTAATAAAGGTTTCCTGCGCCACGTCAGGCACGTCTCCTGAAGGCACATAGCGGGAAACCAGACTCGCCACTTTATGCTGGTAGCGAATTACCAGTAAATTGAATGCTTTCTGATCTCCCTTCTGCACTCGTTCAACGAGAACCTGATCCGTTATCTGCTCGCTCATCCGAGGTAATGTCTCCCCAAACTCTGTGCCATGCGTTCCTGAACGACTCGCAAAAATTCATACTTTTCGAACAAGCTTTCGCTTTGATTAATCGCCATGAGTAAAGTTCCATTACGCCATTATATTTATGATGGAGGGCAGAAAACGTACGACCAGCGATGGTTTTTTTACTTTCTGTCTGGTCGAACAGCCACTACACTTTCTTCGTTACTTTTTCTGTAACCAGCCCCGCCACGCCGCAGAGTACCCCATGAAGCATGCTTTTTCATCTTTAAATCATGGCATTTCGTGACAGTTCGCCATAGTAAACGCTTTCTGTTTTGCTGTGTCTTTTTGCCGATCGCCTTATGGCGACGAACCGCGCGCAGATCCGCGAGTCAGTAGCAACAGAATGAAAAAAAGCATGTTGCATTACCTACAGGAGTGCTAAGCTCGGCAGACCCCTTGTTTAGTAAATTAAACATCATGATCTCTACTCCTGATTATTCATGCGATGTCCTTATCATTGGCAGCGGCGCGGCGGGTCTTTCTCTTGCGCTGCGGTTGGCCGACGCAAACCAGGTCACCGTATTGAGCAAAGGACCGCTCAGTGAAGGCTCAACCTTTTATGCGCAGGGCGGCATCGCCGCCGTTTTCGATGAAACCGACAGTATTGAGTCGCACGTTGACGATACGCTGATTGCCGGCGGTGGTCTTTGCGATCGCGAAGCGGTCGCTTTTATCGCCAGCAACGCGCGGCACTGCGTTCAGTGGCTGATCGATAAAGGCATGATGTTTGACAGGGACAAGCCGGATGAACGCTACCATTTAACGCGCGAAGGTGGCCACAGTCACCGCCGTATCCTGCACTGCGCTGACGCTACCGGGCGCGCGGTGGAAAACACGCTGGTAAGCCAGGCGATGGCCCATCCGAATATTCGGCTCATTGAGCGCAGCAACGCTGTCGATTTGATCGTTTCTGACCGGATAAATCTGCCAGGCGAACGTCGCGTGGTCGGTGCATATATCTGGAATCGCAACTCAGAGCGCGTGGAAACCTGCCGCGCGCGCGCCGTGGTACTGGCGACCGGCGGCGCGGCCAGAGTGTATCAATACAGCACCAATCCTGACGTGGCGTCCGGCGACGGCATCGCGATGGCGTGGCGCGCGGGCTGCCGCGTTGCCAACATGGAGTTCAATCAGTTCCATCCCACCTGTCTGTTTCACCCTGAAGCGAAAAACTTCCTGCTGACCGAAGCGCTGCGTGGCGAAGGCGCGGTGCTCAGGCGCCCCGACGGCACGCGCTTTATGCCTGATTTCGACCCGCGCGCAGAACTGGCGCCGCGCGATATTGTGGCGCGCGCGATCGATCATGAAATGAAGCGCCTTGGCGCGGCGTGCATGTATCTGGATATCAGCCATCAGCCCGCTGAGTTTATTCGTGCTCACTTCCCCATGATCGACGAAAAGCTGCAAACGCTGGGCTTCGACCTGACGAAAGAGCCCATTCCCATTGTGCCCGCTGCGCACTATACCTGCGGTGGCGTGATGGTCGATCACCACGGGCGAACCGACCTTAACGGCCTTTATGCCATTGGCGAAGTCAGCTATACGGGCCTGCACGGCGCGAATCGTCTGGCATCAAACTCGCTGCTGGAGTGTCTGGTGTATGGCTGGTCGGCGGCGGAAGATATCAGGGAGCATTTGCACGCCGCCGATCTGGTTGCAACCTTGCCGCAATGGGATGAGAGCCGGGTGGATGACTCGGACGAACGGGTGGTTATTCAGCATAACTGGCACGAACTGCGCCTGTTTATGTGGGATTACGTCGGCATCGTGCGCACCACGCGACGCCTTGAGCGCGCGCTGCGCCGTATCCGGATGCTGCAACAGGAAATCGATGAGTACTACGCGCAGTTTCGTATCTCCAATAACCTGCTCGAGCTGCGCAATCTGGTACAGGTGGCCGAACTGATTGTTCGCTGCGCAATGGCGCGTAAGGAGAGTCGTGGGCTGCACTTCACGCTGGACTACCCCGAGCCGCTCGACGTCGCCGCGCCGACCATTCTGTCGCCCTGATCAGCGGAACAGATAAAAATCCCGCGTCAGGCTGCAATGTGCATCAGAATAGCGCTGGTCGGGGCCGCGAATGGTCATCCTGTCGAGAAACTGCTCGCCCGGCGCCGGAGAGAGCGCCAGCAGCACGCGGTTCGGCGGGCGCGTCTCGTTGTCTGAAATATCAGTACGCGAACGCAAATGCCAGCCGCGCGACTGCGCCAGCGCCGCCAGCGCATTGCCCGCCTCCGCTGGCAGAATAACGCAGAAAAAGCCGTCTTCAGTGATCAGCGTTTCCGCGCAGGTCAGCAGCATATCGTGCGTCAAATCCGTGGTGTGGCGCGCCGAGGCGCGGGCAGCACTGGCGCATTCGGAGCCGGGCGAGAAATAAGGCGGATTGCTGACGATAAGGCTGTAACGCTGCTCGCAGCGCTGCGACCAGTGCAGGATATCGTCCTGCCAGATATGGATTCGGTTCGCCCACGGCGAGGCCTGAACATTTTCCTGCGCCTGCGCAGCGGCGTCAGCGTCAAGCTCAACGGCATCAATCGTGACGTCCTGAGCGGTTCGCTGCGCCAGCATCAGCGCGATCAAACCGCTGCCGCTGCCAATGTCCAGCGCGCGCCGGGCGCCGGCGACCGGTGCCCAGGCACCGAGCAGCACGCCATCCGTCCCCACTTTCATCGCACAGCGATCGTGCGCGACAAAAAACTGCTTGAAGGTAAAGCCGTTGGCACGTAAAACCGCTTTCTGTTGAGACATTTGATCGATCCGAAAAAGAAACGCCGCCAGCATAGGACAAAGTCAGCGCAAGGAAAAGTCATAAAGGCCACACAAACAGATGAAGATCGTGTTCAATCTGTCTATAATCAGCGCCCCAAACTGAGGTAGACCATGACTGTAACCACTTTTTCCGAACTCGAACTTGATGAAAGCCTGCTGGAAGCCCTGAGCGAGAAGGGGTTCAAGCGCCCGACCGCTATCCAGTCTGCTGCGATTCCGCCTGCGCTGGAGGGTCGTGACGTTCTGGGTTCGGCACCAACCGGTACAGGCAAAACGGCGGCCTATCTGCTGCCCGCTCTTCAGCATCTTCTTGATTTTCCCAGAAAGAAATCAGGCCCGCCGCGTATTCTCATTCTGACGCCCACGCGCGAGCTGGCGATGCAGGTGGCGGATCACGCGCGTGAACTGGCAAAGCACACGCATCTGGACATTGCGACCATCACCGGCGGCGTGGCGTATATGAACCATGCTGAAGTGTTCAGTGAAAACCAGGACATCGTGGTGGCTACCACCGGTCGTCTGCTGCAATACATCAAAGAAGAGAACTTCGACTGCCGCGCGGTTGAGACGCTGATCCTTGATGAAGCCGACCGCATGCTGGATATGGGTTTCGCGCAGGATATTGAAACCATTTCCGGTGAAACCCGCTGGCGTAAGCAAACCCTGCTGTTTTCCGCCACGCTGGAAGGTGAAGCGATTAAAGATTTCTCCGAGCGGCTGCTTAATGAACCAGTGGAGATTGAATCCGATCCGGCGCGCAGCGAGCGCAAGAAAATTCAGCAGTGGTACTATCGCGCTGATGATATTAAGCACAAAACCGCCATGCTGATTCATCTGCTCCGGCAGCCTGAAGTGACCCGCTCTGTGGTGTTTGTGCGTAAGCGCGAACGCGTTCATGAACTGTGCGGCTGGCTGCGTGACGCAGGCATCAATACCAGCTATCTGGAAGGCGAACTTGAGCAGTTTAAGCGGAACGAAGCGATCAAACGCGTTGTCGACGGCCGCGTCAACGTGCTGGTGGCCACGGACATCGCGGCTCGCGGCATTGATATTGACGACGTCAGCCACGTTTTCAACTTCGATCTGCCCCGCACCACGGATATCTATCTGCACCGTATTGGCCGCACCGCAAGGGCCGGTAAAAAAGGCACGGCGATTTCGCTGGTAGAAGCGCACGATCATCTGTTGCTGGGCAAAATCAGCCGCTACATTCAGGAGCCGTTGAAGGCGCGCACCATTGACGAAATGAAGCCGGTCACCCGTCCGCCTAATGAAAAGCTGAATGGTAAGCCGTCCAAAAAAGTGCTGGCGAAGCGTAAAGAGAAAAAAGAGAGCGAAGCAACCAGGCCACGCGTTAAACAACGCCATCGCGATACGAAAAATATCGGCAAACGCCGTAAACCCAGCGCGGCGCTGAAAACCGACGGCGATGAATAAATACGCGCCACAATAAAAAACCGCTCGATTTGAGCGGTTTTTTTATGGCAGTGACGCAAACAAATGCGGTTTTCAATGCAGAAAGCGGCGCAATCGCCTTAAAGTGACGCTTACAGGCTTTCAGTGAAGGTGCGTGCAATTACGTCGCGCTGTTGCTCAGGCGTCAGCGAGTTGAAACGTACGGCATAACCTGAAACGCGAATGGTGAGCTGCGGATATTTTTCAGGGTTTTTAACCGCATCTTCCAGCGTTTCACGACGCAACACGTTTACGTTGAGATGTTGACCGCCCTCAACGCGCACCTCAGGTTTAACCTCCAGCGGCACTTCGCGGTATTCGATGTCGCCCAGATCGGTGACGGCAACAATCTGATCTTCGCTATACTCTGCTTTGGCGCAAACGCAACGCGCTTCGTTTTTTTCGTCGTCCAGCAGCCAGAATGAATTTAACAGCGCGTTGTTGCTTGCTTTAGTGATCTGAATTCCGGTAATCATAAATTGCCTCCCAGGCAGTGCAGGCTGAGCATATCAGCACGGGTTAACGGGTAATTTTTTTCCGCAATGTGTGTTGTATATCAGCCCGCGCCCCTGCGCACCTTGATTCACATCAAAAAATGCCACTGACCAAAACGGCCATTGCGCTCAACTTTATGATTTATATCAAATTTAACCCACTCTCTTTTTCATATTTTTTTGTAAATATTCAAATAATTTTTAATTTTGCCTTTATTGCCGTGCACGTTAAGCTACTCCCAATACTTAAAGGAGGCAAAAATGGCCAATGCGCTGACCTGGCACGACGTGCTGGCAGAGGAAAAAAATAAACCTTATTTCACCGAAACCCTGACCGTCGTCGCTAACGAGCGCGCGGCAGGCAAAGTGGTTTATCCACCGCAGAAGGATGTGTTTAACGCTTTTCGCTTTACCGAACTCAGCGATGTTAACGTTGTGATCCTCGGGCAGGATCCTTATCACGGCCCCAATCAGGCACATGGCCTCTCTTTTTCCGTACGTCCCGGCGTTGCTATACCGCCCTCGTTAATGAATATGTATAAAGAGCTGGAAGCAGAGATCCCCGGTTTCGTCCGGCCAAATCACGGTTATCTGGAAAGCTGGGCGCGTCAGGGCGTATTGCTGCTCAATACCGTACTGACGGTGGAGGCGGGTCAGGCGCATTCTCACGCGCGCTTAGGCTGGGAAGCCTTTACCGACCGGGTGATCGCATTGATTAATGAACATCGGGAGGGCGTTGTCTTTTTGCTGTGGGGTTCACACGCGCAGAAAAAGGGCAGTATCATCGACAGGCAACGTCATCACGTACTTCAGGCGCCGCATCCGTCACCGCTTTCAGCACACCGCGGCTTTTTTGGCTGCGGGCATTTCGTTAAGGCGAATGCGTGGCTGGAAGAGCACGGCAAAAAGCCCATCGACTGGACGCCGCGGCTCCCTGAGTAAGCAAAAAAAAAGCACCGATGACGGTGCTTTCTTCCAGTCAGGATTTTGCTTTAGCCACCGCGACCATCGCCGGACGAAGCAGACGCCCGTTCAGCGTATAGCCACGCTGCATCACCATCATTACATGGTTTGGCGCAACGTCTTCGGATTCCATCATCGACATAGCCTGATGGATCTCAGGGTTGAACGGGACATTCACGTCACCCACCACTTCCACGCCAAACTTGCGCACCGCGCCCAACAGAGACTTCAGCGTCAGGTCGATACCTTCAACCATTGCCGTCAGTTCCGGATTGTCTTTATCGGTCATCTCCAGCGCGCGCTCAAGACTGTCGATAACGGGCAGCAGCTCATTAGCAAATTTTTCCAGCGCAAACTTGTGCGCCTTTTCAACATCCTGTTCCGCACGACGGCGAATATTTTCGATTTCCGCCTGCGCACGCAGCTGGGCTTCGCGAACACCGCCCTGTGATTCGGTCAACTGCGCCTCCAGTTCGGCAATGCGTTCATCACGCGGATCCACGCCTGCTGCCGTCTCTGCGTCCTGAGTGTGTGCCTGCTCCATCCCGATATCATCTGAGACTTGCTCGTTTGGTGTGTTCTGTTCTTTACTACTCATGAATTTCTCCGCGTTTATGCACATTCGTCTCGCTGGTTCGCTTATTATGGGGATCAGAATAACGGTTTCAAGGGAACCCGTCACATTGTCTGAAGGAGCAGGCCTCATGAGGAACGTCAGCAACATGAACAAGCACTTTAACTGCATTGGAATTGTAGGCCATCCGCGCCACCCAACCGCGCTGACCACGCACGAAACGCTTTGTCGCTGGCTGACGGCAAAAGGCTATGACGTCATTATCGAGCAACAAATTGCCCATGAGCTGAAGCTGGACGGTGTGGCGACGGGTACGCTCGCTGAAATTGGCAAACGGGCCGATCTTGCCGTGGTGGTGGGCGGCGATGGCAACATGCTGGGCGCGGCGCGGGGACTGGCTCGCTACGATATTAAGGTGATTGGCATCAACCGCGGCAACCTCGGATTCCTGACCGATCTGGACCCGGACAACGCTCAGCAGCAGCTGGACGACGTGCTGGAGGGAAAATATATTACCGAGAGCCGCTTTCTGTTGGAGGCGCAGGTATGTCGTCAGGGCTGCGAACCGCGCATCGGCACCGCCATTAATGAAGTGGTGCTGCATCCGGGGAAGGTGGCGCACATGATCGAATTCGAAGTGTATATTGATGAAACCTTTGCTTTTTCACAGCGCTCCGACGGGTTAATCATCTCGACGCCCACCGGTTCAACCGCTTATTCGCTCTCTGCTGGCGGCCCGATCCTGACGCCCTCTCTCGACGCCATCGCTATTGTACCGATGTTCCCGCATACGCTTTCTGCCAGGCCGCTGGTTATTAACAGCAGCAGCACCATTCGCCTGCGCTTTTCCAACATGCGCAGCGACCTTGAAGTCAGCTGCGACAGCCAGATTGCCCTGCCCATCCAGGAGGGCGAAGACGTGTTAATCCGTCGGAATGAGGATCATCTGAACCTGATCCATCCACAAAATTACAATTACTTCAATACGCTAAGTTCCAAGCTCGGCTGGTCAAAAAAATTGTTCTGAAATGCATCACGCCTCTTTACTGGTTATAAAACCAGTATATACTGTATGAAAAACCATATCTGTGTTTTCATACAGGAACGATAACTATGCTGGCACAACTGACCATCAGTAATTTTGCGATTGTTCGTGAGCTGGAAATCGATTTTCAACGTGGCATGACCGCTATAACCGGCGAAACCGGTGCGGGTAAATCTATTGCTATTGATGCGCTGAGCCTGTGCCTGGGCGGCCGTGCCGAAGCAGATATGGTGCGCCAGGGCGCGACGCGTGCTGATATCTGCGCCCGTTTCTCACTGAAAGATACGCCTTCCGCCCTTGCCTGGCTGACGGAAAATCAGCTTGATGAAGGGCATGAGTGCCTGCTGCGTCGCGTCATCAGCAGCGACGGTCGCTCACGTGGCTTTATCAACGGCACTGCCGTTCCCCTTTCTCAACTGCGTGATTTGGGTCAGTTATTGATTCAAATTCATGGTCAGCATGCCCACCAACTGTTGTTGAAGCCTGAACATCAGAAAACCCTGCTGGACGCCTATGCGGGTGAAAACGCGCTGATGCAGCAGATGGCGAACAGCTATCGCCAGTGGAACCAAAGCTGCCGCTCGCTGGCTAAACATCAGCAGCAGTCACAGGAGCGTGAGGCGCGCCGCGAACTGCTGCAATATCAGCTAAAAGAGCTGAATGAGTTTGCGCCTGTTGCCGGTGAATATGAAAACATTGATGAAGAGTACAAACGGCTGGCGAACAGCGGGCAGCTTCTTTCGACGAGCCAGCAGGCGTTAATGCTGCTGGCGGACGGCGAAGAGGCCACGCTGCAAAATCAACTCTATTCTGCACAGCAGCTGATTAATGAACTGCTGACGATGGATGACCGACTCAATGGCGTCAGTATGCTTCTCGATGAGGCCGCGATCCAGCTCAGCGAGGCCAGCGATGAGCTGCGCCACTATTGTGAAAAGCTGGAACTCGATCCTAACCGCCTGCATGACCTGGAGCAGCGCCTTTCCCGGCAGATTGCGCTGGCGCGTAAGCATCATATTTCACCGGAAGATCTCCCCGTTTTTCATCAGCAGCTGCTGGAAGAGCAGTCGCAGCTGGACAAACAGGAGAGCGATCAGGACGAACTGGCGCAGGCCGTCGCCACGCACCATCGGCTGGCGATGACCTGTGCGGAACAGCTTCACCAGCGACGCGCTCACTTTGCTCAGGAGCTGAGCGAGCTGATCACTGAAAGCATGCATACGCTCTCTATGCCACATGGCAAGCTGAGTATCGAGGTGCAGTTCAATGCCGATCATCTCACTGCCGAAGGCGCAGACCGCATTGATTTCCGCGTCAGCACCAACCCCGGTCAGTCTTTGCAGCCGCTCTCTAAAGTGGCTTCCGGCGGCGAACTGTCACGTATTGCGTTGGCCATTCAGGTGATTACTGCACGTAAAATGGATACGCCAGCGCTGATTTTCGATGAGGTCGATGTAGGCATCAGCGGACCGACAGCGGCAGTGGTGGGCAAAATGCTGCGTCAGTTGGGCGAATCGACGCAGGTTATGTGCGTGACCCATCTTCCGCAGGTCGCGGGCTGCGGCAACCATCATTTCTATGTCAGCAAAGAGACCGATGGCGCAATGACTGAAACGCATATGCAGCCGCTCGACAAACGCGCCCGCTTACAGGAGCTGGCCCGTCTGCTGGGCGGTAGTGAAGTGACGCGCAATACGCTGGCGAACGCAAAAGATCTTCTGGCGGCCTGATCGCCGCACTTTTTGGGGCAGCCGTGGTCATAACCGTGGTTCGTAGAGGTTTCAAACTGCGAAAAGGTTTATTATCATCACCTTCCTGGCGCCGTAACGGGCGTAATTACCAGAAGCAGATGATTGATGCTCAGGGCATCTGGCGCTATTGTTACAGCCACGCTGAACCTGAAGATTGCCTCACAGGGAAAATGACTCTTCCCTGCGTCAGACAATCAAGCTCAGGTTCAACCGGCAAATAAAACAGCCAGATGCCGAAGGTGTTGGCCCGAAAAGGAATAAAGAGACTTATGCGCTGTAAAACGCTGACTGCTGCGGCAGTGGTTGTTCTGATGATGGCAACCGCTGGATGTTCCACCCTGGGGCGCGTGGTTTATCGTCCGGATATTAATCAGGGCAACTACCTCGTTGCTACCGATGTTTCAAAAATTCACACAGGCATGACCCAGCAACAGGTTGCCTACACGCTTGGCACGCCGATGATGCGCGATCCGTTTGGCAGCAACGTCTGGTATTACGTATTCCGTCAGGAACCCGGCCATGAGCCTGTCACGCAGCAAACGCTGACATTAACCTTTGATGGCAATGGCGTTCTGACCCATATCGATAATAAACCTGCGCTGACAGACAAAAGGAAGTAACAGGAAGCATTCAGGCAGGAAGCCTGATGGTGGACATGCACCCCGGCGTCCTGCCGGGGAAAGTGCACAAATTAGCGCTATTTTTTAGCGGCACGCTCTGCACGTTGACGACGTAACTCTTTCGGATCGGCTAACAGCGGGCGATAGATTTCAATGCGGTCTCCGGCTTTCACCTCATCAGGCAGTTTGACCGGACGACTGAAAATACCGACCTTGTTCTGAGTCAGATCGATATCGCTGCGTATTTCAAGAATACCTGAGGCTTTAATCGCCTGCTCGACGGTACTCCCCTCTTCTACGTTGACCGTATAAAGATACTGCTTATCTGGCAGCGCATAGACGACTTCTACCGCGATATCAGGCACCGTAAACCTCTTTCGCCCGATGCGTAAAGGCCTGAACCATACTGCCGGCCAGCTCTTTAAAGATGCGACCAAAAGCCAGCTCAACCAGCATATTTGAAAATTCAAAATCAAGATTGAGCTCGACCTTGCAGGCATCCTCGCTGAGCGGCGTGAACTGCCAGCCGCCGGAAAGCTTGCGGAACGGGCCATCAACCAGTTGCATGTTAATACGTTGATTTTCCGTTAGTGTGTTACGGGTTACAAAGGTCTTACTTATCCCCGCTTTGGAAACGTCAACCGATGCAGTCATCTGCTGCTCGCTGGAATCAATAATTCGACTACCAGTGCACCCTGGAAGAAATTCCGGATAGGCATCAACATTGTTGACCAACCGGAACATTTTCTCTGCACTGTAGGGCACCAGCGCAGAACGACTGATTTGGGACATAGCGTTTCCTGTTAATTTTCAACCTGTAAATCATACCATCGCTGGCGGGCAAACAAAAATTCTCAGCCGCCTGGCTTCTGCTAGAATAGTTCGTCTCCCCCGCTTCGATGTGACAGGGGATGCCATTAATCCTTGCTTCATGTAAACTAAGTAGCACTATGACAAAGAAAAAACACAAACCCGGCTCTGCTACCATTGCCATGAATAAGCGGGCTCGCCACGAATACTTTATTGAAGAAGAGTTCGAAGCGGGTCTTTCGCTCCAGGGATGGGAAGTCAAGGCTCTCCGTGCCGGCAAGGCAAATATCAGCGACAGCTACATTCTGCTGCGTGATGGTGAAGCCTTTCTTTTCGGCTCGACTTTTCAGGCGCTCAGCGTGGCTTCATCGCACGTGGTTTGCGATCCAACACGCAGCCGCAAGCTTTTGCTAAAGCAGCGTGAGCTGGATACGCTCTACGGCAGAGCAAATCGTGATGGTTATACAATCGTTGCGCTCTCGATGTACTGGAAAAACGCCTGGGCCAAACTCAAAATCGGCGTAGCGAAAGGTAAGAAAGAGCACGATAAGCGCGATGACATCAAAGACCGTGAGTGGAAACTCGATAAAGCGCGCATTATGAAGCACGCAAATCGTTAAGTATCTGGCGCTATAGCAGGTTTTTCTGTTATACTGCCCGACAGTACTTGGGGCTGATTCTGGATTCGACAGGATTTGCGAAGCCCAAGGAGCATGCCGAGGGGCGGTTGGCCTCGTTAAAAGCCGCAAAAAAATAGTCGCAAACGACGAAAACTACGCCCTAGCAGCTTAATAACCTGCTCAGAGCCCTCTCTCCCTAGCCTCCGCTCTTAGGACGGGGATCAAGAGAGGTCAAACCTAAAAGAGATCGCGTGGATGCCTTGCCTGGGGTTGAAGCGTTAAATCCAATCAGGCTAGTTTGTTAGTAGCGTGTCCGTTCGCAGCTAACAGGCGAATGTAAAGACTGGACTAAGCATGTAGTGCCGACGGTGTAGTAATTCTGGACGCGGGTTCAACTCCCGCCAGCTCCACCAAATTCTTGATCGATGGCTACCAGAACCATCCGATGAAGTCCTGAGAGCCTGCAAGGCGTAAGCCCTGCGGGCTTTTTTGTATCTGTAACCTTCCGAATGGATCCGCCTGAATCCAGTGATAATTGGTACACGAATTGGTACACGTTATAATGTGGGCCAAAAACGTGTACCAATTATGGACGGAAACCAGTCATGCCGCGGATGACACGCCCCCTCACCAATAACGAAATCCTCAAAGCTAAGCCTCAAGAGAAAGACTTCACACTGCATGATGGCGATGGACTTTTCCTGCTCGTCAAAACATCAGGTAAGAAGCTGTGGCGTTTTCGCTACCAGCGACCAAATAGTAGTAGCCGCACAAATCTGAGCCTAGGCTCTTACCCTGCCCTGACGCTCGCTGTAGCATGCCAGATGCGTGACCAGTATCTGTCGCTACTTGCGCAAGGGATCGACCCGCAAAAACAGCAAGAGGAAGTATCAGAGCAACGACAAATTGAGCTGGATAGCATTTTTTCAGTTGTGGCCGGAAGGTGGTTCCAGCTCAAAAGCAAAAGCGTCACTGTGGATTACGCGAAGGATATTTGGCGATCGCTGGAAAAGGATGTCTTTCCCGCTATTGGTGAAATTCCTGTCCAACAACTTAAAGCTAGAACGATAGTAGAATCGCTTGAGCCTATCAAAGCGCGCGGAGCGCTTGAGACAGTTCGCCGGTTAGTGCAGCGCATCAACGAGATCATGATTTATGCAGTCAACACGGGGTTGATTGATGCGAACCCTGCTTCGGGCGTTGGTATGGCTTTTGAAAAACCAAAAAAACAAAAAATGCCAACACTACGACCGGAAGAACTGCCAAAGCTAATGCGCTCGTTAGTAATGTCCAATCTATCAATCACCACCCGATGTTTAATCGAATGGCAACTACTTATTCTTGTACGACCGTCAGAGGCCTCTGGAACACAGTGGGCAGAGATCGACTTGGATTTAAACCTTTGGGTTATTCCAGCGGAGCGCATGAAGGCTAAGCGCGAACATGTCGTTCCTTTATCGAAACAAGCTCTCGATATTCTTGAGGTTATGCTGTAGTGGTCAAGCAAAACTGGCCACGGCTTTAGAGTTTTTCCAGAA
Organism: Erwinia sp. 9145; assembly: GCF_000745075.1. Lineage (NCBI taxonomy): Bacteria > Pseudomonadati > Pseudomonadota > Gammaproteobacteria > Enterobacterales > Erwiniaceae > Erwinia > Erwinia sp. 9145. The sequence goes on from NZ_JQNE01000001.1 coordinate 2,808,857, forward strand.
CAATCGCTCTGATTCATTCGGCGTCAAACCACCATTATATTGATGAGGTCTGAGCTGGCTGTAATATCCTGTGATGTAATTCGTTATTGCCGTGCTGGCTTCGCTAAAATTCACGTAGCCGTTATCCGGTACCCACTCTGTTTTCAGGCTTCTGAAGAACCGTTCCATTGGGCTGTTATCCCAGCAATTCCCCCGGCGACTCAGGCTTTGCTTTATCTGACACCTCCACAGTAACTGCCTGAAATTCCTGCTGGTATAGTGGCTGCCTTGGTCCGAGTGATACAGTAAATTAGCCGGCTTTCCTCGCGCTTCCCAGGCCATTGACAGCGCTTTAGCTGTCAATGCAGAATCCGGGGAAAATGACATCGCCCAGCCAACCGGTTTACGGGAAAACAAATCGAGTACAACAGCCAGATAAGCCCAGCGTTTTCCCGTCCAGATATAAGTCACATCACCGCACCAGGCCTGATTAGGCTCGGTAACAGCAAACTGGCGATCCAGATAATTGGGGATCTCAATGTGTTCCTTAGACGCCTTCTTATAACGATGGCCAGGTTGCTGACAGCTGATAATATTGAGCGCTTTCATCAGCTTTGTTGCCCGCCAGCGGCTCAGTTTTATACCTTTGGTGGTGACCATCGCGGCAATGCTTCGCGCTCCTGCTGAGCCGTTACTTTCGCGATAAACTTCACGCACAAGGCTCAGTAATGCCACTCTTGTAGCGTCAGGCCTCTTTGGCTGCCGCCAGTATTTATAGCTGCTGCGATGAACCCCAAACACGTTGCACACAACGGCAACAGGAAACCGCGCCCTGAGTTTCTCAACTAATGAGAACTGTTCAGGGAGTCTGACATCAAGAGCGCGGTAGCCTTTTTTAATATATCCCTTTCCATTTCAACGCGTTGAAGTCTTTTCTTCAACTCACGTATCTCAATCTGCTCAGGTGTAATGGGTGACGCTACGGGTGATTTTCCCGCTCCCTCTTCTCTCAGTTGTCGAACCCATTTGTCCATCGTGGATTTGCCGACATTCATCGCAGTGGCAGCGGCGGCAACGGTGTAGTGCTGATCGAGTACAAGCTGGGCAGCTTCGAGGCGAAACTCGGGGCTAAAATTGCGCCTTTTACGTCCGGTCATAATGTCACCTGTTTTGACTATGAGGTGATGATATCACCTCTATTCAGGTGGCCAAATTCACTATGCCACTACATTATTAATGCAAAAGTTACATATCTAAGTTAAGAGAAAAGGACATTTCGAGAATGCGTCTTGTTGTGATAGATGCCAACTTAAGGCTAGACAGAACAGCCCCTAGTGCTATAGTAGGGCAAATTAAACAAAAATATGTCTAAGTGGGCTCAGTATGATTAAATGGTATAAATTCAAAAATTTTTACTCCTTCAAAGATGAGCAGTTTGTAGACCTGACTCTAAAGGCAAATTCATCTGAATCAAGCATGGATCTGCAATGGATAGATTGTCGTATAGCTAAAGTTCTGGCCGTCATGGGTCCAAATGGCTCGGGTAAGTCAAATCTATTGAAGCCTTTAGCTTTCTTGAGCTGGTTTTGTAGTGAGTCATTTAAATCCATGGACAATTCGGATGCATTACCATTTTATACACACATCTGTAACAAGGAATTACCTGCAGAGCTGGAAATTTGTTTTGTAGATTCAACAACAGTTGATGATAAAACTTTTACAGTCGAATTCAAATACATATTAAAACTTAAAAGAAACCTCATCCTTCATGAGGAAATAAAATATAAAACCAGCCGTTTATTCTCATCTATTTTCTATAGAAAATACGATGAAAAAACTCAGGAATATAAAGTAAGAAGCCATCCAGACTATACTGGAGAAAATGATTTCCCGGAAAAGGAACTCAAGACGCTACCAAAAAATGCTTCTGCCATTTCATATTTCAGGAGAAAGGATGACAACATTGTGGCTAATGCAATGCATAGTATTTTCTATAGCATCGAGAACAATTTAAATGTATTTGGAAAATCCAACTTCAGTTATGATAAAGTCCTAGAAGCAACAGAATATTACAATGATAACCCCGAAGTATTTGAAAAGGCAAAAAAATATTTAACACGCATGGATTTTGGCCTGGACGATATATTACTTAAGACTGAGGATATTATAGATAAAAAAACAGGTGAACATGAAACCAGAGTCATTCCCTATGGTGTTCACTCCCATAATGAAAATGAATTTAAGGTTCCATTCATTATGGAGTCGACGGGTTCGCAAGCTTGTTTTTACTTTATTTATAAATTACTAACTGCACTTCATTTTGGTGGAGTCGCAGTAATTGACGAACTTGATAGTGACCTTCACCCTTATATGATGAATGAGCTATTGGATATGTTTGCTAATGATGGAATCAACCGCCAACATTCCCAGCTCATATTTAGCTGTCATACACCTGAAATATTAAAAAAACTAAATAAGCACAATGTATATCTCGTAGAAAAAAATGATAGTGTAAGTGAAGCATGGAGACTCGATGATGTCCAAGGCTTAAGAAGTCAAGATAATCTTTACGCAAAATACATCACCGGTGCATTAGGTGGCGTACCAAATATTTGTATCTAAGGGATGTTAAAATGGCAAAGAAACAAAGCCTACGCCGCACAATGTGTAGAACTCTTCTTTTGGTTGGAGAAGGTTATGCGGAAAAAGCCTTTTTGTCGCACTTGAGATCCCTTTTCGCAAATGGCTCATTTAAAATTAGCATAGTAACCGCTGGAGGTAAGGGACCCGAGAATGTGATTGACCACGCATTAGGTTGTAAAAAATGTGATGGATACGATTTCGTCGTTGTTCTTATGGACACAGACTTAGTTTGCCCACCAATTTATGTTAAAAAGGCGTTGAGAGCAGGCCTAAATTTGGTGGGTTCAACACCATGCCTTGAGGGCTTGCTATTAGAAATCCTAGGCAAGAAGAAAAAAAGTTCCAACAATGGATGCAAGGATTTATTACATCCCTTATTAAGCGGTTCTTGCACAGATCGTGACAGTTACGCAGGGGTTTTTCCGCTCGAAATATTATCTTCCAGCAAAAATGAAAAGTTAATTTTCTTGATCGATTTTCTAAAAGGCAATGAAAGTAAATCAGTTAATTTACTATGATAATAGGGTCACCTTTTATTTATCATATGATTTTTTCTAAGGGGCATACCACTTAAAGTGGTATAAATCGCTACGGTTGTATTAAAGTATTTTTATATTAACTTCCGAAATGATATTTTATATCCATGGATATATTTTTGCCCCCATCCAAAATCATAACAGCCTTACAGTATGCGGCTATCTTAACTTATAAATCTGCGCATGCCACATTTGTCTACATAATTTTAAAACGTCCGCTTTTGGCTAAGGTGATCACCTATAGTGCACACTAATGCACATCCACCCTCAAATCATTCACCATATAAGCCTATGAATATAATACATAAAAATTAAAAGTGAACAGTGTGAACACTTTTCCCAGAAATCATTTTATTTTGGATTTAGCGCCGTGCATCCGGTATCCTAGCGCAGCCGTTCCGGGGTATGATCCAATAATTGGTACACGTTTAGGTACACGGCGCAAAGTTGAATTAACGAAAAACACTTAATTTCAAGAAGTTGCGAAAATTATTCAGACTCCGCCAGCTTTTAAAACAGCCACTTAGGGACGCAGACCAGACTAACATCTGTCTCGACAAAGAAAAAATGCACGTGCAATTTGATAAACCCCGGCTTTGTGAGTTCGGGATTTTTCTTTCATATAACTGACCGGTCGTCTTCGCGTAATGTTTGAATCTTTAATGCCGCAACATCAACGGTCAGATTCGTTTCTCGCTGCGTATGCGAACGTCGCGGCCACACTGCATACCGTTGCTGACGCCGGTGGTGTTAGTGGACGCCTCGTTGATCGAACAGATTTCAGCGGCAGGTGCCCTTTTCTCTGAATCGGCCGTCACTCGCAGGCTTATATCTGCCTATGTGTAGAATAGAAAATAACTTCATCTGAAAGCCAGCTGTCGCACAGGTAACAGCGGCGCCTCAAGCTGATTTTAGTTTCGCTTCGCCACCGACTTTGCATTGCCAAAGCTCTGATTGAGCGGGCTTGAGAACCAGGTCATCCTCGTCATCAAAATCATCATCGCTATCATCATTGTTGGAAGCAAAGCCATAATTTCGCTCAAAGCTGTCAGCAACTGACGCATTAAGTGGCGACACTGTAAGCTTTCCGTGCTGACTATGCGCTATTGCCATGCTTGCAGCTTGTTGCATCATGGCTTTGGCTGTCCCGGGGTAATCACTGTCAGCGACGACATGATGAATATAAACCTCTTTACGATCCATCCTTTCTACAACCATTAAACCAATCGGCTTTTGGCCCTGGCTACAGGTCATAAAATGAAAGTTATTGCTATGGTTATGATCATCTTTCACCAGGCGCAGGATGCCAACAGCATCAGCTGCACGTGGGTCAGAAGTTGGTTTTGAACGCAGATTTCCCAGCATCTTCTTGATGAAATTTTCGATACTGGCATCACGACCAGAACTAATATTGAGAAGGCATTGAACACCCTGGTTTTGTCCATGGGTTATCGAATAAGGAATGGATCCATTTCCCCCTGCCAGAGACGCGTTTTGGGGGAGCATCCATACGGGCTCGCCCTTCTCAAGCTGGGTGCGTTTGAGTACAGCATATGAGTTTCCATCCTTGTTTTTAACCTCAAAACGCAGTGAATCCCCTTTTACATAATTGCCCACCACTTTTGCTTTTTCGCCCTGAGACGTCAAAAACGGCACGATGTACAAAGCGTTTTGCCAGGCGGCATCCGGGTCCCGTCGGGAGTGAGCAAGTATACTTGTTTCATCGGCACGGCAGGCCACTTCCCCTGCATCGGCGCTGTCTGCGGTTGCGGCCGATCGAGGGTGACCTAACGTCAGCAAAGGTTTGCCTTGTTTATCATTGATACTTAAAAAACCTACTGTATCCGGCGCTGATCCCTCGCGCTGATAGTGTATGTTGGATGCCCCATAGCAGGGGCGGGCCAGAGCGAAATGTCCGCCCAGTTCGTCTTGCGAGATATCACTGACCGCTTCCCGGCCATCCAGTGCGCCCAGAACGACATCCAATAGCTGCAACTGGGCTGAAGTGAATCGCACTTTTTGCGGGTTCAGCCAGCTGCCGGTAAGGCGTAAAGCACTGCCCTTGTTCAGATGGCTGCTGACAGTAATGTCTTGCGGGACTGATGTGCGAGGTTTTTCGGCGAGAGACAGGTGGAGCTGAGCTGGTGATAAGCCCGAAACAGACAGCGGCATGAGATCGTCCTGAACAAATCGAAAAATACCTGTGTGGGCTTTACGGGCAAAGGGTTCCGGACAACCACTGCTTTCTCCAGGCGTTCTGAAAGCCCGCAAGAGATAAGTCCTGCGGGCTTTAATTTCCCCAGGTCTGAGACTGTCTCATTAAACGCGAACCTCTTAGACGTTTCACGAAGCATTATTATTTTACAGTGGCCACAACACCGTGACACGTCTACAAAAACCAGTTAAGCAGTTGACGGTACCTTCGTTCACACCCCTGACGCGCTCTCATTTTTATATTTTCTTTATATCCCTCCCCGGAGTCTTTACGACATTTATATTCACGCTTATTTAAAATCTCAACGTATTCACCCATAGCGGAGAGATGAAAAATGAGTACAGGCGGAATAACCGGCGTGGTGCTGGTATTGCTGTTGCTGGGCTATCTGTTTTATGCCCTTTTCAGAGCGGAGGCGTTCTGATGGCTACGGAAGGATTTTTACTACTGGCCTGTTTTATGGCGGTTTTACTGCTGCTGGCGAAACCGGTTGGCGATTACATGACCGTTATCGCACTCGATCGCCCCTTTAAAGGAGTGCAGAAAATTGAGCGCGCGGTATGGCGACTGTGCGGTATTTCGTCAGAAGAGATGAACTGGCGGCAATATCTTATCGCCCTGTTACTGTTTAATTCTCTGGGCTTCGCTTTTCTGTATTGCCTGCTTCTTATTCAACATCTGCTGCCGCTTAATCCACAGGCGCTGCCTGGTCTTTCATGGCATCTGGCGCTGAATACGGCGATCAGTTTTGTCACCAATACCAACTGGCAATCCTATGCGGGCGAAACCACCATCAGCACCTTCAGCACGATGGTCGGCCTCACCGTACAAAACTTTCTCTCCGCCGCAACCGGCATCGCCCTGCTTTTTGCGCTGATACGCGGTTTCTCGCGACACTCCACGCAAAACCTGGGCAATGCGTGGCGCGATATTACGCGCATCACGCTGTTTTTACTGCTGCCACTGGCGTTGACGATGGCGCTTTTTTTGGTCAGCCAGGGCGTTGTCCAGAACTTTGATGCTCCCGTTACAATCACCACGCTGGAAGGCGCACGGCAGACGCTGCCAATGGGCCCGGTGGCCTCGCAGGAAGCGATTAAAATGCTGGGCACCAACGGCGGCGGCCTGTTTAACGCTAACTCTGCCCATCCGTTTGAAAACCCAACCGCGCTGACGAATTTCATTCAGATGCTGGCGATCTTTCTGATCCCGGCCGCGCTCTGCTTTACCTTTGGTAACGTTGTCCGCGACAGGCGTCAGGGCACAACGCTGCTGTGGGCGATGAGCATCCTGTTTCTGCTCGCCGCCGCCGTGGTGATGCAGGCAGAACTGCGCGGCAATCCTCACTTTATTTCGCTCGGCGCAGATTCCGCCGCCAACTGGGAAGGGAAAGAGTCGCGCTTCGGCATTCTCACTTCAGCCCTGTTCGCCGTGGTCACCACCGCCGCCTCCTGCGGGGCGGTAAACGCCATGCATGACTCTTTTACCGCGCTCGGCGGCATGATCCCGATGTGGCTGATCCAACTGGGCGAAGTGGTGTTTGGCGGCGTGGGCGCTGGCTTGTACGGCATGCTGATGAATGTGGTGCTGGCGGTGTTTATTGCCGGACTGATGATTGGCCGCACGCCCGAATATCTGGGCAAAAAAATCGGCGTCAAAGAGATGAAGATGGCGGCGATTTACATTTTGATCACGCCGCTGCTGGTGCTGTCCGGCACCGCGCTGGCGATGATGACCGACGCCGGGCGCGCCGGGTTACTGAACCCCGGCCCGCATGGTTTCAGCGAAGCGCTCTATGCGCTCTCCTCGGCGGCAAACAATAACGGCAGCGCCTTTGCCGGCTTGTCGGCCAATACGCCGTTCTGGAATCTGCTGCTGGGTGCGGCGATGCTGCTGGGCCGCTTTCTTCCGTTCATTCCGCTGATGATCATTGCGGGCGCGCTGGCGGAACGAAAAACACAGCCCGCCAGCCCCGGCACGCTGCCCACCTACGGGCCGCTGTTCATCGCGCTGGTTATCGGCACCCTTCTGTTGGTGGGCGCGCTCACGTTTATTCCTGCGCTGGCGCTCGGCCCCGTTATCGAACATCTGCAACTGTTGGCGCATTAATCGCCGGAGAACACCTGTATGTCATCTCAGCATCTTTCCCGGGGGCGCAGCGGCATCATACGCACGGCGCTGCTGAACGCGTTGAAAAAACTGGATCCCCGCGTGCAGTTCCGCAATCCGGTGATGTTTGTCGTCTGGCTCGGCAGCGTGCTGACTACCCTGCTCGCCTGCGGCGTGTTCGGTGAAACCGATCGTTCAGGCTTCACCGCAGCCATCAGCGCCTGGTTGTGGTTTACCGTGCTGTTCGCTAACGTTGCGGAGGCTCTTGCGGAGGGAAGAAGCAAGGCGCAGGCCGAAAGTTTGAAAGGGATTACGCGCACCAGCCGGGCAAAAAAACTCTCGTCGCCAGAGCAGAGCGCGTTGCAGGAAAAGGTGGCCGCCGACAGCCTGCGCAAAGGTGATTATGTGCTGGTTGAAGCGGGCGACATTATTCCCTGCGACGGTGAAGTGCTGGCTGGCGGGGCCTCGGTGGACGAAAGCGCCATCACCGGCGAATCGGCGCCGGTGATCCGCGAGGCGGGCGGCGATTTCGCGTCGGTGACCGGCGGAACGCGCATTCTGTCCGACTGGCTGGTTCTCCGGTGCAGCGTCAATCCCGGCGAAACCTTTCTGGATCGCATGATTGCGATGGTAGAAGGCGCCAGCCGCCGTAAAACGCCAAATGAGGTCGCGCTCAACATTCTGCTGGTTTCGTTAACCATCATCTTTTTACTGGCGACCGCCACGCTCTACCCGTTCACGGCCTGGAGCGGCACACCGGTCAGCCTGACGGTGCTGGTGGCGCTGCTGGTCTGCCTGATCCCAACCACCATTGGCGCATTGCTTTCGGCCATCGGCATCGCCGGAATGAGCCGGATGCTTGGCGCGAACGTTATCGCCACCAGCGGACGCGCGGTGGAAGCGGCGGGCGATGTGGATGTACTGCTGCTGGACAAAACCGGCACGATCACCCTCGGCAACCGGCAGGCCACGCAGTTTTTACCGGCAAAAGGCATTACCGAAGAGGCGCTGGCCGATGCGGCGCAGCTCGCCTCGCTGGCCGATGAAACGCCGGAAGGCCGCAGCATTGTGGTGCTGGCCAAGCAGAAATTTAATCTGCGCGAGCGCGACCTGCAAAGCCTGTCGGCAACCTTCATTCCCTTTTCCGCCCAGACGCGCATGAGCGGCGTGAATACCGGGCAAACCCTGCTGCGTAAAGGCGCGGTGGACGCCATTCGCCGCCATGTCGAAAGCAATGGCGGCACTTTCCCGCCCGATGTGGAGGAGCAGGTATCGGCCGTAGCGCGCAAAGGCGGCACGCCGCTGGTGGTAGCCAGAGACAACATCGTAATGGGGGTGGTGGCGCTGAAAGATATCGTCAAGGGCGGCATTCGTGAGCGTTTCGCCGAACTGCGCAAAATGGGCATCAAAACGGTGATGGTGACCGGCGACAATCCGTTGACGGCGGCGGCAATTGCGGCGGAAGCCGGGGTGGATGATTTTTTGTCGGAGGCGACGCCGGAAGCCAAGCTGGCGCTGATCCGTCAGTATCAGGCGGAAGGCCGCATGGTAGCCATGACCGGCGACGGCACTAACGATGCGCCGGCGCTGGCACAGGCCGACGTGGCCGTGGCGATGAATTCAGGCACCCAGGCGGCGAAAGAGGCCGGGAATATGGTCGATCTTGATTCCAACCCGACCAAGCTGCTGGAGGTGGTGCATATCGGCAAACAGATGTTGATGACGCGCGGTTCGCTCACCACCTTCAGCATCGCCAACGATATCGCCAAGTACTTTGCCATCATTCCAGCGGCTTTTGCGGCCACCTGGCCGCAGTTAAACACGCTGAACGTCATGGCGCTGCATTCGCCCGCGTCAGCCATTCTGTCGGCGGTGATTTTCAACGCGCTGATCATCGTGCTGCTGATCCCGCTGGCGCTGAAGGGCGTGAGCTATCGCCCGATGCCCGCCGCGTCGCTGCTGCGTCGCAATCTGTGGCTTTACGGTGTCGGCGGCCTTATCGTGCCTTTTGCGGGCATCAAGCTTATCGATATGTTGCTGACCGTATCAGGTCTGGTCTGAGGTAATATCAATGAACGTATTTCGTCCCGCTGTTTCTCTTTTTCTTCTGCTGACGCTGATAACCGGCGTCGCCATGCCGCTGATGACGACCGGGCTGGCGCAGATAGGGTTTCCGGCTGCGGCAAAGGGTTCGCTGTTGCGCGCCGACGGCCAGGTGCGCGGTTCCGCGCTTATCGGGCAACATTTTACCCGCCCTGACTATTTTCAGGGGCGTCCCTCGGCCACGGCGGAAACGCCCTATAATGCGCTTGCGTCGGGCGGCAGCAACCTGGCGGGCAGCAATCCCGCGCTTGATGAAGCCGTCAGGCAGCGTGTAGCCGACCTGCGCCGCGCCAATCCGCAGGCCGGCGCGCGCGTGCCGACGGAGCTGGTGACCGCCTCCGGCAGCGGACTGGACCCGCATCTCTCCCCCGCCGCCGCGCGCTGGCAAATTCCACGCGTGGCGCAGGCGCGGCATCTGACGCAGGCGGAGACAGAACGTCTGGTCGCTGCGCATACCACGCGTCCGCTGTTATATTTTATCGGCGAGCCGGTTGTGAACGTACTCGAACTGAACCTGGCGCTGGATGCTCAGCGCAAGCCTTAAGGAAACGCTATGACGGACGATCCGCACCGCCCCAGCCCCGATGCGCTGTTGCTTCAGGCGGACAGCGCCAGCCGCGGCAGGCTGAAAATCTATTTCGGCGCCTGCGCGGGCGTGGGCAAAACCTGGGCGATGCTTCAGGAAGCGCGCCGTTTAAGGGCGCAGGGGCTGGACGTGCTGGTCGGCGTGGTGGAGACGCACGGTCGCGAGGAAACCGCCGCGCTGCTTGACGGGCTGGAGATTATTCCCCGCCGGGTTACCGACCGTAGCCGCCATCACGCGTTCGATCTCGACGCGGCGCTGGCGCGTCGGCCCGCTGTGATCTTAATGGATGAGTTAGCACATTCAAACGCGCAGGACGCGCGGCATCCCAAACGCTGGCAGGACATCGAAGAGCTGCTGAACGCCGGTATCGACGTACTGACCACCGTGAACGTACAGCATCTTGAGAGCCTGAATGACGTGGTCAGCGGCGTGACGGGCGTGCGCGTCAGGGAAACGGTGCCAGACCCTTTTTTCGATGCGGCAACCGACGTGGTGCTGGTGGATCTCCCGCCTGACGATCTGCGCCAGCGGCTGAAAGAAGGTAAGGTTTACGTGGGCGACCGCGCCGAGCGCGCCATCGAAAACTTCTTCCGCAAAGGCAATCTGTATGCCCTGCGCGAGCTGGCGCTCAGGCGCACCGCCGATCGCGTGGACGACCAGATGCGCGCGTGGCGCGACGCCAGCGGGCAGGATGAAAAAGTCTGGCATACCCGCGATGCGGTACTGCTGTGCATCGGCGCCACGACGGGCAGTGAAAAGCTGGTGCGCACCGCCGCCAGGCTTGCAGGCCGACTGGGCAGCGAATGGCACGCGCTCACCGTCGAAACACCGTCGATGTACCGAAAAGGCGTGGCGCGGCGGCGCACCGTTTTACACACGCTCCAGCTGGCGCAAAATATGGGCGCGGTCACGGCCACCCTCTCCGATCCTGATGAGGCGCAGGCCGTCCTGCGCTACGCCCGCGAACACAATTTAGGCAAAATTATTATCGGGCGGCCCACGCCCTCGCGCTGGATCTTTCGCCACTGGCTTTCCGGTCGTTTTGCCCGTCGCCTGAGCCTGCTGGCGCCCGATCTGGATCTGATCGTTGTCGCGCCTGATGACGCTTACCCCCCCAACAAAGGCGCTGTCGCTGAGGGGCGGGCAATCCATGAAAAGTGGCGGCAAAGGCTGCATGGTTGCCTGGCGGCAACCGCGGCCTGTACGTTTATTACGCTGTTCAGCAAAGTCTTCCTGCCCGGCTTTTCGCCCATAAACCTGGTCATGCTCTATCTGCTCGGCGTGGTGCTGATTGCCATGCGCTTTGGCAGACTGCCCTCCATTGTGGCGGCGGTGGTGAATATTGTGGCGTTCGACCTCTTTTTTGTGGCTCCGGAAGGGCAGTTCGCGGTGACCGATGCGCAGTACCTGGTGACGTTTTCCGTGATGCTGGTCGTCGGGGTGATAACGGGGAATCTGACCGCCGGTATGCGCTATCAGGCGAAGGTGGCGCGGCACCGTGAACAGCGCTCGCGCTATTTGTCGGAGCTTTCCGGCGGCCTGAGCCGTGCGCGCCTGCCTGCCGATATTGCGCAAATCTGTCAGCCGGTGGTCGGCGCGGCGCTTTTTTCCCGCTGTGAAATCTGGCTTCTGGATCACCAGGGCACGCCGGTTGCCCCGGAAAGCAGAACCCTCAGCACGCTGCCGGACGCCGGCATTATGAAATGGAGCGTTGATAAAGGACAGATTGCCGGTGCGGGAAGCGACACGCTTCCGGGCCTGCCTTATAAGATCGTACCGTTGCGCGCTTCCGCCGCCACGCTTGGGCTGATGATCATTGAGCCGGATAATCTGCGCCATCTGATGATCCCGGAGCAGCAGCGCCTGCTGGCTATGTTTGCCATGCTGATTACCGGCGCGCTGGAGCGCCTTGAACTGACCCGACGCGAACAGGCCTCGCGCGTAACGGCAGAGCGCGAGGAGCTGAGAAACGCCATCCTTGCTGCGCTGTCGCACGACCTGCGCACACCCTTAACCGTGCTGTTTGGCCAGTCTGAGATCCTGACGCTCGATCTCTCGGCTGAGGGATCGAAATATGCGTCGCAGGCCAGCGAAATCCGCCTGCAAACGCTGAGCACCATCCGTCTGGTGAATAATATGCTGGATATGGCGCGCATCGAGTCGGACGGATTTCGCCTGCGCACCGACTGGGTGGCGCTGGACGACGTGATTGCCAGCGCGCTGAAATCGCTTGAGGCCATACTGCCCGCGGAAAATGTCAGCCTGGATCTGCCGTCGCAGATGATTTTGCTTCAGGCGGACGGCCCGTTACTGGAGCGCGTCTTCGTCAATCTGCTGGAGAACGCCTGTAAATACGCCGGGCAGGCGGTGGGAATTACCGCTACGCGATGGCAGGATAAGGTTAAGATTGACGTGTGGGATAGCGGCCCGGGGGTTCCTGTCGGTATGGAGCAGCAAATTTTTGAGAAATTCACCCGTGGGCATGCAGAATCCGCCACGCCGGGCGTCGGCATGGGGCTGGCCATTTGTCGCACCCTTATTGAGATGCACGACGGCAAAATAGCGGCAGCGAATCGCCCTGAGGGCGGCGCCTGCTTCAGCATTACGCTTCCCCTGCCGCCGCTACCTGCCCTGGGCGAAGAACCGGATAATACGTAATGAAAAGTCTGCTGATCATTGATGACGAAAAACAGATCTGCCGCTTTTTGCGCACCGCGCTGGAAAGCGATGAAATAAAAGTGTTTGAGGCCCAGACGCTGGCGCGCGGACTGACCACCGCCGCCGCGCGCCAGCCTGACCTGGTGATCCTGGATTTGGGCCTGCCGGACGGCGACGGCGTCCGTTTTATCAGGGAGTTCCGTCAGTGGAGCGATAACCCGATTATCGTGCTGTCGGCGCGCACCGGGGAAGAGGACAAAATCGAGGCGCTGGACGCCGGTGCAAATGATTTTTTATCCAAGCCCTTTGGCGTCGGCGAGCTTCAGGCGCGGGTCAGAGTCGCCTTAAGGCGAAATCATGCCACCCGCGAGCAGGTGGTCAGCTTTGCCGATGTGGTGGTTAATCTGAGCGCGCATCAGGTGTCGCGCGCCGGCGCGCTGGTGCATCTGACGCCGATCGAATTTAAGCTGCTGGCGCTGCTGGTTAACAATCCCGGCAAGCTGTTGACCCAGGCGCAGATCCTGAAACAGGTTTGGGGGCCGAACGCTGACAACAGCCAGTACCTGCGTATTTATATGGGGCATCTGCGGCAGAAGCTGGAGCACGTTCCGGCGCGGCCCGAACACTTTATTACCGAAAACGGCATCGGATATCGTTTTGTTGAGTGACGCGTTGCCTGCCCGCCATAAACGCGCTATTCCCGCCGATCGTAGGCATCTTGCGCCCGTTCGATACTTCCGCCATGTGTCTGCGCCCATGAAATCAACGCCTTAAAAGGCTGCTGGAGCGTCTTTCCTAACGGTGTGATGGCATATTCTACGGCGATGGGCGACGACGTTATTACGCGCCGTGTGACTAACCCGTTTCTTTCCAGTCGCCTGAGCGCCTCCGTCAACGCTTTATGCGTAATAGGATTGAGCCGCCGCTTAATTGCGTTAAATCGTGCGGGTTCAGTACAGACTACGGTAAGGATCAGCACCGACCATTTGTTGGCAACCTGCTCAAGAATCGGTCGTGTCGCATTGATATCATTAAGTAAAGTTTCAACAGACTGCATCGTAACGGTTTCCTTCTGTATATCTGAGATATATCTGGTGCGTAATTGACATCAGATATACAGAATGTATTTTCTGAAGTCCATATCAGAGACATCAGAGGGCAGTAAAATGCAAAAATTAACAGGTAAAACAGCGGTTGTGACCGGTGGCGGCAGTGGGATCGGGCTGGCGATCGCTCAGCGCTTTGCCCGCGAAGGCGCGCACGTTTTTATTACCGGTCGTCGCCAGGCAGAACTTGATAACGCGGTGAAGCAGGCGGAAGGATCGATCACCGCTGTTCAGGGCGATATGACGAAAGAGGCGGATCTGGCCCGACTCTTTACCGCGGTTAAAGCACACAAGGGAACACTTGATATCCTTGTGACAAATGCCGGCGTCTCAGAACCCGCGATGCTGCATACGATTACGCCCGCCCACTACGACAAAATATTTAATCTGAACGCCCGCGCCACGCTCTTCACCGTCCAGGGCGCATTACCGCTGATGCCGCACGGCAGCGCAGTGGTACTCATCGGATCTATTGCAGGTTTTATCGGCACGCCCGGTTATGGTGTTTATGGGGCGTCGAAAGCCGCCACGCGTGCATTTTCACGTACCTGGACAAAAGAGCTTGCCGACCGTGGCGTTCGCGTAAATACGCTCAGTCCGGGGCCCATTGATACGCCAATGTTTGATGAAGTGACCGATGAGATGCGCAAAGCGTTAACCGACATGATCCCGTTGGGTCGCCTGGGTAAACCAGAAGAAGTGGCGGCGGCGGCGCTCTTTCTGGCGTCTGATGAAAGCAGCTACATCGCCGGCGCCGAATTATGCATCGACGGCGGGATGGCGCAGGTGTAATCACGCCGCATGGATAAAGTGAATGCCGCAGGGAGGCGGCGGTATAACCATAAGCTGCACTTATTGCTGTTCCCCCTGCCCTGTTCACCGTGCGCTGTTCTTTTTTTTGCGAGCGCTTATCGGTCTGCGCAAACCATTTCGACCGGCTGTGAAATATTTTTCCGTGTGGACATAAACACATCCCAATAAAACGTGATTTATATCACGTTTTCCCTTTTATTAAATGAAACAGAGTTTGACAAGTGTGAGCAATATCTATTTCCTAATGCGCGAATAACGGCACACTTGCCGCGTTCTTCACGGGTGCTTCCTGCTGACTATCAGCCACCCTTTCTCCCGACTGAAACTTAATAAGACCCGCGCAGTGGCGGCAGAACAGGGTCGTTAAGTATGTGGTAAAAAATAAAATGAAATATAAATTTCTGATGGCTGGCGCACTTGCGGCGCTCTCTTATAGCGTCTCGTCAACCGCTGCTTCTGAAGGCCCGGAGTTCGCCTCCGACTGGTGGCATCAGAGCGTGAACGTGGTGGGCAGTTATCACACGCGTTTCGGGCCGCAGTTTAACAATGATGTTTACCTCGAATATGAAGCCTTCGCCAAAAAAGACTGGTTCGATTTTTATGGCTATCTCGATCTGACCAACTTCTTTGGCACAGGCAACTCAAATGCTAACGGCATTTTCGATCACGGTTCACCCATGTTTATGGAGATCGAACCGCGTTTTTCCATCGACAAACTGACCAATACCGATCTGAGCTTCGGGCCATTTAAAGAGTGGTACTTCGCTAACAACTATATCTACGATATGGGCCGCAACAGCGATAACCGCCAGAACACCTGGTTTATGGGTCTGGGCACCGATATCGATACGCATTCAGACATCGGGCTGTCGCTGAACGTTTATGCGAAGTATCAGTGGGAAAACTACGGCGCCGCCAATGAAAACAGCTGGGATGGCTATCGCTTCAAGGTGAAATACTTCGTGCCGATCACCACCCTGTGGGGCGGTAACCTCGGCTACGTTGGCTTTACCAACTTCGACTGGGGTTCCGATCTGCGTGATAAAACTGACGCATCGCGCACCAGCAACTCCATCGCCTCCAGCCATATCCTGTCGCTGGGCTATGACCACTGGCATTATTCGGTGGTGGCGCGTTATTTCCATAATGGCGGCCAGTGGGCAGATGGTCAGGAGCTGAATTTCGGACGCGGTCCGTTTGAGGTGAAATCGACCGGCTGGGGTTATTACCTGGTGGTGGGCTATAACTTCTGATCCCCCTGCTTCCACGTCAGCGCAACCGCTGGCGTGGTTCTTTCCCCCGTTCATGACTGCTTTTTATTGCCCTCCGACGTATACTTCCTCAGAAAATATTATTTTTATGGAAGGTATTTATGTCAGCCATGCCTGTCGGAGACGGCGTAAAGCTTCGCCCCCTGGAACGCGAGGATTTACCTTTCGTTCATCAGCTTGATAATAACGCCAGCGTCATGCGCTACTGGTTCGAAGAGCCGTATGAGGCGTTTGTTGAACTGTCAGATCTTTATGATAAACACATTCACGATCAGAGCGAACGCCGGTTCGTGGTTGAACATGAAGGCAGCAAGGCCGGGCTGGTTGAACTGGTCGAGATTAACCACATTCACCGCCGCGCCGAATTTCAAATTATTATTGATCCTAACCATCAGGGTAAAGGACTCGGCAGCAAAGCGGCCCGTCTGGCGATGGAATACGGTTTTTCCGTGCTCAATCTTTATAAGCTGTATCTGATTGTTGATAAGGAAAACGAGAAAGCGATTCACATCTATACGCGCCTTGGATTTAAAATCGAAGGGGAGCTGATCCACGAATTCTTTATTAACGGTGAATATCGCAATACCATCCGCATGTGTATTTTCCAGCATCAATACCTGGAACATACCAAACCCACGCACGCTATGGTAAAACCGACCGCGCAATAGCGCATCAGGGCGGCCTGGCCGCCCCGTTTCTGTTATCAGCCGCGTGCGCCAACCGGATTCATAATGGTATGGACGTTTTCCGGCTCAATGTTGTACATGCCGCCGTTAAACGGATCGATAATCAACCAGCCGGGAACGCCGCCCAAAGGTATATTGCCAAAGATGTACCAGAGATTCGGGTGCTCCTGAAGCGGAATGGTTTTTGACACGTAGCCTTCCCGCTCAAGCATCAACAGATACTTCTTCTTACCAAAATAGGTGCCGTCGGATTTCAGCAGCGTTACGGTTTGCGGTGTTAAACCTTCGGCAACCGCCCGGCCCGTTTCATCCTGCACCACAAACTTCACGCCCGGCGGCCAGGTCTGAACAGACACATCCTGCGTTTTATCGCCAACGATGGTTGCGCAGCCGCTCAGTAACCATGCTGACGCCAGCACCAGTAACAGCTTTTTCATAAGGTTTCCTGCGTCCTGAAAGAGTTAAAAACAGTCTAAGCGTAAAGCGGCAGGTTTTCATTATTTCCGCCCGATAAGAGCAGGCGTAATAAGGGAAATTTTTAGCGGGTTATGGCGAATATCAGGACGAGGCAGGCGCGCGACGAATCGCCGCACGATAGGTTAGTCAAACATCTGCTTCAGGTAGCGCTCCAGCGCCGCACGCGAGCTGAAACCGTGAGGGATGCCGTAGTGATGCTGGCTGTCGTCGTTCAGATACATGGGAAACTGTACGTAATGTTCGCAGGTTTTGAGATCGGACGCGGGGTGGGCGAAATCATGGCTTTTTTCCTTCAGCACCGGGTGAATGATCAACGCCGTGCGACCCATTCGTGCTTCACGATTCACGTATACATAATCCTCACCGCGACGATATCCGTAGACTTTAGTCGTGACGGCGTCCCTCTCAAACCCCGCCTTTTCCAGTACGCGAGCAACCTCATCAGGGCGTAAATACATGCTTATTCCTCTACTAAACTGTCTGACCCGGCCACACCACGTTGTGCCCGGCAACCGCACGCAGTAGCGCACAATTGCGGGACACAGCCTACAACAGCGTGAAGGGCGGTCGCATTCGGATTAATCCATAAACGCGCCCTTTTATGCCCCGCTTCGCTAAAAGCGTGAAGGATAGTCTACAGTTAAGAGTGTGTTTCATTTCAAAGGGAAAGCATTATGTTTAACCGTGCGAGCAAGAAAGAAGACCTCGACATTGATATTAATCAGGACGTCACTGAGCTGGCCGACACCCTTGATGCATTATTAAAATCCTACGGCAGCAAGACGAAAGATGAAGTTGACGATGCCCGTTCGCGTGCCGAGACGCTGCTGAAGCAGACGCGCGCAAAATTAGGCGGCAGCAATCGTGTGACGAAAGTCGCGAAGGACGCGGGCGTGCAGGTTGACAGCTACGTTCGTGATAACCCGTGGTATGGCGTCGGTATCGGTGCCGCGCTGGGGGTATTTCTCGGCGCACTGATTGCGACAACCACGCAGTCACGCTACTAGTTCCTGACGTTTGTCTCAATCATCCCTGCGGCGAAAGCCGTGGGGATTTTTTTTTGCTGTCTGAATCCGCTTCCTGCCTGGCTTCCCCGCCTGACGGCTAAGAAAAGATTAAAATCCTTCAATGTGTAAGGTTGCATTTCACGACCACTATATCTAGTATTCAGATATCACATCAGCCACTACATATGGCGAAACGGCGGCGCGAGAAGCCAGAAGTCAACGCGTCAGAGCACGATAAAACCGGCCAACAAGGTGAATACGAATCATGCGCATTATTATTTACACAAAAGATAACTGTGTCCAGTGCAACGCCACGAAAAATGCAATGGATAAAAAAGGCATTGCTTATCAGGTGGTTAACCTTGACCAGCAGCCTGATGAGATTGAAGCGCTGCGCGCGCTCGGCTATCGTCAGGTGCCGGTGGTGATGAACGGGCAGGATCACTGGAGCGGTTTCCGCCCGGACAAGATCTCTGCGCTGAGTCAGACTGCCGCAGTTGCCTGATCGTGCTGGTCTACTTCTCCAGCCAGTCAGAGAACACGCACCGTTTTGTGCTGCGTACCGGCCTGCCTGCCCGCCGCATTCCGCTTGATCATGCGCAGCGGCTACGCATCGACCAGCCTTATGTGCTGGTGGTGCCCAGCTACGGCGGCGGTTCAAGCCGTGGCGCCGTGCCGAAGCAGGTGATCCAGTTTCTGAACGACGTTCATAACCGTGCGCTGATCCGGGGTGTTATCGCTTCCGGTAATCGAAACTTTGGCGAGGCCTACTGCCTTGCGGGCAGCATCATTGCGCAAAAGTGCGCCGTCCCCTGCCTCTATCGCTTCGAACTGCTGGGCACCGCCGACGACGTCGCAAACGTATATCAGGGAGTAACTGAATTTTGGCAGCGACAGAAAGTACACTCATGAATGCCCCAGCCGCGCTGGATTACCACTCGCTTAATGCGATGCTCAATCTTTATGACGCCGACGGCAACATCCAGTTTGAGAAAGATCGCGAAGCCACGCGCCACTATTTTATTCAGCACGTGCTGCCGAACAGCGTACAGTTTGCCTCCGTTGAAGAACGCCTGCGCTATCTTGTCGCGGAAGGTTATTACGAGGCCGGCGTGCTGAACGCGTACCCGTTCACTTTTGTTACCTCGCTTTTCGCGCAGGCGTATCAACGCCGCTTCCGCTTCCAGACCTTCCTCGGCGCCTGGAAGTTTTATACCAGCTATACGCTGAAAACCTTCGACGGTAAGCGCTACCTGGAAGGTTTTACCGAGCGCGTCTGTATGGTGGCGCTGACGCTGGCGAAAGGCGATCAGCCGCTGGCGCTGGCGCTGATGGAAGAGATGCTCTCCGGCCGTTTCCAGCCCGCCACGCCGACGTTCCTCAACTGCGGCAAACAGCAGCGCGGCGAACTGGTGTCGTGCTTCCTGCTGCGTATTGAAGACAATATGGAGTCGATTGGCCGGGCGGTGAACTCCGCGCTTCAGCTCTCTAAACGCGGCGGCGGCGTGGCGTTTTTGCTCTCCAACCTGCGGGAAGCGGGCGCGCCGATCAAGCGCATTGAAAATCAGTCCTCTGGCGTGATCCCGGTGATGAAAATGCTGGAAGATGCTTTCTCGTACGCCAACCAGCTTGGCGCGCGTCAGGGCGCGGGTGCCGTGTATCTGCACGCGCACCATCCCGACATCCTGCGCTTTCTGGATACCAAACGCGAAAACGCCGACGAGAAGATCCGCATCAAAACGCTGTCGCTGGGCGTGGTGATCCCCGATATCACTTTCCATCTGGCAAAAAGCAATCAGCCGATGGCGCTGTTTTCGCCTTACGACGTGGAACGCCTTTACGGCCTGCCGTTCGCCGATATCAGCGTCAGCGAAAAGTATGAAGAGATGCTCGCCGACGAGCGCATCCGCAAAACCTTTATCAATCCACGCGAGTTTTTCCAGACGCTGGCGGAGATCCAGTTCGAGTCCGGCTATCCCTACATCATGTTTGAAGACACGGTAAACCGCGCAAATCCAATTGCTGGCCGCATCAATATGAGCAATCTCTGCTCCGAGATCCTCCAGGTGAATACGCCAACCGACTATAACGACGATCTGAGCTATCGCCACATCGGTAAAGATATCTCCTGTAACCTCGGCTCGCTCAATATTGCCCACACCATGGATTCGCCGGATTTAGGGCGCACGGTAGAGATTGCCATCCGCGGCCTGACCGCCGTTTCCGATCAGAGCCATATCGTTTCCGTGCCGTCTGTCGAACGCGGAAATGCGCTGTCGCACGCCATCGGCCTCGGGCAGATGAACCTGCACGGCTACCTGGCGCGTGAGGGCATTCAGTACGGTTCTGAGGCGGCGCTGGATTTCACTAATCTCTATTTCTATACCGTTACCTTTCACGCACTGCGTACCTCAAACCTGATTGCCCTCGAACGCGGTGAGCGCTTTGCCGGATTTGAGGCATCCCGCTACGCCAGCGGCGACTATTTTGAGCAGTATGTGTCGCAAACGTGGCAACCGCGCACCGCCGAAGTCGCGGCGCTGTTTGCCCGCGCGGGCCTGACGCTGCCGACGCAGGATGACTGGCGCAGGCTGCGCGAGGCGGTAATGGAATTCGGCATCTATAACCAGAATCTTCAGGCGATCCCGCCGACCGGATCGATTTCCTATATCAATCACGCGACGTCCAGTATTCATCCGATCGTCTCGCGCATTGAGATCCGCAAAGAGGGCAAAACCGGACGCGTTTACTATCCCGCTCCCTTTATGAATAACGAAAATCAGGCATTTTATCAGGATGCTTACGATATCGGGCCGGAAGCGATTATCGATACCTACGCAGAAGCGACCCGCCATGTCGATCAGGGACTGTCGCTGACGCTGTTTTTCCGTGATACCGCCACCACGCGCGATATCAACCGGGCGCAGATCTACGCCTGGAAGAAAGGCATCAAAACGCTCTATTACATTCGCCTGCGCCAGATGGCGCTGTCAGGAACCGAAGTCGAAGGCTGCGTCTCCTGCTCGCTCTGACATGATAAAAGGCCAAAAAATACCATGACTTTACAACGCGTCCACGCCATAAACTGGAACCAGATTCAGGACGAAAAGGATCTGGAAGTCTGGAACCGCCTGACGGCCAATTTCTGGCTGCCGGAAAAAGTGCCGCTTTCCAATGATATTCCCTCATGGAACAGCCTGAGCGGCGAAGAACAACAGCTTACCATTCGCGTTTTTACCGGACTGACGCTGCTGGATACCATTCAGAATACCGTCGGCGCACCGGCGCTGATGGCGGATGCGCTGACGCCGCATGAAGAAGCGGTGATGTCCAATGTCAGCTTTATGGAAGCGGTACACGCGCGCTCGTACAGCTCCATCTTTTCCACCCTGTGCCATACCACCGATGTGGATGCCGCCTATGCCTGGAGCGAAGCGAACGCGCCGCTTCAGCGCAAGGCGGACATTATTCTTGCGCATTATCACCACGATGATGCGCTGAAGAAGAAAATCGCCAGCGTTTTCCTGGAGTCTTTCCTTTTTTATTCAGGCTTTTACCTGCCCATGTACTGGTCCAGCCGTGGCAAGTTGACCAACACCGCCGACCTGATCCGTCTGATTATCAAAGACGAGGCGGTGCATGGTTACTACATTGGCTATAAGTATCAGAAAGCGCTGGAGAAAGAACCACCCGAACGCAAGGAAGAGCTACAGCAGTTTGCAACAGAACTGCTGCTGGCGCTGTATGAAAACGAGGTCGAGTACACCGACGCGCTATACGGTGGGCTGGGCTGGGCGGAAGAGGTGAAAAAGTTTCTGCATTACAACGCCAATAAGGCTCTGATGAATCTGGGGTACGAGGCGCTTTTCCCGGCTGAGATTGCCAACGTCAATCCTGCCATCCTCGCGGCGTTATCGCCCGGCGCCGATGAAAACCACGACTTTTTCTCCGGCTCCGGCTCGTCTTATGTCATGGGGAAAGCCGTCGATACGGAAGACGAAGACTGGAACTTTTAACCCTTCCGCAGGCGGCTGAAAACATCAGTCGCCTTTATCCGTTTTGCAGGGAATAATAACACGTTGTTCCGCTGGCTGTTGTGAAAATAAATGGCGCTGTCCGCCTGCTTATTACTCGCATATTTTCTCTCCTGTTGTCAGGAATTCACCGCGTTGACGGCTTTTCCTCGCCGAAATATTCTTTTTTTTTCGTTGCCTCAAATCCGCCGTAATCCCTTACCCGCCCTGACTTTTTCGGGATACTCATCTCAAATACTACTTTCAGAAATTTCCATAAGGGTTGTCTCAGAATCTGAGTGTGCTAGGGTATAGGCCGCTAATATTCAGTCAGGGCTATTGAAAAATATAAGATATTCAAACAACCAGGAAACTAATTAATGCATGGCCATTAAACTTGAAGTAAAAAATTTATATAAAGTTTTTGGAGAAAATCCCGACCGCGCTTTTAAATATATTGATAAAGGAATAAGTAAAGAGGCGCTTCTTGAGAAAACAGGACTTTCTCTTGGGGTAAAAGATGCCAGTCTGGCCATTGAAGAAGGCGAGATATTTGTGATCATGGGGCTGTCCGGTTCCGGCAAGTCCACCATGGTTCGCCTTCTCAATCGTCTGATAGAACCCACCCGCGGCCAGGTCATTATTGACGGCGTCGATATCGCGAAAATATCTGAAAGCGAGCTGCGTCAGGTTCGGCGAAATAAGATCAGCATGGTATTCCAGTCATTTGCACTGATGCCTCACATGACGGTCTTAAATAATACCGCCTTCGGCATGGAATTAGCCGGTGTACCACTGGAAGAACGTCAGGAAAAAGCCATTGACGCGCTGCGTCAGGTGGGGCTGGATAATTATTCTCATGCCTATCCGGATGAATTATCGGGCGGCATGCGCCAGCGCGTAGGATTAGCGCGTGCCCTGGCCATCAACCCCGATATATTATTGATGGATGAAGCTTTCTCGGCGCTCGATCCCTTAATCCGCACCGAAATGCAGGATGAACTGGTTAAACTCCAGTCGCGACATCAGCGTACCATCGTCTTTATTTCACACGATCTGGATGAAGCCATGCGCATCGGCGACCGTATCGCCATTATGCAGGGCGGTGAGGTCATTCAGGTCGGCACGCCGGATGAGATCCTGAATAATCCTGCCAATGATTATGTGCGCACCTTCTTTCGCGGCGTGGATATCAGCCACGTGTTCAGCGCGAAGGATATTGCCCGTCGTAGCGCTGGCTCGTTGATGCGTAAGGCGCCGGGTTTCGGCCCGCGTTCGGCCATCAAGCTGCTTCAGGATGAAGACCGCGAATATGGCTACGTGCTGGAAAAACAGAAGTTTATCGGCGTGGTGTCAACCGATTCGCTGAAGGCGGCGTTGGCCGCGGGCGAAGGTCTGGAAGGGGCGCTGCTCTCCGCGCCCGTCGCCGTACCTGGCGATACCTCGCTGAACGATCTGCTGTCGCACGTTGCCGGGGCGCCCTGCGCGGTACCGGTGGTTGGCGAAGACAACCAGTACATCGGCATCATCTCTAAAGGCATGTTATTAAGGGCGCTGGACCGCGAGGGAGCAAGCAATGACTAAGCAATCAACCGATCCATGGGCTGCGGCTTCGGCGCAGCCTGACACAACACAGGCAGCCCCCGCTGCTGATGCCTCGCAAAATGCGGCGAGCAGCGATCCCTGGGCAACCGCGCCCGCCGACGGCGCATCGTCCGCGCCCGCTGATGCAGCAGGCGGCGGAGGCGACGCGTGGGGCTCGCCAGCAGGCGGCGGACACGACGCGGCAGCGAGCAGCGACTGGCTGAGCAGCGCGCCCGCGCCGCAGCCTGAACACTTCAATATTCTCGATCCGTTTCATAAAACGCTGATCCCGCTCGACAGTTGGGTCACCACCGGTATTGACTGGATCGTTACGCATTTTCGCCCGGTGTTTCAGGGCATTCGCGTGCCGATCGACTACATCCTCAGCGCCTTCCAGCATTTCCTCACCGGCATGCCTGCGCCGGTGGCGATTGTACTGTTCGCGCTGATTGCCTGGCAGCTCTCCAGCTTCAGCATGGGCGTTGCGACGCTGGTGTCGCTGATCGTGATTGGCGCGATTGGCGCCTGGTCGCAGGCGATGGTCACGCTGGCGCTGGTGCTGACCGCCCTGCTGTTCTGCGTAATTATCGGGTTGCCGATGGGCATCTGGCTGGCGCGCAGCGAGCGGGCGGCGAAGTTTATTCGACCGCTACTGGATGCGATGCAGACCACGCCGGCCTTTGTCTATCTGGTGCCGATTGTGATGCTGTTTGGTATCGGAAACGTACCGGGCGTGGTGGTGACGATAATCTTTGCCCTGCCGCCGATTATCCGCCTGACCATCCTTGGCATCCGCCAGGTACCGGCGGACCTGATTGAAGCGGCGGAATCTTTCGGCGCCAGTCCGCGCCAGATGCTGTTTAAAGTGCAGCTGCCGCTGGCCATGCCAACCATTATGGCGGGCGTGAACCAGACACTGATGCTCGCGCTGTCGATGGTGGTGATCGCCTCAATGATCGCCGTGGGCGGTCTGGGTCAGATGGTTCTGCGCGGCATTGGCCGGCTGGATATGGGTCTGGCGACCGTAGGCGGCGTTGGGATTGTGATCCTGGCGATTATTCTTGACCGCCTGACGCAGTCGGTTGGACGTGACAGCCGCACCCGTGGCCCGCGCCGCTGGTATGCGAGTGGCCCTCTGGGGCTGCTGATCCGGCCCTTCATCAAATAATTCCTCTCTTCTCGGCGGCGTGCCCGCACGCCGCCAGTGACGAAACATCAATAAGGACTCACTATGCGTAAGACAATACTTCTCGCCGCCACGTTAACCGCGCTGGCCGCCACCCAGGTTTCTGCTGCCGATCTGCCCGGCAAAGGCGTTACCGTAAAACCGGTGCAGAGCACCATTTCCGAAGAGACTTTCCAGACGCTGTTAGTGAGCCGCGCGCTGGAAAAACTTGGTTACACCGTTGAGCAGACCAATGAGGTCGATTACAACGTAGGCTACACCACTATCGCTGCGGGCGACGCCACCTTCATTGCCACCAACTGGAAGCCGCTGCATGACGATATGTATAAAGCCGCAGGCGGCGACGCGAAATTCTACCGGGCAGGCACTTACGTGCAGGGCGCCGCGCAGGGTTATCTGATCGACAAGAAAACCGCAGAAAAATACCACATCACCCGCATCGATCAGCTTAAAGATCCCAGGCTCGCGAAGCTGTTTGACAGCAACGGCGACGGCAAAGCGGACATGACCGGCTGTACGCCTGGCTGGGGCTGTGAAGCGGTGATCAACCACCAGATCAAAGCCTTTGAACTGAGCAACACCGTTGAGCACAATCAGGGCAACTATGCAGCGATGATGGCCGACACCATCAGCCGCTTTAAAGCGGGCAAACCGGTGCTCTATTACACCTGGACGCCGTACTGGGTGAGCGATGTACTGGTGCCGGGCCGTGATGTTGTCTGGTTACAGGTGCCGTTCACCTCCATGCCAGGCGAGCAGAAAAATGTGGAAACCAAACTGCCTAACGGTGCCAACTATGGCTTCCCGGTTAACTCTATGCACATTGTTGCCAATAAGGCATGGGCGGAGAAAAACCCGGCGGCGGCGAAGCTGTTCTCTGAGATGAAGCTACCGATTGCGGATATCAACGCGCAGAATTCCCGTATGCATCAGGGACAGTCTTCAGAAGACGCCATCAATGCGCACGTTGATGGCTGGATCAAAGCGCACCAGGCAGAATTTGACGGCTGGATAAAAGACGCGATGGCGGCGGCAAAATAATTCACGCCCTGCTGATCTGAGGCGGCCTGCGGGCCGCTTTTTTTATGGCAGCGCCGGGAAATTATCTTATGAATGAAATAGTTTTTTAGGTTATTATTCACCTTATTGCTATTTCCTGACCCTGTTGAGTACGATGAAATCTGTTCAGCCCGGACTAAATCCCGCTCTGGTTGCCCTGATGTCGCTGGCAACCGGCCTCGCCGTCGCCTGTAACTACTACGTCCAGCCGCTGCTGGCAACCGTTGCACATACCTTCGATCTCTCCGTCAATCAGGCAGGATTTATCGTGACCACCGCGCAGCTCGGTTACGCCGCCGGGCTGCTGTTGCTGGTGCCGCTGGGCGATATGCTGGAGCGCCGGGGGCTGATCGTGGTGATGACCCTGCTGGCGGCAGGCGGTATGGTGATTACTGCCCTCTCGCCCACGCTGCCGCTGATGCTGCTGGGCACTGCGCTGACAGGTCTGTTTTCCGTGGTGGCGCAGATTCTGGTGCCGCTTGCCGCGACGCTGGCCGAGCCGGCGAAACGCGGCAAAGTGGTCGGCACGGTGATGAGCGGGCTGCTGCTGGGCATCCTGCTGGCCCGCACCGTTGCGGGCGGACTGGCGCAGCTTGGCGGCTGGCGCACTGTTTACTGGGTCGCCAGCGTGCTGATGGCGTTGATGGCACTGGCGCTCTGGCGCTATTTGCCCCGTTATAAGCAGGCGGTCTCCCTCAACTATGGGCAGCTTCTTGGTTCCATTTTTACGCTGTTCATCTCCTCACCGCTGCTGAGAACACGGGCGCTAACCGGCTGCCTGGCCTTCGCTAACTTCAGCATACTGTGGACATCAATGGCCTTTCTGCTGGCCGCTGAGCCTTATCACTATTCCGAAGGCGCCATTGGTCTGCTGGGCCTGGTTGGCGCTGCGGGTGCGCTGGCCGCGCGTCAGGCCGGTTCACTGGCGGACAGCGGCAAAGCGAAGATCACCACTACCGTCGGGCTACTGATCATGCTGCTTTCGTGGCTGTTCACCGCGCTGGGCGGCCATTCGCTGATCGCATTGATCGTTGGCATTATCCTGCTGGATCTGGCGGTACAGGGCGTGCATATCACTAATCAAAGCGTTATCTATCGCGAGATGCCTGAAGCGCGCAACCGGCTTACCGCAGGCTACATGACCAGCTATTTCATCGGTGGCGCGGCAGGCTCATTGATCTCCGCCAGCGCCTATCATTTCGCAGGCTGGACGGGCGTCTGTGTGGCGGGCGTTATTTTAAACGTATTGAATTTACTGCAATGGTGGCGCGGCGCACATCATGAAGCGGTGAATTATTAGGCCGCATATAGTAAATATCAGAAATTTCTGCCTTATCGACCTGTTAAGCGGCTGGACACTTTGATAAGGTAAGGCTGTGGTTATGATCAGGCTCATATTTACGCGCGTAATTATAAGATGGGAAAACAGCCCCCGCCTCAGGCGCGCAATACTTATGGGATCTGACCACCCTTTTTAGCTTATCAAATTTTCCATTGATAGCACCCGCATCGACTTTCCGATGCTGTTCACCTTCCAGGTGACGGAGCAACCTGGACACGATTGACGGCGTCACCGCCCGCCGCCGTCATTATATTACTCGTTGCAAATTGTGAGGTTTTACCAAATGGAAAGTTCGTTTACTCCCATTGAACAGATGCTACATTTTCGCGCTAACCGTCACAAAGATTTTCCTTTGCAGGAGATCTTACTGACGCGTCTCTGTATGCATATGCAGAGCAAGCTGCTGGAAAATCGCAATAAGATGCTGAAAGCTCAGGGGATTAACGAGACGCTGTTTATGGCGCTGATCACGCTGGATGCACAGGAAGATCACAGTATTCAGCCTTCGGAGCTGAGTTCCGCGCTCGGTTCGTCACGCACCAACGCCACCCGTATTGCCGATGAGCTGGAAAAGCGTGGTTGGATCGAGCGTCGCGAAAGCGATAACGATCGCCGTTGCCTGCACCTGCATCTGACCGAAAAGGGTAAAGAGTTTCTTCGACAGCTTTTGCCGCCTCAGCATCAGAGCCTGCAACTTCTGTGGTCTTCTCTCTCCGCCGCTGAAAAAACACAGCTTGAAGAGATTACGCGTAAGCTACTGACCAGACTGGATAAAATGGATGAAGAGCAGGTGATTTCTTCACTCTCTCGCCAGAATTTGAAGCAATAGCATATTGTGCGACAACCGCGACGCCAGATATCGCTATTTTAGTGCACCCATTTTCGACCCATGCCAGCGCCAGTGCGCTGGCATTTTTGACTTCGGGCCTGACAAACCAGGCAGGCCCGTGATAGCAGATTAAAACGTGGAGAAAACCATGAGTGCAAATGCGGAGACGCAGAACCCGCAACAGCCGGCCAATAAAAAGAAAAAACGTAAAGGTGCGTTGCTTCTGCTGGCTGCGGTGTTGATTGTCATTGGCGTCGCCTGGCTGATTTACTGGTTCCTGGTGCTGCGTCATTATCAGGAGACCGATGATGCCTACGTGGCGGGGAATCAGGCGCAGATCATGGCGCAGGTTTCCGGTAGCGTGAACAAGGTCTGGTTCGACAATACCGACTACGTCAAAAAGGGTCAGGTGCTGCTGACGCTGGATAAAACGGATGCCGAACAGGCGTTTGAAAAGGCGCAGACCGCACTCGCCACCAGCGTGCGTCAGACGCATCAGATGATCATCAACGGCAGGCAGTATCAGGCCACCATCGAACTGCAAAAAACGGCGCTTGAACAGGCGCAGGCTGACCTGAAACGTCGTGAGCCGTTGGGCGCCGCCAATTTGATTGGCCGTGAAGATCTGCAACATGCGCGCAATGCCGTTGCGACCGCGAAGGCCCAGCTTGACGTGGCGATGCAGCAGTACAACGCCAATCAGGCAATGGTTCTGAATACCTCGCTGGAAAACCAGCCTGCGGTAAAACAGAGCGCCGCAGAACTGCGCGACGCCTGGCTGGCGCTGAAGCGCACCGAAGTGGTCAGCCCGATTGACGGCTTCGTTTCGCGCCGCAGCGTGCAGGTTGGCTCGCAGATCACCTCCACTACGCCGCTGATGGCGATTGTGCCCGCTAACAACCTGTGGGTGGACGCCAACTTCAAGGAAACCCAACTGGCGGGCGTGCGAATCGGCCAGACCGCGACCGTGGTCAGCGATATCTACGGCGACGATGTGACCTATCACGGCAAGGTGGTCGGCCTGGATATGGGCACCGGCAGCGCCTTCTCGCTGCTGCCCGCGCAGAACGCCACCGGCAACTGGATTAAGGTTGTTCAGCGCCTGCCGGTGCGTATCGAACTCGATCCGCAGGAAGTGGAAAAGCATCCGCTGCGCATTGGTCTTTCCACCCTGGTAACAGTGGATACCAGCAACGCGGACGGTGCCGTGTTGGCTACCAGCGCTCGCCAGACGCCCGCCTATCAAAGCGATGCGCTGGCGCTGGATCTGGCACCGGCCAACCAGATGATTGCTGAGATCATTCGTGCCAATGCGAACTGAGAAAGCGGGAGGCTGTTATGGCGCAAAAACCGCTTGAAGGCATGCCGCTGGTTCTGATGACCATCGCGCTGTCGCTGGCCACCTTTATGCAGGTGCTTGACTCAACCATCGCCAACGTGGCGATACCGACGATTGCCGGTAACCTTGGCGCGTCGAACTCGCAGGGCACCTGGGTTATCACCTCGTTTGGCGTGGCGAACGCCATTTCGATTCCGATAACCGGGTGGCTGGCGAAGCGCGTCGGTGAAGTGAAGCTCTTTGTCTGGGCCACGGCGGCGTTCGCCGTGGCTTCCTGGCTGTGCGGCATGTCAGAAAGCCTTTCCATGCTGATCTTCTTTCGCGTTATCCAGGGCGTGGTGGCCGGGCCGCTGATCCCGCTGTCGCAAAGCCTGCTGCTCAGTAACTATCCGCCCGCCAAACGCAGCATCGCGCTCTCATTATGGGCGATGACGGTAATCGTTGCGCCTATCTGCGGCCCGATCCTTGGCGGCTGGATCAGTGATAACTATCACTGGGGCTGGATCTTCTTCATCAACGTGCCGATTGGCGTCGTGGTGGTGATGCTGACGCTTCAGACGCTGCGCAATCGCGAAACTGCCACGGTGGTGCGTCCCATTGATATTGTCGGGCTGACGCTGCTGGTGGTGGGCATTGGCTCTTTGCAGGTAATGCTCGATCGCGGCAAAGAACTGGACTGGTTCAGCTCACAGGAGATCATCACCTTAACCATTGTGGCGGTGATTGCCCTGGCGGTACTGTTGATCTGGGAGCTGACGGACGACCATCCGATCGTCGATCTGTCGCTGTTTAAGTCGCGTAACTTCACCATCGGTTGTCTGTCGATAAGCCTGGCGTACATGCTCTACTTCGGCTCCATCGTGCTGTTGCCGCAGTTGTTGCAGGAGGTCTATGGCTACACGGCCACATGGGCCGGACTGGCCTCGGCGCCGGTAGGGATCATCCCGGTTATTCTGTCGCCGATTATTGGCCGTTTCGCCCATCGCCTTGATATGCGCAAGCTGGTGACCTTCAGCTTTATCATGTACGCCATTTGCTTTTACTGGCGCGCCTACACCTTTGAACCGGGAATGGATTTCGGCGCCTCCGCGTGGCCGCAGTTTATTCAGGGCTTCGCCGTGGCCTGCTTCTTTATGCCGTTGACCACCATTACCCTCTCCGGTTTGCCGCCGGAACGGCTGGCGGCGGCATCAAGCCTGTCGAACTTTACGCGAACGCTGGCGGGCTCCATCGGCACCTCGATCACCACCACCCTGTGGTCGAACCGGGAATCAATGCACCACAGCCAGCTTAGCGAGTCAGTGAATGCTTACAACGTGAATTCGCAGGAGATGTACCGCAAGCTGGAAGGGATGGGGATGAGCCACGATCAGGCGTCCTCATGGATAGCGCAGCAGATCACCAACCAGGGGTTGATTATTTCCGCTAACGAAATTTTCTGGGTATCGGCCGGGATATTCATTTTGCTGCTGGTGTTGATCTGGTTTGCTCGTCCGCCGTTCAGTTCCGGCGGTGGCGGCGGCGGCGCGCACTGACGTACCCTGATGCCAGTCAGCGAACCTGACTGGCATTTTTTATGGGTGATTAATCCTGCAACTGGAGGTAAGCAACGTGCGTCTGGAGATACTCCTCCAGCCCGTGACGCCCGTCCGCACCGCCGATGCCGGATTTGCGCCAGCCCGCGTGAAAGCCCTGCATCGCTTCAAAGTTCTCACGGTTGACGTAGGTTTCGCCAAATTTCAGCTTGCGCAGCGCAATGAAGGTGTTGTTGAGATCCCGCGTATAGAGCGATGAGGTCAGGCCATATTCGCAGTCGTTTGCCAGCGCGATCGCCTCATCCAGCGTTGTAAAGCTCATCACCGGCAGCACCGGCCCGAAAATCTCGTCCCGCACGATCTCCATATCCTGCCGCACATCGGTGATGATGGTCGGTTCAAAAAAGAAACCTTTAGTGCCAACGCGTTTACCGCCGAGCACCACTCTGCCGCCCTGTGCCACGGCGGTGGCAACCTTCTCCTCAACGCGTGCCAGCGCGGCGGCGGTGATCAGCGGCCCCATATCGATTTCCGCCTGCTCTGCCGGATCGCCAAATTTTACCGCTTTGAAAGCGGCGATCAGCGCAGTCATAAACCGATCGTAAATACCCGCCTGCACGTAGACGCGCTCGGCACAGTTACACACCTGACCGGTATTGATCACCCGCGAACTGACAATCGCCTTTACCGCTACGTCGATATCGGCATCGTCCATGACAATCGCGGGCGCTTTACCGCCTAACTCGAGGGAGACTTTTGTTACGTTTTTTGCCGCCGCCGTCATCGTCGCAATACCTGCGCCCACGCTGCCGGTCAGGCTGACCAGACCGACTTTCGGGTTGGATGCCAACGCCTGCCCCACTTCCGGCCCGTAACCATAGACCAGATTCAGCACGCCTTTTGGCAAGCCGACCTGATGCACGATTTCAGCAAAGATCCCGGCATTGTTTGGCGTCAGCTCGCTCGGTTTAATCACGATTGTGTTGCCGGTCACCAGCGCAGGCGCGGCTTTACGGGCAATCAGGAAAAACGGAAAGTTCCACGGCAAAATGCCGGTGGTCACGCCAATCGCCTTTTTGAAAACAAAGATGTTTTCATTGGCGCGGTCGCTGTTGACGATAGCGCCTTCGTAGCGCCGCGCCCACTCGGCCATGTAATCGAAATAGTCTGCGGTGAACATCACCTCGGTATGCGCCAGCGCGTGGGTTTTACCGCCTTCGGCCACCAGAGCGTTGGTCAGATCGGCCACACGCTCGCGGATGGCGCTGGCGAGCTTACGCAGCCAGCGACCGCGTTCTACGGCAGGCAACGCTTCCCAGGCCGGCTGTGCTGCATCGGCGGCGTTGATGGCCCGGTTGGCCTCCTGCGCGGTGCCCTGAGGGATACGCGACAGCAGCACTTCCGTTGCCGGGTTGATGACATCGATCCAGGTTTCTTCAGAATGAGCGACAAAGTCGCCGTTAATATAGTGCTGTAGATATGTTGTCATTTGCAAAATCTCCGATGCCATTTTGTTAAAACAATGTTTTTTGCAAATGCAGCGTGCAATGGTTCGTCATGTCACGCCTTCTTCCTGTTGCCACCTTCGACATCGGGCTGGCAGTGAGCTGAAGTTCGGCATGACAGAAACGACAAAACGAGGTGTTTATGGCAGGGAAGAGAGAGGTAAAAAAAATGCCAGTCAGCATTGACTGACTGGCACAGGCCTGGGTTTATACGTTATGCGTTCTGACGCCACCACTCCGCAAGCAGAATGCCGGTGGCCACCGACACATTCAGGCTCTCGACGTTGCCGGTACCGCCAATCGACACGTTCATATCGCCCTGATGCCAGATGCTTTCAGAAAGGCCGTCGCGCTCCTGCCCCAGCACCAGCACCATCTTCGCTGGCAGTTCCGCCTGCGCCAACGGCGTGCCTTTGTGGCTTGAGGTGGTCACGATGGTGTAGCCCGCCTTGCGGAATTCATCCAGTGCGCCGGCAAAGGTTTCGCCGCCGATCGCCTGTACGTGCTCCGCGCCGCCTTCTGCCGTGCGCACTGCCGCGCCCGACTCCAGCTGCCCGGCATCGTCCACCAGCAGCCCTTTAATGCCAAAGTGCGCGCAGCTGCGCATCATGCCGCCAAGGTTGTGCGGATTGCCGATGTCTTCCAGCGCCAGCACGCAGTCTTTCTGCTCCGCTCTGGCCAGCCAGTCTGTCACCGGCATTCCCATGCGTTTTTTAATCAGGAAGCAGACGCCGCCGTGGTGCTCCGTACCGGACGCTTTTTCCAACTCGTCCTCTTCCACAACGTGGTAAGCCTTGCGGTTGGCCGCCATCCACTTCAGTGCTTCGCGAAAACGCGGCGTGACGCTCTGAATGAACCACGCACGCACAATGCACTCCGGGCGGCTCTGGAACAGCGCCTGACAGGCATTTTCGCCATAAACGCGCGTTTCTTCCATGCGCTGACGACGGATCTGCGCCGGATCAATGAAGCTTTTACCGCTGATGCCGCCGTGATCGGGTTTATTTTCATCACTCCCGACCGGGGCCCGGGATACCGTGCGCCACGGCGAACCGCCCGCAAAATCGTCGTCGCGATCGCGCCCGCCGCGCGGTTTGCTTTCTGTGAAACGCGCCGGACGACGATCGTTGTCCTGACGCGATCCACCCTTACCGGTGCGAGGATTATGGCCGCGTTTTGGGCTTTCATCATCGCTGCGGACGTACATCACTTTGACTTTTCCGCTTTTACCTTTAAATTCGTCGTTCATTTTTCCTCCACCTGGCTGAGCGCGACGCGCGCAGGTTACCTGATGTAGCGGCGCTTAGCTATTAACTTCAGCGAAAGCGCGTTGCAAGTTTGCGACTATTATACCTATCGAACAAATCACTTTGTTGTCCTGAAACCTGAGAATCATACTTGAGACAACGTTATGTCAGGTTTGAGGTGAAGAATGAATACGGTTTGTGCATCATGCCAGGCAACCAATCGCCTGCCGCAGGAACGCGCAGAAGATGGCGCAAAATGCGGCCGCTGTGGCAGCCCGCTGTTTACCGGCGAAGTCATTAATGCCACCAGCGCGACGCTGGACAAATATCTTCAGGACGATCTGCCGGTGGTTATCGATTTCTGGGCGCCATGGTGCGGCCCCTGCGTTAACTTCGCGCCGATCTATAAAGAAGTGGCGGCCGAGCGCGGCGGCAAAGTTCGCTTTATCAAAGTGGATACCGAGGCAGAACCCGCGCTGAGCAACCGCTTTCGTATCCGAAGCATTCCTTCCATCATGTTATTTAAAGAGGGCCAGATGGTGGATATGCTGAGCGGCGCCATGCCTAAAGCGCCGTTTAACGCATGGCTGGACGAAACGCTTTAATGCTGCCTGACAGCCAGCGCCGCTGGCTGTGGCTGCCCTCTTTCCGCTAGAATGGCGTTTTCCTTCGATAACACTCTATGACTGAAAACGCCGTCCTCCGCCTGCGCGCCGAGCGCCTCGCCCGTGCCACCCGCCCCTTTCTGGCGCGCGGCAACCGCATTTTACGCTGTCAGCGCTGCCTGCTGCCGGAGAAAAACTGTCTGTGCGCCACGCTTCAGCCTCAGCAGGCGCGTAGCCGGTTCTGCCTGGTGATGTTTGACACTGAGCCGATGAAACCCAGCAATACCGGCCGTCTGATCGCCGACATTTTGCCGGATACGCAGGCGTTCGGCTGGTCGCGCACCGAACCCGATCCCGCGCTGCTTGCTGCGGTCAGAAACCCGGACGTGCAGCCGATGGTCGTCTTTCCCGCGTCCTACGCCGATGCGGACCGCCGTGTCGAAACCGCTCCGCCACAGGGCGGTAAGCCGCCGCTGTTTATCATGCTGGACGGCACCTGGACCGAGGCGCGCAAGATGTTCCGGAAAAGCCCGTGGCTGGATGCGCTGCCGGTCATGTCGCTCACGCTGACCACGCCCTCGCGCTACCAGCTACGCGAAGCGCACGGCGAGGGCCAGCACTGCACGGCAGAGGTAGCGGCAGAGCTGCTGATGCAGGCCGGCGACGACGCCGCCGGTAGCGCGCTATTTCATCACTTCGATCTTTTTCGACGCCGCTATCTGGCCGGCAAACCGTATCATCCTGCTTATCAGGCTGATTTAAAAATATAAGTGCTATGCCCGACTATCCTCTGTAAAAGCGTTTAGAATCGACCTGAAGGATCTCTTTGGGAGAAGAAAATGAGCCAACGTGGGTTAGAAGGGTTGTTAAAACCAGCGTCGATAGCGGTCATCGGCGCCTCAACACGTTCCGGTCGCGCCGGTTATCTGATGATGCGCAACCTGCTGGCAGGCGGCTTCAGCGGCCCCATTCTCCCGGTCACGCCGAAATATAAAGCCGTGTGCGGCGTACTGGCCTGGCGCGATATCGCCAGCCTGCCGCTGTCGCCCGATCTCGCGGTGATCTGTACACATGCCGATCGCAATCTCGAACTGCTCAACGCCCTGGGCGAACGCGGCTGCAAAGCCTGCATTATTCTTTCCGCGCCTGAAAGCCAGCTTGATGCACTGAAAAAGTGCGCCAGCGCGTGGCAAATCCGCCTGCTTGGCCCCAACAGCCTTGGCCTGCTCGCGCCCTGGCAGGGGCTGAACGCCAGCTTTTCGCCGGTGCCGATCGCCCGCGGCAAGCTCGCTTTTATTTCTCAGTCTGCGGCGGTCTCTAATACCATTCTGGACTGGGCGCAGCAGCGGCAGCTCGGCTTCTCCTGGTTTATCGCGCTGGGCGACAGTCTGGATATTGATGTCGACGACCTTCTCGATTTTCTGGCGCGCGACGGCAAAACCAGCGCCATTCTGCTCTACCTCGAACACCTGAGCGACGCGCGCCGTTTCGTTTCCGCCGCACGCAGCGCCGCGCGCAACAAGCCCATTCTGGTGATTAAAAGCGGCCGCAGCCCGCAGGCGCAACGGCTGCTGAAAACGCATGCGGGACTGGATGCGGCATGGGATGCGGCAATACAGCGCGCTGGCCTGCTGCGCGTACACGATACGCATGAACTTTTCTCCGCCGTAGAGACGCTGAGCTATATGCGGCCGCTGCGGGGCGAGCGATTGATGATCGTCAGCAACGGTGCCGCGCCTGCCGCGCTGGCGCTGGATCAACTGGATGCGCGTAACGGCAAGCTGGCGACGCTGAGCGATGAGATGCTCGCCACTCTGCTGCCTGCGGCAGCCGATGCGGGTAATCCACTCGATCTGAAAGACGACGCCACCGTGGAACGCTATCTGCAAACGGTGAGCCGCCTGATGGACAGCCAGGAGATTGACGCGCTGCTGATTATTCACGCGCCCAGCGCGGTGGCGCCCGCGACGGAAACGGCCCGACAGCTTATTGAAGCGATTGCACAGCATCCCCGCGCCCGACAGATGACGTTGCTCACCAACTGGTGCGGTGAATTTTCGTCGCAGGAGGCGCGACGGCTGTTCAGCGACGCGGGTATTCCTACCTACCGCACGCCGGAAGGCGCGGTAACCGCGTTCATGCATATGGTTGAGTATCGCCGCAATCAGAAACAGCTGCGCGAAACGCCTGCGCTGCCGGTTAATCTCACGGCCAATACCACCGATGCGCATCGTCTGATCCAGCAGGCGCTGGATGAGGGCGCGAACCGGCTGGATACGCATGAAGTGCAGGATATTCTGCGCGCCTATGGCTTAAATACGCTACCCACATGGATAGCCAGCGACAGCGCTGAAGCCGTGCACATTGCCGGTCAGACAGGCTACCCGGTGGCGCTGAAGCTGCGTTCGCCGGACATTCCGCACAAATCAGACGTTCAGGGCGTGATGCTCTATTTGCGGACGGCCAGTGAGGTGCAGCAGGCGGCGGATGCGATTATCGATCGCGTCAGGCTCACGTGGCCACAGGCACGCGTGCACGGCCTGCTGGTTCAGAGCATGGCGAACCGCGCGGGCGCGCAGGAGCTGCGCGTACTGGTGGAGCAGGATCCGGTGTTTGGGCCGGTTATCCTGCTGGGTGAGGGCGGCATTGAGTGGCAGACGGACAGACAAGCCGTAGTGGCGCTGCCGCCGCTGAATATGACCCTGGCGCGTTATCTGGTGATTCAGGCCTTAAAGAGCGGAAAAATTCGCAGCCGCAGCGCGCAGCAGCCGCTCGACGTCACGGGTATCAGCGAAGTGCTGGTTCGGGTATCCAACCTGATCGTTGACTGCCCGCAAATCGTCCGACTTGATATCCATCCTCTTCTCGCCGCCGGTAGCGAATTTTCTCTGTTGGACGTCAATATGCAACTGGCCGCGTTCAGCGGAGAGGCTGAAAGCCGCCTGGCTATCCGCCCTTATCCACACGCGCTTGAGGAGCGGATTACGCTGAAGAACGGCGAACGCTGCCTGTTTCGTCCAATATTGCCGGAAGATGAGCCGCTGCTGCGCGCGTTTATCGCGCAGGTGACAAAGGAAGACCTTTATTATCGCTACTTCAGTGAGATCAACGAGTTCACGCATGAGGATTTGGCGAACATGACGCAGATCGACTACGATCGTGAAATGGCGCTCGTTGCGGTTCGGCCGTTTCAGGGCGCGGATGAGATAATAGGCGTGACGCGGGCGATTTCCGATGCGGACAACATCGATGCCGAGTTTTCGGTGCTGGTTCGCTCAGATCTGAAAGGCCTGGGACTGGGGCGACGCCTGCTGGAGAAGATGATTGATTATACCCGACAGCACGGCCTTAACCAGCTCAATGGTATTACCATGCCCGGCAATCGCGGAATGATTACGCTGGCGCGCAAGCTTGGTTTTGCGGTTGACGTTCAGCTTGAAGACGGCATCGTCACTCTTTCATTGCCGCTTTCCGCACCGGCTGAATAACGTCTGGAAACGTAAAACTGGCCCACTTCGGCCTGACTGATGGTATTATTGCCAGTCAACGTGATGAATTTATGGCAAAAGCCATTCTATAAACAGAGAAGATACGCACTGTGATGTTGTCAAAATTTAAACGTAATAAACACCAACAGCACCTTGCGCAACTGCCAAAATTGTCTCAGTCGGTTGCCGACTACACCACGCTTTACTCTCCGGCCGATTTTCGTAAAACGCTCCTCGAAAAAATCGCTACCGCCACCCGCCGGATCTGTCTTGTCGCTCTCTATCTTGAAAACGATGACGCCGGACGCGCCGTTCTCTCCGCGCTTTATGAGGCGAAACGGCTGCGACCCGATCTGGAGGTGCGCATTCTTGTCGACTGGCATCGTGCGCAGCGTGGTCGCATTGGCGCAGCGCGCGGCGCAACCAATGCCGACTGGTATTGCGAAATGGCAGATCGGCATGCTGATATCGCGATCCCAATTTATGGCGTGCCGGTGAACACGCGCGAAGCACTGGGCGTGCTACATCTTAAAGGCTCAATCATCGACGATACGCTGTTCTACACCGGCGCCAGTCTGAACGACGTCTATCTGCATCAGCATGATAAATACCGCTACGATCGCTACCAGCTGATCCGCAATGTCTCGCTGGCGGAAACCATGATGCACTGGATCGATAAGAATTTGATCCAGGCAGAGGCCGTTCACCGTCTGGATCAGCATGAGCGCCCGAAAAGCCCGGAAATCAAAAACGAAACTCGTCAGTTCCGTCAGGAGCTTCGCGGCTTCGATTATGAATTTGTTGGCGACGCCAACAATGAACAACTGGCGGTAACGCCGCTGGTGGGCCTCGGCAGGCGTAGTCTGTTGAATAAAACCATCTACCATCTGATGCCCTGCGCCGAGCAGAAGCTGACCCTGTGTACGCCCTATTTCAATCTGCCCGCCATTCTGGTTCGGAATATTATCTGGCTGTTGCGTCGCGGACGAACGGTTGAGATCATCGTCGGTGATAAAACGGCCAACGATTTTTATATTCCGCAGGATCAGCCCTTTAAGGTGATCGGCGCGCTGCCTTATTTGTACGAAATTAACCTGCGCCGCTTCCTCAGCCGTTTACAATATTTTGTGAATAACGGCCAGCTTCAGGTTCGCCTGTGGAAAGACGGTGAAAACAGCTACCACCTGAAGGGCGTGTGGGTCGATGACGAATGGATGCTGATTACCGGTAATAACCTGAATCCCAGAGCCTGGCGGTTGGATCTCGAGAATGCGGTACTGATCCACGATCCCCTTCATCAGCTCACGGAACAGAGTGCGCATGAATTGGATCTGATCCGTCAACACACCACGGTAGTCCAGCACTTCCGCGATTTGGAAAGTATCGCCGACTATCCCCTCAAGGTGCGCAAACTGATCCGTCGCCTGCGCCGTATCCGCATCGACAGGTTGATCAGCCGCATTCTTTAACCTCAGGAGAGCCAATGCGTAAGCTGCTGCTACTGTTGACGCTGTGCTGCACCGGCTGTACCCATATGGCGCAGGACAGCTGGACCGGTCAGGACAAAGCTCAGCATTTCCTCTCCTCCGCATTTTTGACCGCTGCGGGCAGCAGCTACGGTGAACATCAGAACTGGCGCGAGCATCGCAGCGCCAGCTTCGGCGTGATGTTTTCTCTTGGCCCTGGCGCGATGAAAGAACTTTATGACAGCCGTGAAGGCGGTACCGGCTGGAGCTGGAAAGATTTTAGCTGGGATTTAGCCGGCGCTGCCACCGGCTATACGCTATGGAACCTGGGCCAATAATCAGAGCTGAATGCCCTTTCCTTTCCGATGTAATAACAACGAAACCAGAAATGCGACCGCGCCCATGGCTGACACATACCAGAAGAAGCTGGTTTCACTTCCTACCGATTTAAGCGACAGCGCCACGTATTCTGCTGAACCGCCAAATATTGCGTTCGCCACAGCATAGGAAAGCCCAACGCCCAGCGCACGAACCTCCGGCGGGAACATCTCCGCTTTCAGTATGCCGCTGATCGAGGTGTAAAAACTGGTGATTATCAGCGAAAGCATCACCAGCAAAAAAGCGATCCACGGGCTGGTGACGCTCTGCAACAGCGTCAATACGGGTACGGTACAAATTGCTGCAAACCCGCCGAAAATAAGCATAGAGCTGCGACGCCCAATCTTATCTGACAGACTGCCGATGACAGGTTGGATCAGCATGAAAATAAACAGCGCAGCGGTCATTATTGCGCTGGCCATTTTCGTGTCCATTCCCGAAGTATTAACGAGGTATTTCTGCATATAGGTAGTGAAGGTATAAAAACTCAGCGAACCGCCCGCGGTAAATCCCAGCACCATGATGAACGCTCGGCGGTTTTTCCAGATACCTTTCAGCGAGCCGGCGTCTTCATGTTCGCGTGTTTTACGGTCTGACGTCTCGTTAAGCGATCGGCGTAAATAGAGCGCAACAATGGCCAGCGCGGCACCCAGAGCAAACGGAATGCGCCATCCCCACGCGCGCAGCGCCTCTTCGCTCAGCACCTGTTGCAGCACCACCACGGTCAGCAGCGCCATCAACTGTCCACCAATGAGCGTAACGTACTGAAAAGAAGCATAGAAGCCCTTCTTACCTTCAATCGCGACTTCGCTCATATAAGTGGCGCTGGTGCCATATTCGCCGCCAACAGACAGTCCCTGAAACAGCCGTGCAAGCAGCAGAAGCGCGGGGGCCCAAATACCAATGGCATCGTAACCCGGCAGGCAGGCTATCACCAGCGAACCAAAACACATCATGCACACAGAAATGAGCATCGACTTTTTACGGCCGTGCCTGTCGCCAATATAGCCAAATAACCAACCGCCAATAGGCCTCATCAAAAAGCCTGCGGCGAATACACCTGCGGTTTGCAGCAGTTGGGTTGTGGTGTTGCCGGAAGGAAAGAAAACGTGGGCGAAGTAGAGCGAACAGAAAGAGTAGACGTAGAAGTCAAACCATTCGACCAGGTTCCCCGATGATGCCCCCACGATAGCCCAGATTCGCTGGCGTGTACTGACGTCGTGCTCTCCCGACTGCATGCCAGATTTATGATTATCCATTTTGATCCTTGCTGGAAATTGGCGATAAGAAAGAAACAGCAAGCAGCAGTAAACCGCATTAGCAGGATGTGAATAAATTGTTTTAATGTTCAGACTTCAGAAAATGTGAAGTTCGTTGGATTATAAGCCGGGTGTGCGAAGCGATCGTAACAGATTCAGGCAGGATAATTAATGTGAATGGGTTTCGTTTTT
The DNA here is from genome assembly GCF_000745075.1 of Erwinia sp. 9145. NCBI lineage: Bacteria > Pseudomonadati > Pseudomonadota > Gammaproteobacteria > Enterobacterales > Erwiniaceae > Erwinia > Erwinia sp. 9145. The sequence goes on from NZ_JQNE01000001.1 coordinate 2,850,073, forward strand.
TCTCGTTTCTCGATGCATAAACGAAAAAAGCCTCATGCTTTCGCATGAGGCTTTTCCGTCTGTATGATGCCTGGCAGTTCCCTACTCTCACATGGGGAGACCCCACACTACCATCGGCGCTACGGCGTTTCACTTCTGAGTTCGGCATGGGGTCAGGTGGGACCACCGCGCTAAAGCCGCCAGGCAAATTCTGTTATCCGGAACATCCGCTGAAAATTCGTCTTCGTCTCTCAATACCACCAGAACGCTTCTGGCGTTGTAAGGTTAAGCCTCTCGGGTCATTAGTACCGGTCAGCTCAACGCATCGCTGCGCTTACACATCCGGCCTATCAACGTCGTCGTCTTCAACGTCCCTTCAGGAGTCGCAAGGACTCAGGGAGAACTCATCTCGAGGCTGGTTTCGCGCTTAGATGCTTTCAGCGCTTATCCGTTCCGCACTTAGCTACCGGGCAGTGCCATTGGCATGACAACCCGTACACCAGTGGTGCGTTCACTCCGGTCCTCTCGTACTGGGAGCAAACCCTCTCAATTCTCCAGCGCCCACGGCAGATAGGGACCGAACTGTCTCACGACGTTCTAAACCCAGCTCGCGTACCACTTTAAACGGCGAACAGCCGTACCCTTGGGACCTGCTACAGCCCCAGGATGTGATGAGCCGACATCGAGGTGCCAAACACCGCCGTCGATATGAACTCTTGGGCGGTATCAGCCTGTTATCCCCGGAGTACCTTTTATCCGTTGAGCGATGGCCCTTCCATTCAGAACCACCGGATCACTAAGACCTGCTTTCGCACCTGCTCGAGCCGTCACTCTCGCAGTCAAACTGGCTTATGCCTTTGCACTAACCTCACGATGTCCGACCGTGATTAGCCAATCTTCGTGCTCCTCCGTTACGCTTTGGGAGGAGACCGCCCCAGTCAAACTACCCACCAGACACTGTCCCCGCGCCGGATCACGGCGCAAGGTTAGAACACCAAACATTAAAGGGTGGTATTTCAAGGATGGCTCCGCGCAGACTGGCGTCCACGCTTCAAAGCCTCCCACCTATCCTGCACATCAAGGCTCAGTGTTCAGTGTCAAGCTGTAGTAAAGGTTCACGGGGTCTTTCCGTCTTGCCGCGGGTACACTGCATCTTCACAGCGAGTTCAATTTCACTGAGTCCCGGGTGGAGACAGCCTGGCCATCATTACGCCATTCGTGCAGGTCGGAACTTACCCGACAAGGAATTTCGCTACCTTAGGACCGTTATAGTTACGGCCGCCGTTTACCGGGGCTTCGATCAAAAGCTTCTCCTTACGGATAACCTCATCAATTAACCTTCCGGCACCGGGCAGGCGTCACACCGTATACGTCCACTTTCGTGTTTGCACAGTGCTGTGTTTTTAATAAACAGTTGCAGCCAGCTGGTATCTTCGACTGGCTTCAGCTCCGTCAGCAAGTGACTTCACCTACGCACCAGCGTGCCTTCTCCCGAAGTTACGGCACCATTTTGCCTAGTTCCTTCACCCGGGTTCTCTCAAGCGCCTTGGTATTCTCTACCTGACCACCTGTGTCGGTTTGGGGTACGATTCTGTGTTACCTGATGCTTAGAGGCTTTTCCTGGAAGCAGGGCATTTGTTGCTTCAGCACCGTGGTGCCTCGTCATCACGCCTCAGTGTAAAGTGAACCGGATTTGCCTGGAACACACACCTACACGCTTAAACCGGGACTACCGTCGCCCGGCCAACATAGCCTTCTCCGTCCCCCCTTCGCAGTAACACCGAGTACAGGAATATTAACCTGTTTCCCATCGACTACGCCTTTCGGCCTCGCCTTAGGGGTCGACTCACCCTGCCCCGATTAACGTTGGACAGGAACCCTTGGTCTTCCGGCGAGCGGGCTTTTCACCCGCTTTATCGTTACTTATGTCAGCATTCGCACTTCTGATACCTCCAGCAGACCTCACAGTCCACCTTCGACGGCTTACAGAACGCTCCCCTACCCAACAACGCATTCACGTCGCTGCCGCAGCTTCGGTGCATGGTTTAGCCCCGTTACATCTTCCGCGCAGGCCGACTCGACCAGTGAGCTATTACGCTTTCTTTAAATGATGGCTGCTTCTAAGCCAACATCCTGGCTGTCTGGGCCTTCCCACATCGTTTCCCACTTAACCATGACTTTGGGACCTTAGCTGGCGGTCTGGGTTGTTTCCCTCTTCACGACGGACGTTAGCACCCGCCGTGTGTCTCCCGTGATAACATTCTCCGGTATTCGCAGTTTGCATCGGGTTGGTAAGCCGGGATGGCCCCCTAGCCGAAACAGTGCTCTACCCCCGGAGATGAATTCACGAGGCGCTACCTAAATAGCTTTCGGGGAGAACCAGCTATCTCCCGGTTTGATTGGCCTTTCACCCCCAGCCACAGGTCATCCGCTGATTTTTCAACATCAGTCGGTTCGGTCCTCCAGTTAGTGTTACCCAACCTTCAACCTGCCCATGGCTAGATCACCGGGTTTCGGGTCTGTACCCTGCAACTTAACGCCCGGTTAAGACTCGGTTTCCCTTCGGCTCCCCTATACGGTTAACCTTGCTACAGAATACAAGTCGCTGACCCATTATACAAAAGGTACGCAGTCACCCCATAAATGAGGCTCCCACTGCTTGTACGTACACGGTTTCAGGTTCTGTTTCACTCCCCTCGCCGGGGTTCTTTTCGCCTTTCCCTCACGGTACTGGTTCACTATCGGTCAGTCAGGAGTATTTAGCCTTGGAGGATGGTCCCCCCATATTCAGACAGGATACCACGTGTCCCGCCCTACTCTTCGAACTCACAACGGCTGCATCTTCGTGTACGGGACTTTCACCCTGTATCGTGCGACTTTCCAGACGCTTCCACTGACGCAACCGCTGATGATGGTTCCGGGCTCCTCCCCGTTCGCTCGCCGCTACTGGGGGAATCTCGGTTGATTTCTTTTCCTCGGGGTACTTAGATGTTTCAGTTCCCCCGGTTCGCCTCGCAACACTATGTATTCATGTTGCGATGATGCAACGGATTGCACCGGGTTTCCCCATTCGGGTATCGTCGGGTATAACGGTTCATATCACCTTACCGACGCTTATCGCAGATTAGCACGCCCTTCATCGCCTCTGACTGCCAGGGCATCCACCGTGTACGCTTCGTCACTTAACCTCACAACCCACAAGCGTCCCGGAGGACACATGCTGTTGCAGGCATTTGAGAGACCCGACCATAGTGTTTGCGCCACTCTATACGCAGAGTGACCCACTATGTCGTTTTCAAATTTTCAGCTTGTTCCGGATTGTTAAAGAGCAAATATCACAAAGCCGACTTGATTAAGTCAGTTTTGGGATACTGAGTGATAACGTCTTTCACGCGTTATCGGAGATGGCGTCCCCAAGGGGATTCGAACCCCTGTTACAGCCGTGAAAGGGCAGTGTCCTGGGCCTCTAGACGATGGGGACTCTGATACTGTTGCTCATTACTTCTATCAGACAATCTGTTGTGGACACTGCGCAAAAAAGTATCTTCTGGTAAGGAGGTGATCCAACCGCAGGTTCCCCTACGGTTACCTTGTTACGACTTCACCCCAGTCATGAATCACAAAGTGGTAAGCGCCCTCCCGAAGGTTAAGCTACCTACTTCTTTTGCAACCCACTCCCATGGTGTGACGGGCGGTGTGTACAAGGCCCGGGAACGTATTCACCGTGGCATTCTGATCCACGATTACTAGCGATTCCGACTTCACGGAGTCGGGTTGCAGACTCCGATCCGGACTACGACGCACTTTATGAGGTCCGCTTGCTCTCGCGAGGTCGCTTCTCTTTGTATGCGCCATTGTAGCACGTGTGTAGCCCTGGTCGTAAGGGCCATGATGACTTGACGTCATCCCCACCTTCCTCCGGTTTATCACCGGCAGTCTCCTTTGAGTTCCCGACCGAATCGCTGGCAACAAAGGATAAGGGTTGCGCTCGTTGCGGGACTTAACCCAACATTTCACAACACGAGCTGACGACAGCCATGCAGCACCTGTCTCACGGCTCCCGAAGGCACTCAGGCATCTCTGCCCGATTCCGTGGATGTCAAGACCAGGTAAGGTTCTTCGCGTTGCATCGAATTAAACCACATGCTCCACCGCTTGTGCGGGCCCCCGTCAATTCATTTGAGTTTTAACCTTGCGGCCGTACTCCCCAGGCGGTCGATTTAACGCGTTAGCTACGGAAGCCACGAGTCAAGCTCACAGCCTCCAAATCGACATCGTTTACGGCGTGGACTACCAGGGTATCTAATCCTGTTTGCTCCCCACGCTTTCGCACCTGAGCGTCAGTCTTCGTCCAGGGGGCCGCCTTCGCCACCGGTATTCCTCCAGATCTCTACGCATTTCACCGCTACACCTGGAATTCCACCCCCCTCTACGAGACTCAAGCCTGCCAGTTTCAAATGCAGTTCCCGGGTTGAGCCCGGGGATTTCACATCTGACTTAACAGACCGCCTGCGTGCGCTTTACGCCCAGTAATTCCGATTAACGCTTGCACCCTCCGTATTACCGCGGCTGCTGGCACGGAGTTAGCCGGTGCTTCTTCTGCGGGTAACGTCAATGTGAAAAGTTATTCGCTCTTCACCCTTCCTCCCCGCTGAAAGTACTTTACAACCCGAAGGCCTTCTTCATACACGCGGCATGGCTGCATCAGGCTTGCGCCCATTGTGCAATATTCCCCACTGCTGCCTCCCGTAGGAGTCTGGACCGTGTCTCAGTTCCAGTGTGGCTGGTCATCCTCTCAGACCAGCTAGGGATCGTCGCCCTGGTGAGCCGTTACCTCACCAGCTGGCTAATCCCATCTGGGTTCATCCGGTAGTGTGAGGCCCGAAGGTCCCCCACTTTGCTCTTGCGAGATTATGCGGTATTAGCCACCGTTTCCAGTGGTTATCCCCCTCTACCGGGCAGATCCCCAGACATTACTCACCCGTCCGCCACTCGTCACCCGAGGAGCAAGCTCCTCTGTGCTACCGTTCGACTTGCATGTGTTAGGCCTGCCGCCAGCGTTCAATCTGAGCCATGATCAAACTCTTCAATTAAAGTCTGATTTGCCATCACATGGATGGCGATGCTCTGTGAATTAAAACGTCGTAATGAATTACGTGTTCACTCAACAAAGACTTGATAGTTCATCTGCCCGAAGGCTGTGATATCAATCCTGCGAGTGCCCACACAGATTGTCTGATAAATTGTTAAAGAGCAGTGCGAACGCGGCTTAACCGGCGGTTCGCGAGGTGGCGTATATTACGCTTTCCTCTTGCAGAGTCAACCCTGTTTTACAGAATTTTCTCTTCATCATCCAGCGCCGGGCGTCTGCCCTGCTGCCGTTCGATGGAGGCGCATTATAGGGATGCCTCCGGGGAAGGCAAGCGCTGATTTTAGAAAAACATACCGAACGCTTATTTTTTGCGCTGAAACAGGCGAATCCAGAGTTTTCAGGGGAATTAACCAACAAAAATGGGCCTTTCGGCCCACTTTGTTCACTAAAAATGTTTACTGGTGCGTAACAATTACACCTTCTTTCACATCCATTTCGATTGTTTTGCCCGGCACCAGTTCACCAGAAAGAATCTGCTGCGCCAGCGGATTTTCAATCTGTTGCTGAATCGCACGCTTGAGCGGCCTTGCGCCGTATACCGGATCGTATCCATTCTCGCCCAGTAATTGCAGTGCGGCATCGGTAATATGTAACGTATAGCCTTTGTCGGCCAGACGATCATAGAGCCGCTGAAGCTGAATTTTTGCAATAGAGGCAATATGCTGTTCGCCCAGCGGATGGAAAACCACCAGCTCATCAATACGGTTAATAAACTCCGGACGGAAGTGGTGCCCGACAACGGTCATCACCATATCCTTCATTTCCGGGTAGCTCAACGCCCCAAAGCGCTCCTGAATCAGGTCGGATCCAAGGTTAGACGTCATGATCACCACCGTATTACGGAAGTCGACGGTTCTGCCCTGTCCGTCGGTGAGCCGTCCGTCATCCAGTACCTGAAGCAGAATATTGAACACATCCGGGTGTGCTTTTTCCACTTCATCCAACAGGATCACCGAATAGGGTCGGCGTCGTACGGCTTCGGTAAGATAGCCGCCCTCTTCGTAACCCACATAGCCGGGCGGTGCGCCGACCAGACGCGACACCGCATGTTTTTCCATAAATTCAGACATATCAAGGCGCACCATCGCGTCGTCGCTGTCAAACATAAAGTTTGCCAGCGCTTTACACAGCTCAGTTTTACCCACGCCGGTTGGCCCCAGGAACAGGAACGAGCCGATGGGACGATTAGGGTCGGCCAGGCCAGCGCGACTGCGCCGAATTGCGTTAGAAACCGCCTCAACCGCTTCATTCTGCCCGATTACGCGCTGATGAAGTTCCTGTTCCATGCGGAGCAGTTTGTCACGCTCGCCTTCCATCATGCGGTCAACGGGAATGCCGGTCCAGCGCGCCAGCACGTCCGCAATCTCTACGTCGGTGACCCGGTTACGCAACAGCCGCATGGTTTTGCCTTCTGCTTGCGTAGCGGATGCGAGCTGCTTCTCAAGCTCGGGAATTTTGCCATATTGCAGTTCTGACATCTGCGCCAGATCGCCGGAGCGCCGTGCCTGCTCCATTGAAAGTTTTGCCTGCTCCAACTGCGATTTTATGGTTTGCGTGCCTGAAAGAGAGGCTTTTTCCGCTTTCCACTCCTCTTCAAGCTCGGAATATTCACTCTCTTTTTGGCCCAGCTCATTCTCCAGCATCTCCAGGCGCTTGATGCTGGCGTCGTCAGATTCCTTTTTCAGTGCCTGCTGCTCCAGCTTGAGCTGAATAATACGCCGCTCCAGGCGGTCAAGCGATTCCGGTTTGGAGTCGATCTGCATACGGATGCTGGACGCGGCCTCGTCAATCAGGTCGATGGCTTTATCGGGAAGCTGCCGATCGGCAATATAACGATGCGAGAGCGTGGCGGCAGCGACGATAGCCGGATCGGTGATCTGCACATGGTGATGCAGCTCATAGCGCTCTTTCAGGCCGCGCAAAATCGCGATGGTGTCCTCAACGCTCGGCTCGGCGACAAACACCTTCTGGAAACGACGCTCCAGTGCGGCGTCCTTTTCGATATACTGCCGGTACTCGTCCAGCGTGGTCGCGCCGACGCAGTGCAGTTCGCCGCGCGCCAGCGCGGGTTTGAGCATGTTACCGGCGTCCATAGCGCCATCCGCTTTACCGGCGCCGACCATGGTATGCAATTCATCAATAAAAAGAATGACGTTGCCTTCGTGTTTGGCGAGATCGTTAAGCACGCCTTTCAGCCGCTCTTCGAATTCGCCGCGATATTTCGCACCCGCTACCAGCGCGCCCATATCCAGCGCCAGTACGCGGCGCCCCTTCAGCCCTTCCGGCACTTCGCCATTAATAATGCGCTGCGCCAGCCCTTCGACAATGGCGGTTTTACCCACGCCAGGCTCGCCGATGAGCACCGGATTATTTTTCGTGCGGCGCTGTAGCACCTGAATTGTCCGGCGGATCTCTTCATCGCGCCCGATAACCGGATCGAGCTTGCCCTGCTCGGCGCGCTCGGTCAGATCGATGGTGTATTTTTTCAAAGCCTGGCGCTGGTCTTCAGCTCCCTGGTCGTTCACGTTCTCTCCTCCACGCATTTGCTCAATGGCCTGCGATAATTTATCGCTGCTGGCGCCGGCGGATTTAAGTAAATCAGCCAGTGAACCGCGTGAGTCCAGTGCAGCTAATACGAACAGTTCAGATGAAATAAAGTTGTCGGCGCGTTTTTGCGCCAGCTTGTCGCACAGGTTGAGTACACGGACAAGATCCGCCGACGGCTGCACGTCTCCGTCAGCGCCCTCGACCTGCGGAAGCCGTCCAATCGCCTGCTCTACACTGCTTTGCAGCGTTGAAACATTAACGCCCGCGGCGGTCAGTAAAGGACGAACGGAACCGCCCTCCTGATTGAGCAGGGCGCTCATCAGATGGAGTGGTTCGATAAATTGATTGTCGCGCCCGAGTGCTAAAGACTGGGCGTCGGCGAGAGCAAGCTGGAATTTGTTAGTAAGACGATCCAGGCGCATATTTCCCCCATTCAGGCCAAATTGCTACTGGAGATTAAATGAGGTCATCCCTCAAATTTTCAAGTTAATGGCCCAAATATTTTGGCGAAAAAAACAACAGCATGGATCGTCTTAGGGCGCCAGGTTACACCAACCAGATCAAACTTACCATACGGCCGGTGACGCCATCGCGTCGGAAGGAGAAAAATTGCTCAGTTGCGGAGAAGGTGCACAGCCCGCCGCCAGAGATATCACGGACACCTTTTCGCGCCAGACGCAAGCGTGCGAGCTGCCAGATATCGGCGAAATATTTGCGGCCTGAAGGGCGAAAAGCGACGCCGTCGTGGCGATGCTGCGCCATAAACGCCTCGCGGACTTCAGGCCCGACTTCGAAAGCATCCGGGCCAATAGCCGGCCCCAGCCAGGCGATAATCTCTTCCGGCGGACACGTAAAGGCATCTATCGTATTTTCAAGCACGCCCGCGCACAATCCGCGCCAGCCTGCGTGCGCCGCCGCCACCTCTTTGCCGTCCTGCGAGCAAAACAGCACCGGCAAACAGTCAGCGGTCATCGCCGCGCAGACCATGCCGCGCCGATCGCTCCAGGCTGCATCCGCCTCCCCTTCCTGCCTCTCACCCGTCAGGCGCAAAACGCGCGTACCGTGAACCTGGGTCAGCCACGCAGGCATGGCGGGAAGATCGGCGACGGTCGCCAGACGTTCGCGGTTAATCTGCACATCATGCGGGCTGTCGCCCACGTGATCGCCAACGTTGAGCGACGACCAGGGCGCCTGGCTGATGCCGCCAGCGCGCGTGGTGGAACAGGCACGCACGCTGGCGGGCGCGGGCCAGTCAGGAAAAATCAAAGACATTACCAGTCCATCTGATCTTTAAACTGTTCGGTATCATCCTTTAACGCGGCGATCAGATCGACCATATCCTGTGGAATTGGCGCATGCCACTCCATTTCGATACCGCTGATAGGATGGTACAGGCGCAGCATAGTCGCATGCAGCGCCTGACGATCGAACTGACGCAGCGTGGCAATGAAGGCGTCGGAAGCGCCTTTCGGCGGACGCGGGCGGCCACCATAAAGCGGGTCGCCAACCAGCGGATGGTTGATATGTGACATATGCACGCGGATCTGGTGCGTACGGCCGGTTTCAAGACGCAGGCGCAGACGCGTATGCGCGCGAAAGTGTTCCATGATGCGGTAGTGCGTGGTGGCCGGCTTGCCCATCGGATGCACCGCCATGTGCGTACGTTTGGTTGAATGACGGCTGATGGGCTCGTTCACTGTGCCGCCGGCGGTCATGCGGCCAATGGCAACGGCTTCATACTCGCGGGTTATCTCCCTCAACTGAAGCGTTTCCACCAGATGCGTCTGCGCAGGAACCGTTTTAGCGACCACCATCAGGCCGGTTGTGTCCTTATCAAGACGGTGTACGATACCGGCGCGAGGCACATCCATAATGGCAGGATAGTGATGCAGCAGCGCATTCAGCACCGTGCCATCGGGATTTCCGGCGCCGGGATGCACAACCAGATCGCGCGGTTTATTGATCACCAGAATATCGTCATCTTCATAAACGATATCGAGCGGAATGTCTTGTGCCTCCCACCGGGCGTCCTCTTCGATTTCTGCATCAAGAGTGATTTGTTCGCCACCCAGCACTTTTTCTTTGGGTTTGTCGATAATTACGCCGTTGACAGCGATACGACGGTCGAGAATCCACTCTTTTATGCGAGATCGGGAATAGTCAGGGAACAATTCGGCCAAAGCCTGATCTAAGCGTTGTCCGAGTTGCGATTCGGAGACCGTTGCGTTGAGTTTTACTTGTTGTGCCATAAACAGCTTCTTCGTTAACGTTGGGTTTTCACGGCGATGCCGTTTAATATAATGTGCTATCGTACTGGTCACTATCGGGAGCTTAATGGACAGCTTCCTGAATAACACTCTGAGGATAATCAAATCGTCATGACGCGTATGAAATATCTGGTGGTTGCAGCCACGTTGAGCCTGGTATTAGCGGGTTGTTCCGGCTCGAAAGAGACGGTGCCTGACAACCCGCCTTCCGAGATTTATGCTACAGCCCAGCAAAAACTCCAGGACGGTAACTTTAAAGGCGCCATAACGCAACTGGAAGCGCTGGATAATCGCTATCCATTCGGGCCTTACTCTCAGCAGGTTCAGCTTGATCTGATCTACGCTTACTACAAAAATGCCGATTTGCCGCTGGCGCAGGCCGCCATTGACCGCTTTATGCGTCTTAATCCAACGCATCCGAATATTGATTACGTGATTTATATGCGTGGTCTGACGGACATGGCGCTTGACGACAGCGCATTGCAGGGCTTTTTCGGCATCGATCGCTCCGACCGCGATCCCACGCATGCGCGCGACGCGTTCCATGACTTCTCTCAGCTGCTGCGGGGTTACCCAAACAGCCAGTACGCGACCGATGCCAGAAAGCGTCTCGTGTATCTGAAAGATCGTCTGGCTAAATATGAACTATCCGTGGCGCAATTCTACACTAAGCGCGAGGCGTATGTCGCTGTTGTTAACCGCGTAGAGCAAATGATGAAGGACTATCCTGATACGCAGTCAACGCGTACGGCGCTGCCGCTGATGGAAAACGCCTATCGTCATCTGCAACTGAATGCAGAAGCGGAGAAAGTCGCGAAGATTATCGCGGCCAATCCTGCGTAACTCTCAATGACGAAAAAGGCAGCCCGCGGGCTGCCTTTTTTATTCTTAAAGCTCGGGGTTCTGCGCGAACCCGCTGGGTTATCTCATCAATAATGCCCATCTTACTGGCTTGCAGCAACCTCATTTTGCAGGTTTACCGTGATGTCTCACAAATTTGTCATGATTGACAAAAAGTGACAAAAAAACACGATCTCAATCACCTGCCAGGGGCTTTTTAGGGTTATGCTAAATCTACATTCGACGGAAATGACAGAGAGGTAAGTACTATGGTTCTGAACATTACCAGCAAGCACATGGAGATCACCCCGGCGATCCGCCAACATGTCGAAGACCGTCTTGCCAAACTTGAAAAGTGGCAAACCCATCTGATTAACCCGCATATCATTCTTTCAAAGGAGCCGAAGGAATTCGTCGCCGATGCAACAATCAATACGCCGAATGGCCCGCTGGTCGCCAGCGCCAAGCATGATGATATGTATGTCGCCATTAATGAACTTATCAATAAGCTGGAGCGACAGCTGAATAAAGTTCAGCATAAAGGTGAAGCGCGCCGCGCGAACGCCAGCGTGAAAGACCTTAGCATCATTGATGAAGAGTAGAACGGCAAAACGACGCGCCTCAGGGCGCGTTTTTTATTGACAGAAATAAATTGCAGCGGTTACTTTACCCTTTCGACCATGCCGGACATGACGATGACCAGATTCCCGTTTTTCTTCGCATTCTTTTTTACCTTCCCCCGATCGGGAGGCCATTCGTCGTGTAAGAAGCCATGCGAAGACGAACAATAAAGCCTCCCGAAAAGGGAGGTTTTTTTTTGCATACCAGACAGGAAAGACTATGACCACTGACAATCCCTTGCTGGCTCTGCGCGATAAAATCACCGCGCTGGATGAAGAGCTGTTGAGTCTGCTTGCTCGCCGCCGTGAACTGGCGATCGACGTTGCTAAAACTAAAATGAACACACGCCGTCCCATTCGCGATATCGATCGCGAGCGCGACCTGCTTGAACGCCTGATTGCCTCCGGGAAAAATCACAAGCTGGACGGCCATTTCATTACCCGCGTTTTTCAACTTATTATTGAAGATTCCGTGCTGACTCAACAGGCGCTGCTGCAAAAACATCTCAACAATACCAGCGCTCAGTCGGCCCGTATCGCGTTTTTAGGGCCAAAAGGCTCCTATTCACATCTGGCAGCGCGCCGCTACGCCGCCCGTCATTTCGACAATTTTATTGAAAGCGGCTGTCAGAAGTTCCATGAGATTTTTCAACAGGTTGAAAGCGGGCAGGCAGACTATGCGGTGGTGCCGATTGAAAACACCAGCTCCGGCTCCATCAATGATGTTTACGATCTGTTGCAGCAAACCAGCCTCTCTATTGTTGGCGAAATGACGCTGCCCATCGATCACTGCGTGCTGGTGACCGGCACCACCGATCTGCAAAAAATTAAAACGGTTTACAGCCATCCGCAGCCTTTTCAGCAGTGCAGCCACTTCCTTCAGCGCTATCCGCACTGGAAAATCGAGTACACCGAAAGTACCGCGGCAGCAATGGAGAAAGTAGCCGCGCTCAATTCACCGGAAGCTGCCGCGCTGGGAAGCGAAGCAGGCGGCGCGCTGTATGGATTACAGGTTCTTGAACGTAACCTGGCAAATCAGCAGCAAAACATCACCCGTTTCATCATTCTTGCCCGCAAAGCGGTGGAGGTGACGCTTCAGGTGCCGGCTAAAACCACGCTGATTATGGCAACCGGCCAGCAGGCTGGCGCGCTGGTGGAAGCGCTGTTGGTGCTGCGTAAGCACAATCTGGTAATGAGCAAACTGGAATCGCGTCCCATTAACGGCAATCCCTGGGAAGAGATGTTTTATATTGATTTTCAGGGCAATCTTCGCGCCGAAGAGGTTGAGCAGGCCCTGCACGAGTTGATGCCTATTACGCGTTCGCTGAAAGTGCTGGGCTGCTATCCCAGCGAAAATATCGTGCCGGTAATACCGGAGTAGTCCCGCGCCCGGCAGACGGCCGGGCGTCATCTACCTCTTGAGAGTCATTCCCATGGAAACGCCATCGTTATATCATAAGGTATATAACGATATTTCAGAGGTTCTCTATGCGCGTTTTTTCCAGGGTGTGCTCGTCTGCTCTCTTTGCTTTACTCCTTCCTTTTGCCGCCCACGCCGACCGGCAGGTGACTGACCAGCTTGGCCGGCAGGTTACCGTTCCCGATCGCGTGGATCGCGTGGTTGTTCTTCAGCATCAGACCCTGAATTTACTGGTACAGCTTGATGCCACTGATACGATGGTGGGCGTTATGGCTAACTGGAAACAGCAATTGGGCGAGGGCTATGCGCGCCTGGTTCCTCAACTCAACAACATCGCTACGCTCGGTGACCTCACCCACGTCGACCTGGAAAAGCTGGTTGCGCTGCATCCACAGGTGGTTTTCGTCACCAATTATGCGCCGCAGGCGATGATCGATCAGATCCAGCATCTCGGCATCGCGGTGATTGCCATTTCCCTGCGTGCCGGTGATAAAGAACAGCAGAACAAACTCAACCCCGATCTGATTAGCGAAGAGCAGGCCTACAACCAGGGGCTGAAAGAGGGCATTCGTCTGATAGGCAACGTCGTGAATCATCAGAAGCAGGCAGAAACGCTGATTGAGGCAACGTTCCGGCAGCGCGCGCTTACCGAAGCGCGTCTGAAGTCGCTGCCTGACGCACAGCGCGTTCGGGCATATATGGCAAATCCCGATCTTACCACCTACGGCTCAGGTAAATACACGGGCCTGATGATGGCGCATGCGGGCGCGCTCAACGTTGCGGCGGCAACGGTAAAAGGCTTTAAGCAGGTGTCGATGGAACAGATCCTTGCCTGGGATCCTCAGGTAATATTTGTACAGGATCGCTACCCGCAGGTCATCGCCGAAATCAATCAGCAACCCGCCTGGCAGGCCGTGGACGCCGTACGGCACCATCGCGTTTACCTGATGCCTGAATACGCCAAGGCATGGGGTTATCCGATGCCGGAAGCAATGGCCCTTGGCGAACTGTGGATGGCGAAAAAGCTGTATCCTGAAAAATTCAGCGATATCGATATGCAGAAAAAAGCTGATGCGTGGTATCAGCAGTTTTACCGCACGCACTATGTCGGGGGAGCAAATGAATAAGATCCGCGTGCTGGCTGCCGGAAGCTTGCGGCTGGTCTGGCCCGTTCTGGTCGACGCGTTCGAAAAACAGCATCCTCCGCTGACCGTTGAGACGCTGTTTGGCCCGGCGGGGCTGTTGCGGCAGCGCTTTGAACAGGGCGAGCGCTGCGATCTTTTCGCTTCCGCCAATGTTGCTCATCCGCACACGCTGCTTCAGGAGGGCAACGCACTGAGCGTCAGCGTTTTTACCTGTAACCGGCTTTGCCTCACGCTGCTGCCGCACCTGAAGGCGCGATCACCGTTGGATCTGCTGAGCGATCCGAGCCTGCGTATTGCAACCTCCACGCCGCTCAGCGATCCCTCCGGTGACTACACCTGGCAGCTTTTCGACCGCGTTGAGCAGCAGCATCCGGGGATGGGAAACGGGCTGAAAAAGCGTGCATTGCAACTGGTCGGCGGTGCACAGAGTTCCCCGGTTCCGCCCGACGAGGTGGCCGGTTGCTGGCTGCTCAAAACTGGCCAGGCGGATATATTTATTGGCTACCGAAGCTATGCGCAGCGGGTAGAACAAGATCGGGCGTTTGCCCTCGTTGATCTTCCTGAATCGTGGCAGATCCGCGCAGATTATGCGTTCGCGATGTGCGAAGCGAAAGCCCGACCGCTGGCGAATTTTTTGTTATCGCCTCGCGCACAGGAAATTTTACAGGCAAGCGGTTTTGATCAGATAAGGAAAGGCCATCCGTTGGCCTTATGAATCAGATTAACGACGACTGTCGTTGGCCTGTCGCAGCAGGGCGCGGCTCTCTAACATGAAACGCTCAGCATAATCGCCAAACCAGTGCTCCACTTTACGAAAGCTGTCGATAAAGGCCTGTTTATCGCCCTGTTCCAACAAGGCAATGGCTTCACCAAAACGCTGGTAGTAACGCTTAATGAGCGCCAGATTGCTTTCAGAGGACATAATGATGTCCGCGTACAACTGCGGGTCCTGCGCAAACAGCCGCCCCACCATCGCCAGCTCCAGCCGATAAATTGGAGAAGAGAGCGCCAGCAGTTGCTCAAGCTGGACGTTTTCTTCAGCAAGATGCAGGCCGTAAGCGAAGGTGGCAAAATGGCGAAGCGCCTGAATAAACGCCATATTTTGATCGTGCTCCACCGCGCTGATGCGATGCAGCCGCGCACCCCAAACCTGAATCTGCTCAAGAAACCACTGATAGGCTTCCGGTTGACGCCCGTCGCACCACACCACCACCTGTTTCGCCAGGCTGCCGCTGTCCGGCCCAAACATCGGATGCAGGCCCAGTACCGGGCCGTGATGCGCCGCCAGCATCGCCTGAAGCGGCGAATTTTTCACCGACGCAATGTCAACCAGAATGCAGTCTTCCGGCAGTGGAGGCAGCTCCCTTATCACCTTTTCAGTCAGGTGGATCGGCACGCTGATGATGACCATTCCGGCATCGGAGAGCAGGCTCTCCGCCTCAGACCACTCCTCTTTATCGAGGATCTTCACCTGATAGCCGGAAAGCGTAAGCATTTTTTCGAACAGGCGCCCCATCTGCCCCTTACCGCCAACAATTACTATCGGCCGCAGCGTCGGGCAAAGCGTTTTAAAGCCCTTGTCGTTTTCGCTGGAATAGGATTCGCGCATTACCCGGCGCAAAACGTCTTCGATCAGGTCGGGCGGAACGCCCAGCTGCTCTGCTTCTTCGCGTCGCGAGGCCAACATTGAGGCTTCACGCTCGGGCACGTAGATCGGCAGCCCGTAACGACTTTTAACCTCGCCAACTTCAGCAACCAGATTCAGACGCCGCGCCAGAAGGTCGAGCAGCGCTTTATCCACTTCATCAATTTGATCGCGCAATGCGGTCAGTTCAGCCACCATAATCAGTCCTTACGTGAAGCCAGTACGCCGTCCAGATCCTGATGTATTTCACGCAGCAGCGTTTCGGTCGTTTCCCAGTTGATGCAGGCATCGGTGACGGAAACGCCGTAGCGCATCTCGCGCTTTGGCTGCTCGGAAGACTGGTTGCCCTCGTTCAGATGGCTTTCCAGCATCAGGCCGATAATTGAACGGTTGCCGTCTTTGATCTGCGCAATGGCAGATTCAGCGACGCCAGGCTGGCGGCGATAGTCTTTGTTCGAATTACCATGGCTGCAATCTATCATCAGTGACGGACGGAGTCCTGCCTGGCGCATCTCTTTTTCGCACTGCGCCACATCTTCCGGGCCATAGTTCGGATTTTTTCCACCGCGCAGGATCACATGACCATCCGGGTTGCCCTGCGTTTGCAGCAGACAAACCTGACCGCCCTGGTTAATACCCACAAACCGGTGAGGCATGGCGGCGGCGCGCATGGCATTGATGGCCGTTGCCAGGCTGCCATCGGTGCCGTTTTTGAAACCGACAGGCATAGAGAGACCAGAGGCCATTTCCCGGTGCGTCTGCGATTCCGTGGTTCTGGCGCCGATTGCTGACCAGCTGAACAGATCGCCCAGGTATTGCGGGCTATTGGGATCGAGCGCTTCGGTCGCCAGCGGCAGGCCCATTGCAACCAGATCGAGTAACAAACGACGGGCAATATGCAACCCTGCTTCCATATCGAACGAGTTATCCATATGCGGATCGTTGATCAGACCTTTCCAGCCAACAGTGGTGCGGGGTTTCTCAAAATAGACGCGCATAACGATATACAGCCGATCCTTCAGCTGTTCTGAGAGCGTTTTCAGGTGGCGGGCATAGTCCAGAGCGGCTTCAGTGTCATGAATCGAGCAAGGGCCACAGACAATAAGCAGGCGCGGATCTTTACCACTGATGATATTGGAAATCGTCTCACGCGAAGCAGCAACCTGCTGCTCTAAGGCAGCGTTAAGCGGAAACTGCTTTTTCAGCTCTTCCGGCGTGATTAAGATTTGTTCATCAGCGATATGTACGTTATTCAGCGCGTCTTTTTGCATGGTCGTATCCCTTAGCTCTCATTATGCTCGTTTCAGTCTTCGTTAAGATGAGGAGTAATGTATCATAATGCGTACAATACTCAAAGCCATCCTGTACATATATTATTACCACCATTAATGGCCTAAAAATATATTATATAAATCAAATGATTAATTTTTAGAACAAAGGCGAAACACTCATCAAGTGTAAATATAATATTACAGTAAAGATTTTCTTGTGATGCGCAAGCGCCATTTTCCTCTGATATAAACGAATTGGGTTTACGTCATAAGGTAACTTCGCGCAATTGAACATCGCGTAAAATCCCGATATAAATCAAGGTAACCCAGCGTAAAGATTGTCCGGAGAGATAATATGGAAATAGTGCTTCGTCCTTACCGCGAGGAAGACGCAACAGCCTTTACCCACGCAGTCCACGAATCGTTAGATACCCTTACTCCCTGGATGACCTGGGCACATGCTGATTTCACCGAGCAGGAAGCTCGTTGCTGGTTTGCCGTGACCCGACTGATGCGCGAAAAAGGCAGCGCGGACGAGCTTGGGCTGTTCGCGAAGGATGGCCGTCTGCTGGGCGGCGCGGGGCTGCGCTTTTCGCCCGAAGAACCTCATCTCTGCTCTATTGGCTACTGGGTGCGCAGCAGTGAACAACGGAAAGGGATTGCCAGCGAAGCGGTGCGACGGCTGGTCGCGCTGGCCTGGCAAACACCGAACCGTGACACCGTCGAAATTCTGGCGGCAGAGGATAACGTTGCCAGCCGTGGCGTTGCGGTGCGAAGCGGCGCGAAGTTTATGGGTATTCTGTACGGACTGGTGGTGTTAGACAGCGGGCCGGTCAATACCGCCGTTTACCATTTCCTGCGTCCTGAACGGTAAATGCAGCCTTCGTAAACTGCTCTCGCTCTGCCGTTGCAAAAATGGCGTGACCTGTAACTTAAAAAAAAGGGCTGACCCTGCGGTCAGCCCTCATGCTATTAACTTTCAGATGTCGCGTTAGCGAAACCTTAGTTAAGACGCTCTTTGATACGAGCAGACTTACCGGTACGCTCACGCAGGTAGTACAGTTTGGCTTTACGCACGGCACCACGACGTTTCACAGTAATGCTGTCGATTACCGGAGAGTGAGTCTGGAATACACGCTCAACGCCTTCGCCGTTAGAAATTTTACGAACAGTGAATGCAGAGTGCAGACCGCGGTTACGAATAGCGATAACCACGCCCTCGAATGCCTGCAGACGTTTCTTGGAGCCTTCAACGACCCATACTTTCACTTCCAGGGTATCACCCGGGCGGAAGGAAGGTACGTCCTGCTTCATCTGCTCTTGTTCAATTTGCTTGATAATGTTGCTCATAATTTAATCTCTTATCCTGGGTAAACTGATATTCAGGCGCCGCGGCCGTAGCCATCGTGCCCATCATCGTTATGTTGCTGTTTACATTCCTGCTGGAACTCTTTCAGCAACCTTGCTTGCTCTTCAGTCAGAGCCAGGTTTTCCAGAAGTTCAGGTCTTCTAAGCCAGGTGCGGCCCAGCGACTGTTTCAGACGCCACCGGCGAATTTCAGCATGGTTGCCCGACAGCAGAACTGGCGGTACTTCCATCCCCTCTAACACTTCAGGTCGGGTATAGTGCGGACAATCCAGCAACCCCTCGGAGAATGAATCCTCTTCGGCCGACGCCTGTTTGCCCAGCACGCCAGGTATAAACCGGGCGACGGAGTCAATCAACGTCATTGCTGGCAGCTCGCCACCACTGAGAACGTAATCACCAATCGACCATTCTTCATCGATTTCGGTTTTGATTACGCGCTCGTCAATCCCTTCATAGCGACCACAAACCAGAATTAACTTCTCGCTGGTCGCCAGTTCGCACACGCCCGATTGATCGAGCCTGCGACCCTGAGGTGACAGATAAATCACCTTCGCGCCTTCTCCTGCCGCCGCTTTTGCTGCGTGGATGGCGTCCCGTAAAGGTTGCACCATCATTAGCATTCCCGGTCCGCCGCCGTAAGGACGTTCGTCCACGGTGCGGTGCCGATCATGAGTGAAGTCACGAGGACTCCAGCTCTGAATGCTGAGCAGGCCATTTTTTACTGCCCGGCCGGTGACTCCGTAATCGGTAACAGCGCGAAACATCTCCGGGAAAAGGCTGATAATGCCAATCCACATCGATTTTGCCGGTGCCGTACCGCTCAGTTCGGAGCTCAAAAACCAGGATCCCAATCTACTTCGACGATGCGAGTAGTGAGATCGACATTCTTGATAACCTGTCCATCAAGGAACGGAACCAGCCGCTCCTTCGCACCAAATGCATCCTTCAGGTTTGCCTTTACGACGAGGACGTCGTTCGAACCGGTTTCCATCAGCTCAGTGATTTTCCCCAGATTGTAGCCTTCAGTGGTGATGACCTGGCAACCAATAAGGTCTTTCCAGTAATAATCACCGCTTTCCAGCTCAGGCAGCTGCTCAGAATCCACGACAATTTCGCAATTAGTCAGCAGACCGGCAACTTCGCGATCGTCAAAGCCTTTGACCTTGATGATCAGATCCTGATTGTGGCGCTTCCAGCCTTCCAGCTCGACAAGCTGCCATTGACCTGCGCGTTGAATAAACCACGGCTGATAGTCAAAAATGCTTTCGGCATCTTCGGTGGAGGAAAACACTTTGAGCCAACCACGGATGCCGTAGGCCGATCCCATCTTCCCTACGGTAATAGGGTTAGCAGGGGGCTGCGCGGCGAGTTGCTTGCTCATTTTCACCACCGTGACAGATTAAGCTGCTTTCTTAGCTTCTTTGATCAGCGCGCCAACGCGATCAGAGAGAGTAGCGCCCTGGCCAACCCAGTGCTCGATGCGATCCAGATCCAGACGCAGTGATTCAGCCTGACCTGATGCGATCGGGTTGAAGAAACCTACGCGCTCGATAAAGCGACCGTTACGTGCATTACGGCTGTCAGTAACGACTACCTGATAAAACGGACGCTTTTTAGCGCCGTGACGTGCCAAACGAATTGTTACCATAACATCCTCTTTAGTTAATAAAACAACCGGGCCCCATTGAGGGAACGGGGCCCGGATGCAATATAAAAAGCCCGAAAATTTTACTCATTTTGGCGTAAAAAGCAATCTAATTCGCCCTGAACCTTTTCGGCTGACTTAACGACCCGGGAAGCCAGGCGGCATCATACCCTTCATGCCGCGCATCATCTTCGCCATGCCACCCTTTTTCATCTTCTTCATCATGCGTTGCATGTCGTCAAACTGCTTGAGCAGGCGGTTAACATCCTGCACCTGTAAACCGGAACCGGTCGCAATGCGGCGCTTGCGGGAACCTTTAATAATTTCAGGCTTTTCGCGCTCTTTGCGGGTCATGGAGTTGATCATCGCTTCCATGCGCACCAGCACCTTATCGTCCATCTGTGACTTCACGTTGTCCGGTATCTGTCCCATGCCGGGCAGCTTGCCCATCAGGCTGGCCATGCCGCCCATGTTGCGCATCTGCTTGAGCTGGTCCAGGAAGTCATTGAGATCGAAGCCGTCGCCTTTTTTCAGCTTGCCGGCCAGTTTTTCAGCCTGCGCGCGATCGACTTTGCTTTCGATATCCTCAATCAGCGACAGCATATCGCCCATGCCTAAAATGCGTGAGGCGATACGGTCAGGATAGAACGGCTCCAGCGCTTCGGTCTTCTCGCCGACGCCCATAAATTTGATGGGCTTGCCGGTAATGTGACGAATGGAGAGCGCCGCACCGCCGCGCGCATCGCCGTCCACCTTGGTCAGCACCACACCGGTCAACGGCAGCGCTTCATTAAACGCCTTCGCCGTGTTGGCGGCGTCCTGACCGGTCATGGCATCGACCACAAACAGCGTTTCAACCGGATTGATGGCGGCATGAACCTGCTTGATTTCGTCCATCATCGCTTCGTCAACGTGCAGACGACCGGCAGTATCCACCAGCAGCACGTCATAAAACTTCAGCTTCGCCTGCTGTAATGCGTTTTTAACAATATCAACCGGCTTCTGACTGAGATCGGACGGACAAAAATCGACGCTGACCTGCTCGGCAAGCGTTTCAAGCTGCCGGATGGCCGCCGGACGGTAGACGTCGGCAGACACCACCAGCACCTTTTTCTTATGCTTTTCACGCAGGAATTTACCAAGCTTGGCGACGCTGGTGGTTTTACCGGCGCCTTGCAGGCCCGCCATCAGCACCACGGCGGGCGGTTGGGCAGCCAGATTGAGCGTATTGTTTTCCGCGCCCATCGCCGCGACCAGCTCGCTCTGCACGATCTTGATGAACTCCTGACCCGGCGTCAGGCTTTTATTAACGTCCTGCCCGACCGCACGATCTTTCACGCGGCCAATAAAATCACGCACCACCGGCAGCGCGACATCCGCTTCGAGCAGCGCCATGCGCACTTCGCGCAGGGTGTCTTTGATATTGTCTTCGGTCAGCCGTCCGCGACCGCTGACGTTTCGGAGGGTTTTCGACAGTCTGTCAGTTAAATTATCAAACATCGTCTCTCGCTCTGCGTAATGAGAGGTCGCCAGGCGACACAATGGCGCGGATTATAACAGAAGCAGCCTGGCTTGTGACCCGCAATTGAAAGCGAACCTTGCACAAACCTGAAACCCCGTTGAGATCGTTTGGAGCCAGGCGTCGCTGGCGCTATACTGCTCTTTTCCCGGACCGGCGGTACTGACACCTATATGTCTGTTTTTGCGATTCTGGCGCTGTTCGCCTACTCTTTCAGCCTTGCTCTGATTATTCCCAGCCTGCTGCGCAAACAGAGCGCGTGGCGTCGTCTGGCTATCCTTTCTGCGATTATCGCGCTTGTCTGTCACGCCGTGGCGCTGCAACAGCGCATCTTCGCCATGGACAGCGGACAAAACCTCAGCCTGCTGAATATCGGCTCACTGGTGAGCCTGCTGATTTGCATCATTATGACCATTGTGGCGTCGCGCAACCGCGGTTGGATACTGTTGCCAATCGTTTACAGTTTTGCCTTGATCAATCTGGCGTTTGCCACCTTTGTGCCCAATGCGTTCATCACGCATCTTGAAACGGCACCTGGCATGATGGTGCATATTGGGCTGGCGCTGTTTGCCTATGCAACGCTGATTATTGCAGCGCTCTATGCGCTTCAGCTGGCGTGGATTGACTATCTTCTCAAACATAAAAAGCTGGCGTTCAGCAGCGATATTCCTCCGCTGATGACCATTGAGCGCAAGATGTTCCACATTACCCAGGTTGGCGTGGTGCTGCTGACGCTGGTGCTCTGCACCGGCCTGTTTTATATGCAGGATCTCTTCACTCGCGAAAACGTTGATAAGGCGGTTTTGTCTATTCTCGCCTGGTTTGTCTATATTGTTCTGTTGTGGGGACACTATCACGAAGGCTGGCGTGGACGCCGCGTGGTCTGGTTCAACTGTGGCGGCGCCTTTTTGCTGACCATGGCCTACTTTGGCAGCCGGACGCTGCAACATTTCCTGACCTCCTGATCCCTGACTACAAGGAACTTCCTCGTTGGAACATGTTTCAACCACTGCCCTGATCATCACCCTGTTCATCATGATTATTGTTTCCGCCTGGTTCGCCGGTTCAGAAACCAGCATGATGACGCTGAATCGCTATAAGCTGCGCCACCTGGCGAAAAACGGCAACCGCGCCGCCCGTCGCGTAGAAAAACTGCTACGTCGCCCCGATCGGCTGATAAGCCTGGTGCTGATCGGCAACAACCTTGTCAATATTCTCGCCTCCTCGTTAGCTACCATTGTGGGTATCCGTCTGTACGGCAATGCGGGCGTGGCGATTGCCACCGGCATCCTGACCTTTGCCGTGCTGGTTTTCGCCGAGGTATTGCCTAAAACCATCGCCGCGCTCTACCCGGAAAAGGTTGCCTATCCCAGCAGCTTTCTGCTTGGGCCATTGCAGATAGTGATGATGCCGCTGGTTTGGCTGCTGAATACCATCGCGCGCATGCTGATGCGGATGGTCGGTATTAAAACCGAAGGCGCAATCAGTGCGGCGCTCAGTAAAGAAGAACTACGCACCATCGTTTATGAGTCGCGTTCGCTGATGTCGCGCCGCAATCAGGATATGCTGCTCTCGGTGCTGGATCTGGAAAAGGTCAACGTTGACGACATCATGGTGCCGCGCAATGAGATTGTCGGCATCAATATCAACGATGACTGGAAATCCATTGTTCGCCAGCTCACCCACTCTCCTCACGGGCGCATCGTTTTGCACCGCGACTCGCTTGACGACGCCATCAGTATGCTGCGCGTGCGTGAAGCTTATCGCCTGATGACCGAAAAGAAAGAGTTTACCAAAGAGGTGATGCTGCGCGCGGCCGATGAAATCTATTACGTGCCGGAGGGCACGCCGCTGAATGTGCAACTGGTAAAATTTCAGCGCAATAAGAAAAAGGTGGGACTGGTCGTTGATGAATATGGCGATATCAAAGGCCTGGTGACCATCGACGACATCCTTGAGGAGATCGTTGGCGATTTCACTACCTCCATGTCGCCCACGCTGGCAGAAGAAGTTATGCCGCAGAACGATGGTTCGGTATTGATTGAGGGCAGCGCCAACGTACGCGAGCTGAATAAAGCCTTCAACTGGACGCTGCCGGAAGAAGAAGCGCGTACGGTTAACGGCATGATACTGGAAGTATTAGAAGATATTCCGCTGCCGGATACCACCGTGCGTATTGGTCATTACGCGGTGGATATTCTCGCCGTGCAGGAAAACATGATTAAACAGGTGAGAATTACGCCGCAGACCTCGCTGAAGGATTCAGTGGGTTCGTGAAGGATATAGCGGGCGAACGCGCCGCCCGCTGTGGCATCGACTAAATGTGCAGCTCTTGCAGTTTTTCCTGCGGTAGCGCCAGCTCATCGTTACGATTGACACGAATATCATTACCAATAATATGACGCGCGATATCCTGCGCTTCATCCAGCGAATGCATCTGATACGTACCGCACTGATACTCGTTCAGTTCCGGGATCTTGTTCTGATCGCTCACTTTCAACACGTCCTGCATGGCTTCTTTCCACGCTTTCGCCACGCGCGCTTCGTCAGGCGTGCCAATCAGGCTCATATAAAAGCCGGTGCGGCATCCCATTGGGGAAATATCAATAATTTCAACGCCGTCGCCGTTCAGGTGATTACGCATGAAGCCAGCAAACAGGTGCTCAAGCGTATGAATTCCCCGCTCAGGCATCACTTCTTTATTGGGTTTACAGAAGCGCAGGTCGAACACGGTCAGCGTGTCGCCATGAGGCGTTTTCATGGTCTTGGCAACGCGCACAGCAGGCGCTGCCATGATTGTATGATCAACGGTAAAGCTATCCAGCAATGGCATATGGTTACCTCAACTTAAGAATTTATTTGTACGTCGGTGAAACTTTTTCTGTGGTGGCCGGTCTGAATTAATGAAAGACGCGCATTTTGTTATCATCATCCCTGACAACACAGAGATGTTACTTGGGCCACAGTGACGTGGCCTTTTTCTTTTCAGCTTCGGCTCTTCAGAAAATCTTCAAAACTAAGCGTATCACTCTCTTCAATTTCCTGCTGATTAACCTTCGAGCGTACGGCTTCCTGCATGAGCTGTGATTCATTGAGGATCTCCAGCGATTCTTCCGTAAGCTGATGACGATATTGCTCCGCCAGCGCCAGGCCGGTTCCGCAGAGACCATGCTCTTTCATCTGCGCCAGAATGCGCGCCGAGTAGGTTAATTCCGGATCGTCAAACGAAGCGACCAGCCGATCGCACACGTCCTGATAGTGACGTTCGCCCTGCTGACCGTCGAGCGTTTCAGCCACGCGACGCAGATCCTTAAACAGCAGCTTGCCTGTATCTGCCAGCAGCGTCTGCGCTTCACCGCAGCCAACGCCCAGCAGCAGACCCGGCTTGCGCCCTTCCAGAATCACGCGGTTCCAGTTTGCGCGGGTACAGAGCAGTTCGTCGCTGCTCATCTCCGGCGCCTCCGCCAGCGCGCACCAAATCAGGAACAGATCGAGAAAACGAACCTGGTTGGCATCCACGCCCGTTGCTGAGAACGGGTTAATATCCAAAGAGCGCACTTCAATATACTCAATGCCGCCGCGCAGCAGCGCATCGGAAGGATTTTCGCCAGAGCGGGTGACGCGCTTAGGGCGAATTGGCGCATACAGTTCATTTTCAATCTGCAAAACGTTGGTATTAAGCTGGAGCCAGTTGCCCTGCGCATCTTTGGTTCCCATGCGGGCATACTCTTCCGACGGCGTTTTTATTGCCGCCTTCAGGGCTTCCACATAGCCCGCCAGGCTGTTAAAGGTGATCCCAAGGCCGCTTTGCGACTTGTTGGTGTAGCCCAGATCGCTCAGGCGCAGTGAGGTTGCCCACGGCAGATACAATGTGCCGTTTTCGGTGCGTTCGAAAGGCAGTCTGGTCTCTTTTCCCTGCAAAAAAGAGGAACAGATGGCAGGCGACGCACCAAATAAATAGGGAATAATCCAGCCGAACCGATAGTAGTTACGGATCAGGCGCAAATAGCCGTCTGAGATCGCTTCCTGACCGCTTTTTTCGTCTTCCACGCCGGCCCAGGCCTGCCAGAACGTTAGCGGAAGAGAAAAGTTATAATGCACGCCGGATATAACCTGCATCAGCGCGCCATAGCGATTCTTTAAGCCTTCGCGATAGAGCGTTTTCATCCGGCCGATATTCGATTTGCCGTATTGCGCCAGTTGAATAGTCGCGCTGTCTTCAATCATGCACGGCATACTCATTGGCCACATATACTCTTCGCCCAGCTCGCGCGCCGTGTGACGATGAATATCGCGTAAAAAAACCAGCAAACGATCGATATCGTCATTTACCGGCGTAATAAACTCCAGCAGCGTTTCAGCAAAATCGGTGGTGATCCACTTGTGCGTTAACGCAGAACCAAGAGATTCAGGGTGCCCGGTCGTGGCCAGATGGCCATCGGGTCTGACGCGCAGGGTTTCGCGCTCAATGCCGCGACCAATGCCTTTTAATGCGTCAGGATGCGCTTCCAGCCAGGATAGCGCTTGTGATACGTCCGGGATCAAATTGACCTCCCGCTCGGAGATTGATTTATTATTGTTAAGCATAATGTTAATCGCAGCGCCGATTATTCGCGAATCATTGCCGCTTTTCCATGCCATAAGTGTATCAGCCATTAAGCTGTTGCTGTGTTGTGCCATCGCTCCCGCCATCTGCGGCAGAGAGCGGGCAATGATAATATGAGTCAGAAAGCCGGGCGTGGTATGACGTGCGGTCTCCAGCCTAACGCAGGCGAACATCCACAAAATCCATCCCTGCCGCCTGCGCTGCCTGAATGCCGAAATCCGCGTCTTCAAAAACGATGCAGCGCTGCGGAGCAACATTCATCAGTTCGGCGCAGCGCAAAAACGTTTCAGGCTCTGGCTTGTGGTGGGTGACATCATCTGCGCCGACGATAGCGTCAAAGTAGTCGCGCAGGCCGAGATGTCTGAGCAACGCATCCGCCATGGCGTGTTCGCTACCTGTGCCTACAGCCATTGGCCTGCGGCCTTTATAGGCCTTGACCACATCAATTAACGGCAAAGGGCGCACAGAATCGCCATCAAGCAGCATCTCTTTTACCGTCGCCGTTTTTTCCGCAGCCAGCGCTTTCGGATCGAGATCGGATTGATAGCCAGCGATCAGTACCTGAGCGATGCGCCAGCTTGGCGAGCCGTTCAGGCCGATAATGGCGTTTTTATCAAACGCCATGCCATTGCGTCCTAAAACAATATGCCAGGCTTCACGATGCGTCGGTTCGGTATCGAGGATGGTGCCATCCATATCAAATATCAGGCCTTCATAGCCATCGTACATAGTCTACTCCACCCTTGATTCAGGAAACCGATACTTTAGCGCAAAGAGCGCCCGTTGTCGCGGTCAGCGGACTAGCGTAAATCCCTTGAAATACAAAGGTATTTTTATTATCAGAATTTGGCGACGGTTAAACCGCAGGCAAAAAGAGAAGGTTAAACATAAGAATGAGTGTTGAAAGGCGGCGGGCGTAAAAAAGAGGAGAAAGGTAACGGACCTGTTGCGACAGTAAATACAGGGCGCGTCCGGGAGATGATTGGGCTGAAGTGTCCGTTGCTGTGGCAACGTTATCCGCCTGAGCTGGCTGTATCATTAACGTCGTTGCCAGTCCGGTGGTGCTATTGGTATTACAAAACATGGTGCATCCGGGAGGATTCGAACCTCCGACCGCTCGGTTCGTAGCCGAGTACTCTATCCAGCTGAGCTACGGATGCATTGGAAATGCTGAAGGGGTAGTGCGTAAAAACCGGGAAAAAAAAACAGGATGGGCTGTGCCTTACCCTTGCGGGCCGTTGCTGAAGCAACGTTATTCTCCCTGCTGCTGGCTGTACTACAACCTCTTTGCCAGCCGCCTTGCAAAATATGGTGCATCCGGGAGGATTCGAACCTCCGACCGCTCGGTTCGTAGCCGAGTACTCTATCCAGCTGAGCTACGGATGCAGTGTAAATTCTGCGATGACGCCAGGTGCCGACTGCTCACCGTTGATACAGGCTGCTAACGCTGCATCGTACTAAAAATATGGTGCATCCGGGAGGATTCGAACCTCCGACCGCTCGGTTCGTAGCCGAGTACTCTATCCAGCTGAGCTACGGATGCAAATGGCGGTGAGGCGGGGATTCGAACCCCGGATGCAGCTTTTGACCGCATACTCCCTTAGCAGGGGAGCGCCTTCAGCCTCTCGGCCACCTCACCATACGCACTCTTACGAGCTGTGCCTCTGAACGTTTCTGCTCATCGGTACTGCGTGGCGCACATATTACTTTGGCGGACTTATAAGTCAAACAATTTTTCCCCTTACGTGTTTGATTGCACAATTCCCACGCAATCCGGATGTTTCAGCGACAAAAAGGGTGATTTATCAACAATGAGAGTTTCATCAACGTGCAGAAAAGTGGGTAAGAAAACGTGAGCAAAAAGGGAGGAAACAGCGAAAAGCGGGAAAATCGAAGGGTGCGGGACAAAACCGGTAGCGCCTCGCTAAAAACAGCGAGACGCCTGATCCGTTAGTAACTCGTTGGCTGAGTTTTTTCGGCCTGAATACGCTGATAAATTTCTTCACGATGGACCGATACTTCTTTAGGGGCGTTCACACCAATGCGAACCTGGTTCCCTTTAACTCCCAGCACCGTTACAGTCACCTCATCACCGATCATGAGGGTTTCACCAACTCGACGAGTTAGAATAAGCATTCTTTGCTCCTTGAAAGATTAAAAGAGTCGGGTTAACTGTCTCCCGGCATTATCCATCATATAACGCTAAATGTAGACTATGACAATTACATCACAACTGCACCATCATACTCATACATTCTGCTGATAGTTAGTTTAGCCGAAATACACACCGCCAACCTGACTTTATGTTTATAGAGGCGCATCAATACAAGAAACGCCGCGGAGAACGCTCCTGCGGCGCCTTCTGAGACGCATTTTTATAGTCTTACAGTTTTGTATCAACCCATGACGCAACGCTGGACAGGGCCGCAGGCAGCGCCTGCGCATCGGTTCCTCCGGCCTGAGCCATATCAGGACGGCCTCCGCCTTTACCCCCGACCTGACGGGCAAGTTCGCCCACCAGCTCGCCCGCTTTGACGCGATCGGTTAAGTCTTTTGTAACCCCGGCAATCA
This sequence comes from Erwinia sp. 9145, assembly GCF_000745075.1. Lineage (NCBI taxonomy): Bacteria > Pseudomonadati > Pseudomonadota > Gammaproteobacteria > Enterobacterales > Erwiniaceae > Erwinia > Erwinia sp. 9145. The sequence goes on from NZ_JQNE01000001.1 coordinate 2,878,668, forward strand.
GTGAAACTTTTCCGTCTGCGACGGTTGCCAGCACAATAATGGCGGACTTCAACTGGTTTTTCAGTTCATCCACCATCGTGCGCAGCATTTTTGGTTCTACATTGGCAAGCTCGCTCACCAGCAGCTTCACGCCGCGAACGTCAACGGCCTTGCTGCTTAACGATGCGCTCTCCTGCGCCGCCTGCTGATCCTTCAACTGCTGTAGTTCTTTTTCCAGCCCGCGCACCTGCTCAAGCATGGCGCGGACTTTCTCATTCAGATTGCTGCTGTTCGCCTTGATCAGGTGCGCAATGTCCTGAAGCTGTTCGCTTTGCGCATAGATCTGCGTCAGTGCGCCTTCGCCGGTTACGGCTTCGATACGGCGTACGCCTGCCGCAGTACCTGACTCAGAAAGGATACGGAACAGGCCAATGTCGCCTGTGCGACTGGCATGCGTACCGCCGCACAGCTCGGTGGAAAAATCGCCCATCGTCAGCACGCGTACACGGTCGTCGTACTTTTCGCCAAACAGCGCCATTGCGCCCTGCGCCTTCGCGGTGTCGAGATCCATAATGGTGGTTTCAACAGGAAGGTTGCGACGGATCTGCGCGTTGACGATCTCTTCAACCTGACGAATTTCCTGTGGCTTCATCGCTTCAAAATGTGAGAAGTCGAAACGAAGATACTTGTCGTTAACCAGTGAGCCTTTCTGCGCCACATGATGGCCCAGCACCTGACGCAGCGCGGCGTGCAGCAGGTGCGTGGCGGAGTGGTTCAGACGAATGCGATCGCGGCGGGCCTGGTTGACCTCAGCGGCAAGCCGCTCGCCAACGCGAACATGGCCGGAGGTCAGGCTGCCAATATGCCCTATCGCCTGCCCGTATTTTTGCGTATCGGTGACGGCAAAGCTCGCCGTTTTGCTTTTCAGCTCGCCGGTATCACCGACCTGACCGCCTGACTCGCCGTAAAATGGCGTTTCATCAAGCACGATGACGCCTTCCTGACCGGCAGCGATTTCACTGGCCGCCTGGCCGTTAACGAAAATCGCCTTCACCGTCGCGTTCAGTTCAAGCTGCTCATAGCCTTTAAAGCCTGACGCCTGATCAATGCGGATCACATTATTGTAATCGGTGCCAAAACCGCTGGCGTCGCGCGCGCGCTGACGCTGCTGCTCCATTGCCTGCTCAAAACCTGCTTCATCGATTTTCAGATCCCGTTCGCGGCAGACATCCGCCGTCAAATCAACCGGGAAACCGAAGGTGTCATAAAGGCGGAAAACGGTTTCGCCGTCGAGCGTGTCGCCCTTCAGATTATTCAGTTCTTCATCCAGCAGCGCCAGTCCGCGCTCAAGCGTTCTGGCGAACTGCTCTTCTTCGGTTTTCAATACCTGCTCGACCTGAGACTGCTGCCGCGCCAGCTCTTCACCGGCGGCACCCATCACCTCAATCAGCGGCGCAACCAGCTTCCAGAAAAACGTACCTTGCGCGCCAAGCATGTTTCCATGTCGAACCGCGCGACGAATAATACGGCGCAGCACGTAACCACGGTTTTCGTTGGATGGAATCACGCCATCCGCCACCAGGAAGGCGCAGGAGCGGATATGATCGGCAATGACGCGCAGCGATTTACTGGTCAAATCCGTTGCACCGGTGACGGCAGCAACAGACGCAATCAGCTTCTGAAAGAGATCGATTTCGTAGTTGGAATTAACATGTTGCAGTACTGCCGTAATACGCTCCAGCCCCATACCGGTATCAACAGAAGGCTTGGGCAGCGGCAGCATCGTGCCGTCGGATTGACGGTTGAACTGCATAAAGACGATATTCCAGATCTCAATATAGCGATCGCCGTCCTCTTCCGGACTGCCCGGAGGGCCGCCCCAGATGTGCTCGCCGTGATCGTAAAAAATTTCGGAGCATGGGCCGCACGGACCGGTGTCTCCCATCTGCCAGAAGTTATCGGAAGCGTAAGCGCTGCCTTTGTTGTCGCCGATGCGAATAATGCGCTCGCGCGGCACGCCGACTTCGTTTGCCCAGATATCAAACGCTTCATCATCGGTTTCATAAACCGTCACCCACAGTTTTTCTGCGGGCAGGTTGAACCACTGCGCACCGGTCAGCAGTTCCCACGCAAAGCCAATCGCTTCGCGCTTGAAATAGTCGCCGAAGCTGAAGTTACCCAGCATTTCGAAGAAGGTATGATGACGCGCGGTATAGCCGACATTCTCCAAATCGTTGTGCTTGCCGCCTGCGCGCACGCAGCGCTGCGAGGTGGTCGCGCGCGTGTAGTTGCGCTTGTCGCCGCCGAGGAAAACGTCTTTAAACTGGTTCATCCCTGCGTTGGTGAACAGCAGCGTCGGGTCATTGGTCGGGACAAGGGAGCTACTCGCTACAACCTGATGTCCTTTACTATGAAAAAAGTCGAGAAACGTCTGGCGAATCTCCGCCGTGCTCTTGCTCATAATTATCCTGGAATCTCGCTAACGGACGTCTCGTGCGTTTACTCCACCGGCAGAAAAGTGCTCCCTGCGGCGACACACGAACAAAAAGTGGTGAATAAGATAAATTTTCTTCAGTGGGAAGTAAAATCCCAATGGCGGTCATTCGTCAAAATTTGAGAAAATCTCGCGAATATCTTCAGAAAAGAAGCCCTTGCTCATTAAATAACGCTGCACTTTTGCTTTTTCTTTCCACTCCGTGGGGAAAGGCAGGCCGAACTTACGTTCCGCCACCTCAAAAGCGCGTTTTGCCCAGTCGATGTCTGCTTCATTAAGCGCCTGGTCGGCCAGCGCTTTATCCACCCCTTTTTGACCCAGCTCCATACGAATGCGCTGCGGCCCGTAACCTTTGCGGCTACGGCTGACCACGAACCGCCCGGTAAATCTCGCATCGTCCAGATAGTGATTTTCATAGCACCAGGCAACAACGCGCTCAAGCAGTTCTGGTGAGAGCGGTTCTGGTTCGCGCGACTGCGTTTTCGCAAAGGTGGCGGCGCGTTCAGCCGATAGCGACAGCTTGCGCCGAAGCTCTGCCTCGCTGTGATCACGCATAGCGAGAATACGTATCGCCCTGTCAAGAAAGCGCGAAAACTGGCTACGTTCAGTGATGTCTGACATTCAACTCCCTGCGTTTATGCTGCAAGCAGATTAAGGGTAGCGGGAAGAGATAAAAGAAGGAATAAAAAAAGAGCGGCTTTCAGGCCGCTCTGTCGTGTTAGTGCATTCATCGGCCGATAGTCTACGACCTGCGAACTCAGAAGTTTTCGTCAGCTTCGCTGGGTTCGTGAGCTTCCGCTTCAGTTGGGGTGAAATCGGGTTTGCTGTCTGCGCTGTTCAGCAGCGTAGCACGTAATTTGGTATCGATTTCGTTCGCAATCGCCGGATTTTCCTTCAGGAAATTACCGGCATTGGCTTTACCCTGACCGATTTTGTCGCCGTTGTAACTGTACCAGGCACCCGCTTTTTCAATCAGCTTATGCTTCACGCCCAGGTCGACCAGTTCACCGTAAATATTGATGCCCTCGCCGTACATAATCTGGAACTCGGCCTGCTTAAACGGCGCCGCGACTTTGTTTTTCACGACTTTGACGCGGGTTTCACTACCAACCACTTCGTCGCCTTCTTTGATCGCACCGATGCGGCGGATATCCAGGCGGACGGAGGCATAAAACTTCAGCGCGTTACCGCCGGTCGTTGTTTCCGGGTTACCAAACATAACGCCAATTTTCATACGGATCTGGTTGATGAAGATCAGCAGCGTGCCGGAGTTCTTAAGGTTACCCGCCAGTTTACGCATCGCCTGACTCATCATACGTGCCGCCAGGCCCATATGTGAATCACCGATCTCACCTTCAATTTCCGCTTTCGGCGTCAGCGCTGCAACGGAGTCGACGATAATAACGTCCACCGCACCGGAACGCGCCAGCGCGTCACAAATCTCCAGCGCCTGCTCACCCGTATCAGGCTGAGAGCAAAGCAGGTTATCAATATCCACGCCCAGTTTCTTGGCGTAGACCGGATCCAGCGCATGCTCGGCATCGATAAACGCACAGGTTTTGCCTTTGCGCTGCGCTGAAGCGATGACCTGCAACGTCAGCGTCGTTTTACCGGATGATTCCGGGCCGTAGATTTCGACAATACGCCCCATTGGCAGGCCGCCAGCGCCCAGCGCGATATCCAGAGAGAGCGAGCCGGTGGAGATAGTTTCCACATCCATGGTACGGTCTTCACCCAGACGCATGATAGAGCCTTTACCAAATTGCTTTTCAATCTGGCCCAGCGCTGCTGCCAGTGCTTTTTGCTTGTTTTCATCAATAGCCATTTCAACTCCTAATCAGGCGGGTAAAGCGTTCGCGGCTTTATTCGGTTAACTGAAAGCAATTATACTGTATAGCCATACAGTATCAAGTTTATTTTTTAAGAAAAAGGTCACGCAGCCTCAGGAGCGCGCAGGCCGTGGCCTGACGGCGAACCGATTCGCGGTCACCGGTGAAAATTTTGCACATGGCCTGCGTTGGCGATGTCTTGCAGGCGAAGCCAAACCAGACCGTGCCAACCGGTTTTTCCGCTGAACCACCTTCCGGCCCGGCGATACCGCTGACCGAAACGGCAAAGTGCGCATTTGCTTTTTGCCGCGCGCCTTCCGCCATTTCCCGCACCACCTGTTCGCTGACGGCGCCATAAGCCTCAAGCGAAGCCGTCGCGACGTTAACCAGTTCCTGTTTGGCGTCGTTGCTGTAGGTCACGAAGCCGCGCTCAAACCAGCCTGAGCTGCCGGGAACGTCGGTAAGCACTTTAGCAATCCAACCGCCGGTACAGGACTCCGCCGTGGTGACGGTCGCCCCGCCAGCTTGCAGAAGCGTGCCAATTTCAGTGCTGAGCTGCATGAGTTCTGCATCTGTCATGGGTGTTCCTTATTTCTTCAGGTAGGGCGGCCAAGCCTATCACCTTTCGCCGTCGGATCACGCTACAGGCAGCTGTTTTGCGAGCCTTTTCCCAATATCGCCCTTCATAAAGCGGTCAGGCGAACACCTTATAAACTGTCTTTCGCTTCACGTACCGCCAGCCCCAACTGCCAGACGGCCATCGCATAGTGGTTGCTGTGATTATAGCGGGTTATGGCATAGAAGTTCGGCAGCCCGAACCAGTACTGATAGTCAGTGCCCATATCGAAACGCAGCAGGCTGACCTGCTGGTCGCCAGCCAGTTTCACCTGCGGCGTAAAGCCTTCTGATGCCAGCGAAGCAACGGTGTAGCGCGTTTTAAAACCGGTTTCGCGCGTGGTGGCGAAGCCAGTCACCGGCACCGCGACCGTGCCGTTTTTCTGCCAGCCGTGCGCGTTAAAGTAGTGGGCCACGCTGCCAATCGCATCAACCGGATCCCACAGGTTAATGTGACCATCGCCGTTAAAATCAACCGCATAGCTTTTGAAAGAGGACGGCATAAACTGCCCGTAGCCCATGGCGCCCGCGTAGGAGCCGCGAAGATCGAGCGGATCGTCGCCCTCTTCCCTCGCCATCAGCAGGAAAGTTTCCAGTTCGGCACTGAAGAAGTCGGCGCGGCGCGGGTAGTTAAAGGCCAGCGTGGCAAGCGCGTCGATAATGCGCGTTTTGCCCATCACCCGTCCCCAACGGGTTTCCACGCCAATAATGCCGACAATGATTTCAGGCGGTACGCCGTAGATCTGATAAGCGCGCTGGAGAGCATCCTGATACTGATTCCAGAACGCTACGCCGTTTTGCACGTTTGAAGGCGTGATGAATTTACTGCGGTAGCGTATCCAGGCACCGTTCGGGCCGATCGGCCCCTGAACGACGGGCGCCTGCCTGTCCATCAGCCGGATCACCCAGTCGAGGTTTTTGGCCTGTGCAAGCACGTCGTGGAGCTGCTGGCGCTGAAAGCCATGCTCGCGCACCATCTTATCGATGAACTGCTCCGTCGAGGAGTTGTTGGCAAAATCGCCCGTCAGAGGGTGGTAATCGTGAGTAGGTTCAAGCTGAAAGCCGCCGCCAAACGGATTGCCCTGCGGCTCAACGGCCTGAGGCGGCTGAGGCTTGCTGCTACAGGCGGCAAGCATCAGCACGGCGGGAAAAATGAAAGCCAGATAGCGCATTGAATATCTCTGATGCGATGCGAAAAAGTAGTCGTCATGTTAATTGATTGAATAAGCAGAAGGAACGGGACACAGAAGATATTAGTGATTTTCGTTACTTTTTAACGCGCCGCAGCGTCAGAGAGAAACTTACAGAGGATAAGAACGGAAAAGGCCGGATTTCTCCGGCCTCAGGCTTACTGTTTCTGACCGCTAGCGACGATTACGCACCAGTTGATAGCGACGCGTAAGATACTCCACCGGCGCGCTCCAGATATGCACCAGGCGGCAGAACGGGAAGAGCAGGAACAGCGTCATGCCCAGTACCATATGCACGCGGTAAATCAGCGCCACGCCCTCAAGGTGCGCGGAAGCGCCGCCCTGGAAGGTGACCACCGCCTGCGCCCATCCCACCAGCTTCATCATTTCGCTACCGTCCATATGGTGGGCGGAGAAAGGAATGGTTAACAGCCCGAGGAGTGCCTGCGTCACCAACAGCACCATGATCAGAATGTCTCCGACGCTGCTGGTTGCCCGCACGCGTGGATTGGTCAGACGGCGCTTGAGCAGCAGCAGCCCGCCCGCCAGCGTCATCAGCCCGCACACGCCGCCGGCAATCATCGCCAGCTTCTGCTTCACGTCGATCGGCAGGAAAGATTCGTACATCCAGTGCGGCGTCAGCAGGCCGACGAGGTGACCAAAAAAGATACCGATGATGCCGATATGAAACAGGTTCGACGCCAGCCGCATCCCTTTTTTGTCCAGCATCTGGCTGGAGCCGGCGCGCCAGCTGTACTGACCGTAGTCGTAGCGTAACCAGCTACCGATCAGGAACACCGATCCCGCGATGTAAGGATAGATATCGAAGAATAAGCGAGAGAGAAATTGCATAATTAGTTTCCTGTAGATCGCGTTGTGGCCTGTGCCACGTCGAGATACTGTGGCGCAACCGCCCCGGCAAAGCGGCGCTGATGCGCGGCCTGCTGAGCAGATGCGCAGCCCTGTTCGCCAAGGAACTTAACCTGTTCCTCTTCCCAAACGGCATCCAGCGCCGCCGGCGTGTCGTCGCGGGCCTCTTTCGCCACCTGCGGTTGCAGGCTGGCGGCGTCCACGTCGGCGCCGGAGAGCGACACCAGCGCATCGAACAGCCCGGCGTACGGGCTTTGACGCTGCTGCAACCGGGCCGCTAACAGCGCGAGGATCGGCGCAATATCCTGCAATCCGCCGCGTGCGCGGTCAGCGCTGCCGCTGGAGAGGTACTCCAGATAGAGCGGCAGAAAGTCCGGCAGCTCTTTAGAATCAAGCTCCAGGCCATCTTCCCGATACTGATTGAGCAGATCGACCATCGCCTGTCCGCGATCGCGTGATTCACCGTGGACGTGCTCAAACAGCAAAAGCGACGTGGCGCGTCCACGATCGAACAGCTCGCAGTATTCCGCCTGCACGTCCAGCAGCGGACGTGCGCAAAACGTGTTGATAAAAGCAATCAGGCGGGCACAGTGCCGCGTCTCGAGCTCGCTGGCGGACGCCAGCGCGGCGATCAGTTCCCGGTGATTGTCGAACAACGCCCGATCGGGATAGTCGAGCAGCCGTGCGATAACGCGAAGTGCGATCATGACGCATCCTCCTGACGCGGAGTTCTGACCGTCACGTCGATAGCATCGATACGGCGGCTGTTGAACAGGTTGAACGTTGAATCACTGCCGCGACAGCCGTCGCCGAAACTGAAGCCACAGCTTTTGCTTTCCGGGAAGGCTTCACGCGCCAGTTCACGATGGCTTGACGGCACCACGAAGCGATCCTCGTAGTTGGCAATGGCGAGATAACGATACATCTCCTGCGCCTGTGCTTCGCTCAATCCCACCTGCTCCAGCGCGGTGGTATCCACTTTGCCGTCAACGGTTTCGGCGCGTTTGTAGTGACGCATCGCCAGCATGCGCTTCAGCGCCAGCAGTACCGGCGCGGTATCGCCCGCGGTCAACAGGTTTGCCAGATACTGCACAGGAATGCGCAGGCTTTCGACGTCGGGCAGCACGCCGGTGTGCGCCAGCGCGCCCGCATCCGCCGCAGACTGAATCGGCGACAATGGCGGCACGTACCACACCATCGGTAGCGTGCGGTATTCCGGGTGCAGCGGCAGCGCCAGCTTCCAGTCCATCGCCATTTTGTAAACCGGCGAACGCTGCGCGGCGTCAATGACGCTTTGCGGCACGCCGTCTTTCAACGCCTGCTCAATTACCGCCGGATCGTTGGGATCGAGGAAGATGTCCATCTGGCTCTGATAGAGATCTTTTTCGTTTTCTGTCGATGCCGCCGCTTCAATGCGGTCGGCGTCATAGAGCAGCACGCCGAGGTAGCGAATGCGACCGACGCAGGTTTCTGAGCAGACGGTAGGCTGGCCCGCTTCGATGCGCGGGTAGCAGAAGATGCACTTCTCAGATTTACCGCTCTTCCAGTTAAAGTAGATTTTTTTGTACGGACAGCCGGTCAGGCACATCCGCCAGCCACGGCATTTGTCCTGATCGATCAGCACGATGCCGTCTTCGCCGCGTTTGTAAATCGCGCCGCTCGGACAGGTCGCCACGCACGCCGGGTTGAGACAGTGCTCACACAGGCGCGGCAGGTACATCATGAAAGTGTTCTCGAACTGGCCGTACATCTCTTTCTGGATGTTGTCGAAGTTCTTATCCTTCGAACGTTTTTCGAACTCGCCGCCCAGAATCTCTTCCCAGTTCGGCCCGTTCTCAATTTTCTTCATCCGCTGGCCGGTGATCAGCGAGCGCGGACGCGCAATCGGCTGATGCTTGCCTTCCGGCGCGTTGTGCAGATTCTGATAGTCGTAGTCAAACGGCTCGTAGTAGTCATCCAGCGCGGGAACGTCCGGGTTGGCGAATATTTTTGCCAGCAGGCCGACGCGGCCGCCCATGCGCGGTTCCAGCTTGCCGTTGATTTTACGGATCCAGCCGCCCTTCCACTTCTCCTGATCCTCCCAGGCGTGGGGATACCCGACGCCGGGTTTACTTTCGACGTTATTGAACCAGGCGTACTCCATGCCTTCACGGCTGGTCCAGACGTTTTTACAGGTAACCGAACAGGTATGGCATCCGATGCATTTGTCCAGGTTCAGCACCATGCCGACTTGCGAACGAATTTTCATTGGTTTTTCTCCTGCTGGCTGCCCTGGCAATCGTCGGTGCCTTCGCCGTCTAACCAGTTAATGTTATTCATTTTTCTTACCACCACGAACTCATCGCGGTTAGAACCGACGGTGCCGTAATAGTTAAAGCCGTAAGAGAGCTGTGCGTAGCCGCCGATCATGTGGGTTGGCTTCGGACAGGTGCGCGTCACCGAGTTATGGATACCGCCGCGCTGGCTGGTAATTTCCGAACCGGGAATGTTCACGATGCGTTCCTGCGCGTGGTACATCATGGTCATACCGGCCGGCACGCGCTGGCTGACCACGGCGCGCGCGGTTAATGCGCCATTGGCGTTAAAGACCTCGATCCAGTCGTTATCAACGATGCCCAGTTCACGCGCGTCGTCTTCACTCATCCACACAATCGGGCCGCCGCGCGACAGCGTCAGCATCAGCAGGTTGTCGCTGTAGGTGGAGTGAATGCCCCATTTCTGGTGCGGCGTCAGGAAGTTGAGCGCCTTCTCCGGGTTGCCGTTCGGTTTTTTGTTCAGCAGCGGTTTGGCCGCGCGGGTATCAATCGGCGGACGATAAACCAGCAGGCTTTCGCCAAAGGCACGCATCCACTCATGATCCTGATAAAGCTGCTGACGGCCGCTCAGCGTACGCCACGGGATCAGCTCATGAACGTTGGTGTAGCAGGCGTTATAGGAGACGTGCTCATCTTCCAGGCCTGACCAGGTCGGGCTGGAGATGATTTTGCGCGGCTGCGCCTGGATATCGCGGAAGCGAATTTTCTCGTCTTCTTTGTTCAGGGCCAGGTGCGTATGGTCGCGTCCGGTAATGTCGCTCAGCGCCTGCCAGGCCTTAACGGCGACCTGACCATTGGTTTCCGGCGCCAGCGCCAGAATGACCTCGGCGGCGTCGATAGCGCTCTCAATTTTTGGCCGACCGGCTGCCGGACCTTCCGCTTTGGTGTAGTTAAGCTGTCCGAGGAAATCGACCTCTTTCTGGGTGTTCCAGCTGATGCCTTTACCGCCGTTGCCCAGTTTGTCCATCAGCGGGCCAAGCGAGGTGAAGCGATCCCAGGTGGCCGGGTAGTCGCGCTCAACCGCGATAATATGCGGCGCCGTTTTGCCCGGAATCAGTTCACATTCGCCTTTTTTCCAGTCTTTCACGTCGAAAGGCTGGCCCAGTTCGGCAGGCGAATCGTGCTGAATCGGCAGCGTAACGACGTCGGTTTCCACGCCAAGGTGGCCCACGCACAGTTCAGAGAACGATTTGGCAATGCCTTTGTAAATTTCCCAGTCGCTTTTGGACTCCCAGGCGGGATCGACAGCGGCTGAGAGCGGATGAATAAACGGATGCATATCCGAGGTATTCATGTCGTCTTTTTCATACCAGGTTGCCGTTGGCAGCACGATATCGGAGTAGAGACAGGTGCTGGACATGCGGAAATCAAGCGTCACCACCAGATCCAGCTTGCCTTCGCCGCCCTGGTCGAGCCACTCAACCTCTTCCGGCTTCATGTCGCCCTGCTGGCCAAGATCTTTACCCTGAATGCCGTTCTCCGTGCCCAGCAGGTACTTCAGCATGTACTCATGCCCTTTACCCGAAGAGCCGAGCAGGTTGGAGCGCCAGACGAACAGGTTACGCGGGAAGTTTTGCGGGTCGTCCGGCTGTTCGGCGGCAAAGCGCAGCGAGCCCTGCTTCAGGCTCTCCACCGTAAAATCAACCGGCGACTGGCCTGCGGCCTTCGCCTGCGCGGCGAGATGGAGCGGATTCACGTTCAGCTGTGGCGCAGAAGGCAGCCAGCCCATCCGTTCGGAACGTACGTTAAAGTCGATCAGGCTGCCGCTGAAGCGGGATTTGTCCGCCAGCGGAGAAAGCAGGTCGGCCGGTGACGTTTTTTCGTAGCGCCACTGACTTGAGTGGTTATAGAAAAAGGACGTGCCGTTCATGTGACGCGGCGGACGCTGCCAGTCAAGCGCGAACGCCAGCGGCGTCCAGCCGGTTTGCGGACGCAGTTTTTCCTGACCAACGTAGTGCGCCCAGCCGCCGCCGCTCTGGCCGACGCAGCCGCAGAAGATCAGCATATTGATCAGGCCGCGATAGTTCATGTCCATGTGGTACCAGTGGTTCATACCGGCACCGACGATGATCATCGAGCGACCACGGGTTTTTTCGGCGTTTTCTGCAAATTCACGCGCAATGCGGATGATGTTCTGACGCGATACGCCGGTGATCTGCTCCGCCCACGCCGGGCTGTAGGCTTTCACATCGTCATAGCTGCTGGCGCTGTTGGCATCGTCCAGACCGCGCTCCAGGCCGTAGTTGGCCAGCGTCAGATCGTAAACGCTGGTGACCAGCGCTTCGCTGCCGTCGGCCAGTTGCAGGCGTTTTGCCGGCAGCTTGTGCAACAGGATCTCTTCCAGCGCTACGTTGGTGAAGTTTTCATTAACGATGCCGCCGAAATACGGGAAGCCAACCTCAGCCACCTCGTCGTGGCTGCCGAGCAGGCTGAGCTGAAGCTCAACATCCTGCTGCGTCTGGCCGTCGCGCTGCTCCAGATTCCACTTCCCTTTCTCGCCCCAGCGATAACCGATTGACCCCTGCGGCGCGACCAGTTCGCCATTTTGCTGATTAATGGCGATCGTTTTCCACTCGGGGTTGTTTTCCTGGCCCAGCCCGTCAACAAGATCGCTGGCGCGCAGCATGCGGCCTGCGGCGTAGTGACCGCCTTCACGCGGTTCCAGCAGAACCAGCATCGGCATGTCGGTATAGCGGCGGACGTAGTCGGCGAAGTAGCTCACCTCACGACTCAGGTGGAACTCTTTCAGAATCACGTGGCCCATCGCCAGCGCCATGGCGGCATCGGTGCCCTGTTTTGGATTCAGCCACTGATCGCACAGCTTGGCGACTTCAGAGTAGTCCGGGGTCACGGCGACAGTTTTGGTGCCTTTATAGCGTACTTCAGTGAAAAAATGCGCGTCTGGCGTACGGGTCTGCGGCACGTTAGAGCCCCAGGCCATAATATAAGAGGAGTTGTACCAGTCGGCGGATTCCGGCACGTCGGTCTGCTCGCCCCAGGTCATTGGCGAGGCAGGTGGCAGGTCGCAATACCAGTCGTAGAAACTCAGGCAGGTGCCGCCGATCAGCGAGAGATAGCGCGCGCCGGACGCATAAGAGACCATCGACATCGCCGGGATCGGCGAGAAACCCACGATGCGATCCGGGCCGAAGGTTTTTGCCGTATAAATGTTGGACGCGGCGATCAGTTCGTTGATCTCCTGCCAGCTTGAGCGAACAAAGCCGCCGCGACCGCGCGCGACTTTATAGCTTTTCGATTTTTCAGCATCGCTGACGATAGAACCCCACGCCTCAACCGGATCGCTGTGCAGCGCTTTTGCTTCACGCCACAGTTTGATCAGACGCTTACGCATCAATGGATATTTCAGGCGGTTCGCGCTGTAGAGATACCATGAATAACTGGCGCCGCGCGGGCAGCCGCGCGGTTCATGGTTCGGCAGGTCAGGACGGGTACGCGGATAGTCGGTCTGCTGGGTTTCCCAGGTGACCAGGCCGTTTTTAACGTAGATTTTCCAGCTACAGGAACCGGTGCAGTTAACGCCATGCGTCGAGCGCACGATTTTATCGTGCTGCCAGCGGCTGCGGTAGCCATCCTCCCAGTCGCGGTTGGTATTCAGTGTCTGGCCGTGATTGCCAGAAAAAGGTGTCGCACCCTGTTTAAAGTAGCGAAACCGTTCGAGAAACTTGCTCATCCGGAGTTCTCCTGAAGGCTCTGTTGTTATAAGTGAAGCCTGGTGACATTGCTTAATCTGTGCGCAAGCGTACTGACGCCTGTACCGGTGCAGATTGACGGCGATCAACTGTTGCGGGTTGTAAAACCGAGGGATTTAGTCGGATTACCACTTCAGTGGTATAAAGCCAATCGACAATAACCACATGAAAAATAAGTGAAAAAATCAGCATTCATTGTGGGTTTCCGCTTATCACTCCTCACCCGGTTATTTAGGGGTAGAAGCCGATCGGCACGCTTTTCGCTGCCGATCGGTTTATCAATCAGCGGGTCTTTTTACGGCCATAGGCCAGCCAGGTGATCGCCACGCAGAGCAGGTAGAAGGCCAGGAACACCTTCATCGCATCGGCAGGCGAGCCGGTTAACGCCAGCGACATACCAAAGGTCTGCGGAATAAAGAAACCGCCGAGCGCGCCGATGGCAGAGATAAAGCCCAGCGCCGCAGAGGTTTCCGTCACGGCTTCATGCTGCGCGGTTTTGTCGCTGCCGCCGGCGGCTTTAACCCGCTCGATCGTCTGCTTACGGAAGATCGCCGCAATCATCTGGAAGGTTGAACCGCTGCCCAAACCGGCGTTAATGAACAGCACCATGAAGACGCTGTAGAAGGCGATAAATGAGCCAGGCTGGCCCTCGCCCGGCAGCGTGGTGAACAGCAGCGCGGTGAAGATCGCCATCACGATGAAGTTGAGCAGCGTCACGCGCACGCCGCCGAAGCGGTCAGAGAGCATGCCGCCTGCCGAACGCGCCAGCGCGCCGAGTAGCGGGCCGAAAAACGCATAGCGAAGAATGACCACGTCAGGAAACTGCGTTTTGGAGAGCATGGCGAACCCGGCGGCGAAGCCGATAAACGAGCCGAACGTTGCCAGATAGAGCACCGCCATGATCCACAGGTGAACCCGCGTCAATACGGGCAACTGCTCACGCAGGGAGGATTTCGCCGCAGAGAGATCGTTCATGCCGAACCAGGCGGCCAGCGTAGCCACAATCAGAAACGGCACCCAGATCCACGCCGCGTTTTCCAGCCAGATCGCCTCGCCGTCGCCAATATCCTGCGATGTACCACCGAAAAAGCCGAATACAGCAAAGGAGATAGCCAGCGGCGCAAAGAACTGCATTACGCTGACGCCAAGGTTGCCCAGACCGCCGTTGATGCCAAGCGCGCCGCCCTGCTTCTCTTTAGGAAAGAAGAAGCTGATGTTGCCCATGCTTGACGCAAAGTTCGCACCGGCAAAACCACACAGCAGTGCGATGATGACGAAGGTCTGGAACGAGGTGCCGGTATCCTGTACGGCAAAACCCAGCCACAGGCAGGGAATAAGCAGAATACCGGTGCTGAACGCGGTCCAACGGCGGCCGCCGAAAACCGGGATCACAAAAGAGTAAGGCACGCGTAACAGCGCGCCGGAAACGGCAGGCAACGCGGTCAGCAGAAAAAGCTGATCGGTGGTAAAGGTGAAACCGACTCTGGAAAGGTTAACCGCAACGGCACTGAACAGCATCCAGACGCAGAACGAAAGCAGCAGACAAAATACGGAGATCCATAAGTTGCGACGGGCAATACGTTTGCCGCGATGCTGCCAGAAGTCGGCATCTTCAGGCTGCCAGTCGGTCAGCACCGCGCCATTTTCAGGGCGTCGGGAGGGAGCAAGTTGTGACATAATCTTCTCATGAGTAAGGGAGTATTTGCCCACATCCTGCTTATCGCGTCCTGCACGCAGGTTGATGTAAATCAACGCGCTTGCAGGTAATTTTGCCGTGGTTTATGCCAGTTAACACCTGATAGGTAGAGGGTAATGATCGAGGATAGTGATGACTTTCATAACCTTACTAACGTCATTGCTTTTTCCGGAACCGCTCTCCCCTTTCAAATGAAATTAATGATTAACCCTTTAGTGGTATAGGGTTGGCTGCCGTTATGCGTAAAATAACGCCTCTTACTTTTTCCCCGCCCGGCTCGCCGTGGCACAGACCTGACGGAGAGCCGCCGTGAAAGAAGATGCCGCTACCATCTTACTGATTGACGATCACCCTATGCTGCGCAACGGCGTCAAGCAGCTGATTGGGCTGGACGATCGCCTGGAGGTGATTGGCGAAGCCAGCACCGGCGAACAGGGCGTCGCGCTGGCGGAAGAGCACGATCCCGATCTGATCCTGCTTGATTTGAACATGCCGGGAATGAACGGTCTGGACACCCTGTTGCAACTGCGTATGCTTGAGCTTTCCGGCCGTATCGTGGTGTTCAGCGTCTCTAATCATGAAGACGATGTGGTGAACGCGCTCAAACGTGGCGCGGATGGCTATCTGTTAAAGGATATGGAGCCGGAAGAGCTGCTAAAATCGCTGCATCAGGCCGCTGCCGGACAGATGGTGCTGAGCGAGACGCTGACCAACGTGCTGATTGCCAGCCTGCGGGAAAACCGTCCGGCTGAAGAGCGCGATATTGAGCAGTTGACCCGACGCGAGCGCGATATTCTTAAGCTTATCGCTCAGGGCATGACCAACAAGGCGATTGCGCGCCGCCTGTCGATCACGGAAAGCACGGTCAAAGTACACGTTAAACACATGTTGAAGAAAATGAAGCTTAAATCCCGCGTGGAAGCTGCGGTGTGGGCGTTGCAGAGCGGAAACGATTAACGGTCTTGCGGAGGCCAAATGGGCGAGACAGAGCAGTCATGGACGGTGCGCAAGCGCCCGATGAAACTCAGCACCAGCGTTTTTTTAATGGTCAGCTCGGTAATTATTTTAGTGCTGCTGAGCGTCCATTTACTCTACTTCTTTCAGGTCAGCGACATTGCTCGCGACAGCGTAAAAGATAAGGCGCTGGCGGTGGCGCGCACGCTGGCCACGTCCACTGAAATCCAGCGCGCGCTCACGCGGCCCCCGTCTGACAATATCATCCAGCCTGTCGCCACCGCGGTGCAAAAAAACAACAATCTGCTGTTTGTGGTGGTCACCAGCATGGACGGCATTCGCTATTCGCATCCCAATCAGCGTGCTATCAACCAGCATTTCATCGGTGATGATATTGATGCGGCGCTGAAGGGAAAAGAGAATGTCGCCATCAACCAGGGCATGCTGGACAAAGCGCTGCGCGTCTTTACGCCGGTTTATAATGCGCAGCGTCAGCAGATTGGCGTGATCGCCATCGGCATTTCACTGAGTAAAGTCACCCAGCAGATCAACCATACGCGCTGGAGTATCCTCTGGACGGCGCTGTTCGGCGCGATCGTGGGCGCGCTGGGTACGGTTTGTCTGGTGAAGATCCTGAAGCGCATTCTCTTCGGGCTGGAGCCCTACGAAATATCCACGCTGTTTGAGCAGCGCCAGGCGATGCTGGAATCAATTAAAGAAGGCGTGATCGCCGTTGACGATCGCGGCCACGTCACGCTGGTGAATCATCAGGCGCGGCGACTGTTTGAAAGCATGGACGATGACGACAGCGTCGGCATCATGCAGCGACGCGCCTCCGGCCCGCTACTGGATAACCTTTGCGACGTGCTGCGCACCGGTAAGCCACGGCGGGATGAAGAGATCAGTTTCAACGGCAGGCTGCTGCTCAGTAACACCGTGCCGGTGCGCAGCAACGGGCTGCTGCTGGGCGCGATTTGCACCTTCAGGGACAAAACGGAAATCAGCCAGTTGATGCAGCGCCTGAGCGGCATGGTGAATTACGTTGATGCCCTGCGCGAGCACTCCCACGAGTTTATGAACAAGCTGCACGTCATCCTGGGTTTACTGCATTTACAAAGCTATGAGAAACTGGAAGAGTACATTCTCAAAACCGCCAATAATTACCAGACGGAAACGGGATCGCTGCTTCAGCGCATTAAGTCGCCGGTCATCGCCGGTTTTCTGCTGAGCAAGATCAATCGCGCATCGGATAACGGGCTGCGGCTGCTCTTCAGTGACGACAGTTTTCTGCCTGACAGCGGCAATGAGCAGCAGGTTACCGGGCTTATCACGATCCTGGGCAACCTGATTGAAAATGCGTTTGATGCGCTCGGCCAGCAGCCGGACGGGGAAGTCAGCGTGCTGCTGCACTACCAAAACGGCTGGCTGTCCTGCGAAGTGAGCGACGACGGCCCCGGTATTCCGGAGGAAAATCTGGAAGCGATATTTGAAAAAGGGTTCTCATCGAAGGGAGAGCTGCGCGGCGTAGGGCTGTTCCTTACCCACCAGCAGATTCAAAACCTTGGCGGTAAAATTATGGTCGAATCTGAACCGGGCATTTATACCCAGTTCTTTGTGCAACTCCCCTGGGATGGAGGTAACGTAAGCGGATGATTAATGTGTTAGTGGTCGATGATGATGCCATGGTTGCCGAGCTGAATCGCTGCTATGTGGAGCAGATTTCGGGCTTTACCTGCTGCGGCACCGCCTCGACGCTACAGCAGGCAAAAGATATCGTGCTGAACGGTCAGCGAAGCGTCGATCTGATCCTGCTTGATGTCTATATGCAACAGGATAGCGGGCTGGACCTGCTGCCTGCGCTGCGCAATGCGCGTCGCGCTGTCGACGTTATCATCATCTCTTCTGCGGCAGACGCCGCAACCATCCAGCAGTCGCTGCACTATGGCGTGGTGGACTATCTGATTAAGCCGTTTCAGTTTTCCCGGTTTGAAGAGGCGCTCACCGGCTGGCGTCATAAGAGATCGCTGACGGAAGGCCAGCAGTATTTCGAGCAGGCCGACCTCGACGCGCTTTTACACGGCGCGCCCGTGCAAAGCAGCGCGGATTCCCAGCGGCTACCAAAAGGACTGACGCCGCAAACGCTGCGCACGCTGTGCCAGTGGATTGATGCGCATCCGGGCAGCGAGTTCTCAACGGATGAGCTGGCGGCGGCGGTAAACATCTCGCGCGTTTCCTGCCGGAAGTACCTGATCTGGCTGGCGAAATGCAATATTCTTTCCACCAACCTGCACTATGGACTGACGGGGCGGCCGGTGTATCGCTATCGCCTACAGGCGGAATATCAGGATCTGCTCAGGCAGTTTTGTCAGTAAACGCTCAGGCTGTAGTGGTTGTCGAGTTGAGTAAAGGTAAACTGCCGGGGCGAAGAGAAAACAATCCTGCCGTCTTTGGTAACAAAGATGGCTTCAATGTGCGGAACGTCAGCGAGATAAGCCAGGCCCTTCTCCACGCCCAGCCCGTAAATCAATGTGGTCCAGATATCGCCATCAAGCGAACGGTCGGAAACGATGGTCACGCTGTCGAGTTCGTTATCAAGCGGATAGCCGGTTTGCGGATCAAGAATGTGATGATAGCGACGTCCGTCATGCTCAAAGTAGCGTTCGTAGGTGCCGGACGTCACCACGGATTTGTTGTTAACGCGAATGATACCAAGCAGCGCGTCGTTGTCGTTGAAGGGCTTTTTCAAACCCACCGCCCATCCTTCGCCGCCCGCATCACCAAGCGTCTGCACGTTGCCGCCCAGGTTGATTAACGCGCTGGCGACCTGCTGCTGCGCCAGATACTTCCGCACCAGATCGGCGATATAACCCTTGGCGATGGCACCCAGATCGATCTCCATACCCGCCTGCTGAAGAAAAACCGACTGCGCATCGTCGTCGAGCACCACCTGATGCGGGTCGGTCAACGCCAGCAGCGCGATGATCTCGTCAGCGGGAGGAACCGTACTGCCCTGAAAACCGATTTTCCAGCGTTTCACCAGCGGGCCAATCGTGAAGTTAAAGCAGCTGCCCGGCAGTACGCTCACCTGCCGGGCCTGTTTGATCAAGGCAAAGACGGCAGGCGAGACGCGGACGGGATGCCGACCGGCGGCATGGTTAACCGCCATGACTTCGGAGTGAGCCCGGTTAACCGTTAACAGATCTTCCTGCTGCTTGATCAGACGAAAAACGCGCGCCGCGAGCTTTTCATCATGTTCAAACAGCTTAAGAAGGACAGGCGATCCCATCAGTACGGCGGAATAAGCATAAACGCCCTGCTCTGCGGTCATGATGCTTCTCAATCAGTTAAAGCGTCGGGCCCGAGGGCCCGACGATTAGCGCCGTGCCAGGGCAGCAGCGTTGCGGCCTGCCAGAATACCAAAGATGATGATATCCGCCACCGCATTCCCGCCGATGCGGTTCGCGCCGTGGATGCCGCCAACCACTTCACCCGCTGCCCAGGCGCCGGTGATCACCTGTTTCTGCGCATCGAGAACCGCCGTATCGGTATTGATCGTGACACCGCCCATAGTATGGTGCACGCCGGGCGCAATGCGGATGGCGTAGAACGGGCCTTCGCTCAGCGGATGACGCAGCGCGGTTTTGCGGCCAAAGTCTTCATCATTCTGATAGCGCACGAAATGGTTGTAGCGATCCAGCGTAGCGGTCAGCGCCTGCTGATCCATATTCAGCTTCACCGCCAGCTCTTCCGGCGTTGGCGCAACCTGAACAAAGCCTTTTGCGATATACTCATCGGCTGCTTTGTTGGCGGCGCGAACCTGATCGTCAAACACCACCCAGGCGCTTTTTTCCGGTAGCGCGATGATTTCTGCCGAAACCTTATCGCGGGTTTCCATTTCATTAAAGAAGCGCTGACCGGCCTGGCTGACCAGAATCGCCCCGCCGCCGCGAATGGCTTCAGAAATCAGGTAAGAGGTGGTCTGTTCCACGGTCGGGTGAATCTGAATCTCTCCCATATCTACCGTGTCTGCGCCCAGTTTCTGCAACATCGCAATGCCGCTACCGGTTGCGCCTTTGTGGTTAGTGGTCACAAAACCGTCCAGTTCAGGGCGATATTTCACCACCATTTCACGGTTGGCGCTGAAGCCGCCGGTGGCAACAATCACGCTTTTCGCATTCAGAATGCGGCTGTCATTGTATTCGTCCACCACTCTGACACCGGTTACCGCGCCGTTTTCATACAGGATTTCGTCAACGGCGGTTTCCAACAGCACTTCAATGTTGCGCTTGTTGATATTTTTCACCAGCCCGCTGATCAGGAAGCCGCCGACCGCGGAGCGATCCGCCGGACGGTGGGTGCGGTCGATGCTCATGCCGCCGGTGATGGTGATGTCGTTCAGTTCGATATCATGACTTGCCAGCCACTCAATGGCTTCGGGCGCCAGTTCAACAAACTCCTTCAGCAGCACAGGATTGTTTTTAAATTTACCGCCCTTCAGCGTCTCTTCGTAGAACAGCTCTTTGCTGTCATTGATGCCTTTCAGCTTCTGGAAGCGCGTTTCGGCGGCGTTCATGCCCACCGAGGCCTTAATGGTGTTGCCGCCAATGGTTGGCATCTTCTCGATGATCACCACGCGCGCGCCTTCGTCACAGGCCTGAATCGCAGCGGCCAGACCGGCGCCGCCGCTGCCTACCACCACCACATCGTAATTTTGCGGCGCCATCGGGTTGCCGCCTTCGTCAATCACATGCTCTTTACTGGAGGTGGCCAGCGCGCGCGATACCGCTTTTTTCAGCGCCTCGCTCTGGGTGGTGGCGCCGGTGATGGCATCAACGTGCGGGCTGTTTGCCACCAGAATGCGCGTACGCAGGCTTTCAAAGGTGGTGGTAAAGTCCACGTCGAGCGTATCGTCTGGCACCAGCATGATATCGGTGATGCGGTCGGTATCCAGAGTAACGTTGATTTTCAGCTTCAGCGCTTCGGCTTCAACTTTTTCCTGATAGACGCCGGCTTTGTATTTACGTCCGGCGGTGCTCATATCGCGGATCATGGCGTCAACCAGCGAGAAACGCCACAGCGGTTCAGGGATGTTCAGCGCTTCGCGTTTGGTGCTGTCAATAAACAGGTCGAGATGATCGTTATTAATGATGCGATCGGCCCAGTCCGGGTAGGCAATGCAGGCTTTACCAACGGCGATCAGGTCGAAGCCTTTTTCCAGCCCCAGTTCCGCATCAGCCTTGTTCACCACGCCGCCAACGCCGATGACCGGCACTTTCGCCAGCGTCTCTGAACGCATGGCGCGATATTTCTCAATCAGCGGCGTCGGGTCGTCACGATCGACGATTGAAGAACGCAGCAGCTGACCCACGGAGAAGTGCACGTAGTCCAGCCCGCGCGCGGCAAGTTTTTCCAGCAGGTACATGGTGTCGTCGAAGCGGATGCCGGGAACTTCAATCTCTTCCGGCGAAAAGCGGTAACCAATAATAAAGGTATCATCAGCAAAGCGCTCCGCCATTTTATGGGTGATTTCGAGCACTTCCAGCGGGAAACGGGCGCGGTTATCGCGGCTGCCGCCCCATTTGTCGTCGCGCTGGTTAGAGTTAGGTGAATAAAACTGCTGGATCAGATAGGTGTTCGCGCCGTGGATCTCCACGCCGTCGAATCCGGCTTTGATCGCACGGTTTACCGCATCGCCGAATTTGGTGATCATCACGTCAACTTCTTCAGCGGTAAGAGCTTTCGGCGTGGTGGCGCCTTCGCGCGGCGCGGCAATAGCGCTTGGCGCAACCGGCGTTCTGCCGCCGATCAGCTGCGGCTCAACCATCCTGCCGCCGTGATAGATCTGCAAAATCGCTTTCGACCCTTCGGATTTAATCGCCTCAGCGATTTTCGCCAGTCCGGAAATTTTGTTATCGCTGTCGATGGCGATAGCGCCAGGAAAGGCCGGGCCCAGCGGATCGATGAAGCAGCATTCAACGATCACCGTACCGATACTGCCCGCGCGATCGCGATAGTATTCAACCAGTTCGCTGGTGACGGTACCGTCGTAAAAGCCTGTGCAGGTGGTCATAGGCGCCATCAGCAGTCGATTTTTCAATACGGCGCCGTTTGGCAACGTAAGGGGATTGAGAATTGGCGTGAGCGTATTCATAAGATTAACTCCAAATATTAAAAGCCGGAATTCTTTATCGGTTTCATCTGTTATTCGTTTTTATTTAAAACCGATGACATGGGGTTAATATAACGGTGTTTTTAGTTTCAAAACCTGCAACTTTAGTTAATTAACTAATTAACCCCTTAATTTGAATTAATACCCCTTATGGGATAAATTTTAGTTTACTAGCTGTTAAATTAATAACGTTTTTTAGTAACATTTTATTTACCTCGATTTTAACAGGTAATACCCATATGTTACAGCCATGCAAAAAACCTATGTCAATCGCACCGTTAGAGCACATTTCATCCCAAAATAAGACGCCAGCCTGCAACATTTTTAACGTAACGGTGCGCTTTTTTCTAAATTAAAATCCGCCGCTTTCGAGCTTGATTCAGATCAAAATTTGCTGCAAAGAAAGGCGCATTATGTAATCATTAATGAGTAGCAGATGATTTATCTCTTTTTTAATAAAGAATCATCTACAGTTTGCCGATAATGCGCCTAAATAGAATTAAACGAATACGCGTTATTCCGCTCATCGCCGAATTTTCTTAACTACAAAAGACCAAGACTATGAAACAAATATCAACACCCACCGCTCCCGGAAAAGCGCCAGATGCGCCGAAAGGGAAAAAGAATGCACTGATATTTATGTTGCTCCCGATAGTGGTATCCGTACTGCTGCTGTTGATCCCGGTTCCTGAAGGTCTGGAACCCTATGCCTGGCACTTTTTTGCTATCTTTGTCGGCGTCATCGTTGGCCTGATCTTCGAACCGCTGCCCGGCGCCGTGATCGGTCTGACCGGCGTGGTGGTCATTGCGCTCTTCAGCCAGTGGCTGCTGTTCAGCCCGGCAGAGATTGCCGATCCGAAGTTCAAAATGGCCGCACAGTCTTTTAAATGGGCGGTGAGCGGCTTCGGTAACTCGACCGTCTGGCTGATCTTCGGCGCCTTTATGTTCGCTGCGGGCTACGACAAAACGCAGTTTGGCCGCCGACTGGCGCTGGTTCTGGTGAAGTATCTTGGCCGCCGCAGCCTCACGCTGGGCTATGCCATCACCTTCGCCGATCTGCTGCTCGCACCGTTCACCCCGTCTAACACCGCGCGAAGCGGCGGCACCATCTACCCGATTATCGCCAACCTGCCGCCGCTGTATGGCTCAAAGCCCAACGATCCCAGCGCGCGCAAAATTGGCTCGTACCTGATGTGGGTCGCCATTACCGCAACCTGTATTACCAGTTCAATGTTCTTGTCCGCGCTGGCACCGAACCTGCTGGCGCTGGCGCTGGTGAAAAGCATCGTGGGCTTTGACATCTCCTGGGGAAGCTGGTTTATCGCCTTCCTGCCGCTGGGCGTGCTGCTGATCCTGACTATGCCGCTGCTGGCCTACTGGTTCTATCCGCCAGAAGTGAAAGTGAACGACGAAGTACCGCGTTGGGCGAGCAGTGAACTGGAGAAGCTGGGCCGCCTTTCACGTAACGAAATTCTGCTGCTGGTGTTTGTCTGCTGCGCGCTGCTGATGTGGATTTTTGCCACCGCCTGGATTGAACCGGCGATGGCTGCGCTGCTGGTGATTGTGCTGATGCTGTGGACCGGCGTGCTGAACTGGAACGACATTACCAGCAACAAACCGGCCTGGAACACTTTCGCCTGGTTTGCCACCCTGGTGGCGTTGGCAGATGGTCTGGCGCGCGTTGGCTTTATCGCCTGGCTGGGTAAAGAGGGCGGCTCGCTGCTGACCGGTATTCAGCCGAACGTGGCGGCGGTGATGCTGCTGGTGGCGTTCTTCCTGCTGCACTATCTGTTTGCCAGCACCACGGCGCACACCACCGCGCTGCTGCCTGCCATGCTGACCATTGCGGCTTCCATACCCGGCATCAACATGCCCGTTTTCTGCCTGATGATGTGTACGTCGCTGGGCGTGATGGGCATCATCACGCCGTACGGCACCGGCCCAAGCCCGATTTACTACGGCAGCGGCTATCTGCCTACCAAAGACTACTGGCGGCTGGGCACCATCTTCGGCGGCATCTTCCTGCTCGCCATGATGCTGATTGCCTATCCGTGGATGGTAATGATGTTCTGATCCCGCAGTGGAATGAACGGTAATACTCCTTCACCTGTCGGCCCTGAAGGGTCGGCAGGACAACAACAAAAATGTCGCCGTGATGTTGTCCGGCCAGAAGCGCGGGCAACCTGTCATTAAGTGAGAGCACAATGTCGAACAAGCCGTTTTACTATCAAAATCCCTTCCCGCTACACCATGATGATACCGAATACTACCTGCTGAGCAGCGAGCATGTTTCCATCGCTGATTTTGACGGCCAGGAGATCCTGAAAGTTGAACCTGAAGCGCTGACGCTGCTGGCGCAGCAGGCTTTCCACGATGCATCCTTTATGTTGCGCCCCGCGCATCAGCAGCAGGTTGCCGATATTCTCAGCGATGCAGACGCCAGCGAAAACGATAAATACGTTGCCCTACAGTTTTTAAGAAACTCAGAGATCGCCGCCAAAGGCATTTTGCCAACCTGCCAGGATACCGGCACGGCCATCATTATGGGCAAAAAAGGCCAGCGCGTCTGGACCGGCGGCGGTGATGAAGCGGCCCTTTCTCAGGGCGTGTACAACACCTTTACAGAAGACAACCTGCGCTATTCGCAGAATGCCGCGCTGGATATGTACAAAGAGGTCAACACCGGCACTAACCTGCCCGCGCAGATCGATCTCTACAGCGTGGACGGCGACGAGTACAAGTTCCTGTGCATCGCCAAAGGCGGCGGCTCAGCCAATAAAACCTACCTTTATCAGGAAACCAAGGCGCTGCTCAGCCCCGGTAAGTTGCAAAGTTACCTGGTGGAGAAAATGCGTTCGCTGGGTACGGCCGCTTGCCCGCCTTACCATATCGCCTTTGTGATTGGCGGAACCTCCGCCGAAAGCACGCTGAAAACCGTTAAGCTGGCCTCCACCCACTACTACGACACGCTGCCTACCGAAGGCAACGAGCACGGACAGGCATTCCGTGACGTTGCGCTGGAGCAGGAACTGCTGGCTGAAGCGCAAAATCTGGGGCTGGGCGCGCAGTTTGGCGGCAAATACTTTGCCCATGATATCCGTGTGATCCGCCTGCCGCGCCACGGCGCTTCCTGCCCGGTCGGCATGGGCGTTTCCTGCTCGGCGGATCGCAACATCAAAGCGAAAATCAACCGCAGCGGCATCTGGATTGAAAAGCTTGAGGCCAATCCGGGTCGTTACATTCCTGCCGAACTGCGCCAGCAGGGCGAAGGCAATGCGATACAGGTCAATCTGAATCGCCCGATGCCGGAGATCCTCGCACAGCTTTCGCAGTATCCGGTATCAACTCGTCTGTCGCTGAGCGGCACTATCATTGTGGGTCGCGACATTGCTCATGCCAAACTGAAAGAGCGCATCGATCGTGGTGAAGGGCTGCCGCAGTACGTGAAGGATCATCCGATTTACTACGCCGGACCGGCCAAAACGCCGGAAGGTTACGCGTCAGGATCGCTTGGCCCGACAACAGCAGGCCGCATGGACTCCTACGTTGATTTGCTACAGGCCAATGGCGGCAGCATGATCATGTTGGCGAAGGGCAACCGCAGCCGTCAGGTTACGGATGCCTGTCATAAACACGGTGGATTCTATCTGGGCAGCATTGGTGGCCCGGCAGCCGTGCTGGCGCAGCAGAGTATTAAAAGCCTTGAATGCGTGGAATACCCGGAACTGGGAATGGAAGCTATCTGGAAAATCGAAGTTGAAAACTTCCCGGCGTTCATTCTGGTGGACGACAAAGGCAACGACTTCTTTGAGAAGATCCAGCAGAACCAGTGCGCGAAGTGCGTGAAGTAACCCTTCTCCCCTCCCGTTAGCGGGAGGGGTTTTTCCTCTTTTTATCTCACGCCCGCATAGCGCAGTCCTGCCGTCACCCGCGCGGCGCGGCGTATCCGTCTGCTGCGACAGGCCGACCAGCCCATCTGCCAGGCAAACCAGCACACTGCCTTTAACAACGCCCCTGCTCAAACACGCGTGTCTGAAAAGCATAAACACACCCACCTTCACTGCCGCGCCTGGCACCTTAACGGTAAGAGTCTGAAAAGCAAATCGAAGACGCTATTTTTGCTGCTGCCGGAAGCGGCTGACCTTGGCACGATTTCCACACAGCGCCATGCTGCACCAGCGGCGGCGATGCGCTTTGGTTCGATCATAAAACCACAGCGTGCATTCCGGATGTTCACAACGCCGCACCAGTTCAAAACGATTTTCGGCCAGCAGCGAGGCGGCAAGTTCAGCAACGGGCGCTAACAATGCTTCCGGCGAAGGCGTGCTATAACGGCGCTCCGTATGCAGCTCGCCATCGTCATCAGCCACTAATTGTTGATAGCTGCGGGCCGAGGCCAGAAAGCCGTTCAGCGTTGCAACATCCACCGCTGCGCCGGTTTTTTTCTTTTCCACCCCCTCCCTGATCGTCTCCCGCAGCCGTCGCGCCTGATGCAAAAGTTCACCCGGTTCAAATTCTGCTCTGCCAGCCGACACCTTCAGCGCCCGCGCCAGCCAGGTCAGAACATCCTGATCCGATTGCCAGAAGTCATAAGGCTGTCCTTCAACCTGCGCAACCGTATTCAGGAAATCGAGCGCCGGGTGATCCGCCACCAGCAGCGGCCCGCCAGCCTGTACGTGTGAATGAGAAGTCATGTCGTCTCCTGCCTGATCTGTTAATACGAATTGTAACCGATAAAAATTAAATTAAACAGTTACAAAGTTGAAACAGATAACCTGCTGAAAAATGAAAGTTTTCACGCGCCGCACGGCGGTAAGCAGCTGGCGCCCAGTGTGTAACCCTTAAAAACATATTTGAAAGGTTACATAATTCAGTTAGGCTGTAACTGTTAAATAATAACTTTATCAGTTACCAAAAAGGCGAAATGATGACCATAAATACTCACTATCCGGTTCACTACCGCGCTGTTGAAGCCGACAACCTTCAGGTTTTCTATCGTGAAGCAGGCGAGCCAACTCATCCCACGCTGCTGCTGCTGCATGGCTTTGGCGCGTCATCTCACCAGTTCCGCGAACTTATCCCGTTGCTGGCCGACAAATTTCATCTGATCGCGCCCGATCTGCCGGGTTTTGGTTTTACCGACGTGCCGGCTGAGCGTGATTATCACTACAGCTTTGACGCGCTTGGCCAGACGCTGACGCATTTTGTCGATGCGCTGGCGCTGAAACATTACGCACTTTATGTTTTTGATTACGGCGCGCCTGCCGGTTTACGCCTCGCGCTCAATTATCCCGACCGCGTCACCGGGCTGATTTCGCAAAACGGTAATGCCTATCTGGAAGGTCTGGGCGAGGCATGGGAGCCCGTTCGCGCTTACTGGGCCGATCCCTCTGCGGAGAATCGCAGCGTCGTTAATGATGCAGTGCTGAATCTGGAAGGTATTCGCTGGCAGTATCTGCACGGCGTGAAAGAGGCGGAGCGCGTGGCGCCGGAAACCTGGCATCTCGCCACCCGGTTTGTTGAACAGGCAGACAACAGGGATATTCAGCTGGATCTGTTTCTCGATTATGCCAATAACCTGAAGCGCTACCCTGACTTTCAGGCTTTCTTCCGAGAAACACAGTTGCCCACGCTGGTTATCTGGGGCAAGCACGATCCCTTTTTCATACCGGCCGGCGCAGAGGCGTATAAACGGGATAATCCCAACGCCGTCGTTGAATTACTGGATACCGGACACTTTGCGCTGGAAACGCACGTGGCGCAGATAGCCACGCGCATCCGCGAGGTACTGGACAACTAAGAAGGATTAAGGGTCTTCAGGCCCGTGGCGTTTGGTTTTTTTGTTCGCCGCGGGCCTGAAGAGGTGAGCTTTAATGAAATGAATTTCCCTGGTGCTGGTGTTGAAAAAATTCCCCGGTGCTGACATGCAATAACAAATAAAGAACGCTTTTATCGTGTGCGATTTAATTAATATCGCTTTTGTTAAGATTGATTCTGGCAGCAATTTTATTAAATGAACAGCGCTTATCGATTGCCATTTCCTATCGACATAACGAAATAAATTGATTAAAGGAAAAAGAAATATACACATCTCTATGTTTATTAATATATTTCACTGAATGCATTAAATTAATCACTTTTCCCTCTCGTTGAGATAGTGTTTATCACGCTCTTTACCGCAATAAAGCTTCCCTTTTTTATTTCATAACGAAATCACTGGTCAGAGGTTTTTTCGATTACCCGTTTTTTTTATAATTTGATAAAACAGATACTGACTTTGCCATCGCTAACGAGGTTCCGATGTTCTTGATCAGAGAAGATGATTTGTCAGGTGAAGACGTTCGCGCTCTTCTGGCACTGCATCTTGAAGGCATGCAGGCCAGTTCACCGCCAGAAAACGTCTTCGCGCTCGATCTGTCTGGCCTGCAAGTGCCAGAAATCACCCTCTGGTCTGCGTGGCAAGGCAGCGACCTTGCCGCTCTGGGCGCATTGAAGATGCTGCCGGATGGCAATGGCGAGGTGAAATCAATGCGCACCCACCCGGATTTCATCCGCAGAGGGGCGGCTAACGCTATTCTTAACACGATTATTGCCTCCGCAAAGGCAAAGGGCGCCCGGCGACTGAGCCTGGAAACCGGCCACGGCGAATACTTTGAACCTGCACTTGCCCTCTATCGTCGGCAGGGTTTCAAAGACGGTGCGCCCTTCTCACATTATGAACCCAACCCGTTCAGCCAGTTCCTCCATCTTGAGCTGACTTAAGCTCCGCACGGCGCGCTTCGCAGGGCGCAAAAAATCTCCTGTCATCTACAGCCGCAAGAGGTTGTCAGGCATGCCCTTCAGCCTGCCCCGGCACCTCACCTTGCTATCAGAAAAGTCTCCCCCTCTCTGCACGTGCCGGCTCGGGCAATCTTCTTCTGAATTAAGCGTTAACAATACTTATAAGAAAAAGTTACAACAATCCTATTGAATGATAATGATTGCTATTTATAATAGCATTCTCACAACAAACACCCGAGAATATACGTAAAAACCACACTAAATGAGTATATTTTAACGTTATGCAGCTAATTACTCTCATTTAATGAGGGTTTAGCGTTTTTCCGCTGGGAACGGAAGTTAGAAAAATTTAACTGTCGATCTTTCGCCAGATGTTCACGCTGCCATTTTTCTGTGGCGGCAGGGCCGCTTACGTCTTCAATAAAGGAACAGGATATGGTCTTACGTTCGCAAATTCAGCCGGCGCCTCGCCTGCATCTTTCTCATCAGGCTACCAAAGCTGAAGATTATATTTTCAGCGACCGGCAGTTGTCGGCATGGACGCAGCAGACGCAGGAAGCGCTGGCGCTGATGACCCACACGCTGAAAAGCGTTGAGAAACCCTTCAGCGGCATTCTTCCCCACGAGCTTGCCAGCCAGTTTAGCGAAGTGGATCTCGACAGCCCGCTGGGCAGCAACGATGCGGCGCTGGAGGAGTTGAAAACGCTCTACCTTCGCGACGCGGTCTGGTTCCATCATCCTAAATATGTCGCGCACCTGAACTGCCCGGTCGTGCTGCCTTCCCTGTTGGCTGAGCAGATTATGGCTGCGGTGAACAGTTCGGTGGATACCTGGGATCAGAGCGCCGGCGGCACGCTCATTGAACAAAAGGTGATTGACTGGACGCTCCAACGGATTGGTCTGCCTGCTTCTGCCGATGGAATTTTCACCAGCGGCGGCACCCAGTCCAACCTGATGGCAATGCTGCTGGCGCGCGATAGCTGGTGCGCATCTCACCATCCGGGTCACCTGATTAAACACCAGGGGCTGCCGCCGGATGCCGCGAAATGGCGCGTCTTTACCTCAAAACTCAGCCACTTCAGCATTCAGAAATCGATGGCGATTCTTGGGCTGGGCTACGATGCAGTCATCGCGGTGGATCACGACGAGCATTACCGCATGGATGCATATCAGCTGGAGCAGGAGATCCAGCGCTGTTATCGCGAAGGGCTGATCCCGATTGCGGTCGTCGCCACCAGCGGCACCACCGATTTCGGCAGCATCGATCCGCTTGAAGCCATCTCGACGCTGTGTCGGCATTACGGCCTGTGGATGCACGTTGACGCCGCTTATGGCTGCGGTCTGCTGGTGTCGGAAAATCACCGTCAGCGCCTTTCCGGCATTGAACGCGCAGATTCGGTCACCGTGGATTACCACAAGTCGTTCTTTCAAACCGTCAGCTGCGGCGCATTTTTCGTCCGTGACAAGCAAAACCTGAAGCATGTGACTCACCATGCCGATTATCTCAACCCGCTCAGCGCACAGCAGGATGGGACGCCAAACCTGGTGAATAAAAGCATTCAAACCACGCGCCGTTTTGACGCGCTGAAAATGTGGCTGACGCTGCGCATCATGGGCCCGGCCGCGCTGGGTGAAGCGTTTGACAACATTCTCAGCCTGACGCAGACCGTTCATCAGATGTTAAGCGAACATCCGTCGATTGAGGTGCTCCATGCCCCCGAACTGACCACGCAGATTTTCCGTTACCTTCCCCGACAGGGCATGAACGAGGCACAGGTCGATGAGATCAACGCCAACATTCGCAAGGCGCTGTTCCGCTCCGGCAACGCCGTGATTGCCGGTACGAAAGTGGACGGTCGCCAGTATCTGAAATTTACCCTGCTGAATCCCACCACCACGGCTGCCGACGTTGAAGACGTCATCAGCCTGATTGTGCACTACGGCCGTGAACAGGTCCGGGCCGCTGCGCTGAACCAGCGAGAAATGCGTTATGAATAATACTCTCTATGATTTTATCGGCATTGGTATCGGCCCGTTCAATCTGGGCCTGGCCTGCCTGAGCGAACCGGTCGACGGGTTAAACGGCGTTTTCCTTGACCAGAATGCCGGCTTTGACTGGCATACGGGCATGATGCTGGAAAGCGCGCATTTGCAAACGCCCTTCATGGCGGATCTGGTAACGCTGGCCGATCCTACCAGCCCTTACAGTCTGCTTAACTACATGAAGGTGACCGGGAAAATATACTCTTTCTACATCCGTGAAAACTTTTTCCTGATGCGTAAAGAGTATAACCAGTACTGCCAGTGGGCCTGTTCACGGCTCAGCAATCTGCGCTGGAACACCCGGGTGGAGTACGTCAGCTACGACGCGGAGCTGGAATGCTATCGCGTCCGCGCGGTGGATACGATGAGCGGCAGGCAGCAAACATGGCTGGGAAAACGTCTGGTCCTTGGCACCGGCCCCAGCGCATGGATGCCCGCCTGTAGTCGTCCGCACCGCGAACACCTCACCCATTCCAGCCAGTACCTGGTCAATAAGGCGGAATTGCAGAAGAAACGCTCGATTACCGTGCTGGGAAGCGGCCAGAGCGCGGCCGAGATCTATTACGATCTGTTAGGCGATATCGATCGTTTCGGTTATCAGCTGAACTGGATAACGCGCGCGCCGCGCTTCTATCCGCTTGAGTACACCAAGTTGACGCTGGAGATGACCTCACCGGAGTGGATCGACTACTTTCACAGTCTGCCAGCGGCAAAACGCGATGAGCTTAATGCGCGTCATAAGAATCTCTATAAAGGGATTAACAGCACGCTGATCAATGACATCTATGACCTGATGTATGTGAAACAGCTTGACGGCGAACTCGACGTTAATCTGTTCACGCACGCCGAACTGACCGCTATGCGCTGGCTGCCGGAGGGCGAGTTTGAACTGTCGCTGCATCACCAGGAGCAGGATCGCGCCTTCACCCGCCGCAGTGAAGGCATCGTGATGGCGACGGGTTATCACTATTCTCCGCCGATGTTCCTGGAAGGGATTGCTCAGCGTCTGCGCTGGGATGAGAAAGGCCGTTACGATGTGCAGCGTAACTACAGCATCGATCACCACAATCAGATCTTCGTGCAGAACGCCGAACTGCACACGCACGGCTTCGTCACCCCGGATTTGGGTATGGCCTGCTACCGCAACGCCGTTTTACTCCGCGAGATGACCGGACGCGAGGTCTATCCTGTCGAACGCCAGATCGCCTTCCAAACCTTTCCCGCAAAATCGGAGCGTTAAGATGTCACCACTCCCCCTTTTCAGCACCTCACGGCCGGCGGGCCGGTTTACGCTCCGGCCCATGCGGGCGGACGACGCCTCGCTGATTCACAGCTGGGTTACCCGCGACTACGCCCGCTTCTGGGGCATGCAGAACGACAGCCTCGATCAGGTTACCGACTTTTATCAACGGCTGACCGCTGATAATCCCCACGCCGCGCTGATTGGCTGCTGCAACGATCGACCGGCTTTCCTGATGGAGTTTTATCGCGCCAGCGAGGATGAGATCGGTAAGTTTTATTCGGCCCGGCCGGATGATTACGGCATGCACATTCTGATTGCGCCCGCCAGCACGCCAGTGAAGCAGTTCAGCTGGCAGGTCTTCACCGTAGTGATGGACTACATGTTCAGCCTGCCTGAGGTGAAGCGCGTGGTGGTTGAACCGGACGTGCGCAATAACAAAATTCACCCGCTCAACAAGCGCGCTGGCTTTCGCTACCAGCACACCATTGATATGGGCCACAAAACCGCGTGGCTGGCCTTTTGCCAGCGCGACGATTATCAACACGCCTTGCTACAGGAATCTCTGACGATGAACCAGACAACGCCACTGCTTACCGGCACCCACCTCTCCGGTGACAACTGGGCGCAGGCGAACCGCCTGCTGATCCGCAAAGCCATTGCCGAATTCAGCCATGAAAAGATCCTCGCGCCAGCCGATTTAGGCGTGGGTCGCTATGCGCTGGCCGTGCCGGGCGGTGAAGCCGAATACCACTTCAGCGCCCGGCGACTGGCGCTGGATCACTGGGAAATTGACGCCGCTTCGCTCGGCAAACAGGAAAACGGTCGCGCCCTGCCGCTGGATGCGTTGCAGTTCATCGTCGAATTCAATGAGCAGGCAGGCATTTCACAGGCGCTGCTGGCGACCTACATGGAAGAGATCAGCAGCACGCTGTGCAGCAGCGTATTTAAGCTGCAAAAAGACAATCCGGACAGCCAGGCGCTGGTGAAAGCGGACTTCCAGACCGTCGAAGCCTCAATGACCGAGGGCCATCCATGCTTTGTTGCCAACAACGGTCGTATCGGCTTTGATGCACGCGACTATCTGGCTTTTGCACCGGAAGCAGCCGCACCAATCGCTCTGGTCTGGGTGGCGGTTCACCAGCGCAATGCGCACTTCTCCAGCCTCAGCGATCTTGAGTACGAACAACTTATGCGTGAGGAACTGGGCCAGTCCGCCGTTGACCAGTTCAATGAGCGGCTGGTCGAGAAAGGGCTTCAGCCGAAAGAGTACCTCCTGATGCCGGTTCACCCGTGGCAGTGGCAGAACAAGTTGTTAACCGTCTTCGCGGCGGACATTGCCAATAACGACATTGTTTACCTGGGCACCGGTGACGACCGCTACCAGGCCCAGCAGTCAATTCGCACCTTTTTCAACCGCAGCCAGCCTGAAAAGCGTTACGTAAAAACGGCGTTGTCGGTACTGAACATGGGCTTTATGCGCGGGCTGTCTCCGTATTATATGGCCACCACGCCAGCGATTAACGAATGGCTTGAGGATCTGGTCAAAAAGGATACCTGGCTACAGCGCTGCGGCTTCCGCATTCTGCGCGAGGTGGCGGCCATTGGCTATCATAACCGCTACTATGAAAAAGCCGTTAAGGGCGACTCCGCCTATAAAAAAATGTTTGCCGCGCTGTGGCGCGATAACCCGGTTTCCGACCTCAAACCCGGCCAGCGCCTGATGACTATGGCCTCTTTTCTTCACCTTGATCGGCATCAGAACGCGCTGCTGCCCGCCCTGATTGCTGATTCCGGTTTACCGGCGGAACAGTGGATAGCACGTTACCTCACCTGCTATCTCAGCCCGCTGCTGCACTGTTTTTATCAGTACGATCTGGTGTTCATGCCGCACGGCGAAAATCTGATCCTGTTGCTGGAAAACAACGTGCCGGTCAGCGCATATATGAAAGATATTGGTGAAGAAATTGCCGTGATGAATCCGGATGCCGAACTGCCAGAAAGAGTACAGCGTCTGGCGGTAGACGTGCCGGAAAACCTCAAGCTGCTGTCGATTTTCACCGACGTTTTCGACTGTATTTTCCGTTTTGTCGGGGCGATCCTCGATCAATCCGGCACGCTGCCTGAGGAGAAATTCTGGCAGGCCGTCGCCCATTGCGTGAAGGAATATCAGCAGGCGCATCCGCAGTTTGCCGGTAAGTTTTCCCGCTACGATCTCTTTACGCCTGAGTTCAGCCGCTCCTGCCTGAACCGCCTGCAACTGGCCAATAATCAGCAGATGATCAATCTGTCCGATCCGGCTGAAAACCTGAAATTTGCCGGCACATTAGCCAATCCCATTGCCGGATGGCGTTAAAATTTCAGTAATGCGCACGTGATATGCTGTATGTTGGCGCGGCCGCTTTTCCGGCCGCGTTTTTGATCGTTTCACCTTCGGAAAAGGATCCCCAATGGCTTTTTTTGTACCCGTGTCGACCCTGACGCGACGACACTTACTTTTTCCGCTGTCGCTGGTGCTGTTTGAATTCGCAACCTATATCGCACACGACATGATCCAGCCCGGCATGCTGTTGGTCACGCAGGAGTTTCACGTCGGCCCTGAATGGGTTTCTGCTTCACTGACGGCCTACCTGACCGGCGGCATCGTGTTGCAGTGGCTGCTCGGCCCGCTCTCCGACCGGTTTGGCCGTCGTCCGGTGATGCTCTCCGGCGTGGCGTTTTTTATGCTGAGCTGCCTGGCAACGCACTGGGTACAAAGCATCGAGCAGTTCGTTTTACTGCGCTTTCTTCAGGGGATAAGCCTGTGTTTTATTGGCGCGGTGGGCTACGCGGCCATTCAGGAAGCGTTCAATGAATCGCTCAGCGTAAAAATAATGGCGCTGATGGCTAACGTGGCGCTACTGGCGCCGCTGGCTGGCCCGCTTGCCGGGGCGGCCTTTCTGACCGTTGGCGACTGGCGCACCATGTTTTGGTTATTTGCCGCCGTCTCGGCGCTGGCCCTGCTGGGACTCTGGCGCGCCATGCCCGAAACGGCAGGAGACAGCACCAGCTCGCTCTCGCTCAGCTCGCTGGGTAAAGGCTACTACGCGCTGCTGAAAGATCGCCAGGTGATTAGCGGCTCGCTGGCGATTGGCCTGGTCACCATTCCCTGTCTCGCATGGGTTGCTTTATCACCGGTGATCCTGATCCGCGACGAGGGGCTGAGCCGCATGGACTATGCGCTGCTTCAGCTTCCCGTTTTTCTGGCGATGATCGCAGGCAACCTGACGCTGGGCCATCTCGCCAGCCGCCTTCCCGTTGAACAGCCGCTGCGGCTGGGCGCCTGGCCGATCATTATCGGGCTGGGCATCGCCGCTGTCGCCGCCACCATCAATGCGCACAGCTACCTGTGGCTGACCGCCGGGCTGAGCATTTATGGTTTTGGCACCGGACTGGTCACTGCCGGGCTTTATCGTCTGACGCTGTTTTCAAGCAGCGCCGGGAAAGGAAGCGTGGCGGCGATGTTGGGGATGATCAGCATTGTGGTCTTCGCGCTGGGTATTGAAGCAGCCAAAGCCGCCTACTTTAGCGCAGGCAGCGGCGGATTCAGTCTGGTGAATGCCGCCTGTGGTTTACTCTGGCTGTGGCTGGTGCGGGCGTTTCTGCGCGAAAGCCAGCGCCGCATGCATGAAAAAACAATCTTATAACCGCTTTACCGCATTCTGCCTTCCTCAGGGCAGAATGCGGTCGTCAAAAACGCGATAACCCTACACTTTCTGTATGAAAATCCAGCACATTCATCACTTGAAATACATTGTTATAAAGATAATAATTCTCATTGCTATTAACACTCTCGTTTGCATCGCATGCCCGGATGTCCAACTGTTCTCCCCTACGCACGGAGAACAACCAAACTGATTTTTGTGAAGGAACTGATAATGAGAATGCCTTTTACCCTGAAGCGTTCTGTTCTGCTTTGCGCTTTCGCGCTTTCCGCCCCCGCGCTGACCTTTGCGGCGGACACGCTGGTAGTGACCGCTCAACCCGCTGAAACCGCCACCACGCCGACGGAAGGCTATACGGCAAAAACCAGCCAGGGCGCTACCAAAACCGATCGCCCGCTGATCACCACCGGCCAGTCGGTTTCCGTGGTGACGCGTCAGCAGATGGAAGACCAGGGCGCGATGGATGTTAACCAGGCGTTGAACTATACCGCCGGCGCCTTCACAAACTTCGCCGGGGCGGCCACGCGTTACGATACGGTTTCGCTGCGCGGCTTTCACGGTGGCGATGTGGATAACATCTTCCTCGACGGCCTGCGCCTGATGAGCGATCCGGGCAGCTACAACGTCCTTCAGGTCGATCCGTGGTTTTTAGAACGTATCGATGTGATCAAAGGCCCCTCCTCCGCCCTGTACGGCCAGACGGTGCCCGGCGGGCTGGTCATGGAAACGTCGAAGCGGCCGCAGTTCGCTCCCGAAGGCCATTTCCGCCTTTCGACCGGCACCAACAGCACCAACAGCGCGGCCTTCGATTACACCAACGCCATTAACGATCGGTGGGCGTTCCGCCTGACCGGCATCACCCGCAACAGCGATACGCAATACGACCACACCCGCGAAGAAAAATATGCGATTTCCCCGTCTCTGCTCTGGCAGCCGGATGAAGACACGTCGCTGCTGATGCGCGCCTATTTGCAAAAAGATCCCTCCGGCGGCTATCACAGCGCGGTGCCAGGTGACGGCAGCATTACCGAACACAACGGCCGCAAACTGAGCAACGGTTTTTATGATGGCGACAGTTCACTGGATCAGTTCAAACGTAACGAACAAATCTACAGCGCTGAATTTTCGCATCGCTTTAACGACACCTGGGCGTTTCGTTCCAACGCCAGCTATTCGCACTCCAATGTCGATCTCGACCAGGTGTACCAGATTGGCTGGGATACCACCGATCCTGACCTGCTGAATCGCTACTACTCCGGCTCACGATCCTCGCTGGACGCCTTCGCTATTGATAATCAGTTAGAGGCCGATTTCGCCACCGGTGAAGTCGACCACAAAGTGGTGCTGGGCGCGGAATATCATCAGTATAAAAACGACCTGTATGATGCTTCCGGTTTTGCCAGCCAGCTGAATGCCGTTACCGGAGAAGCCGTCGGCGTGAATCCCGCTTACGCGTTCTCCGCCTCGCAGCGCCGCTACTATCAGACCGGGGTTTATTTACAGGATGAGATGATCTGGAATAAATGGCATCTGGATCTCTCTGGTCGTTACGATCGTATTGTTTCCCAGACTGAAAACTACGATGTGAACAGCAAGTACCGTCGTCAGGACGACCATATTGGCGGCCGCGCGGCGCTGCTTTATGCCTTCGATAACGGCATTTCGCCCTATGCCAGCTACAGCCAGGCCATTACGCCGCAGTCACTCTCCGGTCAGGACGGTAACCTGCTCAAGCCGACCACCTCAGAGCAGTATGAGGCAGGCGTGAAATATCAGCCGGTGGGCACCTCCGATCTCTATTCAGTGGCCGTGTACGATCTGACGCAAAAAGATGTCGGCAACCGCGTCGTGGTCGGTTCCTACTATGAACCGGCAGGAAAAGTGCATTCACAGGGCCTTGAACTGGAAGCGCATAACCAACTCACGCCGCGTCTCAGCACCATCGCCAGCTATACGCTGAACCGCGTACGCTTTAAGGATTCCGTTGATGGCAATGATGGCCATACGCCGTACGTCACGCCAAATTCTATGGCATCGGCATGGGCGAAATATCAGTTTGACTATGGCCTGAGCGTCGGCGCTGGCGTGCGCTACATTGGCAAGCAGTGGGCGGATAACGAAAACACCACGCGTCTGCCTTCAGCGACACTGTTTGATGCGTCCGTCCGCGCCGACCTGGGGGCGTGGAACAGCAGCCTGAAAGGCGCCTTCGTACAGGTTAACGCCAACAATCTGACCGATCGTGACTATGTGTCCGCCTGTTACGGAACCGGTTATTGCTATTGGGGCGCGGAGCGTACCATCGTGGCCACCGTCGGCTACGACTTCTGACAGACAAAGGCCCGCCAGCGGGCCTTTCCCCTTATTTTCCCGTCAGACTGTGCGACTCGAACCGGCTGCTATTTTTATCGGATAACACGTCCGTTTTAACCCGCCGCAGCATCACCGGCACGGCACACAAGGCTGCATCAGCCCTGCGCCCAGACGCGCGGCCCTTCTATCTCCTGATTGCCTGTTGCGGCTGTTTTGGCAGCATCGGCGGCCTGATGAGCGCCCTCTTTCACGCCCTCCTTCACCGCTTCCTTCGCGCCCTGTTTCACACCCTCTTTTACCGCCGCAGTGACGGCAGCGCGCCCTGCCGTTGCCGCCAGGCCAGCCGCGCCGGCGCCTGGTATCAGCATCGACAGGCCGGTCGCCACGTAACTCAGAATATCAAGCAGCTTGAAGATGCCGCCGCCCTTCTCTTTTTTCGCGTCGGGCTGCGTCTCCTGACCCGTAGCCATATCCTGCTGCGCGGTCAGCTCATCAATGGTTTTCGGTGCGCCAGAAAGCCGATCCGGCTCGGCCACCTGATTGCTGCCTTTGCGAATAAAGGCGTCCAGATCGCCCTTGCCGATATTTTTATCATTCGCCTTATTGAAGAAGTTACCGCCCGCCCCGTGTTTACCGTTGTCCAGCATTGAAAACAGCATCGAGTTTGGCTGGCTGAGCAGGTTGGCCGCATCGCGCACCTCCTGGCTGTTTTTCGGATCGTTGGCGATTTTAGTCAGTTTATCCTGCTTGATGCCGCCACCTTTAAAGAAGATGTCTTCATTATTTTTAAGGGTGTCGACAGCCTTGCTCTCCTGCGGCGAAAGCTTGACGTTATAAGCCGCAAGGTCGCACAGCCGATCGCGGGATACGCTGGCGTTAGCATCCTGTTTGCCGGTGAGCTGCTGCCACTGGTCAGGGTGCTGCGTGAAATATTTTGCGGCAGCAGCCACCTGCGGCGGACATTTGCCCATATCCTGCGAACCGTCGGCAATCTTCTGTAAATTCTCCAGGTTCATCTTTTTCGGCAGGCTTTCTGAGTAGAGATACAGTTCACGCATGGCGTCATTGGACGACATCTCACGAGGAGGCGAGCCCGGTTTTGCATCGGACGGCACATAATCGTGCGTGTAGGTTTCTGCTTTCGCGTCGGCATATTGCTTAACGGCCGGGTTATCCTGCCACTGCCGGATGTCTTTTGAACTGATTTTGCCATCGCTCTTACCGTTTTTGGCCGGATCGATCGCGGCGAACATCTCCGGATCGTTGAGCAGCGTATCCAGCGCCTCTTTTGCGTCCGATGGCGTGGAAGGATCGTCACGCAGCTTCTCCAACCCTTCGCGGTCGTGCGGTTTTTTCAGCAGATCTTCATGCCGCCCCAGCGTCGTCACCACCTGCTCGAACGGCATCTTACCGCTTTCACCCTGCGTCGCGCTGGCATCGCCTCCGGCATCGCTCTGCGGCAGCGCAGCGGGATCCGCCATCATTGCGCCTGCGTTGCCAGAAAGCAGTCCCAGCACCGATGACATAATCTGGCTCATCAGCGTGTCGAGTGACTGTTTTCCACCCTGATTTTGTGGCAGAACGTCGTTATTATTCGGTGAGTCCGTCGTCCCGGTGCCGCCCGTTATCTGGGATGAGGTAAAAGAGATGACGCTGTTTTTCCCGGCGGCAACCGACGAAGGCGGCTGGCCGACAGTTTGCTGTCCCTGCGCGCCTTTTGGCGTGGTGAAACTGGAGGGTGAAAAACCGGACAGGCGCATAACATTAGCTCCGCATAAAGAATCGTCTCGCTGTGTGGCATTTGCCGGACAAAAGTTCCGCGCAGTCCGCCCGGCTTTGTCAATCTTTGCGAGTCGCCTTCCGGTTTTACAGGTGTCGCTTCCCCCTGCGCTGCGATAGACTAGCCTGCGTCAGACCCGATGCCAGACGCTGGCTGACTGTATAAAAAAACAAACGCAGAGATTTTACTTCTTCTTCGATGGAACGGATAAAAACCGCATGAACGATACCAGTAAATTCGCCGCCCACACGCCGATGATGCAGCAGTACCTGCGTCTTAAAGCCGAACATCCTGACATCCTGCTGTTCTATCGTATGGGCGACTTCTACGAGCTGTTTTACGACGACGCCAAACGCGCCGCGCAGCTGATGGATATCTCGCTGACCAAACGCGGCGCGTCGGCGGGCGAACCGATACCGATGGCGGGCGTTCCCTATCATGCGGTGGAGAACTATCTGGCAAAGCTGGTGCAGCTGGGCGAATCGGTAGCCATCTGTGAGCAGATTGGCGATCCGGCGCTGAGCAAAGGCCCGGTCGAGCGTAAAGTCGTGCGTATCGTCACGCCGGGCACCATCAGCGATGAAGCCTTGTTGCAGGAGCGCCAGGACAATTTGCTGGCGGCTATCTGGCAGGGTGCAGACGGCTTTGGTTATGCCACGCTGGATATCAGCTCCGGTCGCTTCCGCCTCGCAGAGCCAGAGGACGCGGAGACGATGGCGGCGGAGCTTCAGCGCACCCATCCTGCCGAACTGCTTTACGCCGAAGATTTTGCGGCAATGACGCTGATTGAGCATCGGCGTGGGCTGCGGCGTCGTCCGGTGTGGGAATTTGAAGTTGATACCGCGCGTCAGCAGCTCACGATGCAATTCGGCACGCGCGACCTTAGCGGTTTTGGCGTCGAGCAGGCGCCACGCGCGCTGCGCGCTGCGGGCTGTCTGCTGCAATATGTGAAAGACACCCAGCGCACCACGCTGCCTCACATCCGCTCGCTGACGATGGAACGGCAGCAGGACGGCATCATTATGGATGCCGCCACGCGGCGAAATCTGGAGATCACCCAGAATCTGGCCGGCGGTATCGAAAACACCCTGGCGTCCGTGCTGGACAAAACCGTCACGCCGATGGGCAGCCGCATGCTCAAGCGCTGGCTGCACATGCCCATTCGCAACGTTGAGGTGCTGACCCACCGCCAGCAAAGCATTGCCGCACTTCAGGATCTTAATGCGGAGGTTTCGCCGCTTCTGCGTCAGGTTGGCGATCTGGAGCGTATTCTTGCCCGGCTGGCGCTGCGTACCGCCAGGCCACGCGATCTGGCCCGCATGCGCCACGCTTTTCAGCAACTACCGCAGCTTGATTCACTGCTGGCGGACTCCGCCACGCCGCATCTGCAAACGCTTCGCGCGCAGATGGGGCAGTTCGATGAACTGCGCGAACTGCTGGAGCGCGCCATCATTGAAACGCCGCCGGTGCTAGTACGCGACGGCGGCGTGATAGCGCCAGGCTACGATGCAGAACTTGATGAGTGGCGCGCGCTGGCGGACGGCGCAACGGACTATCTGGATCGTCTGGAGGTGCGTGAGCGCGAAAAACTGGGACTGGATACGCTCAAGGTCGGGTTTAACGGCGTACATGGTTATTACATTCAGGTCAGCCGCGGGCAGAGCCATCTGGTGCCGATACACTACGTACGTCGCCAGACGTTGAAAAACGCCGAGCGCTACATCATTCCCGAACTCAAAGAGTATGAAGACAAGGTCCTGACCTCCAAAGGGAAAGCGCTGGCGCTGGAGAAGGCGCTCTACGAGCAGCTGTTCGACCTGCTGCTGCCGCATCTTGAGGCATTGCAACTGAGCGCCGCCGCGCTGGCCGAACTGGATGTGCTGGCCAACCTCGCCGAGCGCGCGTGGACGTTAAACTACGCCTGTCCAACCTTTAGCGACAAGCCGGGCATTCGCCTTGGCGAGGCGCGACATCCGGTGGTTGAACAGGTGTTGAAAGAGCCCTTTATTGCTAACCCGCTTTCGCTTTCCCCGCAGCGACGTATGCTGGTGATCACCGGCCCCAATATGGGCGGTAAAAGCACCTACATGCGCCAGGCGGCATTGATTGTACTGATGGCTTACATCGGCAGCTTTGTTCCGGCGGCGGAGGCGGAAATCGGGCCGGTGGATCGTATCTTTACCCGCGTAGGTGCGGCGG
Organism: Erwinia sp. 9145; assembly: GCF_000745075.1. Classification (NCBI taxonomy): domain Bacteria; kingdom Pseudomonadati; phylum Pseudomonadota; class Gammaproteobacteria; order Enterobacterales; family Erwiniaceae; genus Erwinia; species Erwinia sp. 9145. The sequence goes on from NZ_JQNE01000001.1 coordinate 2,920,548, forward strand.
ACGATCTGGCTTCAGGGCGTTCAACCTTTATGGTGGAGATGACCGAAACGGCCAATATTCTGCATAATGCCACCGGGCACAGTCTGGTACTGATGGATGAAATCGGGCGCGGTACCTCGACCTATGACGGCCTGTCGCTTGCGTGGGCCTGCGCCGAAAGTCTGGCAAGCCGCATTAAAGCAATGACGCTGTTCGCCACGCACTACTTTGAGCTGACCACGCTGGCTGAGCAGATGGAGGGTGTGACCAATGTGCATCTCGACGCCATTGAACACGGTGACACCATTGCCTTTATGCACAGCGTGCAGGATGGCGCCGCCAGCAAGAGCTACGGACTGGCCGTGGCGGCGCTGGCAGGTGTGCCGAAAGAGGTGATCAAACGCGCGCGTCAAAAGCTTAAAGAGCTTGAAAAGATGTCCGTCAATGCGGCCACAACGCAGGTCGATGGCGCACAGCTTCCGCTGCTGGTTGAGGAAACCTCTCCGGCGGTTGAAGCGCTCGAGGCGCTCGATCCTGATTCACTCTCGCCGCGTCAGGCGCTGGAGTGGATATACCGGCTTAAAGCGCTGGTCTGACCGTCGCCCGCCTTAACGGCGGGCTTTTTATTAACGTTCATCCGGTTGATCTCCCACTCATATTCACTATTCCTTTCCCTGACATGGAACATTCCCCTCTCGCCTCCCACGAAATGACAGTGATGAAGCGTTCATACAGGTTGCATTGCTTGCTGCTCTCTCCTTAATGAGCCGGGCGGTGTCAGGCCGTTTTATCTCTGTTGTTTATCCTAAACTAGTGGAGAACGTCATGAATATGAGAGTCAGTACGGGTGCATCATTTAAAGATGCTGCAAACCTCAGCGATTTCAATTCGCTTACCACGTTGCAAGGCGGTAAGAAGAGCGAGTCGCCTCTACCAGGAAAATTCGGCCCATTTATGTATAGCGGCGGCAGTGAAAAACCGAACCTTCAATCATTCGCATCGGAATATGATTCGCTTATTGATAAGCTGATGAAACAGGGTCAGGAAGAGTTAAAAAGAATGAAAGAGGAGCTGTCACAGCCGTCCTCTGAAGGTGAACAAGCTCCGTCGCCTGCTGCCTTTAACGACAATACCAGCGCCAGTGGAACCCAGAATACGATGAAGCAGTTGCAGGCGCTGCTTGAGAGCATCACGAAATTTATTCAGCAAAGCCAGCAATCTTCCGGCACCAGTAATCCATCCAGCACCGGTAATTCATCCGAGGCGCAACTCAGTAGTGCGCTGTCACAGCTGAAAGAGATACTTTCAGCTGCTGGCGCATCAGCAACCTCCGGCACGACCGAAACGGCCGCCACCGGCACGGAAAACAGCGGCCCTGCCATGCCGAAAGATGAGAAAGACACCAGCGTGCCCCCTTCCAGCAGTACCCTGTTCAAGAACATGGATGGTGATAACCGCTCTGCCGATCAAATTATCAATGACAACCCGGTGTTGAAAAATCTGGGTAATCAAAAAGATATCAAACAGGATAAATTAAAGGAGCAGTTTGGCGACTGGACCTCTGCTAATCCGGATGAGAAAAGCCGCGCGCTGGCGGCCAAAAACATGTCCTACTTCCTCAACGGCGTAAAAGGACTGAGCAACCGTGAAGGCGGCGATCGCGGCGATATACATAATAACGGTAAGATTGAAGGGTTAACCAAAGACGGCGATGCGCGTCACGGTACGGAAGCCGCGATCGTGAAAGACGTTGCCGAGCAGGGGCTGGATAAGATGTTCCCAAAAGATGGCAAGCTTACCCAGACCAATGACAAAATGGTTAACCTGAACGGCACCAACAAAAGCGGTTTCCAGGGCGTTATGCTCACATTAGGTAAAATATTTGCATTCTTCCCACCGCTGAGCAATTTCATGACCGGTATGGGCAAATCAGAAAGCTCCAATTTTGGCGATATGCTTAAAGAAGGGTTTAAAGGCTACGGCAAAACGTTACTTGATGGACTCAAAGGTATTGTTGAGGGGCTGAAGCGTGGCAAAATCAATCCTATCCAACTGGCACTGAGCGCTTACAAAGGCGAAGTGACCAATACATACGTTGCAAATGACGTTAAATCAGATGTTAAAGATAAATTTAAAGAGATAGTTTAATCAAATCTTAAGCAAAAAAAAGCGGTGGCAAATGCCACCGCTCTTCACATTACCTGATTATTCACGGAACAACGCTTCGATGCTCAATCCCTGACCCTGCAAAATTTCCCGCAGGCGGCGCAGACCTTCAACCTGGATCTGACGAACGCGTTCGCGGGTCAGACCGATTTCACGGCCAACGTCTTCCAGGGTTGCGGCTTCATAGCCCAGCAAACCGAAACGACGCGCCAGCACTTCACGCTGTTTGGCGTTCAGTTCGAACAGCCATTTAACGATGCTTTGTTTCATGTCATCGTCCTGCGTGGTGTCTTCCGGGCCGTTGTCTTTTTCGTCGGCCAGGATGTCCAGCAGCGCTTTTTCAGAATCCCCGCCCAGCGGCGTGTCAACTGAGGTAATGCGCTCGTTGAGGCGCAGCATACGGCTGACATCATCAACAGGCTTATCAAGCTGTTCGGCAATCTCTTCCGCACTTGGCTCGTGATCAAGCTTATGGGCAAGCTCACGCGCGGTACGCAGGTATACGTTCAGCTCTTTAACGATGTGAATCGGCAGGCGGATTGTGCGGGTGTTTGATTCATGATCGCCCGTTCAATCGTCTGACGAATCCACCAGGTGGCGTAGGTAGAGAAACGGAACCCTCTTTCCGGGTCAAACTTTTCTACCGCGCGGATCAGGCCGAGGTTACCTTCTTCAATCAGATCCAGCAGCGCCAGACCACGATTGCTGTAACGACGGGCAATCTTCACCACCAGACGTAAATTACTTTCAATCATACGACGACGCGATGGCACATCACCACGAAGCGCACGACGGGCGAAGAAAACTTCTTCTTCAGCCGTTAAGAGAGGAGAATATCCGATTTCTCCCAGATAAAGCTGCGTCGCATCAAGCACGCGCTGCGTGGCGCCCTGTGAAAGCAGCTCTTCTTCAGCTAATTCAGAGTCAGCAGGTTCGTTTCCGACAAGAGCTTTCTCATCAAAAATCTCAGCTCCGTTTTCATCCAATTCCGCGTCGTCATTTAAATCATTAACTTTCAGCGTATTCTGGTTCATAAGCGGCTCCTACCCGTGATCCCAAGGCAGAACGGCTTCGTTCTGCCAGTTTATCGCTGCGGTAAATAACGCAACGGGTTGACGGATTTCCCCTTGTAACGAATTTCAAAATGCAGTCGTACCGAACTGGTGCCGGTACTGCCCATGGTCGCAATCTTCTGGCCCGCTTTAACTTCTTGTTGCTCGCGAACCAGCATTGTATCGTTGTGAGCATAGGCACTCAGATAGTCATCATTATGTTTAATGATAATCAAATTACCGTAGCCGCGAAGCGCATTGCCTGCGTAAACAACACGCCCTGAGGCGGTCGAAACAATGGCCTGACCTCGCGATCCCGCGATATCGACGCCTTTATTGCCCCCTTCAGAGGCAGAGAAGTTGTCGATAATCTTACCGTCTGTCGGCCAACGCCATGTGCCCACCGGAGTGGAGCTGTTCGTTGTACTGCTAACGGTTGGGGCGGTAACCGGCGCTGTCGTCGTTGCGACAGTTTGTGTACCGGATGATGGCAACATTTTGCCTTCACTTGGTTTACCCGAATCCTCAGAATACGTAATAACTGGCTGATGTGCAACCGTTCCTCCAGCAACCTGTGTAGAGGTCGGCGGGGTCGGTACGCCGCCTGCCGTGGCGTCAGCGGCGGTGATGGCATTACCGCCGGTAATGGTGCCACCGGAGCCGTTACTAACCTGCAACTGCTGGCCCACATTGAGACCATAGGGGGCGGCCACGTTATTGCGCTGTGCTAAATCGCGAAAATCATTGCCGGTAATCCAGGCAATATAGAACAGCGTATCGCCTCGCTTGACCGTATACGTCTGACCGCTGTAGCTACCTTTAGGAATATTCCCATACGAGCGGTTGTAAACAATGCGTCCATTTTGGGTAGCAACGTTGCTTTCCGGTGTGGAATTCGTCATGACAGGCGCGCTGACCGGTGCCTGAACAGGCGCATTGGTCGAAATAGAAGCAGGACGATTAATCAACCCGCCGCCGCCCTCGCTACCGGCGGTACTCGCGCCAGCGGTGCTCATGTCTTCACCGCTGCGGCTGCCAACGGAACTGATCGGTGCCTGTGTGTTATCGCTTGAACAGCCTGTCAGGCAAAAGCCCACAAGCGAAACGGCCGCAATCCGGCGTAGTGTAAAAATTGGGCTTCCCGTGCTCATTCAAATCCCCCGTTACGGCAAAACTGTGACGGCTTCACGGCCTTGCCGGACGCCTGTTTACATAAAAGTTAAATTTTTGAGATAGTAACAACTTCGCCGTCCGCCTGCTATTCACAGATGTATGCAATTGCGTACGCAGGCGATCAGGCCAGATCGCCCTTGACCAACGGCACAAAACGCACGGCTTCGATAGTATTGACGGTAAAATCACCACCGCGGCGGCGAATGCGCTTCAGCTGCTGCTGCTCTTCGCCGACCGGCAAAACCAGAATTCCGCCGTCACTGAGCTGCGATATCAGCTCAATGGGGATCTCAGGGGGCGCCGCCGTAACGATAATCGCCTCAAAGGGGCCGCGCGACGGCCATCCCTGCCAGCCGTCGCCGTGGCGCGTGGAAACGTTGTGCAGATCCAACTGCTTCAGCCGACGTTTGGCCTGCCATTGCAGCCCTTTAATACGCTCAACAGAATAGACGTGTTCAACAAGGTGGGCCAGTATGGCAGTCTGATAACCTGAACCGGTGCCAATCTCCAGCACGCGCGATTCAGGCGTCAGCTCCAGCAGCGAGGTCATTTTGGCTACCATATAAGGCTGCGAAATGGTCTGACCGGAACCGATAGGCAGGGCGGTATTTTCCCAGGCCTTATGCTCAAAGGCTTCGTCGACGAATCGCTCGCGCGGCACCTCTTCGATGGCTTTCAGCAGCCGTTCGTCGTCAATTCCCTGCTGGCGGAGCTGGGCCAGCAGCGTATCAATGCGTCTGCTCACCATTCGAGGCTGACTCCGGCCGTTTCTAACCAGTCCGCCACCACGTCCTGCGCGCCGTGCGCGGTCAAATCCACATGCAGAGCGGTAACGGACACATAGCCTTCGTCAACGGCGGCAAAATCGGTATCCGGGCCGGCGTCAAACTTTTCACCCGGCGGCCCAATCCAGTAGAGCGTATTGCCGCGCGGATCCTGCTGTGGAATGACCTGGTCGCTGGGATGGCGGCTACCGCAGCGGGTCACGCGGATGCCTTTGATCTCAGACAGCGGCAGATCCGGTACGTTGATATTCAGGATACGACCGGTGCGCAACGGTTCTTTAAGCAGCGCGCGCAGAACAGAGCAGGTCACGGCGGCGGCGGTGTCATAGTGCAGATGTCCGTCGAGTGAAACCGCCAGCGCGGGCAGGCCAAGATGGCGGCCTTCCATCGCCGCGGCGACCGTGCCGGAGTAGATCACGTCATCGCCGAGGTTTGGCCCTGCATTAATGCCTGAAACCACAATATCCGGCTTCGGGCGCATCAACGCGTTGACGCCCAGGTAGACGCAGTCGGTCGGCGTGCCCATCTGCACAGCGATATCGCCGTTGGGGTAATGGAAGGTGCGAAGCGGCGTTTCCAGCGTCAGTGAATTAGAGGCGCCGCTGCGATTGCGATCCGGCGCAACAACCTGCACCTCTGCGAATTCCCGCAGTGCCGTCGCCAGCGCCTGAATGCCCGGCGCCTGAATACCGTCATCATTACTCAGCAATATGCGCATTTGCAGCTTAACCCTTTGATATTATCAGACCTGAAGCGGAAGCTCTGAACTTCATATCCGCTCAGGGTTCTGCCGGTCCTGGCGATCTGTTTCTCTGTGTTTGACTGAAGCATTCTAGCCGCAAGGCGCGGCCAGTGGTAGGGGCAAATGTTTAAACGATGCAGAGCGCCCTGACGACAACCTGCGGTGAGTTTACTCACCCTGCCTGCGGGGAGCGCCGCGAACGGCAGGCATAAAGGCTATTCGGCAATATCGATATTATCGCCCTGATCGGTAAGGACTTCACGCACCAGGCTGGTGGCAAAGCTGCCGGCGGGTAGCCAGAAACTCAGTTCGACGGTCGCCTCGTCCTGCCAGTGCCAGCGCAGGTCGCGCGGAACGACCAACTGTGCCCGGCGGGCGGCATCCACGCGCTCGCGCTCAAGCAGGGCGATCAGCGACGCTTCCGCGTTAAGGCTCTGCTGCTCAAACGCCAGTGCGGCGGACTGCGTGCCCCACGCGCCGCTGCCCGGTAGCGGCGCCGTGACCCGCAGCTCGCCGTTATCAACGCGTGACTGGAGCGTTTCCAGCTCCGCTTCATCCGCAACAAACCAGCTACCGCGCCCGGCGAGCTGTAGCGCATCGCCTGCCATCACCCTGCTCAGCGAGCCGTGCAGCGCCAGTCGGTCGCTCACGATCTGGTTAAACAACGCGCTGCGCGCCGCCGAGAGCAGGAAGCTGCGTTTATTGCGCTCACGGACGCGGATCTCATCTGCTGCCCAGCGGCGAGCCAGCGTCAGGTTGTTGCCCGCATGGCCGAAACGCTGTTCGCCGAAGTAGTTCGGCACGCCGCACGTGGCGATTTGCGTCAGACGCTGCGTAACGGTTTCGCGATCGGAAACGGCTCTTAACACCAGCCTGAAGGCATTGCCCTGCAAGGCGCCGGTGCGCAGTTTGCGGCGATGGCGCGCGCTCTCCAGTACCTCGCAGCCTTCAATATTAAAGGCTGAGAAATCCGGCGTCTCTTTGCCCGGAATGCGCAGGCAGAACCACTGTTCGGTGACGGCATGGCGATCTTTCATGCCGGCGAAACTGACGTCGCGCGGCGGGATACCGGCGAATTTCGCCAGCGCCTCGGCCACGAAGCGGGTATTGCAGCCGGTCTTGCGCAGGCGCACCAGCACCTGCTCCCCGTCGCCGTCCGGCCGGTAGCCGAGATCTTCAATGACCACAAAATCTTCCGGACTGGCCTTAACCACGCCGGTTGCCGCTGGCCGACCGTGCAGCCAGCTCAGCTCCTCTGCCCCCATCAGTCCGCCGCCCTGATCAACAGCGCCACCGCCTCGCAGGCAATGCCCTCGCCGCGTCCGGTAAAGCCCAGTTTTTCGGTAGTGGTGGCCTTAACGTTCACTTCATCCATATGGATACCCAGATCTTCTGCAATATGGATGCGCATCTGCGGAACGTGCGGCAGCATTTTCGGTGCCTGCGCGATGAGGGTGACGTCGACGTTGCCCACGCGGTAGCCTTTTTTTGCAATCTGACGCCAGGCCTCACGCAGCAGCTCACGGCTGTCGGCGCCTTTCCAGGCGGCGTCGGTGTCCGGGAACAGTTTGCCGATATCGCCAAGCGCGGCGGCGCCAAGCAGGGCGTCGGTCAGCGCATGGAGCGCCACGTCGCCGTCGGAATGCGCCAGCAGCCCTTTTTCATAAGGAATGCGTACGCCGCCGATGATGAGCGGGCCTTCGCCGCCAAATGCATGTACGTCAAAACCGTGTCCGATACGCATTACGCGCTCTCCTTATTATGTAATTGAGTCAGGTAGAAGGCGGCCAGCGCCAAATCTTCCGGCCGCGTTACCTTGATATTGTCGCTGCGGCCAGCGATCAGTTCGGGATGATAGCCGCAGTGCTCCAGCGCCGAGGCCTCATCGGTGATGGTCGCGCCTTCGTTCAGCGCCCGCTCAAGGCAGGCGCGCAGCAGGTCGGTGGGGAAAAACTGCGGCGTCAGCGCATGCCAGAGATCGTTACGATCCACGGTGTGGGCAATGCGATTTTTTCCCGGTTCGCCGCGCTTCATGGTGTCGCGAACCGGCGCGGCGAGGAGGCCGCCAACCCGGCTGGTGCGGGCAAGGGAGAGCAGTCGCGAGAGATCGTCGAGGTGCAGACAGGGCCTTGCCGCATCGTGTACCAGCACCCAGGACGAAGCGGTAACCGCCTGCAATCCGGCCAGCACTGAATCCGCACGCTCTGAACCGCCGGTGACGCGGGTCACGCGCGGATCGCGGGCCACCGGCAACGCGGAGAAATAAGGATCGCCCGCGCTGACGGCCACTACCACGCGGCCGATTGACGGATGCGCCAGCAGCCCCGCAATAGCGTGCTCAAGAAGGGTTTTATCGCCAATGGTGAGATACTGCTTAGGACGTTCCGCTTGCATGCGGCTGCCGATGCCGGCAGCGGGCACAATGGCTGTAATGCTGTTCATGGCTTATCGTTGCTGAGCACTGCGGCGGTTCTGATCCGGCACAAGCCGATAGAACGTTTCGCCGGGTTTGATCATTCCCAGCTCGTTACGTGCGCGCTCCTCAATTGCTTCAGAACCGCCGTTAAGATCGTCGATTTCTGCAAACAGCTGATCGTTTCGCGCTTTGAGTTTCGCATTATTGCCCTGTTGCACCGCAACATCTTCATTAACACGTGTGTAGTCGTGTATGCCGTTCTTGCCCAGCCAGAGCGAATATTGCAGCCAGCCGAGTAAGACAAGTAACAGCAGCGTAAGTTTTCCCATCCCCGCCCCCTGAAAAACGGCTCAATCATCCCATAACTTTCCGCCGGACTCCACCAGGCAAATGAAATTAAGCCAACAGTCCGCTAACACCTGCATCACTACGGCAAACAAAACTTGCCAGCCATCGCCGCAAAATGTATTTTTATGCACTTAAAATGCATAAATTTGAGTACCATTTCACTGCCAGGAGAAATCATGTTAAGAAAAATCGCTTTTATCGGCGTGGCGCTGTCGCTGTTTGTCGGCAGCGTGCAGGCTGAAACTTACGTCGTCGGTTCCGGCGGCACCTATCGCCCCTTTGAATACGAAAACAGTCAAAAACAGCTTGAAGGTTTTGATATCGACATCATCAAGGCCGTCGCCAAAGCAGAGAATTTTGACATCAGGCTGGTTAACACGCCGTGGGAAGGCATTTTCGCCACGTTAAATTCCGGCGATCGCGATATTATTATTTCCGGCATCACCATTACCGACAAACGTCAAAAAATGGTCGATTTCTCCGCGCCCTACTTCCCGGCCGAGCAGTCCATCGTTGTGCCTGCCAGCTCAACGATCAATTCCCTGGCCGCACTGAAAACGCATAAGGTCGGCGTGGTGAACTCCAGCACCGGCGATATCGTAGTTTCCGACGTGCTGGGAAAAAACAGCACCGATATCAAACGGTTCGACAACACGCCGCTGATGCTTCAGGAGCTGTATGAAGACGGCATCTCGGCGGCGGTCGGCGACGTTGGCGTCGTGAAATACTACATAAAAACCCATCCGGAGAAGAAGTTCACGCTGGTGCCTGATGCGAAGTTCGAACGTCAGTATTTCGGCATCGCCGTCGCAAAAGGCAACGATGCGCTGCGCGATAAGATCAACGCCGGTCTGAAGAAAATCATCGCCGACGGCACCTACGCAAAAATCTACAGCACCTGGTTCGATAACAACGTCCCCACGCTGCCCGCCCAATAAGTTACCCGACGCCATGTCACGTGGCGTCCACCTCACAGGATTGCTGTATGTCAGGATTTCGTTGGGAAATCATTCAGGAATATTTGCCGCTGTTTATCGACGGCGCGATCATGACTTTAAAATGCACCCTGATTTGCGTGATAACCGGTACGCTCTGGGGGCTGACGCTGGGACTGGGCCGTCTGGCGCAGGCGCCGCATGGCCCGTGGAAGCAGGTTTTACGTTATGCGGTGCAGCTTCCGGTTCGCATCTATATCAGCGCCTTTCGCGGTACGCCGCTGTTTGTGCAGATTATGGTGGTGCACTTCGCGCTAATCCCGCTGTTTATTAACCCGCGCGATGGCGTGCTGGTCAGCGGTGGGCTGATGTCCGCTGAGTTCGCGCGCGCGCTGCGATCCGATTACGGTGCTTTTCTCTCCTGCATTGTGGCGATCACCCTGAACGCTGGCGCTTACGTATCAGAAATATTCCGCGCCGGCATTCAGTCTATCGACAGCGGTCAGATGGAGGCGTCGCGCTCGCTGGGGATGACCTGGGGACGCACCATGCGCAAAGTTATCCTGCCGCAGGCGTTTCGCCGCATGCTGCCGCCGCTGGGCAACAATGCGATTGCCATTGTGAAAGACTCGTCGCTTGCTTCCGCCATCGGGCTGGCCGATCTGGCCTATGCAGCGCGTACCGTGTCCGGCGCTTACGCCACCTATTGGGAACCCTACCTGGTGATTTCGCTGGTGTACTGGGTATTTACCTTCCTGCTGTCGCTGCTGGTTCAATTACTGGAAAAGAGGTTTGGCAAAAGTGATTCACGTTGAAAATTTACAGAAAAACTTTGGCGATACCCACGTCCTGCGCGGCATCAGCTGCGATATACAGCCGCAGGAGGTGGTGTGCGTCATCGGCCCGTCCGGTTCCGGAAAAAGTACGTTTCTGCGCTGCCTGAACGGGCTGGAGAGCATTGACGGCGGCCACGCGGAAGTTAACGGCTTCGCGCTGGCGGATCCAAAAACCAATATCAACAGGCTGCGCGAATCGGTCGGCATGGTGTTTCAGCGCTTTAATCTGTTTCCGCACATGACGGTGATGCAAAACCTGATGATGGCGCCGATGGACGTGCTGAAGCTTTCACGCCGTCAGGCCCAGGCGCGCGCAACGGCGCTGCTTGAGAAGGTTGGCCTGAGCGACAAGCTCAACGCCTGGCCGAACAGCCTCTCCGGTGGTCAGCAGCAGCGTGTTGCTATCGCCCGTGCGCTGGCGATGGAGCCGAAGATCATGCTGTTTGACGAACCGACCTCGGCACTCGATCCTGAGCTGGTCGGCGAAGTGCTGGCGGTAATGAAAACGCTGGCCCAAGAAGGCATGACCATGGTTATCGTCACCCATGAAATGGCCTTCGCGCGCGAGGTCAGCGATCGGGTGATGTTTATTGATCAGGGGATCATTCAGGAGATGGGTTCGCCGGAGCAGCTTTTTACCGCGCCGCAAAACCCACGGACGGCGGCATTTTTAAGCAAAGTGCTGTAACCGCTTACCAGCCGCTCAGGAATGAAAACAGCAGCCAGAACAGGCAGATCACCATCGCCAGCGTCACGACGAGGGTCAGCAACAGGTGGCTGCGCAGCACAACGCTGGTGCCGATGCCAATCAGTACCGACACCGGCAGCAGTGCCAGAAACAGCGGCCAGGTATAGAGGAAGAAAAAAAGCGTGTTGGCGCCGTAAAGCACAAACGGGATCGCCAGCGCGAACCAGTACGAGGCGAAACCCACCACGCCTCCGGGGAATGACCAGGAGGGCTCCCGATCGCGATCGTCTTTACGGGCCAGCATCGGCGTCACGTTTTGCATAGGTGTCCTGTTGGCTTACGGCCCCGCATCTTCGACGGTTCGCCGTGGAGTCTCAGGCTTTGATGATATCGCGCTCGCGCAGCAGATCTAACACTTGAACCAGCAATTTTGTTACCAATTGTTCGCCATCCAGATGAATCTCCGCCCGTTCAGGCGCTTCATAGACGGCGTCAATGCCGGTGAAATTGCGCAGTTCGCCCGCCCTGGCTTTTTTATACAGCCCTTTTGGGTCTCGCGCTTCGCAAACGGCCAGCGGCGTATCAACAAAAACTTCGATAAACCCGCCTTCGCCCTGCATATCGCGCACCATCTGCCGCTCCGTGCGATGCGGCGAGATAAAGGCGCTGAGCACCACCAGTCCCGCGTCCACCATCAGCTTTGCGACTTCACCCACGCGGCGAATATTTTCTTTGCGATCGTCATCGCTGAAGCCCAGGTCGCGACAGAGACCATGGCGGACGTTGTCACCGTCCAGCAGATAGGTGCTGATGCCAAGATCGTGCAGCGCCTTCTCCAGCGCGCCCGCTACCGTGGATTTACCTGAGCCGGAAAGCCCGGTAAACCACAGCACCACGCCGCGATGGCCGTGCTGCTGTTCGCGCTCCGCACGCGTTACCGCGTGCGAATGCCAGATAACGTTTTCATCATGCTCAGCGGCCATATTATTTACCGCCCAGCAGATCGCGTGCGCCCCAGTGTGGGAAGTGCCGACGAACCAGCGCATTCAGCTCCAGTTCAAACGCGCTGAAATCGCCGCGTACCTGAACGCTCGCTTCCTGCGGTTCGCGGATCAGTCCGGCGCCGACGGTCACGTTGCTCAGGCGATCGATGAAAATCATGCCGCCGGTCACCGGGTTCTGCTGATAACTGTCCAGCACCACCGGCTCGTCGAAGGTGACATCGACCAGGCCGATACCGTTAAGCGGCAGGCTTTCCACGCTGTGCTGCGTCAGATTATTGATTTCAACCTGATGGCGCACCGCCTCGACGCGCGCTCGCGTTTTCTTACCGGCAATTTTCACGTCGAAGCTCTGGCCCGGCGACAGCGGCTGTTCGGCCATCCACACCACGTCAACGCTGGCCGCCTGCACGGGTTTCAGATCCGCGTCTGCCTCCACCAGCAAATCGCCGCGGCTGATATCAATTTCATCTTTCAGCACCAGAGTAATGGCTTCGCCCGCCTGCGCCTGCTGAAGATCGCCGTCGAAGGTGACGATGCGCGCCACCGACGACTCCACGCCGGACGGCAGCACCTTGACGCGCTGACCGACCGCTATCGCGCCCGACGCCAGCGTCCCGGCGTACCCACGGAAATCCAGGTTCGGACGGTTCACGTACTGCACCGGAAAACGCATCGGCTGCTGTTCAACAATGCGCTGCACCTCGACGGTTTCCAGCACGTCCAGCAGCGTCGGGCCGCTGTACCAGGCCATGGTTGCGCTCGGCGTCGCCACGTTTTCGCCTTCCAGCGCCGACAGCGGCACGAAGCGGATATCCAGATCGCCCGGCAGCTGTTCGGCAAAATCCAGGTAATCCTGTTTGATCTGCTCAAAGGTGTCCTGCGCGTAATCCACCAGATCCATTTTATTCACTGCGACAATCAGATGCTTAATACCGAGCAGCGTGGAGATAAAGCTGTGTCGCCGGGTCTGATCCAGCACGCCTTTGCGCGCGTCAATCAGCAGGATCGCCAGATCGCAGGTCGAGGCGCCGGTCGCCATGTTGCGGGTGTACTGCTCGTGCCCCGGCGTATCGGCAATGATAAATTTACGTTTCTCGGTGGAGAAGTAGCGGTAGGCCACGTCAATAGTGATGCCCTGCTCGCGCTCCGCCTGGAGGCCATCCACCAGCAGCGCCAAATCCAGCTTGTCGCCCTGGGTACCGTGACGTTTACTGTCGTTATGCAGCGAAGAGAGCTGATCTTCGTAGATCTGACGGGTGTCGTGCAGCAGACGCCCAATCAACGTACTTTTACCGTCATCGACGCTGCCGCAGGTCAGGAAGCGCAGCAGGCTTTTGTGCTGTTGGGCATGCAGCCAGGCTTCCACGCCGCCCTGGTCGGCAATTTGTTGTGCAATTGCGTTATTCATAACGGCTCCTCAGAAATAGCCCTGGCGTTTCTTCAGCTCCATCGAGCCTGACTGATCGCGGTCGATAACCCGCCCCTGACGCTCGCTGGTGGTCGATACCAGCATCTCTTCGATGATTTCCGGCAGCGTCTGCGCTTCCGACTCCACCGCGCCGGTCAGCGGCCAGCAGCCCAGCGTGCGAAACCGCACCTTGCGCTGCTTAATCACTTCACCAGGCTGGAGGTTGATGCGATCGTCATCAATCATCATCAGCATGCCGTCGCGCTCCAGCACCGGCCGTTCGGCGGCCAGATAGAGCGGCACGATCTCGATGTTTTCCAGGAAAATGTACTGCCAGATATCCAGCTCGGTCCAGTTGGAGAGCGGAAAGACGCGAATGCTCTCGCCTTTGTTGATCTGGCCGTTGTAGTTATGCCACAGCTCCGGGCGCTGGTTTTTGGGATCCCAGCGGTGGAAGCGGTCGCGGAAGGAGTAAATACGCTCCTTGGCGCGGGACTTCTCTTCATCCCGACGCGCGCCGCCAAACGCGGCATCAAAGCCGTACTTGTTCAGCGCCTGCTTTAACCCTTCAGTCTTCATGATGTCGGTGTGCTTCGCACTGCCGTGGACAAACGGGTTGATCCCCATCGCCACGCCTTCCGGGTTGCGGTGAACCAGCAGTTCGGCGCCGATTGCTTTTACCGTGCGGTCGCGGAAGTCATACATTTCGCGAAATTTCCAGCCGGTGTCGACGTGCAGCAGCGGAAACGGCAGCGTGCCAGGATAGAAGGCTTTGCGCGCCAGATGCAGCATCACGGAGGAGTCTTTGCCGATAGAGTACATCATTACCGGATTGCCAAACTCCGCCGCCACTTCACGGATGATATGGATACTTTCCGCTTCCAGTTGACGCAGGTGGGTGAGTCGTTGTTGATCCATTATCTTTCCTCAAGCCAAATTCACCACGGCGGAGTCCCGCCGTGCAGCATGTTGAAACCACGCCAGTTGCTGATGCAGATTGACCACTTCGCCAATCACCAGAAGCGCGGGCGTTGGCGCGCGATGCGCGAGTTCTTCGAGTTTTGCCAGCGTGCCGGTCAGCACCTGCTGGTCAGGGCGCGTACCGCGCCCAATCACGGCCACCGGCGTCGCCGCGTCGCGGCCATGACGGATAAGCTGTGCGGCGATCTCCGCCGCTTTAACCGTGCCCATATAAACCACCAGCGTCTGCCGCGCGCGGGCCAGCGACGGCCAGTCCATCCCGTCGCCATCGGCACGGCAGTGACCGGTGATAAACAGGGCGCTTTGCGCATGGTCGCGATGCGTCAGCGGAATGCCCGCGTAGGCGGTAGCGCCCGCCGCCGCCGTGATGCCGGGCACCACCTGAAAAGGAATGCCCGCCTCTACAGCGGCCTGAAGCTCTTCGCCGCCGCGACCGAAAATAAAGGGATCGCCGCCCTTAAGACGCACCACCCGCTTGCCCTTTTTCGCCAGTTCAACCAACAGGCGATTAGTCTCTTCCTGCGGAACGCTGTGCGCGCTGGCGCGTTTGCCCACGCAGATGCGGTCGGCGTCGCGACGAACCAAATCCAGTACCTCGTCACTGACCAGATGATCATAAAGCACTACGTCCGCCTGCTGCATCACCTGAAGGCCGCGAAGCGTCAACAGGCCCGGATCGCCCGGCCCTGCGCCAACCAGAATGATTTCACCCTGATTTTCTTGCGTATCGTTTAACTGCCTGTCGAGCGTCTGTTTCGCGCCCTCCAGATTGCCGGAAGCCACCTGGCTGGCGAACAGGCCACTGAAGGCGGCTTCCCAGAAACGGCGGCGATCCGACATTTTGCGATAGCGCAGCTTCACTTTGTCACGCCATGCCCCGGCGATCCCGGCCATCTGCCCCAGACTGGCCGGCAGCAGCGCCTCCAGTTTTTCGCGCAGCAAACGCGCCAGTACCGGCGCTGTTCCGCTGGAAGAGATGGCTACCACCAACGGCGAGCGATCGACGATAGAAGGAAAAATAAAGGAGCACCTGGGCTGATCGTCAACCACGTTGGCCAGCAGGTGACGATGCTGCGCGTCGTCGAAAACACGGGCGTTCAGTTCGCCGTCGTCAGTGGCGGCAATCACCAGCAGCACCCCATCGAGCTGCCCGCGTTGATATGCGGTGGCAATCCATTCGACTTCGCCGTTTTGCTCCAGGGCCGACAGCTCCTCACACAGCGCCCGCGCGGCAATCTGCACCCGTGCGCCAGCGCGGCGCAGCAGGACGATTTTGCGCGCGGCTATATCACCACCGCCCACCACCAGCACCGGTTTGTTTCGGATATCCGCAAAGATTGGGAGATAGTCCACGTCAGCCTTGTCGTAATAACAAATAGTTAACGCGACTATACGACTGCGCGCTGAGCCTTATGAAATTACTAATTGGAATGAGTAGTTACCGAATGGAATAACGTACCGGCAAAGCTAACAACAAAATGTGCTTAACGGATGATATTTCGGGAGTTTACCTGGCAACCGGCGTGACGAGCCCGCAACGGGCGGCGGCACCAGCGCCGAAAATATTTTCTGCCGGTGCCACATGAGGGTTACGCCGACTGGTTGGACATGGCATAGCGATACAGTGCATCTCGCGCGAGATTTTTCATTTTTACCTCGCACATGATGTCAAAGCCTGTAAAAGAGAGCGCCCAGTCGTTCAGCGTCGGGTTGAAGTAAAAGTCAGAATGCGCCCGCAGCTTGCTTTTCGGCACGCCCAGCATGGTTTGATCCGGGAAACCCGCGTCAGGAATGATCCCCTCCTGAGAAATGGAGTAGTGCAGCACCGGCGTTACGCCGCGCCACGAGTCTTTGATCTGCTGAAGACGCGGATCGTCGGGCCGAATAAATTCATTCTCTTTCACCCAATGGTGGTGAATATCCGGCACAACCGCACAGAGCGTGCCAGCCTGCAAAACATCGTCCAGCGAGCAGGAGATCTCATCGTTTTCTACCGTCAGCATTCGTCTCGCTTCCGGACTGAGCATGCCGAAGGCCTTTTTGAATCCGGCAAAACCCGCCTTCCCGTTCATATGGATATTGATTTTGAAATCCTGGAAAGATTTGCCGTATCCCATCAGCGTGGCGCAGGTGGTGTGGTATTCCACATCAATAATGGCCCGATCCACTACCGCCGGATTATCTGACGCCAGCACTGAATACTGCCCCGGATGAAAAGAGAGCCGGATAGCGTTGGCCCTGGCGAATTCACCGCATTCTGCAAACAGCGGATGGAGTTCCGCTAAAAACGCTTTATACAGCGGCATGGCTTCTGGCACGGTATAGAGCGGCAGCAGATCGCTGCCGATGCGCATCATGCGCAGCGCGGGCGGCAGGCGTGACAGCGCAATAAACGTCTGATAAAGGTTGTTCAGATTGGCAGTGGAAAGCGCATAAATCAGCTTCACCCTCTCTTCGTTATTCAGACTCAGAAATCGCGTGCGGGTGGTGGCTTTAAAGGGAAAAGGCTGTCTGAATTCCGAATCCAGAAACTTACAGGCGAAGCCTAATTTCATGTGTCCTCCGAATGAATGCTTCCCGCAAGTGTAGCAGTTCCCTTTCGTCTGCGGACAGCGCCTCGCGCATTGCCTGCCCGGCAGAAAACAAGACTGATTCGGCTAAAAATGTCCAAAAAAAAGCGGCATCGCTGCCGCTTTTCCCATTTTGATTTGCGCTATTCGTGCAGGCCGCACTCGCGCTTGAGTCCGAAGAAACGCGTCTCCTCTTCGGCCATACCCGGCTCCCATTTGCGGGTCGTATGGGTGTCGCCCACTGACAGATAGCCCTGATCCCACAGAGGATGGTAACCGAGGTCATTGTCCTTCAGGTACTGATAGACCTGACGGTTGTCCCAGTCGATAATCGGCAGGATCTTGAACACGCCGCGCTGAATAGCCAGCACCGGCAGGCTGGCGCGGCTCCCGGACTGCTCGCGGCGTAAACCCGCGAACCAGCTCTGCACGTTCAGCTCTTTCAATGCGCGGTTCATCGGCTCAACTTTGTTGATGTCGTTGTAGCGCTCAATGCCTTCCACACCCTGCTCCCACAGCTTGCCGTAGCGCGCCTCCTGCCAGGCAGGACTCTGCACCGCGCGGTATACCTTCAGGTTGAGATCGAGTTTCCCGGTAAGGTGATCGATAAACTGATAGGTTTCAGGAAACAGGTAGCCCGTGTCGGTGAGGATCACCGGGATGCCCGGCTTCGCCTGGTTCACCAGATGCAGGCTGACCGCGGCCTGGATACCAAAACTGGAGGAGAGCGCTGCCTCGCCGGGAAGATTTTCCAACGCCCACAGCACGCGCTCCTGCGCCGACAGCCTTTCCAGTTTTGCGTTGATTTCCGCCAGCGCCATGATGCGTTCAACTTTAGGCAGGTCGTTCAGAGCAGAGAGATCGAGTACAGACATATCACGCCTCCGTTATTCCCAAAAATCGCGGGCCGGGTCAAGCACCGGTTTGATAATGCCGGCGCGAATAGTGAAGTCGCCGAAGCCTTCATCTGCCTCACGCTCTTTCGCCCAGCGGCCCGTCAGTTCATCAAGGGTAGACAAAATTTCGTCTTCGGTGATGTTCTCCCGGTACATGCGTGGAATACGCGTACCGATGCGGTTGCCGCCGAGATGCAGGTTGTAACGCCCCGGAGCCTTGCCCACCAGGCCTATCTCGGCCAGCAGCGCTCGTCCGCAGCCGTTCGGACAGCCAGTGACGCGCAGCACGATGTGCTCATCACCGACGCCGTTGCGGGTCATGATCTCCTCAACGCGCGTAACAAACTGCGGCAGGAAACGTTCGGCTTCCGCCATCGCCAATGGGCAGGTGGGAAATGACACGCAGGCCATTGAGTTCTCGCGCTGCACGGTGACGCTTTCCATCAGGCCATGCTCGCGCGCCAGCGCCTCAATGGCCGGTTTTTCGGCTTCGGGCACGCCCGCCACGATCAGGTTCTGATTGGCAGTAAGGCGGAAATCGCCCTGATGCACTTTCGCAATTTCGGCGATGCCGGTTTTCAGCGGGCGGCCCGGATAGTCAAGCAGACGGCCATTTTCAATAAACAGCGTCAGATGCCATTTATTATCAATGCCTTTCACCCAGCCGATACGGTCGCCGCGCGTGGTAAATTCATAAGGGCGAATCGGCTCAAAGGTCAGACCGGCGCGGCGTTCCACTTCCGCTTTAAAGGTTTCCACGCCCACCCGTTCCAGGGTGTATTTGGTTTTGGCGTTTTTACGATCGGTACGATTACCCCAGTCGCGCTGCGTGGTGACCACCGCCTCCGCCACGGCCAGCGTTTTATCCAGCGGCAGATAGCCAAACTCGCTGGCGGTGCGTGCATAGGTGGCTTTGTTGCCGTGATCGATAGACAGCCCGCCGCCGACCAGCAGGTTAAAGCCAACTAATTTGCCGTTTTCGGCAATGGCAACAAAATTGAGATCGTTAGCATGCAGATCGACATCGTTATGCGGCGGCACCACCACGGTGGTTTTGAATTTACGCGGCAGATAGGTTTCACCGAGGATCGGTTCTTTATCAGTGGTCGCGACTTTTTCTTTATCCAGCCAGATCTCCGCATAGGCGCGGGTCTGCGGCAGCAGGTGCTCGGAGAGTTTTTTCGCCCACTCGTACGCCTCCTGATGCAGTTCAGACTCTACCGGATTGGACGAACACAGCACGTTACGGTTTACGTCGTTGGCGGTCGCCAGCGAATCAAGCCCCACTTCATTCAGCATCTGATGCGCAGGCTTCACGTTTCCTTTCAGAATGCCGTGAAACTGAAAGGTCTGGCGATTGGTCAGGCGAATACTGCCGTAAATCGTGTTGTCGGCGGCGAACTTATCGATGCCGAGCCACTGTTTCGGCGTGATGATGCCGCCAGGCAAGCGGCAGCGTAGCATCATCGCATGGCGCGGCTCCAGCTTCTGCTCGGCGCGCTCGGCGCGAATATCGCGGTCGTCCTGCTGATACATGCCGTGAAAACGGATCAGCAGAAAGTTGTCGCCGGTAAAGCCGCCGGTCAGGCCGTCCTGCAAATCGTCAGCAATGGTGCCGCGCAGAAAGTTACTCTCTTTCTTCAGGCGTTCGGCGTCGGTAAGTTTGCCTTCAACCACCAGCGGTCCAGGATGTTTTTCAGTCATTAGTACACGTCTCGCTGATAACGGCGCTCAATGCGCAGCTCACTTAAAAATTCGTCGGCGGTGTCAAGATCCATGCCGCCGTGCCCGGCCACGATCTCAAGCAGCGCCTGCTCAACATCTTTAGCCATTCGGTTTGCATCGCCGCAGACATAAATATGCGCACCCTGTTCAATCCAGCGCCATACCTCTTCACCCCGCTCGCGCAGCTTATCCTGCACGTAGACCTTGTGCTGCTGATCGCGTGACCAGGCCAGATCGATGTTGGTCAGCAGGCCATCTTTCACATAGCGCTGCCACTCAACCTGGTAGAGGAAATCTTCCGTAAAGTGCGGATTGCCGAAGAACAGCCAGTTCTTACCGGATGCGCCGTCGTTGTCGCGCTGCTGCATAAAGGCGCGGAACGGCGCGATGCCGGTGCCCGGCCCGATCATAATTACCGGCGCATCAGGATTTTCCGGCAGGCGGAAATTATCGTTGTGCTCAATGAAAATGCGCACTTCGCCGTCTTCTTCAAGCCGATCGGCAAGGTAACCGGAAGCGCCGCCCGCACGCTGGCGTCCGTCAATTTCATAGCGCACCACGCTGACGGTAATGTGCACTTCGCTTTCGCTTTCCGCCTGCGAAGAGGCGATGGAGTAGAGACGCGGCGTCAGCGGACGCAGCAGCGCGATCAGCTGTTCCGCATTGAGCTCAACCGGCGCCTGCCGCACCATATCCACGATCGGCGTGGTTTGCGCATAGTGCTGCAACGTCGCCTTTTCACCGATCAGCGACAGCAGCGTCTCATCGCGGCACAGCTTACCGTACGCTTCAACGATCTGCGGCGTGTTGACCGTCAACTCAAAGCGCTGTTGCAGCGCAGCGGCGAGCGGCAGCGTCTGGCCGTTAACCTCAACGCTCTCGTCGCCCTTCAGCCACAGCAGTTCAAGCAGTTCGGCCACCAGTGCAGGATCGTTTTCATACCAGACGCCCAGCGCGTCGCCGGGCTGATAGCGCAGGCCGGACTCGCCGAGGTCGATTTCAATATGGCGGACGTCTTTGTCAGAGTTGCGGCCGGTAATTTTCTGGTTCAGCGCGAAGCTGGCGGTGAGCGGCTCCTCTTTGGTGTAAGGGCTGCTGAAGACTTCGTTCACGCTTCCGGCCGCAGTTACCGCCGCCTGCACCGGTGTCTCGGCAGGCACGCGCGCTTTAAGGATGTCGGTTATCTGTTTGCGCCAGTGTTCGGCGTCGGCGGCATATTCCACGTCGGCGTCCACGCGATCGAGCAGGCGTTCGCCGCCCAGCTCGCCCAGCCTGCCGTCAAAGTCTTTACCGGCCTTGCTGAAGAATTCGTAGGAGGTGTCGCCCAGGCCAAAGACCGCAAACGCCGTGCCGTCCAGCTTCGGCGCTTTTTTCGACAGCAGAAACTTATGCAGCGCAACGGCTTCTTCCGGCGGATCGCCCTCGCCCTGCGTTGAGGCCACCACGATCAGCAGCTTTTCCTGTGCAATCTGCTTGAACTTGTAGTCTCCGGCATTCACCAGGTTGACGTTCAGCTTCGCCGCCAGCAGGTCATCGCGTAGCTGTTCAGCCAGACGGCGCGCGTTACCGGTCTGGGAAGCCGAGAGCACGGTAATCGTGGAGCTTGCCGCCGGGGCGGGCGCGCTTGCCTGGGCGGTGCCGGGGTGCTGATTAACCACGCCCCAAAAGTAGCCGGAAAGCCAGGCCAGTTGGGTGGTTGAAAAATCGCCGGTCGCCGCCTGTAACCGCGCGAGCTGCTCCGGGCTGAGCGGAAGCAGTGAGCCTGAAGGTGCCTGAGTTGTCATTATGTCGGAAGTTCCATTATCGGGCCGGGCCGTAAAAACAGCATGTTGAGCACAGGGTAACGACAACGATAATAACCATTAAATAAGGGTTGGTAATAATAAATAACTAAAATGACTTAACGATTTTATGGGTAATATCTAGTGGCAAAAACGGTTAATTAATTTGCTTCCTTTCAACAGGTTATAAAAAACGAGAGTTCGAAAATCGCCTGAAAGCGCCCTTAGCGGAGAAAACCGTGTGTGCGAAACGATTTTCCTGTAAACTTCGCCGGTTTTTTTGTGATGAAGTTGAGACTGTTTTATGGCCACCACGCTGTTTAAAGATTTCCAGTTCGAAGCGGCTCACCATCTGCCGAACGTCCCTGCTGGCCACAAGTGCGGCCGCCTGCACGGTCATTCATTTCTGGTGCGGCTTGAGATTACCGGCGAAGTGGATGCGCACACCGGCTGGATTATGGATTTTGCCGAACTGAAAGCGGCATTCAGGCCGATTTACGACCAGCTGGATCACTACTATCTGAATGAGATCCCAGGGCTTGAAAACCCCACCAGCGAAGTGCTGGCGAAGTGGATTTGGGATCGGATGAAACCTGCACTGCCGCTGCTCAGCGCGGTGATGGTGAAAGAGACCTGCACGGCAGGCTGCGTCTATAAAGGCTAAACCAGCACGGTCGCTCTGGCGACCACGCTGTCAGCTCGCAAAGTGCCCCGTTTCATCTGAAATAATACTTCTCAGGATATCGATCAGCGCCTTTTCTGACGTTGCCGTCGTGGCGCGCTCTTTCCCCACGCACTGCCTTCCCCATATCGCCACATTTTCTCCGCTAAAACTGGTGGAAATGTAATACATATCAACCGTAGTATCTTTTGTTTGCGCGCGTGCGATCAGCCCTTCTTTAATTTTCCCACAAACGTTCTTCTCCTTCAGTAACTCCTGAGTGACGCCATCCCAGCCGCCATGCTGCCCGTCATGCAGAAGAATAAACACTTTCCGTCTGTTTTTACCTTTTGCCATCACCGGCACCGAGCGGAGCAGGCCGCTGGAAATTTGCGCTTTGCCCGCCTGCGTCATCGTCTGCAAGCTTTCAAGGCGCTGCAAATCATTGGTTAACTCAATCATCCACGATTTTGGCTGCGCATGGGCCATATCGCCTGAGTTCATACTCCAGCCGCCGCTTTGACACATATTGTCAAAGGTACGGTAATAATAACGAAGTGGCGTCCAGGGCAGAGGCAGATTAATTATCGCCTCCTCGGTAAACATCTTTTCAAGCATTGCGTCAAGGTCGGCTGATGCCTGATGCATAATCGTCATAAGGGCATTGTGCCGGGACCACGCATGAAACGCTTTTTGATACTCCTCTTTAATAATTTTCGATGAATCTTCAGAAAAAATATCGCTGTAAGGTTCGTCGGCTGTTTTACAGGAATGATGATACTGGCCTACCGTTCTGCCGCTTTCGCTATTAGCTTTACACCAACGCTGCTGCATTTGCGTTTCCGCTATAACCGGCGTGGCCGTTCTGACAATCTCGTTATAATACTGATAGCGATAACGGTCCATTTCATACATTCTGGCATTCCAGTCAGAGCTGGTGATCAGGTTTTTATCAGCCCAGAATGCATAATTAATGGCGTATTCAGGGGTTGGGACAAACAAAATTGAGCAGGCAATTTTGCGGCCGCCCCGCTCATTGGTTTCATTCAACAACACCGGCACGCCAACGCTGAAGGGAATATAGGCTATTCTGGAGTCGGGATTATTATCAATAACCTCATGGCTGATTTGCTTTACCACACGTTTCAGCCCATCCATTTGCAAGCCGCTTTGTTTGTCAGAAAAGTCCATGACAAACACATAATCCGTCGCGATTGAACTGAATTTTCTGATTTTCAGTTCACTGATACCCAACGTCACCTCCCGATTTAAACCGGGAATAGCGCGAAACAGCAAAGGAACATTGACCCGCACCGCGAAATGGTAATTCAGCGAGTTCAAATCATACTCATTTTCCGCATCTGTACTCGTTACTATGTTTATTTCTGGCTTACCGATCATCGCCGGTATGTAATAGCGCAGATAGTTATCAATCAGCGCGTTGGTTTCCTGACTCTCCCCGGCCGTCATTTCCGTTTTCCCGGCGGCGGCCACGCCCATCGACGCTTCCGCCATCGCAGTGGAAAGGCGGGCGCGCTGCGACATCGCGTTGGAACCGTCAATACCTAACGACAGCATGCCGAGCAGCACCGGCAGTAAAACCGCAAACGCGGGTGCCAGTGCGCCCGTTGTGCCGCAAATAACCTTGCGCAAGCGCCGTTTGATCATAAACACGATCTTATCTCCCTGGCCGAAGCCATTTTTATATAAACCGTTTTTTTCCCCTTCAGACAAAAAAGCGAGGGCGTCTCCGCCGGGCGATACTTTTCCGCCCAGATCCCCTGCCGGTCTTTTATATATCCGGCCGGCCCTGACAGGCTTTCCCCCTGGGGATTAATGTCGATAATGGTTACGCTTAATCTGCGCTGAAGCTGCTGACTGAAATAGAGCTGGTGCTGGATCTCCCGCACCAGCTTATTATCTTCCGGCTGAGTAGAGTTGACAAAAACAACAATGCTCACCGGTATTGCCGCCTGCGCCCGGATAATAGATAACGCGCCAAGCAGTATAAGAACAGAACTGAGTGGGTAACCCATAACGATCCTTGTCGTTAACGACGAATAACAATGCTTGCAGCGTTAATGTCGTCAGGGAGCAGAGTAAGCGTTTGCAGACTACTTTTTCGGGCCGGTACGCTGAGGGTGAGTTGGTAGAGCGGGATCCAACGCTGCCGGTTACTCCAGACCGACAGGTCGGTTAAATCGGAAAGCAGCGTTGCCGGACGCGTGCTATTGCACTGAGCCATGCCGCTATTATAACGACGATAATCCTCCACCGCTCTCTCTTCGCCAGCCCGAAACGTCATTGATTCCACGCTGAGACAGAAGTTTGCCGCTTCCGGATGGTCAAGAAGCGTTGCCGCGAGGGCTGCCAGCTGATCGACATCTGCCTGAGTAATGATTTCCCGA
Source organism: Erwinia sp. 9145 (assembly GCF_000745075.1). Taxonomy (NCBI): domain Bacteria; kingdom Pseudomonadati; phylum Pseudomonadota; class Gammaproteobacteria; order Enterobacterales; family Erwiniaceae; genus Erwinia; species Erwinia sp. 9145. The sequence continues at coordinate 2,945,102 of NZ_JQNE01000001.1, forward strand.
TCGTCATAGAGATGTTTACGTTCGCGTAAAACCGAGGCCAGGGAGTAACTCACGCTTTCTGTACGCCCTCTTTGAGCGATAAAACCGCCATAATCAATGGCGCCGACACAGAGCGATACCAGTACCGTGAATATAAAGGCCGCTTCGGTAAGAATCGATCCGGCGACTGCGTCTGAAAAGTCGCGAACTACCGTTTTAAGATTGATCATCCCTGAAAACCTCCTCTCTTTCGTACTCCTGCACCAATACCAGCCGCCGGGTTAGGGAACTTTTTAATGCGCTGATTAATTTTTCCGAGCCCGCTACCGCGCCGTTAAAAAGCAGTGGTTGATAATCGTATTGAACCTGATAAATAGCCAGGGCCTTACCGGCAGCCTCATTTTTATTACATTCACCATTGACTGCCTGGGCGATTGAGTGACAATACAAAATTGTAACGTGGTAATTGCCTCCATCAATAAACGTTGACCAGAGACGGCTTTGCTCAGCAACGACATGGTGAAAAATGGCCGCATAATCGGCCTTTTTTTGTAATCGCGATGACGTTATTCTGGCCGATTCTGCCAGCGTCAAATCTATTGCGGACGAGACAAACATATAACGGCTGATTTCGAAAATAAAAAAGGTAAAAAATATAAAAACGATAATAACCAGAGAAAACTCTATTGCGGCTATCCCTTTTTTATCACGATAAAAATGCGTTAATCGTTGAAAAAGTAATCTCATTTGTCTTTCTCACTTCAGATGTCGCGCTACAGCGGCGCCATATTACTTTCCACTTCAAACAGTGCGGACACCAGCGTATCGGGATAGCGTGAAAGATTTTCCCGCTTGATGATCTCCTTCGCATAACGCAGATCGCCATCCTTAACCAGCGCAAAAATCAGATTATGGGTGAAATGGTTATCACGATAGCCGCGCAGGTAAACGGGCAGCAGCATCTGTATAGCCTGCGAATAACGACGTTCGGCTATATGCACCAGTGCCATGTTATTCATGACCTTTTCTTCCGGATAGAAAGCATTGCGCGCCTGTTCAAACGCGCTCATGGCCGTTTTCAGCTCTCCTTTATTGGCCAGAATAACGCCGCGCAGATTCAGTGCTTCGGCATTGCCCGGTTCACGCTGAACAGCCATATTGATAAATTTCAGCGCGCTGTCGTAATTTCGCTGCGCGATCAGGTTTTTTCCCTGAAGAAGATAGACACGAGCAGCGGGTGATTTAAGCAGCGACTCTTTTAAATAGTGCAGCGAGGAGTTGTAATTACCGGCCAGATAGTAATATTCCGCCAGGCGGAAGCGGACGTCAGGATCTTCTTTCTTTTTAAGCAGCTCACGATTCGATTCAATAAGCGTTTCGTAATTCTGCGTTTTAAGTAGAATCCGCTCTTTTTCGGCAATTTTCCTCGCCTCTCCACCGCGACTGCCGTCGATGCGATAAGGCGTTTGCGAACAGCCCGTAAGCATTAATACCAGTACGGCGAGAACAGGCAGCACTTTTTTATCCATTTGACAGCACCCTCATAACGCCCGGAACAGCGACAACCACCACCACCGGGAACATAAAAAACAGAATAAGCGGCACGCTCATTTTTGCGCCCAGCTTGCCAATCTTTTCCTCAACGGCGAGGAGCTGAACCTCGCGGATATCACGCGACAGGTTAATCAACTGCTCATAGAGCGATGAGCCGTATTGCAGGCTTTGTTCAAGCGTGGCGCACAACATGCGGTTTTCCTGAGAGGGCAGCTCCAGGTAGAAACGCTTCAGGGCATCGCTCATGCCGCTGACCTCGGTTCTTTTGACCAGACGCTCAAGGAATGGCGTGAAGTCCGGATTGATGCCGGCCATTTTTTCACTGAGGAAACGGAAAGACGCCTCCGGACTCATGCCGCACTGTACGCAGACCGCCAGCAGATCCACCAGCCAGGGAATTTCACTGCTCATTTTTTTCACCCGGCGATGAACAATCATGCCGCGTATTTTGCCCGGCAGAACAATGGCAATGACCATCACGATAACGGCGCTTAATACCAGGCTGGAATCATCCATTTCAAGCGACAGCAGAAAATTAGCAAGACAGATAACCGTAATGCAGACCGCCGTCAGCCCGGCTTTCCAGCTCATATTACTGTCGAGCCTGCGCGCCATGCCGAGCAGAATATTCTTTTTCTCCAGAATCATTTCGGCTTCATGATTATTTTTTAGCTGCTGTATTTTGTTCTCTTTCTTCTCTTCGGCAATAAAATTGATCAGGGCGGAAAGCCGCTTTATTCTTTGTTGCCGATAAAACATGATCGCCAGCAGCGCGACGCTGATGAATATCAACAGAGCCAGAACAATTTTCATTACTCAAATCCCCCTCATCAGGAACTTAAGGATGGCTGCACCGGTCGCGACGCTGCCGAGCAGATAATAAAGAATCGCTTTTCCTTCCTCGTGATAAATGACGTACTCAAAGTCCTGTGGATTGATAAACTTCAATATCAGCAGAAAAATAAATGGGATCGCGCCGGTGATTTTCGACGCCATGCGCATCTCTGAGGTCATCGACAGCATCTTTTTTTCCATTGCCACGCCGGTGGCAATGGAGCGCTGTAGTTTGAGCAACACCTCTTTTAAGCGTCCGCCGCCGCGCACGTTGAGCAGGATGGCCACAATAAAAAAGTAATATTCGCGGTAGGGATAGTTCTGCCAGGAGTCATGAAACACCTGATCGGCATTCTCCCCCATATTCAGCCGTCGGCTGATCACGCCAAACTCATGGGCAAGCTTGCTGTCGCTGATCAGTGCGTAATCCGCCATTGCCTGGAGAAACGTTCGCCCCGATGAGATCGCACCATTGAGCGTGGTCAACGCCTCGGAGAAATTGAGGTTGAACTCTTTACGTCTGCGTTTGCTGAGCATAGCGAAGAACACCGTATAAGCCGTGACGGCGCCCGCCGGGGCCACCCACATAAGCGGTAAGCCGACAAATTTGCTGTTAACCATGACCACCCCGACCGCGCCAGCCGCCGGAATAAGAAGGTTGCGAACAAACACCTTTTTATCTTTGAAATCCAGCACATTAAGCAGCGTATAAAGCCGGTCGGCTATCGTCCGGCGCAGCCTGTCCAGCACCACGTCAGACCGCTCCTGCTGCTGGTGGCTGAGCACCATTTTTAACGATCTGACGCGTCTGCCCTGCCATGAGGTAGCCTTCTGCGTCAGATGACGACGCTGAAAAAGCACAAAAATGCAGAGAAAACCAAAAATGAGGATCAGAACAAAGAGGTTTCTCATCATGGCTCAGCCAAATATCGCTTTAAGATACCCTTCACAACCGTGCTCCACCGCCTTGCGGTAGACGGCCGATCGGCTTGAAAGGCCGGGCGTCACGAACTTACCGGCTATCTTGCCGCCGGATCCGGCGCTGTTATCCAGCTCATAAGTGAAAATATCCTGAAGCACGATGGTTTCCCCTTCCTGGCCCATAATTTCACTGATATGGGTGATTTTTCGTGAGCCGTCATGCAGACGCGATGCCTGCACAATCAGGTTCACCGCCGAACTGATATTGCGGCGGATCGCTTCCATCGGCAGGCTGAGATTCGCCATCATCACCATGTTTTCCATACGTGACAGCGCGTCGCGCGGCGTATTGGCATGCAGCGTGGTCATTGAGCCGTCGTGGCCGGTGTTCATCGCCTGAAGCATTTCAAAGGTTTCGCCGCCGCGACACTCGCCAACGATGATCCTGTCCGGGCGCATACGCAGGGTGTTGATCATCAGCTCGCGCATGCTCACCATGCCGCTGTTTTCCACGCCCGCCATGCGCGTTTCCAGACGCACCACGTGCGGCTGCTGTAGCTTGAGTTCTGCCGCATCTTCCAGCGTGATAATGCGTTCATCGTTGCCGATATGCTGGGAAAGCGCATTAAGCAGCGTGGTTTTACCTGAACCGGTTCCGCCTGAGATAACAATATTTACCTGGCAGCGCGCCGCAACGGAGAGGAAGTTGGCCATCCGCTCATCCATTGAGCCCCATGCCACCAGATCATGAAAGGTGCGCGACACTTTGCTGAACTTACGAATCGAAATTGAGGTGCCGTCCAGTGCGATGGGAGCGATAACCACGTTCAGACGGCTGCCGTCGATCATACGTGCGTCAACCAGAGGCTGGGATTCGTCGATACGTCGCCCGACGCGCGCGACCAGCCGTTTGGCGATTTCAGTGAGCTGATCGTTGTCGATAAAGCGTTTGTTGGTTTTCACCAGCTTGCCGCCGGTTTCCACAAAAATATTGTCCGGCCCGTTAACCAGCACGTCGCTGATGCTGCTGTCTTCCATCAGTTCACGCAGCGGCCCAACGCCAGTAATTTCATCAGCGATAGCCGTTGCGAGTATCTGCATCTCTTCTGACGGCAGATAGCGGTTAGTTTCCAGTCCGACCTGCTGGATGACGCCAGCCACCTCTTTTACCAGCGCGGTACGATCCGTAAGCAGACGATCGATCATATCCAAATCGAGGCGCGGCAACACCGCCGCGCGCATGCCGCGCATTAACTCATCATACTGACTTTTCATCGATTATCGCTTCCTGCGGATCAGACTGAATAAACTGCGGGCACTGCCCGCCTGAGGACTATTTCCCCTGCGCCCCAGGGCGAGATGGGTTAACTGTTCGATCAACCCGCTGTTTTTGCCGCTGAATTCCAGCGGGCTGGCCGGATCGCCATTTTTTTTAATCCACGGAATGGCGATATCCACCGGCTGTCCGATCAGGCTGCCGGCTTCCTGAGCGGTGATGGCGCCTGTAATACGCGGTTGCGCTTCGTTAAAACAGACAAAAATTTTCTTCACGCCGCTTCCGTTGTTCTGCAAATGCTGGTTGTAATCGACAACCTTTTTCGCATTCCGCACAGAGGCCAGGTCGTGATTACAGACCAGGATCACGCAGTGCGTGTGGTTCAGCGCGTGCTCTATTTCATTCACTTCCGCATTGTGAACGGTGTGGTCAAAGAGCACGAAATCATAGGTTTCGTACAAAGGCAGCGTGAAATCCCAGCGATGCTCGCGCTGCTCGTACAGCGCAAAGAGATTCTCCTGAAGTTTGATGACGTCGCTGGCAATATCGCCGCGCGCGATAAGATCGAGATTGCGCGTGCCGCCCGCGCCCTGCACCAGCAGCAGCGAGTGTTGTCGCACCTGCACCAGCTTTTTTGCCAGATGGTAGCTCAGCGTCGAATTTCCCACGCCGCCTTTACAGGCCAGCATGCTTATTTTCAACGACGAACGGTTCCACTGCATGCGGTCGGTTTGCCTGTCGAGAATTTGTCCCAGCTTCGGCATCTGATCGGGATGGTAAAAAATGTAGTAGATGCCTTTAGCCTGTAGGGCGGACGCCAACAGCAACGAATCGATATTGCCTATTGCAATGCAGCAGGTCTCTTTGGATAACAGCAGCTCAATTCTGTCGAGAAACCGCTCGCACTCCTCTGCGCTCTGTACGTCAAAAATAAAATAGCTGATTTCACCGCTGAGCATTTTCGTATCAAAGGCGTCAGGGCCGATCTGATACTTATCCAGTCGGCCCGCGCCGCGCATCTCAAACTGCGTGGTGACGCTGTCGATCACTTCGCTACGGGGAGAGATCAGAACAGAGATCGGCTCTTCTTTGTCGCTCTTATCTTTTGCCGTTTGAAAAAGCAGCATGACGTCGTTCCCTCAACGTTAAAAAACAACTTTCTGCCGGTCGCGTAGTGACATAAAAAGATTATTTTCACTGGCGCAGCCCACTGCTTCATCCGCATCAAAGGCGTAGTACTGACGATGGTAATCACAGGTATAAGGAAATCTGGCCCGCTCCAGCGAGACAACAATCAGCGCGCCCGCCTCTCTTTTTCCGCCCGGATACTGTTTATCCATAATAATATCGCTGGCCGCCACGCCTGCTTTAATCAACGCTTGTTTAAGCTGACTGGCTAAATTATCCGCCTCGTTGCGCAGCCATGACACGCGTACGGTTCCACTGAGAAACTGATACTGGCTCACCACCTCGGCGGAAAGTATTTCCCGATCGATATCGTTGCGGCTGTAGAGCATAAATTCGCTGACGTTACCGGCATTCGTCGTAACCGCCCACAGCAGCGTAGTGATAAAAATGACTATTTTTTGCATGGTGGTTATTCCTTAATAAATGAACCCACTCTCTTCCATGAACTGAACCACCTCGCGGTGCCCTTTATTTTTAACCAGTGCGTTAATATTAAAGAAGCGCTCAAGCAGGGAGCTGCGAACGTAGCCCGGCAGCATCACGTTGCGCGGAGAAACCGGCCTGACCAGATTTACCGTGGCGATCATCACCAGTTCGGTACGCTCGCGCTGGGATTCGGTGTGGCGAAAGAGCGCGCCGAGGATGGGCACATCGCCAATAAAAGGTATTTTCGACAACGACTCCCTTTCCGATTCGCTGAGCAGGCCGCCCAAAACAAAGCTTTCGCCATCGGCCAGTTCTATCGTGGTGCGCGCCTTACGCGATCGCAGCGTGGGTACGCTGAGGATTTGCCCGTCAACAGAGCTGACTTCCTGCGCCAGGGTGAGCTTAACTTTCTGACTGCTTTCAACCTTCGCGGCGACAAACATTTTCACGCCGAACTCTTTATAGGTGACTTCGGTGCCGTTATCGGTGCGGGTAATAATCGGCAGCTCGCCGCCTACCAGAAAATCTGCCGTTTCGCCTGATAAAACCGAGAGGTTAGGTTCAGCCAGGACGCGGGCGAGCGATTCGTTGCCGATAGCATGAATAACGCTTATCAGGCTGTTAGCATCAAACTTAAATTTGCCGAGCAGAAACTCGCCCACCTGTGAGGACGCTTTCCAGTCAATACCAAGGTTGTCCGCATAGGATTTATTCATTTCAACCAGGGTGATTTTGACATTAACCTGATTCGCAACGGGCAGCCTCATGCGATTTTGCAGCTTCTTAAAGCTGATATAGTCGATGTATTTCAAATCGACATTGATATTAAAACCAGAAGGATCGTTGTTTTTAAGCTGCGTCTTGAGAGTTTCACGCTCCAGGTCGAGCGCTTCGCCCACCATCAGATGAATGGCATCACGGCTCTCTTCATCGGCTGCCGTCCCGCCCAGAATATAGTTATTACCCACCTTTTTTAATTCAATCTGGCTGCCGGGAAATTCATCCTGTACCTGTTGGGCAAGGCGGCCAATTAATGGATCAACCAGAATCGTGATGCTACGGCTTTTACCCGACTGAATGAGCAACAGTTCTCCGCGTCCGTTAGCCACGCCGTAAACCACCACTTCGCGATCGCCAATGACCTGATAATCGACCACGTCCGGGTTGGAGGTAAATACGGTATCAATGCTCTCACTGACTTTGACCGTTCTCGCCCCGCCCTTTTCAAGATAAATGGTTTCGGCATGAACCAACCCGCTGGCAACCATCAGCAGCAGCCCACTCAGGAGCAATAATCCATTAAGCTTAAGGCACATTCTCATCCTGCATTTCTCCCGCGAATTTCTGTGATCGTTTCAGGGATAGAGACGCGACTGGTTACGGCGGTGACCGGCGTGTTTGCCGGATAAGCCAGCAGTTCGCCCATATGGCTGAGCGTTTGTAAGGTGGATTTGTCTTCACTGTTCAGCTCGATGGAGAGCTGGACGCGGGCGCTGCCTTTGCCGTTGAGCACGCCGCCAATGTCGCCTTGCGTGAGGGCGTTAAAGCGTTTATTGCTTAACAGCTTAATGACTTTGACCACGGATTTTGCGATGGGCTTCCCTTCGCGATCGACAAGGCTTTTACTCTGTCCCCGGCCGTCTTTGAGAATGTAATAGCGTAAATAGATATCAATCAGCTCACCCTTATTCAGTTCAGCTATCGGCAGGCTGTCTTCCTGATTGAGGACGATCTGATAAAGAAAATGATCCTGCCGTTTTTCAAAGTTAACCGGCGCTGGTAACGAAATAGCGTTCAGCGTTATCACCGCGCCCTGTGCAATATCCTCAGCGGCAACGTAACCCTCCAGGCTTTCCGGCATTCTTTCCGGGGTTTCATTACTGTCCGGCGTTTTAGTGGCGCGCGTCCAGTTTTCCGGGGTCAGCGCCTCGCCTTTTTTCAGCGTTTTGCTGGCGGTGTAAACGGTCACGGTTTGCGCTTCCTGAACCTCTTCACCCGAAAAGAGCAGCAGTCCGCATACGCCCACGACCAGCAGCAAAACGGCAATAATCATTAATAATCTCTGGTTCATGCTGGCACCCTGAGCAAAAGAGACGTCGCCAGGTATCCGCTTACGATAGCGATCCCATACGGGAGGTTTTTCTTATTTTTTCTGCCGTAAAAGCGTGATGAACAATAATTGATGATAAAAATCACCAAAATAAGCGGCAGTCCGGCCAACGCGGTGGCAAACAAAAAGGCCAGCGTGGTTTCCGTGTCGAAAGAGAGCGCAAGCGCGGCCATTAGCTTAATATCTCCGGCGCCGATAATATTAAAAAGACTCAGAAAAAACCCTCCCAATAATATGCACAGGGCGGGTAGCCAGAAAAAACCGGCGGGTGAAAAAAGACTGTCTCCGGCACAGAGAATAGCAACGAGTAGCGTGGTGTGATTTCTGATTATTCTGTAACGCGCATCGGTGTAACACACATCAATCAATAACGGAACCAGTAAGATGAAAAGCCATCCTGCCATATAAAATCCACCACGCTCAGAGAAGTAATTACTGCTTATTTTTTCGAGCCTGTACCGTTCAAAGCATCAGTAAGAGAATCGAACTTGGACTTAAGCGCCGAGGTGAAATTGCCCTCATCACCAAAGATCGACATCAGCGCAGCGGTTACCGCAACGGCGATAACCGCATATTCAATCGCCGTAACGCCATCCTGCTTATTGATAAAGTTCACTACGCGCTGGCGCGCGCCGGAGATAAGATTTGATGTACTCACGCATGACAGAAGGATCATGTCTTTCATAATAATTTCCTTATCAGTTTGTTAAAAATAAATGCCACATATTCAATGAGGAACGCATCCTGCTCACAACTTTGTCGTGTCAGATAGTACACAGGAACGGAAACAGGGCAAAGATACAGCACAGAAAAATATTTCAGACACAATAAAACGTCAGGCGTGACAGTAATAACATTAATGTCAATGGCACCGTAAAATTAAATACATAAAAACGTTACGCGAAATACTCATTAAGTAAATGTGCTAATAAGAATGTATTGCCATCGATAATTTTAAAAGACAAAATCCGTAAAAACGGGAGGCATAATAAATGATTATTGAAACAACTAATACGACCGGCGCCAGGAACAGCATTGTCGAAAACATTACCAGCATGATCATTAACGGACAATTAAGTAAACAAGACGTTCTTCCGTCAATTCGTATTATGAGTCAGCGTTACGGCGTTTCACGCAGCACGGTGGTATTGGCCTATAAGGAGTTGGAAAGTCTCGGTTATATCCAAGGCAGGGAGCGAAGCTGCTATGTTGTGCTGCGCAGCGGTATGGCGGGGCACAGCAGCGATGCTCCGGCACAACTTACCGTTGATTTCCCCTTACCTGCCGACGATGCCAACCTGCTCACAATTGCCGAGCGGCTTTCCCGACATGATAACGCCATGCTGCCTCCCCATTTCATCAGAAAATGGTGCAAAGATCTCAGCTACGTGAATGACGCCTGGTGGAGCGGAAGGGAAAAACATAAGCACGCCGCCGCGTTGAAACATAATTTTGTTCGCTACCTTAAAATTACCCGCGGCATTGAGGCGCGGCATGACAATATGCTGTTTATGCAGGGGCCACAGGAGGCGCTGGCCGCCATCGCCTGGTACGGTAAAATGCGTAATCCCCGCCCGACCGTCGTTCTGGAAGATCCCTGTTCCCCTCAGGCGTATCAGCTTTTTAGCGCGCTTGATTATGAGATTATTTCTGTCAGGAGCGGTGATGCAGGACTGGAGGTGAGCGCTCTGCCGACACAGCCGGTTGATTTCGTCTGTGTCTCACCGGCGAACCATTTTCCCTCGGGCGCGCGTATGAGCATGAGCAATCGGGAAGCCTTGCTGGCATGGAGTCGCCGCTATAACACCCTGATCGTTGAGAGCGATGCCAGCTTTACGTTTGGTTTTACACAGGAGGCGATCCCGCCGCTCTGCGCCCACTATCCCGCTGATAATGTAATCTATCTGCACAGCTTCGCCGAACTGACGGGTTACAGCACCAGCCTGAGCCTGGTGCTTGCGCCAACGCATTTACTGCATCCGCTGGACGAGGTAAAGGCGCTGCTGAGCAGCGATGCGCCCTGGCTGGGCATTAATATGATTGGCGCGTTCTCAGGTTCACCCCATTTGATGAAGTACCTGGCGTCCACGCTTCAGCTACGAAAGGAAAAGTATATGCTGGCGCGTGAAGGCCTGACGCAGTTACTACCGCGCCCCGATCCCTGGGGCCTGATACACGCCGGCTACTTCAGTTTCGCGGCGGAAAGGGGAACGGAAGCGCTGCTGAACACGTTTTGTTATCCGCTGGCGCTGTTTTGTCGGCAGCTGCCACAGCAGGCTGAGCCGCTGCGCTACGTCTATCCCGTCGGCACCCTGACGGTGCAGGAAATTGAAAAAATAAATACGCGGCTCAGGCAATATTGAGGTATTTGTGCGTCTGCATGGAGAGACGCCAGTTGCGCGCGATACAGGTTTCAATGCACAGCCGCGTCGCCTCATCTTTCTGGCTGATGGGCTGTAGGGCGATAATGCGTTTTTTATCGTCCTGCAACGTTGCCAGCAGCGCATCAAGCGCCTCCACGTCACGCTGTCGCGCCACGGGATGTTTGACCTCATCGGCCCGCACCAGCGCCTGATTGAGGACGTCATAGCCGCCGCGCATATTCACCTTCGGCGAAACCGTCACCCAGGTGCTGTCGCTGCAAAGCACATCGTGCGTGCCGCTGGTTTCAATCTGGCAGCCGTAGCCGTTCTGCTCCAGCTTCTGCGTTAACGGCGTCAGATCGTGAATGCACGGTTCGCCGCCGGTAATCACCACATGCTTTGCCGTCCAGCCCTGCTGCACAATAATCGTCAGCAGCGCTTCTGCATCCGCCGCGCCCCAGAAATCACTCTCTGCGGTCTTGACTAAAATATCCCCCAGCGAGGTTTCCCGATCGGCCAGCTTATCCCAGGTGTGTTTGGTATCACACCAGCTACAGCCTACCGGACAGCCTTGCAGGCGGATAAAGATTGCCGGTACGCCGGTGTAAAAACCTTCGCCCTGCAACGTCTGGAACATTTCATTTATCGGGTACTGCATCACTTCTCTCTGGGTGGTTGAATTTAAGGGCGCAGATTATCGCAGATCGGCGACGCTTCGCCTAATCGCATTGTGCTGGAAGTCTGCCATCATCCTGACAAAAAAAATCAGGCCCGGACTGGCCGGGCCTGATTGCTTTTATCGCTTGCCGGACGCTGTCGCCCGGCAAAAGTCAGATTACTGACCTTTAACTTCTTTCAGACCATTGAATGGCGCACGGCTGCCCAGCGCTTCTTCGATACGGATCAGCTGGTTGTATTTCGCCACGCGGTCAGAACGGCTCATTGAACCGGTTTTGATCTGACCCGCTGCCGTACCCACCGCCAGGTCAGCGATGGTAGCGTCTTCGGTTTCGCCTGAACGGTGAGAGATCACGGCAGTATAGCCCGCGTCTTTCGCCATTTTAATAGCAGCCAGCGTTTCGGTCAGTGAACCGATCTGGTTGAATTTAATCAGGATCGAGTTAGCGATACCTTTATCGATACCTTCCTTCAGGATTTTGGTATTGGTAACGAACAGATCGTCGCCAACCAGCTGAATTTTATTGCCCAGCACTTTCGTCTGATAAGCAAAGCCTTCCCAGTCAGATTCGTCCAGACCGTCTTCAATAGAAACGATTGGATACTGTTTGGTCAGGTCTTCCAGGAAGTGGGTGAACTCTTCAGAGGTGAACGCTTTGTTGCCTTCGCCGGCCAGAACGTATTTACCGTCTTTGTAGAATTCAGACGCCGCGCAGTCCATCGCCAGGGTGATGTCTTTGCCCAGCTCGTAACCTGCTGCTTTTACCGCTTCAGCGATAACCGCCAGCGCTTCGGCATTGGAGCCGAGGTTAGGCGCGTAGCCGCCTTCATCACCAACGGCGGTGCCCATGCCTTTGGACTTCAGCACTTTCGCCAGGGTGTGGAACACTTCAGAACCCATACGAATGGCTTCTTTCAGCGTTTTCGCGCCAACCGGCTGGATCATGAATTCCTGAATGTCGACGTTGTTGTCGGCGTGCTCACCACCGTTGATGATGTTCATCATAGGCAGCGGCATAGAGAATTTGCCTGGGGTGCCGTTCAGTTCAGCGATGTGCTCATACAGCGGCATACCTTTCGCAGCGGCGGCGGCTTTAGCGGCTGCCAGAGAAACGGCCAGAATAGCGTTGGCGCCGAATTTGGATTTGTTCTCAGTACCGTCAAGATCGATCATGATCTTGTCGATGTTCGCCTGATCTTTGGCGTCTTTACCGGTTACCGCATCGGCAATTGGGCCATTAACAGCAGCAACGGCTTTGGTAACGCCTTTGCCAAGGAAACGTGATTTGTCACCGTCACGCAGTTCCAGTGCTTCGCGAGAACCGGTAGACGCGCCTGATGGTGCCGCAGCCATACCAACGAAACCGCCTTCCAGATGCACTTCTGCTTCAACGGTCGGGTTTCCGCGTGAGTCGATGATTTCACGACCGATGACTTTAACGATTTTAGACATTAGTTTTTCCTCAGTACAAGTTATCAAAACTATAAACTCAGACAAACAACGCGCGAAAAGTTCGCGCGTTGTTATAAAACACTATTTTGCCAAACGCTTCTGATACTCGCTGGCCGCTTTCACAAATCCGGCGAACAGCGGATGGCCATCACGCGGCGTCGAGGTGAATTCCGGGTGGAACTGACACGCGACAAACCACGGATGCTCCGGGTTTTCGATAATTTCTACCAGCTGATCGTCGCCGGAACGACCCGCTATGCGAAGCCCCGCGGCTTCAATCTGCTTAAGCAGCATATTATTCACTTCATAGCGGTGGCGATGACGCTCAACAATAGTGTCAGAACCATACATCTGCTGAACCAGGCTGTTATCGGTCAGCTGGCACTGTTGACTGCCAAGGCGCATGGTGCCACCAAGATCGCTATGCGCTGAGCGAACTTCAACATTGCCTTCTTCATCGCGCCATTCGGTGATCAACGCCACCACCGGGTATTTACAGTCTGGCACAAATTCGGTGGAGTTGGCGTCCTGCATTCCGGCCGCGTGACGGGCAAATTCAATCAGCGCAACCTGCATACCCAGGCAGATGCCGAGGTAAGGAATGTGATTTTCACGCGCATAGCGCGCGGTCATGATCATCCCTTCCACGCCACGGTAGCCGAAGCCGCCGGGCACCAGGATTGCATCCAGGTTTTTCAGCACATCGACGCCGCGACTTTCCACGTCCTGCGAGTCGATCAGCCTGATGTTTACCGTTACGCGTTTCTTCAGACCGCCATGCTTTAACGCTTCAATCACCGATTTATAGGCGTCCGGCAGCTCAATGTACTTGCCCACCATGCCAATGGTGACTTCACCGCCGGGATTGGCCTCTTCATAGATAACCTGTTCCCATTCGGCAAGATCCGCTTCCGGCGCATTGAGGTTAAAGCGCTTACAAATATAGTCGTCCAGCCCCTGAGATTTCAACATGCCAGGGATTTTATAAATGGAATCAACGTCTTTCAGTGAGATGACCGCTTTTTCCGGCACGTTACAGAACAGCGCGATTTTTGCACGTTCGTTAGCCGGTACGGCGCGATCGGAGCGGCAGATCAGCACGTCAGGCTGGATACCGATTGAAAGCAGTTCTTTCACTGAGTGCTGAGTAGGTTTGGTTTTGACTTCGCCAGCCGCGGCCATGTAAGGCACCAGCGTCAGGTGCATATACATGGTGTGCTCGCGGCCAACGTCAACGGCCATCTGACGAATTGCCTCAAGGAACGGCAGCGATTCGATATCGCCGACGGTGCCGCCGATTTCAACCAGCACCACGTCGTGACCTTCGCCGCCTTCAATAATGCGCTCTTTAATGGCATTGGTGATGTGCGGGATAACCTGAATGGTGGCGCCCAGATAGTCGCCGCGACGCTCTTTGCGCAGCACGTCTGAATAGATACGGCCGGTAGTGAAGTTGTTTCGACGACTCATTCGCGTGCGGATGAAACGCTCATAGTGGCCTAAATCAAGATCGGTTTCTGCGCCGTCATCGGTCACAAAAACTTCACCGTGCTGAGTCGGACTCATGGTGCCCGGATCGACGTTGATATACGGGTCCAGCTTCATGATAGTCACGTTGAGGCCACGCGCTTCAAGAATAGCGGCCAGGGAGGCTGCGGCAATGCCTTTACCCAGAGAGGAGACGACCCCGCCGGTCACAAAAATATAGTTCGTTGTCATGCTGAACCTGAGAAAGTAGGTTTAAAGACGATGGAATAACCAGGACGGGAAAACAGTATACGGGATTCCCCGGCATGCCACAATTGCTCGTTTCGGGTTATGTGCCTGCCATCGCATTGACCACCCAGAGCGTACCGGACAACGCTCAGGCGTGGATTGACGCAAATCACACTTTTGTTGAATCGAGTCAGCTGTTTATTCCCGGGACTTCACCTGCTGCCACGCCGCTTCCATCTGCGCCAGCGAGGCGCTCTGCATCTCAAGCCCCTGCCCGGCAATGATGCTCTCGACCTGACGAAAACGCCGTTCGAATTTATCATTGGCTTTTTGCAGCGCGGTTTCCGCTTTGCTGCCGAGATGACGCGAGAAATTAACGGTAGCAAACAGCAGATCGCCAATCTCTTCTTCCAGCTTCTGCTCATCGATGACGGCCTGCTGCGCTTCGTGCATCACTTCGTCGATCTCTTCGTGTACTTTATCCAGCACCGGCCCAAGGGTGTGCCAGTCAAAACCAACGGCGCTGCATCGCTTCTGGATTTTGTGCGCACGCATCAGCGCGGGCAGCGCGCGGGGAATATCATCAAGCGCGGAATGCTGAGCTTTTTCCGCCCGCTCGCTGCGCTTAATGCGCTCCCAGTTGGCCAGCACCGTTGCGCTGTCGTGCGCCTCAGCGTTGCCGAAAATATGCGGATGACGTCGCTCAAGTTTATCGCTGATGGCGTTACAGATATCATCAAAGTTAAAGCGCCCTTCTTCACTCGCCATCTGCGCGTAAAACACCACCTGAAACAGCAGGTCGCCGAGCTCGCCGCGCAGATCGTCGAAGTCTTCCCGGCTGATAGCGTCCAGTACTTCATAGGTTTCTTCCAGCGTGTAGGGCGCGATGCTGGCGAAGGTCTGCTCGCGATCCCACGGGCAGCCCTGCTGCGGATCGCGCAGCGTTTTCATGATGCCCAGCAGGCGGTCGAGTGCGTTCATAGTCAATTTCCGAGCCTTAATTAATGTAATCTCTTCGCATCGATAATATCCGGCAGTTGGTTGAGCCGCGCCAGCACCCTGCCCAGCACCTGCTGGTTATAAATTTCGATATCCATATCAATGGTGGCAAGCTGCTTTTTGGTATCGCTGCGGCTGGATACGCCCAGCACGTTAACCTTTTCATTCGCCAGAATGGTGGTGATATCACGCAACAGGCCGCTGCGATCGTTGGCCGTCACCCTCACCACCAGCGAATAGCCGCTGGAGTAGCTCTCGCCCCATACGGCATCCACGATGCGCTCCGGCGCGTGTGAAATCAGCTCGCTCAGCTGATCGCAGTCGGCGCGATGGATCGAGATACCGCGCCCCTGGGTTATAAACCCAACGATATCGTCGCCGGGGATTGGCTGGCAGCAGCGGGCAATATGATGCATCAGGTTGCCGACGCCTTCGACCACCACCTCCCCACTCTCTTTGCTGCGCGGCGCATAGGATTTCTGCGTAAGCTGGCGCAGCGCTTCGCGATCTTCCTCTTCCGCGCTGGGCTTGTTCAGCTTTGCCTGGAGGAAGTTGCTCATCTGGTTAAGACGGATATCGCCGCCGCCAATGGCCGCCAGCAGCTCATCCAGCGAGTTGACGTTGTAGCGCGGCAGCAGCAGCTTTTCCGCCTCTTTCAGGTTGATATCGAGATGATCCAACTCGCTGTCGAGGATCTGACGTCCCGCGGCGATGTTTTTATCGCGATCCTGCTTGCGGAACCAGGCGTGAATTTTTGAGCGCCCGCGACTGGTGGTGACGTAACCGAGGCTTGGGTTCAGCCAGTCACGGCTTGGGTTCGGCTGTTTCTGGGTGATGATATCGATCTGATCGCCCATCTGGAGCTGATAGGTAAAGGGCACAATGCGCCCGCCGATCTTCGCGCCGATGCAGCGATGACCGATATCACTGTGAATATGATAGGCAAAGTCGAGCGGCGTCGATCCGGCAGGCAGATCGACCACGTCGCCTTTTGGCGTAAACACATAAACCCTGTCGTCAAAGACCTGGCTGCGCACTTCGTCCAGCATTTCGCCGGAGTCAGCCATCTCTTCCTGCCACGCGATAAGCTTACGCAGCCAGGCGATGCGTTCTTCGTGGCCGGACGCGCCACGCGCGCTGCCGGTGGTGGTGCCCTCTTTGTACTTCCAGTGCGCGGCAACCCCCAGCTCGGCGTCTTCATGCATCTGCCGGGTGCGGATCTGAATTTCAACGGTTTGACCTTTCGGCCCCAGCACCACGGTGTGAATCGACTGATAGCCGTTAGGCTTGGGATTGGCGACGTAGTCGTCAAATTCGCTCGGCAGATGGCGGTAGAGCGTATGCACAATTCCCAGCGCGCCATAACAGTCCTGTAGGCGCTCAGCAACGATGCGCACCGCGCGCACGTCGAACAGCTCGTCAAAGGTCAGCGATTTTTTCTGCATCTTGCGCCAGATGCTGTAGATATGTTTCGGACGGCCGTACACTTCCGCCTTGACGCCCTCTTTCACCATCTCCGTGCGCAGGGAGGTAACAAAGGTTTCAATATACTGTTCGCGATCGATGCGGCGCTCATGCAGCAGTTTGGCAATGCGCTTATATTCGTCCGGGTGCAGGTAGCGGAAGCAGAAATCTTCCAGTTCCCACTTCAGCTGACCAATTCCCAGGCGATTCGCCAACGGCGCGTAGATGTTGGTACACTCTTTCGCTGCCAGAACCCGCTCGTCTTCCGGCGCGTCTTTGACTTCGCGGAGGTGGGCAATGCGTTCGGCCAGCTTGATCACCACACAGCGAAAGTCTTCAACCATCGCCAGCAACATCCGGCGAACGTTATCAACCTGCTCGGAAGCCATAGAATCGTTGTGGGTGGCCTTTAACTGACGAATGGCGTCCATATCACGCACGCCGTGAACCAGCGAGACAATCGGCTTGCCAAACTTCTCTTCCAGTACCGTTTCGGAAACGACATCGCTGTTGGCCAGCGGAAAAAGCAGTGCCGCGCGCAGGCTTTCGCTGTCCATACTGAGCATGGAGAGGATCTCCACCATCTCCACGCCGCGCCACAGCAGCAGCGGCGCATCAGAATGATGGCGCGTGGCCTCTTCACAATAGCGCCAGGTATCGGCCAGTTGCTCACATGACTGCGGGCTTGATATGCCCAAACGGGCAATCCATTGGTCGAGCGCAAACTCGCCAGCCGTATTCAGATGTGCACTTCTTACCGCAACCATATTTTCTCCTGCGTCGTTCCCGGCGGGAAACTTATTGTCGGCTGAACAGCACCATTGATTCGACATGCCCGGTGTGGGGGAACATATCAAGCAGCGCGACCCGCTCCAGCCGATAGCCCTCTGCCAGCAGCGTCTGGCAGTCACGGGCAAGTGTAGTCGGATTACAGGAAACATAGACCACGCGTTCGGGAGCAAGTTTAATAATATGCTGCATAACGCCTGCCGCGCCGGCGCGAGCCGGATCCAGTAATACCTTGTTGAAACCCTCCGCCGCCCATGGCTGAAGGGTGACATCTTCTTCCAGATTATGCTGATAAAAGAAGAGATTATTCATATTATTTAACGCTGCATTGTACGCACCCTTTGCAACTAATGCTGCAACCCCTTCGACACCCGTGACGTTTTCTGCAAGCGCTGCCGCTGGAAGCGAAAAATTTCCCATGCCGCAAAACAGATCCAGCAGCCGGTCATGAGGTTGTAAATCCAGCCACTGCAACGCCTGATGCACCATGCGCTGATTTAAAGCACCATTAACCTGAATAAAATCACGCGGGCTGAAGGTCAGTTTTATGTCATCCAGCATATAAAATGGCATATCGCCACTGACCTGCTCAAGCGTATCACTGTCCGGCGCCAGCCAAAGCGCAACGTGATGATTATGCGAAAAACGTTCCAGTTTTTGTCGATCTGGCTGACTTAACGGAGCAAGATGGCGCAGCACCAGCAGCGGCCCGTTTTCTGCCTGTACCAGCTCGATGTGGCCCAGCCGCCGCACCGCCTCTAATTCGCTCAGCACCTGATGCAATGCGGGGATCAGCGCATTAAGTTCGGGCATCAAAACGGGGCACTGGGTAACAGAAACCAGATCGTTTGAGGCCGCCTGGCGAAAGCCCATTTGTAGCGTCTGGTGACGATAGTTCAGCCCCAGCCGCGCACGGCGGCGGTAACCGTAAGGTTCGCCAGAAATAACGTCCGTCACCTGAGCGGCTCCGCCGAGCAGTCGCTCCAGCGCGTTAACCTTACTCTGCCGCTGAAGCGCGGGCGCTATGTGCTGCTGCTGACAGCCGCCGCACAGGGAAAAATGCGGGCAAACGGGCGTGACGCGCTGGTGGCTCACCGAAAGCAGCCGTTTAACGTTGGCGCGGGCAAAGCCGCGTTTCTCTTCTGTCAGTTCAATCTCTGCCCGCTCACCCGGCAGCGCGCCGCTGATAAATATCACTTTTCCATTGTGCCGTGCGACACCCTGACCCGCGCCGTCAAGGTCATTAACCGTCACAGTCATGATCTGGCGCGTCGTCACGCGCTTTTTTGCAGAGTAGAATTGCGCCATTATTCCGTTTGAACCCGTTCATTAAGAAAAACGCGCGTAGCCTACACCAGCGCTGGCATTAATTCGATACGAATAAGCGTGCAGGCTACGCATGCTTCAGGACGACTATGACCAAATATAGCCTGCGGGCACGAATGATGGTGTTGATTGTGGCGCCGACATTAATGATAGGGCTGCTGCTGAGTACTTTCTTTGTGGTACATCGCTATACCGAGCTACGCCATCAGTTGGTGGATGCGGGAGCAAATATTATCGAACCGCTGGCCGTTTCCAGCGAATATGGCATGACCTTTCACAATCGAACATCGATTCGTCAGCTTGTCAGCCTGCTGCATCGCCGCCATTCTGACATCGTACGGGCCATTACCGTTTTTGATGTACAGAATCAGCTGTTCGTCACCTCAAACTATCATATCAGTCAGCAACGGTTGAGCCTGCATAAAGGCGAGGTAATACCCACCGCACTGACGGTTGAGCGGAAAGGCAATGCGATCATCCTGCGCACGCCTGTCATCCCGGAGAGCTATTTACCGGATGAGTCGCCGGGCGAAGATGCCAAACCAGGCGGTAATCCGCTGGGTTACGTGGCGATTGAGCTGGATTTACAGTCGATGCGCCTGCAACAGTATAAAGAAGTGTTTATCGCCACTATGCTGCTGCTGTTATGCCTGTGTATCGCCATTCTGTTCGCTTACCGACTGATGCGCGATGTGATCGGGCCGGTGCGGGATATGGTCAGCACCGTTGATCGTATCCGACGCGGCCAGCTTGACAGCCGCGTGGCGGGCCAGATGCCGGGCGAGCTGAATATGCTGAAAAACGGCATTAACTCGATGGCGATGTCGCTCACCGCCTATCACGAAGAGATGCAGCAGAATATCGACCAGGCGACGTCGGATCTGCGCGAAACCCTGGAGCAGATGGAGATCCAGAACGTCGAGCTGGATTTGGCGAAAAAACGCGCGCAGGAGGCGGCGCGCATTAAATCTGAGTTCCTGGCGAACATGTCTCACGAGCTGCGTACGCCGCTCAACGGCGTTATCGGCTTTACCCGTCAGACGCTGAAAACGTCGCTGAATGTGACCCAGCAGGATTACCTGCGCACCATAGAGCGTTCGGCGAATAATCTGTTAAGCATCATCAACGACGTACTCGACTTCTCTAAACTGGAAGCCGGAAAGCTGGTGCTGGAGAGTATTCCTTTCCCCTTACGCGCAACGCTGGATGAAGTTGTGGTGCTGCTGGCGCAGTCGGCGCATGAAAAAGGGCTGGAGCTGACCATCAGCTTTGCGCAGGGCGTGCCCGATAACGTGATTGGCGATCCGCTGCGCATGCAGCAGATTGTCGTCAACCTGCTGGGCAACGCGATCAAATTTACCGAGCAGGGCAATATTGATATTCGTGTTGAAAAACGCTCGCTGAGCAATAATCACGTAGAGCTTGAGGTGCAGATCCACGATACCGGCATTGGCATCTCGGAAAAACAACAGTCGCAGCTGTTTCAGGCGTTCCGCCAGGCCGACGCCAGCATCTCACGCCGCCACGGCGGCACCGGCCTCGGGCTGGTGATCACTCAGAAGCTGGTGAATGAGATGGGCGGTGAAATCTCGTTCCACAGCCGCCAGAACCACGGCTCGACCTTCTGGTTCACCATCAATCTTTCGCTGAACCCGAACGCGGCCCACGATCCGCGCGCAATGGCCTGTCTGCATGGCAAACGCCTGGCCTACGTTGAAACCAACGAGGCCGCCGCGAAGGCCACGCTGGAAATTCTCAGCGCGACGCCGATGGTTGTCAGCTACAGCACCACGCTCGCTGACCTGCCGGAAGAGAACTACGATGCGCTGCTGGTAGGCCTGCCGGTGGTCAATGCCTCAGAACGGGAGGTCACCGCAGAGGAGCTGCTTCCTGCCCTGAAACGCGCTGACAACGTCATTCTGGCGCTACCGTGCCAGATGCAGGTTCATGCGGAAGCGCTCAAGGCGCGCGGCGTCAGCGCCTGCCTGATCAAACCGGTTTCACTGACCCGTCTGCTGCCGGTACTGATTGAGAATCATACGCGGGAAGCGGACGGCGCTCCGCTCCGGCAGCGTCTGCCGCTGACGGTGATGGCGGTGGACGATAATCCGGCGAACCTCAAGCTGATCGGCGCGCTGCTGGAGGAGCAGGTGGAAAATATTGTGCTGTGCGACAGCGGCAAAGCGGCTATTGAGCAGGCGAAAGCGCGGGATCTGGATATTATTTTGATGGATATTCAGATGCCGGAAATCGATGGTATCCGCGCCAGCGAAATGATTCGTGCGTTTTCACATCACGTCACCACGCCGATTGTCGCCGTGACGGCGCATGCGCTGGACGGTGAGAAAGAGAAACTGATTAAAGCCGGGATGAATGACTATCTGGCGAAGCCGATTGATGAAGCAAAACTGGGCCATCTGCTGGCGCGTTATCTGCCCGGCGTCAGGCCCATCACGGTAAAAACACCCGACCTTTCCGCCTCGCTGGACTGGGATTTGGCGCTGCGCCAGGCCGCCAATAAACCTGATCTGGCGCGGGATCTGTTACAGATGCTGGTTGATTTCCTGCCTGAAGTCCGTGCCCTTGTTGAGCGCTATATTGCGGAAGACGACGCCATCGGCCTGCGTGACATCATTCACAAACTTCACGGCAGCGCCAGCTACAGCGGCGTACCGCGCATGAAGCAACTGTGTCAGCAGTTGGATCAAAGCCTGCGAATGAATGCGCAGATTGCGGACAGCGAACCGGAGCTTTTCGAGCTGCTTGATGAGATGGAAAATGTCGCCAGGCTGGCGAAGGAGAGGCTGCGTTGCTAGCGGGCATTGCGCCCGCCGTTTTCATTATTTCAGCGACCGGCCGATGGACAGCGACGCGGCGATATTACGTGCGGTCATGCGGACGTTTTCGCCGGCATTTTCCAGCGCCTCTTCCAGCGTACAGATGCTGTAGATCACGCTGAACACCGCGTCAAGCCCGTGCTGATGCACCACCGCCACATCGTCAGTGAGGCTGCCGGCAATACCGATAACCGGCACGCCGTAACGCTTCGCCACCTTCGCCACGCCGATAGGCACCTTGCCGTGAATGGTCTGGCTGTCGATGCGCCCTTCGCCAGTGATCACCAGCGAGGCGTCTTTCACCAGCTCATCCAGCCCCAGCGCTTCGGTGACGATCTCAATGCCGCGTCGCAGTTCAGCATGGCAAAATGCATGCAGCGCCACGCCCATTCCGCCGGCCGCGCCGCCGCCAGGAACCGACAGCACGTCGATATCCAGATCGCGACGGATCACTGCGGCATAATGTGCAAGCGCATCGTCAAGCTGCTTCACCCGTTCCGGCGACGCCCCTTTTTGCGGGCCGAAAACGGCGGAAGCGCCCTCTTTACCCAACAGCGGGTTGGTAACATCGCAGGCCACCTCAAACCGGCAGTGCGTGATGCGTGGATCAAACTCGCTGAGATCGATACTCTCCAGCTGCGGCAGCGCGCCGCCGCCGTAGCCAATCTGGCTGCCCTGCTTGTCCAGCAGCTTTGCGCCGAGCGCCTGCACCATGCCCGCGCCGCCGTCGTTAGTGGCGCTGCCGCCAATGCCGATAATAAAGTGCTCCACGCCCTTATCCAGCGCGTCGCGGATCAGTTCGCCGGTGCCCCAGGAGGTGGTGATTTGTGGATCGCGGCGCGAAGCAGGAACCAGCTCCAGCCCGCTTGCCGCCGCCATCTCAATAAACGCGCAGCTTTTATCACCGGACAGACCGTAAAAAGCGTCCACCGGTTCGCCCAGCGGGCCGGTCACGCTGAGTCGCACCTGCGTGCCGCCAGTCGCGGCCACCATCGCTTCCACCGTTCCCTCGCCGCCGTCCGCCACCGGAAGCCGGACGTACTGTGCATCGGGAAAGATCTCACGAAAACCCTGTTCAATCTGTGCGGCGACCTGCTGCGCAGACAAACTTTCTTTATATGAATCCGGGGCGATCACTATTTTCATACATTATCCGGGCGCTGTTGACCGGTCTGGGCCGGTGATGCAGAGTCCGGCCCGGACGGGCCGGAACACGGAACTATCTGGTGATATCGATTTTGGCTAATTTTTCATAATAGCAAGCCAGCGCACTGTGATCCGCCGACCCTAATCCATCAGCCCGCAGCGCCTGCATCATCTCCATTACCGCCGCCGTCAACGGCAGCTGCGCGCCGACGCCGTGCGAGGTATCCAGCGCGTTAGCCAGATCTTTAATATGCAGATCGATACGGAAACCGGGCTTGAAATTCCGATCCATCACCATCGGCGCTTTGGCATCCAGTACAGTACTGCCGGCCAGGCCGCCGCGAATGGCCTGATAAACCAGATCCGGGTTAACGCCCGCTTTCGTCGCCAGCGTCAGCGCTTCGGACATGGCGGCAATGTTCAACGCCACGATCACCTGATTAGCCAGCTTGGTAACGTTACCCGCACCGATATCGCCAGTGTGAACGACCGATCCCGCCATCGATTTCATGATGTCATAACACTTATCGAACAGTTCTTTGTCGCCGCCCACCATCACCGACAGCGTACCGTCAACGGCCTTGGGTTCGCCGCCGCTCACTGGCGCATCCAGCAAACCCACATTCTTTTTCGCCAGTTCCGCATGAATTTCGCGGCTGGCCAGCGGCGCAATAGAACTCATATCAATGACAATAGTACCCGGCTTCGCGCCGTCGATAACACCGTTTTCACCCAGCACCACCTCTTTCACCTGCGGCGAATTGGGCAGCATGGTGATGATAATATCGCTCTGCTCTGCCACGGCTTTTGCGCTGTCGGCAGCAATCGCGCCAGCGCTGACCAGTTCTGCCACGCTCTCCGGATTGTGGTCGCGCACCACTAATGAGTAGCCCGCTTTAATCAGATTTTTACTCATGGGTTTGCCCATGATGCCAAGGCCAATAAAACCAATTTTCATCCTGTCTCTCCAGTCATAGTTGCGAATTATTTTTTGAATCGATCGCACAGCGTTTGGGTGGCGTTGCGGAAAACGCCCAGATCGCTGCCGACGGCGACAAAACCCGCGCCCCATTCAAGGTAACGGCGGGCATCGGCTTCAACCGGGGCGAGGATGCCGCTCGGCTTACCGGCGGCTTTCGCGCGTTCAAAAATGTACTGGATCACCTTCAGTACTTCAGGATGCGCCGGCTGGCCCAGGTAGCCCAGTGCGGCAGAAAGATCGCCAGGGCCGACAAAAATGCCGTCCACGCCCTCAACCGCGGCGATAGCGTCGATGTTATCGACGGCTTGCTGCGTTTCGATCTGCACCAGCACGGTGATGTTGTCGTTAACGGTGCCGTTATAGTCAGGCACGGTGCCGTACATATTGCTGCGATGCGACACGGAAACGCCGCGAATGCCCAATGGCGGATAGCGGGTTGATGCGACGGCGCGTACGGCTTCCTCTTCCGTTTCAACGAACGGGATCAGGAAGTTTGAAAAACCGATATCCAGCAGACGCTTGATGATCACCGGTTCGTTGGTCGGCGGACGTACTACCGGCGCGCTGACGCTGCCCTTCAGCGCCATCAGCTGCGGCAGAAAGGTGGTGATATCGTTCGGCGCGTGCTCGCCGTCGAGAACAAGCCAGTCAAATCCGGCCAGCCCCAGGACTTCAGTAGTGATCGGATTTGCCAGCGCACACCAGCTCCCGATCAGCGTTTCTCCGGCCAGCAGGCGCTGGCGAAAGCTGTTTGGATTACTTACATAGCTCATCAGTGACTCCTAAAAAATTAGCGCACCAGACATGGGCGTTTATTGTCGAAGGTCCAGTTCGGCACCAGAAACTGCATGGCCTGCGCGTCATCGCGCGCGCCAAGCCCGTGCTGTTGATAGAGCTGGTTGGCTTTCATCACCTGATCCATATCCAGCTCAACGCCCAGCCCGGGTTTCTGCGGCACCTGTACCATGCCGCCTTTAATTTGCAGCGGCTCGCGGGTCAGGCGCTGATTACCCTCCTGCCAGATCCAGTGCGTATCGATAGCGGTGATATCGCCTGGCGCAGCGGCGGCAACGTGGGTAAACATCGCCAGTGAAATATCGAAATGGTTATTGGAGTGCGAGCCCCAGGTGAGACCGAACGCGTGACACATCTGCGCCACGCGAACGGAGCCCTGCATGGTCCAGAAATGCGGATCCGCCAGCGGAATGTCGACGGACTGTAGAGATAAAGTATGGCCCATCTGCCGCCAGTCGGTGGCAATCATATTGGTGGCGGTTGGCAGGCCGGTTGCCCGGCGAAACTCGGCCATCACCTCGCGGCCGGAGTAGCCCTGCTCGGCGCCGCACGGATCTTCTGCGTAGGCCAGCACGCCTTTCAGCTGTTTGCCCAGTCCGATCGCCTCTTCCAGCGACCACGCGCCGTTAGGATCGAGCGTCACGCGCGCCTGTGGGAAACGCTTCGCCAGCGCGGTCACGGCTTCCGCCTCTTCGCTGCCGGCCAGCACGCCACCTTTCAGTTTGAAATCGTTGAAGCCGTATTTTTCGTAAGCCGCTTCCGCCAGCCGCACCACCGCCTCCGGCGTCAGCGCTTCTTCATGGCGCAGGCGATACCAGTCGCAGGCCTCGTCCGGCTGGCTTTGGTATTCAAGCGACGTTTTGCGACGGTCGCCCACATAGAAGAGATAACCGAGCATTTCCACGCGATCGCGCTGTTGTCCATCGCCCAGCAGCGAGGCCACGTTGACGCCAAGATGCTGCCCGAGCAGATCCAGCAGCGCCGCTTCGATGCCGGTCACCACGTGAATGGTGGTGCGTAAGTCGAATGTCTGGGTGCCGCGTCCACCCGCGTCGCGGTCAGCAAAGGAGGCCCGCACGTGGTTGAGCAGGTTCTTATATTCACCCAGCGAATGGCCGACAATCAGCAAGGCCGCCTCCTCAAGCGTTTTGCGGATCTTCTCGCCGCCGGGTATCTCACCAACGCCGGTGTGGCCTGAGTTGTCTTTAATCATTACGATATTGCGGGTGAAGAATGGCGCATGCGCGCCGCTGAGGTTAAGCAACATACTGTCGCGGCCCGCAACGGGAATGACCTGCATTTCTGTGACCTTCGGGGTGGAACTTGTCTGACTCATGATTTTTTCCTTATATCCTGTGGGTCAGCGTCCGAAAGCTGGCCGTCTGCGATCGAATGTCCAGCCGGGAACGAGGTACTGCATCGCCGTCGCGTCGTTCCGCGAGCCGCCGGGCAACGTTTTGTAAAGCGCATGCGCCTGTTCAATCCGCTCCCAGTCCAGCTCCACGCCCAGCCCCGACGCGTCGGGCACGGCGATCTTGCCGTTGCGGATTTGCAGCGGTTCGCGGGTCAGGCGCTGATCGCCCTCCTGCCAGATCCAGTGCGTATCAATCGCCGTTGGCTTGCCCGGTGCGGCGGCGCCAACGTGGGTAAACATCGCCAGCGAGATATCGAAATGGTTATTGGAGTGGCATCCCCATGTCAGCCCCCAGTCATCACACAGCTGTGCCACGCGCACCGCGCCGCTCAGCGTCCAGAAGTGCGGGTCAGCCAGCGGAATATCGACGGCGTTGAGCATCACCGCATGGTTCATTTCCCGCCAGTTGGTGGCGATCATATTGGTGGCGACCGGCAGGCCGGTTGCGCGGCGAAATTCGGCCATGACTTCGCGTCCCGAATAGCCCTGTTCGGCACCGCACGGATCTTCGGCGTAGGTCAATACGCCATGCAGGTCTTTGCAGAGGGCGATCGCTTCATCCAGATGCCAGGCGCCGTTAGGATCGACGGTGATGCGCGCGTCCGGGAAGCGTTTCTTCAGCGCCTTCGCCGCATCAATCTCCTGCTCGCCCGGCAGCACGCCGCCTTTGAGTTTAAAGTCTTTGAAGCCGTATTTATCCTGCGCCGCCTCGGCCAGACGAACCACCGCCGCGCTGTCCATCGCCTTTTGATGGCGCAGGTGGTACCAGTCGTGCGTCGCCGCTTCGCCCGTCAGATAGGGCAGATCGGTTTTTTCGCGATCGCCGATGTAGAACAGGTAGCCGAGCACCGTCACCTCATCGCGCTGCTTGCCGGGGCCGAGCAGTTCAGCCACCGGCACATTCAGGCACTGGCCCAGCAGGTCAAGCAGCGCCGCTTCCAGCGCGGCCACGGCGTTCACCCGCAGTTCGAAAGTCCAGGCGCCTTTGCCGAAGGTATCGAAATCGGCAGACTGATTTCCCTTATGCACCGTCTGCACCAGCCGGTTCATGCGGGCAATCTCCTGCCCCTTCACCTGCGGAACAGCCTCCGTCAGCGTGCGGTAGATGGTTTCGCCACCCGGCGCTTCGCCCACCCCGGTATGCCCGGCGCTGTCCGTCAGCACCACGATATTGCGGGTGAAATACGCGCCGTGTGCACCGCCGATATTCAGCAGCATGCTATCGTGCCCGGCTACCGGAATGACCTTCATATCGGTGATAACCGGACTGCTTTGCGTCGTCATAACTCGTCCTTACAGAGATTTCAGTTCGATACGTTTGATGTCACGCACCAGCACCAGGTAGCTCAGTACGGCAACGAACGCGTGAATACCCACGTAGATCAACGCCCCGTTATAAGAACCTGTTGTCGCAATGATGTAGCCGATAGCGATGGGCGTGATGATGCCGGAAGCATTACCAAACATGTTGAACAGACCGCCGCTGAGGCCGCTGATCTCTTTGGGCGCCGTATCGGCCATCACCGCCCAGCCCAGCGCGCCGATGCCCTTACCGAAGAAGGCCAGCGCCATAAAGAACACCACCACCCATTCGGTATCAACGTAGTTACATACCACCATGGAGATGGAGAGCAGCATACCCAGCACAATCGGCGTTTTACGGGCGATATTCAGCGAGCCGGTTTTACGCATCAGCCAGTCGGAGATAACGCCGCCCAACACACCGCCGAGGAAACCGCAGACGGCCGGGATCGACGCAACAAATCCCGCTTTCAGGATCGACATGCCGCGCGCCTGCACCAGGTAAACCGGAAACCAGGTGATAAAGAAGTACGTCAACGCATTAATGCAGTACTGACCCAAATAGATGCCCAGCATCATGCGTGAACTGACCAGCTGTTTGATCTGATGAATCCTTTCGCCCCAGCCTGTTTTGCGCTCTTCCGCCTTGCGCTGATCCATATTGATCAGGGCGCCGCCCTGCTCCATGTACTCCAGCTCGGCCTGATTGACACCGGGATGGTCGTTTGGATCGTGAATGGCCTTCAGCCAGATAAAACTGATGATGATGCCCAGGCCGCCCATGAACCAGAAGACGTGCGCCCAGCCCACGGCGGAGGTCAGCCAGCCCATGATGGGCGCGAAAATAACCGTGGCGAAGTATTGTGCGGAGTTGAAGATTGCCACGGCGGTGCCGCGCTCCTGCGCCGGAAACCAGGCGGCAACAATGCGGCTGTTACCGGGGAAGGAAGGCGCTTCGGCCAGGCCGACGAGGAATCGCAGCATAAACAGCACGGCAACGATGGTGAAACCTTCGAAAAGGTCGACAAATCCCTGTAACAGCGTAAACAGCGACCAGAGGAAGATGCTCCAGAAATAGACGCGTTTGGAGCCGAAGCGGTCGAGCAGCCAGCCTCCGGGGATCTGCCCTATCACGTAGGCCCATGAGAATGCAGAAAAGATATAGCCAAGCCCTACCGGGTCAAGACCTATCTCTTTGGACATCGCGGAGCCGGCGATAGCGATAGTCGCGCGATCGCCGTAGTTGAAAGAGGTGACGATAAATAACATCACCACTATCCAGTAGCGAGCATTAGTTTTTTTTTGCACGGCGCTCGCGGCACTGCTGGTTGAATTCATGATGCACTCCTGAAATATAGCGGTCAGCTATTTTCACTCTGAACTGCATACACATCGCGTTGGGTATCAGAATGACATAGGGTTAAACACAGCGATTATTTTGCAGAATAGTCGTTACGCCACGTGGAATAACTTATCGTTCCGTTCGTTAAAAAGTATAAAAACCGTCGCATGCAATGGCATCGGAAAATAGCCCTATATATCCGCTCACTTAGCCGCAATTTTATGGCATATGCACATGACATTGCGTACTGGCTCACGCTTCGCCAGTGTTCTGTGGCAAGGGTCACACTCTTTTCGCTTATCCCTCTTCTTTGTGAGCACTCTCACTAATAACTGGTCGTATGCCACAAAAGATACTTTATCAGCCAGTTGATATCAGACAATTGCATAATGTGTTTGCCCCTGCCGCCTTCTATACTGATCCCAGCAGAACACGTCATTACATCACAATAATTAAAATGCTTTCGTTATTCAGAAAAACGTCCCTTTCTATCATTCAGTCAGGACATAGTGAGCAATGAACACTCCCGGAAACGATTCACCTCTGTATATAAAGGTGCATGAAAACGATAACGTCGCCATTGTCGTAAATAATAATGGGCTGACGGCGGGCACAGCATTTTCATGTGGTCTGGTATTAAAAGAGCATATTCCCCAGGGGCACAAAGTTGCCTTATCTGATATAGCTAAAGGCGCCGATATTATTCGCTACGGCGAAGTTATTGGTTACGCGCTGCGCGATATTGCGCGTGGTTGCTGGATTGACGAATCTCTGGTTATTTTGCCGGAAGCGCCCGATTTGGCCAGCCTGCCGCTGGCAACTGCCGTTCCGCCCGCGCTTGAGCCGCTGAAAGGCTATACCTTTGAGGGCTATCGCAACGCCGACGGCAGCGTCGGCACGCGAAATCTGCTGGCGATCACCACCAGCGTGCACTGTGTGGCGGGCGTGGTCGATCACGTGGTGAAAATCATTGAACGCCAACTGCTGCCCAACTATCCCAACGTGGACGGCGTAGTGGCGCTGAACCATCTCTACGGCTGTGGCGTGGCGATCAACGCGCCTGCCGCCGTGGTGCCTATCCGCACCATTCATAATCTTGCGCTGAACCCCAATTTTGGCGGTGAAGTGATGGTGGTCGGTTTGGGCTGTGAAAAACTCCAGCCGGAACGGCTGCTGGAAGGCACGCCTGACGTGCAGGCTATTTCGCTGGACGACAGCGATATCGTGCGTCTTCAGGATGAAAAACACGTCGGTTTTGAGTCGATGATCGTCGATATTCTTCAGGTCGCCGAACGTCATCTTCAGCGTCTTAATCAGCGTAAACGCGAAACGGTGCCCGCCTCGGAACTCGTTGTCGGTATGCAGTGCGGCGGCAGCGACGCATTCTCCGGCGTGACCGCCAATCCTGCCGTTGGCTTCGCCTCGGATCTGCTGGTGCGCTGCGGCGCCACGGTGATGTTTTCAGAGGTAACGGAGGTGCGCGATGCGGTGCACCTGCTGACGCCGCGCGTGGTGGACGAAGCAACCGGCAAACGGCTGCTGGAAGAGATGGCCTGGTATGACGACTATCTGAACATGGGTAAAACCGACCGCAGCGCCAATCCGTCGCCGGGAAACAAGAAAGGCGGACTGGCGAACGTGGTGGAGAAAGCGCTGGGTTCAATTGCCAAGTCCGGCCGCAGCGCCATTGCGGAAGTGCTTTCGCCCGGTCAACGCCCGACAAAACGTGGGCTGATATACGCCGCCACCCCCGCCAGCGATTTTGTCTGCGGTACGCAGCAGATGGCCTCTGGCATTACGCTCCAGGTATTCACTACCGGGCGCGGAACGCCTTATGGCCTGGCGGCCATTCCGGTAATTAAAATGGCGACGCGCAGCGCGCTGGCCGATCGCTGGCACGATCTGATGGATATCAATGCGGGCACCATCGCCACCGGCGAGGAGACGATTGAGCAGGTTGGCTGGCGGTTGTTTGAGCTGATTCTGGATATTGCCAGCGCCCGTAAGGAGACCTGGTCCGATCGCTGGGGGATTCATAACGCGCTGGCGGTGTTCAATCCGGCGCCCGTCACCTGATAAACCGCCGCCCCGACGACAACCTCGGGGCGGCCTGTTTCACTCTAACAGCGTCGCCCACGCTTCTATCCAGGGTGAGGTGACCTCTTCCGGCTCCGGGTTTTCCGCCGCATCCACCGTTAATACGTCGCCCAGGCGCGTGGCGCCGTGTTCCTGAAGCAGCGCATCGAATTTTTTACCGCCGCCGCAAAAGTGATCGTAGCTGCTGTCGCCAAGCGCGATGACGCCGTAGCGCAGCGTCGGCTGATGACCCAGTTTGTCATGAATATCGCGAAACAGCGGCGCAATGCTGTCCGGCAGTTCGCCCTGCCCGGTGGTTGATGTGACCACCAGCGCAACGTGTTGGGCATAGCGTTGCCAGTCATCAAGCGTTGGATCTTCAAAAATTTTTACCTGATGTCCCCGATCTGCCAGCAGCGGCTCCGCTTCTTCTGCAACCAGCAGCGCGTTGCCGTACATTGTGCCAACAAATATGCCTACCTGAGCCATTACCTTTCCTCTTCAACCTACGCGTTTACCGATGCACTATCCTGAATGCTGTCTGACGCAAACTCAACCCCGGCAACATCAGGGAGAACGTGCCGCCAGCCAAACTGCGCGATCGCATTCTGCCATACGGCGTCCATTCCGGCGCGAAGGACCAGCGGCTCGCCGGTGACCGGATGGTTGAGCCGCAGCTCGCTGGCATGCAGCATCAGTCGATCCATGCCAAAATTTGCCGCCGCGCTGCGGTTCTGGCGCAGATCGCCGTGCGCACTGTCGCCGATAATCGGGTGGCGGAGATGCGACATATGACGGCGCAGCTGGTGCTTGCGGCCCGTTTCCGGCTCAAGCGCCATCAGCGTAAAGCGTGATGTGTCGTAACGGCTCACCGCAACGGGAAGCTCCGCCGTCGCCAGCGAACGCCAGCGCGTGACCGCTGGCTGCGGTGCTTTTTCCGGCTGGCTGAATTTGTCTGCGATTTTATCCAGCTCTTCGGTCAGATCGTATGAGAGCCGCTCCTCGCCGCTGAGCCAGCCTCTGACCACCGCGTGATAGGTTTTTTGCAGCTGATGCTGCTCAAACTGCGTGGAGAGCAGACGCGCGACTTCGCCCGACAAGCCCATCAGCAGCACGCCGGAGGTGGGACGATCGAGCCGGTGAACGGTGAAAACGTGTTGACCTATCTGGTCGCGTACCGTCTGCATTACAAAGACTTTTTCGTGGCGATCCAGCCAGCTACGATGCACCAGCCACCCAGAGGGCTTATTCACCGCTACCAGCCAGCGATCCTGATAAATGATTTCCAGCATCAGCCGTTCGACTCAAAGAGCTGGTCGAGTTGATTCAGCGCGTGCAGCAGCTTTGCGCGTCCGGGCACGGCGCCTTCCAGCGCCATTTCATAGTAGGGGGCGATGGCGAGTTTTTCAGGCAGGGGCGAGCCCGCATCCAGCAGCGCCTGCATTCGTGGCAGAAAAACCCATTGCAGCCACTGCTCTGGCATCATGGTATCCACGCAAAAAGGCTCCTGACTTTCAAAGGCCGTGCTGCCAGGTGCGCAGGATTGCCAGAGGCCCGTGTCGTGCAGCACCTCTGCAATCGCCAGTAAGCGCGTCTGTACCTCTTCTGTGCGGATCATCAGATGTCTCCTGTTTCAGGTGTAGTAACGGTCACAAGCATAACATTCGCG
Source organism: Erwinia sp. 9145 (assembly GCF_000745075.1). Taxonomy (NCBI): domain Bacteria; kingdom Pseudomonadati; phylum Pseudomonadota; class Gammaproteobacteria; order Enterobacterales; family Erwiniaceae; genus Erwinia; species Erwinia sp. 9145. Next base: position 2,977,741 of record NZ_JQNE01000001.1, read on the forward strand.
GATGGCGCTGAGAAAAGTATGCACGAAAAAAGGGAGCACTGTGAAAACAGTGCTCCCGGTTCGTTTGCAGCTATCCGGCTACGTTAGTGCTCCCTGCTCGTCCTTGATAACTTTGTCCCTTGCGTCTTCCTTACAATTTCGCCATCCTGGCGAAGTCCCTGGCGTCCTGGCTCGCTGCCTATACTGGCAACTCTCATTCTCCATCCTGGAGGTGTCCCTGATCTCTTCCTGAGATATCCTTGCTTCTTCCTGAAGCCTGTCCCTGAATCATCTTCCCGATGTGTCCTGACTCATTCCATAAGTCACAGCATCCTTTCCGATGTCGCCTATTTTGACGGAAACGCATAACGAAACAATATAGCCGGGCAACGTAAAATGCGTAGTCACAGGTTTAGTGCACTGGCCAGAAATATAATTTTTTGATTCATATCACATTTATCATTTTGGCTTACGCTATGTCCGATCGTTTAAAAGCGATCTCTTACAGTCTATGTAAGAGATGTCTCACAAAAAGCGCAGGTTAAAATCTTACGTCGCCCGCTGATGGCGTGAGCTCATGCAGGAAAACGTCGGTCGTCGCCGCCAGAACGCTTCTTCTGTTGGTTCCCAGCGTTTCCTTAATCACCTCGCCGCTCAGATTACATACTGAGACAACATCCAGTTCAGACGATAGCGTGCCGATAAAAAGCGTCGGTGAGTGTTTGAGCCGGCGCTTCATCAGCAGGTGCCCAATCAGATTTTCCTGCACGCGGACAAAGTCCTCTTCGCTCCAGGTTTGCAGCAGCGTCACTCTCTCTCCGGCCAGCTCAGCATGCATGTCACCGGCAAACTGCGTCGTGTACCAGGCCACAACCGAAGGCTGAAGGCGTATATCAAGCGCGCGCTCAACCGCATCCAGATTTTTTGCCAGCGTAAAAGGCTGCGGAAGCCAGTAAATCTCATCGGTCGTGGTGCTTTCAATACAGGGCGAAGGCACGCCAAAAAGTTCGCTGCTGGCAGGCGGATGCGCGCGCTCATGCTGCCATGCATCACAGTAGCGGCGGGTAAAATCGCTAAGGGCCTGAGCCGTTTCATCAATCATTATTTTTTCACTCTCTGCTGCCTGAGTTACACTAGGTTTACGCCAGACCGGGACAGCACCGCCGGTCTGCCCTTTTTTTTGCCAGGCCCAGGCTGGCCATAAGAGAATACGATGTCTTCACAGAATTCGCATCAGGCGTTAAGCGGCCTGACGTTGGGAAAACCCACCGAATATCACGATACCTACCAACCCTCTTTACTCCAGGCGGTGCCGCGCAGCATGAATCGCGAGCCGCTTGGGCTTTTCCCGGAGAGCCTGCCGTTCCACGGCGCCGATATCTGGACCCTGTATGAACTCTCCTGGCTGAATGCCAACGGCCTGCCACAGGTCGCCCTGGGCGAAGTGACTCTGGATGCCAGCAGCCAGAATTTGATCGAATCAAAAAGCTTCAAGCTCTATCTTAACAGCTTTAACCAGACTCGTTTTGCCCATTGGGACGAGGTGCGCGCCACGCTGGAGCGTGACCTCCGCGCTTGTGCGCAGGGCGACATTAACGTTGAGCTGTTCTCTTTGCAGACGATCGAGGGGCAGCCCGTGGGCCATTTCGCCGGTCACTGTATTGACGCGCAGGATATCGCGATTGATAACTATCACTTCACCACCGACTATCTGGTTAACGCCACCCACCCGGAAAAGGTGGAAGAGCAACTGGTGAGCCACCTGCTAAAATCCAACTGCCTGATCACCAACCAGCCGGACTGGGGTTCGGTGCAAATTAGCTACAGCGGGCCGCGTATCGATCGCGAAGCGCTGCTGCGCTATCTGGTGTCGTTTCGGCATCACAATGAGTTTCATGAGCAGTGCGTGGAGCGGATTTTTAATGATATCCAGCGTTTCTGCCAGCCGGAGAGCCTCAGCGTTTATGCGCGTTACACGCGTCGCGGCGGCCTGGATATTAACCCCTGGCGCAGCAACGGCGAGTTCAGCCCTGCGCGCTCGCGCCTGGCGCGTCAGTAAACGGGGCGTTTTTGCGTAGCGCTACGCATTGTTTATCACATCTGATATCTAATCTCGCTAAACACAACTATTCTGAGGACGGTTTATCCCGTCTCAGGGACATTTTCTCTTCACGGCTTTTGCATCCGCCAGCCGTGAAGCGCCGCCCGGAGGGGCGTAAAGGAGTAGATTTGATTACACATATCAGCCCGCTGGGCTCAATGGATCTGCTTTCGCAGCTTGAAGTGGACATGCTTAAGCAAACGGCCAGCAGCGATCTGTACCAGCTTTTCCGTAACTGTTCTCTTGCCGTACTCAACTCCGGCAGCCAGACCGACAGCAGCCACGAGCTGCTTGCGCGCTACAAAAATTTTGACATCAACGTGCTGCGCCGCGAGCGCGGCGTTAAGCTTGAGCTGATCAATCCACCGGAAGAGGCATTCGTTGACGGGCGCATTATCCGCTCGCTTCAGGCGAACCTGTTCGCAGTGCTGCGCGATATTCTGTTCGTGAATGGAAAGCTGAACGGCGCCAGCCAGGCGACGCACCTGAGCAGCGATGATTCAGTGCATATCACCAATCAGGTATTTTCCATTTTACGTAACGCGCGCGCGCTTCACGTTGGTGAAGAGCCCAACACCGTGGTGTGCTGGGGCGGTCACTCCATCAACCCCGTGGAGTATCAGTACTGTCGTAACGTGGGTTCGCAGCTTGGCCTGCGCGAGCTGAATATCTGCACCGGCTGCGGGCCGGGCGTGATGGAAGCCCCCATGAAAGGCGCCGCCGTAGGTCATGCGCAGCAGCGCTATAAAGAAGGCCGCTTTATCGGTCTGACCGAGCCATCAATCATCGCGGCAGAACCGCCGAATCCGCTGGTGAATGAGCTGATTATCATGCCGGATATTGAAAAGCGACTGGAAGCCTTTGTGCGCATCGCTCACGGCATTCTCATTTTCCCTGGCGGCGTCGGCACGGCGGAGGAACTGCTCTACCTGCTCGGCATTCTGATGAATCCACACAATAAGAATCAGGTGCTGCCGCTGATCCTTACCGGCCCGAAAGAGAGCGCTGACTACTTCCGCGTGATGGACGAGTTTATTGTGAGTACGCTGGGCGAAGCGGCGCGCAAGCATTACACCATCATCATTGACGACGCGGCAGAAGTGGCGCGGCTGATGAAAGACGCGATGCCGCGCGTAAAAGAGCATCGGCGGCAAACCGAGGACGCCTACAGCTTCAACTGGTCTATACGTATTTCGCCCGATCTCCAGATGCCATTTGTGCCAACGCATGAAAATATGGCTGACCTGAACCTTTATCCAAACCAGCCAGCGGAACGGCTTGCCGCCTCGCTGCGCAGGGCTTTTTCAGGCATCGTGGCCGGAAACGTGAAGGATGTCGGTATCAAAGCCATCAAAGAAAAAGGCCCTTACCAGCTGCACGGCGACTCTGACATGATGCGCCGCATGGACGATTTGCTACAGGGATTTGTCGCTCAGCATCGTATGAAGCTGCCGGGCACCGCGTATATTCCCTGCTACAAAATCATCAAGTAACCCTAACGGAGCGGCCAGCCGCTCCTTATCAGACGCTGCTTATGACTCTTCACCTGCTGATTGTTGATGCTCTTAATCTTATTCGCCGCATTCATGCGGTTCAGGGATCGCCCTGCCAACAGGCATGCGTGCATGCGCTACAGCAGTTGCTGATGCACAGCCAGCCCACCCACGCTGTGGCGGTATTTGACGACGAGGAACGTCGCGAAGGCTGGCGGCATCGGCTGCTGCCTGACTACAAGGCCGGGCGAACGCCAATGCCCGATTCGCTGCAACAGGAGATGCCCGCGCTGCGCACTGCGTTTGAAAGCGCGGGCGTGCGCTGCTGGCACAATGCCGGCGAAGAAGCGGACGATTTAGCCGCTACGCTGGCGACGAAGGTGGCGGAGAGCGGTCATCAGGCCACTATCGTTTCTACGGATAAGGGATATTGTCAGCTTCTGGCGCCGCAAATTCTGATCCGCGACTACTTTCAGAAACGCTGGCTGGACGTGCCTTTTATCGCCAGCGAATTTGGCGTGACGCCCGCACAGCTGCCGGACTTTTGGGGACTGGCGGGCATCAGCAGCAGTAAAGTTCCCGGCGTGCCGGGCATCGGCGCAAAAAGTGCTGCGGAGCTGCTGCAATCCTTTGAGTCGATTGAGGGTATTTACAAAAATATCCAGTCCGTACCAGAGAAATGGCGTAAGAAGCTGGAGCAGCATCGCGATGCGGCGCAGATCTGTCGGCAGGTCGCCACCCTAAAAACCGACCTGGCGCTGGAAGGAAACCTGAAGGATTTAAGATTGCCGCCCCCGCCCGCCGATCGAACGGGTTTACCGGACTAGTCGCGACGACCCGGCGAGGCGCTCCAGATGCGGCGGATATGCACCGTCACCTCTTCACGATCGTGATAGAGCTGCCGCGCCTGGATCTGCGCGTTGATGCCGTTGGCTTTCAGCTTCTCGTCGATCATCGCCAGGTTCTGTGAAACCTCTTCATAGCGCTTTTTCATCGGCAGCTTGAGATTGAAAATGGTTTCGCGGCACCAGCCGTTTACCAGCCAGTCCGCCATCAGATTAGCCACGCGAACCGGTTTTTCCACCATATCGCACACCAGCCAGTAGATGTTGCTGCGCGTCGGACGGTATCTGAAACCATCTTCACGGTGATGGAAAACCTGCCCGGTATCCATCAGGCTCGGCGCCATCGGGCCGTTATCCACCGCGTGAACCATCATGCTGCGCTTCACTAACTGATAGGTCCAGCCGCCGGGGCAGGCACCCAGATCCACCGCATACAGACCGCTGCCGAGGCGCTCTTCCCACTCATCGGCAGGCACAAAAACGTGAAAGGCTTCTTCCAGCTTCAGCGTGGATCGGCTTGGCGCATCGGCCGGGAATTTTAATCGCGGTATGCCCATAAAGAATGGCGAATTGTTTTGCGGCAGCGAGTAGCCCACATAGCAGTGGCCGGGAGCGATGAAAAAGACATGCACCACCGGGCGCTTATTGCTCTCATAGTTGAGCAGAATACCCGTCGAACGCAAGCTGGCCCGCAGCGGAACGGTGAATTTACGGCAGAACTTCAGCAGCTCTTTACTTTCATTGGTGTCCGGCACCTCAACGCGCAGTTCACCGCCCTTCTCTACCGCCCCGGTAAGCATCGCCACCACCGGCGTAATGCGATCCTCAGAAGGAAGATCGCGCAGCAGTTCGCCCACCACCAGCATCTGACGAGAAAAAATAAGCTGGCTGAACGGCAGCGTGGCAATCAGCTTTTCCGCCTCGCCGGGCTGATAACACTCAAAAAGCACATAGCCGGAATCGTCTTTAACACGCGTAAAACCGAAGATTTCCAGAGCGGCGGCACGGGCGGTAATTTCCGCCGCGCACTCTTTCTCAAAACCCTGGCGGCAATAGAGTAAAACCTTATTCATGACGTTCTGCCTTCTTTTTCAGACGCAGCGCGCCAACTAACATTAACAGCCAGCCCACCAGGAAACAGGTGCCGCCGACGGGTGTTACGTACACCCACAATTTAAGATGCGACAGCGCCAGACAATAAAGGCTGCCGCTAAAAAGCACCGTTCCCAGCGCAAGCAGCGCGCTGCTCCAGTAAAACCAGATATTGGCGCGCCGCAGCATGGCGGCAGCCAGCCCGATAATCGCCAGCGTATGGAAGCCCTGATAGTCCAGACCGGTTTTCAACCAGGCCATCTCAGTTGGCCCCAGAGACTTACTCAGTACATGAGCGCCAAACGCGCCCAGCATGACAAACACCAGCCCGCTAATCGCTGAAAAAACCAGCATTGCACGACTCGACATCACCGTCATCCTCTATGGTGGTACGCGCCGCCTCGGCCACGCGTAATAAATTCATTACTCAGCTTTCATAACGAAAGCGAAACTTTTCCTGCTCGCTGGCCGCTTTTGCCAGAATCCACTGCCGGAAGGCGGCTATTTTACCCAGTTCTGCCTGGCTGTCATGACAAACCAGATAAAAAGCATGTTTACTGACTAAAACGTCGTTAAACGGGCAGACCAGACGCCCCGCTTCGATCTCCGTTTGCGCCATCACGTTATTGGCTAATGCAATGCCCTGACCGTGGATCGCCGCCTGCAACACCATCGCGCTGTGGCTGAAAATCGGCCCCTGCTGAACGTTAATATGCGCCACGCCCAGCTGGCGGGTATAGGACTGCCAGTCGCGCCGTGACGCGTCATGCAACAGCGTGTGGTTAGCCAGATCTGCCGGCGTTTTTAGTGGGCGATCGCCGGTCAGCAGCAGCGGCGAGCAGACGGGCAAGAGATACTCGGCATAGAGTTTTTCCACCCGAAGGCCAGGCCAGTTGCCGCGCCCGTAAAAAATCGCCACATCGACATCGTCGGCCAGTTTCTCTTCATCGCGGTCAACGGCCTGAATGCGTACGTCGATCCCCGGATAAGCTGTATTAAAGCTGGAAAGGCGAGGCACCAGCCACTGGATCGCAAAGCTCGGCAGCAGGCTGACGGTCAGCGCGCCCTTGGCGCTGCGTGCCTGAAGCCTGCGCGTGGCGTCATTGAGCGCGGTAAAAATGTCTTTGATATCGAGAGAGTAACTTTGCCCCTCTTCCGTGAGCAGCAGTGAGCGATTACGGCGTCGGAACAGCTTCAGGCCAAGGAAATCTTCCAGCGATTTAATCTGATGACTGACCGCGGCCTGGGTCACGAACAGCTCCTCAGCGGCTTTGGTAAAGCTGAGATGACGCGCGGCAGCATCGAAAACGCGTAGCGCATTGAGTGGAGGAAGACGTTTGGACATGTTTACCGGATACGTGAGTCAGCGAGTCAGACGCAAGGCGCCTTGTGGCACATTACGTATTAGTTTTTTTTATCCGAAGCATTATAAATTGTCCGTTGAGGATGCGCCAGCAAATACCTATAGTTGCCGCACTTCCAGAGCCGGAACGAAAAACGGTTTAAAGTTTGAGTTGTTACGCAGATTTTAGCGGTTTTTGGCTTGTGGTCGTGATGTTGTGTTTGCAATTGATCTGACGATTTTCAGATCCGGTAGCGTCGCTACCTTTTAACGTAAGATTTACCTGTCTGTCCAAAACGATTTAACAGCACCGCAAATTGCGGTGCTTTTTTTTATCTGGAACTTACTGGCCCATCTCTACCATCTCTTTAACATCAGAGCGGTTAATTTGCTGTTTGTTACCATTGGCATCCTTATAGCTAATCATACCGGTATCATCATCAACGACAGGTTTGCCGTCGGCAACGATAGTGCGACCATCATTGGTATGCATAACATAGTTGCTGGAACACGCAGCCAGGGTAAAGGTCATGGCGCAGGCGGCCATAATAGCAGCTAATTTTTTCATCTTTATATCTCCTTGCAGATAGAAGTGCGATAAACCACCCTAAGAGCGTAGCCTGAAAGTAAAACACAGCCAGCCGGAAGGTCTCTTATTTGCGGGTAATAGTCTAAACCTTGCATAATCCAGCATAACGCGCTTTGGCAACATTGCCAGAAAATGGCCTGTAATTCAGTCTGGTCCTGAACAATACCGCACTTATTCATTAATGATGCAGAGAAGAAAATGACTCTATTTAACGTCACCGACTTTCGTCAGCAGTTCCCCGCGCTGAACGATGCAGGCGTTTACCTCGACAGCGCCGCCACCACGCTGAAGCCGCTGGCGGTGATTGACGCAACGCGCCAGTTTTACAGTCTCAGCGCCGGTACGGTGCACCGCAGTCAGTTCGCTGAAGCGCAGGCGCTGACGGAACGCTACGAGCACGCCAGAAGCCAGGTCGCTGGTCTGTTGAACGCGCCTGACGCAAAAAATATTGTCTGGACTAAAGGCACCACCGAAGCCATCAATCTGGTGGCGCAGGGCTACTTTCGTCCCCGCTTACGGCCGGGCGATGAGATTGTGGTCAGCGAGGCCGAGCACCACGCAAACCTGGTGCCCTGGCTGATGGTTGCGGCGCAGACCGGCGCGAAGGTAATAAAGTGGCCGCTTGGCGACGATCGCCTTCCTGATATCAACCAGCTCCCGGCGCTGCTCTCAGTGCGAACAAAAGTGCTGGCGCTGGGGCAGATGTCGAACGTTACCGGCGGTTGTCCGGATATTGCGCGCGCCATTTCGCTGGCGCATCAGGCTGGCGCAAAGGTGATGATCGACGGCGCGCAGGGCGTGGTTCACGCGCCGCCGGATGTGACGGCGCTGGATATCGACTTTTACGCTTTTTCCGCCCATAAGCTCTATGGCCCGATGGGAACTGGCGTGCTGTATGGCAAAACGGCGCTGCTGGAAGAGATGCAGCCCTGGCAGGGCGGCGGCAAGATGCTGAGCGTCGTGAGCTTTGACGGCTTTACGCCGCAGCCGGTTCCATGGCGCTTTGAAGCGGGCACGCCAAACGTGGCGGGCGTAATCGGCCTGAGCGCCGCGCTCTCCTGGCTTGAAACGTGCGATATGACGGCGGCAGAGAGCTGGAGCCGCGAACTGACCGACCGGGCTGAAGAACGCCTCGCCGCCCTGCCTGGTTTCCGCAGCTTTCGCACCAGCGGCGCCAGCCTGCTCTCCTTCGATATTAAAGGTCTGCATCACAGCGATGTGGTCACGCTACTGGCGGAAAGCGGCATTTGTTTGCGTGCGGGGCAGCACTGTGCGCAGCCGCTGATCCAGGCGCTGGGCGTCAGCGGCACGCTACGCGCCTCCTTTGCCCCATATAATACGCACGCGGACGTCGAGGCGCTGGTCAGCGGCCTGGCCACCGCCGTTGATCTTCTGGGAGAGTCATGATGAGTAACGAACTGCTCGCCCCGCATCCCTTTGGCGACCTGATTACCATCGATAGCCTGAAGCTGAAATTTTCCGCCTTTACGCAGTGGGAAGAGCGCTATCGTCAGCTTATTCTGTTGGGTAAGCAATTGCCGCCGCTGCCGGAAGCGCTGAAGGTGGCTGAGATTGAGCTAAGCGGCTGTGAAAATCGCGTCTGGCTGGGGCATCAGACGCTGGCGGACGGCAGGCTGCATTTCTATGGCGACAGCGAAGGCCGTATCGTTCGCGGGTTGCTGGCGGTGCTGCTCACCGCCGTAGAGGGCCAGCACGCGGAAACATTGAAGAACAGCGATCCGCTGGCGTTATTTGAAGCGCTGGGATTACGCAATCAGCTCAGCGCTTCGCGCAGCGCCGGACTGAACGCGCTGGCCGCCGCCGTTACCCGCGCAGCGAATTCATGATCGCGCGGCTTTCGCCAGCATTTTTTTCAGGACGTGAGAGACGGCGACAAAACCAAAGGTTGCCGTCACCATCGTCGCCGCACCGAAGCCAGAGGCGCAGTCCATCCTCTTCGGCCCTTCCGCCGTGCTGCGCGAGGCGCACACCGAACCGTCCGGCTGCGGATAAACCAGCGCTTCGGTAGAGAACACGCAGTCGATACCCAACTTACCTTTACTATTCTTCACGATGGCAAAATCGTGCTTCAACCGCTCGCGCAGTTTCGCCGCCAGCGGGTCCTGAATGGTTTTCGCCAGGTCAGCGACCATGATCTGCGTGGGATCGATCTGCCCGCCCGCGCCGCCGGTGGTCACCAGCGGGATCTTATTGCGCCGGCACCAGGCCAGCAGCGCCGCCTTTGGCCGCACGCTATCAATGGCGTCGATCACCCAGGTGAAATCTTTTGTGATCAGCCCGGCCACGTTATCGGCAGTGATAAAATCATCGACGCAGGTTACGCGACATTCGGGATTGATTGCCAGAATCCGCGCCGCCATGATCTCCGTTTTCGCCTGTCCCACCGTCTCTTTCATGGCATGGATTTGGCGGTTGGTGTTGGTGATGCAGACATCATCCATATCAATCAGCGTGATGGCGCCGATGCCGGTGCGTGCCAGCGCTTCGGCGGCCCAGGAGCCCACGCCGCCGATGCCGACAACACAGATATGCGCATCGGCGAACAGGCGCAGCGCGTCCTGCCCGTACAGCCGTGCCGTACCACCAAAGCGCTGAAGCCAGGCGTCAGAAAGAGAAGTCATTTTTACCTCAGAAATAGTGCGGGCCGCGCTTGCAGCCCGCAAAGGGCTACTGGCTGAACGGCGAACTGTTTTGCGCGGTCGAGAACAGCGGCGTTCCGGCGCCGGGCGCGGCGTTCAGCACCCAGACGCGGCCATAATGGTTAAACCAGCCGGCCATATGCCCGGCCTGATCGCCGATGCCCTGATAAATATCGAAGTGCTGTCCTTTAATGGCGCCGCCCACGTCGAGGGACACCATCATGCGCATCTCATATTTTCCGGTAAATTTACCGTTGTTGTCCAGCAGCGGAACTTCCGCCAGCAGCGCCGTACCCGGCGGGATGAGCGCGCGATCGGATGCAACAGAAGCTTTGGCGATCAGCGGAACGGCGCTGGCACCGCGCACCGGCGCGAAATCCTCTGGCTTGAAGAAAACAAAGGACGGATTCTGTTCCAGCAGTTCGCGCACTTCGGCCGGGCTGTGCTCCTCGCCCCATTTGCGGATAGCCTGCATCGACATATCTTCCCGCTTCACTTCGCCCCGGTCGATCAATACTTTGCCGATGCTGCGATAAGCATGGCCGTTTTTGCCGCCGTAGCCGAAGAACATCAGCGGACGACCATCACCGTAGTCAACGTAGCCGCTGCCCTGCACGTCCATAATAAAGTTGTCCATCAGCGAATTGCTGTAGCCGATGACGTAACGTTCGCTCAGCGCGCCGCTGTAAATCTCTGCGCGGCTGGGCAGGCGTCCGCCACGGCTGCGCGGCGGCATACGATAAAGCGGATACTGGAACTCGCCCTGACGGGTGTAGCGCGCCTGAATAACCGGCGTGTAGTAGCCGGTAAACTGCACGTTGCCATAGTTATCCGTACCTTCCATCTGGTAAGCATTCAAACCAAACTGGCGAAGCTGTCGCGTGTCGCCGCCGGCCATCAGCCAGCTTTGCAGCGCGTTGTAGGTGCTGGTATGACGTGAATAGAGCGCGGAGGAGGCATATCGCACCTCCATCAGCTGATCGACAAAATCTTTTCCGTTTACCGGTCGGCCTTTCGCATTAGGCTGGTTCACCAGGCCCAGCGGCGCTTCCAGCTTGCCGTCTTTATATTGCTGCCCACGATCGGTCGGTTTTGATGAACACCCGGCCAGCACGGCGATTACCAGGCCGGTGACCGCATACTTTGCCCAATTTCCTTTCATTCTTCTTTTTACCTTTTTACGCCATTCGCGACCGAAGATAGCAAAGCGTCTGACAGAATTAAACGTGCTCGCTGAAATGTTGTCCAAACAAGGATAACAATGCGGCAACATGCGGAGAAATTAGGCAATTAGCGCTATTTTATCCACTTTATTGCAAAAGGGGGTTGCATCAAAAACGAGGCAGCGTATAGTGCGCATCCACGGACGCGGGATGGAGCAGCCTGGTAGCTCGTCGGGCTCATAACCCGAAGGTCGTCGGTTCAAATCCGGCTCCCGCAACCAATCTCTCGTTGAGAGAAGCAGTAGAAATCGTTGTCGTGATGGAAGCGGCAACCCGTAGTAGACGGACGCGGGATGGAGCAGCCTGGTAGCTCGTCGGGCTCATAACCCGAAGGTCGTCGGTTCAAATCCGGCTCCCGCAACCACTTAAACACCTTAACGGGTGTTTTTTTGTTTCTGAATTTCCCCGATTGCCACCTCCCTGTGACAACGCTTCTGCTATTTTCGCGGCGCCAGCGGCGCGCCGTTGGCGAAATAGGCTTTAATACCTGCCAGAATGGAATCCGCCACCTGATGCTGAAAGCGCGTGGTACGCAACTTGCGCTCCTCATCCAGATTACTGATAAACGCCGTTTCCACCAGAATCGACGGGATATCCGGCGCCTTCAACACGGCAAAACCGGCCTGATCGATCGTTTTTTTATGCAGATGATTTACCTTGCCCAGCCTTGAGAGCACTTCCCGGCCAAATTTCAGGCTGTCGTTAATGGTCAGGCTCTGCACCATATCGAACATGGTGTGATCGAGGTAGCGATCGCCGCTGCGGCTGACGCCGCCGATCAGGTCAGATTCGTTTTGCGTCTGCGCCAGATAGCGCGCGGCGGTGCTGGTTGCGCCGCTGGTCGACAGTGCGAAAACGGACGAACCACGCGCGGCGCGGCTGGTAAAGGCGTCGGCGTGAATGGAAACAAACAGATCTGCGCGCTGCTTACGCGCTTTCGCCACCCGCACTTTTAAAGGAATAAACACGTCTTCGTTGCGCGTCATCCAGGCGCGCATATTGGGCTCTTTATCAATCAACGTTTTCAGACGGCGGGCAATTTTCAGCACGATGTCCTTTTCTCGCGTCTTGTTTTTACCCACGGCGCCAGAGTCCTCGCCGCCGTGACCGGGATCGAGCATGATCACAATTGGTCTGTCCCGTCCGGCCTTGCCTGGCAGCGCCGCCTCCGCTGGCTGGCTGCTCTCCAGATCGCCCTTGTTATACTCCTCCAACAGCGCCAGCAGCGGATCGTCCTGATGATTGCTGCTGCGGTTGCTGGCCGGATAGAGATCCAGCACCAGGCGATGACGGATCCCGGCCACGGGTTCAAGCGTAAAGACTTTTGGCGTGACGTTTTGCTTCAGCTCAATCACCAGCCGTACCGTATCGCGATCGAACTGTCCGACGCGCGCGTTCTTTATATAGGGATCGTCGCTGCGCACCAGGTTGCCCACGTTCCTGAGCACATGATTAAGGTTTATGTTTTTAATATCCACCACGATCCGCTGAGGATTGCTTAATGCAAACTGCTTATAACGGAGTGATGTGCCGGATTCGAGGGTAAGTCGCGAGTAGGTCGATGAGGGCCAGATGCGTATCGCAACAATATTTTGCGCAGCCAGGCCAACTTTACTGACGCTGAGCAACAGCACAGCGCCCGCGCTCTTTAGCCATCGCCGTCTGCCCGGAGAAGATAAATCGGTCATACTGTCCCAGTCTGCTGTGGTATGTACAAAAAAAAGCCAAATGATGACAATGGTGAAAAACTTTAGCGAATCAGGCGGACGGTGTCATCAATAAACCGGCTGATGAAGAGAAACTTTACGCGCTATTGGTTGAAAACAGATAATAATTGTTACTTGCATCAAACGGGTAAAAAGAATAAAAATACAGTTTTGACGAATAAAAATTCACAGAGGAGTTGACGTGAAGGAACGGAGTACCGAGCTGGTTCAGGGGTTTCGCCATACGGTTCCCTATATCAATGCCCACCGTGGTAAAACGTTTGTCATTATGCTGGGTGGCGAGGCCATTGAGCATGATAACTTTTCCGGCATCGTCAACGATATTGGCTTGCTACACAGTCTCGGCATACGCCTGGTGGTGGTGTATGGCGCGCGTCCGCAGATTGATGCTAACCTCGCCGGACACCAGCTCGAACCGCTTTATCATAAGCATATCCGCGTGACCGATGCGCACGCCCTTGAGCTGATCAAGCAGGCGGCCGGGCGTCTCCAGTTGGATATTACCGCCCGTCTGTCGATGAGCCTGAGCAACACGCCGTTGCAGGGTGCGCATATCAACGTGGTGAGCGGCAACTTTATTATTGCGCAGCCGCTGGGCGTTGATGACGGCGTGGACTACTGCCACAGCGGCCGCATCCGTCGTATTGATGAAGAGGCGATCCACCGTCAGCTCGACAGCGGCGCCATCGTGCTGCTTGGCCCGGTGGCGGTTTCCGTTACCGGTGAAAGCTTTAACCTCACCTCCGAAGAAGTTGCCACGCAGTTGGCGATCAAGCTGAAGGCCGAAAAAATGATTGGCTTCTGCTCTGAACAAGGCGCGATCGACAGCGAAGGCAATATCGTCTCCGAACTCTTCCCCAATGAGGCGCAGCAGCGCATTGACCAGATGGAAAATGAAGGCGATTTCCTTTCGGGCACCGTGCGTTTCCTGCGCGGTGCGGTCAAAGCCTGCCGCAGCGGCGTTCGCCGCAGCCACCTGATCAGCTACCGTGAAGACGGCGCGCTGCTCCAGGAGCTGTTTTCCCGCGACGGTATCGGTACGCAAATTGTTATGGAGAGCGCTGAGCAGATCCGCCGCGCCACGATCAATGATATCGGCGGCATTCTGGAACTGATCCGTCCGCTTGAGCAGCAGGGAATTCTGGTTCGCCGCTCGCGCGAGCAGTTAGAAATGGAGATTGATAAGTTCACCATTATTGAACGCGATAACCTGACTATTGCCTGTGCGGCGCTTTATACCTTCCCGGAAGAGGAGATCGGCGAGATGGCCTGCGTGGCTGTGCATCCCGACTACCGCAGTTCGTCCAGAGGCGAAGCGCTGCTGGAACGGGTGGCGCTTCAGGCGCGTCAGATGGGGCTGAAAAAACTGTTTGTGCTCACCACGCGCAGCATTCACTGGTTTCAGGAGCGCGGCTTCACGCCGGTTGATGTGGATATGCTGCCTGAAAGCAAAAAGCAGATGTACAACTATCAGCGCCGCTCCAAGGTGTTGATGGCTGATTTACGCCACGCCAGACAGGCTTGACGCGTCGGCCAGCCGCTCCACCAGACCGCTGCGACGCCGCGTGCGCAGTTTTACCGCCTCATGCAGAACGCCGCTATCAGCATAAAGCGTCAGACGATTTCTGGCGCGCGTGATAGCGGTGTAGACCAGTTCGCGCGTCAGTATCGGCGTAAACGGGTTGGGTAACACCAACAGCGTATGGTTAAATTCCGAGCCCTGCGATTTATGCACCGTCATGGCGAAAGCGGTGTCATAGGGCGGCAGGCGACTGGGCTGCACCGCGCGAAGGGTGCCGTCAGACAACGGGAAAAACACCTTCAGCACGCCCTCATCATCATTCATGGCAATGCCAACATCACCGTTAAAAAGCCCCAGCGCGCTGTCGTTACGGGCAATCATTATCGGGCGTCCAACGTACCACTTGCTGCTGGCACCGGACGGCCGCCTGATCAACCCTTTTTGCCTCAGCGAAGCCTCTATCCGCTCGTTCAGCCCTGACACGCCAAACGGCCCTTCCCTCAACGCACAAAGAAGCTGAAAGCGGCCAAAAGCATCGATGACCTCGCGCGCGCTCGCGCCGCTGGCCAGTCGCTCAAGGTAGTGACTATAGCCCTCCACGCAGGCATGAAGCAGATGCTGATACTCTTCGCGGCTATGCAGCGGGAAACGTTCAAGATCGGGAAAACCGGAGGTAAAAACCTTTTCCACACGTCGTGTATCTCCGGCATTGACGGCCAGCGCCAGTTGACCAATGCCGGATGAGGCGTCAAAACGGTAGCTTTTACGCAGCAGGCAGATGCTGTCGCGCACCTGCGGCGCGGATGCGTTATCCACGCCGTCAATGTCGCAGCCGGTCAGGCGTACTAACTGCGCGGCGCGCGCCAGACTGTAGCCCGATTCAGCGCAACGACAGATGTCGCCAAGCACCGCACCCGCCTCGACGGAAGCGAGCTGATCGCGGTCGCCCAGGAAAATAACTTTTGCCTGTTGCGGCAGCGCAGCGATCAGGTTCGCCATCATCGGCAGATCGACCATTGACGCCTCATCCACAACCAGCACGTCTAGATGCAGCGGGTTACCCGCGTGATAGCGCATGCGCTGGCTACCGGGCATCGCACCGAGCAGGCGATGCAGCGTGGTGGCCTCTGCGGGAAAGCGCTGTTTTTCTTCTTCACTTATTGCCAGTTGCGCAAGCGCCTTGCCCAGCGACTCGGTCAAACGCGCGGCGGCCTTGCCGGTCGGCGCCGCAAGCCGGACGCGCAGCGTGCCGCCCGACAGTTCCAACAGCGTCGCCAGCAAGCGGGCGACAGTGGTGGTCTTACCGGTGCCCGGCCCACCTGAAATCACCGACACCTGGCGGGTAAGGGCCACTGCGGCGGCAATCTTCTGCCAGTCATCGGGTTGCTGGCCGAAGTGACGATCGAGCGCCGTGCGCAGGCGCGTTTCGTCAAAGATGTCCTGCGGCGTCTGACGCAGAATAAAGCGCGCGACATGGCCTTCGGCTTGCCACATACGATGCAGATAGAGACGCTGCTGATGCAGTACCAGCGGCGTTGCCGTGCTGCCGTCTCCCACCGCCGCCTCCGAGGCCAGCAGCGTCTGCCAGTCGGGTGTGTCAGCTGCCTGCCAAAGCTGCCGGGCCAGTTCCGGGTGACGCCCCTCAAACAGCGCCTCCTCGGTAAACGACGCCAGCGGCAGGCAGACATGCCCCTCTCCCGCTTCAGCGCTGACACAGGCCGCCGCCAGCATCAGCGCTGGCTGCGCCTCACTGGCCACCATCTGCGCAAACTGCACGTCCAGCGAGCGCAGCAGTTTCTGCCAGCAGGCCTCCAGCAGCAGTTGGACGATATTACTCATGACGGTTTCTCTCCGGCGAACAGCGCGTCCAGCGCAGCAATAAATTCCGCGTCAGGCCGTGTGCGAAACAACCCGCTATCGTCGGATGCGCCATCGACGCCGCGCAAGAAAAGGTAGATAACGCCGCCAAAATGTTGCTCATAATCATAATCAGCCAGCCGGTGCCGCAGGTAACGATGCAGCGCCAGCGTATAGAGTTGATACTGCAAATCATAACGGTGTGCCTGCATGGCCAGCGCCATCGCCTGCGGCGTATAGGCTTCGCCTGAGTCACCCAGCCAGTTGGACTTGTAGTCCAGCAGGTAGTACTTCCCCTGCCAGACAAAAACCAGATCGATAAAGCCTTTCAGCATACCCTGTACCTGCTGAAAGTTGAGCGGCGGGCAGCCGGCGGAGAGCGGATCGTAATGACGCATAAGGCGATCGAGGCGATCTGCGCGCAGCATCTGCTGCACCGGCAGCCAGAACTGTAATTCAACCTGTCGTTTATCAGATGCCAGCTGGCTCAGGCTGACGCCGGTATCATTGAGCGGCGTATGCAAAACGCGAGTCAGCCACTGCTGCATAACCGGCAGCCAGGCTTCATCGTGGCCCTGCCCGGCCAGACGCGCCGCCATCCACGCTTCATCCGGCGGTTGAGTGAAATCGATATTTTCAAACAGCCCGTGCAAAAATGTGCCCGGCGCGGCACCGCGCGGAAAGGTGTGCGGCGTCCGCTGCGACGCCGTCTGCGGGCTCGCCTCACCCGCGGCATCAACGTCCAGCCTGGGCAGCAGTTCAAACGTTACCGGGTGACCATGCTGCTGCAACCCGGAGTAGCTGGTTACCCGCCAGTCATCATTTAGCTGACGGGCAATACGCAGGCTACGCAGTTCACCGGGCGCATCCTGCTGTGGCTGCCAGGGGATTTCGGACGGAACCTCTGCGTTCACAATCTCAATCGCATCGCTTTGTAATTCGGCAAGCCGCGTGCGCAGCATCGCAGCATCGCCTTCTTCCCCTTTTTGCAGCAAAAAACCAATGGCGCTGCGGTGAACGTCGCTGGTGCCCTCCTTTTTACGGCTGCCCTTTACCAGCGGCGCGATGCCCACGCTACAGTGCCAGACCGAACGGGTCAGAGCGACGTAAAGTAAACGCAGGTCTTCTGCCAGCCGCTCCTCTTCCGCCAGCTCGATGCTCTCGGCGTCTTCGCGCAGATCCAGCAGCGCCTGCCACGTCTGACGATCGTGATACACCCCGGCGCGCGCTTCGCGATAGTTGGCGGCAAACGGTAGCCACACCAGCGGATACTCCAGTCCTTTCGATTTATGAACGGTGACGATCTGCACCAGGTGGCGATCGCTCTCCAGCCGCAGCTGCTGGCTGGCAGACTGCCCGTTTGGCCGGGCGATCTCCTGCGCCAGCCAGCGCACCAGCGCATGCGGGCTGTCCAACTGCGCGGAGGCTTCCTGTAACAGCTCGCCCAGATGCAGCAGATCGGTCAACCTGCGCTCGCCGCTTTCGGAAACCAGCAGGTTTTCGGCGATCTGCCGGTTTGTCATCATTTCACGCAGCATCGGCAGGACGCCGCGCGTCAGCCAGCGCTGACGGTAGCGATCGAACTCATCCACCAGCGCATCCCAGGCGCGCTCGTCCTGGCTCAACGCATCCAGCACAGGCGCGTCCAGCCCGAAAATACTGGTAGCCAACGCGCTGCGCAACACACGCTCCTGCTCCGGCGCCAGCACGGCCTGAAGCAGCCACAGCATTTCGCGCGCTTCCGGCGTCGTGAATACGCTGTCGCGATTGGAAAGGTATACGGAAGGAATATTTAAACCGTTAAGCGCTTCACGTACGATAGCCGCTTCGCTGCGGCTTCGTACCAGCACGGTGATATCTGACGCCGCCACCGGACGCTGGTCTTCGCCGTTGCCAATCAGCGCACGTCCCTGCTGTCCGGCCGTCAGCCAGCGACAAATATCCGCCGCGCAATGGCGAGCCATAAACTGTTGGTAATCGCTTACTCCAACCCCATTGCCGGGCTGTAGCCACAGCCGTAATGCAGGCTGGACTTCTCCCTCAACCGTAAAGCTGAGCGCGCTATTTTTTGCAGCGGGCTTCACTGCAAGAAAAGGAATGTCGCTGAAGAGAAACGGATTATCTAGCTGTGAGAAGAGCCGGTTCACGCTGTTGATCATGGCGGGTGAAGAGCGCCAGTTTGTATCAAGCGTATAGTGAGCGCTGACTTCGTTTCGCGCTTTCATATAGGTGAAGATATCTGCACCGCGGAAAGCATAAATCGCCTGCTTTGGATCGCCAATTAATAGCAGCGTCCCCTGCTGCTGACCATAAAGACGGTGGAAAATACGGTACTGCTGCGGATCGGTATCCTGGAACTCATCAATCAGCGCTACCGGATAGCGGTTATAAATAGCCTGCGCCAGTGCTTCACCCGACGGCTGTTGAAGCGCGCTGTCGAGTCGTCCCAGTAAATCGTCAAATCCCAGTTGCGCATGCAGCCGCTTCTCTTTTTGCGTGGCAAAGCGGATTTCACTGAGCGCGCGGGCAATCACCAACTCGCGAAGCGAAAGCGGTTCGGCAAGGAAGCGATCGATTTCGTCAAAAAGTGGATGGCGCGGCGCTTCGCCTTTTTTCGTCTTATCAAAAAGAATACGCTGCCCAAACCGCTCAAGGTCTTTCGGAATGGCGTAGTCTTCAGTAGGTTCAGCCGCCCACAGAGTAATTTTTTCCAGCCAATTTGGTAAGTGCTTACTACTATAACTGCGCTTGTCCACGCCAGACTGCGCAATAAGATCATGCAAACTGCCTGCCGCCAGCCAGGCCGATTTCATTGCTTCAATTCTGGCGATGATTTTTTCATGACGGTCAGTAAGGGTTTCCTGCACATCAGCCGGATATTTGAAAGCGGGTGCTTCGCCGTTCAGCCAGGGAGATAACGTGGCCAGCAGCTGTTCCGGCCCCTGCCAGAGCTGCGTCATCACTTTCGCTATGGGCAGCGGTAAAGGGTAGCAGTTGCGTCGCCAGAAGTCGGCCGTGGCCTGGCGACGCAAAGGATATTCGTCTTCAATGAGCTGTTGCTCAAACAGCATGCCAGACTCAAACGCATTAAGATTTAGCATGCGCTGACAGAAGCTGTGAATGGTGAAGATACCCGCATCATCCATCTGCCGCTCAGCAGCAAGCAGCGCGGCAGCAGCCTGAGCAGGATCGGCGATCTGTGCCATCAGCGCCGCCAGCATGGCATCCGACGTGTAGCCACGCAGGCAGGCAATACGTAACTGGTGAATATTGGCGCGAATACGGCCCCGCAGCTCGGCCGTTGCCGCCTCGGTAAAGGTCACAACCAGGATCTCTTCAACCGAAAGCGGCCTGCTTCTGCCCAGCCCTAACAGCAGGCGCAGATAGAGCAGCCCGATAGTAAACGTTTTGCCCGTTCCCGCCGAGGCTTCAATGAGCCTTACGCCATCCAGCGGCAGCGTAAGGGGGTCAAGACGTTGGGCTTCTGGCTTCATGGCTTATCGCTTTTAACCGGAAACGACTGTTGCAGCGTTGAGACCTCCTGCCAGGTAGTGAAGCCGGAAGGTTTTGCATAGTCCGCGCTGCCGTGGCGATCGCCGGAAACCTGTGAAAGCAGGGTCAACCCCTGCGGTTCGATTACTGCCCTATGGAAGAAATCCGCCAGCGAGGTCGGCGTCAGCGCCGCAATACGCTCAATAACCTTCTCCCGCGTATCAAACTGATAGTTGCCGCGGTCAAAATCTTTACTGAAGCGCCCCGCCTCCTCATCCAGCGTCTGCGGTCGCTGTTTCAGTTCGTTAATCATGGCTTTCTGGTACTGGGCAAAATCCTCGTTGCTCAATGCGCGCAGTCGTTTTTCAGCCGTGGGATAAAACGCCTGAAAGCGCGAAAGCAGGTAAGCGGGTTGCTTCGTGTTGCTTTGCAGCAGGAAGCCGATACCCCACTGGCGACCAATCGGCATCTGGAAAGAGAAAACCGCATAACCCAGTTGTTCTTCCGTACGAAGCTGATTATAGAACCAGGGCTGAACGATCTGGCTGAGCATCGAACTGCTGGCGATACTGTCATACTCATCAATGCCGAGCGGAACATACAGCGCCGCCAGCGCGGAGTCAGTGCTGCTGCCTTTGCGCTGAAGGTTTGCGGACGTTTTCTTATCTATCGCCAGATACTGACTGTGCCACCACTCTTGACCCGCGCACGCCAGTTGGGTTTTAAGCTCTGTTCCCAGGGTTTTAACGCTTTCGGCGCTCATATTACCGATGACCACCAGTTCAGGCGTGGCATTCTCAAGCAGCATTTTGCGATAGGTTTTAAGGTCGTCAAGCGTGACCTGTGGCACTAGCTTTCGCCGCTCGTTGCGCTGCGTGTAGGGGATCTGCGACAGCATTTGCGCGGGCTGGATCGCCAGCTCATAGGCTTTGCCTTTATCAGCCGCGTCCAGTCTTTCAAGATACCAGGACTTCGCCTGTTCAAGCTGCTGCGCGTCGGGCTGGAAGGTGGCATAGCGCGACAGTAGCGTTTTCATCAAATCAGGCAGGCGCTGCGTGAAACCGCTGGCGTTGAATGAGGCGCCGCCGTTTTCGCTGGTTGAGAAGCTGATGCCGCCAACCGAGGCCTGAGAGTTCAGCTCGTCCAGCGCAAGCCCGGCAAGATAATCATTGAGCGCAAACAGCACCTGATTTTTTGCCGTACCGACAGCGGCCTTGTTACGCAGGGTCAGCGTAATATTCGCTTTGGGATCGTCGGCGTGGAACTGGCTTGGCATATAAAACACTCTCAGCCCCGGCTGGTTTACTAACTCTTCAGGGTGGGCATACTTTTTACCGGGTTTAATCAGCGTGAAATCATCAGGGATATAGGGATTCAGCACCGGCAGCGAAAGCGCAATTTTGGCGCTGGCGGCCTGCCAGTCGGAAAACTGCTTCGCGCTGATTTTGTCGACCTGATAAGGTGCATTAACAAAATAGGCCGTTTTGTTATGTGGCTCATTTGGGCTGATATACCAGATGCGCGCTGACTGCGGCGTCATACCGTCAAGTCGTGCCTGAATAGCTTGCGGATCGTAGCGATCGGCGCGATATGGCGCATCAAGCGTATCGGCAACCGGAACACGTAGCATCATGTCGGCGAGCCACTCAATATAGTCCATGTCGCGGGTAATAGAGGGATAGCGGAAATCCAGCGCCAGTACGTTAGCTACTTCGTCGAAATAGCGTTTATCAATACCGTCGCTCCGCAGCTTGTTCAGATAGCTGAAAATGGCAGCGATAACCCGATCGCGTTCGGCAAGCCCTTTGTCGGTAAGCGAAACGGAAATAGAAAAGACGCCGCCGTTGCGGTCAACAACCGGATCGGCGCCCGCATCGATTGAATCCGCCAGGCCATTGCTTTGCAGCCAGTCGGACAAGGTGTTTTTGCTTCGGTCGCCAATCAGATAGGCGATGAGCGTATCGGTTTTACTACGGAATTTGTCACTGTTGTTTTCAATACGAAACTCCACTTTAAGCTGCTTGCGCGGCTGGGCGGGCACATAATGAATAATGATGCCTTTTTGCTTATCGGTAACCACTGGCACGGTAATATCAGGCACCGTGGCATCGTGATTTTCAACACGCCCAAACGTCGATGTGGCAATTTTTTGCAGTTCATCCATTGGTTTGCTGCTGTAGATAACCGCTTTCATCAGGTTGGCGGAGTAGTAGCGCTGATAAAAAGCCGTCAGGGCGTCATGCAGCTTACCGTCCGGTTTATCCTTCAGCGTCTCCAGATTACCACCGGAAAATAGCGATGAAGGATGTGCCGGGTTCAGCGTTTCTGCGCCGACCTGCGCCATACGCAGCCCGTCACGTGAGCGCGCCATGGTCAGTTCCGCATTGACCGCATGACGTTCGCGATCCGCATTAACCGGATCAAGCAGGGGCTCAGCGATGGCATCAGCCAGCCGATCAACCGCAGGCTGGAGGGCATCATTTTCCACTTCGAGATAAAAGGCGGTGCGGTAAGAGGCGGTGCTGGCGTTATGACTGCCGCCGTGCTTTTTCAGGAACTCAGCGAGGTTATCCGGTTCAGGATAGCGTTTCGAACCCATCAGCACCATATGTTCAAGATAGTGCGCCAGCCCCTGCTGATTGCGCGGATTCTCCAACGAGCCAACAGGAATCGCCAGCGCGGAGAGCGATTTGGTCGCCTGCGGATCGGATACCAACAGCACCGTCATGCCGTTGTCCAGGCGAATTGCCTGATACTGACGCGGATCTTTCTCACTTTTGCCGATTGTATCAGGAGTCGGCTGCCACCCTGACTGTGCCTGAGTGGGCGAACACCAAAAAGCAAAAAGCAGAACAAAGCTGCTTAACCACACTGCATTGCGAAACATCGAAACTCCTTGAAGGTCTTTTCTTTTCTCTGTCCGGTATCAGGGATCGCGCGCGAGGCGCGATGACTCTGAAAATTTATTTTCCGGCTGTGTACAGAAAGTAAATTTTAAGCGTGAAATAGTTATAAAGTAACACTACAGCAACTCTTGCGGAATGTCGTCAAAAGTTGGCCAGCCGTCTCATACGAAGCCATTATGTACTGGCGCCTTTATCATTCATTTGCAGCAGCGGCAGCAGCCAGGTTTCGGCGTTGCGTGCGATCTCTTCCATCCTGTCGTCGTCAAGATTACGGAACAGGCGCGAAAGATAAGGATCGGTGCCTTCGCCTTCAAACTGAAAACTCCCTTGCCAGGCTTGTAAAAGCTTGATGCGCGCTTTTGCACGGGCGTTGTCATCACGCACAATTACTGAATTTTTTTCATCATAGCTGGCTTCAAGCCAGGCGCTTCCCGCTTTTGGCAGAAGCAGAAGTGGCGCGCTCATCCCCGAAAGATAACCTTCAACATATCGCGCCAGCCATTCGGCGGCCTGCTCCGCTGTCAGCGCGTGAAAGCAGAACTGGCTCTCTTTACGACCAAACATGCGGCTTGTTCCCTTACCGCCCAGCGTGCAGTAAACCAGATGTTCCAGCCAGAGAGCCAGCCCATCGGTGAGGTTCAGATGGCCCGGTCGCCAGCGCAGCAGACCATCATCCTGCACCTGTTGTAGCCACCCGTTCACCTGTACGCCGCCCGACTTCAGGTTTATTTCCCAGCTAACGGCCTCTTTACGTTGCGCACTCACCCGGCTGGCCAGCTCCGACATCTCGTCTGATTGCTCCTGCCAGAACAGTTCTCCCCACGCTCCGTAAGGAAGCTGTCCCGCTGCGCGCTGGCGTGCGTAGAGGAGTTCGCCAGGACGGTCCTCAATAAGGGTGTTAAGCAACTGCATATTGAGCTGATAGCGGCTTAAATTATCGAGAGTAAAAGGCTCTGCATCCGGCAAATCCGTCTCTTCTAAATGAAAACTGACGCCAAGCCGCTGATTGAAAAAGGCACGTACCGGATGACGCCAGAACCGCAGCAGCTGCTCAAAACCTACCTCGCTGATTTCAGGCGCTGGCAACGTCTGCATAAAGGGCGGATGCGCGGTGCCACTGGCGTTCGCCGCAGGTAACCACTCCGCCGCATAGCTCTGAAAGCGCGAATGCGAAGAGAAGTTTTCGGCAGCGAAAGGCATACGGCTGTGCAGATGCTGAATATGATCCGCAACTTTTTTTGCGCTGCTGTCCACGTCGAGTTCGACATCCTCTGCCAGGCAAAAACTCTGGCTGATATAGTCCACCAGTTCACTGACCAGCACCGAGGGAAAACGCTTCGCATTATCCTGGATGGTGCGGCCGATATAGCTGATATAGAGCTGCTGCTGCGCCGAGTTAATCGCTTCAAGAAACAGATAGCGATCGTCCTCACGGCGGCTGCGGTCGCCTTTTTGCGGCTGCTGGCTTATCAGATCAAAACCCAGCGGCGGCTGCACTCGTGGGTAAGCACCATCGTTCATACCCAGCAGGCAAACGACCTTAAAAGGTATCGAGCGCATCGGCATCAGGGTACAAAAATTTACTGGCCCGGCGAGAAAGCGCTGGCTTACCCGCTCCTTATCCAACCGCGCCGAAAGCTCGTCACGCAGCAACGAAAGCGGAATCGCCTGCCGACAACCTGCCTGGATGCCATCGCCGATGGTTGTTTTCCACTGTTCTTCAATCAGAGCCAGCGCCGCTTCGGTATCGGCATCGCCGCTGAAAAAGTCATCCGTCAGTTCACGGCACAACGGCAGCCAGCTTTCCAGATCGCGTGCCGCTAACATTGTTTCACGCCAGTGACGCAGGCGCATCAGCAGCTCGGCCAGATAACCCGCCAGTTCGGCAATTAAGCCGCTGCTTTCGTCATAGGGCAAAATGCCCTGCCAGTCTCCGGCTTCGCTGTTCATCGCGTAACCCAGCAGCATTCGCGACAGGCCAAATTGCCACGTGTGCTGCCCGGTCGGAGTAAGATCCAGGTCGCGTACCGTCTCATCGTCCAGCCCCCAGCGAATACCTGACTCATTAACCCAGTTCCGCAGGCGTTTGAGGCCCTCTTCATCAATCGAGAAGCGGCTTGCAATGGCAGGAACTTCCAGCAGCGCCAGCACTTCACCGGAGGTAAAACGGCTTTCAGGCAGGGTAAGAAGCGTGATAAAGGCCTGTAGCGCCGGATGCGCCTGGCTGGCCCGACGGTCAGATATGGCAAAGGGCAGGTAACGCTCCGCAGGAGCATTACCAAAAACCGCCTGGATAAAAGGCGCATAGGTATCAATGTCCGCAACCATCACGATGATATCGCGCGGCAGCAGCGTGGGTTGCTGCGCCATCATCTCCAACAGCCTGTCCTGGAGCACTTCGATCTCACGCTGCGGGCTATGGCAGAGGTGAATACTTACGGAGCGATCCTCATGAGCAAGCAGACGCTTACGCCGGCTGTTCTCCCACTCCTCGGCTTTCAACCCGATAACGGCATGATCCTCAAGTTCAAGCATGTCCCGCTGAAGAGACTGCAACAGCGTGGCGGGTTCAATATCGACAAAGGCGTCGATTTCCCGGCACTCCATCTGTGCAAGTAAAAAAAGGTTATCTCTTCCCAACTTGCCCCATGAGGCCAGCAACGGGTTGCTTAACTGCTGTTCACCCTGTTCGTTAAACAGCCCGGATGCATCGTCCTGACGAAACAGCGCGCTTTCATGCTGCTGCTGATAGTGCTGGCGTCGGCGGCTTTGCAGTTTCGCCAGAAAAGCATAGTCCTGGATATCGCCCCAGTAGTGGCGGCAGGGATTCGTAAACAGCAGATGAACATCAATGTGCCTGCCCAACGCCTGGAGCGCCTGGAGATAGACCGGCGGTAGCGCAGAGATGCCGCAGATAAAGACGCGATCCGGCAAGCCGGCAGGGCGAACACGACTTTTTTCAAGGGCCGATATAAAGCGAGCGTAGAGATTTGCGCGATGCCAGGCAGGCTGCCCAAGCTGTCGGGTATAATCAACCAGCGCTCTCCAGAGCGGAGCCTGCCAGCGCTGAGCCTCATCAAGCCCTTCAATAAGCTGGCCCTTCTCCCAACTGTTCAGCCATTCAGCACGATAAACCAGATACTGATCGAAGAGGTCGGCAACGCGCGAGGCGAGTTGGAACAGCTTGCGCTTGTCATCATCGTCGATGAGATAATGCTGAAGCGCAGCAAACTCAGGCTGCGTCAGCATCTCTGGCAGAATAGCCATCAGCTTCCAGTTCATGCCGGATTGAGTAAAAGCGCTCTCTTCCGGGATGTCGGGAAGAACGCGCATAAACATTTCCCATATAAAGCTGGCAGGCAGAGGAAAGGTGATATTTGCGGCGATACCAAACTCGGTAGCCAGCGACATCTGTAGCCACTGCGCCATACCGTGACTCTGAACCAGAATCACCTCCTGCCGGAACGGGTCGCGCAACGGCTGATTTTCAATCTGCCATGCCGCCAGCGTTTTCAATAAATCCAGCTGATTTGAGTGGTAAACCGTAAACATCACTGCTCCTGAATGCGCTATTTCGCTTTGCGCGAATACTGTAACCCTTCCGACGCCGCTTGCAAATTAAAGGGGCTAACAATGCGATGAAGACTACGGACAGACTAATAACGTCAGCTCCGCTTCACGCCCGGCAGGGCTTGTTACGTTCGCCGTGTGTAGCTGGCACCCTTGCGGACCGGGCCGGGAGGAGAGTTCACTCCGCCATTCCGGGGCCTGATAGCCTTCGAAGCGCTGCCAGGCCAGACGCAGGGCATTTCGCTGTTGAGTCTGCAATTCGAATCCTTTCGCCAGCGCTAACTGATACTGCATGAGCGCCGTGGTGCTCAGCGAGAAAAGCAGCAGCGCAAACAGCGTTTCAGGCAGGCTGAAACCATGCTGATTATTCATCTGGCTCACACATCTTTTCCTGAGCAAGCGGGCAGTAATCTATCCAGCCATGCGGTACCGGCATCATCTTTGCTGCTTCGCTGGCGGGTATCATCCACTGAAAATGCGCCACGCTGCCGGGTCCGCTATCGCCGCGCATAAGATAGCTCTCTGCTGTTAAACCTCTCAGGCAGGCCCGCCAGTGGTATATATTCTCTGTTTGACAATACCAGCCGTCATCCTTCGCAGGCCACTGCCGTTTCGACCCCCACGCCAGCGCTGAAGCGGCAAGGCTGTATTGACGTATATAGCGGCTCTCTTTTACCACCACGCTCAAAGAATCATCAAGCTGCCTGCGCGTTGCGTGTAGCAAAGTTGCTGACATCATTAACAGCAGGATCACCGCTATCAGCAAGCCACTTCCTTGTTGTTCCTTCACAGGTTCACCGCCGTTATCCAGCGTTCCGTTACAACAGGCTGCTGTGGGAAAACTTTCGCATAGCCGCCCAGCGTCAAACGAACTTGTCTTCCCTGCCGGACGATGCGGAAATCGCTTATTACCATTACTGCCGGATCGTTAAGTTTTTCCCAGCCTGTGCCATCGCAGCGGTCAACGCCTCGCTGCACTTCCAGATTTCCTCCGCGAAGACGATAGCCATAGAAGTCGCTGTCGTCGCGCTCCACCGCGTCCCATTTGCCGTTGCTGTTTTCATCCCATCGAACCAGCAGACATGTGCCTGATATGCCGTCTGTTTTCAGTGCGTCGCCCTGACACTCTCCGCGACAATATCCCGCGCGGCGCACCGCTTTCTCCAGCGTAGTAGTCATTTGCTGCATCTCTTCCTTTAGCTGAAACATCGTCAGGCTGCGAAGGTTGTACATCTGTAACAGAGGCAACATGCGTGCCGCGCCCATCATCAACGTGCTGCCAATGGCAAGCGCTATCAGCATCTCAGGCAGCGTGAACCCTGATGTTTTCACAGACACCCTTCCCCCTCCGGCTGGCAAACGCGTACCCGCCCACGGGAAGAGATAATAATGTGGCGCTCGCCCGCCGCGCCGGCAATAACCACTCTGCCCGGCTTCGCCACGTTTCGCCGTCCGTAAAATCCCACGTCGTCAGTTAGCGAGAGCAGCGTAATCCCCTGCCAGGCCGCATTAACCCATCGCGGGCTTTTGCCCGAGCAGTCTGTCAAAGGTTTCCCGCTGCCCAGGCACCATTTATCGCCTTTTTTTGCCCAGAGCAGCCGCGATTCATTAAGCCAGTTTGCCTCGCTGCGTTGACGCAGCAAAAAAAGCTGTATCTGTCGGGCTGCGTCATTCAGGCGCTGCCGTTGCTGCCATCCTTGCCAGCCTGCAACGCTGGCAATGCCCAGCACGCTGGCGATGATCATGACGATAAGCACTTCCATCAGGGTAAATCCGTAAGCGTTTTTCATGCTGCCACTTTTCCAGTTTGCTGGCGGCGTCGCCAGTCAAAATAGCGCTTCATGCGAGCCTTCTTCAGCGAAACTTTTACGTTTTCATTAACGCAGCAATGGTTTTGCGAAGCCTCTCGCAATGAGACGAATAACCGAAAAAAAACTTAGTAATCCGCTGAGTGGAGATATAGGGTGAAGCCCCATGCAAGGCATGCAGAATAAAGGACGAGAAAGATGATGGGCGCAGGAAGGCACAAAACAGCAGAGGCGGAGCGCCGCCGCCTCTGCGCGGGATCAGATGGCAACGGGCGCTTTAATTGCCGGATGCGGATCGTAGCCGCTTATTTCAAAGTCTTCAAAGCGGTAGTCAAACAGCGAGGCAGGCTTGCGCTTAATGTTCAGGGTCGGAAGCGGACGTGGTTCGCGTGTCAGTTGCAACCGTGTTTGTTCCATATGGTTGCTGTAAAGATGCGTGTCGCCGCCCGTCCAGACAAAATCGCCGGGCTCGAGGTCGCACTGCTGCGCCACCATATGCAGCAGCAGCGCATAGCTGGCGATATTAAACGGCAGCCCAAGGAAGACGTCGCAGGAGCGCTGATAGAGCTGGCAGGAGAGCCTGCCGTCAGCAACGTAGAACTGGAAAAAAGCGTGGCAAGGTGCCAGCGCCATCTGGTCAAGTTCACCGACATTCCATGCCGAAACGATAATACGCCGCGAATCGGGATCGCTTTTGAGCTGTTTAAGCACGTTCTTAAGCTGATCGATCTCACGGCCGTCCGGCGCATGCCAGCTGCGCCACTGTTTGCCATAAACCGGGCCGAGGTCGCCATTTTCATCGGCCCATTCATCCCAGATGGAGACGTTGTTTTCGTGCAAATACGCCACATTGGTATCGCCGTTAAGAAACCACAGCAGCTCGTGAATGATCGAGCGCAAATGGCATTTTTTCGTTGTCACCAGCGGAAAGCCATCCTGCAAATTGAAACGCATCTGGTGACCAAAAATCGACAGCGTCCCGGTACCGGTACGGTCATTTTTAGGGGTGCCGTCATTAAGCACTTTTCTCATAAGATCCAGATACTGTTTCATTTTTCCTCACGAAGGGTTTGCGGAGTGCGGCGACGCCAGGCCCAAATCATCATGATTACACCCGCCAGAATCATCGGCAGGGAGAGAATTTGCCCCATGCTGATAACGTTGCTAAACAGGCCCAACTGGGCATCGGGCTGACGGAAGAACTCGATGATAAAGCGGAAGGTGCCATAGCCAATCAGAAACAGGCCCGATACCGCACCCATCGGGCGACTTTTGCGGATAAAAAGATTGAGGATAATAAACAGAACAACGCCTTCAAGCAGCAGTTCATAAAGCTGAGAGGGGTGACGCGGCAATACGCCATAAGTCGCCAGTAACGATTGCCACTCGGGATGCGTGGCGGCCAGCGCCACGTCTTCGCTACGGGAGCCGGGAAAGAGCATTGCCCACGGCAGCTCCGGCGATACGCGGCCCCATAGCTCGCCGTTGATAAAATTGCCGAGACGGCCGGCGCCAAGCCCGAATGGGATCAGCGGCGCTATAAAGTCCGCGACCTGGAAGAAATTACGTTTGGTACGACGTGCAAACCATAACATAACGCAGATAACGCCAATCAGGCCGCCGTGGAACGACATGCCGCCGTCCCAGACTTTGAACAGGTAGAGCGGGTTATCGAGAAACAGGGGAAAATTATAGAACAGCACATAGCCGATACGACCGCCCAGAAAAACGCCCAGAAATCCGGCGTAGAGCAGGTTTTCAACCTCCTCTTTTTTCCAGCCGCTGCCGGGTTTGTTAGCGCGACGAACCGCCAGCCACATGGCAAAAATAAAACCTACCAGGTACATCAGACCGTACCAGTGGAGTGAAATCGGCCCGATGGAGAAAATTACCGGGTCAAATTGCGGAAAAGCCAGATAGCCGTTAGTCATCTTTCACCATTTTTAGCATTTGCCCTGATCAGCAGGCGACAAAATACGTTAGTTGACGCGCGCTGCGCCTTTTTCAGGCGCGCATGATAGCACACAGCCTGAATCCGTGCGGTTTGGAACCGTAAACTTTGTTAAGCGCGCTAGCGGCCACCGCGGCTGAGCCCGCCGAGCCCGCGCTGCTCCATAAATGCGGCGACAAGATGGCGAACGTCCGCCGTCAGCGTTACGTTCAGACTCTCGTCAGCCAGCTTTTGCGCTTCTTCGTGATCGATACGATTGAGCAGATATTTTACCCGGGCAACGTTACGGCCATTCATGCTGAGATGATGAAAGCCCAGCCCTATCAGCAGAATGACGCACATCGGATCGCCTGCCATTTCGCCACAGAGGCAGAGTTCAATGTCCGCTTTCGCGGCTTCCTGCGCGATAGTTTTTAACGCACGCAGTACCGCCGGATGCAGGCTGTCGTAAAGATTCGCGACTCGCGTGTTATTGCGATCGACCGCCAGCAGATACTGCGTCAGGTCGTTGGTGCCAACCGACACAAAATCTACCCGAGAGGCCAGGTGCGGGATCATAAAGATCATCGACGGCACCTCAATCATTACCCCCACGCGCGGCACAGGAATACGGTAGCCCAGCATCTCTTCAACTTCCTGCGCGGCGCGGTTGATCAGGCTTCTCGCCTCATCGATCTCATCAATGCTGGTGATCATCGGCAGCAGAATGCTCAGGTTATCGCTGGCGACGTTGGCCCGCAGCATTGCTCTCACCTGAACAAGAAAAATTTCTGGCTGATCCAGCGTGAGACGAATACCGCGCCAGCCGAGGCAGGGGTTTTCCTCGCTGATGGGCATGTAAGGGAGCTGTTTGTCGGCACCGACGTCCAGCGTACGCAGCGTCACGGGTTTTTCCAGAAAAAGCTGGAGCATTCCCTGATACTGCGCGACCTGCTCCTCTTCCGACGGGAAGCCATTTTGCAGCATAAACGGAATTTCGGTGCGGTAAAGCCCGACGCCATCCACCCGGCTGCCCATCGCTTTTTCATGTTCTGCGCTGAGTCCCGCGTTGAGCATCACCTTTACCGGTTCGCCGCTTTTTAAAAAAGCGGGACGCTCAACGACATCCTCAGCCAGCTTGCTGAGTTCGTTCTCCTCGCTGATTAACTGCTGATATTCCTGCACCAGTACGGGTTCAGGATCGACCAGCAGCTCGCCGCGGTAGCCGTCAATAATCAGCAGCCTGCCGTTAAGCATTTCGGGCTGAATATCCGCTCCCATGACGGTCGGAATACCCATTGCACGCACCATGATGGCCGCGTGAGAGTTAGATGCGCCGTCACGAACCACCACGCCAGCGAGACGATCCGGCGGAAGCTCAGCCAGCATCGTGGCGGTCAGCTCGTCGGCCACCAGCACAAAGCGCGGCGGCCAGGCATTGGTGCCCTGCATGCTGTCGTCAAGATGAAAGACCAGCCGCTGGCCTAATACGCGCAAATCACCAGCGCGCTCACGCAGATAGCTGTCCTGAAGGCTGGCGAACTGTGCGGCGAAGCGCTCAATAACTTTTTTCACCGCCCATTCGGCGACCGATCCGGCATCTATTTCGGCATAGAGATCTTTCTTCAGGCGAGCATCGCTGAGCAGGTGGGAATAGAGATCGAAGATGGCCGCGCTGTCTTTATGCACGCTGGCGGTGAAGCGTTTGCTGTAGCGACGAAATTCAGTAGCAGCTTCGTTCATCGCCAGCGACAGGCGCTCTCTTTCGCGCTGCGTATCCAGCGTTGAGGCAGCAAAAACGTTATCGAGTAAAGGCTGCGTGCTGTCGACCCAACCGGGCGCCACCGCGACGCCGGGCGAGGCCGCCAGCGCTTTTACCCGCGTCTGGCGATACTGCCCGAACAGCGTGTTAAGCTGCGACTGCGAAAGGATCGTTGCCATCTGGGTCGCCAGGGTGACCAGAAACGACTCTTCGCTTTCATCAAACTGCCGCAGTTCTCGCTGCTGCACCACCAGCACGCCCAAAAGCTGACGGCGGCTGATAATGGGCACGCCAAGAAATGAGCGGAATCGCTCTTCTTTAACAGACGGGACATATTTGAAGCTCGGATGGCTTTGCGCGTCGGCCAGGTTAATTGGCTCTGCAAGCCGCCCGACCAGGCCGACGATGCCTTCGTCAAACGCCAGCGCGACGGTGCGACCGCGTGGCTTTTTCAGGCCACGCGTTGCCATAAGGTAATAGCAGCGGCGATCGTGATCGGCGAGGTAAACCGAACAGACTTCGGTGTCCATCGCCAGACCGATTTCATTAACAAGAATATCAAGCGCTTCGGTAAGACGTGGAGCACCTGCAACTTTTTCAACTATTTCGCGCAGCTGTATGAGCATAATTTGCGTGGCTCACCCTCTTTTGCGTCGGTAAAGCGCGTTCCGCTGTACGGTATTCTCCTGTAGCGGCATGACGATGCTGGCAAATTCTTTCATCACGCGCCGGTAAACGTCACGTTTGAAAGAAACCACCTGGCGAACCGGATACCAGAAGCTTACCCAGCGCCAGCCGTCAAACTCCGGCGTGCTGCTGGTTTGCATATTAATGTCCGCGTCATTGCACATAAGTTGTAGAAGAAACCACTTCTGTTTCTGGCCGATACACACCGGCTTTGTGTCCCAACGCACCAAACGTTTTGGCAATTTATATCGTAACCAGTTTCGGGTCGAAGCAAGAATACGCACGTCTTTTCGATGCAGCCCGACCTCCTCAAACAGCTCGCGGTACATCGCCTGTTCAGGCGTCTCGCCAGCGTTGATCCCTCCCTGAGGAAACTGCCAGGAGTGTTGGCCAAACCGTCTGGCCCACAGCACCTGTCCCTGCCTGTTACAAATTACGATACCAACATTCGGGCGGTAGCCATCATCATCGATCACTGGACTACCTCAAACTAAAACTCGGATGTTCTGATTGTTTCATACTCCTTACAGGCGGTAAACCACTGCTTATCGTACGTTTGCACCCCGTCGTGTTGGGATAACTTATCCTTTATAGCAAAGTTATAAACAATCCGCGGGCTGATTCAGCGATCTTATGCACCTTTTCTGTGGATAGCTTTGTGCAGAAGTGGCATAACAGGTGGGGAAAACTTTACGAACCTTTAAAGTGCGCGCGGCAGCAACAAAATATAAATTACTGTTATATATACATTTTATTTAATTATACCGTTCAAATAAACACGGTGCATAACGCTGAAGGTGGGGCACAGATAATTCCTGGTGAAAGATCGAGCAGAGATGCATTTATCCACAGGATATGTTGGATAGTTGGTCAAAAGCAGGTGACTTCAGGGGAAAAACGCCGCCGTCAAGGCTGTAAATGGAAACAGTAGTGGGTAAAAATGTGAGTTATCCCATTATTCTGTGGATAACAGGGTGTAAGATCCTGTTCATTGTCGGTGACTAAACGGCATAAGCAGGAGAGTATTACCCTACGCGCGATAACTGACAGGTAAAAATGTGCGATTTATCATGCTATTATTCGTTTTTACCCTTCTTTCAACGATATTATTTATGACGCCTGACTTGAGTGTCGTTTTTTTGAGCGACCGCAGCGAGTGATTATGCCTTCCGATTTCAGTCCGGTGCCGCCACCGGAAAGCGAAGCCGTTCTGCTGGCGCGAGCCCATCAGCTGGCTGGCTATACGCTCGGCGAACTGGCGCAAAAAATGGCCTTTCCCATTCCGCCCGACCTGAAAAGAGATAAAGGCTGGGTGGGCATGCTGCTGGAAATCAGCCTGGGCGCCAGCGCAGGCAGCAAAGCGGAGCGCGACTTCGCCCATATTGGCGTTGAGCTGAAAACTATCCCGATTGACGCGCTTGGGCGTCCGCTGGAAACCACTTTCGTCTGTGTGGCGCCATTGACCGGCAACAGTGGTGTGACCTGGCAGACCAGCCACGTCCGCCACAAGCTTGCACGCGTGCTGTGGATACCGGTTGAAGGCGACAGGGCGATCCCGCTGGCGGCACGTCGCATCGGCGCACCGTTGCTGTGGAGCCCCGACAGTGAAGAAGAGGCGCTGTTGCAGCGCGACTGGGAAGAGCTAATGGATATGATTGTGCTGGGCCAGGTTGAGCGCATCACTGCCCGTCATGGCGAGGTATTACAGATCCGTCCAAAAGCCGCCAACAGTAAAGCGCTGACGGAAGGCATTGGCGAGAATGGGGAACCGATAATGACCCTGCCGCGCGGCTTTTATTTAAAGAAAACCTTTACCGCTCCCCTGCTTGCCCGCCATTTTTTACTGTAGGCCGTCGCTGCGACAGGTATACTCCTCGTTTACCTTTCGTTGAGGATGTCGTGTTCGTATGTTTGAATGGATTGCAGATCCAAATGCCTGGCTGGCGCTGGGCACGCTGACGATTCTGGAAATCGTCCTTGGAATCGATAATATTATTTTCCTCTCGCTGGTGGTGGCAAAGCTGCCGAAGTCGCAGCAAAATGCGGCGCGACGCCTTGGTTTAGGCGGCGCGATGCTGATGCGACTTGGACTGCTGGCCTCTATCGCATGGGTAATTCGCCTGACCAACCCGCTGTTCACGCTGATGGATCACAGTTTTTCCGCCCGCGATCTGATCCTGCTGTTTGGTGGTCTGTTCCTGCTGTGGAAATCCAGCATCGAAATCCATGAAACTATTGAGGGCGGTGATGAAGAGCATAAAACCACTGTGCACTCCTTCATCGGCGCAATTGTGCAGATCATGCTGCTGGATATCATCTTCAGCCTTGACTCGGTGATCACCGCCGTAGGCCTTTCCGATCACCTGATCATCATGATGGCTGCGGTCGTTATCGCCGTTGGCGTGATGATGTTTGCCGCGCGAGGAATTGGTGAATTCGTCGAACGGCATCCTTCCGTGAAAATGCTGGCGCTGGCCTTTTTGATCCTGGTCGGCTTTACGCTCATCCTTGAAAGCTTCAACGTACATGTGCCTAAAGGCTACATCTACTTTGCCATGTTTTTCTCAATGGCGGTGGAGTGCCTGAATTTGCTACGCAGCAAAAAACACGCTGCCTGATCTTATGTCGGTCGTTTCACGGCCGACGCTTCGCCAGACATATCGATTTACGAAAAATGTCAATAACGCAACGTGCTTGTGGCACATTTTCAGACCGTGGCGGTTACGTCAGATAGCGAAATGCGTTATTAATTAGGCTTCTGATTACAGGCTTCAGGAAGCGGCGAATGAAAAAGATGGTTGGCGCGGCGGCGCTGATGCTGACAGTACTGCTCAGCGGGTGCAGCAGCGATTACGTAATGGCAACAAAAGATGGCAAAATGATCATGACTCAGGGCAAACCTGAAATAGACAAAGAGACCGGGCTGGTGAAATACAGCGACCGGAACGGTCATGAGTTGCAGATAAATGGTGATGAGGTGTCCTCCATCGTTGAGCGCTAGAGGGAATGGTGCACGGCGCACTTCCCGATAAATCCCCTCTTCCCCCTGTTGCATACGGCGGTTATAGTCGGAAGTCGGAGTCGACTTCCGATCGCCTTTGCGGTCGCTCGGCGGTCAGCCATTTCATCATAAAAAGGAAGCCGGCAAATGCATTATCATCGTATCCCTCACAGCACGCTTGAAGTGAGCAGCCTGGGGCTTGGCACCATGACCTTTGGCGAGCAGAACAGCGAAGCAGATGCCCACGCCCAGCTTGATTTGGCACTGCGTGCCGGTATCAACCTGATTGATACCGCCGAAATGTACCCGGTTCCTCCGCGCCCTGAAACACAGGGGCTGACCGAAAAATACATCGGCAGCTGGCTGAAGGCGCGCGGCAATCGCGATAAGGTGATTCTGGCATCAAAGATCGCCGGCCCCTCGCGCGGCAATGACGCCTCCATTCGTCCTCAGCAGGCGCTGGATCGTAAAAATATCCGTGAAGCGCTGGATGCCAGCCTGAAACGTCTTAATACCGATTATCTGGATCTCTATCAGCTTCACTGGCCTCAGCGCGAAACCAACTGTTTTGGCAAGCTCAGCTATCAATACAGTGAAAATACGGCGTCAGTTACGCTGCTGGAGACGCTGGAAGCGCTCAACGAACAGGTGCGGGCGGGCAAAATTCGCTATATCGGCGTATCAAATGAAACGCCGTGGGGCGTGATGCGCTATCTGCAACTGGCGGAAAAACATGAACTGCCGCGCATCGTCAGCATCCAGAACCCGTACAGCCTGCTTAATCGCAGTTTTGAAGTGGGCCTGGCAGAAATCAGCCAGCATGAAGGTGTCGAACTGTTAGCCTACTCAAGCCTGGCGTTTGGTACACTGAGCGGAAAATACCTGAATGGTGCGAAACCGGCAGGCGCACGTAATACGCTGTTCAGCCGTTTCACCCGCTACAGTGGTGAACAGGCACAACTGGCGATTGCCGAATATGTCGCGCTGGCGAACAAGCATGGGCTTGATCCGTCGCAGATGGCACTGGCTTTCGTTCGCCAGCAGCCCTTTGTTGCCAGCACGCTGCTGGGCGCCACCACGCCTGAACAGCTGCAAACGAATATCGACAGTTATAACCTGACGCTGAATGAAGAGGTGTTGCAGGCGCTGGAAACCATTCACCGCCGTTATACTTTTCCTTCTCCGTAATGTTTCTCGCAGAGGGCGACATCATTCGCCCTCTGCCGTTTTTTCCGGAATGCTTGCTCAGCCTCAATTAAATTTTCTCATCGCCCCTTTATTGTTAAACAACCAAAAAACGCGTTCAGTTATGCGCCGTGTCGATTCAGCAAGAGCATGTTATTTACATTGCTTTAAGTAAGTAATGCGTAATACAGCTTTATTGACAATAAAATATAATTATAGCCGTACAAAAAAAATAAAATTTTCTTTTAACGCTATAATGAAAACATTGTAACTACCGGAAAATACAATGAATATTGCAGCGTTCGATATCGGTGGAACCTCGTTAAAAATGGGCGTAATTAACGAACAGGGGGAAATACTTAACGATGAGAGTGTGGATATTTCTCATAACTCGCGTGATAAAATCCTGCAAGAAATCATCAGTTGGTTAAAGAAAAATCCTTCCTGTAACGGTATCGCGGTAAGCACACCGGGGCACGTCGACCCGAACAGCGGCTTTATTGCCATGGGAGGGACTATTAGTGACTTTGACCAGTTCCACCTGCGCCGGTGGCTGGAAGAAGAAACCTCATTGCCAGCCACAGTCGAGAACGATGCACACTGTGCATTACTGGCCGAACGATGGTCAGGTAAAGCGCAGGAAGCCAGTGATTTCATCATGTTAACTATTGGTACTGGCCTGGGCGGTGCGGCATTCTGTAATGGCGTGCTGGTCCGGGGCGGCCGAAATCGCGCCGGCGAATTTGGTTGTTTGCTAACCTCGCGGCCCACAGACAGCGATATCGAATCGCATACCCTGAGTAAAAGCTGCACGATGACCGCGCTGCGGGAGAACTACAGCCAGCTTACGAAGCGATCGGCTGATGATATTACCGGTAAAGACGTTTTCGATGCGTATGATAGCGGCGATGAGAGCGCCAAAAAAGTGGTGGAGGGTTTTTATGAAGATCTTGCAGCCTGTTTATATAACCTTTCCAGCGTGTTTGACCCACAGAAAATATTTATTGGTGGCGGTATTACGGAACGGGCCCCCTTTCTGAAAGAGCTCGCCCGCTATCTGGAAAAGTATGGCATTGATATTCAGATTGAAACCGCGACGTACGGTAATGATTCCGGCATGCTGGGCGCGTCTTATCATTTTCTTCAAAGCCAGAAGATGAGCCAGTAATAATATTATGCGTGGAGAGCATGAATATTGATTCACTCCGCCGCCGACGTGTTCTCCAGCCGATCCTGACGGCGGCGGCTATTATTTACCAGATGGCCGCTTAGCTAAATGCCAGCCCCATAAAACCGCAATCGCCAGCGCAAACAGTGCGCCAAAGCCGACGCCAATGGCAACCGGTCGCGCGCCCAGGCTGACGGCCAGCGAGTAAAGCCCCAGCATCAGCAGCATCGCCCCGTTTTCACCCAGGTTCTGTACCGCGATAGCATTGCCCGCACCCACGCTCTCTTTGCCGCGCATTTGCAGCAACGCATTCAGCGGCACCACAAAAAAGCCGCCGAGCATGCCGATAACGATCAGTAATCCGTAAGCGCCCACGGGCGAATGCTGTAGCGCAAAAAACGCGACGGCGATACCGATAAGTACCCCGGCTGGCATACAGCGTCCAACCGTTTTCAGCGTGACCAGCTTTGACGCCGCCGCCGCGCCAAAAACAATGCCAATCGCCACCATGGCATTCAGCAGCGTCGGCGTTTTGTTATCGGTAATGCCAAGCGCAACCGGCACCCACAGCACCAGCAGAAAGCGCAGCGTTACGCCCGCACCCCAGAACAGGCTGGTGCCCACCAGCGAAAAGCGGGTGTCGCCATCACGCCATAGCGTGCGGCAGGCGGAAAAGAACGTGCCGGTCATTCTTTTTGGATGCCACGGCTGCCCCGGCCGCGCCGCTTTCAGTTTCGGGATCAGCAGGTTCGCCGCCACCGCCAGCCCGTAGGCCAGTACGCAGACGATCAGCGCGGCGAGCAGGTTCCAGTCCGCCAGCAGGCCACCAGCGATTGAGCCGAGCAGGATCGCCGCAATGGTGGACGACTCAATCAGCCCGTTCGCCTTCACCAACGTTTCGCCGCCGGTGAGCTCACCGAGAATGCCGTACTTGGCCGGAGAATAGGCCGCCGCGCCAACGCCAACCAGGCTGTAGCCGAGAAACGGATTGAGGCCAAAGCAGATGACCAGCGCGCCCAGCAGTTTCAGGCCGTTAGCAAACATCATCACCCGTCCTTTCGCGAAGCTGTCGGCAAACTGACCGACAAACGGCGCCAGAATAATGTAGGTTGCGACAAATACCATTTGCAGCACCGGCTGGCTCCAGTCCGGGTAGACCTGCTGTTTCAACACGGCAAGCGTAACGAACAGCAACGCGTTATCGCCAAACGCTGAAAGAAACTGCGCAGCCATCACCGCCATCATTCCTTTTGACAACAGCCCTTCCTGTTGAGCAACGTTACGCATCTTCTCTCTCCGGCTCTTCGGCCATTTGACGCAGCGTGACAAAATCTGGCTTACCGCTGCCCAGCACCGGCAACTGCTTCATAAATCGAATATCGCGCGGCACCGCCAGGTCGGCGCTGCCCAGCTCGCGCGCGGCGCGCTGGAGCTGCTCGCGGTTCAGTTCGCCGTCGGTGGTGAAGAGAACCAGCGCTTCGCCGCGATTGCCGTCCGGTTTCATCGTTGCCGCATGCTGTTTCTCTGGCGAGGCCTTCAGAGCAATTTGCTCCACCG
Source organism: Erwinia sp. 9145 (assembly GCF_000745075.1). Classification (NCBI taxonomy): domain Bacteria; kingdom Pseudomonadati; phylum Pseudomonadota; class Gammaproteobacteria; order Enterobacterales; family Erwiniaceae; genus Erwinia; species Erwinia sp. 9145. Next base: position 3,017,237 of record NZ_JQNE01000001.1, read on the forward strand.
TTTCCAGCGACACCATCTCGCCGGCGATTTTGGCAAAACGCTTTACGCGCCCCTGAATCTGGCAGAAACCGCGCTCGTCAAAGCTGACGATATCGCCGGTGTCGTACCAGCCCGCCTCCTTCTGCCCTTCGCCGTTGTCCGCCTCTGGCGCTTCAAGCACGCCAGGATCCCCGACGCGCAGATAGCCCTTCATGATATTTGGCCCGCGCAGTTGGAGCTGACCGCCCTGCTCAATGCCGGGAACCGCAATCAGCCGCGAATCCATGCCTGGCAGGATACGTCCAACGGTATGATTTTTTGCCGCCATCGGCACGTTAATGGCCACCACCGGCGCGCACTCGGTGACGCCATAGCCTTCAAGAATGCGAATGCCAAATTTGTCCTGCCAGGCCAGGCGCGTGGTTTCCTGAAGCTTTTCGGCACCGGCCACCACGTAGCGCAGGCGCGCGAAATCATATGGATTGGCAAAACGCGCATAGTTGCCAAGGAAAGTGGAGGTGCCAAACAGCACCGTACAGTTACGGTCGTAAACCAGTTCCGGGACGATGCGGTAATGCAGCGGGCTGGGATAGAGAAACACCTGCGCGCCGGTCATCAGCGGCGTAAACAGCCCCACGGTGAGGCCAAAAGCGTGAAACAGCGGCAGCGCGGACATGAAGCGGTCACGCGGCGTAAAGTCCGCGACGGTGCGGATCTGCTCCACGTTCGCCAGCAGGCTTTTATGCGAATGCACCACGCCTTTCGGATTGCCTTCCGAACCGGAGGTAAACAGCACCATCGCGGCGTCCTCCGGCTGCTGGCTCACCGCCGCCAGCCGTGGCATCAGCAGATGCGCCAGAACCCACAGCTTGTCCTGCACCGTGACCGTTTCACGCAGATCTTCCAGATAAACCCACTTCGCTTCGGTGACCTGCTCTGGCAGGTGCCACAGCTTGCCTTTATCCATAAACTGCCGCGAGGTGAAGATGGTTTTCACCTGCGCGGCACTCAACGCGCTGCGCAGCCCCTGCGCGCCTGCGGTGTAGTTAAGCATGGCGGGAATGCGGCCACGCATTGAGGCGCCCAGAATCGCCGCCGCCGATACCGTCGCATTGGGCAGCAGCAGGCCGATATACTCGCCCGGCGCGGTGTTGCGCTCAAGGATCCGCCCGACGCCAAGCGCCTTCTTCAACAGCCCGGTATAACTGTCGGGCGTAAAGTTAACGTCTTCAATGCACGGCTTGAACAGGCCGTAGCGTCTGCGGGCCGACAGAAAGGCTTCGTAGAGGGTTTCACGTGGGCGCACCGCCATCCGCGCTTCCATCATGATGTGATGCAGATGTTCGCCGGCCAGCTTACGGCGGTCGCGCGCGCGCGGTGCCTCCGGCATCGGGATGGTGGTGGCAGGCAGAACGGTCAGGCTGATACGTGGGAAAAGGCGCCGTTTAAAGACGCCCGCCAGGCGACCAAACGGGGTGAACTCTGCGCCTTCAATGCGCAGCGGCACTACCGTCGCCTGTGATTTCGCCGCGACAAAACCCGCGCCGTCATAGATTTTCATCAGCGAACCCGTCACCGTAATGCGCCCTTCCGGGAAAATCACCACCGGCCGCCCCTGACCAATCAGCTTCACCAGATGCTTCACCGACATCGGTTTTGTCGGATCCATCGGCACAAAATCAATAAATTTGCTGAGCCAGCGCATATACCACTGCTGACTGATAGATGAGTAGACGGCAAAAACCGGTTTAATCGGCAGGAACAGCGCCAGCAGCGCCCCGTCCAGAAACGACATATGGTTAGGGACGATCAGCACTTTGTCTTTATACAGACCGGAAAGATCGCCGCTCAGACGCGTACGGAAACACAGCTTGCATAACAGCCTGAAAAAGGAAAACAGCATGCCAACTCCTTAGCAGAAGAAACTGGCTATCACCATGCAGGATATGGCGTGGCAACTCAATGCAATGTGAGAAAATTTCTGCTCACCGGCTCGCAATGTCAGAAATAACCGCGCCGCCGCGCAGCAGGCGGGCGGCGCGGCCCCTCGATTATTTCTCCGCGCGCCAGCCGCCGCCCAGCGCGGCAATAAGCGCAACGCTGGTGGCCCACTGCGTGCTTTGTAGCGACAGCAGGCTCTGCTGCTGCGTGAGGCTGGTATTTTCCGTGGTGGCCACGTCGAGATAGTCGATCATTCCTGCCTGATACTGATTTTGCGTCACGCGCGCCGACTCTTTCGCCGCATCGGTAGCGCGCTGCTGCGCCAGCATCTCCTCCTGAAGCGTGTTAAGTTCAACCAGGTTGTCCTCTACTTCCGCCAGCGCTTCCAGCACTGTCTGACGATAGCTGGCGACATCGGCGTCATAGGCGGCGCGCGCCTGCTCAACGCTTGCAGAGGTGGCGCCGAAGTCCAGCAGCGTGCCGCTCAGCGACGGCCCCAACGACCAGACGCGATTCGGCAATGAGATCAGGTTACGGATCGCAGAACTGGCATAGCCGCCGCTGGCGCTGAGCGTCAGGTCAGGAAAGTAGCCCGCAATGGCGACGCCGACCGCCGCGTTAGCCGCCGCCACCGTTCTCTCGGCGGCGGCGATATCCGGCCGCCGCTGTAGCAGTTCGGCTGGCAGGCTGTTGGGGATGGCGGGCAGCGTTGCGGTCAGCGGCGCGATGGCAAGGCTGAAATCAGCAGGCGCCCTGCCGATCAGAACGGCGATAGCATGTTCCGTTTGCGCGCGCTGCCAGCTCAGATCCAACGCCGACGCGCGGGCGCTTTCAAGCTGCGCCTGTGCCTGCGCCAGCGTGGCGCGCGACTCGCTCCCCGCCTGATATTTGTTCTCTATTATCTTCAGGTAGCGCTGATACTGCGCAACGCTCTGCTGATAAAGCGCGATTTGCTGATCCATTATCCGCAACTGGAAATAGTCCTGCGCCAGTGCCGAGCGGGCGCTGAGGGTGATATTTGCCAGATCGGCGGCGCTGGCCTGCGCGCTGGCGCGGTTCTCTTCCAGCGTGCGCCGGAGCTTGCCCCAAATATCCGGCTCCCAACTGGCGCCGGCCTCCAGTGAATGGCTGTTACTTACGCCAGACGTCGCCGTTGCGCCGCGCGTAGAGGAGGCGGTGCCGGTAACGGTTGGGAACAGGCTGGCGCGCGATCCGGCCACCAGCGCCGTCGCCTGCCGGTACTGTGCCTCATACTGCGCGACGTTTTGGTTAGAGACAGCCACCTGGCGCAGCAGGCCGGACAGCGTATCGTCATGATAAACCTGCCACCATTCACCCTTATTGTTCTGGTCCTGCGGCGCGGCCTCTTTCCAGCCTTTTGCTTCTTTAAAATGGACCGGCACGCTGGCCGACGGGCGCTGGTAGTCCGGCCCCACGCTACAGCCGCTCAGCAGCAGCGCAAGAGTGAAAGCAGTAAATAATGTTTTCATTGCTTATTCAACATGGCGCAGCCGCCGCCACTGACGCCGGGTGGCGCGGCTGACGCGATCAAGGTAAAGATACACCACCGGCGTGGTGAACAGGGTCAGTAGCTGGCTCAGCGCCAGGCCGCCGACGATCGCCAGCCCAAGCGGGCTGCGCAGATCGGCATCGCCTCCGCTGCCCAGCGCCAGCGGCAGCGCGCCGAAAAATGCCGCCAGCGTGGTCATCATAATCGGCCGAAAACGCATCAGGCAGGCCTGCACGATCGCCTGTTGCGGCGAAAGCCCCTGCTTACGCTCGGCGGCCAGCGCGAAGTCGATCATCATAATGGCGTTCTTTTTCACGATGCCGATTAACAACAAAATGCCGATTAGCGCGATAACCGTGAGCTGCGTGTTGGTTAACAACAGCAGCAGCAATGCGCCGACGCCCGCCGAAGGCAGCGTGGAGAGGATGGTTAACGGGTGAATATAGCTTTCATAGAGCACGCCAAGCACGATATACACCGCGGCCAGCGCGGCCAGGATCAGCCACGGCATCGACGAGGAGAGATCGGCAAATGCCTTCGCCGTGCCCTGAAAGCCTGACTGAATGGTATCCGGCAGCGCGATGTTCACCATCGCGTTTTTAATCAGCGTTTGCGCCTGTTCCAGTGAAACACCGTCCGCCAGATTGAAGGCGATGGTGCTGGTGGCCGACTGCCCCTGATGCGTTACCGAAAGCGGCGCGTTGCCGCCGCGAAAGCGGGCGAAGGCCGACACCGGGAGGCTCTTGCCTTCGTCATTAATGACATAAAGCTTATTCAGCATATCGGGATCGCGCGTGTAGGCATCCTGTAGCGACATCACCACATGATACTGATTCAGCGTTTTATAAAGCGTGGCGACCTGCCGCTGCGCGAAGGCGTTATTCAGCAGCGTATCCAGCATCGAGACGTTCACGCCCAGCCGCGTCGCGCGGTCGCGGTCGATGTCGATTACCACTTCCTGACCGCCGGTTTGCGAGTCGGAATCCACGCTGGTCAGCTGTGGGATCGCCTCCAGCGCCGCTTTCACTTTTGGCGTCCAGACGCGAAGCGTATCGAGATCGTCTGCCTGAAGGCTGTACTGATACGCGGCATTGGCGCTGCGTCCGCCAATGTGAATATCCTGCGCCGCCATCAGAAACAGCTCAACGCCGGGGATATTACGCGTTTTACCACTCAGGCGGTTTGCCACCTCCGTGGCGGTGGCATCACGCCGATTGCTATCCTTCAGGTGCACAAAAAAGTTGGCGGTATTGCGCGAACCAAATGCGCCGCTGCCCATTGACGACATCACGCCATCGACCGCCGGATCCTGCTGGATCATTTTCGCGAACGCCTGAAGCTTCGGCTGCATGGCCTGAAAAGAGACGTTCTGATCGGCTCTGAGCATCCCCATCAGCAGGCCGGTGTCCTGATTAGGGAAGAACCCTTTCTGAACCACGGTATAGAGAAAAACGTTAAGAAGCACCGTCAGCAACAGACTGAATAGCGTCAGGCGCTGATGGCGCATCACCAGGTTCAGCGCGGCCGCGTAGGCGGAGAGCATCCGGCCGAGCCCGCGCTCAATGGCCTGATAAAACCGACGCGGACGATGCGATACCGCCTTTTTTTTCAGCAGGCGGGAACAGAGCATCGGCGTCAGCGTCAGCGAAACCAGCATCGAAATGACCAGCGAAACGGTCAGCGTCACGGCAAATTCACGAAACAGGCGCCCCACGATGCTGCCCATCAGCAGGATCGGAATGAATACCGCCACCAGCGACAGCGTCATCGACAGCACGGTAAAACTTACCTCCTGCGCACCTTTCAGCGACGCGCGCACCGGGCTCAGCCCCGCCTCGATATAACGCGTAATGTTTTCCAGCACCACGATGGCGTCGTCGACGACAAACCCCGTGGCGATGATCAGCGCCATCAGCGACAGATTGTCGAGGCTGTAGCCCAGCACGTACATCACCGCGCAGGTGCCAATCAGCGAAACCGGCAGCGCCAGCGCCGGAATGGTCACCGCCCGCAGATCGCGCAGGAAAACAAATACCACGCCAATCACCAGCAGCACCGCCACCAGCAGCGTCTCTTCGGTATCGTAGAGCGAGGCGCGAACGTTGGGCGCGCGATCGACAACGATCTTCAGAGAAACATCGGCAGGCAGATCCTTTTGCAGCGCCGGCAGCTGCGCTTTGATGGCGTCGATCGTTTCCAGCATGTTGGCGCCCGCCTGACGGGTGACGCCGATCATCACCGAAGGCGACTGGTTATAGAAGCCGACGTTGTATTTGTCTTGCACCGAGTCATAGACCGTGGCGACGTCGCTGAGCCGCACCGCGCGTCCGTTTTGATAGCTCACCACCAGGCTGGCGTACTGCCGGGCCTGATCGAGCTGCCCGTTGCTATCCACCACCCACGACTGCTTGCTGCCCTGAAGCATCCCCTTCGGCAGGTTAGTGGTGGCATTGGCAATCGCCGCGCGCACCGTATCAAGCGAAAGGCCGAAATGGCTGAGCATGTTGGGTTGCAGATCGATACGGACGGCGGGGAGCGCGCTGCCCATCAGCGACACGTCGCCGACGCCTTTGACCTGGGCGATCTTCTGGTCGATTTTGCTGTCGGCGATGTCATACAACTCACCGTTCGAGCGGCTGGTCGAGGTGAGCGCCAGCATCACTATCGGCGCATCGGATGGATTGGCTTTACGCCAGGTCGGCAGCGAAGCCATGCTGCTGGGCAGCAGGCTGCGCGCGGCGTTGATCGCCGCCTGAACGTCACGCGCGGCACCGTTAATATCGCGCGACAGTTCAAACTGAAGAATGATATTGCTGGAGCCCTGTGAGCTGTTGGAGGTCATCTCGGTGATGCCCGCAATCTGCCCCAGCGAGCGCTCCAGCGGCGTGGCAACCGTGGCGGCCATGGTTTCCGGGCTGGCGCCCGCCAGTTGCGCCGTCACCATGATGGTGGGGAAATCCACCTGGGGCAACGGCGCAACCGGCAGCAGGCGATAGCCAAGCGCGCCCAGCAGCAGCAGCGCCGTGGTCAGCAGCAGCGTGGCGACGGGCCGAAAAATAAACAGGCGGCTGATACTCATGAGCGATCCAGCGCCTTACGCATTTTGCGGCGACCGCGCCCGGCCAGGCGATCGAACCACAGATAGATAACCGGCGTGGAGAACAGCGTCAGCAGCTGGCTGAACAGCAGCCCGCCAACGATCACCAGCCCCAGCGGCTGACGAAGTTCGGAACCGGAACCCGACGCCAGCATCAGCGGCAGCGCGCCCAGCAACGCGGCCATCGTGGTCATCAAAATCGGCCGGAAGCGCAGCAGGCAGGCCTGGTGAATTGCCTCGCGCGGGCTGAGATGCTGCTTTTTCTCCGCCTCCAGCGCAAAGTCGATCATCATAATGGCGTTTTTCTTCACGATGCCAATCAGCAGGATCACGCCAATCAGCGCGATCAGGCTGAACTCAGTCCCGGCGAGCAGCAGCGTCAGCAATGCGCCCACCGCCGCAGAGGGCAGCGTGGAGAGAATGGTCACCGGATGAATAAAGCTTTCGTATAACACGCCCAGCACTACGTACATGGTGACCAGCGCCGCCAGGATCAGCCACAGCGTGTTGCCGGTCGCGTTTTGAAACGCCTCCGTTTCGCCCTGATAACGCAGGGTGATGCTGTTCGGGAGCGCCAGATTTTTTGTCGTTTCCGCTATCGCTTTCTGAGCTTCTTCCAGCGAGTAGCCGTCGTTGAGGTTGAAGGAGACGGTTACCGCCGGAAACTGATCCAGCCGCATATGCACCAGCGATCCGATGCGCTGATGAATGGTGGCAATGGAGGTCAGCCGAACCATGCTCTTGCCGCTGGTCGTTTCGCTGCTGCTGTCATTGCTGCTACTGGTGGTTGACGCCGCCAGCCAGATATCATCGAACGACGCTGGCGACTGCTGGAACTGCGGCGCCACTTCCAGCACCACACGATACTGGTTCGACTGGGTAAAAATGGTGGAAACCAGCCGCTGGCCGAAAGCATTGTAAAGCGCGGTGTCCACATCTGCGGCGGTTATGCCGTAGCGCGCGGCGGCGTCGCGATTCAGCTCAACCCAGGCCACCTGCCCCTGCTCCTGCTGGTTACTGACCACGGAACTGAATTCCGGTCGTTGTTGCAGCGCCGCCACCAGTTTGGGCGACCAGGCAACCAGATTTTCGCTGTCGGCGTCATCCAGCGAGAACTGGTATCTGTCCGGCGTCACGCTGTCGTTGACCGTCAGATCCTGCAAAGGCTGCATATAGAGCCGGATGCCCGGCACGCGTTGAGTGGCCTGTTTCAGTTCATCAATGACTTCGTCGGCGCGCGCGTCGCGCTGGTCAAATGCCTTCAGGTTGATTTGCAGACGACCGCTGTTAAGGCTGGTGTTGGTGCCATCAATGCCGATGGTGGACGACAGGCTTTCTACCGCCGGATTTTGCAGCACAATGGCCGCCAGCGCCTGCTGCCGCTTCGCCATCTCACTGAAGGAGACATCCTGCGAGGCGACCGTGACGCCCTGAATCAGCCCGGTATCCTGCGAAGGGAAAAAACCTTTCGGGATAACGACATAGAGCAGCGCCGTAAACAACAGCGTCGCCAGCGCCACCAGCAGCGTCAGGCGCTGATGGTTGAGCACCACGGTCAGCAGGCGATCGTAACCGGCCACCAGTCGATCAAAAAACTGTCCGCCTTTGCGATAAAAGCGGCCCTGACGCTCCTCGGGAATATGGCGCAGCAGGTAAGCACACAGCATCGGCGTCAGCGTCAGGGAAACCAGCATGGAAACCAGGATCGACACCGCCAGGGTGATGGCGAACTCGCGGAACAGCCGCCCGACCACATCGCCCATGAACAGAAGCGGGATCAGCACCGCAATCAGCGAAAAGGTCAGTGAGATAATGGTAAATCCAATCTGCGCCGACCCTTTCAGCGCCGCTTCCATCGGCGTTTCGCCCTGCTCCAGCCGCCGTGAAATGTTCTCCACCACCACAATCGCATCATCAATCACAAAGCCGGTGGCGATGGTCAGTGCCATGAGCGACAGGTTATTCAGGCTGAAGCCCGCCAGATACATCACGCCAAAGGTGCCCACCAGCGAAAGCGGCACGGCAACGCTGGGGATCAGCGTGGCGGCGAAGTTGCGCAGGAACAGGAAGGTCACCATTACCACCAGCGCAATGGATAACAGCAGCTCAAACTGCACGTCATGAATCGACGCGCGAATGGTTTGCGTGCGATCGGTCAGCACCTGGATCTTCACGCCGTCCGGCAGCGCCGCCTGCAACGTCGGCAGCTGTGCCTTAATGGCATTGACCACCGCAATCACGTTCGCGCCCGGCTGGCGCTGAATGCTGATCACAATCGCCGGGGTGTTGTTGGCCCAGGCGGATTGATAGGTGTTTTCCGCCGCTTCCTCAATGTGCGCAATGTCGCGCAGGCGCAGCGCCGCGCCGTTTTGATAGCTGATAATCAGGTTGCCGTACTCGTCGGCGGTGCGCAGCTGATCGTTGGCATCAATGGTGACCGAGTGGTAAGGGCCGTCGAAGCCGCCTTTCGATCCGTTAACGTTGCTGTTGCCAATCAGCGTGTTGACGTCTTCGAGCGTCAGGCCATGCGCCGCCAGCGCTTTTGGATCCATCTGTACGCGAATGGCGGGCTGGTGACCGCCCGCCAGCGTCACCATGCCGACGCCGGAAATCTGCGACAGCTTGAGCGCAATGCGTGTGTTGACCAGATCCTGCACCTTGACCAGCGGCAGCGTGGATGAACTGGCCGCCAGCGTGATAACCGCGGTATCGGCCGGATTGACCTTTTTGTAGGTCGGAGGGTTGGGCAGATCGGTCGGCAGCAGGCTGTCCGCTCCGTTGATCGCCGCCTGCACTTCCTGCTCCGCCACGTCCAGCGAGAGATCCAGCGAGAACTTCAACGTGATCACCGAGGAGCCGCCGGAACTGCTGGAAGCCATCTGGCTCAGGCCGGACATCTCGCCAAGCTGGCGCTCCAGCGGCGCGGTCACCGACGACGCCATCACGTCCGGGCTGGCGCCGGGATAGAGCGTGGTGACCTGAATCGTCGGATAATCCACCTGCGGCAGCGCCGAGGTGGAGAGAAAACGATAGCCAAACAGGCCAGCGATCAGCACGCCCACGGTCAGCAGCAGCGTGGCGACCGGTCGGGCGATAAACAGGCGGGATGGATTCATTGCGCCTTCGCGCTCCCTGGCTGGGGCTCACCGGCGATCGCAACCCTGCTGCCGCTGCTGAGGCGGTCGATACCCTGCGTCACCACCCGTTCACCCGCCGTCACACCATTCAGGATCGCCTGCTGCGTTTCGCCCAAGGTCGGGCCGGTTTTCACCTCTCTGCGCGTTACCGTATTGTCTTTATTGATCACCCAGACAAAACTGCCGTCGCTGCTCAGCTGGAGCGCCTGCGCCGGGATCACCAGCGCCTGTTTCAGCAGGCCGGTTTGCAGACGCAGGTTGACGAACTGGTTGGCATAGAGCGCCTCGTCGTCGTTAGCGAACAGCGCTTTCAGGCCAATGGTGCCGGTAGTGGTGTCGATCTGGTTGCTGATAAACTTAACGCTGCCCTGCGCCAGCGCGCGGCTGCCGTCCTGATCGAAAGCGGTGGCGGGCAGGCTTTCTCCGTTATGAAGCCCTTTCAGCAGCGTGGAAATGTTGCTCTGCGGCACGCTGAAGGTGACGGCGGCGGGCTGCATTTGCGTGATAGTGACAATGCCGGTGGTGTCCGAACTGTGCACCATATTGCCCGCATCCACCAGCCGCAAACCGGCTCTGCCGTCGATTGGCGAGGTAATGCGCGCGTACTCAACGTTGAGTTTTGCCGCGGCGATCTGCGCTTCGTCGGCCTTGACCGCGCCGCTGTACTGCCCGACGGTCGCCTGCTGGCTGTCCAAATCCTGGCGAGCCAGCGAATCCTGCGCGTACAGTTTGCGGTAGCGCGCCAGCGTCAGCTCCGCGCTTTTCAGCAGCGCCTGATTTTGACTCAGATCCGCCTGATACTGCGCCAGGGTGGCGGCAAAGCTGCGCGGATCGATCTGCGCCAGAAGCTGGCCTGCCGTCACCTTTTGCCCTTCGGTGAAAAAGACCTTCGTCAGCTGTCCGTCAACGCGGCTGGTGACCGTCACCGTCGCGTTCGGTACAACCGTACCCAACGCGGTAAGGTAAACCGGCACGTCGGCGTTCGTCACCTCGCCCGCCTGCACGGCGGTGGTCATATCCGGGCCGCCGGGGCCGCCATTCGGGCCGCCCGGCGCACTGCCAGGCCAGAAACGCCAGACAAGCAGTATGATAACAAGGGCGAGCAGCGCCAGGAGGAGAAGTCGGGGAGTCTTTTTCTTAGCGGTCATCGGATTCAATCAGGTCAAATGAAGCAAAAATCAGGAATGGCGAGCAGAACCAGCCGATTAAAAATCAGCCGCTATTATGCGCGGACACGCTAAGGGATTCCATGCGCAGAGCGTAAGGATTTCGAAAGTAAAAACGGAGAGTTGTGACGCGCCGACGCCAGCGTAAAGCGGCGGCGGCGCGTGGTATTAACCGCTATGTGTGGTGTAAATGGCGTCCGGCACGATGTTCATATGCTTCAGCACCGGCCCAATAATATTGCCAAACACCGGCGCGGCCACCGAGCCGCCGAAGTGGTCACCGGCGGTCGGATGGTTGATCATAATCACCAGCGCCACCTGCGGATCGCTGGCGGGCGCCACGCCAGCGGTGTAGTTGATATAACCGCCGTCGTATTTGCCGCTGGCGCCCATTTTTTCCGCCGTGCCGGTTTTGATCGCCAACCGGTAGCCCGGCACCGCAGCGCGCACGCCGCTGCCGCCCGGCAGCGCGTCGCTCTCCATCATATGCACCACCGCGCGTACCGTATCCGCATTGGCGACCCGCGTGCCCAGCACCGGCGGCGTGACGCGAGTGATCGACAGCGGCCGGTAAAGACCGTAAGCGCCCAGCGTGGCATATTCACGGGCGATTTGCAGCGGCGTGACGCGCAGCCCGTAACCGAACGAAAAGGTGGCGCGCTCGATATCCGCCCAGCGCTGACGATGCAGCGGAAAGTAGCCGACGCTTTCGCCTGTCAGTCCCAGGCCGGTTGGCTTGCCGAGGCCGAAGGCGCGATAGGTGTTCACCAGCACTTCGGCGGGCATCGCCAGCGCGATATGGGAGACGCCGATGTCACTCGATTTTTGCAGAATACCGGTCATGGTCAGGCGCGACCAGTGGCCTACGTCGCGGATCAGATGGCCATTCACGCGATAGGGCGTGGTATCCAGCACCGAATCGGGCCGCACCAGGCCGCGCGCCATCCCTTCCATTACTACCAGCGGTTTTACCGTCGATCCCGGCTCATAACTGTCGTTGATCGCCGCGTTGCGCATCTGATTCGGCGCGACGTTAACGAAGTTGTTCGGGTTAAACGAGGGATAGGAGGCCATGCCTAAGATTTCGCCGGTATCCACTTTGATCAACACCGCCGCGCCGGAGTCCGCTTTGTTCAGCAGTACGCCATCGCGCAGTTTAGTGTAGAGCGTGTACTGATCGAATTTATCGATGCTGAGCTGCACCGTCGGCGGCTGGCGCGGCGGCTCATAGCTGAGCATCGACACAATATTGCCGTTGGCATCCTGCCGGTATTTCTCTTCGCCCGGCGTGCCCTGCAATACTTTATCAAAGCCCTTCTCCAGCCCGTTCAGCCCGTTATTGTCCGCACCAACGATGCCCAGCAGCGGCGCGGTGGCTTCGCCCATCGGGTAGAAACGGCTGTCGTTATAAACCGTTGAGATCCCCGCGAGGTGCAGTTTGGCAATATCTTTCGCCATGCCTAACTCGATTTTCCGTCCCAGATAGAGAAAACGGCGGTGCGGGTTGGCGCTGATTTGGCTGGCGATTTGTTCAGGGCGCTGATCCAGCACGTTGGCCAGATACTGCCACTTTGCGCTGGTAAAATCCGGGTGCGCTTCCAGCACGCGTAGCGGATCGGCAATGATATCGCGCGACGGCACGCTGAGCGCCAGCGCCTCGCCGTTGCGATCCAGCAGCGTACCGCGGTTGGTGGGAATGGAAACGGTACGCAGAGAGCGCTGATCGGCCTGTTTTTCCAGCATCGGGCGATCGATCAATTGCAGATCCGCCACGCGCGCCAGCAGCAGTACCAGACAACTTAATACGCCTAAGCAGATCAGGCGGAAGCGAACGGGTTGGAACGGCGCTTTTGCCGCATCCCTTGATGTTTTTTGTGTGCGGGACATGCTGCTTGTGCCTGAAGTGATCAAAATTGCCGGAGAACAGGAAATAGTAACCAGCACGGTATTGAGATAAAAAAAACCTGCGCATCTGCGCAGGTCGGTGAAACAAAATGAAGACTATTTGATGTTCACCCATCAATACCTCTGGGACGTAAACTGTAGCAATCTGACGGGCCGACTCGCCAGCGCCGATTCGCAACAGTTACCCGCAAAATGTAACCAGGCATGTGATTTTTAAACTTTTTTGCAATCTTTCGCCTTTTTGATCTCCACCAGGCAGCTCATGGCGTTTGGCCCCTGAGTCAGGGATGACGTGCCGATGTCCAGCGTTAACACGTTGGGATTACCGGCACGATCCCACGGCAGCCACGCCTTGCCAAAGCCGGGATCGAACCAGGCGCCGGTGGAGATCAGCACCACGCTGCGGCTGACGCCGTCACTGAGCCGCGCGCCGGCCAGCATGCGGCCACGATCGTTGCTCACTTCAATCTCATCGCCCTCGTTGATACCGCGCGACGCGGCATCGTCCGGATGCATCCACAGCGTTTCGTGACCGGCGGTTTTATTGGCCTGCACCGACGGCGTGGCGTCCATCTGACTGTGCAGGCGATCCGCTGGCTGAATAGAGATCATATGCAGCGGAAAGCGCTGGCTCAGCGCATTGCCCAGCCACTCCTGCGGCGGCCGCCATTCAGGATGCGGCGCAAAATCGGGCAGCCCGAAGCCTGCAAGCGTCTCGCTGAACAGCTCGATTTTTCCGCTGGCGGTATTGATGGGGTTCGCTTCCGGGTCCTGACGAAAATCCGCCATATAAATAAAGGGTTTTTCCCCTTCGGGCACCTCAACGTAGCCACGCGTCCAGAAGGTGTTGAAATCCGGCCATTCCATGCCGCGCCGCTGGTGGGCCGCCGCGCACTGCTGGTAAAGATGTTCGATCCACTGCGCTTCGTTGCGGTTTTCAGTGAAGACGTCGCGATAGCCAAGGCGCTCAGCAAGATCGGCAAAAATATCGAAGTCGTTGCGCGCCTGATGCTGCGGTTTAATCGCCTGATGCATAGCCAGCACGAAGCGATCGCGCGAGGAGCCGCCGATATCATTGCGCTCCAGCGTGGTGGTGACCGGCAGTACGATGTCCGCCATCTGCGCCGCTGGCGTCCAGACGATATCCTGCACGATCACCGTGTCAGGACGCTGCCAGCCCGCCACCAGCCGGTTAAGCTGCTGATGGTGATGGAAAGGATTGCCGCCCGCCCAGTGCATCAGGTGAATGTCCGGGTAGGCGTGCGTCTGCCCCTGAAAGGTGTAAGGTTCGCCCGGATGCAGCAGCATATCGCAGATGCGCGCCACCGGGATCGCCCGATCGGCAATCGGATTGACGCCGGTTGACATCAGCGGTGCCGGGCCTTCCACGCGCGGGTTGCCCACGCTGTTCATCGAACCGTGACCAAAGGAGAAACCGGCGCCCGGCAGGCCCGGCTGGCCGAGCATCGACGAGAGCGCAATCATCATCCAGTAGGGCTGCTCGCCGCGATGCGCGCGCTGTACCGAATAGGAACAGGTGATAAAGCTGCGTTTGCCGATCAGCTGTTTTGCCAGGCGTTCAATGCGCTGCGCGGGAATGCCGGTGATCTCGCTCGCCCACTGCGGCGTTTTTGGCGTATCGTCGTTTTTCCCCAGCAGATAGTCGCGAAGCTGCGGATAGCCAACGCAGTAGCGCGAGAGAAAAGCGTTATCCACCGCGTTCAGGCGTTCAATTTCAAAGCCGAGCGCCAGCATCAGCGCCACGTCGGTATTAGGGCGAATGGGTATCCATTCGGCATTAACAAATGCCGGGCAGTCGTCGCGCATCGGGCTGATGTTAATGACCGGCGTGCCTTTTGCTGCCAGTGCCAGCAGCGCCGGTTTCAGACTGTGCTGGCCTGCGCCGCCGGACGCCACCTGACCATTTTTCAGCGCCAGCCCGCCGAACGCGATGAAGATTTCGCTGTGCTCAATGACGTCCGGCCAGTCGGTAACCCGCCCGGTCAGCGGCATGTAGGTGCCGATAACGTAAGGCAGAAAGAACTGTGCCGCGCCCCAGCTGTAGTTGCCCTGCTGATCGATACCGCCGCCGCCGGTAAAGTAAAAACGGCGAACCAGCGTGCGTGCGTGATTGACGCGGCCCGCCGATGACCAGCCGTAAGAGCCGTTGAAAATGCCCTCCGCACCGTAACGCGCGCGCACCCGGCGGTTCTCGTCGGCAACCAGATCCAGCGCCGTTTCCCAGTCCACCTCAATAAAATCTTCCCGACCGCGCAGGGTGCGATCGCTGTTTTCCCGCGAGCGGAGCCACGAACGGCGTACCATTGGTCGACGAATGCGCCGGTCGGAATAAACCAGTTCGGGAATGGTTTTCAGCATGGGTGACGGGTCGCCGTCAGCGAAGAAAGGTTCGCAGCGCAGAAGCCTTCCGTCTTCAACAATGGCGTTAAAGGCGCCCCAGTGGGCAAGATGTGGCACTTTTTTGATGGTCATGACGCATTCCGGCAGGCGATTTTTTTCTGACGTCAGCATAGCATTTTCACACTACTGAAACATCTGTCGCCAATTTACGCTCAATAGCACGTTGGCTGAATTGTCAGGCTTTGCGACCGCGCTGGCATTCTGCGTGCTTGAAGTGACAGGGGATTTCCGCAACACTTATCTTAATGTAACCGCTTACCCAGGAAGGCCAATGGCTACCATTAAGGATGTTGCCAGACTTGCGGGCGTTTCCGTCGCGACGGTCTCCCGCGTTATTAACCACTCGCCGAAAGCGAGCGAAAGTTCGCGACTGGCGGTGACCAGCGCCATGCTGGAGCTTCAGTATCATCCCAATGCCAACGCGCGCGCGCTTGCACAGCAGTCCACCGAAACCATGGGATTAGTGGTTGGCGACGTTTCCGATCCTTTTTTTGGCGCGATGGTGAAAGCCGTGGAAGAGGTGGCTTATCAAACCGGTAACTTTCTGCTGATTGGCAATGGTTATCATAATGAGCAGAAAGAGCGCCAGGCCATTGAACAGCTAATCCGCCACCGCTGCGGTGCGCTGGTGGTGCACGCCAAAAAGATCCCCGATGCCGAACTGGTGCCGCTGATGCAGCAGATCCCCGGCATGGTGTTGATTAACCGCGCCCTGCCCGGCTTTGAGCAGCGCTGCATCGCGCTGGACGATCGCTACGGCGCCTGGCTGGCAACCCGCCATCTGGTTCAGCAGGGACACCAGAACATTGCATGGATCTGCTCGAATCACTCCATTTCCGATGCGGAAGATCGCCTGCAAGGCTATTACGACGCGCTAAAAGAGCACGACCTGCCCTGCAACGATCGTCTGGTGGCGCTGGGCGAACCGGATGAAGTGGGCGGCGAGCATGCGATGACCGAGCTGCTTGGTCGTGGCAAACCGTTTACCGCCGTGGCCTGCTATAACGACTCAATGGCGGCGGGCGCGCTGGCAGTGCTGAGCGATAACGGCGTGCGCGTGCCGGAAGAGATGTCGTTGATTGGCTTTGATGATGTGCTGGTGTCGCGCTACGTGCGTCCGCGTCTGACCACGGTGCGTTACCCGATCGTGACCATGGCGCAGCAGGCGGCAGAACTGGCGCTGGCGTTAGCCAATAATCAGCCGCGCCCGGACGTCACCACCATGTTCAGTCCGACGCTGGTGCGCCGCCATTCCGTCGGTTCGCCCCCCTAAACCAGCTTGCCCTGAAAAATCGGTACCGATTCAAACAGGTAGCCGTCAAAATCAGGCGCGTCCGAATCGGAAAGCTCCAGCAGCGAGTGCTTTACGTTTTCGAGATGTTGCCACATCGCCTGCCACGATCCCATCACGTCGCGGCGACGCAGCGCGGCGAGAATGGTCTGGTGATCGCCCAGCCATTTCAGTCGATAGCTGCGTGTTTCGATATGGCTGCGTAGCTGACGCCACAGCGGGCTGTTTTCATGATGACGCCAGATGCTGGTGACGGTATCCAGCAGCATCTGATTCTGCGTGGCGCCCGCCAACAGCAGGTGGAACATTTTGTCGTTGTCCTGGCTGTTATCGTTGATCGCTATCGCCTTCTGCTCCTGCTCCAGAATGCGCTTCAGGTTTTCGATATCGGCTTTGGTCGCCATTTTCGCGGCAAACGCCGCGATGTTGCTTTCCAGCAGCTGGCGCGCCTGAAGCATTTCAAACGGACCGACGTCGCTGCGGAAAAACGCTTCTTCTTCATCGCTGCTTTCAGAAGGAATACGCATCACGTAGACGCCGGAGCTCTGGCGGATATCTACCGTGCCTTCCAGCTCAAGCATCAACAGCGCTTCACGTACGATGGTGCGGCTGACGCCCCAGGTTTCCGCAATATTCCGTTCGGGCGGCAGCCGCGATCCCACTGCATAGTGGCCGTCAATAATTTGCTGGCGCAAATGCTGGCCGATTTCCTGATACTGTTTTTTCTCTTGCCCCGGCGCGCCCTTTTCCACTCATTCACCTTTAGCTTATTGACGATGATCACCCGCGGCGTTCGCGTCATTTGGCGAACGCCGGGCGAGTTAATCGTTCCAGTCTACCAAAGCCAGCGCCTGATCGAGTACTTTTGCGCCGTTCAGCGTGCCATAAGCGACGGAATCAATCACCGCGATCGGGATGTGATAGCCGTCGGTGAGCTTGCGGTTCTCCTCCAGCTTAAAGCGCACCTGCGGGCCGAGCAGCACGACAATAATATCGCCGCCGTAATTTTGCAGTTCATCACGCAGATTCTGCTCCGGAATGGCGTAAATTTTATAGTCAACGCCACGGCTCGCCGCCTCTTTTTCCATGCGTGAAACCACCATCGAGGTGGACATGCCTGCCGCGCAGGCCAGTACGATTCTTTTCATTGTCGATCCCTATTTCATTTCATCATCAAGGCTGAGGGTAAGCTGGCGCGCATCGCGCAGCGTGCGATACCAGCGCGCAGATTTTTTCATTCGCCGCGCGCGCTGGTTTTCCAGGTCGATTTCAATCAGTCCGTAGCGATTTTTGAAGGCGTTCATCGGCGAAACGTTATCGGTAAAAGCCCACAGCATGTAGCCCTGGCAGTTAGCGCCCGCTTCGCGCGCTTTCAACGCCTGATAAAGATGTTCGCCGATGAAGTCGATTCGGTAGTCGTCCTGGATCTCTCCGTCAGCATTTTTAAACTGCGCTTCGTTTTCAATGCCCATGCCGTTTTCGGCAATAAACCACGGCACGTTGCCGTAGTCGTTTTTCATTCGCATCGCCATGTCATAGATGATCTGCGGCTGGATCTCCCAGCCGCGCGATTTGTTCATCCGGCGGCCCGGCAGTTCAAAATGTTCATAGTAGTAAGCGGGATGGAACGGCGTTTCCGGGTGCCAGGCGCGTGACGGTGCTTTTACCCGATGCGGATAATAAAGGTTGATACCCACCTCATCGACACGGTGCTCTGCAATCAGCCGCATCTCTTCTTCGGTGTAATCCCAGTTCACATGATGCGTAGCCAGCAGCGCCAGCAATTTTGTCGGATATTCACCTTTGATCGCCGGATCGAGAAAGACGCGATTGAAGAACAGATCGTAAATCTCTGCCGCCTTCACATCATGCGGCGCCGTCGAGCGTGGGTAAGTCACCTCCGGATTAAGAATGGTGCCGACCGTGCCCTGATAGCCTTTTTCCCGGAACAGCTTAATGACTTTTGCCGTGGCGAGATTTTTGTGGTGATTCCACTGCATCCACTTGCCGGTGTTCTGCTCGTAAGGCCAGCGCAGCGCGTCAAGATAGACGCGGGTTTGCACCACGATCGGTTCGTTGAAGGTGAACCAGCGCGTCACTTTGCCCGCAAAACGCGCGAACGCTTTTTCCGCGTAGCGCACGTAGAGCTCAACCACTTTTTTAGACCCCCAGCCGCCGTACTGCTGCAATAATGCGGCAGGCAGTTCGTAGTGTTCCAGGCAGAACATCGGCTCAATGCCATTCGCATGCAGCTCCTCGATCAGGCTGTCGTAATAAGCCGCATACTCTTCGTCCACCACCGCGTTTTCGTAATCGGTGAGGAAGCGCGACCAGTTAATCGAGGTGCGATAGTGGGTCAGTCCGGCGGCTTTCATCAGCGCGACGTCTTCCCGAAAGCGGTTGATAAAGTCAGTGGCGCCCGCCGGGCCGTAGCCGTTGTGCCAGACGTGGCGGTCGTTTTTGTACCAGGCATCAAGATAAGAGTCCTGCCCCGGCTTTTTGCCGCTCCAGCCCTCTGTTTGCCAGGCGGATGCGGCGGCACCGAGTATAAAGTCGTCAGGAATAGTGACGGTGACCTTGCTCATTTCTTCTCCTTAGTTAACGATTTCAGGCTGCATGGCTTTTGCTTCCGCCGCCTCGGCCCGGCGCGCAGCAATTTTCACAAACGGCAGGTAAACCAGCACGGAAACAAGGATGCAGACGATCTGCGTGATCACCGCGCCCATCGATCCGGCGGTGGACAGCCAGGCATTGATGATCGGCGGCGTGGTCCAGGGCACCATCACCACCGCTTTGCCGGCGAA
Source organism: Erwinia sp. 9145 (assembly GCF_000745075.1). Classification (NCBI taxonomy): domain Bacteria; kingdom Pseudomonadati; phylum Pseudomonadota; class Gammaproteobacteria; order Enterobacterales; family Erwiniaceae; genus Erwinia; species Erwinia sp. 9145. Next base: position 3,036,488 of record NZ_JQNE01000001.1, read on the forward strand.
GCCGGTCACCGTGGCGAAGTAGCCTATCGATCCGGTGATCAGTGGCGTAATAATGAAAGGAATAGCCAGAATCGGGTTCAGCATGATCGGCATACCGAAAATCACCGGTTCGTTGATGTTGAACAGGCCGGGGCCGAATGAGAGCTTGGCGATTTCGCGCATCTCTTTACGTTTGGTCGCCAGCATCACTGCGCTGAGCAGGCCGATGGTCAGACCGGAGCCGCCGATGCTCATATAGACGTCCCAGAACGGCATGGTGATGATATTCGGCACCTCTTTGCCCTGCTCGAACGCGTTCATATTGACGAGGATCGCGCCCAGCAGCAGCGGCTCGCGAATCGGTTTCACCATCTGGTTGCCGTGAATGCCGATCACCCAGAAGAGCTGGGCGACGAACATCAGCAGCAGGATACCCCAGAGGCTCTGTACCACCGACTCCAGCGGCTGCTGCACCACGCGATAGACGGCGTCATAGAGATACATGCCGGTCACGCGATGAAAGATGAAGCCGAGCGTGGCGATAGCCGAAACGGTGATAATGGCCGGGATCAGCGCCGAGAACGAGGCCGCGACATTTGGCGGAACGGTATCCGGCATTTTGATTTTCAGCCGCTCGACGTTCTCCAGCCGGCAGTAGATTTCGACCGATAAAATAGCGATAAACATGCCGAGAAACAGGCTCTTGGTATCGGAAAACTGTTTCGCCAGCACGTCGGTAACCTCGTGCATCTGCCCATCAACCAGCATGGTGATGGTGGTAGGCGTCACGGCAATGAAACAGATAATCGCCAGCAGGCCGGGGAACAGCGTTTTGATGCCGTTGATTTTTCCCAGCTCAATACCAATCAAAAACACCGCGCCGATATTCAGAAAGCTGAGCGTGGCGTAGTTGATGCTGGTGGTGATGGGTTTGAGTTCAGCAAGGAATGCCAGCGCCTGAAAGCTTGCCAGGCCGTTTTTAGCATCCAGCACCATATTGGAAATGAGCACCGAGAAGGCACCCACGATTATCACCGGCATCAGCGTGATGAACGAGGCTTTGATCGCCATGATGTAGCGATAGCTGTTGAATTTGGTGGCGAAGCTTCCCAGTGAGTCGATAAGCCGATCCTGTAGAGACATGCGTCATACCTCAGAAGTAAGTGGTCAGTCGTTCCGGTATTTTTATTGCCCTGGTGAAATTCCGTTCTCTTGGCATACCAAAAGTAAACAAACCCTCTTAATTTTCTGTGATTCAACTCGCAGAAGTGATTATTGGTATTCCGATAGGATAATTAAGCAAAATTTGGCATACCAATAACCGGAGGCACTATGGATTTTGAGCAAACCATGATGGAGCTGTTAATCAGCGCAGGCGAAGCACGTTCTCATGCAATGAGCGCGATCCAGTTTGCCCGCAAGCGTCAGTGGGCTCAGGCCGATGAGGCGTTGGCCGCCTCGCTTGACGCATCGAAAGGGGCGCATCACATTCAGACACAGCTAATCGGAGCCGATGAGGGCTGCGGGAAAGTGCCGGTGACGCTGATCCTGGTGCACGCGCAGGATCATCTTATGAACGCGATGCTCTGCCGCGATCTGGCGGAAGAGATTGTGCTGTTGCGGAAAGAGATGTTTGGTTCTGAAGCCTCAGGCACGTGACGTAAAACTCGCGCCGGTGAAGATGGAATTGGCGGATGCAGAAGAAAATTCTTCTTATTCAAAGGCGTAAGATTAACCACATCCATGCCCACTCTGCTCGCTTCCCTTGCGGGAACTTGAGCCGGAAAGGGGATAACGCTGACGGTGACTGAATGATAAAGTGAATACAGTTTGTCTTATAAAAATATCAACATTCCTTTGATATTAATGGTTTTTAATTACTGAGCAATGTGCTCCCTGCCAGCTACCAGAAGCGGCGTTTGAGCGTTCTCTTCATCAAGTCGCCTGCTCGATCAGAGGAAACGCGACTGATTGCCTTTTAAAACATTGAATTTAACCGTTCCTTCTGCGCCGCAAAAAGCGCGATGACGTATGCTATGTTTTACACCATTGCGTATCATCACAGCGAGGTAAGCATGAAACGCTACGAAATTTGTCTGTCGGAGAATGTTTTAGCAAACCTGCAACGCAAGATCGCTGACTTCGACTGGAGTAATCTACCCGATGACCATGGATGGGATCACGGGGTCGGTAAAGCCGACCTGAAGCGGCTGGTTGAATACTGGCGAGATCGTTTCGACTGGCGGGCTACGGAGCGCAGACTGAACGAACTGCCGCATTATCTGACCACGGTAGAAAATCAGCCTGTCCATTTTATCCACATCAAAGGGGATGGTTCGAAGCCGCCATTAATGCTGCTGCATGGCTGGCCAGGATCGTTCATCGAGTTCGGGCAACTCCTCGAGCCCCTGGCTGCGGATGGTCACGATATCGTCGTACCCTCGCTGCCGGGATTTGCCTTTTCGAACCCTGTCACGAGCATTATCGGCCCGGCACGGGCGGCCGGCATCATGCACTCCCTCATGGTTCAGCTGTTCGGCGATGAACGCTATATCGTCCAGGGCGGCGACTGGGGGGCGCATATTGCAAGCTGGATGGCTTACTACAACCCCGACGCCCTGTTGGGCTTTCACGTTAATATGGCATACATTTTCGCTGAGGATGCCATGCCCACGTCTGAGGCGGAAAAACAATGGTTGTCGCAGCGTGACGCCAACCTTCGTCGCGAAGGCGCTTACAGTCAGGAGCAGGAAACCCGCCCCGACACCCTCGGTGCGGCACTGACTGATAGTCCGACGGGTGCTGCTGCCTGGATACTCGAAAAATTCGGCATGTGGTCAGACCTGCCTGAACAGGCCGACGGCAGTCCTGATCTTTGGGCACGCTATACGGAAGAGCAACTGCTCACGAACATCATGCTCTATGTCGGCACATCGGCAATGGCGACAGCAACCTGGATTTATCGGGGCATGCGGCTCGAACAATCGAACCTTTTTCCGGCAGGAACGCGTATCAAAGTGCCAATGGCAGTAGCAGCGTTTCCTGACCCTGTGTTTATTCCCGCTCCGCGTTCATTTCTGGCGAAGACTTACAACGTCGTGCGTTACACCGACATGCCGTCAGGAGGACATTTCGCGGCTCTTGAAGAGCCGCACTCAATGCTGGCGGACCTGCGCAGCTTTATCGCTACGATCGCGGCGTCCGCATCATGAAGATTATCGAAACCGACGCTCTTCACATCGCTTATCTGGACGATGGCGCACATACCGGCTGGCCAGTCATCCTGTCCCACGGTTTTCCCTACGATGTCCATGCGTTCGACGATGTCGTACCGGCCCTCGTTGCCGCAGGTGCCCGCGTGATCCGGCCGTGGTGTCGCGGTTTCGGTGGAACGCGGTTCAAATCGTCGGCATGCATCAGGAGCGGACAGCAGGCCGCACGTGCGCTGGATATCGTTCATCTTGCTGATGCGCTCGGCCTTCATCAGCCGGTGCTGGCCGGCTTCGACTGGGGCGGCAATGCTTCGTGCGCTGCGGCAGCGCTCTGGCCGGATCGCTTCGGCGCGCTCGTTTCCTACGGCGGATATGACGTGATTGATGTTCAGCAGCAGCTTCAGCCTGCGGCGCCAGCTCTTGAACGTACCTGCTGGTATCAGCATCTTTTCCAGTCGGAACGAGGACGTAAGTGCCTCTATGAAAATCGGCAAGCGCTATGCCGCCTGCTCTGGCGCGACTGGTCACCGGGATGGGTCTTCGATGACAGCACCTACGACCGCTCTGCCGCCTCGTTCGACAATCCCGATTTTGTCGAGGTGGTCATTCACTGCTATCGATGGATGGCGGGGGCAGAGGCTGGTGAACCCGACCTGCAACCCCTGGAAAACAAGCTGGCACAACGTCCGCTCATTACGATTCCTGCCGTCACCCTCGATAGCACACGCGATCCCCTAAAGCCGGATGGAACCGCGCATCATGCGCGTTTATTTGCCGGCAGGCACTCACACCGCAGCGCCACGTGCGGCCACAATTTTCCCCAGGAACAACCTGACGTTTTTGCCCGGGCCATCCTGGATGTTAAGCATTGGTTTACAACGCAAGAAAGGGGATCGTCCGCATAACTTTTGGGTGCTGCGTCCGGCATGATCACGTGGCACACATGACAGCGCTAACCGGCCGCTATCTGTTCCAAAAAATCGCTTCATGATCTGAGTGCAGTAAGTGCGTTTCTCTGTTGTATGGCAACGTCACACTTGTAAGCATCGACCCGTTGAACTCACCGCCAGAAGCGGCCGTTGCAAACACCCGTTCGTATTAACGGAGCAGGTCAACACGTTGACTTTGACCTGCTCCGTTTTCCAGACTTCAGTCAAAATATGGTTTCAACACTTCTTCCGTCCAACTCATAAAAGCCCTCACTCGTTGCGACAGATTGCGCCGGTGCGCGACGACGAAAGATGCATTGAGCGGCCTGGGCCGCAGGTTGGGAAGGACTTCAACCAATGTTCCACGTTTGATATGGGGTACGAGTGCGGAATAACCTCCCTGAATTAATCCCAAACCTGCCAGCCCTGCTTCATGGTAGGCCGGTACGCTATTGACCGTCATTGTGCCAGGTAACATCAGAAACTCGTAACCCTCACCTGACGGATATTCCCATCCATCAGGTTTCGCACCAAAATTCCGCATGTAATGAACCATCCTGTGTCCCTGACTGAGAAGGTCATCAATCGACTGTGGCACACCGAAGCGCTTCAGATAGCAAGGACTTGCCGCATTGATCATCCGTAATTGTCCCAGCGGCCGGGCAATCAGGGTTTCATCAACAAGGGGACCGAGACGAATGACGCAATCAAATCCTTCCAGAACCAGATCAACACGGCGGTCAGTGCTTGAAAGCTCAAGTTCAAATTCCGGGTGATCATCCAGAAGTTGTGTCAATGCAGGAATAACGACGCTTTGCGCCAGAATAGCCGGCATGTCGACACGTAAACGCCCTCGAAGTGACATTCCGCCAGCAGAAAACATTGACCGAAGTTCCTCTGCCTCGGCCAGCAGGTCGCGGGCTCGCGAATAAAAAATGCGGCCATCTTCAGTTAACTGCACGCTCCGAGTGGTTCGGTGCAAAAGCGTAGCGCCTACATCCTGTTCGAGCTCGCGCACCACCACAGAGGCGCGTCCTTTCTGAATACCGAGGCTTTCAGCCGCCAGGGTAAAGCTCTTCATTTCTGCCACGCGCGCAAAAATATTCAGTGCCTCAAGATTTTTCATTGTTCATCACCGGGATAACAGTGCGTTAATTTTTACATTATTTATACCTACTTTAATACTTAATAGACTGTCTTCACACCGCGTTATCCCACGCAGGCACTTGATGAAGGCAATTATCATGACTCAAAACCTTTCAACGATTAAATCTGTAGTCGTCTACCACTCTGGCTATGGGCATACAGAACGGATGGCGTCCGCTGTAGCTGAAGGTGCCAGCGCCACACTGGTCGCTATCGATCCCGAAGGAAACATTGCTGAAGGCGAATGGACAAAGCTCAGCGAGGCGGACGTGATTCTGTTCGGTTCGCCCACCTATATGGGTGGACCGAGCTGGCAGTTCAAAAAATTTGCCGACGCCTCGTCGAAACCCTGGTTTGAGGGGAAATGGGTTAACAAAATCTTCGGCGGTTTTACCAACAGCGCAAGCATCAATGGTGACAAGCTGAATACCCTGACCTATTTCTTTTTGCTGGCCGGTCAGCACGGCGGTATCTGGGTCAACATGGACATTAAGTCTTCGAATACCAGGGCCTCATTACGCGATGACCTTAATCGAATGGGCTCAAATATCGGTCCTATGGCACAAACCCCTGCCGATGCTTCTCCTGAAGAAATGTCATCAGGGGATCTTGAAACAGCCCGCCTTTATGGCGCACGTGTTGCAAAAATTGCCGCACAGTTTCACCCAGTGCATCCACAGAGTCATTGAAAACCCCCGGTGCAAATCCTGAATCAGCACCCGGCGTCACGGCTTACGAGGAAGGTGAAGTAAATGAAATATAAGCAACTTGGGCGTACAGGCTTGTTTGTTTCGGAATTGTGCCTCGGCACAATGACGTTGGGCGGCAACGCGGATGCGGGTATGTGGTCCTCCATAGGCGCAGTACAACAGGACGAAGCAAATCAGCTTGTCGCGAGAGCGCTCACCGGCGGAATTAACTTTATCGATACCGCCGATATTTATTCCTTCGGTCAGTCTGAACGTATTACAGGAATTGCGCTAAAAGAGCTTGGCGTTGCACGCAGCGACGTTATTCTTGCCACAAAAACAGGCGGGGTGATGGGGCCTGGCCCCAACGCTCAGGGAGCATCACGTGGTCATATTATGGATTCTGTCCAGAGGAGTCTGGAAAGACTTCAGGTCGATCATATTGATTTATACCAGATTCATGCGAGCGATCCGATCACGCCCGTAGAGGAAACGTTACGTGCTCTTGACGATCTGACGCGACAGGGTCTGGTCCGCTATGTTGGCGTGTCGAACTGGTCCGCAGGGAAACTCGGCAAGGCGCTGGGCCTGAGTGAAGCGTTATGCGCCACACGATTTGAGACTCTACAGGCGTATTACTCTATTGCTGGTCGTGACGTGGAGCGCGAGTTGGTACCTCTGGTCCGTGAAGAAAATATGGGTCTTCTTGTCTGGTCTCCACTTGCCGGCGGATTACTTTCAGGAAAATTCGGGCCCGATTCATCACCGGAAGGCGATACCCGCCGTAGCAAATTCAATTTCCCACCCGTTGATCCCGATCTGGCCTGGCAATGTGTTGCCGAAATGCGCGCCATTGCAGAACAACACGGCGTATCGGTCAGCCGCATAGCGCTTGCCTGGTTACTGGCCAGACCATACGTCACCAGCGTCATTATCGGCGTTAAGCGAATCGATCAGCTTGAGGACAACCTGGGCGCAGCAAGTATCATTCTGACAGCAGAGGAGCTGATCCGACTGGATGCGATCAGCGCCCTGCCGCCTTTTTATCCAGGGTGGATGATTGAGCACCAGGACGCCGCTCGCCGCCAGGCATTCTCTCGTTCTCAGAATGAGGTTAAGACACTGTAAAATCCCGCATCCTGCGCACTGCATGTTTGCGTGCAAAACTGCATTGCGCCGGAATACATCCCCTCGGACAAAAGAGATAAATAAATGAAAAAAGGCTATTTAATCGCGCATATCACCGTTTCAGACGCTGTCGCCTACGCCGAATATGCCAGGGCTGCCGGAGAGGCAATGCAGGAGTTCAGTCCTGAAATCATTGCCTGGTCAGGTCAGTATGAAAATCTTGAGGGAGAATCCCATGAACGGCACGTCGTTTTTGAGTTTGCTTCTTTTGACGAAGCCAGACGTTTTTATGAGAGCCCCGGATATCAGGCCGCCAGAGCACTGCGTGCAGGCGCGGCGACCGGAACTTTTGTGCTGGTTGAAGGCGCTTAATTTTCGGCGTAATAGTTATTGAAAATAACACTGCCCTGGCAATAAGGCCTGTCGGAAGGTAGACCTTATTGCTAAAGATGATTTTTATGTGGGTAAACAACAATATCAGGATGATTTTGGAACATGCATCCTTTATACGTTGAGCCATTGAACTCACCGCTCATAGCAGATGCTACGTCCACGACGAGCTTGTTTTGTGCCAGAAACGGACGTTTAACCTGAATGGCAGTCCCCCTCCAACGCACAAGTGGTCATGTACTAAAGTGCCCCTTTTCGTTGAGCCTGATAAATCGTAGCGTACGTTGGCACGTAGCCAAGGCTGCGGGCCAACGATCCATCGACATGCAGGTGCCAGGGATTGATTACCGGTTCAGCTGATGGCTCCATGGTTTCACCCAGCAACTGTAGAAGTTCGTAGTAGGAAGTCGGCGCCTCATCGACAATATTGACCACACGCCCGTCCATTGCCCCAGTCAACCCGAGCAGGATGGCAGTGGCAATATCACGATGATGGATCAGACTCATTTTCTGTGCCGGGTGCCATTTAGCCTGCACAGCATATTTGGGCAGCATTTCCAGATGCCCGTCTTTGTCACCGTAAACGAACCCATAGCGCTGGATTGACCAGTTTAGCCCACTCTTGCGTAAAACCTTTTCTGCCGCCAGGTTTATGTGGAAATGAAAAGGCAAATGATTAAAGGTATCTGACCAGAGAAAATTGTTGTTTTGGGCGGTGCGATATTACTTCGCACCTTCCGATGCTTCAGAGACTGCCACACCATTTTCCATCATCAGAAATGAAGTAATCAGGCCCTCGGAGATATCCAGTACGATGATAAAGGGGGTCGCCATAGATTTTTCAGTGACTAAATCAATAGCCGCTATCCCTCCATATATCATGGCTCTGCGCTCATTCGCCAGGATATCATGGATCTCGAAGAGGGTTCTCTGAAGTCGTTTTCCTGATTCAGATATAAAACGGGTGACTGAATCTTTACCATGTTGCTGGCCAATCCAGGGGTAAGCGGCTTCATTTCCTGGAATATTCCACAGTAAGTCTTCAGCAAATAATTCAACGACTGAGGGTGCTGATGAAGGGTTAGCCAGTCGTTGCAAAAATGTTTGCGCAATAATTATGTTCTGCTCAGCGGTCATAACGTTACTCCGTTTTTCGATTGTTTTTTTCTCACATTAATATCGTCCAATATGTCCTGAACACTAAGCTGGCTGAGCTTCCTTTCAACCTCGCACTGAATATCAGCTCGAACATCCGTTAACACATCCTGAATATTTGTGCTAATAAAACAACCAGCCACTTTCTCATAGTGGTGGATAGCAAATAAGCCTGGAGCCTTGACTGCCCGGTAAACATCAAGCAATGAGATAGCATCAGCCTCGCGTGCCAGGCTGGTGCCACCATTGCGCCCACGAGACGACACTAATAAGCCGCTTTTTACCAACTTTCCGACAATCCTCTTAATAAAAATGGGGTTAGCGTTAACGCTTTGCGCCAATTGGGCATTATTGACATGCATATATCTGGCGCTACCCACCAGAATATGTATTGCGATAGAGAACTGAGTATTGTCAACCGCCACAGCGATACCCTTTGGCTTCGTCATTTTCGCATAAAGTACCATTTTACACCCGATAAAGATACTTCTTTGGTATCCTTATTGGACAGAATAAGCCCCCTGTTTTAACTGAAGTAGTAATCAGGATCCGCTCAAGCGTTGTCAGTGCTGCTGGCCGATTCCTCGTCAATTAACACACCGCGCGGTTTGAAAGACTTTCACCAGTTATGATGATCAACAGAGAACTTCTGCTTTTCGCTCATAGCGGACGGTGCGCCCGCATAAGTCAGCGTAGTGTCAGGCGCGGACGTCCATGACATTTCACCTTGTTCATATTCTGAGAGCAGGTGAAGCGCTAACTGCGTTGTAACAAAAAATGCCGGAGTGCAGCTGTCACTTCTTCTGGTGCTTCTTCAGCCATATGATGGCCGCTGTTGATGGCGTTGCCCCGCACATCCGATGCCCAGCTTTTCCAGATACCCAGGACGTCGCCGTATATCTCTTCCAAATCATCATATTTTGACCATAAGCAGAGCGTCGGACAGTCAATCATCCGTCCATTCTGACGATCATGAAGCTCGTGCTCTTTGTCTATATAAAGACCGGCGCGATAGTCTTCGATCATCCCATGTACAGTTTCCGGATCGTGTATGGCTCGCCTGAATTCAATGTACTCTTCGTCTCCCATTGATTCGGGTTGGCCGCCATACCACTTGTCCGGATCGGCCAGAATTGCGCGTTCTGGTTTTTCTGGTTGCGCAAAGAAGAACCAGTGATACCACTGTCGGGCAAACTTCTCATCACAGCGGTTAAGTGCTTCAAGTATTGGAACGCAATCCAGTACGGCCAAACGCGTGATTCGATCCGGGTAATCAAGAGCGGCGCGGTAAGCTGTGTAGCTTCCCCTGTCGTGTCCAACAACTGCAAACTGTTCAAAGCCCAGATGACTCATCAACTCAACGCAATCTCTTGCCTTCGCTCTTTTAGAAGAACCAGCATGATTGGGCAAATCGGCAGGTTTTGAAGATCGCCCGAAACCACGTAAATCAGCACATACCACAGTAAAGGATTTAGCGAGTTCGGGGGCGACTTTTGACCATGTAACGTGGGTACGTGGGTGTCCGTGTAACAGCAAAACCGGCGGCCCATTGCCGCCATAACGTACATTAAGTACCGCTTCTGAAAGCCTTATTTCGGTATGCGTAAATCCCTTAAACATATGCTTTTACCCAGCTGGTAGTTAGTAAAAATTTCAGGCAGATTCTGCTGGCATACTTTGCTTAACCAGGCGAAAAAGGGGCTCGAATGTGGCATCGGCATTAGGATCCCCTGCCAGATGAACTTTTTTTACTGTCATCGTGCCGGAACCTTATTTCGTTACCGTCATTATCTGGCTGATACTGAAACAAGGTAAAACGATGTCATGGCGGGCGGCAAGTACAGGCTTAAGATAAATAATCAGGCGGGACAGGACGCGTGTTATAAAAATGTCTGAATAGTGAAAAGCCCCCTCAGAGAAAAAGGTTTCATACCAGCACGCGCCTTCTTAAAACCTGCACGCGCACCACCGCCAGCAGAATACCGCCGACAATCAATAGCGTGCCGAGCACTTTGCTGTGGTCGAGGGTTTCATGCAGGATCGCCACGCCCATCAGCAGCGCCAGCGCCGGGCTGAGTAGCGACCACGGCAAAATCTGGCTGGCGGGATAACGTTTCAGCAAGCCGTACCACAGCGAATAAGCGAGAACCGATGAACCTGACGCGCTGTAAATAACCCCCAGCCAGCCGCGCCAGCCCGCCTGCATCAGCAAAGTGAACTGATGTTGCTCGGTGAGCCACGAACTGAGCCCCACCAGCGGGATAGCAAACAGCGACAGCCAGCCGGTCATCGCGAGCGGCGCAATCGGCGGCAGACGTTTAATTATCACCGTGCTGCACGCCCAACCGCAGGCGCTGATTAGCAGCCACATTATGCCCTGCCAGTGCGCCAGCGCCGGGCTGCCCGCCAGAATAATCACGCCGGTAAACGCAACCAGCACACCGCCAATTTGTCGATAACCGAGCCGCTCTTTCAGGCAGAAGGCCGCCAGCAGCATCGCCAACGGCGTTCCCATCTGAATGAACACCGCAGTGGTGCCGGCGTCGGCAGTCTGCATGCCAATCACCATCAGACCAAAATGCACAAACCCGAAGGTAAACGCCAGCAGCAGCATACCGGGTAACTGGCGGCGCGTCAGACGATGAAAGGGCAACAGCATCGCCGCCACCAGCACGAAACGCAGCGTCAGCATAAACAGCGGCGGCAGTTCCATCAGACCAAACTTCATGGCGATGACGTTAAAGGCCCAACCATTGACCACCACTATCAGGATCAGTACATCGCGCAGCGACACCGGTTTCACGCACGCAACCGCGTTGGCGTTTGCAGATGATAATCGTGCTCCTGCTGGAAGCGACGTGCCATCGCCAGCAGCTGGCGTTCGGCACCGTCGCGTCCAATCAGCTGCATACCAATCGGCATGCCGTCGCGATCAAAACCCGCGGGCTGGCTGATGGCCGGTAACGCCGACAAACTCGCCAGCGCGTTGTAGCGCATATTGCCGGTTAACACGCTCTCTTCACGATCGCCCATCTGAATCGCTTCCAATCCTTTGTGCGGCGCGGTAAAGGGCAGCGTCGGCACCAGAATCACCTCCACCTGACTGAGATGGTGCAGCAACTGCATCCGCAAGCTGGTGCGGAAGCGCTGCGCCTGTAGATACTCCACCGCCGTAATGCTCAAACCGGCCTGAAGCAGTTTGCGCACGTCCTCACCGTACTCATGCGGGCGATCCGCCAGCCACGCAGCATGCAGCGACGCCGGTTCGGCGAGGTTAATCAGCACTAACGCGTTCACCGCCTGATCGAGCCCGTGGATATTCAGCGTCTGGCAACGCGCGCCCGCCGCGCTGTACCACTGCACCATCTGGTCATAAGCGGCAGCGACGTCAGGCTGCACCTGTTGGTGCACGTCCGGCAATAAGCCGATACGCAAGCCTGCCAGTTCAGGCAGTTGGCTGAGTGTGCCGGGTTGCGCCCGACCATCAAGCACGTTGAACAGCACTTCGCACTCTTCGGCATAACGCGCCAGCGGACCGACGGTGTCAAGACTGGTGGCCAGCGGGAAAATGCCCGCGGTGGAAAGCCTTCCCACGCCCGGTCGCAGGCCGGTGATGCCGTTCATCGATGCCGGCAAGCGAATCGATCCGCCGGTATCGGTGCCGAGTGCCGCCAGCGCGCTGCGCACCGACGCAGCCACGCCCGAGCCGCCGCTCGAACCGGCGGGAATGCGCGCGTCATCCCACGGATTGCTGCTGGCGCCATAATGGGGATTATTGGTGGTGCCGCCCCACGCAAACTCATGCATGTTGGTGCTGCCAATAATCAGTGCGCCAGCCTGTTTCAGGCGCTGCACCACCACCGCATCGCGGCTGGCGATGTTGCCGCTGAGGATTCGGCTGCCCGCATGCATCTCTTCACCAGCCAGATCGATATTGGCTTTGATGGCAATCGGCATGCCGTGCAAAGGTCCGGGATCGTAGCCCTGATCCAGCATGCGCTGGCTGGCGTTGGCGCTCTGGCGCACCTGCGAAACATACACTTCGCTGAACGCATTGAGATCGTGCGTGGCTTCTTCGCGCGCCAGGCAGGCTTCCACCAGTTCCGGCACGCTGGTTTGCCGCGTGCGTAGCTGCTGCGCCAGCGTTAACATTGAGGCGTCAATCACATCACTCATGCGGTAACTCCAGCGGTGGTTGCAGCGCGGATACCCACGCGTTCGCCGGCAACAAGGTCGGCGGGAAATGCTGCGCGGCAAAGGCGCTCACGCCCGCCGCACGCGTTTCGCAATCGGTGAGTAAATGCTGCAACTCCGCAGCCCCGGCCGCACAGTGACGCTGGATCAGCGCCAGTCGCAGTGCAATGGGATCGATCATGGCGGCTCCTTATTTATCGCCCAGCGCGTCAACCGCCGCTTTGGCTTTGGTTGCCAGCCCGACGTTGACGTTGTTCTGATAAGAGGTGGCTTCGGACGGATAGGCTTTGATGTTTTTGGCATAAAGCGCGATGTTCATGTTGTTGTCCCACGCCTGCTGCGACACCAGTACGTTCTCCGGATAACCTTTGGCATCAATCTCACGCTGCACCGCTTTCTTCACCACCGCTTCAGGCAGCGCCGGGAAGTATTTCCGCGCGATCTGCACCGATTCTTCCTGATGTTTATAGATGAAGCGCGAGGCCTGCTCAAAGGCGGTGACAACCGCCTGCGCCGCCTGCGGATTTTTGTCGATGTACTGCTGCGTAGTGGTCAGGCTGGAGAAGGCGAACGGATACCACGATTGCGCAGAGGAGAACGAATAGACCACATGCAAACCGTTCTGCTGCTCAGCCATTGTCACCTGCGGCTCGGCGGCCAGCGCGTAATCCGCACGACCCGCCGCCACCGTGGGGATTTCGTTACCGATCGCCACATGTACCAGCTTCACGTCCTTCAGGTTATTCTGTTTGATCAGATAACTCATGAACGCCCAGGTGGTATCCGGCTGTGGGCTGGTCACCACGCGTTTACCGGCTAACAGCGATAGGTTGTCCTGTAAGGAGGCGGCTTCTTTACCGAAGACAAAAATGGTCGGCGCGTTTTGCACCCCGGCGACCACGACGCCTTTGCCGCCGTTTTCACGGGTTTTCGGCACAAACACCGGATCCTGGATTGAGAAGTCCGCCGAGCCGCCGATCACCGCCGCCCAGGACTGCGCCCCGCCGCCGCCGGTGCTGATTTTAACCTCAACGCCCTGCTGTTTGAAAAAACCCTGCTCCTGCGCCACATACAGCGGCAGATAGAGCAACGACTGGAAAGCCTGGTTAATACGTACCGGCGTGTCGGCAGCCAGCGTCGGGTTGACACAGACTATTGAAGCCAGAGAGACGGCGGCAGAGATCGTAGCGAAGCGAAATGTTTTCATGATTATTTCCTGTCCCAGGAGAGAATGAGGCGTTCAAGAAAGGCCACCAGCGCGTTAAAACACAGCATCATCAGCATGACCAGTACGACCCCGGCCAGCACAATGTTCATACCGAAGTTGGAGCTGCCGAGCAGGATCATGTGCCCGACGCCCGCATCGGAAGAGATGTATTCGCCAACGATAGCGCCCACCAGCGCAAAACCGACGTTGAGGCGCAAACCGGACAGCACCCACAGCATCGCCGACGGCACCACCAGCCTGAAAAAAATGGTGCCGCGTCCGGCGTTGAAGGAGCGCAGCAGGTTGATTAAATCGGGATCGGTGCGCATCGCGCCCTTATACGAGGTGGTAAGCGACACCACCACGCAGGAGAACGCGACGATCACCACCTTCGACAGCATTTCAGTGCCGAACCAGATGATGGTCATCGGCGCAACCGCCAGGACCGGGATCGAACCAATCGCCGCGATAAAGGGCGCGGCAAGATCGGAAATAAAGCGCGAGTACCACAGCAGCAGACCTGAGATCGAGCCGCCCACGGCGCCGACGGCAAAACCGACCAGCGTTTCCACCGCCGTGACGCGGATGTCGGTCAGCATCTCACCGCTCTGGAAACGCGCCGCCAGCACCGCCCACACCTGTGACGGGCTGGAGAAGAGAAACGCATTAATATTGCCGCTGCGTACACCGAGTTCCCAACCGCCGAGCAGCATCACCACAATCGCTATCTGCAATACCAGCAGCGTGTAACGGCGCGCGTTAGCCGAACGGAAGAAGGTTTCGCGCGTGCTGCGATTGGCGGTGGCGCCGAGCGTCGGGCGCGTGGATACCGAATTCATCACCATGTCATCCTCTCAGTAGTTTACCGACTCGGGCTGCGTGCCGATGCTGCGCCAGATGCGCTCGTAATAGTCATTGAAGCGCGGCGCCAGGCGACGTTCGGGAATCGACAGGCTGTGGGTGCCGAGATCGACCTCAATCTCCTGCACGATTTCGCCCGGTCGCGCTTTCATCACGTAAACGCGATCCGACATCGTTACCGCCTCTTCGATATCGTGGGTAATGAAAATCACCGTTTTGTGCTGCTCTTTCACCACGCTGAGTAATTCGCTTTCCAGCGCAATTTTCAGCGGATAATCCAGCGCCTTATAGGCTTCATCCATCAGGATGATTTCCGGATCCGTCACCATCGTGCGCATCAGTGCCACGCGCTGGCGCATTCCGCCGGACAGCTGCGACGGGTATTTCTGCTCATAACCGGTCATTTTGTAGAGTTCGAACAGTTCACGCGCCCGGGCACGCGCTTTGGCTTTCGGCGTGCCGCGCACTTCCAGCCCAAGGATCACGTTGTCAATCACCGTACGCCACGGAAACAGCAGATCCTTTTGCAGCACATAGCCAAGTTCCGGCGAAGGCGTCCCGGTGGTTTCACGGTTTTTCAGCAGAATACTGCCGCTGTCGGGCATCAGCAGGCCGGTGATGATGTTGAACAGCGTTGATTTACCGCAGCCGCTCGGCCCGACAAACGAGACAAACTCATTGCGATTGGCGTGAAAGTTCAGGTTACGCAGCACCGTGACGTCACCGCCTGCCGTTGGATAACTTTTATGGATGCCTGTGGCTTCCAGCACCTTACTCATGGCTTTCTCCCAAAGGTCGCGCATGGCGATTGTGAACCGTCAATGGCGAAGGCGGCGCCTGCACCGGAACGTAATCTTTCAGGAAGTGATAACCGAGATAGTCACTGCTGCGCGCACGCATAATGGCGGATTGAATCTCCACGTTGGCGAGCGCCATGCCTTCGGTGGTGCCGCTGTCGGCGATGATGGTGCCAAGCGGATCGATGATGCGGCTGTGACCGTGGTAATGCAGATTGCCGTGTTGTCCGCACAGGTTGGATTCGATCATCCAGCACTGGTTCTCCAGCGCGCGCACCCGACCAAACAGCGTATAGCTATCGACCATCGGATCGGCATCGCCTGCGCTACCGTCACCGCCGTAGCCCCACGCGGTGGGCATGATCATGATATCCGCCCCCTTCAGCGCCAGCTCACGGGTACTTTCCGGGAACACTTTGTCGTAGCAAATCAGCATGCCAATGCGACCAAGCGGCGTGTTAAATACCGGAAAATCGCTGCCCGGATAGTAAACGTGTTTTTCATCGCCCGGCTGGTGCACCTTGCGATACACGCCAACGAAACCTTGTGGCCCCAGCAGCACCGCGCTGTTGAACAGCACTTCGGCCCGTTCCGGATGGCGCTCTGTCATGCCGAACACCACATGCAGGCCGAGCTGCGTCGCCTTATGCTGCAACGTCACAATGCTGTCACCCTGTGGCACCACCTCGGCCTGCTGCATTTGCCACGCCACCGCTTCGCCGCTCCAGTTGAGCGTGTCCGGCAGATACCCCTGTAATATCTGCTCAGGGAAGATAACCAAATCGGCCCCTTCCTGCGCGGCAAGCGCCATCCAGGCCAGCAGGTTATCGAGATTGCGCGCTTTATCGTAAAACGCCGGTAAAGTGACGCTGGCGATGGTGATGGCGGTCATGGCAACAGCTCCTGAAGGTTTTTTTCTAAGCTGCTACTTAACGCAAACAAAGACCAATATAGTTTTCTTATAGGAAATTTTTTCTCATATGTGAGAAATTACTTTCACGTTCACTATGTGGAAGAGAGTCAGCACTATGAAAGCCACCCGACAGCATGAAGCCTCCGGGCTGGGCGCAGCCACCACCGGCGAGCAGGATTTTGGAACGCGCATCAGGGCGATACGTCAGGCGCGGGAGCTCACGCTGGAGCAGGTTGCGGAGTTAAGCAGCGTGTCGATCTCCACGCTTTCGAAGATTGAAAAAGGCCAGGTTTCGGCCTCGTTCGATACCATCGCCAGGATTGCAAGCGCCTTTGATTACTCGCTGGCCGAGCTGTTTACAGAAGAGTTGCCGCATCAACCGCTCACCAGCGGCAGCATTCAGGGCCGTCGCACTTACACGCTGGCGGGCCAGGGCCTCACCTTTACGAATCCGTGGTTTCGCTACGAAGTGCACGCGGCCGAACTGTTGGTGAAAGGCATGATCCCGGTAGTAATGGAGATTGAAACCCGGCAGCTGCCGCCGCATGACGCCTGGTCGCAGCATGCGGGCGAAGAGTTTATTTACGTGCTGAGCGGTGAAGTGATGCTGCATACGCAGCTGTACGCGCCGCTACGCCTGGCCAGGGGCGACAGCGCCTACATCGACAGCACCATGCGCCATACCTTTGTGCGTCTCGGCGACGAGGCCGCCAGTCTTATCTCCATCTGCCAGACGGAAAAACTGGATATTGAGGATCTGGCGCGCGGAGGTTGATCGACGCGAGCGCGAAGCATAAAGCGACCTGAAAAAAACCGCTCACGTCTCCGATGCTTTCAGGGCTGTGTTTAATTACCTCTCCAGCGCCATCAGCTCCTGAATGGTCTGTGGACGGCGGATCTGTCTCGGCTGCCCGTTCTCAAACAGCACTTCCGGCAGCAGCGGCCGGCTGTTGTAGTTGGAAGACATCGATGCGCCATAGGCGCCGGTATCATGGAATACCAGATAGTCGCCTGGTCTCACGGCGGGTAGCGCCCGCGTTTCCACCATGCCGCCCTCCAGCTGGGTGAAGACATCGCCGGACTCGCACAAAGGCCCCGCCACCACGCTCTCTGTGGTGGTGTTTTCATCCAGATCGCGACCGTCGCCCGCTATTGCAGAAATATGGTGATAGCTGCCGTACATTGCAGGACGCATCAAATCGTTGAAGCCCGCGTCCACTAACACAAAATGACGGCTGCCCATCTGCTTCACCGCGCGCACCTCAGAAACCAGCACGCCCGACTCGGCCACCAGAAAACGGCCCGGCTCGATCTCAAGCTTCACCGGATGATTCAGGTGCGCCGCCACCCGCTGACGCGCGGCGTCCCACAGGCCGTAATAGTGATCGGTATCAATGGCTTCTTCACCATAACGATAAGGAATCGACAGGCCGCCGCCGGCGGAAATCGCCGTCAGATCCTGACCGAAAGCGACAACCTGATTCACCATCGCGTCACACACCTGCTCAAGGTGCGCATAATCCACACCAGAACCGATATGCATATGAATGCCCACCAGCCGCAGACCGTATTGCTGAATGGCTGCCAGCGCCAGCCCCAAATCGGTGTGCCAGATACCGTGTTTGCTGTTTTCACCGCCGGTATTGGTTTTCTGACTGTGGCCGTGACCAAAACCGGGATTCACGCGCAGCCACACCGGATGGCCCGCCGAAACCTGCCCCAACTGATGCAGCATATCGACCGAACCGGCGTTCACCGGAATTTTCAGTTCGGCCAGCCGCGCCAGTACCGGCTTATCAGCCACGTCTGCCGTGAAAACAATTTCATCGCCGCCCGGCTGATAGCCCGCCGCCAGCGCACGTTCGATCTCGCCCAGCGAAACGGAATCCACCTTCACCCCTGCTTCGCGCATCAGTCGCAGAATATGAATATTGGAGCAGGCTTTCTGCGCGAAACGCACCACGTCGAACTGGCGTAGCTTGTTGATCCGTTCACGAATAATATCGGCATCGTAGGCCCACACCGGGCCGCCGTAGTGGCGAGCCAGCGACAAAAGGCTGGCGTGATTCAACGCGGTATCGGTATTGCTGAGGGGCTGCGGCATGATGTCTTCTCCTGAATGAGAAGGTCATTACGCCACAGACGAAGCGGGATAAAAAATATCTTTTTTGTCGTAAGCTATTCATCCATGATATGGGTTTACATCCAAAACGGACAGTAAAATGCGTAATATCACTTTGCGCCACGTCGAAATTTTCCATGCGGTTGTCACCACCGGCAACCTGACCGAAGCGGCGGCGCTGTTACATACTTCGCAACCCACCGTCAGTCGGGAACTGGCACGCTTTGAACGGCTTACCGGCCTGAAGCTTTTCGATCGCATTCGCGGGCGGTTGCAGCCAACCGTTCAGGGGCTGCGGCTGTTTGAAGAGGTACAGCGCTCCTGGTACGGGCTGGACAGAATTATCAGCGCGGCTGAAGGGCTGAAGCAGTTTCGTCAGGGCGAACTGTCTGTTGCCTGCCTGCCGGTTTTCTCGCAGTCGCTGCTGCCGCCGCTTTGCCAGCCTTTCTTGCAGCGCTGGCCGGAACTCAGCCTGAATATTATTCCGCAGGAATCGCCTTTACTGGAAGAGTGGCTCTCGGCCCAGCGTTACGATCTGGGGCTGACGGAAACCCACCACGCGCCTGCGGGAACCGAGCGCACCGAGCTGTTCACGGGCAATGAAGTATGCGTCCTGCCTGAGGGACATCCGCTGGCAGAAAAAAAATGCCTGACGCCGCAGGACTTTGCCGGGCACAACTACATCAGCCTGTCGCGTACCGACAGCTATCGCCAGCTGCTGGATCATCTTTTTACTGAAAACGGCGTGCAGCGCAGAATGGTGATGGAAACCCACAGCGCTGCCTCGGTCTGTGCCATGGTGCGGGCAGGCGTGGGCGTCTCGGTGGTCAATCCGCTGACGGCGCTGGACTATGCCAGCAACGGCGTGGCGATCCGCCGTTTCAGCATTGAGGTGCCGTTCACGGTGAGCCTGATCCGCCCCCGCCATCGCCCCTCCTCGGCGCTGGTCGAGGCATTCAGCACCCATCTGATGCAGCAGATCGGCCTGTTTACCCGGCGCCTGGCGACGCTGCTGGATTAAGCACGCGCGGTTTGCGTCCGTCCACCGGTGCGACGAAAGGTGATCAGGCAAATAATCAGCCCCATCACCGCGAGCAGTGCAGCGGCAATCGGTACTGCCGTCAGGCCGTAACCCTTGCCGATCACGGCGCCGCCCACCCAGGCACCCAAAGCGTTGCCGACGTTAAACGCGGAAATATTGAGCGTGGAAACCAGATTCGGCGCCTCGTTGCCGTGGCGCACCACGTTAATTTGCAGCCCCGGTACGGTGGCAAACGTCGCCATCGCCCATAAAAACAGCGTGATCTCCGCCAGCCAGAGCGCGTGGCTGGTCCATGAAAATGCCAGAGAGAACAACGCAATCAGCGAAAAACTGAGGATCAGACTGAACGACACTTTCCAGTCGGCCAGTTTGCCGCCAAGAATGTTGCCCACCGTCAGGCCCGCGCCGATCAAAAACAGCGTCCAGCTCACGCCTTTGTCACTCACGCCGGTGACCTGCAACAGCAGCGGCGCGATATAGCTGAACAGCGTAAACATCGCCGCAGCGAAAAAGATCGTCATCAATAGCGACAGCCACAGTTTACCGTTAGCCAGTGCGCTAATTTCACTGGCAAGATGCACCGGTTTTTCTTCACGATGACGCGGCAGGCTGACGAACAGCGCAATAAACGCCAGAATGCCGATCATTGCCACGCCCCAGAACGTCGCCCGCCAGCCGAAGAGTTGACCAAACCAGGTGCCCAGCGGCACGCCCAGTACGTTCGCCAGCGTCAGGCCGGTGAACATCAGCGCCACGGCAGAAGCCTGTTTCCCCGGCGCGACCAGGCTGGCGGCCACCACGGCACCGATGCCAAAAAACGCGCCGTGGCACAATGCCGTCACCACGCGCGCCAGCATCAGCAGGTTATAGCTGAACGCCAGCGCGCAAAGGCCGTTGCCAACGATAAAAATCACCATCAGCAGAATAAGCGTCAGCCTGCGCGGCAGGCGAGCGGTCAACAGCGCCATGATTGGCGCACCAATCGCCACACCCAATGCGTAGCCGCTAATCAGCCAGCCCGCCGAGGGAATGGACACCTGAAGATCGCCGGCTACTTCCGGTAACAGGCCCATAATGACAAATTCTGTCGTGCCGATGGCAAAAGCGCTCAGGGCCAGCGCCAGCAAAGAAAGAGGCATAAAAAACTCTCCGAATGAGAACAGGAATAAAGCAGGAAACGAGACGACACATCTTTCGTGCAGGCAAAGAGCGCGTTTAGGTGTAAAATTTGATCTGTATCACAAACGCATTACAGCATAGCTCACTGGCGCTTTATACACCGCGCAGATCAAATCACTGTTGCCCGTCAGGCAATAGTTATGCGCAATAAACAATGTCCACACAGTAAAGTTCTCAGGAACAAAGCCGATATTTAGGTTAAGTAGCGAAAAGCGCTCCCGTGCTGTACGCAGCCTGATGAGGAAAGAAAATGCAACGTATGAGTTGTTTGCTGGCGATGTTGCTCTGCGGATGTTCCGTCGGAAAGTACGAGTACAGCAGTGAAGCGGTGAAACGCGTTGATATGACCGTTACCGGCATCCCGACGGTGTTAGGCGTTGGTACGCTCGGCACAACCATCCCGCTCACGCCGCACTACAGCCTGACCGCCGCGCACGTGGCAAAATATTCGCTCTATCGGGTGAAAGCCTGGCATCCTGAGTGCGATCTGGCCGTGGTTTATCACGACAACGGCAACGTGGAACCGCCCCACTTCCGCAACGGGCGAATGGGCGACAAAATCAATCTCTATGGTTACAGCTTTATTTCCGCCATGCCGGTTGCCTCTACCGGCACCAACCTGGTCAATACCGGCCTGAAAAATAGCTGGAACAAGCTGAGCTGCGTGGTGGTGGCTTCCGATGCCGGGGTGGTGAAAGGCATGTCCGGCGGCGCGGTTTATAACGCCTCGGACGACTCCATCGGCGGCGTGATCGTTGGCTATTCCAGCCGCATCAATGACATGAAAACAGGCAAACTGCTTTACAAAGACGTGTCGCTGTATGTCCCTTATGCGCGTTTCAAAGACTGGCTCAATGACGCCATCAAGTCATAAGGGCGAAAGCATAAAATCAACGGCGGCCGCCGCGTGAAACGCCGTGGTGTCAATCACCGGCATCGGGCAATCCGCTTCATTGAGCAACAGGCCAATTTCGGTGCAGCCAAAAATGACGCCTTCCGCGCCCTGTTCTTTCAGCGCTGCAATAATCTGTTGTAAACGCACTTTTGACTGCGGACTGAACACGCCCAGGCACAGCTCGTCAAAAATGATTCGGTTTACCTCCTGCCTATCGGCCTCGTCCGGCACCCGCGTTTCAATCGCAAATTTATCGCGCAACCGGCCGCGATAAAAATCCTGCTCCATGGTGTAGCGCGTGCCGAGCAACGCCACGCGCGACATACCCTGCGCGTTAATCACCTTTGCGGTGCAGTCGGCGATGTGTAAAAGCGGCAGACCGCATGCGGCAACAGGATCGGCAACCTTATGCATGGTGTTGGTACAAAGCACGATGCCTTCTGCCCCGGCCCGTTTCAGCGCCTGAGCCGCATCCGCCAGTATCTCTCCCGCTTTATCCCATTCACCGCGGGCCTGGCAGGCTTCGATCTGATGAAAGTCCACGCTCCACAGCACCAGTTTTGCCGAATGCAGGCCGCCCAACTTCGCCTTCACGCCTTCATTGATCAGGCGATAGTAGTGAACGGTTGACTCCCAGCTCATGCCGCCAATCAGTCCCAGAGTTTTCATTGCATGCCTCTTTCTGCCAGCTGAGTTCTCACTCTCTACGAGCGGCCTCTTTTTTTCAACCGGCGGCGATAAAATATCATTCCGGCAGCGACGGCAGGACGAGAATCAGACGTCTGCGGCCTGCTCCAGCGGTTCATGCAGCCATGCCTGTACATGCCCGGCCTGTTGGGCAAAGCGCTCGACCAGTACCTTCATCGCCGATGAGTCCAACACTATAAACGGCTGGCGCGTCCAGAGGATCACCTTCTTCTGCTCAATCAGCAGGCCAGTAACGATCGGCGGATGCTCCAGCCCAAGCAGGTTACTTTGCAGTAAAATCGCCAGCGTTTCCCACTCGTCATAGCGCGCCTCCGGGATATCAAGCAGGCAGCTTACGGTCAGGTATTCCTGTGGGGTTTCGCTCAGCTCCATAACCAGGGACTGGCTGAGCGTCAGGGTATAGCTGTCTGAATTTTCCAGTACAGGCGCCGCTGCGCCAGGCGCCTGCAACAGCGGCATCAGTAAATTTTTCAGCGTATCAGAATCCGCCATAGTGGCCTCTCAATCATTATTAACGAGTAAAAAAGGATGTGAAACGGGAAAGGCGACTGCTCATCTCTCTCTCACGGTCGCGGTCGCGGTGCCGGTGGCGACGCGATCGGTGTGAGGACTCCGGCTGAACCTCCACATAAACCGGGCGAGACTGCGACGAGGTGTAGCGCGGTTCCCGTTCAGCCGCAGCGGCTTGACGATGGGACGTGGATGGCCTGTCGGCGGAAAAAGAGTGGCGGTGTGACGCGGGCGGCCTTTCCGCGACAAAAGAGTGACGGCGAGGGCGCGGTTCATCGGCTGTCGACATTCTGCGCAGGCGTTCGGAGAGGTCAGCTTCCGGCGCATACTGTGAGGCAGGTCGTGTCCGGCTACTGTAGCTGCGCTGTGGCATGCTGCCGCTCGCCGTGGGTGGATAGTAGCGGGCAGGTCGCGGTTCGGGCGCCGAGGGGCGCGGGCCGTTGTAAATCTCCTGGTATTCCGCCTTCGTCATGTTCTGATCCACATAGCGCTTATCATGGCCGGAGCCGTAGCGATACCTTTCGCCCAGGTTTTCGGAGGCGTGAAACTGATCGTATAGCCAACGTTTTTTTGTCGCCTTTCTTATCAGAGCTTCGTTATCAGGATTACCCAACCCCTCACTCAACGGCGCAAACTCCCGCTCCACCTCGGCACGGCTGACCATGCCGTCGCTGGTGAGCGCCGCTTTCATTGCGGGATCGTATTGCGGCGTGAACGTATGCACGTTTCTTGAGCTGGCGCTGGCATAGTGGAAGTTCTTCTCCAGCATGGCACGGCTGAACAGCGCCCAGGGATCGGCGATGACCTTTTCATCTTTTGAAGCAGGATCGCCAATAACCACATAGGTATGATCAACTTTGCCCTTCGTTTCCATTACCGACACGGGCTGATTTAACCCGGAACTGGCGATCAACTGCCCACAGATCATCGCCAGTTCACCGCAGTTCCCCACGCGATAACGCTTTGCTTCCCATATGCTCTGAAGCGGCGTCATCTTTGCATCTTCAACGCGCTTGCGCATCACTAACAGACGCTTGAACGTCTCGGCATTGGTATTAAGGGAATGAAAACGCTGATCGCCCACGCCCATGAAGAGGATCTTGTGGGTGTCCTGAATGGCCTGGTTCGCCACTCGCAATGCGTTGAACTGCTGACTGCTGACCCTCACTTCGCAGTCGCGATGCACCGGGTTGCCCGGTTCCAGCGCCAGACGGATATTCACTCTGTCATTCGGACCCAGATCGCGCAGATCCCGGCTGGTTGGCGCAACGGGTATTCTTCCGGAAATCGGTGACGGCACGGTTATCCCCTTTTCTTCTGCCTGATGAAATGACGCGTCGAATGTGCCGCGCCATTTTACTAACAGGCTGAGTGTTGGAGGCGAAGGGGAAGTTCCATGGTGGTACAGGATTGCGGCAGACAGAGCCTGAGTCGGGCAGGTGGCCGGACTCAGGCTCGAACTACGGCCCGACGTTACGCGAGCGGTTCAGGCGGGTAGATCAGATGTCCTTTTCCGGTAAATCTTCATCGTCGTCTTCGAGCGGGTCGACAATTTCGTCACTTCCTTCTGGCAGATCTTCATCATCTTCATAAGCCGGATATTCTGCATCATCAGGAACGGGATCTTGATAATCGGGACGTTCAGACATAGCCACCTCCGTTAACCCATATGGGTCTGCTAACTATAGAAGGTGAATGCAGAGAGGATCGGCCTGGCGTCACAGATCGCGACGAAATAAAAAAGGGGCGAATCTCTTCGCCCCTTTTTATCATCTTTATGGCTTAGCGACTGCCCGGACGCAGCGCCGGGAAGAGGATCACATCGCGAATGGTATGGCTGTTGGTAAACAGCATCACCATGCGATCAATGCCGATCCCCAGACCCGCCGTTGGCGGCAGACCATGCTCCAGCGCGGTAACGTAGTCTTCGTCATAGAACATCGCCTCATCATCACCGGCGTCTTTTGCGTTAACCTGCTGCTGGAAACGCTCGGCCTGATCTTCCGCATCGTTTAACTCGGAGAAGCCGTTGCCGATTTCGCGGCCGCCGATGAAAAACTCAAAGCGGTCGGTGATCTCCGGGTTAACATCATTGCGGCGCGCCAGCGGTGAAACCTCCGCAGGATATTCGGTGATAAAGGTCGGCTGGATCAGATGCGCTTCCGCCGTCTCTTCGAAAATTTCAGTCACCAGGCGACCCAGGCCCCAGCTCTTCTCAATTTTGATGCCCAGCGACTGCGCAATCGCACCGGCCTTATCAAAATCGTCGAGGTCGGTCAGGTTGGTTTCAGGACGGTACTTCAGAATCGCCTCTTTCATCGTCAACTTCTCGAACGGCTTGCCGAAGTCAAACACCTGCTCACCGTAAGGCACCACCGTCGTGCCCAGCACGTCCTGCGCCAGCGTACGGAACAGGCTTTCGGTCAGCTCGATCAGATCCTTGTAGTCCGCGTAGGCCATATAGAGTTCCATCATGGTGAACTCAGGGTTATGGCGCGGCGAAATACCTTCGTTGCGGAAGTTACGGTTGATTTCAAACACGCGATCAAAGCCGCCAACCACCAGGCGCTTCAGATAAAGCTCCGGCGCGATGCGCAGATACATATCAATATCCAGCGCGTTGTGGTGAGTAATAAACGGACGCGCCGACGCGCCGCCCGGGATCACCTGCATCATCGGAGTTTCAACTTCCATAAAGTCACGGCCGACCATAAAGCTGCGGATGCCCGCCATAATCTGCGAACGAATTTTAAAGGTTTTGCGGGATTCGTCGTTGGCGATCAGATCCAGATAGCGCTGGCGATAGCGCGTTTCCTGATCGGCCAGACCGTGAAACTTATCCGGCAGCGGACGAAGCGCTTTGGTCAGCAGACGCAGCTCGTGGCAGTGGATGGACAGCTCGCCGGTTTTGGTTTTGAACAGCCTGCCGCGCGCGCCGACGATGTCGCCCAGATCCCACTTTTTAAACTGTTCGTTATAAATGCCTTCCGCCAGATCGTCGCGGGAAACGTAAAGCTGAATACGACCGCCGACGTCCTGAAGCGTCACGAACGATGCTTTACCCATGATGCGACGGGTCATCATACGACCGGCCACGCTTACCTCGATGCCGAGCGCTTCAAGCTCTTCATTCTCTTTCGCATCGTAGTCAGCGTGCAGCACATCAGCGGTACGATCGCGGCGGAAATCATTCGGAAATGCCACGCCGTTTTCACGCAGCGCGCTGAGCTTTTCACGACGCGCTTTCAGTTCATTATTCAACTCAAGCGCGACGTCAGCGCCCTGCGGATGTTGTTCAGACATGTCAGTTCCTTATAGCCCTGCTTTCAAACTTGCTTCAATAAAACGGTCCAGATCGCCGTCAAGCACGGCCTGGGTGTTGCGCGTTTCCACGCCGGTGCGCAGATCTTTGATGCGCGAGTCATCAAGCACATATGAACGGATCTGGCTGCCCCAGCCGATATCGGATTTGTTATCTTCCAGCGCCTGTTTCTCAGCATTTTTCTTTTGCATTTCCAGTTCGTACAGCTTCGCCTTCATCTGCTTCATCGCCTGGTCTTTGTTTTTATGCTGAGAGCGGTCGTTCTGACACTGCGTCACGGTATTGGTCGGTATGTGAGTAATACGCACCGCCGATTCCGTACGGTTAACGTGCTGTCCGCCCGCGCCTGATGCGCGATAAACGTCAATGCGCAGATCCGCCGGATTGATTTCGATATCAATATCGTCATCCACCTCCGGGTAGATAAAGGCGGAACTGAATGAGGTATGACGACGGCCGCCGGAGTCAAACGGGCTTTTACGCACCAGGCGATGTACGCCGGTTTCGGTACGCAGCCAGCCGAAGGCATAATCGCCGCTGATGCGCAGCGTAGCGGATTTAGTGCCGGCCACTTCCCCTTCGGACTCTTCAATAACTTCGGTTTTAAAACCTTTGGCTTCGGCCCAGCGCAGGTACATACGCACCAGCATGCTGGCCCAGTCCTGTGCTTCCGTACCGCCGGAACCGGCCTGAATATCAATGTAGCAGTCGGCGCTGTCGTACTCACCAGAGAACATGCGGCGGAACTCAAGCTCGCCCAGCTTCTTCTCCAGGCCGTCCAGTTCGGCGACCGCTTCGTTGAAGGTGTCTTCGTCTTCGGCTTCAACCGCCAGCTCCAGCAGGCCAGCCACGTCTTCCAGACCCTGGCTCATCTGCTCCAGCGTATCGACGATGGCTTCCAGCGAGGAGCGCTCTTTACCCAGCGCCTGGGCGCGTTCAGGTTCGTTCCAGACGTCCGGCTGCTCCAGCTCGGCGTTAACTTCTTCTAAGCGCTCTTTCTTGGCATCGTAGTCAAAGATACCCCCTGAGAACGCCGCTGCGCTCAGAGAGATCCTGAATTCGGTTCTTTACCGGATTAATTTCAAACATGGCTGTAGAGTGTTCCAGATAGGCATAAATGTAGCGCAGCAGTTTACCTGAAATCGCCTGCGGTTTATAGCATTCCGGGCGGCAATTTGACCGTCTCCGGCCTGCGATATGCCGGAGACGAAAGCCTACAGCGGCCAGAGGTGTTCGATAATCAGTTGAACACTGCGGTTGCCGCGAAACTCGTTAATATCCAGCTTATAGGCCAGCTCAACCTGCCTGACGCTGTTATCGGGCCAGAGCGTGGTATCCACGTTGAAGGCGATGCCGTCCAGCAGCGGGCCGCCGCCAAGCGGCTCAAGCATCACTTTTAAATGGCGCTCGCCGACCAGCCGCTGCTGGATAAGCGTGAACCTGCCGTCAAACTGCGGTTCAGGAAACGCCTGCCCCCACGGGCCAGCCTCGCGTAACAGCTCGGCAGTCGGTAGCGTGAGCTCCTGCGCCATCAGCTCGCCGTCTGACCAGATCACGCCCTGTAGGGATTCTTTATCCAGCCATTCGCCTACCAGACCGCCAAAGCGCTGTCGGAACTCATCGAATTTCGCCTCTTCCAGCGTTAAACCCGCCGCCATCGCGTGACCACCGAATTTAATCATCAACCCCGGATGAAGCGTATCCAGGCGCTCCAGCGCATCGCGCATATGCAGTCCGCTGACGGATCGGCCGGACCCTTTAAGCATGCCGTCGCCCGAGGGCGCAAAAGCGATCACCGGCCGGTGAAATCGCTCTTTTAAACGTGAAGCGAGTATGCCTACCACGCCCTGATGCCATTCAGGATGAAACATGGCGATGCCCAGCGGCAGAGTTTCGCTTTCGCGCTCCAGCGCGTTGCACAGCGCCAGCGCTTCCGCCTGCATTCCGCGCTCAATCTCTTTACGCGTCTGATTGAGCGCGTCCAGCTCGCTGGCCAGCATGCGGGCCTGAGCCAGATCGTCGCTAAGCAGCAGCGCCACGCCGACCGACATATCATCCAGCCTGCCAGCCGCATTGAGGCGCGGCCCCAGCGCAAACCCAAGATCGCTGGCGTTAAGCTGCCGCGCGTCGCGATTCGCTATTTCCAACAGCGCACGAATACCGGGTCGGCATTTGCCCGCACGAATACGGCTCAATCCCTGCCAGACCAAAATACGGTTGTTGGCATCCAGCGGCACCACGTCGGCAACGGTGCCGAGCGCCACCAGATCCAGCAGTTCCGCCAGGTTCGGTAAAGCGGTAACGCCGCTGTCTCGCAGGCGCGCCCGCAGCGCCAGCATCAGGTAAAACGCCACCCCGACGCCTGCCAGCGACCGCGATGGAAAGCGGCAATCAGGCAGGTTGGGATTGACGATGGCGTCCGCATCCGGCAGCGTTTCGCCCGGCAGATGATGGTCGGTAATCACTACCGCGATGCCCTTCTCATGAGCAAGGCTGACGCCGGCGTGCGATGAAATGCCGTTATCCACCGTCAGAATAAGCTGCGCGCCGCGCGCCGCCGCCTGCTCTACCACGTCCGGACTCAGTCCGTAGCCATCGTCAAATCGATTGGGCACCAGATATTTAACGTTATTGCCGCCCATGCCGCGCAGCGCCAGCGCCGTCAGCGCGGTGCTGGTGGCGCCGTCGGCGTCAAAGTCGCCCACGATCATAATGCAAAGATCCGCAGCGATAGCCTGTTGCAGGATCTCAGCGGCCTTGTCGATACCGCTGAGCGAATGGAACGCGTGAAGGTTTTTCGCGCCCCGTTCCAGTTCACCCGCCTGGCGGACACCGCGATGGGCGTAAAGACGACGAAGCAGCGGATGAAGGTCGGACGGCAGCTCGCACCCTTCCGTCGCCTGACGACGGCGGAGTTCTGTTTTGTTATTCACCCGGCTCAACTACCCGTTTTCTGGCTGTCGAGCATCTGCTTCATTTCTTTCGGCCCCTGGTAACCCGGCACCATCATGCCGTTTTCCAGCAAAATGGCGGGCGTGCCCTGAATACCGTACAGGACCCCCAGCTTGTAATGTTTCGAGAGATCGATTTTGCAATCCACCGGTGAAACCGCCTCGCCCTTCATGGCGGCATCAAACGCTTTGCGCCGATCGGCGGTGCACCAGATGGAGGTCATCTCTTTCGCAACCTGTCCGGTCATCCCCTCACGCGGAAACGCCAGATAACGGACAGTGATGCCGAGCGCGTTGTAGTCGGCCATTTCGCTGTGCAGCTTGCGGCAGTAGCCGCAGGTGATATCGGTAAAGACCGTAATCACATGCTGCTCTTTCGGCGCTTTATACACGATCATCTCGCTGCTCAGCGCATCCACTTTTTTCTCCAACAGCTTGTTGGTGACGTTAACCGGCTGCTTGCCGCTGACGTCGTAAAGCGGCCCCTGAATAAACTGTTTACCGTCTTCGGTAACGTAGAGCACGCCGCTTTCGGTCAGTACGGTTTTCATGCCCGGCAGCGGCGAAGGCTGAATTTCCGTCTGCGACAGCCCCAGTTTTTTCAGAGCCTGCTGGATGGCCGCGTCGTCAGCGTGCGCAATACCGCTGACGGCGGTGATTAACAGGGGCAGTAGCAGGTGACGCTTTTTCATTTCATATCCTTATAGCCGCATCTCCTGGCCGTATCTTCAGGCGCGCGGATGATGCTGTTGATGTAGCTGTCGCAGCCGCTCGGTGGCGACGTGCGTATAAATTTGGGTGGTCGACAGATCGCTGTGCCCCAAAAGCATCTGTACGACACGCAAATCGGCACCGTGGTTCAGAAGATGGGTGGCGAAAGCGTGGCGCAGCACGTGAGGAGAGAGCTTTTCGCTGTCGATGCCTGCCAGTGTGGCGTAATGTTTTATTCGATGCCAGAAAGTTTGCCGCGTCATTTGTTGCGCGCGATTGCTGGGAAAAAGCACATCAATGGTTTGCCCGTTCAGCAGCCAGGGACGACCATATTCAATGTACTGCTCCAGCCAGTGACGTGCCTCTTCGCCCATTGGCACCAGACGCTCTTTATTGCCCTTGCCGATAACTCTGACCACGCCCTGCCGCAGGCTGACGTTATTCAGCGTCAGGCTGACCAGCTCGGTGACGCGCAGGCCGGTGGCGTACAACAGCTCCAACATCGCTTTGTCGCGCAGCTCGATGGGCTGCTCGGTGCCGGGCGCCTGCAATAGCCGGCCGATCTGCGCCTCGCTGAGATCTTTCGGCAGCCGCTGCGGCAGTTTGGGCGCGGAAAGTAGCGCGCTGGGATCGTCATCGCGCAGTTTCTCGCGATAAAGATATTGAAACAGTCGTCGCATGGCGCTGAGCAGGCGCGCTGAGCTGGTGGCTTTATAGCCGCCCTCAAGTCGCTCTGCCAGAAACTGCTGAAGATCGGCAGCTTCTGCACGCAGTAAACCGGTGCCATGATGCGCCATCCACGCCGTCAGCGAGGCGAGGTCAAGGCGATAGGCGCTGACGGTATTTTCCGCCAGGTTACGCTCTATCCATAGCGCATCCAGAAACTGTTCGATGAGCTCGCTGTCCTGCACGTGTTGCCCCTTACTTTACCGGCATCGGCGTCAATTCTGATATAATCCGCGCCATTGCATCAAGTGAATTGAGTTTATTGCGTATGAATATCGGTCTTTTTTATGGTTCCAGCACCTGCTATACCGAAATGGCTGCGGAGAAGATCCGCGATTTTATCGGCGACGATCTCGTTACGCTGCACAATCTTAAAGACGACTCTCCCCGCCTGATGGAGCAGTATGACATGCTGATCCTCGGTATTCCCACCTGGGACTTCGGCGAGCTTCAGGAGGACTGGGAGGCGATCTGGACCGACCTTCCCACGCTCAACCTGAGCGGCAAAGTGGTGGCGCTTTACGGCATGGGCGACCAGGCGGAATACAGCGAGTGGTTTCTCGACGCGCTGGGTATGCTGCATGATGTGCTGGCCCCCCTGGGCGTGAAACGTGTCGGCTACTGGCCGAACGAAGGCTATGAGTTCACCAGCACAAAGCCGCTCACCGCCGATGGAAAACAGTTCTTCGGCCTCGCGCTGGACGATATCAATCAGTTTGAAGAGACCGACGAGCGCATCGCGCAGTGGTGCGAGCAGATCCTCACCGAAATGGCCGCGTCACTCCAGGGCTCACGTTAGATTAAGCCGCGTCAGCTGTGCTGAGCAGAAGCTGCCGTAACTGCCGCCATGCCGCTTCATCCATGCTGTCTTTCATCAGCCAGAGCTGTTCCTGCTCGCCCTTTGGCGAGCGCAGCGCCAGTAAGATGGCCTGTCGGGTTATCCACGGGCGCCCGTGGATGCGCCAGCGCTGTTGACGCCAGTAAAGCTGCCGCTCTTCCAACAGCGCGATATCGCCCTCGCGGCTACGAATACGACGCTGGCTGCGAACGCACTCAAATACCACCAGCGTCAACAGCACCACCCACACCACCGTTAAGCTGGCCGGCCACGGCGCGAGCAGCAACGCCAGCATCGCAATGCCATGCAGTAGCAGAGAAATCCATTGCGCCAGCCAGGAAACCCGCAGATCAAAGTGCCACAGGGCCACGCTGCTTGTTTCGCTGCTGGATCAGGTTAATCATGCGTTTCAGCTCGGCATCAGCCGGTTCGCCGTGGTTCATCAGCCAGTTGAACAGGTCGGGATCGTCGCTCTCCAGCAGACGAACAAACACCTGTTTATCGTTTTCGCTGAGCGAATCATATTCATACTCGAAAAAAGGCATGATGGAGATGTCGAGTTCGCGCATCCCCCGACGGCAGGCCCACTGAACCCGCGCTTTATTGTTAATATCCATTTATTATCGCCTGTGACTCAAAGATGGCCGCTAGTGTAGCGCTTTTTATCAGTGAAGTTGATGGCCGACATATCGTCTTTCGTCGTGTGCCGCAAAGTACCTGCGCCCGTTGCAGTGCTATCACGCGTTTTGTGCGCCATTTTCAGGAAACGGGTTGCAAAGACGGACGGCTCTTTTAACATGAGTAGCAGGGTGTATCTTATTATCAGGACGGAATCATGCCGATTTTTTCTTTTCCACCACGCCAGCCCGCCGCATCGGCACGTCTGCCGCTTACCTTGATTTCACTGGAAGCGTGGGGCGTGGTTAACGTGTCCGGCGCGGATCGCGTCAGCTATCTTCAGGGTCAGGTTACGCTGGATGTCGCAGCCCTTGCGGCCAACGATCACCGTCTGGCGGCGCACTGCGATGCCAAAGGCAAAATGTGGAGCAACCTGCGCCTGTTTCATCGCGCTGGCGAACTCGCCTACATAGAGCGCCGTAGCCTGCGTGACAATCAGATTGCCGAACTGAAGAAGTATGCGATTTTCGCCAAAGTCGCTATTGAGGCCGATGACGAGGCCGTTTTGCTGGGCGTGGCGGGCCTTCAATGCCGCGGCGCGCTGGCAAACGTTTTTGCGCAACTGCCGGACGAGGAAAACCCCGTGGTTGCGCAGGATGACACCACGCTGCTGTGGTTTTCCGCACCTGCCGAGCGTTTCCTGCTGGTGACCACCGCTGAAAAAGCGCAGGCGCTGCGCGAAGCCCTTGGCGACCAGGCGCAGCTGAGCGACAGCGCGCAGTGGCTGGCACTGGATATCGAAGCGGGCCTGCCGGTGATTGACGCGGAAACCAGCGCGCAGCTGATCCCACAGGCGACGAATCTACAGGCGCTGGACGCCATCAGCTTTAAAAAAGGCTGCTATACCGGTCAGGAAATGGTGGCGCGCGCTAAGTTTCGCGGCGCGAATAAACGCGCGCTTTACTGGCTGGCGGGTGCGGCAGGTCAGGTACCCGCTGCCAACAGCGCGCTGGAGATGAAGATGGGTGAGAACTGGCGGCGAACCGGCATCATTCTTGGCGCCTGCCAGTTGGATAACGGCGACGCCTGGGTGCAGGCCGTGCTGAATAATGACCTGGAGCCGGATAGCGTGCTGCGCGTGCAGGGCGATGAAGGCGGCAGGCTGGCTATTCAGCCTTTGCCATATTCGTTGGCGGAATAGCCAGTCGACGGGGCCGGCAGGCCCCGTCTTTACATAACGTAGAGATAGATAGCCAGGAAGTGACAGACGCTGCCGCCAAGCACGAACCCATGCCAGATAGCATGGTTATAGGGAATGCGGTTTGCAACGTAAAAAATGACGCCGAGCGAGTAGATGACGCCGCCCGCAATCAGTAACCCGATCCCACCGGGTGGAAGCTTCACGGCCAGCTGATAAATAACGATCAGCGAAAGCCATCCCATCAGCAGATATGTAGTCACCGAGAGCGCTTCGAAGCGGTGTATAAAGGCCAGCTTAAACAGGATTCCCATCAGCGCCAGTCCCCAAATCACCACCATTAACCCATGCGCGAGCGGAGATTTCAGCCCTACCAGTAAAAATGGCGTGTAGGTGCCCGCAATCAGCACATAAATGGCGCAATGGTCGATCTTTTTTAACCAGGTTTTGGCACGCGGCCAGGGAAGCGCATGGTAAAGCGTTGATGCCAGAAACAGCAGGATCATGCTGCCGCCATAGAGGCTGTAGCTGGTTATTGCGATGACATCGGCCTGCGAGGCCATCGCCTGCGTTAACAGAAGCACTAACCCCACAATGCCAAAAATGAAGCCGATTCCGTGGCTGATGCTGTTGGCAATTTCTTCGGCCACCGAATAGCCCTGGGTCAGTAAAGATTTTTCAGCCATGAAGAGTAGTCTCAATGTTGTCGGGCGTTTGGATGGCGGCGCGCCGCCAGTGAATTTCATCTGCCGCAATACGACGACCGACATGCCCAAAAATTGAGCGAAATCAGAGTAACTGAGAATGATTCCAGTGTACACCTGTACGCTTAAATAAACTGTGTAATCCTGTAACACACTTTCTTAAATGAAATGTGCAAACGTTTGCCTTACACTAATGCCAAATTTTTTCCGCATGGAAACGCGAGGTAAACATGTCAGAAGTATCCGTCAACGACTTTGGGGCAATGAGTGACGTTGTGGCTTTTCTTATGGAGCTGGATAAGCTGAAACGCGTTGAGCGCCGTACCCGTCTGATTGGCAATTCACGTCACGAGAATTCCGCAGAGCATAGCTGGCATCTCGCAGTATCCGCGATGAGCATGGCCCAATACTACGATGCGCAAATGGACACCGCGCGCGCGGTTCAAATGGCGCTGCTACATGATGTTGTTGAAATCGACGCAGGCGACGTACTGGTGTATGACCTGGCGGCGCGGGAAGCGATTCATCAACAGGAACGGGCTGCCGCCGATCGTATTTTCGGCCTGCTTCCCCCCGCGCTGGCTGACAATTTTCGTGCGCTGTGGGACGAATATGAAAACAACGAGACCGCTGAAGCCCGCTTCGCCAATATGCTGGACCGCGCGCTGCCGATCATGCTCAATCTGCATAATCAGGGGCAAAGCTGGATAGAAAACGGCATCCGGCTGGAACAGGTGCTGGCACGCAATGCCGCGCTGGCAGAGCAGTGGCCGTCGCTGTGGAGTCATCTGCACTATCATCTGGAACAGGCCCATAAAAAGGGATGGCTGCTATAGCTACACCTTGCGCCCCTGTTCAGGCATTTTCAGAAAAACTTTAAAAACACTGGATCTAAATGCTGCTTTTTTGCACACTGCTTCTTCGATGATTTCCTAATCACTTACCGCAGGATTGCGGTCAAGTTCTGAAACAGGGATGTACCTATGTTTGACCGCATTACCGCACGGCTGCCCGTTGACGGGCTGCTGTTTCGCAAACTGGAAGGCACCGAAGCCCTCTCTGATGCCTTCGTTTTCACCCTTAAACTGCTTGGGCACGACGCCCGCCTCGATCGCCACGCCCTGCTCGGCCAGCCGGTTACCGTCGTGATTCCACTGCCGGGACTGCTCAGCGAACCGCGTTATCTTAACGGTAAAATCACCGCTGTGGCCGCCAACAGCGAGGCGCTGAACGGCACGCGCTACACCGTTTATACCCTGACCGTTGAGCCGGATCTCTGGCCGCTAAAACGCGATAAAAATCAGCGTATCTTCCAGCATCGTACAGTGCCGGAAATCGTTAAAACGCTGCTCGGCGAATATGGCATAAAATTTGAAGACCGCCTTACTGGCAGCTATCGCGTCTGGGAATACTGCGTGCAGTATCAGGAGAGCAGCTTTGCCTTCATCCGCCGCCTGACGGCGCTGGAAGGCATCTACTGGTTCTTTCGCCACAGCGCCGACAGCCACACGCTGGTGCTGGCGGACAGCGCGGAGCAGCATGAACCATTCCCCGGTTATGAAACCGTCGCCTGGCACGCCACGCCTTCAGGCGGCACCACTCGCGAGGAAGGCCTGAGCAACTGGCGCCCGACTGACAGCGTGACGCCGGGACTTTACAGTACTGACGACTATGACTTCCGTAAGCCAAACGCCTGGATGCTGCAAGCGCGGCAGAATCCCGCCTCACCTTTACCGGGGCGAATTGACTTTTATGACTGGCCAGGGCATTTCGTCGACCACAGTCACGGCGAAGCTTACGCGCGCATTCGTCAACAGGCGTGGCAGGCAGAGCACCGACGCATCACCGCCAGCGCCACGGCAGTTGGCCTTACTCCCGGACACACCTTTACGCTAATCCGCGCGCCTGCGTTCAGCGACAACGGTAATTATCTGATCCTGTCAGCGACATACCTTTTTGAAGAAAACAGCTATGCCAGCGGCGATGAAAGCAGCGCGAAACAGAACATCAACATTACCGTTATTCCGGCCGATGTGACGTTCAGACCGTCATACAACAAGCCGTGGCCGCGCACCTGTGGCCCGCAGACGGCAAAGGTGGCAGGCCCGCACGGCAAATCTATCTGGACGGACAAATATGGTCGTATCAAGGTGAAATTCCACTGGGATCGCAACGCCACAGGCGACGACACCAGCTCGTGCTGGATACGTGTTTCCGGCCCGTGGGCGGGCCAGGGGTTCGGCGGCGTGCAGATACCGCGCGTGGGCGATGAGGTTGTGGTTGACTTCATTAACGGCGATCCGGATCGGCCGATCGTCACCGGACGCGTTTATAATGAGGCGTACATGCCGCCGTGGGCATTGCCGGCGGCGGCGACGCAGTCAGGTTTTATGACGCGAACCAAAGATAGCCCGCGCGGCAGCGAAAATATTCTGCGCTTTGAGGACAAAGCGGGCGCTCAGCAGATTCTGATACAGGCAGAGCGCGATCTTGACGTCACGGTGAAGCATAATGCAAACCATCATATCGCCGCTGCGCATCACCATTTTGTTGGGGGCGACGCGCACCGACGGGTAGCGGGAAACCATTTTCTTGCCGTCAAGGGCGACACAACGCAGTTAACCGGCGGCAGCAAGCGCGACGCAGCCGCTGATATGCTGGTGTTGGGCGCAGGCAGGACGCTGCGGCTGGAGTGCGGGGAAAGCGTGCTGGAGCTTAACGCTGACGGGCAGATAAACCTGACGGGACGATGTTTTAATTTTTTTGCCACTGATGAAGCCTATATCTCCACCGGCAGCGGCGCCCTTCATCTGAACGATTCTGATGCAAAACCTGGCGCGCGGGCACCGGGTATAAACTATAAAACGGCTTTCGAACAAGAGTTAGAGACATTTTTTACGGTGGAACAACGGGGTCATTCTATGCGCCCGGAGACTAAGGCTAATAGCAAAAAAAATATTGAAACATTACAAAATAAAACACCAATTCATAATGATAACTTTTCAAAAATATCTTCAATAGTATTGCGGCACGAAGGTGGGTATGCAAATAGATTGGCAGATAAAGGCGGACCAACTAATAGGGGTATAGCCTGGAAAACATGGTTAAAATATGCGAAGGAAGATTTAGGTGTGTCCCCCACTCTTGCTAACCTAAAAGCTCTTACGATTGAGCAAGCTGAAATAATATATAAGAAGAGATACTGGAATCCGTCTGGGTTCCAGTATGTAAACGACCCTAAACTTGCTTTAATGTCATATGATTGGACAATCACTTCAGGCGGCGCAGGGAGGAAGATACAGCATCTATTAAACAATGAGTTTGGTGCAAATATTAAGATCGATGGATTTATTGGCACGGAAACAATTCAAGCAATGAACAGTGTAAAAGATCCTGATAAACTTACAAGCCGTATAGCTGAAATCCGTAAGGAATATTACTGGAAGTTAACAGAGTCTGACCCGCGAAATAAGGAAAATATTAACGGCTGGCTTAACAGGGTTGATAGCTGCATGAAGGTTAAGATTAAATGAATATTTTAGTAAAAAAAATTTTTCTCCCTGTGATGATACTTATGGCAAGTTTCTTGTCTCATGCCAACTCTTTCACTGGGCAATGGAAAGGGGATCTCATTGATCCTTATAACAACGATGTTACTACCATGACACTATCTCTTAAAGAAAAAGGGGGGGAAATAGAAGGGCGGTACTGCCTTATATATAATAATGGAAACAAGACCGACTGTTCAACTACAGACGAAATGAACATTCATGGGGAGAAAATTGAAAGCGATCGTGCGAAGATAACGTTCAAGAGCTGGTTTGGAGGAGACAAAGGTAAAGCACGTATCACTTTGAAAAATGATATTTTACAGTGGCACACACTTGTCAAGCCACAAGGTGAAAATACTTACATACCATACAAGTTATCCCTGATCAGAAGTTCTGATAAATATGAAACTGAAAAATTCACTCGGATATTTCAGAGTAATACTTATGAGGCTCACATCATTAACTACTGCAATAATTTTGAGTCATCCTGTTCGAATATGCTACTAATGGCCATAACTAATGACCATACAAAATCGGTATTTATGAGCGGAAAATACAGTAAAAAAAACCAGAAGGAAGCGTACTTTTTTGAGGATGAAAATGGAAATAAAATCCATTTCGAAGGGGATACAATATTTACCGAATTTAATGATGAAAATAAAAATGAAAAAGGTCTGTGGCACATCACACAGATAAAAGACCATTTAAAATAAAGGACACCGCAGTGTCCTTTAAATATCGCTAATCAGCGAAACGCTATTCGTATTCGCTCATGGGCACGCAGGAGCAGAACAGATTGCGATCGCCGTATACGTCGTCAAGACGCTTCACGGTCGGCCAGTATTTGTTCTCGCTGCCTGCCGGGAAGACCGCCAGTTCGCGCGTGTACGGGTGAGACCACTCGCCGATAACTTCGATTTGCGTATGTGGCGCATTGACCAGCGGGTTATCTTCTGCCGGCCATTCGCCTGCCGCCACGCGGTCAATCTCCATACGGATAGCCAGCATCGCATCAATAAAGCGATCCAGTTCAATTTTGCTCTCGGACTCTGTCGGTTCCACCATCAGCGTTCCCGCCACCGGGAAGGACATGGTCGGCGCATGGAAGCCATAATCGATCAGGCGCTTGGCGATATCCAGTTCGCTGATACCGGTCTGCTCTTTGAGCGGACGAATATCCAGAATACACTCATGCGCCACGCGACCGTCGCGGCCAGTATAGAGCACCGGATAGGCTGATTGCAGACGCGTCGCGATATAGTTGGCGTTCAGAATGGCGACCGAGCTGGCCTGCTTCAGACCTTCCGCGCCCATCATGCGGATATACATCCAGCTGATAGGCAGAATTGATGCGCTGCCAAACGGCGCCGCAGAAACCGCGCCCTGCTGCGTCAGCACGCCATCAATTTGCACCACGCTGTGGCCCGGCACGAACGGCGCCAGATGCGCCTTCACGCCAATTGGCCCCATGCCAGGTCCGCCGCCGCCGTGCGGGATACAAAAGGTTTTGTGCAGGTTGAGGTGAGAAACGTCCGCGCCGATGTAGCCCGGCGTGGTGATCCCTACCTGCGCGTTCATGTTTGCGCCATCCAGGTAAACCTGTCCGCCGTACTGATGAACGATTTGACAGACTTCGCGGATGGTCTCCTCGTAGACGCCGTGGGTGGAAGGATAGGTCACCATAATGCAGGAGAGCGCGTCGCCCGTCTGCTCCGCCTTAGCCCGCAGATCGTGCAGATCGATATTTCCCTGCTTGTCGCAGGCCACCACCACCACCGACATCCCGGCCATCTGCGCCGAGGCAGGATTCGTGCCGTGCGCCGAGCTGGGGATCAGGCAGATATTGCGGCCGGCTTCGTTGCGGCTTTCATGATAGCGACGGATCGCCAGCAGCCCGGCATATTCGCCCTGCGCGCCGGAGTTAGGCTGCATACAGAGCGCGTCGTAGCCGGTCAGCTGTACCAGCCACTGTGAAAGCTGGCCGATCATGTGCAGATAGCCGGTGGCCTGATCCGCCGGACAAAACGGATGCAGTTCAGCAAATTCCGGCCAGGTAATTGGGATCATCTCTGCCGCCGCATTGAGCTTCATGGTGCAGGAACCAAGCGGGATCATCGCCTGGTTCAGCGCCAAATCTTTACGCTCAAGGCTGTGCATATAGCGCATCATCTCCGTTTCGCTGTGATAGCGATTGAAGACCGGATGCGTCAGGATCGGTGACTGGCGGCGCATCGCGTCAGAAAGCGATGCGCTGTGTGCGGTGACGCTGGCGTCAAGCGCATCAATATCAAAACCATGCTGTTCACCGAGCAGGATGGAGAACAGCGCGGCGACGTCTTCGCGCGTGGTGGTTTCATCCAGCGTAATGCCCACCGCGTGGTGAATATCAGTACGCAGGTTCACGCCAAAGCTCAACGCGCGATCCGGCACCGCCGCCTTATCGGCCACCTCAACGGTCAGCGTATCAAACCAGGTGCTGTGCCGCAGCGTCAGGCCGCCTTTTTCCAGGCCTGCCGCAAGAATATCGGTCAGGCGATGAATGCGCGAAGCGATACGACCAAGACCTGCCGGACCGTGAAACACGGCGTAGAGGCTGGCGATATTCGCCAGCAGCACCTGTGAAGTACAGATGTTTGAGTTGGCCTTTTCGCGACGGATATGCTGTTCACGCGTCTGCATCGCCATGCGCAGGGCGGTGTTGCCTGCCGCATCGCGGGAGACGCCGATGATGCGTCCTGGCATGGAGCGCTTGTGTTCATCGCGCGCGGCGAAGAAGGCCGCGTGCGGGCCGCCGTAGCCCATCGGCACGCCGAAGCGCTGCGCCGAGCCGAAAACGATATCCGCCCCGATTTTGCCCGGCGCCTGAAGCAGCACCAGCGCCATAAAATCCGCCGCCACGCTGACGATAACCTTGCGGTTGTTCAGTTCGGCAATGAGATCGGTGTAATCATGCGCTTCGCCGGTGGTGCCGACCTGTTGCAGCAGCACGCCAAAGATGTCCTGATGATCCAGCACTTTTTCCGCTTTATCGACCAGCACCTCAAAGCCGAAGGTTTCGGCGCGGGTGCGCACCACGTCAAGCGTCTGCGGATGAACGTCTGCGGCCACAAAGAAGCGGTTGGCCGCTTTTAACTTGCTGATGCGTTTTGCCATGGCCATGGCCTCGGCCGCCGCGGTGGCTTCGTCCAGCAGCGAGGCGGAAGCAATATCAAGCCCGGTTAAATCCAGCGTGACCTGCTGGAAGTTGAGCAGCGCTTCAAGCCGTCCCTGAGACACCTCCGGCTGATAAGGCGTGTAGGCGGTGTACCAGCCTGGGTTTTCCAGCATGTTGCGCAGAATAACCGGCGGCGTCAGCACCGGCGTATAGCCCATGCCGATAAAGGATTTATAACGCAGGTTCTGCCCGGCAATCGCCTTCAGTTCGGCCAGCGCCTGATGCTCGGTAAGCGCGTCGCCCACCGCCGGCGGGCTGGGCAGCTGGATGTCAGCCGGTACGATCGAAGCAATAAGTTCGGAGAGCGAGCTGGCGCCCGTGGCGTTCAACATTGCCGCCTGCTGCTCCTGTGACGGGCCGATATGGCGTTCGATAAACGCGCCGTTGTGTTCAAGCTGGCTGAGTGTCTGCGTCATTAGCGGTAAATCCTGAATCGGGCAAAAAATTGAATTCAGGCGCGGCAGCGCGCCGCCCCTGAAAAGAGATGAGATTACTCGTCGATGCTGGCTTTATAGGCGTCCGCATCCATCAGCGCACTGAGTTCGCTCTCGTCGCTGGCCTTGATCTTAAACAGCCAGCCTTCGGCGTAAGGGGCGCTGTTGACCAGTTCCGGCTCACCGTCTAGCGCGCTGTTGACCTCAACGATTTCGCCACTGAGCGGCGCGTAAATATCCGACGCGGCTTTTACCGACTCGGCCACGGCGCAATCGTCGCCCTGACTGTAGGTATTGCCGACGTCAGGCAGATCGACAAACACCATATCGCCAAGCAGCTCCTGCGCGTGCTCGGTGATCCCCACGGTATAGCTGCCGTCGGCCTCTTTACGCACCCATTCGTGACTGTCACGGTATTTCAGTTCATTCGGCACATTGCTCATCGCCACGCTCTCCTGATTATTATGTGTCGGGCCGCACGGCCCGCTTAACAGAAAATATTATGCGACCGGTTTACCGGCGCGGACAAAGACGGGTTTGGTCACCCTGACCGGCATTTCACGATTGCGGATCTGCACAATCGCCTGCTCGCCGATACCGGCAGGCACGCGGGCCAGCGCAATACTACAGCCCAGCGTGGGCGAGAATGAGCCGCTGGTGATCACGCCTTCCTGAACGTTGCCCGCCGCATCGGTGAAGCGCACCGGCAGTTCATTGCGCAGCACGCCTTTTTCGGTCATGACCAGGCCCACAAGCTGCTGCGTACCCTGTTCGCGCTGCGCTTCAAGCGCCTCGCGTCCGATAAAATCGCGGTCGGCAGGCTGCCACGCAATCGTCCAGCCCATATTTGCCGCCAGCGGCGAGACGCCTTCGTCCATCTCCTGACCGTATAAATTCATGCCCGATTCAAGACGCAGCGTATCGCGCGCGCCAAGGCCCGCTGGCTTGACGCCCGCCTCAACCAGCGCCTGCCAGAATTCAGCGGCCTGCTCATCAGGTAAGGCGATTTCATAACCTGCCTCACCGGTATAGCCCGTGGTCGCGATAAACAGTTCACCGGCCTGCACGCCAAAAAACGGTTTCATACCGGCTACTGCCTGGCGCTGCGCCGCGTCAAACAGCGACTGTGCTTTCGCCTGTGCGTTCGGCCCCTGTACGGCAATCAGCGACAAATCGTCGCGCTCCGTCAGCGTTACGCCATAACCCTGCGCATGCTGGCTAATCCAGGCGAGATCTTTTTCCCGCGTGGCAGAGTTCACCACCAGACGAAAATAGTCCTCGGTCATAAAGTAAACAATCAGATCGTCAATCACGCCAGCAGAAGCGTTCAGCATGGCGGTATAAAGCGCCTTACCTGGCTGAGTCAGTTTGGCCACGTCGTTGGCGAGCAGGTAACGCAGGAAGTCGCGCGTGCGTGCGCCACGCAGGTCAATAATGGTCATATGCGATACATCAAACATGCCGGCGTCGGTGCGCACCGCATGATGCTCATCCATCTGAGAACCGTAGTGCAGCGGCATCATCCAGCCATGAAAATCCACCATGCGCGCGCCGCAGGCGTGATGCTGTTCGAACAAAGGCGTCTGCTGAGTCATATCATTCCCATATTTAATGGCG
Source organism: Erwinia sp. 9145 (assembly GCF_000745075.1). Taxonomy (NCBI): domain Bacteria; kingdom Pseudomonadati; phylum Pseudomonadota; class Gammaproteobacteria; order Enterobacterales; family Erwiniaceae; genus Erwinia; species Erwinia sp. 9145. The sequence continues at coordinate 3,079,428 of NZ_JQNE01000001.1, forward strand.
TTTTGTGGCGTTCGCGCCGGGCGAATAACAGCATGCGCAAACGATACCCTTGCTCAGACGTTATCACTGAACGCGTCGATTAACCATAAGTGAAACGAGGTCAAGATGGCTTATACGGCGCGGTCGGGCGCAAAGATTTTCCAGCATTTCAGGCTAAAAAAAAGCGCAATACCCCACAGATATCGCATAAAACTGCGCAGAAAGCAGAATGAACGTCGTTATCTGGCAGGAATCAAACACATTCAGGCGGCGAAAAAAACGCTTATCCATGAAAAAAAATAATGCGAAGCGGCAGGTAAAATTAGTTTATTTCAACCTGTCGCTGTTTCAGGGAACCATAAATGCGCTGCGGCCACTTAATGGCCAAATGGGATTGAGACAGAGCAAATAATGCAGATTAAATCTACACAACAGACGCTTGCCTTGCATAAGGCGGTTGAGCAGCACGATACGGAAAAAATACGTGAGCTACGTTCTGAAGGGCATAAAACCGTTCATTTGAATGACGAGAAACAGTCACCGATAGATCTGTTGGCGCGGCGTCGATCCATCGACACCGGTCTGCGTGAGAAGATGCATGGCGCTCTGATGTCCTCTCTTAACCCGACCGCGCCTGAAGGTTACACCAAACCGGAGGCGCTGCACGGCTCACCGTGGGGATTTGAGATCCTCGCTGCCGGCGCACTTAAAGGCGGCGTTAATGACGCAAAAGGCGGCTCGGCCTCGCTTGAAGGACAGGTGTTTTTTTCAGATCGCACGCCGGAAAAGTCAGATGATGCCACCACCCGACTCAATTTAAGGAGTAAAGCGCGCATCTATTCGCAAGGTGAAGGAATGCATACCAGTAACCCTGTTGCACGCGCTTTTCAGCATCGAATGGCGCAAGAGATAAGGCATCACCTTGCAAGCGGTAAAGCACTGACGACAACCAACAAGTTGTTCACCCTTGATGTTCAAAATGAGCATACTCCCGAGCAGGCAACTGCCTTATGGTTACAAAGTAAACTTACCGGCTCACGTATTAATATTATCCAGCAATCGGAGGATGCCTCACTTGCGGGCAGCGCAAAACTACTGGACGTCCCTGAGCCTTTTAATCTCAAATTCAATGACGGTAGCCAGCAGTCTTTCAGTGGTGAAGCGCTGAAACAGCTTGTTGACCGTGGGGCAGAAACCCTTCAGCAGCAGCTTGAAGCCGGTAAAGCGCCTTTATTAGGCATGATTAACAACGGGAAAATTGTCCCCATGGTTTTCGGCTTCAGCAGGATCGATGACCTGAAAAGCCATTCGATTCCGACCTTGTTCGGAAACAATAGTAAAAATTTCAGTTATCAAAGTGAAAACCACCCGCTGAGCGGTTCCGATAAGGGCGGAAAGCTGAAAGAGATTGAGCTCAGAAGCCTTCAGGATTTCACCACCCTGAACCTGGCATGCCTGGCAAAAGGCGTGCAGATCCCTTCCGGCACGTTGATCAGACTGAATCCCACACCGCGCGAAAAACAGGATAACAATCTGAAAGCGCGTTACTTAAATCCTCAGCAGAGTGCTGGATTTCAGCAAAAGCTCGCCGCCATGCTGAAAGACGAAAACATTGAAATACAGGGTGCCAGCCTGACGGATCTTCAGCGCATTAATCAGGATTTGCGCGGCAGAGATCTTGCCGTATTGCTGTAACGCGCGCCGGAAAATTTCCTGCAACAGCATATGCTGACGTTTTTAGAATAAGTTTGTTAAAAAACTTCCCGGATGCACGTAATGTATTAAATTGAAAAGGTTTTAAAAATGCAGATCAAATCCTCGCCGCATAATCTGGCGCTGCATGAGGCAGTGAAAGAGCATGACGTTGGAAAAATTCGCCAGTTACGATCCGAAGGTCACAAAGCCCATCATCTGGATGAGAAGTTGCAGTCGCCTGTCGATTTGCTGGCGCGCCGCCGCTCTATCGATCAACAGCTTCGCGAGAACATGCACAGCGCCCTGCTTGCTTCACAAAATCCTACGGCGCCAAAAGGTTACACCAAGCCCGAAGCGCTGCACGGTTCGCCCTGGGGCTTTGAGATCCTCGCTTCCGGCGAACTGAAAGGCGGCGTAAATGATACGAAAGGCGGCTGGGCTTCCCTTGAAGGACAGGTTTTTTTCTCCGATCGCACCCAGGGTAAAACTGACGATCTCACCACCCGCCAAGACCTGAGAAGTAAAGCGCGTGACTATTCAGAAGGAAAAGGTATTCACAGCAGCAGCCCCTATTCGCGCGCTTTTCAGCATCGAATGACGCAGGCCCTTGACTATCATTTTGCCAGCGGCAAAGCGCTTAACGCCACCGGTGACGCCGACAAGGTGGAAATGGAAGAAGGGCAGACGCTGGAGCAGAGCGCAACGCTGTGGTTGCAAAATTTCCTGAAAGAATTCCGCAGCGACGATCCAAAAAAAATCGATGCTGAACCATTTGAAAGTAAAGCGGAACTGATGAAGTTCCCGGCATCTCTTGATTTTAAGCTGAACGGACAAAGCCAGCACACCGTCAGCGGCGACGCATTAAAACAATTTGTTGCTCAGGCAAACAAAACGCTTCAGCAGCAGCTTGAAGATGGAAAGGCACCGCTGCTAGGCATGGTCAATAACGGCAAAATTGTGCCGATGGTGTTTGGTTTCAGTAAAATCGACGACTTAAAAAATCACACCGTACCTGTGCTGACGCGCGGCAATGGCGTAAGAAATTTCAGCTACCAAAGTGAGAATCATCCACTCGGCGGCTCAGCGAAAGGGGGAAAGCTGAAAGAAATTGAACTCTGTAATTTGCAGGATTTAGCCACCCTGAGCCTCACCTGCATGGCAAAAGGCGTGAAGATCCCGGCAGATACGCTGATAAGAATTAATCCCACGCCGAGGGAAAAAAGAAATGATAATCTCAAAGCGCGCTACCTTGATCCTCAACAGCTTGATGGATTTCAGCAAAAGCTGGTGGCCACGCTGAAAGAGAACAACCATGAGATCCAGAATGCCAGCCTGAAGGACTTGCAGCAATTCAATCAGGATTTACGCAATATGGATCTCAACGCGCTGTTGTAACGTCTCAGCGCAGCCACTCAGGCATGTCATTCAGGCCCATCGCCTGCTTCAGCAGGCGCGGCTTCACGCCGGGCAGGCTGTCCGCCAGGCTCAGGCCCACATCGCGCAGCAGCTTTTTCGCCGGATGGTTGCCGTTGAACAGCTCACGGAAACCCTGCATGCCTGCCAGCATCATTGCCGCACTGTGCTTGCGGCTGCGTTCGTAACGGCGCAGATTGAGATGCTCCCCAATGTCTTTGCCCTGCTGATGTAAACGACGAATTTCGCCAATCAACCCGGCGGCATCCATAAAACCCAGGTTTACGCCCTGTCCCGCCAGCGGATGAATGGTATGTGCCGCATCACCTACCAGCGCCAGGCGATGGGCTGCAAAACTGCGTGCATAGCGCCCCATCAGTGGGAAGGTTTTTCGCTCGCTTTCCACCCGGCACAGGCCGAGCCGCAGATCGAACGCCACCGAGAGCTGCTGATTAAACAGTGCTTCTGGCATTGACTGTAGCCGCGATGCCTCCTGCGGCGAAAGAGACCAGACGATTGAGCAGAGATGCGGATCGCTGAGCGGCAGGAATGCCAGTATCCCTTCGCCGTGGAAAACCTGTCGCGCCACCGCCTCGTGCGGCTGCTCGCAACGAATGTTCGCTACCAGCGCGTGGTGTCCGTAGTCCCAGAAAGCCAGAGGAATGTCGGCCTTGTTGCGCAGCCATGAGTGAGCGCCGTCAGCACCAACCAGCAATCTGGCGCTCATCATCGTACCGTCTGCGAGGGTAACGAACGCTTCGTTATCGCCAAAGGCCACCTGTTGAAGCCCGGCGGGTGACACCAGCGTGACATCGCTCAGTCCGCTGGCCCGATCCCACAGCTCCTGATGAATCACCGCGTTTTCAATGATGTGGCCCAGGTGCGGCAGGCTTTGCTGCCGTTGGTCAAATTCAATGCGGCCAAAGCTGTCTTTATCCCATACTTCCATGCCGTGATAAGCGCTCGCCCGCACGGCCAGAATCTGCGTCCAGACGTCAAGATGCTGGAGAAGCCGTTCGCTGGCGGCATTTATTGCAGAAACCCGCAGCGCATGCGGCGCATCAGCGGCAGTGGCGACCGGCGCCTCGCGCTCCAGCACGGCAATTTTCAATCCGCTGCCTTGCAGACCACAGGCGACCGCAAGGCCGACCATTCCGCCGCCAGCAATAATGACATCATACGTTTGCATTTCAGCTCTCCTTAACGCTCAACCCAGCCTAACGTGCGCTCGGCCAGCAAATTTCGCACCAGCGGGATGGAATCCATTGCCAGCAACCCAAGATTACGCCCTGCCACCAGCGGCGTGTAACGATTGGCAAAAATTCTGACCAGCGTATCGGTAATACCGATGGTGGTTTCGGCATCCGGCTGGCGACGCTGCTGGTACTGGTGCAGCACCGTAAAGCTTCCGGCGTCCTGTCCGGCGCGCCAGGCGGCGGCGAGCGTTTCCGCCAGCGTCATCACATCGCGCAGCCCGAGGTTAAAGCCCTGTCCGGCGATAGGATGCAGCGTTTGCGCCGCATTCCCCACCAGCGCCAGTCGATGAGAGACACGGTGCGCGGCAGCCTGAAGCTGAAGAGGATAGCTGTGCCGCTGGCCCACCTGGGTAAAGCGGCCGAGCCGCCAGCCAAAGGCGCGCTGAAGTTCAGAGAGAAATTGTGTATCGCTCCATCCATCAATCCGGGATTTATCAGCCAGCGGATGACACCACACCAGCGAACTGCGCCCTGCCGACATCGGCAACAGCGCCAGCGGGCCGTGTTCGGTAAAGCGCTCCCAGGCGCGGCCCGAATGCGGCTGCTGCGAGGAAACATTCGCAATAACGGCCACCTGCTGATAATCGTTTTTCTGCCACTGAACGCCACAGGCGCGGGCAACGTCAGAATGGGAGCCGTCTGCCGCCACCAGCAGCTTGCCTTCAAGCGTTTCGCCGGTATCCAACGTCACGCTGACGCTGGCCTGTTGACGATCTACCGTCGCCACTTTTGCCGGGCAGCACAGCCGCACGCCCGGCGCTTTTTTCAACAACGCGTAGAGGCGCTGCCCGATGTCGTGCAGCTCAACTACCTGACCGAGTGCCGGAATGTGGTAGTCGGCGGCGTCGAGAGAGACAAAGCTGGCATGGCCGCGATCGCTGACGTGAACGTGCGTAATGGCCGTTGCGCATGATTTTAGCGCAGGCCAGAGATTAATTGCCGCCAGTTGACGACAGGTACCTTCCGCCAGCGCAATGGCCCGGCCGTCGTAGCCGGGATGCGTGCGGGTTTCCGGTTCGCTGGCTTCCACCAGCGTCACCGCAAGCCGCCCCTGCGTGAGGTGGGAGATGGCCAGCGCCAGCGTGGCCCCCGCCATGCCTCCGCCTGCAATAATGATGCTCATCGCGCCGCCGCCATCAGTGCTTCGATTTCATCCGCATCCTTCACCACGCTGTCGGTCAGGTTCTCATTACCCTCGGCGGTAATAATAATGTCGTCTTCAATACGAATGCCGATGCCGCGATATTCAGCGGGCACGTCGGCATCCGGCGCAATGTAAAGCCCCGGTTCGACGGTGATCGCCATGCCAGGCTCCAGCGGGCGATCGCGATCGTTACCGTAGCCGCCAACGTCATGCACGTCCAGCCCAAGCCAGTGGCTCAGCCCGTGCATAAAAAACTGTCGATGCGCCTGCGCAGCAATAAGCTCGTCCACCTCACCTTTCAGCACGCCCAGCCTGACCAGACCACTCACCATGATCTCAACAATCTGCGCGTTGACTTCACGAATGCTGGTGCCGGGGCGGAACAGCGAGAGCGCCGTATTCAGTGATTCCAGCACGATGTCGTAGATTGCGCGCTGCGGCGCAGTGAATTTACCGCTGACCGGGAAAGTGCGGGTAATATCGCCCGCATAACCCTGATATTCGCAGCCGGCATCAATAAGCACCAGGTCACCTTCCCGCATCTGGCTCTCATTTTCGGTGTAGTGAAGGATGCAGCCGTTCTCACCCGCGCCGACAATGGTGTTATAGGCCGGGAAGCGCGCGCCATGCCGGGTAAACACGTGATGAATTTCGCCTTCGAGCTGATATTCGAACATGCCTGGACGGCAGCGCTCCATCGCCCGCGTATGCGCCAGCGCGCTGATACGTCCGGCCTCACGCATAACGGCCTGCTCCTCCGGCGATTTGAACAGACGCATCTCGTGCACCCAGGGACGCCAGTCTGTCAGCGTGGCGGGCGCGGTGAGATTCTGACGCGCGCCGCGACGAAGCGCCTCCAGCGCGTCAAAAACCAGCGTATCGGCAGCGGCGTAAAGACCCTGCGCGTGATAAACCACGTCGAGGCCATTCAGCAACAGCGGCAGTTGTTCGGCGATGTCATCCCACGGCAGCGCACGATCGACGGATAACTTTTTCGGTGCGGCGTCCTGCCCCAGACGACGGCCAAACCAGGTTTCGGCCGCCGGATCGCGTACACGGTTAAACAGTACGCTGTGGTTATGCGTGTCATCGCTTTTAATCAGCAGCAGCGCCGCTTCCGGCTCGTTAAAACCGGTGAAGTACCAAAAGTCGCTGTTCTGACGATAGGGGTATTCGCTGTCATTGCTGCGGGTCGCTTCCGGCGCGGCAAAGATGACCGCTGCGCTTGCTGGCGCCATTTTCGCCAGCAGCGCCTGACGGCGTTGCACAAACTCTTGCTGAGTCATCTGCTTCTCCTGAATGCATTCATCCGGCGTCTTAATGCAGCGTCGGTTTCGTTTCCGGTGCCGTTGGCCCTGGCGTCTGGCGAGTAAAGGTGTCGTGGCACAGCAGCGCCGCCACGCGGACGTACTCGATAACTTCCTCCAGCGACTGTTCCAGCTCGTCCTGATCTTCCTCTTCATCGTAGCCCAGTTGCGCGATGGTTCTCAGGTCATCAATCGCTTCGCCGGTTTCACCGGTAACCTTGTCAAGCTTAGGTTGAGAAAGGCCCAGACCGAGCAGAAAATGATTTACCCAGCCGGCCAGTGCGTCGGCGCGATCGAACACGCTGATGTCGTCGTCGTCCGGCAGATAGAGCTGGAACAGAAAGCCCTCATCTTCCAGCGTGTCATTGATGCCCTGATAGAGCTGTTGCAACGGGCGCGACAGCGACTGCGAGAACGCCATACCGTCGTTGGTAAGATCGTGTACCCGCGTTTGCCAGCTGCTGTCGTTATTGCCGCCGCAAACCATCCCACTGATAAGGCCGTGCATTTCAGCGGGCGTCATGCCGACGCCCTGCTGCGTAAGTGCTGAAGCCAGCGTGTCGTAGCCCGGCATGATGTTTGATAGTGACATACGTTTTGGTCGTCGTTGGCTGGATGAGTTCGTGTTATGCTACCACCAGGTGCCTCAACGATTCCAGAAAGGGGTTGTTTCTTCTGTAAGGCGTGGTTTATAGTGGCGCCCCTCTCAACCCGTTGAGCGGTATAGAGATTAGCGGCGCAGTAATCAGTCAGGATGGTGGCATGTCTGCACAACCCGTAGATATTCAAATTTTTGGCCGGTCTTTAAGAGTAAATTGTCCGCCTGAACAGCAAGATGCGCTGAAGATGGCTGCCGAGGATCTTGATCAGCGGTTGCAAGATTTAAAAGTTCGCACTAGAGTCACGAATACCGAGCAGTTAGTTTTTATCGCTGCACTGAACATCTGTCATGAACTGGCGCAGGAAAAAACAAAAACCCGCGATTACGCCAGCAACATGGAGCAGCGCATCAGAATGCTGCAACAGACCATTGAACAGGCGCTGCTTGAACAGGGTCGTATCACAGAACGTAGCGGTCCGAAGTTCGAATAACACCTTTGCGTCTGCTGTGCTACAGTGACGGTAAGGAAACAAATTTCTCTGAGATGTTTGCAAGCGGGCCAGTCCCCTGAGCCGATATTTCATACCAACAGAGTGTGGCGCTCTGTGACCTGTGTGTATGCCCGGTCCGTCCGGGAAACCTGATGGTTGCGACGGCACATTCACCTTGAACCAAGGGTTCAAGGGTTACAGCCTGCGGCGGCATCTCGGAGATTCCCTTCTTTTTCCCTCCCTCAATACTTCACACGCTCTCTGTAAAGAGTTTTCTCGCCGACCGGGTGGGTAAAACCCTCTCTGTGCTGGCGATATGCCTCCCGTTAAAGAAGCCACCTGAGATCGCTTAGAGACGCCTCGCTTCGCTAAGCTGTTAGTTTTTATACTACGATAACAACACTACTTTTATAATTACCCCGTTGCGGCAGACTACCAGTGACCTTTCACTGGAGACACTTTATGCGCGTATTTCTTACCGGAGCGACCGGTTTTATCGGATCGCACATCCTTCCTGAACTACTGGCCGCCGGACACCAGGTTATTGGTATGACTCGCTCTGACGCAGGGGCGCAATCCCTGAAAGCGGCGGGCGCGGAAGCCTTCTTTGGCACGCTTGAAGATCCAGAAAGCTTACGCGACGCCGCCAGCCGCGCTGATGCCGTTATCCATACGGCATTTGATCACAACTTCGCCCGCTTCGTGGAGAACTGCGAAAAAGACGGGCGGGTAATTGAGGCGCTGGGAGAGGCACTGAAAAACTCAGATCGCCCGCTGATTATTACCTCTGCCGTCGGCATAGGCGATGCCGGACAGGGTCAGCCAGCCACAGAGGATATCTTCAATGCAAACCATCCTAATCCACGTATTATTTCAGAAGCGACAGGCAACAGGCTGCTTGAAGCAGGCGTGAACGTACAGGCGGTTCGTCTGCCGCAGGTGCACAATACGGTTAAACAGGGGCTGATCTCGCCTTTCGTAGAAATGACGCGTGAGAAAGGACGCTCGGCCTGGGTTGGCGAGGGCACTAACTGCTGGTCAGCCGCTCACGTCCTCGATGTGGCGAAACTCTACGCGCTGGTGCTTGAAAAGGGCCAGAAAGGCGCGCGTTATCATGCGGTTGATGAAGAAGGCGTGCCTGCGCGCGATATTGCTGAGGTTGTTGGCGCAGGGCTGGGCGTTCCCGCGGTGTCCCTCTCTCCTGAAGAGGCCCAGCAGCATTTCGGCTGGTTAGCGCGTTTTATGGTCATGGATCTTCGTGCTTCAAGTACCTGGACACGTCAACAGCTTGGCTGGCAGCCCACCGGCCCACGGCTGCTGGACGATCTTCGGGCAATGGATTACCACTCCTCATAACAATATAAATGCTCATCAGGATGCGGTCGTTCTGTACCGGCGCCCGCATCCTGCTGATGAGCGCGTCTTTCAATACCCGGGATTTCACCCGCACCGCGCAATATGGCAGAATCATACGCATCCATTCTCACAAATCAGTGGTGAGCCGTGAATCTGACCCTGTACGACCGACAGGATATCCGCACGCATATTCGCCATTTGCGGCGGGCGCTGACGCCTGAACAGCAACGAATTGCTGCTGAGCGCGCAGCCGGGCGCGCGCTCAGCTTTTCGCCTGTCGGGCAGGCCAGCAGCATTGCGCTGTTTTTGTCTTTTGATGGCGAGCTGAATACGCGACCGCTTATCGAACGGCTCTGGCAGCAAAACAAACGGGTTTATTTACCGGTGCTCCATCCCTTCTCTGCCGGACAGCTGCTGTTTATCCGCTACGAAGCCGACACGCCGCTGTTGCCGAATCGCCTGCGCATTCCTGAACCGAAACTGGATATTCGCCGGATGGCGACGCTTGAGGAGCTGGACGTGATAATGGTGCCGCTGGTCGCGTTTGATGAACAGGGGCAGCGCCTTGGCATGGGCGGTGGTTTTTACGATCGCACGCTGCAAAACTGGCGCCAGCACAACGTGCTACCGGTTGGGCTGGCGCACGACTGCCAGCAGGTAGCGGCGCTGCCTACAGCGGAGTGGGACGTGCCTCTTCCAGCGCTGGTGACGCCATCAAAAATCTGGCAGTGGCCGGGCGAACAGCTCTGACTATTTTTGCGATAAAAAAAGAGCCGCACTGCGGCTCTTTTTTATTCAGCGCGGCGCAATCAGTAAAGCAGGCGGGCGCGAATAGTGCCGGGAATCAACTTCATCAGCTGAAGAGCCGTATTGGCAACCTCATGCGGCGCATCGATATCAATGACAACATAACCCATCTGCGGCGTGGTTTGCAGGTACTGCGCGGCGATGTTGATGCCCTGCTCAGCAAAGATCTTGTTGATAGCGGTCAGCACGCCGGGACGGTTCTCATGGATGTGCAGCAGGCGGCTCTGGTCGCCATGCATCGGCAGGGAAACTTCCGGGAAATTAACGGCGGAGAGCGTCGAGCCGTTGTCGGAGTATTTCGCCAGCTTGCCAGCGACTTCAACACCGATATTCTCCTGTGCCTCCTGCGTCGATCCGCCAATGTGCGGCGTCAGAATAACGTTATCAAATTCGCAAAGCGGCGAATTAAACGGATCGCTGTTGGTGGCAGGCTCTTCCGGGAAAACGTCAATGGCGGCGCCGGAGAGGTGCTTGTCTGCCAGCACCTTGCACAGCGCCGGGATGTCCACAACCGTACCGCGTGAGGCGTTGATCAACATCGCGCCTGGCTTCATCAATGCCAGCTCTTCCGGGCCGATCATATTCTGCGTGGACGGCGTTTCCGGCACGTGCAGGCTCACGATATCGCTCATATTCAACAGATCGGAGAGATGACGAACCTGCGTGGCGTTGCCAAGCGGCAGCTTGTTTTCAATATCGTAAAAGAAAACGTGCATGCCCAGGCTTTCGGCCAGCACGCCAAGCTGCATACCGATATGGCCATAGCCAATAATGCCAAGCTTTTTACCGCGCGCCTCGTAGGAGCCAACGGCCAGTTTGTTCCAGACGCCGCGGTGCGCCTTTGCATTCGCTGCCGGTACGCCACGCAGCATCAGCAGAAGCTCGCCGATAACCAGTTCGGCAACGGATCGGGTATTGGAAAAAGGGGCATTAAACACCGGGATCCCACGCTTGGCTGCCGCGTTAAGATCGACCTGGTTGGTGCCGATGCAGAAGCAGCCCACCGCCACCAGTTTTTCAGCCGCCGCGAAGATCTCTTCGGTTAAATGGGTGCGCGATCGAATGCCGATAAAATGCGCGTCGCGGACGGACGCTTTCAGCGCTTCGCTATCGAGCGCACCCTTGTGGAATTCGATATTGGTATAGCCAGATGCGCGCAGGTTATCGATTGCGCTCTGATGCACGCCCTCAACCAGCAGAAACTTAATCTTGTCTTTCTCCAGTGATACTTTTGCCATTATCCGACCCTATTTAGCAGACTTCAGAAGGAACCAGTCGCTCGTTATGTATTCAGAGCATAAGCCAGTCTTCTGTCAAAATAACAAAATTTACGGCTGCGGCAATACAAACGATTGCGGTTATCACAGTGCGACCGACGAACGCTCCGGCGCAATTCAACAGATAATCATGATGCAGCAGCGGTCATCAGCGGGATCGACGTTCAGCGCAGGTTTATGTGACATAAGTCACTAAATATGGCCTGAAAAATAAATGTCATATTTTCAGATAAAGCGGCGCCGCCGCGCCGCCTTGTAAGATCGTTTTTCTATCGTTCTATCGTTTTTACGCCATCCGGGCTGCCGATCAGCGCAATGTCTGCGCCGCGCGTGGCGAAAAGCCCGACGGTCACGACGCCTGGCAGCGCGTTAATGGCTTTCTCCAGCGCGACGGCGTCCAGGATCGAGAGATTGTGCACATCCAGAATGATGTTGCCGTTATCGGTCACCACCTGTTGCCGGTACTCCGGCAGGCCGCCCAGCTTTACCAGCTCACGCGCGACGAAACTGCGTGCCATAGGGATCACCTCAACCGGCAGCGGAAATTTGCCCAGAACGTCCACCTGTTTAGACGCATCGGCAATGCAGATGAACCTGTCGGCGACGGCGGCAATGATTTTTTCCCGCGTCAGCGCCGCGCCGCCGCCTTTTATCATCTGCATGGCGCCGTTGATCTCGTCGGCGCCGTCAACGTAGATCGCCAGCGAATCCACCTCGTTTAAGTCTAAAACCGGTATGCCCAGTGATTTCAGCTTTTGCGTGGAGGCCTCAGAGCTGGAAACGGCGCCGTTGATCTGATGCCTGATCGAGCCAAGCGCGTCGATAAAGTGCGCAGCGGTCGAACCCGTGCCTACACCAACGATGGTGCCTGGCTGTACGTATTTAAGCGCGGCCCAGCCAACCGCCTTTTTCAGTTCATCCTGCGTCATAATATGTTCAAAATCCGTGCTGTCCTTTGATGCGCGCTAGTATAAAACAAACCCAAACGAAAACGCTGCTTTACTCCGCCCTTTATTAATACTCTGGAAGCCAGCCCACAAAGCGACTGTCGCATAAAGTCGTTGTTACACAGGGCAAAGTGACAAAAATATGGCATAGTGCGAATTCACCACCAGACAGAGAGTTGAACTGACCATGAAACGCCCGGATTATCGAACGCTTCAGGCGCTGGACGCCGTGATCCGCGAGAGAGGCTTTGAACGCGCCGCGCAGAAGCTGTGTATCACCCAATCCGCCGTTTCACAGCGCATTAAGCAGTTGGAAAATATGTTTGGTCAGCCGTTGCTGGTACGCACCGTGCCGCCGAGACCGACGGAACAGGGGCAAAAACTGCTGGCGTTGCTGCATCAGGTTGAACTGCTTGAAGAGGAGTGGCTGGGCGATGAAATAAGCGGCACCACGCCGCTGCTGCTGTCGCTGGCGGTAAACGCCGACAGTCTGGCCACCTGGCTGCTGCCCGCCCTGAAAAACGTCCTGACGGACTCGCCGGTGCGCCTCAACCTTCAGGTAGAAGATGAGAGTCGCACTCAGGAGCGGCTGCGTCGGGGCGAAGTGGTCGGCGCGGTCAGTATTCAACCTCAGCCGCTGCCGAGCTGCCTGGTGGATCGGCTGGGCGCGCTGGACTATCTCTTTGTCGGTTCTAAACCCTTTGCCGAACGCTATTTTCCCAACGGCGTAACCCGTTCTGCCCTGCTGAAAGCGCCTGCCGTCGCCTTCGACCACCTGGATGACATGCACCAGGCGTTTTTACAGCAGAACTTCGATCTGTCGCCGGGCAGCGTTCCCTGCCATATCGTTAATTCGTCGGAAGCCTTTGTTCAGCTTGCTCGGCAGGGCACCACCTGCTGCATGATCCCGCATTTGCAGATTGAGCGCGAACTGGCGGAAGGTGAACTGATCGACCTGACGCCGGGGCTGTTTCAGCGTCGGATGCTGTACTGGCACCGCTTTGCGCCGGAGAGTCGTCTGATGCGTAAAGTGACTGATGCGCTGATTGCGCACGGTCATCGCGTTTTGCGGCAGGATGGATAGCGGGAAAAAGGCCGCCGCGCAGGCGGCCTGAGGCGAATCAGTTACTGATTACGCTGAAGCTCGAATACCACATCAACCTGATCGTCGAAGTGAATGCTCTGCTGCTCATAGGTTTGTGAGGCGGAGGTTGCGGAAACTGCATCTGCCGCTTTAAACATCCGCGCCATTGGCATTGGCTGATAGTTTGCAACGTGATAACGCACGCTGTAAACCGCGCCCAGCTTGGCGTTGAAGCCCTTAGCCAGCTCGCCCGCCTGGTGCGTGGCGTTCTCAATTGCCGCCTGACGCGCCTTATCACGATACTGGTCGGGGTTAGCCACGCCCAGTTCGACAGAGCGGATCTCATTCAGGCCCGACTTCAGCGCGCCGTCCAGCAGCTCATTGAGTTTATCCAGTTGACGCAGCGTCACCTGCACCTGGCGCACGGCGCGATAGCCCTTCAGCACCGATTTACCGTCCTTCAAATAGTCATATTCCGGCTGCGTCCGCAGATTTGCCGCGTTAATATCTTTCTTCTCGATACCATTTTTTTGCAAAAAATCAAAATATTGCGCAACGCGATCGTCTGCCTGTTTTTTGGCTTCCGAGGCATCTTTTGATGATACGCTGACTTCAATAGCGAGGGTGGCGATATCTGGCGTCGCCTCAACGCTTGACTGGCCGGAGGTGACCACGTGTGGGCCATTGGGTAGCTCGTCCGCGAGCGTTGAAAATGGCAGCACGGCGGCGCCAATCATAGCGGCTAAAGCCAGCACTTTTACTTTCACGACTGTCCTCCTCGAAGGAAAAATGATCATTAACGTCTGCGGGAGCAAACGGGGATTACACGACAGATTATCCCACAGCATCGCTGATGATATGAGTTTTTATTCCGTTAAAAGTTCGTCTTGCATCCATTTTTATCGCCACAGCGATCACATTTTTTAGCGATGAAAATGGTACAAAAAAACGGCATATATTTCTATTAAAGAAACAAACGTCGCATTATCCTTTTCTGAAACAGAGATGGTTACTATGACTGAACAACCGCTGACTGCCGCTGCACCCCGCACCGGACGCACCCGCTTTGTGATCCTCAGCCTGGTGTTTATCAACATCATTATTAACTATATGGATCGGACTAATCTTTCGGTGGCCGCGACGGAAATGGCTGGCGAGCTGCGTTTCACACCGATACAAATGGGGCTTATTTTTTCCGCCTTTGGCTGGGTTTATGCGGCGCTGCAAATTCCGGGCGGATTTTTGATTGATAAGCTGGGCGCGCGGTTAGTCTATGGCGTGGGGCTGTTCATCTGGTCGCTGATTACCGCGCTGCACGCGTTAGCCAGCGGCTTTGCCTCGCTGGTGGGGTTACGGCTGGGCGTTGGCGCGTTTGAAGCACCGGTGATGCCCTCCAATAATCGCGTTATTTCCAGCTGGTTTCCGGTTCAGGAGCGCGCCACCGCCATCGGCATCTACTCTTCCGCGCAGTTTGTCGGACTGGCCTGCATGACGCCGCTGCTTTTTCACGTACAGGAAGCCTGGGGCTGGCGCGGGCTCTTTTTGATCACCGGCGTGGCGGGCATGATCTGGGCGGCAGTGTGGTACTGGCTGTATCGTGAGCCGCTGGATCATAAAGGCGTCTCCACCGGCGAGCTGAACTATATTCGCGATGGCGGCGCGCTACTGGAAAGCCGTCAGGAGAGCGCCGCGCGCCATTTCCGCTGGCAGGATCTGGCGCTGATGTTCAGCAACCGTAAGCTTATCGGCATCTATCTGGGACAGTTCACCATTTCCGCCACCTTCTGGTTTTTCCTGACGTGGTTCCCCACCTATCTGGTGGAGTACCGGCATATGAGCTTCATAAAAAGCGGCTACGTCGCCTCGGTGCCTTATCTGGCGGCGTTTTGCGGCGTCCTGCTCGCTGGCTTTGTTTCTGACCGCATGATACGACGCGGCGTATCCGCCAGCATCGCCCGCAAAACGCCGGTGATCCTCGGCATGTTTATGACCCTGTTCATTCTTGGCGCCAACTACACCGATAACCCTGCGTGGATTATCGTTTTTATGTCGCTGGCGTTCTTTGGCAACGGGCTGGCCACCATCACCTGGGTCTTTGTCACCACGCTGGCTCCCCGCCATCTGATTGGCCTGGCGGGCGGCGTGTTCAACTTTACCGGCGCGCTGTCGTCCATCGTGGTGCCGATTGCCATTGGCGCGCTGATCGACGGGCAAAACTTCGCGCCAGCGCTGACCTTTATCGCCTTCCTCGCCGTCGTGGGCATTTGCAGCTATCTCTTCATCGTCGGACGCATTGATAATGTCACAGCTGCACGCTGATCAGCCGCTCCGCCAGCGAAGCCAGTTGCTGACGACGGCGCGCAATTTCTGCGTCGTCAGCGTCATAAATGCGAGCGAAAGCCAGCGCGGCATGGCTGTGGCGCAGCGGCTCGGCAATGGATATCTCACCATCGTCGTGCAGCCATACCAGCTGCCCCTCCGCCCTTTGCCGCGCCAGCAGCGGCGCCATATGCTGCCACTGCTCCCCGGTGAAGCGCAGCCTGAGATCCTCATCGCTCTCTGCCGCCAGCAGCGACATGCCGATAACCGATTCCCAGGCCGGCAGCATATGAAACCCCGCCAGCGCCTGGCTGACCTGTCCACCGGGTTTGGAGTGATAAAGGTAGATCACCTGATCTTCCCAGAGCACGCCCATCGCCACCACAATGTCCTTTGGCGCATGGCTTTCAAGCAGCGGCAGCGCCTGCGAAAAGAGCGAGGAGCCGCGGATCGCCTGCGCCGCAAGGGCATGGATGCCCGGCCCCGGCAGATAGCGCCGCCGTTTATCCTGCATGGTCAATCCTACCGACATCATGGTCATCAACAGACGATTCACCTTAGTGCTGTTCATGCCCATTTTGCGCGCGAGTTCGCGACAGCCAATCGCCTTATTGCTGGACACCAGATATTGCAGACAGCGGATACCGTCGATCAAGCTTTGATTGGGTTGAGATGACATAGCGCGTCCTGTGGTGAAAACGTCAACTTTATCGTGAGTTACTCAGGAAAGAAAATTATGCAGACATTTACCGCCGAATCTTCCCGATCTTTTCCGCATCAGCACCTTCGCGCCCAACTGGTGGTGGCGGGCGGCGGGCTTGCCGGATTGTGCGCTGCGCTGGCAGCCGCCCGCGATGGTCTGGCGGTGGTACTGATTCAGGATCGCCCGGTGCTGGGCGGCAACGCCTCCAGCGAGGTGCGTCTTTGGGCCAACGGCGCCACCTCGCATATGGGCAATAATAACCGCTGGGCGCGGGAAGGCGGCATTATGGGCGAAATCATGGAGGAGAATCTCTTTCGCAACAAAGAGGGCAACCCGGTGCTGTTTGACATGCTGCTGCTGGATATGGCGCAGGCGCAAAGCGGATTAACACTGTTGCTGAATACGGCGGTTTGCTCGCTTGAACATCAGGCGCGGCGCATTGAATCGGTGACCGCGTTCAACGCCATCAACCAGACTCTCTATACCGTTGACGCCGACTACTTTTGCGACGCGACCGGCGACGGCGTGCTGGGCTTCCTGGCCGGAGCCGAGCACCGCGTGGGCGCGGAAGAGGCCGACGAACTGGGGGAAAAAATGGCGCCGGGCGACAGCTTCGGCCACAAACTCGGCCACTCCATTTACTTCTACACTAAAAAAGGCGACAGCCCGATTGATTTTGTTCCGCCCTCTTTCGCCCTGAAAGACATTACCGCTATTCCGCGCTACAGGCGGCTCACCTCGACGCTGAACGGCTGTGACCTGTGGTGGCTCGAATGGGGCGGCCGGCTGGATACGGTTCATGAGAGCGAGGAGATCAAGTGGGAGTTGTGGAAAATTGTCTGGGGCGTGTGGGACTATATTAAGAACTCCGGTGCCTTTCCTGACGCCGCGAACCTTACCATTGAGTGGGTCGGCCTGATCCCCGGCAAGCGGGAAAGCCGTCGCTTTATTGGCGATTACATTCTGCGCCAGCAGGACATCATTGAGCAGCGTGACCACTACGACGCGGTTGCTTATGGCGGCTGGTCAATCGATTTGCATCCGGCCGATGGCGTTTACAGCACCCATGACGGCTGCCGCCAGTTTCACAGCAAAGGCACTTACACCATCCCCTTCCGTTCGCTCTACAGCCGCTCGCTGGATAATCTGCTGCTGACCGGCAGACTGATCTCCGCCTCACACGTGGCCTTCGGCAGCGCCCGCGTAATGTGTACCTGCGGCCTGCTGGGCGAAGTCGCAGGCCGCGCCGCCGCGATCTGTCATCAGCAGCGGTGGACGCCGCAACGGCTGGCGTCGCCGGAAAATATCACCCGGCTTCAACAACATCTGCTCGCCAGCGGCTTTCATATTCCCCGCCAGCGGCTTGACGATCCAACCCGCGGCGCGAGCGTGACTGCCAGCAGCACTTTTGAGCTCACTCAGCTGCCGGCGGACGCAGGCTGGCATGCGCTGGAGGCGCGCTGTGCGCTGCTGCTGCCGCTGAAAGCGGGCGAAACGCTGCCCATGCTGTGGTTTACGCTGCGTGCCGCCTCGCCCCAGCGTATCGGCATCCGGCTAATGACCAGCGAGAAAAGCGCCAATACCACGGCGGATCTGCTGCTGGAAGAGAGTGAAATTACGGTGCATCAGGCGGGGGAATACGCGGTAAATATTCACTACCGCGCAGAGTGCGATCGCTATCTCTTCATCGCCTTTGAGGACAATCCGCAGGTGGAAATGGCGCTCACCCGCCAGCGGCTGCCGGGCGTGATGACCGTTTTTAACAGCGTCAATCACCGCGTGGCAAAGCGCACCCGTCAGACAGCCGATGGCGACTACGGCGTTGACGAGTTTGATTTCTGGCTGCCGCGCAGGCAGCCGCACCAGATTTTGCCCGCGCTGCGATTTGCGAAGCCACTGGCGCTGTGGCACGTCAACTACACGCTGAACGGCTGCGCGCGCCCGGAACAGCATACCAACGGCTGGCTGCCCGCCGCCGCCGATGCGCATCCGCAGCTCCGCTGGCGCTGGGAGAAACCGCAGTCGCCGCGCAGGCTGACGCTGATGTTTGATAACGATTTTGATAATGCGATGGAGAGCGTACAGATGGGTCATGCGCTTGCCGTGACGCCGCACTGCACCACGCATTATCGGCTGTGGGCCGATGATGCTTTGCTGGCAGAGGTGAAGAACAATCGTCATTCGCTGTGCAGCCACGCCGTGCCGTCCGATCTGGCGTTCACTGAACTTCGGCTGGAACTGGTGAAAAGCGCGGGCGGCCTGCCCGCGTTTTATGCGCTTAACCTCAGTTAACAAAAGCCAGCCCCTGGGCCGCCAGCTTCATGGCAATGGCCCACATGACCAGCCCCACCAGCAGGTTAATGATGCGTTGCGCGCTGACGGTTTGCAGACGCGGCGAGAGCCAGGAAGCCAGCAAAGCCAGCCCGAAAAACCACAGCAGAGAAGCGGCGGCGGCGCCCACGGCAAACCAGATGCGCGCCTCTGCGGGAAGCTGCCCGCCAAGGCTGCCCAGCACCATAAAGGTATCGATATAAACGTGCGGGTTCAGCCAGGTAACGGCCATCATGGTGGCGAAAATGCGCCAGCGGCTCTGGCCCATCGCCCCGGCGTTTTCCAGCGCGACAGTGCCACTGAATGCCGTACGGATAGCCCCCCAGCCGTACCACAGCAGAAAAGCCACCCCGCCCCAGGTCACTACAGTCAGCAGCAGCGGTGACTGGCTCAGCAGCGCGCTGCCGCCAAAAACGCCCGCGCCGATCAGCACAATATCGCTCAGCGTGCACAGTCCGGCGGTCATCAGGTGGTAGTGGCGACGAATGCCCTGATTCATCACGAACGCATTTTGCGGCCCCAGCGGGAGAATGAGCGCGGCACCCAGCGCCATGCCCTGAAAAAATATGGAAATCAAAATAAGTCCTCACCCCTTGCATAGTGGGGCGAGTGTAGCGGGAAAGAATTATTAGCTGAAATTCAAAATATTAATCCTTTATCAGTAAAACTGATGATAAAGGATAAAAAAAAGCGGACCGGAGTCCGCCCTGAAAAATATTATTCAGATTTTGGCTGGGTAACAGGCGCCGCCGCCTGGGGATCAGTGGCCTTCTCTTCCGGCACTTCCGTCTGATGAAGATGCACATCCATCTGCGGGTAAGGAATGCCAATGCCGTTGGCGTCGAGCGTGCGCTTGAAGTTTTTCAGCAAATCCCAGTAAACGTCCTGAAGATCGCCCGCCTTGCTCCAGCACCGCACCACAAAATTAAGCGATGACGCGGCCAGTTCGTTCAGGCCGATTTGTATGCCCATATCTTTCAGCACGCGTGGATCCGCATCCACTTCGGCGCGAAGCAGCTTAATGACCTCATCCACATCGGCATCGTACGCCACGCCAACAATGAATTCGTTACGACGCACCGGCTCACGCGAGAAGTTAACGATATTGCCCGCAATGATTTTCCCGTTTGGCACCACCACAATTTTACCGTCGGCCGTTTTCAACGTGGTCGAGAATATCTGTACGTGCTGAACGGTTCCCATCACGCCGATATCAATAAATTCGCCGGTGCGGAACGGCCGGAAGGTCACCAACAGCACGCCCGCCGCCAGGTTAGATAATGATCCCTGAAGCGCCAGACCGACGGCCAGTCCTGCTGCACCCAAGACGGCAATCACCGATGCGGTCTGTACGCCGACGCGGCCCAGCGCGGCGATCAGCGTGAAGGCAATGATGCCATAGCGCACCAGCGCAGAGAGAAAGTCTGCAACCGTGGCATCAATATGACGCGACAGTAAAACCTTATTCAGCGTCGATGATATGACGCGCGCAATCAGCATACCGATGATAATGATGGCGATCGCCGCAACGATATTCACGGCATAGCTCAGTAGCAGCGCCTGGTTGCGCACCAGCCAACCGCCCGCGTTATTGATGCCATCTACCACATGAAGATCTTCCATTAAATTATCCCGTTATCGTTGTAAAAACCGGCCAGAATGAACTGACACACCCTGTTAAAAGGGTAACCAGGAATACGGGAATCTGCCAAATAAGCCTATAAATTAATAATTTGTTACGGAACGGGACAAAAAAAGCGCAGGCCGTCGGGTCAGTTTTACGCCAGCCGCTGCTGTAACTGTTGCGCCATATGCGCTGCTTTACTGAGAGGCGCATCACTCCTGGCTGTCACCCGCTGCGAGGTCTCTTTCACACCCGACGCAAACGCGTTGTCGCTCGTTGGTCTGGTTGCTTTATGCAGGCTGTCGAGCCCCCGATTTAACGTACTGATAGCGAGAGAAACATTGCCGGAAATGTTGTTAACGTAGGAAAAGACCATGCTTTGCATGGCTTCGCGGATTATCCCCTGTAGAGAGGTATTGGGCGCGGATGGCGTTTGCGGGAGCACATGCGGTGTCGTCTTCTGGCTGGCTGGGGTCGGCCGCGCTTCCGCCTTTCCTTTCAGCTTTACAAACTGCGTTTCCCAGTCCTTTTTTGCGAACAGAAACGCCGGGCCGCTCTGGCTGGTACGCTTCTTCATCAGATGACTGGCGCCGGTTGCCAGCCCGATGCCGCCCATGATCGCCACGCCAGCCAACACGCCCTGCGGCGTTTTGCTCATCATCGCCGTTTGACCAAGACGTTTCGCGCCGTTTGCCACCGCGCTCTGAATTTTTGGATTGCTGCTTGCCACGTCAAATGCCGTATGTGCAATATTTTTCGCCGCATCGGCATTATCACGACCTTTTTGCGTCGCCTCGGCCATTACCGGCTCCAGATCTTCGGGCCGCGCCTGAAGGTAAAAGCGGTTCTTCAGCGCCTCGCCCGCACCCTGATGCAGAAGTCCGGCGGTTTTTCCTTCGCCTTTCATCAGTGCTGTTGCGGCAGACGGTTTTTTAAACAAGAGATCAACGGCATGCGGCAGCGCTTTTCTGGCGCTCTCGGCACCTTCTGTTTTTTTGTCGCTTCGGCTCGCCTGCGACAGCGCCGCTTCGATACTCGACGGCGTTTCCCCCATTTCATGCAGCCGTTTCGTCCGGCTCTCAATCATCGCCGTCATCTCTTCACGATTGCCGCCGCTGGTATGCTTTTCATAGAACGTATTGAGTTGATTATGGATCGCCACTTCGTTGTCGCTGCTGTAACCATGCGGCCTTGCCGCGCTCTCCGTAGCGTTGGTATGGCTCTGTTCGACCGCTGCGTGTTGCAGGGCGCGCGCAGAGGGAGAGAGCGCAGGAGGAATAGTTGGGGGCATGTTCACCTCATGACCGGAGCGACAGTAAAGAGAGATGAAAGTGAGTGGCGGCAGGCGGGGAAAAGTTCGTGAAAAACGAAGGTTAAAAAGAAAAGCCCGCACGCGGCGGGCTTTTTTAGGTATGGCGTGTTGCTTACAGCACGTCTACCGCGTTCAGTTCTTTGAACGCCTGTTCCAGGCGCACAATCATTGAAGACTGAGCGGAACGCAGCCATACGCGCGGATCGTAATATTTTTTGTTTGGCTTATCAGCGCCTTCCGGGTTACCCAGCTGCGCCTGAAGATAGCCTTCATTCTTTTTGTAATACTGAAGAATACCGTCCCATGTAGCCCACTGGGTATCGGTGTCGATATTCATTTTGATTACGCCATAGCTGATTGACTCTTCGATCTCGGCGGCAGAAGAGCCAGAACCGCCGTGGAACACAAAGTTCAGCGCGTTGTGCGGCAGATTGTGTTTCTTCGTCACGTATTCCTGAGAATCGCGCAGAATGGTTGGCGTCAGTTTGACGTTACCGGGTTTGTAAACGCCGTGCACGTTACCGAATGACGCCGCGATAGTGAAACGAGGGCTGATCGCGTTCAGTTTTTCGTATGCGTAATCAACGTCTTCTGGCTGAGTGTAAAGGGCAGACGCATCCATATGGCTGTTATCCACGCCATCTTCTTCGCCGCCGGTGCAGCCCAGTTCAATTTCCAGCGTCATGTCGATTTTCGCCATGCGCGCCAGATATTTGCTGCTGATTTCGATATTCTCTTCCAGCGACTCTTCAGACAGGTCGATCATGTGTGAAGAGAAAAGCGGCTTGCCGGTTTTCTTGAAATGTTCTTCGCCCGCGTCCAGCAGACCGTCGATCCACGGCAGCAGTTTTTTCGCGCAGTGGTCAGTGTGCAGAATAACCGGCACGCCGTAATGTTCTGCCATCTGGTGAACGTGATGCGCGCCAGAGATGGCGCCCAGGATTGCCGCCGCCTGTGGCTTATCTGATTTAATGCCTTTACCGGCGATGAACGCTGCGCCGCCGTTAGAGAACTGAACGATGATCGGCGCTTTAACTTTTGCAGCGGTTTCCAGTGCGGCATTGATAGAGTCGGTGCCCACGCAGTTTACGGCGGGCAGAGCAAATTTGTTCTCTTTCGCTACCTGGAAAATTTTCTGTACGTCGTCACCGGTGACAACGCCTGGTTTTACGAAATCAAAAATTTTAGACATGTTTGTTGTCCTGTTTCGTCGGTCATATTAAGAGATTTAGCGCCTGTCATGCAGGCAAATTACCTTGCGGGAGCGCGGCTCCCGCCGAAAGCTTACTGTTTTGCACGCTCTTCGAGCATAGCAACGGCTGGCAGTTTTTTGCCTTCCACAAACTCAAGGAAAGCGCCGCCGCCGGTAGAGATGTAGGAAATTTTATCTTCAATACCGAACAGATCGATGGCAGCCAGCGTATCACCGCCGCCCGCGATAGAAAACGCATCGCTCTCTGCAATGGCTTTTGCAACAATTTCAGTGCCTTTGCGGAAGTTAGGGAATTCGAACACGCCTACCGGGCCGTTCCACAGAATAGTTTTGGCTTCTTTCAACAACTTAGCCATAGCCTGCGCGGTTTCGTCGCCGAAATCCATGATCTCTTCATCATCGTTTACGTCAGAGACTTTCTTCACCGTGGCGGGTGCAGTTTCAGAGAATTCCGTGCCTACGCGGGAGTCAGTTGGGACAGGAATTTTGAACTCGTCGCGCAGTTTTTTCGCTGCATCGACAAAATCAGGCTCATACAGGGATTTGCCGACGTTGTTATCGATTGCCACGAAGGTGTTGGCAATGCCGCCGCCGACAATCACGGTATCGGCGATTTTTACCAGCGAGCTCAGCACGTCGAATTTGGTGGAAACTTTAGAACCGCCCACCACGGCAACCATAGGACGCGCCGGGCTTTTCAGCGCTTTACCGAGGGCTTCAAGTTCATCAGCCAGCAGCGGGCCTGCACAGGCAACGGGGGCGAATTTACCAACGCCGTGCGTGGAAGCCTGCGCGCGGTGCGCGGTACCGAAAGCATCCATGACGAAAACATCGCACAGGGCGGCGTATTTTTTCGACAGTGCTTCATCATCTTTCTTCTCGCCTTTGTTAAAGCGAACGTTTTCCAGTACCACCAGCTCGCCTGCGGCAACGTCAACGCCGTCAAGGTAGTCTTTAGCCAGACGAACAGGAGAAGAAATTTTATCTTTCAGGTAGTTAACAACCGGCAGCAGCGAGAATTCTTCGTTATATTCACCTTCGGTCGGACGACCAAGGTGAGACGTCACCATTACCTTCGCACCCTGCTTCAGGGCCGCTTCAATGGTCGGCAATGAGGCGCGGATACGGGCATCGGAAGTGACTTTGCCTTCTTTAACCGGAACGTTCAGATCGGAGCGAATTAATACGCGCTTCCCAGCAAGATCCAGATCGGTCATTTTAATTACAGACATGGTGAATCCTCTCGTTGATTCTCATAGTGTTGACAGGCGCAAACCGCGCCCTGACTGAAATCGCCCGGGGCCAGACCAGCAAAGCCCCATGGGTTATCGCGCCACGCCAGCTTCTCAACCGCTGCCGACTACTGACCCGCATGCCTGGGGATCGTGGCTGAATTTACTGAAGACTGATGATAATTCCATGCGATCAACTATACCACGAAATGCGTATTTTGACGCGTTCGCGGCGGCAAGCCTGGTCAGCAGCATGGTATGCATTAAGGTTGCCGACACCTACTGAAACGGTTCAGCCAGAATAATAGAAGCATGGAATAATAGGAATGAGACAGATCAATCGCCGTTGTGTTTTTTCGACAGAGATCACATTCAGAAGAAGGCGCGCTGAAAACATTCCAGATGCCACGGACATCGTAGTATGGTAACTACAGCGTTAATTTTCCTGATGAATTATTCGGGAAAATAAATGAAAGGTAATTTTAAGTTAGTGTTCCAGGGAAGGAGCATCAAACGGCACTGTCATCGCATGCCGTTCTGGCGCATCGGGAATCGCGCTTCTTCAGCCCCTCCCTTTCCTCTCTGGTAATGAACAGAAACGGAAATATGAACTTCAATCTGCTGTGGTACGTCTGGGCGATCTGGGCTTTTGCTCTGATTGTTTATGCCATCGGCTGGGAAAACCTGCTATCGGTGTGGCGACATCGCACGCTGACAACGGTAACTTTCCTGGCGATAGCGACGTCCCTGCTGGTCGGTAAAACAGCACTTAACAAGGGAATGATTATGTTCAAACGTAAAGAAACGATACTCACATCGGGCGGCGAGCCGCTTCCTTCCACCGCCATTCAGGAGAGCGAGCCCGTTGACGAAGGCGTGGGCAGCGTCACGGTTTCCAGCAGCATCGCCCCTGCGATGGATACGACCACTATCCCCGATACCTGCCTGATCGCCGGCGATATCAGCGCCGCGGGCGATATTAAAGTTAACGGCACCATCGAAGGCAAAATCTTCTCCGATAAAACGGTCTTCGTGATGAAAAACGGCCGGGTTGAGGGCGAAATTTACGCGCACCGCGTTGAGATCAGCGGCACGCTGAAAGGCACCTGCCGCAGCCGTGAAATGGCCATTAACGCCGAAGGATTTATGGAGGGCATTATCGAATGTGAATCGCTGTCGGTGAACCAGAGCGGACGTTTCTATGGCACGTCAAAACCCTGGAAGGAAGAGGAACGCCCCGCGGCGGAGCACGCGCTGAAAAAGCGCGTTGAGCCGTTACGCGCGACGACCGATATCTCTCTTTCTGAAAATCTGCTGAATTTTTAGCGAAGGATGTGGCAAGAAAAGGGTTCGCCTGCGGCAGGCGAACCCTTAGCGGTTACATCACCGATTTTGCCGTTGCCACCACGTTGTCCACGGTGAAGCCAAACAGCTCAAACAGCTTGTCCGCAGGCGCAGATTCGCCAAAGGTGGTCATGCCCACTACCGCGCCGTGCAGGCCAGTATATTTCAGCCAGTAATCCGCAATGCCTGCTTCAATCGCCACGCGCGCCGCCACGGCTTTCGGCAAGACCGCTTCACGATAGGCCGCATCCTGCCTGTCAAACACGTCTGTCGAAGGCATGGATACCACGCGCACCCGGCGACCTTCTGCCGTCAGCCTGTCATAAGCGCTGACGGCCAGTTCAACTTCCGAACCGGTGGCAATAAGGATCAGCTCAGGCTGCCCTGCACACGCTTTCAGCACGTAGCCGCCCCGCGCGATGTCAGCCAGTTGCGCGGCATCACGCGTCTGCTGCGCCAGGTTCTGACGGGAGAAAATCAGTGCGGTCGGCCCGTCCTGGCGCTCAATAGCGTGTTTCCACGCCACTGCTGACTCAACCTGATCGCACGGACGCCACAGGCTCATATTTGGCGTCAGGCGCAGGCTGGCTATCTGTTCAACCGGCTGGTGGGTTGGACCATCTTCGCCAAGTCCGATGGAATCGTGGGTGTAAACCATCACCTGGCGAATTTTCATCAGCGCCGCCATACGGGCAGCGTTGCGCGCGTACTCGACAAACATCAGGAAGGTGGCGGTGTAAGGCAGGAAACCGCCGTGCAGCGCGATGCCGTTAGCGATAGCCGTCATGCCAAATTCACGCACGCCGTAATGGATATAGTTGCCCGCAGCGTTTTCATTGATCGGCTGAGAGCCTGACCACATGGTAAGGTTGCTGGGGGCGAGGTCGGCAGAACCGCCCAGGTATTCCGGCAGCAGTTTACCGAAAGCGTCCAGCGCGTTTTGAGACGCTTTACGGCTGGCGATGTTTGCCGGAGTGGCCTGAAGGTGGTCGATAAATTTCTGTGATTCACTGTGCCAGTTTTCCGGCAGTTCGCCGCGCATGCGACGCTGGAACTCAGCAGCCAGCTCAGGGTGCGCCTGGGCGAACGCGTTAAATTTCGCGTTCCAGGCCGCCTCTTTCGCCTGTCCGACCTCTTTCGCATCCCATTCGGCATAGATTTCAGAGGGGATGTCGAACGGGGCGTGTTGCCAGCCGAGCTGTTTGCGCGTCAGTGCGATTTCATCATTGCCCAGCGGCGCGCCGTGCGAATCATGCGTGCCCGCTTTGTTTGGCGAACCGAAACCGATAACGGTTTTGCACATCAGCAGCGACGGCTTGTCACTGACCGCTTTCGCCTCTTCAATCGCTTTTTTAATGGCGGCGGCGTCGTGGCCGTCAACGCCGCGCACCACGTGCCAGCCATAGGATTCAAAGCGTTTTGCGGTATCGTCGGTGAACCAGCCTTCTATGTGACCGTCAATGGAGATACCGTTGTCATCGTAAAATGCGATCAGCTTGCCCAGCTTCAGCGTTCCCGCCAGCGAGCACACTTCATGCGAAATGCCCTCCATCATGCAGCCATCGCCAAGAAACACCCATGAGTAGTGATCGACGATTTCATGGCCCGGACGGTTAAACTGCGCCGCCAGGGTGCGCTCTGCAATCGCCATGCCCACCGCATTGGCGATACCCTGGCCCAGCGGCCCGGTGGTGGTTTCCACGCCAGCGGTATAGCCGTACTCAGGGTGACCCGGCGTTTTAG
The DNA here is from genome assembly GCF_000745075.1 of Erwinia sp. 9145. Classification (NCBI taxonomy): domain Bacteria; kingdom Pseudomonadati; phylum Pseudomonadota; class Gammaproteobacteria; order Enterobacterales; family Erwiniaceae; genus Erwinia; species Erwinia sp. 9145. The sequence continues at coordinate 3,106,606 of NZ_JQNE01000001.1, forward strand.
AGTGAAGCTGACGGAAATTTTTCAGTTCGTCGATGGGCAGATCGTAACCCGTGAGATGCAGCAGGCTGTAAATCAGCATCGAGCCGTGGCCGTTCGAGAGGGTGAAACGATCGCGGTTGGCCCAGTTTGGGTTGGTCGGGTTATGGCTGAGATAGTCGCGCCAGAGAACTTCAGCGATATCCGCCATGCCCATTGGGGCGCCAGGATGGCCGGAATTGGCCTTTTGAACCGCATCCATACTTAACGCGCGAACAGCATTGGCAAGCACTTTACGAGAAGACATGTTCTACTCCGGTAGGATTAAACGCTTCGCCGTCCTTAACCTCTTTTAATCAATGAGTTATCAGGCAAAGTTGAAAAAGTCGGCACTCAATGTACATGAAATGCGTGGCGGCTGTACATGACATAGCATGGAAAAGTGAGGGAAAAAACTTGCGCTTTAAGAGCGTTGCGCTATGCATTGGCGCTGAAGGCGGCTATAAAGATTTTGCCTGAACCACTTTTCTCTGATGCTTTATCAGCGAATTTCCCCTTGTTACTTAATGGATGAATGACATGAAGATACGTATCTCACTGCTGGCGGTGGCATTAGCCAGCGCGCTTTCTGGCTGCGCGAATCTCGACAGCAACACGCTGATGCAGTCTGGCGCTCAGGCCTGGCAGGCTGCGACGCTGAGCGATGCGCAGGTGAAAGAACTTAGCGTGAAGTCCTGCGAACAGATGGACAGCGAGGCGAAGATTGCGCCAGCGGACAGCGAATACACGCAGCGGCTTAACAAAATCGCCGCCGCTCTGGGCGACAACATCAACGGCACGCCAGCGAATTATAAGGTCTACCTGACTAAAGACGTAAATGCCTGGGCAATGGCAAACGGCTGCATCCGCGTGTACAGCGGCCTGATGGATATGATGACCGATAACGAAGTAGAGGGCGTGCTGGGCCACGAAATGGGGCACGTTGCGCTGGGACACACGCGCAAAGCGATGCAGCTTGCTTACAGCACCACCGCTGCGCGTACTGCCGTTGCGTCCGTTGGCGGCGTTGCCGCATCGCTGTCGCAGTCTCAGTTGGGCGATCTTGGCGAGAAACTGGTTAATGCCCAGTTCTCACAAACGCAGGAGTCGCAGGCGGATGACTACTCGTTCGATCTGCTGAAAAAACGCGGCGTTAATCCGCAGGGGCTGGTCACCAGTTTTGAAAAACTGGCGAAGCTGGAAGGCAGCCATCAGAGCAGCATGTTCGACTCGCATCCCTCTTCCGAATCGCGCGCCGCACACATTAAAGCGCGCATCGCTGCCGGGAAATAAGCCATAAAAAAGCCGGGCGCGATGGCCCGGCTTATTCATTGCGGTAAGCTATTCGCCTTTGTTAACGGCCTGAACGTGCAGCATATCCAGCGCCAGCGTGGCCGCCGCCAGCGACGTCAGATCGGACTGATCGTAACCCGGCGCCACTTCCACCAGATCCATCCCCACGATATTCAGCCCTTGCAGGCCGCGCACCAGTTTGGTGGCTTTGTCCGTGGTCAGGCCGCCAATCACCGGCGTGCCGGTGCCCGGCGCATGTGCAGGATCGAGGCAGTCGATGTCAAAGGTCAGATACACCGGCATATCGCCCACGATCTGCTTCACCTGGCTGAGAATGTCATCCACGCTGCGATCGTTGATCTGCGCTGCATCCAGCACGTTAAAGCCTAACGACGCGTCAAACTCGGTACGAATACCAATCTGTACCGAGCGTGTCGGGTCAATAAGTCCTTCCTTCGGCGCATGATGGAACATGGTGCCGTGGTCGAACGTTGGGCCGTTAGAGTAGGTGTCGGTGTGCGCATCGAAATGCACCAGCGCCATTTTGCCAAAATATTTCGCATGGGCGCGCAGCAGCGGCAGCGTCACATAGTGATCGCCGCCGAAGGTGAGCATGCGCTTACCGTTTGCCAGCAGTTTCTCTGCATGCGCCTGTAGCTTATCAGTCAGATCCTGCGAATCACCGAAAGCGTAAACCAGATCGCCGCAGTCAATCACCTTGAGGCGCTGACGCAGATCGAAGTTCCACGGCCAGCGGCAGCCTTCCCAGGCGAGGTTGGTTGAGATTTGACGGATCGCGCCCGGCCCCAAACGGCTTCCCGGACGGCCGGACGTTGCGGCATCAAAAGGTACGCCGGTGATCACCCACTCCGCGTCGCTGTCGTACGGTTTAAAATTAACCGGAAAACGCATAAAACCAAATGCGTTAGAAACCAGAGAGTTATCGTACTGGTTATCCAGGGTGTTATACATGCCACATCCTCTTATACTATTAAGCAAGTCGCTGACGACTACTCGTCTTCCAAATAGGTATAACCGTAAAGGCCCGCCTCAAACTCTTGCAGGAACTGCGCGCGAAGGTCTTCGTCAAGATCGGTCTCTTTGATCTGATTGCGGAAATGCGTCAGCAGCTCCTGCGGATCGAGCTGCACGTACTCCAGCATGTCCGCCACGGTATCGCCTTCATCGGAAAGCTGCACTTCCACGCTGCCGTCAGGAAACGCAAAGACGTCCACGGCTTCAGTGTCACCGAACAGGTTATGCATGTTGCCGAGGATCTCCTGATACGCGCCCACCATGAAGAAGCCCAGCATCGGCGGATTATCAATATCGTACTGCGGCATCGGCATGGTGGTGGCGATACCGTCGCCGTCAACATAGTGATCGATGGTGCCATCCGAGTCACAGGTGATATCCAGCAGCACCGCGCGGCGCTCAGGCGGCTTGTCCAGCCCTTCCAGCGGCAGCACCGGGAACAGCTGATCGATCCCCCACGCGTCCGGCATTGACTGGAACAGCGAGAAGTTAACGTAAATTTTGTCCGCCATCCGCTCCTGCAATTCGTCAATAATTGGACGGTGCGCGCGGTTGCTCGGATCAAGATGCTGTTGAATGTAGTGACAAATGCTCAGATAGAGCTGTTCCGCCCATGCGCGCTGGGTAAGATCGTACGTGCCCTGCGAGTAACCCGTATGGATGTCGAACAGATCCATCTGGCTGTCATGCAGCCATTCGCGCAGCGAGCGGCGGGTATCAGGCTGATGCATCTCCTGCCAGGTATCCCACATGCTGACAATCGGGCGCGGTGAATCATCCAACGGCGCCTGCGGCTCACTGAACTCATTACGCTCAACGCCGATGATATTGGAAACCAGCACGGTATGGTGCGCCGTTACCGCGCGGCCGGATTCGGTGATCACCGTTGGATGCGGCAGATTGTGCTCATCACAGGCGTCACCAATAGCCCAAATCACGTTATTGGCATACTCATTCAGGCCATAGTTTACCGAGCAGTCGGACTGCGAGCGGGTACCTTCATAGTCCACGCCCAGACCGCCGCCGACGTCGAAACACTGAATATTCACGCCCAGCCTGGCCAGTTCAACGTAAAAGCGCGCCGATTCACGCACGCCGGTAGCGATATCACGAATGTTAGACATCTGCGAGCCAAGGTGGAAATGCAGCAGTTGCAGGCTGTCGAGACGACCGGCTTCACGCATGATCTCAACCAGTTTGAGTACCTGCGTGGCAGACAGGCCGAACTTCGATTTCTCGCCGCCGCTCGACTGCCATTTGCCGGAGCCCTGTGACGCGAGACGTGCGCGGATACCCAAACGAGGCACCACGTTCAGCCGCTCGGCCTCTTCCAGCGCCAGCTTCACCTCGGTCATTTTTTCCAGCACCAGATAGACTTTGTGGCCCATCTTTTCCCCGGTCAGCGCCAGGCGAATGTACTCGCGATCTTTATAGCCGTTACAGACAATGACCGAACGTGTCATGCCCGCATGCGCCAGCACCGCCATCAATTCGGCTTTTGAACCCGCCTCCAGCCCCAGCGGTTCGCCAGAGTTGATCAGGGATTCAATCACGCGTTTGTGCTGGTTGACTTTGATCGGATAGACCAGGAAGTAGTCGCCGCGATAGCCGTAGGATTCACGCGCGCGACGGAAAGCGGCATTTATCGAACGCAGGCGATGTTGCAGAATTTGAGGGAAGCAAAACAGTGCGGGCAGGCGCTGACCGTCAGCCTCTCGCTCTTTTACCAGCTTCGCCAGGTCAACGCGCGCTTCGGGCACGTCAGGATCGGGACACACGCTGATATGCCCGAGTTCATTCACGTCGTAATAGTTATTACCCCACCAGGCAATATTATAGGTGCGCAGCATTTTGCTGGCATCTTGATCGCTCATGGCCACCTCCTGCATTGAGCGGAGTACACCCTGTTCGCCTGCTGACGAACCTTTGATTGTTTTGATGTCGTCAGACATTGCGAGCCTCAAATTTTAACAATACGGAACAGTCGCCTACTATCGCAGGGATAACCCGCAACAACAACCCATCAAACAGCGCGGAATCCAGCACAAAACGCTGAGATTTCACGCTACTCAGTAACTGAAGTATAACATTAATCATGCTGCGGACTCCGTAACGGGCCAGCCGGTTCAAGCACACCAGCGAGAGCGCTTGCAGAAAGTTAATCTGTCGTCGTGTCGGAATGATGACCGGCGCGGTAACAACAGCCGTGGCGCGCGCGGACAGAGTGAGAACAGGGAGAGAAATGCCTCGCGTCAGAATGACGCAGGAAAATGGCAGTCAGCATTACGGTTATCACCTCCCCATGTGCGGATGCACCTGAATATTATAAGCCTGCGTGTAACCGCTTCGGCTGACGCGCTCGCTCTGCCCTGTCAATGCAAGGTTAAAAGCAGCGGCGTTTTATACAGCCGCAGGCGTTTAAATGCAAAATTTAAATGTGCGGAATTCGATGCCTGTCAGGAATTTATTCCACTTCCGTGTACAGGCAAATATTTCTCTCAAGAAAAAAGGCTGGCAATCCGATAAATGAGTAACCTAAAATAGCCGTCCAGATGTTAATCCATCTATATCGGTTAACTTCCAAGCGTCTCAAAGCTTAAGAACTGCTCATGGCTTTGCCTGAGGGGGCGCTGAGAAAAGGCCGCTTCAATACTGACTGGCCTCAGTCTTTAGCGCTATGCAGTCGATTTCAACCCGTATTTTTAAGGTAAAGAATAAAATGGCTAAACACCTTTTTACGTCCGAGTCCGTCTCAGAAGGACATCCCGATAAAATCGCCGATCAGATCTCTGATGCCGTGCTTGATGCCATCCTTGAGCAGGATCCAAAGGCGCGCGTGGCTTGTGAAACCTATGTGAAAACCGGCATGGTGCTGGTTGGTGGCGAAATCACCACGTCTGCCTGGGTCGATATTGAAGAGATTACCCGTCAGACCATTCGCGACATTGGCTATGTCCATTCCGATATGGGCTTTGACGCCAACTCCTGCGCCGTACTGAGCGCTATCGGCAAGCAGTCGCCGGACATCAACCAGGGCGTTGACCGTGCCGATCCGCTGGAACAAGGCGCGGGCGACCAGGGTCTGATGTTTGGTTATGCCACTAACGAAACCGATGTGCTAATGCCTGCGCCGGTGACTTACGCGCATCGTCTGGTGCACCGTCAGTCTGAAGTGCGTAAAAATGGTTCACTGCCGTGGCTGCGCCCGGATGCGAAAAGCCAGATCACCTTCCAGTACGATGCCGGTAAAATCGTTGGGATTGATGCCGTGGTGCTTTCCACTCAGCACTCTGAAGAGATTTCGCAGAAAGATCTTCAGGAAGCGGTGATGGAAGAGATCATTAAACCAGTGCTGCCGGGCGAATGGATCAACGCCTCCACCAAATACCACATCAACCCAACCGGTCGCTTTGTGATTGGCGGCCCGATGGGCGACTGCGGCCTGACCGGTCGTAAAATTATCGTCGATACCTACGGCGGTATGGCTCGTCACGGCGGCGGCGCGTTCTCTGGTAAGGATCCGTCCAAGGTTGACCGCTCGGCTGCATACGCCGCGCGCTACGTGGCCAAAAATATCGTGGCCGCTGGCCTGGCTGACCGCTGTGAGATTCAGGTTTCTTACGCTATTGGTGTGGCAGAACCGACGTCCATCATGGTGGAAACGTTCGGCACCGAGAAGATCCCAACCGAGCAGTTAACGCTGCTGGTGCGCGAGTTTTTCGACCTGCGCCCATACGGTCTGATTCAGATGCTGGATCTGCTGCATCCGATCTACCGTGAAACGGCGGCCTATGGCCACTTTGGCCGCGAACATTTCCCATGGGAAAAAACCGACAAAGCCGCACAGCTTCGTGATGCTGCCGGTTTGTAATTTTTGCGGAACATGGTAGTTAAGGGCGCCTTCGGGCGCCTTTTTTATTGCGCTCGTCTGGCGCTTTATCCGCCGCTGTCTACACTCTTCAGGCTCAATCAGCAGTTATTGTTAACGGTTACAATCATAAACCGCTTCTTTCACAGGCAGTTACCAACTTGCCTTTCTGAAAAATCACGCAGTAATGCGCTGTTTTCAGCGCTGTCTGATTGAGCTTTGACAGGGAAATGAATCAAAATATTTACGGCTATGACTTACTGGTTATAAAGCGTAAGCGCGCATGAATGGACATACTTTAAGACATTTCCGGCGTGTAACCGATTACACCAATGTGATCTGTGGCACAGTCTTGCGCGTAAAGCTTTTCTAACATCTATAACAACAATATGCGGCATCACTCACATGGAGGCTTTATGCCTGACAATAAAAAGAAGAACAGAACATCGAATAAGGCTATGACCTATTTCGTCTGTTTTCTTGCAGCACTTGCTGGCCTGCTGTTTGGCCTTGATATCGGCGTTATCGCTGGTGCATTACCTTTTATCGCGAAAGATTTTAACGTTACTCCACATCAGCAGGAGTGGATCGTCTCGTCGATGATGTTCGGCGCGGCCGTTGGCGCAATCGGCAGCGGCTGGATGTCCTCACACCTTGGCCGTAAAAAGAGCCTGATGATTGGCGCGATCCTTTTCGTCATCGGTTCGCTGTGGTCGGCAATGGCGCCAAATCCGGAAATGCTGATCGTTGCGCGCGTGCTGTTAGGCCTCGCCGTCGGCGTGGCGTCTTACACGGCGCCGCTTTATCTTTCTGAAATCGCGCCGGAAAAAATACGCGGCAGCATGATTTCGCTGTACCAGTTGATGATCACCATCGGTATTCTTGGCGCATATCTTTCCGATACTGCGTTCAGCTTTACCGGCAACTGGCGCTGGATGCTGGGCGTTATCACGCTTCCTGCGGCGCTGCTGCTGGTAGGTGTGTTCTTCCTGCCAAACAGCCCGCGCTGGCTGGCGGCCAAGGGCAACTTCCGCGACGCGCAGCGGGTGCTGGATCGCCTGCGTGATACCAGCGAGCAGGCCAAACGCGAGCTGGATGAGATCCGTGAAAGCCTGAAGGTGAAGCAGTCCGGCTGGAGCCTGTTTAAAGACAACGCCAACTTCCGTCGCGCGGTTTACCTGGGCGTGCTGCTTCAGGTGATGCAGCAGTTCACCGGTATGAACGTCATCATGTATTACGCGCCTAAGATTTTCGAAATCGCCGGCTTCACCAATACGACCGAGCAGATGTGGGGCACGGTAATTGTCGGCCTGGTCAACGTGCTGGCGACCTTTATCGCTATTGGTCTGGTGGATCGCTGGGGCCGTAAGCCAACGTTAAAGCTGGGCTTCCTGGTGATGGCGGCGGGTATGGGCGTTCTCGGCACCATGCTGCACATGGGCATTCATTCGCCTGGCGCGCAGTACTTTGCTATCGCCATGCTGCTGATGTTTATCATTGGTTTCGCTATGAGTGCCGGCCCGCTGATTTGGGTACTGTGTTCAGAAATCCAGCCGCTGAAAGGCCGTGATTTCGGTGTCACCGTCTCTACCGCCACCAACTGGATTGCGAACATGATCGTCGGTGCCACCTTCCTGACCATGCTGAACTCACTGGGTAATGCGAATACCTTCTGGGTTTATGCCGGCCTGAACGTGCTGTTTATCATTCTGACTATCGTGTTGATCCCGGAAACCAAAAACGTTTCTCTGGAGCACATTGAACGTAATCTGTTAAGCGGCAAAAAGCTGCGTGATATCGGTCAGCAAGACTGATTCACCTCCGGCCGGGGCAACCCGGCCGGTTCCATTGCCATCCGCCCTTCTCCGTCGTATTCTCATCGCTATGAAATCCCTCAGACTCCCCATTTCTCTGCAACAGGCGGTAATGCGTACGCTGCGTGAGAAGCTTCAACAGGCTAACCAGCACCTTGACCGCCACTATCCCGAACCGAAGCTGGTTTATCAGCAGCGCGGCACCGCTGCGGGCACGGCATGGCTGCAAAACTGGGAGATCCGCCTCAATCCCGTTTTACTGATGGAAAATCAGCAGGCCTTTATTGAAAACGTCGTGCCGCACGAGCTTGCTCATCTTCTGGTATGGAAACATTTTGGCCGGGTGGCGCCGCACGGCAAAGAGTGGAAATGGATGATGGAGACGGTGCTGGGCGTGCCCGCGCGCAGAACCCATCAGTTTGGCGTCGACTCCGTTCGCAGCCGCGCTTATCCCTACCGCTGTGGCTGCCAGCAGCATCAGCTGACCGTTCGCCGTCATAATCGCGTGCTGCGCGGCGAGAGTGAATATCGCTGCGTTCACTGCGGCGAGCGGCTGCTGCCGGGCGAATTTATCGCCAAATAAATCCCTCCCTTATATCTAATATCATGTGGTGATTAGCTACCACCACATGAAGCAGAGTGAGCCGGGCCCCTCCCTGAAGGTAAGTTAACAATTAACCTTACTTTGCAGCTTATGGCCCTCCGCTTCCCCTTTCACGCCAGCACAGTACATCGAACGGTTACCGGGAGCTCGACTCCGTATGAATAAGGCGAACAGGCGTGACGGTTTTTACGGATGCGCATTTTTACGAAGTGCTCTTGCTGAGAGGCAAACCTACAATGGTCGCTTTCGGGGCAGTAATGCGAAAGCTGGTTCACTGGTGCTATGGCGTACTTCTGTCGGGAAAAACATTCAAGGCTGATTCTGACCGGTGACCTGACGGACGGGTGCTGGTCAGAGGGATACGTGGAGATAGCTGCCCGGCTTAAAGAACAGATCTCTACCTCCCTGCTGTTGCCTGGCAATTCAGACAATCACAGCCTGATGCGACAGACGTGGGATAAAGCCCCCTGGGCATGTGATTCACCGGGCATGTATCTGCACTTCAGTTATGACGCCGGCGATATTCGCCTGACAGGCCTTGATTCAACTGTCAGCGAAGAGAGCTATGGTTCCGTATCAGGTCGTCTGAAGGGGCTGAGAAAGCAACTGAGCGAGGGTGGAAATACCCCGATGCTACTTTTCCTTCATCATCACGTTTTCCTTTCCGGCATACCCACGCTGGATGAAACGATGTGTAAAGGGCTTGATGAGCTTGAAGAACTTATACGAAGCTCCCCGCACAGGATACTCGCTGTTTCTTCAGGACACGTTCACCGCCCTGTAGCTGGCACTTTTGCCAGTATTCCGGCAAATATCTGTGGTCCAGTCTGTCATGCCAATCCTTTATGTTTCGGCTCAACGTATGCTCCACCTGCGCGGGAAGCACCAATGCTGATGATTCAACGATATGATCAGGGAAAACTCAGTAGTCACCATGTCTGTGTGAGCTGACGATATTGTTTCTTACAATGGCATCTGTGGCAGGAATCTGAACATCTGAATATGGAATATCAGCAGATTTCGCAGATCAGCCCAAATCGGGCGCAAGGTCCGCTATGAGCGAGGAGCGGAAGTTCGCAGTTGATCTCGTAGCCAAACAGTCACGTTACTAATATTGCGGCGTGTTGATCAACGGGGAGCAGATCAACCATCTCTGGTCTCTCGCAGCGCCAACAGTAATATCCCTAAAGAAATATTGATTCAGATGCTCAAGAATGCTGAGAAGGCAGTTTTATTTGAAAGTAGTCCTTTTGCGGACATGGCATCGAAGTAACTTTTTAATGCCTCACGCTTAAGAGCATCATCAGTTTTCCACACAGGTCCCAAGTACTTCACCCAGAGTTCAACCTCCTCGACTGTGTGTAATTTTGACGACACTAAAGGTTTAGCGGCTTCTATGATGCTTATAGCTGTATCTCTATCGATTACATTGTCTGGTATCGACCAATGTGCCTTACCAAGACAATCCGTATAAAATGATAATTGCTTTAATTGATCCAATACAAAGGGATGTTCTGATTCATCGCTAAAAATTGGCGCAAAATCGTTGAGATTCCTAGCGCCTTTTTTTAATTGCATCAAGAAACACCCACATCATATTTTTTTCAGTATGTGAGCGATACTTGTGCCAAATCTGTTTGATATCTTTGCCATCGTTCAACAGCGACATCTCTCGAAGTATTGACACCTTTCCTGCTTCTTCTATAGCCAAGATTGCTAGAGAGGTAGCAGAGGGATAGCGTTCTAAATCAAACAAAGCAGAGGCATCGTTCAGAAGCCTTCGTGCGTTAGATGATGCAGCATTCATGCCCTCTACAATTTTCTCAACGGCAAGTGTATTTTTCCATTGCTCTAGTTTTTTTGCCATAACGTTTGCTCGAGTTAAAAATTTCATCAATCTTAGGACACATCATTCCTGCTGAAAAGCTAGATGCTCTTCCCTCAATTACATTACTGATATATGTCATCTAAATTGTAAGTATCCCTGCGAAAACGAACCATCAATTTTTACAGGACCTCTAGCACTTCAGATTCCGCTCTTGGCACGAGGCTGCCCATCAAGACGTAAGGAAGGGGTAGCTATGTGCGAGCAGCAGAAGTGATTTCTAATTACTCAAACTATTCTTTATTATTCTCGTCCACGATAACCTTGCTCATGTTGATACCCGTGACTCCAAAACCGTTGCTCTCGTAAATATGGCGAGCACGAGTATTATTGCCTGCAACGCGCAGTCTAATCTCTTTAAAACCCTTCTCACGCAGGTTCTCTTCAAAAGCGCGAATTGCCTGTTTACCCAGCCCAACTCCCTGGAAGAGATTAAAGATATAAAAGTCATAAATAAAAGCTGTACGTCCAGCCGCATCTGGTTTGTACCAGAGGTAGCCTATATGCTTTTCAGTTTTATCTAATCGTGCAACAAGGGCTAATAGAACCTGGCCAACCGTATTAACTCCTTCCGCAAGCGCTTCCGAGATTTCCTGTTGCGCTCTGGCAAGAGAATCACTCTAGGATAGTCCATAATTTTTTACGATTTCAGCGGCATAATCAGGAATAAAGTATTCCAGATAAGCAGGGAGTTCGTCTTCCGTTAATAAGCGGAATGTGAACATCTCTAACTCCTTAGTGATGAATTTTGCTGAAAAATTATACAATCCTAATATCTAATCAGTCGTTCAAATTTTGAAGGACCTTACGATATCAATTTGGTCTTGAAATACAATATTCTGTTTACCAACGTCCGCTTCTGGCACAAAGCGGACTGACGGAAAGACCGATGTCTGCCTTGAGCTAAAAAGCTGACGTTATGGGATTAATTTCAGTTGCTTGTGAATCCGAGTAAACGATCAGTAATGTACGAGCCCGCCGTCTACAGCATACTGGCTGCCAGTAACATAGGATGCGTCATCGGACAGGAGGAAGAGTGCAACCGCAGCGGCCTCTTCTGCTGTTCCTGCGCGGCCCAGGGGAACCTGGCTTACCACAAAATCTTCAAACTGCTGACGCGACTCTTCTGACATAAAGTGCCTGAAATTGGTTTCAATCGGACCGGGCACCAACGTGTTGGCGCGGATACCTCGTTCAGCCAGCGCAGATGCCCAGCTTTTAACCATAGCGATAACTGCGCCTTTCGTCGCTGCATACAGGCTTGTCATCGCTGCACCTTCATAAACAGAGGAGGATGACGTTACCAGAACAGATGCGCCCGAATTGAGTGATTTGGAGAGGGCTGCAAGCTGTAGCATTGGGCCGCGCACATTAGCGTTCATCATACGATTAAACGAATCTGCTGTTACCGATTCCGGAGCACTTACCTCAGCGAAGCCAGCATTTAGCCATAGCCCATCAAGTGAACCCCATCCGCTAAGGGCTTCCTTAAGCACATTGATGTCAGTTTCGTTTGCAGCATCGCTTTTCAGAATAAGCGATGTTTCAGGCAGCAGAGTGCGGGCGCGTTCCAGTCTTTCTTCACTAAGCCCTGTAATGGCTACATGCCCCCCTTCAGTAACAATACGCTGAGCGCCTGCCAGTCCCATGCCACTTGTACCGCCAGTAATCAGTATCCGTTTACCCTGAAATTTGCTCATACTTACTCCTTTTTGTTGGCTGCGGGATTAGCATTTACCTTACGTAAACAAAACACTCTTCGTCATCTGTTTCATTACGCAACTAAGACATTGCAGATTGAACGGCTGCTCCCCGCACGGAGCAGACCTGCTCGCTGGGTTAGATCCGCTGTGAGCGAAAAGCGGACGTCAAAATCATTATGGCAGGGTAGTTCTGCCACATTAAACATAACAACTTGGCCGCAAAATAATCTCAGCGCTCTCTCCAGTGCATGTTTTGAATAACAACCTTGTATCCATCTATATCTTCGAAGGTAACGCCATTGCGGTCCCAGTCTTGTGCACTCAGCATATACCGTCTATAAAACAGTAAAATAGCCACATTTAAATCTGTAAACAGGAGGTTGTTTTGCCGCAACAGCACTCAAGACTGTATCTTCGCCCTGTAAATGCATTAGATGCGGATGATCTCTTCAGAATTTATGGCGACCCTGCTACGAATACGTTTAACCCCGCAGGACCGTACCCAGATATTGATCATGCACGTAATGTGTTGGCTCGCTGGCTCAGCCATTGGGAAACTTACGGTTTCGGGGACTGGGCTATCTCGCTTAAGGATAATCCCGAAAGGATCATTGGCTTTGGCGGGCTGAGTATCAGCAGTTATGCCGATATCTCTATCAACAACTTGGGATATCGTTTCGCCACTGAGTCATGGGGAAAAGGCCTGGCGACAGAGTTCGCTAACTATGCGGTCAGCTATGGGTTCGGTGAAATAAAACTGCCTGAGATATCTGCCGTAGTAAGAGCAAACCACATGGCATCACAGAAAGTCCTGAAGAATGCCGGACTCAGGTATATAGGGAACATTCATGATGTGAAAAATGCACCCGCCAGCATGTTATTTACACTGACTCATGCCGAATGGGACAAAAAGTCAGAATGAGGGGGGCTACTCAATCCCTTTTAACATAACAGTGCTTGGGCAAACCAATTTTTCAAGATATTTGGTAAAAATCAGTTACGAAAAAAAGATTAAATACCATCAAAGAGAAAATCAATCGCGGCTTTTATCTGCACACGATAAGGGGATGCATCGCAGAATTCAGCCCCCAGCGAACGGGCAGGGATACTCGCCATTTCATGGGTCATAACGGCATAGTCATTACCGTCAGTCAGTCTGATTAGCGGAATCAGTCGTTCCGGCCGTGTGCTGCCGGGATACTTTTCAACAGGCAGCAGTGGGATCACAATCCTGCGGTTTAGCTGACCAATAATGTCGCTCGTTATATCGAGTAGCAAAGGATAGAGCGCGCTTTTCCCGGTGTTGCTGTATACAGTGAACTGCATTCAAAAAGTCCTGTATTCATCACTGAAACAACCATGTTCGTCATGAAAGCGATTAAGTGCTTCCAGCGCTTCGTTATTCTCTTCCTGCCATTTCATGGATTCGTAATGACGCAATTCAGCATCAAGCGCTGCAACGAATGTGGCACTGAGATTGATTCCAGCTTCACGAGCCCGGGTAAGTAAAGAGCGTTCCAGGGTCATGGTAACGCTTTGCGTTGCTCGTTGTTTGACAGACATAATTACCTCGCTTTGAATCCCGTTTAACTTACACGGCTCATTAGACGTAATGATAACACTTAAAAATGATGTGTGCTGAAAAGACGGCGATGCTACCGTTTCGCGATTAAACCTTCCGTACGAAAACGACCGGTTTAGTACATGTTAAATATCATATGTACGAAAGTTAGTGTTTTTATTTTCGTACATGGCTTACAATACGTACATCCATTTCGTACATAAAATAACGCCATGTCACGAGTTTTTGCCTATTGCAGGGTATCGACCCTTGAACAGAATACTGAGAACCAGCGTCGTGAGATCGAAGCGGCCGGATTTGCCATTAGACCCCAGCGACTGATTGAAGAGTACATTAGTGGTTCAGTCGCGGCGGCTGAGCGCCCCGGATTCATGCGTCTGCTTGATAGAATGGAAAACGGTGACGTTTTAATCGTAACGAAGCTGGATCGTCTCGGACGTAACGCTATGGACATCAGACAAACCGTTGAGATGCTTTCTGCGTCAGAGATACGGGTTCACTGCCTGGCACTGGGCGGGGTAGATCTCACCAGTCCTGCCGGTAAGATGACAATGCAGGTAATCTCTGCAGTCGCGGAATTTGAGCGGGATTTGCTACTTGAGCGTACGCATGCAGGTATCGCGCGTGCTAAGGCATCCGGAAAGCGTTTTGGCCGCCCGCCAGCTCTGAATGATGAACAAAAGAAAGCGGTATTCCTGCGTATTGATGAAGGGATAAGCATCAGCTCAATCGCGCGCGAATTTAACACTACACGGCAGACCATTCTCAGAGTAAAAGCGGCAATGGAAGATACAGATGCTCACTAATAAGATGCTTTTTCAGTGAATGTCCGTTTTGTGCCAAAAGCGGAAGTTAGTAGAGAGCCCCACATGTTACTGATATGATCATAAAATAGATAAAGGAGGTAATGCATGGATAATGGCACGATAGTCACGCTTTTTAGATATAAGCGCTGGATCGATCTTGAAACTCTACAAGCTATTAAAAGAATTGATGCGTCCACTAATACAGAAAGGCGCCATCTGACGCTCAGATTGATGAATCACATACATGTGGTTGATATGATCTTCGGAGCCAACATTATCGGTCAGAAGCATTCCTACACTGCACTAAATACGCCTGAGACCCCCTCTGCTGATGAGCTTCTGATAACGATGACTGAATGTACAGACTGGTATATTCAACATATCAATTCTATGTCCCCCATTGACCTTGCTGAAACCATTAAATTCCAGTTTGTTGATGGCGGATATGGTGAGATGAAGGCGATGGATATGCTCAATCATGTGCTGTTTCATGGGACATATCATCGCGGCGCCGTAGGTTGGCTACTTTCAGAAAGTGGTGTAACCCCACCCAAGGACGTGCTGACCGTTTTTCTAAGAGATCATAACCACGAGTAAACGAGTGACTGGGTCATATAAATTTAAAATATCATTGGCCCGTTAAGCAAAAAATTAAGCGAATAAATGACAGTCTGCTCCTCGCTCAAAGCGGAACTTTACAGCGCGTAAGTCCCTTTAGTGCCAGGAGCGGATGTCAGTATCAGGCACCGGATAAGGACATTCCGGCGCTTTAAGTAAGAGGCCAAAAGTTTGAGTAAGGCACACATGTCTTTAACTGAGGCAATGGAAAGCGTCTTTTGAAAAACTTTCCGTTATCGACCCAACCACATAAAGCCATGCCATTTTCACATTCGAGCACAACCATTGTATTTCTTCTTTTTCGACGCCGAACAATTGTGCCCACTTCCATTATGTTGATGCCTGTCTGGAGAGGCATTTTCCATCTTCATGTCTGTTTAAGAGCACCGTTCTGATAATAAATTCATTACACCTATTGAGTTCGTCAATTTCGGGCTGAATTTTTCCGTAAACTCGCATCCCTTCCAGCATCATAAAAATGCTTATTGCCATTGTTCGTGGGCTTTCATCGCACCGAAAAAGCTGCTGCGTCTGACCTCTGCATAATATTTTTTCCAACTGATTGATTATTGAATTGAATTTATGATGAACCTTACTTTTTATCTCTGAATCACCCGGTAGAAGTTCACTGGCCGCGGCAATGGTAAAACAACCTTTTTCTCCATCAGGAGAAGATGATAAAAGCGCTACAAATTCTAACGTTTCGCGCAAAGCCTTTTCTGGAGATAACTCCGCATCGCGTTCTGCTGCTCTGGAAACACCTTCATCCATGTATTGCTGTAAGGCCGCGAGATAGATTGTGCGTTTATCAGGGTAAAGCTTATAGATACTGGCACTTGCAAGACCTGAGGCTTTCATGAGGTCTGACATTGATGTTGCCCGATATCCTTTTTGCCAGAAGCATTCCAGCGCGGTATTGAGAAATGTTTCAGGGTCGAATTCTCGGGGTCTGCCCACAGATGCTTTCATTAATCCTCCAGAAGTGAGAAATGATTGTAGATCGATCAATCTACAATTAAAAGCACCTTCTCAGATTTACCTGACAAACTTGTCCAAGCTGCAAAGCTTGATGAGAATATGTCCGCTTTTCGCTCATATGGGACCTTAGCTCTACGTCAGTCCGCTTGGTGCCAGGAGCGCACTTTGCACTTTAAAAATGATTACAGCGGCGCCTCAGACGCCGCCGAAGGATGTTAACGCGTGAGGAAAAGAGCCGAGGTCCAGATACGCGACTGGTCTTTTTGCCTCGCACTGATAAACAAAGCATGTTCAGACTTTTCAGGCAGATTGAGGTCTGAAAGCAGTACATCACCCTGGAGGTCACGCGGTAGGGGCTGTTCTGTCACCAGCTCGATCTCTACCTGCAGCTCAGTGCCCGCCAGCGTAAAAGTCTCTTTGCCTGATAACAGAAGAGCCTTCCCATCAATCTCTGCGTCAAAAAGGGGTGCCCATGAATGAGGTTGAGGTGTAAGTGGGTCACCTACTTTGATGTAGCTGCTGATTTCCAGATGCACGCGTACCGTTGCCCCATTTAGTCCACCCGTGCTGACTGTTACCGTGTCGCTGTCTCCATTGGTGTCCGTACGAAAACCAATCTGTGTATGGCTCTCGCGCCACACGGTCTGTTCAGGGTGGTCAGCGCCAGTCAGGGAAAAGCCATTGATGGGGGTCCCTGTTACGTCAATATGCCCTGTCCAGTACGCGCCTCGATAGCGGTCTTTGATACGCGCGCCACTCAGGCGTACACGGAAGTGGCGCTGTGAGCGGCCCAGTTCCGCGTGCAAATCCCTGTGCCACACCTCTTTTTCACCGTCATAAAGCGTTATCGACTCCCAGCCGGCATCGCCTAACAGCCGGTAGCTCAGTGCCTCAGCGGAACTGTATGCAGCCACGTCACCCATCAGCGCATTTCCGGCCCGTAGTTCGGCATAGCTGCGTTCACCCGTGGTGGCAAAAGTGTGGCGGGATCGCAGCGCGGTCGCCACGCCCTTACGGTCAAAACGTTCGGCCAGTACGCCGGTCAGTCCCCCACGTGAACCGAATACCGCCGTGGCGGGCACGCCACCCCCGCAGCGTCCCTGATGTTCATCACTGTTAGCAGTCGCACCCAGCCGGTAACCACGCTCCAGCGCCTCAGCATAGACCCAGTGGAACTGTCCCCATGCAGAGCCGACTTCAATCAGTCTCTCCAGTTCAGGGTGGTGCCAGTCAAGGTTACAGCGCCGCCCGCCGACGTGCGGGATAAGCAGATGTTTATGCGGCTCGCGCGCATAGGCGGCATAAAGCTCGTCAAGCGGCCATGCTCCCGGCTTAATAGTGCCGGCAGTAAACTCGTTCCACTCGAAAGAACGCACCAGCCGGCCCTGATTATCAAACGGAAACTGGGGTTCATCATCTTCAAGAAACACCACATTGTGGTCGCCACCGGCACAGGTATTGCCGCACCACTCGGTACCGGAATAGCAGACAAAGCTCTCTGGCTGGTTCAGCTCATTAATCAGCTTTACCGCCTGTTTCCAGCGCGCTTCGGTGACGTTAAAGTCGTTTGCGGTATAACCCAGAATATCGAGACCGGCAACGTCACGTCCGTAACTCAGGTTATACAGCGTGTCATTGGTGCCGACGGTGTCGTCAGAATGCACATGAAGATCGGCATACAGCGGGCGCAGGCCTGTCGCTGTCTCTTCGGCCGTGACCCACGCTTTACCTTCCAGCAGCGGGAGTGCGTCCAGCGTTGTACTGACTGACCACTCTCCAGCAGAAAGCTGCAAATCAACGATACGTGCAATCGCCCAGCCCTGTCCGGCCAGTTGGAAGTCATGGTGCTGCGTTTCCCCTTCCGATGAGGTCAGCGCCAGGCGTCCTGACAGCGGCATTTTCCGGCAGGTATTACCCCAGCTGTCATCCAGGCGGATGATTACGGAGAAAGGGGTGTGGGGAGCCAGTAGCCGGGGGGCAATGACGGAAAGGGACGCAGGGGTACCGGGAACGATATCCAGCAGCGTGTCCCCCGGTACTTCAGCAAATTTTGAGCTGCCCAGCGGGTCGACAAACAGACGGAAACGGAAATCTTTCTCGACAAAACTCTGTATGCGGGTCCCGCCTCCGCCCCGGCGGCGGTCGCCCAGACGGATAATGATTTTATCTCCAGGGTTGACGTAGCCGTCGACGATATCAATCAGAATCGCCTTTTGAAACGGCCGCTCATGCCCTTTCTGGTCGAAACGTATTTTCAGGTGCTGCACTGTGGCAGGGCTTTGTCCCGGCAACAGAGGGCCGGTCTGATACTCGGCGCTGACATAGTTCGCAGCAGCAGGGTCACTGGTCTGAAAGAGCGCCCAGTCTGAGTAAAATTTAAAAGCTAGCTTCAGCCATGCGCCATCTGCGAGGCCGCTGGCCCCCACGGTATAGACCAGTTGGATCTCTTCCCAGGCACCTGCCGTTAGCTGAGTATGTGAGCTGGTGACACTGCCCAGAAACGGACGCGCTTTATTTTGTTCATATAAACCTTTAGGGGCGATGTAATCACCTGCATCACGGATATCAAACTGACTCACATTAACCTCACACAATTATTGGGCACGCCAGCGCTGGTAGCGCTGCTCGATGCGACGAAACACAAGATTTTCCATCAGCCACGCAACGAGCCCGATCAGGCATATCCCCAGCAGCACCTGACTGCTGTTACCTGTCTGCCCGCCCATCGCTACCATCCAGCCAATTCCACGGGAGGCTCCCAGCATTTCAGCCGCCACCAGTGCACGCCACGCCTGGCTGAATCCAATACGTAACGCGGCAGTAATAAACGGTAATGAGCTCGGCAGATAGACATGAAGCAGCAACTGAGCAGGACGGGCACCCAGCGTGCGCGCCGCGCGCACTTCTCCGCCGCGAATGCCCCGGATGCCTTCCTGAATGGTCAGACACATCGGGAAGAGCGCGGCGATGACAATCACCACTACGATAGAGACGATGCCCAGGCCAAAAATAAGCAGCATAAGCGGTGCCCATGCAATGGGCGGGATGGCCATAAACAGGCTGTTCAGCGGCGTGAGAAAATCCCTGAATCGATCGGACAGGCCAGCGCTGACGCCCAGGATCAGCGCCAGCACTACGGCGAGAACAAACCCGGCAAACTCCTCCAGCAGGCTCGAACCCAGCTGAGCCCATATTGAGCCATCACTGAACCAGCGCACGGCTTCATGCCAGACATCCCAGGGTTGCGGCAGCACGTAAGAGGGATATTGACTGGCCACAGCAATCCAGACCACCAGCAGGGCGGGGAGCGACGCCCAGCCCCAGTTTGGCGTTAACTTCACTGCGGGATCCCTGCTTTTTTCAGCCACTGCGTATCAACAAACTCATTCACCCCAAGGGCTTTCTGCATATAGCCGAGTGACTGAGAATCCTTCATCAGCTGTTCAAAGAACGCCCCGTCCTTCTGCGTCAGTGACACTGACCACTGGATGCGTTTACGTGCCTCCTCTACCAGTGCCTCCGGCGGCAGGATTTTGCCGTCTGCGGTTTTGATGGACTGCAACTTAAATGCTTCGGCCATAATGCGATCGGCTTCTGCCGGGTGTTGGTTGATGAAATCCACCGCCTTCTGGTGGGCGCGGATAAGTTTCACCGCATCATCAGGCCGGTCTTTTAAGGTCTCTGGGAGCGCCATCAGTACGTACCACGGATAACCAGGCTGAACTTTATTCACGTCTAGCAGCACTTTTGCATCACCGCGCAGCAGCGCTTCGCTGATAAAAGGCTCCCATGTAAAGGCAGCGTCCACCACACCCTGCTGCATTGCAGCGGGCATGTTACCGGGTGGCATACTCAGCACCTGCACGTCTTTATCCGCGATTAACCCGGCAGGCTGCAGCACGACTCCGCGCAGCAGCACATCCATCCCGCTGCCCTTTTTCACTCCGGCGATACGCTTGCCCTTGAGGTCAGCCAGCGTTGAAATGCCACTTTTTGCCGGAACGATTAGTGCGGCCTGCCCGCTGTTCACTTTGGCAATGATTTGCCCCTTCAGCCCGCGAGAGAACCACTGAAACACCGGTGTCGCACCGATGTAAGCCGCATCCAGCTCGTGCGCGGCCAGCGCCTGACTGATAACCGGCCCGTCGCCAAAGGACTTCAGTTCGACATTCAGCCCTTCCTGCTTATAAAAACCTTCTTTTTCGGCAATCAGCGCCGGTGCGTTTGCCAGCGCATAAACCCAGCCAATGCGCAGCGGCTGTGAGTCCGCTGCGTAGGCCGCTTGAAATAAAACCCCTGATATCAGCACAGCAAGAAATGATTTACCCATTCGGCGTTCCGTTTTATTAGATTGAGTGACTGTGGGACTGCTGCATTACGTCTGTAATGCGCTTCAGTAATTCATTGCGATACGCAGCAAAAGCCGGAAGCTGACGCGTCTCCAGATTACTGCGCGGACGCGGCAGAGAAATGGTGAGTTCGCTGTGCACGCCCCCCGGGGCACGATTCAGGACGATGACGCGATCGGCAAGGAAGACGGCTTCTTCAATGTCGTGAGTGATAAAGACGGTGGTCTGGCCGATGGCAGACCAGAGGCGAAGCGTTTCTTCGTTCATATCGCCGCGGGTGATGGCATCAAGGGCAGCGAACGGCTCATCCATCAGTAAAACATCAGGCTCCAGTGCCAGCGCACGCGCCAGCGACACGCGCTGCTGCATTCCTCCGGACATCTGATGCGGAAACTGATGGGCAGCATGCGCCAGCCCCACCCGCTGCAGATAAGACAGCGCGCGTTCACGCTGGGAAGCGACGTCCTCGCGTCTCTGCATACGCAGGCCGAACCGGACGTTCTCCAGCGCGCTCAGCCATCCAAAGAGTTGCGGCTGCTGAAACACGTAACCCAGTTGGTTATTCTCTGGCGTCGTCCGCTGCCCGTTAATTTTAACGGCACCCTCCTCCGGCTCGGTGAATCCCGCCAGCAGGTTAAGCAGGGTACTCTTGCCGCAGCCGGAAGGCCCCAGCAGCACAACAAATTCGCCCTGCCGTGCTTGGAAACTGAAATTGCGGAACACCGGTGCGCTGCCGGGGTAACGAAAAGTGATATTGTCTACCGCCAGTGCAGATGACGCAGAAGTTGTCATGCTCGACATCACGTGTAAGTAAATTGACATGTGGTTATAATACGTATTAATACAAGTCGGTCTAAGATCGCTTCTGACTAAACTAGATCCGAACGGAATACGAGAGACGAAACCTGAATGACACTGGTGCGTGAAAACATGACATCGCTGTACCGGCAGATTGCCGATACGCTGCAGCAGGAAATTGCCGCTGGCCACTATCAGCCAAACGGAAAGCTGCCCTCTGAATCTGCGCTGGAAATGCGCTTCTCTGTCAGCAGGGTCACGGTCCGGCTTGCGCTTAAGTCTCTCACTGAGCAGGGTATTGTTGAACGAAAACAGGGGAAAGGCACCTACGTCTCAGGCAAAAAAGTAGCGCACGGCATTAACGTTATGCGCAGCTTTCATGAGTCTCTCAAGCAGCAGGGGCTGAACGCGAGTATGCGTCTGCTGGCTAAAGAGCAGATCCCCACACCCGAGCCGTTACTCAACCTGTTTGAGATGGCACGGTCTCTGACCTTTATCTCACGGTTGCATATGGTGGATAACGAGCCGATTGCCGTGGGTTACAGCCATTTTCTGGCTTTCCCTCATGCGCTGAGCTGGGAAGAGACTGAGCAGGAACCCACTTGGGCTTTGCTGGAAAAAGCCACCCAAAGTGCGATAAGCCGTTCTGATATCGCCATCCGGATGGACTTTGCCGATAAGGCACTTGCCAAAGTGCTGGACATCGCTAAAAATTCGCCGCTCTTCCTGCTGGAGAGGACGTCCTGGTTTGAAAACGGTCAGTGCGCGGAAAGCTCGCGTTTCTTCATACGCCCTGAACGTTATGAGTTCACATTAAGTAACGGCTGAAATCCCGCGGGTTTTCATCCATTAAAGCACTTCAGATATTGGCCCTGCCATTCAGCCCTCAAGCGAGGCGAACCAGACATGACGCCTTTCTATTAATGATACTCGCCTTTCACGAGCCTTTTACTGAAAAAAAACAAGAGGGGGCTGATTGGTATGGTTACTTCCGCTCTGTGCCAAAAGCGGACGTTTCCTGACTCATGCAATTCCGATGGATGTGCTTTGTAGTGTTATGTTAAAAGAGTATGACTGGGCCGTTACAGTGGCCAGTTTTTGTTGACCACTACAACCACTACAAACATTCGGAACCAGGCTATTCGCCATGGATGCAAAGGCTGCTACGACGTTGTGGTTATTGAAGCATGGACACCGGGAGTAATGCCCGAAGGTTACAGAACGGCTATAGCGTCGAATCCTTTTTTCGTCATTGATGGACCGGATAATAGGCCGGTGGCAACAGGTTTTCTGGATCTTTCTGCGGGTAGCGTTGAAGCTGTTTTCACATTGCCAGAGTACCTTGGAAAGGGTTTAGGCAGCCTGATTATCGACGCTATCAAAGACGAAGCGCGTAGACAGGGGTTTAAGGAATTGATTTTATCCTCTACCCCAAATGCACAATCTTTTTATGAAAAGCACGCTTTTACTCTTATCAGTGAAAGTCTTTACCCATCAAGTCTTGCTCAGACGGAGCTGCGTTGTATGGATATGAGCATCAAGCTATAGGCTGTCGCAGGTAGAGGTAATAGCGGTTCATTATCGAGATGTTAGGTAAATCAGGGCAAAAAAGGGAGGTGTCTATGGCATTGCAGCATCTGAGGATAGCCAGACCTGTCAGCGCACTCAGTAAAAGCTGTGGAATGTACTGTAACGGGCTTGGAATAGAAAAAATCGGTGCTTTTACAGATCACGATGGATTCAGCGGATACATGTTAGGACTGGACGGCTTGTCCTGGCACCTTGAGTTTACCCAGTGCCATCATCATCCGGTGCTACCTTCACCCTCAAATGAAGATCTCCTGGTTCTGTACATTCCTGAGAAAGACAGTTGGCGAACCACCTGTGAAAATATGGATAATGCTGGCTTCGCCAGAGTTAAATCATTCAATCCCTACTGGGACCGCGATGGCGTTACCTTCGAAGATACGGATGGATACAGGGTTGTTATCCAAAACATGCACTGGGGCAAGCTCTGAGTTCCGTCCGTGGCCGGGTTGTTATGGTAAATCCGGGTGACTCCCATACTACAAAGGGGTAATCGCAGGCCCGGAATTTTTGATTTCGCGTTTACCTAAATGTTGATAAAAGCGAAGTAAGTAACCATCAGGATCTGCAACAATAAACTGACGATTCCCGCTTTCCTCTGCATCTACACGATACCAGCGATCCTCTACAGGAAGGTATAGGCCAATCCCATGCTGAGACAGAGACTTTAACAAAGTAGTAACTGAGGGAACCAGAATCTGAACGTTCAGTCCTCTTCCGTATGGGTAGCTGGTTGGCTGATGCCCTTCATCAAACGTCCGGCCTTGACCTATCTGGTCAATCATGAGTTCTGCTTCACCCAGCTTTAGGTAACAGAAGCCCTCTTCGGAGCGTTCATATACGCATTTGAAGCCAAGGATCTGACAGTAAAATCTTTTTGAATCACGCCAGTCAGATACGGCAAACTCGGGCACTAGAGCACTGCTCATGGTGTTAACTCCGTTTCCTATTTCAGTTGTTTCTCAACCGGTACAGCATACAACGGGCAGGTTGAGGTTCGTTAGCGGGATGTTATGGTACATCCGGGATACAAGAGAGGGGGAATTGGTGAAACCTTTGAGACCGGAACCACCTCCGTTCAGGTGAGTGTTTATCATGCCGGAATTCTGTTTCTGAATGGAGCGGGATTTCGGGTCAGGATCAGTTAGATGCAGCGTCAGCGGCATGAAGGAACCAACTAAGGGTTCACTGGCGCCGGTCGCGCAGCGCAGCCGCCATGCTATGACAGATTTCTCAAATCCAACTTTTTATGCCAGGTTAACCCTGACGATCCTTCAGCTGTGAGCGATAAGCGGATGTTAAGTCGGGTTAAAGTTGTTAGAAAATGCCAGCCTGATGGTGACTCAGGCTCTGTTTATCTAAGGTGGCTTTGTGCGTATTCGTCCCTCATCACGATTGATAATCCTCTCGCCTGAAAATCATGTGCTGCTCTTTAGCTTTTGTCATAAAAATGATGCTCTGACTGGCAAATCATACTGGGCAACACCGGGTGGTGGGCTTGAACGCAATGAATCTTTCGAGCAGGCTGCTTTACGTGAGTTGTTTGAAGAAACAGGTCTGACAAGAAGTACCACAGGACCGCAGATATCATCCAGGTCCTTCACAATGATGTTGCCAAGTGGAGAAACGGTTCTCGCAGAAGAACGTTTCTTTATTTTCGATACAGATAAATCAGATATCGATCGCTCAGGTTGGAGCAGTACTGAAAAAGCAGTCATTCGCGACCATCATTGG
The DNA here is from genome assembly GCF_000745075.1 of Erwinia sp. 9145. Classification (NCBI taxonomy): domain Bacteria; kingdom Pseudomonadati; phylum Pseudomonadota; class Gammaproteobacteria; order Enterobacterales; family Erwiniaceae; genus Erwinia; species Erwinia sp. 9145. Next base: position 3,131,275 of record NZ_JQNE01000001.1, read on the forward strand.
TGGACATTAGAAGAGCTCAGAAACACCGGTGAAACTATATTCCCACTGGAATTGATCATTAACATTCTTGAAAGCAATTTACCGGACGCCTCAACATTTACCGCATCGCGGTGTATTTAATGTCCGCTATGAGCGAGTAACAGACATTAGTATTTAATTAAAAGGCTACTTTAAACAGCCTTTTATCCAGAGATCAAAACAAGTCTTCGTTATGCTAAGCATTCAGCCATGACTTGTGCTTCCAACCGGAGATTAAGCGGTGAAACCGCCATTGACGTCTATGACTGAGCCAGTAATGAAACCGGCATCGGGTCCGGCGAGATATAGTATTGCTGAGGCGACTTCTTCAACCGCCGCGAAACGCTGGATAGCATGTGAGCCCATGACAATCGGAGGAAGGTGCCCTTTGGAGCCAGCAGCCATATCGGTATCCATCATGCCTGCCTGTACAATGTTAACCGTAATATTTCGTGCTCCAAGGTCCCGTGCGGCACCCTTAGAGTATGCAACAATCGCAGCTTTACTGGCTGCGTAATCGGTCGTACCAGGGAACGCAATACGAGTGCCCAATCCAGAGCCAACGGAAATGATTCGGCCTCCTTCTGGCAACACTCTGGCTGCGGCGCGGATAGTAGATATCACGCCAATAGTGTTAATGGTCCACTGCTTATCCATCGCAACATTATCAATATCTGGTGCATCAATTTTTTTACCCTGCCATGCAACAGCAGCGTTGTTGACAAGAATATCAAGCTGACCGAGCCGTTCCATCACCTCCTGAATCAAAGGATCAGATGAAGTCGGATCGCCCTGATCGGCTTTAATGGCAATCGCCCGCACACCTTTAGCCATCAGCTTATCCACCACTGCCAGTGCCTTATCCTCTGAGGATACGTAGCTGATGGCGATATCTGCGCCCTGATCGGCAAGAGTGCCAGCAATAACAGCGCCAAGTCCACGCGATCCGCCCGTGACCAGGGCTACTTTTCCGGTTAGTTTTCTCGACATTTCTTTATCCTGATTGGGCATGAAAGGTATAACCAATATGATACCATTAGGTATAGTATCGAACGGTATTTTAATTTACTCCAGCGGTCAAGAGTTTTATACTAAACGGTATTAAAAAATTGAACCGGAGTTGGCAATGGGGCGTCACAGACAATTCGATGAAAATGATGCGCTTGAGAGTGCGCTTGCTGTTTTCTGGCAGAAGGGTTACGAAGGCACCTCGCTTGACGATCTGACACAAGCGACAGGTGTTGCCCGTCCGGGCCTGTACTCTGCATTTGGCAATAAAGAGCAACTTTTTCTTAAAGCCCTGGACTTGTACGAAGCCAAATATATGGGGTTTATGTTAGATGCTTTAAAAGCAGCGACATCTCGGTTGGTAGTGGAACGTATTCTGAATGGATCTGCTTCATTACAGACAAGAAACTCTTCTCACTTGGGGTGTCTGGGCATAAATGGGGCTTTGGCTTGTTCTGAAGACGCGGAAAACATTCGCTGTGAGTTAATCCGACGTCGGACAGCCAATGAAGCAGCATTGATAAATAGATTTGAAAAAGCCAGACAGGAAGGGGATCTGGCTGAATCACAGGATTGCAAGGCATTGGCCTCATTCATTATGGTTCTGTCACAGGGAATGGCAGTTCAGGCAAAAGCAGGCGTCTCGCGTAAAACCTTAAATGGCATGATTGAACATGCGCTGGCAACATGGCCCTCACCGGCGGTGACAAAATGATTTAACACATCAATTAATTAATCCTGCTTTGATTAATATCGCAAATAAAGGATCATAAACTTTCAAGTTTGATCAAACGGCCGTTTTTGGCACAAATCCGCCATCTGATACGCGACAGGCGGCTATAAGCTCTTCCTGGCGAACAGTAATGCCAATTAATGGAGTCAGCATGTAGCCGCTCGTCTTGACGGCCATACTCCCGGATGACTATCGCTGAGGTTTGGCCTGGCAATTAAGTGTGGTTCGCATTCTTCAGCCTCCCACTTCCGTCATTTCTGTTGTCTCAAGCCGTTCATCTATACTGACTATTGCAATGGTCATTTGCACAGGAGGCCGCGCCCTATTCAGTATTCTCATTATGCTGACAAAGTAAGACGCGCATCGGCTGTAAAATCCTTATGACATTGCAAGATGCAACCCAGCGCTCAAATGAAAATCGTTTAAATAACGTGACCGTGTAAACACGTTAAGTAAACAGAGTGTTCCTGGCTTACGCCCCAATAAAGCTTAAAAAATAAAACACTTCGATTTATCCGGGAGATAACTAATGAAAATAACTAAGTTTGTTTATTCCGCCTTAATTGGCCTTGTTGCCAGCTGCCGTTCTATGACGCCGATGGCGGCCCTCGCTGCAGCACGCCTTGCCAGGCGCGGCACATCGGGCAATCTCGTGCTGCTGGACCGTCCGCTATTTAAATACGGCGCGTTAGCAATGGGTGTAGGTGAGCTATTTGGCGACAAGATGAAGTCAGCGCCAGACCGCACCGTGTTTTTGGGCTTGTCAGCACGTGTGGCCAGTGCAGGGATTGCGGGCGCCGCGTTGGCGCCCAGCGGAGAAGAAAAAACCGGGGCAGCGGTCGCTATCTCTGCCGCTGTGCCCCTTGCCTATATCACGCTTGCGGCACGCAAAAAGGCCATGGCAGAAATGGGGCAGACCAGGAGTGGCCTGATTGAAGATACGCTCATCGTCGCTATCGGAGCAGCTGTTGTTTTCTTCGCAACACGTCCAAATCGTATTTAAACGTACTCAGTCTTCAAAGGATGATATCTGCGAGCCATCATGAAGGAGTCGTAACTGCTTCTGGCCCATGGCGGACATAGCGTCTCCTTAGCATTCTCTCTCAAAGTTTTTCAGGCTGGCGAGCAGTGCGCAGCCTGCCCCTGTATGCCGCTTCAGCGATATGGAGGCGCCAGATGGAGTAACATAAGGCTTAGAGGCTAAACGGTGCCGTACGTCCGGCGCAGCCGGTTGATGACTCATAAAATTTGCCAATCCATCCCCCTCTCCTCGTATGCTAGTTTCGCAAAAATATCCGGCCGCTTTTCGACCCTAATTTCCTAAAAATGCGCATATTTGCTACTCTCGCTGCCCCGTTTTCATTCAGTGTTTTGGAATATGCTCCGCAAATTTATTATCGGCTTACCTGCGACTCTTCTGTTTACCGCCTGTTTCGCCCACGCGCTCAGCGCTGGCACCTTCCGGCAAAACAACTTCAGCCAGGCCAAAACCTGGGCGGCAAAGATTAACGCCGACGCGCCCGGTAGTTTTTACTGCGGCTGTAAAATTCACTGGCAGGGGAAGAAAGGCGTACCGGATTTGGCCTCCTGCGGCTATCAGGTACGTAAAAATGCCCATCGCGCGCAGCGTATTGAATGGGAGCATATTGTTCCCGCCTGGAGCTTCGGCCACCAGCGACAGTGCTGGCAGCAGGGCGGCAGAAAGCAGTGCGCGAAAGATCCGGTTTACCGCCGCATCGAATCGGATTTACACAATCTCCAGCCCGCCATTGGCGAGGTCAACGGCGATCGCGGCAACTTTATGTACAGCCAGTGGCGAGGCGGCGAAGGTCAGTACGGCCAGTGCGAAATGAAAGTCGATTTCAGGTATAAACAGGCAGAGCCGCCCGCCCGCGCCAGAGGCGCTATCGCCCGCACCTGGTTCTATATGCGCGATCGGTATCAGCTGGCGATGTCGAAACAGCAGACGCAGCTTATGGACGTCTGGAATCGGCAATATCCGGCAACCGCCTGGGAGTGCGAACGCGATAACCGCATCGCGCGCGTACAGGGAAACCATAATCCCTATGTACAGCGCGCTTGCCAGCGGTAAAATCACTGGCCTAAACTTAACCCTATTCCGGGCTGCAAAACAGTGCAGCCTGCAACGTAATCAGGACTTCCATGCGCATACCCCGCATTTTTCATCCCGAAACTCTTCCGTCGGGCGGCGAAATCGACCTCAGCGACGAGGCGGCAAATCATGTCGGTCGCGTGCTGCGAATGGGTGTCGGCCAGGCCCTGGAATTGTTCGATGGCAGTAATCTGACTTTTCCCGCCGAAATCGTGCAGGCCGATAAGAAAAAAGTGCGCGTTGCGGTGAGAGAAAGCCGTCAGGATGACCGTGAGTCGCCGCTTCATCTGCATTTAGGCCAGGTGATGTCGCGCGGTGAGAAGATGGAGTTCACCATTCAGAAGGCGGTCGAATTGGGGGTAAATGTCATTACCCCCTTGTTTTCTGAGCGCTGTGGCGTAAAGCTTGACGCCGAAAGACTGGCGAAAAAAATCCATCAGTGGCAAAAGATCGTCATCGCGGCCTGCGAACAGTGCGGCAGAAACCGTATTCCACAGGTTCGTGAAGCAATGACGCTGGAGACCTGGTGCGCCGAACAGGAAGCGGGCCTGAAGTTGAACCTGCATCCGCGCGCCAGTCAAAGTATCAATACGCTGCCGCTGCCCGTTGAGCGCGTGCGCCTGCTGATCGGCCCTGAAGGCGGCCTTTCTGCCGATGAAATCGCCATGACCTCACGCTACGGTTTTACCGATATTCTTTTAGGCCCGCGTGTTTTACGCACGGAAACCACTGCGTTGACCGCGATCACCGCGCTTCAGGTTCGCTTTGGCGATGTGGGGTAGCGCTACGGCGGGCGTTGAGGTTATAAAAATTTATCTGGGCCCTGCCTCCCTGAAACAGGCACCCACTGGAGAATAAAATGATCAAGCTTGGCATTGTGATGGACCCGATTAGCGGCATCAATATTAAGAAAGACACCAGCTTCGCCATGTTGCTGGAGGCGCAGCGTCGTGGTTACGAAATTCACTATATGGAGATGAGCGATCTCTTCCTGCGCGGCGGCGAAGCGCGGGCGCGCACCCGCAAGCTGAGCGTTGAGCAGAATTATGACGGCTGGTACACCTTCGGCAGCGAGCAAACCATCGCGCTGGCCGATCTGGACGTGGTGCTGATGCGGAAAGATCCGCCGTTCGATACCGAGTTCATCTATGCAACCTACATCCTTGAGCGCGCGGAAGAAAAAGGCACGCTGATTGTCAACAAGCCGCAAAGCCTGCGCGACTGCAATGAAAAGCTCTATACCGCCTGGTTTGCGGAACTGACGCCGGATACGCTGGTCTCACGAAGTGCTCAGCAGATCCGCGAGTTCTGGCAGGAGCATGGCGATATCATTCTGAAACCGCTGGACGGCATGGGCGGTGCGTCTATTTTCCGCGTGAAAAAAGAAGATCCCAACCTGTCGGTGATTATCGAAACGCTGACTGAACACGGTAACTTTTACTGCATGGCGCAAAATTACCTGCCCGCCATTAAAGAAGGCGACAAGCGCGTGCTGGTCGTCGATGGCGAGCCGGTGCCATATTGCCTGGCACGTATTCCGAAGTCAGGTGAAACGCGCGGCAACCTTGCCGCCGGCGGCCGTGGTGAAGCCCGTCCGCTGACCGAAAGCGACTGGGCAATTGCCCGTCGTGTTGGCCCTTCGCTTAAGGCGAAAGGTCTGATTTTTGTAGGCCTGGACATCATTGGCGATAAGCTGACAGAAATTAATGTCACCAGCCCAACCTGCGTCCGTGAGATCGAGGCCGCATTCCCGATTTCAATTACGGGTATGCTTATGGATGCCATTGAAAAACGTCTTGCCTGAGGGATCGCGCGGGATCCCGGATATTAACCCGCTAGCCGCGCGCCTTGCGCGGCTAACCTGAATACAGAAGCTTGATAATGAATTTACAGCATCATTTTCTCATTGCGATGCCTGGGCTACAGGATCCTCTTTTTAAACGCTCGGTGGTCTATATCTGCGAGCATAATGACGAAGGGGCAATGGGCTTGATTGTGAATAAGCCTATGGAAAATCTTAACGTCGACGGCATGCTGACCAGGCTCAAAATTATGCCGACGCCGCGCGCGCCTGAAACAAAACTCGACAAGCCGGTGTTCGCGGGTGGCCCGCTGGCGGAAGATCGCGGATTCATTCTGCACTCGGCGCAGCGTACTTTTGCCTCCAGCATTCGCGTCTCTGATAATACCGTTATCACCACCTCGCGCGACGTGCTTGAAACGCTGGGCACGCCGGAGCAGCCAGACAGCGTGCTGGTTGCGTTGGGGTACTGCGCGTGGGAAAAAGATCAGCTTGAAGAGGAACTGCTGGAAAACGCGTGGCTGACCACCCCTGCCAACAGCAACATTCTGTTCCAGACGCCCATTGCTGAACGCTGGCGTGAAGCAGCTAAAAGCATTGGCGTAGATATCCATACGCTCACCAGCGACGCAGGTCACGCCTGATGTCGCATCAGACGCTGTTGGCATTTGATTTCGGCACTAAAAGCATCGGCGTGGCCATTGGTCAGCAGCTTACCGGCACCGCGCGAGCGCTGAATGCCATCAAGGCGCAGGATGGCATTCCGGACTGGAGTAAAGTCGAGCTTCTGTTAAAAGAGTGGCAGCCTGATGCGGTAGTAGTGGGTCTGCCGCTCAATATGGACGGCACCGAGCAGCCATTGACGGCCAGAGCGCGCAAGTTTGCTAACCGCCTTCACGGCCGTTTTGGCATACAGGTTCATCTGCACGATGAGCGGCTGAGTACCGTCGAAGCCAGGGCCGATCTCTTCTCGCGAGGCGGCTTTCGCGCGCTGAACAAAGGCAGCGTGGATTCGCTCTCGGCGGTGATTATTCTTGAAAGCTGGTTTGGCCTCGCCTGAACGCTTCAGGCAAGACCGCTTCTGCTACAGCGTGACGCCGCTTTTAAAAATGGCTAACTCACGAAAGTCGTTCAGCTCATTTTTTGCTTTGCTGCCGTCCGCTATTGCCACAATCAGATCGACAAACTCCTCCAGTAGCTGATTCATACTGACATCGTGGATCAGTCGTCCGGCATCAAAATCGATCCAGTGCGGTTTTTTCGCCGCCAGTTCGCTGTTGGTGGCCAGTTTCACCGTCGGCACAAACCCGCCATAGGGCGTGCCCCGCCCGGTGCTGAACAGCACCATATGACAGCCCGCGCCCGCCAGCGCGCTGGTCGCTACCGCGTCGTTGCCCGGCGCGCTCAGCAGGTTGAGGCCAGGCGTACTCAGCCGCTCGCCGTACTTCAGCACGTCCATTACCGGGCTCTGTCCGGCCTTCTGCGTACAGCCGAGGGACTTCTCTTCCAGCGTGGTAATACCGCCCGCTTTGTTGCCCGGCGACGGATTTTCGTAAATGGGCTGATGATGTTCGATAAAGTATTGCTTAAAGTCATTGACCATCTGCACGGTCTTTTCAAACGTCTGCTCATCGCGGCACCGGCTCATCAGGATGCGCTCCGCGCCAAACATTTCCGGCACTTCCGTCAGCACCGAGGTGCCGCCGTTTGCGATAACGTAATCGGAAAAGCGCCCCAGCAGCGGATTGGCGGTGATACCTGACAATCCGTCCGAGCCGCCGCACTCCAGACCAAACTTCAGTTCGCTGAGCCTGCCGCGTTCGCGCCTGTCGTTACGCATAACGGCGTAGAGTTCACGCAGCCGCACCAGGCCCGCCTCAACCTCATCATCAAATTTTTGCAGCGTCATAAAACGCACGCGCTCGTCATCGATGTCGCCCAGGGTTTCGCGGAATACGTCCACCTGATTGTTTTCGCAACCAAGACCGATGACCAGCACCGCCCCGGCATTCGGATGGCGCACCATATTTTGCAGCATGGTGCGGGTGTTAATGTGATCGTCGCCAAGCTGCGAGCAGCCAAACGGATGGGTAAAGAGATAGACGCCGTCGATCCCTTCGGCGTCGTTGGTTTCTTTTAAAAAACGCGTCTGGATCTGGCGGGCAATACCGTTCACGCAGCCCACGGTCGGGATCAGCCACAGTTCGTTGCGAATGCCCACCTGGCCGTTTTTACGGCGGAAGATCTGCACGTCGCGATCGGCTGGCTGCGCAGGCACGCTGACAAACGCCGGCCGGTACTGATAGCTATCCAGATCGCTTAAATTGGTTTTACCATTTTGCGAATGAATATGCGTCCCGGCTGCAATAGTCGTTTTCGCATGGCCAATCGGCAGGCCGTATTTGATGATATCCTCCCCTTCCGCGATGGTGCGCAGGGCAAATTTATGCCCGCGCGCAACGGGCTGCGCCAGCACAACCGCGTAGTCGCCCACCTGCACCCGATCGCCGGTGTCAAGATCGCGCAGGGCGACGGCGACGTTATCAGTGGTATGAATCTGAATAATACTTTGCATAGTGACTCTCTTAGCGATATGACGCCAGCGCCTCGCGCATGCCGCGATCTTCAATGGACTGCAACTGTTGGATCACGGCGGCGGTCAGACCCGGAACGGTATTGAGATCGCATCCCCAATGGTTTTCATCAGCCAGAACCGTTTCCACCAGTTCAGAAAGCGCGATCTCGCCGTTTCGCACGCCGCTCCACAGAGCAGAAAAACGACTCAGCCAGTGAGCATCATCCTGCAACGGATAGTTTTCGCCGTTGCGTTCACCACGGTAAAACGCCAGCAGCGCCGCCAGCGCGAAAGTGAGACGCGGAGGCAGCGTCTGATATTTTTGCTGGCTTGCCAGAAGCTGCGGCAGGATGCGGGTGCGATATTTGGTCATGCCGTTCAGCGCAATCGACAACAGCTGATGCTGGATAAACGGATTGCGGAAACGGCTGAGCACCGCCTGCGCGAATGAGCTCAGCTCCTCCTGCGGCAGATCCAGCACCGGCGCAATATCTTCAGCAATCGCCTGCTCAACGAACCGGCTGATTTGCGCGTCGTTCATCGCTTCGCCAACGGTGTTCAGTCCGGCCAGAAAGGCCACCGGCACCAGCGCGGTGTGCGCGCCGTTAAGAATGGCCACTTTGCGCGCTTTATAGGGCTTGATATCGTCCACCAGACGAATATTGAGCGGCAGCCGATCCAGACGCAGCGCCTGCGCCAGGTTTTTCGGCCCCTGAATGACAAACAGGTAGAAGTGCTCAGCGCTGTCGAGGAAGCTGTCTTTGTAGCCGAGTTCGTTTTCCAGCGACTCAGCCTCGCTGCGCGGATAGCCGGTCACGATGCGATCCACCAGCGTCGAGCAGAAGGTATTGCTCTCTTCAAGCCAGCGGGTGAAGGCAGCGGGCAGCGCCCACTGGCGGGCGTAGCGCAGCACCAGTTCGCGAAGCGCGTCGCCGTTGTAGTCAATCAGCTCGCACGGCAGCAGGATCAAGCCTTTGTCCGCTGCGCCGTCAAAGTGCATGAAGCGCTCGAATAGCAGGCGGGTCAGCTTGGCGGGGAAGCTGGCAGGCGGCGCGTCTTCCAGCCGGTCTTCAGCAACATAGCTGATGCCTGCCTCGGTCGTATTGGAGAAAACAAACCGGATATCAGGGTTACGCGCCAGCGCCAGATAGTCGTCAAACTGTTGATAAATATTGATTTCGCGATTCACGGAACGAACGATGCGGGTTTCGCGTACCGCTTCACCCTGCTCGTTCAGTCCGCTGATAATCGTGGTGTAGAGCCCATCCTGCGTGCTCAGCGACGGCGGGAAATCGGTGTCGATCGGCCGTACGATAACGATACCCGCATCAAGATCGGTATGTTCATTCAGCAGATCTATCTGCCAGTCGACAAATGCCCGCAGAAAGTTGCCCTCGCCGAACTGAATAATTTTGTCGGGATGCTGGCGGCCTGGAAAGTCACGGCGATTTAATTGCATATCATCTCTACCTTAATTTGCTCGCACGCCGGTCTTTGAGGAGAGGTTTGCTCTCCGCCGTCGCTGTCAAAGGGGGATTCAGGCGCACGAGCAGCCGCACGCCTGTTTGCTGTCAGTTCAGTTCGATTTGGAAGTACTGTTTGGCGTTATCAAAACAGATGTTTCTCACCATGCCGCCGAGCAGTTCGATATCCGCCGGTGCTTCACCTTCTTCCACCCAGCGGCCAATCATCTGGCACAGCACGCGGCGGAAATACTCGTGCCGGGTGTATGAAAGGAAGCTGCGGCTGTCGGTCAGCATGCCAATAAAGCGGCTGAGCAGACCAAGATTGGCAAGCTGCGTCATCTGCCGCTGCATACCGTCTTTCTGATCGTTGAACCACCAGCCCGAACCAAACTGCATGCGCCCTGGCATTCCTTCTCCCTGGAAGTTGCCGACCATAGTGCCGATGACTTCGTTATCACGCGGGTTCAGACAGTAAAGAATGGTTTTCGGCAGGCCGCCGGCCAGCCCCTGCGCGCCGAGCAGTCTGGAGAGCGGTTCCGCCAGCGGCTGGTCGTTAATGGAGTCAAAGCCCACGTCCGCGCCAATCAGCTGGAACATCCGGGTATTGTTATTACGCAGCGCGCCGATGTGATACTGCTGCACCCAATCGCGGCGCTGATACTCTGCCGCCAGCCAGATCAGGACGCCGGTCTTGAACTGGGCGATCTCCTCCTGATTTAGCATCGCGCCGCTGAGGCGACGTGAGAGAATACCGTCCAGCGTTGCGTCATCCGCTTCGCCGTACACCACCACGTCCAGCGCGTGATCGGAGACTTTACAACCGTGTGCGGCAAAGTGGTCCATGCGTTTTTTCAGCGCGTCGCACAGGTCGCTGAAGCGGGTTATCGACACGTCAGCCGCCTGCTCCAGCCTGCTGACGTATTCGCCAAAGGTTTCCGCCTCGATGTTGAAGGCTTTGTCCGGCCGCCAGCTCGGCAGCACTTTGATATCAAAGCTACCGTCCTGCGCAATCGCTTTATGGTGCTCGAGCGAATCAACAGGATCGTCGGTGGTGCCGACCAGCTTAACGTTCATTTGCTTCATGATGCCGCGCGCGCTGAAGTTCTCCTGCGCCAGCAGCGCATTACCGCGCTGCCAAATTTCATCTGCCGTTTGCGGTGAAAGCAGTTTGCCCGTAATACCGAAGGGACGGCGTAGTTCTAAATGTGTCCAGTGATACAGCGGGTTGCCGATAGTGTGTGGAACGGTCGCCGCCCAGGCGTCAAACTTCTCGCGGTCGCTGGCATCGCCGGTGCACATCCGCTCCGGAATGCCGTTGGTACGCATCGCACGCCATTTATAGTGATCGCCTTTCAGCCAGACATCGTACAAATTTTTGAACTGATAATTTTGCGCGATCTGCTCCGGCGGCAGATGGCAGTGATAATCAAAAATGGGCTCATCCCTGGCATAGTCGTGATAGAGACGACGGGCAATATCCGTGCTGAGCAGGAAGTCTTCCGTTAAAAACTGCGTCATTTTTCGTTCCTCGTCATGAACTCTTCAGATTTCGTTAAAGTTATCATACCAATTAAGTGGACCGTTCCGAATCCTGATAATGCAGAGCATTTTTAAGAAAACGGCCTCTTAGTGTATGAATCAATTAATTCACTGTTACCTATGATTTTTGCGGGTGATCAGGCTTGAGGCACATTATCCACACAACCTGCGGGTCATATTGTGATGCTCGTCAAACTTTAAATCTGTATAACAAGTTTATTAATTTGACGGAGGAGTGACGTGTTTGCTTTGAATAGGTGCACGAGAGGAAAAAAGCGTAAAATGAAAAATACCTCTATAAATTATTATTTATCAGCAAATTATAAAATAAAAACTTAGGAAAAAATCCTGTCTCGTTGAAAAATCACCAGGCCTTAGATGTAATCAATATGTAATCTTATTACACCAGTAAGGTTTAAAAATGGCGAATAATGATGTTAATCAGGCGCCTCATAATGTGAGTAAGATCGCCCTATTTTATCTTTATTGTTTTATATCATAGTGTTGAATGTTATTTAAAAAACTTAAATAAACGCCCACTTTAAATATGGTTTTGTGATGTCATTCAAATTTTAAATTTGTATGACAAGTTATCTTTGCACCGCCCGGACAACAACGCAGAGAAGACCCTTATCGTTGTCCGCGCAAACTTTTCGGGCGCGGTTGATCTGGCGGCGTAGTCACCGTTCAGAACGTTCACCGGGCCTGATGAGGCTGATAACAACAAAACGATACGCAAGGTAACGGGCAGCTCCCCAGCGAAGTTTTCTGGCGGCGAGGTTCCCGAAAACACATTAAGTCATGGCCAGTGGCGCAGGTGAAATGCAATGCGCCCTTATGGCCGCCTGTCGCCATCGACGGAATACGAACTGGGAGAGAGTTAAATGCGTAAGATCAGAGGGTTGCGCTGGTACATGATCGCACTGGTAACAGTCGGTACCGTTCTGGGCTACTTAACACGTAACGCCGTTGCCGTCGCAGCGCCCACGTTGCAGGAGCAGCTTCACATTACCACGCAGCAATATTCCTACATCATTGCTGCTTACTCAGCCTGCTATACGGTGATGCAGCCAATAGCAGGTTATATCCTTGACGTGCTGGGCACAAAAATCGGCTACGCCATGTTTGCGCTCTTATGGGCCGTATTTTGTATGGCGACGGCGCTGGCAAGCAGTTGGGGCGGCCTCGCCCTTGGCCGCGCAGCGGTAGGCGCGGCGGAAGCAGCGATGATCCCGGCGGGTCTGAAGGCCAGTAGCGAATGGTTCCCTGCGAAAGAACGCTCTATCGCCGTGGGTTACTTTAACGTTGGTTCATCCATTGGCGGCATGATTGCGCCTCCTCTGGTGGTGTGGGCCATCGTAATGCACAGCTGGCAGTTAGCGTTCGTCATTACCGGCGCGCTGAGCCTGATATGGGCAGTCTGCTGGCTGATTTTCTATAAGCATCCTAAAGACCAGAAGAAACTCAGCGGTGAAGAGCGCGACTATATTCTCAGCGGTCAGGAAGCGCAGCATCAAACCTCAAATGCGAAAAAAATGACGGCCTGGCAGATCCTGCGTAACCGACAGTTCTGGGGCATCGCGCTGCCACGCTTTCTGGCCGAGCCCGCATGGGGCACCTTCAACGCCTGGATCCCGCTGTTTATGTTCAAGGTTTACGGCTTCAATCTGAAAGAGATTGCCATGTTTGCCTGGATGCCGATGCTGTTTGCCGATCTCGGCTGTATTCTTGGTGGTTATTTGCCTCCGCTGTTTCAGAAGTACTTTCACGTGAATCTGATCGTCTCTCGTAAGCTGGTGGTGACCATGGGCGCGGTGCTGATGATAGGTCCGGGCATGATCGGCCTGTTTACCAGCCCTTACGTTGCTATTGGCCTGTTGTGCATCGGCGGTTTCGCTCATCAGTCGCTCTCAGGTGCGCTTATCACTCTGTCATCGGACGTATTTGGCCGTAACGAAGTGGCGACGGCCAACGGGCTAACCGGCATGGCCGCGTGGATGGCGAGCACTATGTTTGCGCTGGTGGTCGGCGCGCTGGCTGATACGCTTGGTTTCAGTCCGCTGTTTGCCGCACTGGCCGTCTTTGATTTGATGGGCGCGGTTATCATCTGGACGGTATTGCAGAACCGTTCGGCTATTGAGCCGGCGCCTGCGCAGATTAAGGCCAAAACGGCGGATGCCTGATACGCGCTGTTTCGCCCGGCAGCGCAGGTTGCCGGGCTCTGCTTTTTCGCTTTGCTCCCCTCTCTTTCTGTAAAGTGCACGGTGCATCAATGTTTCGTAAAACGTATACTGCTACTTGTATAACAGGTTTACCCGATACAGGGTTGTTGCAGGCTTTACTACTTTAAAGAGCACCCACATGGAATCCACAGACACCAGACGTCTCTATCAACAGCTGGCCGCCACGCTCAGGAAACGCATTGAGTCCGGGCAGTATGCGGTTGGCGAAAAGCTTCCCGCTGAACGTCTGATCTCTGACGAAATGAATGTCAGCCGAACCGTGGTACGTGAAGCGATTATTATGTTGGAAGTTGAAGGATTCGTGGAGGTGCGCAAAGGTTCGGGCATTCACGTGATGTCTAATCAGCAGCGTCATCTGGTGGTCGCAGACAGCGGCAGCGAGTTCGGCACCGCCGGCCCTTTTGAACTGCTCCAGGCGCGTCAGTTGATTGAAAGCAATATCGCCGAGTTTGCCGCCACGCAGGTCACCCGGCAGGATATTATGCAACTGATGGAGATTCAGGAGCACGCGCGCCAGGAAGACCGGTTTCGCGACTCCGAATGGGATCTGAAGTTTCATATTCAGGTTGCGCAGGCGACGCAAAACAGCGCCCTGGCGACCATTGTTGAGAAAATGTGGAGCCAGCGGCTGCATAATCCCTACTGGCGCAAGCTGCATGAGCACATCGACGAGAGATCGATCGAGAGCTGGTGTGAAGAGCATGATGTGATCCTCAAAGCGCTGATCCGCCGCGATCCTTACGCGGCCAAGCTGGCGATGTGGCAGCATCTGGAAAACACCAAGCAGATGCTGTTCCGCGCCACCACCGACGATTACGAGTTCAACGTTGACCGTTATCTCTACGCTGAAAATCCCGTCGTGCATCTTGATCCGCCGGTTGCGAATTCAAAATAGCCTGCTGACGACGGAGGGTTAGTCGATCAATCCCTGCCTGCGGCGCTCCGCGAGGCTCTGCTCAAAGGTCTGCATTCCGGCCTGCATGCCGGTCTGTAGCGTGGCGGGTAGCTGATAGGTTTTGCCTTCCCGAATTAAATTCGCTACCGCCGTGCTGTTCAACAACACCTCAAACAGCGCCACTCTGCCCGCTTGCTTTGAGGGCACCAGACGCTGGGCGATCACCGCGCGCAGGCTGCCCGCCAGCTGGCTGCGGATCATGCTTTTTTCTTCACCGGGGAAAGCATCAATCAGCCGCTCCGTTGCCTGCGCCGCATCGCGCGTATGCAGCGTAGCCAGCACAAGATGCCCGGTTTCCGCCGCCGTCAGCGCCAGTCTGATTGTCTCGCCGTCGCGGATCTCCCCCAGCAGGATAACATCGGGATCTTCACGTAGCGCACCGCGCAGTCCCTCGCTGAAAGAGGCGCAGTGCCGCCCTATCTCACGCTGTTGGATCAGTGATTGCTGACTGTGATGAATAAACTCAATGGGATCTTCCAGCGTAATGATATGGCGATCCTGCTGCGCGTTCAGCGCGCCAGTCAGCGCCGCCAGCGTGGTTGACTTGCCGCTGCCGGTAGCACCGGTGACCAGCACCAGTCCTTCCCGTAGCTGAAGCAGCGCCGACACCGCAGGCGGAAGCCGCAGCGACGCCAGCGACGGGCAGTCGCACGCAATCACACGCATGGCCAGCGACAGCCCGAGCCGCTGCTGAAAGAAGTTGGCGCGCAGCCGGGTGCCGTCGGCCATGGTCAGCGCCAAATCGACCTGCCCGCGACTCTGCAACTCCGCTTGCTGCGCAGTATCCAGCCAGGCGCGGGCCAGCGCATCCAACGCCGCTGCGCTTAGCGGCTGACAGCCCCTGATTTTTTCCAGCCGCCCTTCTCGTCGCCAGAATGGCGAATGGTCGCTGCACAGGTGTAGATCCCCCGCTTTATGCTTTACACTAAGGGCCACCATCTCTTCAATATCCATATTTTTCCCTGACTATGAGCCTGATTCAGCACAATCTACAGCATGTCCGCGAACGGATCTCAGCGGCGGCGCAGCGTTGCGGCCGCTCTCCACAAGAAGTTACGCTTCTTGCAGTGAGTAAAACAAAACCTGCGAGCGCGGTCGAAGAAGCGGCGATCGCCGGGCAGCACTGCTTCGGAGAAAACTACGTACAGGAAGGCGTTGATAAAATCCTGGCATTGAACCCGGAACTTGAATGGCACTTTATCGGCCCGCTGCAATCCAATAAAAGCCGTCTGGTGGCGGAGCATTTTGACTGGTGCCACACGGTGGATCGCTTTAAGATCGCCGCGCGCCTGAATGAGCAGCGCCCCGACAGCCTGCCGCCGCTGAATATCCTGATCCAAATAAATATCAGCGATGAAAGCAGTAAATCTGGCATTATGCCGGAAGCGCTTAACGAACTGGCGGCGGCCATCGCACCGCTTTCGCGCCTTCGGCTGCGCGGGCTGATGGCTATACCGGCGCCGGAAGCGGATTATCAGCGTCAACTGGCCGTGTGTCAGCAGATGGCGGATATTTTCAACACGTTAAAACAGCATTATCCCTCCGTTGATACGCTCTCTCTGGGAATGAGCGACGATATGGATGCGGCAATTGCGGCAGGCAGTACGATGGTGCGTATC
The DNA here is from genome assembly GCF_000745075.1 of Erwinia sp. 9145. Classification (NCBI taxonomy): domain Bacteria; kingdom Pseudomonadati; phylum Pseudomonadota; class Gammaproteobacteria; order Enterobacterales; family Erwiniaceae; genus Erwinia; species Erwinia sp. 9145. The sequence continues at coordinate 3,147,345 of NZ_JQNE01000001.1, forward strand.
GGCACCGCTATTTTTGGCGCGCGTGATTACGCCGCCGCTCACAACAATAACTGAGGAACCTCATGCTGACGCTGACTTTTCTGGTAACAACCGTGATCAATCTATACGTCAAAGTGTTGTTACTGCGCATCTGGATGCAGTGGGCGAGATGTGATTTTTATAACCCGTTTTCACAGTTTGTCGTGAAAATCACCCAGCCGGTTATCGGGCCGCTTCGGCGCGTGATCCCGGCAATCGGGCCACTTGATACCGCATCGCTGCTGCTGGCCTACGTCCTTAATGTGCTGCTGTTCGTGCTGGTCTTTGCGTTACAAAGCCGGATGTTTATTTTTGATCCGGTGTTTCTCTATTTCGGCCTGGTGGCGCTGGTTAAAGCTGCGGGCGTGCTGGTGTTCTGGATCATTATCATCCGTTCGTTGATGAGCTGGATTAGCCAGGGACGCAACCCGGTGGATTATGTTCTGCTTCAGCTTACCGAGCCGCTGATGGCGCCCTTCCGCCGTATCATTCCGGCAATGGGCGGCATCGACTTTTCAGCCATGGCGGTCATTCTTATCCTTTACCTGCTGAACTATCTGGGCATGGATCTCATCCCAGGCTGGACGCAGCTGTAATTTTTTACTGGCATCAGGATCTGTTATGCAAAAAGTTGTACTCGCTACCGGCAATCCGGGCAAAGTGCGTGAGCTGGCCGATTTACTGGCTGCGTTCGGGCTGGATATCGTGGCGCAAACCGGGCTTGGCGTTACGTCGGCCGAGGAAACCGGCCAGACTTTTATCGAAAACGCGATTCTTAAAGCGCGCCACGCGGCAGCGATTACCGGTCTGCCCGCTATCGCCGACGACTCCGGTCTGGCGGTGAATGCGCTGGGCGGCGCGCCCGGCGTCTGGTCTGCACGTTACGCAGGTGAAGAGGCGACCGACCAGCAAAACCTGCAAAAGCTGCTGAGCGCGCTGGAATCGGTGCCGGACGGCCAGCGTCAGGCACAGTTTCACTGCGTGCTGGTTTACATGCGTAGCGCTGCCGATCCGACTCCGCTGGTGTTTCATGGGCAGTGGGAAGGCGAAATCAGCCGTACCGAGGCCGGTACGGGCGGCTTTGGTTACGATCCCATTTTCTATGTTCCCGCGCTTGGCAAAACCGCAGCCGAACTGACTCGCGAGGAGAAGCGCGCCGTTTCCCATCGCGGCAAAGCGCTGACGCTGCTGCTGGATGCGCTGGGCAGATGAGGTTTCCCCCGCTCAGTCTCTACATTCATATCCCCTGGTGCGTGCAGAAGTGCCCCTATTGCGACTTCAATTCTCACGCGCTGAAGGGCGACGTGCCGCATGAAGAGTACGTCCGGCATCTGCTGGCGGATCTTGATGCGGATCTACCGCTGACGGCGGGCCGTGAAGTAAGCACGATTTTTATCGGCGGCGGTACGCCAAGCCTGCTCAGCAGCGCAGCAATGCAGATGCTGCTGGACGGCGTCCGCGCCAGGCTGCCGCTGCGGCCCGATGCGGAGGTAACCATGGAAGCCAATCCGGGCACCGTGGAGGCCGACCGCTTCAGCGGCTATCAGCGCGCCGGGATCAACCGTATCTCAATCGGCGTGCAGAGCTTCAGCCAGCCGAAGCTTGAGCGGCTGGGGCGCATTCACGGGCCTGATGAGGCGAAGCGCGCGGCGCTGCTGGCGGAAAGTCTCGGCCTGCGCAGTTTCAACCTCGATCTGATGCATGGCCTGCCCGATCAGTCGCTGGAGGAGGCGCTGGACGATCTGCGTCAGGCAATTGCGCTCAATCCGCCGCATTTATCGTGGTATCAACTGACCATTGAGCCGAACACGCTGTTTGCCTCGCGTCCGCCGGTGCTGCCCGATGACGATGCGCTGTGGGACATATTCGAGCAGGGCGACAGGCTGTTGACGGCGGCGGGCTACCAGCAGTATGAAACGTCAGCCTACGCCAAACCGGGTTACCGCTGTGAACACAATCTCAATTACTGGCGCTTTGGCGACTATCTGGGGATTGGCTGCGGCGCGCACGGCAAGCTGACCCAGGCCGACGGGCGGATCGTCCGCACCCGCAAAACCCGCCATCCGCGCGGTTTTATGGCAGGAAACTATCTGGATGCGCAGTATGACGTAGCCGAAAGCGAAAAGCCGTTCGAGTTTTTTATGAACCGCTTCCGTCTACTTGAACCCGCGCCACGCGTGGAATTTGCTCAGTTAACCGGCCTGCCGGAGCAGACGATTCGGCCACAGATCGACGAGGCGCTGGCGAAAGGTTACCTGACTGAAACCACGGAGAACTGGCAGGTCACGGAGAAAGGAAAGCTGTTTTTGAATTCGCTACTCGAATTGTTCCTGGCCGACGATTAAACGAAAACGGCGACAGGCATGTCTTGCCGCTCCGCTTTAAGCGGACGAAACGGGCTTTGGGCTTAAGGAAAGTCTTATAAGTCCGGCCCGCTCTGAGTAACAATGGCATCGTGGAGAACAATTCTTTAGGCTGTCGCGGTATGTAAATTTACGTAAACCACGACAGAGGTATAACATGTCAACGACTCGGGGCTGGTCAACGGAGCTGGAAGGATTACGCGGGATTGCGTCTCTTTGGGTGCTGATAGGTCATATCAGTCTGCTGGTAAACTGCCACATCAAACTTATCTCTTCCCCCGGCATAGGTGTCGATCTCTTTATTCTGCTCTCAGGCTACCTGATGGCAAAAAACTATATCGAACGCCGCGAGAAAGAGCCATGGACCGCAACCAGTACAATCAGGAAATTCTGGACGCGCCGTTTCTTTCGCATCGCGCCACTCTATTATCTGCTGCTGGTGATAGCGCTGGCGGGCGGTCACTGGTTCGGTGAAATGCGTGATATTATTGCGCATTATTATCCGGGAACCGCGACCGAAACCTCCCGCTATGCCGATCGGTCGCTGGCCAATATTTTAACGCACTTCAGTTTTGTTTACGGCGTCCTGCCCGCGTACAGCTTCAACACCGTGCTGCCTGACTGGAGCATCGGGCTGGAAATGCAGTTCTATGTTCTTTTCCCTTTCATCATGCTGATTACCCTGCGCTTCGGTTACGGCCCGACGCTTATTGCATTGATGGCGCTGTGCTGCGTGGGGCGCTTTGTGTTTGCGGATTACTACGAAGCCTTTCCTATGCCTTCGTTAATTCTGATTAAGCTGAATATTTTTCTCTCCGGCATGTTGCTGGCCGAAGCGGTTCGCAACAGAAAGATCCTCTATGTCGCACTCGCTCTGCTCGGCCCGGTCGCCAGCGTGGTCATCGGGCTTGAAGCGATTAAACTTCAGGTGGTAATGGAAGTGGCGATGATCCTCGGTATGGCGGCCATTCTCTGGCAGCATCCGCCGCACAGCGCGACAGCTTCGCTTGTCCGCCTGCCGCGTAAGCTGCTTAATAATCCGCTCAGTACCTGGCTCGGTGATGTTTCCTACTCGGTCTATCTGCTGCACCTGCTGATTGTTATTCCTGCCATCGGCTTAATGCTGCACTATCACGGGCTGAGCAACCATAGCGCGCTGGCGCGTTTCGCCATCATCAGCGCGATCGCTGTTCCGGTGGTTTATCTGCTGGCGACCCTGCTCTATCATTTCGTCGAGAAGCCCGGCGTCAAACTGGGTAAACGCATGCTGGCGTCTCCTGAAAGAATGCAGCGCCAGCCGGGTTAATCGCTTCCGCTATGGCAAGAACCGGCAAAAAAAATCCGCAAACGCAGCGTTTCCGGATTGAAATTATCGCCAGACCCGCCCACCGGCGGGTCGATTATTTAAGCGTGCTCACCAGCGCCTTACGCTGTGCCTCAAGCGCAGTGACGCGATTGCAGACTTCATGACCAAAATTCTGGAAATCCTGCTCCTGATTACGCCATTCCGCCTGAATCGCCTGCTGTAAACCGCCCAGATTGCCCATCATCGCCTGAAGCGGATTATCGCTTTTACCTGCACTGCTGCTGCCCATCTCGTTCAGGCTGTCCTGCACCACGCCGCCCATGGCGTTCTGCACCAGTTTTTCGCCATCCTGACGAACCTGCTCAATCGCCTGATGATGGAAGGTCAGGCCGTCGCTGCGGTGTTCAATGATGCGATTCATCTGCTGTTTAAGCTGCGTATCCAGCGAGGTCAGCCGATTGCGCACGTTGCTGTTCTGCCCAAGCTTATCGACGATAACGCCATCCAGCGCCGTTCGTCCTTTTTCCAGACGCTGGCGCGCGCCCTGATCGACCCACGGCAGATCGCGTCGCAGCGCGGCCTGATAATCAATCGCCTTCTGCCGCGATTCGGCGTTAACCTTCACCGCTTCGCCATTGCGCTGCACCTCGCCGGTAGGCGAAATCACCAGGTTGCCGCTGGCGCCCACCACCTGCACGGATTGCGGCGAAATGACAATGTCATCCTGCGGGTTCACGCTGCACTGATAATCTGCCTGCGCCTGACCCGCTGCCAGAAGCAACGCGCCCATCATCATCGCTTTACGCATGTTACTGTCTCCTGAAGAGAGGAAGCCGTGTTGCTCCATCGGACATCTGTTAAGGTATCAGCCCCACCAGACGTCAAAAAGTTCGGTCACCTGCACGTTGCTAAGTTTGCGGTCTTCCAGCCATTTGCGCACCAGCTCGCGGTGCTCTTCGGTACATTTTCCGGTCTGTTGCAGGCAGACCAGCCCTTCCCACTGCAAATAGCCGCTGCCGTCAAAGGCCAGGCCGTTGGGTTCGATCGCTTCATTAATCAGCGCGTCGACGGTTTCGTCGATAGTTTCGCTGCTGCTGCCCTCCGGGAAACTGAACGCCACCGAGAAGCCCAGCTCCTGAAACTCATCAATGTGCATTTTCTTGCGTAAACGACGACTGCGTTGGGTAGCCATTATTTAATCCTCTCAAACATCAGATCCCAAACACCGTGGCCCAGACGCTGGCCGCGCTGCTCAAATTTTGTTAGTGGACGCGTTTCCGGACGCGGCACGTAATCCTGCGTCGCCGACTGATTTTTATAACCTTCGATGCTGCTCATGACGTCGAGCATATGCTGCGCGTAGGCCTCCCAGTCGGTTGCCATATGAAATACGCCGCCGGGCTTGAGTTTGCGCATCACCAGCTCAGCGAACGGCACCTGCACGATACGGCGCTTGTTGTGGCGCGCTTTATGCCAGGGATCGGGGAAGAATAGCTGCACCATCAGCAGCGAATTATCCGGGATCATCTTCTCCAGCACGTCGACCGCATCGTGGCACATAACGCGCAGATTCTCCACGCCCGCTTCCTGCGCGCTGGCCAGGCAGGCGCCTACGCCCGGCGAATGCACTTCAATACCCAGAAAATTCTGCTGCGGTTTGACCTGCGCCATACTCACCAACGACGCGCCCATACCAAAACCGATTTCCAGCACCACCGGCGCATCGCGACCAAAAAGAGCCGCCAGGTCAACGGGTTGAGGCTGGTACTCCACGCCCATCACAGGCCACAGCGTATCCAGCGCCTGCTGCTGACCTTTGGTCAGCCGGCCCTGACGACGAACGAAGCTACGAATACGGCGCATTGGCCGTCCGTTTTCATCAAACTCCGGTGAAATGACATCATTATTCATATTTCTGCCTGCTGGTCTGCGATATCTGGAAAACGGGCATTATGCAAAGTTACGCCGGTTAAGCAAGCCCCGGAAACTTCCGGTTTACAGCATAGTTGGTCTGTGCTGGAATCCCAGCCAGATTTTCAACTATCGGGGAAACCTCTTTAATATGATGCAGGCGCCGCAGTTCTCACGGCAGGTCCTGGACTGGTATCAGCGGTTTGGCCGCAAAACCCTTCCCTGGCAGCTCGAAAAAACGCCTTATAAAGTCTGGCTCTCCGAAGTGATGCTGCAACAGACGCAGGTCGCCACGGTTATCCCCTATTTTCAACGCTTTATGGCGCGTTTCCCGACGGTTACCGATCTGGCGAACGCGCCGCTGGATGAAGTGCTGCATCTGTGGACCGGCCTTGGCTACTACGCCCGCGCGCGCAACCTGCATAAAGCGGCTAAAACAGTGGCGGAAAAGCACGGCGGCGTTTTCCCACAAACCTTTGACGCGGTGGCGGATCTGCCCGGCGTTGGCCGTTCGACCGCTGGCGCCATTCTTTCACTGGCGCTGGGCCAGCATTTCCCGATTCTTGACGGTAACGTGAAGCGGGTGCTGGCGCGCAGCGCAGCCGTTTCCGGCTGGCCGGGCAGAAAAGAGGTAGAGAAGCGGCTGTGGCAGCTCAGCGAGGCGGTGACGCCGGCTGAGGGCGTGAGCCAGTTTAATCAGGCGATGATGGATCTCGGCGCGACGGTCTGCACGCGATCGCGTCCGAAATGCGAAATCTGTCCGCTCAATAACGGCTGCATCGCTTACGCCCACGGCACCTGGGCCAGCTACCCCGGCAAAAAACCAAAGCAGATCCTGCCGGAAAGAACCGGCTGGATGCTGATGATGCAGCACGGCGATAACGTCTGGCTTGAACAGCGTCCGCCGGTCGGCCTGTGGGGCGGACTGTTTTGCTTCCCGCAGTTTGCCACCGAGCCGGAGCTGCAAGCGTGGTTGCATCAGCGCCACATTGACCCGGGCAAAATGCAACAGGGCATCGCCTTTCGCCACACCTTCAGCCATTTCCATCTGGACATTGTGCCAATGTGGCTGGCGCTGCCTTCAGCGGGCGCGGCAATGGATGAAGGCGCAGGTCTCTGGTATAACTTAGCGCAGCCGCCGTCAGTCGGGCTGGCCGCTCCGGTGGAACGCCTGCTACAACAGTTGCGTCAGCCGCAACAGATCGCAATGAGCATGCGCGCAACAGAAGAGGAAGAGTAATGAGCAGAACTATTTTTTGCACGTTCCTGCAACGTGACGCTGAAGGTCAGGACTTTCAGCTCTACCCCGGCGAAACGGGTAAACGTATCTATAATGAGATCTCGAAAGAGGCCTGGTCGCAGTGGATGAGCAAGCAGACCATGCTGATTAATGAGAAGAAACTGAGCATGATGAACCCGGACGATCGCAAACAGCTTGAGCAGGAGATGATCAAGTTTCTGTTTGAAGGTCATGACGTACACATCGAAGGTTACACCCCGCCAGAAGAATAATCGTTGGGCCTCATCAATGAGGCCCGCTCAATTTGGGCGATGCAGAATAAGATGAATAAAAAGCTGATAGGTTTGCTGGTTATTGCCCCGCTGTTGATATCCTGTTCCGGTAACAAAAAAGCGGCTTTTCACGAAGAATGGGTGAAGGATACCAACGGATTTGACATTTTAATGGGCCAGTTTGCCCATAATATTGAAAATATCTGGGGCATCAATGAAGTGTTGATCGCCGGTCCTAAAGACTACGTAAAATACAGCGATCAATATTACACACGCAGCCACATTAACTTCGACGCGGGCTCCATCACCATTGAAACCATCGCCGGAACCGATCCGACGGCCAGCCTGCGTCAGGCGATTATTACCACCCTGCTGGTTGGCGAAGATCCCGGCAATGTCGATCTCTACTCCGACGCCAACGATATCCAGTTGGGTAAAGAGCCGCTGCTTTACGGGCAGGTACTGGACAACACCGGTCAGGCAATCCGCTGGCAGGGCCGTGCGGCAAGCTTTGCGGACTACCTGATCCAGAACAAGCTCCAGCGGCGCCAGTCCGGTCTGCACGTCATCTGGTCGGTCACCATTCCGATGGTGCCAAACCATCTGGATAAGCGTGCGCATAAATACCTGCCGATGGTGCGCGAAGCCGCCGCCAAATATGGCGTCGATCAGTCGCTGATCCTGGCGATTATGCAGATTGAATCCAGCTTCAACCCTTACGCGGTCAGCCATTCGGACGCGCTCGGTCTGATGCAGGTGGTTCAGCACACTGCGGGCGTCGATGTTTTCCGTATGAAGGGCAAATGGGGCAAGCCGAGCCGCAGCTATCTGCTCGATCCTGAAAATAATATCGATGCAGGAACGGCCTATCTTTCCCTGCTTCAGGGCAGCTATCTGTCAGGGATCGCCAATCCGACGTCGCGTCGCTACGCGGTGATCACCGCCTATAACGGCGGCGCTGGCAGCGTGCTGCGCGTCTTCTCCAGCGATAAGAATCGGGCGTTCGATAATATTAACACGCTGTCGCCGTCTGAAGTGTATCAGACGCTCGCCACCCGCCACCCTTCCGCCGAATCACGTCGTTACCTTTACAAGGTCAGCAACGCGCAGAAGAGCTATCACCGTTATTAGCGCATAAAAAAAAGCGGTGGACCGGGGTCCACCGCTAAAGAACATCCCCTGGTGTTGGAGATTCTTATCGACTCAATTGTTTGAATGATTTTGTCGTTTCAGTCAGTGCGATTTCCGTCGGCAAACGTTCCATGGAACTCGCGCCGTAAAAACCATCGCACTGGGGACAATGATGCAGAATGTACTGTGCATCTTCAGGAGTGGAGATCGGTCCTCCATGACATAACACGATGACATCTTCGCGTATGGTTTTTGCGTCCTTTGCCCACTGGTTAATAAGCGGCACGCAGTCCGCTAACTTAAATGCCGTTTCCGCACCAATGTTCCCGCCGGTGGTCAGCCCCATATGCGCCACAATAATATCCGCGCCCGCTTCGGTCATCGCCACCGCATCTTCCGGGCTGAAGACGTAAGGCGTGGTGAGCAGCCCTTTCTGATGCGCCAGGCGGATCATCTCAACCTCCAGCCCATAACCCATCCCGGTCTCCTCAAGGTTGGCGCGGAAGTTGCCATCGATCAGGCCGACGGTCGGGAAATTTTGCACGCCGGAGAAGCCCATCGCCTTCAGCCGATCGAGAAAGAGATCGAACTGGCAAAACGGATCGGTGCCGTTTACGCCAGCCAGCACCGGCGTTTTTTTCACCACTGGCAGAACCTCTTTTGCCATATCCACCACGATGTCATTGGCATTGCCATACGCCAGCAGCCCGGCCAGCGATCCCCTTCCCGCCATCCGGTAGCGCCCGGAGTTGTAGATAACAATCAGATCGATTCCGCCTGCTTCCTCGCAGCGGGCAGACAGACCGGTGCCCGCGCCGCCGCCAATGATCGGCTCACGGCGCGCGATCATCGCCTTAAAGTTTTCCAGTATCTTTTCACGACTAAATATCATTTCAGACTGCCTTTTCAACCAGCGCGCGGAAATGGCTGACCGCCGCGCTGGCAAACTGTTGATCGTTGATATGCCACGGAAGACGCACAATCCTGCGGCGATCCGTCTGTTTGAGATCGGCTTCCAGCGTATCGATAAACGCCCTGTCCGCCTCGGGCGACCAGAAAGGCTGCCCCGCTTTATCCAGCGCGGAGAAACCGCCTTCAGGGATCAGCACCACGACATCGCCTTCGCAGCGGTTCAGCTTTTCCGCTATCCACTCTGCCATGCGCACGTTTTCGTCGGGCGTGGTACGCATCAGCGTGACCTGTGCATTGTGATGATAAAAAAGGCGATCGGCGTATTTTTCCGGTACGGAGGTCGCGTGTCCAAAATTGACCATATCCAGCGCGCCGCAGGAGATAACGCACGGCGTGCCGGTATTCGCAATCGCATCAAAGCGCGTGTCGTCGCAGGCGAGTACGCCGCCAAACAGCAGATCGCAGACTTCTGTGGTGGTCAGATCCAGCAGCCCCGTCAGCATGCGGCTGTCGGTCAGTTTTTCCATCGCATTACCGCCGCTGCCGGTAGCATGGAACACCAGGCAGTCATAATCCGCCTCCAGTTCAGCACTGACGTTCTGGATACAGGGCGTAGTCACGCCAAACATAGTCAGTCCAAGAGCGGGTTTGTCCTGTTCGTTCTCATCCTGTTGAAACAGTACCGCGCCGGCAATCTGATGGGCGGCATTGCCCAATACGCGGCGGGAGATACGGTTAAGTCCGGCGACATCGGTTACCGAATAGAGCATGGCGATATCGCTGGAGCCGATATAACGGGCGATGTCGCCCGAGGCCATGGTGGATACCATGATCTTTGGTACGCCGATTGGCAGCGTCTGCATGGCGGGGGTAATCAACGCCGTTCCGCCTGAGCCGCCAAGACCGATAATGCCCAGCAGATCGGATCGCTGGGCGATAAAGATCTTAAACGCTAACGCCATTGCGTCGATCGCTTTACCTCTGTCGCCGCAAAACACCGCTTCACGCCCCTGCGGATGGAGATCGGCAATCATCTCAGCGGGGAAATCGACTCCCGCAGACGATGGATTGATCTGCGTGGAAAGATCGACCGTGACAACCTCAACGCCGGTTTTGGCTATCAGTTGGCTGACAAAAAACAGTTCTTTTACTTTAGTATCTGCGGTAGCGACAACGTAGATGAAACCTGTATTTTTACGCTTAGTCATAACAACACCCTGTTATCAGACGAAATAACGCCTTGATTAAGCTATAATAAAGAAAGTGAATAACGTTGAGAACATCTCAGGCTCATTGCTATGAGATAACAGTATCATTTTAATTAATCATAAATCAATCGAATGTAATGTCGAATCAGCCAGCAGATTGACTAAACTTATAACGGCGCTATTGGCCAGTATCATTCATCGACCAGACAGATAAGAGGTTAACGTGGAGCAAAGGGAATCGGTGGAGGGGAAAAAATTTTCTGCCACCCGAATAAGAACGCGTCGTTTGCTGATTGAGACGGCTATCAGGATGTTCGACGGCGGCGCATTTCCATCCATTACTGAAGTTGCTCAGGAAGCGCGACTTTCACGCGCGACGGCTTACCGCTATTTTCCTTCGCAAAGCGCGCTGGTTTCTGGGGTGGTGACCGAGACGCTCAGCCCGATGAAAAGCTGGCGCGCCACGCGCACCGATCCGGGCGAACGTATCGACGAGCTGCTCTCTTTTGCTTTTCCGCGCCTGCTGGAGCACGAAGGCACGCTGCGCGCGGCGCTGCATCTCTCTCTGACGCAGTGGGCGCAGTCGAGATCGGCAGAAAACACCGACAAAGAGCGGCTGGTGAGGGGAAACCGTAAAGCGCTGTTGCAGCATGTGATGGAGCCGCTTCATCAGGAGCTGCCGACGGAAATAGTCGAACGGGTGATCAAGTCACTGTCGCTGGTGTACGGTTCGGAGATCTTTCTGGTGATGAAAGATATCTGGGGCTGCGACGATCGGCAGTTGCAGGATATTGGCAAATGGATCGCTAAAGCCATCATTCGTCAGGGCTATGAGGATGCAGAAGCTGTGCGGGCATCGGCAAGTACCGACGCCCGCACGGCGGTTACGCGTTGATCATATAGCTAACGAGACGCTTACTACCGGCCTCGTCTGCTTCGGCGTAGACGCCCTGAAGCTCAGGTGAAAAGCCCGGCAGCAGGTTAAGCCCCTCTTCCAGCGCAAGGAAGTAGCGCTGCACCGCACCGCCCCACTCTTCGCCGGGCACCACGCAAAGCACGCCCGGCGGATAAGGCAGCGCGCCTTCAGCGGCAATTCGCCCCTGCGCCTGCGCGATGGGCACCAGCTCAACGTTGCCGCGAATAAATTCCCGATTGGCGTCCTGCGGATTCATTACCACTTTAGGCAGGCTCTCCTGACGGAACATCGCTTTCTGCAAATCCTTCACGCCGTGGCTGACATAAAGCTGGTGCATCTCCTGACAGAGGCGGCGCAGCGTATAGCCTTCATAGCGTGCGGCATTTTTACGGTAAATGGTCGGCAGCACGTCGCGCAGCAGCGCATCTTCGCGCATGTGCTGCTCAAACTGCGCCAGCTTGCTGACCAGGCGCGCCATTTTTTCCACGCTTTCGGCGGGCGTCAGCAGGAAGAGAATCGAATTGAGATCGCATTTTTCCGGCACTACGCCATTTTCCCGCAGGTAATTCGCCAGAATGGTGGCCGGGATGCCAAAAGAGGCGTACTGCCCGCTGGCAGCATCAATGCCCGGCGTGGTCAGCAGCAGCTTGCAGGGATCGATCAGATACTGATCTTTCTCATAGCCGGCAAAACCGTGCCATTCAGCGCCGGGCGCAAAGCTGAAGTAGCGGGGATCGGCCGCGATCGTCGCCGTTGGCGCATCCTGCCACGGCTGCCCGTCCACTTCATCGGGCAGAAAAGGCTTAATCATTTCGCACTTCTGAAGAATGGCTTTGCGCGCATCAATCCCCAGCGTGACGCAATCATGCCAGAGACGGCGGCCCGCCTCGCCCTGATGCATTCTGGCGTTGATATCCAGCGCGGCGAACAGCGGATAAAACGGGCTGGTCGAGGCGTGCAGCATAAAGGCGTTATTCAGCCGCTTGTGGCTGCAAAAACGCTGCTGTCCACGGATGTGATTATCTTTTTTATGGATCTGCGACGTCTGCGAGAAGCCCGCCTGCTGTTTGTGCACCGACTGGGTGACAAAAATGCCCGGATCGTCAGGGTTCAGCTCAAGAAGCAGCGGTGAACAGGCTTCCATAACCGGAATGAACTGCTCGTAGCCTACCCACGCGGAGTCAAACAGGATGTAGTCGCACAGGTGTCCAATGCTGTCGATGACTTTGCGGGCGTTATAGACCGTGCCGTCATAGGTGCCGAGCTGGATCACCGCCAGGCGAAAAGGTCGCGCATCGTTCTCGCGGCCTGGCGCGCGTTCCCTTATTTGTTGGCGTATCCACGCTTCGTCAAAGCAGTGGGCATCGATACCGCCGATAAAACCAAAAGGATTACGCGCCGTTTCAAGGTAAACCGGCGTGGCGCCGGCCTGAATCAGCGCGCCGTGATGGTTCGATTTATGGTTATTACGATCGAACAGCACCAGATCGTCACGCGTCAGCAACGCATTGGTGACCACTTTATTAGCGCTGGAGGTGCCGTTAAGAACAAAGTAAGTTTTATCGGCGTTGAAGACTTTCGCCGCATACTTCTGCGCGTCCTTGGCCGATCCTTCGTGGATCAACAGGTCCCCGAGCTTGACGTCGGCGTTGCACATATCGGCACGAAAGATGTTTTCGCCAAAAAAGTCATAAAACTGACGTCCCGCCGGGTGCTTCTTAAAAAATGCGCCGCCCTGATGGCCCGGACAGGCGAAGGTGCTGTTATCCATCGCGACATATTTGGTCAGCGTCTGGAAGAAAGGTGGTAACAGTTTCGCCTGATAATCTGCCGCAGCGGCTTCAAGCAACGCGGCATCGCTCTCATCGCCGGTCAATACGCCGGTAACCGGTGGCAAATCCTGCGCCTGCTCTGCCTCATCCACTGCAATAAACACCGGCAAGTCGAAGCCGGTCTGGCGCAGCAGCGTCAGCACGCCGCTACGTGAATCGGAAACGGAAACAACAACCGCCGCCACGTCGGTAAAATCAGTGTTATCCAGCGTCACAACTTCGCGACCGGTCTGGAGGTGAATAGCCACGGTGGTGCTGGCCGCAATTTTCAGTGGTGTCATAGCACAAATCCCTAACGGTCAAGGATGAGTGGGTGCCAAAGGCACGGCAATGGGAGAAGGCACAGCCCTCGCCCGGCGATGGTGTCTGGATAGTAGCCAGTAGAATGGTTTCGGCGCTGACCGCCAGACATCAGTAAAATCAGATCGCGTCTGTTTTTACGCATGGCCAAAAGTCAGGCTTAAGGAGACCTCACCGCATAATGCGCGGGGTGTTGAGCAGGAAGTGACGCGCGCGCGACGAAGCGTGGGAAACTGCGCTCAGTATCAGCAGCGATTTTCTCATGGCGGCGGCCTCTGGAAGTTATCGGTTGAATGCGTCAGGAAGTGCGCAATAATGGCACTTTTCATCTTCAGGTTCAAGGCGGAACGGCTGTCGTAAAGGGCCACACAGGCAGAAATATGCGCAGAAAAGTGGCATTTCCTCTCATAAATGATTGAAAAGAGCGCAACTGATTACGTTTCCGTGATAAAGCCATTGACGCCATTCAGACAGTAAGGTTTAATGCGGCCCGTTGCCCGGATAGCTCAGTCGGTAGAGCAGGGGATTGAAAATCCCCGTGTCCTTGGTTCGATTCCGAGTCCGGGCACCACTTTCAAAGCACGTTGGTCAGAGGTTAAAAAAACTGACGGGCGTTTGCGATACTTGTTGATGTTGATCCCCCATCAGTTCGTTGGACATAAGCGCTTCTCTCGCTGTTACTCTCTCCTTTCTTTAATACCCTTTACTTCGATGTATGCTTTAAGTCATCCGCTAGCCGATCATCCGACAAAGCCCCTGAGCAGCCATTGTATTTAGCGAAGACGGGCTCCCCTTTCCATTGACCTCGCGTCATCTGTCAGGTCAGCGTGTCCGCCAATATGCTCGTCATTCCCGGATGGCCCCATAAGCGCAGAACAGGTCGCTGCTTCCCTGGTATCGCATCATTGAAAAGCGATCCGGGGCCTGGATCAGAGGACGTGCCCGGCTATTAAAAACAGGACTGATAAGGGTCTGGCTGACTCTTGCCGCCCTATGTGGCACTGAGATTCAGCGCAGCGATGAAATCAATCTGCGCTGGCGTAAAGCGAGCCTGATAACGGCCTACGGAGAAACAGCACGTTGCGGCGCCCCTGCGCGCAGCCCCGCCATAACGATGTCGATGAGCCAGGCGAGCCGCGGTTGCCATTCGTCATTAAAATCAAGCTGCCATATACCCGCAATGGCCAGGAAGAAGTCGTCAGTGGTAACACCGGCGTGGATGGTCCCGGCTTTCACATTTGCATCGAGCAGCAGTTGGGCGGCAGCGATCACGGGCGCATAGCCCGCATTTTCCGAGCAGTCCCGCGCGAGCGATACCTCACGAATTGCTTTAGCCAGGCCAGCTTTGGTCATGGCGTATTCGGCAAGGCGATTCATCCACTCACGTAATGCCCGATCGGGCGTGAGCGTCTGGAGCAGGTGCTCTGCATATTGAGTAACCTGCAACATCTCATAGTGATAAACCTCCATCACTAATACCTCTCGTGACGGAAAATGACGATAAAAAGTGGCTTGTCCCACGCCTGCCTTCTTCGCAATCGTCGTGAGCGGCACGTCTGCGGAAACGGTCAATTCCTGAAGCGCAACCGACAGAATACGTTCGCGATTTTGCTGCGCGTCAGCGCGCGCCGGGCGCTCCATCTTTTGTTGCTGTGTCACCAGTCCTCCGATCAAAAACATTAAAACTTGCTAAGCGGACAATTGTCCGTTAAATTTCGCCTTAACGGACACCTGTCCGCTTATCATACTACCCTTTTAATCAAACCGGAGAAACATATGAAAACTTCAGGTAATACGATCCTCATTACGGGTTCCACATCGGGTATAGGGTTAGGCCTTGCGGTGCGCTTTCACGAGGCAGGCAACAAGGTTATTGTAGCGGGCCGACGCAAGGCTTTACTTGATCAAATCACAAGCGATTATCCTGGCATTGAGGCCCTTGAACTCGATATTGCTGACGCCAGGTCTGTTATTCAGGCGAGCGAAATTGCGGCATTGCGATACCCCGACCTGAATGTTGTCATCAACAACGCCGGCGTCATGTTGAGCGAAAATGCGTTGGATCCGGATTCAGTGGAGATTGCGCAGCAGACCGTCGCGATCAACCTCCTTGGCACCATTCGTATGACTTACGCGTTCTTACCCCAACTGACTCAAAAGAACGACAGCGTCATCATCAATGTCAGTTCCTCATTGGCGTTTGTACCGTTGCCCCTTGCGATGACCTATAGTGCCACAAAGGCGGCCGTTCATGCCTTCACTGAAAGTTTGCGGGTTCAACTCGCCGATACCCCTGTGCGCGTGATTGAGTTAGTTCCGCCTGGTGTGCGCACCACGCTGTTCGGTCAGGAAAGTGACGAACAGGCCATGCCCCTGGATGACTTCCTCAATGAGACGCTCGACCTTCTGTATGCAGACCCCACCCCTGATGAAATCATCGTTGAACGCGCTAAATTCTTACGCACTGCCGAGGCTACGGGTAACTACGGCAGCGCCCTTGAAATGCTTTCTGCGTGGAAGATGCCGGAGTGAGGTTATGGGTGCGAAGGCAGGAACCTCAGTACTTGCCGTCAAGGATGTTGCCACTAAGATGGCTTCCGATGAGCCGGATTAACGTGTTACTCAGGAAATGATGGGAATAAATCCGCAGTACAGTGGGGGAACAAACCCAATATTATTATCAGGGAATTATGCGGCAGAGCGCATAAAAAAGGACGAGATGGAGAGACAGAAAAGTCTACCGATAATATTTTTTTATTGGAAAATCCCTTATTTAATAAACAGAACCTGAGTTGTCACGTTCCCGGTTTCGAGCCGGGACAATCATTCTTACGCGTCAGAGCCTGAACGCAGGTTGACCATTGACAGGTAAGACTTATCAGCGTGCAAAACGCGCAATTTCCCCAGGCAGCAACGTCATAGCATGAATCACCACGTCTGCACCGGCAGCGGTAAGCCGTTGCTGATGGTCCGGCGTGGTGTGCGCGCCGCCGGTAAAGCCAATTGCATACATGCCGGCTTTTTTGGCCGCAATCACGCCATGCACTGAATCTTCAATTACCAGCGTGTTTTCCGGCGCGGCATTCAGCTCACGGGCCGCATGCAGGAAAATATCCGGCTGAGGTTTGCTGCGGCCCGGGCCCAGATCAACAGCCGAATAGATGTGGGGAGAAAACAGATCCTTCAGGCCGGTCAGCGACAACATATAATCTAACTGCGCTGAGCCTGAGTTTGAGCAGATGCATTTTTTAAGCGGGATTTCACTGATGATTTCAACGGTGTTGGCGATCCTTACCAGTCGTTCGGCGAAAGCAGCCATTAATAAGGGATAAAACTGCTGGTGAACCGTGGCAGGAATAGCGATCTCTTTCTCCGACT
Organism: Erwinia sp. 9145; assembly: GCF_000745075.1. Classification (NCBI taxonomy): domain Bacteria; kingdom Pseudomonadati; phylum Pseudomonadota; class Gammaproteobacteria; order Enterobacterales; family Erwiniaceae; genus Erwinia; species Erwinia sp. 9145. The sequence goes on from NZ_JQNE01000001.1 coordinate 3,164,132, forward strand.
GGATTTTAGTTATCAGTTCATCCCATGCCAGTCCGCTATAGCGACTGGTGAACTCCTCAATACCGATTTTTGCCCCGTGTTGATTCAATAAAGCGAGGGTTAACTCAATACCGATGATTTCAGAATCAACCAGCACGCCATCACAATCAAAAATAACCAAATCTGTACTGCGCTTCATTGCGTTCACTCCATTGTTAGCTGGCCACACGGCAAACCGCGCCGGTGGCCAGAAGATCTGATTACGCGCTGACAAGCTCTTTTCTGTATTTCACTAAAAGCTGCTGAATATCACGCAGTCGCGATACCGCAACAGAAGAAAGTTTCTCTTTAGAGACATTACGGTCAAGTGAAATACAATCCTTCCACAATGAACGTCCGGCGATAACGCCTGAGGCGCCGTTTCTGAGAGAGATATCAACCTGCTTCAGGAACGTGGCGTGATCGACACCGGCAGAAAGCACCGCCCAGGGAATATCACCACAAATTTTTGTGACGTTGGCGCAGGCTTCTTCTGTTCCAGGGTAAGGGATCTTCAGCACTTTTGAACCGCACTCAATACAGGCTTTACAGCCCTCTTCAATAAGCTGAGGAATTTTACGCTGGTATTCTTCTTTACTTTCATTCTCAAGTTGATAAGTCAGGAATTCCACCACCAGGAACAGGTCTTCACGGGCAAAATCAGCGATGACTTCGCGCAGCGTCGCCAGGTTAGCGGTGTTGGCTTCCGGCGTATCCATACGTAAATAGATCATGATCTTGCCGCCCGTCGCGCCCAGTTCGCGTACTTTACGGGCCGTGATGCCTTCCACCATTTTAGAGATACGATAGCCTTCTGACGACGTATCCCAGCCGGACGCATCAAGACCGACCAGCAGGCCTGTATTGCGCGGTACAACCCCTTCATCAACAATGCCGGGGACGGCGCAAATAGGGTCGACTAATACGCAACCCGCTTCTGACGCCAGATAACGGGTAATATCATATTTGGTTTTACCCAGCGTCTCATTACTGATTTTGGCCTGCTCTTCAGCGGTGGGTGCCAGCAATGTTCTCATTCCGCCGCGCTGATCGCAGGCCACAACCATCATTGAACCTGTCGCATCGCAAATCATCTGATAGCCACGGCGTTCTGCTGTTGTCATTTTATTCATTACTCTTTCCTCATTAAATTGTTTATCACGAAGTCAGGATTAATTAAGATGTTTTTCCACCCATGGAATAAGGTCGGCGCTGTTACTCCCTCGATCGTGATTGAGAGTAAATACGTCGCCCAGCGCCATAGGCTGTGCTTTTTCAGCCAAGGTCATCAACTCAGGTATATATTCCTCACCGGGATGCCCTTTAACTCGGCAGTGACAGCGTTGCTTATATCTTTCTGCCACAAGGGCGGGCGAAACCTGATTCCATATTTCCAGCGTTTTTTCGCAGCCGCTCATCGTGAGATAATCCGTTAAAATCGTTTTATCTCTGAAGCCAAACCAGGCGTCCATAACGAATACCGCATCCGGCGGTGATCCTTTTACAATATTGAACATCGCTTCATAGGCCGCATAGCCAAGTTTACGATTCAGTGGCCTGTCAATAACATCCGCGAACTGAACCATGAAGGGCTCTTTAATCTCATCGATACTTAATACGGGAAGATTAAAGTATTCAGAAAGCGTTTTTGTCACGGAACTCTTACCGGATGCCGGTATTCCATTAACTAAAATCAGTTTTTTCATAGTAACCTGAGAATTTCACCAATTGTTGTGGCTCGTCTGATCTGAGACAGCGTCTCTTCCTGTTCAAGCAAATTGACTATTGATGCGATACCGTCGGTAATATGTGAATCACTGTCGACGCCGGCAAACATAACAATAATATCTGCCGGTTCACTGCCTTTAAATGACACCGGTTTGGCAAGCGTCATCATGCTAAAACAATTTTTAATCACCCCACATTCGGGCCTTGCATGCGGTATCGCAATGCCTTCATCAAACACATAATATGCGCCAAACTCCAGGGTGTTGCTGATAACGGCTTCTGGATATTCAGCAGTGATGAAGCCACCATTGATCAATGGCTTCGCCGCCTGCTTAATGATGTCTTCCCATGAGTCAAGATCCATCCGAACCTGAATATATTCGTTCTGAGAAAAAAACTCTTTAATACTCATAACACCTCATATATTTTTGCGGATGGTATTTCTTAATTCATCCATCTTTAAGAATAAATCATCGACTTTTTGACGATACCGTTTGTTCTTTGAAAAAATCTTTATGGCCTGGTTATACTTCACCATCAGATTTTTTTGAACATCACCGTTTGAGGGATTCTTTTCTAATTCAGCTTCAAGCACGGAGAGTTCGGCTTCAATCCTTTCTGCCTCTTCATTATTCCCCTGCTCCTCTTCCGGGGCTTGCGAATTAAACATCTGTTTTAATTTTGCAAACATAGGGTCTCCTCATCACTTTATGATTCTTTTGTTGCCTGCCATTATTGGATACTGATTCAGTCATTCAGTTTTCTGTTGACGAACCAGACAAGTGCAATGACAAAAACAATAAAACCCAGGACAAACGGCCAGTCATGCTGGAAGGCATGGCCGAGAACTAAACCCGTACTGATAACGTCGGAATCGCTGAAGGTCACGCCTTTAAAGCCGAAGGTTTCAAGGAGCGGTACTAAAATAGCGGGTAAGAAAGTGATAAATAATCCATGAATGACACCGCCAATCATGGCTCCCTTTCTTCCTCCCAGCGCATTGCCAAATACGCCTGCGGCGCCACCCGCAAAGAAATTGGTCAGCAGGCCCGGCAGGATCATGGCAAGACCAAACATCGGGAAGACGATCATGCCAATAATTGAGCCCACCGTGGTGGCGAGGAAGCCCACAACCACGGCATTCGGCGCGTAGGGGAACAATACCGGGCAATCGAGGGCCGGTTTAGCGTTTGGCACCAGGCGCATGGCAATGCCGCGGAAGGCCGGTACCAGTTCATTCAACAGCAGACGCACACCGCTATAGAGAACAAACACGCCCGCCACGAACTGCATCGACTGCATAAATGAATACATGATGTAGTTCGTTTCGCCAGAGAACTGACCAATATATTCAGGGCCGGCAAATATGGCGGGGATGATATACATCGGCACCATAATTACCGCCATCGACAGATAGGTATCCTGTAAAAATTTAAAGTTATCGGGCAGCTCTAAATCTTCGGTTGAGCGCGAGTTTTTGCCAATCACGCGCGCAACGGCGGCCTGAACCAGATAGCCAATGGTACAGAAATGGCCCAGCGCGACGTCGTCCGAACCGGTAATTTTGCGCACAACCGGCTGGGCGATAGCGGGCATCAGTACGGCCATGACACCGCCAAAAATACCGCCGGTCAGGATCAGCGTGGCGCCGGTCAGTCCCGCTTTATAACCTATAACGGTGCCGATCGTTGCCATCCACAACAGCGCCTGACCGGTCAGGAAGATGTATTTGAATGGCGTGATGCGCGCGATGATAATGTTGACCGCAAAAATGACTAACAGAGTGAGCGCAACTTCTGAACCCAGCTCCCGGTTAGCCACACCGGCAATGGCTGCGACATCGGTAATGTATCCCTGCATACCAAAACCGTGGGTAAAAATATCATTGAGGAAGGTCAACGCGGCGACAATGATATTGATACCTGCCATCATGATCAGGAAACCCAGCAGGGTCTTAAACGTCCCTTCTATTGTTTTCCCGACAGATTTTTTTTGCAGGATCAATCCAAGCATCGCGATCAATGCAATTAATATGGATGCCTGGCCTAAAAAATCCTTAACAATAAAATGAATAATAGCGTCCACTTAACACCTCATTATCAGTTTGAATTCATATAAGCGAGGATTTTTTCTTCAATTTCTTTTTTGTCAGTTAACTTATTTAGAATGATTACCTTTCTCTTATTTTCCTCAGTGGCGTCAGATGTCAAAATATCTGCAAACATCTTTTGCGTAAGAATAATGTCATATTTGTAGGATGATGCTTCCGATACCGTGGTGTGATCGATATCGGCATCAATGCCTAAATTTTGCAAAACGGATTTTGCGCTCATTTCAATAGCAAAGCTTGAGCCGAGGCCGCAGCCACATACGCAGAGTACTTTAAGCATATTATTACCTCAGATAAGGTTGTTTAATTTAGCCAGTTTGTAGAGGTTACTATCTTCATCAACTAAACGTTTGTCAGAGTTTTCAAGATCGAGTGGTATTGCTTTATTATTGTTGTTAATGACAATTATTTTATTGGTCAGTCCGCTATGAATACACCTGACCACTTCTTCAGCCAGTATCGCGCCCTGAATAATCTCCTCTCCGGTTGGTGTGCCATTTCTTAATCCGTATCCCAGGATGGTTTTTCTGATCCTGATACCGATTTTATGTTCCAGTTTTCCAATCATGGTATCAATCGCGCCCTGGAAGCCCGGCGTATATTCTTTGGTGTAACCTTCAGAACATAAAATAATGACGCTGTTTTGCACTTCAATTTTGTCAGTGATTTTTTTCGCCAGCGCATCAATATCCCATGGCGATTCCGGAATAAGCGCAATATCGGCATTGCTTTTTAACGCAGCCTGTAGTGTCAGTTCACCGCAGTAGCCGCCAAGCAGTTCAATCATAAATACGCGGCCCGGCAGGCCCCGTCCGGTATTACGTAATTTCCCGACTTCGCCTATTACCTGTTCACAGGCGGTTGAAAACCCGATGGTATAATCGTTCCCGGTGATATCATTATCGATGGTCATGCCTACGCCATAGCAATTCACACCATAGCTGCTGAGTGTTTTTAAAAACTGAAATGAACCATCGCCGCCGCCCATAATCAGGCAATCAATTTTCTTTTGCCGGATATTTTTTATGATCCTGTCATAATCCGACTTTTTACATTTGTCTTCTTTTCTGCCTGAAGAGAGTAAAGGCACCGACGAGATTGAATAGTCGACCAGATCGCGGCGCGAGATCTCTTTCGCTCGGTTATCAATCAAACCATTAATGCCGCCATCAAAAACGATAATGTCCGATTCAATCATCCTGTTAATCTGGAACAGAAAGTTATTCATACCGCTGACGTCGCCTCCGCTTATTACCAGTCCAATTTTCATCGACGACCTCAGCTAAATTATTCGTGAATATGGAATTTAGAGTAATGATGGCAGGATTAATTTTTTTGAACCGCGTCACAAAAACGCAACGAATTAACTTTAGAGCCTCTCTTGACAGGGCTTTTATGAGCTTATTTTTGTGATCTGAATCACTTATTTTTTTCAGGCGACGAATACTATTTTTACTTAATATTTTGTTTTAATTGAATTTTCAGGCGGCAGGCTAATTTTGTGGTTTTCTTGTTAACAGGGCGAATTAACCGATAACGATTTTGTGACTGCTTTCACAATAATTGCGGCACCCACCTGAGCGTTATATCAACGTCAGGCGGGTGTTCTTTTAAGCCTTATTTACGGTGGGGATTTTTAAGATGAAAGATAAGCCTGTCAGGCGCTATCGCCGTTGAAAACGCTGAAGCCATGTTTCTGACCCTGACGCAGGTTAACGTGCAGAAACGGGTTGAGAAACAGAGTAGAAAGCGTTTAAACAACCGCTGCCTGACGTCTCTTCCCTGCCGTGCCAAACCGTGCGGCCCGGTTTTCAAACACTATTTTGCAGCCATTGCAGAACCGGCAGCAGCGCCTCATCAGAGTTCTTTTCGTAGATCAATCCATGTCCGTTGCCATACACACCCCGATCCGCCAGATGCAGTAGCTCTGCCGATGCCCCTGCCGCGTTCAGAAAAGACGCAGTCGGCGGGCTGGCAGCTGCAAACGCCGACGCTTCTGCGGTAACAATCAGAATCGGCAAACCGGTTAAAGACGGTAATCTTAAGCTGCCCGGCTGCGCATCACGCACGGCCTCGGCGCTGACAGCCGGCGGATCGAAGCGCATCGGCGCTGCCGTTATGCCCCACGCCAGTAACCCAATATTGGGGATTTCCGCAAAGGGTGGCCCCATCGGCTCGATAGCGACAATGGCCTTTACCTGTTCTGGCCGACGATCCGCTATCAGCCAGCCGTCCGGGCCCGATGCAGAATGCGTCACAAGAATGGCAGGCCCAATGCGATCCAGTAGAACCGCCACGCGATCTGCATCCAGGGTCTGTGAAAGCGCCAGATCTTTGGGTAAGGGGCCATAGCCGGCAATAAATTCGTCCATGGCGTCAGGATCGTCCGGGGAAAAAGGCCATTGGGTATGACGTTCATCGCTCTGCGGAAAATAGATATGCTGTCCGCCCTCATACGAAAATGGCGGCCCCATTTCGCCAAGCGTCTCTACGTGGAAGGGCGAGCGGCCGTGTCCGGGTCGGTCGATGACCAACACCGCATACCCCTTCTCTACAAACCGCTGTGCCCAGCCAGGCCTGCCATCCGGCGTGTCAAACCACTCCGTACCCTGAAACCCGCCGCCATGCATCAGCACAACGGGATACGGCATGCTCACTACCTCTGGCGCTTCCCATTCCACATACATCGGGCCGCGTTGATACGTCAGGCCGTTCTGTGCAATTCGTTCACCGGGGATCCAGAAATGCCCGCGCCGAATCGTGCGTGGCACTGCTTCAGTCCAGGGCGCGTAATGTTGATGTTTTTGCATTTTTTTCCTTTGTGAACGTCAACCCTGAAGGGCGCGAGCCCGTACGGGCGAGATATCGGTAAATCGTGAAACGTCTGCCATAACTTCAGTCGATTCCGGAGAGGCAAAAGCTGTTTCCGCTGCTTTCTCATCCCGGAAGATGCATTCACAGAGGGCGATGGTTCCGGCCTGCTCCGCTGCCGGAAAAAATGCGGCTGCACTGAGAAGCCCGTACTGACGCCACGCTTTCATCACCAGCGGAAGATGTCCATTTACGTAATATTCCCTGTCAAAACGGTTCTGAGAATCACCCTGGTAGGTGACATAGATGGTTACCGGTGCATTCATATTCATCTTTTTTCTCCTGCCATGTCGGCCAGCGCAACTTATTGCGCATTGAGGAATGACATAACCGCATTGTTAAGCTGCGCGGGGCACTCTTCCGGTAGCCAGTGGCCGCACCCTGTAAGAACTTTACCTGTCACGTTGGTTGCAAAGTGACCGATCTGTTCGATTTGATACGTTCCCATTCCGCCGTGGCCGCCTCCGCCAATCGCCAGCACCGGCAACGAAATTTTGGTCCGTGACAACGCTTTGTTATCCTCAACGCCCTGATTAAGAACGCGGTAATACTCAAAAGCGGCGTGAAGGCTGTGCGGTTTGGCATAGGAGCGGGCATACAGATCAAGCAACTGCGGGGTGAATACCGCTTTATTGGTCGCGTGCTCTTTAATGAAGTGTTCAAAAAACAGGCGTTCCTTCCCTGCAATCAGCGTTTCCGCAAGGTCGTTTCTGGCGGTGAAAAAGCTGAAATGCCATACCAGCGACTCGCCTTCAGGGGTAAAGGCCGGAAAAGAATAGAGGCTTTCATCCGGTATAGGCGCCTCCATGAAAATAACACGGCGCAGGTTATTTTCATGTTTTACAACAAAAGGATAGGTATTCCAGTTCCCGATATCATGGGATACCAAATCAAAGGGCCGGTTACCGTTGAACTGCAACGCGAGCTTGTATAGCAGCGAGGCGACATCGGTGGCCCGGTAAGAAGGCGGCACGTCCGATTCGCCGAGTCCCGGCAGATCGGGGGCGACGACAGTGTGGCTTTTAGCCAGTTCAGGCATCAGACGATGCCACTCATACCAGGACTGACCGAAGCCATGTACCAGATAGACCAGCGGCCCCTGGCCTCCCTTAACGTAATGGAGACGCACGCCGTCAATGACTTTGTACTCGCTGGTAAAGCCTGACGGGACAGGGAACTCATTGCTGGCGAAAGAGGGTGATACCACCAGCAATGCAAACAGAGCAGACAGAGAGAGCGCTACACGTTTAAACATAATTTTTCCTGTAAAAGAGAAGGGAAACGCAACTAACAGCATGATTACTTTTTGATATCAACCTGCCGCAACCCTGGCCTGAAGCCCCGTTTGCGCGACAGCCATGCGATAAGAAAGGCAGTCATCAGAAGAATGAACAACACGGGCGAAAACGCCTGTGCTCCCCAGTTATCCAGCAAAAGGCCGCCAACGATGCCTCCGCCAGCAATCGCGCTGTTCCATGCCACGACATTCATCGACAGGGCAATATCAGCGCCCTCACCTGCGGTATCCGCCAGCGCCGTCTGAAGCAACGTCGCCGCACCGCCGAAGGTTAATCCCCAAATCGCCACGCCCGTGTAAATCACTGCCGGGATCTGTGACACCCAGACGAACAGCAAAGAGACAGCGGCAAAGGTGGCCAGGCTCGCCAGCACGCTGATACGCAGGTGGCGGTCAATCACGCGCCCGGTGATGCCGATGGCAATAAGCGCTGCCAGCCCAAACACCAGCAGCACCACATCCACATGGGCGCCCAGCCCGGCCTGTGCGACGAAGGGCGCAATGAAGGTATAAAGAATGTTGTGAGCCAGCATCCAGGCGATCACCACGCTCAGTACCGGCCTGACGCCCGGCGTGCGAAAAACCCTGTAAAGAGGCAGGCGTTCATGGCTGGCCTGACCGGGGTAATCAGGCACTTTGGCAAGCACCCAGATAATCAGCATCAACGTCAGGGCGGAGATCCCGGCGAATGCGCTGCGCCAGCCGATGACTGCCCCCAACCAGGTTCCAAGCGGTACGCCCAGCGATAAAGCGACCGGCGTGCCCACCATCGCTATCGCCATGGCTTTTCCCTGTTGACTCACCGCCACCATGCGACGCGCATAGCCTGCCAGCAGGCTCCATGCCAGGCCTGCGGCCACGCCCGCAAAGAATCGCGCAGTTAAGGTTAATCCGTAGTTTGCGGAGAATGCGGTGATCGAATTGAAGAGAAGAAAACCCACGATGGTGAATAACAGCACGTTCCTGCGGCGCCATCCCTGCGTGGCAATGGTTAGCGGGATGGCCGCGAGAAGCGATCCCATCGCATAGGCGGTTACCAGTTGTCCTGTTAAGGCGTGCGATACTTTCAGGCTCGATGCCATTTGCGGCAACAGCCCGGCAGGCAGCGTCTCAGTGATGATGCAGATGAAGCCCGTCATCGCCAGCGCCAACAGCGCGCCGATGGGAAGCGGCGCTTCTTTTGACGGATGGGGGGCCGAAACCTCAGCTTTCTGGTGAAGAGGGAGGGTATTTTGCGTATTCATAAATTCTGCTCAGGCTATTATGTACCAATTGGTACATTAGTGCCGCGCAAACTTTTTGTCAACGATTTATATATCGTTTGGTATAATACTCTCATACCTGCTTTTTTGACTGGAGTGAGCCATGGCGACAATGGGACGCCCAAGAACGTTTGATCGCGATAAAGCCATTAACGAGGCGATGTACCTTTTCTGGGAAAAGGGTTATGAATCAACGTCGCTGAGCCTGCTGAAAGCGGGTATCAATAACGGTATTTCCGCCCCCAGCTTTTACGCTGCCTTTGGTTCAAAAGAGGCGCTTTTCCGGGAGTGCGTTCAGCGTTATCTGTCAACCTACGGGCGGGTGACGGAGCCGTTATGGGATAACTCCCTGCCACCGCGAAGCGCTATTGAAACGACGTTACGGCTTTCAGCCAGCATGCAGTGTGAGAACGATCATCCGAAGGGTTGCATGGTTGGCTTAGGCGTGATGAGTGCGACTTCGGCAGAACATGCATCCGTCACCGAACCGCTGGCGAAATCACGTGAGCATACGCGTGCAGGTATTACCCACAATATCCGGCGCGGGATTGACAGCGGTGAACTCTGCGAAAGCACGGATGTCCATGCGCTGACAACCACCTTTGATGCGTTCTTACTGGGTTTGTCCACGCTGGCACGCGATGGTATTGCTCTGGCTGATATGAATAATTCTGTAACGTTGGTAATGTCTGCCTGGGATCTATGCAAGGCAGATCAATAAGATCGTTGACGCGCTACAGGCTGCCAGACCAGCCAAAAATGGCTCCGAAGCGGAGCCATTCTGGTCAATCAGAACTTATAGCTGGCGGTGACCGAAACATTGCGCGGTTCGCCATAAACAATGCCGCTACCGAGGTTGGTGTCGTACTCTTTATCCAGCAGGTTGTTGATGTTTCCCTGTAACGTTAACTGCTTAGTAAGCTGATAGCGACCGAACAGGTTAACCAGCGCATAGCTGCCCTGCTCCGCGCGCCAGGTGCCGTTACCTTCCGGTGCGCTGACGTTATCCCAAACGTGCGTCTGCCAGTTCACGCCGCCGCCCAGCGTAAGCTGTTGCAGCATGGGCAGGCGATAGCTGGTAAACAACTTAAGCTGCGTGCGCGGGAGAGTCGGATTGTAGGCCTCGCCGTCGCCGTCTTCGGCAATATAGCGCGTGCCGCCCACGGTCATCTGCCAGTTGTCGGTCAGCGCGCCGTTAACTTCGAATTCGATACCACGGCTTACCGTGCCGTCCTTACCTTCATAGGCGGTATCCGTCGTGCCCGGAATGATGCGGCCGGTGCTCTGCGCCACGTTATCAAGCTCAATGCGGAATACGGAGAGCGTGGTGGTCAGTCGGCTGTTATACCAGTCGGACTTCAGACCTGCTTCGTAGTTTTTACCGACGGCGGGCGACAGATAGCTGCCGTTGATATCACGCCAGGTCTGCGGCTGGAAAACTGAGGTATAGCTGGCGTAGGCCGACCAGTTATCATCAATGTCATAAATCAGACCGCCGTAGGGCGTAATATTGTTTTTCTCCACCTCTTCCGTCATGGTGTGCGCGTTCCAGCGGGTGTAGCGCGCGCCCAGAATCAGATGCAGCGGATCGGCCAGCGAAATACGGGTAGCCAGATAGGCAGATTTCTGACGGATCGTATCATCCTGAGAGGTGCTGCGCTGGCCCCAGTCCGTTTCACGGAACTGACCGTCGAAATCATTAAAGTTGCCGAGCATTTCGGAAGAGATATTTTCAAAGGTGCCGTGATAGGTATTTTGCTGTTTGGTGTAGTTTGCCCCCAGCATCAACTCGTGCTGGCGACCCAGCAGCTCATACTGTCCGTTGACGTAGGCGTCAACCGCATCCACCTTGCGCTTGCCGGTGTTGTAGCCCGTTCCGCCCACCACGGGATATCCCGCATAGCCCGATACGCCCTGCCCGCTGTTTTTATCGAAGAAGCCGTCGATATACATCATCTTACTGTCGAGCAGCGTTTCGTTATGGGTGCCGTTCAGCGTGAGCTGCCAGTTGTCCGCGAAGGTTTGCTTCAGCGTCACAAAGGTCTTCTTGCTCTCTTTATTGTTATAGGTCCAGTCCGGTGCAGTATTGAAGCCGCGACGGAAATCGGTCTGGCTGCCGTCAACGTACCAGCGCGGCACAGCGCCCCACGTCGGGCTGTCGGCATTGGTCTGCTGAAACTCGTAGCCCACCGACAGCGTGGTGGCATCGGTTAAGTCGGCATCAACCACGCCATAAATAAATTTTTTGTCCGCGCCGTAACGCTCAATAAAGCTGTTGTTGTCCTGCCAGCCCGCAACCAGACGACCGCGCACCGTGCCTTCCTGATTCAGCGGGGTGGAGAGATCGGCCACGTAGCGCTGCTTGTTCCAGCTTCCCCAGGTCGCGGAAACGTTGCCGGTAAATTCACGGCTGTCGGCATGCTTACGCACCATATTGACAGCGGCCGAAGGGTTGCCGGGCCCGGTCATCAGGCCGGTTGCGCCACGCACCACTTCGATACGCTCATAAAGGGCGCTGTCGGACTGTGCATCACCCAGATTCCAGCGCGGTTCAAAAACGGTAGGAATGCCGTCGACCATATAGTTGTCGATCAGGAAGCCGCGTGAATAGTAGGTACGACGATCCATATCAGCCACGTTTTCCATGATGGCAGTGGTGTTGTTCAGCACCTGGCCGACCGACTGAAGCTGCTGGTCTTCCATGCGCTGCTTGCTGATGATGCTGACGGACTGCGGAATGTCGCGGGCAAGCAGATCCATTTTGGTACCGGCACGGGTAACCGGCACGCTGTAATCTGTGGCAGCCGTCTCGCCAGCGCTCGCTGCTGACGCATCAGCGTTTACCGTTAACGTTTGTTCTTTATTCGTTTCAGCCGCCTGTGCAAACGTCGACTGAAGCACCACGGCGACCAGTACGGCGGTAAGTGAACAGGGGGTGGCGATATAAGATGATGCGGCGTTGCCAGCGCGCTTTTCCCGGTTAAATCGTGGAGTTGTGAACAAAACTACCTCCGAAACACGCTAATTAATAAGGTGAAATTCATCTGAGCGACGCATAAAAAAGGTCGATGATGACGGGCTCAAACCTGCTTCGCACGCGAACGCAAATGAGAATGCGAAATATAATCCTTTTTATTACTCGTGTAAAAATTTATTAAGGAACTTTTCAGGATTTTGATAAACACGCGGAAAACGTGAATAAAGGTGATTGTCACGGTCAGGAAGAGTGTTAAGTTGCACCCAGGCGTAACAGGCTGAGCGATCGATGATAAGGAATAAAAAAGCGGGTAAAAAACAGGGGATTGCGCGGGGCAGAGCGTGAGGATTGACGCGGCCGAAGCCGCGTGAAGACATTATCCGTAGAGCCGATCGCGTAGTTTCCAGGAGAGCCAGCTCTGAAGTTCCTCTACCGGCAGCGGCTTAGAGTAGAAGAAGCCCTGGGCCTGATCGCAGCCGTATTGCCGCAGGGTTGAAACAATTTCCGCATTCTCCACGCCCTCGGCCAGTACGGTATAATCCAGATCTTTCAGCATTTTAATGATACTTCTGGCAATAATGCGCGAGGCGGTATCGGAAGAAAGTTCGCTGATTAACGACTTATCCAGCTTGATCACATCCAGCGGCATTCTGCGCAGGTAGCTGATATTACTGTAGCCAATGCCAAAATCATCCAGCGACAGCGCAAAACCGCGCAGCTTCAGCATCTCCAGCCCCTTCAGCGCTGCCGGGCTTTCAAGAATACTCTCCGTCTCCATGCACTCAATGCCCAGCAAAGCGGTGGGCAATCCGGCCTTGATCATTTTGTCTTCCAGGTAGTCAGCGTAACCTTCGCGGGCAAAATCCACTTCGCTGACGTTAACTGAGATCGGCAGGCTGATAGAGGTACCACGCCACGCTTTCTGTTGAGTAATGACGCTGTTGATCACCCATTCGGTTAATGCAGACACCAGGTTTGTCTGCGAAGCAAGGGGGATAAACATCGCGGGCGAAAGCTCGCCTCTGGTGGGATGCTTCCAGCGGATCAGCGCCTCCAGCCCCAACGGGACGCCGGTCCGCAAACAGACTTTCGGCTGATAAACCAGATAGAGCCCTTCATTCTTCTCCAGCGCGACGGACAAATCGTTCATCAACAGAAAATCGTCCGTGCGGCTGGCATCGAAGCTTTCATTAAAGCTCATCGACGAAACGCCCTGCCCAATCGCCTCGTGCAGCGCGCTGACGCCCTGCCGGAGGATCTCCTGGGCGGGGAAACTGCCTGGCGTAAAAGCGGTTTCGCCCGCCCAGGCCGTCAGTTCGACGGAGATCCCCTCTTCCAGATCGGCACTGATCCCCTGTAGTACAGTCGCCACGTAGCTGGCGCTGAGGCGGCTGTTTGCACCGGTCAGAATAGCAAAACGACCGGTTGCCACGGTATAAAACCGGTCATCAACGCCCGGACGCAGACGCAGCGGCAGCAGCGTCGCCATATCCTTCAGTAAATTTTCGACCGGCAGCATGCCCATTGAGCGGGCCAGCTCGTAAGCGCGCGGCATATCAATACAGTCGATCAGCACCAGCCTGCGCGACGTCGTATCGCCAGCCGCGGCCAGAAATTGCAGATCGCGGATCAACCGCTGACGATTTGGCAGCCCGGTGACCACATCGGTAAAGCTCGCCGCGTGCCACGCTTCAAGAAAAGACATCACCAGTTCGCCCAGCAGTTTGAGCGTGGCCAGCTGTTCTGTACTGAAGGTATGCGGGCGGGTATCGGTTACGCAGAGCGTGCCCAATACGATACGTTCGCGATTTTTAAGCGGCACGCCGGCATAAAAACGAATAAAGGGCTCGCCAATAATAAGCGGATGGGTAGCAAAGCGCGCGTCCTGAAGCGTATCGGGTACCACGACCGGAATGTCGCTGTCCACCACATGACGACATAAAGAGTCATCGCGTGACGACTCTTTAAGATCAAAATTACGTGACGCGCGAACAAACTGATGCTCATCATCAAGGACAGAAATAAAGCTCCCCGGGATCCCCAGCGCCTGGCTCGCCAGCTGGACGAATTTCCGTAGCACCTCGTCCCGGCTTTCGTCGGGAGCAAGAAGCGCCTGGAGAGCTTTTATACGGCGGGGCTCATCACCGCCAAGATTCATTAACATGCTGTCCTCCCCCAAACATAAGGATGGGGTGAAATAAAAAGTAAATTTATAATAACCGTTAGAAAAAAACGTTTGGGAAGGAGAATATTCCGATAAATTATCGGGATAATAATAGGCCTGTTATTGCCTGTTGTCATCACCAATCAGTTAAGAAAGGCATCAGAAAATCGCTATGCCTCTAATGAATAAGTAATATATATTTTCAGTAAAACGGCGCAGCCGCACTTTAACAAAAATTTCAATTACATAAATGTTTACGCCGATCGGCCAATACATTCTCCTGATTTCAACGTTAAAATACGCGTTATTCAACATATTAATCTGTCAGTTTACCTTATACTGTAATGAGCGTTTGACGTAACACCCTCCTCCGGAACATGTGATTTTTTGTAAGACAGAATATTGTCGAAAAGGTGGGGTTTTGTCGCTAACGGGAACAGGTTAACCAGATATTTTCTGAATGTTTACGACTGCATCAGATAAATTACGTCAACTTACTGAAAAATATAATATTTTATCAACAATAGCGTTCAAATATCGATAATAATTTCATCGCGGTGAGCGCTGAAAATAATACTGTCAATTTCTTGACATAATGGTCGCAGTGGTTAACTTTTCTTAACACAAATGTTTTACTGTAAAACGCTGTTTTGATACTCACACGATTGTTGCGAACAAATTCGCGCGTGGCATAACTACCGGTGGGAGGCTTTCTGAATAATAAAGCAAAATTAAGGCCCGTCATTGTCGCGGCCGACGTCAGGGAGCTAAGGATAGCGGCAGGTCTTACGCAGGAGAAAGCGGCCGAGCAGTTTGGATTCAGCCTGCGCAGCTGGCAGACCAAAGAAGCGACGGGCGCGGACGCCAGCCTGCTGCGCCAGACCGAATATGAATACCTGCTGCTGCTGGCCGGACGTCACCCGCACTACGTTCTGAAACCGCGCAACTGACCGCACCGCGCAGACCTCTACTCACTTTCGGGCAGCCGCGCCTGTAATGCGCGGCAGCTCTCCCGCAAAAATTCCAGCAGCTTCACTACCAGCGGCGTCATTTTTGAACGGTGCGCACACACCAGATGCAGCGGCGAAGGTTCGCACCAGTTGCCAGGGAACAGTTCGACCAGCCTGCCGGCAACAATATCCTCAATCACATCCAACCGCGATTTATAGACCACGCCTTCCCCGGCGATGGCCCAACGTCTGACCACGTCTGCGTCATCGCTGATGCGGTTTCCCGCGACGCTCACCGTTTGTTCACCTGTGGGTGGCGTAAAGCGCCAGCGCTCGTGCACCTGCTCGCTCCAGATAAAGCGCAGACAGTTGTGCTGCAAAAGTTCGCCCACCTCCCCCGGCCTGCCGCAGCGCGCCAGATACGCGGGCGACGCGCACAGCGTACGGCGGTTTTTACCGGCGATCGGCATGGCGATCAGGCCGGAATCGGGCAGTTCGCCATAGCGGATCGCCACGTCCAGCGGCTGTCGAAGCAGATCGGCTGCGCGATCGCTGATCTTCAGGTGTAGAGACACTTCCGGGTGCTGACGCTGAAACCTGTCGAGCCAGGGCTGCAACAGATTTCGGCCAAAATCGGACGGTGCCGACAGCGTTAATCGCCCGGAGAGCGTGCTGCGGTCCAGCGCAAGCGCCTGCTGGCTTCTCGCTAACGCCGCCAGCATCTCGCGCGCGTGCGGCAGATACTGTTTGCCGTTTTCAGAAAGCTGCATGCTGCGCGTGGAGCGCAGCAACAGCGATACGCCAAGCGCGCCCTCAAGGCGCTGAATCGCGCTGCTGGCGCGACCTGGCGAAATATTCAGCTGACGCGCGGCTTCAGAAAAACTGCCCGCATCGGCGGTTTGAACAAATATCTGTAAATCATCAAGTCGGATCATTTTCATCAAATCGCGGAAAGTGTTCTTCTTTATAGCGTGTTTTTCCGTACTTTGAAAAAAGTCATGATGTAAAGCTGCATGGCGCGCCGCGCCGGACTCACGACAGGAAAACCGTTATGAAAGCCGTTGGATTTTATCAGAACCACCCGGTCGACCACGCTGACGCACTGGTCGATGTCGAGATCGCCACGCCGGAACTGCGCGACTATGACCTGCTGGTCGAGGTGATGGCCGTGTCGGTCAACCCGGTTGATACCAAGGTGCGTCGCGGAGGCACCATCCCGGACGGACAGCCACGCATTCCGGGCTGGGACGCGGCGGGTATTGTGCGCGCCGTCGGCCCGCACGCCACCCGTTTCAGGCCGGGCGACAAGGTATGGTACGCGGGCGATATCACCCGGCCGGGCAGTAATATGGAACTGCACGCGGTGGATGAGCGGATTGTCGGGCCGATGCCGACTTCGCTGGACTTCGCCGAAGCCGCCTCGTTGCCGCTGACCACCATCACCGCCTGGGAACTGCTGTTCGACCGGCTTCAGGCGCACGCCGCCGATCCCACCGATCACAATGTGCTGCTGATAACCGGTGCGGCGGGCGGTGTGGGATCGATCCTCACCCAGCTTGCGCGCCGCCTTACCGGATTGACCATCATCGGCACCGCGTCGCGCGCAGAAACACGCGAGTGGGTACTGGCGCATGGCGCGCATCACGTTATCGATCATCATCAGCCATGGGCGCCGCAGCTTGCCGATCTGGGTATTCAGGCGGTAACGCACGTGATTGGTCTGAACGACAGCGCGACCTACGTGACGCAAATTGCAGACGTGCTGCGTGCCGAAGGGCAATTCGCGCTGATTGACGATCCGGTCAACCTTGATATCGGGCCGTTCAAATCCAAATCCATCTCCATTCATTGGGAGCTGATGTATACCCGGCCGATCTACACCACGCGCACAATTGAACGCCAGCACGCGCTGCTGCGCAGGGTAGCCGAACTGGTTGACGCAGGCGATATAAAACACACGTTAACCACCCGCATTGACGGCATGGACGCGGCCGCGTTGAAAGAAGCGCACCGTCTGGTTGAAGCGGGGAATATGATCGGCAAAGTGGTGCTGGTGAAAAAAGCTTAACGCAATAAGCCGCGCCCATCGGCGCGGCTTACAACCTCACCATCCGCTGCGGATCACCAGCATTTTGGCCTCATGGGACTGCACCTCCGTGGTATAGCTGTCTTCAACGGTTCCCTTGTCGCTGTGCTGCCACAGGTCGCGCACCCGCGTTTTTTTCCAGGGCAGATCGAGATCCTGATGGATATTCAGCGACATGGAAGCCGTCTGACCTGAGCGGTTAAGCATCGCCACCGCCCACGAGCCGTCTGCCAGCGGTTTGGCGAAAATTTGCAGATCGCCGTTACTGACGTAACGTTTCGCCTGAAGGCCGAGCGGATCCTGGTTCAGCGCGATAATTTCTTTATTGGTCAACGTGGTTATGTCTTCAGCGGTCAGGTTGTCGAGCGAGGCCCCTATTAATAGCGGCGAACTGAGTATTGACCACATGCTGAAGTGAGTACGGTATTCGGTGTCTGATGCGCCGGTGCCAACCAGTTCCTGCGAATGGCCGTGCAGGCCAATGATCAGCATGTCGTAGTCGTTCCAGTGGCCTTTACCGCTGTATTTTTCCAGCCCGACGCCGCGATCGATCATATCCAGCACGTCGAAATAGTAACCTTCACGGTTTCCCGGATAGTTAAAATCATCGCTGATATCCTGCCCGATCCGCCACTGATTAGCGCCAACCGACGCGCCCCACTGCCAGATGTTCTGCCAGCCGCAGTGGCAGGCGTGATACACCATCGGACGACCGGTTGCTTCCAGCGCGGCGGACATATCGCCAAACACCTTCTTCAGCACCGCCTTACCGGCCTGCTGGTGGCTACAGCAGGAGTCATATTTAAGGTGATCCACGCCCCAGGACGCAAACTGAGCCGCGTCCTCTTTCTCGTGGCCTGCCGAACCGGTATAGCCTGCGCAGGTCATATCGCCTGGCCCGCTGTAAATGCCCAGCTTTAATCCTTTGCTGTGCGCGTAGTCGGCAATATATTTTATGCCGCGCGGAAATTTCTTTTCATCCCATGTCAACGGATGTTCGGCGCGCGATCCCTTATATTTTTGCCAGCCATCGTCGATATTGACATAGCGGTAGCCCGCCTCGCGCAATCCCATTGAAACCATCTTATCAATGGTATCGATAATGACCTTTTCATTTATTCTGTCGCCGTAATAGTTCCAGCTCGACCAGCCCATCGGCGGCGTTTCCGCCAGCTTCGCACCGGATTCAGACGTTTTTTCGCTGACCGTTGCCGTTTTATTTTCCTGCTCTGCATAAGCTATACCGCTGATCAGTACGACAGAGAAAATGGCATAACGTAATTTCATAATAACTGGCTCCGGTTGAGTGAATAAGCGCAGCTGGCCCCTGTGTTGACACAGTAATAATGAAACGATTAATAAAAAAAGAGGCGTCAGACAGGTTCAGTTAATTTCACGGCATTTTGTTTTTCTTCTGAATAGACCATCAGCGTCGAACCGGAAATAGCCAGCAAAATACCGAGCAGCGCCCAGGTTCCGGGCATTGATTGATAGACAATCAGTGAAATCACTGCGGTTAACACCGGCGCTAATGCATTGGTGCAGGGTGCGATAATCGTCGCTTTGCCGCGCGACAGCGCCATCACCAGGCAGAGCGCGCCCACCGCGTTCAGCACCTGGATCAGCGCGGTCGCCACCGTCGCCATCGCCGGATAGCTGGCGCCCTTATCGGCCAGCATCAGCCACGCGACCGGCGCCAGCAGAATGCCGGTCAGCGTCATATAACCGAAGAGGGAGCTGTCGCTGACGCCAAGATTGGAGGCGCGCTTCATAAAGAAGGCCTGCACGCCCCAGGCGGCGCAGATGATCACTGAATAAACCAGCCACAGCAGCCCGGTGCCCTTGTCGCCGTCGCTGCTGCTGATGCTGAAGGTCACAATCGAGAGCAGCGCCAGCGTCACGCCGATAGCGCCCGGTTTATTGACCCGCTCTTTCAGCATCACCAGCGACATCAACACGGTAATAGCCGGCGAGATCGAAATAATAGGGAAAACCAGATAGGCAGGCGCGCCCATCGCCAGCGTTTTAAATAACAGCAACTGACCGCCCGCGCCGGTGAAGCCAATCAGGCAGCCATACAGCACCGCCGTAAAGGATCGGTCGAAGCGCTGACCGCGCAATGAAAAATAACAGGGGATCAACATGGTTAATGACCAGATAATATAGATCCACTGGTCGGGATAGCCGTAATGCGTGGTCGGCCAGGCGCTGAATGCACCCCAGACGCCCCACGTAATAACGACCATGAAGGTATAAACAATCCAGGATTTATTGCCCATCATAACCTCCGAATGAAATTTTTTTCAGCGCCTGTGCAGAGAGCGGCGTACCGTTTATTTTTGCTGCATAAATAGCGGCCCCGAGCCCTGGATGATATTCAGGGAGGCTGATATGATAATTACCGTTGAGTTTTGATAATTCATAGGCGAAGGCTTCAAGAATAACGTCACCGCATTTAAAGACGCCGCCGGAATAGGAAACGCGGATTCTTTCGTCCTGAGTAAATTGCAGTGATTCGCGCAGCGCATCGACCATTAATGCCAGCTCTTTTGCCGCATGAAAAAATATTTCGCGGCTGTGCTTATCGCCCGCAACGGCGGCTTCGCAGGCAATGGGTGCCAGCGAAGCAATTTTCCCCCGGTCGCCTTTCCACTGGTTAAAGACCAGATCGCAAATATCCAGATCGTTATTACAGGGAAAGTTTTCACGAATAAGATCGTAAAAGAGATCTTTCTTCAGCCGGCCGTCCGCCATGCGGGAAAAGAGATTCAGCGACTGACAGCCAATCCAGTAAGCGCTGCCCTCGTCGCTGAACAGCTCTCCCCAGCCGCCACAGCGGGCGCTGCGCCCCAACCGCTCGCCGTAGGCGATGGAACCGGTGCCAGACACCACGTTGATGCCGTCCTTGCAGCCGAGGCTCGCCGCCCAGCCGCAGATCATGTCGTTGTTGCAGCGATAGCGCGCGACATCCAGCACCGGCTGCGGCAGCGCGTCCAGCGTCGCGGTATCGGCTGAAACCTCGCCGTAGGCAGGCAAACCGAGAAAGCTGTAGGTGATATCGGCGGGCGTAATGCCCGCGCGATAACAGATTTCACTGATGCCGTTCGCAATCACGCTGCGCGCGCTCTCCATGCCGACGCTCAGATAGTAGCAGGTGGCGGCCTCATGCCGCGCCAGCACCTCGCCCTCGCTGTTGAGCAGCACAAACGCCGTTTTGGTGCCGCCGCCATCCACGCCCAGGAAAATCACAGTGCACCTCCGGGGTTCAGACGATCTTCAGAACCGCACAGGGTGATTTTTTCATGGATCACTTTTTTCATCGCGTTCATTCCTTCGCGCATGTAGTAGCGCGGATCGCTGCCGTCCGGGTGAGCGGCAAACCACGTTTTCACCGCAGCGGCAAAAGCGATTTTCAACTCGGTGCCCACGTTGACCTTCGCGATGCCAAGCCGGATAGCCTGCATCACGTCCTCATCGGGCACGCCGCTGCCGCCGTGCAGCACCAGCGGAATACTCACCTGCTGGCCGATCTCTTCCAGCCTGGCGAAGTCAATATTGGGCCGCTGCGCATAGAGACCGTGCGCGGTGCCGATGGCCACCGCCAGGCTGTCGATACCGGTGCGCTCAACGAACGCGACCGCCTGCTGCGGATCGGTCAGAAAGGCGTGGGCCGCATCGACATTTTTATCGTCCTCGATGCCGCCGAGCTGGCCCAACTCCGCCTCCACGCTGCAATCGTGCAGATGGCAATACGCCACCACCCGACGAACCAGCGCAACGTTCTCCTCAAACGGCAGATGACTGCCGTCGATCATTGCGCTCCTGACGCCCGCATTCACCTTAATCACGATATCGTCATAGTCTTCATGATGATCGAGATGCAGGATCCCCGGCACGCCGAAGCTGTGGGCATATGTACCGCCCAGCGCCAGCATCTCCTGACAGGCAATGTGTTTGAAGGTGCCTGGCGTGCCGGCAAGAATGGCCGGAGAGCGGCGCTCACGGCACGCCTCCATTACCGCCTGAACGGTTTCTGCGTTATGAATGTTAAATGCCGGCACCGCCCACCCCTCTTTCCGCGCGCGCGCCAGCAGATATTTTGTTGAAATAATCGCCATGATTTTTCCTCAGTTCTGTTGCCCGTCGTTCCACGGATAGATATTGATGCCCTGCACCACGCGATTTACCCGCCCTTCCGGCGACGGATTGTCGGGCGTCATGCCGAAGCCAAAGGCGCTCGCCAGCGCGTAGGTTTGCGCCATCACCAGAAAGCCGAACGCCAGTTGACTGTCGCTGAAGGTTTCTGCCTCAGGCAGATAGAGATGCTCGCCCTGCTCGATTTCTGCCGCTTTTGCGCCCGCCAGCGCTACCACCTGCGCGGCCACGCGATCGCGCCGCAGTTCAGTCAGCAGATCGAGGTCGTAGCGGCGCGTGTAGGGATCGTTGGAAATCAGCACGATAACCTGCGTCGCGGCGTTAACCAGCGATTTCGGCCCGTGACGAAAGCCAACCGGCGACTCATGGAAAGCCGCTATCTGTCCGGCGGTCAGCTCCAGCAGCTTGAGCGCGCTTTCGTGCGCGATGCCCTGTAGCGCGCCGCTGCCCAGCCAGATAACCTGTTTTATGCCGCGGCGTTGTAAAGGCGAGCGGGTGAAATCCAACTGCGTCTCCAGCAGCGAGGCGGTACTTTGCGACAGCGCCTGTACGGCTTGCGCGTCGATGCGATGAAACGCCAGCAGGCAGGCCAGCATCATGCTGCTCATGCTGCTGGTCATTGCGAAGCCGCGGTCGCAGGTTTTCTCCGGCAGCGGCAACGCCAGCACGCGTGGACGCGGGCGATAGCTGCGGTACAGCTCGCCCTGCGGATTGCAGGTGATCAGCAGATGATGGCAGTGGGCGTTGCGGCTGTCCGCCAGCTCAAGCGCCGCAATGCTTTCGGGGCTGGAGCCGGATCGGGCAAATGAAACCAGCAGCAGCGGGCCATTCGCAGGCAGATAGCCAGCGGGATCGCTGACGATATCGGTGGTGGAAACGGACATCACCGGCACCTGTAACGTGCGTGACAAAATCGGCGCCAGCGTATCGCCGATAAAGGCGGAGGAGCCCGCGCCGGTCAGTATCACCCGCAGGCCGGGCAGCGCGAGCAGCGGTTGCAGAAAATTGTCTGTCTCCGTTTGCTGCGCGCGCAGGTTGTGCAGCGTCTCCTGCCACATCTGCGGCTGCTGACGGATCTCCTGCCTGGTCCAGCAGGGTTCAGCGTGTATTGTCATTATGCGTTCCTCAAAAGCAATCAGTGGCAGGCGGCTGCGTAATCCCGCAGCACGTCGGTAATGTGATCCAGCGCCAGCGCGCGGGCGTCGGCGGCGAGCTGTCCGGCCCTGACCCGGCGATACTGATCCGGGAGATACTGGCTCAGCAGCGGCAGCGGCAACGGCTGCGCATCAAGGTTAGCCAGCAGGCAGTCGACCGCCGCCTGTACCTGCTTATCAGGCCAGTAGTAGCGCAGCCGATCGGAGTAGCTGAAATGGCGGGCAAAATGCTGTTGCGTTTCGCTGCCGTGATAATATTTTTGCCAGGCGGCGGCATCGCTCAGCATCGCCTGCTCAAGGCAACCGCGCAGGTTGCTGCACGACAGCGCGGGCAGCAGTTCGCGCTCAATATTTTCCAGCGCGTAAAGCGCCTCGCGAAGAGCGAAGGTCAGCGCCGGGCCGACTTTCAAAATGGCGAAGTGCCCGTGAACCAGCGCGCGATACGCCTGTGGATGCTGGTAGTCGGTTGAGTGCGCTTCAAAAACCATGTGCGGGTAGCGTTCGATAGTGCGGCTGAGCATCTGTGCCTTTTCAGGCTGGAAATCCGCGATGTCGTCGTGGGAGAACTCAACGCCCGGCTGCACCACCAGGCCAATGACGCGCGGCCAGATATCATCCAGGCCCTGCTCTTCAAATGCCTGCCGGTGCGCCAGCAGCGTTTTTTCGGCTGCCGATTCACGGGTTACCGCCAGCGTATCCAGCGCTTCGTGCGCGCCGCCCGGCACCGGCACCTCGGTGCCGATGACGTAAACAGTCTGCCGCTGGCCGAAGCACGCCTGACTGCACCGTTCGCCGACCGCCGCCAGCCTCGCCGCCCGCGCCGCCACTGTTTCATCAGGCAGCGGCGTGGGATCGTCCGCGCAGGACATACTGCAATCCAGATGGATCTTCTGAAAACCGGCGGCAACATAGCGCTCTATCAGCACGTCGGCACGGCGCATCGCCTCGTCCGCCGTTAGGTGCTGCCAGCGGTTTGGGCCAAGGTGATCGCCACCAAGCACCAGCTGCGCCGGGTCAAAATCCATCTCTGCCGCCAGCGCCAGCAGTCGGTCATGAAAATCCTGCGGCGTCATGCCGGTGTAGCCGCCATCCTGATCGACCTGATTTGAGGTGGCCTCAATCAGTAACAGCGTCTTCTCTTTACGGGCAAAGCGCATCGCCGCTTCAAGTACCCAGGGATGCGCCGAGCAGACAGACGTTATGCCCACGTGCTCGCCCTGTTTGTGCCGGGCAATTAGCGCCGTCAGTGCGTTCATTTCATCCTCTCAACTTTCGTTTTATTTCATTACGCCGTAAAACTGAACAAAAATGACGTTAAAGGAAACAAAAAGAAAGATCAACACTTGTTACAGGCGCAACCAAAAGAAAATGAAATAGTGTGATCGGCAGCTGATTTCCCGTACGCCCGGCAAAGCGAAAGGTAAATGGCAAAAAAAAGGGAAACGAAAGAAAGGTTTTACTTATGATTGCCGTGGCTGAGGGAATATGCCAGGCTTCCACACAGGGCGCCCGCGCGGGCTGGAAAGGGATTTGTCACATTGCAGTGTGGCTGAACAGACAACAGAAGATAAGTATGAGTGAAAAGAAAAGCGTACGCGCCACCAGTGAACGACGTGAAAAGATCATTTCGTTTCTGAAACAGCAGGGAGCCGTTCAGGTCAGCGATCTGGCAAGCCATTTTAACGTGTCCACGGTGACCATCCGTGGCGATCTGGCCTTCCTGGAAAAGCTGGGCATTGCCACCCGCGCCTACGGTGGCGCGCTGCTTAATGAACAACCGGGGATTGCCAGCGAGCGCAGTCTTGCCACCAAGCAGACTGAGCATCTGCTGGTAAAACAGCGCATTGCGCGCGAGGCGGCAGCGATGATCGTGCCCGGCAGCGCCATTATTCTTGACTCAGGCACCACCACCTATGAGATCGCCCTGCAAATGGGTGATAAGCAGGAGATCATCGTAATGACCAACGGCATGAACGTCGCTAATGCGCTGCTCGACGCGGTGGATATTGAGCTGCTGGTCACCGGCGGTCACCTGCGCCGCAGTTCACAATCTTTTTATGGTTCACAAGCCGAACGCTCTTTAGAAAACTACCATTTCGATATGCTTTTTCTTGGCGTGGACGGCCTGACGCTGACGCAAGGCGTGACCACCCACAATGAAAATGAGGCCCGCCTTAATCGCAGGATGTGCGAGGTAGCCAAACGCATCGTGGTGGTGGCCGATTCGAGCAAATTCAACCGGGTCAGCCTGCATCGCATCATTGATACCGCGCGTATTGACGTCCTGATCACCGACACCGGTATCAGTCACACCATGCACAAAGGACTGCTCGAACTTGGGGTGGATATTGTGCTGGTCGACAACCTCTGAATTCGGGGCCTCGCTGGCCCTGCCTTTCCCCTTCTTGTCACAAAGCCGTTCATTTTTGTTGTTAACGAAGAAGTGACACTCGTCATTATACTGGATCTGATTTATCAGCCATTCTTATACAAGAATGCGCACTCTTGTACAGGTTTTACTGGCATTATTAAGAATTAATCGTGTTTAAAACGCTACAAAAGACAAATTTTGCCGTTTTTAGCAAAAAAATATTTAAAACAAACAAGCAATTGATACATACATTTCAAAAGAATCATTTGGCATTCTAATGTTTAAAATTTCCTGGTCGATACTTTCAATGTTGGTGCAAAAGCCTCCGCTAGCACTTTTCTGACATCGCAGGAGTTCCCATGAGACAGGCCGGACCATTCAGTTGGTTTGCAGATATGAAAGTCGGTCATAAGCTGGCTTCAGGGTTTTCAGTAATTATCGTTTCGCTGATATTGATCGGAGCGATCTCTGTGCTGGCACTGAAGGGAATTCAGGATAACTCACAGCGACGCGCGACAACCATTGATATGGTGGGATCGTTTGGATCGGCCAAGCTGAACCGAACGCTCTATCAATACACCAATGATATTGAATATGCTGACAAGAACGGTCAGGCGCTTCAGGATATGGTGGGTCAATACAATAAGCTACAGAGCTTCAGTTGGGACAGTGAAGGACAATCGCTGGTGACTGAAATTGGTCAGGCGCTGAAGGACTACACTAATCTGCGCGATATTCTGATTGCCGACATGAAAAGCATGATGGGCAAAGCGATTACGCTGCGCGATCTGCCTTTCCTGGTGATTGCACGCCAGCTTGACAGCATCCCGGCCGGTACGCTTTCGCCAGAACTCGCGCTTAACGTGGCGCAACTGTCAAGCGAGCTGAAAGAGATCAAACTGGTCATTCTGGAAGCGACAACCACGCCGACGACGGAAAACCTGAGCGCGCTTAATGCGTTAATGAGTAACGTAACTGCACTGACCGCTGCTTTTGACGCCAGCGGTAACCCGCAGCTTTCGCCGATCGACACCGCTGTTCGTAATGCTATTACCAGCGCAAACCATGAACTGGCCGGCTTCGACGATATCTGGCAGGCACACGGCAAAGCGGCAGGCGATCTGGCCACGCGGGCAAAGCAGTTTGATAATACCATCAAAAATATGTTTGTTTATCAGTCACGGATCTCCTCGCATTTTGTTGATTCATCAAAATGGACCATCGGCGGCATCGCGCTGGCGGCCGTGCTGGTGAGCATTATCATCGCCCGCCTGATCAGCAGCAGTATTACCCAGCCGCTGCGTCAAACCCTGGCCGTGGCGCAGCAGATCGCCGCCGGCGACCTGACGGCCGATGTTCACAGCACGCGTAAAGATGAGCCGGGCCAGCTTTTGCAGGCCGTGGCGACGATGAACCACAGCCTGAAAGACATCATCTATAACGTCAGAAACGGCATTCAGAGCGTGATGCTGGCGTCGGGCGAGATTGCCGTCGGCAACAATGACCTCTCTTCTCGTACCGAGGAGCAGGCGGCCGCCGTGGTGGAAACCGCAGCCAGCATGGAGCAGCTGACCGCCACCGTGAAGCAAAATACCGATAACGCGCGTCATGCCAGTACTCTCGCCGTTAACGCCTCGACGGAAGCCGCGCGCGGCGGCGATATCATAGGGAAAATGACGTCGAGCATGAAATCTATCAAAGAGAGCTCCGCGCAGATTGCTGATATCACGTCGGTAATTAACAGCATCGCCTTCCAGACCAACATCCTGGCGCTCAACGCGGCGGTAGAATCCGCCAGAGCGGGTGAACACGGCAGAGGATTCGCCGTGGTAGCTGAAGAGGTGCGTGCACTGGCGCAGCGCAGCGCGACCGCCGCCAGAGAGATCGAAGGGCTGATCGCCAAATCCGTGGCGCAGGTTGAAGAAGGCGCGTCTCACGTTGACGGCGCCAGCGAAAGCATGGCCGGGATCCAACACTCAGTCGCGCAGGTTAGCGAACTGATGACGGAGATCGCCACGGCGTCGGAAGAGCAGAACCGCGGCATTGAGCAAATTGGTCGCGCAATGACGGAAATGGACAGCACCACGCAGCAGAATGCCGCGCTGGTTGAGCAGTCCTCCGCCGCTGCCAACGCGCTGGAAGATCAGGCGCAGCAGCTCAACGGAATGATTGCCGTATTCCGTATTGATGAAGGCCAGCCCGCGCCTGCGCCGGTCAGAGCAGCACCAGCCGCGACGCATTTCAGCGGCAGCAGAACCGTCGCGGGTAAAGATGCCTCATGGGTGGCGTTTAATTCGTAGGCAGAAAGCAATACGTTAAGAAAGGCCGTGGCGGCATATAACGCCACGGCTTTTTTTTAGCGTGCGGCGTGAGGGAATATCCAGACGTGCTCCTCAGGCAGCGACAGGTGGCAATGCGCCGGATCGCGTAGCGCATGCCCGTAAGCGCGAATGGCGATGTTATCGCCCGCCGTGCGGAACAGATATTCCCAGCGATCGCCGAGATACATGCTGGTCAGCAGCGGCAGCGCCAGCGCGTTTTCGCCGGGCGCGCTTTCGCTCAGCCGCACCCGTTCCACGCGGATCACCGCTATCCCCTCCTGCCCGACGCTGACGCCTTCGCCCGCTTTCCCCCACAGCGACCAGCCCGCGCCCTCAATTTTCGCTCTGCCATTGTCACACGCCGTCACTCTGCCCGGCAGCCGGTTATTGCTGCCCATAAATTCGGCGGTGAAAAGCGTCGAGGGCGATCCGTACATCTCCTGCGGCGTGCCCTGCTGTTCAATAACGCCATTATTCAGCAGCAAAATGCGATCGGAGATCGCCATCGCCTCATTTTGATCGTGCGTCACCATCAATGCGGAAAGGCCCAGTTTAACGATCAGTTCGCGCAGGAACACCCGCGCCTCTTCGCGCAGCTTGGCATCCAGGTTCGACAGTGGCTCATCAAGCAGGATCACCGGCGGGTTATACACCAGCGCCCGGCCAATCGCCACGCGCTGCTGCTGGCCGCCGGAAAGCTGGTGCGGATGGCGTTTGGCAAGGTGGCCCAGCCCCAACTGCTCCAACACGGCCCCAACCTGACGCGTGATTTCAGCAGCGGCGATCTTACGCAGCTTAAGGGGATAGGCCACGTTCTCGAAGACCGTTTTATGCGGCCAGAGCGCGTAAGACTGAAAAACCAATCCCAGGTTACGCGCTTCGGCGGGCACTTCGCTGCGCGGGCTGCCGTCATAAACGGTGGAATTGCCAATAATAATCTTTCCGCCTGAGGGCTTTTCCAGCCCGGCGACCGCGCGCAGCAGCGTGGTTTTACCGCTGCCTGACGGCCCCAGCAGCGAAACCACTTCCCCCTTCTTAAGCTGCATGGATACGCCCTTCAGCACCGGGTTGTCGCCGTAGGTGAGATGCAGGTTTTCTACTGCTAATTCAGTCATGTAATTTCACTCCAAAGCGCAGAGCCACGCCGAGGCCAATGACCACCAGCAGGATATTGATAAATGAGAGCGCCGCGACGATATCAATCGCGCCCGTCGCCCACAGCGAAACCAGCATCGAACCGATGGTTTCCGTGCCGGGCGAGAGCAAATAAACGCCGGTTGAGTATTCGCGCTCGAAAATCAGGAACATCAGCAGCCAGGAGCCGATCAGGCCATAGCGGGCAAGCGGAATAGTCACGTGGCGGGTAATTTGTCCGCGCGAGGCGCCCGCGCTGCGCGCGGCCTCTTCCAGCTCCGGCCCCACCTGAAGCAGCGTGCCGGAGATCAGTCGCAGGCCGTACGCCATCCACACCACCGTATAGGCCAGCCAGACGCTGAAGATGGTTTGCCGTAGCGATCGCAGCCACGGGATCAGGTTGTCGTGCAGCCACGGCGCCACCGGCAGGCCGGACAGCCAGCCGTGTTTAAGCGACTGATCCAGCCACAGCGGCAGAAACAGAAACACCCACAGAAACGCCAGACCGGCCAGCAGGCCCGGCACCGCGCGCGGCACCAGCACGCTGTAGTCGAGAAAACGCGTCACGTTATCCGGCTTGCGGTGCATCGCGATGCCGATAAACAGATAACAGACCACCGCCACCGCGCCGCCAATCACGCCAATCGCCATGGAGTTGACGATGGCGCGCAGCAGGTTGGGCTGCTGCCAGATAGTACGGAACGCACTCAGCGACGCTTCATCCCAGAAAGAGACGCCAACGCCCCAGTTAGAGATAAACGCGCGCAACGCCACGCCGATCAGCGGCACGCCGATGGTGACGGTCAGCCAGAAAGCCACTATCGCGCCCGCCACCCAGCGCCACTTGCCGAGCGGCAGCGCTCTGGCCTGCGAGGCCTTGCCTTTGAGGGTGACGAAACGGTTAGCGGTACGCATCAGCCTGCGCTGTAGCATCACCAGCGGAACGGTCAGGCAGATCAGCACCACCGCCACCGCCGCCATCAGGTGATACGACGGCGTGCCAAGCTTGTTGGTAAGCTGATAAAGATAGGTTGCCAGCACCATATTGCCTTCAGGATCGCCAAGCACCAGCATCAGCCCGAACACCTCCAGCCCAAGGAAAAACAGCAGTACGCTGGCGTACAGAATCGACGGGCGCACCATCGGCAGGCTCACCGCCGTCATCACCTGGAGCGGCGTGGCGCCTGCCGTGCGCGCGGCTTCCTCAACGTCCGAACCGACGCTGCGCAGCGCCGAAGAGATGTAAAGGTAGGCGTGCGGGACATGGGTCAGTCCGGCAATCACCACGATGCTGGCCATTGAATAGATATTCCACGGCACGAAACCGATCGCCGCCTGCGCCCACAGCGACAGGAAGCCCACCGGCCCGGCAGCGACCACATAGCCGAAACCCAGCACCATCGGCGAGACAAAAATTGGCACAAGGATCAGCGGCTCGATAATGCGTCGGCCGGGCAGATCGGTTCGCACCATCAGAAACGCCAGGATGCCGCCAAGCGGAATGGCGATGATCACCAGGCCAAACGCCAGAATAAAACCGGATTTCAGCGCTTTGTAGAAGTCAGGATCGGTAAAAATAAACTCAAACGACTCCAGACTGAACACCTTTTCAGGTGAAAAGAACGGTGCCGACAGGAAGCTCTGAATGATAATAAACAGCAGCGGAATATAGATAACCAGCGTGGTGATCAGCACCACCACGCTGCGCGGTAGCCCCTGCCATCTTCTGTGCAATGCTTTCATGGCTGTTCCCTTTGAGACAGACGCCGCGCGCGCCGATGAAGGCCGCGCGGGCGGCACAGAAGGTTATTTAGCGGCAGCGGCGCGCCACTGTTTGATGTAGTCCAGACGTTTTTTCGGCTGGAGATACTCCAGCAGCGACTCGTCAACGGGGATCGGCTTCAGCGCTTTACCGAGCTTTTTGGTCAGGCCGTCGATGTCATTTTCACCCTCGATATCGTTGCGAATTGAGGGGATATCAGACTTGTTCGCCAGAATGCTTTGCCCTTTTTCAGAGAGCACATAGTCCAGCCACAGTTTCGCCGCGTTGCCGTGCTGCGCTTCCTTACTGATAAAGGAGACGCGCGACAGCACCAGGGTGTAATCCTTCGGCATCGAAATACCGAGCGACGGATCGCCTTTCGCACGCGTTTCGGCATAGGAACCCAGGATGTTAAAGCCGATCAGATTCTCGCCGGAGGAGACGCGCTCCATCATCGTGCCGGTAGAGGATTGCACGGTCAGGCCGCCTTTCGCCACGTCGGCCAGCGTTTTGAAGTAGTTAGCATCGGCTTTGCTGTCCTGCACGGAGAGCATAAAGCCCAGCCCGGATTTCTCAATATCGTAGGTGGTGACTTTTCTGCCGAACTTTTCAGTCTGACTGGCCACCAGTTTCGCCAGCGCCGCATGAGAATCCGGCACGTCCTCTTTCGGGATCAGGCGCTTGTTGTAGATAAACACCACCGGCTCATAGGTGGTGCCATAGGCTTTTTGCTGCCATACCGCCCATTTCGGCAGCTTGCTCACCTCCGGCGACGCATACTCGTCGGCATAGCTGGTCGCCAGCTTCAGGCCGGTATCCATCGACGAGCTCCAGATAACGTCGCTGCTTCCGCCGCCGGACGCCTGCTCACTGATATAACGGTTGTACAGTTCGGTGCTGTTCATGTCGTTATATTCCACCTTCACGCCCGGGTAAGCCGCTTCAAACCCCTGAATCAGCGGCGCGGCGGCTTTGGTATCGGTCGTGGAATAAACCACCACCTTGCCCTCTTTTTTGGCCGCATCCACCACCTTCTGATAGTCCGCCGGGTAGCCTTCCGGCAGCGCCGCAGAGAGGGAAGAGGAAAATACCGCCGCAGCGGAAACTGCCAATACGCCAAACTTTAAATACATAAATTTAACCTCTGGTTACATTTAATGAACTTAAATTCAACATATAGACGTTATTTGAGCAGTGCCAGGCAAGATTGCGTTTAAAGTTTCGTTTTGTGAGGAAGGGAGGTTTTTGCGCTTTCAGAAGGCAGTGGTTAAGGAATTTATCGACAGCGCTTTGTTCAGAGAGGGAGCGCTCTTTCGCCCTTGCGCAGGGTGCGGCAGAGCAGAATGGGATGAAGTTGCCCACGAGTCACGGTGTTGCGGGCGACTTCTCATGCTGTATGAGGCACGATCTGACTGTCCGTGCCTCATTCTGTCGTCAACAAGGATCAGAAGCTTTGCCAGCTTTCTTCCAGATCGGCGGACGTTTTCTTCGCTGGCAGGCTGGCAGGGCGTGGTATCAGGGTCGCTGCCGCAGCGCGTGCTGGTGTCAGCACGCTTCCCGCTGAGGGTGATTCAATCACAAAGGTGGCGACCAGCTGATTGAGCACCGCTGCCTGTTCCATCAACGAGTGCGAGGCCGCCGAGGCTTCTTCAACGAGCGCCGCATTCTGCTGCGTCACGTCGTCCATCTGATTAACCGCCTGATGTACCTGGCCTATGCCTTGAGTCTGTTCATGAGCGGCGGCGGCGATTTCACTGACCAGGTCTGCAACCTGACCAATCGCTTCCTTCATATTACCCATATTCTGGCCCACCTCTTCCGCCTGCCCCGCGCCCATCGCCACGAAACGCATTGATGACTCGATCAGCTCTTTTATCTCACGCGCTGAAGAGGAGGAGCGCTGTGCAAGGTTGCGGACTTCGCCTGCCACGACGGCAAATCCGCGGCCCTGCTCGCCGGCTCGCGCGGCTTCAACCGCAGCATTGAGCGCCAGAATATTGGTCTGGAAGGCGATACCTTCAATCAGCGAGATGATATCGGTGATTTTTGCAGAGCTGTTTCTGATATCAGACATGGTGCCCAGCATGGTGCTGACCTTGGCCGCGCTGTCTTCCGAAAGGGTGCGGGCCTTTTGTGAAAGCTCGCTTGCCATATTGGTATTTTCGGCGGTCTGGCGCACCGTTTCACTCAGCTCTGACATGCTGGCGGCCGTCTGCTCCAGGGAAGCCGCCTGCTGTTCGGTTCTGGACGAGAGATCCTCATTACCTGCCGAGATTTGTGCCGAGGCGGTACTGACCGACTGAGAGGACGCGCTGACGGACAATAGCGAGGCGGCAACGTTTTCCACCAGGTCATTGAATGCGCTTGCCGTCCGGCCAATTTCATCTTTACGGGAGCTGTCCGCGCGCAGGGTCAGATCCAGACGAACGCTGGCCTGCTCCATGGTGGAACGCATAGCGTTAAGGCTTCTGCGGATGCCGGTTATTGTCATCACAGCGAAGAAGCCCAGCAGCAGGATCACCACCGTTGAACCTGCAATCATGCCCCAGAAGGTGAACTGATAGATTTGGATATTCTGCTTTTTGAGCTCTTCACCGATGTCCACGTTCAGCTGGAGCTGTTTCTGGTAGCCAGCGATAAGGTTTCGGGCGGCTGCGCCTGCGCCGGCGTCTCCCTGAATCTCGAGCAGCGAGACCGCATTATTATGTTCCCGGGAGCTTTTTAGCAGGGCGGGAAGTTTACTCTCAATATCATTAATGGTCACGGCGCCGGCCTCTGTCATTTGCCGGTCTTCTTCATTGGAAACATCGTTTTCCAGATAATATTGATTGAGCGCCTTAAGCTTGTTCACCAGCTCGCTGAGCTTTTGCTCAACCTCTGCCTGTCGCGCCGGATTTGCGGCGGTCTGATGGCGGTACATCCAGATAATCAGTTGGTTGCTGTCTTCGACCATTTTACCTAAGTCGATAATTGAGGGCACGGTATTGCTCTGCACATACTGAAAACGTGACTGGAAACCGGTCACGACCAGCACGGCAACGATCACCAGGCCGATAAGGGAAGCGGAAAGAAGAGAAAAAACAAGGAACAGTCGCTGTGAGATTGACATATATTTTTACCTGAAATATTGCCGGGCCGGAAGGGCTGCACGGTAGGAATCATGCAGCAGCACTTAACTATCGGCATCAGCCAAAAAATATTTAGCTTAAGTTTTACCTATTTCCCGTCAGGCAAAGCGAAACACGTCTATCGCCTGCTTCACCGCGTCAGCCTGCCGTTGCTGCTGACGCGCTACCTGCACCGTTTCCGCTACGTGTTCAACGTTATCCTGCACGCTGCGATCGATGCTGGCGATACTGTCCTTCATCTGCGCAATACTGGCGCGCTGCTGGTCGCTCATTTCCGCAAGCTCGCTCACCAGCGATGTCAGGCCGTCAATACTGCTGATAATTTCATGCATGCTGGCGCCCGCGTTTTCTACCTGCACAGAGCCGTTGCGCGTGCACTCCACCGACGCGCTAATCAACGTGCGGATCTCTTTGGCGGCGTTTTCGCAGCGCAGCGCCAGCGTGCGCACCTCGGTAGCCACCACCGCGAACCCTTTGCCGTGCGCGCCCGCGCTGGCGGCCTCCACTGAGGCGTTCAGCGACAGAATGTTAGTCTGAAAAGCGATGCTGTCGATCAGCTCCAGAATGGCATTAATGCGTCGCGATTCCTCGCCGATTTGCGCCATTGAACTGACCGCATCGCCGATGTTTTCCCCGCCTTTCTGCGCCATCTTGTTGGTATTGCTGGCGAGTTCGCGTGCCTGGCGCGCTTT
Source organism: Erwinia sp. 9145 (assembly GCF_000745075.1). NCBI lineage: Bacteria > Pseudomonadati > Pseudomonadota > Gammaproteobacteria > Enterobacterales > Erwiniaceae > Erwinia > Erwinia sp. 9145. Next base: position 3,198,312 of record NZ_JQNE01000001.1, read on the forward strand.
CTCGCTGGTCAGGGTGGCGGCGGAGGTCATCTGCTCCATGGCGCTGGCGGCGTTTGCCAGCGCCGACGCCTGCTCATCGGTACGCGTCGACAGCGCGGCGTTGCGATTAAGAATATGTTCAGAGGCGGTCAGCAAATCGCTAACGCCCGCGCTCACCTGGCAAAGCGCGCTGCCCATGGTGCCAAGCGTATTGTTAAAGGTTTTGCCGAAATCGGTGCGCGTCGCTTCGCTGTCCTGCGCCAGAGTCAGCTTGCCCGGCTCGCGCGTGATCCACGAGGCGAGGTGCGCCACCTCGCTGGCAGAACGCGCATCGGCAGCCATATTTTGCGCGATGTAAATAAGAATGGCGGTCTGCGCCACCACGAACAACGCGTGAAACAGCACCATATGCCAGCCGGGATGCATAAACACGATCACCCCGAACATGTCGTTCGCCTGAAAGTAGTTGAACAGCGCATGATGCACCGCCGCGGTCGCTGCGCCAGCCAGAAGCGGGCGATAATCACGGTAGGCCAGCAGCGCGGAGAGCAGCACAAAAATGAAAAAATGGTATTCCGTGTCGCCTTCGCCTGACTGTATCAGCAGCGCGGCATAGGCAATCAGCACGAAGGCGAAGAACAGCCGCGTCACCAGCCTGCCGGGGAACAACGTTTTGACGACGGTGGCGGCGAGCGACAGCCCGATACCGACAATCAGCGCTAACGAAAGCGCGTCATGCCTCCAGCCGATAAACAGTGACACCGGCAGCAGTGCCCAGACGATAAGCAGCATCAGCCTGTCGGCCCTGCGCCAGATGTGCGACAGCGACACGCTGTCGGCCTGCATTGCCCGTGATGAAGGTTCAGCTAACATAGGTTGTTCCAGCGGGTTGGTATGCATCACGTTGTTTAACGAATGCGGGGCTCATTAATTGAGCATCAGAGTAAATTTGCTTGAGGATTATCGTCAACCGACTTTTTTGAGATTTTTCTTAGGAGTAACGGTGGTTACTGAGGGGGATTTTGCTTCGCATCGCCGTTAAATATCGTCTTACTATTTATTACGAGAGAATTAATGCATTAATTACCCATAAAGCCACAGAGAAAACTATTTACCGACCCACAAAATAAATCATTATTCTGGCTGAACAGAGTGCAACATTGATAAAAGAACGTTGAGGAAAAACGGAACGACGTGCGCCGCAGGCGGCACACGTCTGCATTATGCATCAGTTTTTGGTGAGTTGATCGAACCACAACAGGCTGTTGCCGATGCCCTGCTGCGCGCCCTGCAAATTGTCGCGTAGCGCCACCAGCTGCTGCCCTTGCAGGATAGTGACATAGGGTGAATTCTGCTGAAGCTCCGTCTGCAACTGCGTGTAGCGCGTGCGCCGCTGCGTCGCGTCGCTTTCGGCGGCGGCGGCGCGCGTTTCCGCACTGATTTTTGGGATCTCCCAGCCTGTGCGCCACGCGAGGGTTTTCGCGCCACCGGGAACGTTGCTGGCAAAGGCGCTGGCGTTGCTATGCGCATCGGGATAATCCGCTCCCCAGTAAATAAAGATCGACTGGAAATTCCGCCCGCGCATCTTGCCCCACAGTTCCGCTTCCGCCACGGGCTGAATATCAATATGCACATCGGCCGCCGCGAAGCTGGCCTGAAGCGCCTGCGCCACATCAATATAAGGCGGCTGATTGATTACCGTCAGAGAGAAATGGCTGCCCGGCTTGATCCCCGCCTGGTTCAGAATGGCCTTCGCCTTCTCCACATCGTAATGGAACGGCGTCGTGTTCAGCGCACCGTCAAAACCCTGCGGCAGGAAGCTCTGATGCACCTGATACTGGCCCTTCAACAGTTCGTCGGCGAGAGATTTGTAATCCACCAGCCAGCGCGCCGCCTGCCAGAATGCCGGATTGCCGAGCAGCGGCTGCTGCTTGTTCTGCGTGTTAAAACCGAGGTAAAACACCAGATCGGAGGGATAGTTTTCAACTTTTACGCCGGGCTGCTGCTTCAGTGCGGCAAACTGGTCCGGGCCGAGTTGATATGCCACATCCACATCGCCCTGCTGGATCAACAGGCGCCGCGAGCTGGCCTCTGCTACGTTTTTCAGTATGACGTTTTTCAACTGCGCGGCATGCTGCGCATAATTATTTTTCTCCAGCACCAGCGCCTGCTGCGGCACATACTGGCGGATGCGGTAAGCCGCGCTGCCCGCCGAATGCGTGCGCAGCCAGCCGTTGCCTTTATCGTCCTGCTGCTGATGCTGCGTCGCCAGTTTGCCGTCAACGATGGACGCCACCGGCGCGGTCAGCAGGCGTAAGACCAGATCGCGGCCGATGCCGGCATCCCAACTGATTTCAACCTGATTATCGCCCGTTGCTTTCAGATGGCTGTCTACGTTTTCCGGTGTCCAGCCCAGCTCCGCAAGAATGAACGCGGGCGACTTATTGAGCCTGACCGCGCGACTGAAGGAGAAGATCACGTCCTGCGGCGTCACGGCATTTCCGCTGGCGAAGCGCGCGCCGTCGCGCAGGGTGAAGCGCAGGCTGTGCTCGCTGCTGCCAGGCTGCCATGCGCTGGCAAGGCCGGGAACCAGCTTCTGCGAATCGTTGCGATCGAGCGTCACCAACTGCTCATAGATATTGCGCAGACTGCCGTTACTGACCGTCTCAAACGCTTCGGCAGGATCGAAACTGATAATGCCATCCAGCGGGATCGCCACGACCAGCGTGTCTTTTGGGGTTGCTGCCTGGGCCAGCCCGATTACCAGCGAGGCCGCCAGCAACGTCAGGGTAAAACGACGCATTTTCTCTCTCCCTTCATCATGTTATCCCACGACTATAGAGAGCGGCGCAGGACGGGCGAAATGCTATTTCCGGTAAACGATATGCGCCTGAGAGCTGCTACAGTTACGCTCATTACCGGGTGAACCGTTTTCGCCTGCCTGTCGGAGCCTGCTTTAAGATGATCCAGCCCCACGCCGTGTTTGACGGCCACAACGATCTGCTGCTGCGTTTGTGGCTGCAAAACGCGCCCACCGAAGCGGTCAACCGCTTTCTTACCGGTTCGCTGAGCGGCCATCTCGATCTGACACGTATGCGCCAGGGCGGCTTTATTGGTGGTCTGTTTGCGGTGTTTGTGCCGCCGGTCGGCTTTGTGAAGCAGCATCGCGACGGCTATGGCACAGAGCAGCATGACGCGCTGGCGATCGTCGAGGCGCAAATCGCACTTTTGCAGGCGATTGAGGCACAATCGACGGGGCGGGCGAAAATTTGCCGCAGCGCCGCAGAGATCGACCGCTGCCGCCGCGCAGATATACTGGCGCTGGTGCTGCATATTGAAGGCGCAGAGGCGCTGGACGGCGAACTGAGCCAGTTAGACGGCTGGATTGCGGCGGGCCTGCGCAGTATCGGCCCGCTGTGGAACCTGGCCAACCGCTTCGGCACGGGCGTAACGGGCAACTTCCCCGGTTCGCCCGACAGCGGCGACGGCCTGACGGAAGAGGGGCTTAACCTGGTGCGCGTCTGTAACCGCCGGAAACTGCTGATCGACCTCTCCCACATGAATGAAAAAGCTTTCTGGCAAACGGCCCGGCACAGCAGCGCGCCGCTGGTCGCCACTCACTCTAACGTGCACGCGCTCTGTCAGCAGCCGCGTAATCTTACTGCGCCGCAGTTAGAAGCCATTGCCGCCAGCGAGGGTTTCGTCGGTGTCAACTTTGGCACCGCCTTTCTGCGCGCCGACGGTCAGCGCAACGGCGACACGCCGCTCAGCGACATTATTCGCCACCTCGACGGGCTGATGGCGATTCTCGGTGAAGATCGCGTCGGCTTTGGTTCGGACTTCGACGGCATCAGCGTCCCTGACGCGCTGGGTGACGTCGCCGGACTGCCGCGCCTGACGGCGGCGATGGCTTCGGCTGGCTACGGCGAGGCGCTGATTGAAAAAATCTGCTGGCGAAACTGGCTGTCGGTATTGAAAAAAACCTGGGGCGAATAAGCCATTCGGAACATTTTGAGATAATTTCTGCCGTGATTATTCACGTTACAGGGTTGATCTCTGCGCCCGCCCGGCGCAACATTTGCGATGCAGAAATTTGACAATAAGCACATTACCTGCCGAACTTAACGTTCTTCGTTATCTGTTTGTTAACACCAAAAGGAGCCCGCTATGTGGACTAAACCTGCATTCGTTGATTTACGCTTAGGTCTGGAAGTCACGCTGTACATCTCTAACCGTTAATCCCTCGCGCCCGCAGCCCGCTGCGGGCACTTTTTTTCCCCTTTCCCGGTTACCTCATGCAGATAAACGTTCTCGGTTCAGCCGCTGGCGGTGGTTTCCCTCAGTGGAACTGCAACTGCCGAAACTGTCAGGGCGTGCGCAGCGGCAGCCTGAAAACCTCGGCGCGCACGCAGTCTTCCATCGCCCTCAGCGACGACGGCATCAATTTTGTGCTCTGCAACGCCTCGCCGGATATCGCGCAGCAGATCGCCGCCACCCCGGCGCTGAATAAACAGGATGCACTGCGCGGCACGGCCATTGGCGCCATCATTCTTACCGACAGCCAGATCGATCACAGCGCCGGGCTGCTGAGCCTGCGTGAAGGCTGCCCGCATCAGGTGTGGTGCACGCCGGAAGTGCATGACGATCTCAACAGCGGCTTCCCGGTTTTCACCATGCTGACGCACTGGAACGGCGGGCTGATACACCATGCGGTGACGCCCGGCGAGGCTTTCTCCGTTGCGGTGTGCCCGGCGCTGCGTTTCACCGCCATTCCGCTGCTCAGCAACGCGCCGCCTTACTCGCGCTATCGCGACAGGCCGCTGCCCGGCCACAATGTGGCGCTGTTCGTTGAGGATTCACGCAGCGGTAAAACGCTGCTCTATGCGCCAGGGCTGGGCGAGCCGGATGACGCCCTGCTCGGCTGGATGAAAAAAGCCGACTGCCTGCTGATTGACGGTACGCTGTGGCAGGACAACGAACTGGCCGCCACCGGCGTCGGCCGCAATACCGGCCGTGATATGGGCCATCTGGCGCTTTCGGAAGAGCGCGGGCTGATAGCGCTGCTTGCCTCGCTGCCTGCGCAGCGCAAAATCCTTATTCATATCAATAACACCAACCCGATCCTTGATGAAGACGCTCCGGAGCGCCACGCGCTGACGCAGCAGGGTATTGAGGTCAGCCAGGACGGGATGCGTATTGATCTTTAGCGAGTCAGACATGAAGCAAGAAAAGCCGATGACGCCTGACGCCTTTGAACAGGCGCTACGCGCCAGGGGCGCCTTTTATCACATTCATCATCCGTACCATATTGCGATGCACAATGGTAAATGCACCCGCGTGCAAATCCAGGGCTGGGTGGCGAACCGTTTTTATTATCAGACCAGCATTCCGCTGAAGGATGCGGCGATCATGGCGAACTGCCCCGATGCCCTGACGCGCCGTAAATGGGTGCAGCGCATTCTCGATCACGATGGACAAGGCGACAGCGAAGGCGGCATCGAAGCCTGGCTTCGGCTGGGTGAAGCGGTGGGCCTGTCGCGCGAGGTGCTGCTCTCCGAGCAGATGGTGCTGCCCGGCGTACGTTTCGCGGTGGATGCCTATGTTAACTTTGCCCGCCGCGCGGTATGGCAGGAGGCGGCATGCAGCTCGCTGACCGAGCTGTTTGCGCCGCAGATCCACCAGTCGCGGCTCGACAGCTGGCCGCAGCATTATCCGTGGATCGATGAACAGGGCTACGGCTATTTCCGCAGCCGCCTTGGCCAGGCGAACCGCGACGTCGAGCACGGACTGGCGCTGGCGCTTGAGTACTGCACCACCGTTGAAAAACAGCAGCGAATGCTGGAGATCCTTCAGTTCAAGCTGGATATTCTGTGGAGCATGCTCGATGCAATGACGATGGCTTATGAATTACACCGCCCGCCCTACCATACTGTGACCGACAAAGTGGTGTGGCATAACCGGAGGCTGCCGTAATGATCCTGAACGACGCAACCCTTCCTGCTTTCCGTCGCGGCTACCGCCTGCAATGGGAACCGACGCAGGAGAGCCATGTGATCCTTTACCCGGAAGGCATGGCGAAGCTTAATGAGAGCGCCACCGCCATTTTGCAGTTGGTGGACGGCACGCGGTCCGTCTCTGCGCTGATTGCTGAGCTGGATGCACGCTTCCCGGACGCGGGCGGCGTGGCGGAAGACGTGAAGGCGTTTCTCGTCCAGGCGGCTGAACAGAAATGGATAATTTTCCGTGAACCGGCCTGAATCAGCGGTCAAACCGCCGCTCTGGCTGCTGGCGGAGCTGACCTACCGCTGCCCGCTTCAGTGTCCGTACTGCTCGAATCCGCTGGATTTCGCACAGCAGGAGAAAGAGCTGACCACCGCGCAGTGGATCACCGTTTTCGAACAGGCGCGTGAAATGGGCGCCGTGCAGTTAGGCTTCTCCGGCGGCGAGCCGCTGGTGCGCAAGGATCTGCCGGAACTGATCCGCGCCGCGCGCGATCTCGGTTTCTACACCAACCTGATCACCTCCGGCATCGGCCTGACCGAGCGCAAGATCGATGCCTTTGCCGGGGCAGGACTGGATCATATCCAGATCAGCTTCCAGGCGAGCGACGAAACGCTGAACGCCGCGCTGGCCGGCTCGCAGAAAGCCTTCCGGACCAAGCTGGCGATGGCGAAAGCGGTCAAGGCGCACGGCTATCCGATGGTGCTGAACTTTGTGCTGCACCGGCACAATATCGATCAGATCGACCGCATTATCGATCTGAGCATTGAGCTGGACGCGGACGACGTCGAGCTGGCGACCTGTCAGTTTTATGGCTGGGCGCAACTCAACCGCGAAGGACTGCTGCCGACGCGCGAGCAGATCGCCCGCGCCGAAGCGGTGGTGCAGCGCTACCGCGAAAAAATGGCCGCCGGCGGCCATCTGGCGAACCTGCTGTTCGTCACGCCCGACTATTATGAAGAGCGTCCGAAAGGCTGTATGGGCGGCTGGGGCGCTATTTTCCTCAGCGTGACGCCGGAAGGCACGGCCCTGCCCTGCCACAGCGCGCGCCAGCTACCGGTGCAGTTTCCTTCGGTGCTGGAGCACTCGCTGCGCGATATCTGGTTCAACTCGTTCGGCTTTAACAAATATCGCGGCTTCGACTGGATGCCGGAGCCCTGCCGCTCCTGTTCCGAGAAAGAGCAGGACTTCGGTGGCTGCCGCTGCCAGGCCTTTATGCTGACCGGCAACGCCGACAACGCCGATCCGGTTTGCGGCAAATCGCCCCATCACGACACCATCCTGGCGGCGCGCGAGCAGGCCAACTGCACGCATATTCAGATCGATCAGCTACAGTTCCGCAACCGCGCCAACTCGCAGCTCATTTTCAAAAGCAGCGTGTAATGGAAGCTGAACGGCGGGTACTGGCAAACGGGCTGCGGATCGCCCTGATCCACGATCCTGACGCGTCGCAGGCGGCGGCGCTGTTCCACCTCGACGCGGGCAGCCTTCACGAACCTTACGCATGGCCCGGCCTGGCGCATCTGTTGGAGCACGTGCTGTTTGCCGGTAGCGAAGGCTTTCCCGGCGAGGCCCGACTGATGGCCTGGGCACCTGCCGAAGGTGCGCTGCTTAACGCCACCACGCAGGCGAACGCGACCGCCTGGTTTGTCGGGATGGCGGCAGACAAGCTGCCGGAGGCGCTGGCGCGGCTGGCGGATATGCTGGCGCGACCGCTGCTGGCTATTGACGCCGTGCGACAGGAAGCGAACGTTATTGAGGCGGAATACCGGCTGCTGGCGCAGCACGCCGGAGCGCAGTGTGAGGCTGCGCTGAGCCACGCTTTTGCGGCGCCACACCCTTTTCAACGTTTTCAGATTGGCAGCCGCGAGTGCTTCGGCGAGGATGCCATCGCGCTTCAGCAGGCGCTGAAGGCGTATCATCAGCGTTTTTTCCATGCCGGGAATCTGACGCTGTGGTTACAGGGGCCGCAACCCGTGGAGGAACTGGCAGCGCTGGCCGCGCACGTCGGCAGCGTTTTCCGCCTCGCCGTTCATCCCGCAACGCCGCCTCCCGCGCTTAAAGCCGGCGCGCAGCGGGCGTTTGCCATGCAGAGCAGTCGCCTGCGGCTGCTTCAGATCGGATTTCTGGTCAGCGCCTGCCACGCAGACAGCTTCGCCCTGCTGGAGGCGCTGCTTTACGATCCCGCACCCGACACGCTGCTTAACCGGCTGCGCCGGGAGGGGCTGTGTGACGAGGTAAAACTCCTGGAGCCTTACCGCAGCCCGTCGCAGTCGCTGCTGCTTTTTGAATTTCAGCTCTGCGAAACCGCCAGCGCCGGACGGATCGAAGCGCTGCTGCGGCGCTGGCTGGCGCAGCTTGACGCGCTCAGTGACACCACGCTCAGCCACTATGCTGCGCTGGCGCGCCAGCGCTTTCGCCGGCGTTCGCCGCTCGACCAGCTCCGCGCCAGGGCGTTTGGTTTTCCGCCCGCGTCAACGCAAGGCTTTGCCGGACTGCGGGCGCAGCTTCGCCCGGCGGACGCCGTTTCTCTGCACGTTGCGCCGGAGATCGTTGCGGAAAAGGTATGGCTGCGCGGTTTCCACCTGCGTTTTACCCCGACGCACCGCGAAGACGTCGCTCTTTTTCCTGCGCCCGTCATGAAATTTTACGGCGGCGGCAACCTTCCTGTCCTTTCTGCGCTGCCCGCCGATCGCGCTGCGCTAACGCATGTGCCCGCTGCGGACGCGACCCTGCTGCTGCTGAGTCCGCACCCTGACCTGCTGCTTCCCGCCACCCGCGCGGCGCAGATCGCGGCGGCGCTTGAGGCGCCGGGCGGCGAGTGCCAGCATGCGGGCGGCGAGGTGAGCTTCACCCGCGAGCAGGGCGTCTGGCTCCTTAAGCTCAGCGGCAGCGGCGAAAGGCTGCCGCTGATGCTGTACCGCGTGGTGCAAACGCTGCGCTCAATGGATGCGGCCGATATCGCCCGGGGCCAGCGGCTGGCCCGACGAATGCAGGAGGCGGCGTCCGAAGACATTGCGGTGCGCGCGCTGCTGGCGCGGCTGCCCGATCTGCTTCAGCGCAGTCGCGATAACGTACGGTGGCGCGCCGCGCTGTACGGCGGCGACGACGCGCTTGCCGATACGCTGAGCCGTCTGCTGTCGCACTTCCCCGCCCCGTTTGCTCCCGCCGACGCGCCGACGCGCCCGGCGGCGGTAAAGGCTGTCTGGCCGGTGGCGGGCAGCGATACCGCCGTGCTGGTTTACTGTCCGCTGGCCGACCACACGCCGCAAAATTATGTCGCGTACCCGGTGATGGCGGCGCTGTTCGGCCCACGCTTTTTTCAGCAACTGCGGGTGGAGCGAAATATCGGCTACGTGGTGAGCTGTCGCTTTCATCAGGTAGCAGGCACGGCCGGGCTGCTGTTTACGCTACAGTCGCCGACGCTGTCGGCCGCTGAACTTTTCGATCTGATTACGCATTTTATCAGCGAGGCGGGCGCGATTATTGACGCGCAGACTGCCGACAGCCTACGCGCGCTCGCGCTGCGCTGCCTTAACCCGGCGGCAGCACCGCGTCACGAGGCCGGGATCCTCGAACACTGGCAGACGCGTTACCCGCTGACGGCGGATCGCATTGACGCGCTCACGCCGGAAACGCTGCAAGCGAGTTACCGACAGCTCAGCGCATCGCCCCGCTGGCAACTGGCCAGCCGACCGTAACGGCGGCATCTTTTTAACTTACCCAAATCATCGGGTTAACATCTCTTTTACTTTACTTTCAAAACCTGCTTAAAGTTTATGCCGCGCCAGACCGATAATCTGTTACCGGGCAATCCCTTAATCTGAGTGCGCACTATGCTAAAAAATATAAAAGTCGTGACCTGCATCGCCGTGACGATGCTTGTTTTCAGTGCGCTTTTGCTGGTTTCCAGCGCGCTGTCCTTTAACGCCATCAGCCGTGACAAAGCGAACTTTACCCGCGCCAGCGTCCTGAATCATCAGCAGGGCGAGCTTAGCGATAGCTGGCAGACGCTGGTGAAAACCCGCGTCACCATCAACCGCGTCGCGATCCGTTTTCTGAAGAAGCAAACCGATCCGGCGTCGCTGGCGGCCATTGATAAGCTGTTAAACACCGCCGGGCAGACGCTCGATCAGGCGGCATCGCATTTCGATCAATATAAAAATTCGCCGGTACAGGCCGGACAGAGCGCCGACATCACCGCAGCCGTGGCGAATAATTATCAGCAGTTTTATGACACGCTGAAAATGTCGATCCAGTATCTCTCTGCCAGTAACTACGACGCCTACGGCAATCTCGATGCGCAGAAGGCGCAGGACGATCTGGAAAACAGCTACAACCTCTGGCGCAAGCAGAACAGCCAGCTTTTGCAGGCAGGTATGAACGATAACCTGGAAGGTTACAGCCATATGGCGTGGACGCTTGGTGTGGTGCTGCTGGCGCTGGCGCTGCTGGTGGCGGCGGTATGGGTGGCGATCCGCCAGGTTCTGCTGACGCCGCTGAAGCTGCTGCTTAAGCACATTCAGCGCATCGCCGGTGGCGATCTCTCTGAGACGCTGGTGCTGGAGAGCCGCAGCGAAATGGGTCAGCTCGCCAGCAACCTGACGGCAATGCAGCAGTCGTTGATCAGCACCGTCGGCAACGTGCGCGACAGTGCCAACGCCATCTACAACGGTGCCAGTGAGATATCAACCGGCAACAACGATCTGTCGGCGCGCACCGAGCAGCAGGCCGCCTCGCTGGAGCAGACGGCCGCCAGCATGGAACAGCTTACCGCCACCGTTAAGCAGAATGCCGAGAACGCCCGTCAGGCGTCGCAGTTGGCGAAAAACGCCTCGGATACTGCCGGAAAAGGCGGTCAGGTGGTAGATGGCGTGGTGCAAACCATGGGCGAAATCGCCACCAGTTCGAAGAAAATTGCTGATATTACCAGCGTGATCGACGGTATTGCTTTCCAGACCAATATTCTGGCGCTGAACGCGGCGGTGGAAGCGGCGCGCGCGGGTGAGCAGGGCCGCGGCTTTGCGGTGGTGGCTGGCGAGGTACGTAACCTTGCGCAGCGCAGCGCCCAGGCGGCAAAAGAGATCAAAGCGCTGATTGAGGCATCGGTCAGTCGGGTGAATGCCGGTTCGCAGCAGGTGGCGACCGCAGGTGAAACCATGCACGACATCGTCAACGCCGTGGTACGCGTTACCGACATTATGGGCGAGATCGCGTCGGCCTCCGACGAGCAGAGTCGCGGCATCGACCAGATTGGCCAGGCGGTCACCGAGATGGATCGCGTCACTCAGCAGAATGCTTCGCTGGTGCAGGAGTCCGCCGCTGCCTCTGCCTCGCTGGAGGAGCAGGCCAGCCGCCTTTCTCAGGCGGTGGCGGTGTTTCGCATTGACCAACACGCAGCCGCACTCACTGCCTCCGTGGTGAAGCCGCAGCCGCTGCGTCTGGCGGCGGCGCGTCCGGCTGCTGCCACCGATGCAGGCCACTGGGAAACGTTCTGATTTTAAACCGATCTGTCGTCACGGCCGCCTGATTCACTCAGCGGCCTTTTTTTTAACCGCGCATTAATAATAATCGTTCTCAAAATGATTCCAGAAACGGAATAATTAACAGCGCCGCGTGAATAATTATCAGTTAACTTTCATGATGTTACATTTCTGCTCAAATATCCTAAAAATAAAAACAAACGGTTTTTATTTCGACATCCGCCGTGCATAATGCGCTCAATTACTTATTATAAAATAAATATCATTTATGGAGCCGCGTTATGTTAACTGCTGATATGACCTCAAAACTGAACGATCAGTTGAACCTGGAATTCTTTTCCGCCAACCTCTATTTACAGATGAGCGCCTGGTGCGCTGATAAAGGTTATGAGGGCGCCGCCGTTTTTCTGCGCGGCCACTCCACCGAAGAGATGCAGCATATGCAGCGCCTGTTCAACTACCTGAGCGATACCGGCGCCATGCCGGTGCTCGGCAGCATCGCCGCGCCGCCGGTCACCTTCAACTCGCTGACTGAAGTGCTGGAGCAGGCCTATGAGCATGAGAAGCTGATCACCGGAAAGATTAACGAACTGGCGCATGCGGCAATGACCACGCAGGACTATTCAACCTTTAACTTCCTGCAATGGTATGTAGCCGAGCAGCATGAAGAAGAGAGGCTGTTCAAATCTGTCCTTGATAAACTGGCGCTGGCGGGCACCAGCGGCGAGAGCCTGTTCCTGGTGGATAAAGATCTGAAAACGATGGGTGATCACGCGCCGCAGTAGTCTTAACTGATTGAAAATCATGTTTAAAAAGGGCCATCGGCCCTTTTTTTATAGTTAACAACAATGTTTATCGGGCGTGCAGGGCGCGGTAAAGGCGTCAGCCCAAATCCGGCGAGGCACTGCATCTCTTCTTCGCTGATTTTAGCGAAAAACACGGTGACCTTGAGCAGCTGGCGTTAACCAGTTGCTCAAAAAAGGACTCAGGAAAAAAGGGATAAGCGATAAAATTTGCTGTCGACGGACATCAACGGGAAGGCGGCAGGAAGCGCCTCGCGAGTGACTTCGCTGAAGGCGTTTTTTTCGTAAAAGCGGTGCGCGGCAAGAAATTTATCGGTTGTGCCGAGGAAGATCTCCTTTACCTGCTGCTGACGGGCATGGGCAAGCAGCGTGGTCAGTAGCGCGCTGGCCACGCCGTACTGCCTGCCGCGCCAGGCCTGTGCCACAAACATTTTGCGCAGCGCCGCCTGCTGGTTGCCAATGTCCTTCAGGCCGATGCAGCCCACCACCCGATCGTCCACCACCGCCAGCCAGAAACCACCCTGTCCCTGCTGGTAAAAACCTGCGATGTCGCTCAGATCGGGCTGCTGCTCTGCGGTGATAGCAATGCCGAACTCCTGATTCTGGATCGGCAGGATCAGCGCGATAACGCCTTGCTGGTAAGCAGGCTGATAGCGCTGGAGGGTAACGTTATGACCAGACATATGCTCTCCTGATTCAGGCCCCGCCAACAAGCAAAGCGACATTTTGCAAACAGGTCGCAAATACGCCTTCACTGACCTCCTGCGCCACGTCGGCTTTGTCCACGCCGTCCGGCACGTCAAAATCGGCCCACCATTCGGCCAGCGTGGTGCCATCGTCTTTCGGGCTGAGTTTTACCACTGCAACATAGTCGGTCACCGGCATCACACCCTCGATGATCGCATAGTGCAGCTCCCAGCCGGAAACATCCAGTTTGAGCAAACGCTCGCGCACGAACCCGTCAGGCAGGGTCAGTTTACGGACTGCGCCCACGGCCGTTTCGGTAACGCCCTGCTCCAGCTCACTGTGTGAGATACCAGGGTGAATGCGTGGTAATCCGTTGAAATCAGAAAGAAACGGCCAAATCTGCGCAGGTGTGGCGGCGATAATACGGCTGGCATAAGCGGTATGAGACACGGGGAGGCTCCTTTTTTTGGGAATAAAAGACCTTAGCATGGTAACCGCGCTTTTTTTACTTCGCATTCACATTTAGAGCCCTGCCGCGCAATCGCGCTACCGGCGCGCAGCGTTTACCGCCGCCGGCAAATTCACCCGTTGCCAGAAGTTTTGTTCAGACGTTGTTCCCGACAGCGGATAGCCGCCTTCCAGCGCGGTAGCGACCATCAACTGGCGACGCTTCGCCGCAGAGAGTTGCGGCAGCGGGCCTTCCAGCAGCACTTCCGCCCCCTCAGGAACGATAACCGGTGAGGCGTTCACAGCGGCGTGCGGCAGGTGGTATGTCATCGTATAACGATAAAATCGATCCATCTGCGGTGAAGCGTAGGGGTCGGCATCGCCTGCCGGGCCTGCGCAGGCAGCGAGCGACGTTCCGCAGGCTTTTTCCAGTGCGCTGCGCAACTGCTGTTTCGCCTCGTCGAAAAGCGCGTGATATTTCACATCATTCAGATAGTGTGCCACGTTACGCTGCGCCACCATTCGCGAACCGATCAGATCGAGCGGATAGTGCACGCCCAGCACCATACGCGAATAGCCGTAGCGGGCGGCGCGATCCATCAGCGGCACAAAACGCTCCGGCAGCATTTCGCCCAGTAGCAGCGCATCGGTGTAACCGGTATTCGTATGGCCGCTGGGAAAGGCGCCTTCGGTGGCGCGATAGGGCTGATTGTCTTTCACTATCGATGCGTCAGGCACAAAATGAAGCGTATTGCCTGGCACTAAAAACGGTCGCGGATAGTTAAACTGTTTTTTTGCCGCGCTGGTGCTCACTTCGCTGGCCTTGATCAGCGCCGCCGCTTTATTGATTTCTCCGCGTTGATACGCAGCAATGAAAGCGCGTCCCAGTTTTGGCCCTAATGCATCGGCCAGAAAGAAGAGATGATCCTGACCTTCCGCGTCCACGATCGCCTGACGACGTTGGCCTTCAGACGCGTTCAGGTTAACCGCTTCAACCGTTTTCAGACTGGCGTCAAGCGTGGCCTGCGGCAGCGCAGAAAAACCGCTCAGCAGCATAATACCCGCCTGTTGGTTCGCGCGTTTGGCAAAGTCATAGCCGCTTGCTTTCAGCCAGGCGCTGTCGGCCAGCGTAGCGTTTTGTTTAACCTCTTTTAACTGCGCGCGCGTGAGCGTCGGCGCCTCGCCTTTCAGCGCATTCACCAATGATTGCCGCACGGTTTCTTCCATTGCGACAAGGTCGGCATTGTTACTGGCAGGCGTGGTGTTGTCGATCATTGTGTGAAGACGTTGAGGCGTCATCGCCTGGTTTTCAGCCTGGCTCATCGGGCTACAGATCAGGGACATAATCAACAGTGATTTGCGGATGCGCATTGCCGTTCCTTAAAAGAGAGAATAATCGCCTGGCAGGCTAAAAGACCGATGTGTCAAACAGATGAACGCGGGCATATTTTTCTTTCATGGCGTGGCAATCGCGAAGTCTGGCCCGGCAGCATGCTTATGACAGCGCGCGCCACCTTAGGCTAGAATTCATCCACGAGCATCTGTTGTCGGACACAATAATGAAAATTGATTTAGATATTACTTTCCGCAAGCTTGATATTTTTATGGCTTTTATGCACCGGGGAAATATAGCGCGCACCGCCGAGGCGCTGGGGATCAGCAGCGTGAGCGTGCACCGCGCGCTGCATACGCTGGAAGAGGGAATTCGCTGTCCGCTGTTTATTCTTCAGGGTCGCAACCTGGTGCCGCTGCCTGCGGCGCACACGCTTTTTCAGTACAGCCAGCAGGTGATGGATATCATGTCGCACGGCGTGGAAGAGACGCTGAAAACCGCCGGCATCGGGCTGGGGCGCGTGCGGCTGGGCACGCTCTATTCGCTGACGCTGGATACGGTGCCGCAGCTGATTATGGGTATGAAAGTGCGACGCCCCAGCGTTGAGTTCGATTTAACGATGGATTCCAACGAGGCGCTGCTCGGCAAACTGAAGTCCGGCGTCCTGGACGCCATTCTTATCTCACTAAACGACAGCGTTATCGATCGCCATCGCTTTGAGGTACTGCCGCTGTTTGAGGACGATATTTTTCTCGCGGCGCCGACCAGCGAAGTGCTGGACACGCGCCATAAAGCCGATCTGCGCGATTTCCGTCACCACAAATTCGTGTCGCTGGCGGAGGGGTTCGCCACCTATCACGGTTTTCAGGAAGCGTTTCATCTGGCGGGCTTCGAGCCAGATATCGTCATGCGGGTCAACGATATCTTCTCCATGCTGAGTCTGGTGCAGGCGGGCGTCGGCATGACGCTGATCCCCGGCCGCATGAAGCGCGTGTATGAAAACAGCGTACAGCTGCTGGAACTGGAGGCGCTGTATCAGATGCGGCAGACGCTGGCGATTATTTTTGAGCGTAACCGCGAGCACGATCCTAACCTGCTGGCGCTGGCCGCCGAGGGGCGCATGTACAGTCTTCAGCGCCTCAACGGGCGTGACGCAGTCGTTTAGCCAGCGTCAGGGCAAGCGTGGTGCCGCCCTGCTCAAGCGACAGCACCTCGCCGGCGGTAAATGCCTGGCGCGTCAGGCCGGTCAGTACCGCGCCCGGCGGCATCTCAATCGCCAGCTGCACCTCGCGCTCGTTGGCGGCGACCATCGCCTCGTGCCAGCGAACGGTACGCGACATATTAAACGCCAGATCTTCGGCAATCTGCGCCGGCTGCCAAAGCACCCGCGCGCTGCTGCCGCTCATATAGGCGAAGCGCGGGCGTTCCAGCGTGACGTCGGCAAAAGCGGCGGCCAGTTTTTTTGCCGGTTCGGCCAGCAGCACGCAGTGCGACGGCACGCTCACCCTGAGCCGATGGGCTTTCTCCGCGCCGGCGTCCAGCGCCTTTTGCGCCACCGCCTGCATTGCCGCTTCGCTGCCCGCAATCACCAGTTGACGTTCAGCATTGATATTGGCAATCCAGGTTTCCTCGCCCAGCAGTGGCTCCAACTGGTTAAGTGACAGGCCGACTACCGCCGTCAGGCCATAGCCTTCAGGATACGCCTGCTCCATCAGTTCGCCCCGCAGCGCCACCAGCCTCAGCGCATCGTCAAACGTCAGCGCTCCGGCCGCCACCGCCGCCGGAAACGCGCCAATCGACAGTCCGCAAACCATGTCCGGCGTCAGGCCGCGCGCCAGCAGATCGCGGGCGTGCGCCGTACCGGCTATCAGCAGACAGAGCTGCACCGCGCGGGTATGCCGCAGCGCATCGGCGCTGTCTAACTGCGCGGCCGGTTCGCCCAGCACCTCGCTGGCCTGCGAAAGGATCGCGTCGCCATCAGGCAGCCCCTGCAACATCCCGGGGCGCTGCGGCCCCTGCCCCGGAAAGGTCAGTAAAATTTTCATGCTATCTCCTGCCAGGGCGTTGCGGTCAGGCGCGGCCCGTCGTTTGTTTTCAGCATGACTCGCCCGTCGCGCAGCCACTCCGTCAGCGCAAAGGCGCCGTGCGACGTTTCAATTTGGGTGTCAACGCGGCACGGCAGCTGCTGGCTGAACTGCTGCCAGCGCATGAGCGCCTCGTGACTTACCGGTTCGGGGCCGCGGATCAGCAGATCGAGATCGCTGGCGCCGTGAATGACCGGCATGTCGGTCGCCAGCGCGTAGCCGACGCTACCGGTAATGCCCCATACCCACGGCCAGCGCTGCTGCGCCAGTTGGATCGCCGCCTGTACCGGCGGCAGCGAGACAAACGGCGAGCGAAGCAGAAACCCTGCCTCGCTCAGTGATTCTGGCGTCACCTGCCGCCGGACGGCGGAGATCGCAACCCAGGCGGCGGCGCGCTGCTCGCGCTTCAGGCCGCGAATCCCTACCGGCAGGCGTCCCGCCGCATCGCGATCGCGCCGGATCACCAGCGGCAGCGTCTGCCGCCACTGCGCGGCCACCCAGTCGGGCAACGCGCCGGTGAGGTCACTTTCGTGGGTAAGCCAGACCAGATCGTGCGGGTGAAACGCCTGTTGCATACTACATTCCTGAAGTTAACGAGATGAAGATCGGTAAGGTAATGATACACAGCACCGAGGTGATCAGCAGCACGGCTTCGGCATCGGGCGACTCCACGCCAAAGCGGTTACCGAATACCACGCCAAAGAAACCGGCCGACAGCGCAATCATCAGGATCGCGGTGATGGCAATCTGCCCGTGCAGCCCCAGCGCCATCACAATACCCCACGCGATCAGCGGCTGAATAACCAGCTTGGTCAGGCTGGCGACAATCACCGCCTGGTTGATCTTCAGCTGACGCGCAGAGAGGATCAAACCGGTCAGGAACAGTGCCGCCGCCGTGGCGGCCAGGCCCAACGGTTTGATGGTTGCCAGCACCATTTCCGGCATGCGAATGCCAATGGCGGAGAGCACCACGCCCAGCAACGGCCCCCACACGATCGGTTTGGTCACCGAACGCCACATCAACACCGGCAGCATCGCCAGGCTTGATTTCTGTACGCCGCCCGCAGCACGCGCTTTTTCGCGCTCAAGGATCAGCAGACAGAACGGCGTCATCAGTACCGATCCGCAGGCGATGGACACTGCCACCGACAGCGAGGTGCCCGGATTCTCACCCAGTACGCTACCGAGAATCGGCAGTCCCAGCGCCGCGTAGTTAGGCAGCGCCACGGTCAGCGTCAGCACCGCCGCATCCTGCGGAGACTTATGGAACACTTTTGTGCAGATAAAGTAGATTGCCGCGTAGGTAATCCACATCGCCAGCACTAACACGATAATCAGCGGCGACTGCTGCAAAATGCCCGCCCACGGCGTCTGCACGGTCGCGGAAAACAGCGCGGCTGGCAGGGCAAAATCCATTACAAAGATATTGAGAAGCGCCACATTGCGGTTATCGACCATCTTCGCTTTTCCGGCGTAAAAACCGAGCAGCATGATGACAAAAATCGGAGCAAGGGCATGAATAATCACGTAAGTCATAAAAATCACCTGTTAAACGTTAGAAATCGATAAGCACAGGCGCGATGAGTATTTTTTTTACAGGGTAGAACCATGAGCACGCAAAGCGTGCTCAGAAGATCGCCTGGCAGGTTTGTCTTTTTATGGGTGTTACCAGGCGGTGCGCATTTTTTCGCGTACCAGCGCAGAACTGCGTCGGTTTTCGGCCTGTAAGCGGCTGCTGAGGCCGGGGTCGCGACGGGCCGTCACTACGGCCTGTTCAACGGTGTGTCGTACGGTCGCGACGTCTTCGTCTGAAGGCGCATCGGCGTCGCCAATGTCCAGCAGATCCTCAAGCAGGCCGAGCGAGCGATAGTTGTCGATGTCGTAGGCCATCGGCGGAATGGTTTCCGCCAGCTTCTCCAGCGACTCGACGCTGCGCAGCGTGATACGCGCGGCGGCGTCTTTCCCCATCGCGTGGATCATCACGCCTTTGTCGTTAAAGGCGATAAGTCGGTTTGCCTGGTAGCCATGCGCCAGAAACGCGCCGGACATGGCTTTGCCGACAATCAGACCAATCACCGGATGACCGGCCAGCCGCGCGTTGGCGTAAGCGCCCGCCGCCCCCGCCAGCGCCTGGTGGATGCCGAATGCTTCTTCACGGCGACCATAGGCCTGGCTGGCAACGTCAATCACCGCGACAATGGGACGTTTGGTTTCGTTGTTCGCATCGGCGGCGATAACCTCGCTGACCACCTTCGCCAGCGTCCAGCCTTCAAGCAGCCCCACTTCCCCTTTGACCGCACGCGGGTAGTGGTTGTTGGCATCCGGGATCACCGCTACAAAGCGCGCCGGTTCATTGCCGAGCGTGGCGTCGGCCACCTGTACGGAGGGGCAAAGCCCGCTCATGCGCGGCGCGTTATCGGTAAGACGGGCAAGCCACGTCTCGCCACGGCTGATAGCGTTACTCATTATTCTTCTCCCCTGGCAAACAGCTGGTTAATTTGCTCAGCGTCGGCCTGTTTCGCGGTATCGAAGCGGCTCAGACGCGGCAGGAAATAGTCATAGTTATCGGAGCGATGTTGCGCGGGCACGCCTTTGGCGATGGCGTCGAGCATGGCTTTTTTCACCGTCTCTTCGCCGTCTTCCACCAGCGCGTCCACCAGGCCGCTGCGGAAACGGGTTTCGCCGCCGGTCATGCTCCAGATAAACGGACGATCGCGCGAATCGTATTCATCAATGCCTGCTTCCTGCTCGATAACCTGTGGGCCGTTCAGCCCCAGACGCGCTTCGCGGGTGACGATCAGATAACTACAGAGCGCGGCGGCAATCGACATACCGCCGAAGCAGCCTACCGTGCCGGCGATGATGCCGATGACCGGCGTGTAGCGACGCAGATCGACAATTGCCGCGTGAATATCGGCAATCGCCGCCAGGCCCAGGTTGGCTTCCTGAAGCCGCACGCCGCCGGTTTCCAGACAGAGTACCGCCTGGGTTGGGATGCCGTTGCGATTGTCTTCTGCCGCCAGCTCCAGCGCGGCCGCCATTTTTGCGCCGGACACTTCGCCCATGCTGCCGCCCTGGAAGGCGCCTTCAATGGCCACCACCACGGCGGACTGGCCGTTGATAGTGCCTTTTGCTACCACCATGCCGTCGTCGGCCTGGGTGACAATGCCCTGCGGCCCAAGCCAGGGCGACATGATGCCCTCGAACGGATCCAGCAGCTCGCGGTAGCTGCCCTCATCCAGCAGAAGATGTGCACGCTGGCGTGCCTTCAGCTCGATAAAGCTGCGTTCATTGCGCATCGCTCACCTCCTCAAAAACCTGCTCAATGCGGATACGCGCCACGCCCGGCGTGGCGCCAAAATCGTGAATTGTCATCTGACCCGACGGCAGGATGCCAAACGCGCTGAGGCGGTCGAACAGCGCCTGCCAGCGTTTGTTGCTGTTGTCCACCGAGGTGGTCAGGTTGACGGTAAGCTGTTGGCCGTTGTCGGCCACAAACAGCACTTCCATATCGCCGGAACCCACCACGCCTGACAGCGCTTTACCGCTGAGCTGGCGCGTGGCCGGAAGGGAAAAAGTGATCTGTTCCATAACGTCCTCTTAAAAAGGGAGATCGACCAGGCGATCTAAAAACAGCGTGGCGGCCAGCAGATCGGCGGCGCCACCCGGCGAGGCATTAAGCGCGAGCATCTGCGCATCAAGCGCGGCGAGCTTCTGTCGGCCCTGCGGCTGCATGACGCCACCGGCCTCCAGCACCGCCCGCGCGCCCTGCTGCATTGACGCCAGCCCGGCTGAACCGGCGCGGGAAAGCACGCAGGTATCGCTCAGCGACGACATAATCGCCATCAGCGCGTCGAGCTGCGCCTGTGCTTCGGAAGCCCCGGCAAGGCGGCTGCGCGCAAGCTGCGGCAGCGCCAGCGTGATAATGTGCGGAAAACCCTGCTGCGCCTCTTCGCGCGCGCCCGGCACCCGGTAACGTTGCGTGGCGCGCAGCCCTTTACTGAACAGCTTCGGCGCGGCGTCATCGCGGATGGCGGCCAGCGCGGCGGCGGTTTCCGCCAGCGCTTCAGGGCGGGTTTCGCCCTGCCGCATGGCGCAGGCGCTGACCAGCAGCCCTAGCGCCCAGATGGCTCCGCGATGGGTGTTAACGCCGCCCGTCGCCTGCATCATCTGCCGTTCGCCTTCGCGGCCCAGACGCCCTACTTCCTGACGCAGCGCCACGTCGGCCGGACGATGCCAGCTGTGCAGCGCCAGCGCACGGAAGGTTGGCATCAGGCTGTGTGCCGAACGCTCCATCAGCGCCAGCGTCAGATCCTGATGTGCGCCGCTGCCGCGGCTGTCCACCAGGCCCGGTTTCGGGCTGAGGCGCGCTTCGTCGATCAGGCAGCGGGTTGCCAGTTCCGCCATCTGCGTTGCGGGCAGCTCAATCTGTTGCAGTAAGGGCTGTTTCATTACCAGCTCCGGAATTTGGCCGGTGGGTTATAGAGACCGCCTGACCATTCAACCAGTTCGGCCACGCTGCCCGCCGCCAGCAGAGAGCGGCTGGCTTCCGTACGTTTGATCCCCAGATCTTCCGGGAAGGCCACTTTGCCTTCGCGGCGAAGATCGGCAACGCGTTTGGCGTCCACGCCGAGGCCGATATCGGTGATCCCGGCTACCGCCGCCACCATCGCGCGACGTTCCTCCAGCGTTTTTGCACGATAGAGGTAGGCAATCCCCTCTTCGGTCAGCACGTGGGTGACGTCATCGCCGTAAATCATTACCGGCGCCAGCGGCATTTTCGCGGCTTTCGCCACGTCCACCGCCTCAAGGCTTTCAACAAAGGTCGGCTTGCCGCCCGCCTGGAAGGTTTCCACCATCTGCACCACCAGCTTGCGGCCGCGCGCCAGCGGGTCCGGCTCGTTGATCATCGCCAGCCACGCCGGTGTTGCATGGCGTCGACCGTGCGGATCGTGACCCATATTCGGCGCGCCGCCGAAGCCGGAGAGGCGGCTGCGGGTGACCGTTGAGGAGTTGGCCAGGCCGTCAACCTGAAGGGTGGAGCCGATAAACATATCCACCGCGTACTGTCCGGCCATCTGGCAGAAGGCGCGGTTGGAACGCATGGAACCGTCGGCGCCGGTGAAGAAGACGTCCGGACGCGCCGCCACGTAGTTCTCCATGCCCATTTCGCCGCCGAAGCAGTGCACGCTGTCAACCCAGCCGCTTTCAATGGCCGGGATCAGCGTCGGATGCGGGTTCAGGGTCCAGTGCTTACAGATTTTGCCCTTCAGGCCGAGGCTTTCACCGTATGTCGGCAGCAACAGTTCAATGGCGGCGGTATTAAAACCGATGCCATGATTGAGCGACTGCACCTGATGTTCTGCGTAGATGCCTTTGATCGCCAGCATCGCCATCAGGATGTGTTCCTGCTTGATCAGGCGCGGATCGCGGGTAAACAGCGGCTCGATAAAGAACGGCTTGTCCGCCACCACCACGAAATCGATCCACGAACCGGGGATATCAACGCGCGGCAGATCGCACTCGTCATCCACCAGTTCATTCACCTGCGCGATCACGATGCCGTCATGAAAAGCGGCGGCTTCAACCAGCGCAGGCGTGTCTTCGGTGCTTGGGCCGGTGTAGAGATTGCCTTTACGGTCGGCCTTGTAACCAGCAATCAGCGCCACGTTTGGCGCAAGGTCAACGTAGAGACGAGAATAGAGTTCGATGTAGGTATGAATGGCGCCGATTTCGAGCTGTCCATCTTCCAGTAATTGAGAGATGCGCAGGCTCTGCGGGCCGGAAAATGAGAAATCGAGTTTACGGGCAATGCCCTTTTCGAATATATCAAGGTGTTCACTGCGTCCCACGCTCGGCATAATCATATGCAGATCGTGGACAATGGCAGGGTTCACCTCAGCCAGTGAGCGAGAAAGGAAATCAGCCTGTTTTTGGTTGTTTCCTTCAAGTACCACGCGATCGCCGGGCGCGATCAGTTTTTGCAGCATGCCAACCAGATCATCGGTTGGCAGCACTTTGCCGCTGACGCCAAGTGCCTCAATACGCCGTTTTTTTTCGGTACGGCGTGTATCCCAGGCGCGAGCGGACGTTTGTCCAGGCAACATATCACCTCCAGTAGATCTTACACGGGATTAGTAACTGGCTTAGAGTGTGTGCCTGTCGAATCGATTCATCAATTAAGCCCGTCGTGTAATCATTAGCCTGAAAGTAATGAATAGTAATAACTGTCTTATAACAGTTGTTTAAACGGGCACTTACTTTAAATGGCTCACAAAAAGCGGCTGCGGCTATTGCCATAAAACGCATGACCTCATCTGCTTTTGCTATTTCAGGCGCTTTGAACAGCGCGGCATACTGCATGCTCTGGTTACAGGAGTGTCGCAATGGCCTATTACCTTCATCAACAGCAGCGGATGGCAATTAAACAGCGCGCAGCAGGCTGGCTGGGACGCAGCGAGTTGCCCACCTGGGGCATTATTTTCTGCGTTTACGGCGGCTGGTTTAGCGTCACGGCCTGCTGGCAAACGCTGGGCCCGCTGCTGGCGACGCCGCTGCTGATCCTCCTCACCACCTGGTATATGTCGCTTCAGCACGAGCTGATCCACGGTCATCCCACGCGTCGGGATGGGTTTAATCAGCTTTTTGGCCTGCTGCCGCTGGCGGTATGGTTTCCCTGGCGGCTTTATCGTGATTCGCATCTTCAACACCATCGCGATGAAGAGCTCACCCTGCCCGGCTTCGATCCCGAAACCTACTACTACAGTCAGGAACAGTGGCGGCGCTGGCCGCGCCTTTTTCCCCTGCTTGCCGCCGTAAGGAATACGCTGGCCGGACGCGTGGCGTTGGGGCCGCTCATCGATATCGTCGGCACGCTGAAAAACGGGCTGCATAAAATAGCAGCAGGCGACGGGGCCGAACTGCGCATGTGGATCGGGCATCTGTTAATGCTGGCGGGCGTGTTCTGGTGGCTGGATCTGCACGGCATTGCCACGTTCTGGTATCTTGCCGCGGTGAGCTACCCGGCGCTGGGCTTGACCAAAATCCGCTCCTTTTACGAACATCGCGCGGAAGAAAATCCCGCTGCGCGCTCGGTGCTGAACGAGGCGGGGCCGCTGTGGCGCCTGCTTTTTCTCAATCTGAACTATCATTTGGTGCATCACGATCTGCCCGGTCTGCCGTGGTATGAACTGCGCCGCGTCTGGCTGGCGGACAGGGAGGCTTACCGCCAGCGCAGCGAAAACTTTGTGGTGAACGGTTACAGCGCCTGGTTTGAGGCGCATCTGTTGTCGCCGGTTGCCGTTAACGTTCACCCTTTTTCCTCTTCCGACAGGCGCGCCAATGATTGCTTCACTGCCGATGTATCCCTTCAAGCCGCAGCAGGTGGAATCGCTGTGGCAGGCGTTGAAGACCGCCATGCCCGGACACATGCTGCCCGCCAGCCTGAGCTGGCCCGATCCCCTGCTGCCGCACTGGCGGCAGCGCGATCTGCTACTGAGCCAGACCTGCGGCTATCCGCTGATGACCGCGCTGCCGACGGTGCAGGTGGTGGGCGCTTTTCATTACGACGCGCCGGGCTGCGACGGCGCGCACTATCGTAGCTGGATTGTGGCGCGCGAGACGGAAAGCGGCGATTCGCTGGCGGCTTTTCGCCAGCGTCGACTCGCCTGTAACAGTGAGGACTCGCAGTCCGGTTACCGTGCGCTGATGAAACTGACCGACGGGCCGGGTTTTTTCGCCGCCACAGAAATGTCCGGCAGCCACCGCCGTTCGCTGGCGCTGCTGCGCGAGAACCGGGCGGACGTTGCCGCCATCGACTGCGTAAGTTGGGCGCTGATCGGCATGCATTTTCCACAGGAGACGCGCGGGCTGAAGATCATCGGCCAGACCGCCAGCGTGCCGGGTCTGCCGCTGATCACCTCGGCCGATACGCCGCCCACGACCCTGGCGGCGCTGCGCAGCGGCTTACGAGACGTGGTCAGCGCGCCGCAGAATAAAACGCTGCTGGCAGCGCTGTTGATTAAGGATTTTTCCGTTTTGCCGCGCGAGGCATGGCGCGTGGTGCTTCCCTGACGCCTTGCGGTTAAAGCGTGTCCAGGCTACACTACCTTCGTAACATAACCTGTTATTTTTAATAACTTTTATCGCCTATTTTAATTGTTGGCATTAAGCGAAACCCGCAGCATAACATCACGCCGGTAGCCTGTTGATGACGTTAAAAGAATGCGGCAGTCCAACTCATCAACACAGCCTTTTGTATGAACAAACTGACTTCACTGCTGCTCCCCATTTGCCTGCTGGCAGGCGGCTGCGCGTCGCTCTCCCGCAACAGCGTTGATATTACGCCGCAGGCCAGCCTGCTGGCGAGCTGCCATATCCCGATCGGACAACAGATCGACGCGCTGGCGCAACCGCTGGTCGACCGTGGCCGCACGCCGGGCATGGTGGTCGCGCTGCTTCAGGCCGACGGCCAGCGGCAAATCTTCAGCTATGGCTTTACGGACAGCGATCGGCGTATTCCCGTTACCGGCGATACGCTCTTTGCTGTTGGTTCCATTACCAAAGGGTTTACCGCCGAGAGCGCGGCGCTGCTGGTGGATGAGGGGAAACTACGCTGGAACACCACGCTCGGCGAGCTGGCCGATAATCCACAGGCGCTGAGCGCCGATGCCAGACAGATAACGCTGGAGCAACTGGCGACCCACACCGCGGGCCTGCCGCGTCAGATAACCAGCCTGCATATGCTGCGCGGTCTGACGACTTATCTGTTTACCGGCGCCCCTTTTTACGACGAGCTGGATCGCGGCGACTTTCGTGACTACCTCCGTGACTTCCAACGCCCGACGCCACGCCGCGTGGTTTATTCCAATCTCGGCTACTCAATCCTTGATTACGCCATTGCCACAGGCGCGCAGGCCTCACCGCAGCAGATCGCCACGCAGCGGATCATTGCGCCCCTTGGCATGCACCACACCGGCTATCAGCCTTCGGCCCTGCCGGGTTATATGTTGCGAGCCAGAGGCCATGCGGGCGATCAGCCCACGTTCGTTCGTCGCGGCGAAACGGTGCCGGACTGGCAGTTTTCGGGTTATATGGTGGGCGCCGCTTCGCTATGGTCAAGCGCCAGCGATCTGTTGCGCTATCTGGATGCACACCTGAACGGCAGCGGACGTAACGATCTTGACCGCGCCTTTGCCGGGGCAATCATTCCACGCTTTCGTGCGCCTGAACGCGACTCAGCCGGGCTGGCGTGGTTAGTCAATGAGGTTAACGGGCAGAAAATCGTTTATCAGTCCGGGTTTATCGGCGGCTATGCCAGCTATATCGGCATGGATGTGAAGCACAAAACAGCGATTGTGGTGCTGCAAAACAGTTTCAACTGGGATAACGCTGTCGGTCACCGGATGCTGCTGAGGCTGGCGGCGGCGTCAGAGCATCGCTGTGAAAGCACGACGCCGCCTGCCACCCGCTAACGATGCACCAGCGGATGCCAGATCTCCGTCACCGCGCCCTCTCCGCCCGTGATCGGATCATGCTGCGGCATCGGCACGCGGTCGATGGCCTCAAGTGACTGCGTCATCAGCGACGGCTCGTCGCGGCATGTTTCAGGCTGCATCCCACGCGGGTAGGCTCCTACTGCAAAGAAGTCATCGCTGGCCGCCAGTTGCTGATGGCCAACGCCCGCCGGGATCAGCACCGCATCGCCCGTGTGCACCGTCACCGCCCGCCCGGTTTCACCGCCAAAGAGAATCTGTGCCGAGCCCGCGCTGATACCCAGCAGCTCATGGGTGTTGGGATGGTAGTGCGTATAGGGATAGACAGGATAGCGCCAGCGCGGCAGCCAAAGATGGCGGGCGAAGAGATCTTCAAACCAGCTGGCGATATCCTCCACATCGTCCGGCACCACCTGCGGATAGATAATCAGCGGCAGCGGGTTATTCGGCACGCCAGCGGTGCGCTGTAGCGTCATAAACTGTGGGTTGCCCGATGCGCCAGCGGAAAACGTCCCGGCAGCAAAAGACATCATGGCAAGCAGACTTCCTGATGGCAGCAACATACGACATCTCCTGTTGACAGGCGTAGGTTAATTTCTTGTGTCATTTTAGCATGACATAAAACTAAATATGTGCGCGCGTGAGCAGTTAAGTTATTAATTTTAAATACTTAACTCAAATCATCTTGCGTCACTGAAAACAATTGCATGGGAAGCGTAACAGAGAGGTAACACCAAAACGGCGTGCGGGCAGGAAAAGAAAAAACCGGTGGCAAAACGCCACCGGCTGAGCAATAAAACACTCAATGGCACTGACAGGTTACTGTAAACGGTCGGCTATCGGCTTAACGACGTTGACGCCATGCGGACCATAAAATTGATAAAGCGTATCGGCGGCAGCTTTGGTGAGCACCATGATTTCGATGCGCCGGTTGCTGGCAGCGTAAGGGTCGTTGGGGTCCAGTAGCATGCGATCGGCCATCGCGTTAACCTGCATGATGCGATCCTGCTGAATTCCCCCTTTCTCCAGTACGCGCCTTGCCGCCAGCGCGCGGTCACCGGAAAGATTCCAGTTGTTGTAGTTTTTAGCATCGCGGTAGTGCGCGGCATCGGTATGACCGGTGATCATGATCTGGTTATCGAGCCGGTTAAACACCGGCGCCAGTTCCGAGAGCAGGCGCTGAAAGAAAGGCGTCATGGTGACGCTGCCGCGCGTAAACATCATGCGGTTGCTGTCGTCCTTAAGCAGAATGCGCAGACCCTGCGGCACTTTTTCCAGCGACAGGTTGCCCTGCGCGTGGTTGGCCGCGGTGATGTCATTAATGGTATTGCTCAGCGTCTCCAGTTCGCGATCGGATCGGGAAATCACCTCCTCCAACTTCTCGGGTTCCGGCTTCGCCGCATCGCCGATCATCGCCGCACCTTTTCCACCCGCGTTAGTGATGGGCGCAAACCGTGATTCACTGAAAATGGATTCGCCGTTAAGGTGCGCCACAATCTCTTTACGCTCATCCTGCGTCACTGAACTGACAATTAACTTTGTGGTGGTGACGAAAGGGGCTGAACGTATTTCTGAAGTCTCCGCGCGCTTTACGCTGGATGCGCTACCCGGCAAGCAGATGGCGATTGACGCCGATCTTAATGCCGGACTGATCAATCAGGAGCAGGCGAGAACGCGTCGTAAAGACGTGGCGAACGAAGCGGATTTCTACGGTGCGATGGACGGCGCGTCGAAGTTCGTGCGCGGCGACGCCATCGCCGGGATCATGATCCTGGCGATCAACATCGTCGGCGGTATCCTGATTGGTATCTTCAGATACAACCTGGACGCCGGACAGGCTTTCGAACAGTATGTGCTGCTCTCCATCGGCGACGGTCTGGTGGCGCAGATCCCGTCGCTGTTGCTGGCGACGGCCGCCGCCATTATCGTCACGCGCATCAGCGATGATGACAGCGTTGGCATCTCTGACGACATCAAAACCCAGCTTCTGGCGAAACCGGCCACGCTCTGCACCGCTGCCTTTGTGATGTTTGTGTTGGCAATCGTGCCGGGTATGCCGCACGTGGTCTTTCTGGTCTTTACCGCCCTGCTGCTGTTTACCGCCTGGCGTCAACATCAGAACGCGGCAAAACCGCAGCAGAACGCGCAAGAGATGCAGGCCATCAGCAACGTGCTTGAGGATAATGACGTCGCCGTCAGCTGGCAGAGCATTCCGCTGATTGAGCCGCTGGGGCTGAACCTTGGCTACAAGCTGGTGACGCTGGTGGATAAATCGAAAGGCAATCCGCTGACGCAACGCGTGCGCGGCGTGCGCCAGGTCGTTTCGGAAACCAGCGGCATTCTGCTGCCTGAAGTTTCGATTCGGGAAGATTTCCGCCTCAAGCCCACGCAGTATGCGATTAAGGTGAACGGCGTGCGCACCGCCATTGGCGAAGTGCATGCCGAACGCCTGATGGCCATCCCCACCGCCGAGCAGTATGGCGAAGTGGACGGCATTCTGGATAACGATCCGGCCTATGGCCTGGCGATTACCTGGATTACGCCGGAAACCAAGCCCAGGGCGCTGAACCTGGGTTATCAGGTGGTGGACTGCGCCAGCGTTATCGCCACGCACCTTAATAAGATCGCCCGCGAACATCTGCCGGAATTGTTCAATTATGATGACATTACCCACCTTCACCAGCGCCTTGCCGAGATTGCGCCGCGGCTGGCGGACGATCTGCAAAATGCGCTCAACTACAGCCTTCAGCTAAAGGTTTTTCGCCTGTTGCTCAACGATCAGGTTTCACTGAAGGACGTTATCACTATTGCCACCACGCTGGTGGAGAGCGCGCCCATCACCAAAGATCCGATCCTGCTGGCTTCAGACGTGCGCTACGCGCTGCGTCGGGCAATGGTGGCGGCTATCGCACCGGACAACAGGCCGCTCTCGGCCTGGACGCTGGATAACGCGCTGGAGAATCTGTTGCTCGGTTCGCTGAATCAGGCGCAGCAGGCGGGCAAGGTGAGCCTGGACAGCTTTCCGGTCGACCCCAATATTCTGACTCAGCTTCAGTCAACGCTGCCGGTGGTGCTGGAGCAGTTGAAAGCACAAAACCTGACCACCGTACTGCTGGTGACGCCACAGCTACGACCGCTGATTGCCCGCTACGCGCGGCTGTTCGCTGCCGGGCTGCACGTGCTTTCTTATAACGAGGTGCCGGACGATGTGGACTTGCGGATTGTCGGGAACGTCAACTGACAGGTTGCGGGGCATTCGGCCCCGCTCACAAAGCATATTATCCTTTTGCCCGATAGTCCTGTGGAATCGTAAACGGCCGATCCGCGCGATAGTAGCCGCCATCCTTCACTTCTTCGATCAGCACCATGGTATGAGCACGCGCCGCCTCGCTGAAATATTCAACCAGCAGTTCGGTCACCCGGTGGCCGATCTCTTCTTTCTGCGCCACGCTCAGCGCGGCTTCAGGCGTTTTGATATTAACGAATGGCATAGTGGTTTCCTTCAGTTTACAGAGAGTGACCGTGGTAGCGTAAGCAGGACTGGCCGTTACACCACGCCGCCGTTAGCACGAATAATTTGACCGTTAATCCATCCGCTCTCTTCGCTCGCCAGGAAGCGAACGATGCGGGCGATGTCATTTGCCTCGCCCAACCTGCCGAATGGGTTCATTCCTTTGATTTTGTCGATGAGCGCGTCGCTTTTGCCTTCCAGAAACAGCTCGGTGGCGACCGGCCCCGGCGCTACCGCATTGACGGTGATGGCGCGCGGACCCAGCTCTTTCGCCAGAATTTTTGTCATGGCTTCCACGCCAGCCTTGGTGGCGGCGTAAGCGGCATAGCCGGGCTGATAAAGGCCCACCACGCTTGAGGAGAAGTTGATGATGCGTCCGCCGTCGTTCAGCCGGACGGCCGCCTCGCGCATGGTGCGAAACGATCCGCTGAGGTTCAGGGCCAGCATCTGCTCAAAGGCCTCGTCGGTCATCTCCGCCAGCGGAGAAAGCGCCATGCTGCCGGCGTTATTAATGAGAATATCGACACGACCAAACGCCTTTTCCGCGACGTCAAACAGCACGCGGGCGCCCGCTGGCTCAGCGAGGCTGGCCTTGAGGGCTATCGCACTGCCGCCCCGCGCGTTAATCTCCCGGACGACGTCTTCCGCTTTTTCCGGGCTATGGGCATAGTTGACCACTACCCTGATGCCCGCTTCCGCCAGGTTTTTTGCCAGTTCCGCGCCGATGCCCCGCGACGCGCCGGTAACGATTGCGACTTTATGTTGTGCTGTGTTCATAGTGACCTCCATTGGTTAATAAGAAGCCTATATGATCCCCGCCGGATAACAATGCCCTATACTTCGACATCATAATTCACCCGGAGAGAACAATCCGATGGATCGCATCAGCCAGATGACGCTGTTTGTCCGCATTGTGGAAAGCGGCAGTTTTATACGGGCGGCGCAGGAACTGCGGATTGGGCGTTCAACCGCCACCGCGACCATTCAGCAACTGGAGAAGGCGCTGTCGGTCAGACTACTGAGTCGTACCACGCGGCACGTTTCGCCCACGCCGGAGGGAGAAGCGTTCTACCAGCGCGCCAGCGCCGTGCTGGCCGAACTGGATGAAGCCTGGGGCGCATTTCGCGAAGAGACGGCGCGCGGACATCTGCGCATTGAGGCGCCCGGCATCCTGACGCGCAACTTTCTGATCCCGCAGTTGCCTGCTTTTCTGAAGCGCAACCCAGAGCTGACAATACAGTTCGGCCAGACCGATCGGCTGGTTGATCTGGTGCGTGAAGGTTTCGATTGTGCGATTCGCGTCGGCGAGTTAAGCGACAGCAGCCTGTTTTACCGCAAACTGGGCGAGCTGCATGAAGTCACCTGCGCCAGCCGCGCCTATTTTGACGCACATGGCATACCCGCCAGCATCGACGATCTGGACGGGCACGTGATGGTCGGTTTTATCTCTTCCCGGACGGGCAGAGTTATGCCGCTGGAGTTTGTGCGCGACGGGAAAGTGGAGACGCGGCCAATCCCCGCGTCGGTGGCGGCAGACAGTTCGGATACCTGCGCCGACCTCGCCCGCCAGGGGTTTGGCCTTATCCAGGCGCCGCGTTATCGTTTCAGTAACGAACTGGCCAGCGGCAGTCTGGTGGAGGTATTTGCTGACACGCTGTCGCCACCGATGCCGATCAACGTGGTTTTTCCGCATAAACAGCAGATGTCTCGCCGCCTGGCGGTTTTTCTCGACTGGCTGAAAGAGGTGCCGTGGCCGGTGTGAATCAGCCGGCTTTGCCGCCTGCGTCCTGTGCGCTGACCATTTCACTGCCCGGAAAGAACGCCGTCCAGCTCAGCAGCGTTTTGGGCATCTGGCCGCTTTTTTCCGTGGTGAAATAGTGCAGTTTCAGCCTGTTTTGTTTATCCGGTGCGACGCGCATCGCCCAGATTTTCCCTTCGGTGGTGTACATCACGATAGCGGATTTGCGGTTTGCCATGCCTTTTACCGACAGATTAAGCACCGCCGCACCAAAGTTGTCGATATCCTGCCCGTACAATACGCTGTTGGCGGTGCTGACGTACTCCGCATACTCCGCGCCCGCCAGCGCGCGAAAGCGATCGTCCATCTCTTTATCGGGAAGAATGCCCAGCGACAGCAGGGTCGGCGCGGGACGCGGATCGCTGTTCGCCCTGACGTACAGGCCGTCAATCGCGATGCCGCCCGGCATCAGCAACCGGCAGCTATTGCGCGTATCGCTGCTGACCTCTACTTTGCCATCCGGGCGCGGCATCAGCAAAATGGCGCAGTTTCCGCCCCAGGCGATTTTGTCCATAAAGCCGATGCCGTAAAATTTACGCACGTCGCCGTTAAAGCTGGATTTGAACGCGCCGCCCCAGAAGGTGGCGTCCAGCCGGAAGCCCCAGTCGGCGGTGCTCTGGATCATAATGCGTCCGCCGCTGCCGTTGATGGCGGTGCTGTTCCACCATTCGCCCTTCCAGTCGAATGGGCGGCTGGCATTGTAAATGTCACTCAGCCCGTGAAAGTAGGCACGTCGCAGACAGCCGTTACTGGCGCAGGCGTCGCGCGATTTACGCCATTGCGCCATCCGGCCATTAATGGCAACCGGATCGGCCATAACCTGATTGCGATAGTTGTCGTTGAGCACGCTGTCCATCCATACCAGCTGCGGTGAGGAACAGATGGTGTTCTCCACCACCGTTTCCGAACGCGCGCAGTCAATCGCCAGCGCCGGTGCGCTGAGGGCGAAAAGAAATAAAAACGTCAACAGATGCCGCTTAAGGCGGAAGATATTCATGTGGCTGGCCCTGTTTTCGGAAACAGTTAAACAGAAAGTCTATCCTGGATTGCGTAACCGGAAACTGTTATAGCTCAAATGAACATAACTGTGTCTGCCAGAAGTTGACGCGCTGTGGTTTACTGATGACGCTGACGTAATGAGGTGAATGAGTGAACGAGATAAAACAGATCCTGCTGCGTGAAATTGACACGCTGAATCGTGAAGAGCAGCGTGATAATAAACCGCGCCTCAGCCTGACGTTTCTGAAAGAGCATCCCGGCCTGTGGATCTCAATGTATGTCTGTTATGCGCTGACGGTGGCGCTGATTTTCACCACCGAGTTTCTCGGCTGGCCTGCCTTCTGGGGCGCAACGCTGTTCGTGGCGCTGATGAGCCTGCTGATGCTGATGGACATCAATCCACGCTATCGCTTTGAGGATATTGATACGCTCGATCTGCGCGTCTGCTATAACGGCGAGTGGTACTACGTGCGCGCGCTGTCTGACAGCGCCATCGCGGAGATCCTCAACAGCGCGCAAACGCCGGGTCACGTTAAGCAGGGCATCGAAAAACTGCTGGCGCTGAAGGGCGAAGTTGATTTCTACGACGTTTATCATCTCACCTGGGGGCAACGCCGCGCGTCCGGCGTTCAGGTCAGCGCCTCAGCGATCAGCTCGCCCAGCAGCGAAACGGCCAGTTCCTGCGCATCTCCCCACGCCCATGACGTATTGAAGCGGAAGTAGTTTTGATACTGATCGCCCGATGAGAACATCTTACCGGGCGCAATGCTGATGTTGTGCGCCAGCGCGCGATAGTAAAGTTCGGTAGTGTTCACCTGCTTTGGCAACGCAATCCATAAAAAGTAGCCGCCGGGCGAATCGTTGATTTTTGCCTCCGCGGGCAGATGGCGTTTCAGCGACTGCCGCGCCAGGTTTTTTCGCTGCGCCAGCGTCTGGCGCAGCCGCCGCAGATGGCTGTCGTAGCTGCGCGTGCTGAGGTAGTTCGCCAGCGCAAGCTGCATCGGCGCGCTGGTGGCCAGGGTGCTCATCAGTTGCAGATGCTGTATTTTTCTGGCGTGTTGACCCGCCGCCACCCAGCCAACGCGAAATCCCGCCACCAGATTTTTCGAAAAAGAGCCGCAGTGCAGCACGGTGTCGTGCCTGTCGAACGCCTTCGCGGGCAGCGGTTTCTCTCCGCCCACGTAAAGCTCGCCGTAAACGTCATCCTCAATCAGCGTCACCTGATGCAACGCCAGTAGCGCCACCAGCGCCGCTTTTTTTTCGCTGCTCAGCGTGCAACCAAGCGGATTTTGCTGACTGGTCATCATCCAGCACGCCTTGATCGGCCAGCGTGCCAGCGCCCTCGCCAGCTCGTCCAGATCCATTCCATGCTGCGGATCGCTGGCGATGGCGACGGCCCTCAGCTTCAGCCGCTCAATCACCTGAAGCGCACCGTAGAAACAGGGATTTTCAATGACCACCCAGTCGCCGGGTTCGGTGACCGCCTGCATGCTCAGATTCAACGCCTCCATTGCGCCGTTGGTAATGACGATCTCCTCGGGCGACACCTGAATGCCCTGCAATGCGTAACGCTGCGCCAGCGTTTTGCGCAGCGATTCATTACCGGGCGGCAGATTGTTCAGTGCATCCATGGGCGTCAGCGAGTGCGAAACGGCGTTCAGTGAACGCATCAGCTGCCGCTGCGGGAAGAGTTCGGGATCGGGAAAGGCCGAGCCAAACGGCAGAATGGCAGGATCGCGGCAGGCGTTCAGCACTTCAAATATAAACGCGTTGATATCCACGGATTCCGCCAGTTGCACCTTCTGGTGGCTGGCGGGTTGCGTCAGGAATTCGGCGCGGGGAGAAACAAAATAGCCGGACTGCGGCCGGGACTGGATCCAGCCCTGACTCTCCAGCACCTGATAGGCATGCATCACCGTCATCAGGCTCATGCCGCTGAGCGTCACCTGTTCACGCAATGAAGGAAGCTTCTCACCGGGCAGCCAGATCTCCGCCGCAATTTGCTGTTGGATCGTTGCTATGAGATGTTGATATTTTGCCAAAACTGTTACATGTCAGTTTGAGAAATTTAAAAACTATTATAGGTGCGGGAACACCATTACGCACGATGCGGCATGACATCAGGAATGTTTTTCAGCATCGGCAGCGGTTGCTTCTCTTGATTCTCTGCATGGTGGTATCGCCCGGCGATGGCGCTGCCGGGTAAAGGCTCGCCAAACAGGTAGCCCTGAAGCGCATTGCAGCCGGACTCACTCAGCAGACGCTGCTGTTGCGGCGTCTCAACGCCTTTTGCCACTACCGGCAGTTTTAACGCGCGTGCCAGCGCCACAATAGCCGCGATCACCGTCGATTCCTGGCCGGAACCATCCAGTTCGCTGACCAGCCTGCGGTCAATTTTTAGCTGGCTGAACGGGAGACGATGCAGATTGAAAAGGCTGGAGTAGCCGGTGCCAAAATCATCGAGGCCAACACGTATGCCCAGCGCGGTCAGCCGTTTCAGCACCTGCTCGCTTTCGTCCGGATTGCGCATCGCAATCGCCTCCGTCACCTCCAGCGTCAGGCGGGCCGGAGGAATATGATGCGTCGCCAGCGCGTCAGAAACGGTTTCAGCCAGCTCCGGCAGCACAAACTGCATGGCGGAAAGATTGAGCGTAATCGACCAGTGCGGATCGGCCTGAAGGTGCCATGCGCGCAGCTGTCGGCAGGCTTGATTGATTATCCAGTGGGTAAGGGGAACGCCCAGCCCCGCCTTTTCCGCCAGCGGCAGGACGCGATCCGGCGTCAGCAGTCCGTGCTGCGGATGCTGCCAGCGCAGCAGCGCCTCAAAGCCCTGCACCGCGCCCTGCGGGACGCTGAAGATCGGTTGCCAGACCAGGCAAAACTCATTGCGTTCCAGCGCCACGAACAGATCGCGTGTAAGCTGAAGCTGATTCTGCGCCTGTTCATTCATCGAAGGCTGAAAGAAACTGTAGCCGTTGCGACCGCTGTTTTTGGTGTGATACATCGCCGTGTCGGCGTTGAACATCAGCTCACGCTCGCTGTTGCCGTCGCCGGGAAAGACGGCGATGCCGATACTGAGCGATACCGACAGCTCATAGCGGGATAGCCAGAACGGCGCATCAACGGCATTCACCAGCTTGTCGGCCAGCGCCGCTGCATCGTTCGGTTCGTCACCCTCCAGCAGCAGCACAAACTCATCGCCTCCCAGGCGCGCCAGCGTGTGATACTCCTTTAACAATGTCTTCATGCGGTCGGCAACCGCCACCAGCAGGGTATCGCCCACGTGATGACCAAAAGCGTCGTTGACCGCTTTAAAGCCATCCAGATCCATAAACATCAGCGCAAAAGAGGTGGATTCACGTACCGCTTTATTCATCGCCTGCTCCAGGCGATCCTCCAGCAGGATGCGGTTCGGCAGACGGGTTAAATTGTCATGCAGGGCCAGCTGCGCCAGCTCGCGGTTGGCTTCAACCAGCGAAGAGGTGAGTAAAACCGCCCGTTTTTGCAGGCGCGCATCCATCGTCGACACCAGCAGCGTGATCCCCAGAATGGAGAGCGTCACCACGGTAACCAGCACCGCCAGCCAGTTGCTGTCAACGCCCGTTTCACTGGCGTGGCTGCTCATCGGAAAATGGGCGGCGGCCATGCCCGTATAGTGCATACCGGCGATCGCCATGCCCATCACCGTCGCCGCGCCAGCGCGCAGCAGGGCGATACGTGCGCCGCCGCGACGTAGCCTGAAGGCCAGCCCTAGCGCAATAAATGACGCCAGCAGCGCAATTCCGACCGATAACGCTATCCACCGCCCGTCCCAGATAATACCCGGTTCAAATATCAGCGCCGCCATGCCGATATAGTGCATTGCGATGGCCCCGGTGCCGAGAACCAGCGCGGCGAGAATCAGACGCCCCGGTGGCAAAACATCATGGCAGACAAACCACAGCGCGCCCGTCGAGGTGGCAATGGCCACCGCCATCGACATCACGGTGAGAACAGGATCGTAGCTCATCACCATTTCAAGGCTCATCGCCAGCATGCCGATAAAGTGCATCGCCCAGATGCCGATGCCCAGCGCCACGCCGCCGCCAATCAGCCACGCACGGGCCGCATCACGCGATGAAATGGCTGCTCTGCCGGCCATTTCCAGCGCCGTGTACGACGCCAGAAAAGCAACAAAAACTGAAACGGTCACCAGCAGGGGATGGTAAGAACTCATCAGCATTGACGTATCTCAGGGGGCGGCGCTGTTGCACAGTCGTCACAGGTGAACTGACCAGCGAAGCCAGGAATGGTGCTGATAATATCGGCTAAAGCGTGCGTGACTTTATTCCGGGGGCGTGAAGAAAATGCGATCTGCGTTGCAAAGGGCTGATAAAATTAATGAAAAGGGCGCAGCGGATACGCCCTTCGACTGCATTTATTCGTGCATCAGATCGCCGGCAACGTCAGCGCCGGTCATGCCTGCCGGGAAGAACGTCGGCCAGTTGACCAGCTCTTTCTCAAGCTGTTCATGGCTGCTGTCGCCAAAGAAGAGATGAAAGTGCGCCGCGTGGATTGGGCCGATTTCATGATCGCTGAACTGCACAAACCTCGGTGCCTGCGCGTCGCCGCCGCTGCGCGTAAACAAATAGCGCACGCCTTTTTTGCCGGAGGGATAGTTGAGGATTTTATATCCGCTGTAGTCGTACCTGCCCGTTACGGCTTTTACGCCGCGCTCAAAGGTCATGCTGTCTGCGGTAATTTTCAGGCCGGTAACATCGCTGGCGTAGCCTTTATCGTAATACGCTTTGTACGCCCCGGCGCTTTTTTGCGGGTCGTGCTCCGCTTTGTGGCGGAATACCGCATCCAGGCTACCGTCTTTCAGGAAGGGATAGATGGATTGCCAGCTTCCCTGCCAGTCGGTCAGCGCCCTGTCATGCACGTCAACATCGCTGAATGTGCCCTGCTGTATCGTGCTGTTGTGGCTGTGATGATGATCGTGCGAGTGTGCCAGCGCGGCGCCGGAGAAACTCGTGGAAGCGAGCGCAATAAGCAAGGCGGCCTTGTTGAGGTGTGTCATTGTTGCTCCTTAATATGAAAACAGTTGCCGGAAAAAAACGATAAAATGTTATGTTATATCGTAACATTTAGCAAGGCAGCTTTTCAGGAGCAGAGGGCATAAAAATGCCGGTCAGTTGACCGGCACAGGAAGCGTGGGAAAGAGAGGTTATCTGGCGACGGTTTCCATACCCATCAGGCCTATCTTCAGATAGCCAGCCTGACGCAGCTTGTCCATGACGGTCATCAGCGTTTCATAATCCACCGACTTATCCGCCTGGAAGAAAATGGTGGTTTCTTTATTTCCTTCCGTCTGGGCGTTCAGCGCGTTGATCATCGTTTCCCCGGTGACCGCATCGTTGCCGATGTAGAGCTGCTTATCGGCCTTGATGGAGAGATAGATCGGTTTTTCAGGACGCGGCTGCGGCGTGCTGGTGGAAGCCGGAAGGTTAACGCGCACGTCAACGGTGGCAAGCGGCGCGGCGACCATAAAGATAATCAGCAATACCAGCATCACGTCGATAAACGGCGTCACGTTGATTTCATGCATTTCGCCGTTATTGTCGAGATCTTCGTTTAATCGCATGGCCATAATGCTCAGCCCACCCGCAGTTTCTGCGTTGTGCGCGGGCTGCCGCTGGCGGCAAGATCGAGATCGCGGCTTTGCAACAGCATAATCTGCGCGGCAATGTCGCCCATAGACGCTTTGTAACTGGCAATCGTGCGGGCAAAGACGTTATAGATGACCACGGCAGGGATCGCCGCAATCAGGCCGATTGCCGTCGCCAGCAGCGCTTCCGCAATACCGGGCGCGACCACGGCGAGGTTAGTGGTTTGCGTCTGCGCAATGCCGATAAAGCTGTTCATAATGCCCCAAACGGTGCCGAACAGGCCGACAAACGGCGCGATTGCGCCAATCGTGGCGAGAAAACCGTTACCGCGCCCCGCATGGCGGCTGAAGAAGGCCACGCGGCGCTCCAGACGGAAAGCGGTACGTTCTTTAATGCCATCGTTGTCATCTGAACCGGCAGATAGCATCAGCTCATCTTCCGCTTCTTTTAACAGGCGGCTGGTCAGGCTGTTAGCATGAAAGCTGGCGCTGGTGGCTGATGCTTCATTCAGCGAGCGCGCATTTGCCAGCGCCTGCTGTTCGCGCTTCAGGCGACGTTTGGCCGAACCGAGTTCCACGCTTTTACTGAAGAAAATCGCCCAGGTAACGACCGACGCCAGCAGCAGGCCAATCATTACTACTTTAACCACGATGTCCGCATGCTGATACATGCCCCAGACGGAGAGATCCGTCTGCATCAAATTGTTCGTCACGCTATCTCCCCAGGCTCATTCAAACATAAGCAAAAAAAACCAGTGCGGATCATACCAAAAAAGCGGGGAATTGATAGTGGTTATCATTACTATTTACCGCTTCGCTGGCGTTTTTTTAGCGACTTTTTTGTTCCACCGCATTTACAGGCGCTGTTTGCTGAAACTTCCTCACTTAACGGGATGCTGAATTTCACGCCGACGCCCGGCGTGGTAACGTTAAGCCATTGACGATTTCCACAAACAGAGCAGATCTGATGACCCGTAAAAAAATTGAAACGGCGCTGATTGCCGCCGGACGCAGCAAACGCTTCACCCAGGGCGCCGTTAACAGCGTTATTCAGCGCGCGTCTTCACTGGTTTTTAACAGCGTGGCGGACAAAAAACGCGCCACCGCCGGCCGTGCTGACGGCGAACTGTTTTACGGTCGTCGCGGGACCCTGACCCACTTTTCGCTTCAGGACGCCATGACCGAGCTGGAAGGCGGCGCGGGCTGCGCGCTCTATCCCTGCGGCGCGGCGGCGGTGGCAAACGCCATTCTTTCTTTTGTTTCCGCAGGCGATAACATACTGATGGCCGGTTCTGTTTATGAACCCACCCAGGACTTCTGCACCAAAATCCTCAGTAAAATGAACGTCACCACCACCTGGTACGATCATACTACGGGCGACGCGATTGCCGATCTGGTGCAGCCCAACACGCGCGTGGTGTTTCTGGAGTCGCCCGCTTCAATCACCATGGAGGTGCAGGACGTGCCGGCGATTGTGGCTGCCGTTCGTCGTCGGGCGCCCGAGGCGGTGATTATGATCGATAATACCTGGGCGGCGGGCATTCTGTTTCGCGCGCTTGATTTCGGCGTGGACATCTCTATTCAGGCCGGCACCAAGTATCTGATTGGTCATTCGGATGCGATGATCGGCACCGCCGTTGCTAATCAGCGCTGCTGGGCGCAGCTGCGGGAAAACTCCTATCTGATGGGACAGATGGTGGATGCGGATACCGCCTATATGGCTAGCCGGGGTTTGCGAACGCTGGCGGTACGGCTGCGTCAGCATGAAGAGAGCGCGCTGCGCGTGGCGACCTGGCTTATGACGCGCCCGGAAGTCGCCGCCGTTAATCATCCGGCACTGCCGCAGAGTAAAGGCCATGCGGTCTGGCAGCGCGACTTTACCGGCAGCAGCGGCCTGTTCTCCTTCGTCCTGAAGGCGCGCCTCGACGATCGCCAACTGGCCGACTATCTCGACCATTTTGAACATTTCAGCATGGCCTACTCATGGGGCGGCTTTGAGTCGCTGATCCTCGCGAATCAGCCGGAAGAGCTGGCGGCGATCCGCCCGACAGGCGGCGTGGATTTCAGCGGCACGCTGGTCAGGCTGCATATCGGCCTGGAAAACGTTGAGGATCTGATCGCCGATCTGGCCGAGGGCTTTGCCCGCCTCACAAAAATGGAGAAATAAACGCGCCGCATTGCCCGGTCAGCGCCCTTGATCAAGGTATAAATGAGAGTTTGCAGGTACAATTGTTATCTCAACGCGGCAAACGGGATATGAAATGGGTGTACTACATGAGATTGTGCAGGCGCTGTGGCATCAGGATTTCGCCGCGCTCGCCAATCCGGTTGTGATTTGGATCGTCTACGGGATAATGTTTGTCACCCTGCTGCTGGAAAACGGCCTGCTACCCGCCTCCTTTTTGCCCGGCGACAGCCTGTTGCTGCTGGCAGGCGCGATGATTGCAAAAGGCGTGATGGGTTTTGTGCCGACGCTGCTGATCCTCACCCTGGCCGCCAGCCTGGGCTGCTGGCTCAGCTATCTTCAGGGAAAGTGGCTGGGAAACACACGGCTGGTGAAAGGCTGGCTGATGCATCTGCCCGCGCAATATCACCAGCGCGCCTGGTCGCTCTTTCACCGCCACGGCCTGATGGCGCTGCTGATTGGTCGTTTTCTGGCCTTTGTGCGCACCATTTTACCCACAATGGCGGGCATTTCCGGCCTGAAAAACGCGCGCTTTCAGCTTTTCAACTGGCTGAGCGGCCTGCTGTGGGTCGGTATTCTGATCTCCGCAGGCTATGCGATAAGTCAGGTTCCTTTTATTAAAAGGCATGAGGATCAGGTGATGGCGATCCTGATGATCCTGCCGCTGGCGCTGCTCTGCATTGGCCTGATCGGCAGCATTACGCTGCTGGTGAAGCGTAAGAAAGCTGCCGACAGCGAGTAGCCGACTCAGCCCGCCTGGCGCGCGCGGGTCAGCTCCTCACCCGGCGTCACGCCAAAATAGCGTTTAAATTCACGTGAGAACTGGGAAGCGCTTTCATAACCCACCCGCATCGCCGCCGCGCTGACCTTGACGCCTTCCTGAATCATCATGGCGCGTGCCTGGTGCAGACGATAGTTTTTAAGGTATTGCAGCGGCGAAGTGCTGGTCACCGCCTTAAAGTTATGGTGAAACGCCGAGACGCTCATGTTCACCTCTGCCGCCAGCTTCTCAACGCTCAGGCTGTCGGTGTAGTGGTGCTCAATACGTCGCACCGCGCGGGCAATCTGGCTGAACTGCGTCTGTCGGCTGACCATCGCCAGCAGCGCGCCGCCGCAGGGACCAAGCAGCACATAATAGAGGATCTCACGCACCAGCTGCGGCCCCAGCACGCGGGCGTCACGCGCGTTTTCCATGACAGCCAGCAGCCGCTCCGCCGCGCAGAGCATCTCTTCCGTCAGCAGCGCGGTATGAACGCCGCGCGTCTGCGAAACCGGCTGGAAGCTGTCGTCATCGCCGATATCAATCAGCAAATCCTGTAGACGCGCCGTATCCACATCAAACAACAGCCCGACCAGCGGCTCCTCCTTCGTGGCGAAAGTTTCGCACTCAAACGGCATGGTTACCGTCAGCATCAGATACTTGGTGGCGTCGTAATGGAAAATATGGTTACCGAGATAGCCGGTTTTCTGCCCCTGAAACAGAATGATGATGCCGGACGAATACATGACCGGCGTACGGCCGCTGGGCCGATCGGCGAAAAGCAGGCGAATGCCGGGCACGGGCGCCAGCAGCGGCGAGTGTTGAAGCGCGGTGACCCGTTGCGCCAGCCGTGCGCAGAGTGCATTACGATCCATAATTGATTCTCTTCCAAAAGCGGTTGCGTCTTATCATGCCTGATTCGCGGTGATTCCTCTACGGCTGTGGAGAATCAGGCAAGCGTTAAGCAGGATCGGGCAGACTACGGCAAAGCCTCCTTCTCGTCATCCGGATACCGCGTCATGAAGATTTCGCATGACCGCCCTAATCTCAACTAGACTTACTTCTCTAACCGGTTCAGGGCGACACACTGCAAAGGAGCTAATATGGCAGAGCAACCGATAATTAAACTTCACGATGGCAACATGATGCCGCAGTTGGGCCTTGGCGTCTGGCAGGCCAGCATTGAGGATGCGCGCAACGCGGCGTTAAAAGCGTTGCAGGTGGGCTACCGCTCCATTGATACTGCCGCCATCTATAAAAATGAGGAAGGCATCGGGCAGGCGCTTCAGGAAACGGAGATCGCGCGCGATGACATTTTTGTCACCACCAAACTGTGGAATGACGATCAGCTTAACGCTGAGCAGGCTATGGAAACCAGCCTGAAGAAGCTTCAACTGGAGAGCGTTGACCTCTACCTGATGCACTGGCCCTGTCCGGAAAAAGACAATTTCGTTGAGGCCTGGAAAGGCATGATTGCGCTGCAAAAGCAGGGCCTGACCAAAAGTATCGGCGTCTGTAACTTTCACGAACCGCATTTAAAGCGCCTGCTTGATGAGACCGGCGTCAGTCCGGTAGTGAATCAGATTGAGCTGCACCCGATGCTGCAACAGCGCACGCTTCATGCATGGAACGCCATGCATCAGATTCAGACAGAGTCGTGGAGTCCGCTGGCGCAGGGCGGAAAAGGCGTGTTTGATCAGCAGATCATCAAAACCCTGGCGAAGAAATATGGCAA
Organism: Erwinia sp. 9145; assembly: GCF_000745075.1. NCBI lineage: Bacteria > Pseudomonadati > Pseudomonadota > Gammaproteobacteria > Enterobacterales > Erwiniaceae > Erwinia > Erwinia sp. 9145. Next base: position 3,241,257 of record NZ_JQNE01000001.1, read on the forward strand.
AACGCCGGCGCAGATCGTGATCCGCTGGCATCTGGACAGCGGCCTGGTGGTAATCCCGAAATCAGTCACGCCGTCGCGTATCGAAGAAAACTTTAAGGTGTTTGATTTCCGCCTGGAGAAGCCGGAAATCAGCGAAATTGCCTCGCTGGATAAGGGCAATCGCCTGGGCCCGAATCCCGACGAAATGAATTAACCCTTTCTTAATGTTACGCGGCGGGCTGCACCAGTAGCTGTCCCGCCGTACCGCGATCCGCCATCTCCAGCGTCTGGCTGTAGTAGGTAAACGGAAAGTGGTCGGAAGACGCCTGGGTAAATGAGACAAACAGTTCAAGGGTGCCGTCGATCCAGACGGTATCTTTCCATCCGCGATCTTCCGCCATTGGCTGTGCGCCATTGACGTTTTTGATTAAAAACATCACGCCCTGAATATGAAATGCCTGCGGCTGATCGGCGTGGATTATCCAGCGCTCACAGCTCCCCTGCTGCGCCGTAACGTCAATACGATTCATATCCCACAGCGCGCCGTTGATACCTGCGATGCTGTCGCCGAGGTTGAATTCACGCGTGCGGCTGATGCTCTGCTCAATGATTTGATCCGCCAACAGACGCATTGGCAGATTGTCAGTCACCAGCGGCAACAGGCCGGTCGGACGCAGCGTCAGCACCAGCGTTGAGGTCAGAATACTGGACGGCTCAAACAGCCCGCGCAGACGCTCGACCAGCCCGGCCGCCGTGCCGGCGGTAATGGAAACCTCATCTCCCTGGCTCATATCCACCAGCACTTCGCGCCGTTCGCCCGGCGCCAGCGAAAGCTGTTGTACGGCCACCGGAGCGGGCAGGAAACCCTGATCGCTGGCGATGACGTTAAACGGGCGGTTGTCGCTCATCTGTAGCAGATAGCGGCGGGCGTTTGAGGCATTCAGCAGGCGCAGACGCACCCAGCCGCGCGATACCTCCACCGACGGATTTTGTACGCCGTTTACCAGCAGCGTGTCGCCCACGAAGCCGCCGCCTGACGGCGGATCGTAGGTCGGCGCGCCAAAGTTATCCAGCCGTTTGTCCTGAATAATCAACGGAAAATCATCCACGCCGTAGTGATTGGGGATCGGTAAAGACTTGCTGATGTCATCCTCAACAATCCACATTCCGGCGAGACCGTTATAGACATGCGGCGCCATGCGGTCAGGCGTGTTTGCGTGATACCAGAGGGTGGCGGCGCTCTGGCGCACCGGGAGCACCGGCGACCAGTCCACGCCCGGCGACATCAGCCGCGGCGCGCCGCCAACCAGCGCGCCCGGCACCTGTAGCCCGCTGATGGTCATGGCGACCGGCTCCAACAGACGATTGGTATAGATCAGTTTGACGTCGTCACCGTTCCAGACGCGCACCGTCGGCCCCAGATACATGCCGTTGACGCCCCACACCTGCGCCTTGCTGCCGCCGGTAAAAGACCAGTGGCTGCGTTGCAGAGTAAGGAAGACCGGCTGTCCGCGCCGCGACTCAACGAGCGGCGGTACCGGCAGCGGCGTATCCACGCCGGCGGCGCGCGCGCGAACCGGCAGTGCGCCAGCGCACATCGCCAGGCCCGTTGCCTGAACAAACTGTCGTCTGGTTAGAGACATACAAACCTCGCCATCAAAACGCGGCCGTCAGACCGCGCTCTTTTATTATGATTATTATTAACGCTGTGTGGTGATGATTATTTCTTGTTCCGGGCGGCGGCTTCGCGTTCGGCAACCTCTGCATCCAGCGCTTCCAGCTTCGCCGTCATCAGTTCGCGACAGTGCGTTGCCAACTGACGGACGGAGCGATCGGCAAATTCCGACGGCGCAATCGGCGGCAGCATTTCAACGATCACCAGTCCGTTTTTCAGTCGGTTGAGCTTGATCTTGCCGTGCGTGGTGGAGACCACAATAGGAATGATCGGCACGCCAGCCGCAATCGCCGCATGAAACGCGCCGGTTTTAAACGGCAGCAGGCCACGCCCGCGGCTGCGCGTCCCTTCCGGGAACATCCAGAAGGAGATTCTTTTCTTTTTAAACTGATCGACCACCTGACCAATAGTGCCGTGCGCTTTGGCGCGGTTATCGCGATCGATAAGCAGGTTGCCGGTCAGCCAGTAAAGCAGCCCGAAGAACGGGATCCACAGCAAACTCTTCTTGCCGACGGTCACCGTGGAAGGCTGAACAATCTTCGCTGCGGTGATCATATCGTAGTTGTTCTGGTGATTAGCGATGTAGATCGCGTTGGGATAGTGTTCCGCGCCCGGCGGTCTGCGCAGTTCAACGTCGATGCCAAACACGCCAGAAAGGCGCCCGAACAGGTGGCCGAAGGTGGCAACGTGCCGCGGGTTGCGCGGGCTGAACAGACACCAGATACAGCCAAACAGACAAACCAGTATCGAATAGATAACCATGATAATGATACGTAAAATTGCGAGCATCGCATCCTCATTATTGCTTTTAAACTCTGACCTGTGCCCAATCGCAGACCGGAACGCGTCCGGCCTGACAATCGCAGAGTATATCCTTAAACGTCAAAATACGCCGCTGGCGTTATGCTTCGTCACGGGTCTCTTCAGGACGCGGCGGCGCGTCGATCTCCACCCGGTCGATACGCTGAAGGCCACGCGGCAGCAGCGTGCCGCGACGTCCGCGTTCGGCGCGGAATTTTTGCAGCTCCTCCGGTCGCAGCGTAAGCTTGCGTTTGCCGACGAACAGCGTCACCGACGCCTGCGGGCTGAACAGCAGCAGCCAGACCAGCCGGTCTTCGCCCGACGCCGCCTGAGCGGAAGGGATTGAGATAATCTTGTTGCCCTTGCCCTTCGACAACTGCGGCAGATCGCCAACCGGGAACAGCAGCATTCTGCCTGCGGCGGTGATCGCCAGCAGCAGATCGTCCTCGTGATGGATCGCCATCGGCGTCAGCACGCTGGCGTTTTGCGGCAGCGTCAGCAGCGCCTTGCCTGCGCGGTTGCGGGAAACCAGATCGCTGAAGGTACAGACGAAGCCGTAACCGGCGTCCGACGCCATCAGCAGCCGTTGTTCATCCGCCTCCATCAGCACCTGCTCAACCACCGCGCCCGGCGGCGGCGTCAGCTTGCCGGTAAGCGGTTCGCCTTGTCCGCGCGCGGAAGGCAGCGTGGTAGGGTCCAGCGTGTAGCTGCGACCGGTGGAATCGATAAACGCCACCGGCTGGTTGCTTTTGCCGCGCGCGGCGGCGCGGTAGCTGTCGCCTGCTTTGTAGCTCAGACCGCCGGGATCGATATCGTGCCCTTTGGCGCTGCGTACCCAGCCCATCTGCGACAACACAATGGTAACCGGTTCAGAAGGCACCAGTTCGTTTTCGCTGATCGCCTTCGCCTCTTCGCGCTCGCGCAGCGGCGAACGGCGGTCGTCGCCGTAGGCGTCGCTGTCGGCCTGAAGCTCTTTTTTCAACAGCGTGTTCATTTTGCGTTCGGAGGCAAGAATGCTCTCCAGCCGATCGCGCTCTTTCGCCAGCTCATCCTGTTCGCCGCGAATTTTCATCTCTTCCAGCTTCGCCAGGTGACGCAGCTTCAGTTCGAGGATCGCTTCCGCCTGGGTTTCGCTGATGCCAAAGCGCGCCACCAGCGCCGGTTTAGGTTCATCTTCCGTGCGAATGATATGAATAACGTCGTCGATATTAAGAAAGGCGATCAGCAAGCCTTCCAGAATGTGCAGACGCCTGAGCACTTTTTCCAGGCGATGGTTGAGACGACGGCGCACGGTATCGCGACGGAAAACCAGCCACTCGCTGATAATCTCCAGCAGGTTTTTCACCGCCGGCCGATTATCCAGCCCGATCATATTGAGGTTAACGCGATAGCTTTTTTCCAGATCGGTGGTGGCGAACAGGTGATTCATCACCTGATCCATATCGACACGATTGGAGCGCGGTACAATAACCAGACGCGTCGGGTTTTCGTGATCGGACTCGTCGCGCAGATCTTCCACCATCGGCAGCTTTTTATTGCGCATCTGCAAAGCGATCTGCTCCAGCACGCGCGCGCCGGACACCTGATGCGGCAGTGCGGTGATCACCGCGTCGCCGTCCTCAATTTTCCATACCGCGCGCATCCGCACCGAGCCGCGACCGGTCTGGTAAATCTTGCGGATCTCATTGCGCGGCGTGATGATCTCCGCCTCGGTGGGATAGTCCGGCCCCTGCACAATATCCAACAGGTCGTCGAGAGTGGTTTTCGGCGCGTCGATCAGTTTCATCGCCGCCTGCGCCACTTCACGCAGGTTATGCGGCGGAATGTCCGTCGCCATGCCAACCGCAATGCCCGTCGTGCCGTTCAGCAGGATATTCGGCAGCCGCGCAGGCAGGATGGATGGCTCCTGGAGCGTACCATCAAAGTTGGGCACGTAGTCAACGGTGCCCTGCCCCAGTTCGCCCAGCAGCAGCTCGGCGTACTTCGACAGGCGCGATTCGGTGTAGCGCATTGCCGCGAAGGATTTCGGATCGTCCGGCGCACCCCAGTTTCCCTGCCCGTCCACCAGCGGATAGCGATAGGAGAACGGCTGCGCCATCAGTACCATCGCTTCATAGCAGGCGCTGTCGCCGTGCGGATGGTATTTACCCAGCACGTCGCCCACGGTACGGGCAGATTTTTTGAATTTCGCGCTGTTGTTCAGTCCCAGTTCAGACATGGCGTAAATAATACGTCGCTGAACCGGCTTCAGACCGTCGCCGATATAGGGAAGCGCCCGGTCCATAATGACGTACATGGAGTAGTTGAGGTACGCATTTTCCGTAAATTTATGCAGGGCAAGACGCTCTGCACCATCCTGCGTCAGTTCACTCATTATTCTTTGTTCCTCACGTCGCGCCGCACCCGGATCGTTTGGCGTGGATAGTACCCTATCCGGGCCACATCTGTCACAGAGTTCGAACAGGCACAGCCGGCGTCAGGCGCTAAAGCAGAGGCGGAATAAGGGAAGCGTAAACGGCACGCAGCGCGGCAGTGCGATCGTGACGCTGCCTGCGCTGCCGATGCCGCAGCGCGGATCGAATTAATAAGCCTGTTTGGCCTGCGCCAGCCAGCGACCGAGGATCTGCTGGTATTCGCCGGTCGCTGTGCTCAGGTGCAACCACTGATCGACATACAGTTTCCAGCTGATGTCGTCGCGCGGCAGCATGTACGCTTTTTCGCCGTACTGCATCGGCTTTTCAGGGTTAACCGCGCAGAGCGTCGGGAAGTATTTCTGCTGGAATAGCGCTTCTGAGGCATCGGTGATCATCACGTCGGCTTTGTTGTCCACCAGCTGCTGGAAGATGGTGACGTTATCGTGAAACAGCGTCAGGCTGGCCTTCGGCAAGTGGCTGTGCACGAAGGCTTCATTGGTGCCGCCCGCGGGTTCCACCAGCCGCACGTCCGGCTGATTAAGCTGCGCCAGGGTCTGGTATTTCTTTTTATCGGCACAGCGCACCAGCGGAATTTTACCGTCAACCCCTAACGGCGTGGCAAACCACGCGATCTGCTGGCGCTTCAGGGTGACGGAAACGCCGCCGAGCGCGATGTCGCACTGCTTCGCTAAAAAGTCTGGCGACAGCGTTTTCCAGGTAGTGGGCACCCACTTCACCTGCGCGCCAAGACTCTGCGCCAGCGACTGCGCCATATCCACATCAATACCCTCATACTGACCGTCGCCGCGCAGAAAGGTGTAAGGCTTGTAGTCGCCGGTGGTGCAAACGGTCAGCGTTTTACTCTGCGCGATGCGATCGAGATGCGATTGCGCCTGCGCGCCGCCCGCGACCAATAGCAGCGCGGCAATAGCTGTTTTTATCATTATCGTCTTGTTCTGTCCGGGTTGGGGAAGGTGAATCCTACCCTGCCAGGCGGCATTATTGCGTAAAAAGCAAAAGTGTTGTGATCAATGCCACATTTTTTTCCCTGCCGTTCGCGCGTAAACTGACCGCAATGTCATGAACCGGAGAGAGTAAACATGAGCAAAATTCTGATTGTGGACGCGGGCAAAGCCTTCGCCCATTCCAAAGGCGAACTGAACCACACGCTGGCGAACGCCGCCGCCTCTTTCCTGCGCGATGCGGGCCATGAAGTGGACCTGACCGTGGTTGATGATGGCTACGTTGTCGCCGAAGAAGTTGAGAAGTACCGCACGGCCGACACGGTAGTTTATCAAATGCCTGGCTGGTGGATGGGCGAGCCCTGGATCCTGAAAAAGTACATTGATGAGGTCTTTACCGAAGGCCACGGCGTGCTCTACGCCAGCGATGGCCGCACCCGCGCCGACGCCGCGAAAAAATACGGTTCAGGCGGCCTGCTTCAGGGTAAAAAATACATGCTGTCGCTCACCTGGAACGCGCCGCTTGAAGCCTTTACCGATCCGCAGCAGTTCTTCGAAGGCGTCGGTGTGGATGGGTTATATCTGCATTTTCATAAAGCGAACCAGTTCCTTGGCATGGAAGGGCTGCCGACCTTTATCTGTAACGACGTGATAAAGCAGCCGGACATTCCACACGATCTTGAGCGCTATCGGACTCATCTGAGCGAGATCTTTGCTTAACTTACCGGACACGACGTCAGTTTAAGGAAATGACCATGCTCACCGTAATTGCTGAAATATGCGTTAAGCCAGGCCGTCGAACCGCGGTAATGCAGGCCATTAAAAAGCTCATCCCTGCCGTGCTGGCCGAAGAGGGCTGCGGCCGCTATCAGGCGATGATTGATCATAAAGCGCAGGTGCCGTGGAAGCAGCACTCGCCGGACTCCATTTTTATGGTGGAACAGTGGGATTCGCTGCGTCATCTGGAGCAGCACCAGCAGGCAGAGCATATGGAAGCACACCGCGGCCTGATCAAAGATGACGTGCTGGAGGTGAAGATCTTTGTGCTGGAACCGGCGAGCTGAATCATTACTGACGGAGCGACTTCTCGCTCCGTTTTTTTATAGCAGCGCCTGGCTGGTAAATTTTTCGCGAAGAAAATCGATAAAGCACTGGATCCGTACCGACGGCGTACGGTAGTAAACCGCGTGGATGGGATGATGCATCTCGCGCGTCTCCTCCTCAAGCACCGGCACCAGCCTTCCGTTATTTCTGTCACAGTGGCTGAGAAAGTCCGAAATGCGCACAATCCCCTGCCCGTACACCGCCAGCTGCCGCAGCGTTTCGCCGCTTGAGGCAGAAACAGTGGGTGCGATCGGTAAAAATGTACCGTCGGGCTGGCAGACCGGCCACACATTCAGTTGGTCAAGCTGGCTGAAGCCGAGCAGCCGGTGATGGCTTAAGTCGGCGACGCTGGTGGGCGTGCCATGCTTCTCCAGATAGGCCGGACTGGCCATCAGTCTGATTTTGCTGACGCCAAGAAAACGGGCGTGAATGGTGGAATCGCGCAGTTCGCCAATGCGAATGGCAATATCCGTTTTCTGCTCAAGCAGATCGATAAAGATGTCGTCGGTGTTCAGCTCAAGCTGGATCAGCGGATAGCGGGCGGTAAATTCATCCAGCAGTGGTACGATCACGTGCAGCATAAACGGCGTGGCGGCGTTAACCCGCAGACGACCGGACGGCACTTCACGGCGGTGAGCGATCTGCTCTTCCGCTCGTTCAACGGATTGCAGTATCTCTCTGGCATGCTCAAGAAACAGCTGTCCCTCTTCGGTCAGCGCAATTCGCCGCGTGGTGCGGTGCAGCAGCGTGGTTTGCAGCTTTTTCTCCAGCCGGCTCAGCGCGCGGCTGATGGCGGAGGTGGTCTGGCTGAGCTGGCTGGCGGCGGCGGTGATTGAACCGCTGTCCACCACCGCCACCCAGGCGCGAAGCTCTTCAAGGGTGATTTTCACGGCGTGTCGATCCTGAAAAAAAGGCGGCCGTTACGGGCCGCCTTTGCTGAAACTTACACTTCAATTTCGGCGGTGTCGCCTTTTTCCTGAAGCCAGTTACGACGATCTTCCGCGCGTTTCTTCGCCAGCATCATGTCCATTACCGCGAGGGTCTGCTCGTAATTCTCATCATCTACCGTCAGCTGCACCAGGCGACGCGTATTGGGATCGAGCGTGGTTTCGCGTAGCTGAAGCGGGTTCATCTCGCCCAGCCCTTTAAAACGCTGCACGTTCGGCTTGCCCTTTTTACGCTTCAACTGCTCAAGAATGCCCGCTTTTTCTTCCTCATCCAGCGCATAGTAAACCTCTTTGCCGAGATCGATACGGTAGAGCGGCGGCATGGCAACGTAAACGTGACCGTTTTTCACCAGCGTGCGGAAGTGGCGGACAAACAGCGCGCAAAGCAGCGTGGCGATGTGCAGACCGTCCGAATCCGCATCCGCCAGAATACAGACTTTGCCGTAGCGCAGTTGGGACATGTCTTCGCTGTCGGGATCGATGCCGATCGCCACGGAAATATCGTGCACCTCCTGCGACGCCAACACCTCGTCGGAAGAGACTTCCCAGGTATTCAGGATCTTGCCTTTCAGCGGCATAATCGCCTGAAACTCGCGGTCGCGCGCCTGCTTGGCCGATCCGCCTGCTGAATCCCCTTCCACCAGAAAGAGTTCGGTACGATTAAGATCCTGCGCGCTACAGTCCGCCAGCTTGCCGGGCAGCGCCGGGCCGCTGGTGAGCTTTTTACGGACGACCTTTTTCGCGGCGCGCATGCGGCGCTGGGCGCTGGAGATCGCCAGCTCCGCCAGCTGTTCGGCTTCCTGCACGTTCTGATTCAGCCAGAGGGTGAAGGCATCCTTCACCACGCCGGAAACGAACGCGGCGCACTGGCGCGAAGAAAGACGTTCTTTGGTCTGACCGGCAAACTGCGGATCCTGCATCTTGACCGACAGCACATAGGCGCAGCGATCCCAAATGTCTTCTGCCGACAGCTTTACGCCGCGTGGCAGAATGTTACGGTATTCGCAAAACTCGCGCATGGCGTCGAGCAATCCCTGGCGCAGGCCGTTCACGTGCGTGCCGCCCTGCATGGTCGGGATCAGGTTAACGTAGCTTTCGGTCAGCAGTTCGCCACCTTCCGGCAGCCACAGCAACGCCCAGTCTACCGCTTCGACATCGCCCGCAAAGGCGCCGACAAAGGGCTTCTCAGGCAGCACCGGCAGGCCATTCACCGTTTCGTTCAGGTAATCAGTCAGGCCGTCGGCATAGCACCAGCTCTGTTCGGTGTTGTTTACTTTATCTTTAAAGATGATTTCAACGCCGGGGCAAAGCACCGCTTTCGCCTTCAGCAGATGGCTGAGGCGCGACACCGAGAAACGCGGGCTGTCAAAGAAGCTGACGTCGGGCCAGAAGCGGACGCGCGTACCGGTATTGCGCTTGCCGACCGTACCGGTAACGTGCAAATCTTCAACTTTGTCGCCGTTTTCAAACGCCATCTCATATACTTCGGCGTTGCGGCGGACCGTGACTTCGACGCGTTTGGACAGCGCATTCACCACCGAAATGCCCACGCCGTGCAGGCCGCCAGAGAACTGGTAGTTTTTATTGGAAAATTTACCGCCGGCGTGCAGACGACAGAAGATCAGCTCAACGGCTGGCACGCCCTCTTCCGGGTGGATATCGACCGGCATGCCGCGCCCGTCGTCAATCACCTCCAGCGACTGATCGGCATGCAGGATCACTTCAACGCGGCTGGCGTGGCCCGCCAGCGCTTCGTCGACGCTGTTATCAATCACTTCCTGCCCGAGGTGATTCGGGCGAGAGGTGTCGGTGTACATTCCCGGACGACGACGAACGGGTTCAAGGCCGCTGAGTACCTCAATGGAGTCAGCGTTATAGCTGGATTGAGTCATCGTTAACATCTGTTGATGGATAAAATGGGCCTTCCCGCAACCCCTTCAGGCGGACGTTAAGCCCAAAAAGCTGAGGATTGAGGAGAAATGGCGTTCGAATCCGATAAAAGCGTGATTGCCGCCCTCTTCCACCGTCTGGCGACAGGCGCTGTAGTAGTCCAGAGCCTGACGGTAGTCGAGCACTTCATCGCCTTTTTGTTGAATCAGCCACAATAAATCGGGCGAGGCGAGCGGTTCAATCTGCATCACTTTCAGATCGTAAATGTGGCGAGACTCTAACACATATTGCTGGCCGGTGTAGGGGTTCTCGTTTTCGCCCAGATAATCGGTCAGCAGCTCGAAGGGCCGCACGGCGGGGTTCACCACCACCGCAGGCAGACCGAAGCACTGCGACAGCCAGGTCGCGTAATAGCCACCCAGCGAGGAACCTACGATGCCCAGCGTTTCTCCGGCGGCGCTCATGACTTTCTCTTCCAGCAGCGCGGCAGCGTCGGCAGGGAACGCCGGAAGCTGCGGTACGTCAATGCGCACCGCCGGATAATGCGCCGCCAGCCACTGCGTAAACTGCGTGGCCTTGGCCGAGTCCGGGGAGCTGTTGAAACCGTGAAGATAGAGCAGCGTCGCCATATCAATATCCTTCTGAATCAAGATCCGGGCTGAAGGCGCGCGTTTGCAAGCGCTCCACCTCCGTTTCAACCCGACCGTCGTCAAAAAGTTCCAGCCAGCGCCAGCCCGGCGCCTCGGTATCAATAGTGAAATTCGTGCAGTGCGGCCTGAACTGAACGCAGGTTGACGGCGTGGCAAGCAGGCGCCGACCATTCCAGTCCAGATCCAAATCCTGATGAATATGTCCGCAGACCAGCGTGGTGACCTGCGGATAGCGCTGCAACACGGCGTCGAGCATATGTGAATTACGCAGGCCGTGCTGATCGAGCCAGGTGCAGCCGGAAGGCAAAGGATGATGATGCAAAAATACCAGCGCATGACGCTGCGGAAAGCGGTCCAGCGCCTTCTCCAGCCACTCCAACTGATAGTCGCTGAGTTCACCGTGCGGCACGCCGGAAACCTGGCTGTCCAGTAAAATAACCTGCCAGTTATCGCCCACTAAAACCTGCTTTTCATGACCAATTTTTGCGTCGGCAAGCGTGCTGAACATCACAGGCTGAAAATCGTGATTACCCGGCAGCCAGACGCACGGACCCGACAGGCGGGAGATACCCTCAGCGAAATGCTGATAGGCGGCAACGGTATGATCCTGCGCTAAATCACCGCTGGCGACGATCAGATCGTAAGGCCGCTGGCTGGCCGAAATCGCCTGAAGCACCGCCTCGAAACTGGCCCAGGTTTTTATACCGAGCAGCGTTTCGTGTTTACCGGCAAAAAGGTGGGTGTCCGTTATTTGTAAAATCCTGATTTTCGACCCACTTGCTACAGGAAGTTTTAACAGGCTATCCAATCACAGTCCTTAAGGTTGACCTCTCTCAGATGATGTCGTCAGGCATTCAGTACCGGAAGCGCCATCGCGCCGTGCGCCAGACAGTAGCGCAGCCAGTCGGCCAGGAATTGGTTTATCTGATGCTTTTCATCGCGCTGATGCAGCTTTTTGTTGGGATAATCATAGCGTGCTTTGAAGCGAAAAATCTGCTGCGTTGAACACACTTCTGCGACCATGGCATCATGATAGAGCCGGACGGACATCGCGGGCAGGCTCCAGTAGCTCACGGCTGGCGCAACCTGTTTAATTTCCACCAGCGTGGTATAACGCGTGGCTTCCTGGACAGTCACCGTGTAGCGTGCGCCGCTCACCTGATAGGTCACTGACTCGCCTGCCGCATCCTCTTTCGGCAACAGGCGGCGCAACTGAGCGAAATTGGTTTCGCAGAGGCGCATCATTTCAGGAAAATCAGGTACATAGCGCTTAATCATTCAGGTTTCCACTCTTCTCGTAATCTTTTATGATGCAGTTCAAGCCATTGCAATGCGATGACCGAGGCCGCGTTATCAATTTTCCCCTCTTCCACCCACTGGTAAGCCTGCTGTCGGCTGACCACGTGAACAAGAATATCCTCATTCTCTTCCTCCAGACCGTGGTTTCCTTGTGCCACGCTGGCATCCACTTCACCCACCAGAACCGCCAGACGCTCGCTGGTGCCGCCGGGGCTGGCAAGATAGTTGACGATCGGCTTAACGCGATGCGGGGCGATGCCCGCCTCTTCAACGGCTTCGCGCCGCACGACATCTTCAGGCGTTTCGCCCGGCTCGACAATGCCGGCCACTAATTCTAACAGCCAGGGCGTCGGGCTGCTGTCAAAAGCCGGAATACGGATCTGCTCAATCAGTACCACCTCGTCACGCAGCGGATCGTAAGGCAGCAGCACAGCCGCATGACCCCGCTCGAACACTTCACGTGTTACTTCACCGCTCATTTTTCCATTAAACAGGCGATGACGGAAACGATAGCGCGTAAGGGAGAAAAAACCGTTATAAAGTGTTTCGCGCGCAATAATTTCTACATCGTTTTTTGTAAAAATCACGGGAGAATTGCTGCCGGTTTCCATCGGGATCGCTCCTGTTGTGATATGGGCAAAAACGGAAAAAGCAATGCCGGATTTGCATAGAGTCTGGTTCTTAATGAACTATTTGAGTAAATTAAGGCAAGATGGCACGTTCAGCCAACTTATCTCATTCTTCTACTCGTTAGAATCAGCGATTATTTTTTGGCTTACGTCAGCGCTACCATACCAATATTGCTGCACTACAAGGAATGCAAATGAAGAAACTGCTCCCTCTATTTATCGGCCTGAGCCTGGGCGGCTTCAGCGTCGGCAGTCAGGCAGAGAACCTGCTTCAGGTCTATCAGCAGGCCAGACTGTCAAACCCGGATCTACGCAGTTCTGCAGCCGATCGCGATGCCGCGTTCGAAAAAATCAATGAGGCACGGAGTCCGCTGCTTCCTCAGTTAGGTCTGGGTGCAGATTATACCTATAACAGCGGTTACCGCGACAGCAGTGGTATTCATTCCAATACCACCAGCGGCTCGCTCCAACTGACGCAAACCATTTTTGACATGTCAAAATGGCGTGCCTTAACGCTTCAGGAAAAGCAGGCGGGCATTCAGGATGTCTCCTATCAGGCTTCCCAGCAGACGCTGATTCTGAACACGGCCACCGCCTACTTCAACGTGCTCAACGCCATCGACACGCTCTCTTACATTGAAGCACAGAAGCAGTCGATTTATCGTCAGCTTGATCAGACCACGCAGCGGTTTAATGTGGGCCTGGTGGCGATTACCGACGTGCAAAACGCCCGTTCGCAGTATGATACCGTATTGGCTAACGAAGTGACGGCGCGCAACAATCTTGACAATAATCTTGAAACGCTGCGTCAGGTAACCGGCAACTACTACCTGAGCCTGGCGTCGCTAAACGTCGACAGCTTTAAACCGGTGAAGCCAAAGCCGGTCAATGCGCTGTTGAAAGAGGCGGAAAGCCGTAACCTCAACGTGCTGACCGCGCGTTTATCGCAGGATCTGGCGCGCGAGCAGATCCGCGTTTCCGAAAGCGGTCATCTACCTACGGTGGATCTGACGGCTTCAACCGGCCTGTCGAACAGCAAATACGGCGGCAGCCGGGCTAATCAGACCGCCTCAACCGCCGACAGCATTTCGGGTTCGAATCAGGTCGGGCTGAGCTTCTCGCTTCCGCTCTACAGCGGCGGCGCGGTATCATCGCAGGTGAAGCAGTCGCAGTATGCCTACGTTTCCGCCAGCGAACAGCTTGAGAGCGCGCACCGCACCGCCGTGCAAACCGTGCGCTCTTCGTTTAACAACGTAAACGCTTCGATCAGCAGCATCGACGCCTACAAGCAGGCCGTGGTTTCCGCACAAAGCTCACTTGACGCGATGGAAGCAGGCTATCAGGTGGGGACGCGCACCATTGTCGACGTGCTGGACGCCACATCGACCCTGTTTAACGCGAAACAGCAACTCTCCGATGCGCGTTATAACTATATGATTAACGAGCTGAATATCAAGTCTGCGCTGGGCACGCTTAACGAGCAGGATCTCGCCGATCTGAACAGCCGTCTGGGTAAAGATGTCCCGACGTCGCCGGAAGCGGTGGCACCTGAAACGCCGCAGCAGAACGCTTCCGCTGATAACGGCGCTCAGGCTGGATCGGCTGAGCAGACGCCCGAACCGCGTGCAAACTCATCGGCTGCACCTGCTGTTAAAGCCGCTGATACCCGTCGCAATCCCTTCAGCCATTAACGTATTCCGGGGCAGCATCATGCTGCCCTTATTGGTTTCCAAAACACCTTATAAATGACTCTCTTAAAATAGCCACGGGGATATTTTCGTTTTTTTACGATTTCCCTTTTGTAAGCTATATGTTGCAATGCATCAATTACAGCTATCGGACTGGCAGCGTTATCATTTTGAGGAGCGCCATTACGATTAACCCCCGACGTCAATCTCAGGCTGGCTATTTTCAGATTTAAAAAATAAATTTTATTATCCTCAGGCAGGAAGATCGTTATCCTTTGCAAAATATAAGCGTGTTAGTACAATTTTCAGAGGAATAATTTCTGGAATTAATGCGTTATGACACTGACTTACATAATTTCTGGATAACGAAACCCTCCGGCAAAGAACCCGGATAGATTAAGTCAGCATGAAAAACACAATAAACCCATTAAAATCAACAGAAAAAATTTATCGCCATTAATTATAATAACATACTGAAAGCTGCATAATTCTTTCCAGAAAAAAACCCATAATAAAAAAGCGTTATGGAAAAAACCGGAAAAATTAAAAGATATAAAGAGAATAAATTAAAATTTATAACCGTTATGCTTGCAGAACATAAACTATCAACAGCAATTAACCATCATCAGCGATAAAAAGGCCAGTTATAACGATGAAAATGGGTGTGGATATTATTAGCGTCGATCGCATTGCGCGAGCGTTATCAAAAAGCGGTGACGACTTTTTCAGGCGCGTATTAACGCCTGGTGAACAGCGCTATCTTCATCCGATTGGGGAAAATGCAGAACGTTTTGCGGGCTACTGGGCAGCAAAAGAGGCGGCGGTAAAAGCGCTTGGCACTGGCTTTAGGCACGGCATTACTTTTCATGATATTGAAATTGATCATGATGCTTTTGGTTGCCCCGAATACCAGTTCAGCGGTGCGTTTTTAAAAATAATGAGTGAAAAAAAGATTCATTCTGTAACGTTGAGCATTTCACATTGCAGCACTCATGCCGTGGCCGTGGCCGCCTTTAGTTAAGTAACGGAGAAAGTATGGCAGTTTATTCAGATTTAGCGGATAAAAATGTATTAATTACGGGTTCGAGTGGCGATATTGGTCTCGCGCTATGTAAACAGTATCTTGAACAACAGTGTAAAGTCTACGCGGTCTATCACCATAATTCTGCTGAACTTGAAGCGCTTAAACAGGCACATCCGGCAGGGGAAAATCTTTTCCTGCTTCGCTGTGATATCACGCAGCGGGAAGACGTTGCCCGGCTGGCTGGACAATTAGAAGCTGAAATAAGCGCGCTGCACGTATTAGTTAATAATGCCGGCCTTTGCAAAGATACGCTTTTCTCAGAAATGAACTGGGAGATGTTTGATTCTGTGGTGCAAACCAATCTTTATGGCACATTTAACGTCTGTAAGTCATTTTTCCGCCTGCTCACGCTTGCCGATGCTGCGGCCATCGTTAACGTCTCTTCAATAGCAGGCGTAACCTCCAGTTTTGGTCAGACAAACTATAGCGCAGCTAAAGCAGGCGTCATTGGTTTTACGCGCACGCTTGCCGCTGAGTATGCCGCGCGTGGGATCAGAGTCAATGCGATTGCGCCAGGCGTCATTGATTCTCGCATGGTAAAGAAAGTTCCTCGTCAAATTATGCGGGCCATCATGACAGCTATTCCACTTCGTCGTCAGGGAAATGTCGATGAAGTTGCCAACGTAGCGACCTTCCTGAGTTCATCTTCCGCCAGCTATATTGTCGGACAAACGCTGATCGTCGACGGCGGCCTGATCATGCGTTAACGTAAAAGGAACGATAAGATTGAAAACAACGAAAAGCTTAGTCCCTCCACAACTTTTATTAAAGATGGGCGCATGGCGCTCACCTGTATTTATGGTTGACAGGATTATCGATTTTAAGCCAGGTGATGACGGTAGCATCACCGTAATTAAACATGTGGGTTTTAATGAGCCGTATATTCCGGGACATTTTCCGGATAATCCGGTAATGCCAGGCGTCATGGTTGCCGAAATATTTGGGCAGGCCAGCGAATATCTTAGTTTGCTAAATGATTACTGTCACGCACATGAAAAAGAATACGGTAATGCATTGAAGAAGTTTGATGATATCTCTCGCGCACTGCAAACACCGGACGGAACCGAACGCGTTCTCGCAGAGCGACATCGTATTGTTGGCTTTCTGGCCGCACAGGATCTCAAATTTAAGCACGTTGTTGTGCCTGGCGATACCATTGAGGTGACCAGTAAATTGAGCATGACAGACAGTCATGGTTTTTATCATTATGACGTCAGTGCCAGAGTCGGAAGACACATTGCCAGCCAGGGCAAAATTATTAATTTTCGAATAGAACGAACTCGTGCCGAAAGCCGGGGCGCATTAATTAATTAATACAGGGATATGTCAGTATCATGGAGAGAACAGCTTTACAGGTGGAAATAGATGAGCGTAGAGAAACGCTTATCAACGTTAAAAATGGCCTTATTGAGCGGCTGAATCTTTACCAGACACCAGAGCAAATTGATGATGATACACCGCTGTTTGGCAGTGGTTTAAAACTGGATTCAGTCGATGCAACTGAACTCCTTGTTCTTCTCGACAAAAACTTTGGTATTCGTGTTGGCGAAGGCGACGATCCATCCTATATGCGCAGTGTAAATACTTTGGTCTCTTTCATTATTGATAAAAAAAGAAAAAACGCTGAGCTGGCGTCCCAGGAAGAGCAGCAGAACACAGCGGTTGCAGGGAGCAATTAACATGACGAATCCTTTGATGCAGCATCATCAACAGCATGGTGTTGCGATGATTGAACGTAATGGCGTGGCTGTACCTGCACGTTACACCACGTCGGAAAAAGAGCATCTGGCAGTACGTAAAAATATTCTCCTTACCGATTATTCACATTTCGGTAAGGCAAAAATCAGTGGCGAAAGCGCGTGGGAATTACTCAACTTGCTGGTAAGCGGCGATGTTTCTTCGATTCGCGATGAACAGGCAATGTATACGCTGGTGCTGGATGAGCAGGGTCAGATTATTACCGATCTTTATATTCTTTGTGATGAAGAAGCCTATATCCTGTTTTCAGAATGGCTGACGGGCGACGCGCTATGCGACATGATGCAGCGGCTTCTTTCTGAACACGCCGAAGAATTCGAAGACATTGATGAGATCACCGCTTTAAACGACTGGGGCATGCTGCATATTGAAGGCCCCTACAGCTGGGAATTGCTGGTCGAGCTTTACGGCATGGACATTGCGGGCCTGCCGTTCCAGGAACATATGCATGTTGATGACGATATGCTGTTGCTACGTGCCGGTAAACATGGCGAATTCTCGTATAAACTCGCTGGCGAATATAGCGCCCTGGCCCATGCATGGCAGCAACTGATCGAAGCGGGTGAGAAATTCGATCTTTCACCCGGCGGGCTGGATTATCAGCATCAGGCGCGCCTTGAGAATCCCTGCTGGCAACCCTCCCACATTAGCCGCTGTCCTGTCGAACTCCAACTGCAATGGATGGTTCGTTACGATAAAGAAGCGTTTATCGGCATGGTTCCGCTGAAGGAGCGCCTTGAAGCCGGGCCGCGACGCCGCATCGTTGGCATGGTCATTGACGGCCAGCCGGACATACTGCCGCAAAAAGGCGACGAGATCCTGTTGGACGGCGAAACCATTGGTGAAGTGATTGAGTGCGGCTACTCGGCCGATCTTGAAAAAACCATCGGTCGACTTTTTATCGATAATGCTTACGCCTGGGCCGATCTTACCCACTTTTCTGCGCGCACGGCGGACGGAAAGCTCATCTCACTACAGACTGCCGCTGTGCCTTTTGCCCGCAACTACAGCTTCCTGGTGAATCCTTCGGAACACAGCTATATCGACAGCAGCCGCCCCCGCGATCTTCTTCAGCAACTGGAATGGCAAAAAGAGAGAGAAGAAAAAGAAAAGGCTGAGGCCAACGTGGCGGTAACAGCAGCAGAATAACGCGATTTCAGGGAAGCCTGGTAAGGGAAGACGAGATAATGTTAGTAAAACGTAAGCGGGTAGTCATTACCGGCATGGGGCAGCTTTCCTCCATCGCCAGTAACGTCCCTGAGTTCAAACAGGCGCTGTTAAATAAAACCTGCGGAATACACCCAAGCGAAAAATATCTGGGCCTGTTCAAAGATGCCAATGCCTCGGAAGTCTTACAACCGCTTGATTTTCCGGGACTGAGCGAAGAACAGATCGCCACCCTGGATAACGCTGCCCTGTGGGCTTATAAAGTGGGCCACGAAGCGCTTGAATCGGCACGCCTGGATGAAGCGGATCGGCGCGCAAAAACGGCGCTCATTATCGGCGTCTCCTCTGCGGGCACGGAAGCCTTTATTCCACTTTTCGAAAACCAGCCAGATCGATTCTCACTCAAAAAAGCGATTGTTTGCGGCTGCTTCTCGTCCTGTAGCGCCATCGTGGCATCCCTGCTCGGTCTGAAAGGGGGATTTGAGCTGCTGGCAACGGCCTGTACGGCCAGCACCAACGCCATGGGCATCGGGTTTGACCTGATCCAAAACGGTAAAAACAGTACCGCGCTGGTTATTGGCACAGAACCCATTTACCTGCCAACGTTTGCCGGGTTCTACGCGTTACAGGCGATGAAACCGACGCCAACCAGCCCCTTTTCTGGCACGCCGGGCATGTCCATTGGCGAAGGCGCAGGCGCGCTGTTACTGGAAGAGTATGAGCATGCGGTGGCCCGTGGCGCCACCATTTACGGTGAGATGATCTCCTACGCCACCTCCGGCGATGCCTGCCATGAAACCGCGCCCGATCCTCGTGCCGAAGGCGCCGTACAGGTAATGAATAGCGCCCTGGCAAACGGGAACCTGCAACCCGCTGATATCGATTACATTAACGCGCATGGCACCGGCACCGAGGCCAACGATCGCTGTGAAACGCTGGCGATGAAAAAAGTGTTTCCTCACATCGCCGCAATTCCGGTCAGTTCAACAAAGTCATATATCGGTCACAATATTGGCGCAGCGGGCATCATTGAGATGGTTGCCTGTTTCCTGACACTGGCCGATGACATGATTTTGCCAACGTTGAATTTTGGTTCACCACGCATCAACTGCGATCTCAATTACGTGCCAAATGAGTTCCAGCGCGGCGCTGTCCGGCTGTTTATGAAGAACAATTATGCTTTCGGCGGTAATAACTGCTGCGTGATCGCCAGCCCGCATGTGGGCAGCGCAGCAGAAACAGCTTACAAACCCCGACGCGTAGCCATCGTGGGCCGGGGAATGGTGACGTCGCAGGGGCACGATCTGAGCGCTGTGTTCGATCGTCTCTGGCAGGATACCTCCCCGCAGGGACTGGTTCCTTTGATGTTGGACGAGGAGACCATTCAGCAGTTTGAAGAGATGATCGGCAATTTGCAGGAGAACAGTGAAATGCAAAACTTCCTGTTTGAACGCTATGGCGATGGCAGCGAGTGGCGCAAAAAGCTGCGCGGAAAAACCTGGCAGCATCTGATAAACGGCCTGGAACCACGTAAATATCTCCGCCGTTACGATCCGCGCAAGGCCGATGACGTCGGAACTTACGCTCTGCTGGCGCTGACGCAGTCAATGAAAGAGGCCGGACGTAAAATCAAGCGCGACGGCCATCAGTTGGGCCTGGTGCTTGGCATGTCGCGCGGGCCGCAAAAGCGCGTCGAACGCTATCTGAACAGCCTCTATCCCGATACGGCGAACGTGCGCACCTCCGAATTTCCCGGCTCGCTGATGAATGCTATCTCCACCTTCTGCTCCATCTCTGAAGGCATAAAAGGATACAACACCACGCTCGCAACCGGTATGAACGCCGGGCTGGGTGCGCTCACCTACGGTTATGAACTGGTAAGGCAGGGTCTGCAACCTGAGGCCATCGTGGGCGGCGCAGATGAGGCGATGAATTCATTCTCAGTCTATCTGCAATCGCTCCATCGCAACCTGATGATGAATGAATCGCCGGGCGCATTCCGTGTTTACAGTGACAACCCCGCAGGTTTTTTCACCGGTGAAGGCGCGGGCATGCTGTTCCTTGAGGACGCCGGGCGAGCGACTGAGCGCGGCGCCACCATTCTGGCAGAAATTGCAGGATATGGCCGCGCCAACAGCACCGCTTATTTCGACATCGACACTACAGCGGGAAATGCTGAAGCCCTGGCCTGCGCCATACGCCAGGCGCTTGCCGAAGCGCAGCTTGCGCCTGAAGATATTTCACTCATTTGCGGTTCCAGTATTGGTACGTCGGGCAGCGATCGTGCCGAAGTTAACGCAATACGCGATGTATTTGCTGAAAAAATGGCCTCAACGCCCTTTGTTAACTACAACGCCTGCTTCGGGGTAGTGGAATCCTGTATGGGGATCCTGAATGTGATAATGGTTTCTGAAATCATGCGCCGCAGCGAGATTCTGCCCATTCCACACACCACGTCATTCTGCGAAAAAGAAGTGGATTTCGTTACCGAGCGACGCAAGAAAACGGTGGAAACGGCGCTGGTGCTGGGTTCAACAGAAGGCGGCAACCATTACGCCATCGTACTCAGGAAACCTGCATGACGTCGCGCAATCAGGCGGTGGCGCTGATTGGTCGGGGATCGTATAGCGCCTTTGCCAGCGATGTACCGGCGCTGATTGCCGGACTCACCGCCGGTCGCCACGTTCCTTCGCGCCCGTGGTTCAGCTGTGAGCGCGATCGCAGCATGATGAATATGTTTGTGAATCCGCAACACGCGCCTCTGCCCGTTCAAAAGACGCGTCGCGCGCTCACGCTCAAAGAAACGTTGCGGCTCATAACCGGCGTTATCGATGAAGCGCTGCGCGAGTCGGGCCAGCCGCACTCTTTGCTCAGCGGCGAGCGCGTCAGAGTTTATATAGCCGGCAACGGACTGAGGACAGATATCGCCGAAGTGGCGGGCTACCGCGATCGCAACGACCCGGAAGATCTGCTCTATTTTCCGGCGATCAAAAAATTGCATGCCAACTGTTATGCTCAGGACGCGCTCAGCGAGGCCCTGGCTGCGCACTACGGTTTGACGCGCCCTCCCGCCACATTATACAGCGCCAGCGCATCGTCAATGTCGGCGGTGCACCTTGCGCACGCCGCTCTTCGCAGCGGTCTGGCAGACGTTGCGTTGGTGGTCAGCTGGGTGGATATCCTGACTCAGGATATGATGTTTCTTGCCGCGCAAAACATGCTGGGTGAATCTCCCGCTTGCCCTTTCAATGGACGGGAAAGCAGCGTTTTACTCAGCAACGGCGCCGCAGCGCTACTGATGTGCCGTGATGACCTCGCCCGCACATGTGGGCTTTCGCCAGCGGTCTATCTGGATAGCTGTGTCAGCTATCAACACAGCGGAGCGCGTGATAACGCCTCAACGGGTGATTTCCGCACCATTACGCACTCAATTGAGCAGGCGATGAAGGAAGCCGACGTTGCCGCCGGGTCGATTGGCTGCATATTTCCCCACGGTAACGGCATTCCTGCCAGTGATAACACCGAAGCGATGGCAATTCGTAAACTCTGGGGCGATGAAGGCATTCCGGTCGTGAGCTATAAAGGCCAGACAGGCTACCTCTCCACCTGTAGCGCGCTGGTGGATCTGATTATTGCCTGCGACGCGTTGAAAACACAGCGACTGCTCTCCTGGCACAGTCCGGTGAAGACGACGACCTCCAGCCATCTTCACCTGCATTGCAATACCGCCCCCGTTACGTTAACGGCCCGACATCTGGTCAAAACGGCCCTGGGCATGGAAGGCTCTATCGTCAGCAGCGTCCTTTCGCGCCGGGAGGTGCAGCCTTGAAACCCACATCCGCGCTGGCGACAGGACTGGTTGCCATGGAGATACAGGAACCCACCAGCCTGCCTGTCCGCTTCCAACCCGGCTGGCATAATGTCTGGGAAGCGTCACTTTATAAAAAAGCGTGCAGAAAAACGTTAACCGATGGCTGGATGTTTCGCCGGTTTGGTGGTGACGTGCCGCTTGCGCCGCGTAAAACGGAACTTCGTGACAGCATCGACGCCTTTACCGATACCTGCGAGCGTGCCTTACAGACTCGCGCAGCGCAGAAACGGCTGCGTCAGCGCGGGGCAAAAAACGCCATGATATTTTTCGATTCCTGGGGCGAAACCAGTCTGTTCGAAGATATCGATAACTGGCGTGATTCAATGTTTGTCGACATCCTGCCCAAAAAAATCCTGTGGGATTTTAAGATTCAGGCCTTTAGCGGCAAACTGCGCGGTGAACGCACGGGCTTCTTGCTGGCGCTGGATATGGCGCAGGACTGTCTTCATAGCGGTGTTGCCGATAACGTGGTGATTTGCGGCCAACATCGGCATTTCCCGGTGATGTCTTTATCCGAGACAGAGCGCTGGCCGCGTAGAAAACCGTCGCCACAACGCGGGACGAATGCGCTTTTCGCCGTAGAGCGCAATCTTTGTATGCTGGTAACAAAATGCGCGGAGACCCTGCCCTCCCTCTCGGTTGGCCCGAGGCAGATCCTGCCGACAGCGCACCGCGCCGCCGCAGAGCGGTTGTCAGAATACTGGCGTGATGCCGGCGGTGAACACATTCTCAGCTGTGCTCCCCCGGCGCCTGCTTTGCTTGACATCAACCGCCGAGCCGCAGCCGCGTTCGCCCACCATGTCCCTCTTTATCATCAATACGGAGACAGCGGCAGTCTGAATCCGGCGCTGGGAATTTATCACTGGTTTAGGGCTGAAGCGGCGCGGACGCCGGCCCTGATAAGCAGCCTGCATCCCGACCAACGCCTGTGGCTGGTTAACTGCCTCCCGGCAGCGGCACTGCATCAGGACACTATCGATCTCAGGGAGAAAAACACGTCACTATGAACACTCAGTCTGCCCGACCTCTACCGCTGGCCATTCTGAATCAGGCCAGCAAAAGCTATGGCGATCCGGCTAATCCTGTTCATGCGCTTCATGCCATCACCACCGAGATCCATGATGGTGAGTTTATCGCACTCTGCGGGCCGTCCGGCAGTGGTAAAAGTACCCTGCTTAACCTGCTCGCAGGCATAGATGAACCGACTCACGGAGAAGTGTATCTGCTTGGCAACGATCTCGCGCAGCTCAACGATGGCCAGATGGCGAAGCTGCGTGCTGACGCCATAGGGTTTGTTTTTCAGTTCTTTAACCTTCTGCCGGTGCTCAGCGTTTTCGATAACGTCTACTATCCGCTGATGCTCAACGGATTCAGGCGAAACGACGCCCGCGAGCAGGTTATGCATATTATTGAGAAAGTGGGCTTACTGGATCATTACCGTCGGCCGCCGGGTGAACTTTCCGGCGGTCAACAGCAGCGGGTGGCGATCGCGCGCGCGCTGGTGAAAAAGCCGCGTTTAGTGGTTGCTGATGAACCAACCGGTAACCTGGATACCCGGACGGGTGAAGAGATTATCGATTTATTGTTGGCGATGAACCATGAACTGAAAACCACGTTCATTATCTCCACCCACTCCCCGTTATTACGCGACCGGGCGCGGCGAGTTTTGCAAATTGAAGATGGAAGGATCAAGGATGATTACTGCAATGCATAAGCTGACCCGTCTGGGGCTCGGCTTTTTGCTACTGCTTGCCCTGATGGTATTGGGTTTGCCTTCGTCAGGCTGGGCCGCCGGTTCGCAACTGAAGCAGCGCCTGCAAGCCTTGAGCACCGATAATGTTACCGCGCAGGCTCTGCTGCTGATGCAGGATAAGCGGGATAGCACCGGACTCAACGACGCGACGTTTTTATTAGAAAAACAGCTTGGCGCTCAACCTGACGACCGTACCGTCAGAATGTTTTATGGCTATGGGCAGCTCTTTCAGGCGGGTGATTATCTGCGTAAAAAGAATTACATGCGCGCGGCTGAGCTTTCAAAACTGGGATTTTATGCACTGGATGAAGCCGCAGAGACTGAGCCTGAAAACTGGCGTCTGTTCTGGCTACGTGCGCGTATGGATGCCTTTGTACCTGCCAGTAACGGCCGTTGTGTCGTTGCTATCAAGGATGTGAACACCCTGAATGACGCCGTTCCTGCCTCGCTTAAACCGATGCTGACGCTGATGCGCGCGCGTGCGGCAGAAAGTTGCAACGACGGCAACATGGCCGCCCTGGCATGGAAAACGCTGCATGAGATGGACGCTGACGGCGAAGCCCTGCTGGAAAATAACGCTGGTACGGCACCCGCCTGGACGTCGGAAGAAATTGACGAGGTGATACTCCCGCTTATGGAGGGCAAAGGATGAGCAACGTATTATTCATTATCTCCAATATTCTGATTGCTTATGCGGTCTGCGTGGTGGCCGTTACGCTGGTGCGAAAGCCAACGGATATTCGTTATACCTTTCTTAATCTGTTTCGTCACCGGCGCCGCTCGGCCGTAACACTGATCGCCATTACGCTTGGCGGCGTAGCGGTGTTCATTTTTGGCGGTTTTGTCGATTACTCATTCTATGCCCTGCGCGAACAGACCATCCGCACCAATCTTGGCCATATCCAGATATATCAACAGGGTTATATGGCTAACGGCAACAGTCGCTCACTGCAATACACCATTAAAGATTATACAAAGGTGAAAGCCCTGTTGTTGGCCGACCCCATGATTGCCGAACAGACCAAAACCATCACCGGCCAGTTGGAGTTTTCCGGCATCATTTCGCAGTACGACAAAGGCGTCTCAACGTTTTTTGCCGGCGTAGGCATTGAACCAAAAACCTCGTTACTGCTGGGTGCGCTGGACACCATTATTTCCGGCAGCGATTTATCAGACGTTAAGCCGCTTAATATCACGCTGGGCAGCGGTGTCTCAAACATGCTGAACGCAGGTTACGATGACTGGACCGATCTGCTGGTGGTGAATCCTGAAGGCGGCCAGAACGCAATGTCTGCCCAGGTTCGCGGCGTGTTCCGATCGGGGATTAAAGACTATGACGATACGGCAATTAAAGTGCCGCTTGCAACGGCCCAGCATCTGCTACAGACCGAAGATGTCAGCAAAATTATTATGCTCCTTCAGGACACCAGCCAGACCGAAGCGGTAATGGCTCGGGTTAAGGAGATTGTCGGGGCAAATAATCTTCCTCTTGAGGTTCACGCCTGGGATGAACTGGCCATTTTTTACCATCAGGTGGTCAATCTTTTTGAAGGTATTTTTCTGTTTATCAAGACCATTGTCAGCATTATCGTGGTGTTTATGATCGGCAACACCCTGATGATGAATGTCATTGAGCGCACCCGCGAAATTGCCACGCTAAGAGCGCTGGGGCTGAGCAAATCGTATATTGGCCGACTGTTTATTCTTGAAGGGATCATCATCGGCTTGATAGGTGCCCTGCTGAGCGTCTTCTTTGGACTGATCATTGCCATGCTTATCAATATTAATGGCGTACCCATGCCGCCCTCTCCCGGCTATACACAGGGATACCTGGCGTTTGTGATGTGGGATCAGGATATGCATCTGTTTTGGTTCTCATGTGCGTTACCGCTGGTGACTGCGCTTATTGCGTCGATTATTCCTTCACGCCGCGCAGCCAATCTGGTTATTGCTGAAGCATTTCGTTTTGTTTAGGAATTAATTTAATAAGGTTAAATCAGGGAATGAAAAATGAATAAAAAGGATCAAACCGTTTTTATTACCGGTGCCGGCCGCGGCGTGGGCATGGCCATGGCGCAGGAGTTTGCCGCTCAGGGCTATGATCTTATTTTAAACTATCGAAAAGATCAGGGGAAAAGCGCAGCCGGACTACAACAGTTTCTGGTATCGCCCGCCGCGCAGCAGGTGTCGGTCAGACTGGCGAAGGCTGATATCAGCGAACCGCGTGAAATTGCTGAAATGGTTAAAAAATTGAAGCAGGGCGGCGTGGAGCGAATCGACCATTTAGTCCTTAATGCCGCCAGCGCACCGTTTAAGCCCTTTAGCGAGATGACCCGTAGCGACTGGAAACTGCTGCTGAATGGCAACATCATCGGAAATAATAGCTGCGTTAACGAAATCGTACCGCTGATGCCTGTCGGCGGTTCAATCTGCATCATATCCAGTATGGGCAGCCGTCGTGTATTACCCGATTATCCGCTGGGCATTGTGAAGTCGGCGCTTGAGTCGCTGGTTGGCTATCTTGAGGTGGAACTCTATGCAAAGGGCATCCGCGTCAATGGCCTGTGTGCGGGTATGGTTAACACCGATATGGCGGAATATCTGCAAAAACTCTGGCCAGAGCTGTACGCGCGATATGAACACAGTCCGCGCCGCTGGCTGATTGAGCCGAAAGAAGTCGCGGATATCGCAGCCTTTTTAATCTCTCCTCAGTCCAGCGCTATTCGCGGCACCACGCTTGTTGCCGATCTTGGCATGTCGCTGTCGGCCTGAGGTGGAAAAATGCTGCCATTACTACTCCTGCTCCTGCTGTCAGCCCCTTTGCAGGCGGAAGATCGGCCGCCGGTGCTCTCACTGGATCGCGAGCAGCTGTCGCAAATCACGCAAGAAGACAGCAAAGCCAGAGAGATCATCCGTCGCGCCGACCGTGTTCGTGCTCCGGACAAACCCTTCCGCTATACGCTGACGCTAACGGAGCATAAGAACGGCAGGGATTTGACGGAAAAGCAGCAGGTGCTGGATATCTCTATGCGCTTCTATAAACCGGATGAGCAGCGCGAAAAAGGCGAAGCGCGCGCGCTGGTGCGTTTCGTCTCCCCCGTGAGAGACAAGGGTAAAGTACTGCTCTCCGATCTTGATAAAATGTGGTATTTCGCGCCGGAACTGCGTCGTCCCATTCCCATTTCGCGCCAGCAACGCCTGCTGGGCCAGGTCTCGAATGGCGATGTGGTCGCAGCGGACTTCGACTACTCCTACGTTTCCACCCTGTTGGGCACGGAAGCGTGTAACGAAACCAAATGCTACAAGCTGTCGTTAACCCGCCGGTGGCCGTCAGTCCCCTATCCCGCCATTACTTACTGGGTCGAAGTCGGCACGTATTACCCTCAGCAGATAGATTTCCTTTCTACGGAAGGACGGCTGATTAAGCGCTCTCGCTACCTTAACTATACCGACGCGTTGGGCGTAATGCGTCCGGCAACAATTATCGTAGAAGATGCGCTGCGAAAAGATAACTGGACCACCATGACGTACAGCGATCTGATGCTGGAATCGCTGCCTGAAAGCTATTTTCAGAAAGACTATTTAAGCCGGGGCAGCCAATGAAACAGCCTGGTTTACTCGTGCTCCTTATGCCTTTGGCGGCGCTGGCGGATGTGGGTTGCCAATCTCCCAGAGGGAATGTGGGTCTGGAAGGAGTGCAATTAAGCAGTAGCCGTACACAGTGGAACGATCATGACAACGCATTCAAACATAACACGCTGCTAAACGTTTACAGCTCGGCTTCACTTAACTGTTATGCCGGAGAAGCACTCACTTTTAAAGGCGAAGCCAACGGCGAGTTCATTTGGCACCGTCATCAGCCGGGTTCGCTACAGGATCGCCGGCGTCAGGGAAGAATGTTTTATAACCTGGCGGCGCTCAGTTGGGCCGCTCGTGAAAATCTGTTTCTTGACGCAGGAAAAATACGACGGCGTTACGGTTATCTCTATACCGTATCGCCACTGGATCTTTTGCGTAACCCTCACGGGGCATTTCGCAGCGTTCACGTTAATGCCGCAGGCGATAACTGGCCCGCTTTTTACGATGAAGGATCGTGGGGGATCTCCGCCAGTTTATTGACGGCCTCCGGCAGTTGGGATGCGGTGATCCTGCCCCGGCTGACGCAGGAAAATACGGATATTGATGCTGACTACCACGAGAGCTCGCTTAAAAGAACTAACGCTCAGGATCGCTATCTTTTCAGCTATTCGACCAGTGGGCTGGCGAACAGAACTTCAACGATATCGCTGCTCGCCGGTGCGCAAAAGCGCCTTTCTGCTGGCGTGAACTACATGCTGAACGACAACTGGGTGCTCAATCTTGAAGGGGGACTCGCGAAGGGTCAAACCTGGCGCCATCTTCAAAAAGAGGCCACCCAGGGACTGCACAGTTACGATGCTTCGGCAACAAAAGAGCCGTTTAGTCGACGTTCAGGCGGTGTCACCGGCGATATTGGCGGCGGCATGCGCTATACCAGCAGCGAACAAATTGAATCAGGCGTTGAGTATTATGGCCAGAGTCAGGGTTACTCTCGCAGTGAATGGCGGCAGTTAACGCGGGATGTTGCCTTTGCGAACGGCGGCTATATCAACCCCCGTTATCCCATAACCTCATTGCCCATCGTGCAGGATGGCTTTCGCCTTTATTCACGTTTAATGGCCGCTGAAATTGACCGAACCGGCCGACAGGGCGCGTTGCAAACCAAACACTATCTTATGCTGTTTAACAGCCGAAATCGTAGTGAAACAGGCGCATTGAACTGGCGAACATCAGCGATCGCTAACCTGACGGACGGAAGCGTGTTAACAACTATGCAGGTGAGTAGCCCGGTCAGGGATGACACGGAAATTTATACAGGTGCAACACTCAGTTTTGGGCGTGCTGGCAGCGAATTTAGCTTATTTGGCGAAAAAGGACTTTATTATGCAGGATTACGCTATTTCTGGTAACGGTGAACGACAATGGATGGTGCTGTTTGCTGGCCAGGGTTCGGCACAACCCGGCATGGGTGCCGATATTATCGATCGCTCAGCGGCTACCCGCCAGGTATTTGAATGCGCCAGTGATATAACCGGCATGGATGTTCGCAAACTTTGCCTGAAAGGACCGATGACGCGTTTAACGCAAACGCGATATCAACAAATCGCCATTACCGCGTTTAATGTCGCGGCGGTAACCGCCCTGAAAGAACAAGAAAAACTGCCTGTTACAGCCTGCGCTGGCCACAGCGCTGGCGAATACTCAGCGCTGTGGCTGGCGGGTGTTTTTACGCAGGAAAGCCTGTTCAGGGCGATTGACGGGCGTGCGGCTATCATGCAGCGGCTGGCGACTGAAAATAAAGGCGCCATGTATCACATTCAGGGTTTGTGCAGAAACACGCTGTCGACGCTGATCGGCGAGCTTGGACTACACCCGACTTTGCAGGTAGCGTGCGACAATGCAGCCGATCGCCAGGTGGTTGCGGGCAACATTGGCGCAATGAAAACCCTGGTCAGTGCCCTGCTGTCAAGAGGCATTGCACCCACTAAACTGGCGGTAAACGGTGCATGGCATTGCGAACTGATGGCCGCAGGCGTAGCGGAACTGCGCCAACTTTTGTCATCTCTGCCGCTAAAAGCACCTGAGATTGCTGTTTATATGAATCGCACCGCACAGCCTGAAACCTGTCCGGAGGCGATTATCGACCATCTTGCGCATCATCTGACAGACCCGGTGCGCTGGCGCGAAACGATGGTGCATTGTCAGCAGACTGCGCAGCATAACTTTCTTGAAATCAGCGCAAAAAAATTCCTGTTAACGCTACTGGACGAAAACAGACTTACGCACGGTAAATATCATTACCGTGATTTATTATTACCTCTGAATTCTGTATAAGGCATTGCGAATAATGATCCCGACCTATTTCCGTTTCATCAATCGGCATAATGTATTCTTCGCGATTGGCTGCTTTATTTCTGTCGCAATTTTGATGACTTCTCTGGTCAGGAATACACTTTATGCCACTCCGCAAGAGATGTTTACTGGCCTGACGGCCATTGCGGTATCTTTCGCGTGGACAATGGCCAGAGAAGGACGGGCTTACTGGATGTATACCATCTGTACGATGCGCATGTATGAAAATAAGCAGACTATTGAACAATTAGCAAAAAAACCCATTGGAGATATAACTATCTGGCTTGCAAAGCCTTTATGCAGCGCAGGAATATCGATAGCGACATCCATCGTGCTATATGGCATTAGCATGTTGCTTCCGGATTATTTAATTACCGGCTGGCTGCTTTTTTGTGGAGTAATTATCCTGCCATATGGGATCTTTGTTTTACATAAAAAAACGCTCCATGCTTATATTCAAAAAGTAATTTTACATATTTCAAAGCGAACTTTATTAAAAATAAAAAGAAGGCGCATAACCCATTATCTCGTTGAAGATATCGTCATAGTGCTCATGGTTAATCTTGCACTGGTGCTTCCCCTCTCCAGCAAGCCTGACTTTAGCGTAACGGCAGGTATTGACTCACCAGCTTTTATTATTGCAATGATTATTCTAATGGAGATTGTAACTGGCTTTATGCTGCTGGTCGCGCAGCGAAGCCGACGGTACATTTTCTGCGGAGAAATTATTTCTGAAGCGCTTGTTAACCTGACGTCAAAAAAATATCTGAAAACCGCGATAAAAAGCAGAATAATTTTCTGGATGAGCATAACCCTTGCGTGGACATGCTCTGCCTGCCTGATTTTATCCAGTTTCAGTAACGCTCAATTCTGGGCAGTCTATTTATGTTGCCTGCTGATACCATTAATGATATTTAGTATTGAAAAATATAATGTTCTTAAACGCGACTATCATCAGGCAAAGAAAATCCTGCATGATCTTAGTCAGTTTAAACCTGCCGATGTGGATAATTAAAAAAACCACGTTTCAGGACGTGGTTTAATTAGCTCAGAAATGACAGAATATTATGCGGAAGGCTGACGACGATCCCTGGCTTGCTGAGCAATATCAAGGCCGTTTTGTACCATACCTAAGATACCTTCACGCATGAAGACCAGCGTCATAATAGGTGATAAGCCGATGAGTGCCGCGATCCCCGCACCTAAACTCATGCCAGCACCTCTGAAGTTTGTCTCGAAATTGCCAAACATTGCCAGCGCTTCATCGACGAGTTCACCGACAACAAAACCAATGAAAGCACCAATCGGCGCTGTAATGATACCGAATATTCCACCACTGGTCTGGTGTATTTCTTTAACAGTGAGTTCCCTCATTTTTTACTCCTTCCTTATTAAGTAGAATTAATACTCTTAGAAACAACACACTTACTTTACTACAACGCTTATTCTTTCCAGTAATAAATCAACCGGATGGTCATAAGCCCATTCTTGCTAAAGCTTCATGAAAAATAGCCGTCAGCACGCTGGCGCCGAAGTTAATTAAGTTTGATATAATATCAGGTATGAAGTTAAGCATAGCATTCACCGGCCCGCTAATAAAACCACAAATAGCATCCATGATAAAATCAAAAGCATTTTCACTACCGCTGCCACTTACACAAAGCACTTCATGATGGTTTAAGGTGCGCATTAAGATCCCTCTTATTTCACTATGATGCCCCGAAGATTTTAATCGGGAATTTTACCAGCTGAATTTTATAACAAAACAATAATGATATACAACTTATTTAGTCCTGTCAGAATACCAGAAAAGCGTACTGAATCTTACTTCATAATACTCCAGCTGATTAATTTAATATTCCGTCAAATTTCTCATACATGCAAATAACTTTATTACTATATAAAGTTATTTTTTTCAATGCCAATATATATGGGGAGGATTTCTTATGATCTGAAAATCCTCACTATAAAATTTCCCATAACCCCGACACCATCAAATAAGGAAATATCATATGCGGGATAAAAATCAAAAGAAATCACCGATCTATAGTGCATTTATTGCTACGTTGATCGCATCAGGATACAGCATTCAGAGCTATTCAGCCATAATTCCTGATATGAATCACCCCCAGTCACCAAAAATTATTTCAAGCAATAATGGAACAACAGTTGTAAATATTAATCCTGTTTCTGGGAATGGGCTCTCTCATAATGTTTATTCTAACTTTGATGTAGGCATGAAGGGCGTTGTCTTAAACAACGGAACTCAGGCCAGCAACACGCAACTGGCTGGCAACATAGCTGCCAATGAAAGGCTTGCGGGGCAGTCAGCCTCTATTATTTTGAATGAAGTCACCAGTGGTCTCCCAAGCATTCTCGCCGGTATGGTCGAAGTTGCCGGTGAAAAAGCGCAGGTTATCGTTGCAAACCCCGCAGGTATTACCTGTAGCGGTTGTGGATTCATCAACACACAACGCTCAACCCTGGCGACCGGTAAAGCGCTTATTGACAATGGCGTGCTCAAAAGTTTTGATATTAAAGGCGGGCAAGTTGATATCAAAGGCAAAGGTCTGATCGACCATGATTCATCCTACACCGATATCCTGACGAATATGCTCAAAGTCAGCGCAGCATTAAAAGCCGAAAACCTGCGAATTGTTACCGGAAAGAACGCTGTTGATAATGATACGCTTAACGTGACTAAAACAGGTCAGAATAACAGTTGGTTTGGCAATAAAGTTGCCGTCGATGTGACCGCGCTGGGGGGCATTCAGGCCGATCGTATTACGATGATTGCGACTGAAGAAGGCTTTGGCGTAAAAAACGCAGGTCTGCTTCAGTCAACGCTGAATGATATTACGATCACTACAGCAGGCTATCTGAGCAATAATGGCGTCATTGATGCTGCCAGTGATCTAACCACGACGCTCAAAGGAAATTTAAGCAACAGCGGGCGCATTAAAAGTGGCAGAAATATGATGCTATCAACACAGGGGAACAATTTTGAAAACGCCGGCGAATTGGTTTCCACTGGACACTTAACTATTCAAAGCGGAAAACTGGTTAATAAAACCTCGATAAGGAGTGCGGGCGATCTGGTTATCAATACCGGTAAAGGCGACCTTGAAAACGGCGCAAGCGGTCGCTCTGCGGAACTGGTAAGTCAACGAGCCATAAATATCTCGGCGGCTAATCTGAAAAACGTCACCGATTCTGTCATTTATGCCAGGCAGGAATTTACGCTCGAAACAGATCATATCAATAACGAAACTGGACGGTTGCTCAGCGAAGGGGATATGGAGATAAAGGCAAACTCCCTGTGGAATTATCGCGGCGGTCTGTATGCTACAAATAATATGCTGCTGAACATCGATAAGCTTGATCTGAGTTATAGTGGCATCACAACCGGTCAGGATCTTACCATTAACGCCACTAAAATTGACAATCGGATGGGCGGCATTGAAACAGGTGGAAAAACCACCCTGAACGCGACTGATTCCGTTATAAACGATACTGCCGCCATCGCAACGGGCGAGCTGATCGTTAATACCAACAAGCTCAGCAATACGGGGGGTATCCTGGTTTCAAAAGGCGATATGAAGATTGATGCAAGGTCAGTCGTCAATCGCTATAAGACGCTATATGGCCCGATGTTTGGCGTCTGGCTGGAAAATATCGAAATTGATGTTGAGGGTGGCATCGTTAGCGGAGGCGCGCTTAATCTTAAAACCGAGCGACTGAGTAATCAGCAGAGCCGGATCCTCAGTAATAACGATATGACGATCAATGCAAATTCAGTCGATAACGCGAATGCCGATATTTTAAGCAAACAGAGTGCCATCCTTAACATTAAAGAGATGCGCAATCAAAATGGCAATGTGAAGGCCGGGCAGGATCTGCTTATGACAACGCATGCTATTAACGGAACCTCTGGCTTATTACAGGCCGGAAATGATCTTCAGCTAAAGGTTGACCAGGCTTTTTCAAATTATCAAAATATCTCTGCCGGGAATGATATTACTCTTGATATTGATGGCGGTTTTCATAACTGGAGTACGGTGAAGGCGGGTAATAATATCGATATTACTGCATCACAGCTTGGAAATTATCTGTTTAACCGCATCTATGCGGATAACAAGGTAAATCTGAACGTCGATGGCATCGTTTTTAACATCGGCTCCATTGACTCAGGTAATAAATCGGGTGAGTAGCTGCTGATTTTGTAGATAAGCTCTTCGCGTGCGTCCGCATTGGGTGGACGCACGCAAACGATCTGACGAACGTATAGCTGTGTAAATACCCACCACCATTGCGGCCTTCTCGCTTCATTTTTCAGCGCCATTCCCCTATCCTGTCCCCTTACTCTGGGCTCAGGACAATAATGATGAAACGGACAAAAAATATTAATCATGCCTCCTTTCGCAAAAGCTGGAGCGCACGACACTTAACACCCGTCGCTTTCGCCGTCAGCGCTGTTTTTATGCTTGCCGGTTGTGAGCAGGCGGATGAAACGGTTTCGCTTTATCAGAATGCCGACGACTGCTCAAGCGCCAATCCTGGCAAAAGCGAGCAGTGCACCACCGCATTTAACGACGCGCAAAAAGAGGCGGCCAAAACCGCGCCGAAATACGCCAGCCGCGAAGAGTGTGTGGCAGAGTTTGGCGAAGGCCAGTGCCAGCAGGCACCGGCGCAGGCCGGTGTCGGCAACACCAATGCCGAGTCGCAGCAGAGCGGCAGCTTCTGGATGCCGCTGATGGCCGGTTATATGATGGGTCGCATGATGGGCGGCGGTCGCGTTGCGCCTCAGCCGCTGTTTACTTCTCGTGCGCCAAACAGTCCTGCTAACGGTAAATTCGTTGACGCCGCGGGCAAAAGCTTCGGCAATGCGACCCCGGGCCGCACTATGACCGTACCGAAAACCGCACTGGCGCCAAAACCGGCGACCACCAGTACGGTGACCCGTGGCGGCTTTGGCGAAAGCGTGGCGAAGCAGTCGACTATGCAACGCAGCAGCGCGACCTCAGGTTCACGTCGCTCCTTTGGAGGCTGACGGGTGAAACGTTTACCCATCACGGAACGTCCCGGCTGGCGTGAAAAAGCAACGGAATATGGATTTCGTTTTCATACCATGCACGGTGAACCGTACTGGTGTGAAGACGCTTACTATCAGTTTACGTTGCAACAGGTTGAGACGCTGGAAAACGTGACCAGCGAACTGCATCAGATGTGTTTACAGGTGGTGGAAAAAGTCGTTAACAGTGAAGAACTGTTAACGAAATTTCGCATTCCAAAGCATACCTGGAACTTTGTGCGCGATTCATGGAAATCCAGCCAGCCCTCGCTCTATTCCCGTCTTGACCTTGCATGGGATGGTAAGACGGACGCAAAGCTGTTAGAGAACAACGCCGACACGCCGACGTCCCTCTACGAAGCCGCTTTTTTTCAATGGTTATGGCTTGAGGATCAGCTTAACGCCGGAAATCTGCCCGCGCAGAGCGACCAGTTCAACAGCCTGCAAGAGAAGCTGATCGAGCGCTTTGCTGCGCTGCATCAGCAGCACGGATTTAGCTGGCTGCATTTCGCCTGCTGCCGCGATACGGAAGAAGATCGCGGCACGGTGCAATATCTTCAGGATTGCGCGACGGAAGCCGGTCTGCCCAGTGAATTTCTCTATATTGACGATATTGGCTTAGGCGAAAAAGGTCAGTTCACCGACGTTGACGACCAGGTGATCGGCAATTTATTTAAACTCTATCCGTGGGAGTTTATGCTGCGTGAAACGTTTTCCACCAAGCTGGAAGACGCGGGCGTGCGCTGGCTGGAGCCGGCCTGGAAAAGCATTATTTCGAATAAGGCGCTGCTACCGCTGCTGTGGCAAATGTTCCCCAATCATCCCAATCTGCTTCCCGCCTGGTTTGCAGATGACAATGTTCCGCACCTGGACAAATACGTGATTAAGCCGCTGTTTTCCCGTGAGGGTGCAAATATTCGCATTATCGATAACGGTAAAGAGATTGCCCGCGTCGACGGCCCGTATGGCGAAGAAGGTATGATTGTGCAGCAGTTTCATCCGCTACCGAAATTTGGCGATAGCTACACGTTAATCGGCAGCTGGCTGATAGACGATCAGCCTGCCGGGATCGGCCTGCGGGAAGATCGCGCGCTGATCACCCAGGATCTTTCACGTTTCTATCCGCACGCCTTTATCAGTTAATGCGTTAAATCAGGGCGGAAGTTGACCGCCCTTCAGCCTGCCTGCACTGACAGCATGCTTAACGATCCCATGATAAGACCCTCAACCGGTATCGAAACGGCCTCATCGGGTTCGCGCGCGCCCAGAACATACAGCAACGGCAGATAGTGTTCCGGCGTCGGATTCGACAGCGCTGCGCCGTCGTGTTGCATAAAGTTAACCAGCGGATGCTGTTCTGCCGGCCCTTCCCAGCCAATATTGTCGCGAACGTAGCGATCAAACGACCGGGCCCAGGGATAGGGTTCCGCCTCGCCCTGAAAGCGTGCCGTGCGCAGATTATGCACCACGTTGCCGCTGGCGACGATCATCACGCCCTGTTCGCGTAGCGCTGCCAGCTTGCGACCCAGTTCAAAGTGCCATAACGGCGGCTTTGTGGCGTCCACGCTCAGCTGTACAACCGGAATGTCCGCATCCGGATACATTTTGATCAACACGCCCCATGAGCCGTGATCCAATCCCCACGCCAGATCCTGCTGTACGGCCAGCGGCGAGAGCGCGTCAGCTATCTTACGCGCCAGCGCGGGCGAACCGGGCGCAGGATAGTGCGTATCGAACAGCGCCTGCGGAAAGCCGCCAAAATCGTGGATGGTGCGCGGTTTTTCCATGGCAGTGACGGCGGTACCGTTTGTGTACCAGTGTGCGGAAACGGCGAGGATCGCCTCTGGCCGCGGCAGCGTTTCTCCCAGTCTGCGCCAGGTCTGGGTCCAGGTATTCTCTTCCAGCACGTTCATCGGGCTGCCGTGTCCAAGAAAAAGCGCGGGCATGCGTAACTTACTCATTGTAAATACCCTCTACGAATTACCTTAATGATGGCTACATTACGCGCTTTTTCGTCGTGATAAACGCGGAGAGTCATGATGAAGATTTTCAGGAAATTTGACGAACAGGTAACGTTTCTTTACGAACGGAGTGCTAAATTGTCTGCAATGTATAGCCAAGGCTATACTTTTCATTTTGTGAGGGGAGAAACGCATGTCCGTGCCGCTGTTATTGACCGTGCTCGCCGGTGGCGCCACTTTTATCGGCGCGTTTCTGGGCGTGATCGGGCAGAAACCTTCAAACCGCGTGCTGGCTTTTTCGCTTGGTTTTGCCGCCGGGATCATGCTGCTTATCTCGCTGATGGAGATGCTGCCTGCCGCACTGAATGCGCAGGGCATGTCGCCGGTTCTCGGTTACGGCATGTTTATCGCCGGACTGCTGGGCTATTATGCACTCGATCGCCTGCTGCCTCATCAGCATCCGCAGGATTTGTCCGCATCTCCCGGCACGCCAGCCAGCCTGCGCCGCACTGCTATTTTACTCACGCTCGGCATCAGCCTGCATAATTTTCCTGAGGGCGTGGCCACTTACGTTACCGCCAGCAGCGATATTGAACTCGGCTTTGGCATTGCGCTGGCCGTTGCCATCCATAACATTCCCGAAGGGCTGGCCGTTGCCGGGCCAATGTTTGCCGCAACCGGCTCAAAGCGTAAAGCGCTATTTTGGGCAGGGTTGTCGGGCATGGCGGAAATTGCGGGCGGCGTGATGGCGTTCATGCTGCTCGGCCCGTTGCTGTCGCCAGTGGTAATGGGCGCGGTAATGGCGGCGGTGGCTGGCATTATGGTCGCGCTTTCCGTGGATGAACTGATGCCGCTGGCGCGTGACGTCGATCCACACGGTAATCCGAGCTACGGCGTGCTGTGCGGCATGACGGTAATGGGATTCAGCCTGACGCTGCTACAAAGCAGCGGCGTCGGTTAAGCATAAAAAAACCGGGCCAGGCCCGGTTTTTAACGTGTCGGCTTCGCTCAGCTTGCCTGACGGGTTTCGTGGCTGCGGCGCCACGCCACCAGATCCTCAATCGTCACCACCGGCATAGCATGCTGTTTGGCGAAAACCACCGCTTCCGGCGCGTGAGCCATTGAGCCGTCATCATTGGTCAGTTCGCACAATACGCCTGCCGGTTTGAAACCGGCCAGGGTGACCAGATCGATAGTGGCTTCGGTATGACCGCCGCGGGTCAGCACGCCGCCTTCGCGCGCGCGAAGCGGGAAAACATGACCGGGGCGATTCAGATCGCCGGGCTTCGCGTCATCCGCAATGGCAGCGCGAATGGTGGTGATCCGGTCTTTCGCCGATACGCCGGTCGTCACGCCTTTTGCTGCTTCGATGGTAACGGTAAAACCGGTGCCGTAGGCGCTGGTGTTATCTTCAACCATCATCGGCAGCTCAAGCTGGCGGCGGCGATCTTCGGTCAGACAGAGGCAAACGATGCCGCTGCCGTGACGAATGGTCAGCGCCATCTGCTCAACGGTCATGGTTTCGGCGGCAAAGATCATGTCGCCTTCATTTTCGCGATCTTCATCATCCAGCACCATTACGCCGCGACCGTCGCGCAGTGCGGCAATGGCTCGTTCCACACGCTGTTCAGGCGTGCCAAATTCAGAAAGTAGCGTCTGATTCATGGTAATAAAACCTTATAAAATTTATGGGTTACCAGAACCAGGGCGTGCTTAGGAGTGTCAAACGGTGACAAAAAATAACGGCAAGGCGGGCACAGGCCCGACAGATGCGTTACCCTCTCCCATCCGGACTTTAACCGTCGGCCCCGGAATCACACCGGATCTGCTGACCTTCAGGCCAGGAAGCCTGAAGCGCTCGCGGGCTTTCAGCGTGAGCTGATTTACCGCCGGTGGGGAATTTCGCCCCGCCCTGAGAATAAGCACGATTACTATAACCCTGAAAAAACAACAGGGCAATGTACAAAATGTGCCTGTCGTTATCCATTTTCCGGCTTTGGCTTTTTCGGGTTTATCCTTTCAGGTTATGGCATTACACTTAATAAAATTTGCCGCTATCAGGAAGCCGCCATGATCGACCCTAAAAAAATTGAACAGCTCGCACGTCAGGTCCATGAATCCATGCCGAAAGGCATTCGCGAGTTTGGCGACGACGTCGAGAAAAGGATCCGTCAAACGCTTCAGTCACAGCTGACCCGTCTGGATCTGGTAAATCGTGAAGAGTTTGATGTGCAGACGCAGGTGCTGCTGCGCACGCGTGAGAAACTGGCGGCGCTGGAACAGCGTATTGCCGATCTTGAAAGCCGCGGCGCGGTGCCGCAAAGTGCAGCCCCCGTTGCCGGGGTGCTCAAAACGGAAGATTTATAAGCGAAAAAGGGCGCCATATGCGCCCTTTTTACTTATTATCCCCTCACTTTTGCGAACGGATGGTTTTGATGATGTTACTGGTTGAGATACCGTCTTCGAAATTCAGCACGCGCACGTCGCCGCCGTTGGCCCAAACCTCTTTACTGCCCGCAATCTCTTCCGGCTTGTAATCTCCGCCTTTCACCAGCAGATCCGGCAGCACGTCGGCAATCAGCCGCTGCGGCGTGTCTTCCTCGAAAGCGACCACCCAGTCGACCGCCTCCAGCGCGCCCAGCACAATCATACGGTTAACCAGTGGATTAACCGGACGGCTCTCGCCCTTGAGACGTTTGGTTGATGCATCGCTGTTGACCGCCACGATCAGCCGATCGCCCAGCTTACGCGCGTTAGCCAGATAGGAGACATGCCCGGCGTGCAGAATGTCGAAACAGCCGTTGGTCATTACCACCTTTTCGCCGCGCTGACGCGCCAGCGCCACCGCGTCTTTAAGCTGCTCTTCGTTCATCACGCCAAAGCCCGACTCAGGACGGGCGCGGATCGCATTTTCCAGTTCAACGGTGGAAACGGTAGAAGTACCCAGTTTGCCGACCACCACGCCCGCCGCCGCGTTAGCGAGGAAGCAGCTCTCTTCCAGCGTGTTGCCTGCCGCCAGCGCCGCCGCCAGCACACCAATCACCGTATCGCCTGCCCCGGTGACGTCATAAACTTCCTGCGCCTGGGTCGGCAGGTGGAACGGCGCCTTGCCCGGCTGGAGCAGCGTCATACCATTTTCTGAACGCGTCACCAGTAGCGCAGAGAGTTCGAACTGCTGCATCAGCGCCATACCGCGCGACACGATCTCTTCTTCACTGGCGCATTTGCCCGCGACGGCTTCAAATTCCGACAGATTCGGCGTCAGAATAGTGGCGCCGCGATAGCGCTCAAAGTCCGTGCCTTTCGGGTCGACCAGTACCGGCACCTTCGCGTCGCGCGCGATGCGGATAATCGTTTCGACGCTGGCCAGCGCGCCCTTGGCGTAATCAGAGAGCACCAGTGCGCCTGCATCAGACAGCGACTGACGAATACGCTGATGCAAAGGTTCAGGATCGATCCCCTCAAAGCCCTCTTCAAAATCAAGCCGGATAAGCTGCTGGTTGCGCGAAAGCACGCGCAGTTTGGTAATGGTCGGGTGGGTGGAAACGGCCACAAAATCACACTGTACGTTCACGCCGGTGAGCGTGCTGTTCAGCGCCCGGGCTGCATCGTCGGTGCCGGTCAGGCCCACCAGCCGGGAGGACGCGCCAAGCGACGCGATATTCATAGCCACGTTTGCTGCACCGCCGGGACGCTCTTCCACGCTATCCACTTTCACCACCGGAACCGGCGCTTCCGGCGAGATGCGGCTGGTTGGGCCGTACCAGTAGCGATCCAGCATCACGTCGCCAACTACCAGAACACCCGCACGCTTAAAATTGGGCAGCGTAATTTTCATTCCAGATACTCCAGGCCGAAGTCAAAAATAGTGCGCGCGATAATATCACAAGCTGATTATCCCGCCCATTTTAGCCATCATCTTTCAGGGCGCCGCCGCATGGATACACGGAACGCTACGCTTCGAACCAGCGTTGCCAGCTGGCGTTGACCGTCGCCTGCTCAGCGCTGAAGGTTTCCGGCGGCACATGCCCCGGCTGCTCCTGTAGCGCCAGGTGATGCAGCTCATCACGCAGCGTCACATAGGCTTTTGTCAGCGCGCGCGCTTCTTCATCGTCAATCAGTCCGTGGTTGGCCAGCAGTTCAAGCACGCGCACGTTATCCGACCAGCGGGTCAGTTCCGGCGCCTCAGCCGCATACCGCAGCACCAGATACTGCGTAATAAATTCAATGTCGGTAATGCCGCCGCGATCCGCTTTGATATCCCAGCGGCCTTTGTGCTTATTACCCA
Organism: Erwinia sp. 9145; assembly: GCF_000745075.1. NCBI lineage: Bacteria > Pseudomonadati > Pseudomonadota > Gammaproteobacteria > Enterobacterales > Erwiniaceae > Erwinia > Erwinia sp. 9145. Next base: position 3,282,179 of record NZ_JQNE01000001.1, read on the forward strand.
GATGCGCGCGCATTTTTTCACGCATTTCGCGCACCTCGGTTTTGAGTTTCTCTGGTTCGCGGGGCAGGCACAGGACACCACGTCGGATATCGTCAAAGCGCTGGCTCAACGCCGGTTCGCCGAACACGATGCGCGCACGCGACAGCGCCTGATGTTCCCACGTCCAGGCTTCCTGCCGCTGATACTCATCAAAGGCGGCAAACGTGCTGACCAGCATTCCCGCCGCCCCGGAAGGCCGCAGGCGCGCATCCACCTCATAGAGAATGCCCGATGACGTCCGGGTGCTGAACAGGTGCATCACCCGCTGCGCCAGCCGCAGGTAGAACTGTCGGCTATCGATGCTACGCTCGCCGGAGGTAACAGAATCGGCCGGGCAGTCATGCAGGAAAACAAGGTCAAGATCGGAACTGTAACCCAGTTCCCAACCGCCAAGTTTGCCATAGCCAATCACCGCAAACCCACGCGTCTGCGCGTTTTCAAGGTGCTGCGGACGACCAAAGCGCTGCACCATCATTTGCCAGGCCTGCTGCACGACCTGTTCAATTATCGCTTCCGCCAGCCAGGTAAGGTGATCGCTCACTTTCATCACCGGCAGCGTTCCGGCGATATCGGCAGCCGCAATACGCAACTGCTGCGCCTGCTTAAACTGCCGCAACGCCTCCAGTTGCTGCTCCTCATCCTCTTCGGGAATGCGCAACAGGTACTGGCGCAGCTCATCGCGATAGGCATCCGTGGCGGTTGGCTGATAAAGCGTGGCCGGATCGAGCAGTTCATCGAGCAGCAGCGGATAGCGTGCAAGCTGGCTGGCTACCATCGGCGACGCGGCACAGAGATGAACCAGATGCTTCAGCGCGGCAGGATATTCGGTAAGCAACTCCAGGTAGGTGGTACGCGTCAACACGCCCAGCAGAAGCGGGATCAGTCGCTCCAGCACGACGGCCGCGTCGTCGCGCGGGCACACCTCGCAAAGCAAACGCGGCATCAACTGATCCAGCGCCTGACGACCGCGCGGGCCGACGGTGCGTTTATCCACATCGCGATGAAAATCGTTTATCGCCCGCAGCAGACGCTGACGCGTCTGTGCGTCCAGGTGCGGGACTAAAGGCGTCAGTTCGGCCTCTTCCAGCCGATCCTGCCAGAGCGTACCAAACTCCTCCGCCTCTTTGTTGCTGCCCGCGTCGGGCGTATCATCGCCAATCAGTTCGTCGAAGATCGCCCGCACCGACTGCATATGCTGATTAAGCTGCTGATAAAGCGCGCTCCAGTCGGCAAACCCCATCGCCCACGCCAGTCGCGCGCGGTTAAGCTCATCGGCGGGCAGCGTCTGCGTTTGCTCATCGTTGAGGCTTTGCAACAAATTTTCCAGGCGACGCAGGAACAGCCATACCGTCTGCAACAGGGTCGCCTGCGCGGCAGGCAACAGATTAAGACTGGCAATAGCCCCCAGCGCCGCTGGCAGCGAACGAAGCTGAAGCGTTCTTTCACGACCGCCGCGGATCAGCTGAAAGACCTGCACGATAAATTCAATCTCACGAATGCCGCCCGCGCCAAGCTTGATGTTATCGGTCAGGCCGCGTCGTCGCACCTCGCGAGCGATCATGCTTTTCATGTTGCGCAGCGACTGGATCACGCTGAAGTCGATGTAGCGACGATAGACAAACGGTCGCAGCATCTGCTGAAGCTCCTGGCTCCAGCGGTCATTGCGATCGCCCATTACCCGCGCTTTTACCATCGCATAACGCTCCCAGTCGCGGCCCTGCTCCTGATAGTAATCTTCCAACGCAGCAAAGCTGAGCACCAGCGGTCCGCTGTCGCCAAAGGGCCGCAGGCGCATATCGACGCGGTAAACAAAGCCCTCCGCCGTGGGTTGATCCAGCACCTTAATCAGTCGCTGACCAAGGCGGGTAAAAAACTGCGCGTTGTCCAGTTCCCGTCTGCCGCCCCGGGTTGTGCCATTCTCTGGCCAGGTGAAAATCAGATCGATATCGGAAGAGAAGTTCAGTTCGCCGCCGCCCAGCTTGCCCATACCTAAAATCAGCAGCGGCTGCGGCTCACCCTGCGCATTCATCGGCGTGCCAAACTCGTGGCAGCAGGCGTGCCATAGCCAGTCGCGCGCGGCGACGATCAGCACTTCGGCCAGTTCGCTGAGCTGCTTCAGCGATGCCCCGGTTGTGCTGCTCGCCAGCGCCTGCATCCAGGCGATACGCGTCAGCATATGACGCCGGAACAGACGCAGCTCGCGCATCAGCGCGTTTTCATCCCCCACTTCGGCCAGCCTTTCCGCCAGCCAGCTTTCGTAGTGCTGCCATTCATCGGGCCGTGGCGGCTGCGCGTTCAGCCGCTGCCACCATTCGGGATGACGGGTGAGGTTCTCACGAATGAAATCGCTGAAGGCCAGCACGGCACGCTGCGGGCCGGTTGGCTCATCAGGTAGATCCAGCGTACGGCTGGCCGCCTCCGCCAGCAGCGGCGGCAGTTCCGGCGAAGGGGATGAAGACATAAATACTCCCTTTATGTATGGCGTTCGTCAGGCAGCGTGGTCAGAGGCTGCCATTTTTCCAGAAAGCAGGCGTTCTCAGTACGTCATGACCTGCGTTCTCAAGCCAGCTACGATCGTGGGTTTCAATCGCCAACGCAAGCCGCTCCCAGCCGCTAAGCCAACCGTAGACCGCCGATGGCTCATACGCTCCCGCCAGAAGCCGCACCGCCAGTAGCTGATGGTTCAGTCGCGGCAGCTTGTCCTGATACTCATTGATGTGACGAATTTTATCAAACGTGCTTTTGAGATCGGCGGCAATGCGGCCTAACATGATATCGCTGAAGCGCTTAAAAGAAGCCTGAAGTTTGACATCCGCTTCGGCGCTGACAAAGTCCCGCCATCCCTGCGTGGCTATCCAGTTGGTAAGTGCTAACTGGGCCAGTAGAGAATCTGCTGCAAAGCAGAGTGTTTCCGCATGCAGATCGTCTGCTTTCAGCGTCTCTTCCAGCACGGCCAGCCGCTGGCGTAGATCGCTGCTCGCCTTACGCGGCACCAGTGAACCGAAGAGTGTGAATGCCTGACGAAGCGTCTCCAGCGCCTGGCGTATTTCCTGTAACGCGTCGTGATTACCGCTCAGCCAGAGCTCCTCATGATATTGCCACTGTGCCAGACCCAGTGCGAACGCGCTCTGCATACCTTCTTCGATGGTCGCTTTTGGTTTCGCTTTTAATATCGGTAAGGGCCGCCGCTCGCGTGCAGGATTTCCCTGCGCCAGCGCGTAGCCGCGCGCGGCTTTACTCAGACTGCCCAGACGCAGTCCGCCCATACCGGCCAGTTCGGCGGCAAATGCCAGCAGTTCCTTTTGATGACCTGATTTCAGTTCAAGCTCGATTTCATTGATCGCTTCCGTTAGCTCACCGGAACGAACCTCACCGCGGTCAAACGCGACTTCAATCACGCTTTCACGGTAAGTAACCACCCACTTCTCACGCAGAAAATGGGTGCTGAACAGCGGTGTTAACTGTGCCTGAAGCGCGGAGAGATCCGTTCCGGCAGGCCAGACCGCCTGCGGAAGTTTTTCAATCGCCAGGTCGGGCTGCGTCAGCGGAATATTATATTCCTGCCGCTGATGCAGGCCGCCAACGCTCTGCCCTGCCGTTTTCAGTGTCATTTCATAGCTGTCGCCAAAGCCACGAATACGCAGGCCCATATCCCAGCGCCGCAGTTGCGCATCTTTGGTTTCGTAATAGATATTGGTCAGCTTTTCGGCAGCCGAGTGTTCGTGAGGCCACGCTGTGAGCTGAGTCGGCAATTCTGATGCCGCATCGGGGGTTGCAATGAACTTTATTTCAATCTCAATGGTCATATCTTCTTGATTTAATGATTACCGGTACGGTTTTTGGGTTTCTGGCGCGTTGTGGCGTTCTCTTTTTTGCTTTTTTCGGGGAAAACTACCGATAAAAGAGCGTCTGATGGGATGCACTACCCGCCATTCATAGCGTGAAGAGTAATGCAGAATTACCGTAGCTGTCTCGGCTTTCTTCCTCTTTTGCGCAACGGCCCGGCCAGAAATGAGAACAGGATAGTTCTCATTCAGCTTTGTGCGAGGCGGTTCCAGACTGTGCCATTACTTTTTTAACCAGGACTGATATAAAAAAGACATCGAATGAATAAAAGACACGTTATTGGCCTTACTTTACTTACGTTTAGCGTCGCTGCCTCCGTTCACGCTGAAGAAAAACGCTATATCTCCGATGAGCTCTCCACCTGGGTGCGCAGTGGCCCCAGCAATGATTATCGCCTGGTCGGCACGCTGAACGCCGGTGAAGAAGTGACGCTGCTGCAAACCAACAGCGCCACGAATTATGCGCAAATTCGTGACCAAACCGGACGAACCACCTGGATCCCGCTGGCGCAGCTCAGCGAGCAACCCAGCCTGCGTACGCGCGTGCCGGAACTGGAAAAGCAGGTTAAAGAACTGACCGACAAGCTGACGAATATTGACGGCAGCTGGAATCAGCGCACCGCAGAGATGCAGAAAAAAGTGGCAGGCAGCGACGGCGCAATTAATCAGTTAAAAGATGAAAACCAGAAGCTGAAAAACGAGTTGGTGGTCGCGCAGAAAAAAGTTAATGCTGCCAACGTGCAGCTTGATGACAAGCAGCGCGCGATTATCATGCAGTGGTTTATGTACGGCGGCGGCGTTGCTGGCGTCGGTCTGCTGCTGGGCCTGCTGCTGCCGCACATGATCCCCAGCAGGAAGAAGAAAGATCGCTGGATGAACTGAGTTTTTCAGTCTTTAGCAGGGCATCCGTTGATGCCCTTTTTGTCGTGGCGCGCCCAAGGATTTTCCTGGTAAATTTGGGGCCTGCCGCTAACATCGCGTATGCTGATTGAAATGACGGATTCAGGAGCTGTGTTAGTGAAGACTTACCTTGTCGGAGGGGCAGTACGTGACGCGCTGCTCGACCTGCCGGTCACAGATAAAGATTGGGTGGTGGTCGGGGCCTCGCCGCAGGAGATGCTGGATAAAGGCTATGCGCAGGTTGGTCGCGATTTCCCGGTGTTTCTCCACCCGAAAACGCATGAAGAGTATGCGCTGGCCAGAACGGAGCGCAAAAACGGCACCGGCTATACCGGCTTTAGCTGCTACGCTGCGCCAGACGTCACTCTCGAACAGGATTTGCAGCGCCGCGATCTGACCATCAATGCCATCGCGCAGGACGAAAGCGGCAGCTTTTATGATCCCTACCATGGCCGACAGGATATTACTCAGCGGCAGCTACGTCATGTTTCCAACGCCTTCAGCGAAGATCCGCTGCGCGTGCTGCGCGTGGCGCGTTTTGCTGCACGCTTTGCGCATCTCGATTTTACCATCGCGCCGGAAACGCTGACGTTAATGCAGTCGATGGCCGCCAGCGGTGAACTGAGCGCGCTGACGGCTGAGCGTGTGTGGAAGGAGACGGAAAAGGCATTGCAGACGCCCTCTCCCCAGGTCTATTTTCAGGTGCTGCGAGACTGTGGCGCGCTGGCCGTGCTGTTTCCCGAACTCGATAACCTCTATGGCGTTCCCGCACCTGCGAAGTGGCACCCGGAAATTGACACCGGCGTGCATACGTTGATGACGCTGGCGATTGTGGCGCAGCTCAGCGATGAGACCGACGTCCGCTTCGCCACGCTGTTTCATGACGTTGGCAAGGCGCTGACGCCGCGCGAGAAATGGCCGAGCCATCCCGGTCATGGCCCGGCTGGCGTACCGCTGGTAGAAAATCTCTGTCAACGGCTGCGCGTGCCCAACGCTGTTCGCGACCTGGCGCTACTGGTGACCGAATTTCATGACGTGGTACATACCATTGAGCGACAAACGCCAGAGGCGCTGGTGGCGCTGTTTGATCGCGTGGACGCCTGGCGCAAGCCGCAGCGCATTGAGCAGATCGCGCTGACCAGCGAAGCAGACGCGCGCGGGCGCACCGGCTTCGAAAATAATCCCTATCCGCAGGGCGACTATTTGCGCCAGGCCTTTGCTGTAGCACGCGCTGTCTCCACCAAAGCGGTGGTTGAGGCCGGTTTTAAGGGCAGCGAAGTGCGGGAAGAGTTAACGGGAAGACGTATTTCAGCGCTGAGCGAATGGAAAGAGCAGGCGTGAACGCGGGCCTGACGGCCCGCATCATCTTGCTTACATGAAGACCATATAAACTGCTGCCGCGACAATAAAGCGGTAGATGGCAAAAGGAACAAAGGAGATGTTCTGGATCAGGCGCAGGAATACTTTAATGGCAATCAGCGCCACCACAAAGGCGGTGAGAAAGCCCACAGCAAACATCGGCAAATCATCCATTTTCAGGAAGCCGATGCTTTTATAAAGATCGAGCACCGTGGCGCCCATCATCATCGGCACGGCCAGAATGAATGAGAACTCAGAAGCCGCGTAGCGACTCACGCCCATCAGCATCCCGCCAGAGATGGTTGCACCCGAACGGGAAAAACCAGGCCACAGCGCCAGACACTGGAAGCAGCCAATCACAAACGCCTGACGATAGGTCATATCGTCAATGCCCACCGCTTTTGGCTGTTTAGGTTTCAGGTACTCCGCCGCCAGCAGCAGGACACCGCCCACGACCAGCGCGTACATTACATTAATAGGGTTAAACAACGTTTTGATGGCATCGTGGAAAATCAGCCCTGTTACCACCGCCGGGATCATACCGAGCAGGATATGGATCAGGGAAAGATGACCTTTTCCCGTGCCTTCGTGCGGCACCTTACCAAAATGGATGCCGATCAAACCGAACAAACGGCGCCAGAACATCACCACAACGGCCAGTATCGAGCCTAACTGGATGACGACCTCAAACGTTTCAGCCGTATCGCCCTCAAACCCCAACAGATGACCGACAATGATCATATGCCCGGTGGAGGAGACGGGAAGAAACTCCGTCAGGCCCTCAACAATGCCAAGGATCGCCGCCACCCAAAGCTGATGAATATCTGCCATCAATTCTACCTCTATCCGTATCAAAAACATTAAAAAGGCGGTGGCTCAACGCTACCGCCAAATAGTGCTCGCGCAAAACAGCAAGCCTATGACAGACAATAATGTGGTTTGGTTTCATCGTGATGGCAATCACAATAGTTTTATTTCGGATTAGTCCCGCGCTCAATGATGACACCCACCTGCTTTGCCTGCGCCACCGCGCCGGGTTTGCACACTTTGATACGCACCCAGGGCGTAGGGAATCGATTTAGCAGCAGCGTCGCCACCTCTTCGGCCACCCGCTCCACCAGCGCGAATCTCCCGCCTGCCACATGCGCGATAATGGCTTCGGAAACGTCAGCGTAGCTCAGGCAGTCATTCACGTCGTCGCTGGCGGCAGCTTTACGGTTGTCCCAGGCCATTTCGACATCGAACACCAGCTTCTGCTGAATAGTTTGTTCCCACTCCCAAACGCCGATAGTCGTGATCACTGAAAGCTGCTCGATAAATACAATATCCATGATAACCGTCTCTGTTTTTAAGGCTGCCGGATACCACTTCCGGCGGTTTATGCGTATTATCCACGGATGAAGAGAATAAAACGACCCCTACAGGACGGAGTGGAGTTATGAGCGTATTCGCGCTTGCAATGATCGTTTTCGCCTATCTGTGCGGCTCTGTTTCCAGCGCAATTCTGGTTTGTCGGCTGTTCAGATTACCCGATCCCCGCCTTCACGGCTCCGGCAATCCCGGCACGACTAACGTGCTGCGCATTGGCGGCAAAATTCCGGCAGTTTCAGTACTGATTTTCGACGTACTGAAAGGGATGTTGCCGGTCTGGCTGGCATGGCATTACGGCGTTTCGCCTCTTTACCTCGGCCTGACCGCCATTGCGGCATGCCTGGGTCATATTTACCCGATCTTCTTCAACTTCAAAGGCGGCAAAGGCGTCGCCACCGCCTTTGGTGCCATCGCGCCCATTGGCTGGGATTTGACCGGTCTGATGACCGGCACCTGGCTGCTGACGGTATTGCTGAGCGGCTACTCGTCGCTGGGCGCCATTATCAGCGCGCTGATCGCGCCTTTTTACGTCTGGTGGTTTAAGCCGCAGTTTACCTTCCCCGTCGCCATGCTTTCTTGCCTGGTTTTACTGCGTCATCACGATAATATTCAGCGCCTGTGGCGCGGTCAGGAAAATAAGATCTGGAAGAGAAAGAAAGAAAAAACGAGTAATGAATAGTGACAGCATAAAAAATCGAAAAATTACGATAGCCGCTTGCTCATTAAATGATTAGATTCTTTTAAGTTTAATGAACCTGTCTTACGTCAGGTCTGAATCTGATTTTATAAGGACATAGCAATGAAAATCTTAAATCACGAGCAAATAGTTATGGTGAGCGGCGGCGGTATCATTGAAAATGTTTGCGGCGGCGTTGGCGGTATTATTGGCGGTGGGCTATATGGCATCGTGGGGGGTGTATTTGGCGGCATACAAATCGACCTGCCGATAATAGGTTCAATTAATATTAACGATCTCATGCCTGAACTTGGCAAAGACGTTGGTAGCACCATAGGCGGTAGTATTGGGGGCACAGTTGAAGGCGTAATTGGAAGCATTCCCATTATCGGCGGTATACTATCGAAAATATTAGGTAACTAATGTACCGCTACGGGTTTATTTCAGCCAGGGCAGGCTCCTATAAACCCGTATTGTCTATTTTAATGCAGGCAGTTCCGCTAATGGCCAGCGCGGACGAACGGTAATGCTCAGTTCGCCTCGCGTTCCACCTTTCAAACGCACCATGCCGGCACAGGCAATCATCGCGCCGTTATCGGTACAGAATTCAGGACGCGCATAAAACGCTTCGCCACCGCGTGCTTTCATCACTTCCGCCATTTTCTCCCGCAGCGTGCGATTGGCGCTGACGCCGCCCGCAATCACCAGACGTTGAAAGCCCGTTTGCTCCAGCGCACGCTTGCATTTGATGGCCAGCGTGTCAACGACCGCATCCTCAAAGGCGCGGGCGATGTCGGCGCGCGTTTGCTCATCGTCATTATTATTGCGAATGGTGTTTGCCGCGAAGGTTTTTAACCCGGAAAAACTGAAATCCAGCCCCGGTCGGTCGGTCATCGGGCGCGGGAAAATAAACCGCTTTTCAACGCCTTTCTGCGCCATTTTCGACAGTAACGGACCGCCCGGGTAATCCAGGCCCAGCAGCTTGGCGGTTTTGTCGAACGCTTCGCCAGCCGCGTCGTCGATGGATTCACCCAGCAGGCTGTACTCACCGATGCCGGTCACGCTGATAAGCTGGGTATGACCGCCGGAAACCAGCAGTGCCACAAAGGGAAAGTCGGGCGGCGTCTCTTCCAGCATCGGCGCCAGCAGGTGCCCTTCCATATGATGCACCGGAACCGCTGGAACATTCCAGGCGAAGGCCAGCGCCCGGCCAACCGTAGCGCCAACCAGTAGCGCGCCAACCAGTCCAGGCCCGGCGGTATACGCGACCGCGTCAATCTCTTTCGACGTCAGCCCCGCCTCTTTCAACGCGGCCTGAATCAGCGGCACGGTTTTCCGCACGTGGTCGCGCGATGCCAGCTCCGGCACCACGCCGCCGTAGTCGGCATGCAGCTTTACCTGACTGTAAAGCTGGTTGGCGAGAAGCCCGGCCGCATCATCGTAGATGGCGATCCCGGTTTCATCGCAGGATGTTTCGATTCCTAGCACTCGCATGACGTTTACCCTCATTCTGGCGGCGCGCAGTGTACCACGAAGAGCCCGTGGCGCGGCAATTTTCAGCATGCGTCGGGCCGTCGGGCCGATCAAAAAGGAAAAGTATTTCGCTTCCGTTCAGGTGAGCGTATATAATAAGCGCCCTGAAAATACCGGCAGCGGCACGGGCGCACTGTTGGTAAGTTAATGCTATGGTGCTTTACAACGCAGCCTGTGTTGGAGTAAGATTCCGCACCATTTTGAAATGAGCTGGCTTTAAGCCCAGCAGCAAACCGAATTTATCGAGGTGAGAGTTACATGCCGGTAATTAAAGTACGTGAAAACGAGCCATTCGACGTAGCACTGCGTCGTTTCAAGCGTTCATGCGAAAAAGCAGGCGTTCTGGCTGAAGTTCGTCGTCGTGAGTTTTACGAAAAACCAACGACCGAACGCAAGCGCGCTAAAGCGTCAGCAGTTAAACGCCACGCGAAGAAACTGGCTCGCGAAAACGCACGCCGCACTCGTCTGTATTAATAGTTGAGGGTTTGCCCTCACCTCTCACAGACAAGTAAGTAGTTATCAAGGCCGTGCTTTCCGAAAGGAATGCGCGGCTTGTTGCCGTTTATGGCCCTGAACTAACGTTAAGGCGGCAACAGAGCGAGTCTCCCTGAACTTACATCAGTAAGTGATGGGAGTGAGCGAAGACAGCCAACGCAGCCAGAGGCTGAAAGATGAAGGGTAATCAATCCCCGAAAGATTTCAGTTGCTGGCAAGGCGGCAACAGAGCGAGTCTCCCTGAACTTACATCAGTAAGTGACGGGAGTGAGCGAAGACAGCCAACGCAGCCAGAGGCTGAAAGATGAAGGGTAATCAATCCCCGAAAGATTTCAGTTGCTGGCAAGGCGGCAACAGAGCGAGTCTCCCTGAGCTTACATCAGTAAGTGATGGGAGTGAGCGAAGACAGCCAACGCAGCCAGAGGCTGAAAGATGAAGGGGATTTATGGCTGGACGCATTCCGCGTGTATTTATCAACGACCTGCTGGCGCGCACGGACATCGTGGATCTTATCGATGCCCGCGTGAAGCTCAAAAAGCAGGGCAAAAATTATCACGCCTGCTGTCCTTTCCATAATGAAAAAACGCCCTCTTTCACCGTTAACGGCGAAAAACAGTTTTATCACTGCTTTGGCTGCGGCGCACACGGCAACGCTGTCGATTTCCTGATGAACTACGATCGTCTTGAGTTCGTGGAAAGCATTGAAGAACTGGCGACGCTGCACGGGCTGGAAATTCCCTACGAAAGCGGCAGCGGCCCCAGCCAGCTTGAGCGGCATCAGCGGCAGAGCCTTTATCAGTTAATGACCGGCCTGAGCGAGTTTTATCAGCAGGCCCTGACGCAAAGCCAGGCCGCCGGCGCGCGCGATTACCTTGCGCAGCGCGGCCTGAGTAAAGAGGTTATTCAGCATTTTTCCATCGGCTTTGCGCCTGCCGGTTGGGATAACGCCCTGAAGCGCTTTGGCAGTAATCCAGAAGATCGCCAGTCGCTGATTGACGCGGGCATGCTGGTCACCAATGAGCAGGGCCGCAGCTACGATCGTTTCCGTGAACGGGTGATGTTTCCGATTCATGATAAGCGCGGGCGGGTAATTGGATTTGGCGGGCGCGTACTTGGCGATGCAGTGCCGAAATACCTGAACTCGCCGGAAACCGATATTTTTCACAAGGGCCGTCAGCTTTATGGCCTTTATGAAGCGCAGAAAAAGCAGCCTGAACCTCCGAAGCTGTTAGTCGTCGAAGGGTATATGGACGTGGTCGCGCTGGCGCAGTTTGGTATCGATTATGCGGTTGCATCGCTCGGTACCTCCACTACGCCTGAGCATATTCAACTTCTTTTTCGCTCGACCGATAACGTTATATGTTGTTATGACGGCGACAGAGCAGGAAGAGAAGCCGCCTGGCGCGCGCTGGAAACCGCATTACCTTACATGAATGATGGTCGTCAGCTACGCTTTATGTTCTTGCCGGACGGCGAAGACCCGGACACGCTGGTGCGAAAAGAAGGTAAGGAAACTTTTGAAGCGCGGATGGAAAAGGCGATGCCGCTCTCCGCGTTTCTCTACGACACGCTTTTGCCGCAGGTAGACTTAAGTACGCCGGACGGCCGTGCGCAGTTGACCACGCTGGCATTGCCACTGATAAGTCAGGTGCCGGGCGAAACATTACGCATTTACCTTCGTCAGGTTTTAGGCGACAAACTGGGCATTCCCGACCACGTTCAGTTGGAGAAACTACTGCCGCAGCAGTCTGAAAAAGCGAAACGGGTTCAGCCGCCTCAGCTAAAACGCACAACCATGCGTATACTGATTGGACTGCTGGTGCAAAATCCGAAGCTGGCGACCATGGTTCCCTCTCTGGCCGGACTGGAGAGTTCCGAGCTTCCCGGCTTCGCTCTGTTTGTAGAGTTAGTGAGCACTTGCGTAGAGCATCCTGGCCTGACCACCGGACAGCTACTAGAATTGTATCGTGGAACAAAATTTAGCCAGCACCTTGAAACCCTGGCCACCTGGAACCACATGATCGTAGATGATGAAGTGGAAACCATGTTTAAAGATTCGCTGGCCAGTATGTATGACACCGCGCTGGAGCGCAGGCTGGAAGAGCTGATTGCGCGTGATCGCACGCATGTGTTGAATGCCGAAGAGCGCCGCGAATTTTGGGCGCTGAGCCAGGCATTAAAAAAGCAGTAGCGCTGGCTATGTGCATCATCAGCGCGTTCAAAATACGTTTAACGCAGAATTCAGGGACGTTATCGGCAGGCTTTTTTTAGTGCGCTCATCGCAAGCTAAAAAATGGCAAGCAGGATAGCCCCGAACAAAGATCAAAGCGGCTTAAGTGCCGTATACCTGCCAGGTCGAACCTGGAAGCCGCTATGATGGGCAGCGGCAATAATCAAATGCTCTCACTGTTATTGTTGGCTGTGTGTAGCCGACCGACACCAATCTAATTAACAGAAGTGTGGATACCGTCTTATGGAGCAAAACCCGCAGTCACAGCTTAAGCTGCTTGTCACCCGTGGTAAGGAGCAAGGCTATCTGACCTATGCCGAGGTCAATGACCATCTGCCGGAAGATATCGTCGACTCCGACCAGATCGAAGACATTATTCAGATGATCAACGATATGGGTATTCAGGTTGTTGAAGAAGCGCCTGATGCTGACGATCTTATGCTGAATGAAAACAGCTCCGATACCGACGAAGATGCTGCCGAAGCGGCTGCCCAGGTACTTTCCAGCGTTGAATCCGAAATCGGACGCACCACCGATCCGGTGCGCATGTATATGCGCGAAATGGGTACCGTTGAACTGCTGACCCGCGAAGGCGAAATCGACATCGCGAAGCGCATCGAAGACGGCATCAATCAGGTACAGTGCTCGGTGGCCGAATACCCTGAGGCTATCACTTATCTGCTTGAGCAGTACGATCGCGTCGAGGCAGGAGAAGCACGCCTGTCAGATATGATCACCGGCTTTGTCGATCCGAACGCCGAAGAGGATATTGCCGCGCCAACGGCGACGCATGTCGGTTCTGAGCTTTCTCAGGAAGAACGCGAAGACGACGAGGAAGAAGACGAGGACGACGACAGTGAGGACGATAACAGCATCGATCCTGAACTGGCGCGTGAAAAATTCAACGATCTGCGCGTACAGTATGAAAAAGCCCGTACGGTGATCAAAGCGAAAGGCCGCAGTCACGCCGATGCCGTCGCTGAAATTCAGAATCTTTCTGACGTCTTCAAACAGTTCCGCCTGGTGCCGAAGCAGTTCGACTACCTGGTAAACAACATGCGCAAGATGATGGATCGCGTTCGTACCCAGGAACGTTTGATCATGAAGCTGTGCGTTGAAATGTGTAAGATGCCCAAGAAGAACTTCATTACCCTGTTCACCGGCAACGAAACCAGCGAGACCTGGTTCAAAGCCGCACGGGCGATGAACAAACCGTGGTCAGAAAAACTTAACGACGTCGCTGACGACGTGCAGCGCGGCCTTCAGAGACTCGGACAAATTGAAGAAGAGACCGGGCTGACCATCGAACAGGTTAAAGACATTAACCGTCGTATGTCTATCGGTGAAGCGAAAGCCCGCCGTGCGAAGAAAGAGATGGTGGAAGCAAACCTGCGTCTGGTTATTTCAATCGCCAAAAAATACACCAACCGCGGATTGCAGTTCCTCGATCTCATTCAGGAAGGCAACATCGGCCTGATGAAAGCGGTAGATAAGTTTGAATATCGCCGTGGTTATAAGTTCTCTACCTATGCTACCTGGTGGATCCGTCAGGCGATCACTCGCTCTATTGCCGATCAGGCGCGCACCATCCGTATTCCGGTGCATATGATTGAAACCATTAACAAACTCAATCGTATTTCCCGCCAGATGTTGCAGGAGATGGGACGCGAACCGACGCCGGAAGAGCTGGCCGAGCGCATGCTGATGCCGGAAGACAAAATCCGCAAGGTGTTGAAAATCGCCAAAGAGCCCATCTCCATGGAGACGCCAATTGGTGATGATGAAGATTCGCATCTGGGCGATTTTATCGAAGACACCACGCTGGAACTGCCGCTGGACTCCGCGACCTCTGAAAGCCTGCGCTCTGCAACGCACGACGTTCTGGCCGGTCTGACGGCACGTGAAGCCAAGGTGCTGCGTATGCGTTTCGGTATTGATATGAATACCGACCACACGCTGGAAGAAGTGGGCAAGCAGTTTGACGTTACCCGTGAGCGTATTCGTCAGATTGAAGCGAAGGCGCTGCGTAAGCTGCGCCATCCAAGCCGTTCTGAAGTCCTGCGCAGCTTCCTGGACGACTAAATCCCCTGCGCCGATTAAAAAGCCTCCGCTCGCGGGGGCTTTTTTTATGGTCAAATATCGAGCGCCTTGTTCAGTGCCTGATAGGCCGCAACCAGTTCCTCCTGTGAGGCGCGATTCAGGCCGCTGGGATTCGGCAGCACCCAGACTTCCGTCACGCCCAGCGTTTGCGGCTGCCTGCCCCAGTCCACTTTGCTGATGCCAAACGCCTGCCGGTATGCCTGTTTACCAAGCACCGCCAGCGATGCGGGCTGATAGCGTGCGATTTTCTCCCTCAGCGCCTCACCGCCCGCGCGCAGCTCTTGCGAAGAGAGTTCGGTGGCCTCTTTCGTCGGTCTTTCAACCAGCATGGTGATGCCGCAACCGGTCTCCAGTAGCTGCTGCTCCTCTTCCGGTTTAAGCAATCTTTTAGTAAAACCGGCCTGCCAGATAGTTTTCCAGAAACGATTGCCGCCGTGGGCAAAATGAAAGCCTTTATGCGCCGACGACTTTCCCGGATTGATACCGCAGAACAGCACCCGAAGATCGGGCGCGATAATATCGGTAATGGTATGTGATGCACTTTCACGCATTAATAGTGAACCTTCCTCTGAGAGCATGTGATCCGGCTCGGAGTTTACGGATCTTTTCACAAGAAATGTACGAAGAACAATACATTAGAAATGTTACATAGCATTATGGATTTTTATCGTTAAATCGTTCCTTTTCGCCACCATTAGCCGGAATTTAGCGCCTGACGGAAGAAAATTCATTAATTCTTGCAATACATGCGCCCTGCGAAATTAAACAGATCGTAAACAGACTATAATATAGTCGTCATCCGGGTCCTTTCTGCTGTCCGCCAGCCGTATTGCCAGCCATAATCCGCCACGTTAAATTGTTCAGTTAGCGCTCACCGCAGCGCATTAATCGCCTGCGACGGGCATCTGAGGATACACGCCACACATGGGTTCAGAACTACTTTCGCTGATATTGTTTATTGCCTCTGTGTCGCTTTACACCTGGAAAGCAGGCAGAAATAAGCTGTGGTTCACGGCGATCCTGCTGTTTCTCGGCCTCTATATTATTCTCAACGCGTCGCTGCTCGCCAGTAACTACTTTACCGGTGAAGGCATTAACGATGCGGTGCTCTATACCATCACCAGCAGCCTCAGCGGCGCGGGCGTGAGCAAATATATCCTGCCCGCTATCGGCCTGATCGTCGCGCTGGTGGCGCTGTTCGTTTTCCTGTCGTGGATCCTGCGACTGCGCAAGGGCCATCGCGCCAGCCAGATCTACAGCCTGCTGGCAGTGATCCTGGCGCTGGCCTCAATCAAAACCACGCCCGCTTATCAACAGGTCAGCAGCCTGATTAAATCGCAGATTGGCCGCGGCAACTCCGATTTCTCAGCACACTATAAGGTTCCCGGCACGCAAATGCGCGGCTCTAAACCTAATCTGGTTTACATCTATGCCGAAAGCCTTGAGCGCACTTATTTCGATGAAAAAGCCTTTCCTGACCTGGCGCCTGAACTGAATAACATCAGGAAAAAAAGCACGGACTTCAGCAATACCATGCAGCTTCCCGGCACCGAATATACCATTGCCGGCATGGTCGCCTCGCAGTGCGGCATTCCCCTGTTTGCGCCTTTTGATGGGAATGCCTCCAGCTCGCTCTCTACCTTTTATCCGCAGAATGTCTGCCTGGGCGACATTCTGAAAGCGTCCGGTTACCAGAACTATTTTTATCAGGGCGCCAGCCTGAGCTTCGCCGGTAAGGATCTCTTTCTCTCCTCGCACGGTTTTGATCATCTGTACGGCTTTAACGAGCTGAAAAGAGTGGTGAAAGATCCCAACTACCGCAACGACTGGGGATGGTATGACGATACGCTGCTCGACGTGGTATTCGATAAATATGTTGAGCTGGCGAAGCAGAACCAGCCTTTTTCGCTGTTTGCCCTGACGGTAGATACGCACCATCCGGACGGGTTTATTTCGCGTAGCTGCCAGCGCAAGACCTATCCGTATCAGGGCAAGCCAAATAAATCCTTCGCAGCCGTTGCCTGTAGTCAGGAGCATATTGCGAAACTGATTGAGCGCATCCGGGCCACGCCGTGGTTTAAAAACACTATTATTGTGGTCAGTTCCGATCACCTGGCGATGAACAACACCGCCTTCCAGTACCTTAATCAGCACGACCGCAACGACCTGTTTTTTATGGTGCGCGGCGATCAAACCGACGGCAAAACGATCCCGGTGAAGCGCAGTACGCTCGATAACGGCGCGACGGTGCTGGACGCAATGGGCGGCGATAACTTTATCGGCCTGGGGCGCAGCAGCCTGTCATCCACTTCGCTGGCAACAACCTATTTGAACATTAAAGATAAAATCAACGAGTGGAAGCCGGACGTAATTAAGCTCTGGAACTTTCCGAAAGCAATTTCCGACTACACCATTGATACGGATAAGAACACCTTCAGCTTCTCCGGCGTGCCTTTCAAGCTGCCGCTGCTGTTATCGGTAAAGCCGAACAAAATTGAGCCAAAATTTGATGTGTATCTTGCCGCGCCACTAAAAGAACAACTGGCGAAGTTCGAGCCGGATGAGAAGTTTGTCTGGATTGACCGCTGTTACAAAATGGGCGCAGTGTGGGATGACACGCTGGAGCTGAATCCGAACCTTTGCGTGGCGGACGGCACGCTCAACGCCACGCCGGAAATTGTTCAGGTGAAGCCCGGCGTGACCCGGGGCGAGGTGAAATTCCGCCGCGTTGGCGGCAACAGCGACGAACGTTACCAGCAGGCGGTGACGCGCCTGCGCGTGGTGGATGATGACCTGAAATACACTTCGGACACGCTTCTGTTTGGCCTGCCAGGACTGCCGAAACAGGTACTGAAAGTGACGGGCCTGTCGTATATCGAACCCTGGGGCGGGCGCTGGTCTGACGCGAACCTGCTGCCTGCGGTAAATATTGAGTATCTGGCGCCGCTGCCCGCCGAATTTGACCTGGTGCTGACCGCTCGCGCCTTTGCCGCCAACAGCCAGCGTCCGTTTACTATTAAGGTGGGGAGCGAGGCGCAGCAGGTGGCGCTGAGCGAGCACGACAGCGAGGTGAAGGTACATTTCGCCAACCCTTCGCGCGCGCGCGTCATCACCCTCCTGCCGCCTTCCCCCATCGAAACCACCGAGGGCGCGATTGATGGCTTTGCCGCACGTCGGCTCGGCATTGGGCTGGTCAGTCTGAAGGTCATCACGCCACAATAACCGCGCGCCCCGGTCGATAAAACCGGGGCGTTTTTGCCTGTTACGCCGTTGCGTAATAAAAAACGCCAGACGGCTTTTTCTGCCTGCTGAAAACAGATTACTATAGGTTTTTTACTGGCTCATTCTGACAGGTACCAATACCTTGAAATCCCTGGTTCACCGTTTGCTGGCTCTGGCTGTCGCCGCGCTTCCGCTTTGCGGTCAGGCGGCAAAAAAGTCTCCCGATCCGCTGCTGGCTTCTCAAATCGTCGATCGCTACGCCGAGAATATCTTCTATAACACCAGGGCGACCGGCATGGCGATTGTGGCGATTGACGCAAACCAGCGTGTTTTTGCCAGTAAAGGCGCGATCCGCCCCGGCAGCGGCGTGCGACCGCAGAAAGATTCGTTAATCCGTATTGCCTCGCTCACCAAGCTGATGACCAGCGAGCTGCTGGTGAAACTTTCTGAACAGGGCGTGGTGCGGCTGGACGATCCCCTGAGTAAATACGCGCCTGCGGGCAGCAGCGTGCCGTCGCGCGACGGCCAGCCGGTGCGTCTGGTTAATCTTGCCACCCATACCAGCGGCCTGCCGCGCGAGCAGCCCGGCGGCAAGGCCAACCGTCCGGTATTTGTCTGGCCAACCTACAGCCAGCGCTGGCGCTGGATGGATAACGCCCAGTTGAAGTCCATTCCCGGCACGCAGGCCGCCTACTCCAACCTGGCTTATGACCTGCTGGGCGATGCGCTGTCGCGCGCATCGGGGTTGTCCTATCCTGCCCTGCTGCAACGCGAAATCACCCGTCCGCTGGGAATGAAAGATACCACCTTCACGCCATCGCCTGAGCAGTGCGGCAGGCTGATGGTGGCGGCAAAAGGCGCCAGTCCGTGCATGAATACGCTGGCGGCCATCGGCAGCGGTGGCGTCTATTCAACGCCGGACGACATGGGCCGCTGGATGCAGCAGTTCCTCTCTTCCGACGTCAGCACCCGCACCGCACAGGCGGATCGCCTGCAAACGATGATTTACCAGCGTGGCCAGCTCACCCGCGTGGACGGCATGGATGTACCAGGCAAGGCCACCGCGCTGGGCCTCGGCTGGGTGTATATGGCACCGCAGGGATCGCGTCCCGGCATTATTCAGAAGACCGGCGGCGGCGGCGGCTTTATTACCTATATAGCGATGGTGCCACAGTACAGCGTTGGCGTGTTTATTGTGGTGACCCGCTCGCCGCAAACGCACTTCACCGCCATGAGCGATGGCGTAAATAACCTGCTAACCGAGTTGATTGGTAACACGCCGGACAGCGCAGCGCTGGCGGCAAGTATTATGTCAGACTGAGTGGCCAGGGCGCAGAAGGAATCTGCGCCTGAAACAGCCTGCTGTGCTTTTAAATAAACAACCCTCACCGCAGCAGTGATGTAAGGCAAATTTACGTTTACCTGTTTTCCCGGTAAATTCCTGTCATCGGATGCGGATGGTTTTCAGATCGGCTCTCTCAACCCTCAAAATGCGTCGTCAGCATATCAATGAAAAGTCGGACTTTAGCCGCAAGGTGTCTTCGGCTGGGATATAGGGCATTAATGGGCGTTTCTTTACCTGAAAAGGTTGGAAATAATTTCACGAGGCGCTTTTTATGCAGGTCTCCGTCCGCCAAAAAAGAAGGCAGAAAGGCAATTCCCATTCCCTCTACCGCCGCATCTTTAATAGCTTCCCCACTATCAAAACGCAGGCGGCGATTTCCCGTCACAAAAACTTCTTCACCGTCATTATTCTTCAGTTGCCAAATACCTGAGCCCGAATGAAACCCATATATCAGTCTCTGATGCGCGCCAACGTCAGAAATGTTTTCAGGCATGCCGTTGTTATGAAGATAGTCTGGAGAAGCATATATAAAGGGGCGACACCGGGTAATCGGGCGAGCAATCATCATCGAATCGTAAGGCAGTTCACCCAACCTGATACCAATGTCAAATCCCTCTTCTACCAGGTCAACCAGCCTGTCGGTAAAACTTATTTCAGCATCCAGATCCGGCCATTTCTGCAAAAACGCATTCAGCAAGGGCAGGATGACGATCCTTCCGAACGCTGATGTAACCGTGATCCGTAACGTACCTTTTGGCTGCGGGTTATCCTGCCTGATGCTGCTTTCTGCCTCATGAATATCGGTCAGAATCTGTACACATCGCTCATAAAAATAGTGCCCATCGGCAGTCAGTGACACTGTGCGAGTGGTGCGATGAAGTAACCGCGTACACAAATGTGCTTCCAGCCGGGCAAGGGATTTTCCCGCTGCGGAACGTGTTAACCCCATCGCTTTGCCGCCAGCAATGATGCTGCCTGTCTCAGCAATCGCCACAAATGCACGCATGGTATTAAGGTCGATTTCTCCACTCAGATAGTGACCTGTGACGAATTTTTGGATGCTCACTGTAGAACCTTTTTCCCGAAATTATGATTTACATTAAAAGCGTAGAAAATAATTCAACGCAAGGACAATCCGATTATGTTAACTGCTCATGCTCAAAAAACTTTTGATGGCTGGAAAAAGGTAGCCATGCCCGTAGTACGAAAAATAACCGGGGAGGAGGTACAAAGCTGGGCTGAAGCCCGTGCAGATTATGACAACGGGCTTTATGGTCTTTTCCCGGTGCCGGAAGGGGTGACCTTTACCCACGTTAATTCAGGCGACATCCCGATGATGGTGGTAACGCCTGACAATCTGACAGAGGGCCGCACTCTCTTTTATATACACGGCGGCGGCTATGTTCATGGAGGCGTGAACGGCTATCGCAGCCTGGCAGGAAATTATGCCAAACGTCTTCGCGCGCGTGTTTACCTTCCTGATTACCGACAGGCACCTGAGCACCCCTTTCCCATTCCTGTTGAAGATACTTTCACCGCTTATCGATCCTTGCTGGAAAGCGGTGTTGATCCGCGATCACTTGCCCTTTCCGGTGATTCCGCTGGCGGAGCCATGGTAGTGACCATTATGCGCAAAGCGCGGGATGCGGGTCTCCCACTCCCTGCCGCAGCCGTTGCCTTCTCTCCCTGGGCAGACCTGACGCACAGTGGTGAGTCAGCGAGGATCAGAAATGGTATCGACCCCTTATGCAGTACTGAGTTTCTGACCCAACTGGCCGCTATTTTCCTGGCAGGGGAATTGCCAACCCATCCGGATGCCTCACCGGTATTTGCCGATGTAAGAGGTCTTGCGCCAACGCTTATCCAGATTGGTGAAAACGAGGTCATGCTGAGCGGCGCCATGCAGCTGGCATCCCACCTTGGAGAGAATCGGGTAAGGACATCCCTTGAGATATGGCCTGGCATGTTCCACGTCTGGCATCTGTTTACCGGACTCCTTCCTGAAGCGGATCACGCTTTACGCAATGCCGTGAGATTTCTGGATGATGCGCTGCCTCCTGAATGAGAGGAAAATGCTGACGTTTTTTAACAGTGAGTCAGGCCCGTTGCAGCACGGGCCTGACTTATGCAACCCATGAGCGCGATATAAATGCTCAAAACCCTCCCGCCCCCTCAACACCCGCCCTGAGGCATAAAGGCAGCCTCATATAAAAACACCAAGGGAATAAGTTGGTTAAGCAGGATCGGTCGCAGATTGCTTATTCAGGCATAAAATTATCAAGCCGCTGACCGATAACCTTTTCAATAACAGAAAAAACCGGCCGCGTTGATGTCAGGAGCGTATGGTCGCAACGATGGCAGAACACAGGAACCCTGCGGTGACCGGCTCTGCCTTATCCGGCAACGTTAAACTGTTTCTGAACATCCTTCCTTGTGGATCAGTACAGCACTTGCTTTTTCGCTTCGCAGCCCGATTGCCCTGATCACAGGCTGGATCAATGTATGCTGATAAACCTCCGTGGAAACGCAACGCAGCGGCAGAACGCCACTGATGCGCTTAAAATGCCCGATGAGAATCGGGATGATGTTCTGAAGCAGTTCGTCTGGCTGGCCAGCGAGTCACTGGGGATCCCTGGCGGCTTTATTTCTGTTATTGATGACAGCCATCAGTTCATCCGCGCTGCCCACAATATCGCGCTTTGTCAGACGACGCGGGAAGACGCTTTCTGCCGTTACGTTGTGGATAGCGGCGAAGTGATGGTGGTGACTGACACCCTGCTTGACCCTCGATTCACCACCCATCCGCTGGTGGTGGGGCCGCCCCGCATTCGTTTTTATGCCGGCGCCCCGCTGAAAAACCGGGAAGGCGTTATTCTTGGTACGCTGTGCGTGACGGATCGTGTGCCGCACCGGTTTCCCCGTAAGAAAATCAGGATGCTGGAAACGCTCGCCCGCCTGGCGATGACCTTCCTGGAAACCTGGCATTCGGCGGGCTTTACGGATGTAGCCACCGGGTTGCCAAACCGTCAACGGTTAATCCGTCACCTTCGGTTGCTTTCCACCGCCGAACAACGCGCCCCACTCCGGCTGACCTTAATTGACTGCATTGATATGCCGCGAGCTTACGAACTGGCCCGCGCGCTGGGTATGGCGCCGGTTGAAGCGCTGCTGCGCGATATTGGTGGTCTGCTGCGCGAGCGGCTGGAACTGGCGCCGGAGGATATTCTCTATACGGTGGCGACAGGCCGCTACGCCATCCTGGCATCGGCGGAAGGGCGATTTTCCGCGCAGAATGTTGTTGATAAACTGCGTTACGTCAGCGCCCGCCCCGAGGATGGCGTGGCGATGGATTTATCCATCCATGCTGGCGAGGTTTGCTTCGATCCCACAGAACTTCCGGCCCAGGAAGCGTTGCGCCGCGCCGTCAGCGCACTTCATGAGGCCATCAACCTGCACGTGGGCGCGCGGAGTTTTAACGAGCTTAGCGATGCCCGGCGCAACGGCGATTTCCGACTGATGAACGATCTGGCGGCCGCGCTTCAGACCGGCACAGGCGGTCTTTATCTGGTATACCAGCCCAAAGTTTCTCTCCCATCCGGCCGACCTGTCGGACTTGAAGCGTTAATTCGTTGGCGACATCCTGAACACGGAGAGTTATCCCCCGCCGGCTTTCTGCCCGTTGCACAGTTCACTAACCTGATGAACAGCCTGACAGATTGGGTGGTTGGCGAAACAATCCGTCAGTTGAAAATATGGTCCGATACGCCCTGCCTGCTGCCGGTATCAGTGAACGTCAGCGTCAGCGACCTGTCGCGGAGCGACTTTACCGATACCCTTGAGGCCAGAATGGCCCAGGCGGGTCTGTCCACTTCGCTGCTGGGCATTGAGTGCCTGGAAACGGAGAAAGCCACGGAAAACCCGGCGGCGCTGGCGAACATGGAGGGATTAAGGCAGCAGGGTTTTCGCATCTCGCTGGATGATTTTGGCGCCGGCTACAGCAACATTGGCTATCTTCGGCAAATGCCGATTGATGTGATCAAGCTGGATCGCGCGCTCGTCTCGGGTCTGACAATCGATCCCGGCAGCCGGATTATTGCCGCCAGCGTTATCCGTATGCTGAAAGATCTGAACTATGTGGTGGTGGCTGAAGGGGTGGAGGACAGGGAAACGCTGATGGTGCTGGAAGCATACGGATGCGATCAGGTACAGGGTTTTTACTTCTCAAGGCCGTTGCCGCCGGCAGAGCTTGAAAAATGGTTACAGCAGCAGCCACAGTCTGCCGATCCGGACATTTTGCCCCTGACAGGTAACAATCTCACCCTGTCTGACGACGCTCACGATCCCGGCTTATATAACTGAACCGTCATGCTCAACGATGGTGTTTGTAAGGGGTCAGGCGTTGTTATCAGCATACTACGTGTCGGAAATAGTGGTCGCACGGCATTTCCGGGTAAAGGCGCATTAAGAAGCGTTTGTACACTTACTCCACTTTGATGCGGAGGTTCTATGAGTACAGTTATTGATAATTTTACGCGCCACAAAAGCGAACGCAGTTTTACCGATCAACCGATTGATGACGCACTGCTTGAACGCATTATCAGCACCGCCTGGCGTGCGCCAACCTCCGTGAATTCACAGCAGGTCTCCGTGATTGTATCGCGCAGCGCTGAGAACCGGCAAAAAATAGCTCAGCTGGCAGGCGGCCAGCCGTGGATTGCCAAAGCGCCGATATTTTTAACTTTTGTGTTAGATATGTACAAAAGCGAGCGGGCAATGGCGTTAATTAATGAAGAACAGATTGCCCATCAGAGCGTTGAAAGCATTGTCTCCGGTGCCACGGATGTCGGGATCGCTCTGGCGTCGGTCATGGCTTCTGCCCGTTCTGAAGGGTTGGGCGTGGTGCCGATTGGCGGTATACGCCGCTCGCCGCTGGAAATGGTGGCGTTATTGCAATTGCCAAAACACACCTTTCCGCTGGCGGGCGTCGCGATGGGCTATGTCGATGTGCCTGCACATCAGAAACCACGCCTGCCGTTTGAGACCTTTCGTCATAATGAAACCTATCAGACCGCCGGACTTGAGGAGAACATCGCGCAATATAATCAGCAGATCGGTGAGCACTGGCAGACGACCGGACGCACAGATGGCGAGAGCTGGAGTGAAAGCGTGGCAGGTTATTATCGCCACATCTACTTCCCCGATGTGCTGGACGGGTTGCTGAAACAGGGCTTCGGCATCGACAAATAGCGCGTAAACACTGATGGCGAAGGAGAGCAGGAGCTGGCTGCTGCATCGGTTTCAACGCGCTGATGCACACAGTTAGCAGCGCTACTGATACGCCGCAGCCTTAGTGCAGTAGCTAAATGAGTCATTCATCCCGTCATGGAAATATTCATATGACGGGAAATAAGAAAGTACTGACTGAGAGAGTAAAACTGAGAATACGCGCATGCATCCATAACCTGACGTGGGAAGTGTGCAGGGTGCCGAATTCAGGCATCGGGTTCACAAAAAACAGGCGAGGCGAGACTGTAATTTAAATTGTGTATCTGCCTGTTTTTGCTGATTGCACAAACATTTCTGTCGTTAATGCTGTGTTACCATAACCTTCAGGATCGCTTCTGGTAAACCATTTACAAAAGAACCCTTCAGTTTTCCAGGGGAAATCATTTTCAATATCAAAACCTGACCTGTAAACCTTAAATAACTCCCTGAACTTTTTTAATTGCCTTAATAATCTCATCACATTCTGCATCATCCTGGAGTACCGTATCAACACTCAAAGGAACCGCTTTAACAGTTATTGAAGCCAGCGTTGATAGTGTTTCCCGGAGAAAGGCCAATACGTTCTCGTCGGTTTTATATCTTATCGTCGCCGCGTGCCATTCGAATGTATTCATCCATAGTGTAAAAGCTTATCCGTGTTGCATCATTAGCTAAAATAACCCAGCCGATAACAGGCACAACTCTCCCGACAAAGACGCCATTATTATTTACCCTGCTGAAGGTTAATTGCTTTGCCGGACTGTAGCTGTTAGCTGTTCCCCTGCGGTCTCAGGGAATGCGCCTACCCAACAGACAACAGTTGCGATATCATCACTCCCATTAATGAAATGTGATAATTAACTAAGCCTGGATGGCCGTGACCTCTCTAACCATTGATATCTTAAAAGCCTGGCAGCGCATAGAATTTTTTCAGCCCTACTCTGTTGAAAAAAAAGAGAAAACCCTGCTTATCTCCCCTTCCGCCCTGCGGCAATCCGGTGATAACGCGCTGCCCTGGCTTTCGGCCGATCTACGGCAGAAATATGAGATCCCACATAAAGCTTCGTACTGCATCCACATCGGTTTGTTTGATAAATCTGTCGCCAGTCGCCTCAGCCAGGAGATATTCGGCGCGGAGCAAAACATTGCCGTCCGGGAAGAGATCGAACAACGACTGGATCAGGAAGGAACAACCTGTTTCGCCAAGGTACTGTTAAATGCTGATGGTGCCCCTGCCATAGATAAACTCTCCGTCAGCTCGCTTCCCTGGGCGCTGGGCCATTTGCAAAAGAGACGTTTTCAGTATTTAAGCGCAGCAATTTTCACTGAACATTGCAGGCACCTTGCCGATACGTTGGCTGAATTTGCCTTAACGCTGACACCTTCACATGAGAAAAGCGGAGGCGTGTTACGCGCGGCCGATATTTTAACATTATCAGAGACGCACCTGAGAGACTGGGCGGACTTTGCACCTGAGTGGCAATATGTTTTACAAATAGAGTGGTTCGAAAGCAACGGTGAACGTGATGAATCGGCCGGCGAAGAAATTAGCGAGCAGGATGAGGAGGCCAGCGACAACGATAAAGCTCTGGCATTGCCTATTCTCAATAGCTTTTTCTTTGAAGATCTTGAAAACGTAATCAGGGCCCTGGAGCAAAAAGAAACGGGTAAAGCGCTTGGCGCTTACCTTTCTGGTAGCGATCGGAGAAATGTCGATCTCTATTCCCAGGACGGGCTTGCCGCCATCATTGATAAACTTCATCCGGCAAATATGCCCTCAGGCCGCTGGCCATCTGAGCCAGAACATGCCATGTCACTGATGCAGCAGTTCGCCATTAATACGGCGGTTGAGGAGCTGGCAGACGGTGGATTACTTTCCGTCAATGGCCCGCCGGGCACCGGGAAAACCACTCTGCTACGCGATCTGGTTGCCCATAACGTTGTGGAGCGCGCGACACAACTTTCTCGCTTTGAGAAAGTCGAGGATACGCTGGATCAGGACGGTTTTATTGTTCCGGCGCTGACCGGCTTCGAGATGGTCGTCGCCTCATCCAATAATGCAGCGGTGGAGAATATTTCCAAAGAGCTGCCGCAAAAAAAATCTCTCGCAAAGGAATTTCGCGCACTTGATTATCTGGCCGCAACGGCCAATCAGTTGGCTGCTGAATATGGCCCGAAACGCCAGCGTAAGAAATATATCAATGGCAAAGGGAGGGCGTGTCACTATCACCTGTTTCGCCCGCTGGAAGAGGAAAAACAGTGCTGGGGAATCATTTCTGCCGCGCTGGGTAAGAAATCAAATCGCAATAAATTCACCCAGCGCCTGTTCTTTGATGAGCATTTTCAAAGGGATACTCCTGAGGAAACCTCACGGCCAGAGACTGAAAATTTCCTGAGCCTGTGGCGTTGGAAAACGCACCACAACGCGCCATCCTTCACATCAGCGAAAAAGCGCTTTATTGCGTGCCGACAGCAGACCAAAAAAACGTTCAGCCAGTTAACAGATTATGCCAATTTATTGAAAAAAGTGGCGGCTCACTCGCCGGATAATTTATTACCCGTGCTCCGCCAAATTGAAATGCAGTGCGAAGCGATTCTGCGGGATCTGAAACTGGCGGAAGCCAAAAAGAGCGTCATGGATCAACAGGTTCAACATCTGCACCAACAGCAGAAAGTCCTTGAAAACCAGGCGCCGGGATGGCTGAGCCGTTTAATAAAGCGCCGTAAATTACAGGAATACAGAGATAATTTTCACGCGCTTTCAAGCCAGCTAAAAGAGAGGCTCGCGCAGCAGATAGAGCATGCACAAAATATTGCTGCACATCAAACCAGGCTGAATCAAAGCGAAACGTTGAAAGATGAAATAGTGCAGCGCATTGAGCAGCAAGCGCGTCAGCAGCGCGAAGATCGGCATGCTTTACAGGCTTTGCAGCAGCAATTTCCGACTCTCACAACGCCCGATCTTACCCTGCCGGTAAATGATGCAACATTACAGCGCGTTGCCTTGTGGCAAAATGAAGAGATTAATCGACAGCGTTCATTACTTTTTATAGCAGCAATCGAGCTGCATCAGGCGTGGCTTTACGAAGCACTGGATAAAAAACGGCTCACGCCGGTGATATCAAAATTCAGTAACTTTTTGGACAAGCCGCATCTGAATGGTGATCCTTTGCGCTGGTGGCAAACGCTGTTTATGGTTGTTCCGGTTGTTTCCACCACCTTTGCGTCAGTAGGACGCATGTTTCATGGCGTTAAAGGTGAAAATCTGGGCTGGCTGATGATTGACGAAGCGGGCCAGGCCTCGCCGCAGCAGGCGGTAGGCGCCATATGGCGAGCGAAACGCGTGGTCGTGGTTGGCGATCCTTTACAGATTGAGCCTGTATTCACCACCTCTCCGGCGCTGGTCAAGCACCTGTGCGAGGATACCCTGCATGACCGCGCGAAGGAGTGGAATCCTGCACATTTTTCTGTCCAGCAAATAGCCGACCGCGCCAATCCGTGGGGATGTGAATTAGAGGTGATGAACCAGCCTTTGTGGATTGGTATTCCTCTTTGGGTTCACCGTCGCTGCATTGAGCCCATGTTCAGCCTGGCAAATAAAATGGCTTACGATAACCGAATGATTCACGGGCTTAATCAAGACGAGATTGGCAGCCAGTTGGTTAATAACGTAATTGAGAATCACTGGGTGATTTCATCAGGCGGACAGGGCGAAAAGCAGTATCGCGACAGCCACGGTGAAAATTTAATTGAACTGCTGGATCATTTGCTCACGCAGAAAGTTGCGTTGCAAAAAATCTACATCATTACGCCGTTTAAAGCCGTTAAAAAGGCAATTATCGAGTTGTTGGATCAGCGAGATATCAGTACCTGGAGAAAATATTCACCGCTGTTAGATACTAAAGAGGTGAATGAGTGGCAAAAGCAGAGCGTCGGCACGGTGCATACTTTTCAGGGGAAAGAGAACGACATTGTTATTTTTGTGCTGGGATGCGATGAACATGATGATGGAGGCGCAAAATGGGCCGCCAGCAAACCCAACCTGCTTAACGTTGCGCTCACTCGCGCCAAAAAGCATATCTTTATTATTGGTGATCCAAAGGTGTGGCATCAATTGCCATGGTTCAGCGACGTTGCTGGGGTGCTCCCGTCTTTTAGTACTGAATCGCATCGGCTAACGAAGTTTCAGGGTAAACCCCAAACGCCATCAGATGTTATTTACCGCTAAAGCGAAAGCGGAGTCGCCAGTATTTTGAACCGTTGGGATGAATAAGCAAAAACATGCCATCGCCATCGACGAGCGAGTATTCCTTTGCTTCAGGTTTTGCCGAACGCACCTTGGTATCAGTCAGGGCCATGATGGTATACCTTCCATATGCTGCCGTGAGTATATAATCATTATCGAACCAGCATATAAACTCGGTTCTATACTCTGCATGTTGATGTGGGGTAACTCAGATTGACGTTGGTTGACTGAAAAGCGAGAAAAGCCTTGCGGGGACTGGATTTCAGGCATAAAAAAAGACCTCAGTTGAGGTCTATTTACATACTATTTGGGGCGAAGGCCGGACTCGTCAATATAATACAACCTACTGATATCAATATTATTTATTTTTAACACTAAGAGCTTGTACCCGCACTTGTACCCACAAACAAAAATCCGTACAAAAATCAGACACTGCCAGCGGGTACAAAGCCATATCAGTACAACACCAATATGGCAGCCAAGACAAGGGCTAAGCAGGTAAGAATGTTTTCTTAAGAGGAACCAAAAGTTTGGTCTCAATATCAACTTGCTCGTAGTTCTCAATAAGCGTCCGGACAAGGTCATCAAGCGTCCAGAGAGTCAGAGGTATTGTCGAACGATCGGCCTCATAACGAGAATCTTTGGTAAACCCACCTGTACTGACGTAGAGCCCACGATCGTCTTTATGGCGACCACCAATGAAGCTGCGAATCTGCTGACTCCCCATCTGTCCTTTACGATGTTTTACTTCAACGACAATACGTGGATTCTCAAACCCAAAACCATCAGGTGAAGCGATAATATCTTTCCCACGATCAGGCCCCACAGGAGAGACCTGCGTTTTATATCCCATACTGCGTAAAACGCCAGCAACAAGATGCTCCATTTCCTTCGGATCGAGTGCATTGACTCTATCCTTGATACCTTCACGCGCCTGCGTTTCTATATCACGGAGTGGATCAGAAATAGCTTCATCTTCATCCATTGTGGTTGGATTCTGAGTAACAACGTCAATGGAGGGTTTCTTATCCAGTAAAAGCTCTTCTAAAGCATACTCAGGAAGTTGGAAAACAGTTAACGTGGAGCCCAATGTATTTTTGGTAGCAGCAGACAATCTGTCACGGTCAATTTCTTCACCGTTCCATTTTACCTGACGAGCAATCCCCATCCCTTCTTCAACCCATTCAGGATGGTACTGGAATTCAGATATGACTTTACCTAATAGGTAAGTACGGTTCGCAGGGGAATAAGTAATTACCCAGTCATTCTTCTGGATCTCATTCACAAAACGCCAGACTTGAGATGCGCCCGAACGGGCAGTCCCCAGCTTGGATAACGGATCGACTTCCTGATATAACGCGAGTAGCTGCGCTCGGGACAGACCAGGTTTAACCAAAGGAGCCAGCTGCGACCAACCAATACCTACAATTTGTCTATCGCGAAAGTCATCATAGAGCTTGCCGCCATCGCCGCGAATCATCCACATTCTGTTACCCATACTCGTCCCTTCAAGAAGAAAAGAAATTAAGCCGGATCATATGCTTGTTATCCAAGGGCGTCAAAACTCTCCGCAACTATTGCGCTAGCATTCCCGGATAGTGTTTAGCAATGATGTCGTTCATCCTCTCAACCAACTCCTGGCGTTTGAAGGTCAAGTGCGCCGTCCCCTTCTGAAAGTAACGGATACTAAAGAACTCATCTTCGTAAACTTCCTTCGCAGGGTTATCACGAATATGCTCCATCAACCGGATAGAGATATCGCCACGATTGTCAGGGATAGGTTTACCATCCAGCAGAAACAGCATTCTCTCCAGGTCAGCCAGTTGATCCCGCCGCCAGCCCCAGTTAAGACTGAATCCCCAGCGGTTATGCGTCACCAAATTGTTAATGATGATCCTCTTACCGAAGCTGCAGGGACTATTAGTTTTATAATTCCACGGCAATCCTTTGAAAATATTGATAATTTCATGCTCAAATACATCCATTTTGTTCAGATGTAGCTGCTCAAAAGTACTGAGGATATTCGCCTCGCTGATGGCAGGAAGATCACCCTCCTCCAGGTTCTTATGCCACTGGTCGCGAGCCTGCGCATCCATCAAGGCCATCATGCCAGACTTCAACATCAAATCACGCCAGATACTTCGGTCAATATTGCGGATGATCGTAGGCATCGCTTTGTCCACCTTTTCAGTCAGCCAACTGTCGTAACGATGTCCAGCTTTCATCGCCCAGTCTTGCGCCGTACCACCGCCGATTTCTGAAGTTAACCGAGAAATGGTATCAAGCTGCTCAATGAGTTGTTCAATCTGTTTAAGTGCGGTATCGCGTCCAGTGACTACACGTTCGATACTGGTCGAAAGGATCAGTTCATTATGTTCCGTCAACACGTCGGGTTCTGTTTGCATCGTTAATCGTCCATAAAAGCAAACACGCCTGCCGGGAGTGGCAGGCGCATTATGCGATGAATAAAAAAGGTGGGAAGTTCAGAGGTCAAAATCAGGAATGAGGCTCGAAGAATTCAGGTATTTATTAATCCGGTAGCTCGCCTGGCTCGGAGAATATCGGTAGCGGTCAGGAATGGCGTCTGCTCCTGCCATGTAAATCCTTTGCGGTCGATGCGTACCAGCTCATAACGTTCCACCAGGAAATTCACCGCATCGGCGAGCGTGATTCCCGCGTCGATATGCTCCTCAATGGCCGTATCGTCATGGAATGGCGTGTCGTTTAGTGTGAGGCCGTAATGGTGCTCCAGCAGATACGTTAACAGTTGCTGCCAGACCTGTACGGGCGACAGACGTGACGAAACCGGCACCGTGGCCGGTACAGATGAAATGTGCATGGATAGAATCCTGAGAAAAGAAGAAGAGAGAAGGTGTTACGGGGTTGGATAAATAGAAATGTAAACGTAACCGCAGCTACCACGGGTGTCAGCTATGCAGGTTAAACCCGTAAGATGAATGTTCACCTGATGTTGCTGCTGTGGATTTAACTCACCGAACCGCAGCATTGCTTCCAATTGACCTATAAACAGCGGGAAAGTCTGGTCCAGTTTCTGCAGTTGCTCCGGGCTAAAGCTCCCCGTCAAACCAGCCCTGTCAGCCAGGTAATGCAGACGCTTGCCTTCCTGAACTAATCTCGCGCCAAATCGTGGGGTGATATCGCTTTGTAGACCCCATTCATGAGGTGGTGTGAATGGCATGAAAACCTCCGCTTAAAGCAAACCCTGCTCAGTAAAAGACACCACTTCGTTCCCAACAACCAAATGATCCAGCACTCGCACTTCTACCAGTGCTAACGCTTTCACTATTCGCTGAGTGATGTGTTTGTCCTGCTGACTGATCTCTGTCGTACCTGACGGATGGTTATGCGCCAGAATTACCGCAGCGGCATTGTGTTTCAGAGCCAATTTAACCACTTCGCGGGGATGAACTTCGGTATGGCTGAGTGTGCCGGTAAATAGCGTTTCGCATCCCAGTAGGCAATGCTGATTGTCGAGATACATCACGATAAAAACTTCACGCTCCTGATGAGCCATCTGTAATTGCAGCCAGGTCTTAGTGAAGCTGGTGGAGGTAAATGGCTCACTCGGTTGACGCTGATATTTCTCCAGCAGGCGTAATGCCCGACGAATGACGCGTTGCTCGTTTGCAGGAAATACCGGGGATAAATTAAATACAGACATATTTGTTCCTTAAAACAAAAAGCCTCGCCGGTTTATTGGCAAGGCCTGAGGGAAGGGATAA
This sequence comes from Erwinia sp. 9145, assembly GCF_000745075.1. Taxonomy (NCBI): domain Bacteria; kingdom Pseudomonadati; phylum Pseudomonadota; class Gammaproteobacteria; order Enterobacterales; family Erwiniaceae; genus Erwinia; species Erwinia sp. 9145. The sequence continues at coordinate 3,314,548 of NZ_JQNE01000001.1, forward strand.
TAAAAAGGTTCATGAGGCAAGCTGCAGCATACTCTCAGCCATCACCCACAGAGCACGGTTAAGCTTCACATCCCCGTCGATACCTCTTACAGCACGAGTATGGGCACGTTTGCCTTTGGTGGTTCGTCCAGACAGACCGCCTTTAATCAGGTTTTCCTGAATGCGCTGATAAGTGGTCCACAGGTCGTTACTTTCATCCTGCCAGCGGCGTGGGGATAGGATTTGTGATTCCGTCACCGGCTGATGCTCTTCACCAAAGCGATAGGTTAATGCTGCTTTCGCCATCGCCTGCTGTGCTGGTGGCGGTAACATTAGCGACTGCATGGCATCGCGCTTCTCTTCCACCCGGTCAAAAATCCCGAGCACTTCGTAAGCCCCTTCAATGACTTTCTCTACCACGTTGCCTTTATGTGGCACACGCACCTCACCAAAACTTTCACCGCAAATCAGCCCATTTTGACAAACCGATCTGAATAACCCCGGTAGCATCTGGTATGAGCTGGAGCCGTCGTGACTGTTGAGCAGAATAATTTCCGGCACCTGCTTGCCGGTGATTTGCCCTTCACGGCGCAGGCGGAGCATGTGTTTGGTGTGTTCGCGCTTGCTCTGGTCTCGGAATTTAGTCTGGCACGCAAAGAATGGCTGGAAGCCCTCACGCTGCAGGTTATCAAGCAGCGTTATCGTTGGGATGTAAGTGTATCGGTCGCTGCGGGATTGATGCTTTTCTTCGCTGAATACACTAGGCACATAGTGGGCCAGTTCATCGCGGGTTAACGGGCGGTCGCGGCGTACAAGATTGACAGCACCAAAGCGGCTGGCTAAACGGGTCATAGTTGTTTCCTTATTGGAAAATTAAAAACAAAAAGGCCATGCTTCCCGAAGGAGGCATGGCCTGTAAGATGATGGTAAGACTGTTAAGAAAGAATGTTAACCAGTGGTATTCCTGCAGCCGCTGAGGTCATCCAGCTCTTTTGCCGTATTCTTAATACCAGGAGTAAAACTTCCTACTTTTTTATCATTAACATAAACATCGAACGTTGCGGCGTGACCAAGGGCATCAATAAACTGAATCCAGCGTTGTCTCCATTTCGCCAGCCCAGCGATGCAGGTAATGGGAACTGTCGATCATCGGTCACAACCGTTATTGTTGTTTTGTCATCGCGTGAGTCCACGCGAGTACCGTCAGGTAGATCGATGAGTACATTGTGCTGTAGGGTATTCTGCTCATCCGGGGTCATGGTGCAGTTAAGGTTAAAAACGACATTTTTCGGGTTGGTGATTAGATATTCTGTTATGCCCTGACCAAATCCACTGGACCACATATTCGGTATTGCCTGAGCCGTTGTTGCGGATGTCAGAATTGATATCATCAGAATTCCGTAAAATAATCGCATAATTTTCTCCTTAAATGAATTTCCTGAGCTATTTGGGAGGGATTCTATTTTGTAGCGTATTTCAATGAGTCAACAGGCTGGTTATTGAAATACACCACAATCTTAGCCAGAACATTTGGATTGCTGGTTTTAACAAAACCGACCTTAAAGTTACCGCGACAATACTGCTCAAACGTCACATTATTGTGATCGTCGGGCACAATGGTTCTGGCGATGCCTGATTCACGGTCAACGATACCCCAAATCCCGTTGGGGCAGTTCGCTTCAGGCTTAGGCTGGTTTACTATCGCAACGCGTTTGCCTGGTGAGATGTCAACGATACGACAAGCTTTTGTAAGTACCATCCGTTGATTGCACCAGAAAAGCTTACCGGAACTGGACTCGCGAGTGATAGTCGGGATACCTCCTTGAATAGAGCCCGACCAGCCATTCTCGATATTCGCATGAGCCTGATTCGCCATAAAACTTGAAGTGAAAGCTATTAGAGCGGATGCGCAATATATGGCACGGCACAAATTCGTATTAATATTTTGAAGGTAACTCATCTTTAATCTCTTGAAAGTTATGGTCAATGTAGTTCGGCTCTGAAGGTTGATATCACGTCATTGATGAACCGAAAGTGAGGTAATGCCTGAAGAAAATCTGGACAGGAGAGGATGTCGCGCACGGCGGTATCAAGGGTAAAGCTATCGTTGTGGAGCGTGACAGCTCGGATTTCCGCGAGCGGAAATACTGCTATCCGGGCCTGATGCTCGCCTGTCAGGTACCACTCACCATCACGCAAAACCAGACGGTAGGGAGCAAGATCCGTACAGCGACAACTGTTTCCCAGTAGCGTTACTTTCCTGTGTTCAGACACCGCATTCACCAGTTGGACGAACACGCCAGAATCTGGGGATGGCACCTGCGCAACTCCCGGCCAAATAAGGCAAGGAGCTTCCACTGGCCCGCTCAAAAGAGAACTGGCCAGATGGTTGTCCATATCAGGGAACAGCGCTTCAACCCCCGACTGGCGAGCAAACGTCATCACCGCCAACTCTCTCTGTCGACCTCCGGACAGCAAGCGACACTGACCTTTGCGATACTCCAGATCCAGATACATCAGACGTTCCCGAAAGTCCCTGCGCAGGGTACGAACCGACACACCGAATTCAGTTGCCAGCTTTCGCAAATCCAGAGTTTCACCCGCCACCAGGCGGCTGATTATTAACGACAGCCTGACGGCAAGCCGGTCATGACGGCGTTCAGCCTGAGTCATGGAACAGGTTCTCCAGTGAGATAATTAGCTGAAAAATAGAAAGTTATTTTAACGAGGGGGGAGGACAGGGAGTGGACACAAGAAGACGTATTTTTTACTGTTGCTGAAATCAATCGTGACGGGGCGTAAAGGGAAAACTGTCGAAATTCAGCGGATTATAAAACATCTGAACGGACAGGGTATGTCCCAAAGATAATGGCAGGTAAGCCAGCTCAGAAGAAAATCCAATCCCAAACGGCACGGGCAACGGATACTACGGCATCGCGGACAGTACGAATAACCGCTTTTAATGGCGCAGGAACAAACGATGCTGCTTCAGCAGAATCAAACACCTCTCTTACTGCGTTGCCAAAGCCCTCACGAGCCTGCTTTTTTACCGGTTCATCGCATAACCTCCCGTGCAGTTGTGTCGCCAATGGGCTGGTGGCTCGGTCTGGCAGGCAGCGCATCATCGTTTCTAACATTGATGGCAGATTCCATTCTGTTCTCGCTGAGACGACACATACCGGATGATGCGGTGAAAACAGCTGGCGAATGGACTCCAGTCTGGCCTCGATATTCACCAACTGATGCGGGGATGGTGCATTGCTGGTGACATACCATTCATGGCATGGCTCGATTTTATCAGCCTGGTTAACGACAAAAAGCACCCGCTGGTGGTGGTCAGACATAATCCGACGGTAGAAACGCTCATCCACGGAAAACGCACGATCATCAGCTTTAATAACCCACAGAATGAGATCCAAGTCAGGAAGGGCTTTGCGATACAGAGATTCATATTCGCTATCCCGTTGCTCACTCTCGCCTACACCGGGCAGGTCTACCAGTATCAGGCTATGTTCACCTCTTCTCAGGCGAAATCGCAGTACGTCACGGGTGCAGGCGTTGACATCACTGACGGGGGTAACCTCACTCTGGAACAGCGCATTACAGAGCGACGATTTTCCTGCACCTGTTTTGCCCATGATGCCAATGACCGGTTCGTAGTGAGTGAGCTTTTGAATATGGTCAAGAATATGTTTTCTAATGGCATAGGGGAGCGATGCCAGCGGTTTTTCGATGGCCTGCAAACCTTCTGATTTTTTCATGAAATGACCTCAGACATAATAACAAAACCCCCGAGCCAGAATGGCTTCGAGGGTGATTCACGGTAATAATATCTGCCTGAAATAATTTTGAATGTTATTGTTTTTTTACGTTTTTATTTTCGTATGCAGCCTTAATTGCATGTTCAACTACTTTATCGTTCGATATACATTCGTCCAAAGCCAATGTCCTTAACATCCGATGAATATCTTCAGAGATGTAGATATTAAGTGGCTTTAGTTTTTTAGTTACTTTGTTTTTCAATCTATTTTTTTGTGTCGCCCATGCACTTTTGAACTTAATTTTAAATAAGCTCACAGTATCAGGTGACTCTGAGTTTTTCTTTTTCCATTCGAAGTATAGGGCGTAGCACCATGCAAGAGTTTCGTCTCTGGTATTACCACAAACGCGCACACCTAAAGACGGAATATGTTTCTCTAGATAACCTTTTAACCAGCCAGAAACATCATTTTCTTGGGAGGAAAAATCTCTGAAAAGATCTTCGCGCTTAATTAATCTAGCCCATTCTATTGCTTTAGATTTTATAAACTCCGTAGGTGTTCCTCTAAGTGGCCAGCTTTGAATTACTTTCCTGATATTCTGTATTCTGACAAGGTGATCGGGCTGTAAAGAGTCTGGAGACAAAATACTAACAACTCCCACTCCCAACGTCATTCCTTGCGTTTCAGAATATAATTCACATGCCAACCACAGGCTCGCACGAGCATCACTTTTAAACCATCCAAGATCAACTTCCGAAGGGAAGGAAAATGATTGATAGCGTTCCACCCCAGCGAAGAAGTTATCTAACTCCTGCTCCTCATGACCAAGAGACTGGCAGTGTTTTCTGACGCGTTCGAGATAGACGCGATAATTCTTATCACCTGCATGTGATGGGCAATTAATATTGTATCGCTGTAGCGCATTTTCCAGGGTTTTTATCATTTCACCATCATTACGTATTACCCGGACCATTTTCAATCTCTCCAAACGATTTAATCACTTAGTGATTTACTGAGATTTAACGTTGCATATCTATTTGTTTTACAGATAATCCATCTTGATTTCAAGTGAATAAATTTAACGACAAAATGGCTTAATGATACGTAGGCACTGGACGAAGTGGTATCTGACTGGTGATTTTATTACAAAACCTTAGCGACAGAAACGCCTATCCGGGTGGGAAAGTTCAAGGATAAAGCAGTCATATCCACAAATTCGGGGTAGCTCAAAAGTTAGTGAGAGCAAAACTGCGGTACTGTTACTTTTTGATGGCATATCCGGTCTATGATTTGGTCGCCAATTCGTACCCTCCGTCGAGCATGATTTTCCATCATCCTCGATTATCACCTCAAAAAAGGGGTTATGCTGTAAGCAGCCATGATAGGGAATTAAGGTTAATTAATATTATTAAAAGAAGTACATATACCTATCACATCCCATATGCCTAAAAGATGATAAGCATGTACTGGATAAACCTATCGACTTATCCAAGTAAAAATTACAGGACTACCTCTTCCTTTGAATCACTACTGAGGAAGAAAAATGAAAAGACCATATAACGCCAACCCAAAGTATGAAATGGATGATCTATTGCTGACTGATATTAATATGCATATGGAGGCGATGTTCCAGCGTTTTGCAAAATTACTACCTTTCAGGATCGACTTTGCGTATAAAAAGAGCTCAGCAAGCTTTGGTCATGCCTGCAAACATTCAATGTATAACGAAGTCCTAATATTGATTAAAGAGTTCGGAAAACACCTTCCGATTGTGGGCTATTACTGGGTGATAGAGTACACGAAGAGAAAAGGACTGCACGTCCATTTTGTTTGCTATCTAAATGGGCAGTTTCAGAACTGTCATTATCCTATATCCCGAGCGATGGGGGATATTTGGAAACAAGTAACAGATAATGATGGATGTCATCACCTTTGCGTCCCTAAAGATATTTACGAAGTCAAAATTGGCAAGGTTATCCGACATTTTGATACGGACGAGATCGATGATTTGCGTTATGTGATTAGCTATCTGGCTAAATGTGAGCAAAAGGAAAATGGCATCATCGCGGGTAAAAGCGAGATACCGGTAAAAAGCAACCGAGGTAGACCACGCATACGCTGAACAACCTTCACTGACTTTTTACAGATCCCCCGGTTGGTATGTTGGAGCTGGCATGAGTAATCATCAACCACGACTCCGGCTAACCCAAATGCTACCGGAGAACTCAATCATGACCATCAAACCTTCCTTACTTGAAGACCAATTTGTCGATATGGCATTTATCACCAGTCTTACCGGCTTAACCGATAAGTGGTTCTATAAGCTCATTAAAGATGGTGTCTTTCCGAAACCCATCAAGTTGGGGCGCAGTTCCCGCTGGCTACAAAGCGAAATAGAGTCCTGGTTGCAGGAGCGTATCAGCCAGTCTCGTCAGTAATCACCTTTCTGAAAACCATCAGCGTCATCTCCCCAAAGCGCAGTATGACGCTAGTTTGAACACAACACATACGGATAATTCCCCCATGCAAGATACAATCGCTCGCTATGATTTTTTACTCAAAACTTACCAAAGCTGGCTTACTGACTTGACCAAACTGACTGTCAGGCATGGAATATGCCATCAGAATATTTATCCCAGCCATTACCTTACGCTGTCCACACTTTACTTCCCGGATACCGGCCCTGTACCTGGGATCGTGCCACAGTGCTTGTACCGAATGATCTATAACAAAGCCAAACCAGAGCCGCTGAGTATTCAAAATGATTTACGTCTTAGCCTGGAGACTGACGGGCAGTTACTTTTTACTCACGGGGGCCTGGAAGGCGTATTGCTTAGCGAGTGCGTCAGACTCAAACAACGCTCACTTGCCAACAAACTGATAAGTCTGCTTCAGCAGTTCAATAACTTGGAATATCGCCATAAGCTTGTTTGGCTTTTCTGGTATGACCGTATGCTCGGAGCGTCTCTTGATGACTGGCTGGAGAACCTTAAGAAAATGAATGACGAAGAGTTTTGCTTTTGGCTGTTGCAGCGTCAGGAAGAAAACCCAGAGTTAACCCATTTGATGGATGAGTATGTGAACTTCACATACGACTAATATCGGCTCGAGTCCTCTTCCTGGACTTGCGCAATGAGCCACACCAATAAATGACGCATAACCCATTGTTAAAATGGATAAAAGTATCATAACAGCCCAAATTGATGTGCCTTAAGAGATGTCGGACTTACGCGGATAAGCAAACCAAATGAGCAGCAGATTCAAAGCCAATACAGTGATATTCTTAGGCAAAACACCCACCACATCATGATAAAACTGACATAATAGGGATATCCTGATTCCCCGGTTCAGGGCGATAATTTTGCAGTCTGTATAGACGGCGACTTCCTCCGAATTTTATGTGAGTTGAAGAATCCCGGGATCTCTAGCCCCGCGGTAAAAGCATTAAGTAAAAGGAACAAACAAGATGGTACTGAATGGTTCAAAGAATAATACTAAAGGCGGAGACCTTGGCTTCGAGGCTGAACTCTTCAAGACAGCCGATAAACTTCGCGGCAACATGGAGCCATCGGACTACAAACACGTCGCACTTGGACTCATCTTCCTGAAATACATTTCTGATGCTTTCGAGGCTAAGCACAAGGCGCTGCTGGAAGAAGATGCACAGGCAGCCGAGGACAAAGATGAATACCTTGCTGACAATGTATTCTGGGTACCGAAGGAAGCGCGCTGGTCCCATTTGCAAGCCAACGCCAAGTTACCCACCATCGGTACCTTAATCGACGACGCGATGCGTGCAATCGAAAAGGACAACGAGTCTCTCAAAGGCGTATTGTCCAAGGATTATGCCCGTCCAGCGCTTAACAAAGTTATGTTAGGTGAGCTGATAGATCTGATCTCCGACATTACACTCAACGAGGAAGGCGACCGTTCCAAGGACATCCTCGGACGCGTGTACGAGTATTTTCTTGGTCAATTCGCTGGAGCCGAGGGCAAGCGTGGTGGCGAGTTCTACACCCCGCGTTCTGTCGTGCGCGTCCTGGTCGAAATGCTCGAACCTTACTCAGGCCGCGTCTACGACCCATGCTGCGGCTCGGGCGGTATGTTTGTGCAATCCGAGAAATTCGTACAGAAGCACGGTGGCCGCATCGGCGACATTGCGATTTACGGCCAGGAGTCGAACTACACAACATGGCGATTGGCCAAGATGAACTTGGCTGTGCGCGGCATTGACTCAGATATCCGCTGGAACAATGAAGGCAGCTTCCACAAGGACGAACTGCGCGACCTCAAGGCCGATTTCATCCTCGCCAACCCGCCATTCAATATTTCCGACTGGGGAGGTGACCGTCTGCGCGAGGACGTGCGTTGGAAGTACGGTGCGCCGCCCGTGGGCAATGCCAACTTCGCCTGGCTCCAGCACATCTACCACCACCTTGCGCCAAACGGTACAGCTGGCGTAGTGCTGGCTAACGGTTCAATAAGCTCCAACCAGTCTGGCGAGGGCGACATCCGGAAGGCAATGATTGAGGCCGATACGGTGGATTGCATGGTGTCGCTGCCGGGACAGCTCTTTTACTCCACACAGATTCCCGCCTGCCTTTGGTTCTTGGCCCGCAACAAGAACCCCGGCAATGGCCTACGTGACAGGCGTGGACAAATGTTGTTCATCGACGCCCGCAAGTTGGGTGTGCTGGTGGATCGCACCCGGCGTGAACTGACCGATGAAGATATTCAAAAGATCGCTGGCACTTATCACGCTTGGCGTGGGGAAGAAGGTGCGGGCGAGTACGCAGACGTGTCCGGCTTTTGCAAGTCAGCCCTGCTGGAAGAAATCCAAAAGCACGGCCATGTACTAACACCTGGACGCTACGTGGGCGCAGTGGAACAGGAAGACGACAGCGAGCCCTTTGAGGAAAAAATGCTTAGGCTTTCCGTGCAGTGGCGCGAACAGCGGGCTGCAGCGGACAAACTGGATGTAGTAATTGAGGCCAACCTAAAGGAGCTTGGGTATGGCGAGTGAATGGCAAGACACGACCCTTGGTGGACTATTCAAGGTCATACACGGGTTCGCTTTCAAAGGCGAATACTTCACCGAAGAACCGCAGAAGACCATTCTGGTTACACCTGGCAACTTTGCGATTGGTGGAGGTTTTCAAGACGAAAAGCGTAAATACTATAACGGCCCAGTACCTGAGAATTACGTTCTGAAACCAGGGCAAATAGTCGTTACAATGACGGACCTCAGCAAAGAATCTGACACACTTGGAAACGCTGCGAGAATTCCGAATGACTCAAATATCTGGCTGCACAATCAACGTGTTGGTCTCCTCAAATTTAAACCCGAGATACCTACGTCGCCACGATTCATTGAGTATCTATTGCGCACTCATGAATATCGCTCATGGATTGTCGGTTCCGCCACAGGAACAACCGTAAAGCACACTTCTCCGGGTAGGATCGAGAATTTTGCTACCCGCATTCCACCGATCGAAGAACAACGTTCCATCGCCCACATCCTCGGCACGTTAGACGACAAGATTGAGCTCAACCGGCGCTCGAACGAAACGCTAGAGGGGATGGTCAGCGCCTTGTTCAAAGCGTGGTTTGTGGATTTTGAACCGGTGCGTGCCAAAATGGAAGGTCGCTGGCAACGCGGCCTATCGCTACCCAACCTACCTGCGTATCTCTACGATCTCTTTCCCGACCGGCTCGTGGATTCTGAGTTGGGGCAAATTCCGGAGGGCTGGACGATCGGGAGTTTTTCTGATGTTGTTGAAATTATAGGCGGTGGTACACCGAAAACTTCGGTTAGCGAATACTGGGATGGTGACATTCCATGGTTTTCAGTCGTGGATACGCCTGCATCAAGCGATGTGTTTGTTGTTAAAACAGGAAAGTCGATTACTCAAACAGGTTTGAATGAAAGTTCGGCGCGGCTAATTAACAAAGGCACAACCATTATTTCTGCGCGCGGCACCGTTGGCAATTTGGCTATCGCCGGGTGCGATATGACATTCAACCAATCGTGCTACGCGTTGCGTGGCAAGAATGGTTCAGGCAATTACTTCGTATTTTTGTCTACAAAACGCATGGTTGAGCAGCTAAAAGCAATGTCACACGGCTCTGTGTTCTCGACTATCACTCGGCAAACATTCGACGCAGTGCTATCAGTTGTTCCACCTGAATCGTTGCTTCAACAATTCGAGCGAAACGCTGCAGGTTTGTTCGATGCAATTCTAGGCAACGTAAGTGATTCCCGCACTCTTGCCCAACTCCGCGACACCTTGCTGCCCAAACTTATCTCCGGCGAGTTACGCGTATCGGATACTGAGCACATCGTCGGAGCTTGACTAGATGAATCTTCAGCTTGATCCAAATAATTATGAGGCTTGCCCATCGTACAACGAATGGTTAGATGAGCAGTACTCAGAACAGTCGGGTGGAACACTCGACATTCTAGGCTATCAACCACGACCAAGTTTTGTTCTTTTCACAATGAGTCCAGATACTTATGAAGCGGCATTTTCGGACTTTACACAACAGCGCGAAGAAGTAATAAAAGAATCTGTATGCAATCAATTTCCCTCTCCGATTGCTTACTATTTCTACCGATTTGAAAATGGTTATGAGAATGAGCTGCAACGTTTACACTTTCTTCGGGATACCTGGGAGTCGGTAATCGATATCCTCCATGCGTTAGCCGTGGCTGAATGTCGTCATAGAAATATTCCTGTCGCAGATCCGCTGAAGTTTAAGGATTTGTTCACTGATAGTGTCGCAAAAAGGCTTGAGAACATAGAGAGGATTACTAACCAGTTGAGTGCTGCGGGTGTTTCTCCCTCTGTTACAAAAATCTCGCCGACGACAACACTTGCTGCAATGAAGGTACTCAACCAGTCTAGAAATGCCTTCTCTCATAGCGCGGCACAATCTGAAGCACAGGCGCGTAGTTGGATCAACGATGCTTATGTAGATGTAGTGGAAGTTCTTGCTGATCTTGACGGCCTCGAAGGCCTCCAAATTGTTCGATATTTAAGTCAGGTTGATGGAACAACTCTACGATGTGAAATTTTCAAAGGACATAGTTCAACAAGAACAATCCAGAACATTCAAATTAGTCATCAGCAAATGCTGGACTCAGCAAAATATTTTCGGCAAGGACAGATGCTTGTGATTGCTGACGGACTTATTTTCGGCCTTCGCCCGATGATTTGTTTTCGCGAGGACGGTGTCGGCCATACGACTCGTCTTTGTATTTTCAGAAAGACGCGAGGTGAAGCTCCCGATAGACGTCTTGAATTCGAAATTATTGGCGAAGCCATACGTCACGAAGAAGACCGAAATAACTTCGCAACAGAATTAAACGAGCTGCGTAGTCTGTTTGGGTTAGGAGTGGAATAGACATGAATAAGCCCAAAATGGCAGGAGAATAACAATGGCGTTTCTATCTGAGGCCGCCGTGGAGCAAGCGCTACTGGATCAGATGCGCACGCTCAATTACAGTATCGAACGAGAGGATGATATCGGCCCTGATGGACGCCGGCCGGAACGCGAGAGTCACGATGAGGTAGTCCTCAAGAAACGGTTTGAGGATGCCGTAACACGCCTGAACCCTAACCTACCATCGGATGCATGCCAAGATGCAGTGCGCCGTGTGATGCAGTCCGAACTACCCTCTCTGCTTGAGGAGAACCGCCGAATCCACAAGTTGATGACGGAAGGTGTGGACGTTGAGTACTACGCATACGATGGCACACTGATGGTAGGAAAGGTCACACTTATCGACTTCGAATACCCGGAACGAAACGATTGGTTGGCAGTGAGCCAGTTCGTGGTGATCAACGGTCAGAACAAGCGGCGACCCGATGTTGTGGTATTCGTGAACGGCTTACCGCTGGGTGTGATCGAATTGAAAGCACCGGGTTGCGCCGGAGCGCATCTATTGGGTGCGTTCAACCAACTGCAGACCTACAAGCAGAAAATCCCAACTCTATTCCACACCAATGCACTACTGGTAACGTCGGACGGAATTACGGCCCGAGTAGGATCTCTATCGGCGGACCTTGAACGCTTCATGCCTTGGCGTACCACCGACGGCAAGGATATTGCGCCGAAGGGCTCGCCGGAGCTATCGACATTGATCGAGGGGGTGTTCGAATATCGACGACTGTTGGCCTTGCTGCGCGATTTCACTGTCTTTGGCGAGACGGGCTCAGGACTTGCCAAGATCATCGCAGGATATCACCAGTTCCACGCAGTACAACACGCGGTCAACAGCACGGTGAATGCGTCCTCGCCAGATGGTAATCAGCGAGCTGGCGTAATCTGGCATACCCAAGGCTCCGGCAAAAGCCTGCTAATGGCGTTTTATGCCGGGCAGCTCGTCAGACACCCGGCAATGGCTAACCCCACACTGGTGGTTTTGACCGACCGCAACGATCTCGATGACCAGCTCTTCTCGACTTTCTCTATGTGCCGCGATCTTATCCGGCAGACGCCGGTGCAAGCCGAGAGCCGCGAAGACCTGCAGAAGGTCTTGAGTCGGGCATCGGGTGGCGTGATCTTCACAACCTTACAAAAGTTCGGCGAGATTTCAGAACCGTTCACTACACGCCGAAACGTGGTCGTCATTGCGGATGAAGCACACCGTAGTCAATATGGATTCAAGGCCAAGGTGGACGCGAAGACCGGTGAAATATCTTATGGCTTTGCCAAGTACATGCGCGATGCCCTGCCAAACGCATCATTCATTGGTTTTACTGGAACACCCATCGAAGAAGACGATGTCAATACACCGATGGTATTCGGCAACTACATCGATATCTACGACATTAGCCGTGCGGTTGAGGATGGCGCGACCGTCCCGATTTACTATGAGTCACGGTTGGCCCGCATCGAACTTAATGAGGATGAGAAGCCGAAAATCGACGCCGAGGTCAACGAGTTGACCGAGGACGAATCCGAGGCAGACCAGGAGCGCTTAAAGAAAAAGTGGTCAACGGTCGAAGCCTTGGTTGGCAGCGAAAAACGCCTTGCTTTGGTAGCTAAAGACATGATCGCTCACTTCGAAGATCGTTTGGCTGCACTCGACGGCAAGGCTATGGTGGTGTGCATGAGCCGTCGTATCTGTGTCAAGCTCTACGACGAGATCGTCAAACTGCGTCCAAATTGGCACAGCACCGATGACAACGCGGGCGCGGTCAAGATTGTTATGACGGGCGCGGCGAGCGATCCGCAGGAATGGCAACAGCACATAGGCAATAAAGCCCGACGAGATCTGTTAGCCAAGCGTGCCCGAGATCCAAAAGACCAACTCAAGCTAGTGATCGTACGGGATATGTGGCTAACTGGCTTTGACACACCGAGCATGCATACGATGTACGTGGATAAGCAAATGCAAGGCCACGGATTGATGCAGGCAATTGCGCGCGTGAACCGTGTATTCCGCGACAAGCCTGCAGGACTGATCGTCGATTACATCGGCATCGCGCAAAACTTGAAGTCAGCCCTGCAACAATATTCCCAAAACGATCAGGAAAACACCGGTATTGACGAAGCGCAGGCCATCGCAGTGATGATGGAGAAGTACGAGGTCGTACGGGACATGTACTATGGTTACGACTACGTCTCTGCAATGGCAGGCACTCCGCAAGAACGCCTTGCAATGATGGCAGGAGCCATAGAATGGATTCTGGACCTGCAACAAAAGTTGGCAGCGAAAGAGAATAGCAAAGAGGGTAAGAAGAACGCGCACCGTCGATACCAGGACGCCGTGCTAGCCCTGTCAAAAGCGTTCGCTCTGGCATCAGCATCCGACGAGGCCCGCAAGATCCGGGAAGAAGTAGGCTTCTTCCAGGCAATACGTGCTGCGCTAACCAAGAGTAGCACCGGTTCCGGTGTGACACAGCAAGAGCGTGAATTGGCGATCCAGCAGATCGTCAGCCGAGCTGTAGTCTCGACAGAGATCGTGGACATCCTAGCTGCTGCGGGTATTAAAAGTCCGGATATCTCCATTCTCTCCGACGAGTTCCTCGCCGAAGTGCTACAAATGGAGAAAAAAAACCTCGCATTAGAAGCCCTACGTAAGCTGCTCAACGACGGCATTCGTTCGCGTAGCAAGGCCAATGTGGTGCAAACAAAGGTCTTCTCGGAGAGACTTGAAGATGCTGTAGCACGTTACCACGCCAATGCTATCACCACTGCAGAAGTGCTGCAGGAGCTAATCCGACTGGCCAAAGACATCCGTGCGTCACGTCAACGTGGTGAAGAACAAGGTTTATCTGAGGATGAGATCGCCTTCTATGACGCGTTGTCCGAAAACGAGGATGCCATTCAAGTTATGGGTGACGATAAGCTGAAACTTATTGCTCATGAATTGTTAATGAGCCTGCGTGAAAATGTTTCCGTTGACTGGGCACATCGCGAATCTGCACGAGCTCGGATGCGGGTGCTGGTGAAGCGTATTCTGCGCAAATACGGTTATCCACCGGATCTCCAGGACATCGCGGTGCAAACAGTTTTACAGCAGGCCGAGGCTCTGTCGTCTAGCTGGTCTATGGGGGAGTCTGGTAGGGCCAGAAGCACAACTTAACCGAATGCCAAAATAATATTTCTTATTGGTAAAATATTGGCAAGATAATTAGCACTCCTTCTCGAACTTGCGAAGGAGTGCTAATACATATCATTAAAGAGCATCAGGCATTCTGTTTCGCCATAATACGTAGCGCCTCTCGTACTTCCTCATAAACTGGCAACGCCATACTAGGTGTATCTAGTGTGGCAATGACCACATAGGGAACCTTGAGCTTTTTAATGCCAGCTCGTCCGTAACAATTAACTCTGATGGCCAGCCTATCTCCTTTGGTAAAGGCTGAAGCACGATTTCCCTTACGGACGTCATGAAACACCGTGCCATTTTTCAGATGTGAAGGGTAATAATCAAATTCTTCAAGATTGATATCACCATAAGCCGGGCTTGCCCAGAGTTGAGCACCACGGTAATCCTTGTGCCCATGATTGACTGGCGAGAACCAAGCTACTGTAACTACCAGACGGCGATTAACGGTCTTCGCGGCAAGACTTGGTGGAAGCGGGAAAAAATAGTCTTGGGCAGTCTCAGCTTCAATGACATTTGAATAAATCAGTGTTGCCTGATTGTCTGCACAAAAGTGAATTCGGCTTTCATTTACCCGACCAAACCCTAGATACTGATTAAGATCGGATTTGAACGTTCGGCTGCCGTTAACATCTAGATGGCGACTAATTAGTCTGCTTGAAAGGGTATTATGTTCAGCACCGTGGATCATCATTGCCTTTAGGATGAGGGCATCTGACGCTTTTGAAAGCGCCTCCTGATAGCCAAATGCCTTCATTTCACAGAGCGTGTCATGCAGCATCGCGAGTCTCCTGGTTGCGAGTGCCGCTGCATTACTTGTACCAGCAGTGAAGCTATACTGATTAAGTACCCCCTCCGCACCAGGCATGGCCGATTTCAGCCCCGGCCCAAAACGTACTGTTTTTGATACATCAAGCCTAACCGGATCGTGCGATGTGTTCGTCTTATTCACGTAGGTTTGACGCCCTCCAGGCATATGGATCTCTGGTTTGACCGACTTTCGCCTTCCTAACGCAACGGTATTAATCGGTGAAAACATTCCCTGAGTTGAGAACACATCAACATGCCTTGGTGGAATATTGCCGGTAAAACCATCATGATGGGCTGCACCTACGGTCAGAGCATTTATTGATTCAGCAGGTGAGAGGAGACGGCGCAGCGGACGCTGTGCCGCAATAGCTTTCAGAGCATGTTCTTCCAATTCTTTAGGGGTAAGACTTGAAAAATCATCACCAGCTACATTATCCAGAATTAAAGGCATGCCCGAGTTTCCTGCGCTAACAACAAACAACACTTGATACTCAACAGATAACCAATCCAGCATTCGCGCCCATGGACTCATCTGGGCATCGTACATACGGCAAGGATCGCCGACAGATAGATTAATAATGGAGACGTCAGGAGCTGTGGGTGGCAGGCCGTTTTCACCTTTTTTCATTCTGACAACGGCACGATGGATTAGATCAGCAGGAAGATACTGGGTGGGAATCTGCTCTCTGACACTACCGTCGAAGCTGATGTTACCGGGAATCATGATTGGTCTTACGTACACACGCCTGGAAAGGGGTGGTTCGATCTGATTCGAAAGATCACCATGCACAATCAGAGATGCCATTGACGTACCATGATTCTGATGGGAAGGCGAGATGTAAAGGGACTCGAAGTCATCCGGATCATCAATTTCAAGCCTTCCTCTTAGAGCCGAGTGATTCTCAAGTGGCAGGCCATCGAGTAAAGCGACAATCGGACTAGCATAGGAATCTGGAAGGTTCTGACCATCCAGTGTCAGTGCCTCAACACCAGCTTCATAGTTTTCTTCTATGACGGGAAAAGCACACTGGCCCAGCGGCCTAAAAAACATCACATCATCACAACGCATCAGCTCAAGAATTTCTCCCCCCTGCGCCAGAACCTCTTGGACCTTACTGACAGGAAGAGTACCGATAAGCGCATGATAGCTTATACCTTTATAATTGCATCCCCCTGTAATGCTACCACCTGCGCGTGATATCAACCCTCTTATGCGAGACTCCGCTTTAAACTGAGCCTCAGGAGATGACCGATACCAAAGTTCAATTTCGAAAGGTACGGGCTCATCATACCCCACTGCTGCATCCTCAACACGCCCCTGCCAGTCCTCCAAAACGAAAGTAGCGGCCAGTCTATCTCGAGTATCCCAGAAACGAATATCAGTAAGCCGATCGAATACAGCCTTCAGTGCACCAAATCCCCTGTCTACTTTCTTGTTTTTCTGATATTCACGCCACAGTGCAAGGAGACGGCTGAGTCCGGCTTGACTGCTCATAGTCAAATAAGCATTTCTGGAAGCAGGCCTACGGGTTCCATTGCTTAACGCGTAATAGTCTTCGCTATCAAAAGATTTTTCGAGTAATGCAGAG
The DNA here is from genome assembly GCF_000745075.1 of Erwinia sp. 9145. Lineage (NCBI taxonomy): Bacteria > Pseudomonadati > Pseudomonadota > Gammaproteobacteria > Enterobacterales > Erwiniaceae > Erwinia > Erwinia sp. 9145. The sequence goes on from NZ_JQNE01000001.1 coordinate 3,331,305, forward strand.
GAAAGATATTCAAAACCTTTAACTCGGATAAGTGCGGTGGCGAGGCCTTCTATCTCACCGACAACTTCAAGCACGAGTACTTTTTCAGGAAGGAAACCGTCAGCTGTTTCAGCAAGTTCGATGTATTCTGCGAAGTTATGTTCAAGTCTTTCGAGCTTTGGAAATACCCGCGCAGCTTGGATATCTATGTTCGGGAACTGAATCGATGAACGATTAGGCGTCAGGCCATCCCTCTCTATAACTGGTTTTGGCGGGGTAAATATCAAGAGAGGGTTCTGCGCCATTTCACTTTCCTTATTTGTGAATTAGTCTTCTTGCCGGTATCGCTGCGACCAGTGCTTAAGGCATTGAGCTGAAATATCTTTCAGTTTTGTTTCGCTTGCAGGGAGGCCAAGTACGTATTTACGTTGCACATCGAGAGCAAATTCTTCTAGCTCAGCGAAACTAAGACCAGATAGCTTTCTGGCGAGTGTAGAAGGTGCAAGACCAAGAGAATGACCCACACGCTCCTCAAACTCTTCAAACCATTTAGCCGCCATGTGCTGTGTTGGAGAAGGCAGAGTTATCTGTAACTGAAATCTGCGCCAGATAGCCTTATCGAGCATTGATTCATGGTTCGTGGCCCCTACAAACACAACATGGCTGGGTAACAAATCAATCTGTTTAAGCAGAGAATTCACTACACGCTTCATTTCACCGTTGTCATTGGCATCTTCGCGCTCTTTTCCTATGGCGTCAAATTCATCAAAGAAAAGAACACAACGTTGAGTTTTAACAAATTCAAATAACTTGTCTATTTGCTGCGCCGTCTCTCCAAGATATCGATTAATTATTCCTTCATATTTAACCGTAAAGAAAGGCAGAGAGAGATGATTGGCAAGTGCTTCGGCAATTGAGGTTTTGCCGTTCCCTGGTGGTCCAGACAACAACAGTTTATGACGTGGCTCCAGATTATATGAGCGCAGTAGATCACGACGCGCATGCTCTTCTATCAACTCCATAAACTGCGTTGTCACTGCATCAGGAATGATCAAATCATCTAGAATTTTACGCGGCTGAATTTCATAAAAAGCATTCTGTAGATCATTATCGTAGGTATAACGACGTACCTCACCAGAGCCTGTACTGGTAAGTATATTTTTCAGCTTATCGGCAAGCTGATATTGATGGCGTGCTGTTGCTTCCGCAGCGATCGCTTCTGCAGTTATTTTGAAACGCGGAAGGTCACCCTTCATTCCAGTCTCAACTAAACTTAGCACTAAGTCGGCTCTGGCCATTTCTTACCTCATGTTACTACAGAGTGTAGTCTATCAAGCCAGTGGCATAGGGCAAACACATATCTGGATCGAGGTGATATCCCAAAGTCACGTCGACGGTGTCCGTCTAGAGGCCTTTTAACAGGTCTCGCCGTGAGGACTGGAACCCTCTAAAATTGTTGAGGGTCCATCCAATTTGAATAGACTGGCTATCATTTTCGTCGTAACAGCACTCGTAGCATATGAGATTCATCAATCATCGTTCAGCTTCCTAAAATCAAACGGACTCACCCCATTATCCCGATTAGCATCGAGATAATCTGCCCACCACTGCAGCATTAGCCTGCGTTCACCTAAGTGCTCGGCCTTATGGATATAAGCCGCACGCACAGAGTTGCGCTCCTGATGGCTCATCTGTCGCTCCACCGCATCCCTCGACCACAATCCCGACTCTATCAATGAACTACAAGCCATGGTTCTGAAACCGTGGCCACAGACTTCAACCTTCGTGTCATATCCCATAACGCGTAGAGCCTTGTTTACCGTGTTTTCACTCATCGGCTTACGCGGATCGTGATCGCCCACGAAAATCAGCTCTCGGTTCCCGTTCATGCTTTTGATCTTTTCCAGAATAGCTAAGGCCTGACGCGATAAGGGAACAAGATGGGGCGTCCGCATCTTCGAACCACGCTGAGAATGCTTAACGCCTTCCAACGGTTCTCGCTCCCCCGGAATCGTCCACATAGCAGTTTCAAAATCGACTTCTGACCACCGAGCAAAACGTAGCTCGCTTGAACGGATGAAAACTAACAAAGTGAGTTCCACAGCAAGCCGGGTTAACGGCCTGCCAGAGTAGTGATCAATGCGATGAAGTAATTCAGGAATGCGATTGAGTTCTAGCGCAGCACGATGCTGTCTTTTCGCCGTAGCAACCGCACCAGCAATCTCTTGCGCAGGGTTGTAATCAATTAAACCGCTCTGCACAGCAAAACGCATAATTGCGGTAGTGCGCTGCTGTAAACGGGCGGCGACTTCAAGACGCCCGGATGACTCCACAGCTTTGATAGGGACAAGCAGATCCCGCGTCTTCAATTCAGCAATATTTCGCTTACCGACAATAGCAAAGAGATTATCTTCGAGACTTTTCAATACACGAGCGCTATGCGATGCAGACCACTTCCGATTACTGGCATGCCAGTCTCTGGCGACCACTTCAAACGTTATCGCCTCTTGTTCCTGCTCTACCTTAATAACTTTCTTATTTTTACTGGGATCAACGCCGTTAGCTAAGAGCTTACGAGCTTCATCACGCCGTGTCCTGGCATCCGCTAACGACACATCAGGATATTTCCCCAGCGCCAGCATCTTCTCTTTACCACCGAAGCGATAACGAAGCCGCCAGTATTTAGAACCATTAGGGTGAACCAACAAAACCATGCCTTCACCGTCAGTAAGTTTATAGGCTTTTGCTTCCGGCTTAGCCGAACGAACCTTCACATCACTCAGAGCCATGATGAGTATCCTTTCAAGGGTTCTGTGTGGGTACAAACATTATCGAACCGGGATATACCCGCAGTTGTACCCGCATCAGTAAGTTGATGTAGATTGAATCAGGTTGACTTAGGTTGAGTGAAAAAGCGAGGAAAGCCTTGCGGATACTGGATTTCAGGCACAAAAAAAGACGTCCGTTGACGTCTATTGATGTTCCGATGGTGCCGAAGGCCGGACTCGAACCGGCACGTATTTCTACGGTTGATTTTGAATCAACTGCGTCTACCGATTTCGCCACTTCGGCACTGAAGGGTATGCGGAAAACGAGGTGAATTATACCGTTACCCTTCCCATGCGCAACATCTATCCTCTCTTCCTGCGCCTGAACGCTGGAAAAATCACCGTTACGCAGGCGACCGACAGGCGTTAAGTCGTCATTCAATGCCCAAACACCTTCTCTACCCAATCCCATTCAAGGGTTTATACTTAAGACAAATCCCAAACCCTACGCCGCGCCGCGTGTTACCGGGAACCGATCGTGTATGGCAGAGTCCGAAGGAAGAGCGCGGCGTCGGGAAAGTCACCGCATCAGATAACACTCCTGAAGGGCATACTATGAAAGCAGCAACAAAGATGGGTTTCGTACTGGCGGTTTCCACTCTGCTGGCGGGCACGGCGCAGGCGGCAAGCTGGCAGGATCAGCTTAACAGCGCCGCCACCGCGCTGAATCAAAATTCTAATTCAGGCACCAATGCCAACGGCGGCAACTCGTCAATGGCGGCGCTGACCGGCCTGCTGAACGGCGGCAACAAATCGCTGAGCGCCAACAGCATGACCAATGCCGCCGGCATTTTGCAGTACTGCGCGCAGAACAATATCGTGAACAATAACGTCACGTCGGTGAAGGATCAGTTGATGAGCAAACTGGGCCTGGCGGATACGCAAAAAGCGCAGCAAACCACCGACTACAAACAGGGACTGATGGGCCTGCTGAATACCGGCAGCGATCAGCAGGTAAATCTGAGCAGCCTGGGCAACACGCCGGTGGCGCAGAAGGTTAAAACCAAAGCCTGCGATTTGGTGCTGAAACAGGGTAAACAGTTTATCTCCTGAGCCGCGCCGCTTATCCATTCTGCGGGCTGCATCGCGCGGCCCGAAATCCTTCTCTTAAATGCGTGCTTCTTACCGCATCCGTTATACCATACTCAATCAGGCGAAAAGGAAAGCGCGCCCGTCAGCCGCAGGGAGTTTCCGACGCCATTTTATTTACGTTTAGGGATGAGACTGATGACCAGACCACTTCTGATTGCTAAAACCGCTCACGATGAACTACACCTGCTGCCGGAAATGGCGAATCGCCACGGGCTGATCACCGGCGCAACTGGCACCGGTAAAACCGTCACGCTGCAAAAACTGGCGGAATCTTTTTCTGATATCGGCGTGCCGGTGTTTATGGCCGATGTCAAAGGCGACCTTGCCGGTATCGCCCGGGAAGGCGCGGCGTCTGAAAAGCTGCTGGCCCGGCTGGCGAATATCGGCGTAACTGACTGGTCGCCGCACGGCAACCCGGTGGTGCTGTGGGATATTTTTGGTGAAAAAGGCCATCCGGTGCGCGCCACGGTTTCCGATCTCGGCCCGCTGCTTTTAGCGCGTCTGCTGAACCTCAATGAGGTACAGAGCGGCGTATTACAAATCATCTTCCGCGTGGCTGACGATCGCGGACTGCTGCTGCTCGATTTCAAAGATCTGCGCGCAATGACGCAGTATATCGGCGAAAACGCGAAAACGTTTCAGAATCAGTATGGCAATGTTGGTACCGCGTCGGTCGGCGCCATTCAGCGCGGGCTGCTGACGCTGGAGCAACAGGGTGCGGAGTATTTCTTCGGCGAACCGATGCTGGATATCAAAGACTGGATGCGTACCGACGCCAGCGGTAAAGGCATCATTAACATTCTCTCGGCGGAGAAACTCTCTCAGATGCCGTCGCTCTACGCGACCAGCCTGCTGTGGATGCTCTCCGAACTGTACGAGCAGTTGCCGGAAGCGGGCGATCTGGCGCAGCCGAAGCTGGTGTTTTTCTTTGATGAGGCGCATCTGTTGTTCAACGACGCGCCGCCGGTGCTGCTGGATAAAATTCAGCAGGTGGTACGCCTGATCCGCTCCAAAGCGGTTGGCGTCTATTTTGTGACACAAAACCCGGCGGACGTGCCTGATGCGGTGCTCGGCCAGTTGGGCAACCGCGTGCAGCACGCGCTGCGCGCCTTTACGCCGAAGGATCAGAAGGCGGTAAAGGTGGCGGCACAAACCCTGCGTGCTAATCCTGAGTTTGATACCGAAACCGCGATTCAGGAACTGGGCACCGGCGAGGCGTTGATCTCCTTCCTTGATGAAAAAGGCAGCCCGTCGGTGGTGCAGCGCGCGTCGGTGATCGCCCCCTTCTCCCGCATGGGCACAATTACCGACGATGAGCGCAACGCGCTGATCAACCACTCACCGTTCTCCGGCAAATATGAAGAAGCGGTTGATCGCGAGTCAGCCTATGAGATGCTGGCGAAAGGGACGCAGGCGGCAGCCAACAACGCCAGCGCGCCACCGGTTGGCGAGGCGGAAAAAGCGGGCAGCAGCGTGCTGACAGACGGCCTTAAAAAAATACTGATCGGCAGCACCGGTCCGCGCGGCGGCCAGCACGACGGCATGTTGCAAAGTATGATGAAAAGCGCCGGCAGGCAGATTGCCAGCCAGATTGTTCGCGGCGTGTTGGGCAGCATCATGGGCGGCCGCAAGCGTTGATAATCAGTCACAGAAGGATATTTCCTCCCGCATGAATAAAGAAAATGAGCTCACCCGCGCCAAACGTCTGCCGCTGCTGCTGCTGTGCGGCGCGGCGGCACTTTTTATCGTTACCGTGCTTTATCCGCTGTGGTATCCGGCAAATGCCTGGGTTGGCGCGCTGAAGGCGGTCTCGGAAGCAGCAATGGTCGGCGCGCTGGCGGACTGGTTCGCGGTGAGCGCGCTGTTCCGACGGGTGCCAATCCCACTGGTGGGCCGTCATACCGCCATTATTCCGCGCAATAAGGATCGCATTGCCGATAACCTTGCGCTGTTTGTGCAGGACAAATTTCTCAACACTGACTCGTTGCTGGCGCTGATCCGCCGTCACGATCCGGCGCAGATTATTGCCAACTGGCTCAGCATGCCTGAAAACGCAGCGCGGCTCGGCGGCTATCTGCTGCGGGTGGTGCGCGGCTTTCTTGATATGGCTGACGACAGCCGTATCCAGAGCTTTATGCGTCGCGCCATCCATAAGGCCATTGATAAGGTGGATCTGACGCAGTCAACGGCGATGGTGCTGGAGAGTCTGACGAAAAACAATCGCCATCAGGCGCTGCTGGACGACGCGGTCGCCCAGCTTTTGCAGCTCATTAACAAGCCCGGCACCCATGATTTTATTGCGCAACAGGTGATGCGCTGGTTGAAGCGTGAGCATCCCATTAAAGAAAAAATGCTGCCAACGGAATGGGTGGGCGAGAAAAGCGCCGAGGTCACCGCCAACGCGGTGCGTTCAATCCTGAATGATATTGAGCAGGATAACGCGCACGAACTGCGTCAGGGTTTTAATCGCGCCGTGCAGCGGCTGATTGAGCGCCTGAAGAGCGACCCGGAAATGCAGGTTAAAGCGGAAAACATCAAAACCTGGCTGAAGCAGGATGAGGCGTTGAACACCTATATCAGCCAGATTTGGGGCGATCTCCGCGCCTGGCTGAAAGAGGATCTCGACAAGCCTGACTCGGTGCTGCATGCGAAGGTCAGCGCTGCGGGGCAGTGGCTGGGCGAAACGCTGATGCAGGATGCGAATTTGCGTGCCTCATTCAATCAGCATCTGGAAGATGCTGCAACGGGGGTTGCGCCGGAGTTTTCTGCCTTCCTCAGCCGCCATATCAGCGATACGGTAAAAAGCTGGGACGAGAAGGATATGTCACATCAGGTAGAGTTGAATATCGGGAAGGATTTACAGCGGATACGCATTAATGGCACCGTGGTTGGCGGTGCCATTGGATTGCTTCTTTGGGGGCTTTCACTGCTTCCCACGCTGTTGCATTAGCGCGGGAGAGCCGTCAGAACTTTTTGTTGAACTTGTCTTTTTCAAGACGCGTATCGCTTTCAAGACGCGTGGAGTCTTTGGTGTGGTCGATATCCACTTCCTGACGACGCACGCTGTCTTTCACTGTCTCAACGCGGCTGGTTTCTTCGCCGCGCAGGCCCACTTCTTCTTTGATGCGCGCAGTTTTTGAAATAACCGGCACTTCATGCGACTCTTCGACTTCGATAGTTTTATCCGACCAGTCAACATCGTTCAGATAGGCGGGTTCATCAACAGCATTGCGGAACACTTCGGCATGTTGATCGAACAACGACACATCTTCAGTCACTTCATCTTCCACCGTGTAACGACGCAGACGCACTGAACCATCGTTAACCTGACGTTTGCTGATATCAACCTGCTCTTCTGCCAGCTTCAGCGCATCGCGGTCGGTGGTCAGGCTGTCACGCTCAAGGTCGCGATCTGCCGCAAATTTGCCACCGGTGGCGGTTGTACTGATACTGCCTGTCGTGGCATCCGGCGGCGTGATCGCGCTTTGCGAAACCGATGTCAGCGAATCAGGCGCTACGCCCGGCGCATTAATACTGCGATCGTTAGTTTCACCTGCAAATTCGCGACTGGCGAAGGCACCGGTGTCACGGGATGACAGTGAAGAGTAATCCGCTGCGAACTGGCTCAGTTCCTGTTCAATATGGTCGGCCTGATCTTTCGGTGCTCTGACCGTTAACAGGACGCCGCCGGAACGGATAGCTTTGCTGTACTCGCTTGCATAATCATCATCCAGATCGTCACCAAACAGACGCTGCCAGAAGCTGGGATGACGAAGTTCTTTATCTTCAACCCGCAGCCTTTCACCAGAGATGATATCAATGTTTTTTTCTGCAATACCTTCGACGATCAATTTTTCTTTAGCCGCTTCGGCCTGTTGAATCTGGTTGAATGCGGTGACAATTTTTTCATGTGCCATAATAAATAGATCCTCGTGGTTATGTTTATGTCAGGTTTTTTCGATTTTAACTTCCTGATGACGCAGAGTGACGTTCTGCTTAAATGTTTCTGTGGTACGACGCTTAATAATATGAATTTCTTCCTTTATTACTCGTCGGCGGATAATTTCCACCTGTTCTTCAATCACAGGAATAATAAGAACATCACCTTCCTGACGGGGAACAGCTGAATAATCATCGGCTACAGGTTCGTTTATGGCTATGTGCTTAATCTGTACTTCATCACGATTAAGCTCAGTTTGCACCAGTTCTTCAGCATAGCGGGTAGAGCGCGTCAGCGTGACTTTGCCGTCAACCTGGCGTTCGGTCGAGATCTCAACCTGTTCCTCCGCCAGCGGCATGCTCTGTTCCGTTTTTATGCTATCAACCGGAGGCGCGTTTTTATTTCGCATCGTAATACCTTAATAAAGATGTGATAAAAATGAGCCACCGAGCTGAATAAATCATTCACTTACCTGTTTGCCTCACCCTTTTAACTATAGGAGAAGTTTTCGATTTTGCCGTTTACGCTTACCTTCAAAATGTAACAACATCTTTTTTGCCACGTAAATAGCTTACATAAAGCGGGTGTTCTTCCTTCTTTTCAGGTAATTAACAGCATGGAAAATGCGGTAATGAATGTAATATTTTATGCGGGTAAGAATATGCTTAAAATAAATAATGATGACTTATTTTAAAAATATGCTGCAATAACCGTAAGTTCCGCAAAATAAATCGGGCCAATCAACGCTGGAGTTATTTACCGCAAAATGGCGGCATTGGGCGCAGGGAGGTTTTGAAAGCGCCCGTCGGCAGTCGGCAGAAAGGTAACGAATGCCCGCCCACCTGCTGGCGGGCGGGCGTGTTTTAGCGACGTTTAAGCAGCATATAGACGCTGATCGCAAAGAAAGCGGCGCTCGGCAACAGCGCGCCCAGCACCGGCGGAATGTTATAAACCAGACTCAGCGGGCCGAATATCTGATCGAGTACGTAGAACAGGAAGCCGAAGCTGATACCGGTGATCACGCGCATCCCCATCGACACGCTGCGCAGCGGACCAAAAATAAACGACAGCGCCATCAGCATCATGACCGCCACCGACAGCGGCTGGAAAATCTTACTCCACATATTGAGCTGATAGCGCCCGGCAACCTGCCCGCTCTGCTTCAGGTATTTTGAATAGTTATAAAGCCCGCGAATCGACAATGCGTCGGGATCAAGCGCCACCACGCCGAGCTTGTCCGGCGTCAGCGAGGTTTTCCACTGTCCGCTCAGCGTCTGGCTGCCGGTTACCTGTTTGGGATCGGTCAGCCGCGACTCATCCACCTGCGACAGATCCCAGGCTTTTGCCTCCACGTTATATTTTGCTGATGCCGCGTAACGAACCGATTGCAGCCGCCGCGCGTTGTCGAAACTGTAGATGCTGACGCCGCCAAGCTCGCTGTTGTCCTTCAGGCGTTCGATAAAAATAAAGTTGTCGCCATCCTTCGCCCACAGACCGCTCTGGGTGGAGAGCAACGAACCGCCAATCAGCTGCTGAGCGCGATAGTTGCGCGCCATCTGCTCGCCCTGCGGCGCAACAAATTCGCCGATCGCCATGGTCAGCAGCACCAGCGGAATGGCGGTTTTCATTACCGACGCGGCAATCTGCATGCGGGTAAAACCTGATGCCTGCATGACCACCAGCTCACTGCGCTGCGCCAGCGTACCCAGCCCGAGCAGCGCGCCTAACAGCGCCGCCATCGGGAAGAAAATTTCAATATCTTTTGGCACGCTGAGCAGCGTATACAGCCCCGCGCCGAGAGCGGTATATTCGCCCTGGCCGGTTTTACGCAGCTGATCAACAAACTTGATGATGCCCGAAAGCGACACCAGCATGAAAAGCGTGGCGATAATGGTGTTAAGAATCGTTTTGCCGATATATCTGTCGAGTACGCCAAACATCAGACCGAGCCTCCCTTACTGAAGCGCGCACGCACGCGGCGCATGGGCACCGTGTCCCACAGGTTAAGCAGCACCGCCAGCGCCAGATACGACAGGTTCACCACCCACATCCAGACAGCCGGATCGAGGCGCCCTTTCGCGCCGCTGGAGCGCAGCGAGCTTTGCAGCAGGAAGAAAATAAGATAGAGCAGCATGGCGGGCAGCATCGACAGCACGCGCCCCTGACGCGGGTTAACCACGCTGAGCGGCACCACCATCAACGCCATCACCAGCACCGAGAACACCAGCGTCAACCGCCAGTGCAGCTCACTGGCAAACTCCGGCTTCGGCGAGTGCAGCAGCGTGTTGAAGTCCATCTGTTCGGCGTCGTTTGGGTCAAGCAGCACTTCCTGATGACCGACGATGGCCTGGTAATTTTTAAAATCGGTAATGCGGAAGTCCCGCAGCATTGCCGTGCCTTCAAAACGCGTGCCGCTGTCCAGCGTAACGACCTGCGAACCGTCCGGGCGCTGCTCCATGTGGCCTTTATCAGCGACCACCACCGATGGCCGCGCGTTGCCTTTTGGCCGAAGCTGCGCAAGGAAGACGTTACCGAAATTGTTGCCCTTAACGTTTTCAATAAACAGCACCGACTGGCCGTCCGCCGCCTGCTGGAACTGACCGGCAGCCAGCGCGGCCGCGCCAGGGTTGGCCTTGGCGTTTTTGGTGACCTCATTCTGATAACGCGCCGACCACGGCCCAAGCCACGCCACGTTCGCTGCCGCCACCACGGCGGTAAACAGCATCAGCACCATCGCCGCCTTCACTAATACCGCTTTGCTTAACCCGCAGGCGTGCATCACGGTGATCTCGCTTTCGGCATAGAGCCGCCCAAGCGTCATCAAAATGGATAAAAACAGGCTTAGCGGCAGGATAAGCTGCGCCATTTCGGAAATACCGAGGCCGAGTAACGTCAGAACTAAGTTTGTTGGGACTTCGCCGTCCGCCGCTGCCCCTAAGATCCTGACCAGCTTCTGACAAAAGAAGATCAATAGCAGGATAAACAGGATGGCCAGCTGGCTTTTGAGTGTTTCTTTAACCAGATATCTAATGATAATCACGCTGAGTACGCCTGTGAAAACTTGTCTTTTTGCAGGAAAATCGATAGTTTCATCGCTTATACGCCATTTTTTCTCATCAATGGCTGTGGTCATAGCTAAAATAGTATGACAACAATCGCGTTCTGGTGATGCAAAAAAAAATTATTATCACCGAAACAAAATCTGTCGCCCGTTACCCTAACGGTGCGGTACTGCGGGTACGAAAGTCCACTATTCTAGCCGTAGCCAGCGCCGTTGTCTTTAAGATTCAGGAGAGTACATGGAGTTCAGTGTAAAAAGCGGTAGCCCGGAAAAGCAGCGTAGCGCCTGCATCGTGGTTGGCGTATTCGAGCCGCGCAGGCTTTCACCGATTGCTGAACAGCTTGATAAGATCAGCGATGGCTATATCAGCGCCCTGCTGCGCCGCGGTGAACTGGAAGGCAAAGTCGGTCAGACCTTGCTGCTTCATCATGTGCCCAATATCCTTTCCGAGCGCATTTTACTGATCGGCTGCGGCAAAGAACGCGAGCTGGATGAACGTCAGTACAAGCAGGTTATTCAGAAAACCATCAACACCCTGAATGATACCGGCTCAATGGAAGCGGTTTGCTTCCTCACCGAACTACACGTTAAAAGCCGCAACACCTACTGGAAAGTGCGCCAGGCGGTGGAAACCTCTAAAGAGACGCTTTACTCCTTCGACCAGCTTAAAAGCAATAAGGTCGAGCCGCGTCGTCCGCTGCGTAAAATGGTCTTTAACGTGCCGACCCGCCGCGAACTGACCAGCGGCGAGCGAGCAATTCAGCACGGTCTGGCGGTCGCCGCCGGCGTAAAAGCGGCGAAAGATTTGGGCAACATGCCGCCAAACATCTGTAACGCCGCCTATCTCGCCTCGCAGGCGCGCCAGCTGGCGGACGCGTGGAGCAACAATATCACCACCCGCGTCATTGGCGAGCAGCAGATGAAAGAGCTGGGCATGAACGCCTACCTGGCCGTTGGCCAGGGTTCGCAAAATGAGTCGCTGATGTCGGTTATCGACTACAAAGGCAGCCCGGACAAAGACAGCAAACCTATCGTGCTGGTAGGCAAAGGCGTGACCTTTGACTCCGGCGGCATCTCGCTCAAGCCCGGCGAGGCGATGGACGAGATGAAATATGACATGTGCGGCGCGGCGGCGGTTTACGGCGTGATGCGCATGGTGGCCGAACTCAACCTGCCGCTCAACGTGGTGGGCGTGCTGGCGGGCTGTGAAAACATGCCTGACGGGCGCGCTTATCGTCCGGGCGACGTGTTAACCACCATGTCCGGCCAGACCGTAGAAGTGCTGAATACCGATGCGGAAGGTCGGCTGGTGCTGTGCGACGCGCTGACCTACGTCGAGCGTTTCGATCCTGAAGTGGTGATCGACGTTGCCACGCTGACCGGCGCCTGCGTGATCGCGCTTGGCCACCATATCAGCGGGCTGCTGTCGAACCACAATCCGCTGGCGCACGAACTGATCGGCGCGTCCGAACAGGCGGGCGATCGCGCGTGGCGTCTGCCGATGTCCGATGAGTATCAGGAACAGCTTGAATCCAACTTTGCCGATATGGCAAACATCGGCGGTCGTCCCGGCGGTGCGATCACCGCCGCCTGCTTCCTGGCGCGCTTCACCCGCCGCTATAACTGGGCGCATCTGGATATCGCCGGCACCGCATGGCGCTCCGGCAAGGCCAAAGGCGCCACCGGTCGCCCGGTCGCCCTGCTGTCGCAGTTCCTGTTGAATCGCGCCGGACTGAACGGCGACGATTGACGCCATGAAAAATGTGACGTTCTATCTGCTGGAAAACGCAACGCCGGTTGACGGACTCAGCGCCCTTGAGGCGCTGGTCTGCGATCTGGCAGAAGCCCGCTGGCGCGGCGGCGCGCGCGTGCTGGTAGCCTGTGAGGACGAAGCGCAGGCCATCCGGCTGGATGAGGCGCTGTGGCAGCGTCCGGCCAGCGCCTTCGTTCCGCACAACCTGGCGGGCGAAGGGCCGCACTACGGCGCGCCGGTTGAGCTGGCCTGGCCGCAGCGACGCGGCAACGCCCCGCGCGATCTGCTGATCAGCCTGCTGCCGCAGTTTGTAGATTTTGCTACTGCTTTCCATGAAGTGATAGACTTCGTTCCGACTGAAGATTCTTTGAAAGAGCTGGCGCGCGAACGCTACAAAGCGTATCGCAGCGTCGGATTCCACTTGAATACGGCAACGCCGCCCGTGGTGCCGCCAACGATATAGCAGAAATGGAAAAGACATATAACCCGCAAGAGATTGAGCAGCCGCTTTACGAGCACTGGGAAAAACAGGGCTACTTCAAACCTAATGGCGACACCAGCCAGGAAAGCTTCTGCATAATGATCCCGCCGCCAAACGTCACCGGCAGCTTGCATATGGGTCACGCTTTCCAGCAAACCATTATGGATACGCTGATCCGCTACCAGCGCATGCAGGGCAAAAACACCCTGTGGCAGGCTGGTACCGATCACGCCGGTATCGCGACGCAAATGGTGGTGGAACGTAAAATCGCCGCCGAAGAGGGCAAAACGCGCCAGGACTACGGCCGCGACGCCTTTATCGATAAAATCTGGCAGTGGAAAGCGGAATCCGGCGGCACCATTACCCGCCAGATGCGCCGCCTGGGCAACTCCGTGGACTGGGAGCGCGAGCGCTTCACCATGGACGAAGGGCTGTCCAACGCGGTGAAAGAGGTCTTCGTTCGCCTCTATAAAGAGAACCTGATTTATCGCGGCAAGCGCCTGGTAAACTGGGATCCGAAACTGCGTACGGCGATCTCCGATCTGGAAGTGGAAAACCGCGAGTCAAAAGGCTCTATGTGGCATATCCGCTATCCGCTGGCCGACGGCGCGAAAACCGCCGACGGTAAAGACTATCTGGTGGTTGCCACCACCCGCCCGGAGACGCTGCTGGGCGATACCGGCGTGGCGGTAAACCCTGAAGATCCGCGTTATAAGGATCTGATCGGCAAATTTGTGACGCTGCCGCTGATGAACCGCCGTATCCCGATTGTCGGCGACGAACACGCCGACATGGAAAAAGGCACCGGCTGCGTGAAAATCACGCCGGCGCACGATTTCAACGACTATGAAGTGGGCCGCCGTCATAAACTGCCGATGATCAACATCCTGACTTTCGATGGCGACATCCGCGAGTTGGCACAGGTCTTTGACACCAACGGCGAAGAGTCCGACGTGTATGACGCTGCCGTGCCCGGCGAATTTCAAAAACTGGAACGCTTTGCGGCGCGCAAAGCCATCGTGGCGGCGGTTGACGCGCTCGGCCTGTTGGAAGAGATCAAACCGCACGATCTGACCGTGCCTTATGGCGATCGCGGCGGCGTGGTTATCGAGCCGATGCTGACCGATCAGTGGTACGTGCGTACCGCGCCGCTGGCAAAAGTCGCGGTGGAAGCGGTCGAAAACGGCGAGATTCAGTTTGTGCCGAAGCAGTACGAGAATATGTATTTCTCGTGGATGCGCGACATTCAGGACTGGTGTATCTCCCGCCAGCTCTGGTGGGGCCACCGCATTCCGGCCTGGTACGATGCAGAGGGCAACGTCTATGTCGGCCGCACCGAAGAAGAAGTGCGTGCTGAAAACAACCTGGCCGCCGACGTGGCGCTGAACCAGGACGAAGACGTGCTGGACACCTGGTTCTCCTCCGGCCTGTGGACGTTCTCGACGCTGGGCTGGCCGGAAAATACCGAAGCGCTGCGCACCTTCCACCCCACCAGCGTGCTGGTCAGCGGTTTCGACATCATCTTCTTCTGGATCGCCCGCATGATCATGCTGACCATGCACTTCATTAAAGATGAAAATGGCAAGCCGCAGGTGCCGTTTAAAACCGTCTACATGACCGGCCTGATCCGCGATGACGAAGGGCAGAAGATGTCCAAGTCAAAAGGCAACGTGATCGATCCACTGGATATGGTCGACGGCATTTCGCTGGAAAACCTGCTATCCAAGCGTACCGGCAATATGATGCAGCCGCAGCTGGCGGAAAAAATTCGTAAGCGCACTGAGAAGCAGTTCCCGAACGGCATCGAGCCACACGGCACCGACGCGCTGCGCTTCACCCTGGCGGCGCTGGCCTCAACCGGTCGCGACATCAACTGGGATATGAAGCGCCTTGAAGGCTACCGCAACTTCTGTAACAAGCTGTGGAACGCCAGCCGTTTTGTCCTGATGAACACGGAAGGTCAGGACTGCGGACAGAACGGCGGCGAGCGCGTGCTGTCGCTGGCGGATCGCTGGATTCTGGCTGAGTTCAACAACACGGTGAAGGCCTATCGCGACGCGCTGGACAATTATCGTTTCGATATTGCTGCCAATATTCTGTATGAGTTCACGTGGAACCAGTTCTGCGACTGGTATCTGGAGCTGACCAAACCCGTTATGAACGGCGGCTCGCAAGCCGAACTGCGCGGCACGCGGCACACGCTGGTCGACGTGCTGGAAGCGCTGCTGCGCCTGGCGCATCCGATTATTCCTTTCATTACCGAAACCATCTGGCAGCGGGTGAAAGTGCTGAAAAATATCAGCGACGACACCATTATGTTGCAGCCGATGCCAGCTTTTGACGCCAGCAAGGTAGACGAAGCCGCGCTGAGCGATACCGAATGGCTGAAGCAGGCGATTGTGGCGGTGCGTAATATTCGCGCCGAAATGAACATCGCTCCTTCTCGTCCGCTGGACGTGCTGCTGCGCGGCGCCAGTGAGGAAGCCGCACGTCGCGTCAGCGATAACCACAGCTTCCTGAAGAGCCTGGCGCGCCTTGCGAGCATCAACATGCTGCCCGCAGGTGACAAAGGGCCGGTTTCGGTGACCAAGATCGTGGACGGTGCCGAGCTGCTGATCCCGATGGCGGATCTGGTGGATAAATCAGCCGAACTGGATCGCCTGACGAAAGAAGTGGCGAAGCTGGACGTGGAGATTGGCAAGATCGAAGGCAAGCTGTCGAACGAAGGCTTTGTTTCGCGCGCACCGGAAGCGGTGGTAGCGAAAGAGCGTGAGCGTATGGCAGAATTCGAACAGGCCAAAATCAAGCTGATTGAACAGCAGGCGGTCATCGCCGCGCTGTAACCCGGGACGGGCCGCCGGTCGGCCCCTGCTGGTTTAACGACGTGGCCGGGCTTGCCCGGCCTTTTTCCGCCCTGATCCAGAACGAGTGTGCATTATGACAACTCAGCTCAACGTGCGCCCGATTACTGAGGCAGACAACCCGCACATCGCCCGGGTGATCCGCATCGTCTCCGCCGAATTCGGCCTGACGGCGGATAAAGGCTACACCGTTTCCGATCCCAATCTCGACCATCTTTTTGAACTCTACAGCCAGCCCGACAGCGCCTACTGGGTGATTGAATGGGAAGGCAAAATTGTGGGCGGCGGCGGCGTCGCGCCGCTGTCGTGCAGCGAAGCGGACATCTGTGAACTGCAAAAAATGTATTTTTTACCCGCCGTGCGCGGCATGGGCCTGGCGCGCGAGCTGGCGATGCAGGCGATGGATTTCGCGCGCGAGCACGGCTTTAAACGCTGCTATCTGGAAACCACCGCAACCTTAACCCGCGCCATTCGTCTCTATGAGCATTTGGGCTTTGAGCATATTGACGGCCCGATGGGCTGCACCGGCCATGTGGATTGTGAAGTAACGATGCTGAAGAGGCTGTAATCAATTTTAAACCATGCAAATAATTCAATTAAAATAGTCCTGAATTAAATGCAAGCATATTATATAAATATAAATCAGCCTCCTTAATACTGGCTATTTCCATTAAATCATTAAGCGGATCACAAAATAAGAAATCCAATATAGTTTAGACAAAAACATTACATTAAAATAGCGATATAAATGATGGCCTGATTTGCTGTATAACATCGCGTAACCGCATCAGTCCTTTAGAAACTGTAATCGGCGCAGGATTTGCCGCAGTACCATGGAAAGGATTCCACCATGCGAAGCTACAAAGAAATAGCCAGACGTATAAGCAAAATTATAGTTTCCCCTGAATCAGCTATTGGTCTGATGCATGGTATTATGTCAGTTCCAACTGATATAGATTATCTTGCATATGGTTTTATTGATACGGACTCTTATCGGGAGCGTCAAAGAGAGAAGACCAGAATGATCGAAGCCATTCGCTTTGGTATATTCAATAACCATCACTTCACCAAAACTATCCAAATTGTTATTGAAAATTTCAATAGACATGTCCCTGAAAACAAACAAAATGCAATTTACAGCAAAACTGTAGCTTCTGTAGCAGGCCGTACGTTAACAAACTCAATTATCGCGGGTAAGCTGGCCACCGCAATTGTACAGCGCAGTTCAGCACTTGTTTCAATAAGAGGTGGCGTTATTGGAAATGCGCTTCTGGCCGGAGGCATGGCCGAGCGACGTATTTATACCTCAGAGCGTCTTAGTCAAAATAATCCAACGATCTATAATCTACTGAGAGATCATAACTATGATCTGCTATATTTTCTTGTGGAGCCAGCCTTAAATCCTTTTTTTGACGCGCTAAATGTCAGACGAAAATATGGTCAACGTGCATTCGAAAAAATTATTGACATGGTAGAGAAAGAGCTTCATGCGAAACGATAACAGGATAAGCCTGATTAAGCGGATCTTATATATACTGACCGAAAGCAGCGCGTCGATTTTGGGCGGCCTGCTTTTTTTCGTCTGTTGCTATTGGTTTTTTCATTATGAAACGTGGTGCAAACGCTTCACAGCTATTTTGTTATCAATAATAGTCGTTTGGATAATAGCAAAGCTAATACCTGAAAGACCTCATCAGTAAATTAGTTAGCACCTTCTTCTACAGAAAATTATTCGCCAATAATGCCTGGTTTAATCGATCATTCTCACGCAGGCACGCCGCTGTGAAATCTGAGTTCACTGTCCGGCATTTGTATCAGTTCGGCTTCCGTCTCTCCAATCTTCCTCACCCGCACGCTGATATCGGTGGCTGAGATCTCTGTCGCTAACGCCAGATAATCCTGATAATGCCGCGCTTCGGAGCGCAGCAGCGACAGATAAAACGCCGCCAGTTCCTCATCCAGGTAGGGCGCAAGGCTGGCGAAACGCTCGCAGGACCGCGCTTCAATATAGGCGCCACAAATCAGTTTATCCACCAGCGTCTGGGGTTCATGGGTGGTCACCTCGCGCAGTAATCCGCGCGCGTAACGGCTGGCGGTGATCTTCACATAGGGAATGCGGCGCGCCTGCATAATCTCCAGCACCTGATAAAAGTGATGCAGCTCTTCCTTAATCAGCAGCACCATTTTATCTACCAGCGAATCGCCCCACGGCACCTCAATGCGGCTGATCACCGATTTCGACAGCGCCTTGTGCTGCTCCAGAAAAGCGAGGTCGGCGTTTTCGCTGTGAACAAACTGCTCCCACGGCTTCAGCCACGCCAGCAGCGCGTCACTGCTCGCTTTGTCGGCAACATATTTGCGGATCAGCCACATGGCGGTTTGTGCCGCCTTGAGTTCGCAAACCAGATGATCGGTCAACAGCAGCGGCAGATTGTCAGGCCTGCGGGCTTCATCGATCCAGGCCTGAGGCGTCCGGCAGTGCAAAAACTGATGAATCGGGGCGAGAAGTGGCGCGGTATTCATGGGGCAGAGCGGTCCGTTAATAACATACAGGGCCGGAACGCACCGGCCCGCAACAGGAAAGGATCAGTGGCGAACGCCGTTGTCTTCGTCATCAATAGCGTCGTCGTCATCGTCTTCGGCGTCAGGATCTTCGAAGTAGGTTCCCCAACCGTCGTAGTCAACGTTAAAGCGCGCGGAGAGTTCGACCAGTTGTTCAACCTGCGCATCAATCAGTTCGGCGTTCAGCGCGCCTTCGCTGAGGATGTCACAGCACATAACCGTAGTGCCGTCCTCAAGCTCCAACTCTTCCGGCTCCGTCACTTCGTAGCCGAGCTTAAATGCCTCAACCGCCGCTTTTTCCAGCGCGTCGAAGTTTGGGCAGGAGAAATGGTGCTCAATGGTATAGAGCGCGTCCGGGTCGCTGCCGTCTTCCAACAGCTCTTCGATAATCAGTCGCGTTTCTTCGCGCTGCTCTTCCAGCAATGCTTCATTTGCCATGATCCGTTCCTCAGTGTGTGGCATCTCTTACAAGTATTTTCCCACAGTGCCCTTCGCGCCACTACATTTATCCAAAAGTTTCTCTACGCCACGCTTGAAAATGAATATTCATACAGTTAAATTGAATTTTAATTCAATACCCACACACGGAGCGCGTTATGAGTCATCTTTATCAGCGTCACTTTCTCAGGCTGTTGGATTTTACCCCTGCCGAAATCACCGCACTGCTGGCGCTTGCCGCCACGCTTAAAACAAACAAGAAAAACGGCGAAGAAATTCAGCATCTGAAAGGCAAGAATATTGCGCTCATCTTCGAAAAAGACTCGACCCGCACGCGATGCTCTTTCGAAGTTGCCGCATACGATCAGGGCGCCAACGTTACGTATCTGGGGCCAAGCGGCAGCCAGATCGGCCATAAGGAGTCGATGAAGGACACCGCCCGCGTGCTCGGCCGCATGTATGACGGCATTCAGTATCGCGGTCACGGCCAGGCGCTGGTTGAGTCGCTGGCTGAGCATGCAGGCGTACCGGTCTGGAACGGTTTGACGAATGAGTTTCACCCGACTCAACTGCTGGCCGACCTGTTAACCATGCAGGAACATCTGCCGGAAAAAGCCTTCAGCGAAATGACGTTCACCTACGTGGGCGATGCACATAATAATATGGGCAACAGCATGATGGAGGCCGCCGCGCTGGTCGGTCTCGATCTGCGCCTGGTCGCGCCGAAGCGCTGCTGGCCTGACGCAGCGCTGGTGGCAGAGTGCCGTAAAGCCGCAGAGAAAACCGGCGGCAGGATCACGCTGACGGAGGATATTCACGAAGGCGTCGCCGGCGCGGACTTTATCTATACCGACGTTTGGGTGTCGATGGGCGAACCGAAGGAAGTGTGGCAGGAGCGCATCGCCCTGCTGCGGCCTTATCAGGTCAATAAGGCGATGCTGGCGCTGACCGGCAATCCCCGGGTGAAATTTCTGCACTGCCTGCCCGCCTTTCACGACGACCAGACCACGCTGGGCCAGCAGATGGCCGAACAGTACGATCTGCACGGCGGCATGGAAGTGACCGACGAGGTGTTTGAGTCGGCTCACAGCGTGGTGTTCGATCAGGCGGAAAACCGGCTGCATACCATCAAAGCCGTGATGGTCGCCACGCTGGCTGACCTGCGCTAGCCGGGGCGACGCAATCGTTTACCCGGCCAGCCGTTTTTGCTTGCGGGCAGGTGACGATGGCGTATAATGCCCCCCGTTTGCCGGGAGGATGCATGAAACTGAACGCCGTTAACATTGCTGCACTGACGCGCCTGAATCAGGGGCAGCGCCGTTTTCCTTCTCTGGCATCACCGATCGTTAAAAAAAAGCCCCTCATTGAGGGGCTTTTTTTTGTCCGCATTTTCAGCCGGCAAGGGGTGTGACGATGGCTAACCCGCTCTATCAAAAACATATCATTTCTATCAACGACCTTAACCGTGAAGAGCTGGAGCTGGTGCTGCGCACCGCCGCCAGCCTGAAGGCGAATCCGCAACCGGAATTGTTGAAGCACCGCGTGGTCGCCAGCTGCTTCTTTGAGGCGTCAACCCGCACCCGCCTGTCGTTCGAAACGGCGATCCATCGCCTTGGCGCGTCGGTGGTCGGTTTTGCCGACGGCAGCAACACCTCGCTGGGCAAAAAAGGTGAGACGCTGGCCGATACAATATCCGTTATTGGCACCTACGTGGACGCCATCGTGATGCGCCATCCGCAGGAAGGGGCGGCGCGCCTGGCTACGGAGTTCTCCGGCGGCATTCCGATCCTTAACGCAGGCGACGGCGCCAATCAGCATCCGACCCAAACGCTGTTGGATCTCTTCACGATCCAGGAGACGCAGGGCCGCCTGAGCCAGCTCAACGTGGCGATGGTCGGCGATCTGAAATATGGCCGCACCGTGCATTCGCTGACCCAGGCGCTGGCGAAATTCGACGGCAATCGCTTCTTTTTTATCGCCCCGGACGCGCTGGCGATGCCTGCTTACATTACCGATATGCTGGATGAAAAAGGCATTGTCTGGAGCCGTCACGACAGCATTGAAGAGGTGGTGCCGCAGGTGGATATTCTTTATATGACCCGCGTGCAGAAAGAGCGACTGGACCCGTCCGAATACGCCAACGTCAAGGCGCAGTTCGTGCTTCGGGCCGCCGATCTGGCCGGCGCGCGTGACGGTATGAAGGTGCTGCACCCGCTGCCGCGCATTGATGAAATCACCCCCGACGTTGATAAAACGCCTTACGCCTGGTATTTCCAGCAGGCCGGTAACGGTATCTATGCACGCCAGGCGCTGCTGGCGCTGGTGCTGAACGGTGAGGAGGAGTAACGATGACGCAGGATAATAAACTTCAGGTCGAAGCGATCAACCGCGGTACGGTGATCGATCATATACCGGCGCAGGTCGGCTTTAAGCTGCTTTCGCTGTTTCGCCTGACCGAAACCGATCAACGCATCACCATCGGACTGAATCTGCCTTCGCGTGAGCTGGGCCGCAAAGATCTGATAAAGATCGAGAACACCTTTCTGACCGACGATCAGATTAATCAGCTGGCGGTGTATGCGCCGCACGCCACGGTGAACCGCATTGATAACTACGAGGTGGTGGGCAAAATTTCCCCCACGCTGCCGGAGCGCATCGATCACGTGCTGACCTGCCCGAACGGCAACTGTATCAGCCACAATGAGCCGGTCAGCACCAGTTTCACGGTGAAAAAACGTAATGATGACGTGCAGTTAACCTGCCGCTACTGTGAAAAAGCTTTTGCCCATCACGTGGTGCTGGCAAACTGGTAAGCATCGGTCAGCGACGTATCACGCGACTAAACCGTACGGAAGAGATGTTCCAATTTTTAAGGAGTACTTATGTCACGCGAAATCAGTACAGAAAAAGCACCCGCCGCCATTGGCCCTTACGTGCAGGGCGTCGATCTGGGCAGCATGATTATCACCTCGGGCCAGATCCCGGTCGATCCGAAAACCGGCACGGTTGCCGACGATGTCACGGCACAGGCGCGTCAGTCGCTGGAAAACGTGAAGGCTATTGTTGAAGCAGCGGGACTTAAGGTGGGCGATATCGTCAAGACCACCGTATTCGTGAAGGATTTGAACGATTTTGCCACCGTCAATGCGGCCTATGAGGCCTTCTTTACTGAACATCAGGCAAGCTTCCCGGCGCGCTCATGCGTGGAAGTTGCCCGGCTGCCAAAAGACGTGAAAATCGAGATCGAAGCCATCGCGGTTCGTCGCTAAGCGAGTTGCCTCTCAAAACGTGAGAGGCATCCTGCCCTATTTTCCCGCCCTGAGCAGTTTCTCAACCGGAGAAACCAGCGCGAGAATCGTTTCATCCTGCGCCTGCGCGGCTTTATCGAGCTGCGCCTGCATCGTGGCCACCTCTCCGGCGCCAAACAGGCGATCGTTTTCCATGGCCTCAAGCAGCGACAGCCCGATTGCGCTGACCGCGTCCACCTGCTGCGCTACCGGCACCAGCGGCTTCAGCTGATAGTTTTGCGCCAGCAGCGGCATCACCGCCGGCACATTCTGCTGCCAGTACTGAAGCTGTTGGCGCACCGCCTGCAACGCCGCGCGATTGCCACGGTTTTTGATCAGCGCGTCCACCTGACGATTCAGTTCACGCACCTTATTGCTTTCTGCGGGCAGCACGTCCGCCAGGCGGTTCAGCGGTTCACTGAGATCGTAATGACCCGCCTGAAACTTCAGGTGCTGGCGCGTGTAGTACTGCGCCGGTTCCAGCGCCTCGGCAAAAATTTGCAGGGGAATGGTGTCGCTGCCGTTCGCCAGGCGGATCATCTGCCGCTGTGCCTGAGCGTGCTGCTGAAGCCCGACGGAAACGGCGGACCAGGCGTCCACCGCCGCCAGCCGCTGATACATATTCTCTTCGTTGTTGACATCTTTTGCCGACCACAGCCGCTCGGCCACCACAAAGGCGCGCGGCCAGAGGCGCGTGTCGATCACCTGCGGATTGATAATCTCAGCCCACAGCGCAACCTCGCCGCCCAACAGATTATTCTTTGCCTGCTGTTCATCAGGCACGCCCGGCTGGATGCCCGTCGGCACCGCCGCCAGCTTCTGGCCGTCGGTGGGATAGCGAACGTTCCCCACCAGCATATAGCCGCTGAGCGTCTCTTTCGACAGCGTCAGCACCGGCTTCAGTTCGCCCATCCACGTATCCACGCGAAAGCTCACCTGCTCCGGCGTCCGCCAGTCAATGTCGCGCACCATGCGCCGCGATTTACCGGCAAAATCGATAAAGCCGCGCCAGCCGCCCGCCTGCCTGATCAACGTAAAGCTGCCCTTTACGGCGCTGCCCTTCAGGCGCGGCAGGGTAAATGCCCAGCTCTGCGCCGTTTCGCCCGCCTTAATGCGATCCTGGCCGTTTAATCCGGCAGGCTGAACTTCATTGCGATAGTGATAAGACGCTGGCTGCGCCTGATCGAGATAAAAACCGGCGGAGAGAATGCCGCGATAGTTATTTTTACTCACCTCGCCCAGCGCGTCCTGCCCCTGCCACGACTGGATAAGAATACTGTGCGGCAGATCCGGATGGGCTATCTCATCCCAGCCCACCATCCGGCGCTGGTGTTTTTCGAGGATCTTCTCCACCCGCTGGTTAAACCAGGCCTGTAGCGCGTGCTCGTCCTTCAGCGTGTTATCACGCATAAACTGCTGAATCTTTTTCGACGCTTTCCACTGCGACGCGTCCACCTCGTCACCACCAATGTGCAGCCAGGGATCGGGGAAGATCTCCGTTACTTCACCGATCAGCGTGTCGATAAATTCATAAACTTTTTCATTGCTGGGATCGAGCAGCGGTTTAAACACGCCCCAGCCGCGTTCGATCTGATACGGACCCGGCGCCGCGATCAGTTCGGGCATCGCCACGGCCAGCGCCGTGGCATGGCCAGGCAGGTCGATCTCCGGTACCACGCGCACGCCGCGATCCGTCGCATACTGCACAATCGCCTTCATCTCGTCCTGCGTATAAAAGAGGCCGTCGCTGCCTTTCTCCTGAAGCTGCGGGAAATGCCGCGAGGCGAATCGCCAGCCCTGATCGTCGGTCAAATGCCAATGGAAAACGTTCATACGCGCCGCCGCAATACCATCGATCTGACGACGCAGGGTGTCCAGCGGCATAAAATGGCGGGCCGAATCGATCAGGATGCCGCGCCAGGGGAAACGCGGGCTGTCGTGGATGTCAACAAACGGGATGGCGCTGTTGTCCGCTCTGTTTTCCACCAGCTGAAGCAGCGTCTCCATGCCGCGCAGCGCGCCAAAGCGGGTCGCGGCGTCCAGCTTCACGCCATTTGCATCAACCTTCAGGCTGTAGCTTTCGTCGCTGTCAGGCAGGGGTTGCGCATCGACGCGCGTTTTCACCGTAATGGCGATGGTCGGTTTATCGGGCGTCCCGTTCTGCGGCATCATCTGCCAGCCGGTCTGAAGACCAATGCGCTCTCGCCAGCGCGTTACCGCTCCGGCCAGGTCATCGCCCTCAATGCGGATAGTCAGGCGATTATCCAGCGCAAAGCGTCCGCCGCCCGCAGGCTGTTCCACCTGCTGCGGCCAGGGCATCAGCGGCAGGTTTCCGGCGGGAACGGCAAAGGCGGACAGAGAGGCAAAAAGCGAGGTAGCAAGCAACGTAAAGCGAAGTGATCCAGACACGTTAACTCTCCTGTAGCATAACAATCCAGTGCGGGCTGTTATCCATAAAACATAATTCGCGTGACACATCAAGTTACAACTCGCCTGCTTTTCCCGCGTTTTCTGCAATTTGTGACGCGCCTGCCGCCGGAAAAATCTCAGTTTGTCGGAAGGACGAAAGGAAACGACCGCTGATGCGCTGCGATTCACCCGACCGTGACGCGTTTTATTGACAATTTTTTTCTGTTTCCCCCTCTCTGCGTGGTTCCACCTTGCGAGTTAATGGCTAACCTTATAGAAGAATAAAAATCATCTTATAAAGCGTGGGTGGATGTTTTCACCCTATAACGGGATTGAGCAATGAATAAAATTCCACCGTGGTGGCAGAACGGCGTGATCTATCAAATTTATCCCAAAAGCTTCCAGGACACGACGGGCAGCGGAACCGGCGACATCGCCGGGGTGATTGAACATCTCGACTATCTTAAAACGCTCGGCGTGGATGCCATCTGGCTGACGCCGTTCTATCTTTCGCCGCAGGTAGACAACGGCTACGACGTCGCCAACTATACCGCTATCGATCCCGCCTACGGCACGCTGGCCGACTTCGATAACCTGGTGACAGAGACGCACCGCCGCGGTATGCGCCTGATTTTAGATATGGTTTTTAATCATAGCTCCACGCAGCATCACTGGTTTCACGAAGCGCTGAACAAAGAAAGCCCCTACCGTTCTTACTATATCTGGCGCGACGGCACGCCCACCGAGCCGCCAAATAACTGGATGTCAAAGTTCGGCGGCAGCGCCTGGCGCTGGCACCCGGAGAGCGGTCAGTACTATATGCATCTCTGGGCGCCCGAGCAGGCCGAACTCAACTGGGAAAATGAAAACCTGCGCGCCGAACTGAAGCAGATCGTCAACTTCTGGGCCGATCGCGGCATCGACGGGCTGCGCCTTGATGTGGTGAATCTGGTGTCCAAGCATCAGGACTTTCCTGACGATCCCAACGGCGACGGGCTGCGTCTTTATACCGACGGGCCGCGCATTCACGAGTTTATGCAGGAGATGAGCAATGACGTCTTCCGTCCGCGTGAACTGATGACCGTCGGCGAAATGTCTTCGGCTACGCTTGAGCACTGCCAGCGATACGGATCGTTGGGCGGCGAAGAGCTGTCAATGGTATTCAGTTTCGATCACGTTGAGGTGGATTTTTATAACGGGCAGAAATGGACGTTAACGCCGCTCGATCTGGTCGCGCAAAAGGCCATTTTCACCCACTGGCAGCACGGCATGCATGGCAAAGCGTGGAATGCGCTGTTCTGGTGTAACCACGACCAGCCGCGCGTGGTGTCGCGCTGGGGCGATGAAGGACAGTATCGGGTGCAGTCGGCGAAGATGCTGGCGCTGGTGCTGCATGGCATGCAGGGCACGCCCTATATCTTTCAGGGTGAAGAGCTGGGCATGACCAACCCGCACTACAGCCGCATTATCGATTATCGCGACATTGAAAGCCACAACATGTATGCCGATCTGCGCTCCCAGGGACGCGACAGCGATAATTTGCTGGCAATCCTCGCCAGCAAATCACGCGACAACGGACGCGCGCCTATCCCCTGGCACGCGGGCGAGAACGGCGGTTTCACCAGCGGCACGCCGTGGATCGGCATGTGTGACAACACGGAAACGATCAACGCTGAGGCGGCACTCGCCGACGAAAATTCGGTGTTCTACACCTATCAAAAGCTGATTCAGCTACGTAAACGCTATCCCATTCTGACATGGGGCGAATACCTCGATTTGCTGCCGGAGCATCCGCATTTATGGTGTTACGGCCGCCGTTATGAGAACGAGACGCTGGTGGTGGCTGCAAACTTCAGCGGCGACACCCAGGTGTGGCACCCGCCGGCCTACCGCGGGCGCTGGGAGGTGCTGATCAGCAACTATCCTGACACACACGTCACGCCAGGCGAGATCATGCTGCGTCCCTGGGAGGCCGTGTGGTGGTATCAAAAAAAAGGATGAGTCGCTAGAGCGGTTCAAACAGCGCGGCCAGCTCATCTGCGGTGAAGCTGGCCGGTTCGCTGAGGGCATCTTCGAGAATACCGCCTGCAAGATCGGCCTTCTGCTGCTGAAGTGCGACGATCTTCTCTTCAATACTGCCTGCCGCAATCAGCTTATACACAAATACGCGCTTCTCCTGGCCAAGACGATACGCACGATCCGTAGCCTGGTTTTCGACTGCCGGGTTCCACCACGGATCGTAATGGATCACCGTATCCGCCGCAGTGAGGTTCAGGCCGACGCCGCCCGCCTTCAGGCTGATCAGAAATACCGGCACGTCACCGTCCTGGAAGCGTCGAACCGGTTCAATGCGATCGCGCGTGCTGCCGGTCAGCGTCACGAATGGGATATGCGCTTTTTGCAGTTCCGCGGCGATTAGCGACAGCATGGTGGTAAACTGCGAGAAGATCAAAATGCGGCGATCCTCCGCCAGCAGATCGACCAGCATCTCACGCAGTAGCGCAAGCTTGGCGCTGCCCACGTCGCTCTCTTTTTGCATCAGGCGCGGATCGCAACAGATCTGCCGCAGCTTGAGTAGCGCATCCAGCACCAGCAGATGGCTTCGTCCTGCGCCCTGCTGCTCAACCGCGCGGCGAACGCGATCCTGCATTGCACTGCGCACCGACTCGTAGAGATCGCACTGCGCGCCCTCCAGCGCCACCTGACGAACAATGGTGGTTTTCGGCGGTAGCTCTTTTGCCACCTCCTGCTTGCGACGGCGCAGCATAAAGGGGCGTATTCTTCTGGCGAGCAGTTCCTGGCGCACGCGGTCACCGTTACGCTCAATCGGCACGCGCCACTCCTGGGTAAACTGTTTTTCGCTGCCAAGGAAGCCCGGCAGCAGAAAATCAAACTGCGACCAGAGCTCGCCGAGGTGATTTTCCAGCGGCGTGCCGGTAAGGCAAAGGCGATGCCGCGCCTTCAGCGTGCGGATCACCCCAGAGGCGCGCGATGCGCTGTTTTTTACGTACTGCGCTTCATCAAGGATCAGAAAATGGTAGCTGGTGCCGATCAGCTGCGGCTGGTCGCGCCACAGCAGCGAATAGGTGGTCAGCACCACGTCGTACTCGCTGATAAGATGCCACGACTCTTTTCGCTGCGCGCCGGTCAGCGCCAGCACGCGCAGATCGGGCGCAAAGCGGCTGGCTTCCTGCGTCCAGTTGTAGACCAGCGTGGTCGGCACCACGATCAGCGCAGGACGATCCAGCCGCCCGCTCTCTTTTTCCAGCAGCAGGTGCGCCAGCGTCTGCACGGTTTTACCCAGCCCCATATCGTCCGCCAGCACGCCCGAGAGCTCGTTAGCGCGCAGAAACTGCATCCAGTTCACGCCCTGCTGTTGATAGTCACGCAGCCGCGCCCGCAGCCCGGACGGCGGCGCCACCGCCACAATCCCTTCGCCCGCGCGCAGGCGTCCGGCGAGCTGGCCGTCTTCACCGGAAAATTGCCAGCGATCGCCCAGCGCCGTCAGCCTGCCCGCTTCATACAAAGGCAGCCGCAGCGGCGTGGTGGCGCCCTGCGCAAAAAAGTCGATCAGGCTGCCAATCACCGGCTTGAGCGTGGCGGCGCTGACGTGCAGCCGTTCGTTCTCCTCGCCGCGCAGCTCTATGCGCTCATCGTCAGGGATGCTGGCAAGATTGCCGGAAAACCAGCGGCGATCGCGCTGGAACAGCGGGCTGAGCAGCGGCTGAAGATTTTGCTGACGCGCGCCGACCTGAACCGCGACCTCCAGCGTCAGCCAGCCGTCGTCGCCCTGTGCGACGTGGCCGTGAACGGCGTCGATTTCGGTGACGTTCCAGGTGAAGTCGTCATCAATCTCAATGCGCCAGCCCTGCGCGCGCAGCGCGGGCAGCTTCTCCTGCATAAATTGACGCCAGAGCAGCGGCGAATCAGGCGCGAAGATCAGCGGCGGCAGCGGCGCCGAGGCGGGCGTATAGATATGCGTGGCCGGGATAGTGGCGAGGCCCGCCGCATTAAGCGTTTCCAGCCAGCGCTGCTCCAGCGCTGGCTGGCGATGAAGAAGAAACAGCCTGCCGAGTTGATCGGCAAACCTTTCGCCATCGCTGCCTGCCGCCACCGCCACGCCCGCGTAGTCGAAACAGAGCGCAGCAAAATCCAGCCGCTTCTGGCGATGACCGTAGCGGCCAAAGCCGCTGATAAATTTGGCGCGGGAAGTCAGGCGCAGCCGGGGAACCGGCATCGCCGTCAGCGCATCGACAACGGGCTGTTCGGCCATCGTCCGGGGCTGGCGCAGATCAGCCAGCATCACGGCGGCCACGTGGCGACAGTTGTTTTTTACCGGGCAGGTGCACTCGCCGCTGGCGTGCAGCTTCCCCTGCGGGCGACTGAAATGCACCATCACCTGGAAAGGTTCGATTTTACTGCCGGGCACTTCAGCGGTGAGCAGATTGTTTTGCCACGCCAGTTTCTGAACTTTTTCAACCAGGTCTTTCGCTCTGGCGACGGTGCGCGCACCGATCCATCGATTAACCTGTTTTTCATTGTACGTTACAGAAGGCATCAGACGGTATCCTGAAGGGCATGCTTGCAAAGCGTAACAGGCAATAATATGAATTCCGACCCGGCTATTGCAACCATCAGGGGGCAATTGGCCGATAAAAAGCGCGTTGCGCCGATCGGTAACAGCGTTTACGGCTGACGGGAGGTCAAAGCAGAGGATGACGAACACGTCGGCCACTGCGTTTCAGAGTGCGGGCCGGAGCCTCTTCCCGTGCCTTCAGATTATCCCATGCGCCTCACTCTTTAGCTGACTGATTTTACTACGCCCATTTTTAATCTTTGCGTCAGGTCAATAAATCTGTAGTTAAAAAAGGCGAAAACACCACATATAGCGCTTACTATACCAATATAAATCAATATATAGATTTCAGGTAAGGGAGCATGAGATGGTTTGTATGGTGATAAAGCGGGATGGTTGCCGTGTGGCTTTCGATAAAACACGCATTCACGACGCGATTCTCGGCGCGGCGCGGGCGGCCGATATTACAGACAGCGATTATTGCGCTACCCTCACCGAACAGATTTGCCAGCGGCTACAGGATTGTGAACAGGTCGACATCAACGATGTGCAGAAAACGGTCGAAAATCAGTTGATGGCCGGCCGCTACCCCGAGCTTGCCCGCACCTACATTGAATATCGCCATGACCGGGACATCGCCCGCGAGCTGCGCGGTAAACTGAACAAGGCCATTCGCGGTCTGGTTGAACAGAGCAACCCCGCCCTGCTGAACGAAAACGCCAACAAAGACAGCAAGGTGATCCCTACCCAGCGCGATCTGCTGGCGGGCATCGTCGCAAAACACTACGCCACGCAGCATATTTTACCGCGCGACGTGGTGACCGCTCACGAGCGCGGCGAAATCCACTACCACGATCTCGACTACTCGCCGTTCTTCCCGATGTTCAACTGCATGTTGATCGATCTGAAAGGCATGCTGACCCACGGTTTTAAAATGGGCAATGCGGAGATTGAACCGCCTAAATCGATCTCTACCGCCACCGCCGTGACCGCGCAGATTATTGCCCAGGTCGCCAGCCATATTTACGGCGGCACCACCATTAACCGCATTGATGAGGTGCTGGCACCGTTCGTTGAGGCCAGCCTGGTGAAGCATCGCGCCATCGCGCAGGAGTGGCAGATCCCCGACGCGGAAACGTATGCGCGCACCCGCACGGAAAAAGAGTGCTATGACGCTTTCCAGTCGCTGGAATATGAGGTCAACACGCTGCATACCGCCAACGGTCAGACGCCTTTCGTCACCTTTGGCTTTGGCCTCGGCACCAGCTGGTCGGCGCGTCTGGTCCAGCAGTCGATCCTGCGTAACCGCATTGCAGGCCTCGGCAAAAACCACAAAACGGCGGTATTTCCGAAACTGGTTTTTGCCATTAAAGCAGGGCTGAACCGCGCGCCTGGCGAGGTGAATTACGACATCAAACAGCTTGCGCTGGAGTGCGCCAGCAAGCGCATGTACCCGGATATTCTCAATTACGAGCAGGTGGTGAAAGTGACCGGCTCGTTTAAAACCCCGATGGGCTGCCGCAGTTTCCTCAGCGCCTGGGAGGAAAACGGCGAGCTGGTGCACGAAGGCCGCAATAATATCGGCGTTATCAGCCTTAACCTGCCGCGTATCGCGCTGGAAGCCAAAGGCGACGAAGCCGCCTTCTGGACGCTGCTTGATGAAAGGCTGCTACTGGCGAAAAAAGCGCTGATGACGCGTATCGCCCGGCTGGAAAGCGTGAAAGCGCGCGTCGCGCCGATTCTCTATATGGAAGGTGCCTGCGGCGTGCGGCTGAAAGCGGATGATAACGTTGCGGCGATCTTTAAAAACGGCAGAGCCTCTATTTCGCTGGGTTATATTGGCATACATGAAACGATTAATGCGCTGAGCGGTGGCGACACGCATGTCTATGACGATGCGCAACTGCGCGAAAAAGCCGTGGCTATCGTGCGTCGTCTGAGCGAGGCGGTAGAGGCGTGGAAAAACGAAACCGGCTACGGCTTCAGCCTTTACAGCACGCCAAGCGAAAACCTCTGTGACCGCTTCTGTCGTCTGGATGCGGCAGAGTTCGGGGTGGTCAAAGGCGTGACCGATAAAGGCTACTACACCAACTCGTTTCATCTCGACGTGGAAAAAAAGGTAAATCCCTACGACAAAATCGATTTTGAAGCCGACTATCCGCCGCTGGCGAACGGCGGTTTCATCTGTTACGGCGAATACCCTAATCTTCAACACAATCTGAAAGCGCTGGAAGACGTGTGGGACTACAGCTACAGCCGCGTGCCCTATTACGGCACCAACACGCCGATTGATGAGTGCTACGAATGCGGCTTTACCGGTGAGTTCGCCTGCACCAGCAAAGGCTTCACCTGTCCGAAATGCGGTAATCACGACGCCGCTCGCGTCTCTGTGACGCGTCGCGTTTGCGGCTATCTCGGCAGCCCGGACGCACGCCCGTTTAACGCCGGTAAGCAGGAAGAGGTGAAACGCCGCGTCAAGCATCTGAACAGCGGGCAGCCCGGATGAATATCCACCACTATTACCCGGTCGATGTGATTAACGGGCCGGGAACCCGCTGCACGCTGTTTGTAGCGGGTTGCGAGCATGCCTGCGTGGGGTGCTACAACAAGCGCACCTGGCGGGTGAATTCCGGCGTTCCTTTCACGGTTCAGATGGAAGAGCAGCTGATTGCCGATCTCAACGATACGCGCATTCCCCGCCAGGGGCTGTCGCTCTCCGGCGGCGATCCACTGCATCCCTCCAACGTGGCCGACGTGCTGCGGCTGGTCAAACGCGTCCGCCGCGAGTGTGAAGGGAAGAATATCTGGCTGTGGACCGGCTACCGGCTGGATGAGCTCAGCGATGCGCAGCGCCAGGTCGCGGCGCAGATCAACGTGCTGATTGACGGTAAGTTTGTCGAAGCGTTGAAAGATCCCGCCCTGCTGTGGCGCGGCAGCAGTAATCAGGTTATTCACTATTTACGTTAAATAAATCCGTTTACATGACTACCGCCTGTCCTCCCTCTAAAATCATATTGTCATTAGCTACGCTGCTATGAAAAGGGGTTATTTCTTCCGGTCATCACCTCCGGCTGATGGCGGAAGATGATGTATTACTTCAACCCCGGCAACCATGTTGATATCTGGGTAATGTTCCCGCATTCCGGCGAGTAAAACCGCGTCTGGCCACTCTTCCGTTTTCCCCAGAAACTCCGCAACCGCTGACAGGGGCATCCTGCTGACACCGGTCACTAAGACCTCAACACTGTCTGTCGCATCTTCTGTATTGATATAAAGCATCGGCCCCGGCGTAATTACCCGTTCACACCAGCGTATGGTGTGCGTTTTACTGCCTGCACGCACCTCGGAAATAAGGCGGGGAACAATTTTCAGGCTCTGCACGCTGTGCTCCTCATTCAGACGACCGTTCTCACTCAACCCGTTCAGGATGTTAGCCAGCGCGAGTTCGGTATCACCTTCCGATATCCTTCGTGGTCTTTAAAAAGAGGGAGAAAGCAGGATCGGATGTGGGTAGTACGCGTTAACGCCATCTGCCAGGAAACTCTTTCCGGTCTGACCGATTATTAGTGAACGCTTCATACTTATATATATTACACGCTAAGTAATAATTACCAAAACCTGTTAAATAAAGAAGTAATTAACAGATGAAACACATAACCTTATATATCACCACCAGAGTTAATTGGATCACAATTTTGAATTCAGGCATGGATTAATACTGGATTACTCATTCTCCGCCCTGTAGGCTCTCCTTGCCAAACATATCGATATGACTTAATTAGCTAATTTTATTTCTTCAACGCATAAAGGAGAAAGATTAAACCTTGCTCGGAAGCGTCATTATTTATCATGCAGTTACTAATTAGAAACCATCAGATAACATTTTCGCCTCTGGAAATGTCGACGTTATTATTTAAAACACCAATCAGGGAAAGTTATAATGATCGGGAAAATCTGCTCTTTACCTCTCTTATTTATTGCCGGAACCGCTGGCGCATCTGAAATAAACGCGTTTTTTACAGACAGTGAATATGATATTACGCTGCGTAACGTATGGATGCTGAATACGTCAGATTCACTTTCTGAGCACGACGTCGGGACACAAAATGCCTGGGCGCAGGGTCTGCACCTCAACTACCGCAGCGGCTGGCTCGCCGACACGCTGGGCGTTGATGCGTCCTGGTATAACGTTACCAAACTCTATGCCAGCAGAAGCTTCGCCGGCAGGGATTTGGTGCGCGATAACAACGGCCACGCAGAAGGCCTGAGTAAGGTCGGCCAGCTGTACGCCAAAGCGCGATGGGGTGATAACGATCGCTACGCCAGGCTCTATGCCGGCTGGAAGCAGCTCAGTAAGGTTGGCATGATCAACATCACCCGTGGCCGCGCCATACCTGATACCTGGGAGGGCATCAGCGCCGAGACCGGCTGGGATACGTTCGCGCTCAACGGCGCATGGGTAACGCGCTTCTCCGAGCGCGATGAACCGGAAAAGAAACGCTTCTTCACGCTGCAATCGAACAAGCCCATTGACTATATCGCCACCGGCGACGTGAGCTGGAACCCGTCTAAAGGTAATTATATCCGCTACGCCTTCGGGCAAAGCCAAAACTATCTGCGCCGCCAGGGCATTGAAGCCGCTGCGCGCCTGCCGGTTAATGCCGACTCGCATCTTATATTACGCGGCGCAGGATACCTCAATCAGGGCCTGGACAACTGGGAAGGCACGCGTGGATTTACCGATACCGCCCGGCATCTTTTTCTGTTGACCGGTTATCAGCATAAAAACGTCGAGTCCGGCGTGGGCTGGTCAACAACGAAGGCGCCGCTTAAAAACGGGCTGGGGCAGTTTTACTGGCATTTAGGTAAAAATACCCGTGGCTTTATTAACAGCGCTGCCGACGGCGAAGGCAATGATTATATAAACGACGGCGAACAGATGGTCTACGCCTGGGCACAGCATCAGCTCACGCCCGCGTTTAAATATGGCATTTTTGGCAACTACGGTTGGGATGCGAAATATCAGGGCGTGGCGCTGAAAGAGTGGGAGTTTGGCGGCTTCTTCTCCTGGTCGCCGGAAGCCATTGATAACCTCAATCTGTTTGCCGGCTTCGGCCCGAGCTACAGCTGGAAGATGCTGAACGGCAAGCCGTGGCTGACGGAAGATAAGCGTACTTTCCATCGCGCCAAAGGCGTAGGCGGCACGGTGGCCATTGAATATCGGTTTGGAAACAGCAATCAGGGAGCAATATGATGAAAAAATATGTCACTACCACGCTGGCAGCGCTCTGCCTTCTCTCCTCCGGCGCGCAGGCGGCGGAGCGCGCAATGCGCATTCTTATCGTTAATGATGACGGCTGTCAGTCCGTCGGCACCACATCACTACAGGAGAAGCTGGCGGCCAAAGGGTTTGACGTCTGGATGGTGGCGCCGTCCACTAACCAGAGCGGCATCGGCTCAGCTATTACCTTTAAACCCAACAAAATATTTAACGTTGAAAAAGTGGCCGACAAGCGATTCTGCTTTCCGGGCACGCCAGCGGACGCGGTTGATTTCGGCCTGCTGGGCGTGCTGAAGGACAACCCGCCTGACCTGGTGCTCTCCGGCGTCAACGATGGCCCGAATACCGGCGTTGCGCAGCTCAATTCAGGCACCATAGGCGCTGCCGCCAGAGCGGTGCGTTACGGTTATCCGGCCATTGCTGCCAGCATTGGCTATATCATCAGCGAGCAGGAAATGAAGGCGGGCTGGCCGAGTACGCATAAATACTGGCCGGATGCGGTGGATTATGTGGTTTCGCTGGTTGAAACCCTCAACGGCAAATGGCAGCCGGGGCAGAGCGTGCTGCCAGGCGGTTCGGGTTTAAGCATTAACTATCCGGCCTTAGCAAAGGCGGACATTAAGGGATTGAAATATATTGATAATGAGCAATTTCCCGAACCGCAGCACTATTATAAGCTGCTGAAGGATGGACGTGCTCAGCAGATCATGAGCGAGAAAATCCTCACGCCGAGCGAGGCGGATACCGATACCGGCTGGCTCAATAAGGGTTACATCACCTGGACGATTTTTGATGGTGAATGGAATGCGCCTCAGTTTGAGGCGCAGTACCGGACGCTGTTTAAATAATCGACTGGCCCGCCGCCCAGAACGGCGGCGGGTCAGAACAGCAGCGCGATGGCCCCCACAACAGCGCCGCTCAGCGCAACCAGTCCGCCGGTCAGCCATAGCGAACGCGACGGCAGCGCGCCGTGCAGCATAATCAGCGAAGGCACGCTTACCGCGGGTAGCGTCATCAACAGCGCCAGCGCCGGCGCGGTGCCCATGCCAGCCAGCATCATCGTCTGCACAATGGGGATTTCCGCCGCCGTCGGGATCACAAACAGGCAGCCCGCAATCGCCATAGCAATCACCCAGAACAGCGTATTGCTCACCGCGCCTTCTGCATGGGGAAAAAGCCATACCCGCGCCGCGCCCAACAGCAACACCGCAAGGATATAAAGCGGGATGGTATTCCAGAACAGCGTCCACAGCGCGCATATCCAGCGACGCAGAAAAGGCCTGTCGTCGGCCCGATTGACCAGCGGCACCACGTTGGTCGCGGCCTCAACCGGCGTGAGCTTTTGCACAATCAGCGCGATGCCGATGACCATCGCCAGGCCCGCCAGCAGCCGGACAGCAGCAAACTGCCAGCCGAGCACAAAGCCCATAAAGATAAGCGTGGCCGGGTTAAGCAGCGGGTTACCCAGCCAGAAGGCCAGCGTACCGCCAACCGACGCGGACGACTTTCGCATTCCTGCCGCCACCGGCGCGGCGCAACAGGTGCACATCATGCCCGGCAGTGAAAACAGCGTACCGAACAGCGTTCCCGCAAAGCGCGGCTGGCCCAGCGTGCGTTGCAGCCAGTTGACCGGGATCAGCACCTGCACCAGCGATCCCAGAATCACGCCCAGCACTGCCGCTTTCCACACCGCGAGAAAATAAATCTGCGCATAGGCCCAGGCAGCCTGAAGCGGGTCAGCGGCCTCACTGGCCAGGATGGATTTACCGATGCTGTGCGTATCCGCCGCAAGAAATGCTTTAAAGTAGTACGGCTGCCATTTAACCCACCACAGGCCGATAACGGCAACCGCCACAAACAGGAGAGGTTTCCATACGGCAAAAGAAGAAGTACGCGAAGAAGAAAAGTGAGACATTGCTATGATCCAAAAAATGCAGGCCACGCCCGACAGACCACCATATTACTCATAAAGCTGTCGTGGTAGCTTGATCCACCCTGCATTTCAGGGAACGCTACGCGGTATCTCGCCAGATTCAATGACGGTAACGCGACGGCTGCTGGCGGAAAACGCTTCGCGCATCATCACCGCCGCCACGTCATCAGCGGCTACCGCGCGCCAGTTTCCCGGCAGAACCTTAAACAGCGGGGCGAACAGCGACTCTGCGCCACGCTTTCTGCCCCGTTCGCCCAGCAGCAGCGACGGGCGGATCAGCGTCAGCCGTGGCCACTGTTTCTGTCGTAGCGTCTCCTCCATTTTTCCCTTCACCCGATTATAAAAAAACGGCGATCGGGAACTGGCGCCGTGCGCGCTGACCACCAGCAGATGCTTTGCGCCGAGTCGCTGGCTGGCGATGGCCGTATCCACCACCAGCGTATAATCAACGTGAATAAAGGCTTCTCTGCTCCCGGCCTCACGCATTGTGCTTCCCAGGCAGCAAAAGGCCATATCCAGCGGCGTTTTTAACGGACGGAGAAGGTCGGTCAGGTCGGCTTCAACCAGGTTGGTCACTTTATCCATTTCCGGCAGTTTGCGTCGAGTGAGCGCAATAATTTCCGAGACGGAAGGTTCAGCAATTAACCTGCGCAGCAGGTGGCGGCCGATCAGACCGGTGGCACCGGTAATCAATACGCGACTCATCGTTCTCTCCTTATATGACTGATGACGCTGATAAACACACAACAGAATATGCCAATCCGATCGGTGAAATTCTGCTTACTCACCGGTGCTTCCTTGCTTTTTCAGAATGACCAACCACACTTAATGGCATTGCCAGACAGAACAACCGGAGGAAACAATGAGCAAGAAGATTGCGGTACTGATCACCGACGAATTTGAGGACTCAGAATTTACTTCACCTGCTGAAGCCTATACCAAAGCGGGCCATCAAGTGGTCACCATTGAGAAAAAAGCAGGAAATACCGTAACGGGCAAGCAGGGAAAAGCGACGGTGACCATCGATAAAAATATTGATGACGTTCAGGCCGCTGATTTTGACGCGCTGCTTCTGCCGGGCGGACACTCTCCGGACAGTCTGCGTAGTGACGATCGCTTTGTTAACTTCACGAAAGATTTTGTTGCCCTGGGGAAACCAGTGTTCGCCATCTGCCACGGGCCTCAGTTGCTGATCAGCGCTAACGCCGTTCGCGGACGCAAGATGACCACCGTCAAAGCCATTGCGGTCGATTTGAAAAATGCCGGGGCGGACTACTACGATAAAGAAGTGGTGGTTGATAACGACAAACTGGTTACCAGCCGCACGCCTGACGATTTGCCAGCTTTCAATCGGGAATCGTTGCGTATCCTTGAAACACTCTGATCGATAAAAAAAGCCGGCCTGTCCGGCTTATTCTTTGTCCTTTTCCCGCGCCCAGCGTAGCTTGCTGCCAAATCCTAAGCTGTTATCGGTCATTTTCAGTTCGCTGAGCCGGATCTCCCACAGCGGCGCAGAAGCCTTGAGCGCAACCGGAAAGCGCCGGATATAGGCATGCCGCGCCACCTGCGCCGCGTCACCTTCCAGCAGGCTGATACGTCCGGCGTACTGCACGCCTTTGATCAGCATTACCGATTTCGGCTGGCCGCTCACGGTTCCGGCCACCTGCGCGTGCTTCAGCATCTGTTCGCCGTGGCGCGTGTCGGTTTCGGTCATCAGCCAGAAGGCCACCCTTTGCGCATCGAAAACATAAAAACAGTTGGCACACCAGAGCGGATCGCCGCCGCAGACGGAAAGCACGTGCTGCTTTTTCAGATAGCGGCTGATGGCGTCAAGAGAGGCTTCTTCAGACATTTAACTTTCCTGTTAGCGGCTTCATCGGAGCTTTCCTGCGCGTCGGAAACGGGTAAAATCCGCCTGTACCCGTTCAACATGTCATAAAGTGCAACCGATGCAAAACAGCGAAGCCACGGGGTGGCGTCTTTATATTATACAAACCGCCAGCGGCGCGCTCTACACCGGTATCACCAACAACGTAGCGCGGCGGTTTCTACAGCATCAGTCCGGCAAGGGCGCCCGTGCGCTGCGTGGTAAAGGCCCGCTGGCGCTGCTGTTTGACTGCGAGGCGGGCGATCGCGCCAGCGCGTCGAAGCTGGAGTATCAGGTTAAACAGCTTAAGCGGGACGACAAGATCAGGCTGGTTGCCCACCAGCCCGCCTGCCTGAGCGCGTGGCTGGCAGCGCTTAAGCGCCGGTAAAGGGCCGGGCAAAATCGATCTGCCCTTCTGCGTCGCTGAAGGCGCCATCGGCGAGTTTGTAAACCTGAAAAGCGGCCTCTGCGCCAGGAAAACGGCAGTGGAGCTGATGACGTGCGGCAGGCTCGAAGCCCAGCGGGCCGAACCACGCCGGATCGCCCATCACCACCACCGCCGCATAGCCGAATTCATTCAGCGTATCCAGCCCTTCATAAACCAACTGCCTGGCAATGCCCTGACTACGTACGCTTTCATCGACCGCCAGCGGCGCCAGACCCACCCACTGGTTGTCTTCACCGTTCAGCGTCACCGGACTGAACGCGGCATAGCCCAGCACCTGGCCTTCGTCATCGGTGGCGACCATCCCCAGCGTCAGCAGCCCGTCCTCACGAAGCTGCGTGACCAGGTCGGCCTCTTTACCGGTGTCGAAACAGCGGCGTAAGAGCGTGTCGATGCCCGCAGCATCCACTCCAATCTCACTACGAATTAACATGATGCACCTGCGCGCCCCTCCGGGGAATTCGCGTCCTCAGTCAGTCCCGTTTCTACCAGATCGGCCAGTTGCATAAGTCCAAATCGCAACGGCGCCGGCATGTGTTCAAGCTCAATCGCATCCATCAGATTTTTTACTTCAAGGCCCAGTTCGGTATCCCCTTCAATCACCAGTCGACGCTGGAAAAACAGCGTGTCGGGATCCTGTCGGCGTGCGGCAACCAACAGCAGATCGTTCGCATCGCCGCGAAACCAGACGTCCGCCTGGTGCCCTTCGGCAACCCGCAATTTTCCTGCCTCAACCGTCGTTGACCAATGCAGCCCCAGATCGCGAATTTCGATACCTAACCAGCGTCCTTCAAGGAAGTCTAACTCACCTTCAGCCAGAGCATAATTAAATTGCCAGCTCAGTAATTGTTGCAGGCACTGTTTCTTTAGCGAAAAAGGTGCAAAATCAAGGGTAAATCGCAGAACTTTCGGGCCATTTTTGACACATTTCGCACATAACGAGTTGAACACAGCGAGCGCTCCTGTTGGGAAAATTCCGTCTATTTTGCCACACTGAAATAATGCGTCCGGCGGCTGGATCAACAAACAGTGCGAAGGCGGCCCTTTTTTCAGCCTATCCTTCCCCCTCATCGACCCATTAGCTGCCTTAAATCAAAACGTGTTCTGATGAGCCTGTCTACACTCGACGGTTCTTCTGTTTGTTCGGAAAATGTCTATGGAACTGCTCTGCCCCGCGGGGAACCTTCCCGCGCTGAAGGCCGCCATTGAGAACGGCGCCGACGCCGTTTACATCGGGCTGAAAGATGACACCAACGCCCGCCATTTCGCCGGTCTTAATTTCAGCGAGAAGCGTCTGGTCGAGGCGGTGCGCTACGTTCATCAGCATAAACGCAAACTGCACGTGGCCATTAATACCTTCGCCCATCCTGACGGCTACGACCGCTGGGAGCGCGCGGTGGATATGGCCGCCAACGCGGGTGTTGATGCGCTGATCCTCGCCGATATCGCCATGCTGGAATACGCTGCCGAGCGCTACCCGCACATCGAGCGCCATGTTTCGGTGCAGGCTTCCGCCACCAACGCCGAAGCGGTCCGCTTCTATCAGCGTAATTTTGAGGTGGCCCGCGTGGTGCTGCCGCGCGTGTTGTCAATTCATCAGGTACGGCAGCTGGCGCGTGCCACCACCGTTCCGCTGGAGGTGTTCGCCTTTGGCAGCCTCTGCATTATGGCTGAAGGGCGCTGCTATCTCTCTTCATACCTGACCGGCGAATCACCAAATACCGTCGGCGCCTGCTCGCCCGCGCGTTTTGTTCGCTGGCAGCAGACGCCTGCCGGGCTGGAGTCGCGCCTGAACGAGGTGCTGATCGATCGCTACGATGCCAATGAAAACGCCGGTTATCCAACGCTGTGCAAAGGGCGCTACAAGGTAGAAGACACGCGCTATCACGCCCTTGAGGAACCGACCAGCCTGAACACGCTGGCGCTGCTGCCGGAGCTGCTCGCCGCCAATATCGCCTCGGTGAAAATCGAAGGCCGTCAGCGCAGCCCGGCCTATGTGGCGCAGGTGGCGCGAATCTGGCGTCAGGCCATCGATAGCTGTAAAGCAAACCCGGAAGGTTTTACCGCGCAGCAAAACTGGATGACGGCGCTCAGCGCGCTGAGCGAAGGCACCCAGACCACGCTGGGCGCGTACCACCGTAAATGGCAGTAGGAGATCGTATGCAATATTCATTGGGCCCGGTGCTCTGGTACTGGCCGAAAGAGACGCTGGAAGATTTTTACCAGGCGGCAGCACAGAGTTCGGCGGATATCGTCTATCTGGGCGAGGCCGTGTGCAGCAAGCGTCGCGCCACCAGGATCGGCGACTGGCTGGCCATGGCAAAAGCGCTGGCGGAAGCCGGTAAGCAGGTTGCGCTCAGCACGCTGGCGCTGGTGCAGTCGCCGTCGGAACTGGGCGAGCTGAAGCGCTATGTCGATAACGGCGACTTTTTGATTGAGGCGAACGATCTCGGTACGGTGAATATGGCCGCCGAGGCGGGTCTGCCTTTTGTGGCCGGCCATGCACTGAACTGCTACAACGCCGTTACGCTGCGCAGGCTGGTGAACATGGGCATGACGCGCTGGTGCATGCCGGTGGAGTTGTCGCGCGACTGGCTGGTAAACCTGCTGAAGCAGTGCGAAACATTAGGCATTCGCCAGCAGTTTGAGGTAGAGGTGTTGAGCTATGGCTATTTGCCGCTGGCCTTATCGGCACGCTGCTTTACCGCGCGGGCGGAAAATCGCGGTAAGGATGATTGCCAGACCTGCTGCATTAACTATCCGCTGGGCAGAGCGCTGCGCTCACAGGAGGATCAGCAGGTGTTTGTCCTCAACGGCATCCAGACCATGAGCGGATATTGCTACAACCTCGGTAACGATCTGATTTCTATGCAGGGGCTGGTGGATATCGTGCGCCTGTCGCCGCAGGGCAATGAGACGCTGATGCTGATCGACCAGTTCCGTGCTAACGAAACGGGTAAGTATCCCCTGGTGCTGGAAAACGGTCAGCAGTGCAACGGATACTGGCGACAGGTCGCGGGGCTGGCGCTGGTAAGCTAATCAATGCGGGCCGTGCGCCCGCTTTTCATTTCCCTATCCGGCATTATCGACAATACTTCGTTGAGAGCTTGTCTGTACGTAAAGTGCTGCAAACTGCCAATATTCCCGGAATGCGATCGCTTAAGCTGTGGTATTCCCTGATTACGAATAAGTGAGCGACGATGTCTGAGACCAGAAACGTACCCTTGTCAGTCCTTGACCTGGCGCCAGTCCCGCAGGGCGCAACCGCCCGCGATGCCTTCCACGCGTCGCTGGCGCTGGCCCGGCAGTGTGAAAAGCTGGGGTATAACCGCTACTGGCTGGCGGAACATCACAATATGACCGGTATCGCCAGCGCGGCGACCTCCGTGCTGATTGGTTACCTGGCGGCCAACACGCAAACGCTGCGACTCGGCTCCGGCGGCGTGATGCTGCCTAACCACGCGCCGTTAGTGATCGCCGAACAGTTTGGCACCCTCGCCTCGCTCTATCCTGACCGTATCGATTTAGGACTGGGCCGCGCGCCCGGTTCGGATCAGCGCACCATGATGGCGCTACGCCGCCATATGAGCAGCCATGTTGATAATTTTCCCGGCGACGTACAGGAGTTGCTGAACTGGTTTGATGCGGAAGACGACGCGCGTCCTGCGGTACAGCCCGTGCCGGGTTTAGGACTGAAGATCCCGGTCTGGCTGCTGGGCTCCAGCCTGTACAGCGCGCAACTCTCTGCGCAACTCGGCCTGCCTTTCGCCTTCGCCTCGCACTTCGCGCCGGATATGCTGCTTCAGGCGCTGCACCTTTATCGCGAAAACTTTAAACCGTCGGCCCGGCTGCAAAAACCGCATGCGATGGTATGCATCAATATTGTTGCTGCCGACAGCGAGCGCGACGCCCGCTTCCTGTTTACCTCCATGCAGCAGCAGTTTATCAATCTGCGTCGCGGCAGGCCTGGCCCGCTGCCCGCGCCGGTTGAGAATATGGACAGCCTGTGGTCGCCTTCAGAGCAGTATGGCGTACAGCAGGCGCTGAGCATGTCGATTGTGGGCGATAAAGAGAAAGTCCGTCACGGGCTTGCCGCATTGATCCGCGAAACACAGGCGGATGAAGTCATGGTCAACGGACAGATCTTCGATCGGGAAGCGCGCCTGCATTCCTTCTCGCTGGCCATGGAGGCGCATCAGTCGCTTCAGGACTAAACGTTTTCAGAACGGATGACGACCGGCCAGACAGTCGTCAATGATCTGCAATACGCCCTGCTCACCATTACCAGGCGCGCGGTATTTTGCCGCCGCCTTCGCCGCGGGCGACGCATTGTCCATCGCAAAGCCGTATCCCGCCTGACGCAGCATCTCCAGATCGTTGCCGCCGTCGCCAAAGGCCAGCACTTCGTCGTCTCTGATACCGTAAATTTGCTGGATCTTTTTCAGGCCGTTTGCTTTGTGGTTACCAGGGATGATCAAATCCACCGAGCCGTGACCGCTTGATACCGGCGTTACGATCCCTGTCAGCCTGCCGTCAAGCTCTGCCATCAGCGGCCCCACGTCATCTTCCCGGTAGCCCAGCGCGAATTTGAATATCCTGTCGCTGATTTGCCCGTAATCACTGACCTTGCGCAGCCGATGATAATAGCGTTGCATAATGTTAAAAAAACGCTCAGAACAGCTATCAAGCAGATACGCGCTTTCTGCGCCGCAGATAACCGTTTCGATACCTTCTGTCTGGTCCAGGCACAACGTTACCTGTTGCACCTGCCCGGTTGATATTTCGCCGCAGTACAATTCCTGTTGTTTATCGA
This sequence comes from Erwinia sp. 9145, assembly GCF_000745075.1. NCBI lineage: Bacteria > Pseudomonadati > Pseudomonadota > Gammaproteobacteria > Enterobacterales > Erwiniaceae > Erwinia > Erwinia sp. 9145. Next base: position 3,374,911 of record NZ_JQNE01000001.1, read on the forward strand.
CCAGATAAGCACCGTTTTCTGCAACGTAGGCAATATCTACATCAATATCATCGAAGAAGCTTTTGAGCTGGTAATACTGATTGCCGCTGGCCACCACGAACTTGATTCCTCGCTGCTGCATCTGCTGATACTGCTCGCGAAAACGGCTACGGTTGTACTGATGGTTGCCATCAAGAAAGGTGCCGTCCATGTCGGTGGCGATAAGTTTTATGCTCATGAGCACTCCATTAACTGTGATCAGCGTGAATAGCGCAGTTTTAATGCGCCGAGAGTAATAATCAAAAAGCCGACGATAAGAAACGAAAAGGCAACGTAGAGGCTGGCGTAGTGCGCGACCCAGCCGAGCAGCGCCGGGCCGCCCAGCACGCCCAGGTAGCCCACCGCCGTTACCAGCGCCACCGACATATTGACCGGCATACTTTTTTGCTGGCCCGCCAGCGTGATCAGCACCGGCACGATATTAGCGGCACCGATGCCGATCAGCGCAAAGCCGACCAGCGAAAAAACCCATCCCGGCAGCAGCACCACCATCGAATAGCCGATTGTGCCCAACAGGCCGCCTATCACCAGTATCCGCTTGCGTCCCAGGCGCTGTACCACGGCATCGCCGGTCAGACGCATCAGCGACATCATCAGTGAGAACACCGCGAACCCCCATCCGGCGCGTGCCACATCCATGCCGCGCTCCTGGTGCATAAAGACACCGCTCCAGTCGATGACCGCGCCTTCCGCCATAAAGCACAACAGCGTCATCAGGGCGATCAGGATCAGGTAAAAATCGGGTCTGCCACCGCGCTTTTCGCCCTTCTTCTCCTGATTGCCAACGGTGAGCAGCGAGCGGTATGACATGCCGAGAACAGCTGCGGTTGCCGCCATCACGCAGAATGTGCTGGTCAACGGCGTGAGCCCCACGCTGAACAACAGCGCGCCGCCGCCCGCGCCCGCGATGCCGCCGACGCTCCACAGGCAATGGAAACCCGACATCAGCGGCTTATCGGCCGCCTGTTCAATGATCGATCCCTGGACATTCATTGCCACATCGGTCAGACCGATACCCATACCAAACAGAAACAGGCTGCCGCCCAGCAGCCAGAGATCGTTCAGCGTTGCCAGCAGCGGCAGCATCAGAATGTACAGCGTGACCGAGATGATAATCACGGCCCGACAGCCCAGTCGGCCAATCAGCGGGCCGGAGCCAGACATCGAGAGCAGCGATCCTGCGCCGAGGCAGAGCAGAAGCAGCCCGAGCTGGTTGGCCTCCGCGCCCGTACGCTGCTGTGCAAAAGGTACCAGCGCCGCCCACAGCCCCATCGCCATGCCGGTAACAAAAAAGGTCGCCCGTGTCGCCATGCGATTTGCCGGGGTATCAACGCGTATCTCAGCGGCACTTAGCGCCATGCCTTGCTCCTTCTTGCGGTTAGAATAGTTATTAAAATACTTTTAATAAGTTAAATGCATTCATTGCTGCCGTCAAGGCGATGGCGCAAATGTTATGGCGTTTAATCGCTGAAAAGGCGTTGTCGGATAAATTCCTGGCTGGTCAGCTCGGCAATACCCTGGAGATAGTCCTGACGCGCAGAGGGACGATAAATCAACCGTGGAATATGGCGCAGAGGGAGAGTTCCGGCGCAGCGCCGGGCGATCTCCGGCAGCAACGTGTCGTTCAGATTAGGGCCGGTCAGCGCAATCGTCACCGGGTTGATAATGGCCACCAGCGAAACCACGATCGTTGCCATTTCATCAACCAGCGATTGACCGGCCAGGCCGGGCAGATTGCTCACCTCACCGGCAAAGTAGCTGGCGCCCTGAAGTACCTGCCCGTTAACCACAATGCCGCAGCCGGTGCAGGGAACGGCAGGCTTATGGATGTAAGCGACCGGAGCCGTAACGCCCGCGCAGCTACTGCGGTAGAAGCCCCATGCGATGTAATTCATGTCATTGTCAGTTTGCACATACAAGCCGAACCGTTCCTGAAGCTGCCGCATAATCGGCACGTCGGTAAACAGGCTGATATCACACGAGAGCACCACGCCTTCCGCCACAACACCGGGCAAACCCACACCGAGCGCCTGCACGTTAGGATACGCTTGCAGGATCTCATCAACCTGCTGATAAAACCATTCCAGCGTCTGCGCCTGAAAGGCTTTTTCGCCCTGCGCCAGGAGATCGCCGGTCGCCGACGAGACAGACCACACCAACGTTGCGGCGTGATCATCGCCTTCCGCATAGAGGCTCAGCAGGGAGAAGTAGTCAGGATTGCAGGCGTAGCGCAACGCCGGACGCCCGCCACGCGACGGCTCTGCCTCGATAACTATCGCCTCGCCTGAGTGGTGCAGCGCGTTCAGCACCGTACCGCAGGTTGCCACGCTCAGACCGGTTTGCAGCGCCACCTCTGCTTTCGTCGCCGAACCCAACGCTTTAAGCACGTCGCTGACCATAACGACGTTATTCTTTTTCATTTCTCGCGTCGTGCGGGTGATGGGAAAACGCATATCGCCTCACTGGCTGGCTGATGATGGGATTTAATTTACCACAAGGTTTGCTGGCATCGGCAGCCAGATTACAGGCAAAAAAAAGCCGGTCAGGTGACCGGCTTACTGGGCTCAGGAAGATGAACGTTTAGGCGTCGCGACGACGCACGGGGCCATCTTCACGACGACGCGGGCCGCCTTCGCGATTAAAGCCACCGCCGCGACGTTCGCCGCCACGATCGTTGCTGAAGCGACGAGCGCCTTCAGGACGATCGCCACGACCCGCACCGCGAGCCGGGCCGCTGCCACGGCGTTCGCCGTCGCGCGGCTGCGCATCACCAATCAGCTGCATATTCATCGGCTTGTTCAGAATACGCGTGCGGGTGAAGTGTTGCAGGATTTCACCCGGCATGCCTTTCGGCAACTCGATGGTGGAGTGCGTACCGAACATCTTGATGTTGCCGATGTAGCGGCTGCTGATGTCGCCTTCGTTAGCAATAGCGCCAACGATATGACGAACTTCAACACCATCATCACGGCCCACTTCAATACGGTAAACTTCCATATCGCCAACGTCACGACGTTCACGACGTGGACGATCGCCGCCTTCGCGGTTTTCACGTGGGCCACGCTCGGCGCGGTCGCCACGGCGTTCATCACGACGGTCGTCACGCTCGCGGAATTCACGACGCGGACGCGGAGCCGGATCCGCTGGCACGATCAGAGGACGTTCGCCCTGCGCCATTTTCAGCAGCGCGGCGGCCAGCGTTTCCATATCGAGCTCGGCTTCCGGCTGAAGCCTGGACAGCAGCGCGCGATACATATCCAGATCGCTGCTTTCCAGCTGCTGCTGAACTTTCGCAGCAAAGCGGGTCAGGCGACGCTCGCCCAGTAGCTCTGCGTTTGGCAGCTCAACTTCAGGAATGGTCAGCTTCATGGTGCGTTCAATGTTGCGCAGCAGACGGCGCTCGCGGTTTTCAACAAACAGCAGCGCGCGACCTGCACGGCCTGCACGACCCGTACGGCCGATACGGTGAACGTAAGACTCTGCATCCATCGGGATGTCATAGTTCACAACAAGGCTGATGCGCTCAACGTCCAGACCGCGAGCGGCGACGTCGGTGGCAATCAGGATATCCAGACGGCCGTCTTTCAGGCGTTCCAGCGTCTGCTCACGCAGTGCCTGGTTCATGTCGCCGTTCAGCGCGGCGCTGTTATAACCGCTGCGCTCCAGCGCTTCAGCTACTTCCAGTGTGGCATTTTTGGTACGCACGAAGATGATTGCTGCGTCGAAATCTTCTGACTCGAGGAAACGCGTCAGCGCATCGGTCTTACGACCATAGGCGGTCCAGTAGCTCTGGCTGATGTCAGGGCGCGTGGTCAGGCTCGACTGGATACGCACTTCCTGCGGATCATTCATAAAGCGTTTGGTAATACGACGGATCGCTTCCGGCATAGTTGCAGAGAACAGCGCGGTCTGATGATCGGCTGGGATCTGCGCCATGATGGTTTCAACGTCTTCGATGAAGCCCATACGCAGCATTTCGTCTGCTTCATCCAGCACCAGGCCGCGCAGGTTGGAAAGATCCAGCGTGCCGCGTTTCAGGTGATCGAGCAGACGGCCCGGCGTGCCCACAACAACCTGTGGACCCTGGCGCAGTGCGCGCAGCTGTACGTCATAACGCTGGCCGCCGTAAAGGGCCACCACGTTCAGACCACGCATGTGTTTAGCGAATTCGGTGACGGCTTCGGCGACCTGAACAGCCAGCTCGCGAGTTGGCGCCAGCACCAGGATTTGGGGTGCTTTCAGGTTGCTGTCAATGTTGTGCAGCAGCGGCAGCGAAAACGCTGCGGTTTTGCCGCTCCCGGTCTGCGCCATGCCCAGCACATCGCGGCCCGCCAGCAGATGTGGGATACACTCTGCCTGGATCGGAGAAGGCTTCACGTAGCCCATACCGTTCAGTGATTCGAGGATGGCGTCGTTCAGGCCAAGGTCAGCAAAAGTGGTTTCAATATCAGTCATGTAGTACACGTGCCTCTTAGATTGCGGCGGCCAGTCTACATAACTCGTCGTGAAAACATTCAGTCATTTTCATCAAAAAGTGTGAACCGGCTCAAATTAGTGGTTTTGACGAACACGAAAGCCCTCACCCGGCAGGATGATGACATGCGCGAAAAAAGGGCAATAAAAGTTCGTCAGCTATTGCTGGTCAGATTCTGATAAATCGTCTTGTGTCTGGCCAAGAAGCGCCAGCTCCAACAATGCATACCGGTGCTCAACAAAGTTGTGGACATTGTTAGCGACCGTCAGCTTGAACAACGCTTCTGCGTTGTCCTTCTCCCCCAGACTTAGGTAATGTTTACCTAAATAGAAGTTGGTTTCACTGAGATGTTCAGCGAGCGAGGTGTTATCCGTTGCATCCGCCTTGAGACTCTCCATCAGCTTACCTTCGCTGATGTTGCCCAGGTAGAAATCGACAATATTCCATCCCCATTGATCTTTTGCCGCACGATCGTAGCGCTGTTTCAACGCCACTTTTGCCTTATCGGCGTCCATTTCTCGTTCATCGAGATAGAGCCACAGGCTGCGGAAAGGATCGTTAGGATCGTCTTGATAAAACGCCAGCAGATCATCCTGCGCCAGTTTAAACCGTCCGCCATAATACAAGGCGATACCGCGGTTTAAGTGCGCGTAATTGTAAGTTGGATCAAGCTCAAGTACAGAATCGAACGCTTCATAGGCAGCATCAAAATTGCCTGCCTGCGTTAAATAAATGCCTAAGTAATTGAATACTTCAGGCATATCAGGTCTGATGGCCAGCGCTTGTGAAAAATCATTTCGCGCCAGAGCCCGCAAACCCAAACTATCATACAACACTCCGCGCTCATATAATAGCTGTGCGCGTTCATCATCGCTCAGGGCACGACTGGCAAGTATTTGTTCCATACGTGCCAAAATGACTTCCTGTTGCAGCGTAGGCTGCAACGGAACCGCCAGTACATCGCTTTCGCGCCAGTTCGGGTTGCTGCATCCTGCCAGCGTCAAAGCTGTAGCAACAAGACACCAGCGCAAAAAAGGCTTCATTTCCCACTCCCGAATACAAACAATGGGATGAATGTCCTTTCATCCGCCTGCCATGCACAAGGTGTCGTCCTGCCCTCGCGATGAAACAGCTCTCCAAAAAATGGAGAGCTTAACGGTCTGTCGTTACTCGGCTTCCGGCGCTGGCGTCTCAGCCGTCGCTTCAGGCTCGGCCTGCGCAGTGGCTTCTTTGATGCTCAGGCGCACACGGCCCTGACGATCAACTTCCAGTACTTTCACCGGCACTTCCTGACCCATTTGCAGATAATCGGTCACCTTCTCAACACGCTTGTCGGCGATCTGAGAAATATGGACCAGGCCTTCTTTGCCGCCGCCAATCGCGACGAACGCGCCGAAGTCCACGATGCGCGTCACTTTACCGTTGTAGATGCGACCCACTTCGATTTCAGCGGTGATCTCTTCGATACGACGAATCGCATATTTCGCTTTTTCACCATCCGTCGCTGCGATTTTAACCGTGCCATCATCTTCAATTTCGATGGTGGTGCCGGTCTCTTCAGTCAGCGCACGAATAACGGAACCGCCTTTACCGATCACGTCTTTGATCTTGTCCGGACTGATCTTGATGGTGTGAATGCGTGGAGCAAACTGGGAGATATCGCCGCGCGGCGTGCTGATAGCCTGTTCCATCACGCCAAGGATGTGCAGACGCGCCCCTTTAGCCTGATTCAGCGCAACCTGCATGATTTCGCGGGTGATGCCTTCAATTTTAATGTCCATTTGCAGCGCGGTAATCCCTTCGCGGCTACCGGCTACTTTGAAGTCCATGTCGCCAAGGTGATCTTCATCACCCAGGATATCGGACAGCACCACAAAGTTCTCGCCCTCTTTCACCAGGCCCATAGCGATACCCGCAACGGCGGCTTTGATCGGTACGCCCGCATCCATTAATGCCAGTGACGCGCCGCAAACGGAAGCCATTGATGAGGAGCCGTTCGATTCGGTGATCTCAGACACCACGCGCACGGTGTACGGGAAGGTATCGGCTTTTGGCATCACTGCCAGCACGCCGCGCTTCGCCAGACGACCGTGACCGATTTCACGGCGCTTCGGCGATCCGACCATGCCGGTTTCACCCACAGAGTACGGAGGGAAGTTGTAGTGGAACAGGAAGTTGTCGGTGCGTTCGCCCATCAGTTCATCAAGGTTCTGCGCGTCACGCGTCGTTCCCAGCGTGGCCGTTACCAGCGCCTGTGTTTCACCACGGGTAAACAGTGCGGAACCGTGAGTGCGTGGCAGTACGCCAGTGCGCACGTCCAGACCGCGGATCATGTCTTTTTCACGGCCATCGATACGCGGCTCACCGCGCAGGATGCGGCTGCGCACCACGTCTTTTTCCAGACTGTGCAGAATATCGCCGATTTCGCCTTCATCCAGGCTTTCATCTTCGGCTTTCAGTGCAGCCACAACGTCTGACTTGATGACGTCAACCTGCGCGTAGCGCTCCTGCTTTTCGGTAATTCGGTAAGCGTCGCTGAGGCGGGACTCGCCCAGCGCAGCAATGCGTGAGTGTAACGTTTCGTTGACGGCTTCTGGTTTCCAGTCCCAACGTGGCTTGCCCGCTTCGGCGACCAGCGCGTTGATCTGCTCAATAATAATCTGCTGCTGCTCATGGCCAAATACCACTGCACCCAGCATCTGATCTTCGCTCAGCAGTTCAGCTTCTGATTCAACCATCAATACCGCGCCCTGCGTACCGGCGACAACCAGATCCAGCTTGCTCTCTTTCAGCTCGTCGGTGGTAGGGTTCAGCACATACTGATCGTTAATATAGCCTACGCGCGCGGCACCGATGGGGCCATTGAAAGGCATACCGGAAAGGCTCAGCGCGGCAGAGGCGCCGATCATAGCAACGATATCAGGATTCACCTGTGGGTTAACGGAAACGACAGTCGCGATAACCTGCACTTCGTTAACGAAGCCTTCCGGGAACAGTGGGCGCACCGGGCGGTCAATCAGACGTGAGGTCAGCGTTTCGCCTTCGCTTGGACGGCCTTCACGACGGAAGAAGCTGCCAGGGATGCGGCCAGCGGCGTAGGTACGCTCCTGGTAGTTAACGGTCAGCGGGAAAAAGTCCTGACCTGGCTTCGCTTTTTTCTGACCTACAACGGTAACGAATACGGCGGTATCGTCCATGCTTACCATGACGGCTGCCGTTGCCTGACGAGCCATCATGCCCGTCTCAAGCGTGACAGTATGCTGACCATACTGGAATTTTTTTACGATCGGATTCAGCAAAATTGTGTCCTTAACGTGTTAGCGGAGTACTGACTCCGCCGTCAATCTATAATCTTTCATTGCATCCTCGCGACTAATGACAAACCTCATATCCCCGCAGAAAATAAGGTTTCTCAATAGCCGCGCGAAACGCTGCAACTGAAAGATCGCACCTGTTAACAATACATTAGTTTGCGCTGGATTGCTGCCGCTTATCGGAAAAAAGGAGCCTTATGGCTCCTTCTTTAGCAAAACTCGCAGTGACCAACCCGTCTGCCACCCAGAAGCCTTCAGTGAGGCTAAATACGGCAGGCGGGTTTTAAGATCTTAGCGACGCAGACCCAGACGCTCGATCAGGCTGGTGTAACGTGCAACATCTTTACGCTTCAGGTAATCCAGCAGTTTACGACGCTGAGAAACCATACGCAGCAGGCCGCGACGGCTGTGGTGATCTTTTTTGTGCTCAGAGAAGTGACCCTGAAGGTGATTAATCTGCGCAGTCAGCAGAGCAACCTGCACTTCGGTAGAACCACTGTCATTTGCATCACGACCGTAATCAGCAACGATCTGCGCTTTAGCTTCAACACTTAGAGACATATTACAACTCCAATTTTAAGATAAATGTACAGGTGCCGATCTCTAATTCAGCAACCCAATGGTAAAGCCGCGCTATTCTACTCTTAGCCTGCCGCTTTCGCAAACGGCGGTTCAGAATATTCAACCACCAGTCTTTTTGGCGCAACGCGACCGTCATCGGCAATTTCAGCCATGCCAATGAATTTACGCGCTTCCCCTTCCGTAACGCGAACGCGCCCTGAAGCCGGAGCCGAGGCCGCCTGCACGGGCTGGCCCTGTTTGAACCAGGCCGCCACCGAACTCATCAGGTTCACTTCCGGATAAGCCGCAGCCGGGCTGTCCATGGGCATCAGCAACGGATCGAGCAGATCTGCCGCTGCTTTCCCGGCAACGGTGGACTCTTCCAGCAACGCGTTCAGCTGCTCCAGCGTCACCATCCGGTTTAGCGGATAGGTCGCTACCTGCAAGCGCCGCAGGTAGATAACGTGCGCGCCACAGCCAAGCAGTTCACCCAGATCGTCAGTAATGGTGCGGATGTAGGTGCCTTTGGAGCAGTGTATTTCCAGCTCCAGCTCCGTGCCTTCCCAGCGAATCAGCTTCAGGTCATAGACCGTGATGCTGCGCGATTCGCGGGGAACCTCGATGCCTTCACGCGCATATTCATAGAGCTTGCGGCCCTGATATTTCAGCGCTGAATACATCGACGGCACCTGTTGCGTTTCGCCGCGAAAGCTTTCCAGCGCCGCGTCGAGCTGCGCCTGCGTGACGTTTACGGGACGCGCACTGATAATCTGACCATCCGCGTCTGAGGTATTGGTGCGCTCGCCAAGACGCGCAATCACGCGATAGCGCTTGTCCGAATCAAGCAGGTATTGTGAAAACTTGGTGGCTTCGCCAAGGCAAATTGGCAGCATGCCGGTAGCCAGCGGATCCAGCGCGCCGGTATGACCGGCCCGATTCGCGTTGTACAGGCGTTTCACCTTTTGCAGCGCGTCGTTGCTGGAAAGACCCGCCGGTTTATCCAGCAGCAGCACGCCATGAATATCGCGTCCGCGACGACGTGGGCGACTCATTACTCCTCCTGGTCTTCTTCCGCAGAACCACGACGCTCAGCGTCGCTTCTCACCACGTTAGTGACAAGGTTGGACATCCGCATCCCCTCGACCAGAGAGTTGTCGTAGAAAAAGGTCAGCTCAGGCACGATACGCAGGCGCATCGCTTTACCCAGCAGGCTACGGATGTAGCCAGAAGCGTCGCCTAACGCGCGCAGGCCGCCTTTGATTGCCTCTTCGTCTTTGTCGTTCAGGAAGGTCACGAACACTTTGGCATAGGCCAGGTCGCGAGAAACATCAACGCCGGAAACGGTTACCATCATGCCCAGACGTGGATCTTTGATCTCGCGTTGTAAAATAATTGCGATCTCTTTTTGCAGCTCCTGAGAAACGCGCTGCGGGCGACCAAATTCTTTCGCCATAATAGTACTCTCCAAATAATTTGGGAGGCGCAAAGGCCTCCCAAACAGGTCACCCGTTTAAGGGACCGTTAAGCGATAGTACGCTGGATTTCAATGATTTCAAACACTTCGATCATATCGCCAGGGCGCACATCGTTATAGTTGCGGACGCCGATACCACACTCCATGCCGTTGCGGACTTCGTTAACGTCATCTTTGAAGCGGCGCAGGGATTCCAGTTCGCCTTCATAGATAACCACGTTGTCGCGCAGCACGCGGATGGGATTGTGACGCTTGATATTACCTTCAGTCACCATACAGCCGGCAATAGCACCGAACTTCGGTGATTTAAAGACATCACGCACTTCAGCCAGGCCAATAATCTGCTGCTTGTATTCAGGCGCAAGCATACCGCTCATCGCCTGTTTCACTTCATCAATCAGATTATAGATGACGGAGTAGTAGCGCAGATCCAGGCTTTCAGCGTCAATGACGCGACGGGCAGAAGCATCAGCACGCACGTTGAAGCCGATAAGGATAGCGTTTGACGCCGCCGCCAGCGTGGCATCGGTTTCGGTGATCCCACCTACGCCGGAGCCGACGATTTTAACTTTAACTTCTTCCGTGGAGAGTTTCTGGAGAGAGTCAGCGATAGCTTCAACCGAACCCTGCACGTCTGCTTTCATCACGATGTTCAGTTCGGAAACTTCGCCTTCGGTCATGTTCGCAAACATGTTCTCCAGCTTGGATTTCTGCTGACGTGCCAGTTTAACTTCGCGGAATTTGCCCTGACGATACAGTGCCACTTCGCGCGCTTTCTTCTCGTCACGCACGACGGTTGCTTCGTCACCGGCGGCAGGCACACCTGAAAGACCGAGGATCTCAACGGGGATCGACGGACCGGCTTCCAGAACTTCACGTCCCAGTTCGTCGCGCATGGCACGAACGCGGCCGTATTCAAAGCCGCACAGCACGATGTCGCCTTTATTCAGCGTACCTTCGCGCACCAGTACGGTAGCAACCGGGCCGCGGCCTTTATCCAGGAAGGATTCAATGACCACGCCGCTCGCCATGCCCTGACGTACTGCGGTCAGTTCAAGCACTTCCGCCTGTAGCAGGATAGCGTTCAGAAGATCGTCAATACCCGTTCCGGCTTTCGCTGAAACGCTGACGAACATGTTTTCGCCGCCCCACTCTTCCGGGATGATACCGTACTGAGTCAGTTCGTTTTTAACGCGGTCCGGGTCCGCTTCCGGTTTATCGACCTTGTTCACCGCAACCACAACCGGCACTTTCGCCGCTTTGGCGTGCTGGATTGCTTCGATGGTCTGAGGCATCACGCCATCGTCAGCAGCCACAACCAGAATAACGATATCCGTTGCCTGCGCACCACGAGCACGCATGGCGGTAAACGCGGCGTGACCTGGGGTATCAAGGAACGTCACCATGCCGTTATCGGTTTCGACGTGGTAAGCACCGATGTGCTGGGTAATGCCGCCCGCTTCGCCGGAGGCAACCTTGGTGGAACGAATGTAATCCAGCAGCGAGGTTTTACCGTGGTCAACGTGGCCCATGATGGTCACGACCGGTGCACGAGATTCCATTGCCGCATCGGTATCACGATCGCTCATTACCGCTTCTTCCAGTTCGTTCTCGCGGCGAAGGGTCACTTTGTGTCCCATCTCCTCGGCAACCAGCTGTGCGGTTTCCTGATCGATAACCTGATTAATGGTGGCCATGGCGCCCATTTTCATCATCACTTTGATGACCTGAGAGCCTTTCACCGCCATTTTGTTAGCCAGTTCGGCAACGGTAACGGTTTCGCCGATGACCACATCGCGGTTAACCGCCTGCGCAGGCTTGTTGAAGCCCTGTTGCAGCGTACTTGGCTTGCGCTTGCCGCCTTTGCCACCGCGGAACTGCGCACGGGCTTCTTCGCGATCGGTTTTCGCTTCCGAATGCTTATTGCCTTTCTTGCGCTGCGGTGCTTTCGCAGGGCGCGCGGCGCGCGTACGGCGGTCGCCTTCAACCTGCGCGTCGTTTTCGTCTTCGGCCGCGCGCGCATGGGTTGAGGTGGTTACGTGATAGTCAGACGTATCCTCAACGACTTTCTCCGCTGCCGCCCACTCTTCGCCTTTCTCTTCGGCCATTTTGCGGGCTTCTTCCGCTACGCGCTTCGCGTTCTCTTCGATTTTACGACGCGCTTCTTCTTCAGCTTTACGCTTCAGTTCAGCGGCTTCTGCTTCACGGCGGGCTTTGTCGGACTGCGAAGCCTTCGTGGTTTCGTCGGTATGTTGATTGCTCACTTTGTCTTTTTCCGCTGCTGCACGTTTGGCCTTGTCTGCGGCCTCACGTTTAGCGTGCTCCTCGGCTTCACGTTTCGCTTTTTCTTGAGCTTCGCGTTTGGCTTTTTCTTCAGCCTCGCGATGAGCCAGTTCTTCCGCTTCACGCTGCGCCTGCTCTTCTGCTTCCGCCTGTGCGGCTTCGGCAGGATCGCCTTTCACATAGGTGCGCTTTTTGCGGACTTCGATCTGTACGGATTTACTTTTACCCCCGGTGCCGGGAATATTCAAGGTGCTGCGCGTTTTACGCTGCAAAGTCAGTTTTCCCGTACCGCCGCTATGATCGCGGTTCAGGTGGTTCAGGAGCGTTTCTTTTTCATGCTGCGTCACAGAATCTGTTTCAGACTTACGGATCCCTGCATCAGCAAACTGCTGTACCAGGCGTTCTACCGGGGTCTGAATTTCTGCGGCCAGCGATTTTACGGTTACATCTGTCATGCTGTTCCTTCCTGCTACAGTTTATTACGCGTCGTCGCCGAACCAGCAGATATTACGTGCGGCCATAATCAGCTCGCCTGCCTGCTCATCGCTCAGGCCATCAATATCTGTCAGGTCGTCAACGCCCTGCTCGGCAAGATCTTCCAGCGTGCAAACGCCGATCTTAGCCAGCCTGTATGCCAGCTCGCGATCAAGACCTTCCAGGTTTAGCAAATCTTCAGCCGGCTGGTTGTCGCCCAGGCTTTCTTCTTTCGCCAGCGCAAGGGTGGTTAACGCATTTTTCGCCCGATCGCGCAGCGCTTCTACCGTCTCTTCATCCAGACCGTCGATTTGCAGCAGTTCATTGATCGGCACATAGGCCAGCTCTTCCAGCGAAGAGAAGCCCTCTTCAACCAGAACGGTGGCAAACTCCTCGTCAATATCGAGGTGTCGGGTAAAGACGTCGATGGCGGCATGGGCTTCAGCCTGATGCTTCGCTTGCAGGTCGTCAACCGTCATCACGTTCAGCTCCCAGCCGCTAAGCTGCGAAGCCAGACGCACGTTCTGGCCGTTACGGCCAATCGCCTGAGCCAGGTTTCCGGCTTCAACGGCGATATCCATGGTGTGATTGTCCTCATCCACCACGATAGACGCGACATCCGCCGGGGCCATTGCATTGATCACGAACTGAGCCGGGTTATCGTCCCACAGCACAATATCAATACGTTCGCCGCCCAGCTCGCTGGACACCGCCTGAACGCGCGCACCGCGCATCCCTACGCAGGCGCCGACCGGATCGATACGCTTGTCGTTGGTTTTCACCGCGATTTTAGCGCGTGAGCCGGGATCGCGCGCGGCGGCTTTAATTTCAATCACTTCTTCGCCGATTTCCGGCACTTCAATGCGGAAAAGTTCGATCAGCATCTCAGGTTTAGAGCGGCTGACGAACAGTTGCGCACCGCGTGCTTCGGGACGAACGTCGTAAAGCACGCCGCGAATACGGTCGCCCGGACGGAAGTTTTCGCGCGGCAGCATGTCTTCACGAATGATGACCGCTTCCGCACTGGTGTTCGAACCGTCAGCCGGACGAACTTCCAGGGAAATATTGTCGCGGTTAACTTTTTTCACCACGCCGGTGATAATTTCACCCTGGTTCTCGCGGAACTGGTCAACAACCATTGCGCGCTCGGCTTCGCGCACTTTCTGCACGATAACCTGTTTTGCGGTCTGGGTGGTGATACGGTCAAAGGTAACAGACTCGATCTGGTCTTCAACAAACTCGCCAACGTTAAAGGATTCATCCTCAAAGCGTGCCGCTTCCAGCGTAATCTCACGCGTTGGCATGGTCACTTCTTCAACAATAACCCAGCGGCGGAAGGTGTCAAAATCACCACTTTTACGATCGATGCTGACGCGAACGTCAATTTCCTGCTCATATTTTTTCTTGGTCGCCGTGGCCAGCGCGCTCTCCAACGCTTCAAAAATCTTCTCGCGCGGGAGTGACTTCTCGTTAGATACGGCCTCGACTACAGCTAAGATCTCTTTGTTCATCCTGGTATGCCTCAATCCGGACGTTTAAAAGTGGGGGACCAGGTTCGCCTTCTGGATATTACTCAGCGCGAACACTTCGTCTTTACCCTCAACGGCTACAGTGATCATCTCACCTTCAACAGATTTAATGATTCCCTGCCATTTGCGGCGGTTCTGAACGGCCATACGCAGCACAAGGCTCACTTCTTCGCCAATAAAACGAGCATAGTGCTCAGCAGTGAAGAGAGGGCGCTCAAGGCCTGGCGAGGAGACTTCAAGGTTATAAGCAACAGTAATCGGATCTTCAACATCAAATACTGCGCTTACCTGATGACTAACATCAGCACAATCGTCAACAGTGATGCCATTTTCACTATCAATATAGATGCGCAGAGTAGAAGTGCGCCCGCGCACAAACTCGATACCGACCAGTTCATAGCCCAGGGCTTCAACCGGTGCTGAAATCAACGCTGTTAATTTTTGCTCTAATGTGGACAATCCCACCCCCAAGACATAAAAAAAGGGCTTAATAGCCCAGTATGCTGTTTCCTGATAACAAAAAACCCCGATAAATCGGGGCTTAATGCGACTGGACCCTGTACGCCATCACTGGCGGTTCGGCACAATCCAAAAGAATTTTTTTCAAAATTAACTATAGCTAACTGTGCCGCATACTGCATACAGTATATTTGAAAAAGAACTCTAAGGGAAAGTGGTTGCGGGGGCCGGATTTGAACCGACGACCTTCGGGTTATGAGCCCGACGAGCTACCAGGCTGCTCCACCCCGCGTCCGAAAACGTGGCAAATACTACGCCGATCTTGCAGAAAATGCAAGCAAAACTGAGATTTGGTACCGAGGACGGGACTTGAACCCGTAAGCCCATGCGGGCACTACCACCTCAAGGTAGCGTGTCTACCAATTCCACCACCACGGCACTAAAGATTGCGACTTACTCTTACTTAACTCAACATCTTACTGTGGGATATCGCTACCCGGCGCGGCCGGTTTCGCTGGCTGGCTCTGCTGCTGTTGGGCAGGCTGAGACAGATTTTCCCACTCGCTTCCTTTCTGCGTTTTGTTGCTATTCAGGTTACCAAGAATCAGGCTGAAGATGAAGAACAACGTCGCCAGCACTGCGGTCATTCGGGTCATAAAGTTGCCAGAACCGTTAGAACCAAACAGCGTTGCGGACGAGCCTGCACCGAATGACGCGCCCATATCAGCGCCTTTACCCTGTTGCAGCATGATCAGACCTACAAGGCCAATCGCTACAAGAAGGAAAACTACTAAAAGAGCTTCGTACATATTAACCTGTTCCTTGTACGTTAACCGTACAGTAATAGCTTCAAACCAGTCAGAGAAATAGCATTGCTGCTACCCATCAGAAGCGGGTGAGAATACTAACCAAAGCGCGCACCCTACGCAAGGGCAATTTATCACGCGGCTGCTGATTGCAGAAAAAAGCGGCAGAAGCGATGTTTTACCTCAAAAACTTACCCGCAACCGCTGCTTATTTGCGCGACTTGCTTTAAAAAAGCAATACCGAGTGAATAACGCTATACCGCTTTGACGGCATCGGCAATACGATGCGCCAGCGCGGTAACCTGCGCCTCATCTTCACCCTCAACCATCACCCGAATCAACGGTTCGGTTCCGGATTTACGTAACAGTACGCGACCACGGCCATGCAGTTCGTGCTCCACCTCTGCCGTTACCGCTTTTACCGTTTCGTTTTCAAGCGGGTCCGTTGCGCCGCTGAAGCGAACATTCACCAGGATCTGCGGCAGCAGCTTCATGCCGCTGCAAAGGTCGTGCAGGCTCATATGGCTGCGCACCATAGCCGACAACACCTGCAAACCAGCGACAATGCCATCGCCGGTGGTGGTTTTATCCAGCAGGATCACATGGCCTGAGTTTTCCGCGCCCAGTCGCCAGCCCTTCTCCTGAAGTTTTTCCAGCACGTAGCGGTCGCCTACCTTAGCGCGAACAAAAGGAATGCCGAGCTGCTTCAGAGCCAACTCCAGCCCCATATTGCTCATCAGCGTGCCCACCACGCCGCCACGCAACTGCCCTTCACGCAGCCCTTCGCGCGCGATGATATAGAGGATCTGATCGCCATCCACTTTGTGCCCCAGATGATCAACCATCATGATGCGGTCACCGTCACCGTCGTAGGCCAGGCCGATATCGGCTTTCTCCGCCAGCACGCGCGCCTGAAGCTGGCGTACATCCGTCGCGCCGCACTCTTTATTGATATTCATGCCGTCCGGCTGCACGCCAAGAGTAATCACCGTTGCGCCCAGTTCGCGCAGAACGTTTGGCGCAATGTGATAAGTTGCGCCATTAGCACAATCAACCACGACTTTCAGACCGCTAAGGCTGAGCTGGCTGGGAAACGTGCCCTTACAGAATTCGATATAACGTCCGGCGGCATCGACAATGCGGCTGGCGCGACCCAGTTCCGCCGAGTCCACGCAGGTAATCGGTTTTTCCATTTCCGCTTCGATGGCTTCTTCCACATCATCGGGCAGCTTTGTACCCTCAATAGAGAAGAACTTGATGCCGTTGTCATCAAAGGGATTATGCGAGGCGGAAATAACAATGCCCGCCTCAGCGCGGAAGGTACGCGTCAGATAGGCGATGGCGGGCGTCGGCATCGGGCCGGTGAACGCAGCAGACAGGCCGGCAGCGGCAAGGCCGGCTTCCAGCGCCGACTCCAGCATGTAGCCTGAAATGCGCGTATCTTTGCCAATAATGATTTTTTTCGAGCCGTTTCGGGCCAGAACTTTACCGGCGGCCCAGCCCAGCTTCAGCACGAAGTCCGGCGTGATTGGTGCTTCACCGACTCTGCCGCGAATACCATCTGTACCAAAATATTTACGATTGCTCATAGACCCTTCATTTTTAAAATTGAGATGCGTTGCCGTTTATCCTCTTGCGCTGAGCGTTGCTTCAACCACGCGCATCGCCTCAACCGTTTCTTTTACATCATGCACCCGCAGAATATGCGCGCCCTGCATGGCGGCAATGGTTGCGCAGGCAAGGCTGCCGTTCAGCCGCTGGGACGGGCCAACGTTAAGCAGTTGACCAATCATGCTCTTGCGCGACATCCCCACCAGCAGCGGAAGCCCGTGGCGATGAAAATCGGCCAGATGCGCCAGAAGCTGATAATTATGAGAGAGATTCTTACCGAAACCAAATCCGGGATCGAGCAGCAGTTGCTGTTTTTTGATCCCTGCCGCCTCACAACGTGCGATCTGCCCGACAAAAAAGTCATCCACTTCCTGCAAGACATTGGAATAGTCAGGTGCCTGCTGCATGTTGCGCGGTTCGCCCTGCATATGCATCAGGCAAACCGGCAGACCGCTCTCCGCTGCCGCAGACAGGGCGCCGGGCATCTGAAGCGAGCGGATATCGTTGATCATGTGCGCGCCGACATGCGCCGAGGCGCTGATCACCTCTGGCCGCGACGTATCAACGGAAATCCAGACCTCAAAGCGCTGTGCTATCGCCTCAACAACCGGTATCACGCGCTCAAGTTCCTGTTCAACGCTCACCTCACCGGCGCCGGGCCGGGTCGACTCGCCGCCGATATCAATAATGGTCGCACCGGCATTGATCATCGCATTGGCATGCGTGAGTGCGGGGATCAGATCGTTATGCTTTCCGCCATCGGAAAAGGAATCCGGTGTCACATTTAAAATGCCCATTACATGGGGATGTGACAGATCGAGAACGGATTCTCTGGCGTAAAGCTTCATGGCGTCTCCGGTTGGCGTTAATAAGTGATTTCGCTATTTTAGCGGCTGTGAAGATATAAAAAACCCCGGTCTGCGCCGGGGTTTTGTTATTACGTCATTGTCTGGAGACGTTTCGGTCATCCAGCCAGTGATTACATGGTGTTGCCTGGGTTTGGCGTACGCGGTTCATCAACCGGACGCGGTGCCTTAGGCGAGCCGTTGTCGGAGTTGTCAGAGCTGCCTGGCTCTTCCCAACCCGCAGGCGGACGCACTTCACGGCGCGCCATCAGGTCGTCGATCTGCGGCGCATCAATGGTTTCATACTTCATCAGCGCGTCTTTCATCGTGTGAAGAATGTCCAGATTTTCATTAAGAATGCGACGCGCGCGCTGGTAGTTGCCTTCGATCAGCAGTTTTACTTCCTGATCGATAATGCGCGCGGTTTCATCCGACATGTGTTTCGCTTTAGCCACTGAACGGCCAAGGAACACTTCGCCTTCTTCTTCCGCATAGAGCAACGGCCCCAGTTTTTCTGAGAAGCCCCATTGCGTAACCATGTTACGTGCAATTGACGTAGCAACTTTAATGTCGTTTGATGCGCCGGTTGAAACATGCTCAGAACCGTAGATGATCTCTTCCGCCAGTCGACCGCCGTAGAGCGTAGAGATCTGGCTCTCCAGCTTCTGACGGCTCGCACTGATGGCATCGCCTTCCGGCAGGAAGAACGTGACACCCAGCGCGCGACCACGCGGAATAATCGTCACTTTATGAACCGGATCGTGCTCAGGCACCAGGCGACCGATGATCGCATGCCCCGCTTCATGATACGCGGTGGATTCTTTCTGCGCTTCGGTCATCACCATGGAGCGACGTTCCGCACCCATCATGATCTTATCTTTCGCTTTTTCGAATTCGACCATTGATACCACGCGACGGTTGCCACGCGCGGCAAACAGCGCCGCTTCGTTCACCAGGTTCGCCAGGTCAGCACCGGAGAAGCCCGGCGTACCGCGCGCAATGATTGCCGCATCAATATCGGTAGCCAGCGGTACGCGACGCATATGCACTTTCAGGATCTGCTCACGACCGCGCACGTCAGGCAGGCCCACAACAACCTGACGGTCGAAGCGGCCAGGACGCAGCAGCGCCGGATCAAGCACGTCTGGACGGTTTGTCGCCGCGATGACGATAATGCCTTCATTGCCTTCAAAGCCGTCCATCTCAACCAGCATCTGGTTCAGGGTTTGCTCACGCTCATCGTGACCGCCGCCCAATCCTGCGCCACGCTGGCGTCCTACGGCATCGATCTCATCGATAAAGATAATGCACGGCGCGGCTTTTTTCGCCTGCTCGAACATATCGCGAACGCGCGAGGCGCCGACGCCGACAAACATTTCAACGAAGTCGGAACCGGAAATGGTAAAGAAAGGCACTTTTGCTTCGCCGGCAATGGCTTTTGCCAGCAGCGTTTTACCCGTTCCCGGCGGGCCAACCATCAGCACGCCCTTGGGAATTTTACCGCCCAACTTCTGGAAACGGCTTGGCTCACGCAGGTAGTCAACCAGCTCGCTCACTTCTTCTTTCGCTTCGTCGCAGCCTGCAACGTCAGCAAAGGTCGTTTTGATCTGATCTTCCGTCAGCATGCGGGCTTTACTTTTACCGAAGGACATCGCGCCCTTGCCGCCGCCGCCCTGCATCTGCCGCATGAAGAAGATCCAGACGCCAATCAGTAACAGCATTGGGAACCACGAAATGAAGATTGATGCCAACAGGCTCGGTTCTTCAGGCGGTTCACCCACTACTTTTACGTTTTTAGTCAACAGGTTATCGAGCAACTTGGGATCGTTGACGGGTATATAGGTCGTATATCGATTACTGTCTTTTTTGGTAACGTTGATTTCACGTCCGTTAATACGCGCTTCACGGACCTGATCCTGGTTCACTTCCGACAGGAAGGTTGAGTAATCAACCCTACGGCCATTCGACTCGCTGGGCCCAAAACTCTGGAAAACAGACATCAGCACAACTGCGATGACTAGCCAGAGGATCAGGTTTTTCGCCATGTCACTCAAGGGATTAACCTCTTATTACAACTGTGTTAACAGACAGCGTAGGGTACTATATATCCGTCATACTTGGAATCGCTGCGGCGTCGCCTGCGTTCGTTCACCCAACTCACCTACCTGCGTAAGCTCACCGGAATGCACTACGTGTCGCCTTTCGGCGAATCCAACTATTTTGGCTATAATTTGCGCCCTGTCGCTACAATATACACTTCGCGCGAACGTGAGCGCGAAGCGTCCGGCTTACGAATTTTTACCTTCGTAAACAGGGAGCGAATTTCCCGGAGGTAATCTTCAAAACCATCTCCCTGAAATACCTTTACTAAAAAACTGCCGCCGGGTGCCAGTACATCGCGGCACATTTCCAACGCCAGCTCGACCAGATACATTGCGCGGGGAATATCCACCGCTGGCGTACCGGTCATGTTGGGCGCCATATCTGACATCACAACCTGAACTTTTTTATCCCCAACGCGTTCCAGCAGAGCGTTTAGTACGGCTTCCTCGCGGAAATCACCCTGAAGGAAGTCAACGCCAACAATGGGGTCCATGGGTAAAATATCGCAGGCGATAACCCGACCTTTGGCGCCAATCTGCGTGACCACATACTGCGACCAGCCGCCGGGCGCGGCACCGAGGTCAACTATCGTCATTCCCGGTTTAAACAGCTTGTCAGCCTGCTGTATTTCATCAAGTTTAAACCAGGCACGCGAGCGTAGCCCTTTTTTCTGCGCCTGAAGCACATATTTATCGCTAAAATGTTCATGCAACCAGCGGCTGGAGCTGGCCGAACGCTTTTTACCAGTCATAAAATTTCCAATGACGATTCAACGTATGCGATAAATAAACCGCGCAAATCAGAATGCCGATTTGGTGATACAAGAGACATGGCGGTAGAATGACCCGTTTTCAATCCCAATGTAAGTAAAAAATACGATGAATCTGAGTACCAAACAAAAACAGCACCTGAAAGGGCTGGCTCACCCGTTGAAACCTGTCGTGATGCTGGGTAATAACGGCCTGACAGAAGGCGTGCTGGCCGAAATTGAACAGGCGCTGGAACACCACGAGCTGATTAAAGTTAAAGTCGCCACGGAAGACCGTGAAACGAAAGCGCTTGTGGTCGACGCCATCGTGCGTGAAACCGGTGCAGCGAACGTACAGGTCATCGGCAAGACGCTGGTGCTGTATCGTCCCACCAAAGAACGAAAAATCGTCATTCCACGCTAAGATGCAGCGCGGAGAAAATGCCACGCTCCCGATGCTGATAAAAGGCCGCTCTGCGGCCTTTTTCTTTTCTTTACATTGTACGCCCTGCCTGCGGCGAGAGATTCAGAGGTATTCCACCTTCAAAATCTCATACTCTACGTCGCCGCCCGGCGTTTTGATCACCGTAATGTCATCAACTTCTTTACCAATCAGGCCGCGCGCCATCGGCGAATTGACAGAGATCAGATTCTGTTTAAAATCTGCCTCATCATCACCCACGATGCGGTAGGTGGACTCTTCGTCGCTGTCCAGATTGAGGACGGTCACCGTAGAGCCAAAGATCACCCGGCCATTTGCACTCATTTTTGAGATGTCTATTACCTGCGCATTAGACAACTTTGCCTCGATTTCCTGAATACGACCTTCACAGAAGCCCTGCTCTTCGCGCGCGGCATGGTATTCTGCGTTCTCTTTCAGGTCGCCGTGTTCACGTGCTTCGGCGATTGAGGCGATAATTCTGGGGCGTTTAATGGTTTTCAGCTCTTCGAGCTCTTCACGCAGCTTTTCTGCGCCCCTTAGCGTCATCGGAATCTGATTCATTTCAATACCTCGTTAACTCTGTCCTGTGCGGAATGTTGTCATCCTGACAGGTTGATACAGAAAAAGCGTTCTGCGGCGCTCACCTCTAAATTACAAACGAAAAAAAACCCGACCCTGAGACATGCCCTGGGCCCGGCAGGTTTTGCATTTTGATACGTATTTTACCTCAGAGTTCCTTATGGGTCATCGTTTACTTTCCACCTTGATGCACCGTAGTATGACAGCATCACCCGTCAGTTAACGCGAGATTATGCGATTTTCACGAATTTTTAGCGGCCTGGCCTGCGCATTTATGCTGAATGCACACGCGGCACAGGTTGAAAACTACACACAATATCTACCCGACGGCGCAAACCTGGCGTTAATGGTACAAAAAATAGGCGCACCCGCACCCTCTGTCGATTATCACAGTAAGCAGATGGCTCTGCCCGCCAGTACGATGAAGGTGGTAACGGCACTGGCCGCGCTGTTACAGCTGGGGCCTGATTTTCGCTTTCATACCCAACTTGAAAGCAAGGGTAGCCTGCGCGGCGGCACGCTTAATGGCGATCTGGTGGCGCGCTTTGGCGGCGATCCAACCCTGACGCGTCAGGATCTGCGCAATATGGTCAACAGTTTGAAAAAACAGGGTGTGCAGCATATTGATGGCAATCTGGTTATCGACACGTCCGTGTTCGCCAGCCACGACAAGGCGCCGGGCTGGCCGTGGAATGATATGACGCAGTGCTTCAGCGCGCCGCCTGCGGCCGCTATCGTGGATCGTAACTGCTTCTCCGTTTCGCTTTACAGCGCGCCAACGGCGGGCGACAAAGCCTTTATTCGCGTGGCCTCTTATTATCCGGTAAATATGTTCAGCGAAGTGCGTACGCTGGCGCGTGGCTCGGCGGAAGCGCAGTACTGCGAACTGGATGTGGTGCCGGGCGAACTTAACCGCTTTACCTTAACCGGCTGCATGTCGCAGCGATCTGAGCCTCTGCCTATGGCGTTTGCCATTCAGGACGGCGCCAGCTATGCCGGTGCGCTGCTGAAAGCGGAGTTGCAGGAGGCGGGTATTGATTACACCGGGCATCTGGTGCGCCAGACGCAGGCGACCCAGCCTGCAACGGTGCTGGCGGAAACACAATCCGCGCCGCTGCATGACCTGCTGAAAATCATGTTGAAAAAATCCGATAACATGATCGCCGATACGGTTTTTCGTACCATTGGTCGCGAACGCTTTGGCGTGCCGGGCACCTGGCGCGCAGGCTCGGATGCGGTACGGCAGATCATGCGGCAGAAAGCCAATATTGATATGGGCAACAGTATCCAGGTGGACGGCTCCGGCCTTTCACGTCACGATCTGATTTCGCCAGATACCATGATGCAGGTATTGCAGTACATTGCCAAAAATGACCAGCAGTTAAATTTTATCTCAATGCTGCCGCTGGCAGGCTACGACGGCACGCTTCGCTATCGTGGCGGTCTGCACGAAGCGGGCGTTGATGGCAAGGTGTCGGCCAAAACGGGCTCGCTTCAGGGCGTGTATAATCTTGCCGGTTTTATGACCACGGCCAGCGGGCAGCGCGTCGCCTTTGTACAGTTTCTTTCGGGCTACGCCGTACCGCCGCAGGATCACAAACAGCGCCGCATTCCTCTGGTGCGTTTTGAAAGCCGACTGTATAAAGACGTCTATCAAAACAACTGATCATCGCAGTGCTACGGTACAAAAGAAAAAGGGGCATCGATATGCCCCTTCAGATCAGCGCTTGTAGATGATTTCGACGCCTTCGTCGTCCTCATCGTCCCAGTCGTCATCCCAGTCATCGTCTTCCGCTTCTACCGCCGCTTCAGCCTCTTCGATCTGCTGGCGATGGTAATCATCCCACATAAACTCAACCTTCTCAGGCGGCGTTGCCTCGGGTTCAGCCTCTTTAGGATTGGCATTAATGAATGACATCACGTCCCAACACAGCGGCGTGGCACCCACGCGATTCGCCGCGGAGATCAGATAGTACTTCTCCGTCCAGCCCAGCGCATCGGCAATGGCTTTGGCGCGCGCTTCCGCCTCTTCCTGATCCAACAGGTCGATTTTGTTGAACACCAGCCAGCGCGGCTTGTTAAACAGCTTCTCGCTGTATTTCTCAAGTTCGCCAAGGATCACACGGGCGTTCTCCACCGGATCGGACTCATCAACAGGCGCGAGGTCGATCAGATGCAGCAGCACGCGACAGCGCTCCAGATGCTTCAGAAAGCGAATGCCTAAACCCGCGCCGTCTGAAGCGCCTTCGATCAGGCCCGGAATGTCGGCGATCACAAAGCTCTGCTCATTATCCATGCGCACCACACCGAGGCTTGGCACCAGCGTGGTGAAGGGATAGTCAGCCACTTTCGGTTTGGCGGCGGAAACGGCACGAATAAAGGTGGATTTCCCCGCGTTTGGCAGCCCGAGCATGCCAACGTCAGCCAGCAGCAGCAGTTCCAGTTGCAGATCGCGCTTTTCTCCCGGCGTACCCATCGTTTTCTGACGCGGCGTACGGTTAACGGAGGATTTGAAGCGGGTATTGCCCAGGCCATGCCAGCCGCCCTTCGCCACCATCTGCATCTGACCATGATGGGTCATGTCGCCCAGCGTCTCGCCGGTGCCCTGATCGATAATACGCGTTCCGACCGGGACTTTGATTACGATGTCCTTGCCGCGTTTACCGGTACAGTCGCGACTTTGGCCGTTCTGTCCACGCTCGGCGCGGAAGGATTTTTCAAAACGGTAGTCGATCAGCGTGTTGAGGTTTTCATCAGCCTGCATGTAGACGTCGCCGCCGTCGCCGCCGTCGCCGCCGTCAGGGCCGCCTCTCGGAATATATTTTTCACGGCGGAAACTGACGCAGCCGTTGCCGCCATCGCCCGCAGCGACGAGGATCGTCGCTTCATCAACAAACTTCATGTTACTTCTCCGTAAATCATTCGCCCGCAGCCGGTAACGACGGGCCGGGGGAGAGGATCGTCACCGCAAAAGTAATACGAGGTGACGAAGCGTCCGGCGCAGCAAACGTGTGTTGCGTCGGTCTCCAGAGCAGGTTCCGCCGTAACAACGCGTTTAACTGAATATAAAGTGTACAGCAAGCCAGTCAATCTGCGGGCCATAACAGCCATGCCGCAGATCAGAAATACAGAATGTAAAAAGCCCCGCCATCATAGCGGGGCTTTTCAATTCGCTACCAGGAGCGATGCTGCCATCGCTCTCAGACTCGAAAACCTTACTCAGCAACGATGCTGATGTATTTACGGTTGTTCGGGCCTTTAACTTCGAATTTCACTTTACCGTCTGCTGTTGCAAACAGCGTGTGGTCACGGCCACAGCCTACGTTGGTGCCCGCGTGGAATTTAGTGCCACGCTGACGAACGATGATGCTGCCTGCCAGTACGGCTTCGCCGCCAAAACGTTTAACGCCCAGGCGTTTTGCATTGGAATCGCGACCATTTCGAGTGGAGCCGCCAGCCTTTTTGTGTGCCATTTGTCAGAACTCCTCTTAGGCGCTGATACCAGTGATCTTAACATCAGTAAACCACTGACGATGACCCTGCTGCTTACGGTAATGCTTACGACGGCGAAACTTAACGATTTTGATTTTATCGCCACGACCGTGAGCAACGATTTCTGCTTTAATCACACCACCTGAAACTAACGGCGCGCCGATAGTCACATCATCGCCATTAGCGATCATCAGAACCTGGTCGAACTCAATGGTTTCGCCGGTTGCGATGTCCAGCTTTTCCAGGCGAACGGTCTGACCTTCGCTTACTCGGTGTTGTTTACCACCACTTTGGAAAACCGCGTACATATAAACTCCGCTTTCGCGCTTGCCGTCTTGGTTTCAGGCTGCGCTATAAATATTCACAATAGGGCGCGAATTCTACGCAACTTCCGGAGGAATGACAAGAGCCTGTTGCGCGGTATTGCAGAAAAAAACGCAAAGCAAATGCAAACGTTCCACAGCGGTCATTTTCAAGTACAATCTGTAATACATTCCATGCCGCAGGCACCGGTAAAGCCGCTTATCATAACAGCATAATGAGCAATAGCTGAAAAGACTGATGAACTTAGAACAGATAAACGAACTCACCGCGCAGGATATGGCGGACGTCAATGCAACCATACTGGAGCAGTTGAACTCTGAGGTTTCCCTCATCAATCAACTGGGGTTCTACATCGTCAGCGGCGGAGGCAAACGCATTCGTCCGATGATTGCGATTCTCGCTGCCAGAGCGCTCAATTACAGCGGTTCGCATCACATCACCGTTGCTGCCCTGATCGAATTTATTCATACCGCCACGCTGCTGCACGACGACGTGGTTGACGAATCAGATATGCGACGCGGCAAGGCGACGGCAAATGCCGCTTTCGGCAATGCCGCCAGCGTTCTTGTCGGCGATTTTATCTATACCCGCGCCTTCCAGATGATGACCAGCATCGGCTCGCTGCGCGTGCTTGCACTGATGTCGGAAGCCGTTAATGTGATCGCGGAAGGCGAAGTGTTACAGCTGATGAACTGCAACGATCCTGATATCACCGAAGAGAGCTACATGCGGGTGATATACAGCAAAACCGCGCGCTTGTTTGAGGCCGCCGCGCAATCCTCTGCCATTCTGGCCTCCGCCACGCCTGAGCAGGAAGAAGCGTTGCAGGATTACGGGCGCTTTATCGGCACGGCCTTTCAGCTGATCGACGATTTGCTGGATTACAGTGCGGATGGTCAGACGTTAGGGAAAAACGTCGGCGACGACCTCAGTGAAGGCAAACCGACGCTTCCGCTGCTGCATGCCATGCGTCACGGCACCCCGGCGCAGTCCGCTATGATCCGTGGAGCCATCGAGCAGGGAAACGGTCGCCATTTGCTGGAATCCGTGCTGGAAACCATGCGGCAGTGCGGCTCACTGGAGTGGACGCGCAAAGCGGCGGAACGGGAAGCAGATAAAGCCATCGCGGCCCTGAGCGCCCTGCCCGAGTCGCCGTGGCGCAGCGCGCTTGAATCGCTGGCGCATATGTCCGTACAGCGCGAATTTTAATTCCCTCAGCGCGGGCAACCGCGCTTCCCGCCTTAATTTTTGTAACTCCTTTTCGTTCTTCCCCTTCAGAAACGTTGCCGCTTCGTTGCATTTTTATGCGCTGAGTCACACAAAAACGAGATTTTGTGGAAAAAACTGGAAACTAAGCGCCAATAACAATATAGAATCATCCGGCTCTTTCATGCAATGTCCTGATTAATCATATTGATAATATGACATCACAACAGGAAACAAAATTACATAATCGAAAGATTTCATGTGTCCAAGGAGGAAAACACATGCTTGTAGCAAAACAAGACTGGCACAATGCAGACATTATCGCAGCGCTACACAAACGCGGCACTACGCTGGCGAGAGTCTCGCGCGAGGCAGGTTTAAGTTCATCAACGCTGGCAAACGCGCTGTTCCGCCCCTGGCCGAAAGGCGAGTGGCTGATTGCCGAGGCGTTACGGGTTCATCCGGCAGAGATCTGGCCCAGCCGCTATTATGATCCGCTCAGTCGTAAATTGATCGATCGTAAAGTACTGATCAGGAAAAGAAAGAGGCGGTAAAATTCACCGCCTCATGATGCAATGCTGATGGAGACAAACTTACTCTTCGCCGCTGATGCGTTCGATATTAGCGCCAAGGCCCCTGAGTTTGTCTTCAATGTGTTCATAGCCGCGATCGATATGATAGATGCGATCGACGATCGTGGTTCCCGCAGCAATGCATCCAGCTAACACCAGGCTCGCCGATGCGCGAAGATCGGTTGCCATTACCTGCGCACCGGAGAGCTTGTCCACGCCATGACAAATCAGCGTATTGCTTTCGATTTCCGCACGCGCGCCCATACGGATCAGCTCAGGTACGTGCATAAAACGATTTTCAAAGATGGTTTCGGTGATCACGCCTGTGCCTTCAGCCACCAGATTGAGCAGGCTGAACTGAGCCTGCATATCGGTCGGAAACCCCGGATGCGGTGCGGTGCGGAAGTTTACCGCTTTTGGCCGCCTGCCGTGCATATCCAGGCTTATCCAGTCCTCTCCCAGCTCGATATCCGCCCCCGCTTCGCGCAGCTTCGCCAGCACCGCGTCGAGGGTGTCCGGCTGCGTATTGCGGCAGAGCACCTTTCCGCCAGAAATCGCCGCGGCGATCAGAAACGTGCCGGTTTCAATGCGATCCGGCAGCACGCGCCAGGTCCCACCGCCAAGGCGTTCAACGCCTTCGATGGTGATGCGATCGCTGCCCGCGCCGCTGATTTTCGCGCCCAGCGTGTTAAGGAAATTCGCCGTATCGACGATTTCCGGCTCACGCGCGGCGTTTTCAATCACCGTTGTGCCGGTCGCCAGCGTGGCGGCGCTCATGATGGTCACGGTCGCGCCGACGCTGACCTTATCCATCACGATATGCGCGCCTTTCAGCCTGCCGTCAACGGCCGCTTTCACATAGCCCTCTTCCAGGGTGATTTCCGCGCCCAGCTGCTCCAGGCCAGAAATATGCAAGTCGACCGGACGCGCGCCGATAGCGCAGCCGCCCGGCAGAGAAACCTGCCCCTGGCCGAAGCGCGCTACCAGCGGGCCCAGCGCCCAGATAGAGGCACGCATGGTTTTCACCAGCTCATAAGGCGCGCAGTAAATATCAACGTTGCTGGCATCCAGATGGACTGAACCGTTGCGCTCAGTTTTTACGCCCAGCTGGCCGAGCAGTTTCATGGTGGTATCAATGTCCTTCAGCTTCGGGACATTTTGAATCTCTACCGGCTCTTCAGCCAGCAACGCGGCGAACAGGATCGGCAGCGCAGCATTTTTAGCGCCGGAAATTGTGACTTCTCCGCTTAAACGGGTCGGCCCCTGCACACGAAATTTATCCATTGCACCAGTTCTCTTAATCAACCATACAATGCTGCCTGCCTCACCGCACTCCGGGGCGATGATGACAGCAGCTTAAAAGCCGTTCAGCTTGCGATCGCGCGCCCACTCTTCAGGCGTATACGTTTTTATCGACACCGCGTGCATGCGGTTATCCGCAATATAGGGCATCAGCGGCGCATAAACCGTTTGCTGTTTTTTCACGCGGCTCAGTTCGCCGAAGAGTTCGCCAACGGCAATGACCTGAAAGTGGCTGCCATCGCCGGTGACATGTACTTCCTGGAGCGGCAGCGCGTCCATCAGCACGGTTTGAATTTCACTATTTTCCATGAGATCCGGATTAGGTTGTTTGAAACAGGCACACATCTTAGTGGAAAGCGCCGCTATCTTAAACAGGCAAAAAGCCTCTGACCATGCAGAGGCTTTTTCTGTTCATCGATTCGCGGTTTCTTTCAGGGACGGGACGCAATAATTTGCTGAAGGTTGTAGAGCGTAATCAGCGATTGCAGTTTATCGGTCACGCCGGTAAAGGCGGGCGTTTGTCCCTGGCGCTGCGCAATCTGCCGCAGGTGAACCAGCAGCGCCAGGCCCGCCGAATCGACGTGTTCAAGCGCTGAAACATCGATTGTATCGATCTGTTTCATTGATGTTTCCCGCTGCGCCCACAGCGGTGCGAGCGTGTCGCGGGTCAGAACGCCTGCCAGCGTGAGCTGACTGCCTTCGCTGCGCCAGTTAAGCTGCTCGTCCATTACTGCTGTTTATCCAACGTAATCGGCTGGTTTGCGTAGGATTTCAACAGTTGAGTCAGACCATCCACACC
Organism: Erwinia sp. 9145; assembly: GCF_000745075.1. Classification (NCBI taxonomy): domain Bacteria; kingdom Pseudomonadati; phylum Pseudomonadota; class Gammaproteobacteria; order Enterobacterales; family Erwiniaceae; genus Erwinia; species Erwinia sp. 9145. Next base: position 3,404,347 of record NZ_JQNE01000001.1, read on the forward strand.
CTTCTGACGCAGCGTGTCGCTCCATTCGTTCTGCTTGGTGGTGATCATACTCACGCCTTCGGCAATCATGTCATACGCCTGCCATTCACCGTTGCGGCTGTTTTTACGCCACTGAAAATCCAGACGCACAGGAGGACGTCCGTTAGGATCGACGATGGTGACGCGAATCGCGATGATATTGGAGTCGGCGTACGACTGTTCGGGCGCAATCTGGTAGGTCTGTCCGTGGTAAAGGGCCAGCGCCTGACCGTAAGCCTGCGCCAGGTAATCGCCAAACGCCTTGAAGTAGGCTTCACGTTGCGCTGGCGTGGCATCTTTGTAGTAGCGTCCGAGCACTAATGCGCCCGCATATTTAATCTGTACGTAGGGCAGCAGCTCTTCACGGACGATCTGACGCAGATAGTTCGGATCCTGCTTGATTTTAGGCTGTTCCGTTTTAAGGCGGGTAAAGGTTTTGTCGGCCGCCTCGTTCATTAACTTATAAGGATTGGTTTGATCGGCCGCCGCGTGGGTGACAACAGGGGCAACAACCAGCATTGCCATGATCAGAAAACGTTTAAACATACCGGGCCCTCTTATGGATGAGTCGTTGCGTCAGGTGCAGGTTGCCCGCTGGCTTCCGGCGCCGTCGGCGATGCATTCTGTTTATCGTTGCCGTCACCGCTCTTGTACAGGAACTGCCCTATCAGGTCTTCCAGCACCATAGCGGATTTGGTGTCCTGGATGGCGCTGCCGTCTTTAAGCATAGCGGTTCCCATGTCAGGATCGTCAAAACCCACGTTCAGCGCCAGGTACTGCTCGCCCAGCAGGCCGGAGGTTCTGATAGCCAGCGAGCTGGTATCGGGCAGCTGATTATATTTTTCTTCAATGTCCATGGTGACGCGCGGCGACAACGTTTTGTCGTCCAGCGCAATGTCGGAAACGCGACCAATCACCACGCCGCCAATTTTCACCGGCGAGCCGGTTTTCAGGCCGCCGATATTATCGAAGGTGGCGTACAGCCGCCAGGTGGGCTCGTTACCTAATGACTTCAGATCCGCTACGCGCAGGCAGAGAAAAAGCGCCGCGCACAGCGCCAGCAGCAGAAACGCCCCAACCCAAATTTCGCTTTTTTTCGTTTGCATTACATCAGTTCCCAAACATCAGTGCCGTAAGCACAAAATCCAAACCGAGTACCGCCAGAGAAGCATGCACTACGGTACGCGTGGTCGCCCGACTGATCCCTTCCGACGTCGGGATGGCGTCGTAGCCGTTAAACAGCGCAATCCAGGTCACGGTGAAGGCAAAGACGGCGCTTTTAATGATGCAGTTAAGAATATCGGTACGCACATCCACCGCATTCTGCATCGCTGACCAGAAAAATCCGCTGTCGATCCCCTTCCAGCTCACGCCGACAATCACACCGCCCAGAATGCCCACCGCCACGAAGATCAGCGCCAGCAGCGGCATACTGATGAAGCCCGCCCAGAATCGGGGAGAGATAATCCGACGCAGCGGATCGACCGCCATCATCTCCATACTGGAGAGCTGTTCGGTGGCTTTCATCAGGCCGATTTCTGCCGTCAGGGCCGAGCCCGCGCGCCCAGCGAACAGCAGCGCCGTCACCACCGGCCCCAGCTCGCGCAGCAACGAAAGCGCCACCAGCATGCCAAGGCTGCTCTCCGCGCCATAGGTATTCAGCACCAGATAGCCCTGAAGCCCAAGCACCATCCCGATAAACAGGCCGGAAACAATGATAATCAGCAGCGACATCACGCCGATGCTGTAGAGCTGTTTTATTACCAGGGGCGCATGTTTACGAAAGCGAGGTATACCGAACAGCGCATGAAAAAGCATCAGCCCGGCACGGCCAAACGAGGCGCAGGTATTGATTCCCTGACGTCCCAGCGACGCCAGCGTTTGATAAAACATCACGCTAATAACTCCCTGAACCGGTCAGATCGTGCAGGTAATCCCCTGCGGGAAATCGGAACGGCACCGGCCCATCTGCAATGCCATCAATAAACTGCCGCACGCGGTCGTCGCTGTTTTCACGCAGCGCCTGTGCCGTTCCCTGGGCAATAACCTTCTGCCCGGCAATGATATAAGCGTAGTCGGCAATACTTAATACTTCGGGCACGTCGTGCGATACCACGATGCAGGTCATGCCAAGCGAATGGTTCAGTTCATCAATCAGCGCAACCAGCACGCCCATGGTGATGGGATCCTGCCCGACAAACGGCTCATCAAACATAATCAGCTCGGGTTCAAGCGCAATGGCCCTGGCCAGCGCCGCACGCCGCGCCATACCGCCTGACAGCTCCGAAGGCATCAGGTTCGCCGCGCCGCGCAGCCCGACGGCTTCCAGCTTCATCATCACCGTGCTGTGTAACAGCGCGGGCGGAAGCTGGGTATGTTCGCGCAGCGGCCAGGCCACGTTTTCAAAGACGGTCAGATCGGTAAACAGCGCGCCGGACTGAAACAGCATGCTCATTTTTTTCCGCGTTTCGTAGAGTCGCGCGCGCGAAAGGCGGGGAATGTTTTCGCCGTTAAACCAGATTTCACCGCTGTCCGGCTGAAGCTGACCACCGATCAATCGCAGCAGCGTGGTTTTACCGATACCCGATGGCCCCATGATGGCGGTGACCTTTCCTTTCGGCACCGTCAACGAGATATTGTCGAATACCGGCCGGCCGCTGCGGGCAAAGCTGACGCCGCGCACGTCCACCAAATTCGTCTCCGTCTGGCTCATAATGCTTATCATCCTCTTCTTCAGGCGGATTACGTATCTCCGATGGTAGCTTATTACCTACCGAATCGAATAGTTTTACAGAAACTTACCGCGCAGACGTGGCGAAAACTGGCATAAGTTTACTTTTTGCTTGCAGACCGTCAAAATTGCGGCACTTTCTGTTAACGCCCTGTTTTATCGTCATGTAAGGCGCGCGGCAATTATACCCGATCAAAGGATCTTTCATGTTCGTAGCTACAGCACTATTGATTATCGGTTTAGTTTTGCTGGTATATGGTGCAGATCGTCTGGTATTTAGCGCGGCCATCCTTTGCCGCTCGCTGGGCATTCCTCCGCTGATCATCGGCATGACGGTTGTCGGCATCGGCACCTCGCTGCCTGAACTCATCGTTGCGTTTTCCGCCGCCACGCACGGACAGATGGATATGGCTGTTGGCACCGCCGTCGGCTCCAATATTACTAATATCTTATTGATTGTCGGCGGCGCCGCGCTCTTTCATCCCCTCACCGTGCACTCCAACCTGGTGCGTCGCGAACTGCCGCTGATGCTGCTGGTCACCTTGCTGTGCGGCGTGGTGCTGTTTGATAACACCCTCAGCCGCAACGACGGCCTGGCGCTGATTGTTATCGCTCTGGCATGGCTACTGTTCATTATCAGAATCGCCCGGCGCGCCGAGCGTGATAACAATGACACGCTCACCCAGGAACAGCTCAAAGAACTGCCGCGCGATGAAACAGGCAACACCGTGGCTTTCCTGTGGCTGGCCGTAGCGCTGATTATTCTGCCGATGTCGACGCGCATGGTGATCGATAACGCCACCGTTATTGCCGACTATTTTGGCATCAGCGAGCTGATTATCGGCCTGACTCTGGTTTCCGTCGGCACCAGCCTGCCGGAGCTGGCAACGGTCATTGCCGGGGCGCTTAAGGGTGAAGACGATATTGCTATCGGCAATCTAATCGGCTCCAATATCTACAATATGGCTATCGTGCTGGGCGTACCTGCCTTAGTGCAGCCGGGCAGCATCGATCCGCAGGCGTTTTCGCGCGATTACTGGGTGATGCTGGGCGTCAGCGCGCTGTTTACCGTGCTGTGCTTACAGCGTGGCCGCCGTATCGGCAGAGCCGCTGGCGCGCTTCTTTTATGTGGCTTTGTGGCCTGGGTTGCTACGCTGTTCTGGCTGCCCTCGGCTACCCTCTGGTAAAGGATTGAAAACTATGTCACCGCAACCGCTCGACCCGAATTTTGATTTTCAACAGGCAGGCAAAGAGGTTCTTTCTATCGAGCGCGCGGGTCTGGAGCATCTCGATCAGTACATTAATCACGACTTTTCCCGGGCCTGTGAGCGCATTTACGGCTGCAAAGGCAAAGTGGTGGTGATGGGTATCGGCAAATCAGGCCATATTGGTAAAAAGATGGCGGCAACCTTCGCCAGTACCGGTACGCCCGCCTTTTTTGTTCATCCTGCCGAAGCCAGCCACGGCGATCTGGGCATGGTCAGCGCGGACGATGTGGTGATCGCCATCTCCAACTCAGGCGAGTCTGCTGAGATCCTCGCCCTGATCCCGGTGCTGAAACGCCTGCATGTGTTACTGATTTGTATGACCAGCCGACCGGAGAGCGCGATGGGGCGTGCTGCGGATATCCATCTCTGTGTTAAAGTACCGGAAGAAGCCTGTCCGCTGGGCCTGGCGCCAACCTCAAGCACCACCGCCACGCTGGTGATGGGCGATGCGCTGGCCGTTGCGCTGCTGAAGGCGCGTGGCTTTACCGCCGAAGATTTTGCGCTCTCTCATCCGGGCGGCGCGTTAGGTCGCAAGCTGTTGCTCACGGTTAATGACATCATGCACACGGGCGATGATATTCCTCACGTCAGCCACGATGCTTCATTACGTGATGCCCTGCTGGAGATCACCCGTAAAAACATGGGCATGACGGTGATCTGCAATGATTTAATGAAGATCGAAGGCGTATTCACCGATGGCGATCTCCGTCGCGTGTTTGATATGGGCATCGATATTCAGCATGCCGGCATCGCCAGCGTGATGACCAGCGGCGGCGTTCGGGTGCGGCCTAACACGCTGGCGGTGGAAGCGCTCAATCTGATGCAGAGCCGGAATATTACCGCCGTGATGGTCGCCGATGGCGATCGCCTGCTTGGCGTGGTGCATATGCATGACATGCTGCGCGCGGGCGTGGTTTAACGAGGAATAAAGACGAATGAGTACCTGGGTTGAAACCTGCTACGGCGCGGTCAGCAAAGACGTTATGACTCGTGCTGCGCAGATCAAACTGCTGATTTGCGACGTGGACGGCGTGATGTCGGACGGCGTCATTTTTCAGGGCAACAGCGGCGAAGAACTGAAGGCATTTAACGTCCGCGATGGTTATGGCATCCGCTGCCTGCTCAACGCCGACGTAGAGGTCGCCATTATCACCGGCCGTAAAGCAAAGCTGCTGGAAGATCGCTGCGCCACGCTGGGCATTACGCATCTTTACCAGGGACAGTCCGATAAGCTTTTGGCCTTCCATGAACTTCTGGATACACTGTCGCTAACGCCTGAACAGGTCGCTTACATTGGCGATGACCTGATCGACTGGCCGGTAATGGAAAAGGTGGGCCTCAGCGTTGCCGTGGCCGATGCGCACCCGGTGCTGCTTCCGCGCGCAAAATATGTCACCCGTATCAATGGCGGACGCGGCGCAGTGCGGGAAATTTGCGATCTGATTCTCATCGCACAGGATAAGTTTGATGATGCCAAAGGGCAGTCTGTATGAGTAAAACAAGGCGCTGGATGACGCTGTTGCTGGCGTTGGTGGCTATCGTATTGATCGGCTGGAACCTCGCGGATACCGATAACGATGCCGCCAGAAAAAAAACGAACAGTGAAGAGCCGACCTACACCAGCCAAAGCTCCAACACGGTGGTCTATAACCCGCAGGGTACGCTGAGCTACAAACTGGTTTCCGATACCGTCACCTGGTTTTCTGAAGAGTCGGTTAGCTGGTTCGATAACCCGGTAATGACCACCTACGATGACAATAAAGTGCCGACCTGGTCGGTAAGATCGGATAAAGCCAAACTGACCAATGACCGAATGCTGTACCTTTACGGTCACGTTGAGGTGAACAGCCTGACGAAAGATGCGCAGTTGGAACGCATAAAAACGGATAATGCCATCGTTAACCTGGTGACGCAGGACGTCACGTCCGACGATCGTGTTACGCTTTATGGCAGCAGCTTTAACTCTACAGGCATGAAAATGCGTGGAAACTTACGGAAAAAAACTGCCGAGTTGATTGAAAAGGTCAAAACCTCTTATGAAATTCAAAATGAAAAACAACCTTAAGCGCTTAACGCTTGGCCTGTTGTTGGCCACCAGCCTGCCGGCGTTTGCGCTGACAGGCGACTCGGACAAACCGGTCAACGTGGATTCTGAAAATCAGGCGCTGGATATGCAGGGCAACGTCGCCACGTTTACCGGCAACGTTATCGTGACTCAGGGCTCGATTAAAATCACCGCTGACAAAGTAGTGGTCACCCGTCCGGGCGGCGACAGCAATAAAACCATCGTTGACGCTTACGGCCAGCCCGCCACCTTCTATCAAATGCAGGACAGCGGCAAACCGGTCAAAGGCCATGCGCAGAAAATGCATTACGAGCTGGCGAAAGACTTTGTCGAGCTGACGGGCGATGCGTTTCTTGAACAGCTCGACAGCAACGTGAAAGGCGACCGCATTACCTATCTGGTTAAAGAGCAGAAAATGCAGGCTTACGGCAGCAGCGGCAAGCGCGTCACCACGATCCTGGTGCCGTCACAGCTTCAGGACAAAGGCAACGCCCCTGACGGACAAAAAAAGAGTAACTGATGGCGACTTTAATTGCGGAAAATCTGGCGAAGGCTTACAAAGGCCGTCGCGTGGTGGAAGATGTCAGCCTGGAAGTTAAATCCGGCGAAATTGTTGGCCTGCTTGGCCCGAACGGCGCGGGTAAAACCACCACGTTTTATATGGTGGTCGGCATTGTGCCGCGCGACGCGGGCCGCATCGTTATTGATGATGAGGATATCAGCATCCTGCCGCTTCACGCGCGTGCGCGTCGCGGCATCGGCTACCTGCCGCAGGAAGCCTCGATTTTCCGCCGTTTAAGCGTGTATGACAATCTGATGGCCGTCTTGCAGATCCGTGAGGATCTCACCACCGAACAGCGAGAAGATCGCGCTAACGAGCTGATGAGCGAGTTTCACATTGAGCACCTGCGTGACAACATCGGTCAGGCGCTCTCCGGCGGTGAACGCCGTCGCGTTGAAATCGCCCGCGCGCTGGCGGCAAATCCCAAATTCATCCTGCTGGACGAGCCATTCGCCGGTGTCGATCCCATCTCGGTTATTGATATTAAAAAGATCATTGAGCACCTGCGCGACAGCGGCCTGGGCGTGCTGATCACCGATCACAACGTGCGTGAAACGCTGGCGGTCTGCGAACGGGCTTACATCGTCAGCCAGGGACACTTAATCGCCCACGGTTCGCCGGAAGCGATCCTTGCTGACGAACAGGTAAAACGCGTCTATTTGGGAGAAGAGTTCAGACTCTGATAAGGTATTCATCGCTGTTAAGTTTTAAGGAAATTGTACCCTGAATATGAAGCAAGGTTTGCAACTCAGGCTTAGTCAACAGCTTGCCATGACGCCGCAGCTACAGCAGGCCATCCGCCTGCTGCAACTCTCCACGCTTGAGCTTCAGCAGGAGATTCAGCAGGCGCTGGAAACCAACCCCTTGCTTGAACAGACGGAGTTTCACGAAGAGGTCGAAACCCGCGAGTACCAGGAGAAGGAAGCGCTGGACACGCGTGAAGCGCTTGAGCAGAAAGAGATGCCGGAAGAGCTTCCTCTGGATGCCACCTGGGACGAGATCTATACCGCCGGCACGCCTTCGGGCACCGGTACGGATTATCATGATGACGAACTGCCTGTTTATCAGGGCGAAACCACCCAGTCGCTTCAGGACTATCTGATGTGGCAGGTTGGGCTGACGCCGTTCAGCGAGACGGATCGCGCCATTGCCACCTCGATTGTCGATGCCGTTGACGACACCGGTTATCTCACCGCCACGCTCGAAGAGATACTTGAGAGCATTGGCGATGAAGATCTGTCCCCTGACGAAGTCGAGGCGGTACTGAAGCGCGTTCAGCGTTTTGACCCCGTCGGGGTATGCGCGCGCAACCTGCGCGACTGTCTGCTGGTTCAGCTTTCACAGTTCTTACCCGATCAGCCGTTTTTATCGGAAGCCAGGCTGATTGTCGGCGAACATCTCGACCTGTTGGCCAATCATGACTTTCGCAGCCTGATGCGGATTACGCGTCTGAAAGAGGACGTGCTGAAAAATGCGATGCAGCTGATCCAGAGCCTCGACCCGCGTCCCGGCCAGTCGATCAACACCAGCGAGCCGGAGTACGTGATCCCCGATGTACTGGTGAAACAGATCAGCGGGCGCTGGGCCGTGGAACTCAACAGCGACAGCGTGCCGAGACTGCGCATTAATCAGCACTATGCGTCGCTGGGGGGCTCATCCCGCAACGACAGCGACAACCAGTTTATTCGCAGCAACTTGCAGGAAGCGAAATGGCTGATCAAGAGTCTGGAGAGCCGCAACGATACGCTGCTGAAGGTCACCCGCTGCATCGTTGAGCAGCAGCAGGCGTTCTTTGAGCAGGGCGAGGAGTTTATGCGTCCGATGGTGCTGGCTGATATCGCCAGCGCCGTGGAGATGCATGAATCGACGATCTCTCGCGTCACCACGCAGAAATATCTGCACAGCCCGCGCGGCATTTTTGAACTCAAATATTTTTTCTCCAGTCACGTCAGTACGGAAGGTGGCGGCGAAGCCTCATCAACGGCGATACGCGCACTGGTGAAGAAATTAATCTCGGCGGAAAATCCCGCTAAGCCTCTGAGTGACAGTAAGCTGACCACCCTGCTCTCCGGCCAGGGGATCATGGTGGCTCGCCGCACCGTCGCGAAGTACCGAGAGTCTTTATCCATCCCGCCTTCAAATCAGCGTAAACAGCTGGTCTGAATGAACAGATAAGGAAGACAGTATGCAACTCAATATTACCGGACAGAACGTTGAAATCACCGAGCCGCTGCGCGACTTTGTTACCAGCAAATTCGCCAAGCTTGAGCAGTATTTTGATCGCATCAATCAGGTTTATATTGTTCTGAAGGTCGCGAAAGTGACCCAGATAGCGGAGGCGACGCTGCACGTTAACGGCGGCGAGTTGCATGCCACATCGGAAGAAAAAGATATGTATGCGGCGATTGATGGCTTAATTGATAAGCTGACACGCCAGTTAAACAAACATAAAGACAAGTTAAAACAACACTAATTTTGCGCAGGCATTGATTATTTTTTCAACATCCTTATCTATGATAAGGATGGGATGTCCGGCTCGTCCTCTTGCAAAGAGAACGAGCCGTTAACCTCTGTATCATGCCTGTCGTTGACCGGGGCGCCGCGCTGCGGTTCTGGCGACGTAATAAAAAAGCGCCATTGACCAGGCGGAAGCGAGCACGTAAGTGAAACTATGATGAACAATGATGCAACACTGGAACTACGCTCGGTACTGAGCGTGGACTGTACCCGGAGCGGCGTACACTGCCAAAGCAAGAAACGGGCGCTGGAAATCATCAGCGAACTGGCGGCAAAACAGCTTAATCTGCCTCATCAGACGATCTTTGAGGCGATACTGACGCGCGAGCGTATGGGCAGTACCGGCATTGGCAACGGCATTGCGATCCCGCACGGCAAGCTGATTGAAGATACGCTGCGCGCGGTCGGTGTCTTTATCCGACTTGACCAGCCTATCGCCTTTGATGCCATTGATAACCAGCCGGTTGATCTGCTTTTTGCGCTGCTGGTGCCTGCCGATCAGTGTAAAACGCATCTGCATACGCTTTCGCTGGTGGCTAAACGTCTGGCGGACAAAACCGTTTGCCGCCGCCTGCGCGCTGCCCAGAGCGATGAAGAACTGTATGAAATCATGGCGGAAGATCATGAACAAAGCCACTAAGCCAGTCGTCGGCAGACGGGATGGCATGTAATATGGAAGGGAAGCCGTCGCGCTGAGGCGACTTCCCAACCGCCAACAGGCAAATCAGGAGAATATCTCATGGTGCTGATGATCGTCAGCGGTCGTTCAGGCTCCGGCAAATCCGTTGCGTTGCGGGCGCTTGAGGATATGGGCTTTTACTGCGTTGACAATCTGCCCGTCACCCTGCTGCCTGAACTGGCAAAGTCGCTTGCTGACAGAAATATTTCGGCGGCAGTAAGCATTGACGTGCGCAATATGCCTGAATCGCCGGAAGTATTTGAGAAAGCCCTGACGAATCTGCCGGACAGCTTTTCTCCTCAGCTACTGTTTCTGGATGCCGATCGCAATACGCTGATCCGTCGCTACAGCGACACGCGCCGACTTCATCCGCTCTCCAGTAAAAATCTTTCGCTGGAAAGCGCCATCGATGAAGAGAGCGATCTGCTTGAACCGCTGCGCTCGCGCGCCGACCTTATCGTCGATACGTCAGAGATGTCGGTACATGAGCTGGCTGAAATGCTGCGCACCCGCCTGCTTGGCAAGCGCGAGCGTGAACTGACGATGGTGTTTGAATCGTTTGGTTTTAAGCACGGCCTCCCTATTGATGCTGACTACGTTTTCGACGTGCGCTTTTTGCCCAATCCGCACTGGGACCCGAAACTGCGCCCGATGACCGGTCTCGATCGTCCGGTTGCCGCCTTCCTCGACCGCCATACGGAAGTCCATAACTTTATTTATCAGACGCGTAGCTATCTGGAACTGTGGCTGCCAATGCTTGAAACCAATAACCGCAGCTATCTGACGGTCGCCATCGGCTGTACAGGCGGTAAGCATCGTTCCGTTTACATTGCCGAGCAGCTTGCCGACTATTTCCGCTCGCGCGGTAAGAACGTTCAGTCGCGGCATCGCACGCTGGAAAAACGCAAATCATGACCATCAGACATACCGTTGAAATCACCAACAAGCTGGGAATGCACGCCCGTCCGGCGATGAAGCTGTTTGAACTGGTTCAGAGTTTTGACGCTGAAGTTCTGCTGCGCAACGAGAGCGGCACCGAAGCCGAAGCCAGCAGCGTTATCGCGCTGCTGATGCTGGATTCGGCGCAGGGCGGACAAATAGAGATCGAAGCCACCGGCCCGGAAGAGCAGCAGGCATTAACGGCCGTGATTGCGCTGTTCAACGCCGGTTTCGACGAAGACTGACTGTTCCCGCGCTGTCGTTAAAGCCGGTGTTCGCGAATAAATCCTTCACCGCCCAGCTGCTTCATCTGTCGTAAAATCCACTGCTGACGCTGGCGGACATAGCCCGATGGCGCATCAGCGCGAAACCTGATGGGATTAGGCAGAACGGCCGCCAGCAGCGCGGCTTCCGACATTGATAGGCGGCTGGCAGGCTTATGGAAGTAGCGCTGAGAGGCTTCTTCAACGCCGAATACGCCGTCGCCAAATTCCGCCACGTTCAGATAAACCGTGACGATCCGTCTTTTTGTCCAGACGGTTTCAATGCCAACCGTCAGTACAGCTTCCAGCCCTTTCCGTACCCAGCTTCGCCCGTCCCACAAAAAGACGTTTTTTGCAGTCTGCTGCGACAGCGTCGAAGCACCGCGCATCCGCCCGCCTTCGTTATCCAGCACCGACTGAATGGCCTGCACGTCAAACCCCCAGTGCGTCGGGAACTTTTGATCTTCAGAGGCAATGACCGCCAGCGGCATCCATGACGAGATCGCGTCCCGCCCGGCCCAGTCAGAATGCGCGACGTAGCGAAAGTTTCCACTTAGCCACGCGCCCAACTGTCGCTCGACCATCACGGCTGAAAACGGCACGGGTAAAAATGAAAAAAGTAAAATGCCTGCAATCCAGATAGCGGCTATCGCTAATACCGCGCGTAGCAGCCACTGTCTGATGCGCCCCACAGCGGAAGCTTTCCTCTGACTCATAGTGATATTTCCATCGCTCTCTTATCAATTCCTGTAACAATCCGAGGTTACTGCCCTCTTTTACCGCCGATCAAAAATTAACACTGCATGAATCTTTTTCCTTACCGTCGGTTGCCGCGTTAAAAATGCCGTTATTGTTGAGCCACTTCCGTTTTCAGGAATCGGTTCCATGTGCAAAATTTGTCCGCCGCGACGGCACGAATTTCGTAAGAAAAATAAGATTTGCCTGGCGTTAATTGATTCATGATGCTTATAAGTTTTCAGCGTAAGCATTTGCAAAACTCATCAAAGGCGCTGCAAATAGCGTTGAACGCCCCGCCTGCGTATGGCGGCCTCATGCCCTCTGCATTCACTTCGGTGGTGCGATTAACTTTCCATTTCGTCAACATAGATTGACAATGCGGCACCGCTTTTTTTTATCGCAGCGTAAAACAGCCGCGTCAGACCAAAGACAAAGCGTCTCGTTAAAAAAGAGTGTTTACAGCAGCTTAAAGTTCCTGGCATTGTTACTGATTTTATTAAAAAAATTGCTAGCACAATTGTCGACGTTTAGCGGGAGAGGGTAAATCACCCTACGTTAAAAGAGACTACAATCGCATAAAAAAAACGCAACAATGCATGAAAATTCATTCCGGACTTGACTGTGTCAGCAAATTAATGTTTCCTTACTACAGACGCTGCTCTACATCACACATTTTAATGAATCTGATCACATTTATTTCGGACTTTGTTAAAGTAGTAACATAGCGTTTAACCAATACCTTGCCTGGGCTAAACATTCTCCTTAAAAGAATAGCGCAGGTTACCCTTTTCCCTGGTGTTGGCGCAGTATTCGCGCACCCCGGCTTCGGTCGGGGTCATTTTTTTTCTAACCCTGCTACCCATTCACGTAATACCTCAACGTCATTTCGCCACTCCTGCTTAAGTTCATCAATCCATTCCTGAACGTTATCCCACCAGGCTGGCAGCTCCGGGCTTTGAATCTGTTTGGCAATGTTCTGTAAGTGCACCAGACCTATCGCGCCGGCTGCGCCTTTGATTTTATGACCTTCTTCAGCAATCCCTTTCTGATCGCGCGCTGTCATATTCAGATCCAGCACCTCAAGATATCCCGGCATCATTTTTTCAAACATCTCCAGGCCCTGCGTAATCAGTTGCGGCCCAACCAGCTCAATGTATTGCTCAAGCATCTGAACATCGAGAAGCGCCAGCTTTTTCTCATCCACTTTTTTCTCCTGAGCGTCAGGGCTTTTTTCAGACTGGAAATCCCAATATTTTTTGATGACCGCCGCCAGCGCAGGCACCGCCAGCGGTTTGCTCAGCACGTCATCCATACCCGCCGTAAGGTACTCTCTTTTATCTTTCAGTACGTTGGCAGTCAGCGCCACCAGCGGCGGCAACCGGACACCGCTGTGGCGCTGATGAATTTCGCGCGCCACGTCAAGGCCGGTCATATCCGGTAGCTGAATATCCAACAACACCAGGTCGAACTCATCAGGATCGAACATCGCCAGCGCCGCCTCGCCGGTCATCGCCACCTCAACGCTGCTACCCATTTTCTCCAGCACGGAGCGCGCCACCACGACATTAAGCTCAATATCCTCTACCAGCAGCACGTGAAGCGCTGGCAGCGGCATATCGTCATCGGACTGCGCATCTTCAATCTGTTCAGCAATACGTGGCGCGTTGACGGTGAGCGTAAAGCAGGAACCGGCACCCGGCGCGCTGCGGACGGTGATGTCGCCGCCCATGTTCTGCGCGAGTCGGCGCGATACGGCGAGGCCAATGCCGGTGCCGGTTGCGGGTTTTCCGCCGTGCTGATCTTTCACCTGATAATACATCGCGAAGATTTTTTCCTGCTCGGACGCCGGGATCCCCATGCCGGAGTCTTCCACCTCAAAGCGCAGCATATCGTCTGCTTCACAGGCGACGCGCACCACGACGCTGCCCTGCCGGGTAAATTTCACCGCGTTGCCGATCAGGTTCCACAGAATTTGCCGCAGGCGGGTGCCATCGGTAATAATTTTATGCGGCAGCGGCGTTTGCGCTTGCAGAACAAAGTCCAGATTTTTCGGCTGTACCAGCAGCCCGGAGAGATTTTCAAGGTCGGAAAGGAAACCAGTAAAATCAATGGGTTGATTATCAAGCTGCACCTTGCGCCGTTCCAGCTTGTCCATCTCAATGACGTCATTGAAAATATTGCCCAGCGTAATGGCCGAGACGTGAATCGTTTTCAGGTAGTTGAGCTGCTCCTGATTAAGATGAGTATCAAGCAGGATGCGACTGAGGCCAACGATGCCGTTAAGCGGCGTACGAAGCTCGTGGCTGATCGTAGAAATAAAGGTGGTCTTCTCCCTGCTGGCGCTCTCTAACGCGTCCTGATAGCGTTTACGTTCGGTGATATCGCGTCCGAAACCCATCAGCCCGCTGCGCTTGCCCACGCGATCGTAATAAGGCACCTTGCGGATCTCAAAGCACGCCTTGCGCCCGTCCGGATAATGCAGCCACTGTTCGTAAGTCAGCGAAACGTTGTGGCGGAAAACTTTCTCATCCGTTTCCAGCACTTTACTGGCCGCTTCGTCGTCGTACACCTCGCGCGGCGTCAGGCCAATCAGCTGCTTTTCACTTTTGCCGGTCAGCAGCTCCATTGCCCGGTTACAGCCGGAGAACTGCTGATCGATATTGCGATAAAAAACCAGGTCGGGCGAGGCGTCCAGAAAAGAGCGCAGGAAAGAGGATTGCTGCTCGAGTTCCGTCTGCGCCTGCTCGCGACGCGCCATCTCTTCTTTCAGTTTATCGACCACCAGCAGGCGTGCTTCCTCCGCCTTGATACGATCGGCAATCTCCTGATTCAACTGGGTGATATTCTCTTTCATCTGCTGATTCAGTTGCAGATCGCGATGGCGCATCTCTTCCAGTTTATCAACCAGACGCGTCAGGCGCTGGCGCGACTCTTCAAGCTGCTCGACCACCACCGACAAAAAATAGACCGCCCAGGGCGTGATAAGCAGCCCAAAAAAGACTGAGCGCACAATATCAATGCTCTCAACGTGCCCGCGAAGCACCATCGTCACGGCCATCTGTACAATCATCGCCAACACCACCAGCGCAGAGGCCAGCAGCAGCGAAAAACGCACCAGCCCCAGCTTTACCATCAGATCGACGTAGTACTGCGCTAACAGGCGAATTTGTTTCATAAAGGATTCCTTGCGGGCTTCGATGCGCAATAATAACGTAAAAGGATAACAGAAACTTGCGCGCGCCCGGCATAACCTGTCACTGCGGATTTGCTCCGCATTTGTGCAGATGTATTGCGCTCTTGCCCGCCTGCCAGCCCCAAACCAGGATAGTTTGTGTGGAAAAGTGCCCTGTTCGCCGTGTAAAAACGAATAAAAATTCATTAAAAATGGCGATTTAATCATTTCAGCAGTAATTAATTTTACTAATGACGTCGCGCTGTTTCATTCAAACAGATGACACACTGAAAAACAGTCTATTTCAGCGATAAAGCGAGGTAAGGCAGTTTTTTATGCTGACATTCTCCCCGGCACCAGCATGGTGCAGAGATTTGCCCCCTGCACCATAGTGAGACAGCTCACACTTCTTCCACCTCACAAGGTGAAATTCAGATAAGAAAAATCGGAATAAATGCTTTATAAATAAGGAGGTTAAGCGATAAAAGAGAGGAAAATACTCCAGTAAGGGCGCTGGTTGACCTGCGTTCGCTTTCCCGATAAGTTGGAAATCCGCTGGAAGCTTTCTGGATGGGTAGTAACCCATCATACTTATGCAGTAATTGAGATTTCCCTCTGAAGCAAGTCCTCAATGCTTGTGACACCGACGCTAACGGAAAGACGTGAGGGGCGACTTAAAAGGTGAGCACTGCTCGTAAAACCTGTCGCCATGCCCTTTCTACGTCTGCCCGTCGTCGGCGCAGGGAGTCCGCAGAGCCTGGGGAGGTTCACTGATATGTTGTACGATAAATCCCTTGAAAAGGATAACTGTGGTTTCGGTCTGATCGCCCATATAGAAGGCGAACCAAGCCATAAAGTTGTGCGTACCGCCATTCACGCGCTGGCCCGAATGCAGCATCGTGGTGCAATCCTTGCCGATGGCAAAACCGGCGACGGCTGCGGTCTGCTGTTGCAGAAGCCCGATCGTTTCTTTCGCGTGGTAGCGGAAGAACGCGGCTGGCGGCTGGCCAAAAACTACGCGGTCGGCATGCTGTTCCTCAATCCGGATGATGAACAGGCTCAGGAGAGCCGCCGCATCGTGGAAGAGGAAGTGCTGCGGGAAACGCTGTCCGTGGTCGGCTGGCGCGAAGTGCCGGTCAACCAGGACGTGCTGGGCGAAATCGCCCTCTCCTCAATGCCGCGTATTGAGCAGCTCTTTGTTAACGCGCCTGCGGGCTGGCGTCCGCGTGATATGGAGCGCCGCCTCTACATGGCGCGCCGCCGCATTGAAAAACGCGTCGACGATAAAGAGTTTTACGTATGCAGCTTCTCAAACCAGGTCAATATTTATAAAGGCCTGTGCATGCCTGCGGATCTGCCGCGCTTTTATCTGGATCTGGCGGATCTGCGTCTTGAATCCGCCATCTGCCTGTTCCACCAGCGTTTTTCCACCAATACCGTGCCGCGCTGGCCGCTGGCGCAGCCGTTCCGTTATATGGCGCACAACGGTGAAATCAACACCATCGCCGGTAACCGCCAATGGGCGCGCGCGCGCGCTTACAAATTTAAAACGCCGCTGATCCCCGATTTGCAGGACGCTGCGCCTTTCGTTAATGAAACTGGTTCTGACTCCAGCTCAATGGATAACATGCTTGAGCTGTTTCTCAGCGGCGGCATGGATCTGGTGCGTGCGATGCGCCTGCTGGTGCCGCCGGCCTGGCAGAATAACCCGAATATGGACCCGGAGCTGCGCGACTTCTTCGACTTCAACTCCATGCATATGGAACCGTGGGATGGCCCGGCAGGCATCGTGATGTCCGACGGACGCTACGCCGCCTGTAACCTGGATCGTAACGGCCTGCGCCCGGCGCGCTACGTGATAACCAAAGACAAGCTGATCACCTGTGCTTCCGAAGTGGGCATCTGGGACTACCAGCCTGATGAAGTGGTTGAAAAAGGCCGCGTCGGCCCTGGCGAACTGATGGTTATTGATACGCGCGCAGGCCGCATTCTGCACTCGGCGGAAACCGATAACGACCTGAAAAGCCGCCATCCTTATAAAGAGTGGATGGAGAAAAACGTACGCCGCCTGGTGCCATTCGAAAGCCTGTCTGACGATCAGGTGGGCAGCCGCCAGCTGGACGACGATCTGCTCGCCACCTTCCAGAAGCAGTTCGGCTACAGCGGCGAAGAGCTGGACGCGATCGTTCGCGTTCTCGGCGAAAACGGCCAGGAAGCGACGGGCTCAATGGGCGACGATACGCCGTTTGCCGTGCTCTCCAGCCGTCCGCGTATCATCTATGACTACTTCCGCCAGCAGTTTGCGCAGGTAACCAACCCGCCGATCGATCCGCTGCGCGAGGCGCATGTGATGTCGCTGGCGACCAGCATCGGCCGCGAAATGAACGTGTTCTGCGAAGCAGAAGGTCAGGCGCATCGCCTGAGCTTTAAATCGCCGGTTTTGCTCTATTCAGATTTTCAGCAGTTAATCAGCCAGGGCGATGAGCACTACCGTGCCGACACGCTGGATTGTACCTTCAATCCTGCCGACGCCTCGCTGGAGGAAACCATCCATACGCTGTGCGACCGGGCAGAAGCGCTGGTGAAAGCCGATACCGTGCTGCTGGTGCTGTCGGATCGCGCTATCAGCCAAACGCGCCTGCCGGTGCCTGCGCCGATGATCGTGGGTGCGGTACAAAGCCGCCTGGTTGAGAAGAACCTGCGCTGCGACGCCAACATCATTGTTGAAACCGCCAGCGCGCGCGATCCGCACCATTTCGCCGTGCTGCTGGGCTTCGGCGCGACCGCTATCTATCCCTATCTCGCCTATGAATCGCTGGCGAAAATGGCGGACAGCGGCGTGATTGTGAAGGATTACCGCAGCCTGATGCTGAACTACCGTAACGGCATCAATAAAGGCCTGTACAAAATCATGTCCAAAATGGGCATCTCAACCATCGCCTCTTACCGCTGTTCAAAGCTTTTCGAAGCGGTGGGCCTGCATCGCGATGTCTCCGGGCTCTGTTTCCAGGGGGTGGTCAGTCGCATCAACGGCGCCAACTTCGCGGATTTCCAGCAGGATCTGCTGAATCTTTCGCGTCGTGCCTGGCTCGCGCGTAAACCACTGGATCAGGGCGGCCTGCTGAAATACGTCCACGGCGGCGAGTATCACGCCTATAACCCTGACGTGGTGGCAACGCTGCAAAAAGCGGTGCGCAGCGGCGAGTACGACGATTATCAGCAATATGCAAAGCTGGTTAACGAGCGCCCGGTTGCCATGCTGCGCGACCTGCTGGCGGTAACGCCTGGCGATGCCACGGCCGTCAGCCTTGACGACGTGGAGCCCGCCAGCGAAATGTTCAAACGCTTCGACACCGCCGCAATGTCTATCGGCGCGCTCAGCCCTGAAGCGCACGAGTCGCTGGCCGAGGCGATGAACAGCCTGGGCGGCTATTCCAACTCCGGCGAAGGCGGCGAAGATCCCGCCCGCTACGGCACCAACAAAGTGTCGCGCATCAAGCAGGTGGCTTCCGGCCGCTTTGGCGTGACGCCGGCTTATCTGGTTAACGCCGACGTTATTCAGATCAAAGTCGCGCAGGGCGCCAAGCCAGGCGAAGGCGGACAGCTTCCGGGCGATAAAGTCACGCCTTATATCGCTAAACTGCGCTATTCCGTGCCGGGCGTGACGCTGATTTCTCCGCCGCCGCATCATGATATCTACTCGATTGAGGATCTGGCGCAGCTGATTTTCGACCTGAAACAGGTCAATCCGAAAGCGATGATCTCCGTGAAACTGGTTTCAGAACCAGGCGTGGGCACCATCGCCACCGGCGTGGCGAAAGCCTATGCCGATTTGATTACTATTGCCGGCTATGACGGCGGCACCGGCGCCAGCCCGCTGAGTTCGGTGAAATATGCCGGCTGTCCGTGGGAGCTGGGTCTGGTGGAGACGCAGCAGGCGCTGGTGGCTAACGGCCTGCGCCACAAAATCCGCCTCCAGGTGGATGGCGGCCTGAAAACCGGTCGCGACATCATTAAGGCGGCCATTCTCGGCGCGGAAAGCTTTGGCTTCGGCACCGGGCCGATGGTCGCGCTGGGCTGTAAATACCTGCGCATTTGTCACCTCAATAACTGCGCAACGGGCGTGGCAACGCAGGATGAGAAACTGCGTAAAAACCATTACCACGGTCTGCCGTACCGCGTGACGAACTACTTCGAATTTATCGCGCGGGAAACCCGTGAAATCATGGCGGAGCTGGGCGTGAAGCGGCTGGTCGATTTGATTGGTCGCACCGATCTGCTGACCGAGCTGGAAGGCTTCACCGCGAAACAGCAAAACCTCGATCTCTCTGCGCTGCTGAAAACCGCAGAGCCGATGCCGGGCAAAGCCGTGTACTGCACCGAAAGCAATCCGCCCTTTGATAACGGCGCACTGAACAAGGCCTTACACGATCAGGCGATGCCGTTTGTGGAAGCGAAGCAGAGCAAAACGTTTTACTTCGACATTCGCAACACCGATCGCTCAGTGGGCGCCACGCTGTCCGGCGCCATTGCGCTGATCCACGGCGATCAGGGGCTGGCTGCCGATCCGATCCGCGCGCACTTCAGCGGCACGGCGGGCCAGAGCTTCGGCGTCTGGAACGCAGGCGGCGTGGAACTGACGCTGACCGGCGATGCCAACGACTACGTCGGCAAAGGCATGGCGGGCGGCATGTTGGCGGTGCGCCCGCCGGTAGGTTCGGCTTTCCGCAGTCATGAAGCGACCATCATCGGCAACACCTGTCTGTATGGCGCCACCGGCGGCAAACTGTTTGCTGCGGGCCGCGCGGGTGAACGCTTCGGCGTGCGCAACTCCGGGGCGATTACCGTGGTTGAAGGTATTGGCGACAACGGCTGTGAATACATGACCGGCGGCATTGTCTGCGTGCTGGGACGCACCGGCGTCAACTTTGGCGCAGGCATGACCGGCGGCTTCGCCTATGTGCTCGATGAAGACGGTGAGTTCCGTAAGCGGGTGAATCCGGAGCTGGTGGAAGTGCTGAGCGTTGACGATCTGGCCATCCATGAGGAGCATTTGCGCGGCCTGATCACCGAACACGTCAGCCATACTGGTTCATCACGCGGCGAAGAGATGCTGGCTAACTGGCCGGCGTGGTCGTCAAAGTTCTCGCTGGTTAAACCAAAATCAAGCGATGTGAAAGCATTGTTGGGTCACCGCAGTCGTTCCGCAGCGGAGCTGCGGGTGCAGGCGCAGTAAGAGGTTACGATGAGTCAAAACGTTTATCAGTTTATCGATTTGCAGCGCGTTGATCCGCCCAAGAAGCCGCTTAAAGTCCGCAAAATCGAATTTGTGGAGATCTACGAGCCCTTCTCGGAAACGCAGGCGCAGTCGCAGGCCGACCGTTGTCTTTCATGCGGCAACCCCTACTGCGAGTGGAAATGCCCGGTGCATAACTACATTCCCGACTGGCTGAAGCTGGCCAACGAAGGACGCATTATTGAGGCCGCAGAGCTTTCTCACCAGACCAACAGCCTGCCGGAAGTGTGCGGCCGCGTTTGTCCGCAGGATCGCCTCTGCGAAGGCTCCTGCACCCTGAACGACGAATTCGGCGCGGTCACCATCGGTAATATTGAGCGCTATATCAATGATAAGGCGCTGGAGATGGGCTGGAAACCCAACCTGGACGGCGTGAAGCCAACCGGCAAGCGTATTGCGATCATCGGCGCAGGCCCGGCCGGTCTCGCCTGCGCCGACGTGCTGGCGCGCAATGGCGTGAAGGCGGTGGTATACGATCGCCATCCTGAAATCGGCGGCCTGCTGACCTTCGGCATTCCTGCTTTCAAGCTGGAAAAATCAGTGATGACCCGCCGTCGCGAAATATTCAGCGAGATGGGCATTGAGTTTCACCTCAATACCGAAGTAGGTCGCGACGTGCAGATAAACGATCTGCTGACGGATTATGACGCGGTGTTCCTCGGCGTCGGCACCTATCAGTCGATGAAAGGTGGCCTGGAGAACGAAGAGGCGCCGGGTGTTTACGACGCCCTGCCGTTCCTGATCGCCAACACCAAAAACACCATGGGCTTTGCGCACAGCGAAGAAGAGCCTTACATCAACATGAGCGCAAAACGCGTGGTGGTGTTGGGCGGCGGTGATACCGCGATGGACTGCGTGCGCACCGCCGTGCGTCAGGGTGCAACCCATGTGATTTGTGCCTATCGTCGCGATGAAGAGAATATGCCCGGCTCTAAACGTGAAGTGAAAAACGCGCGCGAAGAGGGCGTGGAATTTCAGTTTAACGTGCAGCCGCTTGGCGTTGAGATCAACGGCAACGGCCGCGTATGCGGCGTAAAAATGGCGCGTACCGAAATGGGCCAGCCGGACGCGAACGGCCGTCGCCGCGCGGAGATCGTGCCGGGTTCTGAACATGTTGTGCCTGCTGACGCGGTGATCCTGGCGTTTGGTTTTCGCCCGCATGCGATGAGCTGGCTGGAGCAGCACAGCGTTGAACTGGATTCACAGGGCCGCATTATCGCGCCGGAAGGCAGCGATAACGCTTTCCAGACCAGTAACCCAAAAATCTTTGCGGGCGGCGATGCCGTACGCGGTTCTGATTTAGTGGTGACGGCCATCGCCGAGGGACGTAAAGCGGCGGAAGGCATCATGGATTATCTGGAAGTCTGAGAACATGAGCAGCCCCTGACGGGAAAAAAGCCCCCGCAGAGATCCTCTGCGGGGGCTTTTTTATACCGCGCGCCGCTCATAGCCGATCGCTGACGACATGCAACCCTCCGAGAACCGTGACCATTCCGTGCTATTTAATATTTAACCGCCTGGCCAGCCGATGCAGATTGCCGGGATCCATCGCCAGTCGCCGCGCACAGGCCGCCCAGTTATTGTCACTGGCGCGAAGCATCTGAAGAATATAACGACGCTGGAAGGTATCCGTTGCATCACGCAGCGTCGTGTATTCATTGTCATCCGCTTCGGCGGGAAGCGCTTCCCTCGCGCCGCCGCTGTGAAAATGCGAGGGCAGCAGCGTAACCCGATCGCCAGCCGCTTCGGCCTGAGCAATAATCGTGGCGCGGTAAATAGCATGCTCCAGCTCGCGAATATTGCCGGGCCACGGCTTACTCTCCAACATCTGGCGCACGCCTGTGCCCAGCGCCAGATGCTGAAGCCCAAATTTCACCCGACACTTCTCACAGAAATAGCCTGCCAGCAGCACAATATCCGCCCCCCGCTCCCGCAGTGACGGAATATGTAGCGGGAAGACGCTCAGTCGGTGAAAGAGATCTGCACGAAAAGCCCCCGTTTCCACCGCCTGGCGCAGATCCCGGTTAGTGGCGGCAAGGATCCTGACGTCTACCTTCAGCGGTCGATCCTCGCCCACGCGCTGGAGGTCGCCATATTGCAGCACGCGCAGCAGCTTCGCCTGTAGCGTCAGTGGCAGCTCACCGATCTCATCAAGAAACAGCGTGCCGCCGTCAGCCATCTCAAACTTACCGGTTCGGGTGTGGATCGCGCCGGTGAAGGCACCTTTGACGTGGCCAAACAGTTCGCTCTCCGCCACGGTTTCCGGCAACGCCGCGCAGTTCAGATAAATAAGCGGGTGGTTGCTCCGTGCCGACTGGCGATGAAGCGCGCGCGCCACCAGCTCTTTTCCGACCCCGGTTTCGCCGGTGATCAACACGTTCAGATCGGTGGCGGCCACAATGCCAATCTCTTTCTTTAACTGCGCCATTACTACCGAGTCGCCAATCATCTCTTCGCCCTGCGCTTCGTTCACTTCTTCGACCGGCAGAAGGAAGGTCGCGGCACCCGGCTTTTCAAGCTTTTCCATCAACAGCGCATTATTTAGCGCGCTGGCAACCAGCGTGGCGATAACGCGCAGCTCTTCGTCACCCCAGGCATCAAACTGCGTGGCGTTCATGCCGTCCAGCGTCACCGCGCCAATCAGCGTCTGACCGGAAAAGAGCGGCAACCCGACGCAGGCATGAACATGCAGTTCCTGATGCTCAGAGATTAAGCCGTCGTAAGGATCGGGCAGCTCGCTGTCAGCCGGAAAGCGCACCACGTCTCCTGCGCGAGCGATCGCTTCCAGTCGTGGATGTGTTTCGAGCTGAAAACGCCGCCCCATCACGTCGGCGGCGAGGCCAGCCGTTGCCAGTGGACGAAAAAGATGCGCCTCGTAGCCTAAAAGCGCCGTGGCGTCGCACTCCAGCAGGCGGTGGATAATGCTGATGATGCGATGGAAGCGATCGGGCTTTGAAAGACAGAGCTGAATTTCCACGGCGATTTCAGCAAGCGTGTTAACGGCAAGGCTCATGATGTCTTTTCCACAACGGTATTGTTAAAAAGACAATAATTTATAATTGTCATGATGACAACACCTCAATAATAAAACATTAAAAATCAATGGAATAAAAAGTGGCATGCGGCGTGCAATGCAACGCTGACATCGGTTATTTTATTGAGGACGTCTCCATGAGCATTCATGTTAAAAGCAACATTACCTGGACAGGACAGCGCGACTGGGAAGTCCGCGATTTTCACGGCACGGAATACAAAACGTTTAAAGGCACCAGCTATAACAGTTATCTGATTCAGGAAGAGAAAAACGTCCTGATCGATACGGTCGATCATAAATTCAGCCGCGATTTTGTCACCAACCTGGCGATGGAAATCGATCTGAACCGTATTGACTACATCGTTATTAACCATGCGGAAGAAGATCACGCAGGTGCGCTGACCGAACTGATGTCACGCATCCCCACCGTGCCCATCTACTGCACTGAAAACGCTATTGATTCTATTAACGGTCATCACCATCATCCGGAGTGGAACTTCAACGTGGTGAAAACCGGCGACACGCTGGATATTGGCAACGGCAAGCAGCTGATTTTCGTTGAAACACCGATGCTGCACTGGCCGGACAGTATGATGACCTACCTGACTGGCGATGCCGTACTGTTCAGCAACGACGCCTTCGGCCAGCATTATTGTGATGAACACCTGTTCAACGATGAAGTGGATCAAAGCGAGCTGTTCGAACAATGTCAGCGCTATTACGCCAATATTCTGACGCCTTTCAGCCGCCTGGTAACACCGAAGATCGCTGAGATCGTCGGCTTTAATCTCCCGGTCGATATGATCGCCACCTCGCACGGTGTGGTCTGGCGCGATAATCCGATGCAGATCGTTCAGCTCTATCTGGACTGGGCCGCTGATTACCAGGAAGACCGCATCACCCTGCTCTACGATACCATGTCCAATAATACCCGCATGATGGCCGATGCGATTGCCCAGGGCATTCATGAAATCGATCCCCGCGTGGCGGTGAAAATCTTCAACGTTTCTCGCCATGACAAAAATGACATCCTGACACAGGTGTTTCGCTCCAAGGGGATCCTGGTCGGTTCATCGACCATGAACAATGTGATGATGCCGAAAATTGCCGGCATACTGGAAGAGATGGCGGGCCTGCGTTTTCGCAATAAAAAGGCGTCCGCTTTCGGTAGCTATGGCTGGACCGGCGGCGCGGTAGACCGCATTCAAACCCGCCTGATGGATGCCGGTTTTGAAACAGCGCTTGCCCTGAAAGCAAAATGGCGACCTGACAGCGACGCGCTGGAGATTTGCCGTGAGCACGGTCGCTACATCGCCCGCCAGTGGGCGATGTCACCTGTTGAGATTGCGACGAAGGCAGCACCGGTTGTTCAACCTGCCATACCGCTGGCCGTCAATGCCGCGCCGCAGAGCGAGCCAGGCGCGGCAGAACGTATGCAATGCTCTGTCTGCCAGTGGATCTACGATCCTGCGCTTGGTGAACCAATGCAGGATGTCGGGCCCGGTACATTGTGGGCTGACGTGCCAAATGATTTCCTCTGTCCTGAATGTGGCCTGGGAAAATCCGTCTTCGATCCGTACGAGGGCTAACGCCATGTCTGACGATATTATTATCATCGGCAGTGGTTTTGCCGCACGTCAGTTGGTGAAAAGCCTGCGCCAGCGCGATAAAGACGTCACCATCCGGCTGATCGCCGCCGACAGCGCTGATGAATATAACAAGCCCGATCTGAGCCACGTTTTCAGCCAGCGGCTTTCGGCAGACGACCTCACCCGCGTCGTCGCTGATGAGTTCGCAGCACAAAATGGCGTGCTGCTACACAAAAATACGCAGGTCATCAGCATCAGTCCTGACAGACATACCGTCACCACAGCGAACGGCGTCTTCCCCTATGGAAAGCTGGTGCTGGCACTCGGCGCTGAAGCTGTCGTGCCTGACGTTGAGGGCGCAGAACAGATGATCACGCTCAACAGTCAGCAGGCCTATCGCCAGTCTCAGGCAACGTTGCAAAAAGCCGCCCATATTGTGCTGGCAGGCGGCGGACTGATTGGCACCGAACTGGCCATGGATCTCAATCGCGCCGGTAAAAAAGTGACCATGATCGACCGCGCCAGCCATCTGCTCTCCTCATTGATGCCGCCTGAAATCAGCGCCCGGCTTCAGCAGCATCTTTTGCAGGCCGGCGTGGATATGTACCTGAACAGCAACCTTTTGGCGGTTAAAAAGCATGAGAACGCGCTGGAAGTAGAACTGGATGGCGAACGTGTTATCCGCTGCGATGCCGTTGTTTGCGCCGTGGGCCTGAAACCCAACATCGCGCTGGCGGCCGCCGCCGGGCTGGAGACGCGCCGGGGGATTGTGGTCGACGTCTGCCTGGCCACGTCGAACCCTGATATTTTTGCCCTTGGCGACTGTGCCGAGATGGAAGGCAAATTACTGCACTGGCTCCAGCCTGCCCGGTTAGCAGCCATGTCGCTGGCAAGGACGCTTACCGGCGAGCGCGTCTCGCTGATGCTGCCTGCGATGCTCATTAAGATCAAAACACCTGACTGTCCCTTCCAGCTTGCCGGCG
Organism: Erwinia sp. 9145; assembly: GCF_000745075.1. NCBI lineage: Bacteria > Pseudomonadati > Pseudomonadota > Gammaproteobacteria > Enterobacterales > Erwiniaceae > Erwinia > Erwinia sp. 9145. Next base: position 3,430,201 of record NZ_JQNE01000001.1, read on the forward strand.
ATACCGGCTCGAAAGATCTGCTGTGGCAGATGCAGGTAAATCAGCAAGGGCTGGTGGCGAAAGGATACAGCGCTTCCGGCGCCCTGACGGCGTTTGTAGTCAGTGAGGATCAAATGAAACAGGCTTTTCCACTTCTCAAACAGCTGGGCACGCCCGCCCCGGATACACAATCATGACAGAACTGATTTGCTATAAAACACTGCCGATCTGGCATGCTGATACCCTTCCTGACGCGTTTAAACAGCAACACAACACCCGTGAAGGCGTCCGGGCGCAGCTTACGGTATTGAAAGGCACGGTAAATTTTTCTTTATTAACCGCGAATGGCCAGGTTACTGATTCATTTATATTTACGCCAGAAAATCAGCCGCCGCGTATCCTGCCGCAACAGTGGCATCGCATCGACAGCGTCAGCAGTGACGTGGCGTGTCAACTGGCTTTTTACTGCCGCCCGGAGGAGTATTATCATCACAAGTACTCGCTCACCGCGCCCCACTCAGAAGTGATTGAAGCAGCGCGTCTGATCCCGCCAGGCCGCGTGCTTGATCTAGGATGCGGTAACGGCCGTAACGTACTCTATCTCAATCAGCGTGGCTTCCGGGTTGAAGGCTGGGATAAAAGCGCCGACAGTCTGCGCCATCTTCAGTCGATTATGGCGGCAGAGAAACTCGCCAACGTCACGCTGGCGCAGCGCGATCTTAATCAGGTTACGCTTGAGGGACGCTATGATTTTATTCTCTCCACGGTGGTGATGATGTTCCTGCAACCGGAAACGCCCACGCCACTGATTGAGCAGATGCAGCGCGCCACCGCTGATGGTGGCTACAACCTTATCGTTGCCGCCATGGATACCCCTGATTATCCCTGTGTGATGCCGTTTCCGTTTACCTTCAAACCTGGCGAACTGCGGGCAAAATACAACGGCTGGAAGATCATTAAATACAATGAAAATCCCGGCGCGCTGCATAAGGTGGATGCGCAGGGAAATCGTATTAAAATGCGGTTTGCCACATTACTGGCGCAAAAAGTACAGATGCAGGCAATACAGTCAGTCGGCTGAGGCCTGAGTTTCGCCAGCCATCAAAGAAAAGGGGGAAGCCTGATTGCTTCCCCCTTTTTCTATCTCTCCCGCAGTGCCTCTTTCGCCCTGTTCAGGGGCTTCAACAGGTATTCCATGATGGTTTTACTGCCGGTGTGAATTTCAGCGATCGCTATCATGCCGGGGTAGGCAGGGAACCGTTTTCCTTTTTTGTTCGTCAGATAGTCATTTTCAGTGCGGATTAAGACGCGATAAAAGTATTTATCCCGTTGGACATCATCCTGAATGGTATCCGGTGAAATAAAAGCAACTTTACCTTCAAGTCCGCCATAAATATTGAAGTCGTACGCGGTGAGTTTCACCACGGCGCGCTGTCCGGGAGTAATGAATGCCACATCCGCCGGCGCGATATGCGCTTCAATCATCAACTGTTCATCCAGCGGCACTATTTCCAAAAGATTACCGCGCTGAGGGATCACACCGCCAACCGTATTCACCTCGACGTCTTTTACAATACCTCTGACCGGCGCAACAATGATGGTTCTTTTCAGTGAGTCAGCGCGACCAATAATAATTGAACGTTGCGAGGCAATTTCAGCGTTAGCTTTTGCCAGCTCTTCGCGAGCGCGCACAATATATTGATTTGTCACCTCATGAAGTTTGCTTTGCAGGTCGTTCGCCTGGCGCTTAAGGCGCAATACTTCAACATCACTGGCCGCGCCTTTGGCTACTAAAGAGGCCGTCAGGCTCAGCTCTCGTCTGATTAACCGAAGCGCTTCCTCCAGCCCGGCAACGCTTCTGTTAAGATTTTCTCTGCGCGAGTGATAAAGCGCCATTTCTGCGTCGACCAGTTTCTTGTCCTCCAGCACTTCAGGCGGGAAAACAAGCTCATGACCTTCCGTCTCGGCCTGTAAACGCGCAGAGGTTGCCATGGCCGCACGCAGGTGAACGATACTATCCTGTAAGCCTGAATTGAACTGCGTCGGATCCAGCAATGCCAGCACCTGCCCTGCCTCAACGACATCGCCTTCATGCACTTTAAGCTCTTTGAGGATGCCGCCTTCAAGAGACTGGATAATTTGCGCATGAGAGCTGGGCACCACCTTTCCGACGCCGACGGTCACCTCATCCAGTTCAAAATGACTGGCCCACAGAAAGAAGGCCGCCATCATCGCCATCACCGACCAGAGAATCAGGCTATTGCAGGAAAAGAGCGCGCCCGGCCGCCGCGGCTTCATTTTTTTCATCAGGGACAAAAAAGGGGTTTTCATGATGCCGCTCCCTGCGATGAAAGATTAACTTTTCCCTGATGCGGCGCCGCCTTTGCTTGTGCCGGAGAAACCAGCATGTCGGCTTTATTGCCATCGCGGACAATCTGCCCGTTATCGATCAGGAGAATACGATCAACGAGCTGAACCACGGCGGGCCGGTGCGTTGCTATAATTAACGTTCTGTCTTTCATCCAGTTTTGCAGTCTTTCGATCAGGTACTTTTCCGCCCCGTCGTCAAGCCAGGCCGTTGGCTCATCCAGCAAAAGCACGCTGGGACGCCGCAAGAGCGCGCGGGCAAGCAACAATAGCTGCCGTTGCCCGCCAGATAACCCCTGGCCGCCCTCCTGTAACTGATAATCCATGCCGTCCGGAAGCTGACGGACAAACGATAGCGCTCCACTGAGCGTCAGTGCTTCCTGCATCTCCTCGTCCGTTGCTAACGGCATGCCCAGCCGCAAATTCTCGCGGATGGTACCGAAAAACAGTGACGATGTTTGCCCCACGAAGCTGACATCGCGGCGTACATCCAGAGGATCAAGAGAGGAAAGACGGACGCCATCGAGCATCAACGCGCCTTCCTGCGGCTGAAGCAGACCCGCCATCATTTGCAAAAGCGTTGATTTTCCTGAACCGTTGCGGCCCAGCAGCGCAACTTTCTCGCCGGCATTGATCACCAGTTTTTTAACAGCGAAGACAGGTTGTGTCGCATCCGGCTGGTAACGAAAGCTGACATCGGACATCTCATACGTTCCGTCGATTCTCGGACGATGGATTTGTACACTCCGTTCAGGCTGATCGACTGCGCTACTCAGCAGGTTTTCCAGTCCCGCACGCGCGACCTTCGCCTGCTGCCATTTTCCCAGGATCATGGCCATCTGCCCCAGCGGCGCCATCATGCGTGAAGCGAGCATTGAACACCCAATCAGCACGCCCGTAGACAAATCGCCATTCATGGCAAAAAAGGCGCCAACCAGTACCACGCTCACATAGGCGATGGTTTGCACTTCACTGGTCCAGCTGGTTAACAAGCCGCTGATAAAACGCTGTTTTTTAGAGGTTTTGCCGATCGTTTCATTCAGGTGGTTCCATTGGTTTTGAAAGAACGGTTCTGCGCGCAGCAGTTTGATATCATCCATGCCCTGTACGGTTTCTACCAGCATGGCATTGCGTATCGCCGATTCACGCATGTTGGCTTTAGAAAGCGCGGCCAGCGGGCGTTGAACCAGCAGGCCAGGGATGATGATCATCGGAATAGCCGCCAGCGGCACCAGTACCAGCCATCCGCCCAGCAACCAGAGAATAAACAGAAAGATGAGGACAAAGGGGAGATCGGCTATCGCTAAAATAGTGGTGGAGGTAATCAATTCTCTGATCTGCTCGAGCTCGCGAATTTGTGCAATAAATGATCCCGTCGATTTAGGCCGGACATCATTACGAATGCGCAGCGCATGACCAAATACCCGGTCGGAAATACGCAAATCAGCCTTCTTACCAGCGGAGTCAGAAATATGCGTTCTGAGCACGCGCATGATAAAAACAAACGTCAGCGCAATCATCACACCAAAAAACAGTACCCACAGCGATGGCACTGACTGAGAGGGAATGACCCGGTCATAAACCTGCATGGTGAAAAGCATGGCTGACAATCCGAGTACGTTCGAAATGAGCGACGCGAACATCACATTGATATAGGCAGGCCACTCCTTCAAAATCGTTTGCCAGAGCCAGTCTGGGCGATGTGGCTCAATATAGTTATCTACCCGCGCATCGGGAACAGAGGTTTCAGGTTTGAGCAGCAGTACGCGTCGCACGCTGCTGACCAGGTCATCAATGCAGATAGCAGTTTGCAACTGTTTTTCGCCGGCAAGAATAACGCCGACATTATTGTCATTCCCTATCGTCGTTATTACGCCGATACCGCGTTCGCCGCAGTCAACAACCAGCGGCAAACGCCACGGATCGAGCATTCCCACGTTAAAATCATCAAAAACGGCGACCAGACCCAGTTGACGGGCCATTTTTTCGATCAGCAAATCCTGAGAAAGCGTTTGCACCCGCCATTCAGACTCATTTTTTACCCGCTCCAAAGAACTGTTAAGACGATAATGTTTTGCGACAAGCAGTAATGCTTCCAGCCAGGCAGAATAATCTTTTTTCTTTTCACATGACGCTGAATTATTTTGCGGGCGATTCTCATTGTCCATCATCATAAGTTCCGTTAAATCCTTTTACTTATTGTGAGAGCTGCAAGCCTTGAATAACGCTCCCATTAAAGCTGAATATTTCTCTCGCCATTCCGGAAAGAGAACCATAGTTCACCTCTGAGGCCCACAAATCACGTTCAGCATTGATCAGATCCTGCTCGGCGCGGTATATTTCCTGCTCGGCATTTAATAAATCTAAAGCATTCCTGTTACCCAATGATAAATATTGTTCGCGATATAACATGCGCGTTTCGGTAATCGTTTTCATCCTCTTCTTCAGCAGTTTTATATTGTATTGCAGACCTTTCATACTTTGAAAAGTACTGCGTAACTGGTCGGTCAGCTCCATCTTTCTTGTATTAACAGCCATTTTCGCGGCGTCGAGCGCACGGATGGCGGCATTCTCCTGCGCCATCATTGCGCCGCCCTGATAAAGGGTACTGTTCAATGACAAAAAGATGTTCTGATAATGATTACGGCTTTGCGAGTTAGCCATTCCGCCAATGTATTTATTGGTATTAGCTTCAAGTGAGAGCGTCGGGTAACGTTGCGCTGTGAACTGGCGCAATTCTGCCTCGGCAAGCGCAACGTCTGCCTGTGCAACCATAATGGCAGGATTCTTATTCAGATCGGCGCGTCCGCCCAGCCCCTCAATCACCGGCAGCAGATCACCCGGCGCAGGGATCCGGGCGTGTGCAATGGAACGTCCAAGCAGCGACTGCAATCGGTAATTCTCCTGTTGCAGTCTGATTTCCAGTTCTTGCTGCTGCGCTTCAGCCGCCTCAACGCGCGCCTGCGCCTGGACGGGATCGACGCGCGTACTTGCGCCGGCATCTGCGCGCAGCCGTGTCAGGTTGAGGATATTGCGCAGCGATGTCACCTGTTCTTTGGCGCTCAGCGTTAGCTGTCTGTAACGATAAACTTCGTTTAATGTCAGCGCAGTTTGCTGGATGATCGTATCAATTTGCCCCAGTACGGTCGCCTGCTGTCGCAGATATTTCGCACTGGCCTGATCGACAGCGCTGCCGGTCTTACCGAAATCGTACAGCATCTGCGAAAGGCCGACTGTCGCAATCTGCCCGTCCTTCTCCTGCTGCTGACGACCTGAGGTAATGCCTGCGGTTAAAGCAGGCAGATAGCCTGCACTGGCGGCTTCAATATTAAAAGTTGTTGATTCCAGGACGGCAATGCTGCTGCTGATAGAAGGATGTTGATTAACAGCAAGATGAATGACCGACTGCCAGTCGCCAGGTAATTCATCATGATTGTCTTTTGGAACGGGCTGCATTTCAATTTCTTCGGACGGCGAGTTTGATGGTCCATCCGGTCTTTTTCCGCCAGCGAAACCTGGCGTGGGAGAGGGATAAAACGCGCCCCAAAAACCAGCGGCAGCGCCCGTCATGGCTGATGCCGGCTCAGGAACAAGAGGCGATCCCACCGCCGAGAAAGGCAGTAAAACAGACCAACAGGATAATAAAAATAGTCTTTTCATAATCAATAAATAGCGTCTTATTACGCCGTAAAGTTAAACTTAACTTTCTTTCTACGTGATAAAAAAAGGCTGCCCCAAACGGGACAGCCTTTTTTATTTTTCAATAACGCGTTATTAACCGATCGCTACATCGTCCTCAACATAAAGCTGAACAACGGAACCGTCCATTGTGGAACTGGTGTAGTGTTTATAATTAACCCCGTTAACCAGCAAATCTCCCGACGATTCCCATCTGCCATTCAGCATTACCGTATCTCCATCTGCACCTCTAACATACAGCGTATTGTTGTCATCGGTCACTTTCAGCAAGCTTTCGGCGCTGATAATCAGATGGTCATTATTTCCATTATCCAGAAGATCGATACTCTCAATATTATAGACTTTGGACGAAATAAGACTCAGATTCAGGGTTTCGCTACCATGCCAGGCAAGCGTATCGCCTCCTTCAGCCCCGTTTATAGAGATGAAATCGGTGTCGTAGACCTGGAAAATATCGTTGCCGCCGGTGCCGGTGAAGGTGAGTTCCCCTCCGTTGCTGCCATCAATATCTATACCCAGCTCGATGCTCAGCGTCGCTTTGCTTCCGTCAGAAAGCGTATAGGTAAAGACGTCACGATTGCCGCTATGTGCAAAGGCTTCGTCGGCAACGTAGGTATATTCTCCTGTCTCATTAATAAACAGCGTGCCCCAGGCACCTTTGAAACTCACCCCGCCTTCCGAAAGATGAACAGTTTCGCCATGTTGACTGACCGACTCGACAGAGACGGTTTGCACTTCTTCAGCCGTGATAACACCTGAGATAAACTCTGGCATCTCGTTGAAGGTCAGCCCCGCCTGAACATAAAGCTTGATTACTTTTCCTTCAGACGTCGTGTGGGTATAGAGCGTATAAACAATATTGTTTAACGTCTCTGTTCCAATAACATTCCACATCCCCTGTAGCGATAAAGCGTCGTTACTTCCCCCCCGGATATAAAGCGCGTTTTTATCGTCGGTGATCTTTTCAATATCGCGTTCGGTCAGCGTCAACGTCGTCGCCGTACCGTTAATCCTGAGGTCGATGACCTCAATATTTTTCACCTTGTCAGCAATCGTGCTCAGATTCAGGTCGGCCTCTCCACGCCAGGTAAGAGTGTCATGGCCTGCTTTGCCGTCGAGCAACGTAAAGTCGGTATCATAAACGCTAAAACTGTCTGCACCCACGCTACCCGCCATGACCAGATTTCCACCTTCTGAACCGTTTACGGAAACGCCTACCGTCATGATCAGATTTTTAACCGTGCCATCCGCCAGGACGTAGGTGAAAATATCTTCACTGCCAGCGAGTTTGATTATCGAATCGCCGTTGAGCGTATAGGTATAACGGCCATCCTGATGGAGGGTTAATTTACCGTAAGCACCCGCGATAGTGACGCCGCTCGCAGCAACTACCGTGTAGCTCGCGGCGTCGGTGATAATACCACCAGCCACCGACTTCACCTGGCCTGTACTTTCAACTCCACCATTTTGCGCAAAAACCGAACCGGTTATGCTGCTGTCGCCATTAACCCGATATTCTGTGGTGCTGAGGATATTGACGGTGACCTGTACCGGCAGCGGATCGTAGTTGGTTGACCAGAACCAGCCTTCATGCCCGGACTGGGTGCTTTCAACAACGACGCGATAGGTTCCTTCCTCACAACCTGACAACGATACATTTAACGGCTTATCGCTGGACAGTGATTCTGTTGCAGTGGTTACAGTATCCCAGCTGAAGGTCTTCTCGTTATAAACCTGAAGCGACCACTTAATGGAAACCACATTATTAACGTTAACATCTGCACCGGAAACGCTGACGTTGATGTTCTGCAAAATGTTGCGATCGCTAAGAGTAAAAGTATCGCTGACAAAGCTGTTGTTTTCATTGTCAAGGATGGTGCCCTGATCAACATACTCATGAACTGGCTCAACCTGACCTGTCACATCAGCCGCATTATCTTCCTGTACGGTTTCAGTCCTGCTTAACGTGATATCACGGTCAACGTACAGATCAACGGTTTCTCCCGTGGCGGTTTTACTGGTGTAGTGGACGTAATAAATGTTGTCGACAACCTTACTCGCCTCCACCTGCCAGCTACCGGTCAGGGTTATCGTATCGCCAGTTGCGCCTTTAATGAACAGCACGTTGTTTTCATCAGTGAGATTGATGACGTCCTGCGCAGTGATGAAGATGTGCCCGCTGCTGGTGCTATCAAGCAGTTCAATTTGCTCTATGTTGCTAATTTTCCCTGCCACTTCACTGATAGTCAGCTTACCCATGCCAACCCATGTAACGGTATCAAACCCTTCGCCGCCATCAATGTGGGTGAATTTGTTGCTCACAATATCGAACAAATCGTCCTTCTCTGTACCTGTAATGTCATGTCCAGCGGCGACGGTGTAAATGCTTTGAGATCCGACGCCCAAATCCTTAACAGAAGAAAGACCAAGCCCGGCCTGCACATAGATATTCACTGGCGTACCATCTGCGGTTGTTCCGCTGTAGTGCGTATAGTGAATGCTGTCGATGGTGATCGTACCCGCTTCAACCCAGCTGCCGATCAGCGTTACGCTATTGCCCGCCTCTCCCTTGATATAGAGCGTGTTGTTATCATCAGTAACGTCGCTGACGCTTTGCGCGTCCAGCGTAATGTTTCCTGACTGGCCATCCGTCCGCAGGTCAATATTTTCAATGTGACTGACCTTCGCAGCAATATCGCTAAGAACCAGTTCTTCCTGACCGTGCCATGCCAGCGTATCGTTCCCTTTGCCGCCATTCAGCGACGTAAAGTGAGTGTCATAGACGGCAAAGACGTCATTCGCCTCCGTTCCATGGAATATCAACGCATCCCCCCGGCTGCCTTCAACTTCCACGCCAAGGTTAATGGTGACGGTGGCGGTCACCACTTCACCATTCGCCCCTTTCAACGCATAGGTGAAGATATCCTGCGAGCTGGTCGGTAGTTTGTCGGTGGACGGCGTATATTTATATGAACCGTTACTGAATATCAGCAGTGTGCCATACTCGCCGGAAATGGTTACGCCGCTTTCAGAAACATAGGTATAGCTGTCATCAATAACAGTGCTGTCAGTGCTGTCGCCCGATTTCGCGTACAGACGGGTATAAACAGAGCTGAGTTTATCAACTGAACCATCGGTACCTTCATCGGTAAACACATTTCCGATGGCCACCTCTTTGCCGGTGATGACATATTCCGTGGTGCTGACAATCGCCACCTCCATGTTCATGCTCACATTATTGGTTGGCCCGGTGGTGGTGATAGCGACCCGATAGGTTCCTTCTGAAGAAACCAACGTCGACATATCAATAGTCAAAATGACTTCTTCATTATGATTGCCGGCAGGCACAATGGCGTTATTTGTCTTAACAGTTGACCAGCTTCCATCGCTGTTCAGCATTTGTACTTCGTAAACGATTGTCATATCGCTACCGAAGTAATTGCCAAACATGCCCCACTCCGTCGACAACGTCAGCGAACCGGTGACCAGATCCTCTGCGGCATTCAGGGTAAATGCATCCGTATAGTTCACGGTAGCAGGCGTCAGCAGTACGTCGGTGTTACCCGCAGTGGATGACTCATAGGTTACCGTTATATTTGCGTCGGCTTCGTTACTGGATGCGATATCCGTTACCGCTTTTGCCGTAGGGTCGGTTGCATTCCATGTCAGCGTCAACTCATCATTTGAACTGCCTATCTGGACATACAGTTTGGCTGAAGAAGTGGCACCGGTGACTGAATCGGTAAGGGTATAAGTGAAAACGTCCACCTGGCCAAGGCTGTTCATGGAGAGATCGGGCACATATTCATAGCTGCCATCAGCATGAATGGTCAACGTCCCGTATTTGCCAACAAGTTTGACAGTGTCCGTTGAAGCATCAAGCGTCCCCGAGGCTACCTCGCCCTGGCCATCAATTACGCTGACTTCCGTTACCGATGTATGACCAGCATGCGGAATACCGTCATTGCCGTAAACGCTGTCGACATCACTGATGACGTTGCCTGTTGCCGTGGTGTAATCCGTTAATGTGCCCTGTTCTGCCAGCGTATAGGTTGACGATGTGGCCGAAAGACTAAACGCGGCACCGATATTAAGCCCAATGGTGGTATAGACGAGTTGATATGTTCCCGCGCTGAGTCCATTGAGATCCAGTACTGCGGTAGTCGCACCCAGTCCGAACAAGCCTAACAGATTGTCGGCACTGTCTTCAGAGACGTTCTCCCATTCGCGGGTGAAGGCGTTGAACTTTTGCAGAACCAGCGTAGAACTGCTGCCCACGTTGATGAAAGATGACGAGGTGGCCGTGACCTGTAAATCAACAACCGTACCGTCTTTAACCACTATCGCGTTGCTGGTAATGACCTTCTCCGTTTCAATCAGGCCACCGTCATTTTCTGTCAGTATGGTGCCTAAATCACCTTTTGTTACGGGGTAGGTGAATCCAACGGATGCACCGGAATTGATATTATCCGTCGCGACCAGATCAATTCTCTCGACGTTCAGTTCCAATGATTCAGTCGGGGCGCTACAGTTTCCTGCTGCATCACTCACCGTCAGGGTAAGATCATGAGTACCATCATACAGTCCGTCTTCAACGGTAAAGTGCCAGTTTCCTTCATCATCGACAATTGCCTGGCCAATCTCCTCGCCTTTATCGTAAACAGTGACAGTGGCACCCGCCTCTACCTCGCTGCCGCTGAGCGTAATTTTACTGTCCGACAGCGTATCGTTTACATTGACGACATCGCCGATTTCATCAGTAATAATCACGTTACTGATATCGATACCTTCAGGCGCGACTGAATCGATGGTTATATCAATAGACTCTGATATGCCACTGCTGTTACCGACCTCATCAACCACCTCAAAGGTAAAGTGATGTTGGCCATCATCGAGTGGCTCTGAGGGCGTGAAAGACCACTGACCGTTTTCGTCGACCACCACAGAGCCTGTTACGGCGCCATCGTCATAAATAATGACCGTGTTGCCCGGTTCACATTCCTCAGCACTGAACGTTGGTGTCGTATCCGCAGCGAAACCACCGGCGGTTATGAGCATGCCGTCATCATCGCTGATTACCACATCTGAAGAGTTAAGGCGGTCGGGCGCCACGGTATCGATCACAATAGTGATGGTGTCACTACCGGTCATACCGTTTGGATCGGTAACCGTCACGATTAGGGAATGTTCTCCGTCGCTCAGTGGCACATCCGGCGTAAAGGTCCAGTTACCGTCTTTGTCGGCGTCAACAACGCCGATTTCAGATTCGCCATCCATAAGGGTTATGGTAGAACCCGGTTCAAGGTTACTGCCACTAAACGAAGGCGTATTATCGTTAGTGATCCCTTCGTTAGCGATTACGCGATCTGAATCATCAGTCACAATTACGCCGGTATTAATCCCCTGCTCAGCGCAAATCGTTAAATCAACAGGCTCCGATCTGCCATTGCTGTTACCCACCGGGTCAGTCACTTCAAAAGTGAAGCGATAATCACCATCTGGCAACGGCTCATCAGGCGTGAATGACCATGTACCCTCTTCGCTGACGGTCACTTCACCCAGAACAGTATCACCGTCGCGAATAATCACGGTTGCGCCTGGCTCAAGCCCTTCACCATTTAAGGTCGGCGTATTATCGGTAGTCTGGTTACCCGCCTGAATATTATGACCTTTGTCATTGGTAATTGACACATCCGCAACATTTACGCCTTCTGGCGCCACGGTATCAACGGTCACCATGAAGTTACCGCTATGGCTGTCACCTTTCGCATCAGTTACCACTACGGTGAAAAGATGTTCACCATCGGCCAGAGGTTGCTCAGGCGTAATACTGAATCCGCCATTTTCATCAACGGTTACATCGGCAAACTGTACTTCTCCATCAAGGAATACAATCGTGATGCCCGGCGCAAAACCACTGCCGGTGAAGGTTGGCGTATCATCATTAGTGATATCGCCACTGCCGATCTCCCTACCTTCATCATCGGTGATCACTATTTTGGCTTGAGAGATATCATTTTCAGGAACATCCTCGTTGTGGCTGCCGCCGTCGACGATCACATTAACCGTATCGCTGACCGGGTTACCGTCGGCATCAGTGCCGTCGACCACAATCGCGTGCCCGCCGTCGGCCAGCGGGACGTCCGGCGTGAAGCGCCAGTTGCCGTCCTCATCTGCCACCGTTTCGCCCAGCACCTCATCACCGTCGGTGATGGTCACCGTGGAACCCGGCTGCATGCCGCCGCCCTCAAGCGTCGGGGTGTTGTCGGTAACCGTGCCGCCGTCAGCGATCGCGTTGCCTTCGTTATCGGTGATCACCGGCTTGGTGGCGCTGTTGCCCGTGTCGTTTTCGCTGTTTTCTTCGCTCTCTTCGCTTTCTTCGTTCTCGCCGCTTTCCTCGTTCTCACCGGCGCCGCTCTCTTCGCCATCGCCGCCGTCGTTTTCACTGTTTTCTTCGCCATTGCCGCCGTCGACGATCACATTAACCGTATCGCTGACCGGGTTGCCGTCGGCATCAGTGCCGTCGACCACAATGTTGTGCCCGCCGTCGGCCAGCGGAACATCCGGCGTGAAGATCCAGTTGCCGTCCTCATCTGCCACCGTTTCGCCCAGCACCTCATCACCGTCGGTGATGGTCACCGTGGAACCCGGCTGCATGCCGCCGCCGCCCAGCGTCGGGGTGTTGTCGGTGACCGTGCCGCCGTCAGCGATCGCGTTGCCTTCGTCATCGGTGATCACCGGCTTCGTGGCGCTGTTGCCCGTGTCGCTGCCATCGTTTTCACCGCTTTCTTCGTTTTCGCCGCTGCCGTCGTTCTCGCTGCTTTCCTCATTCTCACCGGCGCCGCTCTCTTCGCTATTGCCGCCGTCGTTTTCACCGCTTTCCTCATTCTCACCGGCGTCGTTCCCGTCGCCATTGCCGCCATCGACGATCACATTAACCGTATCGCTGACCGGGTTACCGTCGGCATCAGTGCCGTCGACCACAATGTTGTGCCCACCGTCGGCCAGCGGAACGTCCGGCGTGAAGCTCCAGTTGCCGTCTTCATCCGCCACCGTTTCGCCCAGCACCTCATCACCGTCGGTGATGGTCACCGTGGAACCCGGTTGCATGCCGCCACCCTCAAGCGTCGGGGTGTTGTCGGTAACCGTGCCGCCGTCGGCGATCGCGTTGCCTTCGTCATCGGTGATCACCGGCTTGGTGGCGCTGTTGCCCGTGTCGTTTTCGCTGTTTTCTTCGCTCTCTTCGCTGCCGTCGTTCTCGCCGCTTTCCTCGTTCTCACCGGCGCCGCTCTCTTCGCCATCGCCGCCGTCGTTTTCACTGTTTTCTTCGCCGATGCCGCCGTCGACGATCACATTAACCGTATCGCTGACCGGGTTGCCGTCGGCATCAGTGCCGTCGACCACAATCGCGTGCCCGCCGTCGGCCAGCGGAACGTCCGGCGTGAAGCTCCAGTTGCCGTCTTCATCTGCCACCGTTTCGCCCAGCACTTCGTCACCGTCGGTGATGGTCACCGTGGAACCCGGTTGCATGCCGCCACCCTCAAGCGTCGGGGTGTTGTCGGTAACCGTGCCGCCGTCAGCGATCGCGTTGCCTTCGTCATCGGTGATCACCGGCTTCGTGGCGCTGTTGCCCGTGTCGCTGCCATCGTTTTCACCGCTTTCTTCGTTTTCGCCGCTGCCGTCGTTCTCGCTGCTTTCCTCATTCTCACCGGCGCCGCTCTCTTCGCTATTGCCGCCGTCGTTTTCACCGCTTTCCTCATTCTCACCGGCGTCGTTCCCGTCGCCATTGCCGCCATCGACGATCACATTAACCGTGTCGCTGACCGGGTTACCGTCGGCATCAGTGCCGTCGACCACAATCGCGTGCCCGCCGTCGGCCAGCGGGACGTCCGGCGTGAAGCTCCAGTTGCCGTCTTCATCCGCCACCGTTTCGCCCAGCACCTCATCACCGTCGGTGATGGTCACCGTGGAACCCGGTTGCATGCCGCCACCCTCAAGCGTCGGGGTGTTGTCGGTAACCGTGCCGCCGTCGGCGATCGCGTTGCCTTCGTCATCGGTGATCACCGGCTTCGTGGCGCTGTTGCCCGTGTCGCTGCCATCGTTTTCACCGCTTTCTTCGCTTTCGCCGCTTTCCTCATTCTCACCGGCGCCGCTCTCTTCGCCATTGCCGCCATCATTTTCACTGTTTTCTTCATTCTCACCGGCGTCGTTCCCGTCGCCGGTGCCGCCGTCGACGATCACGTTAACCGTGTCGCTGACCGGGTTGCCATCGGCGTCAGTGCCGTCCACCACAATGTTGTGCTCGCCGTCGGCCAGCGGCTTATCCGGCGTGAAGCTCCAGTTGCCGTCCTCATCCACCACCGTCTCGCCCAGCACCTCGTCACCGTCGGTGATGATCACCGGGGAACCCGGCTGCATACCGCCGCCCTCAAGCGTCGGGGTGTTGTCGGTAACCGTGCCGCCGTCGGCGATCGCGTTGCCTTCGTCATCGGTGATCACCGGCTTCGTGGCGCTGTTGCCCGTGTCGCTGCCGTCGTTTTCGCCGCTTTCCTCATTCTCACCGGCGCCGCTCTCTTCGTCATCGCCGCCATCGTTTTCACTGTTTCCTTCGCCGGTGCCACCGTGACTGCCATCGTTTTCACCGCTTTCTTCGCCGTCATCACCGTGGCTGCCGCCGTCGACGATCACGTTTACCGTGTCGCTGACCGGGTTGCCGTCGGCGTCAGTGCCGTCAACCACAATCGCGTGCCCGCCGTCGGCCAGCGGAACGTCCGGTGTGAAGATCCAGTTGCCGTCCTCATCCGCCACCGTTTCGCCCAGCACTTCGTCACCGTCGGTGATGGTCACCGTGGAACCCGGTTGCATGCCGCCACCCTCAAGCGTCGGGGTGTTGTCGGTAACCGTGCCGCCGTCGGCGATCGCGTTGCCTTCGTCATCGGTGATCACCGGCTTCGTGGCGCTGTTGCCCGTGTCGCTGCCGTCGTTTTCGCCGCTTTCCTCATTCTCACCGGCGCCGCTCTCTTCGTCATCGCCGCCATCGTTTTCACTGTTTCCTTCGCCGGTGCCACCGTGACTGCCATCGTTTTCACCGCTTTCTTCGCCGTCATCACCGTGGCTGCCGCCGTCGACGATCACGTTTACCGTGTCGCTGACCGGGTTGCCGTCGGCGTCAGTGCCGTCAACCACAATCGCGTGCCCGCCGTCGGCCAGCGGAACGTCCGGTGTGAAGATCCAGTTGCCGTCCTCATCTGCCACCGTTTCGCCCAGCACCTCATCACCGTCGGTGATGGTCACCGTGGAACCCGGCTGCATGCCGCCGCCCTCAAGCGTCGGAGTGTTGTCGGTAACCGTGCCGCCGTCAGCGATCGCGTTGCCTTCGTCATCGGTGATCACCGGCTTCGTGGCGCTGTTGCCCGTGTCGCTGCCATCATTTTCACCGCTTTCTTCGTTTTCGCCGCTGCCGTCTTTCTCGCCGCTTTCCTCGTTCTCACCGGTGCCGCTCTCTTCGCCATTGCCGCCGTCGACGATCACGTTTACCGTGTCGCTGACCGGGTTGCCGTCGGCGTCAGTGCCGTCAACCACAATCGCGTGCCCGCCGTCGGCCAGCGGAACGTCCGGTGTGAAGATCCAGTTGCCGTCCTCATCCGCCACCGTTTCGCCCAGCACTTCGTCACCGTCGGTGATGGTCACCGTGGAACCCGGTTGCATGCCGCCACCCTCAAGCGTCGGGGTGTTGTCGGTAACCGTGCCGCCGTCGGCGATCGCGTTGCCTTCGTCATCGGTGATCACCGGCTTCGTGGCGCTGTTGCCCGTATCGCTGCCGTCGTTTTCGCCGCTTTCCTCATTCTCACCGGCGCCGCTCTCTTCGTCATCGCCGCCATCGTTTTCACTGTTTTCTTCGCCGGCGCCACCGTGACTGCCATCGTTTTCACCGCTTTCTTCGCTTTCGCCGCTGCCGTCGTTTTCGCTGCTTTCCTCATTCTCACCGGCGCCGCTCTCTTCGCTTTCGCCGCTGCCGTCGTTCTCGCTGCTTTCCTCATTCTCACCGGCGCCGCTCTCTTCGCCATTGCCGCCGTCGTTTTCACTGTTTTCTTCGCCGCCGCCGCCGTCGACGATCACGTTGACCGTATCGCTGACCGGGTTGCCGTCGGCGTCAGTGCCGTCGACCACAATGTTGTGCCCGCCGTCGGCCAGCGGAACGTCCGGTGTGAAGATCCAGTTGCCGTCTTCATCCGCCACCGTTTCGCCCAGCACCTCGTCACCGTCGGTGATGGTCACCGTGGAACCCGGTTGCATGCCGCCACCTTCAAGCGTCGGGGTGTTGTCGGTGACGGTGCCGCCGTCAGCGATCGCGTTGCCTTCGTCATCGGTGATCACCGGCTTCGTGGCGCTGTTGCCCGTGTCGCTGCCATCATTTTCACCGCTTTCTTCGTTTTCGCCGCTGCCGTCGTTCTCGCTGCTTTCCTCATTCTCACCGGCGCCGCTCTCTTCGCCAGTGCTGCCATCGTTTTCACTGTTTTCTTCGCCATTGCCGCCATCGACGATCACATTAACCGTGTCGCTGACCGGGTTGCCGTCGGCATCAGTGCCGTCGACCACAAGGTTGTGCCCTCCGTCGTCCAGCGGAACGTCCGGCGTGAAGCTCCAGTTGCCGTCCTCATCCGCCACCGTCTCGCCCAGCACCTCGTCACCGTCGGTGATGGTCACCGTGGAACCCGGCTGCATGCCGCCGCCGCCCAGCGTCGGGGTGTTGTCGGTAACCGTGCCGCCGTCGGCGATCGCGTTACCTTCGTCATCGGTGATCACCGGACGGTTGAGGCTGTTTTCAGCAGTCTGATCCGCGGCTTCATTTTCCTCATCGGGGATATGTACAGGAGCAGGTGATTGATCAGACGATTCAGATGAAACAGACTTTCGGTGGCTTCCTTTTTTGGAAGAAGGCGCAAGGCCCACGGCCAGTGCGGCAGCGGCCAACGAACCGCCCGCAGCGATTGGTAAAATATTCTGGCCGGCAATTATTGACTCAATGGGAACAGATGCAAGGTCATAAGAACCGTTTACAGCATCATATTCATACGCCCAGGCCACGCCGTCTGGCCCTGAAGCCATAACAGCAGGTAGCTCGCTTACCGGATAGTCCTCCAGCACAATCTGATGATTTACGCTGGCGGATTCGTCAACGACCTCAAGAACGAGATTGTTATCAACTTTTCTGACGGTGATTTTTTTTGGCGGTTGGCCATCTTCGCTGTGAATTTCAAGCGAGGCTGCGGTGGCAGGAGTTTTGAAAGATAATAGCTGATTAGCTTTTAACAGCTCTTTAAAAACAACTTTACCTTTTACATCCTTTACGATTAATTGAAGATTCATTTTTTCACCAAAGTATTACAAACATTTGGCTGCTTATCGAAAACAGCATCCCTGACTTCTTGCATCCGCACGAACTTATCCATGACCACAAATTGCCCACTCTGAAACGGGTAAAAATCCGAACCTCGTTCTACAGGGCGTCTGAATGTTACCGTCTATCCTCATATCTCTGGCGGCGATTGCCGGGTTTACATCAAATGTAACTAGCGGACATCTGCGATGTTTTCTTAAAAAAACAATTAATAAATTCCTGTAAATTTACGCAGGGAAACTGCGCTATCTGCCAAAAAATAAACTAAAACTGAGCCAGTATTTAAGGGGTTCGCTCCGGGTTGAAATTCAGAAAAAGACAATAAATTTTCGAAATGGCGGGGGAGTAATGGAATGGAAAGCGATATAAAAATATTCCTGCCAGCATAAACCGTGTCAGAAAAGTTTTTACGGCAAGTAATGATATCAGTGGGAAAAAGATAAAAAAAAGCTCACCGGAGTGAGCCTTAGATGATAAAAAATATGCTTACTTCACCACGCGCAGGGCCGGACGGCCGCCGCGCGGAGGCGGGTCGTCGTCAGGATTGTTGTCTTCGTCCTGAATGCTGTCGTCAGGCCGATCGCCATCAATAACCGACATGACCGTTTCCGGCGACTCCTCTTCAGGATTGTATTCACCCGCTTCGGTATACACCGGTTCCGGCTCGAACATTGTGCCGGCGCCATTCTCACGCGCGTAAATAGCCATGATCGCCGCCATTGGCACGGTTACCTGACGCGGAACACCGCCGAAACGGGCGTTAAAAGACACCTCGTCATTGCCCAGCGCGAGGTTACCCACGGCGCGCGGTGCAATGTTCAGTACAATCTGGCCGTCACGCGCATATTCCAGCGGCACCATGACGCCCGGCAGGTTAATATCAACCACCAGATGCGGCGTTAGCTGGTTATCAAGCAGCCAGTCGTAGAACGCACGCAGCAGATAGGGTCGACGTCCACTCAATTGGGTAGTATCCATACGTCTAGCCCCGGGTTTGCAGGCGCATTTCGCGTTCCGGTTCAGTCAGAGACGCCAGGAACGAGTCGCGCTCAAACACGCGCGTCATATAGCCTTTCAGCTCTTTCGATCCGGCGCCAGCCAGTTCTATGCCCATCTGCGGCAGACGCCACAGCAGCGGCGCCAGGTAGCAATCTACCAGGCTGAACTCTTCGCTCATAAAGAATGGCGTACGGGCGAACAGGGGCGCAATCGCCAGCAATTCTTCACGCAGCTGCTTACGTGCGGCTTCCGCTTCCTGAGCCGTACCGTTCTCAACTTTGCGCATCAGGCTGTACCAGTCGTTCTCGACGCGGTGCATCATCAGGCGGCTTTCGCCACGCGCAACCGGATAAACCGGCATCAGCGGTGGATGCGGGAAGCGCTCGTCCAGATACTCCATGATGATGCGTGACTCATACAGCGTCAGCTCGCGATCCACCAGGGTAGGGACGGTGCGGTACGGATTGAGGTCAATCAGATCCTGTGGCAGGTTATCCATTTCTACCTGTTCAATCTCAACGCTGACACCCTTCTCCGCGAGAACAATGCGAACCTGATGGCTAAAAATGTCAGTTGGACCAGAAAACAGCGTCATCACCGAACGTTTGTTGGCAGCGACAGCCATGTAAACCTCCAAGTTTATCCAGAAAATACTACGCAAGGCCACCAGAAGGCGACTCACCTGCTTAACCCGTTGTCATTAGCACGACGCGAAACTGAACAACGAACCGCTCAGGACTTCATGCATAAATGCCCTGCTTATGGGCGCAAAGTGACAGAGAGTTTATCAGATTTTAGTCTGCTTGTGGGGGCGGGAACACGGATTTGAGGGGAAAAGGATTAACTTCGTCTCGTTTCCCGGCATTTCCCTGCGTCCAAAAAAGAAAAACCCGGCGCAAGCACCGGGTTTTCGATAATCGCTTCTGCCGGAGCAGAGCAAATTAACGTTTGGAGAACTGTGGACGACGACGTGCTTTACGCAGGCCGACTTTCTTACGTTCAACCTGACGAGCATCGCGGGTAACGAAGCCTGCTTTACGCAGTTCGCCACGCAGTGACTCGTCATACTCCATCAGCGCACGGGTGATGCCGTGACGGATCGCACCAGCCTGACCGGAGATACCACCACCTTTAACGGTGATGTAGAGATCGAATTTACCAACCATGTCGATCAGTTCCAGCGGCTGACGCACTACCATGCGGGCAGTTTCGCGACCGAAGTACTGTTCCAGTGAACGCTGGTTGATTACGATGTTACCGCTACCCGGCTTGATAAAGACGCGAGCGGAAGAGCTTTTGCGGCGACCAGTGCCGTAGTTTTGATTCTCAGCCATTGCCTGTAATCCCGATTAAATGTCAAGAACTTGCGGTTGCTGTGCCGCATGGTTGTGCTCGTTGCCCGCGTAAACTTTCAGTTTACGGTACATAGCACGGCCCAGCGGGCCCTTTGGCAGCATGCCTTTAACCGCGATTTCAATCACACGCTCAGGACGGCGAGCAATCATCTCTTCGAAGGTCGCTTGCTTGATACCACCGATGTGACCGGTGTGATGGTAATAAATCTTATCGCTACGCTTGTTACCGGTTACGGCAACTTTCTCAGCGTTCAGAACGATAATGTAATCACCGGTGTCAACGTGCGGAGTGTATTCCGCTTTGTGTTTACCGCGCAGACGACGAGCCAGTTCAGTCGCTAAACGACCTAAAGTTTTGCCTGTCGCGTCAACAACATACCAGTCACGCTGGACGGTTTCCGGCTTAGCTGTAAAAGTTTTCATCTAAAAGCTTACCCAAATTAAGTTACACGTTGGTGAAATCCCAAACGCTTGAATAAACGGTTGAGGCTCACACGACCATCTTGACCAGCAAGCCCACCCCCTCGGACAGAGTTGCCAGCGCAGCAAAGTTTCTGGGAAGAAAAACTTTGTCGTAACGTGGGGTCGCAAGATTATAGAGAAGTCATCATCAAAGCGCGACCCCTTTTTGCAAAAATTACCGGTAGCTTTTGCTTATGGCAGGTGCGGCAGGCGCAGATACTCCTCGCTTTGCATCTCCTGAAGGCGCGACATGCAGCGCTGATACTCAAACTTCAGCTTTGCACCCTGATAAATTTCGTGCAGCGACGCTTCAGCCGACACCACCAGCTTGACGTGGCGCTCGTAAAACTCATCCACCAGCGCCAGAAAACGCCGCGCCTGATCCTCGGTTTTGTAGATCATCACCGGCACGTTAAACAGCAGCATGCTGTGAAAGCGACGCGAAAGCTCAATATAATCGTGCTGACTGCGACCTTCGCCGCACAGCGTATGAAAATCCATCGCCACTACGCCTTCAGCAACGCCCATTGTCGGCAGCGAACGGTGATTGATAGTGAGCACCGGCTTATCGGCCGGTTTATGCCCTGCCAGGGCGGTAAACATGCGCTCCATTGCCTGTGAGGTGCTCTCGTTAAGCGGCGTCATCCACAGATGCGCCGAGGTCAGCGTGCGCAGTCGGTAATCGATACCGGCATCGACGTTCATGATTTCGCAGTGCGTTTTGATCATCTCAATCGCGGGAAGAAAACGGGCGCGTTGTAGTCCGTTGCGATAGAGCTCATCCGGCGGGATGTTCGATGTCGCCACCAGCGTGATGCCGCGCGCGAACAGTGCTTCCATCAGCGTGCCAAGCAGCATCGCATCCGTGATATCCGAAACAAAAAATTCATCAAAGCAGAGCAGATCGGTTTCATTTTTGAACCCATCGGCAATGCTCTGCAAGGGATCGCTTTGCCCCTGAAGCGCGGTCAGTTCTTCATGCACGCGCAGCATAAAGCGATGGAAATGCAGCCGCAGCTTGCGCTCGCCAGGGACAGCCTGAAAAAACAGATCCATCAGCCAGGTTTTTCCGCGCCCAACGCCGCCCCACATATAGAGTCCGCGAACCGGCTGAACCGCCTCATTTTTACCTTTGCCAATAATTTTAGTCAGCTTGCCGAACAAACCTTTGCCTGACTCCGGTTTTGTCGCCCCCGCCCCGCTCAGGGCGTGATAAATCTCATCAAGCCGGGAGATGGCTTCGCGCTGCACGTCATCGGGTTGATACTCGCCGTTTTCCAGCGCCTGCTGGTACCGCGACAGAGGAGACATCATTTGCATAATCTGTTCACATTTCCTGAAATATTCGGAGCAATCAGAAGGTTGATCGTAAAAAAAACGCTTCCAGACTAAGCTATGCTGCCTCAGGATTCCACTTCCGTGAGATTAGCGGTTATAGTGGCTAACAGTGGACTGGCATCAACCAGACGAACCTACGGAACAATGAACACAACACGGGAGTTATTATGACCTGGGAATACGGGCTTATTGGGTTGGTAGTTGGATTGGTTATCGGCGCGGTGGCAATGCGCTTTGGTAACAGGAAACTACGGGAACAGCGCTCAATGCAGTACGAGCTGGAAAAAACCAAGGCCGAACTGGCCGACTACCGTGAAGAGTTGACCAGTCACTTTGCGCAGAGCGCAGAACTGCTGGATAACATGGCGCGCGACTATCGCCAGCTTTATCAGCACATGGCGAAAGGCTCTAACGATTTGCTGCCTAATCTGCCCGGCGAGAAAAATCCATTCGCTTATCAGTTAACGGAGTCGGAAGCGGATAATGACCAGGCGCCGGTGCAGATGCCGCGCGACTACCCCGATAGCGCTTCCGGCCTGCTGCGCGGCGAAGCGGCGATCGGGAGTAAAAAATAAGCCTTCCTCAGGGGCGATTGTCGCCCTTTATTCCACGCCGGCACGCGTCCCCCATTTATCAAGTGAGAGCGTTGTAACGATGAAGAAGAAATCATTACTGTTAAGCGTATTAGCATTAAGTATTGGCCTCAATCTGACCGTTACGCCTCAGGCTCAGGCGACGCTGCCGGCACAAATTCAGGGCCAGCCGCTACCGAGCCTGGCGCCAATGTTGGAAAAAGTGCTGCCTGCGGTGGTGAGCGTCCATGTGGAAGGTACGCAGACGCAAGCCCAGGAAATCCCTGAACCGCTTAAGCGGTTCTTTGGTCAGAGCGAAGGCAACGGTGAAGCGCAACCGCAGCCTTTTGAAGGGCTCGCTTCCGGCGTGGTCATCAATGCAGAGAAAGGTTACGTATTAACCAATAATCATGTGGTGAACGGCGCGGACAAAATCAGTGTTCAGCTCAGCGACGGGCGCGAGTTTGACGCGAAGCTGATCGGCCACGACGAGCAGACGGATATTGCGCTAATCCAGATTAACGGCGCAAAAGGGCTGACGCAGATTAAAGTGGCTGACTCAGATCAGTTAAAAGTTGGCGACTTTGCCGTCGCCATCGGCAATCCGTTCGGCCTGGGTCAAACCGCCACTTCCGGGATCATCTCGGCGCTGGGCCGCAGCGGACTGAACCTTGAAGGGCTGGAAAACTTTATACAGACCGACGCGGCCATTAATCGCGGCAACTCCGGCGGCGCGCTGGTAAACCTTAACGGCGAACTGATTGGTCTGAATACCGCTATCCTCTCCTCTGCCGGTGGCAATATCGGCATCGGCTTTGCCATTCCGGGCAATATGGCGATGAATCTTGCTCAGCAGCTGATTGAGTTTGGCGAAGTGAAGCGCGGCCAGTTGGGGATCAAAGGCACTGAAATGACGGCGGATATGGCCAAAGCCTTCAACGTCGATATCCAGCGCGGCGCCTTCGTTAACGAAGTGATTCCGGGTTCTGCGGCGGCGAAAGCAGGCATCAAAGCAGGCGATATTATTACCACGCTGGATGACAAACCTGTGGAGAGCTTTGCCGCGCTGCGCGTGAAAATCGGCACCACCGCACCGGGTAAAGACGTCCGCGTTGGCCTGATCCGCGACGGCAAACCGCAGACGGTTAGCGTGAAGCTGGACACCAGCACGCAAACCACCGTCAGCGCTGAACAGATGACGCCTGCCCTTCAGGGCGCTACCTTTAGCGACGGCGCAGCAAAAGACGGCACGAAAGGCGTCAGCGTTACCGCCGTTGAAAAATCGACACCAGCAGAACAGTTTGGCCTGCAAAAAGACGACGTTATCGTCGGCGTAAACCGCACGCGGGTACAGAATCTTACCGAACTGCGCAAGCTGCTGGACGCTAAACCGCCGCTGCTGGCGCTGAATGTGATCCGCGGCGGCGAAAGCATTTATCTGCTGCTGCGCTAAATGATGATGCGGACACCTGCGTGTCCGCTCAACTCGTGTTATTCTGCCGGACGTTCATTCACTTATCATTCAATGCCATGTTTCTTAAACTCTTACGTTCGGTGCTTCTTGGTTTAGTGGTAGCAGGTCTTCTGCTGGCCGCCGTACCTGCGTTGAGGATCGGCACTGACTTCTTTGCTCATAAAGACGACAGCGCGAATCGCTCGCCGGTCAGCTATAACGCTGCGGTTCGTCGTGCCGCCCCCGCCGTCGTGAATGTTTACAACCGCAGCGCCAACGCCTCGGCTGATAATCTGGAAATCCGCACGCTTGGTTCCGGCGTTATTATGGATGCGCGCGGTTATATTCTTACCAACAAACACGTTATTAACGACGCCGATCAGATCATTGTCGCGTTGCAGGACGGTCGTATATTTGAGGCGATGCTGGTGGGTTCCGATAGCCTGACCGATCTGGCGGTGTTGAAAATCACCGCCTCCGCCCTGCCGGTGATCCCTATTAACCCTAAACGCATCGCGCATATCGGCGATCTGGTGATGGCGATCGGCAATCCTTATAACATTGGTCAGACCGTGACGCAGGGCATTATCAGCGCCACCGGGCGGGTCGGATTGAGCCCTTCACGCTATCAAAACTTCCTGCAAACCGATGCCTCCATTAACAAAGGCAATTCGGGCGGCGCGCTGATTAATTCGCTTGGCGAGCTGATGGGCATCAACACACTTTCTTTCGATAAAAGTAACGATGGCGAGACGCCGGAAGGCATAGGCTTTGCTATTCCAACCGTGCTGGCGGCGAAGATCATGGATAAGCTGATCCGTGATGGCCGGGTGATCAGAGGCTTCATTGGCATCAGCGGTCGGGAGATCCCGCAGTTTCATGCGCAGAATGCCAGTCTCGACCACATTCAGGGGATCGTGGTGACCAACGTCGCGCAGGGCGGCCCGGCGGCGAAGGCGGGGCTTCAGGTTAACGATGTGATCACTCGCGTAAATAACCGCCCCGCCGTCTCGGCGGTGGAGACGATGGATCAGGTAGCTGAGATCAGGCCGGGAACGGTGATCGACGTCGATATTCTGCGTAATGACCGCAAGATGACGTTACCGATCACGGTGCTGGAATATCCGGGGAACTAGCGTCAGGCAGGATAGTGAAAAGCAGGGCCGGACGGTGCCGGCCCGTTGTGGGTTACTTAACGAACTCTTCGCCCAGCGTGATATCTTTTTTCAGCGTGTCGAGCATGCTGTTCAATGCCTGCTGCTCAAACGCGCTCAGGTTGCCAATCGGTTTACGTTCGGCCACGCCGTTCTTGCCCAGCAGCAGCGGCTGAGAGAAGAAACGCGCGTGCTCGCCGTCGCCTTCGACGTAGGCGCATTCCACCACGTTGCTTTCGCCATTCAGCGCACGCACCAGTGACAGACCAAAGCGGGCCGCGGCCTGCCCCATCGACAGCGTCGCGGATCCGCCACCGGCTTTTGCTTCAACCACTTCCGTACCCGCATTCTGAATGCGTTTGGTCAGGTCGCTGACCTCCTGCTCAGAGAAGCTGACGCCCTGAATTTGCGACAGCAGAGGCAGGATGGTCACGCCTGAGTGGCCGCCAACAACCGGCACGTTCAGCTCGCCAGGGTTTTTACCTTTCAGTTCAGCCACAAAAGTATTGGCGCGAATAATATCCAGCGTGGTCACGCCGAACAGTTTGTTTTTGTCGTAGACGCCTGCTTTCTTCAGTACTTCAGCGGCGATCGCAACGGTGGTATTCACCGGATTGGTAATGACACCGATCAGCGCCTGAGGACAGGTATCCGCAACCTGTTGGATCAGGTTACGCACGATACCGGCGTTCACATTAAACAGGTCGGAGCGATCCATTCCCGGCTTGCGGGCGACGCCCGCAGAGATCAGCACCACGTTTGCGCCCTGAAGCGCTGGCGTGGCGTCTTCGCCGCTGAAGCCTTTAATGCTGACGGCGGTAGGAATGTGGCTTAAATCGACGGCCACCCCGGGCGTCACGGGAGCGATATCGTACAGAGAGAGTTCTGAACCTGCCGGAAGCTGGGTTTTCAGCAGAAGAGCGAGAGCCTGGCCAATACCACCGGCTGCACCGAGAACTGCAACTTTCATCCTAAACTCCTTATTATGTGAGCATCAAGTGCCGTGAATGCACAGGCAACAACCTGAATGGCCGTTACATTACACCCTTACCACTTAGCAGAACAACATCAATTTTATAACAAACCATTCACCTTAACTGCCTTCTGCTCGCTTATTTTTCTGCCTTTTTAGCAGAACGTTGCCAGGTCTTTGCAGCCTTCTCACCCGTTTGCATAAACATTCATTCAAATGCATAATGACAGGCGGCCCCGACCGGGATTCTCCCCATAACCGGTAAATTTTAGCGGAATTTTATGCGTATCCCATCCAAACAAGAAGATCTGATAAAGGCCTTTAAGGCCTTATTAAAAGAAGAGAAGTTCAGCTCGCAGGGCGAAATCGTCGCTGCGTTGCAGGAAGATGGCTTCGATAATATCAATCAGTCCAAAGTTTCCCGCATGTTAACCAAATTTGGCGCGGTTCGCACCCGGAATGCGAAAATGGAGATGGTTTACTGCCTTCCTGCGGAGCTGGGTGTGCCGACCACCACCAGCCCGTTGAAAAACCTGGTGCTGGATATTGATTACAATGATGCGCTGGTGGTCATTCATACCAGCCCCGGCGCAGCGCAGCTGATCGCCCGCCTGCTGGATTCTCTTGGAAAAGCAGAAGGTATTCTCGGGACAATCGCCGGTGATGACACTATCTTCATCACCCCTGCGCGCGCGTTCACCGTTAAACAACTCTATGAAGCTGTTCTGCATCTCTTTGAACAAGAGTTATAAGTAGCGGTTTATTTAACACGCGAACAACACTTTTGATCTGTCCGTCTTACCTGAGCCGCCGTTCTGGCGGCTCTCTTTTTGCTTTTATGTGAAAAGCAGCACATTACGCTAATAAAGCCACATTTAGCAAAAGATAACAAGACGCTGGTCTCCTGGTGCAGCCTGAACCACTGCCTCCAACCGCACAAATCGCTCATTTCTTCCACTTCCTTGTTTTTCATGAGATTTCTAGTGACCAACGCTAAAAATAAGCTTTTCTTATAACTTATCGTTATTAAAAAGTGGTTTAGCACTGAAGTATCCCATCAAAATATTATTAGCATGCTATTAATATTTCCCGGTATCAGATCTATACTCTTTTTCGTGATGCGAATCACACTTTCTAAAAAGATAAAAATAGAGACGAGGAATAACACCATGAACATTAAAACTACTGTTGCATCGCTTAGCCTGCTATCTGTTCTGTCCTTCGGCGCATCTGCCGCAAATTATGTGGACGCCGGACAGACACAAAATCTGCAATCCCTCGGCACCGTTTCCGTGAGTGGCAACGCTGCGGCACCAATGGACATCCGTCAGGCGCTCAGCCAGAAAGCAGACGCGCAGGGCGCAACGGCCTATCGCATCATCGAAGCAAAACTTGATGATAACTATCATGCCACGGCCGAAATCTACAAGTAAGCGCACGCTAATCAACTGAAAGTAAAAGAATATAACGCGCTATCGCGGCCTGATATTTCCCGGCCGGAGTTGGCGCTCACAAAGATGGAGTAAGTATCATGAAAAGTAAAATCGCTATCGCTGCCCTGAGCCTGGCCGCTGTTGTTTCTTTCGGCGCCAGCGCCGCAAACCTGGTGACCAGCGAAGACGTGGCTAAAAATAACCTGCAATCAGTGGGTACCGTAACCGTAAGCGGTATAGACGCCGCCCCAATCGATATCCGTCAGCAGCTCTCTGAGAAAGCCGACCAGCAGGGCGCCAGCGCCTATCGCATCATTGAGGCCTATACCAACGGCAACTACCACGCTACCGCTGAACTGTTCAAATAAGCTGCATTGCCGGACCGCATTCCTCGTCAGCATGAAGACGTTTGGCTTCGTTCGCCGAAGCCCTTTTTACTGAGAGGCTGCGGCGGCAGGCACAGGCCTGCCCCGATCCTGACGGCCCCTCGTCGATGTGTTACAAACCGCCGATATGCAGGGCCTTCACTTCCATATATTCCTCCAGGCCCAGTACAGAGCCTTCCCGCCCCAGCCCGGACTCCTTCACGCCGCCAAACGGCGCCAGCTCGGTCGATACCGCACACTCATTGATGCCAACCATACCGCTTTCCAGCGCCGCGGAGACGCGGAAAACGCGCTGCAAGTTCTGCGTATAGAAATATGCGGCAAGGCCAAACTCGGTATCATTGGCGCGGCGAACAACCTCCTCTTCATTATCAAAGCGGAAACAGGCCGCCACCGGACCAAAGGTTTCTTCGCGTGAAAGCTGCATGTTGTCGTTGGCGTCAGCAATCACCGTCGGCTGCCAGAAATTGCCGCCCAGCGCGTGACGCGCGCCGCCGGTGACGATCCGTCCGCCGTTTGCCACCGCGTCCTTCACGTGCTCTTCAACTTTATCGACGGCGGCGGATTCGATCAGCGGCCCCACCACTACGCCTTCATCCATGCCGTTGCCCACGTTGAGTTTGCTGACTTCACCGGCAAGCTGATCCACAAAGCGATCGTAGATGCTGTTGTGGATAAAGAAGCGATTGACGCTGACGCATACCTGACCCGCATTGCGGAATTTATTGGCAATGGCGCCTTTCACCGCCGCATCGATATCTGCGTCTTCAAAGACGATGTAAGGCGCATTGCCGCCCAGTTCCATCGACACTTTTTTCATCGTTTCAGCCGCGTTGCGCATCAGCAGCTTGCCCACTCCGGTAGAACCGGTGAAAGAGATCTTTCTGACCGCCTTGCTGGCCATGATCGCATCGCTGATCGCATGCGTATCGCCCGCCACCGCATTGAGCACTCCGTCCGGCACGCCCGCTTTCTTCGCCAGCGCCAGCAGCGCAAAGGCGGAAAGCGGCGTGTTATTGGCCGGTTTGATCACACCGGTACAGCCCGCCGCCAGCGCCGGGCCCAGCTTGCGGGTCAGCATCGCCATCGGGAAGTTCCACGGCGTAATGGCCGCCACCACGCCAATCGGTTCACGCGTCGCCAGAATACGCGATCCCGCTTTGGCTGGCGGAATAATCTCCCCGTTGGCGCGCTTCGCCTGCTCGGCAAACCACTGAATAAAACTGGCGGCGTACTCTACTTCGCCCTCCGCTTCTTTCACCGGTTTGCCCTGCTCTGCGGTCATCAGTTTTCCCAGCCAGCTTTTGTTCTCAATCACCAACTGATACCAGCGATTGAGGATGTCGCTGCGCTCTTTAGCGGTTTTAGCCCGCCAGGCCGGAAACGCTTTCTCTGCGGCGGCAATCGCCTGTTCGGTTTCGTTTTTTCCGGCGCGCGCGACCTGCGCGATGGTTTCGCCGGTCGCCGGGTTGAGCACGTCAAAGGTTTCCTTGCAGCGTTGCCACTGGCCGCCAGCAAGGAAACCCGTCTGAAACAGTTCATTGTCCTGAAGGGATGACATGATACTTTTCTCCTGTAAGGGCTGAGGAGTAAGTATAGATGGTGAGATTCTCTGTGTATCAACCGCGAAAGCGTCGTATCAGATTTGCACCAGCGTATTCTGATATTTTTTCAGCATCTGTGCCAGACGCGCCACCGGTTCTGTCACGCTGAGCGGCGCCTCATAGTAACGCAGCTTCTCCTGATAGATCTCCAGCTCCGCCAGCAGCTGTCCGAAATAGCGGCGACGTTTGGCATCGCTGCCGCTGGCAATGACCTGGTCGGCGGTGTGACGCAGCTGTTTGTGGAAATCGGAAAGATCGCGGTTTACCGGAATGTCGGCGTCGCGCAGCCGCTGATGGCCGATAATCAGCGTCAGCGCGATGCGGTATTTATCGATATCGCCAGGAAACAGATTCAACAGCATAAAAAGCTGCTGATAGAGCGCGGGCAGATGGTTTTCCCGTCGCCTGGCCTGACTGGTGGTCATTGCCGCGACGGCCGCATACATAAAGCGGTTGAGCAAGGTGCGGCCAATGCGCGCTTTCGACGTGTCGCGGATCAATAAGATCACCAGCAGCGCAACACAGCAGCCAATGGCCTGCCCCAGCGCGTTGTCGAGGAAAAAATCCACCTGAAAGGTCATCGGATTATCCAGCGTCAGCACGTTCAGCGTTCCCACCAGCGCGCCGAGCGTGCCGATCTGACGGCGCTGGATCAGGATGCCGCCGATGAAGGTCATCACGCCCAGCGCGATACAGAGCAGCAGCATACTTTGCTGCGTGGCGGGCATGATCACCATATAGTAAATGGCGCCGATCGGGATCGCAGCGATCATGCCATAGAGAAAATCTTTCGCCATCATCAGCGGGTTTGGCATGCGCATCGCCAGCGCGGTGATCACCGCCAGCATCACCATCACGCCACTCCCTGATGTCCAGCCGGTCCACAGCCAGAACAGCGAGCCTACCGCCGTGGCAACAAACGTGCGGATACCGTTCACCAGCGCGTGGCGCGATTCCGCCGAGCGCATTTTCACCACCGGCTCGCTGTTCAGCACCTCTTCTTCACTGCGACTGATGCTGCTGTTGGTATGAATGCCTTTGATCAGCAGCAGATAGCGCGTGGCGGCGCCCACCCAGTTAGAAAGCGTCAGCGGCGTGTTTTTACTGCCGCTGGCAGCGATAATCCGCCGCATAATTTTCATGCGTTTGTGCACGTCCGCAATGGTTTCTACCGGTTTTTCAAACAACAGTTGAAACTGCGGCGGCATATACGCGCTCTGCGTGTTCTGGATAAGAAACGTTTCCGCTGCCTGAGTAATAAGCGTCAGCGAAAGCGTGTTCAGCGCGCGCATGCGTCGGTCTGTTTTTTGCCAGTGACCCGGTTCCATCAGCAGATGCGTACGCATTCCGTTCAGCGCCATCGTGCGGCGAACCAGTCCGGTCCAGGTTTTATCCACCTCTTCTTTGTCGGCATGCGTCACGCAGAGCTGCATCAGACGATAGTGTTCGATCAGCAACGCGTCGATCTCGCGCCCGATATCGTTTTTTATCGAACGCGGCGAAAACAGCATGTCGGCAAGCACGGCGCAAACAATACCGATAATGATTTCGCAGCAGCGCTCAACGGCAAACTGCGGCGCCAGCAGCACCGAACCGTTGGCATCCACGCTGACCACAATAATCAGCGCCGTATAGCCCGCCAGCCCAAGCGCGTAGGAGTTTTCTACCTTGATCAGCGATGAGAGCCAGACGCAAAGCCCGGCCCACAGGCAGCACAACAGTAGCATCAGCGCCGGTGCGCGAATGGTGGCGATCATAATGATCAGCGCCGCAATACAGCCGATAAACGTGCCGATAATACGCAACATGCCGCGATGACGCAGCGCGCCGGAGAAGGGATCGCCGCCTGCGGCAAAGGCCGTACCGCCCGCGACGATACAGGCGGTCATCACCGCCCAGCGCGGCGTTTCAAGGTTGAAGTGGAAACCAATCAGCAGCGCCAGCAGAATGGCGAAAGTGAGCTTGACAGGGAACCGCAGACGATACCACAGCATAGGGCGCTCCCGCTTAGCCGAACTCTCGCAGGCGATGCATCAGCTGCATCAACGGCGAGCGATCTTTCACGCGGCGATCGTTTTCACCCGTCACCACGACCGTGGCGGTGGTGCCGGAAGGATAAAGGTTGCCCTGCTGCCGATCGAGATGAATACGCACCGGCACTCGCTGCGCCAGGCGCACCCACTCCAGATTCGAATCAATGGTCGCCATGCCTTTGCTGTCGATGCTGCTGCTGCTGTTGGTCACGCCTGCGGCAATGCTGTCCACCGTTCCGTGCAGCACGCGGTTGCTGCCGAGCGGCGTGATTTCGACGCGATAGCCGGGGCGAATACCGTCCAGCTTGGTTTCTTCCATGTAAGCCAGCACGTAAAAGCTGTGTTGCTGAACCAGCGCCACGGCCGTTGAACCGCGCGTAATAAATTCGCCCCGGTAGACGTTAAGGTTGGTTATCCAGCCGTCGGCGGGCGCTTTCACCTCGGTTCGCTCCAGATCGAGCTTCGCGGTATTGCGCGTGGCCACGGCCTTCGCCAGCTGATGTTCGCTGGTCTGGTAATCATTATTTGACTGCTCAATGGCCTCGCGCGACATCGCAGAAACGCCCAACTGGTTGCGGCGCGACGCTTCACGCCGCTTTTCATTGACCAGCGCCTGGTAGTAACCCACGTCCGCTTCGGCCTGATCCAACGCCTGTTGATAGCGTGGCCTGTCGATAACGAACAGCACCTGATCCTTTTTCACCAGTTGGTTGTCACGCACGCGAACGTCGGTGATCAGGCCGCTGACGTCAGGCGCAATCGCCACAATATCCGCAGTGAATTTCGCATCGCGCGTCCACGGCGACTCGGTATAAAACACCCAGACACGGAAAATGACGACGATGGCGATAATCACTAAAATGAGGGTAAGAGCAAAACGAGTGATTTTTTTTGTTAGCGCTTTCATTGCAACCTCAAACGAACAACCGGGTAACCAGCCAGAACAGACAGCAGAACAGCGCAGTATTGAACAGCGCGGGATGCCAGACAAAATCATAGATGCCGGTCGGCGTAAGCAGACGACGCACCAGCCAGAACAGCATCAGTGACACAATAATTTCAAAAAAGATGGGCGGAAAAGAGAGCCCAAAAATAACCATAACCGGCAGCACGCTCATATCGATTCCTTAATGTTCCTCAACCGGTTCCACGTCTTTTGCCACACGTCACGCGCCCGATAATGGGAAGCATGTTGATAGTCACGGGATGACGCCTGGGGCAGGCGTGCGTTGAAAAATGACACGCAACAAAGGCGGGCGAGCGACGGCGAAGTGGTCCGGCAGTGCTATAGTAACGCGGCTTACTATATGTTTTCTACTAAATGTGATCTAAATCACTTTTAAGCCAGAGTTAACAATGGAAAAACTAAAAGGTATGTCCGTGTTCGCACGCGTGGTGGAACTGGGTTCATTTACCGCCGCGGCACACCAGCTCAAAATGAGCGTTTCCGCCGTCAGCCAGGCGGTGGCGAAGCTGGAGAATGAACTTCAGGTAAAGCTGCTTAATCGTAGCACCCGCAGTCTCGGCCTGACCGAAGCCGGGAAGATTTTTTTCCAGGGCTGCCGCCGGATGATGTCGGAAGCGCAGCAGGCGCACGAACAGCTCTATGCTTTCAACAACACGCCGGTCGGCACACTGCGCATTGGCAGTTCCTCAACGATGGCGCAAAACGTGCTGGCAACCATGACCGCCGACATGCTGAAAGAGTATCCGGGACTGACCGTTAACGTGATGACCGGCAGTCCGGCGCCCGATCCCATCGCCAACGGGCTCGATTTGGTGATCCGCGTCGGCGCATTGCAGGACTCCAGCCTGTTCTCGAAAAGGCTGGGCTCCATGCCAATGGTGGTATGCGCCGCCAGAAGCTATCTGGCGCAGCACGGCACGCCGGAGAAACCGGGCGACATCGGTAATTTTTCGTGGCTGGAGTACAGCGTACGGCCGGATAACGACTTTGAAATGACCGCCCAGGAGGGCAGTTCCATACGGCTTTCGCCGCAGGGGCGCTTTATTACCAACGACTCGCAAACGCTGTTGCGCTGGCTGGTGGCCGGGTGTGGCATCGCTTATGTGCCGCTGATGTGGGTGATTGACGAAATCAACGCCGGTAAAGTGGATATCCTGTTTGGTCAGTACTATTCGGCGCCGCGGCCGGTCTACGCGCTCTTTACGCAAAAGGACAAGCTGCCGTTAAAAGTGCATGTCTGTATTAACTATCTGACAGAGTATTTTGATAGGGTCGCCGACATCATGAAAGACATGGCGCGGAATGTTTAATAATCGGCAGCCGGCCTTGCCCGAAAACGCTTATACCAGGCATCAAGACGCGGGTGATCGTTGCCGAATGAGAGGTCAAATCTTTCTCGCGCGGTCTGGAAAATGGGAAAAGTGGTGAAGTCAGCTATTGTCGGTTGCTCGCCGGCCAGGAACGCATTCTCACCCACTTCCTCTTCCAGCACATTCAACAGCTCTGTGATATAAGCAAATAATCGATCCGCCGTTGCTTTTGACGGCGCAGCTTCTTTCTTCGGAAAAGCAGGGGTGATATTCCATAACCACAGCTGGCCTCGCGCCACAAGATCGCTCCCCAGCCGCTCCAGCGCACGGACACGCGCCCGTGAAACAGGATCGGTTCCTGTCATGGTATTGTGAGGAAAAATCTCTTCCAGATATTCTATAATGGCTGCGGAATCGTTTATGGCAACGCCCGAGTCCGTGAGCAAGGTGGGCGCCCGCCCCGAAGGGTTAATGCTGAGATACTCAGCGGAGCGGTGCTCGCCATTCAGATAATCAAGTTCGTACCGTGGGATAACCAGGCCTTTTTCAGCTATATAAATAATGACCCGGCGTGGATTAGTGCCTTTACTGAACTGATACAAAAGCATAAAACCCCCTCAACACGCATGCCTTACTCAGGGTGCCATTCGCTGGCGCCAGACGCCGCCCATCGGGCGACGCCGTGAGATCAGGCCGTTCCGCCAACGGTCAGCCTGTCCAGCTTCAGCGTTGGCTGACCCACGCCGACCGGCACGCTCTGACCCTCTTTGCCGCAAACGCCCACGCCTTTATCCAGCGCCAGATCGTTGCCGACCATGGAGATTTGCTGCATGGCTTCAATGCCGGAGCCGATCAGCGTCGCACCCTTCACCGGTTTGGTCACCTTACCGTTTTCAATCAGATAGGCTTCCGAGGTTGAGAAAACGAATTTACCGGAGGTGATATCCACCTGTCCGCCGCCAAAATTGGGTGCCCAGATGCCGTAATCAACGCTTGCGATAATGTCTTCCGGCGTCGACTGGCCCGCCAGCATATAAGTGTTAGTCATGCGCGGCATCGGCAAATGCGCGTAGGACTCACGGCGACCGTTGCCGGTAGGACTGACGCCCATCAGGCGCGCGTTGAGCTTATCCTGCATGTAGCCTTTCAGCATACCGTTTTCAATCAGCACGTTGTACTGACCCGGCACGCCTTCATCATCGACCGCCAGAGAACCGCGCAGCCCTTCTATAGTGCCATCGTCCACCACGGTACACAGCTCAGACGCCACTTTCTGGCCCATCTGTCCGCTGAATACCGAAGTGCCGCGACGGTTAAAATCGCCTTCCAGCCCGTGTCCGACCGCTTCGTGCAGCAGCACGCCAGGCCAGCCCGCGCCCAGTACTACCGGCAGCGCACCGGCCGGTGCGGCAACGGCGCTCAGGTTGACCAGCGCCATGCGCACGGCTTCACGCGCCCAGGCTTCCGCCCGCGTTTCGCCCGCTTCGTTAGCGAGGAAAAATTCATAACCAAATCGGCCGCCGCCGCCGCTGGAGCCGCGCTCGCGTTTGCCGTTTTCTTCCACCTGCACGCTGACGGAAAGCCGCACCAGCGGACGCACGTCGGTCGCCAGCGTACCGTCCGTTGCCGCCACCAGCACCAGCTCGTAGACGCCGCTCAGGCTGGCGCTGACCTCCTGCACGCGCTTATCGGCAGCGCGGGCGGCCTTGTCCACGCTGTGTAGCAGGGCGATTTTCTCTTCACGGGTCAGGCTTTGCAGCGGATCGGCAGTGGTGTACAGCGAGCGGTTTACCACCGCGCCGAGCGTATGCGATTTACCGTTGCCCTGTTCGCGCACGATGCTGCGTGCGGCGCGGGCACTTTGCGTCAGCGCATTCAGTGTAATTTGATCGGCATAGGCAAAGCCGGTTTTTTCACCGCTGACGGCACGCACGCCGACGCCCTGGTCGATGTTCCAGGAACCGTCTTTAATAATGCGGTCTTCCAGCACCCAGGATTCGTGGTAGCTGGATTGAAAATAGAGATCGGCATAGTCCAGCTTACGTTCGGAAAGCTGACCGAGCAGGGAAAAGAGATCCTGTTGATTTATATTATTAGCAGTTAGTAACTGCTCACTTACCAGATTCAGACTCATGGGTTCTCGCTCTGTTTGGATGAGCCAGTCGCCTGGCGTCGCATCTCTATAGCCTGAGGCAATTAAGCAGTCACGTCAAATTCACCTGTTGCTCTTCTCACGCGGCTTGCGAAGGACTTCATCGATCTGTGGTTTGTCGATGGGACCGGAGATGTGATAGCGCAGAACAGAGATCTTATTCCACAGCGGCGCGAGCACCTTGCTGGCGGCAAATACCGCCGCGCCCACCACCGGGTTGACCGCAAACGCCGCCGCCACGCCGACGGTGGCCGAAATTTCCGGCGCTACCACCGCTTCCATATCGATCTGACGCTTCACCAGATCCATTTTGCCCTGCATGGCGATATCCGCTTCCAGGCCATCCACCAGCAGGTTGTCGGTACGCATCACCCCTTTTTCGATCCAGGCCGTGCCGCTGATAGAGTCAAAATAGAAGCCCTGATTAAAGGTGTCGCTGAAGTCGAGCCGCAGTTTGCGCAGCAGCGCATCAAAGCTCACCAGCCGCAGCAGCTGCCCGGCTCGCCCGGTATTAACATCAGCAATTTCCCCCGCGCCGAAGTGCGTTTTCAACACGCCACTCAGCGTATTCTCCGACGGTTGCCAGGGCGCCGACTGCCAGTGCAGATCGTAATCAATGTTAAACGGCGCATCGCGCAGCGGCGAGTTCACGCCAAACCAGTTGGTGGCGTCGTTAATTTTTTTACCGCTCAGCACGCCTTTCAGGGCGGCGCGCTGCGAACCAGGACGATTAACCCATTCGCCATTGACCGTCAGGCGCGAACTGCCGGAGTCAATCAGGCCGTTTTTCAGCGAAAGCGTGTCGTGAGTGTGGGCAAAATCTGCCTGCATCCGGCCAAATTTTTGCCCGCGCAGCCAGCACTCGTCACAGGTGATGTTGAGCGCGGGCCAGCTGCTGAAATCGATCGCGCTGGCGTCGTCCGGCATCGGCGAGGCGCCCTTCTGCGCGGCCCACTCCGGGTTGTAATAGAGATAGTTCAGATGCCCAACCCAGGGCGAATTGCCATTGATGGCTAAGGTGCCGTTGATCTCTTTGCCTTTCGCCGTGACCTGAGTATTTCCCGCCATCGTCTGGCTGAGCGTCACGTCAAGATCGCGCCACTGCTGGCCCGCCAGCATCAGGGCAGGCGTGCGCAGGATAATATTTCCCGGTATCAGCGATTTTCCGCTTTTGCCGGCTGATTGATCGCCGCCCGCGCCCACCAGACCAAGCCACGCGGCCCCGTCCAGCGGCGGCAGGTTCAGCACCATGCCCGCAGACTGCGGCAAGGGCGGCGTGCGGCGGGTGGTGTTTTCCCAGATACCGCGCTCGATTTTAAGCTGCTTACCTAACAACCACCGGCTGTTAAAGCGGTGATCGCTACCGACTGAGCCGCTCAGGTTAAATGAGGCGAGATCGCCTTTTGCAATAGCTTTTACCGGCATCGCGTCGCCCTGTTTTTTATCAAGCGGAGAAGGTAAGTGACTACTTACATTCTTCAGGTCGCCATCCACGGCAATGGTGTAATTCGCGCCGCCCGCATGCGGCAAGGCGATCTGCACATCGCTTTTCCAGCTGGCGGTGCCGCCGATTTTTTCACGCAGCGCCGCCGGTACGGCGTCGATTTTACCCGGCTGCCAGTCGCCCTTCACGTCCACGCCAATCTGATACTCTTTCGCCGCTTCTTTGGTGTTAAAGCTGGCGTCAATGGGCTGACCAAACCAGGTGGCGGTGAGCGGCCCGCTTTGCAGATTGCCGTTATCATAAGTGAAACGCCCGTTAAGCTGATGGAGCGTGCTTTCCAGCGGTTTGATAAACAGCGCGTTATTATGAAGGTTCACGTCGCCGGTGGCGCGCACTTCTTCGCCATCCAGCGGAATGTCTAAATGTAAGTGACCACCCACATTCCCTGTAACCTGAAGCTCATCGAGGGCAGCGCCTAAAGAAGGTTTTAACGGTGTCTGATTAAAGTAGTCGCCAACGTCCTTGCCTTCACCACTGATATCACCATCGATAATCAGTTTCTCTTTCAGATAGTCAGGAATGACCGCAGAAATATTTTTCCCCTGTACCTTGCCCAGCTTCGCCTCGCTGGCCTTCATCCACAGGCCGTCGTTAACGAAATCCAGGTTGATATCGAGGTTCTCAAGCGCGGGCCAGCCTGGCTGAAACGCATAGGTAGCATTTTTGAGCGGCACCCAAACCTGGAACAGCCCGTCGTTATGTTTAAACGGGAAAAGTTCCGGATTACCGGCAAAAACCAGCGATGCATTACGCGCCTGGCCGCCTTTAATGGCGCCGCTGAGATAATTGACCAGCGCTGTGCCCATTAGTGGTTCGGGGAAGTAGCGCCAGGCATCGGCCGCGTTGGTGACGTTGATCCCGGCAAGAATATCCAGCCTTGGCGGCTGCCCGCTGTTTTGCGCCCATTTGAAGTCGCCTTTAGCCCACAGCGAGCGCGCCTGCACATCCAGATCCTTACCGCTGAGGGTGATATTGTCTTTGTCATAACGCCAGTCGAGGGTGCCGCTGGCGTGGGCAACGTCCAGCGGCGCACGGAACATGTCGCCGTACGGCAGCGTGGCGTTATTAAGGTTGAAGCGCAGCTGTCCGTCGGACACGCCGCCAGCGACCTCACCGTCAAGATGTTCCATGCCCGGCAGCAGTTCCCAGTGCTGCCAGCGCAGATCCTGCCAGCGTGCCTGGAAACGCATGTGCTCCGGCTGCTTAACGGGCACGTCCACCGCCAGCACTTTCAGCAGGCCGCGTGGTTGCAGCGCGCGCCAGTTTTCCAGCAGCCCTGGCGTCATACCGGCGAAAAGCGGAATAATAGGATCGATGCGTTCCAGATCCAGGTTGGTGGCGCGAAAGCGCACCTCTTCGTTATGTTCCGGGCCGGGAAGCAGGCCGCTTTCCGGCTGCCAGAGCAGTGAAAGCTGCCCGTTCGGCCAGCGCTTCCCATCGGTCACCAGGTTGGTTTGCGGCAGATGAATACGCCAGCCGCTGTTGAAGCGGGTGATATGCGCGGTAACATTATCGACGGTCAGCGTGTGGGGTTGCCTGTCGCCCTGCCAGCCCGCGCCGCCTTTTTTAAGCTGCACGTCACCTTCATAAAGCTCGCCCTCTTTCAGGGTCATCCAGGCGGCAAGACTGAAGCGGGCGCGATTGAGCGTGGTATTGTCGCGCATCCATTTTCCCAGCCAGGGGCGCACGTCTACGTCCTCGGCCTGCATCCACACGCGGCCGGTGTCCAGATATCCGTTACTGTCGCTGAGATCGAGCCGCACCTGCACTTCGCCGTGCTGGCCGGTAAAGCTCGACAGATTAACCAACCCTTCAGCGCGATGGCGGGTTCGTTCGTTAAGCCAGGTCAATTGTGGAATATCCAGGCGCGCGCGTTGGCCGGACGGCGTCAGGAAGCTGATCTCACTGTCGCGCAGGTCGAAATGGTCAAACTGGCGAAGGAAAAGATCGTTGATCTGACCGGGTTTCAGTTCAATTTTGGCGTTGTCGCCAATGGTCAGCGGCGTATTGGTCGCCAGCCGAAGCTGGTAAAAAGTAAGATTGCGGAACTGCCAGCGCAGATGCAGCAGCGACTGCCAGACATCCAGCGCCAGCGACACCCGCCCGACGTTCAGCTCGCCGCCGTCCTGCAAGCCAACGTGGAGATCGCCGATATCAAGAACCGGGCCGAAGTTCGCCCACTGGCCATGCAGCACGGTAGCCTGGACAGGCATATTGATGGCGGAGGAGACGTGCTTCAGGATCGGTTCGCGCCAGCTGTCCAGGTGCGGCATAACCAGACGCAGCCCGCTCACCAGCAGCGCAACAACGACAACGATAATCGCGCCGGCAAGCAGCAGAATCCTCGGCAATTGCCTCACACACACCTCTCCATGACTTCCGCAACGGCGGACCTGAACGACAACATTACATCATGACTACGTCAAACTGTTCCTGAGTATAGAGGGGTTCAATCTGAACTTTCACCTGTTTACCAACGAATATTTCGACTTCGGCCAGCGCGTGGGATTCGTCGGTCTTCAGTGCCTCGCCCACCGCCGGCGAGACGTAAACCAGAAAACGATCGGAGTCGTAAGCATGGTGAACGCGGACAATCTCACGCAGGATTTCATAACACACCGTTTCCACCGTTTTCAGCGTGCCGCGGCCTTTACAGGACGGACACTCCTGACAAAGCACGTGCTCAATGCTTTCCCGCGTGCGCTTGCGGGTCATCTCCACCAGCCCAAGCTGCGAGAAGTTATTGATACCGGTTTTCACGCGATCCTTGCTCAGCGCCTGCTCCAGCGAATGCAGTACCCGGCGACGGTGGTCTTCGTTGCTCATGTCGATAAAGTCGATAATGATGATGCCGCCGAGGTTACGCAGACGTAGCTGACGGGCAATCGCCTGGGTCGCTTCAATATTCGTATTGAAAATGGTTTCGTCGAGGTTGCGATGGCCGACAAAGGCACCAGTATTAATATCAATGGTGGTCATCGCCTCGGTCTGATCGATAATCAGGTAGCCGCCGGACTTCAATTCCACTTTGCGATCGAGCGAGCGCTGGATTTCATTTTCCACATCGAAGAGATCAAAAATCGGCTGTGTACCCGTGTACAGTTCCAGCTTCGCGCTCATCTCCGGGATGTATTCGCCTGTGAACTCAATAAGTTGCTCATACGTAATCCGTGAATCCACGCGCACGCGATCCAGCGCGGCGCCTGCAAAATCACGCAGGATGCGCTGCGACAGCGCCACTTCGCCGTACAAACGGTAGCGCGTCTGGTTGCGCTTTTTACGCTCCAGCACCTTCGTCCATAGCCGCTTGAGGAAGGCAGCGTCAGACGCCAGCTCCACTTCGCCAACGCCTTCCGCCGCAGTGCGGATAATGTAGCCGCCCAGTTCGTCGCAGTAGGAGGACACCACGGATTTCAGCCGCTCACGCTCCGCTTCGCTTTCGATACGCTGCGAGACGCCTACGTGCGATGCGCCGGGCATAAAGACCAGGTAGCGCGACGGCAGCGTGATGTCGGTGGTGAGCCGCGCGCCTTTGGTGCCGAGCGGATCTTTCACCACCTGCACCATCAGATCCTGTCCCTGGCGCACCAGCTCTGAAATATCGCGCACCACAAAGTTTTTCTTTTCATCACCCGCCACGCATTCGGTGTGCGGCATAATGTCGGAAGCGTGCAGAAACGCCGCTTTCTCCAGGCCAATATCGACGAAGGCCGCCTGCATGCCCGGCAGCACGCGACTGACGCGCCCTTTATAGATATTGCCTACGATGCCGCGACGCGCTTCACGCTCGATATGGATTTCCTGAAGGATGCCGCCGTCAATATAGGCAACGCGGGTTTCGCCAGGCGTAATATTTACCAGCAGTTCAGCCGTCATTTTTCTCCCCCACTTCACGCAGTGATTCAAAGTGGCTGAGCAGCTCGGCGGTTTCCACCAGCGGCAGCCCAACCACAGCGTGGTAGCTGCCGTTGATCTTGCGGACGAAATTTCCGCCCAGTCCCTGAATGCCGTATCCGCCCGCTTTATCCATCGGCTCGCCGCTGGCGATATAGCCTGCGATGTCCGCGTCGGTCAGCGTGCGAAAGGTGACGTCGGTGACGGTCAGACACTCCAGTTGGTGCTGTCTGTCAGCCAGCGCCACGGCGGTCAGCACGCGGTGCGTTTGCCCCGACAGCTTCGCCAGCATGGCGGCCGCGTCAGACGCGCTGGCGGGTTTTTCCAGCACCTCGCTATGCAGCACAACGATAGTATCGGCGCCCAGAACGGGCAGATCCTGCGGCGCAACCGCTACGCCAGCCTGCGCTTTCTCACGCGCAAGGCGACGAACGTAGGCTTCCGCCTCTTCATCAGGACGTCTGCTTTCTTCAATTTGCGAGGAGAGGCGTTCGAAGCGCAGACCAAGCTGCGTCAACAACTCGCGGCGACGAGGGGAACCAGAGGCCAGATAAAGGGATACCATAATCTTCCTTATTGAACGGCGAACTGGCGGCGTATTTTTCTCATCAGTAAGAACAACCAGGGCCAGAGGATGCCGTCAATTACGCTGCTCCAGAAAATTTCCGGACGGAACGAGACGTTAATCACCAGAAACTCCGCCCAAAAAATAATGACGCTCGTTGCCAGCGACAGCACCATCACCATCAGCGCCTGCTGCCAGAGCGCGAGGTTGCGGAACAGTTGAAATTTAAAGGCCACCAGATAAGCCACAATACTGAGTGCCAGCGCGCGCACGCCCAGCGTTGAACCAGAAATAAGATCCATTATAGATCCCATAAGGAAGCCCGTACCGACATTAACGCGATGCGGCAGCGCCAGCACCCAGTAAATCAGGATCAGCAGCAGCCAGGAGGGGCGGAACATGTAAAGTTGTTCCGGCCACGGCATAATCTGTAGCGAGAGCGCAATCAGAAACGACAGCCAGACAACCCATCTGCCGTGACTGCGATAGCTGCTCAAGGCTGGCCTCCGGCTGCGGCTGGCGCAGCGTTATTCTGCACTGCGCCGGGTGCGGGCGGCCCGACCGTTTCGCCTGCGGTCGGCAGCACCTGCGGCATCATCTGCATCAGGCGTTCATTCGCCACCCGATGCACTTCGGGCGGTGCCAGCGGCATACTGCCGTTACGATCGGCACCCCACAGCAGCAACAGGTAGCGCAGACGCTGAAGGCCAGCGGTAGGCCGCGCCTGAATGACGGTATAGGCGCGCTGCGTATCCACTTTCACCGAGGAGACCACGCCCACCGGATAGCCTTCCGGGAAGCGGCCACCCAGCCCGGAGGTGACCAGCACGTCGCCCGGACGGATGTCGATATTCCCTGCCAGGTGCTCAAGCTGAAGCTCTTCGGAACAGCCATTACCGGCGGCGATCACGCGAATGTCATTGCGTAGTACCTGGATAGGCAGCGCATGGGAAGAGTCGCAGATCAGCATCACGCGGCTGGTAATTTTCCCTACCGCCACGACCTGCCCCACCACGCCCTTGTCGCTGATAACCGGCTGGCCTTCATAGACGCCGTTGACGCTGCCTTTATCGATCACCACCTGATCGGTGTAGGGATCGGTACCGGCTGAGATCACCTGGGTAACCATTTTCTGCTCGTCCTGACGTAGCGGCGAGCCGAGCAGCTCGCGCAGGCGCGCGTTTTCCTGCTTAAACTGACCCAGCATCAGAAGTTCGCTGTTTTTGATCATCAGCTCGCGCTGAAGCGCTTTATTTTCCAGTTCAAGCTGCTGACGAGAGGCGAGCGTTTCAGAAACGCTGTCCAGAATCTGACGTGGCCCGTTGGCCAGAAAATAGAATGGGCTGACCGCCGTATCCATATAGGTGCGAATTTGGGTAAACGCGCCCATGCGGCTGTCGGCGATGATGACGCCTACTGCCACCAGGACCGCTAAAAATAAGCGTAACTGTAGGGAAGGCCCCCTACTGAAAATCGGCTTCATAAACTCGGCGTTTTCCTCGACATCGGGTAAAAGACGCGCGCAGACACGCGCGCCTTCAGGCTGATTATTCTTCGCTGAACAAATCGCCGCCGTGCATGTCGATCATTTCCAGCGCTTTACCACCGCCGCGCGCTACGCAGGTCAGAGGATCTTCGGCCACCACAACCGGGATGCCCGTCTCTTCCATCAGCAGGCGATCGAGGTTACGCAACAGCGCGCCGCCGCCGGTGAGCACCATGCCGCGCTCGGAGATGTCAGAGGCCAGTTCAGGCGGACACTGTTCCAGCGCCACCATAACCGCGCTAACGATACCGGTCAGCGGCTCCTGCAATGCTTCAAGAATTTCGTTTGAATTCAGCGTAAAGCCGCGCGGCACGCCTTCGGCCAGATTACGGCCACGCACTTCGATTTCGCGCACTTCGTCGCCCGGATAGGCAGAACCGATTTCATGCTTGATGCGCTCGGCGGTCGCTTCACCAATCAACGAACCGTAGTTACGGCGAACATAATTAATGATGGCTTCATCAAAGCGGTCGCCGCCAATACGCACGGAAGAGGAGTAAACCACGCCGTTCAGCGAGATCACCGCCACTTCCGTGGTGCCACCACCGATATCCACAACCATGGAGCCGGTCGCTTCTGACACCGGCAGGCCGGCGCCAATCGCGGCGGCCATCGGCTCTTCAATCAGGAATACTTCGCGCGCGCCTGCGCCCTGAGCGGATTCGCGAATTGCACGACGCTCAACCTGCGTGGCGCCAACGGGCACACAGACCAGCACGCGCGGACTTGGGCGCATGAAGCTGTTGCTGTGAACCTGTTTAATAAAGTGCTGAAGCATTTTTTCGGTCACGAAGAAATCAGCAATCACGCCATCTTTCATCGGGCGAATAGCAGCAATATTTCCCGGCGTACGGCCAAGCATCTGCTTAGCGTCATGGCCAACGGCCGCAACGCTTTTCGGGGAACCGGCACGATCCTGGCGGATAGCAACGACGGAGGGCTCATTCAAGACGATGCCCTGTCCTTTAACGTAAATCAGGGTATTGGCGGTACCCAGGTCGATGGACAAGTCGTTGGAAAACATGCCACGAAATTTTTTAAACATACTGAAGGATAATCCTGCAAGCTGGAGGCGGATGATAAAATCCGCTTACTTTACCAATCACATGAGGCAGCGACAAGGCGCAAAAACGTCCTGCTTCGATGAAAAAATACGCTATATCACGCCAGACTTACAACGCCAAAAACTATCCACAGTCGAAACGGTCTCGCTGTTCATTTCCACGCTGGCAAGCGGGTATAACGTACATAAAATTTTACATTCTCAGGCGCCCTCACTCTGCGTCAGGACAACCTCTCGTCGGCACCACAGCCGCGCGGCCATTCTACGTGAAAACGGGTTTAACGGCAGATTAAACTCGATATCTTTGCGAATATTTTTTCACGTTGCTGCTCAGCAGTTCCGAGGATGCAAAGAAATCTCCCTGCCCTCCCGCCACGCCCAGTTCAGCCAGCGTCAGCCATTCCGTTTTGGCCCGAACGCCAGCGGCAAAGACCCGCGTTGATGTCCCGTGACAGCTCTCAAGCAGGCTCTGCACGAAGAGCTGGTTTTCGGTGCGCCGTTCAATATTGCGCACCAGACCGGGATGCAACTTGATCAGCTCAACGTCAAACTGCTTAATATACGATGCGCTGACCACCGTCAGGCCCGCCTGATTCACTGCAATCCGGCAGCCTGAGCCTTGCATCAGACGCAGCGCGCCGCCAAGACGATT
This sequence comes from Erwinia sp. 9145, assembly GCF_000745075.1. Taxonomy (NCBI): domain Bacteria; kingdom Pseudomonadati; phylum Pseudomonadota; class Gammaproteobacteria; order Enterobacterales; family Erwiniaceae; genus Erwinia; species Erwinia sp. 9145. The sequence goes on from NZ_JQNE01000001.1 coordinate 3,475,062, forward strand.
GATGTGTTGACACACATCTGCTTCTGCAAGTTCAAATAAAATGTGATTTCTTTGAAATTTAGTGCATTGCAGCAGGACATCGCGCAGCCAGCTCAGAAATGACGGCTTTAAAAGCGCATCAACCGTCAACGGGACAGCCAGCGTTTCTTCCGGCCAGACCGGCAGCAGGGAAATGATGCGCGTCACCATCTGACGATCGTAGGCTTCCGCCATGCCAAGCTGCTGCACCAACGGCAGGTACTCCGCAGCCAGCACTTCGGTCTCGCCATCGAAAATGCGCGGCATGATTTCCCGATGATGCACGCTGCCCAGGCGATCGACCGCAGGCTTTTGATACAGGCGCGGGCCGCCGCGGCTGAGCGTATTTTCCAGCAGCGTTCGCCACTTCACGCTACCGCGCGAAAATTTTTGCTGCGGAACGTTGCTGACTGACCAGTTGTTGCCGCCCAACAGCGTCGCCTGCCGTGTTGCCAGCTCCACACTGTCCATCACGTCCTGCGTACTTTGCCCGCTGTGCCAGGCGCTGATACCAATGTGGATCATGTCTTCGCGGTCCAGCATGCGGTTAGGTGGCAGCGCATCCACGGCGTTTATCAATTGCGAAGCAATAATGTCGGCGTCTTTCAGGCTGCGATGCGGCAGTAAAACCGTGAAATCGCTGCGAAAATAGCGCGCCAGCAGCGCGCCCGGATAGCGCATGACAAAGGTGGAGAGCAGATTGACCATATCGAACAGGTACTCCTGCGAATAGTGATTGCCTTCGTTTTCACGCAGCGTATCGAAGTCCGGCAAACGTATCATCATCACCATGCCGTGCGCGCTGGCACCGTCATTTTCTTCCAGCATTGTTGAGAGCTGATTATCGAAAAACAGCCGGTTGTTAAGCCCGGTTTTGGCATCTCTGGCGGCAAAGGCGCGGATCAACGTATCGATACGATTGCGCTGCTCCCCCGCCTGATGCAGATCGGAAAGCAGCAGGTCGATAGCGGAACTGGCTTTGGGCGGCCATTCATAAACCGAGCCGGATCTCACCTGGCTGCGCTCGCCCTTCAGTACGTCTGCGGCGCGGCGTTCGAGCTGCTCCATGCCTTTTAGCTGGCGGTTCAGCCAGCGGTGGATCAGCAGCAGCGTCAGCGTCATAATGATGGCGATCGCCACCACCACGGTCAGGGTAAAGCTGCCCATAAACGAGCGCAGCCAGGTCTTCGTGGTGTCCACCCACAAAATATTCAGCGAATAACCCGGGTGTTTTTTCAGTTGAATAACGGTGCGATGAAGCTGATTTGGCTCGTCCTCTATCACCTCATCCTGATGATGTCCCACCTTCAGACGAACCGACTGCCCGTCGAGCAGTTCTGCGCGCGTAATTTGCAGCGGCCCCATCATCAGGCGCATGCCGGGGGCAATTTGTTCAGGCGAGTTGAGCAGCAGCGCGCTGTCGACGTTTTCCGCGAATAACTGCAAACGATGCTCCGCGCGGCGCTCGCTCAGATAAAAAAAACTCAGCACGCATCCCGCCAGCATCAGCATGGTTGCCAGCGCGGTCACTAACGTGATAATCGTGGAAAGTCTGGTTGTTAATCGCATCCCTGTGCCCGTTTTTCAGCAGCGCTTTTCTCAATTTTCTGCTGATAGTGTAAGTAGTTTCGGCTGATGTCGTCAGAGAAAAATATCACATCCCTTCGTGCATTTACTTACCTGTTCGCAAGATAGTTAACAATAAAGTCAGTAAACTCTTTTTAAAACCTTCTTATACTTTTAAAGCCTATGCAGGAGATCCCATGCAAGCACTCGTTCTTGAACAGTCAGACGGCCAGACCATCGCACACGTGAAGCCCGTTTCGCCAGAGATGTTACCTGCCGGTGAAGTAACGGTCGATATCGACTGGTCCAGTCTTAACTATAAAGATGCGCTGGCCATTACCGGGAAAGGAAAAATCATTCGTCAGTTTCCGATGGTTCCCGGCATCGATTTTGCCGGAAAGGTTCACCATAGCGAAGATCCGCGCTTCCATAATGGTCAGGCGGTGCTGCTTACCGGTTGGGGCGTGGGAGAGAATCACTGGGGCGGCCTTGCTGAACAGGCGCGGGTCAAAGCCGACTGGCTGGTGCCGATGCCGGAAGGGCTGGACGGCCGCAAAGCGATGATCATCGGCACGGCGGGCTTTACCGCAATGCTTTGCGTTATGGCGCTCGAAGAGGGCGGCATCCGGCCTGACAGCGGCGACATTCTGGTAACCGGCGCCAGCGGCGGCGTGGGCAGCAGTGCCATCGCCCTGCTCAGCGCGCTGGGTTACACGGTGACGGCGGTCAGCGGCCGTGGAACCACGCACGACTATTTACGGCAGCTGGGCGCGACATCAATGCTTTCCCGTGATGAGTTTACCCAGGACTCGCGCCCGCTGGAAAAGCAGCGCTGGGCAGGCGCCATTGATACGGTGGGCGACAAAGTGCTGGCCGCCGTGCTGGCGCAGATGAATTACGGCGGCGTGGTGGCCGCCTGCGGGCTGGCGGGCGGTTTTACCCTGCCGACCACGGTCATGCCGTTTATTTTACGCAACGTGCGTCTTCAGGGCGTCGACTCAGTGAGTGTGCCAGCGGCGCGCCGTGTTGAAGCCTGGAAAAGGCTGGTCAAAACGCTGCCTGAGGCGTTTTATCAACACGCCACGCGTGAGATTGCGCTGGCCGAGGCTGCTGACGGCGCGGCAAGGCTGCTGAAGGGTGAAATAATCGGCCGCACGCTGGTAAAAATTCGTTAATTTTTTGCCCCCTGTCGTTTACCGGGGGCGCTACGCGTCACGTTTCTTGTTTTTTCGCTGCTCCCTGGAGACCTCACCCGATGAAACCTGTAGATAAACTGACTGAACGCGACGTTACCCCGGAAAGTATTTTTAACGGTCGCCGCCAGGTGCTGAAAACGTTGGGGATCAGCGCAGCCGCGCTGTCGCTGCCCACCGCCGTGCAGGCGGATGTACTGGCGTGGTTTAAGGGCAACGATCGTCCCAAAGCCCCTGCCGGGAAGCCGCTCGATTTCAGCAAACCTGCGCAGTTTCAGGCGAAGCTGACGCTCACGCCGGAAGACAAGGTGACGGGTTATAACAATTTTTATGAGTTCGGGCTGGATAAAGCCGATCCGGCCGCCAATGCGGGGACGCTGAACACCACCGACTGGAAAATAGAGATCGGCGGTGAAGTGGCGAAACCCATCACCCTGAGTATGGACGACCTGTTTAAACGCTTTCCGCTTGAGCAGCGAATTTACCGGATGCGCTGCGTTGAGGCCTGGTCGATGGTGGTGCCCTGGGTGGGCTTTGAACTGGGCAAGCTGTTGAAAATGGTCGAGCCCACCAGCAACGCGCGCTATGTGGCTTTCCAGACGCGTTATGCGCCTGATGAAATGCCAGGCCAGAAAGATCGCTTTATCGGTGGCGGTATCGATTATCCCTACGTTGAAGGACTGCGTCTGGATGAAGCGATGCATCCCCTGACGATGCTGACCACCGGCGTTTACGGTAAAGCGCTGCCGCCGCAGAACGGCGCGCCTGTCCGCCTGACGGTGCCGTGGAAATACGGCTTTAAGGGCATTAAGTCGATCGTCAAAATTACCTTAGTGAAGGATATGCCGCCCACCACGTGGAATCAGCTGGCATCGAATGAATACGGTTTTTACGGCAACGTCAATCCGCACGTCGATCACCCGCGCTGGTCACAGGCGACCGAACGTTTTATCGGCTCAGGCGGTATTCTTGACGTCAAACGGCAACCCACTCTGTTGTTTAACGGTTATGCCGATCAGGTGGCGTCGCTCTATCGTGGCATGGATTTGCGGGAGAATTTCTAGTGCGCCTGACGCTTAAACAGATAACGCTGCTGAAAGTTGTACTGCACCTGGCAGGTAGTCTACCGCTGCTGTGGCTGCTGTTGTCCATCGATCAGGGCTGGCTGAGCGCCGATCCGGCCAAGGATATTCAGCACTTTACCGGGCGCATGGCGCTGAAATTTCTCCTGGGTACGCTGCTGGTGACGCCGCTGGCGCGCTACGGCAGACAGCCGCTGCTGATCCGCGTTCGTCGGCTGCTCGGCCTGTGGTGCTTTGCCTGGGCAACGCTGCATCTGGTGAGCTACTCGCTGTTGGAGTTAGGGATAGATAATCTCGGCCTGCTTGGCTCCGAGCTGGTTTCCCGTCCTTATCTGACGCTGGGTATCGTGAGCTGGGTGATATTGCTGTTGTTGGCGGCGACGTCCCCACAAAAAGCGCAGCGTCGTCTGGGCAAGCGCTGGCAAACGCTGCATAACGGCATCTATCTGGTCGCGATCCTCGCGCCGGTGCACTATCTGTGGTCAGTCAAGACCTTCTCGCCCCAGCCCTGGATTTATGCGCTTATCGCAGCAATTTTGCTGGCGTGGCGCTATAAAAAATTTCGCCAGTGGCTGCGATAGCGGTCTTCCAGAACTGCGTGCCGTGCCGCAGTTCTGGAAAGTATTCGCCTGCATCCTCCCAGGTCAGTTGATTAACTTCGCTGATAAGACCAGTATTTAGCTGCGAATTGCCTCGAAATCATTATAATGCCCGACCCTGACCTCGAATAATTGCCAAATTTCATCATGAAAGGTGACAAACGGTATTTACCGATGTATTTTGTGCGATGCCTTATAGATCGCAGGAGATAGCAGCGCAATGGCTGATAAGTTTCACATTTTGCTTTTAAACGGCCCCAACCTTAATCTGCTTGGCTCACGTGAGCCGGATAAGTACGGGAAGACGACATTAGCGGAAATCGTCAGCGACATCGCATCCAAAGCTGACGCGTTGAATGTGAAACTGAGCCATCTCCAGTCAAACGCGGAACATGCGCTTATCGATCGCATCCATGAAGCAAAAGACAATGTGGACTATATCGTCATCAATCCGGGCGCCTTCACCCATACCAGCGTAGCGCTTCGTGACGCGTTGCTTGCCGTAAGCATCCCGTTTATTGAAGTGCATCTGTCTAACGTGCACGCCCGCGAGCCGTTTCGCCACCATTCTTATCTTTCTGATATAGCTGCCGGCGTAATTTGCGGGCTGGGCGCCGATGGTTATTCCTGGGCTTTACAGACGGCGGTAAAACGCCTGTCACAACCTCATTAAACAGAGTACGGAACCACATCTATGGATATTCGTAAAATTAAAAAACTGATCGAACTGGTTGAAGAATCAGGCATTGCTGAACTGGAAATCTCTGAGGGAGAAGAATCCGTTCGCATCAGTCGCTCTCCGGCCAACATGGGTTACCCAATGATGCAGCAGGCTTACGCTGCCCCCATGATGCAGCAACAGCCAGCACTGGCTACTGCCGTTGCTCCGGCCAGCACCCCTGCAATGGAAGCGCCGGCACCTGCCGAAATCAGTGGTCACATCGTGCGTTCACCCATGGTAGGCACGTTCTACCGCACGCCAAGTCCTGACGCTCGCGCATTCGTTGAGATCGGCCAGAAAGTTAACGCCGGCGACACGCTATGTATCGTCGAGGCGATGAAAATGATGAACCAGATCGAAGCCGACAAGTCCGGCGTGGTAAAAGCGATCCTGGTTGAAAGCGGCCAGCCTGTTGAATTTGACGAGCCGCTGGTAGTCATCGAATAACGAGGCGAACCATGCTGGAAAAAATTGTTATAGCGAATCGTGGCGAAATCGCGCTACGTATTCTTCGTGCCTGTAAAGAGCTGGGCATTGAAACCGTTGCGGTACACTCAAGCGCGGATCGCGATTTGAAACACGTACTGCTGGCAGATGAAACCGTCTGTATCGGCCCTGCCCCTTCAGTAAAAAGCTACCTGAACATTCCGGCGCTCATTTCCGCGGCGGAAATCACCGGCGCGGTGGCGATCCACCCCGGTTATGGCTTCCTGTCGGAAAATGCCGACTTTGCCGAACAGGTCGAGCGATCCGGCTTTATTTTTATCGGCCCGAAAGCAGAAACCATCCGCCTGATGGGCGACAAAGTATCCGCCATCAACGCGATGAAAAAAGCTGGCGTGCCGTGCGTACCCGGTTCCGATGGCCCGCTTAACGATGATATGGAAAAGAACCGCGCTTTCGCTCAACGCATCGGCTACCCGGTTATCATCAAAGCCTCTGGCGGCGGCGGCGGTCGCGGCATGCGCGTGGTGCGCAGCGACAAAGATTTGGAGCAATCCATTAATATGACCCGTGCGGAAGCGAAAGCGGCTTTCAATAACGATATGGTCTATATGGAAAAGTATCTGGAGAACCCGCGCCATATCGAAATTCAGGTACTGGCCGATGGTCAGGGCAACGCTATCTATCTGGCCGAGCGCGACTGCTCAATGCAGCGTCGTCACCAGAAAGTGGTGGAAGAAGCGCCTGCGCCGGGCATCACGCCGGAACTGCGCCGCTTTATCGGTGAGCGCTGCTCCAAAGCCTGTATTGAGATTGGCTATCGCGGTGCCGGTACGTTCGAATTCCTGTATGAAAACGGCGAGTTCTACTTCATTGAGATGAACACCCGTATTCAGGTTGAGCATCCGGTGACGGAGATGATCACCGGCGTGGATCTGATCAAAGAGCAGCTGCGCATTGCAGCCGGTCAGCCGCTGTCGATCAAACAGGACGACGTGGTGATCCGCGGTCATGCGGTAGAGTGTCGCATCAATGCGGAAGATCCCAACACATTCCTGCCAAGCCCTGGTAAGATCACGCGTTTTCACGCGCCCGGCGGCTTCGGCGTGCGTTGGGAATCACACATCTATGCAGGCTATACCGTACCACCGTACTATGATTCAATGATCGGCAAGCTGATCACCTATGGCGAAACGCGTGACGTGGCGATTGCCCGTATGAGAAACGCGCTGGCCGAGCTGATCATCGACGGCATCAAGGTGAATGTCGAATTGCAGATGAAGATCATGACGGATGAAAACTTCCAGCAGGGTGGCACTAACATCCACTATCTGGAGAAGAAACTCGGCCTTCAGGAAACCTGATTTGCCTGACGTTTCGCCAAAAAGGCCGGTCTGACCGGCCTTTTTCTTTATGAATTCAGGGTGAGGAAGAGAGATGGACAAGCGTTTTCTTCAGGCCCATCGTGAAGCGCGCTGGTCGTTCTGGCTGGCGGTAGCCTATCTGGCTGCGTGGTCGCTGATGGCCTGGCTGATGGATAATAAACCCGGCCCAACCGGCCTGCCGCACTGGTTTGAAATGGCCTGCCTGGTGGTGCCACTGCTGTTTATTATTCTGTGCTGGCTGATGATCAGGCTGGTATTTCGCGACATTCCGCTGGAGGACGAGCGTGAAATCTGAACTTATTCTTCCTCTTCTCGCTTATCTGCTGCTGGTGGCCGGGCTTTCTCTTTATGCCATGCGCAAGCGGCATGAAGGCAACTTTTTGTCGGAATATTTTCTCGGCAGCCGGTCAATGGGCGGCTTTGTTCTTGCCATGACGTTGACCACTACCTATATCAGCGCCAGTTCGTTTATAGGCGGCCCTGGCGCCGCCTATAAATATGGGCTGGGCTGGGTATTACTGTCGATGGTGCAGGTGCCTGCGGTCTGGCTGTCGCTGGGTGTGTTGGGAAAAAAATTCGCCATTCTTGCTCGTCGTTATAATGCCGTTACGCTTAACGATATGCTTTTTGCGCGCTATCGCAGCCCGCTGCTGGTATGGCTTGCCAGCCTCAGCCTGCTGATCGCCTTTATTGGTGCAATGACCGTGCAGTTTATCGGTGGCGCAAGGCTGCTTGAAACGGCGGCCGGCATTCCTTACGACACCGGCCTGCTGATATTCGGCGGTACCATCGCCCTGTATACCGCTTTTGGCGGCTTTCGCGCCAGTGTGCTGAACGATGCCATGCAGGGGCTGGTGATGCTGGCTGGGACCTTCATCCTTCTGTTCGCGATTATTCACGCGGCAGGCGGTCTTCACAGTGCCGTTGATAAGCTTTCGCAGATCAACCCACAGCTGATCAGCGCCGGCGGCGTGGATAATATCCTCAGCCCCACTTTTCTCGCCTCGTTCTCCGTGCTGGTCTGCTTTGGCGTTATCGGCCTGCCGCATACCGCCGTGCGCTGTATCTCCTACAAAGACAGCAAAGCCGTTCATCGCGGCATCATTTTAGGGACGATTGTCGTGACGGTGCTGATGTTTGGCATGCATCTGGCTGGCGCGCTGGGCCGGGCGATCCTGCCCGATCTCACCGTGCCCGATCGGGTTATTCCAACGCTGATGATCCACGTTTTACCGCCCATCGCTGCGGGAATTTTCCTTGCCGCGCCGATGGCGGCAATTATGTCGACCATCAACGCGCAACTGTTGCAATCGTCGGCAACCATCGTCAAAGATCTTTTTTTACGCCTCCGCCCGCATCAGATGGACAATGAGCCGCTATTGAAACGCCTCTCAGGCGCTATTACCCTGATGCTGGGCCTGCTGCTGCTGCTGGCCGCATGGAATCCGCCGGATATGATTATCTGGCTGAACCTGCTCGCCTTTGGCGGCCTTGAAGCCGTCTTTCTCTGGCCGCTGGTACTTGGCCTCTATTGGGAAAAAGCCAACGCTGCGGGCGCGCTGAGTAGTATGATCGTCGGCGCCGGCTGCTACACGCTTCTGGCCAGCCTGTCGTTGCAGCCTCTGGGATTTCATCCTATCGTACCGGCCCTGCTGTTAAGCCTTATCGCCTTCCTTATTGGCAACCGCTTTGGTCATAGTGCTGAATCTGCGGCGGTTGTTTCCACCCTATCTGAATAAAGAGAATCGCAATGCCCTGGATACAAATGAAAATCAACACCACTGGCGCGCATGCTGAAGCGCTGGGCGATGCGCTGATTGAGCACGGCGCCGTTTCAGTGACTTTCCAGGATACCCACGACAACCCGGTGTTTGAACCACTGCCTGGCGAAACGCGCCTGTGGGGCGATACCGACGTTATCGGCCTGTTCGATGCAGAAGCCGACATGCAGGACGTGATCGCGCGGCTTACGCCACATCCGCTGTTAGAAGACGGTTTTGCCCATAAGATTGAGCAAATAGAGGATAAGGACTGGGAGCGCGAATGGATGGATAACTTTCATCCTATGCGCTTTGGTGAACGCCTGTGGATTTGCCCGAGCTGGCGCGACGTGCCGGACCCGAACGCGGTGAACGTGATGCTCGATCCCGGCCTGGCTTTCGGTACGGGAACGCATCCAACGACTGCGCTGTGCCTCGCCTGGCTGGATGGCCTGGATCTGACCGGCAAAACGGTGATCGATTTCGGCTGTGGCTCCGGGATTTTAGCGATCGCCGCGCTGAAGCTCGGCGCGGCGAAAGCGATCGGTATTGATATCGATCCGCAGGCCATTCAGGCCAGCCGCGACAATGCCATCCGTAACGGCGTTTCAGACAACCTCTCTCTGTATCTGCCACACCAGCAGCCGGAGAATTTACACGCTGATGTGGTCGTGGCGAATATTTTAGCCGGTCCGCTACGCGAATTGGCACCGCTGATACGCGTGTTGCCGGTAGCTGGCGGTAACCTCGGCCTTTCCGGCGTGCTGGCCAGTCAGGCTGACGATGTTTGTGACGCTTACCATGAATATTTCACGCTGGATCCCGTAGCCGAAAAAGAAGAGTGGTGCAGAATAACCGGGAAACGCCGCATATAACGTCAATGCATGCCAGCGGGTTGCTACAGACCATTTTATTCATTTGTTAAAATTAACCGGAAGAGATACTATCCAATACCGTTCTGAACAACATTAGTTACGGTAAGTCTGCCAGGAAAGCAGCAGGATAGTTTCTCTTAAGGAGTTTTAACCACACATGAAAACAAAAATCCTCCCTCTTGCATTATTTTTAACCATTTCTTCAGCGATGGCTGATTCTCATCCTCAGTGGGGTTATACCGGCGAAGGCGCGCCTGATAACTGGGGCAAACTGAGCCAAAATTTTGCTACCTGCGAAAAGGGAATGAACCAGTCGCCGATAGATATTAAAGGCGCTATTAAAGGTGAGTTGCCTCCGCTGTCCCTCACTTTTCACGCGGAAAAAAAATCGATCGTAAACAACGGACATACCATTCAGTTAACCATTCAAGACGGTGACACATTGATGCTCGATGGCACTGAGTTCACGTTGCAACAACTTCATTTTCATGCCCCTTCTGAAAACCGTATTGACGGAAAAACCTACCCGCTGGAAATTCATTTTGTGCACAGTGACAGTAAAGGTGAACTGGCCGTTATCGGCGTAATGGTTGAGGAAGGCGCTGACAATCCGGTTATGGCCGATGTTTTGAAAAACCTTCCGACCAAACTTAATGAACCCGAAGCGTTTAAAGAACCGCTCGCGCTGGCGCATCTGGTGCCGGGTGATAAGAGCTATTACCGCTTCAGCGGTTCGTTGACGACGCCGCCCTGTACCGAAGGCGTACGCTGGTTAATCATGAAAGAATCGGTTACGGCGTCAAAACAGCAACTACACACGATTGAAAAGGCGCTTGGGTTGCATAATAATCGTCCTGTTCAGCCTCTTAACGGCAGGATCGTCATTAATTAAAGCGTGTCTCCGATAACAAGGAAGAATCTGCTGGTTTAAGGCAATACGGCTTTCACTTGTCTTGTAAAATGTCAGCCGTGTTGTCTTTTATCTGGTTGCGGCCCGTATCAAAGAACAAAAATTTCCACTCTTTCCAGATTCCTTTTTTTATAACCCATTGAATAAAAACCATAAAAATAAAAGACAGATTATTATTCAGACATAAATTGATCTATCACAGCCAATTGTTCAAAGTTTGGCCTTTCATCTTACTGAAAAAATGCGTAATATACGCCGCCTTGCGGACACACTATGGTCACTTTTTTTTCATGCGCATAGGAAACTACCAGCTTCGCAATCAGCTGATTGCAGCGCCAATGGCCGGAATTACTGACAGACCGTTCCGGACGCTTTGCTATGCCATGGGCGCAGGCATGACGGTTTCTGAGATGCTGTCGTCTAACCCGGAAGTTTGGGCCAGCGACAAATCTCGTCTGCGTATGGTGCATTGTGACGAGCCCGGTATTCGTACCGTGCAAATTGCAGGTTGTGACCCCGAAGAGATGGCCGAGGCCGCGCGCATCAATGCCTTATCTGGCGCGCAGGTGATTGACATCAACATGGGGTGTCCTGCCAAAAAGGTGAATCGCAAGATGGCGGGTTCCGCTCTACTGCAACACCCGGCGTTGGTAAAATCGATTTTATCGGCGGTGGTTAATGCAGTTGACGTACCCGTAACGCTGAAGATTCGCACCGGGTGGGACACGGACAATCGCAATTGTGTAGAGATTGCCCAATTGGCTGAGCGCTGTGGCATTCAGGCCCTGACCATTCACGGACGCACCCGCGCGTGTTTGTTCAATGGCCATGCTGAATACGACAGCATTCGGACAGTTAAGCAGAACGTTTCCATTCCCGTTATCGCGAATGGAGACATTACTGACCCGCATAAAGCCAGAGCGGTGCTCGACTATACAGGGGCTGATGCCCTGATGATAGGACGTGCTGCTCAGGGAAGACCGTGGATCTTCCGGGAAATCCAGCACTATCTGGACACTGGGGAGCTGCTGGCACCGATGCCACTAGCTGAAGTCAAGCGCTTGCTTATCGGACATATACGGGAACTGCACGACTATTACGGTCATCGCAAGGGATACCGCATTGCCCGAAAGCACGTCTCCTGGTACCTACAGGAGCACGCCCCTAACGACCAGTTTCGGCGCACATTCAACGCCATTGAGGATGCCAGCGAGCAGCTGGAGGCGTTGGAGGCATACTTCGAAAAACTTGCGTAATAGAAATAAAGAGCTGACAGAACTATGTTCGAACAACGCGTAAATTCTGACGTACTGACCGTTTCCACCGTTAACTCCCAGGATCAGGTAACTCAAAAGCCGCTTCGTGATTCGGTTAAACAGGCACTGAAGAACTATTTTGCTCAACTGAATGGTCAGGATGTTAGTGATCTCTATGAGCTGGTATTGGCTGAAGTAGAACAGCCTCTGTTGGACATGGTGATGCAATACACCCGTGGCAACCAGACCCGTGCAGCCCTGATGATGGGCATCAACCGCGGTACGCTGCGTAAGAAATTGAAAAAATACGGCATGAACTGATCCTGGTTCATTGTGATAAAGGCGCTACCGTTTCGTTAGCGCCTTTTTTATGCGCCGTCGCATATCGCACTGTCATGATTGTGTAAATAATCGGCGATCTATCTAACTTTCTGCCGGTTATGTTGTCTGAGCCTGTGTATCGCTGTTGATTAACTTCTTTGAGCGCTACTTTTGTGTTCCGTCCGCTTAAAGAGAGGATTATGAAGGACTCCCCGTGCTTTACCCGCAGCCTGCTGCATCCGCGCTACTGGATTACATGGATTGGGCTGGCGATACTGTTTTTGCTTGTTCAGCTCCCTTTTCCGTTCCTGCAAAAGCTCGGTGCCTGGATGGGACGCACTTCAATGCGTTTCCTGAAGCGCCGGGTTCGCATTACCCGCCGTAACCTTGAACTCTGCTTTCCCGATATGCCTGCGGAACAGTTAGAACATCGCATCGAGAAAAATTTCGAATCGCTTGGCATGGGGCTGCTGGAAACGGGCATGGCCTGGTTTTGGTCCGATCGTCGCGTGCGTCGTTGGTTTAATGTAAACGGTCTGCATAACCTGACTGCCGCACAGAAAAACGGCCGCGGCGTACTGATCATTGGCGTACATTTTATGTCGCTCGAGCTTGGCGGACGCGCAATGGGCCTGTGTCAGCCGATGATGGCGTTGTATCGACCACACAATAATAAACTGATGGAGTGGGTACAGACCAAAGGTCGTACGCGTTCTAATAAAGCTATGATTAACCGCCGCGATCTACGCGGTATGGTGCAGGCGCTCAAGCAGGGCGAAGCCGTCTGGTTTGCCCCCGATCAGGATTATGGCCCAAAAGGCAGCGTTTTCGCGCCCCTTTTCGCCGTTCCGCAAGCCGCTACCACCAGCGGCACCTGGATGCTGGCCAGGATGGCACAGCCCGCCATGGTTACCGTGGTGCTGATTCGTAATGAAGATGGCAGTGGTTATGAGCTGGTGATCCAGCCTGAGCTGAAAGACTATCCCATAGAGGATGAACAGCATGCCGCAGCCTTCATGAATAAAGTGATCGAGCGCGAAATCATGCGCGCACCCGAGCAGTATATGTGGCTCCATCGCCGCTTTAAAACACGTCCTACCGGTACACACTCCCTTTATTAATGACTTCACCGCTGGGGCCGATCCCTTCGGCCCTCTCTTCAAATCAATATTTCACTAACATTTTTGCATATTCGATCACATTGCTTCTATTTAGTGAAAGTATTTGCCCCATTTGTGATCAATCTATCTGGCTTTGCCCCTCTCTGGTGCGCCATATTAAGTAAATCTTCTGAACATTCCCAAAAAATAAGACTTCCTTTCAATGAATTCAGGACGCTGCAATTTTGGCACTACCTTTGCAGTGTCGTGGATGGCTGATGCCACAGACAGACGAATGCACCACAGCGTGCGTTAAACATAACAAAACGAATTTGCCACACAGGATGCTTTATGAAAAAAATGATGCTCTCCACTCTGGTTGCCGCTGCCGCGCTGTTTACCGTGGCAAATCAGGCGCATGCTGGTACCACGCTTGACGCAATTAAGAAGAAAGGTTTTGTGCAATGCGGTATCAGTGATGGATTGCCTGGCTTCTCTTATGCGGATGCCAACGGCAAATTTAGTGGAATTGATGTGGACGTTTGTCGCGCAGCCGCAGCGGCCGTATTCGGCGATGCTTCCAAGGTTAAATATACCCCTCTGACGGCGAAAGAGCGTTTCACCGCCTTGCAGTCCGGCGAAGTGGATATTCTCTCGCGCAATACAACATGGACTTCCGCTCGCGATGGCGGCATGGGCTTTATTTTTGCCGGCGTAAACTATTACGACGGCATTGGCTTCCTGACGCACAACAAAGCAGGTTTGAAAAGTGCGAAAGAGCTGGATGGCGCTACCGTTTGCATTCAGGCCGGCACCGATACCGAGCTGAACGTGGCAGACTACTTTAAAGCAAATAATATGCAGTACACGCCGGTGACCTTTGACCGCTCTGATGAGTCGGCAAAAGCGCTGGATACCGGACGCTGCGATACGCTGGCTTCTGACCAGTCACAGCTGTACGCGCTGCGTATCAAGCTGGGCAAACCGGATGAGTTTGTCGTTCTGCCTGAAGTCATCTCTAAAGAGCCTTTAGGCCCGGTAGTGCGTCGCGGTGATGATGACTGGTTCACCATCGTTAAATGGTCCCTGTACGCCATGCTTAATGCAGAAGAGATGGGCATTAACTCTAAAAACGTTGACCAGATGGCCGCTAAACCGACCACGCCAGATATGGCGCATCTGCTCGGTTCCGAAGGCGATTTCGGCAAGGATCTGAAGCTGGACAACAAGTGGGCCTATAACATCATTAAACAGGTAGGCAACTACGAAGAGATTTTCAACCGTAACGTAGGTAAAGACAGCCAACTGAAAATTGCTCGCGGTCAGAATGCTCTCTGGAACAAAGGCGGCATTCAGTACGCTCCACCAGTGCGTTAATCCTTCCGTTTTACAGGGCGCCGGTTTACCGGCGTCTTCGTCAGCGTTTTCGTCACTGAGGTTTCAACATGTCTCAACGCCCAACCGTAAAAAGGGATATTTCATTCAGCAATCCTGCGGTGCGCGCCTGGCTGTTCCAGATCATCGCTATTGCCGCCGTCGCAGGCGTGGCGCTCTATCTGGTTCATAATACAATTATTAACCTGGCCAATCGCGGCATTACGTCCGGTTTTGGCTTCCTGGAGCGCAGCGCAGGTTTCGGTATCGTTCAGCATCTGATTGAGTACAGCGAAGGCGACACTTACGCCCGGGTATTCCTTGTCGGACTGACCAACACGCTGCTCGTTTCTGCCCTTTGCATCGTTTTCGCCTCACTCCTGGGATTTTTTATTGGTCTTGCGCGCTTATCCGATAACTGGCTGCTGCGTAAGATATCCAATATCTATATCGAAACCTTCCGCAATATCCCGCCGCTGCTGCAAATCTTCTTCTGGTACTTTGCCGTGCTGCGCAATTTACCCGGGCCGCGTCAGGCGATGAACGCTTTCGATATTGCCTTTGTAAGCAATCGCGGGCTGTACATTCCCTGGCCACAGTACGCGGACGGAACCTGGCCTTTCGTGATGGCACTGCTGCTGGCCGTGGCGGCGTCAGTTGCACTGTTTCGTTTTAACCGTGCGCATCAGCTTAAAACAGGTCGTCTGCGCCGAAGCTGGCCCATTGCGCTCGCTATGCTGGTGGTTTTTCCCGCCGTTGCACATCTGATCTTTGGTGCCGCAATGCACTGGGATGTTCCGCATCTCAGAGGCTTTAACTTCCGTGGCGGTTTTGTGCTGATCCCGGAACTGGCCGCACTGACGCTCGCGCTGTCAATTTATACCTCTTCGTTTATCGCAGAGGTGATTCGCTCAGGCATTCAGTCCGTTCCTCACGGTCAGCATGAAGCAGCGCGTTCGCTGGGATTGCCAAACCCGGTGACGCTGCGCCAGGTCATTATTCCGCAGGCAATGCGCGTTATTATTCCGCCGCTTACCAGCCAGTACCTGAATATCGTGAAAAACTCATCGCTGGCCGCCGCGATTGGTTATCCCGATATGGTGTCGCTTTTTGCCGGCTCAGTCCTGAATCAGACCGGGCAGGCGATTGAAACGATCGCTATCACCATGGGTGTCTACCTGATTATCAGCCTGCTGATTTCGCTGTTGATGAATATTTACAACCGCAAAATCCGCCTGATTGAGCGTTAAGAGAATGAGATCATTATGACATTAGCAACTCACGACGATATCCCGCCGGTGCCGACCAATGCATTCTCACGCGCCGTTATTTGGGCACGGAAGAATCTCTTCTCCAGTTGGGGCAATTCGCTGCTGACGCTGTTTTGCCTGTGGGTGATGTGGGCCGTCGTGCCGCCCGCGCTGCAATGGCTGGTGTTTCAGGCCAACTGGCTCGGCGAAACGCGTGCCGACTGTACCAAAGAAGGCGCCTGCTGGGTGTTTATCCATGCGCGATTCGGCCAGTTCATGTATGGGCTTTATCCGCATGAACTGCGCTGGCGTATTAATCTGGCGTTGGTCATCGGGCTGGTTTCCATTATCCCGATCTTCATGAAGAGCATGCCGCGTCGCGCCATCTATATTGCAGCCTGGATTGTTGTTTATCCGATCGTGGTCTGGTTTCTGCTGTATGGCGGCTATTTCGGGCTTGAGCGCGTGGAAACGCGTCAGTGGGGTGGTCTGACCCTCACGCTGATCATTGCCGCGGTGGGTATCGCAGGCGCGCTTCCGCTGGGTATTTTGCTCGCGCTGGGCCGCCGGTCAACCATGCCGGTGGTGCGCTCGCTGTCGATAATTTTTATCGAATTCTGGCGTGGCGTGCCGCTGATAACCGTACTTTTTATGTCATCAGTGATGCTGCCGCTTTTTATGGCGGAAGGAAGCAGTATAGATAAGCTGATCCGCGCGCTGGTCGGGGTGGTGCTGTTCCAGTCGGCCTATGTGGCGGAAGTAGTTCGCGGCGGCCTTCAGGCGCTGCCCAAAGGACAGTATGAAGCAGCCGAGTCACTGGCCCTGGGATACTGGAAAACGCAGGTGCTGGTGATCCTGCCACAGGCATTAAAAATGGTTATTCCAGGCCTGGTTAATACCATCATTGCGCTGTTTAAAGATACCAGTCTGGTGATCATCATCGGTCTGTTCGATCTTTTCAGTAGCGTACAGCAGGCAACGGTTGATCCGACGTGGCTCGGCATGTCTACAGAAGGCTATGTTTTCGCCGCGCTGGTTTACTGGATTTTTTGTTTTAGCATGTCGCGCTACAGCCAGTATCTGGAAAAGCGCTTTCACACCGGGCGTACACCGCACTGAGGCTTAAAATGACCCAAACTTTGATTCAACCCGATGACGCGATGATGATTACGCTTGAGAACGTGAACAAATGGTATGGTCAGTTTCACGTGTTGAAAGATATTAATCTGCACGTAAAACCACGTGAACGTATTGTCCTCTGCGGGCCCTCAGGTTCAGGAAAATCGACGACTATTCGTTGTATCAATCATCTTGAAGAGCATCAGCAGGGCCGCATTGTCGTGGATGGTATCCATCTCAATGACGATTTGCGTAATATCGAACGCGTCCGTACCGAAGTAGGGATGGTGTTTCAACACTTCAATCTGTTCCCACATCTGACCGTACTGCAAAACTGCACGCTGGCACCCATTTGGGTGCGGAAAACACCGAAGAAAGATGCTGAAGCTTTAGCAATGCACTATCTCGAACGGGTACGCATTGCTGAACACGCGCATAAATTTCCCGGTCAGCTCTCCGGCGGTCAGCAGCAGCGTGTTGCCATCGCGCGTTCACTCTGTATGAAGCCAAAAATCATGCTATTTGATGAACCCACCTCTGCACTCGATCCAGAAATGGTTAAAGAAGTGCTTGATACCATGATCGGCCTTGCAGAAGATGGCATGACGATGCTCTGTGTGACGCATGAAATGGGCTTTGCGCGTACCGTTGCAGATCGGGTGATCTTTATGGATCGCGGTGAGATCGTTGAGCAGGCGCCGCCGCAGGAGTTCTTCTCTAATCCGACATCAGAGCGTACGCGCGCTTTTCTCTCACAGGTTATTCATTGAGTTAGAAAAGCCCGTTTTGATTTTGTGGAGTAAGTCCCGGCGCTGAGTCGGGGCTTTTTTTTGCTTACAGACAGGCTTTATGGGGGCGGCATTTCAAAATGCAAAAAAGCCTCATGCTTTCGCATGAGGCTTTTCCGTCTGTATGATGCCTGGCAGTTCCCTACTCTCACATGGGGAGACCCCACACTACCATCGGCGCTACGGCGTTTCACTTCTGAGTTCGGCATGGGGTCAGGTGGGACCACCGCGCTAGAGCCGCCAGGCAAATTCTTTTACCGAACTCACTTTTTGTAACTGGTGCTGATACCCAGAGTCGAACTGGGGACCTCACCCTTACCAAGGGTGCGCTCTACCAACTGAGCCATATCAGCACGCTTATTTCTTATAAAGACTCAGGTCTTTATCTTAATATGATGCCTGGCAGTTCCCTACTCTCGCATGGGGAGACCCCACACTACCATCGGCGCTACGGCGTTTCACTTCTGAGTTCGGCATGGGGTCAGGTGGGACCACCGCGCTAAAGCCGCCAGGCAAATTCTGTTATCCGGAACATCCGCTGAAAATTCGTCTTCGTCTCTCAATACCACCAGAACGCTTCTGGCGTTGTAAGGTTAAGCCTCTCGGGTCATTAGTACCGGTCAGCTCAACGCATCGCTGCGCTTACACATCCGGCCTATCAACGTCGTCGTCTTCAACGTCCCTTCAGGAGTCGCAAGGACTCAGGGAGAACTCATCTCGAGGCTGGTTTCGCGCTTAGATGCTTTCAGCGCTTATCCGTTCCGCACTTAGCTACCGGGCAGTGCCATTGGCATGACAACCCGTACACCAGTGGTGCGTTCACTCCGGTCCTCTCGTACTGGGAGCAAACCCTCTCAATTCTCCAGCGCCCACGGCAGATAGGGACCGAACTGTCTCACGACGTTCTAAACCCAGCTCGCGTACCACTTTAAACGGCGAACAGCCGTACCCTTGGGACCTGCTACAGCCCCAGGATGTGATGAGCCGACATCGAGGTGCCAAACACCGCCGTCGATATGAACTCTTGGGCGGTATCAGCCTGTTATCCCCGGAGTACCTTTTATCCGTTGAGCGATGGCCCTTCCATTCAGAACCACCGGATCACTAAGACCTGCTTTCGCACCTGCTCGAGCCGTCACTCTCGCAGTCAAACTGGCTTATGCCTTTGCACTAACCTCACGATGTCCGACCGTGATTAGCCAATCTTCGTGCTCCTCCGTTACGCTTTGGGAGGAGACCGCCCCAGTCAAACTACCCACCAGACACTGTCCCCGCGCCGGATCACGGCGCAAGGTTAGAACACCAAACATTAAAGGGTGGTATTTCAAGGATGGCTCCGCGCAGACTGGCGTCCACGCTTCAAAGCCTCCCACCTATCCTGCACATCAAGGCTCAGTGTTCAGTGTCAAGCTGTAGTAAAGGTTCACGGGGTCTTTCCGTCTTGCCGCGGGTACACTGCATCTTCACAGCGAGTTCAATTTCACTGAGTCCCGGGTGGAGACAGCCTGGCCATCATTACGCCATTCGTGCAGGTCGGAACTTACCCGACAAGGAATTTCGCTACCTTAGGACCGTTATAGTTACGGCCGCCGTTTACCGGGGCTTCGATCAAAAGCTTCTCCTTACGGATAACCTCATCAATTAACCTTCCGGCACCGGGCAGGCGTCACACCGTATACGTCCACTTTCGTGTTTGCACAGTGCTGTGTTTTTAATAAACAGTTGCAGCCAGCTGGTATCTTCGACTGGCTTCAGCTCCGTCAGCAAGTGACTTCACCTACACACCAGCGTGCCTTCTCCCGAAGTTACGGCACCATTTTGCCTAGTTCCTTCACCCGGGTTCTCTCAAGCGCCTTGGTATTCTCTACCTGACCACCTGTGTCGGTTTGGGGTACGATTCTGTGTTACCTGATGCTTAGAGGCTTTTCCTGGAAGCAGGGCATTTGTTGCTTCAGCACCGTGGTGCCTCGTCATCACGCCTCAGTGTAAAGTGAACCGGATTTGCCTGGAACACACACCTACACGCTTAAACCGGGACTACCGTCGCCCGGCCAACATAGCCTTCTCCGTCCCCCCTTCGCAGTAACACCGAGTACAGGAATATTAACCTGTTTCCCATCGACTACGCCTTTCGGCCTCGCCTTAGGGGTCGACTCACCCTGCCCCGATTAACGTTGGACAGGAACCCTTGGTCTTCCGGCGAGCGGGCTTTTCACCCGCTTTATCGTTACTTATGTCAGCATTCGCACTTCTGATACCTCCAGCAGACCTCACAGTCCACCTTCGACGGCTTACAGAACGCTCCCCTACCCAACGGACGTATCCTTAAGACGCTTCGTTGTTGTCAGTTCGCAGACCGACTCAACGTTGTTGTGGCTTGAACGTGCCGGCTTCGCCGTCACGTTAAGCGCCTTAAGTGATACGTCCGCTGCCGCAGCTTCGGTGCATGGTTTAGCCCCGTTACATCTTCCGCGCAGGCCGACTCGACCAGTGAGCTATTACGCTTTCTTTAAATGATGGCTGCTTCTAAGCCAACATCCTGGCTGTCTGGGCCTTCCCACATCGTTTCCCACTTAACCATGACTTTGGGACCTTAGCTGGCGGTCTGGGTTGTTTCCCTCTTCACGACGGACGTTAGCACCCGCCGTGTGTCTCCCGTGATAACATTCTCCGGTATTCGCAGTTTGCATCGGGTTGGTAAGCCGGGATGGCCCCCTAGCCGAAACAGTGCTCTACCCCCGGAGATGAATTCACGAGGCGCTACCTAAATAGCTTTCGGGGAGAACCAGCTATCTCCCGGTTTGATTGGCCTTTCACCCCCAGCCACAGGTCATCCGCTGATTTTTCAACATCAGTCGGTTCGGTCCTCCAGTTAGTGTTACCCAACCTTCAACCTGCCCATGGCTAGATCACCGGGTTTCGGGTCTGTACCCTGCAACTTAACGCCCGGTTAAGACTCGGTTTCCCTTCGGCTCCCCTATACGGTTAACCTTGCTACAGAATACAAGTCGCTGACCCATTATACAAAAGGTACGCAGTCACCCCATAAATGAGGCTCCCACTGCTTGTACGTACACGGTTTCAGGTTCTGTTTCACTCCCCTCGCCGGGGTTCTTTTCGCCTTTCCCTCACGGTACTGGTTCACTATCGGTCAGTCAGGAGTATTTAGCCTTGGAGGATGGTCCCCCCATATTCAGACAGGATACCACGTGTCCCGCCCTACTCTTCGAACTCACAACGGCTGTATCTTCGTGTACGGGACTTTCACCCTGTATCGTGCGACTTTCCAGACGCTTCCACTGACGCAACCGCTGATGATGGTTCCGGGCTCCTCCCCGTTCGCTCGCCGCTACTGGGGGAATCTCGGTTGATTTCTTTTCCTCGGGGTACTTAGATGTTTCAGTTCCCCCGGTTCGCCTCGCAACACTATGTATTCATGTTGCGATGATGCAACGGATTGCACCGGGTTTCCCCATTCGGGTATCGTCGGGTATAACGGTTCATATCACCTTACCGACGCTTATCGCAGATTAGCACGCCCTTCATCGCCTCTGACTGCCAGGGCATCCACCGTGTACGCTTCGTCACTTAACCTCACAACCCACAAGCGTCCCGGAGGACACATGCTGTTGCAGGCATTTGAGAGACCCGACCATAGTGTTTGCGCCACTCTTTATACGAAGAGTGACCCACTATGTCGTTTTCAAATTTTCAGCTTGTTCCGGATTGTTAAAGAGCAAATACTTCACAGCACACCGTTACCGGTACGCTCTGAAGTGATTTCAGACTGCATGGTGGAGCTAAGCGGGATCGAACCGCTGACCTCCTGCGTGCAAGGCAGGCGCTCTCCCAGCTGAGCTATAGCCCCATACAGTGTGCAGAGACCTTTACTACCACTCAACCGAGTCACGTCTTTTCCCTGCGGAAAACACGTTAATTTCTTCTCAGGCAAGGCATGCGGAAGGGAAGTTTACTTACGTAAACGACCGCGCGCATAACGCCGCATGAGGTGAAATTTGGTAGGCCTGAGTGGACTTGAACCACCGACCTCACCCTTATCAGGGGTGCGCTCTAACCACCTGAGCTACAAGCCTGTAGAGGTTTTTTCTGCTCATTACTTCTATCAGACAATCTGTTGTGGACACTGCGCAAAAAAGTATCTTCTGGTAAGGAGGTGATCCAACCGCAGGTTCCCCTACGGTTACCTTGTTACGACTTCACCCCAGTCATGAATCACAAAGTGGTAAGCGCCCTCCCGAAGGTTAAGCTACCTACTTCTTTTGCAACCCACTCCCATGGTGTGACGGGCGGTGTGTACAAGGCCCGGGAACGTATTCACCGTGGCATTCTGATCCACGATTACTAGCGATTCCGACTTCACGGAGTCGGGTTGCAGACTCCGATCCGGACTACGACGCACTTTATGAGGTCCGCTTGCTCTCGCGAGGTCGCTTCTCTTTGTATGCGCCATTGTAGCACGTGTGTAGCCCTGGTCGTAAGGGCCATGATGACTTGACGTCATCCCCACCTTCCTCCGGTTTATCACCGGCAGTCTCCTTTGAGTTCCCGACCGAATCGCTGGCAACAAAGGATAAGGGTTGCGCTCGTTGCGGGACTTAACCCAACATTTCACAACACGAGCTGACGACAGCCATGCAGCACCTGTCTCACGGTTCCCGAAGGCACCCGGGCATCTCTGCCCGATCCCGTGGATGTCAAGACCAGGTAAGGTTCTTCGCGTTGCATCGAATTAAACCACATGCTCCACCGCTTGTGCGGGCCCCCGTCAATTCATTTGAGTTTTAACCTTGCGGCCGTACTCCCCAGGCGGTCGATTTAACGCGTTAGCTACGGAAGCCACGAGTCAAGCTCACAGCCTCCAAATCGACATCGTTTACGGCGTGGACTACCAGGGTATCTAATCCTGTTTGCTCCCCACGCTTTCGCACCTGAGCGTCAGTCTTCGTCCAGGGGGCCGCCTTCGCCACCGGTATTCCTCCAGATCTCTACGCATTTCACCGCTACACCTGGAATTCCACCCCCCTCTACGAGACTCAAGCCTGCCAGTTTCAAATGCAGTTCCCGGGTTGAGCCCGGGGATTTCACATCTGACTTAACAGACCGCCTGCGTGCGCTTTACGCCCAGTAATTCCGATTAACGCTTGCACCCTCCGTATTACCGCGGCTGCTGGCACGGAGTTAGCCGGTGCTTCTTCTGCGGGTAACGTCAATGTGAAAAGTTATTCGCTCTCCACCCTTCCTCCCCGCTGAAAGTACTTTACAACCCGAAGGCCTTCTTCATACACGCGGCATGGCTGCATCAGGCTTGCGCCCATTGTGCAATATTCCCCACTGCTGCCTCCCGTAGGAGTCTGGACCGTGTCTCAGTTCCAGTGTGGCTGGTCATCCTCTCAGACCAGCTAGGGATCGTCGCCCTGGTGAGCCGTTACCTCACCAGCTGGCTAATCCCATCTGGGTTCATCCGGTAGTGTGAGGCCCGAAGGTCCCCCACTTTGCTCTTGCGAGATTATGCGGTATTAGCCACCGTTTCCAGTGGTTATCCCCCTCTACCGGGCAGATCCCCAGACATTACTCACCCGTCCGCCACTCGTCACCCGAGGAGCAAGCTCCTCTGTGCTACCGTTCGACTTGCATGTGTTAGGCCTGCCGCCAGCGTTCAATCTGAGCCATGATCAAACTCTTCAATTAAAGTCTGATTTGCCATCACGTGGATGGCGATGCTCTGTGAATTAAAACGTCGTAATGAATTACGTGTTCACTCAACAAAGACTTGATATTTCGTTTGCCCGAAGGCTGTGATATCAATCCTGCGAGTGCCCACACAGATTGTCTGATAAATTGTTAAAGAGCAGTGCGAACGCGGCTTAACCGGCGGTTCGCGAGGTGGCGTATATTACGCTTTCCTCTTGCAGAGTCAACCCTGTTTTACAGAATTTTCTCTTCATCTCCAGCGCCGGGCGTCTGCCCTGCTGCCGTTCGATGGAGGCGCATTATAGGGATCCATTTTAGTAGCACAAGCCTTTTTTCGATCTTTGTTTTTGTTCGTCGAATTTTCACGCGTTTCGTAGAGATCTCAGACGATCCGCACAAAAACAGAACGCTGCTGATAACAGACATTGATTGTTAATCGTTCCTGGAACTACGCTATGCAGAAGAAATTCAGTTGAGGTGATTATGTCTGGAAATTTAAGGCCCTTCAAAACGACGTTTCCAAAATCAGGCCAGCGAGTAATGGTAGACGCGTCGAGTGTCGTTGTCGGAGAAGTCACATTGCATGATGACGTAAGCATATGGCCGCTGGTTGCAATACGAGGCGATGTGAATAGCGTTATCATCGGCAAGCGCAGCAATATACAGGATGGGAGCGTACTGCACGTCACCCATAGATCACCCTCGAACCCGGATGGCTATCCCCTCATGATTGGTGAGGATGTCACGATCGGCCATAAGGCCATGCTGCATGGCTGTACCATCGGTAATCGCGTATTAGTTGGAATGGGCTCTATTCTTCTTGATGGCGCAGTCATTGAAGACGATGTCATGATTGGGGCAGGCAGTCTGGTGCCGCCCGGCAAGCGCCTACAAAGCGGTTTTCTTTACCTGGGGAGCCCGGTAAAACAGATACGACCTTTAACAGAAGCAGAGATTGCCGGTTTGCTCTACTCCGCGAATAACTATGTAGGTTGGAAAAATGATTACCTTGCTCAAGAGAGCCAGATCCAGCCCTGATCATCTTCCTCTTCGTTCTCAATCGCCTGCTCTGCAACATCTTCAAGATCCAGGCGGTTAAGTCTGAAACAGTTGAGCGCATCATCTGTATTACCAAAACGAAGGATTAAAGATCGTTCGCTAATAGCGCAGATTATCTGGAAACCATTGACCATTGCCGGGAAGCAAACGGCTTGTTTCGTATCATCCCACCATTCGCGGTCGACGAACTGAATGGCCTGATTCATATTGTAAGCTCGGCGCGTAGTACCGCAATCACTGGCGCAGTTTCTGGCAATACGCCATGCCATAATAAGAAAGAGTGTGCAGCTTGCCCTACCAGCATACCTAAACCATCAGAGAGGCTTTCGGCTCCCTGCTGCCTGCACCAATCGAGAAAGGGCGTATTCCCCTGCTGGTAAAACATGTCGTAACAGCGACTGGCCTGATTAATCAATGAAACGGGCAGAGCAGGAACATCACCATTAATCCCACTTGAAGTAGCATTGATCACTAAATCATATTGCTCGCCAGAGAGTTTATCCATGGGTAATGCCGTAATGGCACCAGCATGCTGAAAAAGCTGAGCAAGCAAGCTGGCCTTCTCAAAAGTGCGATTGGTGAGGGTGACTGAACAGCCAAAAGAAAGGAGCGGCAATATAACGCCACGAGCAGCTCCACCAGCGCCTGCCAGCAAAATACGATCGCTGGATTTGATTATCTGTAGTCTTTGAAGATCCGTTAACAGACCGATACCGTCAGTGTTATCGCCCAACAGACGACCGTCTTCATACCGTTTTATCGTATTGACCGCGCCCGCAAGAGAGGCTCGTTCAGTAAGTTCATTGACCAGTTCGAAGGCCTGTTCCTTGAACGGTAAAGTGACGTTGCAGCCAACACCGCCTGACTGCATAAAATTATTGACTGAGCGTGAAAAAGCATCGATGGGCGCACAGATACGTTCGTAGTGATGCGTAATGCCTGTTTGCTCTGCAAACAGCTGGTGAATTCGTGGTGATTTACTGTGCTTGATTGGATTCCCAAAAACGCCAAATTTATGCATAAGGAATTATCCCTGACGGATCAGTTGACCGGTTAACACATTACGAATTTCAGATGGGTTTTCACGACCGCTTGTCTCTCCAGTCAGCACCGAAAAATCACCCCCGAACTGGCGGCGGACTTCATCAGCGGTGCGACAGGGAAGAAGACCTGAAAGATTAGCACTGGTAGAAACCAGTGGCTTGTTAAAGCTCTTGCATAGTTGCTGCACCAGCGGATGATCGCTGACCCGCACGGCAAGCGAATCAAAACAGCCGGTGAGCCAGTCTGGCGTTTCGGGCCTGGCCGGCACCACCCAGGTTACCGGGCCAGGCCAGGAGGAAAACATCCGCAACTTTTGCTGTTCAGTCAGGCCGACATCGTCCAGATAGGGCTGAAGTTGCTGATAATCAGCTGCGATAAGAATCAGCCCCTTCTCTATGGAACGTTTCTTCAAACGCAAGAGATGCATAACAGCCGATTCGCTGTCCGGATCGCAGCCAAGTCCAAAAACCGCTTCGGTTGGATACGCAATCACGCCGCCTTGTCTGAGTTGTTCAAGGCAAAGTACAAATGATTCGGAATGGACACTATTCTTCACTACTTTTTCCTGCTGTGACTGGTTTACCACAGGCCTTGCTGGCGCAATACCGCCTGATCCCACGCGCCGTTTTTTTCTCAATTAACAGCGGAAAATGGCAAAATTCACATTCCCCTTCAACAGGTAGTGCGTTCACCGCAAACTGACATTCTGGATAACGATCGCAGGCATGAAAGGTTTTTCCATAACGTGAACGGCGTTGTACCAGTTTTCCGGTCTGGCACTGCGGACAGGCAAGCGTGGTTTCATCAGGTTTATCAATAAGCTCAGTGTGCTCACATTCAGGCCAGGCGCTGCATGCGATAAACATACCGTACCGCCCCTGCCGAAGAACCAGTTCCGACTGACAAGCCGGGCAAAACTGACCTTCAAGAACTTTAACGATATGGCCGTCGGTTTGATTTTTCAGAGGGCGAATGTAATCACACTCAGGATAGCGTGAGCAACCAAGGAAAGCTCCATGTTTGCCGGAGCGAATAACTAACTCTGCCCCGCACGCGGGGCAGGACTCATTTTTTCGCACAGCAAAAAGCGCTGTTTTACTCATAACTTTATCGACACGAAGAGGATCTTCAGTGCACATTTCCTTCATTAACGTCGAAAAGAAGCTCTTCCATCTGTTGATAGGCATTTTCGCAGCCGGGAATATTGAACAATACCATCAGTACGACCCACTTCAGATCGTCGAGGTCAAATTCCAGCGTGTCCAACGCCATAATTCGTTCAATAACCATTTCACGGGTTTCAAGGTTCAGTACCTGGATTTGCTCCAGGAAAAGAATGAATCCCCGGCAGTTCGCATCTAACCGCTGACTTTCTTCCTCGGTATAGATACGCATAGACAGCGGATCGGTAGCCAGCAGGATCGGAGCGACTAAACCGTCCTGATAATCTGCCAGCTTTTCCAACCAGTTCAACGCATTATAAATATCTTCACGATGAAAACCGGCATCGGTTAAATCATCAGTCAATTTATCCTGATCAACGCGCATTTCTGCCTCGTTGTGGATATACGTTTCAAATAAGTACATGAGTACGTCGAACATGGCTTGCCCTCCTCAATCGGACATAGCCGCCGGGTACAACTGCGATCCATCCTGCTAACTCCAACTCAAGCAGCTTCGCTACGATGGCTGGCACAGGTTGGCCGGCACGTTCAGCGACGACGTCAACAGGTGTAACCTCATCTCCTACGTTAGCCAACACATCAGCAAATGGCAATGGCGTATTGTCTTCGGTTGATGAATATATTAATGAAGAGGGTAAATCAGGTAGCCATGTCAGGTCGCTTTGCAACTGCTCAAGAATGTTGTTTGGATGCGCCGTTAACATGGCGCCTTGCTGAATAAGCCAGTGCGTGCCTTCGCTTGCGGGATTACCGAGTGTGCCGGGCACGGCGTAAACGTCACGGTTTTGCTCCAGCGCCAGCCGTGCCGTCACCAGCGAACCGCTTTTCAGCGTCGCTTCAACCACCAGCACGCCCAGACTTAGTCCGCTAATGATTCGATTGCGTCGTGGAAAGTGATGCGCCAGAGGGCGTGCAGCCAGCGGAAACTCAGAAACGATGGCACCGCCGCTGGCGATAATTTCATCTGCCAGTCCACTGTGCCGCTGAGGGTAAATATTGTTTAAGCCGCTGCCCAGCACCGCCAGCGTTTTGCCCTGAACCTCCAGAGCGGCACGATGGGCAACGCCATCAATACCCAGTGCAAGGCCGCTGGTGATGGTGATGCCACTTAAGGCCAGCGCCTGCGAAAAAAAACTGCCCCAGCGGCGTCCATAATGCGTACAGTTTCGACTGCCCACAACGGCTATCTGCGGCGTATTTAATACCTCTACGGCGCCTTTGACGAAGAGAGCGGGTGGGAAATGAGCGATATTTCGTAAGCGTTCAGGATACCATGCGTTTTCGCTGGTAATAAAAGCATGTTGCGGATGTTCAAGCCAGGTCATCGTATGAGAAATAACAGCCGGATCGTAACTGAAGAAAGCGTGTTTTTGTTCTGCATTCAGTTCCGTTTCGTCCAGCTCACTTTTGCCCACTTCAGACTGTTGCAAAAGAAATTGTGCAATCTGCTGACGCTGCTGACTCTGTAATCCGCTAACGCCAGAAAGGCGTAACCAAACTTCCGCAGGTATCATAATTTCGTCCCTGATAAATGCTGCTTCTGTACGTCGAAACCCCTGCGCCAATGCTGTCAATCATCCCCCGAAATGTCTACAATATGAGAGATAATCATTTAAACCCTTGAACTCAGATCTGGAACTTTATGTCAGTTTTGCAGGTATTACATTTTCCTGACGATCGCCTTCGCATCGTTGCGAAGCCGGTTGAAAAAGTGAATGCGGATATTCAGCGTATCGTGGATGATATGTTCGAAACGATGTACGCCGAAGAAGGTATCGGGCTGGCCGCCACCCAGGTCGATATTCATCAACGTATTATCGTGATCGATGTTTCTGAAAATCGCGATGAGCGGCTGGTGTTAATTAATCCAGAAATGCTGGAAAAAAGCGGTGAAGCGGGTATTGAAGAGGGTTGTCTTTCCATACCCGAACAGCGGGCGCTAGTGCCTCGCTCAGAAAAAGTGAAAGTCC
Organism: Erwinia sp. 9145; assembly: GCF_000745075.1. Taxonomy (NCBI): domain Bacteria; kingdom Pseudomonadati; phylum Pseudomonadota; class Gammaproteobacteria; order Enterobacterales; family Erwiniaceae; genus Erwinia; species Erwinia sp. 9145. Next base: position 3,503,792 of record NZ_JQNE01000001.1, read on the forward strand.
GCGCGCTGGATCGCGAGGGAAACACCTTTGAGCTTGAGGCGGACGGGCTGCTGGCCATCTGTATTCAGCATGAAATGGATCATCTGATCGGTAAGCTCTTTATTGATTATCTTTCACCAATGAAGCGCCAGCGTATTCGACAGAAACTGGAAAAGCTTTATCGCCAAAGCACTCGTGCTTAATGGATCGTCAGAAAAGGGAAAAGCGTGTCTTACTGCTTAAATATCATCTTTGCCGGTACACCGGACTTCGCCGCGCGCCATCTTGACGCGCTGCTGTCATCGTTGCATAACGTGGTAGGCGTGTTCACACAGCCTGACCGTCCTGCTGGCCGGGGTAATAAACTGACCGCCAGCCCGGTGAAACAGCTTGCTGAGCAGCATGGCCTGCCTGTTTTCCAGCCCACGTCGCTACGCCCTGAGGAAAATCAGCAAAGCGTCGCCGCCCTGAATGCGGATGTGATGGTTGTGGTGGCATACGGACTGATTTTACCCGCGGCGGTGCTGGCAATGCCGCGACTTGGCTGTATTAACGTACACGGTTCGCTATTGCCGAAATGGCGCGGCGCGGCGCCTATTCAACGTGCCCTCTGGGCGGGCGACAGCGAAACCGGAGTCACCATTATGCAGATGGATCGGGGGCTGGATACCGGCGCCATGCTTCATAAGCTCTCCTGCCCTATCGAACCAAATGATAGCAGCGCTTCATTATACGAGAAGCTGGCGGGCCTTGGCCCTCAAGGCATGCTGGATACCCTGAAGATTCTGGCTGACGGTACTGCTCAGCCGGAGGTTCAGGATGAAACGCTGGTCAGCTATGCGGAAAAACTCAGTAAAGAAGAGGCGAGACTGGACTGGTCGCTTTCAGCCCGGCAGCTTGAACGCTGCATCCGCGCCTTTAATCCGTGGCCGGTTAGCTATTTTATCGTTGACGGACAGCCGGTCAAGGTATGGAAAGCGACAGTCTTACCCCATACCGATCGCTTGCCAGGAACCATCGTTGGCGCTGATAAAAACGGCATCCGCGTAGCAACCTCAGCGGGCGTTTTGAATATCGAAGAGCTTCAGCCTGCCGGTAAAAAGGCAATGAAGGCTCAGGATCTGCTCAACTCCCGCCGTGACTGGTTCATTGAGGGATCTTCCCTTGCCTGATGCTCGTCCCGACGTAACGTCGGGATAATTTTGACTTACGGTTCCTATGAAAAAAAATACTAATTTGCGCAGTGTGGCTGCTCAATCCATCGAAAAAGTGGTTGAACAGGGCCAGTCGCTCAGCAACGTATTGCCCGCTGCACAAAAATCGCTGGCGGATAAAGATGGCGCACTCCTTCAGGAACTGTGTTACGGCGTGCTACGTACGCTGCCACAGTTAGAGTGGGTTATTGGTCAATTAATGGAACGGCCTTTAACAGGCAAGCAGCGTTCGGTGCATTTTTTGATTATGGTTGGTCTCTATCAACTGATGTTTACGCGTATTCCTGCACATGCTGCCCTGGCCGAAACCGTTGAGGGCGCCATCATGCTGAAGCGTCAGCAATTCAAAGGAGTGATTAACGGGGTACTGCGTCAGTTCCAGCGCAAGCAACAGACGCTGATGTCAGAGATGAATGAAGGCGATCAAAAGTATTTACATCCCGGTTGGCTGCTTGAACGATTGAAGCGCGCCTGGCCCGCGCAGTGGCAACAAATTGTCGAGGCCAATAATCAGCGACCGCCAATGTGGCTACGGGTAAACCGGCAGCACCACGCGCGCGACGCCTGGCTTGCCCTCCTTCAGGAGACGGGAAAGAACGCGGAGCCTCATCCGGAACACACCGATGCTTTAAGGCTTGATACGCCCTGCCCGGTCAGCCAGCTTCCCGGTTTTGAGCAGGGCTGGGTTACCGTACAGGATGCCTCCGCCCAGGGGTGTGTTGATCTGCTTGCGCCGCAGAATGGCGAAACGATCCTCGACCTGTGCGCGGCACCGGGCGGAAAAACCACGCATATCCTCGAAGCGGCGCCGCAGGCAAACGTCATGGCAGTGGATATCGACACGCACCGTCTGGAACGCATCGTTGAAAACCTGAAGCGACTCAGGATGACAGCTGAAGTTAAGACCGGCGATGGCAGATATCCTGAACAGTGGTGCGGAGAAACCCGGTTTGACCGCATTCTGTTGGACGCTCCCTGCTCAGCCACCGGCGTTATCCGTCGTCATCCCGATATAAAATGGCTGCGCCGCGATCGCGATATTCCTGAACTGGCTACGTTGCAAATGACAATTCTGGATGCCATCTGGCCACATCTTAAGGTCGGCGGTACGCTGCTCTATGCCACCTGCTCGGTACTGCCGGAAGAAAATCATATGCAGATCGCGGCCTTTCTGAAGCGCCATAATGATGCTGAGCTGAATGAAACCGACCATGCCGATCAACCCGGGCGGCAGGTTTTCCCCGATCAGACCGGCGGAGACGGCTTCTACTACGCTAAGTTAGTAAAAAAATAACCGGTAGCGCAGGCTTCTGCGCTGCTTCTGAACACGCAATCAGGCTGAAGCATAATGAAAATCATCATTCTTGGTGCGGGTCAGGTGGGCGGCACGCTCGCCGAAAATCTGGTGGGTGAAAACAACGACATTACCGTTGTTGATACCAATTCAGATCGCCTTCATCACCTACAGGATAAGTTTGACCTGCGTGTTGTTCAGGGCCACGGATCTTACCCTCGCGTGCTGCGCGAAGCCGGTGCGGAAGATGCAGATATGCTGGTCGCCGTTACCAACTCCGATGAAACCAATATGGTCGCCTGTCAGGTCGCCTATTCTCTCTTCAATACGCCTAATCGCATCGCTCGTATTCGCGCACCTGAATATATCCGCGATGCCAGCAAACTTTTCACGCCCGATGCGGTGCCTATCGATCACCTCATCTCCCCGGAGCAACTGGTAATTGATAACATCTATCGCCTGATTGAATATCCGGGCGCGTTGCAGGTGGTGAATTTTGCCGAAGGCAAAGTCAGCCTGGCAGTCGTTAAAGCCTATTACGGCGGTCCGCTGGTGGGAAATGCACTGACGGTAATGCGTGAACACATGCCGCACATCGATACCCGCGTGGCGGCTATATTCCGTGAGGATCGCCCCATTCGCCCACAGGGATCAACCATTGTTGAAGCGGGCGATGAAGTATTTTTTATCGCCGCCAGCCAGCATATTCGAGCGGTGATGAGCGAGTACCAGCGGCTTGAAAAGCCCTACAAGCGCATCATGATCGTCGGTGGCGGCAACATTGGTTCCGGCCTTGCCCAGCGTCTCGAAAAAATGTACAGCGTTAAGTTAATCGAGCGCGATCAGCAGCGCGCTGCCGAGCTGGCGGAGCTGCTGCAAAATACCATCGTTTTTTATGGCGACGCTTCGGATCAGGAGCTGCTGGCGGAAGAGCATATCGATCAGGTCGATCTGTTTATCGCTATTACCAATGATGATGAAGCCAATATCATGTCGGCGATGCTGGCCAAGAAACTGGGCGCCAAAAAGGTGATGGTACTGATTCAGCGTAAGGCTTATGTCGATCTTGTTCAGGGTAGCGTTATTGATATTGCGATTTCGCCTCAGCAAGCCACCATTTCGGCGCTGTTAGGCCATGTCCGTAAGGCTGATATCGTTGGCGTATCTTCACTGCGTCGCGGCGTGGCTGAAGCCATTGAAGCCATCGCGCATGGCGATGAAACCACCTCCCGCGTGGTTGGGCGCACGATTGATGATATCAAACTGCCGCCCGGAACGATCATTGGCGCGGTGGTGCGCGGTGATGATGTGATGATCGCTAACGACAACCTGCGCATTGAGCAGGGCGACCACGTGATTATGTTTCTTACCGACAAGAAATTTGTTCCTGACGTTGAGCGTCTTTTCCAGCCCAGTCCGTTCTTCCTGTGATAATCGGGCGGCGATGCCGGGCCGTCTGATGCACTTTATCCCCTTCCGCATGGAAAAAGCGGGATGGTTTGTTAAACTTAACAACTGGCAAAGGAAAGGAGATAAGAATGAGTATATTCAAAGAGTTTCGTGATTTTGCAATGCGTGGCAACGTTATCGACCTGGCGGTCGGTGTGATTATCGGTGCCGCATTCGGTAAAATCGTTTCTTCTCTGGTGGCAAATATTATTATGCCACCGCTGGGGTTATTAATAGGTGGTGTTGATTTTAAACAGTTTAGTTGGGTGCTAAAGCCAGCCCAGGGTGACATCCCGGCCGTAGTGATGGAATATGGTATTTTTCTGCAGAACGTTTTTGATTTCATTATCGTTGCTTTCGCTATATTTCTCGCCATTAAGGTGATTAACAAGCTTCACAAGAAAAAAGAAGTGGAAAAACCGGCACCTAAGCCAGGCGCTGAAGAAATATTGCTGACTGAAATCCGCGATTTGTTGAAGCAGCAGAACACCAGAGTCTGACAGAAAAAAAGCCTCTCATCCGTCGGGAGAGAGGCTTTTTTTGTTGCCAAAACGCGCTTTTTCCTGCAACGGCAGCTCAGCGCCTTCTGATAAATTCAGCTCCAGCAGATAACGAGCGGTTTCTTCATCGGTCACCAACCCATTAATCCATCGTCCCCGTAATGCCGCTCTTATTGCGCGATGCTTAGTGCGTCCTCCGGCAAACGCAATGGTTGGACGAACGGGATCGGGTGCAACAGGCGCGCTGGTCAGACGCTGCTGAAGCGGATTACTTAATCGTATACCTTCCCTGTTAATAATATGGCCAATAATTTCAGCCGTGGCCTGCTCTCCCAACTGCTGTTGCATTTCGTCTGTGCTCACAAAACCTTCCAGGCAGAGCGGACAGCTTAACGAAACCTCGCCAATGCCCAAAAACGTCGCATCTGCGGTTCTGGCCTTATCCGTTACAAGTTTATAAATGCGATGCTGACACCACAGTTCACGATCCTGCGGCGTGTCGGCAAACATTGGTGCCGGCAGAATAAAGTACTTCCCCTGCGTTTTTCCCGCCATCAACAGAGGGACGTCATAACGTGTGGTGGTGCCATCGGCCGTCATTGCGCCGATCAGTGAAACGCAACTGTGCTGCGGGCGGATCAGTTCAGGCATCTTTTCGATAGCGCTCCGCAGCGTTCGCCCTGATCCTAATGCAACGGTAAAATCCTGCGATGTCATCAACATACGATACATGACCTCAGCGGCGGCAGAAGCGATCATTTGCTGACAGGCGTTATTATCAAGCGTTGCGGAAGGCACAACCTTACAGAGTTGCAGGTCATACTTTTTTGCCAGCGCGGAAGCCAACGTAGCGCAATCAGAAATATGATGCACTATTTGAAATGACACCAGGTTGTCAGCCGAGGCGGTGGCGATAAGGCGTTGTACAACCTGACGCGATATCCCAAGATTGTCTGCTATCTCATACTGTGTCTGCCCGCCGATGTAATACATCCACGCCGCGCGTGCTGACAAATCGGTTCTGCCCCTGCTTTTTGTCATCTTTTTCTCTTCGCGATCGCCCCAGCTTTTTGGGTAACGTTACCTGACCGAATAAAATTACCTAACATTTTTTGCACAAATTAATTACATTTGTGAGCTAAAGCTCTTTTCAAGGGCAATTATTCAACTAGTCTTTGCGCAGACAAAAGCCCTTTTAGTGGGCGAAAGTTTACTCAGGAGAACAGTATGGCTGCGCAGATCTATCAATGGTTACACATTGGCTCCGGCTCGTTTCATCGTGCTCATCAGGCCTGGTATCTTCATCGCCTTCTGCAACAGAGTGAAAACGGCGATACCCGATGGCACATCGCCCTTGGCAATATTCGCGATGATGCCAATGCGCTTCTGAACGCGCTTGAGAAACAGAATGGCGAATACGTATTGGAAACCGTTTCCCCGGCGGGCGAGCGCGAATATGAAAAGATCACCTCGATCAAAAAAATTGTACCCTGGGATGACAGGCTTACGGCCCTGATTGCCGCAGGCAGCGCGCCTGAGACGAAAGCGATCTCGTTTACTGTGACCGAAGGCGGTTACTATCTTGATTCGCATCTCACGCTGGAGAAGGCTAATAAGGATATCGCGCACGATCTTGAAGGCGGCGTATGTACTATTTACGGTGCCATTGCCCATATCCTGCAACGCCGGATGGAAGACAATGTTGGCCCGGTAACGCTGCTCTGCTGCGACAACGTCAGGCACAACGGGCAACGATTTCATGACGGGCTGGTGCAGTTTCTCACGCTGCGGCAGCAGGACGCGCTGCTGAAGTGGCTCCCTGGCGCGGTCACTACGCCAAATACCATGGTCGACCGCATTACGCCGCGTCCTTCGGCTGATATTGCGCCACGTGTGAAAACCGCGCTGGGCATCGATGATGCCGCACCGGTGATGGCCGAGTCCTTTATTCAGTGGGTAGTTGAGGACAAGTTTGCCGCAGAACGTCCCGCGCTGGAAAAAGTGGACGTCGAGCTTGTTGATAACGTTGATGCTTATGAAGAAGCCAAAACGCGTATTCTCAACGCCAGCCACAGCGCAATCGCCTGGGCCGGCACGCTTGACGAGCTCGCTTATATTGATGAAAGCACGAACGTCGAAGCCATTCGCCAGCTGGCCTGGGACTACGTGACGGAAGATGTTATCCCCTGCCTGACGCCTTCCCCGCTGGATTTGGCGGAGTATCGTGACGTCGTGCTTGAGCGCTTCAGTAATCCACATATTAAAGATACTAACCAGCGCGTCGCGGCCGATGGCCTTTCCAAAATTCCTGGTTTCATCACACCAACGCTTATTACTCGCTACGAGCAGGGTGCCGTTCCCCGCGCCTGCGCCAAACTGCCTGCGCTGTTTTTTCTCTTTATGCGCCGCTGGCACGAAGGCTCGCTGCCTTACAAATATGAAGATGGCATTTTGAACGAGCAGGCAGTGCATGCCTGGTATACCAGTGAGGATCCGGTTAAGGCGTTCGCCAGCGATAAACCCCTTTTCTCCTCACTGGCAGGCAAGCCTGAATTTATTCAGTTACTGCGCGAAACCATAAAAGAGTTAGAACGCTAAAACAAACACCTCTGAATTATAAAGACAAACAGTCAGTTGCCCCTACACCATAGAGAGGATTCAAAATGAAAAAGCTGTTAGTGAGCATCCTGTTAGCCAGCGCCGCTACATCAATATCTGCCAGCGCAGCCGACCAGATCAAAGTTGGTTTCGCTAACCGTACGCTCAACGGCGCATTTTTTAATGGATTGACGGAATATATGAAAATCCATGCAAAAGAAAAAGGCTATGCGCTTATTACTACCGACGCACGCGGCGACCTCAATAAGCAAATCGCCGACGTGGAAGATATGTTATCGCAGGGTATTAATTATCTGGTACTGAATCCGCAGGATCCGGAAGCCGGACAACGCATCGTCAAAATGGCCGAGCGCGCAAAAGTGCCGGTGGTGATTATCGATAGCGATATCTCTCTTAAAGCGAAGGTGGTTACCCGCGTGCAGGCAAATAACGCGGAGAACAATAAACAACTGGGTGCATTTGCGGTCAGTCAGTTTGGCGATAAGCCAATGAACTGCGTGTTGATCAGCGGTAATACCGGCAACCTGGTCGGTCAGGCGCGTAGCGATAACTTCCTGAAAGGCGTGCGCGATGCACAACAGAAAAAGTATGGTCATGAGCAGCTGAAAGTGCTCAGCCAGGGCTGGGGTAACTGGGATCAGGCAGGCGGCCTGAAGGCAATGGAAGATTTGATCGTCGCGCAGGGAGATAAAATGAACTGCGTTTACAGCGAAATGGACGATATGGCGCTGGGCGCTATTCGTGCGCTGAAGGCGGCGAATAAGCTGGATCAGGTGAAGGTATATGCGCACGACGGTTATAAAAAAGGTCTGGAAGCCGTTAAAAAAGGTGAACTTCAGGCCACAGCCTCAAATAACCCTGACCTGCTGACGCGCGATACGCTGAACATTATTCAGCAGTATCAGGGCGGTAAAAAAGATTTCCCTCCGTATAGCTATATACCGACCATTGTTATCACTAAAGACAACGTTGATAAATATTACAACGCCGACGCGATATTCTGATGCTTGTGCCCCCTCTGCGGAGGGGGATATCAATGAGGGCGAAATGTGAATCAGTTTGCAATTGACGTTCAGCAGGTAAAAAAAAGCTTCGGTGGTGTGCATGCGCTGAAGTCAATTAATCTACAGGTATTTCCTGGCACTATTCACGCCATCATCGGTGAAAATGGCGCGGGCAAATCCACTCTGATGAAAATCCTGTCCGGGATCTATACCAAAGATAGCGGAAAAATATTCATCCATGGGGAAGAGAAAAACTTTACCTCACCTGCCCACAGTAAAGAGAGCCGGATTGGTATTATTTATCAGGAACTGGCATTGGCCCCTGATTTAACCGTCGCGGAAAATATTTTTCTGGATGATTTAGGCAGGGGCAGCGGCGTCGTGCACTGGAGAAAGCTGAACGAGCGTGCTGCGACCATTCTGGATGAGCTGGGCTTCCCCATCGACCCGCGCAGGCGCACCGGGGATCTGAGCATTGCCTATCAGCAGATGGTTGAAATTGCCAAATCTCTGGCGAAAGACGTCAATATCCTGATCCTTGATGAGCCTTCCGCTGTGCTCTCGAATAAAGAAGTTGCTATTCTTTTCAGTCAGTTACGCAAGCTTAAAGCGCGTGGCGTCACCATCATATACATTTCTCACCGTCTTGAAGAACTGATGGCAATAGCCGATGAGATCACGGTGATCAAAGATGGCGAAACCGTCGCCACGCTCGATCCTCTTCACTGTAGCGAAGAGGATATTATTACCAGCATGGTGGGTCGCAAACTGGAAAGCCTTTACCCCGAAAAAAGCATTCCCGGTGAAGAGGTGGTGTTGGAAGTAAAGGATCTTTCAACGCGAACGTTGCTGAAAAATATCAATCTGACGCTGCGTAAAGGTGAAATTGTCGGACTGGCCGGATTAATTGGTTCAGGCCGTACTGAAATCGCCCGCTGTCTGTTTGGTATCGACAAAATGTCTGCCGGTTCCGTATTTAAAAACGGAAAAAAGATTGTTATCGACAATCCTTCACAGGCGATGGCCCACGGCATTGGACTGGTGCCGGAAAGTCGTAAAGAGCAGGGAGCGATTCTGGCTCGTCCAATTCGTGAAAACATGACGCTGTCAAACCTGAAGGTAATCAGTCGTCTGATGGGCTTTATTCATCGACGCCACGAACAGCAGGTCAGCCAGTCGCTGCGTCAGAAGCTGAACATCAAACTCGGCTCGGTTGAAGATACTATCGCCAGCCTCAGCGGCGGTAATCAGCAGAAAGTGGTCATCGCCAAGTGGCTGAACACCAACTGTAACATCCTGATCCTTGATGAACCGACGCGCGGCGTGGATGTCGGTGCCAAAATGGAAATCTACAACATCATTCATCAGCTAGCAGAGCGCGGCTATTCCATCCTGGTTATTTCGTCAGAAATGATTGAAGTCATCAACCTGAGCCATCGCGTTTATGTGATGAGTGAAGGCCAGATGACTAAAGAGCTGTCGGGCGACGAAATATCTGAACAAAACATCATGCGTTACGCCATTCCCAAACGTAACGCAGCATAAAACTAAGGGTTTAAAAGATGCAATCGATCACGAAAGAAACGGACAGCCCTGGCGTTTCCTCCCGAAAAAATATCGGCCGCTTACTTCTGGATAACTCCACCATCGTGGTGTTTATTTGTATGCTGATTATCGCGGCCTTTCTGTCCGATCGTTTTTACAGTGAAGACAACATCACCAACGTACTGCGTCAAAGCGTGCCATTAGGGCTGGCGGCACTCGGCATGCTGTTCGTCATTCTTACGGGAGGAATCGACCTTTCCATCGGCTCAATTATGGCATTCGTCTCGGTCGTGGTTGGCCTGATGATCCCTGATATTGGTTTGTGGCCAGCGCTGGTAGCGGGCCTGGGTATGGTGACGCTGATGGGCGCCTTTTCAGGGATATTAGTGACCTGGTTTAATATTGCGCCTTTTATCGCTACCTTAGCGATGATGACCATTGCACGCGGACTGGCGCTAATCATTGCCGATGGGCAGCCCGTGTTTATCGATAACGATGCCTTTGTTAATTTCGGCACTGGCTATTTTCTTGGCATCCCATTACCTGTTTATGTCTTACTGGGTTTCGCGATTTTATTTCAGCTGGTTTATAAAAACTCGGTATTCGGCCGCCTGGTGATCTCGATCGGCTCAAATGAAATGGCCACGCGCTTTGCCGGGATCCGCGTGAATACTTACAAGCTGGCCGTTTATGCCATCAGCGCATTCGCCTGTGGGCTGGCGGGAATAATTTCAGCCACGCGTACCGGCGTGGGCTCGCCGGTGCTCTCCATCGGTTTTGAACTGGACGTTATTGCTGCGGTCGTGGTTGGCGGCGCCAGCCTGGCCGGTGGCCGCGGAAACGTGATAAATACCCTGATTGGCGTTTTTATTCTGAGTATGATCTCTAACCTGATGAACCTGATGAATATTTCCGGCTACAATCAGCAGGTTGTAAAAGGCGTCATCATTATCATTGCTGTAATGGTGGAGAGCCTTAAATCACGCACTCGCGCTTAGCGCCCTTCTGAAAAAAAGGCCAGTGGTAAAGCTGACTTTACCGCTGGCCTCCCGGCTGGCATGTTTGTCTTTACGTCGATAGCTTCCCTTTCCTTTCTTATTTACCTCAATTCTTGTCTTAAACAATGGGTCATGTAGCAGCGCTTCAAGCGCGTTGTCACGAATAGCCCCTTTTTTATGCTGATAGCGCGTCACGATTTTCTCCTGAATGGTTGACGTTGGAAAATATAAAAGCAAAGCCTGATCAACTCAACGTGTTTCATCACTGAGTGAACCTCTTTCGAGCGCTTCCAGGATGGAACAATAAACGCTACTGTGTGCCGTACCGCAGCAGGCATCATTAAGCCGCTTCAGCGAGCGTTGCATATGCTGCAATTCGGCAATCATTGCCTCCACCTCCAGCAGACGGCTTTGCACAATAGATTTAGACTCCTGACAGGTATGATGTTCAGGATCAACCCGGATCGACAGCAGCTCACGTATTGCTTCAAGACTGAAACCCAACTGCCTGCCATAGCGAATAAACTTCAGCCGCTGAAGATCGTTGTCACTGTAAAGGCGGAACCCGCCTTCAGTACGAATTTCATGATCCATCATCTGCTGCTTTTCATAGTAGCGAATGGTATCTGGCGTGACCTCCGCCATTCTGGCAAGCTGCCCGATTTTATACATCATTTTTTCCCTCAATTTGCTCAGTTAGCCGACGGCGATATTCACCATGCAGAAAATCGGTACGCATTCCCGCCTGTTGCAGCTTTATTTCAAGCAGCCGTAGTCGTTTCGTATGTTGCTGATAGTCGCTATCATCCGGTGCCAGACCGTTCAACATGCGCTCCAGTTCAACCGCCTCGCGACGCATTTCCAACTCCGGCGGCAAAAAACCTGAGTTTTTTAGCAAGCGATAAGCCGTCCGCAGTTCTGGAGGAACATGGCTGTCATCATCCAACGTCAGCGGCTTGCCGCTTCCGGGCAGATCGCTCAGATCGCCCTTCCTCTGCGCTTCGGCAATCTGCTGTTCAACAAGCTGGTCGATTAACCACATAGTTAGCTCATGTTGGGAGTGAATAATTAAGAGTAACGCGCGGAGAGGGTATGGGGGAAGACAGACATAAAAAAACCGGGCAAGCCCGGTTTTTTCAATTAACAGCAGATTACTCTGCTGCTGCTTCTGCTTGAGCTTCTGGACGATCAACCAGCTCGATGTAAGCCATCGGAGCGTTGTCACCAGCGCGGAAGCCACACTTCAGAATGCGAGTGTAACCACCAGCACGGCTCGCGAAACGCGGGCCCAGCTCGTTAAACAGTTTTGCCACGATCTCGTTATCACGAGTGCGGGCGAATGCCAGACGACGATTAGCTACGCTGTCGGTCTTGGCAAGAGTAATCAGCGGCTCAACTACACGACGCAGCTCTTTCGCTTTTGGCAGGGTCGTCTTGATGATTTCATGACGAACCAGAGAACCAGCCATATTGCGGAACATAGCCTGGCGATGGCTGCTGTTGCGGTTCAGTTGACGACCACTCTTACGATGGCGCATGACCTTATCCTTCTCAGTGAAACCTTAACCTGTGATCGGGTTATTCATCAGCAATGCTAGCTGGCGGCCAGTTTTCCAGGCGCATGCCCAGAGACAGACCACGAGAAGCCAGCACGTCTTTAATCTCAGTAAGAGATTTTTTACCAAGGTTAGGCGTTTTAAGCAGCTCAACCTCAGTACGCTGTACCAGATCACCGATGTAGTGGATAGCTTCTGCCTTAAGGCAGTTAGCAGAGCGGACAGTCAATTCCAGATCGTCAACAGGGCGCAGCAGGATCGGATCGAATTCTGGTTTCTCTTCTTTAACTTCCGGCTGACGTACATCACGTAAGTCAACGAAAGCTTCAAGTTGTTCTGCCAGGATGGTAGCCGCACGGCGGATCGCTTCTTCAGGATCAATAGTGCCGTTGGTTTCCATTTCGATGACCAGCTTGTCCAGGTCGGTACGCTGTTCTACACGCGCAGCTTCAACATTGTAGGCAATACGCTCTACAGGGCTGTAGCACGCGTCGACCAACAGACGGCCGATCGGGCGCTCATCTTCTTCCGAATGAATTCGGGCAGACGCCGGCACATAACCACGACCGCGCTGAACTTTGATACGCATGCTGATAGCCGCGTTCTCATCGGTCAGGTGGCAGATCACGTGCTGCGGCTTGACGATTTCGACATCACCATCATGGGTGATATCGGCTGCAGTCACAGGGCCAATGCCAGATTTACTCAGAGTAAGAATAACTTCATCTTTGCCCTGAACTCTTACCGCCAGCCCTTTCAGGTTGAGCAGGATTTCCAGGATATCTTCCTGTACGCCCTCTTTGGTGCTGTACTCGTGCAGTACACCATCAATTTCAACCTCGGTCACCGCGCAACCCGGCATTGATGAAAGCAGAATACGGCGCAGTGCGTTACCAAGAGTATGGCCAAAGCCACGCTCTAAAGGCTCAAGGGTCACCTTGGCGTGCGTCGAACTCACTTGCTCGATATCTACCAGGCGCGGTTTTAGAAACTCTGTCACAGAACCCTGCATTGTGTCCTCTCTTAAAACTCAAGCCTTATTTAGAATAAAGCTCGACGATCAGGTGTTCGTTAATGTCCGCAGACAGATCGGTACGCTCAGGCTTACGCTTGAACACGCCTTCCATCTTAGTGGCATCAACTTCCAGCCAGGTTGGCTTTTCACGCTGTTCAGCCAGCTCAAGAGCGGCTTTCACGCGAGACTGCTTTTTGGCTTTCTCACGGATGCTAACAACGTCATTCGGAGTTACCTGATAAGAAGCGATGTTAACAACGCGTCCGTTTACCATGACAGCTTTATGGCTAACGAGCTGACGTGATTCAGCGCGCGTCGCACCAAAGCCCATACGGTAAACAACGTTGTCCAGACGACCTTCCAGCAGAGCTAACAGGTTTTCACCGGTGTTGCCTTTCAGACGTGCTGCTTCTTTGTAATAGTTACGGAACTGACGCTCCAGCACGCCGTACATACGACGAACTTTCTGCTTTTCACGCAACTGTACGCCATAATCAGACAGACGCGGTTTACGCGCACCGTGCTGACCAGGAGCTTGTTCAATCTTACACTTGGTATCAATCGCGCGAACGCCAGACTTCAGGAAGAGGTCTGTACCTTCGCGACGGCTCAGCTTGAGCTTAGGACCCAAATATCTTGCCATTTTCTTTCTCCAACATTCCTAAAAAACGGGCGTTATACGCGACGTTTTTTCGGCGGACGACAACCGTTGTGAGGGATCGGAGTCACATCAGTAATATTTGTGATGCGGAAACCAGCAGCGTTCAGAGCACGAATCGTAGATTCGCGGCCCGGACCAGGACCCTTTACCATAACTTCCAGGTTCTTAATACCGTACTCTTTCACGGCATCAGCGCAGCGCTCAGCAGCAACCTGAGCTGCAAACGGCGTTGATTTACGAGAACCACGGAAACCGGAACCACCGGCTGTTGCCCAACCCAACGCATTACCCTGACGATCGGTAATAGTCACGATGGTGTTGTTAAAAGACGCATGGACATGAGCCACACCGTCAGAGACTTGCTTTCTTACACGCTTGCGTGCACGAACTGGTGCCTTTGCCATTATTCAATTACCCCGATTATTTCTTGATCGGTTTACGCGGACCCTTGCGGGTACGTGCGTTGGTCTTGGTACGCTGACCGCGAACCGGTAGACCACGACGATGGCGTAAACCACGATAGCAACCAATGTCCATAAGACGCTTGATGCTCAGGGTAATTTCACGACGCAGATCGCCTTCGACAACAAACTTAGCAACTTCGTCACGCAGAATGTCGATTTGCTCTTCAGACAGCTCACTGATCTTAACATTTTCAGCGATACCCGTTGCCGCACAGATAGCCTGTGAGCGGGTTTTGCCGATACCGTAAATCGAGGTTAAAGCGATAACAGTATGTTTATGATCAGGAATGTTAATGCCTGCTATACGGGCCACTATGCACTCCTACTATTTAAATATGCGTCCCATGCCGAAAAGCCCGTTTTCAGGATACTCAAATGGGAACACATAGACATACAAAAGATTGGCTGGCTAATCTAGCCAGCTCAACCCGACTTTGCAAGAAAAATATTAGCCCTGGCGCTGTTTATGCTTAGGCTCGGCGCTGCAAATCACACGTACGACACCGTCGCGGCGAACGATTTTGCAGTTACGACATAATTTCTTGACGGAAGCACGAACTTTCATTTTTACTCTCCGTAACTTCTCAAGCGCCTGAATTAACGACCGTAGCCTTTCAGGTTAGCTTTTTTCAATGCAGACTCGTACTGACTGGACATCATCAGAGTTTGCACTTGAGCCATAAAGTCCATGATGACGACCACTACAATCAGCAGCGAGGTGCCGCCAAAGTAAAATGGCACTTTCATCGCATCACGCATGAACTCCGGGATCAGGCAAATAAAAGTAATATACAACGCCCCAATTAAGGTCAGGCGCGTCATTACTTTATCGATATACTTCGCCGTTTGTTCTCCCGGACGAATTCCTGGCACGAATGCACCAGACTTCTTCAGGTTATCTGCTGTTTCACGCGGGTTGAAAACCAGCGCTGTATAAAAGAAACAGAAGAAGATGATTGCAGTCGCATAGAGTAACACATAAAGCGGTTGACCAGGCTGCAAATACATTGAAATCGTAGACAGCCAGTTCCAACCGGTTCCGCCCCCGAACCATGACGCGATGGTTGCTGGAAACAGAATAATACTGGAAGCAAAGATTGCCGGGATGACTCCCGCCATATTCACTTTCAGCGGTAAATGTGTGCTCTGCGCAGCATAAACACGACGGCCTTGCTGACGTTTGGCATAGTTCACCACAATGCGGCGCTGACCACGCTCAACGTAAACAACGAAGAAGGTCACTGCAAATACGAGAACTGCAACCAACAGCAACAGGAGGAAGTGCAGGTCGCCCTGCCGCGCTTGCTCGATGGTATGGCCAATGGCCGGCGGCAGACCCGCAACAATACCCGCGAAGATTATGATGGAGATACCGTTGCCGATACCTCGTTCAGTAATCTGTTCACCCAGCCACATCAGGAACATTGTTCCGGTAACCAGGCTGACAACAGCGGTAAAGTAGAAGGCAAAGCCTGGGTTCATCACCAGGCCCTGCATTCCCGGCATATTCGGTAAACCGGTAGCAATACCGATTGACTGAAATATCCCTAATACCAACGTACCGTAACGGGTGTACTGGCTAATCTTACGACGGCCAGCCTCCCCTTCTTTCTTTATTTCTGCGAGGGCGGGATGAACCACCGTCAGCAGCTGGATAATAATCGAAGCCGAAATATACGGCATAATACCCAGAGCAAAGATAGAAGCACGGCTCAGAGCACCACCAGAGAACATGTTAAACATTTCAATGATGGTGCCACGCTGTTGCTCAAGCAGTTTGGCAAGTACAGTGGCATCGATACCAGGGATCGGAATAAAAGAGCCAATGCGGAAAACAATCAGCGCGCCAATTACAAACAGAAGTCTGCGCTTGAGCTCACCTAACCCACCTTTGGCACTTTGAAAATCTAATCCCGGTTGCTTTGCCATCTGCTACTTATTCCTCAATTTTACCGCCAGCAGCTTCGATTGCAGCACGAGCGCCTTTAGTGACACGCAGGCCGCGAATCGTTACCGGAGTAGAAACTTCACCAGACAGAATCACTTTCGCGAACTCAATCTGGATACCGATAATGTTTGCTGCTTTCAGCGTATTCAGGTCGACGACGTCGCCTTCAACTTTAGCCAGGTCAGACAGACGAACTTCTGCCGTAACCATTGCTTTACGAGAGGTAAAACCGAACTTAGGCAGACGACGGTACAGAGGCATCTGGCCGCCTTCGAAACCGCGACGTACGCCACCGCCAGAACGAGAGTTCTGACCTTTGTGACCACGACCGCCGGTCTTACCGAGGCCAGAACCAATACCACGGCCCAGACGTTTCGGCGCGTGCTTAGACCCTTCGGCCGGAGACAGAGTATTTAAACGCATCTGTTACTCCTCCACTTTAACCATGTAGGAAATCGCGTTAACCATACCGCGTACAGCAGGCGTGTCTTCACGCTCAACGGTGTGGTTAATACGACGCAGACCCAGGCCAAGCAGCGTTGCCTTATGTTTCGGCAAACGACCGATCGCACTGCGGGTTTGAGTAATTTTGATAGTCTTAGCCATGGTCATTACCCCAGAATGTCTTCAACGGATTTGCCACGCTTGGCAGCGACCATTTCTGGGGAATTCATGTTACCCAGGCCATCCAGCGTTGCACGAACCACGTTAATCGGGTTAGTGGAACCGTAGGCTTTAGCCAGAACGTTATGAACCCCAGCAACTTCCAGGACGGCGCGCATTGCACCACCGGCGATAATACCGGTACCTTCAGAAGCTGGCATCATGAACACGCGAGAACCCGTGTGAACACCTTTAACCGGGTGTTGCAGGGTGCCGTTGTTCAGCGCGACGTTAATCATGTTGCGACGGGCTTTTTCCATCGCTTTCTGGATCGCTGCTGGTACTTCACGCGCTTTACCGTAACCAAAACCGATGCGACCATTGCCATCGCCTACCACTGTCAGCGCAGTGAAGGAGAAAATGCGACCACCTTTAACGGTTTTCGATACGCGATTTACCGCGATCAGCTTTTCCTGCAGTTCGCCAGCTTGTTTTTCGATGTGTGCCATCTTACACCTCTACCTTAGAACTGTAGGCCAGCTTCACGGGCAGCATCTGCCAGTGCCTGGACACGACCATGATATTGGAAACCAGAGCGGTCGAAAGAAACACCTTTGATGCCTTTTTCGATTGCGCGCTCAGCAACTGCTTTACCAACAGCGGCTGCGGCGTCTTTGTTTCCTGTGTACTTCAGTTGCTCACTGATTGCTTTTTCTACTGTAGAAGCAGCAACCAGAACTTCAGAACCGTTTGGAGCAATTACCTGTGCGTAAATATGACGCGGGGTACGATGTACCACCAGGCGAGTTGCACCCAGCTCTTTGAGCTTGCGGCGTGCGCGGGTCGCACGACGGATACGAGCAGATTTCTTATCCATAGTGTTACCTTACTTCTTCTTAGCCTCTTTGGTACGCACGACTTCGTCGGCGTAACGAACACCCTTGCCTTTATAAGGCTCAGGACGACGGTAGGCGCGTAGATCGGCTGCTACCTGACCAACCAGCTGCTTATCGGAGCCTTTCAGCACGATTTCAGTCTGTGATGGACATTCAGCAGTGATACCCGCTGGCAACTCATGATCAACAGGGTGAGAAAAGCCCAGGGCCAGATTCACCACATTGCCTTTTACGGCTGCACGATAACCTACACCAACCAGCTGAAGCTTCTTAGTGAAGCCTTCGGTAACACCGATAACCATACTGTTCAGTAGTGCACGAGAAGTACCTGCCTGCGCCCAACCGTCTGTGAAACCTTCGCGCGGAGCGAAAGTCAGAGCGTTGTCAGCATGCTTCACTTCTACAGCATCATTGAGCGTACGAGTCAGCTCGCCGTTTTTACCTTTAATCGAAATAACCTGACCGTTGAGTTTTACCTCTACGCCGGCAGGAATGACGACAGGTGCTTTAGCAACACGAGACATTCTTTCCTCCGTTAAGCTACGTAGCAGATAATTTCGCCACCAAGACCAGCCTGGCGCGCTGCACGATCGGTCATAACACCTTTAGAGGTAGAAACAACAGCGATACCCAGTCCTGCCATAACTTTTGGCAGATCGTCTTTGCGTTTGTAGATACGCAGACCTGGACGGCTAACACGCTGAATGCTTTCCACCACAGCCTTGCCCTGGAAATACTTAAGAGTCAGTTCCAGTTCTGGCTTGATGTCGCCTTCGATTTTAAATTCTTCAATATAACCTTCTTCCTTCAGCACGTTGGCGATTGCCACTTTCAGCTTGGAGGAAGGCATGGTGACCGCAACTTTGTTCGCGGCTTGACCGTTACGGATACGGGTCAGCATATCCGCGATCGGATCTTGCATGCTCATCTGTCTTTACTCCCGTGATTCAATTGGTGACAATTACCAGCTAGCCTTTTTCAGACCCGGAATTTCACCGCGCATGGCGGCTTCACGGACCTTGATACGGCTCAACCCGAACTTCCGCAGGAAAGCGTGCGGACGACCAGTTTGACGGCAGCGGTTACGCTGACGAGACGGGCTGGAATCACGCGGCAGAGTCTGCAGCTTAAGAACAGCATCCCAACGTTCTTCGTCGGATGAGTTCACACTAGAGATAATGGCTTTCAATTCCTCGCGTTTAGCGCGATATTTTTCAGCCAGTTTTACGCGAACGACTTCGCGTGCTTTCATTGATTGCTTTGCCATCAGTAACCCTGCCTTACTTGCGGAACGGGAAGTCAAAGGCAGCCAGCAGAGCACGGCCTTCATCGTCAGATTTCGCAGTAGTGGTAATGGTGATATCCAAACCACGGACGCGATCGACTTTGTCGTAGTCGATTTCTGGGAAGATGATCTGCTCGCGAACGCCCATGCTGTAGTTACCACGACCGTCGAATGACTTAGCGGACAGGCCACGGAAGTCACGGATACGTGGAACAGCAATAGAGATCAGTCGCTCGAAGAACTCCCACATGCGTTCGCCACGCAGAGTTACTTTACAGCCGATCGGATAGCCCTGACGGATTTTGAAGCCTGCAACAGATTTGCGTGCTTTGGTGATCAACGGTTTTTGACCGGAGATTGCTGCCAGGTCTGCTGCTGCGTTATCCAGCAGTTTCTTGTCAGCGATCGCTTCACCCACACCCATATTCAGGGTGATCTTCTCGACCCGAGGGACTTGCATGACAGAATTGTAGTTAAACTCTGTCATGAGTTTATTAACTACTTCGTCTTTGTAGTAATCATGCAGTTTCGCCATCGTACTACTCCAAATTACTTGATAGTTTCGCTATTAGACTTGAAGAAACGGACTTTTTTGCCGTCTTCGAACCTAAAGCCTACACGGTCAGCCTTACCGGTTGCAGTGTTGTAAAGCGCAACGTTGGAAACCTGAATAGCAGCTTCTTTTTCAACGATGCCGCCTGGTTGGTTCAGAGCCGGAACAGGCTTCTGGTGCTTCTTAACCAGGTTGATACCTTCAACAATGATTTTGCCGGAAGACAGAACATTTTTTACTTTACCGCGTTTACCTTTGTCTTTACCGGTAAGCACAATAACTTCGTCATCGCGACGGATTTTAGCTGCCATTTTTCGCTCCTTAGAGTACTTCTGGTGCCAGAGAGATAATTTTCATGAACTTCTCAGTACGAAGTTCACGAGTTACCGGCCCAAAAATACGCGTACCGATAGGCTGCTCGCTGTTATTGTTTAAAATAACGCATGCATTACCATCGAAGCGAATGACAGAACCGTCCGGGCGACGAACACCCTTCCTGGTGCGCACCACTACCGCCTTCAGGACATCACCTTTTTTAACCTTACCGCGAGGAATTGCTTCCTTGATGGTAATTTTAATGATGTCGCCGACGCCTGCGTAGCGACGGTGCGAGCCACCCAGAACCTTGATACACATTACGCGACGTGCACCGGAGTTGTCGGCGACGTTCAGCATAGTCTGTTCTTGGATCATTTTAGTGCTCCGCTAATGTCAACTACTACTTCGGGACCTGATTCAGGTCGTTAAAAGCCCCATAATTGAGGGCGCAGCATTATAACACCGCATCCAGAATATGGGTAGAAAAAATAAACGGCCCATACGAGCCGTTTATCTTATTTTTAAAGAGGGCAGATTCTATTACAGAATCGCTTTCTCTACAACGCGAACCAGTGTCCAGGACTTGGTCTTGGAAATCGGACGGCATTCGCGGATTTCAACCACGTCGCCGGCGCCACACTCGTTGTTCTCGTCATGTACGTGCAGTTTAGTCGTACGTTTGATGAACTTACCGTAAATTGGGTGTTTCACGAAACGCTCGATGGCAACAACAATGGATTTCTCCATTTTGTCGCTGACAACGCGACCTTGCAGAGTACGGATTTTATCGGTCATTACGCACCCGCCTTCTCAGTCAGTAAAGTCTTAACGCGAGCAACATCACGACGCACGTTCTTCAACAGATGAGTCTGTTGCAGTTGGCCGGATGCTGCCTGCATGCGCAGGTTGAACTGCTCACGCAGCAGGTTAAGCAGCTCAGTGTTCAGCTCTTCAACGCTTTTTTCACGCAGCTCTGTTGCTTTCATTACATCACCGTCTTAGTTACAAAGGTGGTTTTGATAGGCAGTTTTGCTGCTGCCAGCTTGAATGCTTCACGGGCCAGCTCTTCCGGTACGCCGTCCATTTCATACAGGACTTTACCAGGCTGGATCAAGGCAACCCAATACTCCACGTTACCTTTACCTTTACCCATACGCACTTCCAGCGGCTTCTCGGTAATTGGTTTGTCCGGGAATACACGGATCCAAATTTTACCTTGACGCTTAACTGCACGGGTCATAGCACGACGTGCTGCTTCGATCTGACGGGCAGTCAGACGACCACGGCCAACAGCTTTCAGACCGAAAGTACCGAAGCTAATATCCGTACCGGCAGCCAGACCACGGTTGCGGCCTTTGTGCATTTTACGGAATTTTGTACGCTTTGGTTGTAACATCAGCGACTCTCCTTACTTACGGCCTTTACGCTGCTGCTTTTTAGGTTGAGCAGCCGGTTCCGGTTGTTCAACAGCAGCCATACCACCCAGGATCTCACCTTTGAAGATCCATACCTTAACGCCGATTACACCATAAGTGGTGTGCGCTTCAGAGGTGTTGTAGTCAATGTCAGCACGCAGGGTGTGCAACGGCACGCGGCCTTCACGATACCATTCGGTACGCGCGATTTCTGCACCGCCCAGACGGCCACTAACTTCAACTTTAATCCCTTTAGCGCCCAGACGCATTGCGTTCTGTACCGCACGCTTCATAGCACGACGGAACATCACACGACGCTCCAGCTGTGAAGTGATGCTGTCAGCAACCAGCTTAGCGTCCAGTTCCGGTTTACGGACTTCGGCGATATTGATCTGCGCAGGAACGCCAGCGATATCCGCTACGACCTTACGCAGTTTTTCTACGTCTTCACCTTTCTTACCGATAACGATACCAGGGCGAGCGGTGTGAATAGTCACACGGATGCTCTTAGCCGGACGTTCGATAACGATACGAGATACAGACGCTTTAGCCAGTTCTTTAGTCAGGAACTGACGTACTTTAAAGTCGCTGTCCAGGTTGTCAGCGAATTCTTTGGTATTGGCGAACCAGGTAGAGTTCCAGGGTTTAACAATACCCAGGCGAATACCATTAGGATGTACTTTCTGACCCATTGCTAGTCTCCAGAGTCTCAGCGATCGGACACAACCACAGTAATGTGGCTGGTGCGCTTCAGGATGCGATCTGCACGACCTTTTGCACGCGGCATAATGCGCTTCATGCTAGGGCCTTCGTCGACGAAAATTTTCGTGACTTTCAGATCATCAATGTCAGCGCCATCGTTGTGTTCGGCGTTAGCAATGGCAGATTCCAGGACTTTCTTGACCAGTACAGCCGCTTTCTTATTGGTGTAGGTCAAAATGTCCAGAGCCTGCGACACTTTCTTACCGCGTACCAGATCCGCTACCAGGCGAACCTTTTGAGCAGAAGAACGAGCGTGGCGATGTTTAGCGATAGTTTCCATCTCTTCCTCCTCTCTTAGCGTTTCTTGGCTTTTTTATCAGCCGCGTGGCCGCGATAAGTACGGGTCGGCGCGAATTCACCCAGTTTGTGGCCGACCATTTCGTCGGTTACAAAGACTGGTACGTGCTGACGACCATTATGGACAGCGATGGTCAAACCGATCATAGTTGGAAAGATCGTTGAACGACGGGACCAGGTGCGCAGGGGCTTCTTGTCTCCGCTTTCCACCGCTTTCTCTACCTTCTTCAGCAAGTGCAGGTCAATAAAAGGACCTTTCTTGAGAGAACGTGGCATGGCTTATCCTCTAAAATTATTTGCTACGGCGACGTACGATAAATTTATCAGTACGCTTGTTGCTACGGGTCTTCTTACCTTTGGTCTGAACGCCCCACGGAGTTACCGGGTGCTTACCAAAGTTACGACCTTCACCACCACCATGCGGGTGATCGACTGGGTTCATCGCAGTACCGCGAACGGTAGGACGAACACCACGCCAACGTGCTGCACCGGCTTTACCCAGAACGCGAAGCATGTGCTCGGCGTTACCGACTTCGCCCATGGTTGCGCGGCAGTCAGCTTCGACTTTACGCATTTCACCAGAACGCAGACGCAGGGTAACGTAGGAACCTTCACGCGCAACGATCTGCACGTAAGCACCGGCTGAGCGAGCAATCTGACCGCCTTTGCCTGGTTTCATTTCTACGTTATGCACGGTAGAACCCACTGGGATGTTGCGCATTGGCAGGGTGTTACCCGCTTTAATCGCAGCATCAACGCCAGACTGAATCTGATCGCCAGCTTTCAGGCCTTTAGGGGCCAGGATGTAACGGCGCTCGCCGTCTTTGTACAGAACCAGTGCGATGTTCGCAGAGCGGTTCGGATCGTACTCAAGACGTTCAACGGTTGCCGGGATACCGTCTTTATTGCGTTTGAAGTCAATAATACGATAAGCCTGCTTGTGACCACCACCGATGTGACGAGTAGTGATGCGACCATTGTTGTTACGGCCACCGGATTTGCTGTTTTTTTCTACCAGCGGGGCAAAAGGTTTGCCCTTATGCAGCTCCGTGTTTACCACTTTAACTACGTGGCGACGACCCGGAGATGTCGGTTTACATTTAACAACTGCCATTGTTCTTCTCCTCCGACTTACTCAGCGCCGCCAACGAAGTCCAGATTCTGGCCTTCTTTCAGGGTGACGTAAGCTTTTTTCCAGTCGTTACGACGACCAATACGCTGTCCGTGACGTTTCACTTTCCCTTTAACAACCAGGGTATTCACGTCTTCAACTTCTACTTCGAAAAGTTTCTGAACAGCGGCTTTGATTTCTGCTTTGGTCGCGTCTTTAGCAACTTTGAGAACGATGGTGTTGGTTTTTTCCATCGCAGCAGACGCTTTTTCCGATACGTGCGGCGCGCGCAGTACTTTCAGCAGACGTTCTTCACGGATCATGCCAGCATCTCCTCAACTTGCTTAACTGCGTCAGCAGTCATAACGACTTTGTCGAAGGCGATCAGGCTAACAGGGTCGATACCCGCTGCATCACGAACGTCAACCTTGTACAGGTTGCGCGCGGCCAGGAACAGGTTCTCTTCCAGCTCGCCAGTGATGATCAGCACGTCTTCCAGCGCCATCTCTTTCAGTTTGTCTACCAGCAGCTTAGTTTTAGGCGCTTCGAGAGCAAACTTCTCAACAACAATCAGACGGTCCTGACGTACCAGTTCGGACAGGATGCTTTTCAGCGCGCCGCGGTACATCTTTTTGTTAACTTTTTGACTGTGGTCCTGAGGCTTCGCAGCGAAGGTTACGCCACCGGAACGCCAGATCGGGCTCTTAACAGAACCTGAACGCGCACGGCCGGTACCTTTCTGGCGCCACGGTTTTTTACCGGAACCAGTAACTTCAGCACGGGTCTTCTGGGCGCGAGTACCTTGACGGGCACCTGCTGCATAAGCAACAACAACCTGATGTACCAGCGCTTCGTTGAAATCACGACCGAAGGTAGTTTCGGAAACAGTCAGCGCGCTTTGCGCGTCTTTCAATACTAATTCCATTGCTATCCCCTTACGCCTTCACAGCTGGTTTAACGATCAGGTCGCAACCGGTAGCACCGGGAACCGCACCTTTAACCAGCAGCAGGTTGCGCTCAGCGTCAACACGTACTACGTCCAGGCTCTGAACAGTAACGCGCTCATTACCCAGCTGGCCTGCCATTTTCTTGCCTTTGAACACTTTGCCCGGAGTCTGGTTCTGACCGATAGAACCCGGAACGCGGTGAGACAAGGAGTTACCGTGCGTTGCATCCTGAGTACGGAAGTTCCAGCGCTTAACAGTACCGGCAAAACCTTTACCTTTAGATGTGCCCGTCACGTCAACTTTTTTCACGTCAGCGAAAATATCAACGTTAATGCTCTGACCTACGGTGTATTCTGCGCCTTCAACGGTGCGGAATTCCCACAGACCACGGCCAGCTTCAACGCCAGCTTTAGCAAAATGGCCTGCTTCAGGCTTAGTGACGCGGTTTGCTTTCTTCACACCGGCAGTCACCTGAATAGCAGTGTAACCGTCGTTCTCCAGGCTCTTAACCTGAGTCACGCGGTTTGCTTCAATTTCGATCACGGTTACTGGGATAGAAACGCCTTCTTCAGTGAAGATACGCGTCATACCCACTTTCTTACCGACTAAACCAATCATTGTTTCAACCTCTCAATCGCTCAATGACCTGATTAACCCAGGCTGATCTGCACGTCTACACCGGCAGCCAGATCCAGACGCATCAGAGCATCAACCGTTTTCTCAGTTGGCTCAACGATGTCAACCAGACGCTTGTGAGTGCGAATTTCATACTGATCGCGCGCATCTTTGTTGACGTGCGGGGAGATCAGAACGGTAAAACGCTCTTTGCGGGTCGGCAGCGGGATGGGACCACGTACCTGCGCACCAGTGCGCTTGGCGGTCTCAACGATTTCCGCAGTTGATTGATCGATCAGACGATGATCAAACGCTTTAAGACGGATACGGATTCTTTGGTTCTGCATGAGACCAGAGCTCCAATTATTTATAAACGAAAAAAATTACTCCTCGCACCCATTACGATTGATGGGGGAGTGTAATCGTCTGCACATAACTCCCCGATTGGGAGTATTGTCAGGGAGCTTTCGCTCGCCTGCGGTTCAGATTGAACCGGGCCGTCATTTCTGACAGGCCCGCGCATTATACGTACATACGCTGCTATTGCAACCGGTTTGTCAGTGTAGGGCGCTGGCGACGGGACGCGGAAAGGAAAACGCCGTCGGAAACAGAACCGACGGCGTCAGAATGGATAAGACATACTGCCCTACTTTGTGGGTTTGATTTGTGACTGAAGATAGTTCTGAACACCAATTTTTGCGATCAAATCCAGTTCCGTTTCAAGGAAGTCGATGTGATGCTCTTCATCTTCAAGAATGACGATCATCATATCGCGGCTGACATAGTCATGTACTTTGTCGGCCCAGGCAATAGCTTCACGCAGATCCCGCGCGCCTTCAAGTTCCAGCGCCAGGTCGGATTTCAGCATCTCCTCAACGTCTTCGCCAATGCGCAGCCTGCCCAGATCCTGAAGATTTGGTATCCCTTCGAGAAACAAAATGCGTTCAATGTACTTGTCCGCATGTTTCATTTCATCGATTGACTCATGGTACTCGACATCATTCAGACGCATCAGCCCCCAGTTTTTAAACATTCGTGCATGCAGGAAGTACTGGTTTATCGCCACCAGTTCATTTCCGAGCAGTTTATTGAGATGAGTTATTATTTGTGCATCGCCCTTCATTTTGTTTCCTCCGCTTCCAGTTATTACTGATCGTAGATGCGGATGGGCGGAAGTCAAAAAGGCATGATGAAAAGTAGGGGTATGATCAGGCGATTTCTTTGTATTGCGGCGCGTGTTGCAGCTCAGTTTCCATAATTTCTCGTGCGGCGCGAATGCATTTGCCACACTGTTTGCCAACCGGGACGAACTGGCGGAGCTGTTGCAGAGATCGGGGTTGATAACGGCGAACCACTTCACGGATTGTCTTATCGCTTACGGCATTACACAGGCAGATATACATTAAACCACTCCGGTACAATTTCTGCCCATAGTGTAAATGCGAATCGTTTTTATTTCAATTAAAGTTAACCACTTTGTCCGGCAGGCAGACATAAAAAAAGAGCGCCGAAGCGCTCTTTTTTATCGTTGCCACAGGTGAAACGTTACGCTCCTCCCGTCAGCAATGGCGATTAGGCCATAACTTTAGCAACAACGCCTGCACCCACGGTACGGCCGCCTTCGCGGATTGCGAAACGCAGACCGTCGTCCATTGCGATTGGGTGGATCAGGGTAACAACCATTTTGATGTTGTCGCCCGGCATTACCATCTCAACGCCTTCCGGCAGTTCGATCGTTCCGGTCACGTCGGTGGTACGGAAGTAGAACTGTGGACGGTAGCCTTTGAAGAATGGCGTATGACGGCCACCTTCGTCTTTGGACAGAATGTAAACTTCTGACTCAAATTTGGTGTGTGGCTTGATTGAGCCTGGCTTGGCCAGAACCTGTCCACGCTGGATATCTTCACGCTTGATACCGCGCAGCAGAATACCACAGTTCTCGCCTGCACGGCCTTCGTCCAGCAGTTTGCGGAACATTTCAACGCCGGTACAGGTCGATTTCACGGTGTCTTTGATGCCGACGATTTCAACTTCTTCGCCCACTTTAACGATACCGCGCTCAACACGACCGGTTACCACAGTACCACGGCCGGAGATGGAGAAAACGTCTTCGATTGGCAGCAGGAACGGCTTGTCAATGGCGCGCTCTGGTTCCGGGATGTAGTTATCCAGGTGACCGGCCAGCTCGATGATTTTCGCTTCCCACTCTGCATCGCCTTCCAGCGCTTTCAGGGCAGAACCGTGAACGATTGGCGTGTCGTCGCCAGGGAAATCGTACTGTGACAGCAGGTCACGGACTTCCATTTCAACCAGTTCCAGCAGCTCTTCATCATCAACCATGTCGCACTTGTTCAGGAACACGATGATGTAAGGAACGCCAACCTGACGGCCCAGCAGGATGTGCTCACGGGTCTGCGGCATCGGGCCGTCAGTCGCAGCAACAACCAGGATCGCGCCGTCCATCTGCGCAGCACCGGTGATCATGTTTTTCACATAGTCGGCGTGGCCAGGGCAGTCAACGTGCGCGTAGTGGCGAGTCGGGGTATCGTATTCAACGTGAGAAGTGTTGATGGTGATACCACGTGCTTTTTCTTCTGGCGCGTTATCGATCTGATCGAACGCACGTGCAGAACCACCGTAGGTTTTAGCCAGAACGGTAGTGATAGCAGCAGTCAGGGTGGTTTTACCGTGGTCAACGTGGCCGATAGTACCAACGTTGACGTGCGGTTTGTTACGTTCAAATTTTTCTTTAGACACGGCGATATTCCTTACTGTTGTGCTCTCCTTTTCAAAAAGGAGAGCACGGGATCAATTGGTTAAACCCGATTATTTACCACGGGCTTCAATAACAGCCTGAGCAACATTGTTCGGCGCATCATCATACTTCAGGAATTCCATGGAGTAAGATGCACGGCCTTTAGTGATAGAACGCAGCTGTGTCGCATAGCCAAACATCTCGGACAGCGGCACTTCAGCGTGGATCACAACGCCAGTAACATTGGTTTCCTGGCCGCGCAGCGTACCGCGACGACGGCTAAGGTCACCGATAACGTCACCCGTGTTCTCTTCAGGCGTTTCAACTTCAACCTTCATCACCGGCTCAAGCAGAACTGGTTTTGCTTTCTTAAAGCCGTCTTTAAACGCCAGAGAAGCAGCCAGTTTAAACGCCAGTTCCGAGGAGTCAACGTCATGGTATGAACCGAAGTGCAGACGAACACCGATATCAACTACCGGGTAACCTGCCAGCGGGCCAGACTTAAGCTGTTCCTGAATCCCTTTATCAACGGCAGGGATGTATTCACCAGGAATCACACCACCTTTGATGTCGTTGACAAATTCGTAGCCTTTCGGGTTTACACCCGGCTCCAGTGGGTACAGGTCGATAACAACGTGACCGTACTGACCGCGACCACCAGACTGCTTGGCGTGTTTACCTTCGATATCGGTAACTTTAGAGCGAATCGCTTCACGATACGCAACCTGAGGTTTACCGACGTTTGCTTCAACGTTGAATTCACGCTTCATGCGGTCAACGATGATGTCGAGGTGCAACTCACCCATACCAGCGATGATTGTCTGGTTAGATTCTTCGTCAGTCCATACACGGAAAGACGGGTCTTCTTTCGCCAGACGGCCCAGAGCCAGACCCATTTTTTCCTGGTCAGCTTTGGTTTTTGGTTCTACAGCGATAGAAATTACCGGCTCAGGGAATTCCATACGCTCCAGAATGATCACGTTATCCGGATCACACAGAGTATCACCCGTCGTCACGTCTTTCAGACCGATCGCCGCAGCGATATCGCCTGCGCGAACTTCTTTGATCTCTTCACGTTTGTTGGCGTGCATCTGTACGATACGGCCAAAACGCTCGCGCGCAGATTTTACTGAGTTCAGTACGGTATCGCCGGAGTTAACAACACCAGAGTACACGCGGAAGAACGTCAGGTTACCCACGAATGGGTCGGTTGCAATTTTGAACGCCAGCGCAGAGAAAGGCTCGTCATCGGTCGCGTGACGCTCAGCAGGCGTATCTTTGCCATCGTCCAGAATACCGTTAATTGCCGGTACGTCTGTCGGTGCTGGCAGATACTCAACAACCGCATCCAGCATGGCCTGAACGCCTTTGTTTTTAAACGCAGAGCCGCAGGTAACCAGGATGATTTCGTTGTTCAGAACACGCTGACGCAGAGCCGTTTTGATCTCGTCTTCAGTCAGGTCTTCACCGCCCAGATATTTCTCCATCAGCTCTTCAGAGGCTTCAGCTGCGGATTCAATCAGGTTCTGGTGCCATTCATCAGCCAGTTCTGCCATGTCAGCAGGGATCTCTTCGTATTCGAAGGTCACGCCCTGATCGCTGTCGTTCCAGTTGATCGCTTTCATTTTCACCAGGTCGATAACGCCGGTGAATTTTTCTTCTGCGCCGATGGCCAGCTGCAACGGAACAGGGTTAGCGCCCAGACGTGCTTTAATCTGACCAACTACTTTCAGGAAGTTAGCACCCATGCGGTCCATTTTGTTAACGAACGCAATGCGTGGAACTTTGTATTTGTTCGCCTGGCGCCATACGGTTTCAGACTGTGGCTGAACGCCGCCGACCGCACAGTAAACCATTACCGCGCCGTCGAGAACACGCATGGAACGTTCTACTTCGATGGTGAAGTCAACGTGTCCGGGGGTGTCGATGATGTTAACGCGGTGCGGCTCAAACTGCTTAGCCATACCTGACCAGAACGCGGTGGTCGCAGCGGAGGTAATGGTAATACCACGCTCCTGCTCCTGCGCCATCCAGTCCATAGTGGCCGCGCCGTCATGAACTTCACCGATTTTGTGGTTTACACCGGTGTAGAACAGGATACGTTCGGTAGTGGTGGTTTTACCGGCGTCGATGTGTGCACTGATACCAATGTTACGGTAGCGTGTAATGGGTGTTGTACGAGCCATTTGATTCCTCTGTTTCTCGGACGTTCTAAGTTAATCAAACCCGGCGGGTGAGTTACCTGAACGCCCGCCGGGTTAATAACAACTACGAGGCTGTTACCAGCGGTAGTGAGCGAACGCCTTGTTGGCTTCGGCCATACGGTGAACGTCTTCACGTTTCTTCACTGCTGTACCTTTGTTATCAGCAGCATCAGAAAGTTCGTTCGCCAGGCGCAGAGCCATAGATTTATCACCGCGTTTACGAGCAGCTTCAACGATCCAACGCATTGCCAGCGCATTACGACGAACCGGGCGGACTTCAACTGGTACCTGATAAGTAGAACCACCAACGCGACGGGATTTAACTTCCACGGTTGGGCGGACGTTGTCCAGGGCGACTTCAAAGGCTTCCAGCTCGTTTTTACCTGAACGCTGAGCCAGGGTCTCAAGCGCGGTATAAACGATTGATTCAGCAGTAGATTTTTTACCATCTACCATCAGGATATTAACAAATTTGGCCAGCAGCTCTGATCCGAACTTAGGATCTGGCAGAAT
Source organism: Erwinia sp. 9145 (assembly GCF_000745075.1). Lineage (NCBI taxonomy): Bacteria > Pseudomonadati > Pseudomonadota > Gammaproteobacteria > Enterobacterales > Erwiniaceae > Erwinia > Erwinia sp. 9145. The sequence continues at coordinate 3,534,312 of NZ_JQNE01000001.1, forward strand.
TTTACGCTGACCAATAACGCGACGACGTGGCATGGAAATACTCCGTTGTTAATTCAGGATTGTCCAAAACTCTACGAGTTTAGTTTGACATTTAAGTTAAAACGTTTGGCCTTACTTAACGGAGAACCATTAAGCCTTTGGCTTCTTCACGCCGTACTTGGAGCGAGCCTGCTTACGGTCTTTAACACCGGAGCAGTCAAGCGCGCCGCGAACGGTGTGGTAACGCACACCTGGCAAGTCTTTAACACGACCGCCACGGATCAGGATCACGGAGTGCTCCTGGAGGTTATGACCTTCACCACCAATATAGGAGGTAACTTCAAAACCGTTGGTTAAACGAACACGACATACTTTACGCAGTGCGGAGTTCGGTTTTTTAGGAGTGGTGGTATATACACGCGTACATACGCCACGTTTTTGCGGGCAGGCTTCCAGCGCAGGCACGTTGCTCTTTGCAACTTTGCGTACGCGTGGTTTGCGAACCAGCTGATTTACTGTTGCCATTAAATAGCTCCTGGGATTTGCTTTGCTTCGTAAACACGTAATAAATCGCCTCGTGAGATAACGAGGACGCAGAATTTTAGGGCTGAGTAGAAAAGGTGTCAAGAAATAACCAGGAGAACCTTTGTTACCAGGTCATTTGTTGCGGATTTTTTACCACCAGCGCAACGAACTTATTATAGCTTATCGCCTGCGCTTTGTGTGAAATTTGAGCAGAAAGCCCGCGAGCAATGACATCGTCTCGCAGTACGTAAAGGGATATGGGGGCCGCCAGCAAAAACTCAAGCGCCTGACCGCCCTTTAGTGCCGCCAGCACGCCATCCTGCATCAGCAGTACATCATCGCCTGATGCCAGCATGCGCAGCATTGCGTTGAAATCATACTGAAAAGGCGAATGGGTCAGAGTATGCAGCATCGTATCCTCAGAAGGTGATCACGCGGTCATAGCTGCCGAGCATCGCTCTTAATGTCGCCGGTTCCAGCACCCTGACCGGCAACACGAATGCCTCACTGGCGGCGAGCCCGCGATCGGACAGCGCGGTCGCACAGGCGTAGCAGTGCTCGATATCATAAAGCGGCAGCACGCCGAAAGTGGCGATATAATTGCGCGCGAGAATTTTTTCTGGTTCCTGCTGCGGCATCAGTTGCAAAACGCCATCGCTGATAAAAAACAGCGCGACATCCTCGCTCAGCGCCGACGTCGCCAGCACGGCATCCAGCCCTTCCCGTCCGGCACTGCTGCCATGAGGCGGCTGCGTAAATACAAAAGCGATGCGCCTGATCAAAACTGCACCATGCGGTCAGTACTCAGTGCGGCTTCCGCCAGCGCACCAAGACCGGCCAAAAGAAAGCCGTCTGCCAGATTCGCCGCCGGCAATCCCTGGTTTTTTGCTTCATTTACATCGGTGATACCGCGTCGCAGCGCGGCCGCCACGCAAATATTCAGCGCGACGCCGTGCTCGCGCTGTAGCGATTGCCAGGCGGCGGTCAGGTCGAATTCGTCGCTGGCGGGCGAGGTCAACTGGCTGGCGTTCAGTACGCCTTCACGGTAGAAGAACACGCTGTCCAACTGATGCCCTTCAGCCAGCAGTGCCTGAGCAAACTGCCAGGCGCTGCTGGCCTGCTGGGTGCCATAGGCGGGACCGGTCACCAGCAGCGTAAAGCGCATCAGCGTTCGCCCAGCAGGTCGCCGCTTTTGAACTGGCGAATATAGAGATAAACCGTGTGCTTGGAGATGTTCAGACGATCGGCAACCTGATTAATGGCGTCTTTAATATCGAAAATGCCTTTCTCATACAGGTTAAGCACGATTTGACGGTTCTTGGCGTTGTTAGAGACGTTGCGGTCAGCGCTCACTTCTTCAATGGTGAACTCCAGCGTCTGCATCACCAGGTCCTCTACCGAGGAGGCAAAGTTAACCGATGAAGGTACTTCCTGTATCTCCGGCGGCATAAAGGTGGCCATGATCTGCGAGAACGGCACGTCAAGGTTCATGTTAATGCACAGCAAACCGATGACGCGGCTTTGCCCGTTACGAATTGCTATGGTCACCGACTTCATCAGCACGCCGCTTTTGGCGCGTGTGAAATAGGCTTTAGAAACGTTACTGTGCGTGCCACTCATATCATGCAGCATACGCAGCGCCAGATCGGTAATCGGTGAGCCGATTTTACGCCCGGTGTGTTCGCCGTTGGCGATTCTGATAGCGGAGCAGTTCAGATCTTCAAGCGAATGCAGCACGATCTCGCAATGGGACCCAATTAACATGGCTAACCCATCGACAACGGCTTCATAGGATTTCAGGATATCGAAGTCAGACCGTTCGAAAGGTCGCTGCTCAAGCAGCTGAAGGTCTGCGACATCGCCGGTAAAAATTGAGCCAGACATTATGACACCACCCTTTGCAAGAGCCTGTCGCACGACGGCCCAGGCAGACTCATTCTAAAAAAATGCGCGGAGCGAAGTTTACCAAATATCTGAAAGGCCTGTCCTGACCTTTGTCATGAAATGCAATATGACGCAGAAAAACGAATGAAAACAGGATGTAACGGAAGAGAAATACCGCCACGAAAGCGTGGCGGTGAAAAGAGATTACTTATCCTGCGTGGCAGCCGGTGCTGGCGCAGCTTTATCAGCGCCCGCTTCCGCTTTGGCGGCCGGTTTGATATCGAGCAGTTCAACGTCAAATACCAGCGTGGAATTGGCCGGAATGCCAGGCACGCCGTTTTTACCGTAAGCCAGCTGCGGTGGGATAACCAGCTTGATTTTACCGCCTTTCTTCACGTGTTTCAGGCCTTCCGTCCAGCCGGGGATCACGCCATCAAGACGGAAAGAGAGCGGTTCGCCGCGGGTGTAAGAGTTATCAAACTCCGTGCCGTCGATCAGCGTACCTTTGTAGTTCACCACCACGGTATCGCTGTCTTTCGGCACGTCACCGGAACCCTCTTTTGCCACCTGATAAAGCAGGCCGGATTCGGTTTTCTTCACGCCTTTTTCTTTCGCGAATTTGGTGGCAAACGCCTCGCCCTTATCAGCGTTCTCTTTCGCGTCTTTTTCCATCTTCGCCTGTGCGGCACCCTTCACGCGGCCTTCAAATGACTGCAACGTTTGTTCGATTTCCTGATCGGAGAGTTTGCTCTTGCCGCCAAACGCATCCTGTACGCCAGAAATCAGCTGCTGCTTATCCAGCGTAATGCCCAGTTTTTCCTGTTCTTTCAGAGAATTTTCCATATAGCGTCCGAGCGAGGCGCCCAGCGCGTAAGCAGACTGCTGATCGTCCGTCTTAAAGGCGCTGTTTTTCGGCGCTGGCTGTGGAGCCTGCTGGGCCGGCGTTGCTTCAGCCGCCATCGCTAACGGAGCATTAAGCGCAACGGCCATCGTGGTAGCTAACAATGTGACTTTAAACAGTGATTTCATCCATTTCTCCAGAACCGAAGCCTCTCACCTCGGAAATCGTGTACAGAGCAGAGCCCGTACTATAACTGTGCGCGAGAAAAATACTCAATCTCGCAATGAAAACTAAGTTAACTTCCGACCGCTATCCTCAGCGAAAGTTTCACCACAGAGATGCAGCCATCCGAGGCTTTTTTCAACCGTAGCGAGGAAATTAAGCCGCGTCGCGCTGTTTCAGCAGGCAAATTCCCGTTAGAATCGGAGTATTCGCCGCGCCGTCTGCGGCCTGAGCAAGAAGAGGTACTGCATGGATCGGTCATGGTTTGAACAGCGCATTGAAGTATTAGAAAGCCGCCTGGCCTTTCAGGAACATACGCTTGAATCGCTGAATCAGACGGTCATACATCATGAACTGGAGATGTCGCGGCTGCGCGAACAGATGCGTCTGTTGACGGACAAACTTAAAGCGGCGGCTCCCTCGATGATTGCCTCACAGTCGGAAGAAACGCCGCCGCCGCACTATTAATAACCCATGAAAAACGAAAGGCCACCCGGAGGTGGCCTTTTTTATCATGCGCTTAGTGATGACAGCCGCAGCCGCCATTGCCGCCGCAACCGCCTTTACCGTGGTCATGATCGTGGTCGTGATCATGATCGTGGTCATGGCCATGCTCGCCATGCACGTGGCCGTGAGCCAGCTCTTCTGCCGTCGCTTCGCGAATAGCGACCACTTCCACGTTAAAGTTGAGATTCTGTCCCGCCAGCATGTGGTTACCATCAACCACAACGTGCTCATCTTCCACTTCGGTAATTTCTACCGGAACAGGCCCCTGATCGGTTTCCGCCAGGAAACGCATTCCCACCTGAAGCTCATCCACGCCCATAAAGACATCTTTAGGCACGCGCTGCACCAGGTTTTCGTCGTACTGGCCATAGGCTTCATCAGCGGCAATGTTAACTTCGAATTTGTCGCCGGCTTCATGGTTTTCCAGCGCCTTCTCAAGACCGGAAATCAGGGAACCATGACCATGCAGGTAGTCCAGCGGTGCGCTCACCGGAGACTCATCTACTAACACACCGTCTTCTGTACGTACCTGGTACGCCAGGCTAACCACCTGGTCTTTTGCTACTTTCATGATTACTCCTAACCGTTGAGAGCTTTGAATCCCGCGCTGACTGGCAGCGTCTCAGGGACTCTGTTGGGCGTCGATTATAAAGGATTTCAACGCCGCTGTAGGTTACAGCTTAAAAAAAGCTGAGCAATAACGCTACTCAGGATGGAAAATTCCGATCACCTGCTCGTTTGTGCGCACCTGTTTACGCGCCTGTTTATCCGCTTCGCGCATCTGGTGACCGCATTTAACGCACTCAACGACATCAATATTATTTTCCTGCCAGAGCGCCAGCGTGTCCTGCGCCTGGCATTTTGGGCAGGTGGCACCGGCAATAAAACGTTTACGCATGTTCAATCCTGTTCAACATTAGTCTTCGTCCCAGCCGTCAACGTGACGCTTCTCATGCTGCATTTCTGCCTGGAAAATCTCTTCCAGTTCGCGTCGCGCCTCTTTCACGCGAGAAATCTGCTGACTGTCGGCGTGATTCGGCATCAGTTCACGCAGCATACGCATATCTAATCGACGGAAATGCTGTTGCGCGCGAAACGCCTGATGAGGATGCATACCAAGCGTGATCAGCGCCTTACGACCCAGTTCGAGCGCACTGGAGAAGGTTTCACGGGTAAAATAGCTTACGCCAGCCTGAAGCAGTTCGTGCGCCTCGACGCGCCCTTTCGCCCGCACCAGAATATTGAGGTGCGGAAAATGACGCTGGCAAAGATGGACAATTTCCATCGATGCTTCCGGCGCGTTGCAGGTCACCACAATCGACTGCGCCGTCTCGGCACCCGCCGCGCGCAGCAATTCAAGCTCTGTTGCATCCCCATAGTATACTTTATAACCATAATTTCGCATCAGGCTGACCGCACTGATATCACGTTCAAGCACGGTGATGCGCTTTTTATTGGCCATCAGCAGGCGCGCCACCACCTGACCGAAGCGGCCAAATCCCACCACGATCACCTGCGGTTTATCATCCACCACGAAGGGCTGCTCCGTGTGGTCTTCGGGTTCGTTAAAGCGCCGCTCCAGAATCCGGTCAACGCTTTGCATCAGCAACGGCGTGGTCATCATCGACAGCGTGACAGTAACCAGCAGCAGCGCCATCTGGTCGCCCTGAAACAATTTTACTGATGAAGCCGCAGAAAAAAGCACAAACGCGAATTCGCCGCCCTGGCTCAGCACGCTGGAAAACTGTAACCGTTCCGAGCTGCGCAGGCCGTAAATCAGCGAAAGCAGGTAGAGCACACCTGCTTTAATGGCAACCAGCGCCACCACGCCCACCACAATTTCAATGATGTGGGTATAAAGCACGCCCAGGTTCAGCGCCATGCCGACAGAAATAAAGAACAGGCCAAGCAGAAGCCCTTTAAAAGGATCGATGGCGATTTCCAGTTCGTGGCGATACTCGCTTTCCGCCAGCAGGATGCCGGCAATAAACGTTCCCAGCGCCATTGAAAGGCCCAGCGCATCCATAAACAGCGCGGAGCCCAGCACCAGCAGCAGCGCTGCGGCGGTAAACACTTCCCGCACGCCGGAGGCGGCGATAAAACGGAAAATGGGCCGCAGCAGATAACGCCCGCCAATCAACATGCCCGCAAAGGCGATCACTTTCATGCCGACCTTCATCCAGTCGGTATGACCGCTATCGCTGCCCGCCAGAAGCGGCACCAGCGCCAGCGCCGGGATCACCGCCAGATCCTGAAACAGCAGCACCGAAAAGCCCAACTGGCCGGACTCATTGCGGTTCATGCCTTTGTCGCGCATCAGTTGCAGCGCCATCGCGGTAGAGGACATCGCCAGGCCGATACCGCCAATGGTTGCCGCTTGCCAGGAGAAATTCGTCAGCCACAGCAGTCCGCCAAGCAGCGCCGCACTGAAAACCACCTGCGCCGCGCCGACGCCAAAGATGGAACGCCGCAGCTCCCAGAGCTTCGATGGCTTCAGCTCCAGGCCAATAATAAACATCAGAAAGACCACGCCCATCTCGGAGAAATGCAAAATTTCCTCGACGTCACTGATAAATCCCAGCCCCCACGGGCCAATCGCTATGCCCGCCAGCAGATAGCCCAGCACCGCGCCAATACCGATGCGCGCCGCAATCGGCACGGCAATCACCGCTGCAAACAGGTAGACCACGCCCGCGGTCAGGAGGCTTTGTCCTTCCATTCAACGTCCTCCATTGGGTAAGGGAGCCGCGAGCCAGTCAGCGTAGGCCCGCGCGTACTTCTTCATCATTTCAGGTGACTGACGACGCGCCCAGTAAATAATCATCGGCGTCAGCCAGTGCATGCGGCACATCTGCGCGGTCAGCTCGAACGGACGCATAATCTCGGATAGCGGATAACGGTTAAGGCCTTCCTGACGGTAGGCCGCTTCAGGTTCGCCGGTGGTGACCACGCTGCGCCAGTATTTGCCTTCCAGCACGTTACCGCCGGGGCCGCTGGCGAATCCGCGCGACAGCACGCGATCCAGCCACTCTTTCAGCAGAGCCGGACAACTATAGGTAAAAAGCGGATGCTGGAAAACGATAACGTCGTGCTCACGTAAAAGCTGTTTCTCATGGTGGACGTCGATAAAAAAATCCGGATAGTGCGCATACAAATCGTGCACCGTCACGTTAGGTAACTGCTCAGCCGGCTGTAGCAAAACGCGATTAGCGATCGAGTCTTGTGATTCCGGGTGAGCGTACAGCAGCAAAACTTTCGGCGGCTGTGCCATCATTCCCCTCCAAATCGTCGTCACGGCAGGTAAAATCCGCTACCATGCCCGACGCAACAGAATCAACGACTCTGAAATCCAGTTATGGATTTAATTTAACATATTCTGACATTACGGCGCTTATGATTGTCTTCTCCTCGTTACAAATTCGACGCGGTGTCCGCGTCCTGCTGGACAATGCCACCGCCACCATCAACCCCGGACAGAAAGTGGGTCTGGTGGGGAAAAACGGCTGTGGCAAATCCACGCTGCTCTCGCTGCTCAAAAACGAGATAAGCGCCGATGCGGGCAGCTTCGGCTGTCCCGGCAACTGGTCGCTGGCCTGGGTGAATCAGGAGACGCCCGCGCTACCGATGCCCGCCATTGAGTACGTGATCGATGGCGACCGCGAGTTCCGCCAGCTTGAAGCTGAGCTGGCGCACGCAAATCACGTCAACGACGGCAACGCCATCGCCACGCTGCATGGCAAACTGGACGCCATCCAGGCATGGACAATACAGTCGCGTGCCGCCACGCTGCTTAACGGTTTGGGCTTTTCTCAGGAACAGCTTCAGCGTCCGGTCAGTGATTTTTCCGGCGGCTGGCGGATGCGGCTCAACCTGGCGCAGGCGCTGATCTGTCGCTCCGATCTGCTGCTGCTTGATGAACCAACCAACCACCTCGATCTCGATGCGGTGATCTGGCTGGAGCGCTGGTTAAAAAGCTATCCGGGCACGCTGATCCTGATTTCCCACGACCGTGATTTTCTCGATCCGGTGGTGGATAAGATTCTGCATATTGAGCAGCAAACTATTTTTGAGTACACCGGCAACTACAGCGCCTTTGAAATTCAGCGCGCCACCCGGCTTTCACAGCAGCAGTCGCTGTTTGAGCATCAGCAGAAAAAAGTGGCGCACCTGCACAGTTTTATCGATCGCTTCAAGGCCAAGGCCAGCAAGGCGCGACAGGCGCAGAGCCGCATCAAAATGCTGGAGCGGATGGAGCTGATCGCGCCTGCACACGTCGATAATCCCTTCACCTTCAGCTTTCGCGAACCGGAAAGCCTGCCGAATCCGCTGCTGAAAATGGAAAAAGTCAGTGCGGGCTACGGCGATCGCACCATTCTGGACGCCATTAAGCTCAATCTGGTGCCCGGTTCACGCATCGGTCTGCTGGGCCGAAACGGCGCGGGCAAATCCACCTTAATTAAGCTACTGGCGGGCGAACTGGCGCCGGTGCAGGGCGATATCGGTCTGGCGAAAGGCGTTCGCCTCGGCTACTTCGCCCAGCATCAGCTTGAATTCTTACGGGCAGATGAATCGCCGCTTCAGCATCTGGCCCGTCTTGCGCCGAAGATCGCCGAGCAGCAGCTGCGTGATTTCCTGGGAAGTTTCGGCTTTCAGGGCGATAAAGTCACCGAACATACCGCGCGTTTCTCCGGCGGTGAAAAGGCGCGCCTGGTGCTGGCGCTGATTGTCTGGCAGCGCCCTAACCTGCTGCTGCTGGATGAGCCAACCAACCATCTCGATCTGGACATGCGCCAGGCGCTGACCGAAGCGCTCATTGATTTTGACGGCGCAATGGTGGTGGTGTCGCATGACAGGCATCTCCTTCGCTCCACCACGGACGATCTCTATCTGGTTCACGATGGAAAAGTGGAAGTTTTTGACGGCGATCTGGAAGATTACCAGCAGTGGCTGAGCGAACTACAGAAGCAAACCGCTCAGGCCGAACCGAAACTGGAAGGTGCAAACAGCGCGCAGGCGCGTAAAGATCAGAAGCGTCGCGAAGCGGAACTGCGCGCACAAACGCAGCCGCTGCGTAAGGTGCTGGAAAAGTGTGAAAAGCAGATGGAGAAGCTCAACGCACAGCTGGCGGAAGCGGAGGCGCTGTTAGGTGACGCCACGCTTTACGATCCGTCACGCAAAGCGGAACTCACCGCCGCATTGAAACAGCAGGCCGAGGCGAAATCCTCTCTTGAAGCGTGTGAAATGAGCTGGCTGGAGGCACAGGAGCAGTTGGAAAATATGCTCAACGCCTGATAAATACTCTCCTTGCCGCAATCGTTATTTGCGGCGGGGGATTAAAAACTCTTATTCTCTTTTATATTCCAGCCAGACGCTGACTCAGGCCCTTTTCCGCCTGTTGCGCTCTGCTCCCAATAGTGGATTTTTACTTTTAATGTTTACCGTATTAATATGTTTGCCGCTGGCGATAAACGTCATAATAGCAGGTGTCGCTTTATCAATACGGGTCTGAACATCCAGATCCCGAAACTGGACCTTACCTGTCCCACCTCCACCGCCGGCGCTCATATTCCCTGTCTGACTCGCTCCCCAACCAAAAGAATCAATATTAATCCATCCCTTATGATTTGCATCCGCTGACTCGCCCGTCACGCCATCAATTCTGGGAAACAGGTCATTATTCATATATGATTTCCTTTCCGTGTTTGTCCAGGAATTTTATGGCGATGCCGCACGTTTTTCAGGATTCGATAAAAAAATTGGACAACCTGCCTGTCATGCGATTGACCTCACGACATCCCGGCACGGCGATCTCAGGTTGATATTAAAGCCAGATGCATGGCGCCTGTATCGTTACCTTGCCACCGATTTTTATCGCAAAGTCTCAAATATGAATACCGGCGCACTTGCATTAAAAGGTACCACTTCAATTATAAAGGGACTAAAAGCAGGCGACGACATTGACAGTTCTGAATAAAAATCATTTCATTCTCTTATGAAATCTGTACGCTTTCAGGGATAAACTGAAGGGTGTCAAATGGAAAATAACAAGGACACCAAATATAATCGTCACAATATAAGCGAGCGCATGAGTTTTTTCATAATTCACTAACCAGTACAAACAGACTACTGTCATAATCAGGAGACATAAGACGCCTCCCCAAAATCTTTTCCTTAAATCATCGATAAGAGAATGTAACGTCTGTCCTTTTGATTCAGGACGGGCAAGAATCTTACGAAGAAAATTAATATTTTTCTCCGTAAAACCATTTTCCAGCAGGCACGCCTCGGTGATTTCTCTCTTCATTTTACTTTTCCTTGTAACTGATTTTTAGGTTTTGACGAAAAGCTGGGCGTGTTAGCCTACCAAACGGTAGATTTAACGACATCATATTACGGACTACTGAAACTCACCGTCAAACCAGAAGCCTGGCGCCTTTACAATTATCTTCCTGGAGATTACTACAGAAAAGTAAATACACTCAGCAAGCCAGCATTAGCGCTTAAGGTTACAGGAGCGTCAACAAAGCTTCTCGAAACAGGAAGTACCTGGAAAGCGTTAAAAGAAGAGTAGCACAACCCGGCTAATTTTTTTTGAGAAAACGACAGGCTTTCCAGCCAAGTTTTAAAGGAATAATATAATAAGCAAGAAGCGCCGTTCCGGTGAAGAGAGCGATATTAATTATCACGCCGTTGAAATCCTCCCTGATCGTAGAGGGCGCCATAAAAATGACGATAACAAAGAGTAAAATACAGCCCCCAAAAAACCTCTTCCGAAGATCAACTAACAAGTTTTCATAACATTGCCTGTTATTTTCAACTTGTGAAAGAATATTATTAAAAATAGTTATTTCTTTCTCCGTAAAACCATTTTCCAGCAGGCACGCCTCGGTGATTTCTCTCTTCATTTTACTTTTCCTTGTAACTGATTTAGCCGATCGCAACTATTTTACATGATTCCCTGAAAAACTGAACGATGGACGCTCTGCTCGTTTCAGGGTAGCGGTCTTTCATTGATCTATTTTCAGTGCGCTTACCGGGCAGCAACATCAGTCTACCTGTTCGTAACAGGCCTTTCACCAATGCGGGTTTTTCTGGCATATTTCTTGTGTCAGTAATTCATCTTCCTTACTATCAACGTCCACGCGCGTGACACAGTCCGGAAAAGCATAATGAAGAAAAACCCTTACCGCTTTATCAGCAAAAGCGTTTTCGTTTTTATCTTGCTTCTGCTGATCATGCCCCTGGCGAGGATATTGTCACCCGCCATCGTTATCGATGGCAGCAAGCTGTTTGTCGGCTACCTTCCCTATGGTTTAGCTATCGCCGTCATTTATCTGTTAGGTCGCGCGGCGGTTATTCCGCTGTTCCTCTCCTTTTATGCCAGCTACTTCTTTTCCTATTCTGGCTCAATGGCGGCGGGCCTGGCGCTGACAATGCTGCTGCCGATAGTGATCTGTGCCTGGCTGGCAAGAAACATTCTTGGCCGACGCTGGCGGTTCAACCTGGGCAACAACGGCATTGGCATTCGGATGCTGTTGATGAATATGCTGGCGCCGGTGCTCTCAAGGCTGTTAATGGTTATCTGGGGCATGCTGTTTCCCATTCCGGAAAATCTCAGTATCTATTTCAGCAGCGCAATAAATATGTACACCATTACCAGCCTGCAAAATATGATCATTTCTGCCGTGGTGTTCTCGATTCTTTTTTATTTCCCTTTGCGAATGGTAGCGAATCCCACCTGGGCCAGAAAATTCTATCGTACCTGTCACAGAAATCTGCTGGCGAGAGAAAACCGTTTGAGCGCCATCATGGGTTTCAGCCTGCTGTCGGCGCTGTTGATAATTTTCTGTTCGCCCTTTCATCATCAGTTGATAGCCAGTTATCTTATCCCGCTCATTTTTATTCTCTTCACCTGGGGAGTGACGCGTTTTACCCCATCCCTGATGATTATACTTTGGGCGCTGAGCTGTTTTCTGCTGATGTATTTTAATCAGGACGTGCTGAGCACCAGTAATATTTTTGCCGTGACCTTTATGGCGTCCACGTTTATCGCATTTACCGTCTGTCTGGTCTTTTTTTCTGCGACTTACTGGAAGAATCAGCGAACGCAACAGCGCGTAACCGCCCTGTCCCTCACCGACCCCGTGGAGCTGCGGCCCAACCTCCGCGCGCTGGAACACCATCTGAAATCGCACCCTGCCGGCACGCTTTGTTATATCTCCATTGGTAATCTGGAGTTTCTGGGCCGGCATTATGGGTTGACGATGCGAACCTGGTGTCGGCGTACGCTGACCGACACCCTGAAAATTTGCCTGAGTCAGAATGAGGGCGTTTATCTGCTTGCCGGGGATGGGATACTTCTTTTTTTAAACGGCGAACAGGTTCCGCAGCGGCTTGAAACGATGCAACACGACCTTCAGGCGCTTGAACTCAACTGGCAAAACAACGTCATCGATCTCAGCTATGCCTTTGCCTTTGGCCAGTTCGATGCCGAACGCGACGACCTGTATCGGCTGATTGGGCAACTCAGCCTGCTCGCCAAACAGTTTGCCTCTGCCGGTGGCATTTCGCAGCTTGATGAAAATGGCGAAACGCTGATCCATCAGGCTTCGGCGCAGTTGCATACGTTGCAAACGGTGAGGCGAGCCATTGCTCAACGCCAGATTGTCCTTTATGCGCAGCCCATTTCTGAAGTACACACCCACGCGTGCTATTACGAAGTACTGGCCCGCCTGGTCACGGACGAGGGCATGCTACAACCCGAAACGTTTGTCCCACTGATTAGCGCCTTCAACCTCAGCGCGGCCTTTGATCGTCTGGTGACAGAAGAGACGGTTGCGTTTATCTACCGCCACCGTTCCACCCATCAGAAGACGCCCCGACTGGCCATCAACCTGCTGCCGATGACGCTGACACAGACGGGTATTGTTGACACCATCAAAGCGATTTTCCAACGCCACGGCGTGCCGCACGAAAGCGTCATATTTGAAGTGACGGAAGAACAGGCGTTGCTGAACAGTCAGTCGGCGGGCATCGCTATTGAAAACCTTCGCCATGCGGGCTTTCGTATCGCTATCGATGATTTTGGCACCGGTTTCGCCAACTACGAACGCGTAAAACGGCTCAACGCCGATATCATAAAAATTGACGGCATCTTCATTAAAAATATTGAAAATGACCGTCTTGATCGGCTGATCGTGAAGTCTATCTGCGACATCGCACGCGAGAAAAATCTGGATGTAGTGGCGGAGTATGTCGAAACCGACGCCCAGAGCCGCCTGCTGGCGGAACTGGGCGTGAATTATCAGCAGGGATACCTGATTGGCAAACCCGTGCCGCTGGAAACGCTGGCTCACGCGCCTTCCTGAAGCGGGCGTTTCAGAAAGGCTTGTCGCCCATGATGGTTGCCCGGTGCATGATGCGACGTGCCGGCATATAGTCCGCGTTGGCGTAGTGCTGAGTAATACGATTATCCCAAATCGCCAGATCGTTCTCCTGCCAGCGCCAGCGAACCTGAAATTCAGGTTTGGTGATGTGGGCGAACAGGAACGCCAGCAGTGCGTCGCTCTCTTTCTGGCTCAGCTCCACGATGCGCGTGGTAAACCCTTCGTTCACAAACAGCGCCTTTTTACCGCTGACCGGATGCGTGCGGACAACCGGATGCTGCAACGGCGGATTCTTCTCCACGGCCAGCTTCCAGCGCGCGTGCTCCTCCTCGGTTTTGCGGTATTTGTACTCCTGGAAGGATTTTTTAAAATCATGCTCCGCGTTCAACCCGCTCAGCAGCACTTTAAACGGTTCGGACAGCGCGTCCCAGGCAGCGATACCGCTGGCCCACAGCGTGTCGCCGCCGCTTTCCGGCAGATGCTTCGCCGCCAGAATCGCACCGGCAGGAGGCGTCTCAATAAAGGTCACATCGGTGTGCCAGTTATCATTATCCGGCGGGTTGTTGTCATGCGTATCCAGCACGATAATCTCTTCCACGTCCGGCGCGTGAGGATAGACCGGATGAATATGCAGATCGCCAAAACGCGCGGCGAGCGCGCGCTGCTGGTGTGGCGTCACCGGCTGGTTGCGGAAAAAAAGCACCTGATGGCGGATCATCGCATGATAAAGCTGCTCAAACTGCGCATCGCTCAGCGGACGGCTTAAATCGATATCAGAAACCTGCGCGCCAATATGCGGGCCAAGCGCGGTGATGGTCAGACGTTCGTTCATACATGTTCTCCATGCCAGGGGGTGAGACGGCGTTGCAGGGCGCGCAGCCCCAGTTCGAGGGTGAAAGCGATAATGGCAATAACGGCGATCCCGGCGAGCACCACATCGGTGGCGAGAAACTCACCGGCGGACTGCACCATAAAGCCAAGCCCGCGCGTGGCGGCGATCAGTTCGGCGGCAACCAGCGTTGACCAGCCGACGCCCAGTCCTATCCGCAGGCCGGTCAGGATCTCCGGCAATGCGCCCGGCAGCACCACATACCACAGCACCTGCCAGCGGCTGGCGCCGAGCGAACGGGCGGCGCGCAGTCGTACCTGCTGCGCACTTTTCACCCCCGCCAGCGTGGACATCGCTACCGGCGCAAAAATCGCCAGATAAATCAGCAAGATTTTTGAGGTTTCGCCGATGCCGAACCAGATAACCATCAGCGGCAGATAGGCCAGCGGCGGCACCGGGCGGTAAAGCTCAATCAGCGGATCGAGAATGCCGCGCACGGTTTCATTCAGCCCCATGGCGATGCCCACCGGCACGCCGATCAGCACCGCCGCCACCAGCGCGGTAACAATACGCGTCAGGCTGGCGGCAAGATGTTGCCACAGGGTGGCATCCATAAAGCCCTGTGCGCTGGCAATGACAAGAAGCTGATGAAATACCTGCTGCGGCGGCGGCAGGAACAGCGGCGGAACCAGCGCGAGCGACGCGACGGCCCACCACAGCGTCAGCAGCACGACAATCGTCGCCGCGCTGAGGGTCAGTTGACGGCTGAGCGGCCAGCGCAGGCGCGGCTGCGCGCTTTTTTCCGTGGTTAACTGACTCATGAAAACACCTCGCGCTGTTCGAAAACCTGGCTCAGCACGTACTCTCTGCGTGCAATAAATTCAGGATCGGACTTAATGGCGCGACAGGATTCGCCATTGGTATAGCGGCGGCCAAAATCGAGCGACAGTCGCTCAATAATCCGTCCCGGCCCCGGCGAAAGAAGGATTAATTCGCTGGCGAGAAAGACCGCCTCCTCAATATCATGCGTAATCAGCAGCACCTGCTTACCGCTTTTACGCCACAGCGTAAGCAGCAGCTCCTGCATCTGCTCGCGGGTGAAGGCGTCCAGCGCCCCGAAAGGCTCGTCGAGCAGCAGCAGTTGGGGATCTGCCGCCAGCGCGCGCGCAATACCGACGCGCTGGCGCATGCCGCCGGAGAGCTGCCAGATGAATTTCTTCTCCGCACCCTCCAGCCCAACCTGCTTCAGCATCTGCCGGGCGATCTCATGGCGGGCTTCCTTTGCCATGCCCGCCAGTTGCAGCCCGAACGCGACGTTATCCACGACGTTGCGCCACGGCAACAGGCCTTCGTGCTGAAACACCACGCCGCGCTCTGCGCCAGGGCCGGTGACCGGCTTGCCTTCCAGCGTGATCGTTCCGGAGGCAGCAGGAAGGAACCCGGCGATCAGGTTTAACAGCGTGGTTTTGCCGCAGCCGGACGGCCCAAGCACAACCAGCAGTTCACCCGCATCAATCGACAGGTTGATATCGTTGAGCGCCAGATTCCCTTCATAGTCAGCGGTCAGATGCGAAACGGAAAGCATAAAACCTCCGGTTACTGCGCGAGCGGTTTAACAAAGCGATCGGTGACGTAGTCGCTGTAATCACTGGCAACCTGCGGCACTTTGCCCTGCTCTTTGAGGAATTTTGCGGTGTCGCCAATCGCCTTATTCACCGGCTGCGCCAGTTGTGCTGCCTGCTGGCTGGCCGGGAGATAGGTGTTACCCTTCACCAGGCCCGGCACCTGCGCTTCCGGCACGCCGCTCAGGCGAGACAGCTTGCTGAGGTTTTCAGGCGTTTTCAGCCACTGTTCAGGGTTATCGAGGTAGGCTTTTTGTGCCGCCAGCGCGCTGCGGGCAAAGGCGGTGACCACATCAGGATGCGCTTTGGCGAAGTCTTTGCGCACTACCCAGACATCCAGCGTTGGCGATCCCCATTTGCCTACCTGATCTGAATCGGTCAGCACCTTACCGCTTTTTTCCAGTTCATTGACCGCAGGCGCCCAGACATAGGCGCCGTCGATGTCGCCGCGCTGCCAGGCAGCAATAATGGCCGGTGGCTGAAGGTTAACAATCTGCAATTGATTAGGCTTGATGCCCCAGTGCTTCAGCGCCGACAGCAGGCTGTAATGCGTGGTAGAGATAAACGGTACGGCAATGCGTTTGCCGATCAGATCTTTCGGGCTGGCGATCTCTTTCTTTACCACCAGCGCTTCGGAGTTGCCTAACTGAGAGGCCAGCAAAAAGACCTCAATCGGCACCTGCTGACTGGCCGCGACCGCCAGCGGGCTGGAGCCGATGTTGCCAATTTGCACATCGCCGGAGGCCAGCGCTTTCACCACGCTCGCGCCGCTGTCGAATTTGCGCCAGTCCACCTTCGCGCCGCTCTCTTTGGCGAAAGTCCCGTCCGCCTGGGCTACTTTGGCTGGCTCCGCTGAGGTCTGGTAAGCGACGGTGACGTCGACAGCCTGCGCGGTGAGCGCAGAAAGAGAAAGCGTTGCCGCTATCAGGGAAAGAGTGAATTTGCGCGCCATAGTCCTGCTCCGGGGGTCATTGTTATAAGGTGCCTTTGTAACCGAGAGTGATCATCGCGATAAAGTAATTAAAAATTATCTGTTATAACAATATTTGCTTAGAAGAAAATCAGTAATCGATAGCTGATAACAGGGATTGGCACGTTCAACCCGACGCCATTTACTATTCCACGTGATTGTTGCCCGACATAATTCGCGTTAATAGTGATGATTATTATCTACATAGTGCCGGTGAAGGCATTACTCTGTTCGCCCGGATAATTAAACTCCTCCAACCCTGCTGCCAAATTATTTTTAAAAGGAAATGCACGTTATTTATTAACTGAGGAATTCATTAACCTTATTTCTGCCAATATTTTCCCTGCGAAAAGAGGCATCATTTCATCTCCTCTTTATGGCGGAAATTAACAAACAACACCGGCACTGCCTGAAAACAAGAAATCACCTCCCCGACGAGATCAACGACATACTTATCGTGCTGGTTCTGCATTAAACCTGAAGTTATTTTTGCGATCGTGCTATGTTACGAACGTCTGTTAGGCAGCCTTTTTTATTTCCTTGTGAACCCGACGTAAAATTCATTTGAAGGCTATACTTACCTCACACTTTGCCTTTTTTTCTGAAGCATTACTTTCCCACCTTTTTTTCTTCTGTTTATTCATCCTGATTACCGCTTGCCTCTCAGCAATCGCGTAAGGACGTTACTGTGAAAATAAAATTAACTGCGTGGTTGAGTCGGGATAGTGATGTGCCGCCATCAACGTTGGAAAATACCTCATCGTTATTGCCTGAAACAGGTTCGCCTCAGGCGTACCGGCCGGACATTTTTTCTGAAAAACAAATGGAAAAATATGGGGGGAAATTAGCGAAGACCCATACGCTTTCGACCGGGAAATGGTCTTACCGCCTGTTACAGCAGCTGGCAGAAAATGAGATGTCGCTGGCGCAAAGTGCTGAAATATTGAGTGAAGGGAAAAAACGCAGCCTGACGCCAGCGGGCGTTTGGCTGCTTGATAATTTCTATATTATCGAAGAACAGATCCGCCTCGTGCGTCATATGTTGCCCGCTAAATTTGGTCAGGGCCTGCCCATGCTGGCGGAACCCGTTCATTACCTGCGCATTCAGGCAATCGGTGATGAAATGATCACCCACAGCGATGGCCGACTTGAAAATAACGTTTTGCACAGTTTTGTCCGCTCCTACCAGCGCGTGTCGCCGCTGTTGCTGGGAGAACTGTGGGCGCTCCCCGGCATGTTGCGGTTCGCATTAATTAATAATCTGGCGCGTATTGCCAAAGACGTCGCCGTCATTCATCAGGAAAGACGCAAAGCAGAGGAGTGGATCAATAAGATTGTCGCCACCGCTACCGATGATGCCTCTAACGTCATTCTGGTGATTGCTGATATGGCGCGGCAAAATCCACAGCTTTCGGGCGCCTTCATTGCCGAGCTGGCGCGCCGGCTCAGCGGTCAGGAAAATACGCTGGTATTAACCTGGGTGGAACAGTATTTACAACGTGGCGGGCAAAGCAGCGCCGCGATCATCGATCGGTTCAACCGCCAACTGGCGCTCAACCAGCTTTCAGTCAGCAACAGCATCACCGGCCTGCGTCAGCTGGGCGAAATTGACTGGCAGAAGTTTGTTGAGTCACTCAGTCTGGTCGAACAGGTATTGTTACAGGATCCTGCGGCGGTCTACCCGCAAATGCATTTTGACAGCCGTGACGACTACCGGCATGTGATTGAACGGCTGGCGCGTCACAGCCGCTATGACGAACTGGCTGTGGCAAAGGCGGCGCTGGCGCTGGCCAGTCAGCCGGATCTGCCGTTACGCCAGCGCCATATTGGCTATTTCCTGCTTGATAAAGGCCGTACGCAACTGGAGCAACGGCTTGAGGCCAGAGACGCGTTACTCACTCGCTTCCGTCATCGCCTCACCCAGACGCCGTTGCTCTCCTGGCTGGGCAGCCTGGTGCTGCTGACTACCGCCTTCAGCGCCGAAACGCTGGTGGTGACGCATCAGGCGGGCATGACGTTCCTGTTGTGGCTTTTGCTGTTGCCGGTGGTGATTCTCGGCAGCCAGTTAGCCCTACAGCTGCTTAGCGAAGTGACCACGCGCAGCCGATATCCCACCCCGCTCCCCCGACTGGATTTTGCCAGCGCCATTCCCGACGAGGATCGTACGCTGGTGGTGATCCCCTGTTTGCTCAGCAGCATCAGGGGGATTGATACGCTGCTTCGCTCACTGGAAATTTGCTACCTGGGCAATGCGCTACCCAATATCACTTTCGCTTTGCTGACTGATTTCACTGACAGCGTTGAGCAACATCACAATGATGATGCTGAATTCATTCGTTATGCAGTACTGAAAACCGAAGATCTCAACCGACGTTATGCCAGAGAGTCGCACGAGACACCGCTGTTTTCTCTGCTTCACCGTGACCGCGTACTGAACGCCGCCCAGGGCGTCTGGATGGGGTATGAGCGCAAGCGAGGCAAAATCCATGCCCTGAATCGCTGGTTGCTGAATAATGAAGATGGCATTTTCAGCGTCACCGCCGGCGCAAGTCAGGCGCAGTTACGCGGCGTGAAATATGTGATCACTCTGGACAGCGACACCATCCTGCCGCGCGAAACGGCGCATAAACTCATCGGTATTATGGCGCATCCGCTTAACGCGCCGGTCTTCGACGAACGCCTGAACCGCGTGGTCGAAGGCTATGCCATCCTCCAGCCGCGACTGGCGGAAGAGATCCCACAGCACGGTCAGGGAATGTACGCCCGCCTGTCCAGCGGCGTGCCGGGTAACGATGCCTACTCATCCATGTCTTCGGATATTTATCAGGATCTGTTTGGCGAAGGCTCTTTCGTCGGCAAAGGGATTTATGACGTCGCTGCGTTCACCCGTGCGACCCACAATACCTGCCCGGAAAACCTTGTCCTCAGCCACGATCTGCTCGAAGGGTGTTACGCACGCTCGGGTGTGGTCAGCAATGTGGTGATGTATGAGCAATACCCTGACAACTATTTGAGTGATGTCGCCCGGCGCTTCCGCTGGGTGCGCGGTGACTGGCAGTTGCTCAACTGGCTGCGACTGCGTGTTCGCCTGGCCGATGGCAGCCGTCAGGACAATCCGCTCAGCGCGCTGTCACGCTGGAAACTGCTGGATAACCTGCGCCGCAGTCTGGTTGCGCCAGCGTTGCTGGTCCTGATTTTTCTGACCTGCACCCTTACCCCGAACCCCGCCTTCTGGGTTGGCTGCATTATGCTGTTCATCCTGTTTCCGGTGCTGCTGGCGCTGGCGCTGGATGTGGCGAAAAAGAGTAAGCAGCGCGCCTGGCAACAGCATATGCGCATGCTGATCGCGGATGCCTTTACCCGCCTGTGTCGGGCGGGGATTGCGTTGGCGGTGCTGCCGCATGAAAGTTACTGGTCCCTGAAAGCCATTGCTATCACCCTGTGGCGGCTGAACGTCAGCCACCGTTACCTGCACGAATGGCAAAGCGCAGCGGTGGAAAAACCCACAGCAGGGCTGTCTGCGCGCCATTTTTATCAGGTTATGTGGGCTAATCCGCTGACCGGTGTTGTGCTGCTGGCCGTGACCAGTCTGCTGATGCCGCCGCTGATCCCTCTGGTGCTGGCACTGGCGATTTTGTGGATGGTTGCGCCTGCCTTGATGTGCCGCCTGAGCCAACCTGCCCGTTCCCGTCCTGCCGACCTGTCAGCGGTTCAGCACCATTTCTTACGCCAGATCGCCCGTGAAACCTGGGCGTGGTTCGACGCGTTCGTGGGCGAAGAGGATAACCATTTACCGCCCGATAATTTGCAGGAGATCCCGCAGCCGCTGGTGGCGCACCGTACCTCCCCGACCAATATCGGGCTATCGTTGCTCGCTAACTTAACGGCCTGGGATTTTGGTTATCTGACGCAAAAACAGGTGATAACGCGCACGCTTGCCACGCTCGACAGCCTCGATCGCATGGCGCACTTCCGCGGCCACCTTTATAACTGGTACGACACACGCACCCTGCAACCTCTGAACCCGCGTTATGTTTCCAGCGTCGACAGCGGCAATATGGCCGCGCACCTGGTAACGTTACAGACGGGGCTGGCGCAGTGGAAGCAGCAACCGGTGCTCTCACTGCCGCGCATCATGGCGGGCCTGAACGACACCTTTTTACTGGCAAAAGAGCAGGCAGGGACGGCGCAAAGCGACGCGCTGAAAAAAACAGGCCAGCAGTTGGCCCTGTTACAGCGGACGAAACCGGGTGCGTTATTACCAGAACTGAAGGCGTTGATCGACCTGAGCAGGGCATGTGAAGAACAGGCGCAGGGCGCCCGGCCACGCGTAAACTGGCTTGGCCTGTTCATCCGGCAGCTCGTCGATTTTCAGCAGGAGTGGAAGCTGTTTTTCAACTGGCTGACGCCGCAGGACAGCCTGCCGAATGACCTGCCGTCGCTGTTGTGGCTCGCCGGGTTAGGCCACCATCGCCCCGACCTTAGCGCGCAGCAAACCGGCCCGATAATATGGGCCGCGCGCGAGCGGATGGCGACGCTGCTTGAACTGGACGGTCGGCTTCATGACCACGCGAAGATGGATTTTCGCTTTTTGTACCATCCGGAAACCGCGCTGCTCAGCGTAGGGTATAACGTCGATAGCGGGCTGCTGGACAGCGGCAAATACGATCTCTTTCCATCAGAAGTTCGCCTGACGCACTACTTCGCCATTTCAACCAATCAGCTTCCGGCAAAAAGCTGGTTTGTACTGGGCCGTTTATTTACCCAACTGGATAACCGCCCCGCCGTGATGTCCTGGAGCGGCTCCATGTTTGAATATCTGATGCCGAACCTGGTGATGCCGGTCTATCCCGATACGCTACTGGAAAAAATGGCGCTATCGGCGGTGGAACAGCAAATTGCATCGGGTAATGCCGCGAAGACGCCCTGGGGCGTGTCTGAATCGGGCTATGCTTCCTTCGATGCCGCGCACAACTATCAGTACAAAGCGTTTGGCACACCGGAATTAGGTCTTAAACGCGATCTGAACAACGATCAGGTGATCGCCCCTTACGCAACGCTTCTGGCGTTAATGGTGCTGCCGCACCCGGCGATAGAAAACCTGATCAGACTGAAAAAAATGGGCGCAAAAGGAGAGTACGGATTCTTCGAAGCGCTTGATTTTACCGCGCGTCGTCTGGCGCAAGGTCAGCAATTTGTCCCGGTCAGGTCTTATATGGCGCACCATCAGGGCATGGGATTTCTGGCTATTGCGCATCTGCTACTGAACGCGCCTATGGTTGAGCGTTTTATGTCCAGCGCACTGTTTCAGTCTTCACGTCTGCTGCTACAGGAAAGGCTGCCCGATGATATTGAACTGTATACGCCGCGTCGTCAGTTTGCGGATGCCACTGACAACAAGCAGCAGCACAGCACGCCGGATCAGCGCGAGCTGAACGGCGCAGATGCCCGTCTGCCACAGCTACAGCTGTTATCAAATGCGAACTACCATCTGATGATCACGCAGTCGGGTGCCGGATACAGCCAGTGGAAAGGATTGGCCCTCACGCGCTGGCGGGCAGATGGCACCAGCAATAATCATGGCACGTTCTGCTATATACGCGATCGTCACTCCGGCGAAGTGATAAGCCACAGTTTTCAACCCCTATGTCGCACACGTCCGTACTACAAGGCGCGCTTTAATGATGCCGGAATAGAATTTGATGCGCACGATGGCGTGCTCAGCACGCACACTCATATCGTGGTGTCGCCGGAAGATGATGTTGAAATCCGCCGTATTACCGTTACCAATCGCTCGCGTCAGTCACGTCAGTTCGATATCACCAGCTATGCGGAAGTGGTGCTGGCGCCGGCCTCCAGCGATATGGCCCATACCGCGTTCAGTAAATTATTTGTGCAGACCGAAATTGTCTCCGATCTTGAAGCGATTCTGGCCCACCGTCGTCCGCGAGAAGAAAAGGAAGAAATCCCGTGGATGTTTCATGCAATGGCCATTCATGGCGCGGTCGAGCGTGAAACGACGTACGAGACCGATCGTGCGCAGTTTCTTGGTCGCGGCAACACGCCCGCCAACCCCCAGGCGCTGACGCCGGAAGGCGAGTTGACCGGTTGTGCCGGCTCAGTGCTGGATCCCGTGTTGTCCATCCGACAGTCGGTGCACCTGAAGCCCGGCGGATCCGTGACGATCGATATGCTCTATGGCGTGACGATGCAGCGAGAAACCAGCGTGGCGCTGATTGAAAAATACCGTAATCACATCAGCGCCGATCGGGTATTTGAACTGGCGTGGTCATACAGCCAGGTTGCGCTTCGCCAGCTTAATATTGAGGCCGAAGATGCCAGTTTGTTTAACCGGCTGGCCAGTGCCGTGCTGTTTCCCTGCCCTGAGATGCGGGGTGAAATGAAAAACCTGCTGCACAATCGCCTCGGTCAGGACGCGTTGTGGCGCCATTCGCTGTCGGGCGACCTGCCCATTGTTCTGGTGCGAATAAACAATAACAGTCAGCTTGAGTTGGTCACCAGCCTGATTCAGGCGCATCAGTACTGGCGGCAAAAAGGGCTCACGGTTGATCTGGTGATCATGAACGGCGATCAGGGCGGATACCAGCAGTCTCTGCATAATCAGATACTCGGGCTGATTGCGTCTGGTGAAGAACGGCTACAGGCGGATAAACCAGGCGGCATATTTATTCGCAAAAGCGAGAATTTTTCGCCGGACGATTTGCAGCTGTTGTTGAGCGTTGCTGTTGTCGTGCTCGAAGGGCAAAACGGCAGTTTGCTCGATCAGCTCAGCGTGGTGTTAAAACCCGCGCGTCTCTTCCCTGCCGCGCAGTTTCTGCCGGTCAGCGAAAAACTGAAACCGCCGGTAACCCTGCCGGCGGCAGATGCATTACGCTTTTTTAACGGGACGGGCGGTTTTAGCGAAGACGGCAGCGAGTATCATATTCTGTTGCCGGAAGGACATCAGACGCCCGCGCCCTGGAGCAACGTACTGGCTAACAGCCAGTTCGGCACGGTGATTTCCGAAAGCGGCCAGGCCTATAGCTGGTATGAAAATGCACATGAATACCGCCTGACGCCGTGGCAAAACGATCCGGTCAGCGATACCTCCGGGGAAGCGCTCTATCTGCGTGATGAAACCAGCGGCGTTGCCTGGTCGCCCATGCCGCTGCCGCTGCGCGGCGAAGGCGACTATCTGACCCGGCACGGCTTTGGCTACAGCTGTTTTGAACATCAGGAGCACGGCATCAGCAGCACGTTAACGGTTTTTGTCGCGCAGGATGCGCCGGTCAAGCTTTCACTGTTAACCCTGAGCAATCGGTCAGGCAGAACCCGGCATTTATCTGTTACCGGCTACGTTGAGTGGGTGCTGGGTGAGCTGGCGAGCCAGTCCGCCAGGCATGTGGTAACGTCTTCAGCCCTTCTCGCAACAGGCAGCGCCGTTCTCGCCCAAAACTTTTATAGCGGCGCAGGTTCCACGCGAACCGCCTTTTTCGCGGTGACGGGAAACCAGGTCGCTTACAGCGGCAACCGGCTTGAGTGCCTGGGCCGCAACGGCACGGCGCATCGCCCTGCCATGATGAGTACGCGTGGCTTATCCGGCACTACCGGCGGCGGTCTTGATCCCTGCGCTGCGCTGCAAACGCTCACCACGCTGATCGACGGCGACAGTTGCACTCTCGTGTTTGCCCTCGGCGTGGGTGAGGATGAAGCGTCATCCCTTGCGCTGATGGAGCGCTTTCTCTCGGCGGAACGGGCCGAGAGCGAGCTCGAAAACGTCAGGCACTCCTGGCGTGATGTCCTGAACAGAGTCCGAGTCCAGACGCCCGATCCGGCGGTTGATCTGCTGGCAAACGGCTGGCTGCTGTATCAAACCCTTGCCAGCCGCCTGCTGGCGCGCAGCGGCTACTATCAGTCCGGCGGCGCATTTGGTTTTCGCGATCAGCTACAGGATACGCTGGCGCTGGTGCATGCCGCGCCGGAACGGCTGCGCGATCAGCTGCTTCTGTGCGCTTCACGCCAGTTTATTGAGGGGGATGTGCAGCACTGGTGGCATCCACCGAGCGGACGCGGCGTGAGGACACGCTGCTCGGACGACTATCTGTGGCTGCCTTATGCGCTCTGTCGTTACGTTACCGCAACGGGGGATGGCGCGGTGCTGTCGCAATCCGTACCTTACCTTGAAGCCCGCCTGCCCGGCGCCGACGAAGAGTCCGTGTATGAACAGCCGCATATCAGCCAGACCCAGGAAACGCTGTGGCAACACGCCGTACGCGCCATCAAACATGGGTTGAGGTATGGCGAGCATGGTCTGCCGCTGATGGGTTCTGGTGACTGGAATGACGGCATGAGCACCGTCGGTATTGCCGGTAAAGGGGAAAGCGTCTGGCTCGGCTTTTTCCTCTATACCGTCCTGACGCGTTTTGCCGCGCTGGCTGTTGAACGGGAAGACGGGGAGACGGCCACGCTGTGTCAGCAGCACGCTGAAAACCTGAAAATTGCGCTGAATCAGAAAGCCTGGGATGGCGAATGGTTTCTGCGTGGTTTTTATGACAGCGGCGAAACGCTCGGTTCACATGCGAATGCTGAGTGCAGGATAGACGCCATTGCGCAAAGCTGGGCGGTGCTGTCCGGCGCGGGCGACCCGGACAAATGTGAGTCGGCCTTAAATGCGCTCTATCAGCAGCTGGTCGATAGCGATAATGGCCTGATCAAGCTGCTCACACCGCCTTTCGACGGCGCCGGCCCAAATCCGGGCTACATTCGCGGCTATCTGCCGGGAATCCGGGAAAACGGCGGGCAATACACGCACGGCGCGCTATGGGCAATCATGGCCTTTGCAGAAAGGGGGCAGACCGACCGCGCCTGGTCGCTTCTGTCGTTGATCAATCCGATCAATCATAGCCTGACGGCTGCCGGTACCAGAACGTATAAAGTTGAGCCATACGTTATGGCTGCCGATGTTTACGCGGCAGAAGGCCACGTCGGACGCGGAGGATGGACCTGGTACACCGGTTCTGCTGGCTGGACCTGGCAGTTAGTGATTGAGCATTTACTGGGTATAACGCGGCACGGGGAATATCTGTCTGTCCGGCCACGGCTGCCCGCTGACTGGCCTGCGGTCACGGTGATTTATCGGGAAGGAAACGGCACTTATCATATCAACGTGACCCGCACGAGCGGCGTCGGTCAACTGTGGCTGGACGGTGTGCTGTGCGAAAATGAAGCAATACCCTTGAGTAAAGATAACCTGGAACATCAGGTTATCGTTCATTTGCCTGATGAAGAGGCTCCCTGACGGAGGGCCCTTGCACGCTGACGCGCATGACTTAACAATCCGCGCGTCAGTTTTTTTATCAGTAAATGCGGAATTAATGCCAGATCAGCAGCACGCAGGCCGCAGTAAGCAGGCCCATCGAGACGTTGAAAATTTTCCATGCCCGGCGGCTGCGCAAAATACGGCCAATCAGCGAGCCAAAGCCGAGCCAGATCACGCCCGACACCAGGTTCACCAGCGCCACACCAACGCTTATTGCCATCACCGAGCCGCGCCAGGCGTCACCGCTCAGGCTGAAGGCGGCGACAGCGCCCAGCGTCATCAGCCAGGCTTTGGGATTGATAAGTTGAAGCATTCCACCCTGCCAGAACGGCATCGGCGCGGGCGGCGCAGTGGGCGTCTCCAGTTTCTCGTAGGCCGCCGTGGCAATTTTCCACGCAAGCCACAGCAGATAGAGGCTACCGGCAATTTTTAACGCCAGATGGAGCGAGGGATAAAGTAAAATCAGACCGCCAATACCGAAGGCCACCATCAGCAGTATCAACTGCATGCCCAGCATGATGCCAAACAACAGCCACAGCGAGCGAAGAAAACCAAAATTCGCGCCGGAGGCGGTGAGTAGCATATTATTAGGGCCGGGTGTAATCGCGGCTACCCACAGAAAGCCCAGCATAGACAAAAAAAGACTCAGTTCCATATGAAACGGGTGCTCCTCACCGCAAATCTGAAATGAACCTGACGAAGCTAGCAATGTGACGGGGATCCTACAAGCCTTTTGAAGATGAATTTTAACAACGTAAATGATGACGCCTTCCGTCCTCTGCCGGGCCTGAGCAATCCCCATCTGCAAACGATGTTGCCGCGTCTGGTGCGCCGTCGGATCTCGCTCATGCCTCACTGGCAGCGGCTGACGCTGCCGGACAGTGATTTTGTCGATCTGGCCTGGAGCGAAGATCCGGCGCAGGCGCGCCATAAGCCGCGCGTGGTGCTGTTTCACGGGCTGGAGGGTAGCGTCCACAGCCCTTATGCCCACGGATTGCTACAGGCGTTTCAGGCACGCGGTTGGCTGGGCGTGGTAATGCACTTTCGCGGCTGTAGCGGCGAACCCAACCGGCTGGCGCGGATCTACCATTCAGGCGAAACCGAAGACGCCAGCTACCTGCTTCAGTGGCTGCGCGACGAGTGGGGCCACGTTCCCACTGCGGCCGTCGGCGTCTCGCTGGGCGGTAATATGCTCGCCTTTCTGATGGGCCAGCAGCAGGAGAGGTGTTTACTTGACGCCGGCGTGGTGATTTCGGCGCCGCTGATGCTGGAACCCTGTAGCGTTAAGCTTGAGCAGGGCTTTTCGCGCGTCTATCAGCGTTATCTGTTAGGCTTGCTAAAGCAAAACGCCGCCCGCAAGCTTCACGCCTGGCCGGGTACGCTGCCGGTGGATTTACCGGCGCTTAAAGCGATGAAAAAACTGCGGGAATTCGACGATGCGATTACGGCACGCGCCCACGGTTTTCGTGATGCGTCCGACTACTATCAACGCTGTAGCGCCCTGCCGCTGCTGCCCGGCGTGGCGAAACCGCTGTTGATTATTCACGCGGCGGACGATCCCTTTATGACCGCCGCGGTGATCCCGCCGCCGGCGATGCTGCCCGCTACGGTGGAGTATCAGCTCACCCGGCACGGCGGACATGTAGGATTTGTAGGCGGCACGCTCTTAAAGCCGCAAATGTGGCTGGAGCAGCGCGTGCCGCAGTGGCTTTCAACCTGGCTGGACAAATGAAATGATTATTCCCTGGCAAGACGTTTCCGCGGAAACCCTTGAAAATCTGATTGAATCATTCGTGCTGCGAGAAGGCACCGACTACGGCGAGCAGGAGCGTTCGCTGGCGCAGAAGGTGGAGGACGTTCGACGTCAGCTCGCCAGCGGCGAAGCGGTGCTGGTGTGGTCAGAACTCCATGAAACCATTAACATTATGCCGCGCGGCAAATTCAGCGAATAGCGGCAAATGCAGCCGCCGCTGTCAGCGGCCCGCGTGACACCTACCGGCGGATCGTGATAACAATGCCGCATTGAAAATTTTTTCAGGGAGTCGTTCGCCATGTCAGCTAAACATCCTGTGATCGCCGTTACCGGCTCCAGCGGAGCGGGCACCACCACCACCAGCCTGGCCTTTCGCAAAATCTTTCAGCAGTTAAATCTGCGTGCGGCAGAAGTCGAGGGCGACAGCTTCCATCGTTTTACCCGGCCCGAAATGGATATGGCGATCCGTAAAGCACGCGACCTGGGCCGACATATCAGCTACTTCGGCCCCGACGCCAACGACTTTCTGCTGCTGGAGCAGACCTTCAGCGAGTATGGCCGCAGCGGCACCGGCCAGTCGCGCAAATATCTGCATACCTACGACGAAGCCGTGCCGTGGAATCAGGTTCCCGGCACCTTCACGCCCTGGCAGCCGCTGCCGGAACCTACCGACGTGCTGTTTTATGAAGGACTTCACGGCGGCGTGGTGACATCGCAGCATAACGTGGCGCAAAATGTCGATCTGCTGGTGGGCGTGGTACCGATTGTCAATCTGGAGTGGATTCAGAAACTGGTGCGCGATACCGGCGAGCGCGGTCATTCACGCGAAGCGGTGATGGATTCGGTGGTGCGTTCAATGGAAGATTACATCAACTTTATTACGCCGCAGTTTTCGCGCACCCATATTAACTTCCAGCGCGTACCGACGGTAGATACGTCTAATCCCTTTGCCGCGCGCGGTATTCCTTCGCTGGATGAAAGCTTTGTGGTGATCCATTTTCAGGCGCTGGACGATATCGACTTCCCTTATTTATTGTCGATGCTTCAGGGATCATTCATCTCGCATATTAATACG
The DNA here is from genome assembly GCF_000745075.1 of Erwinia sp. 9145. Taxonomy (NCBI): domain Bacteria; kingdom Pseudomonadati; phylum Pseudomonadota; class Gammaproteobacteria; order Enterobacterales; family Erwiniaceae; genus Erwinia; species Erwinia sp. 9145. The sequence continues at coordinate 3,563,224 of NZ_JQNE01000001.1, forward strand.
CTGGTGGTGCCGGGCGGAAAAATGGGGCTGGCGATGGAGCTGATTATGGGGCCGCTGGTCAAACGCCTTATTGAAGGAAAAAAAATTGAATAAAGCCCCGTTAACCGGAGCATTAAGGTTTATAGCGTATTCACTTCAAAACTGTGGGTAATTTCAACGCCTTTCCCCAACATCAGCGCCACGGAACAATATTTTTCGGCGGAAAGTTCAACGGCGCGAGCAACGGCTTTATCACTCAACGCGTTACCGCTAACGATAAAGTGCAGGTTGATATGGGTAAACAGTCGCGGTGCCTCTTCGCGCCGCGTTGAGGTGAGTTTGACTTCGCAATCAACGACGTCGTGCCGGCCTTTTTGCAGAATGGAAACCACGTCGATCGCGCTGCAACCGCCCGCGGCCATCAACACCATTTCCATCGGGCCTGGCGCTTTATCGCCTGCGTTTCCGTCCATTAACAGCTGATGCCCGGATGAGGATTCTCCCAAAAAAGTCAGACCTTCCACCCATTTGACGCGCGCTTGCATAACCGACTCCTTTAATTCATTCAATTCACATCAGATTACGCGCTGATAACAAAAACGGCAATGCGTCCTGTTTCCCGCTATGCTGAAGCGAGACAACAGAAGACACTCGTTTAAAGCTGTGTTAAAAACAAAGCTGAAACACTCTCGTCAGTACTCTACAAGCGTGACGAAACGGGACGATATAATGAACCCTGCGGGCCTGGACAAATATCCCGATGGGAAACGCTTTACTATTTCAACGCCTGGCAGACAAATCAGCGCCTGCATTCAGGTATGATGACAACAGAGGATAACAGCGAATGGTTCTCGGCAAACCGCAAACAGACCCGACTCTTGAATGGTTCCTGTCACATTGCCATATTCATAAATATCCATCAAAAAGCACGCTGATTCACCAGGGTGAAAAAGCAGAAACGCTTTACTACATCGTCAAAGGTGCGGTCGCCGTGCTGATCAAGGATGAAGAAGGCAAAGAGATGATCCTCTCTTACCTCAATCAGGGCGATTTTATTGGAGAGCTTGGCCTGTTTGAAGAGGGCCAGGAGCGTAGCGCATGGGTTCGTGCGAAGACCGCGTGTGAAGTGGCTGAAATTTCCTATAAGAAATTCCGTCAGCTTATTCAGGTGAATCCTGACATCCTGATGCGTCTCTCTTCCCAAATGGCGCGTCGTCTTCAGGTCACCTCCGAGAAAGTGGGTAATTTAGCGTTTCTTGACGTGACGGGCCGCATTGCCCAAACGCTGCTCAACCTGGCGAAGCAGCCGGACGCGATGACTCACCCGGACGGCATGCAAATCAAAATCACCCGTCAGGAGATTGGTCAGATCGTTGGCTGCTCCCGCGAAACCGTTGGCCGCATTCTCAAGATGCTGGAAGATCAGAATCTGATCTCCGCACACGGAAAAACTATCGTCGTTTACGGCACGCGCTAACCGGCTTTGCTACTCTGGCGCGGCATCCATGCCGCGCCTTTTTATTGGGTACAGCGAAATGTGGCGCAGACTGATTTACCATCCTGAAGTGAACTACGCACTGCGTCAGACGCTGGTGCTCTGTTTGCCCGTGGCAACAGGATGGCTGGCCGGTAGCCTGCAATACGGGCTGCTCTTCTCCCTCGTACCGGCCTGCTGCAACATCGCCGGGCTTGACACGCCGCATAAGCGCTTCTTCAAACGCCTGATCATTGGCGGTTGCCTGTTTGCCTTCAGCAGCTTTCTGATCCAATACCTCGGCGCGCAGGCGGTGCCGCTCCCGGCGATCCTGCTGGTGATGGCGCTGCTGCTGGGCGTCACCGGCGAGATCAGCCCGCTGCACGGCAGGCTGCTGCCCGGTTCGCTGATTGCCGCCATCTTTACCCTCAGCCTCAGCGGTCGCATGCCGATGTGGCAGCCGCCGCTGCTCTACGTGCTTGGCACCATCTGGTACGGCGTCTTCAACTGGTTCTGGTTCTGGCTGTGGAAAGAGCAGCCGATGCGCGAAACGCTCAGCCTGCTTTATCGTGAACTGGCTGCCTATTGCGAGGCGAAATATACGCTATTGACCAGACTAACCGATCCTGATGATGCGCTGCCGCCGCTGCTGGCGCGGCAACAAAAGGCGGTCGATCTCATCAGCATCTGTTATCAGCAAATGCATATGCTGGCCGCCAGTCGCGATAATCACCATAAGCGCCTCACCCGCGCCTTTCAGGTGGCGATGGATTTGCAGGAGCATATTTCGGTCAGCCTGCATCAGCCTGAAGAAGTGCAGAAACTGGTCGGGCAAAGCCATGCTGAAGCGGTGATCCGTTGGAACGCGCAGACCATCGCCGCGCGTCTTCGCCAGCTGGCCGACGATATTCTTTATCACCGGCTGCCGGAGCGTTTTTCAATGGATAAGCAGTTGCAGGCGCTGGAGAAGATCTCACGCCAGCACCCGGACAATCCGGTGAGCAATTTTTGCGCCTGGCACTTCAGCCGCATCGCGCGCGTGCTCCGCACTCAGCGCCCGCTCTATCAACGCGACCTGATGGCGGATCGCCAGCGCCGGTTGCCGCTGCTGCCGGCGATCAAAAGCTACCTTTCGCTGAAATCCGCCGCGCTGCGCACCGCCGCACGTTTCGCGGTCATGCTGGCTTTTGCCAGTTCTCTGGCCCTGTTCTTCGATCTTCCTAAACCTTACTGGATTTTGATGACGGTGATGTTTGTCAGCCAGAACGGCTACAGCGCCACGCGCGTGCGCATCCAGCACCGTGCGCTCGGCACGCTGGCCGGGCTGGTCATCGCCGCCATTACGCTGCGTCTGCATGCGCCGGAGTCGCTGATTCTGTTGGGAATGCTGACCATTACCCTGGCCGGCTATCTGGTGATCCGTAAATTTTACGGCGTGGCGATGATTGGCTTTACCGTCACCGCCGTCTGGTCGCTTCAGTTGCTGTCCCTGAACGGCGCGGACTTCCTGCTGCCGCGCCTGCTTGATACGATAATGGGCTGTCTGATTGCTTTTGGCGGCATGATTTGGCTCTGGCCGCAGTGGCAGAGCGGTCTGCTGAGGCAAAACGCGCACGATGCGCTGGAAGCGTTTCAGGACGCGCTGCAAATGCTGCTGGGCAACGAAGAGGATGCGACAAAGCTGGCCTGGCAACGTATGCGGGTCAATCAGGCGCATAACGCGTTGTTCAATTCGCTGAACCAGTCAATGCAGGAGCCGGGGTTTAATACGCGCTATCTGTCCGATATGAAGCTGTGGGTGACGCACAGCCAGTTTATTGTTGAGCACATCAACGCCATGACGATTCTGGCGCGGGAGCATACCATGCTCACCGCATCGCTGGCGGAACGCTATCTTCAGAGTTGTGAAATCGCCCTTCAGCGCTGCCAGCAGCGGCTGGAATACGACGGCCCCAGCTCCGCCAGCAGCATTCTGGAGGCGCCGGAGGATTTTAACCGCGGCCCGGTGACCATTCTGGAGCGGCACGTCAGGCGCGTGCTGGATCACCTGAGCGTGATGCACACCATTTCGTCGCTGGCGTGGTCCAACCGGCCTCACCACGGAGGCTGGTTGTCACGGCGGTTACGAAAAGGCGCCTGATAAGCCAGGTACGTTGTCGAGCGCTCTGGCAAAGCGCGCCATGCCTTCTTCAATGTCCGCCGGTTCGATCACCAGCGAAGGAGCAAAGCGCAGCACGTCGGTGCCGGCATTCAGGATCATCACGCCTTCGGCGGCGGCGGCATTGAGAATATCGCGCGCTTTTCCGGCATGCTGTGGTTTAAGCGCCGCGCCAATCAGCAGCCCTTTGCCACGGATCTCACTGAACAGATCGCGTTTTGCATCCAGCGCCTCCAGTGCAGCGACAAACTGCGCGCGACGCGTTTCTACGCCGAGCAGCACCTCTTCGGTATTAATGATGTCCAGCGCGGCTTCCGCCACGGCGCAGGCCAGCGGGTTGCCGCCGTAGGTGGTGCCGTGAACGCCCGGCGACATCACGGAGGCAATCTCCTGCGTGGTCATCATGACGCTGACCGGAAAACCGCCGCCCAGCGCTTTCGCCGAGGTCAGAATATCGGGCTTCACGTCGTAGTGCTCATAAGCGAACAGTTTGCCGCTGCGCCCCATGCCGCTTTGCACTTCATCCAGCACCAGCAGCGCCTGATGTTCATCACAGAGCTGGCGCAGCCCCTGCATAAATTCTGGCGTAGCCGGTACGACGCCGCCTTCGCCCTGAATCGGCTCAACCACGATAGCGCAGGTGTGATCGTCGATCACCGCTTTCACCGCCGCCAGATCGTTAAAAGGAACGTGGACGATATCGGCAGGTTTTGGCCCGAAGCCGTCAGAGTATTTAGGCTGACCGCCGACGGTAACGGTAAACAGCGTGCGGCCATGGAAAGCGTTATGAAAGGCGATAATCTTACTTTTATAAGGCGAGTGCCGTTTGGCGGCATAGTAGCGCGCCAGTTTAAACGCGGCTTCGTTGGCTTCCGCGCCGGAGTTGGCAAAGAACACACGCTCGGCAAAGGTAGCGGCAATCAGTTTGCTGGCAAGGCGCAGCGCGGGTTCATTGGTAAAAACGTTGCTGGTGTGCCACAGCGTTTCGCCCTGCTTTTTCAGCGCCTCAACCAGCGCCGGATGGCAGTGGCCCAGCGCGGTGACCGCGATGCCGCCGGAGAAATCAATATACTCCTGGCCCTGCTGATCCCATACGCGGCTGCCTTTGCCCTTCACCGGCACAAACTGCGCAGGCGCAAATACGGGTAAAATCACCTCATCGAAGGTCGCGCGCGTGACCGCAAACTTTTCCTCTGCCATGGAACACCTCGTTTTTTTTATGCTGCAAGTGAAATATTAAGCACAAAATATGAATAAAAAATCACTTAAAGGCAACCACTAACGCTTATTTCAGGAAATTTTTAAGCAGTTGATGCCCCTGCTCGCTAAGAATACTCTCCGGATGAAACTGCACGCCCTCCAGCGGTAAATGTCGATGGCGCAGCCCCATAATTTCATCCGGTTGACCATTACGCAGGGTCCAGGCCGTTACCTCAAACTCCGCCGGTAGCGAATCCGCCGCCACTATCAGCGAGTGATAGCGCGTCACGGTCAGCGGATGCGCTAAGCCGGAAAATACGCCGCCGTCGTTGTGCTCAATCTGCGACGTTTTACCGTGCATGACTTCACGCGCGCGCACCACCTGCCCGCCAAACGCCTGTGCGATCGCCTGATGACCAAGGCAAACGCCAAGAATGGGCAGCTTACCGGCGAAGTGGCGGATGGCCGCCAGCGAAATCCCGGCGTCGTCCGGCGTACAGGGGCCGGGAGAAATCACCAGCCGCTCCGGGCGCAATGCGGCGATCTGCTCAAGCGATATCTCATCGTTGCGCTGCACGCGCACGTCCGCGCCCAGTTCACAAAAGTATTGGTAGAGATTCCAGGTAAATGAGTCGTAATTATCAATAAGTAATAGCATCAAGGTTCCGGGCCACGATCAGCCTGCCGATTCGTCCCGCTCGCTCACCACGCTGGCGAATGCAGCGACCAGCGGATCGAGGTCGCCATCCCAGCTGGCCTGATTGGCCGCTTTCCAGCTTTCGCTGTCGATGCGTTCCCAGCGGATATCGTAACCGGCGTTAAAGACCAGATGTTCGACAAACAGCCGCTGTGCGCGTCCGTTTCCGCGCTGGAAAGGATGCAGGACAGTGAGTTCGCAGTAGTACCAGGCAAGGCGCGCGACAAAGTCGTCAAGCGGCAGATCGGCAAGCGCGTTCTCATCCTCAAGCGCCTGCATCAGCGCATTGCCCTCTTTTTCGATATATTCAAAATGGCAGCAGGGCGTGTCACCGACCATCACATCCACGCGGCGAAGCTCACCGGCATCGTCGAGCACGTCATGGAAAAGGTCGCGATGGAGTTGGCGGAGAAAAGGCAGGCCAGGCGGACGGACGCCGGGGCCGAGCGTTGCGCCACCCAGTTCAAAGCTGGCAAGGAAGTTTCCGGCGCGCCGCTGCTGCCAGAGTGCGTCTTTCTGCTTGTCGGTGGGCTTCTTTTTCATACTGCCTCCATGAGATGGGTGATTGCTGCCGGTTAAGTATAAGCAGCAATTGCCCACCGGGGCGTTATGGCAGCACTTTCGCAGAAAGAATGAGGACAGGCTTCACCGGCACGTTCTGGTAAGGCCCCACGTTTTGCGTCTGAACCTGTGAGATTTTGTCCGCTATCTCCTGGCCCTTCACCACTTTGCCGAAGACGGCGTAGCCAAAATCGCGCTGGCCGTGATCGAGGAAGGCGTTATCCGTGACGTTGATAAAAAACTGGCTGGTGGCGCTGTCTTTACTGGCGGTACGCGCCATTGAAACCGTTCCGCGCTTATTCAGCAGGCCGTTATCCGCTTCGTTTTTGATCGGCGCATTGGTTGGTTTCTGCTGCATGTCGGTAGTGAAGCCGCCGCCCTGCACCATAAAGCCAGGAATTACGCGATGAAAGGTGGTGTTGTTATAGAAGCCGCTGTTGACGTAGTCGATAAAGTTTTTCGTCGAAACCGGGGCTTTTTGATCGTTGAGCTCAAGCTCAATATTGCCGGCTGAGGTGGTCAGCAGGACGTGCGGCGCCGCCAGCGCGGAAACAGAGAAGGCAGAGATCGCCAGAAAAGCGGCAGCGGCGGTCAGAGTACGTTTTAACATGATTATTCCTTACTGAGGGAAACTGCGCTGATTGTAAAGAAGGCGTTACCCGCGCGCCAGCGTTTTACCTTTATTTACGCGTACCTGCACAGGTTTATCCCGTCTGCCGCCGTTCAGAAAAGTGACGATTGTCACGAATCCTATGAATATGAAAATAAATATTTCAATGTTGATTTAAGCCGATCACGAATATCGTTAAACTCAGCGCGTCCGTGAGCGCACTGGCTCACGATCCTTTTGACTCACAGGTTTTCATTATGACGAATCGCGATCGAATCGGTCTTACATGGATTAGCTTCTTTTCCTATGCGCTCACCGGCGCCGTGGTGATTGTCACCGGTATGGTGCTGGAAAACATTGCCGACTATTTTCACCTGCCCGTCGCTCAGATGAGCAACACCTTTACCTTTCTCAACGCCGGTATCCTGGCGGCGGTGTTCCTGAACGCCTGGCTGATGGAAATTATCCCGCTGAAGCGCCAGCTGATGTTTGGTTTCGTGCTGATGGTGCTGGCCGTGCTGGGGCTGATGACCAGCCACAGTTTAAGCATTTTCTCGCTGTGCATGTTTGTGCTTGGCGTGGTCAGCGGCATTACCATGTCGATTGGCACCTTCCTCATTACTCATCTGTATGAAGGGCGCCAGCGCGGTTCACGACTATTATTTACCGACTCATTTTTCAGCATGGCGGGCACCATTTTCCCGATTATCGCCGCCGCCATTCTGGCGCGTGCGCTGCCGTGGTACTGGGTTTATGTCTGCATCGGCGTGATTTACGTGGTGATTTTCATCCTGGCGCTCTGCTTCAATTTCCCGGTGCTGGGCAAGAAAGCCGCCGCTCATCAGGTTGTGGAAAAAGAGAAATGGGGCCTCGGCGTGCTTTTTCTTGCCATCGCCGCGCTGTGCTACATCCTGGGTCAACTGGGTTTTATCGGCTGGGTGCCGCAGTACGCCACCAAAAATATGGGTATGGACATTACCCAGGCTGGCGGGCTGGTCGGTAACTTCTGGACGTCTTATATGATCGGCATGTGGGCCTTCAGCGCGATCTTACGTTTCTTCGATCCTCAGCGCATTGTCACCGTGCTGGCGCTGATGGCCACGCTGCTGATGTACTGGTTTGTCACCGCGCAGGACGCCGCCATGCTGAAGTGGATCATGATCAGTCTGGGCTTCTTCTCCAGCGCCATTTACACCACCATCATCACGCTCGGTTCGCTACAGACCAAAGTCTCATCGCCAAAGCTGGTGAACTTTATCCTCACCTGCGGCACCGTCGGCACCATGCTGACCTTCGTGGTGACCGGCCCGATTGTCGATAAAGGCGGTGCTCACGCCGCACTGGCGACCGCTAACGGCCTGTACGCGGTGGTGTTTGTGATGTGTTTACTGCTCGGCTTCGTCAGCAAGCATAAAAAACATGGACACATGTCGTCTCACTGATTGTCTTAAGGCTGGTTTAATTAACCAGCCTTTTACCTTTTGTACCTCTACTCCCTCATCGGCCTTCACGCGTAAAGGGCTTTACGCGCCTCGGGTGATACGATTCAGCTTAATTGTTAATCTTTTCCGCCGCTTACGTAAAAACACTGAAAAAACAGCAATATACCCATAAAGTGGTATTTAAAACGCGACTTGATGTACATCAATAACCGCACCCGTTAGGGCGCTATTGTAGCCGCAACAGATTGCATTGTGAGGCAAAAATGAGCACCCGACTCGTCATCATTGGCAACGGCATGGTTGGCCACCGTTTACTGGAAGAGCTGGCGGAAAAAGCAGCGCCCGGTCAGTTTGCCGTCACCGTTTTTTGTGAAGAACCGCGCGTCGCTTACGATCGCGTTCACCTTTCCGCCTACTTTTCTCACCATACCGCTGAAGAGCTGTCGCTGGTTCGCAACGGCTTTTATGAAAAGCACAACGTCGAGGTGCTGGTCGGAGAGCGTGCGCTCAGCATTAATCGTCAGGAGAAAGTGGTTTACTCCAGCAGCGGCCGCGCGGTGCAGTACGACAAACTGGTGCTGGCGACCGGCTCTTACCCGTGGGTGCCGCCCATTGAGGGCGCCAACGGCCAGGACTGCTTTGTTTATCGCACCATTGAAGATCTGAATGCCATTGAAGCCTGCGCGCGCCGTAGCAAAAGCGGCGTGGTAGTGGGCGGCGGTCTGCTCGGCCTGGAAGCCGCTGGCGCCCTGAAAAACCTTGGCATTCAGACGCACGTTATTGAGTTTGCGCCGGTGCTGATGGCGGAACAGCTCGATCCGATGGGTGGACAGCAGCTGCGGCAGAAGATTGAGCGCATGGGCGTTCAGGTGCATACCAGCAAAAACACCCAACAAATTATTGACCGTCCTGACGGCGGTAAAACGCTGAAGTTTGCCGACGGCAGCGAACTGAACGTCGATTTTATCGTGTTCTCCACCGGTATTCGCGCACAGGACAAACTCGGCAAGCAGTGCGATCTGCCGCTGGGCCAGCGCGGCGGTTTCCTGATTAACGATACCTGCCAGACCGCCGATGCCGATATCTATGCCATCGGCGAATGCGCCGCCTGGAACCACCGCATCTATGGCCTGGTCGCGCCCGGTTATAAAATGGCGCAGGTCACCTGCGATCACCTGATGGGCAAAGAAAACGCGTTTACCGGCGCCGACATGAGCGCCAGGCTGAAGCTGCTGGGCGTGGATGTCGGCGGTATCGGCGATGCGCATGGCCGCACCGACGGAGCCAGAAGCTACGTTTACCTCGATGAAAACAAAGAGGTTTACAAACGTCTGGTGGTCAGCGCGGACAACAAAACGCTGCTCGGCGCGGTGCTGGTGGGCGATACCAGCGACTTCGGCAACCTGCTTCAGCTGATGCTGAACGCCATTGAACTGCCGGAAAATCCTGATGCGCTGATTCTGCCCGCTCATGCGGGAAGTAAACCGGCCATCGGCGTCGAATCGCTGCCGGACAGCGCGCAGATCTGCTCCTGCTTTGACGTCACCAAAGGCGATTTGGTGATGGCCGTTCAGAACGGCTGCCATACCGTGGCGGCGCTGAAGGCGGAAACCAAAGCGGGCACCGGCTGCGGCGGCTGCGTGCCGCTGATGACGCAGGTACTGAATGCCGAACTGAGCCGTCAGGGCATTGAGGTCAACAACCATCTCTGCGAGCACTTCGCTTATTCACGCCAGGAGCTTTATCACCTGATCCGCGTGGAGGATATCAGGACTTTCGATCAGCTGCTGGAGAAGCACGGCAGCGGCTACGGCTGCGAAGTGTGTAAACCTACCGCAGCGTCGCTGTTCGCCTCCTGCTGGAACGAATACGTGCTGAAACCGCAGCACACCAGCCTTCAGGACAGTAACGACAACTTTCTTGGCAACATCCAGAAGGATGGCACCTACTCCGTTATTCCACGGTCGGCAGGCGGCGAGATCACCCCGGAAGGGCTGGTCGCCATCGGCGAAGTGGGTCGTCGCTACAATCTGTACACCAAGATCACCGGCTCGCAGCGCATCGGCCTGTTTGGCGCACATAAAAATGACCTGCCGGCCATCTGGTCTGAACTGATCAAAGCCGGCTTTGAAACCGGCCACGCCTACGCGAAGGCGCTGCGCATGGCGAAAACCTGCGTTGGCAGCAGCTGGTGCCGCTTCGGCGTGGGCGACAGCGTCGGGCTCGGCGTCGAGCTGGAAAACCGCTACAAAGGCATCCGCACGCCGCATAAAATGAAGTTTGGCGTCTCCGGCTGTACCCGCGAATGCGCAGAAGCGCAGAGCAAAGACGTGGGCATTATTGCCACGGAAAAAGGCTGGAACCTGTATGTATGCGGCAACGGCGGTATGAAGCCGCGCCATGCAGATTTACTGGCTGCCGACCTGGATCGCGAAACGCTGATCCGCTATCTCGACCGTTTTATGATGTTTTACATCCGCACCGCGGACAAACTCCAGCGCACCTCTCTGTGGCTGGAAAGCCTCAGCGGCGGTATCGACTACCTGAAACAGGTGGTTATTCACGACAAACTGGGCCTGAATCCGCAACTGGAAGCCGATATTGCGCGGCTGCGCGATGAAGTGGTCTGTGAGTGGCAGGCGACGCTTGACGATGAAAGTCAGCTTGCGCGCTTCGCGCACTTTATTAATGATGACAGCCGCGATCCGCTGGTGCAGGTGGTGGCCGAGCGCGACCAGCATCGTCCCGCGCGCCCGTCCGAGCGCATTCCGGTTGTGCTGATGGAGGAAAACGTATGAGTCAGTGGCAGCGTATCTGTAAGGTCAGCCAGATCCTTCCCGGCACGGGCGTTTGCGCCCGCGTTGGCGAACACCCGGTCGCGATTTTTCGCCCACGGGAAAACGATGAGGTGTTTGCCATCAGCAATATTGACCCCTTTGCCGACGCCAGCGTGCTGTCACGCGGGATCATCGGTGAGCATCAGCAGGCGCTGTGGGTCGCCAGCCCGTTAAAAAAACAGCATTTTCGCCTCAGCGATGGCGTATGCATGGAAGACGAAAGCCGCTCGGTGATGTCTTATGCCGCACGCGTAACCGACGGCATGGTTGAAATTGCTGTGTGATCGACCAACAAGGGTAAGCCTGAGGCCGCTATAAAGCGGCCTTTTTTTAAGAGCGAGCGTTGTATGGATTTTCTTCCCCTGTTTTGCCAGCTTCGCGGCAGAGCCTGCCTGCTGGTCGGCGGCGGTGACGTGGCAGAACGCAAAGCGCGACTGCTGTTGAAAACCGGTGCCGACCTGCGGGTCTGCGCCACCGAATTTTCTCCGCTGTTTCGCCACTGGCAGGAAACCGGCCAGGCCCGGCTGATCGAAGGTGCTTTTGCGCCCGATATGCTGGATGGCTGCTGGCTGGCGATCGCCGCCACCGACAATCATACGGTGAACGCGCAGGTGAGCCACTGCGCGGAAGCGAAGCGCATTTTCTGTAACGTCGTCGATGCGCCGGAACAGGCCAGCGTCATTATGCCCTCGATCGTTGACCGTTCGCCGTTGATGATCGCCATCTCCAGCGGTGGCCGGGCGCCGGTTATGGCGCGTCTGCTGCGTGAAAAAATTGAAGCGCTGCTGCCGCAACACCTCGGCAAAATTGCGACCTGTGCGGGCTCGCTTCGCCAGCGGGTGAAGCGGCAGTTCAGCGAAATGGCCCAGCGCCGACGCTTTTGGGAAAAGCTCTTCGCGCACGACCGGCTGGCGCAATCGCTGGCAAACAACGATGCGCCGCAGGTGGAGAAGCTGACCGAAGCGCTGTTCCGCCAGCCGCTGGCGCATCAGGGTGAAGTGGTGCTGGTGGGTGCCGGCCCCGGCGACGCGGGCCTGTTGACGCTGAAAGGCCTGCAACAAATTCAGCAGGCGGATATCGTTGTCTACGATCGGCTGGTCTCCGATGAGATCCTTGAGCTGGTCAGGCGCGATGCGGAACGCATTTTTGTCGGCAAACGCGCCGGTCATCACTGCGTGCCACAGTCGGAGATCAACCAGATTCTGTTGGACCAGGCACAGCGCGGCAAGCGCGTGGTGCGCCTGAAAGGCGGCGATCCTTTTATATTCGGACGCGGCGCGGAGGAGCTTGAGGCGCTGCTCGATGCGGATATCCCCTTCTCCGTGGTGCCCGGCATTACTGCGGCCTCCGGCTGTTCGGCCTACAGCGGCATTCCGCTGACCCATCGCGACTATGCGCAAAGCGTCAGGCTGGTTACCGGACACGTGCAGGCCAACGGCGCGCTGGACTGGCGCAACCTGGCCGCCGAACAGCAAACGCTGGTGTTTTATATGGGCCTGTCGCAGGCGGGGGAAATCCAGCGGCAGCTGATTGCGCATGGAATGTCAGCGACCATGCCGGTGGCGCTGGTGGAGCGCGGCACGTCGACGCAGCAGCGCGTGGTGAGCGGCAGCCTTGACCAGCTTGAGTCGCTGGCAACGCAGGTTGAAAGCCCGTCGCTGATTATTGTGGGCCGCGTGGTGGCGTTGCGCGAACGGCTGCGCTGGTTCTGAGCATAAAAAAAGCCAGAAGCAGCAAATGCCGCTTCTGGCTTCCTGTACGCGCTATCAGCCGCTATGGCTGAGCGACAAAGCCAACGGCTTCATAAACCTTCTTCAGCGTCACCTGCGCCTGCGCGCGGGCCTTGAGCGCGCCATCACGCATCACCTGCTCCAGGAATGCTTCGTCATCGCGGTAGCGATGGTAGCGCGCCTGAAGCTCGGTCAGCATACCGGAGACGGCGTCCGCCACTGCGCCTTTCAGGTGACCATACATCTGGCCCGCAAACTGCTGCTCCAGTTCCGGGATGCTTTTACCGGTGACGCCTGAGAGGATATCCAGCAGGTTTGAGACGCCGGCCTTATTTTTCACATCGTAACGCGCCACCGGCGGCTCGTCGCCATCGGTCATCGCACGTTTAATTTTCTTCACGATGGATTTGGGATCTTCCAGCAGGCCGATGACGTTGTTGCGATTATCATCAGACTTGGACATCTTTTTCGTCGGCTCAAGCAGCGACATCACGCGCGCGCCGGATTCAGGAATAAACGGCTCAGGCACCTTAAACACGTCGCCATACAGGGCGTTGAAGCGCGCGGCCACGTCGCGGCTCAGTTCAAGATGCTGCTTCTGATCCTCGCCCACCGGCACCTGCGTGGTCTGATACAGCAGGATATCCGCCGCCATCAGCACCGGGTAGTCGAACAGCCCGGCGTTGATGTTCTCTTCATAGCGCGTGGATTTGTCCTTGAACTGGGTCATGCGACTCAGCTCGCCGAAGTAGGTGTAGCAGTTGAGGATCCAGCTCAGCTGCGCATGTTCCGGCACGTGGGACTGAACAAAAATAGTGCTTTTTTGCGGATCGATACCGCAGGCCAGATAGAGCGCCAGCGTATCCAGCGTCGCCTTGCGCAGCGCGGCGGGGTTCTGACGCACGGTGATCGCATGTAAATCGACAATACAGTAGATGCAGTCAAAATCATCCTGCATGTTGACCCACTGACGCAGCGCACCCATATAGTTCCCGATGGTCAGTTCGCCAGAAGGCTGTGCGCCGCTAAATACGATGGGTTTACTCATGTTATTTCGTCCTGATAATTACAGCCCTAGCGCGGGCAACAAATCGTTGAAATGGTCAAGCACGAGCGTTGGCGTGCTTTCAGCAATCGGCTCGCCGTAGTTGTAACCGTAAGTGAAGCCCACGCAGGGGCAGCCCGCCGCTTTTGCCGCCAGAATATCATTGCGCGAGTCGCCGACAAACACCAGCTCCTCCGGCAACAGCCCAAACTTGCCCAGCACCAGAAACAACGGCGCGGGATGCGGTTTTTTCGCTGCGACGTCGTCGCCGCCGATGATCAGCGAAAAATAGTCGGCAATGCCCAGCGAGGCCAGCAACGGCGCGATAAACGGCGTTGGCTTATTGGTCACAATCGCCATTGGCACACCGGTTTTCGCCAGCGCGGCCAGTTCGGCTTTTACCCCAGGGAACAGCTTGCTGCCGCTCTCAATGGTGGTAGCGTAATGTTTATCAAGCAGCACGCGCGCATCGGCAATCGTGGCGGCATCGGGTTGATGACCCAGCGCCCACGTCAGCGCGCGCGCTATCAGCACGTCGGCGCCGTTACCAATCCAGGTTGAGACGCGCTCAACGCCTGCGGCAGGAAGATTCAGTGCCGCCAGGGCGGCATCCACCGCGCTGGTCAAACCCGGCGCGCTGTCAATCAGCGTGCCGTCAAGATCAAACGCCAGACCGCGAATATTAGTGAAATGAGCCATGGCGTGATTTCTCCAGTTCTGTACGCATGTCGTCGATGACTTTTTTATAGTCCGGCTGGCCGAAAATCGCGGACCCGGCAACAAACATGTCCGCGCCTGCCGCCGCGATCCCGGCAATATTGTCTGCCTTCACGCCGCCGTCCACTTCCAGGCGAATATCGTAACCGCTGCGATCGATCAGCTTGCGCACCTGACGCAGCTTGTCCAGCGTGCCCGGAATGAAGGACTGACCGCCAAAGCCGGGATTAACCGACATCAGCAGGATCACATCAACTTTATCCATCACGTAATCAAGGTAGCTGAGCGGCGTAGCCGGGTTGAACACCAATCCCGATTTACAACCGTGTTCTCTGATCAGCTGGAGCGATCGATCGATATGCTCGGAGGCTTCAGGATGAAAAGTGATATAGCTGGCCCCCGCTTTGGCAAAGTCAGGAATGAGGCGATCAACCGGTTTCACCATCATGTGCACATCAATCGGCGCGGTAATACCGTAGTCGCGCAGCGCCTTCAGCACCATCGGGCCCATGGTCAAATTGGGCACGTAATGGTTGTCCATCACGTCAAAATGCACAACGTCGCCACCCGCCGCCAGCGCTTTGGCCGTGTCTTCACCCAGACGAGCAAAATCGGCGGACAGGATTGAGGGGGCAAGCAAAAACTGTTTCATCCGTTTCTCCCGGTTTGCGCCTGATGGGAGGCGCGTAACATTACATTCATCGGCTGGTAAACAGCGCCAGTATCTCATTCACCTGATTACGGCCGGTACTGTTGCGGCTTATCGAACGCCGCGCTTTGATCTGGTGCAGAGCCGCCGCCTGATACCAGAGCCTGGTGAGCGGCGTATCGTGGTTAGAGATCAGTACCGGAATGCGGTTCTCTGTCGATAATTTAACCGCCAGTTCCGCCAGGTGCTCCTGCTGTTGCAGGCTGAAGCTGTTGGTATGATAAGCGGTAAAGTTCGCCGTGGCCGACAGCGGCGCATACGGCGGATCGCAATAGACCACTGAACCCTGCGTCGCCCTGCTCAGGGTAACATCGTATGACTCGCAAACAAACGTTGCATCCTGCGCCCGTTCGGCAAACCCGTAAAGCTCCTCTTCGGGAAAGTACGGCCGAATATAACGTCCAAACGGCACGTTAAATTCGCCGCTGAGGTTATAGCGGCACAGTCCGTTATAGCAGTGGCGGTTGAGGTATAAAAAAAGCATGCCGCGGCGCCAGGGATCGTCGCAACGATTAAATTCAAGGCGGCGTTCATAGTAAAAGGCAGACTCGTTCGTCTCGCGGGTAAACAGCGGGCGCGCTTCGGCGACGAATTCGTCGACCCGAGTTTTAACGATGTTATAGAGATTGATCAGATCGCTGTTGATGTCGGCCAGAATGTAGCGCGGGAAATGGGTATTGAGGAATACCGATCCTGCGCCGACAAAGGGCTCAATCAAACAATCCCCTTCGGGAAGATGACGCTGGATATCATCAAGAAGCGGGAATTTTCCTCCCGCCCACTTTAAAAAAGCGCGATTTTTTTTCATGCCGTCGTTTAATTACAATTACTCTTCAGGCTGCGGTAATACCGACAGCATATCTGCGCTTTAAAATGCCCTTAAGCCACTGGCGAAAGAGCATATTCTGACTTTCAACCGGTTTTCCCGGCCTGATTAATTTGCCGCTTCTTTCCTGACCTGGCTTACCGGTTTCACCCACGGATTCTGCGCGCGAACTTCGGCGGGCAGCGAGGCGACGGCGCGTTTCGCATCAGCAGGCGTGGCGTATGAACCGCTTACCAATACATACCACGGCTGACCGTTACGACTGGTCTTGTAGACGTGGAAGCTGCTCAGATTTTGCTTCTTCGCCCAGGCATTAAGGGTATCGGAGCGCGAGGCGCTGCTCAGCTGAAGCGTGTAGCTGCCACCGGGCGCGGCGGTGCTGGCTCCAGGTGCAGCCGCAGCGTGAGAAGCGGTACTGCGCGGTGCATGCTCTTTAGCGGCTGGCTTTGTTTCTGCGGGCTTATGCGCCGTTGCAGGTCTGTTCGCAGCGGCTGGCTGCTGCGGTTTGGTCGCCACCGGACGCGTGGCCTGTCCGCCAGGCGCAACCGTGGCGGGCGCGGTAGGCAGTCCGCCGTTTTGTCCGCCCTGCGCGGCGGCGTCCACCTGACCTTGTTGATTAGTCAGGGCGCTGTTCAAATCACCAGGCAGTTCCACGCGCTGCTGATTTTCCGGCGCAGGCACGGGCTGCGCTTCAGTCGGCGTGGAAGAAACCGGCGGGACGCTGATCGGCTGCGGGCTGTTGCCTGCTGGCGCCTGAGTGCTGGCAGCATCAGGCTTCGCCGCATCAGGCGCTGGCGTACTGTTCTGGCCGGTCATTGACGATGAGCCGGAGAGATCGATATTTTTTTCGCTGCCCGACGGCGGTTGCTGCGCCTGCTTTTCAGCTTTGTCGTCAGGGGAGTTCAGCGCTGAGCCGATGCCTATGACCAGCAAAAGCAATACCAGAATGCCGATCCCCATCATCATATGCTGGCGGGAAACCGGTATTTTCGGCGCCGAAGACGTTTTGCGAGACCGCTGCGGACGGCGATCGCTGGTATCAGGTTTTAACTCGTCTTCCGGTTTAAACTCGTCCATTCAACCTCCTCCAGTAAAGCAGCGACGCCGCTCAATACCCTGTAAACGGCGCTTACGTCATGGTCAGATCCGGAACAAGCCGGCGTTGTTAATCAGGTGCAGTCGTTAATTGCCGCTAAAACCATATCATGCGGCACGCCGCTGCGCACTTCAGCATTACCCATTGCCCGCGGCAGGACGAGGCGAAGCTCGCCCGCCAGCACTTTTTTATCGCGCATCATATGCGGCAGGTAGGCTTCGGCAGCCATACTCTGCGGGCCGTTAACCGGCAGGCCAGCATGCGTTAATAGTGCAATAATTCTGTCGGTGTCTGCGGCGCTGAACTGACCAAGGCGCTCTGCCGTGCGCGCGGCCATGACCATTCCCGCCGCCACGGCTTCACCATGCAGCCAGTTGCCGTAACCCATATGCGCTTCAATCGCGTGACCAAAAGTATGGCCCAGGTTAAGCAGCGCTCGCTGGCCCATTTCACGTTCGTCAGCAGCCACAACCGCTGCTTTCAGCTCGCAGCAGCGGCGAATACAGTACGCCATGGCTTTGCCGTCCAGAGCCAGCAGCGCATCAATATTGGCTTCCAGCCAGTTGAAAAACTCGCCGTCGAGAATGATGCCGTACTTGATCACTTCAGCCAGGCCGGACGCAAGTTCGCGCGGCGGCAGGGTGGCGAGACAGTTGAGATCGATAACCACAGATGCAGGCTGATAGAACGCGCCGATCATGTTTTTACCGAGAGGATGATTTACCGCGGTTTTGCCGCCGACAGACGAGTCGACCTGAGCCAGCAGCGTGGTAGGTACCTGAATAAAGCGGACGCCGCGCTGATAGCTTGCTGCCGCAAAACCGGTCAGATCGCCGATAACGCCGCCGCCAAGGGCGACCAGCGTGGTATCGCGACCGTGCGGTTTTTCCAGCAGGGCGGTAAAGACCTGCTCCATCACCGCCAGCGTTTTGTACTGTTCGCCGTCCGGCAGGATAACCTGATCGACCTTCACGCCAGCGTCTTCAAGCAGCTGGCGCAGCGGAGCAAGATAGAGTGGCGCCAGCGTTTCGTTGGTAACCAACATCGCGCGGTCGCCCGATTGCAGCGGCCAAAAGGACGCCGGATCGTTAAACAATCCGGCGGCGATAGTAATGGGATAGCTTCGCTCTCCCAAAGTGACGGTAATCTTCTCCATGACGCGGTATCGCCCTTTTGCAATGGCCCGCAGGCCGCGCTGAATCAGCTTTTCTCCAGCATATTGATAATCTGGTTCGCGACCACTTTTGCGCTCTGATCATCGGTGCGGATGGTGACGTCAGCAATCTCTTCGTAAAGCGGATTGCGTTCGCCAGCCAGCGCTTCCAATACCTCACGCGGTGGAGAGTTCACCTGGAGCAGCGGCCGTTTTTTGTCGCGTTGCGTCCGCGCCAGCTGCTTTTCGATGGTTGTTTCCAGATACACCACGACGCCGCGAGCAGAAAGACGGTTACGCGTTTCACGTGACTTCACTGAACCGCCACCGGTAGCCAGCACAATGCCTTGCTTTTCAGTAAGTTCGTTGATGATTTTCTCTTCGCGATCGCGGAAGCCTTCTTCGCCTTCAACGTCGAACACCCAACCCACATCCGCTCCGGTACGTCGCTCAATTTCTTGATCGGAATCGAAAAATTCCATGTTGAGTTGCTGAGCTAACTGACGCCCAATAGTGCTTTTGCCGGCACCCATAGGCCCAACCAGAAAGATATTGCGTTTCTCTGCCATTTTTTCGGTATTACTAAGACTATTCGTTAATGATACCCCGTCCACTCGGACAGGACATGAACTGAAACCTCATGAGCGATAATGCGAGAGTCAGAAGAAAATTATCTCAACACTGAAGGTATTTTGGCAACCGATTAAATTGACCTTGCCCATTGCGCATACAAGCCGCGTTTCAGTCCGCTTCATTTATCAGCCCGATGTCACTGCATCGGCTACGCCGGTTGCGCACGATAAAAAACGGGTTAAATGCATTCTTTGCAGCAGGACCGAGGCCCATAAATCAAAATCGCTAAACCTTGTAAGCTAATTCGGCTCTTGCGTCAAACGCATATGTCGGTAACAAGGCAAAAAAAGTCCTCTTTTCGGTACTTTGTTACAAAAAGCGTCACTCATCCTCAATCAGCCGCGGCGTGATAAAAATCACCAGTTCACGACGCTTTTGCTCGTTAGCCTGATAGCGAAACAGCGATCCCAGCAGTGGTATGTCGCCCATCAGCGGCACTTTCTTTTGCGACTGCGAGGATTGCTGCTGAAAGATGCCGCCCAGCGCCAGCGTCTGCCCGTCCTTCAGCGTCACCTGCGTCTGGATCTCCTGCTTATCAATCGCCAGGTATTCCCCTTCTCCGCTACGCATTACTTTTCCCGGTACGTTCTGAGTGATGTGCAGTTTAAGCAGTATACGTCCGTTGGGCTGTACGACGGGCGTGACTTCCATCCCCAGCACCGCGTCTTTGAACTCCACGGTGGTGCTGCCGTTGGTACCGCTGGAGACCTCATAGGGTATTTCTGTTCCCTGCTTGATACTGGCTGGTTGCTGATGTGATGTAAACAGACGCGGACTGGCAATAATTTCTAACTTGTCCTCCTGCTCAAGCGCGCTCAGCTCAAGCTCCAGCAGCCGACCATTCAGGCGGGCAAAGGTAAAACCAGCGGATACGGCAGGACTGGCCACCGGCAGGTTGACGCTGAGCGGGCTGGCGCGCAACGCGCTGTCGATTCGCTCCGCACCGCTGACGCCCCAACGCACGCCAAGCTCCCGCAGGCTTTCCTGATTAATGGTGACGATATGCGCCGACAGCTCGATTTGCCGGACAGGAACGTCGAGGGCGCTGACCCAGCGACGGATTTTTTCGATTGCAGCAAGATTATCGTGAAGCAGCAGGCTGTTTGTGCGCGTATCGACCGTGACGGTTCCTCGCGATGTCAGCAGCTTTTCGCGCCCGGCCTGTAGGCTGCCGTTCACCGCAGTGGCATCGGCATAGCGCAGCGCCAGCGTATGTGTCTCAAGCGGCAGCGCATTTATTGCTTCTTCGCGCTCCGCCGCCTGCTGCTGCTTTTTCTCCTGCTGCCAGCGTTGCGGGAAGACCAGTAAAACATCACCTTCTCTTTCAATGGTGAGGCGGGTCATTTTTGCCACCAGCGTCATGGCCTGCTGCCAGGGCACGTTTTGCAATCTTAACGACAGCTTTCCCTCTACCCCTGGCGCAACCATCAAATTGAGCTGCTGCCAGTCAGCCAGCGCCTGCATCACCTGCGCTACGGGCGCATCGTCAAAAACCAGCGAGAGGCGGTCAGTGCTGGCGCGCAGCGGGCTAAGGTACGCCAGCAATAGCAGAATTATCATCCTGATCATACAGTTTTCCTTTCAGGGTAAACGACATCGGCGGCTGGCATGCCTGCGCGCTGTCAACGGTAATGCTCAGCGCGTCGACGGCCGCAAGATGCCAGCGGTCGTCGAGCTGTTCGCCTGGTTTTTTCTGAACCCACTGATGAGGCGAGAAGACCAGCCATGCACGGTAGTCGCCCTTCTGGCCAACGATGCCGCGAAGCTGCCACAGCGGCCGTTCGGCCCGGCAGGAAAGCGTCTCTGCGGGCGTGAACGGATCGCGTGCCCGCGCCGAGCCCGCCGATGCAGCAGCAGCCAGTAGCGCGAAGAGTAAAAGGCGTTCAGGCTTCATGATTCAATACCAGCCTTAAGTACCAGCCGTGTTTTGAATATCAGCCGCTCGCCTTCACGCGTCAGCGTGAAATGCGAAAGAGTCGCTGCTGCGGAGAGCGTACTGAAGTAGTCCAGCACCTTTGTGGTTTGCTGCCAGCTAAGCTTCAGCGTCAGGGTTCCGCCCTCTTTTTCCGGATGCCAGGAGATAAGTTCGCCATCGGCACTATCGAGAAGCGCCAACAGTGAGAATACACGTCCGGTTTCTGCTGCCAGTGCTTCTTCAAGCTGGTCCATTGCCGCCTGTGTCGCGGCAGCAGAATCACCATTGCGCAGGTTCTGTTTAATGGCCCGATAGCGTTTAAGCTCTGCGTCTTCACGCTTACTCAGGGCAGCGGCCTGCTGATATATCGGCTGCGCCCAGAGCCACCCTGCTGCGGCTGAAAACAGCCCGCTCAGGAACAAGTAGAGCGTGAGACGACGCCACAGCGGCTGATAAAACCAGTGTAAAAACGCGGCGGCGTTCATGACGCGTTATCCTTTTGCAGCGCGATCGTCAGGCTGAATGCCAACTGTCCTTCGCCATCGCGGCTGATTTTTTGCGTGTCAACACGCTGAAAAAGATCCAGCCCGGCCAGACGCTGGCGAAAGCG
The DNA here is from genome assembly GCF_000745075.1 of Erwinia sp. 9145. Taxonomy (NCBI): domain Bacteria; kingdom Pseudomonadati; phylum Pseudomonadota; class Gammaproteobacteria; order Enterobacterales; family Erwiniaceae; genus Erwinia; species Erwinia sp. 9145. Next base: position 3,584,616 of record NZ_JQNE01000001.1, read on the forward strand.
ATGCAGATCGCGAATGTCACGACAAAAGCCGGCCAGATGCAGGCTCTCCGGGTTCTTACTCATTTCCGTTAACCAGAGTGCATCAGGCATATGCGTCGTCAGGCTTTGCGCAAAGTGGCTCCACTGCGCCGCCTGCTGCCGTTGCTGCTGCAATGCCATCAGCTGATCGCTCAGCGCCTGCTTTCGCTTAAGCAGGTTTTCTACACGCTGCTGCACGTCGGTGGCTTGCCTGACCGAACGACGGTGAATGTCGATGCTTTTGAGCCGCTGCGTATTCGCTCTCTGCTGCCAGCTGACAGGCAGCGCTGCCGCCAGCGAAAAAAGCATTATCAGCACCAGCAGGCCAACGTCGCGGCGGAGGCTTTTTCTGAACAGCGTCTGCCGCCAGGGAAGCAGGTTGACCCAAACCATCAGACATCCTCCGGACGTAGCGCCAGGCCTGCCGCCAGAGTAAATGCGCCAGCGTGAACCGGTAATGGCGGCTGTTTCAACGTTGTTGCATCCAGAGGATTGAGCGGGGTGGTATTCTCAGGTGGCGCGCTGGCCCCGGCACTGCTGTAAAAAACAGAGGGTATCTCAGGCAGGTGAAGCGCTTTCAGCGTTTCAAAGTCTGGCGCCTGCGCCGATGAACACCAGCCCCAGCGCTGCCCCGCCAGCGCGGCGCTGTACCACAGCCAGTGATCGGACAGGCGGTGAACCAGCGCGGCGGCAGGATCAAGGGCTAACGTTTCCGCCAGCGCATACAAGGCGGCCGGCGTCAGCTCCAGTACCTGCGGCGTAAGATCCGCCTGCGCCAGGCACGCCAGCCAGCTTTGCATCGCTTCACGCTGCGTCGCGGTGACATACACCTGCTCTTTCTGCTGGCGATAGTCGATGGCTAATGCCTCCAGCTCAATTGGGAAAAATCGTCTCGCCGCTGCGGTGATATAACTGCTACGCTCTGGTTCGCGGAGTTCGGGATGCGGCAGGTTGATTTGCCGCTGGAGCACAAGCTGGGGGGGAAACCCCACTCGCAGAGAGATCTGATGGGGTAGTTGTTTTCGCCAGCGCTGCAAAAGCGCGACAAGCGGTTCAGGACGTTGCAGCCGCCCCTGGGTTAACGTATCTTGCGGCAGAGCATGTTGCCACCAGTGGCGGAGCTGCCAGCCGTTGCGACGCCGCTGGATGCCGAGGGCGCAGATCTGTCCATTCTGAATATCCAGCCCCACCTGCCATGTCTGAAAAGCCATTTTGCGCGATCTCCTTATCATCAATTACGGAAAAGGACATATCCAAGCTCCTGGCTTGCCTTTATACTACCGCGCGATTGTTTATAAACTGCCCAATCCACACGAAATGGAAATTATCAGGTGAAGTTCGTAAAGTATTTTTTGATTCTTGCAGTGTGTTGCATCTTGCTGGGAGCTGGCTCGATTTATGGCCTCTACAAATATATCGAGCCGCAGCTTCCTGACGTCGCCACGCTGAAAGATGTGCGTCTTCAGACGCCGATGCAGATCTACAGCGCCGATGGCGAGCTGATTGCTCAATATGGCGAAAAACGTCGCATCCCGTTAAAAATGGCGGCGATCCCGCCAGTGATGGTCAAAGCGTTCATTGCCACTGAAGACAGCCGTTTCTACGAGCATCACGGCGTGGATCCCATCGGTATTTTTCGTGCGGCAAGCGTGGCGATGATTTCCGGCCATGCTTCTCAGGGTGCCAGTACCATTACCCAGCAGCTCGCGCGTAACTTTTTTCTCAGCCCGGAACGCACGCTGATCCGTAAAATTAAAGAAGCGTTTCTGGCTATCCGCATTGAGCAAATGATGAGCAAGGACGAGATCCTTGAGCTTTATCTCAATAAGATCTATCTGGGCTACCGCGCCTACGGCGTGGGCGCCGCCGCGCAGGTCTATTTTGGCAAAGATGTCGGGCAGCTTTCACTGAGTGAGATTGCGATGATTGCCGGACTGCCGAAAGCGCCGTCAACGTTCAACCCGCTCTACTCGCAGGAGCGGGCAACACAGCGCCGCAACGTCGTGCTGAGCCGCATGCTCGATCAGCGCTATATCACCCAAGCCGAGTATGACGAAGCGCGCAGTACGCCGCTGGTCGCCAACTATCACGTGCCGGTTATCGCTTTCTCTGCGCCCTATCTGACCGAAATGGTGCGTCAGGAGATGGTGAAGCGTTATGGCGATAATGCCTATAACGATGGATTTAAGGTCACGACGACCATTACCCGCAAGCTTCAGCTGGCGGCGCAGAAGTCGGTTCAGGACAACGTCATCAACTACGATATGCGCCACGGCTATCGCGGCCCGACCAGCACTTTATGGAAAGTTGGCCAGCAGGCACTGGCACAGAAGGACATTCTGAAAACGCTGAAATCGCTGCCGGTGTATGGCCCGCTTTATCCGGCCGTGGTGACCGAAGCCAATCGCAGCGAAGCAACGGCGTTAATGCGCGACGGCAGCAGCGTCACGCTCGGCCTGCCGGGCATGCGCTGGGCGCGTCCTTACAAATCCGATAAGCAGCAGGGCCGCTCACCGCAATCGGTCAGCGAAGTAGTGCAGGCCGGCCAGCAGATTTGGGTGCGTAAAGTGGAGAACGACTGGTGGCTGGCGCAGGTGCCTGACGTTAACTCGTCGCTGGTTTCACTCAATCCACGCGACGGCGCAGTTATGGCCGTTGTTGGCGGTTTCGACTTCAACCTGAGCAAGTTTAACCGTGCCACGCAGGCGCTACGCCAGGTGGGTTCTAATATTAAACCGTTCCTTTATACCGCTGCAATGGATCGCGGTATGACGCTGGCTTCCATTCTTAACGACGTGCCGATTTCGCGGTGGGATGCCGGGGCAGGTTCAGACTGGCGACCTAAAAACTCGCCGCCGACCTACGACGGCCCGATTCGCATGCGTCAGGGGCTTGGCCAGTCGAAGAACGTAGTCATGGTGCGCGCCATGCGTGCGATGGGCGTTGATTACGCCGCCGAATATCTTCAGCGCTTCGGCTTCCCGGCGCAGAATATCGTGCACACCGAGTCACTGGCGCTTGGTTCTGCCTCATTTACGCCGATGCAGTTGGTCAGGGGCTATGCGGTGATGGTTAACGGCGGTTTCTTAATCGATCCTTACTTTATCAAAAAGATCCAGGACGAAAACGGCAACACCTTGTTTGAAGTACAGCCGAAAGTAGCCTGTCCGGAATGTAATCTGCCGGTCATTTACGGTGAAACGAAAAAAGCCGTGGCGTTGGGCGAGGAGAGCGTGGAGAACCCGGCGATATCGCAGGAAGGCAGAAACGTTGCCGTGCCACAGCCGCAGCTTGAGCAGGTGCACGCCGGGCAGGCTGGCGAACCGCAGTATGCGCCTCACGTGATCAATACCTCGCTCTCATTCCTGATCAAGAGCGCGCTGAATTCAAACATCTTTGGCGAACCGGGCTGGATGGGCACCGGCTGGCGCGCGGGCAGAGATCTGAAACGTAACGATATCGGCGGCAAAACCGGGACGACCAACAATTCAAAAGACGCCTGGTTCTCCGGCTTTGGCCCTGGGGTGGTGACTTCAGTGTGGATTGGCTTTGACGATCATCGTCGCGATCTGGGACGTTCAACGGCTTCCGGCGTCATTAAAGACCAGATCTCAGGCTATGAAGGCGGCGCGAAGAGCGCGCAGCCCGCCTGGGACGACTACATGAAGATCGTGCTGGACGGCGTACCGGTTGAGCCGCTTACACCGCCGGAAGGCGTGGTGACGGTAACTATCGATCGCAGCACCGGTAAATTATCGAATGGCGGCGGTAACACGCGTCAGGAGTACTTTATCGACGGCACGCAGCCGACCGAGTATTACGTTCCTGATACCGGCACCACGCTGATGGACAACGGCGAAAGCCACGAACTGTTCTGATACGTACAATACAACGGGCGAGAAATCGCCCGTTTTTTTAATACGTTAATCTTCCCTGCTTCACCAGCCACTCTCTGACCAGAAACAGCGCGCTCACGTTACGGGCTTCGCGAAAATCCGGCTCCTGCAACAGCCCAAGCATGTTTTCCAGCGGCCAGCGCACCTGCGGCAGCGGTTCCGGCTCGTCACCTTCCAGCTTTTCTTCATAGAGCTGTTCGGCAATCAGGATATTCATTTTGCTGGAGAAGTAGGAGGGCGCCATCGTGAGTTTACCCAGCATCTCCAGCTTTTTCGCGCCGAAACCGACCTCTTCTTTCAGCTCGCGGTTTGCGGCCTCAAGCGGTGTTTCACCCGGATCGATAAGCCCTTTAGGGAAACCCAGCTCATAGCTTTCAAGGCCGACGGCATACTCCTGAATAAGGATCAGATGATTATCAACCAGGGGAACAATCATCACCGCCTCACGATCGGAAGGCCGCATGCGCTCATAAACGCGCCTTGCGCCGTTGCTGAAAAGCAGATCGACGCCCTCAACGGTAAACAGACGCGAACGGGCCACCGTTTCAACGTTCAGGATTTCAGGTTTTTGTAATTTTCTGGTCATCGCGACCTCTGGAAAAGCCAACATGGGGCGCTGAGGCCCGTAAGTAACGGTGTGAAAACCGCTGCATAACCTATTGTGCGGCAGCCACAGCGGGATGCCAATCATTGCAGAAATTATTTTATGTCGTTAGAACGAATTCAGCGTGCAAAGACGGAAAAGTTTTAAAAATGTCAATTATCCCTTTAAAAATAGGAATATGCCGATACTGGCTGATCTTATTCATTGTTAAGATTTTAATAGGGATCATTGTACCAATATTCTAATTTTATGATTTTGCATGCTATTTATATAGACACAGCGGATTGCCAGCGCCGTTTAAACCCGCCACAATGTCAGTAGTGGCCGGTTATTACAGATATAACGACGGGAGCATCGTGGCAGGAATGAGGGAAGCATGGGCACAATAGTCATTATATTGGCTGCAATGCTGGCCTGCTCGATTGGGGCGGGTTGTTTCTTTTGGTACGCTATGCGGCATCGCCCGCCGTTAGCGAAACCGCTGCCATTTATCAGTCCACCTTATCGCAAATTAAGCGACGATGAGCGCAAAGCCGTCGAGCGCTATATCACTTCACTTGAACAAAACCTGAAGACTATTTTGCCCGGCGGCAGCGATCCGCTGGTGCTGACCTCGCAAAGCAGTAATGTCTATCCGGTCACGCGATCAATCACACGCTATGGCCTTTCCACCGATGAACCCCATAAATGGCGCTACTATCTGGACGAAGTAGAAGTACATCTGCCGCCGCTGTGGGAGCAGTACATCGCGGAAGAAAACTTCGTCGAACTGATTAAAACCCAGACCATTCCGCTGGTCGTCTCGCTTAATGGTCATTCGCTGGTCAATTACGCTTACGAGCAGCCGAGTATCGCAGCGGCCGCGCGGCCTCTGGCGCCAAATGCCTCAATACGCAAAGAAGAAAGTGAGCATATTGAACTGCTCAGCGTGCGTAAGGAAACCGCAGAGGAGTATACGCTCAGCCGCCCGGACGGCACGCGTGAGGCCGCAGCTATTGGCGTTGCCCTGCTGCTTTTTTTCTTCAGTCTGGTGGGGCCACTGGTATTGATGCCGTGGCTGGTGCTGGCAGGCGTTGCGATTGTTGCGGTCAGCCTGTGGTTTCTGTGCCGCCGCCCCGGTGAAAAAGATCTGCGTGAAATACACTGCCTGCGCGGCGCACCCAAACGTTGGGGGCTGTTTGGCGAATCAAATCAGGGGCAGGTCAGTAATATTTCCCTCGGCATTATCGATCTTATCTATCCGCCGCACTGGCAGCCCTACGTGGCGCATGATTTAGGTCAGCCAACCGAAGTCGATATCTATCTCAGTCGCCACGTGGTTCGCCAGGGCCGCTTTTTGTCGTTACAGGATGAAGCGCGTAATTTCCCGGTTCAGCGCTGGCGAAAGAATGTGGTGATGGCGGCGGCGTCGCTGCTTGTCCTGACGCTGCTCATCGTCTGGATCCCGCTGGGCATGCCCCTCAAGCTCAGCATGGCCTGGCTGAAAGGAACCGATCGCGTACAGGTCACCTCGGTAAACGATCTGGAAAAGATTTCACTGCGGGTTGGTGACAGCCTGAAAGTCAGCGGCACCGGTATGTGCTCGATCCCCACCTCCTATCAGGGGAATCGATCCTACGCTTTTATGCCGTTTGACTGCTCGGCGGTATACTGGAACAATGCCGCGCCGCTGCCGCCGCCGCAGTCCGATATTATTGATAAAGCGACCGCCCTGCTGAATACCACCAGCCAGCAGCTACATCCGCAAACCAGCACGGATCCTAAGCTCAACCCGCAGCTGGCAACGGCTATTCAAAAATCTGGCATGATCCTGCTGGACGACTTCTCCGATATCGTCTTGCAGACGCAGGAGCTGTGCAGCCAGGAGCAGGACTGCGTCAGATTGAAAAATGCGCTGGTGAACCTGGGTAACGCTAAGGATTGGGAGGCGCTGGTGCGTCGGGCTGATTCAGGTTCGCTGAACGGCATGAACGTGCTGCTGCGTCCGGTCAGCGCCGAAGCGCTGGAAAATCTCGTCAATACCGCCACCTCTTCCTTTTTCTATCGGGAGACGCGCCGTGCTGCGGAGTCGTTAAACAGCCCGCCGCCGGGCGGTTTTCTGATTATCAGCGACGAAGGCCGTCAGATGGTTGAGCAGCAGGTGCCGACGGTTTCACTGTTCGACTATGACGCGCCCGAGCAGTGGCAGGAGCTGCAACGCCTGTCAGGTATTCTGCTGCACGCGCGCTTCTCCGCGAGCGGCATCGTCACTAACATCACCACCGATGCTAACGGCACGCGTCACATTGCGCTGCACAGCGAACCGGATGCTGCCACGCTCTGGCGCTATCTCGGCACCAGCCTGCTGCTGGTTGTGGTCGCCCTCAGCTTTATCGTCAACAGCCTTCTGGCGCTACGGCGTATCCATCGCAACCGTAAGCGGATCGTAGCGATTCAAAGCTATTACGATAAATGCCTCAGCCCCGAACTGAATACCACACAGAGCATTAACCCTCTGTTCTGAGCCTGACGCTTTTATGCTACTTTTAAGGTTCAACGCCTCCCCCGCTCTCACCGCTAAATTACTTACGGCGTGTCGCCTTGTTTTCTGGCGAACCATCCCTACATAGGGTTATCCCTGTAAAGGAGCTGCGATGAAAGAAAAATCCGCGGAAGCTGTCCGGCTTGATAAATGGTTATGGGCCGCGCGCTTCTACAAAACGCGTGCGGTCGCGCGTGAAATGATCGAAGGCGGCAAGGTGCACTATAACGGCCAGCGCAGCAAGCCCAGCAAGCTTGTCGAACTGAACGCAGAGTTGACGCTTCGCCAGGGCAACGATGAACGCACGGTGATCGTGCTGACGATAAGCGATCAGCGCCGTCCTGCCGTGGAAGCCCAGCAGATGTACGCTGAAACCGCACCCAGCATTGAGAAACGCGAGAAAATCGCGCTGGCGCGTAAAATGAACGCGCTCAGCATGCCGCATCCCGACCGTCGTCCTGATAAAAAAGAGCGGCGTGATTTAATGAAATTCAAAAATTCAGGCGACGAGTAGCGCGCCTAAACGAGAGAATATTATGGCTCATCAAGACCAACTGCATCGTTACCTGTTCGAAAATTACGCCGTGCGTGGCGAACTGGTCAGCGTTTCCACAACGTGGCGCGACATCATCGACGGTCATGATTACCCGCTGCCGGTCAGGGATCTGCTTGGCGAGCTGCTGGTTGCTACCAGCCTGCTGACCGCCACCCTGAAGTTTGACGGCGACATCACCGTCCAGCTTCAGGGTGACGGCCCGCTGACAATGGCGGTGATCAACGGCAACAATCGCCAGGAGATGCGCGGTATTGCCAGGACGCAGGGCGATATCGCCCCCGGCAGCAGTCTGAAAGAGATGGTCGGCAATGGCTACCTGGTCATCACCATTACGCCTGCCGAGGGCGAGCGTTATCAGGGTGTGGTCGGGCTGGAAGGCGACACGCTGGCCGAATGCCTTGAAGACTACTTTATGCGTTCCGAGCAGCTACCTACCCGGCTGTTTATCCGTACCGGCGAAGCAGAAAGCCAGCCTGGCGCGGCGGGCATCCTGCTTCAGGTGCTGCCCGCGCAGGACGCCAGCACCGATGACTTTACGCATCTGGCGACGCTCACCGAGACGATTAAAACCGAAGAGCTGCTGACTCTGCCGGCAAATGAGGTGCTGTGGCGTCTGTATCATCAGGAAGAGGTCACGCTCTACGATCCGCAGGATGTCTGTTTCCGTTGCACCTGTTCTCATGAGCGATGCGGCGCGGTGCTGCTGTCGCTGCCGGTTGAAGAGGTGGACGACATTCTCGCAGAAGATGGCAAAATTGATATGCACTGCGATTATTGCGGCAGCCATTACATTTATGACGCTGTTGATATTGCCGCATTACGTAACAATGCCGCCTCTGAGGGCAACGCTCAGGTTCATTGACAATAAAACGTGGGCGGCTGCGTGATGGCCGCCCGCTTCTGCTTTTATCTGACCGCCATTTCCGCGTAAAACCCGTGATTCTTTGATTAAGTAATTTTAATAAAGTAAGCCCGCAGACCAATCTGCGTACCGGCTCTCATTTCTCGATCCTGCTGCTATTAAGCCTCTCGCACATGTGGCAACGTCGCGCCATGGAATCAGCATGCCGTCCTCTATAAAGAGTACGGTTCTCTCGTACTGAATTGCAGAACAAAGCCGATAAAGGAGCAGTGAAATGGGCTATATCACATCAGAAGACCTCGCGGCCTGGGGCATCCGGGATGCCGTGGAGATCGTTCATAACCCTGATTATGAAACGCTGTACCGGGAGGAAACCCGGCCGGAACTGTCCGGCTTCGAGCGCGGCATTGAGACACAATCCGGTGCGATTGCCGTCGATACCGGCATCTTCACCGGCCGCTCGCCAAAAGATAAATATATCGTCCGCGATGACACCACACGCGACACGCTTTGGTGGAACGATCAGGGTGCCAAAAACGACAATCAGCCTCTTTCCGAAGAGATCTGGCAGGCGCTTAAAGCGCGCGTGACTGAACAGCTTTCGGCAAAGCGCCTGTTTGTGATTGACGCGTACTGCGGCGCAAATCCCGACACGCGGCTCAGCGTTCGTTTTATCACTGAGGTGGCGTGGCAGGCACATTTTGTCAAAAACATGTTTATCCGCCCGGCCGAAGAGGAACTGGCGGGCTTCGAACCTGACTTTGTGGTGATGAACGCGGCGAAATGCACCAACCCTGACTGGCAGGCGCAGGGGCTTAACTCGGAAAACTTTATCGCCTTCAACCTTACTGAACGTATTCAGCTTATCGGCGGCACCTGGTACGGCGGCGAAATGAAAAAAGGGCTGTTCGCGATAATGAACTACCTGCTGCCGCTGAAGGGCATTGCCTCGATGCACTGTTCAGCCAACGTGGGCGAAGAGGATGACGTGGCGGTATTTTTTGGCCTTTCCGGCACCGGCAAAACCACGCTCTCCACCGATCCGCGACGCAGGCTGATTGGCGACGACGAGCACGGTTGGGATGACGACGGCGTATTTAATTTTGAAGGCGGTTGCTACGCCAAGACTATCCGGCTCTCGCCTGAAGCCGAACCGGAAATCTACCAGGCGATCCGTCGCGACGCACTGCTGGAAAACGTGGTGGTACGCGCCGATGGTTCGGTTGATTACGACGATGACGGTAAAACGGAGAATACCCGCGTTTCCTACCCGCTTTATCATATTGATAATATCGTGAAGCCCGTGTCGAAAGCGGGACATGCCAAAAAGGTGATCTTCCTCACCGCCGACGCCTTTGGCGTGCTGCCACCGGTTTCGCGTCTGACGCCCGACCAAACCCGTTATCATTTTCTTTCGGGTTTTACCGCCAAGCTGGCCGGTACCGAACGCGGCGTTACGGAACCGACGCCGACCTTCTCTGCCTGTTTTGGCGCGGCGTTTCTGACGCTGCATCCCACCCGGTACGCCGACGTGCTGGTCAAACGGATGGAAGCGGCAGGCGCTGAAGCCTGGCTGGTGAATACCGGCTGGAACGGCAGCGGCAAACGCATTTCGATTCAGGCTACCCGCACGATTATCAACGCGATCCTCAGCGGTGAAATCGCCCGTTCTGACACCGCCACGCTGCCGATTTTCGATCTGGAGATCCCGGTATCGCTGCCCGGTGTTGATGCGCATCTGCTCGATCCGCGGAATACCTGGCTCAGCGAGGAGGAGTGGGAAAGCAAAGCGCGCGATCTGGCGCAGCGGTTTATCAAAAACTTCGCCAAATATACCGATACCCCAGCAGGAAAAGCGTTGGTGCAGGCCGGGCCGGTGCTGTGAGAAAACAGGTCGTTCTTATGAACGACCTGTTCTTTGGGGCACGATCAGCCAGCGCCGATGGAAACAGGCGGCGCATCGCCCGGTAGCGGCAGGTAAGCACGGATACAAAGCCCGCCGCGTTCGCTTTCACCAATATCCAGCGAGCCCTGATGCGCATCGATAATGCGTTGCACAATCGCTAATCCCAGCCCGGTGCCGCTGGTGCTGCGCGCACTGTCGCCGCGCACAAACGGCTGGAAAAGATGATTAAGCTGATCGGGGCGAATGCCGGGGCCATCGTCTTCCACCTGGAACCATGCACGCTCTGATTCGCTGCCGCTGCTCACCTTGATCCAGCCGTTGCCATAACGGGCGGCGTTGACCACCATATTGGCGGCAGCGCGTTTGATCGAGAGCGGATTGATGTCCAGCATCAGTTCGCCCTCCATCACGCCATTTTCGATCTCCCGCTCGTAGCCGCTCTCGGCGGCGACGACTTCGCCCAGCACGCTGTTCAAATCGGCCCGCTCTGTCTGCATCTCCTGGCCTGTGCGCAGGTAATCGATAAACTGCTCAATGATGGCGTTGCACTCTTCGATGTCTTTATTGATGGACTCGGCGAGGTAGCCATCCTCCTGCGACATCATCTCCGTCGCCAGGCGAATACGGGTCAGCGGCGTGCGCAGATCGTGGCTGACGCCCGCCATCAACAGCGTGCGGTCATCGGCAAGCTGCTTCACGCCTGCCGCCATCTGATTAAACGCGCGCGTCACCGACCGCACCTCAGATGCGCCATATTCACGCAGCGGTGGCGGAATAATCCCTTTACCGACCTGCACCGCCGCGTGTTCCAGTTCGACCAGCGGACGGTTCTGCATACGAATAAACAGCCACGCGCCGCCAATCGCCAATAGCATAATCGCCAGCGTGTAGCGGAACAGCGGAGAAAAATCGCCCTGATGGATCTCGGTCAGCGGCACTCTTACCCAGATATCGGGCGACAGCCAGGTTTTCAGCCAGACCACCGGCGAGTTTTTATTGACCTCAACGCGCACGTCGGTCGGCCCGCCAAGCTGCTGCGCCATTTGCTGACTGAGGAATTCGTAATGCTGCGCCCAGCGTAATCCGCTCTCTTCCGCCGCTGCATTGGTATACAGCGAAATGCCCAGTTCGCGATAGATTTCGCGGCGAAACGCCGGTGGAACCTCAAGCTGGGTGCCATCTTCAAGCTGAAGCCTGTCTGTCATCAGCATACGCACTTCGTAAGCCAGCACTTTGTTAAACTGCTGAAGGCTCGGCAGAATGGCAAAGTTGAGCACCACCAGATAGGTGGTGACCAGGCTGACAAACAGCAGCGTAACGATCAGCAGCAGCGTACGGGCAAACGAACTTCGCGGAGAGAAGCGGAGTCGCCTCATGCTTTACTGCCGTCCGGCACAAAGACGTAGCCCAGGCCCCACACGGTCTGGATATAGCGCGGATGCGCCGGATCTTCTTCCACCATGCGTCGCAGGCGGGAGATTTGCACATCGATAGAGCGCTCCATCGCGCTGTATTCACGCCCACGCGCCAGGTTCATCAGCTTGTCACGGGACAGCGGTTCGCGCGGGTGGCTGACCAGCGCTTTCAGCACGGCAAATTCACCACTGGTTAACGGCATCGGCTCGTCTTCACGAAACATTTCGCGCGTGCCGAGGTTGAGCTTAAATTTACCGAAGGCGATCACGGCTTCTTCCTGGGACGGCGCGCCCGGCAGCTCATTGGCCTGACGACGTAACACGGCGCGAATGCGTGCCAGCAGCTCGCGAGGGTTAAACGGTTTTGGAATGTAGTCGTCCGCGCCGATTTCCAGCCCGACAATGCGATCCACCTCTTCCCCTTTTGCCGTCACCATGATGATCGGCATTGGGTTGCTCTGACTGCGCAGACGGCGGCAGATGGAGAGGCCGTCCTCGCCCGGCAGCATCAGATCCAGCACCATCAGGTGAAAGGATTCACGCGTCAGCAGACGATCCATCTGCTCGGCGTTTGCCACGCTGCGAACCTGAAAGCCCTGCTCCGTCAGATAGCGTTCAAGCAGCGCACGCAGACGCATGTCGTCATCCACGACCAGAATTTTGTAGTTCTCTTGCATTGTGTTACTCCCAAAGGCGCAATTGCCCAAGCCCGTATTCTTCAAAAAGTTGCCTGATTGTGACAGTCATTAATGGTTTATATTCTAGCCGAAATTGTTACAAAGCATATTAAACAGAGGCTTATCTTTATTTTTTACAGAACTGGCCGCATTAGCGCGTGTTTTTTCAGGAACGAAAGAGCGCGATCACAGTTTACTCCGTGCTTACTGGCTACCATACAGGCAGCTTTTTCAGGGAATTAACGGATAGCGCCACACGGAGGTCGCCATGTTTTTACGCGCTGAAGGCATCAGCGGAGAATCAGTGAGTGCCAACTATCAGGGATGGACCGCGATCGCCTCATTCAGATGGGGTGCGCTGCAAGCCTGCTCTGGCGGCAACGCAACCGGTAAAGTGGCTTTCAGGCCTCTTTCCGTCAACGCCCCCATCGATAAAGCGACCAGCGCGCTGCTTGCCTGTTGTTTAAGCGGCCGCCATATCCCCACAGTAAACCTTGCCGTTTGTCAGTCTGGCAACCCTTCAGAAAGTAACTGCCTTATTACGCTTGAAGACGTTCAGGTCATCACCGTTAATTATGATGGCATTAACGACGGCGAAACGCTGTTTGTGCATTATGCCTTTAAAGCCTCACGGGTGCGTCAGCAATACCGTTTGCAGTCGGCAGACGGTATGAAAGGGCCGGAAGTTGCCTTTACCTGGAACATGCAAAAAAATTGCGAAGAGTAAGCAGGCTTGCCGGCACGATATCCGCCAGCTTTCTGCCTGAAGGAGAATCTGCTCATCACGTAAGGAGTACGTATGTCGCGTAATATTGCCCCCGGGTATTGTATTGTTGAAGAACCCGGCACCCTGGATTTTCAGGCCAGCCTGCTCTTTCGGAATAGTTACTCGGCCGCGGCGCGTCAGTTTTTGCAAATTAATGCTGACACGCCCTGGCTGAAACCTGGCCAGATAGTGATTGTCACCGATCCAGACTCCGTAATAACTCAGCAAATGCTGCATTCGCTCAGACAGGTGAAACAGAAAGCCAATACCGCATTGACGGGCGTCAACGTTGATGAAGCCACTTTTTTACATGAACACTACGCTATGATCGCCGGACTGACACGCGCCGGAGACAAAATATTTGGCGTAGCGAGCGACCTGGGCGCGCGGTATTTTTCCGCCATTGAGCAGACGTTACAGAAAATTGAGGCCAGCTATCAGCATCAATATCGATCGCAGGGCACCTTAATCAGCCGACAGTTTTTCGTTGAACGGAATCAGTTGTTCAATCAGCTAAAACAACTGGTGAATAAGCCGCTGATAAAGTCCCTGGCCCGCTATTCGGTAAAGTTCAGACCGTATGAGGATATACGCAAAGCGCTGAATCTCTCCAGCCGATCCATTGTGCATGAATGGTCGTCAGTCGGCGTGGCGGGCATCCCGGGCTATTCAACCTATACCAGCAACGCGGCGAAAGCGGCGCGGTTTTTAAAGCAAGGCGGCTATATCGGCATCGGCTTTTCCTTTGCCAACGTCACCAATGACGTGATACATGCCTGCACGGTGGGCCGGGAAAATGAATGCGGGAAGTTTGCTTTTAAAGAATATGTTAAGTTTGGAGCGGGCACTTTGGCAAATATAAGAATCGGCGCTTATGGCGCCACGGCGGGATTAAGCATTTGTGCAGCCATTGGTGTTGCCACAGCAGCAATCGGCGGTGTTACCTGTGCAGCAATAGGATCGCTGGCGACGGGTTATGTTGCCAGCAGGGTCGCTGAAGAAACAATAGATATATTTTTAGGAGACTGACTATGCTTATAAAAAAATTAGGTTTATTTTTAATGTGTACAAGCATATTATTATTTATTATTTCATTTTTTTCATACATTCTTAACAGAAAGAAATATAAAAAATTAATAGAATTATTCGAGCAACAACATCCTCTCCCTTCTCCTTTCTTTTTCCATGCATCAGTTGGTTTTCTTGGCGCTTATCCGATGGTTAAATTTTTTCTAAGAATACACAAAAGAGGAAAAATATGCATGATTCCTTCCGAGAGTAAATTCTATGATTTTTTTGATACTGAAAGTGATAAATTGACAAACTGGATGAGATTTTTTTATAAAATATCTTTTTTAAGCATGCTATGTTTTTTCTCCGCAATATTGCTTGCTGTTGTAATTAAAATATCAGATATACAGTAAAATCAGAAGACACGAAGTTCTGGAAATTCTGATGTAGTTATAAACTATTTTTACTCAACGCAGAACGTACACATACTCAGCACTGAACCCACTCTTTCCCATTACCGGTAGCTCTCGCACCCGCGCTGTCTAACTGTCCCGCTCCGGTTGAGCATCGTTTTGAAATCCCGTTGCCTCTTTCAGATAAGCGTATCCCACCATTACGATTGCATCCCGTCTTCACCCATCACAAAATACGCATCAACGCCAGGTCACGACGGAATACTGATGAAAACGAAACTGATCACCCGTGAAGGTTACGACAAGCTCAAAACGGAGCTGGATTTTCTCTGGCGCGAAGAGCGTCCTGAAGTGACCAAAAAAGTCACCTGGGCGGCCAGTCTTGGCGATCGCAGCGAAAACGCCGACTACCAATACAATAAAAAGCGGCTGCGCGAGATCGACAGGCGCGTTCGCTACCTGACCAAATGTCTGGAGCAGCTGCGTATTGTTGACTATTCGCCGCAGCAGGAAGGCAAAGTCTTCTTCGGCGCATGGGTTGAGGTGGAAAACGACGACGGCGACATTAAACGCTTTCGCATCGTCGGCTACGACGAAATATTCGGTCGTAAAGACTATATCTCAATCGACTCGCCGATGGCGCGCGCGCTGCTGAAAAAAGAGGTTGGCGAGGTGGTGGCGGTGAACACGCCGGGCGGCGAAGCGACCTGGTACGTCAACGAAATCGACTACGTTAAACAATCCTGAATGCATGCAGCGCGGTCGTCACACGCTGGCAATTTTTGCCCGCAGTCCGTATAACTGTCCGCTGATCCTTAAGCCATAAAGTACGCAAAAATGAAAGATTCGCTGAGCCGCATAATCGCAAGTGAGCTGCACGCCAGAGCAGAACAGGTGGACGCCGCTGTACGTCTGCTGGATGAAGGGAATACCGTGCCGTTTATCGCACGCTATCGTAAGGAAGTGACCGGCGGGCTGGACGACACCCAACTGCGCCAGCTGGAGAGCCGTCTGGGCTACCTACGCGAGCTGGAAGAGCGTCGCCAGTCAATCCTCAAATCCGTTGGCGAGCAGGGCAAGCTGACTGATGAACTGGCCAGTGCCATTAACGGCACCCTGAGTAAAACCGAGCTGGAAGATCTCTACCTGCCCTACAAGCCCAAACGCCGCACGCGCGGCATGATCGCTATTGAGGCGGGTCTGGAGCCGCTGGCTGAAACGCTGTGGCAGGATCCGTCGCACCATCCTGACGTGCTGGCCGCTGATTTTGTTGATGCCGGGAAAGGTGTTGCCGACATCAAAGCCGCGCTGGATGGCGCGCGCTACATCATGATGGAACGCATCGCTGAAGACGCCGCGCTGCTGGCGAAAGTGCGCGACTACCTGTGGAAAAACGCGCATCTGGTTTCCCGCATGGTGGAAGGGAAAGAGGAAGAAGGCGCGAAATTTCGCGACTATTTCGACCATCACGAAGCGCTCGCCACCGTTCCTTCACACCGCGCGCTGGCGATGCTTCGCGGGCGCAATGAGGGCGTATTGCAGCTTTCGCTGAACGCCGATCCGCAGTTTGATGAGCCGCCGCGCGAAAGCCACGGCGAGCAGATCATCACCGATCACCTTAATCTGCGCCTGAACAACGCACCGGCGGACGGCTGGCGTAAAGCCGTGGTGAGCTGGACGTGGCGTATTAAGGTGCTGCTGCATCTGGAAACCGAACTGATGGGCACGGTACGCGAACGTGCTGAAGACGAGGCCATTAACGTCTTTGCCCGCAACCTGCACGACCTGCTGATGGCCGCCCCGGCGGGCATGCGCGCAACCATGGGGCTCGATCCCGGCCTGCGTACCGGCGTGAAGGTTGCCGTGGTGGACGCCACCGGCAAGCTGGTCGCCACCGACACCATCTATCCTCACACCGGCCAGACGGCGAAAGCCGCTGCCGCCGTGGCGGCGCTCTGCACCAGACATCAGGTGGAGCTGGTGGCGATCGGCAATGGCACCGCCTCGCGCGAAACCGAGCGCTTCTTTATGGACGTGCAGAAACAGTTTCCGCAGGTGCAGGCACAAAAGGTTATCGTCAGCGAAGCGGGCGCCTCTGTTTACTCGGCCTCCGAGCTGGCGGCGCTGGAGTTCCCGGATCTTGACGTCTCCCTGCGCGGTGCCGTTTCCATCGCGCGTCGCTTGCAGGATCCGCTCTCCGAGCTGGTGAAGATCGATCCGAAATCCATCGGCGTCGGTCAGTATCAGCACGATGTCAGCCAGAGTCAGCTGGCGAAGAAGCTGGATGCGGTGGTGGAAGACTGCGTTAACGGCGTGGGCGTTGATCTGAACACCGCCTCCGTGCCGCTGCTCACCCGCGTGGCGGGCCTGAGCAAAATGATCGCGCAGAATATCGTCGGCTGGCGCGATGAAAATGGCCGCTTCCAGAACCGCCAGCAGCTTCTGAAGGTGGGCAGGCTGGGGCCGAAAGCCTTTGAGCAGTGCGCTGGTTTCCTGCGCATCAGCCAGGGCGACAACCCGCTGGACGCCTCAACGGTTCACCCGGAAGCCTATCCGGTAGTGCAGCGTATTATGGCGGCCACGCAGCAAACTCTGGATCTGCTGATGGGCAATCCAACGGCGTTGCGTGGGCTGAAAGCGGCAGACTTTACCGACGAGCGTTTCGGCGTGCCGACGGTCAGCGACATTATCAAAGAGCTGGAAAAACCCGGCCGCGACCCGCGTCCTGAATTCAAAACCGCGCAGTTTGCGGAAGGCATTGAAACGATGAACGATTTGCTGCCGGGTATGGTGCTGGAAGGCGCGGTCACCAACGTCACCAACTTTGGCGCGTTTGTTGATATCGGCGTGCATCAGGATGGGCTGGTGCATATCTCCTCGCTCTCTGACCGCTTCATTGACGATCCGCACAAGGTGGTTAAAGCAGGCGATATCGTCAAAGTCAAAGTGATGGAGGTCGATCTGCAACGCAAGCGCATTGCGCTGACGATGCGGCTGGACGAGCAGCCTGGCGAAACCACATCGCGTCGCGGCAACGGCGGCGCACGCGATGGCGCAGCCGCACCGCGCGGCGGGAAGCCACGGCCCCGGCCGGTTGCGCAGCCCGCTGGCAACAGCGCGATGGGCGATGCGCTGGCAGCGGCTTTCGGCAAGAAAAATTAAAGATCGCAGAGCGGATCGTTCGATCCGCTCTTTTTTTGTCCATCCCTAAGCTTGTCTTGCATCAAATTATTCGAGAATAATTCTCATTATAATTTTCCCCCTTGATTATTACCTTCCGTCATCAGGGTGGATTATGCATTTCATGCCGCAACAGCATTATAAAATTATTACCTTCTCATCTGACGTCAGCGCCGCGTTCCGCCAGAAGCTGTTGTCGCTCGGGCTGCTGCCCGGCGCGGTTTTTGAGGTTAAGCGCATCGCGCCGTTTGGCGATCCCGTGCAAATCGCCACCCCTCGCGTCAACCTGATGTTACGGAAAAAAGACCTCGCATTTCTTCAGCTTGAAGCGCTGCGCTAAGGAGAGCGAAAAGTGAAAACGTTAACGATCGGACTGATCGGCAACCCAAATGCCGGAAAAACCACGCTGTTCAACCAGCTCACCGGCGCGCGCCAGCGGGTGGGAAACTGGGCCGGTGTTACGGTTGAGCGCAAAGAAGGTTTCTTTACCACCGCCCAGTCCAGCGTACGGCTGGTGGATCTTCCCGGCACCTATTCCCTGACCACAGCGTCTGAACACGCTTCGCTGGACGAGCAAATCGCCTGCCACTATATACTGAGCGGCGAGCCGGATCTGGTGATTAACGTGGTGGACGCCAGCAATCTCGAGCGCAATCTCTACCTGACGCTTCAGCTTAAAGAGCTGGGCGTGCCCTGCATCGTGGCGCTGAATATGCTCGATATCGCGCAGAACCAGAAGATAATCATTGATATCCCCACTCTGGCGCAGCGCCTCGGTTGCCCGGTGGTGCCGCTGGTATCCAGTCGCGGCAAAGGCATTGAGCAACTGAAAGCCGCCATTGATGCCCGACGCGGCGAGCCAGATCACATCGCCATTGACTGGCCCGCCGCGGTGCAGAAGGCCGTCCGATCGCTGAGCGAAGCGATGCCTGCGCAGTTATCGCCACGCCAGCGCGACTGGCTGGCGCGCCAGGCGCTTGAAGGTGATATTTACTGCGCCTCGCAAATGGGCGACGCCGCCCGGCTGCTGACGTCGCCCGACGTTCCGCAGGATATGCCGCTGCGTATCGCGGCCGCGCGCTATCAGGCCATTGAAACCATCAGCCAGGCGGCGATCCTGCCCGACAGCGCCACGCCGCATCAGCTATCCGCCCGTCTCGATCGCCTGGTGCTTAACCGCTGGCTCGGGCTGCCGGTTTTTCTGCTGGTGATGTATCTGATGTTTTTCCTGGCGATCAACCTGGGCGGCGCGCTCCAGCCGCTGTTTGACCTCGGTTCGGCGGCAATTTTTATCCACGGTATGCAGTGGCTCGGCGCCACGCTGCACTTCCCTCTGCCGCTGACGCTGTTTCTCGCGCAGGGCATTGGCGGCGGCATCAATACCGTTATGCCGCTGGTGCCGCAAATCGGCCTGATGTACCTGTTTCTCTCGCTGATGGAGGACTCCGGCTATATGGCACGGGCCGCCTTTGTGATGGATCGCCTGATGCAGGCGCTGGGACTGCCGGGAAAATCGTTTGTGCCGCTTATTGTTGGTTTCGGCTGCAACGTGCCGTCGGTGATGGGCGCACGCACGCTTGACGCGCCGCGCGAGCGGCTGATGACCATTTTGATGGCGCCGTTTATGTCCTGCGGCGCCCGACTGGCAATTTTTGCGGTGTTCGCCGCCGCCTTTTTTGGTCAGAACGGGTCGCTGGTGGTATTCAGCCTATACCTGCTGGGCATCACCGCCGCCATTCTGACCGGTCTGGCGCTGAAACATACGTTGCTGCGCGGCGAGGCGACGCCATTTATTATGGAACTGCCCACCTGGCACGTGCCGCACCTGAAAAGTCTGTTGATTCAGACCTGGCAGCGGCTGAAAAGCTTTGTATTCAGAGCCGGTAAAGTGATCGTCGCGGTCTGCGTACTCATCGGCGCCCTGAACAGTTTTTCATTTAGCGGCAGGCCGGTGTCCGCTATCGATGATTCGGCGCTGGCGACGCTGAGCCGCCAGCTCACGCCGCTGCTGTCACCGATGGGCGTACAGGCCGATAACTGGCAGGCAACGGTGGGATTAATCACCGGCGCGATGGCGAAAGAGGTGGTGGTCGGCACGCTGAACACGCTCTATACCGCTGAAGCGCTGCATGAAGAAGCTTTTGATGCCGAAGAGTTCAGCCTGTTTAACGAACTGGGTGAGGCGCTGACGGAAACGTGGGACAGCGTCCAGGCGGCATTCAGGCCGGACGTGCTGTTCAATCCAATTGAAGCCAGCAAAGGCGACGGCGAAATGGCCGGCGGCGCAATGGGCGTCATGCATGCTAAATTTGGCAACGACGCCGCAGCTTACAGCTATCTGATTTTTGTGCTGCTCTATATTCCCTGCGTCTCGGTAATGGGTGCCGTTGCGCGCGAAAGCAGCCGCCGCTGGATGCTGTTCTCAATTTTCTGGGGCCTGAACCTGGCTTACTCGCTGGCGACGATTTTTTATCAGTTCGCCACCTTTACGCAGCATCCGCAGTCTGCAAGCGCTACGTTGCTGGCGGTCGTTTTGTTTAATCTGCTGCTGTGGATCACGCTGAAAAAGGTCAGGTTGCCGCCGGAGCGTCTGGCGCTGAAGACTCTCACCGCATCGGGCTGCCAGGGCTGCGCCAAAAGCGGAAGCTGCCACTGATCCGCATTGTTGAAGTTGCGATTTTGCTTCAACGGTCTACAGTGAAAGTTAACGTGGCTGACAGCGGCACACTGTAAAAAATGGACGTTATTAATCAGTTAATCGATGAGATCTACGACCATGCCTTTCCCGCCGACTGCCGGGAAAGGCTGATAAACGCCATTCAGCGCACGCGCGCCGCGCTCAACCATCAGCGTAAAACGCACTGGGATGAAAAAGATGTGGTGCTGATCACCTACGCAGATCAGTTCCGTG
This sequence comes from Erwinia sp. 9145, assembly GCF_000745075.1. NCBI lineage: Bacteria > Pseudomonadati > Pseudomonadota > Gammaproteobacteria > Enterobacterales > Erwiniaceae > Erwinia > Erwinia sp. 9145. The sequence goes on from NZ_JQNE01000001.1 coordinate 3,605,352, forward strand.
AGAGCGAAGCCCCAACCTTACGCACCTTATCGCGATTTTATCAGCAGCATCTGCAATCCACTTTTAATCTCGTGCATCTGCTGCCCTTTTTCCCGTACTCCTCCGACGATGGTTTTTCCGTTATCGATTACCATCAGGTCAGCGCCATCTGCGGCGACTGGGCGGATATCGCCGGGCTGCACCAGCATACGCGCCTGATGTTTGATTTCGTTTGCAATCACATGTCGGCGCACAGCGCCTGGTTTAAGCAGTATCTGGCGATGGACCCCGCCTGGAATGACTATTTTATCAGCATGCCGCCCGCCACCGATCTCAGTGGCGTCACCCGTCCGCGTACCTCGCCGCTGCTCACGCCGTTTGAAATGGCCGACGGCACCACGCATTTTATCTGGACAACTTTCAGCGCCGATCAGATCGACCTGAACTTCGGCAATCCTGCGGTGCTGTTAACCATGGTGGACGTGCTGCTGGATTATCTGGCGAAAGGTGCCGACTACGTGCGGCTGGATGCGGTAGGTTACATGTGGAAAACGCCCGGCACCTCCTGTATTCATCTGCATAAAACGCATCTGCTGGTAAAAATGTTTCGCGCCATTGCAAACGAGGTTGCGCCAGGTACGGTAATCATCACCGAAACCAACGTGCCGCACAAAGACAACATCAGCTATTTTGGCAACGGGCATGATGAAGCGCAGATGGTGTACCAGTTCTCGCTGCCGCCGCTGGTGCTGCACGCCATCCATAACGGCTCGTCCCGTGCGCTGAAACAGTGGGCCGCCTCGCTGGATCAGGGCGGCGGCGCCACCACCTTCTTTAATTTTCTCGCGTCCCATGACGGCATCGGTCTGAATCCGCTGCGGGGCATTTTACCGGAAACGGAAATCGTTTCGCTGGTGCGCGACCTGGCGATGGAAGGCGCGCTGATCTCCTACAAAAATAATCCTGACGGCACCACCAGCCCTTACGAAATCAACGTCACCTATATGGATGCGCTGAACAAAAAGGATGACAGCGACGATACCCGCCTGCTGCGCTTCCTGCTGGCTCACGCGCTGCTGCTGGCATTTCCCGGCGTGCCGGCGATTTATGTGCAGAGCATTCTCGGTTCGCGAAACGATATAGAAGGGGTTAAAGCCGCAGGCCACAACCGGGCGATCAACCGCGAAAAGTATGCCATCAGCGCGATTGAAGCCGATTTAAGCGATCCGCAGTCGCTGCGCCATCGGGTTTATCATGCGTTAAGCCATTTGATTCGGATCCGTATTCGCCAGCCCGCTTTTCACCCCGACGCGCCGATGGAGGTGCTGGAGAGCGATAACGCGCTGCTGGTGATGCGCCGTCGGACGAAAAATGATGAAGGTCCGTTGCTGTGTGTTTATAACCTCAGCGCGCGCGCGATTGCATGGACACCGCCGGAGAGTCAGCGTTATCGCGATATCGTTCATGATGAGATCGTAGACGGGGAACAGCCGTTAACGCTGGCGCCGTGGCACTGGCTCTGGCTGAAAAGTTAAGAGAAACAGGCGGCAGAGCGCCGCCTGTACGGCGTGTTATTTATAAACATCCGCCGTGGCGCTGAACTTACCGTGTTCACGTCCTGCAATCACCAGGAAGTATTTCCCACCCTTCTCATCGGCAAGCTTCGACAGGGCTTCCTTCGCATCCATCGGCGACGTGGTTTCCGAGGTGGTGTTTACCGTGCCGATTTTTTCCAGATTCATCTTTTGCACGTCTTCCTTGGTCACTTCTTTGGCCGCAAATGCACCGAAAGAAACGCCGCCAACCAGCAGACCCACTGCAATTGTTTTGAACATATTCATTAAAAAAACTCCTTAATTATTAGCGGAAGTAAGCAGTCGCCGGATGTGCATTCGGGAGGCGGACGCAGCCTGCTCCCGGCAGTCCAGAGGTAAAATTAAGCGATCCTGCCTACCTGAACAATTATTATCTCTAATGAATAAATCGCCACTGTTTAAGGAGAAAAATTACTCTTTCAGTCCCGCCGCGAAGACGACCAGGCGATCGCAGAAGCTGTCCGGGTGAGAGATAAAGGGCGCGTGCGCTGCTTTATCGATAATAACCGACTCGCTCTGCGGCCAGGCCGCGTCCAGCAACGGCGCAATGCGACGCGGCACCAGGCCGTCCAGCGCGCCGTAAATACGCAGCATCGGCACCGTTAACGCCTGCATCTCATTACGAATATCCACCGTGCGCAGGATCTCCAGACCGCCGTTGAGCACGCCCACATCCGGCGCAGGCAGCGCCAGTACCACGCTTTTTAATAAGCGCGCATCCTGGCGGGCTGTCTGGGTGCCCAGCGTTTGCAGCGCCAGAAAACGCTCCACGGTACGCTGAAAATCATCGCGCAACTGCTGCTGAAAGCCGCGCAGCGTATCCGCCTTGATACCCGGCCAGTCGTCGTTCGCCGTAAAGCAGGGGGAGGAAGCGACGCTGACTAATCCGCTCACCTGTGCCGGGTGCAGCAGCGCCATTTTGCTGGCCACCAGGCCGCCCAGCGACCAGCCCAGCCAGATGGCCTTCTGCGGCGCGAACGGCAACAGCGCCGCAACCATTTCCTCAACGTCCATCGCCGGAAAATCACGGCTGCGGCCATAGCCAGGGAGATCGACCAGATGCAGGCGAAAATGCGGGCTGAGCCGCGAAACAATGCTGTGCCATACCTCTGCATTCAGCCCCCAGCCGTGCAGCATCACAAGATCGTGATCACCCCTGCCGATAGTCTGCCAGTAAAGCTGCGTCATCCGTTATAGTCTCGTTTTTGCCATGGAGGCCGCTATGCTATCAATCCCCACCGCCTGTTGGCTATGTCAGATGCCGCTGGCGCTGTCGCATCATGGCTGCTGTAGCCTGTGCCTGCGCAGCCTGCCCGCGCTGCCGCCCTGTTGTCCGCGCTGCGGCCTGCCCTCTTTGCACTCTCGTCAGGCGTGCGGCCGCTGTCTGGCGCGCCCTCCCGCATGGAGCAGGCTCATCGCCGTAAGCGACTGGCGGCCGCCGGTGAGCGACCTGGTAAAAAAGCTGAAGTTTCATCAGGCTACCGCGCTGTCGCGAACGCTGGCGCGACTGCTGCTGCTGAGCTGGCTGGCGGCACGTCGTCAGCACGGGCTGCGCAATCCCGACCTGCTTCTTAGTGTACCCTTACATAAAATGCGTGCCTGGCGGCGCGGTTATAATCAGCTCAGCGATATCGCCCGTTATCTGGCCCGCTGGTGTGGCTGCCGCTATGCTGCGGGCGGGCTGACGCGAACGCGTAAGACCAGAATCCAGCGCAGCCTGCGCGCCAGTGCCCGCCGCCGGAATTTGCGCGGTGCATTTCGGGTTGAAATCGCCGTCAAAGGGCAACATATCGCCCTGGTGGATGACGTGGTCACCACCGGCAGTACCGTCGAAGAGATCAGCGGCATTTTACTTGCCGCCGGAGCGGCCAGCGTGCAGGTATGGTGCCTGTGCCGAACCTTGTAGAGCGTCGGCGTTGGGCGTATAATAACCAACTAAATTAGTCAACTATTGAGCAATCGCCATGATCCGAATTACTGATGCTGCCCAGGAGCACTTCTCAAAATTGCTGTCAAAACAGGAAGATGGCACCCAGATTCGCGTTTTCGTGATTAATCCAGGCACGCCAACGGCGGAGTGTGGCGTCTCTTACTGTCCGCCAGACGCGGTTGAAGCCACCGATACTGAACTGAAGTTTGACAGGCTTTCTGCGTATGTTGATGAACTGAGCGCGCCGTATCTGGAAGAAGCGGAAATCGACTTTGTCACCGACAACCTCGGTTCCCAGCTCACGCTGAAAGCGCCTAACGCCAAAATGCGCAAAGTGAGCGATGATGCGCCGTTGATTGAGCGCGTCGAGTATCAGCTTCAGGCGCAGATCAACCCACAGCTTGCCAGCCATGGCGGCCGGGTATCGCTGATGGAAATCACCGATGAAGGCTACGCCATTCTTCAGTTTGGCGGCGGCTGTAACGGCTGTTCGATGGTTGACGTGACTCTGAAGGAAGGTATTGAGAAAGAGCTGCTGGCGACCTTCCCTGAACTGAAAGGCGTGCGCGATTTGACCGAGCATCAACGCGGCGAACACTCTTTTTACTAAGCTCTTTGTTCATGCGGACGGCCTTCACCGCCCGCATCCTCTCCTACGCCTTTTTTAACGGCTTCCCGGTTTTCCTTCTTCGGTTCAGATCGTTAAGCAGCCCGGTTACCTCTCTGTCCGCAAACATCTCTTCCAGCGTGACGTTGAGCTTGCGCCGCCAGTTGCGATACTGATCGGTGGTGCCCGGCACGTTCACCGGCTTTTCCATACCCGTCCAGTCCTCCGGTTGCAGCCCCAACAGCGCGCTGTTACTGTCGGCGATGAAGCGATGCAGCGCACGGTTCAGCACGGGCGTCATCTCCATTACGCTGGCTTTTTTTCCGCTACGCTTTGGCAGGCAGCCATATTGATGAAGCGCCTCCAGCAGCGCCTGCTTCTGCCGCGCACGCTGCTGACAGAGCGCTTGCAGCACCGCTTTGTCAGGATATACACCCAGCGTTTCGCCCAGCGCCAGGTCGCCCGCCGTCCAGAAGCCCTTCAGCGTCGGCAGATCGTGCGTGGTGGCGCTGGCCATCGACTGCCGCGGCCAGGCAGACGGCGCCCGATAGCGATCGCCGCTCTCCTGCTCGAAGTACATCACCTTCCACGAATAGATACCGCCCTGACGCAGCATGGCGACAATCTCCTGCGGCACAGTGCCCAGATCTTCGCCAATCACCATGCATTTGTTGCGATGGCTTTCCAGCGCCAGAATCGCCAGCAGATCGTTAACCGGATAATAAACGTAAGCGCCAACGTTGGCGGTTTCACCATGCGGGATCCACCACAGCCGCAGCATCGACATTACGTGATCGATGCGCAGCGCGCCGCAGTTGTGCATGTTGGCGCGAACCAAATCGATAAAGGGCTGGTAGCCGCGCGCGGTCATCACGTGCGGATCCATCGGCGGCAGCCCCCAGTTTTGCCCGAGCGGCCCGAGCGGGTCCGGCGGCGCGCCAACGGAGGCCGCCAGGCGATACAGTTCTCGATCGCACCAGGTTTCTGAGCCGCCTTCCGCCACGCCGACCGCGAGGTCGCGATAGAGCCCAACGGGCATCTCATGCTGCTGGCTGAGCTGCCAGCAGGCGGCAAACTGCGTGTCGGCCAGCCACTGCAACCACAGCCAGAAACGGATCTCCTGCTCGTTCTCCTGACAGAATGCCTGAACCGCCTCGCCGTGGATATCCTGTAGCGCTTCGGGCCAGGCTGGCCAGCCCCAGCGCTGCGGATCCTCAGTGAGCATCGCGCCATGCAGCGCATCATAAGCCGCCTGCCAGAACAGGCTGCCGCCGCCGTGGGCGATAAAGGCCTCAAATGCCTCACAGGCGTCGTCGTTGTCCGGCCGCTGGCAGAAATGCTGCCAGGCATGGCGCAGCCCCTGTATTTTCAGCTCGCTGACCAGACGGTAATCCACCCACTCGCCCTGCCTCGCCTTCGCCAGGCGCGCCTGGGTATTTTTCTGCTGCCACCAGCGCTGTGCGGCTTTGCTTTGCTGAAAATCCGCCACCGCCGCCACGTCGATATAGATAACGTTAAGCCAGCGTCGGGATGAGGGACTGTACGGGCTGGCGTTTTCCGGGCTGGCGGGATAGAGCGCATGGATGGGATTGAGTCCGATAAAAGCGCCGCCCCGTTCGGCCACGTGGGCAATCATCTGTTTCAGATCGCCAAAATCGCCGATGCCCCAGTTATTTTCCGAGCGCAGGGTATAAAGCTGTATGCAGGCGCCCCACAGCTTCTTGCCTTCCAGCAGCGGCGCAGGTTCATAGCAGCGTTTCGGCGCGATGATGACCCGGCATGTCCAGGACTTTTTACCCTGACTCAGCCGGAGCTGATGGTAGCCAAAGGGTAACGCACCCGGCAGCGTGATCGCCTCACCGGCGCTGACCTGACCGCTGTATTCGCGCTGGTTTTCCGTCTCCAGTCGCCAGACATACTCGCCTTTGCCGGTCACGCCCAACTGCATGGTGCGTTTACGAATAAAAACCTTGCAGGCCGGGATCGGGCCGGGCTTTGCTTTCCAGAGGTCAGACATCGCGGCAAGCAGCCGTTCGCGCACCTCGCGACCGATCTCTTCCGGCTCGCCTTTGGCATTGACGTATTTCGCGGCAATACCTGCCGCAGCCGCCATCTGTTCAAACTTTTTTTTATCCATGCTTCCGCCCGTTATTTATACCAGAACGAAACGGATTAACTCTCTGCTGCGACATACCCCTTCCTTCTTAAATAACGAACAAAATCAAATACGGGCTCACGCCTCTTACAGTTAAGACCGTAAAAGGGAAAAATGCTCATCGCTGTGGGAAATTATGGTTAAAAATAAGGATGATGCGGCGTCCGTGCCGCGCGGGGTTCAGCAGAGTTCCAGATGAACGTCGTGCTGCTCAATCATTTTCAGCACGCCGGGCGGCGGCGCTTCGTTGGTGAACAGATAGTCGATCAGGCTCATATTGCCGAGGTTGACCATCGCGTTACGGCCAAATTTTGAGTGATCCGCCACCAGCATTACGCAGCGTGAATTCTCAATAATGGCGCGCTTGGTGCGTACCTCATGGTAATCGAAGTCGAGCAGCGAGCCATCCATATCGATACCGCTGATGCCCAGGATGCCGTAGTCGAGGCGAAACTGTGAGATATAGTCCAGCGTGGCTTCACCGATGATGCCGCCATCGCGGGTTCGTACTTCACCACCGGCAATAATCAGGCTGAAATCCGGTTTGGACATCAGCAGCATCGCGACGTTGAGGTTGTTGGTGACCACCCGCAAATTCGTGTGATTCATCAGCGCGTGGGCCACCGCTTCCGGCGTGGTGCCGATATCAATAAACAGCGAGGCGCCATCAGGGATCTGGCTGGCAACCCGGCGGGCGATGCGCGCTTTTTCCGCCGACCACATCATTTTACGATCCTGCCACGCGGTGTTTTCAGAACTGGAAGGCAGCGCCGCGCCGCCGTGGTGACGCTGAATTTTGTTCTGCTCCGCCAGATCGTTCAGATCGCGGCGAATGGTCTGTGGGCTGACGGTAAAGTGATCCACCAGCTCTTCCGTACTGACATAACCCTGACGACGCACCAAATCGATAATGGCGTCGTGACGTTGCGTCTGCTTCACAAAGCTCTCCTGTTAATTCACCCGTGCCTTTACTCAAGCCTGTTTTTTGTTTCGGGTATCGACAAAGGCCATCGCCAGCCCGACCAGCAGGCCGGTGACATGGGCAGCATTAGCGATTGAGAGACCAAACCAGCCCATATAACCGACGACCAGCCATAACACCGCGAAGGCCATCAGACCGCGCTCCAGCCAGATCCCACTTTCAGGATCGCGCTCGCCCCGGAGCCACGTATAGCCCATCAGCGCATAAACCGCGCCCGACAGCCCACCAAACATTACGCCGCTGAACTTCGCCTGCATCCAGCCGCTCAGCAGCGCGGATATAATTAAAATCACGAAAAGCTTACCGGCACCGAGCCGTTTTTCAACCGCGCCGCCAAGGTACCACCACCACATCAGGTTAAACGCGATGTGCAGCAGGGAGAAGTGCAGCAGCGCATGGGTAAACCAGCGCCACAGCTCAAGCCGCTGGCCCTCATCCGGCCAGGCAAGCCAGCCCATAACGGTTTCGTTGCCCAGCGTCTGCATCAGCACGAATACGGCGATACAGATAACCATCACGCTCAGCGTCAACGGCCCGGCACGCTGGCGAATATTGTCCATCAGCGAGGTGCTCTGATACTGAAGGCCGCTGTTGGTGGTTCCGGCGTGCCAGCTGGCTTCCAGATAGCGTGGGTGTTCCGGTTCACGAATGAACTGGCTAAGTTCGTTTTCAACCAGATTCACTTTCGAATCATCATCAAGCCAGAGGGTGTAGCGCTCTTCATGTTCAATACGCAGCTGGATGCCACGCGTTGCCATATAGTCCACGAAGGCCTGCGCCATACGAGGGTTGGAAAATTCAGTAATGCGCATCATCGCCAGCGGAAGTCCCTGTTTCACAATAAAAAGCAGAATATCTCTTACTTATCGGCTACGCCAGTGCTTCCGTTTGTTGCGGAAAAGCGCGTTGCCAGGCCTCAAAGCCGCCGTCAATGCTATAGACTTCAGTAAAGCCCTGCCCCAGAAGATATTGCGCCACATTTTTACTGCTGTTGCCGTGATAACACATTACCAGCAGCGGCGCGGTCAGATCGGCCTGCTCAATAAACGCGTTGAGGGAATGGTTACTGAGGTGAAAGGCGCCGCTGGCATGCGCCGTCGCATAGCTTTGCGGATCGCGCACGTCGACCAGACTGGCGCGGTGGTCAGCCAGCAGCGCTTGCGCGCGCTGTACGCTGATACAGTCGAATTTTTCCATGGTGAAGTCTCGTCAAAGAGTGACAAATAAACATCATTGTAGCGTGAACGCCACGCACAATAACCCATTAACCTGGAGGGTTAATCGTCTTTTCTTTGTACAATTATGTTACCTACATCACGCATAAATGTTTTTATTCCGTTAACGCTGGCATCAATGTTGGTTTCCGATTATTATTATGTTCGAAAACGAACATTAAAGAACTATTCCGAACATCGGAGGGGATAACGTGGAAACCAAAGACTTGATCGTAATCGGCGGTGGCATTAACGGCGCCGGGATTGCGGCAGATGCTGCCGGACGCGGCCTGTCAGTACTGATGCTGGAAGCGCAAGACTTGGCCTGCGCTACCTCTTCTGCCAGTTCAAAACTGATTCATGGCGGCCTGCGCTACCTCGAACATTACGAATTCCGTCTGGTGAGCGAAGCACTGGCCGAACGCGAAGTGCTGCTGAAAATGGCGCCGCATATCGCTTTCCCGATGCGTTTCCGTCTGCCGCACCGCCCACATCTGCGCCCGGCATGGATGATCCGCATAGGCCTGTTTATGTACGATCATCTGGGCAAACGTACCAGTTTGCCAGGCAGTCAAGGCGTGCGTTTTGGCTCAGATTCGGTACTTAAACCTGAAATTGTGCGCGGTTTCGAATATTCCGACTGCTGGGTGGACGATGCTCGCCTGGTCGTGCTCAACGCGCAGGAAGTGGAAAAACACGGCGGCGAAGTGCGCACGCGCACCAAAGTGACCCGCGCGTGGCGTGAAAATGGTCTGTGGACGGTCGAAGCAGAAGATATCGACAGCGGTAAGATCCACACCTGGCAGGCAAAAGGCCTGGTGAACGCCGCCGGTCCGTGGGTGAAACAGCTGTTCGATGACGGTCTCAAGTTGAAATCGCCTTACGGCATCCGCCTGATCAAAGGCAGTCATATTGTGGTGCCGCGCGTTCACACTGAAAAGCAGGCCTATATTCTGCAAAACGAAGACCACCGCATCGTCTTTGTGATCCCGTGGATGGATGAGTTCTCGATTGTGGGCACCACCGACGTCGAATATAAAGGCGATCCGAAAAACGTTCATATTGATGAGAACGAGACGGACTACCTGCTCAACGTCTTCAACGCGCACTTTAAGAAAACGCTGAGCCGCGAAGACATCGTCTGGTCCTACTCAGGCGTGCGTCCGCTGTGTGACGACGAATCGGATTCACCGCAGGCCATCACCCGCGACTATACGCTCGACGTGCGCGATGACAACGGCCAGGCGCCGCTGCTTTCAGTATTCGGCGGCAAGCTGACCACTTACCGTAAGCTGGCCGAACACGCAATGGAGAAGCTGTCGAAGTATTACAGCAACATCGGCCCGGCCTGGACGAAAAGCTGCGTGCTGCCCGGCGGCGACATCGCCGGCACGCGGGAAGACTATGCCGCCAGCCTGCGCCGTCGCTACGCATTTATCAGCGAAGCACAGGCCAGGCACTACGCGCGCACCTACGGCAGCCGTAGTGAACTGATCCTGAAGGATGCAACCCGCCTGGACGATCTTGGCGAGCTGTTCGGTCATCACTTCTATGAGGCGGAGCTGCGTTATCTGGTCGAAAACGAGTGGGTGCGTGCCGAGGACGATGCATTGTGGCGTCGAACGAAAATGGGTATCCACTTAAATGATGAGCAGCGTGCCCGCGTGGCCGAATGGCTTGCGCAGCATGCAAAAAAACCGGCACTGTCACTTGCCTCTTAACGGCTGTCGATGACAAAAGGGCGGACATTTCCGCCCTTTTTTATGCCTTCAGAATTTACGGGCTTCTGTTTATTGTGCCGTTGCTATCGAAAACCACGCGATATTTAACGCCATTCAAAATATAGAGCATGGTGTATTCAACGCCGGGTGTTAAAACCAGCCTGATGCATGTATCAGGATATTGCTTTTTGATATCTCTCCCAACAGCCAGATCGGTCTTGTGATCATCCTCAGTAGAACTGATCGTATAGAAAGTAAGCATATCGTTCGAAGCGGACTTTATGCACACCAGATTGTCATCAGGTACAAAGACCTCCCCCTGATACCTGAATACCGGATAATCTTGTAAACCGCAACCTGACAGCAACATCATCATCATAAAAAGAAAAAGTGATTTTTTCATTCTGGAAAGCCTCTCAAAATCATCTTATATTTTGACGCAAGAGCTGATGATTTTTCATCGCGGGAGTATTTCTTTTCGTTATTTAACTCAATAAACTTTGTCTTTTCATAACGATTGAATAGCAATAATCAGCAACAATACTCGCCTGCTGTTCCATTAAGTAATCAGAAAGCCTGTTCTTATCAAAATTACAGGGACACTGTCACTTGCCTCTTAACGGCTGTCGATGACATAAGGGCGGTCATTTCCGCCCTTTTTTATGCCTTCAGAATTTACGGGCTTCTGTTTATTGTGCCGTTGCTATCGAAAACCACGCGATATTTAACGCCATTCAAAATATAGAGCATGGTGTATTCAACACCGGGTGTTAAAACGACCGGGATGCAGGTATCGGGATATTTTCTGTTCAGATTATCACCAAATCTGACCGGCTTCATGTGCCTGTTTTCAGGCGAGCTTATCATGAAGTAATTGAGGCTATCGCCTGAAGAGGACTTGATACAAACAAACCTGCCGTAAACATATACATATCCGGGATTCTTAAAAACCAATGAGTCTTGAAACCAACATCCTGACAGAAAAAATACTGAGGTAAAAAGCAAAAAAAATTTCTTCATAACGGAAATCCTTTCATTATTTCCTGATACTTTGATTGCAGCAACGCAGCGTTTTTTTCCTCACGATAATTTCTATATTTTATCAAATAGCTGTAGTATGTCGCATCATGATTTTTTAATAGCCAATAGTCAGCAACAATACTCGCCTGCTGCTCCATTGAGTAATCAGAGAGCCTTTTCTTATCAAAATCATAGGTATAGTCCGCTGCCCATGAAAAAAGGCCGCGCATCATTACGTTCATGCCATGCTGATATTGCCAGACGTGCATCATTTCATGCAAAAAGAGATGTTGAAAATCAACGGTTGCCATAAAAAAGTCGTCCTGGTAAACATGACTCTCAAACCATATTTCGCCGAGCGGCGTCATCGCCGTATGATTTCCCTGCATATCAAAAGGAAGAAAACTGCCGTGATGCACCCAAACCTGATAATAGCTGACAGAGTTGAAGAAAAGTTCGTTCGCTAATAATTTCTCGCCCGGTGTCAAAAGTCGTAATCCGTTACGTTCAAGCATCCTTGTCCTTAATCCGTAAACCAGCCTCATTGCCGTGGAGGCTGCTATAAATAGCAATTTCGCCGGTTTAAAAAAACGACAAGCATCACATTTCATTAATCAGCTAAATTCAGCAGGAAGTGGTAATAGTGCGTCATATTACGTTAATTAATAACGCTGTTTACGCTGAAAATCGAGGGAGTGTTTTTATCAGAAGAGAAATAGCGTGATTACATAACGTTTCCCTGTAATCCGCCAGGCAAACAGGCGGATTACAGGATGTATTACCGACAGTAGCCTACAACCGAATTGGCGTTATTCCCCAAATCTCATCGGCATATTCCTGAATAGTCCGATCCGAAGAGAAGTAGCCCATTCCGGAAATATTCAGTAGCGCCTTACGCGTCCACTCTTCCGGATGGCGATAGACTTCGTCTACCTTATCCTGCGTATCCACATAGCTACGATAGTCGGCCAGAAGCTGGTAGTGGTCACCCAGGTTAACCAGCGAATCAAAAATATTCTGGTAACGTCCTGGCTCCTGCGGGCTGAAGACGCCGGTGGCCAATTGCGTCAGCGCCTGATGCAGTTCAGCATCCTGCTCGTAGAACTGGCGCGCGTTGTAACCATTACTGCGCAGCGCTTCCACCTGCGGCGTGGTGTTACCGAAAATAAAGATATTCTCTTCGCCTACGTGTTCGAGCATTTCAACGTTGGCGCCGTCCAGCGTGCCGATGGTCAGCGCGCCGTTGAGGGCGAACTTCATGTTGCTGGTGCCGGAGGCTTCGGTTCCGGCCAGGGAAATCTGTTCGGAGAGATCGGCGGCGGGAATAATGATCTGCGCCAGGCTTACGCTGTAGTTAGGAATAAACACCACTTTCAGCTTGTTCTTCACCTGCGGATCGTTATTGATCACCTGCGCTACGTCGTTGATCAGGTTGATAATATGCTTGGCAGTATAGTAAGCCGAGGCGGCCTTACCGGCGAAAATGTTCACGCGCGGCACCCAGTTGGCGTCCGGGTTAGCCTTAATGCGGTTGTAACGGGTGATCACGTGCAGCACGTTCATCAACTGGCGTTTGTATTCGTGAATACGCTTAATCTGCACGTCAAACAGCGCGTGCGGATCGATAACAATATCCAGCTTCTGCGCGACATATTCCGCCAGACGCTTTTTGTTGCGTAACTTGGCGTCGCTGATGCGGGTCAGGAAGCTCGGATAGTCAATATGCTGCTTCAGCTCGTCCAGCTGACTCAGTTCGGTACGCCAGTTGCGGCCGATGGTGTCGTCCAGCACGTCAGAAAGCGGCGGATTAGCCAGCGCCAGCCAGCGGCGCGGCGTGACGCCGTTGGTTTTATTGCAGAAGCGGCCCGGAAACAGGGCGGCGAAATCCGCAAACAGCGACTGCACCATCAGGTTTGAGTGCAGTTCGGACACGCCGTTGACCTTATGACTGACCACTACCGCCAGCCACGCCATGCGCACGCGTCGGCCATCTTTTTCATCAATAATCGAGATGCGCGACAGCAGTTCCTTATCTTCCGGGTAGTAATCCAGAATGGTTTTCAGGAAATAATCATTAATATCAAAAATAATTTGCAGATGGCGCGGCAGAATTTTGCCGATCATATCCACCGGCCAGGTTTCCAGCGCTTCCTGCATCAGCGTGTGATTGGTATAGGAGAAGACCTGACAGGCGACGTCAAACGCGTCATCCCACGTGAATTTGTTTTCATCAATCAGCAGACGCATTAATTCAGGGATCGCCAGTACCGGATGCGTATCGTTCAGGTGAATGGCAATTTTGTCGGCGAGGTTGTCGAAGGTCTGATGCATCGTCCAGTGGCGATGCAAAATGTCCTGCACCGTGGCGGAGACGAGAAAATACTCCTGACGCAGGCGCAGTTCGCGACCTGAGTAAGTGGAGTCGTCCGGGTAGAGCACGCGGGAGACGTTCTCAGAGTGGTTTTTGTCCTCAACCGCCGCAAAATAGTCGCCCTGGTTGAATTTACCTAAATTGATCTCATTACTTGCCTGCGCGCCCCACAGCCTGAGCGTGTTGGTGGCGTCCGTATCAAAACCAGGAATGATTTGATCGTAAGCCATCGCCAGCACTTCTTCCGTTTCCAGCCAGCGCGCGTGGCTGCCTTCCATCTGAATACGACCGCCGAAACGTACCTTGTGGCGCGTGTTAAAACGCTGAAATTCCCACGGGTTGCCGTATTCCAGCCAGTAGTCCGGGGACTCCATCTGCCGGCCATCGACGATGTTTTGCTTGAACATGCCATAGTCGTAACGAATGCCGTAGCCGCGCCCCGGCAGGCCGAGCGTCGCCAGCGAATCCAGAAAGCAGGCCGCCAACCGACCAAGACCACCGTTGCCGAGACCGGGATCGTTCTCTTCTTCAATCAGATCGTCCAGATTGAAGCCCATCTCTTCCAGCGCGGCCTGTGCGTCTTCGTACATGCCCATCGCCAGCAGCGCGTTTGATAATGTACGGCCAACCAGAAACTCCATCGACAGGTAGTAAACCTGCCGCACGTCCTGGGAAAGCTGAGCCCGATTTGAACGCAGCCAGCGCTCCACCATCCGATCGCGCACCGCCAGCAGAGTGGCATTGAGCCATTCGTGTTTGTTGGCAATCGACGGATCTTTGCCAATCGTAAACATCAGCTTGTAAGCAATGGAATGCTTCAACGCATCCACGCTGAGCGTGGGAGCGGTATAGGTAAAAGGTGCGTTCATGTCAGTTTTCCCAATTCCTGTTTACAACAGCCGTTGATAGAGATCGCGATAGGCCACGGCGGCTACCTGCCAGCTAAAATCCATCGCCATTGCCTGACGCTGAACATAGCGCCACAGCGAAGGACGTGACCAGAGAACGAATGCACGTCGTATTGCGCGCAGTAATGACCAGGCGTTACTGTCTTCAAAGGCAAAACCACTGGCGACACCGTCAGCCAGATTCTCCAGGGAGCTGTCAAACACCGTATCGGCCAGCCCGCCGGTGCGACGCACCAGCGGCAGCGTGCCGTATTTCAGACCATAAAGCTGCGTCAGACCGCAGGGTTCGAAGCGGCTTGGCACCATAATCACGTCGGCGCCGCCCATAATGCGGTGTGAGAACGCCTCGTGATAACCAATCTGTACGCCAACCTGCCCGGGGTATTCCGCCGCTGCGGCGAGGAATCCCTGTTGCAGCACGGCATCGCCCGCGCCTAACAGCACCAGTTGACCGCCCTGCTCCAGAAGGCCCGGCAGCGCCTCCAGCACCAGATCCAGCCCTTTCTGTTTGGTCAGACGGCTGACCACAGCAAATATCGGCACCTTGTCGTCAATCTTCAGGCCCATGGTGATTTGCAGCTGGCGTTTGTTCTCCTGTTTGGCATCCAGCACGTCGCGGTTGTAGCGCGCCGTCAGCAGCAGATCCTGCGCCGGATCCCAGATATTCGGATCGACGCCGTTCAGAATGCCGGTCAGTCTGCCTTCCATGTGCCGCTGGCGCAGGAGATCTTCCATGCCGTAACCAAACTCCGCCAGTGTGATCTCACGCGCGTAAGTGGGGCTTACCGCCGTGATGTGATCGGCAAAAAACAGTCCCGCCTTCAGATAGGAAATCTGACCGAAGAACTCCAGACCGTGCATGTCAAAGAATGACGGCGGCAGTTGGATCTCATCCAGATGCTTCGCGGCGAACAGACCCTGATAGGCAAGGTTGTGCACGGTAAACACTGATTTAGCCGGTCGACCTCGCGCCGCCAGATAGGCACAGGCCAGCCCGGCATGCCAGTCGTGCGCATGCACCACGTCCGGCCGCCACCAGGTGTCCAGACCGCAGCCCATTTCGCAGCCCATCCAACCCAACAGCGCAAAGCGCAGATAGTTGTCCACATAGGCATACTGCGACTCATCGTGGTAGGGGCTGCCGGGCCGATCATAGAGATCCGGCGCATCGATAATGTAGATCCCCACCCCGTCAAACATACCAAAGAGCAGCTCAACATCGCCCGCAAAGGTATTCAGCTTCGCCACCACTTTCGTATTGGCGATGCCTTTCTTGATATCCGGGAAGCCCGGAACCAGCACGCGCGTATCAGTGCCTTCAGCGATCTGCGCGGCCGGTAATGCTCCTACAACATCAGCAAGCCCGCCGGTTTTAAGCAGCGGGAAAATTTCTGAACAGACATGTAAAACCTGCATCATCGGCTCCTTCACCGTATCCTGACGCGATCCCCCGCATCGATTATGCTTGTGCCTTTCTTTGCCAAACTGCGCGTTATTATTAATATCTAGTCCTGCCAGCCCAGCTTCGCCAGCATTGCTCGCGTAACAAGCACAATTCCCTCCTCGGAACGGTAAAAGCGACGCGCGTCGTCATCCGGATTTTCACCAATCACCGTGCCTTCGGGTAAAATACAGGCGCGATCGATAACGCAGCGGCGCAGGCGACAGGAGCGCCCTACCACGACGTCCGGTGAAAGAACGGATGATTCAATATTGCAGAATGAGTTAACCCGCACGCGGGAAAACAGCACGGAATTCACTACCACCGAGCCGGAAATAATGCAGCCGCCCGATACCAGCGAGTTCATGGTCATGCCGTGACTGCCGGATCGGTCCTGAACAAATTTTGCCGGCGGCAGCGGTTCGGTATGCGTGCGGATCGGCCAGTCCTGGTCGTACATATCCAGCTCCGGCGTGACCGAAGCCAAATCGAGGTTCGCCTTCCAGTAGGCTTCCAGCGTCCCGACATCGCGCCAGTAAGGTGGCGCGGTGTCGTCGCTCTGCACGCAGGAGTCGCTGAAGGAGTGCGCCAGCGCCTCGCCTGCCTCCACCACCTTCGGCAAAATATCCTTGCCGAAGTCGTGATTAGAGTTCGGGTTTTGCAGATCCTCTTCCAGCAGTTGGTAAAGGTAATCCGCATTGAAAGCATAGATGCCCATGCTGGCAAGCGCCTGTTTTTCATCGCCCGGCATGTGCGGCGGATCGGCAGGTTTTTCCAGGAACGCGCTCACGCGGTTATTATCGCCCACCGCCATCACGCCAAACGCGCTGGCCTCTTCCAGAGGCACGGGCAGGCAGGCGATGGTGCATTTCGCAGCGTTTTCCACGTGATCAAGCAGCATCCGCGAATAGTCCATCTTGTAGATGTGATCGCCCGCCAGCACCACCACGTACTGCGCATCGTAGCGGCGAATGATATCGAGGTTCTGGGTGACGGCATCGGCGGTGCCGCGGTACCAGTGCTCCGTTGACAGGCGCTGCTGTGCAGGCAGCAGATCGACAAACTCATTCATCTCTTCCGTCAGGAACGACCAGCCGCGCTGAATGTGCTGCACCAGCGTGTGCGATTGATACTGGGTGATCACCGCGATGCGTCGAATGCCGGAGTTGAGGCAGTTGGAGAGCGCAAAATCGATGATGCGAAATTTACCGCCAAAGTGTACGGCAGGTTTGGCGCGTTTGGCGGTCAGGTCTCTCAGGCGCGTACCGCGACCGCCCGCCAGGATCAGGGCTACAGTTTGTGATGGCAATTGTCTTGCCAGCATCAGGGGATCGTTCTTATCTAATTTAACCATGTCTGACTCCTGTTATGATTGTTTATGGAACGCACATACACCATGAGGCGGCGCATGCCAGACAGTTGTTGAAGTCGGGTTATCATCCCCGGCGAAGGGAGGAATGGCGCACCATTCCCCTTGAGGTAACAAGAAATCGCACACTTCTTCGGTGGCGTTAAGGGTAAAAATCCAGTCGTGCGACAGGTGAATTTGTAAGCGATGCGCGCTGTGCTGCCAGCCGTCGGCATTGAGTGGCTGAGCATACTGATCCAGCCACTTAACGTTGTTATCATCCGGCTGCCACCAGCTGTCGCACTGAAGCGCAGGAATGCGCCGCCGCAGATGAATCAACGCGGCGGTAAAATCAAACAGGTCATGGTCAATGGCCTGCCAGTCAATCCACGAGAGCGCGTTGTCCTGACAGTAGGCGTTGTTGTTGCCGTGCTGCGTGTTGCCAAGCTCGTCGCCCGCCAGCAGCATTGGCGTGCCCTGCGACAGCAGCAATGTTGCCAACAGCGCCCTGGCGCTGTCCCGACGCCTGACCAACACGCTTTCCGGCGCCTCCAGCCCTTCCACGCCGTGGTTGTGGCTGAAGTTGCTGCCGTGGCCGTCACGGTTGTGTTCACCATTAGCGTCATTGTGCTTATCGTTGAAGCTGAGCAGATCGCGCAGCGTAAAGCCGTCGTGGGCGGTAAGCAGATTAACGCTGGCGGACGGCAGCCGCCCCGCGTCACTGAAATCCTCAGCCGAGGCCGCGAACCGCCGCGCGAACTCGCCGTTAGCAACGTCGCCGTGCAGCCAGAAACGACGCATCACGTCACGAAAGCGGTCATTCCATTCCGCAAAGGGGCCAGGGAAATTGCCCATCTGGTAGCCATTGGGGCCGATATCCCACGGTTCGGCGATCATCTTGCACGTTGAGAGCAGCGGATCGGCCGCCAGTGCGGTGAAGAACGCCGCGTCGCGCCGGAAATCGGGCGTGCGTCCCAGCACGGGAGCCAGATCAAAGCGGAAACCGTCAACGTGGTACGCCTCCACCCAGTAGCGCAGGCAGTCCAGCGTCCACGCCGACATCTGGCTGACGTTCAGCGTGTTGCCGCAGCCGGTCCAGTTTTGGTAGCCGCCGTGGTCGTCCAGCCAGTAGTAGCTTTTGTTGTCCACGCCGCGCAGCGACAGCGTCGGACCAATCTCCTCCAGCTCCGCCGTGTGGTTGAATACCACATCGAGGATCACTTCGATGCCTGCCTGATGCAGCGCCTTGACCGCCTGGCGGAATTCATTTCTGGCGCAGTCGCCCGCCGCATAACGTTCATCAAGCGCCCACAGCGCCATCGGGTTGTAGCCCCAATAGTTGCTGAGCCCCATTTGCAATAAACGCGGTTCGTCGGCGAAGCAGGCCACCGGCAGCAGTTCAAGGCTGGTGATACCGAGCCGCGTGAAGTGCGCGATCATCACCGGATGACCCAGCGCCGCATAGGTGCCGCGGATTTCTGGCGGCAGATCGGGGTGCGTCAGCGTCAGGCCGCGCACATGTGCTTCGTACAGCACGGTTGATCCCCACGGCACGCGCGGAGGCCTGTCGTTTTCCCAGTCGAAATCCCCGGACACCACCACGCTTTTTGGCGCAATCGCGGCGTTATCCTGCGTCTCTCTTTCCCGTTCGCCGCCGAGAAAACGCGCGTCGTCGCTGACCGTCCCCTCGACCGCCAGCGCGCAGGGATCGATTAATAATTTGTTCGCATTAAAACGATGCCCGTTTTCCGGCTGCCAGGGGCCGTGAACGCGATAGCCATAGCGCTGCCCCGGTTCGCCCTCTGACAGGTAACCATGCCAGACATCGCCGGTGCGCGCAGGCAAAGCCCACCGCGTCTCTTTGCCGCTTTTATCGAACAGGCACAGTTCCACCCGCTCTGCGTGCCGCGAAAAAAGTGCAAAGTTGACGCCTTTGCCGTCGTAAACGGCGCCCGCAGGCGTCGGTTTACCGGCAAGCAGTGGGCTCATCGCGCCTCCTTCACCAGCCAGAGCGTGGCAAGCGGCGGCAGCGTAATGCTGAGCGAATGCTCCCGATTGTGGCTTGGCTGCGGCTCGCTGTGAACGCTGCCCTGATTGCCCGTATTGCTGCCGTGATAGTGGCCTGAATCGGTATTAAGCACTTCGTGCCAGCTACCGGGTTCGGTAACACCAAAACGGTAGTCATGCCGCGTCACCGGCGTGAAGTTGCTGGCGACGATCACCTCGTTGCCCTCGCGGTCGCGGCGGGCAAAGATCAGCACCGAGTTTTCGAAATCGTCCACCACCAGCCACTCAAAGCCCATGGCGTCGAAATCAAGCTGATGCAGCGGCGTATGTGCGCGATAGGTGTGATTAAGATCTTTCACCAGGCGCTGAACGCCGTTGTGCCAGTTGTCGTCGCCTTCCAGCAGATGCCAGTCAAGGCTGGTATCGTGATTCCACTCTCTGCCCTGCGCGAATTCGTTCCCCATAAACAACAGCTTTTTGCCGGGAAAACCAAACATCCAACCGTAGTAGGCGCGCAGATTGGCGAATTTCTGCCACGCGTCGCCCGGCATTCTGTCGAGAATCGATTTCTTGCCGTGTACCACCTCATCATGAGAGAGCGGCAGCACAAAATTTTCGGTGCTGTTGTAGATCATACCGAAGGTCAGGTTGTTGTGGTGATGCTTGCGGTACACCGGATCCAGCGACATATAATCCAGCGTGTCGTGCATCCAGCCCAGGTTCCATTTGTACCAGAATCCCAGACCGCCCGTTTCCGGCGGACGCGACACGCCAGGAAAGTCGGTAGACTCTTCCGCCACGGTCACCGAACCGGGCGCTGCCTGGCCCAGTACGCGGTTGGTGTAGCGCAGAAAGGCGATCGCCTCCAGATTTTCGCGGCCGCCCAGATGGTTCGGCACCCATTCCCCTTCGGCACGGCTGTAGTCGCGATAGATCATTGAGGCGACGGCGTCGACGCGCAGCCCGTCAATGCCAAAACGCTCAAGCCAGTAAAGCGCGTTGCCCGCCAGGAAGTTGCTCACTTCGCGGCGGCCAAAGTTATAAATCAGCGTGTTCCAGTCCTGATGGTAGCCTTCGCGCGGGTCGCCGTGCTCATACAGCTCGGTGCCGTCGAATTTCGCCAGCGCGAAGTCATCGGAAGGAAAGTGGCCCGGCACCCAGTCCAGCAGCACGTTCAGTCCGGCTTCGTGCGCCGCATCAATAAACAGCCGGAACTCATCACGCGTGCCGAAGCGGCGTGTTGGCGCATACATGCCGGTTGGCTGGTAGCCCCAGCTGCCGTCAAAAGGATGCTCGTTGATCGGCATCAGTTCCAGGTGGGTAAAACCCATCTCTTTGGCGTAGGGCACCAGCTGCTCAGCCAGCTCTTTGTAGCTCAGCCAGAAATTATTGTCCGTATGGCGGCGCCACGATCCTAAATGCACTTCGTAAATAGAGATCGGCGCATCAAAATCGTTGGCGCGCTGGCGCGCTTCCGGCATGCTGACTTTTGGCGGCAATCCGCAGATCATCGAGGCGCTCTCCGGGCGCATCTGCGCTTCATAGGCATACGGATCGGCCTTCAGCCGCAGCTCGCCGTGCGTGTCGATAATTTCGAATTTATAGAGATGTCCCTGGAGCGCGCCGGGCACAAACAGTTCCCAGACGCCGATTTCACGGCGGAAGCGCATCGGATGGCGGCGTCCGTCCCAGAAGTTAAAATCCCCGACCACCGATACGCGGCGAGCGTTGGGTGCCCAGACTGAAAAACGCGTACCGATGACGCCATCAATGACGTCCGCATGGGCGCCCATGGTTTCATAAGGACGCAGGTGCGTGCCTTCCGCCAGCAGCCAGCTGTCCATTTCCGCCAACAGTGGGCCAAAACGGTAAGCGTCATCAATCAGGTTCTGCTGACCGTGCCAGGTGACCGCAAGCTGGTAACGGAAAGGATTTTTGCGGCGGGGAATAACGCTCTGGAAGAAGCCGCGCGAGTCAATACATTCAAGTCGGGCGCACTTGCGGCCGGTGTTGGTTTCAATGACCCAGACCTCGGTCGCATCCGGCAGCAATGCGCGCACCTCCAGCCCTTTGCTGGTCTGGTGCATGCCCAACAGGGCGAACGGGTCAGAGTAGTGACCGGAAAATAAAGCATTAATAAGCGAGTGATCCGTAAGCTCGGACATGTCTTTCTTCCCGTGATGTTTGGCAGACGATCCGGTGGGATGTGCTGCTCTTCATTGAGCCAAAAACACGCTGTCGGGGAAGACGAGCATCCTCTGTTAAAACCGCCGCAGCGCGCGACAACATGCAGTAAATGTTTAAAGCGCGTTCAGACCAGTGCTCTGGTCGATTTTTAATTACGCGATAGTTTTAAGCATAGCCGGGCTATGAAAAAAGCAGCGTCGAAAAATGAAAAATATGCCTTGCAGATCAAACTTTCAGAGCAGGATTGGCGCGGTAAAAGCGGACCAGCGTAAAAGCGCGAAGCGTGGCGGCTGCGCGGCGTTGCGTTAGTGCATCGGGTGGCAGGATTATCAGGCGGTGAAAAGGACGTTTATTAGCGCCAGCGTTATATCAAAAAAATGGAAAAAATAATGAATCCGCGCGAATTGAAACCGTGCTCAATAAAGTCCGGAACGCCATTCTTGCCATGCGTCCCTGACTTATGAGACACCTCAGCCATAACAACTACCTCTGGCTGGTTGTTATTATTAGCGGTTCGACAGCCGCGGCGGGGAAAAAACCAGCTGGAAACAGGTACATCGGGCTGAAGCAACCGCCGCAACAGCAGACGAGGTAGAAGCCTGGGCGTCGGTATCGGCGGCACAGGCATCAGCGCCTACGCCTCCGTCAACGCCGCGGACGGCCATGAGAAAGGCAATGGCCTGCCCCACTCCGAAACCGCTCTCGGCGCCGGTCACCGCCTCGCGCACCCGGCGACCGGACATGCCGCAAATTAATCCACCAGCAGGCGCAGCATACGACGCAGCGGTTCGGCCGCGCCCCAGAGAAGCTGGTCGCCGACGGTAAAGGCGGAGAGATACTCCGGCCCCATATTCAGCTTACGCAGGCGGCCAACGGGCGTTTTCAGCGTACCGGTCACGGCGGCGGGGGTGAGTTCACGCATGGTCACTTCGCGATCGTTAGGCACCACGTTGACCCACGCGTTATGCGCCGCCAGCATTTGTTCAATATCATGCAGCGGCACGTCTTTTTTCAGTTTCAGCGTAAAGGCCTGGCTGTGGCAACGCAGCGCGCCAACGCGCACGCACAGACCGTCAACGGGGATGGTCGCGGCCGGTTGCAGAATTTTGTTGGTTTCCGCCTGCCCTTTCCATTCTTCGCGGCTCTGGCCGTTCTCCAGCTGTTTATCGATCCACGGGATCAGGCTGCCCGCCAGCGGCACACCGAAGTTGTCCGTCGGCAGCACGCCGCTGCGGCTCATCTCAGTGACCTTACGTTCAATATCCAGAATGGCCGACGCCGGGTTTTGTAGATCGGTCGCCACGCCATCGTGCAACATGCCCATCTGGCTCAGCAGTTCGCGCATGTGGCGCGCGCCGCCGCCGGAAGCCGCCTGATAAGTGGCCACTGAGGCCCACTCAACCAGGTTGCTGGCGAACAGCCCGCCGAGCGACATCAGCATCAGGCTGACGGTGCAGTTGCCGCCCGCAAAGGTTTTGATGCCCTTTTCCAGGCCCTGACGGATAACGTGATGGTTAACCGGATCGAGGATGATAATGGCATCGTCCTGCATACGCAGCGTTGAGGCGGCATCAATCCAGTAACCCTGCCAGCCAGAAGCGCGCAGTTTTGGATAGACTTCGGTGGTATAGTCACCGCCCTGACAGGTGATAATGATGTCCAGCGCCTTCAGGGCGTCAATATTGTAAGCATCCTGAAGCACGCCCGCCGCCGTACCGCCGAATTCCGGCGCGGCCTGACCGTGCTGAGACGTTGAGAAAAATACCGGGCGAATGACGTCGAAATCACGCTCTTCGCTCATACGCTGCATCAGCACGGAACCCACCATACCGCGCCAGCCGACCAAACCCACTGATTTCATGTTGTACCTGCTTCAGACGATACGCGCAGTTTTTTCCGGCATCGTGCCTGAAAACGGGCTGCGTCAGTCGCATCTGACCTGTTAGAGTAAATAGAATAAGAAAACGATCTGCATTTACCTTACAAAATGCAGCAGAAGTGGCAAGTGAATTAAATCGATTAACAGCGTTTTTTTAGCAGCGCTGCTTATAATCTGATGCAAACCTGATAATTAAGAGAATAATTACAATGACTGAAATGATTTCGGCAACAGTATTATTGTTGCTGATAATGGATCCGCTGGGCAATTTGCCGATTTTTATGTCGGTTTTAAAGCATCTGGAGCCAAAACGTCGTCGGATGGTGCTTATCCGCGAAATGTTGATTGCCCTGGTGATCATGCTGCTGTTTCTCTTTGCCGGAGAAAAAATTCTCGCCTTTCTTAATTTGCGTACGGAAACGGTGTCGATTTCGGGCGGCATCATTCTGTTTTTAATTGCGATAAAAATGATTTTCCCCTCCCAGGAAAGCAGCAGCAGCGGGCTGTCCGCCGGTGAAGAACCCTTCCTGGTTCCGCTGGCGATCCCGCTGGTTGCCGGGCCGTCGTTGCTGGCGACGCTAATGCTGCTGTCGCATCAGTATCCCGACCAGATGTCTCATCTGGTTGGCGCGCTGCTGATTGCATGGGGCGCCACGGTGATTATCCTGCTGCTTTCCGGGCTGTTTTTGCGGCTGCTGGGAGAGAAAGGGGTGAATGCGCTGGAGCGGCTGATGGGACTGATCCTGATTATGTTAGCCACGCAGATGTTTCTTGACGGCATTCGCGCTTATCTGAAGATTTAAGGTTCATCGCGCATCCCTGCGCTCGACGGCCAGCGTCTGCGAACAGCCTCTCCCTGCCGTTGCTTGTTAAAGCCGTTGGCCTCAGAAGAGCCGGGACGGATTTACGATGTCCCGGCAGGCTGCCCCTCAACGACGCCGTTCGCCCGTGCGCGACAGGATTACGACAGCAGCGTAAACGCGATCATCCCGACCAGCGCGCCGCTGGTGCCAAGCAGCGTTTCCATTATCGTCCAGGTTTTCAACGTTTGCCCTTCCGTGGCGCCGGTGAATCGGCCAAACAGCCAGAAACCCGCGTCGTTAACGTGGCTGACCACGATAGAACCGCCCGCGATGCAGATCGACAGCGCCGCCATCTGCGCGCCTGAATAGTGCAGCGGCTCGATAACGGGCATGATCAGTCCAACGGCAGTCAGACAGGCGACCGTCGCCGATCCCTGAATAATCCGCACCGCCGCCGCAAGAATAAAGCAGGCGAGCGCCACCGGCAGTCCCGCGCTGGTCAGGGCATTGCCCAACGCCGGGCCAACGCCGGAATCCACCAGCACCTGCTTAAATACGCCACCGGCGCCGATCACCAGTAAAATGATGCCCGCTGGTTGCAGCGCGCTGCCGCAGATCGCCATCACCCGCTCTTTATCCATTCCCTGCCGATACGCCAGCCCGTAAATCGCCACCAGGCAGGCCACTAAAATGGCGATAAACGGATGACCGACAAACTCCAGCCACTGATAAAGCGTGCTGCCCTGCGGGGCGAAACGCGCGCCGATGGTTTTTAAACCCACCAACACCAGCGGAAACAGAATCAGCGACAGGCTGAAGCCAAACGACGGCAGCGTGCTCTCTTCAAATTCAGGATGGTGCGTATCTTCAGGCAACGTAAAGGTCACCCGGCGGCTGATAAAACTGCCGAACAGCGGCCCGGCGATCAGCATACCCGGCAGCGCCGCGCACAGGCCAAGCAGGATCATCCAGCCGAAATCAACGTGCATCTGCGAGGCCAGCAGCATTGGCGCCGGGCCGGGCATCAAAAAAGCGGCAGACGCAGCGACACCGGCAAACAGCGGGATTACCAGCTTCACCAGATTGTCATTGGTTCGACGCGCGACGGCAAAGGCGATGCTGATCAACAGCACGATCGCCACTTCAAAAAAGAGCGGCAGCGCGCAGATCAGTCCGGCGATGCCCATGGCATAGTGCGCACGGTGTTCGCCAAAGGTTTTCAGCATTTTAATGGCTATTTGATCGACCGCGCCGGTCTCATGCAAAATCTTGCCGAACATCGCGCCAAGCGCCACCACAATGGCTAAAAAGCCCAGCGTGCCGCCCATACCTTTTTGCATGGTATCGGCAATTTTATCCAGCGGCATGCCGGAAAAAACGCCGGCGCCGACCGACACCAACATCAGGGCAAGAAAAGCGTGCATACGTGCTTTCATGACCAGAAAAAGCAGCAGCAGAACGGAACCCGCCGCCGTTAAAACCAGCGTTGCCGTTGCCATTACGCCCCCGGATTGACCACATGGTCGATGGTGGCAATCGTTTCGGCCACAACCTCGTCCAGCGTTTGTGCAATATCGACTACCAGCACGTTCGGCTCATCGTCGCCCGGCGCTTCCAGCGTTTCAAACTGGGTAACCAGCATCTGCGGCTTAAAGAAATGGCCTTTGCGCGCGCGCAGGCGTGCTTCGATAGTATCGAAATCACCTTTCATGTAGATGAAAGAGAGGTTCTCATTGCCTTTACGCAGAATATCGCGATAGCGCTTTTTCAACGCAGAGCAGACGATCAGCGACACCGCATTGGTGCGCTGCATGGCGAAGGCGGCATCATTAATGGACTCAAGCCACGGCTGGCGATCGTCATCGTTCAACGGATGGCCGGCAGCCATTTTCTCAATATTGGCGCGAGGATGGAGAAAATCCCCATCGAGAAAAGCGGCTTTAAGCTGCCAGGCCACAGCGCTGGCAACGGCGGATTTGCCGCTTCCTGAAACGCCCATCAGCACAAAAACGTGGTGGGACGACGGGGAGGTGTTCATATTTTCTGCTCCGCAAAAGGTTGAGAAGAGGCGTCAACGCGATTTGTTATCGGTAACATTGTCTGGATGCGTGCCATGCAAGGCAACACCTGTGCAAGAAAAAGGTGGTATCTGTGAAGCGCTTCAAAAAAATGGCAATTTCAGACCAGGCAGGCACATTTCGTCAAAATGATGCCGGATAGCCTCAGATGCTGCCGCCTTCGGAAATGGCAAACCCCACGTCTACGGGCCGATCGGGCACCTGTTCCCCGCGGATGCGCGCCAGCAAAAGCGTGGCGGACTCACGCCCCATCTGCTCGCGCGGCGTGATCACCGTCGCCAGCGGCGGCGTCATCACCTGGGTGATATCGTGACCGTGAAAGCCCGCGATAGCCATATCTTGCGGCACGCGAAGCCCCTGTCGCTGACATTCGAATATCGCGCCCACCGCCAGGTCATCATTGGTGCAGAACAGGCTGTCGGTTTGCGGATAGCGTTTTTGCGCCTCTTTTAACAGTTGTCCGCCGAGGGAGAATGACGAGGCATCCTCAATCATTACGCTGTGCGGCGTTCGCCCCGCTTCGCGCATTGCCCGTTCGTAACCCTGCTGCTTAAGTAGCGTACGCTCATCAAGGCGCGCGCCGAGGTAGACGGTATGGTGATGGCCGCGTTTCAAAATGGCCTGCGTCATCTGCCGGGCAGCCTCAACGTTATCGAAGCCGACCGCCATATCCAGACAGGGCGATACGCTGTCCATCATCTCCAGCACCGGGATCCCGGCGGTTTCAAGCATTTTCAGGCTGCCCGGCGTGTGGGTGCGCTCGGTGAGGATCAGTCCGTCAATGTTCCAGCCCAGCAGCGAGCGCATCTGCAACTCTTCTTTTTCTGCGCTGTAACCGAAATGACCGAGCATGGTCTGATAGCCCGCCGCGTCGGTGACCGTTTCGATACCGCGCAGTACGTCGGCAAACACCTGGTTGGTCAGCGATGGCAGCAGCACGCCAATCGCCCGACTGGTGGAATTGGAAAGAATATCGGGCGCGCGATTAGGAATGTAGCCCAGCGCGTCCAGCGCCTCGGCGATGCGGCTTCGTAGCGCGGCGGAAACCTGATCGGGGTTGCGCAGATAGCGGCTGACGGTCATTTTTGTGATGCCCACGCGATCGGCAACGTCCTGTAATACCGGTCTTTTCTTCTTCATCGTCATGTCAGGTGAGGGAGAGATAAAGAGAGTGTAACAAAAAGGGCGCGGCTTGCCGCACCCAAATCGCAGGGATCAGACAGGAGGCAGATCGAACAGCAGAATTTCCGCCGCGCTGTCGGCGCTGATGTGCAGATGAGGTTCGTCCCAAATGGCAAATGCATCGCTGGTGGAAGCCTGCTCGCCGTTGACCATTACCTCGCCTTTTACTACCTGAATCCAGATACGGCGGTTGGCCGCCACCTCAACGGCTTCGCTTTCACCCGCCATGAACGCCCAACGGGAGAGCGTCATATCCTGAAAAACCTTCAGCGAGCCCTCGCGCTCGTCCGGCGAGAGCACCCACTGCCGCCCATGCACGTCATCAAAGCGGCGCTGCGCGTAACGCGGTTCAAGACCGGTTTTATCAGGAATAATCCAGATCTGATAGAGATGGAGCGGCACGTCTTTGCTGGCGTTGTATTCCGAATGACGCACGCCGGTGCCCGCGCTCATGATCTGAAATTCACCTGCCAGGATCTGTTCCTGATTACCCATGCTGTCCTGATGTTCAACGGTGCCGGAAAGTACATAGGTCAGGATCTCCATGTCTTTGTGCGGATGCATGCCAAAGCCCTGGCCGCCGTCAATAACGTCTTCGTTGATGACGCGCAGCGCTGAAAACCCCATAAAATTGGCATCGTAGTAATCTGCAAAAGAAAAGGTATGGTAACTGTCAAGCCAGCCATGCCTGGCATGGCCGCGTTCGTGTGCTTTTCGCTGGTAAATCATATTCAATTCTCCTCAATGTTTTCAGAGAGTCTGAACCTGAGAAGCCAAGGAAGATAGCGGAGAAAACTGTTTCCTCCGTTCAAAATATTCGACAGAAAGTGAACGTGAAGGCAAAAAAAAAGCCAGCACCCGAGCTGGCTAAAGTATTACTGGAAGCAATGTGAGCAATGTCGTGCTTTTCCGA
The DNA here is from genome assembly GCF_000745075.1 of Erwinia sp. 9145. Classification (NCBI taxonomy): domain Bacteria; kingdom Pseudomonadati; phylum Pseudomonadota; class Gammaproteobacteria; order Enterobacterales; family Erwiniaceae; genus Erwinia; species Erwinia sp. 9145. The sequence continues at coordinate 3,633,672 of NZ_JQNE01000001.1, forward strand.
CAGGTCCGTGAAGCCCGTGACGAAATCGCATGACAATAATAATCATTATCATTCTCGCCTGTAAAGTCTTTATTAAAACTTTTTTCAGGCAAAGCCCCTTATCTTACAATGGATTACGTGAAACTCCCCGTCTCCAAAGGCGGTTAACGTGTTGATAAGAGGCGAACCTTTTACTCAGTATCCGGCGGTCATATCCTCAACCGTACGCGGATCCGATGCGCCATAGAGCGCGCCGTCAGGCCCAATCATAATGCTCTGCGTGCTGCCCATCGCCGGCTGCACTTTCACATGCTGCCCTTTCGCCTGAAGCAGTTTCAGCGTGTCGGGACTAAAACCCTTCTCAACGCGCAGTTCGTCCGGCAGCCACTGATGATGAAAACGCGGTGCATTGGTAGCTTCGGCGACGTTCATCCCAAAATCGATGCTGTTAACCACCATTTGCAGCACGGTAGTGATAATACGGCTGCCGCCCGGACTGCCGGTAACCAGCCAGGTTTTACCGTCTTTCGCGACGATGGTGGGCGACATTGATGACAGTGGGCGTTTCGCGGCCTCTACCGCGTTCGCCTCGCCGCCAACCAGGCCGTACACGTTTGGCGTACCCGGTTTGGCAGAGAAGTCATCCATCTGATTATTCATCAGAATGCCGCTGTCGCCCGCCACGATGCCGCTGCCAAAGTTGGTGTTCAGCGTATAGGTGACGGCAACCGCGTTGCCCTGTTTATCCACCACGGAAAAGTGCGTGGTCTGGTTGCTTTCATACGGCGCCAGCTTGCCCGGTTTGATCTCTGAGGAGGGGCGCGCTTTCGCCAGGTCAATCTGCTGCGCCAGCGATTTCGCATAGGCTTTGCTGGTCAATGCCTGCCAGGGCACCTTCACAAAATCAGGATCGCCAAGATATTCGGAACGGTCGGCGTAGGCGTATTTTTCCGCCTCAGCCATCGTCTGAATCGCATCTGCGCTGCCGAAGCCCATTTTCGCCAGGTCAAAATTCTCCAGAATATTAAGAATTTGCACGATATGGATACCGCCAGATGAGGGCGGCGGCATCGAGAAGACTTCATAACCGCGGTAGGTACCGCTGACCGGCTGGCGTTCAACCGCGCGATAGTGAGCTAAATCCTCTTTGCTAATCAGCCCGCCGTGCGATGCCATTTCAGCCGCAATCTGACTGGCAATCTCCCCTTTGTAAAACGCGTCCGGCCCCTGCTTCGCAATCAGTTCCAGGCTGTGCGCCAGGTTACGCTGCACCAGCGTTTCGCCGCGTGCATAGGACGCGCCGTCCTGTTTGTAGAAAATGGCTTTGCTGTTCGGATGCTGCACCAGCACCTCTTTGCCATAGACGTTCAGATCGTCTGCCAGCGCCTGGTTCACCACGAAACCTTTACGGGCGAGGTTGATTGCAGGCTGGATCAGGCGACTGAGCGGCAGGGTGCCGTACTCTTTGTTAGCCAACGCAAAGCCTGCCACGGTGCCCGGTACGCCGGACGCCAGATGAGAGGTCAGCGATTTTTTGCTGTCGGCGTTGCCCTGCGCGTCAAGGAACATGTCGCGGCTGGCACGCGACGGCGCCATTTCGCGGAAATCGATCGCAGTCGTGCGGCCGGATGCGGTACGCAGCAGCATAAAACCCCCGCCGCCCAGGTTTCCGGCCTGCGGATGCGTGACCGCCAGCGCGTATCCTACCGCAACGGCGGCATCCACCGCGTTGCCGCCCTGCTTAAGAATATCGACGCCGACCTGCGTCGCCAGCCCGTCAACCGAGGCGACCATGCCGTGTTGCTCTTTAACCGGATGGAATGTGTCCGCCTCAACGCCATAGGAGACCGCCGGCGCAGCCACCGCGCTCTGCCAAAAAAACAGCGCCACCGTCATCAGCGCTGTCATTCTCCCCGCCGTACCGTATTTTCTCATTGTTACCTCTCGTCAGGTTTGTTTACGAATGTGTAACACGAACGGCCCGTGGAGTGGCGAAGAAATTCTAAAAAGGCGAGATGTTACGCAAATTCAGCACACTCCTGGGGCCAGAAACCGCGCCTGGCTTATACTTGAATCAAGCAAAATGGAGGGTAGAAAATGAAATGGTTAATTATTTTTGCTGCGCTGGCGCCGCTGGGCAGCATGGCAAATACGCTTAACAGCACTAACGATCCGAACCGCCCCGGCTACAATCCGAGCACCCAGCGGATGCAGTCGCAAATGCAAACACAACAGACTCAGCAGAAACGCAAGCTGCAACAGGATCAGCAGCAGCAGACACAGGATATCCAGCGTAAGGCGCAGGAGCAGCGCGACAGCGCCCCGCAACGCGTGCTGAAGTCTCAGCCGGGCAGCAACACCACGCCGCCCGTGCAGCAGAACAACAATCAGCCGTAATCAGCTAAAATCCGGGCCCATTATGTCGATGCGGTCGGTACAGATTGCATCGACGCCCCAGGCCAGCAGCTTTCTGGCCCGCTCCGGACGGTTTACCGTGTAAGCCAGAATACGTAACCCCTCTGCCTTAAGCTGCGCCACGCGCGCTTCGGTCAACACCTTGTGATTGACGTGTACGGAAACGCAGGCCAGTTCCCGCACCCGCTGCGGCCACTCTTTTTGCCACTCATGCATCAACAACCCGCGTGGAAGCGACGGCGCAGCGTCTTTTGCCGCCGCCAGCGCCTCAACGGAAAAAGATGAGAGCAGCGGCGGCGTTTGCGCCTGCCACAGATCGCAGGCCGCCAGCGCCACAAGGCGTCCCGTTTCCGCGTCCAGACCGTGGGTTGGCTTGATTTCAATATTCGCCATCATCTGCCAGCGTGCGCAGCGTTCCGCCACGTCGGCAAGCAGCGGCAGGCGCTCATCAATAAAGGCCTTACCAAACCAGCCGCCCGCGTCGAACTGCCGGAGCGCTTGCCACGGCAGTTCCCCGGCCACGCCGCGGCCGTTGCTGGTTCTGTTTAACGTATCGTCATGCAGCAGGAATATCTCGCCATCTTTCGAGAGTTTCGCATCAAACTCAATCATTTTATGGCCAAATTTAGCGCCTGTATCAATAGCCGCTAAGGTGTTTTCAGGCGCTAACTTGCCGCCGCCGCGATGCGCGACGATGCGTGGGTAAGGCCAGGCTTTATTCGTCATTCGAGCCGTTGTCCGTGTTGTGTATCGAAGAAATGCAGCGCGTCGGCCGCAAGGTGTAACCACAGCGTTGAGCCAATGGCGGGGCGATTAACGTGCGGCAGGCGCACCACCAGCGGCTCGCTGCCCCAGCGGCCATGCGCCAGATTGTCGGCGCCGAGCATTTCCAGCGTCTCCACCACCAGCGGCACGCCGCCTGCGGCTTGTGTGGAGAGGCTAATATGCTCCGGTCGGATACCCAACGTCAATTCACGTCCTGCCAGGCGCGGCTTCGCTTCCGGCAGCAAAAGCGAAAAATTATCCGTCAGCAGCAGATGCGTCCCCGCCTCGTTCATCCGGCCTTGCAGCAGGTTCATCGACGGCGAACCGATAAATCCCGCCACAAAGCGCGTTGCCGGGCGCTCGTAAATCTCAACCGGCGTACCCAATTGTTCCAGCACGCCTTTATTCATCACCATCACCCGCTGCGCCAGCGTCATCGCTTCCACCTGATCGTGCGTGACGTACAGACTGGTAGTGTTCAGGCGACGATGCAGTTGTTGAAGCTCCAGCCGCATCTGCACGCGCAGCCGTGCGTCAAGGTTCGACAGCGGCTCATCAAACAGGAACACGGCAGGCTCACGGACGATGGCGCGTCCCATCGCCACGCGCTGGCGCTGGCCGCCGGACAGCTCGCGCGGAAAACGATGCAGCAACGCCTCAAGTTCAAGGCTGCGCGCCGTCTCCAGCACCCGTTTTCGAACGTGCGCTTTACCCATGCCACGGATCTTCAGTCCCCAGGCCATATTTTGTTCAACGTTCATGTGCGGATAGAGCGCATAATTCTGAAACACCATCGCAATGCCGCGATCTTTCGGTTCCAGCTCGGTCACGCGCTGGTTATCGATATAGATATCGCCGCTGGTCACCTGCTCCAGCCCGGCGACCATGCGCAGCAGCGTGGATTTGCCGCAGCCGGACGGCCCCACCATCACCATAAACTCCCCGTCGCGGAGGGTGACGTCAAACGGCTGAATAATAGTCTGCTTGCCGTCGTAGGATTTCGTGACTGCCTGAAGCGTTACGCCCGCCATATTATTTCTCGCTCTCTACCAGCCCGCGAACAAAGGCGCGCTGCATCACTAATACGATGACGATGGGCGGCAGCATGGTCAGCAGCATCGCCGCCATCACCAGATTCCACTGCGTTGAGCCATCGCCGTTGCCGATCATGCTGCGGATCCCCGCCACGGCGGTGCCGAGCCGGGTTTCATTAATAATTAACAGCGGCCACATGTACTGGTTCCAGCCGTAGATAAAGGTGATAACAAACAAGGCCGCCAGGTTGGTTTTCGACAGCGGCAGGACGATATCGCGGAAGAAACGCATCGGGCTGGCGCCGTCAATGCGCGCCGCTTCGACCAGCTCGTTGGGCAGCGTCATAAAAAACTGACGAAACAGAAAGGTCGCGGTGGCCGACGCCATCAGCGGCAGCGTCAGCCCGCTGTAGCTGTCGAGCATATTCAGATGAGAAATCACCTCAACCGTGGGAAAGATCCTCACTTCAACCGGCAGCATCAGAGTGATAAATATCAGCCAGAAAAACAGCGTGCGCAGAGGAAAGCGAAACCACACCAGCGCAAAAGCCGAGAGGATAGAGACCGTAATTTTCCCTGCGGTAATGCTCAGCGCCATGATGGCGCTGTTCAGCAGCATCACACCAAACGGCGCGCTGTTCTGCGCCACGCCGTTGCGCCAGATGGTTACCACGTTGTCCCACAGATGGCGGCCAGGGATCAGCGTCATCGGTACCTGGAAGACCTCGCTGTTATCCAGCGTGGCGGCCACAAAGGCGATATAGAGCGGGAACAGTACCGTCAGCGCGCCCAGCAACAGCATGATGTGACTGAAAATATCCAGCCCGCGTCGGTTCTCAATCATTGGTAGCGCACCTTTTTCTCGACGTAGCGGAACTGAATTACCGTCAGCACAATCACCAGCAGCATCAGCACCACTGACTGCGCGGAAGAAGAGGAGAGATCCAGCCCGGCGAAGCCTTCCCGATAGATTTTGTAGATAAGCGTGGTGGTGGACTGCACCGGCCCGCCGCCCGTGGCGGCATCGATAACCGGGAAAGTGTCAAAAAAGGCGTAAACCAGATTGACCACCACGAGGAAGAACCCGACCGGCGCAATCAGCGGCAGCGCAAGGCGGAAAAAGCGCCGCACCGGCCCGGCGCCGTCGATGGCTGCCGCCTCAATCAGGGATTTGGGAATCGACTGTAGCGCGGCAAAAAAGAACAGAAAGTTGTAGCTCATCTGCTGCCAGACAGAGGCCAGCACCACCAGGAACATCGCCTGCCCGCTGTTTTGCGCGTGGTTCCAGTCGTAGCCCAACGCGCGAAGAAAGTGGGTGATCAGGCCCAGCCCCGGACTGAACAGAAACATCCACAGCACCGCCGCTACCGCAGGCGCGACCGCATAAGGCAGCAAAAACAGCGTCTGGTAAACGCGTTTGAGGCGCAGAACATAATCCACCAGCGCGGCGAAGAACAGCGACACCATCAGGCCAATAACGGTGACCAGCCCGCTGAACACCAGCGTGGTCCAGAACGCATCCAGATAGTATTCATCGCCCGCCAGACGCTGGAAATTTTCCATGCCGACAAAGCTACTGGAGAGGCCAAAGGGATCCACGCTCTGCACCGAATACCACAGCGCCTCGCCCGCAGGCCAGAGGAAGAAAATAAAGGTGATCGCCAGCTGCGGCAGCACCAGCAGATAAGGCAGCCAGCTAACACGGAATACGGGACGAGGAGAAGACATGGTATGGCTCTGCATGGCTGACGTTAAAAAGCGGGGCGCGCGGCCCCGTACGGTGAGGCTGATTACTTAACCGTCTGTTCAAAGCGGCGCAGCAGCGCGTTACCGCGAGAAACGGCATTATCCAGCGCGGCCTGCGGTGTTTTTTTACCGGTCCAGACGCCTTCCAACTCTTCATCAACCACGGTGCGGATCTGCGGCATATTGCCCAGCCGCATCCCTTTGGTGAAAGCCAACGGCGGCTTGTTCAACATCTGCCGCGTTGCGGTATCGGCACCCGGATTTTTGTCATAAAAACCCTGCTGGCGCGTCAGCGCATAAGCCGCCGTGGTGATCGGCAGATAGCCCGTCTTTTGATGCCATTCGGCGGCGATTTCCGGCTGCGCCAGGAACTGCATGAATTCGGCCACGCCCTTGTAGGTGCTGGCGTCTTTGCCTTTCATCACCCACAGGCTGGCCCCGCCGATAATGGCGTTTTGCGGCGCGTTCGGTACGCTTTCGTCGTAAGGCATCATGCCAACGCCGTAGTTGAATTTCGCGTAGTGGCGAATGTCGGCCAGCGAGCCGGACGAGGCGGTGGTGATGCCGCAGTCGCCGTTGTAAAACTTGGCGGTGGACTCATCTTTACGGCCGAAGTAGGTGAATTCGCCCTTCCTGTTCATGTCCGCAAGCAGTTGAATATGACGCACCTGAACGGGTTTGTTAAATTCCAGTTCGGCGTCATTGCCGTCAAAGCCGTTGTTTCTGGTCGCCACCGGCAGACCATGCCAGGCGCTGAAGTTTTCAATCTGGATCCAGCCCTGCCAGCCGCTGGCGTAGCCGCAGTTCATGCCCGCTTTACGCAGCGCGGCCGCGTCTTTTTCCAGCTCCTGCCAGGTTTTCGGCGGCTGTTCCGGGTCAAGTCCCGCTTTTTTAAAGGCGTCTTTGTTGTAATAGAGCACCGGCGTGGAGCTGTTGAACGGCTGAGAAATCAGATGGCCGGTTTTGGAATCGCTGTAGTAACCGGCAACCGTCGGCACAAACTGTTTTTCATCAAAGGCGATGCCCGCATTTTTGAAGACGTCATACACCGGCACGATAGCTTTCGACGCCATCATCGTCGCCGTACCCACTTCGTAAACCTGGAGGATGGCAGGCGCTTTTCCTGAACGCACCGCGGCGATCCCGGCGGCCAGGCTCTGCTCATAGTTGCCTTTATAGGTGGGAACAATCCTGTAATCGGGATGGGAGTCATTGAAGCGTTTTGCCAGCGAATCGACCTCAACGCCCAGTTCGCCTTCCATCGAATGCCAGAACGGAATGTCAGTCGCGGCCAGCGCGTGTCCGCTCAGCGTGAGACCCAGTGCAATACAAAGTGCAGTACGACGAAATGAGAACGATGCCATTTTCAGATTCCTGTGCCTGGTGTGATTTCTTCTTGTTCGCCAGGTAACATGACATGTGAAAATGACGGAAAAATAACGCTTTTGTGACGGAAAAGTGACGAAAGAAAGTCATTAAAAAGCGGCAGCCGCTCGCATCAGAATCCGGCCTGTCAGGGAACAATAAGAGAACAAACAACACCCAGACTTATTATTCACAGAGATAAAGGCAAGCGCGGCTATGTTTCCTTCAATTTCAAATATTCCTGTTTCCAGTACCGATCCGGGTACGGTGGAACTGTGGCGAGCCTTGCCCGGAAGGCATCAGCAGCAGACGGTAACCGTTAGCGCACAACTGATGAATGAGTTGCACAGTGCGCAAAGCGCTATCGACTTCGTTAAAGATCAATTAACGTTTGGTTCCGATAATCAACAGAGTGATTTTGTGCGCACCGGCGGTGAAAGCCACCGACACGGCGTCGCGGCATTGCACCTTCGGGACACAGATTTTCGCGGCGATAACAACGCTCTGACAAAAGCGGCATTCCAGGCGCAAGCGGGCACCTGCGGAGAAATTTCTGCCGCCGTCATGGCGGTGCTCTCTACTCTGGATCTTGACCGCCCCATTTTTACCTATGCCGCAGCGGGCGGGCTGAATCATCAATTTAACGTGATTGGTGATATACGACAGCCCGGCAGCGCCGTCGTGGCGGACGGCTGGCCGGTTTTCGCCCGCTCGCACCTGCTTGATAACGCGCTTTTTGTCCCCGACGGCGCCGCGATACTTGATGTTCACAATCCGAAAATGCGCCCGAAAGCCGAGCTGGAAGATATTCTCAGTGTTTCGCCTCTCAGCGAAGAGCGGATAACCAGCATCAATAATAGCTATAAAACGCCGGATGTTGCGAAACTCAACCAGCTGGCGCTGACTGATGACAGGCTTGTTCAGCAGCTACACGGGGTGAAAAATCTCGGCGTCACCTATCAAAATGCAGAAAATGCGCAGGATCTCCATTTACAGACGGCTTCGGTGGAGCACTACAACGCGCATGCCCAACCAATGCAGCATACTCCGGCCAAAAAACCTTTAGCTCCCTACGACGAGTGATTTTTTATGAGCGCTTCACTGTTTCATCGCACGGTAGAACCGCTGCTCAGGCATCTTAAGGTCGATCCGACCGCGCTGGCTGGCGGCAACAGTTATCACATTGAATTTCCCCATTACAGCGTGCAGTTGCTGAACATTCATCAGGCATCGCTGCTGATGCTGCTTTCGCCAGGCCGCATAGCGGAAGAGAGCGATCCTTCGCTGCCCTGGACGCTATTGCAGCTGAATATGTTTGATGGCGAGCGGCCTGTCATCCACATTAGCGCGCTGGCAGAGCAGAAAAGCCTGGTGCTATGGACGCAAGAAAGGCTGACGCAGATCGATGCCGCTGGCGTTATTGCGCAGTTTGACCGCCTGGTCGCCAGAGGCGAGGAGGTTGCGCAGCTCTGTGCGCCGCTGCCTGCGAAAGCAAAAAACCCCGCGCAGAACGCGAGGTTTTCACATTCGCTGAGAGCCGAACTTAACCGCCGAGGTAGGCGCTTCTGACCGCCTCATTAGCCAGCAGCGCATCGCCGGTATCCTCCAGCACCACGTGGCCGTTTTCCAGCACGTAGCCGCGATCCGCCAGTTTTAACGCCTGGTTGGCGTTCTGCTCGACGAGGAAAATCGTCATGCCTTCCTGGCGCAGTTGCTCGATGGTGTCGAAGATCTGCTGAATGATGATCGGCGCCAGGCCAAGCGACGGCTCGTCCAGCAGCAACAGACGCGGCTGGCTCATCAGCGCACGACCAATCGCCAGCATCTGCTGCTCCCCGCCGGACATGGTGCCGGCCCGCTGCACGCGCCGCTCGTAAAGCCGCGGAAACAGTTCGTAAACGCGTTTAATAAGAATTTGATACCGATCGCGACTGGCGAAAAACCCGCCCATCGCCAGGTTTTCCTCCACCGTCATGCGCGAGAACACCCGGCGGCCTTCCGGCACGATAGCTATCGCTTCCCGCATAATGCGCGCGGTCTGCCAGTCGGTGATGGTTTTGCCATCAAAGGTAATCGTGCCCTGCGTGGCGCGAGGTTCACCGCACAGCGTGCCCAGAATAGTGGTTTTTCCCGCGCCGTTCGCGCCGATCAGCGTGACAATTTCGCCCTGATTAATGTGCAGGCTGACGTTGTGCAACGCCTGAATCTTCCCGTAGTGGGCGCTTACTTTATCAAGAGAGAGCATTGAACTCATTTTATGCTTCTCCCAGGTAAGCGCGGATCACGTCCGGGTTATGACGAATGTCGTCCGGCGTGCCGTTTGCCAGCGGCGTGCCCTGATTCACCACGTAAATGCGGTCGGAAATACCCATTACCAGTTTCATATCATGTTCAATCAGCAGTACCGAGACGCGATGTTCGGCTCTGAGTTCGGCGATAAGCTCATCCAGCTCGTGCGTCTCTTTAGGGTTCAGTCCTGCGGCCGGTTCATCCAGCATCAGTATGTCCGGGCGCGTTACCATGCAGCGGGCGATCTCCAGACGACGCTGCTGGCCGTAAGCCAGGTTACCTGCCTGGCGATTAGCCAGCTCAAGCAGCCCCACGCGATCAAGCCAGGTCGCCGCGCGATCCAGCGCGTCGCTCTCCGCTTTGCGGAAGCCCGGCGTTTTCAGCAGCCCGGCAAACACGCCGCTTTTCAGATGCTGATGCTGCGCCACTAACAGGTTTTCGATCACCGTCATTTCGCGGAACAGGCGTACGTGCTGGAAGGTGCGAACCACGCCCATCCGGGCGATTTTCTGGCCGGAAAGCCCGGCAAGCTCGCGGTCGCCCAGCCGAATACTGCCGCCGGTCGGACGATAAAAACCGGTCAGGCAGTTGAACACCGTGGTTTTACCCGCGCCGTTCGGCCCAATCAGCGACACGATCTCCTGCGGGCGCAGTTCCAGCTCAACGTTATTGACCGCCAGCAGGCCGCCAAAGCGCATCATCAGGCCATTTACGGCTAACACCGGCTTCATAATGGCTCTCCTTTTTCCACGCGCGTCAGCTTCAGGTGCGGACGCTTCATCGGCAGCAGCCCCTGCGGCCGCCAGATCATCATCAGCACCATCAAACCGCCCAATACCAGCATGCTGTATTCGTTCAGGTCGCGCATCAGCTCGCGTGAAACCACCAGCAGAATGGCGGCCAGAATCACCGCAAACTGCGAACCCATTCCGCCCAGCACCACGATAGCCAGCACAAAAGCGGACTCGACAAACGTAAAGGATTCCGGACTGACGAAGCCCTGACGCGCGGCAAACAGGCTGCCGGCAAAACCCGCAAAGGCTGCGCTGATGGTAAAGGCGGTGAGCTTAATGCGCGTCGGGCTGAGGCCCAGCGAACGACAGGCGATCTCATCTTCACGCAGCGCTTCCCAGGCGCGGCCCAGCGGCATCCGCAGCAGACGGTTAATCACAAACAGCGTCAGCACCACCAGCAGCAGCGCCACCATGTAAAGGAAGATAACGCGATCGCTGGGATCGTACTTCAGGCCAAAGAAATTGTGGAAGGTATCCCAGCCGCCGTCGCGCACGCTGCGGTTAAACTCCAGGCCAAAAAACGACGGTTTAGGGATCTGACTGATGCCGTTAGGACCGCCGGTGATCTCTGTATTATTAAGCAGCAGGATACGTACGATCTCGCCGAAGCCCAGCGTCACAATCGCCAGATAGTCGCCGCGCAGGCGAAGCACCGGGAAACCGAGCAGCAGGCCAAACATCGCGGCTACCAACCCGGCCAGCGGCAGACACTCCCAAAAGCCCAGGCCGTAGTAGTGGTTCAGCAGGGCAAAGGTATAGGCGCCGATGGCATAAAAGCCGCCATAGCCGAGTACCAGCAGGCCGGAAAGCCCCACCACCACGTTCAGCCCCAGGCCGAGAATGACGTAGATCATCGTCAGCGTGGCGATGTCCACGGTGCCACGCGATACCATGAACGGCCAGGCGACGGCGGCCACCAACAGCAGCAGCATAAAGAGCTTTTGCTTCGGCGTGGAACCATCAATACCCGGCAGCACCAGCGCGGGGCCGGAAACCCTTTTCAATCCTTGTTGAAACAGCGGCTTCAGCAGTTGAAAGAAAAAGACCACAACGCAGCCTGCGGCAATCCACCGCCAGCGCACGCTGTCGGCGCTGTGCACCACCAGATGCGTTCCCTCAAGCCCAAGGCGCATTCCCATAAAGAACGCGGCCAGCACCAGCAGCATCAGCGAGGAAGCGATAGCGTTGATAAGGTTAAGATGTTTCATACCTTCTCAACCTCCGGGCGCCCCAAAATGCCGGTCGGCATCACCAGCAGCACGACGATCAGCAGCGCAAACGAAACCACGTCTTTGTATTCCGTACTCAGATAGGCGGACGTGAGCGCCTCGGCAATGCCGAGGATCAGGCCACCCAGCATGGCCCCCGGAATGCTGCCAATGCCGCCCAGAACCGCTGCGGTAAAAGCTTTCATCCCGGCCATAAAGCCGATGTAGGGATTAATCACGCCGTAGAACTGGCCGAGCAGCACGCCCGCCACCGCCGCCATGGCGGCGCCGATCACAAAGGTCAGGGAAATAACGCGATCGGTGTTGATGCCCAGCAGGCTGGCCATTTTCAGATCTTCCGCGCAGGCGCGGCAGGCGCGGCCCATGCGGGAATAGCGAATAAACAGCGTCAGCGCCAGCATCGCAATAAAGGTCACCACCCAGATCACGATCTGCATGCTGGAAATCGTTGCGGCAAAGCCGTTGCTTTCGCCAAGCGTCCACTGGCCGGCGATCAGGCCCGGCAGCGCCAGGTCGCGTGAACCCTGCGTCAGGCTCACGTAGTTTTGCAAAAAAATAGACATGCCGATGGCGGAAATAAGCGCAATAAGACGCTTGGATGAACGGACGGGACGGTACGCGACGCGCTCAATACTCCAGCCGTATGCGCTGGCAATCACCAGTGCGGCGATGAAGCCGGCGCCAATCAGCATCCAACCGGCATCGATACCCATCATCATCAGCGCGGCAATAACGATAAATGAAACGTAGCTACCGATCATGTAGACCTCGCCGTGGGCGAAGTTAATCATGCCGATAATGCCGTAAACCATGGTGTAGCCAATGGCGATCAGCGCATAGGTGCTCCCCAGCGTGACGCCGTTGAACATTTGCTGTAAAAAATAGAGGAACTGCTCGGACATACCTAATACCTTACTTCTTTCCGCTGGCGCGAAGAGAACGTCTGGCGCTGTTTTGCCAGACGTTGATGTTATCGGCGAGGAGTAAAATCGCCTTTATTATGCAGCTCCGGATCACTTCACGGTGGTGGAGGAACCGTCAGCATGCCATTTGAAAATACCAAACTCGAAGCCTTTCAGATCGCCCTTCTGGTCCCAGGTCAGGTCGCCCATTACCGTAGGAACCGCCGCGCCTTCTTTCAGGTTTTTCGCGATATCTTCCGGCTCGGCGCTTTTACTACGCTCCATACCGGCAACCAGCGATTGCAGCGCTGCGTAAGTTGTCCAGACGAACGGGCCGGTCGGATCCTGTTTCTTCGCTTTTAATGCATCCACAATGGTTTTGTTCGCAGGCACCTGATCGTAACGCTTCGGCAGGGTGACCAGCATGCCTTCTGACGCCGCACCGGCAATATTAGAGAGTGAAGAGTTGCCGACGCCTTCCGGGCCCATAAACTGGGTTTTCAGACCGGCCGCGCGTGACTGACGCAGGATCTGCCCCATTTCCGGGTAGTAACCGCCAAAATAGACGAAATCGACGTTTTCTTTCTTCAGGCGCGCCACCAGCGTGGAGAAATCTTTATCGCCTGCGGTAATCCCTTCAAACATCACCACGTTGCCGTTAGATTTTTTCAGACTGTCACGCACCGAGCGCGCCAGGCCTTCGCCATATTGTTGTTTGTCATGAATAACGGCGATGCGCTGCGGTTTGATTTCACTGAGAATGTATTTCGCTGCGGTTGGCCCCTGGTCGGAGTCCAGACCGGTGGTGCGCATAATGGTTTTATAACCGCGTGTGGTTAAATCAGCGTTGGTTGCGGCCGGGGTGATCATCAGCACGCCTTCATCTTCATAAATATCGGACGCAGGCTGAGTGGATGAGGAGCAGAGATGGCCGATCACGTAGCGGATGCCATCGTTAATCACTTTGTTGGCAACCGCCACGGCCTGCTTCGGATCGCAGGCGTCGTCATATTCTACGCCAACCAGCTTGTCGCCGTTGACGCCGCCTTTTGCATTAATATCGGCGATGGCCTGCTTCGCACCGGTAAATTCCATGTCACCGTACTGAGCAACCGGGCCAGACATCGCGCCCACAATCGCAATTTTGATCTCTTTCGCTACCGCCGCGTGACTCATCGCCAGAGCAATACAGCCTGCCAGCAGTGCGCGACCTTGAGTGATTTTCATCCAACCTACCCCATCTGTTGTGTTTGCTATTTTTATACCTGTGAATCCGCGTAAAAGCTTGAGGAATAACAAGTTAGCGCGTTTCACAGTAGTCTTTATTAATAAGGCTTTACATTTCAGGTTATTAAACAGGAATTTTCTTCTGTAAATCAACTTACATATTGCGAAATCTTCGCAGGACACAGGATAAACTACTGGAAGAAATGGTTGAAGTTTTCGCCAAATACCAGCGAATTGCGCTGCCCTGAAAAGGGTAGTTGAATAAATCGACTGCTGTATGATGCAGCAGCAAACAGATTGATTTGTTTTCATCCAGGAAAAGTTACGCGCGACGATGCGCGCCTTTTCGCTACAATATGCCTTTTCAGGCTTCCGGTATTGCACATGAAATTAACGGTTATCAGGCTGCATCAATTTTCTGCTCAGGATCGCCTCGATCTGGCAAAAATCTGGCCAGAGGAAAACCTGGACGACGCTGAAAAAAGCCTTAATGAACAGCATCAGCTTTATGCCGCGAAATTTAACGATCGGCTGCTGGCGGCGGTGCGGGTCACGGTAAAAGGCACATCAGGCGAGTTGGAGGCGTTAATGGTACGGGAGGTGACGCGTCGTCGTGGGGTTGGCAGCTATCTGCTCTCAGAGACGCTGGCGCAAAATCCGGCCGTGACCCAATGGTGGATTGCCGATGTTGATAACGTCGATCGGGAAATCGCGGCGGCGTTTATGCAAAACGGCGGGTTTATTGCCGGGACGGGCGGCTGGTGCTGTCTGCGACGCTGACAGCAAAAAGGGCAGCTTAATCGCTGCCCTTCAGTGACTACTGCAACCTGCTTTACGCTTCTATTGCCACGCGGAGTTTTTTCATCGCATTCTTTTCAAGCTGACGCACACGCTCTGCGGAAACGCCGTATTTATCGGCCAGCTCCTGCAAGGTGATTTTGTTGTCATCGTCCAGCCAGCGCGCACGGATGATATCCTGACTGCGCTCGTCCAGACCCTGCATCGCGTCGCTGAGTTTATCGGCAGCGTGCGCATCCCAGTTATCCTCTTCTATGCCGTCGGCAAAGTCAGAAGATTTGTCCTGAAGATAGAGCATCGGCGCCATTGAGCGACCTTCGCCTTCGTCGTCCGGCGTCGGATCGAAGGTCATGTCCTGTGCCGCCATCCGCGACTCCATCTCCAGCACGTCTTTACTGGAAACGCCCAGCTCGCGGGCCACCATTTCGACTTCGTCCTGGTTGAACCAGCCCAAACGCTGCTTGGCTTTACGCAGGTTAAAGAACAGCTTGCGCTGTGCTTTCGTCGTGGCTACCTTCACGATGCGCCAGTTACGCAGCACGTACTCGTGGATCTCCGCTTTGATCCAGTGCACGGCGAAGGAAACCAGACGCACGCCGACTTCGGGATTAAAACGACGCACTGCTTTCATCAGGCCGATGTTACCTTCCTGAATCAGATCGGCCTGCGGCAGGCCGTAGCCTGAATAGTTACGAGCAACGTGAACAACAAAGCGCAGGTGAGACAGGATCAGCGTCTTGGCTGCATCCAGATCGCCCTGGTAATGCAGCCGTTCAGCCAGCGCTTTTTCCTCTTCTGCCGTCAGCATAGGCCAGACGTTGGCTGCCCGAATATAGGAATCCAGGTTGCCTAAAGGAGCAATAGCTAAAGTTTGCATTTCTTTGGTCATTCAAGCCCTCTCAGTATTTATCATAATTGCCGCGCATTTCCCTGCACAATCCCTAAGAATACGTGAGCAGCAGCAGAAAATGGAAGCAATCTGTGCTACTTCGACCGCGAAGTTATCCACAAGTTCATACTGCCCGGTGTATAAACTAAACACGGCTCAGGGCGGGGAAAGTATAGCAGATAAGCTCGTTTCCCCTGCCGTCGATACCCGGACGGCAAGAGAATATTATACCAAAAAAACATGTAAAGAGGTTACTGCGGCGTAAAGCGACGTAAATGTTGTACCGTTGCCAGCCAGGCGGCGATCCAGCCGATCATCGCCGAAGTCAGCAACAATAGCAGGCACTCATCCCACGCCAGACCATGCAGGCTGAAGGTCGTACCAAACACCGCCGCAACCTGCGTCACGACCGATTCGAGACGCAGCACCAGCGCTTCTGAAAGCACCAGCGACAACAGCGCGCCAGCGAAACCCAGCAGCGCGCCGCCATACAGGAAGGGCCGCAGGATAAAGCCGTCGGTGGCGCCGATCAGCTTCTGCACGTTAATGGTATCGCGGCGGGCAAAGATGCTGAGCCGCACGCTGTTGCCGATCACCAGAAAAACCGCCACCACCATCAGTACGCCGATTATGGTCGCCACCTGACCCACCAGGCCCGTGAGCGCCGCCAGCCGCGCGAACCAGCTGTCATCCATCTTCACTTCATCAATGCCCTGAACTTTTGCCACGCGATCGCGCAGGTTGTTCATGGTGTCAGAGTTCTGGAAATTCAGCTTTGGCGTGATAATAGCCACGGCGGGCAATGGATTCTGCTCAAGCATATCCATTGCGCCACCGAATCCTGACCAGTTACGGAACTCGCCCATCGCTTCTTCACGCGACAGATAGTTCACCTTATCCACGCCGTCTTCTTTCTTGAGCTGTGCCACCACGCTTTCCGCCGCATCATCATCAAGCGTTTTACTGAAGTAAACGGTAAGCTGCGGCGCCGGATACCACTGCTCGGCCGCCTGGTTGACGTTTTTCCAGACCATATAGCATACGCTCGGCAGGGTCAGTGAAATGGCAATAACCATTACCGTCAGCAGCGTTGCCAGCGGCTGTCGCCACATATCCGAAAGCGTTCCGCGCAGCGCGTAGCGCCATTGCTCCTGCCAGCCGCCCTTGAGGGCCTTGCTTTTAGAAGGCTGCTTCTGCCTTGCCGGTTTCGGGGCGGCAGCGCGTTTATTACGTTTATTGACCACCGAAGCCTCCGTGCAAACGTCCCTGATTCAGCGTCATCAGGCGATAGTTGCGGCGGGCAATCAGCCCACTGTCGTGCGTCGCCATCAGCACAGTGACGCCAACGCGGTTAAACTCTTCAAACAGACGCAAAATATCTTCCGACAGCGCATCATCAAGGTTACCGGTCGGTTCATCGGCCAGGAGAACGGCGGGTTTATTCACCACCGCCCGCGCAATGCCCACGCGCTGTTGCTCGCCGCCTGAAAGCTGGACAGGATAGCTTTTTGCTTTGTCCAGCAGCCCGACCTTATCCAGTGCGGCAGAGACGCGACGGCGAATATCTTCTCCGCTCGCCCCGCTGATGATCAGTGGGATCGCCACATTGTCATAAACCGGGCGATCCATCAGCAGATGGTGATCCTGGAAGATCATACCGATTTGCCGACGCAAAAACGGCACTTCGCTGTTTTTCAGTCGGCTGATGTCATGCCCGCTGAACCAAATCTGTCCTGCGCTGGGGCGTTCTATGCCACAGATTAGCTTTAGCAAGGTGCTTTTCCCTGCCCCGGAATGCCCGGTCAGAAACGCCATCTCGCCCGGTTGCAGATGAAAATCCACGCCCTGAAGCGCCTGCCGACCGCCGAGATAAGCCTTACTGACCTCTTCAAAGCGAATCATTCAAATGAGTCCTCTCGGGCAAAAAGTGCCTCAATAAAATCATGTGCCTTAAACGTGCGCAAATCTTCAATCCCTTCACCCACGCCAATGTAGCGGATCGGAATGCTGAACTGGTCGGCAACCGAGAAGATCACCCCGCCTTTTGCGGTGCCGTCGAGCTTGGTCAGCGTGATGCCGGTCAGGCCCACCGCTTCGTGGAACAGCTTAGTCTGGCTGATGGCGTTTTGCCCCGTACTGGCATCAATAGTCAGCATCACTTCGTGAGGCGCCTGTTCATCAAGTTTCTTCATTACGCGGGTGATTTTTTTCAGCTCTTCCATCAGATGGGCTTTATTCTGCAAACGTCCGGCGGTATCCGCAATCAGCACGTCCACATGGCGCGCCTTTGCGGCCTGGATGGCATCAAAAATCACTGATGCCGAATCTGCGCCAGTGTGCTGGGCAATCACCGGGATATTGTTGCGCTGCCCCCAAACCTGAAGCTGTTCGACGGCGGCGGCGCGGAAGGTATCGCCTGCGGCCAGCATCACCGATTTTCCTTCGGCCTGATACTGGCGCGCCAGTTTGCCGATGGTGGTGGTTTTACCCACGCCGTTGACGCCGACCATTAAAATCACAAACGGCGTTTTTCCACCCACGTCCAGCGGTTGGTCAACCTTCGCCAGAATTTCTGACATCTCCTGCTTAAGCAGGCCGTAAAGCGCTTCCGCATCGCGCAACTGCTTGCGGTTCGCCTGGGTGGTAAGGTTAGTGATGATTCGACGCGTGGTTTCAACGCCGACGTCGGCAATCAGCAACTGCTCTTCCAGCTCTTCAAACAGATCGTCATCGATTTTCTTGCCGCGAAACAATCCGACAAATCCTGAACCGAGGTTCTGACGCGTTTTGACCAGGCTGCGCTTCAGGCGGGTAAAGAAACCTTCTTTCGTCGGACGCTCCTGTTCGACCTGCTCGACAATATCCAGCGCTGCCGCCAGCGAAGGTGCTTTGTCATTTGGTTCGGCGTCTTCCGGCGCGGAAACGATGGGTGTTTCTTCCGGCAGGATCTCTCTTTCCGGCGCTGCCGTCGTTACCGGCAGCGTCTCCGGCAGGATCTCTCTTTCCGGCGCTGGCGTCGTTACCGGCAGCGTCTCTGGCAGGATCTCTCTTTCCGGCGCTGGCGTCGTTACCGGCAGCGTCTCGTCTTCGGAGGCAGGGAGAGGTTCGGTGGCGATGGAAGGGGCTTCTTCGGCCTGCTCGCGGGCGACGGTTTCCGTCAGTTCAACGATCTCTTCCGCCCGCTGTTCCGCCGCAGCTTCCGGGGTCTCTGCAACGGCGGCGGGCTGTTCTTCCGGCTTCTCTGTCGTCTCTGCGGGCGCGTCCTTCTCGTCGCGTCCTAATCCCAGCCAGGAAAAAAAGCCACGTTTTTTATTCTTTGCCATGGTACAACCACTCTCCTCGCGGGGGAAAATCTGTCAGGTCTCTGAAAATCATCTCTTTAGTCTAACACTTTCCTGCCAGCGCGACACAGCGCCCGTGTTTCCCCGGCCCGCTAAGCCGGTTAAACTGTGCAACAAATTATGAAGAGCAGAGCAGTATGAATAAAAAAAACCGCAGCGGCGCAGTGGGTCAGATCCGCATTATTGGCGGCCAGTGGCGCGGCAGAAAGCTGCCGGTGCCGGACAGCGCCGGGCTTCGTCCCACCACCGACCGCATTCGTGAAACGCTGTTTAACTGGCTGGCGCCGGTGATCCAGGGCGCGCGCTGTCTGGACTGTTTCGCCGGCAGCGGCGCGCTGGCGCTGGAGGCGCTTTCACGTCATGCCGCTTCCGCCACGCTGCTGGAGCTGGAGCGCCCGGTTGCGCAACAGCTCGAAAAAAACCTCGCCACGCTGGGCGCGCAGACGGGAAACGTGGTTAACGCCAACGCACTGACGTGGCTGGAGCAGAATGGAGAACCGTACGACGTAGTGTTTATCGATCCGCCGTTTCGCAAAGGCCTGCTTGAGCAAACGCTGACGCTGCTGGAAACCAACGGCTGGCTGGCGGAAGATGCGCTGATCTACGTTGAAAGCGAAGTGGAGAACGGTTTACCGCCGCTGCCGCAAAACTGGCAGCCGCACCGCGAAAAAGTCGCCGGGCAGGTCGCCTGCCGTCTCTTTATTCGTCGCGCCGATGAAAACCAGGGAGAAAACCATGCTGATTAATCTGGGAAGGTTGTTAATGCTCTGCGTATGGGCATTTTTACTGTTCAACCTTGTTCACCCGTTTCCAAAACCGCTGAAGTATTTTATCGATGTCGCGCTGATTTTTATGGTGATTATGCATGGCCTACAGCTGGTGCTGATGCGCGCCACTCAGCCCAAAACGGCGCCCGGACTGAGCGGTGTAACGCAGGCCAAGATCTTCTTTTTCGGCGTTTTCGAACTGCTCGCCTGGCAGAAAAAAAACCTGCCAAAGCAGTAGCGCTCACCGCGCGGGCGACGCGCTCTGTGCGGCTGACGTGCGGGCAGAAAACGAGACGAAACGCGTGCCTTTCACTCTGAGTTCGCCCCGCTCGCCTTTATCAATCTGATGGTAGTCGCGCGCTTTAAGCACCAGCTTAAAGTCGCCCGCGCCGTTAAGCGGATGAAACCACGCTTCATAGCGCATCTCCTCAACCGGGATCGCTTCGCGCTGACGCGAACGTCGGTTCGACACCGGCACTTCGCGTTTGGCCTTAACTTCAACCGGCAACGATTTGACGGGCGAGGCATCATTTACCGCGACCTCACGCCGCTGCCTGATAAATTGTCTTGTCGCCAGCACGGCGATAACGGCCAGTGCGATAAAAAAAATCAGAGGCGGCTTCACTTTTCCTCTCTCCTCCAGGTTACTGTTGGATTGATCGTCGGCAGGCAAGGATACAACCAGAGCCCTCTCATTGTCACATTGTGCTGCTCTGTCCTAGACTCATTTCAGAATTTTTGGAGTTTTGCCTCTCAACAAAGGGACACATTATGATTTGGTCTTTTCTGGCAGTCTGTTTTTCCGGCTGGCTGTATGTCGATGCATCTTATCGTGGGCCACAGTGGCAGCGCTGGGTTTTCAAACCGGTTACCCTTCTTTTACTGTTGGCGCTCGCCTGGCAGGCGCCGGTGCTCAATACCACGGACTATCTGATCCTCTTCGGGCTGTTAGCCACGCTGGTCGGCGACGCGCTGACGCTGCTGCCCAACAAGCGCACGCTCTATGCCATTGGCGCTTTTTTTCTGTCGCATCTGCTCTATACGATCTGTTTCGCCAGCCATATGACGCTGACCTTTTTCTGGCCAATCCCGCTGGTGGTGTTGCTGATTGGCGTGGCGCTGATCGCCACCATCTGGAGCCGTCTGGCAGATTTGCGCTGGCCCGTCTGCACGTTTATCGGTATGACGCTGCTGATGGTCTGGCTGGCAACGGAGCAGTACTTCTTCCGTCCGACCGATTATACGTTCTCAATCATGGTGGGTTCATCGTTACTGCTACTGGCGAATATCATCTGGTACATCACGCATTATCGCCGCCGTTTCTCCGCTGATAGCGCCATTATCGCCGCCTGTTACTTTGCCGGACACTTCATGATTGTGCGCTCACTCTATCTCTGACCGCATTGCGTCTTGACTCTGGAGTCAGCTCCAGAGTGTAAGATGCATGACGATGAGAGCTTTTCTCATCGTCCGCATCAGGAGACGTCATGCATCAGCCCACTTCCCCCCGCGATCGTAACGGCGGCCTGCAACCCGCGCCGGTCATCGGCAAAATCTCCGCCATTGTCGCCCCTGCGCCCGACTGCTGCACGCAGGGCGCCTGCTGCGCCAGTGAGACACCGCGCCCGGCGCCCGACACAGGCGATAGCTACAGCTGGCAAATTACCGGTATGGACTGCCCCGCCTGCGCCCGAAAAATCGAAAACGCGGTAGCGCGACTCGCGGCGGTGAATGATGTTCGCGTGTTGTTTGCCACGCAAAAACTGGCCGTCAGCGCCAGTGAAGACGTGCGCAGTGAGGTTGAGGAGGCGGTCAGTCGCGCAGGATTTTCGCTCCACCGCAACGATACGCCGCGAACAGAGGCTAAAACACCCGGTTTCTGGCAGGAAAACGGTTTGCTTATTCTTCTGGCCGTGCTGATGACGGCCAGCTGGCTGATTGAGCAGGTTGACGCGCAGGCGGGATACATAGCTTTCATTGTTACCACGCTGGTCGGCGTCTTCCCGGTGGCACGCAACGCGTTGCGCCTGATGAAAAGTGGCGCGCCCTTTTCTATCGAAACGCTGATGAGCGTGGCTGCGGTGGGTGCGCTGTTTATCGGCGCCACGGCAGAAGCGGCTATGGTACTGCTGCTGTTTATGCTTGGCGAACGTCTGGAAGCATTTGCGGCCGGGCGCGCGCGTCGCGGCATCACTGCTCTGATGGCGCTCCAGCCGGAAAACGCCGTCCGCATTCGTCATGAAACGCGAGAGGTTGTTTCGCCGGCTGCGCTTCGCCCCGGCGATATTATTGAGGTTGCGCCCGGCTCGCGACTGCCAACCGATGCGAAGCTGCTTTCCCCTTTTGCCAGCTTCGACGAAAGCGCACTGACCGGCGAGTCGGTGCCGGTTGATCGCCGACAGGGAGAACGGCTCACCGCAGGGAGCCTGAGCATCGATCGTCAGGTCAGGCTGGAAGTCACCTCGCAGCCGGGCGAGAGCGCTATCGATCGTATTCTCCATTTGATTGAGGAAGCGGAGACGCGCCGGGCGCCCATTGAGCGTTTTCTCGATCGCTTCAGTCGTCTCTATACGCCGATGATTATGGCGCTCTCATTGCTGGCGGCGGTGATACCGCCGCTGCTGTTTGCCGCGGCCTGGCAGCCGTGGATCTATAAGGGCCTGACGCTGTTGCTGATAGGCTGCCCGTGCGCGCTGGTCATCTCCACGCCGGCGGCCATTACCTCAGCGCTGGCGGCGGCAACCCGTCGCGGTGCGCTGATTAAAGGCGGGGCAGCGCTGGAGAGCCTGAGCGGTATTGGCACGGTAGCATTCGATAAAACCGGCACGCTGACGGCCGGTAAGCCGCAGGTGATGGCGGTGGTGGCGCTGGCAAACATGAGCGAAACAGAAATCGTGGCAAATGCTGCCGCCATTGAAACCGGTTCGACGCACCCGCTGGCGCAGGCCATTGTTGCCAGAGCGCAGGCGTCAGAACTGGAGGTTCCCGCCGCCTCCGATCTGCGCGCCCTTGCGGGTAGCGGCATCGAGGGGTTTGTGAGTGGTTACAAACTATCTCTGATTGCGCCTTCGCGGCTTGAAGAAAATTTATTGCAGGCAGAAGCGTTGGAAAGGATTATCGCGCTTGAGTCGACCGGACAAACGGTAGTGGTGCTGTTAAAAGAGGGTAACCCAACCGGCCTGATTGGCCTGCGCGATAATTTACGCGAGGACGCGCGAGCCGCGCTTGCCGAACTGAAAGCCATGAATATCGATTGCATCATGCTCACCGGCGATAACGCCCGCGCGGCGGCAGTGATTGCCGGTGAACTGGGTATCGCGCATCGCGCCGGACTGCTGCCTGCTGAAAAAGTGGCGGCCATAGCCGAACTGAACCAGAAAACGCCGGTTGCGATGGTGGGCGACGGCATCAACGACGCGCCCGCCATGAAGGCAGCCACCATCGGCATTGCAATGGGCAGCGGCAGCGACGTCGCGCTGGAGACGGCCGACGCGGCGCTGACGCACAACCGACTGGGCGGGCTTGCCGCGATGATCCGCCTGTCGCGCGCCACCCATGTCAACATCCGTCAAAACGTGGCGATTGCGCTGGGGCTGAAGGCCGTGTTTCTGCTCACCACGTTATTGGGAATAACCGGCCTGTGGCTGGCGGTACTGGCGGATTCAGGCGCCACCGCGTTAGTGACCGCTAACGCACTTCGCCTGCTGCGGCAGAAATAAGCCTCAAAGCCCTTTCTTCAATAAATAGCGATAGGGCATTTCGTCGGTATTTTGCGCCACCAGCGTATGCTCCATAAAGCGGCAGAAGCCGGGAATATCGCGCGTGGTGGCGGGATCGTCAGCAATGATCAACAGCGTTTCGCCCTCTGCCATGTGACGCACGGTTTTGCGCACCATCATCACCGGCTCCGGGCAACGCAGGCCCAGGGCATCAAGGGTTTTGTCAGGATTGGCGAACAGATTGTTCATGGCGCTCTCAGACGGATTACAGTTGTCCGCTATTTTACCCGCCGCAGCGTCCTTCGCAACCTCGCACCATGCGAAAACGTTTGCGCATAAATTAACCATTGCATTGGCAGACTGATGGAGTAACATGCCGCGCACTCGCACCGCGAGACATGATTAATTGGGTTCCCTCACCCCACTGTTCAAAAAGGCACATTGATGATTTCGTTCTCTTCTCGTCAGCGTAAACACGCGCTGATCTGGCTGTCGTTATTCCACGTGCTGGTGATAACCTCCAGTAACTATCTGGTGCAGCTGCCCATTTCCATCTTTGGTTTCCATACCACCTGGGGCGCCTTCAGCTTTCCGTTTATTTTCCTGGCAACCGATCTGACCGTGCGCATTTTTGGCGCGCCGCTGGCCCGCCGCATCATTCTGGCCGTGATGGTCCCCGCGCTGTTTATCTCCTACGCCGTTTCAGCGCTGTTTTACCAGGGAGAATGGCAGGGGTTCCCTGCGCTACAGGCGTTCAATCTCTTCGTGGCGCGTATCGCCTGCGCCAGCTTTATGGCCTACGCGCTGGGGCAGATCCTTGATGTGCACGTCTTTAACCGTCTGCGTCAGCGGCCGCAGTGGTGGCTGGCGCCTGCTGCCGCCATGTTTTTAGGGAACATCAGCGATACGCTGGCCTTCTTTTTTATCGCGTTTTACAAGAGCACCGATGCCTTTATGGCGCAGCACTGGGTGGAAATCGCGCTGGTGGATTACAGCTTCAAACTCCTTATTTGCCTGGTCTTCTTCCTGCCTGCTTATGGCGTGCTGCTTAATGCGATGCTGAAGCGCTTAGCGGAAAAATCTACTGGCGCACAGGCGAGCTTCGGCTAGTCTGATAGTCGGTTGCTTTTGCTGAGCAATTATTATCTTATGAGTGGCTGAACTAACGTAAAAGGAAGAATAATGCGTAATCTAGTGAAGTACGCCGGTATCGGCTTACTGGTGGTCGGACTGGCCGCCTGCGACGGCAACGATGACAAAGCCGCAGCCGATGACAATGGCGTGAGCAGCAGCCAGAGCAGCCAAAACGTGACATTACTGGACGGCAAGCTGAGCTTTACTCTGCCTGCGGGCATGTCCGATCAGAGCGGAAAAATG
Organism: Erwinia sp. 9145; assembly: GCF_000745075.1. Lineage (NCBI taxonomy): Bacteria > Pseudomonadati > Pseudomonadota > Gammaproteobacteria > Enterobacterales > Erwiniaceae > Erwinia > Erwinia sp. 9145. The sequence continues at coordinate 3,658,308 of NZ_JQNE01000001.1, forward strand.
GGCACGCAGTCTAATAACATGCACGTTTACGCCGATGCCACCGGGCAAAAAGCCCTTATCGTGATTGAAGGCGATGCGACAAACGAGAGCCTGGACGTGCTCGCTAAACGTCTGGAGCAGCAACAGCGCAATCGCGATCCGCAGCTTCAGCTGGTTTCCAACAAATCAATTGATTTGAAGGGCCAGCCCGCGCAGCAGCTGGATTCTGTTATTTCAGCCAAAAACCAGTCTTCCTGGTCAAGCGTGGTGCTGGCGAAAAGCGAAGGCAAACTGCTGACGCTGCAAATCACCCTGCCAGCGGATAACCAGCAGCAGTCGCAAACCGATGCGGAAAGCATCATCAAAACGATTACGCTGAAGTAATCCTGACGCCCCGATTCGGGGCGTTTTGTTATGGCTTTACGCCAGCGGCGCGGCCGTCTCCGCCAGTCTTTTTTTCAATTGCGTGTAGCGTTCATTGACGTAATTCTCCGCCCAGTTCGCGTCGTCGATTTTTTCAATTTTCACCGCACAATACTTAAATTCCGGCGTTTTCGAGACGGGATCGACGACATCCACCGTCAGTTCGTTACAGGCGCCAATCCACCATTGATAGGTCATATAGACCGCGCCGCGATTGGTGCGCTCGCTGACCGCGGCCCGGCTGATAACCTTGCCCCTGCGCGAAGAAACCCACACCAGTTCGCCATCGTTAATGCCGAGTTGAGCGGCGTCCTGCGTATTCATCTGCACCCTGCCCGGCTCGTCGGCCTGAGCGCTCAGCGCATGGCAGTTGCCAGTCATGGAGCGGCAACTGTAGTGGCCAACCTCGCGAACGGTACATAACACCAGCGGCCATTCGGCACTGATGTTCTCCTTCGGCGGTCGCCAGTCGCAGGCGAAGAGCAGACCTTTGCCGGAGGGACGAGAGAAAACATTGTTCTCGTAAAGCCAGGGCGTGCCGGGATGCTGCTCGTCGCCACAGGGCCACTGCACATAGCCTAAATCTGCCATTTTTTCCCAGGTGACGCCGGCAAAGAGCGGGCAAAGCGCACGCAGTTCATTCCAGATCTCTTCATTATTTTTATATTGCATCGGATAGCCCATCGCCCGCGCCATTCGACTGATAATTTCCCAGTCGGGCAGCACGTTGCCCTGCGGCTCCACCGCTTTATAAAAGCGCTGGAAGCCGCGATCCGCGCTGGTATAAACGCCCTCATGCTCGCCCCAACTGGTGGCGGGCAGCAGCACGTCGGCCACTTCCGCCGTTTTGGTCATGAAAATATCCTGCACGATAATCAGCTCCAGCTTTTCCATCGCCCGGCGCATCAGGGCGAGGTCAGGTTCGGTTTGCAGGGGATCTTCGCCCATTATCCAGTAGGCGCGTAGTTTTCCCTCCAGCGCCAGATGAGGAACATCGGTAATGGCGTGGCCTGGCTTATCGCTGAGCGCGCTGACGCCCCACGCGGCCGCAAACTTATCGCGCGTCTTCTTATCCGTAACGGATTGATAACCAGGAAACAAATTTGGCAAAGCGCCCATGTCGCAGGCACCCTGCACATTATTTTGCCCTCTGACTGGCCCGACGCCTACGCCCGGACGACCAAAGTTTCCGGTTGCCAGCGCCAGCCCCGACAGCCCTTTCACCACGTCCACACCTTGTCCCCATTGGGTAACGCCCATGCCCCATAATATGGTGGCATTTTTCGCTGTAGCGTAAATGCGCATGGCCTGACGGATCAGATCCGGAGCCAGACCGGTAATGTCGCTGACTGATTCGGGCGTATAGCGATTCACCACCTCCAGCCACTCTTCAACACCCTCCACGTGTTTATCAATGTAGCTGCGGTTCCATAGCTTCTCCGTGACCAGCACATTGGCGAATGCGTTGACCAGTGCCATGTTGCTGCCGTTTTTCAGCGGTAGCCAGAGATCGGCCAACCGCGCGCTTTCGATGTAGCGCGGATCGCAGACGATGATTTTGGCGCCCCGCTCCCGCGCGCGTAAAATGCGCCGGGCAACGACAGGATGCGAGTCCGCCGCGTTATAGCCAAAAATCAGCAGGCAATCGCTTTTTTCAATATCCTCAATGGAATTGCTCATTGCGCCATTGCCCAGCGTCATTTGCAGGCCAGCGACCGAGGGCGCGTGGCAGACGCGTGCGCAGCAGTCGACGTTATTACTGCCCAGCACCGCGCGAACAAATTTTTGCATTACGTAGTTGGTTTCATTGCCGGGTCCGCGCGAGGAGCCGGTGGCCATAATACTTTCCGGGCCGTGGCGTTCGCGGATCTTTTTCAATCGCGAACTGGCAAAAGCGATCGCTTCATCCCAACTGACGGCTTCAAACGGCCCGCCGCGTTTGCGGCGAATGGCGGGCTGCTTCAGGCGCGGCGTGAGCCGGCGTGTGTCGTTGAGAAATTCCCAGCCGAAATAGCCTTTAAGACACAGCTCACCCTGGTTGGTCACGCCCTGCGCACCTGTGGCGCCGACGATTTTCCCTTCCCTGACCTGTAAGGCGATTTTGCAGCCGCAGCCGCAATAGGGGCAGACGGTAATAACGTTTTCCATTACTGAGTTCTCCTTTATAACGTGCTCACACCGGCCATTTTCTGCGCGACTTGCTGCTGCCGTTTTCGCTGTTGTGCATCCAGGGCGGCTGGCGTGACCAGCGCCAGCGCCTCGGTAGGACAGACGCGAACGCAGGCGGGGCCGTCGTCGCTGGCGGCGCAGAGGTCGCATTTTGCAATCAAACGCGCCTCCCTTTTTTCGGCGTCGGCCACGCGTCTGACAATCTCAATGGCACCGAACGGGCAGGCGACCATGCAGCTTTTGCAATCAATGCAGCGCGCGTTCAGCGCCTCAATGCCGTTTTCGCCCTGCCGCAGCGCGTCAACCGGGCAGGCGGCGATACAGGGCGCTCGTTCACATTGACGACACATCACGGGCGCGCTGACTGCCCCTTCCCGGATGACCCGGAGGCGCGGGAAATAGTCCGCGTCGCTCACCGCGATTGTCCCGGCGTGGATGACCGCACAGGCGACTTCACAGGTGTGGCAGCCAATGCAGCGTTCTGCGGTGGCAACAATGAAGTTATTCATGCTCCCTGCTCCTGAATGCTGTTGTTAAACATCATGATCATCTCCCTGGCGGCACGGCGTCCTTCCGCCATCGCGGTAACCACCAGATCGGCGCCGTGCACCGCATCCCCGGCGGCAAAGACCTTCGGATTTGCCGTCTGCGTTGGCGTACGCCCTGCGCCGCCGGTTTTTATCAGCCCCCAGCGATCGAAATCAACGCCGTGTCCGCTCAACCACGGCATGGCATGGGGTTGAAAACCAAATGCCATGATCAGCGCGTCCGCTTTAAGCACGAACGCCGAACCGGCCAGCGGTTCAGGGCGACGTCTGCCATCGCTGCCGGGCTGGCCGGGCGCGGTACGTACCAGGCCGATACCGCTTAATACGCCGTCATCATTCAGTTCGATATACTGCGGCAACACGTTAAACATAAATTCCACGCCCTCTTCACGGGCGTTAGTCACCTCTTTTTTCGAGCCCGGCATGCTTTTTTCATCACGTCGATAGGCGCAAATCACCTCGCTTGCCTGCTGTCGCACGGCGGTGCGCAGGCAGTCCATGGCGGTATCGCCGCCGCCCAGCACGACGACGCGTTTACCGGTTAGCGAAATATAGGGTGCCTCAGGGTCGTCCCCGATCCCCATCACCCGGCGCGTATTGGCAATCAGATAAGGCAAGGCCTGTAGCACGCCGGGCGCCTCTTCATGCTCAAGGCCAGCTCGCATAAGTCCGTAGGTGCCAACGCCAAGGAAGACGGCATCGTACGCTTTCAGCAGTTCGCTAAAAGCGATGTCGCGCCCCACCTCGCAGTTAAGATGAAACCGGATACCCATCTCGCTGAAAATGTCGCGTCGGTTAATCATCAGCTGTTTTTCCAGCTTAAAAGAGGGGATACCAAAGGTAAGCAGCCCGCCGATCTCCGGGTAACGATCGAACACCTCTACGCTCACGCCCTGACGCACCAGAATGTCGGCACAGCCAAGGCCCGCCGGACCGGCACCGATAACGGCAACCTTTTCAGGGCGCGGTTTAACCTCGCTGAGATCCGGCCGCCAGCCTTGTGCCAGCGCGGCATCGGTGATGTAGCGCTCAATATTACCGATGGTGACCGCACCGCCCTCCCCGTTCAGGGTACAGGCGCCTTCGCATAGCCGATCCTGCGGACAAACCCGCCCGCATATTTCAGGCAGGCTGCTGGTTTGATGAGAGAGACGGGCGGCGTCGATAAGACGTCCTTCGCCAGCGAGACGAACGAAATCAGGAATGCCGTTATGCAGCGGGCAGGTCCAGCCGCACCAGGCTTTCTGTGCGCAGTAAAGGCAGCGCGCGGCTTCATAACGTGCCTGTTCAGGAGCAAGCACCGGGTAAATTTCTTTGAAGTTCGTTTTACGCAGGTCGGCGGCTACTTTTTGCGCGCCGATACGCGCTGGCTTCGTAAGCACTGCCGGGCGGCGCGGGGGCAGTGTCTTTTTCGGTTTCGCGCTGGCGCGCTGACGACCAAGCCGCAGGCGCGTCAGCGCGCTATCGTCCATCACCTGCAATGCCTGAGTCGGGCAACTCGCCACGCAGGCGGGCTGCCCGCTGGCGCTGTGACGGCAAAGATCGCATTTAATCACCGTCGTCGCCTCAGCGGAGGGTTCAATCGCGCCAAACGGACAGGCGAGCAGGCAGTTTTTGCAGCCGATACATCTTTCTTCCCTGATTTGTATGCTGTTGTCGGTAAATACCAGCGCGTCGGTCGGACAACTTTTTACGCAGGGCGCATCATTACACTGACGACAGGTTGAAGGTATCAGGGTCTCATTCTGCGCGATCAGATGAATGCGCGGCCGGAAATCCGAGCGCTTTTCCGGCCAGCGCTCCTGATGATGAGAAAGTGCACAGGCCACCTCGCAAACATGGCAGCCAATGCACGCCTCTGAGTCAGCAATAATAAAGTGGTTCATTGTTATCCCTTTCTTTTGCACGACATTGCCAGTCGTTCGCTATGCAAAAAGGAGGACAATCCTGCGCGGATCGCCATAAATAAGCGGGTTCTGTGAGTAAACTCGCAGAAGCGGCCCATTACCGGCGGCAAGCCACTGATGTGATGCGACATTGAAACGCATTTTTCTCACTTTGAGAAAGTCACCGCTCAAATTGAAAAATTATCCGGCGACACGAGAGAAAAATGGTTGTCTGCCCGGCGACAACGCCCGCCAGACGTACCCTGCGCGCTATTCTGCGGCTCTGGCACAGCCCTTGCTAATCCTGAAGTAAGGACAGGCATTCGCCTGAAATTTACCTGAAGGGAGCAAGGCGCTATGAAAACGCTTTTGGCGGGCACAGAAGTACCTCGCGTTGACGGGCTGGCAAAGGTGAAAGGCGCTGCAATCTACGGCGACGATCTCGTCTTCAAAAACATGCTTTACGGCGTCTGCCGCTATGCTGATATCGCTGCGGGCGAGATCGAAACGCTGGACATCGCCGACGCAGAGAAAGTACCCGGCGTGGTACGTATTGCGACCTGGAAAGATATTCCCGGTCAGAAGCACATCGGCGTAGTCACCGCCGACTACCCGCCAATCATCGACCGGGAGATCGCGTTTCGCGGCGACGTTATTGCCGTGATCGCCGCCGAAACCTATGAGGCTGCCTGCCTGGCGGCGGAAACTATTCGCGTCACCTATCGCCCCTGGACGCCCATAACCTCAGTGACAGAGGCGATGAGTCCCGGTGCGCGGTTGATCCATAGCAATCGCGAAGACAACATCATTAACCATCATCACACCGTCAAGGGCGATATCGAAGCGGGTTTTGCCGCCTCCAGCCATATATTTGAACGTGAGTATGAGGTCGGTTTCCAGGAGCATGGCTATATTGAGCCGGAGTCGATTACCGCCTGTATCGATGACGATCAACAGATCCTCACCCTTTATGGCTCCATTCAAAATGCGCACCGTCTGCGCGGTATGGTGGCGAAATATCTCGATCTGCCGCAGTCAAAAGTGAATGTAAAGCGTTCAATACTCGGCGGCTCCTTCGGCGGCAAGGATGATATTATCGATCACCTTGCCTGCCGTGCTGCGCTGCTTGCTCAGTTGACCGGTCGCCCAATAAAAATGTCCTACAATCGCGAACAGTCGATGCGCGAAAGCTATAAGCGCCACCCTTATCTGATGCGTTACAAAATTGGCCTGGACGATCACGGCCGTATTCAGGCAATGAAAATTAATGTCATAGCGGATGGCGGCAGCTACGCCGGTCAGACGGTATTTGTCACCTGGCGCAGTTCGGTGCAGGCTGCCGGCCCTTACAATATTCCCAACGTGCGCATTGACGTTACCGGCGTCTATACCAATAACAATTACACCTCGGCCTACCGTGGCTTTGGCGCGCCGCAGGTAATTTTCGCGAATGAGTCACTAATGGACGAGGTGGCGGAGAAACTGGGCATGTCGCCCGTAGAGCTAAGGCTGCGCAATATTCTGCATCAGGACGATATCAGCATGGCGGGGCAGCGCCTGAGCGAGCATCGCGTTTCCGCGCAGGAGGTGCTCGAAAAAGCGCTCGCGAAAAGCGACTTTGTTGAGAAAAGAAAACGCTACCGCGAGCTTAATCGTCAGGCCGGGCCGGTTAAATATGGCATCGGCCTGGCCGTCAGTCATCGCGGCTGCTCGCTGGGCGCTGAGGGGCTGGATGCCTCCTCTGCCCTGATGCAGGTTAATGCCGATGGCAGTATTAACATCTCCACCTCCGTCTCAGAAAATGGACAGGGGCTGCAAACCACCATGTCGATCATTGCCGCCGAGGCTTTTGGCCTCGGTCTCGATCGCATCACCTTCAGCGAGCCGGCAACGGCCATGATCGCCGATGGCGGTTCAACGGTGGCCTCGCGCGGTACGTTAATGGGCGGCCAGGCAGTCCTCAGCGCGGCAAATAAAATTAAGCAGCGCATGGCGAACGCGATTATGAAAACGCTTGCAGCGGAGAGCCCGGACGATCTGGTGTGGGAAAATGGCAAAGTGTTTAACCGTCACTCCCCATGGAAACGGCTCGACTTCCAGCAGGTTGTCGATCTCACCAAAGCCACCGGCGCCAACCTTTCAGCCTACGGCTGGCACGTCGCACCCGATATTCACTGGGATGAAGAAAAAGGCTGCGGCAGTCCTTACTTTACCTGGGTCTACGCCTGCCAGATCGCTGATATCGCGGTGGATACCCGTACCGGAAAAATCACTATCAACAAGGTTACGGCGGTGCATGACGTCGGCAAGGTGATTAATAAGGTGGGCTTTGAGGGCCAGGTTTATGGCGGAATTGTTCAGGGGCTGGTCGGCTACGGCATGCTGGAAGAGTTCAATATCGAACAGGGTGAGGTGAAATCAGAAAATTTCGACACCTATCTGCTGCCCACCATCAAAGATGTGCCGGAAATTGACATCGTCGCGGTAGAAAACCACGACAAAGCGGGGCCGTTCGGTGCCAAGGTCATCGGTGAGCCGGTACTGGAGCTGGGCGGCGCGGCGCTGAACAACGCGGTCAGTTTTGCCCTGAACCGCAGAAACTACACTCTTCCGCTGACGCTTGAGCAGGTTCGTCTTGGCTATGCGCTGAAAAAACCGGTACGACAGAGTGAGCTGCTGGCGGAATCAGCGGATAAAAAACAGGTGCTGCGCCTTAATACGCTTACGCTGCTGCGCCCTGAGAACGTGGATGACGCGCTACGCCTGCTAGCGGAAGCGGACGCGCAGCCCGTGGCGGGCGGCACCGACGTGCTGGTGCAGGCGCGCATGAAAAACGCGCCCGTGCCGCTGGTCGATATCTCCGGGTTGCACATGCTCAAACGTATTGAGCTGTGCAATGAGGAACTGACGATTGGCGCTGGCGTCTGCTTCAGCGATCTGACGGCGCATCCGCTGGTGACTGAACGCTATCCGCTGTTGGTGGAGGCGTGCAAAACAATCGGTTCACTTCAGTTGCGAAATCGCGCCACCCTTGGCGGCAATATTGTTAATGCGGCGCCCTGCGCGGATTCAGTGCCGCCGCTCATTATCTATGATGCGGAAGTAGAACTGCAAAGCCTGCGGGGAACGCGGCGCCTTCCGCTCGCCGGATTTATGACTTCTGCCTATAAAACCTGCCTGGAGAAGGGCGAACTGCTTACCGCCGTGATCCTGCCGCCGTTAAAAAACGATGGGCCTGGGATGCAACAGCGCTATCTGCAATTAGGCCGTCGCAATGCGCTTAACATCACCCGCCAGAGCTTTACCGGCCAGTTCCTGATTAACCCCAACGGTATTTTGATCTGGTGTCGCCTGGTGGATGGCGCATTAATGAATAAACCGCAACGGCTGATTACGGTTGAAAAAGCGCTGACGGGCAGGAAGCTTGACGACGTCTTGATCCTCGCGGGCATAACCGAGCTGGAAATGCTGCTTGAGAAGACAATCGGCAACCGCTGGTCGGCGGCTTATAAAATTCCGGTGGCGAAAGACATGCTGCGCCAGATGTTGGACGACGTAAAAAACAGCCAGGGCAGATAAGGAAAGGTCATGAACAGTATCAAACTTACAGTAAACGGCATTCGGGTGGAAAAAGAGGTAGACGATAATCGTCGGCTGCTGGATTTTTTACGGGAAGACCTCCGTTTGACCGGAACTAAAGAAGGATGTTCAGTGGGCGAATGCGGTGCCTGCACCGTGATTGTTGATGGAAAATCCGTCTGTGCCTGCCTGTTGCTGGCGGCGCAGTGTGACGGCGCCGAGATCACCACCATAGAAGCGCTGGCGTTCAGCGAACAGGGCAGAAAGCTTCAGCAAGCTTTTATTCGTCACGGCGGTGTTCAGTGCGGCTTCTGTACGCCGGGTGTGCTGATGAGCACCAAAGCGCTGCTCGACAGCAATCCGCATCCCGATGACGCAGCAATCTACGAGGCGCTGGAAGGCAACCTCTGCCGTTGTACCGGTTATCACCCCATCATTAAATCCATTAAAGCGGTGTTAAAAACGCCCTGATAAACCGGACGTAAAAAGGCAGGGAGCAGACAGATGAAAGAGTGCATCATGCTGGCCGCAGGTCTTTCCCAACGAATGGGAACATGGAAAATGTTGCTTCCATGGGGAACGGGCACCGTGCTCGACAGCGCGCTGGGTGGCGCGCTCAGCTTCTGCGATCGGGTCATTTTAGTCACGGGGCATCGCGCTGATGAGCTGCATCAGCGCTACCGTCAGCATCCACAGATTGCGCTGTGCTTTAATGCCTCTTACCGAGCGGGAATGTTTTCATCAGTGCAGCGCGGCGTGGCGGCGCTGTGCTCAGAGGAACCTTTTTTTATCGTGCCGGGCGATATGCCCGCCGTTGACCCCAATGTATACGCAGCCCTGTGGAGGCCCAACGCCATACGCTGCCAGCGTCCGGTCTGCGACAGTGGTAAAGGCCATCCTGTTTTGCTGCCGCCGGCGCTGGCTCCGACAATCCTCGCCGCGCCGCCAGAAAGTAACCTGCGTCAGCTAATGCTGCATCACGGATGCCAGGACGTGCAGGTAACCAGTAAAAGCATTCACTGGGATCTCGACACACCGGAGCAGTATCAACAACTGCACGGGCTGCTAAGCTAGTCGAGTCCATATTTTTTAATTTTGCGGTAAAGCGTCGCCACGCCGATCCCTAACTGGTCGGCGATTAACGATTTATCGCGGGTATGCTCCAACGCCTCTTTAATCAGCGTTTTCTCCATAGATTTAAAATCGGCCATCGTAACATTCGTGTCTTCGCTATCAGATATTTCAGCCTGCGTGGCATGAAGTGTCGGTGAAGATTTCACCGGGGGGATAAGGTGAAAAACTGGCGGAAGCAGCGCGCTGTCGATCATCTCGCCGTCCGGAACAATATTTACCAGATATTCAACCAGATTACTCAGCTCGCGCACGTTTCCCGGCCAGCGGTGGCGCAGGAGTAACCTCATGACTTCTTTACTGATGCCAGGATAGGCACAGCCGATACGTTGAGAATGCAGATTAATAAAGTAGTGCAGAAGCAATTCCAGATCGCCTTCACGATCGCGCAGTGGCGGTAGCAGGAGGGGAATAACGTTCAACCGATAGTAGAGATCTTCTCTGAAGCGCCCCTCTGTAATGTAATTGCCCAGATTTTGATGCGTGGCAGAGATAATGCGAATGTCCACCGGCACCGCACGACTGGCGCCCACCGGCATCACTTCGCGACTTTCAATAGCGCGCAGTAATCGCGCCTGCAAACTCAGCGGCATATCGCCAATTTCATCTAAAAACAGCGTACCACCGTGCGCAGACTGGATCAGGCCAGCCTTACCTCCTGGCGCGGCACCGGTAAACGCTCCCTTCACATAACCAAACAGTTCGCTTTCCAGCAGGTTTTCCGGTATCGCTGCGCAGTTAATCGCGACGAAAGGCTTGTCATGACGGCTGCTGAAGCGGTGAATGGCGCGCGCAACCACCTCTTTACCCGTACCACTTTCACCAAGTATCAGCACGCTGGAAGGACTGGAGGCGATCCTTGCCATAAGCTGCTTAACCTTTTTCATTGCCGCTGATTGCCCGATAACGCGATCGATAAAGAGCGGGTCCTGTCGCGTTGTTTCAACCGGGGCCGATGAGGCGTTTTGATGAAACGCGAGTACAAAAAGCGTTTGCCTGCCGATACGCTGTAGCTGACCAATCAGTAAAAATTGCTGGTTGAGGAACGAGACAACGTGCTGCGTATAGCCCTTGCCGCGGGTAAGCGGTTCTATCGTAACGGCGGTGCCCGGCGCCAGCCCCGACGGGTGAAGATAAAAATGCTGAAGCGCGCGCTCGTTAACCTTCTGCACGCGATCGTCACGATCCAGCAGAATAACGCCCTGATCCATAGATGTAAGCAGCGACGTTAGCACAGCATCGCTCTCACTTTCATTTTGCCGCAAGCTTGATAACTGAGATACCATCAGATTAGAAACGTAGCGAATATACTGCATATAGTTTTCAGCATTTTCGACAAGGCGGCGATGCTGATCGTCATTAACGGCAATCAGGCTTACCACGCCATAGCAGCGCTGGTTGCCGACGATGGGCACGCCCAAAAAAGCGCGTTCCTTGCAGGCACCACGCTGGTTGCAGCCCTGACAAAGAGAATTGAACCGCGAGTCGGCAATCAGGATCTCTTTTTGCTGTTCAATAACATTTCTGAGTAGAAGCGTGTTGCTTTCCGGGGTCTGGCCAAAACGGTTGCCATATGGCCCGGTGCCTGCGATACGCAACAGTTTATGATCGACAACTTCAACTTCCAGTTGTAATACCTGCGCCAGCAGATGACAGAAATTCAGAATAGTGGTCTGAATGGACATTATTGTCGAGGGCGTGCCGATAGTCTCTTCCATAACGATCCTCCTTTCCTTGCAGTTTTTTTGGCGCGATATTTATCATTTTGAGAATAGCGCCGAGCTTTCTCATTTTGAGTTATTTATTTCGTCGCGCCGTATGGCCGTCCCGCCATTTTGCATCCCGCAAAATATCGTTATTTACCTCTTTATAAAAGTGATGAAACACTAATAACCCTGTTTTTAGAGGATCATCAATGCATTTTTCGAAAGCGGATCACATTAAGCATTATGCAAAAGCGGATTGGCACAAAAGTTGATTATATCCCTCCGATACTGCCTTTCCCGGCATCTGAGGCCCGTCGGCCCGTCAGCTCTGCATGGGTTAATTTTTCTGTCACAAGGACCGCCTCGAAATGGAAAACCTTAATGCGCTTTTGCATGCCATTGGCCAGAGAAAATCAGATCTGGCTAATAAAGACTTTTTGCTGACGTGGGAGCAATCTCGCGATGAGTTAGAACAGGTGTTGGATATTGCCGCTGCATTGAAAACCCTGCGGGAAAAAAATATCGATACGCAGCTGTTTAATAATGGTTTAGGCATTTCTCTCTTTCGCGATAATTCTACCCGCACGCGCTTTTCTTATGCCTCGGCGCTCAATCTATTGGGGCTGACGCAGCAGGATCTGGATGAGGGCAAATCACAAATCGCCCATGGCGAAACCGTACGCGAAACCGCCAACATGATCTCCTTTTGCGCAGATGCCATCGGCATCCGCGACGATATGTACCTCGGTGCCGGCAACGCTTATATGCGCGAAGTGGGTAGCGCGCTGGACGACGGCTTTGCACAAGGCGTGCTGCCGCAGCGTCCTGCGCTGGTCAACTTACAGTGCGATATCGATCATCCGACGCAATCAATGGCCGATCTGGCATGGCTGAAGGAGCACTTTGGGGGGTTGGAAAACCTGAAGGGCAAGAAAATCGCCATGACCTGGGCCTATTCGCCCAGCTACGGTAAACCCCTTTCCGTTCCACAGGGCATTATCGGTCTGATGACCCGCTTTGGCATGGAGGTTACGCTGGCGCACCCGGAAGGTTATGACCTGATCCCGGACGTGCTGGAGGTCGCGCGTAACAACGCGACCGTATCCGGCGGAAAATTCCGACAGGTCAGCAGCATGGAAGAGGCCTTCCTGGATGCGGACATCGTTTATCCCAAGTCCTGGGCGCCGTGGCAGGTCATGCAGCAGCGTACCGATCTGCTGAGGAGTCATGACAGCGTCGGTTTGCAAGTGCTGGAGCAGCGCTGTCTGCAACAGAATGCAGGCCATAAAAACTGGCACTGCACGGAAGAGTTAATGAAACGCACTCGCGGCGGCAATGCGCTCTATATGCACTGTCTGCCAGCCGACATCACCGGCGTCTCCTGCGAAGCGGGCGAAGTTGAAGCCAGCGTCTTCGAGCGTTATCGCATCCCTACCTATAAAGAAGCCAGCTGGAAACCCTGGATCATCGCCGCCATGATCGTCGCGCGTAAATTCACTGATCCAGCCCAGGCGTTGCAGCACCGTCTGAACGTCGCGCAGCCACGCATTAAATATTGACTGGAATGGCGACGCGGGTCGCCACACATGACTCGATCTGATTGTCTCCTCCATTGAAGAAGGGCACGCCATGTCACAATTTTCATTAAAAATGCAGATCGTTGCGAATGGGCATTTCACGCCAACCAAATACGATACGTTCAACCGGCAACGCGCAAAGGAAGCAAGGAATTTTCACCGCAAGCTGCCGGGTTACCAGCCTACGCCGCTGCGCCGACTGCCTGACTTCGCACGGATGCTGGGCGTGAAGGAAGTGCTGGTAAAAGATGAATCGCAGCGCTTTGATCTTAACGCCTTTAAAATGCTGGGTGGCGCCTGGGCTATCGCTCGTCTGCTGTGTAAAGACTACGACATTGATATCAATACCTTTTCTTTTTCTGCTTTTCGTCAGCGCAATGAAAAACCGATGACCTTTGCCACCACCACCGATGGCAACCACGGTCGCGGCGTCGCCTGGGCGGCCCGCGAACTGGGCCAGCATGCCGTGATCTATATGCCGAAAGGATCTTCTCCCGCGCGCGTTAGCCACATCACCGATTTGGGAGCGGAGTGCATCGTCACCGACATGAACTACGACGATACGGTGCGCCTGACCATGAAAACCGCCCGGGAGAAGGGTTGGAGCGTTGTGCAGGACACCGCCTGGGAGGGCTACACGGAGGTGCCGTGCTGGATCATGCAGGGCTATGCCACGCTGGCTGACGAAGCCGTCGAGCAGATAGCAGCAATGAATATTGACCCTCCCACCCACGTATTTCTCCAGGCAGGGGTCGGCGCGATGGCTGCCGGGGTGCTGGGCTGTCTCAGCGACATCTATGGCATTGAAGCGCTGCATGCCGTCATCGTTGAGCCGGACAAAGCAGATTGCCTGTTTCGCTCAGCGCAGCAGAACACGATTGTGGCCGTAAGCGGCGAGATGGACACCATCATGGCCGGTCTGGCCTGCGGCGAACCTAATCCGCTCGGCTGGCCGCTGCTGCGCGATCTCTCCCGGCACTTTATTTCCTGCGAAGACGCTGTGGCCGCACTGGGCATGCGCGTATTGGGTAACCCGGTGGGTAGCGACCCGCGCATTGTTTCCGGCGAGTCGGGCGCGGTAGGCATGGGCATCCTTGCCGCGATCCAGCATCACCCGCAGCGCGATGCGCTGATGAAAGAACTCAGGCTCACGTCATCCTCACGTATTTTGCTCATCAGCACCGAAGGCGATACCGACCCCGGTCATTACCGCGAGGTGGTGTGGGAAGGAAAAAATGGAATAACCGTCAACCGTTAACAGGAGCGACAACATGTCTACACCCATTCCCTATGAGGACATCCTCAAACTGGCAAAAAAATACCAGCCAGATATGACGCGCTTCCTGCGCGATATGATCGCCATACCCGGCGAAAGCTGCGATGAAGAGCGCGTTATCAAGCGCATTCGCGAAGAGATGATTAAGGTCGGCTTTGACAAGGTCGAGATTGATCCTATGGGCAATATTCTGGGCTACGTCGGCCACGGTTCTCGCCTGCTGGCGATGGACGCACACATTGATACCGTCGGCGTCGGCAACCTGAAGAACTGGCACTTCGACCCTTATGAGGGAATGGAAGACGACGAGGTGATCGGCGGTCGTGGTTCATCCGATCAGGAGGGCGGCATGGCCGCGATGGTCTACGCGGCAAAAATCATTAAAGATCTCAAGCTGGAAGATGACTATACGCTGCTGGTCACCGGTACGGTACAGGAGGAGGACTGCGACGGGCTCTGCTGGCAGTACATTATTGAACAGCTAAAGATCCGTCCGGAATTTGTCATCAGCACTGAGCCTACCGATTGTCAGATATACCGTGGGCAGCGCGGTCGTATGGAGATCCGGGTTGAGGTTCAGGGCGTAAGCTGTCACGGCTCGGCCCCTGAACGCGGCGACAACGCTATTTTCAAAATGGCGCCGGTACTTCTGGATTTGCAGTCACTGGCGGGCCAGCTTGGTCATGATGAATTTCTTGGTAAAGGTACGCTCACCGTATCAGAAATTTTCTTTACCTCTCCAAGCCGCTGCGCCGTTGCGGATAGCTGCGCCGTCTCCATTGACCGCCGTCTGACCTGGGGAGAAACCTGGGAGAGCGCCCTGGAGGAGATCCGCGCGCTGCCAGCGGTGAAAGCGGCCAACGCGGAGGTCTCGCTCTACAACTACGAGCGCGCCTCCTGGACCGGGCTGGTTTACCCCACCGAATGCTACTTCCCTACCTGGAAAGTGGAGCCAGACCACATCACCGTTACTACGCTCAGCGAAGCCTATCGCGGATTATTTAACAAAGAGCCCGTTGTGGATAAGTGGACCTTCTCCACTAACGGCGTCTCCATCATGGGGCGCCACGGTATTCCGGTCATTGGTTTTGGCCCCGGTAAAGAGCCGGAAGCCCACGCGCCCAATGAAAAAACCTGGAAGTCTCACCTGGTCACCTGTGCGGCAATGTATGCAGCCACGCCGCTCGCCTGGCTACAGCAGTTGAAGAGATAGCGGCTTTTGTTGTCGGCGCCCGGCTTCGGACGCCGACGGGAGCAACATAATGAAAACCTTAATCAAAGGCGGCACGCTGGTGGATCACGCAGGCAAATACCGTCAGGATCTGCTTATCGACCGGCAAAAGATAATCCGACGCGATACCGATATTACCAGCGATGCGGACATGGAGGTCATTGACGCGCGCGGTTTACTGGTGATGCCCGGCGGCATCGACGTGCATACCCATTTCAATATTGATGTGGGTATTGCGCAAAGCTGCGATGACTTTTTCAGCGGCACGCGCGCTGCGGCCTGCGGCGGCACAACCACCATTATCGACCATATGGGCTTTGGGCCTGACGGATGCAGTCTGGATCATCAGTTAAAAAAGTATCATCACGACGCGGCTGGTCAGGCCGTCATCGATTACAGTTTTCATGGTGTCATCCAGCACATAGACGACGCCATCCTTGATGCTATTCCGCAGATGGTGCACCAGGAGGGCATCAGCAGTTTTAAATTTTATCTTACCTATAAACATCTGCTTAGCGACGGCGACGTGCTGCGGCTGCTCGCTAAGCTGAAGGAGTGCGGCGCGCTGGCTACCGTGCATCCTGAGAATGACGCATCCATAAAGTGGCGGCTTCAGCAGCTTACGCAACAGGAGAGAGGCGATGCAACGCGGCATCCCTGGAGCCGTCCGGCGGTATGCGAAGCCGAAGCCATTGCCAGAACGCTCAATCTGGCCAGGCTGGCCGGAGATGTCCCGCTCTATATTGTACATCTGTCGAATGGACAGGGGCTGGACTACGTTCGTATGGCGCGCGCGCAGGGGCAGCCGGTTTGGGTGGAAACCTGTCCACAATATCTGCTGCTGGACGACAGCCGCTATCGGCATACCGAGCCGTTGAAATATATGCTTTGTCCGCCACTGCGGCCTCGTTCAGAGCTGGATAAGCTGTGGGTGGGTATCGCCGATGGCGACATTGATACAGTCGCGACCGATCACTGCAATTTTCCTTTTCAGCAGCGGCAGAAGATGGCCTCGACCGATTTTACCCGCTGCCCCAACGGTCTGCCTGGTGTGGAAAATCGCATGCCGCTACTCTTTTCCGAAGGCGTGATGAAAGGGCGTATCAGCCCTTCACGCTTTGTCTCGCTGACCAGTACGCAACCCGCGAAATTGTTTGGCCTGTGGCCGGAAAAAGGCAGTCTTCTGCCCGGCGCCGATGCTGACCTCACTCTTTTTGATCCCCTTGCCAGAAGTGCCATTCGCCACAGCGCGCTGCACGACAGCGGTGATTACTCCCCGTGGGAAGGTTTTGTGTGCGACGGCTGGCCAGTTATCACACTGTCAAAAGGAAAAGTCGTTTGCAGCCACGGACGCTTTATCGGTCGGGCTGGTGATGGAAAATTTTTGTTTCGCAAAGCCTTTGTTAACAGGGAGGAGTCATGAAAAAAAGAATTGTACTGGCGCTCGGCGGCAACGCGCTGGGTAAAGGATTGCCGGAGCAGATGAAGGCGGTGAAAAACACCGCAAAAACGATTGTTGAACTCATAGCCGCCGGGCACGAACTGGTCATTACGCACGGCAATGGCCCGCAGGTTGGCATGATAAATCAGGCATTTGAAGCGGCATCGCGCATTGATGCGGATTCGCCCGCCCTGCCGATGTCGGTTTGCGTAGCGCTGAGCCAGGGCTACATTGGCTACGATCTGCAAAATGCGATCCGTGAGGCGCTGCTCAATGCTGGCATCGATAAAGCCGTTGTGTCGCTGATTACTCAGGTAAAAGTGGACGAGCAGGATGCCGCTTTTCAGCATCCCGATAAGCCGATTGGCAGCTTTGTCTCGCCAGAGGAAGCGCAGAAGCGCATCGCGAAAGGCGAGGTGCTGCGCGAAGATGCCGGTCGCGGTTGGCGGCGGGTGGTGGCTTCCCCGCGACCAACCGAGATCGTAGAAGCAGCTTCAATCAGGGCGCTGCTTGAGGCCGGACAGGTTGTCATTACGGTTGGCGGCGGCGGCATTCCGGTTGTGAGTAAAGGCAACCATCTGCAAGGCGCCAGTGCGGTCATTGATAAAGACTGGGCCAGTGCGATCCTGGCTCGCGATATCAATGCTGATATGTTGATTATTCTGACTGCGGTAGAAAAAGTAGCTATCAACTTTAACCGCCCCGACGAGCGCTGGCTCGACAGCATGACGCCGCAGGAAGCGCGCAGACACATCGCTGATGGCCAGTTTGCGCCCGGCTCGATGCTGCCGAAAGTAGAAGCGGCGCTGTTTTTCGCCGCCGCGGGCAAAGGTTGTCAGGCGTTGATTACTCAGCTGGAAAAAGCCAGAGAAGGCATCGCCGGAGAAACCGGTACGCTCATACAGCAGTAGTCTGTGGCACGGCGGTCAGCAGTTCCAGACCGCCCTGCTCATTTATTTTGTCGTTGCTGCGCTGTCGGTTTACCTGACGATAATGCCGGACAATATCTCCCAGAATGCTGATGGCGATCTCCTCTGGCGTTTCCGCTGCAATATCAATGCCCACAGGCGAATGAAAATGCGCCAGCGCCTCATCGTTCAGCCCTTGCTCGTTTTTAAGCGATTCCCGAAAGCGCCAGGCTTTCCGCCTGCTGGCAAGCAGCCCAAGGTAAGCCAGCGGCCGCGTGACGATCGCCTTCAGCACCTCACTGTCCTGACTGTTAGTCGCAATAATGGCATAGCCTTGCGCATCCAGCGTCAGCTCTTCGATGATGCGGCTATAGCTTTCGCCCCTGATACAGCGGCAATCGGCAGGTAATGCGGGATCGCATAAATTCTTCTCCCAGGTATCGGCAACCACAACAGAAAAACCGAGCGGCTGTGCGGCCTGCGCCACCGCGCGATTAACGTGACCGGCACCGAATAAATAGAGCGCAGGGCGACGCGGATAGACCGCAATGAATACCGTCATGTCGCCGCCGCAGTCCGATCCCACCGCATCCCTACCCTGGCGGGCGAGCCGGGCGTGAAAAAGCTGCGATCTTCCTTCACTCAGCGCCTGTGCGGCCTGCTCAATAGCCAGCCGCTCCATCATTCCGCCACCGATCGTTCCCACTGTTTCTCCCTCTTCGCTGACCAGCATGCTGGCAGAATGACGCGGCGTGGAACCGCGACTCTGCACAATGTGCAATAGCGCGAATGCGCCATTCTGGCGCTGTAACTCTGCTGCCTTTGCAAATAAACCTGACATGATCCTTCTCCCTGTCGATTGTCTGATTAGACATATGCAAGGTTTATACCTCAATTTTAATCATATTTTTCAAATATATATCTCAACCAAGTCGCTGAAATTCTCATATTGAGAAGGGAATTCTTAATTTGCGAACTTATTTGCGCGAGAAGAAGAGAACATCGAAAAGAAATAATTTTCATTTTCAGTTAATTGCGCCGTCGGCGGCGATCTGCCGTCAGGTTTGCGAATCCCGTCACGAAACCTGTTCAAACCGTCGATGCGTTTCTTTCCTGGCGCGGTTGTTGCTTTAGCACTGCAAAATTATTCGCGAAGCAGGTATGCCGAGCGGGATGACTGGAAAACAAAGAGGAGCTTGTTATGGGTGACATTATGCGTCCCATTCCCTTCGGAGAACTCATGACGAGAGTTTGTGCGGAGTATCAGGAAAACCAATCCATATTTGGCATTCCGGAAGAGCATTTTTATCATCGCAATCCTGCCCGGCAGCTATCGCTTTTTGGCGAAACCTGCGACACGGCGGTCGGGCCGGCAGCCGGGCCACATACCCAACTGGCTCAGAATATCATCGTCGCCTGGCTGACCGGCGGCAGTTTTATTGAACTGAAAACGGTGCAGATCCTCGATCGCCTTGAGATTGAAAAGCCCTGTATTGACGCCAGCGATGAGGCGTTCAATACCGAGTGGTCAACGGAGTTTACGCTTACAAAAGCCTGGGACGAGTACCTCAAGGCATGGATGGTGCTGCACCTGCTGGAAGAACTCTACACGCCTCGCCGGCAAGGCCAGGGGCGCTCTTTCATTTTTAATATGAGCGTCGGTTATGACCTGAAAGGGATTAAGCAGCCCCCGATGCAGACCTTTATCAACGAGATGCGTGATGCCAGTAAAAATGAGAAGTTCGCTCGCTACCAGCAGGAGATGAAAACGTTTATCGACCGGGGCGCAGCATTCACTCTGCTGCAAAAAGCCGAACGAACAATGCTGATGACGCTGGTGGACAACATCTCACCTCGCATGGTCAACAGCGTGACGCTCTCCACCATGCATGGCTGTCCGCCGGATGAGATTGAATCCATCTGTCGCTATATGTTGCAGGAGCAAGCGTTGCATACCTATGTAAAACTTAATCCTACGCTGCTGGGCTATGCGCGAGTCAGGGAGATCCTGAGCCATAACGGCTTCGACTATATCTCCTTAAGTGAAGAATCTTTTAGCCACGATCTGCAACCGACGCAGGCGCTGGAAATGCTGGAGCGGCTAATGGCGCTGGGTAAAGCCCGGCAGCGCACCTTTGGCGTAAAACTGACCAATACGCTGGGCGCACGCAACCATAAACATCGTCTGCCTGGCGATGAAATGTATATGTCAGGGCGTGCGCTCTATCCTCTTTCAATCAATGTCGCCGCGTTTCTTTCAGAGCATTTCAACGGACAGCTTCCCATCTCCTATTCGGGCGGAGCCAGCCAGTTTAACATCGCCGATATTTTTGCCACCGGCATCCAGCCAGTTACCATGGCGACCGATCTGCTGAAGCCGGGCGGCTACCTGCGGATGAAAATCTGTGCAGAGAGGCTGGATAAGGGCGAAGGCTGGCGCAGCAACGGCATCGATACTAAAAAGCTGAGAGTGCTGGCAGACGCTTCGCTTACCGCAGAGTGGTCAAAGAAAGCCTGGAAAAGCCGTGATGAAATCGATGCAGGCGGTCCGCTGCCGCTAACCGATTGCTACGTCGCGCCCTGCGTAACCGCCTGCGCCATCAAGCAGGATATTCCGGAATACCTGCGCCTGGCTGGCGAAGGCCGCTACGCGGACGCGCTGGATTTGATTTATCAGCGCAACGCGCTGCCCGCCATTACCGGACATATCTGCGACCATCAGTGTCAGTACAACTGTACGCGCCTCGACTATGACAGCGCACTGAATATCCGTCGGATTAAAAAAATCGCGCTGGAAAAAGGATGGGAAGCCTACCGCCAGCGCTGGCACAAACCTGCGGGTTCCGGCAACCGGCATCCGGTTGCGGTGATTGGTGCTGGTCCGGCGGGTCTTGCCGCCGGCTATTTCCTCGCCCGCGCCGGGCATCCGGTAACGCTTTTTGAACGTGAAGCTGGCGCCGGTGGCGTGGCGAATAATATCGTGCCGCGCTTTCGTATACCCGCCGAACTGATTGAACACGATATTAAGTTTATTGCCGATCATGGTGTCAAATTCATCTATAACTGTGATCCCCATCTGAACATCGATGCGCTTCGCCAGCAGGGTTACACCTACGTCTGCGTGGCAATCGGCGCAGAAAAAAGTAACGTGCTGGCCTTACCGGGCGGCAACCCCCGCGTCATGAAATCCTTTGATTTTCTGCGCGGCTTTAACGATAACCCTGCCGCTTGCGGTATCGGCGGCGATGTTGCCATCGTGGGCGCAGGCAATACCGCGATGGACTGCGCAAGAGCCGCGCTCAGAACGCCTGGCGTCACCTCCGCCACCATTGTCTACCGTCGTGAAGCGGCGGATATGCCCGCCTGGCCGGAGGAGATCGCTGAGGCCACGCATGACGGCGTAAAATTTATGACGCTGGTCAGCCCTGAACGCTTCGAAGCCGATGGCGCGCTTCTGCTACGAGTTATGCAGCCAGGCGAACCCGACGCGGGTGGGCGTCGTCGCCCGCTGGCCACCGATGAAACGCGCATTATCCATTTTGATGCGCTGATCGCCGCCACCGGGGAAAACCCGGACGATACCACCCTGCGCAGACTCGGCCTTTCCGTACCCGCCAACGGCGTGCCGCAGTACGATCCTGATACGCTGGAAACAGATCTTACCAACGTCTTTATGATTGGTGATGTGCAAACCGGCCCGGCCTCAATTGTTTCCGCCATCGGTAGCGCGCGTAAAGCCAGCAACGCCATTCTCAAACGTGAAAATATCCGTTCCGATAAAGATGACAAACGCTGGCTAAACAGCGATCCGATAGCGCTTTACGGTCGAAAAGGGCAGGTTTTTGTTCGCCAGATCAGCAGCGACGAAGACTATGCCCGTCAGGAGTCTGCGCGCTGCCTTGAGTGTAATTACGTCTGCGCGAAGTGCGTCGATGTCTGTCCTAACCGCGCCAATGTCGCGCTGAGCGTACCGAATTTTAAAAGCCGTCAGCAGATCCTGCATCTCGACGCGTTCTGCAATGAATGCGGCAACTGCGCGCAGTTCTGCCCGTGGCAGGGCAAACCCTACAAGGACAAGATCACCGTATTCAGTCTGCCGCAGGACTTCGTTAACAGCAGCAATCCTGGATTTATGGTTGAGCGCGACAGCGTGCAGATCCGCCTGCGCGGTCGTGAATGGATGTTCAACCTGGACAGTGGCGGCAATCTTATCGGTGAGACGCCGGATGAACTACAGGAAATGGCAGCCATCATCAGCTACACCCGTCAGCATCATCCCTATCTGCTTGGACACGTGGAGGAATAATCATGCTGTTACTCAGGAATTGCACTGCCGTTCAGTTCGAACCCTGTCGGGTGGAGCAGGACATCGATATTGTTATTGAAGGCGAAAAAATTGTCGACACGGGCAGCAATCTGGCCGCGCGTTATCCGCAGGCCGAAATCAAGGATATGCGGCACCGTCTGGTGATGCCGGGGCTGGTTTGTGCACATAATCACTTTTACTCCGGGCTTTCCCGCGGCATTCTTGCCCCCATCGCGCCCTGCCCGGATTTCATTTCAACCTTAAAAAACCTCTGGTGGCGTCTCGATCGCGTACTTGATGAAGAGTCTCTTTATTACAGCGGACTGATCTGCTCGCTGGAGGCGATTAAACACGGCTGTACGGCGGTCATCGATCATCATGCCTCGC
Organism: Erwinia sp. 9145; assembly: GCF_000745075.1. Classification (NCBI taxonomy): domain Bacteria; kingdom Pseudomonadati; phylum Pseudomonadota; class Gammaproteobacteria; order Enterobacterales; family Erwiniaceae; genus Erwinia; species Erwinia sp. 9145. The sequence goes on from NZ_JQNE01000001.1 coordinate 3,680,855, forward strand.
CAAACCTGATTAAAGGTTCACTGGCTACGCTACACCGTGGTTTTGTTGAGGCCGGCCTGCGTGGCATGACCTGTTTTGAAACGACCGATCGCAACGGCGGCCTGAAAGAGCTTGAAGCTGGCGTGGAGGAAAATATCGCGTTCGCGCAGTTGGTCAAAAATAATCCTCGCGGCGGTCTGGTCAGGGCGCATCTGGGTGCTCATGCGCCCTTTACGTTACCGGATGCGGGTCTGGATATGCTGAAAGAGGCGCAACGCCAAACCGGGTGTGGCCTGCATATCCACGTCGCGGAGGATCGCTATGATGTGTCGCACAGCCATCACCATTATGGTCTCGATCCCATTAAGCGGCTCGATAAATTCGGACTGCTTGATGAGAAAACCGTCATCGCTCATGCGTTGTGGCTTCAGCCTGACGAAATCAGCCTGCTTAATCAGCGCGGTGCCTGCCTTGCGCACAACGCCCGTTCAAATATGAATAATAACGTCGGCTATAACGCGCACCTTCCTGATTACACTCTGGCCGCGCTGGGCACAGACGGCATCGGCGCAGACATGTTTGAAGAGCTTAAATTTGCCTGGTTCAAACACCGCGATGCTGGTGGCCCGCTTTGGCCAGACAGCTTCCTGCGCATGCTTTACAACGGCAATGTGATCCTTGAACGCAACTTCGATGCGAAATTCGGCAGGCTGGAGGCGAACTACATGGCCGACCTCACCATTTGCGACTACGTATCGCCCACACCCTTACTGAGTGACAATCTTGCCGGTCACCTGGCCTTCGGCATGGACAGCAGTTCGGTGAACAGCGTTATGGTCGCGGGCAAAATGGTTTATGAAAACCGCACTTTTCCCTTTGATGTCGAGCCGTTATACACCAGTGCGCGTAAGGCAGCTGGCGAGCTATGGAAAAGAATGGCCGCCCTTGACTAATACCCGTCTGCGTCCATTCAGGGCGCGAATACATTCGTCGGATGATGGTCATGCGTCTGAATCGGACAGGGAGGCAACCCGCCTTCGAATCGTAGCCGGAAATCCCCTCTTTTCGGCCGTAATGGAGAAATGTATTAATGAACGCTTCAACTTCTGATATGACAGCCGAGGCTGCCCGGTCATTGCCGGTGGATGAGATTCTGCCGATGAGCCAGATGATCCTCTACGGGCTTCAGCACGTGCTGGTGATGTACGCGGGCGCGGTGGCCGTACCGCTGGTTATCGGCGCGGCGCTTGACCTCTCCAACGACCAGATAGTGCTGCTAATCAGCAGCGATCTCTTCGTTTGCGGTGCCGCCACGCTGCTGCAAACGCTGGGCGTCAGCCGCTGGCTGGGCTGCCGTTTGCCGGTGGTACAGGGCTGTACCTTTGCCGCCCTCATCCCGATGGTTCTTATCGGCAAAGAGTATGGCATGGGCGGGATCTCCGGCGCGGTAATGGTTGCAGGGGCATTTACACTGCTTTGCGCCCCGTGGTTTTCCAAACTCGTTCGCTTTTTTCCAAAGGTGGTCATGGGATCGATCGTTACCCTGATAGGGCTGTCGATTATGCCGGTTGCGGGCGGTTGGATCGGCGGTGGCAGCAGCGAAACAGAGGAGTTTGGCAATATTCTTTCTCTTGCGCTGGCTTCGCTAACGCTGATCGTTATCCTCAATATCTATACGTTTGCGTCGGGGCTGATTAAAAACGTCGCCGTGCTGATTGGCCTGATCATCGGTTCCACCGTTTGGTATCTTGTGGACACGCTGGATTTCAGTCAGGTGTCGGTTGCACCCTGGCTAAACCTGCCCAGACCGCTCTATTTCTCTACGCCTGAGTTCCACCTCGTGCCCATTTTTTTACTCTCCATGGTGATGGTCGTCGTCATGGTCGAAACCATGTCGTCAATGATGGCAACGGGGGAGATCGTCGGCCGCAAAGCCGAAAGCGAAACGCTCAGGAAGGGGTTGCTGGCCTGTGGCCTGGCGACCTTCAGCGGCAGTTTTTTTAATCTTTTCCCCTATGCTGCCTTCGCACAAAACGTCGGGCTGATTAACCTTACTGGCGTAAAGAGCCGCTTTGTTGTCGCCGTTTCAGGGGCGATGCTGATCCTGATGGGCCTTTTCGCCAAGCTCGCGGCGCTGGTGGTGATTATCCCTAAGCCGGTACTGGGCGGCGCGGGCGTGGTGATGTTTGGCATGGTGGCGGTGTCCGGCATACGTTCGCTGGGGCAGGTTAACTATCGTAATAACAATAACGGTATGGTCGTCGCGCTGACGTTGGGTATCGGACTAATGCCGGTACTGGTGCCCAGCCTGTTCCATCAACTCCCCGAACTGGCAAAAATGTTCCTGCACAGCGGCATTACCCTGGGAACCAGCGTGGCAATTGTGGCGAACCTGATCCTTAACGGCAAAGGGAAAAAGCAGGCGGACTGCGTGTGTCAGCCGGATGCACAGACAGATGCCACAGAAACCACTGCCGCCCGTCGGGTCGCAGTAAAAACCGCACGGGTCTGGCTGCTGATGCGCCGCGCCAAAACCACCCAGCAGAAACGACGCGACCTCTGATGATATCAGCCTGCCGCCGGCGTGGCGCGCCGAAGCCGCCACGTCAGCACCATGGCCACGCAGACCAGCAGACCGCTCAACAGATAGATTACCGGTACGCCGAGCCAGCTCATTACCAACCCAGCGACCGGCCCGGTAATTCCCAGCGAGAGATCCATAAATGCGGTATACGTTGCCAGCGCGCTGCCCTGATTCTGTGGCGGCACCGCTTTCACCGCGACGACGCCAACGGCAGGGAACACCAGCGAGAAGCCTGCGCCAGTGAGAAACGCGCCCAGCTTCGCCACCCACGGATCGCCCGCGCCCCATACCAGAAACAGCCCCACGGCTTCGACGGCAAAGCACACCAGCGCAACCATCAGGCCGCCGTGGCGGTTGATCGCGTTCGGAAACAGCAGCCGCGTTCCCACAAACGCGCCGCTAAACAGCGTCAGCGCCCAGGCGGCCCCCTCCCAGCCTTTTGCCTGATAGAACAGCGTAATAAAGGTGGCGATAACGCCAAACCCCGCCGATCCCATCGCCAGGATCACACCATAGCCCCAAATGCGGCCCAGCACGGCACGGAACGGGAGCTGTTTGCCCTTACTGCTTTTGACGTTTTCACGCGGCAGTGCCAGCAGAATAGCCGCCAGCGCAATAACGATAATGATGCCGGAAAGCAGCAGCAGGCCGCCCCAATGATAGATTGCCACGCCGAGCGGCGCGCCAATCGCCATTGCGCCGTAGGTAAAGATGCCGTTCCAGGAAATCACCCGGCCAATATGCAGCGAGCCCACCACGCCAACGCCCCACAGGGTGGAGCCGGTGCCCGCAAAACTCTGGCCCGCGCCCAAAATTATCCTGCCGATACAGATAAAAATCAGGCCCAGAACCGGCGTGCTGTCGCCGAGCGCGCCCAGCGCATAAAAAACGCCGCTGAGTAAGGGGCCAAACAGACCGAGGATCACCACTTTTTTCGGCCCCCAGCGATCGGCCATTCGGCCGGAATGCGGTCGGGTGAGCAGCGTGGCGAAGTATTGCAAACTGATGGCAAGACCCGCCCAGAAAGTGCTGAAACCCATTACGTCGTGCACGTAACCGGGCAAAACCGCCAGCGGCAGCCCAATGGTCATATAGCTGGCGAAGTTAAAAATCACTACGGAAATAATACGCAGGTTCAGGCGTAATCCGCTCAGCGCAGGCTCCGTATCAGGTTGTTCAGGCATGAAAATCAGTACGCTATTGGACAGAGATGAGTGTTAACTATACCTGGTTTTGCCGAAAAAAGATCGCACCACGTGGTGACAAATATCGGTCAACGTCAGCGAACTCTTTAAATTTCGTCGCGTAAGCGTATGAATGCGCTAGACTTGATGAGCGAATTGGCGCATCGGAGGCGGAATGAGTGAATTACAGCAGGAGAAGATAGGGCAGAACATGTTGCTGAAGCTGGCGACGCTGGTAGTCATTCTGGCGGGTATCAAGGCAGCGTCGGAGATCATGGTGCCGTTTTTACTGGCGATGTTTCTGGCCATTGTACTGAATCCGCTGGTCACAATACTGATGCGGCGCGGCGTCAAACGGGTGATAGCCGTGACGCTGGTGGTGGTTGCCGTACTGATTTTTATTGCCCTGCTGGTGGCGATGATTGCCGGTTCGGTCAGTGAATTCAGCGATATTTATCCACAGCTCAGTACGCAGGTGGAACGCAAGCTGGCGATTTTGCAGCATTTTGCTTCGCCCTTTCACATTAACCTTTCCACCACGCGACTGGCTGACCGACTTGGCCCCGATTCAGTGATGAATATGGCGGGCGCAGTGCTGAGCCAGTTTTCCGGGGTCATGACCAATATCGTGCTGGTGCTGACCACGGTGATCTTTATGCTGTTTGAGGTGCATCATCTGCCCTACAAACTGCGTTTCGCGCTGGTTAACCCGAAAATCCGCATTGCCGGTTTACACAAGGCTTTAAAAGGCGTAACCCATTATCTGGCCTTAAAAACGCTGATCAGCCTGATCAACGGCCTTTCAGTCTGGCTGGTGCTGTTCCTGCTGGGCATAAAATTCGCGCTGCTGTGGGCCGTAGTCGCCTTTGCGATGAACTACATTCCGAATATTGGCCCGATTATCGCCGGCGTGCCGCCGTTTCTTCAGGCGCTTCTGCTGAACAGCGTTTACGACGCCACGCTGGTTGCCACCCTGTTTATCGCCATTCATATGGTCTTTGGCAATCTGCTTGAGCCACGGCTGATGGGACGAGGGCTGGGACTCTCGAGCCTGGTGGTGTTTCTGTCGCTGCTGTTCTGGGGGTGGTTGCTCGGCCCGGTCGGCATGCTGCTCTCCGTGCCGCTCACCTGCGTCTGCAAAATTTTGATGGAAACCACGCCGGGCGGCAGCAAGCTGGCGATCCTGCTCGGCAACGGCAGGCCACGCGCCAATAAGCGCCTGACGAAATAACCGTTACGTCTCGCTGAATAAGCGATCGTAGACGTGCTGGAGATGGTTTTCCATGCACTGCCGGGCAAGCACCGGATCGCGCGCGGCGATAGCCCGCGCGATGCTGTCGTGATCCTGATTCATCACTCGCGGAAAGTCGTTTTCCGCATAGTGACTTTCCAGCCGAATAAAGTGTGAGCTTTTTCGCTTATTCCACAGATATTCCATCATCTCCGCCAGCAGCTCGTTGCCGGTCATTTCAGCAATTAACAAATGAAAGCGCTTGTCTTCATGGAGAAATTTTTCATCGTTGATATTTAAGCCCGTTAAATCCTGCGCAAGTTCATGCAGTCTCGCGCGCTGATCGTCTGTGCCGTTGCGCGCCGCCAGTTCGGCAGTCATCCCTTCGTAGATCTTCCTCGCGTTGAGCAGAGCCTTCAGGCTGAACGCTTCGTCAACAGGCGTGACGTCCGCCTGCGGCAGCGGACTGGCGACAAACACACCGTTGCCGGTACGAATTTCCACCCAGCCGGTAATTTCCAGCGCGATCAGCGCTTCACGCACGGAAGAGCGGCTAACGCCCAGTTGCCTGGCCAGTTCGCGCTCCGGCGGCAGCATCGCGCCAGGCAAAAACTGCCCTTTGTGAATGCAGCTAATCAGCAGCGCGGAGATCTGCCGATAGAGTCTTTCGGGTTTAAGCGTCGGTAATTCCATATCTGACTGCTCCTGCCATGCGATTTGGCAGGCAGCTTAGCACAGGGTTCTGCCCTTTTTGAGGCTGCTGCTGGCTAAAAGCTGCGATCGGTATCACGGCGCTGAACGTCGTTACGTTCTATTCTTGGTCCAGCGGCCTGACCACCGGGCCAATATTTGCGAGGAGTGAGTTTATGGAACACACATGGCGCTGGTACGGCCCAAACGATCCTGTGTCGCTGGATGATGCGCGCCAGGCGGGGGCAACCGGCATCGTCACTGCCCTTCATCATATTCCCAACGGCGAGGTCTGGCCCATCGAAGAAATCAGGGCGCGTCAGGCGCTGCTGGCGGAAAAAGGTCTGGTGTGGTCAGTGGTGGAGAGTATTCCCGTCCATGAGTCAATCAAGACCCGACGTGGCGATTACCAACGCTACATCGCTAACTATCAGCAGTCGATTCGTCACCTTGGCGCCTGCGGCGTGGATACCGTTTGCTACAACTTTATGCCCGTGCTGGACTGGACGCGCACCGATCTGGCCTGGGAACTGCCGGATGGCGCGAAGGCGCTGCGCTTCGATCACATCGCCTTTGCCGCCTTCGAACTGCACATTCTGAAACGTCCCGGCGCGGCGCAGGATTACGATGCGCAGGAGCAGAAAGAGGCGGCGGATTACTTCGCGGCCATGACGCCGGACGCGGTAGAGACGCTGACGCGCAACATCATTGCCGGACTGCCGGGCGCAGAAGAGGGCTATACGCTGGCGCAGTTTCAGGCGCAGCTTTCGCAGTACGACGGCATCGACAAAGCCGGGCTGCGCGAGAGCATGGCTGAATTTTTACGCGCCGTGGTGCCGGTGGCGGAAGAGGCGGGCATCGTGCTGGCGGTGCATCCTGACGATCCGCCGCGTCCGATCCTCGGCCTGCCGCGCATCGTCTCAACGTTTGACGATATGCAGTGGCTGAAGGCGACGGTCGACAGCATTCATAACGGCTTTACCTTTTGTACCGGCTCGTATGGCGTCCGCGCGGACAACGATCTGGTGCAAATGGCCAGCGCCTTTGCCGATCGCATTCACTTTGCGCACCTGCGTTCGACGCTACGCGAGGCCAACCCGAAGAGCTTTCATGAGGCGGCGCACCTGGAGGGCGACGTCGATATGGTCGGCGTGGTCAAGGTGATTCTGGCCGAAGAGCAGCGTCGTCGCCAGCGGGGCAGCCAGCGTCCAATCCCGATGCGTCCTGACCACGGGCATCAGATGCTGGACGATCTGCATAAGAAAACCAATCCTGGCTACTCGGCGATTGGTCGGCTGAAAGGGCTGGCAGAGGTGCGCGGCGTGGAGCTGGCGCTGCGCCAGACGTTCTTTAACGCGTAGCGCTGACGGGCGCCCGTTTTTTATTACCTTCAGCCACGTTGCATATCAATGACAAAGCGATAGCGCACGTCGCCTTTCTCCAGACGCGCCAGCACGCTGTTGATATCACGTATCGCGACAACCTCTACATCCGCCACAATATTATGCTGCTGGCAGAAGGCCAGCATCGCGCGAGTGTCCTTCGTTCCCGCCGCGCCTGAACTGGCGAGGCGACGGCGGCCCATTGCCAGCGCGATGGGCTGCAAATCAAAATATGGTGGAATACCCAGCGAGCAGAGCGTCGCATCCAGCTTCAGCGCGTGGATCATCGGCGTCAAAGGATAGCTGCGCGAAACCGTATCCAGAATAAAATCGAAGCGCAGCCGCTGCGCCGCCATCTGCTTTTCATCCGTTGACAACACCACCTCGTGCGCCCCCAACGCCAGCGCCTGCTCGCGCTTTTGTGCCGAGGTGGTAAAAGCCACAACATGCGCGCCCATGGCGCGGGCGAACTTTATCGCCAGATGGCCCAGGCCGCCGATACCAACGATGCCAACGACGCTGCCCTCGCCTGCTTGCCAGTGGCGCAGCGGCGCAAACGTGGTGACCCCCGCGCACAGCAACGGCGCCGCACCAGCCGGATCCAGCCCCTCAGGGAGCGGATAAACAAAATGCTCATCGGCGACGTAATAATCGGAATAGCCGCCCCGCGTCAGGCTGCCGTCAACGCGGTCGTGTCCATCGTAGGTGGTAACAGGAAATTCGTAGCAGTAGGTTTCCTCCTGCTGCCGGCAGTGCGGACAGACGCGGCAAGAATCGATAATAGTGCCGATCATCACTCTGTCACCCGCTTTGAAACGCGTCACCGCGCTGCCGACTTCCGTCACTTCACCAACGATCTCGTGCCCCGGCACCAGCGGGTAGTTCTTTCCCCACTCGTGTATGGCGTGCAGATCGCTGTGGCATACGCCGCTATAAAGAACATTCATCGCCACATCGTGTTCCCGCAATGCACGACGTTCGAACGTCCAGGGCACCAGTTTTCCACCGCGTTCTAGAGCAGCATAGCCGACGGTCTGACGGGGACTTTTTATCGCCTTTACCTGGTTACTCATTGTTATCTCTCAAGGTGGGGTTTACAATTTTTCAAATCTGTAAAGACACTAGCCTGGCTTTACATATTACGTCAAGTGTAAAGGTGTAAATAAATCGATATGGACAGTAAAGACCAAAAAATTCTTGATGCTTCGCTGGCGCTTTTTCTGCGGCATGGCTATCGCAAAGTGACAATGAGTGATATTGCTCAGGCCAGCGAAATGTCACGCCCCTCGCTCTATGCCTCCTTTAGCAATAAAGAAGGCATTTTCTCCGCGCTGGTCGCGCGCCAGCAGCGCCGTAACGGCCTTGCGACAGCAGAACGCCTTCCCGCCGCCAGTGGCCTGCATGCGCAGCTGGCCTGCCTGTTTGATATCTGGCTGATTGGACCGGTAATGTCAGTGCTGGGATCGGAGAATGCGACAGATTTGATCGTTAACTGCCAGGCATGGGCGCCCGACGCCACCCGGGCAATGCACGCGGAATTTGAACAGGCGTTGAAAACCGTGCTGGCGCCCAACCTGACGGGTAATCCCTATATTACGGCTGACGATATGGCCTTCATCCTGCGCACCGCCACGACCAGCCTGAAAGCATCCGTTGAAAATGAACCGCACCTGCGGCGGATGGTGAGTGGGCTGATTGCCATGGCGGTGGCCACCGTGGAAAAAAACGGCTCTGAAAAAAAATAAACTTATGAATTCGCAATGAAATCCCGGTTATCTGTTTTTTAAAAATTCAATAATTTCCGGTAGAAATTATGTTACGTGCTTAAGTAACGATATACTGAGCAACGTCAGCGACAGGTTAAAAGGCGCGAACGCCCGCTAAATATTGCTGTCGGCAGGATGGCAGACCTGGAAGCTATTATGTGCGTTGTCTCATATTTTCAAGACGACAGATGAACGCAGTTCCCATTGGAAAACAGAAAACTACAGGGTGTTTTATATGAAGCTACGTAGGAAGCGTGTTAAGCCGATTGGCTTAAAAGACGTAACGATCATTGATGATGCCAGGTTACGCAAGGCGATTACCGCTGCTTCGCTCGGTAACGCCATGGAGTGGTTCGACTTTGGTGTGTATGGGTTTGTGGCTTACGCATTGGGCCAGGTCTTTTTTCCGGGTGCCGACCCCGGCGTCCAGATGATCGCCGCTCTGGCGACGTTCTCGGTTCCTTTCTTAATCCGTCCACTGGGTGGGCTGTTTTTTGGCGCGCTGGGCGACAAATATGGTCGCCAAAAAATCCTTTCGATAACCATTGTGATTATGTCGATCAGCACGTTCTGTATCGGCCTGATCCCCTCCCACGCCTCGATCGGTATCTGGGCGCCCATCCTGCTGCTGCTGTGTAAAATGGCGCAGGGCTTTTCCGTAGGCGGCGAATATACCGGTGCGTCAATTTTTGTGGCGGAGTACTCGCCCGATCGCAAACGTGGCTTTATGGGGAGCTGGCTGGACTTTGGCTCAATCGCCGGCTTTGTGCTTGGCGCGGGGCTGGTGGTACTTATCTCGACCGTAGTGGGTGAGGCAAACTTCCTCAGCTGGGGATGGCGTATCCCGTTCTTTGTTGCGCTGCCGCTGGGGATTATCGGGCTTTATCTGCGCCACGCGCTGGAAGAAACGCCTGCGTTCCAACAGCACGTTGATAAGCTTGAACAGGGCGATCGCGAAGGGCTGACCGACGGGCCGAAAGTCTCCTTTAAGGAGATCGCCACTAAACACTGGCGCAGCCTGCTGGTGTGTGTCGGCCTGGTGATTTCTACCAACGTCACCTATTACATGCTGCTGACCTACATGCCAAGTTATCTTTCGCACAACCTGCACTACCCGGAAGATCATGGCGTGCTGATCATTATCGCCATTATGATTGGTATGCTGTTTGTACAGCCGGTAATGGGCATGATGAGCGATAAGTTTGGCCGTAAGCCTTTCGTTATCATCGGCAGCATCGCGCTGCTGCTTCTGGCGATCCCATGCTTCATGCTGATTAACAGCAACGTTATGGGCCTGATTTTTGCCGGTCTGCTGGTGCTGGCGGTGATCCTCAACTGTTTCACCGGCGTGATGGCCTCGACGCTGCCAGCAATGTTCCCCACGCATATTCGCTACAGCGCATTAGCCAGCGCCTTTAACATTTCGGTACTGGTTGCGGGCCTGACGCCGACCCTGGCAGCATGGCTGGTTGAATCATCCGGTAGCCTGTATATGCCCGCCTATTATCTGATGGTGGTGGCGGTAATAGGCCTGATCACCGGCTTGACGATGAAAGAGACGGCCAATAAGCCATTACGCGGTGCAACGCCGGCAGCTTCCGATATGGCCGAGGCGCGCGAAATATTGCAGGAGCATCACGATAACATTGAGAACAAGATTGAGGATATCAATGAGAAGATTGCCGAGCTGGAAGAGAAGCGTAAGCATCTGATCAATCAGCATCCCAACATTAACGAATAGCCAGAAAGCGAAAAGCCCGCGACAGTCGCGGGCTTTTTTTATCGCCTTGCTCAGAACTTATATTCCAGGCCCAACGACCCGGTATAGCCCTCAATTCCCTTGCTGAAGGTATGTGAGTACTGACCTTCAGCATAGACGCGCAGATTCTTATCCACGTTGGCGCTGACGCCTGCGCCAGCCTGCCACTGTGCTTTATGAACTTCTGGCTTCAGCCGCTCTGAATTCATCATGACGCCCGGCGTTGCGCCAATTTGCTGCACCATATCTGCTTTCACATAAGGCTGCGCACGCGCTCCGTCATAGAACAGACGCATTCCGCCGCGAGCCTGGCCAATAAAGAAGTTCTGATCGTTCAGCTTCACGTCTGCGGATTCGGTCTGACTGACGTTCATATATTGCACCATGAGCTGCGCCTGCGGCTCAATTTTGACGCGGCCTGAGAGCGTATAAGGCTTGCCCACTTCTCCGGAAACCACCAGACCATAACTGTCCAGCTTCGCCGATGAGTCGCTGTGCAGACGATTGCTGTAGCGGGTAAGCTGCGCCACGGTATCAACATAGGTGCCGTCATCATGCAGTGCCGTGAAGTAGCCGCCCACGCCGTAAGCGGTGGTGTATGCATGCCCGGTATTCACCGACAACCCTGCTCGCGCGCGACGTGCGTAGTCCTGATTGGCGCTGTTCTGACGTCCCAGGGTAATCATCGGGCCTGCTTTTGCCTGCCAGCCGTTGCTGAGTGTCTGATTGTAAACGTCACCGCCCAACTGGATGTATGAGCTGTTAACGTTATAACCAAATCGATCGGCACCGAAGCTGTCATGACGTCCATAAACGCGTCCCCAGGCAGCCTGACCGTCGCGGTAAGCGCCCATACGCTGGTGGTAAGCACCCACTGACATAAAGCCATACGCCGCATTCAGATACGGCGTCATCAGATAGCCTGCCGTCTCCGCACGGTAAGTTTTAGGCGTATCGGGCTTATTACCCTGGTCGTTACCGCCGTTGTTGCCGCCGTTGTTACCATCGTTGTTGCCGCCATTATTGTCCGGCTTGTTCTGGTTATCATCCGGATTGCTGTCATCAATCGGTGGCGTAACCGCCTCTTCTCCCGGCTCAACGGCGGCGTAAGAAGCCTGAAGATACCAGTCGTTATTACCCACTTTATTCAGGTAATACTCATAATTTCCCGCAACGGCACGGCCCGCCTGGGTAAAGGTGGCCCCCTGCGTGTCGCCGTCAACCTGGATAACCTTAATACCGGCATCGGTTTGTACGCCTGCGCCATCCGTGTTAGTGAAGGTAACGTTGTAGCTACCTTCTGCCTTGCCTTTGACGTGTACCTTATCTGAAGGCGAGTCATCGCCTCCAAGGTGAGTATTAAGGGTAAAGTTACCGTTTCCGCTCAGGTCGCCGTCTACGGTCAGGGTGCGATAATCCCCGCCGCGTTTAAACATAACGTGACCATTCTGCTTCAGCGTTTTCACGTTTGAGTCTGCACTCATCAGCCATACGCTGCTGTCATCCAGCGCCAGGCTGTTAACGTTCTGCGTTGCGCCATGCAGTTCGGAACCGTCGGCTAACGATAAATCAATGCGGTTTTCATAGCTGTCGGTTACCACATCGCCCAACAGCCTGACCTGTCCCGCCGCCGTTGTCGTAATATTTGCATACACCGGAGCAACGTCAGGGTTGTCATCAATGATCGCGCTTGCCCTGATAGCTTCGCCGTTACCACCGGAAACCGTGGTCTTATTCTTCAGCGTAAGCTGAAAACCATTTGTTCCACCTGCCAGGATCGCCGTCGAATTGGCGCTGGTCAGCGCAACGTTATCCAGCGTCGCCTGCGGCTGTGGCTCATTAGCCGGGCTTGGCATGATGACATACAGCCCTTCAGCCTGTTCGGCGGTGATGATGCTGTTGCTGACGTTGAGCGCGCCGCCGTAGGTTATCCGCATGCCATGCGCATTGACCCCCTCGGTGCGAAGATCCACACCGTCAGCATTAACGGTTGAATTATGCATCGCAAACAGCCCTACGCTGTTGTCCCCGCGGGTGTGAATAACGCTTTCTCTGGCCGTGGTTTCACCGCCAAGTGCGGCAACAACGGCATGACTGCTTATGCCTGACGTGGTAATGGTCAGGCCTTCGCCCTCGACGCTGCCATGCGAGTAGAGACCATATGCGTAATCGCCGGTGGTTGAGAGCTCGCTATCTTTTACGATTGCCGTGCCGAGCAGAGCAGCAACGGCGGTGGCGTTGTCGCCCTGTGTAGCAATACGGGTGTTCGTCGCGGTCAGCAGGGCCTGATCCGACATGACAATCAGTGCGTCCGCCTCATCCCCTGTGGTGGTATAGGAGCCGCCATCAATCAGTACTGTACCTTCGTCCTGGTTAACGTCAACGGCATGACTGACCGAATTAACATCCACATTGTTCAGCGTCAGTACGCCGTTCATTACTCTCACCCCAACGTCGGCAGCGTTAATGCTGCTGTCGGTAAGGGTGACGCTTGAAATATCAGTGGTATTACTGCCTTTATCTAAACGGATGGCGGCGGCGGCGGTCGCTGCCGAGGTAATGACCACGTTTTTGCCTTCAAACGTACTGTTGAGGATATACAGACTGTGCCGCGCACCCGCGTTGCCTAAGGCTATTTTTGCATTGTCCACTTTTGCAACCGTACCGTCTTCCAGTCGGATGCCAAAGTTACCTGCATCGCCGCTGGTGATGCCAATATCGTTCGCGGTCAGCGTGCCGCCCGACAGATTGATTGCCACGCTGTTAATGCCGCTGAGCGCGACCTGCGCGTTATTCAGCGTGATGTTTGAATTTTGAGTAGCCAGAATGCCATTGTTATTCCCCCCGGCAGTACCGACCAGCCCGCCGTTCATTTCCAGCGTGCCGTCCGTGACTTTTATGCCATTGGATGAGGCTTTTTGCGCATAAAGTGAGGAGCGATTAAGTTGCAGCGTGCCTTTATCTGTCACCTGTGCAACGTCGGTGGCGTCGGCGGCGCTGGTAAAAACGGTCCCGAGATCGGTTATCAACAGGCTGTTTTCACCGTTGACCCGTAGCGGAACGTCATCTTGCGTGGTGGTGGTGTAGTTGTCATCTGCGGTAACGACCGCGCCGTTTTCCGCCACCCAGGCGGACGAAGAAGCTGCTGAGACATAAAACGGGAATAACGCCAGCGTTATTATATTAAGTGAGAAGAATTTTTTATTAATAAACATGAGACATTCCTTTGTATAGCGGCCCGGACAAAGACACAGGTATCAATCCTGCATTGGGCCCTCAATAGTCATTCATTGAGATCTGTATTAATGGCAACACCAGTAGAAGCGTCAGCATAAAATAATTAGCACGCAATCAATTTAAAATAAATACGAACAAATGTTACATCTAAAAGTAAAATAAGTAAAACAGCTCGCCAGAGTAAATCGCGTTCGATTTCATTAGTTATGGTAATAAAGGCTTTCGTTTAACCTTATCTTTTCGGTTAAAGCCAGGTTTTTCAACACCTGCAAAGAAGAAAGAATACGTTAAATAACTGTTTCTTTTAAAATAAAAACGCCCTTGTGATGTACAACGGCGATGAAAAACAAAGAAATCCTGTTTTATAAGATTCAACTACGCTAATAACGAATAAAAAGCACCCAAAAATAACAAAAAATTAAATTCAGGCTGGCGTTGAAATAAAACCATCTTCACACTGACGCAACATTATAATGCCTTTTGCTCTGATCCCAGGTTGTATCACATATTACTGGAATCCATAAGCGTGACGGTTGACAGAAAGATTAAATAATTAATGTAATAATTCGCTTTATAATGATGACCCAATCCTGTAATGGGTAAAAATAAGGTGGCCGTGCGCGCCGGATGGCGCACAGCGTTGGCGATCGCCGGCGCAATCCGCTGTCGCAGCGGTTAAAGAAGCTGTGCCTGTGGTGATGCTACCGGCGCTGACGCCGCGAAGGCATCATGCGCAGCAGCGTATTGTCCTTAAACAGATAGTGGTGCGCCAGCGCGGCGGCGGTATGTAAACCAATCAGCCAGTACCCCAGCGGAGCCAGCAGTTTATGCCACTGGTTAAAACGTTTGGAAAGGGTGTGATCCGCAGCGTCGGCATAAGGCATCGCCACGCCGTACAGGCTCCACTCCGCCCCCCAAAAATAGCGCGAGAGAATGGCGCTGGCAGGCAGGGCGATAAAAAGCGCATACAGGCAGGTATGCGTAAGATGCGCCATGCCGGTATGCCAGCGCTTCGGTACCGGCACGATAGCGGGAGTGCGTTTAATCAGCCGCAGAAAAAGCCGCAGCAGCATCAGGCAAAACACGGTCGCGCCGGCGGTAATATGGGTAATGGCGACCGCATAGCCCTGCCATGATGGCCCGTCCGGCACCCACGGCCGGATTTGCACCGTGCCATAGGCGAGGACAAGCAGGAGTAGCGTCAGCCAGTGCAGGAAAATTTGTGAAGCGGCGTAGTTGTTCATGTCTCAATGCGGGCCTTTACAGAAGGTAAAATATAACAATTCTCATTACTCTACTCTGTATCATTTATTAACTTCTGGATAATCCTTTTTCTGCGCTAATGAGCGATATAAAAGCAAGCCGGTAAACAGAGGTCGCTCAAATCGCCTGCGCGCAGGCCCAGGCCGAGCTCCAGGCCCACTGAAAGTTGTAGCCCCCGAGCCAGCCGGTAACGTCGATCACCTCGCCGATGAAGTACAGGCCCGGCACGTCGCGGGCCTCCATCGTTTTTGATGACAGCAGCGTGGTATCCACGCCGCCAAGCGTCACTTCGGCGGTGCGATAGCCTTCCGTGCCGTTCGGCTGCACGCGCCACTGGTGCAACGCGGAGGCCAGCGCTTCCTGTTGACGGCTGTTAAGTTGCCTGAGCGAACATTCCGGCACGATACCCAGCAGTTGCAGACACTCCACCAGACGGCGCGGCAGCACCTTCGCCAGCGTATTTTTCAGGCTCTGATTCGGGTGCGCCTCACGCTCTTCATTCATAAGCTGATGAAGATCGCACGCCGGCGACAGATCGACCGTGATGAATTCGCCCGGCTGCCAGTAGCTGGAAAGCTGAAGCACCGCCGGGCCGGAGAGCCCGCGGTGAGTAAACAGCAGCGCTTCTTTAAATACCGTGCCATTTTCGGCGGTCAGAACGGCGGGTACCGCCACGCCAGAGAGGGTTTGTAACTGCGCCAGCAGCGGCTTGTGCAGCGTGAACGGCACCAGGCCCGCGCGGGTGGGATAAACGTTCAGGCCAAACTGCTCCGCGATTTTATAGCCAAACGGCGATGCGCCCAGCCCCGGCATCGACAATCCGCCGGTAGCGATCACCAGCTTCTCCGCCCGCACGGTTGCGCCGTTCAGCGCCAGCGTATAGCCACCTTCATCACGCTCAACGCTCAGCACCTCGCTGCGCAGGCGCAGAGTCACCTGCCCCGCCTCGCACTCCTTCAGCAGCAGATCGACAATCTGCTGCGCGGTGTCGTCGCAGAACAGCTGGCCGAGCGTTTTTTCGTGCCAGGCGATGCCGTGTCGATTCACCAGATCGATAAAATCCCATTGGGTGTAGCGCGCCAGCGCGGATTTACAAAAGTGAGGATTGTGGGAAAGGTAGGCCGACGGCTCGGTATAGAGGTTGGTGAAATTACAGCGTCCGCCGCCGGACATCAATATTTTGCGCCCGGCCTTTTTACCGTTATCAAGCAGCAGTACGCGCCTGCCGCGCTGCCCGGCCTGCGCAGCGCAGAACAGCCCGGCTGCCCCGGCACCGATGATAATAACGTCAAACTTTTCCACGCGCGTTTGCCCACCTGCTTAAAAGACGGTGATTGTAGAGAGTTGCCTGGATCGATGCCAGCGTCACCGGCCTGTCATCCCAGAAACATTTATTAACCGGATGATTTTTCGACATATTGTGTTGCCTGCGTTTGATAGCTGACATAAATCTGTCAAAAAAGACTATATTTTGCTTTCCCCTGGCGCAGTTTCTCGCGGATAATGCGCCGCGTTCATGTCCTTCAAAAATATGGCGTAACGCTTATGCTACATCTGTTTGCTGGTCTTGATTATCATACCGGCCTGTTACTTGTTCTTGCGCTGCTGTTCGTTCTGTTTTATGAGGCCATCAACGGCTTTCACGATACGGCAAATGCAGTGGCTACGGTTATCTATACCCGCGCGATGCGCTCGCAGTTGGCAGTCGTCATGGCGGGGGTATTCAATTTCTTTGGTGTGCTGTTAGGCGGGCTGAGCGTTGCGTACGCGATTGTCCATCTGCTTCCCACCGATCTCCTGTTAAACGTCGGTTCCGCTCATGGACTGGCCATGGTCTTTTCCATGCTGCTGGCCGCGATTATCTGGAACCTCGGCACCTGGTATTTTGGTCTGCCTGCCTCCAGTTCACACACGCTTATCGGTGCCATCATTGGTATCGGCCTGACCAACGCGCTACTGACCGGCACCTCGGTGGTAGAAGCGCTGAATATCCCAAAAATGATCGGCATCTTTCTGTCGCTGGTGATTTCACCCATTGTCGGCCTGATCATCGCAGGCGGGCTGGTATTCATCCTGCGTCGCTACTGGAGCGGCAGCAAAAAACGCCGCCGTATCCATATGACGCCAGCCGAACGTGAAAAAATCGACGGCAAGAAAAAACCGCCGTTCTGGACGCGGATCGCCCTGATCGTTTCTGCCATCGGCGTCAGCTATTCTCACGGTGCCAACGACGGCCAGAAAGGCATCGGCCTGATTATGCTGGTGCTGATTGGCGTGGCGCCTGCGGGCTTTGTGGTCAATATGAACGCCTCCGGTTATGACATCACCCGCACGCGCGATGCGGTCAATCATCTGGGACAGTTCTATCAGCAGAAGCCGGAAACGCTGACACACATTGTGCAGATGGCGCCGCCTGCGGTGCCCACGCCGGAAGAGAACCGGGACGGCCCGAAGGAGTTTCACTGCAACGCGTCTCGCGCGCTGCCCGCTATTGAGCGTGCGCAGGGTCTGCTGAACAATCTGCAAAGCTATGATGCGCTCAGCCTCGATCAGCGCGCGCAGCTTCGCCGTCTGCTGATGTGTATCTCTGATACGGCGGACAAAGCGGCCAAGCTGCCGGAAACCAATGGCGAAGATCGTCGTTTCCTCAGTCAGCTTAAGGGCGATTTGCTGAATACCGTCGAGTACGCGCCGGTGTGGATCATCATTGCCGTGGCGATGGCACTGGCGCTCGGCACCATGGTCGGCTGGCGTCGTGTTGCCACCACCATCGGCGAGAAGATTGGTAAGAAAGGCATGACCTACGCGCAGGGCATGGCGGCGCAGATGACGGCGGCGGTTTCAATCGGTGTCGCCAGCTATACCGGCATGCCTGTGTCAACCACGCACGTGCTCTCTTCCTCGGTGGCGGGCACCATGCTGGTTGACGGTGGTGGCGTGCAGGGCAAGACCATCAAGAATATTCTGCTGGCCTGGGTGCTCACCCTGCCCGTTTCAATTGTGCTGTCCGGCTGTCTTTACTGGGTGGCGCTGAAGTTCGTCTGAGCGGTATGAGAGCAGAAAAGGGTGGGCATGTTGCCCACCCTTTTTTTCGTTCAGTGCCAGATGATCAGGCCAATCAGGCTGATAACCACTAACCCGCACAGCGCGCTGGTCAGCAAAAACTGGCCGCGCACCCGCTCGCAGCGGCGGATAAACTCATCATCATGATGATCAAGGTAGCGCTGCGTCCAGATATAGCGCACCAGCCGCACCTGCTTGCTGGGCTGACCGTGCGAGGTAAAAAACCCGGCGCCGTCGACGTACTGATAAAGCAACGGATCGCAGCCGCGAAGCACCACCAGCAGCGCACGCAGAGAAGAAAAATAGCGAGCCATATTAATTACACAAACGAAGCAAAGAGCCCAGAAAAGCGCGATGGTGCTGATCATCATCTCCTCCCGACTTAGCATCAGTGAATAAGCTGCGCAGGCAGGCTTCACGATGGATCGTCAACCACAGAATTAGCGATTTTTTATTATCACAGCGGCGCGAGCACCCCGGCCCGTCATTAATAGTGTAGGAGATCTGATTAAAAGTTTTCCAGCGCAGTTTACTTATCCGGACGGAAAAATTTTCATTATGACGCCCTTTGTAAACCGCGCGTTATGGCACAGATTCTGTTAACAATTCGGTCTATACTTAAAAGCGATCAATAATAAAGGCGGCGGCGAGCGCTGATTCGCTTACCCCTCACGCGAAATCCACATCGTGTTCACAGGATTTCAGGACTTTAAGACGCATACCTTGACGGTTGTTACCAGGCCGCATCGCATGAAAGGAGTATCGTTATGTCTTACAAACACATTCTGATTGCCGTAGACCTTTCACCAGAAAGCAAGCTGCTGGTGGAAAAAGCGGTATCCATGGCGCGTCCTTACGATGCCAAAATCTCGCTGATCCACGTTGATGTGAATTATTCCGATCTCTACACCGGCTTGATTGATGTCAACCTTGGCGACATGCAAAAACGCATATCTGAAGAAACCCATTCCGCGCTTACCGAACTGTCTCACGGCGCTGGCTATCCCATCTCTGAAACGCTGAGCGGCAGCGGTGATCTGGGCCAGGTGCTGGTGGATGCGATTAAGAAGTACAACGTGGATTTAGTGGTGTGTGGTCATCATCAGGATTTCTGGAGCAAGCTGATGTCATCGGCGCGCCAGCTCATCAACACCGTACATATTGACATGCTGATTGTGCCGCTGCGCGATGAGGACGAAGACGAGTAAAATAAACGGGCGGCAGGCTCGCCCGTTTACTCATCAGCCCAGCGGTGGATAGATATCAAAGCGATGGCTTTTGGTGACGATCGCTGAGGTTGTCGCGATACCTGCCAGCGGCGGCGCATAGTCGGGCCGCTTCACCACCACGCGTTTTTTCGCCAGCCGCCGGGCGGGTTCCAGCAGGCCGTCCGCGTCGTCATCAGCCCCCACCAGCGACTGAAACACCCGCATCTCCTTCTTCACCAACGCGCTTTTTTGCCGGTGCGGATACATAGGATCGAGATACACCACGTCTGGCCTGTCATCGATCGCCGCCAGCGCTGCCAGGCTGGAAGCATGGATCAGCGTCAGCCGTGCCCGCAGCCAGCCGCCGATCTCCGGATGCCGGTAGCCGCGTTGCAGCCCGTCATCCAACAGCGCGGCAACCACCGGATGGCGCTCAAACATCCTAACCTCACAGCCCAGCGCGGCCAGCACGAAGGCGTCGCGCCCGAGGCCCGCCGTGGCATCGATCACCGTAGGCAGATAGCCGCTCTTGATGCCTGCCGCCTTCGCCACCGCCTCGCCGCGCCCGCCGCCGAAACGGCGTCGGTGATCCATCGCGCCGCTGGTGAAATCCACCCGGATGCCGCCCAGCTTTGGCTCATCGCGCTTACGCAGTTCCAGATGCTCGCCGGTCATGACCAGCGCCATCAACGCGTTGTCATCCTGCTGAAGCTGCCAGCGCGCTGCTAAAACAGATAAGGCGCCGTCTCCGGCGCCCGATTCATCGACTAAACAGATGTTCACTTACTGTTCCTGAATACCATAATGCTCAAGCATGGCATCCAGCTGCGGCTCGCGTCCACGGAAGCGCTTGAACAGCTCCATCGGCTCTTCCGAGCCGCCACGGGTCAGAATATTATCAAGGAATGACTGGCCCGTTTCGCGGTTAAAGATCCCTTCCTCTTTGAAGCGCGAGTAGGCATCTGCTGCCAGCACATCGGCCCACAGATAGCTGTAGTATCCTGCCGCGTAACCGCCGGCGAAAATGTGGCTGAAGGCATGCGGAAAGCGGCCCCATGCCGGGCTTGGTACCACTGCAACGCGTTTCTTAATCTCCCGCAGCATCTCCAGAATCTGCGCGCCTTTCGCCGGATCGAATTCTGCATGGAGGCGGAAATCGAAGAGGCCGAACTCAAGCTGGCGCAGAATAAACAGCGCCGCCTGATAGTTTTTCGCCGCCAGCATCTTATCGAGCAGCGCCTGCGGCAGCGGTTCGCCGGTTTCATAATGGCCGGAAATGAACGCCAGCGCGTCCGGCTCCCAGCACCAGTTCTCCATAAACTGGCTTGGCAGCTCTACCGCATCCCACGGCACGCCGCTGATACCGGCCACGCCGGGGGTTTCGACGCGGGTCAGCATATGATGCAGTCCGTGGCCAAATTCGTGGAACAGCGTGGTCACTTCGTCATGCGTAAACAGCGCAGGCTTGCCGCTGACCGGACGGTTAAAGTTACAGGTTAAATAGGCAACCGGCTTCTGTAACGTGCCGTCGGCGAGGCGCATCTGCCCAACGCAGTCGTCCATCCAGGCGCCGCCACGTTTGTTTTCACGCGCGTAGAGATCCAGATAGAAGCTGCCGCGCAGCTCGCCGCTTTCGTCGAAGAGGTCAAAGAAACGGACGTCGTCATGCCATACATCCACGTCTTTACGCTCCTTAGCGGTGATGCCGTAAATACGTTTAACCACCTCAAACAGGCCGTTAACCGCGCGCTCTTCCGGGAAGTACGGACGAAGCTGCTCGTCGCTGATGGTGTACAGATGCTGCTTCTGTTTTTCGCCGTAGTACGTCAGATCCCACGGGTTCAGCTCATCAATGCCATGCTCTTTCTTCGCAAAGGCACGCAGTTGCTCAAGCTCTTTTTCGGCCTGCGGACGCGCGCGCTTCGCCAGATCGTTCAGGAAATCAGTGACCTGCGCCGGGTTCTCCGCCATTTTAGTGGCTAACGATTTTTCAGCGAACGAGCTGAAGCCCAAAAGCTGAGCCAGCTCGTGGCGCAGCGCCAGTTCCTCCTCCATCACCTTGCTGTTATCCCATTTGCCCGCGTTTGGCCCCTGGTCGGAGGCGCGGGTGGAATAGGCGCGGTACATCTCTTCGCGCAGCGCGGCGTGGTCGCAATAGGTCATGACCGGCAGGTAGCTGGGGATATCCAGCGTCAGCAGCCAGCCCTGCTGTTCTTTGGCTTCGGCCTGCGCTTTGGCCGCTGCCAGTGCGCTTTCCGGCATCCCGGCAAGCTCGGATTCATCGGTAATCAGTTTGCTCCAGCCCATCGTCGCATCAAGCACGTTGTTGCTGTAGGTCGAGCCCAGTTCGGAGAGGCGCGCGGCGATTTCGCCATAGCGTTTCTGCTTCTCTTTCGACAGGCCGATACCGGATAGCTCAAAATCACGCAGCGCATTGTCCACCGCTTTCTTCTGCGGGGCATCCAGCTGCGCGTAGCTGTTCTCTTTCAGATTGCGGTACGCCTGATAAAGCCCTTCGTGCTGGCCAACCCAGGTACTGTATTCAGAGAGCAGCGGCAGCGTTTGCTCATAGGCCTCGCGCAGTTCCGGGCTGTTTTTAACCGAATTCAGGTGGCTTACCGGTGAAAAAAGGCGGCCAAGACGATCGTCAACTTCAGCCAGCGGCTGAACCAGGTTTTCCCAGGTATAAGGTGCGCCCTGAGCCACCACCTTCTCCACTTCCGCACGGCACGCCGCCAGCGCCTCGGTCACGGCGGGAACGATGTGTTCGGGTTTAATGGCGGAGAAAGGAGGAAGAGTGAAACGGGAAAGTAGCGGATTGGTCATAGCGCGGTCCTTGTTGTCATGATCGGTAAGTGAGGCGCAGTTGAATGCGCAATCACATTAACATGAGGCTAAGCGCGCTGAAAATCAATGCCGCGCCCTACGACAAAGAACCGTTTGCCTGGCAGAGAAGCAAATAGCATACTTGCCCCGCCATGCCGTAATGGCAGTATCCAAATCCACAGGGAGCCTGTTTATGTGGTACTTATTTGCCGCCTCATTGCTTTTTTTACCCTTTAACCTGCGCGTGTCGTTATCGCTGCTGGCGGTGACGTTGGCGATGGCAATCTGGGATCATACCCTCCAGCCGCTCGCCATCATTGCGCTTCTGATAACCGGTGCGGTTGCCGTTTACTGCTCGAAGGCGCGCGGCCAGTCGGTTTTCTCTCTGCCCGGCGAAATCGTCCTCGTTGTCGGTGCCATCACGCTGATGCTGCATCTGGTGCCGGGCTTTAATAATCAGCTGATTGTTTCCGGCGTTAAGGCCGGCCCTGAGAGCGCGCCTTTCACCTTCTATTACAATTTTGACAAGGCGATGATCCCCTTTCTGCTGCTGGGCTGTATGCCCACGCTGCTGAAAAGGCCCGGCGTGCCGCCCGCTAACCGACTGTGGTGGTTGGTATTGCTGATGTCGATGCCGGTGCTGCTGCTCATCGCTACGGTGATCGGCGGTCTGGATGTGGAGCTTCACTGGCCCGCCTGGCTCGGTTCGTTCGCGCTGGCTAATCTGTTCTTCGTTTCGCTGGCCGAGGAAGCGCTGTTTCGCGGCTATATTCAACAGCGGCTGAGTCAGTGGATTGGCAACGTATGGGGACTGCTGCTGGCCGCGCTGCTGTTTGGTCTGGCGCACCTTTCCGGCGGCGTGCTGCTTGTTATTTTCGCCAGCATGGCGGGCGTGATTTATGGCCTGGCCTGGCTGTGGAGCGGCCGTTTATGGGTGGCCACGCTGGCGCACTTCGCCTTTAACATGCTGCATCTGCTGTTCTTTACCTATCCGGTATTGCAACGCCTGCCTGGTTAGCGCATTTTTGCCGCTATAAAGGTATACTGCCTGCAACCTGTGCCGCTGCGGCGGCACGATTGCCTTTTCCCACCGGACAGATCTCACTACATGCTCAGTTATCGCCACAGTTTTCACGCCGGCAATCATGCCGACGTCCTCAAACATACCGTACTAAGCCTGATCGTCAGCGCGCTGAATGAGAAGGAAAAACCCTGGTTTTACCTTGATACCCACGCGGGAGCCGGGCGCTATCAGCTCAGTGGCGAACATGCCGAGCGCACGGGCGAGTATCTGGAAGGTATCGCCCGTATCTGGCAGCAGGACGACCTGCCGGCAGAGCTGGAGAGCTACATCAGCTGCGTGAGTGCGCTGAACCCCAACGGCAAGCTGCGCTTCTATCCGGGATCGCCGCTCATCGCCCGCCATCTGATGCGCCCGCAGGATAAGCTGCATCTGACCGAGCTGCACCCCAGCGACTATCCGCTACTGCGCAATGAATTTCTGAAAGACGACCGCGCGCGCACCGAACGCAGCGACGGCTATCAGCAACTGAAGTCAAAGCTGCCGCCGCCGTCGCGGCGTGGCCTGGTGCTGATCGACCCGCCCTATGAAATCAAGTCGGATTATCAGGCGGTGGTGGACGGCATCAAAGAGGGGCACAAACGCTTCGGCACCGGCACCTACGCGCTCTGGTATCCGGTGGTGATGCGCCAGCAAATCAAACGGCTGTTTGCCGGGCTGGAAGCCAGCGGTATTCGCCGCATTATGCAGACAGAGCTGGCGGTGCTGCCGGACAGCGATCGACGCGGCATGACCGCCTCCGGCATGGTGGTGGTGAATCCGCCATGGAAGCTCGAAGAGCAGATGAATACCGTGCTGCCGTGGCTGCACAAAAAGCTGGTGCCAGGCGGAACGGGCCATGCCAGAGTCAGTTGGATCGTGCCCGAGTAGGCCCGCTTTACAGCGGAAAAACCGCAAAGTCGTGCGCCATCTCAGTATTAGGGAAAATCGCCCGACACTCCGCCAGCAGGCGCGCCGTGTCTTCGCGCAGATACCGTGAGCTGAGATGGGTGACAATCAGTTTTTTGGCGCCCGCCTCTTTTGCCATTGTCGCGGCCTGCACCGTTGAAGAGTGGCCGCGACTGTTAGCCTTCTCCGCCATGGCGGCTTCCAACGTCGCCTCATGCACCACCACGTCGGCGTTGGCTGCTACTTCCCGCGCGGCGGCTGTCGGGCTGGTGTCGCCAAAAATTGCCAGCGTCAGTCCCGGCGTTGAGGGGCCAAGGTAATCCCGACCGTTCACCACCTGCCCGTCCTCCATGGTCACCGTCCTGCCCCGCTTTAGTTGCTGAAACAGTTTGCCCGGCCGGATGCCATCCGCCAGCAGGCGATCGGCGTCCAGCGCGCCGGGCCGCGCATGCTCTTCAATACGAAAGCCGTAGCATTCGACCGGATGCGTCAGCGGCCAGGCCGTCACGCGAAAATGCTCGTCGTTCAGGATCTCGCCCGCGCTAATTTCCACGATGTCCAGCGGAAAGGTCAGCCAGGAGCCGCTCAGGCTCAGGGTGGTTTCCACAAAGGTTTTGATGCCCTTTGGCCCGTAAAGCGTGATGCCTTCGCTGATACCGTTCATCGAGCGACTGGTCAGCAGCCCCGGCAGACCAAAAATATGATCGCCGTGCAGATGGGTGATGAAAATCTTCTCAATTTTGCCGATTTTCACCGGTGAGCGCATAATCTGATGCTGCGTGGCTTCGCCACAGTCAAACAGCCAGCAGCCGCTGCGGACGCCCTCAAGGCTGAGCGCAATGCTGGTCACGTTGCGCTGACGGCCTGGCGTACCCGCGCCGGTACCTAAGAATTGAAGTTCCATGCGATCCCTTATTGCCTCTGACAGACGGAGCGGCATTTTGGCCACCGTAAACGTGGATTATCGCTCAGGCAGGCGCGCCGCTCCTATCACAATCATAGACGCAAACTTTGCGGCAATCCGCCGAGTAGCGTTACACTCTATGCCAATTTACTTCACTGGATCAGGGAACCCTCTCGATGACCAAACATTATGATTATCTTGCCATCGGTGGCGGCAGCGGCGGCATTGCTTCAATCAACCGCGCTGCTATGTATGGACAAAAATGCGCGCTGATCGAAGCCAAAGAGCTGGGCGGCACCTGTGTAAACGTGGGTTGCGTACCGAAAAAAGTGATGTGGCATGCGGCGCAGATCGCCGAAGCGATCCACCAGTACGGCCCGGATTACGGCTTCGATACCACGGTAAACCGCTTCGACTGGAGCACGCTGGTTAAAAATCGCAGCGCCTATATCGATCGTATTCACACCTCGTACGATAACGTGCTGGGTAAAAACAATGTTGATGTGATTAAAGGCTACGCACGCTTTGTTGATGCGCACACCGTTGAGGTTAACGGCGAGAAAATTACCGCCGATCATATTCTGATCGCCACCGGCGGTCGCCCTACGCTGCCGTCCATTCCCGGCGCCGAATACGGCATTAACTCTGACGGTTTTTTTGAACTGGACGCGCTGCCAAAACGTACAGCGGTTGTCGGTGCAGGCTATATCGCCGTAGAAATCGCAGGCGTGCTTAACGCGCTGGGATCGGAAACACATCTGTTTGTGCGTAAGCACGCGCCGCTGCGCACCTTCGATCCGCTGATTGTTGATACGCTGGTTGAGGTACTGAATGCCGAAGGCCCGACGCTGCATACCCACTCTGTCCCTCAGGAAATCGTAAAAAACGGTGACGGCAGCCTGACGCTGAAGCTGGAAAACGGCAAAGAACAGACGGTTGACTGCCTGGTATGGGCAATTGGCCGCGAGCCGGAAACGGACAACCTGAACCTTAACGTGACCGGCGTGAAGCTGACGGAAAAAGGCTACATTGACGTTGATAAGTACCAGAACACCAGCGTTGCCGGTATTTACGCGGTGGGCGACAACACCGGTGCCGTCGAGCTGACGCCGGTTGCGGTTGCGGCAGGACGTCGCCTCTCCGAACGCCTGTTCAACAACAAGCCGGAAGAGCATCTGGACTACAGCAACGTACCGACAGTTGTCTTCAGCCACCCGCCTGTCGGCACCGTGGGCCTGACCGAACCGCAGGCGCGCGAGCAGTATGGCGACGACGCGGTGAAAGTCTATAAATCGTCGTTTACGGCGATGTACACCGCCGTAACACAGCATCGCCAGCCGTGCCGGATGAAGCTGGTCTGCGTGGGCGAAGAAGAGAAAATCGTCGGCATCCATGGCATTGGTTACGGCATGGATGAAATGCTCCAGGGCTTTGCGGTCGCACTCAAAATGGGCGCCACCAAAAAAGACTTCGACAACACCGTCGCCATCCATCCCACCGGCGCGGAAGAGTTTGTCACCATGCGTTAACAATCCCGTGGTATAAAAAAGCCAGCCAGCGCTGGCTTTTTTTACGCCAGAAAGCGGTCGGAAAGCATCAAAACATAAATATTCCTGTCTTTTTAAAAAAAACGCGCCAGTTTTTTTCTGATTTTTCTTAAAAAATCGGCCGGGTAATTTGCCATAACCTGCGCTATTCGCCTGATGAATAAGGTAAAAAAATCGTTAGAAGAAAATTACCTTTGCCCGTGCAAATTCTTGTTAACCCGCTCATTTTCAAAGCATGCATTAACAGTACTTAAGTACAGCTTACGCTTTGCTTGGAGTTATTTATAATCACTCACGTTGAACCGGAAAAGATTGAACCCTTTGGGTCAGTCAGACGGGGCAACCAACACCAGGTAAAAAAATATTCCGGCCGCACGATACAAATATAAGTACCGGCGGCCGGTTTTCTTTATTTCATCATCCCTCTCTGTGCCTGTTCTCTTCATCGCAGTTGCATGCTGAAACGCTGTTCGCTTAAAATTATCTTCTCCGTACAGGGTGCGCTCAACTCCTCACTCAAAATAAGCCTCGCTCTGACGTTGTCGTTGCGGCAATATGCTTGCCGTTATAAACAGAATGAATACAGCAATAACGGGTGGAGACGGAAATCGGGAGACGCCGAAGACGACGCGAGTTTCCGGCTGAGCTGGCGGAATGAGAATAAATCAGTTTGGTGGCGCTTGCATGGGCAGTAGCGGTGAGCAAGTCCTCAGATTATTTTAGACAAATTTATAAATTTCCGCATTCAACATTTGAATCTTACCTGATGTGATACGCATCACAGACAGTCCAGATATATTTCATATTATAAATTTACTTAGCTACCAATAAAAAACTTACCATACCTATAGTAAAGAGCGCATTATGTCTTTTTTTGATTTTTCATTTTCACCGGTTTTCTTTTCGATAATGGCATACTTCACTTTTATAAAAGACAAAAGAAAAAAGAAAAAAAGGAAAGCGGAATATAAAATATGACATGTTAATTATGTCAATAACATCAATAGCAATCTGTTTTATTTATCCTTTTGTAAATCATTTACCCGACATACACTATACATATTTTAATAATTTTATCCTTTTTTGTTGGGCATCATCTGCACTATCCATGTCGGCAAATCTGGCCATATATTTTCTCTTTTACAGGCGTTCAACATGATAAAACGGAGTGACAAGGACATTACTTTCGTTGGCGGTGTGGGCGATCCACTTGCCGATCCTGACTCTGAGATAGTAAAGAGAATTATGTCAGGTGCAGCCTGGGGCGCGGCGTTCGGCGTTTATGGTGAATTACCAGGCATGGGCGCCGTTGCAGGCATAATGCAAATAGTTATTCAGGTGGCTGTATCGCCGATGCCAGTAAATGGCTCTGTTCCTGTGGGGCCCGCATGGAATGGAAGTAGATAAATGTTTTCGTAAACGTATTATTGTGCCTTATTCAGATAGCTAATATCTGGATAAGGCTTTTCAGAGTTTTCTTTGGCACATATATTTACTAAAAGGAACAAAAACGTTGTCGGCTGTGCCAGCATTATTACCGGCTGCAAAACAGAAGGAGCGGACAGTTCCCCCTGACAACTTCAGTGAGTAAATAACAGCGCGATGAGCTGCTGATAATGTTTTTCCTCTTCAGAACCTGAAGCCAGTTCGAGGCGCTGTAAAAGCTTTGAGCAAATTGCCTTACGGTTCAGGCTACAACCCGACTGCAATATCTCCACCACGATCTCTCCCAACGTCTCCTGCTGAACAGGCATCGCCGCCCTGGAGAAGTAGCGAGCTATAGCATTTGTTGAGGTTGAAACGCTTTCGTTATATTGCATGGGGAGCCTCACAGGATAAGTTATCGGATGGTCAATCTCTCTCATTAAAAGTTATACAAGTAATACAAACTTGTACAGATTTTTTTTCATTCTCCCTACGATGAACACCCTGAATAGCGCTAATGTATTATTTTATAGATAAATTTTCAGACTTGAAGGGCCTTGAGAGAAGAGAAGTAGCGAGCGGAATGGCATCAGGTTCGCGAAACCGGGCACCCCGGAGGCGCCCGTATTGACCACATTATTCTCTTTGCGTTGGCAGCCGAATAGCGCTTGCGGCATCACTTCCTTTTTCCTGACTGAGTTCTGCCATCATTCCATGATGCGTCTTATGACTATCGCGGCTGGACACGTTCACATAGCTGCGCAGCCAGTTCCTGGCCTGCACTATTTGTTCGGCCCGCAGTTCGCCTGACGCGTTTTCATGCATTATTTCTAACTGACGGATCAGCGTCGCAACGCAAATTTCCTCATTACGCAAAGCGAGGTTCATTGCCGCTTCACCAATGATTGAATGACTCATCATCTCGTTGTGAAATTGCATTTATTTACCTCTTTTTTAAAAAAAAAGAAAATTATTCTCTTTTCATAGCATATAGTTTAGCTCAAAAAGTAAACGCTGGTTCAGAATAAATAATCGTGGCGCTGGCAAGGTGCATTAACTGAAAAAAAATGAACCAACAGAAAAATTACCAACTTCCTGAATAAAACAATAAAAAAGCACATAAAAAAATTTGTCCTTCCTTATAAACGTTTTTCAGCATAATTATCAGCAGGCACTGAATAATTTTTCCTCCAACGCGTCAAAAGCGTTATTAACAGGCTGATTTTAGAGAAAGTTACCTGAATAACAGAAATGTAAAATGCATTAGTGAAGGTCAGTGAGCCATAAGTCTCGCACCCGCATTTTCATTCGCTACTCTGTCATTCCACGCTCGCCGGATGATGCGGTTCGCCGCGTCTCGCTTCAGCGCCCATCCACTCGCAAATAATGGTCTATGATTGTTCTTCGAGCGTCTTCTCCCGGCTCATTTCTATGTCAAAAGAGGCAATTGATGCAGTCCAAATCATTTCTTAAAAGTTGGGGTGCTGAGTTCATCGCCACCGACACCGTCCGCTTCCGTCTCTGGGCGCCAGGCCATGAGACGATGAACCTCCGGCTTTCCGGCGAAGACAAAGCAATGAAATCCGACGGCGATGGCTGGTTCGGGTTGGTGGCAGAAGGCGTTTCACCCGGCGCGGAATACAATTTTGTGCTCGCCGACGGCACGATCGTGCCGGATCCGGCGTCACGCGCGCAGAAAGCGGACGTCAATGGCCCTTCTCTGGTCATCGATCCTGCCCACTACCGCTGGCGCAACACCGCATGGAAAGGCCGCCCGTGGACTGAAACAGTGGTTTATGAGATGCACTTCGGCACCTTTACGCCGGAAGGCACTTTCCGCGCCGCTATCGAAAAACTGCCCCGCCTTGCCGAACTCGGCATCACTATGCTCGAAGTGCTGCCGCTTTCGCAGTTTGGCGGCAGCCGCGGCTGGGGCTACGACGGCGTACTGCTCTACGCGCCGCAAAGCAGCTACGGCACGCCGGAAGAGTTTAAAGCCTTTGTTGATGCCGCCCATGACCTGGGTCTGTCGGTGGTGCTGGACATCGTGCTTAACCACTTTGGCCCGGAGGGCAATTACCTGCCGCTGCTGGCGCCGGACTTCTTCCACAAAGAGCGCATGACGCCGTGGGGTGCCGGTATTGCCTATGACGTTGATGCCGCGCGTCGCTACATCGTTGAAGCGCCGCTCTACTGGCTACAGGAGTTCAACCTTGACGGCCTGCGCTTCGACGCCATCGATCAGATTGAAGATATTTCTGCTCAGCACGTGCTGATTGAGATTGCGCAGCGCATTCGCGCAGAGATCGCCGATCGCCCGATCCATCTGACCACGGAAGACAGCCGCAACGTCATTTTCCTGCATCCACGCGATGAAAACGGCGCCGCGCCGCTATTTACCGGCGAATGGAATGATGATTTTCATAATGCCATCCACGTTCTCGCTACCGGTGAAACCCATGCCTACTACAAAGACTTCGCCCACCAGCCGGAAAAACACGTCGCGCGCGTGCTGGCGGAAGGGTTCGCTTATCAGGGCGAGGTGTCGTCGCAGTCAGGCGAAAAGCGCGGCGTGAACAGCGCCGGACAGCCGCCGGTCGCCTTTGTTGATTTTATCCAGAACCACGATCAGGTGGGCAACCGTGCGCAGGGCGAAAGGCTGATTACGCTGGCAGGTGAGGAACGGACGAAAGTACTGCTGGCCGCGCTGCTCTGCTCGCCGCATATTCCGCTGCTGTTTATGGGCGAAGAGTACGGCGAAACTCATCCTTTCCTGTTCTTTACCGATTTCCACGGCGATCTGGCGAAAGCAGTACGTGAAGGGCGCGCGAAGGAGTTTGCCGGCCATGCCGGACACGAGGGCGAAAGCGTGCCCGATCCGAATGCAAAAACCACCTTTGAGATGTCGAAACTGGACTGGCGCAAGCCGGAAAGCGAAAGCGGCAAAGCCTGGCTGGCCTTCACCCGCGAGCTGCTGACGCTGCGCCGCGAGCGCATTGTACCGCTCCTCGCCACGGCGGGCGGCAACGCGGGCAACATCGTGCAAACGGCGGAAGGTTTTCTCGCCGTCAGCTGGACGTTCCCGCAGGGCACGCTCTCCCTGGCATTGAACGTGGGCGATAAAACGCAGCCGCTACCCGACCAGCCCGGTGAGATCCTTTTTGCCTTCCCACAGGAAGGCCGCGAGCTGTCAACGCATTCCATTATTGTCCGCCTTGCTTCAGGAGAGACAGCGTGAAGATCCCAACCGCCACGTATCGTATTCAGTTCCGCAACGGCATGACCTTTGACCGCGCCGCCGCGCTTGTGCCCTATATGAAGCGGCTTGGCATCAGTCACCTTTACGCCTCGCCCATCTTCACCGCCACGTCGGGTTCAACTCACGGCTACGACGTTACCGATGCTAACGAAATCGAACCGGCTATTGGCGGTCGCGAAGGCTTTGACCGCATGGTTAAGGCACTGAAAGCGGCCGGACTTGGCCTGATCCTCGATATCGTGCCAAACCATATGGCCGCCTCGCTGGAAAACCCCTGGTGGCGCGATGTGATTGAGCAGGGCGAAAGCAGCCGCTACGCGCGGCACTTTGACATCGACTGGTCGCGCCGCCTGACGCTGCCTTTTCTTGGCGATACATTTGAGCGCGTGCTGGAAAACGGCGACATCAGCGTGAAGCGTGATGCAAAGAGCGGCAAACCGGCACTGGCTTACTTTGAAAGCCACTATCCGCTGGTTGCCGAAAGCTGGCAGGGCCGCGAAGAGGCGGTGTTGAAACTTACTGATAAAGCCGCTCTTGCCGATCTGCACGAACGTCAGCCGTGGCGGCTGACGTCGTGGCGGGATGCGCGGCGCGACCTCTCCTATCGCCGCTTTTTTGAAATTACCGGGCTGGTGGGCGTACGCGTGGAGGACGACGCGGTGTTTGATGACAGCCACCGGCTGATCCTGGAACTGGTTCAAAGCGGCGCGGTGGACGGCCTGCGCATCGACCACGTGGACGGACTGGCCGATCCCAACGCGTATCTGACGCGTCTGCGCCAGCAGGCCGGGCCAGAATGCTACATCACGGTCGAGAAGATTTTGGGTGAAGGCGAACACCTGCCGGAAGCATGGCCGATTTCCGGCACCACCGGTTATGAATTTATCGCCTCGCTCTCCGACGCGCTGGTGGACGGCAAAAAAATTGCCGCGCTGCGCAGCGCCTGTGACCAGATCGTCGGCGCGCCGGTGGATATGGCCGCCGAACTGCGAAACGCCAAACTGCTGATGGCCGACAAAAACTTTGAAGGCGAATTTACCACCCTGCTGAAGCTGGCGGTGGCGATTGCGAACGCTGAACACGCGCCGCTGGATGAGAGCGCCGCCCGCGCCGCGCTGCGCGAGCTGCTGGTCGCCTTCCCGGTTTATCGCACCTACGGCACCGCTGAAGGGCTGCCTGCGGACAGCCATGAACGGCTGCAACAGGTGGTCGAAACGGTAAAACGCAGCGCGACCGCGCCCGATCCCGCCGCGCTCGATTTCCTTGTCCGTATTCTCACCGGAGACGTCGCTGCCGCTGAGAAGGCGGCCACCTTCCGCATCCGCTTCCAACAGCTCACCGGCCCGCTGATGGCGAAGTCCATCGAGGACACGCTGTTCTTCCGCCAGAACATGGCGCTGGCGCTGAACGAAGTGGGTGCCGAACCGCTGCCGCGCGATTTTTCGCTCGATCGCTTCCATGCGGAGATGGAGACGCGGCTGGCGCGCCAGCCGGATGCGCTGTCCGGCACCTCCAGCCATGATACCAAACGCGGCGAAGACGCCCGCGCACGCCTCTATACGCTTACCGAAGCGCCGGATTTGTGGCGCGAAAGCGTGGCGCGCTGGCGCGGGATCAACGCCGCGCACGTTCACGCGCTCGACGATGGCCCGGCGCCGGAACCGGCCGTGGAATGGCTGCTGTATCAGGCGCTGGCAGGCGTCTGGCCAACCACGCTTCAGCCGGATGATGACGCGGGCCTGAAGGCACTGGAAGAACGCTTTATCGGCTTTGTCGGGAAAGCGCTGCGTGAAGCGAAGCTGCGCACCAACTGGGGCGACAGCAACGATGCCTACGAGCAGGCGGTGCTCGGCTACGCGCGCCATCTGCTGGTGCCTTCCAGCGCGTTCCTGCGGGACTTTACCCAAACGCTCCAGCCATTTGTTCGCGCCGGCCTGGTGAACGGCGTGACGCAAACGGTGATCAAACTGACCGCGCCGGGCGTGCCGGATATTTATCAGGGCAGCGAAAGGCTGGATTTCAGTCTGGTCGATCCTGATAACCGACGCGAGCCTGACTTTGACGCGCTGCAACAGCTAGCGGAAAACAATCAGCCGCCCGCGTTCAGCGACGATGATGCCTGGTACAGCGGACGCGTGAAGCAACAGGTGATTGCTAACGTGCTCGCTTTACGCCAGCAGAAGCCGTCGCTGTTTGGCCGGGGCGACTATCTGCCGCTTCCTGCTACCGGCAAGCGGGCCGCGCATTATGTCGCCTTCGCCCGAACCGAAGGCGACGACGCGCTGATTGTGGTCGCACCGCGCCTTGCCTTCGATATTGAAGATGGCGGCCCGGCGGAGGCGGAGGTGGCGCTGCCCGCCACGCTGGCCAACCGTCGTTATCGCAACGTTTTCAGTGGAGAAGACGTCAGCCTGACCGACAGGGTGCATCCACAGGCTGACGATGGCAGATCGCCGGTTATTCTGCTTAGCCTTTGATTTAAAAGTTATAAAAAAAACACAAATCGCTGTTTTATCTGGAGTGGAATGAATGTCAAACGACAAGCCTTTTGAAATTACGGCAGGGCACAGCCAGCTTCTTGGCGCCAACTTTGATGGCGAGGGCGTCAATTTTGCCCTTTTCTCAGCGCACGCGGAGCGCGTCGAACTCTGCCTTTACGATGAGAGCGGCAAAAACGAAATCGCCAGGCTGGATCTGCCTGAATATACCCATGAGATCTGGCACGGCTACGTGCCGGGCCTGCAACCCGGCGCGCTGTATGGCTATCGCGTTTACGGCCCTTACGATCCGGAAAATGGTCACCGTTTCAACCCTAATAAGCTGCTTATCGATCCGTACGCACGCGAGTTTGCCGGTGAGATTGAATGGGATGAGGCGCATTTTGCCTACGAACTGCTGCATGAAGACAAAGATCTGACCTATGACGAGCGCGACAGCGCGCCCTTCACGCCGAAGTGCCGGGTCATCGATGCGGGCGAGTTCG
Organism: Erwinia sp. 9145; assembly: GCF_000745075.1. Classification (NCBI taxonomy): domain Bacteria; kingdom Pseudomonadati; phylum Pseudomonadota; class Gammaproteobacteria; order Enterobacterales; family Erwiniaceae; genus Erwinia; species Erwinia sp. 9145. The sequence goes on from NZ_JQNE01000001.1 coordinate 3,715,114, forward strand.
ACTGGCAGGACGACAATCGTCCCTCCATTCCGTGGTCTGAAACCGTGGTTTATGAGACGCACGTGAAAGGCTTCACGCAGCTCAACTCCGCCCTGCCCGAAGAACTGCGCGGCACTTACGAAGGCATGGGACATCAGGCGTCCGTTGATTATATTAAAGGCCTTGGCGTTACCACGGTAGAGCTGCTGCCGGTGCACTGGTTCCCGGACGATCAGCACCTGTTGGATAAGGGATTAAAAAACTTCTGGGGCTACAACTCGCTGGGCTTTTTCTCGCCGGTGCCGCGCTATTACGGCCCGAAGGGAATTCAGGGTTTTCGTGACATGGTGCGCGCGTTTCACGACGCCGGTATCGAGGTGATCCTCGACGTGGTCTATAACCATACCGCTGAAGGCAACGAGCTTGGCCCGACGCTGTCGCTGAAGGGTATCGATAACTTCTCCTATTACCGCACCATGCCCGATCAGCACCGCTATTACATCAATGACACCGGCACCGGCAACACCGTCAATACGTCACACCCGCGCGTGTTGCAGATGGTGATGGATTCCCTGCGTTACTGGGCAGAATCGATGCATATCGATGGTTTTCGCTTCGATCTTGGTACCATTCTGGGACGTGAACCAGAAGGCTTTAACGAGCGCGGTGGCTTTTTCGACGCGGTGATGCAGGATCCGGTGTTATCAAAACTGAAGCTGATTGGCGAACCGTGGGATATCGGCCCCGGCGGCTATCAGGTAGGCGGCTTCCCGCCAGGCTGGGCCGAATGGAACGATAAGTATCGCGATACGGTGCGCGAATACTGGAAAGGCGACAACGTTTCAACCGATTTCGCGGCGCGCCTGCTCGGCTCCGGCGATCTTTACGATCAGCGCGGACGCAGACCGTGGGCGAGCGTTAACTTCATTACCGCCCATGACGGCTTCACGCTTAACGATCTGGTTTCGTATAACGAGAAACACAACGACGAGAACGGCGAAGACAATAACGACGGCCATAACGACAACCGATCCTACAACTACGGCGCCGAAGGCCCGACGGATGACGAAGGCATCAACGCGGTGCGCGAACGGCAAAAGCGCAATTTCCTCGCCACGCTGTTCTTCTCTCACGGCACACCGATGCTGCTGGCGGGCGACGAATTTGGCCGCAGCCAGATGGGCAACAATAACGGTTACTGCCAGGACAACGAGGTTTCCTGGGTTCACTGGGACAATCTGCCGGAGAGCAACGAGGCGCTGCGCCAGTTCACTCGCCAGGTGATCAAACTGCGTGCGCAGCAGCCGTTGCTGCGCCGTGAGAACTGGCGCGACGGGATGGACATCAAGTGGTTTAACGCCGGCGGCGGTTTTCAGCAGGCGGAGCAGTGGGACGAGGGCTCCACGCTCGGCGTCTATCTGGGACGTGAAGATCTCCAGCCGGAAGAGGGCATCTGGCACGACGTGCTGATGCTGTTCAACCCGTTTGAAGGCAACGTGCCATTCCGCATTCCGCAGTTTGGCGAAGGCGGCTGGGTGCTGGAGCTCACCACCTCCGACACCGCGAAACGCGGCCTGGTGATCACCAAAGAGAAAGATTTTGAGCTGGAAGGGCGCAGTATCGCGCTGTTCAGAAGGCCATAACCTGTCGCGGAGGCCGTTCAGGCCTCCGTTTCTTCCACATACAAATATCCAATCCCCAGAATCTGGCTGGCGCGATCCAGTTCCCCAAACTGCACTTGCGTCGCCTTGCTTTTCAGGCTGTCCTGCTGATCGAAAGGGTTAAACGCGATTTGCTGCATCATCGTTTCGCGCCAGGGTTCGCCAAAGGCGCAGCTGCGTCCGTAAAGCCATATCTGATTAATATTTAAAATATTCAGAAAGTTATACAGGCTCATGCCGATAGCCGTTGCCGACTGCGTAACCCACGCCGCGATCCACGTCTCGCCTGCCCGCCAGTCATGCAACAACTGCGCGGTAGTCGGCGCGTCGGCGTGCGGGTTATGCAGGCGGGCCTGCTTTTTTAACGCCGACAGCGACGCCACGGTTTCCAGGCAGCCCTGCCGGCCACAGCTGCACGCTGCACCGTGCGGATCGAGAATGGTATGGCCGATCTGCCCGCTGCCGTAGAGGCTGCCGCGATAAATCTGATCGTTAATCACGAAAGATGAACCAATACCGTAATCGACGTTAATCACGCAGAAGTCAGACTGATGACTGCTGTTCAGCCACTTTTCCGCCAGCGCCAGCATCACACAGTCATTGTCGACCCGCACCTGAACGCCCAGCGCCTCTTCCAGCAAATACTTCAGCTCGATCGGCTTTTTCCAGGCGGCCTGGGGCATATGCTGCGACACGCCGGTCACCGGATCGACCTGGCCATGCACCGCCAGCGCCAGATTGATGGTGCGATCCGGCCACAGCTTATGCTGCCGCCGCCAGATCCCGGCGATCTCATCAAGCAGGGCCTGCGGTGAGTCAACCCGAATCGCCCGATGCTGATACTCGCCCTGCGGCACCAGCTGCGCGTTAGCGATAATGCTTTCAATGCGGGTCGGCGTAATATTCATGCACAGCGTCCAGTCGCCCGCTTCAGGCAGCTGATAACTGCCGCCGTCCTGCCCGCGATGGCTCATTTTCTGCGGCGAGTGCCACAGCCGCTGCTCCTGCACCAGCTCCTGCAAAATTTTTCCGGCGGCGGGCAGCGTAAGGTCGGTCAGCTGCGCCATGCGCGACTGGCTCAGCCGCTTATGACGCCACATCAGGCGCATAAAAAGCGCTTTGTTCAGACGCCGAATCTGCTGATTGTTCAGCCCACGCGTAAGCATTGCCGTTCCCCCTGTGGAAGTAAAAAAGCGGATATCAGGTTTACTAAACAGCGTTAACTATGTTCTGTGACCCGCTCTTCAGCCCTTCGCGGCGCTTTCCGCCAGAATCTCACACTCTGTTAACATCTGAAAGGACGATCCCGATGCGATTCGCACTGCGCAACCCTGAGAAGCTGGCTGAAGAACTGACCGCGACCCGCGTGCCTGATACAGGGCTGGCGATCTGGAGCCTCGGCCAGGCGGGCGTGGTGCTGAAAAACGCGGCGGGCGACCTGCTGGCGATCGATCCCTACCTCAGTGATGCCATTGAGCGCAACCATCCGGGTACTGAATTCGTCAGGCGGTTTCCGCCAGTGCTGCCGCCCCAGGCGCTGAGCGTCTGCGACGCGGTGCTGGTTAGCCACTTTCATGACGACCACATGGATATGGGCACGCTGATACCGCTGGCGGCGAGCGCGCCGACACTACCGTTCTGGATCCCCTCGCCCGATGCGGGGCCGGTTGCCCGTGCGCACCCGCAGGTAAGCGGCAATATACGCCCGGCCATCACCGGTGACGCTTTTTTCGTCGGGCAGTTCCACGTGCTGCCCATCGCCGCCGCGCACAGCGATTATGAAAAAAATGCCGACGGCCACGACCGCTTTCTGGGTTATTTCATCACCTGCGACGGCGTACGCTTCTGGCACAGCGGCGATACGCTGGTCACGCCTGAGCTTCAGGCAGAGATGAAGCAGCACGCGCCGGATATCGCCATGCTGCCGATCAACGGCGGCGACTATGCGCGCGGCCATCGCGGAATTTTACCCAACATGAATTTCCGCGATGCGGCGGATCTGAATCACTCGCTTGGCTGCGATCTCCTGCTGCCGTGCCACTACGATCTCTTTAGCTGTAACAGCGACAATCCCGCATGGTTTGTCGATGACATCCTGCACCGCTACCCCGGCGATAAATTCCATCTGCTGATGCCGGGCGAGCGCCTGATCTACCTGCAACAAACGCCGCACCAGGCAACGCACCATAAGAACATAACAATACAAGGGATAAACCTGCGATGAACACTACTTCTGCTCACCCGCTGTTAAACAGGCTCGGCATTCCGCCCAGCCTCGCCTGGGGCTATGTCGCCGTGCTGATTTTTATGATTGGCGACGGCGTGGAGTCCAACTACCTTGCGCCTTACCTCGAACGTAACGGCTTCTCGCTGGATATCGCCGCCACGGTGATTGCCTTTTACGGTATCACCGTGACGCTGGGCTCCTGGCTGGCCGGTTCACTCTCCACGCTGTATGGCCCGCGCCGCGTCATGATGCTGGGCGCGGTTATCTGGATCGTGTTTGAAGTGCTGTTTCTCTCCTTTGCGCTACCGGCGAAAAGCGTGGCGCTGACCGCACTGACCTACGGCCTGCGCGGCGTGGCTTATCCGATGTTCGCCTACGCGTTTCTGGTCTGGATCCAGGCCGCCGCGCCTGCCGATATGCGCGGTTCGGCAACCGGCTGGTTCTGGCTTGCCTTCACCGGCGGGCTGCCGACGCTGGGTTCGCTGGTGGCGATTTTCTCGATCAAATTCGTGGGGGAATACGCCACCTTCTGGCTGTCGCTGGGGCTGGTGACGCTGGGCGCGCTGATCATGCTGCTGGCGGTGCGAGAGCGTACCGGCAGCGCGCCGCTGCTGGACGACGCGCATCGCAATCAGGGAAAAATGCGTACGCTGATGGGCGGCATTGATATTCTCTGGCGTCGTCCGCGCATCGCGGCAGCGGCGGTGGTGCGTATTATCAACACCACGCCCTACTTTGGCTTTTTCATTTTCCTGCCGGGCTTCTTCACCAAAATCGGCTTTTCACAGACTGAATATCTGACGTTGATAACCATTATGGGGCTGGTTGGCATGAGCTTTAACCCGATTGTCGGCAAGCTCAGCGACCGCATCGGCTGGCGTCGCGTGCTGACCTTTTTCGGCGGCATCGGCTCGGCTATTTCTATGCTGCTGATGGTCTATGTGCCGCAGTGGAGCGACGGCAACTTTTTCCTCTGCGTGGTCTTTGCCTGTCTGTACGGCATCACCCTGTGCGGTTACGTGCCGGCCGCCGCGCTCTTCTCCTCGCTGTGCGATAAAAAAGACCAGGGGAACGCAATGGCGATTTACTGCTTCGCGGCGGGGCTTTCCACCTTCTTCGGCCCGGCGTTGTACGGCATTCTGAACGCGCTGCTGGGCACGTCGGGCGTGATCTGGACCTACGCTTCGCTCTATATCGTCAGCGCCTTTATTTCCTGGTTCTGGCTGCTCAGCCCGCTCGATCCCGGCGAGCAGAACAACCCGGCGGCGGCGCGGGTCGCGGTTTCTGATTAAAAGGAGTGGTAATGAATAACTACGACTACATCATTGTCGGCGGCGGCAGCGCGGGCTGCATCGTCGCCGCCAGGCTGGTGCGCGAGCAGCGCGCCCGCGTGCTGCTGCTGGAGGCGGGCAGCGGACGTTACGATCCGGTGCTGAAAATGCCCGCCGGTTATATGAAGTTTCTCGCCAGCGACGCCTATCTGACGATGTACCAGACCGAGCCTCAGCCGCAGTTGGAGGGGCGAGGCGTGATTGTGCCGCAGGCGAAGGTGCTGGGCGGCGGCTCCACGGTCAATGCGATGGTTTACATGCGCGGCCACCAGCAGGACTACGCCGACTGGAATCACGCGGTCGCGGGCAGCGGCACGGACTGGTCGTTCTCCACGCTGCTGCCGCACTTTACGGCAATGGAAGATAACGACCACCTCGGCGCGCCTTTTCACGGCGTCGGCGGCCCGATGAAGGTGTCGCACCTCGGCCACCTCAGCCCGCTCAGCCGCGCCTGGGTGAAGACCATGCAGGGCCTTGGCATTCCCTATACCCCGGATTTCAACAGCGGCGATCCGAGCGGTGTGGGCTTTATGCAGCACACCATCGACTGGCAAACGCGCAAGCGCTGTAGCGTGGTGGACGCCTTCATCGCGCCGCTGCGGGATGATGCGAATCTGACCGTTGAAACCGATGCCAGCGTCACCGGGCTGCTGTTTGAGGGCGATCGCGCCACCGGCGTGGCCTATCAGCACAACGGCGTGAGCAAACGGGCGCAGGCGGGACGGGAGGTGATCCTCGCGGCGGGTGCCTATCAGACACCAAAGCTGCTGATGCTCTCCGGTATCGGCCCGGCAGAGGAGCTGGCGGCGCACGGCATTCCGCTGCGTCATGCCCTGCCCGGCGTCGGGAAAAATTTGCAGGATCACTACGAAGTGCCGGTGGTCGCCACCACCAACGGCGCGTTTGGCTATTACGGTCAGGACAAGGGCTGGCCGATGATCAAAGCCGGATTGCAGTATCTGCTGTTCAAAAGCGGCCCGGTGACCACCACCGGCGTGGAAACCTGCGCCTTTTTCGATCCGCTTAAGCCGGGCGGCACGCCAACGATTCAGATGTTCTGCGTGCCGACCATCTACCTCGATCGTGACGTGATGGGCAGCGAGCCGGGTCACGGCGTGACGATCAACTCGCTGCTGCTGCGCCCGAAAGCCACCGGACGCGTCACGCTGCGCAGCCGCGATCCGGCCGCGCTGCCGCGCGTCGATACGCAGATCTTTGGCCATCCAGACGATCTCGCCACCACGCTGGGCGGACTGCGCTTTGCGCGCCGGGTCATCGCTGCCGGGCCGATTGCCGACATGGTGGAAAAAGAGATTTTTCCCGGCGCGGAAATTGTCAGCGAAGCGGCGCTGGCCGCGCACTGCAAGCGCATGGTGAAAACCGGTTATCACCCGGTCGGCACCTGCCGGATGGGCCGCGACGACGATCCGCTGGCGGTGCTGCACGCGGATTTGCGCGTGCGCGGCGTGAAGAATCTGCGCGTGGTGGATGCCTCAATGATGCCGAACATCATCAGCGGCAACACCAACGCCATTGTGATGGCGGTGGCGCACCGCGCCGTCGATCTGATGACAGCTTCTCAGGAGGCGACGGCATGACAGAGAAACTTCAGCGCCTGCGCCAGCTCCTGCATGACAAGCAGCTCGACGGCGTCCTGCTGACCCGCCGCGACAACGTCGCCTGGCTGACCGAAGGCGCCAGCTTTTACGTGGTGGATCGCGCCGAAGTGGGCGTCGCCAGCCTGCTGGTCGCCGCCGATGCCGTCACGCTCATCGCGCCGGAAAACGAGCTGCCGCGCATTCTCGCCGAGGAACCGCTGCCGTTCGCGATAAATACCAGAAGCTATGCCTGGTATCAGACGCCGGACGCCGCGCTCGGCACGTGGCCGCGGATCGGCAGCGACACGCCGCGGGCGGGGGCGACTGACCTTCAGAACGCCCTGATCGACCTGCGCCACGGACTGAACGCCGCAGAACGCGAGCGCTTTGCCCTGCTCGGCCAGCAGGTGGCAGCAGTGGTCGAAGACGTTGCGCGCGGCGTGCGTGTCGGCGTCACCGAGCAGGCGGTGGAGGCGGAGATCTACGCTCGCTGTCTGCCGCTGGCGATCCGGCCCGTCTGTACGCTGATTGCCGCCGACGCGCGTATCGCCGCCTGGAAGCACCCGACGCCCGGCCCGACGCCGCTGCGTCAGCAGATGCTGATCACCCTTGGCGCCGAGCGTCACGGGCTGAACGTCAGCGTGACCCGCATGGTGCACGTGGGTGAGCCGTCGGCGGATGACCGCGCGCGTCTGCGCACGGTGGCGGAAATTCATGCCGATATCATCGCCGCCTCGCGGCCCGGTCGCGCATGGCAGGCCATTTTCAGTGATATTCAGGCCAGCTACGCACGTCATGGCTTTCCCAATGCGTGGCGAGCGCATCATCAGGGCGGCCCGGCGGGCTACGGCTGCCGGGATTTTATCGTCACTATGGCGACGCCCGGCAGGCTGGTTGCGCCGCAGGCGCTTGCCTGGAATCCCACCTTGCCCGGCGTGAAAAGCGAAGAAACCGTGGTGATTACGGCGGAAGGCCCGCAGTTTCTGACGCGCACCGACGCATGGCCGACCATCGCCCTCCGACGAGGTAAAAGCCTGTGGCACTTTGCCGACTGGCTGGTCTTAACCGACAGGAAAAACTGATGTCAGAACGACTGAACGGAAAAACGGCAATCGTGACCGGCGCGGCCAGCGGTATCGGCAGCGCCATCGCCGAACTGTTTGCCGCAGAAGGCGCAAGACTGGCGCTGCTTGATATTAACGGCGCGGCGTGCGACGCGCTGGCGGCGCGCCTGCACCACGAAACGCAGCCCTGCCTGGCGCTTCAGGCGGACGTCACCGATGCGGAGCGAATGAAAAACTGCGTGGCGGAGACAGAAGCACGCCTTGGCCCGGCGGACATTCTCATTAACTGTGCGGGCGTGAACGTTTTTCACGATCCGCTGACCCTGAGCGACGAAGCGTGGCAGCGGTGCCTGGCGGTGAATCTGCATGGGCCGCTGAACGGCATTCGCGCCGTGCTGCCCGGTATGCTGGCGCGCCGGTATGGCAATATTGTCAATATCGCCTCGGTTCACGGCCATAAAATTATTCCCGGCACCTTTCCCTACCCGGTGGCAAAGCACGGCCTGATTGGCCTGACGCGCTCGCTTGGCGTGGAGTATGCGGCGCAGGGCATTCGCATCAACAGCGTATCGCCAGGGCTGATCATGACGCCCGCCGCGCGGGCCTGGCTGGAGAGCTGCCCCGATCCGCAGGCGGAGCAGCAGCGACAGCGCGACATTCTCCCCTGCAAGCGCATCGGCGAGCCGGTGGAGGTGGCCTATACCGCGCTGTTTCTCGCCTCAGACGAGGCGCGTTTTATTAACGCCGCCGATATTGTGATGGACGGCGGTCGCAGCCAGATCTATCACGATTAGCCGCTACCGGCGGGCCGCCAGCCAGACCGCGTAGGCTTCATCCCACAGCGCGGCAGGCGTGCCCGCGCGGCCCAGTCCGAAGCCGTGGCCGCCGCGGGTAATGTTGATCTGCTCGACGGAGACGCCCATCCGGCGGCAGGTGTCGTGCATGATGACGGTATTGTGCGGATTAGAGACAGGATCGTCTTCCGCCTGCGCCAGGAAAGTGGGCGGGAAGCTGCGCGTCACATAATTTTCTACCGACCAGTTTGCCTCTTCATTGCGCGAAGCATTTTTGCCCACCAGTTGGAGGTGCGTCGACGTATGCGTGTAGGGCGGCTCCAGGGTGATCACCGGGTAGATCAGACCCACTGAGTCCACGACCGGCACGACCTGATCCAGCGCGTCCTGCGGCGCGTAAGTGGCGAAATTGGGCCGTGCGGCGGCCATGCCGAACAGATGCCCGCCCGCAGAGAAGCCCAGCAGATGCACCTTTCTTTCCAGTGAACGTACCAGGCGAATGGCGCGCTGCGCATCCTGTAAGGGCGCAAGACTGCCTGCCCGCCACTTTTCTCGCGGCAGGCGATAGCTCAGTACATAGGCAGTATAACCACGCGCGTTAAGCCAGTGCGCCACCGGCCAGGCTTCGCCGCCCATGCCGATCCAGCGGTAACCGCCACCGGCAGCAATCAGCACCGCCGATCCGTTAGGCTCTTCCGGCTGAAAGCGCTGGATGGCCGGGCTGACGATATTTGACCACGAGCCGTTGGCCGAAACGTGCAGCGGCCCGCGCGGCCCGCCGCCGCCGGGCGGCTCGTCCTGCCACAGCGGAATAATATCTTCTCTGGCGAACAGCTTTCCGGCAGTCATGGCAAGTAACGTGGCTCCTGTTCCCATAATGAACCGACGACGACTAATCATCTGGCATGTCCAATTCTCTGTCGCAACTACCCTGGCCCTTTTTTTCGCCTCAGCGGCGCCGGACACGATGAAAATGCCAGCGTCTGGCACATTTTTTTAGCAGGAGGGTGAGGTTTATTATTTTGTTGATTTATTCATCGCTATTTATGTCATCTTTCGACGCGACGCAAGCTTTATCAACGCGGAAGGTAAAAAATCTGCTGATATTGATCTTACCGGCAAAAAACGTCACTTTAAAACCTCGCAGTCAATATGGAGCGCCTCATGTCGCTGAAGTTAGTCACGCGTCTGGCCGATGTTGCCGCCAGCCAGTGGGATGCCCTGATCGAGAGTCAGCCTTTCCTGCGCCACGCCTTTTTGAATACGCTCGAAGAGAGCGGCTGCGTGGGCGCGGACACCGGCTGGCAACCGCAGCATCTGCTGTGGATGGAAAACGGTAAGTTGCTGGCCGCCGCGCCTGGCTACGCGAAGAGCCACTCCAGGGGTGAATACGTTTTCGACCACGGCTGGGCCGATGCCTGCCATCGCGCGGGCGTGCCCTATTACCCTAAATGGCTGGCGGCAGTGCCGTTCACCCCGGTCACCGGCAGCAGGCTGCCCGGCAACCCGGCGGCGGCAAGCTCGCTGCTTCAGGCGCTGCCCGACTTCCTGGCGCAGCATCAGCTCTACAGCGCACACATCAATTTTGTCAACGCCGATGACCATCGTCTGATGGCGCAGCAGCCCGGCTGGCTGCAACGGCTGGGTTGCCAGTATCACTGGCGCAATCCTGGCTACCGTGACTTTCAGGACTTCCTCGACACGCTGATGTCGCGCAAGCGCAAGCAGATCCGCAAAGAGCGCCAGCTGGTTGCCGATCAGGGCTTCGAATTCCACTGGCTGAGTGGCGACAGGCTCAGCGAAGCGCAGTGGGACTTTGTGTATACCTGCTACGCCAATACCTATGCGGTACGCGGTCAGCGGCCCTATCTGACGCGCACCTTCTTCAGCCTGCTGGCGGAACGGATGCCGGAAGCGATTCGTGTGGTGCTGGCAACGATCAATGACCAGCCGGCGGCGATGGCATTCAGCCTGATTGACGGTGACACGCTTTACGGTCGCTACTGGGGCTGCCTGGCGGAGTTTGACCGGCTGCATTTTGAAACCTGTTTCTATCAGGGAATGGATTACGCCATCGCGCAGAGGTTATCGCGCTTCGACGCGGGCGCGCAGGGCGAGCACAAGCTGATCCGGGGCTTTGAGCCGGTGCTGACCGAATCCTGGCACCTCCTGCGTCATCCGGGCCTGCATGAGGCGGTTGAGGCGTATCTGCAAGAGGAGCGGGATGGCGTGCGCGCCTGGGCGGAAGAAGCGCGCGACGCGCTGCCTTATCGACGCGAAGCATAGTGCGGGTGGATAATGATAAGAAGATACAATCATTATCCCCTCTCCAATAATTATTCAGAAATAAAATTTATTTTTTACTCAATAAAAATAATTAACCGGCATAAAATAAAAGGTCCACTCTCTACACTATCTTCACTAAGGTAATTCTGTAATATTTCTCGCAAAAAAATTAAAAGCGATTAACTAACATCAGCCTGGAAAAATAATTAATTCTCAACGTGTGTTTTAACTTTTTTAAAGGTGGCATTAACCGAATTATAAATCACCCCACGATATAATTAATAACGGTTCTTTAAAATAGTAAATGACACGAGGCTACCGTTATGACATCGAAACGTCCCGAATCGTCTTCAACCAGCGCCGCCGCCAATAGCTTAACGGTGCTGGATAAAAACGGTAAAAACGTTGAATACGGCAAGGTAATTATTGAACTGGCGGCGCTGGAAGGCGCAGGGAGCGGCGTCACCACCGTCGCCAACGTCGACACACTGCGCAAACGGGAACCCGCTTTTCCTTCGGAGTTCGTGGTGGTCATGGAATACACGCCGGGCAGCGCCTACGGCGGCGGCGTATTTGTGCACGATGTCAGCGACACCACCAGCAAAGAGGATTATGGCATCACGCTTGTCACGCCAAAAGGCGCGCGCTGGAAAAGAGCGATCAATGATTATAACGACGTTAACGTGGTAGCCTTTGGCGCCGTGCCCGGCGGGAAACTTGACTGTAAAGATGCAGTCACGCATATGTGGAACTGGGCGCAGGCAAACTATCCCCATATCGGCATCAAATTTCCGGCGGGTACGTTTTTAATCTCTTCTTTTGATATTTCCGCAAAAGAAGTTAACCGCTTCAGGCTGGTCGGAGAGCATGTTAATTCCGGCTATTATCCCGCCACCACGCTGATATCGGATAAAAAGAACGGTCAGGTGATGTTTTCCGTTAACGCCCGCTATATGGTGATTTCCGGGCTGGAGATTGACGGTCAGAGTACCGACAGCGCGCCCAATACTAAAGGCTTTTACAAAAACGTTATTGAGGCCGGTCAGTATGTTCGCGTTACCAGTGTTAATTTTCTCAACCTCGGCGGGCGCGGGCTGGATATGCTCGATACGCTCGACTGTAAAATAGATCTCTGGTACGCAAAGAAATGCACCGATACGGTGATTTATGCCACCTGGTCTGATAACCCCAGCGGTAAATGGGACCATATTACCGCTATTGAACTGTCGAATTTTAATATTCAGTACTGCACGAAAAAACCGGCTATCGATCTTCAGCGCGCTGGCCAGTCGGTTATCTGGAACGGCTGGATTGAGCACACCGAGTTTCCAGGCAATATTGCCAACGGTCAGTGGACACTCAACGCGCTGAGCATTGAAGACTGCCAGAACGCGCTGGCGTGCCACTACAGTCGTATTATTAATATTCAGTTCAATCAGCAGGGTACCGTCGGACTGGACTTCACGGAAACGGGCGAAAGCTGGGATCTGGTTTCCGAATTCGAACGGGGCGACGTGCGCATTGAGAACCATGGCGTCAATATCAACGGCTCGCTCAATTATCAGTATCTGACCTCGCCTGACTACATGGATAACCGCACCGGCAATGAAAGATGGTTCTACCTCGGTGAGTTTTTTATCAAACTGGAGACGGCGCAGCTACATATTCATCTGGTGGGAACGGCTTTTTACAGCAGCGTGACGGCAACCCAAACCGACTTTACCGATAAAACGGCGGAAGGCTGCGCCGATATCTATCTGCAAAAGAAAGATGCCAAAAGCTATATCGGCAGTTGGGTGGGGCAAGGCTCCGTCCCGGTTAAGCGCGTGCTGCTTCAGCCAGGCAGCAGCGACGGGAAAGTAAAAATGTTTGTACGGCTGGAAAAATTCACCGGCTACTGCATCGCGCTGCTGGATACCAATGATTACGATCGCTTTAACGCAGGCGACCACTTTCGCTTCTACAAAGGCTACAGAACGGCAACCAGCGACGAGGTAAAGGTGCTGGATGCGGCGGCGGACAACTGCTTCCATCAGCACTGGCTCGGCAGAGACAAGGTCGGGCTCGGTTTTAATAACGACGACGAACTGTTGATCCGCGGTAAAACCGATGTGGTGGGCAACTTCGGCACTGCCACGCGCTGCCTGAAGGTGATGATTAATGGTCAGGCGTTTGGCATCGACATCAAACCACTGACGTGAAAAAACGGCCCCTTAGTGGGGCCGTGATCTCAGTGCTCACCAACAAATCCACCGGTCTGATGCCGCCACAGGCGCGCATAAAGACCGTTCTTCTCCAGCAGCTCAGCGTGGCTGCCCATCTCGGCAATACGTCCTTTATCCAGCACCACCAGCCTGTCCATTTTGGCAATCGTCGACAGGCGATGCGCGATAGCAATCACGGTTTTGCCGCCCATCAGCGTTTCCAGGCTCTCCTGAATCGCCGCTTCCACCTCTGAGTCCAGCGCCGAGGTCGCCTCATCCATGATCAGGATCGGCGCATCCTTCAGCAGCACGCGGGCGATAGCGATTCGTTGACGCTGGCCGCCAGAGAGCTTCACGCCGCGCTCGCCAACGTGCGCGTCCAGCCCGAAACGGCCCTGCGGATCGGAGAGCAGCGGGATAAATTCGTCGGCTCTGGCACGATGGATCGCCTGCTGCAACTCCGCCTCCGTGGCGTTCGGCCGCCCGTAAAGCAGGTTGTCGCGAATGGAGCGATGCAGCAGCGACGTGTCCTGGGTGATCATGCCAATCTGTGCGCGCAGACTCTCCTGACTGATGTGTGAAATATCCTGCCCGTCAATCATGATGCGACCGCCGTCCAGGTCATAAAGGCGCAACAGCAGGTTAACCAGCGTTGATTTCCCGGCGCCGGACGGGCCAATCAGACCGATTTTTTCACCCGGCCGGATGGTGAGCTGCAAATTATCGATCACCCTGCGCTCTTTTCCGTAATTGAAGTTCACCGCGTCGTAGTGGATTTCACCGCTGCGCACCTTCAGCGCTTTTGCCTGCGGCTGATCGTTCACGCTGACCGGCTGCGCGATGGTTTGCAGACCGTCCTGCACCATGCCGATATTTTCAAAGATGCCGTTCACCACCCACATGATCCAGCCGGACATATTAACAATACGGATCACCAGCCCGGTCGCCAGCGCAATGGCGCCGACGCTGATCAACGACTGCGACCAGAGCCACAGCGCAAGGCCGGTGGTGCCGACAATCAGCAGGCCGTTCAGCGTGGTGACCGCCACGTCCATGTTGGTCACCATCCTGCCCTGCTGGCGGGTTTTCTCGGTCTGATCGACAATGGCTTCGCGGGCGTACTGCCGTTCCAGATCGCTGTGAGCGAACAGCTTGAGGGTGGTGATATTGGTATAGCCATCGACGATGGTGCCCATCAGCCGTGAGCGCGCGTCAGAAGAGGCAACCGAGCGCGCCTTCACGCGCGGCACAAAATACTTCATGCAGAGAACGTAACCCACAATCCATATCAGCAGCGGGATCATCAGCCGCCAGTCGGCCTCGGCAAACAGTATCAGCGCCGTCAGCGCGTAAATCAGCACGTGCCAGAGCGCATCCACCGCCTGCACCGCCGAATCGCGCAGCGCATTGCCGGTTTGCATAATGCGTTGCGCAATGCGCCCGGCAAAATCGTTCTGAAAGAAACTCAGACTCTGGCGCAGCACATAGTTGTGATTCTGCCAGCGGATCATACTGGTCATGGAAGGGTTAATGGTTTGATGCACCAGCAAATCGTGCAGACCGATAAATACCGGCCGCAGCACCAGCGCCACCACCGCCATCCAGATCAGCGTTCCGGCGTGATCGCGGAAAAAAGTGGCGGCGGGCGTGCTGTTCACCATATCGATCAGCGTACTGAGGTAGCGAAACAGCGCCACCTCGATCAGCGCGCCCACCAGCCCGACCACCAGCAGCATGGCAAAGCTCTGCCACACCTGGCGCAGGTAGTAGACATAAAAAGCCCAGACGCTGCCGGGCGGTACGTTGCCAGGCGCGTCCTGAAAAACATCGATCAGTCGTTCGAAACGGCGGTACAGCATGAGTAAGGCTCACTTTTACAGCTAAAATATGATCTTAGCGCATTTATGAACCCCCGGCGCGTTACACCACCACTAACCGCGCGCCGTATTTCGCTCGCTGCTTAATGGTTGGGGCCTCTTCGGTAATGATGGTATCGATCTCCTCCAGTGAGCAGACGTGCGCCAGCGCGCGATAGCCAATTTTACTGCTGTCGGCCAGTACGACGGTTTTTTCCGCTGCCCGGATCATCGCCTGCTTCACCGGGATCTCTACCGTGTTGATATTGGTGAGGCCGTTTTCAAAATGCACCCCTTCCGCGCCCAGAAAGGCCCAGTCAACGTGCATGCTGTTGATTTTATCAACCGTTTCCTGGCCGACCAGCGTGTAAACCTGATTTAACATCAGCCCACCCGCCACGTGTACCGTGATGCCCGCATGGTTGCCCAGCGCAATCGCGGTGTAGACGTCGTTGGTGACCACGGTCAGATTCTTTTTGTCCTTCAGCGCCACCGCCAGTTCCCAGACGCTGGAGCCGTTGTCCAGAATCAGCGTTTGCCCATCCTGAACCAGGCTGGCGGCATAGCGCGCAATGGTTTTTTTTGCAGCGGCGTTCATCTGTAAACGCACGTTATAGGGCGTATCAGAGCCGTTACTGGCGGCAACCGGCAGGAGACCGCCGTGCGTGCGCATAATTTTGCCGGACTTCTCCAGCAGAGAGAGATCGCGGCGGATGGTTGAGCTGTCCACGCCAAAAATCTCTGACAGTCCGGCGGCGTTCAGATAGCCCTTCTCAGACATCATTTCAATAATTCGCGCTCTGCGCTGTGCCGCCGTCATCGTTTCCTCATGAATAATAAATTGCACGGTTTAATGCAGTTCAGTAAAGGTTAAACACAATATTATCATCAAAAAAGTGCTGAATCGCGCACAAAAATAAGAAAATTGCATGATAAAGCGTATTGACTGCACGCTTTCGTGCATATAGGTTTAACGCAATAGCAACATTTACAGGCACAGGAAACAGACGAATGACGGGCAACCTCAACAGCGCGTATGAAAGCGAATTAGGGCAGCAGGTCGACGCGCTCACCGCGCAGCTCAGCTATGTTTTGCCGTCGGCGCTCTCTGCGATCTCGCTCGAACGCTACGAGCGGATCGTGCTGGCAGGCATGGGATCGTCTGATTATGCGTTGATCCCCATCGAGCGCGAGCTGATTGAACGCGGCCTGCCGGTATGGCGCATCGATGCGGGCCGCCTGCTGGATATGCCGCAGTTGATCACGCCAAAAACGCTGCTATGGATGACCTCGCAATCCGGTATGAGCGGTGAAGTGGTGGCGGTGCTCAATACGCTGCCTGCCCCGCAAACCCTGATCGCCGTCACCAACGATCCACACAGTCTGCTGGCGCAGCGTGCCGACGTGCTGATCGAGCTGAAAAGCGGCGAGGAAGCCACCGTCAGCGCTAAAAGCTATCTGAACACGCTGGTCGCCAGTTACCGAACGCTCTATGCCCTGACCGGGCGCGACGACGCGCCGCTGTTGCAGGAGGTGAGCGCGGTGCTGCCGGAGGTAGCGCGCATCGTGGCGCACCGTGCGCCGGTACAGGCCATTACCGACCGCCTCTTCCGCCATACCAATCCCCGGCTGGCGCTGATCGGCCAGGGCGCGGATGCGGCGACGGCGCTGACCGGCGCGCTGATTGTGAAAGAAGCCTCGAAGGTCAGTGCGGAAGGTTTTATCGGCGGCGAATTTCGTCATGGCCCGATGGAAACGTCCGGTGCCGGCATGCTGGCGCTGCTGTTTGGCGAAGGAAACGAAGCCACGCTGCACACGCTGGCGGACGATCTGCTCGGTAACGGCACCGAGGTGATAAGCGTAGGCCCGAAAGCATTCGCAGGCAGCGAGCAGCTGGTCACGCCGGGTAAAACGCCGCTGGCGCGGCTGCTCTGCACGATGCTGTGGGTACAGCATTTTACCGTCACCCTGGCACGCGCCAATGACAAAGTGCCGGGCGAATTCCTCTACGGTAACAAGATCACGGTAAAAATATGAAAAAAACGCTTCCTTTGCGGGCAGGCATAGATATGGGCGGCACGGGCACCCGCATCGTTTTGCTGGACGGCGCGCGGGAAGTCGCTTCTGACACGGTGCCGACCGCCTGGTTCAGCACGTTGTCGCAACCGCTGCGCGCCAGGACGCTGGTGAATAAATTAGGCGATCTGCTGCCTGCCGGGTACGCGCTGGCGAGCCTGGGCATCGGCGCCAGCGGCCCGGTCAATAACCAAACCGGCATCATTGAAAACGACGATACGCTGGCCTGCTTCTCGTTTTTTCCTCTGGCGGCGCAGCTTCGGGACATGCTCGCGGTGCCGGTTGCGATCGACAACGACGCGGTCGTGGCGGCGCTGGGTGAATACCACCTCGGTGCAGGACGCGGCAGCCAGCGCATGCTGATGGTGACGCTGGGCACCGGCATTGGCGTGGCGCTGTTAGACAAGGGTGAACCGCTGCGCGGCAGCGACGGTAGACATCCGGAAGCCGGTCACATTGCGATTTCCGGCGATCCGATAAGCTGCTACTGCGGCCTGACCGGCTGCTGGGAGAGGCTGGCCTCGCGCGGTGCGCTTCAGCAGGCGTTGACGCGGGCGCTTCCCGGCCTGCAATGGAACGCCGACACGCCCGCCATGCTGGTGGAGAGTGCTGTCACCCGGCCACGCGTGGCGGAGATCCTGACCCGCTATGGCGAAAGCGTCGGTCGCGGACTCACCACGCTACTGACGTTATACGGGCCGGATCTTACCGTATTGAGCGGCAGCGCCGCCGCCCTGCTTCCGCTGTTTAAAAATGGTCTGGACGCGGCGCTGGCCCGCGCGTCAGGCTACGCGGTGAACAGCAATATTACGCAATCTTCTCTGGGCGACGCGGCGGGCGCGCTTGGAGCGGCGATACTGCCAACGCTTAGGGAAACCCGTCAGCTGTAAATAACCACGAGCCGGATCACGGCCTGTTCTTTCT
Source organism: Erwinia sp. 9145 (assembly GCF_000745075.1). Taxonomy (NCBI): domain Bacteria; kingdom Pseudomonadati; phylum Pseudomonadota; class Gammaproteobacteria; order Enterobacterales; family Erwiniaceae; genus Erwinia; species Erwinia sp. 9145. The sequence continues at coordinate 3,733,114 of NZ_JQNE01000001.1, forward strand.
CAGATCGTCACCACTTGTCTGTTGCTTCTCACGTCACGCTACCGGAGAGTTTTTATGATGAGTCGATTTTCTTCCCACCCTGGCCGCTGTTTACTCCTTCTGCTGGCGCTCGGCGCTGCCGGAACGGCCTCAGCAAAAACGCAAATCAACGCACTGTTTATGTCCCAGGCCGCCTACAGCGAAAGCGATGTGCGCGCCATGACCAGCGATTTCGAAAAGGCGAATCCTGACGTCAGCGTGAATCTTGAATTCGTCCCCTATGAAGCGTTACATGACAAAATCGTGGCGGCGCGCGGCGCAGGCAGCAATGGCTATGACGTGGTGCTGTTTGATGACATGTGGCCCGCTGAATTCGGCAAGTTCAACATGCTGAAAGATGTGTCCGGCCAGATAACGGCGGAGGAAAAAGCGCAGGTCTTTGACGGCGCATGGAGCACTGTGACCTGGAACGGCAAGCAATGGGGCATGCCGTGGATACTCGATACTAAATACCTTTATTACAACAAGGCGATGCTGGAAAAAGCGGGCATCAAAGCGCCGCCCACCACCTGGCAGCAGGTGATGGAACAGTCAAAAATCCTGAAGGATAAAGGCATCGTCAAGTATCCGCTGGTCTGGAGCTGGTCGCAGGCGGAGGCGCTGGTCTGTGACTACACCACGCTGGTATCGGCGTGGGGCGGCCAGTTTTATAAAGACGGCAAGCTGAACTTCAGCGATCCGGGGTCGGTCAGCGCGGTCACCTACATGAAAACGTCGCTGGATCAGGGCGTCAGTAACCCGAATTCGCGCGAGTATCTGGAAGAGGACGTGCGAAAAGTCTTCTCCAACGGCGATGCGGCGTTCGCCCTGAACTGGACCTACATGTACAACATGGCGAACGATGCGAAGCAGAGCAAGGTTGCCGGTCAGGTTGGTGTCGTGCCTGCGCCATCAGAAAAACCGGGCGCGGTGGCGGCGATGAATGGCTCAATGGGGCTGGGCGTGACCCAGGCCAGCAGCCATCCCGATCAGGCCTGGCAGTATGTGCGCTATCTTACGTCGCAGCCGGTACAGAATAAATATGCCCGCCTGAGCCTGCCGATCTGGAAATCGTCCTACGACGATCCCGCCGTGCAGAAAGGCCAGGAATCGCTGATCGCTGCGGCGAAACCTGCCCTTAACGTGATGCTGATGCGCCCGATTACCGCCGATTACTCGCGCCTCTCCAACACGCTTCAACAGCAGCTCCAGCAGGTCTTACAGGGGCAGCAAACGCCGGAATCCGCGATGCAGGCCGTAACCAAAAGCGCTCAGCGTCTTCACTGAGGAATGACCATGCTCACTTTGCAAAAGCGTGAGCGGCGCCAGGCATGGGGGCTGCTGGCTCCTATGCTGATCGTCATGGGGCTGCTGACCGCCTGGCCACTGCTGCGCACCATCTGGCTCAGTTTTACCGACGCCGCGCTGATTGGCTCCGGCGACAATATTCACTACGTCGGCATTGAGAACTATCTCTATGCCCTCAGCGATCCCGATTTTCTTGATGCGCTGTGGCGCACGCTCTACTTCACCGTGCTGTCCGTGGCGCTGGAGGGCGTCATCGGCGTGCTGGTGGCGCTGCTGCTTAACCAGAAATTTTACGGTCGCAGCGTGCTGCGCGTGCTGGTTATCCTGCCGTGGGCGCTGCCGACGATTGTTAATGCCATGATGTGGCGACTGAATTTCAACCCGGACTACGGCAGCATTAACGCGCTGCTGAGCCAGTTGGGCATCATCGACGGCTATCGCAGCTGGCTCGGTTCGCCCGATTCGGCGCTGAATGCGGTAATGCTGGCCGACGTGTGGAAAAATTACTCGCTGGTGACGCTGCTGGTGCTGGCGGCGCTTCAGTCGGTGCCGGACGACCTGTACGAGGCCGCGCGGCTCGACGGTGCCTCTGCCTTTCGCCGCTTCAGGGCGATCACCTTTCCGGCTATCGTCGGTGCGCTGAGCGTGGCGCTGATCCTGCGCACCATCGACGCCTTTAAAATTTTCGACATCATTTACGTCATGACGCGCGGCGGCCCGGTGGACAGCACCAAAACGCTGAGCTTCTTTGTATATCAGGAGTCGTTCAGCTACCTGCGCGCCGGAAGCGGCGCGGCCTACGCCATTCTGATGACGCTGCTGTGTAGCATACTGATTGCACTTTATATGGCGCTGCTCTACCGCCAGCGCCAGCGGGGAGTCGCCAGTGAAACGTAAAATTCGCGCTGCGCTGCGCTATCTGGCCGCGCTGCTGGTGGCGGCAACCATTATCGGGCCAATGCTGTGGCTGTTTCTGATGAGCGTCAGTTCCAACAGCGATTTAACCCGCGTACCGCTTGAATGGCTCCCGCGCGAATGGGATTTCAGCCGCTACGCCCGGCTGGTCTCTCTTGAACCGGGCCAGCCCGGCGAGCTGTTTGTGCACGCGCTCGGCAACAGTCTGCTGGTCGCCAGCGGCGCGACGCTTATTTCCCTGCTGCTGGCGGTGCCCGCTGCATTCAGCTTCTCGCGCTATGCCGGACGTGAAGGCTGGCTGTTTGGTAGCCTGGCGATTTATATGGTGCCGCCGGTGGCGTTTGTGCTGCCGCTCTATTTTGTGCTGCAACAGCTTGGCCTGCTGAATACGCGTATCGGCCTGGTGCTGGTGTACTGTTCGCTGATCCTGCCATTTCTCACCTGGATGCTGAAAAACCAGTTCGACACGCTGCCGCGCGATATTGAGCAAGCCGCGCGTCTGGACGGACTGCGCTTCTGGCAGGTGCTGCTGCGCATTACGCTGCCGCTGGCAAAGCCCATGCTCGGCGCGTCCGCGCTGTTTGGCTGGCTGTTGGCCTGGGATGAATTTTTCTACGCGCTGCTGTTTACCAGCAATATCAGCGCGCAGACGCTGCCGGTGACCATCGCCGGTTTTACCGCAGGCCGCGCTACCGATGACGGGTTGATTGCCGCTGTCGGTATTCTGGCGTCGGTTCCACCGCTTTTTATTGCCATCTGGCTGCAAAAAAGCCTGGTCAGCGGCCTGGCGAGCGGCGGCAGCAAAGGCTAGTTAACAGACGTGACGGGGAAGAACTGAACTATGGCTCGTGTTGAAATGGTTGGCGTGGCGAAGCGCTACGGTAAGCAAACGGTCCTGCAACCGCTGGATCTGACCATTCCCGACGGCAGCTTTACCGTGCTGGTTGGCCCGTCCGGCTGCGGGAAATCCACGCTGCTGCGCCTGCTGGCCGGGCTGGATACGCTCTCCGATGGCGCTATCCTGCTGGACGACAGGCAGATTAACGATCTCGATCCGGCGGATCGCGATATTGCGATGGTGTTTCAGAGCTACGCGCTCTACCCGCACCTGACCGTCGCGGAAAATCTTGCTTTTCATATGAAGGTTCGCCGCGTGAAGCGTGAGGAGCGGCAGAGTAAAATCGCGCGGGTGTCGGAGATCCTCGGCATCAGTACGCTGCTGAACCGCTATCCGCGCGCGCTTTCCGGCGGCCAGCGGCAGCGCGTGGCAATGGGCCGGGCGATGGTGCGCAACCCGCAGGTTTTCCTGTTTGATGAACCGCTGTCGAACCTCGACGCCCAGCTCCGGATGGAGCTACGGGCGGAGATCAAGGCGCTGCATCAGCGCTTTGGCACCACGATGGTGTATGTCACGCACGATCAGGTGGAAGCCATGACGCTGGCGGACAGGATCGTGGTGATGCGCGATGGCGTGATCGTACAACAGGGCGCGCCGCTGGAGATCTACGACAGGCCCGTTAACACCTTCGTGGCGCGCTTTATCGGCTCGCCGCCGATGAACCTGCTGGCGGGCGCGTTTGAAGCGCGTGACGGCCAGCCCGGCGTCAATTGTAATGGCCTGTGGTTCGCCCTGCCCGACCGCTGGCACAACGCAGTGCGGGAGGGCACGGTGACGGTGGGCCTTCGCGCGCAGGATTTTGCCCTGACGGCAGAAGCGGGTCAGCCGCAGGCAACGGTGCAACTGCTGGAAGTGACCGGCGAATCAAGCCTGCTGCACGTTGACTGGCAAGGCTTCGTGCTCCACGTTCAGTTTGCCGGACGCATCGACGTGCAGCCGGGGCAGCGCATTCCGCTGTCGATTAACGCAGAGAAGCTGCACCTGTTTGACGCGCAAAGCGGCGAACGGCTGGGTTAAGCCACGCGGCGAGACGCTATTCGCTCCAGGTTTCTTCCAGCACGCGCAGCCAGTTCCCGTAGCAGATTTTCTCCAGCAGCGGCCGCTGGTAGCCGCGCGCGGCCAGTGCATCAACCAGCAGCGGCAATCCGGCGACATCCTTCATATCCGGCGGCAGCGTGGTGCCGTCGAAATCTGAACCGAAGCCCACGCACTCTTCGCCCACCTTATCCAGCAGGTATTCAACGTGGCGCACGATGTCCTGCACGCTGCTGTCGCCGCCGTAGGTGCCGTCATCACGCAGGAATGCGGTGCCGAAATTGACGCCCACAAAGCCGCGCGTTTCCCCAATGGCGGCAAGCTGGCGATCCGTCAGGTTACGCGACTGCGGGCAGAGCGCGTGCGCATTGGAATGGCTGGCGACCAGCGGCGCATGGCTGATCTCCGCCGTCTGCCAGAAGCCTTTTTCATCCATATGCGACAGGTCAATCATGATGCGTTTGTCGTTACAGGCGCGGATCAGCCGCAGCCCGGCCTCCGTCAGGCCATTGCCGATATCTGGCGTTGAGGGAAAGCGGAACGGCACGCCGTCGCCAAAGATATTCGGACGGCTCCAGAGCGGCCCCAGCGTGCGCAGACCTGCGGCATACAGCACATCCAGCAGCTCGAGGTCAGCATCCAGCGCCTCGGCGCCTTCGATGTGCATCACCATCGCCACGGCGTTGTCCTGCATAGCACGGCGGATATCCGCCGCCGACCGACACAGGCGCGCGGCGCCCTGAGACGCCTGCTCTATGCGCAGCAGCGTGGCGATCATCGCCAGGGTAATATCCAGCGCCTCCTGCCTTGAGGGCGTGGTGGTTTCGAATGCCTCGTAGGTCGGCATGGCTTTGGTCATCATCTCTCTGGACGCCAGCCCCATCGACGGCACCCAAACCGCAAACAGTCCGCCTGCAAAGCCGCCCTGGCGTATACGTGGCAGATCCATCTGGCCTGCCGCAGGCCCGTGAAGAAACGCGTTAACAGGCTCATCGGCATGGGATAACCATAAACGCATCAGCAGATCGTTGTGTCCGTCAAAAACAGGAATGGCGGCAGAAGAAGGTACATGCATAACGCTTTGGCTCCGGGCGGTGTTGAGAAAAGAACGCTTATCTTATGCGGTGGCGAAAACAGCTTCTATTTCAATATTCAGATCGGGAGAAAAAAGCCCGTTCACCTGAACCAGCGAACTGGCGGGCAGATGCTGGCCAAAATAGCTGAACAGGACTTCCCTGAGCGCCGTCAGCTCATTGAGCGAAGTGACAAATATGGTCACCTTGATCAAGGCATCAAAGGTGATATTTTCAACCGCTGTGATCTGCTTAAGCTGATAAAATATGGCTTCCGCCTGCGCGGCGATGCCTTCTCGTTGTGCAGGCGTGCCGAAGGCAGTCAGCCCTGAAACATAAAGCGTATCGTGATGCTTTACGGCATGCACGTAGGGCGCTTTCACTTCACCCAGTTGTGGATAATTAATGCGTTGTAATTTTTTCATTATTAGCGGCTCCTTGTCGCTGAGTACGTGTATGGCGCGTCAGTACAGCGTATCTCTCAGCCTTCCTGGCAGCGCTTTGTCATAAGCTTCGCCGTCGATTTCAGCGTTTGAAATTGCCTTCAGGATACTACCGGTACTGGGAAGCCGATCGCGGTTCAGTTGGGTTGCCGGATCCCAGAGTCGCGAGCGAATGACCGCCCGGCTGCACTGAAAAAAAACGCTGCTGATATGAATACGCAGCACGGTTTTCGGTCTATTTCCCTCCATCGCAAAACGTTCCAGCAGGTCGGGATCGATACTGATCTCAGCCGTACCGTTCACCCGCAGCGTTTCACCGATGCCGGGGATCAGAAACAGCAGCGCCACGCGTGGATCGCGAAGAATATTCTTCATGCTGTCGATGCGATTGTTGCCGCGCCTGTCGGGAAGCAGCAGCGTTTGCTCGTTTTCAATATGAATAAAGCCCGCCGGATCGCCTCTGGGTGAGACATCCAGCCCTGTGTCGCCCGCAGTAGCCAGTACGGCAAAAGGCGACGCTTCAATAAAAGGGCGGTAGGCCGGATGAAGAAACGAGGTTACCTTTGTTTCCGATGCCTTAGCCACCGCGCCATACAGCGCAGCCAGCTGTTCAGGCTGCGTTACACGAAAATCGTTATCCTGTTGCATAGGGCTGATGCACCTTATCATCGCGCTATTTTAACGACACAGACAGAAACTATAGACAGGATCGCGTCAGGCAGCATCAGGAGGAGGCGCGTATTCTTCGATCACGGAACCGGCCATACGCAAAAGAGGATTCTCTCTACAAGCTGAAGGATCCTCAGCCTGTAGGGTCGATATTCAGCTTGACCTGGCAAAATTACCCACCGCATCAATGGTGCCCGGATGGCGTTTCTTGCCCCAGCGCTTCCACCTTCTCTAACGCCGCCCGTAGCGTGGCGGGCGTCAGCGTGACGGGCAAATAATGGATTGATTCCACAGGGCGCAACGTGTGTTTAATGATGCGATCCACCTGATCATGCTGCTGAATGTCGATCGCCAGTTGTGCCAGCGTGGTGGGGAGACCAAAGCGTTTATAGGCTTCGATCAGGTGTGCGGTGACGTCATCCTGTCCCAGGAGTGCGCTCTGCACCAAAATGCCATACGCCACTTTAGTGCCATGCAGAAACTGCGCCGTTTGCGGCAGCACGGTTAAGCCATTATGCACGGCATGCGCCGCTGCAATGCGCGTATAGCGCTCACCCAATCCGCCGACCATGCCCCCTCCCGCGACAATGGCATCCACCACATCGCGAAAGGCCAGAGTTAATTGTTGCGCACGCTGATCGGCCAGTGCTGACTCGCTTTTTTCTAACAGCACATCGCGCAAGGTTTTCGCTATATCCAACCCAAGACGCACCGTAAGCGGTAACGCTGCTGGCTCGGTTGCCAACACCACCGCTTCATACCATTTCGCCAGGGTATCGCCGATGCCCGCCTGCAAATAACGCGAAGGGGCTTGCAGAATGATTTGCGGCTCAAGCAGCAATAAATGGTTGGCTTGTGGGAATATCTCAAAGTTGAGCGCCTCGCCCGCATCGTTATACCAGACCGATAACGGTGTCCAGGCCGCGCAGGTCGCCGCGATAGTAGGAAGGGTGACCACCGGTAATCCTAATCTGTGTGCCAGCGCTTTCGCGGTATCCAGTACCGTGCCGCCACCCACGCCGATCACCACATGACGATCCTCTCCCGCCTCCTGCGCCAGTGTTGCCACCGCAGCCTCGCTGCAATGCCCACCGAAAATAGAGCGCTTCGCGCCCGGCAGATTCAGCCAGGGTTCCAGCCATGACTGTGCTGCGGCCAGTGCCTGCCGTCCCGTTACCCAAAATGCCTTACGCAGTTGAGCCTCGCTGTAATAATCCGCCAAGCGGGCGATAGCGCCGGGATGGGAATAGTAATTCGCCGGACCGGGCACGACCTGAATATGGTGCTCACTCATGAGATTTTCCCCGTGGAAATAATGCGCTATGGTCTGCCGCCCACTCCGGCAAAGCTAATGATTTATCTGGCTTAACATATGCATTTTCCTTAATTGCCAAACCGTAACAGAGGATAAAAAATCTGCTCAGAGCGCCCGCTTACTACAACCACAACCTGACGGGTCGCAACGTGCCACTCACTCATCTTTTTTCGGGGAAAATATGAAAAAATGGGCTTTATCACTGCTCACATTGGCTCTGCTCAGTACCGCATCCGCAGAGGTATTGCCACCTTTGCCCGCGAAACTGGCGGATCATCAGGGCCCGATTCGTATTGCAGTGATCCGTAACCTGGGCTCTGACGATAACACCACACAGTTTGTTGCCGGTGCTCTTCAACAAGGTAAGCGTTTGGGTTTTAACGTCAGTACCTTTCTCAGCCAGGGTGACGATGCGCGCTTCCAGGACTTCGTAAACCAGGCTATCAGTCAGAAATACGACGGCATTATTCTGTCGCAAGGCCGTGCGCCCTACTCCGAAGAGTTAGTGAAACGCATCCATGACAGCGGTATTGCCGTATCGGTATTTGATACCGCTGTGAATAACGTACCGGAAGGCGTCACGGTTACCCAGCAGGACGATGCCTCGCTGGCGCAGGAATCGCTGAAGCCGCTGATCAAGGATTTCAACGGTAAAGCCAACATCGTCAGGCTGTGGGTGGCGGGCTTCCCGCCAATGGAACGCCGTCAGGCCGAGTGGCAGCGGATTGCAAAAGCCAATCCGGGCATTCATGAACTGGAGTCCATCGGTGCGGTGTCGGCGGATGTACAGGGCGATACCGCTAACAAGATTGGGGCGATTCTGGCGAAATATCCAAAAGGCAAAATCGACGCGATTTGGGGCACCTGGGATGCGTTCAGCCAGGGTGCGTATAAAGCATTACAGGAGAATGGCCGAACCGAGGTTAAGCTTTACAGCATTGATATCTCAAATCAGGATTTACAACTGATGCGTGAGAAAAACAGCCCATGGAAGGTCAGCGTTGCGGTCGATCCTAAGCTGATTGGTGCGGTAAACATGCGTCTGCTGGCCTATAAAATTGCTGGTGAACCGACGCCTTCCCACTATGAATTTAAAGGCGCGGTGATTACTCAGGAATTGGTCAATGGTCAACCGGGTGCCGCCAACGTGGCTGGATTGCAGAAAGTCATTCCAGGCTGGGGCCAGAGCAGCGATTTCGTTGCCCCGTGGTTTGCCACCCTTGCCGCGAAAGCTAAGTGAGGCCATTGGTGACACAGCTTCCCACTCCCGAATACAGCCGCAATATGCGGCTGATTGGCCATAGCGATCAGGGCGGCCGTCCTGATGGCGTTCAGGTCATGGTACATCGCCAGTTTGCCTATGTTGGTCACATGGTATCGCAGGGATTTAGCGTGATTGACGTGCGCAATCCGCGTCAGCCTAAAACCGTTAATTATGTTGCCGCACCGCCCGGCACCTGGAATGTGCATCTACAGGCCCACGACGACCTGCTGCTGGTGATTAACGCGCGCGATCTGTTTGCGGATGTGCGTTTTGCCGATGAGAAAGTTTATTACACGCGCTCAGTCGGCCACACCACCGCCGATATTCAGGAGAAGAGCTGGCAATCCGGGCTGCGAATTTTTGATATTTCATCGCCTGCGCAGCCGCGCGAAATCGCTTTTCTGCATCTCGACGGTATTGGCATTCACCGTATCTGGTATGTCGGTGGGCGCTGGGCCTATGTTTCTGCATTAATCGACGGCTTCAGTGATTACATTCTGCTGACGATCGATCTGGCCAACCCGCGCCAGCCAAACGTGGTGGGACGCTGGTGGCTACCGGGCATGCATACGGCAGGCGGTGAAATACCGGATTGGGAGCCAAACAAACGCTACGCGCTGCATCATGCGATTATCAGTGGTGACACGGCATACGGTTGCTGGCGCGATGGCGGTTTAACCTTGCTTGATGTTAGCGATCGGGCGGCGCCACAGTTAATCAGCCATCGCAACTGGAGCCCACCGTTTGGCGGTGGCACCCATACTGCCCTGCCTTTACCCGCACGCGATCTTCTGGTGGTGCTGGATGAAGCCGTGCTGGACGAGCAACAGGACGGCGAGAAATTAATCTGGCTGTTTGATATTCGTGAACCCGCCAACCCGATCAGCATTGCCACCTTCCCCCAGCCGAATGAACGTGACTATGTCGCGAAAGGGGCACATTTTGGCCCCCATAACCTGCATGAAAACCGTCCCGGCAGCTTTGTCAGCGATACGCTGATTTTTGCCACCTACCAGAATGCCGGTGTGCGCGCCTATAACATCTCCAATCCCCGTCAGCCGAAAGAAACCGGCGCGCTGGTGCCCGCTGCGCCTGCACGCATGATGGATACGCGCCCGGATCGTCCACGGGTAATTCAAAGCTGTGATGTGTTTGTTGATGCCGGGGGCATTATTTACAGCACTGATTACAACGGCGGGCTGTCGATCATTGAATATCTCGGATAGCGCCCCTTAATTCACGCGGGATGTCACGGCAAGGCACCGCGTGCAGTTCAGGATGTCGGATCGGGGTGCCATGGTATGCTCAGGGAGCAGGATAGTTAGCTACACTGAACTGAGTCTATGCAGCCGGAGAAGATCATGAAACGCTATAGTCTCTTTGCCGTGATATGCCTCGCACTTTCCGGCCAGGCATGCGCACAGCTTCCGCCGAAACCGGCCAGCGCTGTATTCACGCCCGTCGCCTCACAGTGCAACCTCACCCAGTGCCAGCAGAATTGCTATCTGCAAAAGAGCCAGTGCGACCGCAATGACGACAGCGGCTGTAGCACGCAGATGCAGAGCTGTACGCAGGCCTGCGCCGCGCAGTGCCGTTAGGGTGAGCCCAGATTATCCAGCAGCGTCTGGTTGAACTTTTCCGGCGCTTCCATCTGCGGAGCGTGACCCATGCCGGCGAATTCAATCAGGGTGGCATGAGGGATGAGCTTCGCCGCCTGCTTGCCGAGTTGCTCATAATTTCCCACCTTCGCTTTCACCTCCGGCGGCGCGATGTCGCTGCCAATAGCCGTGGTGTCGGCGGTGCCAATCATCAGCGTGGTGGGCACGGTAAGCTCGTTAAACTCATAGTAGACCGGCTGAGTAAAAATCATGTCGTAGATTAACGCCGAGTTCCAGGCCACCGCTTTTTTTCCCGACCCGTTATTCAACCCGGCCAGCAGGGTGACCCAGCGGTCATATTCCGGCTTCCATTTGCCGGTGTAATAGGTGTTCAGCTCATATTTTTTGATGCTGGCGGCGCTGGTTTTCAGTTCACGCTGATACCACTCATCCACGCTGCGCCACGGCACGCCTTTTGCCTTCCAGTCCTCCAGCCCGATAGGATTGACCATCACCAGCTTCTCCACCGCCTGCGGATACATCAGCGCATAGCGCGTTGCCAGCATGCCGCCGGTCGAGTGGCCGATGAGCGTCACCCTGTCTGCGTTCAGGCTGCTTAAAAGCCGATGCGTATTTTGCGCCAGCTGCTGGAAGCTGTACTGATAGTGTGCCGGTTTGCTGGCGGTGCAAAAACCTATCTGGTCCGGCGCAATCACCCGATAACCTGCGCGGCTCAGCGCGTTAATCGACGTCTCCCAGGTGATGCCGCAGAAGTTTTTACCGTGCATCAGCACTACCGTGCGCCCGTTTGCCTTGCCCTGCGGTTTCATATCGATGTAACCCATCGTCAGCGGCTGGCCCTGAGAAGTGAAGGTGTATTTCTGGACGGGTAAGGTGAAGTTAAACCCCTGAAGCTCAGGGCCATAAGCGGGCCCGGCGGCGGTCGCGTTAATGCTTACCAATGCGCAAAGCGCAAAAAAATAGCGGAGGAATGCTGGCACGTATATTCTCCTTCTCTCTGATAAATAACCTGTCTTTATAAATTATAGTGGATGATATAGGTGGCTTTATAAAAAATAATGTTATAATTTTTTTGACTTAATGAATTATTACTTAAAAAGAGATTTATTTATTAATAAAAAGAACAGAAAAGAACAAGGAAAAGGCAGAATAATTACAGGAATAACATTTATTCTATTTAGTAACAAACTATTTAATTAATTGAATCCGAAAAAATTGGAATCTTTACTATATACTCAGAGATTTATAATGACATAATTGTCAATAACAAGATGTCAGGTCTCTACATCCTGTTTTCAATTAACTTATATAAAGGAATATAAAATGAGAAATCTATCAGTAGTTGAAGTAAGCGCAGTAAGCGGTGGCGATCTGGAAGGCGCCATCTGGGGATTGTTTGATGGTATGGCTACCGGCATGTCCATTGGTGGAAAATGGGGTGGTGCAGGCGGCTTCATCGTCGGCGGTATTTCGCAGCTTTTTGGATTGATCATCCCGACTATCATGGGCGGAATCGCTGGCTTTGCTATCGGCGCCATTACTGATGTAAGCACAGTCGCGGCTTTAATCGCTGATTATCGTACTCAGTTTGGACCTGGCGATGTGAATCACGGTGGAACATTAGGTTAATTTAACGATCGCTGGACGAAAAAAAATGAGAGATTTATCCATATCAGAACTACAATATATTTCTGGTGCAGGGCCAATTACCCAGCCCGACTTTGCTTATCTTGATGACCTGTTTTTATGTATGCTTGACGGTATGGCGACAGGTATGGCAATTGGTGGTAAGTGGGGCGGAGCTGGCGGCTTTATTGTTGGTGGCATTTCGCAACTCGTTGGCTTAATTATTCCGACTATTATGGGTGGCGCGCTCGGCTTGTTCTCTGGATTGATTATTGGTAAAGAAGCCACCTCACAACTCCTCTCTGATTATCGTGATAAATTTGGTGCGGGAAACGTGAGTTAAAAAGCTCCGTTTGATGCATTGAATAACGATAGCAAACAGTAGCCAATTTTGTTGGCTACTGTTTTTCTTATTCAAAAAAATTACAATTTCAAATCTGATTTCTTTTCTCACTCCACATCTTTATCACTTTCGTTTTAGCGGCTCTTCCGGAGCAAGGTTGATGCCAGAGAAAGCGGATGCCAGCGCCTCATGACACAAATTTTTAGCAAAAATGGCGATCCTTTTTTGCAGTTTTCCGCATTGCGATTACATTTAGTGCGTCAGCCGCTCCCATTGAGGAAATTTCTATGCTCAACAATACAAACTGGTTAATTTCCCTTCTCTGGCAGCGCCTCTATACCGTGCTGGAACCCCGGGCCTCTGAACGTTCAAGTTTTTATATGCAGGCATGAATCGATAACGAGGTGTCGCACGGCATCTCCTGTTTATACCGCGTCACCTGTTGCTAAAGTCAGTTACCCTCCTGCCCGTGATTTTACCTTCCTGCTTTTCGCTGAAAATCGCCGTAATGTCCTCAAGCGGTGACGCCAGAGCCAACCTCTTTAACCATCCCGACGCCTTGATGACCGAAGTTCGCCCTGTGCCAATGCATGCGATGTTTTATCAACGATGTCGACAGTATGAGTGTGGCTGACTACCGTCGCTTTCATAAGCTCTTACTCCTTTCAAACGTATTGGCATAGCGGCTACAAAGAACCCGACAACTAAAATGAAACGCAGTTTTATAAAATTAGTGAAGTACGCCGGGCGTCTCTTTATCTTTTTGCCATTTTTGCCGCCGGGCCGGCAAAAATACGAAGGTCTTTGCCTGTTCCTCGCTCTACGTTAATCCCATCCTCCGACGTCATGCCGGACCCACAGGTTGGATTATCAGGATGAAGACGATGACAATACGCAAACCCGGAACGCTCAACTATCTGGCTTATGGATCGGGCGATTTTCTCGGCGCGGGCACCATGGCGCTGACGTCGGCCTGGCTGTTATATTTTTACACTACCTTCTGCGGCCTCAGCCCGATTGAGGCGACATCCATCTTTGCACTCGCCCGCGTCGTTGATGCGGTGGCCAGCCCGCTGATGGGTTATCTGACGGACAACTTCGGCGCCACCCGCCTCGGCAAGCGCTTTGGACGACGCAAATTCTTTATCCTTACCGGCATCCCCCTGGTATTCACCTACAGCCTGATGTGGATAAGCGACATGAGCTACGTCTGGTATCTGCTGACCTATCTGCTGTTTGAGGTGGTCTATACCTCGATCCTCGTGCCCTACGAGACGCTGGTGCCGGAGATGACCGATGACTTCAGGCAGAAAACCAAGTTTTCCGGCGCACGCATCGCGCTGGCGCAGCTCTCAGCCATTCTTGCCGCTTTCCTGCCCGGCGTGCTGCTGAGCTGGTTCGGGAAAGATAATCCGCTCTCCTTTTTTTACGCCAGCCTCGTTTTCTCGGTGATCTGCGCGATGGTGCTGACGCTGGTCTGGTTCTTCACCTGGGAACGTCCTGTTGAGAAGAAATCTGCGGCAGCGCTGAAGGCGGAAACACAGAAGCTGACGCTGCGACAGAGCCTGACGCGCCTGAAAATTGAGCTGACGTCCACCCTGCGCGTACGCATCTTTCGCCAGCATATCGGCATGTACCTCGGGGGATATATTGCGCAGGATGTCTTTAACGCGGTATTCACCTATTACGTGGTATTTGTGCTGATGCAGAGCGCGACCCTTGCGTCGAACCTGATGGGCGCAATGGCTATCATGCAGTTTATCGCCGTTATCGGCATGATCCCGCTCTGTATACGCTTCGGCCCGGCTCCCTCATACCGCATCGTCGTGGTGCTGTTTGGTCTGAGTGCGTTGTCTTACGGATTGCTCTGGTTTGCCGGACTGAATGACGTTTTCTCGCTGCTGCTGCTGATCTCTGCGGTGGCCGGGTTGGGACGTGGCGGTATCAACTATGTGCCGTGGAACATCTACACCTACATCTCTGACGTCGATGAAGTGATTACCGGGCAGCGCCGCGAAGGCATTTTCGCCGGCATCATGACGCTGACCCGCAAGGCGTCCCAGGCCGGCGCGGTGATGCTGGTGGGGATCATGATGCAGCTCTCCGGTTTTGTGGCGGGCAACGGCACCCAGAGCGAAACGGTCAGCCATACCATTCTCGCTATTCTCTGCGTCGGCACGCTGATGGTGCTCTCCGCAGGCTTTTTCATCTCACTGCGCTTCAGGCTCAATCTCGCCACGCACCAGATCCTGCGTGAAGAGACGGAAAAGATGCGGGCGGCGGGCGGCGTGGTGCCGGAAGCGGTTTCACCGCAGGCGCGGGCAACGGTCGAGATGCTGGCTGGCCTGCCGTATGAATCGCTGTGGGGCAATAACAATATTGGTTATCTGAACCGGCATAAACCTGCCGCAATGCCGCTGCGTCGCACCGCCGCGTCGGCGGAGAGTTCCTCAACCACCCTGACGTCTTAATTCGCCCTATATAAGGAGAGTGCGATGTTAATTTATCCCGTAAAACACAGCCCGCTGCTGCGCCAGCCTGTGCGCTTTATCAGCCAACGCGAACTGCATCAGCAGATCAACAAGCTGGTCGATAACCTGATTAATATTCACGATGACACCGGTGAATTTCTGCTGCGGCTTGATGACGGCAGAGTCATTGATACAAAAGGCTGGGCAGGCTGGGAGTGGACACACGGCATCGGTCTGTACGGCATTCATAAATATTACCGGCTGACGGGCGATGACCGGCTGCGCGCCATCATTGACGACTGGTTCGCCGATCGCTTTGCGGAAGGCGCCACCACGCGCAACGTGAACACCGTTTGCCCTTTCCTGACGCTGGCGTATCGCTATGAAGAAACGCGCGATCCGCGCTGGCTGCCGTGGCTGGAGAGCTGGGCGGAATGGGTGATGTACGAGATGCCCAGAACGTCCTGTGGCGGCCTGCAACACATTACGCTGGCCGAAGAAAATCATCAGCAGCTGTGGGACGACACGCTGATGATGACCGTGTTGCCGCTGGCAAAAATTGGCAAATTGCTCAATCGCCCGGCCTGTATTGAAGAAGCCTGTTATCAGTTTCAGGTACACGCGCAGTACCTGATGGATAAGCAAACCGGCCTGTGGTTTCACGGCTGGACGTTTGACGGGCACCACAATTTCGCCGGAGCACGCTGGGCGCGGGGAAACAGCTGGCTGACGCTGTTCATTCCTGAGTTTCTGGAGCTGCTGGACTTGCCGGAAAATAACGCCCTGCGACGCACCATGCAGCAGATTCTCGCCAACCAGCTTGCGGCGCTGGAGCAGTGTCAGGATGAGAGCGGATTGTGGCACACATTGCTGGACGACAGCAGCACCTATCTTGAGGCGTCGGCGACCGCTGGTTTCGCCTTCGGCATGCTGAAAGCGGCACGCAAACGGTACGTCGACAGACGCTACGTGGCGGTCGCCGAGAAGGCGCTGAAGGGGCTTCTCAAGAGAATCAATGCAGAGGGCGAACTGACTCAGGTCTCCTTCGGCACGGCCATGGGCAAAGACCTTGATTACTATCGTCAAATCCCGCTGACCTCAATGCCTTACGGGCAGGCGATGGCAATTTTGTGCCTGGTGGAATATCTGCATCTCTATTTATGATCGTCTGTCTTTTTCAAGCCGCTTTGCAACAATCCTCTATTGTTGGTAGCTTTTATGAAAAACAACGCCGTTTTCAGAACGGATAACGCTGCCATTACTCAATAAGGTGTTGAAAATGAAAAAGGTACTGATGCTTCTTACCGCTCTGGCTGGCGCAGGCACCGCGCAGGCTGAGGATCAGGTTGAAGACGGTTCACAAACCTACGTGGCAAATCTTTGCACCGTGGCCTTACAGGAAAAAGCGCCAACCACGGCAGATGAATACATCGCGCAGATGAAAAATCTCACCGCGCGCAGTCAGTCTTCTTCCTCCATGGAGAAACCAGAGTTTGATGAAGACGAGGCAAGGACCGTGGTGGCCGCCTGGATGAATCTGAGCGCTGAAGAGAAGAAAAAAGCCAGTCAGAGCGAGCAGGCTTGCCAGGACGCTACCTTGCAGGAGTATCAGAGTCAGGACTGATATCCGCTGTGCAATGAGATGCGCGTTTGGGCAATGAAATCATGAGATTACGCAAGGCGCGCAGAAAAAGCCGGCGGGAAAAACGATAACCGCCGGTCTTTCCATGACCGTGGCTATCGAGGGTAATGCTGTCAGGACATTGCGCCTGGCGGTACGTGCTTGAATGTTTCGACATAGCTACGAAACATGCTGCGGAGTAAATTTTTCATCATGGCCTTCTAAACTTTTTTAGTAAGAATCAAAAAAAGTATATAAGAAGGCGGTTTTTTACGCAAATAAATTTGAAGTTGATCACAAAATCAGGCAAAAAGCTCCAAATGCTCGATCAGAATGCTGCTACCAATACCAATCAGTACCACGCCGCCGAAAATTTCTGCCCACTTGCCCATCATCGGGCCCAGGTAACGGCCAAGAAGGATACCCAACGAGGCCATGACCATCGTTGATGCGCCAATGGCCATTGCGGTGGTGACGATATTGACCTGAAGAAAAGCCAGGCCCACGCCCACTGCCATCGCGTCGAGGCTGGTTGCGACGGCGGTACAGGCCAGCAGCCAGAAGCTGTGACGCTGCGGCGCTTCCTCGCATACGGCGTCGTCCTTGCGCACGCCTTCGATAATCATTCGTGCGCCAAGAACAAACAGCAGCGTGAATGCAACCCAGTGATCCCACGCCATAACGTAGCGGCTGGCGGCGATGCCTACCGCCCAGCCAACCAGCGGCGTCAGCGCTTCAATGGTACCGAAAATCAGCCCGGTGCGAAGGGCTTCTTTAATGCCTGGTCGGTGCAGGCTTGCGCCTTTACCAATTGCTGCGGCAAAAGCATCCATCGACATACCAAAAGCTAAAATGAGCGTTGCGTATAGATTCATTGTGGTTATTACCGGCCCTGAGCCTGAAAACGGGCCAAAGCGCTTTAAAGAACAGTTCCCGATGGAAAAATAACCGCGGGAGGGGCGAAACGAAACGCATCCTATCATGTGCGTTTCCAAAAAAAAAGACAGTAAAATCATGGATTTGAGTATAGCCTCGGCTATACTTTTTAACAACGGCTAACTCTGCGTATAAAGTAAACGCAAAAAGCCTAAAAGAATTACACTGTTAACGCTATTGACCGGGAAGTCAGTGCGGATTAATTAAGCGAAGCGGCTGAGGGAATAATTGCCGAATGGCGCATAAAAACGCCAACGATTGAACCCGTCGCCCGATTACCTCAAAATAGCCGTTGATGAACAGGATACCGCCAATGAAAAATCCGTTTTTAACCTTTTTAATGCCAATGAGCACCCTGCTGCTTGGCTTTCTCTCTGCGCTGCTGCTGCCTGCGCCCTGGTTTGGCCTGAGCCTCACGCATAAAATGGTCACTTTCTTCCACCTCAGCGACGTGGTGCAGCTCTATACGCTGGTGCTCTGCCTGTGGTTTTTGATAGTGGGCGCCGTTGAATATTTTCTGATCCGCTTTATCTGGCTGCGCTTTTTCAGCGTCAAATAGCCGTCGCTGATACGGCGCCGAAATTCAGTTAAAAATCTGGTGATCCGGGTAAAAGTTAACCACAAAGCAGCATTTACCGCTGAGGCATCACTTTTTATCAGGTGTTTTTCAGTGGTTAACGCTAAAAACGGTCAGTTTACCCCTGCCATTCGCCAGGAAATATCCGCATACACAGATAATCCTCTTTTCCGTGCCTGTCCCCGGCGGCGCGCCCGTTTTTCAGCATTGAATGCAGCCTGAGCACTGCGTAAGATTCTTGTTTACATTTTTTTAATAAGAAATAACTATTATGCAAGCTTCCATCGCTCCAGGCCTGGATCAGGAAAATGATCCCACCCCGGTGAATTCGCGCAGCAAGGTGGTAATCGCCTCGCTGGTCGGCACCGCTATCGAATTCTTCGATTTCTACATTTATGCCACCGCAGCGGTCATCGTTTTTCCGCACATTTTTTTCCCGCAGGGCGACGCCACGGTCGCCACGCTACAGTCGCTGGCTACCTTCGCCATCGCTTTCGTCGCCCGCCCCATCGGCTCGGCGCTGTTCGGACACTTCGGCGATCGCGCCGGACGCAAGGTGACGCTGGTCGCCTCGCTGCTTACCATGGGCGTTTCTACGGTGCTGATTGGCCTGCTGCCCGGCTACGCCACCATCGGCGTATTTGCGCCGCTGCTGCTGGCGCTGGCGCGCTTCGGACAGGGGCTGGGTCTGGGCGGTGAATGGGGTGGCGCGGCGCTGCTGGCCACCGAGAACGCCCCGGCGAAGAAACGTGCGCTGTACGGCTCTTTCCCGCAGCTCGGCGCGCCCATTGGCTTTTTCTTCGCGAACGGCACCTTTCTGCTGCTCTCCTGGCTGCTGACTGACCAACAGTTTATGCAGTGGGGCTGGCGCGTACCGTTTATTCTCTCCGCCGTGCTGGTGCTGATTGGGCTTTACGTGCGCGTTTCGCTGCATGAGTCGCCGGTATTTGCGAAGGTGAAAAAAGAGAAGAAACAGGTGAAAGTGCCGATCGGCACGCTGCTGAGCCAGCACCTGAAGCCGACCATCATCGGCACATTCATTATGCTGGCGACCTATACGCTGTTCTATATTATGACCGTTTACTCCATGAGCTACGGCACCACGCCCGCGCCGAACGGCCTGGGCTTTGCGCGAAATACCATGCTGTGGATGCTGATGATGGCGGTGATCGGTTTCGGCATCATGGTGCCGATTGCCGGCCTGCTGGCCGATCGCTATGGCCGCCGCAAAACGATGATTGTGATTACGCTGATGATTATCGCCTTTGCGCTGATTTTCCCGTCGATGTTGGGATCGGGTAATCCGGTGTGGGTTATGGCGTTTCTGATCTGCGGCCTGAGCGTGATGGGCCTGACCTTTGGCCCGATGGGCGCTCTGCTGCCGGAACTGTTTCCCACCGAGGTGCGTTATACCGGCGCGTCGTTCTCCTATAACCTGTCGTCGATCCTGGGTGCCTCGGTTGCCCCTTATATCGCCACCTGGCTGGCACACACTTACGGTTTGTTCTCCGTTGGCCTCTATCTGGCGGCGATGGCCTGTCTGACGCTGTTTGCCCTGATTGCCAGCCGGGAAACCCGCAACGCTTCGCTGTACGACTGAGGTTATCGCGCGTATAAAAAAAGCCCGCTCTGACTAAGCCAGAGCGGGCTTTTTGTTTTCAACGGTTTACTTCTTGCCTTTCATTTCGCGAAGTACGTTAGTGCACTGGTTCTCTTCGTTATCGCTTGGTGAGATCAGCGCCAGCAACGCCGCCGCCGGTGCCACCACTGCGCCCAGCGCAACCGCTGCCGCGCCGCGCGCGATAAGCGGGCCGGCCTTAACGCCGGCGTCCGGATTCTTAAAAGTGCCGCGCACATAAAGCGGCGAGCGCAGGGTGACAATACGAATGCCCTTACTTTCCGGGTTGATGGAGAGATCCATGCGTTCGTTGGCGAAGTTGGTGGTACCGCTGATGTTGATCACCGCGTTCTCCGTATCAAAAACGAACAGCTTAGTGGAAGCGAGACCGTTATTGACGTTCAGATCCGCTGCGGCGCAGTTGATGCGTACCTGATCGTCACCAAACAGCTTGCCGACGACATAGTTACCCACGTTCAGCCCGACAATCTCCATCAGGCTGCGGCTGATGATGCCGTCATTCATCAGGATCTTCAGATCGCCGTTGCTGGTTGCCAGAATATCCGCCACGGAGTTGCCGGTACCGGTCAGCTTCGCATCGCCGTTAAGCTGCCCCATACTGCTCTGCATCGCCTCCACGTCCGGCAGGATCTGTTTCAGTTTCAGGTTGCGCGCGTGCAGATCCGCGCGGGCGCGCATCGGCGAACGGTTGCCTTCCATATGAATGGTCGAGTTCAGCGTGCCGCCCGCCACGCCAAAGCGCAGTGGATCGAGCAGCAGGTCGCCGTTTTTCAGCACCAGGTGAGTATACAGATCGCTCAGCGGCAGCGAATTGCTGTGTTCGATACGCTTGCCGCTGAATTTGACGTCGGCATCCATGACGTCCCAGCTTTTGGTATCGAATTTATCATGCGGCAACACCCGATCCGACGGCTGGCTGGCGGCATCGCCGCGCTTCGCTTTTGCCTTCTCGGTTTTTTCGCTGCCTTTACCGGAGTTCACGCCAATCAGCGGCCCCAGATCCGCCATACGTAGCTGACGCGACTCCAGTTCACCGGCAAGCTTAGGCCGCGGTTTGCCCTGGGTATACGTCATTGAACCGTGGATATCGCTGTCGCCGATGTGGCCGTTGAAATTTTTATAGTCAAACACCGGCCCGCCCTTCTCCTGGAAACGGGCGATCAGGCGACCGTCCGTTTCATAAGGCGGCGTATCAGGCAGCAACACGCCGGTCAACCCATACAGGTTAGCCAGCGTATCGCCGGAGAAACGCAGGCGGATATCCAGCCCGCCAAGGTTAAGCGGATCCTGCAAACTGCCCGCCACCTGTACGCGGGTGGTGCCGTTACGCAGGTCAGCCTGAAGCGGGAACGGATTGGTTTTGCTCCGCAGCGAAAGCATACCGCCGATTTTTCCGTCGCCGGTCAGCTGCTCGTTGTTATAGGTGCCGCTGGCTTTCCAGCCGAAAACGAAGTCCGAGGCGCCTTTCTTCGCCACGTCCTCTTTGCTGCCCGCCACCTGCTCATAAGGAACCGGTTTGCCCAGCGGATTGACGGTAACCTTTACATCCGCTTTATTAATAGCGTCGCGGTAGGCAATTTGCCCCTGGTCAAACATGACGTTGTCAAGGCGGAAGGTCCAGGCGGAAGGCGGCTGATTAGGATCGGGGTTTTCGCTCCCGGCCAGGTTGAAGGTCCAGTTGTTTTTTCGATCGAGAGTCTGAATAAGTTTCGCATCCGGCTGCTTCAGCTTAATCCACGGAATGTAAACTTCCTTCCCCAGCAGCGCTAACGGTGCCAGCGTGGCGTCCACGCGTTCCAGATGCACCATTGAGACTTCCGGCACCTCCGGCGGGTTGCCAAGCATGATGTCTTCGGCATGTACATGCGGCCACGGCACCCAGCTACGCCAGCCAGGCTCTTGGCGGTTACGCTCCCATGCGACACCCAGATCGCCCCGAATGGCAAAAGGACGGTTAAGTTCCGTCGAGACTTTCTGGTTGATGGTCGGCTTCAGACGGTTCCAGTCAAAGGTGGCGATGATGATGATAAGCACCACAACCAGCAACAAAAAAATCCCGACAATCCAACTAATTATTTTCCCCGTGCGTGACATACCTGATCTCCATAAACGCTTCGGTCTTCTGTAAAGATAGTCGACGGAAGCGTAAACGGCATCACAACAAACGCAACGGCAGCGAGGTAAACTCGTCAAAAAGTTTTGGACGCGCAAAAAAGTAGCCCTGAGCAGCGAAAGCAGGTGAATTTTGCACCTGTGTCCACTCGTCAATGGTTTCCACGCCTTCGACCACCACACCGTTGCAGTAACGACCGATCAGCGCCAGCAGCATATTGAACATGTTGCGGCCCTCATCGGTGTTGCGCAGCAGAATAAAAAGCTCACGCGCCAGCTTGATGTAGTCATATTTCAGTTCAGTCAGCGCCGAGAAGTTCGCCAGGCCAGCGCCGAAATCATCCAGCCACAGCGGCCCCAGCTCCGGCATCTTTTTCACGATTTCTTCCTGCGGCAGCATCTGGTGCTCCACCAGTTCGAAACGCAGCCACGGACTGCGCGCGATCAGGCGGCGAACAGCAGGATCGTGCTGGATCGCCAGCAGCGTCGGGCCGTCGATATTCACCGACGCCACCAGTTGACCACTGGTCAACTTCTCTTCCCAACGCGCCAGCAATTCAAGTTGCTCACGAATAATATGCAGCCGCTGAGAGATACCCAGTGCGGAAAAATAGATTTCCGGCGACAGCCTCTGGCCCGGTGCGGCAGGGTGAAACACCGCGGTGAGCAGTTCTATGGCCATCAAATTCCCCGTGACCCGGTAAATAGGTTGAAACATGTAGGTTCGCTGGCACTGCTGCCAAAACTGACGCGTTTCACGCTGCTTCCTGATCGTCGCTGAGGGGATAAGTTGGTGGCTGATTTTTTTCAGCACCATGATGATACTCCTTTAGGATTGGGCCCGTGCTGACTGGGTTCCACGTCCATAAGATATCGGCCCGGCGCGGTATAACTTTATCGCGCCGGACGCCGACGGATTGCCACCATCCTGTTTCAGAGAATAGCTTTCGCCTAATCCACATCAAAAAAAAGTAAAACGTTGTTTTAAAATATTGACTCCGCGCAGCCGCGCAGGGAAACTGGCTGGCAGACGGAAATAAGGGCTGATGAACATGACGCAGAAAAAAATTGCCGTAATCGGCGAGTGCATGATTGAGCTTTCCCAGAAAAACAGCGATTTGAGCCGTGGCTTTGGTGGCGATACGCTGAATACCGCAGTCTATATCGCACGGCAGGTCGACGCGGCGCAGTTGAGGGTTGAGTACGTGACGGCGCTCGGTATCGACAGCTTCAGCAGCGATATGATCGACGCCTGGCAGCGCGAATCGGTTAACACCTCGCTGGTTCAGCGGCTGGATAACAAACTTCCCGGCCTGTATGTCATTGAAACCGACGCGCAGGGCGAGCGCACCTTCTGGTACTGGCGAAACGACGCCGCCGCGCGTTTCTGGCTGGATACCGAGCGTGCCGAGGAAATCTGCCAACAGCTTGCTCATTTTGATTACCTTTATCTGAGCGGCATCAGTCTGGCAATCCTGTCGCCAGAAAGCCGCAAAAAGCTGATGGCGCTTCTGACCGCCTGCCGCAAAAACGGCGGGAAAATCATCTTTGATAACAATTACCGTCCGCGCCTGTGGTCAGCAAAAGAGCATGCGCAGGCAGCTTATCGCGAGATGCTTCAGGTTACCGATATCGCTTTCCTGACGCTGGACGACGAAACCCTGCTATGGGGCGAGGCGGATGCGGAAACGGTTATCGAACGTACGCATGCGTCCGGCGTCAGCGAAGTGATTATCAAGCGCGGCGCCGATGCCTGCGTGGTTTCTCTTGAAGGCCAGCCGCCGCTGGTGGTGCCCGCCGTGAAACTGTCTGCCAGCAGCGTGGTGGATACCACCGCCGCCGGAGACTCGTTCAGCGCCGGTTATATTGCCGTTCGCCTGAGCGGGGGTAACGCGCTGGATGCCGCGCAGCGTGGCCATCTGACCGCCAGCACGGTTATCCAGCATCGTGGCGCGATTATTCCGCGTGAGGCGATGCCGGATTAACGGCAGCGAAGCGGGTGTATGGGCATCCTGAGGGATGCCCTTTTTATTGGCAGAAAAACGATGCTGTAGCGAGTACAGGATAAAAGCAGGAACTAAGTTAAATAGTTGAAATATTTCTCCAGCCTGATTGCGCCGCCTTTTTTAATATAAAAACTAAAATCAAATAGCAGAAAACTATTCCGCCTGAAAAATTTGACGCTAATCCAAATTAAGTGAAATTAATTCATTGCAGGATTAATCTGTTACTAAAGATAAATTTTATTTATTCATTATTATAAACAAAGATAACACGCGTTTTTTAATAATTTACTTCAGACTTTCTGCATAGGCCTGGTCTGAAATTGCCGTTTTAATGCGCCAACCGCTGGACGATTTATTCATTAAGGGTCACAGTATTAATAATAAAAAGACATTTTCCGGCCAGACTGTTTTCTGCCGGTACGGCAAGCATAAACAGGAGCGCCGATGAAAACTGAAATAATTAATATCTGGCCTCAGGGTGATGCGCCGGGCGCCAGTGATTCCCGCGCGCGCCCACAGATTATTGATTTAGCCAAAGAGTACGAGCCTCACGATCGCGCCGCCAGCGGCGTGCGCTGCCCGGAAATCGCCTTCTGGTATCCCGAAGAAAAAAACGATAATGGCGTAACGCTGCTGGTTGCGCCGGGCGGTGGGTTTGAACGCATCATGATTGATAAAGAAGGCAGTGCGCTGGCGATGTTCTTTACCGCGATGGGCTACACGCTGGCGGTGATGACCTATCGCCTGCCGCAGGACGGCCACCATGAAGCGGCCGATGCGCCGCTGGCGGATGCCCAGCGCGCGGTCAGAGTGTTACGTCACCGTGCAGCACGCGGCCTTAACGGCAAACATATCGCCATGATGGGTTTTTCCGCCGGTGGCTACGTTGCCGCCAGCGTGGCGACGCGTTTTAGCGAAAAGCTCTATCCGGTACAGGACATCGCCGACTCGCTGGCGGCACGGCCCGACGCGCTGATACTGCTCTATCCGGTGATCAGCATGCGCGACGGGCTGGCACACGCCGGCTCTCGCCTGCGCCTGCTTGGCGAGCAGCCTGACCAACGCGATATCGACGCCTATTCGCTGGAGAGCCGCGTAACGGAGAAGACGCCACAAACGCTGCTGATCCATGCGGTTAATGACGAATCCGTGCCGGTTAATAACAGCATGGTGATGTTCAGCGCGCTGCGTGAGCACAGCGTCTCCAGCGAGCTGCATTTTTATGAGAAGGGCGGGCACGGTTTTGGCATTCGCAACGTCGCGGATCTGCCGCTGGCAAGCTGGCCGATGCTGGTTAACGAGTGGCTGCGGGCGCGAAGCTGGTGAATAAACGGGCGGCGGTTGCCGCCCGTTGATCAGTTTTGCGAGGCCGGAATGTCTGAAACTTCCGGTTTTATTTCATCAACGGCGGGCGACGCGGCGGTCTCTGGCTGCATGATTTTTTGCCAGGCGGCCTGAAGCCCTTTCAGGTTAACTTCCGATTCGCCCTGCGGCTGCATCAGCACCATGGTCAGCTCCTGCGACAACTGCTGGCGCAGCTCCTGATTCATCATCTCCAGCGACAGACCCGAAAGGAACTGCTGCCGCAGCTTCTGATACTGTTCAGGCGCGATATCCACCACCGCGTTCTGCTGCGAGCGCAGGCGCTGGCTCATCAGCACGTCGGTATCCGTACGCGCATAGGTGGCGAACAGCTTGTTCAACTCGGCGGTTTTTTGCGCCATCAATGCGTCAAACTCCGCCTGAGGCAGGCCGTTATCGCGGATATTCGCCATTTCGCGGGCAATCAGATTGAGATTGCTCGCCAGCGACGCGTTGTCGGTGTCCAGATTAATGGCGCACTGCCCGCGCTGATAAAGCACCCGGCAGTCGAAGCCCACCTGCACCCGCTGCGCTTTATTGTCCGCCAGTTCCTTCTGCACATGCCAGAACAGCGCCTCGCGCGCCAGATCGCTCTGCCAGTAGCGCATCAGGTTTTGCGAATCGCGGATCGGCTGCCAGGCGCTGTCCCACACCAGCGACAGGCGATCCTGACTGATAGCCGGATTGACCAGATTGACCGGCTGATGCGGCAGTGGCGAAAGCGTCGGCATCGGCGAGGGCAGTTGACGCTTGCCGGTCAGCGGCGAGAAGGTTTTGGCGATCTGCTCACTCGTACTGCGACCATCGACGTTGCCGACCACGAACAGGGTCATGGCGTCGGGCGTATACCACTGCCTGTAAAATGCCTCAACGCTGGACGCATCGACAGGACGTTTCACGGGGCTTGCCGGATCGTGTGCCAGCAGCGTTGAGCCTTTCAGGCGATAGCGCCACCAGGCGTCCTGCGGGTTGGCAGGCCAGGTGCCGATGGGATCGTCAGCGTTCAGCGCGGTGCCGATGGTTTGCTCACTCACCGTCATATCACCAACGGTCGCCGCCAGCCAGTTCATGGCTTCTTTCAGCACTTCGGGGCGGTTGTTCGGCAGGCTGAGCGTATAAAGCGTGAAATCATAAGACGTGACGGCGGGCGGCTGTGGACGATCGGGATCGATACTTTGCTGCCACAGCGAGCGCTGTTGGGCAGGATCGAGCTTCGCATTGTGCACTAACGCCAGGCGTGGAAGAAGATGACTGTAGCCGGTCTGCTGGGTGCTCTCCACCAGCGAACCCGTATTGACCATTAAACGCACCTCAACGCGATCGCTCGGGCGCTGCGGCGTGGTAAGCACCTGCCAGCTAAAACCGTTATCGAGTTTTCCCTGTTGCCAGGCCGGGTCGGGTTGCAGTGTTTCAGCCCGCGTCGCGTTGCTAAAGACGGTCAGTGCGATAACCAAAAGACCCATTCTTGTGCCCTGCATGTGAACCCCTACTCAATCTGAATCCAAAAAGAATCACTGGCGATCTATCGCCTGCGGCCGTCTGGGCATCGGAGGGCCGCTGTTATTAAACAGAACGATTTGTTAGACCACGGACGGGCGAGGATGTCGCGCCGCAAAGTGAAAAATCTTTAAAAAGTATGGGGATCATTATGCAAATGCCCGCTGGCCGGGGCAAGCGGCAGCGGGCATTTGTTAAAACATTTAGCAAACTGACGGCTTAACGCACGGTTCCGGATGCTTTTTTAGGCGCTGAAAGCGTCTCTTTAAGCTGCTTCTCATCAAGCTGGTCTACCCACTTCGCCACGACAATTGTTGCCACGCCGTTGCCGACCAGGTTGGTCAGCGCGCGCGCTTCAGACATAAAACGGTCGATGCCGAGGATCAGGGCCAGACCGGCAACCGGCAGATGTCCTACCGCCGAAAGCGTGGCCGCCAGCACGATAAAGCCGCTACCTGTAACGCCAGCCGCCCCTTTAGAAGAGAGCAGCAGCACCACCAGCAGGGTGATCTGATGGAAGATATCCATATGCGCGTTGGTAGCCTGCGCGATAAACACGGCCGCCATCGTCAGATAAATAGAGGTACCGTCCAGGTTGAAAGAATAACCTGTTGGGATAACCAGCCCCACCACCGATTTTTTACAGCCGAGCTTCTCCATTTTATCCAGCATGCGCGGTAGCGCCGATTCAGATGAGGAGGTGCCCAGCACTATCAGCAATTCTTCTTTGATATAGGCGATAAACTTAAAGATATTGAAACCGACCACGCGGGCGATCAGTCCGAGAACGATAACCACAAACAGAATACAGGTGATATAGAAGCAGATAATTAACTGGCCCAGCTGCACCAGCGAACCCACGCCATATTTGCCGATAGTGAACGCCATTGCGCCGAATGCGCCGATAGGGGCCAGACGCATAATCATATTGATTACGCCGAAAATCACCTGGGAGAACGTTTCAATAAAGTTGAAAATCAGCGTGCCTTTATTACCCATACGATGCAGCGCAAAACCAAACATGATCGCGAACAGCAGCACCTGAAGGATGTTGCCGCTGGCGAAGGCGCCCACGACGCTGTTAGGAATAATGTCCAGCAAAAAGGCGACAACGCCCTGCTGCTCGGCCTGTTGCGCATAGACCGCCACGGCTTTCGCATCCAGCGTGGCCGGGTCAACGTTCATGCCCGCACCTGGCTGGAGCACGTTCACCACGATCAGGCCGATGATCAGCGCGATAGTGCTGACCACTTCAAAATAGAGCAACGCCACTGCGCCGGTGCGGCCGACGGCCTTCATGCTCTCCATGCCAGCGATGCCGGTCACAACGGTACAGAAAATGACCGGTGCGATAATCATCTTAATCAGCTTCACAAAGGCGTCACCCAGCGGTTTCATCTGGGCGCCGAGCTCAGGATAGAAATGCCCCAGCAGCACGCCAATGGCGATGGCGGTGAGCACCTGGAAATAGAGGCTTTTGAACAGGGAAGTTTTCATAAACAGTTTCCGGGAACGACGGGTTAAATTTCTTTAGTTATAAGTAAAAACAGCAAAAGAAATTTAACACCGCGTTAACGGGATTGATATAACCGGCAAGCCATCGTGGCAATGTTGCGTGCGGTTTTATGAACTGCGTCACGGAGAAGAGGCTAATTTCAGCCAGCGTGACGGGCAAACGGGTTATGAAAGAGATTACCGTATTACTTTTGTAAGTTTTATAATTAATCTGTTTCTGTCATATCGACTTGACATGGGGTTCAGGGGCGCATCTGTCGGGTTGCGGACGTTATGCTTTTATTGATAAAGAATGAAGACGAATAATTACACTTCAGGTCACGAAGGCCGCTGGCACAGAGAGTATGATTGAAAAAAAATATCAGCGCCTGACTCTTTTAACCCTCTCTTTCTGAGAAAATAATACGCGTTGTTATTTTATTCGTGCGCGTCCTGTTTTCAGCCTTCATTAATATTCGGGTTAATATTAACTCACGCCCATTATTTTTTCTTTATTAATAAAAACGTCATTCGTTACAGGGCAAATTATTATTTATTCAGCCGCTATTACTGCACTGACAAAAAGTTTTTATTAAATTCCGCAATCGGGAGCGCGCCTGAATAGAGAAAGCCCTGTCCGATACGCACGCCGCGCGCCAGCAGCCACTCGCGCTGCTCTTCCGTTTCAACGCCTTCGGCAATCACGTCCAGCTTAATGATTTCCGCGATAGCCACAATGATCCGCACCATGGTGTCATCGTCAGGCAGCACGCGCACAAAGCTGCGATCCATTTTCAGTTTGCTGATGGGCAGCGATTTAAACTGGCTGAGCCAGTTCAGATTGGCATAGCCCATGCCGAAATCGTCCAGCGCCACCGATACGCCTACCGCCTGCAACTCGCTGAGCAGCCGCCGCGCCAGTTCCGGCTCGCCAATCTGCGCGGTTTCGGTTATTTCCACGATCAGGCTGCCGGGGCGGATGCCGTGATGCTCAATCAGATTCTGCAAATGGGTGACCATACTCGGTTCGCGGAGCTGCACGGCAGAAAGATTGACGCTGAGCGGCAGTTCGATGCCCCGCGTTTGCCACTCCGCCAGTACCCGGCAGGACTCTTCAAACACCCAGCGGCCAAGCGCATCAATAATGCCCAACTCTTCCGCGTTGGCGATGAGATCTTCCGGCAGCGACCAGCTACCGTCCGGCTGCTTCATCCGCAGCAGCGCCTCGGCACCTGCCAGCCTGCCGCTATTCATATCCAGCTGCGGCTGTAGGAACAGGGCAAACTGGCCGTCGGCCAGCCCCTGCAAAATATCGTGCTCCTGAGTCAGACGCTTATGCGCACGCGCCATCATTGCCGGGTCAAAAAACAGGATCTGATTTTTGCCCTGCTGGCGGGCCGACATCATCGCCGACGAAGCACGGTTAAGGTACTCCGGGGCTGTCAGCGGGCCTTCCGCAAGCTGGCTCAGCCCCATGCTGACGTGTGGGCGCAGATACATTTGTTGCAGGGCAATGGGCTGCGTCAGCCGCTGTAAAAGCTGCCGTGCAAGCCGCATCGCGCGGAAAGGATTACTGGCCCGCTTCACCAGCAGCGCAAAATCACTGACCGAAAGCTGCCCGATCTGCACGTCGTCACTCAGACCGTTTTTCAGCCTCTCCAGCAGTACCAGCATCAGCGCATCACGCTGTTCGTCAGGCACCACGCCGCTGATCTCCTGTAGCGTTTCAATACGCAGAACCAGCACGGAAAAACCTTCGCGCGCGTTGCCGCCGAGATACTGCTCAAGCAGCGCCAGGAACAGCGTTTTGTTCGGCAGATCCGTCACCACGTAGCGCGTGCTCTGCCGGCTGGCCTGCTGCTGCACGGAAGCAGCCAGTTGCTGATTACGGTTGTAGCTGCGGATCAGCATGCCCAGCTCATCATCACGGTGGCGACGCGGCAGCGCCAGCTGATGAGGAAGGATCTCATGCGGTTCAAGGTGATGAAGCTCGTTGGCTATTCTGCGCAGCGGGCGAACCATCAGCTTATTTATGCACCAGCTAATGGCAACAGAGAGGATCAGCGCCAGCAGCAGGTAGGTGGTGACCATGGTCGACAGCGCGCTGAGGATAAACTGATAAACCCGCCACGAGTCCGCCTGGAGGATCAGCAGCGCCATCGGCTTGGGATTAGCCGGTTCCAGCGAATAGAGCGGCACGGTGATCTGCACCGGCAGTTTGAACACTTTCGCAATCAGTCGCGGCACCGGCCTGGAGGGTTCAAAATCGGTATGCAGTGCCTGAAGTCCGCCTGGCAGCACCACTTCGGCGCGACCCAGAATGCCGGCCGGTTTCAGTGAGTTAAGGATGCGTTCTGCCTGAGTGATATCCGCGCGCAATACCGCCTGCGAAAGCGGCTGGCGCACGGTATGCGCCACATTTTCCATTTGCTGGGCGTAGTCAATCCTGCGCTGCTGCACAAAATGGAAAAGCTGAATGACGATAAATACAGAAATGGTTACGGCCGCGACGCCCGACACCGTCGCCATCTGTTTTATCGTTAATGAACGACTCACCTGCAAGGCACTTCTCCAACATCCTGAATGCCGACCCGGGCGGGCGGCAAAAACTGCTGTGAGTATATCGCATGGCGGCAGCTTGTTAAGCTATCGTGCGCCGTTGTCTGTCGATTAAGCGTTTTCTGAGGTGTGAAAATGAGTAAAGTAAGCGCATCAGTAACGGAAGATGAGGCGAACATGCAACTGGGTGATAACGCGATAAACGATCTGAATCGGCTCGCAGCGTGGCTGGCGCCGGACGAACTGACCGGCGAAGCGGCCCTGCGGCCTGAACTGCTGATCCTCGCCGGCCATGCCGTTTTACCGGCTATTTTCGGTGCGTTGACGCTGGCGCAATCGGGCAATATTCCTGTTCTCTTTTCAGGCGGAACAGGCCATTCAACCCTGCTCTTGCAGCAGGCAATGCGCAACAACCGCCTCACGGCGCATCTGAACACGCAGGAACTGAGCGAAGCGCAGATGCTGGTAAAGATTGCGCTCGAGGTTTTTCATCTACCGGAAGAACAGCTTACCGTCGAAGTCAACTCGGCGAACTGTGGTGAAAACGCGGCGTTCAGCGCCGATCTGCTGATAAAAACGCACAGCGTACCTGCGCAGTGCCTGCTGGTGCAGGATCCGCTGATGCAAAGACGCACCGGTGAAACTTTCGCTTTCGCCTGGTCGCAGCGGAGCCTGAACACGCACTTTATTAACTGGCCGGTTTTCGTTCCGCGCCTTGTCAGCATTGCGGGGAAAACGGTCATTACGGGCGCACAGCTTCCCGGCATCTGGGAGCCGGGTCGCTATGTCTCGATGATACTGGGCGAGATGAAACGCCTGAATAACGATGAAAACGGCTACGGTCCGGCGGGCGCAGGGTTCATCGGCGCGGTGGCGATCCCGCCAGACGTTCGGGCGGCGTGGGAAAGGCTTCGCGCCGATGACGGGCTGAACACGCCGATCCGCTGAACGAACTATCTGTCTTTCATGGCCAGCCACGCCAGCAGATGCAGGCTGGAGGAGTAGTAGTCTTCGCTGCTATCCAACCGATCGCTGAGAAAATCGGTCTGACCGAGAGTGAGATCCCTGACCGCCAGCAGGCCGCCCGCCATATTGTAGGTGGCTTTACCGTTGTTGAGCACGTCCACCCACGCAGGCGTTTGCAGGCGTGAGAAGCCCATCCAGTAACGCTGGAACGGCACCAGTTGCAGGCTTTGGGCGTCATACCAGTAGACGTACAGCGGCACGCGAATCGCGTCGTAGCTGAAGCGCGACGGCCACGCGGTGGCGGGCGCAACGGTGCCGTCGGCGTTCAGCGCCACCCAGTCGGTCGGCAGGCCAGCGTCGCCGAAGCGCATTTTCGACAGCAGATCCATGCCGCTGTCGATCAGGTTATTCCATACCGCTAAATGGCTGCGGCTGGCAAAGTCGCGCCAGGCGGGGAACAGGAAATAGGAGGGATTCAGCACCACATAGCTGGTTTTATTAAACCCCTGTTCGCCCGGTAGCATCACCGTGTGGCCGCCGAAGGTGACCACATCACGATCGACAATCGCGCGCTGAATGCGATCCGACGCTTGCAGATAATCATTGTTTTGCCACTTTTCGCCTGCCTTGAGCAGTGCCCATGCGATTAAAACGTCGCCGTCCGACGCGTTATTTTTATCGGCAATCGGGTTAGCGGCAGCCGGATTATATTTCCAGTAAAACAGGCCGTTCTGCGGGTTGCTTAAGTGCTGCTGCGTCCAGCGCCACAGGCTGTCGAAGCCGCTACGATCGTTGTACCACACCGCCATCAGCATGGCGTAGCCCTGCCCTTCGGTATGGCTGACATTGTTATTGCCGGTGTCCTGAATGCGCCCGTCGGCGGTCATGAAGCGGCTTTTAAAACTGCTCCAGCCATCGGACGCGGTGGCCTGCGCGCAGCCCAGCATCATTACTAACATTATTACGCCGGCCCTGAGCCACATTACGTTAGTCCTCACCTCTGGTAGCGGAAATTAAGCGTTGTTTCATCGTCAGGATCTTCGCAGCGCAGCGGCACGTCCGTGCTGCCGCCCTGATCGGCCAGCCAGCGACTGTAAAGCCCGGTAAGCACCGCGCCCAGCGCCTGGCGCCACTGCCGCGCTTCGATCAGGCCGTCGCCGGGCGGTAGCGCCATGTGACAAATTACTATCGCGTTTTCATGCGGTTGCAGGTCAACAAAGCCCCAACCGAAGCGAGCGAGAACGTCGTTAATGCGTTGTTCGAGTTCGCCTACCGTTTGCGAGCCCGCAAGCGGATAGCGCGTGGCCAGATTGTCACCCATTTGCTGCAAAAACAGCTGACTTTCACTTTCATTCGCGTTCTGCAACATGCCCTGAATCATCGCGCTCAGCAGATCGAACCAGCCGGGCTGGTACTGCTGCTGGCGATAATAATTCAGCGTGCGTTCAGTCAGTTCACTCATGCTTATTTGTCTCCCAGCATATAACGGAACCAGAGTTGCGCGGTGCTTTCGTTATAGTCGCCGAAGGTATCGTAACCAAGCTGCCCGCCGATGGTAACGTCTTTATTGACCTTGTAATCCGCACCGGCATGAAGATTGTAGCCCAGGCCGTTTTTGCTACCGCCTTCATAGTATGCTTCGGTGGCATAACCGGCACTGGCATAATCCTCAAGCTGCGCCTGTTTGGTTGGATCGGTGGGGAAGTAAGCGCTGCGATCCTGCGAGTAGGACTGATAACCCACCGCACCGCCGACTTTCACCTTCAGATCGTCATAGTTTCTGCTCCAGTCCACCGGGAAGGAGACCGAAACAAAATCCTGCGGGCTGAAGTAGCCGCCCTGACCGTAGCTGTAATAGCTGAGGTTTTTCGAGAAATCCATCCAGCTCATGCTGATACCGGTTTTCAGCTCGCCATTATCATCATGGAAAGGACGCACGTAGGCACCCGCCGACCCCACCAGGCTCTGGTTGCTCTCAACGTTCTCGCCCAGATAGCTGTAAGCGCCGCCGCCAAAATAGAAACCTGCGTCGCCGTTGTCATAGCTCAACAGCGCGTTACCGCCGTTTTTGGTCACGCGGCCCCAGCGCTTGCCGCTCAGCTTGTCTTCCACTCCGACGTAGGAGAGCAGGCTGTCCGTGATCGCCCGGCGTTCGCCGGTCAGGATCAGCGTCAGGTAATCGCTGAGCTTCGGTGACCACTGAATGCCGCCGACCAGCGTGCTGAGATCCTGTCCCAGCGGCGTGGAGCCCAGGTCAATTTTGAAATTGTCATTGGTCAGCCCAAGGTTCACCTCAACGCCGGAAGCGTTCTGCGAACCCGGTGAATTCAGCTGCACGCTGCCTGGCGTCACGTTATTTTGCTGTGCGATACGCCCCTGCTCCAGCGCCTGAGTGCCCACGCGTGAGACGGCCGTGCCCGACGCGCTGCCCGCGCTCAGGGTGACCGGCATCAGCGTAAAATCAAAACGCGTATTGCCATAAGGCACCGTAGACCAGGTGAGCGGCGCTTTCGCTTCGGTGAGCTTGCTGAGGCCGGATTCGCCGTCGCGCCCGCGAACCTGCACGCCGCCCTGCGCCCAGGTGCCGGTGCGCGTCTGCAAATCATCCATCATGGTATCAATCTGATGCAGCGTGCGGCTCTCTGCGCTCTGCGGAGCCTGTTGAGAAGGCACGCTCGCCGTTTGGGTGTCCGCATCCGTTTGCGCCTGCTGCCACGGCATAACCGTGCCGTAGGTGGAGGGCGAACGGCGCTGTGAAGGCGTACTGCGGTTAATAAACGGATTGTCGGACAACGCCAGACCGCCGATGACCGGCGTGGAGCCGCTTTCCGATCCCTGAAGACCAATCATCTTGCCGCGCGCGGTACGCAGGTAAGCCAGCGCCTGCTGATGCTCACCGTCGGCTTCCGCCACGCGTGCCAGCAGTAGCAGCCGCTCCGGCGTTTGTTCACCGCGCAGTCCTGCCGCCAGCGTTTTCGCCTTCGGCAGGTCATTGCTGGCCAGCGCCACGTCAATGGCGCCGACGCGCGCGTCCTGAGAGGGCGTATCGCGGGTGATAAGGTAGTCATACACCACGCCCGCTTCTTTATTCATCTTGCCGGACTGATAAAGGCGCGCCATCGCAAACATCAGGTCGGTATTCTGTGGATCGTGCTGCAATGCGCCGATCAGCTTGTCCCAGGCAGCCGCGTACTGGCCCTGACTGCGCAGACGATCCGCCTCGTTAATCAGATAACCGTTCTGGATGCCGGCAAGTTGGGTCGGCGTACTGCGCGATTGCAGTTCCGGGTCATTGAGGAAACGCTGCGCTTCGTTGCTGAGTCCTGCCTGGTTCAGCACTGCCACCTGCGCGGCATAGTCGCCCGCGTTGCCCTGCACGCCGCGCTGCATATTACTGCGCACCACGGAAACCGCCGTGGTCAAATCGCCGGCCTCTGCCAGCCCTTTCGCCAGATTACCGGCGTCAGCCGGATTAGATGGCGGGTTGGTCGCCAGCGCCCGCAGGGTGTTGGCGGCGGCGGCGTTGGCGCCCTGCGCCAGGTACTGCTGCGCTACCGCCATTTGCAGGTTGAAGTTCACGCGGCGCGACAGCTCGCGCACCTCAGCATTTTGATTGCGCGCGGGAAGGCGCGACAGCAGCGTTTGCGCCTGCTGCCATGCGCCGCTTTCGCTGGCGAACAGCGCGCCGGCGTAGATTTCGTTGCTGCTGGCGTTGGCGCGAAAAACCGGCTGCATCACGCCCGCCGCCAGCGAAGTATTGCCCTGTTGCTGGTAGATGCGCGCCAGATCCAGCCGCAGCCAGCCGTCATTGGGGAAGCGCTGAAGTCCCTGCTGAAGCAGGCTGATTGCCTGCTGCGCATTTCCTGAGGCCAGCGCCTGCTTCGCCTGCCGACGCACGGGATCGCTGGTGACGGCGGGGCGGGGCGTGACGCTCTGCCGCACGCTGTCCGGCAGCGCAGCGAGCAGCGTATTGGCTTCCGCGCTGCGGTTCTGCTGGCGCAGCACGTAGAACAGCCCTTCTTTCGCCGCGCGGTTATCGGCATCGCTTTGCAGCACGGCGCGATAGGTTTGTTCGGCGGCCTGCGGCTGGTTGCTGCGGCGCTGCACGTCGGCACGGAACAGCTTCGCCGACACGCCTTTTTCGCCTTCCGCTGCGGTCAGCGGCTCGCTGAGGCTCAGCGCCTGCGCGATATCGCCGTTTTTCATCGCCTGCTGCGCGGCGGCAAGCTGCGCGTAGAAGCGCGCGTCCGCCGCCTGCTGTTGACGCTGCTGGCTGCTGTCGCCGCCCAGTTTCGCCGCCCGGTCGAGGTAGTCCGCCGCGGCGGCAAAATTGCCATTCCGCTGCGCGACGTAACCCATGCCTGCCAGCGCGTCGGCATCCTGCGGGTTGGCCTGCAATACGCGGTCGAACGCGGTTTTCGCGCCCGAGACGTCACCGCTGTTGAGGGCGGTAAAGCCCTGGCCCTTTTCAGCGCCGCCGACGGTTTTCCGGTAATAATCCGTTACCGCGCCGTCCTGGGGATGACGCTGCTGCCAGTGTTGATAGAGTGGCGCATCGTCCGGCTGCGCCGCCAGCCACAGCAGCGCCTGACGCTGTGCGCGATCCGCATCGGCATTACCGTCCGCCATGCTTTCAAGCAGTTGAAGCCCTTCGCGACGCGTCGGCTCCTGATAGGTCAACGCCTTACCCAGCGCGAGCTTTGCGCCGATATACTGTGGATGCGCGGCGGCGAACTGCCGCAGGTTATCCACCGCCTGCGGCAACAGCGCGCGGTCCCCGGCCATCGTCAGATAGTACTCTGCGGCAACGCTGGCGGGCGGCTCGCTGCCGCTGAAGGTGTTACGCCAGGTTTGCAATGATGCGGCGATATTGCCGCTGCGCGCCTGCTGGCGGGCCAGAGAAAGCTGGGCGGTAGGAATGGTTTGCAGCTGTCGGGCGTTATCCAGCTCGCCCAGGCGCGGGTCCTGCGGCGAAACCTGAGTCAGGCGGGCGCGATAAGAAGCCGCGGTGGCATTATCGCCGCCCTGCTGCGCCCACAGCGCCATCAGATAGAGTGCCTGCGTATTGCGGCCATCCACCATCAGCACTTTATTCAGCGCATCGCGCGCCAGATCGTCATGCGCCTTCTGATGCCAGTAATTGGCCTGATCGAACAGCGCCTGAAGGGCCGGATTAGTGCTGTCCGCCGCCATCGCCGGTGAGGCCAGCGCGCAGGCAGTCAGAGCAAGTCCCGTGCGGCAGAGTGCGCTCAGCATCTTCATTTTCATCATGGCTTTCACTTCTTCCTGCCAGCGTTTTTAGGATCGTGCTGTGGATTCAGCCGTCTCCAGGCGTGGCGCTTCAGCAGCACGCTGGTGCTCAGACCGACAATGAGCGCAAACAACAGCGCCAGGAACGCCAGCCCGACCGCGTGCTGGTTGGCGTACCATATCACCATCATGTACCACGGCATCTGGCCGCTCGGGAACTGCGCGCCGACGCGGAAGCTGCGAACGCCGTTTTCATCCGTCACGATCGCCGTGTCGCCGCGAATGCCTGCGTTGATGCGCTGTAACATCATATCGCTGTGCAGGCGCGCCAGCTGTTCGTCATCGGTGGCGACGGTCATCACCACCAGCCGCCCGCTGTTCCACGGCGAGCGATAACTGATAAAGCCGCGCCAGTCTTCGTTTGAAGAGAAGTAACGGTCGGCATCCACCGACTGACGATACCAGTCGCCGATCAGCCAGCCGCGCAGTTTCTCCCGCAGATCCGGCTCCCTTACGCCAAGCGAATGCGCGGTGACGTTATAGGGCGAGTTTTGCAGCATCACCTGATTGAACGCCGTTTGCGTCAGGGTGGAGACGGCCAGCAC
Organism: Erwinia sp. 9145; assembly: GCF_000745075.1. NCBI lineage: Bacteria > Pseudomonadati > Pseudomonadota > Gammaproteobacteria > Enterobacterales > Erwiniaceae > Erwinia > Erwinia sp. 9145. The sequence goes on from NZ_JQNE01000001.1 coordinate 3,770,735, forward strand.
GTCGCTCTTTTGCAAACGCTGCCGCAAATTACCGCCCGCCGGGATGCCGAACATCACGCTGTTATGGTTGAGCGCCACGCCGGTGGCGTTGCCGGAGCGGCCCGCCATATCCAGCAGCGTGCTGATTTCGACGTCGCTGGGGGTTGAGGGCAGCATCAGCACGGTCTGCGAGTAATCGGCATAGCGGCTGAAAGGGAACGACGCGCCGACGAAATAGGAGAGATTCGGCAGCAGCGTAAAGTGTCGCGTATGGCTTAAATCGATCGACGAGTCATCTTCTATGCGGCTCTTGATATTATTATTCGTCAGCACGCCGCACGGCGCGTTCGCTTTGGGTTTGATATTGAAATAGAGCTGGAGCTGGTTGTCGCCATAGATCAGATAAGGGTCGAGCTTCAGCGTATAGTTTTCAAGCCGGGCGTCGCCGCCCAGTCGATGCCAGATGTTCTCCAGCAGCCCCACTTTATTTACCGTCAGGTTACGCAGGAAGGTGCCGTTCAGACTGACGTTAAGGAAGGATTTGTCTTCGTCGATCCAGTTTTCTGTCGGAAAGCGATAGTCAACCTGCACCGGCAGCGTGTCGCCGTCCCAGAGAAAGAGATCCGGCGCGGCGCGAAAATTCACCCGCAGCGCATCGTGGAAAATGCCGGTGGCGGTCAGGCTCTGATCCTTACGCAGTAGCTCGCTGAGGCGAACCGGGCGATCGGTGTTAATCCAGCGCGGTGCGTCATAAGGCTTGCGCAGCGGCACGCTCTGCGCGGCAACCGTCAGCGAGGGCTCGTCCAGGCTGAGCGGCTGCGTCAGACGCACGGCAGCCTGGCGCAGTTCGTCGTCGTTTTTGCCGATCACCAGCATCAGCTTGTAAACCGGGTTAACCGGATTGTCGATCAGTTGCAGCGTCGGCCCGCTGACCTGCGGTATGACGACCCCGCCAATCCGCTCACCCGGTTGTGCAAAGACGATACCGTTTTTCTCCGGCATCTCGTCGCGCAGCACCGGGAAACGGATGCCGCGATAGTCGGTCTGCATGCCGAGCCAGGAAGAGAGGAGCGCCGCTGCGCTGACTTCGCCAGGCGTGACCGTGGCGCCAAAGATCATCGGCACGCTGGAGGCGGTCATCCGTAAAGGATCGATAAACGGCCGCGGGAAATTGCGCAACGTGTTGCCAATATTGAGCTGCTGGCCTTCCAGCATCAGCGTCGATTTCGGCAGAACCGTGACCTGATACTGGCTGGCGCTGTCGCGTTCGCACAGCAGCTGGTCGGCATCATTGATCTTGAAGCTGAGATTGTTTCTGGAGACCACCATTGCGGCCGGGATATCAAGCTGGTAATCCTCACTGGGGCTGTCTGAGGCGTTGAGCGGCAGCGTGCCAAGCGGCTGGCCATTCAGCATCAGTTGCAGCGAGGTGTTACGCGCAGCCAGCGCCGGCGACACCCGCAGCGACAGATTAAGGCGCGCGTTGGTGATCACTTCGTCGGCTGGCAACGTAAAAACGATCCCCGACTGCAATTGACCGCCGGTTAGCGTAACGCCGCCGGTCTGCCCCATTTGCTCAACGGAGAGGGTGCTGGAAAGCGGCTGATTAACGGCTTCGGGTGTCTCCTGTGTTTCCGGTGTCTCCTGCATCGGCGGCAGCACGGGCAGCGGCGCCGCTGCGTTTGGCTCGGTCGGCGCGGTGTCCGGCTGCGGCTCGCTTTGCTGCTGCGCGTCCGTCGGCTGAGCTTGCGTCGGCTGCGGCGCGCTTTGCGTTTGCGGCTCGCCCGGTTGCTGCGCGCCGTTCGGCTGTTGGGCGTCGTTGGGCTGCTGCGCGTCATCCGGCCGTGCTTCCGTCGGCTGCGGCTCGCTCTGCTGCTGGGGTTCGGCCGGCGCTGTTGCAACCGGCGCGGCACTCGGGCTTTCGGCTGCGGCCTGCGGCGGCTGCACAGCATTGTCTACGCCCGCAGGCGGCGGGATCTGCGACAGCGCGCTGCTGTCGCGGGTGACGCTGTCGTCAGGCGCGGCCCATACGCTGTTCAGCGTTAAGGCGCAGAGCGCGGGTAAAATCAGACGCTTCATACCACGCTATCCTCTTCAACCTTCGTCGCCGGGTGATGTTTTTTTGCACGACGATCTTTCCATGTCAGCCAGAACAGCTCAAACACGGTACGGATAATGGTCAACAGCGAGCGCAGCGGCCTGTCTTTCGGCCCTTGCGGTTTGATCCACGCATCGGCGCGGGAGAGCACCACGCGCACCAGTTCGCGACGGCGCGACAGCGGGATCTCATCAAACTTCAGGCGAACCACGCCGTTTTCGGCACCAATGATGCTCACCGGAATGGAAATGGCGCCGGTCTGCAACATCAGATCGATGGCTTCAATGGCATCCTCTTCATGACGTGAATCCGGCGCGGCAATCTGCGCGCCGCCCATCGATAAATTCACCGTAGTGGAACGCGACGAAATACCGCTGGCGTAGTGCAGCACCACCGGGATCTTAACCTCGATACGGATGGTTTTACGCGTCTGTTTGGTTTCGCGCGCCACCGCAATGGCCGCCATCAGGATCACCAGACTGAACAGCGCCCAGCCGACGTTCAGCGCAATAACGTAAGGATCAACGCCAAAGTAGTCATGGGCCACGGCGCGCACCACGCCGCTGACCACGCCGATGAGCAGCAGCATGGCGCAGATCACGTGCGGGCGCACAATATTGAAGTCAAAGAAGCCAACGTCGAGCAGGCCGCCTTTATCGGTTACGTTAAACTTGCCGTGCTTTGGCGAAATCATGGTCAACAGCGTAGGAATAACCAGGTGGAACGCCATTACCGTTTCATAAATTTCACCCCAGAAGGTGGCGCGGAAACGGCCGTTCATACGCGAGTTAACGTAAAGCGACATCACCAGGTGCGGCAACACGTAGGCAAAAATCAGGTTGGCGGAGGAGTGAATGATGTTCAGATTGAACAGCAAATAGGCCAGCGGTGCGGTAAGGAATATCACCCGCGGAATACCGAACTGGAAGTGCAGCATGGCATTGAGATAACACAGGCGCTGCTGCCACTTCAGCCCACGGCCAAACAGCGGATTATCGACGCGGAAAATCTGCGTCATGCCGCGCGCCCAGCGGGTACGCTGGATCACGTGCAGGCCGAGACGTTCGGTCGCCAGGCCCGCCGCCAGCGGCAGCGACAGGAAGGCGGATTTCCAGCCGCGACGCTGCATTTTCAACGCGGTATGCGCATCTTCGGTCACGGTTTCCGTGGCAAAGCCGCCAATCTCTTCCAGCGCTGAGCGACGGATCACCGCGCACGAGCCGCAGAAAAAGGTCGCGTTCCAGTTGTCATTGCCCTGTTGAACAGGCCCGTAAAACAGCGCGCCTTCGTTCGGTATTTCACGCGCGGCCTTCAGGTTGCGCTCAAAGGGATCGGGCGAGTAGAAGTAGTGCGGCGTTTGCAGCAGGGCCAGCATTGGGTCTTTCAAAAAAGGCGCAACGGTCGCCTGGAGAAATGCGCGCGTGGCCACGTGATCGCAGTCGAAAACGGTGATCAGCTCGCCTTTGGTGATGCGCATGGCATGATTAAGGTTGCCCGCCTTGGCATGACGGTTGTCGTCACGGGTGATATAGCCGACGCCCGCATCGGCGGCGAAAACGGCGAACTCGCTGCGTTTGCCATCGTCCAGCAGATAAATTTTCAGCTTATCGCGCGGGTAATCGATGCACTGCGCGGCGAGCACGGTGTCGCGTACCACATCGAGGCTTTCGTTATAGCTGGGGACATAAATGTCCACGGTGGGCCACAGGCTGACGTCATCCGGCATCGGCTCAATGGTTCTCTTAAGCGGCCATGATGTTTGCAGGTAGCCCAGAATCAGGATAACCCAGACGTAAAGCTCGGCAATAAATAAGCCGACGCCAAGGATTGCTTCAATTTCGGAATTAAATGCCAGTGTTTCCGTCGCACGCCAGTATATATATCGCGTAGACATTAAGGCGGAAAGAAACACCATCACCATAGACGTTTTGCGGCTTTTATTAAAACCGAGAACAAACAATATAGCGATGCTGATCAGCCCGAAAATATATTGTTTCTGGCTGTCCATCGGGACAATCACAATCACGGCGGCAACCGGGAATAATATCAGCAACAGCAGGTAGTACAGGACTTTGTTCATAAGTCATCCTGAAAGCAAAACAGTCATTCTTACCGTGACGCAGGCGGCCACGGCGCAGCGGGCATCTCTGTCGTCAATGTCACTAGCGCGATCTGATCGGGGCGTGCATCTCGCCGCCGCCAACCTTGATATCAAGCAGGGCGGCAACGCGCTTACTGACCAGTTCGATATCAAATGCAGCGGCAGACACCGGACTGAAATCGTAGATGGCCTGCTGCGAGGCATTGGCTTCCGCCACGCTCTCATCACGATTAATCACGCCCAGCAGTTTGTCTCCCAGTCGCTGCTCCATAAAGGCTGTGACGTCACGGCTGATATGGCGGCGGCTGTCGCTCTGGTTAATAACAAAATAGTGACCGGTACGCTGATTCAGTGCGCCGCCAATCAGTCTGTCATTTTCAATCTGCGGCAGCAGCGAGAGAGAAGCGGTATCCGCCAGCATCACCACAAGATGTAAATCGGCAAGATCGCGCATTGCCTTTAGGGCCGGGCCGGGGCCGGGCGGAAAATCTGCGACAATCACCAGTCCCGGATAGTTAAGAACGGTGTGCAGGCCTCGCGCCAGAAAGTTAGGATCTTTCGTCAGATTATCTTCAAATACAACACGTTGCTCTTCAGTCACCTCGCCATACGGCATCACAAAAATGTTGCCGCCGGTCGTGAGGATTGACTGACTCCAGTCCGGCGATTCCGCAGATTTTGCGACAAAACCGCGCCCGTCAGAGAGCGGAACGCCGAAATGCAGGCGCAGCGCGTTCTGCACGTCGAAGTCGATTGCCAGCACCTTGCTGCCGCTGCGCGCCAGCGTACAGGCCAGATTAGCCGCAAGGGTGGTTTTACCCACGCCACCCTTGGGCGAACAAACGCAAACTAACGGCATGAGGCAATGCTCTCCAACAAAGGTTGCAGCAACGTCTCTTTCGATAACGTGCTCAATGAGGCGTCGGACGTTGGGCTGAATAGCTGTTTAAAACGCGGCGGCTCAGCAGGTTCCACCGGCCGGACAGCATGCTGTACCGGGGCCTGCTGCGGCGCGATTTGCGCGGGCGGTATCGGCGCGACTGACTCTGCGGGCGCGGCCGTTTCAGGTGCGGCGGGCTTAAGCGAAGCAGAGATGCTGCTCATCAGCGAATCGGCGCTCTGGGCAGCCGGTTTGGCGGCAACGAAGGTGGCAACGCTCTGCTGCTGCGCGGGCGCGGCATAATGCCGCAGCACAGGTCGGGAGGCGGCGTGCGGCTCAACGGGCGCACGGCCTTGCGCGGACGTCTGCAAGACAGCAAAAACATCAGCCGCAATGGGCTGAGGCGCAGGCACGTCCAGTCGCTGACCGTTGCCCAGCCCCTGATCCAGACCCTCATTTTTTAACTGCTTAATGATAGCCCAGTTGGTGCTGTCAGCGTCCCTGGTCTGATCGGACATGTCCTTGAATTCGATATGGTTTGTCTGCGTTTTTTCTTTAAAACGCTGTAGATCATCATAACTTTTCATTGGAAGCGATCGCGGAAGCAGGAGATTTGGCGGCAATATAACATACAATTATTTTTTTCATCAGATGATTCTTATCATGATAATTTAACTGTTTGCGGGCGGAAATTATTTTATTTGGCGTAATCGATTAATCAACAATGTGATTATTCACGGGTGAAGTAATGAAATCAGACAAGAATAGCAATAACGGCGCGCATCTCATTCACAGCGCAAACTAATTAAATCGTTCTGTGTTTTATATTACTTTAGCGACAATTATCAAATTATCTACTGTAACGCCTGCTTTTTTGACAAAAGTCTTCACTGTTCAGGCCGCTGGCAAAAAAAAGAGCGGGCCGATGGCCCGCTCCTCAATGAGGTTGCGCAGGCGATCATTTGCCGACCGGCACGCCCTCTTCCTGATCAACCGCGAAGCAGGCGATCTGCTGATCGCCATACTGCTTCAGCTTAGGCTGAAGCTGCGTGCACGGGCCAAAACGGCGACGGCAGCGTGCGTTAAACGCACAGCCCGCCGGTGGACTCAGCGGGCTTGGCAGCTCACCGGTCAGCTTAATGCGCTCGCGGCGCTCGTCCGGGTTGAGACGCGGCGTGGCCGACAACAGCGCCTGGGTGTAGGGATGGCGCGGATTGGCAAAAATCGCCTCTTTACTGCCGCGCTCCACGCAACGGCCCAGATACATCACCATCACTTCGTCCGCAATATGCTCTACCACCGACAGATCGTGCGAGATAAAGACGTAGGAGAGCCCCAGGTCCTGTTGCAGATCCATCATCAGGTTCAGCACCTGCGCGCGTACCGACACGTCCAGCGCGGAAACCGGTTCGTCGGCGATCAGCACGTCCGGATCGAGCATCAGCCCACGCGCGATAGCGATACGCTGGCGCTGCCCGCCGGAAAACATATGCGGATAGCGGTCGTAATGTTCAGTTTTCAGGCCCACTTTCGCCATCATCGCCAGCACCTTCTCACGGCGCGCGACCTTATTGAGGTCGGTGTTGATCAACAGCGGCTCTTCAAGGATCTGGCTGACTTTCTTGCGCGGATTCAGCGAACCATACGGGTTCTGGAAGACGATCTGAATCTTCTGGCGACGCAGCTTTTGCGCGTGCGGATCGTGCTTGAGCAGATCCTGCCCCTGATAGAAAAGCTGCCCTTCGGTCGGCGTTTCGATCATCGTCAGCAGCCGACCGAGGGTTGATTTACCGCAGCCGGATTCGCCGACCACCGCCAGCGTTTTGCCGCGCTCAAGGTTAAACGAAACGCCGTCCAGCGCCTTGACCAGACGCTCCTGGCCAAACAGGCCCTTCTTCACCGGATAGTGCTTTTTCAGATCGATCGCCTGCATCAGCAGCGTCGAATTATCATGTTCAGGCTTCATAAGTTGGTCTCCCGGCGTCATCCAGCGGATAGTGGCATTTGGACTGACGCCCCGGAATATCGCGTAGCGCCGGCTCTTCAGCCTTGCAGCGGTCGGTGGCCCAGGGGCAGCGCGGATTGAGCAGACAGCCGTTCGGGCGATCATATTTACCCGGCACGACGCCCGGCAGCGATGCCAGACGCGCCTTGTCGGCAGCAAACTCAGGCAGCGCGCGCAGCAGCGCCTGCGTATAGGGATGACGCGGCGCTTTAAAAATATCGACCGCTCTGCCGGTTTCCACCACCTGCCCGGCGTACATCACAATGATGTGCTGCGCCGCCTCGGCGACCAGCGCCAGGTCGTGGGTAATCAGGATCAGCGCCATGTTCTCCTGACGCTGAAGATCGAGCAGCAGCTCAATGATCTGCGCCTGAATGGTCACATCCAGCGCGGTGGTCGGTTCATCCGCGATCAGCAGCTTCGGACGGCAGGCGATAGCCATCGCGATCATCACGCGCTGACTCATGCCGCCGGAGAGCTGATGTGGATAGACGTCCAGCCTTGATGCCGGATCGGGAATGCCCACCTGCGTCAGCAGATCGACAGCGCGCTGGCGGCGGGTGCGCTTGTTGCCGCCCTGATGCACCTTGATCGCTTCCATAATCTGATAGCCCACGGTGTAGCACGGGTTCAGACTGGTCATCGGATCCTGGAAAATCATCGCCACTTCAGAACCTACCAGCTGGCGACGCTCTTTTTCGGAGATGCGCTTCAGGTCGCGCTGGTTGAACTCCAGCTTATCGGCCATCACTTTGCCGGGGAAATCGATCAGCCCCATAATCGCCAGCGAACTGACCGATTTACCGGAGCCGGATTCGCCCACGATTCCCACTACCTGGCCCTGTTCGACCTGATAGCTGATGCGGTCTACTGCACGGAACGGTGCCTTCTCGTCGCCGAAATGCACCGATAGTTTATCTACATTCAGTAATGCCATCGGGTGCCTCTTACTGCTTGAGTTTCGGATCGAGCGCGTCGCGTAAGCCGTCGCCCATCAGGTTAAACGCCAGAACGGTCAGCAGGATAGCGAGACCGGGAAAGGTCACCACCCACCAGGCGCTCTGCGCATACTGCAACACATCGGAGAGCATGGTGCCCCACTCCGGCGTTGGCGGCTGCGCGCCCATTCCCAGAAAACCCAGCGCGGCCATATCCAGGATGGCGTTGGAGAAACCCAGCGAAGCCTGCACGATCAGCGGCGCAAGGCAGTTAGGCAGAATATTGATGAACATCTGGCGCATCGCGCCCGCGCCCGCCACGTTTGACGCGGTAACGTAGTCGCGATTGACCTCAACCAGCACCGCCGCGCGCGTCAGACGAATATAGTGCGGCAGCGCCACAAAGGTCAGCGCAATCGAGGCGTTGATGATGGACGGGCCGAAAATCGCCACCAGCACCAGCGCCAGCAGCAGGCTCGGCAGAGCCAGCATGATATCAACCAGCCGCATAATGATGGCATCGGTCACGCCGCCGACGTAACCGGCGATGAGGCCAAATATCACGCCGAGGATCAGCGACAGTACCACCACCAGACAGCCGACCAGCAGCGACAGGCGTGCGCCATACATCAGGCGTGTCAGCACGTCGCGACCCACGTCGTCGGTGCCAAGAATATACTGCCAGCTTCCGCCATCCTGCCAGACCGGCGGATGCAGCAGCGCATCGCGGAACTGCTCAGACGGCGCATGCGGCGCGACGAGGTTGGCGAAAATGGCCACCAGAAAAACAATCACCACGTACACCAGGCCCGCGACGGCGCCTTTGTTACGCTTGAAGTAGTGCCAGAACTCCTGAACAGGCGTCATGGGCTTGGGTGCAGCCGGAACGCTGCCCGGATCGATAACGGTCATTCTGGCCCCCTTATTTCTTGTGACGAATGCGCGGGTTAACCACGCCGTAAAGCACATCAACCAGCAGGTTGACCAGAATGATCAGCGTTGCCACCATCAATACGCCACCCTGCACCACCGGATAGTCACGACGCTGAAGCGCATCGATCAGCCAGCGGCCAAGGCCTGGCCAGGAGAAGATCGTTTCGGTCAGAATGGCGCCCGCCAGCAGCGTGCCCACTTGCAGACCGATAACGGTTACCACCGGCAGCATTGCGTTGCGCAGGGCGTGGACGACAATCACCCGCATGCGCGTCAGGCCTTTGGCGCGCGCGGTGCGGATGTAGTCTTCGCCCAGCACTTCCAGCATCGCCGAGCGCGTCATGCGCACGATAACCGCCAGGGGAATGGTGCCCAGCACGATGGCAGGCAGGATCATGTGCATGACGGCGTCTTTAAAGTCGCCCGGTTCGCCCCAGAACAGGGTATCAATCAGCATAAAACCGGTGAGCGGCTGCGAATCGTCCAGAAAGACGGTATCGCCAACGCGCCCGGCAACCGGCGTCAGATTAAGCTGCACGGAAACCAGCATGATCAGCATCATGCCCCACCAGAAAATCGGCATCGAGTAACCGGTCAGGGAGATACCAACGGCAGTGTGATCGAAAATTGAGCCGCGTTTGACCGCAGCCAGCACGCCAACAGGAATACCGACGGCAACGGCGAAAATCATCGCGCAGAAGCCCAGTTCAAGGGTGGCCTTGAAGCGCGGCACAAACTCTTCCCACACGGGAAGGCGGCTTTTCAGTGAGATGCCTAAATCGCCATGGAGCACGCCATAGACGTAGGAGACATATTGCTGCCACAGCGGCTTATCCAGACCCATCTGGGCCATAAGCTGCGCGTGACGTTCGGGGGACATTCCGCGCTCGCCTGCCATAATCAACACCGGATCGCCGGGGATCATATGCACAAACGCGAAGGTTAACAGGGTGATACCAATAAACGTTGGGATGACAAGCCCCAAACGTCGGAATATGAACTGCAACATAATCCGCTTCTCTGTAAGTTCCCGCAGGATCGTTGCCTGCGAGATTATAATTGCTCACATCTTGCGCGGGGTGAACCCCGTCGCGACGCTGATAACAGCGCCTTTACCATTTTTGCTTCCGAGCGATAACACGGGAATGGGCCGGAAACCTCCGGCCCGACAGGGATTGCGAAACGGGCCGGCGAACCGGCCACACGCATTATTCCTGAATATCAACGTTCTCGAAGTGATGTTTACCTAATGGATCAACCACGTAGCCAGAAACCTTTTTGCTCACCGGCTCGTAAACCGTTGAGTGCGCGATAATCAGCGCAGGCGCCTGGTCATGCATCACGACCTGAGCCTGTTTGTAGTACTCGATACGTTTGTTGTGATCGGCTTCAGCACGGGCTGGCTGAATCTGATCTTCAAACGGCTTGTAGCACCAGCGAGAGTAGTTAGAACCGTCTTTCGCCGCCGCACAGCTGAACAGGGTGGCGAAGAAGTTGTCCGGGTCCCCATTGTCGCCGGTCCAGCCCATCATCACGCTCTGATGCTCACCCGCTTTGGCGCGTTTCAGGTATTCGCCCCACTCATAGGTGACGATTTTGGCTTTCACGCCGATTTTCGCCCAGTCAGACTGGATCAGCTCGGCCATACGACGCGCGTTCGGGTTGTACGGGCGCTGTACCGGCATTGCCCACAGGTCGATGGAGAAACCGTCCGGCATGCCCGCTTCTTTCAGCAGCTCTTTGGCCTTCGCCGGATCGTACGCGTAGTCCTGCACCGCGTCGTTGTAGCTCCACATGGTCGGCGGGATCAGGTTCTTCGCTTCCTGACCGGCGCCTTTGTAAACGGCATCAATAATGGCTTTCTTGTTCACCGCAGTAATCAGCGCCTGACGCACCTTCTGGTTATCCAGCGGTTTCTTCTCGGTGTTGAACGACAGGTAACCGACGTTCAGGCCCGGCATCTGCATCAGGTTGATGTTTTTGTCTTCCTTCATGCGGGCGATGTCGGCCGGGTTCGGGTACGGCATCACGTGACATTCGCCTTTCTGAAGCTTGGCGTAGCGCACGGAAGCGTCAGGCGTGATGGAGAAGACCAGGCGATCGATTTTTGGCTTGGTGCCCCAGAACTGATCGAACGCTTTATACAGAATGCGTGAATCTTTCTGGTATTGCAGCAGCTGGAACGGACCGGTGCCGACCGGGTTCAGGTCAATTTTTTCCGGCGTTCCGGCTTTCAGCATGTTATCGGCATATTCCGCAGACATAATTGAGGCGAAATCCATGCCCAGGTCAGCAAGGAACGGCGCCTCAGGACGCGTCAGCACGAAGCGAACGGTATTGTCGTCCACCTTCTCGATTTTGCTGATGAGCTTAGGCATGTCCATGCCTTCGAAGTATTCATAGCTGCCGCCAGAGACGCCATGGAACTTGTTGTTCTTGTCTAACTGGCGCTCAAAAGAGAACACCACGTCGTCGGCGTTGAAATCACGGCTCGGTTTGAAATCTTTGGTGGTTTGCCACTTCACGCCTTTACGCAGGTGGAAGGTGTACGCTTTGCCGTCTTCGCTGACTTCCCATTTCTCGGCCAGACCAGGCTGAAGCTCGGTCGTACCGATTTTGAACTCAACCAGACGGTTGTAGATCGGAACTGAGCTGGCGTCATAGGTGGTGCCGGAAGTAAAGAGCTGCGGGTTGAAACCTTCAGGAGAGCCTTCTGAACAATACACCAGGGTTTTTGCCTGGACGCCAGCGGCTACGGTGAGAGCGATAAGGCTCAGACCAACCTTCAGCGCCCCTGTCTTAGCCAGGGAAATTCTCATGCTTCTGCTCCAAATGTGATGTGGTGTTGTGTGTACTTATTCGCCCGCCGTGATTTTTTTTTGTGCGGCGTGCGCGACGCTTTTCGCCTCGGTGATGTGCTGCGGATTTGCGTAGCCTGACGGCATAAAACCATCGGATAAATCCGCATCCCTTTTTCACTGAGGCATCAATTTGTCAACAGTTGCGAAGAACGTCAATACAACTGTCAGGTATTTACATAGAGTGTGAGTAACAGCAAGCAAATATAAAAAAAACCTTTTCGTTACAAATGCAGTCTTATACACCCGTCAATCCACCAATAAGCAGGCAAAAAGAGTGCTGTCATGGCGAAATACAGGGATTTACTTCATAAAAAAAGAATTAACTCTGTCCGTTAATCGGCTTCTTTGTGAACGATACACTTTGCTTATGGCTGACAAGGTAGCTAAATATGCTGCCTTTCTGGCATAGGATGTGCGCCCGGCGGCAATAATTGTCATAAGCGAAATGTGGAGCGAATTAAGCGTTTTTCAGCCGCTACGGGCAGCGCGCCCCACCCGGTGGTGAGGCGCTTTTAACAGAAAGGGAGAGGGGTTACAGCGTGGTGTGCTGCGGCGCTTTATCCGGATCGGCACACCAGTTATTTTTTTCATTGATGCCGCCATCCGGCGAGGTGTAACCCAGGCAGCCAAGAAGGGTATCGAACAACTCGACGTGGCGATGTGTTTTACCTACGCGCTGTTGCGCCTGAAGGCGTTCAAAGGCGCTGAGGTTGTTGGGATCGGCCAGGTATTTATCTGACGCCCAGACGATCATCGGCACGCGGAACTGTTCCGGCGGCGCCATCTGGCGCGGCGTGCCGTGAAAGTGCATGTTATCGCTGATCGATTCACCGTGATCGGCCGCGTAGAAAACAATGGCTTTTTTATCGCGCAGCTTATCAAACACGTTATCCAGCACCGTATCGGTATACAGCACCGAGTTATCAAAAGCGTTAATCAACATATCTTTACTGCACTCGCTGTCGACGCCCATGCACTCCGGCTGATAGCGGGCAAATTCACGCGGGTAGCGCTGTGAATAGAGATAGTGAGAACCTTTGGTGTGCAGCACCACCAGATGCTTGCCGTTGGGATGGCGATCGAGCGATTTTTGCAGTTCCGGCAGCAGCAGCATGTCATCTACCGATTTACCCTGGTTCTGTTTTTCAGATCCTATCTGCTCACGGAAGGCGAAATTGTCGGCGTCAGTGTTGTTGTAAAACCATACTTCACTCTGCATCGCAAAGAGTTCCGAACTGAAGCCAAGCTCTTTCATTACCGCAAATACGTTCTGCTCTTTCAGCGCGCGGCCAGGGCCGTCATCGGTGCCGCCTTCGCGCACGAACATGCAGCGCAGCGACAGCTTGGTTGAGGTATCGCAGGATTCGCCGCGAAAGGCGACCAGATTCTTCTCTTTAGAGAGTTTTGGCGTGGTGTCGCGCGCGTAGCCCAACAGCCCCATATGATCCCAGCGGGTGGTTTCGCCAATGACAAAAACGACATAGGTATCGTCCAATCCTGCCGGCGCGTTATAGGTGAATTTTTTTGCCGGATCGAGCAGCGCTTTGCTGTCCATCTCTTCATCGTAGCTGGTATAGGCGAACAGCCCCAGCGCCGTCAGCCAGTTAGACGGCAAATAAGAGTGGGCGACCACCCCGCCGTAGCTGGGCAGATCGATATTGGTGACTTTTTCGTTACGATTCTGCTGCTTATCAAAATAGCGAATCGGTAGCCAGACCAGCGCTACCGCCAGCAACAGCGTCAACATCGGACGCAGGCGCTGCCCCGGCGTTTTTATCTGCTGGATCAGCGTCATGTGCAGCGCGTTGCGCCAGATCAGCAGCAGCGGCAGCAGGCTCACCGCAACCATCCATACAATAAAATGGACGCCGATCACCTCTTTCGACAGATCGGTGTCGGTAGTCATTACCGAGGCGACGATGCCGTAACCAATCACCACGTTGAAGAAGCTCATATAGTAGCTGGCCGCAACGGAGATCAGCACCAGCGCCGTGGCCATAATACGCCAGAACAGCCGTCCACCAAGAGACAGCAGCCGCATCAGAAAAAACGTCAGCAGCACGATTGCCACGACTTCAGCCAGCGCCGACAGCCACTGTGTCGCCTTGAAATGGCTCAAAAAAGGGTCAAAACGACGGTAAAATACCGAAAGATTGAGGAAGATACCGATATAAACGGCCAGCAAAAGCGAAATCTTCTGCTGGGTAAGTGATTTGATATAATTCATTAACACAGTTTCCCGGCGCAACTAAACAATTCTTAAACGCTAATCAGACCGTGCCGCTGCGCCAGAGTTCGAATATCGCTGCGATTATTCTCTGCAATGCGGCGTGGCTTCAGGTTGTCAGGTAAAAAAAGAACGCGCACTTTACCCTGCAATGCCGTTTCAGGCGACGAAAAAATGCGCAAAAGGCGGGAAAAACGATTTGAGGCGGCGCTGACCGCCCCGAAGAGGGATCAGTTGATGATAGTTAACGTCACGTCGATGTTGTCACGCGTGGCGTTAGAGTAAGGACAGACAATGTGCGCCGTATCAACCAGTTTTTTCGCTTCAGCCGCATCCATCCCTTCCAGATGAATGTTCAGTTTTACTTCAATCGCAAAACCGGTGGCAATCGCGCCGATGCCCACTTCGCCTTCGACATACGCCTCTTTTGGCATAGCGATTTTATCGCGGCCCGCCACAAATTTCATTGCACCGAGAAAGCAGGCTGAGTAGCCAGCGGCAAAAAGCTGCTCAGGGTTGGTGACGTCGCCGCCTGCGCCGCCCATCTCTTTCGGCACGCCGAGCTTCACATCCAGCACGCCGTCAGAAGACGTTGCGCGACCATCACGGCCGCCGGTGGCTTTTGCTTTGGCACGGTAGACAACTTTTTCGATAGACATAATAAGACTCCGGTTTGTTGAGATTTTAAGTAATGAACAAATTAATCGTGCACGATATATAAAGCGTTTTATGGGTACAGATGCGCTTCATAGCGGCATCTTTTACTTATTCAGATTATCGCGGAAAGTTTCCAACTGAGATTTCAACGATTGCAGCATCTCGCTATCGCAGTCGGAGGCACAAAACACCGACTGCGGAATCCCCACCGCTTTGCTCTTCAGCGCGCGCCCTTCTTCCGTCAGCGTGACCATTACCTGACGTTCGTCTTTACGCGAGCGCTGGCGGTTGAGTAGCCCTGCGGCCTCAAGCCTCTTCAGCAGCGGGGTCAGGGTGGCGGAATCCAGAAACAGCCGCTCGCCGATATCAGAAACCGTCACGTCATCGCGTTCCCACAGCACCAGCATCACCAGATATTGCGGATAGGTGATATCAAGCTCCGTCAGCAACTGACGATAAAGCTTGTGCAGCGCCAGATTCGCAGAGTAAAGCGCAAAACAAAGCTGCTGATCGAGTAACAGTGGCGACGGTTTCACTTTTTTGTCATCTTGATGTGTGCTCATGCGACAAAATATAAATAGTGCACTATATAATTGCAAGCGAATTTTAATTATTCGGGGAGAAGGGGATGACGTCACTGGAAGAAAAAGCGCGGCGCTATGCGACAAAAGCGCATGCTGCCCTGGATCAGCGTCGAAAGTACACGAATGAGCCGTATATCGTTCATCCGGCTGCGGTAGTGGAACTGGTGCGTAGCGTAACCGACAGCGAAATTATGCTGGCCGCCGCATGGCTTCACGATACGGTCGAGGATACCGATACCACCCTGGGCGATGTCGAGAGCCACTTCGGCAGCGAGGTTGCCGCGCTGGTCGGTATGCTGACCAATACGCATCCGCCGGAAGCCAGAAATCGCGCGGCGCGCAAGGTGGCGCATTTTCAACATACGGCGCAGGCTTCTGCCGATGCGCAAACCATTAAGCTTGCGGATATTATCGACAACACCTGCTCGATTATTGAATACGATGCGCGTTTTGCCCGCGTGTATCTGGTGGAAAAACGCGTGCAGATTGCGCTTTTGCCGCACGGTAACCGCGATCTGTGGCAGCGGGCTTCTGCGATTATTGAGCAAGGCATTGCGCAGTTGATGCAGGCGCCTTATCACATTCCGCCGACGTGGTTTCAAAAACAGCAGCAAAAATACGCCAGCGCAGGGTAAAACCCGGCACTTATTGGTAAATTCTGTTATGCGCCCTTCCTATAATCGCAGTCAGATAATATGAGGGGCACTATGCAATCGGATTTACTGTTTATTCGCTACCGGGCACTGACGTTTTTGGCCTGTGCGGTTTTTCTTTGTGTGTTACTGGGGCTGGTCTTTATTGACGTAAGCTGGATCAACGACGGGGTTCACGAAACGTCTCTCACCGAGATCGCCCAGGAGTTGATGCTGCTGACGATCGCGCTGCTGTGCTTTGTGCGCGCTTACCGCAAGGTCAGCCTGAGGCCCGCTTTGACGCTGATCGGCGGTTTCTATAGCTGTATGCTGATCCGCGAGCTGGATTTTGTTTTTGACGCGCTCTCACACGGTAGCTGGGTGTGGTTTGCGCTGATCGTCACGGCAATTTGCGTGGTGATTGCCGCGCTGAATCCGCAGCGTACCGTGGCAGGGCTGGCTGCCGTTTTGCGTCATCCGTCGTGGGGCATGATGAGCGCGGGGCTGCTGACGGTGCTGATTTTTTCTCGCCTGTTCGGTATGCAGGATCTCTGGCGTCATCTGATGCCGGACGGCTACAGCCATACGGTCAAAAACATGGTGGAAGAAGGCATTGAGCTGCTGGGTTATGGCCTGTGTTTCTTCGCCACCCTGCAATACTTTTTTGGCGCTGAGCGGCTAAAACTTGCTGAATAGCGTGGTGTCGCAGACAGTAAAACGGGCTCAATCGAGCCCGTTTTTATTGAAGCGGTTAAGCATCCAGATACGACTTCACAAACGCGATAATCTCCTGATCTTTCCCCTGCTCAAACAGGCATTGCTGAAAACGTGGGCCACCGATGGCAGTTTTCACCAGTTCAGGATCTATCGCCCGCAGCGAATCAAGGTAGTTCTCTTTCACTACCGCTTTTTTCACCTCGCTGAGCAGGCCCGCGTTGCGTACCTGTGGCTCACGGCGCTCCGGCGGGTAGCCTTCGCCACGACGACCGGTAAACGCCTTTTCAAAGATATAACGCAGATTCAGCTCCGCGCCCCAGCCAAAGCCTTTGGCAAACGGCAGCGCCAGCGCATTGCCATTATTGATCTGGCTGAACAGAAACGCATCCGCCGGATCGATACAGTAACCGCACGCCACGCCGGGATGGATGTTCAACGACATCAGCGCGCCCTGCCCGGTGCCGCAACCGGTTATCACAAAGTCGACCGCACGTGCGTTTAACAGAATACTGGCCATGATGCCCAGATGAATATAGGTCAGATGGTGATCCTGTTCATCACTCATGCCGACGTTAAACACGCTGTCACCGTTATCAGTCGCCACCGCCTTAAGCTGCGCCAGCACTATGGCATTTTTCGCCGCCTGGCTGTTTTCCATCATTAAAGCAATATTCATTAGGTTCTCCCTGAGGTCGTTGTTTAACGCGCCAGCCAGCCGCCGTCGACGGCCAGCGTATAGCCATTCACATAGTCCGATGCCGCAGAGGCCAGAAACACCACCGGCCCCATCAAATCCGACGGTAATCCCCAGCGCCCTGCCGGAATACGTTGAAGAATTTCATCGCTGCGATCGGCATCGGCGCGCAGTTGTTGCGTATTGTTGGTGCTCATATAGCCGGGCGCGATGGCGTTGACGTTGATATTGTGCTGCGCCCATTCGTTCGCCAGCAGACGCGTCACGCCCAGCACCGCGCTTTTGGAGGCAGTGTAAGACGGCACGCGGATGCCGCCCTGAAATGAGAGCATCGACGCAATATTAATAATTTTGCCGCCTGTTCCCTGAGCAATAAACTGCTTCGCCGCCGCCTGTGACAAAAAGAATACCGTCTTGATGTTCAAATCCATCACCTCATCCCACGCTTCCTCAGTGAAATCCAGCGCATCCTGACGATGGATCATACCGGCGTTGTTCACCAGAATATCGATATGGCCCATGTTCTTCACCGCCTGCGCCAGCAGGTCAGGCAGCGCCTCAATAGTGCCTAAGTCCGCTTCCAGGCTGAGAAAACGGCGGCCAGATGCTTCGACTCGCTTTACGGTTTCATGCGGCGTGGTGCGATTAATGCCGACGATATCGCATCCTGCCTGGGCCAGGCCCTCGGCCATCGCCTGACCCAGCCCCGTATTGCAACCCGTTACGATCGCCACCTTATCCTTCAGAACAAATTGCTCAAGAATCATGATCTCTTCCTGTGATGGCGCGATGAAAATGGTTTCGTTGATGAACAGAGCCGCCTCAGACCGCGCGTCTGTAGTAATACTCAGCAGTTTAGCGCGCACTGAGAAGGCTTTCAAACAATAACAAAACAATGTTTCTTTTTTTGTAAAACGAGACTTCTTTTCTGTTAGCGAACTCAGAATTGATATTGCACGCCCAGACGCGTACGCGTCTGGCGATGGTCAGTCACTTTATTGACGCCAATATTGCCCACTTCCGCATAGGGCGACCAGTTGGCGTTCATATTCCACAGCGCTTTAATATTATGTTCGTAGTCCCATTTTTTATTATTAAAGCGAACCTGATCGCTGTGTTTGTAAATATAATTATATTCAAACCGCCAGTCCTGATAACGGTATCCCAGCCAGAACTCACCGCGATTGGTTTTCATATCCTCCTTATTACGTTGCGTTTCACGCGTATATTCATAACGATAACGCGCCCTGAATGAGAACCCATTGCTGAAGGCGTATCCGGAAGTGATAAAGGGCTTATAAATACTTTTATCGCCAGAGGACTCCAGTGAAAATCCGGGCTGAACAAACCACGCGCGATTTATTTTGTACTGATAGTTAAGAGAACTTTCCGTGCCATTGCTGACCACGTCGTTATAGGGCTGATTGGTGTTGTCCCCACCTGAGCGCCATTTCGTTTCCAGCGAAAAACCCAGTCCGCTGGCAAAACGGTGCGACACGGACACTCTGTCCTTATGGACACGGCTGATATCCTGCCATTCATGACGATAATCAAGGGTAACGGCACTGACAGGCAGAACAGCCAGCAACAGCGCACTTAAGATAATATTCCGTTTATTCATTTGACTCTTCCTTTATATAAACTTCGTTCCCTGGTTAAGGATTAGCAGGTTGCGTTGTAATAAATGCATTATCACTTTTTACTGTGCCGTTAACGGCGTCGGGCCACACGCCTGCCGACGTACGCAATGATATATTCCCTGAGAACACACCCTGCTGCTCAGGCGTAACATAGGGGCCAGGGCGGAAAATATAATTGAACCGTTTATTATCGATAGCCATATTATTTTTAACCGCTAAACTTCCCGGATTGAAGTTATCGGTAAAGCCATCCATGCCATTTTCAATGGCCACGCTGTCCGATATTTCGTGTGCGACCGGCAAACCTTCTCCGCCCATTTTGAATCCGTTATTCACGTTGCGCATCGCTACGCTTTTTTCAATGATTACGCGTCCGTTAGGGCCGTCCTCAATTTTATTAAACAGGTCAAATCCATCATCGATATTATGGTGGGCGAAACAGGCGATAAGTTTGTTACCTTCGCCAACGCGCATCTTAACCGCGAAACCATCTGCGTTGATCATGCCGGGATCGCGGTTACCCCATGATTCGGAACGAGAAATGATGTTATGACTGGCCCACAGCGGCCGTCCGACGTCAGGCGGCGAGGCCACCCAGATGCCGGTATCGTCAGCCTCATACGCTTCTACTTTGTCGATGCGGTTGTGGCTGCCGGCGATCATAAAGCTCTTTTCCGTCACCTTAATACCGGCGATGTCCCAGTAGCTGGCCGCCAGATTGAAGCCGTGCAGCACCGCGTGATGGTCGAGCGGGCGCAATCGTTTAGGCCGATCACGCGTGCCGCTGACCGCTGCGGGAAAGGTTGTCAGGCTGTAGTCGCCGTCTGCCAGCCACAGCACGCCGCCCGGTGCCAGTAGCGCAGCCGCCGTGGCGATATCGAGCGGCTTCGCCAGGCTGCCGTCGGCATCCGGCTTGCCCGCCGGTGAAGCATAGAGTTCAGCCATGTTCGCCACGCGGGCGCGGGTGACGGTAAAACCATCGCTTATCACCTCGCCGCTTTCGCTGGTGAAGACATAGTCAAGGCGCATCGGCGCGGGCGGCAGTGAAACCGGAACACGTTGCATCTCGCCTGCGATAACGGTTTTCTGCTCAGACAGCGTTTCACTTCCGCTTTTCACCACCAGTTTACCGTTCTGGTTGCTGCGCAGTTGCAGTACATAATCGTCACCTGCCGAGACCGGCGCTGAGGCAATTTCAATCTTTAACGGCACGGACTTGCTGATGAAGACGTGAGGAGCGGTGCTGTGGCGATCGCTCAGCGTCAGCGTAGCGCTGTACACGGTGATTTTGGCATTGCGCGCGGCAAAGAAGCCCACGTAGTAGCCCTCTTTCTCCTGCACCGTCAGCCGTTCGGCATCATGGGTGGACTGAACAACCCATTTGCCTTCTTTGAGGTCGGCCCACGCCGCCTCGAAACCGCTGTCCGTGCGGGAAAGACGCAGACGAAAGCGCGGCGTGCTGCGCAGATCGATATTCTGACGTCCGGCCTCGCGTTTAATTTCAATGCCCGCGTTGCCCCATGAATTCACCACGCCGTTACGGGAGATCAGCGCCGTTTTCACCTGATAAGCAGACTTTTTATCCTGCGTGATCACCGCGTTCATCACCATGTTTGACGCGGCAGGAAACTCTTCATAGCCTGGCAGCACCTTCTGCTGCCTTGGCTTGCCGAGCGTATCGCGGAACAGCAGCCCGGCGCCCTCCTGACCGGCGGGCAACGCGCCGTTTTCCGGGCCAAACTGCTCAATGCCGATTTCCGCCTCCAGTTGTGCATTGGCGCTGGCGGGCACGCGCGTATAGTAGAAGGTCAATCCATCGTGGCTGTTGCCGATTTTGCCGCCGCGGCTTTCAATCTGCACCGGCGTTATCAGCCTGCCGCCTGCGTCATCGGGCGGCTCGCCGTCGGCCAGCGTCACCCGATTGACGCCAACCTTGTCCGGCAACACGTTAGTGGCGAAATTGATATCCGTAGACTGTCCAAACGTAATGGCGTGCCACGTCTGCGTTTCCGGCACGCTGTTCGCTGCGGTACAGCTGAAGCCTGCGGTAATAAGTAATAAAGCCAATCCTTTCATCATGTTCTTCCTGACCTTTTCCTGTCCCGCGCCGTCAGGAGCGGGACGATTTCCCTGTTGTTCAGACGGGCTGGATAACGTCTTTAACGCGCTCTGTTGATAAATTCATCTTTTTACAGATATCGCTGTTGCCCCAGCACTGCTCATAGGGATAGCCCACCAGCTTCTCTATGATCGCTCTGGACGTCGGGGCGATCGCGCTCATCTCACCCCCGGCTTTGATACGAGCCACTTCTTCCAGCACGACCCGATGCGTTTTGCGGTTCAGCGTCATCTGATAGCTGAAGACCATGGCAATCAGCGCCAGCACGGTCACGCCGCCGAAAAAGACCCATGAGATAGCCACCATCGCGCTCTCGGGTTGGGTGTGAGATTTTGACTGGAAGCCGTAATAGCTGAGGATCGCGCCCATGACGAACACGATGATTGAACGCACAATTTTGCCGGAAAAGGTCATGGCACCCGCATAGATACCTTCGCGACGGCGACCGGTGAACACCTCATCAACGTCCGCCAGGAAGGTGTAAACCGTCCAGGGGATATAGTAAACGCCGCCCGTGCCCAGGCCGAATATCACGGTGATGCCAATGATGATCGGCGTGGCGAGATAGACAGGTAAGTGGAAGAAATGCAGCATTGAATAACAGCCGACGGCGAATACCACCACGGCCAGCGCCCAGATATAGGGCTTACTGAAGCCTTTTTTTACACAGATGCCAATAAAGACGGCAGTGGAAAAGAGCTGCAAGATGGCATTCAAACTGTTGAGGCCGGCCAGGATCGACGGGTCATATTGCAAAACGAATATCACATAATAGGTAAATACCGAAGCAAACAGCCACTCGGCGCCAAAGCCAAACAGATACATCCCCAGATGCTTGCGGAACACGCGCAGATAGAAGGTGGACTGCATATCGCGCGCCAGAGATACCAGCGTTCTCCACAGCGACTGTTTTTGTGGCGCGGGGTCTGCCGCCGCCTCTTTGCGTTCCCAGGTATAAAACCAGAGCACGCCAATGGCGATAAAAAGGATTACGCCGTAGCTGAGACCGGTCAGGAAAAAGGGCTGCGCGGAGTCTTTGCCATAAATAAGAATAAATTGTCCGGGAATAAACGCCGCCAGAAAATTGGCAATTTTTCCGAATATCGCTTTAAAGCCGGTGAGCTTTGAACGCACGGCAAAATCATCGGTCATTTCGGTCGCCAGCGTTTCATAAGGCACCATGATCGAAGTGTAAATCAGCTCAAAAAGTACGTAGGTTGAGAGGTAATACCAGAAACCAAAGCCTTCCACCCACAGCAGCGGATAGACCATCATCAACGGTGCGCCAATCAGCAAAAAAAAGCGCCTGCGACCAAAGCGTTTACCCAGCCGCGTATGGCCAAATTTGTCGGTCAGATAGCCCATTACCGGGTTACTGATTGCATCAATAATGCTGGCGGTTGAAAAGATGAAAGAGGCTTCCAATAAGGTCAGCCCGCAAAAGGTGGTATAAAAATAGAGTAGCCATGCGCCGGCAATTGCCAGTGCGCCACTCCCTAATAAATTTCCGCCTCCATAAGCCAACTGGTGCCCCAGCGTAACTTTGTGAACCTGCCCCACAGATGTGGTATTTGTCGCCATAATATTATGTTCCCTATATATATTCAGAACGATATTTCATTTTTTTAAAACCATTGGTTTATACATAGACATCAAGCGCAATAATGTGATTGAAATCACGTATAAATAATCAAGACAAACTATTAACGGAATAAGTTACAGCGTTAACAACAAGTTAATTAAATAAAACAACCTTCAAATCAAAGGATTAAATCTATTTTTATTTCAAGAAAGAGTCTGAAAACTGAAAGTCATGCAGCAGGTACATTATATTTATGCGAAAAGAATCACATAATTAATAAAAATAAAAATCCATTCTCATTTAAAATCGGTACACTGTTTCTTAGTTTTTAAAACGTTGTTTCTGTGTGTATTAAATTAACATTTTTTTCATAATCGTGTAATCAGGGAGATCATGATGGCAAAGGGATCGATTATCACTCTCCATTTTCATCATTATAAAGATGTGGGAACAGGCGCAGAGGTCACGCGCCTTACCCCTACGGATGTGCTGTGTCACCGCAACTATTTCTACCAAAAATGCTTCACGCGCTGCGGCAACCGGCTGCTTTTCGCCGCAGAGTTCAGCGGGCAGCGCAACTACTACCTGCTGGATATTCCCCGCCAGCAGGCAACGCAGCTCACGGAAGGGGCGGGCGATAACACCTTTGGAGGCTTCCTTTCACCGGACGATCGCTATCTGTACTACGTGAAAAATGAGCGTGAACTGAGAAAGGTTGATCTGACGGACTACAGTGAAACGCTGGTCTACCGCGTGCCGGACGAGTGGACAGGCTACGGCACCTGGGTGGCAAACAGCGCCTGTACGCATCTGGTCGGTATTGAGATTGACCGCGAAGACTGGGAGCCGCTCACCGACTGGTCGATTTTCCACACTTTTTACACCAAAAAGCCGCGCTGTCGTCTGCTTCGGGTTGATTTAAGCGATGGCACAACCCGCACCGTTCATCAGGACAATGTCTGGCTCGGGCATCCAATTTATCGCCCGTTCGACGACAGCTGCGTCGCTTTCTGCCACGAAGGCCCGCACGATCTGGTGGATGCCCGCATGTGGCTGGTGGATGACGACGGCAGCAACGTGCGTAAGGTAAAAAGCCATGCGCCAGGCGAAAGCTGCACCCACGAATTCTGGGTGCCGGACGGTTCCGCGCTGATCTATGTCTCCTACCTTAAAGGGCAGCAGGCGCGCCATATCTGTCGGTTCGATCCTGCAAGCGGCGATAACGAGGTGATGATGACCATGCCGGCCTGCTCGCACCTGATGAGCAACCACGACGGCACTCTGCTGGTTGGCGATGGTTCAGGCTCGCCGGTGGACGTGCAGGATGCGCAGGGCTATACCATTGATAACGATCCATGGCTGTATGTCTTTGATACAAAATCAAAACGGCAGGCGCGGTTGGCGGCGCACCACAGCTCATGGCGCGTGCTCGACGGCGATCGCCAGGTAACGCATCCGCATCCCTCTTTTACGCCGGACAACAAACAGGTGCTGTTCACCTCTGATTTCGAAGGGCAACCGGCGCTCTATCTGGCAAGGCTGCCTGACAACCTGTTCGGCTGAATAAATCTGTAAGGAAAACGACATGTTCTGCTTTAGAGAGATGACGACGGTGGAAGACACAGGCAACGGCGTGCGTCGCCGGATACTGGCGCATGGCGGGAAAATGATGGCGGTGGAGGTGAGCTTTGACACCGGCGCGGTTGGGCCCATGCACAGTCATCCGCATGAGCAACTGACCTGCGTGTTGTCCGGGCGCTTCAGATTTACCATTGATGGTGAAACGTATGATGTGGCGACGGGCGATACGCTGTATAAGAAACCGCACGTGCTGCACGGTTGCGTCTGCCTTGAGGCGGGGGCGCTACTGGATACCTTTACGCCCCAGCGCGAAGATTTTCTCCGCTAAACCGCCGCTCCCGGCACGGGAGCGGCTCGCCGTTAACGGTAGATAATATCGCCGGAAAGCACCTTAACGATTTTACCTTCCGCATCGGTGATCATCACATAGTCGCCGCCCATATACGTCCAGTGGCTGCCCGGCTCTGGCGCCGTCAGCTTTCTTTTTTGCCATTCAGAAATTTTGTACTTCGGCACGCGATAGGTATCGGGCACCACGTCGCCAATCTGGAAATGCTTAAAGTCAGCGTAGAAAGAGGTTTTATCATAGGTTTTCTTGCCCGGCACGGCGGGCGCGGTTTCACCGTCAGGGTTAGACGCAGAAGGCTGCTGCCCCTGCGGCGCCGGGCTCTCCTGCCCTTCCCCGCTCACCTGCGGCTGGCTCTGCTGTTCGCCTGCGGCCGGCTCCGGCTGCTCAGGCGTCGCCGACTGGATTTGCGGCGCCGGCACGGCCTGTTCGCCCTCGGCCCATGCCGCTCCCATCACGGGTAAAGCGCCCAACAAAAGTGCTGAAAAAACGGCGACCGTTGACTTACTCATGATTTCTCCAATAATTTTTATCTGTCCGGCAGCTAACTTATCAACTTTTTACGATTATCTGCGGATTTTATTTCACTGCAAGGCTTCTCTGAGACATTTCTGCCGATGCCTGCCTATGGAGAGACAATGACACCCCGCTTCTGCCTGTTCGCCGCGCTTTGTTTCATGCCGCTTTGTACACAGGCACACAACTTTGTGTCAGGCCAGCGCGTTCCGCCCACCGGCGTCACGGATACCGGTGAGCTGATTTTTAACGGCAACACGCTAACGTCGCGCCCCTGGAACAGCGCGCAGCTACGCGGAAAAGTCCGGGTTTTGCTGCATCTTGCCGGGCGTCTTTCGGCGAAAGAGGAGAACAGCGCGGTCGCGGAGGCGATTCAGGCGGCGAAATTCCCTGCCAATGGTTACCAAACCACGCTGATCGTTAACACTGACGACGCCATTCCCGGCAGCGCGATATTTGTTCGCGCCAGTTTGAAATCCAGCAAGCAGTCGTCGCCGTGGTCGCAGTTTATTATTGATGACAGCGGGATAGTCCGTCGCGCCTGGCAGCTTCAGGAGCGCGGCTCGACGGTAGTGGTGCTGGATCGCGAAGGCCGTGTCCGCTTCGCCAAAGACGGCGCGCTGACAGAGGCCGAGGTTCAAGAGGTTATTGCTTTGGTTAACACGCTGCTGCGGTAAGGGTTTTCACTATCCTGCTGAATACGCGCCAGCTTTTTTGCCGGGCGCAGGCGCAATTCTCCGACAATATTCTACGCTTAATGGATGCTGTTCCACGAGCCTGCGGGTTCGTCCTGACAAAAGCGGCATCGCTAATTCACCGCTCATTCATCCTGCATAAATAATAAGAGTGATCATGATCGTCAACGCCGAAAAATCCGTTAACCCGGAAAGCGACCTGCTGGCCTTGCGCGAGGCGCTGCATCAGCGGCTCGACCAGCTTCTGCCCGTGGTTGATGAGCAGGATCGGGTAAGCGCCGCGATGCGTGCCGGCACGCTGGCGCCCGGCCGACGCATCCGTCCACTGCTGCTGCTGCTGGCCGCTCACGATCTGGGTTGTGATCGGCATCACCCTGGCCTGCTGGATTTCGCCTGTGCGATAGAGATGATCCACGCCGCCTCGTTAATGCTTGATGACATCCCGTGCATGGACAATGCGCTGCTGCGGCGCGGCAGGCCAACCATTCATCGCCAGTTTGGACAGCACGTGACCATCCTCGCCGCCGTGGCGCTGCTCAGCAACGCCTTTGGCCTGGTGGCCAGCGCCAGAGATTTGCCGGCAGGCTGTCGGGCGCAGGCGGTGGCGGAACTTTCCGGCGCGGTCGGGCTACAGGGGCTGGTGCAGGGACAGTTTCAGGATCTCAGCGAAGGCCATGCGCCGCGCAGTGCGGAAGACGTTGCCAGAACCAACGATCTCAAAACCAGCATGCTGTTCGACGCCGCACTGCAAATGGCGGCGCTGGCCGCCGGCGCATCGCCGGAAGTGCGTCAAAAACTGCGCTGCTTCGCGCAGGATTTGGGCCAGGCGTTTCAACTGCTGGATGATCTGGCGGACAGCCACGCCAGCACCGGCAAAGACGCCAATCAGGACGAGGGCAAATCAACGCTGGTGGCGCTGCTGGGCGCGGAAGCGGTGCAACAGCGTCTCCGGTCACATCTGCACAGCGCCGATCAACATGTCACCCTGGCCTGCCGCCACGGCGCGGCGACCCGTCACTTTATGCACAGCTGGTTTGAATCGCAGCTGGCCGCGTTCGGTTGATAACCTGTTAAACCCACCGGAGAGTCAATGAAGGACGCGGAACTGATTCAGCGTAAGAACGATCACCTTGACATCGTGCTCAACCCGGCGCGCGCGGTAAGCCGCGCCCGTAACGGATTCCAGCACTGGCGCTTTGAGCACTGTGCGCTGCCTGAACTGAACTTTAACGACATCGATCTCAGCACCTCGCTGTTTGGTCGTCCGCTGAAAGCGCCGCTGTTGATAAGCTCAATGACCGGCGGCGCGCAGCGTGCCGCGAATATCAATCTGCATCTGGCGGCTGCGGCCCAGAGGCTGGGGCTGGCGATGGGCGTCGGTTCGCAGCGGGTGGCGCTGGAAAGCAAAGTGAATGACGGCCTGACCCGCCAGCTGCGTGATATCGCGCCGGACGTGCCGCTGCTGGCTAACCTCGGCGCGGCGCAGATCGGCAGCCCGCACGGCCTCGACTATGCGCGCCGCGCCGTAGAGATGATCGACGCCGATGCATTAATAGTGCATCTCAACCCGCTTCAGGAAGCGCTGCAAAACGGCGGCGACCGCGACTGGCGCGGCATTCTTTCCGCTATTGCGCTGTTGGTTAAGCAGCTTAGCGTGCCGGTGGTGGTGAAAGAGGTGGGCGCCGGGCTGTCGGTGCCGGTTTCCCGTCAGCTGGCGGATGCGGGCGTCGCCATGCTCGACGTGGCAGGCGCAGGCGGCACCAGCTGGGCCGCGGTGGAGGGCGAACGCGCCATCGATCCGCGCGCGCGCGCCGTGGCGATGGCGTTTGCCGACTGGGGCATTCCGACGGCCGACGCGCTGTCCGCGATACGTCAGGCGCTGCCCGAGGTGCCGCTGATCGCCTCCGGCGGCATCGTAAACGGCATCGACGTGGCGAAGGCGCTGGCGCTGGGTGCGGATCTGGCCGGGCTGGCGGCGGCGGTGCTGCCGAGCGCCAGCGCGTCTGAAGAGGCGGTAACAGCGTGTTTCCAGACGCTTATCGATCAGTTACGCACCGCCTGCTTCTGTACCGGCAGCGCGGATCTCGCCGCGCTGCGCCATGCGACGCTGCAACCCACGCGAGGCGAAGCGTGAGCCACTATGCGCTGATCGCGCCGCCGCTGTTCAGCCATCAGCGCGCGATGGAAGCGCTGGCGCTGACGCTGATCGCGCGCGGCCACCGCATCACCTTTATTCATCAGGCCGATGCGCAAAGCGGCCTGCGCGACCCGCGCATTGCTTTTCATGCCGTAGGCGCAACCTCGCACCCGCCCGGTTCGCTGGCTCGCACGCTGGCGCTTGCCGCCAGTCCCGGCGGCTTTTCCCTGTTCCGGCTGATTGATGACATGGCGCGCACCAGCGACATGCTGTGCCGTGAACTGCCTGCCGTGCTGAACAGACTGGCCGTGGACGGAATGATTGTCGATCAGATGGAGCCTGCGGGCGGGCTGGTCGCCGATGCGCTGGGCCTCCCTTTCGTCTCGGTTGCCTGCGCGCTGCCGGTCAATCGCGAACCGGGCCTGCCGCTGCCGGTGATGCCGTTCAGCTATGACACCGGCGACCGTGCGCGGCAGCTTTATGCCTCCAGCCAGCGCGTCTATGACTGGATGATGCGCGGGCAGCGCCGGGTGCTCAACCGGCACGCGCGCGTTTTCGGGCTGGCCCCGCGCGACGGGCTGCACGACTGTCTGTCGCCGCTGGCGCAGATCAGCCAGACCATTCCGGCGCTAGACTTTCCCCGGCGCGAGCAGCATCTCCACCACGTCGGCCCGCTACGTCGGGCAGGCAGCGCCAGCGACGCCCGCTGGCCGGTCGACTCATCGCGCCCGTTTGTGTTCGCCTCGCTCGGCACCTTGCAGGGGCATCGCTTTAAACTGTTTAAAACCATCGCCCACGCCTGCCGCCGCCTGGATCTTCAGTTGCTGATTGCCCACTGCGGCGGGCTTGATGCCGCGCAGGCCGACAGCCTGCACGCCAGCGGCGCGCGGTGGGTGACCGACTTCGCTGACCAGCCGGCGGTGCTGGCGCAGGCGCAGGCGGTGATCACGCACGGCGGGCTGAATACCGTTACCGACGCCATCGCCCATCAAACGCCGATCCTCGCCCTGCCCATCGCCTTTGATCAACCCGGCGTGGCGGCGCGCGTGGCCTGGAGCGGCCTGGGCCGACGCGTCTCGCGGTTTTGCAGCAGCGATACGCTGGCGCACACGCTGGACGCCTTGCTCCACGATCGGCGCTGCCGTGAGCGCCTGGCGGACGCCCGGACGCAGCTTGCGCAGGCAGGCGGCGCGGCGCGGGCTGCCGACATTACCGAACGGGCATTGAGCACGACGACGTCGCCGCTGGCGGAGGCGACGCCGTGACAAAGTGGGATCTGATCCTCGCAGGCGGCGGACTGGCCAACGGGCTGATTGCGCTGCGCCTGCGTCAGCTTCGACCGGAACTGAACGTGCTGCTGCTGGAGAGCGGTTCACGCCCCGGCGGTAATCACACGTGGTCGTTTCATCAGCACGATCTGCCGCCGGCGCGACACGCCTGGCTCGATCCGCTGGTGGCGCACCGCTGGGACGGCTACGACGTGCGCTTTCCGCAACTGCGCCGCACGCTGCCGGGCGGCTATCTCTCGGTCACCGCCGAACGCTTCGCGGACGCGATCGAGCAGGCGCTGGGCGAACACCTGCTGACCCAACGCGATATCGCCGGGATCACGCCGCAGCATGTGCACCTGGCGGATGGCACCGTTTTCTCCGCCGGGGCGGTGATCGACGGGCGCGGCTGGCTGCCCGACGCACACCTGACCGTCGGCTGGCAGGCGTTTCTTGGTCAGCAGTGGCGGCTGGCGGCACCGCACGGGCTGACGCGGCCGATCCTGATGGATGCCACCGTCGACCAGCAGCAGGGTTATCGCTTCGTCTATACGCTGCCGCTCTCGGCGGATACGCTGCTGATTGAGGATACGCACTACATCGACAGCGCGGCGCTGGACAGCCATGAAACGCGCACGCGTATTGCCGACTATGCCGCCGCACAGGGCTGGTCATTGCAGACGCTTGAGCGTGAGGAACAGGGCAGCCTGCCGATTACGCTGGCCGGGCGCCCTGACGCTTTCTGGCGGCAACGCGCAGGCCAGCCGTGCAGCGGGCTGCGCGCTGCGCTGTTTCATCCGACGACCGGCTACTCGCTGCCGCTGGCGGCGCGGCTGGCTGATCATATCGCCGGGCTGCCTTCGCTCACCCATGATGCGCTGTTTACGGCGATCCAGCGCTTTGCCACCGGACAGTGGCGGCGGCAGCGCTTCTTTCGACTGTTGAACCGCATGCTGTTTCTGGCCGGGCAGCCATCGCGGCGCTGGCAGGTAATGCAGCGCTTTTACCGGCTTGACGACAAACTGATCGCCCGTTTTTATGCCGGCGATCCCACGTTTTTTGATATGGCACGCGTGCTGACGGGTAAGCCGCCGGTTCCGGTTGGCGAAGCCCTGCGCGCGGTGCTTAAACACACTCCCCGGCTGCGAGCCTTTTAAATGAACAGAACAATTGTTATCGGCGCCGGTTTCGGCGGACTGGCGCTGGCTATCCGGCTTCAGGCGGCGGGCATTCCCACGCTGCTGCTTGAGGCGCGCGATAAACCCGGCGGGCGGGCGTACGTTTATCAGGAGCAGGGCTTCACCTTTGATGCCGGGCCGACGGTGATCACCGATCCCACCGCCATTGAAGAACTGTTCACCCTGGCGGGCAAACGCATGGCCGACTACGTTGAGCTGCTGCCGGTGAAGCCGTTTTACCGCCTCTGCTGGGAGTCGGGCAGGGTGCTCAACTATGATAACGATCAGCCGCAGCTTGAAGCGCAAATCAAACAGTTCAACCCGCGCGATGTGGCGGGCTATCAGCGCTTTCTCGACTATTCCCGGGCGGTATTTAAAGAGGGTTATCTGAAGCTCGGCACGGTGCCGTTTCTCTCCTTTCGCGACATGCTGCGCGCCGGGCCGCAGCTTGCCCGACTTCAGGCATGGCGAAGCGTCTATAGCATGGTGTCGAAATTTATCGAAGAAGAGCACCTGCGTCAGGCCTTCTCATTTCACTCGCTGCTGGTGGGCGGTAATCCGTTCTCCACCTCCTCCATCTATACGCTGATCCACGCGCTGGAGCGTGAATGGGGCGTCTGGTTTCCACGCGGCGGCACCGGCGCGCTGGTGCAGGGCATGGTGAAACTGTTTGAGGATCTGGGCGGCAAAATCGAACTGAACGCCAGCGTCGCCCGGCTGGAAACCACGGGCGACCGGATCAGCGCCGTTCATCTGACGGACGGTCGTCATATCGATACGCCCGCCGTTGCGTCTAATGCGGATGTGGTGCACACCTACGATAAGCTGCTCGGCCATCACCCGCGCGGCGCAGCGCAGGGCGCGTCGCTGAAGCGTAAAAGAATGAGTAACTCGTTGTTTGTGCTCTACTTCGGCCTGAATCATCATCACAGTCAGCTGGCGCACCATACGGTCTGCTTTGGCGCGCGCTACAAGGCGCTGATTGATGACATTTTTAACAGCAACGTGCTGGCTGACGATTTTTCGCTCTATCTGCATTCGCCCTGCGTGACCGATCCCTCGCTGGCGCCGCCGGGCTGCGGCAGCTATTACGTGCTGGCGCCGGTGCCGCATCTGGGCACGGCCGATATCGACTGGGATCGCGAAGGCCCGCGCCTGCGCGATCGCATCTTTGACTATCTGGAGGCGCGCTATATGCCCGGCCTGCGCAGCCAGCTGGTCACTCATCGCATGTTTACGCCGTTTGATTTCCGCGACGAGCTGGGCGCGCATCATGGCTCGGCCTTCTCCATTGAGCCGATCCTGCGCCAGAGCGCCTGGTTTCGCCCGCACAATCGCGACGCGCAGATCAGAAATCTTTATCTGGTTGGCGCAGGCACCCATCCGGGCGCGGGCATCCCTGGCGTTATCGGCTCGGCCAAAGCCACCGCCGGCCTGATGCTGGAGGATCTGGCATGAATCAGCCGCTGATGGATCACGCCACGCAGACCATGGCGGCGGGATCAAAAAGCTTTAATACCGCCGCAAAGCTTTTTGACGCGCAGACGCGGCGCAGCGCGCTGATGCTCTATGCCTGGTGCCGCCACTGTGACGATGTGATCGACGGCCAGGCGCTGGGTTTTGCCGCCGACGCGCAGCCCGGCTCGCCCGTGCAGCGGCTGGCTGCGCTGCGCACGCAGACCGAACGCGCCTTTAAGGGCGAACCAATGGCTGAACCGGCCTTCGCGGCGTTTCAGGAGGTGGCGCTGGCCCATGCCATTCCGGCGCAGCAGGCGTTCGATCATCTGGAGGGCTATGCGATGGACGTGCGCAATGAATCCTATTTCACCCTCGACGATACGTTGCGCTACTGCTATCACGTGGCCGGCGTGGTCGGGCTGATGATGGCGCAGGTGATGGGCGTTCGCGATGGCGCGGTGCTGGATCGCGCCTGCGATTTGGGGCTGGCATTTCAGCTGACGAATATCGCGCGCGATATTGTCGAGGACGCCGAAGCCGGGCGCTGCTATCTGCCTGAGCAGTGGCTGGGTGAAGCGGGCCTGAACCGGGAAAATTATGCGGCGCCGCCGCACCGTGCCGCGCTGGCGCAGGTGGCGGCGCGGCTTCTCCGCGAAGCCGAACCCTATTATCATTCTGCGCAGGCGGGGCTGGCGGGTTTGCCGCTGCGTTCTGCCTGGGCTATCGCCACGGCGCGCGGCGTCTATCGTGAAATCGGCGTCAAGGTTCATCACGCCGGGGAAAACGCCTGGGCCCGCCGCCAGGGAACCAGTAAGCCCGAGAAACTGCTGCTGCTGATGCGCGGCGCGGGTCAGGCCGTGACCTCACGGATGGCGAGGACGCCGCCGCGCCCTGCCACGCTCTGGCAGCGTCCACGTTGAAAAAACAGCTTCGCTCACACCACCGGAAAATATTTTGCAAAGAAACACGAAAGAAACCATGAACGATAATGTCGTTCGCTGGGCGCTGCTGGCGCTGGCCTTAGGGGGATTTGGCATCGGCACGGGTGAGTTTATCATGATGGGTTTGCTCCCGGATGTGTCGCGCTCGTTGTCCATCACCGAGCCAGAAGCGGGCAACGCTATTGCGAGCTATGCCCTGGGCGTGGTGGTCGGCGCGCCGGTGATCGCGGTGCTGGCCGCGCGGATGGCGCGTAAAACCCTGCTGCTGACGCTGATGGCCGTGTTCAGCGCAGGCAACGTCGCCAGCGCGCTCGTCAACAGTTACCCCGGCCTGATTGTTGCGCGCTTTCTGACTGGTCTGCCGCACGGCGCCTATTTCGGCGTGGCCGCGCTCGCGGCGGCCTCGCTGGTACCCACCGAAAAACGCGGGCGGGCGCTGGCGTCGCTGATGCTGGGTTTAACCATCGCTACCCTGATTGGCGTGCCCTTCGGCTCGTGGATTGGTCAACTGTTTAACTGGCATGTGGTGTTTGCCTTCGTGGGCGCCATCGGCCTGCTGACCTGTCTGCTCATTATCCGTTTTGTTCCTCACGCGCCAGGCAATCCCGACGCCCATCCGTTACGTGAACTGAGCGCGCTCAAAAATCCTCAGGTCATGTTGACGCTGTTAGTGGGCGCGGTGGGCTTTGGCGGTATGTTTGCCATATTCAGCTATATTGCGCCGACGTTGATGAACGTTGCCGGTATGTCCGCCCGCCTTATTCCGTGGGCGATGGCGGCATTTGGCCTGGGCATGATTGTCGGCAATCTGGTGGGCGGACGTCTCGCTGACGGCCGGGTGCTGCGCGTGATTGGCGGCACTTTGCTGTGGAACGTGCTGGTGATGGCCCTCTTCCCGTTGCTGGCGCAGCAGGTATCCACAGGGTTACTGGCTACGTTTCTTCTCGGTACGTCGTCAGTGTTACTCCCTTCGCTGCAAATTCGCCTGATGGACGTTGCTGACGATGCGCAGACCCTGGCCGCCGCCATGAACCACTCCGCGCTGAACATTGCGAATGCCATGGGCGCCTGGCTGGGAGGCGTGGCGGTTACGCTGGGCTTTGGCTGGCTTGCGACCGCGTGGGTTGGCGTCATACTGGGCATGGCGGGCCTGCTGGTCTTCGCCATTACCGCGCGCCACGCAGGTCGCCAAAAAGAGTACCACCGCAAACAGGCGCATTAGGCCCGGCAGCGCCTTAACGCGCCTGCCGGTCTGAAGCGGCTGCTTTACCCGGACGGCCGTGGCGCTCACGCAGCGTTTTTTGCAGCTTCGCTACCGGCGGCGCGTAGAGAAAGCCAAAGGAGACGCAGCCCTCTTTACCGCGCACCGCATGATGCAGGCGATGCGCCATATACAGGCGTTTCAGGTAGCCACGGCGGGGAATATAGCGAAACGGCCAGCGCTGATGTACCAGTCCGTCGTGCACCATAAAGTAGAGCGCACCGTAGGCCGTCATTCCGGCTCCGATCCACTGCAACGGCCAGACGCCTTCGGTGCCAAACCAGATTAGCGCAATCGCCAGCACCGCAAACACCGCCGCATAAAGGTCATTGACCTCCAGCGCGCCGTGCCGCGGTTCGTGGTGGGAACGGTGCCAGCCCCATCCCCACCCGTGCATCAGATACTTATGCGCCAGCGCCGCAATAATTTCCATGCCGATAATGGTCACCAGTACGATGAGCGCGTTGTAAAATATAAGCATTATCATCCGCCTTATGAGAGAGCATTAAGCTTAGCGCAGATTCAGCGAAGTTCCGGTTTACAGAACCCACGGACGCGGCGCCAGCCTCTCTGGCGGTTGATATCGCCTGCTCACGATACGGACGACGAACGAGCGTTAACCGCGCTCAAACGGTTCGCCCAGCGTGAGCATCAGCCGGTTGGCCCAGGCGAAGAACGCTGCCGACTGGATCAGATCCAGTAAATCAAGCGTTTCCAGCCCTTCAGCCCGCAGATCGCTAACCTGCTTTTGCGTCGGCGCGGGCGGCGTGACTGACAGCGAGGCGGCCAGGGCGATCACCGCCGCCCAACGCGGCGACTGGTGCTGCGATAGCGAGGCGCCGGGCTGGACGTTGAGCAGATTCTCTATCGCCGTCTCGTTTTTCGACAGCTGGCCCGCTTTACGGGCGTGTACCGACGCGCAGTAGATGCAGCCGTTCACTTTACTGGCTACCGTCGCCGCCAGCTCGCGTTCGGCGCGCGGCAGCCCGCCCGTGGTGTAAAAAATGCCCTTGTCGGTCAGCGTGCGCTGTTCCAGCAACGGCAGATTGCGCCCGAGCAGGCGGAAATAGTCAGAATCCGTATGACCGAAACGCGCCAGCGTCGCCTGTTCGTCTGTCGAAAACGCCGCCAGCGGTTTTGCCGCCAGCCAGGGTTCCCAGCCAAGCTCCTCGCGGGTGAATCTCACCGGCGCGGTTTTGCCCTCTGCGGTTTGCGGCGCGGTGTGCCAGCGGCCCGCCGTGACCTCCGGCGCGCGGCCGTCGGCGTTGTTCCCCTGTAACAGGCGCAGTCCCGCCAGCAGACGGCTCTGGAAGCTGACAAAGGCCACCAGTTGCGCCAGCGTCACCACGCCGCGCTCGCTCCAGCCCGCCTCACGAAGCCGCCCGATCGCGTCAGGCGTCGCCGCGACCGGTTCAAAGGTCAGGAGATGGGCAAACGCCTGCGCCGCCTCGCTGCGCGGTGAGGCGCTCACCGGCTGCGCATGATGGGCATAGTGCGAATGTAACGCGGGCTGACCGTGCCATTCCGCCACCTTTGCCGCCAGCGCGATACGCTCGCTCAGCGGAAAGTCGTCATCGTCCTGACCAAACAGCACGTCATGGCTGCCCTGAGCGTGTCGGGTCGCGGCGTCACGCGTTGCGCGCGCGCTGGCCAGTTCCGAAGCGGGATCGATATCCGCCAGTTCAGCCAGTAAATCCGTCGGGTAAGTCATTATGATCTCCTGTTAATGGATCGCAGCACCGGCGCAATCTTTTCGCCAATCAGTTCGATGGAACGGAGCGTCTCTTCATGGGACGGTTCTACGGAATGCACCTGGAAAGAGATTTCGGTAACGCGTTGCAGCACGCTGTCCCGCGCCAGCGAGGCTTTTACCTGCTCCGCATCGCCAACGTGGGCATCGAACTGACCAAACAGGTCGTCCAGCGTTTCGCCGCGCAGTTCATGGCCCGACGCGCGATACTGCGCAGCCTGCTGACGCAGACCAGGCTCCGCCACGCGGCGCGCATACGCCT
Source organism: Erwinia sp. 9145 (assembly GCF_000745075.1). NCBI lineage: Bacteria > Pseudomonadati > Pseudomonadota > Gammaproteobacteria > Enterobacterales > Erwiniaceae > Erwinia > Erwinia sp. 9145. The sequence continues at coordinate 3,806,775 of NZ_JQNE01000001.1, forward strand.
GTGAATCCGCCACGAAAGCGGTACGCGACGCGAGCACGCGCGGCGCCACGCCCTTCGGCAGCGCGGCCAGATAAGCATCAATCAGCGGATTCTGGATGGCATCCAGCGGCAGATCGGGCTGCCCCGGCGGCCGCGGCTGCGTGCGTGACAGCATCAACCCGTGTCCTGCCTGACCGGCCCGCGCCGCGCCCTCCGCTGAAAAGGTGGCGATCCACACCCGCTGCGGCAGCGTTGGCGCGGCAGGGTAAAGATGGTTGTCGGGATGTGCCAGCGAATCGCCACGCCAGGCGCTGAGCAGCGTATGCAGATTGTCAGCGAACGCTTCTGCGCGGCGCTCAAAGGTGAGCCCGAACGGCAAAAACGAGGCAGGCGTGCCGCCGGAACCCAGCCCCACTTCCAGCCGTCCGTCAGCCAGCAGATCCAGTACCGCAGCGTCCTCTGCCACGCGCAGCGCGTTTTCCATCGGCAGCGTGATGATCGCCGTGCCGAGCCGGATACGTGAAGTCAACGCCGCCGCATGCGCGAGCAACAGCAGTGGCGAAGGCAGACCGCCTTCGTGCTCATGAAAATGATGCTGGGCAATCCAGGCCGTATCAAAGCCCAGCCGCTCCGCATGCTGAATCTGCTCGGTTGCCAGTCGATAGCGCGCCTGCGCCGGGACTTTTTCCAGCAGTCGTGTAAAAAAACTGATGCGTGTGGTCATCAGGCTGTCTCCTGTATGGGCAGCGAAAATTCAGGGATGGCGGCGATCAGTTCGCGGGTGTAGGGCTGCTGCGGCGCCGCGAACAGCGTCGCAACCTCGCCCTGCTCCACGACTTCCCCGGCGCGCAGTACCGTCACGCTGTCGGCAATCTGCCTGACCGTCGCCAGGTCGTGCGTGATAAACAGATAGGTCAGCCCCAGTTCCTGTTGCAGCTGTTGCAGCAGCGAGAGGATCTGCGCCTGTACCGTGACGTCGAGCGCGGAGGTCGCTTCGTCCAGCACCAGAACCGACGGTGCCAGAATCAGCGCCCGCGCCAGCGCCACGCGCTGCCGTTGCCCGCCGGAGAGTTCGCGCGCGCTGCGCGCAAGAATGTCCAGGGGCAGCGCAACGCGACGCGTGACCGCCTCAACTCGCGAGCGCCGCTCGGCGGCATTGATGCGTTCGAAGTTGCGTAGCGGTTCTTCGATGATTTCGTACAGCGTCTGGCGCGGATCGAGCGAGGCGAAAGGATTCTGATAAACAAACTGAATTCGTCGACGCAGCTGCCGCTGCGCCTCGCCGCGCAGGCCGCTGATGTGCTGACCATTGAACGTTACGCTGCCGCTGTCGGCCTGCTCAAATCCCACCAGAATACGCGCCAGGGTAGTTTTGCCGGAACCGGATTCACCCACCAGCGCGTGCGTGGTGGCCTGCTGCATCTGAAAGCTGACGCCGTTCAGCGCCTGAAAGCGCGCACGTTTACCCAGGGTAAACTGCTTGCTGACGTCGCGAACCTGAATAATCGGGGGAGCGTCGCGCCTGCTGCGTAAGATTTCCCTCCTGCGCGGTCGCGGCGCCGCGTCCTGTAAAAGCTGACGCGTATAGGCATGCTGCGGCGCGCCGATCATCTGTGCAGTCGCGCCCGCTTCCTGGATTTCGCCGTGGCGAAAAACGATGATCCGGTCCGCGCGTTCGGCGGCCAGCGCCAGGTCGTGCGTGACAAACAGCACCGCCGTTCCGCTTTCACGACGCAGCGTGTCAAGCTGATCGAGAATGCGCTTCTGTACCGTAACGTCCAGCGCCGAGGTCGGCTCGTCGGCGATAATAATATCGGGCTGTAACGCAAGGGCGATGGCAATCAGCACGCGCTGCTTCATGCCGCCGGAAAGCTGGTGCGGATATTGATCAACACGCTGCCCGGGATGGCTCAGGCCCACGCGCGTCAGTAACGCCACCACCCGCTCGCGCCGCGCCTGCGGGTTGAGCCGCGTGTGCAGGCGTAACACCTCCTCAACCTGCGCGCCGATCGTTTTTACCGGATTGAGCGAGTTCCCCGGATCCTGCGGCACCAGACTGATACGGGCGCCGCGTAGCGCGTCAAGACGCTTCTGCGACCAGGCGGCAATATCGCTGCCGTTGAGCAGAATACTTCCGCCATCGCGCCGACCATTCTCCGCCAGCAGCCCGATAATCGCCTGCGCCACGGTGGTTTTACCCGACCCGGACTCGCCGACCAGCGCCACCATTTCTCCCGCCCGCAGTGTAAAACTGACGTTATGCACCACCTGGCGCCACGCCTGTCCGCTACGGTAGCTCAGACTGAGATTTTTCACCGCCAGCAGCGGTTCAGCAAATGCGTTCATGGGCGTCCTCCTGACAGTTGATAACTGATACGATTGGCGGCCAGCACCACCGCGATCACCACGACGCCGGGAAAAGTGGTCAGCCACCAGGCCGTTGAGAGATAGTTGCGTCCCTCTGCGATCAGTAACCCCCACTCCGGCGTGGGCGGCGGCGTGCCGTAGCCGAGAAAGCTCAGCGTGGAGAGCGCCAGAATCGCCTGGCCAAACTGCAAGGCGGCAAAGGCAATCACCGGCGTGGTGATATTGGGCAGAATGTGGCGGCGCAGTACGGCAAAGAAGGTGCCGCCGCTGCCGAACGCGGCCTCCACGTAGTCGCTACAGCGAATGCGCACCACCTCGCCCCGCGTGAGGCGCGCAAAGCTGGCGACGGAGGCGATGCCGACCGCCAGCGCGGCGTTCAGCGTCCCGAAACCCAGCAGGATCAGCATGCTGAGTGATAAAAGCAGCGAAGGAATAGCCAGCAGCACGTCCACGGCACGCATAATCAGCGTCTCCGTTCTGCCGCCCAGCGCACCGGCCAGCAGGCCGAATGCCGTGCCGATAATCAGCCCCATCGCCACCGCCGCCAGCGCAGCAGACAACGAGTGGGATGCGCCGAATACAATGCGGGCGAACAGATCGCGTCCCAGCTGATCGGTGCCCAGCCAGTGGCCAGCCTGCGGCGCAAGCCGCTGCGCGCCGGCGGTGCCTTCCGTCGCGCTGTAATCGGTAAACAGCCAGGGCGCAATGGCCGCCGCCACGGCGACGATAATGACCAGCCAGGCAAGCCACAGTCCCGGTTGTATACGCCGGAACCGGGTGCGTGAGGCGGGCGACGTGCGTCGGGCCGCGGCATAATCGACAAGGCTCACAGGCTTCCTCCGGTAACATGTTGCAGGCGCGGGTCGAACAGCGGCATCAGCAGATCGACCAGCAGGTTGATCAGCACAAAGCCCAGCGCGGAGATCATCACCACCGCCTGAAGCACCGCCACGTCCTGGTTATTCACCGCCTGCTGCGTCAGTTGCCCCAGGCCGCCAAGGCCGAATACCGTTTCGGTAATCAGCGCACCGGCGATCAGTTCGCCTAACAGCAGGCCGGCAATGGTCAGCACCGGCAGCATGGCATTGCGCAGTACGTGCCGCCAGAGCACGCGGGTTTCGCTTGCGCCTTTGGCGCGGGCGACGGCCACAAAGGGCTGTGTCGCCACCTCATCAATACTGCGCAGCAGGATCTGCGCCAGCGGTGCGGAAATCGGGATCGCGACCGTCACCACCGGCAGGATCATGCCCTGCCAGGGCGAGGGATTGATCACCGGGATCCAGCGCAGTTGAAAGGAGAAGATCTGGATCAGCGCGATGCCGAGCCAGAAGGTGGGGATGGAAATGAACAGGGCTGGCGCCGATTGCAGCAGAGAACGCAGCGGGCGCAGCGCGGGCAGACGAGCGAGCGACGCCAGCGCAAACGCCAGCGCCGTTGCCAGCACAAAGCCGAACAGCGCCAGAAGCAGCGTGCCCGGCAGGTTGCTTTTTAACTGCTCGCTGACCGGCACGCCCGCCTGCACCGAATAGCCGAAATCGCCCCTGAGCATCGCCCCCAGCGTGTGGACGTACTGCTGCCAGAGCGGGCTGTCCGCGCCGTAACTCTGGCGCATTTCGGCAATTTGCTGCGGGCTGAGCCCGAGGTCGGGGTTCTGAAATTTGATCAGCACCGCGTCGCCGGGCAGCACCTGAAGAAGTACAAAAGAGAGCGTAAACGCGGCCCACAGCACCAGCAGGCCTGTGCCGGTGCGATGCAGCAGATAATCTCGCATGGCGTACCTCGCTTACTCTTTAGCCAGCCAGGCGCTGTAGAACGAAGGCCGCCCTACGGCTTCGAAAGCGATGCCCTTCAACCGCGGCGATCCGGCAAACACCTGCGGCTCCTCGAAGATCGGGATCACGTAGGCGTTATCCAGCAGGTAGCGCTGCGCGTCACCGGTGAGCTTAAGCCGTTTTTCCGGATTCACTTCAGCGGAGATGTCCACCAGCAGCGTATTCAGCTTGTCGTCACGGAAGTTTTTAACCTTGTCGCTTGAGCCGCCTTTTTGCAGCAGCGCGTCGCGGTTGGAGGGATGAAACATGCTCTTCACCACGTCAGGATCGGCGCGGCCCACTTCGGAAACGGTTAGCGGCGTTTTTAGCGGATCGAGGTTATTTAGCGTCTTACTGCCTGCGTCGCCGGCCTGCACCGTCAACGCCACGCCCGCCTGACGCCACTGCTGCGCAACAAGCTGTAATACCTCTTTATTTTGCGGCTGCGGCAGCGATTCATAAACCGTCAGCGCCAGACGCTGTCCCTCTTTTTGGCGGATACCGTCCGCGCCCGGTTTCCAGCCCGCCTCGTCCAGCAGCTTTTTAGCCTGTTGCGGATCGTATTTCAGTTTGTCGGCAAGATTGACATAGCCCGCCGCGCTGGCGGCGATCACCGAGGTCGCGGGTGGATAATTGGACGAGAACAGCGTCTCCACCACCTGCCGCGCATCGGTGGCGTGCAGCAGCGCCTGGCGCACGCGCAGATCGCTTACCAGCGGATTATCAGGACGGAAGCTGATACTGTCATTTACGCCGCGCGTCGGCGCCGCATAAATGGGAAAGTGTTGTTCCTTCGCCTGTTTCTCGTCATAGGCCTGAACCTGACGAATAAAATCCGCCTGACCCGCCAGCAGCGCGCCAATACGCACGCTGTCTTCCGGCGTCACGATCACCTTAATGGCATCCAGATTCGCTCTGCCCTGCTGTTGAAGATTTTTCGGCCCCCAGCGATAGTTTTTACGAACCGTCAGATCCACTTCGCGTCCCAGTTTTTCATCGCTGACCACAAATGGGCCCGAACCAATGATATGACGCGCGTCACCCAACTGGTCGAAGCTCCGCGCCAGCGTACTGAGAGACACCAGCCCGGAACCAATCGTCGCAGTGCCCTGAAGAAAGCCCGGTGACGGCTTTTTAAAAATGAACTTCACCGTGAGCGGGTCGATAACTTCACTGCGCTGATAATTGTTAATCACTTCCGACACCGGCAGACGCTGCGCTTTATTGCCCAGCCCGTAAGTATCGAAGTTTTTGGCAACCGCGTTGGCATCCAGCGGCGTACCGTCGGAGAAGGTCACGCCAGGACGAATTTTAAAGGTGTATTCGGTTTTATCAGCATTGGTGGACCAGCTTTCAGCAATCCACGGTTCAACCTGCAATGTTTCCGGGTTTTGCCAGGTCAGCTTATCGGTAATCTGATTCAGTATGCCGCCGTTGGGGTAAAAACCACCCGCAGGCGGATAGAGATTGGTGTGCGCCTGCTGCTCAAGGTAGACCAGCGTTCCGCCCTGCAACGGCGTCTGTGCGGCATGCACCGCGCCTGCAAATAAAAGTAAGGCCAGCGCGCGCGGCAGTGGCGAAAAGTGAAATCGCGTCATAATAGTGAATTCCCTGTAATTAAATGGCACCTCTGGCGGAATTCATCATTGAATGAAGGAGCAGGGCAGGAGAAGTAAAGAATTACGGAAAGCTTATCTGAAAAAGATAAATGCAGTGCCCGACGAGCCGCCGCCATCAGCTATGATTGGTGTGCGCTTATCTCCCGATTGCCTGATAAAGGTCGCGACTCTCCGGAAAGGACTATGACGAACTCAACGCTGATACTGCTTCGCCACGGCGAAAGCCTGTGGAACCATGAAAATCGCTTTACCGGCTGGACGGACGTGCCGCTGACGCCAGCGGGCAGGCAGGAAGCGAACCGGGCGGGCGCGTTATTAAGAGAAGCGGGTATTTTTCCGGATTTTGCCTGTAGTTCGGTGCTGACGCGCACCATTCATACGCTTTGGGCAGTGCTGGATCAGATCGACCGGGCGTGGATACCGGCGGAGATGAGCTGGCGGTTGAACGAGCGTCATTACGGCGCGCTTCAGGGGTTAAACAAAGCAGAAACGACCCTGCGGCTGGGTGAAGAGCGCGTCCAGTCATGGCGCAAAACCTTTACGGGCGTGCCGCCTGCGGACGTGGAGGCCCCCGCCCGGCTTCAGCAGACCGCACGCTACCGAAACATTGCGCTGGCCGATTTGCCCACCGCTGAAAGCCTGGCGATGACCATCGAACGCGTTCTGGTTTACTGGCAGCAGGGGGTTGTTCCGCATCTCCTCGCGGGCAAAACGGTGCTGGTGGTTTCGCACAAAAACGCCCTGCGCGCCCTGATTAAATTCCTCAACGGGCTGGATGACGAGGCGGTCACTCACCTTCGGGTACCGACCGGCGTTCCTCTGGTTTATCAAATGGATCCCTCCCTGACGGTTCTGACCCAGCGCGTGTTGACCTGAACAGACGCCTTTAACGATGCTGATTTCACTGGATAACGCCGTTTCCGGTTCATGCCGGCAATAAACGGAGCAGATGCGATCTGATTGTTGAAATGGTAAACTGTATGTATGTCCAGATTACAGGGGGCAATTTTGCATAGCGATGACGATTTAAATAACCTGGTGGAAATCCACGCGGTCATTGGTCGCGCGGTGGCAGCACTGCTGGAAAGCGGCCAGTCACCCCATATCCAGAATCTTATTACCATGCTCCATGTACATGGTGCGCAGGCTATGGATAAAAGCCAAAAAGAGATCTTCTTGCTGGCGAAGCGGTTTATAACAGAAAAAATGCATTAATCCGTCCGTGTTCCCCGTTGCCTCCTGCTTTCCATAAAACGCCTGCCAGCTTCAGTCAATCCTCTGTTCCGCTGCTTGTGGCGGCCACTTAGCGCTGCTTTTTCGGGCGTCCCGGCGCGCGCTTTTCGCAGGAAATAATCGCGCCGTGCTGATAGACGCACTGCGGGGCATTAAGCGCCTTGCGCATTGCCGGATGCGTTTTCAACCATCTGTGCACCTCAGCCTTATTTGAACCCACATTCACGATTGCCTGCCGCAGGCGCTCCTGCGTAACATTCAGTTTTTGCGTCCAGTAGGTAATTTGCCACTGCTCCTGAATTTCCACATTTTCCGTGTTCTCCGGTTCGCGCCGGTGAAAGTAGTGCCGCACAACTCTTCTCCCATAGTGGTCTGATGAGTTGCTATTTTAGCGGAAAATTCTGCGTTCCCATAAGAGAAGCAAATGAGAGGGGTTAATCATAACTCTATGATTTTTAAAAAAATAAAAGGGTTAATCTCATTTTTCGGGAGATATTCATCTTAAAAAAAATGATAAAAAGCGAGAAAAGATGAAAAGTTTCATTTAAAGCCTGGCTTAACACTCTTTAAACTAAATTTACATTTTTATGACTTGAATAGCGCGGTGCCGTGAATATCGCCACGGCACGGGCGGGAATTTTTTTGTGGTTCACGCTGACAGGGGGGAAAGGACAGCTTCGCTCAGATACCGATATCGTCAGGCGTGCGCCCGACAACAATTTCCAGGGTTTTACGGTAGATATCCAGTTCAACGATGTCGGACGTGTGCTCCAGCTTGTCGATGAGACTTAAAATAATCGCTTTGTTAGTGACCTGCCTTTTTGCCATCAAAATCTCTTTGATGACAGCGCCAAGAACCTCACTTTCTGGAGCCAGTACGTCTCCGGCCTGGTGGAAATAACTCAGGATCGCGGTTTCTGCCGATTGTTGCATCGTGTTAGCCTCTGGTGGGATACGCTGCTGTAAAGTTATCCCATAATAAATTGTTAAATGAGATCAATGCTGGTTCCGTCGGTTAAGGACTGACCGTTAAGCGCACAACACTTCCCCGAAGCGGCAAGGAGGCCTGTGCATTTAATGTTTTTTAGTGTCGTCCGACGGACCATCGTTATTAAAAATATGTCTGACATTATCGCGATCGCGAACTTCATGCGTGGTACGGGTATTGTTTTTACTTTCCCGCACTTCATTAATGGCACGTTTACAGGCGCGCTTTTTTATTTCGTCCTGCTCAACGTCAATCATTGTCCGCAGTTGGTCGATGAGCGCCGCATTGGTGACCGGGCCACCGCCGTGCAGCAGCGCCAGAACCGCTTCGCCCAGCATGATATCCGTCAGTTTGTCTTCTTCATTTTTGTACATACCCGTTTCTCTGCCTCAGTTAAGCATCCATACGTTGGGAAGGACAGCAGCAGGCCACTCCCATGGTTTGCAGACTGTTTCAGTCAGGTAAAACGGGCTTGCGAACAACCGTGATCCATACATACAAACCGTACCAGTTATTCTCCGCGTTCAAACAGCAAGCCGATCAGTGCCTGATAGTGCTTTTCCTGCTCCGGGCTCTCCGCCTGCTCAAGGCGACGCAGTAAGCGTGTGCAGATTGCCTTACGGCTTAGCGAGCGGCCGGAACCCAGTACTTCTACAACGATTTGCCCCAGCGTTTCCTGCTGTGATGGCAAGGAGGCTTTATTGAAATAACGCGCAATGTCGTTTTCTGAATGTGGAGCTAATCCATTTTGATACACAGGGCGCCTCCAAAAAGAGTAGATGTTTGCGTAAAATAGCGTGTGATGCGCGTAAGTTATACAAACAAGAAAAATCTGTACAGAAATACTGGAGAACTTAGCGCGCTTTTTTTGTGCAAAAAGTGCTAATCTTTTATAAACAATAAGTTAAATGAGGCCGGAAAAATCTTGTCTGTTTCCAGTTCTATGGCGCGGGAACATGAGAATTAACGCCGGAGATTTCGTGAAAAAAATTATTACAATCAATTGATTGTGCGCCACCCTCCCTGACAGCGCAATGTAAAACGCCCTATCTGCCCGACTAACTTTTTGAAGAACGATGTTTTTGCGAGTCGGAAAAGTGTATGGCCGACGTTGCTTCATGCTGTTCGCCAGAATCCTGTACAGATACAGGCCAGCCTGCGCGTTGGGATGACAAACTGCCTGGCTGCTTGTAGCGTTTTAGCCACTGGCGCACCTGCTCGATTTGTCTGACCCGTTCCTTATCACTTTCCCCATCAGCCATCTTCTGCAACGCGTCGGACAGTGCCTGCGGCGTTATTTCTTCCCTGTTGAAGATAAGGCTGATAGTCGCTTCACCAATCAGAATATGCCCTTTTTCTTCATCAGAAATAAACAAATCAAACCTCCCGTTCAGGTCTCAAATGTAAGTTGTGTCTGGCGGGTTAATTATAATAAAACCTGTACACATAGCAAAAAACTGATTTTCTCCGTCTCATGCTCTGCCCAAAATGCGGCAAATCCGGGTCATAAATCTCAACCAGGCCGTTCAATGATGCAATGAAAGGCGCAGCGCCAGCGCCGCCAGGGTGATAAACAACACGGGCAGCGTCATGACCACGCCAACGCGGAAATAGTATCCCCAGCTTATTTTAAGGTTTTTTTGCGCGAGCACATGCAGCCAGAGCAGCGTGGCGAGGCTGCCTATTGGCGTGATTTTCGGGCCCAAATCACAGCCAATAACGTTGGCGTAAATCATCGCCTGTTTAATCACGCCGGTAGCCGAACTGCCTTCAACGGAGAGCGCGCCCACCAGAACGCTGGGCAGGTTATTCATCACCGAAGAAAGAAACGCCGTCAGAAAGCCCGTTCCCAGCGTGGCTGTCCACAGCCCCTTTCCGGCAAAGTAGTCCAGCAGGCGCGACAGCGCATCCGTCAGACCGGCATTGCGCAGGCCATAAACCACCAGATACATACCCAGCGAAAAGATAACAATCTGCCAGGGCGCGTGGCGCAGGACGCGGCCGGTATTAATGGCGTGTCCCTTCTTCGCCACCGCCAGCAAAACCAGCGCGCCCACGGCGGCAATCGCGCTCACCGGCACGCCGAGCGGCTCAAGGACAAAAAATCCGGCCAGCAGCAACACCAGAACCAGCCAGCCGGTTTTAAAGGTTGCCGGATCTTTTATCGCGCCTGAGGGCGTTTTCAGCCGGGAAAGCGCGTAGGTTGCCGGAATGTCTTTGCGAAAGAAGAGATGCAGCGTCGCCAGCGTGGCGATAATCGCCGCAATATTCACCGGCACCATCACTGCGGCATAGTCATTAAAGCCCAGCCGGAAGAAGTCCGCCGAGACGATATTCACCAGATTCGAGACAACCAGCGGCAGGCTGGCGGTGTCGGCAATAAAACCGGCCGCCATCACAAACGCAAGCGTAGCGCCTTTGTTGAAACCCAATGCCGTCAGCATGGCGATAACGATTGGGGTCAGGATCAGCGCGGCGCCGTCATTGGCAAACAGCGCCGATACCGCCGCGCCAAGCAGGATCATCCAGCTGAAAAGCAGGCGTCCACGCCCGTTTCCCCACCGCGATACATGCAGCGCCGCCCACTTGAAAAAACCTGACTCATCAAGCAATAAGCTGATGATGATGATCGCGACAAAGGTGACGGTTGCGTTCCAGACGATATGCCAGACGGCTGGAATATCATTGAGATGCACCACGCCCGTCGCCAGCGCCACACCCGCGCCGAGCATGGCGCTCCAGCCGATCCCCAGCCCTTTCGGCTGCCAGATAACCAGTACAATAGTCATAACAAAAATGGCTCCTGCCAACAGCATGAATATTCTCCGGGGATGATCGCGGCAGCGCGGATGCTTAATTTAAGCAGAGAAGCGCCAACCCGGACAGTAAACTCTGCCAGCGCTTGCCGATAACATTATGCAGGTTGTAAAGTTGTGCGCCTTTTCCCTGTACTTGTCCTGATACTAACAATAAGCAAACCGGCATCCGCGCTGAGAAACGATGCCTTTACCGCAAGGAATGATTTTTATGCCTGATTTTGACTGGCACCGTTTTTTTCTCAACGATCAATCAATGACTTTTCTCGCCGAAGTCGCCGTACGCGTGCTGTTTGCCTACATCATTGTTTTTATCTTTTTGAAAGTCTCCGGCAGGCGCGGCATCCGGCAGCTCTCGCTGTTTGAACTGGTGATTGTGCTGACGCTGGGTTCAGCCTCCGGCGACGTCACCTTTTATCACGACGTGCCGATATTGCCGGTCGCCATGGTTTTTATCGTCCTGCTGGTGCTCTACCGCCTGACGACTTTTTTTACATCGTTCAGCCCGCGTTTCTCGAAATGGATTGAAGGCGATGTGGTGACGCTGATTAAAGAGGGATTGTATGAGCTGAAGAGCCTGGACAATCTGAATATATCCGAAGACGAATTTTTTATGGAGCTGCGTCAGCAAGGCGTAGAACATCTGGGCCAGGTGCGGCTGGCGCTGCTTGAGGTGGATGGCGGGATCAGTACTTACTTTTACGATGCCGATGACGTCCGTCCCGGTATGTCGGTGCTGCCGCCGGAGCATCGTCAGGAGTATACGCGCGTGCCGAAGACGGGTTTATACGCCTGCAATCACTGCGGCCTGACGCAGCAGCTTAACGCGCAGCAGACGCTGGCCTGCCCACGTTGTAAAAGCGAGCTGTGGTCGGTAACGCTCAGCACCAAACGACCGCAGTGAGCGACAGTTTTTCGCCATGCCGATCAACCTGCCGATATATTCTGCCCGGCATCGGTGGGTTGAGCCGCCTGTCATATCCTGCCGCACGGCCCGTAAACTCTCTGCACGGAAACGTTTATTACCCACGGCGTTGTGTCACTAATGAATCCAAAACGGGCCATTTTAATTGTCTATCAACCATCAGTTAACAACGTCGGGAGCACGTCGACGAGAGGTTTCGCAGGGATGAACCAGAAAAGAGCAACGTTAATCGGCCTGATCGCCGTTCTGTTGTGGAGCGCTGTCGTCGGCCTGATCCGCAGCGTCAGCGAAGGCTTTGGCGCCGTGGGCGGCGCGGCCATGATCTACACGCTCAGCGCAGTACTGCTGCTGTTTACCGTGGGTTTTCCTGATCTCAGACGCTTTCCTCGTGCGTATCTGATCCTCGGCAGCCTGCTGTTCGTTAGCTATGAGCTCTGTTTATCACTGTCGCTGGGCTTTGCCAACACCGGCACGCAGGCCATTGAAGTTGGCATGGTGAATTACCTCTGGCCCGGCCTGACCATCGTACTTTCGGTGCTGGTTAACCGCCAGAAAACCAGCCTGATGATCGTCCCCGGCCTGCTGATCGCCATTGCCGGCATTGGTTGCGTGCTGGGCGGCGAGCGGGGCTTTGCCGCCGCACACATTGTCGGGAACATTAACAGCAACGTCTTAAGCTATGGGCTGGCGTTTACCGGGGCAATGATCTGGGCAATTTACTGCGTGGTAACGAAGAAAATTGCTCAGGGTAATAACGGTATTACGCTGTTTTTTATACTGACGGCGATATCGCTGTGGGTGAAATACCTCTTAAGTCCACAGCCGGAATTTACCCTGACGATAGCGACCACCATCAATGTAGTTCTGGCCGCGTGCGCAATGGGGTTTGGCTATGCCGCCTGGAACATCGGTATTTTGCACGGCAACGTTACCGTATTAGCCACGGCATCCTATTTTGTCCCGGTGATATCCGCCCTGCTCGCCACGTTTATTCTCGGTTCAGCGCTGACGGTAACTTTTTGGCAAGGCGCCGCCATGGTGAGCTTTGGCTCATTACTCTGCTGGTGGGCTACCCGAGCGGCTGAAACCGGCACGTAAAATGTAAAGTCATGAAACCTCGCCGCGTGCTGTTTTTTACGGAGTACAAAAACAGCCATGGCGTGGTAGGCAGTTCTCCATCCGCGGCCGGTTGTCGGCATCTCACCCTCATATTAATTACATAATAATGATAATTATCCTCATTATCATTTAGTCTTTCTGTGCTAGCATATTGCCGCGCGACAAAAGCGCAGTGGCAAAGACCTTACTAAAAACAGTGGGTTACTAATAAAAACAACATCACAGAAAGGAAGTAGCATGCCTTTTCACATCAGAGGAACCCGTTCGCGCGCGGCAGGTTCTCGTCCCGTATTTGCCGTTTCCCTGTTGGCACTGGCCGTCCCGGCGTTAATTAACCTTCAGGCGCAGGCGGCAGATGCCGCCACCTCTTCGCAGGATCTGGTGGTTAACGCCACCACCGACAGCGGAGAAGCCGTGAATGAAGATCAGGACTACAGCGCGAAGACCACCCGCGCCGGAACAAAAATGCTGCTGACGCCGCGTGATGTGCCGCAGTCGGTGAGTATCATCACCAAACAGCGCATGCAGGATCAAAACCTTCAGACCGTGGGCGACGTGCTGGCGAATACGACCGGCGTGTCCGCCAACGTCGTGGACAGCGAGCGAAACGGCTCCTACTCACGCGGTTTCTATATCGATAACTACACCTTTGACGACATTCCCACTACCGTTTCGGAAGCGTGGAACTTCGGCGATGCCGGTGGCGATACCGCCATCTATGACCGCATCGAAGTGGTGCGCGGCGCGACGGGCCTGATGACCGGCGCGGGCAACCCGTCGGCGTCCGTGAATATGGTGCGCAAGCACGCCGACAGCCGCGCATTCACCGGTAACCTCAGCGCCTCTTACGGCAGCTGGGACAAGCAGCGTTACGTGGCGGATCTCTCCGCGCCGTTGAATGATTCGGGCACCGTGCGCGGCCGCGTGGTGGCAGGCTATCAGGATCAGGATAGCTGGCTGGATCGCTACCATAAGAGCAAAAAATTCCTTTACGGCGTGCTGGATGCGGATGTCACGGAAAATACCACGGTGTCGCTGGGCTACGACTACCAGCGCAGCGCCACGGGCAACCCGACCTGGGGCGGTTTGCCGACCTGGTACAGCGACGGTTCACGCACCAGTTTCGATCGCAGCACTAACCCGTCGGCGGACTGGACGCACTACAACATCAACTCCCGCAAGGTGTTTGCCAACGCCACGCACAACTTTGATAACGGCTGGACGGCGCGCCTGAACGGCACCCATGCGGAAACCGACTTCGATACCAAGCTGATGTACTCCTTTAATTTCCCTGATGCGGCCACCGGCGAGGGTCTGCAAGGCTACGGCGGCTGGTTTAAAGGCTCGCGCCGTCTCGACTCGGTGGATACCTTCGCCAGCGGCCCGGTGGAGTTGTTCGGTCGTCAGCATGAGCTGCTGGCTGGCGTCAGCTACAGCCGCCAGCGCAATCTGTATTACAGCGCCTCGAACTCGATTGACGTTGCCGATATGGGTGATATCAATCACTGGGACGGCGATATTATCGAACCGACCTGGAGCGATTTCGAGAAATCGTCTGACGATATGATCAGGCAAAAATCGGCCTACAGCGCCGCGCGCTTCTCGCTGGCCGATCCGCTCTCGCTGATTGTCGGCACGCGCTACACCCAGTGGAGCACCGTCGGCAGCAGCGGCGAAATGAGTAAAAACAATCTGACGCCGTACGGCGGACTGGTTTATGACATTGACGACACCTGGTCCGCCTATGCCAGCTATACCTCAATCTTCAAGCCGCAGGATAAGCGCGATCGCAGCGGCAGCTATCTGAAACCCGTTACCGGCAAGAACTACGAAACCGGCCTGAAATCGGGCTGGCTGAACGGCCGTCTGACGGCAAACGTCGCCGTGTTCCGTATTGAACAGGAGAATGTGGGCCAGGAAGATGGCAGCAGCTTCGTCGACGGCACCAGCGAACAGGCGTATAAAGCCGCGAAGGGCGTAGTCAGTAAAGGCGCAGAATTTGAGCTGAACGGCGCACTCACGGATAATCTCCAGATGACCTTCGGCGCGACGCGCTACGTGGCAAAAGACGCCAACAACGATCGCTTTAACAGCCAGCTTCCGCAAACGCAGTTTAAGCTGTTTACCCGCTACCGACTGCCAACGCTGCCTGAACTGACGCTGGGCGGCGGCATCAACTGGCAAAATCGTACTTATCAGGACGTGACCGGGCCGGAAGGCGCCACGCGCCTCTACCAGAGCAGCTATCCACTGGTTAATCTGTTTGGCCGCTACCAGGTCACCAAACAACTGGCGGTGCAGGCGAACCTTAACAACCTGTTCGACCGGACTTACTATTCCACCCTCAGCGACTACGAAGTTTATGGCGAACCGCGTAACTACTCCGTGAGCCTCTCCTATAATTTCTGAGTGCTTCCGCGCCGGCTATCTGACGTTCATTCCATCACCTCGCCGCTGACTTTCCAGCGGCTTTTTCCCTTCGCCGCACATTTTTTTGGCAATATTTCTGTCGCTGATTCGTCTACCTCATTACACAGACTAAAACACACAATGAGGAGTGTTAAAAATGAGAGATTTTGAACTGCATGAGCACGGGCGCGGGCGCGGTCGCCATTTTGGCGGACGTTCAATGGCAAAACCGCTGCTGATTGGCGTGGTGCTGTTTGTGGCGCTGGGCCTGCTGGTGATGTCGCTGTGGAATGCGCTGCTGCCCGCGCTGCTGGGCGTAAAGAGCATCGGCTTCTGGCAGGCGCTGGGCATGCTGATCCTGTGCCGTATCCTGTTTGGCGGGCTGGGTTTGCGTCCCGGTATGTTTGGCGCGCGTCGCCGGATGCATGAACGCTGGATGCAGATGACGCCGGAAGAGCGTGAACAGTTTTCCCGGCATCGTCATGATGGTTTCAGGCATCGCGGTCATCACCGTCGCCGCGACTGGCCCCACGCCCATGAAGAACAGGCCCGGGCCGAACGTCCGGCGGAAGAGCACGCCCCTAAAGCGCCGGACGCTGAGTGACGTTAATGGCGGAAGACTCTCTGGTGATGTCGGCGCTCAGCGCCTGCCGTTCACGGCTTCAGGCTTTTATTCGCGGCCGGACGGCCACGCGGGCCGATGCCGATGACATCTTACAGGACATCACCGTTCAGTTGATGAAGGTGGAGCAGCCGGTGGAGAACGTCGCCGCCTGGCTGTTTCGCGCCGCGCGCAACGAAATGATCGATCGCGGACGTAAAAAACGCGAGCTGCCGTTTTCCGACTTCTTCGCCAGCGACGATACCCTGCCGGAAGAGGAGCTGTCGGAGATCCTTTTCGGCGAGACGGAAACCCCGGAAGAGGCGTATCTGAGCGAGTTGTTCTGGGAGGAGCTGAGCGACGCGCTGGCAGCGTTACCGCCCGCGCAATACGAGGCGTTCGTTAAAACCGAGCTTTACGACTACAGCGTTAACGCGCTGGCGCAGGAAACGGGCGTCAGCGTGCAGGCGCTGTTGTCGCGTAAGCACAAGGCCGTGCGCTATTTGCGGCTCCGCCTGCGCGCGCTCTATGAAGAGATCGTTGCGGACTGAATACGTTCCGCCAGCCAGCATTAATAGCTGACGATGGTCACCCAGTTGGCGTCGCGTCCCGACGGGGCTTCTCCGGCGTGAACGAGTTCACCGCTCTGCGTATTAATGGCATAGCTACTCACCACGCGGCTTTTCTCGCCGCTGACCACCAGCCAGCGTCCATCCGCCGTTACGGCCATGCCGCGAGGCTGTTTCTCAACCGGCCAGGTGCCAGTCAGCGTCAGCCTGCCGTCGTCCTGTGCAATTCGGTATCCGCTTACCGTACTGCTGGTGCGTTCTGATACGTACAGAAAGCGATTATCCGGCGTGATGTTAATATCGGCGGCCCAGATACGCGGCGTGGTATCGCTGAAACCAGCAGGACGCTCAACGCCATGCTGCAACTGATATTTTTCCGCCACCGCGCTGGGATAGTCCGCAACTTTCTTTAAAGCGCCATCTCTCAGACGCTTGAACTGAGTTATAACGCCACCCATTTCACCAATGTTATAAAGAAAGCGGTTATCAGGCGATAACACCGAGTGGCGCGGGCCATTTTTTTCTGCTGTTTTTACAAAGCCAGCGGCGATTGGCGTTAATTTTCCGTCCGACTGCAAATTAAGCTGCAATACGCGATCGGTACCCAGCGAGCCAATATAAACGGAGCGGTTGGTCGCGTCGGTAATAATTGAGTGTGCGGCATGGCCGGTTTGATATTCCGCGATACATGGCGATGCCACGATGCCGCTTTTATTGATGCGGTAAACATGCGCGACGCCGCCATCATAGGAGGCGGCCAGTAAAAAGCGCCCTTTTTTATCGATGCTGATATAGGGATAGCTCGCGGCCGCAGGGGTTTCTGTCGTTGGCGTCAGCGCGCCCGTTTTTGAATCAATACGCCAGCCAGAAATGCGCAACGGCTGGCTGCGTATCGCAGCATAGAGGTGCCGTTTATCCGGCGAGACGACCATTGGCATGACTTTGCCGTTGGCATTTGTTCGCCCCGAAAGTTGCAGAGCGCCGTTTTCCTCGTCCAGCGTATAGCGGGCGATAGTCCCGTCGTCTGCTTCCGAGACGTAAACAAACGTCCGGGCCAGTGAAGGTGTGCTGAATAATAATCCCCAACAGACAATTGAACCGCAAAGAGTAAAATTATTTTTCATTTATTACCCCTGGAATTAATGTTTCCTGATTAATGAGATTTTTAAAACATTTTTAATCAACTCAACGGAAGGAACGCCCTGATATTTGAATAACTTTTTGAAAAAGTAACCGACTCCTGCGAATGCCCCGTCAGAAATAATGCGCACAGCCTTAAATTAATGGTGAGAGTTCAGGGGAATGCCAGTTTATGGTGTAAAACTTTGAGCCATGTGGCAGTTTTTTTGGCTTTTACGTTGTCGCGTTAATAAATACGTTACCCGGCATCTTATAAACGGTAAAAAAAGAGCGTCATAAAGCAATATTCAGATGAAAACAGCACGCGAGGCGTGGTTTTTTGCCGCACCTCTCGCAAAAAGTTTATAAACCGTTTGACCTTGCTGAATGGCGGGTTATTGTGAACACACAGTAATACTGGACTGTATTTAAAAGGATTTTTACTCATGATGGGACGCAATCACCCTCCCCTGAAGCTGCATTCGGGCCATCTGTCCGCTTCGGTCGATACCTGCGGCCAGGCTACTGGCGAGCCCATGCGCTGGTATCAACGACTTCTGAATATGTCGCCATCAGAGCGGGCGACACCGTTCGATACTTTTTATGGAGTGCCGCGAAATGCGCGGTCATCCCACTGGCGACCTCATAATATGCCGGGCCTGCTGCATAAATTTTTGAAACCCGCAGGCGAACAACAGCCAACAATACTGGCCCCTTTAACGATAAAGAAGATGCCAGCCAGATCGCCGGCAAAATCTACGTTACGCGATTCCCTGAGGCACAAAATGCGGAAAGCAGTCCCGACAGACAGGGTGCCTTGCCGTTGCCACAGAGACGGGCGAAGAGGCATCGGGCTGTCAGTCGTAGAACGATCAGTGTGAAATAAATCTTAACAGGCGACATGCGCAAGAGATCGGTCTTATGGGGGCTTCCGCCTGATGATCAACATGGAGAGCGGGCAAGCGCGCACTAAAACAATTAACACCATAAAAACAATCATATATGTTGTTATTTCGTCATTCTCAATGACATACATATTCACTACGATGCCTCAGGAAACTGATTAAGGCATTTCTCATAATGTGAACAGATGTATCTGAAACAGGCGGTTTTGCTTGATTACTTTACCCAAACATTTAGGATAATTTATGCATGCCGGAGGTAATAAACCTGGATGCCTTATATACGCTTAGCCTCTTTCGCAAAAGAAGCAGTCCGTTACGGAAGAAATTGCTCCAGATATAGGTGATGAATCAGGAAGGAATTTTATGGTTAACCGCATAACCATTCTGTCGTCTGTTGAAAGCGCCTCGCTTTTATTCTGGAAATTCAGCGGGAAAGAAGACCTTTCCCGGCCTTTCCGCTTTAAAGTCGATTTGCTGAGTGAAGACTTTACTCTCGACCGGCAGGCCATGCTGGGGCAGAACATGGTGG
Source organism: Erwinia sp. 9145 (assembly GCF_000745075.1). Lineage (NCBI taxonomy): Bacteria > Pseudomonadati > Pseudomonadota > Gammaproteobacteria > Enterobacterales > Erwiniaceae > Erwinia > Erwinia sp. 9145. The sequence goes on from NZ_JQNE01000001.1 coordinate 3,825,764, forward strand.
TGATTGTCCCTGGGTTGTGGGGTCATGAACGCTGTTTCTCCGGCAAAGTCACCGCCGTTTCCCTGCGTTCGGAAGAACTGGACGGGGCCCGCTACGCTGTTTATCAGGTCATTCTTGAGCCCGACTTCTGGCCCATGATGCGCGACCGCAACTTCCGTATTTTCCAGCAGCAGCGCGTTCCGGATATCGTCAGAACGCTTTTCTCTGAATATAACGTCAAGATCGAAGACAGGCTCACCCGTAGCTATCGGCTGTGGGACTACTGCGTACAGTACGCGGAAAGCAGCTTTCACTTTATTAGCCGGCTGCTGGAGCTGGAAGGCATCAGCTATATGTTCCGTCATGATAAAGACGGGCACACCCTGGTGTTAATGGATGATTATTCTCATGCGGAGGCGTTTGTCGGCTATGAGACGATCCCCTGGCATACGCAGGCCAGCGGCGGTGCGGTGAACGAAGAAGGCATCAGTCAGATGATGCCGCGCCACGTAGTGACGCCCGGCCTCTACAGCACCGACGATTACGATTTCCGTAAACCCAATGCCTGGATGCTACAGGCGTTACAGAATCCGGTCTCGCCCACGCCGGGGAAAATTGACGTTTACGACTGGCCGGGGCGCTTTGTAGAACATGGCGAAGGGGAATCCTACGCACGCATTCGCCAGCAGGCCTGGCAGGCAGAACAACAGCAAACGCAGGGAACGGCCACGGCGACCGGCGTTGCGCCGGGGCATCGTTTTACCCTGACAAACTCGCCCAACCCCGCCGACAACGCAGCCTGGCTCGTCACAGGCGCGCGTTATGCTTTCGAAGAAAATCAGTACGCCTCCGGCGATGTCGGCACCGCGCAGCACCGCATCCACTTTACCGTGATCCCTGCCGCAACGCCATTTCGGCCGAAAACGGTCACTGACTGGCCGCGTACTTATGGACCGCAAACAGCCCGCGTGGTGGGGCCGGCAGGGGAATCGATTTGGACGGACAAATATGGCCGCGTGAAGGTGAAATTTCACTGGGACCGTGAAAGCCGTGGAGATGAAAACAGCTCATGCTGGGTACGAGTTTCCAGCGCATGGGCAGGCCAGGGCTACGGCGGCGTGCAGATCCCGCGCGTCGGAGACGAAGTGGTGGTGGACTTTATTAACGGCGAGCCGGACAGGCCGATCATTATCGGGCGTGTCTATAACGAAGCCAGTATGCCGCCCTGGGCGCTTCCGGCAGCGGCGACGCAAATGGGCTTTATGAGCCGCTCGAAAGATGGCTCGCCGAATAATGCCAACGCGCTACGTTTCGAGGACAAGGCCGGTGAAGAACAGCTCTGGCTTCACGCCGAACGCAACATGGACACCGAGGTTGAAAATGACGAAACCCATGACGTCGGCAGCAATCGCACCAAAATCGTTGGTAAGGATGAAACCAGCCATATTAAGCAAAACCGTACACGCACGGTCGATGGCAACGAAACCGTCACCGTGGGTCAGGATCGCAGTAAAACCATTAACGGCAACGAAACCACCACGGTACAGCAAAATCGTACTGAAAGCGTAAAGGGCAATGAAACCCTTACCGTGGAGCAGAACCGTGATGAAACCATTACCGGCAACCATACGACAACGGTAAAAAGCAACAATAACGGCCGCGTCGAGGGTAACCAGACATTGGCGGTGGTACAGGATCGTACCCGCACCGTGCAGGGCAATGAAAAGGTCAGCGTGCAGCAAAACCGCACCGTGCTGGTTACCGGCAACCAGAAGCTGGGCGTGACCGGTAACCGCGATGTCACCGTCAGCAGTAGCGAAGCGCATACGGTGGCGCAAAAACAGGAAGTCAACATTGGCGCCGGGCGTACGCTGAGCATCACCGGCGGCGATACCCGTTTCACGCAGGGCAGCGTGGCGGACAGCGCAACCGACACCTTCCATATTAACGTCGGGGAAAGCGGTATTATGATCGGCAACGGCAGCGTTGAAATCACCGCAGGCGGATCGACCATCACCATTAACGCAGCAGGCGTAATGGTAAACGGTAAGAAAATCGAGCTTAACGCCTGACAGGGAGAGTGAATGAACGCCGCGAAAAACCCTACCGAAAAAGTGATGAGCGAGCTGGAGCTGAGCTGGCTGGATGCCAGCGAAGAGGCGGCAGATAGTCGGCTGTTTATCTGGCGCGTTCCGGCAGGAGGCGAATCTCTGCTGGATGGTTTTCTCGCGCTGCAACAGCATCCGGAAGGTCGCACGCTGCCGGATCTCTTTCTGGGGCTGACGACACCGTTCGAAACAGGCTACGGCTACAGCGAAGCGCTTGGACGTGAATTTGTCGAGCACTATGAAGCCACGCCAGATGTCGCTGGCTGGCCTGCCGAAAGCTACCTGCCCTGTTATTCTCCCGGACAACTGAGCAGATTATTACAGTGCTTCGCGGAACAATTTACCGACGATCTCCGCTATCTGGTGCTGGTTCTCAAGCCTTCCGCCGTAAGCGATGAACATGCGCTGATGCGCTGGCTGAATGGCTGGCTGACGCAGGGCGAACCTGCACCGCGATTGCTGCTGATCGACACGCTCGAACAACCGGTGTGGCAGCCTCTGTATGAGGCACACACCCGCCAGGCGCGGCTGATTGTGGATGACATTGACGGGATGAAGGTGATGCATCAAACCGCGCAGCAGCAGACCGATCCCAACCCTGACCGTTTGCTTTTCCGCCGTTACCTGGCAGACGCCATGCTACTGTTGGAGAAAGGCAGCGCCGGACAGGTTGCCGCACGCGGCGGCCTGGCGCTGGCCATCGCCCGACAGCGCGGCTGGCCCGATCAGCAGGCGATGATGCACAATCTGATCGCCGGTGGCTGGCTGAAAGGTAATGACCACGCGCAAGCGGTAGAGCACTACCGGCAGGCACAAAATATCTCTGGCGACATCACCGAGCCGGCCGTTAAAGGCCAGCTGCGCACACAAAGTACGTTTGGCGAGGCGGGCGCGTGGTTCGCGAAGAAAGATTATATACAGGCTGCGAAAGCCTATCGTCAGGCGGCGCGTGAAGCGCAGACTATCCCGCATGCGGTGTTTGAAATCGAAGGCTGGCGGATGTCCGGCTTTTCGCTCTGGCTGGCAGGACACAGACCGAAGGCAATGGAAGAGTATGCGCGCGCTATTCAGGCGGCAGAAAGCGTGCCGCCGTCGGAGCGCGGACAGACGACGCTGCCGCTGGTGTTTCAGGATCTGTTACGCGCTTATGACAAACGCCGCACCGAGGCGCTTGAAGCCTGCGCCGCGCGCTGGCAAAAGGACAGGCAGCGGCTGATCGCAGAGGCAGAAGCCCGTTTGCCGGTACGGCCTGACAGCGCTCAGGTGCAGCAGACAGAACATCACCTGCAACTGTCTCTCGAAGCGGCCTTTATTGCCATCCGTGAAGAACGCGAGAAGCTTATTCAACACGGCGATGAGAGTTTCCATCGCACTATTCAACTGGCACGCAAAACCTTGCACCCGCACTGGAACGGCCTGCCGGATATCGTCCATCCCTTTGATGCGCCCCCGGGTGAATGGCAAAGCCTGCCCGCGTGGGGAACGACTGACGCATCGTTATTCGACAATGCAGGAAGCAATACGCTATGAAGAGTCGCATTATTATCATTATCGTTGTCACGCTGCTCGCGCTGCTGTTCCTGAGTTTCTCCGATGGCGAATTTGCCACCGAAGTGCGGACATTCCTGCGCGCGCTGCTGCGTGCGATGTTCTGAGGCGTCAGCGATGCACTCCGGCGCTCATTTCGATCCACAGCTCGGGCTGGATATTCACACGTATCCATGGCCGTTGCCCACGCCCCATATCGGCATTGTCTTCGACGTGTTCGATTATTTGCCGCTGATTGGCACTACGGTGCACGTCAACGGCATCAGGCGCGCCAGCGCCGGCACGGGCGGAATGGCGGTGCATATTCCGGTAGGCGGGATGTGGATCCCGCCGCTGCGAGCGCCGGGCGGCCCGCAAATCGAAGACGAACTGTTTATGGGCAGCAAAACCGTCTCCGTCGACGGCGAACCCTTTTCACGCATCGGGATGCCGGTGCTGAGCTGCAATATTCTCGGCATGATCCCGCCGTTTCGATTGAAGCGCGTCGCCAAACCGAAGCCGCTCTCTCTGACCCTGCCGCTGACCTTTAACCTGGCTATCCCGAACAACGTGATCGTGGGCGGCCCGCCAACCATTAACCTGATGGCACTGCTAATGCGCGCCGGGTTAAGTGGTCTTGGCAAGGGGCTGAAAAAGCTAAAAAAAACGCCGCAGTGGCGCCTGTTCATGCGCCGATTCCGGCAGATTCGCAAAAAACTGTTCCGCAATATGGACCCCGGTTTCCTGAAGTGTCGGGTGCTGCGCGCCGAGCCGGTGGATATTCGCGACGGCAGCGTCAGCCTTGAACATCAGGACTTCCTGCTGCCCGGCCGCCTGCCGCTGGCATGGAACCGCACCTACTCCTCCGCCGACCTTGATGTTGAAGGGCTGTGCGGTTACGGCTGGTCGACGCCCGCTGACATCCGCCTTGAGGTGATGGCCGATGAGCAGATCGCCCTCCTCACCCAGCCGGAAGGCATGACGCTGTTCGCCACGCTGCCGCAGTTGGACGGGCGGGAGCACGCCATTTCAGGGCTGCCGGACGGTAGCCGCCTGTGGCGTGAGACCCGTGATGGCAATACGAACTGGCGCGTGGAACAGGAGAGTGGCTCGCAGATCTGTTTCAGCGGCAAGCAGGGTGGGCTGAAGGTGCAGGCGCTTGTCGATCGTAACGGCAACGGCTGGCGATTCGACTGGAACGGCAGCGAACTGGCGTGCCTGCGCGAGTTTACGCATGAAGGCGTCACCGGACGCGAGATCCTCGTTACGCAGCAGGAGAACCGCCTGCATGCCCTGCGTCTGCATAATACGACAGACGGCGAGATCACGCCGCTGACCCGCTATGAATATGATGCTGACGGACAGCTCAGTGCGGAAACAGATGCGCTGTCGCATCCACGACGTTTTTATTATCAGCAGCGCCATATGGTCAGCCATATCGATCGCAACGGGCAGGGCTTTCACTATCAGTACAACGAGGCCTGGCAGGTGGTGCATGCCTGGGGCGACGGCGGCGTGTGGGACTACCACTTTGCCTGGCACGACCTGCTCGGTGAAGTGGAAATCACCGACTCGCTGGGCCATATCTCGCGCATTACCTTTGATGAGAATGGCCTGCCGGTATCGGAAATCGATCCGATGGGCGGCAACACGGTATTCCGTTACGATGACTTTGGCCGCACGGTTGAAGTGACCGCGCCGGACGGCAGTACGCACCGCTGGGACTACGATGAACAGGGGCGCATGATTGCCGAATATCAGCCCGACGGCAGCGTCATTCGCGGCACCTGGGACGACGCGGGCGAACTGGTGTCAGTGACCGATCAGAAAGGCGCGAACTGGCGCTCGGAATATGATGCGCGGGGCAATCTGCTGGCAGGTATCGATCCGACCGGCGTGGCCGCCCGCTACGGCTACGACCGCTTCGGGCAGCTCAGCGATGCGAAGGTGCCCGGTTCACCGCAGACGCAGTATGCGTACGATCGCTTTGGCTTCCTCGCGGCCGCCAGCCATGCCGGCGCGGGCACAACACGCTTCCAACATTCGGCACGCGGCACGCTACTGGCGAGGCTGGACCCCGGCGGCGGCGTCACCCGCTACTACCGGGACGTCAAAGATCGCCTGGTGGCGACCGTCGACCCCGTGGGCAGCGAAATGCGTATCGCCTGGGATCGGGAAGACCAGCCGCTGAACGTTACCGACGAGCAGGGCCGCGTCACCCGCTTCCGCTATTCCGGCACCGGCATGCTTACCGCCTGTGAGACGCCCGATGGCGCGACGCTGGGCTATGAGTACGACCCGGAAGATCGCCTGCTGGCGGTGATCAACCAGAACGGCCAGCGCTGGCAACTGACCCGCGATGCGCTGGGGCGGGTGACGACGGAGCGCGACTATTATGGTCAGGCAACGCATTACGGGTGGGACAGGGGCAGCCGCCTGATCCGCCGGGAAGACCCGCTGGGACGCGAAGTGCGCTACGGCTATGACAAAGCCGGACGCCTGCGCGAGCGGCGCAGTGGCGATACGTTGCAGGCCACGTATCACTACGATCCCTGCGGACGGATGGTGCTGTGCGAGAACCCCTGGCGTCGGCTGACCTGGCGCTACGACGAGGCGGGTCGCATACTCACGGAGGAGCAGGACGGCTTCCAGCTTCGCTATGGCTACGATGCGCGCGGGCTGACAGTCGGCCGCGACAGCGACAGTGGTCACCGGGTGCGCTACGGTTACGATGAGCATGACCGACTGGACAGCGTGCAGCTTAACGACGATGTGCCGATACGTTTTACTTACGACGACGCCGGACGCCGTACCGGCGAGCAGCTTTCCGACGCGGTGACGCGCAGCTTCAGCTACGATCGGCTGGGGCGACTGACCGGCCAGCAGGTGCTGGAGAATGATTTACCGCTGTTCAGCAGCGGCTTCGTTTACGACCGCGCCGGCAACCTGACGTTGCGCGAGGACAGCCTGTGGGGCGACGATCGCTATGCTTACGATCCGGTTGGTCGCCTGACTGCCCATACCGCGCCGGATGGCGTGGTGCGCCGTTTCATGCAGGACGCGACGGGCAGCCATCTGCAAACGGAAACCCGCGGGATGAACAGCAGCGCGGACGGCTGGTTCCGTGAGGGCATTCATCACGGCGTGCGCTACGTGTTTGACCGCGCCGGGGAGCTGCGCCAGCGCCGCGACATACAGAACGGCGGCGAAAAAGAGGATTTTGTCTGGGACGATAACCGCCAGCTGGTGGCGGTGCGCAAAGGCGACAGTTTGGTGCGCTATGGCTACGACGGACTGGGACGACGCGTATTCAAACAGACCGCCACGGAAACGCGCTGGTTTTACTGGCAGGATGACGCGCTGGCGGGCGAAACGGTCACCGCCACCGGCGCGCCGCTGGCAGCGCTGAGCCTGTTCGACACCGGCGGCAGGCTGGCGCGGCAGAAAACGCAGGCGGCACTGTTCGGCGGCATGCGCGAATATATCTGTTACCCCGGCGGCTTCCGGCCGCTGGCACTGCTGACGCAGGACGCGGGCGAAAAGCAGAGCTGGCACTATCACTGCGACCCGAACGGCGCACCGGTGCGGCTGACCTCGCCGGCAGGTGAAATCGTCTGGTCAGAGAAAACCGGCGTCTGGGGCGAGAAAGGCGCGGTTCACGCCAGCCGCATCGACAATCCGCTGCGCTTCCAGGGGCAGTATTTTGACGCCGAAACCGGTCTGCACTATAACCGCTACCGGTACTATGACCCGGCCATAGCGGGCTATATCAGTCAGGATCCGATTGGGCTGGCGGGTGGGTTGAATGTTTATGCTTATGGGCCCGAACCATTAGGATGGATAGACCCTCTTGGACTAACTTGTCAGACAACGACAGACAGGCTGATGGAGCATGCATCAGCCGCTCGTAGAAAAGTATATAGTGATCCACAGCGAATGTTATCGGTCAACCAACGCGATGCAATATTTCGGGCTGCTAAAAAAGGAGATTTCGGTCAGGCCAGATCCCGTTATCGTAGATATGTAGGATCGCAAATAGATAAGGAATTTAAGACGAGGGTGGATGCTGATCCTGATTTAGCTGGAAAAGTAAAAACAACTCCAAACGGCAAACGTGGGCCTGATGTAATTGGTGTCGGTGAGAATGAGGGGCAATGGTGGGATTTAACGACCCAAAGAGATTGGGAAAAAGGTCGTCATCAATTAAAATATGATCCTTACTACGGCACAGATTATGAAGGCATAATATGGTGATATTTATGAGAAATCTTGAGTCTAACATTTCAGTAGAAAATGAGCTTTTTTTTGATATAGTCAGATATGAAAAACAATCTATAAGTCAAGCAACTATAAAAAGATCTAATGTTGGCTCACCTATATTTATTAATTGTAAGCTTGACGACGTTATTTTTGATGAATGTGATCTTTCTAACACAAGATTTTTTTCTGACTGTACTATTGAAATGTGTAAGTTTATTCATTCAGACTTACGGGCCATTGGCATTGGAAAAGACGAAGCTGTTTTTATAAAATGCGAATTTGCCTCTTGTGATATGAGAGGAATGACAATGGAAAATGCTAAATTTATTGATTGTGTATTTATCAAGTGTAAAATTAATGGTCGAACCCTAAAACCATCAAATATTATTAACTGTACTTTCACTGGAAAACTAGTGGATATTACTTTCGAAGGTAAGGGTAAAGAAAAATTGCTGGCAAGTTTTGAAAGCTGTATACTTGAAGGTGCCGTTTTTATAGGTTGCGACCTGACTCACTGTATTCCACCAAAGTTAAAAAATCATTTATACATTGATCAACTTTCTAAGCGAGTAAAAATTGCTTTGGAAATGTTAAGCAAGGATGAAAGTTTATCTGGCGATGATAAAAAATTATTAATTCGAAAGATAAATAAACTAAGTAATACTGAACAATACATCTTCAATATTAAACAAATGGAAAAAACATATAATGATATTTTTGTAGAGAATTTCTTCAAGTTTTTGGGAGTGGATGATATATGAAAAATAAATAAAATTAGTGCGTCAAACAGACAGTTTTACTGTGCTACGAAGAATGATTCTGATTAATAGGCTAATCTCGAAGTTAAATATCCTGGTATATATGAATATGTTTCACCAACAAGGTTAGATACTTTGAGAGAAAAAGCATTTAAAGGCACAACCTGGCATCATCATGGTTCCGTGGGAGGATTACTACAATTAGTTGATATGGAAGATCATCGTTCGCGGCACTTAGACTATCATCCTAACGGCATTGGTGGACATAACAGGTGGGGTGGTGGTACAAGTTCCAGGTCATAATATAAATAGCTGGAGAGTTAAAAATTGAAAATCATAAATTCACTGGGTGAATTATTAACAAAAAAAACGATGAACTGAATTGGGATGGCGCTCTTTTTGTAAATAAGAAAAAATGGGATTCAGATTCTAATAAAGCAGAAATCCTTTACCTGGAGGGAGATGATGAGCTTGAAGATATAGCTGATCAAGAAACGCATTTACCAGTAATAGCGAAAAAATATGATATGGTTCAGTTGCTCGACGTGCAAACGTTTCAAAGTGTTATCGATTTCCAGAGACAAGTCAATGCAAGCTCAGACATTGACAATTACATCTATGCTATTAAGTACTATTTAGAATACGATGATTTTTACGAACCGGAATGACTAAGATCCCAGCTTATACATTCGCAGCTAATGTAGACCGCTGGTGTCGAGAAATTCGTAATAGCAGACGAGTTAAACAGAGCAGCACCAAACTGCGGTGCAGTCGTGAGTTCGCGCATAAAAGGATGACCGGATGCAAAGCCTTCGCCACTCATAAGCAAAAACGTCCTTACACCTTGTCTATGCCAGCCGCAGGCACGATGAAGACAACCTGTGGGGTACTTACAGGGCGATGATCATTTTGCTTACGACCCAGCAGGTCGCCTCACCGACCACACCGAGCCGGACGGTGTGATACGCCGAGACGTACAGAACGGCGGCGAAAAAGAGGATTTTGTCTGGGACGATAACCGCCAGCTGGTGGCGGTACGCAAAGGCGACTGCCAGGCGCGCTATGGTTACGACGGACTGGGGCGACGCGTATTCAAACAGACCGCCACGGAAACGCGCTGGTTTTACTGGCAGGATGACGCGCTGGCGGGTGAAATCGTCTGGTCAGAAAACCGGCGTCTGAGGTGAGAAAGGCGCGGTTCACGCCAGCCGCATCGACAACCCGCTGCGCTTCCAGGGGCAGTATTTTGACGCCGACACCGGCCTGCACTATAACCGCTACCGGTACTATGACCCGGCCATAGCGGGCTATATCAGTCAGGATCCGATTTGGCTGGCGGGTGGGCTGAATGTTTATGCTTATGGGCCGAATCCGTTGACATGGATTTGTCCGTTAGGTTTAAGCAACTTCTTTACACCATCGGTATTCAATGCTCCATCGAGCAGTACGCACACTGTTTACCAGCAGGCAATTGATTGGGATTTACCTGTTAATACACGAAACGGAGTTAAAACAAACCTGGATTTAGCGTTAGAAGGTAAAAGTCCGTTTGTCGTTAAAAACGGGAAATATTCCCAGATAAATCTTCATCACTCTAAACAAAATGGATTGGGCTCATTGTTTGAACTTTCAGCAGAAACTCATCAAAAATATTACGGAACAAATGCATTGTATCCTCATTTGCCGAACCCACACCCAACAAATCCTGTAAATAGAGATAGCTTCAATAACGATCGTGATAGTTACTGGCGGCAACGTGGTGAAAGTGAACTACATAGGCGAAACCTAAAAACCAACTGTAGAGGTTAATATGTTATCTCAGAAAGTTAAAGAACATCTAAAAAATAAAGGGTGGTGGTTTGATGACGCATCCGAAGATTATAAAAATGCACTTGGTAAGTTGGATATAGATCAATCATCTGATATTTATTTTTTTTATATTCACGCTGAAGATGGCCCCACCTTTTACAGTCGCCAGAAAGAAATATATCAGCTTGGTTGGTTTATATTAAATTCAACTTATGATCTGAATTTAAAAAGAACCAATAATGTATTGGGTTTGAATGATGAGTTTATTCCGCTTGATAGTTTTGAAGGCGAAAATGGCTTTTTCTATAATAAAAAAACTGGTGAGGTGGCAGAATTAAGTTTAGGTAAAGAGTTAGAGGACTTTAAATCTGGAAATATCAAGCCACAATGGAAGGATTTTAACGCCTTTATAGAATGGTTCTTTGAATTATAAAGCCTGAGATGAAATAAGCCGGAAGCGATCCCCACGACCCTTCCGGCTTTTTTATTTTAGCTGCCAGCCTGCGGTGCTACGGTCAGGATCAGACGACCTTCATCGATCCTCACCATGACCGGGCACCCGGTTGCGGGGCGTCGGCATGATGCGGGAAAGCGGGCATAAACATCTTACCGGTTCGCTGATCGTGCCGGTTATCACGCCGACGGCCAGATCCGCGAGGTGTATGGATGCAAAATCAACGAACGGCTGCGCAGCGGTAAGCCGCTGCATCTGTATCTGTATACTGCCGGAACCGCGCCGGGGAGCTGCGCCAGCGCCGCGACGTACAGAACGGCGGCGAAAAAGAGGATTTTGTCTGGGACGATAACCGCCAGCTGGTGGCGGTGCGCAAAGGCGACAGCCTGGTGCGCTATGGCTACGACGGACTGGGACGACGCGTATTCAAACAGACCGCCACGGAAACGCGCTGGTTTTACTGGCAGGATGACGCGCTGGCGGGTGAAATCGTCTGGTCAGAGAAAACCGGCGTCTGAGGTGAGAAAGGCGCGGTTCACGCCAGCCGCATCGGGAATCCGCTGCGCTTCCAGGGGCAGTATTTTGACGCCGACACCGGCCTGCACTATAACCGCTACCGGTACTATGACCCGGCCACAGCAGGCTATATCAGTCAGGATCCGATTGGGCTGGCGGGTGGGTTGAATGTTTATGCTTATGGGCCGAATCCGTTGACATGGATTGATCCCTTGGGTCTAAAATGTACTCATTCAGTCAAGAATCCTAAACAGGCTCATGCCGCCATTAGACATAAATGGGGCCATCGTATGACTCCTAAAGAAATGCGAGAAATCCAAAATACTAAAGATAATATAAAGTTAAATCGCCCTGCTACTTCAAGAGATGGTATTCCTTTTAGAAACTCTCATGAAATAAGCCCAGATAGTCAGCGATTAGATACTGGAAGCGGGCCATATACTGAATGGACAGTTAAAACGCCGGGTATTAGCAATCGAGGTTCAAGACGCCTCGTTGTTGACAAAAGAACAGGTAAGGCCTATTACAGTCATGATCATTACAATTCGTTTATAGAGATTGACCTTGGGGGATGGAAGTAATGAAAACAAAGAAATTGTCCATAGACTTTTCCACATTAGAAACAATAGATGATTTTCATAATAAGATGAAAGAATCCTTTGGCTTTCCTGATTTTTATGGAAAAAATACGCATGCCTTTATTGATTGCTTAACAAGCTTGCGTTATCCAGAAGATGGAATGACCTCCATTACATTAAAAAAAGATGAAATATTATTACTGGAAGTAAATGGTTTAAATTATAAAAATAGCGAAATAGCAAATACTTTTTTTTCATCTATTCAATATGTTAACTATCGATGCACTTATTTGAAAGATAAAGATGCAATTGTTATTTTATTAAATCAATCAAGTGATATTTAAATGCTGCTGTGGAGGATATATTCTCGGCGATTTATAATTAATATTCACCAGATTTATGATCAGGTTAACCTGTTATAATTTCTCATGAGATATCCTGTATATTAAATAGTAAGAGCGATAACAGTCTTTTTTTCTTTAGTGCGAAATATTTATGTGTAACGCCGTATAATCTTTTGAGAGAGTACTGGAATTATTTCTTCTTACCCTCTGATGAAACATCAATAATCATTACGCCGAAAAACAGCCACTTTCTTTTTTCTTATTAAGAGCGTTTTTTTATTGTAACAAGATAATTAACTAAACTGCGCTGGGCAGGGCAGGGTGACGATATAGCGCGACTATTATGTCCAGATCACCCGCTACGGCTGGGTCGCACGACCGCCGGATGGCATGGTGCGCCGTGACGTGCAGAACGGCGGCAGAAAAAAGGATTTTGTCTGGGACGATAACCGCCAGCTGGTGGCGGTACGCAAAGGCGACAGCCTGGTGCGCTATGGCTACGACGGACTGGGACGACGCGTATTCAAACAGACCGCCACGGAAACGCGCTGGTTTTACTGGCAGGATGACGCGCTGGCGGGTGAAACGGTCACCGCCACCGGCGCGCCGCTGGCAGCGCTGAGCCTGTTCGACACCGGCGGCAGGCTGGCGCGGCAGAAAGCCCAGGCGGCACTGTTCGGCGGCATGCGCGAATATATCTGTTACCCCGGCGGCTTCCGGCCGCTGGCACTGCTGACGCAGGACGCGGGCGAAAAGCAGAACTGGCACTATCACTGCGACCCGAACGGCGCACCGGTGCGGCTGACCTCGCCGGCGGGTGAAATCGTCTGGTCAGAGAAAACCGGCGTCTGGGGCGAGAAAGGCGCGGTTCACGCCAGCCGCATCGACAACCCGCTGCGCTTCCAGGGACAGTATTTTGACGCCGAAACCGGCCTGCGCTATAACCGCTACCGGTACTATGACCCGGCCATAGCAGGCTATATCAGTCAGGATCCGATTGGGCTGGCGGGCGGGTTGAATATTTATGCTTATGGGCCGAATCCACTGGGTTGGGTTGATCCGCTGGGTTTAAGTTGTTCTTTAGATACTAAATCGAATCGTTGGCGTAATAATGAAACAGGACGCTTCACTACACGACCAACAGATCCTTCTGACTTAGTAAAAAACGGTAGAATTAATAAGGCTGATATTGACGCTTGGGCAAATCAAGGAGGAACCCCCAACACATGGGGCACGATCCTGCCAAATTCCCTGGTGGTGGGTTTAAATATGATGCAGGTAGTTATATCGTACACGATCATGGCGCTAATCCGTCGGCGACAGCTAAATTTCCAAATTCCAATGCCGCAAATAGTCCTACAGCAAGCATGAAAAATACTTCGACTGGAGAGGTGTTTAGAACCGATGGCACATTGGGAAAGTTTAAATCAGATCCTAATGGTGCTCATCTTCCTCTTGATGGTTCACCTTACTAAGGTTTTTATATGAAATTGCAAGAGATAAAAAATAAAGTTTCGTCACTTCCTACAATTATGGACATTTCGGATGAATCTCTGTTGATTAATGAGTTAATGGGCGTTGAACATGCTGAATTAACTAGGGATATAGATGGTTTTAAATTTATTATAAACTCATTAGAGTTATCACATGCTGACTCTGGTTTTATGGAACTGACATATGAAAATGAGGCTATATTTGTAAAATTTTATCATTGGCTAAATAAAATAAATAGCGATCTTGATTTAGGATTAAACACTAATGTAATAGACAGTTTTAATTTGACTGTTGATGATATTAAGAGATTAATGCCATAAATAAAATGGAGAAAGCCGGGTAAGAAGCTGGCGATTCGACCCGACCGGCGTGGCCGTCCGCTACGGCTGCGACGGGCCGTCTGACTGGCAGCGGCAGGCTGGCGCGGCAGAAAGCCCGTGCGACGCTGTTCGGCGGCATGCGCGAATATATCTGTTACCCCGGTGGCTTTCGGCCGCTGGCGCTGCTGACGCAGGACGCGGGCGAAAAGCAGAGCTGGCACTATCACTGCGACCCGAACGGCGCACCGGTGCGGCTGACCTCGCTGGCAGGTGAAATCGTCTGGTCAGAGAAAACCGGCGTCTGGGGCGAGAAAGGCCCGGTTCACGCCAGCCGCATCGACAACCCGCTGCGCTTCCAGGGACAGTATTTTGACGCCGAAACCGGCCTGCACTATAACCGATACCGGTACTATGACCCGGCCATAGCGGGCTATATCAGTCAGGATCCGATTGGGCTGGCGGGTGGGCTGAATGTTTATGCTTATGGGCCGAATCCGTTAAGCTGGGTTGATCCATGGGGTCTGGATATTGTCCGCGTTTATCATTATACAAGCCGTGAGGGATATAATGGTATTATAGGTTCTGGCGTTATTAATATGAGCGACCCCGGTAAGCGAAGCAGGGGGGCTATTTCAGGAAAACCCAAAGCTGTTTATGTAACAATGATGACTCCGGAACAGCTAGATTCATCGCGAGCCAGAGGGCAAATGGGGCTAACAAATGATAAAATCTCTCATTACGTATCGTTTGAGATTGATAGTGATAAAGTAAAAAGGATAGACAGGCAGGATGGAGTTAAAAGACTTTATATACATGAGAACATTCAACTCAGAGATGCTGGCAATAAATTGAGGCATGATATTGAACATGGTAATGCAACATGCAAAAATTAGGAGGGAAAATGGCAGAATGGACCGGAATCTTATATGGCTTTTATTCGAATAAACCAATTAATGAAGTCTTTTCATTGTTGAAAAAAGAAATGGGTAAAATAAATTATCAATCTAACTATTATAGTGCAATGGATGAGACATCTCTTTTTTTCTTTAAAGATAAAAATATGTTCGAACATCATTTAAATAATGGCTATAACATTGATATGGATGGTATGGGTTGCTTTAGTGTAGAAGCTAAAAATGCAGACTTACATGGCTTAGCAACTTTGTTTGAATATGAAGATAAATCGGATTTTGAACCCTACGATATAAACCTAAATTTCAATAATATTTTTTATTATGTATTAGTACTGCCCGAAATTGTAGAAAGTTCTAAATTTTGCCTTACATTATACAATGAATTCAAGAAAATATTGAATGCTTAGCTATATTTTCTATGCAATTTCTAACATAGAGATTTTATAGTGAAAATATTTTATATTTCTAATATATAATATTTATGTGTCATCTATAATTTTGGATGCTTAATTATAAATGACTAGACAGTGTCGTATCGTAGACAGGGCACTCTAAGATACCTCACTGACATTGCGGGCCACGTGCTTACAGGCGTGCGGGACGCAACGGGCAGTCACCTAGCTGTAAGACGAACAGCAGCGCGGCGGGTATTCACATCGACCGCCATGGAAACGGGCTGGCTTAATAGCAGGCTGACGCGGCAGAAAACCCAGGTGGCACTGTTCGGCGGCATGCGCGAATATATCTGTTACCCCGGTGGCTTTCGGCCGCTGGCGCTGCTGACGCTGCTGACGCAGGATGCGGGCGAAAAGCAGAGCTGGCACTATCACTGCGACCCGAACGGCGCACCGGTGCGGCTGACCTCGCCGGCAGGTGAAATCGTCTGGTCAGAGAAAACCGGCATCTGAGGTGAGAAAGGCGCGGTTTACGCCAGCCGCATCGACAACCCGCTGCGCTTCCAGGGGCAGTATTTTGACGCCGAAACCGGCCTGCACTATAACCGCTACCGGTACTATGACCCGGCCACAGCAGGCTATATCAGTCAGGATCCGATTGGGCTGGCGGGTGGGTTGAATGTTTACCAGTATGCGCCGAATGCTCAAATGTAGTGTGATCCATTAGGTTTAATTAATGAGTTTGAAATTACGGATTACGGAAGCGCTTTACATGTAAAAGACGGACTGACAGCGCATGAGCTACTGCAAAATGCCTGGTTAAGAAATAATGGTGCAATTTTTGGTAAAATGTCCGAAACTGCGGCATCTAACCCGGCAATAGCTTTGCAAGAAAATATGATGCATGAAATGATATAAAAACTGCAAGCGAAGTACGGCCTACATAATCCGAACTTTTTGAAGAGCCAGACTGCGCTACAAAATATCAACATGAATACTGCGATAACTCGTAGAGGCATTTACGAAGATCTCGTAAGTAGTAGGGGATGGAAATCTAAAAATGCTAAATTTTTTTGCCACTAAAGTAGCAATTTCTCTTAGAGATGAAGCTATAAACTTCGCCAATGAAAATGGGTTAATAAAATGCAAAAAATTAAACTGTTAGCTGCTATTGATAACTTGAATAACGGCAAGATCATTGGAAGGATTGGAGGTAACATTCCTGATATTTTTCAGGATAAATTAGAGCATATAAAACTAATGAAGTTCTATCTGACATTCCAGTCTCCTGATAACCCACTGATCTTTGTAACTGTTTTTGTTCCTGAAGACTATGAAGAGATGATTAATAACAATATTTATCCAAATTGCTCGGTGAAAGTTTTTTTACATGAACCGTCTATAGAAAGTAACAATGCGGACTATACTATCGGGCATATTAATAAAAGTAATATAGTCGGCTATAATGAGGCTGGAGATGATAGCTTTGATTTTATTACTAAAGCTAGCGCGCCTTCCTTAATACAAGATGAAAGCTATTATTACGAGAATCTCGAGAAAGATGATTACAATTTCTGGATTCAAATTGATGAAGATTTTTATCCAAATGACTTGATTAATGGAAACTATATATTCGGATACGGTGCATTGTATTTGTACAAAAACATGGATGAACAAGTTGTGGCAGGCTTTTGGCAACATTCGTAAATAGAATGGCATTAAAAAATTTAACGATATGATTTTTTAAACATATTTCATTATAGATGCTAGTAACGATGTATTAATAATATCTCTCTAAAGCGACGCCGTACCAGCGAGCACTTTCCGACGCGGTTACTCGCAGCTTCAACTACGATCGGCTGGGACGACTGACTGGCCGGCAGGTGCTGGAGAATGATTTACCGCTGCTCAGCAGCGGCTTCGTTTACGACCGCGCGCCCAAATGGTTCCGTGAAGATATTCATCACAACGTGCAGAACGGCGGCGGAAAAAAGGATTTTGCTGGAATATGCAAAGACAAAGAGTGGCGGAAGATCACAGGAGTCGTTTTTTTGATTCAACTCATTGTATTCGAAATGTTAATCTAATTGTTCTTTTACTTTCTATACACAAATCTATACATAGTTGTAGGGGCGCTTCCTTTTGCCCCATGCAAGACCAGAATACAGATTTAAATGGAATCATCTAAAAGCTGCTTCAAACTACCATAAAGAGCATATAGATGTTCACATGACATATCTAGGATAGGTTCAAACATAAATGAGTTTAAATGGATATTTTCTGGAGTCATTAAGTTAACTTGCGTGAGTAGTGCAATAGCTTCAGATTCTGCTGGCTTCAACTCGATGAACTTCCTGTAGAGAGCAATTGTTTGATTTTTGCTAATTGATGAGAGGAAAATTTCATCATCTATTTTTACTTTCATGAAGAATTCCGCAAGTAATCTTATAGCTATTGCAATTATAATCTTTGATTCAAGATCTGCATTTTGAGCTCTTCTATTATAAATATCCTCCGCCTCTTCAAAAATAATACACTTAACAACTCTATCACCTTCTGATAAAACAAGTTGAGATTTATCTATAAGAGTATTTTTATAAATTATCTCAAGGTCAGAGACTAATATGTTCCCAGTGTCTTTTTTGGAGTGTAAGAGTGATGTGAGGCTTTCAAAGTCTTTGTTATTGCCACAGTATTCACATAGATTTCTCACAAAAGGTATTGATGCTATGTAAAATTTTCTAATGTTGATGTTTTCTTTCCAATATACAAACGGGTTGTTTTGATACTTTTCTATGGTTAAATTTAGCGAACTGTTCTCTTTATGAACTACTAATCTGTTTTCCCTATTAATGCTTAATCTTCCAGAAATAGTTCTATGAAAATCGAAGTTATGAGTAAGAAATATCACTTTAAAAATCGGATTTTCACAAATCTCTTTAAAGTATTCTATTATTGCATATTTGTTTTTATAATCAAAAGAATCAGCTATATCATCAACTATGAATAAGGATTCAATGTTAGAGCTAATCCTGGCATTCACTTCGAATAGTAAGTTAAGGATGTATAATGCTCTTTTCTCTCCTTGGCTCAGAACTTGTAATAGCGCATTTTTCTGAATCTTGACCATTTCTGTTTCATCAGAGAAATCAAATGATACGTGAGGTGACTTACCATTTAAGATAACATCTGATTGATTTTCTATGCTAAGCTTGAAGGGAACGTGAAATCTTTTATTGAATATACGCACAACTTTTTTCCACTGTGTTTCCTCGGCCACAGCTTGTTTTGATGCTTCATTGATGACATCTTTAGAGGCCTCATAAGCTTTAATGACATCTAGAAGTAAATCTTCATTGTCGGCTATATATGAAAGCCAAATTTCCCTTTTCAGTTTATTTAAATCTGATAGTTTAGGGAGCAGCTCTCTATTATCAAATAGATAATCTCTAAATGTTCTTAACTCAACGTTACTTAATTTTTTATCAATCTGTTCGAATGAGCGAGAAAGTGACTCATCTTTAAGTATTTTGCTTTTTTCCTCTTTAATTAACCTGTCAAGCTCTCCAGGGTCCTTTATTTCAATGTTGCTTTCACCATTTTTTATAGTGACAAAGTGACTGGCTTTAAAAAAACCGTTATCGGATAAATTCTTGGTTACTTGTTGAGCATTATAATGATTGAAATTTCTATTTAAAACGGGAGATGCAGATATTAGATCGTTATATCTATCTATATACTCATGAAACCGCTGCTTGACTTCTTTATCATCTAGGAATTTTAAAGTTTTCTCATTAAATACTGAAGTGTAAATGATGCTGCTTAATTCTTTGTTTTTTTCTAAGTGTGATAAGGTTTCATATAGCTCAAACAACTTGTCATGAGGAACACTAAAGGATTGGCACAATTCTTCTGTTGGGGATTGGTTTTTACTATTAATGCCAGATAGCTGTTTGAGTTTTTTGATTAATGAAGTATTTTTCTCTTCTAAATCTTTTATGGCTGAGATGTATCTTTCTTTCAAAGTATTGTTTACGAGTAAGAGTGATGCCTTTTCTGATGAGTATGATTCATTGTAAGAGTCAATAACAAATATACTTTCTGGATTAATGACGGAGCTTTCTTCATCAAGGATTAACCTTTTAGATGCTCTATCAGTAAACACTAAATCCTTAGTTTCTTGATTATTTTGATGGTCTTTAAATGTTTTTGAAAATGACGTTTTCATGAATCCGTTTGGAGCGTAAATACTAAATGTATTGCAATTATTAAAGTCAAATTCATGGGTTAATTTTCTAATCCCATAGCAGTTTTCTAAATCAACAATAAGATTATTCATCTTAGGTCCTTTTGTTTAAATATCAGTGATGATATGAGATTTGCTGTGACTTGTAAGGAATCATTACTAACATAATCCATTTTGCAAAAGGTTGGTACGAAGAGATAAAGATTTTATGAGTAATCCTTCACACTGTTCACCATTCATTTTTACACATATTAAACAGTTGGTTAGATGGTGATGAATGGGTGAAGGGTGACGGATATCCTTCACCGGTGGTGAAGCATGGGCGTAAAAAAACCGGCTTTCGCCGGTTCAGTGAGTCATGCCGCTGCCGCTTCGTCGCACTTAGGGCAGCCAGTCGGCGTTACTGTCGTCCAGCAGGACGAGGTTAGTTTGTATGCCGGACTTCGTGCGACGCTTCAGGTAGTTCAGCCCGTACTCGCGCAGGATGCTTTCCAGTGCCTGGCTGAACGACTTCATGCTGAGCGGGTTGCGATAGCCGTTGGCCTTCATATACGCCAGATAGGCGTGATAGAGGTAGCGACGGGGTTGCAGGGGCCGGACGCTGGCGTTACCCATGTGCAGGCCGTTCGGCTCGGCGGTCGCAAACAGGTAGCCACAGAAGCCAGCAGGATCAGAATCCCCAACGGAAACGCTGAGCGCGGCGCGTCAGCCGCAGACGCTGGGCAGATACGCTTCTGCCAGTACCCTGTCCAACCGGCAACAATCACCCACCTGAAATCCTATTGCTCAAGTCTGAACCGGCCACTGCGCCGGTTTTTTTTCGCCCCTTTTTCCTGGCTGGCTGTCCTTCTCTAGACTGCATGTCTATGCTGCATGAAAACGCATGAGTCTCAGGCACTCAGAAACGGCATATCAGCCCAGCCGTGGCGGGGCATAAGCCCCTTCATTCATGTGCATGAAAACCACTTAATAAAGCGGGCAGGCGTGGCAGGGGTACGAGAGCGCGCAAAGGCTTAAAAGTGTAATGAAGATGATATAAATCGAGAGGAGACTGTTTGAATTGATGGAAAAGGAGTCAACATATTGATGCCGGCTCCATGTAGTGAAATTTAAAAAAAGAACTAATAATTCCTGAGAGCAACATGTCAAAGTCCAGACAGAAGATATTTAGTAACTGTCATCATGGTGGGATGCGTCTGACAACATTGCCTTTATGCTTTTTTTGTAAAAGCTATCATTTTCAATTTCTGAAATTATGGTTTGTTGTTCTGATACGAAGTTATCAAAAAATCTTTTTGCGATTAAGTAAGTGGTGTTGTCTTTTTTAGTGTTGTTTTTTAGTTCTAAAAGTTTTAATGCATTACTTTTGTCTACGCCCCAATGATTAAGTGATTGAGTTAACCTTGTTTTTGAAAAAATGGGGTGTCTGTTTTGTGCTGAGGATGCGATTAAGATGGTCCTTACACACCACGAGATTTTCCTGTTGAACATGTAGTTGTTTTTTATTTTTTCACTAAGTGAAAGAGTGTCCCTTCCTAATTTTGCGGCCATCAATATTTCGTATTGATAGTTTTTTTTGAACTTGAATTCTTCAAAAATACTAATGAGTTTGTCTTCATTAAAGATAGCTTTGGATTCCATTTTTAGGTGTAAGGCAAAGAGACTTCCTGAGCGCATCATTTGCAATGCTTTTTTCTCAGGATATAGTGCAGTATTTACATTTCCACTGATGGTCATTCTATATTCATTTTGGTCATGGATCGCAAAGAGATCAATGTCAGATCCTTGTGTCTGGTCTCCACGAGCACAACTGCCATAGAGTGCTAAGCATAATATTTTCATTGTCGTGATACACATATTCTATTTATAAGCGTGGGTATCATTATAGCATACCACCAAAGCCCAAGTATCATATTGAAAAGCATCACGATCTGTTGGTATACTGGTGTTAATTTTGTTACGTGTTTCGTATAACCAGCAAGCAATGTTATATCTATGCTTTTTATTATGGCTCCAACGGCACTAGTGTTTATAAGGAAGTAATATCCTATGGCAAAAATAAAGATCATGGCAACGCCAATTATCAATGCTCTTAATATACTATTCCCCCAATCATTTATTAATCCTGAGACTCTTAGGATTAATAGCTCTGTGATTGAAGTAATCGCTCTTACTTGGTAGCTTATTTTTCTAATGCGACCCTTGTCGGCTTCTTTTGCTCCGTATTGGAACTTTTCAATCTTAGCCTTACTTCTTGATATAAGATATGTCTTTACGGCATTGTAATAAAGGTCATCATCTGTAGTTGAACTGACAGATACCAAAAGATTTTTTGCGAATTTTGCCTTGGTATTTTCAAAGCGTTTCTTTTGATAATCGACTGTGGTTGCATATTGTTTTAGTACATCTTCATCAACATTTAAAAATGCAGCACTTACTATTCTTTTTGAGTTTATTAATGTGTTTTGGAAAATTGTCTCGTTGCCAGAAAATGAAATGTCATCAAACCTACAGTCAATAAACTGACAGTCAATGAATTTAGCCATGTTAAAGCTGCATTTTATGAAGTCACATTTTTGAAATTTTACGTTTTTAAATAAACCATAACCAAAGTATACTTTTTCGAATTTGCAATTTGAAAAGTTTATTTTGTTTCCTTTGCTTTCCCCAAAAAAATCACACTCTTGAAAGTTCTGTTTATCTAACTTGCATGATATGCTATTAGTGTCATTTAACTTTGAGAAATCAAGAAGCCTGTAACGATGCCAAATATTTCTGTTGACATCCTTCAAGTCTATTTCAGCAAATTGACTGAGGTTTATTTGTGGGTCATAAATAACATCCCAGTAATTTTTTAGTCTGTGTTGTCTAACTTCCATAGTCTTGTTCACTGTTGAAATAGTAGTTATCTGCGTACCATTGGAGCATTTTGCATCGCTGCTCAATGTATTGTGCATGATTGTAAATTCCACGAATACGATTTTTATCGTGGTGCGCTAACTGGGTTTCAATCCAAGAGCCCTCAAAACCCTTCTCATGTAATATTGTTGACATAGTATGCCTAAAACCATGACCGGTAAGTCTTCCTTTATATCCAATTAACTCTATTACTTGATTGACACTTTCCTTACTGATTGGTCTACTGCGGTTGTTTCTACCGATAAAAATATATGGATAATGGCCCGTGAGAGGCTTAAGTTGCTTAAAAATCTCAATCACTTGAGTGGATAGAGGCACAGTGTGAGGCCTGCGCATCTTCATACGCTCGGCAGGAATCTCCCATAACCCTTTTTCTAAATCGACCTCACTCCAAGTTGCAAAACGCATCTCTTGTGTCCTTACTCCGGTCAACATTACAATCTTTGTAGCATTTTTCGTAATTAGACTTCCAGTGTAAGCTTCAAGATCCTTAACGAAATGGAGAAGCTCATCCGACGATAAATAAGGGTGATGCTTCTGTGAAGGAGTTGAAAGAGCTACAACCAGATCCGGTGCAGGGTTGTATTGAGCCCGACCAGTGATGATCGCATAACGAAACACCTCCCCACAGCGTTTTCGCACCTTGCGCGTTTTCTCTAATGCTCCGCGCTTTTCAATACGACGCAGCACCTCAAGAAGCTCAAGTGGCTTAATCTCTAAGATTGGACGATTGCCGATAAATGGGAAAACATCCTGCTCAAAGGTCTTAATAATCTCGTCTCGGTAAGCAACGGTCCAGCGGTCCGCCTTGTTCGTGTGCCATTCCCGGCTAATGGCCTCGAAAGAGTTTTCTGCCGAAAGCTGTTTTGCCAGTTTTTGGGCCTTACGCTCCTCAACCGGATCAACGCCATTTGCTACCTGCTTGCGCGCGATATCGCGTTTTTCGCGTGCCTCAGCGAGTGAAACGAGGCTATAGGAGCCAAACGACATTAACTTTGCCTTACCGTTGAATCGGTAACGGAAGCGCCAGCCTTTGCTGCCATCAGGGTTAATGAGTAAAGCCAGGCCGAGACCGTCGCTATGGGTGTAAGGCTTTTCTTGGGGTTTTGCGCGTCTAATTTGTATGTCTGTAAGAGCCATGTGTATAAGTCTAAAGTGTGTATAAAAATCCTATACGCATCACTATACACATTTGTCGTGGATTCTGGCAGATGTAGTAGGACCTATACGGATGGATTGTTAATTCATTTTGTTGTTTTTAAAGGAAATTAAAAACAATCTCGGAAGGGTGCGGAAGAATAGTGGCGGAAGATCACAGGAGTCGAACCTGCCCGGGACCGCTGGCGGCCCCAACTGGATTTGAAGTCCAGCCGCCTCACCGGAGACGACGATCTTCCTTTGGGAAGCGGCGCTGATTATAGCATCGTCGTCGCGCTGAAATCAGCTTTTCTGTCCGATCGCAGGCTGCACGGCGGATTGTCCTGCCGGTGCACTATCGTGTCCGTTTTTGGCCTTCTTACCTGCACCCTTCCCTGCGATGCTTGAGTTATCTTAAATCAGGCAGGAGTCCAGAAATGTCCCGTACCGTACTTTTAGTGATTGACGCGCAGCAGTCCTTCTATCATCGTGGCTATCGGGAAACGCCGGAAGCGCCCGCCTTTGAACGCAGCCTCGCGGCGCTGATTGCGGGCTGCCAGACGCGCGACGTGCCGGTGGTCGATGTCTTTCACGTCAGCGACAGCGGCCCGTTTTCGCTGGCGTCCGGGCTGGTACAACGCCTGCCCTTTCTCAACCATCAGCCGGTGAAAAGCGTACAGAAACATGTGCACAACGCGTTAACCGAATCGGGCCTGGAACCGTGGCTGCGTGAACAGCAAATCGACCATCTGATCATCAGCGGCATCTGCACCGAACAGTGCTGTGAAACCACCGCCCGCGTGGCGTCTGATTCAGGATTCAGAGTAACGTTTGTTACCGAGGCGACGCTGACGTTTCCGATAACGCACAACGGTATTACGCTGAGCGTGGCGGATCTTCGTCATCGTACCGAAAGCGTATTAATTAACCGCTTCGCCAGCATTCGCCGCGTGGCGGATTGCCTTGAGGAACTGAACTGAGATGACCTTTCCGGTCTGGTTTTTAACGCTGCCCGGCGTCATGACGCTGGATATCACCGGCCCGGCGGAAACGCTGATGCAGGCAGGCGAGGCGTTCAGTTTGCGCTATATCGGCCCGGACGAAAACGTGCTTACCTCCACCAATATGGTTATTGGCCGCGTTGAACCTTTACCGGAAAGCCTGCCCGCCGGCAGCCTGCTGGTGGTGCCGGGCGCGGCAAACTCCGCTATCGCCTTAGCCACGCCGCAGGCCGCCATTGCGCGGAACTGGCTGATGCGCCAGCAGCCCGCTATTCACGCGGGTGATATCACGCTGGTCTGCATCTGCTCCGGCACGCTGTTGGCGGCAGAGAGCGGCCTGCTGCATGGCGTGCAGTGCACCACGCATCATAATATTATCGACAGGCTGAAAAAGGCCGAACCGGCAGCGATCGTCAGGGAAAATCGGATATTTATTGAAGATCGCGGTATCTGGTCGAGCGCGGGCATTACTGCGGGGATCGATCTGTCGCTGCACCTTATCCATCGTTTGTGCGGGGCGCAGGCCTCGCTGAGCGTTGCGCGCGAGATGGTGGTATGGTTCCGCCGCTCCGGCGACGATCCTCAGCTTTCGCCGTGGCTGCGCTATCGCAATCATATCAATCCGGCGATCCATCGCACGCAGGATCTGCTGCTGGCGCAGCCGGAGCGGGACTGGCCGTTGGAAGAGGTCGCCCACCGCGTTCACGTCAGCGCGCGACACCTGACGCGGCTTTTTCGCCAGCATCTGGGCATCAGCGTGCGGGAGTACCACGAGCAGCTCAGGCTGGCCATTGCCCGCCAGCGTCTTGAACAGGGAGAAGGCGCAGAGCGGGCCGCGCTGTCGGCGGGATTTTCATCATCACGTCAGCTCAGGCGGGCGCTGGAGCGATGGCACGCCTGAGCTGACAAGGCGCCGCCGTTCATTTCCTTGTTACAGGCGGTGGTTTTTTCGCGTCTTCAGCTCACCAGCCGCCGCGTATCCATTTTCTGTAACGCGACCGATAACAGCAGGCTGCCTGCCAGCGTAATGGCGAAGACCAGCGGGATATCGATCAGCGGGCGGCTGGTATGATCGAGGCCATGCGTGCGCATAAAATGGATAAACAGCGCATGAAAGCCGTAAATCGGCAGGGAATGGCGGGAAATGGTCGCTAAAAACGGTAAAGGCCGCTGATTAATGCAGTTTTTAAACAGAATAAGCAGGCTGACCGCCGCAACAAACACCGCCGGGCCGCAGTAGAGATACCAGGTATCGGCGAAGGCGCCGTTTATCGCCATCTGCTTTTTCGTTCCCAGCGCGATGGCGGCCACGCTGGCAATAAACACCACGACAGCCAGCCCGCTTACGCCACGCCAGCGCGTGTTCATCATGCCAATCGCCCGGCCAAACAGCGCATAGAGCACGTAATAAAAACTGTCGCCGCTGATGTAAAGGTTGATCGGCAACCACTGGAACGGGCCGACCGATTTTTCAACGGTGTTCGGGTTTGCCAGCACCGCCAACAGCAGCACAATAATCGCCAGATAGCCCGCACTGACCGGCTTGACCTGAATCAGCGGCGAAAGCAGATAAATGACGATGATGGCGAAAAAGAACCACAGGTGATAGAACACCGGCTTCTGCAAAAGATGCCTGACAGAAAGACCCTCGCTGATCGGCGTGAGCCAGGTAATATAGGCCAGCGCCACCGCACTGTAGAACAGCAGGCAGAGCACGATACGCAGAAAATGCCGTCCCTGCGCGCTGCGTTCGCCAAAGAACAGGTAGCCGGAAATCATAAAAAAGATCGGCACGCAGACGCGCGAAGCAGAGTTAAGAAGATTAGAGAGATCCCAGGTGTGCTCGGCAACCGCCGGGGCGTTCGTCACGTACCAGGTCGTGGTGTGGATCATAATCACCATCAGGCAGGCCACGGCACGTAAATTATCTATCCAGCCAATCTTTTCCGTCATTTTTTCCTCAGTTTCCGTGCCACAACGCGTAATGAGGTTAACCGCGCCGGACAGGTTCAACAACTTTTCACATCACATTTCGGACAGCGCCTGCCTCGCCAGTACCGCTGTCGGCGAATTGCGCGTATTATTGTTAAAAATCAACTGACGCTACTCCCGATGAAAGATTCCGCCCCGCTGCTCGATAAGCTCAAACAGCATCTCTCCGTAAAAGCGAAAAAGCCGCTTTATCAGCGATTCGCCGCGGTGATTAAAAGCGAAGTGCGCAGCGGCGCGCTCCGTCAGGAAGATATTCTGCCGAGCGAGCGCGAGTTCAGTCAGTATCTGGAAATTTCCCGCATTACCGTGCGTAAAGCGCTGGCCGAGCTGGAGCAGGAAGGCGTGGTGAAACGCGCGCGAGGCTACGGCACGCAAATCGTCAGTCAGATGGAGTATTCGCTCAAAGAGCCAAAGGGTTTCTCGCAGCAGGTGGTGCTTAAAGGGAAAACGCCGGACACGGTGTGGATTAATAAAAGCATTATCCGCTGCACAAAAGAGATCGCGAGCTGGCTGAAGCTGAAACCCGGCAGCGAGGTCTTTCTGCTCAAACGCATTCGCTACGTGGACGAACAGGCGGTTTCCGTTGAAGAGTCCTGGGTACCCGCCGCACTGATCGCTCACGCGGACGACATCGGTATCTCCCTGTATGACTACTTCCGCCAGCATAACATCACGCCGGTGACGACGCAGAGCCGCGTCAGCGCCCGCATGCCCGATGAAGAGATGCTGGCGCTGATCGCGCTGCCGGAAAACGTGCCGGTGCTGGTGATCAGCCAGCTTGCCCTTGACGCGCAGAACGCGCCGCTGGAGTACAGCATCAGCTACTGCCGCAGCGACATGTACACCTTTATCGCCGGGTAGCGTTGCGCCGCCACAGCCCGGCCAGATCTTCTTTTTTCGGCGCGCAGTCGCCGCCGCGATGCGCCACCACGTAAGATGCCACCGCGTTTCCCAGCGTTACCGCCGCCGCCAGCGACCAGCCGGACGCCAGCCCGGCCAGTACGCCGCCCGCGTGGCTGTCGCCCGCGCCAATGGTATCCACCACCTCGGCAGGGAAAGCGGGCACCCAGCCGGACTCGCTCATCGAAACATAACCCGCGCCTTCGCTGTCCAGCCGCACAATCAGCGGGCTGCTGAAGTGCTCACGCCAGCAGGCCAGCAGCTCAGCGCCGTCCGCCACCGCGCCCGGCAGACGTTCGCCAATCAGCGCCGCCTCCTGACGATTCAGCGTCACCACAGGACTCAGCGCCATCAGCCGATGGAAAAACGCGTCGGAGAGATCGGCCAGCCGCGGGCCGAAATCAATAAACAGCCGTACGTCGCGCAGCGTCTCCAGCCAGGCGAGCAGCGTTTCGCCGCTGGCCGCCGTCAGTTGGTAACCGGAAAGGTAAATCCAGCTTCCTGACGGCAGGCTGAGCTGCGCGAGCATCGCGGCATCCCACTGATTTTCCACGCCGCTGACCGAGAGGAAGGTTCGCTCGCCGTCCGGTTCCACCAGTGCCAGGCACCAGCCGTTATCGCCTTTGTCGGTCCGCAGCGGCGAATGAATACCGTACTCCGCCATTTTTTGGGTGATGATGGTGGCCCAGGTGCCCTGGCCGATCGGCAGCGCGTTGGTGGCCTGCACGCCTAAACGATGCAGCGCAATCGCCACGTTGAGCGCGCAGCCGCCCACGTTGACGCCCTGCTGATGCAGTTCGATATCGCTGCCGCGATGAGGCAGCGAATACGCATCGGCGATCACATCAACCACGGCGGCGCCTATCACGCAGACCGCATCGCGCGCGCTCAGCGAATCAGGATCGGGAAGCGTGACCATATGCCTCCTCACGTTGCTGTCGGAACAGCAGAAACGCGCGGCTGTAGCGGCTGAAATCAAGCTGATTCACCGCGTCGAGCTGCGCTTTAAGCTGTGGATCAATCGCTTCCACGCCGTGCAGCGCGCCGCAAATCGCCACCGCCATCGCGCCGATGGTGTCGGTATCGCCGCCCAGGTTGGCGCAAAGAATGGCGCAGCGCGTGGGATCGGTTTTCGCCAGTTCAACCATGGCAATCGCGGCCGGAACGGATTCAATCGTGGCGGTACCTGCGCCGATCAGCTGATAAACCTGCTCCATCGCCTGCTCCACGCCGGCAGCGCGCTCGACGGTGCGCAGCGCCAGTTCAATGCGCGCCGCCATCGACGGGCTGAAAGTGGTCACGCGTTTTTCCTGCGCCGCCTTCGCTATCGCGGGCAGCTGATCCCGGATGCGCGACCAGCTCACGCCCTCCACCGCCAGCGATACCGCCCAGGCAATGGTCGTCGCACCGGCAATAGCCACATCCGCCTTGTGCGTCGGGCTGGAGGCCCGTTCGACGTCGTCGATGAAATCGCTCAGGCTGCACGGCGGCACCAGGCAGCCGAGCGGCGAAATGCGCATCGCCGCGCCGTTGGTCAGGCCATTATTGGCCAGTTCCGCGATCGGCGTGCCGCTCTTCAGCGCATTAAGCGCGATTTTAGAGGTTGGCCCCAGCACGTTTTTATTGAAGGCGTCGAAGCTTTCCGCCCAGTTCAGAATATTGCGTCCAATCACCTCCGGCTCAATTGCGCCGTTGCAGCTGATAATGGCATCGGCCAGCGCCAGCGCCATTGAGGTGTCGTCGGTAAACTCCGCCTCGTTGAAATAGCAGGCCGCGTTGTTCTCCGCCGGGCCGGGCAGAAAGCGATCTATCCAGCCAAAATGCTGCTTCACGCGTGAGCGCGGCCACAGTTCGGAGGGCATGCCCATCGCATCGCCCAGCGCCTGGCCATAAAATGCGCCGAGAATGCGGCTCTCTTTCGTTACTGACATCTCTTTTCCTCTATTTTTCACCGCTGGCTGATGCGGCCAGCGGGCTGAGTTCGTCGCTTTTTTTCCGGCCGTCGCGGAACAGCGCCACGAACGCAATGGTGATAATGATGATCATCACGCTGCCGAATAACCACATGCCCGCCCAGTTAAAGGTCAGGCCGTTTTGCGGCTGCGGATACTGAAACATCTCCTGCATCAGGTAGCCGCCCAGCCGGTAGCCCAGCAGGCTGCCGACGCCCTGACAGGCCAGAGTGATCAGCCCCTGCGCGGCGTTGCGCATCTCCACCGGCGCTTTTTTATCAACATAGATGTAGGCGGTAACGAAGTAGAAGTCGTAGCTGACGCCATGCAGCAGAATGCCCATAAACAGCAGGCCGTAGGTCAATACGTTCTGGTCGCTGCCAAAGACAAAGAACAGGTAGCGCAGCGCGGCGGTTACCAGCCCCAGCAGCAGCACCTTGCCGATGCCGAAGCGCTTGATAAAAAACGGCAGCGCCAGCAGGAAGAAGATTTCAGAAAGCTGGCCCAGCGTCATCCAGCCGGTGGCGTGCTTCAGCCCGACTTCGCTCAGGAAGCCTTCGGCAAAAATGTAGTAGAAGGCCAGCGGCATGCTGAACAGAAACGAGCTGACAAAAAAGACCAGGAAGCTGCGGTCTTTCAGCAGGTGCAGCGCATCCAGCCCCAGCACCACGCGCAGGTTGAATTTTCCGGTACTTTTCGGCTCCGTTGCCGGCAGCGTCAGCGCAAATACGCCCAGGACGGCGGAACTGCCCGCCCCAACCAGCAGCGGAATATTGCTGGCGGAGATGTCGCCGAAACCGAGCATCGGCGGCAGAAAGCCGCAGACAACACCAGAGGCAATCCAGCCAAGCGTGCCCAGCACGCGGATGCGTGGATAGTCGCGCTCCACGTCGCCAACGTGCGAAAACGCAATGCTGTTGGTCAGCGCGATGGTTGGCATGTAAGTCAGCGAATAGAGCAGCATCAGGGCGAAGAAGGGCCCGAAGCTCTCCTGCTGCGCGGCGAAATACATCAGCACCGCACCTGCCAGCATCAGTGCGGACAATACCTTTTGCGCCTGAAAAAAGCGGTCAGTCAGGGAACCGACCAGAATGGGCGACATAATTGCCGCCAGTGAAGTACAGGCGTAACACCAGGCAATTTCGACCGGCGTAAATCCTTTGCTTTGCAGTAAGGCCCACAGCGGAACGAACCACGCTCCCCAGATGAACCATTCGACGAACATCATAAATGACAGGCTGGCTATTTTATTTTTCATTTGGGTGTTCCCCTGGTGTAGGTACGATCAAAGAGTACCTTTACGTAATACCTTTGCAATACCAAAAGCC
This sequence comes from Erwinia sp. 9145, assembly GCF_000745075.1. Classification (NCBI taxonomy): domain Bacteria; kingdom Pseudomonadati; phylum Pseudomonadota; class Gammaproteobacteria; order Enterobacterales; family Erwiniaceae; genus Erwinia; species Erwinia sp. 9145. Next base: position 3,856,695 of record NZ_JQNE01000001.1, read on the forward strand.
CGAATTTTAGTGCTGAATCGCTTCTTTACACGGTAAAGCTACATCAGAAGGACATACTACGTCAGAAGAGCGGAGGTGGGCATCGGGCAGAAAGCGGAAGAGAAAACCAGAAGGAAGAAAAAGGTGGCCGGGCCACCTTACGGGTTATCACTCAACGGCGATGGGCTTCTCATCCACGGCCGGCTTTTCATCCCCCTGAAGCTGCTTCACGCGTTGTTCAACTTTCTGCACCGCGCTGGCGTCCTTCAGCAGCGTATAGGTCAGCGTGAATGCTTTGCTTTCGCCGGGTTGTATCTGCTTCACCCGCCCCTGCTCTTTCTCAATCGTTACCGGATAAGCATAGTTGGTGCCTGGCTCAATACCGGTGACGTAGCCCTGCTTCAGGGTGTCGGTATTTTTCCACATTGTCAGCAACGGCAGCTGGTGCGTATCAAACTCGATTGACGCGCCCTTATCACTTTTACTGTTGATCACCGCCGCCAGGGTTTTGCCGTTTTCATCCGCTTTTGGCACCAGATTGAACACCATTTCATCGAAATCTTTGGTGGGCGCGGCGTAAACGTTCCAGTCATTCAGCCCTTTTTTCGCGTAGTCGTTAAAGGGCGAAACCGATTTTAACGGCGCAATGAAACGGGCATTTTTTTCAAGGATCGGCGTACTAAAGTTGCTGTGATAGATGATCTGATAGTCGTGCGGGTAGTCCGCGCGGTTTGTCAGCACATCGTGAATCGTGAAGGCGTCCGCGCCCGGTACATAGCGCAGCTCTGTCCACGTTTCCAGGTTGGCTTTTTTAAAGGTATTCTCTTTTAACAAACCACGGATGCGGATTTCATGAGGCGCCTTATCATCAATCGACACCTCCACTTTCGATGCGGGTGTGTTGCCTGCCTTGCCGTGCAGCGTGTAGATCACGCCGTCTTTGGTCACCGGGTGACCCGTCCATTCATAACCGCAGCGCACCATCATCTCATTGAAGCCTTCCAGCCAGCCCAGGCCGTTGCGGCTTTCAAGATTGATATAAGCCGGATTGACCACCTCATTGACCGGCGAATCCCAGCCCAGCCGCATGCCATGACCGCTAACGTGCAGCAGATCCATCCCGCGCGTTGGGCTCAGCGCGATAGTTAGCCCATTCTGGCTGACGATCGTCAGCACCTTGCTGCCCTCCTGTTTACCGCCGTGCAGGATTTTTTGCTCAATGCTGAAGCTTTCACCTGACAGCTTCAGCGCTTTACTGCTGGTCTGCCAGTTTCCTTGCTCCGTGCCGCTTTCAGCATCGGTCAGCACCCAGTTTTGGGCCATCGTCTGCCCGCTGATGGTCAGTAAAACAGCCCCTGCTATTACGCTTTTTTTCATCATTTTCGTCCTGTAGCTGAATTGATTTAGCTTGCGGGAAGAAAGAGTACAAATACGGTTTAAATTAAAATGTGACAGCTATCACCCGCACGATTATTTGGCTGTTTCAATCAGGAAAACCGGCTGTCGCGCACTAAAATTTGTCTTATGTAAAAATTTTTCAAAAAAATATGTGACTCAAATCGGTAAAATGAGCGTTTTGCTTAAAACGATTCAGCCTGGCGTCGTGCCCCCTTCTGACCAAACATCGGGCTGACTAACGCACGGTCAGAGGGTATACTGACGCCCACTTTTTATAACTACTCGTATCGCGTGCGGATCCAACATGCAAAAGTTTGATACCAAGACCTTTCAGGGACTGATCCTGACCTTACAGGATTACTGGGCACGCCAGGGTTGCACCATCGTGCAGCCGCTGGATATGGAAGTGGGTGCGGGAACCTCTCACCCGATGACCTGCCTGCGCGCACTTGGCCCGGAGCCTGTCGCCGCCGCCTATGTGCAGCCTTCCCGCCGACCGACCGACGGCCGCTACGGCGAAAACCCCAACCGCCTTCAGCACTATTACCAGTTTCAGGTGATCATCAAGCCGTCGCCGGACAATATTCAGGAGCTTTACCTTGGCTCGCTGAAAGAGCTGGGGCTCGATCCTGGCATTCACGATATTCGCTTTGTAGAAGACAACTGGGAAAACCCGACGCTGGGTGCCTGGGGTCTGGGCTGGGAAGTGTGGCTGAACGGCATGGAAGTGACGCAGTTCACCTATTTCCAGCAGGTTGGCGGCCTGGAGTGCAAGCCGGTGACCGGCGAGATTACCTACGGTCTGGAGCGCCTGGCGATGTACATCCAGGGCGTGGACAGCGTCTACGATCTGGTCTGGAGCGACGGCCCGCTGGGTAAAACCACCTACGGCGACGTGTTCCATCAGAACGAGGTCGAGCAGTCTACCTATAACTTCGAACATGCCGACGTCGATTTCCTCTTCACCTGCTTTGAGCAGTATGAGAAAGAGGCGCAGCACCTGCTGGCGCTGGAAAAACCGCTGCCGCTGCCCGCTTACGAGCGCATTCTGAAGGCGGGCCATACCTTTAACCTGCTTGACGCGCGCAAAGCGATCTCGGTAACCGAGCGTCAGCGCTATATTCTGCGTATTCGTACCCTGACCAAAGCCGTGGCGGAAGCCTACTATGCGTCCCGCGAGGCGCTGGGCTTCCCGATGTGCAATAACAAGAAATAAGAGGCAGCCATGACTGATAAAACTTTTCTGGTGGAAATCGGCACCGAAGAGCTGCCGCCGAAGGCGCTACGCAGCCTGGCCGAATCTTTTGCCGCCAACTTTACCGCCGAACTGGATGCTGCGGGCCTGACGCACGGCGACGTTCGCTGGTATGCCGCGCCGCGCCGCCTGGCGCTGAAGGTTGCCGACCTGAGCGACGCACAACCCGATCGCACCGTTGAAAAACGCGGCCCGGCCGTTTCCGCCGCCTTTGACGCCAGCGGCGCGGCAACTAAAGCCGCTGAAGGCTGGGCGCGCGGCTGCGGTATCACCGCCGATCAGGCCGACCGCCTGAAAACCGACAAAGGCGAGTGGCTGGTGTATCGCGCGAACGTGAAAGGCGAAAGCGCGCGTTCATTGCTGCCCGCGATGGTCAGCACCGCGCTGGCGAAACTGCCGATCCCAAAACTGATGCGCTGGGGCGATTCGGACGTGCAGTTCGTGCGGCCGGTGCATACCGTTACGCTGCTGCTCGGTGACGAAAGCATTCCTGCCACCATTCTGGGTATTGACTCTGCACGCACGATCCGCGGCCACCGCTTTATGGGCGAGCCGGAATTCACCATCGACAGCGCGGATCACTATCCGCAGATCCTGCTGGAACGCGGCAAGGTTCAGGCCGATTTTGACGCGCGTAAAGCGCAGATCAAAGCGGATGCCGAAGCCGCAGCACGAAAAATTGGCGGCATCGCCGATCTGAGCGACAGCCTGCTGGAAGAAGTGGCCTCGCTGGTGGAGTGGCCGGTGGTGCTGACCGCCACCTTTGAGGAGAAGTTTCTGGCCGTGCCGGCGGAAGCGCTGGTGTATACCATGAAGGGCGATCAGAAATACTTTCCGGTTTATGACACCGCGGGCAAGCTGCTGCCACACTTCATTTTTGTCACCAATATTGAATCAAAAGATCCACAGCAGATTATCGACGGTAACGAAAAAGTGGTGCGTCCGCGCCTCGCCGACGCAGAATTCTTCTTCAATACCGACCGCAAAAAACGTCTGGAAGATCACCTGCCGCGTCTGGAAACCGTCCTGTTTCAGAAAGAGCTGGGCACGCTGCGCGATAAAACCGACCGCATTCAGGCGCTGGCTGGCTGGATTGCTGGCGAGATTGGCGCCGACGTCAATCACGCTACCCGCGCGGGTCTGCTTTCCAAGTGCGACCTGATGACCAACATGGTATTTGAGTTTACCGATACCCAGGGCGTGATGGGCATGCACTATGCGCGCCACGACGGCGAAGCGGAGGATGTGGCCGTGGCGCTGAACGAGCAGTATCAGCCGCGTTTTGCCGGCGACGATCTGCCGTCCAATCCGGTGGCCTGTGCACTGGCTATCGCCGACAAGATGGACACCCTGGCCGGAATTTTCGGTATCGGTCAACATCCGAAAGGCGATAAAGACCCGTTTGCGCTGCGCCGCGCCGCGCTGGGCGTGTTGCGCATTATCGTTGAGAAGAACCTGCCGCTCGATCTGCAAACCCTTACCGGGGAAGCGGTTCGACTGTACGGCAGCAAGCTGAGCAACGGCAAGGTTGTTGATGAGGTGATCGATTTCATGCTTGGCCGCTTCCGCACCTGGTATCAGGAAGAGGGGCACAGCGTGGATACGCTTCAGGCCGTGCTGGCCCGTCGTCCGACGCGCCCGGCAGATTTCGACGCCCGCATGAAGGCCGTGTCGCACTTCCGTACGCTCGACGATGCCACCGCCCTGGCGGCGGCGAACAAGCGCGTTTCCAACATTCTGGCGAAATCAACCGAACCGCTGAACGACAGCGTGCAGGCGTCGCTGCTGAAAGAGAACGAAGAGATCAAGCTGGCGACCTACGTCTCCGCGCTCAGCAGCAAACTCGCGCCGTATTACGCTCAAGGCCGTTATCAGGAAGCGCTGAGCGAACTGGCGCAGCTGCGTACCGCCGTTGATGATTTCTTCGAGAAAGTAATGGTCAATGCGGAAGACCGCGAGGTGAGAATTAACCGCCTGACGCTGCTGTCGAAGCTGCGCGCGCTGTTTTTGCAGGTGGCGGATATTTCACTGCTGCAATAACGCAGTGAACGCCTGAAAACACAAAACCCGCCGTCTGGCGGGTTTTTTATCGCTTGTCGTTTCGATTGGGCTGGCGACGGCCGGTTAGTGGGAGATTTGCGCCAGTTCATCTTCCGTAAGGCCCGTCATTTTCATGATGACATGACGATCAAGGCCGTTCAGCATCATGGACCGTGCGATTTTCAACGCTTCCTGTTTGCGGCCTTTTTCAATGCCCTGCTTAAGTCCTTTTTCGATGCCCTTCTGTTCCAGTTGCTGTGCGATGGTCATCAGTTCGTCCTCATGTTGTGGCACACGCTGCGCCAGGTCATGTACAAAGGCTTTGGCGTCTGTCGCTTCGCCAGCCAGTATGAGGTAGTTTATCAGCGAAATCAGCTGCTGTCCTGTGAGGTGTTCAGCCAGTAAAAGCGTTGACAGCCTGTCCAGAAGCTCTGCAAGATCGCGTTGGTGAATGTGCTTTTGCAACAGGGTAAGTACCGCCATGCTGCGGTGATGCATGATGTCGTCGTCAGGAATAACCGTTACGTCTACCAGCGGAAAGTCGTGGCTGTAAAGTCTGGCAGCCAGCGCCGGATCATCAAAGTTATTCAGCCAGTTGGTGGTATAGGGATAGGGGCTGCGTTTGCCGTTATAGAATAATACGGGAATAACCAGCGGCAGCTTTTTATGTCCGGCATCAAGGTGGCGCTGCATGGCTGCCACCGCATAGCGTAGAAGCCTGAAGGCCATATGCCTTTCAGGCGTGCTTTGATGCTCAATGAGCACATGGATATAGCCGTCGCCGCCCGCCGTTTTCAGGCTGTAAAGCACATCGCTGTAATAAGGGCGAAGGTTCTCTTCTATAAAACTTCCGGATTCCAGCTTTAACGTATCAAGATCGCACAGCGCCCGCAGTGTCCCCGGCAGATGAAGATCCATAAAGTCCCGAGCAGTCTCAGGATGGGTTAAAAACTGTTTGAATACCGCATCGTGCGGCGTTGGCGTGGCATTTTTCCTTTCAGGCATTTTCCGTTGCCTCCCTGGCAAGCGCGCTGTGTCATCGCATCATACAATAAGCTCTGTCCGCCTGAACAGACAGTTAGGGCGAGAGGGGATGTTCAGAGAAGAGTAACAAGCGGCAGGAAAAGTATCGGCGACTGAAAACACAAAACCCGCCATCTGGCGGGTTTGATTTTATGCCAGCAGCTCACGGCTGAGGCAGGGATTCATCTGGATCAACTGCATTAACTTCTGCGCGCTGCGTGAAGGGCGGGTACGCTTCGCTTCCCAGCTCTTCACCGAAGAAACACTGACGCCCATTGCCAGGGCAAACTCATCAATTTCCATACCGGTAATTTCGCGGATGCGCTTCGGTTCATGAACAACCACATCATCTTTAAGTGCCGGGGCCGCCTGAATAACTTCGCGCGTCAGGATAATGTGTTCCAGGCTGGACAGCAGCTCGGACATTGGATCTTTGGTTTCCATATAGCACTCCTCATAAAAATCACAAATGTGAACAACCAGAGGGAGAACCTGACACTCAGGCTCATAATGCTGGCAGACTTCGGCCGCTGAGAAGCTCTTGCAAAAAGGTCAGAGAGACAGCGCAGGAAACGCCAGGGATCTAAGTTATAGATCAAACTTTGCGCTTTGCGACATATTTTTTGAATCTTTTTCGATCTTGCTTCTGGCGGGTGAAGAGCGCCCTTTCGGTCATGCTTATTGTAAGTATAGCCTGCCCGGTGCTGAAAGGGAGAGGGTGATAAATTTTCATCATCGGCGACCCTGAAAATCGGCATCATTAACACGCCGGACGCCGTTTTTTCATATTCTTAATGAACGCGTTAAACTATTCTGTATTCGCGGCGTGGGCCGTTGCGTTAACTGCATTTTTATTAACAGGAGTTATTTCTCATGATGACAGGAATTTCTCGCGGCTGGACGCGCGTGCTGGCTCCCTTTGTGGCGCTCTTTCTGGTCTTTCAACTGGCGGGCTGCGGTGATAATGAAGCCGATCAGCGCAAAGCCTTTATCGATTTTCTGCAAAACACCGTTATGCGCAGCGGCGAACATTTGCCGAATCTGAGTGAAGATCAAAAGAAAAATTTTGGTCATTACGTCAATGACTACGCCATCATTTATGGCTTTTCGCAGCAGATTAATCGCGCGGTGGATTCAGGTATGAAACCGGTGGTGGATGCGCTGTCGACCATCCGCTCACCGCAGGATTACTTAACCCAGCGCGACGTGTTGCGGCAGGCCAGCGGCTCGCTTAGCGTGCTGACGCAGCAGATTCAGGCGGCGAAAACGCAGGCGGACGGCAGCAAAGCGGGATTGAAACAGCCAGACGATCTGAAAACCGTTTACAACAACGTCTATAACAACGTCGTGACGCAACCAGCTTCCGCGCTGATTACCACGCTGCCTGCTCTGCAAACGCTGAGCCAGGACGCGGTGCAGGCCGGTGACTTCTTGCAACAGCAGGGCGCACAGGTAACGTTTAACGGCCCGCAGGTGCAGTTTCCGACGCAGCAACAGGCCACCCAGTACAATGTATTAATGAATAATCTTTCCGCGAATGTGCCTGCATTAAGCCAGGCGCAGCGCGCGCTTCAGGGCGAGTTCCGTTAACCTGCCCGCTCTAAAGGCAGCCGAGCCTGCGTAACTTTGTTACACCGCTCGCTGCCTTTCCCTTCTTAAGACCGACTGCCCGGGATCTTATCGTTAAAAAATTGTGATCTTATTCACATTTTTACTATAAACACTTCATTTAGAATTGTGACCCAAATCACGTACAAGGCGTTGAATTGGTTATTAATTCGCCTTTGTCTTTTTTTTACACGTTATAAATGTGATCGTCATCACTAAATAACCCCCTCACCGACCGGCTATTAGGTGATATACGTCACATTTTTAAGCGTGACTACGCAGCGTCATATTCGCGTGGTAGAGTCCGCGTGCATACAGTAATACGGATGGTTTTTACCGTCAGCGTTCAAACAATAAATCAGCGCGCTCTCTTATTTTTAGCGCGTGTCAAATAAGGGGTGTGTTTTTATGTCCTCATCAGATATCAAGATCAGGGTTCAAAGCTTTGGTCGCTTTCTGAGTAACATGGTGATGCCAAATATCGGGGCGTTTATCGCCTGGGGTATTATCACCGCGCTGTTTATTCCTACCGGCTGGCTGCCGAACGAAACGCTGGCCAAGCTGGTCGCGCCAATGATCACCTACCTGCTGCCGTTGCTGATCGGTTATACCGGTGGCCGTCTGGTTGGCGGCGATCGCGGCGGCGTGGTGGGCGCAATCACCACGATGGGCGTGATCGTGGGCGCTGATATGCCCATGTTCCTTGGCTCAATGATCGCCGGGCCGCTGGGCGGCTGGGCCATTAAAGCCTTCGACCGCGTGATCGACGGTAAAATCAAAAGCGGCTTTGAGATGCTGGTTAACAACTTCTCAGCCGGTATTATCGGTATGCTGATGGCGATCCTCGCCTTCCTGGCTATCGGCCCGCTGGTGGAAGGTCTGTCGCATATTCTGGCGGCTGGCGTAAACCTGATGGTGCAGAACAACCTGCTGCCGTTGACCTCGATCTTCGTTGAACCGGCGAAAATTCTGTTCCTGAATAACGCCATCAACCACGGTATCTTCTCGCCACTGGGTATCCAGCAGGCCAGTGAAGCCGGCAAGTCTATTTTCTTCCTGATTGAAGCGAACCCCGGTCCGGGCATGGGCGTGCTGATGGCCTACATGTTTTTTGGTCGCGGCAACGCGCGTCAGTCTGCGGGCGGTGCGGCCATCATCCACTTCCTGGGCGGCATCCACGAAATTTACTTCCCGTATGTGCTGATGAACCCACGTCTGCTGATCGCGGTGATCCTCGGCGGCATGACCGGCGTATTCACCCTGACGCTGCTGAACGGCGGTCTGGTATCACCTGCTTCGCCTGGTTCGATCCTGGCCGTGCTGGCAATGACGCCAAAAGGCGCCTACTTCGCCAATATTGCAGCCATCGTGGCGGCGTTTGCGGTTTCCTTTGTGGTTTCGGCCATTTTGCTGAAAACCAGCAAGGTGAAAGAAGAGGACGATATCGAAGCGGCGGCGCGTCGCGTGAGCGATATGAAAGCCAAATCGAAAGGCCAGACCGGCACGGCGCCCGTTACCGCCGCAGACGGCATGAACGGCGACCTGAGCCACGTGCGCAAAGTTATCGTTGCCTGCGATGCCGGTATGGGCTCCAGCGCAATGGGCGCAGGCGTGCTGCGTAAAAAAGTGAATGATGCAGGCCTGACCAACATTTCTGTGACCAACACCGCCATCAACAATTTGCCCGGCGATGTGGACCTGGTGATCACGCACCGCGATCTGACCGAACGCGCAATGCGTCAGGCACCTCACGCGCAGCATATCTCGCTGACCAACTTCCTCGACAGCGGTCTCTACACCGATCTGACCGCGCGTCTGGTGGAAGCGAACCGCAGCGCTGGCCATCGCGAAAAAGTCACCGCCACGCTGAACGACAGCTATGACAACAGCCAGGAACACCTGTTTAAACTGAGCGCCAGCAACGTATTCCTCGGCAACCATGCTACCGATAAAGAGCAGGCCATTCGCTTTGCCGGTGAGCAGCTGGTTAAAGGCGGTTACGTTGAGCCAGCGTATGTGGAAGCCATGCTGGATCGCGAGAAGCTGACGTCAACTTACCTGGGCGAATCTATCGCTGTGCCGCACGGCACCATTGAAGCAAAAGATCGCGTGCTGAAGACCGGCGTGGTGTTCTGCCAGTATCCGGAAGGCGTACGCTTCGGTGACGAAGAGGACGACATTGCCCGCCTGGTAATCGGTATCGCCGCCCGCAATAACGAGCACATTCAGGTGATCACCAGCCTGACTAACGCGCTTGATGACGACAGCGTTATCGCTCGTCTGGCAACGACCACCGACGTGCAGGAAGTGTTGGACCTGCTCTCCGGCAAACAGCCAGCGTAACGCAAGGTTATTGACCCACAGGGCCGGGGATGCCCGGCCTTTTTTTCGGGTCGGGTTTGTCCGGCCCTCGATCGTTAATAAGGGAAAGTTTATGAAAGCATTACATTTTGGCGCCGGTAACATCGGCCGCGGTTTTATCGGCAAACTCCTGGCCGATGCGGGCATTCAACTGACCTTCGCCGATGTGAATCAGGTGGTTCTCGACGCGCTGAACGCCCGTCACGAATACCCGGTGCGCGTGGTGGGCGAGCAGGCGCAGGTTGAAACGGTTAAAGGCGTTAACGCCGTGAGCAGCGCCAGCGATGACATCATTCCGCTGATTGCCGACGTTGATATCGTTACCACGGCGGTTGGCCCGCAGATCCTCGAGCGCATCGCTGGCGGCATCGCGAAAGGCTTAGCCAAACGCAGTGATAGCGGTAACACTCGCCCACTGAATATCATTGCCTGTGAAAACATGGTGCGCGGCACCACGCAATTAAAAGGTTTTGTGCTGAAGGCGCTGCCTGAACAGTATCACGCCTGGGTTGAGGCCAACGTCGGCTTCGTGGACTCCGCCGTTGACCGCATCGTACCGCCTTCCGAAGCGGGCACCACCGATCCGCTGGAGGTTACCGTAGAAACCTTCAGCGAGTGGATCGTCGATAAAACACAGTTTAAAGGCGAGCTGCCGAACATTCCCGGCATGGAACTCACCGATAACCTGATGGCGTTTGTTGAGCGCAAGCTGTTCACCCTGAATACCGGCCACGCCATCACCGCCTACCTGGGTCAGTTAGCGGGCCATAAAACCATTCGCGAAGCGATCCTCGATGAGAAAGTGCGCGCGGTGGTGAAAGGGGCGATGGAAGAGAGCGGCGCGGTGCTGATCAAGCGCTACGGCTTTGACGCCGACAAGCATGCGGCCTATATCCAGAAAATCCTCGGCCGTTTTGAGAACCCGTATCTGAAAGATGACGTGGAGCGCGTGGGTCGTCAGCCGCTGCGTAAGCTGAGTGCGGGCGATCGCCTGATCAAGCCCACGCTGGGCACGTTGGAGTACGCGCTGCCGCATGACAACCTGGTTACCGGCATTGCCGCCGCCATGCACTATCGCAGCGAGCAGGATCCGCAGGCGCAGGAGCTGGTGGATCTGCTGTCACGCCTTGGCGTGCAGGATACGCTGGCGCAGGTGTCCGGGCTTGATGCCAACAGCGATACCGTTGCTGCGGTAGTGAAGGCATACGACGCTATGGCATAATGCCAGGCTCAACGGACGAGCAGAGCGGGTATGGCGACAGCGCCGTACCCGCTTCGGCACTGCTAAGCAGGTCAAAGAACGATATGCAGGCTCTTATGGAAAAACCTCAGGCTTTTGAGAATCGGGTACTGGAACGCCTGAACGCGGGTCGTTCGGTCAGGGGTTTTCTGATTGCGGCGGTTGAACTGCTGGCAGAGGCGGTTAATCTGCTGGTGATGAAGGTGTTCCGCAAGGACGATTACGCCGTAAAATATGCGGTAGAGCCGCTTCTGCTGGGCGACGGCCCGCTTGGCGAACTGCCGGTGAGACTGAAGCTGATCTATGGCCTGGGTGTGATCAGCCGCAACGAATATGAAGACGCCGAGCTGCTGTTGGCGCTGCGCGAGGCGCTGAACGACGACGGCACCGACTACCGTTTTACCGATGACGAACTGCTTGGGCCATTCGGCGAGCTTCACTGCGTGGCGGCGTTGCCTCCTCCTCCCGATCTGTCCATTGACGATATAAATCTGCGCGCCATGCTGCAACAGCGCTATCAACAGATGGTGCGTTCCACGCTGGTGCTCTCTCTGACCGAGCTTATCTCCCGCATCAGTCTCAAACAGGCCTTCAAAAAGTAGTCTCCGACCTTTCCCTCTCCCCGTCGCTTTCGTGTATCCTTGCGGCAACGAATCACTGCACGGTTAATCATGATGAAAGAACAAGTTCAGGCAGAAATTAAGACGCTGAGCGATAAGCTGGATGCCTTAACGCATAAAGAACCGCAGCTGCTGGAGTCCGGCAACGCGGAAAAACTCGGCGAACTGCTGAAGGAAAAAGAGAAGCTGATCGCTGAGATCGACCGCCTGCGCGGCGTGCGCGAAGAGAAGCTGAGCAAAGAAGCGCAGAAGCTGAAAAAGATGCCGTTCAGCCGCGCTATCACTAAAAAAGAGCAGGCCAATCTGGGCGCGCTGAAAAAAAGCGTTCGCGGCATCGTTGTGGTTCATCCAATGACCGCGTTAGGCCGTGAAATGGGCCTGAAAGAGATGACCGGCTATGCGAAAAGCGCATTCTGATCCGATAGCGTCCGCTGCTGCCAGGCAGTGAACGCGACACGGTTACACAGGTACATTAAGGTCAATGGCCGCCGGGCAAATCTTTACCCGGCGGTCGACATCTTCATAGAGCAGTGAGCCTGTTCATCTTCAGGTTGCCAACGGCGCCAGTGATGCTCGGTTCACCCAGGGTCTGTAGGAACAGAGTGGTCATCCCTTCCCTTCTTTGTCGCTCAATCAGGGCGTTACGCTTTATCAATATGCCCTAAATCCCGTTCGGGAAAACAGATATCACGCACCCGCTGCTTCAGCTCCTTCACTTCCGGAAAACCGCCATGAGTTTTGCGATCCCAGATAAGCTGCCCGTCGATGGCAATCTGATAAATGCCGCCGGTACCCGGAATCAGGGTAACCGAGGCCAGGTCGGTGCTGAAGGTGTGCAGCAGTTCCTGCGCCATCCAGCCTGCACGTAGCAGCCAGTTGCACTGGGAACAATACTCAATGGTCACGGCGGGAGAGGTTTTCATGACGTGTCTCCTAAAAAAATCTGACTCTCATCTTCGGGCGACAAAACGGGGGCTGTCAACGTCCATGCAGATTGAATTGTGAATAAATTATGGAGACAGTTGATATAGGTAATCAATATTATTATCATTCTCATTTGCAAGTATGAGTCAGGGATCGACATTTATAACGCGCAGCAGGCGCATACTCTTCTTTTAGCGGTTTTTACGCCAGCGGCAGCAATGTATGAGTCGATACTAATAAAGAATAAAGGCTTACTAAAATGCGTAAACTCTTTTCCTCACAGGGAATTGCCCATACCACGGTGCTGTTCGGCACGCTGGTGACCTCTGGCTATTCCGTCGGGGCTGAAACAGCCGCCAATGCCCTCCCGGCGACCACAACCTCCGGCAAACCGCTAAACGTTTCGGGTAAAAAAACACATCCGTCTGAACCGCTGATGGTGGTGACGGCCCCGCAGCAGGTGAAAGAAGCGGGTAGCAAAACCACCGTCACCGCCGAAGAGATGCAAAATAAAGGTGCCAATGATTTTGGCTCTGTTATGCGTTACGAGCCGCTGATCAGCGCCACCGGAACCAGCGGCGGCTCTTCGGCTGGCAAGAGCGGCTTCGACCGCAGTGGCTACACCGGCTACAACATTCGTGGTCTGGAAAGTAACCGCGTCGGGCTGGATGTGGATGGCATTCCACAACCGGCCGCGACGGGGCGAAGCTATGTCGGACGTGCCGGACTGAACACATTTGGTATCGGGCGCGATTACATCGATCCTTATATGTATGGTCAGGTTGATATCGAATCGGGTGCAACGTCAACGTCAACGGCGAATAATGCCATCGGCGGCGCCGTCTCCTTTATGCCTAAATCGGCGGATGACTACCTGACACCGTACAAATCAACTTATTTTGGTTATCGGTCAGATTATGACTCTGCCAACCGCAGCTGGCACAACGGCATTACCGCCGCTGCGGGTGATGAAATCCTGCGTGGCGTCTTTGTTTACAGCCGCCGTGACGGCCAGCAGACCCGTAACAACAGCGGGACGATTGATGCGTATCCGGCTAACTGGCACTCCAACGCGATGCTGGCCTCCGGTATCTGGCAGCCGAACGACGCGCATAAGCTGACCGGCACCGTCGACTATTATGATAAGACTAACCATACCCACTACGACGCCTGGGACAGCAGCGGCAACACCATCTGGGGCACCGCGCAGCAACAGAGCAACACCCGCCGCTGGGGAATCAGCCTTAAGGATGAGTGGACGCCTGCCAATGCCTACATCGACAGCCTGACTTCGCGCGTGTTCTGGCAGCAGACGCAGGCGCACGACAATACCTTCATGCCATCCAGCGCCACGGCAATGGAGCGGGTCTATTCCGATTACGATGTGGATACCCTGGGCTTTGACACTCAACTGACAAACAGGCTCGGTCGTCATGAGCTGAGCGGTGGCCTGAATGGCAGCATCAGCGACACCAGCCGTCCGTTCCGTCAGGCGCCTCCGGCCAGCCAGTACAGCGTGATTATGCAGCCTGACGCCGACAGCCGCACTTACGTACTCGGTGGCTACGTACAGGATAAAATTCACTTCGATCTCAACGGTCATGATTTCAGCGTGGTGCCGGGCGTACGCGTGGCGCATCAGTCAACTCAACCTGAAAACCTGAGCAGTCTGACCACCGGCAGCAGCGTGCTGACTGAAGAGCAGCTCAAAACGCTGTATGGCAAAGAGAATAGCGACACCCAGCTCCTTCCGTCACTGAGCGTCAACTACGACCTTACGCCAACGCTGATGACCTGGGTGATGTACAAGCGCGGCGCTCAGTTCCCTAACGCCAGCCAGCTGTATGGTTCCTGGAACCTCGGTTCAAGCTATGCCGGAAGGCAGCAGTACGCACTCATCGGCAACAGCGATCTGAAAACCGAAACCAGCGACAACTACGAGTGGGGGCTGAAAGGGCAGCCCGTGGAAGGCGTCTCGCTGAACGCGGCGATGTTCTATAACACCTATGAGAACTTTATCGCTTACACCCGCTATACCCGCACCGGTAATCCGTCGATGTTCGGCAATGTACCGTCGAATATCTACACTATCTATCAGGCTGAGAACCGCGATAAGGCTTATATCTATGGCGGCCAGGTCAGCACTAAACTGAACTTCGGCACCTGGTATGAAGAAGTCAACGGCCTGAGCGCTACCTTCGCGCTGGGCTACAGTGAAGGGAAATCAAAATCCCGCTACTCCGGCGACAGCTATGTCGACCTGGACAGCGTGGCGCCGGTAAAAGCGATTGTTGGCGTGGCGTGGGACGATCCGGCCAGGCGTTATGGCGCAGCAGTAACCGCAACCTTTGTGAAAGGCAAGCGCGCCACCGACACCAACCGCGAAAGCTACGCCAACGACGGCTCTGCTCTGACGGATTCCTCCACCGAATATATGCGCGTGCCGGGTTACGGTATGGTGGACATGACGGCTTACTGGCAGGTGGCGAAACATGTCCGGGTGAACGGCGGCATCTATAACCTGACCGACCGTAAATACTGGGATTACCTGAGCAGCCGTAACCTGACGGAAAGTACCCATCAGGATGCTTATGATAAAGCGTTGGCAGTGATGCCGGGCCGCACCTTCCAACTGGGTGTCAATATCGACTTCTGATCGTAACGCCTTTTAATTGACCACACGCTGCCCTGCATATTTCGCAGGGCGCAAAGGAGAGCAAATGGAGATGAGTAGCCTTTACCAACGTTATCAGGCGCTGAAGGCAGAGCAGCCGAAAACATATGCCCGCGACCTCGCTGGTCTGCTTGGCGTCAGTGAAGCGGAGCTGACCCAGGCCCGCACTCAGGATGATGCGGTGGCGCTGAGGCCCGATTTCACCGCACTGTTAGCGGCGCTGGAAGCGGTGGGCGAAACGAAATCCATTACCCGCAACGCGTATGCCGTGCATGAGCAGGTAGGACGTTATGAAAACTTACATCTGGGCGGACATGCCGGGCTGATCCTTAACCCACGCGCGCTGGACCAGCGCATTTTCCCTTCGCAATGGAAAAGTGTGTTTGCGCTGCTGGAGAAAACCGCGCGCGGCGATCGCCACAGCATTCAGATTTTCGATGCACACGGTGACGCCGTCCTGAAAATTTACGCCACGCCAGAAACCAATATGGCGGCCTGGCAGGCGCTGCTGGCAGCGTTCTCCGTCAAAGAGGCTTCTGCGCTGGCAGTGAGCCCGGCCCTGCCGGTGACGTATAACGAGCAGCCTGACCCCACGTTGATTGAACAAGAATGGCGCGCCATGACTGACGTACACCAGTTCTTCGGCCTGTTAAAGCGTCATAATATCTCCCGACAGCAGGCATTTCGCGCTGTTGCCAGCGATCTGGCGCAGAAAGTGGATAACAGCGCGCTGAGCGAGCTGCTGAAGCTGGCACAAAACGATGGCAATGAGATCATGATCTTCATTGGCAACCGTGGTTGCGTGCAGATCTTCACTGGCGTGGTGGAGAAGCTGATGCCGATGGAGAACTGGCTGAACATATTCAACGCAACGTTCACCCTGCATCTGATGGAAGATACCATCGCCGAGAGTTGGATAACCCGCAAATCAACGGCTAACGGTACGGTGACCAGCCTGGAACTCTTTGCTGCCGACGGTACGCAGATTGCCCAGTTGTACGGTCAGCGCACCGAAGGTGAACCGGAACAGGCCCGCTGGCGCGAACAGATTGCCATGCTGACAGGCGAAGGAGCTGCCGCATGAAAGCGTGGCTGATAGCATTGCTGGCGCTGCCTTTTTCGCTGATGGCGGAACAGCGTATAGTCTCAATTGGCGGCGACGTGACGGAAATCATTTACGCGCTGGATGCGCAACAGAGCCTGGTGGCGCGTGATTCCACCAGCCAGAAGCCTGCCGTGGCGATCAAACTGCCCGACGTTGGGTATATGCGCCAACTGAATGCGGAAGGGATCCTGGCGATGAAGCCCACACTGGTGATTGCCAGTGAGCTGGCTAAACCGTCGATTGCACTACAGCAGATTGAGCAGGCTGGCGTAAAGGTGGTGACGGTGACGGGGGAACCTTCACTGAGCGCCATCCATCAGAAAATTGCCAACATCGCCCGCACGCTGCACCGTGAAGAGCAGGGCAAATCTCTTGAAGCCAAAATTGACAGCCAGCTGTCCGGCGCGTCGAGCAAGCCGCTGCCGGTTAAGGTGCTTTATATCCTTAATCACTCCGGTATGAAGGCGATGGCCGCCGGAACGGATACCGCCGCAGATGGTGCGATCCGCAGCGCAGGTTTGCAGAACGCCATGGGCAACATTCGACACTATCAGGCGCTGACTCAGGAAGGCATTGTGGCGAGCGCCCCGCAGCTGGTGGTAATTGGCGAGGATGGGCTGAAGGCGATGGGTGACGAAAATAAAATCTGGCAGTTGCCTGGTCTGGCGCTGACGCCGGCGGGAAAAACCCGCAGCCTGCTGGTGGTGGATGAGATGTCGCTGCTGGGCTTTGGCCTACAGACCCCGGGCGCCATTGCCAAACTGCGTAAAGCAGCGGAAGCCGTAGCGCAATGAAAACGGTGAACGTGCAGCGCGGGTTGCTGGTGATGCTGGTACTGATGCTGGCGATGGTCGTGTTGGCCGCCAATATCGGCGCGATGCGACTGTCACTGCCTGTTGTCTGGCACGCCCCGTCTGACAGCATGATCCGGAAGATCTGGTGGACTATTCGTTTGCCGCGCGTTCTCCTGGCCGTGCTGGTGGGCGCCGCGCTGGCGCTCTCCGGCGCAATGATGCAGGGCCTGTTTCGCAACCCTCTGGCCGATCCCGGCCTGATGGGGATTAGCAGCGGTGCGTCGCTGATGCTGGCCTTTTCCATTGTTATTCCTGTGACGCTGCCCGCCGCGCTGGCGCTGTGGTGGCCGATGCTGGCCGCCTTTGCGGGCAGTATTGTGGTAACGGCGATCATTTTTATCCTCAGTCGCCACAGCAGCACCACTCTCTCCCGGCTGCTGCTGGCCGGAATTGCCATTAACGCTCTTTGCGGTGCGGCGGTTGGGATACTTTCGTGGCTCAGCAATGATCAGCAGCTGCGCCAGCTTTCACTTTGGGGAATGGGGTCGCTGGGGCAGGCGCAGTGGTCAACGGTGCTGGCCTGCGCCGCCGTGATCCTGCCCGCCATGCTGGCGACGCAATGGCAGGCCCGGCGGCTTAATTTACTGCAACTGGGTGATGAGGAAGCTCACTACCTTGGCGTGGATGTACGTCGTACCCATCGTATCCTGCTGGTACTCAGCGCGTTGATGGTTGCTGCCGCAGTGGCGGTGAGCGGAATCATTGGCTTTGTCGGGCTGGTGGTACCGCATCTGATCCGGCTGTGTATGGGCGGCGATCACCGCTGGCTGCTGCCGGGCGCGGCATTACTCGGTGCTATTCTGTTACTGCTGGCTGATACCATCGCCCGGACGATGGTGGCGCCGGCTGAAATGCCGGTGGGGCTGTTGACCAGCCTGCTGGGTGCTCCGTGGTTTTTATGGCTGATCCTGCGTCGCCAGGAAGGTCGATATGAGTAACGTTTTACAGGCAGTTGGCGTTTCTTATCGGGCCGGGCAGAGGCTGCTCATTGATGATGTGTCGTTGACGCTGCAACCGGGCGAGATGGTTTCTCTGATTGGTCCAAACGGCGCAGGAAAATCCACCTTACTGAGGATGCTGACCGGTTTTCTGCCAGCCAGTGAGGGGATGTGTATCCTTGGCGACCAGCGGATTGAATGCTGGCCGCGCGATCGGCTGGCGCGCAGCAGAGCGGTGATGCGTCAGCAGAGCCATATGGAATTTGCCGTACCGGTGAGGGACGTAGTGGCAATGGGCCGGGCGCCCTGGCCGGGGCGGCCCGGCCAGCGGATTATCGACGAAGTAATGCAGCTCACGGGCTGCGACGATCTGAATGAGCGCGACTACCGCCACCTTTCCGGAGGCGAACAGCAGCGGGTTCAGCTGGCGAGGGCGCTGGTGCAGCTGTGGCACACTGATGGCCCGCAGGGCTGGCTGTTTCTGGACGAGCCCACCTCCGCGCTGGATCTTTACCACCAGCAGCATGCATTAAGACTGCTGCATCAGCTTACCCGCAAGGGGCAGCTGACGGTATGTTGCGTACTGCACGACCTGAATCTGGCAGCGCTCTGGTCAGACAGAATATTGCTGCTGCATCAGGGCTCCCTGGTGGCCGCTGGCACGCCAGCAGAGGTGATGACCGAAGAGACGTTAACCCGCTGGTATCAGGCCGATCTACAGGTTCATCATCACAGCCAGGACGCGGTGCCGCAAATCGTCCTGCGGCGATAGGTTTTCGCCGTTATCATGCCGCCGCCAGACGCTGTTAATGAAAAACATATCTGTGCCACACGCGGTAATGGCAATTCATAAAGACGGCTTACGCGATGCTTAAGGGATTGACGTAATGCGTAGGTTGCGCAACGGTCAGGCCGCATCGTTTTTTTCGGCCGTTTCCGGGCGCCTGACGTTAACAAACACGCTCCTGCGTCGAAAACTTCCTCAACGAAGGAGCGTGCATCAGTGCAGACAGACCTTATTTCTTACCGTATTTTGCCTCAAGCGTCGCGAACCACGGCGCGATGAAGTCAGGCGATTCGCCCCAGCCCGGAATCACCTTATTCAGGCTGGCGACGTTTGCCGCACCGCCCAGCTGTGACTGCGAAATAGCCGCAGCCTTAAACTCGTAGGTGGCGGGCGTCGTTTCGCCGCCGATTTTGTTTGCGATCAGGCGCATATTAATGGCGCCAATCAGCTTGCTGTCCACCGCCACGGTCTGCTTCCACGGGCTGTCCTTCTGACGCATCAACTGAAGATCCTGATTCGATACGTCAATGCTGTAGAGCTTCACCTCGGTGCGACCATTCTCCTGTAGCGCTTTATACGCGCCCTGCGCGAACGCATCCCACGAGCCCCAAATGGCGTCGAGCTTGCCCTTTGGATATTTGGCGAGAATGGCGCCCACTTTGTTCGCGGTATCGCCCTGCACGTCAGACGAAACGGCGCCAACAGACTCCAGCTGATGAATACCCGGATTGGCCTTCAGTACCTTCTCATACACTACCTGGCGGCGTTCCATCGCCGGGAAACCCGCCACCCAGAGCTTAACAATATTGGCTTTACCATTGGTATCTTTCAGAAGCTGATCCAGCGAAAGCTGCGCCAGCGAGGCGTCATCCTGCGCGGTAACGGTCACGCCCTCCACCGACTGATTGACCGGCGTATCGAAGACGGAAACCTTAATGCCTGCGGCGGCGATGCGCTTCACCAGTTCGGTGGAGTAAGGATCTTTGCCGTGCGACAGAATGATGCCGTCATATTTCTGACTGATGGCCTGGTTCACAAAGTCCTGAAAACGCGCGTCGTCGCCGTTGCTCAGAAAGGTGCTGACCTTAAAGCCCAGCTTGCGTCCCTGCTGGATCGCACCGGCAACAAACTGGGTGGTGTTGTCATCCGATCCCAGATTGCGGATCACCGCGACGCGCACCGGGCCGTCATGACCGGCAATGGCTTTCGGCACGGCGGCAGAGGGTTCGGCAAACGCCGGCGCGATGGAAAGCAGGCAGAGCGCCATTGGTAGTAGTTTTTTCATTATTATCATTCCCCGTAAAGTGGCTTGCGCCGTCAGCGCGTCTCTATCGACGCTGTATGTAAGTCATTGCCAGCGCAACGGCCAGCACCAGACCTTTAATGATATCCATCGCGTAGTAAGGCACAGAGAGCATCACCAGCCCGTTCTGTAATACGCCAAGGATCACCGCGCCCAGCAGCGTGCCGAGCGCGTTGGGCTTGCCCGCCCCGGCCAGCGACAGGCCGATCCACGCGGCGGCGACCGCATCCATCAGATAACCGCCGCCGGCATTAACCTGCGATGAGCCAATACGCGATGCCAGCAGAATGCCGCCCAGCCCTGCCAGCAATGAGGCGATAACATAGGCCAGCACGCGATAGCGATGGGTGCGAATCCCCGAAAGCCTTGCCGCCTCCGGATTGCCGCCGATAGCGTACATGCGGCGGCCATGTTTAGTGAGCGACAGCCCGAGCTGCGCCACCGCGGTCACCACCAGCATAACGATCACAATAATGGGCACCTGGCCAAGCAGTGAAAAGCCCGCCGGAATGGTGCCTTCCGCCATGTCGCCGCTCGGCAGCACCATGTTTTCCGTAATCGATCCGCCGAAGCTCCAGGTCATCGCCACGCCCTGCACGATAAACAGGCTGGCAAGGGTGGCCAGCATGTCGGGAATTTTCAGGATGACGATCAGAAAAGCGTTAAACAGGCCGATCAGCATGCAGAGCGCGAGGGTGATCAGGATTGCCTGCGTGGTGCCGAAGCCATACCAGACGAACAGCGAGATCACCAACGCGTTCGCCAGCGAAGCGGTTGAACCCACCGACAGATCGAAGCCGCCAATGGTCAGCGAGATGGATACGCCGATGGCGATCACCGTGACAATGGCGATCGAGCGCAGAATATTAATGATGTTGTTCGGTTCAAGAAAGCTGTCCGACGCCAGGCCAAATGCGGCAATCAGCGCCACCACCGTCAGCAGCATGCCCCACTTATAGAGGAAGTCGAAGATCTGATGGCGCAGCGACGGCGCAGCGTTTATAGAGAGTTCTTTGCTGCTCACGCAGGTGTTCCTCCGGTGGAATAAAGTAGAAGCGTCTCTTCGTCGGTCTGGCTCGCAGCGACTTCCGCCACGATGCGACCATCCCAGAGCACGCAGATGCGATCGCACAGGCCGATCAGTTCGGCGAATTCGCCGGAGGCGTAAATAACGCCTTTTCCTTCGCGGGCCAGTCCGTCAATCAGTTCGAACAGATCGGTTTTGGCTTTGACGTCGACGCCTTTGGTTGGCTCATCAAAGATCAGCACGTCCGCGTCGTTGCGCAGCCACTTGCCGATAGCCACTTTTTGCTGATTGCCGCCCGACAGGCGACGTAGCTGCTGCTGCGGCCCGGTCGTGCGCACGCCCAGCTTTTGGATAACCTCTTCCGCCCAGCGCCGGGCCTGACGATGATCGAACAGGCTCCAGCGGGAAAAGCTGTTATCGGCGGTGACGCTGAGGTTCATCGCCACCGACTCTTCGATAAAAATGCCCTCTTTGCGCCGTTCTTCCGGGATCAGCGCCAGGCGGTTTTCTACTGACCGATGCGGCGAGCGCGGTTTCCACGGCCTGCCGTGCAGTTCGCCGCGCGTGATACGGCTACGGCTGGCACCGAACAGCGCTTTGCAGAGTTCAGTTTTCCCGGCACCCGCCAGTCCGGCAATGCCGAGGACTTCCCCTTTGCGCAGCGTCAGTGAGATATCGCGAAGAAGATGCTCGTCGTGCAGCCCCTGAACGTTGAGCAGCGTGTCGGCGCTGAACGGCGGACGTCGCGGCGGGTAGATATCGTCCAGCCGATGTCCCAGCATCTTCTCAACAATTTGCTCGCCGCTGAGCTGCGCCATCGGTACGCTTTCCACCAGGCGGCCGTCGCGCAGCACCGTCAGCCGGTCACAGATTTCACGCAGCTCGTGAATGCGGTGCGAGATAAACACCACGCCGATACCGCTGCGTTGCAGGCGGCGTACGACGGCAAATAAGCGCTCACTTTCATGCTGATCCAGCGGCGCGGTGGGCTCATCAAGAATTAAAAAACGGCAGTGGTGCGACAGCGCGCGCGCCAGCAAAATTTGCTGCTTCTCTGCCAGCGAGCAGCGGTCAACCGCGCGCCGCAGATCCAGCGAGACATCAAGCTGGGCCAGCAGCGCGCCCGCCTGACGACGGATTTCGCTCCAGCGCCAGAGCTGGCCGCCCTCCGCGAGTCGATCCAGCATGATGTTTTCCGCGACGCTGAGCGTTGGCACCAGCGCCACATCCACCTCCTGCTGTACAAGGTGTATGCCGAGCCGTTTGGCATCGCGCGGCGAACGGATCTCCACCGGCTGGCCGTCGAGCAAAATGGTGCCGCTGTAGTGCCCGTATGCACCGGACAGCACCGCCATCAGCGTCGACTTGCCCGCACCGTTGGCACCGGTCAGCGCATGCACCGACTGCCCTTCAAGACTGAAATCGACGCCGGAAAGCGCGTTAAAACCGCCAAACGCGATGGAGATTTGACGCATTTCTAAGCGGTTGGCCGCATTCACAGGTGCGTCTCCTCTGGCAGATGAAAGATCGTTGTCCCGCATTTTTTATTGGAAGCGCGTGGCTGACAACGAACGAAAGCGCATAAGCTAACACAAAAAAGTATTAGCCATACAGACGTCCAGGCGTTTAAGCGGTTAACGCTGTGTTACAGGCAGGCCGTAGCAGAAACACGTGTTTAACAGATAAATCGGAGTCTTTCATTTCGCAGGAAGGAGAAGCGGCAGTAAAAATATCAGGTTCAGGCAAAAAAAACCGGCGAACGCTGTCGCCGGTTGAGGTCAGTGAGACGCTTATTTTGCTGCGGCGAAACGCGCTGCGGCTTCGTCCCAGTTCACTACTTCCCAGAACGCCTTGATATAGTCAGGGCGTTTGTTCTGATATTTCAGGTAGTAAGCATGTTCCCATACGTCCAGACCGATAACAGGCGTACCGGACGCGCCAGAAACGGCTTCGCCCATCAGCGGGCTGTCCTGGTTGGCCGTAGAGACGACAGCCAGCTTGTCGCCCTTCTTAACCAGCCATGCCCAGCCGGAACCGAAACGGGTGGCAGCCGCTTTCTCAAACTCTTCTTTGAATTTTTCTACAGAGCCGAAATCACGCTCGATAGCCGCTTTCAGTTCGCCGCCCAGCGTGGTGCCGGTTTTCAGCCCTTTCCAGAAGAAGCTGTGGTTAGAGTGGCCGCCTGCGTTATTGCGCAGCACGGTTTTCTTGTCGGCAGGTACCTGATCCAGTTTGGCGATCAGCTCGTCAACCGGCAGATCGGCGAATTCGGTGCCTTCCAGCGCGGCGTTCGCATTGTTTACGTAGGTCTGGTGGTGTTTGGTGTGATGGATTTCCATCGTCTGCTTGTCGAAATGCGGTTCCAGTGCGTCGTATGCGTAAGGCAAGGATGGCAGTGAATAACTCATGTTCATCATCTCCATTTAATGTTGGGCGGCGCTTTCTGTTAGCGCCACGTAAGCAGTCGGATCATTATAGTTAAATAAACTCGCTCTAAAAGGTTTATCAATGCCCCGACGTTGGTAAGGGTTTAGCTGACGCCTTTTATCAGAACAATCGCACAGCTTCTATACTGGTTAATGAACCTTAACAGTGGAGAAGACTATGTCCGTTAACGCGATACCCCCTGAACACGCTGCAACAGAGAAAGTGGTGACCGCTTTTCTCGAACAACTTAACGGTGCCGGTAACCCGCCCGTCAATTCGCTCTCTCCGGATCAGGCCCGACAGGTTCTTACCGATGCGCAAAAATCCGTACCGGTTGACTTAAGTGGTATTGAAGAGAGTGAACAGACCGTCACGCTCAGCGGGCAGGATGTGCTGTTGAATATTGTGCGCCCCGCTGGCAAGCAGAATGAAACCCTGCCGGTTTTCATGTTCTTCCACGGCGGCGGGTGGATCCTGGGTGATTATTTTACCCACAAACGTCTGGTGCGCGACCTGGTGGTGCTGAGCGGTGCCGCAGCCGTTTTTGTCAATTACACGCCTTCACCGGAAGCACATTATCCGGTAGCCATCAATCAGGCGTACCAGGCAACGCAATGGGTGGCAGAAAACGGGCAGAGCCTGCTGCTGGACGGCTCCCGCCTTGCGGTGGTCGGGAACAGCGTAGGCGGCAATATGTCTGTTGTGGTCAGCTTACTGGCAAAACGTAATGGTTCCCCGCGTATTTCTTTTCAGGGACTGTTGTGGCCCGTCACCAACGCAAGCTTTGATAATGAATCCTACCAGCGCTTTCCCGAAGGGTATTTTCTCACCCGCGACATGATGAAATGGTTCTGGGATGCCTACACCACCGATCCCGGAGAACGGGCTGAAATTACCGCGTCTCCGCTTGGCGCAGACAAAGCAGAACTGGCCGGCCTGCCGCCAACCCTGATTCAGGTGGCTGAGTTTGATGTTTTGCGCGACGAAGGCGAACAGTTTGCACAAAAACTCGACCAGGCCGGCGTAGAAGTAAGCTGCGTTCGCTACAACGGAATGATCCATGACTGGGGATTACTGAATCCGCTGGCGAAGTCGCCCGGCACGCAGGCGGCACTGCGTCAGATGGCAGGCGAACTGAAAAAATATCTGAAAATATGATCCGTTGCTACCCATCCGGTTTCAATAAAGAAGAGGTAAATGCGCCCCGCGGGGGCGCCTGAATTATCTATCCTTAAGATTATTCTCCTGAAGCCAGGTACGGATGGCCTCAATATGTTCTTCTTTACGCTCAAGCGGCAACCAGTGCCCGGCGGGCATATTCAGCACGGTAAGATCTGCGCAGGCTGCGCGCATCGGATCGCCCTGGTGATTTCCGGTAATGCTACAGATTTGATCCCAGTCGCCATTAATAAACAGTACCGGCTGTGACAAACGTCCACCGTTGGGCGCCTTTCGCGCGTAAGCCACGTTAGCGTCATCGTTCAAATACCAGGCACAGGGCGGTCTGAAGCCATGTGAATGAAACGCCTCTGCCAGCACGTCGAAATCCGCTGGCGGCCAGAGGGCCGGATCGGGGTCGACAGGCGGTGCGCGGTGCGCGGTGCCAAAGCGCCCTCCGTTACGCGACACCACGGCATTCGGCGAAACCTTACCAACGGCATCCCGCGTACCCGACCGAAAGATCGATGCCAACGATGCTGACTTGTCTGCATCAAGATCGGCCACCGCCGCCTCGAAATGGGTCGTGTAGTAGCGATAATAGTCCCACTGACCATCCGGATACTGGTCTGCCGGATAAATTTCCCGGTCCACCAGCGGCACGAGGGTGGGAAGCGCATTTGCGTCAGGAAAATAGGCCAGCGAAGTGAGTACCACACCGCGACTGCGCCAGGGGTGGTGTGCGGTTAATTGACCCGCCACAACGCTTCCCCAATCATGACCAACCCAGATCGCTGGCCCGCCGCCAAGGTGATCATGCAGTTCAGTCATATCTGTCACCACATTTTCAATGGTGTAAGCAGCCTCGTCTTCAGGCCGGGACGAACCCCCATAACCCCGCAGATCGGGGGCAATGCAACGCCAGCCCTCTGCGGCGAATGCGTCCATCTGTGCCCGCCACATCAGGCTGATACCCGGCCAGCCGTGCAGAAAGAAAATCAGCGGCGCGTCAGCCTGGCCACATGTCAGGTAGTGCGTGGTGTGCCGGGCCGAACGATAATACTGCGGCACGATAAAATCCGTCGCGCCAGGTACAAAAAAAGCCATACGCGTACTCCTTATGAAATGAAAATCTGCCCTCAACGCCCGTCGGTCACAGTGAGCCCCTACCTGGAAAGGCTGCACACTTTAAAGTCATTCTTACCTTAGATATAATGAATGAGTTATTCCATACGGAAATTAATGTTTCAGATATCATCATATGAATATATCCAACAATCTTGATCCCACCTTGCTGCGGGTATTTATTGCCGTATGCCAATATGGCAGTTTAAGCCGGGCGGCGGCGGAATCCGGCCGCGCCCAGTCAGCCCTCAGTGCCCAAATCATTCGCCTTGAAGAGCTGCTGGGTGTACGTCTTCTCCACCGTACCGGACGCGGCGTGCGACCAACGGCAGAGGGAGAGATGTTTTTGTCCTACGCACGCCGAATTATTTCTTTGGGGGAAGAAGCCGTCCTCCAGTTGCAAAGCTGGTCAGAAACCGGAACGGTCAGCGTAGGCATTCCGGAGAACCACGCGCTTATGGTGCTCCCCGATGCCCTCTCCCGAATACGGCAGTTGTTACCCGGCATGCATGTGCGCATTGTGGTGGATTACGACGAGAGGATAGCCGCCGGATGGCAGAGCGGAAATTTCGATATTGCCATTGGCGCAACACAGTTTTTCAGCACAAAGCCCGAGAAAAGTTGGCTGTCCCGCCCCTGCTGGGTGTGCTCAACGGACCACGCGCCCGACACGAATCAGCCTCTGCCGCTTATCGTTTACGGCGAAACCTGCTATATGCGAAAAATGATGCTGCACGCACTTTCCGATGCGGGGCTCGAATACAGAATCGTGCTGACCAGTTCAAATATGAGCGCCATTTCTGCCGCCGTTGAAAGCGGCCTGGGGATCGCGCTCGTTGCGCCGGATATATTCAGACAGAGTACGATGAAAAAACTGTGTCTGCCGGTTCCCGAACTCAGTCTCAGCTACGGCATGTACGTCACACCCCGCCGAACGGCAGTCGTCAGAGCGGTACTGGAAATCCTGGACAGGTATTTTTATTGAATCTTACGGTCAACCCAACACCAGCACCTTTGACGACGCATGGTGGATATTGACGTTCATCGTCAACAAGCCTGCCTCCTCAAGACGAGCGAACCCGGCATCGGCGTCCAAAAGCGGGTAAGGGAAATAAAGTCCGTCGGGCGGTATTGGCTGCTGATGAAAGCCAAAGGCCCGGTAGTTTTTAACAATCATCGCCACACCCAGGAAAAACCTCACACCAGCCGCTGCGGATGCGTGTAGATCGTCGCGCGGCCAGGTTTACTGAAGCCCACCAGGGTCAGATTGCTGCGCCGGGCCACCTCTACCGCCAGGCGCGTGGCGGCGGAAACGGCAAACAGGATCTCCACGCCGCACATGGCGGACTTTTGTACCATCTCATAGCTGGCGCGACTGGAAACCAGCACGGCGCCCTGCTGCCAGCCAGGCTGCCTGCTCCTGGCGCCTAACAGTTTATCCAGCGCCACGTGCCTGCCGACGTCTTCATAGCCGCCCGTGAGATTGCCATCGGGCATTATCCACGCCGCCGCGTGGGTGCAGCCGGTCAGCTCGCCCACGGGCTGAAAACGTTTAAGCTGAGACAATGCCCGATCAAGCTGCGCCAGCGCGAAGGTCTGGCTGAAGGGCAACGGCGCGATGGGTTTACCAATTTCACCCAGTTGATCCACGCCGCAGACGCCGCAGCCGGTGCGGCCCGCCATGGCGCGTCGCTGGGTTTTCAGCGCCGCAAAGCGTCGGCTGGAGAGCTCAATCTGCACTTCAATGCCACCGCAGGCGTGGACGACATCCATGCCATAAATATCGCCAGGCGACGCGATAATTCCTTCCGACAGTGAAAAGCCGAGCGCAAACGCCTCCAAATCCTTTGGCGTGGTCATCATCACCACGTGAGAGATACCGTTATAGACCAGCGCAACCGGCACTTCGTCCGCCAGCCAGTCGTTTTCAGGCGCGTCAAGTGCGGCGCGCGTCCACACCGGCAACTGACCCGCTCCTGCGATCTCACTCACATTCTGGAAACATTCACTTTTATCGTTCACTAATTAACCTGTTGTTTACATCGACCCTATAGTAATTATGGTATTATGCCGATTACATAGGTTCAGCGATGTAAGTAATTCTGAACCTCTGCGCGTTTTACCGCAAAAAAATAATTAAGCAATGTCGAAACAGGATTTATAGCCATGAATGTCAGCAGAAGAAGCTTCTTCAAGATCTGCGCTGGGGGAATGG
The DNA here is from genome assembly GCF_000745075.1 of Erwinia sp. 9145. Lineage (NCBI taxonomy): Bacteria > Pseudomonadati > Pseudomonadota > Gammaproteobacteria > Enterobacterales > Erwiniaceae > Erwinia > Erwinia sp. 9145. The sequence continues at coordinate 3,884,756 of NZ_JQNE01000001.1, forward strand.
CAGGAACGACGGCGGCGATGCTGGGCTTTGCCCCAGCCGCTGCGCTGGCGGAGACGCGGCAGTACAAGCTACTGCGCGCCCGTGAAATACGTAATACCTGCACCTACTGCTCCGTCGGCTGCGGGCTGTTAATGTACAGCCTTGGCGATGGCGCTAAAAACGCAAAAGAGTCTATTTTTCATATCGAAGGCGACCCGGATCACCCGGTCAGTCGTGGCGCGCTTTGTCCGAAAGGCGCAGGCCTTATCGATTTCATTCATAGCGAAAGCCGGCTGAAGTATCCTGAATATCGTGCGCCAGGATCGGATAAATGGCAGCGCATTAGCTGGGAAGATGCATTTTCACGCATTGCCCGCCTGATGAAAGCGGATCGCGACGCCAACTTTATCGAAAAAAATAAAGACGGCGTCACCGTCAACCGCTGGCTGAGCAGCGGAATGCTGTGCGCCTCGGCTTCCAGCAACGAAACCGGTTATTTAACACAGAAATTTACCCGTTCGCTCGGCATGCTTGCCGTCGACAACCAGGCGCGCGTCTGACACGGACCAACGGTAGCAAGTCTTGCTCCAACATTTGGTCGCGGTGCGATGACCAACCACTGGGTTGATATTCGAAATGCGAACTTAATTATTGTGATGGGCGGTAACGCCGCTGAAGCGCATCCGGTTGGATTCCGCTGGGCGATGGAAGCCAAAATTCACAATAAGGCGAAACTGATCGTTATCGATCCGCGCTTTACGCGCACCGCATCGGTAGCCGACTTTTATACGCCCATCCGCTCCGGCACCGACATCGCTTTCCTGTCGGGCGTACTGCTGTACCTGATCAGCAACGAAAAAATCCAGCGTGAATACGTTGAGGCGTATACCAACGCCAGCCTGATCGTGCGTGACGATTACCACTTCGAAGACGGCCTGTTCAGCGGCTACAAGGAAGAGGTTCGCAACTACGATAAAACGTCCTGGCACTATGAACTGGATGAAAACGGCTATGCCAAACGCGACGACACGCTCAGCCATCCGCGCTGCGTGTGGAACCTGCTGAAAGAGCACGTCAGCCGCTATACGCCTGATGTGGTTGAGTCGATCTGCGGCACGCCAAAAGCAGACTTCCTGTATGTCTGCGAACTGCTGGCCGAAACCAGCGCGCCCGATCGCACCGCATCGTTCCTGTATGCGCTGGGCTGGACGCAACACTCCGTGGGCGCGCAGAACATTCGCACCATGGCGATGGTTCAGCTGCTGTTGGGGAATATGGGCATGGCGGGCGGCGGCATCAACGCCCTGCGCGGCCACTCCAATATCCAGGGGCTGACCGACCTTGGCCTGCTGTCGCAGAGCCTGCCGGGCTACCTGAGCCTGCCGGCCGAGAAGCACCCCGATCTGGAGACCTATTTTGCCGCCAACACGCCGCGGGCGCTGCTGCCGGACCAGGTCAACTACTGGAGCAACTATCCCAAGTTCTTTATCAGCCTGATGAAAGCGTTCTATGGCGATAAAGCGCAGAAGGAGAACAGTTGGGGCTTTGACTGGCTGCCGAAATGGGACAAAAACTACGACGTTTTGCAGTACTTCGAGATGATGTCTCAGGGCAAAGTGAACGGCTATTTATGCCAGGGATTTAACCCGCTTGCCTCCTTCCCGAATAAAAATAAGGTGGTGAAGGCGCTGTCTAAACTGAAGTTTTTGGTGACTATCGATCCGCTGCTCACCGAAACCTCCAATTTCTGGCAGAACCACGGCGAGTTTAACGATGTCGATCCGTCGACGATTCAGACCGAAGTGTTCCGCCTGCCGTCAACCTGCTTTGCGGAAGAGAACGGCTCAATCGTCAACTCCGCCCGCTGGTTGCAGTGGCACTGGAAGGGCGCAGACGGTCCTGGCGAATCGCGCAATGATGGCGAGATCATCGCTGGTATCTTCCTGAAACTGCGTGAAATGTACGCCAGCGAAGGCGGCGCGCTGCCGGAGCAGGTGCTGAACATGAGCTGGAACTATCTGACGCCGGATAACCCGGCGTCGGAAGAGGTCGCCATGGAAAGCAACGGCAAAGCGCTGGCCGATATCGTTGACGATAAAGGCGTGGTGCTGGCGAAGAAAGGCCAGCAGCTCGGCACTTTCGCACATCTGCGCGACGACGGCTCGACCTCCAGCGGCTGCTGGATCTTCGCCGGGAGCTGGACGCCTGACGGCAACCAGATGGCGCGCCGCGACAACACCGACCCTTCCGGTCTGGGCAATACCCTGAACTGGTCATGGGCATGGCCGCTTAACCGCCGCATTCTGTACAACCGCGCTTCGGCCGATCCGCAGGGCAAACCGTGGGATCCGAAACGCGAACTGATGCGCTGGAACGGCACGAAGTGGGCCGGGCAGGATATCCCGGACTACAGCACCGCCGCGCCGGGCAGCGGCGTCGGACCGTTCATTATGCAGCCGGAAGGCATGGGGCGTCTGTTCGCTATTGATAAAATGGCGGAGGGCCCGTTCCCTGAGCACTACGAGCCGTTTGAAACGCCGATCGGCACCAACCCGCTGCACCCGAACGTTGTCTCAAACCCGGCGGCGCGCATCTTCCAGGACGATCTGGCCGCGCTGGGCAAAGCGGATAAGTTCCCGTATGTCGGCACCACCTATCGTCTGACCGAGCACTTCCACTACTGGACCAAGCACGCGAAGCTCAACGCCATCGCGCAGCCGGAGCAGTTTGTGGAGATCGGCGAAGGGCTGGCTGGCAAGTTGGGCATCGTGCAGGGCGACACCGTTAAGGTCAGCTCCAACCGTGGCTATATCAAGGCGAAAGCGGTGGTCACCAAGCGTATCCGTACCCTGACGGTACAGGGTAAACCGGTGGATACCATTGGTATTCCGATTCACTGGGGCTTTGAGGGCGCAGCGAAAAAAGGCTTTATTGCCAATACGCTGACGCCGTTCGTCGGTGACGCCAACACGCAAACGCCGGAATTTAAAGCCTTCCTGGTGAACGTGGAAAAGGCCTAGCGGAGAGAAAATATGACTTATCAGTCACAGGATATTATCCGTCGCTCCGCGACAAACGGCTTCACGCCCGCGCCTCAGGCAAGGGACCACCAACAGGAAGTGGCGAAGCTGATTGATGTTACCACCTGCATCGGCTGCAAAGCCTGTCAGGTGGCCTGCTCGGAATGGAATGACATTCGGGACGAGGTCGGTCACAACGTCGGGGTTTATGATAACCCGGCCGACCTGACCGCCAAATCCTGGACGGTAATGCGCTTTTCCGAGGTGGAAGAGCACGGCAAACTGGAATGGCTGATCCGCAAGGATGGCTGCATGCACTGCGCCGATCCGGGCTGCCTGAAGGCGTGTCCGTCCGAAGGCGCAATTATTCAGTATGCTAACGGCATTGTCGACTTCCAGTCAGAGCAGTGCATCGGCTGCGGCTACTGTATCGCAGGTTGCCCTTTTGACGTGCCGCGCCTCAATAAAGAGGATAACCGCGTCTATAAGTGCACGCTGTGCGTCGATCGTGTCGCCGTCGGTCAGGAACCTGCCTGCGTGAAAACCTGCCCGACCGGCGCAATCCACTTTGGCAGCAAAGAGGATATGAAAAACGTCGCGGCGGAGCGCGTGAGCGAACTGAACAGCCGCGGTTATGAAAACGCCGGACTGTACGATCCGTCAGGCGTTGGCGGCACGCATGTGATGTATGTGCTGCATCATGCCAACAAACCGCAGCTGTACCACGGTCTGCCAGAGAATCCGACCATCAGCCCGGCCGTCACCTTCTGGAAAGGCATCTGGAAACCGCTGGCCGCCATCGGTTTTGCGGCAACCTTTGCCGCCAGCGTCTTCCACTACGTCGGCATCGGGCCGAACCGGGTGGAAGAAGGGGATGAAGACGACCTGCACGATGATAAGGAGGAGCGGTAATGAAAAAGCGTCATCACAACCGCATTCAGCGCTACAGCGCGCCGGAGCGTATTAACCACTGGATCGTGGCATTCTGCTTTGTACTTGCCGCGCTCAGCGGGCTGGGGTTCTTTTTCCCATCCTTTAACTGGTTAATGCATGTGCTGGGCACGCCGCAGCTGGCGCGCATTCTGCATCCGTTTGTCGGCGTCATCATGTTTGTGGCTTTTCTGCTGATGTTTTTCCGCTACTGGAAATACAATTTCGTCGATCGTGAAGACGTGATTTGGGCAAAAAACATCCACAAAGTCATCCAAAACGAGGAAGTCGGCGACATCGGACGCTATAATCTGGGGCAGAAGTGCGTGTTCTGGGCGGCGATCGCCAGCCTGGTGCTGCTGCTGGCAAGCGGCGTGGTTATCTGGCGGCCTTACTTCGCGGGTGCGTTTCCTGTTCCGGTGATTCGCCTGGCGCTGCTTGTTCATTCGGTGGCAGCCGTCGGGTTAATCATTGTCATCATGGTTCACGTTTACGCGGCGCTTTGGGTGAAAGGCTCAATCACCGCGATGGTGGAAGGCTGGGTCACCACCGCCTGGGCGAAAGAGCACCATCCACGCTGGTACCGCGCTGTTCGCGCCCGGCAAACGATAAAACAGGAAAAACGTCCCTGATGAGTATTCGCATAATCCCGCAAGATGAGCTGGAGAAAAGCGACAGAAAAACGGCGGAGATCATTCCGCCGTTACTTTTCCCAAGGCTGAAAAATTTATACAGCCGCCGCGCCGCGCGTTTACGGCAGCTGGCGGAGAAAAATCCGCTGGGCGACTATTTACGCTTCACCGCCGTGATCGCCAGCGCACAGGAGATTGTGCTGTACGATCACCCGTTGCAGATGGATTTACATGCCAGGCTGGTGGAAACCGCGCGTCAGGGCAAGCCGCCGCTGGATATTCATACGCTGCCGCGCGATACGCACTGGCAGCGGCTGCTGCACTCGTTGATTGCGGAACTGAAACCGGAGATGACCGGCCAGGCGCTGGCGGTGCTGGAAAACCTGGAAAAAGCGTCCGCACAGGAGCTGGAAGCCATGGCTTCCGCGCTGTTCGATAACGATTTTGCCCGCGTCAGCAGTGATAAAGCGCCGTTTATCTGGGCCGCGCTCTCAGTTTACTGGGCGCAGATGGCCGCGTTAATCCCCGGCAAGGCGCGCGCGGAGTATGGCGAACAGCGGCAGTTCTGCCCGGTTTGCGCCAGCGTGCCGGTGACCAGCATTGTCCATATGGGCACGCAGCACGGCGGCTTACGCTACCTGCACTGCAACCTGTGTGAGAGCGAGTGGTACGTGGTGCGCTCAAAATGCACCAACTGCGAGCAAACGCGCGATCTGCACTACTGGTCGCTCGACAGCGAAACCGCGCCGGTCAAAGCGGAAAGCTGCGGCGACTGCGGCACCTATCTCAAGATGCTCTATCAGGAGAAAGATCCGGCGGTAGAGCCGGTGGCGGACGATCTCGCCTCGCTGGTGCTGGATGCGCGTATGGAGCAGGAGGGCTTCTCTCGCAGTAGCCTCAATCCCTTCCTCTTTCCGGGGGAGTAACCCAACCACGCTTGTTTCAGGTAACATTATCCGCAGGCCGGTTTATCCGGCCGCTTCAGGAGAAATCGTAATATGAAACTGATCGGCAGCTATACCAGCCCCTTTGTGCGGAAAATTTCGGTGATCATGCTGGAAAAAGGCATCACCTTTGAATTTATTAACGCCTCGCCGTGGACGGACGACAGCCCGGTGCCGCAGCACAATCCGCTGGGAAAAATCCCCGCGCTGGTCACGCCCGACGGCACCTGGTATGAATCGCATATCATTGCCAACTTCCTGGAACAGATGGATATTGCCCCGGCGCTCATTCCCCGCGACAAACTGGCCGCGCTGAAGGTGCTTCAGCTCCAGGCACTGGCGGACGGCATTGGCGATGCGGCGGTGATCCTGGTGCGTGAAAGCATGCGTCCGGCAGAAAAACAGCTTGAAGAACAGCTGATCCGCCAGCGTGAAAAAATCCTGCGTGGACTTGATGTGCTGGAGGCCGCCGCCGCCAAAGGCGAGGTGTTGAACAGTGACACGCTGAACGTCGCCGACATTGCGACCGCCTGCCTGATCGGCTTTTTGAATTTTCGCCGCGTGGTGCCGGGCTGGTGCGTCAACCGCCCCGCGCTGGTTAAACTAACGGAAAAAATGTTTGCCCGTGAAAGTTTTGCCCGCACCACGCCACCTTCGCCCTGATACCATTAACCCATGAATGCACTCTTCAGCCAGCTTCCCGCCGTTGACAGCCTGCTCCGCGATCCCGCAATGGCAGGCCTGCTCTCTCTTTATGGTCATCAGCACGTTACCGGCACGTTACGCGCCCTCCAACAGGAGGCGCGGGAGAGCATCCTGACGCGTCAACAGCTTCCTGACTGGTGTGCCGACTGGCCGCAGGCCACATCGCAGCGGCTGGCGCACCAGCAACGCACCGCGCTGCGTCCGGTTTTCAATCTGACCGGCACCGTGCTGCACACCAACCTCGGGCGTGCGCTGCTGAGCGAAAGCGCAATTGCGGCGGTGACCAGCGCGATGCGCTCGCCGGTTACGCTGGAGTACGCGCTTGACGAAGCGGAGCGCGGTCATCGCGATCGCGCCATTGCCCGGCTACTGTGCCGGCTCACCGGGGCGGAAGATGCCTGCATCGTTAACAATAATGCGGCGGCGGTGCTGCTGATGCTGGCCGCGCTGGCGCCGGGAAAAGAGGTGGTGGTCTCGCGCGGCGAACTGGTGGAGATCGGCGGCGCGTTTCGTATTCCTGACGTTATGACGCAGGCAGGCTGCCGTCTGGCGGAAGTGGGCACCACTAACCGTACGCACCTGAAAGATTACCGTCAGGCGGTGAACGAACAGACCGCGCTGTTGATGAAGGTGCACACCAGCAATTATCAGATCCAGGGCTTCACGAAATCGGTCAGCGAGCAGGAGCTGGCCGCGCTGGGCACCGAACTGAACCTGCCGGTTATCAGCGATCTCGGCAGCGGTTCGTTAATCGACCTGAGCGAATATGGCCTGCCTGCTGAACCCATGCCGCAAAACCTGCTGGCGGCCGGCGTCAGCCTGGTGAGCTTTTCCGGCGACAAGCTGCTCGGCGGCCCGCAGGCCGGTATTATCGTCGGTAAAAAAGCACTGATCGACCGTCTGCAACAGCATCCGCTGAAGCGCGCGCTACGCGTTGATAAAATGGTGCTGGCGGCGCTTGAGGCCACGCTTAAGCTCTATCTGCACCCGGAAAAACTGAAGGAACAACTGCCGACGCTGCGCCTGTTAACCCGTCCGCCCGAAGACATAGCGCAGCAGGCGGAACGGCTGCTGCCGCAGCTTGACGCACGCTTCGGTGAGCAATTTTCGCTGGCGATTACCCCCTGTTCATCGCAAATCGGTAGCGGTTCGCTGCCGGTCGATCGTCTGCCCAGTGTGGCGATAACCTTTACGCCGCGCGACGGACGCGGCGGCACGCTCGCCAGCCTTTCCACCCGCCTGCGCCAGGCCGCAGTACCGGTAATTGGTCGCGCTCAGGCGGGACAACTCTGGCTGGATCTGCGCTGCCTTCAGGACGAATCACTGTTTATGGAGGTGCTGACCGCATGATTATCGCCAGCGCTGGCCATGTCGATCATGGCAAAACCGCTCTGCTTCAGGCTATTACCGGCGTGAATGCTGACCGTCTGCCGGAGGAGAAGGCGCGCGGCATGACCATCGACCTCGGTTATGCCTACTGGCCGCAGCCGGACGGACGGGTTATTGGCTTTATCGATGTGCCGGGCCATGAAAAATTTCTCAGCAATATGCTTTGCGGCACCGGCGGGCTGGATCATGCGCTGCTGGCGGTGGCGGCAGACGACGGCGTCATGCCGCAAACCCGCGAGCATCTGGCGATTTTGCAGCTGAGCGGGCGACCACCGCTCACCGTTGCGATCACCAAAGCGGATCGCGTGGATGCGACGCGCCTTGAAGAGGTCAACGAACAGATACGGACGCTGACCCTCCTGCTGGGCTGGTCGGATATCGCCATTTTTATTACCAGCGCCACGGCGGGCACCGGCATCGAACCGCTTGCCGCGCATCTCAGCCAGCTACCGGAGCGTGACATCACGCTGGATCGTCCTTTCCGCCTGGCAATCGATCGGGCGTTTACCGTTAAAGGCGCGGGCGTGGTGGTAACCGGCACCGCGCTTGGCGGTCAGGTTCGCGTGGGTGACAGACTGTGCCTGAGCAGCAGCGAGAAGCGCGTACGCGTGCGCGGCCTGCACGCGCAGAACCAGCCGACCGATTGGGCGCGAGCGGGTCAGCGTATTGCGTTAAATATCAGCGGCGATATTGAAAAAAGCGACCTGTCGCGCGGCGACTGGCTGCTGGCTGAGAAGCCGGACGCGCCCGTCGATCGGGTGATTGTGGCGCTGGAGCAGCACCAGCCGTTAAAACAGGGACAGTCTTTGCATCTGCACCACGCCGCCAGCCACGTTACCGGACGCGTTTCGTTGCTGGACAGCGACCTCGCCGAACTGATCCTCGACACGCCTCTCTGGCTGGCGGACAACGATCGGCTGATCCTGCGCGATATTAACGCGCGCGAAACCCTTGCCGGTGCGCGAGTGATCCAGCTGTGGCCGAAAAAACGCGGCAAACGTCAGCCGGACTACCTGGCCTGGCTGCATGCGTTAGCAGAAGCGAACGAGGAACACCAGACGCTGTCGCTGCTGCTTCAGCGGCCGATGCGCGTCAGCGATCTCGCCTGGACACGACAGCTCACCGTCACGGCGCTTGAAGCAGCTACGGCGGCGCTTCAGCCGGTCAAAGCAGATCGTTACCTTCTGCTGCCCGAAACGGCAATCGCCTGGCAGCAGAAGGTGCTCAGTACACTTGGAGCCTGGCATCAGGACAACGGCGACCGCCCCGGCCTGGGGCGTGAACGCCTGCGTCGCGTTACCCTTCCGGACCAGCCGGAAGAGGTTGGATTAACGCTGATTGACCTGTTAACGGAGCAGGGCCGGCTCAGCAATAATCGTGGCTGGCTGCATCTGCCCGGCTTTATGATGCGTTTTGAAGCGGACGAACAGGCGCTTTGGCAGCGCGCGGAGCCGCTGTTTGCCGATGAGGCCTGGTGGGTGCGGGATATCGCAACGTCGCTCAACGCTGAAGAAGCGCTGACAAGGCGCACGCTGCGTAAGGCTGCACAGGCGGGACTGATCGTCGCCATTGTGAAAGATCGCTATTTTTCCGGCGATCGTATGCAGCAGTTCGCCGATCTGATCCGATCGCGCGCCGCCGGGGGCGAAAGCACCAGTGCGGCAGACTTCCGCGATCGGCTCGGCATTGGCCGCAAACTGGCGGTACAGATTCTGGAGTTCTTCGACCGCAGCGGATTTACCCGCCGTAAAGGTAATGCGCATCTGCTGCGCGATGAGCGGCAGTTTGAGTAAGCGTGGCGTGAAGACATATGCATGCAGAAGTTGAGTTATTACTCTTCAACGTACGCCGTTGCAAAACAGTTACTGCGACCATATGCCGTGCTGTTTTACCTTCACCACACCCTCTTTGATAATGGTGAGCGAGGGTTCATTAACGGCCAGAATAAACTTTTCCCCGTCACTTTTTTTTCAAATTGATAGTCCGTCGCGGGGCAGGCATCCTGTTCACAAGGCGACCTGTTCACTACGCCTGTGATACCGAAACGAGGATTACCAGAACTGTCTTCATCGATATATAATGCGCGATTGCAAATATTATAACTGTCTGCGCATACTAACATTACTCTTACTGAATAATCTTCTGAATGAAAGTACTGCGTTTCAGGAATAACGTCCTCAACGGATTTTCTTCTTTCTCCAGGTGTAAAGGTCAGGTTGTCGAACCTTTCTGCCCATTTTTTTATATCGGGTTGAATGTTTTTCATTTCTTTATCATTTGTTACATATTTTATATATGAGTTTTCTGGATTAACCCAAGCCGCATAAAGCTTGCCATCTGTTTTAATAACCAGGGCTGATGCACTTTGAAGCCGTAGCCACCTCGGCCACCCTTCAACAAACAAAGCGCCATCAACAAGCTTCTCAGGCTCGCCGAATCCTGTAAAATTTATCATATATTCTGGATATTCACTTTTAAGCATACTTCTAAGATCATTAGTTAATTTTTGATATCGAAAAATGTTAATAACTGAGTCCATGCTATTGTATTTATTAAGTTCATTATAGTGATCCTCAAAAGAATAGGGTGAGAAAAAAATCAACAATAACATTATAGATTTATGAAAATTATTTAACACAGGCACTCCTTTATTTCTTATGTGTTAGCTTCATAAATTCTGCTGCTTCTCGCTCGTAACGAATTTGCAACCCTTTATTATAAGCTTCTGACCATGTCATTCTAATGCCATCTACGCTGGTCATAGTCTTTCCATATATAATATTATCATAGGTTATCCTGGCATTTTTTAATTGCTCCTGGAAATCTTTTGGATTTAAACTCTCGAGAAGTTCGGCATTTTCACTCGTAATTTTTGAAGATTTTACGAAATCACCTGAAACCATTGAATTCAGGATGGCCTGTGCTCCGCCAACCCCGCACATATGCGCCAGCGACATGACCGCAGCCTCCTTTCCTGGATCGGAGAAATTTAGTGCTCCGGCTTTTCTGGCACTTTCATTCATATATTTTGACACCACCGCAAACTCCTCTGAACTGCCTACACCATACTTTCCTCTTGCTGTCATGATTTCTTCATAAGCGGGTCCGAATCCTTTGCGAAATCCATAGGCTTCAGGAATGCCGCCCTGTATGTGATGAATACCCTCAGATTTCATGATTGATTTCACCACCCGGCGATCAAGCCTGTTTTCTAATGGCTGCTTTTTCGAAACCGGAGGCACTCGCTGTATCGCTGCGGGTTTGCTTACGGGAGCAGCGTTCCCTGCGGGTTTCTGCACGCTCTTCTTAACTTGTGCTTTCTGCTGCGGATCAAACAGTGCCTCCACTGCGCTGACAATATCCCCATTGTGTCCTGCCCCCGGCGCGACGGTCGCCGCGGCCGTGCCGTCGTTCAGGTTCAGCTTACCGTCTCTGGTATTGATGTAGCCGTGCCCCTCCACAAATATATTAAAACCTTTCCCGGTCATGTTTATCTGCCCGGCCGCCGTCAGCTCAATCGCGCTGTCACCACACACCAGCCGCAGCGTAGTCCCGACCCCAGCACGTACTCATCAACCGCGGCATCGCTTTTTCTGCCCCCGGTCAGCACCGTTTCATTCGCCTTCACCCCCTGGATGCGACCGCCCGCCACCCGGTGCGCTTCATTTTCACCCACGTAATGCGTGTGGTTCTTACCCACCGACCGGCTGGCGTCCGCCTTTACGTTCACCTCCATGTCCTTCTGCGCCTGCACCCACAGCTGCTCCTCACCCGCTTTGTCCTCAAAGCGCAGCGCGTTGGCGCTCTCCGCCGACCCGTCCTTTGAGCGGCTGAGAAAACCCATCTGCGTCGCCGCCGCCGGCAGCGACCACGGCTTGTCATACACCGGCCGGAAGGTCACCGCCGCCGGTATCACCGTGATATCGGTGTGATGCGAGCCTGTGCCGCCGCCGCTGGCGTAGCTGTTCTCCTCAAACGCGTAGGTCGCCGACAGGATAAGGTAGTCGCCGTTGTCGGCCGGATGCGGCGCCTTCGTCAGCGTGAAGGTGTGTCCGGGCGCCAGGCCCGACGCGGTGCCGCCGGCGCTGATGCGGCGGTGCTCTGCCTGCCACGCCTGCTGGCGGATGCGCGCGTAGGCCTCGCCGTGGTCGTGGTCGACGAAGTGCCCCGGCCAGTCATAGACGTCAATCTGACCCGGCGAGGGCGACGCCGGGTTCTGCCGCGCATGCAGCAGCCACGCGTTCGGCTTGCGGAAGTCGTAGTCGTCGGTGCTGTACAGCCCCGGCGTCACGCGCTCCGTGGCGAACCAGCCGGTAAGCCCTTCTTCCGACGTGGTGCCGCCGGAAGCCGTGACGTGGTACGGGATACTTTCATAACCGGGAAACGGCGTGTGCTGCTCTGCCGCGTCCGCCAGCACCAGCGTGTGGCTGTCTGCTGCATGGCGGAAGTACCAGTAGATGCCTTCCAGCGCCATCAGGCGGCTGATGAATTCAAAGCTGTTTCCTGGTACTGCACGCAGTATTCCCAGACGCGGTAGCGCCCGCGCAGCTGATCTTCCACCGTCACCCCGTAGCCGCCCAGCACCGTTTTCACCATCTGCGGCACCGTCTGTCCCTGAAAAATGCGCTGGTTCCTGTCGCGGGTCAGACTCCACGGTGAGGGTGTAAACGGCGTAGCGCGTGTCGTTCAGCGCCTGGCTGCCGACCGAGACGGCGGTGATTTTTCCGTTGAAATAACGCGGCGCGCTGACCAGGCCCGGCAGGGGCACGGTAACGGTGACCGGTTTGCCGAGGAGCGCCCGGCCGTCAACGCGGGCGTCCTCGCCCAGCAGTTGCAGCGTGAAGATGAAGGCGCCTGAGAGAGCCTCGCTGCCGCCGAATTTCCAGAAGCGCAGACCTTCCACCGGCAGCTGCGCGGTAATGCGATATGACATAACGACGTCCCTGTTTCAACACGACTAACGCGATCCTGCGAAAAGTAAGGCCAAATGATACGCAAAAATCAGTGTAAAAAAAGAACAATCAGATCCATTCATATTTATAAAATACAAAAAAAGGAACGCATCTCGCAGTTTTGCCCCTTGAGGGGTGATTAACGTTTCTCCACTTGATGAGATACAAGAAAACCGTATTGAGCTGGTCGCAGGCGGTAAATCAGAAGCGGGCGCTGACGCCAAGGTTATACATAAACTGCTCGCCAGAGCTGAGGCCGCCCGTTTGCGACACTGAGGCAAAAGCGGCTACGGCGTCGCCCAGCGGCATATGCGCGCCCACCGTGACGTCCACCCAGTTGGTATCCTGTCCGGCAGAATCGCGCGTGAAAGACGTTTGAGTTGATTTCAACCCGCCGCCCGCGCGCCAGACATTGTCGCCGAACTGGTGGTTGTAGCTTACTTCCGCCCACGGATTGAGCCAGCCGAACTGCGAGTCCAGTCGCCAGCCAACGGCCCCAACCTGCGAATGATAGTTCTGGTCGTCAAAGCGCATCGCGGTGCTGCTGCTGCCCTGTTCCTGATAGCCGCTCACCTCGCTGTAGTCCAGCGCGTATTGCGCCACCGGGCCGGTGGTCAGCACCGATCCCAGCGGAATATCCCAGCCGGTGGTGATGCGCGCGCCCATTTGCGTGCCGTCCGTCTCACCTCTTTCCGTGCGCGTTGCCGGGCCAAGCACCACGCTGCGCCTGATATTGTCAAAACTGAGCGAGGCGTAATGCGCATCGGCATTAATCCAGCCGTTATCGAAAAACGACAGTTCGCTCCAGGCGGCAACCAGCCAGCCGCGCGTCTTATAGTCATAACGCGGCGTGGGATGTTGGCTGTCATCAGAGCCGGAAGCCAGCACGCCCACCAGCCAGCGGTCAGTCAGCTTGTAATCCACGCCCAGCGTCAGATTGCGGGTCGTGGCGTCGCCGTCGCCCGCTGCAAAATTGTCTGAATAGTTAAGCCGCTGGCCCGCGTAGCCGCCAAAAACGCTGAGGGAACCCTGCGGATTATCGCTGTGGCGCTGCTGCTGAAGACGACTGTCCAGGGTTGAGCGCATATCACGCGACATCGCCAGCGTGGCCTGATTCAGCGCTACCGCCTGCGCGGGCGCGTCCAGCACCGACTGAATATAGTCACCGATCAGTAAATGCGCGGCAGGGCTGGGATGCAGGCGATCGGCAAACAGAAACGCCTGTGCATCAGAAAAACCGGCCGACGCTGACGTACAGTCAGCGGCAGACAGGCCCGGCGGGCAGGCCATTCCTGCGGTATTGCTCAAACCGTAGCGCAGCGGATCGTCCAGCACTTCATTAAATAACCCGTTAATGTCCACCCGCACAATGTTGCCGCTTAACCGCGCCAGCTGACTCTCTTCCTGCTGATTATAACGATCGGTCAGTGCGGCGGCCTGGCTGCCCAGCGCCTGCCATGCCTGATAAAGCTGTCCGGCGATCGCCTGACGGAGCGCGGCAACAGTGCTGGCCTGGCCAGCGGCGGCGTAAAACGCCTGATAAACCGCCTGATTGCGGGCATTTCGATCGGGGGTCGCCTGGCCGTTTAACGATTGAAAGGCGGCGGCAAGCGCCGCGTCCGCCACTGGCGCCAGCGCCAGCTGAATTACCGTCTGAAGCAGGATCGGCGTTGCGCCCACGTCCGGCACCGTTGGCACAATCACCGTATCAGCACCAGCCCTCAGCAACGTTTGTACCTGGCTGGCGGCGGCAAAGGCGCTGTTGGTGACAATCTGATTCGCCTGTAGCGGGTTCAGCGCCGCAGCCGCCAGATCGTTTCCTCCCACCCAATGTACATACAGCCCGTCGGCATCAGCGCGCCCGCCATTGGTGGTGAGATAGTGACTGACCTGATCGGCGGTATTGTCCTGCGGGTTAAGTGCAGGAACGGCAACGGCATCGCCTGCCGCATAGTTGGTGCCGCCCTCGTCTGAAGGGCGCAGCGACTGATTGATTTTTGCCGCCAGCACGTCGTCATAGAGCGGATGGCGGCTGCCATCCCAGGTGTATCGCCCGTTGTTCCCGCTGTCGCTCAGGCTGTCGCCAAAAACATAAAGCCGATCCCAGCTCATCGCTGTGCCGGTGGCACAGAGATAGCACGCCGCCCCAAAGGCCATACGGCGCGTCCACTCGCTTTTCTTCAACATGAAAGACTCCTGAAAAAAGAGCCAAAAGGCAGGCTGTTGCGTATTATTAAATTTGTTTACAACAGAATTAACTATTGCCTGGATAGTGCTAACGTCAAGGCTGTTTTGCGCAATTTTCACGCACTTTATTAAGGAGCATTTATCAATGCAGCGCTGCGGTTGGGTAAGTCAGGATCCGCTTTATATTGCTTATCATGATGAAGAGTGGGGCGTGCCATTAACCGATACGCGTCAACTGTTTGAAATGCTCTGTCTTGAAGGGCAGATGGCGGGTCTTTCGTGGCTGACGGTGCTGAAAAAACGCGAAAACTACCGGCGCGCCTTTCACCAGTTCGATCCGCAGGCGGTGGCGCTTATGGATAGCGAAGACGTGGAAAGGCTGATGCAGGACAGCGGTATTATTCGCCATCGCGGTAAAATCGCCGCCATCATAGCGAACGCGCGCGCGCTGCTGGCTATGGAGGCAATGGGTGAAGCGTTTAACACCTTTATCTGGCGTTTTGTTGATAACGAGCCGCAAATCCATCGTTATGCCAGTTATCGCGAGGCGCCTACCTTCAGCCCCATTTCTGATGCGCTTTCAAAAGCATTGAAAAAACGCGGATTTAAATTTGTCGGTACGACCACCTGTTACTCTTTTATGCAGGCCTGCGGACTGATTAGCGACCATTCGACCTCCTGTTTCTGCCATCCTGACAACCTGAAATAGCGCTTGTTTACAATTTCAGACGAATGGCACGTTTTTTTCTCACAATTCAGCGGCATAATCCTCTCTTTTCGGGCACTTTGCCCGCCGTTGCAATGATGGAATAAACATGATGAAAAAGACTTCGCTTACCCTCGCTCTGATTCTGAGCGGTACTGTTGCGCTTTCCGGCTGTACCACCAATCCCTATACCGGCGAGCGTGAAGCCGGTAAATCCGGTATAGGCGCCGGCCTTGGCGCGGCGTTGGGCGCGGGCGTTGGCGCGCTCTCCTCCTCAAAAAAAGATCGCGGCAAAGGCGCACTGATCGGCGCAGCTGCGGGTGCGGCGCTCGGCGGCGGCGCGGGCTACTATATGGATGTGCAGGAGGCGAAGCTGCGCGAAAAAATGCGCGGTACCGGCGTCAGCGTGACGCGTCAGGGTAATAATATTGTGCTGAATATGCCAAATAACGTGACCTTTGACAGCAGCAGCAGTACGCTGAAACCCGCCGGGGCCAACACGCTGACCGGTGTGGCAATGGTACTGAAAGAGTACCCAAAAACCGCCGTGAATATCACCGGCCATACTGACAGTACCGGCACGCGTCAGCTCAATATGACGCTTTCGCAGCAGCGTGCTGACAGCGTGGGCAGCGCGCTGATTTCCCAGGGCGTGGCCGCCAACCGTATTCGCAGCAGCGGAGCAGGGCCGGACAGCCCTGTTGCATCGAACAGCACAGCCGAAGGGAAAGCACAGAACCGTCGCGTAGAAATCACGCTCAGCCCTTTGCAGTAAGGGCAACTGACCGGGCTGCCCGGCCCGGTCACCCTTCGCCTGCGCCAACCAGAACAGATCCAGCGTAAGCTGAAGTAAACATCCGGAAATTATCATGAAACGTCAGGCCGCACGCGCCACCATCAGCGATGTAGCTAAAGCCGCCAGAACCGGAAAAACCAGCGTTTCGCGCTATCTGAATGGCGAACAGCACGCGCTTTCAGCCGATTTAAAGCAGCGAATTGAGCAGGCCATCGCCGCGCTCGACTATCGTCCCAGCCAGATGGCGCGCGGATTAAAGCGCGGCCGCACGCGGCTTATCGGGCTGATCATCGCTGATATCAGCAATCCCTACTCAGTTGAAGTGATGTCCGGTATCGAAGCGGCCTGTCGCGCGCTCGGTTTTACCCTGCTGATGTGCAACACCAATAATGAAGTTGACCAGGAGCAGTATTACCTTAATCTGCTGAGCAGCTATCAGGTTGAAGGTATTGTGGTTAACGCTGTTGGCATGCATGAGAAGGCGCTGAGTCAGCTTCAACATTCGCATCTGCCGATGGTGCTTATCGATCGTAAAATTCCCGATTTCCGTTGCGATGTGGTGGGTTTAAACAACGCCGAGGCGGCGGCGCTGGCGACCCGGCACCTGCTCGATCGGGATTTTCAGGCACTGCTTTTTATCACAGAACCGCTTGGCACGGTCAACACCCGGCACGAACGGCTCAGGGTTTTTACCGATATGATGGCGCAACATCCTTCCCGACATGCAGAGCAGGCGGAAGTTGCACTGAATGATCCGGCGGCAATAGACGCCGTGCTCAAGGCGTTTCATCAACGCTATAGCGCCAGCCGCTGTGCCGTGCTGACGGTAAACGGTGCGCTAACGCTCCAGGTAGCGCGTTCGCTGCGGCGGCTTGATATCGTCTGGGGCAGAGATATTGGTCTGCTTGGTTTTGACGAGCTGGCGTGGTCAGAGCTGGCGGGCGTAGGCATCACTACCCTGAAACAGCCCGCCTGGCAAATGGGTTACGCCGCACTGGAAAAGGTCATCGCGCGCATAGAGGGCGATCGCACGCCGCCTGACGAGCAGATCTTCTCGGGCGAACTGGTGGTGCGGGGTTCGACGAGGCTGGTTGATTGAACACTCTTCTGGAGTAGAAATGTGCGAATTCAGCGAGATATTTCAATCAGTTTTCCATCGCCTTCATCCATATAGTATTTATATAGCGTATCAAAATAGGTTACGCCGTAAGCGTTTTTATGTACCCTGAACAATAGATTCTTTTCGATACACTTTTCTTTTACATTCATATCATCAAAACAGAGTACATCTGCTGTTTCAGAACTTAAGCGCGGCACGCTCTTCGGCATTTCTTTATAACCTTTATCAAAATCTAAAAAGCTAACGTGATAACTGCCATCTGTTTTTGTTAAGGGCACATAATAAGAATTTTTTAATAATCCTTTATTTTCCTTCCACCAGTCAATTTTTCCTCTGGTTGTAAGAGGAAAGTTTTTTACCAGGATCATACTGAAGTTATCTTTTTTATGAACCGCAACAATGATAACTGGCTGGGATATTTTATAGCAAAAAAAAACACCCCAAATCATTAACAGGAGAGAAGTTGTTACAATAGTCCACTTGTTAATAACCATTACTTTCTCCTCCCCATAACTTTTATTGTTGCATTCATATTAACCATAAATGGCTTATACGCCATTTTATTCCAGCGTTGTAAAGTAAACCAGATACGAAAAAGCGGCATATTATGATAAGGCTGCGTCATGATATCATTGTCGTCAAGACCAAAATGGTCCTGAGCCTTATAGTTTAAGATAACCGTATAATTTTCATCCTCGATTTGAAGCGACTTAAGCGTTATACATGTGGCATGAATAGCATGGACTGAAATACCTAAGCCGTTAATTCTATCAATCCAGCGATCAAAGCGCGGCAAATATGATTCATTTAATAGTATTCTTATCTCATTTATTTTATCTGGCGGTAAAATTTTCCTTTTCCAGTCTATAAACTCTCTAAAATTATCATTTATTACTTTAAAAGTACTTTTCTCGCTCCTGTCATTTCTGATCTGCTGCTCATAAGCAAAATTCAGCGTTGAATCGCTGAACGGCATGCCGTTGCCGTGTTGCATATGGTTAACCATTCTGAGAAAAAGCTCCCGGTGACCAAAAAACGAGACCAGCCATGAATGCTGGCGCATTTCATCAAAAAGCTGATTCGCCACGTCCTGATAGTTGATGCGTTCTTTTATCGTTGCCGGACGCGCAAAAGCATAATTACCGAAAGGATAACGCAACCGTTCGCCGCTCCACGGATCGATGGTTTCAGAAACGTTCTTCAGCGCGTATTGCGCTTTCAAAATCTGCTCGCTGAGATCGCCGCAGCGCATATCGTCGGCAAAGTAGTCATCCATACGTCTCTGGCTGCGAAAAAGGGTACAGGGAAGGCGTACTGCGCCGGTGTCAGACATAATTAATTCCTTTTAACATGGCGGGCGTCACTGCCCTTCGACCTGCCCAGCATAAGCAGGCACCTGCGCGTCGTCTTTCTGTTTAACCGTTTTAGTGCGGAAAATTCTCCACAGCGTGAAGGCGCTCATAAAACACGGAGCGCCCTTTAACGTTAAAAACGGATGTTGCTAAACATTTTATTTACATCACAGCGCGCCGAAAATGGCCACTGTGCGCATTGAGGGCGATCGCACGCCGCCTGACAAGCAGGTTTCTTCGGCGAAGGGATGAGAGCATTATAACGGGACTATTCAATTTTCACGATTTCGCCGCCAGAACGCTGTAGGTATGTTCCGTCATACACGGTAAAGTAAATATTACCCTCGCGATCCCGACTTACGGTAAATAGTAATTTTTTACTGATGCATTTTTTTTCTGATTTAATATCATCGAAGCAAAGAAGATCGCTGTCTTCTGAACTCAAGCGATGATCACTCTTTGGCATTTTTTTATAGTTACCATCGAAAGCCCAAAAGCTGACCGAATACGTTCCGTTTTTACCCAAAACAGGTAAATCATATTTTTCTGCCAAAAATTTATTATTTTCCAACCACCACGTTAACTTTCCATTATCTGAAACTGGAAAGTTTTCCACCAATACACTACTAAAATTCTCATCCTGATGTATAGCATATATTTTAACAGGCAAAGTAAAATAATATATTAAAACCATTAAAAAAAACACCAGAAAAAATAAAAATATCACTTTTCCCCTTTTACTTATTTTCATATTTTAAGTTTACTCCGGATATTTCAATTGCGGCTTCCATATTTACCATAAATGGCTTAAAACCCATTTTATGCCAGCGTTGCAGAATAAACCAGATACGAAAGAGTGGCATGTTATGATAAGGCTGAGTCATAATATCTCTGTCATCTAAACCGAAATGATCTTGCGCCTGGAAGTGGACCAAAGCAACGTAAGCACCTTCACTCACATTTAAAGATCTCAACGTAATAGTCGTTGCATGAATACCATGAACTGATATTCCCAGTCCGTTTATTCTGTCTTTCCATCGGTCAAATTGAGGAAGTACAGACTGCTTAATCGACCTTCCAATATCACTTATACCTTCCATATCAATATTTTTATCATTAAAATTAACAGACTTTGATAGAGCATTTTTAATTCTTATCAAAGCGCTTTTATCAGTCCGGTCATTTCTGATCTGCTGCTCATAAGCAAAATTCAGCGTCGAATCGCTGAACGGCATGCCGTTGCCGTGTTGCATATGGTTAACCATTCTGAGAAAAAGCTCCCGGTGACCAAAAAACGAGACCAGCCATGAATGCTGCCGCATTTCATCAAAAAGCTGATTCGCCACCTCCTGATAGTTGATGCGTTCTTTTATCGTTGCCGGACGCGAAAAAGCATAATTACCGAAAGGATAACGCAACCGTTCGCCACTCCACGGATCGATGGTTTCAGAAACGTTCTTCAGCGCGTATTGCGCTTTCAACATCTGCTCGCTGAGATCACCGCAGCGCATATCGTCGGCAAAGTAGTCATCCATACGTCTCTGGCTGCGAAAAAGGGTACAGGGAAGGCGTACTGCGCCGGTGTCAGACATAATTAATTCCTTTTAACATGGCGGGCGTCACTGCCCTTCGACCTGCCCAGCATAAGCAGGCATCTGCGCGTCGTCTTTCTGTTTGACCGTTTTAGTCCGAAAAATTCCCCACAGCGTGAACACGATCATAAAACGCTGAGCGCGTTCTTTCTTTTGGAACCGGTTCCATCTACCGTTTTAAGGATATTACGCCGATGTTCAGCGAGGAAATGATGAAAAGAGAAGTGATCGTGGTTGCCAACGCCTACAACAAAGAGCGGCTTGCACAACCCGGCGGCCAACAGGCGTTGTTACCGATTGTCGCCGCAGCGGGCGCGGACGGCATTGAGATCCGCCGTGAACTGTTCGACGACGCGGCGCTGCGCCAGTTGCCGGAAACCGGGGCGACGATACGCGCGCACGGGCTTATCGCTTTCTATTCCGTGCCCGACGCGCTGTTTAACGCCGGGGGCGCGCTGAATCCCAACCTTGCGCGCTTTTTCAACGAGGCAGAGCAGCTTGGCGCGCGCCAGCTAAAATTCTCATTAGGCCATTTTTCACCCGGCACGGACTGCCGGCAGCTTCGCGAAATTATCGAGGCCAGTGATGTGCGTCTTTTGGTCGAAAACGACCAGACCGATTGCGGCCGCATGGCGGCGCTGGAGGCCTGGTTTGAGGACGGCGGCACGGCATACAGCGGCATGACCTTCGATACCGGTAACTGGTTGTGGGTGGCTGAAGATCCGCTTGAGGCCGCCGCGCGTCTTGGCAGGTTTGTCAGCTATGTCCATGTTAAAGCCGTAAAAGAGGGCCGCGCCGTTGCGCCGGATGGCACCGACGATCTCTGGCGCAGAGCGCTGGCGGCGCTGCCCGACAATGTGCCGCGCGGCATCGAATTTCCGCTGGAAGGCAGCGACCCGATCGCCGTCACCCGTCACTATGTTGACCTGCTGCGTGAGGTGTAACGATGCGTATTAATGCAAATGCCGCGCTGGACGTCGTTACCTTCGGCGAAGCCATGGCGATGTTCGTCGCCGGTGAAACCGGCGATCTGGCTACCATCGAACGATTTACTAAACGTGTTGCCGGTGCCGAGCTGAATGTCGCGACGGGCCTTGCGCGACTGGGCTTGAAAGTGGGTTGGGTCAGCCGCGTCGGAAACGACAGCTTCGGACGCTTCGTTTGCCAGCAGTTAGAAAAAGAAGGCATCGATCGCCGTGGGGTGGTGACCGACGCGCGCTATCCGACCGGTTTTCAACTGAAGTCGAAGGTGGAAGATGGCAGCGATCCGCAGGTGGAGTATTTTCGCAAAGGTTCCGCCGCCAGCCACCTGTCGGTTGCCGATTTTAAGCGGGACTATTTTAGTCAGGCCCGCCATCTGCACCTGAGCGGCGTGGCGGCAGCGCTTTCACCCTCGTCGCTGGCGCTGTCGCGCCACGCGGCGCAGGAGATGAAGCAGATGGGCAAAACGGTTTCCTTTGATCCGAATCTTCGTCCGGTGCTGTGGCCCGATGAGGCAGAAATGATCAAACAGATTAACGCGCTGGCAGGCTTCGCTGACTGGGTGCTGCCGGGCCTTGGCGAAGGCAGGATATTAACCGGTCACGATACCCCGGAGGCGATTGCTGACTTTTATCTGTCGATGGGCGTCAGCGCGGTGGTGATCAAAACCGGTGGCGACGGGGCCTGGTACAAGACGGCGCAGGGCGAGAAGGGCCAGGTCGCGCCATTTCTGACCAAAAACGTTGTGGATACGGTGGGCGCGGGCGACGGTTTCGCCGTTGGCCTGATCAGCGCGTTGCTTGAAGGAAAAGCGTTGCCGCAGGCGGTCAGGCGCGGCAACAAAATTGGCTCACTGGCGATTCAGGCCATTGGCGACAGCGAAGGGTTACCGACCCGCGCGCAGCTTGATGAAGAGGATTAACCATGAATACGCACACAATTGCGCCAAAACGCTGGTGGTACATCATGCCCATCGTGTTTATCACCTACAGTCTGGCGTATCTCGACAGAGCCAACTTCAGTTTTGCTTCTGCGGCCGGGATCAATGAGGATTTAGGTATCACCAAAGGCATGTCTTCGCTGCTGGGCGCGCTGTTTTTCCTCGGCTACTTCTTCTTTCAAATCCCCGGCGCTATCTATGCCGAACGTCGTAGCGTGAAAAAGCTGGTGTTTATTTGCCTGCTGCTATGGGGCGTTTGCGCCTCGCTGACCGGCGTGGTCAGTAATATTCCGATGCTGGCGGCGATCCGTTTCGTGCTCGGCGTGGTTGAAGCGGCGGTGATGCCCGCCATGCTTATTTATATCAGTAACTGGTTTACCAAATCAGAACGCTCCAGAGCCAATACTTTTCTGATCCTCGGTAATCCGGTCACCGTTTTGTGGATGTCGGTGGTGTCCGGCTATCTGATTGACGCCTTCGGCTGGCGCGAGATGTTCATTTTTGAAGGATTTCCGGCGGTGATTTGGGCGGTGGCCTGGTGGTTTATGGTGCAGGACAAACCGGCGCAGGCAAGATGGCTGAGTAACGAGGAGAAGGCGGCGCTTCAGGCGCAGTTGGAGAAAGAGCAGGAGAACATCAAAGCAGTACGCAACTATGGTGAGGCTTTTCGCTCGCGCAATGTGATTATCCTGTGCGCTCAGTACTTTACGTGGAGCATTGGCGTATACGGCTTCGTGCTCTGGCTTCCCTCCATCCTGCGCAACGGCAGCCAGATGGGAATGGTCGAAGCGGGCTGGCTTTCCGCCGTGCCCTATCTTGCCGCCACGGTAGCGATGATCGTCGTCTCTTTTTTGTCGGACAAGCTACAAAATCGCAAACTGTTTGTCTGGCCGCTGCTGCTGGTTGGCGCACTGGCGTTTTTAGGATCGTATCTGGTGGGCGCCGGAAACTTCTGGCTGTCATTTACGTTGCTGACCATTGCCGGTGCGGCGATGTACGCGCCTTACGGCCCATTTTTCGCCATCATTCCCGAGATGCTGCCGCGTAACGTGGCCGGTGGCGCGATGGCGTTGATCAACGCGATGGGCGCGCTGGGTTCTTTCCTCGGCTCATGGGTGGTAGGTTATCTGAACGGCGCCACCGGCAGCCCTTCAGCGTCGTATATCTTTATGGGTGCGTCGCTGCTGATTTCCGTCTGGCTAACGCTTATCGTCAGGCCCGCTAAAAACCACCAGCCTGGCATCCCCCATGAAGCGACACGATAAGGCCTGACGCCTTTACTCTAATTGACCAACAGGGAGATAACCATGAAACCTTCTGTGGTGCTGTATAAAGCATTACCCGACGATTTGCGTGCGCGACTGGATGCGCATTTTACCGTGACTGAAATCAGCGCACTGACGCCGGAAACGCTGAGCCAGCACGCCGATCTGTTCCGCGAGGCCGAAGGTATTTTAGGCTCCGGCGGCAAGGTTGATGGCGCATTTCTGGAAAAAGCGCCAAAGCTGCGCGCCGCCTCCACCGTGTCCGTTGGCTTTGATAATTTTGATGTCGATGCGCTGAACAACTGCGGCGTGGTGCTGATGCACACGCCGACCGTGCTGACCGACACCGTCGCCGACACCATGATGGCGCTGGTGCTGGCCACCGCGCGCCGCGTGGTGGAATCGGCCGATCGGGTTCGGGCGGGCGAATGGCAGGGCAGCATCAGTGACGACTGGTTTGGCATTGACGTGCACCATAAAAAAATGGGCATTCTTGGCATGGGCCGCATCGGTCTGGCGCTGGCGCAGCGTGCGCACTTCGGCTTCAACATGCCCATTCTCTATAATGCCCGTAAGCACCATGAAGAGGCGGAGCAGCGCTTTGATGCGCAGTATTGCGATCTGGATACCCTGCTGAAAGAGTCTGATTTTCTCTGTATCAGCCTGCCGCTGACCAATCAGACGCACCATCTGATTGGTCGAGAAGAGCTGGCAAAAATGAAACGCAGCGCGGTGCTGATCAATGCCGGTCGCGGGCCGGTGGTTGATGAAGAGGCGCTGATCGCCGCGTTGAAGGATCGCACGATTTACGCCGCCGGGCTGGATGTATTCGAGAAGGAGCCGCTGCCGGTTGACTCACCGTTATTGACGATGCCGCAGGTTGTGGCGCTGCCGCATATCGGCTCCGCAACGCATGAAACCCGCTACGGCATGGCAAAGGATGCGGTGGAAAACCTGATTGCCGCACTGACGGGCAAGGTAGAGAAAAACTGTGTGAATCCGCAGGTGCTTAAATAGCAGGAAGGTTGGGGAAGGCAGGCCGATCGTAAGACGCCAAAGAAGTCATCCATGCAGGCCCGTCACGCGCCCTCTCTGCGCGTGACGCTTTGCGCCACCCTCCACCGGCCATTATCCTTTAGCGCGCCAGCCAGCCGCCGTCGACCGCCACGGTATAGCCGTTGATGTAGTCAGAAGCGGATGACGCCAGGAACACCACCGGGCCTTTCAGATCCTCCGGCAGACCCCAGCGCCCGGCAGGAATACGCTCCAGAATCGCCGCGCTGCGTTCTTCATCAGCCCGAAGCTGCTGCGTGTTGTTGGTCGCCATGTAGCCAGGCGCTATGGCGTTGACGTTAATGCCGTGCTGCGCCCACTCGTTGGCCAGTAAACGCGTCACGCCCATTACCGCGCTTTTCGAGGCGGTGTAGGAAGGAACGCGAATGCCGCCCTGATACGACAGCATCGACGCAATATTGATGATTTTCCCGCCCGTTCCCTGTTTAATGAACTGCTTTGCCACCGCCTGCGACATAAAGAATACCGATTTGATATTCAGATTCATGACGTCGTCCCAGTTTTTCTCGCTGAACTCAATGGCATCCTCACGGCGGATAATGCCTGCGTTATTCACCAGGATATCGATGTTGCCGCACTCAGCAACCGCCCGCTCAAGCAGGCCGGGGATGACATCTGTCCTGCTGAGATCCGCGGTCAGGCTGAGGAACCGGCGGCCCAGAGCGGTCACGCGCTCAATCGTTTCCACCGGCTCCACAATATTGATGCCGACGATGTCGCAGCCTGCTTCCGCCAGCCCCACCGCCATACCCTGACCTAAACCGGTGTCGCAACCGGTCACCACGGCCACGCGTCCCTGTAGTTCAAATGCATTTAAAATCATAAAAAGCTCCTTAAATCAGCAGAGTAATGTCAAAGGGAGAAGCCTTAGCGAATATCGCTGACTTTTACATGATCCATGTCGTCGAAGACCTGGTTTTCGCCCACCATGCCCCAAATAAAGGTGTAGTTTTTCGTACCCACGCCAGTGTGAATCGACCAGCTTGGTGAAATGACGGCCTGCTCGTTATGCACCAGCAGATGACGCGTTTCCTGCGGCTGTCCCATCATGTGGAACACGGCGGTTTCGTCATCCATATTGAAGTAAAAATACACTTCCATGCGGCGGTCGTGGGTATGACACGGCATGGTGTTCCACAGGTTACCTTCCGCCAGTTCCGTCAGGCCCATTGTTAACTGGCAGGTGGTGAGCACGTCGGGCACCAGGTATTTATTAATGGTGCGCAGGTTGCTGGTTTGCGGGCTGCCCAGCGTTTGCGGCGAAACCCGATCGCGGGTTACCAGGGTAGTGGGATACGTGGTGTGCGCCGGTGCGCTGTTGTAGTAAAACTTCGCCGGCTGCGCTGCGCTGGTGCTGCTGAACACCACCTCTTTCGCGCCTTTACCCACGTACAGCGCCTCTTTATTGCCCACTTCGTAGCAGTGGCCGTCAACGGTAATCGCGCCCGGCCCGCCGATGTTGATCACGCCTAGCTCACGACGCTCCAGGAAGTAGCTCACGCCAAACGCTTTGCCGGCGTCCGCCGCCAGCGCGACGGTTGTGCTGACCGGCATCACGCCGCCGATAACGATGCGATCGATATGGCTGTAGGTCATGGTCCAGGTATCAGCGTCGAAGATTTTTTCGATCAGAAACTCACTGCGCAGCCCATGGGTATCGAGACGTTTTGCGTGATCGCTGTGAATGCTTTGACGAACTTGCATAGTGTTACCTTTTTGTCAGGGACGGCAGCCGCCGTCCGTTACGAATACGTTAGCGCTTGCCGCTCTGCGTGGCGTTAACGATCACCACACGCTTGTCATGCTGCGGCGCGCTACACTGTTTTGACCACAGGGCGGTGAAGATCGGCACCAGCACCGAGGTGACGATAACCGAGGTGGCGACCAGCGCCGTGGCGGCCGGCGCCATCGGACTGAAGTGCGGCACCATCTCTGCAATCAGCACCGGCGTGGCCACGGCAGCGCCTGCCGAACTGGAGGCCGCCACGCCCGCCGTACCGTTGCCGCCGCCGATAAGCTTGTCGGCGATAATCAGCGGAATACCGGTTACGATGATGACGCCCAGGCCCAGCAGGCAGCCCAGCAGGCCGGTATCCAGAATCACGCCCAGGTTGATGGTGTTGCCCAGTGCGAAGCCAAAGAAAGGGATCAGCGTTTGCACGGCTTTGCTGAAGAACTCGCGCAGATCCTCATCCAGATTGCCCAGCGCGAAACCCGCGAGGAAAGGCAGCACCGCACCAACAAAGACGTGCGGTTCAAAGGAAGCGATGCCTGCCGTGCCGAGGATCACCATCGTCATCAGCGGACCAGACTCAATCGACATCAGTACAAAGGCGCCCGCTTCTTCTTTGCTGCCGTACTGCTGCATCAGCGAGGCATACAGGCCGCCGTTGGTCATATCCATGGCAGCGACAATCGCCAGCGTGGACAAACCGGCAAAGAAGCCGACCTCCACGCCGTTTTCGGGAATAACGCGCGATGCTATCGCCGCCACGACCCAGGCGGTGGCGATCTTCGTCACCACCAGCGTGCCGGACTTACGCAGCACGGTGCCGGTCGCCTTCAGTTTGATCGAGGCGCCCATGCACAAAAACCAGACGGCGAGGATCGGCACCGTGCCGCTCATCAGTCCGTTGGTGAACGATCCGAAATATTTGCCCGAACCGGGCGCCAGCGTATGAATAATTGCACCAAGGAACAGAGGAACCAGCATCATCCCGCCAGGGATTTTTTCAATGCTTTGTTTGATTTTCATAATCATCTCACCCGGTTTAATTTTTTGGCGTAGGGGAATACCGCCACGTATGTGGTTTAAAGAGAAAAGCCTGAGTAATGGGACTGTTTATTCGAGAATAGTCATTCTGACTTTTAAGACGGCTTTTTTAATTTTCTCTGAGGTGCCGTTTACGGCACATAACGGACGGTGTAATTCATGCGGGAAAAACACCACAAAGTTGCCGGGCCGCATCGTTAAAAACTGCTCGCCGGGAATATGCTGAAAGAAAGCGATATCCTGCTCCTCAAGGCGATCGTCATCCGCTGCCTCAACGCACTGCGTCAGGCCAAACCCCATCTTCTCCGTGCCTTCTAACAGGATTTGCACATCCAGGTACTGATGATGAAGCTCCGCCGGTCGCGCCGCCTGCGGCTCAGTCATCGGGCTGGAGACAAGCAGGAAAACGTCATCCCCCTCAATCTGATAGCGTCCATCGGCGGGACGGGTCTCAATGACGCTGAGCGCCTGCTCAACGAAATGCTTAAGTTTTTCAGAAAGTCCCTTTACCTGCTGATAATCCAGAATACTGGCCGCTATCATCGTTTTCTTTCCGCAGAGAAGTTAATCCCAACAAGCGATACGGCTGGCTTGCCCTTATTTTCTGCTGCCAACTATAGCGAAACCACCCACAGAAAAAACGTGATCGTTGTCGAACAAAATATATTTACGGTACATTATTTTTATAAAAATAAAACATTGTTTCATTTTTACATTCGTTTGTTGTTAAAAACAAAGATTTAGATTAACAACGCTTTTACAGATTAAAAGCGCAGCATTAACAGCGCCCGGCATTGGCCCGGGTTTGCATCATCACCGGCCTGACGCTAAGGTGAGCGTCTGGATAACATTAACAGGCTGTTGACATGCTATGAGCTTTTCCGCCTTCGGTGACAAATTTACGCGGCATACGGGCATTACTCGCCTGATGGAAGATATGGGTGAAGGACTACGCACGCCGGGCGCGGTGATGCTTGGCGGCGGAAATCCCGCGCAGATCCCTGAAATGAATGCCTATTTTCAGCAGTTGCTACAGGAGATGCAGCAAGACGGCTCACTGACGGAGGCGCTTTGTAACTATGACGGGCCGCGCGGCAAATCTACGTTACTGGTCTCGCTTGCCAGGCTGCTGCGCGACGAGCTGGGCTGGGAAGTCAGCCCGCAGAACATCGCCCTGACCAACGGCAGCCAGAGCGCCTTCTTTTATCTTTTTAATCTTTACGCCGGCCGACGTGCCGACGGCAGCAGAAAGCGCGTGCTGTTCCCGCTGGCGCCGGAGTACCTTGGCTATGCCGATGCCGGGCTGGATGAGGAGCTGTTCGTCTCCGTCAGGCCGGATATCGAAATGCTGCCGCACGGGCAGTTCAAATATCACGTGGATTTTGAACATCTGCATATCACCGACGATATCGGGCTGGTCTGCGTTTCCCGCCCGACCAACCCGACCGGCAACGTCATCACCGATGAAGAACTGATGAAGCTGGACGTGCTGGCGCAGCAGCATGACGTTCCCCTGCTGATTGATAATGCCTATGGCGTTCCCTTTCCCGGCATTATCTTCAGCGAGGCGCGGCCGCTGTGGAACCCCAATATTATTCTCTGCATGAGCCTGTCCAAACTGGGCCTGCCCGGCACGCGCTGCGGCATTGTGATTGCAGATGAAAAGATCATTAACGCAATCAGCAATATGAACGGCATTATCAGCCTGGCGCCGGGCAGCATTGGCCCGGCGATTGCCCATCAGATGATCCAGCGCGGCGATCTGCTGCGGCTGTCGGAAACGGTGATCCGCCCGTTTTACCAACAGCGAGTGAATGAAACCATTGCGCTAATCCGCCGCTATCTGCCGGAAGATCGCTGCCTGATACATAAACCGGAAGGCGCGATTTTTCTCTGGCTCTGGTTCAAAGATCTGCCAATTACCACGGAAGTGCTTTATCAGCGTCTTAAAAAGCGTGGCGTGCTGATGGTGCCGGGCCACTTCTTCTTTCCGGGGCTGGAGCATGAATGGCCGCACACGCATCAGTGTATGCGCATGAACTACGTGCCGGACAGCGACATCATTGAGAAAGGCATCGCGATACTGGCCGGGGAGATTGCGAAGGCGCATCGTGAAGGATAAAAACAGGCCGCGGGCGCGGCCTTTTTTTGCGGTTCCAGCCCGTTACTGCTGATAAAGCAGCCGACGCTCAACCGTTCTGGCCAGTATCACAACCACGGTGATAATCGCCAGATAGACCAGTGCGGCAAACAGATAGGCTTTAAAAAACTCGAAGTTTGCAGAGGCCACCTCCTGAATACGCGCAAAAAATTCAGGATATTGAATAAGAAAGGCGATGGTGCTGTCTTTAATATTATTAATGATCTGATTGGTCAAGGCGGGTACAGAGGTGATCAGCACCTGCGGCAATAAAATTAAGCGAAAACACTGCCAGCGGCTGAATCCCTGTACCGTCGCGGCTTCGGCCTCTGAAGGGCTCAATGAGTTAAAGGCGGTTGTCATATAGGCCGCATTATAGGCGCCTACGTTGAGGGTGAAACCGACCAGCGCCACGGTGAAAGAAGAGAGAAACAGACCGGCCTGAGGCAGGCCGTAGTAAATAACAAACAAAATAATAATCAGCGGCGTCCCGATAAAAAAATCCATGTAGAACGCCGTCAGCTTTTTAATAAGCGGTCGCGGGCTGAGGCTCAGGAAAAAAATAATAATTCCCCAAAAAAAACCGGTCACTGAAACCGCGACGGCCAGTTTCAACGTTTCTTTCACACCGTCCAGCACCAGCGGAAATTGCTCTTTCAGCTCACTGAAAAAATCCACCCATCCGGCCAGCATATTATTCGCCCCCAAAAAAACGGCGAATGTCCGCATCCGATCCGGATGATGAGAGTTGTTTAAACGAACCTTCGGCAGCGATGCGGCCATGATTAAGGAAAGTGACCCGGTCAGAGAGTTGCTCAGCGAGTCTTACGTCGTGCGTCACGCATAAAATGGTCACTTTTCGCCCGTGCAGGCTGCCAATCAGCGACCCCACCTCACACGTCATCAGCGGATCGAGTGCCGAAGTGGGTTCGTCAAAAACGATAACTTCGGGATCGGTTGCCAGGGCACGGCTCAGCGCCACACGCTGCTGTTGCCCGCCGGAAAGCTGAGAAGGATATTTTTTACTGTGGGGCGCCATTCCCAGTTTCTCCAGTTCATCCAGCGCCTTATCTCTGGCGCGGGCAGGCGACATATTAAACACTTTCCGCAGCGCCAGCGTAATATTATCGGTGACGTTCAGATGCCGATAGAGCGCATAATTCTGGAAAACAAAGCCAACTTTTTTTCTGAATTCAAGCGTATTAAAATTTTTGTCGTGGATGTTTTTTTGGTGAAAAAGGATGTCGCCTGAATCCGGCTTATCGAGTTTCGCCAGGCAGCGCAGGAGCGTGGTTTTGCCGCACCCTGACGGGCCCATGATGATTTTCACCTCGCCAGCTTCGATGGTTAAACTAATGCTGTCGAGTATTTTTTTATTGCCCAGTGTCTTACTGACGTTATTCAGTTCTACCAGCGCCATAGGTTTTTACCTTAATATCTTTCAGTTCCTCATCGGTCATATGTAATTTATTTTCAATCATTCTTGTTACAGACGCCGAGAGTTTATAAATAATGAAATAGAGTATGCCGGCCAGCGTATAGATCTCGAGCCCACTCATGGTCACGGCCGTAAGGTTCATTGCCTGTTTAGTCATTTCCGGCATACCGACGGTATAGGCGAAAGGAGACGCTTTTAATACGGATGAAAATTCGTTGAGGATGCCAGGAATAGCAAAACGGAACATCTGAGGCAGCTCAATATATTTTATTATCTGGAACTTACTCATGCCTGATGTCTGCGCGGCTGCAATTTCTGAACGGTCAACCAGCTGAAGCGCGCCGCGAAAGACTTCCGCAAGATAGCTGCCGCTGATTAAACCAATACTGATATTGAGTGCAAGCAGAGGTGAAATGGTCAGGCCCGTCGAGGGAAGACCAAAGTAGACGAGGAAAACAGCGATCAGGACCGGAATACTGCGAAAAATGTAGACCAGCGCATTCATTAACGCCGTGAGCGGCGCAAAATCAAGTCGCCGTAAAACGGCGACGATAACGCCAATAATCAGGGCTGAAGTAAAACACGTGAACGTCACAATCAGCGTGTTAACCAGCCCTTCAGCCAGCAAACTCAGCACGTTAAGCACAGTGGGCAACTGCATGAGTGCTATTTCATCCATTTATCCACAACGGCCGCGATCTTCGCTTCACCCTGTTCATTTAGCCATGCATTAAAATCATCCCGCACGGGCGATCCTTTTTTGAAAGCAAAGCCAAGATGGTCGACGCCTTTGAAAACATAGCGGCTTTCAATCGGCAATTTTTGCTTATTTTTATAATTGAAATAGACCGGATCTTCGATGAAAGCCAGATCCAGGTTGCCGTTTTTCAGATCGGTAATCGTTTCATTATAGGATGGATAAAGTTTTACTTTACTCAGGGTGTAATACCCTTTTGGCTCAAGATCTGACTTAATCAAATCAGCATATGCCATGCCGCGAGGATAGCCGACAGAGTATTTCTTTAATTCTTTCAGGTCGTCCAGGTTAATTTTACGATCTGACATGCTGACAAGATTAAACGAGTTAACATAATAAGGTGCGGAGAAGTCCATCACTTTTTTACGTTTGTCCGTTATGGATATACCTGAAAAAGCGACATCTGACTGCCCGCTGGCCACCGCGCCTAACATACCATCCCACGAATATTCAGTGATTTTTAGCTGACAGTGCCGCTCTTTACAGTAGGCGGAGAAAAGCTCGAGATCGATACCCTCTATTTTACCGTCGGCGCTTTTAAACAGCATCGGCGGCGACGCAGGCGAAACGGCAATATTCAGGGTTTTTCCATCGACCGGGTTAGCCGCAAAGGCCGCGCTGGACGATGCTGCTAACAGGATCGCCAGTGAGATTTTTTTTAAAAACATTGGAAACTCCGGATGTTAATTATCAGAGGTAACGATAATACCGCCACAGGTATGAATCAGAGATGCCCTGCTCCTGACCGCACGGTTCTTGAGAGCATGACGACGCTGTTTCTCATGTTTTATCTTTCTGCTAAAAAAGTAACAGCTATGTGGCAAGTTTTTCAGGGAAGTTCCATACGATTTTATTATGAAGTGTAGCTGAAAATAAAAGCGCTGGGGATAGGGTGATGGCGAAACGATTAATGCAGACTCGGCGGAGAATATTTTGATGGGGCGGAAAAAGTCGGGCCGCACAATGCGGCCCGACATCAATTATTTAACGATCTCAATACGGCGCGGCTTGTTCGCTTCCGGCACCACGCGCTCCAAATCAATATAGAGCAGGCCGTTTTCCAGACGGGCGTCGCGAATATTCACGTGCTCAGCTAACTGGAATTTCCGCTCAAAGTTGCGTTCGGCAATGCCCTGATACAGGTAAGTGCGCTCCTGTTGCTCTTCGGGGTGCGCGCCGCGAACGGTCAGCAGGTTGTCATGGGCGGTGATTTCCAGCTCTTCCTGAGCGAAACCGGCCACGGCAATGGTAATACGGTACTGGTTCTCTGCTACCAGCTCGACGTTATACGGAGGGTAGCCGCCATTGCTCTGATTCTGGTTGGATTCCAGCAGGTTGATAAGGCGGTCAAAACCAATTGATGAACGATAAAGTGGGGCAAGATCGAAATTACGCATTGTAACGACTCCTGAGTTTCAGCGAGAAGATGATTCAGACCCTCCACAATGGACAGGTCACCGGCCCAAAAGCGGTACCCTGTCGGCGTACGCTGTGTGACCTGATAAGTAAAATGGTGACGGGTAAGCCGCTTTCAAGAGGCGCAAATGCAATTTTTTTTACCCTCGCAGCGTGGATGACATACACTCAGAGAAGAATTTGCCGGGCCTCTGCATAAATCACCAAAGAGTGACCGTCCGGTAATCATAATCAGACCGGCGCCTGCCGTGACTGAAGGGATGATGAATATGATAGCTTTCAAAACGTGCCGTCTCGCCGGGCTTTTGGCCTGCCTTTCCGTAACCAGCTGCGCCAGCGTTATGTCCCACACCGGGCCGGATCAGGGATATTATCCCGGCACCCGCGCCAGTGCAGCAACGGTTGCCGACAGCAACAGCGGCTGGGTGATGCGTCCGCTTGCCGCCATCGATCTTCCTTTTTCCGCCGTTCTCGATACGCTGCTGCTGCCGTGGGATTACTATCGTTCCGACAGCGACAGAGCGAATGATTCACCACGTGCGCGCGTGCTGCGCAGCGAAAAACTAAATCATACCGATGAAGGCCTGGCGCAGTCGGCACCGTTTCCGAAGCATTAACGCCCCGTATCGGCAGTAAAGATTTGCTGCCAGCCGTTGACGTTGCGCAGGTAGGCCACCTTCCTGCCATCCGGCGAGCACACCACCGCATCCGCCAGCGGCGCTTCCAAAGTACGGGCGGTGAGCCGCTGCATCTCGCCATTAGCAACGTGGCAGAGCATGACGCTGTTATCCTGAATCAACGCGACGGCCGTACCCGCCGGGTGCCAGCTGAAGGCGGACTGAATATCGCTGTTCACCTGTGAAACCTGCCGCGGCTCGCCGCCGTTGGGCGATATCGTCCAGAGCTGCACCACGCCATGTTCATCTTTCATTAAAAAAGCGATGGCGCTGCCGTCGGGAGCGCTGCGTAGCCAGTGGCGCGGCGTCTGCGCCAGCCCCGGAAAGGCGCGCGAATGAGTGAACGTCAGCCTGCGCTGCTGCACGCCCTTCGGCGGTGCGGGAAGCTGGCTTTCGGTGCCTTCCAGCGGCCTGCCGCCCGCCAGCGCATAGTCAGCCATCTCCTCCGGCAGATCGACAATAAACACCTCCGGCACCTTTTCGCCCTTCTCCGACAGCGTATCGCCAATAAACGCCAGCGCCCAGCGCTGCCGCTGGCCGTCGGCGCGCAGATAGCCGGTCTGGCCTGTCCAGCCCTCTTCATAAGCGCGGTTGATCTCATCACTGCCCGGACGAGGCGAAGACGTTGTCTGGCTGACCAGCACGCAGAAATGGCTGCCGTCGTACTCGCGAGGATGCTGTTTGGGCGGGCACACCGCACGCAGCGGCACCGCCACGCCAACGTTGCGCAGATCTTCGCGGGTGTCGCGCTCGTGCATAACGTGATCGTTATAGGTGAAGCTCAGCCGCGAACCGTCAGGGCTGAAGACGTGAACGTGTGAACCGCCACGCAGCGCCCCCGGGGTAAAGGGCGGCGTGATATCACAGGCATCAAGGTTTTCCGCCCGGCCCTGCCGGATGATCACGCCGCGACGGTGGTGGAAATCGTACGTCCAGCCCGCATCGGGATGTTCCGGGCCGTGAATACAGACGTAGCGCGGCGGCAGATCGGGGCTGGCGGTAACCACGCCGACGTGCGCGCCGTCTTGCGCCTGCCAGATCGTCTCCGTCTGGCCGCTGGCGACGTTAACGCGCTCAACGGTCAGGCTGGTGAATGAAGCGCCGGAAGGCCGCAGATCGTAAACCAGCCATTCGCTGTCGGCTGTCCAGATATTGATATTGGTGAGTTGATGATGATGCTCATCAAAGGTGATTTGTTTCATAACGATAAACCCTGACGCGGTTGAATAGCCTCAGGGTAAATCATTCAGGGTTATTCGCCTACCCGCTCCACTTTGCCGACCAGCATGATGTAAGCCAGCGCGCCGAGCAGCGCCACCGCTGAAATATAAATCAGCGCCGGGGCAAAACCATAATCCTGCGCCAGATACCCCACCACCAGCGGCACGGTGATGCCGCCCAGGCCGCCGACAAAGTTAAACACGCCGCCGGTCAGGCCGATCAGGCGTATCGGCGCCAGCGAGGAGACCAGCGACCAGGTGATTGAGGCGAAGCCGTTGCCGAAAAAGGCCAGCGCCATCAGCGCCATAATCCACATCGGATCGCTGGTGTAGTTAGCGGCCATGATTGAGGTGGAGATCAGCAGGCCGCAGATGACCGGTGTTTTTCGTGCAATACCCAGCGAATAACCTTTCCGTACCAGGCGATCGGCCACCCAGCCGGAGAGCAGCACGCCAAAGAACGCGGCAAGAAAGGGCACCGTGGTCATAAACCCGGCCTGCAACGCGGCGATGCCTTTTTCCTGAGTAAGGTAGTTGGGGAACCAGGTAAGGAAAAACCACAGCGTCGACGTCACGGCAAACTGGCCGAGGTAAACACCCACCAGCTTGCGGTGAAACACTCGCTTCCAGTCGGCGCGGGTCAGGGGGATACGGTCTTTGTGATCAGCAGCGGCGTCAGAAATGCCAGGCCGACGAACTGGCCGGAAGTGTAAAACCCCACCGCCGAAGCGCGCTCGCGTTCCGGGAACCAGCTGGTGACCATACGGTTATTGGTGGGGAACGCGGGTGCTTCAAATATACCGGTAAGGGCGCGCAGCCCGATAAGCGTAAATAAGCCGGTCGCGAAACCCTGAAATAACGTAGCTACCGACCAGCCGAAAATGGCGATGAAATAAGTGAGCCGTGAACCGACACGATCGAGAAACCAGCCGCCGGGTATTTGACAAAGCGTATAAAGCCAGGCGAAGGCGGAAAATATATAGCCCATCCCGGCCCTGGTAATACCAAACTCCTGCTGAATATGCGCAGAGGCGACGGCAAGGTTGGCGCGATCCACATAACAGATGACTACGGTGATAAATATCATTATCAGCGTCAAATAGCGACGACGGGTAGGTTTTTCATTATTAACAGAGAGTTGCATAAGACCATCTCCTGAATTACGCGCAGCGGTATCCCTGCGCTGCGCGCATCTATGTTAACGTCGTTTTAATTACATTTATTTAGGGTAGTGCATTACCATTCCGCCACGGAGCCATCCGGGAAGCGCCAAAGAGGATTACGCCAGTCAGGTGCATTTTTGCTGCGCTCTTTTACCAGTTCCTCATTTATTTCCACACCCAGGCCTGGCTTATTCGGCGGATAAAAATGGCCGTCATTCATTTTAAAGTCATCTTTATTGGTGATGTAATCAAGCAGCTCCGCGCCTTTATTATAATGAATGCCCATACTCTGCTCCTGGAATACTGCATTGCGGGAAACGAAATCCACATGCAGACAGGAAGCCAGCGCAATCGGCCCCAGCGGACAGTGCGGCGCCAGCGCCACATCGTAGGCTTCCGCCATCGCGGCGATTTTATAGCATTCGGTAATGCCGCCCGCGTGTGACAAATCGGGTTGCAAAATCGCCAGGCCGCCCGCTTCCAGCACGCGCTTAAACTCAAAGCGCGAGAACATCCGCTCACCGGCGGCGATGGGAAGATGGGTTTGCGCCGCCAGACGTGGATAGTATTCCGCCTGCTCGGCGAGCACCGGCTCTTCAATAAACAGCGGACGGTACGGTTCCAGTTCTTTAATCAGCACTTTCGCCATGGGCGCACTGACGCGGCCGTGGAAATCGAGGCCAAATTCGATCTCGCTGCCGAACGCTTCACGAATTTGCGCCACGGTATTCACCGCTGCATCAACCTTACGCGAGTTATCAATCACGCCCATCTCTTCGCAGCCGTTCAGCTTAAAGGTGTCGAAGCCGATCTCGCGCAGCTTATTAATGCCATCAATAACCTCAGCAGGACGATCGCCGCCCACCCAGCTATAGGCTTTGATTTTGTCACGCACCAGGCCGCCGAGGAGTTGCCATACCGGCACGCCAAGTACTTTACCTTTAATGTCCCACAGTGCCTGATCGATACCGGCAATGGCGCTCATCAGGATCGGGCCGCCGCGATAGAATCCGCCGCGATACATCACCTGCCACAGATCGTTGATGCGCGCCGGATCCTGGCCAGTCAGGTAGTCTGACAGCTCATGCACTGCCGCTTCGACGCTGCGCGCGCGGCCCTCTATCACCGGTTCGCCCCAGCCGACCACGCCCTCATCGGTTTCAATCTTCAGAAACATCCAGCGCGGCGGCAGGCGGTAAGTTGTCAGTTTGGTAATTTTCATTGTGCGGCTTCCTTCCAGGCTTTTACGAATGCGCGTGCCTGCTCCGCCGTGCGTGAAACCGGCTGTCCGGCGCGATAGAGATCGCTGCCCAAACCGGCGCCAGCGCAACCTGCGGCCAGGAACACATGAAGATTTTCAGGCGTAACGCCGCCCACGGCGAACACCGGCACCTGCGGCGGCAGCACCGCTTTCAGTGCTTTGATGTAGTCGGGGCCGAAGGCGGACGAAGGGAAAATTTTCAGCGCCTGTGCGCCCGCCTTCAGTGCGGTAAAGGCCTCCGATGCCGTGGCGCAGCCCGCCGCAACGATCATGCCCTTTGCAACAGCGCGACGGATCACCGCAGCATCGGTATTCGGCGTCACCACCAGTTTGCTGTTCATTGCGGCAAGCTGGTCAACCTGCTCCGGTTCCAGCACCGT
The DNA here is from genome assembly GCF_000745075.1 of Erwinia sp. 9145. Taxonomy (NCBI): domain Bacteria; kingdom Pseudomonadati; phylum Pseudomonadota; class Gammaproteobacteria; order Enterobacterales; family Erwiniaceae; genus Erwinia; species Erwinia sp. 9145. Next base: position 3,922,545 of record NZ_JQNE01000001.1, read on the forward strand.
GCCGGCGCCAATCAGCGCGCGGTCGCCAAATTGCGCTACCGTACTGGCGATGCTTTTTTGCCACTCAGGAGAATTCAGCGGAATTTCAATCGCATCAAAGCCAGCATCAATCAGCGCCGACACGTGCGCTTCAGCCTCTTCAGGACGAATGCCGCGCAGAATAGCAATCAGCGGCAGGTTAGTGGTCCAGTTCATCAGCAATGCTCCTCATTCCATGCCGGAAAGCGCGGTCGCCGTCCAGCCATTGTGCCGGAAGCCCGACAAGTTTCAGGGCGCTCAGGTAACGCTCCGCCAGCGAGCGTCCGCCGATGACGGTCAGCGGTTGAGCAGCCGACTGCATAAATTCCTTCGCCATCAGCGCCACCTCATGACCAATCAACAGGCCGGAGAGAAAGTCGCTGACCGATTCGCGCGGGCGCGAGCCGAGCACGTGCGCCGCACGCACCTCGAACAGCCTGGCAAGCAGGCTGCTGTCCGCCGCGCCGGTTTCCAGCCCGGCCTGAAAAGCCTGCACGTCGGGCCGCTGCGTGGGCAATCCGGCACCGATCAGCGAATGTTTCAGCAGAATATGGTGGAGTTCGCCGGTCAAAACGGTACGAAAATCGGCGATCGTGCCGCCTTCCGCGCGAACCCATTTGCAGTGTGTACCGGGCATCACGTAATACGTACCCGGCGCAAGCTGCGCCGCGCCCAGCAATTGCGTCTCTTCGCCGCGCATCACGTTTTGATTATCAGGTCGATTAACGCTGAGGCCAGGCACGATCCACGCTTTGTCTTCAACCCGGGTAAGCCGTGAAGCGATCTCATTCAGCGCAACCGGGCAGCTCAGATAGGGCACGCTTAACCAACCCGCGTTGCTGCCCACCATACCCGCCATCACCACCGGCAGTTCGTTTACCGGCCAGCCGTCGGTGACGCTGGCGAAAACCTCAGCGGGCGTTCTGCCGTTCAGTCGCGTGACGCCTGCTTCGGAGCGGCGTTCGTCGCAACACTCTCCCTGCCGGTAGTACCAGGCCCGCAGGTTGGTGGAGCCCCAGTCGATTGCGATGTAGCTTGTCACATAATATCCTTCATTCGTCGGGTTGAGCTGGCGATCATGGTCAGCGCCGCTTTCTCGGCATCATCCGGTTTCTGACGGCGAATGGCATCAAAGAGCGCCTGATGTTCCTGCAACGTGTTCGGCATATTGTCGCTATCCGGCATATAAGTACGCTCAAAAATTGCCCGCTGTAGCGAGCCGATCGCAACGTTAAGCTGCTGAAGTACCGGATTGTGCACCGACTCCAGCACCGCTTCATGAAAGCGAATGTCCGCCTGATTAAACGCCGCGCGATCGCGATGGTTAGCAATCATCTCATTCAGCGCGAGCTCAATTTTGGCCAGATCGTTCGACGTGGCGCGTTCCGCAGACCAGCGGGCGATTTGCGGTTCCACAAGGTTGCGCACCTCGCTCATGGCGGCAATCAATCGCGGATCGTGGTCATGCCTGAGCGACCATTGCAGTACCTCACTGTCGAGAAAGTTCCACCGGCTGCGCTGCGAAACAAAAGCGCCGCGATAACGCTTCATCTCGATCAGCCGCTTTGCCATCAGCGAGCGAAACACTTCACGAATAATATTGCGCGAGGTGCTGAACCGCTCACAAAGCTCAGCTTCTGCCGGCAGCGCGGCGCCCGGCGAATAGCTGCCGGAGACAATTTCCTCGCCCAGCGTCGCAATAATGCGATCCGTTTTACTGAGTTCTTCTTTCATAGGGTCCCGTGCTGTCTGGTTGCATTCCCTTTAACGTACCACCGTTCAGCCAGGTCTCGCACCCAGGGTACGGCAGAAGGGGATTGTAGTACTTATCATTAATATTGTACTACAATACAGATCACAAAACAGACAAAACAGACAAAACAAGATATACGGCGCCCTGAACAGTGAGCAGTTCATTAAACGGTTAACGCCTGTCGCAATCAGCCTGAGGGCAGGCTGGCATCGGAGCAGAAGGCTTGTCTGGCTGCGGCACTGACGCCAGACGAAAATGGCTCATCGTCAGGCCTAACAGCGGCGATCCCAGAGAGGATGTAAACCACAACGGAGACAAAAATCTTTGGGCACGCCTCCAGGCAGATGAGGATAAGAATATTGTCTCTTTGAGCGCGGAAAATAACAGAGGCGAGAAGAACTTCGATAGGGAAATTGCAGTGAACGGCCTTATCACCCTGGAGGAGAGCGTTATCAGGTGATGTCTTAACAGCCCCGACAAATCTGTGGTGGTACATCCCGGACGGGCGTATTGAGCCCAGCGGTCTGCATTTTGCCCGTTCAGGCGCATCAGGGACACTGAGCCAAAAATTGCCCCTGCGTATCGCTCGTTACGCGATGCATCAGCAGGGATAATTTTTAAGGTATGGCCTTACAACACAAACTTCTCGATGGCGTGCGCCACGCCATCTTCACTATTGGTTTTAGTGACAAACTGCGCCACGGCCTTCACGCTGTCAATCGCATTGCCCATGGCAACGCCCGTGCCGGCAAATTCGAGCATCGCGATATCGTTTTCCTGATCGCCAAGCGTCATCACCTGATCGCGCGTCAGCCCCAGTTTGTCCGCCAGCGCCTTCACGCCCGCGCCTTTATTGACGCGTTTATCCATAATTTCAAGGTAATAAGGCGAGCTTTTCATAATGGTATAGCGTTCGCGCGCCGCCTGTGGGATACGAGGTATCGCCTCGTCCAGCTTTTGCGGCGGATCGATCATCATCACTTTGGGAAACGTCATGGCCGGATCCATCTCATCAACGGCGCGGTAGCGCAGCGGAATGCCCGTAATGGCCGATTCGTGTACGGTATATTCGCTGATATCCTTGTTCGCGGTGAACAGCAGGGATTTGGTCAGCGCCTGAAAATGAATGCCAAGGTCGCGTGCCAGCTTTTCAAAATAGAGGTAGTCGTCAAAGGTCAGGGAGATCTCCGCCACGCATTCGCCGTTAGCCGCTTGCTGAACCAGCGCGCCGTTATTGGTGATGCAAAACTGCCCTTCCTGCTGTAAATCCAGCTCCATCAGATAACGCTGCACGCCAATAAACGGGCGCCCGGTCGCTAATACAATCGCCACGCCTTTATCGCGCGCGGCACCAATCGCCTGCTTCACGCGCGGGCTTATCTCATGCTGTGGGTTAAGCAGCGTCCCGTCCATATCGATCGCAATCAGTTTTATTGCCATAGTTTCCTCGCCAGCCCGATAATTTGTTTCATGCTAACGCGATTCAGCGCACATTGACCAGCGCGATTGACGCCGCGCTTTATCCGACAGGCGGCGGTCGGGGTAAATTTTTCCGGGAAAGGGTGGCGTAATCAGCGGCTTTGCGCGTAAAGTAACCGGTGTGACAATCATCAAAGGAAATTTCTTTGCTTTCCTGATATCGGGTTGATTTCCGGTAAATCAGGTCGCTATTACGTCAAATAATATCCATTAACGATCGACATTTCACACCGGTAGCTCTACAGGATTCGTTACAGCGGGCCGGCAAAACGCAGGAAAGCGTAAAACGCAGAGAAGACTATTTCATGGAGGAAAGTAATGAATATTCTGATCGTCAGCAACAATAATTTCTTCATTTCAGGTGCCATCGCGTTGATTTCTAAAGCGTGGCCGACCAGTGTTGCTTCCGGCCTGGTTTTTATGGTTTCCACAGACGATCGCGCGCCGCTCGAACCGGACATCATTATTCGCGACGTCTGTATTCCACCGGCGGTGCCCGCGTCCTCCGCCAACGCGCCTCGCCAGAAACTGTTGTCAAACAGAACCACTCTAACCTGGGTAACCCTTTTTTTTGCGAAACAGTGTTCGGAAAAGCATGGCACTCACTGTCCGCTCCACTATTTTTATCTGGAGAAAAGCGAATCGGCCAATGGCCTGCTGACGTTATTCAGGCGGCGACATCCGGCGCTGGCCAGCCATGCCGTGCAGCACTGCGGTCAGCGAACGCTACCGCTCAGCAAACAGCAGGCAATGGTGGTCAGATATACCAGAGAAGGCATGTCGTTAACCGATATTTCACGCATGACGCACCTGAGCGTTAAAACCATCAGCACGCATAAGCGTGCGGTAATGCGGAAGCTTGGAATAAAAAATAACAGCGAATTTTATCAGTTTGCGCTGGCCGGTTACGTTCAGTAACCGGCTGGAACCATAAAAAAGGCAAATCATCAGATTTGCCTTTTTTGCGTTTCCGCTGCGTTAAATATCGATGTTTGCCGCTCTCAGAGCATTTTCCTCGATAAAGGCGCGGCGCGGCTCAACCGCATCGCCCATCAGCGTGGTGAATAGCTGATCGGCTGCGATAGCGTCTTTGACCGTCACCCGCAGCATACGGCGGCTGTCGGGATCCATCGTCGTTTCCCACAGCTGTTCCGGGTTCATTTCGCCCAGACCTTTATAACGCTGCACCGAGAGACCACGACGCGACTCTTTCACCAGCCATTCGATTGCCTGTTCGAAGCTGGCGATCGGCTGACGACGTTCGCCGCGCTCGATAAAAGCGTCCTCCTCAATCAGGCCGCGCAGTTGCTCACCCAGCGCGCAAAGTTTGCGATATTCGCCACCGGTCAGGAATTCATTTTCCAACGGATAATCGGTATCGACGCCGTGCGTGCGCACGCGCAAAACCGGTTCGAAAATGTTCAGCTCGCGGTTTTCACGCACGAGGCCGTTATAGGTGCTGCCATGCTGTTCGTTCTCGTTGAGGCGAACAACCAGCGCATCCAGCCACTGTTGAACCGGCGCGCCGGCGCTGATATCGCTCAGCGTCGCGTGGTAAATCAGCGCGTTAAGCAATGCCACCGGATAGCGACGCTCCATGCGCTTGATCATTTTGCGCGTGCTGTTGAATTCAGATACCAGTTTTTCCAACGGCTCGCCGCCCAGCGCAGGCGCGCTGGCGTTAGTGTGCAGCGTTGCGCCGTCCAGCGCGATGGCAATCTGATACTGATCCATCGCTTCGTCATCCTTGATATACTGCTCCTGCTTGCCTTTTTTCACTTTATACAGCGGCGGCTGGGCGATATAGACGTGGCCGCGCTCGATGATTTCCGGCATCTGACGGTAGAAAAAGGTCAGCAGCAGCGTACGGATATGCGAGCCATCCACGTCGGCATCGGTCATGATAATGATGCTGTGGTAACGCAGCTTGTCCGGGTTGTACTCGTCACGACCAATGCCGCAGCCCAGCGCGGTAATCAACGTGGCGACTTCCTGCGAAGCGAGCATCTTGTCGAAGCGCGCTTTTTCAACGTTAAGGATTTTACCCTTCAGCGGCAGGATGGCCTGATTTTTACGGTTACGCCCCTGCTTGGCTGAACCGCCTGCGGAGTCACCTTCCACCAGGTAGATTTCAGACATCGCGGGATCGCGTTCCTGACAATCTGCCAGCTTGCCCGGCAGCCCGGCCAGATCCAGAGCGCCTTTACGGCGCGTCATTTCACGCGCGCGGCGGGCCGCTTCACGGGCGCGCGCCGCATCAATGATTTTGCCCACGACGATTTTTGCGTCGCTGGGGTTTTCCAGCAGGTATTCCGCCAGCAGTTCGTTCATCTGCTGCTCGACCGCTGATTTCACCTCGGAAGAGACCAGTTTGTCCTTGGTCTGTGAGGAAAATTTAGGATCCGGCACTTTTACCGACACCACCGCAATCAGACCTTCGCGGGCATCATCGCCGGTCGCACTGACCTTGGCTTTTTTGCTGTAGCCTTCTTTGTCCATATAGGCGTTAAGCGTACGGGTCATCGCGGTGCGGAAACCCACCAGATGCGTGCCGCCATCGCGCTGCGGAATGTTGTTAGTGAAGCAGTAGATGTTTTCCTGGAAACCATCGTTCCATTGCAGCGCCACTTCCACGCCAATGCCGTCTTTTTCCGTAGAAAAGTAGAAGACGTTGGGATGAATAGGCGTTTTGTTCTTATTCAGGTACTCAACGAAAGCCTTGATGCCGCCTTCGTAGTGGTAATGATCGTTTTTGCCGTCGCGCTTGTCTTCCAGCTTGATCGAGACGCCGGAGTTCAGAAACGAGAGTTCACGCAGGCGCTTTGCCAGGATCTCATACTCAAAATCGGTGACGTTGGTAAAGGTTTCATGGCTTGGCCAGAAGCGCACGCGCGTGCCGGTTATATCGGTTTCACCAGTCACGCTCAGCGGTGCCTGTGGCACACCGTGAACGTAAATCTGCTGATGAACCTTGCCTTCACGACGGATCGTCAATTCCAGCTTTTCGGACAGCGCGTTAACCACGGAAACGCCCACGCCGTGCAGGCCGCCGGACACTTTATAGGAGTTGTCGTCAAATTTACCGCCCGCGTGCAGTACGGTCATGATGACTTCTGCGGCGGAAACGCCTTCTTCTTCATGAATACCGGTAGGAATACCACGCCCATCATCCTGCACGGAAACAGAGTTATCGGCGTGAATGGTCACGAGGATATCTTTACAGTGACCGGCGAGTGCTTCGTCAATGGCGTTATCCACAACCTCGAATACCATGTGATGCAGACCGGTGCCGTCATCCGTATCGCCGATATACATACCGGGGCGTTTGCGTACCGCATCCAGCCCTTTTAGAACTTTGATACTTGAGGAGTCATAAGAATTCGACATCAACGTTTCTCGCTCGTTTAATCTTCAGGTTGAACCGCTATTTTACCCTGTTCTACGTGGAACATCTTGCCCTTTTCGTCAGCCATATCGATCACATGTTCGGCGCCGATGGCGCTGACGAAAACCTGGGCCTGCGTGGCCTTCAGTCGGGAAGCAAGCAGCTGACGACGCGTCTCGTCAAGCTCAGAGGCAAAATCATCTATCAGATACAGGCAACGTCGCCCGCTCTGTCGGGTAAGGAACTCACCCTGCGCCAGTCTCAGGGCGCACATCAAAAGTTTTAACTGGCCGCGTGAGAGCAAATCCTCCACCGGCGTGCCGTCGGCGCGGATGCGAAAATCCGCCTTGTGCGGCCCGCTGGCGGTGTAGGTCAGCGCGCGATCGCGCTCGAACTGCCGTTCGAGCAGTTCGAAGTAGTCCGTTTCTTTATCCCAGCCGCGTTGAAAGGAGAAACTGAGGGAAAACTCCGGTAAAAAACGGGCGCAGGTGGCAGTAATATCCTGCGCAATCGCTTCGCTGTAGGCCGCGCGCCAGCGGCTGATCTGTTCTGCCAGCGGCGCCAGCTCCTGATCCCAGGCGCGAAGCTGCTGGTAGCGCGACACCTGCCGCAGCGCGGCGTTACGCTGCTTCAACAGGCGGCGGAGATTGCTCCAGGCGTTGAAAAAAGCAGGTTCGTTGTGAAAGCAGCCCCAGTCGATGTAGGCACGTCGATATTTAGGGCCGCCGTTTAATAGCGTAAAACCTTCCGGCGTAATCAGCTGCATCGGCAACATCTGCGCCAGCTCGGCCACTTTATGGCCGTCGCTGCCGTCGATGCGCACTTTACTGTCGCCCGCACGATTTTTGGTCAGGCCGACAGATATTTCCCGCTCTGCGCCCTGAATGCGGCCATGCAGCACAAAGGCATCCTGCTCGTGACGAATAACGCGTCCCGCCTGCAAACTGCGAAAGGCGCGCCCGTGGCCCAGCGTGTAGATCGCCTCCAGCACGCTGGTCTTGCCGCTGCCGTTGGCGCCAACTAAAAAGTTGAAACCGGGCGCCAGGGCCAGATCCGCGTTTTCAATGTTTCGGAAGTCTTTGATCAGAAGGCGGGTTAAAGCCATAGGTGAATTAATTCCGCGGACACAAGTCGGGTTTTCGCTACGGGCCAGGCCGTCGGCGTCGCGACCAGTTTGCTCACGGCCAGCGCACAGTCACCGGAGCGTACTGAAGTACGTGAGGATGGCGAGCACTGCCCGAGGGCAAAATGGCAAGTAAGCCAGGCCGATTACAATCTCATCGGCATGACCACATAGGCGGCGGACTGACTGGCCGCATCTTCGATCTGCACACTCGACACGGAATCCGTCAGCAGCAGACGCACGTTCTCGCACTTCAGCGCGTTAAGCACGTCGAGTACGTAGCTGACGTTAAAGCCGATCTCCAGATCGGTGCCGCCGTAGGTAACATCAAGAATCTCTTCCGCCTCTTCCTGTTCAGGATTATTGGCGGTGATCTTGAGCTGATTTTCGCTGACATAAAGGCGAACGCCGCGAAACTTCTCGTTAGAGAGAATGGCCGCGCGGGCGAAAGCCTGTTTCAGCAAATCGCAGCCTGCATCCAGCGTTTTGTCGGGGTTCTTCGGCAATACGCGGCGATAATCGGGGAAACGGCCGTCGACTAACTTGGAGGTAAAGATAAAGTCGCCCACGTGGGCGCGAATATTGTTGCTGCCAATCTGCACCCGCAACGGCGTGTCGCCGCCGTCCAGCAGGCGAACCAGTTCAATCACGCCTTTACGCGGCACGATCACCGAATGACTGGGCAGCGCAACGCCCACCGGCATCGAGCACACCGCCAGACGGTGGCCGTCGGTCGCCACGGTACGCAGCTCTTCGCCTTCGGTTTCAAACAGCATGCCGTTAAGGTAGTAACGCACGTCCTGATGCGCCATTGAAAACTGCGTGGCTTCAATCAGGCGCTTCATGGTCGCCTGGGGCAGGGTGAATTCGACTTCACTCTGCCAGTCGTCCAGATTAGGAAAATCGCTGGCAGGCAGCGTGGAGAGTGAAAAACGGCTGCGCCCGGAGCGCACCAGCATTCTCTCACCGTCGAGGATCACCGTGATTTCGGCGCCTTCGGGCAAACCACGGCAGATATCAAAAAATTTGCGGGCCGGTACGGTGGTGGCGCCGGGTTCATGATCCTGCGTCAGCGCGACGCGGGCCACCATCTCCATTTCTAAATCGGTGCCGGTCAGCAGCAGATTGCCGTCATTCACCTGGACAAGCAAATTGCCAAGAATTGGCAGCGTCGGGCGACCGCCCAGCGGGCCGCTGACCTGCTGTAAGGGCTTCAGTAAATGCTCACGTTCTACAATAAATTTCATAGCGTCAGGAGGATAATGTTCTGATTAAATTAGAGAAATCTTCTTTAATATCGTGACTTTCTTCACGCAGCTGCTCGATTTTACGGCAGGCGTGAAGCACGGTTGTGTGGTCACGACCCCCAAAAGCGTCACCGATTTCCGGCAGGCTGTGGTTCGTCAACTCTTTCGCCAGCGCCATCGCCATCTGACGAGGACGGGCAACCGAGCGCGAACGGCGCTTTGACAACAGGTCAGCCACCTTAATTTTATAATATTCAGCAACCGTTTTCTGAATATTATCAATGGTGACCAGCTTCTCCTGAAGCGCCAGCAGATCGCGCAACGCCTCGCGCACAAAATCGATAGTGATGGCGCGTCCGGTAAAATTGGCGTTGGCAATGACGCGGTTCAGTGCGCCTTCCAGTTCGCGAACGTTGGAACGCAGGCGCTTGGCAATAAAAAACGCCACTTCGCCCGGCAGACGAATATCGTTCTCATCGGCCTTTTTCATCAGGATCGCCACGCGGGTTTCCAGCTCCGGCGGCTCAATCGCCACCGTCAGGCCCCAGCCAAAGCGCGACTTCAGGCGATCTTCCACGCCGTTGATCTCTTTCGGATAGCGATCCGACGTCAAAATGATCTGCTGATTGCCTTCCAGCAGCGCATTAAAGGTGTGAAAAAACTCTTCCTGCGAGCGCTCTTTATTCGCAAAAAACTGAATGTCATCGATTAACAGCGCGTCAACCGATCGATAATAGCGTTTGAACTCTTCAATGGCGTTATTTTGCAGCGCCTTAACCATGTCCTGCACGAAGCGCTCGGAGTGCATGTACACCACTTTGGCGTTGGGCTTGCGTGCCATAATGCCGTTGCCTACCGCATGCAGCAGGTGGGTTTTGCCGAGGCCGGTGCCGCCATAAAGGAAGAGCGGGTTATAGGCGCCGCCAGGATTGTCCGCGACCTGACGCGCCGCCGCGCGGGCCAGCTGGTTCGATTTACCCTCAACGAAATTGTCAAAGTTATGCTTGGTATTCACGTTGGAGCGGTAGGAGAGTTCTGCCGGCGCAGGCAAGTTATCCCAGCTAGGGCGCGAAGGCGCAGGGCGAGCCGGTGCGGCGCTGCTCTGCGCGCTGGTCGCCATGGCGGGCTGGCTTATCTGCCGCGTAACGGGCTTGCTTCCCACTTCAAAACGCAGCAGCGGCGTGTCGTTTCCGCAAAAATCATTCAGTAATGCATTGATATTATTAAGATATTTATCGCGAACCCAGTCGAGCACGAAACGGTTTGGCGCATACAGGGCAAGCGTATTGTCGTTTAATTCGGCCTGCAACGGACGTATCCACATGCTGAATTCAGTGGCAGGAAGTTCATCCTGCAAACGGGCAAGGCACTGTTGCCAAAGCGTAAGTGACACGGCGGACTCCACTCGAAAAAATTCGACAAGAAAAAAGGCGCTGAAGCGATAAATTCATCATTGTTGACGCATGCAGATGGGTAGCATACGAACCGCTGTCTGCGGTTTCTCCGCCGCTGTCTGACCCGAAGGATCGCAAACGGAAGGGCGGATCATAGCGTAAAGCGCGGCAGAGATCTTCACTTTCTACACAGTTTTGATCCAATTTATCCACAGGCAATGAAAGCCGGGATAAGTTTACGCTTTCACGGGTAAAAGGCATTCAGGATCGTCCGTATTCGTTTAAAATTCACGGCGCCATCACGTTCTCGTTGGAAATTTATGTAACGGGATCGCGAGAAGATCCCGGCGATCCTTGCGCTTTATCCCGCACGCCGTATAATCCTCACCCCGGCGTGTTGCGCGCTGGCCCTTATCGACTGTTTTACGGTTGGATGGGATACCCGGTCGCGACTTTAACGCGAAGTAAATTGACTCTGGACTGTACAATTATTACAATCCCGCCTCTTTATCAAAGACACACTTGAGGCGTCGGTTGGTTTACTGACCATGAAACGCGTCATCCAGTGAAATTTTTCAAGTTTAGGTAGAAATCGCCATGAAACGCACTTTTCAACCGTCCGTACTGAAGCGCAACCGTTCACACGGTTTCCGTGCTCGTATGGCAACAAAAAATGGTCGTCAGGTTCTGGCACGTCGTCGTGCTAAAGGCCGCGCTCGTCTGACCGTTTCTAAGTAATAAAAGCTAACCGCTGAGTGGTTAAGCTCGCATTTCCCAGGGAGTTACGTTTGTTAACTCCCACTCAATTCACTTTCGTCTTCCAGCAGCCACAAAGAGCTGGCACGCCGCAAATGACAATTCTCGGCCGCCTGAACTCGCTGGGGCATCCCCGCATCGGTCTTACCGTCGCCAAAAAACACGTCAAGCGCGCACACGAACGCAACCGGATCAAGCGACTGACCCGCGAAAGCTTTCGTCTGCGTCAACATGAACTGCCCGCAATGGATTTTGTGGTGGTGGCGAAAAAAGGGGTTGCCGACCTGGATAACCAGGCGCTAACGGAAGCGTTGGAGAAAATATGGCGTCGACACTGTCGCCTGGCTCGCGGCTCCTGATTGGGCTGATTCGCGTCTATCAGCGCGTTATCAGCCCGCTCTTAGGACCTCACTGTCGCTTCCATCCAACCTGTTCTCAATACGGAATTGAGGCATTGCGCAGGTTTGGTGTGATAAAAGGCAGTTGGTTGACGATAAAACGCGTATTAAAATGCCACCCTTTGAACCCGGGTGGCGACGATCCGGTGCCGCCAAATAACATTGATACCAGAGAACATTAACGATGGATTCGCAACGCAATCTCTTTCTCATCGCTTTTCTGTTCGTGTCTTTTATGATCTGGCAAGCCTGGCAGACGGACCATGCTCCGCAGCCTGTGCAGACTCAGACCACACAAAACACGACCGGCGATGCCGCAAATCAGGCCGTGCCTGCCAGCGGACAGGGCAAAACGATCACCGTGAAGACAGACGTTCTGTCTTTGAATATCAATACCCGCGGCGGCGATATCGAGCAGGCCAGACTGCTGGCGCATCCGGACGAACTGGGTTCGACGCAGCCGTTCCAGCTGCTGGAAACCAAACCGAACTTCCTTTATCAGGCGCAGAGCGGCCTGACCGGACGTAACGGCCCGGACAATCCGGCCAACGGTTCACGTCCGCTGTTTACCACCGCGCAGGATAGCTTTGAGCTCTCCAACGATCAGAGCGAACTGCGTATTCCGCTGACGTTCACCGCTGAAAACGGCGTGACCTGGACCAAAACCTTCGTGCTGAAGCGCGGCGAATACGCTATCGGCGTTGAGTATCAGGTTAACAACACCACCCAGCAGCCGCTGGAAGTGGCAATGTTCGGCCAGCTCAAGCAGACCATCGATCTGCCGAAGCATCGCGATACCGGCAGCAATAACTTTGCGCTGCATACGTTCCGTGGCGCGGCTTACTCCAGCAGTGAAACCAACTACGAAAAATATAAGTTCGACAAAATCAGCGATAACGAAAACCTGAACGTCACCACCGCCAACGGCTGGGTAGCGATGCTTCAGCAGTATTTCGCTACCGCGTGGGTGCCTCGCACTGCGGGCAACAACACGCTGTACACCAGTAACCTGGGCAACGGCGTGGCGGCAATTGGCTATAAGTCTGCGCCGGTGACCATTGCGCCAGGCAGCCAGCAGAACCTGGCCGCGACGCTGTGGGTTGGCCCGGAAATCCAGGACAAGATGGCTGCCGTAGCGCCGCATCTGGATCTGACGGTTGACTACGGCTGGCTGTGGTTTATCTCGCAGCCGCTGTTTAAGCTGTTGAAATTCCTGCACAGCTTTATCGGTAACTGGGGCTTCTCCATTATCGTTATCACCTTCATCGTGCGCGGCATCATGTACCCGCTGACCAAAGCGCAGTACACCTCGATGGCGAAAATGCGCATGTTGCAGCCGAAAATTCAGGCAATGCGCGAGCGTTTAGGCGAAGACAAGCAGCGCATGAGTCAGGAGATGATGGCGCTGTACAAAGCAGAGAAGGTGAATCCACTGGGTGGCTGTCTGCCGCTGGTTATCCAGATGCCTATCTTCCTGGCGCTTTACTACATGCTGATGGGCTCGGTTGAGCTGCGCCATGCGCCGTTCGCGCTGTGGATCCACGACCTCTCCGCGCAGGACCCGTACTACATCCTGCCGATCCTGATGGGCGTGACGATGTTCTTTATTCAGAAGATGTCGCCAACCACCGTGACCGACCCAATGCAGCAGAAGATCATGACCTTCATGCCGGTCATCTTCACCGTCTTCTTCCTGTGGTTCCCGTCAGGGCTGGTGCTGTACTATATCGTCAGCAACCTGGTGACCATTATCCAGCAGCAGCTTATTTATCGCGGGCTGGAAAAACGCGGGCTGCACAGCCGTGACAAGAAGAAAGCATAACGACCTCCGCATCTGAAAGATGAAGGGTGGCAAAATAAGGCGGTCGGTTGACCGCCTTTTTTATGGAGCAAACTATGAATAGCGAAACCATCGTTGCACAGGCGACGCCGCCAGGCCGCGGCGGCGTGGGCATATTGCGCGTGTCGGGAAGCAGAGCCGCTGAGGTGGCGCAGGCGCTGCTGGGCAAGCTGCCGAAACCGCGCTACGCCGACTATCTGCCGTTTCGCGACGAGGACGGCAGCGCGCTGGATCAGGGCATTGCGCTATGGTTTCCCGGCCCGAACTCCTTCACCGGCGAAGACGTGCTGGAGCTTCAGGGCCACGGCGGCCCGGTGATCCTCGATCTGCTGCTGAAACGCATCGTGGCGATACCCGGCGTACGCATCGCGCGCCCCGGCGAGTTCTCTGAACGCGCCTTTCTTAACGACAAGCTGGATCTGGCGCAGGCGGAAGCCATCGCCGACCTGATCGACGCCAGCTCTGGCCAGGCCGCGCGCTCGGCGCTGAACTCGCTACAGGGCGTCTTTTCGCAGCGTGTTAATCATTTGGTGGAAGCACTTACTAACCTGCGAATCTTTGTTGAAGCGGCCATCGACTTTCCCGATGAGGAAATTGATTTTCTTTCCGACGGTAAGATAGAGGCGCAGTTAGCGCAGGTCATCGCCGATCTTGACGGCGTGCGCGCCGGGGCGCATCAGGGCAGCCTGCTGCGCGAAGGCATGAAGGTGGTGATCGCCGGACGACCCAATGCCGGAAAATCCAGCCTGCTCAACGCACTGGCCGGGCGGGAAGCCGCTATCGTCACCGACATTGCGGGCACTACGCGCGACGTGCTGCGTGAACACATCCATATCGACGGTATGCCGCTGCATATTATTGATACGGCGGGCCTGCGCGAGGCGGGCGATGAAGTTGAGCGAATTGGAATTGAACGCGCCTGGCATGAAATCGGGCAGGCCGACCGGGTACTTTTCATGGTGGATGGCACCACCACGGCTGCCACCGAACCTGCCGAGATTTGGCCTGATTTTATCGCACGTCTGCCTGCTGCGCTGCCGGTCACCGTGGTACGTAACAAGTCTGATGTAACCGGTGAAGCCGCAGGTATAGAAGAAGTGAATGGTCACTCACTTATTCGTCTTTCCGCACACACCGGCGCAGGCATTGCCGCGCTACGCGACCATCTGAAGGCGAGCATGGGATTCTCTGGCAACATTGAAGGCGGGTTTATTGCGCGTCGCCGCCATCTTCAGGCATTAGAGTTAGCGGCCACTCACTTACTTCAGGGACGATCGCAGCTGATTGACGCGCGCGCGGGAGAACTGCTGGCCGAAGAACTGCGCGTCGCTCAGCAGGCGCTTAGCGAAATCACCGGTGAATTTACCTCAGACGACCTGTTAGGCCGGATTTTCTCCAGTTTTTGTATCGGGAAATAACCTGCCCACTGCGCCTTCGTTCCGCACAGTGCTTTGCTGTGCGGGATTTTTAGCGATAAATCACGCGCTTCTGTGAATAACACCACGTTCATGAATTTAATCGCTATCTAAAGCAATAAATGTTTTTAAGGACCTGATGCAACCCGCTTTACACTGGAGAAAAGGCGGCCTGGATTCTTTTCATGGCCCGCCAGTGTTTAAAATAAAGGAGTTCTCATGCATCTGGCCCGCTTCCCCCGCCTCAACCTCGGACATTTTCCCACCCCGCTTGAGCCGCTGAATCACCTTACCCGCTTACTGGGCGGCCCGCAGTTATGGATTAAGCGCGACGACTGCACAGGCCTCGCGACCGGCGGCAATAAAACGCGCAAGCTGGAATTTTTGCTGGCTGATGCATTGGCGCAAAAGGCCGACGTGATTATTACGCAAGGCGCAACGCAATCTAACCACGTGCGTCAGACCATTGCCGGTGCGGCAAAACTTGGACTAAAGGCGAAAGTGTTTTTGGAAAAGCGGGTAACGGATTTTGGCGAGGACTATCAGCAGTCGGGCAATGTTCTGCTGGATCACCTTCTCGGAGGCGAAGTGGTGGCGCATCTGGAGGCTGGCACGGATATGGCGCTGGCGATGGAGGAATATGCACAGTCGCTGCGTGAGCAGGGACACACGCCTTATATTATTCCTGGCGGCGGCTCTAATCCTGTTGGCGCGCTGGGTTATGTGGCCTGCGCGGAAGAGCTGTTATATCAGTCAAGCCAGCAGCGCTTACGCATCGATCACGTCGTGCATGCCACAGGCAGCACCGGTACGCAGGCCGGGCTGGTCGCGGGTTTCACCGCCAGCAACAGCGGCATTCCGGTATTGGGAATCAGCGTTCGCGCGCCGAAAGAGAAGCAGGAAGAGAACGTTCGTCAGCTTGCCGTGCGCACGCGTGAACTGCTGGGCGTAAAAGGCGAACTGCCTCGCGAGGCGGTGAAAGCGAACAGCGATTATGTTGGCGATGGTTACGGCCTGCCGACAGAAAGCATGCTGGAAGCCCTGACGCTGCTGGCACAGCACGAGGGCATTTTATTGGATCCGGTTTACTCGGGTAAAGGTATGGCGGGCCTGATCGATCTGATACGTAAAGGGCATTTCCGTCAGGACGAAAACGTGGTGTTCATTCACACCGGCGGCGCGGCGGCGCTGTTCGGTTATCGCCAGGTGCTGGACGCATACCGTGGCTGATCGCTTTTTATTGGGCGTGTTGGGCGGCATGGGCCCGCTGGCTACCGTGGACTTTCAGTATAAAATCCTGCTGGCGGTTGGCGCAGACAGCGATCAGCAGCAAATCCCAATGGTTATCTGGAACGTGCCACAAATCGCCGATCGGCAAAAAGCGCTGGCGGGCCGTGGTCCCTCACCGTTGCCCCAGTTACTGACGGGAATCGAACAGCTCAACCGTACTGGCGCCACGCATATCGTTATTGCATGCAATACAGCTCATCACTGGTTTGCGCCGCTGGCCGAGGCAAGTAGAGCGCCGCTGCTGCACCTTGCCGACGCCACGCTTGAGGCCGTGCTCAATTTGCCGCAGCAGCCAGCGCGCGTTGGCATGATCGCCACTGAGGCAACCTGTGCAGCCGGATGGTTCCAGCAACGTTTTGACCGACACAATATTGCCACGCTCATCCCAACGGCACAGGAAATGAACGAATGGTTCGTCCCGGGCTGTTACGCGGTTAAGCGGGGCGCTTTACAGGAAGGCGGCGAGTACCTGGCAAAGCTGGCACAGGCGCTGTGCGATCGCGGCGCTGAACGACTGGTGCTTGCCTGCACTGAAGTGCCGCTGGCGCTCAACGCTGTCAAGTGGTCGCCGGCGCAGCCGACAATTGATCCTGCCGAAGCGATGGCAATGTTGTGCGCCAATATATGGCGACAGCGACGTGCGGAAATAGTATGAGTCGCAGAAATATAAATAAACATCGGGCAACTGCTATTTCCAATAATCGATATCCGCTATTCATATAAATGATTAAGCGGTAACTCTTTATAATGCAGTCACATATTATTTATTGCGCCCGGAAAAAAATGAACAAACACCTTATTCTACTGTTGGCGACTGCCAGCCTGTGGAGCAGCCTGAGCCAGTCGGCTGATAAACCTGAAGAAGTTCGCGTTGCCTACAGCGGCGGATCGCAGGTCATTATGCTGGCAAAAGCGGATGGCTCACTGGAAAAAGAGCTGGGTAGCAAAGTGAAGTGGGTACAGTTTGCCTCCGGCGCGGACGCGCTAAGTTATTTTGCCAGTGGCGCTATTGATATTGCTAATTTTGGCTCAAGTCCGGCAACGGCGGGCGTGGTGCGAAAACTCCCTGTGGAGATCATTGGCATTTCCGGCGTCATTGCCAGCTACGAACGTTTAATTGGCAAAAACGGTATCCGCACAATTAAAGATATTGAAGGTAAACGCGTGGCTTATCCGCCAAATTCTACGGCGCAATATGCGCTTGAGGCCGCGATTACCGTTAATAAACTCGATCGCAGTAAAATTACCCTGTTAGCTTTACGCCCGGCGGAAATGGTGGCGGCATGGCAGCGCGGCGATATCGATGCAGGATACGTCTGGGCGCCCTTTGCTCAACAGCTTGAATCCAACGGCGGACATCAGGTCTTCGCCACGAAAGATCTGCAAAAAAGCGGCTACCTGATTTATAACAATTACGTTGTTCGTAAAGCCTTTGCAGAGAAGTATCCGCAGACCGTAAGCGCCTTCCTGCGCGTGCATCAGCAGAAGGTTGATGCGTTCCGTAAAGATCCCGAGCGCGCAGCGGCCATCGTTGCGAAAGAGGTTGGCGCGCCGGTAGCCACCGCAGCCAATACGTTGGGTGGCCTGGAGTATCCGTCACTGAGTGAACAGACGACCACGGCCTGGCTGGGCGATGGAACCGATGCGGATAACAGCGGAATCGGTAAAGCACTGACCAAAACCGCAGGCTTTCTTGCCGACATTGGCGAAATCCGTAAGCGCGATATTCCCGGTCACTGGAACGACGCGATCAACTCGCGCTATATCCGTGAAGCGGCAGCGCCTGCCAAATGAAACTGAGTCAACAGGTCGCAATCGGTACGCTTTCGGTCACGCTGTTTTTTATTCTGTGGCAAGTGGCAGCAACGCGGCAATGGGTTGATCCGCTATTGCTGCCGTCGTTGACTGACATTGGCATTACGACGGAAGAGCTGCTGGCTGACGGTTATCGACAGGTGCCGCTGTGGCAGCACATTGCTGTCAGCCTTGCGCGGGCGCTGGGCGCCTTTGCGGTGGCGATTTTATTGGGCGTTCCCCTTGGCCTGCTGATGGGCCTGTCTCCGACCCTTGCCGCCGTGCTTAATCCCTTTGTTCAGTTTCTACGGCCGCTGCCGAAAATCGCGTTGATCCCGCTGGCTGTGGTGTGGCTGGGGATTGGTGAAGCATCAAAATTCTTTTTAATTTTCATCGCCACCTTCTTGAGCGTAGTGGTGGGCGCAAGCGCAGCGGTGGAGCGCATTGGCCGCTCGCGCATCCGCGTGGCACAGACGCTGGGCGCCAGCCGCAAACAGATATTTTCTCGCGTGGTGCTGCCGGATGCGCTGCCGGAGCTGTTTACTACCGTTCGTCTCTCTATCGGCATCGGTTGGACCTCGCTGATTGCCGCTGAAATGGTGGCGGCCAGTTCAGGCCTGGGCTGGATGGTGATCAACGCCAGCTCTTATCTACGCACCGATATCGTTATGCTCGGCATTCTGCTACTCGGCGGAATTGGTTATTTACTGGATTTAATACTGCTGGGCCTACAGCGCTGGCTGGTGCCGTGGGCGGGAAAAGAATAATGCCGCACATTTCTCTTGATAACGTCTCTCTGCATTACTCAGCGAAGCCGCAACCGCTAACGGTCCTGGAAGATATCACTCTGGCTATTGCGGAAGGCGAGTTCGTGGTGCTGCTCGGCCCTTCGGGCTGCGGAAAATCGACCATTCTCAATCTGGTGGCGGGGTTCCAGACGCCGCAAAGCGGCTCCGTGATCTGCAAGGGTAAAACGGTTCAGAGACCAGGACCGGATCGCGGCATGATTTTCCAACAGCCGAACCTTTTTCCCTGGCTCTCAGTACTGGAGAATGTGACCTTTGGGCCACGCCTGCAAAAACATCAAAAAACCGAGGTTACAGAGCAAGCCCGGCAGTGGCTCGATCGCGTGGGGCTGGCGGGGTTTGAACATCATGCTCCGTGGCAGCTTTCCGGCGGCATGAAACAGCGCGTAGCGCTGGCGCGCGCCTGGCTACCGGGGCCGGACGTGTTGCTGCTGGATGAACCTTTCGGCGCGCTGGATGCGCAGACCCGAATAATGATGCAGGAACTGCTGCGCAAAGCGTGGACTGAAACCTCCACCACGCTGCTGTTTGTTACTCACGACGTTGAAGAGGCGCTGTTTCTGGCAGACAGGATCCTGATCATGTCTGCCAGACCTGGAAAAATCGTGGATGAAATCGTGCTGCCTTTTGGCCGCGAGCGCGACATCGAAACGCTGGCAGAGCAGCCAGACTACCGTGAGATTAAACATCGCGTGTTACATCGGGTACGGCAGGAGGCCAGACGGCATCTGAGCTGGCGTCTTCCATAAGTTAAAAAATTCCGAAAAAACGATCGGCTGCGTAAAGCATTGTGAAATAAGCTAAGAAGATTCTTATACTATTGCCGATTGCAGCTGATTGTTATCACGGAGTGATCAATGGCAAATTATTTTGCGCGCTGGACGCTGGTTATTTCAGGCTTATCGCTCGGCCCGTTCGTGGGCGGCGCGTTGTTTGAATGGTATGGAAAAGCGCTTTTCTGTGCGATGGCGCTTTGCTGCCCTGGCATTGCGGCATTAATGCTGGTGGGGAAATCCCGTACTAACGCCCGACTGGAAGAACAATAATGAAGAAAAATATTACGCTCATCACCGGCGGCGCTCGCGGTATTGGCCGGGCGACAGCGCTGAACCTGGCGGCCAAAGGCCATAAGGTCTGCATCGGCTACCATTCGCGCGAAACGTGTGCGCAGACCGTGGTGGAGAGCATTCGTCAGCAGGGCGGCGAAGCCCTCGCCATTTGCGCTGATATTGCCAGCGAAGATCAGATTGTCGCTATGTTTCAGCAGATAGATGAACAGCTCGGCCCGCTGACCGGCCTGGTTAACAACGCCGCGATGCTTCAGCAACAATCCTCCATTGAGCAGTTGACCAGCCAGCGGCTGGAAAGGGTGCTCGCCACTAACGTGACGGGCAACATTATCTGCGCTCGCGAGGCGGTAAAGCGTATGTCGTGGCGTCATGGTGGCCAGGGCGGCGCGATTGTTAATGTCTCTTCCGCCGCCTCGCGGCTTGGCGCGCCGCACGAATATCTCGATTACGCCGCGTCAAAAGGCGCAATCGATACGTTTACCATTGGGCTTTCTTTAGAAGTGGCGGCACAGGGCATACGTGTTAACGCCGTGCGGCCCGGCTTTATCTACACGGAAATGCATGTTGACGGCGGCGAACCGGGTCGCGTTGATCGGGTGAAGGCGCTGATCCCGATGAAGCGCGGCGGCACGCCGGAAGAGGTTGCGCAGGCGATCGTCTGGCTACTCTCCGACGACGCCTCTTACGTCACCGGAAGCTTTATCGATCTTGCGGGTGGCAAATAACGCACGTCAAGGCGGCCGGGCGCTCAGGTTAATGCGCGTCGATAAATACGATCTTCAGCACAAACAGCAGCGCGACAACCACCACACACGGGCTGATTTCCCGCCAGCGGCCGGTGCCCAGCTTCATCACGCAATAGGAGATAAAGCCCAATGCGATCCCCTCGGTGATGGAGAAACTGAACGGCATCATGGCGGTAGTGACAAAAGCGGGCACCGCTTCGGTCAAATCTTCCCACTTCACCCGCGCCAGGCTTGAGGTCATCAGTACGCCAACGTAGATCAGCGCGCCTGCGGTAGCGTAAGGCGGCACCATGCCCGCCAGCGGCGAAAGGAACATCACGGCCAGGAACAGGATGCCGGTGACCACCGCAACCAGGCCGGTTCGGCCACCGATTGAAACGCCGGAGGTGCTTTCAATGTAGGCGGTAACGGAAGAGGTACCGATGTAAGCGCCCGCTACCGAGCTGAGGCTGTCGACATACAGCGCCTGTTTCATGCGCGGGAAAGTGCCTTTTTCATCGGTCAGACCGGCTTTGTCCGTTACGCCAATCAGCGTGCCGGACGAGTCAAAAAGGTTAACTAACATGAATGAAAAGATGATACCGGCCATACCGATATTGAACGAACCGGCTAAATCGACCTCACCCAGCACGGCGGTCACGCCGGTTGGCATCGAAAACACGCCGCCATATTGGACGTCGCCGGTCACCAGGGCGATCAGCGTCACCACGACGATGGAAACCAGCACGGCAATATGCACGTTACGCGAAGCCAGCACGGCAATAATAAAGAAACCCAGTGCGCCCAGCAGCACGCTGTGCGAGGTCAGATCGCCGACGGCCACCAGCGTGTCTTTATTGGGTACCACGATACCGGCGTTTTTCAGTCCGATCATCGCAATAAACAGGCCGATACCGGCGGTGATCCCCACGCGCAGGCTGAGGGGAATATTGGCGATCATCCAGTAGCGAATGCGGAAAATGGTCAGCAGCAGCAGACCAACAGCGCCCCAGAAAATAGCGCCCATGCCCACCTGCCAGGAGATGCCCATGGCCCCCACCACCACAAAGGCAAAAAAGGCGTTCAGCCCCATCGCCGGTGCCAGCGCCACCGGCAGGTTGGCAATCAGCCCCATCAAAATACTGCCGCCAGCGGCAATCAGGCAGGTTGTCACAAATACCGCCTGGGTATTCATGCCCGCCACGCCAAGGATCTGTGGATTCACGAAAACGATATAGACCATGGTGAGGAACGTCGTGAAGCCTGCTATCACTTCGGTACGCACCGTCGTGCCGTGCTCCTGGAGTTTAAAAATCCGCTGCATCAGACCGGAGTTATTCATTGTTTCATTCCAAAACGGAGAAGGATTTTTCGTCGGCTATCCTAACCTATTCATCGAAATTTGGTAGACGGACGAACGGTTTTTTCGCAACCGATTGCGCTGCTGAGTGTTGATTAACGGGTCGCATTTCGCGGTGAGTCAAGTAAAGTGTCGGAACAGGGCAACAAGGGAGAACCGCCGATGTCTGTTGAATGTGTCTTTTTTGATTGCGACGGGACGCTGGTTGACAGCGAATTGTTATGTACGCAGGCCTACGTCAATACCTTTGCACGGTTCGGCGCAGAACTTTCGCTCAACGAGATGTTTGAAAAATATAAGGGCGTGAAGCTCTACGATATTATCGATGATGTCTGTGCGCAGCATCAACTCTCCGCCACGGTAGACGATCTTGAACCCGCTTATCGTAAAGAGGTCGCCAGACTTTTTGATCGTGAACTGAAACCCATCGCCGGCGCCCGCGCGCTGCTGGAAAAGATGAACGTGCCCATTTGCGTGGTATCGAACGGCACCGTCGGTAAAATGCAGCATTCGCTGGGCCTGACGAAAATGCTGCGCTTTTTTGATGACCGGTTATACAGCGGCTATGACATCAACAGTTGGAAACCCGATCCCGATTTGATGCTGCACGCGGCCAGCGAGATGGGCGTGGCTATCGATCGCTGCATTTTGGTGGACGACTCAGAAGCGGGCGCAAAAGCTGGTATCGCGGCAGGCATACCGGTTTTCTACTACTGCGCGGATGCGCACAACAGGCCGCTGGCGCATCCGCTGGTGACGTCTTTTGATGATATGGCGCAACTGCCCGACCTGTGGAACGCGCGCGGCTGGACGCTGACGACCTGATCAGCCAATCGCGCCCAGCCGATCCTCGCTGCCCTGGGTTTTGGGTAACAAAAACAGCGTGGCGACGATATCCAGCAGGTAGATAAGCGCCAGCAGAGTAATGGCGGCAACAAAAGAGAGCTGGCTGGCCAGCATACCGATCACCAACGGGCCGAAGCCGCCGACGCCGCGCCCCAGATTAAACAGCACGTTCTGCGCCGTGGCGCGCGCCTGCACCGGGTAGGTGTCGGAAATCAGCGCGCCGTAGCCGCCAATCATGCCATTAACGAACATCCCCATAACCGCGCCGCTGAACAGCATAATCGTGGGGTCGCGGAGCTGCGCGTAAATCACCACCATAATCACTGCGCCGAACTGATAAAGCAGGAAGATTTTCCAGCGTGCGAAGCGATCGGCCAACATGCCGAACAGCCAGATACCAAAGATCATGCCGACGACCGTCACCGCCGTCCACAGGCCTGATTTTGTCAGCGTAAAACCAAAACTGGACGAGAGATAGCTCGGCATCCAGATCATCAGCCCGTAATAGCCGAAGTTCTGTACCGAGCAGAGGATCAGAATGCCAAGGCTGGCCTTCGCGGTGGCGGCATCTCTGAACAGCAGCTTCAGGCGTGCGGAGAACGACAGCGTCTGGGTGTTTTTTTGCGCGCGGGTGAAGCCTTCAGGCTCGCCTGCGCCCCGTCGGATAAAAAATGACACCAGCGCAGGAAACAGCCCGACCAGAAACATACCGCGCCAGCCGATAACGTCCAGCAGCAGCGGCGTAATAAACGCCGCCAGCAGCACGCCGAGCTGCCAGCCAATACCCACCCACGCCGACGCGCGATTGCGCTTATTGGCCGGCCAGGCTTCGGCGATCAGCGCCATACCGATACCGAACTCGCCGCCCAGCCCGACGCCCGCCAGCGTGCGGTAGATCAACAGATCCCAGTAGCCCTGCGCCGCCGCACACAGGCCGGTAAACAGCGAAAACATCAGAATGGTGAAGGTCAGCACGCGAATGCGCCCCAGTCGATCGCTGAGGTGGCCAAAAATGATGCCACCCGCCACGGCGCCAATCAGCGTCCAGGTGACCAGCGAACCGGCCTGAGAAGCATCCAGTGCCAGCGAAACGCTGATGGCAGGCAGCATAAAGCCAAGAATAAGCAGATCGAAGCCGTCCATTGCGTAACCGCTGACGGCGGCCAGCATGGCCTTCGCGGGCGTGGTGCCCGGCTGCTGAGAAGTCATGTGCGTTCCCTGTCTGAATAAATGTGCGGCAAGTATAATTTTGCAGACGCAGCCATTCCAGAGGAAAACGCGGAGGCAGAGAAATCAGGCCGAATTAATCCGGCCAGGTAAGGATCAGGCGGGCGTGCTGCTGCTGTCGTCGCCGGTAAGCAGTTTATCAAGCTGGTCGCCACCGACGTGGCGGAAGTCCTGACCTTTCACGAAATAGAAAATGATTTCACAAATGTTCTGACAGCGATCGCCAATACGTTCAATGGCGCGTGCGCAGAACAACGCGGTCAATACGCTGGGAATGGTGCGCGGATCTTCCATCATGTAGGTCATCAACTGGCGGACGATGCCTTCATATTCCTGATCCACCTTTTTGTCTTCCCGGTAGATTTCGATCGCCGCATTCAGATCCATACGCGCGAAAGCGTCCAGCACGTCGTGCAGCATCTGGATGGTGTGGTGCCCCATCGACTCCAGACTCACCAGCAACGGCTGGTGCGACTGACCAAATTTTTCCAGCGCGGTGCGGCTGATTTTTTCCGCCACGTCGCCGATACGCTCCAGTTCGGAGATCGTTTTGATGATCGCCATCACCAGCCGCAGGTCGCTGGCGGTGGGCTGCCGCTTGGCGATAATGCGCACGCAGGCTTCATCAATCGACACTTCCATCATATTCACTTTCTGATCGCCGTCTATGACCTGCTGCGCCAGTTCGCCGTCCTGATTATGCATCGCGGTGATCGCATCGGTCAGCTGCTGCTCCACCATGCCGCCCATGGTCAGCACCTGGGTACGAATGTGCTCCAGCTCGGCGTTAAACTGCCCGGAGATATGTTTGTTCAGATTCAGGTTATCCATCGTGTTCTCCAGTCAAATCAACCATAGCGGCCGGTAATATAGTCTTCAGTCTGTTTCTGGTGCGGCTTGGTAAACAGCGTGTCGGTATCGCTGAACTCAATCAGCTCGCCCAGATACATAAAGGCGGTGTGATCGGAGCAGCGCGCCGCCTGCTGCATATTATGCGTAACGATCACCACGGTGTAATCCTGCTTCAGCTCGGTGATCAGCTCCTCAATGCGACCGGTTGAGATCGGGTCCAGCGCCGAGCAGGGTTCATCCAGCAGCAGCACTTCGGGACGAATGGCGATGCCGCGCGCGATGCATAAACGCTGCTGTTGCCCGCCGGAAAGGCTGTAGCCGCTCTGATGTAACTTATCTTTGGTTTCCGTCCACAGGGCCGCCTTAGTCAACGCCCACTGCACACGCTCATCCATATCGGCGCGCGACAGCTTCTCAAACAGCCGCACGCCAAAGGCGATATTATCGTAAATCGACATCGGAAACGGCGTGGGCTTCTGAAAGACCATACCGACGCGCGCGCGCAGCAAAGCGATGTCCTGGCTGGCGGTCAGGATGTTTTCGCCATCCAGCAGAATTTCACCCTCGGCGCGCTGTTCGGGATAGAGCGAGAACATCTTATTGAAAGTGCGCAGCAGGGTTGATTTGCCGCAGCCCGACGGGCCGATGAAGGCGGTCACCTGGTTTTTGGCGATATCCAGGTTGATACTCTTCAGCGCATGGAATTTCCCGTACCAGAAGTTTAAATCACGCACCTGAATCATCTTACCGCTATTGTCAGCCATTCTCTTTCTCACTGGTTCGCGCCGCCGCAGCCGCGCTTCTTCATTAATGTTTGCCTTTGGCGAAGATCACCCGCGCCAGAATGTTCAGCAGCAGTACGCAAAGGGTGATCAGCAGCACGCCAGCCCAGGCCAGACTTTGCCATTCGGCAAACGGGCTCATGGCGAATTTAAAGATGGTTACCGGCAGGTTGGCCAGCGGCTGCATCATGTCGGTGCTCCAGAACTGGTTGGAGAGCGACGTGAACAGCAGCGGCGCGGTTTCACCCGCAATGCGCGCAATCGCCAGCAGCACGCCGGTCAGGATGCCGGATACGGAGGCTTTCAGCGTAATCGCCGAAATCATCTTCCACTTCGGCGTGCCCAGCGCGTAAGCCGCTTCGCGCAGGCTGTCCGGCACGAGCTTCAGCATGTTTTCCGTGGTGCGGATAACAATGGGGATCTGCAACAGCGCCAGCGCCACCACGCCCGCCAGACCCGAAAAGTGCTGCATCCGGGCGACAACGAGAGTGTAAACGAACAGGCCAACCACAATGGAGGGCGCGGAGAGCAGGATATCGTTAATAAAACGCACCACCTCCGCCAGCCAGGATTTGCGGCCGTATTCCGCGAGGTAGATCCCCGCCAGAATACCCAGCGGCGTGCCGACCGCCGTCGACCATAAAATCAGCAGGCCGCTGCCCGCGATGGCGTTCGCCAGGCCGCCGCCTGCGGTATTCGGCGGCGGCGTGTTGGCGGTAAACAACGACAGCGTCATGCCGTCAATGCCGCGGGTGACCGTTGCAAATAAAATCCACACCAGCCAGAACAGGCCAAAGGCCATGGTCAGCAGGGAAAGCGTCAGGGCGATGCGGTTTTTCATTCGCCGCCACGCCTGCATTTTGCGGCGTGAGGCGTTCAGTTCGGCGCGGGCCTGCATCTCCATGGTGGTCATGAGCGCGCTCCTTCATTTTTCGCCAGCCGCAGGATCATAAATTTAGAGCAGGCCAGCACGATAAACGTAATGATAAACAGGATCAGTCCCAGCTCCATCAGCGCGGCGGTATGCACGCCGGATTCCGCCTCGGCAAACTCATTCGCCAGTGCGGAGGTGATGCTGTTGCCCGGCATAAACAGCGAGGCGCTGTCCAGCTGCCAGGTGTTGCCGATAATAAAGGTGACCGCCATGGTTTCACCCAGCGCGCGGCCAAGACCAAGCATAATGCCGCCAATTACGCCGTTTTTAGTAAACGGCAGCACGATGCGCCAGATAACTTCCCAGGTGGTACAACCGATGCCGTAGGCAGATTCCTTCATCATCACCGGGGTTTGTTCGAACACGTCGCGCATCACCGAAGCGATATAAGGAATGATCATAATGGCAAGAATGATGCCGGCGGCAAGTATGCCGATACCAAAGGCCGGGCCGGAGAACAGCGCGCCGACGATGGGGATATTCGCCATCAGGTCGCCCAGCGGCGTCTGGAAATACGTGGCAAACAGCGGGGCAAAAATAAACAGTCCCCACATGCCATAAACAATACTGGGGATCGCCGCCAGCAGCTCTATCGCCACGCCAAGCGGACGACGCAGCCAGGCCGGCGCCAGCTCGGTCAGAAACAGCGCGATGCCAAAGCTCACGGGAACGGCAATAATCAGGGCGATAAGGGAAGTCACGACGGTGCCGTAAATCGCCACCAGCGCGCCAAACTGCTCGCCGGGCGCATCCCAGGTTTTGGTCCACAAAAAGGAAAAGCCGAACTTCTGTATGCTGGGCCAGGAGGAGATAATAAGCGAGACAATAATCCCACCGAGCAGCAACAGCACGACCAGCGCCGCCAGCTTAACCAGCGCGCCAAACAGAATGTCACCTTGCTTTCCGGGAGCCTTGAAAGTCGACCTGGTTGCAGCCATAGCGTTCTCAATGTCGGAAGTGTTGAGGCGGACTGAACGCCGCCTCGCGGTATGGGCGAATAGCTCCGCCGCAGCTTAGTACAGCGCTTTGCCGCTGCTGTCTTTCACATTGGTTTTCCAGGCTGCGCGAACCTGCTCAACCACGGTGTCCGGCAGTGAAGCGTAGTCCAGGCTGCTGGTGGTTTTGCCGCCGTTTTTATACGCCCAGTCGAAGAATTCAAGCACCGCTTTGCCTTTTTCAGCGTTCGCCTGATCTTTATGCACCAGGATGAAGGTGGTTGAGGTGATCGGCCATGCGTTATCGCCTTTCTGGAAGGTCAGATCCTG
The DNA here is from genome assembly GCF_000745075.1 of Erwinia sp. 9145. NCBI lineage: Bacteria > Pseudomonadati > Pseudomonadota > Gammaproteobacteria > Enterobacterales > Erwiniaceae > Erwinia > Erwinia sp. 9145. The sequence goes on from NZ_JQNE01000001.1 coordinate 3,950,304, forward strand.
GGCAAAAGATTTGCTCCAGTCAGCGCCTTTCGCCGCATCGCTAAAGCTCTGCTCGCCCGGTTCGACCGCTTTGCCATCGGCATCCAACAGTTTGGTATAGGCCAGACTGTTCTGCTTCGCGTAGGCATATTCCACATAGCCGATGGAGCCTGGCAGACGCTGAACGAACGCGGCGACGCCATCGTTGCCCTTGCCGCCCAGGCCGGTTGGCCAGTTTACGGTGTTGCCTTTACCCACTTTGCTGCTCCAGTCGCTGTTCACTTTTGCCAGGTAGCTGGTGAACACGAAGGAGGTGCCGGAACCGTCCGCGCGACGCACCACGTTGATGTTGCTGTCAGGCAGTTTCACGCCGGGATTCAGCTTTGTGATGGCCGGATCGTTCCATTTTTTGACCGTGCCGAGATAGATATCACCAACGGTTTTGCCATCCAGCGTCAGCTGGCCGGATTTCACGCCAGGGATATTCACCGCCAGCACCACGCCGCCGATAACGGTCGGGAACTGGAACAGACCGTTTTTCTCTAAATCTTCATCTTTCATTGGCGCATCGGAGGCACCAAAATCCACGGTTTTGGCGATAATCTGCTTCACGCCGCCGGATGAGCCGATCCCCTGATAGTTAACCTGAGCACCCGTCGCTGCGTTGTAATCTGCCGCCCACTTATTATAAACCGGCGCCGGGAAAGTCCCGCCCGCACCGGTGAGATTAGTGGCGGCAAAGGCAGATACCACGCTTAAGGAAAGAGCCGCTGTCACGCACTGCACCAGGGTTTTTTGCATCAGAGTCATATTCCCTCCGGGGGATTAAAAGTCGGGTCGTATGCCGTTTTAATAAGAATATTGATTGCTGCTGGAGGCAAAATAGGACAGTTTCGTGACAGTAAAATGTACGCAATATGACAGTTTTATTACAGCCCGCCGGGCGATCGGCAAATTGTGATCGCTGTCAGCAGCATCCGCTGAATTCTGCCAGCTTTACCCGTTAAGCGGCACTCCCCTGAAGGTTAGCCTGTTCTCTGCTCTTTAGACTCACCAGCATCAGGATCTGTTTATCCGATCCGGCCACCTCAAAAAGAGTGAGGAAAAAGAATGAGCAACGCAATCACCATGGGAATTATGTGGCACCTGATCGGTGCCGCCAGCGCGGCCTGCTTTTACGCCCCGTTTAAAAAAGTTCGTCACTGGTCCTGGGAAACCATGTGGTCGGTCGGCGGTATCGTTTCATGGCTTATCCTGCCGTGGGTTGTCAGCGCGCTGCTGCTGCCGGATTTTTGGGCCTACTACGGATCTTTCAGCGCCGCCACGCTGCTACCGGTGTTTCTGTTTGGCGCCATGTGGGGGATTGGCAATATCAATTACGGCCTGACCATGCGCTACCTCGGCATGTCGATGGGCATCGGCATTGCCATCGGCATTACGCTGATTGTCGGTACGCTGATGACGCCGCTGATGAACGGGAAATTCGACGTATTGCTGGGTACGCAGGGTGGCCGGATGACGCTGCTTGGCGTGCTGGTGGCGGTGGTTGGCGTGGCGATCGTCACCCGCGCCGGGCAGCTTAAAGAGCGCCAGATGGGCATTAAAGCGGAAGAGTTCAACCTGAAAAAAGGCCTGCTGCTGGCGATAATGTGCGGCATTTTCTCGGCAGGCATGTCTTTCGCCATGGACGCGGCGAAACCGATGCACGAAGCGGCAGCCAGCCTCGGCGTCGATCCGCTCTACGTTGCTCTGCCGAGCTATGTGGTGATTATGGGCGGCGGCGCATTAATTAACCTGGGCTTCTGCATTATTCGCCTGGCAACGGTGAAGACGCTGTCGGTCAAAGCCGATTTCTCGCTGGCTACGCCGCTGATTATCGCCAACGTGCTGCTTTCCGCGCTGGGCGGTCTGATGTGGTATCTGCAATTTTTCTTCTATGCGTGGGGCCACGCGCGGATCCCGGCGCAGTACGACTATATGAGCTGGATGCTGCATATGAGTTTTTACGTGCTGTGCGGCGGGCTGGTTGGGCTGGTAATGAAAGAGTGGAAAGCGGCCGGCCGCCGTCCGGTGAGGGTGCTGGGAATTGGCTGTATGGTTATCATTCTGGCGGCGAATATTGTCGGTCTGGGAATGGCTAATTGAATCAGGACGTTAACGCAAACTGTTGACGCCACAGCCGTGGCGTCACGCCCGTCTCTCGGGTGAACGCGACAGAAAAATAGTTACTGTCTTCAAAGCCACATTGTGCAGCGATGTCGCTGATTAACAGGTTACTGTGGCGGAGTAAGTACTGCGCCTGGCAAATGCGCATCTGGCGCAGATACTGACTGATGGTCATGCCGGTTTGCTGTCGGAAAAGCTGACGCAAACTCCGTTCCGCCACCTTATGATGATGGCAAAAAAGCGCAAGATCGAACGGCACATCGAGACTGTTTCCCAGCGCGGCCATCAGCAAATCCAGCTTCTCTTCCTCCCGCAAACCCGTCGCATTCACCGCCTGATAGCGATGCCGACGCAGGTTAATCACCAGTTGCAAAAACAGGCTTTCCGCCAGGCAGCATGACAGGGGATCCGTCTTTGAGCTTTCCTGCGCCAGCTGGCTGATGATTTGCCGTGCCTGCGCCATTCCCTGACTGCTCAGTCGCCAGCGCGGATCGCCGCTCTGCGCGGTTCCGCTGCTTAACAGATCCTGCCAGTCGACATTGAGTTGCAATCGCTCCGGACAGTAAATGATGTTGTGCAGCACCAGGCCGTTTACCGATTCATAGCGGTGGCGATCGTCGGCGCGGATATAAAACAGGTCGCCGCAGGTGATAAGCCACGGGCGATCGTTAAGAATATGCAGCCCGTTGCCGCGCCATACCAGCACCAGCTCGCAAAATTCATGGCTGTGTTCGGCAAAAACATTTTGCGGATAGCGATCGGCCACCACCACCGACTGCGCGGCAGACGCAAAGAAATCGGTTTTTTTGAGGATTAACTGAGTTGACACAGCGTATCTCCGCAGCTCGACAGCCCGCGATTATTACCCATCTGCGCAAAAAAAACGGTGACTCGATTCGCGTTACGGCCCGTGCCGTTCCAGCCCCTGACGAACGGCGCGCGGAGAGCAGCCAAACTCACGCTTGAACAGCGTTGAGAAGTGATTGCTGTCGCCAAAACCGCATTGAAACGCGATATCCGTAACGCTCTCCTCGCCGTGACGCAGCAGATGGCGCGCTCTGATCAGGCGCAGACGATTGAGGTAGCGCTGCGGCGTCAGTCCCGTTTGTTGTTTAAGCTGGCGATGGAGCGTACGCAGGGAGAGCGTGAAGTTGTCGGCAAGATATTCCCAACACACCTCCTCGGCGAAATGCTCCTCCAGCCAGGCGATCAGGTGGTTCAGACGTCCCTCAGGCTCGTCGGTCTTCTCCGCCAGACCGGCCTGACGCAGCAGCACCAGCAACTGCATAAACAGAATTTCACGGTTAGCGACGGTGTGAGGATCGCTTTCGTTATCCATGCCAACAAAGCGTTCGATAATCTCTTTCACCTGATGCAGCACGCGCTGATTCACACGCCAGTGCGAAGGATAAACGCTGTCCTTCTCAGCGGGCAGCAGCTTTTCAACCCCGGACAGGAAACAGAAGGCATCCGGCGCGCGATAGAGCACGTTGGTCAGAAACAGATTTTCAGTATGTTCATAGAGATGGCGATCGTGATCGCGCACGAAGCAGACCGATCCGCCGCTCAGCGTGTAGGGCTGGCCGTTAAAAACATGCGTACCGGTACCGCGTTCGACGATAACGATTTCGAAAAAATCATGATGATGTTCAGGAAACGCCGACTGCGGAAGACGAGGTTCAATCGCCACTGAAGCCTGCGCGGAAGGGAAAAAATCAACGCCATGCAGTACCGTCATCGTAACCTCCCATCACCAAAAGATGGGATGATGGTAGAGAATGCTTCTCAACTCCACCTTAAAATCCTGACAAAAAAAAGCGTAAAACCTGTTTTTTTTCAAAGAAATGCTGTCATTTATCCAGAAATGCGAGTGGGGTCACAGGCGGATTTTTATCCAACATGCATCCGTTTTCAGGCAGGCCAGGCGCGCGCGTCGTCTGGCTTGCCTGAAACTGTGAGCTCTCTCGCATCTATCTTTGCTTCCTTGCCAGCCTGTTCTGACGGCTGTCAGTAGCATGAAGGCCCCCCCAGACGCCGGTTTTTATACTGATGGAAAATGATCCCAATAAGGACTCCATCATGACTCTTCGCCATAGTGTTGCCGTTGACCTGGGCGCCTCCAGCGGCCGCGTGATGCTGGCGCGTTTTGATACTCTCACTCAGCGGCTCTCTTTGCGGGAGATCCACCGTTTCGCCAACTGCCTGAAACGCGTTGAAGGCCATGACACCTGGGACGTGGACGCGCTTGAAGCTGACATCCGTTTCGGCCTGCAAAAAGCCTGCGATGAAACCCCGCACATCGACAGCATCGGTATCGACGCCTGGGGCGTGGATTATGTGCTGATCGATAACGCCGGAAACCGCGTCGGTCTGCCTTTTTCCTATCGTGATAACCGCACCGACGGCGTGATGGCGCAGGCATGCAGCGAAATCGGCCGTGAGGAGATCTATCACCGCAGCGGTATTCAGTTTTTACCCTTTAATACCCTTTATCAGCTTCGCGCGCTGGCAGAGCAGCAGCCGGCGTGTCTGGACGCCGTCGCTCACGCGTTGCTGATCCCGGACTATTTTTGTTTCCGCCTGACCGGCGCGCTGAACTGGGAATACACCAACGCCACCACCACGCAGATGGTGAACATCAACACGGACACCTGGGATCGACGGCTGCTGGCGTGGACGGGCGTGCCTGCGCACTGGTTCGGCACGCCAACGCATCCGGGCAATGTGATTGGCGAATGGCGGTGCCGCGCGGGAACAAGCGTGCCGGTGGTCAGCGTGGCAACGCACGACACCGCCAGCGCGGTGTTCGCGGCGCCGCTGGCGGGCAGCGATGCCGCCTGGATCTCTTCCGGCACCTGGTCGCTGATGGGGTTTGAGAGCAAAACGCCCTGCACCAGTGAAGCGGCGCTGGCCGCCAATGTCACCAACGAAGGCGGGGCGGAAGGACGCTATCGCGTGCTGAAAAATATTATGGGTTTGTGGCTCCTTCAGTGCGTCATGCGAGAGAGAGCGATAACCGACCTGCCCGATCTGATTGCCCGCGCGCAGCAGATCCCCGCCTGCCGCTTTGTTATCAATCCCAATGACGATCGCTTTATCAACCCGGCAAGCATGTGCGGTGAAATTCAGGCCGCCTGTCGTGAAAACCACCAGCCGGTGCCTGAGTGCGACGCTGAACTGGCGCGCTGCATATTTGACAGCCTGGCGCTACTTTACGCCGACGTCTCAGCCGAACTGGCCGCCCTGCGAGGGCGTCCATTCAGCAGCCTGCATATCGTTGGCGGCGGCTGCCAGAACCATTTACTTAACCAGCTTTGCGCGGATGCCTGCGGTATCGAGGTGATTGCCGGGCCGGTAGAAGCCTCCACGCTGGGTAATATCGGCTGCCAGCTTATGGCGCTGGACGATATCCACGATGTCGATGCCTTCCGCGAGGTGGTACGCCACAACAGCGATCTCACCCTGTTTTCTCCTGATTCAGAGAGCGAAATTGCCCGCTTCGTCGTGCAGTTTCGGCAAAACCGTCAAACACGTAAGGAGCTTTGCGCATGACCACTCACATCGAAAAAGCCTGGGACCTGGCAAAACAGCGTTTTGCCGCGGTAGGGATTGATACCGATGAGGCGCTGCGGCAGCTGGATCGCCTGCCCGTTTCCATGCACTGCTGGCAGGGCGACGATGTTGCCGGGTTTGAAAACCCGGAAGGCGAGTTGAGCGGCGGTATTCAGGCCACCGGCAACTATCCGGGCAAAGCGCGTAACGCCATCGAGCTTCGTGCCGATCTCGACCAGGCGCTGAGCCTGATCCCTGGCCCGAAGCGCCTGAATCTGCACGCGATTTACCTGGAATCCGACACGCCGGTCGCACGCGATGAAATCAAGCCGGAACACTTTAAAAACTGGGTCGAATGGGCGAAAACCCGCAAAATGGGGCTGGATTTTAACCCTTCCTGCTTCTCGCATCCGCTGAGCGCGGACGGCTTTACGCTCTCCCATGCCCGTGACGACATTCGCCAGTTCTGGATCAACCACGTGAAGGCAAGCCGCAAAGTCTCGGCCTGGTTCGGCGAGCAGCTCGGCACGCCGTCGGTGATGAATATCTGGGTGCCGGACGGGATGAAAGATATCACCGTGGATCGTCTTGCCCCGCGCCAGCGGCTGCTGGCGGCGCTGGACGAGGCGCTCGCTGAGAAGCTTAACCCGGCGCACCACATTGATGCCGTGGAAAGCAAGCTGTTTGGCATCGGCGCGGAAAGCTATACCGTCGGCTCCAACGAGTTTTGCCTCGGCTATGCCGCCAGCCGCCAGACCGCGCTCTGTCTGGACGCAGGCCACTTTCATCCCACGGAGGTCATCTCCGATAAAATCTCCAGCGCCATGCTTTACGTGCCGCGTCTGTTGCTGCACGTCAGTCGCCCGGTGCGCTGGGACAGCGATCACGTGGTGCTTTTGGATGACGAAACCCAGGCAATCGCCAGCGAAATCGTTCGTCATAACCTGTTTGACCGCGTCCATATCGGCCTTGATTTCTTCGATGCCTCAATTAACCGCATCGCCGCCTGGGTTATCGGCACCCGCAATATGAAAAAAGCCCTGCTGCGCGCCCTGCTGGAACCCACGGAACAGTTAAGACAGCTTGAACAGGCAGGCGATTACACCGCCCGCCTGGCGCTGCTCGAAGAACAGAAATGCCTGCCGTGGCAGGCGGTGTGGGAGATGTACTGCCTGCAACACGATACGCCGGCAGATGCCACGTGGCTTGCCGCCGTTCGTCACTATGAACAACATATATTAACGCAGCGTTAAGGAGCCTCCATGCAACGCATTCTTTCTTCATGGTTTATTCAGGGGATGGTGAAAGCCACCAGCGATATGTGGCTGAAAGGCTGGGACGAGCGCAACGGCGGCAATATCAGTTTGCGCATTGATGCAGAGGACATTGAGCCCTGGCGCGACGAGTTGGTGAAAGCGCCGCGCGTGGTTGAACTGAGTCAGCCTGCCCGCGATCTGGCAGGCTGCTGGTTCCTGGTCACCGGCTCCGGAAAATTTTTCCGCAACGTTCAGTTCGATCCGGCGGACAGCCTGGCGCTGCTGCAAATTACCGAAGACGGCATGGCTTACCATATCCACTGGGGATTGGTTAATGGCGGACTGCCGACCTCCGAGCTGGCGTCGCACCTTCAGTCTCATGCGGTACGTAAAGCGGTATCCGGCGGCCTTGACCGGGTGATCATGCACTGCCACGCGACGAATTTGATCGCCCTGAGTTACGTGCTGCCGCTTGATGTTCCCACCTTTACCCGAAAACTGTGGGAGGGCAGCACCGAATGTCTGGTGGTATTCCCGGACGGTATCGGCATCGTGCCGTGGATGGTGCCGGGCACGGACGGCATCGGTTCCGCCACGGCGGAGCAGATGCGCGCGCACAGCCTGGTGCTGTGGCCGCACCACGGCATTTTTGGTACCGGCCCAACCCTTGACGAGGCCTTCGGCCTGATTGATACCGCAGAAAAAGCGTCAGAAATCCTGGTGAAGGTTTACGCGATGGGCGGCATGAAGCAGACCATCACCACGGCGGAACTGATTGCGCTTGGCGAGCGTTTTGGCGTGACGCCGCTGGCGTCAGCATTGAAGGATTAAGGAGCAGATCATGAGTTTTATGCTGGCACTACCTAAAATCAGCCTGCATGGCACGGGCGCAATCGGCGATATGGTTAAGCTGATCGCCGGCAAAAACTGGGGCAAAGCGCTGATCGTCACCGACGGACAACTGGTGAAGATGGGGCTGCTGGACAGCCTGTTTTCGGCGCTGCATGCGCACCAGCTTGCTTATCAACTTTTCGATGAAGTGTTCCCTAATCCGACCGAAGCGCTGGTGCAAAAAGGGCTGGCGGCGTTTAACCATTCAGCCTGTGACTACCTCATCGCCTTTGGCGGCGGCAGCCCGATTGATACGGCAAAAGCGATAAAAATACTCACGGCCAATCCGGGCGCGTCCATCGATTACGCCGGTGTCGGTCACGTCACGCATTCCGGCGTGCCGCTGGTGGCCATCAATACCACCGCCGGAACCGCCGCAGAGATGACCAGTAATGCGGTGATTATTGATGCCGCGCGCCAGGTGAAAGAGGTCATTATTGATGCGAACATCATTCCTGACATTGCCGTGGACGACGCCAGCGTGATGCTGGATATTCCGCCTGCGGTGACGGCGGCAACCGGTATGGACGCGCTGACACACGCTATTGAGGCTTACGTCTCGGTGGGGGCGCATCCGCTAACGGACGCCAACGCGCTGGAAGCAATCCGCCTGATAGGCCAGTGGCTGCCAAAAGCGGTGGAGGAGGGCCACAATGCGCAAGCGCGCGAGATGATGGCCTGTGGGCAATATCTGGCAGGCATGGCTTTTAACAGCGCCGGACTTGGCCTGGTGCATGCGCTGGCCCACCAGCCGGGCGCGACGCACAATCTGCCGCACGGCGTCTGCAATGCCATTCTGCTGCCGATTGTCGAGGCCTTTAACCGACCCAACGCCGTCGCGCGCTTTGCGCGTATCGCGACCGCAATGGGCGTGGACACGCAGGCGCTCAGCGAGGAGCAGGCGAGTATTGAAGCCATTAATGCCATTTACGGACTTTCTGCCCGTGTCGGCATCCCGTCCGGCTTCAGCGACCTTGGCATAACCTCCTCAGATATTGAAGGCTGGCTGGATAACGCCCTCGCCGATCCGTGCGCGCCGTGCAATCCGCGAACCGCTTCCCGCGAGCAGGTGCGCGCGCTCTATCTGGAGGCGTTATGATCCGCAAGGCCTTTGTCATGCAGGTGAATCCTGATGCCCATGAAGCGTATCAACGGCGTCATACGCCGATTTGGCCGGAGCTGGAAACGATTCTTAAACAGCACGGTGCTCATCACTACGCTATCTACCTTGATGCTGAGCGCAGCCTGCTTTTTGCCACGGTAGAGCTTGAGTCTGAAGATCGCTGGGCGGCGGTGGCGCAAACGGAGGTCTGCCAGCGCTGGTGGAAGTATATGCGGGAAGTGATGCCGACGAATGCGGACAACAGCCCGGTGAGTAGCACCCTGAAAGAAGTTTTTTATCTCGCCTGATCTATGCTGCTTTAAATCAGGCAAGCCCTGCTGAAGCGGGGCTTATTACTGACCGCCGTTAAACTTTCGAAACAGCAACCCTTCTTCAATAATATTGCCGTCGCTGAGCTTACCAAGGCCAATTTTGCTGACGTTGGCCTGCTTTACGATCTCTGTTACACCGCCCATTTTTTAAAAAAAGAGGCCGGATTTACTATCGCCAATGCTTCCGAAACGGTGCCGGTAAACAAAGCCATAGCCAAAACTATTTTTTGAGCGGCATTCATCATTCGATTTACTTGTTGCTGCATTTCTCTACTTCTGGATGAAACAGCAAAGCACAGTTTGCCTGCCATAGCGTCGACGATAAAAAAGAGTTTCATTTGTTCTGTATCAATAAAAAAGCTGCGTTTTAATTTAAGTCTACAAAATCTCACCCTCGCTTTAAATTAAAAAACATACATGACAAAACTATATAATTTTATTATTCCAACCGTCACGAATGAATTTTATATTCGCGTTATTCAACAACACAGCAAGGAGTATGTTTGAATGCGTGCAGCATCACGTTAACAGACCGAAAATTATGAAAAATTTATTAATTGCCCTAACTTTAATTGCAGGATTTTCATCAGTAGCAACTGCTTCTGGTTCAACTTCTGCTTCTGCTGGCTGTAGCCCCAATGCCAAGCACTGCATTTGCTGGCCTGATGGCCGTTGCGCAGATTTTGGTGATATTGGTATTTTCCCATAAATATTAAATGCCCCCGGAATTCGGGGGCATTTTTTTATTCTACAGTAACTGATTTTGCCAGATTACGCGGCTGGTCAACATCGGTGCCTTTGATCAGCGCAACGTGATACGACAGCAGCTGTAGCGGCACGGTGTAGAAGATCGGCGCAATAATCTCTTCCACGTGCGGCAGTGGAATAATGCGCATCCCTTCTGAACTGCTGAACCCGGCATCCTGATCGGCAAACACATACAGCAGACCGCCGCGCGCGCGCACCTCTTCAATGTTGGATTTCAGCTTCTCCAGCAGATCGTTATTCGGCGCCACCACGATGACCGGCATGTCCGCATCAATCAGCGCCAGCGGGCCGTGCTTCAGCTCGCCCGCCGCATACGCTTCGGCGTGAATGTAAGAGATCTCTTTCAGCTTCAGCGCGCCCTCCATTGCAATCGGATACTGATCGCCACGACCGAGGAACAGCGCATGATGCTTATCCGAGAACTCTTCAGCCAGCGCCTCGATCAGTTTGTCCTGCGACAGCATCTGTTCAATGCGGCTCGGCAGCGCCTGAAGCCCGTGTACGATATCGTGCTCAAGCTGCGCGTCAGCGCCCTTCAGACGGCCAATTTTCGCCACCAGCATCAGCAGCACGGTAAGCTGGGTGGTGAACGCTTTCGTGGATGCCACGCCGATTTCGGTGCCCGCTTTGGTCATCAGCGCCAGGTCGGATTCACGCACCAGCGAGGAGCCGCCAACGTTACAGATGGCCAGCGAACCCAGATAGCCGAGATCTTTCGACAAACGCAGCGCGGCAAGGGTATCCGCCGTTTCGCCCGACTGGGAAAGGGTGATCATCAGGCTGTTTTTACGCACGGCGGATTTGCGATAGCGGAACTCGGAGGCGATCTCCACGTCGCAGGGCACGTTCGCCAGTGACTCGAACCAGTAGCGCGAAACCATGCCGGAGTTATATGACGTGCCACAGGCGACAATCTGAATATGTTCAACCTGGCTGAGCAGCGCGTCAGCGTTCGGGCCAAGCTCGGAGAGATCGACCTCGCCGTGGCTGAAACGTCCGCTCAGGGTGTTTTTGATCGCCACCGGCTGCTCGTAAATCTCTTTCTGCATGTAGTGACGATAAACGCCTTTGTCGCCCGCATCATACTGCGCGTTGGATTCGATTTCATTGCGCTGTACCTGCTCGCCGCTGCGGCTGAAAATAACCACATCGCGACGGGTCACTTCCGCAATATCGCCCTCTTCGAGGTAGATAAAGCGGCGGGTAACCGGCAGCAGCGCCAGTTGATCGGAAGCAATAAAGTTTTCGCCCACGCCACGACCAATCACCAGCGGGCTGCCGGAGCGGGCGGCCACCAGCACGGCAGGATCGCGGCTGTCCATGATCACCATGCCGTAAGCACCGCGTAACTGAGGGATCACCCGCTGCACCACTTCGCGCAGCGTACCGCCCTGTTTTTGCTCCCAGTGAACCAGGTGAGCAACCACTTCGGTATCGGTTTCAGAGGCAAAGGTGTAGCCGCGGGCGATCATCTGATCGCGCAGCGGTTCATGGTTTTCAATGATGCCGTTATGCACGATAACGATATGTTCAGAGATATGAGGATGCGCATTGGCTTCAGAGGGTTCGCCGTGCGTTGCCCAGCGCGTGTGCGCGATGCCCGTGCCGCCCGGCAGCGGCGTGGTTTCCGCTGCTTCCGCCAGTTTCTGCACTTTACCTAAACGGCGAAGGCGGGAGAGCTGACCATCGGCGGTCACCACCGCCAGTCCGGCGGAGTCATAACCGCGATATTCAAGACGACGAAGCCCTTCCAGCAGGATCTCGGCGATATCGCGCTGCGCTACTGCACCTACAATTCCACACATAGTAATGTTTTCCTGACATTTATGGCGCTGTGGCCATGAGTATTGTCTTTGACCCGATCAGTCCGGTATTTTCCGGTTCCCCAAGCCTTGTAGAGAGCGGGGATTATTATTATTCACTGCACGAACGCGGGCGGGATGCACTCCGCCCGTTAACATTTTAAGGTTACTTCTTTTTAACCGGGCGCTGCCAGTCAGCTTTCAGCTGCTGATCTTTGCGGTTGTAAACCAGGCCGCGTGCGGCAACGTCTTTCATCACCGTGGTGCCTGCCGCAATAGTGGCGCCGGCGGGAACGGTGACCGGCGCCACCAGTTGCGTATCGGAACCGACGAAAACGTCATCGCCAATCACGGTTTTGGATTTGTTGACGCCATCGTAGTTGCAGGTGATGGTGCCCGCGCCGATATTGACGTTAGCGCCAATCTCGGCATCGCCAAGGTAGCTCAGATGGCCCGCTTTGGAGCCTTTACCCAGCGTGGCTTTTTTCATTTCAACGAAGTTGCCGACGTGCGCGCCTTCCGCCAGTTCGCTGCCCGGACGCAGCCGCGCAAATGGCCCGACGGTGCAGGCAGGCGCCAGCTCAGCATCTTCCAGCACGCTGTAGGGGCTGATGTCGCAATCGTCGCCGATGACACAGTTTTTGATAACGCAGCCGCTGCCGATTTTCACGCGGTCGCCCAGCGTGACCTTGCCTTCGATGATCACATTGGTATCAATGACCACGTCACGGCCGTGCGTCAGTTCGCCCCGGAGATCGAAGCGCGACGGATCGCGCAGCATCACGCCCGCCAGCAGCAGTTTTTCGGCCTGCCCGGCCTGATAAACGCGTTCCAGCGTTGCCAGTTGCAGACGATTGTTCACGCCGTCGGTTTCGGTGGTGCGGGAAGGGTGGACCGCTTCAATAACACGGCCTTCCTGATGGGCGAGGGCGATGATATCAGTGATGTAATACTCACCCTGGGCATTGTTGTTGGTGAGCTTGCTCAGCCAGCGTTTAAGATCGGCGCCATTTGCCAGCAGAATGCCCGTATTAATTTCATGGATTGCCAGTTGCTCTGCCGAGGCGTCTTTCTGTTCCACGATACCCACGACTGAGCCGTTTTCGCGAAGGATGCGCCCATAACCCGTAGGATTCTCCAGAATGACCGTCAGCAGCGCGATACCGCCTTCAGGTTTAGCGGCACGCAGTCGTTGCAGCGTTTCTACAGAAATCAGCGGCACGTCGCCGTACAGCATCAGAATGTCTTCGTCATCCGCAAAGTGCGGCGCAGCCTGCTGCATGGCATGTCCGGTTCCCAGTTGCTCAGCCTGCAACACCCAGTTTAAAGCGGGATCGGTTAAGGTTGACTGCAAAAGCTCGCCGCCATGGCCATACACCAGGTGAACCTGATCGGCCCCCACACGGTTGGCAGCATCAATGACATGCTGCACCATTGGCTTACCAGCAAGCAGATGCAGAACTTTAGGCAGGTCGGAATACATACGGGTTCCCTTGCCAGCAGCAAGGATCACCACGCTTATAGCGGTGTCAGACATACAAATCCTGATAGTTCGGTAAGTAAAAAGGAGTAAAGCGTTTCAGGGAGGAAATTACTACATTTTTTTCGGCCCAAAAATAGCTAAACAGGCAGGATAACGCCTGTGTGATGAACGTGTCGACTGCGCGACCTTCCCGGCCGCGACACCGCTTTATACTCTCCCCATCATCAGACGGAAGAATCTTTGAGCAGCAACCCGACCAACGCGACGCAGTGCTCTTTCCACATCAAATCAGGTCTGATGGTGGCCACCCCGGCAATGGCTCTCAACAGATCAAGCGGCGCTATTACGATTTTGCTCTCTCTCTCCCTGTTCACTGCCTCAACAAGCATGGTGACAGATGGCGACAGGCTTGCAGGCGTAGCGCCGTACAGCTCTTCTGGCCCGCCGATCAGCGTATCTAAAACATCACCGATATTCTGTTTCGTTTCAAGAAAGTCGATAAATAAATACAACCATGCTCGCAAAGCATCAATGGGCGGCCTGATCCTGACAAGTTCGGCGGCAGCGTCATTAAGTCTGATGGTTTCCTGTAAATAAACCGCCTGAATTAAATCATCGCGGGTGGGGAAGTGGCGATACAAGGTGCCAATCCCCACCCCTGCATCGCGGGCTATCTGCTCCAGGCGAGCGGCGGCACCCTGCGTTTCAAAACACACTTTGGCGGCGGCAATGAGTTTGAACCTGTTACGTTCCCCATCCGCACGTGGCCGTCGCGCCCTGGCGTGGGTAATTTTCTCTGACACAATTTACACCCTTGATAAACGGAGGTGTCCTCCGTATATTTATAAGCGGAGGATCCCTCCACATAAGGTCTCGTCTCTTTATTCACTCTATTCCGAAAGGAGATTTCATGTCCACGTTTATCAATACGGCTATACAGCTTGCCCGGCTACGTAATGCCGAACCGGATCAGAAGCTTAATTACCTTCTTGACTATATAGCGATTGCTGATTTGGTACAGCGATATGGGCACGCCACCGACACGCATGATTTCAGGTTGTTGCGAACCTGCTATGGCGATCGCATCGATATCGATCACACTCCAACGATTGGCATGGGCCGGATGCGCGTTTCAGCCGACAAATGGTGCCAGCTTGCTGAAAAGTTTCATGGCCAGCTTGATGGCGACGAGCACATCATGATCCCTCAAAATATTGTGATTAATGGTGACACAGCTTCCTGCCACGTGCTCATGCATGCCAGCCATTTTTATCGTGGCGCAAACGGCAGCCCGTATCAGACGCTTGTTGGCACTTATGATCTCAAATTTGTCCGAAGTGAAGAGGGATGGAAAATCACTGAATCTGTCCAGGGAGTAAGCTGGACGGAAGGAAACTGGCAATTTCACAATGACATCAAGGACTCTCTGGGGACGCCGGATTTGAGCTGATCTTCCGTGTCTGGCGCTGATATGAGCAGCCCTTCCCTCGGGGTGATGCGCTGACCCTAAACGCCGGGTTTAGATTAAAAAATCGGCGGCGATAATGACGGCGATCCCGTTTGCTGAACATAAAAAAATGCCGCTCAGTTTCCTGAACGGCATTCTGCATGCTTAAACCTGGGTTACATCGCTTTTTTGGTTAACTCGATTACGCGCAGTTTGGCAATCGCTTTAGCCAGTTCAGCCGACGCGGTGACGAAGTCCACATCGCCATGCGAGCTGTTCATATGCTCTTCGGCTTTGCGTTTCGCTTCCAGCGCGCGCGCTTCGTCAAGGTCAGCACCGCGGATCGCCGTATCAGCCAACACGGTAACCGAACCCGGCTGTACTTCGAGCAGGCCGCCGGAGAGATAAATGTACTCTTCCTCGCCTTTCTCTTTAACGATGCGAACCATACCCGGTTTAATGGCGGTCAGCAGCGGGGCATGGCCGGGGAAAATACCCAGTTCACCTTCGCTACCTGACACCTGAATTTTCTGCACCGCGCCGGTGAACATCTGCTGTTCTGCGCTGACAACGTCCAGGTGATATGTCGTGGCCATAATTAACCTCCCGTGAAACCGTAATTACAGCTTCTTCGCTCTTTCCACGGCTTCGTCGATAGAACCCACCATGTAGAAAGCCTGCTCTGGCAGATGGTCGAATTCACCTTCCATGATGCCTTTGAAGCCGCGGATGGTGTCTTTCAGCGTCACGTACTTGCCCGGAGAACCGGTGAAGACTTCTGCCACGAAGAAAGGCTGTGACAGGAAGCGCTGAATTTTACGTGCGCGGGCCACCAGCAGTTTGTCTTCTTCAGAAAGCTCATCCATACCCAGAATGGCGATGATGTCCTTCAGCTCCTGGTAACGTTGCAGAATAGACTGCACGCCACGTGCGGTATCGTAGTGCTCCTGGCCCACAACCAGCGGATCCAGCTGACGGCTGGTTGAGTCCAGCGGATCAACGGCCGGGTAGATACCCAGTGAGGCAATCTGACGGCTCAGGGTAACGGTGGAGTCAAGGTGGGCGAAGGTGGTCGCCGGAGACGGATCGGTAAGGTCATCCGCAGGAACGTAAACGGCCTGTACGGAAGTGATCGAACCGGTTTTGGTGGAGGTAATACGCTCCTGCAACACACCCATCTCCTCTGCCAGCGTTGGCTGGTAGCCTACCGCTGAAGGCATACGACCGAGCAGCGCGGAGACTTCCGTACCGGCCAGGGTATAACGATAGATGTTGTCGATGAACAGCAGAACGTCACGGCCTTCATCACGGAATTTTTCCGCCATGGTCAGACCGGTCAGCGCCACGCGCAGGCGGTTTCCTGGCGGCTCGTTCATCTGGCCATACACCAGGGAAACTTTATCGATAACGTTCGAGTCGGTCATTTCGTGGTAGAAGTCGTTACCCTCACGAGTACGCTCACCCACGCCGGCGAAAACGGAGAAACCTGAGTGCTCGGCCGCGATGTTACGGATAAGCTCCATCATGTTTACGGTTTTACCCACGCCCGCACCACCGAACAGACCCACTTTACCGCCCTTAGCGAACGGACAGATCAGGTCGATAACTTTGATGCCGGTTTCCAGCAGTTCCTGGGAGTTAGACTGATCTTCGTATGAAGGTGCTTCGCGGTGGATCGCCCAGCGCTCTTCTTCGCCGATGTCGCCTTTCATGTCGATCGGCTCGCCCAGCACGTTCATGATGCGGCCAAGGGTTGCCGTTCCAACAGGAACTTCAATCGGGTGCTCAAGGTCAACCGTATCCAGACCGCGTTTCAGGCCGTCGGAAGAACCCATGGCGATGGTACGAACCACGCCGCCACCCAGCTGCTGCTGAACTTCCAGCACCAGACGTTCATCACCATTTTTCACCTCAAGCGCGCTGTATACCTGCGGTACCGCATCCTGAGGGAATTCGACGTCTACTACGGCGCCGATAATCTGGACAATCTTTCCAGTTGCCATCTTGAATCCTCTACCTAATTCGTTTATATCCAGCGCCGCGCCGATGCTGCTCACCGCTGCCGGATATACCTGGTTTAAACCGCGGAGGCCCCCGAGACGATCTCGGTAAGTTCCTGGGTGATGCTGGCCTGACGAGCTTTGTTGTATACCAACTGAAGCTCTTTGATCAGGTTGCCGCCGTTGTCGGTTGCGGCTTTCATCGCCACCATACGCGCGGCCTGCTCGCTGGCCAGGTTTTCCACAACACCCTGATAAACCTGAGACTCGACGTAGCGGCGCAGTAAGGTATCCAGCAACGCTTTCGGATCGGGTTCATACAGATAATCCCAGGTTTTTCTCTCCAGCTCTTCTTCGCCTTCTGCTGGCGGTAACGGCAGCAGCTGGGTGATAGTTGGAGTCTGAGACATGGTGTTATTAAATTTGTTGCTGACGATATACAGCTTGTCGAGGCGACCTTCGTCGTAAGCCTGCAACATCACTTTCACCGGACCAATCAAATCAGACAGGGAAGGTTTATCTCCCATGCCGGTAGACTGAGCCACGATGTTGCCGCCCACGGAACCGAAGAAGGCCAGACCTTTCGAGCCGATGATCGCCAAATCGCTTTCAACGCCTTTATCGGACCAGGCTTTCATATCCGCCAGCAGTTTTTTGAACAGGTTAATGTTCAAACCACCACAAAGCCCGCGGTCAGTCGAAACGACCAGGTAGCCGACGCGCTTGACGTCGCGCTCCTCAAGGTAAGGGTGCTTGTATTCCAGATTACCCAACGCAATGTGACCAATCACTTTGCGCATGGTATCGGCATACGGACGGCTGGCCGCCATGCGTTCCTGCGTTTTACGCATTTTGGAGGCGGCGACCATTTCCATCGCTTTGGTGATCTTCTGCGTATTTTTAACGCTGCCGATCTTGTTACGTATCTCTTTTGCGCCGGCCATCAGCTTCTCCTCAAAGCCTTGCGGCCTGCCTTTTCAGACAGGCCGCCAGACATTACCAGGACTGGGTTTTCTTAAACGCGTCGAGGAGAGCTTTCAGCTTCTCTTCGATATCGTTGTTGTAGTTACCAGACTGGTTGATATCAGCCATCAGCTCAGCGTGATCGCGGTCGGCGTAGGCCAACAGCGCTGCTTCAAAGCTGCCGATTTTTGCCAGCTCAACGTCGGTCAGATAACCACGCTCGGCTGCAAACAGCACCAGACCCTGCTGCGCAACGGACATCGGCGCATACTGTTTCTGTTTCAGAAGTTCGGTCACTTTCTGACCGTGGCTCAGCTGTTTACGGGTGGCTTCGTCCAGATCGGATGCAAACTGCGAGAACGCCGCCAGTTCACGATACTGCGCCAGCGCGGTACGAATGCCGCCGGACAGTTTCTTGATGATCTTAGTCTGAGCTGCACCGCCTACGCGGGAAACCGAAATACCAGGGTTAACTGCCGGACGAATACCGGAGTTGAACAGGTTGGTTTCCAGGAAGATCTGACCGTCAGTGATCGAAATCACGTTGGTTGGAACGAACGCGGAAACGTCGCCAGCCTGCGTTTCGATAATCGGCAGCGCGGTCAGCGACCCCGTTTTACCGGTTACGGCGCCGTTGGTGAAGCGCTCAACGTAGTCTGCGCTCACGCGAGATGCGCGTTCCAGCAGGCGAGAGTGGAGATAGAACACGTCGCCAGGGAACGCTTCACGTCCTGGTGGACGACGCAGCAGCAGAGAAACCTGACGGTAAGCAACGGCCTGTTTAGACAGGTCATCGTAAACGATCAGTGCATCTTCGCCGCGATCGCGGAAGTATTCGCCCATGGCGCAACCGGCATATGGCGCCAGGTATTGCAGCGCCGCAGATTCGGAAGCGGTCGCCACCACCACGATGGTGTTAGCCAGCGCGTTGTGCTCTTCCAGTTTGCGTACCACGTTAGCGATGGTTGACGCTTTCTGGCCGATGGCCACGTACACGCACTTGATGCCGGAATCGCGCTGGTTGATGATGGCATCGATAGCCATGGCGCTCTTACCGGTCTGACGGTCACCGATGATCAGCTCACGCTGACCACGGCCGATTGGGATCATCGCATCGACGGACTTGTAGCCCGTCTGTACAGGCTGGTCAACGGACTGCCTGTCGATAACGCCAGGCGCGATGACTTCGATTGGCGAGAAGCCATCGTTTTCGATAGCGCCTTTACCGTCGATAGGTGCGCCCAGCGTGTTGACCACGCGGCCCAGCAGGCCACGGCCAACCGGCACTTCGAGGATACGACCGGTACACTTAACCTTCATGCCTTCGGCAAGGTCAGCGTATGGGCCCATCACCACGGCGCCTACGGAGTCGCGTTCCAGGTTCAATGCGATAGCAAAACGGTTGCCCGGCAGTGAGATCATCTCACCCTGCATAACATCGGCCAGGCCGTTTACGCGGATGATGCCGTCACTGACGGAAACGATAGTACCTTCATTGTGAGCTTCGCTCACGACATTGAACTGAGCAATGCGCTGCTTGATCAGTTCGCTGATTTCGGTGGAATTCAGTTGCATATGCTCCAGTCCCCTTAAGACTGCAAGACGTCTGCAAGACGCTCAAGACGGCCGCGTACGCTGCCGTCAATGACCATATCACCCGCTCGGATGATTACGCCTGCCATTACAGACTTATCAATTTTGCAATTCAGCTTAACTTTGCGTGACAGACGTTTTTCCATAGCGGCGCTGATTTTCGTCAGCTGTTCGTCACTCAGTGCAGAAGAAGAGATTACCTCAACGTCGGTGGTCGCATCATAAGCGGCACGCAGTTGAATAAACTGTTCAAATACACCTGGAAGTGCTGGTAAACGTTTGTTTTCAGCCATGACCTTAATCAGGTTCTGACCGGCTTCGTCCAGTTCTGAGCCGCAGATAGCAATAAACCGCTCAGACAACGCTTCCGGCGCAAGCGCGCCGGAGAGAAGTTCTGCAACCTGTTCATTGCTGGCTACCTGGGCAGCGAACGCCAGCATCTGCTGCCAACGATCGATACGTTGATGCTCAACAGCAAAGTCAAACGCTGCTTTGGCGTAGGGGCGAGCTACAGTAGTAAATTCAGACATCAGCCCCTCCCTCCTTACAGTTCAGCGACCAGTTTATCAACGATGTCGCTGTTAGCAGCTTCATCCACGGAACGTTCAATGATTTTCTCGGCGCCGGCAACCGCCAGCATTGCCACCTGCTTACGCAACTCTTCACGTGCACGTTTGCGTTCGGCGTCGATTTCTGCCTGCGCCTGGGTGACGATCTTGTTACGTTCCTGCTCAGCTTCAGCTTTCGCTTCGTCCAGGATCTGGGAACGGCGTTTGTTAGCCTGTTCGATGATTACCTGAGCTTCTTCTTTCGCTTTTTTCAGCTGATCGGTCGCATTAGCCTGTGCGAGATCCAAATCTTTTTTGGCACGTTCGGCGGAAGCAAGGCCTTCGGCAACTTCTTTCTGGCGCTTTTCGATGGCAGCCATCAGCGGCGGCCATACGTACTTCATGCAGAACAGGACAAACAGGATAAACGCGATGGCCTGGCCGAGGATTGTTGCATTAATGTTCACAGCACAATGCCTCTTGTTAAGTTAACTTTTTTCTGCGGTCGTAATGACGAACAGAAGCCGTTCATCGTCAGGCGAACCTGACGATGAACATTCGGTTTACGCGACGGCGAACATCACGTACAGGCCCAGACCAACGGCAATCATTGGGATTGCATCCACCAGCCCCATGACAACAAAGAACTGCGTACGCAGCAGAGGGATCAGATCCGGTTGACGCGCGGCGCCTTCCAGGAATTTACCTCCGAGGATGCCGATACCGATCGCAGCACCGATTGCCGCTAAGCCCATCATCACAGCGGCAGCCATGTACAGCAGATCCATATTCAGGTTTTCCATGACAGTCTCCAGTTTGTTTCAGTTAAAACGCAGTTTGTGTTGAGATAAAAATCAATGTTCTTCAGACGCCATCGACAGATAGACAATCGTTAAGACCATGAAAATGAATGCCTGTAGCGAAATGATCAGGATGTGGAAAATGGCCCATGGCACATTCAGAATCCACTGTGACCACCACGGCAGCAGGCCGGCAATCAGGATAAAAATCAATTCACCCGCGTACATGTTGCCGAACAGTCGCAGACCAAGAGAAACCGGTTTGGACAGCAGGCTGACGCCTTCAAGGATCAGGTTGATCGGAATGAAGATGGGGTGATTGAAAGGTTGCAGAGTCAGCTCTTTCGTAAAGCCGCCAATGCCTTTCATCTTGATGCTGTAGAACAGAATCAAAATAAATACGCCCAGCGCCATTGAGAGCGTAATGTTTACGTCGGCGGAGGGAACAACGCGCAGTGCTGGCAGGCCCAGAACATGCTCACCGATGAACGGCAGCAGATCGATAGGCAGCAGATCCATAAAGTTCATCAGGAAAACCCAGACGAAAATGGTCAGCGCCAGCGGAGCGATAACTTTGCTTTTTCCGTGGTACATATCGCGCACGTTGTCGTCAACAAAGCCGACGACGAGTTCAATGGCAGCCTGAAGCTTGCCCGGTACGCCGCTGGTGGCGGATTTTGCCACTTTACGGAACAGCACCAAGAATATCACTCCCAGCAACACAGAGAAGAACATGGAGTCGATATTCAGTAACCAGAACGTCGCCGGAGCGTCGTGCGGATTCACCAGCTCGAAGGTACGCAGGTCAATCTGAAGGTTGTTCAGATGGTGCCCTATGTATTCCTGCGGCGTAGAGATTTCTCCTGCTGCCATGATGCCTCTTACCCTTTATTGTTAATTACAGTCGGCGCGACGATTTGCACAATCACCACCGATAACCAGGCCAGTCCGAGCGGTTTAAATACCGCCCCGAACACCGCCAGCGCCACGATAAGCAGAAGGATGGTGGTCAGCACTTTAAGCACTTCTCCCAGTGCAAAGCTCCAGGCCATGCGCCCCTTAACGGGTTCTCCTGCCTGATGGCGCCAGGCAAAATTCATAAATACTATGTTCGGCAGCCAGGCTGCCAGTCCGCCAGCTAACGCAGACAAGCCCCAGGTCAGATCATAAAGTGCGAACAGCGCGCCGATTACGACAAACGTCACCAGCTGAATCAGCAGCACGGTTCGGGCAAATTTGACTCTGTACAATGACACTGACATGACGCTCTCCCGCCCCACAAGGGGTATGTCGCGTGTCGTATAAAACTGCCTTTACTCTTTTGAGTCAAGCAGCAAAAAACGAGCAAATTATACGGTGCGCCCCTGCAATTTCAATGCATAAGTAGCGAAAAGGTGAACAATTATTTAAATTTCTTTCTATCGCCCTGTTTTTTGAAATTTTGACCAACCGCGATTCGGATATGATTAATCTTAAAAGCAGGGCTTGTGCGCTTATAAAGCGTGCTAAGGATCACACTTCAAAAAATTAATGGTTAAAAATTCATCGCACACCCGAATGCTGAATGGGAAAAAAATAATTAAAAACCATTTAAAAACAATAATTTGAATTTAGTAACTTTAAAAACAGAGAACAAACCACAAAAAATCCACTTATTGACATCTTCAACAATTATTCATTGTCAATGAGCCGTTGCCTTTAACGATTTATACAACAGATATATTTTCAATCGTGACTATCAGGCGTCGGATTATATCGCCGACTCGTGACGATACTGATAAATCCATGTAAATAATTAGTTAAATATGACAAAGCGTATCCGATAATTTCAGCGTGCTTTTTTAACGATTGTGAAACGTACTTTCTGGAAAGCAGATTTGAAAAAAAGTGCACAACTGATGTTTTTGCAAACAATTCTCGCTATGACGCGCGATCGGTAACCACCCTGTCATTGATAATAATCAGATGGCGCTCGCCTTCCAGTTCCGGTACTGACAGTTTCACGACCCGATCGCAGAAAAATCCCGCCGGTAACGCAGCCAGTTCCTGTTCAGGAACTACTCCTTTCAGAGCATAAAACTGACCCCGTTCGCCGGGTAAATGATGACACCAGTTGAGCATATCCGTCAGGGAGGCAAATGCGCGGCTGATAACACCATCAAACGGCGGCTCTGCCGGAAAATCCTCTACGCGGCTCTGTACAGGATGAATATTATCAAGTTGGAGTTCATGCTGAACCTGCTTCATAAAGCGGACGCGCTTACCCAGGCTGTCCAGCAGCGTAAACTGCGAGGCCGGTCGCACAATCGCCAGCGGAATGCCCGGCAGGCCCGGTCCGGTTCCCACATCGATAAAGCGTTCTCCGCGCAGGTAAGGTTCGACGACGATGCTGTCCATAATATGCCGCACCAGCATCTGCTGCGGATCGCGCACCGAGGTGAGGTTATATGCTTTATTCCATTTGTGCAGCATGTCTACATAGCCGACCAGCTGCTGTTTTTGCCGATCGGTCAGGGAAATATCAGCCGCTTTCAGCAGTGAAGAAAGTTTGTTAATCACAAAGAGATCCAGAAAAAGGGGCGAGAAACCCGCCCTGATTTAACGCGGCAATACGGTCATGCGCTTTTACGCAGCAGCCCCTGTTTTTTCAGCCAGATGAGCAGAATTGATATCGCAGCAGGTGTAATCCCGGAGATGCGCGACGCCTGACCAATCGAAACCGGTTTATGATCGTTCAGCTTAGCGATGACTTCATTGGAAAGCCCGCTCACCTGGCGATAGTCAAGTTCAACTGGCAGCAGCGTGTTTTCATTGCGCAGATGGCGGTCGATCTCCTCCTGCTGACGCGCGATATAGCCTTCGTACTTCACCTGAATTTCAACCTGCTCAGCGGCCTGGGCATCCTCCAGCGCGGGTGCGTACTGGCTGACGGTCATCAGTTTCGCGTAGTCCATTTCAGGACGGCGCAACAGATCTTCACCGTTGGCCTCTTTGGTCAGCGGTGCGCTGAGCACGCCGTTGACCTCTGCCACGTGCTCTGACTTTGGATGCACCCAGATATCACGCAGACGCTGGCGCTCCTGCTCGATGCGCTCCAGCTTCTCGCAGAAGCGGGCCCAGCGTGCATCATCCACCAGTCCCAGTTCGCGTCCGGCTTCCGTGAGGCGCAGATCGGCATTGTCTTCACGCAGCAGCAGGCGGTATTCCGCGCGCGAGGTGAACATGCGGTAGGGTTCTTTGGTGCCCAGGGTGCAGAGATCGTCCACCAGCACCCCCAGATACGCCTGATCGCGACGTGGTGCCCAGCTCTCTTTATCAGCAGAAAGACGTCCGGCATTGAGACCGGCAAGCAGTCCCTGGGCCGCTGCTTCTTCATAACCGGTGGTGCCGTTGATCTGTCCGGCAAAGAACAGGCCCTGAATATATTTGCTCTCCAGCGTCGGTTTCAGATCGCGCGGGTCGAAAAAGTCGTATTCGATAGCGTAACCGGGACGCACGATCTTCGCGTTTTCCATCCCCGGCATTGAACGCACGATCTGCATCTGTACGTCAAACGGCAGGCTGGTGGAGATGCCGTTCGGGTAGATTTCATTGCTGGTCAGGCCTTCCGGCTCCAGGAAGATCTGATGGCTGTTGCGATCGGCAAAGCGCATCACTTTGTCTTCGATCGACGGACAGTAGCGCGGCCCGATCCCTTCGATCACGCCCGCGTACATTGGACTGCGATCGAGGTTTTTGCGGATCACATCATGCGTGCGATCGTTGGTGCTGGTTATCCAGCACGGAACCTGCTGTGGATGTTGATCCACATGGCCCATGAATGAGAAAACCGGCAGCGGCGTGTCGCCATGCTGCGGCGTCAGCACGCTGAAGTCGATAGTGCGTGCATCGATACGTGGCGGCGTGCCGGTTTTCAGGCGGTTAACGCGAAGCGGAAGCTCACGAAGCCGACGCGCCAGCGGAATGGAAGGCGGATCGCCAGCGCGGCCGCCGCTGTAATTATCCATCCCGATATTAATTTTGCCGTCGAGGAAGGTGCCAACGGTCAGCACCACCGTTTTCGCCCGGAACTTCAGTCCCATCTGGGTGACCGCGCCGGTTACGCGATCGTTCTCAACGATAAGATCCTCAACCGCCTGCTGGAAGATCATCAGGTTAGGTTGATTTTCCAGCGCGGTACGAACGGCCTGCCGATAAAGCACGCGATCCGCCTGAGCGCGGGTTGCCCGAACGGCAGGGCCTTTGCTGGCGTTTAATATCCTGAACTGAATACCGGCCTGGTCAATCGCGTGGGCCATCAGCCCGCCAAGTGCATCCACTTCTTTAACCAGGTGTCCTTTCCCAATGCCACCGATCGCCGGATTGCAGGACATTTGTCCAAGCGTATCAATGTTGTGGGTCAATAACAGGGTTTGCTGACCCATTCGGGCAGCGGCCATCGCGGCTTCTGTGCCCGCATGACCACCACCAATTACGATGACGTCAAAAGGATCCGGATAGAACATGGTACTGCACCTCACGGTTGAGCGAATCAGGGATTGCTGGTCGGGGCGTGGATTCTACTCAACTTTAGACGATGGTGAAAGCGCAGGCCCGAAGCGTAATTAAAAAGAAGATCTTTTTTATTTAAAGATCTCTTTGTTAGATCTTCTATTAGGATCGACGATCCCTGTGGATAAGCGTAATTAGCCAAGAAGGATCAAGGCATTATGCGGGATCGTTTGCTGTGAAAGATCGGTGATCCTGTTCCGTATAAGCTGGGATCAAAAAGCAGAGTTATACACAGGGCCAGTTCGGTATGCGCGTTGTCCTTTGGATAACAACCGGTTATTACCCGGTAATAAGCCTACTTATCCACAAATGAACGCTGTTTTTATCAGCAAAAAAGGGCATTCTTTACAAAACCCGCTTCAGAAAAGCACTTTTTGAACGACGATCTTTACCCCAGGTGCGTCTTCCACTCTTCCAGCCAGACGCCGGCGGGATCTTCGGGGATCTCATGTTCCAGCACGTCAATTTCCAGACGATCGCCCAGCCGTTTTGCACCACAGGCGGTGAGCGCGCTATCCATTTTTACAATCGCACCGCAGAAAAGGTCATACTCTTTATTACCAATGCCAATGGCGCCATAGCGAACCTGACTTAAATCCGGCTTGTTCTCTTCAAGCTCATCAAACAGTGGCTGAAGGTTATCCGGTATGTCTCCGGCGCCGTGCGTTGATGTGACCACCAGCCAGATGCCGTGCTGGCTTAACTCATCCAGGCCGGGGCCATGAAGCACTTCTGTAGAAAAGCCGGCTTCATCTAACTTCTCGGCCAGATCCTCAGCGACATATTCTGCGCTGCCCAGGGTGCTGCCAGTGATAAAGGTTACGTCGGCCATAAAGGGATCTCTGTCTCTCAAAGGCCGCTATTGTACGCTGTGATCAATCTGGGATCTACCTGTGGGTAAGTAAGGTTAATCAGGAAGGTGCGCGGCACTGGCTGCCTGTTAATACAGGCAGTCCGCGTAAAAAGCGGGGATCGCGGTGTGGATAATTGTGTGCACCGATCAGGGCTTAATGCCGCGCATGATCGGGTTCTGAAGGGAGATCAGCGTTTCGGTGGACTGAATTTCATCAATGGTCTGGATCTTGTTGATCAGCACCTGCTGGAGCGCATCAATCGATCGGCACATCACCTTAATAAAGATGCTGTAGTGCCCGGTGGTGTAATACGCTTCGACCACCTCATCAAGGCTCTCAAGGCGGGCCAGCGCGGAAGGATAATCTTTTGCGCTTTTCAGAATGATGCCGATAAAACAGCAGACATCATAACCAAGGTGTTTGGGATCGATCTCCACGCGCGTGCCTTTGATAATGCCGGCCTGTTTCATCTTCTCCACGCGCACGTGGATGGTGCCGGGGCTGACGTTAAACTGTTTGGCAAGTTCAGCGTAGGCGGTGCGGGCGTTCGCCATCAGGGCGTTGAGGATGCCGCGATCCAGGTTATCGATTTGCAGCGATTCAGACACGTTAACTCCGCTATTCACATTTACGCGGCTTACTGTGCAGCAAAGTGTGGAAAGTGGCAATCACCGGCATCGCGGGTGCCTGCCACACCCGCGACACGTTCAGCGCTTACGCCATACTGTAACCTGCGCCACGCTGTGCTGATATTTGCGTGCCGTTTCGCGTATCACGAAAGGGACATCCTGCGGGACGGCAAGCTCTTCAAAATCCGCCGCCAGCAGTCGCTGAAGCGCCTGATAAGTGGTCAGCGCCTCGCCATTTTCGCGAATGCCGCCCAGCCAGTTCTCTTTTGGCGTGTATGCTTCCAGCCAGGTGTAAGGGGAAGAGAGCAGCAGGATGCCGTCAGAGCGGAGCATGTGCGTCACATCGTTTAAAAAGCGCGTCGGCTCTCGCAGGCGATCGATCAGGTTAGACGCCAGCACCAGATCGAAAAGATTGGCCTGCGGCTTCAGGTTACAGGCGTCGCCCTGAACAAAGCGGATACGGCGGGCCTGCGCTTCGCCCAAGCCGAAATCCTTCAGCCGAACCTGACGATAGTCCACCAGATCGCCCTCTTGCTGAACCACATAGCGGAAGTCTTCGCCATGCGTTAACTGAAGCGCCACGTCAATAAAGCGCGCCGAGTAGTCCATCCCTGTGACCTGATCAAAATGGCGAGCCAGTTCGAAGCTGGCGCGGCCGGTCGCGCAGCCAATATCAAGCGCCGCGCCGCGTTTTTCGGTCAACCCGCAGGCAATCTCAACCAGCGCGCTGGCGTAGTTCCGCGTGCCGAAATAGTCGGGGCCGTACTGGAAATCAAGATATTGCGACACCATTTCGTCTGTTTCATAGGGATTGAGTGACATCTTTTCCTGATGCGCAGAGACAACATAGCGAAAACCGGCGTGCTGGAAAAAGTGCCGACGGAAAGCGTAGCGGGCAGATTTCAGCGCCTCGTTGCCGGTTGAGATCCAACTGCCGCCCTTGATCAGCGCATGCTTGCCGTCGAACGTCGGCGTGGAGAAATCATCATAGAGCGGATGCACCCTGAAGCCTTCCAGGCCGTTGGTTGGCGTGGTGGTCCACTGCCAGACGTTGCCGATCAGATCGAAAAATTCGCCCTGCCTGAAGCGATCGACCGGGCAGGATGACGCCCACCAGTCGAGATTGATATTGCCCGGCGCCTGCTGCCAGTCAGGCTGATCGCCCTCTACCTGTTCCCGCAGCAGCAGCCATTCGGCCTCGGAGGGCAACTGGACGGATTGGCCTGTCTGGCTGGCTTTCCAGCGGCAGAAGGCGGCGGCTTCCAGCTGATTAACCTCAACCGGCCAGTCCCACGGCATCGGCACCTCCTGCGCCATCAGACGCAGGCGCGGCGCATCGGGCGAACCCACCCAGAACGTTGGCATCGTCGCCTGCGCGAAGCTGCGCCAGCCCAGCCCCTCTTCATCCCACCAGCGGTCGTCCTGATAGCCGCCAGCGGAGATAAATTCAAAGAATTCTGCGTTGCTGGTCAGCATCTGGCTGGCTTTAAACGGTTTGACTTCGGTGGTCAGCGTGCCGTATTCGTTATCCCAGCCGTAGGTATCATCGGTTTTCCCCTGCGTGACCGTGCCGCCCGCCACCGGCAGCAGCGCGTTCGACGGCACGCTGGCGCGATCGTGTCGCGCGTCAGGGCAAACCGGCCAGTGCGGCTGCGGTTTTACCCACGCCAGCGGTAGCTGGCGGATCAGCACGCTGGAGGTTTCCAGATGGATGCGTTCGTGCTCAATGCCCATCAGGATCACCCAGGCGGGGCTTTGCCAGTCGATGGGTAAGGTCAGCGGCATCCGTTGGATAACGGCTTCAACCTGCGCGCGTACGCGGCCGCGGTAGTCACGCAGCTCTGCCACGCCCGGCCAGGCATAATGGCTGTTGTCGAGGTCATCCCAGCTCATCTCGTCCACGCCTATCGCCATCATCGCTTCAATATGTGGATCGACGCGGCTGTCAATCAGACCGCCCGCGATCAGCTTATTAATATAAAAGGTGGCGGTATGGCCGAAATAGAAAATCAGCGGATGCCGTAGCGAAATCGCTTTGGTGTAATACGCCTGCTCGTCGGCCAGGCAGTCAAACAAGCTTTCGTACAGCGTCCAGGTTTCTCTGAAATAGCCGAGCAGTTCCTGACGTTTCAGTTCTGCGTCGCCGCCGCTCAGCAGCGGCGTACGGGTGGAGGCGGGAAGTCCCGCTTGCGGTAATGACACGTTTGCTCCCGGTATGAATAGCGTTGTTTTTTACTAAAACTATAGCAGGCGCTCTGCCGGGAGCGAGGTACCGCTTAAAAACGCCAGGTTGCCGAGAGGTTGCCGGAGACGGAATCGTAACCGGAGCGGAAAAGATCGCTGGCGATAGCCGCGCCCAGTTCGACCTCTTTGCCCATCAGATAATACAACCCTGCCTGCGCACCCAGCGAATCACGCCCGACGACGCGGTTTTTGCTGTTGAAACGGCTGTTGTTGTAATCAACAAAGCGGGCGTTTTGTACCAGTTCGGTATCAAGCAGCTCGTGATCCCAGGTCAGTTGCAGATTGGCTTTCAACGCATCAGCCGATGAAAGCGACTGATCCCAGTCGCCGCTTACGCCAACGCGTGAGCGCAATGCGTCAAACGTGGTTGAATCAAGCGTTAGCCGGCTGCCGTTGTCGCCGCTTTCGTTGAGCCCACGACGAGAAAGCGCAGTGTAGTTCAGTGCTGCCAGCGGCCCGGCGCTCAGGTTATCACTGAGTGCCCAGCGATAGCCGCCGCCCGCCGTTACCGCGCCGCTGAAGCCGGTCCAGGTAGCGTTAGTGCGTGCCCGATAATCATCGACATTGATAGTACGATCCATCTCGCCGTCTTCGATACCTGCGCGGCCGCTGCCAAAGAGGTAAGCGCCCGCCAGCGGATCGGGGGCATAGCGTGCCTGCACACCCAGATCGAAAGCCGTGGTTTTGCCCTCTCCCGTCTCCGGTGAGTTCACCTTGACCGACTGGCCGCTTACCGCGCCGTGAAAGCCCAGCGTCAGGTTATCTGTACGCTGTTTTTCCGCACCAAACACGACGCCGTAGCTGGAGGCGTCATAACCCACGCTGCCGTGCTGGCGGTCTTGCCAGAAGCCACCGCCGAAAGGTATGGCGAAACTGCGCCACTCGTCGGTGGTGACTTGCGGATCAAGCGCGCGGTCTGCGCTGATGATGTCGTCGATCTGATGCTCGCGGTTAAGCGAACTGGCGAACATGGCGCTGTAGCCAGCAGGTGAAAGCTGGTTTAACGCGCGGGCGACGGTGCTGCCGTCCACGGCCGAGAAATCCAGCGTGCGAAACAGCGGCTGCATGTCTTCACGCGCGTTGGTTACAATGCGGTCCAGCGCCTGGCCTGCCTGCCGGGCGTTCCGCTCCTGTCCGTACTGGCTGTAGGCGTTTTCGGCGCGCAGCAAACTGAACTGATACCCGTTTTCTCCCTGCGGCGTCACCTGCACTTGCAGCGTCGGCGAGCTTAACTGACCATTAACCTCGTTGAAAACGCCGCTGAGGGTATCGGCCTGTATCAGGCTGGCCGAATTGATTTGCCAACCGCTGGCGTACCAGTCGCGTAGCGGAACAACGGTCAGCTGGCCCGCCAGCGCGGCGTTGCCGTTGACGATAAAGGTATCGTGTCCGCCGCTGCCGTCCACTTCCAGCCGCAGTTGTCCGCTCGTACCCTGTTGATAGTCGCCGTTCACGGTTATCTGCCCCAGAGAGTTGCCCGGCGAAACGGTGCCGTTATTCACAAAAAGCTGGTCGGCATTCAGCGTGTATTCGCTGTTGCCGCCCAGCGTGGCGCCGGGCGCGATGGTCATACTGTAAATCTGGTGGGTGCCGTTCAGGGACGTGATGCCGCCCAGCGCGGTCAGCGCAAGGTTGATGCCCGTGATATTCCCCTCGTAGCGTAGCCGGAAATCGGGATCGGTTTGAGCGGTCGCACGACCCTGCGCATCGGCCAGACGACCAAAGGTGAGCTGCGTCAGACGCTGTTCACCGTCGGGCGTCTTCTGATCGTAAAAGGAGTAGATATCACCCTGCAATTGGGCGCCGTTGAGCACGTTAATGGTATTGACCAACGCGTTTTCAGAAATGGAAATGGCGGCGTAAGTCCCGGCCAGTCGCCCGCTGATATCGACATTGTCTGCCAGCGCGCCTTCCAGTTCCGAGCGGTAAGGCAGGAAGTATTCATAGTTGTCATAAATCCACGAACCGCGATATTCCGTCTCGTCGCCCAGCAGGTTATGGCCAAAATTAAAATCGACGGCAATACCGCTGTCGCCCAGCGCCTGAATATCGCCTCGCTGGATGAAGTTGTGATCCTTGCCATAGGCAAACAGCACGCCGCGCCCGTTGAGGCCGTCGGCGTAAATCCGCGTGCCCGGATTGACGATTAAGGTGTTGCCCTGGCCGTCAATACGCACCCCTGCGCCGCCGTCGCCGCGCGTCAGCAGATCCGCCTGCTGGAAAATAGTGTTATTGCTGCCGTAAACGTGCAGCCCCAGACCGAGCGTGGCGGTGTTGTAGGTGCCGGGAAGATAGGCCGTGCCCGCCGCGTTGCGCTGAAAGTAGCCGTGCTGGTTAACCAGCGTCTGGCCGTTGCCATACACTGAAAAACCGAAGAAATTGCGCCGGTCGATCTGATAACCCATATCCTGCATCAGCGCCAGTTCTGCTTCCATAAAGGTGGTGTAGTTGCGATAGTTCTGATGGCTCATCATGCTGTTTTTGAGCTCGCTGTGGCTCATAAAATCGGTATCGATTGAGCCATCAACGCCCAGAATTTTAACCGGCACGCCGCGCATTGCCCCCGCCAGCACCTCGGTGACGTGCTCGCCGGTGAAATAACCTTGATCGCGGCGTACGTCGAACGCCGCAGGATCGTAAGCATTGTCGCAGCCTTGACAGAGAATGGCCTGTTCATACTGCGCCGGGTTGCCGTTGTCGTCGCGCAGATGCTCCGTCCAGGTGCCGAACGTGTCCTCGTAAAACGGGCTGATGGTGGTGCCCGCCTCGTTGGTGAAATAGCCAACGCTGTTAGTGATCCCCAGCCCGTGCGCCAGTTCGTGCCTGACGGTCGCCACCAGATCGAAATCTGTGGCGCGGGGCTGCTGCGAGGGCACATAGGTAATTTTATCGAAATTGAGCCTGCCGAGCACAAACTGACCGTGAGAGCCGTAGGTCAACGCGCCGGGATTATTGCCCGTCATAACGGCCTGAAGTTTGGTCAGACTGAAGCTGTCATCAGAGACGTTATCGCTGAAGCCGGCAGCATTTTCGTCATTGAAGGTACCGACGTTGATAATGGCAGGAAGATATCCCTGCGGTGGCCTGATGATTTCCGCCCAGTATTGCGCCGCCGCCAGAATTTTCGCTTTGTGCTCCGCAGAGATATTTCGCGTTGATTCATAACCTGTGTCGTCATCATTGGGCATAAAGGGCCCATCACCAACGTCAAAAAAGCGCACCTGGAAAACAGCGTTGCCCTGAGGGTTATAAACAAGGTGATTTTCGATAGCAGCTGTTGGAAAAGCGAACGCCACAGACAGTAGCGAAAGCGCTGGCAGGCATTTCATCATTTTAACGTCCTTACGCGAATAAAAAATTCAGGCACAGAAGCACCGTACTGATTACCCGGCGTTTTTTAATTAAAAATGAGGAAATACCGCTAATGACCAACCACTCTCTGTTTTATGGTTTGAAATTATAGGTCATATATTGCAATAACTAATAACGAAAAAATAACGTTTTCCTGACGCGATTTCGGAGTCGGGGGAGAAAAGGAGTCAGGCTTTCTGCCAGCGCCGCAGCAAACGGCTTTTCAGGCCGGTGTCAAAGCGCCAGATATGGTCAAAGATACGCATGATGGCTGGTTTTCCATGATCGGACAGCGCAACCGCGTGGAAGCGCTGCTGCTGCTGGCGCTGATGCTGCTTGATTCGCTGCACCAGCGCATCGGGCAGGCGCTGAGCGATAAAATCAGAGAGGATCACCGCGTCGGCGTCGCGCCAGTCGGGTGAACCCAGCCGCTGGAGAACCGCATCCAGGCAGGCCGCCAGATCGGTGCCGCCGCGAAAACGCTGGCTGAGAAAGCGAATCGCCTGGCTGATGCCGTCAGCGGCGGTCAGCTCATAAGCCACTACGTCATGGGCAAACAGCATGATGTAGCAGCGTCGGTTGTCGGCCAGCGCGACCTTTAACAGCGCCAGGCAAAAAGCTTTGGCGCAACGCTCATTAAAGCCGCCCATTGAGCCGGACGTGTCCACGCAGACGATGAACGGGCCGCGCGGCTGCTCATCGTGCTGCTGATGGGTAACGGGGCGCCGGACGACTTTATCGTGCCAGGCGTCGCCCTGAAGCCGGTAAGTAAGCAGCCGCTTCTCTACCAGGCGGCGATAAAATTCCAGCTCAAGCTCGCCGATGCCCAGCGTCGCCAGTTCCGGCGGCAGCAGCCGCAGAATGTCATCGCTCTGATGCAGACCGCTCACCTCTTCGGGCACGTTATCCGGTTCGCGAACCCACTGATGAAATGCCGCCAGCGGCGCGTCCTGCGACGGGACGGCTTTCGCTTCACGGCTCCGACCCAGCTGCTCTGCGATTTTTTTTAAGGCAGGCTGGTCGGCAAGAAAATCGCCGTAATCAACGATGAGCTGATAGTCATCGTGCTGAAGCGCGCCGCGTGAAAGATCCCACAGCCGGCCCGCCGCCGCCTCGTCGTCATCTGAGAGCACCGGTGAGAGCTGGCCGCTCATCGCCATGCGCTGCTGAAGTTCTTCCAGCAGCTTTTCCCGCTCCCGATCGAGCAATTGCTGATTCAGCGCCAGCGTTTGCAGCGTCAGGCTCAGCCGCCAGCGCTGAAGAAACAGGGTTTGCTGCGGGGGACTGAGATCGCATGACCCGGCGGCATCCACCAGCGCGCAGGCTTTTTCAGCGAAAGGCGACGCGTGTTGGGTAAGATGCGCAACCAGCGCAGGAAGCTGGCGGCAAAAATCCCTGTGGCTCAGGAGCTGAAAATGGCGGAAGCGGCTGAACTCATCGGCCAGCGCCTCCGGCACGGCGCTCACCTTTAGCTGTTCGTGGACCGCCGCCTTCCAGCGCGGCAGATCCTTCAACAGCGCTTTTTTCAACGCGGGGAATTTTTCGAAAAACAGCACCAGCTGCGGGCTGGCGAGAAGGGCGAGCACCACGTCCTCGATCAGCTCATTTTCACTGACGGCGAGGAACAGGCTCAGCGTTTCTAATGAGATCAATGACGCGCCTGCTTAAGCGCGTCCGCCACCTGTTGCAGGCTCTCCTCAATACGCGCCAGCCAGTCGTCGCTGATAAACAGGCAACGGTGCTGCTGGCTGAACCGCGTGCGCTGGGCGTGAAGCCGCGCTTCCACTTCGTCCAGAGCCTGCACGATCTCTTCCGGCAGCGTGCTGCTCTGTGCGCTGCCCGGCAGCGTCAGGCGCGAGGCTTGCAGGCTGACGTCGCGCAACGTCAGGCAGCCGCTGCTGTCGACGTGCAGATCCAGCGACTGCGCGAAGCCGATGCCGTTCAGCTTGCCGCGCGCCTCGCCGCCTTTTTGCAGCCAGTGATCCAGCGCCTCACGGGCCAGGGTGATGTGCGTCACCTGCATATCGTGCAGCTTCAGTGGTTTTTGCAGCATCAGCGTCAGCGTTTCCGCCGCCAGCGCGTCAGGCAGATCGTAATGTGGCCTGCGGCTGAACATACCGCTGTGTTTTTCCAGCCGGATTGCCCTCTGCTCGCTCTTTTCCTGCTCCAGCGCGAGGCGGCGCGAAGCGATCTGCTGCAACGTCATCAGCATTGCCTGCTGCTGCCAGCCCTGCTGGGTGATCAGCGCATCGATTTCACTGTCGAGCAGCTTCATTGACGTCACGTCGTGCCACAGACAGTCTTTCAACAGGATCAAATCGACCGGCGCAATGCTCTGCCGTCCGCTGTAAAACGCGCTGGCCTGAAGCAGATGAATCGCTTTTTTCCAGCGGCGATCGGAGATGTAAGGGGCGTCGGGTTGGTTTTCCAACTGCTGGCGCAGCGTAAAGATCAGTTCAAATACCTCATCAGGCAGCGTGACCTGCGCAATCCCTTTCAGCCACTGGCTATACTCTTCATCAGTGATGCAAAGCGATTCCGCCACCGGATTGTCGTTTTCGTCCTGATGGTGCGTCAGCATACTGCGAAAGTTCTGCTTCTCATGCACGTTGTCCAGCCACAGACGAATGAGCATGCGGTCGTAGAGCGCTTCCAGCCCGCTGTCGGCTTCGGGCAGCTCGTTGGACGCGGTGACCAGCAGACGCATCGGAATGGTTTCTTCACCATCGCCATTGCGGAAACGGCGTTCGTTAATGGCGGTCAGCAAGGTATTGAGAATGGCCGGGCCGGCTTTCCAGATCTCATCAAGGAAGACGATTTCTGCTTCCGGGAGATAGCCTTTGGTCAGCCGCTGATAGCGGCCTTCGTCCTTCAGCGCCTGAATAGAGAGCGGGCCGAAAACCTCTTCCGGCGTGGAGAAACGCGTCATCAGGTATTCAAACGCGCGGGCATGGCGGAACGCGTATTTCAGGCGTCGGGCAATCAGGCTTTTGGCAATGCCGGGCGGGCCGAGCAAAAAGACGCTCTCGCCGCACAGCGCAGCCAGCAGGCAAAGGCGGATCGCATGATGGCGCTCGTAAAGACCTTTTTCCAGCGCGTTGCTCAGGCGTGAGATTCTTTCTGCGATCGGGTAAGGCATAATTAAGCAATCATCCTTCTCTGGCTAACCAGCGTCTTACTGGCAAGCGTAAACACTACTGGTTATGATGCTTGAAAGCGTTGATACGAGTCAGCTTTTTTCTTTACAAAGGGTGACACAGACCATTGAAATTCTTTTCTTCATGAAATCCGGGGTGGGTATTAATAATGAATCGTGCATACTGTGCGCTTTTTGATGGCCTTAAACGGCGTGCGCAATCCCGCGTCTGCCGACTCCCATACAAGATTAGTCTATGAGTAGTGAAAAGAAACAGTCCCTTAGCGCCGTGACGCTGGCGGCAATCGGCGTTGTCTATGGCGATATTGGTACCAGTCCCCTCTATACACTCCGCGAATGCCTGTCCGGCCAGTTTGGTTTCGGCGTTGAACATGACGCGGTGTTCGGCTTTCTCTCACTGATTTTCTGGCTGCTGGTGCTGGTGGTTTCGCTGAAATATCTCAGCTACGTAATGCGCGCCGACAACGCAGGCGAGGGCGGCATTTTAACGCTGATGTCGCTTGCAGGCCGCAATACAGGCGCAAAAGCCACCGCGGCGCTGGTGATCATGGGACTGATCGGCGGCAGCTTTTTCTATGGCGAGGTGGTCATAACGCCGGCGGTATCGGTGCTGTCGGCAATGGAAGGGCTGGAAATTATCGCCCCCAACCTCGATAGCTGGATCGTGCCGCTGGCTATTGGCGTGCTGACGCTGCTTTTTGTGATTCAGAAACACGGCACCGGCATGGTCGGCAAGCTCTTCGCGCCGGTGATGCTGCTGTGGTTCCTGGTGCTGGCCGTGCTCGGCGCGCGCGGCATTATGGCTAACCCCGACGTGCTGCACGCGCTGAATCCGTACTGGGCGATGCACTTCTTTGTTGAATACAAAGAGGTTTCATTCTTCGCGCTGGGCGCGGTGGTGCTGGCGATAACCGGCGTGGAGGCGCTCTATGCCGACATGGGCCACTTCGGGAAGCTGCCGATTCGTCTGGCCTGGTTTACGGTGGTGCTGCCGTCGCTGGTGCTGAACTACTTCGGCCAGGGCGCGCTGCTGCTGAAAAATCCGCAGGCGATCAAAAACCCGTTCTTCCTGCTGGCGCCGGACTGGGCGCTGATCCCGATGCTGATCCTGGCGACGCTGGCGACCGTTATCGCCTCGCAGGCGGTGATTTCCGGCGTGTTCTCGCTGACCCGCCAGGCGGTGCGGCTTGGCTATTTGCCGCCGATGCGCATCGTGCACACCTCGGAAGAAGAGTCCGGGCAGATCTACATTCCGGTGATTAACTGGATACTCTTTTTTGCCGTAGTGATTGTGATCGTTGCTTTCGAGCACTCCAGCAATCTGGCGGCGGCCTATGGCATTGCGGTCACCGGCACGATGGTGCTCACCGCCATTCTCTGCTCCACCGTGGCAATCAAAAACTGGCACTGGAACCGCTATCTGGTGCTGGCGATGCTGGTCGCGATGCTCTGTATCGACCTGTCGCTGTTCTCCGCCAACCTGGTCAAAGTGTTCTCCGGCGGCTGGCTGCCGCTCTGTCTGGCTATCGTGATGTTTATTATCATGACCACGTGGAAGAGCGAGCGTTTCCGCCTGTTGCGCCGCATGCACGAGCACGGCAATTCGCTTGAGGCGATGATTGCTTCGTTAGAGAAATCGCCGCCGGTGCGCGTGTCCGGCACCGCCGTGTATATGTCGCGCGCGCTCAACGTCATTCCGTTCGCGATGCTGCATAATCTCAAGCACAACAAGGTGTTGCACGAGCGCGTGGTGCTGTTGACGCTGCGCACGGAAGATGCGCCTTATGTGCATAACATCCGACGCGTGGCGATTGAGCAGCTTTCACCCACCTTCTGGCGCGTGGTGGCCAGCTACGGCTGGCGCGAAACGCCCAATATGGAAGAGATTTTCCACCGCTGCGGGCTGGAAGGCCTGAACTGTCGGATGATGGAGACGTCGTTTTTTATGTCGCACGAGTCGCTGATTATTGGCAAGCGTCCGTGGTATCTGCGCCTGCGCGGCAAGCTGTTCCTGATGCTACAGAAAAACGCTCTGCGCGCGCCGGATCAGTTCAAAATCCCTCCAAACCGGGTGATCGAACTGGGCACGCAGGTGGAAATTTAAAGGGCCGAAAGGCCTTTTTACCCGCTGAGCGTGACAACAAAGCCGCCCGTCGGCGCATTGTCAAAGCTGACGCGCATGCCGTGCAGCTGCGCGATGCGGCCGACAATCGACAGCCCCAGGCCGCTGCCGGAAAGTTCCTGACCGGGCGGACGATAAAACCGCTCGCCGATGCGGGCCATCGCCTCATCACTGACGCCTGCGCCATTATCACGCACCTCAATGGCGTTCTGTTTCAGCGTCACGCTGACCAGACTGCCCGGTGGACTGTAGCGAATGGCGTTATTCAGCAGGTTTCGTATCATTAACGTCAGCAACAGCGGTTCGCCCTGGCGCAAAACCGCTGTTGGCGGCGCGTGCAGCGAAATCTCCACGTTTTTTTCCTGTGCCTGCGCGTAGTGATCGACAATCGACTGCTGTAGCAATGCAGTAAGATCAACGCGTTGCGTGTCCAGCTCGCTTTCGCTCTCCAGCCGTGAGAGCGTTAACAGCTGATCCACCAGCCGGGTGGCGCGATCGATCCCGACGTCCAGATTGCTCAGCGCATGGCGGCGCATCGCGTCATCATTTTCCGCCAGCTGCGCCACTTCGGCCTGCACCTTCAGCGCGGCCAGCGGGCTTCTCAGTTCATGCGCGGCATCCGAGGTGAAGCGCCGTTCGCGGTTGAGCATGTCGCCGGTGCGGGCAAACAGCGCGTTCAGCTCTGCCAGCAGCGGACGCACCTCCTGCGGAATACGCTGTTCGATCAGCGGTGAAGCATCATCAGCGGCGCGTGTGCGAAGTTGGCGGGCGATGCGTTTCAGCGGGGCCAGCTCGCGGGTGACCAGCCACAGCAGCAGCAGCAGCATCAGCGGCAGGGCGATCAGCCACGGCAGCAGGTTAGTTTGCACGATGTCGCGGGTCATATCATCGCGATACTCCCACTCCTGGCCCACCACCACTACGTAGCGATCGTCCGGCGTGGTCAGCCAGACCATGCGCCATAAATCGTTGTCGCCTTTGAGTTTGCCGTCAATAAAGCCGTTGCGGCTGTAATGAAAAAGAAAGTCTTTGCCGTTATCGCCGTCGTTCATCACCATTTCACCCGCTTTGGTGAAGACCGCGAACGCCAGCGCGTCATCTTCCTGATCGCCGCGATGATGGCGAAGCAGTTTTTTCGTTTTCGGCAACGTAAGCGGATCGTGGCTTAGCTGCTCCGGATTGATAGTCGCCAGCCGTTTCGCAAACAGCATCTGCTGCGTATCGAACAGCTCATTGATTTTATCGCGCGTCTGCCACCAGGCGCCGACGCCGGCCGCGCCCCAGCAGATCAGCGTCAGCACGATAAAACCGGCCATCAGGCGCAGGCGCAGGCTCATCCGACGTCTCCCAGCGTATAACCCACGCCATGAATGGTGCGAATAAAGGTGCTGCCAAGCTTTTTACGCAGATGATGAATATGCACCTCAACCGCATTGCTGGAGACGTCATCGTCCCAGCCGTAAAGTTTCTCTTCAAGCTGCGCACGCGTCAGCACGCGGCCCGCGCTCATCAGAAACAGCTCCAGCAGCGCCAGTTCGCGTGCCTTCAGCGTCAGCGGTTCGCCGTCGAGCGTCACCGTGTGCGAGCGGGTTTCCATTGTTACCGGGCCGTGAGTGAGGGTTGGCTGAAGCTGACCGTGGCGGCGGCGGATCAGCGCCTGAAGCCGCGCGGCCACTTCGCTGAGCGCAAACGGTTTGCACAGGTAGTCGTCCGCGCCCGTATCCAGGCCCGCGATTCTCTGCGCCAGCGCGTCTCTGGCCGTGAGGATCAGCACCGGCACGTCTTCCTTTTGCTGCCGCCATGCGCGCAGGATAGCCAGGCCGTCAACGCCCGGCAGCGTGAGATCTAACACCACGGCGTCATAAGGCGCGCTGCTCAATGCCGCCTGGCCGGTTTTGCCGTCGGTGAACCAGTCCACGCTGAAGCCCATTTTCCCCAGACCAGCGCGAATGCCGTCGCCAATCAATCGATCGTCTTCAATGACCAAGATACGCATTGCCCTGTCCTCATCTCATTTCCTCGGGCTGTTTTACCCTGTGAAGGCTGACATTTCACGGCTTTTCGCCACGTTTCGCGAAATAGTTTTGCCTTAAGATCCTGTTAAGAACCCTGTGGTGTAATCAGCATCGAACGCAACGAAAATGCGGTAAATGCCGCCGAACGCATTGAGGTAAAACGATGAAAAAACATGCTGCTTTATTGGCTATCGCTGCCCTGGTTTCCACACCGGTTCTTGCCGCACAGAGCGGCGGATTTGTCGATCCGAACGCGCCCGCCGCTGCTGTACAAAAGGGGGGCTTCAGCGGCCCGAATGGCACGCAGGCAACGATCAAACAGGCGCAGGATCTGAAAGACGACGACTGGGTGACGATGCGTGGCAATCTTGAAAAGCGCGTGGGCGATGAGGAATATCTTTTCCGTGACGCCACCGGCACGATGACGGTGGAGATCGACGATAAGCGCTGGGAAGGACAAACCGTTTCGCCCGGCGATAAAGTCGAACTACAGGGCAAGCTGGACAAGGATTTCAACTCGCTTGAGCTGGATGTGAAACACATTAAGAAGATTCAGGGCTAATCGGCACAGGCAGGGGATCATGTCTCCTGCCTGTCGTCGTCCAGCAAGGCAACCAGATGCAATACCGCCGGTGAGCGATCTAACCTGCGCCATGCCAGCGCGATATCACTGTGTAACGTGACGTCATTAATGCGATGAAACGTCACGCCAGGATGGCGGATACAGTTCAGCGATTCCGGCACAATGGTAAAACCAAACCCATTCGCCACCATGCCAATAGCTGGCGCGATCTGTGGCGCCTGCTGCCCGGCATGCGGCTGAAACCCTGCTCGCAGGCAGGCGCTGACGATCAGTTCATACAGGCTGGGCGACACCTCCTGAGGAAAGAGAATTAGCGTCTCGTTCCTCAATTGCTCCAGCGATACGCTTGATTTCCCGGCCAGCGCATGTCCCGGCGGCAGCACAGCCACCATTTTCTCACTGGCAATCACCTTGAGATTACAGGCATTGCTGCTCTCACAGGGCAAGCGAATAAACGCCGCATCCAGCACCCCTTCATGCAGATCATGCATCAGCGCAGCCATATTTTGTTCACGGGTATCCATCGCCATCTGCGGATACCTGGCCTGAAAATCCCGCAGCAAGCGATATACCGACGCATGAAACGTCACCGAACTGGCAAAGCCCAACGAGAGTTTGCCGATAACGCCCCGCGCGATGCCCTTCGCCTTCTCTAACGCGTGGCCGCTCAGTTCCAGGATCTGGCAGGCATCCTGATAAAAGGCTTCACCTGCCTGCGTCAGTTCAACGCTGCGGGTAAGCCTTTTCAATAACGGTAAGCCGATCTCCCGTTCGAGACGCAGGATTTGCTGGCTCAGCGGAGGCTGAGAGATCCCAAGCATTTCAGCGGCTCGGGTGAAGTTGTGGGTCTCAGCGACGGCCACAAAATAGCGCAGGTGTCGAAGCTCCATATTAAAAACGTCTCAAGGTTGTGCCTTTTCTATATTGGTATCAGCGGCTGAATCGAGTCAACATTCTATTAATTATTCTTACCTTTTCAATAGCGAGGTTGACATGAAACATTCTGTAACTGATTGTTTATGTGAGCAACAACTGGCGACAACCCTGAGTGGGCTTCAGCAGAAACATCCAGAAAACGTAATTTATCAGACATCGTTAATGAGCGCGCTGTTGAGCGGCGTTTACGAAGGCAGCACCACGGTTGCTGACCTGTTGAAAAAAGGCGACTTTGGCCTGGGCACCTTCAATCAGCTGGATGGCGAGCTGATTGCGTTTGATAACGGCGTCTATCAATTACGTGCCGACGGCAGCGCCCGTGAGGCCGGAAAAGATCAAAAAACGCCGTTCGCGGTGATGACTTTTTTCCGGCCGCAGTACCGTCACTCTTTCAGCCAGCCCGCCAGTCGACAGGCCATTCATGATGTTATCGACAGCCAGGTCACATCAGATAACCAGTTCTGCGCGTTGCGCATTGACGGCCATTTTTCATCAGCGCAGACACGCACAGTTCCCTGCCAGCACCGCCCTTATCGCTCGATGCCGGAAGTGCTGGATCAGCAACCCGTCTTTCACTTTAACCAGCGCAACGGCGTGCTGATTGGTTTTCGCACGCCGCAATACATGCAGGGCATTAACGTTGCAGGCTATCACGAACACTTTATTACCGATGATCGGCAGGGCGGCGGACACCTGCTTGACTATCAGCTGGAGCAGGGCGTCCTGACCTTTGGCGAAATCAGCAAACTGATCGTCGACCTGCCGCAAGACAGCGATTTTTTGCGGGCAAATTTGAATCCTGACGATCTGGATGCTGCCATCCGTTCCGTTGAAAGCTAACGTCTTAAGGAGTCGTAATGAAAAACCCAACTGATGTTCAGATCTGGCAGCATGGCGCTGATTTAGTGGTGGCGCAGCTGGAAGCGCAGGGCGTGAAGCAGGTTTTTGGCATTCCTGGCGCGAAAATCGATAAGGTATTCGATTCGCTGGTGGACTCCTCTATCCAGACCATTCCGGTACGTCATGAAGCCAATGCCGCGTTTATGGCGGCGGCGGTGGGACGACTGACCGGAAACGCGGGCGTGGCGCTGGTCACCTCAGGCCCAGGCTGTTCAAACCTGATTACCGGTATGGCAACCGCCACCAGCGAGGGCGATCCGGTGGTGGCGCTGGGCGGGGCGGTGAAGCGCGCCGACAGCGCAAAACAGGTGCATCAGAGTATGGACACGGTTGCCATGTTTCGTCCGGTCACCAAATATGCGGTGGAAGTCACGGATGCTAACGCGCTCTCTGAAATCCTTTCCAATGCCTTTCGTCATGCGGAATATGGTCGCGGTGGCGGCGCCTTTGTCAGCCTGCCACAGGATATTGTTGACCAACCGGCGCGGGGCAACATGCTTGTCAGCAAAGGGCATATGCTGGCTGGCCCGGCGCCGGATGTGGCGATTGAGGCGGTGGCCGCACAAATCGCTCAGGCGAAAAATCCCGTTTTATTGCTCGGCCTGATGGCCAGCCAGCCGGAAAACAGCGAAGCGCTCCATCGCCTGTTAGAACGCAGCCATATTCCGGTTACCAGTACCTATCAGGCTGCCGGTGCCGTACGGCAGGAGCATTTCTCGCGGTTTGCCGGTCGGGTTGGCCTGTTTAATAACCAGGCGGGGGATCGTCTTCTTCGCCAGGCCGATCTGATTGTTACCATCGGCTACAGTCCGGTCGAGTATGAGCCCACCCTGTGGAATAGCGGAACCGCGACCCTGGTTCATATTGATGTGCTGCCGGCGGATGTGGATAACAACTATATGCCGGATGCCGAACTGATAGGAAATATCGCCGCCACGCTGGAGAAACTGGCAGCGCG
The DNA here is from genome assembly GCF_000745075.1 of Erwinia sp. 9145. NCBI lineage: Bacteria > Pseudomonadati > Pseudomonadota > Gammaproteobacteria > Enterobacterales > Erwiniaceae > Erwinia > Erwinia sp. 9145. The sequence continues at coordinate 3,993,286 of NZ_JQNE01000001.1, forward strand.
TATCCCTTCACCTTTGCAACTCAGCGCGCAGGCTGCCTCAATTTTGCAGGATCGCCAGCAACAGCGGAAATTGCTGTCGCTTCAGGGGCAGAGCCTTAATCAGTTTGCTCTGCACCCGTTGCGTATCGTGCGGGCGATGCAGGACATCATCAATAGCGACGTCACCCTGACGGTAGACATGGGCAGTTTCCATATCTGGATCGCCCGATACCTTTACAGCTTCCGCGCCCGCCAGATCATGATCTCTAACGGTCAACAAACGATGGGTGTCGCGCTGCCGTGGGCAATTGGCGCCTGGCTGGTGGATCCCAGCCGTAAAGTGGTCTCCGTTTCGGGTGATGGCGGCTTCCTTCAGTCGAGCATGGAACTGGAGACGGCGGTCAGGCTGAAAGCCAACGTGCTGCACATCATCTGGGTGGACGAGGAATACAACATGGTGGCGATGCAGGAGCAGAAAAAATATCAGCGCGTATCCGGGGTGAAATTCGGGCCGGTAGATTTTAAAGCCTATGCCGAAGCATTTGGCGCCGCGGGTTTTGCCGTGGAAAGCGCCAGCGCGCTGGAGCCTGTGTTGCGTAAGGCAATGGATGTACCGGGCCCCGCCGTAGTGGCGATACCGGTGGATTATAGCGATAACCCGATGCTTATGGGTCAGTTGCATCTGAGTCAGATTCTTTAAATACGGTTAAGGAGCAGACATGAAAAACAAAGTAGCATTCGTCACCGGCAGCGGTCAGGGAATTGGCAAAGCCATTGCGTTACGACTGGCGAAAGACGGCTTTTCCGTGGCGGTGGCGGACTTTAACAGTCAGACCGCCCGCCAGGTTGCCGATGAAATCATCCAGGCAGGCGGCAAAGCCGTGGCGGTGACGGTGGACGTTTCAAAACGCGATCGGGTGTTTGCCGCCGTTGAAGAGGCGCGCAACGCGCTGGGCGGCTTTGATGTCATTGTTAACAACGCGGGCGTGGCGCCGACCACGCCCATTGAGGAGATCAGCGCTGAAATTGTGGATAAAGTCTACGATATCAACGTTAAAGGCGTGATCTGGGGAATTCAGGCGGCCGTGGCGGCTTTCAAAGCGGAAGGCCACGGCGGCAAGATCATCAATGCCTGTTCCCAGGCCGGGCATGTGGGCAACCCTGAACTGGCTGTTTACAGCTCCAGTAAATTTGCCGTTCGCGGCCTGACACAAACCGCAGCGCGCGATCTGGCCCCGGCGGGCATTACCGTTAATGGCTACTGTCCGGGCATAGTTAAAACGCCTATGTGGGACGAGATCGATCGTCAGGTATCCCGCCAGGCGGGACAGCCCGCTGGCTACGGCACGGCCGAATTTGCTAAACGTATTACGCTTGGCCGTCTTTCTGAACCCGAAGACGTTGCCGCCTGCGTCTCCTTCCTGGCGGGCCCCGATTCAAATTATATGACTGGCCAGTCATTACTGATTGATGGCGGCATGGTCTTCAATTAAGTCTCTCAGCGCATGGCCGGTTTACGCCGGCTATTTTCGCGCGGCATGAACTCAAAGACCCTCCCTGACAACGTTTTTAACCTGGTCAGCGAAACGTTTCGATAGCGATCACATTTCCATAACTTTCCCGTTGAATTCTTAAACGCCTCTTTTACACTCATCGGCAGCGAAACGTTTCGCTCTGGAGTGAATGATGAAAAAAGGCGCCTTACTACATTCTGAAATCTCTTATCTTGTCTCCCGTCTGGGCCACACCGACAGCCTGACGATCGGCGATGCGGGCCTGCCCATTCCGACCGGCCCGCAGCGCATTGACCTGGCGGTAACGCAGGGCGTGCCCACTTTTATGCAGGTGGTGGAAGCGGTAACGCAGGAGATGCAGGTCGAGAGCGCTGTCATCGCGGAAGAGATCCACTCGCATAATCCACAGCTCCATAGCGAACTGCTCGCCCTGCTCGATTTGCTGCAAAAGCACCAGGGAAACCGCATTAATATTCAGTACGTCAGCCACCAGCAGTTTAAACAGCAAACGCAGCGCAGCAGGGCGGTCATTCGCAGCGGAGAGTGTTCTCCCTATGCGAATATCATCCTCTGCGCCGGCGTCACTTTCTGAGGTCGCGATGCAACCTTTATTGCAACTCAAGGGTATTGATAAATCGTTTCCCGGCGTGAAGGCGCTCTCCGGCGCCGCACTGAATGTATGGCCGGGCCGCGTGATGGCGCTGGTCGGTGAAAACGGCGCGGGCAAATCCACCATGATGAAGGTGATGACCGGTATTTATCCACGCGACGCCGGATCGGTGTTGTGGCTGGGTAACGAAACCACGTTCAATGGGCCGAAAGCCTCGCAGGAAGCAGGTATTGGCATTATTCATCAGGAGCTGAACCTGATCCCGCAGCTCAGCATTGCGGAAAATATCTTTCTTGGCCGCGAGTTCGTTAACGGCTTTGGCTGCATCAACTGGAAAAAGATGCACGCCGAGGCGGATGTGCTGCTGAAGCGGTTGAACCTGCGCTTTAACAGTCACCGGCTGGTGGGCGAGCTGTCGATTGGCGATCAGCAGATGGTCGAAATCGCTAAAGTACTGAGCTACGAGTCAAAAGTCATCGTGATGGACGAGCCGACGGATGCGCTGACCGATACGGAAACCGTGTCGCTGTTTCGCGTTATTCGTGAGCTGAAGGCGCAGGGTTGCGGCATTGTTTATATCTCGCACCGCATGAAAGAGATTTTTGAAATTTGCGACGACGTGACTATTTTCCGCGACGGTCAGTTTATCGCTGAGCGCCCGGTTAACGGCCTCGATGAAGCCTCGCTGATTGAGATGATGGTCGGGCGCAAGCTGGAAGAGCAGTATCCACGGCTGGATAAAGCGCCGGGTGACGTTCGCCTGCGGGTGGAAAACCTGAGCGGGCCCGGCGTCGATAACGTCAGCTTTTCGCTGCGTAAAGGCGAAATTCTTGGCGTGGCCGGGCTGATGGGCGCGGGCCGCACCGAACTGATGAAAGTACTGTATGGCGCTTTTCCGCGCACCAGCGGCAGCGTGACGCTTGACGGTAAAAAGGTCATCACGCAGACGCCGGAAGACGGACTGCGCCACGGCATCGTTTATATCTCTGAGGATCGCAAGCGCGACGGGCTGGTGCTGGGCATGTCGGTAAAAGAGAACATGTCGCTCACCGCACTGGACTATTTCAGCCATCGCGGCGGACGCCTGAAGCACGCGGAAGAGCAGATGGCGGTCGGCGATTTCATCGAACTGTTTAATGTGAAAACGCCGTCAATGGAGCAGCCTGTTGGCCTGCTTTCCGGCGGCAATCAGCAGAAAATTGCCATTGCGCGCGGGCTGATGACGCGGCCAAAAGTGCTGATCCTTGATGAACCCACGCGCGGCGTTGATGTGGGCGCGAAGAAAGAAATTTACCAGTTAATCAATCAGTTCAAAGACGAGGGGCTGAGTATCATCCTGATCTCCTCGGAAATGCCGGAGGTGCTTGGCATGAGCGATCGCGTACTGGTGATGCATGAAGGCCGCCTGAGCGGCGATTTCCCCATTGAACAGGCCACGCAGGAAGTGCTGATGGCGGCGGCAGTAGGTAAGCAAAATAGCGCGGAGCTGGCAATATAATGAACACCCAAACTCTTCAGGCCAATCGTATTTTCAGTAAAGCCTGGCTGCTGGAGCAGAAATCGCTGATCGCGCTGCTTGTGCTGATTGCGATTGTTTCCAGCATGAGCCCGAACTTTTTCACCGTGAACAACATGTTCAACATCCTGCAACAGACCTCGGTCAACGCCATTATGGCCGTCGGGATGACGCTGGTGATCCTGACATCAGGTATCGATCTCTCGGTCGGTTCGCTACTGGCGCTGACCGGCGCGGTAGGCGCGTCGCTGGTCGGCATGGAGGTGAACGCGCTGGTGGCCGTTGCGGCTTCGCTGGCGCTCGGCACCGTTATTGGTGCGGTAACCGGCAGCATTATCGCGAAAGGCAAGGTGCAGGCGTTTATCGCCACGCTGGTAATGATGCTGCTGTTGCGCGGCGTTACCATGGTTTATACCGACGGCAGCCCGATCAATACCGGCTTTAACGACAACGCCGACCTGCTCGGCTGGTTTGGCATCGGTCGTCCGCTGGGCATCCCGACGCCGATATGGCTGATGGCGATTGTCTTCCTGCTGGCGTGGTACATGCTGCATCACACCCGTCTGGGACGCTACATCTATGCGCTGGGCGGCAACGAGGCGGCAACCCGTCTCTCCGGCATCAGCGTCAGCCGCATCAAGATCGTTGTTTATGCCCTCAGCGGCATGCTGGCCGCGCTGGCCAGCACCATCGAAGTGGCGCGTCTCTCCTCGGCGCAGCCAACGGCGGGGACGGGGTATGAACTGGATGCGATTGCGGCGGTGGTGCTTGGCGGCACCAGTCTGGCGGGCGGCAAGGGCCGGATAATGGGTACGCTGATTGGTGCACTGATCCTCGGATTTTTGAACAACGGGCTGAACCTGCTCGGCGTGTCGTCTTACTACCAAATGATCGTCAAAGCTGTCGTCATTTTGCTGGCGGTGCTGGTAGATAACAAAAGCAGTAAATAACTCTCCCTACAGGAACTGATGATGAAAATGACTAAACTGACTGCACTTGCTGTTCTGCTCGGCGCCACGCTGAGCGCTAATGCGATGGCGAAAGAGACTATCGCGCTGGTGGTATCCACCCTTAACAATCCGTTTTTCGTTTCATTGAAAGACGGCGCGCAGAAAGAAGCCGATAAGCTGGGCTACAACCTGGTGGTGCTGGATTCGCAAAACAACCCGGCGAAAGAGCTGGCCAACGTGCAGGATCTGACCGTGCGCGGCACTAAACTGCTGCTGATTAACCCGACTGATTCTGATGCGGTGGGCAACGCGGTGAAAATGGCTAATCAGTCTAAAATCCCGGTGATCACCCTTGACCGTGTGGCATCCCAGGGCGTCGTCGTCAGCCACGTAGCTTCTGACAACCGCTTTGGTGGTAAAATGGCCGGCGACTTTATCGCGAAGAAAGTTGGCGAGAACGCCAAAATCATTGAGCTTGCCGGCATTGCGGGCACCTCTGCCGCACGCGAGCGCGGCGAAGGCTTTAAGACCGCCGCTGACGCGCACAAATTCAACATTCTTGCCAGCCAGCCAGCGGATTTCGATCGCACTAAAGGGCTGAACGTGATGCAGAACCTGCTGACCGCGCATCCTGACGTGCAGGCGGTGTTTGCGCAAAACGACGAAATGGCGCTGGGTGCAATGCGTGCGTTGCAGACGGCCGGTAAATCAGACGTTGTGGTGGTGGGTTTTGACGGCACCGCCGATGGCGTAAAAGCCGTTGAGGGCGGCAAACTGGCTGCTACCGTGGCGCAGCAGCCGGAGCAGATCGGCGTTATTGGCGTGCAGACCGCTGATAAAGTGTTGAAGGGCCAGAAAGTTCAGGCGATTAACCCGGTTGATCTGAAGCTGGTAACGAAATAACAGACGTCATGCGTCGCCTTTTAACGGCGGCGCCTTTTTCAGGACGATACCTTGATGAAAAAAACCGGCAGGCTGGCCGTGCTTGGCAGCATCAACGCAGATCATATCCTCAATCTTGCTCAGTTTCCGCGGCCAGGTGAAACGGTGATCGGGAAGCAGTATCAGGTGGCATTTGGCGGGAAAGGCGCCAACCAGGCGGTGGCCGCCGGGCGCAGCGGCGCAGACATCGCTTTTATTGCCTGCGTGGGCGATGATGATATCGGGCAGCGTATTCGCACTCAGCTTGCTGATGACCACATCGATACCGCGTCCGTTGACGCAGTGGCGAATGAATCCACCGGCGTGGCGCTGATTTTTGTTAACGGTGCGGGTGAGAACTGTATTGCCATTCACGCGGGCGCTAACGCGGCACTGACCACGGCGCGTATCGGGAAGCATCAGCAGGTAATTGCCGATGCCGACGCGCTACTGATGCAGCTTGAGTCGCCGCTTGACAGCGTACTCGCCGCCGCGAAGCTCGCGCATCAGCACAACACGCGAGTGATCCTCAACCCGGCACCGGCCGTTAAGCTTTCCGATGAGATGCTGGCGCTGGTGGATATGATCACCCCAAACGAAACGGAAGCGGAAATCCTTACCGGCGTGCATATCGACTCTGACGAATCCGCAGCCCGCGCGGCGACGGTTTTGCATGACAAAGGCATCGCCAGCGTGCTGATTACGCTTGGCCGCCGCGGTGTCTGGCTGAGCGAGAATGGCAGCGGTCAGCGAATTGCTGGCTTCAACGTTCAGGCGGTGGATACCATCGCGGCGGGCGATACCTTCAACGGCGCGTTGATTACCGCTTTGCTGGAAAAGAAACCGATGATTGACGCGGTGCGTTTCGCGCATGCCGCCGCCGCTATCGCAGTAACGCGACATGGCGCGCAGCCTTCAGTACCGTGGCGCACTGAAATCGACCAGTTTTTACAACAACAGGGGTAGCGCTTGGCTACGATGAAGGACGTTGCACGACGCGCGGGCGTATCCACGTCCACCGTTTCTCACGTCATTAATAACAATCGCTTCGTCAGTGAAGCGGTACGGGAAAAGATCACCGCCGCCATTGCGGAGCTGAACTACGCGCCCTCCGCGCTGGCCCGCAGTTTGAAAATCAATCAAACGCGCACCATCGGTATGCTTCTGACGGCCAGCAGCAACCCGTTCTATTCAGAAGTGGTGCGCGGCGTGGAGCGTAGCTGCTACGAGCGCGGCTACAGCCTGATATTATGCAACACCGAAGGCGATGAGGATCGCATGAATCGCAGTCTGGAAACGCTGCTGCAAAAGCGCGTCGACGGTCTGCTGATTATGTGTAACGAAAGCCATATTCCCTCCGCGGCTCTTCTCCATCGTTATCCTTCGATTCCTTCGGTGATGATGGACTGGTCGCCTTTTGATGGCGGCAGCGACATCATTCAGGACAACTCGCTGCTGGGCGGCGAGATGGCAACGCAGTTTCTGATCGCGCGCGGCTACCGGCGCATTGCCTGCATTGCCGGGCCGCAGGATAAAACGCCTGCACGACTGCGTCTGGAAGGCTTTCGCAAAGCGATGGCACTGGCCGGTCTGCCGGTGTCATCCGACTATATTGTTAGCGGCGATCTGGAGTTCCAGGGCGGTTTTCATGCCATGACGGAATTGCTGACGCGTCGTCCCCTGCCCGAGGCGGTATTCACCAGCAATGACGCAATGGCGGTAGGGGTTTATCACGCGCTCTATCAGGCGGGACTATCAGTACCGCAGGATATCGCGGTGATTGGCTATGATGATATTGAACTGGCGCGCTATATGTCGCCGCCGCTGACCACCATTCATCAACCTAAAGATGAACTGGGCGAGCTGGCCATTGATACGCTTATTCATCGCATGGCCAGCCCTGACGCCAGCCAGCAACTGCTGGTGCTGACGCCTGAGCTGATTGAGCGTGGCTCGGTCAGCCAGCGTTAAACAGCGCTTTTTTTGCGTTTTTCCCGATTGCTGATCAGATGGCGACCGTCGCCAGGTTTAAGCATCCTGAACACCAGGCCTGAGATCACCGTCAATAGTCCCATCGTCAGGAAGGTGGCGTGGAAATGCTGTTCGGTACTGCCGTCGAAATTTTCATAGAATCGCAGCACCGCCGCGCTCACCGCCACGCCAAAACCGATGGCGATCTGCTGAGTGACCGCCAGCATGCTGTTGCCGCTGCTGGCGTTGGCGTCATTCAAATCGGCCAGGGTAATGGTGTTCATCGCGGTAAACTGTGTGGACATGGCCATGCCAAGAACGAAAAGCGGCAGCAGCAGCAGTGCCAGACCCATCGCCGGCGTCTGTAAGGCGAAAGAAGCAATCAGCGCGCCGATAATAACGCTAATCCACACCAGCGTGTTGCGGTATCCGAACCAGCGCAACACCTGCGTCACCATCGACTTGGCAAGCAGCGATCCTAACGCCGTCGGCGCCATCATGCAGCCCGCCAGCAGCGCCGAATAGCCAAAACCGACCTGAAGCATCAGCGGCATCAGAAAGGGCACACAGCCGGTTCCAAGGCGCGACGCGACATTACCGAGAATCCCCACCGAAAAGGTACGCGTCCTGAACATCGGCAGTGGAATAAGCGGGGTGGAAGCGCGGCGCGCGTGGAAGATATAAAGAAGCAGCAACAGTACGCCGCCGAACGTTACCGCCACGGCGATGCTGGTGGCGACAATCCTCTCGCCGAACAGCTCAATGCCGCTGGAGAGCAGCACCAGGCCAAAGCCGAAGAGGATAAAACCGATTAAGTCGAAGCGGCGTTTTGGCGTGGTGAAATCAGGCATATATTTTCTGGCATAGATAATACCCAGCACGCCCATGGGAATATTAATCAGAAAGATCCAGTGCCAGGTGGCCCAGGTGACCAGAATGCCGCCCAGCATCGGGCCCAGAACCGGACCAATCAGGCCGGGCATGGTAACAAAGTTCAGCACAGGCAGCAGTTCGCTGCGCGGATAGGCTCTCAACAGCGCCAGCCTGGCAACCGGCATCATCATTGCGCCGCCAATGCCCTGCATCACCCTGAAGCTGACCAGCATCGTCAGGGAGTTCGACAGCGCGCAGGCCAGCGAACCCAGTGTAAAAAGCGAAACCGCAATAATGAACACCTTACGCGTGCCGAAACGATCCGCCAGCCAGCCGCTCACCGGGATCAGCATGGCAACAGTTAGGGTGTAGCTGATAACGGCAGATTGCATAGCCAGCGGCGAGCGGTTCAGGCTTCGGGCAATAGCGGGAAGGGCGGTGTTCAGTATCGTGGCATCCAGCGCCTGCATAAAAAAGGCCATGGCGGCGATCCACGGAAGTCCGGCCATACTGCGCGCGGATTTTATCATTGGGCGTCCTTTTTCGATTATTTTGCGGCTGCGCCGTAATAAGTAGAAGAAAGAATAGCATCCCGAAGAGAGAGTCTGTGGCGATGAAAAGTGTGGAATAGCGTCAGGCTGATAGAAAATGAGCGAAAAACGCTGCTTTTTTTACCTTTTGGTGAAAAAAAAGACGGTCAGACATTTTTTTGCAAATTGCGCTTGTCTGCCGCAGGGAAGTCCCTATAATGCGCCACCACTGACACGGAACAACGGCCTGACGGTCGCCGGTTCAGGAAGAGAAAAGAGAAAAAACTCTTGACTCTTCAGCGGGAAAGCGTATTATCTGCACCCCGCGCCACACGAGATATGTGGCACTGCTCTTTAACAATTTATCAGACAATCTGTGTGGGCACTCGCAGGATTGATATCACAGCCTTCGGGCAGATGAACTATCAAGTCTTTGTTGAGTGAACACGTAATTCATTACGACGTTTTAATTCACAGAGCATCGCCATCCACGTGATGGCAAATCAGACTTTAATTGAAGAGTTTGATCATGGCTCAGATTGAACGCTGGCGGCAGGCCTAACACATGCAAGTCGAACGGTAGCACAGAGGAGCTTGCTCCTCGGGTGACGAGTGGCGGACGGGTGAGTAATGTCTGGGGATCTGCCCGGTAGAGGGGGATAACCACTGGAAACGGTGGCTAATACCGCATAATCTCGCAAGAGCAAAGTGGGGGACCTTCGGGCCTCACACTACCGGATGAACCCAGATGGGATTAGCCAGCTGGTGAGGTAACGGCTCACCAGGGCGACGATCCCTAGCTGGTCTGAGAGGATGACCAGCCACACTGGAACTGAGACACGGTCCAGACTCCTACGGGAGGCAGCAGTGGGGAATATTGCACAATGGGCGCAAGCCTGATGCAGCCATGCCGCGTGTATGAAGAAGGCCTTCGGGTTGTAAAGTACTTTCAGCGGGGAGGAAGGGTGAAGAGCGAATAACTTTTCACATTGACGTTACCCGCAGAAGAAGCACCGGCTAACTCCGTGCCAGCAGCCGCGGTAATACGGAGGGTGCAAGCGTTAATCGGAATTACTGGGCGTAAAGCGCACGCAGGCGGTCTGTTAAGTCAGATGTGAAATCCCCGGGCTCAACCCGGGAACTGCATTTGAAACTGGCAGGCTTGAGTCTCGTAGAGGGGGGTGGAATTCCAGGTGTAGCGGTGAAATGCGTAGAGATCTGGAGGAATACCGGTGGCGAAGGCGGCCCCCTGGACGAAGACTGACGCTCAGGTGCGAAAGCGTGGGGAGCAAACAGGATTAGATACCCTGGTAGTCCACGCCGTAAACGATGTCGATTTGGAGGCTGTGAGCTTGACTCGTGGCTTCCGTAGCTAACGCGTTAAATCGACCGCCTGGGGAGTACGGCCGCAAGGTTAAAACTCAAATGAATTGACGGGGGCCCGCACAAGCGGTGGAGCATGTGGTTTAATTCGATGCAACGCGAAGAACCTTACCTGGTCTTGACATCCACGGAATCGGGCAGAGATGCCTGAGTGCCTTCGGGAACCGTGAGACAGGTGCTGCATGGCTGTCGTCAGCTCGTGTTGTGAAATGTTGGGTTAAGTCCCGCAACGAGCGCAACCCTTATCCTTTGTTGCCAGCGATTCGGTCGGGAACTCAAAGGAGACTGCCGGTGATAAACCGGAGGAAGGTGGGGATGACGTCAAGTCATCATGGCCCTTACGACCAGGGCTACACACGTGCTACAATGGCGCATACAAAGAGAAGCGACCTCGCGAGAGCAAGCGGACCTCATAAAGTGCGTCGTAGTCCGGATCGGAGTCTGCAACCCGACTCCGTGAAGTCGGAATCGCTAGTAATCGTGGATCAGAATGCCACGGTGAATACGTTCCCGGGCCTTGTACACACCGCCCGTCACACCATGGGAGTGGGTTGCAAAAGAAGTAGGTAGCTTAACCTTCGGGAGGGCGCTTACCACTTTGTGATTCATGACTGGGGTGAAGTCGTAACAAGGTAACCGTAGGGGAACCTGCGGTTGGATCACCTCCTTACCAGAAGATACTTTTTTGCGCAGTGTCCACAACAGATTGTCTGATAGATGTGAATGAGCAAGACGGCTGCGAAGTCGAGACACGCTGTGTCCCCTTCGTCTAGCGGTTAGGACTCCGCCCTTTCACGGCGGCAACAGGGGTTCGAATCCCCTAGGGGACGCCACTTGCCGGCTGTGGGTGAAAGACACAACCAACCGTATCCCAAAACTGACTTAATCAAGTCGGCTTTGTGATATTTGCTCTTTAACAATCCGGAACAAGCTGAAAATTTGAAAACGACATAGTGGGTCACTCTGCGTATAAAGAGTGGCACAAACACTATGGTCGGGTCTCTCAAATGCCTGCAACAGCATGTGTCCTCCGGGACGCTTGTGGGTTGTGAGGTTAAGTGACGAAGCGTACACGGTGGATGCCCTGGCAGTCAGAGGCGATGAAGGGCGTGCTAATCTGCGATAAGCGTCGGTAAGGTGATATGAACCGTTATACCCGACGATACCCGAATGGGGAAACCCGGTGCAATCCGTTGCATCATCGCAACATGAATACATAGTGTTGCGAGGCGAACCGGGGGAACTGAAACATCTAAGTACCCCGAGGAAAAGAAATCAACCGAGATTCCCCCAGTAGCGGCGAGCGAACGGGGAGGAGCCCGGAACCATCATCAGCGGTTGCGTCAGTGGAAGCGTCTGGAAAGTCGCACGATACAGGGTGAAAGTCCCGTACACGAAGATGCAGCCGTTGTGAGTTCGAAGAGTAGGGCGGGACACGTGGTATCCTGTCTGAATATGGGGGGACCATCCTCCAAGGCTAAATACTCCTGACTGACCGATAGTGAACCAGTACCGTGAGGGAAAGGCGAAAAGAACCCCGGCGAGGGGAGTGAAACAGAACCTGAAACCGTGTACGTACAAGCAGTGGGAGCCTCATTTATGGGGTGACTGCGTACCTTTTGTATAATGGGTCAGCGACTTGTATTCTGTAGCAAGGTTAACCGTATAGGGGAGCCGAAGGGAAACCGAGTCTTAACCGGGCGTTAAGTTGCAGGGTACAGACCCGAAACCCGGTGATCTAGCCATGGGCAGGTTGAAGGTTGGGTAACACTAACTGGAGGACCGAACCGACTGATGTTGAAAAATCAGCGGATGACCTGTGGCTGGGGGTGAAAGGCCAATCAAACCGGGAGATAGCTGGTTCTCCCCGAAAGCTATTTAGGTAGCGCCTCGTGAATTCATCTCCGGGGGTAGAGCACTGTTTCGGCTAGGGGGCCATCCCGGCTTACCAACCCGATGCAAACTGCGAATACCGGAGAATGTTATCACGGGAGACACACGGCGGGTGCTAACGTCCGTCGTGAAGAGGGAAACAACCCAGACCGCCAGCTAAGGTCCCAAAGTCATGGTTAAGTGGGAAACGATGTGGGAAGGCCCAGACAGCCAGGATGTTGGCTTAGAAGCAGCCATCATTTAAAGAAAGCGTAATAGCTCACTGGTCGAGTCGGCCTGCGCGGAAGATGTAACGGGGCTAAACCATGCACCGAAGCTGCGGCAGCGACGTGAATGCGTTGTTGGGTAGGGGAGCGTTCTGTAAGCCGTCGAAGGTGGACTGTGAGGTCTGCTGGAGGTATCAGAAGTGCGAATGCTGACATAAGTAACGATAAAGCGGGTGAAAAGCCCGCTCGCCGGAAGACCAAGGGTTCCTGTCCAACGTTAATCGGGGCAGGGTGAGTCGACCCCTAAGGCGAGGCCGAAAGGCGTAGTCGATGGGAAACAGGTTAATATTCCTGTACTCGGTGTTACTGCGAAGGGGGGACGGAGAAGGCTATGTTGGCCGGGCGACGGTAGTCCCGGTTTAAGCGTGTAGGTGTGTGTTCCAGGCAAATCCGGTTCACTTTACACTGAGGCGTGATGACGAGGCACCACGGTGCTGAAGCAACAAATGCCCTGCTTCCAGGAAAAGCCTCTAAGCATCAGGTAACACAGAATCGTACCCCAAACCGACACAGGTGGTCAGGTAGAGAATACCAAGGCGCTTGAGAGAACCCGGGTGAAGGAACTAGGCAAAATGGTGCCGTAACTTCGGGAGAAGGCACGCTGGTGCGTAGGTGAAGTCACTTGCTGACGGAGCTGAAGCCAGTCGAAGATACCAGCTGGCTGCAACTGTTTATTAAAAACACAGCACTGTGCAAACACGAAAGTGGACGTATACGGTGTGACGCCTGCCCGGTGCCGGAAGGTTAATTGATGAGGTTATCCGTAAGGAGAAGCTTTTGATCGAAGCCCCGGTAAACGGCGGCCGTAACTATAACGGTCCTAAGGTAGCGAAATTCCTTGTCGGGTAAGTTCCGACCTGCACGAATGGCGTAATGATGGCCAGGCTGTCTCCACCCGGGACTCAGTGAAATTGAACTCGCTGTGAAGATGCAGTGTACCCGCGGCAAGACGGAAAGACCCCGTGAACCTTTACTACAGCTTGACACTGAACACTGAGCCTTGATGTGCAGGATAGGTGGGAGGCTTTGAAGCGTGGACGCCAGTCTGCGCGGAGCCATCCTTGAAATACCACCCTTTAATGTTTGGTGTTCTAACCTTGCGCCGTGATCCGGCGCGGGGACAGTGTCTGGTGGGTAGTTTGACTGGGGCGGTCTCCTCCCAAAGCGTAACGGAGGAGCACGAAGATTGGCTAATCACGGTCGGACATCGTGAGGTTAGTGCAAAGGCATAAGCCAGTTTGACTGCGAGAGTGACGGCTCGAGCAGGTGCGAAAGCAGGTCTTAGTGATCCGGTGGTTCTGAATGGAAGGGCCATCGCTCAACGGATAAAAGGTACTCCGGGGATAACAGGCTGATACCGCCCAAGAGTTCATATCGACGGCGGTGTTTGGCACCTCGATGTCGGCTCATCACATCCTGGGGCTGTAGCAGGTCCCAAGGGTACGGCTGTTCGCCGTTTAAAGTGGTACGCGAGCTGGGTTTAGAACGTCGTGAGACAGTTCGGTCCCTATCTGCCGTGGGCGCTGGAGAATTGAGAGGGTTTGCTCCCAGTACGAGAGGACCGGAGTGAACGCACCACTGGTGTACGGGTTGTCATGCCAATGGCACTGCCCGGTAGCTAAGTGCGGAACGGATAAGCGCTGAAAGCATCTAAGCGCGAAACCAGCCTCGAGATGAGTTCTCCCTGAGTCCTTGCGACTCCTGAAGGGACGTTGAAGACGACGACGTTGATAGGCCGGATGTGTAAGCGCAGCGATGCGTTGAGCTGACCGGTACTAATGACCCGAGAGGCTTAACCTTACAACGCCAGAAGCGTTCTGGTGGTATTGAGAGACGAAGACGAATTTTCAGCGGATGTTCCGGATAACAGAATTTGCCTGGCGGCTTTAGCGCGGTGGTCCCACCTGACCCCATGCCGAACTCAGAAGTGAAACGCCGTAGCGCCGATGGTAGTGTGGGGTCTCCCCATGTGAGAGTAGGGAACTGCCAGGCATCATACAGACGGAAAAGCCTCATGCGAAAGCATGAGGCTTTTTTCGTTTATGCATCGCCAGGACATATTACACCGGTTCAACTTTTCAGCGTCTCAAGCAGTGCACTACTTCGCGATAACAGCGAAAGCGGACGGTTTATCCTTCATGATAAAAGATCTTCGGGAAGGTTAATGTTAGCGAATGCTTCAGCGCAACGATCAAAGGGCACTGAATGGCCGCCCGCTTGCCTCAGAAACACCATCACTCTGCGCTCTCCGCATGCCAGATAATTAGCGAGATCATCGGCAAGGCTGGCATGCATCAGCGCGATGGCTGGGTGATCGCGACCCTCCGCACAGGCCCAAACCGCGCGTGAGTTTCTTTTCTCTTCCCATAATCGGGAAACAACATTAGCAGGTAAAGCGGGCGTATCGCAGGGAGAAAAAAACAGCCATTCGGCATTAATACTTTGCATGGCTGTCAGCATTCCCGCCAGCGGCCCAGGGAAATCCGGTAGCTTATCCATTAAAACAGGCAGACCACTTTGCTGATAACGCGTCAGATTGCGATTAGCGCTGATATAAATGCGCGCCACCTGAGGCGTCAGACGCGTGACGACATGTTGATAAAGCGGCTTCCCCTGATAAAGTATCAGGCCCTTATCTTTACCTCCCATACGGCTTCCTTTACCGCCAGCCAGAATGACACCGGAAACGGAAGCAATAGTTTGCTGTAAACGCATTGCACAAACACTCTCTTTTAATGTGGTTTTAACCCTGCTACCGTAACAGAATCGTATATAACAGGAGTTAGCGTATGAAATGCCATCGTTTAAATGAACTGATTTCACTTTTACAACCGGCCTGGCAGCAGGAGCCCGATCTCAACCTTGTGCAATTCTTACAGAAACTTGCCACGGAAGCGGGTTTTAAAGAGCCGATTGATGCATTAACGGACGACGTCTTGATCTATCATCTCAAAATGCGCGGGTCGGATAAAAATGAAGAAATTCCCGGACTAAAAAAAGACTATGAGGAAGATTTTAAAACCGCTCTTCTACGTGCGCGAGGCGTGATTAAGGATTAAATCTGCCTGGTTCAGACCTATAATGGTATCCTTCACCGCTCTCTTTCCGATTACCTGTGAGTATATCAGATGCACGATCCCGCCTTTAACTTTCAGAATCTTAATCCCGACACCATCCTTGATGCGCTTTGGGATACGGGGATCCGCGTCGAATCAGGCTTAACGGCGCTGAACAGCTATGAAAATCGGGTATATCAGTTTTCTGATGAGGACAGAAAGCGGTACGTGGTGAAATTTTACCGTCCACAGCGGTGGTCGGATGGTCAAATCATCGAAGAACACGATTTTACGCGTGAGCTTATGGATGACGAGGTGCCGGTTGCCGCGCCGTTATTGCTACAGGGAAAGACGCTTCATCACTATGAAGGTTATCGTTATGCCATTTTCCCAAGCCTGGGAGGCAGACAGTACGAAACCGATAATTACGATCATCTGGAGTGGGTGGGCCGCTTCCTTGGGCGCATCCATCAAACTGGACGGAAAAAGACGTTTCACCAGCGGCCGGATATGGGATTAAGCGAATATATTGATTTGCCGCTCCAGGTGCTTGAAGCATGCACCCTGATACCGCGCAGGCTGAAAGAAAATTTAACAGACAGCGTGCGGCTTATCGGCACAACTTTACAAAAATACTGGCATACTCAGTGGCAGCCGCTGCGTCTGCATGGCGACTGCCATCCGGGCAATATTTTATGGCGTGACGGCCCGCTATTCGTCGACCTGGATGATGCGCGTAACGGGCCTGCCGTACAGGACTTATGGATGCTGGTTAACGGAGATACGCAGGAACAGCGGATCCAGTGGGATATCCTGCTGGAAGCCTACGGCGAATTCAGTGAGTTCGATACGCGTGAACTTGCGCTAATTGAGCCTCTCCGCGCCATGCGGATGGTCTATTATCTGGCGTGGGTCGTTCGTCGCTGGGACGATCCGGCTTTTCCGGCCAGCTTTCCGTGGATGACGGATGAAGATTTCTGGCGCAGGCAGATAACGATTTTTAACGAGCAGGCAAGGTTATTGCAGGATCCGCCTCTGCAACTGATGTCTGCATTTCAGGGCTGATCGCTTTTTCCGGTCTGCCTCTTTCGCTGTTAGGAGAAAATTCGGTAATGAAAAAGATTTGGTTTGCGTTGGTTGGTATGGTTCTGGCTTTCAGCGCGTCCGCCGCCCAGTTCACAGAGGGCAAAGAGTTCGTGACGATACCGAAAGCTGCCACCGGCGAGCCGCAGGTGATGGAGTTCTTCTCCTTCTATTGCCCTCACTGTTATGAATTTGAACGTGTGTGGCACATCAGCGACACCGTGAAGAAAAACCTGCCGGCTGATACTAAAGTCACCAAATATCACGTTGAGTTTCTCGGCGGCGACATGGGTAAAACCGTAACGCAGGCATGGGCCGTCGCGATGGCGCTGGGCGTGGAAGAGAAAGTGACCGCGCCAATCTTTGAGGGTATTCAGAAAACCCAGACGATTACCGATCCGGCCAGCCTGAAAGCGGCTTTCGTCAAAGCGGCGGAAATCAAACCGGAAGAGTACGATGCGGCCTGGAACAGCTTCGTGGTGAAATCTCTTGTGGCGCAGCAGGAGAAAGCGGCTGCCGATGTCGATCTACGCGGTGTGCCAGCGATGTTTGTTAACGGCAAATATATGGTCAACAACGGTGGTCTCGACACCAGTTCAATGGAAAATTACGTCCAGCAGTACGCGAATGTCGTAAAATTCCTGCTGACTAAAAAATAAACGACTATGCTTATAACGCCAGCCCGCCGCTGGCGTTATAAGCTTTAAGATAGCCGCTATGACCTTAGCGGTATAATTGTTCACGCTTTGGCAAAATTGTCAGGACGAAATTCTGTAAAAGCTTGCTTCATAATAATAAATATCCACATAATCCCAATCAAATTCACTCCAGATTAAAACCAGCGATACTTTTATAACATATTGTAATTTATATAATTTTGTTACCGCGGCGATATCATATCCTGTTTGTAAAATTATCTTAGCAAATTTACGCACAAACTTATCCACAGGTTTTGTTGCGCGCTTTTACGCAAATTTCGCTTGTAAGATAAGTAAATCCCGAGAGTTATTTCATCTTTTATAGCCAGCTGTGGCATCCTTACGTTATTGAATAAACCACTGAAGAATGTGAAGACCTATGGCTCAAATCGCAGAAAATCCGTTGATCCTTGTAGACGGTTCCTCCTATTTGTATCGCGCTTATCATGCTTTCCCGCCTCTGACTAACAGCGCAGGGGAACCCACAGGCGCGATGTACGGCGTGCTGAATATGCTTCGCAGCCTGCTTTTACAATACAAGCCGACTCACGTGGCGGTGGTTTTCGATGCCAAAGGCAAAACGTTCCGCGATACGCTTTTTGAACACTACAAATCTCATCGTCCTCCGATGCCTGACGATCTGCGCCAGCAGATTGAGCCGCTGCATAAGATGGTTCAGGCGATGGGCCTGCCCTTGCTGGCAGTATCAGGCGTAGAAGCCGATGACGTCATCGGTACGCTTGCGCAGGAAGCTGAGAAGAGCGGCAGATCTGTGCTGATCAGCACCGGTGATAAAGACATGGCGCAATTGGTTACGCCTGAGATTACGCTGATCAACACCATGAACAATACGGTCCTTGGGCCGGAAGAAGTGGCGGTGAAATACGGCATTCCACCATCGCTTATCATTGATTTTTTGGCGCTGATGGGCGATTCATCGGATAATATTCCCGGCGTGCCCGGCGTTGGCGAAAAAACCGCACAGGCTCTGCTCCAGGGAATGGGCGGCCTGAAAGAGATCTATCAGAACCTGGAAAAAGTGGCCGATTTGTCGTTCCGCGGCGCAAAAACGATGGCCGCGAAGCTTGAACAAAACAAAGACGTTGCCTTCCTTTCCTATCAACTGGCGACGATCAAAACAGACGTTGAACTGGAGCTCACCTGCGAACAGCTAACGGTCAACGAGCCTGATGTTGAATCGCTGCTTACTCTGTTCCGCCATTATGAATTTAAGCGCTGGCTGTCCGATCTTGAAGAAGGGAAATGGCTTCAGGGGAAAAAGAACAATCCCGCCGCTCAGCAGGCACTGGCGAAAAGCATCGACACGGAACCGGCAAGTGAAGCAACCAGCATTCTTTCTTCAGATGGATACGTGACTATCCTTGATGAGAAGACATTTGAAGACTGGCTGGCGAAACTGAAAAAAAGTCCGCTCTTTGCTTTTGATCTTGAAACGGATTCGCTGGATACGCTTAGCGCCAATATTGTTGGAATTTCGTTTGCCATCAAACCCGGCGAAGCGGCCTATCTGCCGGTGGCGCATGATTACCTCGATGCACCTGAGCAGCTCGATCGCGCCAGCGTGCTGTCACGCCTTAAACCGCTGCTGGAAGACGCCAGCCTGTACAAAGTGGGACAGAATCTCAAATACGATCGCGGCGTGCTGAAAAACTACGATATTGAGCTGGAAGGCATCAAGTTTGACACCATGCTTGAATCTTACGCCCTGAATACCGTGGTCGGACGGCACGATATGGACACGCTCGCCTTACGCTGGCTGAATCACAAAACGGTGTCATTTGAGGAGATTGCCGGCAAAGGTAAAAAACAGCTTACCTTTAATCAAATTGCGATGGAGCAGGCCGCGCACTACGCGGCGGAAGATGCTGACGTTACGCTCCAGCTGCATGAGAAAATGTGGCCGACCCTGGAGAAAGAGCAGGGGCCAAAGCAGGTTTTCGAAAATATTGAAATGCCGCTGGTGAAGGTGATTTCGCGGATTGAACGCAATGGCGTATTAATCGATCAGGGCATTCTGGCAACCCACTCAAAAGAGTTAACATCACGTCTGGCGGAATTAGAATTAAAAGCGCATGAGCTTGCCGGTGAGCCTTTTAATCTCTCGTCCACCAAACAGCTGCAAAATATTCTGTTTGAGAAGCAGGGAATAAAGCCCACCAAAAAAACGCCGGGCGGCGCGCCTTCCACCAGTGAGGAGGTTCTTGCCGAGCTGGCGCTGGATTATCCGTTGCCGAAGGTCATTTTAGAACATCGCGGCTTGTCGAAGCTGAAATCCACCTACACCGACAAGCTGCCGCTGATGATAAATCCAATAAGCGGGCGCGTGCATACTTCTTATCATCAGGCCGTTACCGCAACCGGACGCCTTTCTTCAACCGATCCGAACCTGCAAAACATCCCGGTACGTAACGACGAAGGCCGGCGTATCCGCCAGGCTTTTGTCGCTTCAAAAGCGTGCAAAATTGTTGCGGCGGACTACTCGCAGATCGAATTGCGCATTATGGCGCATCTGTCACAGGACAAGGGCTTGCTGAACGCCTTTGCTGAAGGGCAGGACATCCACCGGGCGACAGCCGCAGAGGTGTTTGGCATGTCGCTTGAGAAAGTGACTGGCGAACAACGCCGCAGTGCTAAGGCGATAAACTTTGGCCTGATATACGGCATGAGCGCATTCGGGCTTTCTCGCCAGCTCAATATCGGTGCTGGCGAAGCAAGAAAATATATGGATCTCTATTTTGAGCGTTATCCGGGCGTATTGCAGTACATGGAGAATACGCGTCAGCAGGCGGCGGAAAAGGGTTATGTCTCTACGCTGGATGGGCGTCGTCTCTATCTGCCGGACATCAACGCCAGCAACGCAATGCGTCGAAAAGCCGCCGAGCGCGCCGCAATCAATGCGCCGATGCAGGGTACTGCCGCCGATATCATTAAAAAAGCGATGATCGCCGTTGATGGCTGGCTGGAGGGTGAAATGGCATCTGAAGTCAAAATGATCATGCAGGTGCACGATGAACTTGTATTCGAAGTCAAATCATCGGCTGTGGAAGCGGCTTCGGCGAAAATCCGTCAGCTGATGGAATCCAGTATGCAACTGGATGTACCGCTTCATGTCGATGTCGGCGTGGGTAACAATTGGGATGAAGCACACTGATTATCGAAAATTCGCTAACGAGGCGGGTACCCGCCTCAATACGCATTCATAAGTAAATCGTAGGGTTAACCGATTCAGCAGCCTGACATTATGGCATTTTTCCTAAGCGGTTCACTGCAAAGCATTTTTTTTGTAATTATGCTACAGATAAAGCCGTTTTATGTGACGTGCGTGGGATAAAAAGCCTGATTTTGTGAAAACTAACTACAAAAAACCCTTTTGAGCGCCCGTAAAATCATGTAGAGTTTGTCTCGTAGGGTACAGAGGTAAGATGTTCTATCTTTCAGACCGTTTACTTTATGTAATCGGAACTGGCTAAATATTAGCCGCCCCAGTCGTTATGACTGGGGCGTTTTTTATTGGGCTTCATAAAGAACGGAAGGGCTCAGGAGAGGACGTCGGCTTCGCTTTCAGCCGGTGGGATTTCGCTAAACCAGCTGTCCAGTTTCTGACTCAACTTCTCAACGCCAATTTTTTTCAGTGAAGAAAACATCTCCACCTGAATATCGCCCGCAAAGGTTTTCGCCATTTCCCGCACCTTATTCAACTGCGTTTTACGCGCGCCGGAAGCAAGCTTGTCCGCCTTGGTCAACAGCACCAGCACCGGGATCGCACTCTGAACGGCCCACTGAATCATCTGCTGATCCAAATCTTTCATGGGATGACGGATATCCATTAACACGACCAGGCCTTTCAGGCATTGTCGCATCTGAAGGTATTCTCCCAATGCGCGCTGCCATTTTAGCTTTACCTCTTCCGGTACCTCCGCATAGCCATAGCCGGGTAAATCGACCACGCGATAGCCTTCGGCAATCTGAAAAAGGTTAATGAGCTGGGTACGGCCAGGGGTTTTACTGGTGCGCGCCAGCGATTTCTGGTTAGTCAGCGTATTAAGCGCGCTGGATTTGCCAGCGTTTGAACGTCCGGCAAACGCCACTTCAATTCCGGTATCAGAAGGAAGATGACGGATATCAGGTGCGCTGGTAACAAAATGAGTAACGTGGTAATTCCAGCCAGACAAAATAAAAACTCCAGATAAAAGGGCAACTGCGACGAGTATACCCTGTCTGGAATGAAAGCGCGCCACCGACTCTTAAGGCGCCTCAGGCTTGTGAGACATTGACCATTTTTCGTGCCAGTAGTTTCTGTATTTTATGCGTGTTCTTTAAATAAAAAACCCTATAAAACAATATATTAAATAATAGGGCTATCTTTATAATGAAATATTTCTCCCGCTTACCTTGTGAGATTCATTATTTCATCTACATTAGTTGTCAGAACATGGAATGTTTGCTTCAGGATGAAGCGCTCAAGGGCATCAGGACGATGCGGAGCAGGGACGGAGCGGCGTTACGGATGACCCCACCTAAATGGAAGGGATAGCGTTCAGGCATGAACGAAACGGCAAAGGAAAACCGGGATGTTGTGTGCTAAAAGGGATGCTTATTAAGACAGACCCTTCTGTCGAAGGGATGAAAAAAGGCGCCAGGGCAACCTGGCGTCTTTTTTCTTTGTCTGCTTTCTGCTAGATTCCGCCGCAATTCTATACTGAATATACATTCCCTGAGATCAATATCATGAAGCAGCCCGCACGTAAGCCCCTGGATAAAAAACCGGCGGCAAAAGCCAAACGTAAACCCTCGCGTGAAGAGATAAATGTCGCCGCGCGTGAGCAGAAACGCGACAAAAAGCACCGTGGTCATCCTTCTGGCAGCAGAGCGAACCCGAAAGCGGCGGCGCAGAAGGGCGGTGGCGAGGCGAAAGTTGCCGATCCGCGCATTGGCAGCAAAAAACCTGTCGCGCTGGGCCCGGTCAGTGCGGAAAGCAAGCCATTAAAGCCAAAGAAAGAGGCAAAACCGGCAAAACCTGTTCTGTCGGCCGAGGAAGAACTGGCGATGCTTGAAAATGACGAGCGGTTGGACACGCTCCTCGATCGGCTTGAAAATGGCGATACGTTGTCGGCAGACGATCAGGCCTGGCTCGATCAATCACTCGATCGCATTGATGTACTGATGGAGCAACTCGGTATTGCGCTTGATGACGACATGGAAGACGAAGAAGCGGAAGAAGATATGTATCGCTTACTGAAAGGCGGCTCTGCCGGGAAGTAAAAGATGCGGCAGCGCAAACGCCGCTTTTTCCCGGAAAAAGGTTTCTCTGCTAATGAATTGGTCTGGATCAATTTTTGCGCGAATTCTAATCCAGAGCCCCGGCGGGCTATTCGTTACACTACGTCGTCTGACGCGACCCTGCCGCGCAGAATGACCGTTCATCCACCAGACGGTCGGTAACCAGACGAGGAGCGACTACCGTGACGCAGACGATTGAATGGGATTTGAGCCTGATCCAGAAATATAATATCTCTGGCCCGCGCTATACCTCATATCCCACCGCTCTGGAATTTCATCAGGATTACAGCGAACCGGACTTTTTACAGGCGGCACAGCGCTATCCTGACCGTCCGCTTTCGCTCTATATTCACATTCCTTTCTGCCATCGTCTGTGCTACTTCTGCGGATGCAACAAGGTGGTGACCCGACAGCACCACAAAGCGGATGCATATCTGGACGCCCTGGAAAATGAAATCAAAGCTCGTGCGCCGCTGTTTCGCCATCGCAGCGTCAGCCAGATGCACTGGGGCGGCGGTACGCCAACCTACCTTAGCAAGACGCAAATCACCCGTTTAATTACGCTGCTGCGGACACAGTTCGATTTTAGCGATAACGCTGAACTGTCGATTGAGGTTGATCCGCGTGAAATAGAGCTGGACGTGCTCGACCATTTACGTGCGGCGGGTTTTAATCGCCTGAGTATGGGCGTGCAGGATTTCAACAAGGCGGTGCAGGAAAAAGTGAATCGCGTGCAGGACGAGGAGACGATATTTGCCCTTGTAGATCGTGCCCGTGCGCTGGGATTCACCTCTACCAATCTGGATTTGATCTACGGCTTGCCGCTGCAAACGCCTGAAAGCTTCGCCTTCACGCTTGAAAAAGTCATTGGGCTCAGGCCGGATCGGCTCAGCGTATTTAACTATGCGCACATGCCTGCGCTGTTTGCCGCACAGAGGAAAATCAAAGAAGCTGACCTGCCGAACGCGCAGCAAAAGCTTGATATCCTTCAGCAATCCATTGCCACGCTGACGCACGGCGGCTATCAGTTCATCGGCATGGATCATTTTGCTCATCCGAACGACGAGCTGGCCATCGCCCAACGCGAAGGCAAACTTCATCGCAACTTCCAGGGCTATACCACGCAGGGCGACAGCGATCTGCTCGGTATGGGTGTATCGGCCATCAGCATGCTGGGCGACAGCTATGCGCAGAATCAGAAAGAGCTGAAGGCATACTATGCGGATATCGCCGACCATCGCACGGCGCTGTGGCGAGGCGTAAAACTCTCTGAAGACGACTGCCTGCGTCGCGATGTGATAAAAACGTTAATCTGCAATTTTTCACTCAATTTTGCCGATTTTAGCCTGCCTGAAGGCGGTTTTACTGACTATTTCGCCGACGATCTGGCGCTGCTTGCTCCCCTGATTAGTGACGGGCTGGTGAAACGTGATGACAAAGGGCTTCAGGTTACCCCTAAAGGCCGCCTCCTTATCAGGAATATCTGCATGTGTTTTGACGTCTATCTGCGGCAAAAGGCGCGTCTGCAAAAGTTCTCACGCGTCATATAAAAAGGCCGGCTTGCGCCGGCCTTAACGATCACTCCATTCCTAACTCTTTCAGCTTGCGGGTCAGCGTGTTGCGCCCCCAGCCAAGCAGGCGCGCCGCCTCCTGCTTGTGTCCCTGCGTGTGCCGAAGCGCCGTCGTTAACAGCGTACGCTCCATTTCCGGCTGCGCTTCCGATAACAGGTTTTGATGACCGGAACGCAGCGCGCGATCGGCCCACTGCGCCAGCAGCGTTGCCCAACTATCCGGCAGCGACTGCACCGGGCTGTCAGGCGTCGACGTTTCAAACAGCTCTGGCGGCAGATCCTGAATCAGCACCTCCTGCCCGGCGGCCATCACCGTCAGCCAGCGGCAGGTATTTTCCAGCTGGCGAACGTTACCCGACCAGTGCAGACGCGTGAGCGCCTTTTCGGTTTCGGGATGCAGAATTTTTGCTTCCACGCCCAGTTCGCGTGCGGCAACCTGAAGAAAATAGCGCGCCAGGCGCGGGATATCTTCTCGGCGTTCGCGCAGCGGAGGCAGGTGAACGCGTATCACGTTCAGACGGTGAAAGAGATCCTCGCGGAATTTACCTTCCTGCACCCGCAGTTCAAGATTCTGGTGCGTCGCAGCAATAATACGCACATCCACTTTAACCGGCGCATAGCCGCCAACGCGATAGAACTGACCGTCAGCCAGCACGCGCAGCAGTCGTGTTTGCACATCGAGCGGCATATCGCCAATTTCATCAAGGAACAGCGTGCCGCCATCGGCCTGCTCAAAGCGACCCTGACGAATTTGATTCGCACCGGTGAACGCGCCTTTTTCATGGCCGAACAGCTCAGATTCAATTAAATCTTTCGGGATCGCGGCCATATTCAGCGCGATAAAGGGCGCCTTGCCGCGCGGACTGTGACGATGCAGCGCATGCGCCACCAGCTCCTTACCGGTGCCTGATTCGCCGTTAATCAGCACGCTGATGGAGGAGCGGGAAAGGCGGCCGATGATACGAAATACGTCCTGCATCGCCGGTGCTTCGCCAATGATGTCGGCGGTCGGGCCGCTGACCGGCTGGTTACGCGGCTGCTGCTGCTCCTGATAATGGCTGATCGCGCGTTCGACCAGCGCCACCGCTTCGTCAATATCAAAGGGTTTAGGCAGATAATCAAACGCCCCTTGTTGATAGGCGCTGACTGCCGCATCAAGATCGGAGTGCGCGGTCATAATGATGACCGGGAGCATCGGGTGCCGCTGCTTGATCTGTTTGAGTAGCGCCAGTCCGTCCATGCCGGGCATACGAATATCTGAAAGTAAAACGTCTGGGGTTTTGGTGGTGAGGGCTTCCAGCACCTCGTTACCGCTGTCAAACGTAACACAGCTTAAACCGGCTCCTGTGAGCGCACGCTCGAGCACCCAGCGAATGGAGCTATCGTCATCGACGATCCAAACTATCCCTCGTTGCATAGAAACCTCTATTTACGAATAGGCAGATAAACCGAAAATTCGGTATGGCCAGGCCAACTGTTAAATTCTATTTTTCCCGAGTGCTGATCGATCAGGCTACGCGCGATCGACAGACCCAGGCCGGTTCCGCCTTCGCGTCCGCTTACCATTGGATAAAACAACGTATCCTGAAGCTGCGAAGGAATGCCCGGCCCGTTGTCTTCAATATCAATGCGGGCAACCAGTCGATAACGCGTGCCGTGCAGCGTGAGCTGAAAAGCGGTGCGGGTGCGCAACGTAATGGTTCCTCCGTTTTCCCCGAGCGCCTGAAGCGCATTACGCACCATATTCAACAGCACCTGCTCAATCTGATCGGGATCGTGCGGCAGTTCGGGAAGGCTGGGATCGTAATCACGAATTAACGTGACGTTATCAGGCAGCTCCATTGAAACCAGATTGACCACGCGCTCGGCGGCCTGATGAATGCTTTGGGTAATGTGCATGCCCGGCTGCTGCGGTCCCAACAGGCGATCGACCAGGTTACGCAAGCGGTCGGCCTGTTCAATGATCACTTTGGTGTATTCCGTCAGCGAAGGATCGGGCAGCGCTTTCGCCAGAAGCTGCGCCGCGCCGCGTAAGCCGCCCAATGGATTTTTAATTTCATGCGCCAGGCCGCGAACCAGATCGCGCGCCGCGACCTGCTGCGCATGCTGAAGCTGCTCCTGACTGAGTCGACGCTGATTATCCATCGGCGCCATCTCCAGCAGAATAAAGCCGTCAGCAAGGCGTTGAGCGGTAAGTGACATGATGTGCGCCCGGCTGTCGACCACCAGCGTCACTTCGCTGTCGGTAAAGCCCTGCCCGGCGTTGAGACTTTCGCGCATGACCTCAATATTCAGCGAAAAGTAGCCCACCAGCTCCGGCAGCGGCGTACCAAACAGCTTGCGTGAGCTTTGTGACAGTAACTGCTGCGCCGCAGGATTGGCGAAGTGAACCACCAGTTCGCTGTCAACCAGCAGCACGCTATTAATCAGAGAGTTGAGGATCTGCCCAGCATCGGGCAGCTTGCCTGTTGCCATACAGCGTTCCCCTGCACTTTTTTAGTGCATTATAGTCCCAAAGTCGTTCCGGGACGGCGGATGCGTGGAGAAAAAAGCCCATCCGAAGATGGGCTGCAATTTCCACGGCAACAATTCCCGGCACGTTGATATCAGGAAGCCGGGTGAGAGCGGTTAAACGCTGTAGTAGAGTTCGAATTCAACCGGATGTGGCGTCATACGCACGCGATCCATCTCGGCCTTACGCAGATCGATATAGGCGTCGATAGCGTCATCGGTGAATACGCCGCCGCGCGTCAGGAATTCACGGTCTTCGTTCAGCGCATTCAACGCTTCTTCCAGCGAACCCGCTACTTTTGGAATTTCTGCTTCTTCTTCCGGCGGCAGGTCATACAGGTTTTTGTCCATCGCATCGCCAGGGTGGATCTTGTTGATGATGCCGTCCAGGCCAGCCATCAGCAGTGCAGAGAACGCCAGGTATGGGTTAGCCGCCGGGTCAGGGAAACGCGCTTCGATACGGCGCGCTTTCGGGCTGGCAACCACAGGAATACGGATTGACGCAGAACGGTTACGGGCGGAGTAAGCCAGCATGACCGGGGCTTCGTATCCAGGCACCAGACGCTTGTAGGAGTTAGTGGTTGGGTTAGCCAGCGCGTTGATGGCTTTAGCATGTTTGATCACGCCGCCGATATAGAACAGCGCCGTTTCTGACAGGCCGCCGTATTTATCGCCTGCGAACAGGTTGTTGCCATCTTTAGAAAGTGACATATGGCAGTGCATGCCGGAACCGTTATCACCAAAAATAGGTTTTGGCATAAAGGTGGCCGTTTTGCCCCAGGCGTGCGCAACGTTGTGAACAACGTATTTGTAGATCTGAATTTCGTCCGCTTTTTTGGTCATAGTGTTGAAGCGGGTAGCCACTTCGTTCTGACCTGCCGTTGCCACTTCGTGGTGATGCGCTTCAACCACCAGACCCATCTGTTCCATGATTAGACACATGGCTGAACGGATATCCTGAGAAGAGTCGACCGGTGGTACCGGGAAGTAGCCGCCTTTCAGGCCAGGACGGTGACCTTTGTTGCCGCCTTCATACGTTTTACCGGTGTTCCAGGCTGCTTCGATATCGTCGATAGCCACGTGCGAACCCGACGTCGTTGCGCCGAAGCGGACGTCGTCAAACAGGAAGAATTCAGGCTCTGGTCCAAAAAGAACGGTATCTGCAATGCCTGATGAGCGCAGGAAATCTTCTGCGCGCTTGGCGATTGAGCGCGGATCGCGGTCATAACCCTGCATGGTGCCAGGCTCAAGGATGTCGCAGCGAATGATAAGCGTAGCGTCTTCGAAGAACGGATCGATAACCGCAGTGGACGCATCAGGCATCAGAACCATGTCTGATTCGTTAATGCCTTTCCAGCCGCCAATTGAGGAGCCGTCAAACATTTTGCCTTCTTCGAAGAAGTCAGCGTTAACCTGGTGTGCAGGAATGGTCACATGCTGCTCTTTACCTTTAGTGTCGGTAAAACGCAGGTCAACAAACTTGACTTCATGCTCGTTCATCATCGACAGAACGTGTTCAGCGGACATACTTAACTCTCCTGGATTTTGTCAGTGTCGTGTTGCTCAGAGAGCCTCATGGCGGAGATCTCTGCTACGTCATCAACCGTTGTAGAAACTTGCATTTCTGGCTTAAGAATATAAAAGCGAAATCTATGCCAACTTTCTCATTTGCCCGGAAAAGCGCTATGATGCGCGCTCTTGTTAAAGAAGAGCTGCACCACGATGGATGGCGCGCACCATTATGGTGCTTTGCGGTAGGGTGTTGGCACCATAATGGTGCAAATTATCATTAAGGTGCATTTTTTGCACCGTTATTGGCATAAAAAGCAACCCTGAGAGTTATCTTTAATTGAAATCTGTGATCCTGTTCAGTCCTTCGATTAATCCGTGTACAATAGCGCGCTATTTCTAATGCCTGAGGCAAAGCTGTGATCGAAAATTTGCGTAACATCGCCATTATTGCCCACGTTGACCATGGTAAAACCACCTTGGTTGATAAGTTGCTGCAACAGTCCGGCACGTTTGATGCCCGCGCTGAAGCAACCGAACGCGTAATGGACTCCAACGATTTGGAGAAAGAGCGTGGGATTACCATCCTCGCAAAAAACACCGCCATTAATTGGAAAGACTACCGCATCAATATCGTGGATACCCCCGGACACGCCGACTTCGGCGGCGAGGTGGAGCGCGTGATGTCGATGGTTGACTCGGTGCTGCTGGTTGTGGATGCAATGGATGGCCCTATGCCGCAAACCCGTTTCGTGACCAAAAAAGCGTTCGCTAATGGTCTGAAGCCGATCGTGGTAATTAACAAAGTCGACCGTCCTGGCGCACGTCCGGACTGGGTTGTCGATCAGGTATTCGACCTGTTTGTAAACCTTGACGCGACCGACGAGCAGCTCGACTTCCCGGTAATCTATGCCTCTGCCCTGAACGGTATCGCGGGTCTGGATCATAATGATATGGCCGATGATATGACCCCGCTGTATGAGGCGATCATTGAGCACGTTTCACCGCCGCAGGTTGAAATGGATGCGCCGTTCCAGATGCAGATTTCCCAGCTTGATTACAACAACTACGTTGGCGTAATCGGCATTGGTCGCATTAAGCGTGGTAAAGTTAAGCCGAATCAGCAGGTTACTGTTGTAGACAGCGAAGGCAAAACCCGTAATGGTAAAGTCGGTAAAGTGCTGACTCACCTCGGCCTGGAGCGCATTGACGCCACCGAAGCCGAAGCGGGCGATATCATCGCTATCACCGGTCTGGGCGAACTGAACATCTCCGATACGATCTGTGATCCACAGAACGTTGAGGCGCTGCCAGCGCTGAGCGTTGATGAGCCTACCGTCACCATGTTCTTTAACGTCAACACCTCACCTTTCTGTGGTAAAGAAGGTAAGTACGTGACGTCGCGTCAGATCCTTGACCGTCTGAACAAAGAGCTGGTGCATAACGTGGCGCTGCGCGTGGAAGAAACGTCAGATGCTGACGCGTTCCGCGTATCAGGTCGCGGCGAGCTGCACCTGTCGGTACTGATCGAAAACATGCGCCGTGAAGGTTTCGAACTGGCCGTATCGCGTCCGAAAGTTATCTTCCGTGAATTCGAAGGCCGCAAGCAGGAGCCATTCGAAAACGTTACGCTGGATATCGAAGAGCAGCATCAGGGTTCCGTGATGCAGGCGATGGGCGAGCGTAAAGCCGACATGAAAAACATGGATCCGGATGGTAAAGGTCGCGTACGTCTCGACTACGTTATCCCGAGCCGTGGTCTGATTGGCTTCCGTAACGAGTTCATGACCATGACCTCCGGTACGGGCCTGCTGTACTCTACCTTCAGCCATTATGACGACGTTCGTCAGGGCGAAGTGGGCCAGCGTCAGAACGGCGTGCTGATCTCCAACGGCCAGGGTAAAGCAGTCGCCTTCGCCCTGTACAGCCTTCAGGATCGCGGCAAACTGTTCCTGGGACACGGCGCGGAAGTGTATGAAGGCCAGATCATCGGTATTCACTCACGCTCCAACGATCTGACCGTGAACTGTCTGACCGGTAAGAAACTGACCAACATGCGTGCTTCCGGTACAGACGAAGCCACCACGCTGGTTCCGGCCATCAAAATGACGCTTGAGCAGGCTATCGAGTTCATCGATGATGACGAACTGGTCGAAGTAACGCCGCAGTCCGTGCGTATTCGTAAACGTCACCTGACGGAAAACGATCGTAAACGCGCAAGCCGCGGGCCAAAAGAGAGCTAATCCTCTTTTTGCTCAGCTCTTTTCCAGGCCGGTGTTCATCCGGCCTGGAAGCTTCCTCGCAGTTTTCAAATCCCTCACCTGTTCAGTCTCCTCTTTTAACGCTAGAGTGAATAGCTCACCGGCACAAAAGGAGATGACCATGCTGTATATCTTTGATTTAGGTAACGTCATTGTTGATATTGATTTCAACCGGGTTCTCGGCGTCTGGAGCGATCTGGGTCGTGTGCCGCTCGCCACGCTTACCGCGCGTTTTACCATGGATGAAAACTTTCATCGCCATGAGCGCGGCGAAATCAGCGACGAAGCGTTTGCAGCCAATATGTGTGAATCGCTCGATCTGGCGCTGAGCTTTGAACAGTTTTCCGCAGGCTGGCAGGCGGTTTTTGTCGGCGTGCGTCCCGATGTGATTACGCTGATGAACGATCTGCGCAACCGCGGCGAGCGTGTGGTGATCCTCTCTAATACTAACCGTTTACACTGCGGTTTCTGGCCTTCACAATATCCGGAAGTGCAGCGCGCGGCGGATAAAGTGTATCTTTCACAGGAGATGGGCATGCGCAAGCCGGAAACGCGTATTTACCAGCAGGTTTTAAATGAAGAGGGCGTGGCGGCGAATCAGGCCATTTTCTTTGATGACAACCTTGAGAATATTGAAGGCGCTCGCGCGGTCGGTATTCACAGCGTCCATGTAACCAGTGCCGACACGGTTCCCGCGTTTTTTGCCGCTCGTTCCTGATTATGCGGGCCATCAACCATTATCGGCATCGCTGCCGCGCCATTTGGGGGTGGATAAAACTCCTCTGGCAACGCATTGACGAAGACGGCATGACCATGCTCGCAGGTAATCTCGCCTATGTCTCTCTGCTGTCGCTGGTGCCGCTGGTAGCGGTAGTCTTTGCGCTGTTTGCGGCTTTCCCGGTGTTTTCAGACGTCAGCGTTCAGCTTAAGCGTTTCGTCTTCAACAACTTTGTGCCGTCGTCCGGGACGATTATTCAGAGCTACCTGGAGCAGTTCGTCGCGAACGTTAACAAAATGACGGCGGTGGGCGCCTGTGGGCTGGTGATCACCGCGCTGCTGCTGATGTACGCCATTGACTCTGCGCTGAACACCATCCTGCGCAGCCAGCGTAAACGCCCGCTGGTCTACTCCTTTGCCGTTTACTGGATGATCCTCACGCTGGGGCCGCTGCTGGCAGGGGCCAGCCTGGCGATAAGCTCTTATCTGCTTTCGTTACGCTGGGCGTCGGTAACCGGCGTCAGCTGGCTGATTGAATACGGGTTGCGCGTCTTTCCGCTATTGCTCTCGTGGCTCTCTTTCTGGCTGCTTTACAGCATCGTGCCGACAAGGCAGGTGCCAATGAAAGATGCGCTGATCGGTGCACTGGTGGCCGGGTTGCTGTTTGAGTTAGGAAAAAAGGGGTTTGCACTCTATGTTACGATGTTTCCGTCGTATCAGTTAATTTACGGTGTGCTGGCGGTGATCCCGATTCTGTTTCTCTGGGTCTACTGGACCTGGTGTATCGTGCTGTTGGGCGCAGAAATTGCGGCGACGCTGGGTGATTATCGCCTGTTAAAGCAACAAGAGCAGGAAAAGGAAGACGCGGAACGATGATTGCCTTAATTCAACGCGCGCTGAACGCAAGCGTAACGATTGCCGGAGAAACAACAGGGGAAATCGGCCCCGGTTTGCTCATTTTGTTAGGCGTGGAAAAAGGCGACGATGCGCAAAAAGCACAGCGTTTGTGCGATCGGGTACTGGGCTACCGTATTTTCAGCGACGAAAATGGCAAAATGAATCTTAACGTTCAACAGATCGGAGGCAGCGTGCTGGTGGTATCGCAGTTCACCCTTGCCGCCGACACACAAAAAGGGATGCGGCCTGGCTTTTCCGGCGGCGCCGAGCCCGGCGAAGCGGCGCGTTTATATGACTATTTTGTTGGCTGCTGTCGTGAAAAAGGGATAACCACAGAAACCGGACGCTTCGCTGCCGATATGCAGGTTGCGCTGGTTAACGACGGGCCGGTAACCTTCTGGCTTCAGCTTTAGAGCTGCGGCTTCAGTAAGAGAGAACGCGTTTATGTATCATCTTCGAGTGCCTGAAACAGCGGAAGAGCTGGATACCTACTATCAGTTTCGCTGGGAAATGCTGCGAAAGCCGCTTCATCAGCCGATGGGCTCTGAACGAGACGCCTGGGATGCGCTGGCGCATCACCAAATGGTCGTGGACGAGCGCGGCGATCCTGTCGCGGCCGGGCGTTTATATATCAATGCGGACAATGAAGCGGCCATTCGCTTTCTGGCGGTGCATCCTTCGGTGCAGGGCAAGGGGCTTGGCACGCTGGTAGCGATGACGCTGGAATCCGTCGCGCGGCAGGAAGGCGCCAAGCGCGTGGTGTGCAGCGCGCGCGAGGACGCCGTCAATTTTTTTGGCAAGCTCGGTTACATCAACGAGGGTGAAATTACCGCGCCGCAGACCACGCCGGTGCGGCATTTCCTGATGATTAAACCAGTAATGACGCTGGATGATATCCTGCATCGCGCCGACTGGTGCGGACAGCTTCAGCAGGCGTGGTACAACCATATTCCGCTCAGCGAGAAGATGGGCGTGCGTATCCTGCAATACACCGGGAAAAAGTTCATCACCACCATGCCGGAGACGGGCAATCAGAATCCTAATCACACGCTGTTTGCCGGCAGCCTTTTCTCGCTGGCCACGCTAACCGGCTGGGGGCTGATCTGGCTGCTGCTTCGCGAACAGCACCTTGGCGGCACTATTATTCTTGCGGATGCGCACATTCGCTACAGTCATCCCATTTCAGGCAAGCCGGGCGCGGTTGCTGACCTGGGCTCATTGAGCGGCGATCTGGCTCGGCTGGCGCGTGGGCGCAAAGCACGGGTGCAGCTTGAGGTGGAGCTTTTTGGCAATGAAGTATGCGGCGCGGTGTTTGAGGGCGTCTATATAGTGCTGCCCGCCGACCCGGACGGCCCGCTGGAGCTGGGCGGATCGGGCTGACGAGCCGTGTGGCCAGCGCTTAGCGCCCTTTTTTACGGCGTCCGGGCTGGTTAAAGCGCTGGCGGGCGCCGCCTGATTTATCCGCTGCTTTAGGCGCAGGCGCGCCCGGTTTCTTCGCTGTTGCAGGCTTTGCTTTGGGCTTTTTCACCGTTTTCTCATCGGAGGAGGAGTTCTCGGTAAGCCTGAATAATTCAATCAACTCGTCGTCGGTTAAATCACGCCATTCACCCGGTGGCAAACCTTTCAGGTTCACGTTCATGATGCGGGTGCGTTCAAGTTTGGTGACTTCATAATCGAAGTGCTTACACATGCGGCGGATCTGACGGTTGAGCCCCTGCACCAGCGTAATGCGGAAAGCGAACGGCGCTTCTTTTCTCACTTTGCATTTTTTTGTCACCGTACCCAGCATTGGCACGCCCGCGCTCAGTCCGTGGATAAATTCATCGGTTACCGGTTTATTCACCGTTACCACGTACTCTTTCTCGTGGTTATTACCGGCGCGCAGGATTTTGTTGACCAAATCGCCGTGGTTGGTCAGGAAGATCAGCCCCTGCGACTCTTTATCCAGACGACCAATGGGGAAAACGCGCTTGCTGTGATTAACAAAATCAACGATGTTGTTCTGTTCGTTTTCTTCGGTGGTACAGATCACGCCAACCGGTTTATTCAGCGCAATGAGCACCAGGTCTTCTTCGTTACGCGGCTCAATCAACTGACCATTAACCTTTACCACGTCGCCGGCAAATACCTGATCGCCCACCGAGGCGCGTTTGCCGTTAATAAAAACATTTCCCTGTTCGACATAGCGATCGGCATCGCGCCGTGAGCAGATACCGCTTTCGCTTATGTATTTATTTAAACGCGTGGACAGCATGAGACCTCCGTAAAAAAACGGACTATACCTCACCGCCACGATGCTTAAAACAGGAGATTACCGCGCGCCGACAACCTGGCCCGCCTGCATGGTTTGCTGGAGCGATTTCTCACCGGCGGTCACTGAAAGCGTGCCGTTTACCGTTGGCCTCAGCGCCGTTCCGGCGGCCAGGCTGGCGTTGATTTTTAGTTGCATATCGCCATTTCCCTCCAGCGGTAACGCCGGCCAGCCCCAGTTTTGCAACAGGTTAACCGGCACCTGGCGGCCGTTGAGCGAGAGGTTCAGCGCCCGCTGCGGCTGCTGAGACAGCGTTGCCACGCCCTCAATCATGCCCTGGCGGGTAAACGCGCTCATTTCCGTGACGTTGATGGCGTTCGCCTCTGCATTGAGCGTAATGGAAGGATGACGGACATCAACGCCATTCCACGTCGCCTGTGCGGCGTTCAGGCTGAGCCTGCCCGCTCCCATTCCCCACTGGTGATTATGTGCCAGCAGCAGGTTGCTGCCGCTGCCTTCCAGCGAGGTCATCTGGAACGGAAAGTCCGGATTAATATCAATAATTAAATTACGGTTCGCTTCGAACCTGGTCACTTCCACGCCGGAAAGCCAGTCCGGCAGTCGCGCCATCCAGCGTTCTCGCCACTGGCGGGGCAGCGTATACTCCAGCCCGGCTATCGCCATTTCGTCCAGCGTCAGCTTTTTATCATTGCGCGTCCACTTTCCGGTGGTGCGCACCAGACCATCCGCGAAGCGTGAACTGAACTGCGTCAGCGCCACGCCGTCGCGCGAAAAGGTCATATTGGCGATGGGATCGTTGAGCTGGAAGTCGCCGTTCACAAAGCCGTTGGCATTCATTGACAGCGAACCGTCGTCGCTCTCCCAGTCGCCATCGCGCAGGGTGATATTTTTGAGCACCATATCAAAATCGGTAATCGCCCAGTCTGCGCCCTCAAGGCGAGCATCGGTGACGTCCACGCGATCGAAATGCACGGCGGGCAGGGTGAAAATCGGCGTCAGAAATGCGGAAAGCGATTTCTCGCTTTGCAGACGAATGCTGTTCAGACGCAGAGTCGAAACCTGCCACTGACCCTGCGCGTCACGGATTGCGCTGCCGGTGACAGAGCCCAGCGCCAGGTCCGCACCCAGATTGCTGATGACTAACTGCTGCTGAGTTTTGCTGCCCTGAATCAGCACGTTCGCGGCCGGAATGCCGCTGATGTCCAGCGAGCCTGCGCTCATCTGAAAACGCGCGCTGTTACCGATAAAATCGCCCCGGGCTGGTTTCCAGTCGAGGATGCCGCCGTCAACGCGCTGCGCGGTGAAGGGCAGTTCGCCGTGCGTATTATTTACCGCCATCTGGTTAAGCTGAAGCCGGTCGGCCTCCAGTGGCAGGCCCGCGCTGTTGTTATCGATATTCAGCGTGCCTTTTTCCAGCAGGATGCTGCCGAAACGCTGCGGCGCGGTAAACTGAGCGGCGCGCACGCCTAAATCAACGCGCCGGGCGGTAACCGTTGCGGCCTGGCCCTCACGGCCAAATGAGACGTTATTGAAGATCAGATGCGCAGGATCGGAAAAGTTATGCTCCAGCTTACTAAAGGTAAGCTGATAGGGCGTGTGCTTGCTGACGGCACGGCTTATCCAGCCCGCGCCCCACTGCGTTTGCAGCAGGAAATAGAAAATCACGATCGCCAGCAGGATTAACAGCAGCAGCGAGAGCAGAATTTTTCCGAGTAATTTCATTGCACCTTTCCCTATGAGCGTTCGTCAGTGTGTTGTTATGCCTGATTTAATGACGAAGCTCAACCGCCAGTCAGTGCGGACGCTTCGAAAAACGCCCGACGCAGACTGACAGGATGACACAGGAAGCGTTTATTTTTCCTGCGGAAAGAGCAGATTCAGAATGATGGCGGTGATGCCGCCAGCCGCAATGCCGGAGGAGAGCAGCGTTTTCAGCCAGTCAGGGGCAAACTGCAAAATCAGCGGCTGTTGAGACACGCCAAGCCCTACCGCCAGCGAAAGGGCGATAATCATAATAGCCCGACGATTGAGCGGCTCGCGCGACACAATACGTACGCCGGAAGCGGCGATGGTGCCGAACATCACAATTGTCGCGCCGCCCAGCACGGGTTCAGGAATATGCTGAACGAATCCGCTGACCGCCGGAAACAGACCCAGCACGATCAGCATCAGCGCCACTACGAAACCAACGTAGCGGCTGGCAACGCCGGTGAGCTGGATCACGCCATTGTTCTGTCCGAAACAGGAGTTGGGGAAGGTGTTAAACAGCGCAGAGACACATGAGTTCAGGCCATTAGCCAGCACGCCGCCCTTCAGCCGCGCCATATAAAGCGGGCCGCTGACCGGTTGTTCAGACACATCGGAGGTGGCGGTAATGTCGCCAATGGTTTCCAGTGAGGTCACCATAAATACCAGCATCAGCGGGATCAGCAGATTCCAGTCAATGCCGAGCCCATAATAGAAGGGTGTCGGAATCGTTATCAGTGACTGATTCATGGCTGTGGTATTTTCCGGCAGCATATCTAGCGCCCAGGCCAGCAGATAGCCTACCGCCATCGCGATCACCAGCGAGGCCACGCGCAGGTAAGGGTTGCGCTGACGGTTAAGCAGAATAATGACCAGCAGCACCGCGCCCGCCAGCAGCAGATTTTTCGGCGCGCCGAAGGTGTGATCGTTCATTGCGGCAAAACCGCCGCCGATGGAGGTCAGCCCGACCTGAATCAGCGACAGGCCAATGATCATCACCACGATGCCTGACACCAGCGGCGTAATGACGCGCCGCGCCAGATGAAGCACGCGTGAGAGCAGCATTTCGGTACAGGAGGCCAGCATCAGCGTGCCGAACAGTGCCGCCATCATGGTCGGTACATCTGCGCCGCCGTTTTTCAACGCCATCCCACCCATGATCAGTGGCGTAACAAAGTTAAAGCTGGTGCCCTGAATCGACAGGAGTCCGGAGCCTATTGGTCCCCACGTCTTGATCTGCAAAATGGACGCCACGCCGGAAGCAAACAGCGACATACTGATAATGTGCTGCGTATCCTGCGCGGGCAGGCCGAGCGCCTGGCAAATCAGCAGCGCTGGCGTAATGACCGCAACAAACATCGCCAGCAGGTGCTGGCAGGCGGCGAAAAGGGTTTGCGGCAGCGGCGGGCGGTCTTCCAGACGATAGATCAATTCGCTTTGAGTGGCGCGGCGTTGCAGCCCGGCGTCGGGGTTATTCACGGACATTTTCACGGTTCCCTGGTGAACAAAGTGGGGATTCTAATCGCGCAGGCGCAAAAAGCAATCGTTTGCTCACCTGAATATTTCTCAGGCTTCGCGCGGCATGTTTAGCGGGCTATAGTATTTAACTGACCAGTACAAAAGGAGTAACAATATGGATCACCTTGCAGAGGTTGTCGCTCGCGTTGATGAATCAATCGTGAAGAACGTTATTCCGCAGATGAACACGCTACTGTGTGAGTTGAGCGAGGACAAAGCGCTGTCGCGCGAAGATCGCTACGCGCAGCAACAGCGCCTGCGCGTTGCCGTATTTAAGCACAGCACGGAAAAGGAAGAGTTGGCCGAGCAGCGCAGGCGGTGGCTGACGCAGGGCGGAATCATCACCTGAGATCAGGCATTGGTATAGCGTTCGGTTTCCGGTAGCCAGCGCTCAATCAGCGCCTGCGCCTGCTCAGGGTAGCGCTGGTGAATATGACGCGCCACGCGCTGCACTTCAGGGATCATCGCCGCATCGCGCAGCAGATCGGCGACGCGAAAAGCGGCGCTACCGGTCTGACGCGTGCCCAACAGCTCGCCGGGGCCGCGGATTTCCAAATCGCATTGCGCGATAACAAATCCGTCGTTACTGTCGCGGAGCACCTGAAGACGTTTTTGCGCGGTTTTGCTCAACGGCGCTTTATACAACAATACGCAATGCGATGCGACGGAACCGCGCCCCACGCGGCCACGTAGCTGATGGAGCTGCGCCAGTCCAAGGCGCTCCGGGTTCTCGATAATCATCAGGCTGGCGTTCGGGACATCCACACCCACTTCAATCACCGTGGTTGCCACCAGCAGATGCGTCTCACCTGCCTTAAAGGCCTGCATAACCGCCTGCTTCTCGGCAGGTTTCATGCGGCCGTGCACTAATCCAACCTGAAGTTCAGGGAGCGCGAGCTTAAGCTCTTCCCGGGTGGCTTCCGCGGCCTGCGCCTCAAGCTGTTCAGACTCTTCAATCAGCGTGCAAACCCAATAGGCCTGACGACCTGCGCCACAGGCGCTTTTCACCCGATCGATAATTTCTCCCCGCCGCGTATCGGGAATGGCCACGGTGGTCACCGGCGTGCGACCCGGCGGCAGTTCGTCAATGGTTGACGTATCCAGATCGGCATAGGCGGTCATTGCCAGCGTGCGGGGGATAGGCGTGGCGGTCATGATCAACTGGTGCGGATGAAAACCCTGCTCTTCACCCTTCTCCCACAGCGCCAGACGTTGATGCACGCCAAAGCGGTGCTGCTCATCAATAATCACCAGCGCCAGGCCGTTAAACTGCACCTGTTCCTGAAAAATGGCATGGGTGCCAACAATCATCGACACCCGGCCTGATGCGATCGCCTCCTGCTGGGCCTGTCGCGCTTTACCTTTCTGCTTACCGGCAAGCCAGCCCACCTCAAGCCCTAACGGCGCAAACCACTGGCGGAAGTTACTGGCGTGCTGTTCCGCCAGGAGTTCGGTGGGCGCCATCAGCGCCACCTGCTTACCCCAGGCAATGACTTTCAGGGCGGCCAGAGCCGCCACCAGCGTTTTACCTGAGCCTACATCGCCCTGAACCAGACGCATCATGGGATAGTCATGGGCTAAATCCTCTTCGATCTCACGGACCACACGGGTCTGCGCGCCGGTGGGCCGGAAGGGAAGGGAAGCCAACAGTTTGTCGCTCAGATCGTTGCGCGCACTCATCGGCAGCGCGTGATAACGCTGCGCGCCAGCGCGAACGGCAAGCATACTGAGGTTATGCGCCAGTAGCTCTTCCATAATCAGACGTCGCTGTGCGGGATGTTTTCCGCCTTCGAGATCGGCCAGCGCGATATCCGGCGGCGGACGATGAAGCGTACGCAGCGCCTCCGGCAGGCTTATCATACCGTGACTCATCTCTGGCGGCAGCAGTTCGGCAATGGCGCAGGTTTCTAACAATACAAGCGCCTGATCGGTAAGATTACGCAGCGTCGCCTGACGAATGCCTTCCGTGGTGGGATAAACGGGCGTCAGCGTCTCCTGTAGTTCAGGCGTGCTGTTGTCATCCTGCACGCGATATTCAGGATGGATAATTTCAGCACCGCGCTGGCCGCGCTTGATTTCACCCCAGGCGATGACGCGGCGGCCCGGAGAGAGGCTGTTTTTCATTCCCGCATTGAAATTGAAAAAGCGTAACGTCAGAATGCCGCTGCCGTCACTTATCTGACAGGTCAGCATGCGGCGGCGACCAAAAGAGATATCGCTGTGCAGCACTTCACCTTCGACGGTGGCGTAAA
Organism: Erwinia sp. 9145; assembly: GCF_000745075.1. NCBI lineage: Bacteria > Pseudomonadati > Pseudomonadota > Gammaproteobacteria > Enterobacterales > Erwiniaceae > Erwinia > Erwinia sp. 9145. The sequence goes on from NZ_JQNE01000001.1 coordinate 4,033,084, forward strand.
CGTCAGGCAGCAGATCGTTGATGGTGTACAGGCGGGTGCGGTCTTCATAGCGCAGCGGCAGGTGTAATAACAGATCCTGAACGGTGGCCAGCCCCAGCTTCGCCAGCTTTCCTGCCTGGCTTGCGCCAACGCCGGAAAGCGACGTCAGCGGCACGGCATCCAGCAGGCGGCCGTTCATTTTTTTCGCACCGATGACTGCATTGTTGCCCACCAGTCCGCGTCGGCGATGACCTCGCCTGTATCGCTGATTTCTGGTCGTGGCAACCCTTTGTGTTTCGCCACGCGCGCCAGAACCGGATAGCCTCCTTCAAACAGCAGGCGCTGCTGCTCATCGCGCGGCAGCGTGCTGGTCTGGCGTTGATACATGCCCGCATTTTGCCGTTGGCGCTGGGCTTCGTACAAAATCAGCGCGCAGGCCACGGAGACGTTAAGGGACTGCACCATACCCACCATGGGGATCACAATTTCACGATCGGCCAGTTCAAGCGCCCGAGGAGTAATACCAAATTTTTCCTGACCAAGGAGAATGCAGGTAGGGCGGGTATAATCAATTTCGCGGAAATCAACGGCCTTATCAGAGAGATGCGTTGCCAGAATCTGCATGTTTTGGTTTTTAAAAAAACCGGCGGCATCTTCAATGCAGCGGTGCGTTTTGACCTCTACCCAGCTGTTGCTGCCCGCCGCCGAGGAAGCCCGCGTGCGCATTCGGCTGCCGGGCCAGACCGCATGTACCTGATGAACGCCAACGGCATCCGCCGTACGAATAACGGCGGAAACATTGTGAGGCTTGTGCACCTGCTCCATGCAGACGGTGAGGTCATGCTGGCGGGCGGCCAGCATTTCAAGGATGCGCGCAAAGCGTTGGGCGTTCATGCGCTAATTACGATTACGATGAACTTTTATCACATCCGGCATTACGCGAATTTTGCGCATAATATTCGCCAGATGGACGCGATCGCGGGCGGTCAGACGGATGAAGGCGCTGTAAACGCGGCCGTCTTTCTCTTCCGTATTCAGGCTCTGAATATTAGAGCCCGCAGTATTAATTGCCGCCGTCAGGTTAGCCAGCGCGCCCTGATGGTTAAACATGTCCACCTTGATCTCCGCCACGAACTCCTGCTCGGTCACCTTATCCCATTCGACGGCCATAAACTTCTCTGGCTCTTTTTGATAGCCACGAATGTTACGGCAGGATTCGTGATGCACCACCAGCCCCTTACCGGGACTGACATGAGCGACAATCGGGTCGCCGGGAATGGGACGACAGCATTTGGCAAAGGTGATCAGCACGCCGTCGGCGCCTTTTATCGGCAGCTTGCTGCGGGAGGACGACGGTGAAAGCTGCGCCTCAACGTCGCTCTGTTGCAGATTTTTCGCAATAACGACACTCATCGCGTTGCCGAGGCCGATCTCTGCCAGCAGATCGTCCAGCGTCGCCAGCTTCATGCGGGCCAGCTCGTGCTGAATATTTTCCGGTGGAATTTCTGCCAGCTTGCGGCTGCCGCCAAGCGCATGGTTGAGCAGACGGCGCCCCAGACTGACCGAGTCGTCGCGCTTAAGGTTTTTCAACAGCTGGCGAATTTTGGCGCGCGCTTTCGAACTGACCACAAAGTTGAGCCATGCCGCGTTGGGGCGGGCGCCCGGCGCGGTGATCACTTCAATGGTTTGCCCGCTGGTTAACGGCTGCGATAGCGGGTAAGGTTGCCGATCGACGCGTGCGCCGACGCAGGCATGCCCGATATCGGTGTGCACCGCGTAGGCAAAGTCCACCGGCGTGGCGCCGGCAGGCAGCTCGACGATGCGGCCTTCGGGGGTAAAAACGTAAATCTCATCCGGAAACAGATCGGATTTAACGCTCTCAATAAATTCAAAGGAGCTTCCGGCGCTTTGCTGAAGTTCCAGCAGGCTTTGCAGCCAGCGCTGAGCCCGGATCTGCGCGGTAGTGCCGCTCTCGCCCTGCTCTTTGTAAGCCCAGTGCGCCGCCACGCCCATTTCCGCCATCTGATCCATATCTTCCGTGCGGATCTGAACTTCAACCGGTACGCCGTGCGGGCCAATCATTGATGTATGGAGCGACTGATAGCCGTTGGCTTTGGGAATGGCAATATAGTCTTTAACGCGGCCCGGACGCGGCTTGTAAAGGCTGTGCATCTGACCCAGCACGCGATAGCAGGTATCCACATCGCTTACGATGACCCGAAAAGCATAAATATCCATAATCGAATGGAAGCGCTGCTCTTTCAGGTGCATTTTGCAGTAGATAGAGTAGAGATGTTTCTCCCTACCGCTAACGCGACAGGGGATCCCCGCCTCCTGCAAACGACCGTCGATTTCAGAGAGGATTTTTTGGATCATCTCTTTACGGTTGCCGCGCGCGGCTTTCACCACTTCTTTAATAACGCGGTAACGATTGGGATAAAGGGCTTCAAAACCCAGCTCTTCCAGCTCTGTCTTGAGGTGATGAATACCCAGTCGATGGGCCAGCGGGCTGTAAATTTCCAGCGTTTCTAACGCGATACGACGGCGCTTGTCCGGTCGCAACGCGCCAAGCGTACGCATATTGTGCGTCCGGTCTGCCAGCTTGATAAGGATGACGCGGATATCCTGCACCATCGCCATAATCATCTTGCGGAAGTTTTCCGCCTGCGCTTCTTTTTTGTCGCGAAACTTCAGCTTATCGAGCTTGGAAACGCCTTCGACCAGTTCGGCAACGCTTCTGCCAAAAAGCTGTTCCATGTCCTGGTAGGTTGCAGGGGTATCTTCAATCACATCATGCAGAAGCGCGGCCATGAGCGTTTCATAGTCGAGCTTCATTTCCGCAAGGATACTGGCGACGGCAACCGGATGGGTGATATAAGGCTCACCGCTGGAGCGCGTCTGTCCCTCGTGGGCATCACGTGCGACAAGGTAGGCCTGCTTGAGGCGCTTTATCTGCTCCTCAGGCAAGTACTTTTCAATCAGCTGATTAAGGCTTTCAAACAGATACAAGGGCGCGCCTTCGTGCTAATGATTAACGGCGGCCTTCAGCGATAGCGGTAACGGCCTGAATTTCGGCGGCTTCCTGCTCTTGCTGTTCCTGACGATCGCGTACGTCCAGAATCTGGTTAGTGATCAAACCTTCTTCGATTTCGCGCAGCGCGATAACGGTTGATTTGTCGTTTTCTTCGGGAACCAGCGCATCTTTCCCACCCACCTGCATCTGACGCGCACGGCGAGCAGCTACCAGAACGAGGTCAAAACGGTTACCAATTTTTTCTACTGCGTCCTGTACGGTTACGCGTGCCATAATTGTGATACTCCACGGGTGAAGAAATGACTGGGCATCATACTGAGTTGTTTTCAGTCTGCCAATAGTTTGCCGATCAGCGCATCATGCCGGGATTTTTGACGTCCCATACGCAGGCGCTCGGCGCGAATGATGGTTTTTAAATCCGACAGCGCCAGATCAAAATCATCATTCACAATAAGGTAATCATATTCTGCAAAGTGGCTCATCTCCGCCACGGCCTGCGCCATGCGGCGGCGAATAACCTCTTCGCTGTCCTGACCGCGGCCACGCAGGCGACGGTCTAATTCATCCTTTGACGGCGGCAAAACAAAAATACTGCGTGCCTGCGGCATTTTTGAACGGATCTGCTGAGCGCCCTGCCAGTCGATATCAAGAAACACATCCACGCCGGTGGACAGAACCTGCTCAATGGCGCGACGTGAGGTGCCGTAATAGTTGCCAAACACTTCGGCATGTTCAAGAAAGGCTTCTTCCTGAATCATATCGCGGAATTCATCATGAGTGACGAAGTAGTAGTGTTCGCTATGCCGTTCACCGGGCCGCATTTCCCGTGTGGTGTGGGAAATAGAAACCTGTGTGTCATACAGCGGCTGCGTTTTCAGCAGCGCCTGAATCAGGCTGGATTTACCTGCACCGCTCGGTGCAGAAACGATAAAAAGCGTGCCTTGAGCCATTTTTTCTTGATATGCCAATCGAAGTCTGTTTCCTGCACAGTATACACGGCTGGCGCGGCGGGTGCAGCGTTTCAAGCATGCTGATGCTTTTTTTATCAGATGTTGCGAAGTGGCTCGCGGCAGCCATGTTGCTTTTCATGGTATACGCACATTCCTTGCGTAACGCCTTCCGGTTTTTCATTTTTGCTTTCGCCTTCCAGTACGTACTCCGTTTTAATCATCGCAAGTGAATAAAAAGAGGCCGCAGGGATGCGAAGTTTAATGCTGTTTTTCATACTGTTTTGCCCTTATCTGAAAGCACAATGCCCGGTGTGGACGCCCGCGCGTGCAGAAGAGGAGATGGCTGCCTTAGAACAACAGTTACACGCGTGGGATGAGGCTTATTACCAGAGGGGCGAAAGCGAGACTGAAGATGAAAAGTATGACGCGCTTCAGCAGACCTTTCAGGGGTGGCAGCGCTGTTTCCATCCTGAAAATCCTTTGCGCCAGCCTGCACTGCCGGGAGAAGGAAAGGTGCTTCACCCGGTAGCGCACGTCGGCGTACGTAAGCTCGCCGATCGGGCGGCAGTGGCACAGTGGATGGATGGAAAACGCGATCTGTGGATTCAGCCTAAAATCGACGGCGTGGCGGTCACGCTCCATTACCACTCCGGGAAACTGGTAAAGCTCATCAGCCGTGGCGACGGCGCGCATGGCGAAAACTGGACTCATAAGGCCGCATACATTTCTGCTATTCCCCGGCAAATCCCTCTGCGCGATCCCACCCTGATACTACAGGGCGAACTCTTTCTCCGGCAGACCGACCACCGTCAGGCCATACAGGGCGGTATCAATGCACGAGGAGTTGTTGCGGGCGCAATGCGGCGTAGTGAACCTGCCAAAGTGCTGAACGATGTGGGGCTATTTGTCTGGGCCTGGCCGGATGGCCCGGCGAATATGCGTGAGCGAATCAATAAATTGAGTGAAGCAGGCTTTACGCTTGCAGCCGACTGGACGAAATCGGTACAGACGATTGAAGCGGTAGCTGACTGGCGTGAGCGTTGGTTTAACGAGCCGCTGCCTTTTGTTACTGATGGTGTGGTAATACACAGCTCGCCGCCCGCAGGGCGTTACTGGCAGCCAGGCGGCGGTGACTGGGCGGTTGCCTGGAAATACACGCCACGAAGCGCCAGCACGATCGTCCGCTCGGTTGAATTTTCTACAGGCCGCACAGGCAAAATCAGCGTGGTGCTCAACCTGGAGCCAATATTGCTGGATGATAAGCTGGTGGGCCGGGTGAGCGTTGGTTCCGTGCAGCGTTGGAAAACCCGAGACATTGCGCCCGGCGACCAGGTTACGCTCAGTTTGGCAGGGCAGGGAATTCCGCGTCTGGATGACGTGATCTGGCGCGTGACGCACCGCGAGGCCGTTGATGCGCCGGATACCACGCGCTTTCATCCATTAAGTTGTCTGAGATATACGCCGGCATGCCGCGAGCAGTTTCTCGCCAGGCTGGTTTGGTTGAGCAGCCAAAACGTTCTTAATTTGCATGGTATCAATCGCAGCTTCTGGATGCGTCTGATTCAGGCGGGTCAGATTGACCATCTTTTCTCATGGTTGCTGCTGACGCCTGATCGATTGCAAACTGAGACAGGAATAACACCTTCTCGTGCGTTGCAGGTCTATCACCAGTTTTCTCTCAGCAGGCAGATGCCTTTCCAACGGTGGGTGAAGGCGCTGGGCGTACCGATCCCGGAAGTAGCACTTAAGGCCATGGGTGACGACAGCTGGTCGACTTTGCTGAGCCGCAGCGAACAAGCGTGGCAGACCTTTCCGGGCGTCGGGCGTAAAAGATCGCAGCAGATCCGCAGCTTTACAGATAACCCGGAAATACGGCTGCTGATCGAATTTTTGCAGGAGAATCTGATTAACCCTCACTAGTGATCCGCATGAGGATAATTGAAAACTGGCAGACCAAGCCTGAACCGCAGCGCTATAAGTCGCGCGAAAAGGCCAAACAGAAGGGTAATAGTGACGATGACTTCATGAGAAAAAGGCGTTTTCAGCAGCAGAATATAGAGCCACCCGGAGGCAAACGCGATGCCAGCGTAAAGCTCTTTTTGGAATACAAGCGGAATACGATTACAGAACATATCACGCAGCACGCCGCCAAAAACGCCCGTGATGACCGCACTGATGGCGGCAATAAGTGGGGCGTGCCCCATTTCCAGGGCAACATTGGCGCCGATAACAGAAAACACCACCAGCCCGAGCGCGTCCAACACCAGAAATACTTTGCGTAAATGGGGCATCAGTGGCGCAAGCCAGGTCGTAACAACTGCCGCAGCGGCAACGATCATGATGTATTCGGGGTTCTTCACCCAGCCGAGAGGGTAGTGACCAAGGAGAATATCTCTGACTGAACCGCCGCCAATAGCGGTAACGGAAGCGATGATAATCACGCCGAACATATCCATTTTACGACGGCCGGCGGCCAGCGCGCCGGTCATGGCCTCTGCTGTTATACCGATAATATAAAGTACAGTCAGTAACATAGGCCCTTCCTGCTGAAAGTTGTTAGCAAGCCTGATGAGATAAGAAATAAAACGCCGCCTTGCGGCGGCGTTCACTAGCGGCTGACATGCCAGAAATCAGTTTTTCTTCACAAACTCTGATTTAAGCTTCATTGGGCCAAAGCCGTCGATTTTACAGTCAATATTGTGATCGCCTTCAACCAGACGAATGCTTTTAACTTTAGTGCCGATCTTAAGTGGGGTGGAGCTACCCTTAACCTTAAGGTCTTTGATCACCGTAACGCTGTCGCCATCCGCGAGCAGGTTGCCGTTGGCGTCTTTAACGATTAGCGCCTCTTCCGACGCGGCATCAGTCTCTTCTGACCAGACGTGTCCGCACTCCGGGCAGTTAAACATGGCACCATCCTGCCAGGTATATTCAGACTGACATTTCGGGCAGGGAGGAAGGGTTTGCATAGTAAGCCTCAACGTAATCCATAATAAAATAGCGGGCATTTTAGCCTGGCAGCTGCGGCAAACCTATAAAAAATTCCCCGTGCCAGAAGCAAAGTTCACGGTTGCGACAACCGGCAGAGATCGGGCGAAGCAGGTAAAAATCAGGTAATCTTGCCTGACGGGTGGATCACCGATGTGATGGGCATGGATAAAAAAATCATTAATACACTGAAACAGCACTGCGGTAAGGCAAATCGCGGCGCAGGGCCGCTTTACCAGCGCCTGGAAAATGGTTTTCGGGAAATGGTGAAAAGCGGTGAGTTAAAAGCAGGTTATGCCATTCCCAGCGAACGCGAACTGTCAGAACAGTTGGGCCTGTCGCGCGTTACCGTTCGGCGCGCGCTGAGTGAACTGGCGCAGGCGCAGATTATTGTGCAGCGGCGCGGCGCGCGAAGCACGGTGGCCGGAAGAGTTGAAAAACCGCTCTCATCGTTGACCAGCTTCAGTGAAGATATGATGTCGCGTGGCTATCAGCCTGGTGCAACCTGGCTGGAAAAAGAGTTAGTTCAGGCTTCGCCGTCGGAAATCATTGCGCTCAGTTTATCGCCCGGCGCGCTGGTATGGCGGTTAAAAAGGCTGCGCACGGTTGACGAGCGGCCAATGGCCGTTGAAATTGCCGTGATCCCCCAGCAGTTTATCCCTTCGCCGGCGGCCATTACTCACTCATTGTATGCCGTGTTTCAGCAGCAGGGCACCCTGCCGGTGCGTGCACTGCAACGTATTCGTGCCGAGCCTCTTTCGCGTGAGCACAGCCAGCTTCTGGAGTTGCCGTTGCAAAGTCCTGCATTACACGTCGAGCGTCACTGCTATCTGGAAGATGGTCGGCCAATTGAATACACACATACCTGGTATCGCGGAGACAGCTACGACTTTTTGGTAGAACTCCAGCGCGATGTCATACCGTCGGAGTAGGCGCTTACCGCCGCGCCGCCCAGTCAGCCACGCCGGTTAACCCCGTATCGGCCCCACCTGCGGCAGACGTTACCGGCAGGTTAAACAGCGGCGGAAAGGTATTCAGCGCCTGCTGAATACGCAACAGCATACCGTCCGCCATGCCCACGCTGCCGCCAATGACCACCTCTTCAATATCCACCAGCATCAGCGTATCGGCGATAGCCTGCGCCACTGCCCGCGCTGCATTCGATAAAATAGCCTCTGCCTGTGGATTGCTGGCCGCCAGCGCGAAAAGCTGACGGCTGTCAAGCGGTTGCTGTAACAGCGCCGTTGCCTGGCGCGCCAGAGCCGTACCGGAAGCCACATGCTCAAGGCAGCCCTGCCGCCCGCAGCCGCAGCGGCTCTCTGTTTCATCCAGCGGTGAGACGTTGACGGTTGCATGGCCTATGTGCCCCGCCAGGCCGTGCGGGCCGGAACGCAGTTCTCCGTCGCAAATCAGGCCGCCACCCACACCGGTGGAGAGCGTAATGAACAGCAGATTGCGGATGCGCGAACGGCGGGGAAGGTATTCTCCCCACGCCGCCGCCTGCGCATCGTTAAGCATAATTACCGGACAGTTGAACCGCTGTGTCAGTACGTCAGCAAGCGGGAAGCCTTTCCAGAAAGGGATAGTATTCAAATTCACCGACCATACGCGTCCGTCGCGCAGATAGCCGGTAGTGGCTACCGCCACCTTTTCGACCGGGTAGTCGGAACGCGTCAGTTTATGTAGCGCCGTCAAAAACGCCGCTTCGTTGTACTGCATAGCTATCTGACGGCGCGCCACGCAGTGGCCATCTTCAATCCATGCCGCAGAAAGCTTGGTGCCGCCAATATCCAGGGCCAGGATCATCGGTGTTATCCTCTTTTCGCCGCGTCATCCAGCGCGCTTCGATACCACCCGGTAATATGCTCTATGCGGGTAATGGCCGAGCCGACGGTGACAGCGAACGCGCCAGCCTGCAATGCCGCCGCCGCCTGAGCCGGTTCGCGAATACGTCCTTCAGCCATGACGCGACAGCCGCGTTTTGCCAGCGCGCCGATCAGTTCCAGATCCGGACGATGCATCGGCTGATCGGCGGTCTCCGCAGTGTAACCAGAAAGCGTTGAGCCGATAAAATCGCAGCCGAGCGCCGCCGCGTTGATGCCGTCGTCTAACGTGGCGCAGTCCGCCATAACCCGCAACCCTAACCGGCGAGCGTGCTGATAAAGTTCTTCCACCGCCACCGGACGGGCACGGCGGGTGGCATCGAAAGCCACAATGTCAGCGCCCGCCCCGGCCAGCGCGGTAATATCAGCAATAAATGGCGTAATACGCACAGGGAAATCATCCAGATCGCGTTTCACAATGCCAATGATGGGAATATGCAAATTGTTTGCCACCTGTCGAACGTTCTCAACGCCTTCAATGCGTACCGCGCTGGCGCCTGCCGCCTCAGCGCTTTTTGCCATCGCCACCACGATATCAACATGATCCATCGGCCCGTCTGTCACGGGCTGACAGGAGACGACAAGCCGGTTTTTCAGCTGGTTTATGTCAATCACTGTTCTGATCTTCCTTAGGTTAACCGCCATGACAGACACATAACCACAATAATACCAGATTTGTAAATTGGTATTTTAAAATTATATGTATGCACAGTGATGGTGCTCGTATTTTCTTCAGTTGCACTAAAATTATACTGGACAAGCGTTCCTGACGAGACGTATAACAGGTTGAAATTAGACGGATATGCGCCTGTTAAGGGTAAGTTACTTAAATTTAAGCGGTTTCTTTTCTGGTATCTATCTGGATTTATTCTGGCATGGTAATTGAATAGCTGTCTGCTATCAGACGCTGAGTCAACGTCACGATGCGATTTAATCAATCAGGCACAGAGGAAGATGAGATGAAAGAGGGCGTTATCAAGGTCGGCGTCGCAGGCGCAGGCTTTATGGGGGCGATGCACGCCCGGGTCTGGCAGCAGATGTACGGCGTCGAGGTTGTTGGTGTTGCCGATCCTGACAGGGCGCGTGGTGAAGCGCTTAAGGCCTGGATACCCGATCTGCACTGCTATGAAGATTTTAACGACATGCTGGCGCGGGAAGATCTTGATATCGTCAGCATCTGCACAAAAGATGACCTGCATCTTGCGCCTGCGCTGGCTGCGGCGAAGGCAGGGAAGCACATTTTCCTTGAAAAGCCTATCGCGGCAACGCTGGATGACGGCAAGGCAATTGTTCAGGCAGCCAGGGATGCCGGTATAAAACTGGGTATCGGCTTTTTACTGCGGTTCGATCCGCGCTACTCCCGTGCCAGAGAAATCATCGCTTCCGGTGAGGCTGGCGAGATCAGCCACATTGCCGCGCGTCGTAACAGTCCCGCGATTGAAGGCCCGGCACGCTATGGCGGCAGTTTACCGCTGCCTTTGCACGTCACGGTGCATGATGTCGATATGGTGCTATGGCTGTTGGAGAACACCAAACCGGTCAGCGTCTACGCGCAAACCACCAATAAGCGGCTGGGCCATCTGGGCACGGAAGACGCGGTATTCGCCATTATCCGCTTCGCCGACGGCAGCGTGGTGAATCTTGAAAGTGCCTGGGCGCTTCCGGCCGGTTCACGCACGCTGCTTGATGCCAAAATGTCGATCCTCACCACGCAGGGTTTACTGGAAGTAGAGTGCGGCGAATCCGGCCTTTACCACGCCAGTGAAAGTATGAACCGCTATATCGACACACAGCACTGGCCGCTCAGCCAGGGCGAAATTAAAGGCGATCTGCGCGAAGAGCTGATGGCGTTTGCCAGCGACGTGCGTAACGGCACCACGACTGTTGCAACCGGCGAAGAGGCGAACGAAGCGCTGCGCATTACGCTGGCGATCATGGAATCTGCCCGCACCGGCGAGATCGTTCGGGTCTGACCTTTTGCTGTTATAACCAGGGGATGTGATGAACATGAAAACGATTCGAATCGCCGCCGCGCTTGGCGCATTGTTACTGACAGGCCCGGTCACCGCGCAGGAAACGCTTCGCGTGCTGCTGGAAGGGCACAGCACCAGTGATTCTCTTAAGGCGCTGCTGCCAGAGTTTGAAAAACAAACCGGCATCCACGTGCAGGCGGAAATTGTGCCCTACAGCGATCTCACCTCAAAAGCGCTGCTGGCGTTCTCTTCCCGCAGCGGTCGATACGACGTGGTCATGGATGACTGGGTTCACGCGGTGGGTTACGCCTCGGCAGGCTATATCACGCCGGTGGATAAGTGGATGAAAGCCGACACGGCGTTTTTCGACGCTGGCGATTTCGTTAAAAGCTATGCCGATACGCTGCGCTTTAAAGAGCACTATTACGGGCTGCCGGTTTACGGTGAAAGCACCTTCCTGATGTATCGCAAAGATCTCTTCCAGCAGTATGGCATTGCCGTACCGAAAACCTTCGACGAGTTGGCGGCCGCCGCGAAAACCATCAAGGAGAAAAGCGGCGGCAACGTGGCCGGTATCACGCTGCGCGGTGCGCAAGGCATTCAGAACACCTTTGCCTGGGCGGCGTTCCTTTGGGGATATGGCGGCCAGTGGATAAAAGACGGGAAGTCGGCGGTGGCTTCACCGCAGGCGACAGAAGCGACCAATGCCTTTGTTAATATTCTGAAAAATTATGGCCCAATCGGCGCGGCCAACTTTGGCTGGCAGGAAAACCGCCTGGTTTTTCAGCAGGGCAAAGCGGCGATGACCATCGACTCCACGGTAAATGGCGGCTTTAACGAAGATCCGAAGGAGTCTTCGGTGGTCGGTAAAGTGGGCTATGCGCCGGTTCCGGCCCAGCCTGGAAACCATGCGGGCAACAGCGGCGCGCTCCAGGTTCATGGGCTTTATATTGCCAGCGCCAGTAAGCATCAGGATGCGGCGTGGAAATTTGTCAGCTGGGCGACCAGCCAGCAGACGCAGATGAAGTCCGTTGAGTTGAATCCCAATGCGGGCGTCAGTTCGCTTGGCGCGATAAACAGCGAAGCCTTTACCCAACGCTATGGCGCCTTCAAAGATGGCATGCTGGACGCGTTGAAAAACGGCAATGCGGCCTATCTGCCAACCGTGCCGCAGGCCACGCAGATTATCAACAATACCGGCATTGCGCTGTCGCAGGCGCTGGCGGGAACGAAGTCGGTTGAGAGCGCTCTTCAGGAAGCCAACAGCCGCAACGACAAGGCGCTGTCCCGTTAACCTGATTCGCCGGGGGCGTTTCCCCGGCGCCCACTATCTCGCTGGGAAAGTTATGAAAGTAAAACTGACGCAGCAGGCTTTTACGCTTCCGCTGTTGATACTATTGCTGGCGGTGTCGCTCTATACGCTGGGTTATGCCATTTACCTGGCTATTTTCGATATCGATCTGATGTCGCCGCCGCCCTTCGATTTTGTCGGGCTGGCCAATTTTATTGACGTTATTCAACAGCCCAGGTTGTGGTATTCCCTCTGGCACACGCTGGTTTACGTCGCGGGTTCGACTGCGGTAGAGCTGGTGCTGGGCTGCGCCATTGCGCTATTTATCAGCCGCGATTTTTTTGGCCGCAGGCTGGTGAGAGCATTGCTGCTGTTGCCGATGATCGTCACGCCGATCGTGGGTGGCCTGATATGGCGTATTTTTTACGATCCTAATGCCGGCTTGTTTAACTGGCTGATTGGCCTGGTGGGCCTGGCGCCCGTTGACTGGCTGGGCAGCCCGCAAACCGCCATGGCATCGCTGATCCTGGCCGATGTCTGGCAGTGGACGCCTTTTATCATTCTGCTGGTGTCCGCCGGGCTGGACGCGCTACCGACTGAGCCGCTGGAGGCGGCGGAGCTGGATGGCGCGCGCGGCTGGCGGCTGCTGGCGTTTATCAAGCTGCCAATGATGAAATCCATCATCATGATCGCGCTCTTTCTGCGCATGATCGACGCCTTTAAATCCTTTGACCTGATTTACGTTATGACCCGCGGTGGGCCGGCGCTGGCCACGGAAACCACCAATATGTTTGCGTATCTGACTGGTTTTCAGGATTTCCGCATCAGCGAAGCGGTGGTCATCGCTATTTTGAATACGCTGATGGTGATTGTGGTGCTTTCGTTTGCCAGCAAACGCATCATGAAGGAGGCGTAAAATGATTAAACGGATCGGTTTTTATCTGCTGCTGGCGGTGATCCTCGCGTTCTTTCTGCTGCCCATTTACTGGCTGGTGACGCTTTCATTAAAAACCTATATTGACGCGTTCGCCATGCCGCCAAAGCTGTGGTTTACGCCCATTCTTGACAACTATCGGCAGGTATTGAGCAACGGCGATTTCCTTCGCGCCTTTGGCAACAGCCTGTTTATCTCGTTTGTTTCAACGCTGCTCTGCCTGTTGTTCGGCGCGCTGTTTGCCTATGGGTTGGTGTTTTTTATCGAGCGGAAAGGACGCGCGAAGCGTTTCATCATGAGCCTGCGTTTTGCGCCGGTCATCATGCTGGTGCTGCCGGCCTATTACCTCATCACCACGCTGGGCATGACGGACAGCTATCTGGTGCTGATTGTGGTCTATACCGTGGCAAACGTGCCCTTTACCATTCTGATGGTGACGACCTTTTTTGAGGATATTCCTCCCGAACTGCGCGAAGCGGCGCTGGTGGATGGCGCCAGCGAGTGGCGGATCTTTCGCAGCGTGATGCTGCCGCTTGCCCGTACGGGCCTGGCGGCCTCTGGCGTACTGACGCTGTTCTTTATCTGGAACGAATTCCAGATTGTCCTGACGCTTTCCGGCGACGCAACGCAGACGCTGCCGGTTGCCATCACGTCGTTCCTGACCTTCCAGGGAACGGAGTGGGGCCCGCTGACGGCGGCGGGAACGCTGGTGATGTTACCAATGCTGATTCTGGGGCTGCTGGTGCAAAAGCATCTGGTACGCGGCCTGACCATGGGCGGCGTGAAATAGCGCACGCGAGGAAAAAAAGATGTCCACCATTCGTCTGAAAAATGTCTTTAAGCGCTTTCACGATACGCAGGTCATTAATAACGTCGATCTTGAAATTCAACACGGCGAATTTTGCGTGTTTATCGGGCCGTCAGGCTGCGGAAAATCAACGCTGATGCGAATGATTGCCGGTCTTGAAACCATCAGCGCCGGGGAGATTTCAATCGGCGGAACCGTTGTTAATACGCTGCCGCCCGCCGGGCGCGGGGTGGCAATGGTTTTTCAGAGCTACGCGCTCTATCCGCACATGACGATTTACGAAAACATGGCGTTCAACCTGAAACTGGCGAAAAAAGAGAAAGCAGAGATTGAACGGCGCGTGATGAATGCTGCAAAAATCCTGCAACTGGAGCCACTGTTGCAGCGCCTGCCGAAGGCGCTCTCCGGCGGTCAGCGCCAGCGCGTGGCGATAGGGCGCGCTATTGTCCGCGATCCTGAAGTGTTTTTGTTCGACGAGCCGCTCTCCAACCTGGATGCTTCACTGCGCGTCGCCACACGCGTGGAGATAGCCCGGCTGCATCACAGGCTGGGAAACACAATGATCTACGTGACGCACGATCAGGTGGAAGCCATGACTCTGGCGGACAAAATTGTCCTGCTGAACAGCGGCCCGGCGATGTTAACAAAAGGTTCTGTGGCGCAGGTTGGTCATCCGCTCGATCTTTATCATCATCCGGTGAATGAATTTGTGGCGGGCTTTATTGGCTCACCCAAAATGAATTTTCTGCCCGGTGAACTGATAACGGGTGATACGCAGGCCGCCAGCGTGCGGTTGATTAACGGTAAGGCGATCGGCGTGCAGGTGAATGCCGCTGCGGCAAACGTGGGCGACGCGGTCAATGTTGGTATTCGCCCTGAGCACGTGCAGCTTTGTGCGCCTGAGCAGGCGCATTTATCCGGCAGTGTGCAACACATTGAACACCTGGGCGAAGCGGCCTATTTTTATGTCGACGTGGCGGGCGCTGAGCCGCTGGTCATTCGTTACTCAGGCGATCGGCTGCCGTTGCTGGGCGACGAAGTCGGGCTGACGATTCCTGCGCACCATGCGCATTTGTTTGACAGTAACGGCGAGGCGTTTCAGCGCACCTCGGAAAAGGTTCGAAAAACGGCGGTTTCAGCCTGATTTACGGCGTATAGCGAAGAAAAGACGCCCACCGGAAGGTGGGCGGAAAGGGTGTTACTCGATATTCTGAATCTGTTTATTGAATATGAAATAAAATTATTAAAAATTAGTTTGTTAGTAGAATTTTATCTGTGATTAGGGCGGTTTACTACCCGATGTACTACCCGTTTGGGTTAGGATATTTATAGGCTTGTAGAGTCGTTATCTGGCTTCATAGGTTAAGGAATGTAACTGGCTGTTTGGCTCCAGTTAGATCTCACAGTTGGCTCAGTGCCAATAGGTAGAAGTTTCTTTTGACAATTCCTAATGTGAATGCATACGGATGTTGCGAGGAAATATCTCGTTTGTTAACCTAATAATTCTTATATTTGTCGCAACATCAAAATATCTCGCTACAACAATTCATTGTATATTAAAGATAAATTTATTTTTATGCATCTTGCATCACCTTTACAAAGGTGAGTGAGCTATATTTAAACAGGTATGATTAGTTGAATAAACGTTAATATCAAGTAACTATAGAAAGAGAAAATGTTATGGAAATAGAAAGCATAAATACATTTGAAAGAAGTTTGCGCGAAGGTATTAATATATTTACTGGTGCGGGCTTTTCCGTTCTGTCCTCTGACCGAAGCGGGAGACCACTTCCTATTGGTGACGGTCTTAGAATTGAAATACTAAAGGAGTTTCCAGGGTCTCCGACTACCTTACAGCTACCCCAGCTTTGCACGCTGATTTCTCGTTCTAAAAGAGATATTCTTAATAATTATATCCGATCCCGATTTGAAGTTGGAGATTTTAGCAAGAAATATGAAAATCTGGCCAATATAAATATAAAAAATATTTTCACAACCAATGTAGACAATCTAGTTGAATGCATATTCAAGGGTAATCCTAAAAAGTATGTGAACAATACAATGTTCAATGGAGTTAGCTTTCGAGAAAAATATGCTATTGATTATTTTTACCTTCATGGCGCAGTCTGTGACACTGAATCATCTTTGATTTTTGGAGATCTGGATATTGCTAATGCGTTCTCGAACGATCCTGCAAAATGGAACTATTTGAAATCTATAATGAACAAGTTTCCAACTCTTTTTTGGGGATATGCACTTAGAGATGCTGGAACCCTACAGGTTTTCGCTGATTCATTAGATGATCAAAACAGGAAAAACTCATGGGTAATTGTTCATCCCGACCATGTTGACGAAGGAGAAATTGAATATTATCAATCACTAGATCTTAAAATAATTCGCTCAGATACAGAAACGTTCTTAGATTACTTGGCCTCATTTGAGGAATTGGTGGTTAAAGAACTGACTACTAGTCAGCATAAAAATCCATTCCCAGAATACTCAATTCCATCTCATTCTGATATTGAAAGGAGGTCAATAAATGATTTTTACCAAGGGGCAAATCCTTCTTGGAGCGATATATATTCTTCGCGTGTAATTAGATTGCATTATTACTCACTTGTAGAGGAATATATTAATAGTGGTAAAAATGTTCTGATTACTGGAGGTCCAGCTACAGGAAAATCTACGCTTCTTATGCAGATAGCAGCCTTTCACAATTTTAATGGAGTTAAACTATTTCTTTCTGATATATCACCTTCAAAAGCAGAAACTCTTTCTTCTCGTATAAATAATACACCCACACTTCTATTTGTGGATAATATGCAAACATCGATGGATGCACTTAATAACCTTTCTGTGAAGTCTAACATTAAGATGGTTATTGCTGAACGCGATTACGCGTATTTGTCAGCATCGAGGGCTAATTTTCTTAGAAGAAATATCGAGATTGTCGATATTACGCAACTAACTGAAGCTGATGCTCAAGGGATAATAGACAATATTCCCGCTGACTTGAAGTCCAGAAAAAATTTCAGGCTTCGAGAAGGTGATTCATTATTTGAATTGATTGAGCAGAACTGCCGTACGCCAAGTATTAAAGAAAGATTCAAAAATGTCTTAAATGAGCTTCAGAAAAAAGATGAAAAACTGGTACAGATTTTCTTGCTAGTCTGTTATCTACATAATAGTCGAAGTGTCACTTCTATGGATATCCTTTGCAGCTATTTCCAAGAGGGTGCTATCAATCCTCAGGAAATATATTCTTTAATTGGTATATTGAGTAGTTGTTTGTCAGAATATGCTGGTGAATATTCTGACAGCGAACAAGACTATTTTTCAATCAGATCAAACTTGTTAGCTGAACACATAGCAACAATTGCACCAGAAAAAGACCTCGCGCGTATGCTGACTAACTTTCACATGAATGTGTCACGCTATTGCATACCTAATTACGATTCATTCAAAAGACGAGCCTATGATGCTCGCTTATTTGAAAAGGCCTTTCCTCAAACAAAACATGGTGAAGAAATTTATGATGTAATATATAGAAAGCACAATTCCCCGTTTAATTTACAGCAAAAGGCTCTCTATCTGAGTCGGAGAGGTAACCACGAGAGAGCATTTATAGTCATCGATGAGGCTATTGCTAAAAGTGGAAGTGGGAATTGGTCTGTAAGAAATTCCTATGCAATTATAAAGTTTAAAGCCAACATAAATCGAACAGACTCCTATGACGTTAGAAAAGCTCTAGATGAGAGCATGGGGTCGTTAGAACAATGCTACACAGCCGATATGAGGAAGGCATTCCATGCAATGTCATATGCTGACCAATCTCTAAAATACTGGAGGAAGTACAGAAATCAAACAGCAAGAGGATATCTCGAGAAATCAAAAGAATGGTTGGGAGAAGAAGCTAATAAGGACAATAGTATTAGAAATGTCAGACGTCTTTTACAACAAATAGATAATTCCCTTAGATAAGCTTTGTGTTAACAATGCCAGTTAGAAAGTCGCAGTATAGTTGTGCTTCTGCTGGCAGCGTTAATGACCGCTACTCGCTTTTAGTCGACTGTTCGATTTGGTCGCACTTTGCTACAATACGCTGTCGGATTAAGCGATAGCTAATCCATATCGTATTGAATGATAATGAAAAAATTGTCTATAGTGATCATCTTCTCCACGCTTGATTTTATATCATAGATGTAACAATTTTAAATAATTTATTTCATATGGCTAATTAACAAACTCTCAATATTACTTATCATAATCGATACATCATCTTTATTAAATTCATCCGTTTTCCCATGAGCCGCACTATTTACTATTCCAGCTATTACCGTTATTTGCTTTTGTTGTATAGTATTGTATACTCCTTTTTTAGCTAAATCAGCATTCATTTTATCTAGTTTTCCATATGGAAGTGACTCTCTGTCGCAGAGCTCTCTTAGACTTGTTTCTAATACAGTTCCTGCAATAACTACGGCGGCGGATATATATCCAGACTTTAAAAGTTCTTTCGCCTGTTCTAACTCATTATCGAAAACCTCAGATTGAATTAGTGATTTATAAGATGTCAGATAACCATTTTCATAGTCCTCCTTGATTGAAACAAAAATAGCTAGTAATCTATTAAATATTTTTAAATTAGTTTCATAGGATTTTATATTTTTTGCATCATGAAACGCACTGTAGTATGTAGAGTTTTTACCGCATAAATTTTCAATTATACTTTCTGCTTTTGTTAACCAGCTTAGTAATTTTTTTCATCAATATGTGCATTAGTTCCAAACATATATGTATGGGTGCTGTATTCGCTTTTAATTACATCTTCTGATTGTAACTTTATCTCATTAAATCTTTTTTTGTATTTTGTTCACCGTGATGAGCTTTCCTTGAGCTATTTTTAGTATTTTAGTTATTATTGTGTTTTTGGGATAGATACTATTAGATAATGGGTTATTAATTAAATAATATAATGTGTTTTTGTCCTGTTTTTTTAAAATTAATTTCGATCCTAGTATATCCATCTTACGATGATGGATCATTATTCGGTAATTTACAAAATTTTTCATCATACTGTTTGTGGACTCCCGCGCTCCTAAACGGATTTCTATGGAATGGAAATCCGTTTAGGAGCCAACAAGCGCAGCGCGTTAGCCGCTTGATGTACAGATCTTAGCGCAGTACATTATCGTTGTCACATCGCTGCTGCAAGTAGCATCCCATGTTGCCATGACCTTGAAGGCGACGCGCAGGCCCAACCTGTGTGATCGACTCCCAACCCGCCTCGCTATCAATTTGCGGGTGATCGCTGCGGCGATGGTAGCTGACTTATCCCAACGCCCTAGGGCCGCATCCCGTTTGTTCTTCGTGAAGCAACTGCTTTTTGCATACGCACTGATGCGTACAACACCCTTTATAGCTGGCGCAATCGTCCGCGGCCTTTTGCTGCCTCAGCGAATGCATCCATGAGGCAGCGGCGTCACTTCATACGGCGCAAAGCCGTTGCAAGTGACGCCGCTAACGAACTCTGCGCCAGCCCTTGTGCTACAGCGCTTTCCGGCACGACCTGTCATCTGACGCACATATTCTGCGCCAATTCTCATCAACCCACTTATCAGAGGAGAACTGAACCAATACCTGAGACAGGCTTTCAGCCTGAGGGGATCATCCTGCTGATGCAGGCGGCTGCACCGAGTGCATAACCGATATCCCCGCCATACCTCAACCGCTGCTGCTCCGGCGCGCAGGTATTGTTCAGTGCGGCACGGTAAATCCGTGTCGTGAATCGCTGTGCGCCGGAGAACAGAGGTTATTGAGGATGGGGGGGATTGCATATGTCACGATTAAGCCGGGAAATGCAGGCGCTGGCCCGACAGGCCGGCGGCAGCCATAAGACGGTACATGACCGGCTAAAAATTGCAGAGCGGCTTGCCAGTCATCTGCTGTCTTTGAATATTCAGATCCGCAAGGTGCAGCATCTGAAGGCAAAACATATCGAATGTTATATCGCCGGGCGGTTAGAACAGGGAATTACTCTGCGCACGCTGCATAACGAGATGGCGGCGGTGCGGGTGATGCTGCGTACTGCCGGGCGGGCTAAGCTGGCGGATGCGGAACGGCTGAGCAACAAGGAGTTAGGTCTGGGCGGCGCCAGTAGGGACGGCACGCGGCAGGCGATTACGCCGGAGCGCTATCGGGCGGCGCTGGCAACCCTGCAACAGAAAGACGCCGGACTCGCGTTGACGCTGAAACTGGCACGAATGATGGGCCTGCGCTCACAAGAAGCTGTGCAGTGTTCGCAGTCGCTCCAGACATGGGCCGCCGCGTTGGAGCGAGGCGACGAACAACTGACGGTAGTTTTCGGCACCAAAGGCGGACGGTCCCGGCAAACGCGGGTGCTGGATCGGGAAGCGTTAACGCAGACGGTGAATCAGGCGCTGGCGGTTGCTGCTACTCGCAACGGTCGGCTGATTGATAAACCGGATCTGAAAAGCGCCATGAACCGTTGGCGCTCGCAAACCGCTCTGGCAGGACTCAAAGGGCAATACTCCCCCCACAGCCTGCGTTATGCATGGGCACAGGATGCGATGCGTTATTACCGGCAGCAGGGTTTCAGCAACCGGGAAGCAAGCGCGCTGGTGTCGATGGATTTAGGGCATGGAGATGGACGTGGGCGGTATGTGCAGCAGGTCTACGGCAGAACGGCATAGGCCCTTTCCTCTGGCTGGCCCATCGGTTCACGTTCTTCAGGTAACCCCGCCAGCCAGGGAAAAAGATCAGATTGGCGCTGAGATGGGGAATTAAGTGTTACCTATGTGGTACTGATGGGGGAACCCGGCCCCAAAAAACCGGGTTCCCCCACTATCTACGTATATAGCGGAGTCAGGTGGGGGTAATGACCAAAAACCGCATGCTGACGGGGTTGAGCGTCAGATCGTCGTTTTCTGGTGGGGGAAAGCATTATCCGTCTGCAAGTCGGGTGAAAATGGGGGAAGTCAGGCGGATCTTTTTCTGATCTGCTTGTGGCGTTCAATCAGGTTGCCTTCTTCATCGAAGTAGCGGCTCGGCCAGATCTCCGACGGATGAATACCTAATGCCTCCGCGATCAGAAATTCGCCTTTCGGCCACGGGCGGGTAAGCACGTTCGCCAGCGTTGAAGAGCTTAATCCTGCCTGCCGGGATACCGCTGCCATCGTGATCTTTTTCTTGTGTAATGAGGCAACTATGTCTGCCGGATGCATATCAATTTTGTTAGTCATGCTTCCTCCTTACTCGTAGAGACAGAATAATTTTTCAACACTAATGCTAAGTAATACTTAGTACATTTTCAACAGGCAAACATGAAAATCACCGCTGGTTATCAAGTCGGTCGGGATTCTCATGCTGCCATATCGTTTGAAGGAAGCCAGATTAAAAGCCGGTTTATCGCAGCAGCAGCTTGGTGTGCTCGCCGGTATCGATGAGGCGACGGCCAGCGCACGGATGAATCAATATGAGCGCGGCGTGCATACTCCTGATTTTGAACTGGTGTGCAGGTTAGCCGCTGTGTTGAATACCCCTACCAGTTATTTTTACACCGTTGAAGATGATTTAGCGGAAATCATCCTTACTTACGCCCGCCGGAAAAATACCGACGCTTTTTAAATTTCCCCCTTTCTGGATTTAAGCAATAAGAACGCATAGTTGAGAAAGTATAACTAAGTAATGCTTAGTATATTTTCAATAGGTTAGCGTGAAAACTACGGCTTACATATCGTGTAAGTCGGGATCCTCATGCTGCCACATCGTTTAAAAGAAGCCAGACTAAGAGCGGGCCTGTCGCAACAGCGGCTTGGGGTTCTGGCGGGTATTGATGAAGCCACGGCCAGCGCGCGGATGAACCAATATGAGCGCGGTGTGCATACGCCTGATTTTGATCTTGCCTGCCGATTGGCGGCGGTGCTTGATGTTCCTGCCTGCTATTTTTATACCGTCGAAGACGATCTTGCCGAAATCATTCTGAATTATCACCCTACGAAAAAATAGCGCTTGTCTACGTTATTGCTCTGTTCGTTCGAAACGCTGTGCCGCTCGTTATTCTCAATAATCGGCTTAACGAGGTCTGCCAGTTTACAATGCGCTTCCCGCCGTTCCTCAAAGTAATCATATCGATCGTAAATCCCTTCAACACCTTTCAGCTTGTGGTTAAGGCACCGTTCAGCGACATAGCCCGGAACGCCTAACGCAGCCAGCAGGCTGCGGCAGGTGCGGCGCAGGTCGTGTACGGTGAACGGTTCAAGTTCTCCCATGCGGTTGGGCGGTTGAATTTTCCTTCCCGGTTCGCGGCCGAAAAGTTTGGCGATTGCCCGGTTGAGGGTATCGCTGCCCATATGCGGCGAACCGCTGGCCCGGCGGTTGGGGAATACATATGCTGAACCGCAGGCGCGTATCTTCAACTCCCGCAGCCATTCCAGCGTCAGCGGGGGCAAAGGAATGACAATAGCGACGCCCGATTTGCTCCTTGCCGCAGGCAATTCCCACGTCGCGTCTTCAAGGGAAAATTCAATCCAAAGCGCTTCGGTCATTTCGCTTTTGCGCACGCCAAGCACGATCAGTAATGCGCAAGCCAGATAGTTATCGCGAGTGAAGCTGTCGCTCTGGTTGCGGAATACCTGAAAAACCTGCGTCAACTCTTCCAGACTCAACGCCCGGTCGCGGCTTTTTTCAATGCCGCCCGCATCGTCCACCTTGAACGCCGCCGCCGGGTTATGGACGAGAAGCCCAAGTTTAATGCCGTGATTAAACAGTTGTTTCAGGTACATCAGCGCATCGTTGGCGGTGCAGGGCCTGCCGCTGGCGGTGATTTGCTGAATGATGGCGCGCACATCCAGCGGCGTGACCTTGCCTAACGTCAGCTCGCCGATGTGTGGCGCGATCTCTCTGGCGAAGATCCGCTGAGGGATATGCGGGTGCTTAAGGCGTCGCACCAAGTCCTGATTCCAGTCGTTAAACAGATCGTTGACGGTATGGATTCTTGCGGGCCGGTTGCGTTTACGTTCGGCGATGGGATCGTCGCCTTTCCTGACCTTTCTGCGGGCGTCTTCGGCCTGAGAGCGGGCCTCAGCCAGCGACAGGTCGGACGGCTTGCCCAGCGAGAGTGAACGGCGTTTGGCGTGCAGGGTATAGCGCAGCATCCAGTAAGGTTCGCCGCGCTGCGGCAGCATCAGGTACAACCCCTGACCGTCGCTGTAACGTCCGGGACGGTTTGCTTTCAGGATGGATTGTATGGTTTTAACGGTCAGCGTTCCCATGCTCTGCCTCCCTAAGGTATCCCGCCAGCGCCCGTCAATTGAGGCCTGCGGGAAAAAGTGGGTAGTACATAGGTTATAAAACGAACATTTTGGCTTGTAAAGCGTGGGTACTACCCAATGTACTACCCACTCGGCAGTGGATTTCGGTGGATTTGGGTAGTACGCGGTAGACGTTTATAGCAACAAAAATGCCCTTAAAACAGGGCGTTGTGGCAGTCGGTGGAAAAGGGGGGAAATTATTCAATATTCTGAATCTGCTCGCGCATCTGCTCAATTAACACCTTCAGCTCAATAGCGGAGGTGGTTACCTCGGCGTTGATCGATTTAGAGGCCAGCGTGTTCGACTCGCGGTTAAATTCCTGCATCATAAAGTCGAGGCGGCGTCCGACTGCCTCTTTCTTTTTCAAAATGTTATAGGTTTCTTTAACATGCGCCTCAAGTCGATCCAACTCTTCAGCCACGTCTACGCGCTGCGCCAGCATAATCAGCTCCTGCTCAACACGGTTGTTATCCAACTGTACCTGCGCTTCCTCAAGCTTGCTGACCAGACGATCCCGCTGCCACTTCAGCACTTCAGGCATTTGCGCGCGCACTTTTGTCACCTCTGTGCTGACGCCTTCCAGTCGCTGTTCAATAAGTGATTTTAGTGCCGCGCCTTCGCTCTCGCGAGCAATGATGAACTCGTCCAGCGCCGTATCCAGCGCAACCAGCAGTTCGGCGGAGATGGCGTCAAGATCCTGCTCGCCAGCCGACATTACGCCGGGCCAACGCAAAATATCGACAGGGTTAATTTCACCCTCATCGCTTTGCATTTTGACCCAGTTAGCCGCCTGAACAAGCTGGATAGCCAGTTTTTCATTCAGGACTAACGATGTTTGTGCGCCAGGGTCGGCATCGTAACGCAGGTTGCATTCAATTTTTCCGCGCGTCAGTCGATTGCGTATACGCTCACGGATGACCGGTTCCAGACCCCGAAACTGCTCGGGTAAACGGATGTAAGTTTCCAAATAGCGTTGATTAACGGAGCGAAGCTCCCAGGCGGCACTGCCCCAGCTTCCTTTAGTTTCGCGTCGGGCGTAAGCGGTCATGCTGCGGATCATTTTGCATACCTGTAGTCAGAAAAAGATAAGGGGATTATAGCGATGGAGGCGACACCTTGACAGACGTTCTGTCAACCTTTGGAAAATGAGTTTAGAAATGTGTTACTTAACGCAGAGGCGTGCAAAATAATATTATTATTATGAAAGTCATTGATGTGATGAAATGGTCTTCAGGAAGAGAAGTTATACAATTTAATCTTGTGGTCAGTTTTTATTCCCCCTGCTTTCTGAGTGGTCGGGTTTAAAAGCATATTCCGTGATAAAACGAATTTCTGGAGTGAAACAGCTATATTTTTCTAAAACGTACGGCATATATTTGGCGTAAATTAATGATGAAAATTCCAGATTTAAGTCATAATGCTGTATTTTCATCATAAACTTCTTGCTTTATATTATACTCAAGGGATAGAGTTTACCATAAAGTAAATGCATAATTTATATTCATCGCACATGGACGTTCAGGCTTTAATAATTGGATTTTAAAGGTTACTATGGACAGTATTGAACGAATTATCATGGAGTTTTTTCCAAATAAATCCATTCCATCTTTGTTAAAGAAGTTTATCAAGTGGATAGTGGGAGAGGATAAGTTAGCCTCTGCACTAGAAAGCATCGCTGATAAAAGAGGCATTGAATGGACGGAGGACGTTGCGGATCAGCTGGGTTTACGTGCAGAAACGCACTTTAGTGATTATGATAATATTCCTGCTCAGGGACCAACAATCGTTTTTTCCAATCATCCTACCGTTCTTGATGGCTTGATGGTAATTAATACCGTTTCTCAGGTAAGGAAAGATATAAAGATTGTCGCGAATCATGTTCTGACGTTGTTATTTCCACAGGTGAAAGACATCGCCATCGGCATAAGAAATATGCAGGGAAAGATGAGTCATAAACAGCTTAAGGAGATGAACGATCACCTTGCGCAGAATGGCGTGTTAATTATATTCCCTGCGGGTAAACTTGCCGGTCTTACGTTATTTGGCCTGCGTGAGGCGCCGTGGCAGGAGGGATTTCTTCGCCTTGCAGTAAAATATAATGCGGCTCTGGTTCCGGTTCATATTCAGGGGAGGAACAGTTTTTTTTATTATCTGGCTGCGGCCATCTGGCGTCCCCTCTCTAATCTCATGCTTTGCCGTGAATGCCTGAAGCATAAGGGAAAAACGCGAAGAATAAAAATATCCAGGCAGATAAACATTTCCGGAATGGATAAAAACACATATAGAGCAGTCGTTGATGACTGCAAAAAACATCTGATTAACGTCGGCCCAGGTAAGCCAGGTGTTCTTCCTCAATCTCCACCCATCGCCAGGCCTGAAGAGAGGTCTTTGTTGCATAACGCGCTAAACAAGTGCGAGATTTTACGAACAAATAGCGATGGGAAAGTGCTCTTTCTTTATCACTATCGAGGCGAAATTTATTCACCGATACTTAATGAGCTGGGGCGATTAAGAGAAATATGTTTTCGGGCTATTGGGGCGGGAACCGGTAAAAAGCGTGATAATGATATCTATGACAGAGAATATTATCATGTCATTTTGTGGGATCCTTATCATCTGGAAATTGCGGGCGCTTACCGTTTGATCCCTGCCGGAAAGCAGATTGACAGGCGTGGTGTGGAAGGACTTTACAGTCATCATCTATTTCATTACAACGAGATGTGTTTGCCACAAATTCGTCAAAGCGTTGAGATTGGCCGGGGATTTATCCAGCGACAGTATCAACGAACTAACGCGCTGGATATATTGTGGAAAGGGATTTTTTACTTCATAAATACCCAGACTGATTGTAAGCATCTGCTGGGCGTATTAACTATTCCGGGTAACTACCCCCGAAAAGCGCAACAGCTTATCGTGGGATTTTATCAGCTTTATTTCTCTGTAGACGAAGACGCGTGCTGTTTAACTCAGCCTTATCTCGTATCGGACATTACTATTAGCGATTATTTTACAGGCGAAGATTTTGAAAAAGACTGGAAGAAACTGCTCAGCCACTTAAGAGAACTGAATTGTGAGCTGCCGTGGCCTTATAAACAAGCGGCGAAGTGGTATAAACCAGGCGGATCAAAACTATTTTGCTTTGTTGAAGACAAAAGCTTTAATTCCATTGCCGGACTGAATTGTTGTGAAGTAGAGAAGCTTAAAAATATGTATCACATGCATTATTTAAGCAGGCCGCCGACCGATGTTGCGAAGTGATAATTCAAAACTGAGGTTAACCTGCTTTCTGAAACAGCAGGCCGATGCCTGACGGACATGTCTTCCGGGTTTGGTTCATTTGGATCTTTTAATGAAATTTATCGGTAAAAAAATTTTCCTCTTTGTTGGTGCTCTTCATCTGATGAGCTGTAACGATCCTGAGTCGCAATATCTTTCAGGGTATTCCCACGCCGATTTTATCTATCTGTCCCATGCTGCTTCCGAAAAGGTGGAAGCGCTACTGGTCAGTAAGGGCGAACGGGTAGAAAAGGGCCAGCCGTTGGTAAAGATGGAAGGTTACACTTCACAAAATGCGTTGCGCATTGCGGAAAAGAATTATCAGGCTGAAAAGGCGCTGTTAACTAATCTGGAATCGGGAGAACGTCCCGATGAGTTAAGTATTATTTATGCTCAACTCGAACGTGCGCGTTCTGCTGCAAGGCTGGCAAAAAACCACCTTGAGCGCTATCAAAAGCTTTACGCCACTAAGGTGATTTCAGCCGCTGAACTGGAAAACGCACAAGAAGATCTGACGCAGAAAAAATCGCACGTTGATGAGCTGTCCAGGCAGTTAAAGGTTAAGCAGCTTCCCTCCCGACAGTCACAAATCGATAATCAGTCAGCGCGTGTTGAGTCCGCCAGATTGCAATGGGACAAAGCCGTTTGGGATAGTGAGCAAAGCATGATTGTTGCGCCCGTTGGCGCGCGCGTGCATGACATTATCTATCGCCAGGGTGAACGTGCCGCCGCCGGACAGCCTGTTATCAGTTTGCTGCCGCCTGAAAATATTAAAATACGCATTTATATTCCTGAAAAGAGGCTGGCCACTGTTCAGGTGGGAATGAAGGTGAGAATCTGGCTTGACGGCAGAGAAGAACCGGTGTCAGGACACATTAATTATATTAACCCTCAGGCCGAGTACTCTCCGCCGGTTATTTACAGCACGCATCGACGCGAAAAATTGATATTTATGGCTGAAGCCGTTCCTGACAAAGCGCAGGCGCAATACATAAATATTGGTCAGCCGGCGAGGGTGGAGATCGTTCCCAATGAGTGAGTTATGTATTGACGTAAACAATCTCAATAAATATTTCGGAAAAAATCACGTCGTAAAAGATTTTTCGCTGCAAGTGGCTAAAGGCGAAATATATGGTTTCCTTGGCCCCAACGGCAGCGGTAAAACCACCTCAATACGCATGATGTGCGGCCTGATTACGCCTGACTCGGGTGAAGGGCGATGCCTGGGCATGGACATTTTTACGCAGCGAGAGAGAATTAAAAGACGTATTGGTTATATGACCCAGCACTTTTCAATGTGGGGCAATCTTACCATACGCGAAAATCTGATGTTTATGGCCCGTCTGCATGGCCTGGAAGCGCGTAAGCAACGTGTGGAGCAGACGCTTGACGAGATGGGGCTGGCTTCCCGTCAGCATCAGCAGGCCAACATGCTCTCTGGTGGCTGGAAACAGAGGATGGCGCTGGCTGCCTGTATGCTGCATAAGCCTTCGCTGCTGTTTCTGGATGAGCCAACCGCGGGCGTCGATCCAAAGGCGCGAAGAGAGTTCTGGCAAACGTTGCATCACCTTTCTGCTGAGGGAATGTCCATTCTGGTTAGTACGCACTATATGGATGAAGCCGAGCGATGTCATAAAGTGGCTTATCTCTCTTACGGCAATTTGTTAGCCAGCGGTACGATTTCGTCGATTATTAAGGCGCAAAACCTTACCACCATACAAATACGCGGACGTTTCCTGACGGCCATCGAAAACAGATTGCAGAAAATTCCGGGCGTTGAGCAGACCGTTATATTTGGCAACTCGCTTTATGCAACGTCTGGTGAAAGAGAGAAATTAAAGGAAATCATCGCGCAGATTGTCTCTGCTGAATACGAGGTAAGTGAAGTAGATACCAACCTGGAAGATGCCTTTACCTGGCTAATGAAAAATAATGGTGATTAAAGGGATGTTTAATTTTTCGTTTATGCGCTGGCTGGGCGTGGTGATTAAGGAAATGCACGAACTACGCCGCGACAAAGTCAGTGTGGCAATGGTTTTCCTGACACCGCTTTTTCAGCTGGTCATTCTGGGTTACGCGGTAAATATGGATGCACGAAATATCCCCACCGCTTTGCTGAATTATGACTCCGGCCATCTGAGCCAGGTTTTTGTCGCCGCGGCGCAAAATACAGACTATTTTTCTATGCGTCCGGTCGCCAGTGAAGCGGAAGCACGAGAACTTTTTGTTAAGGGCGACGTGATATTCACCGTGACGATACCGGCAGGCTTTACCCGAAAAATCCTGCGGGGAGAGAAGCCTCAGCTGCTGGTTGAGGGGGATGCCATCGATCCGATGACCATTGGAAACGCGCTGAGCGCCATTGCTCAATCTTCGAAAACTATGCTTAACGGCGATCTCCCTCCCGCTTTAAAAGGTGCGGCGGGGAAAGATGTTTTCGATCTGATTATTCACCGTAAATTCAATCCGGAAGGGATTACGCAATACAATACTATCCCGGGTATTATCGGTTCGATACTGAGCACCACCCTGATTTTGATGACGGCACTGGCTATTACGCGTGAACGTGAAAATGGCGCGATGGAAAACTTACTGATTTCACCGGTAACGGGCTTTGAAGTCATAGTGGGTAAAATTACGCCGTTTGTGCTTATCGGGCTTTTTCAATCCCTGCTGATCCTTTTCTGTTCCGTGGTCATGTTTGGCATTCCCTTAGCGGGCAGCGTTTTCTTGCTGTTGACCATCCTGATTATTTACATCTTTCTTTGTCTGTCCATTGGCATCAGTATTTCAAGCGTGGCGCAAAATCAGCTTCAGGCGTTGCAGATGTCCTCGTTCTACTTTATTCCTTCTGTCATGCTCTCCGGTTTTATCAGCCCCTTTATCAGCATGCCCGCCTGGGCACAAATAATAGGGTCGTGCCTGCCGCTCACCTATTTTATCCGACTGATTAAAGGCGTTATGTTGAAAGGCTATACGCTGGCGGAACTTCTTCCCGACCTTTTGCCGATGTGTGCTATCGCGGTGGTAGTGATATTTATTGGTTTAAAAACCTATCGCAAGACGCTTGACTGAGTTACTGCCTGCAACGCAATCCTGTGCCAGACTTCAATCACCAGGGCTGGCATAGGCATTCGACGACGAAATCCGTATAATGCGCAGCCAATCATGATTTGCTAGCCGGAGAGAAACCATGCGTCCAGCAGGCCGAAGCGCGCAACAGGTGCGTCCCGTTAAACTGACTCGTCACTACACTAAACACGCCGAAGGCGCCGTTCTGGTTGAATTTGGCGATACCAAAGTGCTGTGTACCGCCACCATCGAAGAGGGCGTTCCGCGTTTTCTGAAAGGGCAGGGCCAGGGATGGGTGACCGCAGAATACGGCATGCTGCCGCGCGCCACACACAGCCGCAACGCGCGTGAAGCTGCTAAAGGCAAGCAGGGCGGCAGAACGCTGGAAATTCAGCGTCTGATTGCCCGTTCCCTGCGTGCGGCCCTCGATCTCAAGGCGTTGGGCGAATTTACGATTACGCTCGATTGCGACGTGCTTCAGGCCGACGGCGGCACCCGTACCGCGTCTATCACCGGTGCCTGCGTTGCGCTGGCAGATGCGCTTAATCACCTGGTTTCTGTCGGTAAACTTAAAGCCAGTCCGATGAAAGGCATGGTGGCGGCGGTTTCCGTTGGCATCGTCAACGGTGAAGCGCTCTGCGATCTTGAGTACGTTGAGGATTCCGCCGCCGAAACAGATATGAACGTCGTGATGACCGAAGACGGGCGAATGATTGAAGTGCAGGGAACGGCCGAGGGCGAGCCGTTCAGCCATGATGAGTTGCTTAACCTGCTGTCCCTCGCGCGAGGCGGTATTGATACGCTGATCGCGGCGCAGAAGGCCGCATTGCAAAACTGATGTTACCAGGCGACTTATGAGTCGCCTTTTTTATGAATGTGAGGAGCGAGAGATGAAAGCCTGGCAGCGCCAATTTATTGAATTCGCCATTAACAAGCAGGTGCTGAAGTTTGGTGAGTTCACGTTGAAATCAGGGCGTAAAAGCCCCTATTTTTTCAATGCAGGCCTGTTTAACACCGGCCGCGATCTGGCTTTGCTGGGGCGTTTTTACGCGCAGGCGCTGGTTGATTCCGGCATTGACTTCGATTTGATCTTTGGGCCTGCTTATAAAGGCATTCCTATTGCCACCACCACGGCCGTGGCGTTGGCCGATCATCACGACCGCGATGTCCCTTACTGTTTTAACCGTAAAGAGGCAAAAACACATGGTGAAGGCGGTACGCTGGTTGGCAGCACGCTCAGGGGACGCATCATGCTGGTTGATGATGTGATTACCGCGGGCACCGCGATCCGCGAGTCAATGGAAATTATTACGGCGAACAATGCCTCGCTGGCCGGCGTGCTGATTTCGTTAGATCGCCAGGAGCGTGGGCGTGGCGAGATGTCCGCTATTCAGGAAGTCGAACGTGATTATCATTGTAAGGTGATCTCGATCATTACCCTCAATGAGCTGATTGCCTATCTGGAGGAGAAGCCTGAACTGGCGGATCATCTGGCTTCGGTGCGCCATTATCGTCAAACGTATGGCATCTGATTATCAGGCGGGCCGGCTACTGCTGGCCCGTAACGCGTTATACCAACTGTGAAGCGAGTAGCGGCCAGCGGGTATCGAAGTCTACCGTTGGCCGGTAGCGAAATCCTGAACGTACAAAGCGGGAAAGCATACCTTCACAGAAAGCCAGTAGCTGGCTCGCCAGCAGCGTTTCGTCAGTGGTAAAGCCTTCGCCTTCGCGCATGACTTTTTCACGAAGTACCTGGCGTAGCTGCACTTCAATACGCTCAAACAGCTGATTGATGCGGCTTTGCAGGCGATCCTGTTCAAACATCAGCGCGTGGCCAGTCAGAATACGGGTCAGGCCTGGATTACGTTCGCCAAATCCAAGAATGAGTTGAATAATTAAACGCAGCCGCGGCAACGTCTCTTTTTCATCCTTTAAGATCAGATTGATGCGGGTAATCAGGCTGTCTTCGATAAATTCGATCAGGCTGTCAAACATCCGCGTTTTGCTGGGAAAGTGTCGATACAGTGCTGCTTCAGAGACGCCCACGCTGGCTGCAAGCTTGGCTGTGGTAATACGCTGGCTTCCATCGCTGGATTCCAGCATCTGCGCCAGCGCTTGCAGTATTTCTTCGCGACGATTCCTTTTCGCACTCTTTTTTTCTGCCATGTCCTGTAAAACCCCTGAAATATCACCTTGAACGGCAAATAGCCATGCAACATCCGCGAGCAGAGCGCTCACGGCGGAAAAAAGACAAGTTAATTGCTACAGGCGCGGAAAATAAACGGCTACTGGCGTCCTGAATGCCCGAAACCGCCTTCACCGCGAATGCTGGTATCAAAGGTCTCAACCACGTTGAAGTCAGCCTGTACAACCGGGACAAACACCATCTGCGCGATGCGCTCGCCCGGTTCGATAGTAAAGGCGTCCTGACTCCGGTTCCAGACCGAAACCATCAGCTGGCCCTGATAGTCAGAGTCAATCAATCCAACCAGATTACCCAGAACCACACCGTGCTTATGACCTAAACCGGAACGCGGTAAAATAACCGCTGCTAACTGCGGATCGCCGATATGTATCGCCAGCCCTGTAGGAATAAGCGTGGTCGCACCCGCCGCCAGAGAAACAGCCTCATCAAGGCATGCACGCAGATCGAGGCCCGCAGAACCGGTGGTGGCATAGGTTGGTAGCGGGAAGTCTTTCCCCACACGCGGATCTAAAATCTTAACGTCGATTTTTGTCGTCATAACGGCTGATTATCTCGTTCAGTAAAGTTTGGCCAAGGAGCGACTTGTCGCTGAGCGGCAAGGCTTTGTCTCCATTCTGCCAAAAAAGATGCAGGGCATTGGTATCACTGTTGAACCCCTGCCCGGCTTTTGAAACATCGTTAGCGCAAATTAAATCCAGATTTTTTCGTAGTCGTTTTTGTTGCGCGTATTCTTCCACATTCTGGGTTTCGGCGGCAAATCCGACCACATAGGGCCGTCCTTCCGTTTTAGTTGCCACACCGGCAACGATATCCGGGTTTTTTACCATCTTAAGGGTGATTTCATCACCCTGTTTTTTAATTTTTTCCGACGCAATCTCTTCCGCGCGGTAATCCGCTACCGCTGCCGTACCAATAAAAATCTGCTGTTGAGCGACGTCCGACATGACTGCTGACTGCATTTCCAGCGCGGTGGTGACGTCAACGCGTTTAACTCCCGGCGGCGTGCTCAAGGTTACCGGCCCACTCACCAGCGTGACGTTGGCGCCCCGCTTTGCGGCGGCGGCGGCAATAGCGAAACCCATCTTGCCTGAGCTGTGATTGCTGATGAAACGCACCGGGTCGAGCGCTTCGCGCGTTGGCCCGGCGGTGATCATAATATTCAGATGTTGCAGATCGGTTACGGGGGAAGACCACTTAACCGCCTCGTCGACAATGGCCAGCGGATCCAGCATACGGCCTGGCCCGACGTCGCCGCAGGCCTGGCTGCCGCTATCGGGCCCCCAGATAAGTACGCCGCGGTCAGCCAGCACCTGTAAATTGTGCTGCGTTGGCCGCGCGCGATACATTTGTTGATTCATGGCCGGGACAACGGCAATGGGCGCGGGCGTTGCCAGGCAGACGGTGGTCAGCAGGTCATTCGCCATGCCGACTGCGACCCGCGCGATCACATCGGCGGTGGCGGGAGCGAGAATGACTAAATCAGCCCATTTGCCCAGTTCAATGTGGCCCATAGCGGCTTCGGCCGCCGGGTCGAGCAGATCGTCAGAAACCGGATAGCCCGAGACCGCCTGAAGGCTGAGCGGCGTAATAAACGCTTTCGCCGCCTCGGTCATCACAACGTGAACGTCCGCGCCGCGATCGCGCAATCGTCTGACCAGTTCAGGTGTTTTATAGGCCGCAATGCCGCCGCTTACACCTAAAACGATGTGTTTACCGGTTAATCCCATCATGCTGTTTCCGCCCGTGAAGTCCGCCTGACGCGGCGACTTTCGCTCTGAAAAAAACTATTTTACCACACTCCTGAGCCTGCCTTTTAGCACGAGGTTGTCTTTGCGAGCCAGCTCGACATGCAGTAATGTATCTCTTGATGACTACTGTATATAATGCCATGATTTTTACCTTCCAGGAAGGAGCGATGAAAATGGATAAACAGTGGTTGGGCACACCGCCTCGTGAGAAGTTATTGCAGGGCGGCGCAGGCGCGTTAACCGATGCGGAATTGCTGGCTATTTTTTTGCGCACGGGCTGCAAAGGCGTGCATGTGATGACGCTGGCAGAGCAGCTTATTGCTGAGTTTGGCTCGCTGTATCAGTTGATGACCGCAGAAAAAAAAGCGTTTTCCCGCATCGACGGCGTGGGGACGGCCAAATATGCTCAGCTCAATGCCGTTGCTGAGTTGGCACGGCGCTTTTTTACCTGTAATGAAGCGTTAGAAAAATCGGTAATTGGCACCCCGACGGACATGCTTAATTACCTTTACAGCGCGCTGGCGCATCGGGAGCGCGAAATATTCATGGTTATCTTCTTCGATAATCAGCATCGGGTTATCGAGGCGAGCGAAATGTTTTCCGGCACGCTGAACAGCGTTGAAGTTCATCCGCGAGAGATTGTCCGGCAGGCGCTGAAGCGCAACGCGGC
Source organism: Erwinia sp. 9145 (assembly GCF_000745075.1). Classification (NCBI taxonomy): domain Bacteria; kingdom Pseudomonadati; phylum Pseudomonadota; class Gammaproteobacteria; order Enterobacterales; family Erwiniaceae; genus Erwinia; species Erwinia sp. 9145. The sequence goes on from NZ_JQNE01000001.1 coordinate 4,067,229, forward strand.
GGCGCTGGCGCTGGCTCACAACCATCCTTCCGGCATTGCGCAGCCCAGTAGGGCGGATCGTGATGTGACTCAGCAGGTCATTCTCGCCTGTCAGCTACTGAATATTCGGGTGCTGGACCATATTGTCATTGGGCGCGGTGAATATGTTTCTTTCGCTGAAAGAGGCTGGCTATCATGAACGTATAAGCGCCAGCGGGCTGATTTAACTACCAGATGCAGTAATTTTGCACGATCCGCAGGGATCTTTATCTGTTCGGGACTTGAGCACCAGCGCCGCAGGGCGTATACTACGCCACCTTTGAGAATCTCGGGTTTGGCATTGGGCCTGCTCAGCGGGTTCACATTGAACTCGCCTGGATGGGCTCCGAGCCTGACGAGGCGGCCAAGACCTTATTTTTAAAGCTCGAGCTGATTTGATTTTTGGAGAATAGACATGTCACGAGTTTGCCAGGTAACTGGAAAGCGCCCGGTGACCGGTAATAACCGTTCCCACGCAATGAACGCGACGAAACGCCGTTTCCTGCCTAACCTGCACTCTCACCGTTTTTGGGTTGAGAGCGAAAAGCGCTTCGTAACACTGCGCGTATCTGCCAAAGGCATGCGCGTAATTGATAAGAAGGGTATTGATACGGTTTTGGCCGATCTGCGTACCCGCGGTGAGAAGTACTAAGGTAAGGAACTGAAACATGGCTAAAGGTATTCGTGAGAAGATCAAGCTGGTTTCTTCTGCTGGTACAGGTCACTTCTATACCACCACGAAGAACAAACGTACTAAGCCGGAAAAACTGGAACTGAAGAAATTCGATCCTGTTGTCCGCCAGCACGTGATCTACAAAGAAGCTAAAATCAAGTAATTGATGTTAGTGGATTAGAAAAACCTCGCTTCGGCGGGGTTTTTTCATTTATATCACCGCAGCAAGGGAGATGAGGTAATGCCGGAACTACCGGAGGTTGAAACCAGTCGGCGTGGAATTGAGCCGCATCTCGTCGGCGCCACGATCCTTCATGCCATCGTGCGTAACGGGCGCCTGCGCTGGCCGGTTTCTCAGGAAATTCACGCGCTGGCCGACCAGCCCGTTATGAGCGTGCAGCGCAGAGCGAAGTATCTGTTGCTGGAGCTGCCTCACGGCTGGATTATTATCCATCTGGGCATGTCAGGCAGCCTGCGCGTGTTGCCTGAAGCGCTTCCCGCCGCCAAACACGATCACGTTGACCTGGTGATGAGCAATGGCAAAGTGCTGCGCTATACCGATCCGCGTCGATTTGGCGCCTGGCTGTGGAGTAGCGATTTGGCCGCCAGCAACGTGTTGGCGCATCTTGGCCCGGAACCCCTCAGCGACGCGTTTTCTGCGGAGTATCTGTATGAAAAATCGCGCGGCAGGCGCACGCCTGTGAAACCCTGGCTGATGGATAACAAACTGGTGGTAGGCGTCGGTAACATCTATGCCAGCGAGTCACTGTTTGCTGCGGGGATCCATCCCGATCGTCCTGCTATGGCGATCGGTGTCGATGAGGCGGCGCTGCTGGTGAATACCATCAAAGCCGTGCTGCTGCGTTCGATTGAGCAGGGCGGCACCACGCTGCGCGATTTCCTGCAAAGTGATGGCAAACCCGGCTATTTCGCGCAGGAATTGCAGGTTTATGGTAGGGCCGGGGAACCGTGCCGCCTGTGCGGCACGCCGATTGAAAGCGCGAAACACGCGCAGCGCAGCACCTTCTTTTGTCCGCACTGCCAGCAGTAGAGAGCGTACTCAGAGCTTCGCCAACAGCGCCTTCAGCACAGGATCAGGCAAGAAGGCGCTGACGTCACCGCCGTGGCGCGCAACTTCTTTCACCAGAGAAGAAGAGATAAAAGAGTATTTTTCTGACGGCATCAGAAAAACGCTCTCAAGCGTAGGTAAAAGATGGCGATTCATGTTCGCTAACTGCATCTCATATTCAAAATCGGAAACGGCGCGCAGACCGCGGATGAGCACATTTGCCTGCTGGTCGCGGGCAAAATTCGCCATCAGATCGCTAAAACCAATCACTTCTACAGTGGGCAGATGGGCCACCACCTGCTCTGCCAGCGCAACGCGTTCCTCAAGAGAAAACATCGGTTTTTTACCGGGGCTGGCGGCGATAGCCAGCACCAGCCGGTCAAACATCAGCGCTGCGCGCGTCACGATATCCAGATGACCGTTAGTCATCGGGTCGAAGGTTCCAGGGTAAATCGCTTTTATACTCACAGGCCCCCCTTACTGGCGTGAGAAGAATGATTGAGCGCCCACAACGCCGCGTACTTATTGAAGGTGTACTGCGCGTTGACGACGGCCAGCAGCCAGCCCTGCTTCCCGTCCAGAAAACCGGCGCGAAGCACCAGCGTTTTCAGAAAGGCACCCAGCGTATGGGCAAACACCGCCACAATGCCGCAGCGCTTGCCCTGATGATGGCGCTGCTTCGCCCATGCTTCGGCGTAGGCAAACTGTTTCCACTGAAAGGCGGAGAAGTCACGGCAGGTCAGATGCAGCAGGTCGCCTTTAAGCGGCGTCACCGACGCGCCCTGAACATCCAGCGATTCATGCACCTGGTGATCGTTGTAGTGATAGTGGGCGGGATAGAGCCGGATAACGCGATCGGGATACCAGCCGCTGTGCCGCATAAAGCGTCCCAGGAACAGGTTGCGTCTTCCCAGGCTGTAAATGGCGGCAGGCTGCGTTAACGCATGTTGAATAGCGGCGCGTAGCTCAGGCGTCACGCGCTCATCCGTATCAATCATTAATATCATCTGATGGCTGGCGTAGCGTTGCGCCAGCTGGCGCTGTTTACCGTAGCCATGCCAGGCGTGCGAATGAAAAACCTTCGCGCCATGTCTCGCGGCAATGTCAGGCGTACCGTCGCTGCTGCCGGAATCCAGCACAATGATTTCATCCGCCCAGCTCACGGACTCCAGACACTCTGGCAGCAGGTCGGCAGCGTCTTTGGCAATCATCACCACGGAAAGAGGCTGTGAAGACATTTAATGGTTCCGCTGTGGCAGATAGGGTTCGAGTAACTGTAGCAGACGCTGAAGCGCGCCCTGATTTTGATGCAGCACGTCCACCGCATGACGCCCGTAGTACAAACGATAGTCTTCATCGGTCAGCAGCGTACTGATTTCCTTATCCAGCGACGCGGCGTCGGTGACGGTGATCAGCCCGTCCGCGCGCTGGAGTCTTGCGCAAATGTCTTTGAAATTAAAGGTGTGCGGCCCCATCAGGACGGGCAGGGCATGCGCGGCCGCTTCAAGCGGATTATGGCCGCCGCGCTCCACCAGGCTTCCGCCAACGAAAGCCAGATCGGCAATGCCGTACAGCAGCATCAGTTCGCCCATGGTATCGCCAATCACCACCTGGGTGCTGCCGGAAGGGATCTCCCCGCTGCTGCGAAGGATAAAACTCAGTCCGGCTTTTTGTGTCATTTCGCGCGCGGTGGAGAAGCGTTCAGGGTGACGCGGCACCAGGATCAGCAGCAGTTCAGGAAAGCGTTCCAGCAGCCGGCGGTGCGCATCCAGAACGATATTTTCTTCACCCTCGTGCGTGCTGGTAGCTATCCAGACCGGCCTGCGCGGCGCCCACTGCCGACGCAACGTTATTGCGCGGGCGGCCAGTTCCGGCGTAACGGAGATATCAAACTTCAGGCTGCCGGTAACGGTGAGCTGCGACCGCTTCAGCCCCAGGCTGATGAACCGTTCGCCGTCTTCCTCATTTTGCGCCGCAATCAGGGTGATGCGTTGCAGGAGATCCCGCATAAACCTGCCCAGCTTTTTGTAGCCTTTCGCCGAGCGTTCGGAGAGCCGGGCATTGGCGATAACCAGCGGGATTTTGCGTGCCTGAAGCAGCGCGATCATATTTGGCCACAGCTCGGTTTCCATAATAATGACCAGCCGTGGATTAACGTTATCCAGAAAACGATTCATTGCGCCGGGCAGGTCATAGGGCAGATAAACGTGATGCACGTCTTTACCAAACGCCGAGGCGGCGCGCTCTGAACCGGTTGGCGTCATGGTGGTGACCGTAATGGGCATTGAAGGATAGCGATGACGCAGGGCTCTGACCAGCGGAACGGCGGCCAGCGTTTCACCCACGGAAACGGAGTGCAGCAGAATGCCGTCCGGTTTAACTTTGCCCGCGCAATAGCCGTAGCGCTCCGCCCAGCGTTTACGATAGGCAGGGGCTTTGCGGCCTCGCAGCCAGAGCCGGAGCCAGATGAAGGGCTGAATAAGATACAGCAGGACGGTGTAAAGTGTTGTCATCACAATATTTAGCGCGAGAAGCTCACGAGATCGTGCCGGAAACAATACGGCATGTTATCAGATAACTCTTCTCCGCTCACACAACTTCATCAGGGCTGCTGCAACACCTGTTGATACAGCGCATGAAGTTGCGTCGCCAGCCGCTGTGGCGAGCAGGAGAGCACGCGCTCGCGCGCCGCATCGCCCATTTCGCTGCGTTCATCTCTTCGTGGAATCGCGTTCGCCGCTGCGGTTAACGCAGGCACGTCCAGCGCGTCGCAAACAAAACCCTGCTGGCCGTTAGTGATGAACTCGGCGCCGCCGCAGGTGAAACTGGTGATCACCGGTAATCCGCACGCCATCGCTTCGAGGATCACGTTTGGAAAGGGATCGTAAAGGGTGGGCAGCATCAGCCCGTCGGCCGCGTGATAAAAAGGGATGACGTCATGCTGCACGCCCGCGAAGTGGATACGCTGCTGGCAGCCCAACTTCTTCGCGAGGTTGTTGTAAAGTGACTGCTGCTTGTCCTGTCCGACCACCAGTAAATGCGCATCGGTGGCAGCCAGCGCTTCGATGCACGCCTTCAGCCCTTTGCGCTCGAAGCCGGAACCGACATAGATAAAAACGTTGGCTTTGCCAGGCAATCCGAGTTTTTCACGCGATGCGTTACGCTCTGCCGCGCTGGCGGGAGTGAAGCGCTGCGCGTCGATCGCATTATAAATCACCGCGAACTTCTCTTCCGGCACCTGAAAGCAGCGCATGATGTCGTTTTTTACCATCAGGGAATTGCAGATGATTTTTTTCAATGACGGATCGCGGAACATCGCCTCTTCCGCCGCCATCACGTAGCGATGATAGCCGCTGAGCGAGGTCAATATGCGCTGCACCGGCGACACAACGCGCGCACGCTGCTCGAGCCACACGCGGTGCACGCCGTCGCCGGCGCGGAAAATATCGCAACCGGCAATGCGTTCGTGACTCTGTACGATATCAAATTTTTCACGCTGCCAGCAGGCGCGCGCTGCTTCGGCAAAGCCGCGCTCGCGCGAAATACGTCCCCACTTTTTGGGATTGCAGATGTGCAGATGCCAGTCCGGTTTCGGTTCGCCCTGCCAGCTACGGGTAATGATGTTCAGTTCAAGGCGCTCATCGTCCAGCGCCTCAAGCGCACGCGCGATAAAACGCTCTGCGCCGCCGTCGGGGCGGTACTTTTGACGGACTATCGCCAGCCGGACTTTACTCATGCAGAAAACTCCTTGCGGCGTTCACCACGTCCTCAACCGGGATGGCGGAAAGGTAGCGAAGAGACGTTTTGGTATCGATGCTGTCCGGCGAGGGCAGCGGCGCATAGTCGCCCGCCCAAATCACCCGATTATGCTCGCCCCAGGGACGCCATTGCGTCAGTTTGGTCGGGCCGAACAGCGCGATGCAGGGCGTATTGAGCGCCGCAGCCATGTGCATGGGGGCGGAGTCCACGCCGATAAACAGCCGGGCGTGATCGATAAGCGACGCCAGCTGCGGAAGGGTAAGTTGCCCTGCCAGCGAGACAGCATGGCGGTTATGGCATAGCGAAAGAATGTGCTCAATCATCGCCAGCTCCTTCTTGTCCGGCGCGGCGGTCAGGACAATATCCGTATCGGCTGCCTCAAGCGCGTCAATCAGCTCCGCCATCTTCGCATCTTCCCAACACTTATAGGTCCAGCGTGAGGTGGGCTGGATCACGATATAAGGTCGCGACGTTGTCTGATGCAGTGCCAGCGCCGCCTGCGTTTTCTGCCAGTCGCTTGCGTCGTAGTGCATCGCCACAGACTGGCCTTCAGAGGCAATGCCAAGCGGCGCCAGCGCCACAAGATTCTGTTCAACGGTATGAAGCTGGCTGTGTCGCTCGGTGGAAACGCGGTGGGTATGTGCCTGTTGCCACAGCAGGTTGCGGCGCTTTTTGTAATCAAAGCCAATCCGCACGTTTGCACCGGACAGACCGGTTACGATCGCGCTGCGCCACTGGTCGGCAAGGTTAATCACCAAATCGTAATGGCAGCGACGTAGCGTTTTAACCAGCGCCATCTCATGGCGGAGATGCCTGACGACTCCCTCATTTTTCCATTTGCGATCGATAACGTGCAGATGGCGAATGGCCGGATGCGCCTGAAGCATCGGCATCGTCTCCTTATACAGGAGCACGTCAATAGCCGCCTGCGGATAACGCTGGCGAAGCGCATGAATAACCGGCGTGGTAAGCAGCATGTCGCCATGATGGCGCAGCTTAATCAGCAGGATGTTTTGCGGCGCGAACGCGTCAGGGATCGGTTGAGGCGTAGCCATACTCAATTTTCTCGAAGTGAACCGGGGGCGATTGTAAGGGAAACGCCGGAAAGGGGAAAGCCGGCGGATATCATCGACGTCGCCAGCGGTAGAGACGGCTCAGCCACAGCAGCAGCTGATACCATTGCCGCAGGCCGCGAGCGTTTCGCAGCATACGGGCGGGCGTGCGGGTGGCGAACAGGTCGGCGATGATCGCCTGCCGCGCGTCGGCATCCGGTTCGCGACGGACGGCATGACAAACGGTCAGCGCTTCTCGCGTCACCTGACGGTAAATCTCAGGGTAGATTTTCACCCGATGGCGATAGCGCTGATTGATCTCATCCAGCATCTGCGCAATCTTCAGATAGTGCCGTTGGTACTCGACATTGCGCTGGCCGGTGCGCTTCTGGTTGCTGATGGACTGGTCATGTACGTAGTAGCGGTACATCACCTCGTCGGTGTAGCGCACGCGACGCGCGTTCAGCATCAGCTCGGTGGTCCAGGGAATGTCCTGATGATGCAGGCCCGGCTCAAACAGCAGATTCAATTGCCTGATTAGCGACAGCCGATAAATACCCAGCCAGACCACGTGCAGATAGCGGTTCGTCGCCAGCGCTTTGCTGAGCCACGCAGAGCCGTCCATAACGCCGGTGGACTGAAGTCTGTCGTCGGGGATCAGCACTTTGGCCTTGCCCGAACCCGTGAAAAAGCGCTCGGCATTGCATTGGGCGACATCCAAATCGTCCGCTTCCGCCATTGCGATCAGCGTGCTGTACAGGTTGGGCGAGAGCGTATCGTCGGCATCCGGAAAGGTGACGTACTTACCGCGCGCAATGGCAAGACCCGCATTGCGCGCGCGGGAGACGCCGCCGTTTTGCTGATCGATAACCTGAACGTGCGCATGTTCTGCGGCGTAACGATGCGCCATTTCCGCCGACACATCGGTCGATCCGTCGTTGACAATGATGACTTCAATGCTTTTAAGCGTCTGTTCAAGCAGAGAGGTCATAAACGCCTGAAAGCTGTTCCCGGCATTGTACATGGGAATGATAACGCTCAGCGTCGGAGGTGAAGCTTCTGAATGCAGGATCATACTCAGCGTGACATCTTAGTTTGCTCGGCCAGCACTGGCTGTCTGGCGACGATAAAGTGATAAATATCATCAAGTTTTCGCTGATTAAGCTCGTAAAGCTTTTCAACAGGTTGATGAAACTGGTAAAGCGCATGGAAAACAAAAGAAGAGGCCGAAATATGATCCGGGCCAATCAGCAGTACGTCCCCGAGCGGGCGCTGTTCTTCAACGCAACACGGGCCGTAAATCAGGATCACCGGTACGTTTTGCGCGTCGGCAATGTAGACGTTGCCGGAGTCGGAAGCGACGTAGAAATCCATGTTGCCGATCGCCCACGGCAGCCCTTCCAGCTTTACTTTGCCGATCAGGTTGATGACGTTTTCAGGCTCGCCGACAACCTTCATCAGGTCATGGTATCTCGGCAGTTCCCCCGGTGAACCGAAAACATAAAACAGGCAGGGCAGATCGCTGAGCCGGTCGAACAGCCGTTTCCAGACGACCGGGGGAATGGTTTTTGCCTGGTTGCCCGCAGAGATACTGATGCCAATTTTGATTTTGTCGTTACGGAAAACGTCCCCGGGCGTGTCCTGTGGTTTCAGTAACGGCAGGGTGGCGTGTTTAGGATAGCTCTCTCTGGTCAGGGAGCGATCGGCCAGCTTAAGGTAGTTTTCCAGCGTGAGCGTATTTTTCTCATGATTCACCGTGCCAGAAGCGGTCAGATAAAAGATCGCCTGATACCACTTACGGCGGTAGGTCGTGAGAAACTGCTTGTTACCGGCATTGCAGCAGGCGGCAAAAAACAGGTTGGCATTATTCGGTAGCAGCAGGTAGACATTTTCGTAACGATTCATCAGCCGAAGCGCCAGTTTGAGCCTGGCCAGCGTGTTGGTTTTATGATCTTCGATATAAAACAGCGCGTCCAGCGTGGCGTCATGCTTCGCAAGGGGAGCAACCGAATGGCTGATTAACGCATCGCTATGCTGTAAATGACTGAGCAGCGGCGTAATATTAATGAAATCACCGATTTTTGCCGTCTGAATAACCAGATTGCGGGACGTTGCTTTCCGCCTGAGCTTCATCAAAAGCTTCACCGGTAAAAGAAGAATAAACAGCAGGACATAATTCACGCTCTTTTCTCCCTGAGCGAACGGACAACGCCTCTGTAACCGGGGCGCTGATAAGAAGGCTGAACACCAGCCCCATAACAATAATGAGAGCTCAGATAGCCGTTCCAGAATGTGAGCGTTATCATGGGCTTAGGCCTTGTAGATAAAGTCTTGAACGTGTGTCATCCGTGGAACCTGTCGTCACTGATGCGGCGATGCAGACTAAGGGCGACATTAAAGAGTAAAATTTTACGGCTCACTCATTTTTTATTTATCAAATCAACATACTGATTGCATATCTTTTCAATGCTGTAGGCGTCGAGATCCAGATCGGCGATGTTCGGAGGCGTGAAATATACTTCACGAATCGTCTCTGCCAGAGAAGCCACATTCATTTCAGCCAGGCCGCGGCTTAAATCGCCGGTCATGATACTGATTGGCCCGCCGGGGCAGCGCGTACTCACCACCGCCGTCTGGCAAATCAGCGCCTCCACCAGCACATTGCCAAAACCTTCGCTATCAGAACTGACAATCAACAGCTTTGCATGGCGGATGTAGGGATAGGGATTGGCGATAAACCCTTTAAAAAGGACGCGATCGTTAATACCCAGCTCATCCACCAGCTGCGTGATTTTATCGGTCGATTCACTGCTTCCCTGCCCAATCAGCAGCAGTTTTGCGGTCAGACCGCTGGCGGCATAGGCACGCAACAGGCGATCGTGACGCTTGGTCTGATGAAAGCGTCCGACATGGATAACATAATCCTCGTTCGCCATATCGCAGGGGTCAAGTGAGAGCTGGCGGACGGCGTCAAAATCAAACGGATTAAATATCACACGTTCGCGCCGGGGTTTTACATAAAAAGAGCTTTTCAGATCGTCCAACACGAATTGCGACACGCCAATGAGGTTGCGATCCTGATAAACGCAGCGCGTTTTGAATTTTTTAAGCCATAACGAAAAACCGCTGCGGCGCGCCAGATAAGAGGCAGAAAACACGCCATGCAGGCAAAACCACGTTTTTTCAGGTTCAAGCACTTTCGAGCGGCTGACGATGCGATCGGTTTTGTGCAGATGTGAAACAATCAGATCGTAGCGCCCGCCGGACTGCTCTGCTGCCTTAATCGCCTTATCGAGAAGGGCGGCACGGCGATGCAGTTCCGTCAGCTTGCGCCAGGGCTTTTTGCAGCGGTCTTCTATTACCTGATAATCCACTTGAGCCGGCATCGGGTAATCACAGACGGTGCGCAGGGAAAAAAGCGAGACGCGATGCCCGCGTTCGATCAGCCCTTTTGACAGGCTCAGCACCACCTTTTCTGCTCCGCCGCCCGGCAGACCGTCAATGATCAGCAATATGCGCTTGGACAATTTTTTATCCTTTAAAAGAGAAGACACAGCCGCATTGCAGTGCTGTTGTTTCAGGTGCGCCAGGCATCCTGATGAGTAACATCTGTTTGTTACCTGATTTGACCCGCACCGACTTCAAAGCATTATTGTTTCCATGGCAAAGATAATCTTAGAAAATTAATAAAGATAGTGCTACAGGGAATCTCTTCGTCAGCGTCGGTAGCGGTAAATCTCTTTGCGTCGCGCATAACGGCTGCGTAACATACCCTAAAGGCATTATGGAGCCCGTCAACGGCATGAATAAACCTGCATTTATTATCACCATTGATACCGAAGGGGATAACCTCTGGCGTAATCGCAGTGGCAATGTGACGACCGAAAACGCGCGCTTTCTCGGCCGCTTTCAGCAGTTATGTGAAAAATACGCCTTTAAACCGACCTGGCTGACGAACTATGAAATGGCGATCGATCCGGTTTTTATCGCGTTTGCGAAGGAGGTTATCGCACGCGGCACGGGCGAAATTGGCATGCATCTCCACGCGTGGAACAGCCCGCCAGACTTCAGGCTGACCGACAACGACTGGCAATTCCAGCCCTATCTTGTCGAATATCCACGGGATGAGATGCACAGAAAAGTGGCTTTTATGACCCGTCTGCTGGAAGAGACGTTTCAGACCAAAATGCTCAGCCATCGGGCAGGACGCTGGGCATTTAATGAAGCCTATGCGCAAATTCTGATTGAATTCGGCTATCGCGTTGACTGTTCCGTCACGCCGCGCGTGAACTGGCAGTTTTCGCCCGGCGCGCCGCAGGGGAAGGGCGGCACCGACTATACGCATTTTCCACAGCACGCCTACTACCTTGATCCAGCGGATATTTCACGGCCGGGGCGTTCTTCACTGCTTGAAGTGCCGATGAGCACCCTTTATAAACATTCGGCAATGATGAATGGTATCAGGCAGGGTTACGATCGGCTGCGGGGTAAAAGACGAAGCCCGTCCGTTTACTGGCTGCGCCCGACCGGCGGCAACGTACAGCAAATGATCCACGTGGCGGAAAAAACGCTGGCGGGCGGTGCGGACTACGTCGAATTCATGCTGCACTCGTCTGAATTTATGCCTGATGGCAGCCCAACCTTCAAAACCGAAGCGGATATTGACCGTCTTTATGAAGACCTGGAGCACCTGTTTATCTGGTTGCAAACGCGAACCGTCGGCATGACGCTGGCGGACTATGCCCTGGCGAAATCGGCGCTGACGTAATTAATTGCTCCATTTTTCTGAGAACCATTATGCAAATCAGTGAAAACAATAAAGCGCGCTTTCGGGCAGCCCTTTACTTTCTGGCCCTCGGCGGCGCGTTGCTTTCTGTCATGCTGACATTTATGGATGTGAAATCAGCGAAAGTTTCTTTTTACTGGACGTTTTATTTCTCGCTGGCAGGCGTGCTCTTTCACTATAAACAGTATGATCGCTCGCGGCTTTGGCTGTTGGGGCTTTTGCTCGCGTTCGGGCTGACGAAAGTGATTTGGTTTTACTGGGAATATCTGGGCAAAGTAAACTTCAATCCCTATAACGATTATCTGAACGCAGGAAAACGTCTTCTCCTCGCCGGCGTAATCGGCTACTGGCTGTTCGGCCAGATGCACAGATTCCAACGACGTTCACTGGATTTTATTCGCTACGGACTGCTCATCGGGTTCGCGGCCGCCACGATTTTTGGCTTTTATCAGTATTTCGGCAGCGCCAGCCGCGTCGAATTTGCGCTTAATCGCGCCACCATTTCGGCCTATGGTTATGCGATGCTCTCGATGATGGTGCTGTTTCTGCTGGCGGCAGAGAGGCACACGCTGATAAACATTCTCGCCTGCCTGGGCATCTTTTTGCTCTCCTATTTCGTACTGATGCAGACAGGTACGCGAAATATGATAGTCGCCTATCCGCTCATCATTCTGGCGGTCGGAGTAGTGCAGTTCCGCCACTTTGGATGGAAAACTCTTTTTGCGGTGATTGTTACGCTCGGCGTCCTTCTTTCACTTAGCTATAAACCGGTCATCAAGCCCCGGATCGACAGGACATTGAGCGAATATACGATTTATGAGAACAACGACGGGAATGAAAATGGTTCTCTGACCACCCGCCTGGCGATGTGGAAGGTAGGGGCATACTGCCTGCAACAACATCCGTTTGGCATGAATTCAGAAGCACGCACGGCCTGTTTTGAGCACTACGTGAACACCTATCATAAAGACAAGGTTTCTTTGATCTATGAGAAAGTGCACCTTCATAATGAGGTTCTGGATACCGCCAGCCTTCAGGGCATTCAGGGCGCTGTTGTTTTGCTGCTGTTCTACTTTGCGCCGATCGTTTATGCGCTGCGCAGACGTAATGCCTTATTGCTGGCGGTGATGCTCGGCGTCGTTGTCAGCGGTTTAACCGATGTGGTGTTTATCAGCCGTGAGTTAACCGTGTGTGTCGCGCTGATGATGATTATTGCTGAGATATGGCGCGCGCAAACCCGTTCCGACCTCAGACGCTGATTCTTTTGCTCAGCACGGGGCCTTACAGGCCCCGATTTCTCACGGTCAGCATCTTTCTCTTATAGCTCAGCCGGATTTTTCCATTCAGCATAAACCGAAGCGGACTCATGCGCCGCAGGCGTTGCTCAACCTCTTTTCCCTGTGGCGTATCATGAAGCTGCGAGTAATAACGATTGGCAATATCCAGCCAGTGACAGGTAATAAGCGGGGCATAACGCGCAGGCAATACCTCGTCGAGATGGCGAGTCGCCTCAATCAGGCAGTCAATCTTGTGGTGATCGATGGCTGATGACAGGCTCTGTGGATGTTTGCGATACAGGTAGAAACCGGCGCGAGAGTAAAGCGTTTTGCGGCTGTGCATCAGCATTACCGGGAAAAGCCAGGTATCTTCATAACAGATAAGATCCGGGAAAGCGTGTTGTTGCAGCAGGCGACGGGCAAAAAACTGTCCGATAAAGTGCGCCTGATAGTCGCGATGGATCAGAAAACGTTCAACAGCGTCATGCTGCGTTAATTCTTCCGGCACGGCAGGTTGCCAGGCCGGCTGGGGGCCGTCAGTCCGTGTTTCAATGATTTTACTCAGCAGAATGTCGGGACTGCGCTGCGCCAACAGCGCCAGCCTGTCCGCCAGCGCGTCGGGCAGCAGCCTGTCGTCGCCGTCTACCATCAAAATGTAGTCGCCACGAGCCATTTGCACCGCGTGATTACGAACGCGGCCGACGTTGCGATAGCGCGTCTTCTCCGTGCGAATGTGGGGATAGCGTCCGGCGTAGTCGTCGATAATCGCCTGGGTATCGTCGGTGGAGTCATCGTTGATGATGACGATCTCCGCGCGGTTGCGCGCATCGGCCAGAGAAGCAAAAACGCTGTTCAGCGTCTCCGCCAGCCAGGGCGCGCAGTTGTGCGCGGCAATTAAAATAGTGAGCTGCGGGCAGACGTCCATCAGGCGTCAGCACTGAGCAGAGGAAGAAGCATCGTCTGTACATCCGGCGCGGAAATAGCCGCCATCGCGTTTCCCTCCGCAGGCCGGACGACAAACTGGTTTTTTCCGTATCCGCCAATCAGGCCGGGGTCGGTCGGGCCATAGAGCGTGATATTAGGACGATCGAGCGCGGCAGTCAGATGGCTCAGGCCGGTGTCGACGGAAACCACCGCCCTGGCACCGGCCAGCACGCGTGCGATCTGCTCCAGCGTAAGCCGGGGCAGCACCTCAACGTTGTCAAACCCCTGCGCCAGACGTTGCGCGCGCTGATGTTCATGATCGGTGCCCCAGGGAAGCTTGATGCGCAGCCCGGTGTTTTGCAGCAGGCCGATAAGATCGCGCCAGTGTGACTCCGGCCAGTGCTTGGCGTCGCGGGTGGTGGCATGCAGGAAAACCAGATACTGGTTGACGTCGGCGGGCGGTTCAGCCAGAAAGTGGCTGGCGATGGCATAGTCGCCTTTACTTTCCGGCAGCGGATAGCCGAGGCTTTTCGCAAACAGTTCGCGCGTGCGCTGCACGGCGTGCTGCTGTTTGTTAATTTCATGACGTTGGTCATACCACCAGCTGGCAAAAGGCTCACGCGCGCTGCGGCTGTCCTGGCCGTGCTTGATGCCTTTGGCGATGCGGGTGACCAGCGCCGCGCTTTTAATTAGGCCCTGCGCATCGATCACCAGATCGTACTGGCGCGACTGAACGTCCTGCTTAAAGCGAAAGCGCTCTTCCCGGACATCGCTGCCAAACCAGTGTTTCCGCCAACGGCGAATGGCGACCGGGATCACCCGATCTACCGCCGGATGCCAGGCGGGAATTTGTGCAAATCCCTCTTCCACTACCCAGTCGAAGCGAATGCCGGGAAGGGCGCGCATGGCGTCCGTCAGCGCGGGCAGCGTGTGCAACACGTCGCCCATGGAGGACGTTTTAACAATCAGAACCTGCATTCGCTCTCCTGGTTTTTCTCCAGCAGGGTTTCCAGCTCAGCGAGAACGCGCTCTGGCGTGATATCAATCAGGCTTTGATGGTAGCCTTCCGCGGCATCCCCTTTGCGCACCCGGTGATAGCCGGTGATCATTCGGATCACGCGCGCTTTGTGCGACAGCGGCGGGGTAAAGTCGGGGCTGCTGGGGCCATAAAGCGCCACCAGCGGACGATCCAGCGCGGCGGCGATATGCATCAGTCCAGAATCGTTGCTGACCACGGCGCGGCACTGCGCCAGCAGGATCACCGCCTGCTCAAGCTGCGTTTCGCCTGCCAGATTGTGGCAGCGTTCGCGGGCGTCGGGATGAAGGCTTTGCACTATTTGCTCGCCGGTTTCTTTATCTTTTGCTGAACCAAACAGCGCGAGCTGAAAACCTTTGTCGATCAGCGTCTGTGCCAGTTCTGCGTAGTGATAGTGCGGCCAGCGCTTGGCCGGACCGAATTCGGCGCCGGGGCAGAAACCGATCAGCGGGCGCGCTGGCGACAGGCCGAAAGCGGCAGAGGTAGCCACTTTTTCTGCATCATTGACGTCCAGTTTGGGCCACAGCAGCGGCTGCGGAAGATCGCTTGCGCGCCGCACGCGCGATTTATCGTAGGCCAGCGCCACATAGCGCTCCACCATTAACGGCCAGGCGGCTTTATCCAGCACGCGCGCATCGTTTAACACGCCGTAGCGCATTTCACCGCGCCAGCCGGTACGCGTTTTGATCCCGGCGAAAAAGGGCACCAGGGCGGATTTGAAGGAGTTGGGCAGAACATAAGCGCGATCGTAACCTTTATCACGTAGCGCGTGGCCCAGCCGACGGCGCTCGCCTAACGCCAGCGCGCCGTGACCCAGCGGCATCGGCAGCGCCTCGTTAACCTCCGGCATGCGCGACAGCAACGGACGGCACCACGCAGGCGCCATTACGTCGATGACGGCATCCGGGTGGTTCGCCTTCAGCGTGCGATACAGACTTTGCGACATCATCATATCGCCCACCCAGGAAGGCCCGATGACCAGTATTTTCATCGGCACCCTTTACGCTTTGCGGTTGAGCCAGGCCATATAGTCGGCCACGCCTTCGGCGACGGTTTTGAACGGCTTATCGTAACCTGCCGCGCGAAGCCGGGTTAAATCCGCCTGGGTATAGCCCTGATAGCGGCCTTTCAGCTTTTCCGGGAAAGGAATGTATTCAATTTCACTTTTCTGATGGAATTTCAGGGCTGCGTCAGCCACTTCCTGGAACGACTCCGCCCGGCCCGTGCCGCAGTTGAAGATGCCGGATACGCCGTTTTCCCAGAACCACAGGTTGACGGCGGCCACGTCTTCGACATGGATGAAGTCGCGTTTAAAGCCGTCGCTGCCTTCAAACAGCTTGGGATTTTCACCGTTATTAAGCTGCGTATTCAGATGAAACGCCACGCTGGCCATGCTGCCTTTATGGCCTTCGCGCGGGCCGTAAACGTTAAAATAACGGAAGCCGCAAATCTGCGATTCTGCCTGCGGCAGCACCTGACGCACGTAGTGATCGAACAGCATTTTGGAGTAGCCGTAGACGTTCAACGGCTCTTCAAACTCGCGCTCTTCAATAAAGTTGTCGTTACGGCCGCCATAGGTCGCGGCAGAAGAGGCGTAAAGGAAGGGGATCTGGCGCTCGATGCAGTAATGCATCAGCTCCTTGGAGTACTGATAGTTGTTATCCATCATGTACTTGCCATCCCATTCGGTGGTGGCCGAGCAGGCGCCTTCGTGGAAGACCGCCTCCACATCGCCGAAATCTTCATCCGCAAGAACGCTAATCAGGAAATCTTCTTTATCCATGTAATCGGCAATATCCAGATCCACCAGGTTGGCGAACTTGGTGCCGTCTTTCAGGTTGTCGACAACAAGAATGTCCGTATAGCCTTTCAGATTCAGCGCTTTAATGATATTGCTGCCGATAAAACCAGCGCCGCCGGTGACGATAATCATGAGCTTTAACCTTAAACAGTGGGGGTGAAACGGGAGGTTTCACACACTAATGCCTAATATCATAACATCTCAGCACCACCCGGACAGCCGCAGGCGGCAGGAATTATCTTTCGTCGGCGTTAAATATGCTGTGAAAATCACACAACACGATCAGCACTCTCGTGACAACGCGCGCGCTTCAGTAAGATGTTTCGCTCATTTGCTCCCGTCGGAGAATAAAAAATGGCCTCATCATTTTATCAGCAGCTTACGCAGCAACTTGCCACGCTTCACGAAGACGGTTTGTTTAAGGAGGAGCGAGCGATCGCCTCCGCTCAACAGAGTAATTTAACGCTTGCGAGCGGCGAACAGACAATTAACTTCTGCGCCAACAACTATCTGGGGCTGGCAAACCACCCGGCGCTGATTGCGGCGGCGAAGGAGGGCATGGACAGCCACGGTTTCGGCATGGCCTCCGTGCGTTTCATCTGCGGCACGCAGGACACGCACAAACGGCTGGAGCAGCGGCTGGCAGAGTTTCTCGGCATGGAGGATGCCCTACTTTACTCCTCCTGTTTTGACGCCAACGGCGGCCTGTTTGAAACGCTGCTTGATGCAGAGGACGCGGTGATCTCCGACGCGTTAAACCACGCCTCTATTATTGACGGCGTGCGGCTGTGCAAGGCGAAACGCTATCGCTACGCCAACAACGATATGGCCGAGCTGGAAGCGCGTTTGACGGAGGCACGCAGCGCGGGCGCGCGACATATTATGATCGCCACCGACGGCGTGTTTTCGATGGATGGCGCGATAGCCAACCTGAAGGGCATCTGTGATTTGGCCGATCGCTACAACGCGCTGGTGATGGTGGATGATTCGCACGCGGTTGGCTTTGTCGGCGAGGGCGGGCGTGGCACCCATGAATATTGTGAGGTAATGGGGCGCGTCGATATTATTACCGGCACGCTGGGTAAAGCGTTGGGCGGCGCATCCGGCGGCTATACGGCAGCGCGGAAAGAGGTGGTGGAGTGGCTGCGTCAGCGTTCGCGTCCTTATCTCTTTTCCAACTCGCTGGCGCCCTCTATCGTCGCCGCCTCGCTGCGCGTGCTCGACATGCTGAGCGAAGGCGACGGGCTGCGTCAGCGTCTGTGGGAAAACACGCGTTTCTTCCGCAACGCGATGACGCAGGCGGGCTTCCGGCTGGCGGGCGCCGATCACGCCATCATTCCTGTGATGCTGGGCGAGGCAAAGCTGGCGCAGACGTTTTCGCGTCGTCTGCAAAAAGAAGGCATCTATGCGATTGGCTTCTTCTATCCGGTGGTGCCGCAGGGGCAGGCGCGCATTCGCACGCAAATCTCAGCCGCGCACACGCAAGAGCAGCTTACGCGCGCGGTGGAAGCCTTTACCCGCATCGGCCATGAGCTGGGCGTCATTGGAGGGGAAACGGCATGAAAGGCTTAGCCAAGCTGCGGTCTGAAGAGGGCATCTGGATGATCCATGACGCGCCCGTTCCCGAGCCGGGACATAACGATCTGCTGATCAAAATTCGCAAAACGGCCATCTGCGGCACCGACGTGCACATCTACAACTGGGACGCGTGGTCGCAGAAAACCATTCCGGTGCCAATGATCGTCGGCCATGAATACGTGGGTGAAGTGGTCGCGGTGGGCCAGGAAGTGAAAGGGTTTGCCATCGGCGACCGCGTTTCAGGTGAAGGGCATATTACCTGCGGGCACTGCCGCAACTGCCGCGCCGGGCGCACCCACTTGTGCCGCAACGCCATCGGCGTCGGCGTTAATCGCCAGGGCTGCTTTGCGGAATATCTGGTCATTCCCGCCTATAACGCCTTTCGCATTCCCGACAACATTTCCGACGAGCTGGCCGCCATTTTCGATCCCTTCGGCAACGCCGTGCACACCGCGCTGTCGTTTGATCTGGTGGGCGAAGACGTACTGATTTGCGGCGCGGGGCCAATCGGCATTATGGCGGCGGCGGTCTGTCGCCACGTCGGCGCCCGGCACGTGGTGATCACCGATGTGAATGAGTATCGCCTCGATCTCGCGCGCAAAATGGGCGTAACGCGTGCGGTCAACGTCAGCCATGAAAAGCTGCCAGAAGTGATGCACGAACTGGAGATGACGGAAGGCTTCGATATCGGCCTTGAGATGTCCGGGGCGCCCGCCGGTTTTCACAGTATGCTGAGCGTGATGAATCATGGCGGTCGCATCGCGCTGCTGGGCATTCCGCCTGCGGAAATGTCGATTGACTGGAATCAGGTAATTTTCAAGGGACTGTTTATTAAAGGCATTTACGGGCGGGAGATGTTCGAAACCTGGTACAAGATGGCGGCGCTGCTCCAGTCCGGGCTGGATCTCAGCCCAATTATTACTCACCGGTTCAGCATCAACGATTTCCAGCAGGGTTTCGATCGCATGCGTTCCGGGCAGTCCGGGAAGGTGATCCTGGAATGGTGATCGCTTCCGGGCCGGTTGCACACCGGCCCGGATGTCTTACCCTTTTTTTTCGTCATCCGTCAGATAGCGGACTTTGCGCGTGTAGTCCTGCCCTTTAAAGGTCATCTGTGCGTCCGGCGATTCAAGGTATTTCTGCCATTCGGAAAGCGGGAAGCCACCGTGCGCGCCGACAACCTCTCCCGGAATAGCTGCGGTAGCGCCGCCAATTTTCTTCGAAACGGGCCAGTTCATCCAGTCGCCCAGATTCACGGTTTTGAGATCCAGCATATCAAGCAGGGCAGCCAGCGGAAGCTGATCGGTTGGCGGCTGAGAGTCATCCATCAGCGCCCACGTATCCTGAAACAGCGTGAGCCACAGCGGACAGATACGCTGCCAGGTTTTTCGCGTGGCGGCGAGAAATGCGCCGTTAACGTGATCGACAATAAAGGGACGCACACTGTTGCGATAATAGGCGGGACGATTCTCCTCAGGCGCGCCCATCAGCTTGGCAATCATTCTGCCCTGGCGGAAACTGGAGTAAATGTGTCCGTCGTGCATCTGAATATCCGGCATTTTAAGCAAGTTCAGGTCGGAATCGATCATCAAAATGCCGTCTGTTTTTGCCTGTAACGGCGCCTGAAGCTTAATCAGCCTGCTGCGATAAATTTGCTTATAGCGGTAGCTCTCTTCGCGGAAAGGCACCTCCAGCGTCACCACGCGCGTTCTGTCAGGCAGTTCACCAAACTCATCGGCGGATCTGTCGCTGACGATGACGATCTCCTCCGCGCCCGGCGCAAAGCGGGAAGCGAACAGCGCGCTGAGTTTTGCTTCAGCAATAAAATCTTCGCCGGTACAGGGGATCACTACCGACGTGACGGGAATATTTCCCCGCGCGCTTTCATAGGGAAGGTTATGACGCGAGCGGATGTAACGAAAATGGGGTTTCATAAATTCAAACATGCGATGAGTTCCCGTGTGCCGCACTTTTTAAACGTGATTCCACGCCAGAGACATAATGCTCAATGGCATAGTGCTGTTTTACGCTGGCGTTGGCCTGGGCCAGCAAATTTTTACGCGTGTCCGCATCAAGGTAAAGGGTTTTCATTTGCGCGAACAGACCGTCAATGTCGCCATACTCAAACAGCAGGCCGGTTTGCGCGTGCGTCACGAGTTCGGCGGTGCCGGTCACGCGTGAACCGATGACCGCTGTGTTCAACAGCATTGCCTCCAGCACCACGCGCGGCAACCCCTCGCTTTTTGATGCAAGCACAAAAACGTCAAACGCAGCGAGATAGTCCAGCGGATTGCTGCGAAAACCGGTAAACGTGACGCGATCGGCAATGCCGGCTTTTTTCGCCTGCGCCTGTAGCGCAGCCAGATCGGGGCCTTCGCCAAGAATAACCATCCGCCAGCGGGCCTGCGGAAAGGCGGCGGCAAACTTCTCCAGCGCGCTCAGTACATGATGATGCGATTTACGGGCGATCAGCGAGCCGATGCTGCCAAACACAAAGGTGTCGTCTTCAATGTCCAGCAGCTCGCGGCGCATTGTCAGGCGGTCGGGCAAACGCTGGTGGATATCGATGGCGTTAAAAACGGTAAAACATTTTTCCGGCGCAACGCCCTTATCCAGCAGCACCTTTCGCACGCCGTTTGAAACGGCGATGACCGCATCGGCGCGCCGGTTCACCAGCCTTACCAGCTGCGGATTGAGCACCGGCTCTATGCGGCAGTGTTGCACTACCGCAATCGGCAGCCCCTCTGCCGCCAGATAGCCTTCTGCATTGGAGCCGGGTTGGTTATTCATATAGAGAATGTCTGCCTGATACTCGGCAATAAGCTGGCGGATACGTCTGGCATTGGGCCGTATGCGCCAGCGCATATCGATATGGTTAGTCATTTTCTGCCGCTGCGTGCGGCTATAAAAAACCAGGGTACGAAGCACCTCTTTGGCCATTTTTGCCCAGCGCGGCTGTTTACGCTGTGGGATCAGGATAAAAGGGATATCAAGCGCCTGGAGAACCTGTCTGATTGAATCGCCTGCGCCGCGCCGGTAGTTATGATAAAAACAGCAGCGCACATCAAACTGCGTGCGATCGATACGCTTCAGTAACTCAAGCATGCTGTTGGTGCCGCCGCCCCATTCATTGCCGGTATCCAGCAGCAGAATTTTTTCAGGCCGTTGTGTCATCGGACCGCTTCCCGTATCAGAAAGTCATTAAGGCGTCTTCGGGGCGCTGAACGTCAGCCCGGAAAAATGGGTGTTGATATAGCGCATCGCGCGGCTGCCGCTGATGCTTTCCGCTATCACCTCAAGCGCACGGCTGGCTGGCACCGGCTGCTGTTTCACGACGCAGAGTTTTACACCACGGAACGGATTGCGCAGCGGGCCGGTTCGCTGCGGCTCGCCTGACAGCTGGCTGGGCCGCACCAGCGTGATATCCGACGGCAACGTCGGCAGCATCTGCTGAAGAACGTGGACGGTTGTGGGATGAGGATGGCCGATAGCGATAGCGTAACCGTCACGTTGAGCAAGCCTTACCGCGCGGGTAAACTGGTTGCGTATATCGGCTTCGTTCTGCGTATCATCAAGAAATACCCGGCGTTTAATGACCTTCACACTGGTGCCTGCCGCCGCGCGGGTTGACTGGCTGTTACCGATGGTCATGCTGTCGAGAAAATAGAAGTTATAGTGATTCAGCACGCGCATTACTTTTTGCATGCCCGGCAGGCTGGAAGTCATCGCGCTGCCCATATGATTGTTCAACCCGACTGCGCCGGGCACGTTGGCCACCGCATGGCGAATAATTCGTTCGATTTCGGCATCCGACATGTCGGGGCGCAGCGTGTCTTTTTCCAGCGGCTGTTTGCTCAGCGGCGCCATTGGCAGGTGGATCAGCACTTCATGACCCCGCTGGCGGGCTTTGGTTGCCATTTCACGCGCGTGCGGCGCGTCAGGCAAAACGGCAACCGAAATCGCCGACGGCATCTGTAATACCTGGTTTTCCTGAGCCGGACGATAACCAAAATCGTCAATAACAATCGACAGTTTGCCCGCGTGCGCGGCGCAGGCCAGCGTGAGGCCCGTCAGCACGCCGCAAAGTTTGCGCAGAAGTAACAAATTATCTTCCTAACCACGGTAGTGGATTAACCGCCTGTCCCTGACGTCGAATTTCAAAATAGAGTGAAGGCGTACCCTGGCCGCCGCTGGTGCCCACCAGCGCAATCGGCTGTCCTGCCTTAACCTGAGCGCCTACGCTGACCAGCGCGCTCTGGTTATAACCATAAAGGCTCATATCGCCTTTACCGTGTTCAACCACCACAACCAGTCCGTAGCCCTGGAGCCAGTCGGCCATCAGCACGCGGCCATCGGCGATCGATTTCACTTCAGTGCCTTCTGCGGCGCTGATCACCAGCCCTTTCCAACGTAGCTCGCCCTGTAGCTCTTCGCCAAAGCGATGCTGTAAGCTGCCGCGAACCGGCCAGTTAGCCTGTCCTGAAGGGCGGCCAAGCCCACCGGTGCGGGACATCAGCGAGCGCTCGCTTTCGGTCGGTTTATAGGTGGTGCCTTTGCTCTTCGCCTGCTGTTGCCGCGCCCGAACGCGTTCGGCCTCGCGCGCTTCCCGTTCCGCGCGCGCGCGTGCTTCCCGCTCGGCTTTGGCAATCTTATCGCGCAGGCGAATTTCGTTTTGCCGCAGCTCGACCAGTTGCGCCCGATCTTTCTCCAGCGAAGACTCCAGCGTTCCCAACGTTTTCTTACGATCCGAGCGCGCGCTCTCCAGCTTCTGCGCCTGCGCCTGCTGCTGTGAAAGGAGGTTCTTTTGCTGCGCCTGTTTATCAATCCGCGCGGCTTTCTCCGCCGACAAATCGTTGCGTGTTTTTTTCAGATCGTCGATAGATTTCTGGCGGGCGTCATTGAGATAGCCGAAGTAGGCCAGCAGGCGTTCACTGCGCTGGCTCTCCTCACCGCTGAGGATCAGCTGAACGCCGCTGTGTTGCCCCTGACGAAACGCCGCATCCAGCTGCTCCGCCAGCAGCGCTTCCTGCGATGCCTGCCGGGTCTCAAGCTTATCAATGGAGGCGGTCAGGCTGTTGATCTCTGTACGTAAACTGTTCAGCGCAATCTGCGTTTCACGTAGCTGGCGACTGGCTTGCGCAATGGTTTTTTCCTGACTCTGCAACTGCGCGAGCAGTTTGCTTCGCTGTTGTTGCTGAAGGCGGACGCTCTTCTCTTTTTCGGCGATGTTCTGCTGAATGGTTTTCAGTTCAGATTTATTATCGTCCGCCGCCCGGCTTTCCGCAGGCAGCAGCAAAATGCCTGCGCTGAGCACGCAGGCGGAAAGTGTGAACATGCCAGTTCGTAGCAGAACGCCAATGGCCGATCCGTTACCTGGGGTTCGCAGACGTAAAACTGTCGAATTTTCCCTCATAGGAAAGGATTATTCCACGATGAACAGCGGCTTACCAGCCATCCGTAAACGCTTTTGCATTTCGTTTAGTAACGATGTCATTAACGTATTCACTTTCCGCCTGTCGCTATTCACAGAAACCAGACCCGGCATTGCACAATAAATAACCGTTCATTTGACGAGCGAAACAGCGCTTCGCGAGGGATTTACACAGATGACAATTTTTTTTGGGAAACAGCCCCAGAAAACGCAACTCGAACCGCTTCACGTCTGTACATGACAGCACTGGCAGGTATACTCAGAGGCCTTGTTTTCGCTTATTAACCCTTTCGGGAGTTGTTACCCCTCATGCAAGATATTATGCAGTTCGCAGGCAACCATACCATTCTGAGTCTGGCGTGGGTTGTTCTGCTGGTTTTGGTGATCGTGACCACCGTTAAGGGCATGTTCTCTAAGATAAAAACGGTCAGCCGCGGCGAAGCGACTCACCTTATCAATAAAGAAGAAGCCGTTGTAGTCGATGTGCGTTCACGTGATGACTACCGCAGAGGCCACATTTCTAACGCCATCAACCTTTCCGCCGCCGACATCAAAAAAGGCAGCCTGGGCGAACTGGAAAAACATAAAGCGCAACCGGTGATTGTTGTTTGCGCAAACGGCACGTCTGCCGGTGATTCCGCCTCACAACTGAACGCGGCAGGATTTGAAAAAGTCTATATCCTGAAAGAAGGCATCGCTGGCTGGAGCGGCGAGAATCTGCCGCTGATTCGCGGTAAATAATAGTGGAGAAGCCGTATGGCAAACGTTGAGATCTATACCAAAGCCACCTGCCCGTTTTGCCACCGCGCAAAGGCGCTTCTGGATCAGAAGGGCGTGAACTATCAGGAAATCGCCATTGATGGCGATGCCGATAAGCGCGAAGAGATGATCAAACGTAGCGGCCGTACCACCGTTCCGCAGATTTTTATTGATGCACAGCACATTGGCGGCTGTGATGACCTGTTCGCGCTCAACGAGCGTGCAGGCCTCGACCCGCTGCTCAAATAAACGGGCAGATGGCGTGATAACGGATTATTAACCCATAGGATTACGTAATATGTCAGAGCAAAACAACACCGAGATGGCTTTCCAGATCCAGCGCATTTACACGAAAGATATCTCCTTCGAAGCGCCAAACGCGCCGCAGGTCTTTCAGAAAGAGTGGGAGCCAGAGGTCAAACTGGATCTGGATACCGCATCCAGCCAGCTGGCTGATGAGATTTATGAAGTCGTTCTGCGCGTTACCGTGACCGCAACGGTGGGTGAAGAAACCGCATTTCTGTGCGAAGTTCAGCAGGCGGGTATTTTTTCCGTTGCCGGTATCGAAGGCAACCAGATGGCACACTGCCTGGGCGCATATTGCCCCAATATTCTGTTCCCGTACGCGCGTGAATGCATTACCAGCCTGGTTTCACGCGGCACGTTCCCGCAGCTTAACCTGGCTCCGGTAAACTTTGACGCGCTGTTCATGAACTATCTTCAGCAGTCAAGTGAAGGCACCGCTCCGCAACAGGACGCATAATGTCTTCCACCAACGCCTCAATGAGCGTTATCGGTGCCGGATCTTACGGCACCGCTTTAGCTATCACGCTGGCAAGAAACGGCCATCAGGTTGTTTTATGGGGTCATAATCCACAGCATCAGGCCCAGCTTCAGGCGGATCGCTGCAACACTGCTTTTCTGCCTGACGTGCCGTTTCCCGATTCCCTCAGCATGGAAAGCGATTTAGCCACGGCTATTGCGGCAAGTCGCGACCTGCTGGTGGTGGTTCCCAGCCATGTCTTTGGCGACGTGCTGCGGCAAATAAAGCCTCACCTGCGCCAGGACTCTCGTATTGTCTGGGCAACCAAAGGCCTGGAAAAAGAGACCGGCAGGCTGCTTCAGGACGTTGCTCGTGAGATTCTGGGCGACGACATTCCGCTGGCGGTCATATCCGGCCCTACCTTTGCAAAAGAGCTGGCAGCCGGTCTGCCGACCGCTATTGCGCTGGCCGCGACGGAGACGAAATTCGCCGACGATCTGCAAACGCTGCTGCACTGCGGCAAAAGCTTCCGGGTTTACAATAATCCCGATTTTATTGGCGTACAGCTTGGCGGCGCGGTAAAGAACGTTATCGCCATCGGCGCGGGTATTTCCGACGGCATTGGCTTTGGCGCCAACGCGCGAACGGCACTGATCACCCGTGGTCTGGCCGAAATGACCCGGCTGGGCAGCGCGCTGGGCGCCGATCCCACCACCTTTATGGGCATGGCGGGCTTAGGCGATCTGGTGCTGACCTGTACCGATAACCAGTCACGCAATCGCCGCTTCGGCATGATGCTTGGGCAGGGAAAAGATGTTGAAACCGCGCAAAATACCATTGGCCAGGTAGTGGAAGGTTTCCGAAATACCAAAGAAGTTAAGGCGCTGGCCGCCCGCTGCGGCGTTGAGATGCCAATAACCGAGCAGATTTATCAGATCCTGTATTGCGAAAAAAATGCACGAGAGGCAGCATTAAGCCTGCTCGGACGGACAAGAAAAGACGAAAAGTAGTTCCGGCTGAGCGGTAAAACAATGCTTCATCAGCAGCCAACTGGCGTGATGCACTATTCGACGGGAGAGAGCCATGGCGTGCGTAGAACCTGAACAGGTCTGGGACAATATAAAAGCGGAAGCGCGTGCGCTGGCTGATTCTGAACCGATGCTGGCCAGTTTTTACCACGCAACGCTGCTTAAGCATGATGACCTTGGCAGCGCGCTGAGCTACATGCTGGCTAACAAACTGGCAAACGCCATTATGCCGGCTATCGCGATCCGTGAAATCGTGCAGGAGGCATACAACCAGGATCCTTCAATGATCCAGTCCGCCGCCTGCGATATTCAGGCGGTACGCCAGCGCGATCCGGCTATCGACAAATATTCCACTCCGCTACTTTACCTGAAAGGCTTTCATGCGCTTCAGGCTTACCGCATCGGCCACTGGCTTTGGGGCGAAGGGCGACGCGCGCTGGCGGTTTATCTGCAAAACGAAGTGTCTGTTTCCTTCGCGGTAGATATCCATCCCGCCGCAAGAATTGGCCGCGGTATCATGCTGGATCACGCAACGGGTATCGTGGTGGGTGAAACGGCCATCATTGAAGATGACGTGTCGATTTTACAATCCGTTACCCTCGGCGGGACGGGCAAGACCAGCGGCGATCGCCACCCGAAAATTCGTGAAGGCGTGATGATTGGCGCAGGCGCGAAGATCCTCGGCAATATTGAAGTGGGGCGTGGCGCTAAGATCGGCGCAGGGTCGGTGGTATTACAACCGGTGCCGCCGCACACCACGGCGGCAGGCGTGCCCGCGCGGATTGTTGGCAAACCGGGCACCGACAAACCCGCAATGGATATGGATCAGCACTTTAACGGCACCGTCGCAGGCTTTGAGTTTGGCGACGGCATCTAGTATCAGGCCTGTTCCTTAATCACCGCGCCCGCATAACCAAGCTGGCGCCAGGCTTCATAAACCACCACCGAAACCGCATTTGACAGGTTCATGCTGCGGCTGTCCGGCTGCATCGGGATGCGGATCTTATGCTGAGCGGGCAGCGCATCAAGAATGGTTGCGGGCAAACCACGCGTTTCAGGTCCAAAAAGCAGGAAGTCGTCGGGCTGATAACTGACGGCGCTGTGTGCTGGCGTGCCTTTTGTGGTCAACGCAAAGAGGCGAGAAGGCGATTCTGAGGCGAGGAACGCGGCGTAGTCGGCATGACGGCGAACCGCCGTGAACTCATGGTAATCGAGCCCGGCGCGGCGAAGCCGTTTGTCATCCCACGTAAAACCGAGCGGTTCAATCAGGTGCAAACGAAAGCCGGTGTTGGCGCATAACCGAATAATATTGCCGGTGTTAGGCGGGATTTCAGGTTCGTATAAAACAATATTTAGCATCGGCTCTGGCCCTCGCGAAAGAGGGCCAGAGCATAGCAAACTATCTCAGTTTTTGCTGGAGTAAAGCGGCAGCCAGAGCGTCAGGCGCAGGCCGCCAAGCGGGCTGTCGTCGGCCTTAACCCAACCGCGATGTTGCTGGATCGCCGTTTCAACAATCGCCAGGCCCAGTCCCGTTCCGCCTGATTCCCGATCGCGCGCCTCGTCAGTACGATAGAACGGTCGGAAAATCTGCTCGCGATCCTCTTCACTCACGCCAGGGCCATCATCATCAACGTGAATGGTAATGCCCTGTTTATCTACGGCAAAGCTGACGGAAATCTTCGAATATGAGTAGCGCAGCGCATTGCGTACAATGTTTTCCAGCGCGCTGTCGAGCGCATTTGGGTTGCCGTAAAGCGGCCACGGCCCTGGCGGATAGGGCACGTCCAGCGTTTTACCCATTTGCTCTGCTTCAAATTTGGCATCGTCCAGCACGTCAGACCACAGGTGATTGGCCTTCAGCGCCTCGCTAACCAGCGCGTTTTTGTGCTGCGTGCGCGACAGCACCAGCAGATCGTTAATCATGCCGTCGAGGCGCTGGGCTTCCATCTCAATGCGCTGTAGCTCTTTTCCTTCGCCCTGGCGGCGTCGCATCAGCGCCGTAGCCAGTTGCAGCCGCGTCAGCGGCGTTCTCAGCTCGTGCGAGATATCCGACAGCAGTCGTTGCTGCCCGTTCATCATGCGTTCAAGCGCGCTGACCATCTGATTAAAACTGGCGCCGGCCGCCAGAAACTCCTGCGGGCCTGCTTCCAGTTCAGGGTGCTGCCGCAGATTACCGGCCGCCACGTCATCTGCCGCATGCTTCAGTTTCCTTGCGGGTTTTGCCAGGCTCCAGGCGAGCCAGAGCAGCAGCGGCGAACTGATTAACATTGTGACCATCAGCAGCAGCAACGGACGGTCGAAAAGCAGGTTGATGAAGTCAAGCTGGGAACTGCCCGCCGGGCGAATCAAATAAAGCTGGTAGCTGTCTTCACCATCGCGAACGGAAAACGGCCCGACCATCTCAACCCGGCCGTACTTTTTCTTCTGCGGTCGATCGGCGTTATCAGATTGCCCGATAAAATTACGGATCACCTGCATTTCATTATGCTGAGCGCCAATCACGCGGCCTTCGCTGGTGACCAGCAGAAGTCGCTGGCCCGGCGGCGCCCATTTATCAATTGCGCGAAACAGCCTGCGCCACCACATAAGATCGTTGGGCGGATCCTGCCTCAACTCAGCTTCAACGTGCTGCTCAATCATCGTGCCCTGTCGCTGCTCGTTATCAAGCAGCGACGTCATCTGGCGAGTGTCAAGTTTGGGAACCATCAGCACCAGCATCAGCACCAGCGCGAGGGTCAGCCAAAAGATGGCAAATATGCGGGTGGTAAGGCTGGATATCATGTAGCCGAAACCATCAGATAGCCACGGCCGCGCAGCGTTTTGAACCACGGATGACCATCCTTGCGATCCGGAAGCTTACGTCGCAGGTTCGAAATGTGCATATCGATAGCGCGATCGAACGGCGTCAGACGCTTGCCAAGCACTTCCTGGCTCAGATGCTCACGAGAAACCACCTGACCCAGATGCTGCGCCAGCAGGTAAAGCAGAGTGAATTCCGTGCCGGTCAGGTCCAGCGTCAGGTCGTCAAAGCTGGCCTCCTGGCGCCCTGGGTTAAGCCGCAAATGATCGACCTCCAGCGTAGGTGAACTGCTATCGTGCTGCTGTTGCTGTTCACTCCAGTTAGAACGACGCAGAATGGCGCGAATACGGGCCACCAGTTCGCGATCGTTAAACGGTTTAGGCAGATAGTCGTCTGCGCCCAGTTCCAGGCCCAAAACGCGGTCCAGCTCGCTGCCGCGAGCGGTAAGCATAATCACCGGCGTCTGGTGTTGCTGACGCAGTTCTTTAAGCGTGTCGATACCGTTTTTCTTCGGCATCATCACGTCGAGTAAAAGTAAATCAACTGTGTTATCTAACAAGGCCAGCGCTTGCTCGCCGTCGCCGGCAACAACCACTTCAAACCCTTCCATTTCAAGCAATTCTTTAAGCAGCGAAGTCAATTCGCGATCATCGTCAACCAACAGGATTTTATTCATTTTTTATTGCCCTCCGCAGGCAAAATACCGTGAACGAATGCTGTCAATCCATGACTTTACGTAGTTTTACACCGCCTGACGCATGTTTGCAGCGTTGTCCGTAGACTGGATTTCGTTGAATCGAAATATGGACCGGGAGTTAACGATGCGCAAAGCAACAGCAGCCGTCGTTGTGATACCGGCGCTGATCATAGCATTTTCAGCCGCAGGGGCCGCCGAGGTGGCGACAACTGATGACATGCCTCAAAGCGAGGCGGCGCCACGCAGTATGACGCAGATTCCTCAAACACACATGTTTGATGGTATCAGCCTTACTGAGCAGCAGCGCCAGCAAATGCGCGATTTAATGCGTCAAACGCGTCGAGAGCATTCTCTCATAAGTATTAACGATTTAGATCAACTGCATAAACTCGTCATTGCAGAGAATTTTAATGAAACGGCCTACAAGGCAGAGCTGGACAGAATCGCGCAGGCGGAAGTAACGCGTCAGGTTGAAATGGCGCGTGTGCGCAACAAGATGTATCAGCTCCTTACGCCAGCCCAGCAGGACGTTTTAAAACAGAAACATCAGCAGCGCATGGATAAAATGCGCCAGCTGACCAGTTTGCAGCAGCCTTCATCGCTGCATGCAGCAAGTAGTAGTACCAGCAGTAGTCAGTAATGCCGTAACCAGTAACATAGTATCCCTGTTTTCCTTGCCATAGACACATCCCTGTCTTCCCCGCCATGATGGCGGGGCTTTTTTTTGCTCAAAATTCATTATAATTACCTTCCGATCCTTATGGAGTTTGGCATGGAATATCCCTACGCCCGGTTGGTAAACGCGGCTGCTCTGGCGGCAACCACGCTCGCTTCTCTGCTGTTGATTGTGAAAATTTTTGCCTGGTGGTACACCGGCTCGGTCAGCGTGCTGGCCGCGCTGGTTGATTCGCTGGTTGATATTGCCGCGTCGCTGACCAACCTTTTCGTGGTGCGCTATTCTCTTCAACCTGCTGATGAAGAGCATACGTTTGGCCACGGCAAGGCAGAATCGCTCGCGGCGCTGGCGCAAAGCATGTTTATTTCAGGCTCCGCGCTGTTTCTGTTTCTTACCGGTCTCCAACACCTTGCCTCGCCCGCGCCGATGCGTGCGCCGCTGGTAGGGATGGTGGTGACGCTCATTGCGCTCGGCCTGACGATGGTGCTGGTAACCTTTCAGCGTTGGGTGGTGCGTAAAACGCGCAGCCAGGCGATTCGCGCCGATATGCTTCACTATCAGTCTGACGTAATAATGAACGGCGCCATTCTTGTCGCACTGGGGCTGAGCTGGTATGGATTTAAACTTGCCGACGCGCTGTTTGCCCTGGGCATTGGCGTCTGGATTTTATTCAGTGCGCTACGGCTGGGTTATGAGGCCGTTCAGGCGCTGTTGGATCGCGCGCTACCGGATGATGAGCGACAGGCAATAATCGACATTGCCTCGCGCTGGCCTGGCGTTATCGGCGCGCACGATATCCGAACCCGGCAGTCCGGCCCGACCCGCTTTATCCAGCTGCATTTAGAAATGGACGATAATTTGCCGCTTGATCAGGCGCATCGGTTGGGAGACGAAGTTGAAATCGCGCTGTTAAAACGTTTTCCCGGATCGGATGTCATTATCCACCTGGACCCCATTTCCAGCGTTATGCCGCACGAGCGTGAATCGGTCGTTTTGCCTGATAAATAAACGGGTTAACGGTTTTAAGGGCGAAAACGTGATACTGTGCAAAAAAAATAGCCGTTTGATGACTGACCTGAATCAATTCAGCAAACTGGCTTTGATATACTATTGCAGATATTCAGCGATAAGCTCGCTTGCGTCGTGTGACCCGGCGTCCAGAATTTACATTTGCATTAACAAGTTCAGAGGTTGTCATGATTAAAAAAATCGGTGTACTGACAAGCGGCGGTGACGCTCCGGGTATGAACGCAGCGATTCGCGGCGTGGTTCGCGCTGCGTTGAGCGAAGGTCTTGAAGTGTGCGGCATCTACGATGGCTATCTTGGCTTGTATGAAGATCGCATGATCAATCTCGATCGCTATAGCGTCTCTGACATGATTAACCGCGGCGGCACGTTCCTCGGCTCCGCGCGTTTTCCGGAATTCCGTGAAGAAGCTGTTCGTACCGTTGCGATTGAAAACATGAAAAAGCGCGGTATCGATGCGCTGGTGGTTATCGGCGGTGACGGCTCCTATATGGGCGCAAAACGCCTGACGGAAATGGGTTTCCCCTGCATTGGCCTGCCGGGCACCATTGATAATGACGTCGCGGGCACCGATTACACCATTGGCTATTTTACCGCGCTGGAAACGGTGGTTGAAGCGATTGACCGCCTGCGTGATACCTCTTCCTCGCATCAGCGTATCTCTATCGTTGAGGTGATGGGGCGTTACTGCGGCGATCTGACGCTGGCAGCGGCCATCGCGGGCGGCTGCGAATTTATCGTGCTGCCGGAAATCCCGTATACGCGTGAAGAGCTGGTAGAAGAGATTAAAGCGGGCATCGCGAAAGGTAAAAAACACGCTATCGTGGCTATTACCGAGCATATCTGCGATATCGACGAACTGGCGAAATACATCGAGTCTGAAACCAAACGCGAAACGCGTTCAACGGTGCTTGGACACATCCAGCGCGGCGGCGCGCCGGTGGCCTATGACCGCATCCTGGCCTCACGGATGGGCGCTTACTCTATTGAGCTGCTGTTGCAGGGCTACGGCGGTCGTTGCGTGGGCATCCAAAACGAGAAAATGGTTCACCATGACATCATTGACGCTATCGAAAATATGAAGCGTCCGTTTAAAGGTGACTGGCTGGATACGGCTAAACGACTCTACTAAATCGTTGGGCGCTGGCGACAGCGCCTTTCTTATGCATCGCGTTATACTCTTTAGTTATTACAGCTTATTTTTAATTCTTTAATTCATGAAACACTTTATGTCACGCTCTCGGTAAGAATTCATCCCCGGGAGCGCATCAATGAAGAAGTGGAGTGTAGGATTAACCCTGATCCTGGCATCAACCAGCGTGTTAGCTAAAGATGTTCAGCTTCTGAACGTCTCATACGATCCAACGCGCGAGCTGTACGAGCAGTACAATAAGGCGTTCAGCGCCCATTATAAGCAGGAAACGGGCGATAACGTGGTGATCCGCCAGTCGCATGGCGGCTCCGGCAAGCAGGCGACCTCGGTAATTAACGGTATTCGTGCGGACGTGGTGACGCTGGCGCTCGCGTCAGACGTTGATGCCATTGCCGAACGCGGCCGCATCGATAAGAACTGGATCAAACGGCTGCCGGACAACTCCGCGCCTTATACCTCCACGATCGTTTTCCTGGTTCGCAAAGGCAATCCTAAGCAGATCCACGACTGGCAGGACTTAACCAAACCAGGCGTTTCTGTTATTACCCCAAACCCGAAAACTTCTGGCGGCGCTCGCTGGAACTATCTGGCCGCGTGGGGTTGGGCGCTGGATCAAAACAATGGCGACAAAGCCAAAGCGCAGGATTACATCAAGGCGCTGTTTAAAAACGTTGAGGTACAGGACTCCGGTGCACGCGGCGCAACCAATACATTTGTTGAGCGTGGCATTGGTGACGTATTGATTGCATGGGAAAACGAAGCCTATCTGGCGGTAAACAAGTTAGGCAAAGACAAGTTTGAAATCGTGACGCCAAGCGAATCAATCCTGGCAGAACCCACCGTTTCCGTCGTCGATAAAGTGGTTGATGAGCGTGATACGCGTAAAGTTGCTGAAGAATATCTTAAGTATCTTTACTCGCCGCAAGGCCAGGAGATCGCCGCGCAAAATTACTATCGCCCACGCGATCCCAACGTCGTGAAAAAGTATGCCGATAAGTTTGCGCCGGTTAAACTGTTTACGATTGACGATGCAAAATTCGGCGGCTGGAGCGAAGCGCAGAAAACCCATTTTGGCAATGGTGGAACTTACGATCGCGCGATGCAGCGTTAAGCATCTTTAATAGTCGCCGCGATTGATTATTTGACATGATCTTTATCACCTGTTCATTTACATTGTGAACAGGTGATGTTCAGAGGCGTAGATCATGCAGGCGCGAAAGCGAGTCCTGTTAGCAGTTGCGATAACAGGTATAGTCATAACGGCGGGTTGCGCCTCGGTGGTATTCCATAAAAAGAGTGCCAACGCGCTGTGGAAAACGGTCCGCGAACAATGCGTACCCAATCAGCAGGAAAATAACGATCCCACTCCCTGCCGCATCGTCGATCTTCGCAACGGTTTTGTGGTGATGAAAGACCGCAATGGCCCTCTGCAATACCTCCTTTTGCCGGTTAACAGAATTACCGGTATCGAAAGTCCGCAGCTTCTTAATCCCGCTACGCCTAACTTTTTCGCTGAAGCCTGGCGCGCGCGACACTATATGGAAGAGCGCCGTGGGGCACTTATTGACGACAGGGTGTTTTCACTGACCATCAACTCGCCGACCGGCAGAACGCAAAAACAGCTGCACATTCATATTTCCTGTCTGCGGCCTGATATTCGCCAGCGGCTCGACACGCTTAACAGCACGCTGAATGACCACTGGCAATCCACGCAGCTTGCCGGTAATGATTACCAGATCCGCACCATTACGCGTGATGAAATGAAGAGAACGAGCCCGTTTATTCGCATCGCCAATGAGCTGCCTGGCGCGCGCGAGGAGATGGGGAAATACAGTATTGCGATTGCTGCGCTGCCGGACGGGCGACGCGCCCTGATGGTAACGAAACGCAACCTGCTGAAGCTCAACCGCGCCTCGGCGGAGGAGCTTCAGGATCACAGCTGCCAAATCCTACAGCCGTCAGGGCAGAAGGGGTAACTACTTCGCCGGTTCTGCTACTTCCGCGCCAGCTTCTTTCGGTTCGCCGTCTGCGGTGGCGATCCAGGCGGCGCAAAATAACGTCAGTCGGGCGAAGAAGTAGAAAAACGCCATCAGCCCCAATACTGACCCAAAGGCCGCGCCGGATGGCGACGAGGCAAGCTTGGGCAGCGTCAGCGTCATAATAAATTTGATCACTTCAAACCCAATAGCTGCCAGCAGCGTGCCGCGAAACAGCGCTTTTTTGCGCGGTTTATGGCGCGGCAGAATCCAGAAAATCCACAGGAACAGCAGATAGTTAGCCATGATTGAAATCGTCAGGGCAATCAGCGTCATCACCGGTCTGAGCCATTCAACATGGGACAGCCCAAGGGCTTCAACGATGCTTTCCTGCGCCGCGCCAGCGATTGAGGTCAGCGACAGCGTGACAATCAGCGCCACCACCAGGCCGATAAGCGAGATCAGATCGCGGGTGTATTTAAAATAGATTTTCTCTTTTTCCTGCTTTCTGCGTTCCCAGACGTCGCGAAACTGCGCGCGGATGGCTTCCCGCAGATTCCCCATCCAGCTGATGCCTGAATAAAGTGCGATCAGCAACCCGGTCAGGCCCACGGTAGTGCGCTGCTGCACGGCGGTATTGACCGTGTTTTTCAGCGTGGTCGCGAGGGTGGGATCGCTGATGCTGTTGACTATCTTGCCAATCAGCTCGGTCAACAGATCAGGATGGGAGGCCAGCACAAACCCGACGGCGGCAAAAGAGACCATCAGGATCGGGATCAGCGATAAAAAAGAGAAATAGGTGATTGCCGCGCCAAACTGGCTGCCCAGACGGTCATTAAAACGCTCGCCGGCACGCAT
Organism: Erwinia sp. 9145; assembly: GCF_000745075.1. Classification (NCBI taxonomy): domain Bacteria; kingdom Pseudomonadati; phylum Pseudomonadota; class Gammaproteobacteria; order Enterobacterales; family Erwiniaceae; genus Erwinia; species Erwinia sp. 9145. The sequence continues at coordinate 4,102,370 of NZ_JQNE01000001.1, forward strand.
GAAATGGGCGACAGCGGGAATGGCTTCGACCCTGCTCACGAAGCGAGAAACGCGTGAAATAGACTTATCGACAGTTTTATTGCCGGTTTTAATGTCAATGGCCGGCTTCTCATCGGTGTGATCCCCGACGGATGAGTTTTCCTTCATGTCGTTAGCGTGTCCTTTAAAAGAGAATGTTAAGTGGAATTATAGACTGCCGCTCAGGCAACGTAGCGTTTCATCGCCTGCGTCAGCCATTCCATGAAAACCTGAACCCGACGCGCAAGGTTGCGACGGTGTGGATAAAGTAGCGAAACCGGCATCGGTTCTGCACGAAACTGCGGCAGAATTTCCACCAGCGTTTTTTCTTTCAGCGCCGCGCGCGCGCCGCACTCCGGCGCCTGAATAATGCCTAAACCGGCCAGACAGGCTGCACGATAGGTCTCCGTACTGTTGACCGTGACCGCGCCGCCGGTTTTCACGTAACGACAGATTTTGCCATCAAAAAACTCAAAGCCGGAAGAGGGCGCCCCTAACTGCTGGCTGTAGTGCACCATCGCATGCTGTGCAAGATCGTCCAGTGAGGTTGGCGTGCCGAAACGGGCCAGATAATCCGGGCTGGCGCAGTTGACCAGGGTCAGCGAACCGAGCGGGCGGGCGATCAGCCCGGAGTCGGCCAGCGTACCTACGCGTATTACGCAATCAAAACCTTCCCGCACCACGTCAACCCGCCGGTCGCTGCTGCTCAACTCAAGTTCGATGCCGGGGTACTGCTGAAGAAAGGCAGGAAGCTGCGGCAGAATAAAATCACTGGCCATGCTGACCGGCATATCAACGCGCAGCCGTCCGCTCAGCGTGGCGGGGTCGTGTTGAAACAGTGAATCCATCTCCTCCAGCGTCGCCAGCACATCGCGGCAGCGATCGTAATAGACCAAACCATCCTGGGTAAGCTGCACGCGCCGCGTGGTGCGATGCAGCAACCGGACGCCCATCGTGTTTTCCAGCGCCTGGATCTGGCGGGAGAGGCTGCCTTTCGGCAGGCCGAGGCTTTCAGCGGCACGCGTAAAACTTTGCAGTTCCGCTACCCTGACAAAAACCTGCATTGCGTGAACTTTATCCATTTTTTCGCTTTTTGTTGCCTGAAATGAAACAGTGAAGCGCTCGTAAGGGTATTTATAGTTTATTTCAGCAGTAATATCCTTGATTTTGTCCACAGCACAACAAGCGGAGAAGAGAATGAGCAATAAAATCGCAGTGATCACCGGTGGAAACCGGGGTTTAGGTGAAAATGCAGCGCTGAAGCTGGCGAAAAAAGGCGTTGATATTATTTTAACGTGGCGCAATGGTGAAGAACAGGCGCAGACGGTGGTAGAGCGTATTGAAGCGCTTGGTGCCCGCGCGGTGGCGCTTCAGCTCGATGTGGCGGACAGCGGCAGCTTTGCTGACTTTGCCCGCAACGTGCAAAAACAGCTTAAAAACGTCTGGCAACGTGATTCTTTTGATTATTTATTGAACAATGCAGGCACCTCGCTGCATGCCAGTTTTGTAGAGACTACTGAAGCGCAGTTTGATGAAGTGGTAAACGTCCATTTTAAAGGCCCGTTCTTTCTTACGCAGACGCTGTTACCACTGATGGCCGATGGCGGCAGCATTCTGAATATTTCCAGCGGACTGGCGCGCTTCAGCCTGCCAGGCTCCGGCGCTTATGCGGCGGTGAAGGGTGCCATGGAAGTGCTGACGCGCTATCAGGCGAAAGAGCTTGGCGAACGTCGCATCACGGTAAATATTCTGGCACCGGGCGCTATCGCCACTGACTTCAGCGGCGGAATGGTGCGTGATAATCCGGAAGTGAACGCCTTTGTCGCTTCGCAAACCGCGCTGGGACGCGTCGGACTACCGGACGATATCGGCGATGCGGTGGCGCAAATCCTCAGCGATGAGAGCCGCTGGGTGAATGGTCAGCGCATCGAAGCCTCCGGCGGCATGTTCCTTTAAGCCACCTGGCAGTCAGAGCCGCAGCGTGCCATCAATCACCGTGGTGACCAGGCCGCCGATCCACACGCCGTCGGCGGTCCTGGAGACGCTGAGACGGCCCGCGCGATGCAGCGCGCTGCCCTGACGCACACGATAATCCAGCTCAACGCCCAGTGCCTGAAAGTAGCGCGCCAGGCAGGCGTTGGCGCTACCGGTAACCGGATCTTCCGTCAGCGAGCCCTGTTCAATCAGCAGCGCACGCACTTCATACTGCTCATTTTCGCCCGCCAGCGGGCCAAATATCATGACGCCGTTGACGCTGGCTTTGCAGAGCAGACGCGCCAGCTCCGCCACATCCGGCTTAACGCTGAGCACCGCCGCCGCTGAGGTCAGCGGGATCAGGAGCCAGCGGATCCCCATATCCGCGATGGTCACCGGCAGCGTGGTGTCAATTGACGGGCTGTTAAGCGTGCTGCCGATCGACGCATCGCTGAACGCCGTCATCGTCGCTTCCGGCGCGGCAAAAGCCAGCGCGCCTTCCGCGCCAATTTTCACCGTGATCAAACCGAGCGCGCACTCCTGCACAAGTTGTCCGGGCGTTTTAGGGTCGAGGCCGTTTTCCAGCAGCGCATGCGCGGTACCAAGCGTAGGGTGGCCAGCGAAGGGCAGCTCGGTATCCGGTGTGAATATCCGAACGCGATAGTCCGCCGCAGCGTTTTCAGGCGGCAGCACAAAAGTCGTTTCGGACAGGTTTGTCCAGCTCGCCATCGCCTGCATCTGCGCATCGCTCAGGCCGCTGGCATCCAGCACGACCGCCAGCGGATTGCCGTTAAGGGGTGAAGAAGTGAACACATCGACTTGTTTAAAGGGGCGCAACCAGGTCATAGTTTAGAGTCCGTCCATTTTTATTGATTGAAGAGTATCAGCCTTATGTTAAAAATTTTAGGACGCGCCTCATCAATTAACGTCAGAAAAGTGCTTTGGGCTTGTGAGGAGCTCGCTCTCCCTTTCCAGCGTGAGGAGTGGGGAGAAGGGCAAAAATCGTTGCAGGATCCCACCTTCAAAGCACTTAATCCCAATTCGCTGATCCCGGTACTTCAGGAAGACGACTTCATCCTGTGGGAATCTAACGCTATTATTCGCTACCTGGCAAATACACGACAGGCCGAATGGCTCTATCCGCAAGAGCCGCGCGCACGCGCCAGGGTCGATCAGTGGCTGGACTGGCAGGCTACCGAACTCAACACCTCATGGCGATATGCTTTTATGTCGCTGGTGCGCCACTCGCCCGCGCATCAGGACGCACGTTTGCTGGCGGCGGCCTGCAAAGGCTGGAACCAGATGATGACGCTGCTCAACGAACAGCTCGCGCGTACGGGGGGCTTTATAGCCGGCGAGGCGTTTTCGCTGGCGGACATCCCGATAGGACTGTCGGTGAACCGCTGGTTTGAGACGCCGTTGGATCACGCCGACTTGCCCGCCGTACGCGCCTATTATGAGCGGTTGACCGTAAGAAAAGGCTATGCGAAATGGGGCCGTAACGGCACGCCTTAGTCGCCGTTTGCGGCGATACCGCTCATTTCACACGCCAGCGCGCCGGTTCGCTTCAGCGCCCAGGTGTAGCGGTCGTCGAACGGATAGCAGCATGAAAGACGCAGCGCGTTGTTGCAGCGATCGCTGAGCGTATAGAGCGCGCCGGGCGTCAGGCAGATCTTTTCCTGAAGCAGGCGGTGGAAAAGCGCCACGCTGTCGACGTTTCCGGGCAGCTCAACCCAGAAGACAAAGCCGCCTTCAGGCAGCGTGGCTCGCGTGCCCTGCGGAAAGTGGCGGGCAATGATGCCGCGTGCCTCGTCCACCTGCGCAGCATAACGACGGCGCAGCGTCCGCAGGTGATGATCATAGCCGCCCGACTCAAGGAAATGCCCCAGCGTTTCGGACAGCAAGCGCGATTCGGTCAGCGATGAAACGGACTTCAGTCTGGCCAGCGTTCGGGTGAAACGTCCTGCCGCAATCCAGCCAACGTGAAAATCAGGCGCAACCGTTTTTGTGTAGCTGGTACAGTAAAGTACCCAGCCATCCCGATCGAACGCTTTTACCGCAGGCGACAGCGGCCAGCAGAATTGCAGCTCGCCATACAAACCGTCCTCAATCAGCGGAACCTGATAATCATTCACCAGCGTTGCCAGCCTTTTTTTGTCCTCCAGCCTCATGGTGAATCCCAACGGGTTTTGCACGGTGGGCATCGCCACGATGGCATTCAGCCGCTTTTCGCGTAGCAGCATTTCCAGGGCGTCAAGCGACAGGCCATGCCGGGGATCGGTCGGGATCTCAATGACCTTCAAATCGAGGCTGGCCAGCAGCGGAAAAAGATAAAAATAGGTGGGGGTTTCCAGCCCCACGCAGTCGCCCGGACGGGTGACCGTACGCAGCGCCAATTGCAACGCCTCCATGCAGCCATGCGTCAGCGTGACATCCTCTGCCGTCAGGCGAATGCCTAAATCCATCGATCGGCGCGCCACCTCGCGACGCAGGCGCTGGCTGCCGGGCGGCAACGCGTAGCGGCCAATCAGATCGGGTTCACGACGCATCAGCGATGCCATGATGCGGCTGATTTTAGCCGTGGGGAAAAAATCACTGTTCTGCGGGCAGGCAAGGGAGATATTGGTGTAGTCGGGATGGTTCTGGGCGGCAAAAACCGCGTCGATTAAATCCAGTTTTTCACTGCTGGGCGAATGCACGCTGGCACGATGGCCGGGTCGGGTCATGATCGACGGCAACACGCTGCGCACGAAGTAGCCCGACTGCGGGCGTGCAGCGATCAGACCGCGATCTTCCAGAATCCGGTAGGCGGCCAACACGGTATTAATGCTGACCTGATGATGACTGGCGCAGCGACGCAGTGCAGGCAAACGGCTCCCCGGCGCGAACGTGCCGTTGTGAATGGCATCGGCCAGCGTTTCCGCCAGTTGCGAATAGAGCGTGCTTTCCTGAGGATCGATAACGGACACAGTAACCTCAACAGATGATGGGTACAATTGCTAAAGGAACATGATTGTACTCATTACAATAGTGTATCTCTGAATCTGTTACCATTTCTTTTCTGCTTTTATGATGGAGTTCTTATCAGGCGGCAGGAAATCTTACTATGCTCGATCCCTCTTTTTTTAGCTATGTCACGGTGATGTCGATCACCCCAGGCCCGAACAACCTGATGCTGGCGACGTCCGGCGTCAATTTTGGCCTGCGGCGCACCTTACCGATGATGTTTGGCATCACGCTCGGATGTGCACTGCAAATGATCATCGCTTCATTGCTGTTAGATGTTTTACTCAGTTGGATGAGCGTGATCAAACTGCCCCTGACGATGCTTGGCTGTGCCTGGCTGGTGTGGCTGAGCTGGAAAATTTTTCGCGCGGGCGCGCCTGAGATGCAGGAAAAGGCCAGACCGATGTCTGTTCTGGGCGGCGCACTGTTTCAGGCGGTCAATCCCAAAGCCTGGCTGATGACCTGTAATGTGATGCTGGTATATACCGCCAGCAGCAGCGTGGTAACGGTCGTCGCAGGTTTTGCGCTGCTGAATTTACCCTGTATTCTGCTGTGGGCCGCGGCCGGAAACCGGCTTGGAAAGCATTTGCAGGTGGCCTGGAAGCTGCGTCTGTTTAACAGCGTGATGGCGCTGTCGCTGCTGGTAACAACACTCTGGATGCTGATGGAAGCCTTCAGATAAAAGAGCGGCACATGGCCGCTCAGGCGTTATTCCGGCATGTTGCTGTTGTCCTGCTGCGATGGCCATTTCCAGTTTTGCACTTCAGGAATGTCTTCGCCGTGTTCGCGCACGTAAGCATGATGCGCGGCGAGTTTTTCCTGAAGGGCATCCAGCACGTCGCCGGCTTTTTCCTGAAGTCCCGGCACGCGCAGAATCGCCTCCTGCGCCAGGTGATAGCGATCCAGCTCGTTCAGTACCGTCATATCAAACGGCGTGGTGGTGGTGCCCTCTTCAATGAAGCCGCGGACGTGGAAGTTACGGTGGTTAGTGCGCAGGTAACTGAGGCGATGTACCAGCGATGGATAGCCGTGAAAGGCGAAAATCACCGGCTTATCAGGGGTAAATATTGCATCGAACTCCGCCTCGCTCAGGCCGTGTGGATGCTGATCTTTCGTTTGTAATGCCAGCAGATCGACAACGTTAACCACGCGAACGCGCAGGTCGGGCAGGTACTGACGCAGCAGATCCACCGCCGCCATCGTCTCCATGGTCGGCACGTCGCCGGCGCAGGCCATGACGACCTCGGCAGGGTTGTCGGCCGTTTCATTCCCCGCCCATCGCCAGATGCCCATCCCTTTTTCACAGTGTTGGATCGCCGCCTCCATGGTCAGCCACTGCGGTTCCGGCTGTTTACCGGCGATGATCACGTTGATGCGGTTCCAGGTGTTCAGGCAGTGATCGCCCACCCACAACAGCGTATTGGCATCCGGCGGCAGGTAAATACGGACAATATCCGCTTTTTTATTGGCAACGTGATCGATAAAACCCGGGTCCTGATGGCTGTAGCCGTTGTGATCCTGTCGCCAGACGTGCGATGAGAGCAGATAGTTCAGGGAAGAGATGGGTTCACGCCACGGGAGCTTGCGCGAGACCTTCAGCCATTTCGCGTGCTGGTTGAACATTGAGTCGATGATATGAATAAACGCCTCGTAACAGTTAAACAGCCCGTGTCGGCCGGTTAACAGATAACCTTCCAGCCAGCCCTGGCACTGGTGCTCGCTGAGGATCTCCATAACGCGTCCGTCCGCAGCCAGTTGCTCATCGTAAGGGCGGGTCTCTTCCATCCAGCGACGGCTGGTGACGTTAAAGACGTTGCTGAGACGGTTAGAGGCCGTTTCGTCCGGGCCGAACAGGCGGAAATTGTCCGGGTTGCGTTCAAAGATCGCGCTCAGGTAATCGGCCAGCACCGCCGTGGACTGCGCCTGGGTTTCGCCCGGTTGCACAACGTTCACCGCGAACCGGCGAATATCCGGCGTTTCAAGCGGCTTACGTAATCGCCCGCCATTGGCGTACGGCGTGGCGCCCATGCGCTTTTCGCCCTGCGGTGCCAGCGCCTTAAGCTCAGGCCTCAGCCGGCCCGCCTCGTCAAACAGCTCCTCCGCCCGATAGCTTTGCAGCCATGATGCTAAAATCTGACGGTGTTCGTCGTTCTCGCGGCAGGCTGAAACCGGCACCTGATGCGCGCGCCAGAAGCCTTCCACTTTTTTACCCTCAACGGTTTTCGGGCCGGTCCAGCCTTTCGGGCTGCGCAGGACAATCATTGGCCAGCGTGGTACGCCCTGCGCCGCGTTTTCCCGTGCGGCGCGCTGAAAGTGTTGAATGCGATCAAAAGCGATATCCAGCGTATGGGCCATCTCCCGGTGCATCTTTTGCGGATCGTCACCGGTCACAAACAGCGGTTCGTAGCCGTAGCCCTCAAAAAGCTGTTTCAGTTCATCGTCGCTGGTGCGGCCGAGGATCGTCGGGCTGGCGATTTTGTAGCCGTTCAGATGTAAAATGGGTAATACGGCGCCGTCGCGAGCGGGGTTGAGGAATTTTATGCCGTGCCAGCTGGCGGCCAGCGGCCCGGTTTCGGCCTCGCCGTCGCCAATCACGCACGGCACAATCAAATCAGGATGATCAAAGGCCGCACCGAAGGCGTGAACCAGTGAGTAACCCAGCTCGCCGCCTTCGTGAATGGAACCCGGCGTTTCGGGCGCGGCGTGGCTCGGAATGCCGCCGGGAAACGAGAACTGCTTAAAGAGTTTTTTCATTCCTTCGGCATCGGCACCGATCGCTGGCCAGATTTCGCTGTAGGTGCCTTCCAGCCAGGTATTGGCAACCATGCCCGGCCCGCCGTGCCCCGGTCCGCAGATGTAGAGCAGGTTAAGATCGCGCTCACAGATGATGCGATTCAGATGCGCGTAGATAAAATTCAGGCCCGGCGTGGTGCCCCAGTGACCAAGCAGGCGCGGTTTGATGTGCTCTGGGCGCAGCGGTTCGCGCAGCAGTGGGTTATCCATCAGGTAGATTTGCCCGACCGAAAGGTAATTCGCGGCGCGCCAGTAGCGATCGATCAATGACAGCGTCTGGTCGGAAATCGGTTGGGGCTGGGGCGTATGCATCAGTATCTTCCTCGTAACGGGTAAGATAAAAGCATAGACGCCAGGTCATGTGGCAGCCGAAGGAATAAAAAAAGGGCGGATATATCCGCCCTTTCACTACGTTATGTTATTCATTCACGACGGCGGGTATTGAACCGTCGTCGTTGGCCGCCGCAAAAGGCGTGTAGTCCAACTGGAGAATGCGGCTGGTTTCAGACAGCTCTTTCTCGGTAGCCGCCGTGTTGCCGTCCAGTTTCTGACCGTAAGAGGGGATCATCGTTTTCAGTTTTGACTGCCACGCTGGCGTGTCGATTTTGTCCTTAAACACCTTTTTCATCAGATCCAGCATGATGGGCGCGGCGGTGGAGGCGCCCGGCGATGCGCCCAACAGGGCAGAGATGGTGCCATCCTGCGAGGTAACAACTTCGGTGCCCAGCTTCAGCACGCCGCCTTTGTCAGCATCTTTTTTGATGATCTGCACGCGCTGACCCGCTTTAACCAGACGCCATTCATCTTTCTTCGCGTTCGGGAAGTACTCTTTCAGCGCCTGATAGCGATCTTCATCGCTCAGCATCAGCTGGCCAATCAGGTATTTTACCAAATCGAAGTTATCCAGGCCCACATCCACCATCGGCATAAAGTTTGAGGTGGTGGTTGAATGGAACATATCCCACAGCGATCCGTGCATCAGGTATTTGGTGGAAAACGTGGCGAATGGCCCGAACAGCAGAACCTGCTTGCCGTCCAGCATGCGGGTGTCCAGATGCGGCACCGACATGGGCGGCGCGCCGACCGAGGCTTTCCCGTACACTTTCGCCAGGTGACGTTTTACCACCTCCTGATTGTCGGTAACGAGGAACTCGCCGCCAACGGGAAAGCCCGCGTAGGCTTTGGCTTCCGGAATGCCGGTTTCCTGCAACAGCGTCAGCGCCGCGCCGCCCGCGCCGATAAAGACGTATCTGGCACGCACGGTCGTTTCTTTGTCGTTGTTCTTCAGATCGGCCACCTTCACATTCCAGCTGCCGTCGTCGTTACGTTGAAAACCGCGCACTTCATTGTGCGTCTGCAACGTAAAGTTCGGATTTTTTTGCAGTGAAGCCACCAGTTGGCGGGTGATTTCGCCGAAGTTCACGTCGGTACCGATAGGGATGCGCGTCGCAGCCACCGGCTCTTTGCCATCACGCCCTTCCATGATCAGCGGCACCCACTTTTTGATCTGCGCCGGATCTTCTGAGTACTCCATACCGCGGAACAGCGTGCTTTTTTGCAGCGCCTCGTAGCGTTTTTTCAGAAACTTAACGTTCTCATCGCCCCACACAAAGCTCATGTGCGGGACGCTGTTAATAAAGCTGTGCGGATTGGTCAGCACGCCCTGTTGCACCTGGTGCGACCAGAACTGGCGGGAAATCTGAAACGATTCATTAATTTCAACCGCTTTCTGGATCTCGACCGTGCCGTCCTCTTTTTCCGGCGTGTAGTTCATTTCGGCCAGCGCGGAGTGTCCCGTTCCGGCGTTGTTCCAGCCGTTTGAGCTCTCTTCTGCCACGCCGTCAAGCCGCTCGACCATGCCGATCCGCCAGTCAGGCTCCAGCTCGTGCAGGTAAGTACCCAGCGTGGCGCTCATGACGCCGCCGCCAATCAGTAACACATCAACGTTTTTTGGTTCTTCATTTGCCATAGCCGCGCCCGTCAGGCCCAGGGCGCTGAAACAGGCGGTAAGCAGTAGTGCTAATTTTCGCATGAGGCGATATCTCCAACTCATAAGCCGGCCTGAAGCCGTTTTTTGTTACCAACGGTTTGATAAACCCTTAGTTTTAAAATGGTTTATTAAACAGTCAGTTAATGGGCGGGAAAGTGTACATTGTTACGGATACTTTAAAAAAATGTTTAAAGTTTAAAAACTATTGGAAGTAATCAGGGCGGGAAGAAGACCTGCTTCGCGAGCGCGAAGCAGGGAGGTGCATCAGGCGTTTTTGGCTTTCGCTGCGGCTTTAACGATCACGGCGAAGGCGTCGGCCTTCAGTGAGGCGCCGCCAACCAGCGCGCCATCGATGTCCGGCTGCGCGAACAGTTCAGCCGCATTTTTGTCGTTGACGGAACCACCGTACTGAATAATGACCTGCTCCGCCACGGCTGCGTCTTTCTTCGCAATGTGATCGCGAATGAATTTGTGAACGGCCTGAGCCTGCGCAGGCGTGGCAGATTTGCCGGTGCCGATCGCCCAGACGGGTTCGTAAGCAATAATTACGCCGTTGAACGCCCCGGCGCCCTGGCTGTTCAGTACCGCGTCGATCTGGCGCGCGCAAACTTCTTCGGTTTTACCCGCTTCGTTTTCCGCTTCGGTTTCACCGATGCACAGAACCGGGATCAGACCCGCGTCTTTCAGTACCGCGAATTTTTTCGCAATCAGCTCATCGCTCTCTTTATGATAAGTACGGCGTTCTGAGTGACCGATAATGATGTATTTCGCGCCGATGTCTTTCAGCATCTCGGCGGAAACTTCGCCGGTGAAGGCGCCGGAAAGATTCACATCAACGTTTTGCGCGCCCAGCGCAATTTTGCTGCCCGACACGGCATGTTTTGCCTGGTCCAGATACATCACTGGCGGAGCGATGGCAACGTTGCAACCGTCAACGGTGCTCAGCTCATTTCGTAAACCGGCAATCAGCTCTTTGACCAGGGCTTTATTGCCGTTCAGTTTCCAGTTTCCCATGACTAATGGATGTCGCATCATATCCTCCACGCTTCGCGTGATACGGTTAAATTACGCTGCTTCAGCAACGGTGTCTGTCAGACAGTATAGAGATCTACGCAGTGAAAGGCTTTGCTTTTCGTCATTCTTTGCGACCGCTCAGTCGGTGGCCAGCGACAGTTTTATCGGCTCGATGGCAAAGGTCAGCCCTTTTTCACCGTTATCCGCAATGACGTAGCGCAGTGCGCCCTCTTTCTGTTCAAAGTAGCGCGAGCCTTTGCCGTTATTCAGCAGTTCGTCCAGCCGCTTAAGGCTTTGCGCTTCGTTGAGCGTGGGCTCAAAAAAACGCTCCAGCGCGGCCATATAGGCGCGCGCGCTGTCTCGTGCCGCTTTCTCTTCCGGGCCGGGCACCGGCAGCCAGGTAATCTGTAACGTCTTGATCTTGCCCGTGCCTTGCTCAAGCGCGGTAGACGCGTAGAGATTTTCATTGATCTTACTGGCGGCGCGGGTCAAATTGCTTTTGTCACCACGACCATCAATGGCGCGATACTCAGCAATCGGCAATTCAGGGTTCAACGCATTATACTTTTCGCGAAACTGGCCGATAGTCATATCAAAGGTGGGCGCGCCCGTCAGCAGGTAGGGCGCAGTCGGCATGTGTTCGGCGCGATCCTGCGGTGCGGGTTCTTCAGCCCTGAGCGACGCCGTCGCCAGCGTACTGCAAAGAAAGATGCCGGTGAAGATCGCTTTTTTCATGTTGTCCGCCTTAACCCGTATTTTCAGCACAAGATTAGACCGGACAATGACCAGCAAAGTCAAAGCCTGACGCTGTCCTGAGGGATAAAAAATGACCTTACAAGCGTGGTGTTTTTCCTGGCAAGGCAGAATCGGGCGACGTGACCTGTGGGTTTGGCTGGCGCTGTGGCTGATGCTGATGATTTTGCTGCTGGCCCTGGCGGATCGTGGCTGGCTCAGTACGCAGACTGCCGCATTGTGCGTGGTCTGCCTGCTCTGGCCCAGCGGCGCGGTGGTGGTTAAACGGCTGCACGATCGCAATAAATCAGGCTGGTGGGGGCTGCTGTTGATCGTGGCGTGGATACTGCTGGCCGGAAACTGGGATACGCTCTCACCCGAATGGCATGTTGCGCTTGGGCGCTTTATTCCGCTGCTGATCCTGATAACCATGACGCTTGAGCTGGTTGTGTTTCCCGGTACCCGCGGAGAAAACCGCTTCGGCAAAGCGGCGTGCGCCGTCAATTATCGACGGCGGCCCGACTACCAGTAGTGTTCGCTGGTGATGTGTCCCGGCTTGCGTTTGAGGTGTTTACGCATCGCCCGCGTTTCTTTCAGCATCTGCTGCGTGTCTCTCACCATCTGCGGATTACCGCAGAGCATGATGTGGCTGTCTGCGGCGTCCATTTTCAGGCCGACCGCCGCTTCCAGTTCGCCGCTCTCGATCAGCGCCGGCACGCGACCGGTTAACGATCCGGCAATCTCTTCACGACTGACCACGGTCTGAATACGCAACTGTGCGCCGTAGCGTTGTTGAAGCTGCTGCATCAGCGGCAGATAGCTTAAGTCCTGCGCGTAGCGTGCGGCATGAAGCAGCACGATATTGTCAAAACGCTCCAGCCCTTTGCCTTCCTGCAATATAGAGAGATAAGGGCCGATGGCGGTGCCGGTTGCCAGCATCCACAGCGTTTTACAGTCGGGTATCTCATCAAGCACGAAAAAACCCGCCGCCTGCTTAGTGATCATCACCTGCAGGCCGGGTTGCAGCGCATGAAGGCGCGGGCTGAGCTTCCCTTCCGGCACGGTAACCAGATAAAACTCCAGCTTCTCGTCGCCCGGCGCATTTACGTAGGAGTAGGCACGTTGAACGCGTTCGCCGTCAATTTCCAGCGCCAGTTTGGCGAACTGACCGGCGATGAAAGGATCGACGGGCGCGGTCATGGTGATGCTGAACAGGCTGTCCGTCCAGTCGGTCACCTTTTCTATCCTGGCGTTGACCCATTCGGCCATAAACAACTCCTTAAACGGTGTAGCCTGGTTTTTCACTATTTTCGCTGCAATAACGCCCGTTTTCCAGTGCAGGCCGGGTTCGAAAGCTCAGATCGGCAAACTTACAGCAGGTAAGGGTGCAGCGCGGCGTCTTTGCGATCCAGATAGTGAACTGACTGAATGCGGCGGATGGTGCGCGATTTGCCGCGGATCAGCAGCGTTTCGCTGGTGGCCAGATTTCCCTGACGCGTCACGCCTTTCAGTAAATCGCCGCTGGTGATGCCGGTGGCGGCAAAAATAACGTTGTCGTTGCGCGCCATGTCGTCCAGCCGCAGTACGTTGTCGGTGTCGATGCCCATTGCGCGGCAGCGTTTCAGCTCGTCTTCGCCCAGTCTGCGGTTGTCCGGCGTGTCGCCTTTCACCTGATGACGCGGCAGCAGACGGCCGTGCATATCACCATCCAGCGCGCGGATCACCGCCGCAGAAATGACTCCTTCCGGCGCGCCGCCAATGCCATACAGCACGTCGACTTCGCTGTCCGGCATGCAGGTAAGAATGGAGGCGGCAACATCCCCGTCCGGGAAAGCAAAAATGCGCACGCCCAGGGCCTGCATCGCGGCAATCACCGCATCGTGTCGCGGTTTGGCAAGCAGGGTAACGGTCAGCTCGCTGAGCGGTTTATTCAGCGCACGCGCCACGTTGCGTAAGTTCTCCTCCAGCGGCAGCGCAAGGTCGATCGCTCCTTTTGCGCCGGGGCCGACGATCAGTTTCTCCATATACATATCGGGCGCGTTGAGAAAGGCACCTTTTTCGCCTACGGCCAGCACCGCCAGCGCGTTTGCCTGGCCCATTGCCGTCATGCGCGTGCCCTCAATCGGATCAACCGCGATATCCACCGCATCGCCTTCGCCGCTGCCGACTTTCTCACCGATATAGAGCATCGGCGCCTCGTCGATTTCGCCTTCGCCAATCACGATTTCGCCGTCAATATTCACCTTATTCAGCATAATGCGCATGGCGTGGACGGCCGCGCCGTCGGCGGCGTTTTTGTCTCCGCGTCCCAGCCATTTATAGCCAGCCAGTGCAGCGGCTTCCGTTACGCGTGAAAATTCAATGGCAAGTTCTCGTTTCATGGTTTGCCTCAGGAAAGAGTGAGGCGGGGAGTTTATCACAGCGGAGAAAAGAGGGGGAAATGCCCGCGATCGTGGCGATCGCGGGCGGGACAAGGGATTACGAGTCGTCCTGATCTTCCCACGCCTGCGCACGGGCAACGGCTTTGCGCCAGCCTTTATAGAGATAGTTACGCTCGGTGGTTTCAATGCCCGGACGGAACTCGCGCTCAATTACGGCTTTTGCACGTACTTCATCCAGATCCTTCCAGAAGCCAACGGCCAGGCCGGCCAGATAGGCGGAACCGAGCGCAGTGACTTCACGCACTTCCGGGCGCTCAACGCGCGCGCCAAGAATGTCGGACTGGAACTGCATCAGGAAGTCGTTGGCCACGGCGCCGCCGTCCACGCGCAGCGATTGCAGGCGCGTATTGGCGTCGTGCTGCATCGCTTCCAGCACGTCACGCGTCTGGTAAGCAATGGATTCCAGCGTGGCGCGAATGATGTGGTTGGCGTTGGCGCCGCGCGTCAGGCCGAACAGCGCGCCGCGTGCATACGGGTCCCAGTATGGTGCGCCGAGGCCGGTGAACGCTGGCACCATGTAAACGCCGTTGCTGTCTTTGACCTTCATTGCAAAGTATTCAGAGTCGGTTGAATCGCTAATCAGCTTCATTTCGTCGCGAAGCCACTGGATCGCCGCGCCACCGATAAATACCGCACCTTCCAGCGCATAGTTCACTTCGCCACGCGGACCGCAGGCGATAGTGGTCAACAGACCATGCGTGGAGGTCACCGCTTCGGTGCCGGTATTCATCAGCATAAAGCAGCCGGTGCCGTAGGTGTTTTTCGCCATACCGGGCTGGACGCACAGCTGACCGTAAAGCGCCGCCTGCTGGTCACCTGCAATGCCCGCGATAGGAATACGCGTACCGCCTTTACCACCGATGTTGGTCTGGCCGTAAACTTCCGATGACGATTTCACTTCTGGCAACATTTCACGCGGAATATCCAGGATATCCAGCATGCGCTGATCCCATTCCAGTTTGTGAATGTTAAACATCATGGTGCGCGAGGCGTTGGTGTAATCGGTGATATGCACCCGTCCCTGCGTCATTTTCCATACCAGCCACGAGTCGACGTTCCCGAACAGCAGCTCGCCGCGTTTTGCGCGTTCGCGCGAACCTTCAACGTGGTCAAGGATCCACTTCACCTTGGTACCGGAGAAGTAAGGGTTGATGACCAGACCGGTGGTATGCTGGATATACTCTTCCAGCCCCTCTTTTTTCAGTTTGGCGCAGTAATCAGCGGTGCGCGGATCCTGCCAGACGATGGCGTTATAAATCGGTTTTCCGGTCTCTTTATCCCAAACGATGGCCGTTTCGCGCTGGTTAGTAATACCAATCGCGGCGATCTCATCGGAGCGGATGTCCGCGTGGGCCAACACTTCCACCAGCGTGGAGCTCTGTGAAGCCCAGATATCCATCGGGTCATGCTCAACCCAGCCGGGCTTAGGATAGATTTGCTGAAATTCGCGCTGCGAAACGGCCACAATGTTGGAATCGTGGTCGAGAATTACCGCGCGGGAGCTGGTTGTGCCCTGATCGAGCGCGACAATGTATTTTTTTTCTGTGTTCATAGTCAGTTCCTGATGGTCAAAAGGTTTACGCTTTACGCTGTTCAGCACGCGTTATCGTCTTCTTTTCTTCTGCTACCACTACCTTACCCGGCAGATTGCGCGCGATCAGAGAACGGTAACCAACGGCACCGACAATAGCGCCTACAATCGGGCCAAAAATGGGCACGAGGAAGTAAGGAATATCGCGTCCACCGGTAAAAGCAACGTTACCCCAGCCTGCCAGCCACGCAAATAGCTTAGGTCCGAAATCACGTGCCGGGTTGAGAGCAAAGCCGGTCAGCGGGCCCATTGCGCCGCCAATCACCGCAATCAGCAGGCCGATCAGCAGCGGAGCCATCGGGCCGCGCGGCAGGCCGTTGCCGTCGTCGGTCAGCGCCATGATCAGTCCCATCATCACGGCGGTGATCACCGCTTCAACGAGGAATGCCTGACCGACGCTGATATGTGGGTTCGGATAGGTTGAGAAGATACCGGCAAGTTCAAGGCTGGCGACGCTGCCGCGTACCATTTGATGCGTCTGCTCATAATCGTAGAACAGGTTGTAGTAGAGGCCATAAACCAGCGCGGCGGAGCAGAAGGCCCCCGCGATCTGGGCGATGATATAAGGCACCACTTTGCGGCGCTCAAAATTAGCGAACAAAGTCAGCGCGATCGTCACTGCCGGGTTAAGATGCGCACCGGAGACGGCGGCGCTCAGGTAGATCGCCATGGCAACGGCGATACCCCAGATGATGCTGATTTCCCATAGTCCCAGCACCGCACCGGCCACTTTGGCGGCCGCCACGCAGCCAGCACCAAAGAAGATGATGGTGGCGACGCCGAGAAACTCGGCGATACATTGCCCTTTTAGTGTGCTTGTTGAATGACTCATAATGGCGTTTCCTGAAGGCGAGGTTAAATGTTATACGGCACTTTTTATTGTCGATGACTGTGTTGCCCTAATCTAATGTAGGACTGATGTAAATTTATCGTTAACGAGCATAAACGAGAAATAGCGAAATCAAAAGTTGTGCTCTGCGTCATAAAAATGAGCGTTTTCGCGTGTTTTGGCTTTCATTAAACCGCGTTTCCGCGCGATGAACAGCGCAGATTTTCGCAATTTGTTAACTATAGCCTTACTTCTGCCGTGGATAATGTTAAAGAATCCAGGAGGAGGATGAAAATTGTTACAGACTACGCCGCAGGCGGCTTCGCTGCTGGACTTGATGGTCGCGTCTACTTACAATCGGAACATCGTTGTTATCTGCACTACTGCGGCTGGCAGCATCAACGCCTTGCGTTTAGGAGAGGTCATTTACCATGTCATTTGAAGTGTTTGAAAAACTGGAAGCGAAAGTACAGCAGGCGATTGATACCATCACCCTGTTGCAGATGGAAATTGAAGAGCTGAAAGAGCAGAACAACAATCTGAATCACCAGATTCATGAGGCTTCAGGTAACAGCGAATCGCTGGTGCGTGAAAATCAGCAGCTGAAGGAAGAGCAGCACGTATGGCAGGAGCGTTTACGCGCGCTGTTAGGTAAAATGGAAGAAGTCTGAATTTTATCGTCTGTGAAGGGTGCAGCTCGCACCCTTCAAATGACGATTCACTTTCTATTGACGCTATTCGTCGTGGAACCGGCCACCTCATTATACCTCTTCACGAGTATTCTTTTCTGAATTATTAGTTTTATTCATTTTCTTGTCGGTTACTTTCGGGAATTCTTTTTTTTTGCAATGATTATAGAGATGATAATTTTTGATCCTTTTCACAAAGCTTAATGAATTTATATTCTGGAAGTTCATGGAGGTGAATATGAAATGGAGAGTATTATTTTTAGCAGCGATTTTAAGTTTATATTTGTATCTCTCTTTTGCTGAGCAGAGTATCAAATCGGCGTTATCTACCGTTACTCTCTTCTTTCCGGGCCTGAACGGCTTTGTAGCCACTAAAATGCCAGAACTGTTGATTTATGAAAAAGCTTAAAAGAAAAGGACGCCGTAAGCCTGTTCAGGCAAATCATCGATGATCCGGCATCAACCCCTGAGAGCAGAGCCTGGGCTTATTGCGGGCTTCAGGAAAAGGGGGCGACTGAAAATTTGAACGATGTCGATAATTACACTGCCCTTAACGTAACGGTTTTAAACGCAGATATTCTCAGAAAAGAAAATCTGGCTATTATTATTCAGAAAATAGTAACCCATGGATGTAAATAAAGCAGGGATTTATACAAATAATTAGCAGCTAAGCATTGAATGACGTTTCTGGCGCCATGCTTTGACAAGGAGGCAGAGAATCTCTAAATGTAATAGATTTATGGGAAAAGATATGGGATCGTGGACAGATGCAGCCAATAGTTGTTGAAAACCGGGCGCGCCCTCAATAATTACGTATCCAGGAGGGAGCTCTATTTCAGGCGTCAGGTTTTAAACCGCCAGGCTTACCACGCGATTTATAGTATAAGGGTGCCCCGGGCACCCTTTTTTGCTATTCGATATCGAGGGGATCTTCGGAAAGGATAATGCCAGTGTTGTCCGCATAAAGATGATCGCCTGAGAAGAAGGTCACGCCGCCGAAATTCACCCGCACGTCGCTTTCACCAATGCCTTCTCCAGCCGCGCCAACCGGAATGGCCGCGATAGCCTGAATACCAATATCCAACTCTTCCAGGTCATCCACCTGGCGGACAGAGCCGTAAACCACTATTCCTTCCCACTCGTTTTGCAGTGCCAGACGCGCCAGAGCGGCATCCACCAGCGCACGTCGCACCGAGCCGCCGCCGTCAACCAGCAGGACGCGACCACGGCCGTTTTCCTCCAGCAAATCAAAGAGTAGCCCGTTGTCTTCGAAACATTTAACCGTCACGATTTGTCCGCCAAACGAGGTGCGTCCGCCGAAGTTGGAGAAAAGCGGTTCAACGACGTTCACATCTTCATGATAGATGTCGCAGAGCTCAGAAGTGTCATATTTCATAAGGGTTTCATCTGTTTGCCACAGGGAAGGTAAGTATATCGCTTTACCCGGGAGATTGGCAAAATCATCAATGGGTTAAAGTTGCGATGGGTCAAGCACATCACAACTAATTGAGCAGCAGGCCGAATGAAAACAGCACGTTGACCAGCAGCGCGGTCTTTACGGTTTTTTCCAGCATCGGCCGCATTGCCAGCGCGGTGCGTTGTTGCATAACAAAACGCGCCTGACGGAAAAGAAGAGGAGCGGCAATCAGATAAAGCCACCCGGCGCCCGCCTGCGTGGTTAGCAGCGTAAACAGGATGAAGCATAGCAACGAACCTGCCAGCAGCAATGCATGATAGCGCCGTGCGTTAACTGGCCCCAGCCGTACCGCCAGCGTAAATTTTCCCTGGTTACGGTCGCTGTCGATGTCGCGCATGTTGTTGACGTTCAGCACCGCAACGGCAAGCAGGCCGCAGGCGGTGGCAGGCAGAAACAGCACGCCGTCAACGTTGTGCACCTGAAGGTAGTAGCTGCCCAGTACGCCCAACCAGCCGAAAAAAATCAGCACGGAAAGATCGCCCAGCCCCAGGTAGCCGTACGGTTTTTTGCCGACCGTATAGGCAATAGCAGCAACAATCGCCAGCGCGCCGAGCGCAATAAATCCCAGTATGTCATGCAGCGACTGGCAGGACGTCGCCACCAGCGTCACGCCTGCGCCAATAGTCAGCAAAACGGTTAAGATCAGCGCGCGTCGCATCTGCCGCTCGCCGATGAGCCCTTTTTGCATGCCGCGCAGCGGGCCGATACGGTCAGGCGTATCGCTGCCTTTGACGGCATCGCCATAGTCATTCGCCAGGTTGGACAGGATTTGCAGCAGTGCGGTGGTCAGAAGAGCAAGGCCGGCAATGGCAGGATCGAAATGCCCCTGCCACCAGGCCAGCGCCGAACCGGTAATGACCGATGCGCACGCCAGCGGCAGCGTTCGCAGACGAAGACTTTCCAGCCAGGCACGTGACGCGCCGTGAGCTGAGACAAACTGAACATTTTCCGTCATGGTGAAGGGCCTTTGCTGGAGACAACCGAAGGATAGTCACAGCAGTCTATCGCCGGCGGACGGGTTAAAAATTAATCCGCATCAAGAATGGTGATGCTCTTGACGACTTTTGGCATATTTATAACCATCCGCGCCCGCTCTGAACGTAAAAAGGGGAGCCGAAGCTCCCCTTTTTATCAGCCCGCAGGCGTTACAGAATAAAGCGGCTGAGATCTTCGTCTGCCACCAGTTCGTCCAGATGCTGGCTGACGTAGTCCGCATCAATGGTAATTGACTGGCCGTGGCGATCGCTTGCGTCATAGGAGATCTCCTCCATCAGACGCTCCAGCACGGTATGCAGACGACGCGCGCCGATGTTCTCAGCCGTCTCATTGACCTGCCAGGCGGCGGCGGCAATGCGCTGGATGGCGTCATCGGTGAAGTGAATATCCACACCTTCAGTCTTCATCAGTGCTTTGTACTGCACGGTAACGGAGGCGTTCGGTTCGGTCAGAATACGCTCGAAGTCTTCCGTGGTCAGAGCCTGAAGCTCAACGCGGATCGGCAGACGGCCCTGTAACTCAGGGATCAGATCCGACGGGCTGGCGACCTGAAACGCGCCGGACGCGATAAACAGGATATGATCTGTTTTCACCATGCCGTGCTTGGTGGACACGGTACAACCTTCCACCAGCGGCAGCAGATCGCGCTGGACGCCCTCGCGGGACACATCCGGGCCGGAGCTTTCGCCGCGTTTACACACCTTATCGATCTCATCGATAAACACGATGCCATGTTGTTCAACCGCGTCAATCGCTTCCTGCTTCAGCTCTTCCGGGTTAACCAGTTTGGCGGCTTCTTCTTCAATCAGCAGCTTCATGGCCTCTTTGATTTTCAGCTTGCGCGGCTTCTGCTTCTGGCCGCCCAGGTTCTGAAACATGGACTGAAGCTGGCTGGTCATCTCTTCCATGCCCGGCGGCGCCATGATCTCAACCCCCATCGGCGAAGCCGCCAGATTGATCTCAATTTCTTTGTCGTCCAGCTCGCCCTCGCGCAGCTTTTTGCGGAAAGACTGGCGTGCGGCGGACGGTTCGGCGTTGGTTTCAGCCTGTCCCCAGTTATTTTTAGCCGGTGGGATCAGCGCATCAAGGATACGCTCTTCCGCCGTCTCTTCAGCGCGATAGCGGTTTTTCTCAATCGCCTGCGAACGCACCATTTTTATCGCAGAATCGGTCAGATCGCGAATGATGGAGTCAACCTCCTTCCCGACGTAGCCCACTTCGGTAAACTTGGTCGCTTCAACCTTGATAAACGGCGCGTTCGCCAGTTTGGCGAGACGACGTGCGATTTCAGTTTTACCCACGCCGGTCGGGCCGATCATCAAAATGTTTTTTGGCGTGACTTCGGTACGCAGCTCTTCATCAAGCTGCATACGGCGCCAGCGGTTACGCAGAGCAATAGCAACGGCGCGTTTGGCGCCGTCCTGGCCGATAATAAATCTGTTCAGTTCGCTGACGATCTCGCGCGGAGTCATTTCAGACATAATCAGGATCCTTACGCTTTAGACGGTAATTCTTCAATGGTGAGATTGCTGTTGGTGTAAATGCAGATATCGCCTGCAATACCCAACGCTTTTTCCGCGATATCGCGCGCGCCAAGCTCGGTATTTTCCAGCAGAGCACGGGCGGCTGCCTGTGCGTAAGGACCACCGGAACCAATGGCAATCAGATCGTTTTCAGGTTGGATAACGTCACCGTTGCCGGTAATGATCAGCGAGGCGTTTTCATCAGCTACGGCCAGCAGCGCTTCAAGCTTGCGCAGCATCCGGTCGGTGCGCCAGTCCTTCGCCAGCTCAACGGCTGCCTTCACCAGATGTCCCTGATGCATTTCCAGCTTGCGTTCAAACAGTTCAAACAGCGTGAAGGCGTCCGCGGTACCGCCAGCAAAACCAGCAATAACCTTATCGTTATAGAGACGACGCACTTTTTTGACGTTGCCTTTCATTACGGTATTGCCAAGCGTCGCCTGGCCATCACCGCCAATGACCACCTGTCCGTTGCGTCGCACACTTACAATTGTTGTCACGGGCAAACCTCTCGTTGCATGAATAAAATAGCCTCGCCCGTAAGCGAGGCAGCAATGCAACAAGATATGGGGCAGGTTCGAAGGGTTTCAACCCCCGATGGAAAGAGGAATACAATTTGTATGGCCGGAGCCGCGCAGCTTCTTCAACGTGCTGTCTGCGCTGGCGCGTCCGTTGTACGGGCCAATCACCACGCGATTCCAGCCGCCGCCGCTGGTGATCCGGCTCTCAAACCCTTCAAAGGCCAACTGAGCGCGGATCGATTCGGCCTGATCGGTGCCTTTAAAGGAGCCGCATTGTACCATCCAGCGCTGCGCGTTTTCCTTTTCAACGTCCTTCGGCTTGCTTTCTGCTTTTGGCTGCGGCTCGGCGGCGGTTTGCGCAGGTGCCTGGCGAACCGGCTCGCGCGTCACAGGAGCGGCGGGGCGGGGCTGCGTTTTCGCTGGCTGCTGCGTCTGCACGGGCTGCTGCTGCTGTTGCATCCGCGACTGCTGCTGGAGCTGAGCTTGCTGTTGCTGCTGCATTCGCGACTGCTGCTGAAGCTGAGTTTGCTGCTGCTGACGCTGAAGCGTTTGCTGGCGTTGAGCAGGCGTCTGTTCATTCCACGGCACTTCATTCAACTGGGTAGGCTGCTGACGCATATCCGCCTGCATTTGCTCAAGCAACTGCCGTTGTTCGTCGGTAAGTTGTGTCTGCGAATGCACCTCGCCGCCCGCAGACGGTTCCGTTGGCGTAGGGACGGTGATCTGACGATTTTCAAGTTCTTTAATGTAGCGCCAGCGCTCTTCAGGCTTCGGCGGCAGGCCGTTGCCCACCGCTTTATGATCGGGAATGACCGGCGTTTCTTCTTTTTTATGATGTGCGATAAACCACAGGCCGCCAACGAAGGTGACGAGTACTGCGACGGCGAGAACCACCATAATTTTCGATACGCCTGAACCACCGCTACGCTTTTTACTGCGACTGTTGGTCTTCTTGCGACGCGTCCCTGTCGAACGCCCGCGGCCTACGTAATCTTTTTGTGCCACTATCGTTCCGCTAATAATCAATAAAAAAGGAGAGGGCGGGCAACATTGCCGCTGGAGTACCCAGCTTTTAGCCCGCCATGTTACTCAAGGGCCGGAACTTTGACCAGCGGGAATGGCGGTAAGAATCTCCTGATTCTTGAAATTTACCGCCAGAGGCACCGGTTTAACGCGCGTTTTCATCCCGTAGGGAAGGGGCCGTGCTGCCGCGAATTTTGAGCTCGAAATCCAGCAGCCTGGAGCCGCTGTTGACGATTTTTCCCTGAAGCTGCTCAAGCAGCAGGTTCATCGCTTCGCGGCCGATCTCAAAACGCGGCTGCGAAACGGTGGTGAGCTGCGGGTCACTGTAGCGGGAAAGCTCAATATCATCAAAGCCAACCAGCGAGATATCCTGCGGGATGCGCAGCCCCATGATCTTCGCTTCAGACATCGCGCCCAGCGCCATGATATCACTGTGGCAAAAGAGCGCATCGGGCGGTTCCGGCAGCGCCATCAGGTACTGCATGGCCCGGCTGCCCGCGTCAAAGGTGAAATCACCGCGTACAATATAGTGCGGGTCTACTGCGATACCGCTGCGTCTGAGTGCCTGAATATAGCCCTGAAGGCGATACTGGCAAAGCGGCATATCCTGCGGCCCGGCAATACAGGCAATGCGGCTGTGGCCCAGCCTCAGCAGGTGATTGACCGCCTCGAAGGCCGCGGTCAGATTGTCGATATGCACCGTGGGAAGATCCAGCTCTGGCGCAAATTCGTTCGCCATCACCATTGGCAGCAGCGCGCGCTGCTCTTCATTAGTACTGTCAAACGGCACCTGCGAACCCAGCAGCACCATACCGTCGATTTGACGCGTAAGCATCAGGTCGAGAAACGATCTCTCCTGCTGATTCTGATGCGCGCAGTCGCCCAACAGCACCAGGTAGCCAACGGCTGCGGCCACCGATTCCACGCCGCGGATCATTTCGCTGAAAAAGGGATCGCAGATATCAGGGACGATAACCAGAATGGTGCGTGATTCGCTGCGCTTGCTGTTGCGCGCCAGCGTATGAGGCGAGTAACCCACAGCGGTCACCGCGTCTTCAACTTTCTGACGCGTGGCGGCGGAGACTTTTTCAGGACTCATCAGGGCACGCGAAACGGTGGCTGTTGATACGCCCGCTTTTTCCGCCACGTCCTTCATGGTCGCGCCCGTTGCCTCTGGATGGTGCACCAACGTTGTATCCTCCTCTCTTCGCCGCGCGTAAACGATCGCTCTGATGAATGAAGCGCACTTACGCGTCCCTGTTTCGATCTCCATCACATTTTTATCAGATGTGGCGAGCCGTCGTTACTTAATTTGCATAAAAAATGTGACTTAAGCGACTATTTTCGAAGCGTCTCGCAGGGCGCGTTGCAAGACGCGACATTTTTCACCCTTCCGTTGGATCGACATCCAGCGTCCATTTCACCTTTCGCGCCTGCGGCAAGGTGCCGATCAGCGGAAGGGTGCTTTTTATCAGGCGCTGGAGCGTACCGCGCGAAGGATGCTGCAACAGCAACTGCCAGCGATAGCGTCCGCTGCGCTTGGGTTGCAGCGCGGGAACCGGCCCCATGACCCAGAACGCTTCATCTTTAAGCGGGCTGGCTTCCAGCAGGTTGCGTAGCTGCTGGAGAAACAGCGATGACTGCTGATTATCATGATCTTCCGAGCGAAAAAGCGCGTGATGCGTGAACGGCGGCAGCAGCACGGTTTTGCGTTCTTCCAGCGCCTGGCGGGCAAATGCGTCGTAGCCTTTATGCATCAGCGTTTGCAGCAGCGGATGTTCAGGGTGATGAGTCTGGAGCAGCACCTCGCCCTGTTTTCCGGCCCGCCCGGCGCGTCCGGCAACCTGCGTATACAGCTGGGCAAAACGCTCGGCGGAGCGAAAATCGGCGGAGAAGAGCGCGCCATCCACATCGAGCAGAGAAACCAGCGTTACATCGGGAAAATGATGCCCTTTTGCCAGCATCTGCGTGCCGACAAGTATTCGCGCACCGCCGCGATGGACAGCAGCAAGGTGTTGTTCAAGCGCGCCCTTACGGCTGGTGGTGTCGCGGTCAATACGCGAAAGCGGCACGTCGGGAAAGCGTTGCGTTAAATTGTGCTCCAGCTGCTCGGTGCCAAGCCCGACCGGCACCAGATGCGTTGATCCGCACTGCGGGCATTGGTGAGGCACAGGCCGCTGGCTGTCACAGTGATGGCAGCGAAGTTGATGGTGCTGCTGATGCAGCGTGTAATAGCGATCGCAGCGCTGGCATTCCGCAATCCAGCCGCACTCGTGACACAGCATGGCAGGCGAAAAGCCACGGCGGTTAAGAAACAGCAGCACCTGGTTATCCGCCTGAAGATGCTGACCGATTCTTTTAATCAACGCAGGCGAAAGACCGCCTTCCAGTCTTACGCCCTTTAAATCAATAAGGTGCTGCGTCGCCTGACGCGCATTACCCGCCCGTTTACTCAGATTGAGCTGGCGATATTTACCGGTTTGCACGTTGTGCAGGGTTTCCAGGGCCGGGGTTGCCGAGCCCAAAACGATGGGAATATCTTCCTGTCGCGCGCGAAACACCGCCAGATCCCGCGCCTGATAGCGCCAGCCTTCCTGCTGTTTGTAGGAGCTGTCATGCTCTTCATCAATAATGATCACGCCCAGGTGGGCAAAAGGTGTGAACAGTGCTGAACGTGTACCGATAATAATCGCCGTTTCACCGCTGCGGGCGCGCAGCCAGACCGCCAGCCTCTCGCTGTCGTTCAGCGCGGAGTGCAGTACGTCTACCGGCGCATTGAAACGCTCACGAAAACGCGCGATGGTCTGCGGCGTCAGGCCAATCTCCGGCACCAGCACCAGCGCCTGACGGCCGCTCTCCAGCACGTTTTCCAGCACGCTGAGATAGACCTCTGTTTTACCGGAACCGGTGATCCCCGCCAGCAGCCAGGCGGCAAAATGGTTGTCTTCACTACGGATCGCGCCCACGGCCGTGGCCTGCTCGGTGTTGAGACGAAGCCTTTCGCCAGTGACGCTGAACCGGCTGCGCCAGTCCTCAGAGGCGGGCGCCAGGCTGCGCAGCTCACAGAGCCCTTTGGCCCGCAGCGCCTGAAGCGTGGCGTCGGTGATATCGTGCTGGCTGATTTCATGGCGCCAAAGGCTACGCTGGCGCAGGGCCGCAAGCGCCTGCTGCTGCTTTGGCGCACGCTTCAGGCTTTCAGGCGCGGTGGCGTGTCCCGTTTCGCTCAGCGTCCACTGAAACAGCGGGGCCTTTTCGGCCGGTTTGCCCTGGCGAAGCAGCACCGGCAGCGCGTGAAACAGCACTTCGCCGTGCGGAAAATGGTAGTAGTCAGCCGCCCACAGCAGGATACGCCACAGGGAAGGAGGAAACAGTGAGGCGTTGTCCATCACCCGAATAATTTCTTTCAGCTGCTCTCGCGGCAGGTCGCTGTGTTCACACAGGCCAACAACAATGCCCGTTGCCTTGCGTTTGCCAAAAGGGACTTCCACGCGCGCGCCAACCGCAACCGTCGGCAGATGCGTCGGCAACAGATAATCGAAGTGGCGGGCAAGCGGGACCGGCAGGGCAACCTGAACAACGGGCATGAGATCATCCGGATGAATTTGTGAGCGGAATAGTGTACACTGTGTCTTCCTGAATGTGCGGATTCGATTGCAGCGAACGGTTACTTTCTGTATAGTTCGCCGCCTTGATACTGCATTCAGGTATCAATTCATCTGAATTTTAATCATCGTGTGGTGCCGGTGCAGGCGTTTCCTGGCACGGGAGAGCGACACGGCCTTAACTGAGGTTTCCCATGAAAAAAGATATTCATCCAAACTATGCTGAAGTTACTGCTAAATGTTCTTGCGGTAACGAAATTAAAACCCGCTCAACCGTGGGTCACGATCTGAACCTGGACGTGTGCGGCAAATGCCACCCGTTCTACACTGGCAAGCAGCGTGACGTTGCTACCGGTGGTCGTGTGGACCGCTTCAACAAGCGTTTCAGCATCCCTGGCAGCAAATAAGCTGCTGCACGCTCCGCTTCGGATGCATGAAAAACCCGGCTTCGGCCGGGTTTTTTTATATCTGATTCATCATGAATCAGAAGCAGTGCCGCGAGTCTGAACGGCAAAAAACACCGCGCTGATCGTCGCCAGCGCGGTGTTTTACTTAACGTTTAATAGGCGGTAATCGCCACGAAATTATTCCGCGTCTGCAACGATCTCTTCAATCGGGTTCAGCACGATGTGTCTCGCATTAATGTTGCCGTTTACCTTATTGATGCTGGTCACCTGAGGCGCTTTAATCGTCAGTTTTTCCGCTTTTAACGTACCGGTATTGCAGCTAAACCAGCCGCACTCTTCGTTAACGATGGTGCCTTGAGTTGCAAGCGTCAGATTTGTGCTTTCCAGCATTCCCACGTTGCGGATGCCGTTTTGCGCACTGATGTTCATGTCCTGGCTGGCACGAATGGTACCGCTGTTATTAAGGTTTGCAGCCAGCAGATCCACATTGTTAGCAGAGATAGCGCCGCCGTTAGTCGCGGCACCTCCGGTAAGCAGAGTCAATGATTTGCCTGCTTCAATCGAGCCGCTCGCCAGAGTAATGCTGTTGTTTGAGAGCATTTCAATATTGCCGCCTGTTTTAATGGTGCCACGGTTAGTGATATTACCGCTCCAACCGAACAGAGTATCAAAAATTGAACCGAGCAGGTTATTCTTGTCTGGCGCAGCAGGGATAGCATAAAGACCAATGGTACCAAACTGAGAGGCCAGCGTGCCTTCGTTGACAACGTCTTTGGTCGTCGCCAGGTTAATCATGTTCATTGACTCGATTTTGCCTTCAGCTTTATTTTCAATGTTGTCGCTGGCGTTCACACTTGTTCCAATCATTGAAGAGATAGTCCCGGTATTGACCAGTTTACCGCTGCTATTGATTTGAATAACATGACCGTTAAGGAGGCCTTTATTATTTACGCCCGCCCCCGCCTGGGTGGTGGCGAGGAAAATTGTATCTGCCGTAATGCCGCCTAACGACTGAACATCAATACTGGCATTTTTCGCTTCCTTGCCCGCTTCGATTTTCCCGGTTTCGCGGTCAAAGCGATAGTTTCCAGCAATAGCATATACGCTATTGGAGTTCACCTTGCCCTCAAGCTGAATAGTATTCGCCAGCAACTCAGTAAAGCTGGTGTTGTTCAGGCCCTCAGCGCCTACCTTAATGCTGCCTTTATCAACATTAAAACCGGTCAATGCGCCTTCTGCATTAATCAGAGGCGTACCGGTAGTCAACGTTGCACGGTCGGTATTAATAAAGCTACAGCCTGAGCAGGTAATGCCGTTAGGGTTAGCAATAATCACATCCGCTTTTTGACCGGCAACTTCTATAAAGCCTTGCAGTGAACTGGCCTTATTGGTGATAACCTCATTCAAAATAATTTTTGCCGCGCTATCGAGGTTATTGTTTTTAGCAATGTTGCCGGTATCACGTAAGATATCGGTGGTTGAGTTATTTAAAATCATACCGTTCTTGCTAACGTTGAACTCTTTCCACAGGTTATGAGAAAGACCGTTTGAATTCGCTTTATTGATATCGACAACCACTGTGCCATTACGATGTTGATACTGATCGGGATCGGCGCTGGCTGCATGAGAGAAAAGTGCTACTGCGGTAGCAATAAAAAGAACGTTAAATTGATGTTTCATTGTTTAATCCTTTAATTTAATTTTATTTTAAAAACACGACGATAAAAGTTACTACGCTTCTTCTCTTACTTAATAACTCCACTGCATTGAAAATCCGAGCGTCAATGAGTCAGTATGGAAATTATGCGGTTTAATCAGCGGTACACCGAGAAAAACATCATAACTTGTATTCCATAACCAGCCGCGTACACCTGCGACGCTACCCATCAATGTTTTACCAACGATGCCATTTTGGCTGGCATCGCCAATAATTCTGCCGACATCAGCACCTAAATAAGGCTGATAATTCTTCTCAGGCAATATCAGACTAAACGTATTCCGCCAGTATCCTCCCTGGTTTTGTTGCAGGCTGCTTTCTCCATCAAAGCCACGCACTGTCCAACGACTGCCAATTGAAAAACGATCCAACGAGGAGAGACGGTTTGGTGACAGCTGTACGTTAAGCTGTGGCGCATAATGAATCTTATGCGAAGCAATATCAAACCAGCCAGACCCGGCGATATTCAACGTCGCTATAGTTGCATCATGGTCAATTAAATTAAACTTCGCTTCCTGTGTTGCAAGGCTGCCAAACCAGGGCATCTTTTTTTGCAGTGACAGAGTGGTATCAACGCTGCTTCTTTCCCATCTATGCGAATGCTTAATTATTGCTTTCAGGCCCGCACTTTTTTTATGCATGCTGGTCAGCTCGGTATGACCATTAAAATAATAGCGTGTTCCAATGTTAAATATCTGCATTCCGGCAGTCGTTTTATGCGTCATGGACTGCGAAAGAAGATAGTTTACCTGTGCGCTCAGATAATGGTTGTAATTATTCAGGTTCCAGCTTGCCTGATTACCCTGAATGTGCTGCTGTGATTGGCTTTCACTGGCATAAAAATCCAGCCACCAGTAATTCCACGGTACGGAATAGCCTACGGCGCGGTTACTGTTACCGAACGGTTTATGGCTGAAATCAATATCCCGTCCATACGAGAAATAAAGCGAATCGCTGAGCGAGGTGATATTATTAAGATAGAGCGCGCCGCCGCCCTGGTAACGACCGGTGGCTTTACTCCCTGCATCATCTAACCAGGCTGCGACCTGCCAGTATTTTTTCTGCTCGCGCGTAATGTCAACGTCGCTTTCGCCCTGATATTTACCGGGGAGGATTTCAATTTTGACCTCGGAACCGGGTACTCTTTTAAGGTTAAAACTTCCCTGCTCCAGATCGCGTAGATTAAGAATATCGCCCTCATGTAAAGGTAACGTATTTTTCAGGCTGATATAGTTCCCGCTGCTTTCAGCCAGGCGGATTTTACCCACCTTTCCGGTAAGGACAGTAAAATTAAGTTTCCGCTGCGTCAGATCCTGGTCGGGCATCTCAAGACGTGTGGTAATATAACCCATACGGATAATTTCATTTTGGATCGTTTTTGACAACAGACGAATGCCTTCGATGCCTAAACACTTCCCTTCGGCCTGCCGGGTAATATCGCGCAACCGGCTAAAGTTAATGGCGTCGTTGTCAACGTGATATGACACGCTCTCTATATCGTAACAATTATTCTCTTCAGGAAAGAGGATGATATCTTTTTGCAGATCGCTGACGCTGGAATTATTTTCATTTTTTAGCGGTAACAAATGTTCTTTTCGAATCTTATCTTGTTCGATTAGTTGTGCTGAATTATTTTTCAACGCCTTTTCGGTACCAACAGGAAGCCCGTCCCCATCGGCGGAGGCGCCGAGGGAAACTACCGCGGAGAAAAAAGAAGCAAACAGATAAAGAAACCGCTGTCGCGGGTTTTTGTGAAAACAGTCCATGTGTTAAACCTGGTATTATTATATTCCATTATTAATAGCAGGATTGTATTGATCATGAATGGCTATTGATATAGTAATAATTCCAAATATTACTGATAATAAATTTTTAAAGGGATAGCATTTACCCGGAGAGTCCGTGCTATCCCCTGAACAGAGAACGGGGCGATCAATATTCCCACGTATCAGGGTCGACGCCCATCTCGCGCATAATCACCTTCGCCTCTTCGGGAATTTCATCATTCCGCTCTTTGCGCAGATCAACATCGTCCGGCAGCGGTTGCCCGGTAAACGCGTGGAGAAAAGCTTCACACAGCAGTTCACTGTTGGTCGCGTGACGCAGGTTGTTCACCTGGCGGCGGGTGCGCTCATCGGTCAGGATCTTAAGCACTTTCAACGGGATAGATACCGTAATCTTTTTTACCTGCTCGCTCTTTTTGCCGTGCTCAGCGTAAGGGCTGATATATTCGCCGTTCCATTCAGCCATGGGTTACCTTAGTCATCATTAAAATTATCAACATGCCGGAATTTGGCTAATTATGCCTGAAGTTGGGGCCCGCTATACTGCCTCGGTTCAACTTTCTGTCGGCTATAGGGCCATAATATTAACGGTTATTGCCAGTTTGCTCAATCTATACGCAAAGACATTTAGATGTCCAGATGTATTGACGTCCGTTTTTGCGCTGTTATGCTAGTGCTTCTTTTATACTTGCCAGGAATGTATGCACTATGACGCGTAAACAGGCAACCATTGCGGTCCGCAGCGGTTTAAATGACGACGAGCAATACGGCTGCGTTGTTCCGCCGATCCATCTCTCCAGCACCTATAATTTTACCGATTTCAACCAGCCCCGAGCCCATGACTACTCTCGCCGCGGTAACCCAACGCGCGACGTGGTGCAACGCGCGCTGGCGGAGCTGGAAGGCGGCGCTGGCGCGGTGATGACCAATACCGGGATGTCTGCTATTCATCTGGTGTGTACCGTTTTTCTTAAACCCGGCGATCTGCTGGTCGCGCCTCATGACTGCTACGGCGGCAGCTACCGGCTGTTTGACAGCCTGAGTAAACGCGGCGCGTATCGGGTGAAATTTGTCGATCAAGGCGACAGCGCTGCATTGCAGGCCGCGTTGCAGGAAAAGCCGAAGCTGGTGCTGATTGAAAGCCCCAGCAATCCGCTGCTGCGCGTGGTTGATATCGCTGGCATCTGCAAAGCCGTCAGGGAAGCGGGCGCGCTGAGCGTCGTTGACAATACTTTTTTGAGCCCGGCGCTGCAAAATCCGCTGGCGCTGGGCGCGGATCTGGTGCTGCATTCCTGTACGAAATACCTGAACGGCCACTCCGACGTCGTCGCAGGCGTAGTGATTGCTAAAGATCCCGGGTTGGTGACTGAGCTGGCATGGTGGGCCAATAATATCGGCGTGACGGGCGCGGCGTTCGACAGCTATTTGCTGCTGCGCGGCCTGCGTACGCTGGCACCCAGAATGGCTGCTGCGCAGCGTAACGCGCTGGCCATTGTCGACTACCTGAGGCATCAGCCGTTGGTGAAAAAGCTGTATCATCCTTCTTTGCCGGAAAATCCGGGCCATGCTTTTGCGGTACGTCAGCAAAAAGGCTTTGGCGCTATGTTAAGTTTTGAGCTGGATGGCGACGAGCAGACGCTGCGTCGTTTCCTCGGGGCGCTGGAGCTGTTCACCCTGGCCGAATCGCTGGGTGGCGTGGAGAGTTTGATTTCCCATACGGCAACCATGACCCACGCCGGGATGTCGGCAGAGGCGCGCGCGGCGGCGGGTATTTCGGAAACCCTTCTGCGGATTTCGGTAGGAATTGAAGATCACGAAGATTTAATCGCCGATCTGGATAACGCATTCCGGATCGCGGCCGAGGACTAAGCATGAGTCAGTCAGCAGTAGCGGGCACGCGTCAGCTACATAAATTTGGCGGCAGCAGCCTTGCTGACGCGAAATGTTATCAGCGGGTCGCCGGGATCATGGCCGGGTACAGTTTTCCCGGCGATATCATGGTGGTTTCCGCCGCAGGCGGCACAACTAACCAGTTAATCAGCTGGCTCAAACTGAGCCAGAGTGACCGCCTCTCCGCGCATCAGGTTCAGCAGGCGCTACGTCGTTATCAAAGCGATTTGATCGGCGCCCTGCTTCCCGCCGCTCAGGCGGCAGAACTCATTACCCGCTTTATCCATGATTTGGAACGGCTGGCGGCATTGCTTGACGGCAACATTACCGATGCCGTGTATGCTGAAGTCGTCGGTCATGGCGAGATCTGGTCGGCGCGTCTGATGGCCGCCGTGCTTAATCAGCAGGATATCGCCGCTGTTTGTCTGGACGCCCGCGATTTTCTGCGGGCCGAGCAGGCCGCGCAGCCGCAGGTGGATGAGGGGAAATCCTGGCCTCTGCTTCAGCAGCTGCTGGCGCAGCATCCCAACCAGCGACTGGTGATCACCGGTTTTATCTGCCGCAACGAGGCGGGCGACA
This sequence comes from Erwinia sp. 9145, assembly GCF_000745075.1. Lineage (NCBI taxonomy): Bacteria > Pseudomonadati > Pseudomonadota > Gammaproteobacteria > Enterobacterales > Erwiniaceae > Erwinia > Erwinia sp. 9145. The sequence goes on from NZ_JQNE01000001.1 coordinate 4,134,966, forward strand.
CGGTATTACTGGGTCGCAACGGCAGCGACTACTCCGCTACGCAAATTGGTGCGTTGGCGGGCGTTTCCCGCGTCACCATCTGGAGCGATGTCGCGGGCGTCTATAGCGCCGATCCGCGCAAGGTGAAAGATGCCTGCCTGCTGCCGCTGCTGCGGCTTGATGAGGCCAGTGAACTGGCGCGGCTGGCGGCCCCGGTGCTGCATACCCGCACCCTGCAACCGGTTTCCGGCAGCGATATCGATCTGCAACTGCGCTGTAGCTATCAGCCGGAGCAGGGTTCCACGCGCATTGAGCGCGTGCTGGCTTCCGGCACCGGCGCGCGAATCGTCACCAGCCACGACGATGTCTGCCTGATTGAGTATCAGGTGCCGCCGCAGCATGATTTCGCCACGCTGCATAAAGAGTTGGATCAATTACTCAAACGTGCGCAGCTGCGTCCGCTGGCAATCGGTCTTCATCCGGATCGCAACCTTCTCCAGCTTTGCTACACCTCTGAAGTGGTCAACAGCGCGCACGCGCTGCTTGAAAACGCCGCCTTGCCCGGCAGCATCCGGCTTCGCGAGGGCATGGCGCTGGTTGCGCTGGTCGGGGCGGGCGTCTGCCGTAATCCACTGCACAGTCATCGCTTCTGGCAGCAGTTAAAAGATCAGCCCGTTGAGTTTATCTGGCAGTCGGAAGAGAGCATCAGTCTGGTCGCCGTGCTGCGCGTTGGCCCAACGGAGAGCCTGATTCGGGGCCTTCATCAGTCGCTGTTCCGCGCGGAAAAACAGGTTGGACTGATGCTGTTCGGTAAAGGCAACATCGGTTCACGCTGGCTTGAGCTGTTTGGCCGCGAACGGGAAACGCTGTCGGCCAGAACGGGCTTTGAATTTGTGCTGGCGGGCGTGGTGGACAGCCGCCGCAGCCTGCTCAATTATCAGGGGCTGGATGCCAGCCGCGCCCTGGCCTTTTTTGAAGACGAAGCGGTCGGGCACGATGAAGAATCGTTGTTTTTGTGGATGCGGGCGCATCCCTTTGATGACCTGGTGGTGCTGGACGTGACCGCCAGCGAAACGCTGGCCGAACAGTATCTGGACTTTGCCAGCCACGGTTTTCACGTGGTCAGCGCCAATAAAGTGGCGGGCGCGTCGGACAGCCATCGTTATCGCCAGATCCGCGATGCCTTTGCGAAAACCGGACGACACTGGCTGTACAACGCCACGGTAGGCGCCGGGCTGCCGGTGAATCACACCGTGCGCGATCTGCGCGAAAGCGGCGACAGCATTCTCTCTATCAGCGGTATCTTCTCCGGCACGCTCTCGTGGCTGTTTCTGCAATATGACGGCACGGTGCCGTTTACCGAGCTGGTCGATCAGGCGTGGCAGCAGGGTCTGACCGAGCCGGACCCGCGCGTGGATCTCTCCGGGCAGGACGTGATGCGCAAGCTGGTGATCCTGGCGCGTGAAGCCGGTTACGATATCGAGCCGGAGCAGGTGCGCGTCGAGTCGCTGGTGCCGAAAGGTTGCGAAAACGAATCCGTCGATCACTTTTTCGAGAACGGCGAGATGCTGAATGAGCAGATGCAGCAGCGTTTTGAAGCGGCGCAGGAGCTGGGGTTGGTTCTGCGCTATGTGGCGCGTTTTGACGCCAACGGTAAAGCGCGCGTTGGCGTTGAGGCGGTAAGAGGCGATCATCCGCTCGCGTCACTGCTGCCATGCGACAACGTATTTGCCATCGAAAGCCGCTGGTATCGCGATAATCCTCTGGTGATCCGCGGCCCGGGCGCGGGCCGGGACGTCACCGCTGGCGCCATTCAATCCGATCTCAACAGGCTGGCGCAGCTTTTATAACGCGTCGGGGGCCAGACCCGGTCTGGCCCGGCTTTTCTCCTGCCTCATGCCGCGTCCTTACATGAATTTTTCTCATTATCACTGAGAATTTGTCACTTGCCGAAAGCAATTACAGGTTGACTGGATAAGCGGATTCCGTCATTTTGAGTGTCTGGACGTCTAAACGTATGGATGTTCAACTGGACGAGTCATTCATAACGCGATCGATTGAGGTAAGCCATGAGTTTTTTCCACGCCAACCAGCGCGAAGCGCTGAATCAAAGTCTGGCCGAGTTAAGCGGACGGATTAACGTCTCCTTCGAGTTTTTCCCACCGCGTACCAGTGAAATGGAACAGACTCTGTGGAGCTCAATCGATCGGCTGAGCAGCCTGAAACCTAAATTCGTTTCCGTCACCTACGGCGCGAACTCCGGCGAGCGTGACCGTACGCACAGCATTATTAAAGGCATTAAAGATCGTACTGGCCTGGAAGCCGCGCCGCATCTCACCTGCATCGACGCCACGCCTGACGAACTGCGCGCCATTGCCAGAGACTACTGGGACAACGGCATCCGTCATATCGTTGCGCTGCGCGGCGATCTGCCGCCGGGCGGCGGCAAACCGGAAATGTACGGCGCGGATCTGGTGTCGCTGCTGAAAGACGTGGGCGATTTTGATATTTCCGTTGCGGCTTACCCGGAAGTGCACCCGGAAGCGAAAAGCGCGCAATCCGATCTGATTAACCTCAAGCGTAAAATCGACGCGGGCGCCAACCGGGCGATTACGCAGTTTTTCTTCGACGTTGAGAGCTATCTGCGCTTTCGCGATCGCTGTGTCGCCACCGGCATTGACGTGGAAATCGTGCCGGGCATTTTGCCGGTTTCCAACTTCAAACAGCTTCAGCGCTTCGCCACCATGACCAACGTGCGCGTACCGGGCTGGATGACCAGCATGTTTGAAGGACTGGATGACGACCCGGAAACCCGCAAGATGGTCGGTGCCAACGTGGCGATGGACATGGTGAGAATTCTCAGCCGCGAAGGGGTGAAGGATTTTCACTTCTACACGCTGAACCGCGCAGAAATGAGCTATGCCATTTGCCACACGCTGGGCGTGCGGCCGACGTTAGCAACAGCATGATGTTGCGGGGCAGGCGGCTGCCCCGTTTGTTCAGAAAAGCAGGGCGCCTTGCCAGCTCATTGCTTCCCGCCAGCGCTTCTCTTCTCAGAAAGCGTTCATCTCTCCCGATTCGGTTCCACACCGTCACGATACTTCACATGAATTCACAGCGCGTTGTGAATATCCGCTTTCTCTGTTGATTATTATAAAACAACAGGTTGACGGATTTTCAGGTGCAATTCCCCGGCGCGTAAGTGTGATATGCCTCATCGGAATGTGAATCCGATCCGCGCATAATGTTTCATAAATTCACACGGTCAGAACACGCGGTAACGTTATGACAATTAAGCTGGGCATCATCGCAGATGATTTTACGGGCGCAACGGACATCGCCAGTTTCATGGCCACATCCGGCTGGCGGGTGGTGCAGTTAAACGGCATCCCGACCGGCACCGTCGATCTGGCCAGCGCCGATGCCGTGGTGATTTCGCTGAAAAGCCGCTCCTGCGCCGCTGAGCAGGCGTTGACGCTCTCTGCACACGCCAGCCGCTGGCTGACGACGCAGGGCTGCGAGCGTCTCTACTTCAAGTACTGCTCCACTTTTGATTCAACATCGGCGGGGAATATCGGCCCGGTTACCGACTTTCTGCTGGCGGAGACGCGTGCGCCGATGGCGATATTGTGTCCGGCGCTGCCGATCAACGGCCGTACCGTGGTTCACGGTCATCTCTTTGTGAACGGACGTCTGCTTAATGAGTCCGGCATGGAAAACCATCCGCTGACGCCAATGAAAGACGCCAACCTTCTTCGCGTCATGGAACAACAGGCGCAAGGCACCTGCGGGCTGGTTTCTCTGGCGACGTTGGGTGAAGGAAAAGCGGCTGTGGTCCGGCGGCTGGCGCAGTTAGAAAACGAAGGAAAACGTTATGCGGTGGTGGATGCGCTAACCCAGAACGATTTGCTGACGCTGGCCGATGCGCTCCCGCACAACGTGCTGCTGACCGGCGGCTCCGGTCTGGCAGGCGCGCTGGCGGCGCGGCATCCCCAGCCGCCGCAGGCGGAGGAGTTTGCGCCTTTATCGACCGGACGCACGCTGATCCTTGCCGGAAGCTGTTCATTAATGACCAATCAGCAGGTGGCGCATTACCGCGAACATGCTCCTTCGCTGGCGCTGGATGTGGAGCGCTGCCTGAACGATGCGGACTATCAGGCGGAGCTGGCCGCGTGGGTGTTAACGCAGTCTGCGGAAAAAGCGCCGATGATCTATGCCACGCGCCCGGCGGAAGAGGTGAAAGCGCTGCAAGAACGCTTTGGCGTGGAGGCGGTCGGCAGCGCCATTGAACACCTTTTTGCCGCACTGGCCGTTGAATTAAACGGGCAGGGCGTGAACAAATTTATCGTGGCGGGCGGCGAAACATCCAGCCTGATCGTACAGAAGCTCTCCGTAGAGGGCTTTGCCATCGGTGAGACGATCGCCCCCGGCGTACCCTGGGTGAAAGATCTTCACCGCCCGCTCTGGCTGGCGCTGAAGTCAGGTAATTTTGGGGATGAGCATTTCTTTACTAAGGCCCAGGAGTTTTATCATGCGTGATAGGGAACACCGCGAGCAGATGGTCTCGCTGGCACACTCAATGTTTATGCGTGGCTATTGCAGCGGCGGCGCGGGAAATCTGAGCTGCCGCCTGCCGGGCGGCGGATTTCTGGTAACGCCGACCAATTCCAGCTTTGGCTCGCTGGATGCCGCCACCCTCAGCGAGCTGGACGCGGAAGGCAATTGGGTATCAGGCAATAAACCGTCGAAGGAGTCGGTGATGCATCTGGCTTTTTATCGCCAGCGGCCGGATATTGGCGGCGTGGTGCACCTTCACTCGCCGTCGCTCACCGCGCTCTCCTGTCTGCCGGGCCTCGATCCGACCGACTGCCTGCCGCCGATCACCCCCTACTTTGTCATGCGGGTCGGCAGGCTGCCGCTTATTCCTTATTACCGACCGGGCCATGCCGGGCTGGCGGACGAGGTCGGCGCGCTGGCACCGACGCATAATGCGATGCTGTTGGCGAATCACGGGCCGGTCATTGGCGGCGCAAACCTGCGCGAAGCGACCTTCAACGCCGAAGAGCTTGAGGATACGGCCCGGCTCTACTTCACGCTGCTGCCGCATGGTATGGTCAGGCTGAATGAGGAACAGGTCGCCGAACTGCGCACCACCTTCGGCGGCGGTCACTAAGCGTCGCACGAGAGAGAGCCATGTTGCCTGACGAACGCCGCACATTTATCTACAGCTACCTGCACCAGCACGCGCACGCGGCGATCAATGAGCTGGTAAAGCTGCTGGACGTTTCACATATGACCATTCGTCGCGATCTCAAAGAGATGGAAGATGAAGGAAAAGTTACGTTAATCAGCGGCGGGGCGAAATTAAATGCGTCGCTGATTCAGGAGCTGCCTTACGTTGAAAAAGCATTGCTTCATCATAAGGTAAAAAGAGATATCGGTATTATTGCCGAAAGGTTTGTTGAATCCGGCAAGGTTATTTATCTGGATGCGGGCACCACCACGTATGAAATAGCGCGCTGCGTGGCGAAAAAATTAAAAAAGGTGGCGATTGTCACCAACGATTTTACTATTGCTGATTTTTTAATGACGATGCCTCACATCGATATTTACCATACCGGTGGGCAGATCGATATTCGTAATCGTTCCTGCGTCGGACACAGCGCGGCGCAGTTTATTCGTGAGCATAATATCGACGTCGCCTTTATCAGCTCAAGCTCATGGGATATCGAACACGGCGTCTCCACGCCGGATGAGGGCAAGATGCTGGTGAAAAAGGCGGTACTGGCTTCATCGCGCCGGAACGTGCTGGTTTCTGACAGCAGCAAATATGGCAAGTACGGCATGTTTCATATCTGCCATCTTGATCAACTGGACGATATTATTTGCGACGATCAATTACCCGCCGATGTTTTAAAGAATCTGGCAGCAATTGATCTCCGGCTGCATCAGGCTCAAACCGATAAAATATGAGGAAAAACGGATGTAGACACGCTCGCTGAACCCTACACGCTAATTATGAAAGTATAAGGCTTATTATAATCGATAAGGCATATTTCAATATGCCCGGAGGCACTATGCATTTCGACATCAGTCAGTTCATTGCGCTGATCAGTGCGATCGCAATTCTTATTATTTTAATTACGCAGTTTAAGTTCCATCCTTTTTTGGCTTTAATTATTTCCGCAGGTTTTCTTGGTGTCGCGGCAGGTCTGTCGCCCACGCAGACCATAAAAAGCTTTGAAAAAGGCTTCGGCGGCGTACTGGGATCGACCGGGCTGGTCGTCGGCCTCGGCACCATGCTTGGCGGACTGCTGCTGGAGTCCGGCGGCGCGGACAAAATTGCCAACACCTTTATCCGGCTCGGCTCGGTGCGGCTGATCCCGCTGACCATCTGTATCGCCGCGCTGATTATCGGCCTGCCGCACCTGTTTGACGTCAGCTTTGTGATGCTGGTGCCGCTGGTTTATGCCATCGCCCGCCGCACGCGCAGCCAGCTGATGCGTATCGGTATTCCGATGGCAGCCGGTTTATACGTTGCGCATGGCCTGCTGTTGCCGCATCCGGCGCCGACGCTGGCCATGACCACCTATAGCGCCGATGCCGGGCAGGCGATGTTCTTCGGCCTGCTGCTGGCGGTGCCGATGGTGCTGCTTGCCGGGCCGGTCTTTACGTCGTTTGTCATGAAGACATTCCCCGATTTAGGCCGCCAGGACTTCAGCAACGACGCGCTCCCCATTGAGGCGACTGAACAGAGCGAAAAACGCAGCCCGTCGTTTTTCCTCGCGATGCTGACCATTCTGTTGCCGCCAATGTTAATGATGTGCCGCACGCTGGCGAAAAATGCGGTCGCGCCCGGCAGCACAGCGGCAGAGATCCTCAACACCATTGGCGATCCGATCGTCTCCCTGCTGATCGCCGTACTGTTCGCCATTTACGCGCTTGGCATTCGCAGCGGCCACTCTATGCAGCAGCTGCAAAAAATGCTGGGTAAAAGCCTCGGGCCCTGTGCGGCGATCATCCTGATCCTGGGGGCCGGCGGCGGCCTGAAGGAGATGCTGCTTGCCACGCACGTCAGCACGCTGATCGCGGACTCAGCGATGCACTGGAACATTTCGCCGCTGGTACTGGCGTGGCTGGTGGCGGCGCTGATCCGCATCGCCATTGGCTCGGCGACGGTCGCCGTGGTCACGACCGCAGGCATCGTAGCGCCCCTGGCGGCGCACGGCGTCAACCTGCCGCTGCTGGTGCTGGCAACCAGCACGGGCGGACTGATGCTCTCCCACGTTAACGACTCCGGCTTCTGGCTGTTTAAAGAGTATTTCCAACTGACGGTGGCAGAGACGCTGAAAAGCTGGACGCTGCTGGTCTCTTTTCTGTCGATCCTGGGCCTGATTTTTGTCTTATTGCTGAATGCGATCGTGAGCTAACGACGCGTCGTCGAGGAATTATCATGAATTATGAACTGTTGTTTTCTGAGTTAACGAGCCGCCGCATCCGTATCGCCATTACCGGCGCCAGCGGCGGTTTTGGGCGATCTTTTCTGGTGCAGTGCCGCGACATTCCTGCGCTGGAAGTGGTGGCGCTGTGCGATATCAACGTTGATGGCACGCGTTCGCTGCTGAATACGCTCGGTTACTGTCAGGACGCCGAAGTGTGCCACAGCGCTGATGAAGCCAGAGCGGCAGAAGCATCGGGAAAAGCGGCCATCGTCAACGACTTCGCCCTGCTGGACGCGCTGTCGCTGGATATGGTGATCGAAGCCACCGGCAGGCCGGAGATCAGCGTGCAGATCGCCATTAACGCCCTGAAGCGCGGCGTGCATGTCGGCATGGTCAGTAAGGAAACCGATTCGGTCGCCGGGCCGTGGCTGAATAAACTGGCGCTGGAAAACAGTGCTGTTTACACCACGGTGGATGGCGATCAGCCCGCTAACCTGATTGGCCTGATCACCTGGGCGAAGGTGCTGGGCTTTGATATTGTGGCGGCGGGGAAATCAAGCGAATACGACTATGTCTGGTCAGCGCAGAGCGGCCAGCTTGACTACAGCGGACGTAAAGTAGACGCGCCTGAACTGGGTGCGTGTTGGGGGCTGGGCGATGACGTTGGCGCGACGCTGGCGCAGCGTAAAGCGCTGCTCTCCTCTCTGCCGCTCTCCGCCACGCCGGACTACTGTGAAATGAACGTCGTGGCAAACTCGTCGGGCCTGATCCCCGCCTGCGATGCGATGAGCTATCCGCTCTGCCATATCAGCGAACTGGCCGATATTTTTATTCCTCAGGAAGAGGGCGGCATCCTGACGCGCACCGGCGTGGTTGACGTATTCAACTGTCTGCGTCGCGATGATGAAGTGAGCTTTGGCGGCGGCGTTTTCGTTATTGTGCGCTGTAAAGATGACGAGACCTGGGAGATGTTGGCGGGCAAAGGCCATGTGGTGAGCCGCAGCCGCAAATACGCCTGTATCTACCTGCCTTATCACATCATGGGGCTGGAATCGCCGCACAGTATCTTCTCTGCCGTACTGCATAAACGCGCATCCGGTTCGACAACGCAGGCGGTGCATGCCGTGATGGCGGGTTTTGCCGAGCGGGATATCAAAAAAGGCGAACTGCTGGAGATGGGCGGCCATCATCATACTATCGAGGCGGTCAGCGCACGTTTGCTGCCGAAAGCCGACGCTGCCGGACTGGCTCCGTATTATCTGCTGTCCGATAAGGTGCTGAACCGGGACGTCAAGGCGGGCGAGCTGATCCCGCTTGAGGCGCTGGAAATGGATAACTCACTGCTCTACACCGCCTGGCAGCAGAGCGTCTGAGACAGGTTGCCCGGCGAGGAGCCGCCGGGCAGAAGAGACTAGCCCGTATTGCGCATGCCTGCGGCAACACCGGCGATCGTCACCATCAACGCCTGCTCGACGCGGGCGTCTGACGCTTCGCCGCGCGCTTCCTGCTGACGCGAACGGTGCAGCAGCTCTGCCTGAAGCACGTTAAGCGGATCGGTGTAGACGTTGCGCAGCGCGATGGATTCCGCAATCCACGGCTGATCGGCCATCAGATGCGCATCGTTAGCGATGGTCAGCACGGCGGTGATATCGGCATCCAACTGATCGCGCAGCTGCCTGCCCAGCGGCCACAGCGACTTATCCACCAAACGCTGATCGTAGTACTCCGCCAGCCACAGATCGGCTTTTGAAAAAACCATCTCCAGCATGCCAAGACGCGTTGAGAAGAACGGCCAGTCGCGGCACATCGCTTCCAGCTGATCCTGATGACCGGCTTCCATCGCCGTCTGCAATGCCGCGCCTGCGCCAAGCCAGGCGGGCAGCATCAGGCGGTTTTGCGTCCAGGCGAAAATCCACGGAATAGCGCGCAGCGACTCCACGCCGCCGGTAGGACGACGCTTGGCCGGCCGCGAGCCGAGCGGCAGTTTGCCCAGCTCCAGCTCCGGCGTGGCCGAGCGGAAGTAGGGCACGAAATCCTCGTTTTCACGCACGTACCCACGATACATTGCGCAGGAATCCGCCGACAGCTGATCCATGATCGCCCGCCACTGCGTTTTTGGCTCCGGCGGCGGCAGCAGGTTGGCTTCCAGAATGGCGCCGGTATAGAGCGACAGGCTGCTGATGGTGACTTCCGGCAGGCCATATTTAAAGCGGATCATTTCGCCCTGTTCGGTCACGCGCAGGCCGCCCTTCAGGCTGCCGGGCGGTTGTGACAGCAGCGCCGCGTGCGCCGGCGCGCCGCCGCGACCGATGGTGCCGCCACGTCCGTGGAACAGCGTCAGCGCAATGCCCGCTTTTTCACAGGTTTTGATCAGCGCATCCTGCGCCTGATATTGCGCCCAGCTGGCGGCCATCACGCCCGCGTCTTTCGCCGAGTCTGAATAGCCGATCATCACCATCTGCTTGCCCTGAATGAAACCGCGATACCAGTCGATATTCAGTAACTGGCTCATCACGTCATTGGCGTTGTTCAGGTCGTCAAGGGTTTCGAACAGCGGCGCAACCGGCATGGCGAACGGAATGCCGGCCTCTTTCAACAGCAGATGTACCGCCAGCACGTCCGACGGCGTTTTCGCCATCGAAATCACATAGGCGGCGATAGAACCCTGGGGCGCATCCGCCGCCACGCGGCAGGTTTCCAGCACCTCGCGCGTGTCGTCGCTCGGCGTCCACTGGCGTGGCAGCAGAGGACGTTTTGAGTTCAACTCGCGGATCAGGAAAGCCTGCTTGTCGGCTTCGGACCAGCTTTCGTAGTCACCGAGGCCAAGGTAGCGGGTGATTTCGGCAATGGCTTCGGTGTGGCGGGTGCTCTCCTGACGGATATCAATGCGCACTAACGGCACGCCGAAGCATTTCACGCGGCGCAGCGTATCCAGCAGCTGGCCGTTAGCGATAATGCCCATGCCGCACGCCTGGAGCGACTGATAGCAGGCGTAAAGCGGATCCCACAGCTGCTCGTTGGCGATCAGCAGATCGTCCGGGCGCGGCAGGCGCTCGCCTTTCAGGCGGCCTTCAAGGTATGACTGGGTGTTCATCAGCTGGCTGCGCAGCTTTTTCATGATTTCGCGATACGGTTCCAGCGCGTCAGGCTTGCCGCACAGTTCGCGAATGTCCGGCGTGCACTCCGACATAGAGAGCTCAGAAACCAGCACCGCGATGTCGCGCAGGAACAGATCGGTTGCTTTCCAGCGGCTGAGTTGCAGCACGTGGCGGGTGATGTCGGCGGTCACGTTAGGGTTGCCGTCCCGGTCGCCGCCCATCCACGAGGTGAATTTAACCGGTACAAAATCGACCGGCAGCTTTATGCCAAAAACGGCTTCTACCTGTTCATTCAGCTCGCGCAGGAAATGCGGCACGCCTTCCCACAGGCTGTTTTCAACCACGGCAAAGCCCCATTTTGCTTCATCGATCGGTGAAGGGCGATACTTACGTATTTCATCGGTATGCCAGGCCTGCGCCACTAGCTGGCGCAGACGGCGCATGATTTTCGCGCGCTCATAGTCGGAGAGATCGTTGTGATCGAGCTGCGCCAGGCAGCTGTTCACTTCCACCAGCTTGTGGATCAGCGTCCGGCGGGTGATCTCGGTGGGATGCGCGGTCAGCACAAGCTCAAGCGACAGCGATTCGATGGCTTCGCGGATGGCGGCTTCGGTCAGATCGGGCTGCTGCCTGAGGCGCTCAAACGTACCGGTCAGCATCTCAGGATGGTTAGCGCCTTCACCATTAGGCGAAATCGTGTGGTACTGCTCGGCAACGTTGGTCAGGTTCAGAAACTGGCTGAAGGCGCGGGCCACGGGCAGCAGCTCGTCGTTGGAGAGATTTTGCAGCGTCGAAAGCAGCTGCTGGCGATCATCCTCATTGCCCGCGCGGGAAGATTTCGAGAGCTTACGGATGGTTTCCACCCGTTCGAGAATATTTTCTCCCAGCGCATCCTTGATTGTGTCTCCCAGCAGTTTGCCGAGCATACTGACATTACTTCGCATTGCGGAATACTGTTCGTTCATATGACCCCTGACGCCTTTTGTCGTTTTATTTCACCGCTGTCGGCATAACCCTGCCTTTTATCTAGCCATGTTAACCGCCATTCGTCAATTGACTTAAACTTTACTTTCAAAAGGGCTAAGTAACGGTAATTTATGAAATTTAATTACAAGAACTTGCAATAAGTTATTCTTATCGGCGGCGGACTGAAATTACAGAACAACCTGCTGTTTTAACCGTTAATTGCCCGGCGTCATCATTAATGGTGGCAGAAATGGTGCACCACCTGCGCGATCAGCGCGCGCGTAGGCTTGATAAAAGCAGTGTCGAGATATTCGTCAGGTTGATGCGCCTGATCGATAGAGCCGGGGCCAAGGACCAGCGTCGGGCAAAGCGTCTGGATAAACGGCGCTTCGGTGCAGTAATTCACCACTTCGGTCTCCGTTCCCAGCAGTTTTTCTACCACCTGAACCAGCTGATGATCGGGCGGACATTCGTAGCCGGGGATCGGCGGATGCAGCTCGCTCACGGTCAGACGTCCCGGCCAGCGTTCGCTGACGGGCGCCAGCGCCTCATTCAATAACCCGTCCAGTTCGCTCAGCGTCAGGCCCGGCAACGGGCGAATATCCATATGCAGTTCGCAGCAGGCGCAGATGCGGTTCGCCGCGTCGCCGCCGTTGATATGACCGAAATTCATGGTCGGATAGGGGATAACAAAGCCATCATGGCGATAGCGCGTTTTCAACGTGTTGCGCAGCGCCATCAACTGCGTAATGGATTCATGCATTAACTCAATGGCGTTGACGCCGCGCGCCGGATCGCTGGAGTGGCCGGACTGCCCCTGAATACGAACGGCATGGGAGAGATGACCTTTGTGCGCGCGCACCGGTTTCAGCGACGTTGGCTCGCCAATAATGGCGCAGTCAGGCCGAATGGCGGTGTTTTCCGAGAAGTACTTCGCACCCGCCATCGACGTTTCTTCATCGGCCGTCGCCAGGATGTAGAGCGGTTTCGACAGTGTTGTCACGTCCACGTCGCGCAGAGTATCTACAATAAAAGCGAAGAAGCCTTTCATGTCGGCGGTGCCCAGGCCATAAAGCTTGTTGTCGTGCTCGGTCAGGGTGAAGGGATCGCGTGTCCAGCGGCCGTCGTCGAACGGCACGGTGTCGGTATGGCCCGCCAGCAGCAGGCCACCCGTGCCGCTGCCGGTCTTCGCCAGCATGTTAAATTTGTGACGCGTGCCGGGAACGGGCTGTACCTCAACGCTGAAGCCGAGATCGCGGAACCAGCCGGCCAGCAAACTGATTAAATTCTCATTACTCTGATCGATGGCGCTATCGGTTGCGCTGATGGATGGCGTGGCAATCAACTCACGATAAAGCTCGATAAAAGGGGGTAATTTTGTCTTCACTGTTGACAGTCCTTGCGTTAGGATAGTATCAATATTCATGCATTAATAGTGAATAAAAATACATTAATGGCGTACGGTTGGAAACCGGTAATTTTTCCAGCAGATCGCGCGCCGATCGCCCGGCAGGCAGCTGCTGCCAGCCGGAAATTCGTGACCAAAAAGGTGTCAGTCTGATGTTGAATACGCTGATCGTTGGTGCCAGCGGCTACGCTGGCGTTGAACTCGCGACCTGTCTGAATCGTCACCCTGAAGTGAACATAACCGCTTTAGCGGTTTCAGCGCAAAGCCCCGATGCAGGAAAATTGCTTTCCGATCTCCATCCGCAGTTGAAGGGCATCATCGATCTGCCGTTGCAGCCGCTCAGCAGCGCGGCGGATTTCGCTGGCAACGTTGACGTGGTGTTTCTGGCGACCGCGCATGAGGTGAGTCACGATCTCGCGCCCGCCTTTCTGGCCGCAGGCTGCGTGGTATTCGATCTGTCCGGCGCGTTCCGCGTAAACAATCCCGATTTTTATACTGATTTTTATGGCTTCCCGCATCAGCACCCGGACTGGCTGGACAAAGCGGTATATGGCCTTGCCGAGTGGCAGCAGGAAAAAATCAAAGAGGCCCGGCTGATCGCCGTGCCGGGCTGCTATCCCACCGCCGCGCAGCTGGCCCTGAAACCGCTGGTGCAGGCAGGACTGCTGAATGACGCGCAGTGGCCGGTGATCAACGCCACCAGCGGCGTCAGCGGCGCGGGCCGCAAGGCCTCGGTGACCACCAGCTTTTGCGAAGTCAGCCTGCAACCTTACGGCATCTTCAACCATCGTCATCATCCTGAAATTACCGCACATCTGGGCATTCCGGTGATCTTCACCCCGCATCTGGGCAACTTCCCGCGCGGCATTCTGGCGACCACCACCTGCCGTCTGAAGGCGGGAATCACCCGCGAGGACGTGGCGGAAGCGTTTCACAATGCCTATCACGATAAGCCGCTGGTGCGCCTGTACGATAAAGGCGTGCCGTCCATTAAGGCCGTGGCGGGCCTGCCGTTCTGCGATATCGGTTTTGCCGTGCAGGGCGAACACCTGATCGTGGTGTCAGCGGAAGATAACCTGCTAAAGGGCGCCTCAACGCAGGCCGTGCAGTGTCTGAATATTCGTTTCGGTTTTCCTGAAACGCAGTCACTTATTTAATCAGCGAGTAAGACCATGACCAATCCATTAATTATCAAACTCGGCGGCGTGCTGCTGGACAGCGAAGAAGCGCTGGAAAAGTTGTTTACCGCGCTGGCAAGCTGGCGCGAATCGCATCAGCGCCCGTTGTTAATCGTTCACGGCGGCGGTTACCTGGTGGATGAGCTGATGAAGAAGCTCGCGCTGCCGGTGAAAAAGAAAAACGGCCTGCGGGTCACGCCTGCGGATCAAATCGATATCATTACCGGCGCGCTGGCGGGCACAGCGAACAAAACCCTGCTGGCCTGGTCGAAAAAACACGGTCTTGAAGCGGTCGGCCTCTGCCTGGGCGACGGCGGCAGCGTTAACGTCGCGCAGTTTGATGAAGAGCTGGGCCACGTCGGCAACGCCACGCCCGGTTCGCCAAAACTGCTGAACACGCTGCTCAACGGCGGTTTTCTGCCGGTGATCAGCTCTATCGGCATTACCGAAGACGGTAAGCTGATGAACGTTAACGCCGATCAGGCCGCCACCGCGCTGGCTTCCACGTTGGGCGCGGATCTGATCCTGCTGTCGGACGTCAGCGGTATTCTGGATGGCAAAGGCCAGCGCATTGAAGAGATGACCGCCGCCAGGGCAGAGCAGCTTATTGCGCAGGGCATCATCACCGACGGCATGATTGTGAAAGTGAATGCCGCGCTGGACGCCGCCCGCACGCTGGGCCGCCCGGTTGATATCGCCAGCTGGCGCCATGCCGAACAGCTACCCACTCTTTTTAACGGCGTGTCCATTGGCACCCGTATCCTCGCTTAACCGTATTCAAGGAAAAGATTATGCAAGACAAGAGCATTAAAAAGATCGTTCTGGCCTACTCCGGCGGCCTGGATACCTCGGCCATTATTCCCTGGCTGAAAGAAAACTATGGCGGCTGTGAAGTGGTTGCGTTCGTTGCCGATATCGGCCAGGAGCGCGGCGATCTGGAAGGCGTTGAGCAAAAAGCGTTGCAGTCCGGCGCATCAGAGTGCCACGTGGTCGATCTGCGTGAAGAATTTATCAGCGACTACGTTTACCCCGTTCTGCAAACCGGCGCGCTGTACGAAGGCACCTATCTGCTGGGCACCTCAATGGCGCGTCCGATTATCGCCAAAGCGCAGGTCGAACTGGCGCTTAAAGTGGGCGCGGATGCGCTGTGCCACGGCGCAACCGGCAAAGGGAACGACCAGGTGCGTTTCGAAACCACCTATACCGCGCTGGCGCCACAGCTGAAAGTCGTTGCACCGTGGCGCGAATGGGATCTGCGTTCGCGCGAGGCGCTGCTGGATTACCTGAAAGCGCGTAACATCCCGACCACCGCGTCGCTGGAGAAAATCTACAGCCGTGATGAAAACGCCTGGCATATCTCCACCGAAGGCGGCGTGCTGGAAAGCCCGTCAAATGCGCCGAACAAGGATTGCTGGGTCTGGACCATCGATCCGCTGGAAGCGCCAGACCAGCCAGAACAGGTCACCGTGCGCGTAGAAAAAGGGCGCGTGGTGGCGGTGAACGGCGAAACGTTAAGCCCGTTCCAGTGTCTGGAAAAGCTTAACGTGCTGGGCGCGAAGCACGGCGTCGGTCGTATTGATATTGTTGAAAACCGTCTGGTCGGCATTAAGTCGCGCGGCTGTTATGAAACGCCCGGCGGCACTATTATGGTCAATGCGCTGCGGGCGGTAGAGCAGCTGGTGCTCGATCGCGACAGCTTCAAATGGCGCGAACAGCTGGGCCACGAAATGTCCTATGTGGTTTACGACGGCCGCTGGTTCGCGCCGCTGCGTAAATCCATCCAGGCCGCCGCCGAATCGCTGGCGGAAGAGGTAAACGGCGAGGTGGTGCTGCAACTCTATAAAGGCCAGGCGACGGCGATTGAAAAACGCTCCGCGAACAGCCTCTACTCCGAAGAGTTCGCGACCTTTGGCGAAGATGAAGTCTACGATCATCGTCACGCGGGCGGCTTTATCCGTCTGTTCTCGCTCTCTTCACGCATCCGTGCGCTGAACGAAAAGAAATAAAATCGTACGGGGCGGCGCACTTCCGCCCTGTTCACGCGTCATCATTAAAATTTTAGGGAGCACTGACATGGCACTTTGGGGTGGACGTTTTACTCAGGCCGCAGACCAGCGTTTTAAACTGTTTAACGACTCGCTGCGCTTCGACTATCGCCTGGCGGAGCAGGATATTGTCGGGTCCGTTGCCTGGTCCAAAGCGCTGGTAACCGTTAATGTGTTGACCACGGAAGAGCAGCAGCAGTTGGAAAGCGCGCTGAATACGCTGCTGGAAGAGGTGCGCGCCAACCCGCAGCAGATCCTCGAAAGCGATGCTGAAGATATTCACAGCTACGTGGAAGGCCGGTTGATCGACAAAGTGGGCGCGCTGGGTAAAAAACTGCATACCGGGCGCAGCCGTAACGATCAGGTCGCCACCGATCTGAAGCTCTGGTGCAAGGCACAAGTCGGCGAATTGCTGATCGCCATCCGCCAGTTGCAGCAGGCGCTGGTCGCCACCGCCACAGCGAATCAGGACGCGGTAATGCCTGGCTACACGCATCTTCAGCGCGCGCAACCGGTGACGTTTGCGCACTGGTGCCTGGCCTACGTTGAGATGCTGGCACGCGATGAGAGTCGGCTCGAAGATACGCTGAAGCGACTGGACGTCAGCCCGCTGGGCTGCGGCGCGCTGGCGGGAACGGCCTATGAGATTGACCGCGAGCAGCTGGCGGGCTGGTTAGGCTTCACCTCCGCGACGCGCAACAGCCTGGATACCGTTTCTGACCGCGATCACGTACTGGAACTGCTTTCCGATGCGTCCATCGGCATGGTGCATCTGTCGCGTTTTGCTGAAGATCTGATTTTCTTCAATACCGGCGAGGCGGGATTTGTTGAGCTGTCTGACAAGGTTACCTCCGGCTCTTCGCTGATGCCGCAGAAGAAAAACCCGGATGCGCTGGAGCTGATCCGCGGTAAATGCGGCCGCGTGCAGGGCGCGCTGACGGCGATGACCATGACGCTGAAGGGATTGCCGCTGGCCTATAACAAAGACATGCAGGAAGACAAAGAAGGGCTGTTTGACGCGCTGGATACCTGGTCCGACTGCCTGCATATGGCGGCGCTGGTGCTGGACGGCATTCAGGTGATGCGCCCACGCTGTCAGGAAGCGGCAGAGCAGGGCTACGCGAACGCGACCGAACTGGCCGACTATCTGGTGGCGAAGGGCGTGCCGTTCCGCGAGGCGCATCATATCGTGGGGGAAGTGGTGGTCGCGGCAATCGCGCAGGGCGTGGCGCTTGAAGCGTTGCCGCTCGGCGAATTACAGCGCTATAGCAGCGTGATCGGTGATGATGTGTATGCGATTCTGTCGTTGCAGTCCTGCCTGGAGAAACGGAACGCAAAAGGCGGCGTTTCGCCTCAGCAGGTTGCCGGGGCGATCGGGAATGCGACGCAACGGCTGGGCAAATAATAACGAGAGGCCAGCGCTGCTGGCCTTTTCACGTTTACGCCATGAAAAACTGTTCTAAATCGTCGCTGCCGCCGATATGACGTCCGCCAATGTAAACCTGCGGCACGGTGGAACGGCCGGTAACGGCGCGCAGACTGACGGTAGTGGCATCCTGACCAAGCACAATCTCTTCATACTGAATACCGCGATCGTGCAGCATCTGCTTGGCTTTGGCGCAGAACGAGCAGCCCGGCTTGGTAAACAGCGAAACGGACTCCTGCACCTTAAATTCAGGCGCCAGATAGCGCAGCATGGTATCCGCATCTGACACTTCAAACGGGTCGCCCGGCTTGTTCGGCTCAACAAACATCTTTTCTACCACGCCGTTGCGTACCAGCATGGAGTAACGCCATGAGCGTGGACCAAAGCCCAAATCGGCTTTTTCAACCAGCATGTTCATGCCGCGCGTAAAGTCGCCGTTGCCATCAGGAATGAAGGTGATGTGCTCCGCATGCTGATCGGCTTTCCAGGCGTTCATCACGAAGGTGTCATTCACTGACACGCACAGAATGCTGTCCACGCCGTGCTTCTGGAAAACGCCCGCCAGTTCGTTATAACGCGGCAGGTGGCTTGACGAGCAGGTGGGCGTAAAGGCGCCGGGTAACGAGAAGACGATAACCGTTTTGTCTTTGAACAGCTCGTCCGTGCTCACATCAATCCACCGGTCGCCCTGACGCGTATGAAAAATAACCTGTGGTACTGATTTACCTTCCTGAGTTGCAAACATAGAACCTCTGAATGATGGTGTAAAAGGAGTCGTTCGATTTCTGTGGAACATTATTCAGGCCCGCGCTTGATAGGGATAATCGTTGGTTGCTATCCTATTTATCGCTACGGACTATCGTGGCTCGGAGGATAAGATGAACATTCGCGATCTGGAATACCTTGTAGCGCTGGCGGAATTCCGCCATTTCCGCCGTGCGGCGGATGCCTGTCACGTCAGTCAGCCAACGCTGAGCGGGCAGATTCGTAAGCTGGAAGATGAACTGGGCGTCATGCTGTTGGAACGTACCAGCCGTAAGGTGCTGTTTACCCAGGCCGGTTTATTGCTGGTGGATCAGGCCCGCACCGTATTACGCGAGGTGAAGGTGCTGAAAGAGATGGCCAGCCAACAGGGTGAAGAGATGTCCGGCCCGCTGCATATCGGCCTGATCCCCACCGTCGGCCCCTATTTGCTGCCGCAGATTGTGCCCATGCTGCACAAAACCTTTCCCAGGCTCGAGATGTATCTGCATGAAGCGCAAACGCAGCAGCTTCTGGCGCAGCTCGACAGTGGCAAACTCGACTGTGCCATTCTGGCGCTGGTTAAAGAGTCAGAGGCGTTTATCGAAGTGCCGCTGTTTGATGAACCGATGAGGCTGGCGATCTATCAGGACCACCCATGGCACGATCGCGACCGTGTGCCGATGGCCGATCTGGCTGGCGAAAAACTGCTGATGCTGGAGGACGGGCACTGCCTGCGCGATCAGGCGATGGGCTTTTGTTTTCAGGCGGGCGCCGACGAAGACAAACACTTCCGCGCCACCAGCCTGGAGACGCTGCGCAATATGGTTGCCGCAGGCAGCGGCATTACGCTACTGCCCGCCCTGGCGGTGCCGAAGGAGCGCGTACGCGATGGCGTTTGTTACCTTACGTGTCACAAGCCGGAGCCACAGCGCACTATCGCGCTGGTCTATCGTCCCGGTTCGCCACTGCGCAGCCGCTATGAGCAGCTGGCAGAGGCAATTCGCCAGCACATGCAGGATAGCATGGCGTTAAAACAGCCGGTTCAGACCGTTTAACGCCGCCACGCGATAGGCTTCGGCCATGGTGGGATAATTGAAGGTGGTATTAACGAAGTATTCGATCGTGTTGCCACCGTTTTTCTGCTCCATGATGGCCTGGCCGATGTGCACGATCTCCGCCGCGTGTTCGCCAAAGCAGTGAATGCCGAGGATCTCTTTGGTTTCACGGTGGAAAAGGATTTTCAGGCTGCCCACGTTCATACCGATGATCTGCGCGCGCGCCAGATGCTTGAACTGCGCGCGACCCACTTCATACGGCACTTTCATCGCCGTCAGCTGCTGTTCGGTTTTGCCGACGGAGCTGATTTCAGGAATGGTGTAAATCCCGGTAGGAATGTCTTCAATCAGATGCGCGTTGGCTTCGCCTTTGATCAATGCCTGTGCGGCGAGGCGTCCCTGATCGTAGGCGGCTGACGCCAGGCTCGGGTAACCAATGACGTCGCCTACCGCATAAATATGCGGCTGCGCCGTCTGGTACATGCTGTTCACCTTGAGCAGACCGCGGCCGTCGGCTTCCAGACCCACATTTTCCAGCGAGAGCGAGTCGGTGTTGCCGGTGCGTCCGTTGGCATAGAGCAGGCAGTCGGCTTTGACTTTTTTACCCGACTTCAAATGCACGATCACGCCGTCGCTGACGCCTTCGATTTTCTCAAACTCTTCGTTATGGCGGATGACCACGCCGTTGTTCCAGAAGTGATAAGAGAGCGAGTCCGAAATCTCCTGATCGAGAAAGGCCAACAGATGGTCGCGCGTGTTGATCAGGTCAACTTTGACCCCCAGTCCGCGAAAAATCGACGCATATTCGCAGCCGATCACGCCGGCGCCGTAAATAATTACGTGGCTGGGTTCGTGATGAAGATCGAGAATGGAGTCGCTGTCGTAAATGCGCGAATGCGTGAAGTCCACTTCCGGCGGACGATAAGGCCGCGAGCCGCAGGCAATAACAAATTTCCCGGCGGTCAGGCGTTCGACAGAGCCGTCATGCGCTTTAATTTCCAGCGTGTTCGCGTCCAGAAAGCGTGCGTCGCCCTGATAGAGCGCACAGCGGTTGCGTTCATAAAAACCCTGACGCATCCGGGTTTGCTGGCTGATGACATTTTCAGTGTGGGTCAGAATATCGGCAAAGGAAGAGCGTAGAAGGCGGCTGTGATCGCTGTAGAGTGGATTCTGGTTAAATTCGATAATACGGCTGACGGCGTGGCGTAGCGCCTTGGAGGGGATGGTTCCCCAATGGGTACAACCGCCGCCGATGTTGTGATAACGCTCAATGACAGCGATGCGCGCGCCTTGTTTCAGCAGGCCCATTGCCGCACCTTCGCCGCCGGGACCGGAACCGATCACAATGGCGTCGTAATCATAAGAGTTTGACATACTCATGCGTCCTGGTTCTTATACAAATTTTCAACGAGATTCTAACATCTCCTTGACCACTTCCCAATTCAATCGCCTTTTTTTGCCATTAATTGTTCAGAAAAAAAGGTTAACAGGGGCTCACAAAGTGATACCGCTGTTCGCTGAAATTTTTGTTATAGTGCCTGGATGAAAGCAATAACAGGCAGAATAATGGGCGTCAGAGCGCAGCAAAAAGAACGAACTCGGCGTACGCTGATTGAGGCCGCATTCAGTCAGCTCAGCGCTGAGCGAAGTTTCGCCAGTCTCAGCCTGCGCGAGGTGGCGCGTGAAGCCGGGATTGCGCCAACCTCATTTTACCGTCACTTTCGCGATGTTGATGAATTAGGTCTGACAATGGTAGACGAAAGCGGCCTGATGCTTCGTCAACTGATGCGCCAGGCACGCCAGCGTATCGCCAAAGGCGGCAGCGTTATTCGCACCTCTGTCGCCACGTTTATGGAATTTATCGGCGATAATCCCAATGCGTTCCGCCTGTTGCTGCGCGAACGCTCAGGTACTTCGGCGGCGTTTCGTGCGGCGGTTGCCCGTGAAATTCAACACTTTATTGCTGAACTGGCAGACTATCTGGAAATTGAAAACCGGATGCCGCGCAGCTTTACGGAAGCGCAGGCCGAAGCGATGGTGATCATTGTGTTTAACGCTGGCGCAGAGGCGCTTGATATTGACGCCGCTCAGCGCCGTCAGTTGGAAGAGCGGCTGGTATTGCAGCTCAGGATGATTTCCAAAGGCGCATATTACTGGTATCGACGTGAACAGGA
Organism: Erwinia sp. 9145; assembly: GCF_000745075.1. Classification (NCBI taxonomy): domain Bacteria; kingdom Pseudomonadati; phylum Pseudomonadota; class Gammaproteobacteria; order Enterobacterales; family Erwiniaceae; genus Erwinia; species Erwinia sp. 9145. Next base: position 4,156,481 of record NZ_JQNE01000001.1, read on the forward strand.
GAGGCTGGCGGTCACGCTGGAATCCCATGACTAAAGGACAGAGACATGAGTTTAGCCCCAAATCGTGACAGAGGGACGCTGCTGCTGTCTTTTCTGGTCGGCCTGTCGGTTAATGGCACATTTTCCGTGCTGTTCAGTGCCTGGGTGCCGTTCTCCGTGTTTCCGCTTATTGCGCTGGGTCTGTCGGCCTGGTGCCTCCATCAGCGCTATCTTAATCGCTCAATGCCCAACGGCATGCCGTCGCTGGCGGCGGCGTTTTTCCTGCTGGGCATCCTGCTCTACAGCGCCGTGGTGCGGGCGGAGTATCCGCAAATCGGCTCCAATTTCGTGCCGACGACCCTGATGGTGGCGCTGGTTTTCTGGATTGGCCTCAGGATCAGGTCGCGCAGAGGCGAATAAAACGTCAGCTTTTCCGCGTCAGCAGCACGCCACACTCCATATGGTGCGTGTAGGGGAACTGATCGAACAGCGCCAGACGCGTTACCTCGTGCGTGGCGGCGAGCGTTTCCAGATTGGCGCACAGCGTTTCCGGGTTGCAGGAGATATACAGGATGCGTGGATACGCCTGTACCATTTTCACCGTTTCCTCATCCAGCCCGCTGCGCGGCGGATCGACAAAAATCGTTTCGCACTGATAGCTGCTGAGATCGATGCCCTCCAGACGGTTGAACGAGCGTACGCCATTCATCGCCTGCGTAAACTCTTCCGCCGCCATGCGAATAATCTGCACGTTGTCGATATTATTGACCGCAATATTATATTGCGCCGAGGCCACCGACGGCTTGGCGATCTCCGTGGCCAGCACTCGCCGGAAGTTGCGCGCCAGCGCCAGCGAAAAGTTACCGTTGCCGCAGTAAAGCTCAAGGAGATCGCCGTTGGCGTCTTTTGTCACGTCCAGCGCCCACTCCAGCATCTGGATATTTACCGCTGCGTTAGGCTGCGTAAAACTGTTCTCTATTTGACGATAGACCATCTCTTTCCCGGCAACCGGCAGGCGCTCGTCAACGAAATCCCTGTCGAGGCAGATTTTGGTTTTGGTGGCGCGGCCAATTAAATGGACGTCGAAGCCCTGCGCACGCAGCGTATCCCGCAACTGCGTTGCCGCCTGGCGCCACTCGTCGGTCAGCGCCCGGTGATAGAGCATCGATACGAGAATTTGATTGCTCATGGTAGAGAGATAGTCAAGCTGGAAAAGCTTGTGGCGCAGAACCGGCTCATCACGCAGCGCTGCGATCATCTGCGGCATCAGATCGTTGATCAACCGGCTGGCGGCGGGAAAGCGGTCTACCCGAATACGCTGACGGGTCTGCTGGTCAAAGATGATGTGATAAAGATCGTCTCCATCGTGCCAGAGGCGGAACTCGGCGCGCATCCGGTAGTGACTGTCCGGCGAACGAAAAACCTCGACGTTTTGCGCGGTGAAAGGCGTCATCAGCGTTTTCAGCCGGACAACTTTCTCTTCAAGTTGGGCATCGTAGCGTTCTGTCGGCAGCTTTTCGGGGGTCATTTTCTGTCCTGATGGGTTGCGGCTTTATTGCCCGGCGATTGTAGGGATTCATCGGGCAATGTCCAGCGTTGTCCATGTACAGCCCGCCTCCGATGTCTGGATTTTCCGCTGTTTTGAACATAAGATGCGCTGCCGGCCTTTTACGAGTTAAAAGGGAATCCAGTGCAAAGCTGGAGCTGACGCGCAGCGGTAGGGAATGTCGTGGTGATTGCTGATGCAGACACTGTCTTTCGACGGGAAGTCTTCACCATTTATGATTCCGAGCCCGAAGACCTGCCGGCGTTACGTCGCACTTCATATGATTATCGCGTGCTATTGATCGTATGCCTGCGGCATCCTGCACGATTTTTTGGATGCTTTGTCACAATGAAAAAGAATAACACCACGCTGTTGGCATTTGGCGCAACGGCGATTTCCCTCTGGGCGCAAAACGGCTTCGCGCAGGAAACGCTGGTCACCACCGCCAGCCGTTTCGCCGAACCGGTTTCTTCCGTGCTGGCGCCCACTTCCGTCGTTACGCGTGAAGAGATTGACCGCTGGCAGTCAAAAAGCGTGGCGGACGTGATGCGTCGCCTGCCCGGCGTCGATATCGCACAGAATGGCGGGCTGGGACAGCAAAGTTCGCTGTTCATTCGCGGTACAGAATCCCGCCACGTGCTGGTGCTGGTCGATGGCGTGCGCCTGAATCAGGCAGGCATCAGCGGCTCTTCCGACCTCAGCCAGATCCCCATTTCTCTTGTGCAGCGTATCGAGTACGTGCGCGGCGCGCGGTCTGCGGTGTACGGTTCGGATGCGATCGGCGGCGTGGTGAATATTATAACCGGTCGCGATAAGCCTGGTACGACGCTCTCGGCAGGTACGGGCTCTAACGGCTATCAGTCCTACGACGGTTCCACGCAGCAAATGCCCGGCAACGACACGCGCGTAACGCTGGCCGGAAACTACACCTATACCAAAGGGTTTGACGTGGTGGCGAATTACCCCGACGCCTTTGGCGATACGCCACAGAAAGACCGGGACGGTTTCATGAGCAAGACGGTCTATGGCGCTATCGAGCAGCAGTTTAATGACGAATTCAGCGGTTTTGTTCGTGGTTATGGATTTGATAACCGTACGGCCTATGACGGCAGCCCGACCTATGTTCAGCCCGATACGTTTGTGGATACGCGACAGCTTTACAGCCAGACGTGGGACAGCGGGCTGAAATACAATAATGGCGATTACTCTTCCCGGCTTGTTGCCAGCTACAGTCATGCGAAAGATTATAATTACAGCCCGGATTTGGGGCGTTACGCCTCTTCCGCCTCGCTGGATGATTCTCAACAGTATAATTTGCAATGGGGCAACAATGTTGCCATCGGCAACGGCAGCGTAAGCGGCGGTGTTGACTGGCAGAAACAAACCATCGAACCCGGCACGGCCTATGTGAATGACAGCCGCCAGGTTACCAACACCGGACTTTATGCTACTGCCCAGCAAAAAGCAGGAACGGTTACGCTCGAAGGCGCTCTTCGCGGCGATGACCATTCTGAATTCGGCTGGCATGAAACCTGGCAAACCAGCGCTGCCTGGGAATTTGTTGAAGGCTATCGGCTGCTCGCCAGTTACGGCACCGCCTTTAAAGCGCCAACGCTCGGCCAGCTCTATGGTTCTTTTGGCGGCAACAGCGATCTCAATCCTGAAGAGAGCAAGCAGTGGGAAGCGGGCGTTGAAGGGCTTACGGGGCCTGTCAGCTGGCATCTCTCCGGCTACAAAAACCTCATCGACAGCCTGATTGATTATAATTCGGCAACAAATAATTATTTCAATGTTAATAAGGCTGCAATCAAGGGGCTTGAAGCAACCGCCTCTTTTGATACCGGGCCGGTAACGCATCAGCTCTCTTATGACTACATTGATGCGCGTAATGCTGAAACAGATGAAATCCTCCTTCGCCGTGCTAAGCAGCAGGTGAAATATCAGTTGGACTGGACGCTTTATGAGTTCGACTGGGCAGTCAGCTATCACTATTCAGGGCAGCGCTACGATCGGCAATACGCGCAAAATCCTGACGGTGATATCGTTAAGCTCGGCGGCGTGAACCTGTGGGATCTCGCCGTTTCATATCCGGTCACGTCTCAACTGATCGTTCGTGGTAGAATCGCCAACCTGTTCGATAAAGATTACGAGACAGTTTATGGCTATCAAACTGCGGGACGAGAGTATTACCTTACCGGCAGCTATACCTTCTGAAAAACGCCCAACGGTGCTGGTTTTTGATTCCGGCGTTGGTGGGCTCTCTGTCTATGATGAGATCCGGCAGCTATTACCGGATCTTCATTATCTCTACGTATTTGATAATGTCGCCTTTCCGTATGGCGAGAAATCAGAAGCCTTTATCATTGAACGCGTTCTTGAAATTGTTGACGCCGCCAGCAAGCGTTATCCGTTGGCGCTGGTGGTAATCGCCTGCAACTCGGCCAGCACCGTGACGCTCCCTGCGCTACGCCAGCGTTTCGAATTTCCCGTTGTGGGCGTGGTGCCGGCGATTAAACCTGCCGCGCGTCTGACGAGGAACGGCGTTGTCGGTCTGTTGGCAACCCGTGGAACGGTGAAACGCCCTTATACGCATGAGCTGGTGGCACGCTTTGCCAGCGAATGCAAAACCGAGATGCTCGGTTCCGCAGAACTGGTCGAACTGGCAGAAGCGAAACTGCATGGTGAAACGGTGCCTCTCGAAAGCGTTCGGCGCATTCTGCAACCCTGGCTGCGAATGAAAGAGCCGCCGGATACGGTTGTTTTAGGCTGTACGCATTTTCCATTATTGAATGAAGAGCTTCTTCAGGTGTTGCCTGAAGGCACGCGCCTGGTGGACTCCGGCGCAGCAATCGCCCGAAGAACGGCCTGGCTATTAGAAAATGCCTCGCCGGATGCTTGCTCCGCCGATGACAGTGTTGCTTTCTGTATGGATATTACTGAGCATACAGCGCGATTATTACCCGTATTACAGCGCTACGGCTTTGTAAGGCTTGAAAAGCTGTCTCTTCAGGGCGGAAATGGGTAAAAAATGGCCGGTCAGACATTTTTTTGCAAATTGCGCTTGTCTGCCGCAGGGAAGTCCCTATAATGCGCCACCACTGACACGGAACAACGGCCTGACGGTCGCCGGTTCAGGAAGAGAAAAGAGAAAAAACTCTTGACTCTTCAGCGGGAAAGCGTATTATCTGCACCCCGCGCCACACGAGATATGTGGCACTGCTCTTTAACAATTTATCAGACAATCTGTGTGGGCACTCGCAGGATTGATATCACAGCCTTCGGGCAAACGAAATATCAAGTCTTTGTTGAGTGAACACGTAATTCATTACGACGTTTTAATTCACAGAGCACCGCCATCCACGTGATGGCAAATCAGACTTTAATTGAAGAGTTTGATCATGGCTCAGATTGAACGCTGGCGGCAGGCCTAACACATGCAAGTCGAACGGTAGCACAGAGGAGCTTGCTCCTCGGGTGACGAGTGGCGGACGGGTGAGTAATGTCTGGGGATCTGCCCGGTAGAGGGGGATAACCACTGGAAACGGTGGCTAATACCGCATAATCTCGCAAGAGCAAAGTGGGGGACCTTCGGGCCTCACACTACCGGATGAACCCAGATGGGATTAGCCAGCTGGTGAGGTAACGGCTCACCAGGGCGACGATCCCTAGCTGGTCTGAGAGGATGACCAGCCACACTGGAACTGAGACACGGTCCAGACTCCTACGGGAGGCAGCAGTGGGGAATATTGCACAATGGGCGCAAGCCTGATGCAGCCATGCCGCGTGTATGAAGAAGGCCTTCGGGTTGTAAAGTACTTTCAGCGGGGAGGAAGGGTGGAGAGCGAATAACTTTTCACATTGACGTTACCCGCAGAAGAAGCACCGGCTAACTCCGTGCCAGCAGCCGCGGTAATACGGAGGGTGCAAGCGTTAATCGGAATTACTGGGCGTAAAGCGCACGCAGGCGGTCTGTTAAGTCAGATGTGAAATCCCCGGGCTCAACCCGGGAACTGCATTTGAAACTGGCAGGCTTGAGTCTCGTAGAGGGGGGTGGAATTCCAGGTGTAGCGGTGAAATGCGTAGAGATCTGGAGGAATACCGGTGGCGAAGGCGGCCCCCTGGACGAAGACTGACGCTCAGGTGCGAAAGCGTGGGGAGCAAACAGGATTAGATACCCTGGTAGTCCACGCCGTAAACGATGTCGATTTGGAGGCTGTGAGCTTGACTCGTGGCTTCCGTAGCTAACGCGTTAAATCGACCGCCTGGGGAGTACGGCCGCAAGGTTAAAACTCAAATGAATTGACGGGGGCCCGCACAAGCGGTGGAGCATGTGGTTTAATTCGATGCAACGCGAAGAACCTTACCTGGTCTTGACATCCACGGAATCGGGCAGAGATGCCTGAGTGCCTTCGGGAGCCGTGAGACAGGTGCTGCATGGCTGTCGTCAGCTCGTGTTGTGAAATGTTGGGTTAAGTCCCGCAACGAGCGCAACCCTTATCCTTTGTTGCCAGCGATTCGGTCGGGAACTCAAAGGAGACTGCCGGTGATAAACCGGAGGAAGGTGGGGATGACGTCAAGTCATCATGGCCCTTACGACCAGGGCTACACACGTGCTACAATGGCGCATACAAAGAGAAGCGACCTCGCGAGAGCAAGCGGACCTCATAAAGTGCGTCGTAGTCCGGATCGGAGTCTGCAACCCGACTCCGTGAAGTCGGAATCGCTAGTAATCGTGGATCAGAATGCCACGGTGAATACGTTCCCGGGCCTTGTACACACCGCCCGTCACACCATGGGAGTGGGTTGCAAAAGAAGTAGGTAGCTTAACCTTCGGGAGGGCGCTTACCACTTTGTGATTCATGACTGGGGTGAAGTCGTAACAAGGTAACCGTAGGGGAACCTGCGGTTGGATCACCTCCTTACCAGAAGATACTTTTTTGCGCAGTGTCCACAACAGATTGTCTGATAGAAGTAATGAGCAGAAAAAACCTCTACAGGCTTGTAGCTCAGGTGGTTAGAGCGCACCCCTGATAAGGGTGAGGTCGGTGGTTCAAGTCCACTCAGGCCTACCAAATTTCACCTCATGCGGCGTTATGCGCGCGGTCGTTTACGTAAGTAAACTTCCCTTCCGCATGCCTTGCCTGAGAAGAAATTAACGTGTTTTCCGCAGGGAAAAGACGTGACTCGGTTGAGTGGTAGTAAAGGTCTCTGCACACTGTATGGGGCTATAGCTCAGCTGGGAGAGCGCCTGCCTTGCACGCAGGAGGTCAGCGGTTCGATCCCGCTTAGCTCCACCATGCAGTCTGAAATCACTTCAGAGCGTACCGGTAACGGTGTGCTGTGAAGTATTTGCTCTTTAACAATCCGGAACAAGCTGAAAATTTGAAAACGACATAGTGGGTCACTCTGCGTATAGAGTGGCGCAAACACTATGGTCGGGTCTCTCAAATGCCTGCAACAGCATGTGTCCTCCGGGACGCTTGTGGGTTGTGAGGTTAAGTGACGAAGCGTACACGGTGGATGCCCTGGCAGTCAGAGGCGATGAAGGGCGTGCTAATCTGCGATAAGCGTCGGTAAGGTGATATGAACCGTTATACCCGACGATACCCGAATGGGGAAACCCGGTGCAATCCGTTGCATCATCGCAACATGAATACATAGTGTTGCGAGGCGAACCGGGGGAACTGAAACATCTAAGTACCCCGAGGAAAAGAAATCAACCGAGATTCCCCCAGTAGCGGCGAGCGAACGGGGAGGAGCCCGGAACCATCATCAGCGGTTGCGTCAGTGGAAGCGTCTGGAAAGTCGCACGATACAGGGTGAAAGTCCCGTACACGAAGATGCAGCCGTTGTGAGTTCGAAGAGTAGGGCGGGACACGTGGTATCCTGTCTGAATATGGGGGGACCATCCTCCAAGGCTAAATACTCCTGACTGACCGATAGTGAACCAGTACCGTGAGGGAAAGGCGAAAAGAACCCCGGCGAGGGGAGTGAAACAGAACCTGAAACCGTGTACGTACAAGCAGTGGGAGCCTCATTTATGGGGTGACTGCGTACCTTTTGTATAATGGGTCAGCGACTTGTATTCTGTAGCAAGGTTAACCGTATAGGGGAGCCGAAGGGAAACCGAGTCTTAACCGGGCGTTAAGTTGCAGGGTACAGACCCGAAACCCGGTGATCTAGCCATGGGCAGGTTGAAGGTTGGGTAACACTAACTGGAGGACCGAACCGACTGATGTTGAAAAATCAGCGGATGACCTGTGGCTGGGGGTGAAAGGCCAATCAAACCGGGAGATAGCTGGTTCTCCCCGAAAGCTATTTAGGTAGCGCCTCGTGAACTCATCTCCGGGGGTAGAGCACTGTTTCGGCTAGGGGGCCATCCCGGCTTACCAACCCGATGCAAACTGCGAATACCGGAGAATGTTATCACGGGAGACACACGGCGGGTGCTAACGTCCGTCGTGAAGAGGGAAACAACCCAGACCGCCAGCTAAGGTCCCAAAGTCATGGTTAAGTGGGAAACGATGTGGGAAGGCCCAGACAGCCAGGATGTTGGCTTAGAAGCAGCCATCATTTAAAGAAAGCGTAATAGCTCACTGGTCGAGTCGGCCTGCGCGGAAGATGTAACGGGGCTAAACCATGCACCGAAGCTGCGGCAGCGACGCGAATGCGTTGTTGGGTAGGGGAGCGTTCTGTAAGCCGTCGAAGGTGGACTGTGAGGTCTGCTGGAGGTATCAGAAGTGCGAATGCTGACATAAGTAACGATAAAGCGGGTGAAAAGCCCGCTCGCCGGAAGACCAAGGGTTCCTGTCCAACGTTAATCGGGGCAGGGTGAGTCGACCCCTAAGGCGAGGCCGAAAGGCGTAGTCGATGGGAAACAGGTTAATATTCCTGTACTCGGTGTTACTGCGAAGGGGGGACGGAGAAGGCTATGTTGGCCGGGCGACGGTAGTCCCGGTTTAAGCGTGTAGGTGTGTGTTCCAGGCAAATCCGGTTCACTTTACACTGAGGCGTGATGACGAGGCACCACGGTGCTGAAGCAACAAATGCCCTGCTTCCAGGAAAAGCCTCTAAGCATCAGGTAACACAGAATCGTACCCCAAACCGACACAGGTGGTCAGGTAGAGAATACCAAGGCGCTTGAGAGAACCCGGGTGAAGGAACTAGGCAAAATGGTGCCGTAACTTCGGGAGAAGGCACGCTGGTGCGTAGGTGAAGTCACTTGCTGACGGAGCTGAAGCCAGTCGAAGATACCAGCTGGCTGCAACTGTTTATTAAAAACACAGCACTGTGCAAACACGAAAGTGGACGTATACGGTGTGACGCCTGCCCGGTGCCGGAAGGTTAATTGATGAGGTTATCCGTAAGGAGAAGCTTTTGATCGAAGCCCCGGTAAACGGCGGCCGTAACTATAACGGTCCTAAGGTAGCGAAATTCCTTGTCGGGTAAGTTCCGACCTGCACGAATGGCGTAATGATGGCCAGGCTGTCTCCACCCGGGACTCAGTGAAATTGAACTCGCTGTGAAGATGCAGTGTACCCGCGGCAAGACGGAAAGACCCCGTGAACCTTTACTACAGCTTGACACTGAACACTGAGCCTTGATGTGCAGGATAGGTGGGAGGCTTTGAAGCGTGGACGCCAGTCTGCGCGGAGCCATCCTTGAAATACCACCCTTTAATGTTTGGTGTTCTAACCTTGCGCCGTGATCCGGCGCGGGGACAGTGTCTGGTGGGTAGTTTGACTGGGGCGGTCTCCTCCCAAAGCGTAACGGAGGAGCACGAAGATTGGCTAATCACGGTCGGACATCGTGAGGTTAGTGCAAAGGCATAAGCCAGTTTGACTGCGAGAGTGACGGCTCGAGCAGGTGCGAAAGCAGGTCTTAGTGATCCGGTGGTTCTGAATGGAAGGGCCATCGCTCAACGGATAAAAGGTACTCCGGGGATAACAGGCTGATACCGCCCAAGAGTTCATATCGACGGCGGTGTTTGGCACCTCGATGTCGGCTCATCACATCCTGGGGCTGTAGCAGGTCCCAAGGGTACGGCTGTTCGCCGTTTAAAGTGGTACGCGAGCTGGGTTTAGAACGTCGTGAGACAGTTCGGTCCCTATCTGCCGTGGGCGCTGGAGAATTGAGAGGGTTTGCTCCCAGTACGAGAGGACCGGAGTGAACGCACCACTGGTGTACGGGTTGTCATGCCAATGGCACTGCCCGGTAGCTAAGTGCGGAACGGATAAGCGCTGAAAGCATCTAAGCGCGAAACCAGCCTCGAGATGAGTTCTCCCTGAGTCCTTGCGACTCCTGAAGGGACGTTGAAGACGACGACGTTGATAGGCCGGATGTGTAAGCGCAGCGATGCGTTGAGCTGACCGGTACTAATGACCCGAGAGGCTTAACCTTACAACGCCAGAAGCGTTCTGGTGGTATTGAGAGACGAAGAAGAATTTTCAGCGGATGTTCCGGATAACAGAATTTGCCTGGCGGCTCTAGCGCGGTGGTCCCACCTGACCCCATGCCGAACTCAGAAGTGAAACGCCGTAGCGCCGATGGTAGTGTGGGGTCTCCCCATGTGAGAGTAGGGAACTGCCAGGCATCATATTAAGGTTCATACGAACCGTGACCTCTCCGGTGACGCGGAAAGGGCGACATACCTGATATCAGAAGCAACATTCTGAATTCAGTCCAGAATCGGTGGAGCGGTAGTTCAGTTGGTTAGAATACCTGCCTGTCACGCAGGGGGTCGCGGGTTCGAGCCCCGTCCGTTCCGCCACCCTATTTAGGGGCGTAGTTCAATTGGTAGAGCACCGGTCTCCAAAACCGGGTGTTGGGGGTTCGAGTCCCTCCGCCCCTGCCAGATAATAATCCTTTGCTCCGGCAAAGGATTTTTTTTGATCTTAATTCAGCCACACACGCTTATTCTTTCAAATAATGACCGGTAAACCGATCATTATTCCCACAGCTGAACCTGTTATACGTTGACTGGAAACTTCAATAGCTGGCGTATATAGGCCTGCTGATCGCTGTTTTGCAACCAAACCGCATAAAGTGGCCGCATAGCAACAGGCGTATCCGGAATGACAGTTAAGTCCGGGTATTCGTTATGCCAGACGTCCGGCAGAAATGCGCAGGCGCCGGTGGTATGCAAAAGCTGTCGCGTCAAATGCGCCGACGTGGTGGTTAAGACAGGCACGTCGTCAGCGCCTGCCAGATAACTTTCATGTTGATGAAAATCGGCTCCCCATTCCAGCTTGATGTAGTCATATTTTTCGCGTTTATCCAGCCTCTGCGAACGAAACAGCATCAAAGAAATATGACCAATCTGCTGGCTTGTCAGCTCATCCATTTTGGGCGCTTCAGTGGTGATCAACAAATCTAACTGCCGTTCATGAAGCTGCTTAACCAATAAATGCCGTTGCGCAACACGCGCTTCAAGATGGAGACTTTCTCTGTTCTCATAAAGCGTTTGAAGCCACGGTGTAAGATAGGCTTCCCAAAGCGAGGCGCTGGCTCCAATGGATAACTCATGATGCTGCTGAGTATGTGATACTTCTTTTTTTGCCATCATCCAGGTGCTCATCAAACTTTCAGCATAAGGAAGAAGGCGTTCGCCCGCTGAAGTAAGCCGGATATTATTACGGTGGCGCGTGAAAAGGTTAACGCCAAGCTGGTTTTCCAACTGCCTGATTCGAAAACTTACGGCAGACTGAGTGAGATAGAGCGCTTCAGCGGCACGCCCAAAATGGCGGGTCCTGCTCACTTCAAGAAAGGTTTTAAGTAATTCCGTATCCACGTCTATCTCCAAAAAATCATTTGTCGTTATGATTTAAATGTTTTGTTTTACACTCTGTCAAGCGTATCTAATACTCCGCGCGATAAATAGCACGACCATAGAAGAGTCAGGAGCGTGTAAGATGGCGGAAAGCTTCGCAACAACTAATCGTTTTTTTGATAACAAACATTACCCGCGCGGGTTCTCACGTCACGGTGACTTCACCATAAAAGAAGCCCAACTTCTTGAGCGTTATGGTTACGCTTTTAACGAGTTGGATCTTGAAAAGCGTGCGCCGTCAACGGAAGAAGAGCGTCTGTTTATCGAAGTATGCCGCGGTATCCGCGAGCCTAACACAGAAGCAGAGCGGGTTTGGTCAAAATACATGACGCGCATTAAACGTCCAAAACGTTTTCATACCCTCTCCGGGGGAAAACCACAGATGGAAGGTGTGGAAGACTATTCAGATAGTGACGATTAAGAGAAAGGGCCTGAGGGCCCTTTTTTACGTCAGGGTTTTATGCAAATGAATGAGTAATCTGTCGATGCCCCGGTAGCTTATCGCTTCCTGAAGATGCTGTCGCATTAACGTTTTCTCGCCGGCCAAATCGGCAATGGTTCTGGCAACTTTCAGTATACGTTGCCATGCGCGAACCGAAAGCCCAAGCTGGTTGAGTACCTCCTCCAACCAAATGGCATCAGCATGGTTGATGTGGCAAACGTCCTGGATCTCTGAAGGATTAAGCGCCGCGTTAATTTTCCCGCTGCGTTTAAGCTGGCGTTCCCGCGCCGCCAGTACCCGATGGCGAACCGCCTCACTATTTTCAGACGGCTTATGTTCACTGCTCAGCGTTCCCGGTGGAAGAAGTGGCACCTCCATAGATAGATCAAAACGATCCAGGAAAGGGCCAGACAAACGGCTAAGATAACGCAGCGTCTGCTCTGGCGATGTGCGGTTATGTGAGCCGCTATAGTGGCCGGTCGGGCTGGGATTCATCGCTGCCACAAGCTGAAAGCGCGCGGGATAGATGACCTTAGCGCGAGCGCGAGAAATACAAATCTCTCCTGATTCGAGAGGCTCTCTCAGCGCCTCCAGCGTTTTACGATCAAACTCCGGTAGTTCGTCCAGAAAAAGCACGCCATTGTGAGCCAGAGAAATTTCACCCGGTTTAGGCAGAGAACCGCCGCCGACCAGGGCATAGCGCGAAGAAGAGTGGTGGGGCGCACGGAAGGGCCGCTGACGCCACTGCTTCTTCATTTCGCTGCCACTTAACAGGCTGGTGATTGCCGCGCTCTCAAGGGCTTCGCCGTCGCTGAGGGGCGGCATCAGCCCGACAAGCCGGTTCGCTAACATTGTTTTACCCGTTCCAGGTGGGCCGATGAGGAGAAGGTTGTGACCACCCGCTGCGGTAATTTCCAGCGCTCTTTTAGCCTGTTGCTGGCCAATAATATCCTGTAAATCGCCCCGCTGTTGTTGTATCTCTTCCTGAGAATAGTGAGCTGCCTCCAGCGATGTTTTACCATGTAAAAAAGCGCATATCTCAAGCAGATGCGTGCCGGTGAGGCAACCACCATTTTTGATGAGCCCGACCTCACTCAGATTATCAGCAGAGAGAACGAGCTGGCGATGAACCGCCGCCGCCGCCATCGCTGCCGGGATCGCGCCCTGTACGCCACGCAGAGCGCCCGTCAATGCCAGCTCTCCCAGGAATTCATAATGGCCCAGTTTGTCGGCTGGTATCTGCTCTGAGGCGGCCAGAATAGCGATTGCAATAGGAAGATCGTATCTTCCGCCCTCTTTAGGCAGATCGGCTGGCGCGAGGTTAACGGTAATACGCTTTGCCGGGAAGGTAAAACCACAGTTAATGAGTGCGCTGCGCACCCGCTCCCTCGCCTCTTTAACCGTTGTTTCAGGTAAACCTACCAGGGTAAGCGCCGGAAGCCCGTTACTCAAATGGACCTCAATTGATACCAGCGGCGCTTCAATACCAATGGCAGCCCGGGTGTATGCAATGGCCAACGACATAAATTCTCCTTGTTGTTCGCCAGTGTGAACAAACAAGGGAAGCGGTACGAGCCACAAAATTACCTTTCTGAAAGGCGTTCGAACATTTTTTTCACGGCATACATCGTGCGACAAATTTTTCAGAGGCCGCCCGAAAATTCCACTGTTCCCGTTTTTTCTGTCACGCAGACATTCAGAGACTTTAGTAAGCTTATTGCCTGAATGAAAAGGAATTTATCAATGACAGATAAGCGTGTGGAAAAATAAAAAGATAAAAAAATGTTGAATCATCTGCGCTAACTGTGATAACTCTGTAGGCATTACTTCGAACGAGTGAAAGAAAAGAATCTAAATGAAAGCCCTTCTAAGCGTCCTAAGCCTTGTCGTCATTAACGTCGTCGTGATTATTATCACGCCGTGCGGGGCTACGCTCGGAGGAAGAAAGGCTTAAAAATCAAGCCTGATTTCGAAAGAACCCCCGCACCGACAGGTCCGGGGGTTTTTTTTTGCCATATGAGACATGTCACAGGAACATAAAATGAACAGTAGAATAAAATGCTGTAGTTCCAGTAACGGAGCGGAGGAATAACTATGAATGGGGCTCAATGGGTGGTTCAGGCGTTGCGCGCGCAGGGCGTCGAAACTGTTTTCGGCTATCCGGGCGGCGCAATCATGCCGGTTTATGACGCGCTCTACGACGGCGGCGTGGAACATCTGTTGTGTCGACATGAGCAGGGCGCCGCGATGGGCGCGATAGGCTATGCGCGTTCGACCGGAAAAGTAGGCGTCTGCATCGCCACCTCCGGCCCTGGCGCAACCAACCTGATCACCGGGCTGGCTGATGCCATGATGGATTCAGTGCCGGTGGTTGCCATCACCGGGCAGGTGGCCTCTGGCTTAATCGGTACCGATGCCTTCCAGGAAATAGACGTACTTGGCCTCTCTTTGGCCTGTACAAAGCACAGCTTTCTGGTTGAAACGCTGGACGAACTGCCGGAAATCATGGCTGAAGCCTTTGCCATCGCGACGACGGGTCGTCCGGGCCCGGTACTGATTGATATTCCAAAGGACATTCAGCTGGCAAACGGCGAGCTGAATGCCCATTTGCTGCCGGTAGAAGACGAAGAAGCTTACCCGCATCAGGCGATCGAAGAGGCGCGATTGCTCCTTGCTCAGGCGAAGAAACCCATGCTTTATGTGGGCGGCGGTGTGGGCATGGCGGGCGCGGTTGATGCGCTTCGCGCATTTGCCCTGACCAGCGGTATCCCCAGCGTCGCAACACTGAAAGGCCTGGGCGCGCCCGATCCGGCGGATCCTTGCTATCTGGGCATGTTGGGCATGCACGGCACCAAAGCGGCGAACATTGCCGTTCAGCAGTGCGACCTGCTGATTGCCGTCGGCGCCCGCTTCGACGACCGCGTAACCGGTAAGTTAAACGCATTCGCGTCCAACGCGATCGTCATTCATATGGACATCGATCCCGCCGAGTTGAACAAACTCCGCCGGGCGCATATTTCACTGCGCGGCGATATGAACAAAATGCTGGCCGATCTGCATCATCCCGCCGACATCGGCGCCTGGCGTGAAGAGGTGCAGGCGCTGAAAGCTGCGCATCCGTGGCGCTATGATCATCCAGGCGAAGCGATCTACGCCCCGCTGTTTTTAAAACAGTTATCGGCGCGCAAACCGGAAAACGCGATTGTCACGACGGATGTAGGGCAGCATCAGATGTGGACGGCGCAACATATGGACTTCACTCGTCCCGAAAATTTCATTACCTCCAGCGGACTGGGCACCATGGGTTTTGGCCTGCCGGTTGCGATAGGCGCACAGGTCGCCCGCCCGCAGGATACGGTGATCTGCGTTTCTGGCGACGGTTCATTTATGATGAATATTCAGGAGCTGGGCACCATTAAGCGCAAAAATCTGCCGGTGAAAATCGTGCTGATAGACAACCAGCGCCTGGGTATGGTGCGCCAATGGCAGCAGCTGTTCTTCTCCGAGCGCTACAGCGAAACAAACCTCTCTGATAACCCCGATTTCCTTACCCTGGCCAGCGCATTTGATATTCCTGGTCAACGCATCACCCGAAAAGACCAGGTCGACGCTGCATTAGACGCTTTGCTAAACAGTGAAGGGCCGTATCTGCTCCACGTCGCTATTGATGAGCTTGAGAACGTCTGGCCCCTGGTGCCGCCTGGCGCCAGCAACGAAAACATGATGGAGAAAATTTTATGACGCAGCATCAATTGTCTATCGAAGCACGGTTCCGCCCCGAAATACTGGAGCGTATTTTACGCGTCGTCCGTCATCGCGGTTTCCAGATCTGCAACATGAACATGGCATCCGGGCTGAACACGGAAAACATTAATATTGAAATGACCGTTGCCAGTCAGCGCTCTGTCGATTTACTGTCAACACAATTAAGCAAACTGATGGATGTCGCTTGCGTACAGATCCAACACCAACAACAGACAACACAACAAATCCGCGCCTGAGCGCGAAAGGAAATAAGAATGACGAAGAAAGCTGACTTTATCTGGTTCAATGGCGAGATGGTTAAGTGGGAAGAGGCGAAGGTCAGCGTCATGTCCCACGCATTGCATTACGGTACGTCGGTGTTTGAAGGCGTTCGCTGCTATGAATCACACATCGGTCCGGTCGTCTTCCGCCATCGTGAACACATGCAGCGCCTGCGCGACTCGGCAAAAATCTATCGCTTCCCCGTCACCCAGAGCGTTGATCAGCTGATGGAAGCGTGCCGCGAGGTGCTGCGCGTCAATAACCTGAAAAGCGCTTACATTCGTCCGCTGATTTTTGTTGGTGATGTGGGTCTGGGCGTGAATCCGCCGGATGGCTACAGTACCGACGTGATTATCGCCGCGTTCCCGTGGGGCGCCTATCTGGGTGCGGAAGCGCTGGAGCAGGGCATCGACGCCATGGTGTCATCGTGGAACCGCGTTGCGCCCAACACGCTGCCTACTGCCGCAAAAGCGGGCGGTAACTATCTCTCTTCCCTGCTGGTGGGTAGCGAAGCACGTCGTCATGGCTATCAGGAAGGTATCGCGCTGGATACGCAGGGCTATATTTCCGAGGGCGCAGGCGAGAACCTGTTTGAAGTAAAAGACGGCATCCTGTTTACGCCGCCGTTCACCTCCTCGGCGCTGCCGGGCATTACCCGCGACGCGATTATCAAGCTGGCGCAGGATCTGGGCATTGAAGTTCGTGAGCAGGTGCTGTCGCGTGAATCGCTCTACCTGGCGGATGAGGTCTTTATGTCGGGCACCGCTGCGGAAATCACGCCGGTGCGTAGCGTGGATGGCATCCAGGTCGGCGAAGGCAAACGTGGCCCGGTTACGGCGCGCATTCAGTCGGCCTTCTTTGGCCTGTTTACCGGCGAAACCGAAGACAAATGGGGCTGGCTGGATCCGGTCAACCCATAACAAAACGCATTAAATGCGGGCGTCGACTGACGCCCGCGCACTTTACAGATTCTGGAGTATGAGCATGCCTAAGTACCGTTCCGCTACGACCACTCACGGCCGCAACATGGCCGGCGCCCGCGCCCTGTGGCGCGCCACGGGAATGACCGATGACGATTTCGGCAAGCCGATCATTGCCGTGGTCAACTCCTTCACGCAGTTTGTGCCAGGGCACGTTCACCTGCGCGATTTGGGAAAACTGGTTGCCGAACAGATTGAGGCTTCCGGCGGCGTGGCGAAAGAGTTCAACACCATTGCGGTTGATGATGGCATCGCGATGGGACACGGCGGCATGCTTTATTCGCTGCCGTCGCGCGAGCTGATCGCTGACTCCGTGGAGTACATGGTGAACGCGCACTGCGCCGATGCGATGGTTTGCATTTCTAACTGCGATAAAATCACGCCGGGCATGCTGATGGCTTCGCTGCGTCTGAATATTCCGGTGATCTTCGTTTCCGGCGGCCCAATGGAGGCCGGGAAAACCAAACTCTCCGATAAAATCATTAAGCTGGATCTGGTAGACGCGATGATCCAGGGTGCCAATCCGAACGTCAGCGACGCCGACAGCGAGCAAATTGAACGTTCCGCCTGCCCGACCTGCGGTTCCTGCTCCGGTATGTTCACCGCGAACTCAATGAACTGTCTGACCGAAGCGCTGGGGCTTTCGCAGCCGGGCAACGGTTCGCTGCTGGCGACGCACGCCGATCGCAAAGACCTGTTCTTGAATGCGGGTAAGCGCATTGTTGGTCTGGCCAAACGTTATTACGAGCAGGATGACGAGAGCGTGCTGCCGCGCAACATCGCCAATAAATCCGCATTTGAGAACGCCATGACGCTGGATATCGCCATGGGCGGCTCGACCAATACCGTTCTGCACCTGCTGGCTGCCGCGCAGGAAGGCGAAATCGATTTCAATATTTCCGATATCGATCGCCTGTCGCGCAAGGTGCCGCACCTGTGCAAGGTTGCGCCCAGCACGCAAAAATATCATATGGAAGACGTGCATCGTGCGGGCGGCGTCATCGCTATTCTCGGCGAGCTGAGCCGCGCGGGCCTGATGGACAACAGCGTGCGCAACGTGCTGGGGTTGAGCCTGCAAGAAACGCTGGATCAGTACGACATCATGCTGACCAAAGACGATGCGGTAAAAACCATGTTCCGCGCAGGCCCGGCGGGTATCCGCACCACCCAGGCGTTTTCCCAGGATACGCGTTGGGACACGCTGGACGACGATCGTCAGGAAGGCTGTATTCGTTCGCGCGAGTTTGCGTTCAGTCAGGACGGCGGCCTGGCGGTACTTTACGGCAATATGGCTGAAGATGGCTCTATCGTGAAGACGGCAGGCGTTGACAAAGAGAGCCTGACCTTCCGTGGCCCGGCAAAAGTTTACGAGAGCCAGGACGACGCGGTCAGCGCGATTCTCGGCGGCAAAGTTGTGGCGGGCGACGTCGTGGTGATTCGCTACGAAGGGCCAAAGGGCGGGCCGGGCATGCAGGAAATGCTGTATCCGACCACTTACCTGAAATCAATGGGCCTCGGCAAAAGCTGTGCGCTGATCACCGACGGTCGCTTCTCCGGCGGCACCTCCGGTCTGTCAATCGGCCATGCCTCACCGGAAGCCGCCAGCGGCGGTACCATCGCGCTGGTGAAAGATGGCGATATGATTGATATCGATATCCCTAATCGTGGCATCAGGCTCGACGTACCGGACAACGAGCTGCACGCGCGTCGCGAAGAGGAAGAAGCCCGTGGCGAAGCGGCCTATACGCCGCACGGTCGCGAACGTCAGGTCTCTTTCGCCCTGCGCGCCTATGCGCTGCTGGCCACCAGCGCCGATAAAGGCGCCGTCCGCGACAAGAGCAAGCTGGGAGGCTGATAATGGCAGAGTCGCTACCCGCGCAGCCCTGCGGCGCAGAATATCTGCGCGCGGTGCTGCGTTCGCCGGTCTATGAAGTGGCGCAGGTCACACCGCTGCAAAAGATGGAGAAGATCTCCTCGCGTCTTGGCAACACCGTGCTGGTGAAACGTGAGGATCGGCAGCCGGTGCACAGCTTTAAGCTGCGCGGCGCCTACGCGATGATTGCCTCACTGACCGGCGAGCAGAAAGCGCGTGGCGTGATCACCGCATCGGCGGGCAATCATGCGCAGGGCGTGGCGCTCTCGGCAACGCGCGTCGGCATCAAATCGTTGATCGTGATGCCTGTTGCGACCGCTGACATCAAAGTGGACGCGGTGCGGGCATTTGGCGGCGAGATCTATCTGTTTGGCGCAAATTTTGATGAGGCGAAGGCAAAAGCCATCGAACTGGCGGAGCAGAAAGGCTACACCTTCGTGCCGCCGTTCGATCACCCGATGGTGATTGCCGGACAGGGCACGCTGGCGATGGAGCTGTTGCAACAGGATGCGCACCTCGATCGCGTCTTTGTGCCGGTTGGCGGCGGCGGGCTGGCGGCGGGCGTGGCCGTTCTGATTAAGCAACTGATGCCGCAAATCAAAGTGATTGCCGTGGAGTCCGTAGACTCCGCCTGCCTGAAGGCGGCGCTGGACGCGGGCGAACCGGTTGATTTGCCGCGCGTCGGGCTGTTCGCCGAAGGCGTGGCGGTCAGGCGTATCGGCAGCGAAACCTTCCGTCTCTGTCGGGAATACCTTGATGACATCATTACCGTTGACAGCGACGCGATCTGCGCGGCCATGAAAGATCTGTTTGAGGATGTGCGCGCGGTTGCTGAGCCGTCGGGCGCGCTGGCGCTGGCGGGCATGAAGAAATATGTCCAGCAGCATCAGATCAAAGGGGAACGTCTGGCACACGTGCTGTCGGGTGCGAACGTCAACTTTCACGGTTTGCGTTACGTTTCAGAGCGATGCGAACTGGGCGAACAGCGCGAGGCGCTGCTGGCGGTCACCATTCCTGAACAGAAAGGCAGCTTCCTGAAGTTTTGTCAGATCCTCGGCGGGCGTTCGGTAACCGAATTCAACTACCGTTACGCCAACCCGGACGACGCCTGCATATTTGTGGGCGTGCGTCTGACGCGCGGTCTGGAAGAGCGGCAGGAGATCCTGCAACAGCTGAGCGAGGGCGGCTACCACGTGGTCGACCTCTCTGATGATGAAATGGCGAAGCTGCATGTGCGTTACATGGTTGGCGGTCGTCCGTCGCGGCCGCTGCGGGAGCGCCTGTTCAGCTTTGAGTTTCCGGAAGCGCCCGGCGCGCTGCTGCGTTTTTTACAAACGCTGGGCACGCACTGGAACATCTCTCTGTTCCACTATCGCAGCCACGGTACGGACTTTGGCCGTGTGCTGGCCGCCTTCGAAGTGGGCGATATCGAGCCGCAGTTTGCCGAACATCTGGCAGCGCTCGGTTATGATTTTCACGATGAAACCAGTAACCCGGCCTTCAGCTTTTTCCTGGCGGGTCAGTCTGCATCAGACTCCAGAACGCATCAATAAGCGGCTCGTTGAGCCGTTTTTTTTGCACGCAAACGCCCAGTTCGAACGGCGCAACCATCTCAATATGATCCAGTTCAAGGATGCGATTGCGCACCGGTTCGGGGCTGTTTTCCAGCACCACGTCCGGCAGCAGCGCGATGCCGCAGCCCAGCGCGACCATTGAGACAATGGCTTCGTGGCCGGAAACCGTGGCGTAAATCAAGGGGTTAGTAATTCGACGACGGCGAAACCATAAATCGATACGCTGCCTGGCCGGCCCCTGATCGGGAAGAATAAACGGAATTTGTGACCAGTCAGGCTCCGGCAGGATCGCCTGGCTGCGCACCGGGCACGGCAGTGCAGGCGCGATCAGCAGCAGCGGGATCAGCCCCAGCGGCGTAAAGCCAATACTGGCAGGCAGCGTTTCGGGACGGCCGGCGATGGCAATATCCGCCTCAGCGCTTTGCACTTTTTCCACCGCGTCGGCGGCATCGCCGGTGGTCAGTTTGATTTCGACCAGCGGATGCCCGGCGCGAAAACGGTCAAGGATCGGCGGCAGATGGCTGTAAGCGGCAGTAACCGAGCAGAACAGACGCAGTTCGCCGCTCAGCGACGGGCCGCTGTGGCCGATAGCGTGGCGCAGTTGCTGATACTGCAACAGCGTTTGCTGCGCAAACTGGCGGAGCTGCTCACCCGCATCGGTAAGCGTCACGGTGCGGTTGTCGCGCAGGAAAAGCGTCTGGCCGAGATCTTCCTCCAGCCGCTGGATTTGTCGTGAAAGCGTGGACGGGCTGACGTGCATCGCGCGCGCGCTGCGGCCGAAGTGGCGGCTCTCCGCCAGATGCAGGAATAGTTTCAGGTCACGTAAATCCATGCGCGGCAGCCCTCATTTTGGCGTTGCAGTTATTGCAATATCACGTTGTTAATATATCAATTTAAGCAATACATTTCCTGTCATATGATGGGGACAATCATGAGGCAAACGCCTCGCACGAATAAAAAACGCAACACAACCTCATACGGAGTACCCATGGCCAACTATTTCAACACGCTGAATTTGCGCAACCAGTTAGCGCAGTTAGGTAAATGTCGCTTTATGACACGCGATGAATTCGCCGATGAAGCAAGCTACCTGAAAGGCAAAAAAGTCGTCATCGTGGGCTGCGGCGCTCAGGGCCTCAACCAGGGCCTCAACATGCGTGATTCCGGTCTTGATATCGCTTACGCGCTGCGTGCGGAAGCCATTGCTGAGAAACGCGCCTCCTGGCGTAAAGCCACCGAAAACGGTTTTAAAGTGGGCACTTATGAAGAGCTGGTGCCGCAGGCCGATCTGGTGGTTAACCTGACGCCGGACAAGCAGCACTCCGACGTGGTGCGTACCATTCAGCCACTGATGAAAGACGGTGCGGCGCTGGGCTACTCGCATGGTTTCAACATCGTTGAAGTCGGCGAGCAGATCCGTAAAGACATTACCGTGGTAATGGTTGCGCCCAAATGCCCCGGCACCGAAGTGCGCGAAGAGTACAAGCGCGGTTTCGGCGTGCCGACGCTGATTGCCGTTCACCCGGAAAACGATCCGAAAGGCGAGGGCATGGCGATTGCTAAAGCCTGGGCGGCAGCCACCGGCGGACACCGCGCGGGCGTGCTGGAATCCTCTTTCGTTGCGGAAGTAAAATCTGACCTGATGGGCGAGCAGACCATTCTGTGCGGCATGTTGCAGGCCGGTTCTCTGCTGTGCTTTGACAAGCTCGTGGCGGAAGGTACCGATCCTGCCTATGTCGAAAAGCTGATTCAGTTTGGCTGGGAAACCGTCACCGAAGCGCTGAAGCAGGGCGGTATCACGCTGATGATGGATCGCCTGTCTAACCCGGCGAAGGTGCGTGCGTATGCGCTTTCAGAACAGCTGAAAACAATTATGGCGCCGCTGTTCCAGAAGCACATGGACGATATCATTTCCGGTGAGTTCTCTTCCGGCATGATGGCCGACTGGGCCAATGATGATAAAAAACTGCTGGGCTGGCGTGAAGAAACCGGTAAAACCGCGTTTGAAACCGCGCCGCAGTTTGAAGGCAAAATTGCCGAGCAGGAGTATTTCGATCAGGGCGTGGTGATGATCGCTATGGTTAAAGCGGGCGTTGAGCTGGCGTTTGAAACCATGGTTGATGCGGGCATTATCGAAGAGTCTGCCTATTACGAATCACTGCACGAACTGCCGCTCATCGCCAATACCATTGCGCGTAAGCGTCTGTATGAGATGAACGTGGTGATTTCAGATACCGCCGAATACGGTAACTATCTCTTCTCTTACGCGGCGGTTCCGCTGCTGAAAGAGTTTATGACCACGCTTCAGGCCGGCGATCTGGGCAAAACGGCAGCCGCTTCGGCGACCGTCGACAACGCCCAACTGCGTGACGTCAACGAAGCGATCCGTAATCATGCTATCGAAGCCGTTGGCCGTAAACTTCGTGGCTACATGACCGATATGAAACGTATTGCCGTTGCGGGCTGACCGCGAGCGCATACTAAAAAAGAGCGGATATCCGCTCTTTTTTTTTAGTTACGGTAAAGCACTTTAATAACGTGATAACCGAACTGGGTATGCAGCGGGCCGTAAGGCACCAGAAGCGGGCAGGAGAACACCACTTTATCGAACGCCGGCACCATCGCGCCCTGTTTGAATTCACCTAAATGGCCGCCTTTCTTACCTGACGGACAGGTTGAATGCTTTTTCGCCAGCTTTTCAAAATCGGCGCCCTGTTCCAGCTGCGCCAGAATGTCCTGCGCCTGTTTCTCTTCCTTAACAAGGATGTGCATTGCTGCTGCTGTTTTTGCCATGATCGAACCTTGAGTCCTGGAGTTGTAGCTGGCTATACTACCACGCTGTAAATTCATTCTTCCTGTCATTTCACTGAGCACTCTTCTTATGCGTCTTAATCCTGGCCAGCAACACGCCGTCGAATTTGTCACCGGGCCTTGTCTGGTGCTGGCCGGTGCCGGATCGGGCAAAACGCGCGTGATCACCAATAAAATCGCCCATTTGATCCGTGAATGCGGCTATCAGGCGCGACACATTGCCGCCGTCACCTTTACCAACAAAGCTTCACGCGAGATGAAAGAGCGCGTGGCGCAAACGCTGGGCCGAAAAGAGGCGCGCGGGCTGATGATCTCCACTTTCCATACGCTGGGGCTGGAGATCATCAAGCGGGAGTATGCGGCGCTGGGCATGAAGTCGAACTTCTCGCTGTTCGACGATCAGGATCAGCTGGCGCTGCTGAAAGACCTGACCGAAGAGTGGCTGGAAAATGACAAGAATCTGCTGCAACAGTTGATCTCGACGATTTCCAACTGGAAAAACGATCTGATGGATCCGGCACGTGCGGCGGCGTCGGTGAAATCGGAGCGCGATCGGCTGTTTGCACACTGCTACGGTCTGTACGATCGTCACTTAAAATCGTGCAACGTGCTGGACTTTGACGATCTGATCCTGCTGCCCACGCTGCTGTTTCAGCGCAACACAGAAGTGCTTGAGCGCTGGCAGCAACGCATCCGTTACCTGCTGGTGGATGAATATCAGGACACCAATACCAGTCAGTACGAACTGGTGAAGCTGCTGGTTGGCGCGCGGGCGCGTTTCACCGTGGTGGGCGACGACGATCAGTCTATCTACTCCTGGCGCGGCGCCAGGCCGCAGAACCTGGTGCTGCTGAAAGAGGATTTTCCCGCGCTTCAGGTCATCAAGCTGGAACAGAACTATCGCTCGTCCGGGCGCATTCTGAAAGCGGCGAACATCCTTATCGCCAATAATCCGCACGTCTTTGAAAAACGGCTGTTCTCTGAGTTGGGCTATGGCGCAGAGCTGAAAGTGGTGATGGCAAATCACGAAGATCACGAGGCGGAGCGCGTGGCCGGTGAACTGATCGCCCACCATTTTATCAATAAAACGCAGTATAAAGATTACGCAATTCTCTACCGTGGCAACCATCAGTCGCGCGTCTTTGAAAAAATGCTGATGCAGAACCGCATTCCCTATCGCATTTCCGGCGGCACCTCGTTTTTCTCGCGACCGGAAATCAAAGACCTGCTCGCCTATCTGCGCGTATTGACCAATGCAGACGATGACAGCGCCTTTATGCGTATTATCAATACGCCGCGCCGCGAAATTGGTGCAACGACGCTGCAAAAACTGGGCGAATGGGCGACGCATCGCAATAAAAGTTTGTTTCAATCCAGCTTTGATATGGGCCTGGAGCAAACGCTGTCGGGGAGAGGGCTGGAAGCGCTTCGACGGTTTACTTACTGGTTGAAAGAGATTGCTCAACTGGCCGATCGTGAGCCGGTCGCAGCCGTTCGCGACCTGATCCGCGGCATCGACTACGAGAGCTGGCTGTTTGAAACCTCGCCCAGCCCGAAAGCCGCTGAGATGCGCATGAAAAACGTTAACACGCTCTTTCAGTGGATGACGGAAATGCTGGAAGGCAGCGACATCGATGAGCCAATGACGCTCACGCAAGTGGTCACGCGCTTTACGCTGCGCGACATGATGGAGCGCGGCGAAAGCGATGAAGAGTCCGACCAGGTGCAGCTGATGACGCTCCACGCGTCGAAAGGGCTGGAGTTCCCTTACGTGTACATGGTCGGCATGGAAGAAGCGCTGTTGCCGCACCAGAGCAGCATTGATGAGAACAATATCGAAGAGGAGCGACGCCTTGCTTACGTGGGCATCACCCGCGCGCAGAAGGAGTTGACCTTTACGCTGTGTCGCGAGCGCCGCCAGTACGGCGAGCTGGTGCGTCCCGAGCCCAGCCGCTTCCTGCTGGAACTGCCGCAGGACGATCTTAACTGGGAGACGGAGCGCAAAGTAGTCAGCGCCGAGCAGCGGATGCAAACCGGCCAGAGCCGCGTGGCCGGTTTGAAGGCGATGCTGGAAAAAGCGAAAGGCGGGTCGGGCGGCAGCTAAGGTTTACTTATAAAATCACCAGCGGCCAGTGCACGTAACTCTGCCAGTGGCACTCCTGCTCAAGTAATTCTGCACGCAGAGGATGCGCTTCCATCCAGTCAGCAGGCAGGGTGATGCTCAGCGTGTCGTCGTCGGCATGCAGCCTGACCGCAGGCAGCGTATCGTCGCGGCGGCGGCTGGAAAAGATAATCGCCAGACGCAGCAGACGGCAAAGGCGTTCAGCCATGCGCGGCGGCACCGCGTTTTGCTGCGCCAGCAACGCCAGATCGATACCGTTTATCTGATTTTGCAGCAGCGTGGCGAGCAGCTTTTTCTGAGCGGGCGTAAAACCAGGAAGATCGAGATGGCGAATAAGGTATGCGGCGTGCTGAGGCGCCTGTCTGAAATCGACGCTGAGGCCAATTTCATGGATCAGGCAGGCGCTGTCGAGTAACTCACGACATCGTTCGTCCAGCTTCCAGCTCTGGCTGACCTGACGCGTGAAGCTTTCCGCCAGCTGGCGCACACGCTCTGCCTGCTCCACGTCAATCGCAAAGCGGCGTTGGATGTTGTGTAGTGTGCGGCTGCGAATATCGCGATCCACCGGCAGATGCAACATGCCGTAAACCAGCCCTTCGCGCAGCGCGCCGCCGGCCAGCGTCATGCTGTTGATGTTCAGCTCAGTAAATATGGCGATAAGAATCGATAATCCACTGGGAAAAACCAGCGCTCTTTCCAGCGTCAGCCCTTCAATCTCCAGCTCTTCCAGCTTGCCGCACTGAATGGCGCGCTGCTTAAGCTGTTGCAGCTTGGCAAGGGTGATGCGTTCGTCCATTCCCTGCGCCATCATAATTTCCTGAAGCGCCTGAACCGTACCGGAAGCGCCGACGCACACCTGCCAGCCGTGCTCGCAAAGCTTATCAGCTACCGGACGGATCATTGCGCGCGCGGCCTGTTCCGCTTGTTCAAAATTTTCCTGACCCAGGTGCCTGTCGGCAAAATAGCGTTCAAGCCAGGTGACGCAACCCATGGAAAGACTGAACAGGGAAGTGGTCTGCGCGCCGCTTCCCGTAACCAGTTCAGTGCTGCCGCCGCCGATATCCACCACCAGGCGCTTATCAGAGCCGCCGGTGGTATGCGCCACGCCCTGATAAATCAGCCGTGCTTCCTCTTCGCCGGTAATCACATTTACCGGACAACCCAGAATCTGCTGCGCTTTATCAAGGAAGTCGGCGGCATTGGTCGCCAGCCGCAGGGTAGCCGTTGCCACCACGCGGATCTGGCCGGACGGAATGTCCTGAAGCTGCTCGGAGAACAGCCGCAGGCAGTGCCATCCACGCGCCATTGCTTCATCGGAAAGATGGCTGTCGCTGTTCAGGCCTGCCGCCAGACGCACTTTGCGTTTAATGCGCGCAACGGTCTGAATATTGCCCGCCACTTCGCGCACCACCAGCATATGAAAGCTGTTCGATCCTAAATCTATCGCAGCATAAAGTGATGATGCGCGCAGCATAGTCGCCTTAACCTGACCGTTTACGGTTGTTGTTGCGCGGCGCGCTGCCGCGACGATTATTGTTGCCGCCGCGACGCGGGCCATTGCCAGAACGGCTGCGCGTCAGCCGCTTAGGCGGCGGCAGATCGTTCATCAGCGCCTCGCTGTTGTAGCGGCTAACGGGAATGCTGTGGCCAATGTACTCTTCAATTGCCGGCAGATTCAGGGCGTACTCTTCGCAGGCCAGACTGATGGAATGCCCGTTGGCGCCAGCGCGGCCTGTGCGGCCGATGCGGTGAACGTAATCTTCGCGGTCATCCGGCAGATCGTAGTTAAATACGTGCGTGACGGCAGGAATATGCAGACCCCGTGCGGCGACATCCGTCGCAACCAGAATATCAACGTCGCCTTTGGTGAAGTCGTCCAGAATGCGCAGACGCTTCTTCTGCGCGACGTCGCCCGTTAACAGGCCAACGCGATGACCGTCGGCGGCAAGGTGACCCCAGATGTCTTCACAGCGGTGTTTGGTATTGGCGAAAATAATGGCGCGATCCGGCCACTCTTCTTCCAACAGCGTTTGCAGCAGACGCATTTTCTCTTCGTTAGACGGATAGAAAAGCTCTTCTTTAATGCGGTGACCGGTTTTTTGTTCCGGCTCGACTTCGACATATTCCGCGTTGTGCATGTTTTCGAATGCCAGCTCGCGCACGCGGAAAGAGAGGGTTGCGGAGAACAGCATATTCAGGCGCTGGTTCGCGGCAGGCATGCGGCGGAACAGCCAGCGGATATCTTTAATAAAGCCGAGATCGAACATGCGATCGGCCTCATCAAGCACGACGACCTGAATGGCGCCCAGGTTAACGTGGTTTTGCTTGGCGTAGTCGATCAGTCTGCCGGTGGTGCCGATTAAAATATCGACGCCGCTTTCCAGCACCTTGAGCTGCTTATCGTAGCCATCGCCGCCGTAGGCCAGCCCACAGCGCAGACCGGTAGAGTCCGCCAGCGGTTCGGCATCGGCATGGATCTGCACGGCCAGTTCGCGCGTTGGGGCCAGGATCAGCGCGCGTGGCTGATTGACCTGACGGCCTTCCGGCGCCGGGTGAGAAAGAAGATGATGAAACGTTGACGTCAGAAACGCCATCGTTTTTCCGGTACCGGTTTGCGCCTGACCCGCAACATCACGCCCTGAGAGCGTAAAAGGCAATGCGAGTGCCTGAATAGGCGTGCAGTTATGGAAGCCTTTAGTTTCAAGGGCTTCAATCACCTGAGGGTGCAGGGCGAAGTCGGAAAACTTCTGTTCGGTTAAGTGTGTTTTGCTCATAGTGTGGTAGAATATCAGCTTACTATTGCTTTACGAAAGCGTATCCGGTGAAATAAAGTCAACCTACGTTGGCAGATTTTACGCCAATCAGCCAGGCATAATCTTTTGGAGTAAGACATGAGCAGCGATAAAATTGTGCACCTGACCGATGACAGCTTCGAAACCGACGTATTGAAAGCTGACGGTTTGACGCTGGTCGACTTTTGGGCAGAGTGGTGCGGCCCGTGTAAAATGATCGCCCCGATACTGGATGAAGTTGCTGAAGAGTACGACGGCAAACTGACGGTGGCGAAACTGAATATCGACGACAACCCTGGCACCGCGCCGAAATACGGTATTCGCGGCATCCCAACGCTTCTGCTGTTTAAGAACGGCGAAGTGGCAGCCACCAAGGTTGGTGCGCTTTCTAAAGGTCAGCTGAAAGAATTTCTGAACGCTAACCTGGGTTAATGGCTACCCGGCGTCCGGCGTTGAGTGAATTTTTCGCTCTTCGCTGGACGACCAGCATTAAGCATGCTAATTTACCTCTACTGCACTACGCACTTACCTGTAGTTAGAATCTTAGAATTACCCCTTGTTGAGCATTGGACGTGACCGATTTACGGCAACTCAGCAATCTGACGGTTAGCATCATCAGCACTTCCAGCATCTTGTCCTTACCGTCTCCTCATTTAAGATCTTCGTTATCCTGTACGCGATCGTTGAGGGGAGCCTGATGAGAATGCTGTTAACAGGCATGGATTTTTCGCCATTCCACTTACGACAAACATTTCGAGATTTACCCCGAGTTTAAGAACCCACCATTATGAATCTTACCGAATTAAAAAATACGCCGGTTTCTGACCTGATTACACTCGGCGAAAATATGGGACTGGAAAACCTGGCGCGCATGCGCAAACAGGACATCATTTTCTCCATTCTCAAGCAGCATGCTAAAAGCGGCGAAGACATTTTCGGCGACGGCGTTTTGGAAATATTGCAGGATGGATTTGGATTTCTCCGTTCCGGAGACAGCTCCTACCTCGCCGGCCCTGATGATATCTACGTTTCCCCCAGCCAGATTCGCCGTTTTAACCTTCGCACAGGCGATACCATCGCCGGTAAAATTCGTCCGCCAAAAGAAGGCGAACGCTATTTTGCCCTGCTGAAAGTTAATGAAGTTAACTACGACAAGCCTGAGAACGCGCGTAATAAGATTCTGTTTGAAAACTTAACGCCGCTGCACGCTAACTCTCGTTTGCGCATGGAGCGCGGCAACGGTTCTACCGAAGATCTGACGGCGCGCGTGCTGGATTTGGCTTCGCCAATCGGTCGTGGCCAGCGCGGCCTGATCGTGGCGCCGCCTAAAGCCGGTAAGACGATGCTGCTGCAAAACATCGCAACGAGCATCGCTTACAACCATCCAGACTGCGTGCTGATGGTGCTGCTGATTGACGAACGTCCTGAAGAAGTTACCGAAATGCAGCGTCTGGTTAAGGGTGAAGTGATTGCCTCGACCTTTGATGAGCCCGCGTCCCGCCACGTTCAGGTTGCCGAAATGGTGATCGAAAAAGCGAAGCGTCTGGTTGAACACAAAAAAGACGTCATTATCCTGCTCGACTCCATCACGCGTCTTGCACGTGCCTATAACACCGTTGTGCCTGCCTCCGGCAAGGTTCTGACCGGTGGTGTGGATGCTAACGCTTTGCATCGTCCAAAACGCTTCTTCGGTGCCGCGCGTAACGTGGAAGAGGGCGGAAGCCTGACCATTATCGCCACCGCGCTGGTCGACACCGGTTCGAAAATGGATGAGGTCATCTACGAAGAGTTTAAAGGTACGGGCAACATGGAACTGCATCTGGCGCGTAAAATCGCAGAGAAGCGCGTGTTCCCTGCCATTGATTACAACCGCTCAGGTACGCGTAAAGAAGAGCTGCTTACCAGCTCTGAAGAGCTGCAAAAAATGTGGATTTTGCGCAAAATCATTCATCCGATGGGTGAAATCGACGCAATGGAGTTCCTCATTAACAAGTTAGCCATGACCAAAACGAACGACGAGTTTTTTGATATGATGAAGCGTTCTTAACGCTCATCAGCTCGCTGAAAGGCTCTGCATTTGCGGGCCTGAGCGGCGAAAAACGCGCCTGACGCCACGTATAAACGTGGCGTTTTTCATTTTTGAGTTATACGATATTTCACTAATACGATAAATCAGGCAAACGTGTCGCGTGGGCGGAACAGGCATTTCTGATCCAGATCGTTCAATTTGCTCAAAAAAATTCAGAATCTTAACGACGTATTTGGCACAATGTACGCCCTCTATAGTTAAGTTCATAGCAGAGAGCTGGTTAATGTGAATTTACTCAATTTGAGTACGGAACTTGCGTTTATCTTCATCTTTTCATTGGTTTTTCTCTTTTTCGCCAGAAAAGCAGCGAAGAAAATAGGATTAGTGGATAAACCCAATTATCGCAAACGTCATCAAGGAGTGATTCCCCTCGTTGGTGGTATCTCAGTTTTTGCCGGTATCTGCTTTACTTTTACTTTCACAAATTACTACATCCCTCATGCGCTTCTTTACATCGGCTGTGCCGCCGCCCTGGTATTTATTGGGGCGTTGGACGATCGATTTGATATCAGCGTGAAGCTACGTGCCTCCGTTCAGGCTGGCGTGGCGATTGTGATGATGTTCGCAGCGAATCTTTATCTGCTCAGTCTTGGCTACATTTTTGGCCCCTGGGAGTTGGTGGTCGGCCCATTCGGCTATGTGCTGACACTGTTTGCGGTTTGGGCTGCCATCAACGCTTTTAACATGGTTGATGGTATTGATGGTCTGCTGGGCGGTCTTTCATGCGTGACCTTCCTCGCGATGGGCATCATCCTCCTTTTCGACGGACAGCAAAGCCTGGCCGTCTGGTGCTTTGCGATGATTGCGGCGATCGTGCCTTACATCCTGCTCAATATGGGTGTCTTTGGCCGCCACTATAAAGTATTTATGGGCGATGCGGGCAGCACGCTAATCGGTTTCACTATCATCTGGATCCTGCTTGAAGCGACGCAGGGGAAAAATCATCCGATCACGCCAGTCACCGCGTTATGGCTCATTGCCATTCCGTTGATGGATATGGTGGCAATAATGTATCGCCGCCTGAGTAAGGGGATGAGTCCTTTTTCGGCAGACCGCCAGCATATTCACCATCTGATCATGCGGGCTGGCTTTACGTCGCGGCAGGCATTTGTCTTGATCACCGCCGCCGCTGCGTTGCTGGCTGCGGTTGGCGTGCTGGGGGAATACCTCAGTTTTATTCCTGAATGGATGATGCTGGTGCTGTTTTTGATGGCCTTTATGCTTTATGGCTACTGTATTAAGCGAGCGTGGCGCGTGGCGCGTTATATTAAAAGGCTTAAGCGTCGTATGCGTCGCAGCGCGAGTAATTCCTCTACTGACTGATATCTGACGCCCGATAAAAAGGATGATTGTGTATGACGCCTCCTGAGGTTATTGATAACGAACTGGATCTCCGCGGTCTTTTTAACGCGCTGTGGCGAGGCAAAATCTGGATTGCAGGCGGCGCCCTGGCGTTTGCACTGCTGACTTTTGCCGCCACCTTCCTGATCACGCCTCAATGGAGCACCACCGCCGTGACCGATCGTCCTACGGTCAATTTGCTCGGCGGCTATTATTCGCAGCAGCAGTTCCTCAATAACCTGGATTCCCGCGCCAGCACGTTAACCGTTACGCCACCCTCAATAATGGATGAAGCCTATCAG
This sequence comes from Erwinia sp. 9145, assembly GCF_000745075.1. NCBI lineage: Bacteria > Pseudomonadati > Pseudomonadota > Gammaproteobacteria > Enterobacterales > Erwiniaceae > Erwinia > Erwinia sp. 9145. Next base: position 4,188,187 of record NZ_JQNE01000001.1, read on the forward strand.
GAGTTCGTTATGCAACTCTCGGCTTATGACACGCGCCGCGAGTTCTGGCTGAAGTCGGACTATTACAAACAGCGTCAACGCGGTAACGCCAGCGAAGACGCGGTGCTGCTGGACAAGCTGACCAGCGATATTCAATTTCAGCCCGCCGAACCCGCAAAAAATCAAAGCGACAGCGTCAGGCTGGTGGCGGAAACGGCGAAGGATGCCAATACGCTGCTGCGCCAGTACGTGACGTTTGCCAATGAGCGAGCCGCCACGCACCTTAACGAAGAACTGACCGGCGCCTGGGCTGCGCGCACTATTCAGTTAAAAGCGCAGGTTAAGAGGCAGGAAGCGGTGGCGAAGGCCATCTACGATCGGCAGCTCAACAGCGTGCAGCAGGCGTTGAAAATTGCTCAGCGGCAGGGGCTGGAGCAGGCGAAAACGGATACGCCATCGCAGCAGCTTCCCGACTCCGAACTTTTTTTATTAGGCCGTCCATTGCTTCAGGCGCGGCTTGAAAGCCTTCAGACCAGCGGGCCTGGCTTTGATCTGGACTATGATCAGAACAGGGCAATGCTGGGCACGCTCAACGTCGGGCCGGTCCTGGTCAAGACTTTTAACACCTATCGTTTCCTGCGTACACCGGAAGAGCCGGTGAAGCGCGACAGCCCGCGCCGCCTTTTTCTGATGTTTATGTGGGGCACGGTTGGCGCGCTGGTTGGCGCAGGCGTTGCGCTGGTTCGCCGTCCTGTAAAACGGACGTCAGACGGTTATCCGGCGGTTTAACAGATGAACGAAAGAGAGCAACAGTGAAAGTATTAACTGTTTTTGGCACGCGCCCGGAGGCGATAAAAATGGCTCCGCTGGTTCATGCACTCGCACAGGATAGCGAGATAGAGACGCGTCTGTGCGTTACCGCGCAGCACCGCGAGATGCTCGATCAGGTTTTACAGCTGTTTGCGATCGTACCGGATTACGATCTCAACATTATGCGGCCAGGTCAGGGCCTGACTGAGATTACCAGCCGTATTCTGGAAGGGTTGAAAACGGTCTTTGCTGACTTCACGCCTGATGTGGTGCTGGTGCATGGCGATACCACTACCACCTTTGCCGCCAGCCTCGCGGCATTTTACCATCGCATTCCGGTCGGGCACGTTGAGGCCGGGTTACGCACCGGCGATCTGCTATCACCCTGGCCGGAAGAAGCTAACCGCACGCTGACCGGCCGGCTGGCGACCTGGCATTTCACGCCAACGGAAGCCGCCAGGGACAATTTGCTGCGTGAAAACCTCCGCAGCGATCGGATGTTCGTGACCGGCAATACGGTGATTGACGCCCTGTTCTGGGTGCGCGACCGCGTGTTGAATGATGAAAGCCTTCGCACCAGCCTGTCCCACCATTATCCTTTTCTTGATGACGATAAAAAGCTGATCCTGGTGACCGGTCATCGACGCGAAAGCTTTGGCGGCGGTTTTGAACGGATTTGCAGCGCGCTGGCGGAAATTGCGCGTCGCCATCCCGATGCGCAAATCGTCTATCCGGTTCATCTGAATCCTAACGTTAGCGAACCGGTGAATCGCATCCTGCGCGATATCGACAATATCATTTTGATCGAGCCGCAGGAGTACCTGCCGTTTGTCTGGCTGATGGTGCGTTCGTGGCTGATCCTCACTGATTCCGGCGGTATTCAGGAAGAGGCGCCGTCGCTGGGCAAACCGGTGCTGGTCATGCGCGATACCACCGAACGTCCCGAAGCGGTTGAGGCCGGGACGGTACGCCTGGTGGGCACGGACGTCGGGAAAATCGTCAGCGAAGTTACCCGCCTGCTTACGGATGAAGAGGCGTATCAATCAATGAGCCGTGCCCACAACCCTTATGGAGACGGCCATGCCTGCCAGCGTATCGTGCAGGCGCTAAAAAATAATCGGGTTAGTTTATGAATTTCAATACCATCTCTGTTATCGGGCTGGGGTACATCGGCCTGCCGACCGCAGCGGCTTTTGCTTCACGGCGAACGCGCGTTATCGGCATTGATATTAATACGCACGCGGTGGAAACCATTAACCGTGGTGAAATCCACATCGTTGAGCCTGATCTCGATCGGGTAGTGAAAGCCGCAGTCGGGCAGGGTTTCCTGCATGCGGCAACGCGCCCGATGGCGGCGGATGCCTTTTTGATCGCCGTTCCTACACCGTTCAAAGGCGATCATCAGCCGGACATGCGTTTTGTGAAGGCCGCTGCGGAGTCCATTGCGCCCGTGCTGGCCAGCGGAAATCTGGTGATCCTCGAATCCACGTCGCCGGTAGGCGCCACCGAGCAAATGGCCGAATGGCTGGCGGCAGCGCGTCCGGATCTGACCTTTCCGCAGCAGGCGGGCGATAACGCCGATATTCATATCGCGTACTGCCCGGAGCGAGTGTTGCCGGGCAACGTTATGATCGAACTGATTAAAAACGATCGCGTGATTGGCGGAATGACGCCAACCGCTTCCCGGCTGGCGTGCGACCTGTACACGATTTTCCTTGAAGGCGAATGCGTGGTGACAAACGCGCGTACGGCAGAGATGTGTAAGCTGACGGAAAACAGCTTTCGCGATGTGAATATTGCCTTCGCCAATGAACTGTCGCTTATCTGCGCCGATCAGGGCATCAACGTGTGGGAGCTGATCCGCCTGGCGAACCGCCATCCGCGCGTCAACATTTTGCAACCGGGGCCTGGCGTTGGCGGTCACTGCATCGCCGTCGATCCGTGGTTCATTGTGGCGCAGAATCCGATCCAGGCAAGGCTGATTCGCACGGCCCGCGAAGTCAATGACGCCAAACCGCACTGGGTGCTTGAGCAGGTGAAAAAAACCGTGGCAGAGTGTCTGGCAGCCAGCGACAAGCGCGCCAGCGAGCTGACTATCGCCTGCTTCGGTCTGGCGTTCAAACCGAATATTGATGACCTGCGTGAAAGCCCGGCAATGGACGTCGCAACGATGATTGCTGACTGGCACCCTGGCGCCACGCTGGTGGTGGAGCCGCATATTACGCGCCTTCCACCGTCGTTAACGAATAAAGCTGAACTGGTGTCGCCCGACGCGGCGCTGGCGCGGGCCGATGTGCATGTTTTGCTGGTCGATCACAGCGTTTTCAGGCAGCTTGATATGGCGCGCGTATCATCGTCCTGGCGGGTCGATACCAAAGGAATCTGGCAGTGAAGCGTCGTAACCGGCACACTATGGTGGATCGCTCCGATGTCCGTCCGCGCCACTATTAAACCCCTGATTTGGGAAAGTGAATTTTTCAGCCGGCAAAGCGGGCTGATCGACTTCACCGGCGATGCGCCGCTGACCGAAGCGATGCTGTACGGCTATGATGTGGTGCAGGCAAAGGTGTTGTCGCAGCAGACGGCGGAACTGGATGCGCTGGGGGAACTGGGTTTTCGCCTGGTAGAAGGCGAAGCGGATTTTGTGCTGAGCGTTGACGCCGCGTCGCGGCCCGAAGGCATCCGTATCGCACGGGCTGAACATATCCCGGCGCTGCGCCAGGCCGCCAGCGAAGCATTTGCCTGGAGCCGCTTTCGTGCGCCCTGGTATCAACCCGGCGACAGCGGTCGCTTCTACGCGCAATGGATTGAAAACGCGGTGCTGGGCGCGTTCGATCATCAGTGCCTTCTTGCCGCTGATGAAAACGGCGCGATGCAGGGTTTTATCTCGCTGCGCGAGCTGCCTGACGGTAGCGGTCGTGTCGGCCTGCTGGCAACGCTGCCGGAGGCGCAGGGGTTGGGTGTCGGCTACCGCATGATGGCTGCCGCCGCCGACTGGTGTCGCGTCCGCCGACTGTCGCGGCTGCATGTCGCTACGCAACTGAGCAATCTGGCCGCGCTCCGACTTTATCAACGCTGCGGCGGTGTGATTGAACGCACCGCCTGGTGGCTCTACAGGTAACGCTATGATCCCATTTAACGCACCGCCGGTTGTCGGCACCGAACTTGACTACATGCGCTCTGCCATGAGCAGCGGCAAACTGTGCGGCGACGGCGGTTTCACCCGGCGCTGTCAGCAGTGGCTGGAGCATCGTTTTGGCAGTAAAAAAGTGTTGCTGACCCCATCCTGTACCGCCTCGCTGGAAATGGCCGCGATCCTGATCGATATTCAACCCGGCGACGAAGTGATCATGCCGAGCTACACCTTTGTTTCTACGGCAAATGCGTTCGTTCTGCGTGGCGCGACTATCGTCTTTGTGGATATTCGCCCGGACACGCTTAACATTGATGAAACTCTGATTGAGGCGGCGATTACCGACAAGACCAAAGCGATTGTGCCCGTTCACTACGCAGGCGTGGCGTGCGAAATGGATACGATTATCGCTATCGCCGAAAAGTACAGCCTGTACGTGATCGAAGACGCGGCGCAGGGCGTGATGTCCGGTTACAAAGGCAAAGCGCTGGGTACGATCGGTCACATTGGCTGTTTCAGCTTCCATGAAACGAAAAATTATACGGCGGGCGGCGAAGGTGGCGCGACGCTAATCAATGATGCAAAACTCGTTGAACGTGCGGAGATCGTGCGGGAAAAGGGCACGAATCGCAGCCAGTTTTTTCGTGGTCAGGTTGATAAGTATACCTGGCGCGATATTGGTTCAAGCTACCTGATGTCCGATATTCAGGCAGCGTATTTATGGGCGCAACTCGAAGCCGCTGAAGAGATTAATCAGCGACGCCTTCAGCTATGGCAACGCTACTACGATGCGCTGGCGCCCGTTGCGGCAGGCGGTCGGCTTGTCCTGCCTTCTCTTCCGCCGCTTTGCCAGCATAACGCCCACATGTTTTACATCAAACTGCGTGATATTGAGGATCGCAGCGCGTTAATTGACTGGTTGAAAGAAGCCGAAATTCTGGCCGTTTTCCACTACATTCCGCTGCATACTTCTCCTGCGGGGCTACGGTTTGGCCGCTTTAACGGCGAAGATCGTCATACGCAGTCTGAGAGCGAACGCCTGCTGCGGCTGCCGCTGTTTTATAACCTATCTGATAATAATCAGAAAACGGTTATTAACTCGCTGCTTAGCTACTTTTCCTGATATGTCGTTAGCAAAAGCGTCAGTGTGGACGGCGGCCTCCACGCTGGTAAAAATCGCTGCCGGTCTGCTGGTAGTGAAAATGCTGGCGGTCTCTTTTGGGCCGTCCGGCGTGGGGCAGGCGGGCAATTTTCGGCAACTGATTACCGTGCTGGGCGTGCTGGCGGGTGCCGGAATTTTCAATGGCGTGACGCGTTACGTCGCGGAACATCAGACGCATCCTCAGCAGCTGCGTGAACTGCTCGGTACGGCATCGGCGATGGTGCTGGGCTTCTCCACGCTGTTGGCGGTGATCTTTTTACTCTTTGCCGCGCCCATCGGCAGGGGGCTGTTTGGTCATGATGGTTACCAGAACGTGATACGTATTGTCGCGTTCCTTCAGTTGGGTATTGCCTGGGCAAACCTGCTGCTGGCCATCGTTAAGGGCTTCCGCGATGCGCGCGGCAATGCGCTGGCAATCATCATCGGCAGCCTGATCGGCGTGGCCGCCTGGTTTGTTTGCTACTGGCTTGGCGGCTACAGCGGCGCGCTGGTTGGGTTGGCGATGGTGCCCGCGCTGGTGGTGATCCCGGCAGCCCTGATGCTGGCTACGCGTGAGCACCTGCCGCTTCATTTTCTCAAGCCTGCCTGGCACGGCGCCATCGCCCGCAACCTCAGCAAGTTTACCCTGATGGCGCTGATCACCGCCGTGACGCTGCCGGTAGCGTGGATCATGATGCGTAACCTGCTCGCCGCGCACAGCGGCTGGCAGCAGGTAGGGCTTTGGCAGGGCGTAACCACGATTTCCGATGCCTATTTACAGTTCATCACCGCGTCATTCACCGTCTGGCTGCTGCCCACGCTCTCTCGTCTGAACAGTAAGCCGGAAATTTCCCGCGAGATCCTGCGCTCGCTGCGCTTTGTTTTACCCGCTGTCGCCGCCGTCAGCTTCACCGTCTGGCTGCTGCGCGACGTGGCGATCGGACTGCTTTTTTCCAGCCAGTTCCACGGCATGCGCGATCTGTTTATCTGGCAGCTCACCGGCGACGTGTTCAAGGTAGGCGCGTATATTTTTGGCTATCTGGTGATTGCCAAATCGTCGCTGAAGTTTTATATCCTGACGGAGGTCAGCCAGTTTATTTTGCTGACGCTGTTTGCGCGCTGGCTGATCCCGCTTCACGGCGCAGGCGGCGCGGCGCAGGCCTATATGGCCACCTACGTCACTTATTTTGCGCTCTGTTGCTGCGCCTTTATTCTTTATTGCAGAAAAGCATGAATACAGTTATCCACGTTCTCGGCTCGCCCATTCCGCATCATAATCAGACGGTGCTGCGCTTTTTTAACGACGTGCTGCCGCAGGCGCTGCCCGTTGCCGCGCCGCGCCAGTTGTGGATAGTCGGCGCGCCTCCCGCAGATAGGACGTACGACGCGCTGACCCTGCGCTTTTTTCAGGACAAACGCGCCATCGCGCGGGCGGTAACGGCGCGCGCGATGGCAGATCGGCAAACGCGCTTTTTCTTTCACGGGCAGTTCAACCCGATGCTTTGGCTGGCGGTGCTGGCCGGGAAAATAAAACCTGCGCAGGCCTGGTGGCATATCTGGGGCGCCGATCTTTACGAGCAGGGAAGCGGCTGGCGTTTTCGCCTTTTTTACCTGCTGCGGCGGCTGGCGCAAAAGCGCGTGGGGCATGTTTTCGCTACCAGGGGCGATATCGCCTTCTTCCATCAGCGGCACCCGGGCGTACCGGCATCGGTGCTCTATTTCCCGACGCGGATGGCGAAAGTGGCGCTGCCTGCGGCCAGTAAAGCAGAGAAGCTGACCGTGCTTGTTGGCAACTCCGGCGACGCCAGCAATCAGCATATTCAGGCGTTGCACGAGATCCGCCAGCAACTGGGCGAAGACGTTTCGATCGTGATTCCGTTAGGCTACCCTGAAAACAATGAAGCCTATGTTCAACAGGTACGTCAGGCGGCGGAAGCGCTGTTCAACGCTGATAGCTTACAGATCCTCACCAATAAGCTCGATTTCAATGCCTATTTGCAACTGATTTCACGCTGTGATTTGGGCTATTTTATTTTTGAGCGGCAGCAGGGTATTGGCACGCTTTGCCTGCTGATTCAGGCCAATATTCCTTTTGTGATCAACCGGAAAAATCCCTTTTGGCAGGATCTGGCTGCGCAGCAGGTGCCGGTGCTGTTTACCGGTGATGCGCTCGATCGCAAACTGATTGACGAGGCGCAGCGACAGATGAGCCTGCTGGATAAATCGGGCATCGCCTTTTTTGATCCCGCTTTCGTTGCGGGCTGGAAAGAAGCCCTCGCCCTGGCGGAAGGAGCGACGGCATGACCGAATGGCAGTTTGCTGGCCTGCTGGTGGTTTATCTGCTCTCGCTGGGCGTTATTTTAACGCTGACCTGGCGCGAGTTCCGGCGCGTACGATTCAACTTTAACGTTTTTTTCTCGCTGCTTTTTCTGCTGACCTTCTATTTTGGCTTTCCGCTAACCTGCCTGCTGGTTTTCCGCTTTGGCGTGCAGGTGGTGCCGCCTGAATATCTGCTCCAGGCGCTGCTTTCCGCCACCGGTTTCTATGTCATTTATTACATCAGTTATAAAACGCGGCTGAGGCCGACGTCCGCGCGGCCGTCGCGGCCTGCCTTCACCGTTAATCGCATTGAAACGTGGCTCACGCTCAGTATTCTGGCGCTGATTGCGCTGGGATCGGTACTGGTGTTCTTTTTACACAACGGATTTTTGCTGTTCAGACTGCACAGCTACAGCCAGATTTTCTCCAGCGATGTCTCCGGTGTTGCGCTTAAGCGTTTCTTTTACTTCTTTATTCCTGCGATGCTGGTGGTCTATTTTCTCGATCCGCGCTTTCGTAACTGGCTGCTTTTCCTTGCGGCGACGGTCAGCTTCGGCCTTCTTACCTACGTGATCGTCGGCGGAACGCGGGCGAATATCATCATCGCTTTCGCCCTGTTTTTGTTCATCGGCATTATTCGCGGTTGGATCACGTTGTGGATGCTGGCGGCCGCAGGTGCCGCGGGCGTTGTCGGTATGTTCTGGCTGGCGCTTCGACGCTATAACCTTGACGTCAGCGGAGACGAGGCCTTTTACACTTTCCTTTATCTGACGCGCGACACCTTCTCGCCATGGGAAAACCTGGCCCTGCTACTGCAAAACTATGACAAAATTGAGTTTCAGGGGCTGGCGCCTGTTGTCCGCGATTTTTACGTTTTCATTCCTTCCTGGCTGTGGCCGGACAAACCTTCGACCGTTCTTAACAGCGCAAACTATTTCACCTGGGAAGTGCTGAATAATCACTCAGGCCTGGCAATTTCGCCGACGCTGCTGGGGTCGCTGGTGGTCATGGGCGGCGCAGCGTTCATCCTGCCCGGCGCGATACTGGTGGGATTGATCATCAAATGGTTCGACTGGCTGTATGTGAAAGGCCAGCAGGAGAGCAATCGTTATAAGGGCGCAATTCTGCAAAGTTTCTGTTTTGGCGCGATATTTAATATGATCGTGCTCGCCAGAGAAGGACTGGATTCGTTTGCGTCGCGTGTGGTGTTCTTTTGCGTGATTTTTGTCGCAGCGGTAGTGGTCGCCAAGCTGCTTTACGCTTTCCTCGACGCTGCTGGCCTGATTCGCGCCAGGGGCTCCATGCGCGTACAACACTGATTTTAAGCAGGCCGTTTGCCTCACGCTGTGAATGAATAAGGAAAATGCATGAACTCCCTGAACGCTGCGCCGCAGTATCAAATCCGTGGTCTCACGCTGTTGGGGTTTCGTGATATGGCCGGGTTTGTTGACTATCTTTACCAGCCCGATGGCCTGAAAACCGGTACGCTGGTGGCGATAAATGCCGAGAAGGTGCTGACCGTAGAAAGCCAGCCGGAGATCCGCCAACTGATTGATGCAGCAGAATATAAATATGCCGATGGCATCAGCATTGTGCGCTCAATTCGTAAAAAATATCCGCAGGCGAAGGTTTCCAGGATTGCTGGCGCCGACCTGTGGGAGGCGTTGATGGCGCGCGCGGGGCGTGAAGGAACGCCGGTTTTTCTGATTGGCGGCAAGGCTGCCATATTGCAGGAAACGGTGGATAAACTTCGCCGACAGTGGAACGTGAATATTGTCGGCGCGCAGAACGGCTATTTTGAGCAGGCCGATCGTGATGCGCTGTTCGCGCGGGTTGCCGCCAGCGGCGCCCGGTTCGTGACGGTGGCGATGGGCTCGCCGCGGCAGGAGGTGCTGATGCGTGACTGCAAAGCCGTTTATCCGCAGGCGCTCTATATGGGCGTCGGCGGCACCTACGACGTATTTACGGGGCATGTGAAGCGTGCGCCTGAAATATGGCAGCGTTTGGGCCTGGAGTGGCTCTACCGCCTGATTGTGCAGCCCTCCCGAATACGGCGTCAGCTCAAGCTGCTGAAATACGCGAATTATCACTGGCGGGGCGATCTTTAAAACGTGGCTTTTTTATGGAGAAAAGCCTTGGTGCGCGTGAGGATGGGGCACAAAACGTCTGCGCTTTAGACAGAACGCACAAAGCATAAGCAAACGCGTTTTTTTGTGAAAAAAGCACTGGACAGGATCGGCTCAAATCCGTAGTATCCCCATCCGCAACGGCGCTATGCGCCCGTAGCTCAGCTGGATAGAGCGCTGCCCTCCGGAGGCAGAGGTCTCAGGTTCGAATCCTGTCGGGCGCACCATTAAGTTGTGTGCAAGAGCTGCGGTGGTAACAACCGCGTTAGTAAAGAGTAGTGATGGTGGCTATAGCTCAGTTGGTAGAGCCCTGGATTGTGATTCCAGTTGTCGTGGGTTCGAGTCCCATTAGCCACCCCAGATTTTGTCAGGTATGCGAAGGTGGCGGAATTGGTAGACGCGCTAGCTTCAGGTGTTAGTGTCTTAACGGACGTGAGGGTTCAAGTCCCTCTCTTCGCACCACAAAATCGATAGTGCTTTGCAGTATTCGGCGAGTAGCGCAGCTTGGTAGCGCAACTGGTTTGGGACCAGTGGGTCGGAGGTTCGAATCCTCTCTCGCCGACCACTTTCAAAAAAACGGCTTCTTTGAAGCGGTTTTTCCTCTGTGATCATTAACAGAGGATGAGAACCTCCGAAGGAGGTTTGAGTCGAGCGTAGCGAGACAACGTTGCCCGGGCAACGGCCCGCAGGGCGCTCTCGCAGAGAGCGTCATCCTCTCTCGCCGACCACTTTCAAAAACGGCTTCTTTGAAGCGGTTTTTTTTGAGTTCATAAAAAAGCTCAACAAGCAGTAACAGATTACGGCGAGTAGCGCAGCTTGGTAGCGCAACTGGTTTGGGACCAGTGGGTCGGAGGTTCGAATCCTCTCTCGCCGACCACCACAGAAAAACCTGCTTACAGAGCAGGTTTTTTTTCGGCTGTGATTAACAGAGGATGAGAACCTCCGAAGGAGGTTTGAGCCGAGCGAAGCGAGACAACGTTGCTCCGGCAACGGCCCGCAGGGCGCTCTCGCAGAGAGCGTCATCCTCTCTCGCCGACCACCACAGAAAAACCTGCTTTCAGAGCAGGTTTTTTTTCGTCTGTGATTAACAGAGGATGAGAACCTCCGAAGGAGGTTTGAGCCGGGCGAAGCGAGACAACGTTGCTCCGGCAACGGCCCGCAGGGCGCTCTCGCAGAGAGCGTCATCCTCTCTCGCCGACCACCACAGAAAAACCTGCTTTCAGAGCAGGTTTTTTTTCGTCTGTGATTAACAGAGGATGAGAACCTCCGAAGGAGGTTTGAGCCGGGCGTAGCGAGATGAATTTGTCGCCTTAGGGTGACAGATAAGCCATTGAAGTCATGAAGGTTTACCTGGCTATACGCTCTCTGTCGTGAAAATGAGACGTTCGCCAGCGGCCGACTGATGGGAAAAGGTGACAAAAAAGCGCCTGTCGATTTTATAATGTTAATTATCAATGTGTTAGTTGATAGCGTCGGGTGGGAAAAATATTGGCATGTGATATGCATTAGTAAAAACGTAGATGCTCATTCCACTTTTTATGTTTGCTCACGCTTCATAAGCCAGGAATGTCGCAAAGCCATTATCGTACCTGTTGTCCACCAGCCCATATCGTCGCAAGGCCTTATGGGAGTTAAGGACATTACGTTGAGTCGGGTACTCGCTCATTGTCTTACTGACCTGATTTTACACCTGCCGGTTTGGCGGGTGTTTTTTTATGCATAAAAAAAGGTCTCAGTACGACTGAAACCCTTTTATAAAAATGCGGTAACTCAGGGATTATTTTTCAACGTCAGCAGCAGCCCGTCACGACGCATTTCTGCGGCTTCCTCAGGTTTGTGCTGCTTGTCCAGCGTGTCGGCCAGCCAGGCATAGTCAAACGCATCAGGACGCTGCTTCAGCGCTTCACGAAACGCCTCAGAAGCCTGCTGCCATTCGCCATGCTTCATCAGCAGCTGACCCAGCGTGCTGTAGAGCAGCGGCGTGGCGCCATGCTGCTTAATCTGCTGACGAAGCGCTTTTTCAAGCTGCTCAGGATTGCCCGCGTTCAGACGCGGCATCAGCAGTACCAGACGTTCGTCATAGCTGCGTTTCAGCCCATCCAGCACGATGGTTTGCGCGGTGTCGTGATCGTTGCAGACGATCAGATGATCCGCCATCGCGACCTGGAGCACGGTTTCCTGACGCGTTTTACGGCTCTGCTCCTGCCACCAGCGCTTCAGGCCATCGCTGCCGCGGTCGGCCATCGACTGATTCATCAGACCCAGCCACGCTTCCTGTTGCAGAGCCTGACGGTGCGCCTCATCGCCAACCTGCGCTTTCTGCATTGACGGCAGAATATCCAGCAGCGCGCCCCATGCGCCGGTGCGAACGTAGGCCTGTTCCGCAAGGCGCAGCACTTCAGGATGACGCGGCGCCACTTCCAGCAGACGATCGATGCCGTTGCGGGCGGCGTGATCTTCATTGCGCGCCAGCTGAATACGCACGCGGGTGATCTCTACCGGCAGCTGATCGCTGCCCGCCAGTTCGGCAGCCCGCGCCAGATGCTGATTTGCCCGCATCTCATCGTTGCGCTGCTGAGCGGCTTCCGCTGCCAGCAAATAGTTCACAACGGGCTGTTCCGCGTGATCGGCATGACGCGTCAGCAGCTTTTCAACCTGACGGTAATCGCCTTCGGCCAGCTTCACCAGCGCGGCGTTGGTCTGCTTACGCGCCCGCTTGCTTTTGCGGCCGAGGAACCAGCCACGCGTCCTTACGCCGGTACGGAGCAAACGGCGCAGAAGCCACTCCACGGCAAGGATCACCAGTAAAGAGAGGATCAGAATGATTGCCAGGCCGGTGACGCTGGTTTCGATGTTCCAGCTGTCGGTCTGGATCAGCACATAGCCCTGATGACCGGCCAGCATCGGCCCCAGCACAATACCCGCCATCAACAGTAAAAACAGGATCAGAACTTTAAGCATGGTTATTCTCCCTGCTGCTGTTGCCCGGCAGCGGGCTGCGCCAGCAGGTTGCGAACGCGCGTTTGCATCAGTTTATCCAGCATTGGCTGGCTGGCCAGCGCATCCGGCACCTCCATCGAAATGCTTTGCTGACTGAGCTCGTCCAGCTGGCTGAGAAACGCTTTCGTGGCCGGATCGTTGGCGTCAAACCAGGCGCGAACCCAGGCAGAAACCGTATCGATGGACTGTTTATAAATCTCGTCCTGATGGCGCGGCACCGCCTGCGCGGCGATCAGCAGACGCGAACGAATGTTCTCACGCAGGTAGACGTCCTGGTTCGGCGCCAGCAATGGTTCGGCGGTGGTATCGCGGCGGCGAACCGTAATGAAATCATCCATAAAGTTGTGCCAGCTTTTCACCAGGTTCTGACGCCATTCGCGCAGGGAAGAGGAGAGCTCACCGCTGTCGGCGTCCATCGGCGCGTTGTCGTCGTCGCGATCGGCAATGCGCAGGTTATCCACGCCGTTCGACAGCTGGTTCAGCTTCAGGGTGATGCCGTCATAATCGATCTGGCTGACCGCCGAAAGATTACTGATATCCTGATTAAGCGCGCGGCGTACGTCGATCAGGCTGGGATCGTTCATGTCGCCCAGGCTGGCATCTGCCGTTTTGAGCAGCGCCGCAGCGGTGGTTACGTCCTGATCGCTCCAGAGTTTGCGACCAGCCAGTTTTACCAGATAGTCGGCCTGCGCCAGAAGCCAGGTTTTCGCATCATTACCGGAGATGGTCGCCACTTTTCGCTTGAGTTCGTCGAGCTGTTGGCTGGTCGCCGCCTGCTGCTGCCGGGCGGTGTTCAGGGCGTCGGTCTGCGCGGTGAGCTGCTGCATCAGCGCTTTTTTATCGCTGGCGGCCTGCTGCTGGAGATCGGAAAGCTGGCTGGCCAACGCCTCACTGGCCGCCGCCTGGCGATCGGCCTGCTGTTTACCGTGAATATAGAGCCCGGCACCCACGGCCAGCGCAATGGCGATGGCCAGAACCGCCAGCGCCGTGCTGGTGTTTTTTGTCTTTCGAGGTGGTTTTTTCTCTGCCAGTGAGGTTTCAACCGCCGGGGTGGTTTCCTCAATGCTGGCCGAGGCGTCTTTGTGTTCCGTCATTGCGACTCTTCCCATCTTAAAGTTTATTGTAACGCGCGCAGCAGGGCATCGTTATTGGCGTTTTCCGCCACGACGATATCATGCCAGCCCAGTTCTCTGGCGCGGGTAGCCAGGCGTTCACTGACGACAACCAGCCGACAGTGGAGAAGCCATTCCTCGCGGTCGACAGCCGGGAACAGCGAATAAATTTGTTGCAGCATTTCGCCGCTGGTCACCACCACGGTGGTGATGCCCCGATCACGCCAGCGGCGTCCTTCAATAGCGCCCTGATAAATTTTTGCACTACGTTGATAGCACTCAATAAACTGTATATCAGCGCCGCGCTGTTGCAAGGTTTCAGCGAGTAATTCACGCCCGCCGTTGCCGCGCAAGATCAGCGCGCGCTTGCCGGAAACCTGCTGAAGCGCAGGTAACTGTATCAGCACTTCACTGATTTCCTGCTCATGCGGCCAGACGACATTCAGCCCGCTTACGGCGTGCAACGCAAGCGCAGTGGAACGTCCTATAGCATAGTAGTTCAGGCTGGCCGGCCACGATACGCCAGCGCGTGCGAGCGCGGGCTGCGCATAATGGACAGCGTGCTGCGAAAGGAGCATAACAAGGTCGCCCGGTTGCAGCGCGGCGAGCTGCTCTGGCAGCTGTGAGAGGCCGGTGCCGGGTGTAAATTCGATAAGCGGCATTGACCAGGCGGTTCGTCCCTGCCTGCGCAAGCGGGTAACCAGCTCTTCTGCGGCGGGTTCGGGACGCGTCACCAGAATGCTCATGCGGGCGCCTGATAGATTCTGGCAAGGATTTCCCGCCCGCCGCCGTTGAGCAGCTCTTCCGCCAGCGAGATACCCATTTTTTCAGCCTCTGCGCGCGGGCCGCGGCGTTCACCGCGGATCATCGCCGTGCCGTCCGGCGAACCGATCAGGCCACGCAGCCAGAGCGCATCGCCTTCCAGCACCGCATAGCTGCCGATCGGCACCTGACAGCCGCCTTCGAGGCGGGTATTCATGGCGCGCTCGGCTTTTACACGCGTGGCGGTGTCGTCGTCATTCAACGGCGCCAGCAGGGCGATAGTTTGCGCGTCGTCAAGGCGGCACTCTATGCCTACCGCACCCTGGCCGACCGCCGGCAGCGACTCTTCGGCTGGCATGGTGTGACGAATGCGATCGGTAAGCCCAAGCCGTTTCAGGCCTGCGGCGGCAAGGATGATGGCATCGTATTCTCCGGCGTCCAGCTTGCCCAGGCGCGTGCCGACGTTACCGCGCAGCGAACGGATGATAAGATCGGGACGACGCGCGCTTAACTGGCACTGACGGCGCAGGCTGGAGGTGCCGACGACCGCGCCGTGAGGCAGGTCGTTAACGGCGGCAAAACGGTGCGAGACAAAAGCGTCAAGCGGATCGTCCCGCTCGCAGATGGTTACCAGACCCAGACCGTCCGGGAACGCGACCGGCACATCTTTCATCGAATGCACCGCAATATCGGCCCGATCGGAGAGCATTGCCTGTTCAAGTTCTTTAACGAACAATCCTTTGCCGCCCACTTTTGCCAGCGGCGTATCAAGCATCACGTCGCCTTTGGTCACCATGGGCACCAGCTCAACGCGCAGGCCCGGATGGTATGCCATCAGGCGCTGTTGAACATATTGTGCCTGCCATAATGCGAGCGGGCTTTGTCTGGTAGCAATTCTTAAAATTTTGTCTAACATGCTTCATACCGTTTTGATCGGACGCTGATTATCCTATCATTGTTACGAGAAGGCTGACAGTTTCCACGGTCTGAAACGGGCGCATTGAAGGATCTTCGGCGAAAGCGATTGTAAAGCGTGCTAAACTTACGTGTAGCGCATCTTTCTTTACGGTCAATCTGCCAGGTGTTAGATTGATCACGTTTCCGGCAATAGTTCGCACGACTATTTTTAACTATAAGCGGCGGATCTCGGAAACAGGGTTTTTTGTAAGCACTGGGACAATCAGGCGAGACGTCTTGTACCTCTACATAGAGTCACTGAAACAGAGACTGGATGCCATCAACCAGCTTCGCGTCGATCGCGCGCTGGCCGCGATGGGACCTGCGTTTCAACAGGTTTACAGTCTGCTGCCAACCTTATTACATTATCATCATCCGCTGATGCCGGGTTACCTTGAAGGTAACGTTCCACATGGCATCAGCTTTTACACGCCTGATGAAAGTCAGTTGAAATATCTGCATGATTTAGAAGGGAAATCTGGAAAATCTGCTGCCGTTCCTCTGGCGGGTGAAATGCCCATCACCGGCATCTATTCAATGGGAAGTACCTCCTCGGTTGGGCAAAACTTCACTTCTGACCTTGATATCTGGGTTTGTCATCAGTCCTGGCTCGACAACGAAGAGCGCCTTTGCCTGCAAAAGAAATGCACGCTACTGCAAAACTGGTGTGCGGCGATGGGCGTTGAAGTCAGCTTCTTCCTGATCGATGAAAACCGTTTTCGTCATAATGAAAGCGGCAACCTTGGCGGCGAAGACTGCGGTTCCACGCAGCATATTCTGTTGCTGGACGAGTTTTACCGTACCGCCGTACGCATGGCGGGCAAACGTATTTTATGGAATATGGTGCCGGGTGAAGAGGAAGAGCATTACGACGATTACGTCATGTCGCTTTACCAGAAAGGCGTCCTGACGCCAAACGAATGGCTCGATCTTGGCGGACTGAGCACGCTTTCAGCGGAAGAATACTTCGGCGCCAGCCTCTGGCAACTGTATAAAAGCATCGATTCCCCGTATAAAGCGGTGCTGAAGACGCTGCTGCTGGAAGCCTATTCGTGGGAATACCCCAGCACACGGCTGCTGGCGATGGACATCAAGCAGCGCCTGCACGATGGTGAAATCGTCTCTTACGGCCTCGACCCCTACTGCATGATGCTGGAGAGAGTGACGCACTACCTGACCAGCATTGACGACATGCCGCGCCTCGACCTGGTGCGCCGCTGCTTTTACCTGAAGGTGTGCGAAAAACTCTCTGTCGGGCAGACTAAATCCGGTTGGCGACGCGAGATCCTCGGTCAGTTGGTGAAAGAGTGGGGCTGGGACGCGCAGCGCGTCGCCATTCTGGACAGCCGCGCAGAATGGAAAATCGGTCGCGTGCGCGAAGCGCATAACGAACTGCTGGACGCGATGATGCAGAGCTATCGCAACCTGATCCGCTTCGCGCGCCGCAACAATCTCAGCGTCAGCGCCAGCCCGCAGGATATCGGCGTGCTGACCCGCAAACTTTACGCCGCGTTCGAAGCGCTGCCCGGTAAGGTCACGCTGGTGAATCCACAGATCTCGCCGGATCTCTCCGAGCCGCATCTCACCTTTATTCACGTGCCGAACGGTCGCGCCAATCGCGCAGGCTGGTATCTGTACAATCAGTCGCCGGATATGCAGTCGATTATCAGCCATCAGCCGCTGGAATATAACCGCTACCTCAACAAGCTGGTTGCCTGGGCGTGGTTCAATGGCCTGCTCACCAGCAAGACGCAGTTGCACATCAAGGGCAATGACCTTTGCGATTTGCCGCGGCTTCAGGAGCTGGTGGCGGACGTTTCGCAACACTTCCCGCTGCGCCTGCCTGCGCCAACGGCGAAAGCGCTTTACAGCCCGTGCGAAATCCGTCATCTGGCGATCATCGTCAATCTGGAGTATGACCCGACAGCGGCATTCCGTAATCAGGTGGTGCATTTCGATTTCCGCAAGCTGGACGTCTTCAGTTTCGGTCAGCAGCAGCAGTGCCTGATCGGCAGTATCGACCTGCTTTATCGCAATTCGTGGAACGAAGTGCGCACGCTGCATTTCAGCGGCGAGCAGGCGATGATCGAAGGATTGAAAACCATTTTGGGCAAAATGCATCAGGACGCCGCGCCGCCGGATCACGTTGAGGTCTTTTGCTACAGTCAGCATCTGCGCGGGCTGATCCGTACCCGCGTTCAGCAGCTGGTTTCAGAATGCATTGAGCTGCGGCTGTCGAGCACGCGCCAGGAGCCGGGGCGTTTTAAAGCCGTGCGCGTGGCGGGGCAGACCTGGGGCCTGTTCTTCGAACGCCTCAGCGTCTCCGTGCAGAAGCTGGAAAACGCCGTCGAATTTTACGGGGCTATTTCGAATAACAAACTGCACGGGCTGTCGATCAAAGTTGAAACGGATCAGTCGCGCCTGCCTGCGGTCGTGAACGGTTACGCCAGCGAAGGCATTATTCAGTTCTTCTTTGAAGACACGAAGGACGACCGCGGCTTCAATATCTACATTCTCGATGAAACCAATCGCGTGGAGATTTATCACCACTGCGAGGGCAGTAAAGAAGAACTGGTACGCGACGTCAGCCGCTTTTACTCCTCTTCTCACGACCGTTTTACCTACGGCTCCAGCTTTGTAAACTTTAACCTGCCGCAGTTCTATCAAATTGTGCAGGCGGAAGGCCGCTTCCAGGTGATCCCATTCCGCAGCCGGGCGCTCAGCGATCCGCTGCCGGAGGTGGATGACTACACGCAGCATTATCAAATGCGCTAAGTCGTATTTGCCGCGTGACGAAACACCTTTTCCTGTTGCTTTTACTCTTTCACCTGCGATGATAGACAACCAACAGGCACCCATAACAAGCAGAAACCTAGCATGAACAAAATGATTTGCCGGATGGCGCTGGTGCTGGCGGCAGCCAGCCTGACGGGATGTGGGCTGAAAGGGCCGTTGTACTTTCCGCCGGACGATCGGCCAAAACAGCAAACCGCGCCCGATGCGGCACAGACTGTCAAACCGTCGCAGAGTGATGAGCAGCAGACGCCAACGACTCGCTAAACCATGAACCCTTCGTCGGAGCAGAAAATGCAGTTCTCAAAAATGCACGGCCTGGGCAATGACTTTATGGTGGTCGATGCCGTTACGCAAAACGTCTATTTTTCTCCAGAGCTGATCCGCCGGCTGGCGGATCGCCATCTGGGGATCGGCTTCGATCAACTGCTGGTAGTTGAACCGCCTTACGATCCCGATCTCGATTTTCACTATCGCATTTTCAATGCTGACGGTAGTGAAGTGGCGCAGTGCGGCAACGGCGCGCGCTGCTTTGCCCGCTTCGTACGGCTGAAAGGGCTGACGAATAAAAGCGATATACGCGTGAGCACCCAGACCGGACGGATGGTGCTCAGCGTCACGTCCGATGAGCAGGTATGCGTCAACATGGGCGAGCCCAACTTTGAACCGCAGCAGGTGCCTTTTCGCGCCAACAAGGCCGAAAACCTTTACCTGATGCGCGCCGCCGAGCAAACGGTGATGTGCGGCGTGGTGTCGATGGGCAATCCGCACTGCGTAATGCAGGTCGACAGCGTGAAAACCGCGCAGGTCGAGGTGCTCGGTCCGGTGCTCGAAAGCCATGAGCGTTTCCCGGAGCGGGTCAACGTGGGCTTTATGGAAGTGGTGAGCGAGCAGCATATTCGCCTGCGCGTTTTTGAACGCGGCGCTGGCGAAACGCAGGCCTGCGGCAGCGGCGCCTGTGCGGCAGTAGCGGTCGGTATTCAACAGACGCTGCTGGCGGAAAAAGTCAGGGTTGATCTGCCTGGCGGCAGCCTAAACATAGCCTGGAAAGGCGTTGGTCATCCGCTCTATATGACCGGCCCCGCCACTCACGTTTACGACGGATTTATCCATTTATGAAAAATGTCGGTGAACAACAGGACGCCAGCGAACTGTTGCTGGACGATCGTGCCATCAGCGATTACCTGCTGCAAAATCCAGACTTCTTTATTCGCAATGCGCGCCAGGTCGAGCAGATGCTGGTGCCGCATCCGGTGCGGGGAACGGTTTCACTGGTGGAGTGGCAACTGGCTCGTCAGCGCAACCACATCACCCGGTTGGAAGAAGAGATCACCCTGCTGATGGAGCAGGCCAGCGCGAATCAACAGCTTTTCGACCGGCTGTTAACGCTTCAGGGGCGCCTGGCGGCGGCGCCCAGCCTGCATGACATGCTCAACCGGCTGCATCGCTGGGCGCGCGAGCTGGGTCTGGCCGGTGCGAATGTGCGTCTGTTCAGTGAAAAATGGCGCATCGGCGCGCCGTCCGATTTCACCCAACTGGCGCTGTCGCGTCAGGCGTTCGAGCCCGTCCGCATTCAGCGACTCGGCAAACACCAGCACTACCTGGGCAGCCTGAACGGCCCGGAACTGCTGCTGCTGCTGCCGCAGGCGAAAGCGATCGGCTCGGTGGCGATGTCGCTGATGGGCGAGCAGGGCGATCTCGGCGTACTGATCTTCAGTAGTCGCGACACGCAGCACTATCAGTCCGGCATGGGAACGGTACTGCTACAGCATCTGTCGCAGATGCTGCCGGAACTGCTGCTGCGCTGGGTTGAGCGTGCATGAGCGCGCTCCAGCCTGCCGTTGACGGCTTTCTGCGCTACCTGAAGGTTGAGCGTCAGCTCAGCCCGCTGACGCAGGTTAACTACCAGCGCCAGCTCTCCGCCTGCATAATGCTGCTGGAGGAGATGACGGTGACGGCGTGGAATACGCTTGATGCGGCGGGCGTGCGCTCGCTGGCGGCCCGCAGCCGTCGCGCGGGCCTGAAGCCCGCCAGCCTGGCGCTGCGCCTCTCCGCGCTGCGCAGTTTTCTTGACTGGCAGGTGGCGCAGGGCGCGCTGAAAGCCAATCCGGCGAAAGGCGTCGCCACGCCGCGCGCGCCGCGTCACCTGCCGAAAAATATCGACGTCGATGAGGTCAACCAACTGCTGGAGATCGATCTGAACGATCCGCTGGCGGTACGCGACCGCGCGATGCTGGAAACGATGTACGGCGCAGGTCTGCGTCTCTCTGAGCTGGTTGGCATTGATACCGGCCATCTCGATCTGGAAGCAGGCGAAGTCTGGGTGATGGGGAAAGGCAGTAAGGAGCGGCGGCTGCCCATCGGCCGCACGGCAGTACAGTGGCTGACGCACTGGCTGGAAATGCGCGAGCTGTTTGCGCCCGCCGACAACGCGGTATTTCTTTCCATGCAGGGAAAACGTATTTCGACGCGCAACGTACAAAAACGGTTTGCCGAGTGGGGCGTGAAGCAGGGCGTGTCGAGCCATATTCATCCGCACAAGCTCCGCCACTCTTTTGCCACCCATATGCTGGAATCCAGCGGCGATCTGCGCGCGGTGCAGGAGCTGCTGGGCCACGCCAACCTGACCACCACGCAGATCTATACCCATCTCGACTTCCAACATCTGGCGTCGGTTTACGATGCCGCCCATCCCCGTGCCAAACGAGGAAAATCCTGATGCATTTCTACCGCCCGCTGCGGCCCGTTGCCGCGATGAGCTTCGATCTCGACGACACCCTGTACGATAACGCCGGGGTCATCCGCCGCACGACAGATGAATCCCACACGTTCCTGCAAAACTATCATCCCGCGCTGAAGCAGTTCAGCGTGGAGCAGTATCAGCTGCTGCGTGACAGCCTGCGTGAGCAGGAGCCGGAAATTTATCATGACGTCAGCGAATGGCGACGTCGTGCGGTGGCGCTGGCGATGCGCAATGCCGGTTTAACGGAGCAGGAAGCAGAAGCGGGTTCGCGCGCGGTGATGGCGCATTTCGCCCACTGGCGCAGTCAGATCGAGGTGCCGGACGAGACGCACAGCACGCTGAGCGCACTGGCAGAAAAGCTGCCGCTGGTGGCGATCACCAACGGCAACGCCGAGCCGCACCTGTTCGGTCTTGATAAATATTTCAAATTTATTCTGCGTGCGGGGCCGCACGGTCGCGCCAAGCCGTATGAGGATATGTATCGGCTGGCGGCAGAGAAGCTTAACCTGCCGCTTTCCGCCATCCTGCATGTTGGCGACGACCTGACCACCGACGTTGCCGGCTCAGTACGTTGCGGTATGCAGGCCTGCTGGATCAACCTGCGCGAAGGCAATCTGATGCATATCAACGACACACGTCTGCTGCCAACGCTGGAAATTTCCCGGTTGGCATCGCTGACGGCGCTGATATAATAGCTGTTTAAATATCCAGTGGCGCGATGCGTCATTTCTCCTGATTTGGTGGTGCCTGTGGACGTTTCTGAGTTACTGGACGGTCTGAACGACAAACAACGCGAGGCCGTTGCCGCGCCGCGCAGCAACCTGCTGGTGCTGGCGGGCGCGGGCAGCGGCAAAACGCGCGTGCTGGTGCATCGCATCGCCTGGCTGCTGTCGGTGGAGAATGCGTCCCCCTACTCGATCATGGCCGTTACCTTTACCAACAAAGCCGCCGCCGAAATGCGTCACCGCATCGAACAGTTGATCGGCACCAGCCAGGGCGGCATGTGGATCGGCACCTTCCACGGCCTTGCGCATCGCCTGCTGCGGGCGCACCATCTGGACGCCAGGCTGCCGCAGGACTTTCAGATCCTCGACAGCGAAGACCAGCTTCGCCTGCTCAAACGCCTGATCAAAGCGATGAACCTTGATGAGAAGCAGTGGCCCGCGCGCCAGGGCATGTGGTACATCAACGGTAAAAAAGATGAGGGGCTACGGCCCAAACACATCGAAAGTTATGGCAATCCCGTCGAGCAGACGTGGCTGCGCATCTATCAGGCCTATCAGGAAGCGTGCGATCGCGCCGGGCTGGTGGATTTCGCCGAGCTGCTGCTGCGCGCCCATGAGCTGTGGCTGGATAAGCCGCATATCCTCAACCACTATCGGGAACGCTTCACCAATATTCTGGTGGATGAGTTTCAGGACACCAACAACATCCAGTACGCCTGGATCCGTATGCTGGCTGGCAGTACGGGGAAAGTGATTATCGTTGGCGACGATGACCAGTCGATCTACGGCTGGCGCGGCGCGCAGGTTGAGAATATTCAACGCTTTCTTAACGACTTCAGCGGCGCGGAAACCATTCGGCTGGAGCAGAATTACCGTTCCACCAACAACATTCTGAAAGCGGCGAATGCGCTGATTGCCAATAATAATGGTCGTCTCGGTAAAGAGCTGTGGACCGACGGCAGCGATGGCGATCCCATTTCGCTTTATTGCGCTTTCAACGAGCTGGACGAAGCGCGCTTTGTGGTCAACCGCATCAAAGTGTGGATGGAGAACGGCGGCGCGCTGAACGACTGCGCCATACTTTATCGCAGCAACGCCCAGTCGCGCGTGCTGGAAGAGGCGCTGCTGCAAACCAGCCTGCCTTACCGGATTTATGGCGGCATGCGCTTCTTCGAGCGCCAGGAGATCAAGGACTCGCTCGCCTACCTGCGGCTGATCGCCAATCGCAACGACGACGCGGCCTTTGAACGCGTGGTGAATACGCCCACGCGCGGCATCGGCGATCGCACGCTGGACGTGGTGCGGCAAACCGCCCGCGAGCGCCAGCTCACGCTCTGGCAGAGCACCCGATCGCTGCTTCAGGAAAAAGCGCTGGCGGGCCGCGCGGCGTCCGCGCTTCAGCGCTTTACCGAACTGGTGGACTCGCTGGCGCAGGAAACCAGCGAGCTGTCACTGCACGTACAGACTGACCGGGTTATCAAAGACTCCGGGCTGTGGCTGATGTACGAACAGGAGAAGGGCGAAAAAGGCCAGGCGCGCATTGAAAACCTTGAGGAACTGGTCAACGCCACGCGCCAGTTCAGCTATCAGGACGAAACCGAAGATCTGATGCCGCTCCAGGCGTTTCTCTCTCATGCCGCGCTGGAAGCGGGCGAAGGTCAGGCTGACCGCTGGCAGGATGCGGTGCAGATGATGACGCTGCATTCGGCAAAAGGGCTGGAATTTATGCAGGTGTTTATCGTTGGCGTGGAAGAGGGGATGTTCCCCAGCCAGATGTCGCTGGAAGAGGGCGGCAGGCTGGAAGAAGAACGTCGTCTGGCCTATGTGGGCGTTACGCGTGCGATGCAAAAACTCACGCTGACCTGGGCAGAAACGCGTCGCCTGTATGGCAAAGAGGTTTATCATCGTCCATCCCGTTTCATCGGCGAGCTGCCGGAAGAGTGCGTGGAGGAAGTTCGCCTGCGCGCCAGCGTCAGCCGCCCGGTCAGCCATCAGCGTATGGGCACGCCGATCGCGCAAAACGACAGCGGCTTTACGCTCGGTCAGCGCGTCCGCCATGCCAAATTCGGCGAAGGCACGATTGTTAACCTTGAGGGCAGTGGCGATCACAGTCGTCTTCAGGTCGCCTTCCAGGGCCAGGGGATCAAATGGCTGGTCGCCGCCTATGCGAAGCTGGAAACGGTTTAATCGTCCGTTGCCTGTCGCTGCGTCTCAGGCAGCGTCAGGCGCCGTCCACCGTCCGGCAGCATCGTAAAAATTTGTCGCTTAATTAACGCTGACCACTGGTTGACGCCATTTTCGGCACAGCGTAACATGCGCGCACCATTACCTTCAGAGGACATACGCCTTGGACACACCCAGTCGATACTGGCTCACTTACCTGGATTCCAGGTACAACTCCTAAGGCTATCCCTCCTTGCCGATAGCCTTCGTGGTTGTTGGCGACCCGCATTCTGTCGCATCGAGTCAGATGTAACCGACACGCCGTGTTCAGGCTTCGTCCCTTTTGTTATTGACCAATTGGGAGTACAGCTATGCTGAGCGCATTTAAACTGGATCACAGCCGCTTAACCCGCCTTGAACTGGACGATCCCAGCGACAAGCTCGTGAACTCCGTTTGGGTCGATCTTATCGAACCCGAAGAAGACGAGCGCGACCGCGTGCAGAGCGAACTGGGCCAGAGCCTGGCAACCCGTCCCGAGCTGGAAGACATCGAAGCGTCGGCGCGTTTTTTTGAAGACGAAGACGGCCTGCATATCCACTCCTTTTTCTTTTATGAAGATGCAGACGATCACGCTGGCAACTCCACGGTGGCGTTTACCATTCGTGAAGGTCGCCTCTATACGCTGCGCGAGCGCGAACTGCCCGCTTTTCGCCTCTACCGCATGCGCGCCCGTAGCCAGGTCCTGGCCGACGGCAACGCCTACGAACTGCTGCTCGATCTGTTTGAAACCAAAATCGAACAGTTAGCGGACGAAATTGAAAATATCTACAGTGACCTGGAAAAGCTGAGTCGCGTCATTATGGAAGGGCAGCAGGGCGATGAGTTTGACTCCGCGCTCTCCACGCTGGCTGAACTGGAAGATATCGGCTGGAAGGTGCGTTTATGTCTGATGGATACCCAACGCGCGCTGAATTTCCTGGTGCGTAAAGCGCGCCTGCCGGGCAATCAGCTTGAGCAGGCACGGGAGATCCTGCGCGATATCGAGTCCCTGCTTCCGCACAATGAATCACTGTTTCAGAAGGTTAACTTCCTGATGCAGGCGGCGATGGGCTTTATCAATATCGAGCAGAACCGCATCATTAAAATCTTCTCGGTTGTGTCCGTGGTCTTCCTGCCGCCAACGCTGGTGGCCTCCAGCTACGGCATGAACTTTGAGTTTATGCCTGAGCTGAAGTGGAGCTTTGGCTATCCGGCCGCGATTGGCCTGATGATCCTTGCCGGGCTGGCGCCTTACGCCTACTTTAAGCGTAAAAACTGGCTGTAAAGAGAAGGGTGATGGTCAACCTTCTGCCCCGCTTTCGCGGGGTTTTTGATGCGGTTCCCTGCGGCGCAGCGCCCAAACCGCATCAAAGATGAAAACGGCCAGCGCCACCCAGATGAAACCGAAGGTAACGGCCTTATCCGGCGTGATGCGTTCGCCGTAAAACACCACCGCCAGCAAAAACATTAGCGTTGGGCCAAGGTATTGAAAGAAGCCCACCGTTGAGAGGCGCAGCCGCGAACAGGCGGCGGTAAAGAGCATCAGCGGAATGGTGGTCACGATACCTGCCGCCACCAGCAGCAGATTCAGAGAGAGCGCGTTCTGGCTCAGATGGCTGGTGCTGCTGTCAGCAACGCCGAACAGATAGATTGCCGCCACCGGCAGCAGCCAGCTGGTTTCAATCAGCATGCCGGTCTGCGCGTCCACGCCAATTTTCTTTCGCACCAGACCGTAAAAAGAGAAGGTTACCGCCAGCCCCAGCGCGATAACCGGCACCGAACCAAACTTCCATAGCTGAATAATCACGCCGCAGGCCGCCAGCGCGACCGCAAACCACTGTAACCGGCGGAAACGCTCGCCGAGAAACAGCATCCCAACCAGCACGTTAAACAGCGGGTTGATAAAGTAGCCGAGACTCGCTTCCAGCATATGATCGTTGTTCACTGCCCAGATAAACAGCAGCCAGTTGCTGCAAATCACCGTGGCGGATGCGGCCAGCAGCAGCACTTTTTTCGGCTGGCGGAGAATGATTTTTACGTTCGCCCAGTGGCGGGTGACGCTCACCAGCAGCAGCATAAAGAAGAACGACCAGATCACCCGATGCGTCATGATCTCATCCGGCGAAACCTGTTTAATCAGCTTGAAGTAGGCGGGCGCGATGCCCCAGATAAAATAAGCACCGAGAGCAAAAAGCACGCCCTGACGCGTTTGCTGTGCATCCATGTAATGTTACTCCATCAGATTGTGAGAAAATACCCGATCAGCCTACCAGATAGGTGGCCGTTGCGCTGGCAATATAAACGCCTGCGTCGTTGTGCAATTCAACACGCGCCACCGCCACTTTGTTGCCCGCGCGCAGCAGGCTACTGCTGGCGATGAAACGATCGCCGCGTCCGGGGCGCAGATAGTCCACGCGTAAATCGATGGTGCCCATTCGTGAAAGCCGCTCTCGCAGCGCCGCTTCGGTAATGCCGTCCTGACGCGTCAACACGCTGTGAACGCAAATCAGGCCTGCCGCCACATCAAGCACGGAGGCGATCACGCCGCCGTGCAGGATTTTCTGCGCCGCGTTACCCACCAGCTGCGTCTGATTGGCAAAACTGACCTCGGCGTAGTCCGCCTCCAGACGATCGAGCGTCAATCCCAGCGCGCGATTAAACGGCATGTCGTAAATAAAAATGTTGCCGATCAGACGGCGGGCGGCTTCCTGATCCAACGGGACAGCAGCGGTCATGAAAAAATTCCTTTACGAGAGCGTGCACAAAAGCACAAGGTAACAGACTGGCTATTTTAGGTTGCGCATCGATTGCTTTCCACTTTACAAAAACAGCGCTAATGCCCCCGGATATTTGCGTGTAGAATGGCGTGCTTTTTACTCAATTTGCGTCTCATTTCTGGAGAAAATTATGTCAATGCTGAAAGGGTTGCTGACCGCCGCGATCCTGTTTCCCTCGTTAGTGCTGGCAAAAGAAGCTACGGTCACCGAGATTCACGATCGGCCCGCCGTGCACGGCAGTATTATTGCTAACCTGTTGGAAAAGCACGATAATCCGTTTTTGCTTTACCCTTATGAAAGCAACTATCTTCTGTATACCGATACCAGCAACATTAATAAGAAAGCTATCGATTCCTATAGCTGGGCGGACGAAGCACGGCACGATGAGGTCAAATTTCAGTTAAGTCTGGCGTTTCCTCTCTGGCGTGGCATTTTGGGTGACAACTCGGTGCTGGGCGCATCCTATACTCAGGGTTCGTGGTGGCAGCTCTCCAACCGCGGCGGTTCGTCGCCGTTTCGTGAGACCGATTACCAGCCGCAAATTTTCCTCGGCTGGGCCACCGACTACTCTTTTGCTGGCTGGACGCTGCGCGACGTTGAAGTGGGCCTCAATCATCAGTCAAACGGTCGTTCGGAACCCACTTCACGCAGTTGGAACCGCGCGTACGCTCGTCTGATGGCGCAAAACGGCAACTGGATGGTGGAAGCAAAACCCTGGATACGTTTCTCCGAAAGCGCAAATGACGACGACAATCCTGATATCACCAAATACATGGGGTATTATCGTCTGACGGTTGGCTATCAACTGGGCGAAAGCGTTTTCAGCGTCAAGAGCAACTATAACTGGAACAGCGGTTACGGCGGCGCGGAACTGGGCTGGAGCTACCCAATGACCGATCACGTGCGTTTTTATACGCAGGTATTTAGCGGCTATGGTGAATCGCTGATTGACTATAACCATCGCCAGACGCGCGTCGGCGTTGGCGTCATGTTGAACGATCTGTTTTAACGTTTTTCTCGACGGGCCACGCTCCGGCGGCCCGCCGATCATCAGATTTGGGGAATATGTGTCTACGGCTGTAGTAATTGATCGGGAAGCGCTGGCGCAACAGATCCTGCAAGATACGTTCGGCTATCCGCAGTTTCGCCCCGGCCAGCAAAGCATTATTCAGGCTGCGCTGAAAGGGCGCGATTGCCTGGTGGTGATGCCGACCGGCGGTGGCAAATCGCTTTGCTATCAAATCCCCGCGCTGGTGCTTGAGGGACTGACGCTGGTAGTGTCGCCGCTTATCTCGCTGATGAAGGATCAGGTGGATCAACTGCTGGCGTACGGCGTCGCGGCGGCCTGCCTGAATTCTACGCAGACGCGCGAAGAGCAGCAGACGGTGATGGCCGGATGCCGCGACGGCAGCGTGAAGCTGCTCTACATCGCCCCTGAACGGCTGATGATGGATAACTTTCTCGACAGCCTGAGCCACTGGCGCCCGGCGATGCTGGCGGTTGATGAAGCGCACTGCATCTCGCAGTGGGGGCACGATTTCCGTCCTGAATATGGCGCGCTGGGCCAGTTGCGACAGCGCCTGCCCGACGTACCTGTGATGGCGCTTACCGCCACCGCCGATGAAACCACCCGTAATGATATCGTTCGTCTGCTTCAGCTTGACGATCCGCTTATCCAGCTTAGCAGCTTCGATCGTCCCAACATTCGCTACACGCTGGTGGAGAAATTTAAACCGACTGAGCAACTGATCCGCTACGTGCAGGATCAGCGCGGCAAGTGCGGCATTATTTATTGCAACAGCCGGGCCAAGGTTGAAGATACCGCCGCTCGTCTGCAAAGCCGCGGCCTGAGCGTGGGCGCCTATCATGCGGGCATGGACAGTGCCCACCGCGGGCAGGTGCAGGAGGCCTTTCAGCGCGACGACCTGCAAATCGTGGTTGCCACCGTCGCTTTTGGCATGGGCATCAACAAGCCAAACGTGCGTTTTGTGGTGCACTTCGATATTCCGCGCAATATTGAGTCTTACTATCAGGAAACCGGACGCGCCGGACGCGATGGTCTGCCGGCGGAAGCGCTGATGCTTTACGATCCCGCCGATATGGCGTGGCTGCGTCGCTGTCTTGAAGAGAAAGCGCCGGGGCCACTACAGGATATTGAACGCCACAAGCTGAATGCAATGGGCGCTTTCGCCGAAGCGCAAACCTGTCGCCGCCTGGTATTGCTTAACTATTTTGGTGAAGGGCGACAGCAGCCCTGCGATAACTGCGATATCTGCCTCGATCCGCCGCGCCGCTATGACGGCCTGGTTGAAGCGCAAAAAGCGCTGTCGGGCATTTATCGCGTCGGGCAGCGCTTCGGTATGGGTTACGTGGTGGAAGTATTGCGCGGCGCGAACAACCAGCGCATACGCGAGCTGGAACACGACAAGCTGCCGGTTTACGGCATCGGACGCGACCAGACCAACGAGCATTGGGTCAGCGTGCTGCGTCAGCTCATCCATCTGGGCCTGGTGACGCAAAATATCGCTATGCACTCGGCGCTTCAGCTTACCGAGGCGGCGCGCCCGATTCTGCGCGGTGAGGCGCCGCTGATGCTGGCGGTGCCGCGTCTGGTCAGCATCAAACCGCGTCAGTCAGGTCAAAAATCCTTTGGCGGCAATTACGATCGCAAGCTGTTCGCCAAGCTGCGCAAATTGCGCAAGGCGATTGCCGATGAAGAGAATATTCCGCCTTATGTGGTGTTCAACGATGCCACGCTGATCGAAATGGCGGAGCAGATGCCGCTCACCGCTTCAGAAATGCTGGGCGTGAGCGGTGTCGGGCAGCGGAAGCTGGAACGTTTTGGTAAGCCGTTTCTGATGATGATTAAAGATCACGTCGATGGCGAGGAGTAGCGCCATTCAGCTCTCACAACAGGAGATCACGCTATGCTGATGTTGTTTATCACCGTTGCCGCCGTGCACTTTGTTGCGCTGATGAGCCCCGGCCCGGACTTCTTTTTTATCTCACAAACGGCGGCCAGCCGCTCGCGGAAAGAGGCCATGTTCGGCACGTTGGGGATCACGTTGGGCGTGGCCGTCTGGGCGGGCGTGGCGCTGATGGGGCTGCATCTGATCCTGCAAAAAATGGCCTGGCTGCACCAGGTGATTATGATTGGCGGCGGCCTTTATCTCCTGTGGATGGGCTTTCAGCTGTTGCGCTCCGCACGCAATCAGCACCGCCAGTCCGCCGCGCCTGCGGCGGAGCCGGTCGTGCTGCAAAAGCGAGACCACAGCTTTATTAAAGGATTGTTAACCAACCTGTCGAACCCAAAAGCCGTGGTCTATTTCGGCAGCGTGTTCTCACTTTTTGTCGGTGATGACGTCAGCGCCGGGGCGCGCTGGGGGCTGTTTTTACTGATCGTTGTTGAGACGTTTATCTGGTTCAGTCTGGTGGTCAGCCTTTTCGCGCTGCCAAAAATGCGCCAGGGCTATCAACGCCTGGCGAAGTGGATTGACGGCGTGGCGGGTGCGCTTTTCGCCGGTTTCGGCATTCACCTGCTGCTTTCCCGCTAGGCAATACGGCGCGCTGAAGCCAGCAGCGCGCCAACCGCGACAAACATGCCGCCAAAAATACGGTTCAGCAGTTTCATCTGACGCGGCCCTTTCACCCATGCCGCGATGCGCGTTGCCAGCGTAGCGTAACCAATCATGACAATGATATCGATGACAACGGTGGTCACGCCCAGTACCAGATACTGCATCGCCTGGGGCTGATGCGGAATAATGAACTGCGGAAACAGCGCGGCAAGAAAGACAATACTTTTAGGGTTGGTCAGATTTACCAGCACCGCGCGTTTAAACAGCTTGCGACGCGGTATCACCTGCGCCACCGCCTGCAAATCCAGGCCGCCGCTGGCGCGCCACTGCTGAATGCCAAGCCAGACCAGCCAGGCGGCGCCGGCCCATTTCAGCACGTCAAAGGCCAGCGCAGATTGTGCAAAAAGCGCCCCCAGGCCAATGCCGACCAGCGCAATATGCAGCGAAAGTCCGACCTGAAGCCCTGCGATGGAAGCAAGCGCGCCGCGATAGCCGTGGCTGATGCCGGTGCTCATGGTATTGATTGCCCCGGAGCCGGGTGAGAGGCTCAAAATCGAGGTGGTAAGAAGGTAGGTGAGCCACCATTCGACGGTCATTCGTAACGTTCCCTCACAGCGCAGAAGTATGACACAATACGCTATTGTCAAAAGGTGCGCCACGTAATGACGACAGAGCGGATAAAGGAAAGCCGATGAGGAATACCGCTGACGGCTGGACATCGCGGGAAAAAGCGTTTGCCGCATTTGCCACCGGTCCGCTGCTGGATTTCTGGCGGCGGCGCGAAGAAGATGAGTTCACGGGTGTTGAAAACGTGACGATCCGCTACGTGCGCTTCATTTCTCCGCAACATGACAAGGTTATTTTACTTTGTCCCGGTCGCATTGAGAGCTACGTGAAGTATCCCGAAGTGGCTTACGATCTGTTTCACTGCGGATACGACGTGATCATTATTGATCATCGCGGCCAGGGGCGATCAGAACGGCTGTTGCAGGACTCCCATCGCGGGCACGTCGAGAATTTTGAACACTATGTTGACGATCTGGAGACGCTCTATCTGAAAGAGATTGTGAGCCGGCACTATCGTCGCCGCTTCGCACTGGCGCATTCGAT
This sequence comes from Erwinia sp. 9145, assembly GCF_000745075.1. NCBI lineage: Bacteria > Pseudomonadati > Pseudomonadota > Gammaproteobacteria > Enterobacterales > Erwiniaceae > Erwinia > Erwinia sp. 9145. The sequence continues at coordinate 4,219,455 of NZ_JQNE01000001.1, forward strand.
GGGCGGGGCCATTCTGGCGCTGATGATCGCGCGTCAGCCGACAGCGTTCGATGCCGTGGTGCTTGCCTCGCCGATGTTTGGTATTTTTTTGCCAATGCCGGTGTGGATGGCGAACCGCATTCTTAACTGGACGGAAGCGCGTCCGGCCCTGCGTGACGGCTATGCGTTAGGAACCGGCCGATGGCGGGCGCATCCATTTGGCATCAATATGTTGACTCACAGCCACGAACGTTACCGCCGCAACCTGCGTTTTTACGCTGACGATCCCGCGCTTCGGGTTGGCGGCCCCACCTACCACTGGGTTCGTGAAGGGATGCAGGCAGGGCTGAACATTCTCAGTAAGGCAACGGCGATCTCCACGCCGTTACTGCTGTTGCAGGCTGGCGCAGACAAGGTTGTGGACAACCGCGCACAGGATCTGTTTTGCCAGACAATGGCCGCCGCAGGTCAGCCCTGTGAGGGCGGTAAACCGCAGGTGATCAGCGGTGCGCGTCATGAGATCTTGTTCGAAAAAGACAGCATGCGTGCCGAAGCGTTACATGCCATCGTCGATTTTTTTGCCCGGCATAACTGATTTGCACCACTCAGAGACACGTCATTCAGACACTTGTCCGACAACCGATTAATCAGAGGAATTATGTACCCTATTGTTGCTTCCGACCTTGATGGCACCCTGCTTACCCCGGATCACCGCCTGTCGCCCTTCGCGCGCGAGACGCTTCAGCTACTGACGCAGAAAGGCGTGCATTTTGTTTTCGCTACCGGACGGCACTATATCGATGTCGGTCAAATGCGCGACAGCCTCGGCATTGACGCCTTTATGATCACCTCGAACGGCGCGCGCGTGCATAACACCGCGGGCGAACTGGTGTTCAGCCATAACCTGGACGAAGACATCGCCGAAGAGCTGTTCGCTTTGCATCACAGTCATCAGGACATTTTTACCAATATCTATCGTGATGAAGAGTGGTTCCTGAACCGACAGCGGCCGGAAGAGCTGGATTTTTTCCGCGAATCAAATTTCAACTATCAGGTTTATCAGCCGGGATCGCTGCCTGCGGACGGCATCAGCAAAGTGTTCTTCACCTGCGCGATACCTGAACTTCTGATCCCGCTGGAGGAAGCGCTGATCGCACGCTGGGGCGATCGCGTCAACGTCAGCTTCTCGCTGCCAACCTGCCTGGAAGTGATGGCGGGCGGCGTCTCAAAAGGGCACGCGCTGGATGCGGTTTCCCGGACGCTGGGCTTTTCGCTGAAAGAGTGCATTTCGTTTGGCGACGGCATGAATGATAAAGAGATGCTGACCATGGCGGGCAAAGGCTGCATCATGAGTAATTCTCATCAGCGCCTGAAGGATCTCCTGCCGGATCTGGAGGTCATCGGGCCTAATGCCGACAACGCGGTGCCGGTTTACCTGCGCAAGCTTTATAACGTGTAAAATTCCGCCCTCAGTCGAGGGCGGAATGCGTTTAGTGATGAAGAAAGCGCACGGCCTTGTCCGGGAAATCGGTGAACAGGCCGTCTACCTGCGCCTGGTTATAGAGCACGTCATAGACGCGATCGACGTTGTCAGCCCAGGGCGGTAGCTGGTCGGCGCGAACGGTATAGGGATGCACCACCATCTTGTTCTGATGCGCTTCCTGAACCATATCCGTCAGACGGATTCTCGCTTTTGTCGAGCCAGGCGCAATCAGCATGTGATAGTCCGGGCCGATGCCGTCGGCGTACTGCGCGATGGTTTTCATCGCGCCGGGTTTGAACATCCAGTCGTAGCTGTAGTTGACCCATTTGCCGTTTTTCTGCTCCTGCGTCTCTTTTGAGTCGGTATCGGTGATGAGCTGTACCAGCCTCAGATCCATTCCTCTTTTCGGCTCCAGTTCCGTTTTGATCCGCTTCAGCTCGTTGTAGTCGAAACACTGCAACCAGACATTATCGCTTTTGCCGCTGTAGCCATAGCGCTTCAGTACATCCAGTACCTTCGCAGAGATATCCTTGCCTTCCTGACGGTGAAACCACGGCGCTTTGATCTCGGTATAAATGCCGATATTTTTGCCCGTAGAGTGGTTCAGCCCCTGAATAAACTCGATTTCCTCTTCAAAGGTATGAACGCGAAAGTCGGACTTACCCATAGGGAAACGACCAGGGAAAGTTTGCACTTTTTTGCCGTCTTTTACGGTGAAGCCTTCGGTAAACTTAAGGCCTTTGATTTCCGCCAGCGTGAAGTCAATGGCATAAAAGCGACCATCTTTGCGGGCGCGGTCGGGATAGCGTTCCGCCACGTCAGTGACGCGATCGAGGTAGTGATCGTGAAGCACAACCAGCCGGTCGTCTCTGGTCATCACCAGATCCTGTTCGAGGAAATCCGCTCCCTGCGCGAAGGCCATCGCCTTGGCGGGAAGTGAATGCTCAGGTAAATACCCGCTTGCGCCGCGATGAGCGATAACAATTTTTTCCTGCGCGGCCAGCGCGCCCGCTGAAGTACCGATCAACAATGCGGTCACTAACATGGCTAACTTCATAGACTTCCCCTTATTTATTTCATCTGACTGATGTGCTGCTTGTGCTTGTTTTCACTGAGCATTGTCATGATCAGCAGGATAACCGCCATGACGCCGCCGCCAATCATCAGTATGAATCCGCCATCCCAGCCATACGCATCGACGGTGTAACCTACCACGGCGCTGGCCGCGACCGAACCGCCCAGATAGCCAAACAGGCCGGTAAAACCAGCCGCGGTGCCCGCTGCTTTTTTGGGCGCCAGTTCCAGTGCATGCAGGCCAATCAGCATTACCGGGCCGTAAATCAGAAAGCCGATAACAATCATACAAGCCATATCAATATTCGGATTTCCGGCGGGGTTCATCCAGTAAACCACCGTTGCGATGGTCACCAGCACCATAAAGAACACGCCGGTTGCGCCACGGTTGCCCTTAAAGACTTTATCCGACATCCAGCCGCACAGCAGCGTGCCCGGAATGCCGGCATACTCATACAGGAAGTAAGCCCAGGACGATTTATCCAGCGCGAAGTGCTTCGCCTCTTTTAAATAGGTGGGCGACCAGTCAAGAATGCCGTAGCGCAGCAGATAAACGAACACGTTAGCCAGCGCGATGTACCACAGCAGCTTGTTAGGCAGAACGTACTGCATGAAGATCTGCTTCGCTGTCAGCTCTTCTTCGTGTTTTTCATCGTAGTCCGGCGGGTAGTCATTTTTATACTCTTCAATGGGCGGCAAACCGCAGGATTGCGGCGTATCGCGCATCAGGGCGAAGGCAATCAGCGCAACCAGAATCGCGCCGAAAGCCGGCATATAGAGCGCGGCTTTCCAGTCGTTAAACCACGCCATGCCGAGCAGAAACAGTAGCGGAGGTAAACCCCCGCCGACGTTATGCGCACAGTTCCAGACGGAAACGATGCCGCCGCGCTCTTTCTGCGACCACCAGTGGACCATGGTGCGTCCGCAGGGCGGCCAGCCCATCCCCTGAAACCAGCCGCAGAGAAACAGCAGCACGAACATCACCATAATGCTCGACGTGGCCCAGGGCACAAAGCCCATAAACAGCATGACAGCACCGGCCAGGATCAGACCGGCGGGCAGAAACACGCGTGGGTTTGAACGGTCAGAAACCGAGCCCATAATGAATTTAGAAAAACCGTAGGCGATGGAAATGCCGGAAAGCGCAAAACCGAGATCGCCGCGCGAGAAGCCCTGTTCGACCAGATAGGGCATAGCCAGCGCAAAGTTTTTACGCACCAGATAGTAGGCAGCGTAACCGAAAAATATCCCCAGGAAGATTTGCCAACGCAGTTTGCGGTAGAGCGGATCTACTCGGCCGTCGTCGACGCGCGGCTGATGTGCCGCTGGCTTGAAAATACTGAGCATGTGGCCTCCAATGGCACGATAGTGTTTTATTTTTATGCGCCCTGCGGCGCGCCAGAAAACAGGTGAAGATGAAATGAAATGTTCCATTTCGCGCGCAGAATAAGTGAGAAGAAACAAAGAATCCGTGAAGAAGAGCGCAATTGTTACAGATTTATGACAGAGCGATCGTTTGTGTGTCGTATTTCACGAAAATATTTCACTTCTCAGCCATGAGAATGTGAGATTTATCACTATTAAACGCAATCGTAAAAGCTCCTTTTTTCGCTTCTGCGCGTTTATGTTCTCAAAAGAAAATCAGGAGAGGTTATAGTTTGCGCACTTGTCAACGAAATAGTTCTCTGCCATTTGCCGGTTTTTGCTACTCTGTCGCCACTTTTCACTGGCAGGTTCTTCATTGTGACATTACTGATTGTCACCACAGTTTTGTGGGCATTTTCTTTCAGCCTCATTGGCGTCTATCTCGCCGGGCAGGTGGACAGCGTTTTTTCCGTACTGGTGCGACTGCTGCTGGCGGCGGCGGTATTTCTGCCTTTTCTGCGCGCCAGAGGCTATCGTCCATCGACGCTGATGCTCTATATGGCCGTGGGCGCGCTCCAGCTTGGCATCATGTATTTAATCAGTTTCGAGGCTTATCTGTATCTCAGCGTCTCGGAACTGCTGCTGTTTACCGTACTGACGCCGCTCTATATCACGTTGATTTACGATCTGCTGCGCGGGCGTGGCGTGCGTTTGGGCTACGCTGCCAGCGCGCTGCTGGCGGTAGTAGGTGCCGCGATCATTCGCTACGACAGAGTGAGCGATAACTTCTGGTTTGGCCTGCTGCTGGTCCAGTTAGCAAATATCTGTTTTGCCGTGGGTATGGTTGGTTACAAGCGGTTGCAGGAGACGAGGCCCATGCCGCAGCACACCGCTTTTTCCTGGTTCTATCTGGGTGCTGCGCTGGTGGCGGTGGTGGCGTGGTTTCTGTGGGGCAATCCGAACAAACTGCCTACCACCTCGCTTCAGTGGGGCATTCTGCTCTGGCTGGGCGTGGTGGCTTCCGGGCTGGGCTATTTTATGTGGAATTACGGCGCCACGCAGGTTGATGCCGGGACATTGGGGATCATGAATAATATGCATGTGCCTGCTGGTCTTCTGGTTAATTTAGCCATCTGGCAGCAGCAGCCGCACTGGACAAGTTTTCTGATTGGCGGCGCGGTAATATGCGCTTCGTTGTGGGTGCATCGACGGTGGGTAATAAAATAAAAGCAGACGTTTAATAAAATCGGGAAATAAACAGTTATTTCCCGAAAAATAACGAATATTATTTAATCCATTCGTTAATTTTATCTACAATGCCACCGAAAATATTTTCGACAAATGAGCCAACACGATTACCCAGGTCTTTACCAACGCCAGTGAAATCTTCTTTGGTATACCCCAGTTCTGCCGCAGGCTTGAAGCTTTCAAAAATATTTCCGAAAAATGATCCAATAGCATCACTCAGGGAATCCTGAATTTTACCTGCGCCATTTACCGCTTCAATTTCAGTACTTTTTAATTCTCTCATATTAAAATCCTTTTATTACTCATTAATTTCATTAAGAGGCTAAATACCTCGTTCGAGAGGTTAAATTCTGACATTGTCGGAGTCAAATATTAATTTAGCAGTGTGCATGAGGAAACGAATAATTAGAAATTATTCGATTTTTAAATGCATTTGAAATTATATATCAGGTGGTATTTCACCACCTGATATAGAGAGAATTATGAAACGGCAGGACGCACTCTTTTCGTTAATCCTTTGAGGAAATTACGTAAAATCTGATCGCCGCATTCGCGATAGTTTTTGTGGCCCGGTTTACGGAAAATGGCCCCGATCTCTGCCGGGCCCACCGCAAAATCAACCTGCTTCAGAATGTCGATGATATCCGTAGTTTTCAGATCGAAGGCCACGCGCAGTTTTTTCATCATGATATTGTTGGTCATTTTGCGTTCGATGGACGGCGCAGGCGCGTCCTCGCTTTTGCCGCGACGCTGAAAAATCAGGCCGTTCAGGAAATAGCCCATGATCACGTCCGGGCAGGCTCTGAAAGCCGGATCGTCATCTTTCTTCAAAAAGCTGTGCACTTCCGCTTCTTCAACCTGGCTTTCTGCCAGCGCAAGGATCTTTACTATCTGAGCATCGCTCAGATCAAGCATATAGCGCACGCTGCGCAGCACATCGTTGTTTGTCATGTTTACCCGTCAGATAATGGTGGTCATCCGGGCATTATAAAGACAAATGCGTTGATAAACAGGAAAACCGCCGACGCGCTGCGGTCAGGTTTGGCTTTGCGGCAGGAGCGCGCCGGAAAGAGACGCATCGCGCACCCGTGGCAGATGTTCGCAGGCGTGCTGCCGCGCCGAACGGATAAACGCGTCCAGAACCGGCTGCCGCTGTTCGCCGTCGCGCACAGCGGCATACAAACGGCTCCACAGACCTTCGCCCGGCGTTTTTGTAACCACCAGCCCCTGATTTTCAAAGCTTTCCACCACCCAGTGCGGCAGGGCGGCGACGCCCATTCCGGCAGACACCATCTGGATCAGCAGCAATGTATTGTCCACGCTTTTCAGCGCGGGACTGACGCCCGCCGGTTGCAGGAAGTGCCGCCAGATATCCAGCCGCTGGCGCTGTACCGGATAGATCATCAGCACTTCATTCGCCAGATCTTCCGGTGAAATCTTATCGGCGCGGGCCAGCGGATGATCCGGCGCCAGCACCAGCCTCACTTCGAAATCAAACATTGGCGAGTAAAACAGGCCGCTGCGCGGCAGAATATCGGAGGTCAGCACAATATCCAGTTCGCCCTGCTGAAGCGCAGGCTGCGGATCGAAGGTAACGCCGGATTTAAAATCCATCACCACCTGCGGCCAGCTCTGACGGAAATTGTTCAGCGCCGGCGTCAGCCACTGAATGCAGCTATGGCATTCGATAGCGATACGCAGCGTGGTTTGATGCGGCTCATGGCAGGCCTGAAGCGCCTGCTGGATTTGCGGCAGCACCTGCTCGGCCAGTTGTAACAGTATTTCACCCTGCGGCGTGAAGCGCAGCGGCTGGCTTTTACGTACAAACAGGCGAAAGCCCAGACGTTGCTCCAGATCGCTGAACTGATGTGATAACGCCGACTGCGTTTGATGAAGCTGCGCGGCGGCGGCGGCCAGGGAACCGGTAGTTCGTAACGCCTGTAGCGTTCGCAGGTGCTTGAATTCGATCATGAGAGTCCTTCACATCGACAATGAACAATTTGCGCTTGTGGTTAGTACAGTACCTGCGGATTATAGATGTGTAAACATCTGGACGTCTAAAAGCCTGATTGCCACGACAACGGGCGGTAACTGAGGTAAGCACTGATGACTATTCTGAACCATACACTCGGATTCCCTCGCGTCGGCCTGCGCCGCGAACTGAAAAAAGCACAAGAAAGTTACTGGGCGGGCAACAGTTCGCAGGAAGCCCTGCTGGCGACCGGCCGCGAGCTGCGCGCTCGCCACTGGCAACAGCAGAAGGACGCGGGGGTGGATTTGCTGCCGGTTGGCGACTTCGCCTGGTACGATCACGTGCTGACTACCAGCCTGCTGCTGGGCAACGTTCCCGCCCGCCATCAAAACGAAGATGGCTCTGTCGATCTGGACACGCTGTTCCGCATCGGACGCGGCCGTGCGCCAACCGGCGAGCCAGCCGCCGCCGCAGAAATGACCAAATGGTTTAACACTAACTATCACTACATGGTGCCGGAATTCACCAAAGGGCAGCAGTTTTCACTGACCTGGACGCAAATTCTGGACGAGGTGGATGAAGCGCTGGCGCTCGGTCACAAGGTGAAACCTGTTCTGTTAGGCCCGGTTACGTATTTATGGCTGGGCAAAGTGAAGGGCGAGCAGTTTGACCGCCTGAGCCTGCTCAACGAGATCCTGCCGGTTTATCAACAGCTACTGGCAGAGCTGGCAACGCGCGGCATTGAGTGGGTGCAAATTGATGAGCCTGCGCTGGTGCTTGAGCTGCCGCAGGCGTGGCTGGATGCTTTCCGGCCAGCGTATGACGCATTGCAGGGAGACAGCAAACTGCTGCTCACCACCTATTTCGAAAGCGCAGGCACTAACCTGGATACCATTCGCGGGCTGCCGGTGCAGGGACTCCATGTGGATCTGGTGCATGGTAAAGATGATATCGTTGAACTGAATGAAAAACTGCCGACCGACTGGCTGCTCTCCGTTGGCGTGATCAACGGACGTAACGTCTGGCGTGCCGATCTCAGCAGCTGGTTTACGCGTCTTCAGCCGCTGATCGGCAAACGTCAGCAGCTCTGGATCGGCAGTTCCTGTTCACTGTTGCACAGCCCAATCGACCTGAGCGTCGAAACCCGTCTCGATGAGGAAGTGAAAAGCTGGTTCGCTTTCGCACTGCAAAAATGTAGTGAATTGTCGCTACTCAGTCAGGCGCTGAACAATAACGATCCACAGTCGCTGGATGCCTGGAGCGCACCGATTCGCGCCCGTCGTGAATCATCCCGCGTGCACAATGCGGCGGTGGGCAAACGTCTGGCGGCGATTAACGCGCATGACAGCCAGCGCAACAGCAGCTATCCGGTTCGCGCCGAGGCTCAGCGTCAGCGTTTTAACCTGCCGGCCTGGCCGACCACCACTATCGGCTCCTTCCCACAGACCACTGAGATCCGCGGCCTGCGCCTGGACTTCAAAAAGGGGCGCCTGGACGGCAGCCACTACCGCACCGGCATTGCTGAACACATTAAGCAGGCCATTGTGGAGCAGGAGCGTTTAGGGCTGGACGTGCTGGTACATGGCGAAGCCGAACGTAATGACATGGTTGAATACTTTGGCGAGAACCTTGATGGTTTTGCCTTTACGCAGAATGGCTGGGTGCAGAGCTACGGTTCACGCTGCGTTAAGCCCCCGGTCATTATCGGCGACGTCAGCCGTCCTGAAGCCATTACCGTTGAGTGGGCGAAGTACGCGCAGTCACTGACCGACAAGCCGGTAAAAGGCATGTTGACCGGTCCGGTGACCATCCTTTGCTGGTCCTTCCCGCGTGAAGATGTTTCGCGTGAAACCATCGCTAAACAGATCGCCCTGGCGCTGCGTGATGAAGTGGAAGATCTGGAAAAAGCGGGCATCGGCATCATTCAGATTGACGAACCCGCGCTGCGCGAAGGTCTGCCGCTGCGTCAGTCGGACTGGGCAGCCTATCTGGCATGGGGCGTCGAAGCCTTCCGCCTCAATGCCGCCGTGGCGCAGGATGATACGCAGATCCACACCCACATGTGTTATTGCGAGTTCAATGACATCATGGATTCCATTGCAGCGCTGGATGCGGATGTGATCACTATTGAAACGTCACGCTCGGATATGGAACTGCTTGAATCGTTTGAAGTGTTTGACTATCCAAACGAAATTGGCCCGGGCGTTTACGATATTCACTCGCCAAATGTGCCAAATGTGGAAAGCATTGAAGCGCTGTTGCTTAAAGCCGCGCAGCGTATTCCTACAGAGCGCCTGTGGGTTAACCCGGACTGCGGCCTCAAGACGCGCGGCTGGACGGAAACGCGGCAGGCGCTGGCGAATATGGTGAAGGCGGCGCAGAACCTGCGTAAAGCAGAAGCCTGATCTCTTGTGCTGTGTTGTACGAGTTTGGGCGCGCTGTGCGCCCTTTTTTATTTCACGCCGTACTGGCGGAACCACGTCAGCATTCGCTGCCAGCCGTCTTTAGCCGATGGCTCGTGATAGCTCGGACGATAATCAGCATTAAATGCATGGCCTGCCTCGGGATAGACCACGATTTCCGATTTTGAGTTTGCCGCACGCAACGCCTGGCGCATGGTTTCAACGCTCTCCTGCGGAATGCCATTGTCCTGGCCGCCATACAGGCCCAATACGGGCGCATTCATATCGACCGCCGTATCAACCGGATGCTTCTGCTGCTTCAGCGTTTTTTCACCCGCCAGTTTTCCGTACCAGGCCACGCCTGCTTTCAACTGCGGATTATGTGCGGCATAGAGCCAGACGATCCTGCCGCCCCAGCAAAAGCCGGTAATGGCCATATTGCGAATGTCGCCATCGTTGCGTGAGGCCCAGTTAGCCACATGGTCAAGATCGGCCAGTACCTGCGTGTCCGGAACCTTACTGACCAGCTCACTCAACAACGTTGAAACATCAGTATATTCAGCAGGATCGCCCTGTCTGAAATAGAGCTCAGGCGCAACGGCAAGGTACCCTTCCGCCGCCAGACGGCGACAGATATCACGGATATGCTCATGCACGCCGAAAATTTCCTGAACGACCAGAATCACCGGCAGCGGCCCCTTTACATCGCGCGGTCTGGCGTGGAAAGCAGGCATGTTATCACCCTGCGTAGGGATGGACGTTTCACCAGACTGGATATCGGCATTATCGGTAATAATTGTGGTTGAAGCCGTGGGTGACACAGCAGCAGCGAACCCTGTGTTTTTTTGCGTCGTGTTATCGTCAGATTTCATTGTCCTCTCCGTGCAGGGATGCAATCAGCTAACTATAGCCCGGAATGGCTTTGAGCCGGAAAGCGCTTTTGTGAGGGATACGAGACGCTACGCAAAACAGGGAAAAAAGGAGGCGCCAAAAAAATAAATTGTGATGAAAATCACTATTTACGAAAGATCAGGCTGTCATTTTCATTTCCTGAGTGAGGTAACTCACATAAAGGTTATCAGCTTTATCGTATCTTAGCGGCTTGCTACCCTTATCTTTTCGTTGCAGGAGTTTTGAAAATGGCTCAGTCAGACGTTTTTCACCTTGGGTTAACCCGGTCCGATTTACAGGGCGCGACGTTGGCGATTGTGCCGGGCGATCCTGAGCGGGTGAAGAAAATTGCCGCCCTGATGGATAATGCGGTTCATCTCGCTTCCCATCGTGAATTTACCACCTGGCGCGCGGAAATTGACGGAAAAGCAGTTATCGTCTGCTCAACGGGCATCGGCGGGCCTTCAACGTCAATTGCCGTTGAGGAGCTGGCTCAGCTGGGCGTGCGTACTTTCCTGCGCGTGGGCACTACGGGCGCGATACAGCCTGATATCAGCGTTGGCGACGTGCTGGTCACCACCGGCGCTGTTCGGCTTGATGGCGCCAGCCAGCACTTCGCACCGCTTGAATTCCCGGCCGTGGCGGACTTTACCTGCACCACCGCGCTGGTTGAGGCCGCTAAAGCGGCGGGTGCCACCACGCACATCGGTATCACGGCCTCTTCCGATACCTTCTATCCGGGCCAGGAACGCTACGATACATTTTCGGGGCGTGTGGTCAGCCGATTCCAGAATTCAATGAAGGAATGGCAGCAGATGGGCGTGCTGAACTATGAAATGGAATCGGCCACGCTGCTCACCATGTGCGCCAGTCAGGGGTTACGTGCCGGGATGGTTGCTGGCGTTATCGTTAATCGCACCCAGCAGGAGATTCCTGACGCAGAAACGATGAAACGTACAGAAAGCGATGCCGTACGTATCGTTGTTGATGCCGCCCGTCGTTTAATCTAATCATCAGGGGCCGAAGAGCGTTCGGCCCTGCTCAACCCGTCACGCCAGCCGTTTTACGAGACGCGTCCAGATTCTGCATGAAATCAGCGCCGCTGGCGTTACATTCTCTCTTTTGTGTGGACATTCATACAGTACGCCTCTACCTTTTCCCGAAGAGAGCACAGGAAAGGAGAATGCGCGTGGACGCCACACTCATTTATGGCATTGGCTGCGGACTTGCAGGCCTGATTGCGGGCTGGCTGCTTGCCTGGTTTCGCGGCCAGCAGCGACACGAAACCGAACGCCAGCTACTCAGGCAGTCGGCTGAGCAGTTGCGTCAGGAGCGTGAAAGGCTTGAACAGCAGCTTGATGGTCACCAGCAGGCGCAGAAACAGAGTGAAATTGAGCTAAGGCAACTGCATGGCGCGCTTGCGGCCGCACAGGAAAAGCTGCATCACCTCGATCACTGGCGCGGCGAAAGCGAACAGCTCACTCGCGAACTGCGTAACCAGCTTGAGATTAACAGCGCGCAGGAGGTCGAACTTCGCGAGCTGGCGATCCGTCTTGAAGAGACGCGTCTGGCTGCGGAAGAGAAACAGCGCCTGTTGGTTAACAGTGAACAGCGGCTGAATACGCAGTTTGAAAATCTGGCAAACCGCATTTTCGAGAACAGCGGGCGGCGCGTCGATGAGCAGAACCGGCAGAGTCTGAACGGCCTGATAGCGCCCCTGCGCGAACAACTGGAGGGGTTTCGGCGTCAGGTTCAGGACGGCTTCGGACAGGAAGCCCGCGAACGTCATACGCTTGCGCACGAAATTCGTAACCTTCAACAGCTGAACGCGCAGATGGCGCAGGAGGCGATCAACCTGACTAAGGCGTTGAAAGGCGATAATAAAACGCAGGGTAACTGGGGCGAAGTGGTGCTCAGCAGAGTACTGGAGGCATCAGGACTGCGCGAAGGTCATGAGTATGAAACGCAGGTGAATATTCAGCTTGAACAGAAGGGTCGGATGCAGCCTGACGTCATCGTTCGGCTGCCTCAGGGTAAAGACGTAGTCATTGACGCCAAAATGACGCTGGTGGCCTACGAACGCTATTTTAACAGTGAAGACGAGGTGCAACGGGAAGCGGCCATCGGCGAGCATATTGCCTCGATTCGCAGCCATCTGCGCTTACTCAGTCGAAAAGATTATCAACAATTGCCCGGTTTACGTTCCCTGGATTATGTGTTGATGTTTATCCCGATCGAGCCCGCATTTTTGCTGGCGATTGACCGTCAGCCGGAGCTGATTAACGAGGCGTTGAACCAGAACATCATGCTGGTAAGCCCCACAACGCTGCTGGTAGCGCTGAGAACAATCACTAACCTGTGGCGTTACGAACATCAAAGCCGTCACGCGCAGCGGATCGCAGATCGTGCAGCGAAGCTTTATGACAAGATGCGCCTTTTTGTCGACGACATGTCTGCGGTGGGGCAGAGCCTGGATAAAGCGCAGGGCAGCTATCGTCAGGCGATGAAAAAGCTTTCAGAGGGGCGCGGCAATCTGATAGCGCAAACGGAAAGCTTCCGTCATATGGGCGTTGAGGTGAAGCGGCCAATTAACCCGCAAATCGTTGCTCAGGCAACGCCTGAACACCCTACTGATATCGGTGATGAAGCGCAGGAAGACAGATCCGATGTCTATTTCCTCAACGACGCTGATACTGCCGGGCGCGTCAACGAATAAGCCGCCTGGCCGCGTGCCTGGTCTGGATGACTCTGGTACACTTGGCAGATAATTGATTGCAGAGCAGGCAAAACAAATGGCAGATGAATCAAAGGACACCACGCATTTTGGCTTTCAGACGGTAGCGAAAAGCGATAAGGCCGAAAGGGTGGCTGACGTTTTCCATTCCGTGGCGGCCAAGTACGATCTGATGAACGATTTGATGTCGTTTGGTATTCACCGCATCTGGAAGCGCTTTACCATCGACTGTAGCGGCGTACGGCGTGGGCAGCGCGTGCTCGATCTGGCGGGCGGAACGGGCGATCTGACTGCTAAGTTCTCGCGCCTTGTTGGCGAAACCGGCGAAGTGGTGCTGGCGGATATCAACAGCTCGATGTTAAAGGTGGGGCGCGAAAAGCTGCGTAATAAAGGCATTATTGGCAACGTGAGCTATGTTCAGGCCAATGCTGAGGCGCTTCCTTTTCCGGATAACTATTTCGACTGTATTACTATCGCCTTTGGCCTGCGTAACGTCACTGAAAAAGAGAAGGCGCTGGCCTCAATGTTTCGCGTGCTGAAGCCCGGCGGACGCCTGCTGGTGCTGGAGTTCTCCAAGCCGCTGCTTGAGCCATTAAACAAAGTCTACGATGCCTACTCTTTCCACGTACTGCCGCGCATTGGCGAGCTGGTGGCAAAAGATGCCGGTAGCTATCGTTACCTTGCCGAATCCATCCGTATGCACCCGGACCAGGAAACACTGCGACAGATGATGGCCGATGTGGGATTTGAAAATACGCATTACCACAATCTTACCGGCGGCATCGTTGCGCTTCACCGCGGGTTTAAGTTTTAAACAGGAATGCGAATGACCTTAACGCCGCTGTTAACTGCGGGGCTGGAAACGGCGCTGAATAAAATTCTTTACCGCGATCGTAGCCTGAAAGTGGCACGTCAGCGACTGGCGGGGAAAAGCCTCTGTGTTGAACTGACTGAAATCAGGCAGCCGCTAACCTTTGTTTTTAGCGAAAAACAGCTTGATGTGCTGACCGAGTGGGGCGACGTCCACGATTGCACGGTGAAAACCCGACTCTCGACGCTACCAAAATTGCGGGATCGTCAGCAGCTTACCAGCCTGATCCGCAGTGGCGAGCTCGACGTCACGGGTGATATCCAGGTTGTACAACAGTTTTCTGCGCTGCTGGATCTGGCCGAACTTGATCCGGCGGAGTATCTGGCGCCCTGGACCGGCGACGTTATCGCACATGGCATAAGCCAGTTGGGGCGTCGCGGTGTGCAGTTTGTGCGCGGAGACGTGCATCGCAAGCAGGACTATCTGGGCCAGGCGCTAACCGAAGAGTGGCGCGTTGCGCCAGGCGCGCTTGAAATGGCCTGGTTTGCTGAAGAAGTGGATGCTGTTGAGCGCGCGTTGTCAACGCTGGACGCTCGCCTCAATGCGCTGGAGGCTAAATGACGTTTGGAGAAATTCGCCGCCTCTATTTCATCATCCGTGTTTTTTTAAGCTACGGGCTTGATGAGCGGATCCCCGTAATGCGTCTGACCGTTCCACTTCGCCTGTGGCGTAAAAGCCTGTTCTGGATGCCGAACCGATATCCTCAGTTGCCGCTTGGCGAGCGCCTGCGGCTTGCGCTGGAACAGCTTGGCCCGGTGTGGATTAAGTTTGGTCAGATGATGTCCACGCGGCGCGATCTTTTTCCGCCCCATATCGCCGATCAACTGGCGATGCTTCAGGACCGTGTCGCGCCATTCGATGGCGTACTGGCGAAGCAGCAGATTGAGCTGTCGCTCGGCAAGCCGGTGGAAGCGTTGTTCGACAATTTTGATATCAAGCCGCTGGCATCGGCCTCTATCGCCCAGGTGCATACCGCTACGCTGAAGGAAAACGGCAGAGAAGTCGTCATTAAAGTTATCCGGCCGGACATCCTGCCGGTTATCGTCGCCGACATGAAGCTTATTCATCGCATGGCGCGTTGGGTGCCCCGTTTGCTGCCGGACGGGCGCCGGCTTCGCCCGCAGGAAGTGGTCAGGGACTATGAAAAAACGCTGATTGATGAACTGAATTTGCTGCGCGAGGCGGCAAATGCCATTCAGCTACGTCGCAATTTCGATAACAGCAAGATGCTCTACGTGCCGGAGATTTATTCCGACTACTGTAGCGAAACGATGCTTGTCATGGAGCGCATTTACGGTATTCCTATTTCAGACGTGGTTGCGCTTGAGCAGCACGGCGTGAATATGAAGCTGCTGGCTGAACGCGGCGTGCAGGTTTTCTTCACTCAGGTTTTTCGTGACAGCTTCTTCCATGCGGACATGCATCCTGGCAACATCTTTGTCAGCTATGAGCATCCGGAAGATCCACAGTATATTGGCATCGACTGCGGTATTGTGGGCTCGCTCAATAAAGAAGATAAGCGTTATCTGGCAGAAAATTTTATTGCCTTTTTTAATCGCGATTATCGCAAAGTGGCCGAGCTACATGTTGACTCCGGATGGGTTCCGCCGGATACCAACGTTGAAGATTTTGAATTCGCCATTCGCACCGTCTGCGAGCCTATTTTTGAGAAGCCGCTGGCGGAGATCTCCTTCGGGCACGTGCTGCTCAATCTGTTCAATACGGCACGCCGCTTCAATATGGAAGTTCAGCCGCAGCTCGTGCTGTTGCAGAAAACATTGCTCTATGTTGAAGGCGTGGGGCGGCAGCTTTATCCGCAGTTAGATCTGTGGAAAACGGCCAAGCCTTTCCTGGAAAAGTGGATTAAAGATCAGATTGGCATTCCGGCTATTGTGCGGGCGCTCAAAGAGAAAGCGCCGTTCTGGGCGGAAAAACTGCCGGAACTGCCGGAGCTGTTTTATGACAGCCTGCGACAGCACAAGCACTTGCAGCGCAGCGTGGACAAGCTCACCCACGATTTGAAAACCGAACGCGTCAGACATCACCAGTCGCGATACCTTTTCGGCGTTGGGGCAACGCTGCTGCTGACCGGTACGGCAACGTTGTTGACCCGGCCAGAGTGGGATCTCTTTTCGGCCGCGATGGTTGCTGGCGGCATCGTCACCTGGCTGATTGGCTGGCGCAAAACAGGCTAATTGTCATGAAAGGTAAATTGGCGTGGGCTGCACATCGTCACCGCGCCCGTTGCTGTTATATACTGCAAAATTGATTTTACAACGCATCAGAGGCTAATTATGGGCGGTATCAGTATCTGGCAACTATTAATCATTGCCGTGATTGTTGTTCTTCTTTTCGGCACCAATAAACTACGTGGGTTAGGTTCTGACCTCGGTTCGTCAATCAAAGGCTTTAAGAAGGCGATGAGTGACGATAACGAGAAAGACAAAACCCCCCGCGCTGACGATGCTGACTTTAATGCCAAACTGGCTGATAAGCAGCAGGCAGAAGCGAAGAAAGAAGACATTAAAAACGACAAGGTGTAAACCGTGTTCGATATAGGCTTTAGTGAACTGGTATTAGTGTTCGTTATCGGGCTGGTGGTACTGGGCCCTCAGCGTCTGCCGGTGGCGGTTAAAACCGTTGCAGGGTGGATACGCGCGCTGCGCTCTATGGCGACCAGCGTTCAGAACGAGCTGGCGCAGGAGCTGAAGCTTCAGGAGCTACAGGACAGCCTGAAAAAAGTGGAAGAGGCCAGCAAGAACAGCTTTTCACCAGAGCTCAAAGCGTCTATGGAGGAGCTCAGGCAATCAGCGGAATCCATGAAGCGCACCTATTTGGGTGAAAATGAGAAAGCTGATGATGAAGCGAACACCATTCATAATCCCCTGATTAAAAATCCTGATGATGCGCATGATGGCGCTACGCCGGCGGCGGCCGAACATCAATCGAGCGCGCCTGCCTCTTCTCCGGCGGTTCCTTCTGAACCCGGCAGCGAACCAGCGTCGGCGACAAAGGCGGAGCCATTGCTCTCCAGCCGGGCGCCCGTTTCCACCACTCAACCCAGCGATGAACGTTAACTATGGCTGTTGAAGATACCCAACCGCTGATCAGTCATTTGATTGAGCTTCGTAAGCGCTTACTGAACTGTATTATTGCCGTCGTCGCTATCTTTCTCTGTCTGGCTTATTTCTCTAACGATATTTACCAGCTGGTTTCCGCGCCGCTCATGAGAC
The DNA here is from genome assembly GCF_000745075.1 of Erwinia sp. 9145. Taxonomy (NCBI): domain Bacteria; kingdom Pseudomonadati; phylum Pseudomonadota; class Gammaproteobacteria; order Enterobacterales; family Erwiniaceae; genus Erwinia; species Erwinia sp. 9145. The sequence continues at coordinate 4,236,707 of NZ_JQNE01000001.1, forward strand.
AGATGCCCGCAGGCGCCAGCATGATCGCCACCGACGTCGCTTCGCCGTTTTTCACGCCGGTGAAGCTGACAATGATAGTCTCCGTGTTCCTGTCGGTGCCGGTCATTCTTTACCAGGTCTGGGCATTTGTTGCGCCTGCGCTGTATCGTCACGAGCGCAAGCTGGTCATGCCGCTGCTGTTTTCCAGTTCATTCTTATTCTATATCGGAATGGCTTTCGCCTACTTTATTGTCTTTCCGCTGGCCTTCGGCTTTTTTGCTAAAACGGCACCGCAGGGCGTTCTGATCGCCACTGACATCAACAACTATCTCGATTTCGTGATGGCGCTGTTTATGGCGTTTGGTATCTCTTTTGAAGTACCTGTTGCCATCGTATTGATCTGTTGGACCGGGCTGACCACGCCGGAAGATCTGAAGAAAAAGCGCCCTTACATACTGGTGGGGGCCTTTGTGGTCGGCATGTTACTGACGCCTCCGGACGTGTTTTCGCAAACGCTGCTGGCTATCCCGATGTACGCCCTGTTCGAAGTGGGAATCTTCTTTTCGCGCTTTTATGTCGGCAAACGGCGTCATGAGGAGGAGCAGGAAGATACCGAGTGAGACAGCATCAGCATCTCACACAACACATCATCTCTTAACCGCCCGTAAGGGCGGTTAACGTATGGAAAATCCTATGTTTGATATTGGCGTCAATCTCACCAGCACGCAGTTTGCTAACGATCGCGACAAGGTGGTTAAGCGCGCAAAGGATGCAGGCGTTACGGGCTTACTGCTCACCGGCACCAATGCGCTGGAAAGCCAGCAGGCACAAAGCCTTGCCGCACGTCGTCCTGGCTACTGCTGGTCAACCGCTGGCGTTCACCCCCATCACGCTGGCGAATGGTCGGCAGAAACGGAAGCCACGCTCAGACGTCTGGCCATCAGCGAGCAGGTGGTCGCTATCGGTGAGTGCGGTCTTGATTTTTATCGTAACATCGCCAGCCCTGAGCAGCAGGCATTTGCCTTTAGCGCACAGCTTGAACTAGCGGCAGAGCTGTCGATGCCGCTGTTTCTCCACTGCCGTGATGCGCATGAGCGCTTCATCTCGCTGTTAACGCCCTGGCTGCCCTCGCTGCCCGGCGCGGTGGTGCACTGTTTTACCGGCACGCGCGATGAGCTGGAGGCCTGTCTGCACGCCGGGCTGTATGTTGGCATCACCGGGTGGGTTTGTGATGAACGCCGCGGTGGTGCGTTACGTGAGCTGATGCCGCTGATCCCCGCTGACCGACTGCTGCTGGAAACGGATGCGCCCTATCTTTTACCGCGCGATTTGCGGCCCAGGCCCACCTCAAGGCGCAATGAACCCTGCTTTCTGCCGCACATTGTTCAACAGGTGGCTGGATTACGCGGTGAAGATAGCCACGCACTGGCAAAGCAGTGCGATCGCAATGCGCGCAGGTTGTTCCGGCTGGAAGAGTCAGTAGCAGAGCAGGGGATTACTCAGAGCTTCTGAAACTGCTTGTTGTCGACGCTACGCATGATTTGCTTATTCAGCAACGTCAGCAGCAGCATTGAGCGGGCCTCGCCGTCGGGTTCGGCGAAGATGGCTTTGATGCCTTCAAATGTCCCTTCGGTGATCACCACGCTGTCACCGGGGACAGGTAGTTCAGGATCGATAAGAGAGGCTGGCTGCTCCGTTTGCAGGGCGGTAATGACCGCCTGCGAAACCGTGGCAGGTTGGGAGCCGAAGCGTACAAAGTGGCTGACGCCGCGTGTTGCGCTGATGGTGGTGGTATGAATCCTTTCCGGATCGAATTCGATAAAAAGATAGTTCGGAAACAACAGTTCACTGACCTGAGTACGCTTGCCACGAACCAGCTTCTCAATCTCAATCATCGGACTGAGACAATGTACCGCCTGACGCTCAAGATGTTCCTTCGCGCGAAGCAGTTGGCCACGTTTGCAGTAGAGTAAGTACCAGGATTCCATAACGTCACTTCTTATTAAACAGACCGATAAGAATATCAAACTCGTGGTCAGAGTTATAGCCGAATCAAAAGGGCTGACGGCGTGCGTGGCGGTTTTTACGGCAGACTACGCCGCCTCTGTGTTTATATCGCTGGCCAGAGGCTGCGGGAGGCGCAAAGGCGATCGCGCGCTCATCCCACCGCGAAAAACTAAGCACGCGGCCGGAATCCTCCCTATAATGGCCGATTCACTGATGTACTGATGGGAAGTCATGAAATACCACGATTTACGCGACTTTCTTTCTCTGCTTGAACAACGCGGGGAACTGAAGCGAATTAAGCAAGAGATCGACCCCGATCTGGAAATGACTGAAATCGCCGATCGCACCCTGCGGGCGGGCGGTCCGGCGCTGCTGTTTGAAAATCCTAAAGGCTATAACATGCCGGTGCTTTGTAACCTCTTTGGTACGCCAGACCGGGTTGCGCTGGGCATGGGGCAGGAGGACGTCACCGCGCTGCGCGATGTGGGGCGCCTGCTGGCCTTCCTGAAAGAGCCGGAACCGCCGCGCGGCTTCCGTGACTTTTTCGATAAGATGCCGCAGTGGAAGCAGGTGCTGAACATGCCGACGAAGCGTCTGCGTGATGCGCCCTGCCATCAGCAAATCTGGCAGGGTGATGAGGTCGATTTGCACCAGATCCCGATAATGAAGTGCTGGCCTGACGACGCGGCGCCGCTGATCACCTGGGGGCTGACCGTGACGCGCGGCCCGCATAAAGAGCGGCAGAATCTTGGCATCTATCGGCAGCAGCTTATCGGAAAAAATAAGCTGATTATGCGCTGGCTTTCCCATCGCGGCGGCGCGCTGGATTTTCAGGAGTGGTGCCAGCAGCATCCGGGCGAACGTTTCCCGGTTTCGGTGGCGCTGGGGGCCGATCCTGCGACTATTCTTGGCGCGGTGACACCGGTGCCGGACACGCTATCAGAATACGCGTTCGCCGGTCTGCTGCGCGGCACAAAAACCGAAGTGGTGAAGTGCATTTCCAACGATCTTGAAGTGCCCGCCAGCGCAGAGATTGTGCTGGAAGGCTATATCGAACCGGGCGAAATGGCGCCCGAAGGTCCATACGGCGACCATACCGGTTACTATAATGAAGTTGATAGTTTCCCGGTTTTTACCGTTACGCATATAACTCAGCGCCGTGATGCTATCTACCATTCAACTTATACCGGCCGACCTCCGGATGAACCGGCGATTCTTGGCGTAGCGTTGAATGAAGTTTTTGTCCCGATTCTGCAAAAGCAGTTTCCTGAAATCGTCGATTTTTATCTGCCGCCGGAAGGGTGCTCATATCGCATGGCGGTGGTGACAATGAAAAAGCAGTACGCCGGGCATGCAAAGCGGGTGATGATGGGCGTCTGGTCCTTTCTCCGCCAGTTTATGTATACCAAATTTGTGATCGTCTGTGACGACGACATCAACGCGCGCGACTGGAACGACGTGATGTGGGCGATAACGACGCGTATGGATCCGGCGCGCGATACGGTTCTGGTAGAAAATACGCCAATCGACTATCTCGATTTTGCCTCGCCCGTCTCCGGGTTAGGCTCAAAAATGGGTCTGGACGCCACCAATAAGTGGCCGGGAGAGACGCAGCGTGAATGGGGCCGCCCTATCCGTAAAGATCCGGCGGTGACGGCGCGTATTGACGAAATTTGGGATGAACTGGCCATTCTTGATGGTACGAAACCCGGCAAACGAATTTGACCCAAAGAGGGAACGCATGACAACGTTAAGCTGCAAAGTGACCTCGGTAGAGGTGATAACCGATACCGTTTACCGTGTCCGCATGGTGCCGGAAGCTGATTTCAGCTTTAAAGCGGGTCAATATCTGATGGTGGTAATGGATGATAACGACAAACGTCCGTTTTCGCTCGCCTCCACGCCGATGGAGCGGGACATTATTGAACTGCATATCGGCGCGTCCGAACTGAATCTTTACGCCATGGCCGTCATGGAGCGCATCCGGCAGGATCGCCAGATAACCGTGGATATACCGCATGGCGATGCATGGCTTCGCGAAGAGGACGAAAGTCGTCCGCTGGTGCTAATCGCCGGCGGTACCGGCTTCTCCTACACGCGATCTATCCTGCTCACCGCGCTTGCGCGTCAGCCCAATCGCCACATCGCCCTGTACTGGGGCGGACGCGAGCTCAAGCACCTTTACGATCTGGACGAGCTGAATGCGCTGGCGGTGAAGCATCCTAATCTGCGTATTGTTCCGGTTGTCGAGCAGCCGCATCAGGGCTGGCAGGGGCGTAGCGGTACGGTGCTGACGGCGGTGATGAATGATTTCGACAGTCTGGACACGCAGGATATCTATATTGCAGGACGCTTTGAGATGGCGAAAATTGCCCGCGACAGGTTCTGCGCCGAGCGCAGTGCGCTGGAAGATCGCATTTTCGGCGATGCCTTTGCCTTTATCTGATTATTCGTAATCCATCCCGCCCTGGCAAGGCGGGAAGTCTTCTGAATACACGCATTACATACGCTCAAAGACCGTTGCAATCCCCTGTCCCAAACCAATACACATGGTTGCCAGCCCAAATTGCGCGTCGCGTTGTTCCATCAGGTTGATCAGCGTGGTGCTGATGCGCGCGCCGGAGCAACCCAGCGGATGGCCGAGAGCAATCGCGCCGCCGTTGAGGTTGACCTTGTCATCCAGCACCTCCATCAAGCCCAGATCGTTGATGCACGGGAGCGTCTGTGCGGCAAACGCCTCATTCAGCTCAATGATGCCGATATCACTGATATTCAGATCCGCTCTTTTCAGCGCCAGTTGAGACGCCGGCACCGGGCCATATCCCATAATGGAAGGATCGCAGCCGACAACGGCCATTGAACGAACGCGGGCGCGCGGTTTAAATCCCAGTTCGCGAGCACGCGATTCACTCATCACCAGCATCGCCGCCGCGCCGTCAGAAAGCGCTGACGAACTGCCCGCCGTTACCGTGCCGTTGACCGGATCGAACGCCGGACGCAGCGCGGACAGCCCGGCAGCGGTGGTATCCGCGCGGATCACCTCGTCAGCATCATAGCGCCTGAGTATGCCATCAGCATCGTGACCATTGACCGGGACAATTTCCGCCGAAAAGCGCCCTTCCTGCGTCGCGGCCCACGCTCGCTGATGCGATCGCGCGGCAAATTCATCCTGCATTTCACGGCTGATATGATGCTGACGCGCCAGCATTTCCGCCGTGAGTCCCATCATGGCGGCCGCTTTGGCGACGGTTTTGCCGAGTCCCGGATGGAAGTCCACGCCGTGGTTCATCGGAACATGACCCATATGCTCCACGCCGCCGATCAGGCAGGCGCTGGCGTCGCCGGTCATAATGGCGCGCGCGGCATCGTGCAGAGCCTGCATCGAAGAGCCGCACAGGCGGTTGACGGTGGTGGCCGGCACACGATGTGGGATCTCCGCCAGCAGCGCGGCATTGCGCGCAATATTGAATCCCTGCTCCAGGGTTTGCTGCACGCAGCCCCAGTAAACATCATCGAGGTTCTCCGCTGCCAGAGCGGGATTGCGGCTGAGCAGGGCGCGCATCAGATGAGCGGAGAGATCTTCAGCCCGCACGTGGCGAAAGGCACCGCCTTTGGAGCGACCCATCGGCGTACGCACGGCATCAACAATAACGACTTTTTCCATTTCTTTACTCCTCATGCCGTCTTCAGCGCGGCGTCGCTGATGGATTCCGCCGGGGGATACCAGCTCTCGTTGCGCGCGGCTTTGTCGGCGAGCGCGGCGGGCGGCTGGTACAGCGGGCCAAGATCGTGAAAGCGTGCCGTGTCTGCCAGGAAGCGCGCGTTGCCCTGCGTATCCAGGTAGCGCAAGGCGCCGCCGTGGAAAGGCGGGAAGCCGAGGCCGTAAACCAGCGCCATGTCCGCTTCGGCCGGCGTCGCGATGATGTTCTCCTCAAGGCAGCGAACCACTTCATTAAGCATTGGGATCATCATGCGGGCGACGATCTCGTCATCACTGAATACCCGCGTTGGCTGGCAGACGCTTTGCAGCATCTCATCCACCGCCGGATCGGGGGTTTTCTTTGGCTTACCCTTCGCATCGGTTTCCCAGCGGTAAAAGCCCTGTTGGCTCTTCTGCCCAAAACGCTTCGCCTCAAACAAGACGTCGATCGCGTCGCGATACGCTTTCTTCATACGATCGGGGAAGCCCCCGGCCATCACGCGCTGCGCATGGTGCGCGGTATCAATGCCCACCACATCAAGCAGCCATGCGGGCCCCATTGGCCAGCCAAACTGTTTCTCCATCACCTTGTCGATTTGCCTGAAGTCCGCGCCGTCGCGCAGCAGCAGACTGAACCCGGCGAAATAGGGGAAAAGCACGCGATTAACAAAAAAACCGGGGCAGTCGTTAACCAGTACCGGCGTCTTGCCCATTTTGCTGGCCCAGGCGACCACCTTCGCCAGCGTCGCCTCGCTGGTTTGCTCGCCACGGATCACCTCCACCAGCGGCATGCGGTGCACCGGGTTGAAAAAATGCATGCCGCAGAAGTTTTGCGGACGCTGTAGCGCGCGGGCCAGTGTGCTGATGGGAATGGTTGACGTATTGGAGGCCAGAACCGTTTCGCTGCCGATATGTTGTTCCGTTTCGGCCAGCACGGCGGCTTTCACCTGGGGATTTTCCACCACCGCTTCGACCACAATCTCCGCGCGATCAAAGTCCGCATAGTTGAGCGTGGGTTTGATGGTGGCCATCACGCCCGCCAGCCGCATGCCGTCAATTTTGCCGCGCGCAAGCTGCTTGTTGAGCAGCCGGGCCGTCTCCGTCATGCCCAGCGTCAGGGCGTCGGCGCTGATATCTTTCATGATGACCGGCACGCCTTTCCACGCAGACTGGTAAGCAATGCCGCCGCCCATGATGCCTGCGCCCAGCACCGCTGCCTGCTTTGGCATATCGACATTGCGGGCCAGCGCTTTGGCCTTCGCTTTGACCGCCTGGTCGTTGAGGAAAATGCCCACCAGCGCGCGCGCCTCTTTTGAACCCGCCAGCGGAACAAACGCGGCCGTTTCCAGCCGTAGCGCTTCATCACGTGCCAGACCGGCAGCCGCCTCAATGGTTTTTACCGCCGCGAGGGGAGCGGGGTAGTGTTTGCCGGCGGTTTGTAGCACCATGCTTTTCGCGATGGTAAAACTCATTGCCGCTTCAATTTTACTGAGGCGTAGCGGCGCCAGCTTGGGTTGACGTCGCGCGCGCCAGTCCTGCTTACCGGCAATGGCCTCTCGTAAGATTGTTATGGCGGCGTCATGCAGCCGATCGGCGGCGACCACCGCGTCAACCAGGCCAAGCGCCAGCGCTTTTTCCGCATCGACATCTTTACCGGCCGCAATGATTTCCAGCGCGCTGTCGGCGCCCAGCAGGCGCGGCAGGCGCACGGAGCCGCCAAAACCGGGCATGATCCCCAGCTTTGTTTCCGGCAGGCCGATGCGGGCATCGGGCGTGGCGATACGAAAGTCGGTCGCCAGTACGCATTCACATCCGCCGCCCAGCGCATAGCCCTGAATGGCAGAGAGCGTCGGTACCGCCAGATCCTCCAGGCGATTAAAAATGCCGTTGGCGAAATCCAGCCACTGCGTCAGTTTTTCCGGCGGCGCAGCAAAGAGAGAGAGAAATTCAGTAATATCGGCACCGACAATAAAAGCGGGTTTGGTTGAGCTGAGCAATACGGCCTTCAAATCGGGCTGCTGTTCCAGCACCGACAACGCTTCGCCGAGGCTGGCTACGGTTTTTGTATCGAGTTTATTGACCGAACCTGGGGCATCGAAGACCAGGCCGGCGATGCCATCCTCAAGCCAGCTTACGGTCAGGGTTTCGCCTTGGTAGAGCATGTGTGTCTCCTGAGTCAGCGATAAACGATCTGGTCATACCAGATGCTGGTGAGTGTGGAAGGGATGTTAATTTTTTGCAAACAAGAGTTTGCTGATTTGCAAACAAGATCACAGCGGCGGCAGGACGGCATCCTGCGTGAGGCTGTGATAAAATGCACGCCATTCACGATTATGGAGTCATGCTATGGATTCGTTAGTCACGCTGTACCGGGAGCATCTCAAGGTCTTACAGGGCCGCGCCCGGCAACTGTTGGCCCGCTATAAGCTGGACGGCCTGCTTCTCCATTCAGGGGAACTGCTGACGGTTTTTCTGGACGACCACCACTACCCTTTCAAGGTAAATCCGCAGTTCAAAGCCTGGGTGCCGGTGACCTCGGTGCCAAACTGCTGGCTGTGGGTGGACGGCGTCAGTAAACCTAAGCTCTGGTTCTATTCGCCGGTTGACTACTGGCATAACGTTGAGCCGCTGCCGCAAAGTTTCTGGACCGACGAAATTGACATTATCGCGCTGAAAAACGTCGACGATATTAATCAGCTCCTGCCCACGCAGCGCCAGAACGTCGCCTATATTGGCCCGGTTCCAACGCGTGCCGCGCAGTTGGGCATCGCCTCTGCGCTGATTAATCCGCAGCAGCCGATCGATTTTCTGCATTACCATCGCTCTTTTAAAACTGATTATGAGCTGTACTGCATGCGCGAGGCGCAGAAAACAGCCGTTGTCGGCCACCGCGCAGCAAAAGAAGCTTTCCTTTCCGGCATGAGCGAATTCGATATCAATATCGCCTATCTGGCGGCAACCGGGCATCGCGATACGGACGTGCCCTATGGCAATATCGTTGCGCTGAATGAGCATGCGGCGGTGCTGCATTACACCACGCTCGACCATCTGCCGCCGGCGCAGTCGCGCAGTTTTCTGCTTGACGCCGGAACGGAATATAACGGCTACGCCGCAGACCTGACGCGAACCTATGCCGCCAGCAGCGATAACGATTATGCGGAACTGATCCGCGATATGAACACCGAAGAGCTGGCGCTAATCTCAACGCTGAAAGCAGGCGTGCGCTATACCGATTACCATCAGCAGATGCATCTGCGTCTGGCGAAGCTGCTGCTGAAACATCAGTTAGTGAAAGGGTTGAGCGAAGAAGCGATGGTGGCGGACGATCTCACCGGCCCGTTTATGCCGCATGGCCTGGGACATCCGCTTGGCTTGCAGGTGCATGACGTCGCCGGTTTTATGCAGGACGAAAGCGGCACGCACCTGGCGGCACCCGCTCAATATCCCTATCTGCGCTGTACGCGCGTGTTGCAACCGCGCATGGTGTTGACCATCGAGCCTGGCATCTATTTTATTGATTCGCTGCTCGCGCCGTGGCGGGAGGGTAAGTTCAGCCACCATTTTGACTGGGCACGTATCGACGCGCTAAAACCTTATGGCGGCGTGCGTATTGAAGACAACGTCATCATTCACGAACAGCGCGTGGAGAATATGACGCGGGATCTGAAACTGGATTAATGGACGCTTACGACATTCCCGCTGAGGCGTTCAGCTTCAGCGAGGAGATCAAAAAAAGCCGCTTTATTACGCTCATCGCGCATACTGATGGCGTGGAAGCGGCGCGCGCTTTTGTTCAGCGGGTGAAAAGCGAGCATCCTGCGGCGCGTCACCACTGCTGGGCGTGGGTGGCTGGCGCGCCCTCCGATTCGCAGAAGCTGGGCTTTTCCGATGATGGCGAGCCGTCCGGCACGGCAGGGAAACCCATGCTTGCTCAGCTAATGGGTAATCATATCGGCGAGACGGCCGTAGTGGTGGTGCGCTACTACGGCGGTATTCAGTTGGGCACCGGCGGGCTGGTTAAAGCTTACGGCGGCGGCGTTCAGCAGGCGCTGAGGCTGTTGCCGCGTCGACAAAAAGTGCCCATGCTGAATTTCTCTCTTGTCTGTGACTACGCGCAGTTTGCCGATATTGAAAGAATGATAGTCCGCTTCAGCGGGCAGCTATTACAGCGTGAATATTCACAGGTTGTCGCGCTTACGCTGGCTCTGCCGCATGCGCAGGTTGACGGGTTTACGCAGAATCTTAATGATTTCAGCAAAGGGGCGCTTCGGCTGTCTTCGCTTTAATCACTTCGTTATTGTCAGGAAAGGAACGGCTGAATGCATTTTCGCACCATTACCCGCATCGTCGGTTTGCTCATCATCCTGTTCTCCGGAACGATGATTCTCCCCGGCCTGGTGGCATTGATTTACCGTGATGGTGCGGGCCGCGCGTTCACCCAAACCTTTTTTATGGCGCTGCTGATTGGCTCGCTGCTGTGGTGGCCCAACCGCAGACAGAAAAAAGAGCTCAAGCCGCGCGAGGGTTTTTTGATTGTGGTGCTGTTCTGGACCGTGTTGGGCAGCGTCGGGGCCATGCCGTTTATTTTTGCCGAACATCCCAATCTCTCGCTCACCGATGCGTTTTTCGAGTCTTTTTCCGGCCTGACAACAACCGGTGCGACCACGCTGACAGGCCTTGATTCACTGCCGAAGGCGATTCTGTTTTATCGCCAAATGTTGCAGTGGTTGGGCGGCATGGGGATCATCGTGCTGGCGGTAGCGATATTGCCGATTCTGGGCGTGGGCGGGATGCAGCTCTATCGCGCCGAAATGCCCGGCCCGCTGAAAGATAACAAAATGCGCCCGCGCATCGCTGAAACGGCGAAAACGCTCTGGCTTATCTATGTTTTGCTTACCGTGGTCTGCATGATCGCGTTGTGGCTGGCGGGAATGCCGCTGTTTGACGCCATCGGTCATAGCTTCTCCACTATCGCCATCGGCGGATTTTCAACGCACGATGCCAGTATCGGCTATTTTAACAGCCCGACAATCAACACGATCATCGCCGTTTTTCTGCTGATCTCCGGCTGTAATTATGGTTTGCACTTTACGCTGCTCAGCGGCCGTAACCTGCGCGTTTACTGGCGCGATCCCGAATTTCGTATGTTTATCGGCGTTCAGTTCACGCTGGTCATGGTGTGTACGCTGGTGCTGTGGCTGCATAACGTTTATGCAAGCGGTATGCAGACGCTGAATCAGGCGTTCTTCCAGGTGGTTTCGATGGCGACAACCGCCGGTTTCACCACCGACAGCATCTCGCGCTGGCCACTCTTTTTACCCGTACTGCTTCTCTGCTCCGCTTTTATCGGCGGATGCGCAGGATCGACCGGCGGCGGCCTGAAAGTGATCCGCATCCTGCTGCTGTTCAAACAGGGCTCGCGTGAGTTAAAAAGGCTGGTCCATCCAAATGCGGTTTACACTATCAAGCTGGGGCAGCGCGCGCTGCCTGAGCGCATTCTTGAAGCGGTATGGGGATTTTTCTCGGCCTATGCGCTGGTTTTTTTATTGAGCATGCTGGCGATTATCGCCACCGGCGTTGATGACTTTTCTGCGTTTGCCGCTGTGGCGGCCACGTTGAATAACCTTGGACCCGGACTGGGCGTAGTGGCAGACAACTTCACTACGATGAATGATATGGCGAAATGGATTTTGATCCTGACCATGCTGTTTGGTCGTCTTGAGGTCTTTACGCTGTTAGTCCTGTTCACGCCGACGTTCTGGCGTGAGTAAAAATTGGTACTGTTATGAAAGCGTTGATTATTTTTTCCAGCCGTGACGGCCAGACCCGCGAAATAGCGGCTTATATCGCCAGTCAGCTTAAGGGCCGCCAGGAGTGCGAGCTCGTTAACGTGCTCCATGCGACGCATATAGACTGGTCGCACTACGATCGCGTACTGATTGGCGCTTCCATCCGCTATGGGCATTTCCATCCGCAGGTCACGAAATTCATTAAGCACCACCTCAGCGAACTGAAACAGCGGCCCGGCGGTTTTTTCTCGGTTAACCTGACGGCAAGAAAACCGGAAAAGCGTTCGCCGCAAACCAACGCCTATACCCGCAAGTTTCTGCTTCAGTCTCCCTGGGAGCCGGATTGCTGTGCGGTGTTTGCTGGCGCGCTGCGCTATCCGCGTTATGGCTTTTTCGATCGCATCATGATTCAGCTTATTATGCGGATGACCGGCGGCGAAACGGATGCCAGTAAAGAAGTTGAGTATACCGATTGGGCGCAGGTCGCTCGATTTGCCGGCGAATTTGCTGAATTAACCCGCAAAACGAAGTAAAAAAAGGCGTTTTGTTGATAAATAACGCGGTTGATTATTTTTTTCGAATAAACACTTGTCAGGCTTCAGGAAGTCCCTATAATGCGCCACCACTGACACGGAACAACGGCCTGACGGTCGCCGGTTCAGGAAGAGAAAAGAGAAAAAACTCTTGACTCTTCAGCGGGAAAGCGTATTATCTGCACCCCGCGCCACACGAGATATGTGGCACTGCTCTTTAACAATTTATCAGACAATCTGTGTGGGCACTCGCAGGATTGATATCACAGCCTTCGGGCGAATGAACTATCAAGTCTTTGTTGAGTGAACACGTAATTCATTACGACGTTTTAATTCACAGAGCACCGCCATCCACGTGATGGCAAATCAGACTTTAATTGAAGAGTTTGATCATGGCTCAGATTGAACGCTGGCGGCAGGCCTAACACATGCAAGTCGAACGGTAGCACAGAGGAGCTTGCTCCTCGGGTGACGAGTGGCGGACGGGTGAGTAATGTCTGGGGATCTGCCCGGTAGAGGGGGATAACCACTGGAAACGGTGGCTAATACCGCATAATCTCGCAAGAGCAAAGTGGGGGACCTTCGGGCCTCACACTACCGGATGAACCCAGATGGGATTAGCCAGCTGGTGAGGTAACGGCTCACCAGGGCGACGATCCCTAGCTGGTCTGAGAGGATGACCAGCCACACTGGAACTGAGACACGGTCCAGACTCCTACGGGAGGCAGCAGTGGGGAATATTGCACAATGGGCGCAAGCCTGATGCAGCCATGCCGCGTGTATGAAGAAGGCCTTCGGGTTGTAAAGTACTTTCAGCGGGGAGGAAGGGTGAAGAGCGAATAACTTTTCACATTGACGTTACCCGCAGAAGAAGCACCGGCTAACTCCGTGCCAGCAGCCGCGGTAATACGGAGGGTGCAAGCGTTAATCGGAATTACTGGGCGTAAAGCGCACGCAGGCGGTCTGTTAAGTCAGATGTGAAATCCCCGGGCTCAACCCGGGAACTGCATTTGAAACTGGCAGGCTTGAGTCTCGTAGAGGGGGGTGGAATTCCAGGTGTAGCGGTGAAATGCGTAGAGATCTGGAGGAATACCGGTGGCGAAGGCGGCCCCCTGGACGAAGACTGACGCTCAGGTGCGAAAGCGTGGGGAGCAAACAGGATTAGATACCCTGGTAGTCCACGCCGTAAACGATGTCGATTTGGAGGCTGTGAGCTTGACTCGTGGCTTCCGTAGCTAACGCGTTAAATCGACCGCCTGGGGAGTACGGCCGCAAGGTTAAAACTCAAATGAATTGACGGGGGCCCGCACAAGCGGTGGAGCATGTGGTTTAATTCGATGCAACGCGAAGAACCTTACCTGGTCTTGACATCCACGGAATCGGGCAGAGATGCCTGAGTGCCTTCGGGAGCCGTGAGACAGGTGCTGCATGGCTGTCGTCAGCTCGTGTTGTGAAATGTTGGGTTAAGTCCCGCAACGAGCGCAACCCTTATCCTTTGTTGCCAGCGATTCGGTCGGGAACTCAAAGGAGACTGCCGGTGATAAACCGGAGGAAGGTGGGGATGACGTCAAGTCATCATGGCCCTTACGACCAGGGCTACACACGTGCTACAATGGCGCATACAAAGAGAAGCGACCTCGCGAGAGCAAGCGGACCTCATAAAGTGCGTCGTAGTCCGGATCGGAGTCTGCAACCCGACTCCGTGAAGTCGGAATCGCTAGTAATCGTGGATCAGAATGCCACGGTGAATACGTTCCCGGGCCTTGTACACACCGCCCGTCACACCATGGGAGTGGGTTGCAAAAGAAGTAGGTAGCTTAACCTTCGGGAGGGCGCTTACCACTTTGTGATTCATGACTGGGGTGAAGTCGTAACAAGGTAACCGTAGGGGAACCTGCGGTTGGATCACCTCCTTACCAGAAGATACTTTTTTGCGCAGTGTCCACAACAGATTGTCTGATAGAAGTAATGAGCAACAGTATCAGAGTCCCCATCGTCTAGAGGCCCAGGACACTGCCCTTTCACGGCTGTAACAGGGGTTCGAATCCCCTTGGGGACGCCATCTCCGATAACGCGTGAAAGACGTTATCACTCAGTATCCCAAAACTGACTTAATCAAGTCGGCTTTGTGATATTTGCTCTTTAACAATCCGGAACAAGCTGAAAATTTGAAAACGACATAGTGGGTCACTCTGCGTATAGAGTGGCGCAAACACTATGGTCGGGTCTCTCAAATGCCTGCAACAGCATGTGTCCTCCGGGACGCTTGTGGGTTGTGAGGTTAAGTGACGAAGCGTACACGGTGGATGCCCTGGCAGTCAGAGGCGATGAAGGGCGTGCTAATCTGCGATAAGCGTCGGTAAGGTGATATGAACCGTTATACCCGACGATACCCGAATGGGGAAACCCGGTGCAATCCGTTGCATCATCGCAACATGAATACATAGTGTTGCGAGGCGAACCGGGGGAACTGAAACATCTAAGTACCCCGAGGAAAAGAAATCAACCGAGATTCCCCCAGTAGCGGCGAGCGAACGGGGAGGAGCCCGGAACCATCATCAGCGGTTGCGTCAGTGGAAGCGTCTGGAAAGTCGCACGATACAGGGTGAAAGTCCCGTACACGAAGATGCAGCCGTTGTGAGTTCGAAGAGTAGGGCGGGACACGTGGTATCCTGTCTGAATATGGGGGGACCATCCTCCAAGGCTAAATACTCCTGACTGACCGATAGTGAACCAGTACCGTGAGGGAAAGGCGAAAAGAACCCCGGCGAGGGGAGTGAAACAGAACCTGAAACCGTGTACGTACAAGCAGTGGGAGCCTCATTTATGGGGTGACTGCGTACCTTTTGTATAATGGGTCAGCGACTTGTATTCTGTAGCAAGGTTAACCGTATAGGGGAGCCGAAGGGAAACCGAGTCTTAACCGGGCGTTAAGTTGCAGGGTACAGACCCGAAACCCGGTGATCTAGCCATGGGCAGGTTGAAGGTTGGGTAACACTAACTGGAGGACCGAACCGACTGATGTTGAAAAATCAGCGGATGACCTGTGGCTGGGGGTGAAAGGCCAATCAAACCGGGAGATAGCTGGTTCTCCCCGAAAGCTATTTAGGTAGCGCCTCGTGAACTCATCTCCGGGGGTAGAGCACTGTTTCGGCTAGGGGGCCATCCCGGCTTACCAACCCGATGCAAACTGCGAATACCGGAGAATGTTATCACGGGAGACACACGGCGGGTGCTAACGTCCGTCGTGAAGAGGGAAACAACCCAGACCGCCAGCTAAGGTCCCAAAGTCATGGTTAAGTGGGAAACGATGTGGGAAGGCCCAGACAGCCAGGATGTTGGCTTAGAAGCAGCCATCATTTAAAGAAAGCGTAATAGCTCACTGGTCGAGTCGGCCTGCGCGGAAGATGTAACGGGGCTAAACCATGCACCGAAGCTGCGGCAGCGACGCGAATGCGTTGTTGGGTAGGGGAGCGTTCTGTAAGCCGTCGAAGGTGGACTGTGAGGTCTGCTGGAGGTATCAGAAGTGCGAATGCTGACATAAGTAACGATAAAGCGGGTGAAAAGCCCGCTCGCCGGAAGACCAAGGGTTCCTGTCCAACGTTAATCGGGGCAGGGTGAGTCGACCCCTAAGGCGAGGCCGAAAGGCGTAGTCGATGGGAAACAGGTTAATATTCCTGTACTCGGTGTTACTGCGAAGGGGGGACGGAGAAGGCTATGTTGGCCGGGCGACGGTAGTCCCGGTTTAAGCGTGTAGGTGTGTGTTCCAGGCAAATCCGGTTCACTTTACACTGAGGCGTGATGACGAGGCACCACGGTGCTGAAGCAACAAATGCCCTGCTTCCAGGAAAAGCCTCTAAGCATCAGGTAACACAGAATCGTACCCCAAACCGACACAGGTGGTCAGGTAGAGAATACCAAGGCGCTTGAGAGAACCCGGGTGAAGGAACTAGGCAAAATGGTGCCGTAACTTCGGGAGAAGGCACGCTGGTGCGTAGGTGAAGTCACTTGCTGACGGAGCTGAAGCCAGTCGAAGATACCAGCTGGCTGCAACTGTTTATTAAAAACACAGCACTGTGCAAACACGAAAGTGGACGTATACGGTGTGACGCCTGCCCGGTGCCGGAAGGTTAATTGATGAGGTTATCCGTAAGGAGAAGCTTTTGATCGAAGCCCCGGTAAACGGCGGCCGTAACTATAACGGTCCTAAGGTAGCGAAATTCCTTGTCGGGTAAGTTCCGACCTGCACGAATGGCGTAATGATGGCCAGGCTGTCTCCACCCGGGACTCAGTGAAATTGAACTCGCTGTGAAGATGCAGTGTACCCGCGGCAAGACGGAAAGACCCCGTGAACCTTTACTACAGCTTGACACTGAACACTGAGCCTTGATGTGCAGGATAGGTGGGAGGCTTTGAAGCGTGGACGCCAGTCTGCGCGGAGCCATCCTTGAAATACCACCCTTTAATGTTTGGTGTTCTAACCTTGCGCCGTGATCCGGCGCGGGGACAGTGTCTGGTGGTAGTTTGACTGACGTATGGGACATCCCATTCTGCCATTAACGGAGAAAGGTTAAGTAAAACAGTGGTTCTTTCCAGAAAAGCACCTATCCTGCACATCAAGGCTCAGTGTTCAGTGTCAAGCTGTAGTAAAGGTTCACGGGGTCTTTCCGTCTTGCCGCGGGTACACTGCATCTTCACAGCGAGTTCAATTTCACTGAGTCCCGGGTGGAGACAGCCTGGCCATCATTACGCCATTCGTGCAGGTCGGAACTTACCCGACAAGGAATTTCGCTACCTTAGGACCGTTATAGTTACGGCCGCCGTTTACCGGGGCTTCGATCAAAGCTTCTCCTTACGGATAACCTCATCAATTAACCTTCCGGCACCGGGCAGGCGTCACACCGTATACGTCCACTTTCGTGTTTGCACAGTGCTGTGTTTTTAATAAACAGTTGCAGCCAGCTGGTATCTTCGACTGGCTTCAGCTCCGTCAGCAAGTGACTTCACCTACGCACCAGCGTGCCTTCTCCCGAAGTTACGGCACCATTTTGCCTAGTTCCTTCACCCGGGTTCTCTCAAGCGCCTTGGTATTCTCTACCTGACCACCTGTGTCGGTTTGGGGTACGATTCTGTGTTACCTGATGCTTAGAGGCTTTTCCTGGAAGCAGGGCATTTGTTGCTTCAGCACCGTGGTGCCTCGTCATCACGCCTCAGTGTAAAGTGAACCGGATTTGCCTGGAACACACACCTACACGCTTAAACCGGGACTACCGTCGCCCGGCCAACATAGCCTTCTCCGTCCCCCCTTCGCAGTAACACCGAGTACAGGAATATTAACCTGTTTCCCATCGACTACGCCTTTCGGCCTCGCCTTAGGGGTCGACTCACCCTGCCCCGATTAACGTTGGACAGGAACCCTTGGTCTTCCGGCGAGCGGGCTTTTCACCCGCTTTATCGTTACTTATGTCAGCATTCGCACTTCTGATACCTCCAGCAGACCTCACAGTCCACCTTCGACGGCTTACAGAACGCTCCCCTACCCAACAACGCATTCGCGTCGCTGCCGCAGCTTCGGTGCATGGTTTA